>NZ_JAKZFD010000001.1 GCF_022549225.1 Pelomonas sp. CA6
TGCTTCCTGCGGCGTGCAGCCGGGTCAAGGCTGGCCGTGAGGCCACCCGCAGGGCTCGGCCTTGAAGCGGCATCACGCCGAAGGACGCTCGCCGTGTGCGGTGCCTGGCCGTTGAGGGCCTGGCACCGCTGACGGCAGAGGGCGACTCGCTCCTTGCCGCTGGCGGGAAGGCGGGGGATGGGTGAAAGGAGCCGCCGCCGAAGGACGGCGGGCAGCAGCGGCAGGCGCCGATGCTGACGCGAAGGCGCACCCGCCCCCAGGCGGGTTGCCGCAGCGCTGCGGGGGCCGACCTCGTGCAGGCGCGGTCCAAGCGCCGGGTCCGCGCCCACGCGGACGCATGAGGTTGGGGTGGGGAGTGCGTTGGGCGAAAGCTTGGCGAGTCCGAGCATCAAGACGCTCGGCGACGGTAGCTCGATGGATGTGAAGCCGTTCCAGGCTGAGCCGATCGGGAAGCTGTCACCCCTGAATTCCCAAGGACTGGAAAGCCTGAGGGTGTCGTTGCCGTACTTCGCGGGCAGTGAGAACACTGCGGGCGTGCTGGGCAGCGGGACTTATGCGCTGCCGGAAATGAGCTATGCGGACCCTGCGGGCGGAGGCTCCTGGTCCGGACTGCCGACGCTTTGGAAGGGTGGCGACTCGGGAACGGAAATCATGGGTCTGGCCGGGACTGCCCCTGTGGGTGAGCTTCGCCGTTTGAATGGCCCCCTGGCCTTCAATGCCGAGTTGCCAGCCGGCGGCAGCTACATCGGCTATGCCGACCGCATGGGGCAGCGCTTCTTCGACGTGAACGACCCAGCCCAGGACCACGCAGGTGGAATACGAGGTCCCCGGCTTCATAGCTGTACAGCACAGGCGCTCCTGTGTGGACTTGCGTGTAACCGCCACGTTGAAGCAGGCTTTGGCATTTTTTGTTCTCGGGAATGGTGGTCGCCCAGAAGCTTGCAATGCCGTAGGAGTGCTGAATCTCGGTATGCATCCAGGCCAGCGCCTCCTGCGCAAAGCCGTGGCCCCAGAAGGTTGGGCTGAACAGAAAGGCGACTTCGGCGATGGAGTCGTGCAGTGTTGCCTCCAGGCGCCCAAGCATCTGCCGTGTCGTTCGCTCTCGCACAAGGAAGTTGAGCCAGCGCTCGTTTCGTCTCGATGCGCCCGGCCCACGGAGAGCTCGCTCTCGGTCGAGGATGAAGTCCTCGGTCGTAGGAATCCCGCCAATGTGTTCGTAAACCGCATGATGGCGGAGTAGCACCGCGAGCTCAGGCAAATGCTCTGCGCGGAGCTGTTCGATGTGTAAACGGGGAGTGCCCAAAGCGGCCCTTTCGCAGCCTGTTGTGATGTGCTTGTCAGTCTAAGTTTTTGGAAGTATTGCTTGATTGCCCCAAGCGCCAATCAGCCGACGTGGCCTAAGGGATACGGCCCGCTCTTGCGCTGCCTGTCGCAGCTGGCGGCGGAAGACGCGGCGCAGGGCAGCACCGATGCCACGAGTTAGTGACTAGCTAGCGCGCCCGCGGGCGGTCCAGCGTTCGTAGCACCTGCGCGAGTTTGCGGACGGCGGCGTCCAGTTCGTAGGGGGCATGGGCGGCGAAGCCCATCAGGAAGCCGGCCTGGCGCCGGCTGGTGGCGTACAGCGCGCTGAGGCCCAGCAGGTCGATGCCGGCGCGGCGCGCGGCGTCCAGCGCTTCGCGCTCGGGGAGGTCGCGGACAAAGAGGCAGGGCATCTGCAGCCCGCCCGCCGGCACGCGCGGCTCGAGCACGCCGGCCAGGTGCTGGCGCAGCAGCCGCGCCAGCACGTCGCGCCGTTCGGCATAGACGGCGCGCAGATGGCGCACATGGGCGCCGAAGTGGCCGCCCTCGATGAAGCGCGCCAGCGTGAGCTGCGGGATGGGCGCGCTGTGCCCGTCCATCAGGGTGCGGGCCACGGTCATGGGCGCCACCAGCGCCGGCGGCAGCAGCATGTAGGCGATGCGCAGGCCGGGGAAGAGGGACTTGGTGAAGGTGCCGATGTAGAGGGTGCGCTCCTGCGGGTCCAGCCCCTGCAGGCAGGCGGTGGGCTTGCCGGCGTAGTGGAACTCGCTGTCGTAGTCGTCCTCGATGATCCAGCCCTGGTGCTCGCGGGCCCATTCGATGATGGCCAGGCGCCGGTCCAGCGCCAGCGTGGCCCCGGTGGGGAACTGGTGCGAGGGCGTCAGGAACACGGCGCGGGCGGATTCGCCGGGCCGGGCGGCGGCGCGGCGCAGCAGGTCGGCGCGCAGGCCGTCGGCGTCCACCGGCACGGGCACGCCCTGCAGCCCGGCGGCCTCGAAGGCCTTGCGCGCGCCGTGGTAGGCGGGGTCTTCGATGAAGAGGCGATCACCGGGGTCCAGCAGCACGTTGGCGCACAGGGTCAGGGCTTGCTGGGAGCTGGTGAGCACCAGCACGCGCTCGGGCGTGGCGCGGGCGCCGCGCTCGAGGTTGAGGTAGTCGGCGATGGCGCCGCGCAGCGCCTCCATGCCCTGCGGCGGGCTGTGCAGCAGCGCCTGCGTGCCATGTTCCTTGAGCACCTGGCGTTGCAGGCGCTCCCAGGTCTGCAGCGGAAAGCTGCGCGTTTCGGGCACGCCCGGCGCGAAGGCGCTTGGCGCGAGGAAGTCGCGCACGCCGCCGCCGTGGAACAGCGCGCTGCCGCGCTGGCTGAGGCGCGGCGCTTCGTGTCGGCCGCTGCCGCCGCGCCGAGCCGTGGCGCCGCCGGTCAGGCGCTGCGCGCGCTCAGACACGAAGCTGCCGCTGCCCACGCGGCGCTCGATGAAGCCTTCGGCATGCAGCTGGCCGTAGGCCGCTTCGACGGTATCGCGCGAAACGCCCAGCGATCCGGCCAGCGCGCGCGAGGCGGGCAGCGGACGGCCGGCATCCAGCGCGCCGTCCAGAATCAGCTGGCGGATGGCGCGCTGCACGCGCGCGTGCAGGGGCAGGGCGCCGTGGGCGGGGTCGCCGATCCAGGCCTTGACGGATTCCAGTTGGGCGGTCTTGAACAATTGGTCGGTATGCCTGGCGATAAATGGCGGGGAACCGCCGGCCATTATGGGGCTACAAATCGGGCCATGAACGCTGCCCCGTCACCCGCTCCCTCCTCGTCGCCATCGTCCTCCGCGCCGCTGCGCTGGAGCGACCTCGCCCACCCGGTGGTGGCCGGGTTGATCTCGGTGATCGTCAACTACGGCGGCACCTTCATCCTGGTGTTCCAGGCCGCGAAGGTGGCCGGGCTGGGCGCGGAGCTGACGGCGTCGTGGGTGTGGTCGGTGTCCATCGGCGTGGGCGTGACCGGGCTGCTGCTGAGCTGGATGAGCCGCGAGCCCATCATCACCGCCTGGTCCACGCCGGCGGCCGCCTTCCTGGTCACCGCGCTGGCGGGCACGCCGTATGCGGAGGCGGTGGGGGCTTACCTGATCTCGGCGGCGGCCTTCGTGGCGCTGGGGCTGTCGGGCTGGTTCGAACGGGTGATCCGCCTCATTCCGCCCGGGGTCGCGGCGGGGCTGCTGGCGGGCATCCTGCTGCAGTTCGGCATCGGCGCCTTCGCGGGCGTGAGCGTGGACCCGCTGCTGGCCGGGCTGCTGATCGTGGCCTATGTGCTGCTGAAGCGCTTCACGGCGCGCTACGCGGTGGTGGGCATCCTGGTGCTGGGGCTGGCCTTCTTGCTGCTGCAGCAGCGCGTGGACCTGTCGGGCCTGCGGCTGGAGCTGGCCCGGCCGGTGTTCACCGCGCCGGCGTTTTCGCTCAACGCCTTGCTGAGCGTGGCGCTGCCCCTGTTCCTGATCACGCTGACCGGCCAGTACATGCCGGGCATGCTGGTGCTGCGCAACGATGGCTTCAAGACCAGCGCCAACCCCATCGTGACCGTCACTGGGCTGGGGTCGCTGCTGATGGCACCGTTCGGCTCGCATGCCTTCAACATCGCCGCGATCACGGCCGCCATCTGCACCGGCCGCGAGGCGCACGACGACCCGTCGCGGCGCTGGATCGCGGGCATCGCCGCCGGGCTGTTCTACATCCTGGTGGGCGTGTTCGGGGTGACGCTGGCGGCGGTGTTCATGGCCTTCCCGTCCACCTTCATCACCACGCTGGCGGGCCTGGCGCTGCTGGGCACGATAGGCGGCAGCCTGGCCAGTGCGCTGGCTGACGCGCGCACGCGCGAGGCGTCGCTGATCACCTTCCTGGCCGCCGCGGCCAACATCCAGCTGGTTGGCATCGGCGGCGCCTTCTGGGGACTGGTGATCGGGCTGCTGGCGCATGCGGTGCTGCATGGCCGGCTGCCGCGCCGCGCCGCCGCGGTGGCGGTACAGCCCGAACGCCATGCGCCGGCCCGCCCCGCTTCCGTTTCTTCCCCTGGCTCAGGAGTTCGCCCGTGATGCCCCGCCCGCCCGACACCCAGACCCGCCACGACCAGCACGGCCGCTATCCCGAGGCCGCGACGGTGGAGGACTTTCGCCGCAACCTGGCGGCGGTGCGCGCGCGCATCGAGGCCGCCTGCCGGCGCGCGGACCGCGACCCGGGCACGGTGCGCCTGCTGCCGGTCAGCAAGACCAAGCCTGAGGCCAGCCTGCGCCTGGCGCATGCCGCGGGATGCCGGATGCTGGGCGAGAACAAGGTGCAGGAAGCGCATGGCAAATGGGAGGCGATGCGGGACCTGACCGACCTGCGTTGGTCGGTCATCGGCCATCTGCAGACCAACAAGGCCCGGCTGGTGGCGCGCTTCGCGACCGAGTTCCAGGCGCTGGACAGCCTGCGCGTGGCGGAGGCGCTGGACCGCCGCCTGCAGGCCGAGGGGCGGGCGCTGGACGTGTTCGTGCAGATCAACACCTCGGGCGAGGCGAGCAAGTACGGCCTGGCGCCGGAGGAGGTGCCGGCCTTCGTGCGGGCGTTGCCGGCGTACGCCGGCCTGCGCGTGCGCGGGCTGATGACACTGGCGCTGTTTTCCAGCGAGGCCGAACGGGTGCGCCACTGCTTTGCGCGGCTGCGCGCCCTGCGCGATCGGCTGCGCCAGGAGGCGCCGGCCGGGGTCGCGCCGGACGAGCTGTCCATGGGCATGTCGGGCGACTTCGAAATCGCCATCGAGGAGGGCGCCACCGTGGTACGCGTGGGCCAGGCCATCTTTGGTGCCCGGCCCTTGCCGGACAGCTTCTACTGGCCCGGCGCGGCGGGGGAGGGCGACCAGACCGCGCCCGCAGGCTGAGCGCGGAGCCGGTCGCAGTGGCGCGAGTGCCGGCGCCACCCGGTCCGAGCAATTGTGGTATCCTCGCGCTCATAGATTCGCACAAGACCGTTCTTCCAAGGTCTTACTGCAGCCCCGCTGGTCTCCCCCAGGCCTCATCTCGCGAGCGGCTCGCTACAGCTTCACCCCGCTGATTGTTCTTGAGTGTTTCTGTCTCCATGTGCCATGGCGGCGTACGGAGTGCGTTTGCATATTCACCCCCTCTTTTTCAAAGGAAACACCATGAACACTCAAACCGGCATCGTGAAGTGGTTCGACGACGGCAAGGGCTTCGGCTTCATCACCCCCAGTGATGGCAGCAAGGACCTGTTCGCCCACCACAGCGAAATCCGCAACAACGGCGGCTTCCGCACGCTGGCCGAAGGCGCGCAGGTCGAGTTCGAAGTTAAGCAAGGCCCCAAGGGCCTGCAAGCCGCGAACATCCGCGCGCTCTGATCGCCAAGCCACTGCCGTCGAGGGGCGCGGCCAATCGCCCCTCACACCTCCCAAACCGCGCCAAGACGGTTCCCGCCGATCAAGGCGCACACCTCAAGAAGATGATGCAAAGAAACAGCATTGAGGTGGGGCGCTTTTCTGTCTCACCGATGACCAAAACCGATACCGATGGCCGCTTCGTCGCCTCGGTGTCCATTCGCTCCGGCACGGGTGCCGCGAGCACGGATCGCGTCTGGCGATTCGAACCCCGCTTCTCGAACGCCGAAGCCGCCTTGCGCTTCGCTGCCAACGAAGGCGTTGCCTGGGCGCTCACGCATTGAGCGCCGATTTATCAACCGGTGGCCGGGCGTCATCGGGCGACTTGAGTTGCCCGGTCCCTGGCACCCCTCACGAGGTTCCCTATGGCCAAAGAAGAGCTCATTGAGATGCGCGGCACCGTCAACGAGGTGCTGCCCGACTCCCGCTTCCGGGTCACCCTCGAGAACGGCCACGAGGTCATTGCCTACACCGGCGGCAAGATGCGCAAGCATCACATCCGCATCCTGGCCGGCGACGCCGTGACGCTGGAGCTGTCGGCCTACGACCTGTCCAAGGGCCGGATCACCTTCCGTCACCTGGAGCGTCGCTCCCCGCCTCCCAGCGGCGGATCCATGCGCCGGTAATTCGCCATCGCACGGTTTCTTCAGCTGTCTGCCCTGGGGTTTGCTCCAGCGAGTACTCCGACCGCGCGTGCATGCACGACAAGGGTGTCCGTCGCTGTCGGCTCGGGCTGGCCGCCACGGGTCACCCTTGCGGGAACTCAACGGGGTGCCGGGCTTTGACGGCTGTGCGCTACGATGCTCACATAGACCGTGAGCCGATCAACCCGAAGCCTTCGCTTCGTTCGATCTCTTCGAGCGCGCCGCAAGTCCTCGCCTTGATTGCCTGGCGCATCTGTTCGGGCCACACGCCGTGGCTCGAAACGCGAGGAGTATGAGCATGTCTATCCCGCTGGAGCCCGAGGCGCTCCGCGATTCTTTGCGCACGAGCGTGGACGCGCTGCAACGGCGCCAAGCGAACGAAATTCCCGAGCCTTTGATTGATCGGCTCGTCGAGCTGGACTGGCTCGAATGGAATGGCGGTGCGCTGCGCCTCACCACAACGGGTGAGAACATCTACCGAAAGGCCGTGGCACTCTGGCGCGCAAGTCCGGGGTCTGCACCGAGCCCCCCACAGGCAACCCGTCACTCAGGAGTCTCCAATGGCTAAGCCCAACTACCAGTTCGAGAAGCGTCAGCGGGAATTGGCCAAGCAGCGGAAGAAGCAGGAGAAGGCGCAACGCAAGGCGGCTGCTCCTTCTCCGGCCGAGTCGGATGAACCCAAGGTGCCGGCGGAAAGCTGAGCGGCTCGCGGACCTGCCAAGGGCAGGCGCTGCACGCCAGGCCGCAAGAAAAAACGGCGCCGTGTCACACGGCGCCGTTTTCGTTTGGGGTCTGACGATGGGCTAGCTCTGGCTCAGGATCCAGCCCACGGCGTCCTTGAGCTCCGCGTCGGAGATTTTGTCCGGGCCGGTGGGCGGCATCGGAATGGGACCGAAGCTGCCCTTGCCACCGGTGCGCACCTTCTGCACCAGCGTGGCGCCGACGTCCTGGCCCTTGTACTTCGCGGCGATGTCCTTGAAGGCCGGCCCGACCAGCTTCTTGTCCTTGACATGGCAGGCCATGCAGCCGGCCTTGCTCAGGCTGTCGGGCTGGGCCCGGGCGCTGCCCGGCAGGGCCAGCACCAGGCCTGCTGCCAGGGCCAGCAGCGCGAGCGCCTGGACCGGTGCCCGCGCCCCCGCGGCGGGGGGCGCGAGGCGGATGCGGGAAGAGTTGCGCATGTCCGCCTCCGTCGGGTCAGTAGATGTCGTGCTGGGTGTTGTAGACGTTGAACTTGCCGGTCGGGGTGATCAGGCGCGGGTCCTTGATCACGACCTTGGGTTGCAGCGTCTTGTCGTCCACCACCACGATGGCGCTCTGCTTGTCCTTCGCGGACCAGACCGAGAACCACACCTCGTCGCCCGCCTTGTTGTACTCCGGCTGGACCACGCGCTTGGCGCCGTCGTCGCTCAGCCCGGCCCACTGGGCGATGGGCAGCACCTTGTAGCCCTTGTCCAGACTGTTGATGTCGAACACCACGACGGATTGCGACATCGCCGGATCCGGGTTCAGCGGGGTGTCGACATAGAGGTGCTTGCTCTTCGGGTGCGTCTTGAGGAACAGCGAACCGCCGCCCTGGCCCTTGAGCTGCGCGACTTCCTTGAAGGCGAACTGCTTGTTGCGCACCGGGTCGGTACCGATCAGCGAGATCGCCTCGTCGCCCAGGTGTCCGGTGCTCCAGACGGGACCGAACTTGGGATGGACGAAGTTGGCGCCGCGGCCCGGATGCGGGATCTTGCTGACGTCGACCAGCTTGACCAGCTTGTCTTCCTTGGCGTCCACCACCGCGATCTTGTTGCTCTGGTTGGCGGCCACCATGAAGTAGCGCTTGCTGCTGTCCCAGCCGCCGTCATGCAGGAAGCGGGCGGTGCCGATCTCGGTGACCTTCAGCGAATCCAGGTTGGAATAGTCCACCATCAGGGTCTTGCCGGTCTCCTTGACGTTGACCACGAACTCCGGCTTGTAGTGGCTGCCCACGATGCTGGCCACGCGCGGCTCGGGGTGGTACTCCTGCTTGTCCACGGTGTTGCCGCGGGTGGAGATCACCTTCAACGGCTCCAGCGTGTCGCCCTTCATGATCACGTATTGCGGCGGCCAGTAGGCGCCGGCGATGGCCAGCTTGTCCTCGAAGCCCTTGAACTTGCTGGTCTCCACCGAACGCGCTTCCAGGCCAGTGCGGATCTCGGCCACGTTGTCGGGCTTCTCCATCCACAGGTCGATCATGTTGATCTTGGCATCGCGCCCGATCACGTACAGGTAGCGGCCGGAGGCCGAGGTGCGCGAGATGTGCACCGCGTAGCCGGTCTTGACGATGTTGATGATCTTCTTGGTGTCGCCGTCGATCAGCGCCACCTCGCCGGTGTCGCGCAGCGTGGTGGAGAAGATGTTGTCGATGTTGTAGTTGTTCAGCTTGCGCGTCGGCCGGTCCTTGGGCGGGATGATGACCTTCCAGGTCGCCTTCATGTCCGCCATGCCGAACTCGGGCGGGGTGGGCGGCTCATGCTGGATGTAGCGCGCCATGATGTCCACTTCCTTCTCGGTCATCTCGCCGCTGGTCTGCCAGTTGGGCATGCCGGCCGGGGAGCCGTAGGCGATGAAGACCTTGAGGTAGTCGGTGCCCTTGCCCAGCGTGATGTCCGGGGTCAGCGGCTTGCCGGTGGCGCCCTTGCGCAGCACGCCGTGGCAGCCGGCGCAGCGTTCGAAGTAGATCTTGCGCGCCTGGTCGAACTCGGCCTGGGTCATCGGCGGCGCCTTGGGATTGGTGCTTTGCACCATGGGCACGTCGGTCAGGGCCGACGGCGCCGCGTGGTACTTCACGTCGCCCGGCGCGACATCCTTCTTGTCCTGGGCCATCACGGCCAGCGGCAAGGCCGCCAGCGCCACGGCCAGACGGGTCCATTTCATCATCGGGGTCCTGCCCATTCTTTTCTCCTTGGGGTCAATCGCCATCGATCGCCGCCATCGTCGGACGGGCGTGCCCCTGCGTCCTTGAACTGGTTCAAGCGCCGCATGCGGCGTGTGGCGCCGGTACCGACGCGATAGCGCTGTGGGATCGGGCCCGTGCAGGCGCGCGCCCGTGGCCGTGCGGAGCTCGGTCGCGTTCAGAGAGGGGAGGGGGCCGCGGACGGCTCAGGCCGGCGCCGCGCCGCCGGGGTGCAGTTCGTCGCGCAGGCGCTCGAACAGCGCGTCGGCCTGGGCCGGGTCGAACTGGGCGTGGTAGTGCTTGCGCACGCCGTGCTGATGCAGCATCACGTGGCGGTCAGGCCGCAGGCCCTGGCGTTCCAGGCAGGCGCGCGTGCAGGCCAGCACGCAGCCGTCCAGCGCCAGGATGGGGCGGCCGGCGGACTGCGCGTCCACGGCCTTGCGCACCAGGCTGGGCACGCCGCCGCCCACGCCGGCGATGCAGGACATTTCGGCCAACCCGGCGCGGTCCAGCCGCAGCGCCAGATGGTTGGCCATCTGCGCCGCGTCGGAACAGCCGGAGCAGCTGTAGACCAGCGGGAGTTCGCCTGGGTTTGCCATGGCCGGCATGGTGTCGACGCCACGGCCCCTGTGCATTGCGCCACATCAAAAGCGGTATCCGCCATATTGCTTTAAGCCAAGACCGACCCGACAATTGCTTCATCTTCAATACATCTTTAAAGACCTCCATGGACCTCGCCGCCGACACCTTGCCGCTGCTCAACCTTGCCGGACTGGACGCCGAGCTGAGCCGCAGCCGCCTGCTCACCGCCTTCGAACACCTGGCGCCGGGTCAGGCGATGGATCTGGGCAGCGACGCCGACCCGGCGGTGCTGGAGCAGGCGCTGGCCGAGGTCTGGCCGCGTCAGTACAGCTGGGTGGCGCTGCCGCCGCAAGGCCTGCAGGGCCGTGTGCGCGTGACCCGCAAGGCCGCCGGCGGCTGCTGCGGCTGCTGCGGCGGCCAGTGATCACCTGAACCAGGGGCCACAGATGGGCACCGTCTTCCTGAACATCGAAGAGCCGCGCCGCCGCTTGCCGCGCAAGGGCTTCGCGTTGTGGCAGCTGGGCTTCCGGCCCTTCTACCTGCTGGCCGCGGCCTTCGCGGCGCTGAGCGTGCCGCTGTGGGCGCTGCAGTTCAGCGGCCTGCTGTCGCAGGCCTGGCTGCGCGGGTCGGCCTGGCATGCCCACGAGATGGTGTTCGGCTACACGCTGGCGGTGGTGATCGGCTTCCTGTTTACCGCCGGGCGCAACTGGTCCGGCCAGCCCACACCGACCGGTCGACCGCTGATGCTGCTGGCCGCGCTGTGGGTGGCGGCGCGCGTGGCGGTGCTCACGCCCTATGCCTGGCTGGCGCTGGCGCTCAATGTCGCGGTGCCCTGGCTGGCCGCCTGGGGGCTGTGGGGCGCGCTGCGCCGTGGCAACAACCGGCGCAATGACTTCTTTGTCGGGCTGCTCATGCTGATGGGGCTGGCGGCGGGGCTGCTGCACCTGAAGTTGATGGGACTTCTGGTCCTGCCCTGGGGGCTGAGCCCGGATCTGCCTCTGGCGCTGGACGTGGTGGTCTTCATGATCGCGGTGATGGCCGGGCGCGTGGTGCCGATGTTCTCGAACAATGGCGTGCCGGGCATGGACGCGCGGCGCGACCCGCGCGTCGAAAAGGCCGCGCTGGGCAGCGTGATTGCGCTGATGGTGCTGGACGCGCTGGGGCTGCAGGGCGCGCTGATGGCCGGCGCACTGGCGTTGGCGATGCTGGCCCATGGCGCGCGTCTGTGGCTGTGGCAGCCCTGGCGCAGCCGCAGCAATGCGCTGGTCTGGGTGCTGCACCTGGCCTATGCCTGGCTGCCGGTGCACCTGGGCCTGCGTGCGCTGGCGATGCTGGGCCTGGTGCCGGCCGGCGTGGCCACGCATGCGCTGACCGTGGGCGTGATCGGACTGATCACACTGGGCATGATCACGCGCACCGCGCTGGGCCATACCGGCCGCGCGCTGCGCGCCGGCCCGGTGGAGCAGGCCGCGTACGGGAGCCTGGCCGGCGCCGCGCTGGTGCGCGTGCTGCTGCCGCTGCTGGCGCCGGCGCAGCTGATGCTGGCGGTGCAGCTGTCCGCGCTGCTGTGGACCCTGGCCTTCGTGCTCTATCTGTGGCGCTACACGCCCTGGCTGATGCGCACCCGGGCCGACGGGCTGCCGGGCTGAGCGGCCGTCCCGCGCCGCCCATGAAGCAGGCGCTGGCGCCGCATCGGCCCTGGTTTCTTGCCGGCGCGCTGTTGTGGGCCGCGGCCACGGGGGGCTGGGCGCTGGTGCTGGCCGGCCGGTTCGTGCCGCCGCTGCCCGTGCCGGTGACGCTGTGGCATGCGCTGCCGCTGGTGCTGGGCGTGATGCCGGCCTTCATCCTGGGTTTCGCCCTGCAGGCGCTGCCGCGCTGGCTGGGCCTGGACGCGGCCCACACGCGCGGGCGTGGCCGGGCCGATGCGCTGTGCGCACTGGGCTGGCTGACGGGCTGGGGCCTGCTGCTGGCCGGCCATCCGGCGCCCGGCCTGGGACTGGCCGCCGCCCTGCTGCTGCCGCCCTGGCTGCGGCTGGCGCGGCTGTGGCGCCGGCCCGAGCGGCGCGCGTCGCCGCAGGCGCTGGTGCTGCAGCTGGCCCTGGCGGCGCTCGTACCGCTGCTGGTGGCGCTGGCCGCCACGCTGGGCGGGGGCGGGGCCGCGCTGCCGCGCGCGCTGCTGCACCTGGGCCTGTGGCTGTGCATCGCGCCGGTCTTTGGCGTAGCGCTGCAGCGGCTCACGCCTTTCATGCAGGGCGGGCTGTGGCGCGTCGAGTCGGCGCCGGCGCTGCGTCTCTTGTGGGCGCTGCTGCTCGCGTTCGCGCTGCTCGCGGTGCTGGACCCGGCGCTGCCCTGGCATCCGCCCGCCGCGTTGCGCGGGGTCGCTGTTGCGGTTTGGCTGGCGCTGGCGCTGCGGCTGTGGCGCGGCGCCCGCCGGCCCGAACTGGCCGCGGCGCTGCGCCAGCCGCTGGTGGCGCAGCTGCGGCGCGCGCTGGACTGGCTGTGTCTGGGCCTCGTGCTGGCGGCGGCGGCATGCCTGTGGGCGCTGGCCGGGCACGACGCCATGCCTTGGAGGGATGCGGCGCTGCATGCGCTGACGCTGGGTTTCATGGCCGGCGCCTGGCTGGCCATGGTCAGCCGCGTCACCGCGACGCAGGCCGGCCGCGCGCAGGCGGCCGACCGCGTGCAGCGCGCGCTGTATGGGCTGCTGCAGGCGGTGGTCGTGGCGCGCGTCGCGGGCGCCTTGCTGCCCGGCAGGGGGCCATGGCTGTGGACGGGCGCGGCGGCGGGCTTTGCGCTGCTGGCGCTGGCCTGGCTGGCGCGCCACGGGCCCTGGCTGCTGCGGCGCGGCCGCTGAGCCCCGCTGTCAGCGGCGCAGCGGCGGACCGAACTCGCCCATCGCCGTGTCGCGGTGCTCCCAGGGGCGGTCCTCGGCCCAGCGGGCCAGCCAGGCATGCAGGTCTTCGGCCGGCATGGGCCGCGCGATGCCATAGCCCTGGACGACATGGCAGCCCAGGTCGCGCAGCGCCAGCCCGTGGGCCACGGTTTCCACGCCCTCGGCGATCACGCGCCGCTTGAAGGCCGCGGCGAGGTCGATCACGCCCTTGACGATGCTGAGGTCGTCGGGGTCCACCAGCATGTCGCGCACAAAGCTCTGGTCGATCTTCAGCGTTTCCACCGGCAGCTTGCGCAAATGGGTCAGCGAGGAATAGCCGGTGCCGAAATCGTCCAGCGCGAAGCGCACGCCCAGGCGCTGGCAGCGCGCCAGCACGACCAGGGCTTCGTCGATGTCGTGGATGGCCGCGGTTTCCAGCACCTCCAGCTCCAGGTCGCGCGCCGGCACCGACGGATGACGCGCCAGCGCGCGCTCCAGCGAACCGGCGAAGTCGCGCCGCAGCAGATGGTTGGCGCTGATGTTGACGCTGACCGGCAGGCGCAGCCCGCGTTCGCGCCAGGCGTCGAGCTGGCGCAAGCCGGCTTCGATCACCCATTCGCCGAATTGCTGCTCCAGTTCGCCGGCGCCGACGATGGCGAGGAACTCGGCCGGCGGCAGCAGCCCGCGCTGCGGATGCTGCCAGCGCGCGAGACCCTCGACCCCGACGACCTTGCCGCTGAGGAAGTTGACCTTGGGCTGGTAGTACAGCACGAACTCGCCGTCCCGCAGGCCCTGGCGCACGCGCGCCACCTGCTCGCGATGCTGCTGCGACAGGCGGTCGCTCTCGGGGTCGAAGAGCTGGTAGCGGTTGCGGCCGGCCTGCTTGGCCAGGTACATGGCCTGGTCGGCGTGGCGCAGCAGGGTGTCGGGGTCGGAGTTGTCGGCCGGGTAGAGGCTCACGCCCACGCTGACCGAGGTGGTCAGCGCCAGGCCGCGGAACTCGATGGGCCGGCGCGCCGCATGCAGGATGCGCTCCAGCACCTGGGTGCATTCCTCCAGTGAGTGCAGATCGGACAGCAGCACGACGAACTCGTCACCGCCCAGCCGAGCCAGCGTGTCCTCGGAACGCAGCACGGCCTTCAGATGGCCGGAGACGCCCACCAGCAGCGCGTCGCCGGCCGCATGGCCATGGGCATCGTTGATGGCCTTGAAGTTGTCCAGGTCCAGGAAGCAGACCGCGGTGGACAGGCTGGAGCGCGCCGCGCGGTGGATGGCCTGGGCCAGGCGGTCGGACAGCAGGCGCCGGTTGGGCAGGTCGGTCAGCGAGTCGTAGTTGGCCACATGGTTGAGCTCGGCCTCGTGCGCCTTGGTGTCGCTGATGTCGGTGGAGACGCTGACGAAGTGGCTGATGCGCCCCTGGGGGTCGCGCACCGTGGACACCGACTGCAGCACCGGGAAGAGCTGGCCGTCCTTGCGCCGGTTCCAGATCTCGCCGCGCCAGGCGCCGCGGTTCAGCAGCGCGTCCCAGAACTGGCGGAAGAAGGCGTCGTCGTGCCGGCCCGAGCGCAGCAGGCGCGGCGTACGCCCCAGCACCTCGTCGCTGGGGTAGCCGGTGATGCGCTCGAAGGCGGGGTTGACCTTGACGATCGCGCCCTCGGCGTTGGTGACCATGATGGCCTCGCCGCTGCTTTCGAAGACCACATGCGCCTCGCGCATCGCCAGCTCCAGCGCCTTGCGTTCGTGGATGTCGGTGTGCGTGCCCGACATCAGCAGCGGCGTGCCCTGCTCGTCGCGCGCGACGATGCGCCCGCGCGTCAGGATCCAGCGCCAGCCGCCGTCGCGGGTTCGCGCGCGCAGCTCCACCTCGTGGCTCTCGGTTTCGCCGCGCAGGTGGCGTGCCACCGATTGGCGCACCGCCGGCAGGTCGTCCGGGTGCACCAGCTGCGCCCAGTTGGGGGAGGCGCCCAGGCGCAGCTCGCCGGGGGCATAGCCCAGCAGCGATTCCCAGCGCGCGCTGACCAGGAACTGGCGTGTCTTCAGATCCCATTCCCAGTAGCCCTGGTCCGAGCCTTCCAGCACGCGCTCCAGCTGGCTGCGGCTGGCGCGCAACGCCTCCTCGGCCTTGCGGCGGTCGGAGATGTCGGCGGACAGCGCGTAGTAGCCGCTGAGGTCGCCGTTGGCGTCCCAGGAGGGCGCGCAGATGACGTTGAGCCAGACGCCAGGGATGGGCTCCCAGTCGAAATTGACGGGTTCCCCCGCCAGCACGCGCTCGATCATGGGGCTGATCTGGGCCAGCCGCACCGGGCCCAACACCTCGGCCACGCTGCGTCCCGCGAGTCCCGGCCATTGCGGCGCGAACAGGGTCTGGTACTGTGAGTTCGCGTAGACGTAGCGGCGGTCCTTGCCGACGAAGGCGATCTGCGCCGGCGCACTGTCGATCAGCGCGCGCAGATGCTGCTCGCTGGCATGCAGCTGCTGGGTGCGCTCCACCACCATGCGGTCCAACTCCTCGTAGCGCTGGCGCGCCAGCTCCTGCGCGCGCAGCGCCAGGCTCTGGTCGTGCAGCACGACGACGCGGCCCACCCGCGCGCCGCCGGGTTCCACCAGCGGTGTCTCGGTCAGCGAAACCGGCACGCGGCGTCCGTCCGGCGTGCACAGGATGTGCAGCGGCAGGCCGTGCGAGGGCTCGGTGATCGCCTGGCCCTGGGCCGGGTCTTCCAGCGTGCAGACCTCGCGCAGGCGCCGGCCCAGCGCGTCGTCGGCGCGCCAGCCGGTCAGGGCCTCGGCGGCCGGATTCATTTGGCTGATCAAGCCTTGCTCGTCGGTGCCCAGCACGGCGTCGCCGATGGAGCTCAGCGTGGTCGCGAGTCCCTGCTCGCTGCGCACCAGCGCCAGGCGGCGCGATTCCAGCACGCGCATCTGGCGCCGCAGCGCCACATAGACGCCGGCCAGCAGCAGCGGCAGCAGGCCTGCGAGAAGCAGGCTCAGCAGCTCGGCCTGACGGCGCAGGCGCGCCTGCTCCAGCTGGCGCAGCGTCAGCAGGCGCTGCTCTTCCGCCACCATCTCCAGCAGCACGCCGTGCACCGCGGCGCGCGTGCCGGCGATATTGCTCGCGGCGACGAAGGCATTGGCTGCCGCGGCGCCCTCGGTGGCGCGCAGCTGCACGACGCGGTCGGAGAGCTGGCGCCGTGCCTCGATGGCCTTGCGCAGCGTGGCCAGCAGTTCGATCTGGCGCGGGTTGTCGGCGGTGAGCTGTCCCAGTTCACTCAGCAGGCGCTCGCGCTCGGCGACGGCCTTGTCGCGCTCCGCGACGAAGTTCTGCTGACCCGAGATTCGGTAGCTCTGCGTGCTGAGCTCGATCTGCAGCGTGCGCGAGCGCGCCTCCGACAGCCGGTTCAGCACCTGCAGCGTGTGCGCGACACGCTCGTCGGCCTGCGCGGCGCTGTCCGCCAGCCGCCAGGTCAGGCCCGCCAGCGCCAGCACCACGATCGCGCTGGTCATGAAGGCCCACAGGATGCGCGTCTGCAGAAGCTTGATGGTCTGCATGCTGCGCTCAGCGGTTGGCGTGGACGGGAACCCCACGGCCGGCCAAGGCCGTTCGAGGTCGAACCGATGCGGGGCCCGCACGGTCTCTGGGCCTGTTCAATCCCGAACCCCGGGCGCGCGAGGCTCCGCGCAGGAGGCGCGGCGCCTCGGTCACCCGATCACCCGGCGGCAATGTCGCCATGCTGTCCTCCCGGAGACCATGTGGCTCCTACAGCGTCGTGAATGACGTTGACTGTATCGAGGCGGGGCGAAAACGACGAGTGTGACAACCCCAGCGGTTGGGGGACTACCACGCCGCGGGCCGCCTCCCGGCGCCCGCGGGCGTGGTGGCAGGGCCTCAGCGCACCGTCACCGAGACAGGGGCGCCGAACACCGTGTAGGCCGAGTTCTCGTCCATTTGATAGACGTAGCCCGGCATCACCAGCGCGCTGCCGGGCAGCTTGAAGCTCAGGCTGCCGTCGGCGTTCACCGTGTGGGCCGGCGCGTCGCCGAGCACGACGAAGCGGTTGGCCGGCGCGCTGCGCGTGCCCTTGCCCTGAGTGAGCAGGGTCAGCGGCAGCGTGAAAGGCTGGCCCGCGCTGGCGCTGGCGCTGCGCGCGCTGGCGACCGAGGTGACGAAGTCCGCCGCCCACCAGGCGTCATCCGTGGTCAGGCCGTGGATGCCGTAGCTGTAGAAGCGGTTGAAGTCCTTGCGGTCGCGGAAGGTCCAGGGCCAGAAGGTGGTGCCGCGGTGCTTGGCCGCCTCCAGCAGCGGCGGCGCCAGGTTGGCGTAGGAGGGGTTGAAGGTGCTGGAGTAGGTCTGCGTCTCGTCCAGCACCGCGCGCAGGTCGGCACCGGGCTTGCCGGTGTTGGGCGTGCCGGTGAGGAAGCCGCCGGTGACGCCGGGCAGTTCGGTCTTCAGCCGTTGCAGCTGGGCGCCGTGGAAGGTGATCAGCACCAGCTGGTCGGCCACCCCGTGGCGCTCGATCAGCGCGCGCAGCGGCGCGAGGATCTCCGGCTTGGTGCTCTTGATCTCGACGAACAGCGTGACCTTCTTGTTGTTCTTGAACTCGACGAAGTAGTCCTCCAGCGTGGGCACCGCATAGCCGCTCTTGGTGCGCAGCTTCTTCACCTCGGCCAGGCTCATCTTCTCGATCTCGCCGGTGCCGTTGGTCGTGCGGTTGACCGTGGCGTCGTGCATCACGACCAGGTGGCCGTCGGTGGTCAGGTAGATGTCGTTTTCCACCGCGTCGGCGCCGGCTTCGACGGCCAGGCGCGAGCCCTCGATGGTGTTCTCGTCGGCCTTGCCGGGCATGCCGCGATGGCCGGTGATCAGCGGCTTGCGCAGCAGGGTGTTGGCCGGCAGGCGGGCCAGCACCTCGGCGAACACCGTGCCATGGCTGGCGATGACGCCGTTGACGCCGCTGACCAGCAGTTCGGCCGCCTCGGCCTGGGTGCTGGCGCTGGAACGCGCCCAGGGCGTGATCAGCAGGCGCTGCACATGCTCGATGCTGGCGCGCTGCAGCAGGGCCTGCGGCAGCACGACGATCTTGGCCAGCGCGCGGTTGGTGGACTGCACCACGCTGAGCACGTCGCGCGCATTGGCGCCCAGCCGCGTGTCGGCCGACAGGTCCAGCGCGCTGCGCAGCTTGGGCAGCGCCTGGCGCGCGCTGCGCAGCAGCTCGACCTGGTCGGACAGCAGCGTCAGGTCGGCGAGGTCCTGCGTGGCAGACAGCGCCACCAGGGCCTGCACGGTGGCCTGGTCGCGGATGCGCAGCACCGGCAGCGTGCGGCGGTCGCCGCGGCTCAGCAGGGCCTTCAGCGAGCCCAGGTCCTCGCCAGCCTCGCCGCGCAGGCTCAGCTTGGCATCCAGCTCGTACAGCGCCTGGCTGGCGCGCGAAGCGCTCAGATCGGTGCCGGCGCGCATGGGCTGCACCAGCGTGGGCGCCATCGAGGCGCGGGTGCCGCTGTCCTGCACGGCGATGAAGCCGTCCAGCTCGGGCAGCGGCGTCGCCTGCTCGCTGACCTTGATGCGGTCCACCTTCATCACCAGGCCCGCGGTGGACAGGCCGAGGCCGCCCTGGGCCTGCGCGGGATCCAGCTCCTGGTCGTGCAGCAGCGTGCCGTCGAGGTAGTGGCGCACGCGGTTGCCATGCACCACCACGCTGGCGCGATAGACCCGGCCTTCGACGATGTCCTCGCCGTGGGCCTTCTTGCCGATCACGTTCCAGGTGTCCTTGGCCGTGCGCTGGGCCAGTTCGGCGCCGTTGCTGGCGCTGGCGTTGGCGCGCATCGCGAACTGGTAGTAGGGGGTGGGCAGGTCGGCACCCTTGCCCGCGGCGGCGCGGTAGACGATGCTGCCCCAGCGGGCCGCGTCGTTGCGTTCCAGATAGCTGAAGTCGATGTCCACGCGGTAGTTCGCCTGTGTCTGAAGTGACTCGGGCAGCAGCACGGTGGTCATGGTGCTGCTGTGCTTGCGACCGTCAATGTACAGGCTGCCGTCGCGCACGGTGGCGCTACCCGCACTGCCGTTGGCCAGGCGCCAGCCGGCGGGCAGTTCGCCGTTCTTGTCGAAGCTTTCGTCCAGCAGCAGCTTGGCGGGCTGTTCCAGCGCCGGCGGGGGCAGCGATAGCCCATCGCCGCCGCCACAGGCGGCCAGGGCCAGGGCCAGGGCGGTCACGAGCAGGGTGGGGGAGGTTCTCATGCGGGGCTCCAAGAGGGAAAGCCGCGCAATCTAGGCTGGCCGCGTGACGGATTCGCGTCAGAGGCGCCAGCTGGGCGATGCAAGACCCCGCGGGGCGAACAGCAGCCCCCGGGGGCCGCCGGTGCGCAGGGCGAGCAGGCGTCAGCGGCTGCTGACCCAGTTCAGCCCCAGGGTCCACCAGGACTCGCCCGGGCGCGGCAGCGCCTGCGCCCGGCTGACGTCCAGCGAGAAGTTCTCGTTGAAGAAGTGGCGCAAGCCGACGCGACGCTGCGCATGCTGGCCGTCGTCGAACCACTCGACCAGGCCCTGCCAGCGCTCGTGGGGCTGCCATTCCAGCGCCACGCCGCGGCGGGTCTGGTCGGGCTCGCGGCGGCGGAAGTCGCGGCCCAGGTTGAGATGCAGGGTCAGGTCTTGCCGGGGTTGCCAGCTCAGCGGGATCAGCAGGGTCTGGCCGGCGTAGCGCGGGGCCTGGTTCTGCCAGGTGGCGGACCAGACCAGGCCGGCCCCCAGGCCCGGCAGCCATTCGCGCGCCCATTTCAGCTGCAGGCCGCCGCTGCGCTGCACGGCCTCGCCGCGCGGGCTGTTGCGGGTGAGGTTCAGCCCCAGTTCGACGCCGAACAGATGGCAGCCGGGGCCCAGGTAATGCAGCTGGCGGTCGCGCGCCTGCTCGTTCCAGAGTTCCAGCTGGCACTGGCCGGGTTCGAGGATGGCGGCATCGTCCACCGCGTGGTGGCCGCCGGTGGCCTGGCAGGGCAGCGCCGGCAGCGCGCCCAGCGCCAGCGCCGCCAGCCGCGCCAGGACAGGGCGGACGGCGTCGGCGGGCGGGGAAGACGGGGGCAGAGGCATGGGGATGGCGGCGGGTGGACAGCCGCCATCGTCGGCGATGCGGGCGCTGGCGCGCAACAGCCAACCGGCCTGGGCGTGAATCCTTGCCGGAAGCGGCGGGGTGCGCGGCGATCGCCGGCGCCGCGCTCAGTGCGACGTGCCTTCCTCGCGGCTGATTTTGTTGCCGACGTTGTACTTGCCCACCGGCTTGCTCATCGGGAGGCGCTTCACCTCCTTCAGCGTGCGCGCGTCGTAGACGATCAGCGCGCCGTCCATTTCCCACACGCTGGCCAGCACGTAGCGGCCGTCGCGCGTGAACTCGACGTGGGCCAGGGTCTTGCCGGGCTCGCGCACCTGGGCCACGACCTCCAGCTTGCTCTTGTCGATCACGCTGAGCGTGTCGCGGCCCTGGGCGCTCATCATGGAGTCGGCCCAGGCATAGGGGCTGGCGGCATGGCTGCGCAGGAAGAAGCCCGGCCCCGGGGTGGCGATCTCGCGCAGCGCGCTCCAGTTCTTCAGGTCGATCACGCTGATGCGGCCGTCGCTGAGGTTGGGGCTGGCCATCACGCGCCGACCCTGCCAGTCGAAGCTGATGCCCGACCCCAGGTGCGGCATGCCCTGGATGGGCAGGGTGGCGATGCGCCGGCGCACGTCCAGGTTGACCACCTGGCCCAGCAGCGGCTGGGCCTTGCCGTCCTGGCCCTCGCGCGGGCGCGCGGCGCCCAGCACATGGGTGTAGCGGTCGTCGAAGAAGAAGTCGTCCAGCGGCTCGTCCAGCGGCGTGCGGCGCGGGTTCAGGAAGCCCGGCGTGGGCAGGGCTTCGCCTTGGCGGTGGTCGTGGACCAGGCCGTCGTGGATGGGCGCGGCCTGGCGGTCGTAGGAAATCTCCCAGAGCTCGGCGATGTCCTTCAGCGCGACGACGAAGCTGTGGCGCGGCGCCGCGTCGTAGACCGCCGAGACGCGTGAGCTGGCCTTGCCGTCCAGGCTCTTGGCCGGGATGAGCTTGACCAGGCGCAGGTCGGCGTCGAACAGCGCCACGCTGTGCGGCAGGTAGTTGGCCGCCATCACCCATTGGCCGTCGGCGCTGACCGCGATGTTGCGCATGTTCAGCCCGGCGCGCACCTCGGCCACCCACTGCAGGCGCCAGAGGTCGTACTTGCTGATCCAGCCGTCGCGCGAGCCGAAGTAGACGAAGCGCCCGTCGGGGCTGAACTTGGGGCCGCCATGCAGCGCGAAGCGCGACGGGAAGCGGTGGAAGCGCTCGAAGCGGTCGCCGTCGACCAGGCTGATGTGGTGGTCGCCGCCCTCGACGACGACGAAGAGGTTGAGCGGATCGCCGGGCCAGACCGGCTTGTCCAGGGTCGGCGCGGGGCGCTCCACCGGGCCGTCCTGCCACAGGCGCGACGCGCGGATCTCGGCCTCGCCCCAGCTCGGTTCGGGCAGCACGGGGCTGCGGATGTAGGCGGCCAGCGCCTGGATCTCGGCGGCCGAGAGCTGCCCGGCGAAGGCCGGCATCTGCGTGGCCTGGCGGCCCTGGGTGATGACGCGCTGGGCCTCGGCGGGGCGCAGGCGCTCCAGGCTTTGCGGCAGCAGCGCCGGGCCCATGCCGCCCAGGCGTTGCTCGCCGTGGCAGGACTGGCAGTGCTGGCGGTACAGCGCGGCCGCGTCCACCGTGGCGGGCTGCGCGGCGGCCGGGCGCGGGCCCAGCACGGCCAGGCTCAGGATCAGGCCCGCCAGCGCGGCGCGCGGCAGGGAGGGGGAGACGAGCTTCATGGGGGTCCTGGTGGAGGTCAGAGCACGGGGCAGCCAGCGGCCGGCGCGGCCTCGGCGATGGGCACGACAGGCCTGCGGGCCTCGGTGAAGGGCAGGGCGGCGACGGGGTGCAGCCGGTTCAGCCGCTCGGCCTGCTCGGGCGACAGGCCGATCTCGGCGTCGTCCAGGTAGCAGCCCGGGTCCGGGCCCCAGGGGTCGCCGCTGAGCTGCTGGGCGCGCACGCGGGTGTTGCCGCCGCAGATGGCCAGGTGGGCGCATTCGGCGCAGCGGCCCTTGAGCGGGCGCGGATGGGCCTTGAGCCCGGCCATCAGCGGGTCGCTGCGGTCTTCCCAGATCTCGCCGAACGGGCGCTCGCGCACCTGGCCCAGCGGGTGGTGCCACCACATGGTGTCGGGGTGGACCACGCCCAGGTTGTCGATGTTGGCCACGCCGACGCCGGAAGAATTGCCGCCCCAGGCGCGCAGCCGCGTGCGCAGCGCGTCGCTCCAGGCGGGAAAGCGCCGGCCCACCCATTGCAGCAGGTAGACGGCGTCGGCATCGTTGTTGCCGGTGACGTAGTCGCGCTCCGCGCCCGCCTCGGCATCGCGCCAGGCGGTCTCGAAGAGCAGGTCCAGCGCGTCGCGCGTGGCGGTGAAGCGGGCGTCGCGCTTGCGGTGGATGTTGCCGCGTCCGGCGTAGTTCAGGTGGGAGAAGTAGAACTTGTCCACCGCTTCGTCGCGCATCAGCTGCAGCAGCGCCGGGAAGTCCTGGCCGTTGAGTTCGGTGAAGGTGTAGCGCAGCCCGGTCTTCACGCCCTGCTCGCGCAGCAGGCGCAGCGCCCGCACCGAGGCATCGTAGGCGCCCGCCAGGCGGCGGAAACGGTCGTGCGTGTCCTTCTGGCCGTCGATGCTGATGCCCACGTAGTCGAAGTTCTGGGCGGCGATGCGCCGCGCCAGCGGCGCGTCGATCAGCGTGCCGTTGGTGGACAGCGCGGTGTAGAAGCCCAGGCGCTGCGCCTCGTCGGCGATCTCGAACAGGTCGGGGCGCAGCAAGGGCTCGCCGCCGGAGAGGATGAGCACGCGCACGCCGTAGTCGCGCAGCTGGCCCATGACGCGGAAGACCTCGTCGCGGTCCAGCTCGCCGGGGTAGTCGTGGTCGGCCGACAGCGCGTAGCAGTGCTTGCAGGTCAGGTTGCAGCGCCGTGTCAGGTTCCAGATCACCACCGGCCGCACGGGGCCGCGGGCGGCGCGCGCGGGCGGCGGGTAGCTGCCGCTGCGCTGGGCCTGGGCGATCTCGCGGAGGTATTGGCTGATTCTCAGCATGGCGCTTGCTCCCTCAGTCGGAGTCCGGTCTTTTTCAGGATCGCGCTGCTGTAGAGGATGTCGTGGGCCCGGCAGGCCGGCCCCAGCAGCGTGCGCAGCCGGGCGGCCTGGGCCTGCACGGCCTCGCGGCGGTGCCCATGCAGCATCGCGAACAGGTTGTAGGGCCAGTCCGGCAGCCGGCGCGGGCGCCGGTAGCAATGACTGACCCCGGGCTGCGCGGCGATCAGCGCGGCGAGCCGGTCGATCTGGCGCTCGTCCACGTCCCAGACGCTCATGCCGTTGGCCACATAGCCCAGGCGGTAATGGTCGGGCACCGCGGCGATGCGGCGCACCAGGCCGCGCGCGCGCATCGCGGCGAAGGCCTGCAGCACCTCGTCCTCGCCCAGGCCCAGCATCGCGCCCAGCGCCTCGAAGGGGCGCGGCAGCAGCGGCAGGCCCTGCTGGCTGGCGCGCAGCAGGCGGCGCTCCAGCTCGCTCAAGGGCGCGTCGTCGGCTTGCGTGGGCACGGCGGCGACATCGAGCGCGGAGACGGCCTCGGGCAGCGGCTCGCCCGGCGCGGCGACCGGCAGGAAGAGCCCGACGCCGTACTCGCGCTCCTTGGGAAAGGCGAGCACGCGCAGGCCGGTCAGCGTCTCGATGTGCGCGCAGGCCGCGTCGGCGGCGGCCGGGGTCTCGGCGCCGACGACGAACCACATGTTCAGCGCATGCTCGCGGCGGTAGTTGTGCGCCACCTCGGGCAGCGCGGCCAGCTGCGCGGCCACCGCGGCGAAGCGCGGCTCGGGCACGGCCATCGCGGCCAGCACGAAGCGGCCGCCGGCACGCTCGATCTGGAACAGCGGGCCGAAGCGGGTCAGCGTGCCATCGGCGAGCATGCGCGATAGCCGCTCGATCAGCGCCCATTCCGGACAGCCCAGCTCGGCGCCCAGCTGCTCGAAGGGGCGCGGACACAGCGGCAGGTCGCGCTGCAGGCGGTTCAGCAGGCGCGCGTCCAGCGCGTCCAGCACCGCGGGGCGGGGCAGCCCGGGCTCATGCATGGTCGTGCTCCGGGGCCAGCCAGGCCGGTTCGGCGGAGGGCTCGGCGAAGTAGCGCGCGCCGCATTGCTTGAAGCGGCGCAGGCTGAACAGCACGTCCTGCGGCAGCGCTTCCAGCCCGGCGGCGGCGCGTGCGCGCGCCAGCAGCGCCAGCACCGCGCCGCGTTCACGGCCGTGCAGCATGCAGAACAGGTTGTAGCGCCAGCCCGGCGCGCGCTCGCGCCGGTAGCACAGGGTCACGCCGGGCTGGGCGGCGAGGCGCGCGCCCAGCGCGTCCACTGCGTCGTCCGGTGCATCGAACACGCACATCGCGTTGGCCGCATAGCCCAGTTCATGGTGGCGCACGACGATGCCGAAGCGGCGCAGCTGGCCGCCGTCCAGCCAGTCCTGCAGCCGGGCGTGCAGCGCCGGCTCGTCCATCCCGAGCTGGCGCGCCCAGCGCGCATAGGGGCGAGGCTCCAGCGCCAGGCCCTCTTCGGCCAGCGCGGCCAGCGCATGGTGCTGCGGCGCCAGCGGCGCGGACGCGGCGGCGGGCGGTGGGGGGCGCAGCGCGGAGGCGGTGGCGCCGCCGGCGAGGTCGAAGCCCAGGTCGATGCGGTAGGCGCGGCGCATGGGCAGGCGCAGCACGGTCAGCCCGCTGGCGGCCTCCAGCGCGTCCAGGTCCCGCTGCAGCGCGTCGGCCCGCGCGCCGGTGAGCACGAACCACAGGTTGAGCAGGTGCTCGCGCTCATAGCTGTGGTTCACGCCCGGGTGGCGGCCCACCAGCGCCGCGACCGTGTCCAGCCGCTCGGCCGGCACGGCCATCGCGCACAGCAGCGCGGCGCCGCCGGCGCCGGCGTTCCAGACCGCGCCGATGCGCGAGAAGAAGCCCTGCTCGCGCAGCCGCGAGAGCCGTTGCAGGACCTGTGCCTCGTCCACGCCGCAGGCCCGCGCCAGTGCGTCGAAGGGGCGCGGCCGCAGCGGGAAGCGGTGCTGCCAGTCGTTCAGCAGGCGCTGGTCCAGCGCGTCGTCCATGTTCAGAACCCCATGCGCAGCGCGCGGCTGGTGAAGAAGATGCCGCTGGGCGCGTCGGCCGGCAGGCGGGCCAGCGTCGCGAAGCTGTCGGTGGCGATCACGTGCACCTCGTTGGAATCGCGCGCCGAGATCCACACCGCCTCGCCGCGCGGCGTGAACTCCATGTGCAGCACGGCCTTGCCGGGCCGCAGCGTGTGCACCACCTGGCGGCGCTGGGTGTCGATCACCTGCACGCGGTCGTAGTCGGGCACGGCGAAGTTGACCCAGACCTGGCGCCCGTCCGGCCGCGCCATCACGAAGACCGGCTGGCCGGCCACCGGGATGCGGCCCACCTCGGCCCAGCTCTCGGTGTCCACCACCAGCACCTCGTGGCGGCCGATCGCGGGCAGGTAGGCATGGCGGCCGGCGATGGCCCAGCCGCGCAGGTGCGGCATCTTGAACACCGGCAGCGGCTCCTGGCCGCGGCCGTAGCCGGCCAGGATGCGCTCGGCGCGCGGCGTGTCGGCCCACAGGTCGACCTTGACCAGCCCGTCCTCGCCGAAGAGGCCGGCGATGTAGTGGCGGCCGTCTGGTGTCAGCAGCGCGTCATAGGGCTGGCGGCCCACGTCGCGCAGCCGCGTGATGCGCGGCGCGGCGGGGTCGGCGAGATCGGCGATCCAGATCTCGCCGGCGTCGAACAGCGAGAAGATGAAGCGCTGCCCCGGCAGGTCGGCGAGGCCGACGACGCGCGAGAGCCGGCCCGGCGCGTACTCGGCCGGGATGTCGGCCACCAACTTCAGCGTCTGCGCGTCGAAGACCTTGATGCCGCCCGGCTGGTAGTTCTGCGCCGCGACCAGGCGGCCGTCCTGCGAGATCGCGCCGCCGATCGAGTTGCCGCTCTGCTGCACGCGCGCCAGGATGCGCCGGCTGGGCAGGTGCACGCGGGTGAGCGCGCCATCGCGGCCGAACACATAGGCATGGGCGCCATCGCGCGAATAGACCAGCGAGGCATGCGACAGGTCGCCCAGGCCCTCGATGCGGCCCAGCGCCTCGCGCCGGCTGGTGTTGATCAGCTGCAGGCTGCCGCGCGCGCGCTCGACGACCAGGCCCAGGTCGCCGGTGCCCTGGATCGTCGGGCCGGCGGTCTCGGGCGCGGGCGTGGCGCAGCCGGCCAGCCCGGCGGCGAGCGCCAGGGCGGCGAGCAGCCGGCGCGGCCAGGCGGCGGGAGCGGGGAGCGCGGGACGGTGGGCGGCGCTGAATGCGGCGCGAAGTGCGGTGAGGCTCATGGCTTGGGCGTGGCGGTGTCGGGGTCCTGGCGCAGCCGTCCGGCCAGCCAGTCGGCCTCCTCGGCGCTGATCATGCTGCGCCAGGGCGGCATGGGCGTGCCGGGACGGCCGTGGTAGATGGTGGCGGCCAGGCTGTCGCGCGGGATCTCGCGCATGCGCGCCGGGCGCAGGTCCGGCCCCAGGCCGCCGGTCATGCGCAGGCCGTGGCAGGAGCCGCAGTCCTGCTCCAGCATGCGCAGCAGCTGCTGCTGGCGCGCCGGCGCGGGCGGAGCCGGCTGTGCCGCGGCCGCGCCGGCCAGCCCGAGCGCCAGCCACAGCGCCCTGGCGAAGTGCCGTGGCTGGCGTGGGCGATGCGGATCGAGGGCGGCAAGAGCCGTTTTCATGGCGACTTTCTCTGAGGCGGACCCCGGGCTTGGGGTGTCGGTTCCATGGTGTCGGCGGGGGCAAGGGATGTCCTTGAACTGCTTCAAGGACGTTCCGAGGTGCAGCTTTTGACAATGGGCTACAGGGCGGTCCAGCCGGGCCGCGAGGATTGGAAACGCCATGAGCCGAGTCGATGAACCCCGCTTTTTCGTCCCCGAGACCGCAGCGTCCCGGCCGTTCGCGCCGGGGCTGGTGACGCTGGTCGGCGCCGGCCCGGGGGATCCCGAGCTGCTGACGATGAAGGCGATGCGCGCGATGGCGCAGGCGCGCCTGGTGCTGTACGACCACCTGGTCTCGCCGGACATCCTGGCGCTGCTGCCGCACCGGGCCAAGCGCGTCTACGTGGGCAAGGAGAGCGGCCACCACAGCATGAGCCAGGAGGCCATCATCGAGCGCATGGTGTCGTTGGCGCAGAGCGGCCATTCGCTGCTGCGGCTCAAGGGCGGCGACCCGCACATCTTCGGCCGTGGTGGCGAGGAGGCGCAGGCGCTGGCCGCCGCGGGCGTGCCCTTCGTCGTGATCCCGGGCATCAGCGCGGCGCAGGCGGCCTCGGCCGCCACCGGCATCCCGCTGACCCACCGTGACCATGCCTGCTCGCTGGTGCTGACCACCGGCCACCTGCGCGCCGGCCCCGACGGCGGGCGCAGTGCGGGCCTGGACTGGGCGCAACTGGCGCGGCCGCGCCAGACCGTGGTGGTGTACATGGGCCTGGCGGCGCTGCCCGAGATCAGCCAGCAGCTCATCGCCCACGGCCTGGCCGGTGACACGCCGGCCGCGCTGATCGAAAACGCCAGCCTGCCCGCGCAACGCTGCGTGCGCGGCACCCTGGCCACGCTGCCCCGTCTGGCCCAGGAAGCCGAAGTCCGCTCGCCCGCGCTGCTCGTCATCGGCACCGTGGTCACGTTGCACGACGCCCTGCGCGAAGCCCTCGCCGCCGGCCTGGCCCGAGCCCGCCAAGCCTGAGCGGCATTTGGGCCGAGCGCCGGGCCGCCCCAAGCCGGCCCATCTGGCGATGTGCGAGCGGGGCCACCCCCGCGAGCATCGCCGTCCCCATGGGGGACCGGCCAGGGTACTCCCTGGCCGAGGGGCATCATGATTTGCCGAGCGCCGGGCCGCCCCAAGCCGGCCCATCTGGCGATGTGCGAGCGGGGCCACCCCCGCGAGCATCGCCGTCCCCATGGGGGATCGGCCAGGGTACTCCCTGGCCGAGGGGCATCATGATTTGCCGAGCGCCGGGCCGCCCCAAGCCGGCCCATCTGGCGATGTGCGAGCGGGGCCATCCCCGCGAGCATCGCCGTCCCCCTGGGGGACCGGCCGGGGTACTCCCTGGCCGAGGGGCATCATGATTTGCCGAGCGCCGGGCCGCCCCAAGCCGGCCCATCTGGCGATGTGCGAGCGGGGCCACTCCCGCGAGCATCGCCGTCCCCCTGGGGGACCGGCCAGGGTACTCCCTGGCCGAGGGGCTCATTCAAGCCGAACAGTACCGTGCCAAACCCTGCGGCTGCAGGATGTGGATGTCGCGCCGGCGCGTCTCGATCAGGCCGGCGTCTTCGAGCTCGCGCAGCACGCGCGAGAAGTATTCGGGCGTCAGCGACAGCCGCGACGCGATGGTGGCCTTGCTGACCGGCAGCGACACCACCACCGGCGCGGTGCCGCGCTGGCCGCCACGCGCCTCGGGGCGCGACAGCAGATAGCCGACGACGCGGCGCACGCCGCTGTGCAGGCAGTAGGCCTCGACGTCCTGCAGCAGGTCCTGGATGCGCTGCGACGCACCGGCCAGCAGGCGCAGCGCGAAGCGCGGCTCGCGCGCCACCAGCGCGGTCAGCGGCGCCTTGGGCAGGTGCAGCAGCAGCAGATCGGTCAGCGCCTGCGCGTGCAGGCTGTGCGGCTGGCCGTGGAAGACCAGGGTCTCGCCGATGCACTGGCCCGGGCCGATCAGCTCGAAGACCTTTTCGCCGCCCGCGGGCGTCAGCCCGTACAGCTTCACATGCCCGGTCACGACCACCAGCATCTCGTCGCAGCGGTGGCCCGCAGCGAACAGCCGGTCGCCCCGCGTGGGCCGGCTCAGCCGGCAGCCCTGCAGGGCCAGGGTCTGCCGGTCTTCTTCGCGCAGCTCGGCGAACAGCGGCAGCGTGCCCAGATAGCGTGTGAGATCGAACGATGCGGCCATGGAATCCTCCCTGCTTTACGGCTTGCCGCCCGGATTCTTTGCGGCAGGCCCCGCGCGCGATTGATGCGCGTCAAGCTCGCCCGCCTGCTCATACTTCGGAACGAGAGCGTGGCGGACTGTCATCATCCTTTCGAACGATGCCGCCTCGGGGCTTGATCCACCACAAGACCTAGGGCGCGGCCGGCCCAGGCCGGCCGCGGGGGCCACCCGGCACGGGGTCTTTGCCTAGGCGGGGGTGGACGGATAGTGGGCCAGGCGCTGCGCGTCGAGGATGTGGATGTCGCGCCGGTCGACGCGGATCAGCTCGGCGGACTCCAGCTCGTGCAGCACGCGCGAGAAGTACTCCGGCGTCATCGACAGCCGCGAGGCCAGCGTGGCCTTGCTGACCGGCAGCGACACGGTGATCACCTCGCCGCTGGCGCAGTCCTCCACCTCGGTCTCGCGCAGCAGGTAGCCGATCACGCGCTGCATGCCACTGTGCAGCGCATAGGCCTGCACGTCGTGCACCAGGCCGTGCAGCCGGCGCGAGATGCCGGCCAGCATGCGCAGCGCGAAGCGGGAGTCCTGCTCGATCTCGGCCAGCACCGCAGGCTTGCCCACGCTGAGCACCAGGCTGTCGCTGAGCGCCTGGGCGTTCACGATGTAGGGCTTGCCGGTGAACATCAGCGCCTCGGCGAAGCTGTGGCCGGGGCCGATCAGTTCGATGACCTTTTCCTGGCCCGCCGGCGAGATCGCGAACAGTTTGATCTGGCCGGTCACGGTGACGTGGAAGGCCTCGCAGGGCTCGCCGACGCTGAACACGCGCTCGCCGCGCTGCAGCCGCCGCAGCGAGCAGCCGCGCGCCAGGCGCTGCAGCTCGGTGGCGTTGAGGTCGCTGAACAGCGGCAGCACCGACAGGTAGCGGGGAAGATCGAAATGGCGGAGGTCCATCGGCGGGCCTTTGCGGGACATTGACTGACGCGCGCGATTCTGGGCGCCCGGCCCAGGCTACGCCTTGACCGCGCTTAAGTCCAGGAACGGTGGGGACGGGTGTCGAACCCGCCGCCAGGGCGGGAAGGTCTGGGCCGCTATCGGCGACGCGCTCAGGCCTGGCGCGTCAGGCGCGCATAGAGCGCCGTGAGCCGCTGCGGCAGCTGTTCGGGGCGCTGCAGCTGGGCCCAGCCGCCGCGGCCGAACAGGCGCGGCAGGTAGTCCTGGGCCTCGGCGTCGATGCTCAGGCAGAAGGGCGTCAGGCCCGCCTCGCGCGCCTGCTGCACCGCATGGCGGGTGTCCTCCAGCCCCCAGCGGCCCTCGTAGACGTCGAGGTCGTTGGGCTTGCCGTCGGTCAGGATGAGCAGCAGGCGCTGGCGCTCGGGCCGCGCGGCGAGCCGCTGCGTGGCGGCGCGCACCGCGGCGCCCATGCGCGTGTAGTAGCCCGGGCGCACGGCGCCGACGCGCGCGCGCGCCGCGGCATCCCAGCGCTGGTCGAAGTCCTTGAGCTGCTGCAGCCGCACATGTTCGCGGCGCACCGAGCTGAAGCCCAGCATCTCGAAGGGGTCGCCGCAGCCCTGCAGCGCCTCGCCGAAGACGTAGAGCGCGTCTCGTATGACGTCGATCACCCGCGCCTCCTGGCTGCACCAGGCGTCGGTGGACAGCGACAGGTCGGCCAGCAGCAGGCTGGCGAGGTCGCGCTGGCCGCGTTGGCGGCGCGCATGCACGGGCGGCTCGGCGCTCTGGTTGGGCTGGCCGCGCGCCAGCGAATGGCGCACCCAGGCGTCCAGGTCCAGGCGCTCGCCCTCGGCGCAGCCGTGCTGCCACTGCGGCGCGGCACGCAGGGCTTCCAGGCGACGGCGCATGCGCCCGGCGACGCGGCGCAGCGCGGGCGGCGGCAGCCAGGGCTCGGCCGGCTGCGCCTGCAGCCATTGCGCCGCGCAGTGGCCAGGCAGCAGCCGGCCGGCCTTCCAGTCCCATTCGGGCAATGGCAGCGGCGCGCCCAGCGGCCGGTCGTCGGCGGCGGCGCTGGGCAGGTCCAGGTCGAAGCGCACGCGCGAGGCCAGGCTGCGCACGCGGCGCACCAGGCTCAGCCGCTCCATGTCGTCGGCGGCTTCGCCGGCCTGTTCGTCGGGGCTGTCGTCCTCGGCGCGGTCCAGCTGCACGTGCTCGCCCCAGCTCAGCAGGGACTCGACCTTGGAGGTCAGCAGCAGGGGGGCGCGCGCCGTCTTCTGCTGCACCTGGCGGGTGCGGCGGCGCGTCGCGCTGCTGGCATGCGGGTCGGGCGGGCGGTCCTGGCCGGCGCCGGACCGCGGCGCGGGCGCTTGGGCGTCGGGTGCGGCCGGATCGGCCTCGGGCAGCACGGAAATCCACAGCCACACCGGCGCCACGTCCGCCGGGTCCAGGTGCAGCCCGGGCGGTGGCGCGTCGCCGCGCAGGGCTTGTTGCACGGCGGCTTCGGCGGCGTTGGCCGGGGCACCGCGCTGGGCCAGGTGGGCGTCGCGCAGGCGTTGCCAGCGCGGCAGCAGCCCCGGAAAGCGCGCCAGCGCGCGCGCGCAGGCGTGTTGGTTGGCCTGCAGCCAGCCTGGGTCGGCGGGCGTGGGTGCGTCGCCGTGGCTGGCGGCCAATGCGGCCAGCCACAGATAGAGCTCGCGGTTGAGTTCGCGCGTGTCGAACACGGCGATGCGCGGCGGCAGGGCCAGGGTCTGGCCGTCCAGCTCGGCGCGCGTCACGCGCAGGCCGCTGCCGGCCAGGCGTTGCAGCCAGCCGCGCGCACCACCGGCGCGCGACAGCCCGCTGGGCACGATGCGCAGCGCGGCATCGCCGCCCAGCGCGCGGTAGAACAGGGCCAGCGGCCGCGCCATGTCGGCCAGCGCCACGCCCTGGTCCTCATGCTCGCGCGAGACCAGCCGCGTGATCAGGCGGTCCCAGTGCGCGCCGACCCACTCTTCCATGGCGTCGCTCCGCCGCTCTCAGGCGGGGCCCAGCACCGCGAGCAGCACCTCGTCCAGCGCCGCCAGCGTGGGACCGTCGTCGCTGAGCGCCTGCAGCACCGCGGCGCGGCAGGCCTGGTGCAGGTCCAGCCCGCCTTGCGCGAGCCGGGCCGCCATCACCAGCAGCCGGGTGCTGGCGGTCTCCTCCAGGTCGTGCTCGGTGAGCCGGCGCAGCGCCTGGCCCAGGCGCACCAGGCAGGCGGCGCGCGCGGCGTCGCAGCCGCTTTCGGCCTGCACGATGGACTGCTCCAGCGCGGGCGCCGGGTAGTCCAGGCTCAGCGCGACAAAGCGCTGGCGCGTGCTGGGCTTGAGGCCCTTGAGCAGGTTCTGGTAGCCGGGGTTGTAGCTGATCACCAGCATGAAGCCGGGCGCGGCGGGCACCAGCTCGCCGGTGCGCTCGATGGGCAGCACGCGGCGGTCGTCGGCCAGCGGATGCAGCACGACGGTGGTGTCCTTGCGCGCCTCGACCACCTCGTCCAGGTAGCAGATCGCGCCTTCGCGCACCGCGCGCGCCAGGGGGCCGTCCACCCAGCGGGTGTCGCCGCCGACGATCAGGTGGCGGCCCACCAGATCGGCCGCGCCCAGGTCGTCATGACAGCTGACCGTGATCAGCGGCCGGCCCAGGCGGGCCGCCATGTGCTCCACCAGCCGCGTCTTGCCGCAGCCGGTGGGGCCCTTGATCAGCAGCGGCAGGGCGCTGGCATGGGCCTGCTCGAAGACGCGGCACTCCGTGCCCTGTTCGGCGTAGTAGGGGATGCCGGCGAGCCGGCGCGCATCGTGCAGGTCCATGCTGGGGCTCCCGCGTGGCTCAGGCCGCCTGGCCCAGCGCCACGGGGCGGGTGGCCTCGTCGCGACCGGAGCCGATGAAGAAGCTGGACAGATAGGTCAGCAGCCCCGTCAGGAAGCCCACGCCACCGGCCACGCGCACCCAGTAGAAGAAGCGCAGCTGGTCCTGGGTGGCCATGAAGCCCATGGCGCCCTCGGTCGGCAGGCGTTGCAGCCAGACCTGCAGGATGCCCGCGCCGGTCAGCGCCAGCACCATCACGCCCATCGAGATGCTCATGATCCAGAAGCTCCACATCTCGAAGGCCTGGGCGCGCGCCGAGTTGGCTTCGCGTCCGCGCAGCCGCGGCATGGCGTAGCTGATCACCGCGATCACCACCAGCACATAGGCGCCATAGAAGGCCAGGTGGCCGTGCGCCGCGGTGATCTGGCTGCCGTGGGTGTAGTAGTTCACCGGGCTCAGCGTGTGGATGAAGCCCCACAGACCGGCGCCCAGGAAGCCCATCACCGCGCAGCCCACGGCCCACAGCAGCGCGGCCTGGTTGGGATGCTCGCGCTTGCGCCGCTGCACCATGCTGAACGCGAACAGCGTCATCATGAAGAAGGGAATGGGCTCCAGCGCGCTGAACACGCCGCCGACCCAGGACCAGTAGCCGGGCAGGCCGATGAAGTAGAAGTGGTGGCCGGTGCCGAGGATGCCGGTGACCAGGGCCATGGTGATGATCATGTACAGCCACTTGTCGATCACCTCGCGGTCCACGCCAGTGGTCTTGATCAGCACGAAGGCCAGCAGCGCGCCCATGATCAGTTCCCAGGTGCCTTCCACCCACAGGTGGACGACGAACCACCAGTACATCTTGTCGCGCACCAGGTTGCTCGGGTTCACGAAGGCGAACAGGAACAGCAGCGCCAGGCCCCACAGGCCCATCAGCAGCACCAGCGTGATCGCGGTCTTGCGGCCCTTGAGCACCGTCATGCTGATGTTGAACAGGAAGGCCAGCGCGACGACCACGATGCCCAGCTTGGTGGGCAGCGGCTGCTCCAGGAACTCGCGTCCCATGGTGGCGAGGATGTCGTTGCCGGTGGCCTGGGCCAGCGTGGCGTAGGGCACCAGCAGGTAGCCCAGGATGGTGGCGGCGCCGGCGGCCAGGAAGATCCAGAACAGCGCGCGCGCCAGGGCCGGGCTGTAGAGCTCGGTTTCGGCCTCCTCGGGCACCAGGTAGTAGGCGGAGCCCATGAAGCCCATCAACAGCCACACGATCAGCAGGTTGGTGTGAACCATGCGGGCAATGTTGAAGGGGATGTAGGGGAACAGCAGGTCGCCGATCAGGTATTGCAGGCCCAGTGCGAGCCCGAACACGATCTGGCCGACGAACAAGCCGATGGCCCCGATGAAGTACAGCCGGGCGACCGACTGCGATGCGTAGGGATAGGTGGCGGGTTTCATGATGTTCTCAGCCCTCGATGTTCGGCGGCCACTGTTCGGTGTTGACGCCGTTGGTCCACTTCAGGAATTCGACGAGGTCGTCGAGCTGCTGGTCATTGAGGTGGAACTGCGGCATCTGGCGCCGTCCCGGCGCGCCGGTAGGCTGGGCCTTCATCCATGCTTTGATGAAGTCGCCGCCACGGCGCTTGTAGACGTTGCCCAGTTCGGGCGCGAAGTAGGCGCCTTCGCCCAGCAGGGTGTGGCAGCCAATGCAGTTGCGCGTCTCCCAGATGTGCTTGCCGCGCACGACGGCAGGGGTGATTTCGGCGGCCTTGGACCGCTCGGGGATGCGCTTCTCGGTGTCAACAATCAATGCGGTGAACAGCAGCACGAAAAACAGGCTGCCACCGTAGAAGATATTGCGCGCCCGCTGGCTGGTGAAGCCTCGGCTCATGGGGTCCTCCGGCAGGATGTGGGAATGGCCGAAAGCCTAGTGTTCTGGTCAGGAATTTCCTTGAACCAGTTCAACCGCGGGGCAGGTGTGGCGCGCGCCCCTCGCTCAGTGCCGGCCCAGCAGCGGGCCCAGCGCGTCCAGCGTGTTCTTGACCAGCAGGCCGAACTCGGTGTCGCCCTCCATCACCAGCGCGCGATCGAAGAAGAGCCGGTCGGCGTCCTCCTCGCCGCGCAGCAGCTGCCACAGCGCGCGGCTGCGCGCGCGTATGCGCAGTGCCGGCGTGGCGCAGCCGGCGGCGGCCTCGAAGCCACGCTCGCCCAGGCGCAGGCGCACGCGCACGCCGGGCTCCAGCAGCTCCAGCTCCAGCACCGGGCCGCGCAGGGCCTCGCGCTGCGCGGCGTCCAGGCGCGGCCACAGCAGCCGGTCCAGCAGCCGCGCGGCGGCGAAGGACGGCGGCTGCAGCGGCAGACGGCGCACCAGCGCGCGGGCCTGGGCGGCGGCACGGGCCGCCAGCGGGGGCAGGGTGTCATGCATGTTCGAGCTCCTTCATGCCCGCCTCGCGGCGGGCAAAACCATGGACCAGGGTGCCGGGCAGGTTCAGCCCCGCGGCCTGGCGCAGCGCCTCAGCCGCCGGCAGGCGGCCGTTGAAGACCTGTTCATGCAGCACCAACATCGCGTGGAAGTCGCCGCTGCAGGGCGACAGGCGCAAGGCGGCGATGCCGGCCGCGGCGATGGCGTCCGGCTCGCCGAGCACGCAGTGCAGGCCCGCCGACTGCGTCTGTATGCCGTTGAGGACCAGGAAGTCCTGTCCCTCGCGGCTCTTCAGCAGCAAGCCGTCGGCGTCGTCGCGGCAGCGGAAATCGCACTGGTCCTTGGGCAGGTGATGGTGGCGGGCGGTGAAGCAGCGCGCCGAGAAGGCCAGTGGCATGCGGCCGAAGGCGAACAGCTCCGTGCGCAGCGCGCCGCCTTCGGGCGCTCGCACGGGATCCCGCGGCGGGTTGATGCGCGCCACCGCATCCAGCGCCAGCTCCAGCGGAGGCACCCAGGTGGCGCAGCCGGGCAGCGTATGCTCCCGCAGCGCGCTGCGGCTGTAGATGTTGATGTGCGGCCCCAGCGCCAGGGCCGGGCGCGGCCTGCCGTCTGGACGCGAGGCGTGGGCCTGCAGCGCGGCGGTGTCGCCGGCCTCGAGCTCGAACTCGGTCTGCTCGGCGGCGATGCGGCGCATCTGGCGCAGCTCGGCCTCGGACATCAGCAGCGGCAGCGTGGCCAGGCGCACGCGCTTGCCGGCCTGCGTCAGTTCGCGGCCCAGCGCCAGCCAGTCGTCCAGCGTGAACTCGTGGCGGCGCGAGCAACAGACCTCGCCCAGCACCACGGTGTCGGCCGGGCCCTCGGCGATGTCGGCGTAAAAGGCCATCAGGGTCTGGCGCGGCCACCAGTACTGCAGCGGGCCGACGCAGAGCTGCATGGCGCGCGCTGCGCGTGTTGCGCCGGATGAGGAATCGGAAGGAAGGGAAGGCATGGGCAACTCCATGGGATTCAACGCCAGGGGCGGTCGAAGGCGCCCAGCGTGCCTTGCTGGCCCTCGGCCCAGCGGCCCAGTTCCTGGGCCCAGGCGGGCTTGGGCGAAAAGCGCGGCTGGCTGAAGGCCTGGTCGATGGCCTCGCGCCAGACGCGCGTGACGCCGGCCACATAGGCGGGGCTGCGCTGGCGGCCTTCGATCTTGATCGCCTTCACGCCCGCGGCGATCAGCTGCGGCAGCAGGGCCAGGGTGTTCAGGCTGGTGGGCTCCTCCAGCGCGTAGTCCAGCCGGCCGTCGACCTCGAAGCGGCCCTTGCACAACGTGGGATAGCCGCGCGGCTCGTCGGGGGCGTAGCGGTCGATCAGCACGCCGTTGAGCCGCGCCTCCACACCCTCGGGCCGCTCCATCCATTGCACCGCCGACGGCGGCGAGCAGACACCCGCGGTGTTGGGCGACTGGCCGGTGGCGTAGGAGGACAGCGCGCAGCGGCCCTCCACCATCACGCAGAGGCTGCCGAAGCCGAAGACCTCGATCTCCACCGGGCTGTGGCGGATCACATGCTGCACCTGCGACAGCGTCAGCACGCGAGGCAGCACCGCGCGCTGGATGCCGTAGCGCTCGCGGTAGAACTCGATCGCCTCGTAGCTGGTGGCGGAGGCCTGCACCGACAGGTGCAGGCGCAGTCGCGGATGGTGGCGGTGCGCGTAGGCCAGCACCGCAGTGTCGGCGACGATCAGCGCGTCCGCGCCCAGCGCCGCGGCCTGGTCCACGGCCTGCTGCCAGGGGCGCTCGTCGCGTGCGTCGGCATAGGTGTTCAGCGCCATCAGCACCTGGCGGCCGCGCGCATGGGCATAGGCCAGGCCTTCGCGCACCTGGGCTTCGTCGAAGTTCAGGCCGGCGAAGTTGCGCGCGTTGGTGGCGTTCTTCAAGCCCAGGTAGACGGCGTCGGCCCCGGCATCGATCGCGCTGGTCAGCGCGCGCAGCGATCCCGCGGGGCAGACCAGATGCGGCTTCTCGGCAGCGGGCATCGTGGCTCCTCGTGAAAGAAAGCGGGCAATCTAGGCAGCGGGGGCGGGCGGCCCTTTGTTCTGGCACAAGGGGTCAAGACCGATGGATGCTGCGATGTCCCTTCGCGGCGAAGGGGCTTGCACGAGTACGCGCCGCGCGAGGCGAACCAGATCAAGTTTTTGCCAAGCGCGCCGCCATCGGCCTGCGCCCTTTGTGGCAGGTCAAACAAAGGTGGGGGTGCTGCCGCAAGAGTGCCACCTTGCAAACGGAGAGCCCCCATGACGTCCCTCAGCCCCGCCCTGAACGCGAGCCGGCGCCTGTCGCCGCCGCCGCTGAATGCCGCCGCCGATCTTGCGCCGCCGGGCGCCTGCGAAGGCCTGCGCGAGACGCTGCGCCGCGCGCTGCTGCCCTGGTCGCTGGACGACGAGTTGCTGGACGCCTGGGCCAGCCTGGGCCAGGAGCGGCGCGTGCTGACCGACGAGGTGCTGGTATCCAGCCAATGCCAGGCCGACCGGCTGTGGCTGCTGCTGGACGGCGTGGTGCGCGTGGGCCGCTATGACCGGCAGGGCGGCTGGCGCCAGTCGCGCCTGCTGGAAGCGGGGCGCTGGATCGACGTCAGCAGCGCCTGGCTGGGAGGCATGTATCTGGAAGACGTGCTGGCGTCGCAGCCGGCGCGGGCCTGCTGCTTCGACGTGGCCGATCTGCTGGCGCTGTCGTCCCGACCCGGGGGCGGGCGGCAGGCGCTGGCGTCCACGCTGCTGGCGCTGCAGTCGCGCGAGCTGGTGCGCTGGATGGACCAGGGCCAGCAGCGCGTGCTGCACGACGCCACCGCGCGTGCCGCCGCCTGGCTGGTGGAACAGCAGGAGCAGCAGGGGCTGCGCATCCAGCTGCGCGAACGCAAGAAGTACATCGCGTCGCAGTGGGGCGTGGCGCCGGAGACCTTCTCGCGCGTGATGCGCCAGCTCGAAAGCCTGGGGCTGATCCGCATGCAGGGCTACGAGGTCGAGGTGCTGGACCCGGCCCAGCTGGCGCGGCTGGCGGGCTGAGCCCGCCGCCGTTCGCGCCGCCGCGCTCGGTCAGGCCTTGAGCTGCAGCCGCTGGTTGGCGCGCAGCGCCAGCAGCGTACAGGCGGCGCCGGAGAGCAGGTACAGGCTCACCGCCCACAGCCCGTAATGGGCCGACAGGCCCAGCGCCACCAGCGGCGCGAAGGCCGCGCCGATCAGCCAGGCCAGGTCAGCGGTCAGCGCCGCCCCGGTGTAGCGCAGGTGGGGCAGGAAGTTGGAGGTCACCGCACCGGCCGATTGCCCGTAGGACAGGCCCAGCAGCACGAAACCGACCAGAATGAAGAGGTCCTGGCCCAGCGTGCCGCCGCCCAGCAGCAGCGGCGCGAAGAGGCTGAACACGCCGATGGCCACGGCCAGGCTGCCCAGCAGGCTGCGCCGGCCAATGCGATCGGCGATCAGCCCGGAGACCGGCATGGCCAGCGCGGCCAGCACCGCGCCTACCAGCTCCACCGCCATGAACTCGCCGATCGCCTGGTCGGAGTACAGGCTCACCCAGGACAGCGGGAAGACCGTGACGATGTGGAACAGCGCATAGCTGGCCAGCGCGGCGAAGGCGCCGATGAAGACGTTGCGGCCCTGGGTGTGCATCAGCTCGCCGACGTCGCAGGGGTCCAGCTCGTGGGCGTCCAGCTCGCGCTCGTACTCATGCGTCAGTACCAGGCGCAGCCGCGCGAACAGCGCGACGACGTTGATCGCGAACGCGGCAAAGAAGGGATAGCGCCAGCCCCAGTCCAGGAAGTCGCGCGCATCCAGACTGCTCCACAGATAGGCGAACAGCCCGCAGGCGACCAGAAAGCCCAGCGGCGCGCCCAGCTGGCCCAACATCGCATACCAGCCGCGCTTGTGCTCGGGCGCGTTGAGCGCCAGCAGCGAGGGCAGCCCGTCCCAGGATCCGCCCAGCGCCAGGCCCTGGCCGACACGGAACAGCGCCAGCAGCGCGATTGCCAGCGCGCCCGCGCTGGCATAGCTGGGCAGCAGGGCCATGCCCACGGTGGAGCTGCCCAGCAGGAAGAGCGCCACCGTCAACTTGGTGCCGCGGCCGAAGCGGCGCTGGATCGCCATGCTGGCCAGCGAGCCCAGCGGGCGCACGACAAAGGCCAGCGCGAACAGCGCGAAGGCCCACAGCGTGCCCTCCAGGCGCGGCAGGTGCGGGAAGAACACGGTCGGGAAGACCAGCACCGACGCGATGCCGTAGACGAAGAAATCGAAGTACTCGGACGCCCGGCCGATGACCACGCCGACGGCGATGTCGCCGGGAGCCAGGCTGTCGGGTTCGGCGGCCGGCCGGCCCGGGTTCGCGGGGGCGGTGGCGTAGGGGCGGGGCAGGGTGCTGCTGGCAGTCATGATCAAGACCTGGGACAAAATGTCCAATCGTTGATATGGGTCAATCAAGATACATTCGCGCCCGGCACGCAACTAGCGTTTTCCCGCCGCTTTCGCTGTACCCATGTCCTCCACCACCTCCTCCGAGCGCCCCCGGAACGGTCGGGTCCCCCTGAGCCGTTTCGCACTTCTGGCGCTAACTCTGCCGCTGGCAGCCTGCAACGCCGTCGTGATGAAGCCATCTGGCGACATCGCCGCGCAGCAGGCCGACCTCATTGTCGTCTCCACGCTGCTGATGCTGCTGATCATCGTGCCGGTGATCGCGCTGACGCTGTGGTTCGCCTGGCGGTATCGCCAATCCAACACCTCGGTGCCCTATGAGCCGGAATGGGACCATTCCACCCGGCTGGAACTGATCATCTGGGGCGCGCCGCTGCTGATCATCATCGCGCTGGGCGCGCTGACCTGGATCAGCACCCACAAGCTGGATCCCTACCGGCCGCTGGACCGCATCTCCGACACAAAGCCGCTGGCCGCCGAGGTCAAGCCGCTGATCGTCGAGGTGGTGGCGCTGGACTGGAAGTGGCTGTTCGTCTACCCCGAGCAGGGCGTGGCCACGGTCAACGAGCTGGCCGCGCCGGTGGACCGGCCCATCCAGTTCAAGATCACCGCGTCCACGGTGATGAACTCCTTCTACGTGCCGGCACTGGCCGGCCAGATCTATGCGATGCCGGGCATGCAGACCCAGCTGCACGCGGTGATCAACAAGGAAGGCGTGTACGACGGCTTCTCCGCCAACTACAGTGGCGACGGCTTCTCGCACATGCGCTTCAAGTTCCACGGCCTCAGCGAGGACGGCTTCGCGCGCTGGGTGGCATCCGCCAAGACCGAGGGCCAGGTGCTGACCCGCGCCGAGTACCTGAAGCTGGAACAGCCCAGCAAGCGCGACCCGGTGCGCCGCTACGCCGGCGTGGACGCCGGCCTGTTCGACGCCGTGCTGAACCGCTGCGTCGAGAGCGGCAAGATGTGCATGGGCCAGATGATGGCCATCGACGCCGCCGGTGGCGGCGGCAAGGGCGGGGTGGACGGCCTGTCCGTCCTGCGCTGGCGTGACGGCGAGCGCCCTGTCGTCGCGGCGCTGTGCACGCCCGAGAACGCGGCCCAGTTCATGGCGGCGCCCGCGGCGCCCACCGAACAGCGCTGAGTCCCCCGGATAGACGAGATCTGCTATGCAAGACCTGACCACGCTCGTGTTCGGCCGCCTCGGCCCGGACGCGATCCCGCATGACCCCATCGTCTGGATCACCTTCGCGATGGTGGTCCTGGGCGGCACCGCGCTGCTCGCCGTGATGACCAAGTACCGGGTCTGGGGCCCGCTGTGGCGCGACTGGATCACCAGCATCGACCACAAGAAGATCGGCATCATGTACATCGTGCTGGGCCTGGTGATGCTGCTGCGCGGCTTCGCCGACGCGCTGCTGATGCGCGCCCAGCAGGCCTTCGCCTTCGGCGACCAGATGGGCTTCCTGCCGCCGCACCACTACGACCAGATCTTCACGGCCCACGGCGTGATCATGATCTTCTTCGTCGCGATGCCGCTGGTGACGGGCTTCATGAACTACCTCGTGCCGCTGCAGATCGGCGCGCGCGACGTGGCCTTCCCCTTCCTGAACAACTTCAGCTTCTGGATGACGACCAGCGGCGCGGTGCTGATGATGATCTCGCTGTTCGTCGGCGAGTTCGCGCGCACCGGCTGGCTGGCCTATCCGCCGCTGTCGGGCATCCTGCAGAGTCCGGGCGTGGGGGTGGACTACTACATCTGGGCCCTGCAGCTCTCGGGGGTGGGCACCACGCTCTCGGGCATCAACCTGATCGCGACCATCGTGAAGATGCGCGCGCCGGGCATGACGCTGATGAAGATGCCCGTGTTCACCTGGACCTCGCTGTGCACCAACGTGCTGATCGTCGCCGCCTTCCCGGTGCTGACCGCCGTGCTGGTGCTGCTGTCGCTGGACCGCTACCTGGGCACCAACTTCTTCACGAACGACCTGGGCGGCAACGCCATGATGTACGTGAACCTGATCTGGATCTGGGGCCACCCCGAGGTCTACATCCTGATCCTGCCCTGCTTCGGCATCTTCTCGGAGGTCGTGGCCACCTTCTGCCGCAAGCGCCTGTTCGGCTACGCCTCCATGGTCTATGCGACGGTGGTGATCACCATCCTGTCCTACCTGGTGTGGCTGCACCACTTCTTCACCATGGGCTCGGGCGCCAGCGTGAACTCCTTCTTCGGGATCACGACCATGATCATCTCGATCCCGACCGGCGCGAAGATCTTCAACTGGCTGTTCACCATGTACCGTGGCCGCATCCAGTTCGAGCTGCCCATGATGTGGACCGTGGCCTTCATGGTCACCTTCGTGATCGGCGGCATGACCGGCGTGCTGCTGGCCGTGCCCCCGGCGGACTTCGTGCTGCACAACAGCCTGTTCCTGATCGCGCACTTCCACAACGTGATCATCGGCGGCGTGCTGTTCGGCCTGTTCGCGGGCATCTACTTCTGGTTCCCCAAGGCCTTTGGCTACAAGCTGGACCCGTTCTGGGGCAAGTGCTCGTTCTGGTTCTGGGTGATCGGCTTCTATCTGGCCTTCATGCCGCTGTATGTGCTGGGCCTGATGGGCGTGACCCGCCGCATGAGCCATTTCGACGATCCTTCGCTGCAGATCTGGTTCCAGATCGCCGCGCTGGGCGCCGGCCTGATCGCGCTGGGCATCGCCTGCATGCTGATCCAGTTCGCCGTGAGCTATCTGCGCCGCGAGCAGCTGCGCGACCTCAGCGGCGATCCCTGGGACGGCCGCACGCTGGAGTGGTCGACCTCGTCGCCGCCGCCGGACTACAACTTCGCCTTCACACCGGTGGTGCATGAGGCGGACGCTTGGCAGGACATGAAGAAGCGCGGTGTGGCGCGTCCCACCAGCGGCTTCCTGCCGGTGCACATGCCCAAGAACACGGCCGCCGGCTTCGTGATCGCCGCGCTGTGCACGCTGATGGGCTTCGCCCTGGTGTGGCACATGTGGCTGGTGGCCGGGCTGAGCTTCCTGGCGACGGTGGTGGCCACGATCGCCCACACCTTCAACTACAAGCGCGACTACCACATCCCGGCCGACGAGGTCGCCCGCGTCGAGAACGCCCGCAGCGCGCAACTGGCGTCGGCGGCGGCGCTCGCGAGCCGCTGAAGACCGGGGAGCAACACCATGAGTCATTCCGTTTCCCTGACCGCGGCCGACGGCTCGCCGCGTTACTACGACTTGGCCGGCGATCACCACCCGAAGCAGGGCACGCTGCTGGGCTTCTGGCTCTATCTGATGAGCGACTGCCTCATCTTCGCGGTGCTGTTCGCGACCTATGCGGTGCTGGGGCGCTCCTACGCGGCCGGCCCCTCGGGCGCCGATCTCTTCGACCTGCCGCTGGTGGCGGTGAACACGGCCTTCCTGCTGCTGTCCTCCATCACCTACGGCATGGCGATGATCTCCATGCAGCATGGCCGCCGCCAGGGCGTGCTGGGCTGGCTGGCCATCACCGGCCTGCTGGGCCTGGCCTTCCTGGGCCTGGAAATGTATGAGTTCGCGCACCTGATTCACGAGGGCGCGGGACCGCAGCGCAGTGCCTTCCTGTCCAGCTTCTTCACGCTGGTGGGCACGCACGGGCTGCACGTGACCTTCGGCATCATCTGGCTGGTGACGCTGATGGTGCAGGTCAACAAGCTGGGCCTGACGACCGAGAACAAGCGCCGCCTGATGTGCCTGTCGATGTTCTGGCACTTCCTGGACGTGGTCTGGATCGGTGTCTTCACCTTCGTCTATCTCATGGGGACCCTTTGACATGAGCGCGCAACACAACGAGCACCACGCCGAGCACCATGACGACGGCGGCTACCACGCCACCGTGAAGGACTACGCGATCGGCTTCGTGCTGTCGGTGATCCTGACCGCGATTCCGTTCTGGCTGGTGATGGCCAAGGTCCTGCCCCCGGGCACCACGGCCTTCGTGATCCTGGGCTTCGCGGCGGTGCAGATCGTGGTCCACATGGTGTACTTCCTGCACATGAACGCGAAGGCGGAGGAGGGCTGGTCCATGCTCTCGCTGATCTTCACCCTCGTGCTGGTGGTGATCATGCTGGCCGGCTCAATCTGGGTGATGTATCACCTGAACACCAACATGATGCCCGTGCACGACATGCGCAACATGCCCTGAGCCCGCGGTGATGCAGGACGCCCGTCCCGCCTCTCCCCCGCGGCCGCGCCGCGGCGGCGTCCTCGTGGCGCTGCTGCTGGGCGCGGCCCTGTTTTTTGCGGGCTTCGTCGCACTGGGGCTGTGGCAGCTGCAGCGCCTGGCCTGGAAGGAGGCGCTGATCGCGCGCGTCGAGCGCGGCCTGGCCACCGCGCCGGTGGCGCCGCCGGCACGCGCCGAGTGGCCGGCGCTGGCGCGCGACACGCACGAGTACCGCCGCCTGCGCCTGCAAGGGCGCTTCGACCATGACGGCGAAACCCTGGTGCGCGCCAGCACCGAGCTGGGCACCGGCCACTGGGTGCTGACGCCGCTGCGCCTGGACGACGGCGTCTGGGTGCTGGTCAACCGCGGCTTCGTGCCGCCCGAGCGGCGCGAGCGCGCCACCCGGGCCGCGGACGAACCCGTCGGCGCGGTGACGGTCGAGGGGCTGTTGCGGCTCAGCGAGCCGGGCGGCAGCCTGCTGCAGAAGAACGAACCGGCCGCGGGCCGCTGGTACTCGCGCGACGTCGCCGCGATCGCCGCGGCTCGCGGGCTGCCGGGGCCGGTCGCGCCGTTCTTCGTCGACGCCTGGCCGGGGCCGTCCGCCGTTTCTCCGGCAGGGCCTTGGCCGCGCGCCGGCCTGACGGTCCTGCGCTTCAGCAACAATCACCGGGTGTACGCGCTCACCTGGTTCGCCCTCGCGGCGATGATGGCGGCGGCGGCGGGCGCCCTGCTGTGGCAGGAGCGCCGCTGGCGCCGGGCGCGCTGAAGCCCTTGCCCGATGAACCCCGCCCTGAGCCCCGACCCCCTGACCGTGCCGCCCTCCGCCTCGACCGGAGCGCGGCTGCCGGGCCTGCCCTGGCAGGTCCAGCACCAGGCCGACGGGCAGGCGGGGCGCAAGAACCTGATGCAGCTGGTGCAGCTGCGCTGGCTGGCGGTTGCGGGTCAGCTGGCGACCATCCTGGTCGTGGACCTGGTCCTGGGCATCGCGCTGCCGATGGGCGAGATGCTCTCGCTGCTGGCGCTGCTGGTGCTGTTCAACCTGGCCTGCTGGCTGCGCGCGCGCGGCGTGGGGCCGGTGAGCGATGTCGAACTGTTCGCCGGGCTGCTGGTGGACATGGCCATGCTGTCCGGCCAGCTCTACTACAGCGGCGGCATCAACAACCCCTTCATCTTTCTCTACCTGCTGCAGCTGGCGCTGGCGGCGGTGCTGCTGCGGCCGGTCTATGTCTGGGCCATGGTGGCGCTGGCGACCGCCTGCTTCGTCGGGCTGACGCTGTGGCACCGGCCCCTGGTGCTGCTGGAGCAGGGCATGGTGGCGCTGCCGTCGCACTACATCGGCGGGCTGCTGCTGTGCTTCGCACTCAATGCCGGGCTGGTCGTCGTCTTCATCCACCGCATGGTCGCCAACCTGCGCCAGCGCGATGCGCGCCTGGCCGATCTGCGCCAGCGCGCCGCCGAAGAAGAGCACATCGTGCGCATGGGCCTGCTGGCCTCGGGCGCGGCGCACGAGCTGGGCACGCCGCTGGCCACGCTGTCGGTGATCCTGGGCGACTGGTCGCGCATGGCCCCCTTCGCCGGCGACCCCGAGCTGCGCGAGGAGATCGAGGAGATGCAGCTGCAGCTGCAGCGCTGCAAGACCATTGTCAGCGGCATCCTGATGTCGGCCGGCGAGACGCGCGGCGAGGCGCCAGCGCAGACCACGCTGCTGGCCTTCTTGGACGCGCTGGTGCAGGAGTGGCGCAGCACGCGCAGCGCCGCCGAGCTGCGCTATGAGCGCTACGGGCTGCCCGACCTGGCCATCGTCTCCGACACCGCGCTCAAGCAGATGGTGGGCAATGTGCTGGACAACGCGCTGGAGGCGGCGCCGGGCCGGCCGTTGAGCCTGGTGGCGCATTGCGAGGGTGAGCTGCTGATCCTGCGCGTGCAGGACCAGGGCCCTGGCTTCGCGCCGCAGATGCTGGCGCAGCTGGGCAAGCCCTACCAGTCCAGCAAGGGCAAGCCGGGCGGCGGCCTGGGGCTGTTCCTGTCGCAGAACGTGGCCAGCAGCCTGGGCGGGCGCATCCGCGCACGCAACCGCGAGGAAGGCGGTGCCGAGGTCGTGATGCAGCTGCCGCTGGCCGCGCTGACGCTGGACCGCGCCGTGGCGCGTGGAGGTCCGCGATGAATGCGCCGCCCACCGGCATCACTGGCAGCGCGCTGGACGAGGCGCTGGAGCGCCTGCTGCTCATCGTCGAGGACGACGACAGTTTCGCGCGCACGCTGGTGCGCTCCTTCGAGCGGCGCGGCTACCGCGTGCTGCGCGCGGCCAGCCTGGACGAGGTCGAGGCGCTGATGCAGAAGCACCGCCCGGGTTATGCCGTCGTCGACCTGAAGCTGGCCGGCGGCGGCTCCGGCCTGGCCTGCGTGCAGGCCCTGCACGCGCGCGACGAGGAGATGATCATCGTCGTGCTCACCGGCTTCGCCAGCATCGCGACCGCGGTGGAGGCGATCAAGCTGGGCGCGCGCCACTACCTGGCCAAGCCCGCCAACACCGACGACATCGAGGCCGCCTTCGCGCGCGCCGAGGGCGACGCGGAGGTCGAGCTCAGCGAGCGCCCGACCTCGATCAAAAACCTGGAGTGGGAACGCATCCACGAGACCCTGGTGGCGACCGACTTCAACATCTCCGAAACCGCGCGCCGCCTGGGCATGCACCGCCGTACGCTGGCGCGCAAGCTCGAGAAACAGCGCATCAAATAGCCGGGAGCCCCCGATGAGCAAGACCTTCCAGATCGCGGTGATTCCCGGCGACGGCATCGGCAAGGAGGTCATGCCCGAGGGGCTGCGTGTGCTGGGCGCGGCGGCGGCCCGGCACGGCATCGCGCTGGCGCTGCACCCCATCGACTGGGCCAGCTGCGACTATTACCGCCAGCATGGGCAGATGATGCCGGACGACTGGAAGGCGCGCCTGCAGGGCATGGACGCGCTGCTGTTCGGCGCGGTGGGCTGGCCGGCCGAGGTGCCCGACCACGTGTCGCTGTGGGGCTCGCTGCTGAAGTTCCGGCGCGAGTTCGACCAGTATGTGAACCTGCGCCCGGTGCGTCTGTTCGAGGGCGTGCCCTGTCCGCTGGCGGGGCGGCGACCCGGCGAGATCGACTTCCTGATCGTGCGCGAGAACACCGAGGGCGAATACTCCAAGGCCGGCGGCGTGCTCTATGAAGGCACGGAGCGCGAGCTGGTGATCCAGGAATCGGTCTTCACCCGCCACGGCACCGACCGCCTGCTGCGCTATGCCTTCGAGCTGGCGCGCTCGCGGCCGCGCCGCCAGCTGACCGTGGCCACCAAGTCCAACGGCATCGCGATCAGCATGCCCTGGTGGGACGGCCGCGCCGACGCGATGGCCGCGCACTACCCCGAGGTGGCTGTCGACAAGCAGCATGTGGACATCCTGGCCGCGCGCTTTGTGCTGCAGCCGCAGCGCTTCGACGTGGTCGTCGGCAGCAATCTGTTCGGCGACATCCTGTCGGACCTGGGGCCGGCCTGCACCGGCACCATCGGCCTGGCGCCCTCGGCCAACCTGGATCCGGAGCGCCGTTTCCCCTCGCTGTTCGAGCCGGTGCACGGCTCGGCGCCGGACATCTATGGCCGAAACATCGCCAATCCGGTGGCGATGATCTGGTCCGCCGCGCTGATGCTGGACTTCCTGGCTGGCAGCGACCCGGCCCAGGCCGCCGCCTGCCGCGCGGCGCACGACGACATCCTGCGCGCGATCGAACAGGTGCTGGCCCGCGGGCCGCGCACGCCGGACCTGGGCGGCACGGCGGACACCCCTGAGATGGGACGCGCCATCGAGGCAGCGCTGCAAGCGGGTGCCTGAAAAGCACAACCCCGGCAGGGCGTGGCCGCCATGCCGGGGTGGGGACGGTCCGGCTCGGGCGCGGACCGAGGGCAGGAATTACAGGCGCGACGAGGTGGGCGCCGGATAGGCCTGGGGATGGGCTTGCGGCGCGGGCGGCTGCGGCGGCGCGTAAGGCGCGCGCGTCACGCGGGCCTTGCCGCCATTGGTGACGATGATCACGGTGTCGCCGGGCTGCAGGGTCTCGCTGCCGCGCGCCTGCACGATGGCGCGGCGTTCGCCGTTGCGCAGCTGGACCAGGATCTCGATCGCGTCTTCCTTGGTCACGCCCCGCTCGATGGCATTGCCCAGCGCCGCGCCGGCCACCGCGCCGAGCACGCCGACGATGGCGCCTTCGCGCTTGCCACCGACGCTGGAACCAGCCACCGCGCCGGCGACGCCGCCGGCCACCGCGCCGACCCCGCTCTGCGAGCCGTCGACCGTGACGGCCCGTATCGACACCACCGTGCCATCCAGCACCTGGGACATGCGCTGCGCGTCACCGCGCTGGATCACGTCGGGATTGGTGGTGCTGCAGGCGGCCAGCGCGGCCACGGTGGCGGCGAGAATGATCTTTCGCATCGAGAACTCCACAGGAAACGGTGTCAAGGCAACGCCCATCCTAGTGCCGCCGTTGACCTGTGACACAAGTCTTTACGGCCTTTTACCCGGGGCAGGCCTCATCCATGGAGCCGCGAACTGCGTGGCACGCTGGCGAGCAGGAATTCCATCTGGTCGGCCAGGATGCGCCGCCCACGCAGGATCATGTCTTCGTGCAGGCTGGGCACATAGGGCAGGTAGAGCAGGCTCATGCGGGCCTCCTCGGGTGTGCGGTTGCCCTTGCGGCCGTTGCAGGCCCGGCAGGCGGTGATGCAGTTCATCCACGAATCGCGACCGCCGCGCGAGACGGGCAAGATGTGCTCGCGCGTCAGCGCTTCGAAGCCGGGACAGTGGCCGCAGTATGCGCAGACCATGCGGTCGCGCGCGAAGAGCTTGGGGTTGGAGAGGGCGGGCGCCTGGCGCCAGGCGCGGCTGGGCACCGCGCCGCGCACCGCGACGATGGGGTGCACTTCGATGCGCGATTGCAGTCCGGTGCGGCGCTGCAGCCCGCCGCGCAGCACCTGACAGGGCAGGCCCAGGGTCCAGGCCACCCCGTCGCTGGCATAGAGCACGGCGGCTTCCTTGGTCGAGATCCAGGCCTGCGGTCGGCCTGAAACATCCAGCTGGAGAACATCCACGGCGTTGACCTCCGCCGCTAGCGTAATCCAGTCGGCAGGCCGGGCTCAAGGGGTGCATGCCAGCTCACGTCGCGCGCGCGGAACGGGGATTGCCCGTCAAGAACCTGTCACGACCTGACCCCACACTGGCCGATCCGCGGGAGAACCCGGTGGCGTTCTAGGCGTGCCGCCCTAAAGCAATCCCCTGGCGCCGTATCCGGCGACCTTTATTTGGGCAAAAATAGAACGACCGTTCGTTTTATTATCCGAACCCGAAGCAGCTTAACCGGTCCGCCCACGTGTCCAGCCTGACCCGCCTCAAACCCGAAGCAGCCGCCGTCGCCTCCCCGGCGCGGCGCGGCGCCCGTTCGCTGCAAAAGGGCCAGCAGACCCGTGCCGCCATTCTGGAGGCAGCGCTGGGGCTGGCCTCGCACATGGGGCTGGAGGGGCTGTCCATCGGCGCACTGGCGGACGTGACCAAGATGAGCAAGTCCGGGGTGTTCGCGCACTTCGGCTCGCGCGAGGAACTGCAGATCGCGGTGGTGCGCGAGTACCACGCGAAGTTCGAGGAGGAGGTCTTCTTCACCTCCATCCGTGAGCCGCGCGGCCTGCCGCGCCTGCGCGCGCTGTTCGAGCGCTGGGTGCGCCGCGTGTCGGTGGAAATCGATTCGGGCTGCATCTACATCAGCGGCGCGGTCGAGTTCGACGACCGGCCCGGCCCGGTGCGCGACGCGCTGGTGAGCATGGTCAAGGCCTGGCACGCCGCGCTGCACAAGGCCATCGTGCTGGCCAAGGAGGCCGGCCATCTGCGTGCCGACGCCGATGCCGAGCAGATCCTGTTCGAGCTGCACGGCCTGATTCTTTCGCTGCACCACGACGCGCGCTTCCTGCGCAGCCCGGGTGCGCTCAACCGTGCCGGCGTGGGCTTCGAGCGCATCGTCGGCTTCTTTGCCACCCCCGCCGGCCGCAAGGCCGACGAGGAATCCAAAACCAAGCAGCCGCCGGCGGCGCCCGGCGCGGTCCGCAAGCGCGGCTGACCCCATTACCAGACGACAGGAGCCACACATGCCTCAGTACAACCCTCCCCTGCGCGACATGAAGTTCGTGCTGCACGAGCTGCTGCACGCGGTCGATGAGCTGAAGCTGCTGCCGGCCCATGCCGAGGTGGACGAAGACACCGTCAACGCGGTGCTGGAAGAGGGCGGCAAGTTCTGCGCCGAGGTGATCGCGCCGCTGAACCTGTCCGGCGACGCCGAGGGCTGCACGCTCGACAAGAGCACGCACGAGGTGCGCGCGCCCAAGGGCTTCAAGGAGGCCTACCAGCAGTATGTGGAAGGCGGCTGGCCCGCGCTGTCCTGCGACCCGGAGTACGGCGGCCAGGGCCTGCCGGTGGTCGTGAACCAGTGCATGTACGAGATGATGAACTCGGCCAACCAGGCCTGGACCATGTACCCGGGCCTGAGCCATGGCGCCTACGAGGCCCTGCATGCCCATGGCACGCCCGAGCAGAAGTCGCTCTACCTGCCCAAGCTGACCAGCGGCCAGTGGACCGGCACCATGTGCCTGACCGAACCGCACTGCGGCACCGACCTGGGCCTGCTGCGCTCCAAGGCCGAACCCGTGGGTGACGGCAGCTACAAGATCACCGGCCAGAAGATCTTCATCTCCGCCGGCGAGCACGACCTGGCCGAGAACATCGTCCACCTGGTGCTGGCCCGCCTGCCGGACGCGCCGGCCGGCTCCAAGGGCATCTCGCTGTTCATCGTGCCCAAGTTCCTGGTGAAGGCCGACGGCAGCATCGGCGAGCGCAACCCGATCTATTGCGGCGGCCTGGAGCACAAGATGGGCATCCACGGCAACGCCACCTGCCAGATGATCCTGGACGGCGCCGTGGGCACCCTGGTCGGCGAGCCCAACAAGGGCCTGCAGGCGATGTTCGTGATGATGAATGCCGCGCGCCTGGGCGTGGGCAACCAGTCGCTGGGCCTGACCGAGGTGGCCTACCAGAACGCCGTGGCCTACGCCAAGGACCGCATCCAGATGCGCGCGCTGTCCGGTCCGAAGGCGCCGGACAAGCCGGCCGATCCCATCATCGTGCATCCCGATGTGCGCAAGATGCTGCTGACCGCCCGCGCCTATGCCGAAGGCGGCCGTGCGCTGTCCGCCTACGTGGCGCTGCAGCTGGACAAGGCGCTGACCAGCGACGACGCCGACGAGCGCAAGGACTGCGAGGCCGAGGTCGCGCTGCTGACGCCCATCATCAAGGCCTTCATCACCGACAACGGCTGGATCGCCACCTCGCACTGCATGCAGGTCTTCGGCGGCCATGGCTACATCCACGAGTGGGGGATGGAGCAGTTTGTGCGTGATTCGCGCATCAACATGATCTACGAAGGCACGAACACCGTGCAGTCGCTGGACCTGCTGGGCCGCAAGATCCTCGCCAACAACGGCGCCACGCTGAAGAAGTTCGGCAAGAAGATCGCCGAGTTCGTCGAGGAGGAAGGCGTCAGCGAGGCCATGCAGGAGTTCGTGAACCCGCTGGCTGACATTGGCGACAAGGTCACCAAGCTGACCACCGAGATCGGCATGAAGGCCTTCCAGAATCCCGACGAGGTGGGCGCCGCCGCGGTGGACTACCTGCGCGTCGTGGGCCATCTATGCTTCGCCTACTTCTGGGCGCGCATGGCCAAGCTGGCGCTGGAGAAGCAGGCCAGCGGCGATCCGTTCTACACCGCCAAACTGGCGACTGCGCGCTTCTACTTCGCCAAGCTGCTGCCGGAAACGGCCGGCCTGATCCGCAGCTGCCGCGCCGGCCTGCAGCCGCTGATGGCCATGGACGAGGCGCTGTTCTAAGCTTGGCCCTTGTGCCCGACACGGCACCATAACACCCCCATTCAAGGAGACACCCGATGAAGAAGCTGATCGCGGCCGCTGGCCTGAGCCTGCTGAGCGGGCTGGCGCTGGCCCAGGCCACGCCCGCCGGTCTGTGGAAGACCATTGACGACGAGACCAAGCAGGAGAAGTCGCTGGTGCGCATCAGCGAGTCGGGTGGGGTGTTCAGCGGCCGGATCGAGAAGCTGGTCGATGCGTCCAAGCAGGACTCGCGCTGCGAGAAGTGCAGCGACGAGCGCAAGGACCAGCCCGTCCAGGGCATGACCATCCTGCGCAACGTCAAGAAGAACGCCGACGATGCCGGGCTCTGGGATGGCGGTGACATCCTGGACCCGAACAACGGCAAGGTCTACAGGGTCCGTCTCAAGCCGGTCGACGGCGGCAAGAAGCTGGAGGTGCGGGGCTACATCGGCATGCCGATGCTGGGCCGCACCCAGACCTGGATCCGCGTCGAGTAAGCCGTTCGACCTCATCGGAGAAGGCCGGGGCTTCCCCGTGTCTTCTCACCCCCTCGGGGGCGGGCCGGGCCGGCCCGACGCCGGGGGTATTTCAGTCTCAGACTCTCCAAAGGATTCAACATGAGTCGATTCCAAGTTCGCAAGGTCGCCGTGCTGGGCGCCGGCGTGATGGGCGCGCAGATCGCCGCCCACCTGGTCAACGTCAAGGTGCCGGTCGTGCTGTTCGATCTGCCGGCCAAGGAAGGCGCCAAGAACGGCATCGTGGCCAAGGCCGTCGACGGGCTGAAGAAGCTCAAGCCGGCGCCGCTGGGCGTGCCCGAGAACGCCGCGCTGATCCAGCAGGCCAACTACGAGGAGCACCTGGAGCTGCTCAAGGACTGCGACCTGATCATCGAGGCCATCGCCGAGCGCATGGACTGGAAGCTGGACCTGTACACCAAGATCGCGCCGCATGTGGCGCCGCATGCGATCGTGGCGTCCAACACCTCGGGTCTGTCCATCACCAAGCTGTCCGAGGTGCTGCCCGAGGCGATCAAGCCGCGCTTCTGCGGCATCCACTTCTTCAACCCGCCGCGCTACATGTATCTGGTCGAGCTGATCAACACGCCGACCACGCGTCCGGAAGTGATCGACCAGCTGGAGAGCTTCGTCACCACCGCGGTGGGCAAGGGCGTCGTGCGCGCCAATGACACGCCTAACTTCGTCGCCAACCGCGTCGGCATCGCCGGCATGATGGCGACGATGATCGAGGCCGAGAAGTTCGGCCTGAGCGTGGACGTGGTGGACGACCTGACCGGCAAGAAGCTGGGCCGCGCCTCCAGCGGCACCTTCCGCACCGCCGACGTCGTGGGCCTGGACACCATGGCCCATGTCGTCAAGACCATGCAGGACAACCTGAAGGACGACCCCTTCTACAGCACCTACGCCACGCCCAAGGTGCTGGCCGGCCTGATCGAGAAGGGCGCGCTGGGCCAGAAGTCCGGCGCCGGCTTCTACAAGAAGGTCGGCAAGGACATCCTGCGCCTGGACTTCGCCACCGGTGAGTACGTCGCCGGCGGCGGCAAGGCCGACGAGATCGTCGCCCGCATGCTGAAGAAGCCGGCGGCCGACCGCATCAAGCTGCTGCGTGAATCGAGCAACCCGCAGGCCCAGTTCCTGTGGTCCATCCTGCGCGACAGCTTCCACTACGTGGCCGTGCACCTGGACACCGTGGCCGATACCGCGCGCGAGATCGACTTCGCGATGCGCTGGGGCTTCGGTTCGCAGCAGGGCCCCTTCGAGCTGTGGCAGGCCGCCGGCTGGAAGCAGGTGGCCGAGTGGATCGCCGCCGACATCGCCGATGGCAAGACCCTGTCTTCCGCGCCGCTGCCGGCCTGGGTGTTCGACGGCCCGGTGGCCGCCAACGGCGGCGTGCACAGCAAGGACGGCTCGTGGAGCGCCAAGGAAGGTCGCTTCAAGCCGCGCGCCAAGCTGCCGGTCTATGAGCGCCAGGCTTTCCCCGAGTCCCTGGTGGGCGAGGGCGCGGCCGAGCCGCTGAAGGCGGGCACCGAGGAGTACAAGAACGACGAGGTCCGCGTCTGGAGCCTGGACGGCGAGGTGCTGATCGCGTCGATCACCGCCAAGCTGCACCTGATCAGCCCGGCCGTGACCGAGGGCCTGGTGAAGGCGGTCGAGATCGCCGAGGACCGCTACAAGGGCCTGGTGATCTGGTCGCCGGATGACGTGTTCTCCGCCGGTGCCAACCTGGAAGCGCTGATGCCGGTCTTCATGACCAAGGGCTCCAAGGGCATCGCGCCGGAAGAGAAGAAGCTGCAGGACGCGATGCTGCGCATCCGTTATGCCAACGTGCCGGTGGTCGCCGCGATGCGCGGCCTGGCGCTGGGCGGCGGCTGCGAGCTGGCGGTGCACTGCGCCCGTCGCGTCGCGCACATGGAAAGCTATGTCGGCCTGGTCGAGGTCGGCGTGGGCCTGATCCCGGGTGCCGGCGGCCTGACCTACATCGCCCGCCGTGCCGCCGAGATGGCCGCCGCCGGCAATGCCAACGCGGACACCTTCGCCTTCCTGAAGGACGGCTTCACGACCGCGGCCACCGCCAAGGTCGCGACCTCGGCGCTGGAAGCGCGCAAGAACGGCTTCCTGCTGGACAGCGACGTGATCGTGCCGAACAAGGACGAGCTGCTGTTCGTCGCGTCGGCGCAGGCCAAGGCCATGGCCGACTCCGGCTACCGCCCGCCGCTGAAGGCGCTGTTCCCGGTGGCCGGCCGTTCGGGCATCGCCACCATCAAGGGCCAGCTCGCCAACATGCGCGACGGCGGCTTCATCAGCGCGCACGACTACCACCTGGCGGCGCTGATCGCCGACGTGGTCTGCGGCGGCGAGGTCGAGGCCGGTTCGCTGGTCGACGAGGAGTACCTGATGTCGCTGGAGCGCAAGCACTTCTGCTCGCTGCTGGATCACCCCAAGACCCAGGAACGCATCATGGGCATGCTGCAGACCGGCAAGCCGGTGCGCAACTGATGGGTGCCGGGGGGCCGCCCGCGGGCCCCCGCCGACCGCTGCCTCGAATTCAAGATTTCCGCTGATCGTCGAAAGGATCAGAAATGAGCAAACAAGTTCAAGACGCCTACATCTGCGCCGCCACCCGCCTGCCCATCGGCAAGTCGGGCCGCGGGTACTACAAGAACACCCGGCCGGACGAAATGCTGTCGCGCGCCATCCAGGCCGCGCTGGCCCAGGTCCCGGGCCTGGATCCGGCGGCGATCGAGGACGCCATCGTCGGCTGCTCCTTCCCCGAGGGCGAGCAGGGCATGAACATCGCCCGCGTGGCCGCGGTGCTGTCCGGCCTGCCCAACACCGTGGGCGGCGTGACCGTGAACCGCTACTGCGCGTCCGGCATCACCGCGCTGGCGATGGCGGCGGACCGCATCCGCGTCGGCGAGGCCGAGGTGATGATCGCCGGTGGCGTGGAATCGATGTCCATGGTGCCCATGGGCGGCAACAAGCCTTCGCTGCCGCCGGCCATCTTCGAGCGTGACGAGAACATCGGCCTGGCCTATGGCATGGGCCTGACCGCCGAGAAGGTCGCCGCGCAGTGGAAGGTCAGCCGCGAGGCGCAGGACGAGTTCGCGCTGGAATCGCACCGCCGCGCGCTGGCCGCGATCGCCGCCGGCCACTTCAAGGACGAAATCACGCCCTTCGAGGTGATCGACCGCAGCCCCAACCTGGCCGACGGCAGCGTCACGCTGAACAAGCGCGTTGTGGACGTCGACGAAGGCCCGCGCCGCGACACCTCGGCCGAAGGCCTGGCCAAGCTCAAGCCGGTGTTCGCCGCCAAGGGCAGCGTCACCGCCGGCAACAGCTCGCAGACCTCCGACGGCGCCGGCGCGCTGATCGTGGCCTCGGAAGCCGCGGTCAAACGCTTCGGCCTGACGCCGCTGGCGCGCTTCGTCTCCTTCGCCGTGCGCGGCGTGCCGCCGGAGATCATGGGCATCGGCCCGATCGAGGCCATCCCCGCCGCGCTGAAGCTCGCCGGCATCGGTGCCGCCGACCTGGGCTGGGTGGAGCTGAACGAGGCCTTTGCCGCGCAGTCGCTGGCCGTGCTGAACGACCTCGACAGCAAGGGCATCGTGCTGGACCGCAGCAAGGTCAACCCCAACGGCGGCGCGATCGCGCTGGGCCACCCGCTGGGCGCCACCGGCGCGATCCGCGCGGCCTCCGTGGTGCACGGCCTGCGCCGCACCGGCGCCAAGTACGGCATGGTGACCATGTGCGTGGGCGCCGGCCAGGGCGCCGCGGGCATCATCGAGCGTCTGTGATCCAGGCGTGACGGACCGCACCCGCCGGGGCGCCATGCCCTGGCGGGTTCAGCAAGACCTGGCCCCGCGGCCAACAGCACAGCGAGGACTTGCGATGATCCAGTTCCAGGCTGCCGACGGCTTCGTGCTGACCGGCCATCTGTACGGCAATGCCGAGACCGCCCGTGCGGGCTTGCTGATTGCGCCCGCGATGGGCGTGGAGCAGCGCTACTACGCCGAATTCGGCCGCTGGATGGCGGCCCAGGGCTGGCTGGTGCTGTGCTTCGACTACCGCGGCATGGGTGCGTCCCGGCCCGACGGGCTGCGTCAATCGCTGAAGGGGCTGGACGCGGACATCCACGTCTGGGCCGAGCGCGACGCGGCCGCGGCGCTGGACGAGCTGTCGCGCCGCCTCGCCGAGGCCGACGCGGGCCGCGACGAGCGCCCCATTCACTGGCTGGGCCACAGCCTGGGCGGGCAGATCCTGGGCATGCTGCCCAACCGCCATCGCGTCAGCCGCGCGGTCACCGTGGGCTGCGGCAGCGGCTACTGGCGCGAGAACTCGGCGCATCTGAAGCGATATGTCTGGTGGCTCTGGTACGTGGTCGTGCCGCTGGCGCTGCCGCTGTTCGGCTACTTCCCGGGGCGGCGTCTGCGCAAGGTCGGCGACCTGCCGCGCGGCGTGATGGCGCAATGGCGGCGCTGGTGCCTGGACCGCGACTACATGATGGGCGAGGGAGGCGCGCCGCTGCGCGCGCAGTACGCGGCGCTGACGCTGCCCATGCTGTCGCTGTCCTTCACCGACGATGAATTCATGTCCCGGCGCAACACCGAATCGCTGCACGGCTTCTATGCCGGCGCGCAGCGCGAGATGCGTCGCGTCGCGCCCCAGCAGATCGGCGAGCGCCGCATCGGCCACTTCGGCTTCTTCCGCGCCCGTTTCCAGCACAGCCTATGGCCGCAAGTGAGCGCTTGGTTGATGTGAGCCCCCGCCGAAGGATATGAGCCTCTCGCCCAAGGGGAACCTGGGTCGGCCTCCCGAGGGGGCGGCGATGCTCGCGGGGGCGGCCCCGCTCGCGCATCGCCACATCCCCAAATAGACAGACGCAGAAACTGAAACAGCCAACGAAACAACCGAGCCCAAGCACCGGCGAAAGCCGCCCACCTCATCCCCAGCAGGAGACACCCATGACCATCAAAACCGCCACCGTCAACGGCGTGCTGACGATAGAGATCGCCCGCCCCGAGAAGAAGAACGCGCTGACCCGCGTGATGTACCAGGCCATGGCCGACGCGCTGCGGGCCGCCAACGACGACAAGGCGGTGCGAGCGGTGCTGATCCAGGGCCAGCCGGACATCTTCACCTCGGGCAACGACATCGAGGACTTCATGAGCAGCCCGCCGCGGGATGAGGACGCCCCGGTGTTCCAGTTCATGCGCGCGCTGCTGGGCTGCGAGAAGCCGGTGGTCGCGGCGGTCAATGGCGCGGCGATCGGCATCGGCACCACGATGCTGCTGCACTGCGATTTCGTCTACGTGGCCGACGATGCCCGCCTGGCCATGCCCTTCGTGAGTCTGGGGCTGGTGCCCGAGTTTGGCTCCAGCCTGGTGGTGCCGCGCCTGATGGGCCATCGTCGCGCGGCGGAGAAGCTGCTGCTGGGGGATCCCTTCACCGGCGAGCAGGCCGCCGAATGCGGCATCGCCAACGCGGTGCTGCCGGCCGCCGAGGTGGTCAACCACGCGCGCCGCGTGGCCGAGCGCTTCAACAAGCTGGCGCCCAGCGCGGTGCGCGAGAGCAAGCGCCTGATGCAGGCGCCGGACCGCGAGCAGCTGATGGCGGTGATCAAGACCGAAGCCGAGATCTTCGGCGCCCGGCTGCGCAGCCCGGAGGCGATGGAAGCCTTCCAGGCCTTCTTCCAGAAGCGCCAGCCGGACTTCTCCAAGTTCTGACAGGCAAGGCGCCGGACCGCGCGCGCCGCGCGCCGTCCGGCTTGCCGCGAATTCAGTTGCGCGACGGGTAGATGCCTTCCGTCGCGATGCAGATGGTCATGCCCAGATAGGGGTTGCGCGTCGACACCGGCTGGCTGCCACCGCTCACGTCCGTGACCACCGTGCCGGCCGCCATGTTGCTGTCGGGCGCGTTGCTGCTGTAGAGATTGCTGCGCGCCAGCTTGGCCGGTGACGCGTTGACCGGGTTGTCCGTCGTGCCGGCGCCGCTGTTGGCGCGCACGCGGCCGGTGTGGGCATGGGCCGGCATCTGTGCCACGGTCAGCGTGACCGTCTCGGTGCCGGCCATCTCGCCGATCTGGATGGGCGAGAGCCCGGGCCCGCTGCCGGCGCCGACGATGCTGCGGCCGGACAGATTGGGCAGCCCGAAGGTGACACGGCCATCGCCGCCGAACTGCGTGCCCAGCAGCGAGAACAGCGCGGTGTTCGTCGCGATGGGCATCAGCTGGCCCGCGGCCTGCGCGAAGCCGCGCGGACAGAAGTTGTAGCTCACCACGCAGATGGAGCCGAGCAGGGGCTCGGCGGAGCAGGCCTGTGCCGGCGCCCAGGCCAGCGAGCCCAGCGCCGCGGCGCCGAGGAGGGTCAGCGATCTCAGCTTCATGTCGGTACTCCGTCGTGGTGGGGGGAAGGGGGGCGGCTCAGGCGCGCCGCCGCAGCACCGTGGCGCAGCCCAGCAGCGCCAGCACGAGCAGCGGCAGCGTGCCGGGCGCGGGCACCGGGTTGTTGCCGTCCACGCGCACGTTGTCGACCAGCAGATAGGCGCTCAGCAGCGCGCTGTAGCTGCCGTCGGCGGCGCCGCCGATCTGCTTCAGCAGCGCGCTGAAGCTCAGGCTCTGGCCGGGCAGCACCGTGAACGCGAAGGTGTCGCTGGCGCTGCTGAGCTGGAAGTTGCTGCCGGGGCCGGGGTTGGCGGTATCCGCGCGGTAGTCGGTGAAGTACAGCTCGTTGTTGGCGGCGTCCAGCACCGAGAGGTTGGACTGCACGAAAGCGTCGGGGCCGCTGGCACTGATGCTGTGGACGGTCAGCGCGCGGAAGCTGACCGTGAAGGTGTCGGTGGCCGACAGGTTCTGCAGGCTGAAGAAGTAGTCGATCGCGATCAGCCCGCTGCTCGCCGCGACGGGGGTGCCGGTGTCCTGGCTGGAGCGGCCACGAATGCTCACCTCGGCACCCAGTCCGTCCTGCAGCTCGCTCAGCTGGCCCTGCAGCTGCGAGGGCAGCAGCGTGCCCGGATCGCCGCTGGTGGACGAGGTGGTGGACGAGCCGCCGACGATGCGTTCGATCGAGATGCTCTGCTGCCCGCCGCCGGTGTGCGGCTGCGAGTTGGCGGTGTCCAGCGCGATCTGGGCGTTGATCTGGAGGCCGGCGGGCAACGGGCTGGCCTGGGTGCCCAGGCTCAGGAACAGTCCGGTTGCTAGGCTGGCAAGGCTCAGCAGCTTGATCAAGGGCTGGCGCATGGTTCCTCCCGTTTGTCTAACCTGGGTGCAGCGCCGCCGCAACCCTTGTGCCAGCGCAAAATCCGCAAGTTCTCACAAGCACTTAGAACCATGGCACGAAGTCCCGAGGGTGCGTCTGTCAAATCCACCGACAGTGGTGCGCTGGCGCTGGCCGATGCCCTGCTGCCCTGGGCCGCGGCGGCGCTGGGGCCGCTGCTGCTGTGGCAGGGGCGCTCGGTGCGACGCCGCGCGCTGAAGCTGCCTGAGGCCCAGGGCCCGCGTGAGGGCGAGGCGGGAACGGGTGAGGTCTGCCTGCGGCTGTTGATCGTCGGCGACTCCTCGGCGGCGGGCGTGGGCGCGGCGACCCAGGAGCAGGCCCTGGCCGGCTGCCTGGCCCGCGAGCTGGCTGCCGCGACGGGGCTGCGCGTGCGCTGGCAGCTGCTGGCGCAGAGTGGCGACGGCAGCGCCGAGGCGTTGCGCCGTTTGGAAGCGGCCCAGCCGCGGCCGGCCGACCTGATGCTGGCGGTGCTGGGCGTCAATGACGCGGTGGCACTGCGCTCGCCGGCACGCTGGCTGGCTGACCTCGAACGACTGGACCAGCTGGCGCGGCGCAAGGCCGGGGTGCGCTACACGCTGCACACCGCGGTGCCGCCCATGCAGGTTTTCCCCTTGCTGCCTCAGCCGCTGCGTGGCCTGCTGGGCTGGCAGGCCGCCCGGCTGAACCGCGCGCTGACGCGCGCGCTGCGCGGGCAGCACGGACGCGGCCTGCATGCGATGCCGGCCGACTGGCAGGGCAGCGCGGCCGGACTGATGGCCGACGACGGCTTCCATCCCGGGCCGCCGGGCTACCGGCTGTGGGCGCGCGAACTGGCGCGCCATCTGCATGACTTGGGCCTCGCGGCCCGGCTGCGCTGAACGCCCGCCTTACTGCGGCAGCAGGCGCGGCTTGCCTTCCTTGTCGATGGCGACGTAGGTGAGATTGGCCTCGGTCACCTTGACCACCTGCGGGCTGGCCGGGTTGCGCTCGGCGAACACCTCCACGTGCACGGTGATCGAGGTGCGGCCGACGCGGCGCACCTGGGCGTAGAAGCTCAGCAGGTCGCCGACGGAGACCGGCTGCTTGAAGATGAACTCATTGACCGCGACGGTGGCGACGCGGCCGCGCGAGATGCGCGCAGGCAGCACCGAGCCGGCCAGGTCGACCTGGGCCATGATCCAGCCGCCGAAGATGTCGCCATTGGCATTGGCGTCGGCCGGCATGGGCATCACGCGCATCACCAGCTCGCGCGGACCGGCGGGCTGTTCGGTGGCTTGAGGGGCGGGGGCTTGGGAATCCTTGGACATGGTCAGACCTGTAGCAATGGGAGAATTGTCGCCCATGCGCCGCAGCTCTCCCTCCGCCCCGCCGCCTTCGTTGCAGACCCCGGCCCGCCAGGGCGACTGGTCCACCATCGGGCGGCTGCTGCCCTATTTCTGGCATTACCGCGGCCGCGTGCTGCTGGCGCTGGGCTTCATGATGGCGGCCAAGCTGGCCAATGTCGGCGTGCCGGTGCTGCTCAAGCAGCTGGTGGACAGCCTCAGCATCAAGCCAGGTTCGGCGCAGGCGCTGCTGGTGGTGCCGCTGGGGCTGCTGTTGGCCTACGGGCTGCTGCGTCTGTCCACTTCGCTGTTCACCGAGGCGCGCGAGCTGATCTTCGCCAAGGCCACGGAGGGCGCGTCGCGCGCGATCTCGCTGCAGGTGTTTCGCCACCTGCATGACCTGAGCCTGCGCTTCCACCTGGAACGACAGACCGGCGGCATGACGCGCGACATCGAGCGCGGCACGCGCGCGGTCAACGCGCTGGTGTCCTATTCGCTCTACAGCATCTTCCCGACCCTGATCGAGGTGGTGCTGGTGCTCGCGCTGCTGGCCTGGAAGTTCGACCCGATGTTCGCGTGGATCACCGGCGGCGCGCTGCTGTTCTACATCGCCTTCACGGTGCGTGTCACCGAATGGCGCACCCACTTCCGCCGCCAGCTCAACGAGCTGGACTCGCGCGCCCACACGCGCGCGATCGACTCGCTGCTGAACTACGAGACGGTCAAGTACTTCAACAACGAGGACTTCGAGGCCGAGCGCTACAACGACAGCCTGGAGCAACTGCGCCGCGCGCAGCTCAAGTCGCAGACCACGCTGTCGCTGCTCAACAGCGGCCAGCAGCTGATCATCGCCGCCGCGCTGGTGGCCATGCTGTGGCAGGCCACGCAGGGCGTGGTGCAGGGCCACATGTCGCTGGGCGACCTGGTGATGATCAACGCCTTCATGATCCAGCTCTACATCCCGCTCAACTTCCTGGGCGTGATCTACCGCGAGATCAAGCAGGCGCTGACCGATCTGGACAAGATGTTCGTGCTGCTCTCGCGCGAGCGCGAGGTGGCCGACGCGCCCGAGGCACGCCCGCTGCAGGTGCGCGGTGGCGCGGTGCGCTTCGATGCGGTGGACTTCGCCTACGAGGCCGCGCGGCCCATCCTGCACGGGGTGGCGTTCGAGATTCCGGCCGGCCGCACGGTCGCCGTGGTCGGACCCAGCGGGTCGGGCAAGAGCACGCTGGCGCGGCTGCTTTACCGCTTCTACGACGTCAGCGGCGGCCGCATCCTGATCGACGGCCAGGACATCCGCACGCTGACGCAGCAGAGCCTGCGCCAGGCCATCGGCATCGTGCCGCAGGACACGGTGCTGTTCAACGACAGCATCGCCTACAACATCGCCTATGGCCGGCCGGGCGCCAGCCAGCAGGAGATCGAGGCCGCGGCGCGCGCCGCCCACATCCACGAATTCATCCAGGGCCTGCCACAGGGCTATGCCACCATGGTCGGCGAGCGCGGGCTCAAGCTCTCCGGCGGCGAGAAGCAGCGCGTCGCGATCGCGCGCACGCTGCTGAAGAATCCGCCCATCCTGATCTTCGACGAGGCGACCTCGGCGCTGGACTCGCACAACGAGCGCGCCATCCAGGCCGAGCTGGACGCCGCCGCGCAGGACAAGACCGTGCTGCTGATCGCGCACCGGCTCTCCACCGTGATCCACGCCCACGAGATTCTGGTGATGGACAAGGGGCGCGTCATCGAGCGTGGCACCCATGAACAACTGCTCGCGCAGGGCGGTCGCTATGCGCAGATGTGGCGGCTGCAGCAGAGCGCCGGCGGCGGCGAGGCCGCGGCGTCCGGCGCGTTGCCCGGTCCGGGGCAAGCCCTGCCCGCGCCGCTGTAAGGGCGGTGCCGGGCCGCGCGGCTACACTGCCGGGCGTGGAAACGAAGTGGCTTGAAGACTTTGTCAGCCTGGCCGAGACGCGCAGCTTCTCGCGCTCGGCGCAGCTGAGGCATGTGACGCAGCCCGCCTTCTCGCGCCGCATCCAGGCGCTGGAAGCCTGGGCCGGCGTGGACCTGGTGGATCGTTCGTCCTATCCCACGCGGCTCACCGCGGCGGGCGAGACCCTGCTCGACCAGGCGGTGGAGCTGCTGGCCAATCTGCAGGCCACGCGAAACATGCTGCGCAGCCACCAGTCGGCCGGCCAGGACATGATCGAGTTCGCGGTGCCGCACTCGCTGGCCTTCAGCTTCTTTCCGCACTGGCTGATGGACCTGCGCCAGGGCTTCGGTGAAATCAAGAGCCGGCTGATCGCGCTGAATGTGCATGACGCGATGCTTCAGCTCAGCGAGGGCAACTGCGACCTGCTGGTGGTCTACCACCATCCCAGCCAGCCGCTGCAGCTGGATCCCGAGCGCTACGAGATGGTCTCGCTGGGCCAGGAGACGCTGGCCGCCTATGCGCGCGCCGATGCCGGCGGCCGGCCGCAGTTCAGCCTCCCCGGCCATCCGGGGCAGAAGATTCCCTTCCTCAGCTACGCGGCCGGGGCCTACCTGGGCCGGCTGGTGGAGCTGATCGTGAAGGACGCGCCCACCGCGCTGCACCTGGACGCCATCTACGAGACCGACATGGCCGAGGGCCTGAAGGCCATGGCGCTGGAAGGGCATGGCCTGGCCTTCCTGCCGGCCAGTTCCGTGAAGAAGGAACTGGCGTCACGCCGCCTCGTCCAGGCGGCCGCGCCGGGCGAGTACGAGCTGACCATGGAGCTGCGTATCTACCGAGAGCGCCCCACGGTGGCGCGGCGCAGCAAGCCCGTGGCCTTGGCGCTGTGGGAGTTCCTCGCGCGCCAGCACCCTGGTAAGAACCCTTAGTGCTCATGCGCGGCCTGCATGGTGCCGCCTGATATCGGCATTGGGCGGATTTCGCACACGCCGCTAAAGTCCGGCGCGCCGATGCGACAGGCAATCGGCCCGGCGCTTCTGGGTCATACTTCTGCTCGCACAAAACCGTGCTCCCCGATCCGCTTTCGACTTTGAATCAGGAGTCCCCATGAAGAAAAACCTGCTTGTCCTGGCCCTCGCGGCTGCCTGCGGCGTCGCCGCCGCCGACACGCTGACCAAGATCAAGGACAGCGGCTCCATCACCATGGGCGTGCGCGAATCCTCCGGCGCGCTGTCCTATACGCTGGGTGATGGCAAGTACGTGGGCTACCACGTGGAGATCTGCCAGCGCGTGATCGCCGACATCAGCAAGCAGCTGGGCAAGAAGATCGAGATCAAGTACCAGCCGGTGACCTCGCAGAACCGCATCCCGCTGGTGCAGAACGGCACCGTGGACATCGAGTGCGGCTCCACCACCAACAACAACAGCCGCCAGAAGGACGTGGCCTTCGCGGTGACGACCTTCGTCGAGGAAGTCCGTATCGCCACCAAGGCCAATTCGGGCATCACCTCCATTGCCCAGCTCAAGGGCAAGACCGTGGCCACCACCACCGGCACGACCTCGGTGCAGACGCTGCGCAAGCATGAGCGCGCCACCGGCCTTGACTTCAAGGAAGTGCTGGGCAAGGACCACGCCGACAGCTTCCTGCTGCTGGAGACCGGCCGCGCCGATGCCTTCGTGATGGACGGTTCGCTGCTGGCGGGCCTGATCGCCAAGTCCAAGAACCCGGCGGACTACAAGATCGTCGGCGAGGTGCTCAGCGTCGAGCCGATCGCGATCATGATGCGCAAGGACGACGCGCCGTTCAAGAAGGCCGTCGACGACAGCCTGAAGGCGATGATGAAGTCCGGCGACGTCGCCAAGCTCTATGACAAGTGGCTGATGCAGCCCATCCCGCCCGCGAACGCCAAGGTGGGCCTGCCGATGAGCGAAAACCTGAAGGCAGCGTTGGCCAACCCCAACGACAAGCCCGCGGAAGAGTACGCGAAGAAGTAAGTCTTCGGCTTTGATCCCAGGCCGCCTGATCCGTTCTCGGGCGGCCTTGTTTTTTCGGGAGATCTGATTGTGAGCTGGGATTGGCAGGTGTTCTGCAAGAACACCATCGATGGCGAGGTGGTGCCGCGCTGCTTTGGCAGCGGCGGTGACGTCACCTATCTGGACTGGATGATGTCCGCCTGGGGCTGGACGCTGTCCGTGGCCCTGCTGGCCCTGCTGGTGGCGCTGCTGGTCGGCACGCTGATGGGCATTCTGCGCACCGTGCCCAATCGCAAGCTCGCGCTGGTCGGCGAGGTCTGGACCGAGCTGTTTCGCAACATCCCGCTGCTGGTCCAGATCTTCCTCTGGTATCACGTGATCCCGTCGCTGATCCCGGTGCTGAAGTCCGTGCCCAGCTTCATCCTCGTGGTGCTGGCACTGGGCTTCTTCACCTCGGCGCGCGTGGCCGAGCAGGTCAAGGCCGGCATCCAGAGCCTGCCCAAGGGCCAGCGCTATGCCGGGCTGGCGCTGGGCCTGACGCTGCCGCAGACCTACCGCTACGTGCTGCTGCCGATGGCGCTGCGCATCGTGATTCCGCCGCTGACCAGCGAGTCGATGAACATCGTCAAGAACTCCTCGGTGGCCTTCGCGGTGTCCATCGCCGAGCTGACCATGTTCGCGATGCAGGCGCAGGAGGAGACCTCGCGCGGCATCGAGATCTACCTGGCGGTGACGGGGCTCTACTTCATCTCGGCCTTCGTGATCAACCGCATCGCGCTGTTCATTGAGAGCCAGGTCCGCGTCCCCGGCCTGATCGGGGGGAGCAAGTGATGCTGGAGCTCGACTTCGCCTTCCTGAGCTGGGACGTGCTGTCCAGCTTCATCGCCAAGGGCCTGATCTTTTCCTTCCAGCTGACCCTGGTCGCGATGCTGGGCGGCATCGCGCTGGGCACGCTGCTGGCGCTGATGCGCCTGTCCGGCAAGAAGTGGCTGGAGGTCCCGGCGGCGTTCTACGTCAACACGCTGCGCTCCATCCCGCTGGTGATGGTGATCCTGTGGTTCTTCCTGCTGATCCCGATGATGACCGGGCGCCCGCTGGGCGCTGAGCTGTCCGCCATCATCACCTTCACGGTGTTCGAGGCCGCCTATTACTCCGAGATCATGCGCGCCGGCATCCAGTCGGTCTCGCGCGGCCAGGTTTATGCCGGCTACGCGATGGGCATGACCTACCGCCAGACCATGCAGCTGGTGGTGCTGCCGCAGGCCTTCCGCAACATGCTGCCGGTGCTGCTGACCCAGACCATCATCCTGTTCCAGGACACCAGCCTGGTCTACGCGATCGGCGCCTATGACTTGCTCAAGGGCTTCGAAGTCGCGGGCAAGAACTTCAACCGGCCGGTCGAGACCTATCTGGTCGCCGCCGTCCTCTACTTCGTCATCTGCTTCGCGCTGTCCATGCTGGTGCGCCGGCTGCAGAAGAAGATCGCCATCATCCGCTGACGCGGCTGCCCCGGCGAACTGGAGTGTTTCATGATCGAGATTAAGAACGTTTCCAAGTGGTACGGCCCCTTCCAGGTGCTGACCGACTGCACCACCAACATCCAGAAGGGCGAGGTGGTGGTGGTGTGCGGCCCGTCGGGTTCGGGCAAGTCCACGCTGATCAAGACGGTCAATGCGCTGGAGCCCATCCAGAAGGGCGACATCGTGGTCGACGGCATCAGCCTGACCGACCCCAAGACCAACCTGCCCAAGCTGCGTTCGCGCGTGGGCATGGTGTTCCAGCATTTCGAGCTGTTCCCGCACCTGTCGGTGACCGAGAACCTGACGATCGCGCAGGTCAAGGTGCTGGGTCGCAGCCTGGACGATGCCAAGGCGCGCGGCCTGAAGATGCTGGACCGCGTGGGCCTGATGGCGCACAAGGACAAGTTCCCCGGCCAGCTCTCCGGCGGCCAGCAGCAGCGCGTGGCGATCGCGCGCGCGCTGTCCATGGATCCCATCGTGATGCTGTTCGACGAGCCCACCTCGGCGCTGGACCCGGAGATGGTCGGCGAGGTGCTGGATGTGATGGTGCAGCTGGCCAACGAGGGCATGACCATGATGTGCGTGACCCACGAGATGGGCTTCGCCAAAAAGGTCAGCCACCGCGTGATCTTCATGGACGCCGGCAAGATCATCGAGGACTGCAAGAAGGACGAGTTTTTCGGCAACCCCGATGCGCGCTCGCCGCGCGCCAAGGACTTCCTCGCGAAGATCCTGCAGCATTGATCGCTCTTCCCCCGGGGGGGTGACGAATGGCCGGCGAATGCCGGCCATTCCCATTTCGACGCCCACATCTCGCAGTTGATCTCCTGAGCGCCCAGTCCGGGTCGGCGCGCCTCTAGGATAGGCGCCATGTCAAACAACACCCCGCTCGTGCGTCCCCAGTCCGACCGTCGGCTCTGGCTGAGCTATGCCGGTGCCTGTTTGCTCAGCTGGATGCTCTACGCGATGGCGGGGGCCGAGCTGCAGCGCGGGCTGTGGCAGCTGTGGGAGGCGGCCTACCAGGCTACGCTGAGCCTGGCGCCACCCATGCTGCTGGGGCCTCTGCTGTGGTGGCTGGTGCGCGCGCTGCAGGGGCGCCCGATGGCGCTGCAGCTGGCGGCGCACCTGCTCGGCGCGCTGGGCTTCGCGCTGGCCTGGCAAGGGCTGGAATTCGCGCTCGCCTGGTGGCTGTTCGGGCCCGAGCATGCGCGCGCGATGCTGATGCAGACCGTGTTGTGGCGCGCCATCTGGGGGCTGTTCGTCTACAGCGCGCTGGTGGGCGGCTTCACCGCGGTGCTGAAGACGCGCCAGGCGCGCGCCAGCGCGCTGGCCGCGGCGCAGGCGGAATCGGCGCTGGCGCGTGCCGAGCTGGCGGCAATCAGCGGCAAGCTGAACCCGCACTTCCTGTTCAACACGCTCAATTCGCTGATCGCGCTGACGCGGCGCGACCCGCGCGCGGCCGAGGCAGCGCTGATGCAGTTCGCCACGATGATGCGCTATGTGCTGGACGCCAAGCGCAACGCGGAAGGGCGGGCCAGCCTGGCCGAAGAGGTCGACTTCCTGCACGACTACCTGGCGCTGGAATCGCTGCGCCTGGGCGCGCGGCTGCGCGTGCAGTGGGACCTGGAGCCGGGCACGCTGGACGATGAGATCCCCGTGCTGACCCTGCAACCCCTGGTCGAGAACAGCATCCTGCACGCGATCGCGCCGCGCGTGGAGGGCGGCTGCGTGAGCATCTCGGCGCGGCGCGATTCGCTCAACGGCGGGCTGGCGCTGACCGTGGCCGACGACGGCCCGGGCTGCGCCCCGGATCAACTGGACGGCCCGTCCGTGAACGGCCGCGGCGTCGGCCTGTCGGCGCTGCGGCGCCGCTTCGCGCTGGACTTCGACGGCCGCGCGCGGCTGCGCATCCACACCGCTCCCGGCGCGGGATTCCGCGTCGACCTCTGGATCCCACAGACATGACCACAAGCATCCGCACCCTGATCGCCGAGGACGAACCGCTGGCCCGCGAGGCGCTGGAGGACTGGGTCCGCGCCTTGCCGCAGCTGGAACTGGTGGGGAGCTGCGCCGACGGGCTGAGCGCGCTGGCGCAGATCGAGGCGCTGGAGCCCGAGCTGGTGCTGCTGGACATCCAGATGCCGGGGCTCAGCGGTCTGGAGGTGCTGCGCCGCCTGGGCGAGGCCGGCCGGCGGCCCGCGGTGATCTTCACGACGGCCTACGACGAACATGCGCTGGCCGCCTTCGAGCTGCACGCGGTGGACTATCTGCTCAAGCCCTTCGCCCAATCTCGCTTCGACGAGGCGGTGGCGCATGCGCTGCAGAACCTCGCGCCACCTGCGGCCGAGGTGCTGGAGCCGCCGCAGACGCCGCTGCAGCGCCTGCTGGTGCGCGACCACGGCCGCATCGTGCCGCTGCAGGTCGAGGCGATCGAATACCTGCGCTCCGACACCAAGTACACCGCGCTGGCCAGCGGCGGGCGCCAGTACCTCGTGCGCCTGCCCATCACCAGTTTCGAGCAGCGCCTGGACGCCGAGCGCTTCGTCAAGCTGCAGCGCAGCTGCATCGTGAACCTGGACTTTGTTGTCGCGATGACGCCGGACGAGAATTCCCAGCTGGTGGTGCAGATGAAGGACGGCAGCCGCTTCGTCGCCAGCCGCGAGGTGTCCAAGAAACTTCGGGAGCAGACGTTATGAATGGACTGCGTGGAGGGCGACGCCTGCTGGGCGCGCTGATGCTTGCCTGGCCGCTGCTGGGGCTGGCCCAGTCGCCGCCGCAGCCCGAGGGGCGCACCTATGCGCCAGGACGCTTCGACCGCATCGAGCTGGCCGGCATCGCCCAGGTGCGCTTGACCCAGGGCGAGCGCGACCAGGTCTTCGTCGTCGGCGACAGCCAGGTCCAGGACAGCGTGGACGTGAGCCTGTCGGGCAACCGCCTGGTCATCCGGCCTCAGGGCGGCTGGAAGTTCTGGACCGGGCCGCGGCTGCAGGTGGACATCCAGGTGCGTCGGCTGCACCAGCTGGTGCTGTCGGGCGCCAGCGACCTGATCGCGCAGGGCCCGGTGCAGACCGACCAACTGCTGATCAACATCTCCGGCTCGGGGCTGGCGCGCTTCGACGATCTGCAGGCCGAGCGCCTGAGCTTCGTCATTTCCGGCGCCGGCGAGGGGCAGCTGCGCGGTCGTGTGCGCGAGCTGCAGCTGAGCGTGTCCGGCAAAGGCAAGCTCAGCGCCGGCGACCTGCGCGCCGAGCGCGCGCTGGTGACGGTCAGCGGCGTCGCCCATGCCACGCTGTGGGCCACCGAGGCGCTGCGCGTGCAGGCCTCGGGTGTGGGCATGGTGGAGTATTGGGGCCAGCCCGAGGTGCAGCGCAGCGCTTCCGGCATCGCCCGCCTGACGCCGCTGGGCAACAAGCCGGGCGAGGCGCCCTGAGGCTGGCCGGCGAAGGGGCGATGCGACAATCCCGCCCATGAGCGAGATCCTCACCCTGACCCGGCCCGACGACTGGCATGTGCACCTGCGCGACGGCGCCGCGCTGCAGAGCGTCGTTCCCTACACCGCGCGCCAGTTCGCGCGCGCAATCGCGATGCCCAACCTGCGGCCGCCCATCACCACCGCCGAGCAGGCGGTGGCCTACCGCGAACGCATCCTGGCCGCGGTGCCGGCCGGCGTGGACTTCCAGCCGCTGATGACGCTGTACCTGACCGACCTGAGCTCGCCGCAGGAGATCGCCGCGGCCAAGGCCGCTGGCGTGGTCGCGCTCAAGCTCTATCCGGCCGGCGCCACGACCAACAGCGATGCCGGCGTGACCGACATCCGCAAGACCTACCGCACGCTGGAAGCGATGCAGCGCGAGGGGCTGCTGCTGCTGGTGCATGGCGAGGTCACCGACCCCGAGGTCGACGTCTTCGACCGCGAGGCGGTCTTCATCGACCGCGTGATGACGCCGCTGCGCAAGGACTTCCCCGAGCTCAAGGTGGTCTTCGAGCACATCACCACGCAGGAGGCGGCGCAGTACGTGAGCCAGGCCGGCCCCTACACGGCCGCGACGCTGACGCCCCAGCACCTGCTGTACAACCGCAATGCCATCTTCATGGGCGGGCTGCGGCCACACTACTACTGCCTGCCCGTGCTCAAGCGCGAGCAGCACCGCCTGGCGCTGCTGAAGGCGGCGACCTCGGGCAGCGACCGCTTCTTCCTCGGCACCGACAGCGCGCCGCATGCCTCGGTGATGAAGGAGAACTCGGTCTGCGGCGCCGGCTGCTTCACCGCGCTGTCGGCGTTGGAGCTGTATGCCGAGGCCTTCGAGTCGGTCGGCGCGCTGGACAAGCTGGAGGGCTTCGCGTCCTTCCACGGCCCGGACTTCTACGGCCTGCCGCGCAACACCGCCACGGTGACGCTGAGCAAGACCCGCTGGACCTTGCCCGAGTCCGTGCCCTTCGGCGAAGCGCGCCTGAAGCCGCTGCGCGGCGGCGAGGTGCTGGGCTGGAAGCTGCAGGGCTGAGCCGCGCGTGGACTTCCACGCGCTGGACTGGTCGCGCCCCTGGTGGGCGCCTTATCGCGCCTGCGGCGAACCGGTGCTGGCGGCGCGCCGCGCCGGCATGCCGCTGCACGAGGCGCTGAACCGCGCTCTGGCGCGCCAGCCTGAAGCACCCCGCCTGGGCCCGCAAGGACTGCCGCTGCGCTTCGTCGCGCAGCAGGCGCTGCCGCCGGGGCAGGGCTACGAGGACTTCGTCGCGGCCACCGGCTGCGTGCCGACGCGCGACAACTGGCACGACTTCTTCAACGGCCTGGTCTGGCTGCGCTTCGGCGCGCTGAAGGCGCGGCTCAACGCGCTGCATCGGCAGGCGCTGGAGCACGAGCCGCCGCCCGCGCCAGGGCGGCGCGGCGCGCTGCGCGACGCGCTCACCCTGCTGGACGAGAACGGCGCCTGGCTGGCCGCGCCCACGCCGCTGCACGAGGCGCTGCGACAGCGCCACTGGCAGCGCCTGTTCGGCGAGCTGCGCCCGCTGTGGGCGCAGGCCCGCCTGGTCATCGTCGGTCATGCGCTGCTGGAGCAGCTGCTGGAACCGCGCAAGCCGCTGTGCGCCCATGTGTGGGGGGAGGGGGAATCCCCCGAGGCCCCGTGGCCGCCGGCCGCGGAGCGCCTGCGCGCCAAGCCCTTCAGCCCCTTGCCGGTGCTGGGCGTGCCCGGCTGGTGGGCGGCCAACGAGGCCCCGGACTTTTATGCCGACGCGCAGGTGTTCCGTCCGCCGCGTCCCGCAAAGACGCTAGCATCCGCGGCCGGGGGCTGATGCACGCAGCGCCCCGTCTCGCTCAACGCATCCGGGAGTCGCGCTTGTCACCACCCCATGTCCTGAAGGTCCTGCTGCCGCTGCTGGCGCTGCTGTGCGGCGCCGTCGGCGCCCAGGTTCCCGCGTCGGCGCCGCCGGCCCCGGCGCAGGCCGCCGCCGCGGCCACCCCGCCGCCGCCGTCGGTCAGCGCGCGCCGGCTCTACGAGCGCACCCGCACCCAGCTGCTGCAGATCCGCACCCTGCTGGGCGGCAGCCAGGCCTCGGTGGGCTCGGGCTTCGTCGTCAGCGAGCAGGGCCATGTGATCACCAACTACCACGTGGTCAGCCAGTTCGCGCTGGAGCCCGAGCGCTACCGCCTGCTCTATGCGGCACCGGACGGACAAAGTGGCGCGCTGGAGCTGCTGGACGTCGACGTTCGCCGCGACCTGGCGCTGCTGCGCCTGCAACGTCCCGAGGGCGCGCCCGCGCTGCCGGCGCTGCGTTTCCGCCCGGCCGAGGAGCCGCTCGCCAAGGGCGACCGCATCTACTCCATGGGCAACCCGCACGATGTCGCGTTCGCCGTCGTCGAGGGCAATTACAACGGCCTGGTGGAGCGCAGCTTCGACCCGCTGATCTACTACGCCGGCTCCATCAACGCCGGCATGAGCGGCGGGCCGGTGCTGGACGAGGAGGGCCGCGTCGTCGGCGTCAACGTCTCGGCGATGTTTTTTGCCCAGCAGATGAGCTTCCTGGTGCCGGGCGGCTTTGCCGAGCGGCTGCTGGCGCGCAGCCGCGACGCCAAGCCGCTACAGGGGCCGGCCTGGCCGCGCGTGCGCGAGCAGCTGACGAGCTACCAGGACGAGCTGGTCAAGAGCTTCCTGGCCCAGCCCTGGCGCAGCGGCGGGCATGCGCGCTACCGCGTGCCGCTGCCGCAGGAGGAATACATGCGCTGCTGGGGGCGGGGCAGTTCCAGCGAGGACAAGGGGCTGCAGTTCCAGCGCAGCCAGTGCCGCATGGAGCACGCGGTCTTCATCAGCGGCGAGATCCAGACCGGCTATCTGAACGTGGCCCACGAAACCTATGACGGCCGCCAGCTCGGCGCGCTGCGCTTCTCGCGCCAGTACGGCAACAGCTTCCGCAACGAGGCGCTGGGGCGGGCCGACAAGCACCGCACCGCGCCGCACTGCCGCGAGGAGTTTGTCGCCGCGCCCGATGGCCTGCCGCTGCGCACCGTGGCCTGCCTGCGCGCCTATCGCAAGCTGGAGGGGCTGTACGACCTCAGCGTGCTGGTCGCCGCCGTCGACAGCAGCATCGAGGGCGAGCTGGGCCGCCTGGACGCCAAGGGCGTCAGCTTCGCCAACGCACAGAAGCTGACCCGTCACTTTCTGCAGGGGTATGCATGGACAGCTACGGCGTCGCGGTAATCGAGGTCCTGGACGGGGACGGCCAGGTCCGCTGGGTGCATCGCGTGCTGGCCGGCACGCTGCGCATCGGACGTTCGCCGGCCTGCGACCTGGTGCTGTCCGACCCGCATCTGGCGGCCGAGCATGCGCTGCTGCACTGGGATGGGCAGGATGCCCGGCTGGAGCTGCTGGACAGCCTCAATGGCGGCCGCCTGGCCGACGAGGCGCTGGCGCCGCGCGAGCCGCGGCCCTGGATGGGCTCGCACGAGCTGCTGCTGGGCACCACCCGGCTGCGCTTGCGCAGCAGCCGCGATCCGCTGGCGCCGGAGCAGCCGCTGCCGGCCGCTACCGCGCCGGCCCGCGCCGCCGCGCGCGAACCCGGTCGCCTGCTGCCTGCCTTCGTGCTCGCGGCGCTGTGGGGCGGCCTGCTATGGCTGGACCACTGGCTGGGCAGCGGCCCGGACAGCAGCTGGGTGGAGGCGGCGACCGCCGTGCTCTCGCCACTGGCCGTCGCGGTGGTCTGGGCGGCGCTATGGGCGCTGGTGTCCCAGCTGTTCCGCCACTGGTTCGCCTTCCTGCCGCATCTGCGCCGCGCGCTGGTGGCCTTGCTGGGCCTGCAACTGCTGAGCATGGGGCTGCCCTCGCTGGCCTACATCCTGTCCTGGCCGCGCCTGATGGCGCTGGACGGCGTGCTGACCGCGGCCGGCCTGCTGGGGCTGCTGTGGTGGCAGGCCAGCCTGGTTTGGCCGCGCGCCCGGCGCTGGGTGGGCGGCACGCTGGCCTCGCTGGCCCTGCTGGGCCTGGCCCTGGTGCTGGGCAAGCGCACCGAGCAGCAGCACTGGCTGGGCCCGGCCTATCTGAGCAGCCTGCCGCCGCCCGTGCTGCGCCTGGCGCCCACGCGGCCGCTGGACGGGTTCGTCGACGGCCTCAAGGCCCTGGAGGAGCCGCTGCGCCAGCAGGCCGCCAAGCGCAACGAGCAGCAGGAGCCCGGCAGCGAGGAGTGAGCCCAGACAGCGGGCGGCGCACCGAGCGGCGCAAGGCCGCTCGTTGCGCGCGGTCGCTCAGGCGGGCAGGAAGCCCTCGACCGACAGGTAGCGCTCGCCGGTGTCGTAGTTGAAGCCCAGCACGCGCGCGCCGGCGCCCAGCTCGGGCAGCTTGGCGGCGATCGCGGCCAGCGTGGCGCCGCTGGAGATGCCCACCAGCAGGCCTTCCTCGCGCGCGCTGCGGCGCGCGTATTCGCGCGCGTCCTCGGCATCGACCTGCAGCACGCCGTCCAGCAGCTCGGTCTTCAGGTTTTTGGGCACGAAGCCCGCGCCGATGCCCTGGATCGGATGCGGGCTGGGCTGGCCGCCGCTGATGACCGGCGAGGCCTTGGGCTCCACCGCATAGACCTTCAGATTCGGCCAGGCCTTCTTCAGCACCTGCGCGCAGCCGCTGAGGTGGCCGCCGGTGCCCACGCCGGTGATCAGCGCGTCCAAGCCCTCGGGGAAGTCGGCCAGGATCTCCTGCGCCGTGCTGCGCACGTGCACGGCGATGTTGGCCTCGTTCTCGAACTGCTGCGGGATCCAGGCGCCGGGCGTCTGCGCGGCGATCTCCTCGGCGCGTGCGATCGCGCCTTTCATGCCCTTCTCGCGCGGCGTGAGGTCGAACTGCGCGCCATAGGCCAGCATCAGGCGGCGGCGCTCGACGGACATGCTGTCGGGCATCACCAGGATCAGCCGGTAGCCCTTCACGGCCGCCACCATGGCCAGGCCGACGCCGGTGTTGCCCGAGGTCGGTTCGACGATGGTGCCGCCCGGCTTGAGCAGGCCGCGGGCCTCGGCGTCCTCGACCATGGACAGCGCGATGCGGTCCTTGATCGAGCCGCCCGGATTGCTGCGCTCGGACTTGACCCAGACCTGGGCCTGCGGACCGAACAGGCGGTTGATGCGGATGTGGGGGGTGCCGCCGATGGTGGCGAGGACGTTGTCGGCTCTCATGGGGAGGTTCTCCTTGTGCGCGAATGCTAGCCCCGCTGCTGGACGGAATCGGACCTGGGGCATAGATCGAATGGTCAGATGCTTATGCCGCGCGGGCAAGGGCGTCGCCCGGTTCCCGCGTCCGTGATGTTGGATAATGCGGCCCGTGAAGCAAGCCAGACCGCCGCTGGTGCAAGCGTGGAAACACCGCACTGGAGGAAGGTCCGGACTGCATAGAGCGGCGTAGCAGCCAACGGCTGTCCGGCGTGAGCCGAGGATCAGAGCAACAGAGACGAGTCGCCGCGGGCCCCAGGTCCGCGGCGGGTGAAACGGGCAATCTCTACGCGCAGCAACACCAAGTAGGCCAGCGATGATGCGGCTCGCAGAGCTGGCGGGTAGGTGGCATTGAGCCGGGCAGCGATGTCCGGCCCAGAGGAATGGCGGTCACGGCCCGGGCCCCGCAAGGGGTCCGGGCCGCACAGAATCCGGCCTATCGGCTTGCTTCACTCTTTATCGGCGCCGGCCAGCAGGGCCTCGATGGTCTGCTGCACGGCCAGCGCCTCGGCGAAGCCGGGCAGGCTGTGCGAATGGCCCTCGATCATCGCCATCCAGTGCAGCAGCAGATCGACCGTGCCGCTGACATGGTGCTGCTCCGGGCTGCCCAGCACGCGCTCCTGTGTGCCGTCGCGCTGCACGATGCGGCCGAACCATTCGCTCAGCTCAATCTCGCCCTCGCTGGCCCGCCACAGCATGCGGTTGTGGTCGGCCGGAGCGCCGGGCACGCCGCCCACCGAGGCGCGCAGGCGCACCGGCACGCCGGCCGCGAGCAGCTCGGCGTCCAGCGCGGTCTCGGCGCCCAGGCCGTCGACCGGATAGCGGACCGTGGAGCGCAGCAGGTGGGCCGGGCCCAGCACGCGCTGCAGCACGAAGATGAAGTGCGAGATCACCTCGCGCGTGAAGCCGCCCTCCAGCCGCCCGCTGAGCCAGGCGCCGGCGTCGGCCTGCCAGGGCCGCGGCCAGGCCGCGAAGCTCAGCTCCAGCTCCACCGAGCGCAGCGCGCCCAGCGGCCGCCGCGACGCAATGCCGAAGGTCTGCTGCAGCACCGACAGCCCCGCCGACGCGGCGAGCGAGAAGTTCACCGCCGCGCGCCGCCGCTCGCGCTCGATGCGCGCGATGCAGGCGCGCGCCGCGTCGGTGTCGGTGGACAACGGCTTTTCGCACAGCACGGCCAGGCCCGCGTCCAGCGCCGCCTCGGTCAGCGGGATGTGGGCCTGCGGCGGCGTCGCGATGTAGATGCCGCGCAGCTCGCTGCTGCGGATCAGCGCGTCGGCGCTGGTCGCCGGGCGCAGATGGGGATGGCGCGCCACCGTCTGGGCCAGCACCTGGGGATCGGCATCCCAAACCATCAGCGGTCGCAGACGGGCATGCGCCGCCAGGCGGGCCAGCATGCGCTGACCCATGACGCCCAATCCGATCACCCCGATGTTCAAAAGTCCCGGCACCGCTGTGGCTCCTCGACGGCAAAACGGCGCAGTTTAGGCCCCGCCGCTACACTGCCGCTCCACGCCTATGCCCGCCTCTCTGTAACGGGCGCACTACGCACGAAATGAGCATGAATCCAAACGCCGCCACGCTGTGGCGTGCGCCGCGCTGGGCGCTGTCCATCCTGCTGGCCGCGCTGGCCACGGTGGGCCCGTTCTCGATCGACACCTACCTGCCCGCCTTCGCCGGCATTGCGCGCGCGCTCGACGCGAGCCCGGTGCAGATGCAGCAGACCTTGTCGGGCTACCTGCTCGGCTTCGCGCTGATGAACCTGTTCCACGGAGCGCTGTCGGACAGTTTCGGCCGCCGCCCCGTCGTGCTGTGGGGCATGGCCATGTTCACCCTCGCGTCGCTGGGCTGCGCGCTGGCCGGCAGCATCGGCCAGCTGGTGTTCTGGCGCACGGTGCAGGGCTTGTCGGCGGGCGCGGGCGTGGTCGTCTCGCGCGCCATCATCCGCGACATGTTCCCGCCGTCCGAGGCGCAGCGGGTGATGTCGCAGGTGACCATCTTCTTCGGCCTGGCGCCGGCGATCGCGCCGATGATCGGCGGCTTTCTGTTCGAGCACGCCGACTGGCACTCCATCTTCTGGTTCCTGGTCGGCGTCGGCGCGCTGCTGCTGGTGGCCAACTGGCGCCTGCTGCCCGAGACCTTGCACGAGGATCACCGCCAGCCCTTCCACGTCGGCCATCTGATGCGCGGCTACCGCGAGCTGGTGACCAGCCATCGCTTCATCCTGCTCGCGCTGGCCAGCGGCATTCCGTTCAACGGCATGTTCCTCTACGTGCTGTCCGCCCCGGTCTTCCTTGGCGAGCACCTGGGCATGGCGCCGTCGCGCTTCTTCATCTTCTTCTGCTTCACCATCGGCGGCATCATGGCCGGCGCCTGGCTCAGCGGCCGCCTGGCCGGGCGCATCAAGCCCAAGCAGCAAATCCGCCGCGGCTTCGTGATCATGGTGCTGACCTCGGTGGCCAACATCGTGTGCAGCGCGCTGCTCGAGCCCGCCGCCTGGTGGTCCTTCCCGCTGATCGGCACCTTCGCGTTCGGCTGGGCGCTGATGGTGCCGGTGGTGACGCTGATGGTGCTGGACCAGGCGCCGGACCGGCGCGGCATGGCCTCGTCGCTGCAGGCCTGCATCGGCAGCGCGGCCAACGGCCTGGTGGCCGGCCTGCTGGTGCCGCTGGTGATGCATTCCACGCTGAGCCTGGCGCTGGCCTCGGCGGGCATGATGTGCATCGGCCTGCTGTCCTGGCTGTGGGTCAAGCGCGAGGTCGGCCTGCTGCACGCCTGAGGGCACTCAAGATTCGGCCCCGAACGGCCGACATTGCGCAGTAGGGGCGCGGCGTCTGCCGCCGCCCCGCCGTGGAGCCGCCCATGTCCCGAACCCGCCTGCCCCTGACCCGTCTGTTCGCCGCCGTGCTGCTGCTGCCCTGCCTGGGGCTGGCGGCCGAGGAGCGTGCCAGCGACGCCGCGCCCAGCGCGCTGCGCGAGCGCCTGGCCGACCGGCTCAAGGACGACGCGGCCACGCTCAAGCTCAGCGGCCCGCGGCGCCCGGACAAGGCGGCCTCGGGCGCCGCGGCCGAGCCGTCGCGCCGTGGCTCGGCGGCCGCCCGGGGCGCGGCGAAGCCGGCCAAGCCCGCGGCGCCCCCAGCGCCAGCGCCCTGGGGCTATGAGGGCGACGGCGCGCCCGAGCACTGGGCCCGGCTGGCGCCCGAGAACCGGCTCTGCGCCGCCGGCCTGCGCCAGAGCCCCGTGGACCTGCGCGACACCGTGCGTGTGGAGCAGGAGCCGCTGCGCCTGGACTACCGCGCCGGCGCCTTCACGGTGCAGGACAACGGCCGCGCCATCCAGCTGACGGTGGCGCCGGGCAATGCGCTGCAGGTGATGGGCCGGCGCTTCGAGCTGCAGCGCCTGGTGTTCCGCGCGCCGGCCGAGTCGCGCATCGCGGGGCGCAGCTTCGACATGTCGGTGCAGCTGCTGCACAAGGACGCCGAGGGCCGCCACGCGGTGCTGGAGGTGCTGCTGGACCGCGGCATGGCGCCCGCGCCGCAGCCCGCCGTGCAGACGGTGCTGAACCATCTGCCGCTGGAGCGCGGCGAGGCCTACACGCCGGCGCAGGCGCTGGATCCGCTGGACTTCCTGCCCGCCGACCGCGCCTACTTCAGCTACATGGGCTCGCTGAGCACGCCACCTTGCACCGAGGGCGTTCTGTGGCTGGTGCTGCGCCAGCCGGTGCCGATCTCATCGCCGCAGCTGGAGATCTTCCGCCGCTTCCACCCGATGAATGCGCGCCCGCCTCAGCCAGCCGGCGACCGCCTGATCAAAGAGTCCAGCTGAGGCGCCGAACGCGCGTCCAGTGTCAGCACCTGAGCTTCGCCCTCGGCCGCGCTGGCGCGCAGCACGGCGGCGGGTGCGGCGAAGTCGATCTCCAGTTCCAGGCGCTGGCCCTCGTGGTCCCAGTGCAGGGCCAGCTGGTGCCCGGGGCGCGGCGGGCAGTCGAAGCGGCCGCTGAACGCGGGGTGCTGGTTGCGCAGCCGGATCAGCGCGCACAGCGCCTGCACGACCGGGCGCTGCAACTGCGCATGGATCTCGTCGGGGGCGTAGCGGTGGCGGTTGATGTCGCGGCCCACGCCGCTGTGGGCCAGCAGTTCCATGTCGTTGGCGCCAGCCAGCAGGCCCACGTAATAGACCTGGGGCACGCCGGGCAGGAAGAACTGCAGCGCGCGCGCGATCAGGTAGGCGGTTTCGTCGCCGCCCAGCGCGTCGAAGAAGCTGCAGTTGACCTGGTAGAGGTCCAGGTTGGACGCCGCGGCGCCGGTGGCGCGCCGGCTCTGCCCGCCGCTGTTGGCGTGGATGCGCTCGACCAGCGCATCCAGCTCCGCCGGCGCCACCAGCCCCGGGCAGCGCTCGCGGTCGCTGGCGTCCGCGCCGATGTCGATGATGCCGATGCCGTCGTGCGTGTCCAGCACGGTCAGCGCGTTGACCGGGCGCTGCGCGATCCAGGCCTTCAGCGGCCCCGCCGTGCCATTGAACAGCGCATGCAGCGCCAGCGGTGGCAGCGCGAAGTCGTAGACCCAGTCCACCTGGCGCGCGATCTCGATCTGGCGCTGGTAATAGCTGTGGATCTCGACCAGCACCTCCATGCCCAGCGTATGCGCCTGCGCCGTGAACGCGGCGATGAAATCGAAGGTCTCCGGCATCATGAAGCAGCTCGCGCCCGCCTTCTTGACGGCGTAGCCCGCGGCGTCCAGCCGGATCATCGTGATGCCGCTGTCGGCGAAGCGCTTCAGGATGCCCGCGAGATAGGCGCGGCCCTGCGCGTGGTGGACGTCGATGTCCAGCTGCTGCGGCGTGAAGGTGGTCCAGAGGATCTTCTTCTGCCCGTTCTTCAGCGTCGTGCAGCTCAGCGGCAGCCCGGGACGGGGGCGGTAGATCGCGAGCAGGTCGCGCTCCGTCGCGCCTTGCGGGAAGACGGCGTCCAAGGTCAGGAACAGCCCGGCGTAGGGCGAGTTCTCGCCATGCGCCGAATAGTGCTGGAACTGCGGCGAGTCGGCCGACATGTGGTTGACGATCACATCGGCCATCACCGGCAGTTCGGAGGCCAGGGTCTTGAGGTCCAGCCAGTCGCCCAGGCGCGGGTCGACCAGGGTGTGGTCGATCGGGTCGAAGCCGGCATCGGCGCCGTCGATGGGATGGAAGAAGGGCAGCAGATGGACGCCGCCGAACAGGCCGGCCAGCGGCCCGTCGCGCCCCAGCAGGGCATGCAGTTCGCGCAGGCCGCCGCCGCCCAGACGGTCGACATAGGTGATCAGTTGGACTTGGTTTTTCATGGCGAGGGAGGGCGCGTCGCGCCGGTCTGCACGCGCAGCACCGCCAGCGCCGCCAGCAGCATCAGCGCGCCGGCGAGGCGGATCACGTGGTCGGGGTGGCCGCCCAGCAGCGGCTGGTAGATCAGCGGCAGCGTCAGCATCTGGATCAGCATGGGGATCACGATGAACATGTTGAAGATGCCCATGTAGACCCCGGCGCGCTCGGGCGGAATGCTGCCGGCGAGCAGCACATAGGGATTGCCCATGATGGAGGCCCAGGCCAGGCCGATGCCCAGCATGGGCAGGAAGAGCAGGGCGCGGTCCTGGATGGACGGCAGCACCCACATGCCCACGCCGGCCAGCGTCAGGCACAGCGCATGCGTCCACTTGGCGCCCAGGCGGCGCGTCAGCGGCAGCATCGCGAAGGCGGCGACAAAGGCCACCGCGTTGTAGAAGCCGCCCAGCTGGCCGTTGAGCAGACCCGCTTCGCGGAAGCCGGCCGACTGCGGGTCGGCGGTGTGGAACAGCGTGCGCGCCAGCGCCGGCACGATGTAGATCCAGTAGCACATCATCGCGTACCACTGACACAGCTTCATCCACCAGAGCTGGCGCATGGTGCGCGGCATCTCGCGCAAGGCCTGCACGATCTCGTCCAGCGTGGCCGCGACGCCGCGCGGGCGGGCCTCGATCTGACGCCGTTCGTCATCGCTCAAGGGCAGCTCGGGCACCCGGCGCACCGACCACCAGACCGTGCTGAAGGACAGCAGCGCGCCCATCATGAAGGCCACCGCGGTGACCTGCGGGATGTGGCTCTCGTTGAGCGCGTCGCGGCTCATGCCCAGCCAGACCAGGACCGAGGGCGCCAGGTAGGCAAGGGTCTGGGCCAGGCCGGTGAAGGCGCTCTGCGTCAGGAAGCCGGCGGCGTGCTGGTCGGGGTTGAGCCGGTCCGACACATAGGCACGGTAGGGCTCCATCGTGACGTTGTTGGCCGCGTCGAGGATCCACAGCAGCGCGGCGGCGAACCACAGCGTCGGGCTCATGGGCATGGCCAGCAGGCCCAGGCTGCAGATCAGCGCGCCGATCAGGAAGAAGGGCGTGCGCCGGCCGCGCGGCGAGGTACTGCGGTCGCTCAGCGCGCCGACCACCGGCTGCACCAGCAAGCCGGTCATGGGGCCGGCCAGCCACAGCAGCGGCAGGCTGGCTTCGTCCGCGCCCAGGTAGGCGTAGATCGGGCTCATGTTGCTCTGCTGCAGGCCAAAGCTGAACTGGATGCCGAAGAAGCCGACATTCATGTTCAGGATCTGCCAGAAGCTCAGGCGGGGTTTCATGCGGCGGTCTCCTGCGTTGCGGCGGGTCCGGCGTCCAGTGTCTCGCGCCAGTGGGCGAAGAAGCCGGAATCCGCGGCCGGCACCGGGCCGCGTTGGCCGCACAGCGCGGCGGCGTAGCGGTTGGCCAGCGCCAACGCGGGCGCGATGGGCCAGCCACGCAGATGGGCCGCCAGCAGCATGGCGCTGAAGCCGTCGCCGGCGCCCACGGTGTCCACCACCGCCACCGCCTGCCCGCCGCCCTGCGCCACCAGCCGCCCCGGCGCGTCGAAGCAGGCATAGCCGCGCGTGCCCAGCGTGAGGATCACGCGCTTCAGGTCGAAGCGCGCCATCAGCGCGCCCAATGCGGGCTGCAGCGCCGCCAGCGGCCGGGCGGCAAGGTCGGCGTCACCCGGGGCAAGACCTGGAACGAACCAGCGCAGCAGCCGCTGCAGCTCGTCCTCGTTGATCTTCAGCCAGTCGGTGCGCGGCAGGTTCAGCTGCGCGAGTTCGCGCTGTGGCAGGCCGTCGCGCAGATTCAGGTCCAGGTAGCGCAGGCAGTCCGTTGGCAGCGCATCCAGCAGCGCCTGGACGGTCCGGCGCGTACCCTCGCCGCGTTGCGCCAGCGTGCCGAAGTAGAACAGCGGGGTCGGCGCCGCGCGCAGCGCGGCGAGGGCCGGCCCGCTTTGCACATGGTCCCAGGCGGCGTCGCCGTGGATCACGAAACGGTGCTGGCCGGGCGCATCCTCGACGACGCTGACCCGGCCGCTGGCATGCCGCCCGTCGCGCTGCACGCCCAGCGGCGGCAGGCCGAAGGCCTGCAGCTCGCGGACGAGGCGCTCGCCGTGCCCGTCCTCGCCCAGCCGGGTGACCAGGCGCGGCGGCTGGCCCAGCGCCGCCAGGCTGCGCGCGACGTTGAAGGGCGCGCCGCCCGGCAGGCCCTGGTCGCCGAACTCGTCGACCAGGATCTCGCCCACCAGCAGCGGGCTTGCGGCCTTGCTCATCGTGCGAGGTCTCAGAAGCTGTACTTCAGCTGGGCCTTGACGCTGCGGCCGTTGATGGAGCGCGCCACGTAGATGGGGTTGTTGCCCAGGTTGTTCTGCCCTTCGGCCTCGGTGTAGCCGATGCTGTTGAACAGGTTGTTGACGCCCAGGTTCAGGCTCAGGCCCTGGCCGAACTCATAGCTGGCGAAGGCGTTCACCACCGCATAGGCCGGCAGCACGACGGTGTTGTCGTTGTCGGCATAGCTCTTGGTCGTCGCGACCACGCTGGCGCCCACTTCCAGCGCGCCGAATTGCATGCTGGGGCTGAGCTGCACGACCAGGTCGGCCTGGCGGCGCGGCTTCTTGCCGGTGGCGCTGACGCGGGCATGGGTGTAGGTGGCGCCGCCGGCGAGGCGGAAGTCGCCCGCGCTCCAGGCCAGCTCGGCCTCCAGGCCGCTGGCCTTGTAGCTGTCCTTCAGGTAGCGCTGCGAGGTGACTTCGAAGCCGCCGTCTTCCTTGGTCTTGGCGTGGAAGAGCGTGAAGAAGCTGGACAGGGCGCCGCGGCGCAGCTTCAGGCCGGCTTCCATCTGGTCGGTTTCGTTGATGGGATAGGGCCGGGCGCCGGTGGCCACCGCGGTGTCCCAGACCACGCGGTCGGGCGAGGCCCAGGACACGCCATGGCTGACGCGGCCGAAGGCGGCGGTGTCGCGGTCCAGCGCATAGTTGGCGCCCACGGAATAGCTGGTCGCCCCGGTGTCGTAGCTGATCTTGTTGCGCGTGCTCTCGTCCCAGCCGGCCGCCTTGCCGAAGATCTGGGTGCCGCTGGCGCGCAGCTTGTCATGGCGCACGCTGGCGTCCAGGCTCAGCGGGCCCTGGTCCCAGGTCAGCGCGGCATAGGGCGCGGTGGCGCTCAGCCGCACGTCCAGCGAGCGATAGCAGCAACCGCCCCACGTGGTGGTGGCATCGCCGACCGGCTGGGTGGTCGGCGCGCCGTTGTTGTCCAGCAGGCGGGCGCCATTGCCGGTCAGCTCGATGTTGTAGCGGTTCCAGTACCAGGTCTGGCCGACGTTCTGGGTGCCGGTGAACAGGCCGCCGGTCAGCGTCAGCTTGGAGCCGCCGGCCAGCTGCAGCTGCTTCTGCAGGCGCAGGTCGTTGAAGCTGTTGCCCATGTCGTCCAGCGTGCTGTTGAAGATGTGGGCGGAGAAGTAGTTGGTCGTCGACGGCGAGCCGGCGGGACGGCTGCCGGACGGGAACACGCCCAGGAAGCGGCCCGAGATGTCGCTGGTGCGGAAGCGTTCGGTGACGGTCAGGTCGCCGGCGAGCTTGAACTGGGCTTCGAGGCCGATGGAGCGGTTCTTCACATGCAGGCCGTCGGCCGGGTTGGTGGCGCTGCGCTGGCCGTTGCGGTCGACCACCGTGTCGTTGCCGAAGTTGCTGTTGATGAAGAAGGCGGTGCGCGGGTCCACGCCCGGCAGCGCGCTGATCTTGCTGCCATTGAGCTGCACCGGCACGGGCAGGTAGGTGGGGGTGCGGTCGTCCAGGTTCTTCAGGTTCAGGCGCACATAGCCGTTGCTGAATTCCTTGGTGATGCTGGCGCGGATCTGGCCGCCGTGCTCGACGTTGACGTCGGTGTGGCGCGTGCCCTCGCCGACGCGCTGGAAGCCGCCCAGCTGGACATAGAGGCCGTCACCGACGCGCCCGCCCCAGTCGAAGTCCAGGCGGTTCTGGCGATGATCCAGCCCCAGGCTGTAGCCCAGCGAGCCGCCGCCCTGCTTGCCGGTCTTGCTCACGAAGTTGATGATGCCGCCGGGCGAGTTGGTCGCCAGCGTGGAGGCCGAACCGCCCCGCACCACCTCGACGTTGGAGAGGAAATTGTCGGCGCGCAGGAACTGGTCCGCGGTGGCGAAGGAGATGTCGCCCACCAGCAGGATGGGCAGCCCGTCTTCCTGCAGCTGCACATAGCGCGAGCCGCCGGCGGAAATGGGCACGCCGCGCACGGTGATGTTGGCATTGCCTTCGCCGCCGCTGGATTCGGCGCGCACGCCCGGCACGAAGCGCAGCGCCTCGGCCGCGTTGCCGGGGGTGTGCTTCTGCAGCGTCTCGCCGTCCATGGTCGACACCGAGACCGACTGCTGCATCTTGCTGCGCGCCGTCGAGGTGCCGGTGACGACCACCTGCTCCAGCTTCAGGCCGTCCTTGCTCTCTTCCTTGGCGGCGTCGGCGGAGGCGGTCTGCGCCTGGGCGGCGAGGCCGGCGAGCGCCAGGCTGGCGACCAGCAGGCGGGGCCGGGGGTGGAAGCGGGAGGACGGTGCGCGCGACAGGCGGACCGCGGGAAGGCTGCGGGGCATGGATGTCTCCTGGTTGGGCATCGGCGGTGGTCCCGCCGTTTTGAATGGAGGGCCCGCGCCGGGAATTGGAGCGCGAGACCCGCCTTGTCCGCATTGTGGGCGTTGTTCGAACGTATTGCAATCGATTGCAATTGCGGGAAAACCAAGGGGTGGTGGATGCGCTCGGGAAATTGTGGAAAAGCACCGCATCTTCGACAGAGCGGCGATTCGGGCGCCCTTGTCAGGATGGCGTCGGCTGTGTATGCAAACGCTTGCAGTTGATCGCGCGGGCGACCGTGACGCTTCAGCTGCTGGCGCGCTGCACCAGATGGACGGGCAGGGTGCGCGCGGCGCTGGGGTGCCCATCCAGCTGGTCCATCAGGGCCTGGACCAGGGCGGCGCCGGCCTCCAGCACCGGCTGGTGCACGGTGCTCAGCGGCGGTTCGCAGTAGCTGGCCAGCGACAGGTCGTCGTAGCCCACCACGCGCAGCTCCTGGGGGATGCGGCGCCCCGCCTGGCGCAGGCATTGCAGCGCCTGGATGGCCAGCAGGTCAGAGCAGGCGAAGATTCCGTCCAGCTCTGGATGCGCCCGCAGCCAGTCCTGCACGCTCTGGCGCGCCGCGTTGGTCTCGAAGGGGGCGGCCAGTTCCAGCGCCGGGTCGGCGGGCAGTCCCGCAGCCTGCAGGGCCTGCCAATGGCCTTCGCGGCGCAGCCAGACCTCGGGCAGGCTGGCGTCGCCGATAAAGCCGATGCGCCGGGCGCCGCGCGCGATCAGGTGTTCGGTGGCCAGGCGCCCGCCCAGCAGGTTGTCGCCGCCGACGCTGCAGTACAGCTGCTGCGGCAGTTGTCCGCCCCACACCACCAGCGGCAGTCCGCGCGCCGCCAGCGCGTTGAGCCGGTCGTGGTGATGCCACTGGCCGATGATGATCAGCCCGGCGGCCCGGCCCGAGTCGTGCAGCGCCGCGGCCTCCTCCAGCCGGGCCGCGTCCACACGCGACAGCAGCATGTCGTGGCCGCGCTCGGTCAGCGCGTCCGCCAGGCTGCCGACCAGCGACAGGAAGAAGGGATCGGACACATGCTGCCGCGAACCCCGCTCGTACGGGATCACGACCGCGACCGTGCGGTTCTTCTGCAGGCGCAGGTTCTGCGCGCCCAGGTTGATCGAGTAGTTCAGCGAGCGCGCCAGTTCGGCCACGCGCGCCCGCGTTTCGGCATTCACCAGCGGGCTGCCCGCCAGCGCCCGCGACACCGTGGACACCGACACGCCGGCCAGGCGGGCGATGTCGGCCATCTGCAGGCGCTTGCTCGCGGGCGTGGCCGCCGGCTGGCCGGGCGGCGGCAGGCGGGAGGGTGGGGTGGGGGCGGCGGAAGACATGGCGGCATTGTCCGCTGTGGCGCGAGCGCTGCGATCCGCGCCCCCGGCCCGCCGTGGTCGTGCGAGCATGCGGCCCCGTGGAATTGGCATGAACGAGGAAACACCATGAGCCAGGCCCGTCACCGTTCGCCGCGCGCCGTTCTGGCGTTGATGCTGGGCCTGCAGGCCGCCGCGGCCGGCACCGCCGCCCCCGCGCAGCCCGAGCTGGACCGGCTCGTCTGGCTGGCGGGCTGCTGGGCCGCCGAGGACGGCGAACCCGGCTCCGGCGAGCAATGGATGGTCCCGGCCGGCGGCGTGATGCTGGGCATGAGCCGCACGCTGAGCCAGGGCCGCGTGCGCAGCTTCGAGTTCATGCGCATCGCGCCGGATGGCGAGGGCGGATCGCTGAGCTACTTTGCCCAGCCCCTGGGCCGGCCCGCCACCGCCTTTGCGCTGCGCAGCCTCAGCAGCACCGAGGCGGTGTTCGAGAACCCGGCGCACGACTTCCCGCAGCGCGTGGTCTACCGCTACGAGGCGCCGGTGCATCTGCGCGCCCGCCTCGAGGGTCGCGTCGACGGGCGGCCCCGGCAGCTGGAATTCCCCATGCTGCGGGTGGCCTGCGGCGACGGAGAGGGCGCGGAGCGCTGATTCGGGCACGCCGATTGCCCAGGGGCCCATGGCGCCAGGCGCCGCAAGCTGCGCCTGCATTCGCGCTGGAAAAAGCGCGGTCGATGGTCCAGATTGAAGACTTCACGCGCAGCAAGAGGCCCAGGGCCCGGGAGACCGATCATGGCGAGTTCAGCACCGCATGTCCCGTCCGGCGGCGAGGAGGCCATCCGGCCCTTCCGTCTCGAGGTCGAGCCGTGGCGGCTCGAGGATCTGTCCCAGCGCCTGGCCCGCACCCGCTGGCCGAGCGAGATCCCGGGGCAGGGCTGGCGCCGCGGGGTTCCGCTGGCCTATCTGCGCGACCTGGCCGAACACTGGCGGTGCCGCTACGACTGGCGTCGCCATGAGGCCGAGCTCAACCGTTGGCCCCAGTTCACCACGGTCATTGAAGGGCAGCGCCTGCATTTCCTCCATGTCCGTTCGCCCGAGCCGGGGGCTTTGCCGCTGATCCTCACGCACGGCTGGCCGGGCTCCATCGTGGAGTTTCTGGACCTCATCGGCCCGCTCAGCGATCCACGCGCGCACGGCGCGGCGGCGGGCGATGCCTTCCATCTGGTGATCCCGTCCATTCCGGGCTTCGGTCTGTCGGGGCCGACCCGCGAAGCCGGTTGGACGGCGCATCGCGTTGCCACCGCCTGGGCCGAACTGATGCGCCGGCTCGGCTATGCGCGTTATGGGGCGCAAGGCGGTGACCTCGGGGCCATCATTTCTCCGGCCTTGGGGCGCGTCGAACCGGACGGTGTCGTCGGCGTCCACGTCAACGCGGCAAGCATCGGCTTCATGCCGTTTCCGCCTCTTTCCGAGGCTGAACTGGCCGAACTCAGCGAATCCGAGCGCCGGCGCGTGCAGCGTATCCAGGCTTTCATGGATGAGGAATTCGGCTACGCGCAGCTGCAGTCCACCCGCCCGCAGACCCTGGCCTATGCGCTCAACGACTCGCCGGTCGGGCAACTGGCCTGGATCATTGAGAAGTTCCAGGCCTGGACGCACGGTTCAGAGGTTCCCGAAGACGCGGTGGACCGGGACCGTCTGCTGACCAATGTGATGCTGTACTGGCTGACCGAGACCGCCGGGTCGTCGGCCAGCATCTACTACGAAGACAAGCATGCCGGCGTCTGGCCGAAGCCCTCCTCGGTGCCCACCGGCGTGGCGGTGTTTGCAGAGGACATCTCGATCCGCCGCTATGCCGAGCAGGCCAATGCCATCGTGCACTGGTCGGAGTTCGATCGCGGCGGCCACTTCGCGGCGCTGGAGGTGCCGGACCTGCTGATCGAGGACGTGCGCCGGTTCTTTCGGCCCCTGCGCTAGCGGGCGGGCCGCGGTGTGTCCGCTTCTGCCGGCATGCAGGGCGTCCAGTTTGCGATGGAAACGGGCCGCGCCGGGGTCGCCGTCGTCGGAGGTCCAGTCCAGGTGGGTGCATTCCTTCTCGATGGCATGACCGGCGATTCACGTCATCAGCCGCTCGCCGACCTCGTGACCCCGGAGCTCTCTGGGGCATAGAGTTCCCTCACCGACCGCGAGCCATGCCGCTTGGGTGTCGGACACGGCCCTGCGGTGGCCGGCTGCCGTCGAGCGGACATTAGCCCGCCATTTGGCCGACATCAAACGGTCCGTCCGTCCCACTATCGGCGCGCCTGCGCGCTCAACAAGCGCGATCTGCGGCCCGATTTGCGCTGTTCGCACAAGTTCCGTGGGAGTTCACGCAGCACTTGCACACACCTCCCCAAGTGCTTCATTTAGAAGGACTTTTATCTTTCCAATTTCTCAGAATAAGCGTCTAAGTGCTTGATTTCATTGAGAAATCTTTCGGTTTTCCTTGACCTGTGTGCAGCTCGCCATTAAAGTGGTGGAAAGTGGAATTTCGTGGGGCATTGTGGCGAATGTCGTGTTTCAAGGGGCAAGTGCCTTGGCGTTGGACGCCAAGGGGCGCTTGAGCGTCCCCACGCGACATCGCGAGGTCCTGCAGGCCCTGTGCGGCGGGCAGCTGACGCTCACCAAGCACCCCGAGGGCTGCCTGATGGTGTTCCCCCGTCCGGCCTGGGAACAGTTCCGTGACCGTGTCGCCGCGCTGCCGATGTCGGCCGCCGGCTGGAAGCGTGTCTTCCTGGGCAATGCCCAGGACGTGGAGATCGACTCGGCCGCCCGCGTGCTGGTGGCACCCGAGCTGCGCGCCGCGGCCGGGCTGCAGAAGGACGTGATGCTGCTGGGCATGGGCAGCCATTTCGAGCTCTGGGATGCGGCCGCCTATGCGGCCCACGAGGCCCAGGTGATGCAGTCCGAGCTGCCGGACGCCCTCAAGGATTTCAGCTTCTGATGAGCGCGCCGCAGTCCCCCGTCCCCTTCACGCACACCACGGTGCTGCTGCACGAGACCGTGGATGGCGTGCTGACGCGTCCCGATGGCGTCTATGTGGATGGCACCTTCGGGCGCGGCGGCCATTCCCGGCTGCTGCTGTCGCGGCTGTCACCACACGGCAGGCTGATCGCGATCGATCGCGATCCCGAGGCCATCGCGGCCGCCACACAAGGGCAGACGCGGGTCGAGGACCCGCGTTTCTCTATCTGCCATGCACCTTTCGCCGACCTGGCGGCCCAACTGGCCGCGCTGGAGGTGACCCGGATCGACGGCCTGATGCTGGATCTGGGTGTCTCCAGCCCCCAGATCGACAACCCGGAGCGCGGGTTCAGCTTCCGTTTCGACGGGCCGCTGGACATGCGCATGGATACGACCCGCGGCGAAAGCGCCGCGGACTTCCTGGCTCACGCCGACGTGAGCCAGATCGCCACGGTGATACGCGACTATGGGGAAGAACGGTTTGCTCTGCCGATTGCAAAGGCGCTTGTTGCTCGCCGGGAAAGCGGGCGTCCTGTACGAAGCACCGCCGAGCTTTCCCAAGTCGTGGCTGGTGCGGTCAAAACCCGCGAACCGGGCCAGGATCCTGCAACGCGCACATTTCAGGCTCTACGGATATTCGTCAACGCCGAGCTTGAAGAGCTGCAGCAGGGGCTGAAGGCAGCGCTGGCGCTGCTCGCGCCCGGCGGTCGGCTGGCGGTGATCAGCTTCCATTCGCTGGAAGACCGCATCGTGAAGAATTTCATCGCGGCCCACAGCCGGGAAGAGGTGGATCGTCGCGCGCCCTTCGCCGCGCCCAAGCCGCTGCCGCTGCGCGCCGTCGCGCGCATCAAGCCCAGCGAGGCCGAGGTGAAGGCCAATCCGCGCGCGCGCTCCGCCATCCTGCGCGTGGCCGAGCGCACCGACGCGCCCTATGTGGCGGAGGTGGCGCCGTCCGGCAAGCTGGCGCGCGGCGCCAGGAGGCCGGCGCGATGAGCCGCCTGAACCTGCTGTTGCTGATCGCCGTGCTGGGCTCGGGGCTGTATCTCGTCAAGACCTCGTATGACGCGCGGCGCCTGTTCACCGAACTGGACCGCGCGCAGACCGAGGCGCGCCGGCTGGAGGCCGACCACCAGCGCCTGCTGGCCGAGCGCCATGCCCAGGCCACCAATCTGCGCGTGGAGCAGGTGGCGCGCGAGCGGCTGAAGATGCGCGCGATCACGCCCGAGATCACGCAGACCCTGGACAGCGCGGCCTCCGCACCGGGGACCGCGCCATGAAGCTGGGTCGAGGCAAGGAAGGCGGCCAACCGCGCGCCGCGCGCAATGTGGCGCGCAGCGTGCGCTATTCCACCAGCCCGCTGCTGGCGTCCAAGACGCCGCCCTGGCGTTCGCGCTTTCTGGTCGCGCTGGTGGGCCTGAGCTTCGCCGGCCTGCTGGGCCGCGCCGCCTACGTGCAGCTGATCGGCGAGGACTTTTTCCAGCGCCAGGGCGAGGCCCGCTATGCCCACAAGCTGGAGCTGCCGGCCAGCCGCGGCCGCATCAACGACCGCAACGGCCAGGTGCTGGCCGCCAGCGTGGCGGTGCCGTCGATCTGGGCCTTCCCCAAGGAGGTCGACACCGACCCCGACAAGCGCCGCGAGCTGGCGAAGGCGCTGGGGCTGCCGGTGGCCGAACTGGAGCGCCGGTTGGATCCGTCCAACCGCTTCGTCTTTCTGCGCCGCCAGGCCGACGACCAGACCGCGGCCAAGATCAAGGCGCTCAACCTCAAGGGCGTGTTCCAGGACCGCGAATACAAGCGCCAGTACCCCGAGGGCGAGGCCGCGGCCCACATCGTCGGTTTCACCAACATCGAGGAGCAGGGCCAGGAAGGCATCGAGCTCGCGTTCCAGAAAGACCTGCAGGGCCGCGACGGCTCGCGCGCGGTGGTGCGCGACCGCCTGGGCCGCGTCGTCGAGGACATGGGTGAGCGCGTGCCGCCGCTCAACGGCCGCGACATCCAGCTGTCGATCGACGCCAAGGTGCAGTTCTTCGCCTACCAGCGCATCCGCGACGCGGTCGCCGAACACCGCGCCCGCGCCGGCTCGGTGGTGGTGCTGGACGTGCAGAGCGGCGAGCTGCTGGCGCTGGCCAACTTCCCCAGCTACGACCCGGCGAACCGCCAGAACCTCTCCGGCGAGCAGCTGCGCAACCGCGCGCTGACCGACGTCTTCGAGCCCGGCTCGACGATGAAGCCCTTCATCACCGGGCAGGCGTTGGAGACCGGGCGGGTCCGGCCCGACACCGTGCTGAACACCTCGCCGCGCAGTGTCGTCATCAGCGGCTGGTCGCCCACCGACGCTCACCCGCATGGCGACCTCACCGTGACGCAGGTGATCCAGAAGTCCAGCAACATCGGCACCGTGCGCATGGCCATGCAGATGCAGCCGCGCGAGATGCATGAGCTGTTCACCGCGATCGGCCTGGGGCAGCGGCCGCAGATCCACTTCCCCGGCGCCGTCACCGGCAAGCTGCGGCCCTGGAAGAGCTGGCGCCCCATCGAGCAGGCGACCATGAGCTACGGCTATGGCCTGTCTGCCTCGCTGCTGCAGCTGGCGCGCGCCTACACCGTGTTCGCGCGCGATGGCGAGATCATTCCCGTGTCCCTGATGAAGGTGCAGGAGCCGCTGCCGGTGCACGGCGTGCGCGTGTTTTCGCCCAACACCGCGCGTCAGGTGCGCGAGATGCTGCAGATGGCCGCCGCGCCCGGCGGCACCGCGCCCATGGCCATGGTCAGCGGCTACAGCGTCGGCGGCAAGTCCGGCACCGCCCACAAGCAAGAGGGCAAGGGCTACGCGGGCAACAAATACCGGTCCTGGTTCGTGGGCATCGCGCCCATCTCCAACCCGCGCATCGTGGTCGCGGTGATGGTGGACGAGCCCAAGAACGGCGTGTATTTCGGCGGCGCGGTCGCCGGTCCGGTGTTCAGCCAGGTCGTGGCGCAGAGCTTGCGCCTGCTGGGCGTGCAGCCGGACCTGGAGGTCAAACCGCTGATCGTGGCCAACCAGAAGGTTCAGGCCGTGGACGAAAGCTTCTGATGCAGGGCAACCCATGCTGACCCGCCTCAAATCCCCCGACGCCGCGGCGCGCTGGCTCCTTGAATGGACGCCCAGCGGCCGCCTGTGCACCGACAGCCGCAGCATCGGGCCCGGCGATGCCTTCATCGCCTGGCCCGGCTATGCCAAGGACGCCCGCCAGTTCGTCGCCGCCGCGCTGGCCGGCGGCGCGGCCACCTGCCTGGTCGAGGACCAGGGCGTGGACGCCTATGGCTTCGTCGACGCGCGCGTGGCCGCGCTGACCGATCTGAAGGCGGCCTGCGGCCGCATCGCCGCGGCCTTCTACGGCCAGCCGTCCGAGCGGCTGGACGTGGTGGCCGTCACCGGCACCAATGGCAAGACCTCCAGCACCTGGTGGGTGGCGCAGTCGCTGAGCCTGCTCGGCGCGCGCTGCGGCATTGTCGGCACGCTGGGCGTGGGCCAGCCGCCGCTGCCTGGCCAGGGTGAATCGGCGCCCATCGAATCCACCGGGCTGACCACGCCCGATCCGGTGCGCCTGCAGGAGGCCTTCCGCCACATGGCCGACCAGGGCTATGCCGCCTGCGCCATCGAGGCCTCGTCCATCGGCGTGGAGGAGCACCGCCTGGCCGGCACGCGCGTCAAGGTCGCGCTGTTCACCAACTTCACGCAGGACCACCTGGACTACCACGGCAGCATGGAGGCCTACTGGGCGGCCAAGCGCAAGCTCTTCACCTGGCCGGGGCTGCAGGCGGCGGTGATCAACGTCGACGACGCCAAGGGCGCCGAGCTGGCGGCCGAGCTGGGCCATGACACGGCGCTGGACCTGTGGACCTATGGCCTGGGCCGCGACGACGTGCGCCTGGCCGCGCTGGACTTGCGCCACGAGGCGCAGGGCCTGGCCTTCACGCTGAAGGAGGGCGAGCAGCGCCTGCCGCTGCAGACCGGGCTGATCGGCGAATACAACGTCGCCAACCTGCTGGGCGTGATCGCCGCGCTGCGCGCGCTGGGCCATGCGCTGGCGGATGCCGCGCGCGTGGCCGCGCAGGTGACGCCGGTGCCCGGGCGCATGCAGCGCGTGGGCAATGGCCGCGAGCTGCCCCAGCTGGTGGTGGACTATGCCCACACGCCGGACGCGCTGGAGAAGGCCCTGCAGGCCCTGCGCCCGCTGGCCAGCGCGCGTGGCGGCCGTCTGCATGCCATCTTTGGCTGCGGCGGCAACCGCGACCCCGGCAAGCGGCCACAGATGGGCGCGATCGCCGCGCGGCTGGCCGACGCGATCACGCTGACCAGCGACAACCCGCGCCACGAGGACCCGGCACGCATCCTCGCCGACATCGCCGCCGGCCTGCCCACCGGCCGCGCGCACACGCTGCAGGCCGACCGCGAGCAGGCCATCCTGGCCGCCACGGCCGCCGCCGATGCGCGCGACGTGCTGCTGATCGCCGGCAAGGGCCACGAGGACTACCAGGAGATCGCCGGCGAGCGCCGGCCCTTCTCGGATGTCGAAGTCGCGCGCCGCGCGCTGATCGCGAGGGCCGGCCTGTGAACCGCCTGATGACCCTGGGCGAAGCCCACGCGCTGCTGCAGCCGCTGCTGCCGCAGGCCTTGCTGGTGGGCGATGCCGCGACGCCGCTGCTGCGCGTGCACAGCGACACGCGCACGCTGCGCGCCGGCGACCTCTTCGTGGCGCTGCGCGGCGAACGTTTCGACGCGAACGACTTTCTGGCGCAGGCGCGCGCCGCCGGCGCGGCCGCCGCGCTGGCCGAGCGCGGGCTGGCGGCCGCGGGCCTGCCCGGCATCGAGGTGCCCGACGCCCGGGCCGCGCTGGGGCTGCTGGCCGGCGCCTGGCGCGAGCGCCTGCACCTGCCGGTGATCGCGGTGACCGGCAGCAACGGCAAGACCACCGTCACCCAGATGGTGGCGGCCATCCTGCGCGCGTGGCTGGGCGAGGCCGGCATGCTGGCCACCGAGGGCAACTTCAACAACGACATCGGCGTGCCGCTGACCCTGCTACGGCTGCGCCAGGACGATGCCTGCTGGCACCGCGCCGCGGTGATCGAGCTGGGCATGAACCACCCCGGCGAAATCGCGCCGCTGGCGGCCATGGCGCGGCCCAGCGTGGCCCTGGTCAACAACGCGCAGCGCGAGCACCAGGAGCATCTGGGCAGCGTGGAGGCCGCGGCGCGCGAGAACGGCGCGGTGATCGAGGCCCTGGGCCCGGCCGGCGTGGCCGTGTTTCCCGCCGAGGACGCCTGCGCGCCGATCTGGCATGCACAGGCCGGCAGCCGTGCCTGCCTGAGCTTTGCGCTGCAAGGCCAGGCCGACGTGATGGGGCGTGCCCACTGGGTCTCGCCGCCGGAGGACGCCGGCGCGGGCGCCGGCCTCGCCGGGCATTGGGCGCTGGAGCTGATGACGCCCGCCGGCCAGGTGCCGGTGGCGCTGGCCATGGCCGGCCAGCACAACGTGCGCAACGCGCTGGCCGCGGCGGCCTGCACGCTGGCGGCCGGCGCGCCGCTGGCGGCGATACGCGCCGGGCTGGAGAGCTTCCGCGCGGTCAAGGGGCGCTCGCAGCTGCAGGCCCTGGTGCTCGGCGGCAAGCAGCTCACGCTGATCGACGACAGCTACAACGCCAACCCCGACAGCGTGCGCGCCGCCATCGACGTGCTGGCCCAGCTGCCCGGCGACAGCTGGCTGGTGTTGGGCGACATGGGCGAGGTCGGCGACCAGGGCCCCGAGTTCCACCGCGAGGTGGGCGCCTATGCCGCCGACCAGGGCCTGGCCGCGCTGTGGACCGCCGGCAGCGCCGCGCGCGAGGCCGCGGCCGCCTATGGCCCGGGCGCGCGCGCCTTCGACACCGTGCCCGAACTGATCGCCGCGCTGGGCGCGGCGCCGCGGGTGCGCAACATCCTGGTCAAGGGATCGAGATTCATGAAGATGGAACACGTGGTGGCCGCCCTGCAGGCGGCGGGAGCGGCGCATGCTGCTTAGTCTGGCGCAGTGGCTGCAGATGATGTACCCCAACGAGCTGGGGTTTCTGCGCGTCTTCAACTACATCACCTTCCGTGCGGTGATGGCGGCGCTGACCGCGCTGCTGATCGGCCTGGCCTTCGGCCCCTGGGTGATTCGCCGGCTGACCGAGATGAAGATCGGCCAGCCCATCCGCCAGTACGGCGTCCAGCAACATCTGGCCAAGAGCGGCACGCCCACGATGGGCGGCGTGCTGATCCTGATCGGCATCGGCGTGTCCACGCTGCTGTGGTTCGACTGGAGCAACCGCTTCGTCTGGGTGGTGATGCTGGTCACCATGGGCTTCGGCGCGATCGGCTGGGTCGATGACTGGCGCAAGGTCGTGCGCAAGGATCCCGAGGGCATGCGCAGCCGCGAGAAGTTCTTCTGGCAGTCGCTGATCGGCCTGCTCGCCGCGATCTACCTGGCCTTCTCGGTGTCGGAGACCAGTTTCCTGGGCGTGGTGGAGCTGTTCTTCCGCTGGGTGCGCAGCGGCTTCTCCACCGACCTGCCGCCCAAGGCGGACCTGATGGTGCCCTTCTTCAAGACGGTCAGCTATCCGCTGGGCGTGTTCGGCTTCATCGCGCTGTCCTACTTCGTCATCGTCGGGTCGAGCAATGCGGTCAACTTCACCGACGGGCTGGACGGCCTGGCCATCATGCCGGTGGTGATGGTGGGCTCGGCGCTGGGCGTGTTCGCCTACGTCACCGGCTCCTCGGTCTATTCCAAGTACCTGCTCTTCCCCTACATCCCCGGCAGCGGCGAGCTGCTGATCTTCTGCGCCGCGATGGCGGGGGCAGGTCTTGCCTTCCTGTGGTTCAACACCCATCCGGCCCAGGTCTTCATGGGCGACGTCGGCGCGCTGGCGCTGGGCGGCGGGCTGGGCACGCTGGCGGTGATCACGCGCCAGGAGATCGTGCTGGGCATCATGGGCGGCGTCTTCGTCGCCGAGGTGCTGTCGGTGATGCTGCAGGTCAGCTGGTTCAAGTACACGAAGAAGAAGTTCGGCGAGGGCCGGCGCATCTTCAAGATGGCGCCGCTGCACCACCACTTCGAGAAATCGGGCTGGAAGGAGACCCAGGTGGTCGTGCGCTTCTGGATCATCACCATGCTGCTGTGCCTGATCGGCCTGGCCAGCCTGAAGCTGCGCTGAGGACGCGAACCATGGACTTTCCCGCGCTGTTCCAGACCGCCGACGGACGCCCGCTGCGCGCCCTGGTGCTGGGCCTGGGCGACTCCGGGCTGGCGATGGCCCGCTGGGTCGCCCGCCACGGTGCCGCGCTGAGCGTCTGGGACAGCCGCGAGACCCCGCCGCAGCGGGCCACGCTGCGCGAGGAGCTGCCGGACGCGGTCTTTTTGCACGGCGAGCTGCCCGAGCAGGCACTGGACGGCGTGGACCTGCTACTGAAGAGCCCGGGCTTGTCGCCGCTCGACGAACGGCTGCAGCCGCTGCTGCGCCGCGCCGCCGCGCAGGGCCTGCGCGTGCAGGGCGAGCTGGACCTGTTCGCGCAGGCGCTGGCGGAGCTGCGCCGCCTCTACAACTACCAGCCCGGCGTGCTGGCCATCACCGGCACCAACGGCAAGACCACCACGACCTGCATGACCGCACTGCTGGTGGAGCGCGCCGGACGCCGCGTCGCGATGGCTGGCAACATCGGGCCCACGCTGCTGGACACGCTGAGCGCCGCGCTGGCCCGGGAACCGCAGCCGCAGCCGCCCGAGCAGATTCAGGCTCAGGCTCAGGCGGACGGCGAGATGCCGCCCGAGACCGTGGCACAGGCGTCGGAGAGCCCCGAGGCCGAACCGGCGGTGCCGGCGCCCGAGGCGGCCGACGCGACGGAGGTGGCCGCGCCGCCCGCCGACGCCGCGCCCGAGCACTCGGTGCTGGACGAGGTCGCCGAGCTGCTGGACGAACAGCCGCTGCCGATCAAGCCGCCGCCGCCCCGGCCGCCGGAGTTCGAGGCGCTGCCTCAGGTCTGGGTGCTGGAGCTGTCCAGCTTCCAGCTCGATGGTGTGCAGGGCTTCGAGCCCAGCGCCGCCGCGGTGCTGAACATCACCCAGGACCATCTGGACTGGCATGGCGACATGCCGGCGTATGCGCGCGCCAAGGGCCGCATCTTCGGCGAGCAGGCGGTGATGGTGATCAACCGCGACGATGCCGAGGTGGAGGCCCTGGTGCCCGCGCCCATCCAGGTCAAGCAGGGGCGCGGCCGTCCCAGCAAGACGCTGGAGCGCCGCGTCGTGCGCTTCGGGCTGGATCTGCCGCGCCGCCCCGGCGATTTCGGCCTGCTGGTCGAAAACGGCATGGCCTGGCTGGTGCGCGCGCGCGAGCTGGAGGAAGGCCTCAAGCGCAAGAAGGGCGAAGAGGACGAGCCCCTGATCCTGCAGCGCCTGATGCCGGCCGACGCGCTGCGCGTGCGCGGCCGCCACAACGCGGCCAACGCGCTGGCCGCGCTGGCGCTGGCCACCAGCGTCGGCTGCCCGCTGGCGCCCATGCTGCACGGGCTGCGCGAATACCGCGGCGAGCCGCACCGCGTGGAGTTCGTCCACAGCGTGCGCGGCGTGGACTTCTACGACGATTCCAAGGGCACCAACGTGGGCGCCACCGTGGCCGCCATCCTGGGCCTGGGCGCGGACCGCGCGCCGGCCCGGCTGCTGCTCATCCTGGGCGGCGACGGCAAGGGTCAGGACTTCTCGCCGCTGGCCACGCCGGTGGCCTTGCATGCGCGCGCGGTGGCCCTGGTGGGCCGCGATGCGGCGCAGATCGAGGCCGCGCTGAAGGGCGCCGGCGTGCCGCTGCACCATGAGGCGACGCTGGAAGGCGCGACCCGCTGGTGCCTGGCCCAGGCCGAGCCCGGCGACAGCGTGCTGCTGAGCCCGGCCTGCGCCAGCCTGGACATGTTCCGCAACTACGCGCACCGCGCCGAGGTCTTCGTCGCGACGGTGCGCGAGCTGGCGATCGAGGAAGGACAGCTGGAATGAGCGACGCGAGCGCCAGCACCAAGCTCGGCTGGGCCCAGCGCCTGACCGGCGTCTTGCGCCGCGGCGAGAGCGCCGACGCGGTGCCCGTGCGGGACTGGGTTTCCACCTCCGCCGGCCAGCCCACGCGCATCCTCGGTTTCGACCTGACCCTGGTCTGGGTGGTGCTGGCGCTGCTGGCGCTGGGGCTGCTGATGGTCTATTCGGCCTCCATCGCGCTGCCGGACAACCCCAAGTTCGCGCGCTACCTGCCCACGCACTTCCTCGTGCGCCATGTGTTCGCGATCGCGATGGCGCTGCTGGCCGCGCTGGTGACGGTGCAGATCCCGGTGTCGGTCTGGGAGCGCAACGCGCCCTGGCTGTTCGTCGTCGCGCTGGTGCTGCTGGTCATCGTGCTGATCCCCCATGTGGGCAAGGGCGTGAACGGCGCGCGCCGCTGGCTGCCGCTGGGCGTGATGAACTTCCAGCCCTCCGAGCTGGCCAAGTTCGCGATCGCGATGTATGCGGCCAACTACATGATGCGCAAGATGGACGTGAAGGAGAACTTCTTCCGCGCCGTCTGGCCCATGGCCGTGTCGCTGGCCTTCGTGGGCGTGCTGCTGCTGGCCGAGCCCGACATGGGCGCCTTCATGGTGATCGCCGCGATCGCGATGGGCATCCTGTTTCTGGGCGGCGTCAACGGGCGCATGTTCTTCCTGATCGTCGCGGTGCTGATCGGCGCCTTTGTGCTGATGATCACCTTCAGCGAATTCCGTCGCGAGCGCATCTTCGCCTACCTCAACCCCTGGGACGAGAAGTACGCGCAGGGCAAGGCTTACCAGCTGACGCATTCGCTGATCGCCTTCGGCCGCGGCGAGCTGTTCGGCCAGGGCCTGGGTGGCAGCGTCGAAAAGCTGCACTACCTGCCCGAGGCGCACACCGACTTCCTGCTCGCGGTGATCGGCGAGGAGCTGGGGTTCGTCGGCGTCGCGGTGGTGATCTTCGCGTTCTTCTGGCTCTCGCGCCGGCTGTTCCACATCGGCCGCCAGGCCATCGCGCTGGACCGCGTGTTCGCCGGCCTGTATGCGCAGGGCGTGGGCATCTGGATGGGCGGCCAGGCCTTCATCAACATGGGCGTGAACCTGGGCGCGCTGCCCACCAAGGGCCTGACCCTGCCGCTGCTGAGCTTCGGCGGCTCGGCCATTCTGATGAACTGCATCGCGCTGGCCGTGGTGCTGCGCATCGACATCGAGAACCGGCAGCTGATGCGCGGAGGGAGGCAGACATGACCCGGCATTTGGTGGTCATGGCGGCCGGCACCGGCGGCCACATCATCCCCGGCCTCGCCGTCGCGGCCGAGATGCAGCGCCGCGGCTGGACCGTGTCCTGGCTGGGCACCGAGGCGGGCATGGAGAACAAGCTGGTGCCGCCGTCAGGCCTGCCGCTGGACCGACTGGCCTTCGCCGGCCTGCGGGGCAAGGGCCTGAGGCATGCGCTGCTGGGCGTCGGCCGGCTGGTCAAGGCACTGGCGCAGAGCGCCACCGTGTTCAGCGCGCGCAAGGCCGACGCCGTGCTGGGCATGGGCGGCTATGTCTGCCTGCCGGGCGGCTTCATGGCCTGGCTGTCGCGCAAGCCGCTGTTGCTGGTCAACGCGGACGCCGGCCTGCTGCTGTCCAACAAGGCGCTGGCGCCGTTTGCGCGCCGCCTGGCCTTTGGCTTTGACGGCGAGGCCGCGGCGCAGCAGAAGAAGGCCGTGGTCACCGGCAATCCGGTGCGCGCCGAGATCGAAGCGCTGCCCGCGCCCGAGCTGCGCTTCGCCGGCCGCAGCGGCCCGCTGCGCGTGCTGGTGGTCGGCGGCTCGCTGGGCGCCAAGGCGATCAACGAGGTGCTGCCGCGCGCGCTGGCGCTGTGCCCGGCCGATGCTCGTCCGCAACTGACGCACCAGACCGGCGAGGCCCACCTGGCGGCCGTGCGCGAAGCCTATGCGCGCGCCGGCGTCGCGCTGGTGGAGCAGGGCGGCACGGTGGACGTGCGGCCCTTCATCACCGACATGGCGCAGCAGCTGGCCGAGGCCGACGTGGTGATCTGCCGCGCCGGCGCGGTGACGGTCAGCGAACTGTGCGCCGCCGGCGTGGCCAGCGTGCTGGTGCCGCTGGTGGTCAGCACCACCTCGCACCAGCGCGACAACGCGCAATACATGGCGCAGCACCAGGCGGCGCTGCACCTGCCGCAGGGCGAGCTGAGTGCCGAGCGCCTGCACGCGCTGCTGCAGATCCCGCGCGAGCAGTGGCTGGCGATGGCCGGCCGCGCGCGCGCGCTGGCGCGCCCGCAGGCCGCCGCGCGCGTGGCCGATGAGATCGAGGCGATGCTGGAGGCGCGCGCATGAAGCACGCGATCCGCCACGTCCACTTCACCGGCATCGGCGGTGCCGGCATGAGCGGCATTGCCGAGCTGCTGCTGGCCCAGGGCTACCGCGTCAGCGGTTCCGACCAGGCCGAGGGCGACACCACGCGGCGCCTGCGCGCGCTGGGCGTGACGCTGCACATCGGCCATGCCGCCGCGAACCTGGGCGAGGGCGACCAGGCGCCACAGGTGCTGGTCAAATCCAGCGCCATCCGTGCCGACAACCCCGAGCTGATGGCCGCGCACGAGCGCGGCATCCCGGTGCTGCTGCGCGCGCAGATGCTGGCCGAGCTGATGCGTCCGCGCATGGGCGTGGCGGTGGCCGGCACGCATGGCAAGACCACGACCACCTCGCTGCTGACCACGGTGCTGATCGAGGCCGGCCTGCGTCCGGGCTATGCGATCGGCGGCCAGTTGCTCGCCAGCGGCGCGAACGCGGCGCTGGGCGAAGGCGCGCTGATGGTGGTGGAGGCGGACGAGTCCGACGCTTCCTTCCTGCACCTGCTGCCGCAGCTGGCGATCGTGACCAACATCGACGCCGACCACATGGACACCTACGGCCACGACATGGCCAGGCTGCGCCAGGCCTTCGTGGACTTCCTGCACCGCATGCCCTTCTGGGGCGCGGCGGTGCTGTGCGGCGACGACCCCGGCGTGCGCAGCATCCTGCCCATGTTGTCGCGGCCGCAGATCCTCTACGGCCTGGGCGAGCACAACGCGGTGCGCGCGGTCGACGTGGTGGCGGACGCCGGCGGGCGCATGCGCTTCAGCGCGCTGCGCCGCGACCGTTGCGGGCAAGACCTGGCCCCGCTGCCGGTGGAACTGGGGCTGGCCGGACGGCACAACGTGCTCAACGCGCTGGCGGTGATCGCGATGGCGATGGAGCTGGGCGTGGACGACGCCGCGTTGCAGCGCGCGCTGGCCGGCTTTTCCGGCGTGGGCCGGCGCTTCCAGTCCCATGGCGACCATGCGCTGGCCGGTGGCTCCGTGCGCGTGATCGACGACTACGGCCATCACCCGGTCGAGATGCAGGCGGTGCTGGAGGCGGCGCGTGGCGCCTTCCCGGGGCGGCGCCTGGTGCTGGCCTTCCAGCCGCATCGCTACACCCGCACGCGCGACTGCTTCGACGAATTCGCGCGCGTGCTGGCGCAGGCGGACGCGGTGCTGCTGACCGAGATCTATGCCGCCAGCGAGACGCCGTTGCCGGGCGTCAGCGGCGCGCGCCTGGCCGAGGCCGTGCGCGCGCGCGGCACCCCGGCCGCCTATGTGGCCGACTGGCACCAGCTGCCGCAGGCGCTGCTGGACCAGGGCCGGGCCGAGGACGTCTGGATCGTGATGGGCGCGGGTTCGATCGCCGCCGTCCCCGCCCAGGTGGTGGAACAACTGAAGAAACTGGACAGGAAGGGAGGGACCGCATGAAGCTGGACCTCAACATCGATCCCAAGGCCATGGGCCGGGTCGCCGTGCTGATGGGCGGCACCTCGGCGGAGCGCGAGGTGTCGGCCACGATGTCGGGCCCGGGCGTGCTGGCCGCGCTGCAATCCCAGGGCGTGGACGCGCAGGCGTTCGACCCGGCGAGCACCGATCTGATCGAGCTGAAGCAGCGCGCCATCCAGCGCGTCTTCATCGCGCTGCATGGCCGAGGCGGCGAGGACGGCACGGTGCAGGGCGCGCTGGAGCTGATGGGCATTCCGTACACCGGCTCCGGCGTGATGGCCTCGGCGATCGCGATGGACAAGATCATGACCAAGCGGCTGTGGCTGTCCGACGGCCTGCCCACGCCGCGCTGGGTGAGCCTGAAGCGCGAGCAGCTCCAGCGCGAGGTGGTGCGCTGCGTGCCCGACGATCTCGGGCTGCCGTTGTTCGTGAAGCCGCCGCACGAAGGCTCGTCCATCGGCGCGACCAAGGTCATGGGCTACTCCGACATGCAGGAGGCCGTGGAGCTGGCCGCGCGTTACGACGCCGAGGTGCTGTGCGAGGAGTTCATCGACGGCACCGAGCTGACCTGCCCGCTGCTGGGCGATGGCGATGACGCCCTCGCGCTGCCCGTCATCGAGATCCGCGCGCAGGCCGGCAACTACGACTACCAGAACAAGTACTTCACCAACACGACCCAGTACCTGGTGGGCCAGTTGCCGCCCGCGCAGCAGGCCGAGGTGCAGCAGCTCGCGCTGGCCGCTTACCGCAGCCTGGGCTGCCGGGGCTGGGGACGCGCCGACCTGATGCGCCGCAACAGCGATGGCAAGTTCTTCCTGCTGGAGATGAACACCTCGCCGGGCATGACCTCGCATTCCCTGGTGCCCAAGGCCGCGCAGGCCGCGGGCATCAGTTACGAACGGCTGTGCCTGTGGCTGCTGGCCCAGGCGCGGCTGGACGGACAGCGCTGACGCCGAACGACCATGCGCAACGCGCCCTACGCCCCGCAAACCCCGCTGCCGCCGGACATCCGCGTGATGAACGGCGTCGCCGCGGTGTTGCTGCTGGGCGTGGTGCTGGCGGGCTGCGCGCTGACGCTGCAATGGCTGGCGCGCCAGCCGGTCTTCGCGATCCGCTCCATCCTGGTCGAGGGCGACGTCAGCCGCAACAGCGCCGCCTCCTTGCGGGCCAATGCGCTGCCGCGCTTGTCGGGCAGCTTTCTGAGCATGAACCTGCAGACGGCGCGCGAGGCCTTCGAAGCCGTGCCCTGGGTGCGCCGCGCCACGGTGCAGCGCGTCTGGCCGCGCCAGCTGCGCGTGCAGCTGGAGGAGCACCGGCCGGCGGCGCTGTGGGAAACCAAGGCCGAGGGCGCTGACGCCGACAGCGACGCGGTGGCGGAGTCGCTGCTGGTCAACAGCTTCGGCGAGGTGTTCCAGGCCAACCTGGGTGACGTGGAGGACGAGGACTTGCCGGTGCTGTCCGGCCCGCAGGGCAGCGCGCCGCGCATGCTGAGCATGTGGCGCCAGCTGGAAGCCCTGGCGCGGCAGAAGCTGGGCGAGTCGGTCGACCGGCTGGACCTGTCCGGCCGCGGCTCCTGGCGCCTGAGTTTGGAAAAGGGCGGGGTGGTGGAGCTGGGGCGTGGCGACGAAGCCGAGGTGCTGGCGCGTTTCGGCCGCTTCGCCGGCACCGTGGCCCAGGTCGCGGCGCGCTACCAGTCGCGGCCGGTGTCGGCCGACCTGCGCCACGAGCAGGGCTATGCATTACGCCTCGCGGGGGTTTCCACGCAGGCGCCCAAGACGAAAACGAAACCGGGAAGCCGGTAACTGAGGACGGACATGGCCAAGGAATACAAGGATTTGGTCGTTGGTTTGGACATCGGCACCGCCAAGATCATGGCGGTGGTGGCCGAGGTGATGGGCAATGGGGAGTTGCGCATCGCCGGTTTGGGGGTTGCGCCCAGCCACGGCCTGAAGCGCGGCGTGGTCGTCAATATCGACGCCACCGTGCAGTCCATCCAGCAGGCCTTGAAGGAAGCGGAGATGATGGCCGACTGCCGCATCTCCAGGGTTTATACGGGGATCACCGGCAGTCATATCCGCGGCCAGAACTCGACCGGCATGGTGATCGTGCGCGACAAGGAGGTCACGCCGGTGGATGTGGCGCGCGTGGTGGAAACCGCCAAGGCCATCAATATCCCGAATGACCAGCGCCTGCTGCTGGTGGAGCCGCAGGAATTCGTGATCGACGGTCACGAGGTCAAGGAACCGATCGGAATGAGCGGCGGCCGGCTGGAGGTCAAGGTCCATATCGTGACCGGCGCCCAAAGCGCCGCCGAAAACATCGTCAAATGCGTGCGCCGCTGCGGCCTGGAGGTGGAGCAACTGGTGCTCAATCCCAGCGCCTCGAGTTTGGCGGCGCTGACCTCGGACGAGCGCGACCTGGGCGTGGCGCTGGTCGACATTGGCGCCGGCACCACGGACGTGGCCATCTTCACCGGCGGTTCCATCCGCCATACCGCGGTCATTCCGATCGCTGGCGACCTGATCACCAGCGATATTGCGATGGCGCTGCGCACGCCGACCAAGGATGCCGAGGAAATCAAGGTCGAACATGGCGTTGCGAAACAACTGCGCGCCGACCCGTCCGACCAGGTGGATGTTCCGGGTTTGGGCGACCGGGCGATGCGGCAATTGTCCAAACAGGCGCTTGCCGGCGTCATTGAACCGCGCGTCGAAGAGATTTTCTCGCTGGTCCACCAGGTGATCCGGGAATCGGGCTACGAGGAATTGCTGTCCTCGGGCATTGTCCTGACCGGCGGTTCGGCGGTCATGCCGGGCATGGTGGAACTGGCCGAGGACATATTCCTGAAACCCGTCCGGCGCGGCAATCCGACCTATAGCGGCGCGCTGTTCGACATGGTCGCCAATCCCCGCTCGGCGACCGTGATGGGGCTGTTGGAGGAGGCGCGTCTTTCGCGTACGCGGGGTTTCAAGGCGGCGCAGCAGGCGGGGTCGGTCAAGACCTTGTTCGGTCGTGCCAAGGATTGGTTCCTGGGGAATTTCTGACCACTGGTTTCAAGGTGTAAGTCAGGGCTAAGAAAACGGCGCGGAAACGTGCCGTGGGCTCAAAAAAAAGGGCCAACCCTGTGGTTTTTTGCGGATGGCAACTGCACAATATCGTTAGGAGGTTTGATATGGCGATCGAGATGATCGAAGAGTTTGACCAAGGCACCCAGATCAAGGTGATCGGCGTGGGCGGTGGCGGCGGCAATGCCGTCGAGCACATGATCTCGCAAGGGGTGCAGGGCGTGGAGTTCGTGGTGGCGAACACCGATGCCCAGGCGCTGAATCGATCCAAGGCCGACCAGCTCCTCCAGTTGGGGCACAGCGGTCTGGGCGCTGGCGCCAAGCCCGAGGTGGGCCGTTCGGCGGCCGAAGAGGCCGAGGCCCGCATTCGCGAGTCCATCCAGGGCGCGCACATGCTGTTCATCACCGCCGGCATGGGCGGCGGCACCGGCACCGGCGCGGCGCCCGTGATCGCGCGCGTGGCCAAGGAGATGGGCATCCTCACCGTGGGCGTGGTCACCAAGCCCTTCGAGTTCGAGGGTTCGCGCCGCTCCAAGGCGGCGGATGCCGGCCTGGCCGAGCTGGAGGCGAATGTCGACTCGTTGATCGTTGTGCTCAACGACAAGCTGCTGGAAGTGCTGGGTGACGACGTCACGCAGGACCAGGCCTTCGCGCACGCCAACGACGTGCTGAAGAACGCCGTGGGCGGCATTTCCGACATCATCCACATGCCGGGCCTGGTCAACGTCGACTTCGAAGACGTCAAGACCGTGATGAGCGAGCCGGGCAAGGCGATGATGGGCACGGCCGTGGCCTCGGGCCCCGACCGCGCGACCAAGGCCGCCGAGCTGGCCGTGGCCTGCCCGCTGCTGGAAGGCATCGATCTGTCCGGCGCGCGTGGCGTGCTGGTGTTGATCGCCGCGAGCCGGAACAACTTCAAGCTGGCCGAGAGCCGCAACGCGATGACCGCGATCAAGCGCTACGCGGCGGACGATGCCCACATCATCTACGGCACGGCCTACGACGAAAGCCTGGGCGACGCATTGCGCGTCACCGTGATCGCCACCGGCTTGAGCTCGCAGCGCGCGCGCCAGCAGGCGCCGCTGCAGGTGGTGCAGCAGCCCCAGCTGCGCACCGGCACCGACAACATGCCGGTGCTGACGCAGTCGGTCGTGATGTCCGGCGCGGCCACCACGGCTGGCGCGGCGTCCGGCCAGGACTTCGGCGGCATGAGCGTGCCCAGCGTCTGGCGCCATGGCCGCACCGCCGCGGCCAAGGTCGAAGCACTGTCCTCCAATGGCATGGATGAGATCGAGATCCCGGCCTTCTTGCGCAAGCAAGCCGATTGATCCGGCGCGCGTTCATCCCTCCTGGAAGGCCATGCGTTGCATGGCCTTTTTTCTTTTCCGCCCACTCGTTGCGGCCCGGCTGCTCTACACCATCTGCCGCCGGGCCCTTGAACCTGTTTCGGGTATTTTGTTGCTCGCCCACGGCGGCGCGCTAGTGATCCAATGGGAGTTTGGGCAGACTGAGCCCTTGTGCGCAATGCGCAAGATCCTGGGATGCGCGTCCCAGCAGAAGTTAGAAGAACCCATGCAGCGGTGGATTGCGCGTCTAGTGGGGCTGTGGGTGCTGTGCACCGCGCTGGCCGCCCACGGCCAGCCCCAGGCGACCTTGAACGCGGCCGTCCCAGCCGGGACGGCCGCCTCGGCGTTGCCGCTCACCGGTGTCTCCTTCGCTCGCATTGACGCACCCCGCGCAAGCGCGCCGCCGGACGTGGTCCCGCCCGTGCCGACGGATGGCGCGGCCAGGCGTTTCCGACTCGGGGCTCCTCTTAGGCTTGCGCCGCCTGCGCCGGTCGCGCAGCTGCTCGGGCTGGGGTCGCTGCTGGCCGGGCTGATGGCGCTTGCGGCGCTGCGCCGCGTGCGGCCGGACGCATCCTTGGGATGGCTGGGTCTGGCCGGGGTGTGCTGGGGTGTTTTTCTGCTGCTGCCGCCCCAGGGCGCGGCGGCCGACGCGCGCTGGGACGGCACGCTGGCGGCGCTGCAGGCCGGACTGGGATGCAGCTGGCTGCTGGCCGCCGCACTGGCCTGTGCGCCGCCGCGCCCGCGGCGGCTGATGCTGGGTCTGGCCGTGGGGGGCGTGGTGCTGGGGTTGACGGGGGGCGCCTGGGCCCTGGCCTGGCTGCCCTGGCTGGACGCCGGCGTGTTGCTGGCGCTGTCCGCGGTGCTGCTGGTGCAGGCGGCCAAGGCCGGCCTTGCGCGTACCGCGACGGTGGCCGCGGTGCTGGTGCCGCCGACGCTGCTGGCGCTGTTGGATGTTTCCGGCCAGGGCCCGCCCTGGCCCACGCTGTTGCGCTGGGCGCCACTGGCCTTGTTGCTGTTGCTGCCGTGGTGGCTGGGGCGCCGGCATGCGCAGGCCTTGCAGCGTGTCGAGGCCGGCGAGCAGGAGATGGCGCGCCGCCTGATCCAGCAGCGCGAGGCGCTGACCGAGCAGCTGCAGCACGAGGCCGCGCAGGAGCGCCGCCAGGCGCTGCTGCAGGAACGCCAGCGCCTGATGCAGGACATGCACGACGGGCTGGGCTCCTCGCTGTTGTCGGCCATGGTGGCGGTGGAGCAGGGCACCATGGGGCGCGAGCAGGTGGTGGACGTGCTGCGCGAATGCGTGGACGACCTGCGCCTGGTGATCGATTCGCTGGAGCCCGTGGGCCACGATCTGGTGGCGCTGCTCGCGACCATGCGCTACCGCCTGGGCAAGCGCATGCAGCTGGGCGGGGTCAAGCTGGACTGGGACGTACAGGACCTGCCGCCGCTGCCCTGGCTGGAACCGCCCGACGCGCTGCAGGTGCTGCGGCTGATGCAGGAGGCGATCACCAATGCGCTGAAGCACTCGCATGCGAGCCGCATCCGCCTCGTCACGCGCGACATGCAGACCCGCGTCGAGATCCGCGTCGAGGACAACGGCGAGGGCTTCGACGTGGAGCGCATCCAGCACGGCCGGGGCCTGCGCGGGCTGCAGCGGCGCGCGCGCAAGCTGGGCGGCTCGCTGCGCGTGGACAGCAGCGTGGGGCATGGCACGGTGGTGACCTTGCGCCTGCCGATTGATCGCCGGGATAGCGAGAAGCCATGGGCAGCGGAGGGGCCGATAGGGGACAATCCCTAGAGACCCATTCCCGCAGCGTTTCCCTGGCCCATGCTCAAACAACGAACCCTCAAATCCCTGACCCACGCCGTCGGCGTGGGCATACACAGCGGGCAGAAGGTCGAGCTGACCCTGCGTCCGGCGGCCCCGGACACCGGCATCGTGTTCCGGCGCGTCGACCTGGCCCAGCCGGTGGACATCCCGGTGCGGCCGCTGAACGTCTGCGACACGCGCATGGCGACGACCATCAGCCCCGGGGGCGACCCCGGCCAGCCCAAGGTGCAGACCATCGAACACCTGCTGTCCGCCTGCGCCGGCCTGGGGCTGGACAACCTGCTGGTGGACATCAACGCCGACGAGGTGCCGGTGCTGGACGGCTCGGCGGCGAGCTTCGTGTTCCTGCTGCAGTCGGCCGGCATCGAGCTGCAGAACGCACCCAAGCGCTTTCTGCGCGTGAAGAAGCCGGTCGAGGTGCGCCGCGGCGAAGGCAAGAGCCTGATGTGGGCCCGGCTGGAGCCGCTGCACGGCTACACGCTGAGCTTCCAGATCGAGTTCGACAACCCCGCGGTCGCGGCGACCGGCCAGCACTATGTCTTCGACATGGGCAGCGGCCAATACAAGCGCGAAATCGCGCGCGCGCGCACCTTCGGCATGACCAAGGACATCGAGCTGATGCGTTCGCGCGGGCTGACGCTGGGCGGCAGCATGGACAACGCCATCGTCGTCGACGACTACCGCGTGCTCAATGCCGAGGGCCTGCGCTACGACGACGAGTTCGTGAAGCACAAGATCCTGGACGCGATCGGCGACATGCAGGTGGCCGGCCATCCCATGCTGGCGGCCTACACCTCCTTCAAGGGCGGGCACGCGCTGAACAACCTGCTGCTGCGCGAACTGCTGGCCGACTCGCAGGCCTACGAACTCGTCACCTTCGAAGACGAACGCGACGCCCCGCAGGGCTTCGCGGAGCTGGCGCCGGCGTGGTGAGCGCCGCGCACCAGGACCTGCTGCCATGATGATCTTCCGCCTGCTTATCGGCCTGCTGGTCGCCGCCACCGTGCTGTGCTTCGCACTGAACCTGGCCACCGGCCAGCCGGTCTGGCGCCTGCGCGCCTTCCTGATCATGAAGTGGACCGTGATCGCCGGGCTGGGCTTCTTCGCGGTGCTGATTCTGGAACGGCTGGCGCTATTGCTCTAGCGCCTGGAGCTGCACCAGGCGCTGGTAGATCCCGTTTTCGCGCGCCATCAGCTCGTCGTGCGTGCCCTGCTCGGCCAGCCGGCCGTGGCTGAGCACGAGGATGGGGTCGGCCTCGCGCAGCGTGGACAGGCGGTGCGCCACCGCGATCACCGTCACGCGGCCGCGCAGGCCCAGCAGGGCTTCGCCGACGCGGGCCTCGGTGGCGCTGTCGATGTTGGCGCTGGCCTCGTCCAGCAGCAGCACGCGCGGATCGCCGGCCAGCGCGCGCGCCAGCGCGATCAGCTGCTTCTGCCCGGTGGAGACGGCCAGCCCGCCATCGCCCAGCCGGCTGTCGTAGCCCCGCGGCAGCGCGGCCAGGAAATCGTGCACCCGCGCGGCACGCGCGGCCTCGAACAGGCGCTCGTCGGGGATGTCGCGGCCCATGCGCAGGTTCTCGCGCACCGTGCCCGAGACCAGGTAGGGCTCCTGCGGCACCAGCGCCACGGCCTCGCGCAGCCGCGCCTCGGGGATGTGGGCCAGCGGCTGGCCATCCAGCAGCAGCTCGCCCCGCTGCGGCGCATAGAAGCGCAGCAGCAGCGCCAGCAGGCTGGACTTGCCCGAGCCCGTGTGCCCGGCGATGCCGACGAAGCTGCCCGGCGCGATCTCCAGGCTGATGTCCTGCAGCACCGGCTGGCCGGGTTGGTAGCCGAAGCTCAGGCCGCGCAGGTTGATCGCGCCGCGAGGCACCCGCGCCTCGGGCCGGGTGGCGTCGGCTTCGGCAGGTTCGCGCAGCAGCGCGTGCACGCGCGAGGCCGCCACCAGCGCCTGCTGCAGCTGGCTGAACTGCATGGTGATCTGGATCAGCGGCTCGACGACGCGCGCGATATAGCTCAGGAAGGCGTAGAGCAGCCCCACCTCCAGCACCGCGCCGGGCGTGGCCTCGCCGCGCAGCCCAAAGCCGTAAATCAGCGCGACGATCAGCAGCACGTTGAGCAGGTCCAGCGCCGGCCGCAACAGCCAGGCGTTGGCCTTGAGCTCCTGCTTGCGCGCATCCAGCTGGGCCGCGTTGGTGCCGGCGAAGCGCTGCGAGAAGCGCCGCGCCGCGCCCGCGCTCTGCAGCATGGCCATGCCGGCGATGCTCTCCGCCATCTGCGCGTTGAGCTCGGCGCGCAGCGCGCGCGTGCGCTGCACGGCGGCCGCGCTGGCGCGCTGGTAAAGCCAGATGATGGCCACGCTGGCCGGCACCAGCGCGACGACGATCAGCATCAGCCGCCAGTCCAGCCAGGCCATCGCGACGAGCGCGCCCAGCACCACGATGCCGGAGTCCAGCATCACGAACAGCACCTGCCGGTACAGGTTGTTGACCGCGTCGGTGTCGTTGGTGACCCGGCTCAGCAGCTGGCCGCTGATGGAACGGTCGAAGAAGGCGATGGGCTGGGCCAGCACATGGTCCCAGACCTGGGTGCGCAGCCGCAGCACCGAACGCTGCGCCACGCCGGCCATGCGGCGCAGCTGGGCATAGCGCAGCAGGCTGGCGATCCAGCCGCTGGTCAGCATGGCCGCCAGCAGCAGCGCGATCTGTGGCCCATCGAAGCGGCGCGGCAGCAGCTGCGCGTCGATCAGGTGCTTGCCCAGCACCGGGCCCAGCGCCTCCAGCAGCGCGGCCAGCACCAGCCACAGCAGGCCTTGGGTCAGGCGGCGCGATTCGGGCCGGGCCGCCCGCACCAGCAGCGCCAGGGCCTCGCGCATCGGCGCGCCGGCCGGCGCATTGTTTGCCGGCTCACTCTGCGTCAAGGCTGGCCTCCAGTTGTTGATAGCGCCACTGGCTGGCGTACCAGCCGTCCTGCGCGAGCAGCGCCTCGTGCGTGCCGCGCTCGACGATGCGGCCGCCGCGCAGCACGATGATCTCGTCCGCCTCGCGGACCGCGGAGAGGCGATGGCTCACCACCACCAGGCTGCGCTCCGGGTGGCGTTCGCGCAGTTCGCGCCAGTGGGCGAGGATCTGGGTTTCGGTGCCGCTGTCCACCGCCGAGAGGGCGTCGTCCAGCAGCAGGACCGGGGCCTCGGCGAGCAGCGCGCGGGCGATGGCGACGCGCTGGCGCTGGCCGCCGGACAGCGTGACGCCGCGCTCGCCGACCAGGGTGTCGTAGCCCTGCGGCAGGCGCAGGATGTCTTCGTGCACCGCCGCCAGCTCGGCGGCCGCGGCGATCTGCGCGCGGCTGGCGTCCGGGCTGGCCAGCGCGATGTTCTCCGCCACCGAGGCCGAGAACAGGAAGGGCTCCTGCGGCACCCAGGCCAGCGTGCGGCGCAGCGCGTCCAGCGCGAGCCGCGGCGCCGGGATGCCGCCCAGCAAGACCTGACCCCGGTCGGGCTCGTACTGGCGCAGCAGCAATCGCAGCAGCGTGGACTTGCCGGCGCCGGTGGGGCCGACGATGCCCAGCGTGCGCCCCGGCGCCAGATGCAGCTCGATGCCCGCCAGCGCCGCCACCTCGGTGCCGGGGTAGCGGAAGTCCAGCCCCTGCCAGTGCAGGGACGGACCCGGGGGCACGGCCTCGCGCCCCTGGTCGACCAGTCCGTCCGGCGCGTCCAGCACCGGCTGCAGCCGCGCCCAGGCGGCGCGGCCGCGCTCCAGCAGCGACAGCACCCAACCGGCCGCGAACATCGGCCAGATCAGCTGGCCCAGGTACATGGTGAAGGAGGTCAGCATGCCGATGCTGATCTCGTCGCGCTGCACCAGCCAGGCGCCCATGCCCAGCGCGATCACCGTGGCCGCGCCCAGGCTCAGGCCGACCGCCGGCTCGTACATGGCCTCCCAGCGCTGCGTCTGGTAGGCGCTCTCGCCGGCGGCGCCGGCCAACTCGGCGAACTGGCGCCGGCTCTGCGGTGCCAGGCCCATCGCGCGCAGCGTGCGCATGCCCGCCAGCTGGTCCTGCACCTGCTGGTTGAGCGCCGAGAAGCGCGCCAGCGAATCGGCCCAGGCGCTGTGCACGCGCTGCGAGATGCGCCAGAACGCCAGCGCCATGAAGGGGAAGGGCAGCAGCGCGGCCAGGCCCAGCCGCCAGTCCACGCCCAGCGTCATCATCGCCAGCACCAGCGCCAGGGTCAGGCTGCCGTCGAAGGCGGCCAGCAGCGCTTCGCCGGCGGCCTGCTCGATGGTGTCGATGTCGTTGGTGGCCAGCGCCATCAGGTCGCCAGTGCGCTGGCGATGGAAGAAGGCCGGCCCCTGGCGCGTCATCTGGTCGTAGAGGCGCTGGCGCAACGCCAGGCCCAGCCGGTAGGCGCTGCCGAACAGCGCCAGCCGCCAGCCCACGCGCAGCAGGTAGATGGCCAGGCCGGCGCCCGCCAGCAGTGCCAGTTGGCGCAGCAGCGCCGCGGCGCCCAGCCGCCCGGCGGCCAGCCCGTCCACCACCTGGCCCACCTGGCGTGGAATCCAGACCGTCAGCACGGCGATCGACACCAGCATCAGCGCGCTGGCGGCATAGGGGCGCCAGTGCTGCTGCACGTGGCGGGCGATCAGGGCGCTGAGGGTCATGGGCGGCGGCGGACAGGGGGCCGGCGCATTGTGCCAAGCCCGACCCGGGGATGCCGGGGCGCATGGGTGGGCCGCGGCTGCTCCGGGACGCCAAGCCTGGGCTTCATGACGACATCAAGAAAATCCGGGCAGCGCGCCCGGGCATCGCCGCGCGAGGGCCGGGCGCCGGGGGCGGCGTGGTCGGGCCGGTGCACGCCGCGCGGCCGCTTCGCGGATCGCAGGCCTCGATGTCGGCCGCATGACGGGCCCAGGTCGGCGGCTGCAAATTACGGGTTTCCACCAGGTTCGCCGCTCCGGCCGAGGCCCGATCGCCCGCGGCCCGTGCGCTGGGCGCCCGCGAGAGGCAAGACCTGACCCTCTTGCGCCGACCACCCCCGCATTCAGGCGTCTGGCGCGCCCAGGGGGGCGCTGGCTAGCATCGGCGCGCCGGTTGAATGCCGGCCCCGCCCTCCCTGCGTTGCAGGAACTCCAAGAGCAAACGTTTTCCACCATGAAACTCATCCCCCTTGCCCGACTGATGGCGCTGGCCTTCGCGGCACCGCTGGCTGTGGCCTCGCCCAGCGGTGTCGTGATCAGCCAGGTCTATGGCGGCGGCGGCAATGCCGGTGCCACGCTGAAGCAGGACTTCATCGAACTGTTCAACGCCGGCTCGACCGAGGTCGAGATCGGCGGCTGGAGCGTGCAGTACGCCAGTGCCACCGGCACCAACTGGTCGCGCACGGTGATCCCGGCCGGCGTGCGTCTGGCGCCGGGGCGCTACTACCTGATCCGTCAGGCCCAGGGCACGGGCGGCAGCGTGGATGTGCAGGGCGACTTCAGCGGCACGCTGGCGATGAGCGGCACGGCCGGCAAGGTTGCGCTGATGAAGACCGACGCCGCGATCGGCCAGGTCGCGGTGCCCTCCGGCGCCGAGGACATGGTGAGCTTCGGCAGCAGCTCCACGCCGCTCGAAGGCGCGCCGGTGGCGACGCTCAGCAACACCACCGCGGCGCTGCGCAAGGCCGGGGGCTGCACCGACAGCAACGTCAACCAGGCCGACTTCGAGGTGCTCGCGCCGTCGCCGCGCAACGCCGCGTCGCCGGCCCATCTGTGCGCCGGCGGCCCGGTGGCGCAGCCCATCGTGGCCCAGTGCCCGGACATCAGCCTGGCGGCCGGCACGGCGCAGGTCTTCAGCGTCGGCGCACGCGATGCCGACTCCATCGTCAACGCGCTCAGCGTGCTGCCCAACGGGCTGCCGCAGGGGTTCACGCTGCTCAACCTGACGCCGGCCGATGCGCCCGGCGCCAGCGCGACCCAGACGCTGCAGGTGGCCGCCAGCGCGGCGCCCGGCGCCTACAACCTGTCGCTGCAATGGGCCAATGACGGCGGGCAGACCGCGGCCTGCGCCTTCAAGGTCACGCTGACCGGCAAGACCCCCATCTATGCCATCCAGGGCCAGGGCGCGCGCAGCCCGCTGGAGGGCCAGACCGTGCTGACCGGCGGCGTCGTCACCAAGGTCAACGGCAACGGCTTCTTCATGCAGGACCCGCTGGGCGACGGCGATCCGATGACCTCCGACGGCATCTTCGTGTTCACCAGCACGGTGCCGACGGTGCAGCGCGGGCAGCTGATCGAACTCAGCGGCAAAGTCACCGAATACAACACCGGCGCCGCCGGCAACGCCCAGACCCTGTCGCGCCCGCTGACCCAGCTGACCGGCCCGACCGGCCTCGTCGTCAAGGGCAGCGGCTACGAGATCCAGCCGGTGGAGCTGGACCTGCTGAATCCCCCGGCCGGCGGCCTGGAGTCATTGGAAGGCATGCTGGTCACGCTGCGTGGTCCGTTGACGGTGCAGCAGAACGCCTTCCTGGGCCGCTATGGCCAGCTGACGCTGGCGGCCGGCGGCCGCGTGCTGACGCCCACCAATGTGCGGCCCGCCGGTCCCGACGCGCGCGCGCTGCTGGAGGCCAACCGCGCCCGCAGCATCGTGCTGGACGATGGCCAGAGCACCCAGTACCCCTCGCCGCCGCCCTATCTGGGCGAGGCCAACACCGTGCGGGCCGGTGACAGCACCGAATCCGTCACCGGCGTGCTGGACTTCGGTCTCGCGACCGCGTCCAACACCGGCTCGGCGTCCTACAAGATCCATCCGCTGCAGGTGCCGCAGTTCCAGCGCAGCAACCCGCGCGTGGCGACGCCGCAGGTCAGCGGTGGCAATGTGCGCATCGCCAGCGCCAACGTGCTGAACTTCTTCACCACCTTCACCAACGGTCGCACCGCCGATGGCAAGACCGGCCAGACCTGCCAGGTCGGCTGCCGTGGCGCGGACAACCTGGAGGAGTTCATCCGCCAGCGCGACAAGATCGTCGCCAGCCTGGCGGCGTTGGACGCCGACGTCGTCGGCCTGATGGAGATCCAGAACAACGGCACGGTGGCGCTGCAGAACCTGGTGGACGCGCTGAACGCGGCCAAGGGCGGGCCCGTGTACGCGGCTGGCGCCACGCCGGCCCAGGGCACGGGCACGGACGCGATCCGCGTCGCGCTGCTCTACCGCAAGGACCGGCTCACGCCGGTCGGCGCGCCGGTCTCCGACGTCGATCCGGTCAACAACCGGCCCACGCTGGCCCAGGGCTTCGCGGCCGCCAACGGCGAAAAGTTCGCCGTGCTGGTGAACCACCTGAAGTCCAAGGGCAGCTGCCCCGGCGGCAGCTATCCGGCCAATCCGGATGCCGACGACGGCCTGCAGGGCTGCTGGAACGCCACCCGCGTGGAGCAGGCCCAGCGCCTGCGCCAGTTCGCGCAGCAGGTGCAGAGCCTGTACGGTACCGAGGACCTGGTGCTGCTGGGCGACTTCAACGCCTACGCCCAGGAGGACCCGATCCGCGTGCTGACCGAGGATGGCGCCTTCGTGGACCAGGTGGGCCGCTTTAACCCCGAGGACTATTCCTATGTCTTCGACGGCGCGGCCGGTCGTCTGGACCATGGCATCACCAGCGCCAGCCTGAGCGGCAAGGTGGTGTTCGCGACCAGCTGGCACATCAACGCCGACGAGCCCGAGCTGCTGGACTACAACCTGGAGTCCAAGCCCGTGGACTTCTACACCGCCAGCCCCTTCCGTTCGTCCGACCATGACCCCATGGTCATGGGCCTGAACCTGCTCAAGCAGATCCAGGGCACGGCCGGCCGCGACGTGCTGGTGGGCAGCGATGGCGACGACGTCATCGAAGGCGGCCCCGGTGCCGACACGCTGACCGGCGGCAAGGGCCGCGACCAGTTCGTCTACCGCAGCCTGGCCGATGCCGGCGACACCATCACCGACTTCACGCCGGCCGACGATGTGCTGGTGCTGGGCTCGCTGATGCGCAGCCTGAACGTGAGCAGCGAGAACCCGCTCGCCAGCGGCCACGTGCTGTGCAGCGCCAATGCCGGCGGCGCGCTGATCCAGGTCGATCCGGACGGCAAGGCCGGCACCGCTGCGGCGCGCCCGCTGGTGCTGCTCAAGGGCCTGAGCTGCGACAAGCTCAAGCCCGAGAACTTCCGCTTCTGATCCATCGCCCATCCCTCTGACCCCGGCGCCGCGCAGGCGCCGGGGTTTTCCAACAAGGAGAACCCGTCATGAAAACCTTCAAGAAACTCGCGGCCGCCGCCGCGCTGCTGCTGGCCCAGAGCGCCTGGGCCGGTCCGGTGAGCTACAGCTTCACCGGCACCATGGACTTCGGCCCGCAGGCCGGCTCGGCCTTCAGCGGCGAGTTCAGCTTCGACGAGGCGCTGGGCGGCGGCGACGCGGCCGTGGACCTGCTGAGCCTGAGCGTCTCGCTGCTGGGCCGCCACTACACGCTGGCCGACGCCATGCCCGGCGCCTACGCGCAGTTCGAGAGCGGCGCGCTGGTGGGACCGAATGCCTACGTGTCCTTCCTGGGCGGCTCGCTGACCCTGAGCGCCTTCTTCGGCAGCAGCACGCTGGTGTTCAACAGCGATTTCCTCGATTCCGGCGGCCTGCTGGAAATCCGTCCGCAGCGCAACGACGTGCCCGAACCGCAGTCGCTGGCGCTGAGCCTGGCCGCGCTGGCCGGCCTGGGTGCGGTGCTGCGTCGCCGCCGTTCGGCCTGACCGGGGTCAGGTCTTGAGGCGGGCGTAGACCAGGCTGCCCAGCCGGGTCAGCCGCGCCGCGTCCAGAGGCCCGCTGAGCGCATAAGCCAGCGGGCCTTCCACCCAGTAGAAGCTGGCCAGGGACTGGCCGTCCGGCCCGGGAGGGCCGGCGCTGATGCGGAAGGCCGGCGGCGCATCGGTGCCCGCGGCGGTCGCCACGTAGAGCGTGAGTCGATGGCCTTCGCGGTCCTCGTACATGAACTGCGCGCGCGCCAGCGCCGCGGGCGCCGACGCGCTGGCGGCCGCGCCATCGCCGGCCGGCAGCAGCCGGCCGCCGACCAGGCGCAGCCCCTGGTCCGACAGGTCGGGCACGCGCAGCGGCTGGCCCAGGCGCTTGCTCAGCCACGCGACCAGATGGGCCTGCTGGTCCGCGCCCACCTCGACCGGATGACGCTGCTCGGGCTGGTAGAGCACGTGGGCGATCGCCGCGTCGCGCACAAAGCCCGGGTCGGGGGCGCGTGCCAGCGGCGGCGCGAGGCGCTGCGTGCTGCTCCACCAGGCATGCGCGCCCCAGCCGCCGCCCAGGCCCAGCGCCAGCAGCATCAGGCTGGCCGCCCAGGCCTGCGTGGCGTGCCAGCGCGCGGGCCTGGCCGCAGCGGTGCCGTCCAGCGCGTCGCGCAGCCGCTGCGGCAGCGGCTCGTCCAGCACCTCCAGCGCGAGGCCCTGCAGTGCGCCGCGCTGCGTGCGCCAGGCCAGCACGCGCTCGGCCTGGTCCGGGTGCTGGTCCAGCCACTGCGCCACGCGGGCCGCGGTGGCGGGCTCCAGCTCGCCGTCCACGAAGGCGTGCAGCAGGGATTCGTCGGGGCGGAAATCGCTGTTCATCTCACTTCACCACACGCAGCCGCGGTGTCGGCGCGGCACTGGGCTGCATCTGTTCGCGCAGCCGCTCGCGGGCGCGCGACAGGCGCGACATCACCGTCCCCACCGGCACCTCCAGCAGGCGCGCGGTTTCGGCATAGCTGAGCTCCTCGACGCAGACCAGCAGCAGCACCTCGCGCGAGACGGCCGGCAGCGCCGCGAAGGCGCGCTGCAGGTCCAGCCGCAGGTCCAGCGCAGGAGGCGGGGTCTGCAGCGCCGGGTGCGGCAGGCCGTCCTCGTCCTCGTCCAGGCTCTCGTACAGCGCCGCGCGGGCGCGGCGGCGCTGGTTGAGGAAGAGCCGGTGCATCAGCGTCAGCAGCCAGTTGCGCAGCGCGTCGCCGCGCGCGTCGTCCTCGGGTGGCTGCCAGAGCCGCCATTTCAGCGCGGCGCGCTCCAGCGTGTCCTGCAGCAGGTCGTCGGCCGCCGCCGCGTCGCCGCAGAGCAGCCGCGCATGGCGGCGCAGGCGCGGCAGATGGGGCAGGGCCTCGTCGAGGATCATGCGCGGCGGGCGCCGGGGTCAGGGGGTGGCCAGGCGCCACAGCTTGTTGACGCCGTCGCCGCTGCGGTCGCCGGGCTTGGCGTCCTTGGTCCAGTAGTACAGCGGCCGACCCTTGAAGGCCCATTGGCGGCTGCCGTCGTCGCGCAGCACGATGCTCCAGTCGCCCTGCGGCCGGTCTTCGGCGCGCGCCATCAGCGGCGGCCAGTTGGCGGCGCAGGGGCCGTTGCAGGCGCTCTTGCCCGAGCCGGCGAGGTCGCGGTCGAAGGTGTATAGCGTCATCTGGTTGGGGCCCACCAGCACACCGTCGACCAGGGTGGCCGGCGCTTGGCCCCGGTTGGCGGCGCAGGCGGCCAGGGTCAGCACGGCGGTGGCGGCCAGCAGTTTCAGCGCAGTCTTCATGCAAGTCTCCTGGTGGTTGGGATGGGACCCTGCATTAACACCCGGGCGTGCTCGTCTATTCCCTTCGTCCGCGAAAGAAATGCATCGGCTGGCTTCAGAGGCCCCCGGACGGTCTCAACCGGACACGCTTGCGCGGCCCGGCGCCGCCGCGGCCGCGGCGCGGTAGGCCGCCGGCGTGAGCCCCGTGGCGGCCTTGAAGCTGCGGCAAAAGTTGGCCAGCGTGGCATAGCCCAGGCGGTGGGCGATGTCGCCCACCGGCAGCGCGGACTCGGCCAGCAGGCGCCGCGCCCGTGCGCCGCGCAGCTCGCGGGCCAGGGCGGCGAACTGCGTGCCCTCGCGGGCCAGATGCCGCGCCAGCGTCTTGCCGGACATGCGCAGCAGCCCCGCCAGCTGTTCCAGCGTGGGCCACTCGTCCTCGGCCTGGGCCAGCGCATGGCGCACCCAGTCGCTGAAGCTGCGTTCGCGCGCCAGCTCCCGCAGCGCGGCACCGGCGCTGCGCAGGGCCTCGCGCAGCGCGCGCGCGTCGGCCATGGGCAGTGGCCGGTCGGCGACCGCGGCGGGCAGGCGCGCCATCACCGCGGGCGCGCCGCCGCGGCCGAAGCGCACGCGCAGGCCGCGCAGCTCGCGGTAGCGCGCGGCATGCGGCGGCGCGGGCCAGGAGAAGTCCAGCTGCAGCGGCAGCTCGCGCTCCTGCAGCGCGAACAGCACCTGTCGATGGAAGGCCACCGCCACCGTTTCCAGCGCGACCCGGGCCAGCTCGTAGGGCATGGGCAGGGCCGGTGTCCATTCGACCAGGCAGTCCGCGCCGTCGGCGCGCAACCGCATGGCGATGGCCGGCGAGACCAGCGCCGCATGCGGCTGCAGCGCCTGCAGCGCCTCGCGCAGCGTGGCGGCGCTGAGCAGCATCTGCCCGGCCGCGTCACCGGTGCCCATCTGCGTCAGCCGGCCGCGTACAAAGCCCAGGTCGCTGCGACCGGAGTCCCGCAGCAGCGCCTGCATCGCGCGCATCACCGACGCGATGGGCACGCGCGGCTGCGCCAGCATGGCCGGTGTCAGCCCGGCCTGGCGCAGCGCCGTGGCGCAGTCGTGGCCTTGCTCCTGCAGGTGGCCCACCAGGGCGGCGAGATGGCGGGGGGTGACGGAATCGAGCAGCGAAGGCATGACCTGACCCCCGGGAGGGATGTCCTTGAATGAATGTCCGGCGTCCGGCGATGAATTCTGCCAATCCGTGCGCATGCGAACAATCGTCGCCAGCTTGCGGCCGCCCGGCGGCCCGCGCCCCAGACAAGGACTTGCGCGATGATTCCCCCTCTCGACACCACGCCCCGGGCGGCCGAATTCCAGCGCCGCCACGAGGCCCTGGTCCACGCCCTGCACCAGCTGGGCCTGGACCATGCGCTGATCACCACCACCGAGAACATCTACTACCTGACCGGCGCCACCTTCGAGCCGCTGGAGCGCCCGTTCTTCCTCATCGTCGACGCCGATGGCGGCCGGCACATGCTGCTGCCGGTGCTGGAGCGGGACCATCTGCGCAAGGCCTGGGGCCTGCGGCCTGAGCACATCCACTGCTACCGCGAATTCCCCGCGCCGGCCGGCCAGGGCTGGGCGGAGCGGCTGCTGGATGGGCAGATGCTGCGCGGCCGCTTCGCGTTCGAGGAAGGCACGCCGTGGCAGATCGCGGCGCCGCTGAGCCGGGCCGGCGGCCAGGCGCTGGACCTCCTGGGCCCGATCCGCCTGATCAAGTCCGGCTGGGAGATCGAGCAGGTTCAGCGCGCCGCGCGCTACGCCGACTGGGGGCTGGCCCAGGTGCTGCGCAGCGCCTGGCAGGGCGGCTGTGCGGCCCAGACCTTCATGCCCATGCAGCGGCTGCAGCGCAAGATCATGCGCGAGCTGCCCGACTGGGACCCGCTGTCCACGCGCGTGCTCGCCGCGGCCTGGCCGGCGCCGCTCAGCGCGGAGCCACACGCCGTGCCGCCGCTGGGCATGCGCCTGGGCGACGGGCCGCATGTGGCGCTGGTGCTGACGCGCGTGAACGGCTATGCGGCCGAATGCGAGCGCAGCTTCTTCACGGCGCCGCCGCGCCCGCGCGAGCGCGAACGGTTCGCGCTGATGAGCGAGGCGCGCGCGATCGCCTTCGCGATGCTGCGCCCCGGCGTGGCCTGCGCCGAGATCGATGGCGCGGTGAACCGCTTCCTTGACGCGGCCGGCCATGCCGACTTCCGCACCCGGCTGCACCGCTGCGGCCATGGCTTCGGCCTCGGCAACCACGAGCCGCCCTGGATCGCCGAAGGCAGCGACCATGTGCTGGCCGCCGGCATGCTGGTCTCCATCGAGCCGGGCCTCTACGAGGCCGGCGTGGGCGGCTACCGCCACAGCGACACGGTGCTGGTGACCGACCGCGGCCACCGCCGGCTCACCGAAGCGCCCAGCGGCCTGGAGGCGCTGGTGCTGCCCCGGCCGCGGCTCGGCCAGCGCCTGGGTGGCTGGCTGGTGCGGCGCAGCCTGAGGCTGTGATGCGCGGGTGGGCTCTAGTAGGTGCGGCCGCCGCGGAACTGCGCGTGCTGGCGCCGCTGCAGCGTGGTGTGGCGGCTCATCGCTTCGAAGGATACGCGGGCCTGCGCATGCATCAGGGCCAGGCCCAGCGCGTCGGCCGCGTCCTTGCCCGGGATGCCGGGCAGGTTCAGCAGGCGTTGCACCATGGCCTGCACCTGCTCCTTGCGCGCCTGGCCGTGGCCGACCACGGCCTTTTTCATCTGCACCGCGGTGTACTCCGCCACCGCCAGCCCGCCGGACACCAGGGTGGCCAGCGCCGCGCCGCGCGCCTGGCCCAGCAGCAAGGTGGACTGCGGGTTGACGTTGACGAACACGATCTCCACCGCGGCGCATTGCGGCTGGTAGCGCGCGACGACCTCGCGAAGCCCATCGCAGAGGATCTTGATGCGCGCCGGCAGGTCGCCGGTGGCCACGCCGGTGGTCTTGATGGTGCCGCTGGCCACATAGGCCAGGCGCGGGCCGTCGGCGTCGATGACGCCGAAGCCGGTGGTCTGCAGTCCGGGGTCGATACCGAGGATGCGCATCGCTCAGACCCCCACCTTGAAATACCAGCGCACCGAATGGAAGAAGACGGGGGCCGCGAAGCACATCACCGCGATGCGGTCCAGCAGGCCCACGGCGCCGGTGATCGCGCTGCGGTTGCCCCATGACTTCACCCCCGCGTCGCGCTGCAGCGCCTGCATCACCAGCGTGCCGAAGCTGCCGGCGCCGGCGGCGATGAAGGCCATGGCCGCCGCCTGGCCGGCCTTGAAGGGCGTGATCCAGAACAGCAGCGCGCCGGCCAGCGCGGCGGCGAAGCTGCCCACCCACCAGGCGCGCATCGAGAAGCGCCGGCTGATGCGCCGCGCCGCCGGCAGGCTGCGCAGCTTGGCGGCGGCCAGGTGCTGGGCCGCCTGGCCACAGGCGACCACCGCGACCAGGAAGAACAGCAGGAAGGCGCCACGGCCCTGGTAGCGCGGGAACTCCAGCAGCAGCAGCGCCGGTGCGTGCGACAGCCCGTAGACGCAGACCATGATGCCCCACTGGATCTTGGCATTGCGCTCCAGGAAGCGGCCCGGATCGTCGGCCAGCGCGCTGGCCACCGGGATGGTCAGGAAGCCGTAGACCGGGATCAACACCGAGAACAGGTCAAAGTGCCGCGTGCCCACCAGCAGGTACTGCAGCGGCAGGATCACGAAGAAGGCCAGGATCAGGCCGCGGTGGTCGGCGCGGCGCGTGTGCAGCAGCGTGATGAACTCACGCAGCGCCAGGAAGGAGAAGACGCCGAACAGCAGCGTGGCCCCCACCGGCCCCGAGACCCAGGCGGCCCAGAACAGGCAGGCGCCCACCCAGACCATGTTCAGCTCGTGCCGGTAGTGCTGCCACTGGGCCTGCCAGGCGTCCTGTTCGTGCTCCGGCCGCTCGCGCAGCGACCACAGAACGGAGGCGATGCTGACCAGCATCAGCAGCCCGAAGAGCACGACGAAGAGCAGCGCCACCTGCTCGCTGGAATTCAGCGCGCGCAGCCAGCTCATGCCTTCCAGCCCCCCGGTCGCTGCGCCATCACCGCGGCGCGCGCGCGTTCCAGGAAGGCGCGCTTGTCCTCGTCCGGCGCCAGGCGCAGCGGCGCGCCGAAGGTCACGGTGCACAGAATGGGCACGGGCACGACCTCGCCCTTGGGCATGACGCGCTGCACGTTGTCGATCCAGGTGGGGATCAGCTCGACCTGCGGGAAGGCCTGGGCGAGGTGGTAGAGCCCGGCCTTGAAGGGCTGCGGCTCGCCCTTGCTGGAGCGCGTGCCTTCGGGAAAGATCACCAGCGAATCGCCGCGTTCCAGCGCCTCCATCAGCGGCTCCAGCGGGTCCTCGTCGGGGCTGGCGCGGGTGCGCGAGACATAGACGGCGTTGAACACGTCGGTGGTGAGCCAGGTCTTGAGCCGGCTGCTGGTCCAGTAGTCGCGCGCGGCGATGGGTCGGGTGCCCGCGCGCAGCTCGCGCGGCAGCGAAGCCCAGATCAGCACCCAGTCGAAATGGCTCTGGTGGTTGGCGAAATAAATGCGCTGCTCCGCGGTCGGCGGGCAGCCTTTCCAATGACCCTGGGCACCGGTGATCAGGCGCGCCAGAAAGGCCAGGAACAGGCCGGTGGCTTCTGGGACGGACATGCCGACATGCTAGCCCAGGCCCGCGGCCCCGCCGGGGCTCAGCGTGGACGCTGCTGGCTGGGGCTGCAGCCGAAGGCGCGCCGGAATGCGGTGGCGAAGTTCGCCGGGCTGCCGTAGCCCGCGTCCAGCGCGGCCTCGGTGACGCTGGCGCCGGCCTGCAGCAGCGCGCGGGCGCGCTCCAGGCGGCGCCGGCGCAGGTAGTCGAACACCGAACAGCCATGCGCCTCGCGGAAGCGGCGCTGCAGCGTGTTCTCGTGCAAGCCCAGCTCCAGCGCGATGTCGGCCAGGCTCCAGGCATCGGCGGCGCCGCTGTCCAGCAGCTCGCGCGCCTGCGCCATGCGCCGCGCCATGCTGGCGGGCGGCTCGGCGCCGGCCTGTTCGGACAGGGCCTCGCCGAGCAGCTGCAGCGTCAGGCATTCCAGCTGCAGCCGCTCCAGCCCGCGCGACGGGCCGCCGCTGTCGATCACGCTGCGCGCGAGCCGGCGCAGGCGCGCACCGGCGCGGCCATGGGCGCCGGCGAGGTGGGGGCGGGGCGGCCCCGGCAGCAGCTCGGCCTGCTCCAGCCAGTCCGGGCCGGCGTGGAGGCTGAGCTTGCACTCCTCGGCCCCGTCGTCGACGTCCAGGCGGCGGAAGCGGTCGCCATGGCGCAGCGTCACCAGGGCCAGGTCTTGCGCCTCCGCGTCGCCCAGCCGTTCATGGCGCTCGCCGAAGGCCACATGGACCCGGCCCCGCAGCGCCACCACCAGGTAGAGCCCGGCCGAGGCCTCGACCTCCTGCGCGGCATCGTGCGCATGGCGGCTGGCACTGCAGCGCAGCACCAGCCCGGGCCGCAGGCGCCGGGCGAAGTGGCGGGCTGGCGCGGAGGGTGGGGTGGGGGTGGTGACCTCAAACATCGGTGGCGCGCGCAAAGGCGGGGCGGGGTGGAGGCTGGAATACTATCGCCGCGCTCATGCAAATGCAAACCATTCTCATTTAAGATTCAACCTGTGGCCCCGTGGCGGTATCGCCGGGCGGGCCGACCGAGATTCTGATGCCGTCCCCCACTCTGCTCTTCTTCCCTCTTCCGTCCTCCTCCTCCTTCTCCTCTCAGGCCCCGCTGCGCCGCCATTCCTTGGCGGCCGAGATCGCCCTCGCGCTGGGCCTGATGGCCGGCCTGGGCGCGCAGGCCGCGCCGCAGCAACTGGACAAGGTGGTGGTCAGCGCCAGCGCGAGCGAGCGCCGGCTGGCCGACGCGCCGGCCAGCATCACCGTGCTGACGCGCGAACAGCTGGAGCGCGAGCCGGTGGCCAGCCTGGAGGACGTGCTGCGCCGCGTCGAGGGCGTCGCGGTGGTCGGCACCGCGGCGAACGACATGGACATCACGCTGCGCGGCATGCCCGGCGAGTACACGCTGATCCTGGTCGACGGCCGCCGCCAGAGCACGCGCGAGACCATGAACCGCGGCACCGGCGGCGTGCAGGCTTTCTTCATGCCGCCGCTGGCGGCCATCGAGCGCATCGAGATCGTGCGCGGGCCGATGTCGGCGCTGTATGGGGCCGATGCGATGGGTGGCGTGATCAACATCATCACCCGCAAGCAGCTCACGCACTGGAGCGGCAGCGCCGGCCTGGGCGCCACCTGGCAGCAGGGCGACCGCCGCTACGGCGATGCGCGCCAGGGCGAATTCTGGCTGGGTGGCCCGCTGGCGGGCGGGCTGTCGCTGCAGCTGTGGGGCGGCCTGAGCGATCGCTCGGAGGACCGCGTCTACTACCCGGTCAGCATGACCATCGGTTCGCCCGACCAGCGCAACAGCAGCTTCGGCGCCAAGCTGGGCTTCTCGCCCTGGGAGGGGCAGCAGTTCGCGCTGGAGGCCGGGCGCGGCGAGCTGCGCCGCGAGGCCACGCCGGGCCGCAGCGTGGCCGACAGCGACCCGCTGACGCGCAACGAGCAGCAGCGCCAGTACTGGGTGTTGAGCCACAGCGGCCGCGTGCTCGACGGCGCGCGCTGGCGCAGCGCGCTGCACCAGGAGCGCGGCGAGCAGCAGAACTGGAGCGCCGGCCAGCGTTCCACCGTCGAGCCGCGCGTCACCAACACCGTGTTCGACAGCCTGCTGACCCTGCCGCTGAACGCGCACAGCCTGACCGTGGGCGCGCAATGGCAGCGCAACGCGCTGGAAGGCGTGAGCCAGGAGGCCGCGGTGAAGGGCCATCCGCTCAGCCCCGACCGCATCCGCAGCCAGGCCGGCGCGCTGTTCGCCGAGGACGAGATCGAGATCAGCGAGCGCCTGGACCTGACCGTGGGCCTGCGCATGGACCACGAGGGCCGCTATGGCACGCACTGGAGCCCGCGCGTCTACGGCATCTACAAGCTGGACGGCGGCTGGAGCCTGCGTGGCGGCGTGGGCAGCGGCTTCAAGCCGCCCAAGCTGCGCCAGGCCGAGGCCGGCTACTGCATGAGCACCGGCGGCAACTCGCCGCGCCGCGGCTCGCTGTGCGGCAACCCCGATCTCAAGCCCGAGACCAGCCGCAGCGCCGAGCTGGGCCTGCGCTGGGACGCCGGACGCGACGACTTCCTCGCCGCGACGCTGTTCCACAACCGCTTCCACAACAAGGTCGTGTCCTACAACACCGGCCGCGTGGACCCGGGCAACCCGGCGCTGGACGTCTACGTCTACGACAACGTGGATCGCGTGAAGATCAGCGGGCTGGAGCTCTCGGGCCACTGGACGCTGAGCGCGGCGCTGGCCCTGTCCGGCAACTACAGCTACACCGATTCCAAGCGCCATGGCGGCAAGGAGACCTCGTTCGACGGCGGCTCGCTGGACGGCCGGCCGCTGGACAAGACGCCCAAGCACCTGGCCTCGCTGCGCCTGGACTGGCAGGCGCTGCCGGGGCTCAAGGCCTTCGTGCGCGCCAACCACGAGGGCAAGCAGTACTGGGCCGCGCTGCGCAACGGCGCGCGCGGCGTGCGCGAGCGCGGCGCCTTCTCCACGCTGGATCTGGGCCTGAGCTACGCGATGACGCAACACCTGACCCTGAGCGCCGCGGTGCTGAACCTGGGCAACCGCCAGCTGGAGGTCGACGAGCGCACCCGCAACACCGGCCTGTCCGGCAACTGGCTGCCCGACGAGGGCCGCCGCGTCTGGGTGCGCCTGGGCGCCAATTTCTGACATCCCGCGGAGAACGCATGATCCACAGCCAAGCCAGCGTGGCCACGACCATGGCCGAACAGTATCTGTTCAAGCTCGCCAAGCATTTCGCGAAGAAGGTGCCGGTGCACCAGCAGCCCCGGCTCGCCAGCATCGAGTTCGAGTTCGGCCACTGCGTGCTGGAGGTGCAGGGCCCGTCCGGTGACGCGCCCGTGCCGCCGCAGGCGCAGCAGACCCTGCATGTGCGCTGCCACAGCGCCGACGCGCAGCAACTGGCGCGCCTGCACTCGGTGCTGGAGTCGCACCTGGCGCTGATGACGCGCCGCGAGCCGCTGCAACTCCACTGGGAGACCCTGGCATGACCCGCGCCGCCCGCCGCCGATTCACCCGCCTGGCCCTGGGCCTGCCGCTGCTGGGGCTGCTGACGCCGCCCGCGACCGCGCAGCCGGCCGACACGCAGCGTCGCAGCGTGCGCGACGCCATGGACCGCGAGCAGAGCATCCCGCTGCGCCCGCAGCGCGTGCTGGCGCTGTCCGAGCGCGACCTGGACTGCCTGCTGGCACTGGAGCTGGTGCCCGTCGCGGCCAGCCAGGGCCGCGCGCAGCAGGGCTTCCCGCCCTACCTGGCGGCGCGCGCCGCGGGCGTCGCCAGCCTGGGGCAGTTCGCCCAGCCCAGCATGGACCGCGTGATCGCCGCCCGGCCCGATCTGATCCTGGCCGGCGGCCTGGCCGACGCCAAGCTGCTCGCGCAGCTGAGCCGCATCGCGCCCACGCTGGTCAGCCACAGCGGCGCCGAGCCCTGGCCGCGCACCCTGCAGCGCATCGCCGACTGGACCGGCCGCGCCGAGCGCGTCGCGCCGCTGATGCAACGCCACGAACAGCGCGTCGCCGAGCTGCGCCGCCCGCTCGCGCGCCAGAGCGGACGCAGCGTGAGCCTGGTGCGCTGGACGCCGCAGGGGCCGGTGTACATGAAGGGCGAGGCCTTCGCGGGGCTGTTGCTGGGCGAGCTGGGCTTCACGCGCCCGCCGCGCCAGCAGGAGGCCGGCGCCGGGCATTCCGCGCCGCTATCGCGCGAGGCGCTGGACCAGATCGACGCCGACTGGCTGCTGATCGGCATGTTCGCCAGCGGCCCCGCCCACGACCCGCAGGTCCTGGCCGGCCTCATGGCCCGCCCCGAGTTCCGCGAGCTGCGCGCCGCGCGCGGCGGCCGCGTGCGCGAGGTCGACGCGGCGCTGTGGACCGTCACCGGCGGCCCGCTGGCCGCGCTGGCGGTGCTGGACGATGTGCAGCGGCTGATGCTGCCATGAGCGCGCCGGGCGCTCGCGGCGCCGGCATCCCGCTGCTGCTCGCGGCCGGCCTGGCGCTGCTGGCGCTGGGCGCGCTGCTGCTCGGGCCGGGGCGCGTCGGCGCGTCGGCGGCGCTGGCCTGGCTGCTGGGGCAGGGCGGCGACGCCCATGCGCAGATGGTGATGGCCCAGCTGCGCCTGCCGCGCCTGGCCGCCGCGCTGGCGGTGGGCGCGGCCTTGGGGCTGGCCGGCTGCCTGATGCAGCTCCTGACGCGCAACCCGCTGGCCGAGCCGGGTCTGATGGGCGTGAACAGCGGCGCCACGCTGGCGATCGCGCTGGGGCTGAGCCTGCGGGGCCAGCTGGGCCCGGTGGGCCAGCAGGTCTGGGCGCTGGCCGGCGCGTTGGGCGGCACGCTGTTGGTGCTACTGCTGGCGCGCGGACGGCGCGCGCCGCTGTCGCCGCTGCGCCTGGTGCTGGCCGGGCTGGCGCTGGCCGCCAGCGCGCGCGGCTTCATGGCTTTGCTGCTGATGCTGGACCAGCAGGGGCTGGACCAGTTCCGTTTCTGGGTGCTGGCCTCGCTCGCCCGCGTCACGCCCGAGCACCTGGGGGCAGGTCTTGCCCCGCTGGCGTTGGGGGCGCTGATCGCGCTGGCCGGCGCGCGCCGGCTCGCGCTGCTGGCGCTGGACGACGAACTGGCGCGCGGCCTGGGCGCGCGGCCTCAGCGCCTGCGCGCGCTGGCCGTGCTCGCGGTCGGGCTGCTGGCCGGCGGTTCGGTGGCGCTGATCGGGCCGGTGGCCTTCCTGGGTTTTGCCGCGCCCTACCTGGCGCGCGCGCTGGGCTGGATGCGGCCCGAGGCCCAGTTGCCCGCGAGCGCGCTGCTGGGCGCGATGGCCCTGCTGGGCGCGGACCTGCTGGGGCGCTGGCTCACCGCGCCCTTCGAGGCGCCGCTGTCGGCGCTGATGGTGCTGCTGGGCGCGCCGCTGCTGGTGCTGGCCGTGCGCCGCGACCCCAGCCTGGGCCTGCACCGTTGAGGATGGCGATGGATGCTTCATGGAAGCGCAGCCGCTGGCTGCCGGACACCTACTTTCACGTGCGCGGCTCGCCGCGCCTGGCCCCGCGGCGCTGGGGCGCCAACCTCGCGCTGGCGCTGCTCGTGCTGCTGTTGCTGGCCGTCTCGCTGATGGCCGGCGAACTGCGCCTGTCGGTGCCGCAGCTGTGGCAGGCCTGGCGGGGCGAGGACGAGGCGGCGCGCTTCCTGCTTGCCGAGATCCGCCTGCCGCGCGCGCTGGCGGCGCTGCTGGTGGGCTTCGCGCTGGGCGTGGCCGGCCTGCTGATGCAGCTGCTGGCGCGCAACCGGCTGGCCAGCCCGGACGTGATCGGCGTGCACGACGGCGCGGTGCTGGCGATGGCGCTAAGCCTGTGGGCCAGCGGCGACCCGCTGCTGGGCCCGTGGTGGCAGGCCCTGCTGGGCGCGTTGCTGGCGCTGGGCCTGGTGCTGCTGGCCTCCGGCGGCGTGGGCCGCCAGGGCCAGCGCGCGCTGGTCGTGGGGCTGGCGGTGGCGGCGCTGGCGCGCGCCGGCTTCGAGCTGGTGCTCTCCACCGTGGAGCTGATGCACGGCAGCGCCATCTACAGCTTCAGCATGGGCAGCCTGCTGGCCAGCAGCTACGAGCTGCTGGCGCCGGTCAGCCTGGCGCTGCTGGTGCTGCTGGCCCTGCTGCTGCCGCTGCTGCCGGGACTGGAACTGCTGGCGCTGGGCGAGACCCAGGCCCAGCTGCTGGGGCTGCGCGTGGCACCGCGCCGGCTGGCCTTGCTGTGCCTGGCGGCGGCGCTGGCGGGGCTGGGCGTGTCGGTCGCCGGGCCGGTGGGCTTCGTGGCCTTGGTCGCGCCGCTGCTGGCGCGGCGCTGGCTGGGCGCGCTGCCGCTGCTGGGCGCCGGACTGGCCGGCGCCGCGCTGACCCTGGCCGCCGACCTGGGCGGCCGGGTGCTGCTGGCCCCCCATGAACTGCCGGCCGGCGTGCTCGCGGGCATGCTGGGCGGCCCGCTGCTGCTGTGGCTGGTGCTGCACGCGCACGAGGAGGAAGAGCGATGACGAACAAGGACGCGCGCGACGCGGCCGCGGGCCTGCGGCTGAGCGGGCTGCGCGCCGGCTATCCGGGGCGCGAGGTGCTGCGCGGCGTGTCGCTGACGCTGGCGCGCGGCGAGGTGCTGGCGGTGGTGGGGGCCAATGGCTGCGGCAAGTCCACGCTGCTGCGCTGCGTCGCCGGGCTGATCCAGCCGTCGGGCGGCGAGGTCTGGCTGGACGGCGAGCCGCTGTCCTCGCTGTCGCCGGCGGCGCGCGCGCGCCGACTGGCGCTGCTGCCGCAGCAGCCCACGGCGCCCGAAGGGCTCACCGTGGCCCAGCTGGTGGCCTATGGGCGCCGCCCCCACCAGGGCCTGTGGCGGCGCTGGAGCGCGGCCGACGAGGCGGTGCTGGCGCAGGCGCTGCGCGACTGCGACCTGTGGGAGCTGGCCCAGCAGCGCCTGGACCGGCTCTCCGGTGGCCAGCGCCAGCGCGCCTGGCTGGCCATGGTGCTGGCCCAGCAGACGCCCTGGCTGCTGCTGGACGAGCCGACCAGCGCGCTGGACCTGGGCCACCAGAACGAGCTGCTGGGCCTGGCACGCCGGCTGGCCCGCGAGGGGCGCGGCGTGCTGATGGTGCTGCACGACCTGGGCGCGGCCGCGCGCTACGCGGACCGGCTGCTGGCGCTGCGCGGCGGCGAGACGCTGGCGCTGGGCGCGCCCCGCGAGGTCGTGACGCCAGAGCTGGTCTGGCAGCTCTACGGGCTGCGCGCCCAGGTGCTGCGGGCGCCGGGCGATGGCGCGCCGCTGGTGGTGCCGGAGCTGGCGTCATGAGCTGGCCCCGGCGTCGCTTCAACCATCTCGCCGCCGTGCTGGGCGCCGCGCCGCTGTGGTCGCCCATGCGCGCGCTGGCCGGCGCGCCGCCGCCTGCGTTGCCGCCGCGCGAACCCGCCCGGCTGCCGCAGGCCGAGTGCTTCGAGCTGGACTCGCGCCACACCGGCCAGCGTTATCGGATCTGGCTGGGGCTGCCGGCCGGCGCGGCGCCCGCGTCCGGCTATCCCGCGCTGCTGGCGCTGGACGGCCAGGCCGCCTTCGCGTTGATGGAGCCGGCGCGGCTGCGCCCGCAGCCCACGCATGCGCTGCGCCAGGCCAAGGCCGGCGCGCAGCGGCCGGGCCTGGTGGTGGGCATCGGCTATGCCAGCCTGGACCCGATCGACGTCGATGCGCGCGCGCTGGACTACACGCCAGCGGCCGACTGCCAGCCCTGCGACGCCAGCTCGCCGCGCCATGGCGGCGCCGCGCGTTTCCTGGAGTTCATCGACGACGAGTTGCTGCCGGTGCTGGCGCGCATGTTCCCGCTGGACCGCGGCGCGCTGACCCTGTTCGGCCATTCCTACGGCGGACTGTTCACGCTCTACACCTTGCTCCACCGGCCCGCGCTGTTCGCGCGCTACTGGGCCGCGAGCCCCTCACTGTGGTTCGGTGCGGGCCTGCTGATGCAGGATCTGGACGCGCGGCTGCAGCGCCTGGACAAGCCCGCCGGCGAGCGCCGCGTCCATCTCGCGGTGGGCCTGCTGGAACAGCCGCCGGACCCGCAGGGCCGGCCCGAGCGCAGCGCGCGCCTGGCCGCCCACCGCATGCTGCCGCGGGCGCGCGAGTTCGCCGCCGCGCTGGGTGCCGCCGCCGCGCGCGACTGGCCCGGGCTCGCGGTGAGCCTGGACGAGGTGGCCGGGCACGACCACGGCGCGATGCTGATGCACGGCGCCGCGGCGGTGCCAGGTTTTGCCTTCGGCTGAGCGCGCGGCCGCGCCTAGGCGGTCAGCGCGGCCGGCGGCGCCTGGACGGACTCGGCCGGCGCGGGCCCTCGCTCGCTGTCGCGGATCAGGTCGGCCGCCTTCTCGCCGATGACGATGGACGGCGCGTTGGTGTTGCCGCTGACCACCTGGGGCATGATGGATGCGTCGACCACGCGCAGGCCGCTGAGCCCGTGCACGCGCAGCTGGGCGTCGACCACGGCCATGGCGTCGTGGCCCATGCGGCAGCTGCCGACCGGGTGGTAGACGGTGTCCACGCGCTGGCGCAGCAGGGCCTCGATCTGCGCGTCGGTCTCGGCCTCGCGGCTCCAGATTTCGTGCGTCCAGAAGCGCTTGAGCGCCGGTGCGCGCATCAGGTCGCGGGTGAGGCGGTAGCCTTCGATCAGCTCGGCCACGTCCTGCGGGTCCTGCAGGAAGGCGGGGTCGATCAGCGGTGCGGCCAGCGGGTCGGGGCTGGCGAGCCGCAGGCTGCCCCGGCTGCGTGGCCGCAGCAGGCAGACGTGGCAGGACAGGCCATGGCCCAGGCCCAGTTCGCGCGCATGGTTCTTCACCAGCGCGATCACGAAATGCAGCTGCACATTGGGCGCCGGCAGCCCGGGCCGGGTGCTGAGGAAGCCGCCGCATTCGGCGAAGTTGCTGGTGATCATGCCGCGGCGCTCGCGCCGGTAGCGGCCGATCTCGCGCCAGGTGTGCCAGCCGCCCTTCAGCGAGATGCCCAGGGTGTCCAGGCTGTCGGAGACATAGCCGAAGACGAAGTCGGGATGGTCGTGCAGGTTGCGGCCGACGCCGGGCAGGTGGTGCTGCACCGGGATGCCCAGCGCCTGCAGCTCGGCGGCGTCGCCGACGCCGGAGAGCATCAGCAGCTGCGGCGACTGCAGCGCGCCGCAGCTCAGGATCACCTCGCGCGCCGCGCGCAACTCGCGCCGCTGGCCGTCCTGCAGCAGCTCCACGCCGACGGCGCGCCGGCCCTCGAACAGCACGCGCGTGACGCGGGCGCCGGTCAGCAGGCTCAGGTTGGGGCGCCGGTCCAGGTGCGGATGGATGTAGCCGCGCGCCGCGCTCCAGCGTTCGCCGCGCTGCTGGGTGACCTGGTAGACGCCCAGGCCCTCCATGCCTTCGCCGTTCTCGCCGTTGAAGTCCTCGCGCAGCGGCAGGCCCTGGCTGCGCGCCGCTTCCAGCCAGGCCGCGTGCAGCGGGCTGTCGGTGCGCAGGTCGCCGACCTTGAGCGGGCCGCTCTGGCCATGCCAGGGCGCGCCGAAGCGTTCGTTGGACTCCGAACGGATGAAGTAGGGCAGCAGGTCGTCCCAGCCCCAGCCGGGGTTGCCCTGCGCCGCCCAGGCGTCGTAGTCGCTGCGATGGCCGCGGATGTACACCATCGCGTTGATCGCCGACGAGCCGCCCAGCACATGGCCGCGCGGCTGGTAGCCACGGCGGCCGTTGAGTCCCGCCTGGGGCACGGTCTCGAAGGCCCAGTTGTTGAGCCGGGTGGGGATCTGCAGCACGCCGGCCATGGGCGTCTGCACCACCCAGTTGTCGCCGCGGCCGCCCGATTCGATCAGCGCGACGCGGCGAGCGGGGTCCTCGCTCAGGCGGCCGGCCAGCGCGCAGCCGGCCGAGCCGCCGCCGATGATGAGGTAGTCGTAGGGTGCGTTCACCGGATGGGCCCTCCTGTGGCGGCGGATCCTGGGGGTGGCGTACGGCGCTGGACCCGGTGTGCCGCGCGACGCGCAGCTCCGGCGCGGCCGCACGCGCTCATGCGAAGCGCTTCAGCAGCGCCAGCAATCGCTCGAAGCGGCCGCCGTAAGGCGGATAGAACATCCAGGTGCCGGCCAGCCGCGACTGGTGAAACACCGGCTTGAGCTTGCTGAAGGTGTTGAAGCCCCAGACGCCATGGTAGGCCCCCATGCCGCTGGCGCCGACGCCGCCGAAGGGCTGTTCTTCCTGCCCCAGGTGCCAGATGCAGTCGTTGATGGTGACGCCGCCCGCATGGGTCTGGGCCAGCAGCGCGTCGCGCGCGACCGCGTCGTGGCCGAACCAGTACATCGCCAGCGGGCGGTCGTGGGCGTTGATGTAGGCGATCGCGTCGCTGGGCGTGTCGTAGGGCAGGATGGGCAGCAGCGGGCCGAAGATCTCCTCGCGCATCACGGCCATCTGGTCAGTCGCGCCCAGGATCAGCGTGGGCACCAGGCGGCGGTCGTCGGGCTGCTCGTCGTGGGTGGGGATCAGCGTCGCGCCCTTGGCGCGCGCATCGTCCAGCAGCCCCTGCAGCCGCGCATGGTGGCGCGGCGCGGCGACGGCGGTGTAGTCGGGGTTGCCGGCGATGCGCGGGTACATCGCGCGCGCCGCCTCCTTGAGCGCCTGCACCAGCGGCTCCACCATCGCGCGCGGCGCGAGCACATAGTCGGGCGCGACGCAGGTCTGGCCGGCGTTAAGCAGCTTGCCGAACGCCAGGCGCTGGGCGGTGAGCGTCAGGTCGGCGCTGCGGTCGATCACCGCGGGCGACTTGCCGCCCAGCTCCAGCGTGACCGGGGTCAGGTGTTGCGCGGCGGCCTGCGCGACGAGGCGGCCGACCGCGGTGGAGCCGGTGAAGAACAGGTGGTCCAGCGGCAGCTGGCAGAAGTGCCGGCCCACCTCGGCATCGCCGGTGATGACCTGCATCTCGTCGCGCTCGAAGTGCTCGGCCACCAGGCGCGCCATCAGCGCGGAGGTCGCGGGGGTCAGCTCCGAGGGCTTGATCAGCACCCGGTTGCCGGCCGCCAGCGCGGCCAGCGCCGGGTTCATCGCCAGGTTGTAGGGGTAGTTCCAGGGCGAGACCACGCCGACCACGCCCAGCGGCTGCGGCATCAGCCGGTTGCGCGCGGGCAGGAAGTGCAGCGCAGTGGGGATGCGCCGCGTGGCCATCCAGCGCGGCAGATGGCGCATCGCATGGCGCGCGCCGGACTCGACGGTGAAGATGTCCGCCAGCAGGCTTTCGTGGCGCGAGCGGTGCCCGAAGTCCTGCGACATCGCGGCGGCGAGCGCCTCCGCGTTGCGCCGCGTCATCTCGCGCAGCCGCGCCAGCCGGTCGCGGCGCACGGCCAGGCTGGGCATGCGTTCGCGGTCGAAGGCGGAGCGCATCTGCTCCAGGACAAGGTGCAGGTGCTCGCGCGTGGACAGGTCCATCGGGTCTCCTGAATGTCTATGTAGTCTTGACTAGGTTACGCCCAAACCGCGGGCGGTCCAAGGGCGGGAACCCTGGGCTAGGGATGCGAATCTAGTCGCGCAGGTGACAGTGGGGCGGCCAAGAAAAAGCCCGGCCTGGGCCGGGCTGCATGGCCGGCCCGGGCCGCGCGGGCCCGGGCCGTTCGGGGGCGCTCAGTGGCGGAAGTGGCGCACGCCGGTGAACACCATCGCGATGCCGCGCTCGTTGGCGGCGGCGATCACTTCCTCGTCGCGCATGGAGCCGCCGGGCTGGATCACGCAGGAGGCGCCGGCGTCGGCCAGCACGTCCAGGCCGTCGCGGAACGGGAAGAAGGCATCGCTGGCCACGGCCGAGCCCTTGAGGCTCAGGCCGGCGTTCTCGGCCTTGATGGACGCAATGCGCGCCGAGTCGATGCGGCTCATCTGGCCGGCGCCCACGCCCAGGGTCATGCCGCCGCCGCAGAAGACGATGGCGTTGCTCTTGACGTACTGGGCCACGGTCCAGGCGAACATCAGGTCGTCCAGCTGCTGCGCGCTGGGTTGCAGCGTGGTGACGACCTTGAGTTCGGACTTCTGCAGGAAGTGGTTGTCGGCGGTCTGCACCAGCAGGCCCGAGCCGACGCGCTTGAGGTCCTGCGCGTTGCGGCCCTGCTGCCAGGGCGTGGCGCCGCCGGCGGGCAGCGCAATCTGCAGCAGGCGCACGTTGACCTTGGCCTTGAAGATCTCCAGCGCCTCGGCGCTGAAGGCGGGCGCCATCAGCACCTCGACGAACTGCTTGGAGACGGCCTGCGCGGCGGCGGCGTCGACCTCGCGGTTGAAGGCGATGATGCCGCCGAAGGCGCTGGTGGGGTCGGTCTGGAAGGCCTTGGCATAGGCCTCGGCGGCGCTGGCCGCGACGGCCACGCCGCAGGGGTTGGCGTGCTTGATGATGACGCAGGCCGGCGCGTCGAAGCTCTTCACGCATTCCCACGCGGCGTCGGCGTCGGCGATGTTGTTGTAGCTCAGCTCCTTGCCCTGCAGCTGCCGGCCGGTCACCAGCGAGCCGGGCGCGGGGTTCAGGTCGCGGTACAGCGCCGCGGTCTGGTGGCTGTTCTCGCCATAGCGCAGGTCCTGCACCTTGACATAGCTGGCATTGAGCTGGGCGGGGTACTCGGCCAGGCTGCCGTCGTCCTGGCGCGCGCTGAGGTAGTTGCTGATCGCGGCGTCGTATTGCGCGATGCGGTTGAATGCGGCGACCGAGCAGGCGAAGCGGGTCTTGTCGCTGGTCTTGCCCTGGGCCTTCAGCTCGGCGAGCACGCCGGCGTACTGGCCGGCGTCGGTCAGCACGGTGACGTCCTTCCAGTTCTTGGCCGCGCTGCGCACCATGGCCGGGCCGCCGATGTCGATGTTCTCGATCGCGTCCTCCAGCGTGCAGCCGGGCTTGGCGACGGTGGCCTCGAAGGGGTAGAGGTTGACCGCCAGGATGTCGATGGTGGCGATGCCATGGTCGGCCAGCGACTGCATGTGCTCGGGCAGATCGCGGCGCGCGAGCAGGCCGCCGTGGATCTTGGGATGCAGGGTCTTGACGCGGCCGTCCAGCATCTCGGGGAAGCCGGTGTGCTCGGCCACCTCGGTCACCGGCAGGCCGGCGTCGGCGAGCAGCTTGGCGGTGCCGCCGGTGGAGAGCAGGCGCACGTTCAGCGCATGCAGGGCCTGGGCGAATTCGACGATGCCGGTCTTGTCGGACACGGAGATCAGGGCGGTCAATTGAGCCATGGTGGGGTCTCTGTTGGAGCTTGGGGAATGCGGGGGAGGCGGCGGATCAGATCAGCTTGTGCTCGACCAGCTTGCGGCGCAGCGTGTTGCGGTTGATGCCCAGCCATTCGGCGGCCTTGCTCTGGTTGCCGTCGCTGTGCTTCATCACCACCTCCAGCAGCGGCTTCTCGACCAGGCGGATCAGCATTTCGTGCATGGAGTGCGGCTCCTCGCCGCCGAGGTCGCGGAAGTAGGCTTCCAGGTTTTCGCGTACGCAGGTTTCTATCGGTTTGGGCGTCATGCGGTGAGCCTTTGTTCTTCGGCTTCGTCGTTGGCGGCCTGGTCCGCGCTCGTGCGCGTGGGCAGGCGTTCATGGTCGCAGGCCATCGCGTCCAGCCAGTCCGTCAGGGCCTGGACCTGGGCTTCGCAGCTCTGCAGGGTGTTCATGTGGCGGCGGAAGTCCTCGCCGCCGGGCAGGCCCTGCACGGCCCAGCCGATGTGCTTGCGCGCGCTGCGCATGCCGGTCAGTTCGCCATACAGGCCGTAATGGTCGTGCAGATGCTCGACGAGCCAGCGCTTGGCGTCCTGCACGCGCGGCGGCGGCAGCAGTTCGCCGCTGGCCAGGTAGTGGCCGATCTCGGCGAAGATCCAGGGACGGCCCTGGGCCGCGCGGCCCACCATCAGCGCGTCGGCGCCGGTGGCCTTGAGCACCGCGGCGGCCTTGTGCGGCGAATCGATGTCGCCGTTGGCCACCACGGGGATGCGCAGCCGGGCCTTCACCTCGGCGATGGTGTCGTACTCGGCCTGGCCCTTGTAGCCCTGCTCGCGGGTGCGGCCATGCACGGTCAGCATCGCGATGCCGGCCTGTTCGGCGGCGCGGGCGATGGCCAGCGCGTTGCGGTGCTGCTGGCACCAGCCGGTGCGCATCTTCAGCGTCACCGGCACGCCGCGCGGCGCGCAGGCGGCGACCACGGCCTCGATGATCTGCAGCGCCAGGGCCTCGTCCTGCATCAGCGCGGAGCCGGCCCACTTGTTGCACACCTTCTTCGCCGGGCAGCCCATGTTGATGTCGATGATCTGCGCGCCGCGGTCGATGTTGTAGGCGGCGGCCTCGGCCATCATCTGCGCGTCGGTGCCGGCGATCTGCACCGCGATCGGCGCGGACTCGCCGGCGTGGTCGGCGCGCCGCGAGGTCTTCAGGCTGTCCCACAGCTCGCGCCGCGAGGTCACCATCTCGCTGACCGCATAGCCGGCGCCCAGCCGCTTGCACAGCATGCGGAAGGGCCGGTCCGTCACGCCGGCCATGGGGGCGACGAACAGACGGTTGGGCAGCACATGGGAACCCAGGCGCAGGGCTTGGGGCGGCGCGGTGACCATGGAGGGGGGAGAGGGAGAATTGCTCAAAAAAGAGGCAGAAGTATAGCGCCCGCGGCGACCGCGGCCGCGCCCGTGGCCCGACGCGCGGGCCGCGTCGGGCGGCAGCCGATAATCCGCCCCATGTCGCAGACCATGCAAGACTGGGTCCACGCCCTGCTGGTGGCGCTGGCCCTGCCGGAGCTGGGGCTGGGCGCGCTGTTCGTCGTCGCCACGCTGTCGGCCACGCTGTTGCCGCTGGGCTCGGAGCCGGTGCTGTTCGGCCTGATCAAGCTGCGCCCGGATCTGTTCTGGCCCGCCGTGCTGGTGGCGACCGCCGGCAACACGCTGGGCGGCGCGATCAGCTGGTGGATGGGTTACGGCGCCGAGCGCGCCTACGAACGCGCCACCCACCACAGCCCGCGCGAGCTGCGCCTGCTGGGCTGGCTGCGCCGCTTCGGTGCGCGCACCTGCCTGCTGAGCTGGCTGCCCATCGTCGGCGATCCGCTGTGCGCGCTGGCCGGCTGGATGCGGCTGCCCTTCTGGCCCTGCGTGGCCTACATGGCCATTGGCAAGTTCCTGCGCTACCTGTGCATGACGACGGTGCTGCTGTGGCTGTTCCCCGGCGGCATCCACCTCTGAGTGCCGCCCTTCGCCCTTTGCCCATCTCCCACCAAAGGAGGTGGAGGCTGCAGCCCGGGGCCAACGGGCCCACAATGCCGGCCACCCCATCTTCTGTCACCGTCGCGACGATGAAGCACCCCGCCTACCAGGCCCTGGCCGAGCGCTACCAGCGCCTCTACCGTCTCTCCCATCTGCAGGCCATCGTCCACTGGGACCAGGCCGCGATGATGCCGCCCAAGGGCGCCGAGGCCCGCGCGCAGGCGCTCGCCGAGATGGGTGGCCTGCTGCACCAGCAGGCCACCGACCCGCAGCTCGCGCAATGGCTGGAGCAGGCGGCCGCCGAGGACCTGGACGCGGTCCAGCAGGCCTCGCTGCGCGAGATGCGGCGCGAGTGGCAGCGCGCCAACGCGCTGCCGCAGCGCCTGGTGCAGGCCAAGTCACTGGCGGAGTCGCGCTGCGAGCATGCCTGGCGCAGCCAGCGCCCGGCGAACGACTGGGCCGGCTATGCCGTCCACCTGCGCGAGGTGCTGGCGCTGGCGCGCGAGGAGGCCCAGGCCCTGTCCGACGCCAGCGGCCTGTCGCGCTACGACGCGCTGCTGGACCAGTACGAGCCCGGCATGCGCAGTGCCGAGCTGGACCGCGTGTTCGGCGAGGTGCGCGAATGGTTGCCCGGGCTGATCCGTGCCGCGATGGAGCGCCAGGCGGCCGCCCCGGCCATCACGCCGGTCGGCCCCTTCCCGGAGGCGGCGCAGCGCGCGCTGGGCCTGGACGCGATGCGGCTGCTGGGCTTCGACTTCGACGCCGGCCGCCTGGACGCGAGCGCCCATCCTTTCTGCGGCGGCGTGCCCGAGGACGTGCGCATGACCACGCGCTACCGCGCCGACAGCTTTCTGCAGAGCCTCACCGGCACCATCCACGAGACCGGCCACGGCCGCTATGAGCAGAACCTGCCGGCCGCCTGGGCCGGCCTGCCGATGGCGCGCGCGCGCTCCATGGGGCTGCACGAGAGCCAGAGCCTGTTCTTCGAGATGCAGCTGGCCGCCCATCCCGGCTTTGCCCGGCTGCTGGCGCCGCTGGTCGTGCGCCACCTGGGCGAGCAGCCCGCCTTCGCGGCGGACAACCTGAACCGGCTGATGACCCGCGTCAGCCCGGGCTTGATCCGCGTGGACGCGGACGAGATCACCTATCCCGCCCATGTGATCCTGCGCTACGGCATCGAGCGCGCGCTGATCGAGGGCGAGGCCGAGGTGGACGACATCCCGGCGCTGTGGGACGCCGGCATGATGCAGCTGCTGGGGCTGGACACGCGCGGCAACTTCAAGGACGGCCCGATGCAGGACGTGCACTGGGGCGCCGGCCTGTTCGGCTACTTCCCCTGCTACACGCTGGGCGCGATGTACGCGGCGCAATGGAGCGCCGCGATGCGGCGCGAACGGCCCGACCTGGACGACTGCATCGCGCGCGGCGAGCTCGCCGTGGTGTTCGACTGGCTGCGCGAGCGCATCTGGAGCCAGGGCAGCCGCTGGGAGACCGCGGAGCTGGTGCAGCGCGCCAGCGGCGAGGCGCTGAACCCGGCGCATTTCCGCCGCCATCTCGAGGCCCGCTACCTGGGCTGAGGCCCTCCATGCAAAAGAGGCACCCGCGGGTGCCTCTTCGTGCTGGCCGACCGCGCGACGCGCGCGCGGCGGGGGGGGCTTAGCGCGGCGCGCGGCGGCGGCGCATCAGCAGGCCCAGCATGCCCAGGCCCGACAGCGCCAGCGCCAGGCTCTGCGGCTCGGGCACGGCGGACACGCGCACATTGTCCAGCGAGGTGCCCAGCGAATCGCTGGTGCCCACGGCCTTGAAGTTCAACGTCATGGCGCTGCCGGTGCCGGTGAACTGGGTCTGGAACAGCTGCCAGCCGGTGTTCAGGTCCTTGCCGACGACGCCGCTGAGCCCGCCCAGGCTCCACTGGATGCCGTTGCTGCCCACCGAGGTCTGCTCGGGGCGGCTGCTGTAGTAGAAGCTGAGGTCATAGACCACGCCGGCCACGGTGCTGAAGCTCTGCCAGATGCTGCTGTTGCCGCTGGTGTCCAGTTCGGCGAAGTTGAAGCCGTCCTGGGCCTGGCCGGAGATGCCGTTGCGCAGCTCCACACCCTGGCTGCCGACCGACCAGCCACTGATGCTGCCCGGCGTGATCCAGCTGCCGGCGCCGACGACGTTGGCCTCGAAGCTGCCGTTGACCAGCAGGTTGGTGGGCGCGGCCTGCGCGAACAGCGGGGCGGTGGCGAGCAGGGCGGGAAGCAGGGGGCGCAGCAGACGGGTCATGGTGTTCTTGGGGTCAGGTCTTGCGGGGAGGGGCGAAAGCCTTGGGTCCGATTGTTGGCCGCCCCCCTCTCGCGGGCATCCCCCTGCACGCTGGGGTTGGGCCCGCGGTCCGTGATGCACTGCACGAAAAGCGCGGATGCTTGCGTGCTCCGGGGTGGCGCGGGCAGCCCGCGTGCCGAGTCGGAGGATCAGGGCGGCGTGGGCCGTGTCGCCACGCCGTGGCGCTGTTCCAGCCGGTCCAGGCACAGGGTCAGGCGTTGCAGGGCCGCCTGCAGACCCGGGCGCTGCGCGGCGGCGGGCAGGGTGTCGTGGCAGCGTGCCCGCAGCCAGTCCACGCGCAGGCGCAGGCCGTGGCGGGCCAGCATGGGGGCCAGCGCGTCGGCGCGGCGCAGCAACTGCGCGCAGGTCCGGCGGTAGGCATGCTCGGCCAGCTGCTGGCGGCGCGCGTAGCTGAAGGTGTTGGCCAGGAACAGTTCGGCGTCGTGCTTGTCCGGCTCCAGCAGCAGGATGTCGGTGCCGGGATGGCTGCGCGAGTAGCCGCGCATGCCCAGCTCCAGGCGCGAATGAATCAGCGAACGCAGGGTCTGGCTGAGCACCAGCGGCAGCCCACCGGCGGCCAGGCGCGGAATGCGGCGGTCGGCCGGCTGCGCCGGCGCGCCCGATGCATAGGGCACCAGCGGGTTGAGGCAGATCAGCAGATCCAGCCCCTCGCGCAGCAGCACGGAGGCGTGGACCGTCTTCTTCAGCGCGCCATCGACGAAGTGCCGGCCATCGATCTCCACCGGCGGGAACAGCCCCGGCAGCGCCGCGCTGGCCTGCACGGCGCGCGAGATGGGCACATGGTCCCAGCCCGGCATGCCGAAGGGCACGGCCTCGCCGCTGTCCAGGTCGGTGGCCACCAGCACCAGGCGGCGCTTGAGGCGGCGGAAATCATCGCTGCGGCCGGGGCGGCTGAAGAGCTGGTGCAGCCGTGCGCTGAAGGCCTCGCCGGACAGCAGCCCGGTGGGCAGCGCGCGGCCCAGGCGCTCGCAGGCGGCGAGCAGGGCGCGTCCGCGCAGCAAATCCCAGCCCGCCGCGGCGAGCAGGCCCGGCAGCGCCATCGCGCGCTGCAGGTATTCGTCCCAGGCGGGGCGCAGCAGCAGCGAGGGGTCGAAGCGTTCGCCGTCGCCGTCCTCGTCGATGAAGGCCTCGCGCAGGCGGCGCGGTCCCAGCCCGTTGGCCAGCCCGGCGGCGATGAAGCCCCCCGCGCTGACGCCGATGTAGCTGTCGCAGCGGCGCAGGTCCAGGCCGGTGACGGCGTCTTCGAGCGCGCAGAGTGCGCCGATCTCGTAGATCGCGCCCAGCGGTCCCCCGCCGGCCAAGGCCAGGCCGATGCGGGGACGGGGGCCGCCAGTCATTCAGCGCGGGCCGTTCAGGCCGCCGACGCGGCGGTGGCGGCGGCGCTCTTGCGCGCCGCGGGCTTGCGCGGCGCGGCCTTCTTGGCCACCGGGGCGGCCTTCTTCGCGATCGGCTTGGCGGCGGCGGCGGCCTTGGCCTGCGGCTTGGCCGGGGCCTTCTTGGCGACCGACTTGGTGGCCGCGGCGCTCTTGGCCGGGGCCTTGCGGCGCGCCGGCTTGACCGCGGGCAGGCCCACGGCGGCGCTGAGCGCGTCGATGCGCGCGATCAGCGATTCGATCTCCTTGGCGCTGGGCACGCCCAGTCGGCCCAGCGCGCGCTGCACGCGCTCTTCGAAGATGCTTTCCAGCTTGTCCCAGTGCTGACCGGCGCGCGAGCCGACCTCGCCGGCCATGTCGCTCATCTTGTTGGCCACGGCGCCCAGCTTCTCCTCGGCGGCGGCCTGCGTCTTCTTCTGCAGCTTCATGCCTTCGCTGACCAGGGTCTCGAAAACCTTGGAGCCTTCGCCCTGCGCCTTGGCGAACGCGCCCAGGCCGGCGGCCCAGATCTGCTGGGCGGAGTCCTTCACCATCTGGGCCAGCGCGCCATCGCCCAGACCGGCGGGCAGCGCAAAGCCGTTCTGTGCGGCGGCCTGCTTCTTCGCGGCCATCTTCTGGAGCTTCTTGACCATGATGGGGTCCTCTCGTCGGTGGTTGATGAGCTTGCCAAGCCACTATAGGCGGCGCATGCGCCATTGTGACCTGGGGAGACTAGGGCTGGTTCTCTACCTCCAGACGCGGCAGGTGGCGGCCAACGCGGGTGGCGCTGCGCGCCCGCTTGGGGTTATCGCGCAGCGGGAAGCCGCGGCGCATGGTCAAGAATCCAGCCGGGCCCTCGCGCTGAGCGGACCCTCGAACACAGCAACGAGCAGGAGGCGTGCATGCAGTATTTCGTCACCGGAGCCACCGGCTTCATCGGCAAGCGTCTGGTCAAGAAACTGCTGGCGCGCAGGGGCAGCACGGTCTACTTCCTGCTGCGCGAGGAGAGCCAGGCCAAGCTGCCCGAGCTGCTGGCCTACTGGGGCGTCGGCAAGACGCGCGCGATCCCGGTGTTCGGCGATCTGCGCGCGCGCAAGCTGGGCGTGGCCGGCGACGATCTGAAGGCGCTCAAGGGCCGCATCGACCATGTCTACCACCTCGCCGCGGTCTACGACCTGGGCGCCGCGGCGGACACCCAGGTGGAGGTCAACATCGAAGGCACGCGCCATGCCGTGGAGTTCGCGCGCGCGATCGACGCGGGGCATTTCCACCATGTCTCGTCCATCGCCGCGGCCGGGCTGTACGAGGGCGTGTTCCGCGAGGACATGTTCGACGAGGCCGAGAACCTCGATCATCCCTATTTCATGACCAAGCACGAGTCCGAGAAGATCGTGCGCAAGGAGTGCAAGGGCGCCTGGACGGTCTACCGCCCGGCCATGGTGGTGGGCGATTCCGCCACCGGCGAGATGGACAAGATCGACGGCCCCTACTACTTCTTCAAGCTGATCCAGCGCATGCGCCAGATCCTGCCGCCGTGGATGCCGTCCATCGGCCTGGAGGGCGGCCGCGTCAACATCGTGCCGGTGGACTTCGTCGTCGCCGCGCTGGACCACATCAGCCACCGCGTCGAGAAGGGCGGCGGCTGCTACCACCTGGTGGACCCGGTGGGCTACCGCGTCGGCGACGTGCTGGACATCTTCTCCAAGGCCGCGCATGCGCCCAAGATGAACCTGTTCGTCAACGCCGCGCTGCTGGGCTTCATTCCCAAGAGCGTGAAGAAGGGCCTGATGGCGATCGCGCCGGTGCGCCGCATCCGCCACGCGGTGATGAAGGATCTGGGCCTGCCCGAGGACATGCTGACCTTCGTCAACTATCCCACCCGCTTCGACTGCCGCGAGACCAGCGCGGCGCTGAAGGGCTCGGGCATCGCCTGCCCCAACCTGAACGACTACGCCTGGCGGCTGTGGGACTACTGGGAGCGCCACCTGGACCCGGCGCTGTTCATCGACCGCAGCCTGCGCGGCGCCGTGGGCGGCAAGGTGGTGCTGGTGACCGGCGGCTCCTCGGGCATAGGCCTGGCCGCGGCGATGAAGTTCGCCGAGGCCGGCGCCATCACCGTGATCTGCGCCCGCGACGAGAACAAGCTGGCCGACGCGGTGAAGGAGATCCGCGCGCGCGCCGGCAAGGACGCGCAGGTGCACAGCCATTCGGCGGACATCGCCAGCGAGGAGAGCTGCCAGGCGCTGGTCGACTGGCTGCAGCAGGAATTCGGCGGCGTGGACTTCCTGGTCAACAACGCCGGCCGTTCGATCCGCCGCGCCATCGAGTCCAGCTACGACCGCTTCCACGACTACGAGCGCACCATGCAGCTGAACTACTTCGGCTGCCTGCGCGTCACCATGGGCCTGCTGCCCGGCATGGTGGCCAAGCGCCGCGGCCATGTGGTCAACATTTCCAGCATCGGCGTGCTGACCAACGCGCCGCGCTTCTCGGCCTATGTGGCCTCCAAGGCGGCGCTGGATGCCTGGACGCGCTGCGCATCCAGCGAGTTCGCGGACCAGGGCATCACCTTCACGACCATCAACATGCCGCTGGTGCGCACACCCATGATCGCGCCCACCAAGATCTACAACAACGTGCCGACGCTCAGCCCGGAGGAGGCCGCCGACATGATCGCGCAGGCCTGCATCGAAAAGCCGGTGCGCATCGCGACGCGCCTGGGCGTGTTCGGCGAACTGCTGCATGCGCTGGTGCCGCGCGTGGCGCAGATCGTGATGAACACCAGCTTCCGCATGTTCCCCGACAGCGACGCGGCCAAGGGCGACAAGGGCGGCCGCCCCCAGCTGTCGCCCGAGGCGATCGCGCTGCAGCAGATGATGCGCGGCATCCACTTCTGAGCGGAGGCCCCCGGGGGGGCCGCGCGCGGCGGCAGGCCCCGGGGCGGGTCAGAACCCCTGCAGCACCAGCTTGCCCTGGGTGTGTCCGCCTTCCAGCAGGGCATGCGCCTTCTTCAGGTTGGCGGCGTTGATGGGGCCGAGGTTCTGGCCCAGCGTGCTCGCGATCTCGCCGGCATCGATGCGGCGCGCCACCTCGGCCAGCAGGCGGCCCTGCTCGGCCAGGTCGTGGGTCTGGTGCAGCGGGCGGGCGAACATCATCTCCCAGTGCAGCGACAGCGCCTTGCCCTTGAGCGCCATCACGTCGACCGCCTGCGGCTCGAAGTCGTCGATCAGGCCCAGACGCCCCTGCGGCTCCAGCGCAGCGACCAGCTCGGCGAAGTGCTGCGGCGTGTGCGTGAGGCTGGCGGCATAGCGCAGCGGCGGCAGCCCCTGGGTGCGCTGCAGCTCGGCGATCTGCGCGGCCAGCGGCTCGCGGTGGCTGATCACCACCTGCGCGCCCAGCCGGCGCAGCCAGTCGCCGCCGGCGCCCTGCGGGTCGGAACTGGTGGCCACCACGCGCAGATGGGGCTGGCTGCGCGCCAGCTGCACGAGGATGGATCCCACGCCGCCGGCCGCGCCGGTGGCCAGCAGCGCCACCTCGCGCTGCGGCTGCTGCTGCACCTGCAGGCGGTCGAACAGCAGCTCCCAGGCGGTGATCGCGGTCAGCGGCAGCGCCGCGGCCTGGGCGTCGTCCAGGCTGGCCGGCGCGCGCGACGCGATGCGGTGGTCCACGCACTGCAGCTGCGCATGGCTGCCCGGACGGTCGATCGCGCCGGCATACCAGACGCGGTCGCCGACCGCGAAGCCGCGCACCTGGGCGCCCATGGCGCGCACCACGCCCACCGCGTCCCAGCCGGTCACCACCGGCGTGCGGCCATCGGGGCTGGCGCGGCGGCGCCTCACCTTGGTGTCCAGCGGGTTGACCGCGCTGGCGCGGACCTCCACCAGCAGATCCAGCGGGCCCGGCTCGGGCGCGGGCAGCTCCAGGTCCAGCAGGGACTCGGGATGCTCGATGGGATGGGAGGCGTAGTAGCCGACGGCTTTCATGGCGGGGCCTTTCAGGAGGACAGGAGAGGCCTCTATCGTGGCCGCCGCGCGCCCGGCGTTGAAGGGCCGGCCGGGCGTTTGAGTTTCAACGGGATTTTGAAAATCGCCGCGCGCCGGGGGTCAGGGCTTGCCCTCGGCGGCCGCCGGCAGCCAGCCCATCTCGCGCAGCGCGGCGCGCACGATGGCTTCGCGCTGCGGCCCCAGTTCCGCGCGGGTCATGTCCATGTTCAGCGCGAAGTAGCTGCGCCGCCGCAGCCCCTCGCCATGCTCCAGCCAGCCCACGTACCAGCCGATCGCCGGCTTGGGCGCGTCGGCCCAGCCGGTCTTGGCATAGAGCTTCCAGCCCGGGCCCTCGTCGCGCAGCATCACCGCCTTGGCGCGCGGCCAGGCGCGTTCGGACAGCGCCAGCCGGCCCTCGTTGAGGCGGCGCAGGAAGTCGATCTGCTCCACCGCCGAGATGCGCAGCGCGCCGTCCAGCCAGAAGCGGTCCGCCACCGGGCCGGCGATGGCGTTGCCATAGCGGAAGTCGTAGAGGAACTGCTGCATGCGCGGCTGGCCCACGCGCCGCGCGATGTCCTGGAACACCCAGACCGCCGAGACGCGGAAGGCCGACACCAGGGTCTGGTCGCGGTTCCAGTCGTCCAGCCAGCGCTTCTGGCCGTCCCAGCGGAACACCGTCTCGGGGCCCTCGGTCACGCCGCTCTCCAGCGCGATCAGCGTGCTCGGGATCTTGAAGGTGGACGCGGGCAGGAAGCGCTCGAAGGCGCGCGGCGCGTCGCTGGCGATCCAGCGCCCCTCGTCCATCAGCAGGACCACGCCGCGCGTGTCCAGCCGTTCGAAGGCGCGAGCGAGCGCGGGGCGGGTTTCCAGGCGTTCCTGGGCCACGGGGGCTTCCTCGGCGTGCGCGACGGGGCCGAGGCTGGCGGCCAGCGCGGCGCCGCAGAGCAGCGCCGTGGCGAGCCGGCGGGTGAGACGGTCGGTCATGGGGTGTTCCTCCTTGGGTGAGCGGTCCGTGGACCGCGACAGCCGGCAGTCTGCGCGGCCCTGGCGCCGCGCGGGCCGCGAAGCGACGTTACGCGCGTTGCGGCAGCAGACGCAGGCGCTGCAGCTCCTGCCGGTAGCGTTCGCGCGTGGCCGCGTCGCGCAGCTTGCGTGCCTGCAACGCGACTTGGCGTGCCAGGTCGGCGGCGCTGAGCGGGTCGCCATCGCGCTGGGCATGGCGGGCCCACATCAGGAAGAAGGCGCAGCGCTGCTCCACCGGGATCTGCGAATGCACCGCGCGGCATTGCGCCCAGCGCTGCGCGGCCAGTGCGGCATAGCCCTCGGCCTGCAGCGGCTGGCCCTGGGCGGCGGCCGCGGCGGCGACGCGCGCAAAGGGCAGGGCATTGGCCTCGGCCAGGCGCAGCAGGAACACGGTGTTGAGCAGCGAGTGACGGCCCAGCTGCCAGCGCGCGCAGACGGCGTCGCTGAGCAGCAGCCAGCGCAGCGCCTGCGCCAGGTCCGGCGCGCGCGCCGAGCCGGCCAGCAGGCCCGCCTCCAGCAGCTGCGCCAGGCTGTTGGCGAGGTTGGCGGCGGCGATCTGCAGCGCGTCCGGCAGGCCCGCCAGCGAGGCGCAGCGCAGGGCCTGCTCCAGCGCCTGCAGCGACTGTTCGGCGAGCGCGGCATCGCGGCGCGCCAGCGCCAGCTCGCGCAGCGCCAGGCCGCGCAGATTGGCCACCTCGCCGCGCAGCGCCGGGTCCTGCGCCAGCAGCGGCGGCCCGGCCGTGTCCAGGTGGCGCAGCGCGGCGGCGGGCTGGCCCAGGCTGCCGTAGCGGTGCCAGGCCTCCAGCACCAGGCTGCGCAGGCGCAGCTGGGCGCGTTCGCCCTCGGGCAGCCGGCCGCGTTCCACGCCCTGGCGCAGCGCGCGCAGCTCGTCCTGCAGCGCCGCCCAGTCGCCCAGGCGGCGCGCGATGCGGGCGCGCCGCAGCGCCAGCGCCGCGGCGGCGGAATCGTCGCGCGCGGGCAGGTGCTCGGCGGCATGCCGCAGCGCGAGCCGCGCCGGGTAGAGCTCGCCGCGCTCCAGCAGATGGTCGGCGCGCGCCAGCCCATCCACATAGGCCAGCGGCAGCGGCGGCGCCGCGTCCGGTTCGCCGCCGGGCGGTTCGTGCTGGCCCAGCCAGGCGGCCAGCGCGCGATCGCGGCGCGCCGGGGTCAGGTCTTGCCCCTGGAGCAGGAAGCGGCATTGCGCGAGCCGCGCCTCGTCCAGCCAGAAGGGGCCGCTGCTGAGCGTGCGGCTGCAGACCAGCCCGGCCAGCGCGCTGCTCTGCAGGAGATTCAGCGCGCGCCACAGCTGGGTGCGGTGCAGCTCGGGCAGGCCGACGATGCGCTCGCGCAGCTCGGCGCGGCTGCAGGCGGCCTGTGGTCGCGCGCCGCCCTGGGCATGCGCTTGGAGCAGGGCCGCGAGCAGGCGCGGCAGCAGCGCATTGCGCAACAGGCTGCCATCCAGCAGCAGGCCCTGCGGGACCAGGTCGACCTTCATCCTCATTCGTGCAGCCGGGGGAAGCGATGCGGCATTGTCCGGCAGGGGATGCGTGCGCGGCGGACGGGTTGGCGTAACCGCTGTTACGCCGGCGCGCGCCGGCGGGGCTAGTGGAAGTCGCGGCTGTCCACGCGCAGCCGCCCCAGCAGCGGCGTCAGGTCCTCGAAGCGGCGCGCCAGCAGGTGGCAGACATCGCCGTCGCCGCGCTGCCATTCGCCCCAGACCGCGAGCAGGCGCGCATGCAGGATCACCGAGCGATGCTGCTCGTAGACCTGGCGCCAGACGATGACCTGCACCGAACCGTGCTCGTCTTCCAGCGAGATGAACAGCGTGCCCTTGGCCGTCTGCGGCCGCTGGCGCACGGTGACCAGGCCGCAGGCCGCCGCGGGCCGGCCGCTGCGCCAGGCCCGCAGTTCCTGCGAGCCGCGCAGGCCGCGCGCGGCCAGGGTCTCGCGCAGCAGGGCCAGCGGATGCTGGCGCAGCGTCAGGCCCAGCGCGGCATAGTCCCAGACCACGGCCTCGCCCTCGCTCGCCTCGGGCAGCGCGACGGCCTCCTCCGGCGCGTCGGCGCCATGCAGCAGGTCGCCCTGGCGGCGCTGCGCGCTGGCCTGCCAGACCTGCTGGCGGCGGTGGCCGGCCAGCGAGCTCAGCGCGTCGGCCGCGGCCAGCTGCTGCATCTCGCGCTGGCCGAGGCCCGCGCGCAGGGCCAGGTCTTGCGCATCCACGAAGGGCCGCTCGGCGCGCGCGTCCACCACGCGCCGGATGGCCGCGGCGGACAGGCCGCTGACCAGGCGCAGCCCCAGGCGCACCACCGGCTGACCCGGGTCGCCCCGCGGGCCCGTGGCGGCGCGCGGGCCGGGCTGGGCCATGTCCTGCGGCCCGGGCGCTTCCAGTGTGCAGTCGTGCGCGCTGTGCGACACGTCGGCCGCGCGCACCCGCACGCCATGGCGGCGCGCGTCCTGCACCAGCTGGGCGGGGGTGTAGAAGCCCAGCGGCTGCGAGTTCAGCAGCGCGGCGAGGAAGATCGCCGGCTCGTGGCATTTGATCCAGCTGGAGACATAGGTCAGCAGCGCGAAGCTGGCGGCATGCGACTCCGGAAAGCCGTAGGACGCGAAGCCCTTGATCTGGCGGAAGATGGCCTGGGCGAATTCGTCCTCGTAGCCGCGCTCGCGCATGCCGCTGACGATCTTGTCGTGGAAGCGCTGCAGGTCGCCGGGGCGTTTCCAGGCCGCCATCGCTCGGCGCAGCTGGTCGGCCTCGCCGGCGCTGAAGCCGGCGGCGATCATCGCCACCTGCATCACCTGTTCCTGGAAGATGGGCACGCCGAAGGTGCGCTCCAGCGCCGGCTCCAGGCCCGGTGGATGGTCGATGGGCTCGCCGCGCCGCGCGCGCTCGCGGTTCTTCAGATAGGGGTGGACCATGCCGCCCTCGATGGGGCCGGGGCGCACGATGGCGACCTCGACGACGAGGTCGTAGAAGTTGCGCGGGCGCAGGCGCGGCAGCATGGACATCTGCGCCCGGCTCTCGATCTGGAACACGCCGATGGTGTCGGCGGCGCAGATCATGTCGTAGGTGGGTGGATCGCCCTCGGGCACGTCGGCCAGCTCGATCGCGCGGCCGCGCCACTGGCGGTAGAACTCGAACGAGCGGCGCAGACAGCTGAGCATGCCCAGCGCGAGCACGTCCACCTTCATCAGGCCCACGCTGTCCAGGTCGTCCTTGTCCCACTGGATCACGGTGCGGTCGGGCATCGCGGCGTTCTCGATGGGCACCAGGCGCGACAGCGGCCCGCGCGTCAGCACGAAGCCGCCCACATGCTGGCTCAGGTGGCGCGGCATGGCCAGCAGCTGGCGGCTCAGCTCGACGAGCTGGCGCAGGCGCAGGTCCTGCGCATCGAGGCCCAGTTCCTGCTGCAGCTCGGCCATGCGGTCGTCGGGCAGGGACTGCGTGGACCAGCCGTTGTGCTCGGCGGCCAGGCGCTCCACCAGGGCCTCCCCCAGGCCCAGCGCCTTGCCGACGTCGCGGATCGCGCTGCGCGGCCGGTAGCTGATCACGGTGGCGGCCAGCGCGGCGCGATCGCGGCCGTATTTGGCGTAGAGGTACTGGATCACCTCCTCGCGGCGTTCGTGCTCGAAGTCCACGTCGATGTCGGGCGGCTCGGCGCGTTCGCGGCTGATGAAGCGCTCGAACAGCAGGGTGCTGCGCGCCGGGTCCACCGCGGTGATGTGCAGGCAGTAGCAGACCACGCTGTTGGCCGCCGAGCCGCGGCCCTGGCACAGGATGCCGATGCTGCGCGCGTAGGCGACGATGTCGGCCACGGTGAGGAAGTAGTGCTCGTAGCGCATCTCCTCGATCAGCGCGAGTTCGTGCTCGATGCGCGCCTGCCACGGCGGCGGCACGCCGTCGGGCCAGCGCCGCGCCGCGCCCTGCGCGGTCAGCGCGCGCAGGTGCCCGGCCGGCGTGCGCCCGGCGGGCACGACCTCGTCGGGGTAGTGGTAGCGCAGCTCGTCCAGCGAGAAATCGCATTGCGCGGCGGCCACCACGCTCTGCGCCAGCAGCTCGGGCGGGTAGAGCTGGGCCAGGCGCAGCCGGCTGCGCAGGTGCTGCTCGGCCTGCGGCGCGAGGTCTTCGCCGCATTCGGCCACGGGCCGGTTGAGGCGGGTCGCGCTCATCACGTCGTGCAGGGGCTTGCGCGAACGCAGGTGCATCTGCACGTCGCCGCAGGCCAGCAGCGGCAGCGCGCTGGCCTCGGAGAGGGCCTGCAGCCGCTGCAGCCAGCGCTCGTCGTCCAGCTCGCGCAGCAGCGTGACGCCGATCCAGGCGCGCCCCAGCGCCAGGCCCAGCAGCCAGTGCGCATGGTCGAGCATCTGCTCGTCGCCGCCGTCGCCCGTGGCCAGGCCCGGACGCAGCGGCTTGAGGATGGCCACGCAGTCCGCCAGGTCCTGGGCCCGGATCTGGCTGCGTAGCAGCCGGTACTGGCCCTTGGTGCTGGAGGCGCGGCGCAGCCGGGTGATGAACTCGCAGAGGTTGCCGTAGCCGTTCTTGTTGCGCGCGATCAGCAGCAGGCGGAACGGCGCCCAGGCCGGCGCGCCCACGCCGTCCGCGGGGTCGGCGTGGACCAGGAACTCGCTGCCGATCAGCAGGCGCAGCGCGGGTGGCGCGCGGTCCGCCGCCTCGGCCTCGGCGGCCATGCGGCGCAGCTCGGCATGGGCGCGCACCACGCCGGCCAGCGAGCATTCGTCGGTGATCGCCAGCGCGGCATAGCCCAGCGCGTCGGCGCGCCGCACCAGCTCCTCGGGCTGGGAGGCGCCGCGCAGAAAGCTGAAGCTGGACAGCGCGTGCAGCTCGGCATAGGCGGGCAGGCCCGTGGCCGGGCCGCTCATCCGAACACCCCTTGCAGGAACCAGGCCGGGCGCTCCCCGGCCTGCAGGCGCTCGCGGTAGATCCACAGCAGCGCGCCCTGCGCGTTGCGAAACAGGTAGTAGTCGCGCTGCGGCGCGGGATGCTGGTCCCACCAGCCGGTCTCCAGGCGCTGCGGGCCGGCCAGGCGTTGCAGCGGTCCCTGGTAGAGCGGCTGCTCGCCGCGCAGCGCCAGGCGCAGCGGCGGGTCCAGCCGCCACGCGGGCTGCGGCGTCGCGGCGGGGCGGGCGCGCAGCGCGGCCGGGCCGGGGCGCAGCACGCGCTCGGGCCGCTGGCTGTCCCAGGGCTGCCAGTCGGTCATGCGCTCGGGGCGGTGGTCTTCGCGCGCATGGCCGACCAGCACGCGCGTCTCGCCCAGGCGCAGCGCGAAGCGCTCCAGCAGCTGGTGCAGGGCCTCGCGGGGCTGCAGGCGATCCTCGGCCAGCAGGCTGGCGCCCGGGGCGGGCAGCGGCAGGATGTCCAGCGCGCGCAAGGACAGTTCGGCCACCGGCGCCGGCAGGCTGAGGCGCGCCAGATGCTCGCCCAGCAGGCGCGACAGGTGGCGCAGATCGCGCGTGGGTTCGGCGGTGGCCAGCTCCAGCGCGCCGCCGGGGCCGACGTCGCGCGCGCGCATGGCGTCGTGGAGCCAGTGCAGCGTCAGGCGGCGCAGGCCGGCGTGGCGCGCGGTGAGCCAGGCGCAGAGCTGCTGCAGCAGCGCCTGCGCATGGCCCTGCAGGGCCTGGGCCTGCTCGACGCGGAAGGGCAGCTCCAGTCGCGCCTCGAAGCGCTCGGGCAGCTCCACCCAGGCGAGCGCTTCGGTGCGCAGCCCGTAGGCCTGGTCCAGCGCCAGCAGCAGGGCCTCGTCGAAGCGCCGGCCCAGGGCGCTGCGCGGCAGCGCGCGCAGCTGGCCCAGGCGGCGGCAGCCCAGCCGGGCCAGCATGGGCAGATGGGGGCGGGCCGCGTCCAGCGCCGCCAGCGGCAGCGCGTCGAGCAGCGGCGCCAGCGGTTGCTGCAGGCCGTTGGTGACGCCGTGGCGCGCCAGCGCCAGCGCGGCGCGCGGATTGGGCGCCCAGGCCAGCTGCCGCAGCCCCAGCGCGCGGCCCTCGTCGCGGATGCGGCGGTTCAGGCGCCGCAGGCCGCCGAACAGGCGCAGGCTGCCGGAGAGTTCCAGCAGCACGGCCTCTTCCAGCCGGGCGACGCGCGGCGTGAACTGCAGCGCCCACCAGGCCAGGCCCGGGTCTTCGTGTGCGGGCGGTTCAGCCAGCAGCGCCAGCCAGCAGGCGGAGGGCTTCATGGTCGGGACGGGGCAGGGCGGGCGAGAGCGGAACGGGGGGCTGCGGCGGCGCCACGGCCAGGCCGCGCTCCAGCAGCCGGGCGGGCAGGCGCTGCGCCAGGGCCTGGGGCAGCGCGGCCAGGCGCAGCCAGCCTTCGTGCGGCGGCCCGCGGCGCTTGATCAGGCGCAACCGCAGGGCGGCCGGCGCCTGCGCGTCCGGGGCCAGTTCCAGGCGCAGCACGGCCGCGGAGGATTGGGCCTGCGCCGCGAGCGGCCGAAAGAGGAAGACCGGGCTGCTGCAGTCCTGCGCGGCGCTCTGCAGCCGGCGCAATTGATCGGGCCGCGCGCGGTCCAGCCAGGCCAGCACCAGCGCGGCATTGGAGCGTATGGCCTGCTCGGTGCACCACAACGCCTGCTGCGGCTGCTCGGGGCGTAGCCAGAGGCACTCGTGCGCCAGCAGGCCCAGCTCGCGCAGGCCTGCCGGATGAGGCGCCATGGGGGGCTGGATCAGCAGCAGCGGCTTGCCAGCGCGCCGCGCCAGTGCCGGGCCCAGCAGCCGCCATTCGGCCAGGCCGGCCTGGGCCTGCAGGATTTCGCTGAGCCCCTGGGTGGGCCAGCCGCCGCCGGGCAGCTCGGCATCCAGCGCGGCGAAGCCGCTGGGCCAGCAGGGCGCGTCGCCGCGGCCCAGCTGGGCGGCCCGCCACAGGCGGGCGTCCTGGGCCAGCAGCTGATCGCAGGCGGCCTGGGCATTGGGCGCCGAGGTGTCGGCGCAAGGCATGGAAGACGGGGACATGAGATAACTGTATAAAAACACAGTTGCTTGCACAAGATTGGGCGCATGTCGCCCCATCAGAACCGTTGGTCAGCGATTGCGTCGGGATTAAGGGTTTGTACTAGGTGAAAACGACCAAATCTGCATAATCGACACCAACTCCCTGCAAGAACTCCATGAGCTATCCCTGGCAGTGCCCCGACTGCCCGCGTCTTCAGCTGCGTGCGCCCGTCGAAGCGGATCTGGACTCGGTGTTGGCCATCCATGCCGACCCGATCGCCCATCGTTTCAGCCCCGGCGCGCCCATGGCTTCGCGCGAGGCCGCCGCGGCGCTGCTGCAGGACTGGATGCAGCACTGGCAGCAGCGCGGCTGGGGTTACTGGGCCATCGCGCTGCGCGAGGCGCCCGACGAGGTGCTGGGGTTTGGCGGCTTGCGCCATGGCGGTGCGGCCTCGGCCACGGCACCGCATCTGTACTTTCGCTTCCGGCCGCGTGCCTGGGGGCTGGGCTATGCGTCGGAGATGGGGCTGGCGGCCTTGCAACTGGCCTTCGAGCATCTGCAGGTGCCGCGGGTGCAGGCCATCGTGAGGCCGGCCAATGTGCCGTCGCGGCGCACGCTGGAGCGGCTGGGCCTGCATCTGACCGGCTCGGTGGCCGACGTTCCGGGCGAGCCGGCCAGCCTGGTGTACGAGATCCAGGCGGCGCTCTACCAGGAGCGCGCCGGCGTCGCGGCGGGGGCGCCTGCGCCCACCGCTTTCGGCGCCTGATCCGGCCGGCGCGAGGGCGCTGTGCGCCGCGCGCTTGTATCGAGGCGTTCCGGCTGTCCTCTGGCGTCCGATGTCGAACGTTGTGGGGCCTGGACAACAACAAGGAGAGGTCCATGTGGACATCACGCGTACTTCGGGCGATTGGGTTGGTGCTGCTGCTGGCGGTGACAGGTCTTGCCTCGGCGCGCGACCACGATGGCGACGATGACGGCGACTACCGCGTGGTGAGGGCCTGGTACGGCGCCGGCGAACAGTCGATGGACGTGACGCGCCGGCTGCGCGAACTGGTGCGCCAGGACCGCCGCTTCCAGGTCAGCAACGAGATGCTCGGCGGCGATCCGGCCCCGGGCCAGTGGAAGACGCTGGTGATCCAGGCCACCGACCGCCATGGCCGCATGCGCAACTTCGAATACCGCGAGGGCAACCGCATCGACGGCGACCGCTTCACCGCCTGGGCGCGGCCGGACGGCGACGACGGCGGCTGGCATCACGGCGGCCGCGATGAGGGCTACTACGCGGTGATCTCCGCCAGCTATGGCACCTCGCGGCGGCAGATGGACGTCACCGGCCGCGTGATGGAGTTGGTGCGCCGCGACGGCGGCTTCAGCGCCGCCAATGACACGCTGGGCGGCGACCCCGACCGCGGACGCAACAAGGTGCTGCGCATCGAGGCGCGCGGCCGCGATGGCCAGACGCGCATCTTCGAATACCCCGAGGGCGCGACGGTGGACGGCCGCCTGTTCTCCGCGCGTGGTGGCTGGGGTGGCTCCGTGGTGGATCAGCCGCAGACGCCCATGCCTTATGGCGAGCTGCAGATCCTGCAGGCCACCTATGGCATCGGACGGCACAGCATGGACGTGACGGCGCGGCTGCAGTCCCTGGTGCGCGGCCCGCGCTTCGAGGCGCGCGTGGACAACGACCTGGCCGGCGGCGATCCGGCGCGTGGCGAGAACAAGACCCTGTGGATCCGCTATCGCCTCGGCAATGGCCGCAGCCAGCAGGTGAGCGTCAACGAAGGCGACTGGCTGCGCCTGCCCTGAGCGCGCCGGCAGGTCGTGCCAAGGCCCGCGCGGGAGCGCGGGCTTTTTTTCAAGCCGGCGGCTGGTGCTGCGGGAAGCGGCGCAGGCCGTCCAGATCCAGCACGCGCAGGCCGCCGTATTCCACGGCGATCAGCCGCGCCTGCTGCAGGTGCTTCAGCGCCTCGTTGACGCGCTGGCGCGACAGGCCCACGAGCAGGCCCAGCTCCTGCTGCGTGATGCGCAAGAGCCCGCCGACGCCGGGATAGAGCTGTGGGTGGAACAGCGCGGCGAGGTTGCGCGCCACGCGCAGGTCGGGGTCGGACTGGCGGTCGATTTCGCGCGCTGCGATGAACTGCCCCAGCCGTTCGTTGAGCTGGTTCAGCACATAGCGGTTGAACGCGATGCTCGTCTCCAGCAGCTCGTGGAAGCTCTCCAGCGGCAGGCCCGCGACCACGCTGCGGCGCAGGGCCTGGATGTTGTAGCGGTAAGCCTCGCGCTTGAGCAGCGTGCCCTCGCCGAACCAGCCGCCGGGCGGCACGCCGGTGAAGGTGATGGGGCGCGCGACGCTGTCGTCGTTGCTCATCTTCAGCAGCCCGTCGACGACGCCGAACCAGAAGTTCGCGGTCTTGCCGACGCGGCAGATGCGTTCGCCCACCTGCGCTTCGGCCACCTGCAGCTGGGCACCGACGCGCATGCGCTGCGCCGGCTCCAGCACTGCCAGCCAGGGGATGGCGGACAGTTCCACCGCCGTGGCCGCGCGGGCGCGCTGGCGCAGCGGCAGCAGCGCCGGGATGGACGATGACAAGGGTGCGGAATGGCTGGTGTTCATGACTGCCTCTGTCGGGTCTCGCGGGCCGCGCCTGCCGATGGGCGCGACATCTGCGACGTACAGGGCTCGTTCATCGCCGCCTGGCTTGACATGGCGCTGACGCGAAGGGCTGGGGAAAACCAGCCTCGGTATCAACCCTAGAATGTCTTTGCATTGACAACATGACGTCAATGCTCGCGCCTAGCATGCGTCTCAAACAAGCCGGCAGTGGGCTTCCACTGCGCAGAGCTGCAAAGGAGACGACGGTGGAGATGCACTTCCCCGGATTGCTGCTGGCCCATGCCCGCCAGCGCCCGCAGGCCGCCGCGCTGCGGGAAAAGGAATACGGCATCTGGCAGACGCTCAGCTGGGCCGATCTGGCGCGCATGACCTGCGCGCTGGCCCATGGCCTGCACCAGGCCGGCCTGCAGCGCGGCCAGCATCTGATCGTCGTCGGCGAGAACCGGCCGCGGCTGTATGCCTGCATGCTCGCGGCCCAGAGCCTGGGCGCGATCCCGGTGCCGCTCTACCAGGACGCGGTGGCTGCGGAATTCGTGTACCCGCTGAACAACGCCGAGGTGGCCTTCGCCATCGTCGAGGACCAGGAGCAGGTCGACAAGCTGCTGGAGATTCGCGAGCAGTGCCCACTGCTGGCGCAGATCTGGTACGACGATCCGCGCGGGCTGCGCAACTACGACGAGCAGGGCCTGCATCCGCTGGACGCGCTGATCGCTTCCGGCGAGGTGGAGGCCAAGACCCATCCGCAGCTGTTCGACGAATGGGTGGCGGCGCTGCGCCCGGACGACGTCGCGGCGATGTTCTTCACCTCGGGCACCACGGGCAATCCCAAGGGCGTGGTCCACACCCACCGCACGCTGATCGATCGCGCGCAGGCCGGGGCCCAGTTCGACAAGCTGACGTCGAACGAAGAGGTGCTGGCCTACCTGCCACTGGCCTGGATCGGCCAGAACATCTTCAGCTACGCGCAGTGGCTGGCCTGCGGCTATGTGGTGAATTGCCCGGAGTCGGCCAGCACGGTGACCATCGACCTGAAAGAGATCGGGCCGACCTACTACTTCGCGCCGCCGCGGGTGTTCGAGGGGCTGCTGACCAGCGTGATGATCCGCATGGAGGATGCCGCGGCGCCCAAGCGCTGGCTGTTCAAGCGCTGCATGGACCTGGCGCGCCGCGTCGGACCGGCGCTGATGGACGGCCGCCCGGTCGGGGCGCTGGACCGGGTGAAGTACGCGCTGGGCAGGCTGCTGGTCTACGGCCCGCTGCGCAACACGCTGGGCTTCTCGCGGGTGCGCGTGGCCTACACGGCGGGCGAGGCGATCGGGCCGGACCTGTTCAGCTTCTACCGCTCCATCGGCATCAATCTGAAGCAGCTCTACGGGTCGACCGAGACCGCGGTCTTCGTCTGCCTGCAGCCCGACCACGAGGCCAAGGCCGACACCGTGGGCGTGCCCATCGCCGGCGTGGAGATCCGCCTGGCCGACAGCGGCGAGATCCTGGTGCGTTCGCCCGGCCTGCTCAAGGGCTATTACAAGAACGACGCGGCCACCGCCGAGGTGCTGACCGCCGACGGCTGGTACCACACCGGCGACGCCGGCTTCCTCGACGCGCAGGGCCATCTGAAGATCATCGACCGGGCCAAGGACGTGGGCCGCATCCAGGGCGGCGCCAACGACGGCGCGATGTTCGCGCCCAAGTACGTGGAGAACAAGCTCAAGTTTTTCCCGCACATCAAGGAGGCGGTGGCCTTCGGCGACCGGCGCGACCGCGTCTGCGCCTTCATCAACATCGACTTCGACGCGGTGGGCAACTGGGCCGAGCGGCGCAACCTGCCTTATGCCGGCTACACCGACCTGGCGGCCAAGCCCGAGGTCTACGAGCTGATCCGCGAGTGCGTCGAAAAGGTCAATGCCGACCTGGCGCAGGACGGCCTGCTGGCGGGCAGCCAGATCACCCGCTTCCTGGTGCTGCACAAGGAACTGGACGCCGACGACGGCGAGCTGACCCGCACGCGCAAGGTGCGCCGCGGCGCGATCGCCGAGAAGTACGCGGTGTTGATCGACGCGCTGTACGGCGGCAGGAGCTCGCAGTTCATCGAGACCGCGGTGAAGTTCGAGGACGGGCGCTCCGGCAAGGTGTCGGCGGACCTGAAGATCGTCGACGCCAAGACCTTCCCGGCCGCCGCCGTGCGGGCCGCCTGAGCAGGACCTGGGACATGAGCACCAAGAAGATCGGCGACGTCATCCTGGACGTGCAGAACATCTCGCTGTCCTTCGGCGGCGTGAAGGCGCTGACCGACATCAGCTTCAACGTGCGCGAGCACGAGATCCGTTCCATCATCGGCCCCAACGGCGCGGGCAAGAGCTCGATGCTGAACTGCATCAACGGCGTCTACCAGCCGCAGCAGGGCTCGATCACCTTCCGTGGCCAAACCTTCAAGCACATGAATTCGCGCCAGGTGGCGGAGATGGGCGTGGCGCGCACCTTCCAGAACCTGGCCTTGTTCAAGGGCATGAGCGTGCTGGACAACATCATGACCGGCCGCAACCTGCGCATGAAGACCAATCTCTTCCAGCAGGCGCTGCGCCTGGGCGCGGCCGAGCGCGAGGAGACGCTTCAGCGCGAGAAGGTCGAGCGCATCATCGACTTCCTCGAGATCCCGGCCTACCGCAAGGTGCCGGTGGGGCGGCTGCCCTATGGCCTGCAAAAGCGTGTGGACCTGGGCCGCGCGCTGGCGATGGAGCCGCAGGTGCTGCTGCTGGACGAGCCGATGGCGGGCATGAACGTCGAGGAGAAGCAGGACATGTGCCGCTTCATCCTGGACGTCAACGACGAGTTCGGCACCACCATCGTGCTGATCGAACACGACATGGGCGTGGTGATGGACATCTCCGACCGCGTCGTGGTGCTGGACTACGGCAAGAAGATCGGCGACGGCGCGCCCGACGAGGTGCGCAGCAACGAGGATGTGATCCGCGCCTATCTGGGCACGTCCCACTGACGCGACGAGCGTGACGAACCGGGGGTAGACACCAAATGGGATTCTTTCTTGAGACCCTGATCGGCGGCCTGATGACGGGCATGCTGTATTCGCTGGTCGCGCTGGGCTTTGTGCTGATCTTCAAGGCCTCGGGCGTGTTCAATTTCGCGCAGGGCGCGATGGTGTTGTTCGCCGCGCTGGCGATGGCGCGCTTCTCCGAATGGATCCCGCAGTGGACGGGGCTGCAGGGCAAGCTGGCGGTCAACCTGCTGGCCATCGTCGTGGCGATGGCGCTGATGGTGGCGGTGGCCTGGGCGGTGCAGCGCCTGGTGCTCTCCAAGCTGGTCAACCAGGAGGGCATCACGCTGCTGATGGCCACGCTGGGCATCACCTATTTCCTCGACGGCTTTGGCCAGACCCTGTTCGGTTCGGACATCTACAAGATCGACGTGGGTCTGCCCAAGGACCCGCTGTTCCTGTTCGAGAGCGTTTTCCCGGGCGGCGTGCTGGTCAACCAGGAAGACCTCGCCGCGGCGCTGATCGCGGCCGGCCTGGTCGCGGCGCTGACGCTGTTCTTCCAGTACACCGGCACCGGCCGCGCGTTGCGCGCGGTGGCCGACGACCACCAGGCCGCGCAGTCCATCGGCATTCCGCTGTCGCGCATCTGGGTCATTGTCTGGAGCGTGGCCGGCTTCGTCGCGCTGGTGGCGGGGATCATCTGGGGCTCCAAGCTGGGCGTGCAGTTCTCGCTGTCGCTGGTGGCGTTGAAGGCGCTGCCGGTGGTGATCCTGGGCGGGTTGACCTCGGTGCCCGGCGCGATCCTGGGCGGGCTGGTGATCGGCGTGGGCGAGAAGCTGTCGGAGATCTACATCGGCCCGCTGCTGGGCGGCGGCATCGAGATCTGGTTTGCCTACGCGCTGGCGCTGGTCTTCCTGTTCGTGCGTCCGCAGGGGCTGTTCGGCGAGAAGATCATCGACCGCGTGTGACCCCGCGCAGGGCGCAAGAACAAGGAGAACACCATGCTCTACCGTGAGAACGGCCAGTTCAAGTCCAGCTACCGCGCGGACCAGCAGATCTTCCCGATCGCGCAGGACCGCTGGGCCATCCTGGCCCTGATCGCGGTGGCCTTCGTCGGCGTGCCCCTGATGGCCAACGAGTACCTGCTGCGCGCGATCTTCATTCCCTTCCTGATCCTGTCGCTGGCGGCGCTGGGGCTGAACATCCTGGTCGGCTACTGCGGGCAGATCTCGCTGGGCACGGGCGGCTTCATGGCCGTGGGGGCCTATGCGGCCTACAACTTCCTGGTGCGCGTGGACGGCATGCCGCCGGTGATCGCCATCCTGCTGGGCGGGCTGGCGTCGACGGTGGTGGGGGTGTTCTTCGGCATCCCGTCGCTGCGCATTCGCGGGCTCTACCTGGCGGTGGCCACGCTGGCGGCGCAGTTCTTTTGCGACTGGGCCTTTCTGCGCATCAAGTGGCTGACCCACGACTCCTCGTCGGGCTCGGTCAGCGTGTCCAACCTGAGCGCCTTCGGGCTGCCGGTGGAAACGCCGGTGCAGAAGTACCTGCTCTGCCTGAGCTTCATCACGCTGTTCGCGCTGGGCGCGAAGAACCTGGTGCGCGGCCACATCGGCCGCAGCTGGATGGCGATGCGCGACATGGACGTGGCCGCCGCGGTGATCGGCATCCGGCCGGTGCACGCCAAGCTCAGCGCCTTTGCGGTCAGCAGCTTCATCGTCGGCGTGGCCGGCGCGTTGTGGGGCTTCGTGCACCTGGGCTCGTGGGAGCCGGCGGCGTTCTCGATCGACCGCTCCTTCCAGCTGCTGTTCATGGTCATCATCGGCGGCCTGGGCTCCATCATGGGCAGCTTCTTCGGTGCCGCCTTCATCGTCGTGCTGCCCATCCTGCTGGACAGCCTGCCGTACTGGCTGGGCATCCCGATCGACACCGCGCTGGCCTCGCACCTGACCTACATGATCTTCGGCGCGCTGATTGTCTTCTTCCTGATCGTCGAACCGCACGGCATCGCCCGGCTGTGGTCCACGGCCAAGGAGAAGCTGCGCCTGTGGCCTTTCCCGCACTGAGGCCTTCGGGCGCTCCTCCCTTCTCCACGCGTTCTCTTCACTTCAACACAGACAGCGGCACCACCAGCCCAACAAGGAGACAGACATGAAGTTGAAAGCACTGGTCCTCTCGGTTCTCTCCCTCCTGAGCGTCGCCGGCACGGGGTCGGCCCAGGCCCAGGCCAAGGAGCAGTTCTTCCCGCTGCTGGTCTACCGCACCGGGCCCTATGCGCCCAACGGCACGCCCTGGGCCAACGGCAAGCAGGATTACCTGAAGATGGTCAACGCGCGCGACGGCGGCGTGAACGGCGTCAAGCTGGCCTACGAAGAATGCGAGACCGGTTACGCCACCGACAAGGGCGTGGAGTGCTACGAGCGCCTGAAGGGCAAGACCAACACGCTGTTCGACCCGCAGGCCACCGGCATCACCTTCGCGCTGACCGACAAGGTGCAGACCGACAAGATCCCGCTGATCACGCTGGGCTACGGCCTGGCGGCCAGCCAGGACGGCGGCGTGTTCAAGTGGAACTTCCCGCTGATGGGCAGCTACTGGACCGCGGCGGACATCCTGATCCAGCACATCGGCAAGCTCAATGGCGGGCTGGACAAGCTCAAGGGCAAGAAGATCGCGCTGGTCTACCACGACAGCCCCTTCGGCAAGGAACCCATGCCGCTGCTGGACGAGCGTTCGCGCACCCATGGCTTCGAGCTGGTGAAGATCCCGGTGACCGCGCCGGGCGTGGAGCAGAAGTCGGCCTGGCTGCAGGTGCGCCAGCAGCGCCCCGACTACGTGCTGCTGTGGGGCTGGGGCGTGATGAACTCCACCGCGCTGAAGGAGGCCCAGGCCACCGGCTATCCGCGCGACAAGATGTTCGGCGTCTGGTGGGCCGGCGCCGAGCCGGACGTCAAGGACGTGGGCGAGGGCGCCAAGGGCTACCACGCGCTGGCGCTGAACACCTCCGGCCAGCAGCCCAAGGTGATCCAGGACATCCTGAAGTTCGTCCATGAGAAGGGGCAGGGCACGGGGCCCAAGGACGAGGTCGGCTCGGTGCTCTACACCCGCGGCGTGATCATCCAGGCATTGGGCGTGGAGGCCGTGCGCCGCGCGCAGGAGCGCTTCGGCAAGGGCAAGGTCATGAACAGCGAGCAGGTGCGCTGGGGCCTGGAGAACCTGGCGCTGGACGCCAAGGCGCTGGACAAGCTGGGCCTGACCGGCGTGATCCGGCCGATCAGCACCTCCTGCCAGGACCACATGGGTTCGACCTGGGCGCGCGTGCACACCTGGGACGGCAGCAAGTGGAACTTCAGCTCCGACTGGTACCAGGCCGACGAACAGATCCTCAAGCCGCTGATCAAGGCCGCCGCCGACAAGTACGCGGCGGACAAGAAGCTGACGCGGCGCACGCCGGCGGATTGCCAATCCTGAGGGCGGGCCTCACTCCGTAATTTCTTTCGTTCCCACCCCTGTCCCCTCCCCGAGGGGAGGGGGACTCTCCGCGAAGAGTCCTCCGTCGAGCGCCGCGCGCGGCGTTCGCCTGAGTCGAAGGACAGCTATGAGCAACATTCTTCTGAACGTCAACGGCATCGAGGTCATCTACAACCACGTGATCCTGGTGCTCAAGGGCGTGTCGCTACAGGTGCGCGAGGGCTCGGTGGTGGCGCTGCTGGGCGGCAACGGCGCGGGCAAGACGACGACGCTGCGCGCCGTCTCCAACCTGCTGGCCGGCGAGCGCGGCGAGGTGACCAAGGGCAGCATCGAGCTGCGCGGCGAGCGCATCGAGCAGCTCAGCACTTCGGCCATGGTGGAGCGCGGCGTGGTGCAGGTGATGGAAGGCCGGCATTGCTTCGCCCACCTCAGCATCGAGGAGAACCTGCTCACCGGCGCCTACACCCGCAAGGACGGCAAGGCCGCGGTCGCGCAGACGCTGGAGAAGGTCTACAACTATTTCCCCCGGCTGAAGACGCGCCGCGGCAGCCAGGCGGCCTACACCTCGGGCGGCGAGCAGCAGATGTGCGCGATCGGCCGCGCGCTGATGGCCAATCCCAAGATGGTGCTGCTGGACGAGCCCTCGATGGGTCTGGCGCCGCAGATCGTCGAAGAGGTGTTCGAGATCGTCAAAGACCTCAACAGCAAGGAAGGCACGACCTTTTTGCTCGCCGAGCAGAACACCAACATGGCGCTGCGCTATGCCGACTACGGCTACATCCTGGAGAGCGGCCGCGTGGTGATGGACGGCGAGGCCCAGGCCTTGCGCGAGAACGAGGACGTGCGCGAGTTCTATCTGGGCATGGGCGGCGGCGACCGTAAGAGCTTCAAGGACGTGAAGAGCTACAAGCGGCGCAAGCGCTGGCTGGCCTGACCCGCGCCCGTGCCGGCTGAGGCCGCGACACGGCGATATGGCGACATGGCGACATGGCTCTGTCCAGCCATGGAAGCAGCACCGGGGTGGCGGTGCGAGGGAGACCGTGATGAGCGAGGACTGGGGTTTTGCATTGCCGGCCTTCAAGCCGGAGGAGGCGCTGCAGCGGCTGCGGCGCGATCTGCGCGAGCTCGGGCTGGTGGAGCGCGCGGGGGTGTTCGAACAGCGCGGCAGCGCGATCGTGCGCGCCGCGGTGGACGGCGAGCGGCTGAAGGTGGCACTGGTCAGAAAGCCGGCGCGCTCGCCCGACTGGGTGGAGCGCACGCTGAAGGACAGCGCGCAGTTGCGTGATTTCGTGGCCCAGGTGAAGAGGGATTTGTCCCGCTGGAGTGAAGCCCATGAGTGAGTATTTCGACGCCCTGGAGACGCGCGACCCGCAGGCGCGCGAGGCGGCGCTGATGGCCGCGCTGCCGACCCAGCTGGCCCATGCGCGCCGCCAGACCTCGGCCTTCGCCGAGCTGCTGGCCGATGTCGATCCGCAGCAGGTGCGCTCGCGCGAGGCGCTGGCCCGGCTGCCGGTGACGCGCAAGAGCGAGCTGCTGGCGCGCCAGCAGGCGCAGCGCGCGCAGGACCCCTTCGGCGGCTTTGCCGCGATCGGCTGGCAGGGGCTGCGCCACCCGGGCGGCGCGCGCCGGGTGTTCCAGTCGCCGGGCACCATTTACGAACCCGAGGGCCGAGCGCCGGACTACTGGCGCATGGCGCGCGCGCTGCATGCGGCGGGGCTGCGCGGCGGCGAGCTGGTGCACAACAGCTTCAGCTACCACCTGACCCCGGCCGGCGCGATGATGGAAGGCGGCGCGCATGCGCTCGGATGCACCGTGTTCGCGGGTGGCGTGGGCAACACCGAGCTGCAGCTGCAGGCGGTCGCGGAACTGCGCCCGCAGGCCTACGCCGGCACGCCCAGCTTCTTGAAGATCATGGTGGACAAGGCGGCCGAGCAGGGCCAGCCCCTGACCATCACCAAGGCCCTGGTCAGCGGCGAGGCCTTCCCGCCCTCGCTGCGCGACTGGCTGGCCCAGCGCGGCATCGCGGGCTATCAGTGCTATGCCACCGCCGACCTGGGGCTGATCGCCTACGAGACCCGCGCTCGAGAGGGGCTGGTGATTGACGAAGACGTGATCGTCGAGATCGTGCGGCCCGGCAGCGGCGAGCCGGTGCCCGACGGCGAAGTCGGCGAACTGGTGGTGACCACGCTGAATCCCGACTATCCGCTGATCCGCTTCGGCACCGGCGATCTGTCGGCCATCCTGCCCGGTGCCTGCCCCACGGGGCGTACCAACCGCCGCATCAAAGGCTGGATGGGCCGCGCCGACCAGAGCGCCAAGGTGCGCGGCATGTTCGTCCATGCCGGCCAGGTCGCCGAGATCCTGCGCCGTCACCCCGAGGCGCGGCGCGGCCGCCTGGTTGTCGAAGGCGAGATGGCCAACGACCGCATGACGCTGAAGGTGGAAATCGCCGCCCCCGCGGTCGATGGGCTGGCCGCGGCGCTGGCCGACAGCATCCGCGACGTCACCAAGCTGCGCGGCGAGGTGCAGCTCGTGGCGCCGGGCAGCCTGCCCAACGATGGCAAGGTGATCGAGGACGCGCGCCGCTACGAGTGAACGGCGCCGCCGTGCCCGTTCATTCCTGGCCTTCGTCCGGGTCCGGCAGTTCCTGGACCACGAAGTGCTTGCGCACCGGCTCCAGTACCTCGAACTCGCCGACGAAACCCGGCGGGATCAGCGCCGCGTCGCCGGCCGCCAGCTCGGTGTAGCGGCCCGAGGGCTCGTGCAGCCGCAGCCGCCCCTGCAGCACCTGGAAGAACTCCTGCTTGCGCGGGCCGAAGGCGATGCGCCAGCGTCCGGGCTCGCAGGCCCAGACACCGCAGCTCAGGCCCTGGGCCTCGTGCTCGGTCCAGGTCTGGCGCAGCGGAGCGCCGAGCACGCGGCGGTCGGGGCGCGGCTGGTCGAGCTGCGGTTGGCCCTGGGCCAGGCCAAGGCGGAGGATGGCGGGAGGGGGATGGTCCATCACGGGATTCTCGCGCCTGCCGCCGCGGCGAGACCCTGCCCGCGTATTTGCCGATGTGCGCCGCATGCCAGAGCGCACTAGCATGCGCGCTGCAAGCACCACACACCAGGAGACAAGTCATGAAGAAGACCTTGCTGGCGGCGCTGGCCGTGCTGAGCTGCGGCGCGGCCTGGGCGGACTACCCTGAGAAGCCGGTGACCCTCGTCGTGCCCTTCTCGGCGGGCGGCCCCACCGACAAAGTGGCGCGCGACCTGGCCGAGGCGATGCGCAAGCCGCTCAACGCGACGCTGGTGATCGAGAACGTGGGCGGCGCCGGCGGCACGCTGGGCGCGACGCGCGTGTCCAAGGCCGCCGCCGACGGCTACACGCTGCTGCTGCACCACGTCAGCATGGCCACCTCGCCTTCGCTCTACCGCAACCTGGGCTACAAGACGCTGGACGACTTCGAGTACCTGGGCATGATCAATGAGGTGCCGATGACGCTGATCGGCCGCCCCACAATGCCGGCCGGCAGCTATGCCGAGCTGTCCAAGTGGATCGATGCGAACCGGGGCAAGATCAACCTGGCCAACGCCGGCCTGGGCTCGGCCTCGCACCTGTGCGGGCTGCTGTACCAGAGCACGCTGAAAGTGGACATGATCACCGTGCCCTACAAGGGCACGGCGCCGGCGATGACCGACCTGATCGGCGGCCAGGTCGACCTCATGTGCGACCAGACCACCAACACCACCAGCCAGATCGAGTCCGGCAAGGTCAAGGCCTATGCGGTCACGACCACCAGGCGGCTGACGACGCCGGCGCTGGCCAAGCTGCCCACGCTGGACGAGGTGGGGCTGAAGGGCTTCAACGTCAGCATCTGGCACGGCCTGTACGCCCCCAAGGGCACGCCCAAGGCGGTGCTGGACAAGCTCAATGCGGCGCTGAAGACCGCGCTGAAGGACGCCGACTTTCACAAGCGCCAGGAGGCGCTGGGCGCGGTGATCGTGACCGACGCGCGCGTCAACCCGGCCGAGCACAAGAAGTTCGTCGAAGCCGAGATCGCCAAGTGGGGGCCCATCATCAAGGCCGCCGGGCAGTACGCGGATTGAGCGGAACGCCCGCCCGCGAGGCTGCGCCGGGCGACCGCGCTTACTCGGGCGCGCGGCAGACCACGGCCAGCTTGTTGCCGTCCGGATCGCGGAAGTAGGCGGCGTAGAAGTTGGGGCCATAGTTGCGCAGCCCCGGCTTGCCCTCGTCGCGCCCGCCGGCGGCCAGCGCGGCGGCATGGGTGGCGTCCACCTGGGCGCGGGTCGCGGCGCTCAGCGCCACCATGCTGCCGTTGCCGGCGCTGGCGTCCAGCCCGTTGTAGGGCTGGCAGATCCACAGCTGCGTTGGCGCGCCTTCGCGGTCGGGGCCGTAGCCCACCATCTCGTCGTCGGCATAGCGGGCCTTCAGGCCCAGCGGCGCCAGCGCCTGGTCGTAGAAGGCCTTGGAGGCCTGGCGGTTCTGGCTGCCCAGCGTGATGTACTCGATCATGGATGTGCTCCCGGAGATCAGGGGTTGGCCGGCTTGCACCGGCAATGAGAGTGCCCGCCGGCCGCGCCGCGGGGTGTTCAGAGCGCGATCGGGATGGTGACCGGGCCGTCGTTGACCAGATGGACCTGCATGTCGGCCCCGAACTCCCCAGTTTCGACGCTGGGGTGCAGCGCGCGCGCGTGCCGGACGACATGCTCGTACAGCCGCCGTCCCTGCTCGGCCGGCGCCGCGCCGCTGAAGCTGGGTCTGTTGCCGCCCGAGGTGTCGGCCGCCAGCGTGAACTGCGAGACCACCAGCAGCCCGCCGCCCACGTCCTGCAGGCTGCGGTTCATCTTGCCGGCCTCGTCCGAAAAGATGCGCAGCTTGAGCACCTTGGCGACCAGCTTCTCGGCCACCGCCTCGTCGTCCTGGGGCTGCGCGCAGACCAGCATCAGCAGCCCCGGGCCTATGCGGCCCGTCACGACGGCGCCGACTTCGACGCGCGCCTCCTTCACCCGTTGCAGCACGGCCAGCATGTCAGATCAGGTCCTTGGGATCGTCGAAATGGGCTTCCACATTCATCGGCAGCAGCTGTATCGTCGCGCGCAGCCCCGGCACCGCGCTCATCAGCGCCTGCTCCACCGAATTGCGCACCGCCGCGGCGCGCCCCAGGCTCCAGTGCGACGGCATGTGCATGTGCAGGTCCACATAGCGCCGCTGTCCGGCGCTGCGGGTGTGCAGATGGTCGAAGCGTATCGTGTGATGCTCGAACTCCGCCAGCACCTCGCGGATGCGTGTCTGCGCGTCGTCGTCCAGCGCCTGGTCCATCAGCCCGTCGGCCGATCGGCGCAGCAGGTGGGCGGCTTCGCGCAAGATGTTCAGCGCCACCAGGATGGCCATCAGCGGGTCCAGCCACTGCCAGCCGGTCAGCATCACGCCCAGCAGGCCCACGACCACGCCCACCGAGGTCCAGACGTCGGTGAACAGATGGCGCGCATCGGCCTCCAGCGCGATGGAGTGATGGGCGCGTGCCGCCCGCAGCATGTAGAAGGCCAGCACGCCGTTGAGCACCGAGCTGGCCACCGAAAGTCCCAGGCCCAGCCCCAGCGATTCCAGCGGCACCGGGCTGATCCAGCGGTGCACCGCCGCCCAGATGATGCCCAGCGCCGCGGCGAGGATGAGCACGCCCTCGAAGCCGCTGGAGAAGTACTCGGCCTTGTGGTGGCCGTAGGGGTGGTCCTCGTCGGGCGGGCGCTGGGCGATCGTCACCATGGCCAGCCCGAAGGTCGCGCCGGCCAGGTTGACCAGCGATTCCAGCGCGTCCGACAGCAGGCTGACCGAGTCGGTCCACCACCAGGCGGCGGTCTTCAGCGCGATGGTCGCCAGGGCCGCGGCGACGGAGAGTTTGAGATAGCTCTGGACTCGCATCCGGCCATTGTGACCCGAAGTGCCGGAAGGTCCCGCGACCTACAATGCCCGCAGTTCAACCTCGACACCGGCCCGCCATGAAGCCCGACACCAGCTCCGCCGACCTGAGCCACATCGCCCCGCGCGAGAAGGCCGAGATCCTCTCTCAGGCGCTGCCCTACATCCGCAAGTTCCACGGCAAGACCATCGTCATCAAGTACGGCGGCAACGCGATGACCGATCCGGCGCTGCAGCAGGACTTCGCCGAGGATGTGGTGCTGCTCAAGCTGGTCGGGCTGAATCCGGTGGTGGTGCATGGCGGCGGCCCGCAGATCGAGGACGCGCTGAACAAGCTGGGCAAGAAGGGCCACTTCATCCAGGGCATGCGCGTGACCGATGAAGAGACCATGAGCGTGGTCGAGTGGGTGCTGGCCGGCGAGGTGCAGCAGGACATCGTCGGCCTGATCAACGTGGCCGGTGGCAAGGCCGTGGGCCTGACCGGCCGCGATGGCGGCATGATCCGCGCACGCAAGCTCAAGATGCTCGACAAGGATGATCCGAGCAAGGAGCACGACGTGGGCCAGGTCGGCGACATCGTCTCCGTCGATCCCAGCGTCGTGAAGGCGCTGCAGGACGACCAGTTCATCCCTGTGATCAGCCCGATCGGTTTCGGCGAGAACAACGAGAGCTACAACATCAACGCCGACGTCGTCGCCGGCAAGCTGGCCGAGGTGCTGAAGGCCGAGAAGCTGGTGCTGCTGACCAACACCCCCGGCGTGCTGGACAAGCAGGGGAACCTGCTCACCGACCTGTCGGCGCGCGAGATCGACGCGCTGTTCGCCGACGGCACGCTGTCCGGCGGCATGCTGCCCAAGATCGCGTCGGCGCTGGACGCGGCGCGCAGCGGCGTGAAGGCGGTGCACATCATCGACGGCCGCGTGCCGCATGCGATGCTGCTGGAGATCCTGTCGGATCAGGCCTACGGCACGATGATCCGCTCGCATTGAGCCCCACCCCGGCCGAGCGGCGGCGGCGTGTCTGGCTTTTCGACCTCGACGACACGCTGCACCATGCCTCCAACGGGCTGTTCGCCGAACTGAGCCAGGCGATGACGGACTACATCGTCCGCCATCTGGGGCTGGACGAGGTACAGGCGCACGAGCTGCGGCAGCGCTATTGGCGCCTCTACGGCGCCACGCTCCTGGGGCTGGTGCGCCACCATGGCGTGCAGGCCGCCCACTTCCTCGCCGAAACCCATGCGCTGCCGCGGCTGGAGCAGCAGGTGCGGGGCTCGCGCGCCGATCTGCTGGCGCTGCGTCGGCTGCCAGGGCGCAAGGTGCTGCTCACGAACGCGCCGCGCCGGTACGCGCTGCGGGTGCTGGACGTACTTGGGGTCAGGTCTTGCTTCGAGCAGGTACTGGCGGTGGAGCAGATGCGCATGTTCGGCCAACTCAGGCCCAAGCCCGACCGGCGCATGTTCCGTCATGTCGCGGCGCGGCTGAAAACCCACCCCGCGCGCTGCACGTTGGTGGAGGACAGCCTGGAGCACCAGAAAGCGGCCCGCTCGCTGGGCATGGACACCGTGTGGATGCAGGGCTGGCTGCGCAAAGCCACGGCCGCCAAGCAAGGGCACCCGGGACGCAGGCCCTTGATGCTGGGCCGCAAGCCCGGCTACGTAGGACGCCGGCTGAGGCAACTGCGCAGTTTGCGCTGAGTTGTCGCGCTAGCACATACGTGGAAGCGACTAGGCATTTGCGCGAACCTAATTGATGGGATTGTGCAGGGACAGTGGCTCAACAGAATGAGCCGACCGGCCAGGAGGCCGCGCGAGGTCCCATGTCAGTGTTCAGCGTATTGATTGTCGAAGACCAGCTTCGCTTCCGCGAAGCCTTCTCCCACGCCCTGGAGCGGGCGCCGGATATCCGCCTGGTGGGCATTGCCGCCGACCTGCCGCAGGGGCGGCGGCTGTTCGACCAGACCCGGCCCGACGTGCTGCTGGTCGACCTGGATCTGCCTGGCGGCAGCGGCATCGAACTGATCCGCCACGCGGCCCATGTGATGCCCGGCTGCGAGATCATGGTGATCACCGTGTTCGGCGACGAGCAGCATGTGCTGTCCAGCATCGAGGCCGGTGCCACCGGCTATCTGCTGAAAGACAATCTGGCACTGGACCTGCCCGAGCAGCTGCGCAACCTGCGCGCCGGTGGCAGCCCCATCAGCCCGGTCATCGCGCGCCGGCTGCTGCTCAAGCTGGCGCCCCACCATGGCGTGCGCAAGCCCTATGTGGACACCAGTTCGGGCGGCCTGGTCGAGGAACGCGCGGTGGCGCTGTCGGAGCAGGAATCCCGCGTGCTGCACTTGGCGGCCAAGGGCTTCACCTTCGACGAAATCGCCCAGTTCATGCGTGTCTCGCCGCACACCATCATGACCTACGTCAAGCGTACCTATCGCAAGCTGCAGGTGCGGTCCAAGGTCGAGGCCATCTACGAGGCGCGTCGCCTCGGCTGGCTGCGCGACTGATCCGGCCGTCCTCCGCGTGCGGGGGGCGAGGCCCTCGATCCGGCGGCATCGAGCCGCCGGTCGCGTTGTTGGTCGAGTCGTCGTTCGGATCGCCGGCCGGGTCGCCAGGCGAGTCCCGCGAGGGTTTCTCTCCCTGAAAGCCCAGCCCCATGGGCCGTGCGAGGGGTCGGAAAGGGGTGTCGGCAGCCTGTGCCAGAATCGTCCGCACACCGCCTGCACCCCACCATGCCAGACAGCTCCTCAGACGCCACGGACTCCACCGCGACCCGGCCCGCGGAGCTGCCGCGCAAGCGGCTCAAGCCCGGCGAGCGCCGTGTGCAGATCCTGCAGACGCTCGCGCGCATGCTGGAGCAACCTGGCGCGGAGCGTGTCACGACCGCGGCGCTGGCGGCGCGGCTGGAGGTCAGCGAGGCCGCGCTGTACCGCCACTTCGCGAGCAAGGCGCAGATGTTCGATGGGCTGATCGAGTTCATTGAATCCAGCATCTTCAGCCTGCTGAACCAGATCGCCGAGCGCGAACCCTCGGGTCTGGCGCAGGCGCAACGCATCGTCGCCGTGCTGCTGCAGTTTGGCGAACGCAACCCCGGCATGTGCCGCGTGATGGTGGGCGACGCGCTGGTCTACGAGAACGAACGGCTGGTGGCCCGCATGAACCAGTTCTTCGACAAGATCGAAGCGGCGCTGCGTCAGGCGCTGCGCCATGCCGCCGAGGATTCCGGCTCCATCACGCCCACGGTCGAAGCGCAGGCCCAGGCCTCGGTCCTGGTCTCCTTCGTAATTGGCCGCCTGCAGCGCTACGCACGCTCGGGTTTCAAGCGCATGCCCACCGAACAACTGGACGCCGCCCTGCGCATGCTGGGCTGAACCCTGCCATCCCATGTCTTCCGACGCTCTTACCGCTCTGCTGCAGCGCGCCGACGCGCTGCTGACCCGAATCGAACTGGTGCTGCCGCAGCCGTTGCAGGCGCCGGACTGGTCGGCCTCCATCGCCTTCCGCTATCGCAAGCGCGGGCCGCGTGCCTGGCTGGAGCCGGTGCGCCATGTGGCCGGCATCCGCTTGTCCGACCTGCAGGAGGTCGGCCCGCAGAAAGAGCGCTTGCTGCGCAACAGCCAGCAATTCGTCCAGGGGCGGCCGGCCAACAACGTGTTGCTGACCGGCGCGCGCGGCACTGGCAAAAGTTCGCTGATCAAGGCCTGCCTGAACGAGCTGGCGCCGCAGGGGCTGCGCCTGATCGAGGTGGACAAGGCCGACCTGGTCGACCTGCCCGACCTGGTTGAATGCGTGGACGGCCGGCCGGAGCGCTTCGTGATCTTCTGCGATGACCTCAGCTTCGACGAGGGCGAGGCGGGCTATAAGGCGCTGAAGTCCATGCTCGACGGGTCGGTGTCCGTGCCTGGTGACAACGTGCTGATCTATGCCACCAGCAACCGCCGCCACCTGCTGCCCGAGCAGATGCGCGACAACCTGGGCACGACCTACTCCGAGAGCGGCGAAATCCACCCCGGCGAGGCGGTGGAGGAGAAGATCTCGCTGTCCGAGCGCTTCGGGCTGTGGATCAGCTTCTACCCGTTCAGCCAGCAGGAATACCTGAGCATCGTTGCGCAGTGGCTGAGCCATTTCGGCCTCGATGCCGCGCGGATCGACGCGGCGCGCCAGCCGGCGCTGGTCTGGGCGCTGGAGCGGGGCTCGCGCTCCGGTCGCGTGGCCTACCAGTTCGCGCGCGACCTCGCGGGCCGTGGAGGCGCGGACGGCCTGCCGGAGCCTTCCCTCGACGCCGAGGGGCCGCAGGGGCTGGACCATGTCTGAGGCCGGGACGACGACCGAGCGCCAGCCCGTGGAGGTCGCCGTGGGCGTGCTGGTGCGGCGCGAGGCCGATGGCCGCGAAGGCGAGTTCCTGCTGACTTCGCGCCCGCCGGGCAAGGTCTATGCCGACTACTGGGAGTTCCCAGGTGGCAAGCTGGAGTCCGGCGAGAGCGTGGAGCAGGCGCTGCGGCGCGAGCTGCAGGAAGAGCTGGGCATCACCATTGGCGCCGCCCATCCCTGGCGTGTCGAGCTGGTGGACTACCCCCATGCGCGCGTGCGCCTGCACTTCTGCAAGGTCTACGACTGGGTCGGCGAACTGCAGATGCGCGAAGGCCAGCGCATGGCCTGGCAGGCGCTGCCGGTGCAGGTGCAGCCGGTGCTGCCGGGCACCCTCCCGGTGCTGCAGTGGTTCGCCGCGGAGCGGGGCTTTGCCGGGGCGACGCACGCCGGCTGAGTACACTGCGCGCATGGACTGGCTGGATCAGATCAGATGGGACCGCGACGGGCTGGTGCCCGTCATTGCCCAGGAGCGCGACAGCGGCGATGTGCTGATGTTCGCGTGGATGAACCGCGAGGCGCTGGCGCGTACCGCCGAGCTGGGCGAGGCCGTGTACTGGAGCCGCTCGCGCGGCCGCCTGTGGCACAAGGGCGAGGAATCCGGCCATGTGCAGAAGGTTCATGAGCTGCGCCTGGACTGCGACAACGACGTGTTGCTGATGACGGTGACCCAGCAGGGCCACGAACCCGGCATCGCCTGCCATACCGGACGCCACAGCTGTTTCTTCCAGCGCCTGCAGGACGGGCGCTGGGACAGCGTGGAGCCGGTGCTGAAGGACCCGGACACCATGTACGGAAAGGCCAAGGCATGAGCGGCCCTGCATCCGTGGACGTATTGGCCCACCTGGGCGAAGTCGTCGCGCAGCGCCGCGACCAGGCCGACCCGGCGCAAAGCTATGTGGCCAAGCTGTTCGCCAAGGGCCTGGACCAGATCCTGAAGAAGGTCGGCGAAGAGGCCACCGAGGTGGTGCTGGCCGCGAAGGATGGCGATCCGCAGAAGCTGGTCTACGAGGTGGCGGACCTGTGGTTCCATTCCATCGTCGCGCTGGCGGCGCTGGACCTGAAGCCCGAACAGGTGCTGGCCGAACTGGCGCGCCGCGAAGGGCTCTCGGGGCTGGAGGAGTTCGCGCGCCGGACGCCGCAGGCCCCGGATCACTGACCCCGACGATGGAGCCGACAAGCATGGTGGAACTCGATCCGCAGCGCGAACAGCAGCTGCGCTCGGTGGGTGTGATCAGCTATGTGCTGCACACCGTCGTGGCGGTCGGCGCGGTGCTGCCCGGCGTGCAGGCCAGCGTGCTGCTGCTGGTGGTGGCCGTGATCCTGGACCTGGTCAAGCGCGGCGAGGCCGCCGGCACCTGGCAGGCCAGTCATTTTTCATGGCGGCTGCGCAGCGTGTTCTGGGCCGGACTGCTCTACCTGATCACCGCACCGCTGTGGCTGCTGCTGCTGCCCGGCTGGATCGCCTGGGGCCTGATCTCGATCTGGTTCCTCTACCGCGTGGTGCGGGGCTGGATCGCGATGAACGACCGCCAGCCCATGCCCACCTGACTGCTTTGCCCCCACCATGTCCCACGACCCCAGCTGCATCTTCTGCAAGATCGTCGCCGGCCAGATCCCGGCCAAGAAAGTCCACGAGGACGACCAGGTGCTGGTGTTCCACGACATCCATCCCTGGGCTCCGGTCCACATCCTGCTGATCCCCAAGATCCACATCGCCAGCATGGCCGATCTGCAGCCCGAGCATGCGGCGCTGATGGGGCACATGAGCACGCTGGTGCCGCGGCTGATGCGCGAGCTGGGCGTGAACAATGGCTTCCGCACCGTGATCAACACCGGCGCCGACGGTGGGCAGGAGGTCTACCATCTGCACATGCACGCCATGGGCGGCCCTCGCCCCTGGCTGAAGGGCTGAGCGAGCCCGCCCACTGGCCACGCCGGCGCCGCGGCCGGCTCCACCCGGGGGGGGACCGCCGTCCCGGCGTTTCGCGGGCCCCGGTGGCCCTGTCGCGGGCACGTGTGTTGGGCTCCCGCAAACGACTGTCACGCAGCACCACTAGAATTTCGGCTTCCCTTCAGGAGAGAGTTATGGGTTCCTTGAGCATTTGGCACTGGCTGATCGTGCTGGTGGTGGTGATCGCCATTTTTGGGACGAAGAAGCTGCGCAATGTCGGCTCGGACCTGGGTGCGGCGGTCAAGGGTTTCAAGGACGGCATGAAGGACGGTTCGGCTGATGCCCCCGCCCAGCAGGTCACGCACAGCGGCAAGGCGAATGACGCCAACACCGTCGACGTGGATGCCAAGACCAAGGGCTGAGCGCCCGGCGGTCCCCGTCCATGATTGATTTCGGCTTTGACAAGCTGGCGCTGATCGGCGCGGTGGCGCTGGTCGTGATCGGGCCCGAGCGCCTGCCGCGCGTCGCCCGCACGGTCGGCCATCTGCTGGGCAAGGCCCAGCGCTATGTGTCCGACGTGAAGGCCGAGGTGAACCGTTCCATCGAGCTGGAAGAGCTTCAGAAAATGAAGACGCAGTTCGAAGGGGCCGCGCGCGACGTCGAACAAAGCATCCAGAAAGAGGTCGACACGGCGAACAACGCCTTCCAGACCGCCTGGAGCGACGACGCGGGCAGCTTGGATTCGGCGGCCCTGCCGTCCTCGGATTCGCTGGGTGGCTTCTCCACCTACAAGCCGCCGAAGAAGAACTGGCGCGTGAAACGCGGCGCCACCCCTCTCTGGTACAAGCAACGCCAGGGCGTGCGCCGCCATGCCCAGTCCGGCGCGGCCCGCGTCGCCCGCTTCCGCCCCCGTCGCCAGGCCCAATGAGCAATTCCCCCGAAGACGAACTCGCCGGCACCGAACAGCCCTTTGTCTCGCACCTGATGGAGTTGCGGGACCGGCTGATCCGCGCCTTCCTCGCCATCGCGGTGGGCTTTGGCGTGCTGTGCCTCTATCCCGGTCCGGCCGGTCTGTACGACATGCTGGCCGCGCCGCTGGTGGCCCATCTGCCCAAGGGTTCGACGCTGATCGCCACCAGCGTGATCTCGCCCTTCCTGGTGCCGCTGAAGATCACGCTGCTGGCCGGCTTCCTGCTGGCGCTGCCGGTTGTGCTCTACCAGGTCTGGGCCTTTGTCGCGCCGGGCCTGTACTCGCATGAGAAACGCCTGGTGCTGCCGCTGGTGATCTCCAGCACGCTGCTGTTCTTCATGGGCGTGGCCTTCTGCTACTTCTTCGTCTTCGGCCAGGTCTTCAAGTTCATCCAGAGCTTCGCGCCCAAGACCATCACCGCGGCGCCGGACATCGAGGCCTACCTGGGCTTTGTGATGAACATGTTCATCGCCTTCGGCGCCGCCTTCGAGGTGCCGGTGGTGGTGATGGTGCTGGTGCGCATGGGGCTGGTCACGGTGGAGAAGCTGCGCGAGTTCCGCGGCTACTTCATCGTCCTGGCCTTCGTGATCGCGGCCGTCATCACGCCGCCCGACGTGGTCTCGCAGCTGGCCCTGGCCATTCCAATGTGCCTGCTCTACGAGGTGGGTCTGTGGGCGGCCACCGCGTTCGCGCGCTTCAGCAAGTCGCCCGAGGAGCCGGGCGAAACACCGGCCGCCTAATCGTCGCTGTCACTCGGCCGCGCCGGCGGCCGCTGGCCCACCTTGAGCGTGAGCTCCACCGGCTGCGTGCCGCGCAGCAGCGAGACCGTGGTCTCGGCGCCCGGCCGCAGCGCGGCGACGGTGTTCAGCAGCTGGCTGGGAGTGCTCACCGCCTGCCGGGCCACGCGCAGCACCACGTCGCCCGGCTTCATGCCCGCCCGGGCCGCCGGCGAGTCGCGGCGCACGCCGCCTACCAGCACGCCGCGGGTGTCCGCGGGCACGTCCAGCCGGAAGGTCGCGATGGCCTCCGGATTCAGCTCGCGCGTCTCCACGCCCAGCCAGCCGCGGGAGACATGGCCGTCGCGCACCAGCGCCTCCAGCACCTGGCGCGCGATGTCCACCGGGATGGCGAAGCCGATGCCCAGGCTGCCGCCGCCGCGACGCGAGTAGATCGCGGTGTTGATGCCGACCAGCCGCCCCTGCGCGTCGACCAGCGCGCCGCCGGAGTTGCCGGGGTTGATCGCGGCATCGGTCTGGATGAAATTCTCGAAGGTGTTGATGCCCATGGAGCTGCGCCCCAGCGCCGACACGATGCCCGAGGTGACGGTCTGTCCGACATCGAAGGGATTGCCGATCGCCAGCACGACATCGCCCACGCGCAAATCCTCGGCCCGGCCCAGCGGGATCACCGGCAGCCCGGCGAGCTCGACGCGCAGCACGGCCAGGTCGGTCTCCGGGTCGGTGCCCACCAGCTGGGCGCGCAGTTCGCGGCCGTCGCTGAGCTGGATCTGGATGTCCGACGCGCCCGCGACCACATGGTTGTTGGTCAGCAGATAGCCCTGCTCGGACACGATCACGCCCGAGCCCAGGCCGCGCTGCATCGGCGGGCGGCCCGGCGTGCCGAAGGGGAAGCGGTGCCATCCATCGTCCGGCAGGCCCTCGCCGCCGTCGCGCGGCCGCGCCACCTTGAACGCGCTGACCGCCACGACGGCCGGCGACGCCACGCGCGCCGCCTCCGCATAGCTGGCCTGGCCGGCCACGCGCGCCGGCGGGTTGGCGGGGGCGCCCAGCACCGGCAGGCTGGGTGCGGGCAGGGTGGGGCTGTTCTGCAGCCACTGCGGCTTCAGCGTCGCCACGACGAAATAGCCGGCCAGCGCCACCGTGGTGGCCTGGGAGAAAATCAGCCAGGTCTTACGCAGAGCACTCACAGTCATGGCGCATCGCACAGAGGTGGACCGTTTGCTTTCCAGCTGCCTGGAGCCCGGTCGTTTCAAGGATTATGGGCCGAACGGTCTGCAGGTCGAGGGACGCGAGCAGATCCGCCACGTGGTCTGCGGGGTCACGGCCAGCCTGGCGCTGATCGACGCGGCCATCGCCGCGAAGGCGGATGCCCTGGTGGTCCACCACGGCCTGTTCTGGCGCGGCCAGGACGGTCGCGTCACGGGCTGGATGAAGCAGCGCCTCTCCCGGCTGCTGGCGCATGAGATCAATCTGTTCGCCTACCACCTGCCGCTGGACGCCCACCCCGAGCTGGGCAACAACGCGCAGCTGGCGGCGCAGCTGGGCTGGATGGCCGACGGCCGCTTCGGCGACCAGGAGCTGGGCTTCATCGGCGCCGCGCCCGCGGGGCAGCAGCGCCTGGATCAGCTCAGCGCCGCGCTGCAGCAGCGCCTGGGTCGGGCCACCGTCAGCGCCGCGGGCGATGGCCGGCCGCTGCGGCGCATCGCCTGGTGCAGCGGCGGCGCCCAGGGCTACTTCGAGGCCGCGATCGCGGCTGGCGCCGATGTCTTCGTGACCGGCGAGATCTCCGAACCGCAGGCCCACTACGCGGCCGAGACCGGCGTGGCCTTCATCGCGGCGGGCCACCATGCCACCGAACGCTATGGCGTGCAGGCCCTGGGGCGCTACCTGGCCGACCACCTGGGCGTGAGCCAGCAGTTCATTGACATCGAGAACCCCGCATGAGCCGCGACCCTGCCCCCTTGCTGCTCACCATGGGCGATGCCTGCGGCATCGGTCCCGAAATCTGCGTGGCCGCCTGGCTGCGCGAAGGGCGCGGCGACGCCCGTGTGGTGGGTGATGTGGAGGTGATGCGGCGTGCGCTGCGGCTCTTGGGTCTGGCACTGCCGGTGGCGCGGCTGGAGCGCGCCGACGAGGCCGCGCCGCCTGACTGCCTGCCGGTCTGGGAGCCCCCGGGGCTGGCCGAGGGCCTGGGCGGCCGGCTGGTGAACGAGCCGCTGGGGCAAGTCAGCGCCCGCGCTGGCGCAGCCGCGGCGCGCTGCATCGAGGCGGCGGTGCGCGAGCAGCAGGCGGGGCGTTCGCGGGCGCTGGTCACCGCGCCCATCCACAAGGAAGCCCTGCATGCAGCCGGCATTGCGCATCCCGGCCATACCGAGATGCTGCAGGCGCTGTGCGCGCTGCCGGACGGCCGCCTGCCGCCGGTGCGCATGATGCTGGCCAATGAGGAACTGCGCGTGGTGCTGGTCACCATCCATGTCTCGCTGCGCCGGGCGCTGGACCTGATCAGCACGGACGGGGTGCTGGAAACGCTGCGGATCACCGACGCGGCGCTGCGGCGCTTCGGCATCGCGGCGCCGCGCATCGCGGTGGCCGGCCTCAATCCGCATGCCGGCGAGGGGGGGCTGTTCGGCGACGAGGAACTGTTGCAGATCGCGCCGGCCGTGGCGCGCGCGCGGGCCGAGGGGCTGGACGCGCGCGGGCCCTTCGCGCCGGACACGGTGTTCATGCGCGCGCGCCACGCGCCGGGCCATCCGGGCGAGTTCGACGCGGTGGTGGCGATGACCCACGACCACGGGCTGATCCCGGTGAAATATCTGGGGGTGGAGCAGGGCGTCAATGTCACGCTGGGTCTGCCGCTGGTGCGCACCAGCCCGGACCACGGCACGGCCTTCGACATCGCCGGACGCGGGCTGGCCGATCCGTCCAGCATGTGCGCGGCGATCGCGATGGCGCGCCGCCTCGGCGCGGGCTAGCCAGGCCTGTTCACGCGGCCCGGTGCTGAGCGGCATGGCGGTGCGTCGCGCTGAGGCAGAATCGGCGCCGCATCCAACATCACAAGTCCAGGGAGGGACGGTATGGTCAAGGCTTGGCGACGCGTGGGTTACCTGATGGGGGTGATGGCGTGTCTGTCGGCCGCCCCCGGCTTGCGGGCGCAGGAGAAGCCGCAGGACGCGGGACAGCAGACGGGGCAGGCCGCCGAGACACGCCCCGGCCGGCAGGTGCAGGTCTGGTTCGATGCCCGGTTCGACGAGCAGGGCCGGCTGGTCGAGGCGCGGCCGGTCAACGATCCGCCCCAGCCGGAAGGCCTGTGGCAGGCCCTGATGCCGCGCATCCAGAATGCGCGCATCGATCCGCCGCAACTGGATGGGCAGCCGGCGACGCTGAGCACCGGCCTGCTGGTGCTGCTGAAATGGCGCGAGAGCGAGGGTCGGACCACCATGGAGCTGGCGTCCGTGCGACCAGCGGCGCTGCCGCTGGTCCGCCACATGCTGGCGCCGCCGCGTGAGGTCACCTCCGTCGAGGAATGGGAGGGACGCATCAATATCCGCTGCCAGGTCAACACCGAAGGGCGTTGCGACGACATCCAGGTCGAGGCGCCCGCGGGCGTTCCCGTGTCGGTGCGGCGCTGGGCCAAGGCCTCGATGGCGCAATGGCGGTTCCGCCCGCAGCAGCTCAATGGCCAGCCGGTGGCCAGCGTCGTGCAGGTGCCGCTGGTGTTGTCGGTGCAGGGGCGGGTCTATCCCCAGGACTTCCGCGAACCGCGCAAGCTCTGACCCCGTGGGCCAGACGCCGCGCCGCGCTCAGTGGCGCGAGTTCGCGGCCAGCGCCGCCAGCTGCTTGCGCGTGCGCGCGGTGGCGCGCTCCAGCAGGTAGGCGTTTTCGAAGGCGCGCAGCCGTCCGCCGTCACAGAGCTTGCGCAGCATGCGCGCCGTCATGGTCATGGTCTGCTGCTGCTTATGGCCGTGGCTGAAGATGAAGAAGCTGCGCCCGGCGCTGACGTGGGCCAGCTTGACCTTGACCCATTGGCCGTCCACATGCATGCGGTAGGCGAAGCCCAGCTGCAGGTGGTCCATCAGCAGTGCGCCACTGGCCGGCTCGGGCGGCTCCTCGGCGGCGGGCAGGCCGTCCAGGCTGATGTCCACCGTCTGCAGTGGCGCCGGGTCATCGGCGCTGAGGTCGATGTCCACCTCGCCGTTCCAGTCCAGCGCCTGTTCGTCCAGCAGGCCCAGGCTGCGCGCCTCGTCGGCGGACAGCCGGGCGCCCAGGTCGGTGTCCTCGGGCAGCGGCGCCGCGGCGGGGCCCAGGTCTTTCTCGGTCGGCAGCGAGACGCCGAAGATGCCCTCCAGCTGCTTGGCGAGCAGGTTGAATTCCAGCGGCGTCAGCGACTGGCCGCGCAGCGAGTCGGCATGCGCCGGCAGCAGCTCGGCGAAGAACTTCTTGCGTGCGTCCTCGGGCCAGCGGATCATGTCCAGCCCTTCGTTGAGAGTGCGCATCAGCGCGGGCAGCGACGCCAGGAAGGCCTGGCGCTGCGCCGCCCCGCTCTTGGGCTGGACCGACAGCACCAGCTCGCGGCCCAGCGCGCGCAGCCGGTCCACCTGGTCGGCCATGCGCGGATTGCGCGAGGCCTGCATGATCACCTGGCTCCAGACCTGAGTCAGGAAGCTGCGCAGGAACTCCTGCATCTCCACCGCGGCCAGGGCCTGCTGTAGCTGCTGCATGTAGCGCTGCTGCAGCCGCAGGTCGGTTTCCTTGCGCTCGACCACCGCGGCCACGTCGCCTTGCTCGCGCAGGGTCTGGGCGCTCTGTTCGGCGCTGAACTGCTCCAACTCGGCGAGCTTGGCCTCGTACAGCTCCATGCGATCGAAGTCGCCGCTGACCACCTCCTGCACCAGGTCGCGCACCCGGGCCAGGAAGTCGCGGCCGGGGCCGTCGGCGAAGTCGTCGTACGCGCTGCCCAGCGACGCGATGCGATTGACGAAGCGGCGTACCGGATGGCGGCGCGACGAGAAGAAGCTGCGGTCGCCCAGCGCCGCGCGCAGCACCGGCAGTTGCAGCCGCGCGATCTGCTGTGCCATCTGCGGCGGCAGCTTGGGGTCGGAAAGAATCTGGTCGAACAGCCCGGCGACCACGTCGATCACCATGTGGTCCAGCGACCCGGTGGCGGCCTGGCGCAGTTCCTCGCGGTGCAGATGGATCAGGTTGGGCGGCGGTTCGCCGCTGTCGCCCCAGTCCTGCCAGCCTTGCCAGCGGCTGGGGCTGATGCCGCCGGATGCCGGCTCGCCGGCGGCGAGGGGGCCGGGCAGGGTCTCCAGCCCGCCGGGCGGCAACTGGGCGAGGCGGCGCAGCAGCGACATCAGCTGCGCGTCGACCATGCCGCCACCCGCGCTGCCGCCGGCCGATCCGGCGCGCGCGGCCAGGCGGCCGAAATCGCTGGCCGGGCTGGTGTCGCCATGGCGGCTGTGCAGCGCGCCGCCCTGGGTGCTGTGGCCGAACTCGCTGCCATGGCCGCTGCGGCGGCCCGACTCGGTGATCACCGTGCGCGCGCGCAGCTCCTGCTGACGCAGGCCGCGGCTGCGGAACAGCTCGGCGATGTCGCCGTAGCAGGCCTTCATCTCCTGCGCCAGCGCGCGCGTCAGCTCGTCGGTGAGGGTCTGCCGGATCTCGGCCTCGTCGCTGACCGCATGGATGCCGGCCAGCAGGGCCTGGGCGATGGATTGCGGGCGCAGGGGATGGCGCTCATCGCCGCCTTGGGGCAGCATCGCGCCGACATAGGCCTCGACCTCGCGCAGCTCCCATTCACTTTGGTGGCCCAGCGCCAGGCCGATGCGGTCGGCCGCGACCAGCGCGTTGACCTGTTCGTCGTCCATCAAGGACAGCTCGCTCCAGCGGTCCGCGCCACCGACGGCGGCGGTGGCCGTGCCGGCCGGCGCCTGGGCCGGATGCAGCAGCGATTGATAGAACTGCTGCGCAAACAGCGCCTGGTGCTTGCGAAAAATGAACTGGGCGGCCAGCAGCGCATCGCGCCGCTTGGGCTGCACGGCGGACAGTGCGGCCAGCCCCAGGCCCTCGGCGCCACGCTCGGCAGCAAGCTCCACAGCGGTGCGGACGCGCTGCAGTGCGGCTTCGAGGTGCGGATTGAGGCGGTTCATCAACGTCTGGACCTTGTGGGGAACCCACCACAGGTCTGGAAGTATCGCCCCAAATGAAACACGCCCCGCAGAGGCGGGGCGGCCGGGAACGCGCAATAACTGACGCTTGCGCCGAAGTTACGCCTTGTCACGCTTGAGGGAATCGCGGATTTCGCGTAGCAGCTGGATGTCCTCGGGGGTGGGCGGCGGTTCGGCGGGGGCGGGCGCCGGTGCGGCCTCCGCGCGCTTGAGGCGGTTGATCTGGCGGATCATCAGGAAAATGATGAACGCCAGGATCAGGAAGTTCAGCAGCACGGTCAGGAAACTGCCGTAGGCGAACAGTGGCACGCCGGCCTTGGTCAGCGCCTCGTAGGTCATCGGGCCCTTGAAGTCCGCAGGCGGGTTGGCGAGCAGGATGAAGTAGTTACTGAAGTCCAGCCCGCCGACCACCTTGCCGACCAGGGGCATGATCAGGTCTTTGACCACCGAATCGACGATCTTGCCGAAGGCGCCACCGATGATCACGCCGACCGCCAGGTCGACCACATTGCCTTTGACCGCAAACTCGCGGAATTCGCTGAAGAAGCTCATCTGTGGAGGGTGGCCCTGCCGGGCGCTTTGTGAAACTGGCCTTGCATCCTAGTGGGTTTGCGCAATGTCTTTGATCAGACTGGGGTAGATACCGTGGCGCGGGCGCCTCGGCGGGCGGGTATCCCCGACCCGCTCCGCTAGAATAGCTGGTTGCCCCCGATCAGAAGTCTCGTTTGAGGAACCTCATGAGTGACCAGCAAGTGGATCACGGCAAGCGCACCTGGCTCATCGCCACCGGTTGCGCTGGAGCCGTAGGCGGCGTTGCCACCGCCGTGCCCTTCGTCAGCACCTTTACTCCCTCCGAGCGCGCCAAGGCGGCCGGTGCGGCCGTCGAGGTCGATGTCAGCGGCCTGAAGCCGGGCGAAAAGATGACGGTGGAATGGCGCGGCAAGCCGGTGTGGATCGTGCGCCGCACCAAGGAACAGTTGGACGCTCTGACCAAGAACGATCCCCAGCTGGCCGACCCCAATTCCGATCGCAAAGCCTATCCGACGCCCGACTACGCGAAGAATGGCTACCGCTCGATCAAGCCCGAGTACCTGGTGGTCGTGGGCATCTGCTCGCACCTGGGCTGCTCGCCCAGCGACAAGTTCCAGACCGGTGCCCAGCCCTCGCTGCCCGACGACTGGAACGGCGGCTTCCTGTGCCCCTGCCACGGGTCGACCTTCGACATGGCGGGCCGCGTGTTCAAGAACAAGCCGGCGCCCGACAACCTCGAGGTGCCGCCGCACATGTACCTGTCCGACGCCAAGCTCGTGATCGGCGAAGACAAGAAGGCATAAGGGGACCGTAGCGATGGCTGAATTCAAAGAAGCTCCCGCCGGCGCCTCGGCCGGCGTGCGGTTGATGACCTGGGTCGACAACCGCTTCCCGGCCAGCAAGATGTACCGGGAGCACATGTCGGAGTACTACGCTCCGAAGAACTTCAACTGGTGGTACATCTTCGGCTCGCTGGCCATGCTGGTGCTGGTGATCCAGATCGTCACCGGCATCTTCCTGGTGATGCACTACAAGCCGGATGCGGCCCAGGCGTTCGCCTCGGTCGAGTACATCATGCGCGATGTGCCCTGGGGCTGGCTGATCCGCTACATGCACTCGACGGGGGCTTCCGCCTTCTTCGTGGTCGTGTACCTGCACATGTTCCGTGGCCTGCTGTACGGCTCGTACCGCAAACCGCGCGAGCTGGTCTGGATCTTCGGTTGCGGCATCTTCCTGTGCCTGATGGCCGAGGCCTTCATGGGCTATCTGCTGCCCTGGGGCCAGATGTCCTACTGGGGCGCCCAGGTGATCGTGAACCTGTTCGCCGCCGTGCCCTTCGTCGGTCCGGACCTGGCCCTGCTGATCCGCGGCGACTACGTGGTGAGCGACGCCACGCTGAACCGCTTCTTCAGCTTCCACGTGATCGCGGTGCCGCTGGTGCTGCTGGGCCTGGTGGTGGCGCACATCATCGCGCTGCACGAAGTGGGTTCCAACAACCCCGATGGCGTCGAGATCAAGGCCAAGAAGGACGCCCAGGGCCGCCCGCTGGACGGCATCCCCTTCCATCCGTACTACACGGTGCACGACATCTATGGCGTGGGCCTGTTCCTGATGGTGTTCACGGCGATCGTGTTCTTCGCGCCTGAACTGGGTGGCTACTTCCTGGAGTTCAACAACTTCATCCCGGCCGACCCGCTGAAGACGCCCGCGCACATCGCGCCGGTCTGGTACTTCACGCCCTTCTACTCCATGCTGCGCGCGACCACCGACGTGATGGTCAACGTGCTGGCGGGTGTGGTGGCGCTGGGTGCCGTGCTGGCGGTGCTCAAGGGCAGCTTCGCCGGCAAGGGCAAGCTGGCCGTGCTGGTGGGCGCCGTGGTGGCGATCGCGCTGCTGAAGACCTTCGACGCGAAGTTCTGGGGCGTGGTCGTGATGGGCGGTGCGGTCATCATCCTGTTCTTCCTGCCCTGGCTGGATCACAGCCCGGTGAAGTCCATCCGCTATCGCCCGAGCTGGCACAAGTACCTGTACGCCGTCTTCGTGGTGTTCTTCCTGGTGCTGGGCTATCTGGGCATCAAGCCGCCGTCCGACATCGGCACGCTGGTTTCGCAGGTGGGGACGCTGTTCTACTTCGGCTTCTTCCTGCTGATGCCCTGGTGGAGCAAGCTGGGTACGCCCAAGCCCGTGCCCGACCGCGTGACTTTCCATCCGCACTAAGCACGGCAACGGAGAAGCAAGAATGAAGAAACTGTTCGCGACGTTGCTGACCGCCCTGAGCCTGGGCATGGGTCTGGTGTCCGGTGCCGCAGCCTCCAGCGATGGCATAGCCTGGGACAAGTTCCCCGAGCAGAAGATGAACGACATGGCTTCGCTGCAAAACGGCGCCAAGCTCTTCGTCAACTACTGCCTGAACTGCCATGCCGCCGCCTACATGCGCTACAACCGCCTGAAGGACATCGGCCTGAGCGAGGACCAGATCAAGGGCAACTTGCTGTTCGCCTCCGAGAAGGTGGGCGACGTGATGAAGGTCTCGCTGGATCCCAAGCAGGCCAAGGACTGGTTCGGTGCCACGCCGCCCGACCTGACCGTGATCGCGCGTTCGCGCGCCGACGGCAGCAAGGGCTCGGGTGCGGATTACCTCTACACCTATCTGCGCACCTACTACCGCGACGAGAGCAAGGCCACCGGCTGGAACAACATGGCCTTCCCCAGCGTGGCCATGCCGCATGTGCTGTGGGAACTGCAAGGCGTGCGCACCGCCAAGTTCGCCGAGGAAAAGGACCCGCACGACCCGGCCAAGACCACGCATGTGTTCAAGGGCTTCGAGCAGGTCACCCCGGGTACGCTCACGCCCGCCCAGTACGACAGCGCGGTGGGTGACTTGGTGGCCTATCTGAAGTGGATGGGTGAACCGGCGCAGGATCAGCGCGTGCGCCTCGGCGTGATCGTGCTGTTGTTCCTGGCCATGTTCACCGTGTTTGCCTGGCGTCTGAACGCGTCCTACTGGAAGGACGTTCGTTAAACGTTAAGCTTCGGGCCCGGAGTGATCCGGGCGTGATGCGCAGTGGGGCGCTTCGGCCCCCACTGCGTTTGTGTTTTGTGAAAGGCCGGCGCGAGCCGGTCCGGTTATTTGGAGCCGCAAGGCTCGGGAGTCCTCCGCCATGATGGTGCTTTACTCTGGAACCACCTGCCCCTATTCGCACCGCTGCCGTTTCGTGCTGTTCGAGAAGGGCATGGACTTCGAGATCCGCGACGTCGACCTGTTCGCCAAGCCCGAGGACATCGCGCTGATGAACCCGTACAACGAGGTGCCCATCCTGGTGGAGCGCGACCTCATCCTGTACGAGTCGCACATCATCAACGAGTACATCGACGAGCGCTTCCCGCATCCGCAGCTGATGCCCGGCGACCCGGTGGCCCGCGCGCGGGTGCGCCTGTTCCTGTTCAACTTCGAGAAGGAGCTGTTCGCGCATGTGAACATGCTCGAGGGCCGCGGCCAGGCCGTGAAGCCGACCGAAAAGCAGCTCGAGAAGGCCCGCTCGCAGATCCGCGACCGCCTGACCCAGCTGGCGCCCATCTTCCTGAAGAACAAGTACATGCTGGGCGACGACTTCTCCATGCTGGACGTGGCCATTGCCCCGCTGCTGTGGCGCCTGGACTACTACGGCATCGAGATGTCCAAGAACGCGCTGCCGCTGCTGAAGTACGCCGAGCGCATCTTCTCGCGCCCGGCCTACATCGAGGCGCTGACCCCGTCCGAGAAGGTGATGCGCAAGTAATACACTTCGCCGCATGGATCACAGCAAGGACGGCGGCGCCGCAGCCGCCAGCTCGACGCGCCCCTATCTGATCAGGGCGCTGCACGAGTGGTGCACCGACAACGGCTTCACGCCCTACATCGCGGTCCACGTCGACCGCTCGGTGCAGGTGCCGATGGAGTACGTCAGCAACCACGAGATCGTGCTGAACGTCGGTTTCGACGCCACCAGCAATCTGGACCTGGGCAATGAACTGATCCAGTTCAAGGCCCGGTTCGGCGGCGTGGCGCGCGAGATCATCGTCCCGGTGGATCATGTGGTGGCCATCTACGCGCGCGAGAACGGGCAGGGCATGGCCTTCCCGGCGCCGACGCCGGAGGAATCCGTCGCGGTGGTCTCGCCACCCGCGTCTGCGCCCGCGCCCGCGCGCGGATTGCGTCTGGCCAGCGAAGCCGACGCAGAGGCGCCGGCCGAGGACGTGCTCGAGCCAGGTGACGAGCCCGGCGACGACGACCCCGGCCCCGGCGCGCCCGCGACGGGTGGGCGTCCCGCGCTCAAGCGTGTCAAGTGACCGGCGGCGGGCCTCGCGGCTGCCCTAGAATCCGCGCCTGAATTTCGCCGGCTTAGCTCAGTTGGTAGAGCAACCGCCTTGTAAGCGGTAGGTCATCAGTTCGAATCCGATAGCCGGCACCACACACGCAACGCGCCCTCCGGGGCGCGTTGTCCATTGCGGGGCCACAGCGACGCGCAGGCACTGCGCGGCGGTGCGCAGGCGCGCGTTTTCGTGTTTGTGCGCCTGCCGCGCGCAGCTAGGTCTGGCGCACGCGGATGCGCAGCACGCCTTGCAGCAGGCCCTGTTCGCGCAGCAGTTGTTCCAAGTGGGGCTGCAGCTGGCGCAGCTTGGCGGCCACGGCGGCGTTGTCGGCCAGCAGGGTCCAGCCTTCCTCGTCCAATCCACCGGCGCCGACGAAGCGCTTCATCGCGCCTGGCAGCGCGGGCAGCACGACGGCCAGGCGTTGCTGCGAGGCCTGCAGCACCGCACCCAGTCGCGCGAGCTGGCCGTGCTGGGCCATCGCGCTGTTGAAGGGCAGGGGCTCGGGTGTGCTGGCCGGCGCGCGCCGGGGCAGGTAGTTCACGGTGTCGGGCCGGGCGCCCGGGCGGCGGGAAGTGGACATGGTGGCAGTGTAGTGGGGAGTGTCGCGAAACCCGGGTGCTAAACTCGGCGGGTTTTTCCTCCCGGCTGCCTCTCTTGCAAGGACCTTGCAAACCAGGGCGGCGCCCCCAGCTGTGCTGACTTGGTTGGGGGCGAGCTGCAGGAAGCCAGAACAAACCCAGAATACCGCCGCGACCCGCGCCATGGCTGCGCGCCAGCGGCTCATCGAGCGAAGCCGCATGTTGCCCAAGCTTTTGACCCAGATTTTCGGCAGCCGCAATGAGCGGCTGCTCAAGACCTACCGCAAGATCGTCCAGCAGATCAACGCGCTGGAGCCGCAGTTCGAAGGGCTGAGCGACGAGCAACTGCGTGGCAAGACCGAAGAGTTCAAGCAGCGCGTCGCCGGCGGCGAGTCGCTGGACGCCCTCTTGCCGGAGGCCTTCGCGGTCTGCCGCGAAGGCTCCAAGCGCGCGCTGAAGATGCGCCACTTCGACGTCCAGCTGATCGGTGGCATCACGCTGCACCAGGGCAAGATCGCCGAAATGCGCACCGGCGAGGGCAAGACGCTGATGGCCACGCTGCCGGTCTACCTGAACGCGCTGACCGGCAAGGGCGTGCATGTCGTGACGGTCAACGACTATCTGGCCCGTCGCGACGCCGAGTGGATGGGCAAGCTCTACACCTTCCTCGGCCTGACGGTGGGCATCAACCTGCCGCAGGCGCCGCGCGAAGAGAAGCAGGCCGCCTACGCCGCCGACGTCACCTACGGCACCAACAACGAGTACGGCTTCGACTACCTGCGCGACAACATGGTCTACGAGCTGCGCGACCGCGTGCAGCGCGGCCTGGCTTACGCCATCGTCGACGAGGTGGACTCCATCCTGATCGACGAGGCGCGCACGCCGCTGATCATCTCGGGCCAGGCCGACGACCAGACTGACCTCTACCACGCGATCAACAAGGTCGCGCCGCTGCTGAAGAAGCAGATCGGCGAATTGGACCCGCGCACCGGTGAAGGCGTGATCGAGCCGGGCGATTTCACGGTGGACGAGAAGTCGCACCAGATCTACCTGACCGAGGACGGCCACGAGAACGCGGAAGCGCTGCTGTCCCAGGCCGGGCTGCTGGTCGAAGGCGCGAGCCTGTACGACGCCGGCAACATCACGCTGATGCATCACCTGTATGCCAGCCTGCGTGCCCACCATGTGTTCCACCGCGACCAGCATTACGTGGTGCAGAACGGCGAGGTGATCATCGTCGACGAGTTCACCGGCCGCCTGATGACGGGCCGCCGCTGGAGCGACGGTCTGCACCAGGCCGTCGAGGCCAAGGAAGGCGTCGCGATCCAGGCCGAGAACCAGACCCTGGCCTCGATCACCTTCCAGAACTACTTCCGCATGTACGGCAAGCTGGGCGGCATGACCGGCACGGCCGACACCGAGGCCTACGAGTTCCAGGAGATCTACGGCCTGGAGACCGTGGTGATCCCGCCCAACCGGCCCACGGTGCGCCGCGACGAGCTGGACCTGGTCTACAAGACGCCCAAGGAAAAGTACGACGCGGTGATCGCCGACATCCGCGACTGCCACGAGCGCGGCCAGCCGGTGCTGGTGGGCACGACCTCGATCGAAAACTCCGAGCTGGTCTCCCACCTGCTGACCCAGGCCAAGCTGCCGCACCAGGTGCTCAACGCCAAGCAGCATGCCAAGGAGGCCGAGATCATCGCGCAGGCGGGCCGCCCTGGCGTGATCACCATCGCGACCAACATGGCCGGCCGCGGCACCGACATCGTGCTGGGCGGCAGCGTCGAGAAGCAGATCCAGTTGGTCGAGGCCGACGAAGCCCTTTCCGAGGCCGACAAGGCCGCGCGCATCGAGCAGCTGAAGGCCGAATGGCAAGGCCTGCATGAACAGGTCAAGGCCGCCGGCGGCCTGCGCGTGATCGCGACCGAGCGCCACGAGAGCCGCCGCATCGACAACCAGCTGCGCGGCCGTTCGGGTCGCCAGGGCGATCCGGGCTCCTCGCGCTTCTACCTGTCGCTGGACGATCCGCTGATGCGCATCTTCGCGGGCGACCGCGTGCGCGCGATCATGGACCGCCTGAAGATGCCCGAAGGCGAGGCGATCGAGGCCGGCATCGTGACGCGCTCCATCGAAGGCGCGCAGCGCAAGGTCGAGGCGCGCAACTTCGACATCCGCAAGCAGCTGCTGGAGTACGACGACGTCTCCAACGACCAGCGCAAGGTCATCTACCAGCAGCGCAACGAGATCCTGGAGGCCGAGGACACCCTGGCCCAGATCACCCATCTGCGCAACGGCGCGCTGACCGACGTGGTGCGCGGCTTCGTGCCGGCCGAGAGCCTGGAAGAGCAGTGGGACCTGCCGGCGCTGGAGCGCGTGCTCAAGGACGAGTGGCAACTCGAAGTGGCGCTGGTCGCGGCGCTGGAGAAGAGCGAATCGCTGACCGACGAGGACGTGCTGGAGCTGGTGCTCAAGGCCGGCGACGCGCTGTTCCAGAGCAAGCTGGAGCGCGTGGGCCTGGAACAGTTCGCGCCCTTCATGCGCATGGTGCTGCTGCAGTCCATCGACCAGCACTGGCGCGAGCACCTGGCCGCGCTGGACTATCTGCGCCAGGGCATTCATCTGCGCGGCTATGCGCAGAAGAATCCCAAGCAGGAGTACAAGCGCGAGGCCTTCGAGCTGTTCTCGCAGCTGCTGGACGTGGTGAAGATGGAAGTCACCCGCATCCTGCTGAATGTGCGCATCCAGAGCCAGCAGGAAGCCGAGGCCGCGGCCGAGGCGATCGAGCACCGCGCCGAGGCCGTCTCCAACGTCACCTACACCCACCCCAACGAGGACGGCTCGGTGTCGCAGGAGCCCGCCGCTGGCGAGGTGCCGGAGTCCTGGGGCCATGTGGGCCGCAACGATCCCTGCCCCTGCGGCAGCGGCAAGAAGTTCAAGCAGTGCCACGGCAAGCTCAGCTGAGCCTGCCGGGCCTCTGCGCCCCCCATGACTGTGCGATAACCGACCGAACCCGCGCCAAAGCGTGCGGTAGTTGGCAGTCTCGCGGGCCACGGCCTGCACATGGGGGGTGCCTCGGGGACGGGGCCCTCCGTACAGTGACGCCATGGTGATTTCACTCAGGGATCACCCCTACCAGGAGGCCCGCTTACGCGGCTTGCGATGATGACAGTCAAGGGAATCTTCACGGCTCTGGTCCTGTGGGCCGCCAGCCTCACGGCGCACGCCGCCGTCACCGAAAGCACCTTCCCGGTCAATCTGGTGGGCTCCGCCGACAGCAGCTTCTCGGCCGGCATCTCGCGCAACATTACCGCGGCCGGCCTGTTCACCGACACCTACACCTTCGCCAGCCTGGCGGCAGGCTGGTATTCGGTCAGCGCCGTGCTGAGCACGCGCGCCACGCTAGACAGCGTCAACATCGATTTCTATTCGATCAGCCTCAACGGCGTGGCCTTCAACCTGCGCAAGACCCCGCAGGGCACATTCGCCGATGGATTCGAGCTGGGCACGCTGCCGCAGCAGAAGTTTGAAGGTCCGCTGGTGATGGTGGTGACCGGCCGTGCCGGCGGCGCGCTGGCCGACGGCAGCGCCATCGGCGCCGGCTACTCCGGCACCATCAACATCCTGCCGGCGCCGGTGCCCGAGCCCAGTGCCGCGCTGCTGATGCTGACCGGCCTGGGCGCCGTGGGCTTCATGGCCCGCCGCCGCCGCCGTCAATGAATGCCACCTTTTACTGGGGATACGCGATGAAAGCCAAGTTCTTTGCCGGTCTGCTGCTCTCGCTGGCCGCGGCCGTGGCCCAGGCGGGGCCGTCGACCTATGACCTGCCGCTGGTCGGCCAGCCCGATGGCAGCCTGGTCGGCGGGCTGAGCTCCTCGGTGGGCGAGTCGCGCGTGACGCACACCACCACCGGCTATTTCGAGGACATCTTCAACTTCAGCTACAGCGGCACCGGCATGGTCACGCTGGACCTGAGCGCCAACTTCGCGCTGGTCGACCTGGCGCTGCAAGGCATCCGCTTCGACCGCATCTCGTTGAACGGCATCGACGTGGGCTGGGACTTCATGGACGCCGGCGGCACCCGCTTCTTGTTCGGTGGCCTGTACGACGAGCTGCTGGCCGGCGACTACCAGATCAAGGTCAGCGGCTGGGCCGGCGACACCCGCGAGGGCAACTCCGTGCCGTCGACGATTTCCGCCAGCTACAGCGGCATCCTGACCGTGATTCCGCAACGTGGCACGGTGCCCGAGCCGTCGGCGCTGCTGCTGGCCGGTCTGGGCCTGGGCAGCATGGCGCTGGTGCGCCGCCGCCGTCGCGACGATTGAGAGACGCGCGCGTCTTCTTCGCACGGGCTCCCCAGGGAGCCCGTTGTTCTTTGTGCCGCGCAGAGGCCGGGCGCGGGGCGCGCTGCCTACAATGCGCGCCATTCCCACATCCATTTCCGCATCCATTCCAGCGAGTCCTGCCATGCCCGTGAATCTCAGCGCCCCCGATCCTTCCCAGCTCAAGCCCGTCGCGGGTCTGCGGCTGGGCGTCACGATGGCCGGCGTGCGCAAGGCCAACCGGCGCGACCTGACCGTGGTGGCGCTGGACGAGGGTGCCAGCGTGGCCGGCGTGTTCACGCGCAACCGCTTCTGCGCCGCGCCGGTGCAGCTGTGCCGCGAGCACCTGGCCAGCGGCGCCGCGCCGCGCGCCATCGTGATCAACACCGGCAACGCCAACGCCGGCACCGGCGCGGACGGCCTGGCCCGCGCGCGCCAGACCTGCGCGGCGCTGGCCTCGCTGATGCAACTGCAGCCGCAGCAGGTGCTGCCGTTCTCCACCGGCGTGATCATGGAAACCCTGCCGGTGGAGCGCATCGTCGCCGGCCTGCCTGGCGCGCTGGCGAATCTCAGCGCCGATGGCTGGGCCGAGGCCGCCGCCGGCATCATGACCACCGACACGCTGCCCAAGGCCGCGTCGCGCCAGGTGCAGATCGGCGGCCGCACCGTCACCGTCACCGGCATCTCCAAGGGCGCCGGCATGATCCGTCCCAACATGGCCACCATGCTGGGCTTCGTCGCCACCGACGCGGTGATCGCGCCCGAGCTGCTGCAGCCGCTGGTCACGCAGGCCGCCGACGCCTCCTTCAACCGCATCACCATCGACGGCGACACCTCGACCAACGACTCCTTCCTGCTCATTGCGACCCACCAGGCGGGCCATGCGCGCATCGAGTCGCTGGACAGCGCCGAGGGTCAGGTCTTGCGCGAGGCGGTCATCGCCGTGTCCCAGGCGCTGGCCCAGGCCATCGTGCGCGATGGCGAGGGTGCGACCAAGTTCATCACCATCGTCGTCGAGGGGGGGCGCAACGAGGCCGAGTGCCAGCTGGCCGCCTACGCGATCGCGCACTCGCCGCTGGTCAAGACCGCGTTCTTCGCCAGCGATCCCAACCTGGGCCGCATCCTTGCCGCGGTGGGCTACGCCGGCATCGCCGACCTGGACCAGGGCTTGATCGAAATGCACCTGGACGACGTGCACGTGGTGACCCGTGGCGGCCGCCATCCCGACTACCGCGAGGAAGATGGCCAGCGCGTGATGAAGCGCAGCGAGATCACCGTGCGCGTCAACCTGGCGCGCGGCGCGGCGCAGGCCACCGTGTGGACCTGCGACCTCAGCCACGACTACGTCAGCATCAACGCCGACTACCGCTCCTGAGCGCGGCAGCCCCGCCGCGTCGCACCAGGCCCCCGCTCGGGGGCCTTTTTCGTGGGCGCGTGGGCGTCTAGAAGTCCACCGCGCGGACGCCGCGCTGGCCGCGCGAGATCAGCGTGGCGTTGATCAGGGCCGCTTCCTGGCGGCTGCCGAAGGGCCAGATCGCGGCACGCCAGCCGTCCGGCGTGCGGAACACATCGCCCTGTATCGCGCTGTTGTAGCGCAGCGCCTGGCGTACCTGCTCCTGCATGCGCTCCAGTTCCGCGCGGGCCTGGGCCTCCTGCTTGTGCGGCGGGCCGACCAGCGCCACCACCTTGCCCGGAGGCGCGTCGGCAGGACGGCGTAGCGCCTCCACCAGCCCCACCTCGTCCAGCCTGAGGCGGGGTGGCTGGGCGTCGGACGCAGCGGGCGACGCGGGCGACGAGGCGCCCGTGCCGGCCTTGGCCGCGCGCTCGGCGGCGGCACGCTCCTCCACGGCCCGTCCCAGCGGCGGGCGGCCGGGGCCCAGGTGAGGACGAATGTCGGGCGCGGGGACGGCACTGCTTGCCGTGGCCGACGCCGCGGTCGCGGCGCTCGCCGCTTCGCTCGCCGCTTCGCTGGCCGCGCCGGCCGGTGCCGAGGCGGCGGTGGCTTCGGTGGCGGACGCGGCGGATGCCGCCACAGCCGCCGATGCCGCGGAGGCCACCGGCGCTGCGGCCGAGGCGGCGCTGGCGGCCGGTGCCGACGCGACAGGGGCCGCAGCCGGGGCGTCGGCGTGACGCTCGGCCTTGTGCGGCCTCGGCCAGGCCCACCACAGCAGCAGGGCCAGCACCAGCAGACCCAGCCCGGCGGCCAGGCCCAGGCGCAGCGGGTCCAGCGCGCGGCGCCCCAGCACCTGCTGGTCGCGCCCGATCAGCACGCGGCGCCGCGCCGGACCGGCGTCGATCGCCGCGCTGAGCAGATACAGCTCCACGGGCCAGCCCCCGTCGCCCGGGGGCGCGCCGGCCAGCCGTGCGTCGTCCACCGGGATGCGGCGCAGCGGCAGCTCGGGGCCGCCCGGCGCGCTTTCGCTACCTTGCGCGCGCGCGAAGGCGGCCACGCGGGCGGGCGACAGGCCGTCGATGAATTCTTCGCTGAACAGCGCGCCACTGCCGGCGCGCGTCGGCAGCAGGCGAGCGCGCAGGCGCTGCGGCCAAGAAAGCGGTTTGGCGGGCGCGGCGGCGGGCGCGGCCGTCGGGGCCGCCACCGTCTCGTCCAACACCGGCTCGACCGGGCCGGTTCCCGCGCCGCCCTGGCGAGGGCGCAGCAGCGGCAGCGCGACCAGGCCCAGCGTGTGCACATCGTCCGCGCGCAGGCGGCGTGCCAGCGGGTTGCGGTGATGCCAGCGCAGCAGCGCCGGCGTCAGGGCCTGCAGCAGCGTGCCTTGGTCCGCGGCGGGGGCGGGTGGCGGGGGCACGGGGGCGGCGGCTTCCGTCGGTTGTTCTGCGTCCTGCGAGCCGGGTTCGTCCATGGTGTGTCGTGGTCCGGCATGGGCCGGTGGCGCCGATTCTCGCCCACCTCCCGTGTGCCGCCGGCCCGGGTGGACCCGCAGCGGTCCTTCGCGGGCGCGCCGTCGGCCGTTGCCGTGATGGGCGTCACACTGCGCTTGTGCCGGCGCGCCTGCCTAGAATCGTCGCCATCTCGTCAAGACGGGCGGAGGCATGATGTTCGATCACCTGGGAATCGGGGTTTCGGCGCTGGCCGAAAGCCGCGCCTTCTTCCTGCAGGCGCTCGCGCCGCTGAAGGTCGCGGTCGCCATGGAGGGGCCCCATGGCGTGGGCCTGGGGCAGGGCGGCAAGCCCTCGCTGTGGCTGTACGAGACGCGCGACCGTCCGGCCCCGCTGCACATCGCCTTTGCCGCCGAGAACCGCGCGCAGGTGGACGCGTTCCACCAGGCGGCGCTGGCCGCCGGCGGCAAGGACAACGGCGCGCCAGGCCTGCGCCCGCACTACCACCCGAACTACTACGGCGCCTTCGTCATCGGGCCGGATGGCCACAACGTCGAAGCCGTCTGTCACAAGCCCGAGGGCTGATCCGCGCGTCGCGCCGACGTCGCCCCGCGCACGGCGGGCACGGGACTTGTATGGGGGAGGGCATGGAACCTTCGATGCCGTCCTCTCTCCCCGCCGTGGTCCTGTTGTCGGATCCCGCCAGCCCGCAGGGCCTGCAGGCCGGCGTGCTGCTGGCCGACGTGCTGGAGGAGAGCGGCTACCAGCTGCTGCGGGCCGCCGAGGGCGAGGCCGCCGAGGCGCTGCTGGCGCCGTCGCGCGCGGTGGCGCTGCTGATGGAGCTGGAGCCGGGCGACGCTGCGGCGCTGGCGCTGCTGCGCCGCCTGAGCGCGCTGACGGCGGTGCTGGTGATCAGCCGCCAGCACGATCCCGCCTGGATCGTGCGCTTGCGCGACGCGGGCGCGGTGGACTGCCTGTCCAAGCCGCTGCGCCTGAGCCTGCTGCTGGAGCGCCTGGCGCGCTGGGCCCGTGCACCGCAAGAGGGCACGCCGCCCCGTGCGGGCGCCGGGCTGGTGCAGCCCTCGGCCGTCGCCGCCAGCATGACGGTGCGCGAGCGCGACGGCCATTGCGCCTGGCAGAGCGCGCAGGCGCGCGCCTGGACCGCCCGCTACTTTCCGCCGCCGTTCGCGCGCCAGGCGCGCCTGCCGCCGGACCTGCTGCTGTGGCTGCATCGCGAGGCGCTGCGGCGCCGGGCCGGCGCGATGGCCGCGGCGATCACCATCGCGCCCTGGGGCGGGGCGCAGGGGCCGCGCCTGAGCCTGAGCCTGCACGAGGCCGAGCCGCGGCTGATCGGCGAAGGCCACTGGCTGGTGCTGATGCACGAGGCCAGCGACGCGGCGCGCGTGGCCCGGCTGGCGCGTGCGCTGCACCTGGAGCCGGCGCAGGCGGAGCTGCTGTTTGCCTGCATGGGCGGTGCCGACGAAGCCCAGCTGCGCGCGGCGCTGGGCCTGTCCGCGGACGGGCTCACGCAGCGTCTGGCCGCGCTGTGCGAGGCGCTGGGCGTGGCGACCCCGGTGCAGGCGGTCGCGCGCGGGCAGGCGGTGCTGCGCCAGGCTTAGTCGTCTTCGCGCAGCAGCCGTATGCCCACCAACGTGTAGCGCGTGTCCGGGGCGTTCCAGTTGCGATAGCTGCAGCGCGCATAGAAAGGCCAGCTGTGCCAGGAGCCGCCGCGGCGCACGCGCACGCTGCCGTCCTCCGGGCCGCGCGGGTCGGCGGCCGGCGAGCGGGCGTAGTAGGTCTCGTCGTGCCAGTCCGCCACCCATTCCCAGACGTTGCCCAGCATGTCGTGCAGGCCGAAGGCATTGGCGCTGAAGCTGCCGACCGGCGCGGTGAAGGTATGGCCGTCGGCCAAGGGCAGCGCGCGGTCGGCCCATTGCGGCCACAGCCGGGCGGTCTCGGCGGCAAAGACGTTGGCCTGGCCCTTCAGTGCCGACGGCGCGTCGCCGCCGGGATAGCGGCTGGTGCTGCCGGCGCGGCAGGCGTACTCCCACTCGGCCTCGGTGGGCAGGCGGTAGCGATGGCCTTCGCGGCGGCTGAGCCAGTCGGCCAGCGCCTGCGCGTCATGCCAGGTCACGTTGACCACCGGATGGTCCTCGCCCTGCGGGAAGCCCGGGTTGGCCCAGGAATAGCGCGGCTGCCGGCCCTCGAAGGCATCGCCGCGCGCGCTGCGGGCGGGGTCGTAGTCGGCGCGCCAGCCGTAACCGCCGGTGCCGTCGGCCACCGACTCGGGCACATGGCCGGACGCGGCCAGGAACTGGCGCCACTGGCCCACCGTGACCTCGTGCTGGCCCATCCAGAAGGCGCGCGTCAGGCGCACCTTGTGGCGCGGTGCCTCGTCCTGCAGCACGCTGAAGCGGCGCGGCTCATAGGCGGGGAAGTCGCGCGCCAGCTGCTCCGGCGTGTCTTCGCTGCCCATCCAGAACTCGCCCGCCGGCAGCTTGACGAAGCGCATGCCCAGGCTGTTGGTCCAGACGACGACCTGCGCGCGGGCGCCGCCGGCGGCCAGCAGCAGAATCGTCAACAAGGTCAGGGCGGGGCGCAGGGCAGGCGGTTGCATGCGGCGATGCTAGAACGCGGTCGATGACGGAAAATCGGGCTTTGCTCTCTTGACGCCCATGTTCAGCCATCTGCTCCCGCCGCAGGACGCCCACGCCCCGACCCGCCCCGATGACAAGCAGCGCTTCATGCAGCTGCTGGGCCTGGCGCTGGAGCGCGGCGGTGTGCAGCGTCTGTTGCTCAGTGCCCCCAGACCTGTCGCTTCGCGCCAGGCCCCCCAAGGGGGCCAAGAAAGCTCGGGCGCGGCCCCCCGTGCTGAAGGCAAAGACCTGAGCGACGAGCCCGGGCTGGAGCGGCTGATGGTGCGTGAGCTGCAACTGCGCGGCGAGCGCCACCTGAGCTTTCTGTGGCGCTACCAGACACGCGACGTCACGAAGAACCTCGCGCTGGACCCGGGCCTGGCGGAACTGAACCGGCTGCTGGGCCCGGTGTTCGGCCACGCCCATCTGGACACCGCCACCGAGTCGGTGCAGCTGCGCTTTTCACGCAAGGGGCGGCCCAGCCTGCATGTGGCGCGCCGCGCCACGCCCGCGGATGCCGGCGAGCCGCCGGCCGCGCAGAGCGGCGCTCACAACCGCGAGAAGCCGCGCCTGCTCGACCTGCAGCAGCCCTTCTGGCGTGACCTGGGCCTCAGCCATGCGCCGCGCGGCGAGCCGCAGCTGGTGCCCACGATGGCGCGCAAGTGGAAGCAGATCAACAAGTTCATCGAAATCTTCGACGCCGCGGTGCGCAGCGCCGGCCTCGCCGCGCCGGTGCGCCTGGCCGACTTCGGTTCCGGCAAGGGCTACCTGACCTTCGCGATGCACGACTACCTGCGCCAGCAGGGGCTGGCGCCGCAGGTGCACGGGGTGGAGCTGCGCGAGGACATGGTGACGCTGTGCAACGCGGTCGCGCGCACCCACGGCCTGCAGGGCCTGGTCTTCGAGCAGGGCGACGTCCGCGAGCGCGGCGACATGCGGCTGGACGTGATGGTGGCCCTGCATGCCTGCGACATCGCGACCGACTACGCGATGCACTTCGGGCTGCGCAGCGGCGCGCGCATCATCATGTGCGCGCCCTGCTGCCACAAGCAGATCCGCCCGCAGATGCGTACCCCGGCGGCGCTGCGCCCGCTGCTGCAGCATGGCATCCACCTGGGCCAGGAGGCCGAGATGGTGACCGACTCGCTGCGCGCGCTGCTGCTGGAGCTGTGCGGCTACGAGACCCAGGTGATCGAGTTCATCGCGCTGGAGCACACCAGCAAGAACAAGATGGTGCTGGCGGTGCGGCGTGCGCAAGACCCGACCCCGGCGCGACGCGCCGAGCTGCTGGCGCAGCTGGACGAGATCAAGCGCTTCTACGGGCTGCGCGAGCAGGCGCTTGAGAGCCTGCTGCGCGCCGAGGGCCGCCTGGCGCCCTGATACCCGGGCGGCACTGCCTCATTTGCGGGCAGTCCAGGCAAAGCCCTGGCGCATCAAGGACTTGCGTCGCCGGGCCTCAGCTTGTCCCACGACTTGTCCACAGCGGAGGTGGGCAACCCGGGCGCCGGCTGGCGGCTGCGCCAGGCGCGCAGGGCCTGGCGGTATTCGTCCATCGCCAGGTCGTGCAGGTCGAAGACGCAGGGGTTGCAGCCATTGCCGCAGCAGTCCTCCAGCGCGGGAGGCTGCGGCGGCTGAGGCATGGGATCGTCAGGGGCGGAGGCGGGGGCAGTGGACGGCATGGCGCGATTGTCCGGCAGGGCCCGCGTCCGCGCCGCGCAGGCAAAAAAGCCCGAACCGCGGGGCGGTTCGGGCAAGAGCGCTGCGGACGCCACCTGGACGCGCTGCCGGCGGGCGGCGGGCGTGGAGCTGCGGCGTGGTCGATGTGAGCGCGGGCGGCGCATGGCGGGCGATCCGGCGGAGGGAACGCGGCCTGGGCGCCATCAGTGAATCCGACGTGCGCGGCTCAGACCGGCGGGCCGTCCCTGGGCGGGGCGCCCGGAGCCACGGGGTGTGGGGCGCTTGCGAAAGGGCGGCGTGTCTTCATGCTTCGCATCATCGCGAAGTTGGCGCGAACGAAGCGCCCAAGAACAAGGCGCAAATCCAGCCAAACAAGTGGCCGGGATTTGCGCCTATTTCAAACGATGCGCCGAGGGCCGGGCAAGACCTGGCCCTGGCGCGATGCGGCAATGCCGCGGCCGTTCAGAACCCGCCCATGCCGAAGGTGTTGGCGATGAAGGCCAGCATGTCGGCGCGCTCCTCGATGATCTTGGAGGTGGGCTTGCCGGCGCCGTGGCCGGCCTGCGTCTCGATGCGGATCAGCTTGGGCGCGGGGCCGGTGTCGGTGGCCTGCAGCGCGGCGGTGTACTTGAAGCTGTGGGCGGGCACGACGCGGTCGTCGTGGTCACCGGTGGTCACCAGGATGGCCGGATAGCGCTTGCCGCTTTGCAGGGTGTGCAGCGGCGAGTACTTGATCAGCGCCTTGAACTCCTCGGCGTTCTCGGCGCTGCCGTAGTCCGGCACCCAGGCCCAGCCGATGGTGAACTTGTGGAAGCGCAGCATGTCCATCACGCCCACCTGCGGCACCGCGGCGCCGAACAGCTCGGGGCGCTGGTTCACGACCGCGCCGACCAGCAGGCCGCCGTTGGAGCCGCCGTTGATCGCGAGCTTGGCCGGCTGCGTCAGCTTGTTCGCGACCAGCCATTCGCCGGCGGCGATGAAGTCGTCGAACACGTTCTGCTTCTTCAGCTTGGTGCCGGCCTCGTGCCAGGACGCACCGTACTCGCCGCCACCGCGGATCGAGGCCAGCACGTAGACGCCGCCCATCCTCATCCACGTCGCGGCGGTGACGCCGTAGCCCGGGGTCATGGGCACGTTGAAGCCGCCATAGCCGTAGAGCAGCGTCGGGTTGCTGCCGTCCAGCTTCAGTCCCTTCTTGTGGGCGATGAAGATGGGGAAGCGGGTGCCGTCCTTGCTGGTGACGAACTCGCGGCGCGTCTCGAACTCTTCGGGGTTGAACGCGGTCTTGGGGCGCTTGAACAGCTCGGTCTTCATACTGCCCAGGTCCAGGCGATAGACCTCGCCGGGGGCGACCAGGCTGGTATAGCTGAAGAAGGTCTCGGTGTCCTTCCAGCGGCCGCCGAAGCCGCCGGCCGTGCCCACGCCCGGCAGGGTCAGATCTTGCAGGTGGCGGCCGTCCGCGGCGAACACGCGCACCTGGGTGGAGGCGTCGGCCAGGTAGCTCAGCACCAGCTTGCCGCCCACCGCGGAGGCGCCCACCATCGCGTCCTTGCCCTCGGCGACCAGGGTCTTCCACTGCGCGGGCGCGGGGTTGGCCAGGTCGATCGCCACCAGGCGGCCGCGCGGCGCGTCCTTGTCGGTCTTGACGATCAGGCGCTGGCCCAGCATCAGCACCGGCGTGTACTCGGCGTCGAAGTCCAGCGTGACGGTCTTGGGCTGGCCCGGCTTGAAGCCGCCCTTGTCGTCCAGCGGCAGCACCAGCAGGCCGTTCTTGCGGCCGGAGCCCTTCCAGACATTGATGATCAGCGCGCGGTCGTCATCGCTGACCTGGGCGCCGAAGCCCCATTGCTTTTCGTTCTTGTTCTCCATCACCAGCACGTCCTCGGACTGCGCGCTGCCGAGGCGGTGGTAGTAGAGCTTCTGGAAGTAGTTGGCGCCGGTCAGCGCCTCGCCCGGCTTGGGCGCGTCGTAGCGGGCGTAGAAGAAGCCCTTGCCGTCCGGGGTCCAGACCGCGTTGGAGAACTTCACCCATTCGATCTGGTCGGGCAGGTCCTTGCCGGTGGCGAGGTCGCGCACCTTCCAGGTCTGCCAGTCGGAGCCGGCGCCGGCGATGCCGTAGGCCAGCATGCGGCCGTCGTGCGAGATGGCCAGGCCGGACAGCGCCACCGTGCCGTCCTTGGACAGGGTGTTGGGGTCCAGCGCCACCTGGGGCTGGTCCTTCAGCGACTTGGCGGTGTAGAGCACCGACTGCTGCTGCAGGCCGTCGTTGCGCGTCCAGAAGTAGCGGCCGCCTTCCTTGAAGGGAATGCCGAACTTCTCGAAGTTGTACAGCTCGGTGTAGAGCTTGCGCACCGGCAGGCGCTGGGGCATGGCCTCCAGGAACTTGTCGGTGACCGCGTTCTGCGCCTTGACCCAGGCCTTGGTCTCGGCGCTGTTGTCGTCTTCCAGCCAGCGGTAGGGGTCTGCGACCTGGGTGCCGTGGTAGTTGTCGACCTGGTCGACCTTGCGGGTGTCGGGGTAGCTCAGGCCCTGGGCCTGCACGGCCAGGGCGCTCAGCCCCAGGGCCAGCGCGGTGGCCAGCGTGTGTCGGGAAGTCATGCGATCGGTCTCCTCTGGAAGCAATGCGCGGCCCGCCGGCTCATGGCCAGCGGGCCGCGCTATTGTGCCCAGCGGGGAGCGGCGTGACTTTCGTCAGCGCGCGTCAGTGCGCATGGCCGCCATCGCCGGGCGCGGCGCGCAGCAGCAGGCGCACCGCGGGCGCCTTCAGGCCCTGGGTGGAAACACCGGCTTCGGGCACCTGGGCCCAGTCCCACTGGCCCTGGGCGCAGTCCTGCCTCACCTTGAACCACAGCGCCGCGGGCGCGGCGGTCGGGGCGCTCATGGCGGGGAGCTGGCCGCGCAGCACGAACTCGTCGTACCACTCGTCGCGCAGCCAGTGCTCCTCGCCGCGCGCGGTCCAGCGCACCTCCACGACGTCTTCGGTGATGCGCCGGCCATGCGACTCGTAGGGCTGGGCCAGCGGCGCCTTGCGCGTCTCCAGCAGCCAGCCCGGCTTGGGGCTGGGGCGGGCGCCGCGCAGGCCCTCGGGCAGCAGCACGGTGATGCGCGTGGTGGGCGAGCCGTCGCAGCCATGACCGACGCGCAGCACGGCCTTGTAGGCGCTGCCGGCGACGGCCTCGGGCTGCTCCAGCGTGATGTGGGCCAGCGCCGGGCCGGCGGCCAGCGCCAGCAGCGTGGCGCACAAGGTGGGGAAGGTGGTGCTCATGGGGATCTTCATCGTGAGAACTCAGAGGTCGAACTTCAGCTCGGCGCTGTAGCTGCGCTGCGGATAGGGATGGAAGTTCCAGTAGTGGCAGTCGTTGAGGTTGTCGATGCCCAGCGCGGCACTCCATTGGCGGCTGATGCGCCACAGCAGGCGCGCGTCGACGCTGGCGAAGCTGCTGACGCCCATATAGGCCTGGCCGTGGGTGTCGGCGTTGTTCAGCGTGCGGTACTGGCGGCCGCTGTAGCGGCCGGCCAGCGTGGCGCTCCACTGCTCGTTGACGCGGTAGCTGGCGACCACGGTGGCACGCCAGCGCGGGATGTTGGGCTGCCACTTGCCCAGCGTGTCGCCGGGTGTGCTGACGAAGCCGCTGTTGCGCCGGATCCTGGAATCGGCATAGGTCAGACTCGCGGTCAGGTCCAGGCCGCGAGCCAGCCAATCGGTGGCCGTCAGCGCGGCCTCCAGCCCGGAAGTGGCGATCCGCTCGATGTTCTGCACGCGGCTGATGTTTTTGTTCGCCGCGGTGTCGTAGACGGTCTGCGCATACAGCGCGTCGCGGGTGCGTTCGGCGAAGTAGGTCAGCCGCGTCTGCACCGGGCCCCATTCCTGCTGCGCGCTCAGCTCGGCGGTCCAGGACTTCTCGGGCCTGAGCAGCGGGTCGTTGATGTACAGGGCGTTGCTCGTCGAGGTGGCGCCATAGAGCTCGCCCACCGTGGGCATGCGCACCGCCCGGCCCAGCGAGGCCTTGAGCACGGTGTCCAGGCTGGCCTGCCAGGACAGCGCGGCCTTGGGGGAGAGATGCGTTTCGCTGCGCGGCGCATGCGCGATGCCCTGGCTGGCCGAGAAGTCGGTGCGCCCGCCCTCGGCCCGCCAGTGCTCGGCGCGCAGTCCCAGATGGGCCTTCCAGTCATCGTCGATCAGCCAGGCGTCCTGCAGATAAGCGCTGCGCAGCCGGGTGTGGCCGCGCACCTGGCTGAGCAGCGCGCCCGGGCCGTCCTCCCGGTAGTTGCCCGCGATTTCACTGTTGCGGTAGCGCAGGGTGTAGCGGTCCTGCTGCAGGCCGAGGTCCAGCACATGGCGTCCCGCGCCCAGCGCGGGGCGCCAGATGCCCTTGAGCGCCAGCGTGTTCCAGCCGGTGCCGCTGCCGTCGGCCAGCGTGCCAGGGCCGCCGCTCCAGGCGGCTGGCTGCGGGTTGGCGGCGCCATTCTGGCGCTTGTCGTCCTTCTGGTAGTCGTAGAGGCTGGCCGCCAGCTCCCAGTCCCATTCGCCGCCGCGGTGGCTCTTGACCGACAGGCCGTGCATCGCATGCCGCGACTGCTCGCGCGTGAGCGCGAAGTCGGCGCCGCTGAGGCCTTGCGTGCCGACCACGGTCTTGCCCTGGATCGACTGCGGGCCGGTGAAGAAGGCCAGGCCGTCGATGTTGATCGCGCCGCTGTAGACGGGCCGGCCGTTGGCATCGCGCAGATCGCTCTGCGACCGGCCGTCCGCGTCGTTGCGCCACAGGCCCAGCACATAGCTGGCGCTCAGCGTGGGGCTGAGCTCGTAGGCGAGCTTGAGCTTCAGATGGTCCTGACGGGTGCTGTACTGCGTGGCCGAACCCAGCATGAACCAGGGCTGGCCGCTGCTGTTGGGCACCCGCCAGGCCCCGGTCACCGGGGTGCCGACGCCCGGCGCGGCCACGCCATTGCTGAGCAGGCGGTTGGCGAAGGTCAGCGGCTGGCCGTCGCTGTCGGTGCGGTTGAGGTTGAGCCACCAGCTCAGGGCGCCGTCGCGGCTGCCCACCGAGGCGCTGGCCTGCCAGGCGCGGTAGGTGGCGTGGGTGCCGTAGAGCGCGAACGGCTGCAGCGTGGTGCCCAGCTTGGCATGCGCCTCGAAGCGCGTGGGCATGCGGGTCTGATAGTCCACCACCGCGCCGGCCGAGTTGCCCGGATAGGCCGCGGAGAAGGGGCCGTACATCACGTCCACGCGCTCGATTTCCTCGGGCGTGACCAGGCCCCAGCGCGGCGGGAAGGACAGCCCGCCGACGCCGTTGCCCAGGTAGTTGGACAGCAGGATGCCGTCGGCGTAGACGGCCGAGCGCGCGCTGTTGCCGGTGCCGGACGCGCGGCTGGACAGGATGGCGTGGTTGTAGTCGCCGATGTAGCGCTTGCGCACCAGCAGGCTGGGGAAGTACTTGAGCGCATCCTCGGCGTCCATCGCGTTGACGCTGCGCGCGATCTCCTCGCGTGTCGCGCTCTCGCGGGTGGTGGGGATGTTGCTGGGCAGCGAGCTGGGCGCACGGCCCTGGACCTGCACCAGGCCCAGCGTGTGGCGCGGCGGGGCCGCTTCGGTGCTGTCGTCGCCGCAGTCTTCGCAGGCCAGGGCGGGCAGGGCGGGGGCCAGCGCGATCAGCGCCAGGGCCTGGGCGCAGGCCCGCGCGACGCGGCGGCGCGGCGCGCGTGGGGAACGGAACATGGGAATCCTTCGTCGAACAAACGCCCCGTCGCCGCGAGCGGCGCGTGGGAACAGGGCAGGGGCGTGCCCGTCAGTCGGGCACGCGGTCGTCAGACGAGGACGGAGGGCGGAGCGCGGGCGGCCGCGGGCCGCCAGGCGTGGGCGCCTTGGGGCGCGCTGAAGAAGCGCTCGGGCGCGCCGAAGCGCAGCTCGCTGCGCAGCGCCAGCACCGGCTCGGGCGCTGGAGGCAGGCCCAGGCCCTGGGCCTGCAGCTGGCAGGCGGGGCAGGGATGGAACAGCGCGTCGGCATCGGCCGAGCGCGCGGGCGCGCCGCCGCGCGGGACGACGACGCTGGACAGGCACAGCTGGGTCCACGGCGGCAGCTCGCCGCGCTGTGCGCTCAGGGCCATGCTCGCCGCGGGCAGCCAGGAGGCGACCCACAGGCACAGCAGCACGGCGAACCGCAGCGGCAGGGAGGGACGACGCAGGACCGGGGACATGGCGCCATTCTAGGAGGGGCGGTTGCCGCAATCCTTGATCTGGGCGAGGTTCGCGCAGCCGCGCAGCGCAGGGGCGGCGCGGCTGTCCCCGCAGAGGGGCGGACGGGCCCGTCCCCCGAGCGGCCGATCAGAAGCGGTGGCGCAGGCCGGCGGAGACGCTGTAGCCCGAGGACAACCCGTCCACCTTGTCGCTCATGCCGACCAGATAGAGGTCGGTGCGCTTGGAGATGAAATGGTCATAGCCCACCGACAGGGTCTTGCGGTCCGCGCCGACGCTGGCGTTGATCACGCCGTACTGGGCCAGGATGCGCCCATCGCCAACCGGCACGGTGGCGCCGACGGAGGCGAGCTTGTAGTCCAGCGCCTTGGTCTTGTTGTCGACCTTGGTGTACTGGCCGAAGAGCTTGACCACGCCGGCGTCGTAGGAGACGTTGCCCTGCCAGGTCTTGGTGTCGTCGATGGTGGCGCCCTTCTTCACGTCCTGGTAGACCAGCGCCGCGGCGAGCGGGCCGCCGGCGTAGTTCAGGCCCAGGCCGGTGTTGCGGCCGCCGTTGGCCTCGCCCGCGGCGACGAAGGCCGTGCCGCTGAAGCCGCCGAAGACCGGCGTGCCGTACAGCACCGAATCGTTCCAGCCCGAGTCGCCGGACACGGTGTTGCTGGTGAACACATGGCGGATGCTGGGCGAGTAGCCGAAGCTGTCGCCGAAGGCATTGAAGCTCAGCGTGCTGACGAACAGCGGCGTGGTGTTGCGGCCCAGCTTGACCCAGCCCCAGTCCTTGCTGGACAGGCCCACCCAGGCGTTGCGTGCCCAGAAGGCGTCGCCGTTGTAGCGTCCGGCCTGGCCGCTGTCGCCGCGCAGAAAGCTGTCGAGCTGGAAGATCGCGCTCAGCCCACCGCCCAGGTCCTCGCTGCCCTTGAAGCCGATGAAGCTGGTGCTCATCTTGCCGCTCTCGGCGTTCTTCACCGAGCCGCTGGCGCCGGGGTCCTTGCTGACGCCCACGCTCATGTCGAAGAGCCCGTAGAGCTGCACCGTGCTCTGCGCCTGTGCCGCGCCGGCGGCCAGCAGCAGCGCGCCCAGCGCGCCCGCGGCAAGAATCTTCTGGTTCATTGGGAAACTCCTGTTTTGTGGTGAGGAAAGAGAGGATCAGGACTGCGTGCCGCGATGCGCCCAGCCGGTCAGGCGGCGCTCGGTCCACGCGAAGAGTTCGTACATCGCCATCGCCATCGCGCCGACCACGACCAGGCCGGCGAAGGCCAGCCCCATCTGCATCGACGAGCCGGCGGAGATCAGCAGATAGCCGATGCCTTCGTTCGCCGCGGTCATCTCGGACACCGTGGTGCCGACGAAGGCCAGCGTGATGGCCACTTTCAGCGCCCCGAAGAAGTAGGGCAGGCTGCGCGGCAGGCCGACCTTGATCAGCACGTCGCGGCGGCGCGCGCCGAGCACGCGCAATACGTCCTCCAGCTCGGGTTCCAGCGTTGCCAGTCCGGTGGCGATGTTGACCATGATGGGAAAGAAGCTGATCAGGAAGGCGGTCAGCACCGCGGGTCCGACGCCGATGCCGAACCACACGACCAGGATGGGCACGAAGGCCGCCTTGGGCAATGCGTTGAAACCCGTCATCAAGGGATACATCGCCGCATAGGCCAGGCGCGAGCTGCCCATCAGGCAGCCCAGCAGCACGCCCACCACGATGGACAGCGCGAAGCCCAGCATCGTGACCCAGAAGCTGCGCCAGGCATGGGCGAGGATGGTGGCGTGGTGCTCCCACAACTGTTCGGCGATGCGCGCCGGGCTGGGGAAGACGAACTCCGAGACCTGGAACAGGCCGCAGATCGACTGCCACAGCAGCAGCATCAGCAGCAGCAGGATCCAGTGCGCGTGGCGGCGCATCAGCAGGGCGCCGGGCTTCATTGCGCGATCTCCATGCCGTGCTTCTTCATGGCGCCGATGTGGCCGCGCAATTCGTGCACGATGTCGCCGAACTCCGGCGTGTAGGTGAGGTCCAGCTCGCGCGGGCGCGCCAGCGGGATGTCGCGCCGGACGATGAACCGGCCCGGGCCGCGGCTCATCACATAGACCGTGTCGGCGAGGAAGACCGATTCGCGCAGGTCGTGCGTCACCAGGATCACGTTGAAGCCCCGTGCCGCCTGCAGGTCGCGCAGCGTGCACCACAGCTCCTCGCGCGTGAAGGCGTCCAGCGCGCCGAAGGGCTCGTCCAGCAGCAGCAGCTGAGGCTCATGGATGAGCGCGCGGCAGATGCTGGCGCGCTGCTGCATGCCGCCGGACAGCTGCCAGGGGTACTTGTCCTCGTAGCCGGCCAGCCCCACGGTCTTCAGCAGCGCGCGGGCGCGCGCCTCGTATTCGGCGCGCTTGTGCCTCAGCTGGCTGCGATGCGGCTCGACGATCTCCAGCGGCAGCATCACATTGGCCAGCGTCGTGCGCCAGGGCAGCAGCGAGGCCGACTGGAAGGCCATGCCGCTGATCTTCAGCGGCCCGTGCACGGTGCGGCCGTCGACGCGGATCTCGCCGCGCGAGGGTGCCTTCAGCCCGGTGCTGAGCTTCATGAAGGTGGACTTGCCGCAGCCCGAGGGCCCGACGATGGCGATGAACTCGCCGCGCCCCACCTTCAGGTCGATGGCCTCGACGGCGAACCGGCCCTGTGCCAGCAGCGCGTCGTTGTAGGCCAGCCAGACGTCGCGGAACTCGACGAAGGGGGGCGGGTGGAAGGGCTCCGCCGTGGGGTGGGGGGCGCTCATTTCTTCGCGGCGGGAGGCAGCACGTTGAGCTCGGCCGCGGCCGGCAGCAGGCTGCCGTTCCAGACCGCCGCGGGGTCCACGCGGGTCTTGGTGCCATAGGCGTCGGAAACCTGGCTGGCCATCAGGCTCAGGCGTGGCGCGTTGACCTGGCCGAAGCCTTCGGCGCGGGCATCCGGGCTCGCGATCACCGCGTCGATCGCCAGGCGCAGGCGGCGCTTCTCCAGCGCTTCGTTGATGAGGCCGTCGCGCGCCTTCACATGGGCGATCGCGTCGTCGGGTTTGGCCATCACCTCGCGGGCGCCCCTGGCGAAGGCGCGCAGGAAGGCGCGCAGCTGGTCGGGCCGTTCCTTGATCATGCGCGGGCTGGCGATGATGACGTTGCCGTAGAGCTTCACGCCGTGTTCGGCATAAGGGAAGAGCCGGACTTCGTCGGCCTTCACGCCGCGTGCCTCCAGGTTCAGCAGCGAGGTGAAGGAGAAGCCGGTGATTGCGTCCACGTCGCCGCGCACCAGCATGGTCTCGCGCAGCGGCGGGTCCATGCTGATCCAGTTCACCGCGGCCAGCTTGTTGGCCTTGGCCAGGATGGGGAAGCCGCGTCGGCCGGCGTCGAACACCGGCGCGCCCAGCTTCTTGCCGCCCAGATCGGCCAGCGACTGGATGCCGGACTTCTTCAGCGTCAGCACCGCGGCCGGCGTGTTGTTGTAGACCATCATCACGGCGACCGGCTTGTTCGGCGCGTCCGGGTTGTTGGCATGGAACTCCATCAGCGCGGCGAGGTCGGCAAAGCCCATGTCGTAGGCGCCCGAGGCCACGCGCGTCACCGCGCCGCCGGAGCCGTTGCCGGCATCGACGCTGACCTCCAGCTTCTCGTCCTTGAAATAGCCCTTGGCGACGGGCAGCAGGAAGAGCGCGGCCGGGCCTTCGAAGCGCCAGTCGAGCTGGAACTTGATCGGTTGGGTCTGCGCCTGCGCTTGCGGCCCGAGCAGGGCGCTCAAGGCCAGGCCGGCGGCGAGACGGCGGGCGAACCCGCGGCGGGAGAAGGGCATGGATGGCTCCGGGTCAGGGGTCAGGACTTGCCTCGAGGGGCTGTCCTGATTCAGCAAGGTCCATGCCACGCCGCGCCCGCGCCGCCCGGCGCCGGCGCCGTGGCCTTTGCGCCACGGCGAGCGGCCGCGGGCGTGACGGAATCACGCGATCGGGCTTCCCGCGGACGCGCGAAGCCTGGCTTGCCGTGCCGCGAGCACTGCGCTGGGCCGGCCCGCGCAGGTCATGCCCCAGCATGGATCACCAGGACCCAGCTTGGGGCTGGGACGCCACGCGCGATGCCGTGTGTGTGCGCTGACCGTGTGTCCCCTGGAGCTAGGTCAAGCTCATGTCAGCCGACGGCTCTCAGAATTTGCGTCATCCGCAACCAGCCTCAAGCCGCAATGTCCTACCAAGCGCAGTACCGTCAGAAACTCGTCAGCCCCGTGGAGGCTCTGGACCAGGTGCGCGATGGCGACCACATCGTCGTGCCCACCGGTGTGGGCGAGCCGCCGGCGCTGCTGGGCGCGCTGTCGGACCAGCGGCGCCGCTTCCATGGCGTGCAGGTGGCGCAGATTCTGCCGGTGCGCAAGTTCGGCTACTTCGATCCCGAGACCCTGGACCATGTGCGCCACGTCGCCTACTTCTTCGGCGGCGCTTCGCGCGCCGGCGGGCAGGCCGGCTGGGTGGATTTCATTCCCAGCTATTTCTCCGAGATGCCGCAGCTGATCGAGCGCGGGCTGATCCCGGCCGACGTGGTGTTCGCGCTCGCGTCGCCGATGGACGAGCACGGCTATTTCGCGCTGAGCCTGGCGGCGGACTACACCATGGCCGCGCTGGCCAAGGCGCGCGCCATCGTGCTGGAGGTGAACCCCCAGGTGCCCTTCGCGTTCGGGGCCTGCCAGGTGCATGTCTCGCAGGTGGCCGCGCTGGTGGAGAACGACGAGCCGGTGACCGAGGTCGGGCTGCCCAGCATCGGGCCGGTGCAGCAGGCCATCGGCAAGTACGTGGCCGAGATGATCGACGACGGCGCCACGCTGCAGATCGGCTACGGCGGCATTCCCGACGCCGTGGTGATGCAGCTCACCAACAAGAAGGACCTGGGCGTGCACACCGAGATGATCGGCGACGGCATCCTGAGCCTGATCGAGGCCGGCGTCGTGACCAACCGGCGCAAGAACTACCTGCCCGGCAAGACCATCGCGACCTTCGCGCTGGGCTCGCGCAAGCTCTACCAGCATCTGCACCGCAACCCGGGGCTGGAGATGCATCCGGTGGACTTCACCAACGACCCCTATCTGGCGGGCCGCAATGACCAGCTGGTCGCGATCAATGCGACGCTGCAGATCGACCTGCTGGGCCAGTGCGGCTCCGAAAGCCTGGGCCCCGTGCCTTATTCGGGCACCGGCGGCCAGGTTGACTTCGTGCGCGCGGCCAACCGCTCGCGCGGCGGCAAGGCCATCATCGTGCTGCCCTCCACCGCGAAGAACGACAGCATCTCGCGCATCGTGCCCACGCTGACGCCCGGCACCCATGTGACCACCGGCAAGAACGACATCAACTACGTCGTCAGCGAGTACGGCGTCGCGCAACTGCGCGGCAAGAGCGCCAAGCAGCGCGCGCAGGAGCTGATCGCCATCGCCCACCCCGACTTCCGCGCCGAGCTGCGCGAGCAGGCGCGGCGGCTGAACCTGCTCTGATCAGGCGGCGCGCAGCAGATCCGCCAGCGTCCGCGCCACCACCTGGGTCGCGCGGCGCAGGTCCGCGAGCGCCAGGTGTTCGTCGGCGCGCTTGGCATTGGACTCCAGCACGGTGCGCGGGCCGGCGCCGTAGATGGCCGCGGGGATGCCGTGCTCGCCATACAGGCGCACATCGGTGTACAGCGGCGTGCCGGAAACGGGGATGGGTTCGCCGAAGACCGCGCTGGCATGGCGCTGCAGCGCGTCGACCAGCGGCGCGTTGCCCGGCAGCGGGGTCAGCGCGCGGGCCAGCAGCAAACGCCGGATCTCCACCTGCAGGCCCGGCCGCCGCGCATTGAAGCGGGCCGCGGCCTGCGCGATGGTCTCGCGCACCTGGGCCTCGACCTGCGCCGGGTCCTCCTCGGGGATCATGCGCCGGTCCAGCTTCAGCACCACCTTGCCGGGCACGACATTGGTGTTGGTGCCGCCCTCGATCCGGCCCACGTTGAGATAGGGATGGGTGATGCCCGGCACGGCGCTGCGCACGCGCTGGTAGTCCTCGTTCAGCGCATAGAGCGCGTTCAGGATCGCGACCGCGCCCTGCAGCGCGTCGACGCCGGTGTCGGGGATCGCGGCATGGGCCATGCGGCCCTGCACCGTGACCTCCATCTGCAGACAGCCGTTGTGCGCGGTCACGACCTGGTAGCTGAAGCCCGCGGCGAGCAGGAAGTCGGGCCGGGTCAGGCCCTTCTTCAGCAGCCAGCCCGGGCCCAGCTCGCCACCGAACTCCTCGTCGTAGGTGAAGTGCAGCTCCACCGCGCCGCGCAGCGGCAGGCCGGAGTTTTTCAGCGCCAGCAGCGCGTAGGTGTAGGTCGCGAAGTCGCTCTTGCTCACCGCGGCGGCGCGGCCGTAGAGGCGGCCGTCGACGATCTCCGCGCCATAGGGGGCCTGGGTCCAGCCCTCGCCCGGCGGCACCACGTCGCCATGCGCGTTCAGCGCGATCGTCGGGCCGTCCGCGCCGAAGCGTTGGCGCACGATGAGGTTGGTGATGGACTGCAGGCCCTGGGCACGCACCTCGGCCTCGGGCACCGGATACGCCTCGACCTCCAGGCCCAGTTCGGCGAGCAGCCGCGCGCTCAGCTCGGCATGCGGCGCGTTGTTGCCGGGCGGGGTGTCGGTGGGCTGGCGGACCAGGGCCTGAAGCAGGCGGACCTCGTCGTCGAAATGGGCGGCGATCCAGGCGTCCAGCGCGGCGTAGGCCGTGGTGTTGTCGGAGGTGGCGTTCATCGTGGTGAATCCTTGGCGAGGCCGTCCAGCAGCGCGGCGAAGGCCTGCACGCACAGTTCGGTGTCGTCGTTGCTGATGGCTTCCAGCGGGTTGTGCGAAATGCCGAGGTTGAGCCCGCGCTGGAAGAGCATGGCCTGGGGCATCACATGGTGCAGGGTCATCGCGTCGTGGCCGGCGCCGGAGGGCAGGCGCAGCACCGGCAGGCCCAGGTCCGCGACGGCGGCCTCCCAGCGCGCCTGCCAGGCGGGATGGCTGGGCGCGGCGGGCGCGGCCATGGTGGGCTCCAGCGTGAAGCGCAGGCCGCGGCGGGCACAGATCGCGTCCAGCTGCGCGCGCACCTCGGCGTCCAGCGCGTCGCGGGTCGCGTCGCTCGTCGCGCGCAGGTCCAGGCTGAAGCGGCAGCGGCCCGGCACGACGTTGATCGAGCCGGCCGGGACTTCCAGCACGCCCACGGTGCCCACCGCGTCGGGCCATGCGGCGGCGCGCTGTTCAACGAAGAGCAACAGCTCGGCCACCGCGGCCGCGGCATCGCGGCGGCGGTCCATCGGCGTGGTGCCGGCATGCGAGGCCAGGCCGCGCACCTCGCCGAGGTAGCGGCGGCTGCCGTTGATGGAGCTGACCACGCCCAGCGGCAGGTCCAGCTCGGCGAGCACCGGCCCTTGCTCGATGTGGACCTCGACGAAGCCCCGGTAGCGGGCCGGGTCGCGCGTCAGCGCGCGGATGGCCTCCAGCGTGCCCGGCAGGCCGGCGGCCCGCATGGCGTCGCGCATCGCGATGCCGTCGGCATCGCGCTCGTCCAGCCAGGCCGGGTCGAAGCGACCCGCCAGCGCGGACGACGCGAGGAAGGTGGCCTTGTAGCGCTGCCCCTCTTCCTCGGCGAAGCCCACCACCTCGATGCCGAAGGGCAGGCGCCGCCCGGCGCGCCGCAGCGCGCGCACGCAGGCCATGGGCACCAGGATGCCCAGCCGGCCGTCGTACTTGCCGGCGTTGCGCACGGTGTCGTAGTGGCTGCCGGTGAGCAGGCGCGGCGCGGCGCGGTCGCTGCCGTGGTACAGGCCGACGACGTTGCCCACCGCGTCCAGGCTCACCTCGTCAAAGCCGCAGTCCTCGCGCATCCATTGCATCAGCTGGCGCGCGACGGCCTGGTGCGCCGGCGTGAGATAGGTGACGGTGAGCTGGCCCTGCTCGGCGAAGCCGGCGTCGGCATGCCGGGCCAGCGACTCGGCCCAGTCCCAGACGCGGTTGCCTTCGGTCGGTTCGACGCCGAACTTGTCGTTCAGCCGGATCTCGGCGATGCGGTGGATGTTGCGCAGGCATTCGGCGCGCTCCTGGTCGGGGTGCGTATCGAGCCGGCGCTCGAAGGCGGCGATGATCTCCTGCCGCGTCAGGCCGGTGCCGCGTGGGCCGCGCACGGCCAGGATGAAGGGCCAGCCGAAGCGCGCGTTGTAGTCGGCGTTGAGCTGCTGCAGCCGGGCGAACTCCTGCGGCGTGCAGGCCGTCAGGCCGGCGCGGCTTTGCTCGTCGGTCGATTCGGCGGTCAGGGTCTGCGCCACCATGGCCTTGCCGGCCAGCTCGGGGTGGGCGCGGATCAGGCCCAGCTGCTTGTCCACGCCGGCCTCGCGCACCACACGGGCCAGCGCATGCTTGAGCTGGGCCAGGGAGCGGAAGGGCCGGGCCGGCGCGGCGCGCTCGGCGATCCAGGGCGAATGCTCGTACGTGCCGTCCAGCAGCGCGACGAAGTCGTCCGTGCTCGCGGCGTTGAGTCGGTCTAGCGTCAGGGCCATGCGGATCATTCCCAGAGAAAGGCGGTGGCCGGGTCGAAGGGATGGGTGGTGCGCCAGTGGCGCGCGATGTCCACGCGGCGGCAGATCCACACGCGGTCGTGCTTCTCGACATGGTCCAGGAAGCGCTGCAGCGCGCGCATGCGGCCCGGGCGGCCGAGCAGGCGGCAGTGCATGCCGACGCTCATCATCTTGGGCGCCTCGTCGCCCTCGGCGTAGAGCACGTCGAAGCTGTCGCGCAGGTACTGGAAGAACTCGTCGCCATGGCTGAAGCCCTGCGGCAGCGCGAAGCGCATGTCGTTGCAGTCCAGTGTGTAGGGCACGACCAGGTGCGGCGCCAGGCTGCCGTCGGTCTTCCTCACCTGCAGCCAGAAGGGCAGGTCGTCGCCGTAGTAGTCGCTGTCGTATTCGAAGCCGCCGTAGTCGGCGACCAGGCGCCGCGTGTTGGGGCTGTCGCGGCCGGTGTACCAGCCCGACGGGCGCTCGCCGGTGAGGCGCTGCAGGATGTCCATGCCGATCTCCATGTGCTGGCGCTCGAGGGCCTCGTCCATGGATTGGTAGTGGATCCAGCGCCAGCCATGGCAGGCGATCTCGTGCTGCATCTCCACCAGCGCCCGGGTCAGCTCGGGGTGGCGCTCCATCGCCATCGCGACGCCGAAGACCGTCAGCGGCAGCGCGCGCTTTTCGAACTCGCGCAGCAGCCGCCACACGCCCGCGCGCGAGCCGTACTCGTAGATGCCCTCCATGCTCAGATGGCGGGCCGGGTAGGCGGCGGGGTTGAACATCTCGGAGAGGAACTGCTCGCTGCCGGCGTCGCCGTGCAGCACCGAGTTCTCGCCGCCTTCCTCGTAGTTCAGCACGAACTGCAGGGCCACGCGCGCGCGGCCCGGCCACTGCGCCTGCGGCGGATGCTCGCCATGGCCGATCAGGTCGCGCGGGTAGCGGGAGAGAGTGGGGCGATTCATGGCGTGAGCACCGCTTTCAGGTCCTGGCCGCGCGGATGCAGGCGCAGGTTGGATTCGACATGGCCCAGGTGGGCCTCCAGCAGCCGGAGCACGGCGCGCCGGTCGCGCGCCTCCAGCGCGTCGACCAGGGCCTCGTGCTCGGCCTGCGATTCGGCGGCCGAATGGGCGCTCTGCACCATCAGCGCGATCAGCGAGCCGCGCGCGAGCAGCTCGCCCAGCATCTGCGCCAGCACCTCGTTGCCCTGCATGCGCGCCAGCAGCACGTGGAAGTCCGCCAGCAGCCGCGTGCGGCCGGGCACGTCGGTGCGCGCCACGGCCTCGCGTTCCTGCGCCAGGTGGGCGCGCAGCGTGGCGATCTGCTCCGGCGTGATGCGCGTCACCAGCTCGGCCAGCATGGCCGACTCCAGCATGCGCCGGACTTCGAACACCTGGCGCGCCTCCTCGGCGCTGGGCTGGGCGACGAAGGCGCCGCGCGCCGGCGTCAGCGTCACCAGGCGGTCGCGGCTGAGCTGGTTCAGGGCCTGGCGCACCAGCGTGCGCGAACACTGGAAGATGTCGGCCAGCTGCTGCTCGCCCAGCTTGGTGCCGGGCATCAGCCGGCGCTCGACGATGGCCTGGGTGATGGACGCGGCGATGCGCTCCGTGACCGTGGCCGCGCTCGACGACGCGGCCGCGGCGGGCGAGGGAAGGGGCGTGGCCTTGGCGCTCATGGTGTGCCGAAGTGTATACACTTTGGGCCTGCTCTCCATATCGACGATGCCGAACGGAAGGATTCCCGCGATGGGCAAGCTCACGACTCACGTCCTGGACACGATGAACGGCGGCCCCGCGGCGGGCATGGCGGTGCGCCTGTACCGCGTGGACGCGCAGGAGGCGCAATTGCTGCTGCAGCTGCGGCTGAACGACGACGGCCGCGCCGACGCGCCGCTGCTGCAGGGCGAGGCCCTGCGCGCCGGGCGCTACCGGCTGGTGTTCGCGGTGGCCGACTATTTCCGCGCGCGCGGCGTGGCGCTGCCGCAGCCGCCCTTCCTCGACGAGGTGCCGCTGGACTTCGGCATCGCCGACGCGGCCGCGCACTACCACGTGCCGCTGCTGGCCAGCCCCTGGGCCTATTCCACCTACCGCGGCAGCTGAGGCCCCATGCGCGACTGGCAAGACCTGGCACGGCAGCTGGCGCTGGCGCCCGCGGTGCTGGTGCGGGTCGAGCGGGTGCAGGGCAGTGGTCCGCGCGAGGTCGGCGCCTGGATGGCGCTCAGCGGCGAGCGGCAGATCGGCACCATCGGCGGCGGCCGGCTGGAGTTCGATGCCATCCAGCTGGCGCGCGAGGCCCTGGCGCGGGGCGGGGTGACGCAGCCGCTGCACCGGTTCGCGCTCGGACCCAGCCTGGGGCAGTGCTGTGGCGGCGTGGTCTGGCTGGCGCTGGAGTGGCTGGACGCCGCGGCCATTCCCGGGCTGCGCGAGCGCCTGGACGCGGCGCCTCGCTGGCGCGAGCTGGCCCTGTTCGGCGGCGGGCATGTCGGGCGCGCCATCGTCGCGCTTTGTGCGCGGCTGCCGCTGCGCGTGCACTGGATCGACAGCCGCGAGGAGATCTTCCCGCCCGATCTGCCCGAGACCCTGCGCACCGAGCACTCCGACCCGGTGCAGGCCGCGGTGCCCGGCGTGGCGCCGGGCGCGCGGGTGCTGATCATGAGCTTCAGCCATGCGGAGGACCTGGACATCCTCGCCGCCTGCCTGAAGCGCCAGCGCGAGCGCGGCGACCTCGCCTCCATCGGCCTGATCGGCAGCAAGAGCAAGTGGGCGGCCTTTCGCCACCGGCTGGAGGCGCGCGGCTTCGCGCCCGAGGAGCTGGACCGGGTGCGCTGCCCCATCGGCCTGCCGGGCATCACCGGCAAGCAGCCGGAGGTGATCGCGCTGGCGGTGGTGGCGCAGCTGATGCAGGATCTTCCCTAAGCGGCCATTGGCGCCGAACTGTATACACTTCGCAGCTGCTTGCGGTCGCCGCGGCGCCCGCCGTCCCTGTCACGGCGTGAAGCGCGACCCCATCGGCTCACAGCGCCCGCAGTGGTGAGCCGGACCTCGTGACATCGGGTTCTCCGCCTCATGGAAAGCTATCTGCTGGACTGGGCCAACGTGCTGCTGCGCTGGCTGCATGTGATCGTGGCCATCGCCTGGATCGGCGCCTCCTTCTATTTCGTCTGGCTGGACAACCACCTGCTCCGGCCCGAGGCCGCGGACCTGAAGGCCAAGGGCGTGGACGGCGAGCTGTGGGCGGTGCATGGCGGGGGCTTTTACAACCCGCAGAAGTACAAGGTGGCGCCGGCCAATCTGCCGCAGCACCTGCACTGGTTCTACTGGGAGAGCTACTGGACCTGGATGAGCGGCTTCGCGCTGTTCACCGTGCTCTATCTCTTCAATGCGGAGAGCTTTCTGATCGACCGCCGCGTGCACGACTGGAGCGCGCCGGCCGCGGTGGCGGCGGCGCTCGGCTTCCTGGCCGCCGGCTGGCTGGTGTACGACCAGATCTGCCGCCGCTTCGGCCGCAAGGCCGACGGCAGCATCGGCAACGACGGCGTGGTGCTGGGCTTGATCGCGCTCTTCATCGTCGCGGCCAGCTGGGCGGCCTGCCAGCTCTTCGCCGGGCGCGCGGCCTTCCTGATCGTCGGCGCGATGATCGCCACGATGATGAGCGCCAACGTCTTCTTCTGGATCATCCCGGGCCAGAAGCAGGTGATCGCGGACATGCGCGCCGGCCGGCCGGTGGACCCCGTCCACGGCCAGCGCGGCAAGCAGCGCAGCGTGCACAACACCTATTTCACGCTGCCGGTGCTGATCGCGATGCTGTCCAACCACTACGGCATGCTGCACGGCCATGCGCACAACTGGCTGGTGCTGGTCGGGCTGATGGCGGTGGGCGCGCTGGTGCGCAGCTGGTTCGTGCAGCGGCACCAGGGCGTCAATGCCTGGCCGCTGTTGGTCGGCGTGGCGCTGCTGCTGGTGGCGCTGATCGCCGCGCTGGCGCCCCGGCCCGCGGTGTCCACGGGCGCGGAGGCCGGCGCGCCGGTGAGCCTGGCCCAGGTGCAGGCCGTCGTGGCCCAGCGCTGCCAGCTGTGCCACAACGCGCAGCTGGCGCAGAAGGGCGTGCAGCTGCACAGCGCGGCGCTGATCGAGCAGCATGCGCAGGCCATCTACCAGCAGGCGGTGCTGCTCAAGACCATGCCGCTGAACAATGCCACCGGCATCACCGACGAGGAGCGCGCGCTGCTGGCGCGCTGGTATCTGCAACGGCGCTGAGTGGCTGGGCGCGGGCGCACAATGGCCGCCATGAACCCCGACCTGCCCGAGCCCCGCGAGCTGCTGACGCGGCTCTTCCATGCCGCTGTCGCGCGGGCGCAGCCGTCCCGCGTGCTGGCCGCCCATCTGCCGCCGCCGCCGCGCGGCCGCACCCTGGTGCTGGGCGCGGGCAAGGCCAGCGCCGCGATGGCGCAGGCGCTGGAAGCGGCCTGGCCGGACTCGGCGCCGCTGTCGGGGCTGGTGGTCACGCGCTACGGCCACACGCCGGCCGACTACCGGCCGCGCCGGCTGGAGGTGGTCGAGGCCGCGCACCCCGTGCCCGACGCCGCCGGCGAGCGCGCGGCGGCGCGCATGCTGCAGCTGGCCGGCGGCCTGGGCCCCGAGGACCTCGTGATCTGCCTGATCTCCGGCGGCGGCTCGGCCCTGCTGGGTCTGCCGCAGCCGGGCCTGACGCTGGCGGAGAAGCAGCAGATCAACAAGGCGCTGCTGGCCAGTGGCGCAGGCATCGCCGAGATGAACTGCGTGCGCAAGCATCTGTCGGCGATCAAGGGCGGGCGGCTGGCGCTGGCCTGCGCGCCGGCGCGCCTGCTGACGCTGCTGATCTCGGACGTGCCCGGCGACGACCCCGCGGTGATCGCCTCCGGCCCCACGGTGGCCGACCCCGGCCGCTGCGCCGACGCGTTGGCGATCTGCCAGCGCTACCGCATCGCGCTGCCCGAGGTCGTGCGCCAGGCCTGGGCGCGCGGCGACTGGGAGACCCCCAAGCCCGGCGATCCACGCCTGCCGCCGCAGGAGCTGCGGCTGATCGCCACGCCCATGCAGAGCCTGCAGGCGGCGGCCGGCGCGGCGCGCGCGCTGGGGCTGGCGGCCCATGTGCTGTCCGACGAGATCGAGGGCGAATCGCGCGACATCGGCCGCATGCATGCCGCGCTGGCGCGCAGCGTGGCGCGCCATGGCCAGCCCTTCGCGCGGCCCTGCGTGCTGCTGTCGGGCGGCGAAACCACCGTCACGCTGGGGCCGGGCGCCGCCGGCCGCGGCGGCCGCGCCAGCGAATTCCTGCTCGGCTGCGCGCTGGCGCTGGACGGCGAGCCGGGGGTCTGGGCGCTGGCCGCCGACACCGACGGCATCGACGGCGTGGAGGACAACGCCGGCGCCCTGCTGGCGCCCAGCAGCCTGGCGCGCGCCCGCGCGCTGGGGCTGCGGCCGGCCGAGCTGCTGGGGGCGCACGACGCCTACCGCTTCTTCGAGCCGCTGGGCGACCTGCTGTTCACCGGCCCCACCCAGACCAACGTCAATGACTTCCGGGCCCTTCTGGTGATTTGACCCCCGGGCCATCCCCCGGGAGAGGGGACAGGGGCCCCGCTGGACTTGACGCAGCGCAAGGCGTGGTCGGCGCCCTTGCCGCACATTGCGGTCACCCGCATTGCCCGTTCAACGCCCTTTTTCTGGATGGACTGTTCTCCCTTGCCGACCCGACACGCGAGCGACCTGGCCTGGCGCGTCATGCCCGGACAGTGGCAGGCCCTGCTCGCCGGTGCGCCGGGCACCGCGCTTCAGGCCCTGGACCTGCTGGCCAGCCGCCGCCGGCTGCAGCCGGGCGCCACGGTGTTCCGGCGCGGACAGGCCGCGCGCGGCCTGCTGGCCGTGCTGGATGGGCAGGTCGGGCTGGGCCTGGTCCGCGAGGACCAGGGCCAGACGCTGGAGCGCACGCTGCGCGGCCCGCAATGGCTGGACCTGGCCAGCGCCTGGCTGGACGAGGTCCACCAGCAGGACGCCTGGTGCATCACCGAGGCCGACGTGCTGGAGTTGCCGATGGCGCCGCTGCGCGCCTGCCTGCAGGAGCGGCCCGAGCTGGCCGAGGGGCTGATGCGGCAGCTGGCGCGCCAGCTGCGCGAGCTCGGCGGCATCACCCATGAGCTGATGCACATGGATGCCGAGAAGCGCCTCGCGGCCTGGCTGCTGCGCCGCGCGGCCGGCCTGTCCAGCATGGCGCTGGGCGAGCGCAAGCGCGACATCGCCGCGCAGCTGGCGATCGCGCCGGAGACGCTGTCGCGCCTGATGCGCCAGCTCAAGATCAAGGGATTGATCGACGTGCAGGGCTACACCGTGCGCCTGCTCGCCCCCGATCAGCTGAGGTTGCTCGCCCAGGGCTGATCGCGCCAGTCTGGTACAGGCCGACACGATTTGGCCGCGGCGATGGTGGCACACTCGCTCCCCGCATCGGCCCGCAACGAGGCCGGATCATGGGGGGAGGGATCATGCTGACCGGCGACTATGTGCACCAGGTCCGCCTGCACGAGCAAGAAAGCCAGGCCGATCCGCGGCGCTACCGGCGCAAGGTGCTGATGTTCGCGCTGCTGGGCTATGGCGTGCTGCTGCTGGCGGCGCTGCTGGCGGTGGCGCTGCTGGGCTGGGTGATGGCGCGCATGGCCGCGGGCGGCTTCCGCGGCTGGATGGTGTGGCCGCTGCTGGCCAGCCTGGGCCTGCTGTGGAGCGTGCTGGCGGCGCTGCGCCCGGGCTGGGGAGCGGCTCAAGGCGAGCGCCTGAGCGCCCGCGACGCGCCGGCGCTGTTCGACGCGCTGGACAAGATCCGCCGCAAGGTCAACGGACCGCCGCTGCACGAGGTGCGCGTGGACGGCAGCTTCAACGCCTCCATCGAACAACGCCCGCGCTGGCTGGGCCTGGGCCAGCACAATGTGCTCACCCTGGGCTGGCCGCTGCTGGCCGCGCTGGAGCCGCGCCGTGTGCTGGTGGTGGTGGCGCATGAGTACGGCCATCTGCGCGGCGACCATGGCCGGCTGTCGGCCTGGATCTATCGCACGCGCCGGACCTGGGGCCGGCTCTACCACCATTACCGCGAGGACGATTCGCTGGTCGCCGCGGCGCTGGTCCGTTTCGTCGGCTGGTACTTCCCGCGTTTCGATGCGCTGAGCTTTGCGCTCGCGCGCCAGGACGAGTACGAGGCCGACCGTGTCGCGGTGCGGCTGTTCGGCGCCGAGGCGGTGACGCAGACCCTGCAGGAAATCGAGCTGAAGGCGGCGCAGTACGACGAGCAGTTCTGGGCCCAGTGGTGGCGGCTGGCACGCATCTCGGCGCCCGGCGACGCGCCGCCCACGCCCTTCCAGCAGATGCCGCAGCTGATGCTGCGGCTGCCCGAACCGGCGCTGCAGCAGCGCTGGCTGCGCCGCGCGTTGCAGCGCCTGCCCGATCCCGACGACACCCACCCGGTGCTGCGCGACCGCCTGGCCGCGGTGCGCCTGGGCCCCGGCGGGCAGGACGAGGTCGTGGCGCGGCCGCGCGGCGACGACCTGCCGGCGCTGTCCGGCGGCCATTCGCTGCGCCTGCTGGGGCAGGCGCGGGCGCGCGTGGCGATGGCGCTGGACAAGGCCTGGTGGCGCGAGGCGCGCGGCGAATGGGGGCGGCATGGCGAGCGTCTGCGCACGCTGTGGGCCGATGCCCAGCGGCTCAAGGCCAAGGACTCGCAGGCGTTGAGCGTGGCCGACTGGCTGCGCCTGGCCGAGGCGCGCGAGGTGCTGAGCGGCAAGAACCCGCTGCCCCAGCTGGAGCAGGCGCTGGCGCTGGCGCCCGAGCATGAGACCCTGTTGCTGCGCCTGGTCCGGCTGCAGGTGCCCGAGGGCGACCCGCGTGCCGGCGAATGGCTGGAGCGCCTGCATGGCTACGAGGCCTCGGCCTGGCGCGCGGCCACGCTGGCCCAGGACTGGCTGGACGAGATCACGCGCCGTGGCCAGCCGCCCAAGGCCGAGCTGCGCCGTCTCTGGCGCAAGCGGCTGCAGGCGGCGCAGGCGCTGGAAGACAAGGCCTGGGAAACCTTCAGCGCGACTCCGCCTTGGGAGCGCAGCATCCCGGTGGTGCTGGAGGCCGAGGCCCTGCGCGAGCTGCGCGGCGACGTGCTGAGCGTGCCGGGGCTGCGCTCCGCGTGGATCAGTGAGCAAGACCTGGACCTGCGGCCGCGCCGCCGCCACTTCGCCGTCTGGCTGCAGCTGCGCCGCCGCCCCTCGCCCGAGCAGGCCGACCTGATCGCGCAGCGCCTCCACCAACGCCTGGACCTCCCCGGCCGCTGCCGCGTGCTGGTCGTGGGCCGGCATGTGGAGCCCGAGCGGATGAAGGGCGTGGCGCTGACGGTCCTGAAATAAGGGGTGCCGCTCCTCGTCCAGGTCCCGACCCGGGCGGGTCACCGGCTGCCGGGCCGGGACCCGGCGGGCTCTGCGCCGCGCGCCGGCCGCCGGAACGACAAACACAACAAGCCGCTCACAACCCCGGCAGCCACAGGGTCAACCCGTGCTCCCCGCCGGGCTTCAAGCCCGTCGGCACCCCCAGCCCCACGCCATTGGCCGCGGTCTGCCCCGCGTCCGGCGTGAACTGCACGCTGCAGACCCCCGTCCCCGCTTCCCACTGTGTCGCGACGCGCCCGCTGACGCCCTGGTCGGCCTTGACGCGCCATGACAGCTTGCAGACCTTGCGCGGCAGGCCGTTGAAGAAGTATTCGCTGGTGATGCGCTTGCTGCCGGGGTCGACCAGCTGGCGGCTGCTGTAGGGGCTGCTGTTCTGGATCAGCTCGGTGAGGGTCGCGCGGATGGCGCCGAAGGTCCGCACGATGGGCGGCATGTTGCCGCTCTGGGTCGAGCCAAGGATGTAGGTGTTGTAGCTGGAGAAGCGGATTTCGCGCGACAGGCTCATGCCCGCGCCCAGCGCGCTCTGCAGCGTGGCCACGCCCAGCCCCGCGTTGCCCGAGACGCTGAAGGCCGCCTCGCCCTGCAGCGCCGAGGCGCCGCCCGACGCGGTCCACAGCAGGTCCTGCTGCGACCAGCTGGCGACCTTGTAGTCGTCCGGGATCGTGGGGTGGTGGACGAGCAGCTGCGTGGCCACGGCGTAGAGCAGGTCGATGCGCTCGCGCGGTTCCTGGACGTAGGAGGCGGGCGCCAGCGCCGGTTCCAGCGCGATCGCGACCGGTGAGAACAGGCGCGCCCGCGCCACCATGATGCTGCGCTTGAGCTTGAGGTTGGCGTCGGCGGTGCTGCGCAGCTCGGCGCCGAAGTTGGCGCCCGCGGCCAGTGCCGCGTTCATGTAGCCGGTGCAGTCCAGCGTGTAGGCGAAGCTGGACTTGCTGGCGTCGATCAGCCGCGACGGATCGGCGCTGGCATAGAGGTCGGCGCTGGCGAGCCGGATCACGCTGATCTTGCCCGGCTCGTCGGGCTTGTCGATCGCGGTGGTGTGCAGCACGCCCTGGATGCTGGTGTCGGCGATCTTCTGGATGGCGATGCCGCTGAGCTGCTTGGCGGTGACCAACTGCTCCAGGTCCTCGGGCACGAAGGAGCTGCGGTTGGCCTTGCGGATCTTGTTGCGTATGCCCTCGGGCAGCAGGCAGCCGGTGTTGAGGAAGAGCGCGTCGATCTCGCCCATCAGCTCGCTGGGCTGGGTCTGCGCCTTGTCCTCGTCGAACAGAAAGGCCAGCGGCGTGATGTTCTTCCACCAGTCCGCGGCCTGGGCCGTGGTGGCGCCCAGCGCGAGCAGGGCCGGCAGCATGCGGCGTCGGATCATCTCCATCTCCCTCGTTCATCGGCAAAGCCTGGTGAGGTCGGATGATTGGCGCGCCGCGCACCGGCGGGCATCCGTGTTTGCCCGGCCGCTGTTTTTGGGGAGAGCCGGGGCCGGGCCGCGGCCCCGGGCGATCACAAGGGCATGCGTTCGTGCGCCGGGGCCGCCGCTGCGGCAACGGGCGGGCGGCGCAGCGCGTCGACCGCCGCCAGCACCGCCTCGGGCGTCGCGGGCGCGCGCAGCGGCGGGTCGCAGCGCGCGGGGCCGCAGGCGGCCACGGCGTCCTTGATCGCCAGCAGCACCGAGAAGGGCAGCAGCAGCGGGGGCTCGCCAACGGCCTTGGAGCGGTGGATGCTGTCCACGCCGGCCGGCTCTCCGAACAGCGCCACGCGGAAGTCCCACGGCATGTCGTTGGCGGTCGGGATCTTGTAGGTGCTGGGCGCGTGGGTGGCCAGCCGGCCGGACTGCGGATGCCAGACCAGCTCTTCGGTCGTCAGCCAGCCCTGGCCCTGCACGAAGGCGCCTTCGACCTGGCCCAGGTCGATCGCCGGGTTGAGCGACTGGCCGACGTCGTGCAGCGCGTCGGCGCGCAGCACGCGGACCTCGCCGGTCAGCGTGTCCACCAGCACCTCGGCCACCGCGGCGCCGAAGGCGAAGTAGTAGAAGGGATGGCCCTGCAGCCGCTCCTTGTCCCAGTGCAGGCCCGGGGTGGCGTAGAAGCCCTCGCTCCACAGCTGGACGCGCTGCAGATAGGCCTCGCCCACCAGGGCCGGGAAGTCCAGCCCGGCGCTTGCGGGGCCGCGCACGCGGCCGTCGGCCCAGCGCAGCTCGGCCTCGGCGCAGCCCAGGCGCTGCGCCGCCAGCGGCGCCAGGCGCGCCTTGATGCGGCGCGCGGCGTCCTGCGCGGCCTTGCCGTTGAGGTCGGATCCGGTGGAGGCGGCGGTGGCCGAGGTGTTGGCGATCTTTTGCGTGTCGGTCGCGCTGGCGCGCACGCGCGCCAGCGGCAGGCCCAGCTCCTGCGCGACGACCTGGGCCACCTTGGTGTTCAGGCCCTGGCCCATCTCGGTGCCGCCGTGGTTCACCAGCACCGAGCCGTCGGTGTACACATGGACCAGCGCGCCGGCCTGGTTCAGGTGCACGACGTTGAAGGAGATGCCGAACTTCACCGGCGTCAGCGCCAGCCCGCGCTTGAGCACTGGGCTGGCGGCGTTGAAGGCGGCGACCTCGGCGCGGCGGGCCGCGTAGTCGCTGCTCGCGACCAGGCGCTCGGTCAGCGGCTGGATCAGGTTGTGCTCGACGCGCTGGCCGTAGGGGGTCAGGTCTTGCCCGGGGCGGTAGAAGTTGCGCTGGCGCACCTGCAGCGGGTCCAGCCCGAGGCGGCGCGCGATGCCGTCCAGGATGATCTCGATCGCCAGCGCGCCCTGCGGGCCGCCGAAGCCGCGGAAAGCGGTGTTGCTCTGTGTGTTCGTCCTCGCGCAATAGCCGTGCATGGCGACATGCGGCAGCCAGTAGGCGTTGTCGAAGTGGCACAGCGCGCGCGCCATCACCGGCGCCGACAGGTCGGCCGAGTGGCCGCAGTTGGAGATCAGGTCGATCTCGGCCGCGAGCAGCCGGCCCTCGTCGTCATAGCCCACCGTCCAGCGGTAGTCGAAGCCATGACGGCGGCCGGTGATGAGGAAGTCGTCGTCGCGGTCCACGCGCAGCTTGACGGGTCGCTTGAGCCGGTGGGCGGCCAGCGCGGCGACGCAGGCGAACACCGCCGACTGCGATTCCTTGCCGCCGAAGCCGCCGCCCATGCGCCGGCACTGCACCTGCACCTGGTGGCTGGACCAGCCCAGGGCATGGGCCACCAGCTGCTGCATTTCCGACGGATGCTGGGTGGAGCAGTGCAGCAGCAGCGCGTCGCCCTCCTGCGGCAGCGCGAAGCTGATCTGCCCTTCGAGGTAGAACTGCTCCTGGCCGCCGACCGACCATTCGCCCTCCCAGCGGTGCGGGGCGCACGCCAGCTCGGCCTGCGGCTCGCCGCGGCTCAGGTGCATGGGCGGGATCACGTACTGGCCGGCGGCATGGGCCTCGCGCGCGCTCAGGCAGGCAGGCAGCGCTTCGGCCTGGATGGCCTGGCCGGCTAGCGCGGCGGCGCGGCGCGCCAGTTCGCGGTCGGTGGCGATCACCGCGAAGACCGGCTGGCCCAGGTAGCGCAGCTCGCCGTCGGCGAGGATGGGGTCGTCGTGCAGCAGCGGGCCGCAGTTGTTCTCGCCGGGGATGTCGCGCGCGCTGTACACCGCCACCACGCCGGGCTGGCGGCGGATCAGCGCCAGGTCCAGCGCCAGCAGCCGGCCATGCGCCAGCGGCGACAGGCCCAGCGCCGCGTGCAGCGTGCCGCGTGGTTCCGGCAGGTCGTCGGTATAGCGCGCCTCGCCGCTGACGTGCAGGGCCGCGGATTCGTGCGGCAGCGAGCGGCCGGCGGGGCCGGCGGCGGCGTCCAGCGTCTTCATGTCCAGGTCCATCAGCGTGCGCTCCCCGGGGCCGCGGCCAGGTTCACCGCCTGCCACACGCTGGTCTGCGCGGGCGCCAGCGGCTCGTGCAGACGCGTTTCCAGCCAGAAGCGACGCAGCAGGTTCTGCGCCACGCTCATGCGGTAGGCGCTGCTGGCGCGCAGGTCGGACAGCGGCTGGAAGTCCTCGGCCAGCGCATCGGCGGCGGCCTGCTGCGCGCGCTCGTCCCAGTCGCGGCCGCGCAGCGCGGCCTCGGCCCGGCCGGCGCGCTTGACGATGGCCGCCATGCCGCCATAGGCCAGGCGAGCGTCGAGGATGCGTTCGCCCTCCAGCCGCAGCGCCAGCACGGCGCAGACGGCGGAGATGTCGCTGTCGTAGCGCTTGGCGATCTTGTAGCCGCGCAGCACCCAGTCCGGTCCCGGCAGCGGCACCGCCAGCGCCTCGACGAACTCGCCGGGCTGCAGCGCGTTTTTCATGTAGTCCAGGTAGAAGTCCTGAAGCGCCAGTTGGCGCCGTGCCGCGCCGCGTCGCAGCACGATGCGCGCGTCCAGCGCGATCAGCGCCGGCGCGCCGTCGCCGATCGGCGAGCCGTTGGCGATGTTGCCGCCCAGCGTGCCGGCGTGGCGCACGGGCGGCGATGCGAAGCGCAGCCACAGCTCGCGCAGCGGCGGCAGCCGCGTGGCCAGCGCCGACCAGGCGTCCTCCAGCGTCGCGGCCGCGCCTATCCACAGGCGCTCGCCGTCGGGCGTGGTCTCGTGGCGGATCTCGCGCAGCTCGGCCACCTGGCCGGTCAGGATGAGGGTGCCCAGTTCACGGTGCTGCTTGTTGACCCACAGGCCCACGTCGGTGGCGCCGGCGACCAGGCGCGCGTCGGGCAGCTGTTCGCGCAGCCGCGCCAGCTCGTCCAGCCGGCGCGGGGCATGCACGGCCTGCGGCCGGCCGCTGCGGTCGGCGGCGACATAGTGCAGCGGCGCGTCGTCCTTCAAGGCACGCAGCTGAGCCGCGAGCGCATCGCGGTCCAGGCGCCGCTGGGGCAGTTCGAACATGCGTTCGCCGGCCTCGAGGATGGGGCGGTAGCCGGTGCAGCGGCAGAGGTTGCCGGACAGCCCGTCGGCCAGCTGCTGGCGGCTGGGGCGGCTGCCGTCGTCCAGGTGGCGCTCGTACAGCGCCTGCAGCGTCATCGCGAAGCCCGGCGTGCAGAAGCCGCATTGCGAGCCATGGCAGTCCACCAGGGCCTGCTGCACCGGGTTCGGGTCGGCGGCGCTGCCCAGGTCCTCCACCGTCAGCAGCGCGCGGCCGTCCAGCATGGGCAGGAACTGGATGCAGGCGTTGACGTTGCGCAGCTGCAGCGTCTGCCCGTCCGGCCCCAGCTCACCGACCAGCACGGTGCAGGCGCCGCAGTCGCCTTCGGCGCAGCCTTCCTTGGTGCCGGTCAGCCCGGCCTGCTCGCGCAGGTACTGCAGCACCGTCATCGTCGGCGGCAGGTCCTGCAGGCTCTGGATCTGGCCGCGGTGGACGAAGCGTATCGGGCGGGTACTCATGGGGCGAACTTACTCCCAAGCCGGCGAGGTGGTTATACGATCCGGCGCATGACCACTATAAGCGCAGACGTATGACGGTCCGCGACCTGTCCGCCAAGATCGAGGTCCAACTGGTGCGGGTGCTGCAAGCCTTGATCCTCGAACGCAGTGTCTCCAGGGCCGCGATGCGCCTGGGCAGCACGCAGCCCGCGGTCTCCGCGCAGCTGCGGCGCTTGCGCGCGCTGACCGGCGACGCGCTGCTGGTGCGCCATGGCGCGGGCATGACGCCCACGCCCACCGCGCTGGAGCTGCTCGCGCCGGCCGAACGGCTGCTGCATGACGCCGAGCTGCTGTTCGGCGAACGCCAGCGCCGCGCGGGCTTCGAGCCGCGCAGCGCGCGGCTGTGCTTTCGCGTCGCCGCGAGCGACTATCTGGACCCGCTCTTCCTGCCGCTGCTGGTGGCGCGGCTGCAGCGCCTGGCGCCCGGCGTGCAGCTGGACCTGCGCCCGCTGACCGCCGACTACGACTACCGCGCCGCGCTGGCCCGCGGCGAGGTGGACCTGGTGATCGGCAACTGGCTGCAGCCGCCCGAGGAGCTGCACCTGGGCCGGCTGCTGGTGGACGAGGTGGTCTGCCTGGTGAGCCGCGAGCACCCGGTGGCGCGCCTGGGCGCCAAGGCCTGGACCGTCGAGCGTTACCTGGAATGCCAGCACGTCGCGCCCATGCCGCTGAGCCCGGGCCAGCCCGGCGTGATCGACCAGCACCTGGCCGGGCTGGGCCTGGCGCGGCGCATCGCGGTGCGCGGCGCGCATTTCGGCCAACTGCCCGAGATGGTGGCGCGCAGCCTGCTGGTGCTGACCACCGGGCGGCTGTTCTGCTCGCGCTGGCTGGAGCGGCTGCCGCTGACCCTGCTGCGCTGCCCGGTGGCCTTCCCGCCCATGACCTACTACCAGCTCTGGCACGAACTCAGCCACGCCAGCGCGCCACTGCGCTGGCTGCGCGAGCAGGTGCGCGACGTGGCGCGCGAGATCGCCGGCGCGGCGCGCAAGAGCCCATGACCAGCGCCAGCCATCGACTTTGGAGGCTCATGCTCGGGGCCGTCACGACCCCATCAGCGCAGCCACATCTCCAGCGCGGATTGCTTGTTCAATGTCCTTGGCCAAACTCAGTGTTTGTTGTTTCATGGCGTCGGTGAAATGCTCGGGCATAGATTCATATCCTCCGCATCGACCCAACTTAAGACAGCGCAGGGCCAGGCGGATGTCGCCCGCCTCCATGTCAGGTTGGGAGCTCGTCCTGAACCTGGCAATTTCGATCGCCTGGGAGAACACTTCCTCGTTCGAACGCCAGGATTTGCCACGCCATTTGGCTTCTAAGCCAAGCGAGTTCAAGGCATCGTACAAGCGACCTTGAGCCGCCAGTTCTTCCAGCGATTGCCGTATCTGATGGCGTGTGGTGAGCGTGGTGGTGAATCTTCCCTTGGCCTCTCTCAGGCGAACGCCGCTGGGGTCGTTCGGGAGCGGCTCTGTCAAGCTCAGGATTTGTTCGCCATCGAAGCTGGTGCATCGGGCCAGCAGAAGATGCCGGGCTTGGAGCCGCTGTTGATAGTTCAGGTCGTTGACGGCCTTGTCCAAGGCATAGAGCGGAGACGTCAGCGCGAGATTGGCCTCGACACAAACAGTGGTGATGCTGACAGCCGCGCCAAAGCTGCCCTCTTGGCGGAGTTCCCGCAACGCGATGACGCTGGGATAGGGATCGATGGCAGCGAAGGCGCGGAACCAGTGGGTGACCATCTCCGACACGTGTGGGGCACTGGCGCCCTTGGCCGGCGCGCTGTCTGTGGTCGCCGGCGCCTGGACCGATGGCGCGGCCGTGGAAATGGGCCGCGCGACAGGGCTGCCAAGCGGTGGAGGCACATCTTGCGAGGCCGACATGAGCCAATGGACAAGCGCTGCAGCGAGCGCCAGCGCGAGGGCGATCTTCAGAAACCTCAGGGGACGGAACCGTATCAATGACATTGCTGATGGGTGCGATTCGACGCTCAGATGTGGCGAGCGTGTAGTCTGCGGGCTGCTTCTCTTCCTGCGCACGCTAGGCGCGGAGGCTGGGAGTGATGCACAGAGAGTATGGGCCAGATGATCCTGGGCGAAGAATCCTTCCAAGGAGGGAGACATGAAAGTCGAGCTAGCATGACTTCAACAAGACTGGCCCTGCGCGGCGACCTGCTGGACTTCTGCGCGGCGCCCGCCTGGGCGCAGACCGAGGACGCCGCGGTGCGTTTCCGGCCCGACCACTGGCTGCTGGTGGAAGGCGGCCGCATCGTCGGCGCGCAGCGCGAGGACCCCGGCCCGGACTGGCCGCGCGAGGACCACCGCGGCCGGCTGGTGATGCCGGGCTTCATCGACACCCATGTGCACTGCCCGCAGCTGGACGTGATCGCCTCCTATGGCACCGAGCTGCTGGACTGGCTCAACACCTACACCTTCCCGGCGGAGCGCCGCTATGCCGATCCGGCGGTGGCGGACCTGGGCGCGCAGCGCTTCCTGGATGCGCTGCTGGCGCACGGCACGACCGCGGCGGTGGTCTTCCCGACGGTGCACAAGGTGTCGGCCGAGGCGCTGTTCGACGCCGCCGCCGCGCGCGGCATGCGCCTCATCACCGGCAAGGTGCTGATGGACCGCCATGCGCCGGACGGCCTGCGCGACGATGTGGAGCAGGCGCGGCGCGACTGCGAGGACTTGATCGCTCGCCACCATGGGCGCGAGCGGCTGGCCTATGCGGTGACGGTGCGCTTCGCGCCGACCAGCACGCCCGAGCAGCTGGCCATGGCCGGCGCGCTGTGCCGCGCCGATGCCAGCCTCTTCATGCAGACCCACGTCGCCGAGAACCGCGGCGAATGCGCCTGGGTGGCCCGGCTGTTCCCGGACGCGCGCAGCTATCTCGACGTCTACGACCGCGTCGGGCTGCTGCATCCGCGCGCCGTGCTGGCCCATGGCATCTGGCTGGACGACGAGGACCGGCGCGTGTTGCGCGAGCGCGGCGCGCAGATTGCGCATTGCCCCTCGTCCAATCTCTTCCTGGGCAGCGGGCTGTTCGACTGGAAGGGCACCGACGAGGCCGGCGTGGGCCTCAGCGTCGCCAGCGATGTGGGCGGGGGCACCAGCCTGTCGCTGCAGCGCACGCTGGCCGATGGCTACAAGGTCCAGGCGCTGGCCGGACAGCGGCTCACCGCCTGGGCCGGCCTGCACGCCGCCACGCGGGGCGCGGCGCTGGCCCTGGGTTTGGACCGGGAGCTGGGCCACCTGAGCCCCGGTACACTGGCGGACTTGTGCGTCTGGGACTGGGCTTGCGGCCCGGTGGCCCAGGCCCGGCACGAGGTGGCGCGCGAATTGCATGAGAAGGTCTTTGCCTGGATGACCCTGGCGGACGAACGCAATCTGGCGGCCTGCTTCGTGGCCGGCCAGGCGCGCTACCGAAGACCTTAGCAACGCCCCAACAAGAATGACCCCACGCCTGGAACTTCGCGGCATCTGCAAACAGTACCCGGGCGTGCGGGCCAACGACGACATCTCGCTGAGCGTGATGCCCGGCGAGATCCACGCGGTGCTGGGCGAGAACGGCGCCGGCAAGTCCACCCTGATGAAGATCATCTACGGTGCCGTGCCGCCCGACGCCGGCCAGGTGCTGTGGGACGGCCAGCCGCAACGCCTGCGCAGCCCGGCGCAGGCGCGCCAGCTGGGCATCAGCATGGTCTACCAGCACTTCTCGCTGTTCGACTCGCTGAGCGCGGCGCAGAACATCTGGCTGGGCCTGGACAAGGCGCTGTCGCTGGACCAGGTGCGCGAACGCGTGGACCGGCTGGCCCACCAGTACGGGCTGGAGCTGGACCCCGAGCGGCCGGTGCATTCGCTGTCGGTGGGCGAGCGCCAGCGCGTGGAGATCCTGCGCGCGCTGCTGACCGAGCCGCGTCTGCTGATCCTGGACGAACCCACCTCGGTCCTGACGCCCCAGGCGGTCGAGAAGCTGTTCGCGACGCTGCGCCGGCTCTCCGACGAGGGCTGCGCCATCCTCTACATCAGCCACAAGCTGGACGAGATCCGCGCGCTGTGCCAGCGCTGCACCGTGCTGCGCGGCGGCCGCGTCACCGGCGAGGTGGACCCGCGCACGCAGAGCAGCGCCCAGCTGTCGCAGCTGATGATCGGCGCCGAGCCGCCCAAGCACCAGCCGCGTGCGTCGCAGGCCGGCGCGGCCGCGCTGCGCCTGCACCAGCTCAGCCTGGCGCCTCGCGATCCCTTCGGCACCGTGCTTCAGGGCCTGGACCTGACGCTGCGCCAGGGCGAGATCCTGGGCGTGGCCGGTGTGTCCGGCAACGGCCAGGCGGAGCTGATGGCGGCGCTGTCCGGCGAGGACCGGCGCCTCGCCCCCGGCAGCCTGTGGCTGGAAGGCGGGCCGCGCGGGCCGGTGGACATCAGCCGCCTCGGGCCCGGGCGGCGGCGCCAGCTGGGGCTGCACCATGTGCCGGAGGAGCGCCTGGGGCGTGGCGCCGTGCCCACGCTGTCGCTGGCGCAGAACACGCTGCTGACGCGGCGCGAACCGGTGGGCCTGCTGGGCCATGTGTCGCCGCGCCGCTGCCGCGAGCTCGCCCAGACGCTGATCCAGCGCTTTGGCGTGCGCGCGGCCGGCCCGGACGCGGCGGCGCGCAGCCTGTCCGGCGGCAACCTGCAGAAATTCATCATGGGCCGCGAGATCTCGGCCCGCCCTCGGGTGCTGCTGGTGTCCCAGCCGACCTGGGGTGTGGACGTGGGCGCGGCGGCGCAGATCCGCGGCGAGCTGCTGGCGCTGCGCGACGCCGGCTGCGCCATCCTGGTGGTCAGCGAGGAGTTGGAAGAATTGTTCGAGATCAGCGACCGCCTGGTGGTGATCGCGCGCGGCGCGCTGTCGCCGGCCGTCAGCCCCGCGCAGACCACGGTGGCCCAGATCGGGCTGTGGATGAGCGGCCTGTGGGACGGCGCGCCCGGCGCGGCCGCCTCCACCCTCACGACGGCGACGGAGGCGGGCCATGCTGAAGCTTGAGCCGCGTCCGCAGCCCTCGGCGCGCATGTCCATCGCGTCGCCGCTGATCGCGCTGGCCACCACCACGCTGATCGGCGTCGCGCTCTTCCTGATGCTGGGCAAGGACCCGTTGCAGGGCCTGCGCATGTTCTTCTGGGAGCCGCTGCGCAACAGCTACGCGCTGGGCGAGCTGGGGCTCAAGGCCACGCCGCTGGCGCTGATCGCGCTGGGGCTGGCGGTGGCCTTCCGCGCCAATGTCTGGAACATCGGTGCCGAAGGGCAGTTCATCGTCGGCGCGATGGCCGGCGGCTGGGTCGCGATGCAGGCCGGGCCGGACACCGGGCGCGGCATCGTCGTCGCCATCCTCGTGGCCGGCATGCTGGGCGGGCTGGGCTGGGCGGCCATCGTCGCGGCGCTGCGCGACCGCTTCCATGCCAACGAGATCCTGGTCAGCCTGATGCTGGTCTATGTCGCCGAGCTGCTGCTGGGCTACCTGGTCTACGGGCCCTGGAAAGACCCGGCGGGCTACAACTTCCCGCAGACCATCAGCTTCCTGCCGGTGACCAAGATTCCCAAGCTCTACGACGGCACGCGGCTGCACATCGGCCTCGTCATCGCGCTGGCCGCGGTGGGCGCGGTGTGGTGGCTGCTGTTCCGCTCGCTGCGCGGCTTCGCGCTGCAGGTGGGTGGGCTGGCGCCGGCGGCGGCGCGCTATGCGGGCTTCTCGTCGCGTGCCGCGCTGTGGGGCGCGCTGGGCCTGTCTGGTGCATTGGCCGGCCTGGCCGGTGCATTGGAGGCGGCCGGTCCGCTGGGGCAGCTGACGCCCTATGTGCCGGTGGGCTATGGCTTCGCGGCCATCATCGTCGCCTTCGTCGGCCGGCTGCACCCGGTGGGCATCGTGTTCTCGTCGGTGCTGATGAGCATGTTCTACATCGGCGGCGAGCTGGCGCAGTCGCGCCTGGGCCTGCCCAAGGCGCTGACCGGCGTGTTCCAGGGGCTGCTGCTGTTCAGCCTGCTGGCCTCGGACTGCCTGATCCACTATCGGCTGCGCTGGACGCCGCGCCAGCCGCTGACCACCAAGGGAGAAGCCTGATGGAATCCTGGGCGCTCCTGCTGGGCTCCACGCTCAACGCCGGCACCCTGGTCGCGCTGGCGGCGCTGGGCCTGCTGATCAACGAACGCGCCGGGGTCGTGAACCTGGGCGCCGAGGGCATGATGCTGGTGGCCGCGATCGCCGGCTTCGCCACCGCGGTGCACAGTGGCAGCGACCTGCTGGGCTTTGTCGCCGGCATGGGCGCGGGCGCGCTGCTGGCGCTGGCCTTCGCGCTGCTGGCGATCTATCTCAACACCAACCAGTACGCGACCGGGCTGGCGCTGAGCCTGTTCGGCGCCGGCTTTTCGGCCTTCGTCGGCCAGGGCTATGTGCAGGCCAAGCTCGCCGACCGGCCCAGCTTCGCGGTGCCAGGTCTTGCCGACATTCCCTTCATCGGGCCGGCGCTGTTCCGCCAGCATCCCATGGTCTACCTGGCGATGGCGCTGACCGCCGGGCTGGCCTGGTTCCTCTACCGCTCGCGCGCCGGGCTGGTGCTGCGCGCGGTGGGCGAGTCGCCCGAATCGGCGCATGCGCTGGGCTACCCGGTGCGGCGCATCCGGCTACTGGCGGTGCTGGCCGGCGGCGCGCTGTGCGGGCTGGCCGGCGCCTACTGCTCGGTGATTTACACGCCACTGTGGGTGGAAGGCATGATCGCCGGCAAGGGCTGGATCGCGCTGGCGCTGACCAGCTTCGCGACCTGGCGTCCGGCACGGGTCTTGCTCGGTGCCTATCTGTTCGGTGGCGTGACCATGCTGCAATTCCACCTGCAAGGTCAGGGGGTGCAGGTGGCCAGCCAGTTCCTGAGCATGCTGCCCTACCTGGCCACCATCGTCGTGCTGGTGCTGATCTCGCGCAACGAGAGCTTCATCCGTGCCAACATGCCGGCTTCGCTGGGCAAACCCTTCTTCCCGGGTGCCTGAGCATTCCGGGCCCGACCGTCTTCCCCACGCTTTCCATCCATCCACGGAGTTCCCCATGACCCTTCGCTCCACGCCCCGTCGTCACTGGCTGAAGTTCAGCGCGCTGGCCGCCGCCACGCTGGCCCTGGCCGCCTGCGGCAAGAAGGAAGAAGCCGCCGCGCCGGCCGCGCCCGCGTCCGAGGCCGCCCCGGCGGCCAAGGCCGAGCCGCTGAAGATCGCCTTCGCCTACGTCGGGCCGGTGGGCGACGGCGGCTGGACCTTCGCGCACGACAACGCGCGCAAGGCGCTGGAGAAGGAGTTCGGCGACAAGATCCAGACCAGCTTCGTCGAGAAGGTGCCCGAGGCCGCGGACGCCGAGCGCGTGTTCCGCGACATGGTGGGCCAGGGCAACAAGCTGATCTTCGGTACCACCTTCGGCTACATGGAGCCCATGCTCAAGGTGGCCGCCGACACCAAGGACGTGAAGTTCGAGCATGCCACCGGCTACAAGCAGGCCGACAACATGCGTACCTACGACTCGCGCACCTATGAAGGCGCCTACCTGGCCGGCGTGGTGGCCGGCGCGATGACCAAGACCGGCACGCTGGGCGTGGTCGGCTCCATCCCCATTCCCGAGGTGATCCGCAATATCAACAGCTTCACGCTGGGTGCGCAGAGCTCCAACCCCAAGGTCAAGGTCAAGGTGGTGTGGGTGAACGAATGGTTCAACCCGCCCCAGGAAACCAATGCCGCGCAGACCCTGATCAACGGCGGCGCCGACGTGCTGATGCAGAACACCGACTCCAGCGCCGTGCTGCAGACCGCCGAGAAGAACGGCAAGTACGCCTTCGGCTGGGATTCCGACATGACCGCCTACGGCCCCAAGGCCCACCTGGGCTCGGCGGTGATCAACTGGACGCCGTACTACATCGCCGCGGTGCGCGAGGCGCTGGACGGCAAGTGGAGCGCCGGCGCCGGCAAGCACAGCTGGTGGGGGGTGAAGGAAGGCGCGATCGACCTGGTCTCGATCAGCGACGCCGTGCCCGCGGACGTGAAGGCGCGCGTCGAGCAGGCCCGCGCCGGCCTGAAGGACGGCAGCTTCGTGATCTGGAAGGGCCCCATCGCCGGCCAGGACGGCAAGGATGTGCTCGCCAAGGACCAGGTCGCCGACGACAAGTTCCTCTCCGGCATCAACTTCTACGTCAAGGGCGTGGAAGGCAAGGTGCCGACCGGCAAGTAAGCCGAGGCCCGACCGGCGCGGCGGCTGGAGCCCTCGCGCCGGAAGGCCGCGCCGCCCCGGACCGCTCGCCCCCGACAGGGGTGGGTGGCCGGGGCGTTGTTCGTTGTGGCCCGCGGCCCGGCCCATGGCGTGAAGCACCGAGGCGACACCGGCCGGGCCAACGCGGGACGCTCGGCGAGGGCGAGGGCGAGGGCGTGGACGGGGGCCACGCGCTGGGCCCAATCTAGCCCGACTCGGTTAATCTCGCCCACGGCCGTTTCCCTTCCGTCGGGCCGCCGCGGGATGATTTCGCACCCCACCCGTCGTGGCGCATCGACGCCCTGGGACGTGGCTTCGTCGTCCTTAGGCCTGACCAAACGCGCAGCAGAGCGCCCCGGAGTGACCATGAAAATTACCGTCTCCACCCTGGTCGAAGGACCGATGCACGAGGTCTGGCGGGCCTACACCACGCCGGACGACATCAAGGCCTGGAACGCCGCCTCACCGGACTGGCACACGACCGCCTCGACCGTCGACCTGCGTCCGGGCGGCCTGTTTTCCTCGCGCATGGAAGCCAAGGACGGGTCCTTGGGCTTCGACTTCGCGGGTCAGTACACCCACATCGTCCATCACGAGCGGATCGAATACACCTTCGGCGAACGCGCGGCCCTGGTGCGTTTCGCGGAGCAAGGTCCTGGCGTCCTCGTCACGGTCACCTTCGACGGCGAACCGACCCACTCGGAAGAGCAGCAGCGCACCGGTTGGCAAGCCATCCTGGACAGCTTCGCCCGCCATGTGAAGGGCAAGCTGGCGTCGCAGTAAGCCTGCCATCCCGCCCGACCGCCCGCATGCCCCAGGCCGCGCGCTCCGGTGCGCGGGTTCGGCCTTGCTGTCGGTCCTATTCGTTGCCGGCCACGCTGGCCGGCGGCTCGGCCTGCCTGAGCAACTCCTGCATCGCTTCCTCGTCGCTGAGCGTGGGGGCGTCGAGCCGGGGCGGCGGGCCGCACAGGGCCTGGGGCCAGGCGAGCACGGCGGCGAGGACCATGGCGATCACCGCGGCGTAGGGGGCGGCCTCGCGGGCGAGCGCGTGCAGCGGCGGAGGAGCCTCCGTGTCGGCGCGGTCGGCGGCCTGGCCGCGCACGGCCAGCAGCGCGTAGCCCAGCGGCGGCAACAGATAGCCCAGCTGCAGCACCAGCAGCGCCAGCACCGCGACCCAGGGCGCATGGGGCTGCTGCGTCAGCAGCGGCGGCATCAGCAGCGGCAGCACGAGAAAGATCAGCTCGAAGGCGTCCAGCACCAGGCCGCAGAGCAGCAGCACGGCCAGCGCCAGCGCCAGGGTCGCGCCGGGCCCCCAGGGGCTGGCCTCGAGCGCCCGCTGCAGCCAGGCGTCGCTGCCCAGCGCGCGCAGCAGCCAGGTGAAGCTGGTCGCGCCGACCAGCAGTCCGAAGAGCAGGCCGGCGGTCTGCATGGCCTGCGCCAGCAGCGCGCGCAGCCGTCCCTTCAGCGCCCCGCCGGCGATGCCGGCCGCCAGCAGCGCGCAGCCGCTCATCGCCGCCGCCTCGACGGCCAGCCACCAGCCCTGGACCACGCCGGCCAGCATCAGCAGCACCAGCAGCGTGAACGCGAGCGGCTGCCATGCGGTGGTGGCCGCGTGCTGGCGGGGGTCAGGGCTTGCCCGCGCCGCCGGGCGGCGCAGCAGGATCAGCAGCGCGAAGCCCAGCAGCACCAGGCCGGCCGGGCGCCACGCGGCCCACAGCAGGTCCTGGTTGTTCATCACGCGCGCCAGGCCGGCGCTGGCGCCCAGCCGGCCCAGGGCCTCGGTGTGCGCGCGCATCATCGCGTCGCTGCACAGCAGCAGGACCAGCGAGGGCGGCAGTAGCAGGCCCAGCGTGCTGGCCGCCGCCAGCAGCGCGCTGGCGCGGGCCGGCGGCCAGCCCGCGAGGGCGGGGCCCGCGCCGCGGCGCAGCATCGCCAGGCTGGCGGCGACCGAGCCGTTCATCGGCGCCGACAGCGCGGCAAAGCCCAGCACGGCCAGCGCGCTGGCGCGCGGCCCGCCGCCCAGACGGCGCGCGACGGCGGCGATCCAGGCCTGCGCCAGGCCCAGCTCGCGCAGCCCCGCGCCCAGCAGTGCGTACAGCAGCAGGGCCTGCAGCAGATCGTGTTCCAGCAGGCCCGACAGCCGGATCGGCAGCGCCTGCACCAGCCCGGGCTCCACCCAGCCCAGCAGCATGCCCGCCGCGCCGCCCCAGACCGAGCAGGCGATCAAGGCCGCGTAGACCGGCCAGCGCGCCCACAGCATCAGCCCCAGCGCGAGGCCGAACAGCGCCAGGCCGAAGAGCGGGGCGGGCGCCAGCGCGGCGCTCATGGCGGGGCGGCGCGGCTGCGCGGCGCGGCCAGCGCGGCCAGGGTCTGCAGCGCCAGCAGCGCGAGCATCAGCAGCAGGGCCAGCTTGATGATGAAGTAGCCGGGGCTGAAGGTCTCGGGAAAGCGCTCCCACTGGCGCAGCGACTGCCAGGCCCCCGGCGCGGCCAGCAGCAGGTTGGCCAGGCACCAGGGCAGCAGCACCGCGCCCTGCAACAGCCGTGGCGCGCGCGGCGGCAGGTGGGAGCTGCCGAGGTGGGCCCCGCGCGCACCGGCCACGCGCAGCGCCGTGGCGACCAGGACCGCGAACAGGCATTGCGCCAGGTCGTTGGCCAGCGCCGGCGACACCCAGCCGGTCTGGCGCAGCGGCCATTGCAGCGCCAGCAGCAGCGTGAAGGGCAGGGCCAGCCAGGCCAGCGCGTCGCAGAGCCGGTCCAGCGCGCCGGCGAGGCGCGCCGATCGCTGCGCTGGTGGCAGTGGCCTCATGCGTGGGAACTCATGGGCCGGCCTTCTTGCGGGAGGCCCGCGCGGGCTGTTTGGCCGCGGGGGCGTCGCGCTCATGGGCCTGCACCCAGTCCAGCACCGTCGTGTACCAGAGGCGCGAGTTGCGCGGCTTGAGCACCCAGTGGTTCTCGTCGGGGAACCAGAGCAGCTGGGTGGGGATGCCGCGCGCCTGCAGCAGGTTGTAGTAGGCCAGACCGTTGGTGTCGGGTACGCGGTAGTCCTGCGCGCCGTGGATCACCAGCGTGGGCGTGCTCATGCGCGCGGCGGCGCTGTGCGGGCTCTGCGCGAGCACGCGCTGGAAGTCCTCGGGCGAGGCCCACCACTGCGCATGCAGGTCGCGCGGGCGCTGCAGGTAGGAGTCGGCGCTGGAGGTGGCAACGCGGTCGAACACGCCGGCATGGCAGACGAAGCTGCGGTAGCGGCCGGCGCGTGCGTGGCCGTTGAGCCAGGCCACCAGGAAGCCGCCGTAGCTGCCGCCGGTGGCGCTGATGCGGGTCTTGTCGACCCAGGGCTGGCGGCGCAGCCAGTCGGTCGCGGCCTCCAGGTCCTGCTGCTCCAGCTGGCCCTGGCGGCCCATGATGCTGTCGCGGAAGGCGAAGCCGAAGCCGCTGGAGCCGTGGTAGTTCAGCTGTGCCACCACATGGCCGCGCGAGGCCAGCACCTGGGTGTTCCAGCGCCAGCTCCAGGTGTCGCCTGCGGCGGCATAGGGGCCGCCGTGGATCACATGCATCACCGGGTGCTTTTTCTTGGCGTCGTAGCCGGGCGGCAGCGTGAGCCACAGCTGCACCGGCTCGCCCTGCGCGCCCTTGAGCCAGACCTCGCGCAGCGTGCCCAGCGCATGGCGCGCCAGCCGCGCGTCGTTGAAGCGGTCCAGGCGGCGCCAGCCGGCGCGGCCGCCCTCCTGGCGCACCTCGACGCGCGCCGGGTGGCTGGCGCTGTCGCGCAGCAGCGCGAGCGTGGAGCCGGCGAGGTCGAAGTCCTGCACCCAGCCGTCCTCGACCAGGCGTTCCAGCCGCCCGCTGTCCGGATCCAGCGACCACAGCGGGTTGCGCCCGCGCGACTCGGCGCTGAACAGCAGCGCCGAGCCGTCGGCGCGCCAGCGCAGCGGGGCGTCGGCATAGAGGTCCCAGTCGTCCCCACCCAGCAGCTGCCAGGTCTTGCCCGGCGCCAGCAGCGCCGGGCGGGCCAACGCGGTGTGGCGACGGCCCACCTCGGTGGCGGTGAAGGCTAGCGCCTGGCCGTCGGGCCGGTAGCGGGGCGCGGCCAGGTCCCAGCGCGCGTCGTCGACGAGCAGGCGCAGGCGCGGCCGGCGGCCGGACAGCTCCAGCTCGGCGAGCGCGCAGCGGTTGCCCGGACGCTGCGTGGCGGCCGGGTCCAGGATGAAGGCGATGCGCTGGCCGTCCGGATGGATGTCGAAGACCGAGGCGCTGCTGCTGTCGCGCGGCAGCTCGCAATCCAGCCCTTCGAACAGGTCGGTGACGCGGCCGCTGGCCAGGTCCAGCATCAGCAGGTGCTGGACGCGGCCCATGGGCAGGTGGCTGTCCCAGTGGCGGTAGAAGGCTTCGCGGGTCAGGTAGCCGCTCTCCTTGCGCGCATCGAAGGCGCGCTGGGCCTTGTTCTGCGCCGCGGCGCCGCGCAGCCCGGGCCAGACCCAGGCGCTGAAGACCACGCGCCGTCCGTCTGGCATCCACTTGAAGGCGTTCAACCCCGGCGCGAAGTCGCTCGCGCGCCAGGCCTCGCCGCCGTCGGCGGGGATGAGGTAGAGCTGCGCGGCCTCGTCCTTGCGGCCCTGCTGCTCGCGGCGCGCGAGGAAGGCGATGCGGTCGCCTCGCGGCGACCATGCGGGGGCGCTGTCGCGTTCGCCGCACTGGGTCAGCCGCCGCGGTGCGGCGCGGCCGTCGCAGTCCATCAGCCACAGCTGGGTGCTGCTGCGGTTGTCGTCCATCGATGGCTGGCTGACCGAGGCGACCAGCCGGCGCCCGTCCGGCGACAGGCTGATGGCGCCCGGGCGGGCCAGGGACCAGAGGGCATCGACATCCAGGGGGGCGGGGCGGCGTGGGGTGCGTGGGCTCATGGGGCAAGTGTCGCGCGCGCCGACGCTTGCGCCCATCCGGGCGTGCGCTGATCGGCGCGGGATGCGGTCTGTCGTGCCCCCATGGCCAAGCCGGCCGGCCCTGCCTATAGTGCCCGGCACGTCCCGAGACCCGGGCGTGGCCCCCCGCCCGTCGTCGCGGGCGGACCTGTCGATGCGGGGAGAACCCCCAAAGGAGGAGAAACGATGAAGCACAAGACCTTCTGGCGCCCGGCCGCGATGGCCGGGGCGCTGATGCTGGCCGCGTGGGCGGCCGCGCCGGTGAGCGCCGCGCCCGCGGCGGCGCGCGCGGAGACCGGCGCCGCCGCACCGCGCGCGGCCAAGCGCTACAGCATCGAGCAGTTCATGGCCACCGTTTCGCTGGGGGGCGCCTCGTTCTCGCACGACGAGTCGCGCATCCTCTATCACAGCAACGAGAGCGGCATCGTCAACGTCTACAGCATGCCGGTGGCCGGCGGCGCGCCGACCGCGCTGACCCAGTCCAAGACCGACAGCCACTACGCGGTGGGCTATTTCCCCCAGGACGACCGCATCCTCTACACCCGCGACCAGGGCGGCAACGAGCTCAACCACCTGTACGTGCGCGAGCTCGACGGCAGCGAGAAAGACCTGACCCCCGGCGAGAAGCTGAAGGCGCGCTTCATCGGCTGGTCCGGCGACAAGGCCAGTTTCCTGGTCGCCACCAACGAACGCGACGCGCGCTACTTCGACGTCTACCGCTACGACGCGCGCGGCTATGCCCGCCAGATGATCTACAAGAATGAGACCGGCATGAGCGTGGCCGACGTCAGCCCGGACGGGCGCTGGATCGCGCTGGGCAAGACCAACACCACGGCCGACTCCGACGTCTACCTGCACGACACGCGCAGCGGCGAGACGCGCCACCTGAGCAAGCACGAGGGCGTGGCCAGCTATGCGCCGGTGACCTTCGACCCGGCGTCGCGCCGCCTGATCATCAGCAGCAACGACGGCGCCGAGTTCGCGCGGCTGCTGGCCTACGACCTGGACAGCGGCACGATGCGCGAGTTCGAGAAGGCCGACTGGGACATCGTCTACACCGACTTCTCCGAGAACGGCCGCTACCGCGTCACCGGCATCAACGCCGACGCCAGCATCGTGATCAAGCTGCGCGAGCGGCAGGGCGAGGTGGAGCGTGAGCTGCCGCTGCCGCAGCTGCCCGGCGGCGAGATCCGCGGCGTCCGCTTCTCCGACAGCGGGCGCAAGATGGCCTTCTACGTCAACGGCGACCGCTCGCCCAGCAATCTCTTCGTCTATGACTTCGCCAGCAAGCAGGCGCGTCAGCTGACGCAGAGCCTGTCCAAGGACATCGACCCCAACGAGCTGGTCGAAGGGCGCATCGTGCGCTTCAAGTCCTTCGACGGCATGGTGATTCCCTCGGTCTACTACCAGCCCAAGGAAGCCTCGCCGACGAACCGGGTGCCGGCGGTGGTCTTCGTCCATGGCGGCCCTGGCGGGCAGACCATGCGCGGCTATTCGGCGCTGATGCAGTACCTGGCCAACCACGGCTACGCGGTGCTGGGCATCAACAACCGCGGCAGCTCGGGCTATGGCAAGAGCTTCTTCACCGCCGACGACGGCAGGCACGGCCGCGAGCCGCTGTGGGACTGCATCGAAGCCAAGACCTTCCTCGCCGCCACCGGCGTGATCGACCCCGAGCGCATCGGCATCATGGGCGGCAGCTACGGCGGCTACATGACGCTGGCGGCGCTGGCCTTCCGTCCCGAGGCCTTCAAGGTGGGCATCGACATCTTCGGCGTCAGCAACTGGCTGCGCACGCTGGAGTCCATCCCGCCGTACTGGGAGAGCTTTCGCAAGGCGCTTTACCAGGAGGTGGGCGATCCGGTGAAGGACAAGGACTTCCTGATCGCCACCTCGCCGCTGTTCCACGCCAAGGAGATCCGCAAGCCGCTGATGGTGATCCAGGGCGTCAACGACCCGCGCGTGATCAAGCCCGAGAGCGACGAGATCGTCGACGCGGTGAAGAAGAACGGCGTGCCGGTGGAATACCTGGTGTTCGACGACGAGGGCCATGGCTTCTCGAAGAAGAAGAACCAGATCGAGGCCAACCGCCGCATGCGGGAGTTCCTGGACAAATACCTGAAGCCGGGCGTCTGAGCGCCGCCGCAGGCCGAGGATCCTCCTGAACGGACGCCGGGCACCGCCCGGCGTCCTGCGTTGCGGCGATTACAAATGGTTTCTCCGGGGCCGCACGCGGGCGCCACCATGCGCGACCAGGGCCGCAGCGATGTACCGCGGCCCATTTGTCGATTGGGACCCGCGATGCGATTCGAAGGCACTTTGCACACCTGGTACGCCGAGCGCGGCCACGGCTCGGTGATGCCCCAGCAGGGCGGCGAGCCGCTGTTTGTCCACATCTCCGCCTTTCCGATGGATGGCGAAGCCCCGCAGGAAGGGGAGCGGCTGAGCTTTGAAATTGTGTCCAGAAGTGACGGGCGCAAGCAGGCGGTGAAGCTGCAGCGCCTGCGCCGCGTGGAATTGCACAAGGCCTTGCAGCCGGCGCGTGCGCCGCGGCCCAGTACCAGCCGTCCGCCGTCCATCGCTCAGCGGCGGCGCAGCGGGGCGGTCTGGCTGTGGCTGGCCGGGTTGGCGCTGGTCGCCGGCCTGGGCTGGATGCTGTGGCCCCAGGTCCCGGACGCCAGCAAGCTGGCCCAGCACGGGAGCACGCGGGCGCTGACGCGCTGAATCGCGGGCCGGCCGGCCGGGAGGCCGGCGCTCAGATCTTCATTTCCAGGCGCAACTGCCAGACAGTGAAGCTGCGGCCCAGGTTCTGGCTGATGATCTCGCGCGTCGGGTTCAGCAGGGTGGGTGCGTAGGTGATGCTGCCGGTGTTGTAGTCCAGCGGCGCCAGGTTGCTGGCCGACAGGCGCAGCAGCGTGTCGCGGTTGACCTGCCAGGCCACGAAGGCGTCCAGCACGCGCTTGTGCGTGCTGCTGGCTTCGCTGAGCACGGTCTGCTGGATGGTGTTGGCGGGCGTGTAGTTCAGGCTTGCGCCCACGCTCAGCGGCAGGCTGCGCAGCTTGTAGTCGGCGCCCAGGTTGAGCGTGTAGTCGGGCTGCTGGTCCAGTTTGTTGTTGGGGCCCTGGATGCCGTCCACGCGCGAACGGAACAGGCTGAGGTTGCTGCGGATGTTGACCGGCCAGGCCTCGTCGACATATTCGTCGAGCCGGAACTTGGCCTCCAGCTCCACGCCCATGGTGCGCGCGTTGCCGATGTTGCGCGGGCGCGAGACCCAGCGCTGCACCGGCGCCCAGCTGACGTCCTCCAGCTCGGGCTGGTTGCGGATCAGGTCCTGGATGCGGCGCACGAAGAAGTTGGCGCTCAGAATGCCGCCCTTGGCCAGGTATTTCTCGTAGGCGATGTCCACGCCGGTGGCCAGTTCGGGCTTGAGCAGCGGGTTGCCCATGCGGTCGGGGTAGTTGATCTCGTTGGGGCCGCAGGGCTGGCTGGGCAGGCAGGGGTATTGCGAGTTGATGCTGGGGCGCGCGATCAGGTCCTGCAGATTGGGCGACTTGTAGCTGCGCGTCAGGCTCATGCGGATCTGGTCGCGGCGCTTTTCGTCCAGCTTGTAGACCGCGTGCAGCAGCGGCGTGGTCACGCCCGCGCTGTTGCTCACCGCATAGTTCTTGGCCTTGCTCTCGGTGCGGATCTGCTCCCAGCGCAGGCCGGCGTAGAAGGACCATTGCGGGCCCATGCTCCATTCGTCCTGGGCATAGACGGCGACGCGCTGCGTCGCCGCGTCCAGGTCGTCGCCGAAGTCCAGCAGATAGGCGCAGCTGAGCCCGTTCTGCAGGCAGGTGCGCGTCTGGTCGCTGCTCATGCCTTCGCCTTCCAGGCCCATCACCAGGCTGTGTTCGTTCTCGAACTGGTGCGAGTACTTGCCGTTCAGGCTCCACGAACGGTTGCGGCTCTCCGTGTGGTCCAGCTGCTCGCGCTTCACGGTGCCGGCGAGCGACTCCAGGCGGTCGGTGTCGCCATTGCTGCGGGCACGGCCCACGCCGGCGCGCAGCTCCAGGCGCGAGGCCTCGTCCAGGCGCTGCGACCACTGGCCGTTCAGCCGCATCATCGTGAAGCGGTTGTGGCCCTCGGTCTGCACCTGGTCGAAGTTGTAGTAGTCCGGATCGCCCGGCAGGGCGCGCGGCGTTTGCGTCTGGTTGAAGGCGCCGTCGGTGTTGCCGCGGTTGACGACGACGAAGGGCTGCAGCGCCAGCGTGCTGCCCTGGCCCAGGCGCCATTGCAGGCGTGCCGTCAGGTTCAGGCTGCGCCGATCGTCCTCGCTCTGGCCGCGGTTGACCAGCAGGCGTTCGGTGCCACGGTCCAGCGCACGCGTCAGCGTCTCGTTGTGCACGTCGTCGTAGCGCTTGCCCTGCATCGCGTTGACGGTCAGGTTGTAGGCGCCGCCCTGGTCGTCCAGCTTGTCGTTGCGCGTCCAGCTGAAGCCCGGCGAGAGCCGCCCGCGCTCGAGCTGGAAGCCCGCGCGCAGCTCGTTGAGCCGGCGCTGCAGCGCCTCGCGCAGCACGACGTTGATGGTGCCGGCCACGGCGCGCGCGCCGTATTCGGCGGTCGGCGCGCGCATGATCTCGATGCGCTCGATCTGCTCCGGCGGCAGCTGGTCCAGCGAGAAGCCCGGCGGCATGCGCTCGCCGTTGACCAGGATCTGCGTGTAGCCGCCGCCCATGCCGCGCATGCGGATCTCGCCGCCGCGTCCGGGCCGGCCGCCGGTGGTGACGCCGGGCAGGCGCTTGAGCACCTCGCCGATGCTGCTGTCGCCGAAGCGCTCGATTTCCTCGCGGCCGATCACGATCTTGGCCGCGGTGGACGCGCGGCGCAGCGTGTCGTCGCTGGCGCTGCCCTGCAGCTCGACGCGGTCCAGCCGCTCGGTGCGCTCGTTCGCGCCGTCCTTGGCGGCGGAGGACGGCTTGCTGGCCGGCGCGGGAGCGGGCTTGGGGTCAGGTCTTGCCTGGCGCGGCGCCGGCGGCGGATCGTCGGCGGGCGGGGTGGTGGCGGGAGCGGCGCTCTGGGCGCAGGCCAGTGCGGGAAGAAGGGCCAGGGCGCCCAGCGTCAGACGGGAGGAGGCGTTCATGCGGAGATGTCGGTCGGCGCCCGGATGCTTCTTGATTCCGTGCGGGGCGCAAGCATCGCATGGGCCCGCGGGCCTGTGGGCTGCGGACAACATTCTTTACCCGCGGGGCATGACCGTCGGCATGGGGGCCATCCGATCCCCCAAATAGAAAAGCCACCCAACGATGACTCGGGGTGGCCGGGGATATCCAGGCGCTGGTGACGGGTTCCAGACTCTGCCCTATGTCGCAGCCGGTTGGTCGCCTCGGATGCCTTGCATTGTGCATGGCGCCCATGACGGCTGTTTGACACAGCGCAAGCGTCGCACGGCTCAGTCCCAGCGCTGCGCGGCGATCCAGCCGTCCAGCGCGCGCTGAGCCTGCTGCTGCACCTCGGGCCCGCGGTGGGCGCCTTCCAGCACCAGGGCCTGGACGCGATGCAGGCCCAGCGTGGCCAGCACCTCGCGCAGATAGGGCGTGACCCAGTCCGGCTGCCACGGCCCCCGCCCGTCGCTGCGCTGCAGCTGGCCGCCGCAGCTGACCAGCAGCCAGACCGGGCGGTCGCGCAGCAGTCCCTTCTTGCCTTGCGGCGAACCCGCGAAGCTGCGGCCCGGGCGCAGCACCAGGTCCACCCAGGCCTTGAGCATGGACGGCGGCGCGTAGTTGTGCATGGGCGTGGTGATCAGCAGCGCGTCGGCCGCTTCCAGCTCGGCAATCAGCGCTTCCGACAGCGCCAGTGCCGGGTGCTGTTCGGCGCTGCGCTGAGCGGCGTCGGCCAGGCTGGCGGCGGCGAAGGCGGCGTCCGGATGGGGCGGTGGATCGCGGGCGAGGTCGCGCAGCCGCAGGGCCAGGTCGGCGCGCTGGCCGCGCAGATGGGCCACGAGCGCGGCACCGGCCCGGGCGCTGCGCGAGTCCGCGCCGTGCGGGCTGGCCGCGACATGGAGCAAGGAGGGCATGGCGCGGCTCAGGCGGGCAGCGGCTGGTTGAATCGCAGCGCGCTGGCCAGCAGCCCCATGCGGAAGTAGAAGCGCTGGCCCAGCGCATTGCTCAGCGGCGTGTCCAGCACCAGCTTGCCGCATCCCAGGCGGGGCGCCAGCTCGCGCAGATGACGGATCAGACGCTCGCCGTGGCCGCGGCTGCGCAGGCGCTGGTCGGTGACGAGGTCGTCCAGGTAGAGGAAGCGGCCATGCACCAGGTTCTCCTGCACGCGGTAGCCGGCTAGCGCTTCTGGTTGGAGGTCGCCGCCCGCGTCTTCGCGGTAGAGCGCGACGAGCCGATAGCCCTCGGCCGACTGGCGCCGCCACCGCTGCAAAAACTCCTCGGCCGAGGCCAGGTGCGGGCGCAGCTGGGCCATCAGCGGGAACAGCGCCAGCACCTCGTCCTCCCGCTCCACCTCGCGCAGCAACGGCGCGTCGGCGGCGCTCATCCCTGGGCTCCGTCGGCCAGCCGTTCCGCCGGGATGGGCGGCGCGAAACGCAGGCCGCCGGCCAGGCGGTTCCAGGCGTTGATGGCCGCGATGGCGCTGCTCAGGAAGGCGATCTCGCTGGCGCTGAACTGGGCCTGCAGCTGCGCGTAGACGGCGTCGGACGGCGGGGCCTCGCCCATGCGCGTCAGCGCATCGGTCCAGGCCAGCGCGGCGCGTTCGCGCGGCGTGAAGAGGTCCACCTCTTCCCAGACATGGACGAGGTCGATCTTGGCCGGCGCCAGGCCCAGCTTGCGCGCCAGGTTCAGGTGGAACTGCAGGCAGAAGGCGCAGCCGTTGAGCTGCGAGGCGCGCAGCTTGATCAGCTCGGTCAGCGGCTTCTCCAGCCCCGAGGCGTCCACCGCCTGGCCCAGCGCGCGCAGCGCGGTGATCACGGCCGGCGCGGCCTTTTCGAACGTGGCCCAGTCCTGGCGGGCGGCATGGGGCGTGTGCATGCGACGGTACTCCTTGGTGAATGTTAGAATTCGAACATTCTCAGTGTATTCGAACTCTTACATCATGCGCAAGGCCGACGACCCGCGACCCGAGATTCCCGCCATCGGCGAAGGCCGGCGTGGCGAGCAGGGCCATATCGGCTACCTGCTGCGCCAGGCGCATGCCGCGCATCGCATCCGCATGGAAAAGGCGCTGGCCGCGGCCGGCGCGACGCTGCCGCAGTTTTCGGTGCTGACCATGCTGGCGGCCTATCCCGGTGCCTCCGGCGCGGAGCTGGCGCGGCTGTCGCTGCTGACGCCGCAGACCATGAGCGTGATCGTCGCCAACCTGGAGAGGGCGGGCTGGGTGCAGCGCCGCCCGCATCCCCAGCATGGCCGCATTCAGCTGATCGAGATCAGCGCCGAGGGCCGCAAGCGCCTGGCCCAGTGCAAGGCCGCGGTGGCGCCGGTGGAAGCCAGCCTGCTGGACGGTCTGGGCGAGCGCGAGGAAAAGGCCGTGCGGCGCTGGCTGGTGCAGGTGGCGCTGGGCGAGGGCGGTGGCGACTGAACCGCGCCGCGGGTCACGCCCTGCGCTTGGCCTGCTACAGCGCCAGGCTCCAGGTCTGGCTCCGCTGGTCCTGGCCGAAGCGGTGCTGGGCCTCCTCGGCGATCAGGCGGAAGCCGGCGTGCTCATAGAGCCGGCGCGCATCGACCAGCCGGCTGCTGGTCCATAGCTGCATCTGGCGATAGCCCGCCGCGCGCGCGAAGCACAGCGCCTCGTCCAGCAGCGCGCGCCCCAGGCCCTGGCCGCGCGCGTCGGCCTCGACGTAGAGCAGGCGCAGCTGCGCGGTGGTTTCGTCGCGGCGCGTCACGAAGACCGCGCCCAGCACCTCGCCGTGGCGCTCGGCGATCCAGCCGCGCTCGCAGCGTGGGTCCCGGTCGCGCGCGAAGGCCGCGACGATCCCGGCCACCAGCGCCTCGAAATCGGCGTTCAGCCCGTACTCCTGGGCATAGATCCGGCCGTGGCGGCGCACCACATGGTCCAGGTCCGCGGGCCGGGGCTCGCGCAGCACCAGGCCTGCGTGGCCCCCCAGGGGGACGGACTCCTCCGGCATCGGCACTCCTGCAGCTTGTCCGGCTTCTGTTGTAGGGGCCGGCGCAGGGCGGCACAAGCCGGGGTGATCCCGCACGCGCCGCGCCAGCGCGTAGGCGGCAACTACCCAGGCCCGCAGTTGTGATGGCCTTGCGGTCGGTCCAAGCTGCCGGCACGCCCCGACCTCAGGCCCGGAGCGGGCCGGACGGGGGGCGCCCGATCCACCTTGAATGCCATGACGACCGTCTCGCAGGGGAGATTCCTGATGAAAACGACCATTTACCTGGCGGTGCTGTCCGCCGCCATCCTCGTGGCCCTGGGGGCCGATGCGCAGGCCCAGGAGCCGCCGCGCACGGAGCCGGCCATGTCGGCCATGCCCAGCCCGTCCAGCCTGAGCCAGCCCTTGCCGGCGCCGCCGACCGCCGCCGAAGCGCCGGGCAGCCTGCGCGCCCCGGCCCCGCCGCTGACGCAGATGTGGGTGTATGCGGTGGGCTCGTCCAACTGCAACTGGGAGTACACGGCCGGTCGGTCCGTGACCAGCTGCAACCATGGCGGGGCGCAGCTGCGCGCCGCGGTGCTGGAGATAGGCTATGGCAGCGCCCGCGTCGCGTGGATGAACGGGGGCGTGCTGCCCGCGTCGGCGCGGTATGCGTCCACGCCGGTCTGCGTGACCGGCGGCTCCTACACCTGGCCCTGCACCCCTGGGCAGACCGTGGTGGGCTTCCTGAACGAGTACAACCTGGACGGCCACCAGAGCGGGCTGTTCCGCTACCAGAACACGTCGACCAATTCGCCGTGGAACACCCTCGCGGTGCAAATCAGCATTCTCTGATCCGGCGACGATCGAAGGCGCCACGGCCACGGCCGGGGCGGGACCCCGGCACGGCGCCGTCCTAGGCGCGCAGGTCCAGGCCCTGGCCCTGCTGCTGGCCCATGATGCGCAGCGCCGACTGCAGCATCTTCATCGTGGCCGTGTCGTTGTTCGCGCGCGCGAACGCGAGGCCATCCTGGGCGTGTTGTCGGAAGTCCATGCGCTCGCCATCGGTCTCGGCCGGCACTTCGCCGGTGCCGCCGGACACGGGCATCTTCAGGGTCATCGCCATGAAGGGAAAGCTGTCGTCCAGCGAGAGCTTGCCCTGGCTCAGCTGCGCGTTGACCCATTCGCGCAGGTCCTGGCGCGTCATGCGGCTGAAGTCCACGGACGCCGCGGCGCCCGCATCGCTGCGCGCGCCGGCCGCCGTGCCGGCGGCGTTGCGCTCGTCATCGGCCGCGGCCGAGGCGGGTTTCCTGGCGGCGCCGGCCGCCGCGGACGGGGATGCGCGCTGCGCTGCATACAGCGCGCTCGCTCCGGTGTCGATCTTCATGCTTGTTCCTCCCTGACTGCAGGCGGCCGTGGCGGCGCGCATGCCGGGCCGCGGCCGGATTGCCGATGCCTGGGGCCCAGGGTGCCAATCTCTCACGCCCCTTTCGCCACGGAAGCCGCGAACAACGCGCCAAAGCGAGGCCTGTTCGCATGGCGGCCCGCGACGCCCCGTCTGCCCCTACACTCGGCCCATGTCCTTCGCGTCTGTCGCCCCCGCCTTCGCCCGAGCTGCACGAGCTGCACGAGCCCGTTCGCTCGTGCCGTGCCCTGCAGGCGAGAGACGCGCGATGAGGACCTAGCCAGACAGTCCTCCCCGATCTCCCCCGAAAGGCCACGGTTCCCCCCGTGGCCTTTTTGTTTTTCCACCCACCCCCCAAGCCTTTGAAAGGACCCGACGGATGCAAGCCCAGCCTCACTCCTCCCTGCCCACCCAGCCGCATCGCCTGATGCCCATCACCGAGCGTCCCGCCGAGGTGTTCGTGCGTGGCGACGGCGCCTGGCTGTGGGATGCCGCCGGCCGGCGCTACCTGGACTGGCTGCAGGGGTGGGCCGTCAACGCGCTGGGCCACTGTCCACCGCAGCTGGCCCGGGCGCTGCAGGCCCAGGCCGGGCTGCTGCTGACGCCCAGCCCGGCGCTGTACAACCTGCCGTCGCTGCAACTGGCCGAGCGGCTGTGCGCGGCCAGCGGCATGCACCAGGCCTTCTTCGGCAGCACGGGGGCCGAGGCGAATGAATGCGCGATCAAGCTGGCACGCAAATGGGGGCGTCTGCATCGGGCGGGGGCGGCCGAGATCATCACCTTCGAGAACGGCTTCCACGGCCGCAACCTGGCCACCATGGCGGCCAGCGGCAAGCCGGGCTGGGACGAGCTCTTCCCGCCGCGCATGCCCGGTTTCGCGAAGGCGCGGCTCAACGACCTGGCCTCGGTGCGCGCGCTGCTGAGCGAGCGCAGCGTGGCCGTGATGCTGGAGCCGGTGCAGGGCGAGGCCGGCGTGCGCCCGGCGACGCGCGAGTTCTTGCAGGCGCTGCGCGCGCTGTGCGACGAGCACGGCCTGCTGCTGATCTTCGACGAGGTGCAGACGGGCTGCGGGCGGCTGGGCCAGCTCTTCGGCTTCCAGCATTTCGGCGTCACGCCGGACATCCTCACGCTGGGCAAGGGGCTGGGCGGCGGCGTGCCCATTTCGGCGGTGCTGGCGCAGGCTCATGCCTGCGTGTTCCAGCATGGCGACCAGGGCGGCACCTATGCCGGCAATCCGCTGATGGCCGCGGCCAGCCTGGCGGTGATGGAGGAGATCGGCCGCCCCGAGTTCCTCGCCGGCGTGCGCGCCCGCGGCGAGCAGCTGCGCCAGGGGCTGCTCGCCTTCTCGGCGCGCCATGGCCTGGGCGAGGTGCGTGGCGAGGGCCTGTTGATGGCGCTGGAACTGGGCAGCGATTGCGCCGCCGCGGTCGTCCGCGAGGCCCGCCAGCAGGGGCTGTTGCTCAACGCGGCCCGGCCGCACTGCCTGCGCTTCATGCCGCGTCTGAACAGCAGCGTGGAAGAAATTGCGCTGGGCCTGGAGCTGCTGGAGGCGGCGTGGCAGGCGCAGGCCGCCACGGCGGCGCCGCTCAACTGAACGGGCGCGCGCGGCCAGGGCGGTGATCCGGCCTCAGGGCCTGCCCTGGTTGCGGCTCCAGAGATCGCCCATGGTGATGGCCGAGTCGGCGACGTCGGCCATCATCAGCGCCATCTCCTTCGCGACGCGCGTGAGCACGGCCACCACCAGGCCCAGCAGCACACCGCCGGCATAGCCCAGCACGCCATAGCCGCTGGTGCTGGAAAGCAGGCTGCCCAGGCCCAGCGCCGCGCCAACGGCGCTCAGATAGCCCAGGCCGGTGAACACGCTCACCATGACACGGAAGGTGGGATAGGCGCTGTTGCTGCGGATGCGTTGCAGGAAGGGGTGCGGATGCGGCAGCGTGCCGCGCGGCAGATTCGTCGTCATCGCGGCAGTCTCGCCGTGGCGCCGCGCGGACGGATCAGGGTTTGTGCGGAATTTCCCCCAAGGGGGTGATGGGCCGCGTCTCTCGGGCGCGAGGGCCGCGAACGGTCTGCGCACAGCGGCACGCGCCGAGCGTGATCAGATTGGCAGATGCGCTGCGCGCGGCGTGAAATCCGGCGCCGCCGCGGCGCGCAGAATCGAGAATCACCGGCCGGGGTCGCCGGGGTGGTTCCAGGGAGCGCAGGTCTTTGAACTCAGCAGGGCAGGAATTCAACCGCTTGTATGCCGACGTGGCGCAAAGCATCGCGGCCGCGATTGCCGAGATCGGCGGGATCGAGGTCGAGCACCCGCAAGGCAAACAGGAACTCGGCGCCATGATGGCGCGGCTGCAAGTCATCCAGGCGCGCTTCAACCAGGAGCTGGACCTGCTGGGGGAGCAGGCCGAATGGGACCGCTTCACGATGGCGTTCTTTGGCGAGACCAATGCCGGCAAGAGCACGCTGATCGAATCGCTGCGCATCCTGTTCCGCGAGGACTCGCGCCAGCAGCTGCTGCAGGCCCAGGGCCATGACCTGGATCGGTACGAGCAGGCGCTGGCCGACCATGCGGCGACCTTGCGCGACGGGCTGGGCCGGCTCTATGCCCAGTACGGCGCCGAGCTGACGGAGCTGCACCAGCGCGCCGAGGCGCTGGCGCGCATCCTCGGGCGGGAAGATCGCGCGCGCCGGCGGCGCATGCAATGGCGGGCGGCCGCGCTGGGCGCGTGCGCCGGCGCGGCGCTGTGCGCCGCCGTCTTCTGGCTGCTGGGGCGCTGAATGGGCGCCGGGGCGTCTTCTTCCGCCGCCGGCCGCGCCGCGGCCATGCCGGATCCGCTGTCGGACCTGCTCGACCACGCGCTGCCCGCGCTGCAGCAGGCGGCCGTGCAACTGGCGCGCCAGCGCCAGCAGGTCCGCCGCGTCGACGGTCGCATCATCGGCACCGGCGTGGCCGACTTCACCCAGGGCAACACCGTCTATCCGCTGACGCACGAGGGCCGCTGCTTCCAGCTGATCGACGTGCCCGGCATCGAGGGCGACGAGCAGCGCTACGCGCCCCTGGTGCGCGAGGCGGTGGCCAAGGCCCACCTGGTGTTCTACGTCAACGGCACCAACAAGAAGCCGGAGAAGGCCACGGCCGAGCGCATCGGCGCCTATCTGCGCAGCGGCACCCAGGTCTACGCCATCGTCAACCTGCGCGGCAACGCCGATGCCTATGAGTTCGACGAAGACCGCGAATCCCTGCAACACCAGAGCGGCGCCCGCAACGCGCTGCGCCAGACCCTGGGCGTGCTGGAGTCGGTGCTGGGCGAGCGGGTGCTGCTGGGCGGGCATTGCGTGCAGGGCCTGCTGGCCTTTTGCTCGCTGGCCATGGACCCGGACACCGGCCTGACGACCATCCACCCGTCGCGCGAACACGACCTGGTGCGCCAGCAGCGCCACTGCCTCAAGCACTTCGGCACGCCACGGGCGATGTTCGAGTTCAGCGAGATCGGCGCGATCGCGCAGGTGCTGCATGGCAAGCTGCAGACCTTCCAGCAGGACATCGTCGAAAGCAACAAGACCAAGGTCCGCGAGCTGCTGGCCGAGAACCTGGAGATCCTGAAGCAGCTGCAGAAGGAGCACCGCGCCTTCATGGCCAAGGTGGACCCGCAGTTCGAGACCTGCCGCGCCGCCATCGCCGAGGCGCTGAAGAGTTTCGAGCGCCTGGTGGTGGCGGGGCGCGGCAATCTGTGGAACGAGTTCTTCAACGAGCTCGCCAGCACCGCGAACGAGATCGTCGAGTCGCACTTCGGCGACAACGACCGCATCCAGCGCGAGATCCAGCGGGCCTTCGAATCCCGGCAGGCCGCGCTCGCCCAGCAGTTGCGCGACAACCAGGGCGAGCACCTCGCCGGCCTGCGGCAGGGCCTGAGGCAGGCAATGAAGCGGCTGGTGCAGGATGTCCAGCGCTTCGAGCTCCAGTCGCTGGAGGTCTGCGAGATCGAGGCGCGCGAGCTGGGCTACCAGCCCGTCGCGCTGGACATGAAGCCGGGCCTGGGATCCATCGCGCTGAACATCGGCTCCTATGCCGCCACGGGCGCCACCATCGGCTCGCCCTTCGGCGGCCTGCCGGGCGCGGCGATCGGGGCCGCGATCGGCGCGGTGCTCGGCGCGCTGGTCAGCGTCATGCAGCTCTTCGTCAGCCGCGAGAAGCGCGTGCGCCGGGCCCAGGCCCAGGTGCAGGAGCGGCTGGAACAGCTGCGCGGCGAAGCCCTGCAAGAGTTGGGCGGGGAGGTCCGCGGCCAGCTGATGAAGCCATTGCGCCAGGCGCTGCGCCAGGGCGTGCTGGCCGAGGTCGACGCGCTGCAGCAGCGCCTGGTCCTGCCGCAGGAGATCGTGCGCGCGCAGATCGCCAACATGAACAAGATACTCAAGCAACTGGACAGGATGCCCCATGGAACCCTTCAGCCAATTCGACATTGACAAGCGCCGCGCCATCGCCGCGCTGCAGGAGCTGCAGGCCCTGCTCGCGGAGCTGGGCGAGACCGGCGTGGAGGTGCAGGCCGACCTGGACAAGGTCGCCGCCGCGCTGCGCGCGGTGGACGAGGACGTGCTGCGCATCGCGCTGCTGGGCGCCTTCTCGGACGGCAAGACCAGCGTCATCGCCGCCTGGCTGGGCCAGGTGATGGCCGACATGAAGATCGACATGGACGAGTCCTCCGACCGCCTGGCGATTTACCAGCCCCAGGGTCTTCCCGGCCGCTGCGAGATCGTCGACACGCCGGGGCTGTTCGGCGACAAGGCGCGCGAGATCGACGGCCGCGCGGTGATGTACGAGGACCTGACCAAGCGCTACATCTCCGAGGCCCACCTCATCCTCTACGTGGTCGACGCGACCAATCCACTCAAGGACAGTCATGGCGACATCGCCCGCTGGATCCTGCGCGACCTGAACAAGCTCTCGTCCACCGTGTTCGTGATCAACAAGATGGACGAGGTGACCGAGCTCACCGACGCGGTCCTGTTCGACGAGCAGGCCGCCATCAAGACCGCCAACCTCAAGGGCAAGCTGCAGCGCCTCGCCCACCTGTCGCCCGAGGAGCTGGCGCAGCTCCACGTGGTCTGCATCGCCGCCAACCCCAATGGTCGCGGTCTGCCGTTCTGGTTCGACAAGCTGCCGACCTACGAGAGCCGCTCGCGCATTGGCGAACTCAAGCGTCAAACCCAGCAGGTGCTGCAGGCCAACGTGCCCGCGGTGCTGCGCGCCAAGACCGGGCTGGATGTGGTGCGCGATCTGGTTGGCCGCAAGCTGGCGCAGGCCGACGCGGAACTGCGCGAGCTGGCCGCCTACGAGCAGCTCAACCGCGAGGAATCCGAGCGCATCCGCGAGGATCTCGCGCAGGGCCGCGCCGAGGTCAAGCGCCTGGCCGGTGAGCTGGTGCGCGAGCTGATGGCGCTGGAGAAGCGCCTGCTCGGCCGCCTGCGCCCGCTGTCGCTGGAGGACCTGCAGGCCTTTGTCGACGAGGAGATTGGTCACAGCGAGGACGACGTGGGCTACAAGCTGCGCCTGCAGATCAAGGGCGCGGTGGACCGCTTCTTCGACCAGTCCTCGGCCGTCACCCGGCGCATCTCGTTGGACATCGAACGCCAGCTGGACGTGGGCGAGAGCTTCCTGGAGGCCATGGGGCAGAAGGGTGTGCGCGCCGTCAGCGGCGCGCTCAAGGGCGTCTCTCAGCTCAACCCGGCGCTGATCAAGCAAAGCATCTTCGCCGCGCGCGACGTGCTGGCCAAGGTGACCGGCCTGGTCATCAAGTTCAAGCCCTGGGAGGCCAGCAAGCTGGCCGGCGCGATCTCCAAGTGGTCGGGCCCCGTGGGCCTGCTGATCCAGCTGGGCGCCGACGGCTACCAGTCCTACAAGGCGCACGAGCAGGAGCAGCGGCTCGCCCAGATCAAGCTGTCGTTCACGGAGCTGATCCGAGGCGCCTTCAAGGATCTGTACGACCTGCTCGGCGACGACGCGAAGATGTTCGAGTTCTTCGCTCCCGGCCTGAAGCCGCTGGAACAGATCGTGCAGCGCATGGGCGAGAGCGCGGCGCAGATCCGCCAGAGCACCGACCGCGTCCAGGCGCTGCAGCAGCGCCTGAGCCGGCTGGCGTTGCCGGAGGGCGCCCCATCCGAGCTCGATCCCCGCCCATGACGGGCATGGATACGACACGCGAGCCGTGGCCAACGGCAGCCGAGATCACCCGCTTCGAGCTGGGCGACCCGACCGAGAACCCCTGGGTACTCGGTCGGCCCCGCGTGGAATCTATCGAGGTGCAGCCCCATGACCCCAGCTGGCTGAGCACATTCCGCGAACTGGGGCAGGCCCTGGCCGCCGCGCTGTCGGAACGCGCGCGGGCCATCGAGCACGTGGGATCGACCGCTGTGCCCGGACTGGCCGCCAAACCGGTGATCGACATCGACCTGATTGTCGAGGACCCCGACGACGAGGACGCCTACCTACCGGCCTTGCAGTCGCTGGGCTATGTGCTGACAGTGCGCGAGCGGTCCTGGTATGGGCATCGCATGCTCCGGCTAGAGGCCCCGCGCGCCCACGTCCATGTGTTCGGCCGCCGATGTCCCGAGCATGTCCGCCACCTGCTCTTCCGTGACTGGCTGCGGGAGCACCCCGAGGAGCGCGAACGCTATGCGGAGGCCAAGCAGCGCGCCCGGGTGGGAGTCGACACGGCGCAGGCCTACAACCAGCGCAAGGAGGCGGTGGTCCGCGACATCTATCGGCGCATCTTCGCCGCCCGTGGCTGGCTGGCCCCAAGTGTCCATGACTGATCGAGCGCCACTGCCCGGGCCCGAGCCCGACTGGAACAGCGCCGACAGCGTCGCGCAGGCGCTGCGCAAGCTCGAGTCCGCGGACGACGAAGCCAGCGCGCTGGAGGCCTACGACCAATTCCTCTGGGCCGTGGGCGACAACCACGCGGGCAGCTTTTATCCCGTCGTGCTGTCCACGCTGGCGGAACTGGCGCGGCTGCTGACGGACGGCGGCTTCTGGACGCAGCGCGCGGTGATGGAGGCGCTGATCGACCTGAGCGGTTCCTTCGTGCCCCAGCCTGGCCACGAGTGGCAGGATGGCGTTCCCGTGCAGCCGACGCTGCAGGCCGCCGTGCAGGCCCTGCGCCCGCAGGTGCTGCGGCTGTGCGCGGGGAACGACGCCCGTTCACAGAGTGCTCAAGAGCTGCTGGAGCTCATCGACGACCAGGCGCCACCGCATACCGGGTAAACCCTTGTTTTGACCCGAACAAGCCTGGGTCGGCAGCCGCGAAGCCCAAAACTAAACTGCCCAAAGTCCTTAAGAGTTTTAGGGTTTTGAGATGGCAAACAAGCGGTGGCGGCTGAATCGCCGTGGGGTGGTAGCGGTGGCGGGCCTGGGGCTCGCGCTGGCCGGTCTGGCTGGTTGGATGGCGGTGCCGCCGGCGCTGGAGGCGGGCCGGACGCCCGGCTTCGCTGAAGGCGCGGCGCCGGCCGCCACGGTGGAAAAGGGCCGCTACGTGGCCCAGCTGGGCGACTGCGTGGCCTGCCACACCGCCCAGGGCGGCGCGCCGATGGCCGGTGGCCGGGCGCTGGAGACACCCTTCGGCACGATCTACTCGACCAACATCACCCCCGATGCCCAGCACGGCATCGGTGGCTGGAGCTATGCGGCCTTCGACCGCGCGATGCGCCGGGGCGTGGCCGCCGACGGGCACCGGCTCTATCCCGCCATGCCCTATCCGTCCTACGCCAAGATGAGCGACGAGGACATGGCCGCGTTGTGGGCCTACCTGCGCCAGGGCGTGAAGCCGGTGGCCCAGCCCAACCCGCCCTTGGCGATGAACTTCCCCTTCAACCAGCGCTGGGGCCTGGCCTACTGGGACGCGGTGTTCGCCGACAAGACGCGCTTCGTGCCCGATCCGCGCCAGGACGCGGTCTGGAACCGCGGCGCCTACCTGGTGCAGGGGCTGGGCCACTGCGGCGCCTGCCACACCCCACGCGGCGTGGGCTTCCAGGAGCTGGCGATGAGCGAGCAGGGCACCGGCGGGCGGCAGTTCCTCTCCGGCGCGCAGGTGGAGCACTGGAACGCGGTGAACCTGCGCGGCCTCTGGACCGTGGACGACACGGTGGAGATGCTCAAGACCGGGCAGAACCGCTTCGCCACCGCGTCGGGCAGCATGACCGACGTGATCCTGCATTCCACGCAGCACATCGACAGGCCCGACCTGGTGGCCATCGCCACCTACCTGAAGTCGCTGCCCAGCGACCAGCCCGCGGCCGTGCCGCCGGCGGCGGCCGCGTCGGCCGCGCTCGAGCCGCCCCCCAAGCTCTACACCAGCGCGGGCGGCCTGGGCTACACCCAGTTCTGCACCGACTGCCATCGGCCGACCGGCAGCGGCGTGAAGGGCGTGTTCCCGGGGCTGGCCGGCAATCCGACGGTGGCCGCCAAGGACCCCGCGACGCTGATCCACATCACGCTGACCGGCTGGAAGACCGCGGCCACCGGGGCCCATCCGCGCGTCTACACCATGCCCGCCTTCGCCCGCCTCGGCGACGCCGAGATCGCCGAGATCCTGAGCTTCGTGCGCGAAAGCTGGGGGCAGGGCGCCGGCCCGGTGGCGGCGGCCGACGTGGCGGCCGCCCGCAAGAGCCTGGACCCCAAGATCGACAAATCGCCCTTCGAGACGCCCCGCCTGGCCAAGCTGCTCAACGAGCCGCACGCCGATCAGCTGGTGCGCGGCATGCGGCTGAACGCCGAAACCCAGCAGCTGCTGCCCAAGCATGTGGGCAACCAGCTGAACTGCGCCTCCTGCCACCTGAACGCCGGCACGGTCGCCGACGGCTCGCCCTATGTCGGCGTCTCGGCCTTCTTCCCGTCGTACGCGCCGCGCGCCGGCAAGGTGATCACGCTGGAGGACCGCATCAACGGCTGCTTCCGCCGCTCCATGAACGGCAAGCCGCTGCCCGTGGATTCGGAGGACATGAAGGCCATGGTGGTCTACTTCGACTGGATGAAGGGCCACACCCGCAAGGAAGACAAGGTGGCCGGGCGCGGCGTCGGCAAGATCGACCCCAACATCGTGCCCAATGTCGAGAACGGCCAGAAGGTCTACGCGGCCCAGTGCGCGGTCTGCCACGGCCAGAACGGCGAGGGCCTGAAGGACGCGGCCGGCCGCAGCGTCTATCCGCCGCTGTGGGGCGACCAGTCCTTCAACATCGGCGCCGGCATGGCGCGCACCTACACGGCCGCGGCCTTCGTCAAGCGCAACATGCCCATCGGCTTCCACGAGAAGTTCCCGCTGGGCCAGGGCGGGCTGTCTGACCAGGACGCGGTCGACGTGGCCGAGTACTTCGCCCACCAGCCGCGGCCGGACTTCCCCGACAAGGTCAAGGACTGGCCCAAGGATCCCAAGCCCCGGGATGCCCGCTACTGAGCGTCCACCTCGGGCCGGGCCGCGCCCGGCCCGCCCAGCCTCCGGGCCCCGGTTCTCGCGCGGACCGGGGCCCGTCGGTGTTAGGGTTGCGCCCGTGATCCGTCGCTGGCCCCTTTTGCTGTTCTGCCTGCTGCTCGGCCCGCTGGCCCTGCTGGCCGCAGGCGCCGCCCGGGCGGTCGATGTCCGCATCGCCGTGCTGGCCTACCAGGGCGCCGAGCGCGCGGCCCAGGACTTCGAGCCCACGCTGGCGCACCTGCGCGCCCGGCTGCCCGAGCACCGCTTCGAGATGCTGCCGCTGGATCCGGCCGGCATCGAGCGCGCTGCGCGCGCCCGCGCGGTGGACTTCGTCATCACCAACCCGGGCGACTATGTCGAGCTGGAGGCCCGCGTGGGCCTGGTGCGCCTGGCCACGCTGGAGCGCGCCGCCGACCCCGGGGTCTCGGCCAGCACCGTGGGCTCCACCGTCATCGTGCGCCGACTGCCCGGCCACCCGACCCAGCTGCGCGAGCTGCGCGGACGCCGCGTGGCGGTGGTCTCGCGCGAGGCCTTTGGCGGCTGGCGCGTGATCTGGCGCGAGCTGAAGGCGGCGGGGGTGTCGCCCGCGGACCTCGCGCAGCTGCGCGAGACGGGTTTTCCGATGCAGACCGTGATCCAGAGCCTGCGCGACGGCCAGGCCGATGCCGGCGTGCTGCGCAGTTGCATGCTTGAAGAAGAGATTGCCGCCGGCCGCGTGCGCGCGGATGAGTTCGCCGTCGTGGGGGAGCGGGCGCCGGTGCAGCCCGGTGCCTGCCGCAGCTCTTCGCGGCTCTATCCCGACTGGCCGTTGGCCCGGCTCGCCAGCACGTCGCCGCTGCTGGCCAAGTCCGTCACCGCCAGCCTGCTGACCATGGCCCCGGCGGACGGCCGCGCGTGGACCGCGCCGCAGGACTATTCCGACGTCCATGCGCTGTTCCGCGATCTCAAGATCGGTCCCTACGCCCATCTGGCCCACACCACCGTGGCCGGCTTTGCGCGCGAGCATTGGCCATGGCTGGCCGTGGCCTCGGTCGCCATCCTCTGGTGGGTCTTCCACGCGGTGCGTGTGGAGGTGCTGGTACGGCGCCGCACCGCCGAGCTGACCCGCGCGATCGAGGGCCGCGAGGCGGCCGAGCGGGTCGCGCGCCAGCACCGCGAAGAGCGCGACCAGTTCTCGCGCCTGGGCATCCTCGGCGAGATGGCCTCCAACATCGCGCACGAACTCAACCAGCCGCTGGCGGCCATCGCCAACTATGCCGAAGGCATCACCCGCGTCATCGACGCCGGCCGGCCCGACACCGCTTTCATCCGCGACGGCGCGCGCGGCATCGCCGGCCAGGCCGAGCGCGCGGGCGCCATCATCCGGCGCATCCGCGGCTTTGTGCGCCGGCGCGAGGTCCGGCTGGAGCGGCTGGACCTCAACGAGCTCGTGCGCGAGACGCTGCAACTCTTCGACGGCCAGGCCCAGCTCAACGGCGTGCCCGTGTCCCTGGCGCTGGCCGAGCGGCTGCCGCGCGTGGCGGCCGACTCGTTGGAGATCGAACAGGTGCTGCTGAACCTGCTGCAGAACGCGCTGGATGCGATGGCCGAAGGCGCGCGCAAGGCGCAGGGCATCCAGGTGTCCACCCGCCTGGCCGGCGGCATGGTGGAGGTGGCCGTGCGCGACCATGGCAGCGGGCTCAGCCCCGAGGTCGAAGCGCAGCTGTTCGATGCCTTTTTCACCACCAAGCCCCAGGGCCTGGGGCTGGGCCTGTCCATCTGCCGCACCATTGTCGAAAGCCATGGCGGGCACCTGTGGGCCAAGAACGAACCCGGCGGCGGCGTGACCCTGCGCTTCGGCCTGCCGGTGCATGACGAGGAACCATGATGAGAGGCCAGCGCGCCGAGAAGGAAGAAGACCCGTCGCCCCTGATCCTGATCGTGGACGACGACGAGGCCATGCGCCGTTCCATGGCCTTCCTGTTCGCGTCCATCGGGCTGGCGGCGCGCACCTATGCCGACGCCATGAGCTTCCTGGCCGACCTGCCCGGTGACGACCAGCTCAGGCCCGGCGCCGTGGTGCTGGACGTGCGCATGCCCGGCATGAGCGGCATGGAGCTGCAGCGCCAGCTGCAGGAGCGCCGCTTTCCGCTGCCGCTGCTGATCGTGACTGGGCATGGCGACGTGCCCATGGCGGTGCAGGCGCTGAAGGCCGGCGCGTTCGATTTCATCGAGAAGCCCTTCAAGGAGCAGTACCTGCTGGACACCGTGGCCGTGGCGCTGCGCCATTCGCGCGACCGCCTGGCGAGCCGCGCGCGCGAGCTGGGCATCGCCGACCGGCTGGCGCGGCTCAGCCGGCGCGAGCAGGAGGTGCTGGACGGTGTGCTGGCCGGCAAGATCAACAAGGTGATCGCCCACGAGCTGGACCTCTCGGTGAAGACCGTGGAGGCCTACCGCGCATCCATCATGGTGAAGATGGAGGCCGGCTCCCTGCCCGAGCTGGCCCGCATGGTGCCGGAGTCTGGGAGCGATGGCGGCCGCGGCCGCAAGGTCTGAGCGGGCCGCGGGCGCCAGGTCGTTTCACCCGTCGGCTCGACGCAGCCGATGCCGCTTGAGGAGCGGCCCGGGCGCTCCGCAGTGGGGGCATGGGACTGGAGGCAGGCCCCTGCCGACGGGCAACGGGTATCTGCTGAGTGTCTGCGGCTCGACCCGCCACCCAACTTATCCTGTCTGGCGGGGATCGGCAGCGCGGGCCGGCCCGCGAGAACGGCGAACGCGCCGGCCACGCTGAGGAACAGCGCCCGCTTGGCGCGCCGGAAGCATGCCCGGGCGCGAGGCCCTACCATGCCGGCCATCAACCGGTTCGCGCAGGGAGCACGCATGCATATCGCCATCCTGACTTTCGAGGGCTTCAACGAGCTCGACTCGTTCATCGCGCAAGGCATCCTGAACCGTGTCCGGCGGCCCGGCTGGCGCGTGTCCATCGCCGGCCCGACGGCGCGCATCCGTTCGATGAATGGCGTGGTCGTCGAGGCCCAGGCGACGCTGGAGGAGGCCTGCGAGGCCGATGCGGTGCTGGTGGGCAGTGGCATGCGGACGCGCGAGGTGGTGGCCGACGCCGGCCTGATGGCGCGTCTGCGGCTGGACCCGGCGCGCCAGTTGCTGGGCGCGCAGTGCTCGGGCACGCTGGTCCTGGCCAGGCTGGGCCTGCTGGACGGCGTGCCGGCCTGCACCGACCTCATCACCAAGCCCTGGGTGGAGGAGGCCGGCGTCAGCGTGCTGGCGCAGCCCTTCTTCGCCCGCGGCAACCTGGCCACGGCCGGCGGCTGCCTGGCCTCGCAATACCTGGCCGCCTGGGCCATCGCGCGGCTGGAGGGCCTGGACGCGGCCCAGAGCGCCATCCACTACGTGGCGCCGGTCGGCGAAAAGGACGACTACGTGGCGCGCGCGCTCCAGCAGGTGGCGCGCTATCTGCCGGAAGGACCGGCAGCCACGGCCGCGGCTGCCGCTGGCTGAGCGCGGTGGAGGGGCGCCGCGTCAGACCTTCTTCACGAACTCCGACTTCAGCCCCATCGCGCCGATGCCGTCGATCTTGCAGTCGATGTCGTGGTCGCCCTCGGCCAGGCGGATGTTCTTGACCTTGGTGCCCACCTTCACGACCAGGGACGAGCCCTTGATCTTCAGGTCCTTGATCACCGTGACCGTGTCGCCGTCCTGCAGCAGGTTGCCGACGGCGTCCTTGACGACGCGCACCTCCTCGGCCGCGGCGGTGTCCGCGCCCTGGGCCAGCGACCATTCATGGCCGCATTCGGGGCAGACCAGCTGGCTGCCGTCCTCGTAGGTGTAGGCGGACTGGCACTGGGGGCAGGCGGGCAGGGTGGACATGGGGCGGGCTCCTGGAGCATGGGCCGCGAGGCCGGTAAAGAAAAAGCCCCATCCGCTTGCACGAATGAGGCTTGATTTGGCTCCCCGACCTGGGCTCGAACCAGGGACCTACGGATTAACAGTCCGGCGCTCTACCGACTGAGCTATCGGGGAATCGTTGTATGTCGGCCCGGGCATACGGTGGCACCCGGGCGTCTTGATGCTGATCTTGGCTCCCCGACCTGGGCTCGAACCAGGGACCTACGGATTAACAGTCCGGCGCTCTACCGACTGAGCTATCGGGGATCAGAGCCTAAGAGTATAGAACAGTTTTTGACAGCTCGGCAAGAGGTGACCGGTCCGAGTCGGTCACGGCGTCGTCAGAGCACCCATTCCAGCGAGGCGCGCCAGGTGCGCGGCGCCATGGGGTAGAGGTAGACGTGCTCGTACTGGTAGGGCGACTCCTTCCAGGCGCGGCGGTTGGTGGCGTTGTCCACGCCCACGCGCAGCACGGCGAGCTGGCGGCCCAGCTGCAGTTCGTAGCGGGCGCCCAGGTCCAGCCGGGTCCACGAGGGGATGAAGAGGCTGTTGTCGGGCAGCACGGCGCGCCGGCCTTCGTAGGCCAGGCCGGCCATCAGCTGCAGGCCCGGCAGCTGGGGCAGCGACTGGCGCGCCTGCAGCTTGACGGCGCTCTGCGGCACGTTGGCCGGGCGCAGGCCGTTCAGCGCGGGGTCGGCCGAGCCGTTGCGGCGCGCCTTGAGCTGCATGGCGCTGGCCAGCAGGCCGCCGCCGCTCCACTTGAAATCGGCCTGCGCTTCCAGCCCCTGGTGGTCCTGGGTGCCGTCGATGCGGCGCTCGCAGCTGCCGGGGGTGCTGTTGCAGGGGCCGACGTCGCGCCAGGCCGGTTGACTGATGTCGAACCAGTTGACGGACCAGTCCACGGTCTTGCTGCCGGACTTCAGGCCCACTTCCCACTGGCGGCTGCGCAGCGCGGGCAGCGGCTGGCCGGCGTTGCTGTAGCGGGGACGGTTGGGCGCCACTTCGGACTGGATGCCTTCGCCCCAGCTGGCATAGGCCATCAGCTGCGGGTTGATGGCATAGCTCAGCCCCAGCCAGGGCGTGGTGAGGGACTGGCGGTAGTCGGTGGCGCGCAGGTCGCTGGTGTTCACGCGCACGCTCTCACGCTGCAGCCGGGTGTGGCGCAGGCCCAGCCAGGCCTGCCATTGGGTACCGATCTGTATGGCGTCGCGCAGGAAGAGCTCGGTGCTGCGCTCGTCGCGGTTGGTGTTGGCGTCGTTCAGCGTGGGGTCGGCGGGCAGGCGCGGCAGGCCGCTGATGTTGCCGGTGCCCACGGCGTTGTAGGCCTGGCCCTGGAAGCGGCTCTTGAAGCGCGTCAGCAGCAGGCCGGCGCCCAGCTGGTGCTGCAGCCCGGCGGTGGCGAAGCGGCCCTGCACGGACAGTTCGGCGGCGTCGCTGCGGCGGCGTTCGTTCTCGCTGCGGAAGTCGGCCAGGTCGAAGTTGCCGTTGGGGCAGTAGCTGCTGGGCCAGTAGATGTCGGCCGATTCGGTGCAGCCGAAGGGGTAGGCCAGGCGGTCGTCGGTCACCAGGCGCTGCGTCATCAGGTGGGCGCGGGCGCTCCAGTCGGCGCCGAGCTGGCGCGTCACGCGCAGCGAGGCGGTCTGGCCGTCAAAGGCCACGGGCTGTGACCAGTCCTGGTTGTTGAGGTTGGTGCGCGGGTCGATCGCGCGGGCGTCGGGCAGGCGGTTGCCCAGCAGGCTGAAGCCGGGCTGGCTGGGCTGGTGCTGGTGCGACAGCTCCAGCTCGGCCTCCACCAGCAGCTCGGGGCTGGCGCGCCAGTCGCCGGCCACGGCGAGCAGGCGGCGCTGACCCTTGGCGTCGCGCAGCTCGGGGTCCAGATGGGCGGCCATGGCGTTGACGCGCAGGCCGAACTGCTTGGCGTCGCCCAGGCGGCGACTCCAGTCCAGCGCGGCCTGCACCGTGCCGCGCTCGCTGGCGCCCAGCGAGAGCGTGGTGAGGTCACCGGTGGGCCGCTTCACCACATAGTTCACCAGCCCGCCCGGCGCGCTGGTGCCGGCCTGGATGCCGCTGGTGCCCTTGAGCAGCTCCAGGCTGCCCTTGTTGGCCATCAGCAGCGCGGTTTCGGCGTTGATGGGCAGGCCGTCGCGGCGATAGTTGAAGCGGTTGTCCAGGTCGTAGCCGCGCACCTTCAGGTAGGAGACATAGCCCAGCGAGTTGTAGGCATCGCCGACGCTGGCGTCCAGCCGGGTCAGGCCGGAGGTGGCTTCGATGCCCAGGTCGTTGAGCAGGTCGTTGGAGATCACCTGGGCCTGAAGCGGCAGCTTGGCCACCGGCAGGTCGCCGAAGCCGCCCACCGTCACCGGCGCGCTGCTGCTGCCGGACACGGTCACGGCGGGCAGTGCGTTGCTGGACGTCTGGGCAGGCGAGGCGGCCGTCTGCGCCTGCGCGGGCAGCGCCAGGGCGGCGGCGGCGATCAGGCTCAGCGCGAAGGGCAGGGCCTGGGCGGCGGGGAGGGCTTGGGGATTCTTGTGGATGGCCATCGTGTCGGACTGCGTGCACTGGCAGGGTCGACACGGGCCATGACGCGGGGCCGTGGCCCTCTGGATGGCGTGCTTCCCTGCGCGAGGATTACCTCAATCAGGTTCAAAGGGACTCTCTCAGTCGACCCGGCCTGGACCGGATCAACACCCCTAGCGAAGCACGGCCGCAGCATGCGACCGTGCGGCGGCGATTTTAGCGGCGGGCGGCGCGCCCCGGGGTGCGCTGTGGCGTGGCGGCACAGGAAAGGCGGGGCCATGCATCAAGGCAAGCGGCTTCGTGACGTAGTTGCCAACCTTTCTCTGGTCATAGCATTTTTATCAAATGAAAATGAGAAGCATTGGTTGGCCGCTGCTTCAGAGGAACGGCGGCATGAAGCCAGCAATTCGTTCACGGGGTGACCCCTTCATGTCAGCACGCTCTCCGGCGGGACCGCAGCTCATGCTGCCGACCGAGCATTCCTCCGGCGCCGGGCCTGCGCCGATGGGCCGCTCGCGCGGGCCCTCGCTGCGCGTCAAGCTGCTCACCGCGGTGGCCATCGCCTGCGCCGTGGTGCTGGTGCTGACCGGCGCGGCCATGGGCGTGCTGCTGAGTTCAATCACGCAGGCCGTGCGCATGGAAGCGCGCAATCTGGCGGGTTCGGTGGCGCTCGGGGCGGTGGAGGCGGGGGCGCAGGCGCAGGCCTATGTGCAGAGCCTGGACGACCTGTACCGCCGCGATCTGTTCATCGTCAACCGCGAGCGCCGCACCATCGCCGACGTGGTGCCGGAAGAGCTGGGCCAGATCTACCGCGAGGACCCGGGCGGCGAGGTGGAACAGACCATGGCGGATGGGCAGCCGCGCACCTTCATCGAGGTCAGCGCCCAGCATCCGTCGGGTGCGAAGCAGATGGTGGTGCCGTTGCGCCAGACGGCGCTGCGCAACTCGCCCATCATTGGCGCGGTGGTGCTGGAATACACGAACATCGAACGCCAGCTCTTCATGGCCAACGTCTGGGCCCTGTACGTGGTTGGGCTGGCGGGCCTGGCGGCGGTGGTGGGGCTGGGCTACTTCGGTTGTCGCGTCGCCGGACGGCTGTCGCGCGGCATCGGCCAGGTGCGCGAGGGCGTGCTGGCGTTCGCGCAGGGCGATACCTCGGTGCGCATCGCCCCTTTGGACCCGGACGAGGTCGGCGACCTGACGCATGCCTTCAACAAAATGGCCGACGACCTGGCGCAAAGCCGCCGGGCCCTGCAGCAGGAGGCGGAGATGGCCCGGCAGGCCACCCGGCATGCGGAATTCCTGGCCTACACCGACCTGCTCACCGGGCTGGCCAACCGCACGCAGCTCTCCAACCTGATCACGCAGGCGCTGGAGCAGGCCGAGCAGAGCGGGCGCGGCGTGGGCGTGCTGTTCATGGACCTGGACCGCTTCAAGAACATCAACGACACGCTGGGTCACGAGGCCGGCGACGCGGTGCTGCGCGAGATCGCCCAGCGCCTGCGCCAATGCCTGGCCCGCCACAAGCATATCGCGCGGCTGGGCGGTGACGAGTTCGTGGTGGTGGTGCCTGGGGTGGAGGCCTGTGCCGGGCTCGGCGCGGTGGCGCGCAAGATCCTCACGGCCGTGGCGCAGCCCATGCAGGTCTTCGGCCAGGAGCTGCGCATGACCTGCAGCATCGGCATCAGCCTGTTTCCGCGCGATGGCCGCGAGGAGCATGCGCTGATGAAGAACGCCGACATCGCGCTGTATCGCGCCAAGGACGAGGGGCGCAACGGCTATGCCTTCTATTCGCCCGAGCTCAATCCGCATTCGGTCGAGAAGCTGGCGCTGGAGTCGGAGCTGCGGCGCGCGCATGAGCAGGGGCAGCTGAGGCTGCACTACCAGCCCAAGGTGGACGCGCGCAGCGGCCGCATTCTGGGCGTGGAGGCCCTGGTGCGCTGGGCCCATCCGACCATGGGCTGGGTGGCTCCGGCGCGCTTCATCCCGGTCGCCGAGGAGACTGGACTGATCGTGTCGCTGGGGCGCTGGGTGCTGGAGGAGGCCTGCCGGCAGCAGGTCGCCTGGGTGGCGGCGGGGCTGCCGCGCATCGTGATGGCGGTCAACCTTTCGATGCGCCAGTTCGGCGACCCGGCGCTGCTGGACGACGTGCGCGCCATCCTGGCCGCCACGGGCATCGCGCCGGATTGCCTGGAGCTGGAGATCACCGAAAGCCTGCTGATGCGCAACGGCGCCGCGGGCACGACGCAGCTGCACGAACTGAAGCAGCTGGGCCTCAGGCTGGCGGTCGACGACTTCGGCACCGGCTATTCCTCGCTGGCCAGCCTGAAGCGCTTCCCGATCGACACGCTGAAGATCGACCGGGCGTTCGTGCGTGACCTGGACGGCAACGAGGAAGACCAGACCCTCACGCAGGCCATCATCACCATGGGCAAGTCGCTGGGGCTGCACATCGTCGCCGAGGGCGTGGAGACGGCCGCGCAGTGCGAGTTCCTGCGGCAGCGCGACTGCGACGAGATTCAGGGCTTCTTCTTCAGCAAGGCCGTGCCGGCAGACGAGCTGGCCACGCTGCTGCGGGCCTCGGGCGAGGGGCGGTCGCCGTGGCAACGGCGGGGCGAATCGACAGGGGGCGCACCCGTCTGAGTCGCGGGCGGCGTCTTGGTGCGATTGCTGGTGATCGGGTAAAGCCTGGGGCTTCGCCGTCATGGGCTGCCGTTAGCATCGCCGCATGAAAAACGGGGAGGGGAGCGCAACGACGCTCCAGGGGACGGATTGGCCCCAGGTGGATGCTCGGCTCGACCGGGGTCTGTATCTGCAGGTTCATGCTCAGGTGGACGAGTGGCTGACCGAGGGCTCGCTGGAGGCGAGCCTGCGGGCGGTGCGCGCGATGCGCTATCTGGGTGCCGACCGGGCCGGCGACGCGCTGGCGCTGCGTCTGGGCCGACGCTATCGCGACAGTCTGCGCGCGCGCGTGGTCGCGTTGCGCACGGTGCTGGGGCGGCGCGGTGCCTATGCATTCTGGCGCGCGCAGCAGGCTTGGCCGCAGCCGCCCGCGGGCCCGCCCGATGAGCAGGCGGAGCTCCTGTCGCTGCAGGGGATCTGGCAGGCGGACCTGCGCGATTTCGAACGCGCGCGTGCCTGCCATGACCAGGCCCTCGCGTTGGCGCCGGACGACCCCTGGCTGCATATCGAGCTGTCCTATACGCTGACCCGGCAGGACTTGTACGAGCAGGCACTCGCCCGCGCGCAGCAAGCCCTGGCCCTGTGTCCGGGGTACCGCGCGGCGATCCAGCAGGTGGCGTCGCTGTACATGCTGACGCAGCGCCGGGACGAGGCGCTGGCGCTGCTGGCCGACGCGGCGCAGCACAGCGAATGCAGCGCGCTGCATCTGCAGCTGCACGACCTGTATGCGGAGTACGGCGAGCACGAGCGGGCGTTGGCCTGCATAGACGAGGCGCAGCGCTGCATGCCGCGCGCCGAAGCGGCGACCCGCGGCGGGCTGGCGGCGCGGCGCGCGGACCTGCTGATGCGGCTGGACCGGCTGGAGGAAGCGCGCGAGCAGGCGGAACAGGTGCCCGGCACCGGCTACTACGCGCAGTTGGCCGAGCGCCTGCGCACGCCGCCGAAGGGCCACTCGCGCGTCCTGCTATCCCTGGAGTTCGTGCGTCAGCACTGGTCCACCTGCGCGCCCGCGACTCTGGCCGCGCTCTCGCGCTACTGGGGGCGGCCGGCGGAGCACCTGGAAATCGCCGAGGCCATCTGCTACGACGGGACGGCCGATGTGTCCGAGCGTTGCTGGGCCCAAGATCAGGGTTTTGTCGTGCGGGAGTTCCGTCTCGACTGGCCGACCGCCTGCCAGTTGCTGGACGCCGGCCTGCCCTTCGCGCTGGTGACCCTGCAGTCGGCCAGCGGGCACCTGCAGGCCGTCGTGGGCTATGACCGGCTGCGCAACACCCTGCTGATCCGCGACCCTTACCTGCCCGTCCACACGGAATTCGAGGCCGGTGCGCTGGTCGAAGCGCAGCGGGCGCAGGGGCCGCGGGCGCTGCTGCTCGTTCCGCCCGAGGAGGTGCATCGGCTGCAGGGCCTGGTGTTGCCGGAGGCCGAGGACTGGGACCTGCTGCATGCGATGCAGGCGGCGCTGGAGCGCCATGACCGCGGCGCGGCGCTGGAGGCGCTGGAGCGTCTGCGGGGCCAAGCCCCTGGATCGCGTCTGGCATGGCGGGCGGCGCGCCAGCTGGCGGCGTACGACGGCAACGAGCCCCAGATCCATGCCGCCACGGACGCGCTGCTGCAGATGTTTCCCGGCGACGCCCACCTGCAGCTGAGCAAGGTGGCCTCGCTGGCCGAGCTGGAGGGGCAGGCGCTCGCCGAGTCCTATATGGAAGCCGCCGCGGCGCCGCTCGAAGCCGAGCCGCTGCTGCTGGCACGACTTGCGGAGCGTCTGTCGCAGGACGCACGGCGCCTGCCTCGCGCCTGGGCCCTGATGCGCCAAGCGCTGCGGCGGCAGCCCGCGCAGGGGCGTCTATGGTGGCAGTGGGCGGACCTGCTGTGGCGCGAGGGGCGGCAGCAGGCGTCGCTGGCGCCCTATCGCTGGGCAGCCTGCCTGATGCCGACCGACGAGGGCGCGGCGAAGGCCTATGCGCGCGCCTGCTGGGCCCTCGGCCGCGTGGACGAGGGGCTGGAGTTTCTGCGCCAGCGCGAGGCGACCTGGGGCGACCGCTCCAGCGCGCCCGCGATGACCTGGCATGAGCAGCTTGATCAACTGGAGAAGACTGAGGCGGCGGAGCAAGTGCTCGCGGCCGCCCTGCGCCGTCGATCCGATGACGCGGGCCTGAAGCTCTATGCCGCGGAGGATCGCCTGCGCCGACAGCGGCTGGCCGAGGCTCAGGCCCTGCTGGACGCCGCCACGGAGCCGGCACGGCGCGGCAGCCGGCTGAGAGTCTCGGCCCTGCTGAGCGAGGCTCGGGGCGACTATGCGCAGGCACTGGCCTGGGCGCAGGAAGCGGCGTCGCTGGAGCCCTTCAACTTGGCTCAGCGGCGCTTGCACCTGCGCCTGGTGGCGCGGCTGCAAGGGCGCGACGCGGCCATTGCAGAGCTGCGCGCCGTGGTGGCGCGGCACCCGGCGCACTATGGCCTGAACCGCCTGCTCTACGACTGGCTGCCCGACCGCCCGCAGGCGATCAACGAGCAGCTGGCGCACATGCTGCAGCACCATCCGCAGGACGTGTGGCTGCGCCGCGAATGCGCGGTGCAGGCCTCGCGTCAGGGGCGCCACGACGATGCGCTGCGCGAAGCGCAGGCTGCTCATGCACTGGGCGCCAACCGCGCCGACACCCAGGGGACGCTGGCCTTCGTGTTGTTGCGGCGCGAGGGCTATGCGGCGGCGCTGCCGGCGCTGCGGCGCTCGGTCGAATTGGACGTGGACTACGACTACGGCATGCGCACGCTGGTGATGTCTGCGCCGGACGCCGAGGCGGCGCGCCAGGCGGTGGACCACGTCGCCCGCGAGCTGGAGCGGCAGGTGGTGCTGGGGGATGGCCTGCTGTGCTTCCAGTCCGTCGCCAGCCGGGGCTGGGATCCCGAGGCGGTCGAGGCGGTGCTGCGGCGGGTCCACGCGGCCCGCCCGGAGGTCTGGGAGGCCTGGGTCGCGCTGGGGCGGCAGTTGCTGGAGATGGGGCGCTCCGACGCGGCCCACGAGGTGCTGGTGCCGGCGGCCTCCCGCTTTACCGGCCTGCCGCGCGTGCAGTTTGAGCTGGCCGATGTGCTGCGCCAGCTGGGCCTGCGGGAGGAAGCGCTGCAGGCCAATGCGCGCGCGCTGGCGATGTCGCCGGGATGGAACCGGGCGGTCCGCCTGCAGGTGGAGCTGATCCAGGAGATCGACGCCGACTGGGCCGCGATGGAGCCGGTGCTGCAGCGCGCGTTGCAGCTGGCCTTCGAGGATGACGACCTGATCGCGCTGCTGGCCTGGGTCCACGAGAAGCAGCAGCGCGATGCCGAGGCACTGGCGCTGTGCCGGCGTTCGCTGCTGCTGAACCCGCGGCCGAACTGGATCTGGGCGATGGCGCGGCGGATCTGTGCGCGCGCGGAGCGCCTGGTGGATTTCGACGCGCTGCTGGAGGACGTCGTGCGCAGTCGCCCCGGCGATGCCTGGGCCTGGACCGTGCAGGCCGAGCAACTGCGCGATGACGAACAGGCGCTGGCGGCCGCGGCGGAGGCCTTGCGCCTTGATCCGCTGCTGGAGTCGGCCTGGCTGGCGCGCTTCGAGCGGCTGGCGCGGCTGTCGCGCTACGCCGAGATCGAGGCGCTGCTGCAGGACTTGCCCTGGCCCGGCGAGGTTCCGGTGTCCGTGCGTGCCTGGGGGGCGCGCTGCGCCTGGCGCCGCGACGAGAAGCCGCAGGCGGTGCGCCTGCTGCGGGATCTGGTGCAGCAGCAGCGCGACGACGGCCTGTGGCGTGAGCTGGCGGACTGGGAGGACGAGTTGGGCCATGATGAGGCCTATCTCGAGGCCGCACAACAGCTGCTGCAGCTGCTGCCACACCGGGCGCTGTCGCATCTATACCTGGGGCACGCGCTGCACAAGCTCAAGCGGCAGGAAGAAGCCTTGGCGCCGCTGCGCCGTGCGCTGGAGCTCGAGCCGACCTATGTCTTCGCGGCGCACGTCCTCTGCCGCGTGGCCGAGGCGTTGCGCCGCCCCGATGAGGCCGAATGGGCGTTGCAGACGCTATGGCCCCACGAGCCGACGGTGCGGACCGCCACGCTGGGGGTGGAAGCCGCCTGCCGGGCGGAGCTGCGCGAGCGCGCGCTGGCCTGGCTGGACCGGCTGTGCGGCTGCAACGAGTACGACTGCGAACTGACCCAGCAGGCCTGTGCGCAGCTGGTGGCTGCAGGCTGGGGCGATGTGCTGCGCGAGCGCCAGCTGGACGGCCTGCGGCGCGGAAGCGGGCCCACCGGCCTGGTCGTTGACTGGCTCAGGCACCAAGCGGACCGCCGTGGCGTGTTGTGGACCGGGTGGCGCGCCGGGCGTGAGATGCGCCAGGCCCGAGGCACGCTGCTGCAGCGGGGCCTGTTGCGCTGGCTGGTGGAGGGGGAGCACGACCTGCTGCTTCGTGGCTTTCTCTGGCGCCACGCGGCGGCGCTGCGCGCCGACGAAGTCAGCTGGGGCGAGGTGAGCTATGCCCTGCTCAGCCGGGACATGGGCCGCACGCTGATCCGCTGGATGAAGGACTGGCGCCAGCGCCCGCAGGCGCCGGTCTGGGCCCTGAGCAACTACTGCGTGGCGCTGGCCCAGCGGCGCCGTTGGCGCGAGGTGGCCGAGGTCGTTGACGCGGGTCTGCCCCGCTCGCCTTATCAGGAGGACATGCGCTTCTGGCAATTGGTCCTGCTCGCCGGGCAGGGACCGCGGGAGGCCTTGGAGCACGCGCTGGCGCGGCAGCATGAATGGACGCCCGATCCCTGGATGCGCCATCCGCTGAAGGTGGTGCATGCCTATGTCGAGCTGTGGCGCCAACAGGCGGCCGCCGGTACGGTGTCGGCGTTCCGCCGGTCGGCCGAAGGCGGCGGCGAGACAACCCTGGCGATCTGGCGGCGCCTGCGCCTTCCTGCGCTGTTCCAACATACGCCGCTGGCGCGCCAGTGGCGCTGGTGGTGGCCGGGCGCCTAAAGCCAGCGAGGGGGCCGCGGGTCAACCCGGCTGCCACCCCAGCTGGCGCGACAGCAGCTCGGCGCTTTTCTTCAGCGCCTGGCCGATGGGGCCGTCGGCGCGGGTGTCGAAGCTGCCGCTGGGACCGATGGCGGTGAGGCTGAGCAGCATGCGGCCACGCTGGTCGAAAACCGGGGCGGCGAGGGCGGAGACGCCGGCCACGACGCCGTCCTGCGAGCGCGCCAGGCCCTCGGCGCGGATCTGCGGCGCCTGGGCCTGCAGCTCGGCCAGCGTCGCGGCGGGCAGGCCCTCGACGGCCAGCGCGGCGGCGGTGTCCGCGGCGGGCATCAGCGCGGCGAACAGCCGGCCGGACGCGGTGCCGGGCAGGCTCATCACCGTGCCGTGGCGCATGCTGACATGCACCGGGGTGGGCGCCTCGGCCACGCGCACGATGGTGGGGCCGCGGTTGCCCCAAACCGCGATGGCCACGGTATGGCCCAGCTCCGCGGACAGCGCCTCGATGCGCGGCGTGGCCAGGCGCACCGGGTCGTACTGCTGCAGGCTGATCAGGCCCAGCTGCAGCGCCAGCGGGCCCAGGCCGTAGCGCCCGCCTTCCTGCTCGACCAGCCCGAGCTTGATGAAGCTGACCAGGTAGGGATGGGCCTTGGCCGGCGGCATGCCGGCCTCGCGCGCCAGGTCTTTCAGCGCCATTGGGCCCCCTTGGTGGGCCAGCGCCACCAGCAGCTGGCCGCCCACTTCGATGCTCTGGATGCCGCGCGATTCGCGCGGCGGGCTGGATTCGTCGGACGCCATGTTCGGGTTTTTACTAATCTAACTGATTAGACATTATCAAACGCCGTGACTATCATCAAGTCCGAGATTTGCCATACGCAAATCAATTTGATTTAGATGAAAGGTGCCCCGGCATGAGCAGCAAGACCTTCGCGTCGCACGCGGATCTGGAAGAGAAGCAGGTCAGCTTCGACAAGCTGTCCGATCACGCCTATGCCTACACGGCCGAGGGCGACCCCAACACCGGCATCGTGATCGGCGACGACGCGGTGATGGTGATCGACACCCAGGCCACGCCGGTGATGGCGCAGGACGTGATCCGCCGCATCCGCGAGGTGACCGACAAGCCGATCAAATACGTGCTGCTGTCGCACTACCACGCGGTGCGCGTGCTGGGCGCCGCGGCCTACAAGGCCGAGGGCTGCGAGCAGGTGATCGCCAGCCAGGACACCTACGACCTGATCGTCGAGCGCGGTGAACAGGACAAGGCCAGCGAGATCGGCCGCTTCCCGCGCCTGTTCCGCAATGTCGAGTCGGTGCCCGCGGGCCTGACCTGGCCGACGCTGACCTTCAGCGGCAAGATGACCTTGTGGCTGGGCCGGCTGGAAGTGCAGATCCTGCAGCTGGGCCGCGGCCACACCAAGGGCGATACGGTCGTCTGGCTGCCGCAGGAGCGCATCCTGTTCAGCGGCGACCTGGTGGAGTTCGACGCCACGCCCTATGCCGGCGACGCTTACTTCCAGGACTGGCCGCAGACGCTGGACGCCATCGCCGCGCTGAAGCCGGCCAAGCTGGTGCCGGGCCGCGGCCCCGCGCTGCAGACGCCCGAGCAGGTGCAGGCCGGGCTGGCGGGCACCAAGGCCTTTGTCTCCGAGCTCTATGCCGCGGTGAAGGCCGGCGTGGCCGCCGGCCGCGACCTGAACGCGGTCTACCGCGAGACCTATGCGCAGCTGGAAAAGACCTATGGCCGCTGGGTGATCTTCGCTCACTGCATGCCCTTCGACGTCACCCGCGCCTTCGACGAGGCCAGCGGCCACCAGCATCCGCGCATCTGGACCGCCGAGCGCGACCTCGAGATGTGGAAGACCCTCGAAGGCCAGTGAGCCGCAACCCCAGGGAGACCCCGCCATGAAGATCGAACGCATCCACCACGTCGCGTACCGCTGCAAGGACGCCAAGGCCACCGTGGACTGGTATGTGAAGCACCTGAACATGGACTTCGTGCTCGCCATCGCCGAGGACCAGGTGCCCTCCACCAAGGCGCCCGACCCCTATATGCACGTCTTCCTCGACGCGGGGCAGGGCAATGTGCTGGCCTTCTTCGAGCTGCCCAACGCGCCGGCCATGGGCCGTGACGAGGCCACGCCGGAATGGGTGCAGCACATCGCGTTCAAGGTGGACAGCGTCGCCACGCTGGAGGCCACCAAGGCGCGGCTGGAGGCGGCGGGCATCGCCGTCGTCGGCGTGACCGACCACACCATCTTCAAGAGCATCTACTTCTTCGACCCCAACGGCCACCGCGTGGAGCTGGCCGCCGACGTCGGCACGCCGGACATGTACGCGCGCCTGGACGCCTGCAAGTGGGAGATGCTGGAGGAATGGTCGCGCACGCGCCGCGCCCCCAAGCACGCCGCCTGGATGCACGAACAAGAGTTCAAGGCCTGAAGGCCGTCCCGGCCGGCGGCGCCGGCCCGGGCGAGGACGGAGACCCCCGCGATGCAGAAGACCTACCAGTACCCCGAATACGCCTACCGCCAGAGCGACGAGCAGCGCCTGGGCCAGCCCCAGGACCATGCGGTGGTCGTGATCGGTGCCGGCCCGGTGGGCCTGACCATGGGCCTGGACCTGGCCGAGCGCGGCACGCCGGTGGTGGTGCTGGACGACAACAACAGCGTCTCCATCGGTTCGCGCGCGGTCTGCTATGCCAAGCGCACGCTGGAGGTCTGGGACCGCCTGGGCGTGGCCGCGCCCCTGGTGGCGCGCGGCGTGTCCTGGAAGGTGGGCAAGGTCTTCCACCGCGATGACCTGGCCTACCGCTTCGACCTGCTGCCCGAGCCGCAGCACAAGCTGCCGGCGATGATCAACCTGCAGCAATACCACCTGGAGGAGCGCCTGGTCGAGGCCTGCGACGCCCATCCGCGGGTGGACCTGCGCTGGAAGCACAAGCTGCTCGCGCTGGAGCACGACGACGCTGGCGTGCGCCTCACCGTGGAGACGCCCGACGGCGTTTTCCAGATGCACACCCGCTATCTGATCGCCTGCGACGGCGCCAGCAGCGACGTGCGCCGCATGATGGGCCTGGAGTTCCAGGGGCAGGCCTTCCAGGACCGCTTCCTGATCGCCGACGTGGTGATCCAGCCCAAGGCGGGCGCGCCCGATCCGGGAGCGCTCGCGCAGAGCCGCGGCGCCACGCTGCAGCGACTGGACGCCGAGCCCGAGCGCTGGTTCTGGTTCGACCCGCCGTTCCACCCCGGGCAGTCGGTGCTGCTGCACAAGCAGGCCGACCAGGTCTGGCGCATCGATTTCCAGCTCGGCTGGCAGGCCGACCCAGTGGAGGAGAAAAGACCCGAGCGCGTGATCCCGCGCATCCGCGCGATGCTGGGCGAGGACGTGGCGTTCGAGCTGGAATGGGTGTCGGTCTATCAGTTCGCCTGCCGCCGCATGGACCATTTCCGCCATGGCCGCGTGCTCTTCGCCGGCGATTCGGCGCACCAGGTTTCGCCCTTCGGCGCGCGGGGCGCCAACACCGGTGTGCAGGACGTGGACAACCTCGCGTGGAAGCTCGCCGCCGTGCTGCGCGGCGAGGCGCCCGACGCGCTGCTGGACAGCTACGACGCCGAGCGCGTGCAGGCGGCCGACGACAACCTGGGGCATTCCACCCGCGCCACCGACTTCATCACGCCCAAGAGCGCCACCTCGCGGCTGCTGCGCGACGCGGTGCTGGAGCTGGCGCGCGACTGCGCCTTCGCCCGCCCGCTGGTCAACAGCGGCCGGCTCTCCACGCCCACGCCCTATGTCGGCAGCGCGCTGAACAGCGCGGAGGAAGACCTGTTCGCCGCGCCCACCGCGGCCCCGGGCTGGGGCGCGCCGGACGCGCCGCTGCGGCACGCCGGCGGCGCCGGCTGGCTGGTGGACCTGCTGGGCCGTGGCTTCGTGCTGCTGCACTTCGGGCCGGCCAGCGAGGCGCTGCGGCGCGCGCTGCAAGACCTGACCCCGGCGGTGCAACTGCTGCAGGTGGGCCCGACGCCCGACGACAGGCCGGGGGGCGGCGCCTGGCTGGACGATTGCGAGGGCCTGCTCGCGCAGCGCTATGGCGCCGCGGCCGGCACCGCCTACCTGGTCCGGCCCGACCGGGTGGTCGCCGCGCGCTGGCGCGAGGCCGAGCCGGCGCGGGTGCGCGCGGCGCTGGACCGCGCGCTGGCGCGGGCCTGATGGCGATGGGAGAGACGACGATGAGCCTGAACCTGAACCCCAACATCCCCGATCCCGACGGCTTCTACGCCGCGCTGATCCAGGCGCAGCAAGGCATGAGCGACGAGCAGGCGCAGCTCTTCGTTGCCAAGCTCGCGCTCATCCTGGCCAACCATGTGGGCCAGCGCGGCGTGCTGGACGACGCGCTGGCCGTGGCGCGTCAGAATACGCTGGCCCACCATCCCTGATCGACGCCGGGCCCCGTGCCCGGCACCTCGGGGCCGGCAGCCCGCCACGAGCGGGCGTGCCGGCCCGCTAGCTTTGGAGCACTCCACACGATGGCGTCCTGGACTTCTTTGAACTACCTGGCCGGCTTCGGCAACCAGCATCAGAGCGAGGCCGTGCCCGGCAGCCTGCCGCGGGGGCGCAACAGCCCGCAGCGCGCGCCGCTGGGGCTGTATGCCGAGCTGATCTCCGGCAGCGCCTTCACCGCGCCGCGCGCCGACAACCACCGCAGCTGGGTCTACCGCCGCCAGCCCTCGGTGGTGGCGGGGGCCTACAAGCCGCTGCCGCACGAGCTGCTCAAGACCGGCGCGGCCGACGGCGAGCGCTCGCCGCCCGATCCGCTGCGCTGGCATCCGGTGGAGATGCCCGAGCAACCGCTGGACTTCGTCGAGGGCCTGCGCACGCTGGCGCTCAACGGCGACCCGGACCACCACCAGGGCATGGCCGCGCACTGGTACGTGGCCAATCGCGACATGGGGCGCAAGGCCCTCGTCAACGCCGATGGCGAGATGCTCATCGTCCCGCAGCAGGGCGCGCTGCGCGTCACCACCGAGCTGGGCCGGCTGGACGTGCGCCCGGGCGAAATCGTGCTGGTGCCGCGCGGCATGGCGTTCAAGGTGGACGTGGACGGCCCGTCGCGCGGCTATGTCTGCGAGAACTACGGCGCGGCCCTGCGCCTGCCCGAGCTGGGCCCGATCGGCTCCAACGGCCTGGCCAATCCGCGCGACTTCCTCGCCCCCACGGCCTGGTTCGAGACCGAGCCCGGCGCCTACCACCTGGTGAAGAAGTTTGGCGGCCGGCTGTGGCAGAGCGAGCAGGGCCACAGCCCCTTCAACGTCGTTGCCTGGCACGGCAACCTCGCGCCGCTGAAGTACGACACCGCGAACTTCATGACCCTGGGCACGGTCAGCTTCGACCACCCGGACCCCAGCATCTTCACGGTGCTCACCAGCCCCTCGGACACGCCGGGCTGGGCAAATGTGGATTTCGTGATCTTCCCGCCGCGCTGGATGGTGGCCGAGGACAGCTTCCGCCCGCCCTGGTACCACCGCAACGTGATGAGCGAATTCATGGGCCTGGTGCTGGGCCAGTACGACGCCAAGCCCGAGGGCTTCCGCCCCGGCGGCGCCAGCCTGCACAACGCCTTCGTGCCGCATGGTCCGGACCGCGAGGCCTTTGAGAAGGCGAGCAGCGCGGCGCTGCAGCCGCACAAGCTGGACCAGACCCTGGCCTTCATGTTTGAGACGCGCTGGCGCCTGCGGCCCACCGCCTATGCGCTGAGCCCGGAGCACCTGGACGGCGCCTATGCCCGCTGCTGGGACGGCCTGGCCGACCACTTCGACGCAGGCAAGGCCTGACCCCACCTGATCCCTGACCGACACGACGACGATGACGCTCCCGAATCTCGACTTCACCCACGACCCCGCCGCGCAGAGCTGGGTGGCCAGCGCCAATGCCGAGGGCTGCGACTTCCCGCTGCAGAACCTGCCCTATGGGCGCTTCCGCCGCGCCGGCCACAACGAGGACTGGCGCATTGGCGTGGCCATCGGCGACCAGATCCTGGACCTGCGCCGCGCCGCCGAGCGCGGACGCTGGGAGACACCGCTGCAGGTGCTGCTGCAGCCGCTCGCGCAAGGCGACCTGAACGCGCTGATGGCGGCGCCCAAGGCGGCGCGCGTGGCGCTGCGCCAGGCGCTGTTCCGTGCGCTGCAGGCGGGCAGCCCGCAGCAGGCGCTGCTCGCCGACGCGCTGCTGGCGCAGCACGAGGCCGAGCTCGCGCTGCCCTGCCGCATCGGTGACTACACCGACTTCTACACCGGCATCCATCACGCCACCACGGTGGGCAAGCTGTTCCGTCCGGACAACCCGCTGCTGCCCAACTACAAATGGGTGCCCATCGGCTACCACGGCCGTGCCTCGTCCATCGGCATCAGCGGCCAGCAGCTGCACCGTCCCTGGGGCCAGCTCAAGGCGCCCGATGCCGACGCGCCCGTGTTCGCGCCTGCCAAGCGGCTGGACTATGAGCTGGAGCTGGGCCTGTTCGTCGGCCCCGGCAACGCGCTGGGCGAACCCATCCCGATGGCCCAGGCCGACGAACATCTGTTCGGTCTGTGCCTGCTCAACGACTGGTCGGCCCGCGACGTGCAGGCCTGGGAATACCAGCCGCTGGGGCCTTTCCTGGCGAAGAACTTCGGCAGCACCATCTCGCCCTGGGTGGTGACGATGGAGGCGCTGGCGCCCTTCCGCTGCGCACAACAGCGCCCCGAGGGCGACCCGCCGCCGCTGCCCTATCTGGACAGCGAGGCCAACCGCAGCCTCGGCGGCCTGGACCTCGAGCTGGAGGTTTGGCTTCAGACCGCCGCCATGCGCGCCGCCGGCGAACCCGCGACGCGGCTGATGCGCTCCAACTTCCGCCACGCCTACTGGACCCTGGCGCAGATGCTGGTGCACCACGCGAGCAATGGCTGCAACCTGCAGCCGGGCGACCTGCTGGGCACCGGCACGCAGTCCGGCCCCGCGGCGGACGAGGGCGGCTCGCTGCTGGAGCTGAGCCAGGGCGGCAAGCAAGCCCTGACCCTGCCCAATGGCGAGACGCGCAGCTTCTTGCAGGACGGCGACACCGTGATCCTGCGCGCCCATGCGCAGGCCGGCGGCGCGCGCCGCATCGGCTTCGGCGATTGCGCGGCCACGCTGCTGGCGGCACGCGCCGGCTGAGCCCTCGCCACGGTCCCGGCGATGCCGCCGGGGCCTATCGCGGGCCGCGCCTAGCGCGACGCCGCGCTGGCGGCCGGCAGCACCGTCGGCGCGCTGACCTCGACGGACTGCTTGCCGCGCACCGACACATAGGCCGAGCGCTCGGTCATGTCGATCACGCGCTGCAGCAGGTCCGCCAGTTCCAGGTGCTTCATCGGGTCTCGTGCGGTCGACTCGGGGTCGTGGTACTTGGTGTTGTCGTACTGGTTCTTGCGCGCCAGCACCTGCAGCGTCTTCGCGTCCAGCGTGAGGCGCTGGAAGTAGATGTAGGGCGCCACGTAGGTGACGGCGCGCACCACCTCGCCGGTGCGCGGGTTCAGCGTGCGCGAGCCGCCGTTGTCGGAGAGGCTGATATTGCCGCCCGGCGTCTCCAGTTCCTGCCCCGGGTCCAGCCCGCGTTCCAGCGGCTGCACGTAGATGCCCACCCCTTGCAGCTTGCTGCCCATGCCCTTCATCTCGGGCATGAAGTAGCGCGGCAGGATGGCCTCGATGCGGCTCCAGCCGGCGCGCTCGGGCATGCCGCCCAGGTGCTCGCGCAGCGCCTCCAGCAGCGCATCGTCGCGCTGCGGGCCACGCAGCGCGTTGATCTTCTGGTTGATCGCCTCGGTGGGGTTCCAGCTCAGCAGCGCCACGCTGGCGCCGGGCTCTTCTTCCTGCACCGCGCGCTGCAGGCCGCGCAGCGCCGCGAAGTTCAGCGCCTGGCTGTCGATGGGCACGATGGCGCGGCTGAAGGGTTCCATGTGGGTGCCGGTGCTGCTGCGCTGGCGCACGATGGTGAGGCGGTCGCCGACGGCCGCCACCAGCGCGATCACCGGCGGCGTGCCGGCGGTCGGCCCCGCCGTGTCGGCCGTGGCCGCGTGGCTGGGTTGCAGCGTCAGGCCGAGCAGTGCGGCGGCGGTGGCCGTGATCCGGCGCAGGCCGGCAGGGACGAAGGCAGGGCGGTTGAGCGACATGTTCGGGATCCGTGAGCGCGCCATCAGGCAGCGCTGGATCTTAGAAGCGGTGGCCGGGGCTGCCGCCCGTCATGCCCTCACCCCTTGGGGGGATGGCGGCCCCGGGGAACGGGGACGGCTGGTCGCGGCCGCCACGCGTCAATGCAAGCGGGCCGGCGCCGCCGCCGGCAGGGCCTCCAGCCAGTACAGCGCGAACCACTGGCGGGCGTCGATCCAGCTGGCGCGCGGCTGCAGCCCGGCACGGCGCGCCAGCTCCTCGAAGCCCTCGGGGCTGAACTTGTGGCTGTGCTCGGTGTGCAGGCATTGCCCGCGCGCGAAGCGGTAATGGCGCCCCTGCAGCACCAGGGACTGGTCCCGCAGGCTCTGCAGGTGCATCTCGATGCGTCGCTGGGGCGCGTTGTAGAAGGCGCTGTGCGCGAACAGCTCCGGCTGTACCTGCAGCCCCAGCTCGCGCCGTGCCCGCGTCAGCAGGTTGAGGTTGAACTGCGCGGTGACGCCGGCGCGGTCGTTGTAGGCAGCGTGCAGCACGGCCGGATCTTTGACCAGGTCCACGCCGATCAGCAGCCCGCCGCCGCGCAGTTCCTGGGCGCACAGGCGCAAAAAGCCCAGCGCCTCGTGCGGCAGGAAGTTGCCCAGGCTGGAGCCGGGGAAGAAGCCAACGCGGCGCGCGCCCGGCGGCAGCGCCGGCAGCTCGTGAGGCGCGGTGAAGTCGGCCACGACCGGCTGCACGCGCAGGCGCGGCATTTCGTGCCGCAACAACTGCACGGCCTGCAGCAGGTGCTCGCCGGAAATGTCCACCGGCACGAAGGACTGCAGGTCCTGCAGATGCTGCAGCAGCAGGCGCACCTTGCGCAGCGCGCCAGCGCCGTATTCCACCAGCTGCACCTGCGGGCCCAGCGTGCGCGCGATCTCGCGGCCATGGCGTTCCAGCAGCGCGATTTCGGTGCGCGTCGGGTAGTACTCGGGCAGTTCGCAGATGGCCTCGAACAGGCGCGAGCCCTGGGCATCGTAGAAGTACTTGGGCGAGATGCTGTGCGGCGCCCGGCCCAGTGCGGCATGCAGGTCGCGGGCAAAGCCTTGGGTCGGCGCGTCGGGTGTGGCGGGGTGCTGCAGCGCGGCGCTGCCAGCGGGGTCGAGGGAAAGGGTGTCCATGGGCAGAGGTCTCCGTCAGACGAGGTCTCTGGCAAGCCGCAGACCGGCGAACTGCCAGCGCGTGGCCGCGGGGAAGAAGTTGCGGTAGCTGGCGCGGCTGTGCCCGGCCGGCGTGGCCAGGCTGCCGCCGCGCAGCACCATCTGGCCCACCATGAATTTGCCGTTGTATTCGGCGGCGGCACCGGCCAGCGGCCGGAAGCCGGGGTAGGGGCCATAGGCGGAACGGGTCCATTGCCAGGCCTGGTCGTAGATCTGGCGCATGCCGGGGAGGTCGCGCGCGGCGCGTTCCCATTCCGCTTCGGTGGGCAGGCGCGCTCCGGCCCATTGCGCATAGGCCCAGGCCTCGTGGTAGCTGAGGTTGAGCACCGGCGCCGCCGGGTCCAGCGGCTGCAGGCCGTGCAGCCCGAAGACCTGCCAGCCCTCGCGGCCTTCGCGCCAGTACAGCGGGGCCCGCCAGTCCTGGGTCTGGACCAGGCTCCAGCCTTCCGAGAGCCACAGCGCGGGGTCGCGATAGCCGCCAGCGTCGACGAAGCGCGCGTAGTCGCCCTGGCTGACCAGCCGGTCGGCGATCTCGAAGGGCGCGAGCCAGTGGCGATGGCGCGGGGTCTCGTTGTCGAACGCGAAGGCCGGGCCGGCGGCGTCGGCGCCGAGCTCCACCAGCCCGCCGGGGTGGGGCAGCCAGCGTGCCTCGGGCAGCGGGGCGGTGGCGGGCGCCTGGCGCGGCAGGGGCAGATAGGCCGGCAGCTGCGGATGGCAGGACAGCAGGTGCAGCGCGTCGGTCAGCAGCAGCTCCTGGTGCTGTTGCTCGTGCTGCAGCCCGAGCTCGGTCAGCGCGGCCAGTCCCACCCATTGCGGCGGCGGCGCGTCGGCCAGCAGCCTCAGCAGGGCCTGGTCCACATGGCGCCGGTAGGCCTGCACCTCGGCCAGCGCCGGGCGGCTCAGCAGACCGCGCTGCGGTCGCGGATGGCGCGGCCCCAGTGCCTCGTAGTAGGAGTTGAAGAGATAGGCATAGCCGGGGTCGAAGACGCGGTAGTCCGCCGCCAGTGGCTGCAGCACCAGGGTCTCGAAGAACCAGCTGGTGTGGGCCTGGTGCCATTTGCTCGGGCTTGCGTCGGGCATGGACTGCACGCACTGGTCTTCCGGGGTCAGCGGTTCGGCCAGCGCCAGCGTGTGGGCGCGCACGCGCCGGTAGCGCTGGGCCAGCGCGTCGCGGGCGGGTCCGGGGTCTGGGGTCATGCCGGGCTCCCTGGGGTGGGCGCGGCGCCGGGGAGGCGCCACGTGTCCGTGCACGGTAGCGGATCGGTTTCCCCATCTTGTCAGCAGGGATGCGGCGCGCCGGCGTGCGAGCCAAGGACAGAGGTCGGACCAGTCCCGGTTTCAACATCCGGTCATCTGCGTGGGCTAGGCTGGCTCGACCCAGCCCATGACTGTCCACCCATCACGTCAGGATCCGTCCATGTCTTCCGAGGAACTTTTCGGCTCCGTGCTGCTCAGCCGGGCGCAGGTGGAAGCCATCGTCCGCAGCGCGGAATCGGCGCTGGACGTGCAGCGCCGGCACCAGTTCTTCGTCTGGCTGCAGGGCAGCCTGCAGGCGCTGATGCCCCACCAGATCGCGCTGTGCGGTGCGTATCTGCGCCAGCGGCGCAGCCTGCAGTTCGAGGTGTTCAACAGCGTGCCGGTGCCCGAGGCGCTGCAGCGCTGCGCCGGCGACGCTCAGAGCGAGCCGCTGCGCCTGCTGCAGCAGGCCTGGCTGGCCGCGCACCAGCGGCCCTGCGCCGTGCCCTGGACCCTGCTGGAGCCGGGCGGCAACACCCAGCTGTCCGATGCGCTGCGCGAGGGTGGCTTCCATGACGCGCTGGTGCATGGCGTGTCGCGCCCGCAGCGGCCCGGCGAGATCGAGAGCTTCTTCGTGCTGCTGTCGCGCCAAGGCCCGTGGCAGGAGGCGCAGCGCCATCACCTGGAGCTGCTGATGCCCCACATCCACAGCACCTGGCTGCGCGTGCTGGGCAACGAGCTGACGTTGGGGGAGCTGCGCATCGGCAGCGCCGACGCGCCGCTGGTGCGCGCGATCACCGAGCGCGAACGCGACATCCTGCGCGGCCTGACCGAAGGCAAGAGCAACCGCCAGATCGCGCAGATGCTGGGCATCAGCGCGCTGACGGTGAAAAACCACGTGCAGAACATCCTGCGCAAGCTGGGCGTGGCCAACCGCGCGCACGCGGTGGCCCATGCGGTGGCGCTGAACGTGGTGCTGCCGCCGGGCTCGATTCAGCCGCCGGGCAGGTCCGGCTGAGCAAGGCGGCGACGCGCGACGCGCTGCAGCGCCATCGCCAGCAGCAGGCCCGGCAGCAGGCCCAGCGAGTCGGCCAGTACGTCCATCGCGTCGGCCTCGCGGCCCGGCACCATGCTCTGCACCAGCTCGATCAGCACGCCATAGCCCAGCAGCGCCAGTGCGGTGAGGCTCCAGTGCCCGCGAAAGCCCAGGCGCATCACGAAGGCCAGCGTGAAGAAGGCCAGCATGTGGTTGGACTTGTCCCAGCCAGTGCTCAGCACGACCGGTGGCCGGGGGCTGAAGGCAAGCCAGGAGATCACCAGCACCAGCAGCACCAGCAGCAGGCGCCAGCCGCCGCGCCAGCGCGGCTGCGAGAGGAGGGACAACAGGGCATTCATCGTGGCGGCAGTGTAGGGGCGCCGCGGGGCCGGCGCGCGCAGGCCCTAGGATGCACCCTGCATCAACTCACGAATCGGGCATGGATCGCACGAGCTCCCGCTTTGGCCGGCTGGTCTTGACGCAGGCCCTGGGCCGCTGGGAAGAGGAAGGTCAGCCGCTGGATGACGGCCCGGCGCTGCGCGCGCTGGCCGCTACCGAGCGCCAGGCGCAGATGCTGGAGCGCGCCGAACGTCTGTTGCCTCTGACCCCGCTGCCGAGCCATTGGCGGGAACTCCGTCGGCTGGCGCTGGGCCTGGGACTGGCGGCGGCCTTGCTGCTGTGGCTGGCCGGCGGCGGCATCCTGGGACGGGCGCTGGGAGGCGGGCACAGCATCAATGTGCTGCTGGCCTGGTGGGCCGTGCTGGGCGTGAACCTGTTGGCGCTGCTGGCCTGGACCGTGCTGGCGCTGCTGGGCGGGGTTGGCCTGGGCGGCGGCCTGGGAGGCTTGAGCGGCTGGGCGCTGGCCTTGCTGCGCCCCTGGCTGGCGCGCGAGAAACGGCTGCTGCTGGCCGAGGCCGGCGCGCTGGCGCGGCGCGGGCGCCTGCTGCCCTGGCTGACGGGGCTGTTCAGCCACGCGGTCTGGGCGCTGGTGATGGGCCTGGTGCTGGCCGGCCTGTGGTGGGCCTTCGCGTTCAGCGCCTACCGGCTCGGCTGGGAGAGCACCATCCTGGCGGGCGCCGATTTCGCGCAATGGGTGCATGGGCTGGGCCGGCTGCCGGCGCTACTGGGCTTTCCCAACCCGGCGCCGGACAGCTTGAATCGCTGGGTCGGCAGCCCCGAGGGGCATCGCCTGCTGGCGCTGTGGCTGCTGGGCTGCACCGTCGTCTACGGGCTGCTGCCGCGCCTGCTGCTGCTGGGTCTGTGCGCGCTGATGCTGGCCTGGCGCCAGCGGCGGCTGACGCTGGACGCGGCCGCGCCCTGGTACCAGAGCCTGGCACGCCGGCTTGACCGGCTGAGCCCGGCCCGCGTGCTCGACGCCGGGCCGGATGACGCGCCGGCCGTGGCGCCGCGCGGCGCCGTCGCCGACCGCGGCCCCTGGGCGCTGCTGGCCTACGAGACCGACCCGCGCCAGCCGCTGCCCCAGGCGCTGGCGGGCGCGGCCCTGGCGGTGTTGAGCAGCGATGGCGGAGCGGCCCAGCAGGGCGAGCTGATGCAGGCGCTGCGGCAACTGCCGGCGGGGTTGCCGCTGCTGGTCGCCGTGCGCGCCACGGCCACGCCGGACCGCGCGCTGCAGCGCTGGCTGCAGCGCCTGCGCGAGCAGGGCCATGGCTGCGCGCTGTGCCTGCTGGCCCCCGCGAGCGACGCGGACCGGCGGCGCTGGCGCGACGGTGTCGCTGCCTGGGGTCAGGTCTTGCCCGTGCTGGACGAAGCGCAGGCCGCGCTGGGTCCCGGCGCCTGGACGGGAGCCGTGCATGGATGAGCTGCTGCGCCTGGCCGTGGTGGGCCATACCAACGTGGGCAAGACCTCGTTGCTGCGCACGCTGGCGCGGCGCGCGGATTTCGGTGAGGTGGCCGACCGGGCGGGCACCACCCGCCACGTGGAGCAGCTGCGGCTGAGCCTGGATGGCGCGCCCGAGCTGCAGCTGCTGGACACGCCCGGCCTGGAGGACGCGCCGGGCTTGCTGCAGCTGCTGCAGCAGGGCGAGGGCTGGCCGCACGAGCGCATTGCCCGCTTCCTGGCCGGCCCGCAGGCCCAGGGCGACTTCGAGCAAGAGGCCAAGGTACTGCGCGCGCTGCAGCAGGTGGACGCGGCGCTGATCGTGATTGATGCACGCGAGCCGGTGCTGCCCAAGCATCGCGCCGAGTTGCAGCTGCTGTCCTGGTGCGGACGGCCGCTGATGCCGGTGCTCAACCACCTGCGCGCGGCCGATGGCCACGAGCCGGACTGGCTGCGCGCTCTGGCCGAGCATGGCCTGCATGTGCTGGCGCGTTTCGACGCGGTGGCGCCTTTCGTCGGCGCCGAGCAGCAGCTGTTGCAGGACCTGCAGAGTCTGCTGCGCGAACGCGGCCCGGCGCTGCAGCGCCTGCGCCAGGCCCTGCAGCGCGAGGCCCGGCAGCGCCGCGAGGCGGCCTGCACCGTGCTTGCGCGGCTGCTGCTGCGCGGCGCCGCGCTGCGCGAGCTGCGCCAGCGCAGCGAACTGGACACGGCGCCGGCGCGCAGCGCCGCGGCGGCGGGTCTGCGCCGGCGCCTGTTGGATCTGGCCGGCCCGTCGGTGGACCAGTTGCTGGCGATCTACGGCTTTCGTCCCGGCGATGCGGATGCCCAGCTGCTGCCCTGGTTGGACGGTCGGCGTCTGCAGACCCTGTTCGAGCCCGAGGCGCTGAAGGCCGCCGGGACGGCACTGGGCCGCGGTGCTGCCACCGGCGCGGCGATCGGACTGGTGGCCGACCTCGCGCTGGCCGGGCTGTCGCTGGGCACGGCCACGGCGCTGGGCGCGGCGATCGGCGGCACGCTGAGCCAGGGCTTCACCGTCGCCGGTCGTGCGCTGCGCCAGGGCCTGCGTGGGCAGGTGGAGCTGGGCGTGGAAGAAACCGTGTTGCTGCTGCTGGCCGACCAGTTGCTGGGCCTGCTGCTGCAGCTGGAACAGCGCGGCCATGCGGCGCAGCAGGCGCTGCGGCTGGCGCCGCCGCGGGAAGCCGCGCGCAGCCTGCAGGCGGCGCTGGGCGGCCTGCTGGGCCGGGCGCGCGCCTATCCACACTGGGCCGAGGCCCCGCTGTCACAGCTGGAGGACGAGGCGCGCTGGCGCGAGCTGCAACAGCAGGCGGCGCGCCAATGCCTGGCCCAGCTGGACGAGCGGCTGACCGGCGCGGAAACGGCTTGAGTCGCCAGGTCAGAACTCGTACTTCAGCACCTGCTCGCCGCCGATGAGCTCGCCGGTGGGCCGGAACCCGGCCTGTTCGTAAAGCCTGCGCGCGGCCTCGTTCTCCGGCTTCACGCCCAGGATCACGCAGGGACAGTCGGGCAGGCCCGACAGCATGCTCAGAATCTGCCGCAGCGCCGCGCGGGCGTGGCCCTGGCCTTGGTGCCGCGCATCGATCATCAGGCGGTAGATCCAGTAATTCCCATCGTCCTCGTCGACGGTGTACATCGCGAATCCCACCGGCTGCCCGTCCGCGCGGATCAGCAGCGGCACGCAATCGGGATCGTCCGCCGCATCCTCCAGCGATTCGGCATTGCTGGCGACGAAGGATTGCTGGTGGGGGTGGGGGCTCAGCGCGAGCGCCAGTGCGTGCTCGTCGGGCCGGATCCTCGTGACGGTCACGCGGGCGGAGGTCGGGGTGCCGGATGGCAGGGGCGGTGTTGTCAAATTCGAAGGCTCCGGAGTGGGCGGGTTGGCGGACGCGGGCGATGGTACCCACCTGACCCGGCCTCGGCCCCGGCCCCGCAGCGTTTTCTCGTCGGTGACGCGGGACTAGGCAGCGCCCAGCCTAGCGCGGATCGTCGGAATCAAACGCAACAAGGCGAACGTCAAGGACATTCACAAACGCCATGCTGGCGCGCGGCAGAATCCGCGGGTGTCCATGACCTGACCGCCGCGGCTGGCGCGCCACCTCTGCGGGCCGCGCGCATCCCGCCCATGCCATCGACCATGAAGCGTCTTGCCCTGCCATTGATCGCCGCCGCGCTGCTGGCGGCCGGCTGCGCCACCACGACCTCACCGCCAGGGGGAGCGTCGGCCTCGGCCTCCAGCGCCCGGGTCGATCAGGATGCCCTCTGGCTGGATCGCCTGAGCTGGGGGGCGAGCAGCAGCAGCCTGGCCGAGTTGCGCCGCATGGGGCGCAAGACCTGGCTGGACACGCAACTCAATGGCCGCGCCCCGCTGCCGACCGAGCTGCAAGCGCAGATCGCCGCGCTGAGCATCAGCCAGCGCGACCTGCCCTCGCTGGTCTACGAGATGGAGGCGCAGCGCAAGAGCGCCGACGCGAGCAAGGACGATGCGGCCAAGGCCGCCGCGCAGCAGGCCTACCAGCAGACGCTGAACCGGCTCTCGCGCGAAGCCGCGAGCCGCGCGCTGCTGCTCGCCGCCTATTCCCCCAACCAGATGCGCGAGCAGCTGACCTGGTTCTGGTTCAACCATTTCAACGTCCACCAGTACAAGCACAACCTGCGCGCCATGGTGGGCGACTATGAGCAGGGCCTGCGCGAGCACGCCCTGGGACGGTTCCGGGACTTGCTGGGCTACACCGCCCACCACCCGGCCATGCTGCGCTACCTGGACAACGAGCAGAACGCCGCCGGCCGCATCAACGAGAACTACGCGCGCGAACTGCTCGAGCTGCATACCTTGGGCGTGGACGCCGGCTACACGCAGCGCGACGTGCAGGAGCTCGCCCGCGTGCTCACCGGCTTGGGCGTGAACCTCAGCGGCACCGAGCCCAAGCTCAAGCCGGCGCAGCAGGCCCAGTACCAGCGCCGCGGGTTGATGGAGTTCAATCCGGCGCGCCATGACTTCGGCGACAAGCAGCTGCTGGGGATGGAGGTGAAGGGCCGCGGCCTGGCCGAACTGGACCAGGTGCTGGACACGCTGGCCCGACACCCGGCCACCGCGCGCTTCGTGTCGCGCAAGCTGGCCCAGGCCTTCGTGGCCGACATGCCGCCGCCCGCGCTCGTCGAGCGCATGGCGCAGCGCTGGCAGCAGAGCGATGGCCGGATCAGCGAGGTGATGCGCGCACTCATCCAGTCGCCCGAGTTCGAGGCCTCGCTGAGCCGTAAGTTCAAGGACCCGGCGCACTACGTCGTCTCGGCCGTGCGCCTGGCCTACGACACCAAGCAAGTGCTCAACACCGGGCCGATGATCGGCTGGCTCTACCGGCTGGGCCAGGCGCCCTACAACCGCCAGACGCCCGACGGCTATGCGCTCGACGAATCGGCCTGGGCTGGCCCGGGGCAGCTCAACACCCGCTTCGAGATCGCCCGCGCCATCGGCAGCGGCAGCGCCGGGTTGTTCCGTGTCGAAGGCGAGAAGACCGACCGGCCCGCCTTCCCGCAGCTCGCCAACCCGCTGTACTACGAAGGCATCGCGCCGCGTCTGGCCAGCGCCACCCGGCAGACGCTCGACCAGGCCTCTTCGCCCCAGGAGTGGGCCACCTTCCTGCTCGCCTCGCCCGAGTTCATGCACCGTTGAGGAGGCCCGACATGCGCCGACGCCATCTGCTGCAATCCCTGGCCAGCGCGCCGCTCGCGCTGGGCGCCGCTCGCCTGTGGGCCGCCGACGCGGCATCGGCGTCGGCAACGCCGCGCTTCCTGCTGGTCTTCCTGCGCGGCGCCTACGACGCGGCCAACCTGCTGGTGCCCCATGCGTCGCCGTTCTATTACGAAGCGCGGCCCAACATCGCCGTGCCGGCGCCGGGCGCGGCTGGCCTGGCGGCCACCGCGCTCGACGCCAGCTGGGCGCTCGCGCCCGCGGTGGCGCAGAGCCTGGGGCCCCTGTGGGACAAGGGGCAGCTGGCCTTCGTGCCTTTCGCCGGCTGTGCCGACACCTCGCGCAGCCATTTCGAGACCCAGGACCGGATCGAATTGGGCCAGGCCGACGAGGGCGCTCGCGACTTCCGCAGCGGATTCATGAACCGGCTGGCTCTGGTGCTGGGTGCCAATGCCGGTGCGTCGCGGCTGGAGGCCATGGCCTTCACCGATCAGGTGCCCCTGGTCCTGCGCGGATCGTTGCCGGTGGCCAACCAGGCCTTGCGCGAGCTGGGCAAGCCCGGCATCAGCGCCGCGCAGGCAAAGGCGATCGAGCGCATGTATGCCGGCACGCGGCTGGCCACCACGGTCAGCGGCGGCTTCGAGGTGCGTGACGAGGTGGCGCGCGAGATGGTCGGGGAAATGGAGGCCGCCAGCCGCAACGCCATTGGCAGCAAGGGCTTCGCGCTGGAGGCGCGGCGCATCGCGCGGCTGATGCGTGAACGCGTCACCCTGGGCTTCATCGACGTGGGTGGCTGGGACACCCATGTCGCCCAGGGTGGCGCCAGCGGCACGCTGGCCGGCAAGTTCACGGAGCTGGGGCAGGGCCTCGCCACCTTTGCCGAGGAAATGGGGCCGCAATGGGCCAACACCACGGTCGTGGTGCTGAGCGAGTTCGGCCGCACCTTCCGCGAGAACGGCAACCGCGGCACCGACCACGGCCATGGCAGCGCTTACTGGGTCCTGGGGGGCGGCGTGCGCGGGGGGCGCATCGTGGGCGAGCAGGTGGCGCTCAGCCCCGCCACGCTGTTCCAGGGGCGGGACTGGCCCGTGCTCAACGACTACCGCGCTGTGCTCGGCGGTCTCTTTGCGCGTCAGTGGGGTTTGAGCCCCGCGCAGCTCGATGCCGTCTTTCCCGGCGCCGGTCCGCGCGATCTGGGCCTGCTGTGATCCGCGTGGATCCCCGGCCCCCAAAGCACAAGGGCCTGGCGCCGAGTGACGCCAAGCCCTTGATTTGTATGGTGCCGGTGAAGAGAGTCGAACTCCCGACCTTCGCATTACGAATGCGCTGCTCTACCAACTGAGCTACACCGGCCTAAGACCAAGACTATAGCACGGGAAATCAGGAGGAGCCAAGCTCTGCCACGCAGACCTGGTCGCGGCCGGCCTGCTTGGCGCGGTAGAGGGCCTCGTCGGCCCGGGTGATCAGGTATTGGTAGTCGGGATGGCCATCGAACAGCGCGGCGCCGATGCTGACCGTGACGTGGAGCTTGCGGCCCTGGCCGAGCAGGAATTCGCTGGCGGCGAAGCGCTCGCGCAGCTGTTCGGCGGCGCGCGCCAGGCCGTTGGCGTCGACCTCGACCAGCACGACCAGGATTTCCTCGCCGCCATAGCGGAACACGAAGTCGCCGTTGCGCACGCTGTCCAGGATGAGCATGGCCGCCTGTTGCAGCACCAGGTCGCCGGCGTCGTGGCCACGCTCGTCGTTGATGCGCTTGAAGTGGTCAATGTCCAGCAGCAGCACGCCGAAGCGGCTGTGGCGCTCGTTGGCGAGCTTGATCTCGCGGCCGATCACCGAAGGCAGGAAGCGGCGGTTGAGCAGCCGGGTGAGGGTGTCGCGGCCGTTCTCCACCTCCAGCTGGCGTTCGAACAGGGTCTTGAGCTGGAACTTGAGGTTCTCCAGCTCCATCTGCAGCTCCAGCAGGTGGCGGTTGAGTTCCAGCGGGTCGGTCTGCGGGGCGTACAGGCGGGGCAGCAGGCTGTCGTCGATGCGCGCCACGATCTCGCGCAGCAGCTCCAGCTCGGGCACGCCGTCGAACATCGCGCTGCCCTTGTGGTGGAACCACAGCCCGAACTCCGAGCGCCCCAGGCTGGGCACCTGCGCGGGCCGTTCACCGCCGCGGTGCAGCGAGAACAGCAGCTCCTGGCTCCACTCCAGCAGCGCCGAGCGCTGACGCTCGCGCTCCACCGAGAGGTTCTGGCCCAGCGAGAAGAGCCGGTAGGCCTCGTCGTTGCGGGCCCCGCGCTGGCTGTTGCGCATGAAGGCCTCGGACATCAGCTCCAGCGCCAGATCCATCAGCTGGCCCACATAGACCTGGGCTTGGCGCAGCAGGGTCTCGTCGCCGGTCGACTGGGCGAGCACGGCGAACAGGCTGCGCTTGAGCTGGCGCGCGCCGCGCGCCACCAGATGGATGGGCAGTTGGATGCGCGCATGCACCTCGCCAACGTGGCGCTGCATCGCCACCAGCGCCGGCAGGTCGCCATGCGGATGGTGGAACAGCTCCAGCAGCCAGCGCTGCATGGAGTGGCGCAGGCGCTGCTGCACCACCTCATGGTCCAGGAAGGACTGGGCCTGGTGGTGGGCCATCATCGCCTCGTAGAAGGCGTCGGCCAGCGCCGGCGCATGCGGCTGGACGCCGGCCCAGACCCGTTGGCGCGCCGCCTCCGGGGTGTGGTCCAGAATGGCCTGCCATTCGCCTTCGGGCGGCAGCGGGGTGGTCGGGGGGGCTGCGCTCAAACGGTACTCCTGGGCAGGGTCAGTTCTCCAGATGGTAGCGGGTGACGCGCTCCACCTCGTTGCGGGAGCCCAGGATGACGGACACGCGCTCGTGCAGCTGCGTGGGCTGCAGATCCATGATGCGCTGGCGCCCGTTGGTCGCGGCGCCGCCGGCCTGCTCGATCAGGAAGGACATGGGGTTGGCCTCGTACATCAGGCGCAGCTTGCCCGGCTTGTTGGGCTCGCGCTTGTCCCAGGGGTACATGAAGATGCCGCCGCGGGTCAGGATGCGGTGCACGTCCGCGACCATGGAGGCGATCCAGCGCATGTTGAAGTTCTTGCCGCGCGGGCCTTCGTCGCCGGCCAGGCATTCGTCGATGTAGCGCTTCACCGGGGCGTCCCAGTGGCGCATGTTGGACATGTTGATCGCGAATTCCTTGGTGTCCTCGGGGATCTTCACGTCGTCCGCGGTCAGCACCCAGGAGCCCTGCTCGCGGTCCAGCGTGAACATCGCGACGCCGTCGCCGACGGTCAGCACCAGCGTGGTCTGCGGGCCGTAGACGCAATAGCCGGCGGCCGCCTGCTGGCTGCCCGGCTGCAGGAAGTCTTCCTCGCTGACGCCCTTGCTGCCCTCGGGCTTCTTCAGCACCGAGAAGATGGTGCCGATCGAGACGTTGACGTCGATGTTGGACGAGCCGTCCAGCGGGTCGAACATCAGCAGGTATTCGCCCTGCGGGAAGCGGTTGGGCACCAGGTAGATGCCCTCCATTTCTTCCGACGCCATCGCCGCGAGGTGGCCGCCCCATTCGTTGGCCTCGATCAGCACCTCGTTGGCGATGATGTCCAGCTTCTTCTGCACCTCGCCCTGCACGTTCTCGGAGCCGGCCGTGCCCAGCACGTCGCCGAGCGCACCTTTGTTGACGCTGATGGCGATGCGCTTGCAGGCACGCGCCACCACCTCGATCAGCAGGCGCAGCTGCTGCGGGATGTGGCCGTGCTGGCGCTGCTGTTCGACCAGGTACTGGGTCAGGCTGACGCGGTGGCTCATGGGATCTCCAGATAGTGCAGAAAGCGTTGCGGTGCCGGCTTACTCGCCCAGCGCCAGCGCGCGCTCGACGATCTCGCGCACGTCGTTGGACAGGTCGGGCTTGGCGGCCACGCGGGCGATGGCCTCGCGCGCGGCGCTGCGATAGGGCTGGGCCAGCGCGGTCCAGCGGTCCATCACGCGCGCCAGACGGCCGGCCACCTGCGGGTTGATCGCGTCCAGCTGCAGCACCATGTCGGCCCAGAACACATAGCCCGCGGCGTCGCCGCGGTGGAAGGCGGCCGGGTTGGACATGCACAGCGAGAAGATCAGGCTGCGCGCGCGGTTGGGGTTCTTCAGCGTGAAGTCGGGATGCTGCAGCAGCTGCTTGACGCGCGCGAAGGTCTTGCCCTGGCGCTCGGCGGCGCGGCCCTGCAGCGCGAACCACTTGTCCACCACCAGCGGCTCGTGGCGGAACTGGGCATGGAAGCGCTCCAGCGCCGGCTGGGCCAGCTCGGCATGCGCCTGCACCAGCGCGGACAGCGCGCCCAGGCGGTCGGTCATGTTGCTGGCGTCCTTGAAGCGCTGGTAGGCCCGGCCGGGCCACACGGGGTCGCCGCTGCGCGTGGCCTGCAGCACCAGCATGGACAGCGCCAGATTGGCCAGCGCGCGCTGGCCCGCCTGCCGCGGGGTGGGCTGGTAGCCCTCGTGCACCTGCTGCGCCTCGAAGGCCTGTGCCCAGTCCTCGTGCAGCTCGGCGGCCAGCTGGTGCTGGGCCGCATCCACCGCGGCGTGGATGGCCTGCGGGTCCACCGGCACGCCGGCCTCGGCCAGCTGTTCGGCGATGTAGGCCTCGTCGGGCAGCACCAGGGCCAGGGCCTTGAAGGCGGGATCCAGCCCGGGGTGACGCAGCACGGCGCGCATGGCCTCGACATAGCCCGCGTCCAGCTGCAGCGCCTGGCCGCCGCGCACCGCGGCGACGATGCGCGCCAGCGCCAGGCGCTGGCCGGCTTCCCAGCGGTTGAAGGCGTCGGCGTCATGCTGCAGCAGGGTCAGCAGCTCGGCGTCGCCCAGGCCGTCGTCCAGCAGCACCGGCGCGGAGAAGCCGCGCAGCAGCGAGGGCACCGGCTCGGTGGCGACGTTGACGAAGACGAAGCGCTGTTCGGCCTGGTCCAGCACCAGCACGCGTTCGGTGCCGGCCGGCGCCTCCTCGCCCTGCAGCTGCAGCGGCAAGACCTGGCCCTCGCGCGAGAGCAGGCCCATGGCCACCGGGATCACCTGGGGCAGCTTGTCGGGCTGGCCCGGCGTCGCCGGGTTGTGCTGCTTCAGGGTCAGCGTGTAGGTCTGGGCTGCGGCGTCGTACTCGCCGCGCGCCTGCAGGCGCGGCGTGCCGGCCTGGGCGTACCAGCGCTTGAAGGTGTCCAGGCGCGAGGAGAGCTCGGAGCCGGGGTTGGCATCGGCGATGGCCTGGGCGAAGTCGTCGCAGGTCACGGCCTGGCCGTCATGGCGCTGGAAGTACAGCGCCATGCCCTTGGCGAAACCTTCGCGGCCGACCAGGGTCTGGTACATGCGCACGACTTCGGCGCCCTTGTTGTAGACCGTGGCGGTGTAGAAGTTGTTGATCTCGACGTAGGAGTCCGGGCGCACCGGATGGGCCATCGCGCCGGCGTCCTCGGGGAACTGGCCGGAGCGCAGCATGCGCACGTCCTGGATGCGGCAGACGGCACGGCTGCTCGGAGCGGCGGCCATGTCCTGGCTGAATTCCTGATCGCGGAAGACGGTCAGGCCTTCTTTCAGCGAGAGCTGGAACCAGTCGCGGCAGGTGACGCGATTGCCGGTCCAGTTGTGGAAGTACTCGTGCGCGACGATGGACTCGATGCGGAAGAAGTCCGCGTCGGTCGCGGTGGCCGGCGAGGCGAGCAGGGCGCTGGTGTTGAAGATGTTCAGGCCCTTGTTCTCCATCGCGCCCATGTTGAAGTCGGACACGCCGACCACCATGAAGCGCTCCAGGTCCAGCGGCAGCTTGAATCGCGCCTCGTCCCAGACCACCGAGGCGATCAGCGAGTTCATCGCGTGCTCGGTCTTCTCCAGGTCGCCGCGGCGCACATAGACCTGCAGCAGGTGGTCCTTGCCGGCGCGCGTGCGGATGCGCTGTTCGCGCGCGACCAGGTCGGCCGCGACCAGGGCGAACAGATAGCTGGGCTTGGGGAAGGGGTCGTGCCACTTCGCGAAGTGGCGGCCGTTGTCCAGGCTGCCGGACTCCAGCAGGTTGCCGTTGGACAGCAGCACCGGGTACTTGGCCTGGTCGGCGCGCAGCGTCACGGTGTAGACCGCCATCACGTCCGGGCGGTCGAGGAAGTAGGTGATGCGGCGGAAGCCCTCGGCCTCGCACTGGGTGAAGAAGCCGCCGCCCGAGGTGTACAGGCCCGACAGCGAGGTGTTCTTCTCCGGCGCGCAGGTGTTGCGGATCTCGAGCTGGAAGTCGGCGTCGGGCGCGTTGTCGATGATGAGCTCATGCCCTTCCTGGCGGAAGGAGACGCTGTCGCCGTTGATCAGCACGCGCAGCAGGTTCAGCTCTTCGCCGTGCAGGCGCAGCGGGCCGTGGGCCACGGCGGTGTTGCGCTCGATCTGCATCTTGCTGGTGACCAGGGTCTTGGCCGGGTCCAGGTCGAAGCACAGGTCGACGCTGCGTATCCAGTACGCGGGCGCCACATAGTCTTCGCGGCGGATCGGGGTGGCAGTGCCTTCTCGCATCATGGCGGGCATCCTTGTTCGAGTGGGGTCCGGAGGAAGTCTTGTCGGGAGAGGACCCCGCCGTCTCCGGGGCGGGGCCGCGCATCGGCGTCAGACGCCTTGCTTCAGTGACGCGGTGATGAAGGCGTCCAGGTCGCCGTCCAGCACCTTTTGCGTGTTGGAGATTTCGACATTGGTGCGCAGGTCCTTGATGCGGCTCTGGTCCAGCACATAGGAGCGGATCTGGTGGCCCCAGCCCACGTCGGTCTTGCTGTCTTCCAGCTTCTGCTGCTCGGCCATGCGCTTCTTCATTTCATGGTCGTACAGGCGCGAGCGCAGGCGGCGCCAGGCGACGTCGCGGTTGCTGTGCTGGCTGCGGCTGTCCTGGCACTGCACCACGATGCCCGTGGGAACGTGGGTCAGACGCACCGCGGAGTCGGTCTTGTTGATGTGCTGGCCGCCGGCGCCGCTGGCGCGGAAGGTGTCGGTGCGCACGTCGGCCGGGTTGATGTCGATCTCGATCGAATCGTCGATCTCCGGGTAGACGAAGAGCGAGGCGAAGCTGGTGTGGCGGCCGCCCGAAGAATCGAACGGGCTCTTGCGCACCAGGCGGTGCACGCCCGACTCGGTGCGCAGCAGGCCGAAGGCGTACTCGCCCTCCACCTTGATCGTGGCGCTCTTGATACCGGCCACGTCGCCCGGGGTTTCTTCCTCGACGTCGGCCTTGAAGCCCTTGCGCTCACAGTACTTCAGGTATTGGCGCAGCAGCATGCCGGCCCAGTCGCAGGCCTCGGTGCCGCCGGCGCCGGCCTGGATGTCGATGAAGCAGTTGCTCGGATCGGCCGGGTTGTTGAACATCCGGCGGAACTCCAGCTCCTCGACCTTCTCGGTCAGCTTGGCCGCGTCGGCTTCGATGGCCTCGAGGCCGTCGAAGTCACTCTCTTCCTTGGACATCTCGAACAACTCCAGGTTGTCCGACAGGTTGCTGGAGAGGAAGTTGATGGTCTCGACCACCGTCTCCAGCGTGCGCTTTTCCTTGCCCAGCTCCTGAGCCCGCTTGGGCTCGTTCCAGATGTTGGGGTTCTCCAGCGCGGCATTGACCTCGTTCAACCGCAGTGATTTGCGGTCGTAGTCAAAGATACCCCCTTAGCGCGTCGGTACGCGCTTGCAGATCGGTCAGCAGGTTGCCGATCGCATTGATCCGTTCGATGTCCATGGTGTCTTCAGAGTGGCTCCGGCGTGTGCCAGATCAATCTGCCATTTTCTCATGTCCTGTGGGTCTTATCCCGGTCGTTTGACGTCGAGCCCCGAGGGTGGGCGCAAGGCCGGGGCGGCTATCCTTGCGCCCATGCTGACCCTGGCCCTGCTGCCCAAGCTGCTCGCCGAGATCGCGCTGCTGGCCTGGGCCGGGCAGGCGCTGCTGGGCGCGCTGATCGGCGCCCGGCGCGAGCACAACGGGGCCTGGCGTCTGCTGGGCTGGGTGCTGCAGCCTTGGTTGGCGGGCGTGCGTCGCCTGGCGCCGCGGGCCTGGCCGGAGCGCCGCGTGCGCGCGCTGGCGCTGGCCTTGCTGCTGGCGCTGTGGCTGCTGGGCAGCGCGCTCAAGCTCTGGGTCTGCCTGGGGCAGGGTCTGGCCGGCTGCCGCTGAGCGCTGGCGGCGGGCACAATCGGCGCTCGCTCCACCCGTCCCGACTCCGCGATGGCGACCCCTCCCGACTCCGGCGCCTACTGGCGCGCCAACCTGCGCCTGGTGGGCCTGCTGCTGGCCGTCTGGTTCACGGTCACCTTCGTGATCGCCTACTTCGCCCGATCGCTGAGCTTCAGCGTCCTGGGCTGGCCCTTCAGCTTCTGGGTCGCGGCCCAGGGGGCGCTGATCGTGTATTGCGTGCTGGTCTGGTTCTACGCGCGCACGATGAACCGGCGCGACCGCGAACAGCGGCACGACAGCGCGGACGGCGGCGCGGGGCAGGACTGACGCGGCCGGCGCTCAGGCCTCGGGCAGTGCCAGCCCGGCGGCCTTCAGCGCCTCTTCCGCGCGCAGCAGCTGCTGGCGCGCCTGGCCCAGCTGGGCGTCGCGCTCGGACAGCAACTGCTGCAGCCGGGTGTTCTCCTGTTGCAGTGCCTTGAGCTGCAGCTGCAGGCGTTCGCGCTGCTCGTCGCTCAGCGGGCCCAGGTCCTCGGCGCTTGCGGCCTGGGCTTCGCCTACTGGCGCGTCCTGGCCCTCGTCGGCGGGCTTGCGCTTGCCGCCCTTGGCCTCGCGCGCCTGCTTGGCGGTCTCGCGCAGCGTCTTCTTTCCGCCGGCCACGGCGGCAGCCTGGGTTTCCACGGGCAGGTCGGCGATCACCGCGGCCGCGCTGATGGACACCTCGCCGGCCTTCACCGCGGCCACCAGCTCGGGCGCCGCGGATTTCTGGATCTTCTCGATCTGCGTCACCGTCGCGGTGCTGACGCGCGCCGCCTTGGCGATGGCTTCGCGGCTCTTCAGCGGCGGCGGGGGCGGCAGCGCGGGCGTGCTGTCCTCGGCCGGGGGGGCTTCGGGCGCGGGGTCCTGCAGCACGGCCAGGCGGCGGGCCTCCAGGATCTCCTTCTTGCGCAGCGCGAGCACGCCGCGCTGGAAGTCGGACACGCTGCGCCGCCCCAGGTGCTGGTCGATCATCCACAGGTGCACGTCCTCGATGGACTTGAAGCGTGTGTTCTGCACGGTTTGAAAGGGCAGGCCGTGCTTGCTGCAGATGGAATAGCGGTTGTGACCGTCCACCAGCAGCTCGCCCCACAGCACCAGGGCGTCCCGGCAGCCCTCGGCCAGGATGCTGCGCTCCAGCGCCTCGTACTCTTCGGGGCTGAGCGGATCGATGTAGGCGCGCAGGTCTTCGTTGACGACGATGTTCATGGCCGGAAGCGGGAAGGGTGCGTAAGGAGTGCCGAAGGGCGCGCATTCTAGGCGCCCCGGGTCGCGGCGCTTTGTGACGCTGCGTGTCCGTCCGGTGGTCCTTGCGTCGACAGGCAGGTCCGCCGCACGCGCATGGCTTTAAGCTCCACGCTTGTTCCAACTCGGGAGAAAAACCATGCACAACAAGATCCATTCCCTGGGACCGTGGCGCTGGGCCGCACTGGCCTTGCTGGCGGGCGGGCTGTCCGCCTGCGCCGGCGTCGGTGGCGGCGGCGGCGGGGGAGCGCCGACGCTGGAGGGCAGCCGCTGGGTGCTGGCCGAGTTGGCGGCGCAGCCGGGGCAAGACCTGCCCCCGACGCTGCGCCCCACGCTGGCCTTCGAGAACGGCCGCGCCGGCGGCAGCGATGGCTGCAACCGCTATGCGCGCCCCTACACGCAGCGCGGCGGCAACCTGGACTTCGGTCCGGGCCCCGGCGTGGGCACGCTGATGGCCTGCCAGCCCGGGCGCGAGGCGCTCTCCCAAGGCTGGCAGGCGGCGCTGGCCGCGACCCGGGCCGCCCGCGTGGCCCCCGGCGACGGCGGCATGCTGGAGCTGCTGGACGGCGACGGCCGCACGCTGGCGCGCCTGGCGCCGCAGCCCGCCGGTCTGGCAGGCACGCGCTGGGAGGTGCTGATGCTCAACAACGGCCAGCAGGCGGTGAGCAGCCTGATCGACGGCAGCCGCATCGAGCTGGCCTTCGACGCCGATGGGCGGCTGTCGGGCTCGGGCGGCTGCAATCCGCTGCTCGGCCGCTACGAGCTGAGCTCGGGCGATGGGGGCCAGGTCTTGCGCCTGAGCGGGCTGGCCCAGGGGCGGCGCGCCTGTCTGCATCCGACCGGTGTGATGACGCAGGAGGCCCAGCTGCTGCGTCAGCTGGAGGGCGCGGAGCGCTTTCGCCGCGAGGGAGACCGCCTGGAACTGCGCCGGGCCGACGGCGCACTGGTGCTCAGCGCGAAGCTGATCCGCTGACGACGGACCGGGCGCTCAGGCGACGACCCGCCCGCGCGCGGCCAGCGCCTGTTCGCACTGCAATTCGAATCGGCCCTGCGGCTCGCCGTGCAGCGCCAGCTGCGCGCCCAGCGGCACTGGTCGCAGGAAGTCGATCTCGGCCTCGCGAGGGGGCTGTCCCTGCAGACGCTGCCATTCCGCCAGCGCGCGGGCCAGGCTGTGCATGCCATGAATGATGGCGCGGCGCTGGCCCAGCAGCCGCGCCGACCAGTCCCACAGGTGGATGGGGTTGAGGTCGCCGGACAGCCGGGCATAGCGCCAGCCCTCGTTGCGCGCCACCGGCCATTGCGCCAACGGCGGCAGCGCGGGATCGGGCGGCACGGCGGCCGGGCGCGGGCGGGCTTGCGTCGGCCGCGCCTGCCCTCGCGCCAGATAGAGGCTGCTGCCCTGCCAGACCGGCCCCGCCGGCTGGCTCAGCGTCACCTCCATCTGCAGGCGCGGACGCTGGCGCGCATCCTGCGCGTCCGGCGGCAGCAGCGTTGCGCGCGTGGACAGCTGCAGCGCCGCGCGTCGGTCGGGCGGCGCGAGCCATTGCAGGCGCTGGCTCAGATGCACCAGGCCCAGCACCGGCAGCGGGAAGTCCTCCGACAGCATCAGCGCCAGCTGGGCGCGCTGCGCGAGCAGATAGGGGTAGCACAGCGGCAGGGCGTCCGGTGCATAGCCCAGCGCGGCGTTGTAGCGCGCCAGGTGCTCGCCCGACCAGGGCGGCGCGCGGTGCCGCTGGGTCAGCGCGGTGGCGCGGGCCCCGGCCCGTGGCCCGCGCAGCAGTCGCCACCACTGCGCCCAGCTCCAGCGTGTCGGCAGCCAGGGCACGCCGTCCGCGGGCTCCGGACGGCTTGGGACCTTCACGGGGCCCCAGCCTTCAGGTGGCGGTCCAGGAACTGCTCGACGCGGCGCGCGAAGTCCACATGGGTGGTCACCTGGCGCCAGCTGTGGCCCTCGTTGGGGTAGACCACCCATTCCGGGGTCTGGCCGGCGGCCTTCAGCGCACTGCGCAGGCGCTCGCCATGGGCCAGCGGCACGCGGACATCGGCCGCGCCATAGGCCAGCAGCAGCGGCGCCTTGATGCGCGCGGCCTGCTCGACCGGCGAGTTGGCCTGGATCATCTCGGCATCCTTGTCCGGGTCTCCCACCATCACCGGCAGGCCGTAGCGGCGCGCGTCCTCGCTGACGTCGTCGCCGATCCAGCCGCTGCCCTGGATCAGCAGCTTCAGGTCCGCGACGCCCACCCAGGCGATGCCGCAGCGGTACAGCTCAGGATCGCGCACCAGGCCCATCAGCGTGGCATAGCCGCCATAGCTGGCGCCGGCGATGCAGGCGCGCCGGTCGGCCAGGCCCTGGGCCTGGGCCCACTTCAGCGCATCGGTCACGTCGTCCTGCATGGTCTGGCCCCACTGCTTCCAGCCAGCCTGGTAGTGCGCCCAGCCATAGCCGGTGCTGCCGCGGAACTCGGGGCTGATGACCAGATAGCCGCGCGACGCGAGGAACTGCTCCATCGCCGACCAGCGCCAATGGCCGCCGCGCACCCAGGGCCCGCCATGGACCATGACGACGGCGGGCAGCGGACGCTCGGGCTTGGTGCCGGGCTTGACGCTGGGCGGCAGCGTGATCCAGACCGGCAGGTCCAGGCCGTCGCGCGCGCGGATGCGCTGGAAGTCCACGCTGGCCATGCGCCGCGGGTCTATGCCCTTGAGCACCTGGCTGATCGGTTGCCAGCGCTTCGACGCGGCTTCGTAAAGCCACAAGGTGCCCGGATCCTGGTCCGAGAAGCTCCTCACCAGCGCCACCATGTCGTTCGCGCCGCAGCGCACGCACTGCACGCGGTTGACGCGGCCCGGCAGGCGCTCGTCGACCTCGGCCTGGAAGCGCTTCATGGCGGCGTCGAACCAGAGGGTCTGCTCGGCATCGGTCTCCAGACGCACGCCCAGCGCCAAGTCGCCGCTGCGCTCAAGAAGCAGCGTGCCGGTGAAGTCGAAGCCCGGCGTGCTGACCAGTGGCTTGGCGCTGGGCTTGCCGGCGGCGAAGTCATAGGTGGTCAGCGTCGAGTACTTGCCGGCGCCGGTGCTGCGCGTCACGTAGAGCGTGCCCTTGTCGTCCACCGAATGCAGGCTGAAGGGGCGGCGCAGACTGTCGTGCGTGCTCAGTTCGCGCCAGCCTTCGTCGCCGGCGCCGCGCCAGTGGTAGATCTCGCGGCCGTTGGTGCTGCTGATCGCGGCGCGCGGGTTGCCGCGGCTGTCGAACATCCAGGCGTGGATGTTGTCGGGGGCGCCCCTGATGTCCATGGCGCGGGTGCGGCCGGTGCGCACGTTGAGCCACAGCGGCGTGATCTGGGCCAGCGACTTGCCCTCGAACTTCATTACGCCGATCACGACCTCGTCGGCCGGGGCGTCGGGCTGCGCGCGGGGGACGGACAGCAGCAGGTGGTTCCACTCCAGCGAGCGGTTGCGCTCGCCGTTGCTGACGAAGGGGGTGCCATAGCGGCGCACCAGCGTGCGCAGCTCCTGGCCGTCCGGGGCCACGGAGTAGAGCCCGGGCGCCAGGCGCTGGTCCTCGCCGCTGCCGGCCTCGAGGTCCACCACGCTGAAGACCAGCCGCTCGTCCCCCACCCAGTCAAAGCGGACCACATCCACATCGGAGAAGGCCGCGGCCCGCTTGGGCTTGGGCGTGTCGCCCAGTTCGACGACGTACAGCGAGACGCGCTTGCTGCCGGCCGAGGTGGTCAGCGCGATCTGCCGGCCCGAGGGCGAGAGCTTGACGTCCAGCACCGCGGGATGCTGGAAGAACTGCTCCAGCGCCACCGGCTCGGTGGCGCCTTGCGCAAGGGCGGGTTGAGCGAGAGCCCCTGCCATCAGGGCCAGTGCGGTGCCCAGCAGGCGCAGCCGGCGCCAGCGCCGAGTCTTTGCGGTCATGGAAGTCCTCCCCGGATCTCAAACCTGTTCTTGGTCGGGGCGCGAGGTTACCGCGGACGCCGCGCCCGCGCGATCCGGGGCGGCCCGGGATCGCGGGTCGTGAAGCCGCGAGCACGCGCGACGCGGAGCGGGCCAAGGTACTCAGGGGGCGCCGGCCTTCAGGTGACGGTCCAGGAACTGCTCGACGCGGCGCGCGAAGTCCACCTGGGTGGATACCTGTCGCCAGCCATGGCCTTCGTCCGGGTAGACCACCCATTCCGGCGTCTGGCCGGCAGCCTTCAGCGCACTGCGCAGCCGCTCGCCATGGGCCAGTGGCACGCGCACGTCGGCGGCGCCATAGGCCAGCAGCAGCGGCGCCTTGATGCGCGCGGCCTGCTCGACCGGCGAGTTGGCCTGGATCATCTCGGCGTCCTTCTCAGGGTCACCCACCGTCACGGGCAAACCATAGCGGCGCGTGTCCTTGCCGATGTCGTCGTGGATCCAGCCACTGCCCTGCACTAGCAGCTTCAGGTCCGCGACGCCCACCCAGGCGATGCCGCAGCGGTACAGCTCAGGATCGCGCACCAGGCCCATCAGCGTGGCATAGCCGCCATAGCTGGCGCCGGCGATGCAGGCGCGCCGATCGGCCAGGCCCTGGGCCTGGGCCCACTTCAGTGCATCGGCCACGTCATCCTGCATGGCCTGCCCCCACTGCTTCCAGCCGGCCTGGTAGTGCGCCCAGCCGTAGCCGGTGCTGCCGCGGAACTCGGGGCTGATGACCAGGTAGCCGCGCGACGCGAGGAACTGCTCCATCGCCGACCAGCGCCAATGGCCACCGCGCACCCAGGGCCCGCCATGGACCATGACGACGGTGGGCAGCGGACGCTCGGGCTTGGTGCCGGGCTTGACGCTGGGCGGCAGCGTGATCCAGACCGGCAGATCCCGTCCGTCGCGCGCACGGATGCGCTGGAAGTCCACGCTAGCCATGCGCTGAGGCTCGAGGCCATCGAGAACCTGGCTGACCGGCTGCCACTGCCGTGTTGCGGCCTGGTACAGCCACAGGCTGCCAGGATCGCGGTCAGAGAAGCTGTTCACCAGAGCCACCATGTCCTCGGCGCCGCAGCGACGGCACTGCACGCGGTTGATTCGGCCGGGCAGGCGCTCATCGACCTCGGCCTGGAAGCGCTTCATCGCCGCGTCGAACCAGAGGGTTTGCTCGGTATCGGTCTCCAGACGCACACCCAGAGCTGTCATGCCGCTGTGATCCAGGAGCAGCGTACCGCTGAAGTCAAAGCCCGGCGTGCTGACCAGCGGTCGCGCGTCGGGTTTGCCGGCCGAGAAGTCATAAGTGCTCAGCGTGGCGTACTGGCCCGCACCGGTGTTGTACGTCAGGTACAGCGTGCCTTTGGCGTCGACCGAATGCAGCTCGAAGGGGGGATGCATGCGGTCGTGCTCGCTGAGCAGACGCCAGTCTCGGTCGGCAGTGCTCCGCCAGTGGAAGAATTCACGCCCCCCCTTGCGAGTCACAGTGGCGCGGGCGTTGCCTTGGCTGTCGAACAGCCAGTGGCGAGCACCGTCGGGCGCGCCCTTGATCTCCATCGGCCGGGTGCGGCCACTGCGCACATTGAGCCACATGGGGACGATATGGGTCAGGTCGTGACTGTCGTACTTCATGGCGCCTATCACGACATGGTCAACCAGTTCGTCAGTCTGAACGCGAGGCACCGCCAGCAGTATGTGATTCCATTCCAGCGAGCGATCGCGAGACCCTTCGCTGAAGTGCGTGCCAATGCGGCGCACCAGCGTGCGCAACTCCTGGCCATTGGGTGCGACCGAGTACAGCCCCGGGGCCATGCGTTGATCTTCGCCACCACCGGCTTGGAGGTCGACGACGCTGAAGACCAGCCGCTCGTCGCTGACCCATTCGAAGCGAGTGACATCCACGTTCGAGAACGTGGCGGTTCGCATGGGTCGGAGCGTTCCGCCCAGTTCGATGACAAACAGAGAGACGCGCTTGCCGCCGGCCGCGGTCGTCAGTGCGATCTGCCGCCCGGACGGCGAGAGCTTGGCATCCAGCACCGCTGGATGCTGGAAGAACTGCTCCAGCGCCACCGGCTCAGCCGTGGCCTGGGCCGTGGCGGGTTGCAGGATTGTCATGCTGGCGAGCAGTGGCAGCGCGGCGGCCAGCCAGCGCCAGCCTCTGCCAAGGATGGAATGGGGTCTCATCGTGTCCTCCCGGTTTGCTTCTTGTTTTGAAACCGGGCGGAGGTTAACGCCCACGCGAACACGGCGCGATCCGGAGTGGCCCTGGCCTGGGTGGCAGAGGCTGCCCGCCTGCGGACGCGGCGTCAGGTCTCGGCGAGGAAGCGTGCCAAATGCTCCGCCAGCGCTTGCGGCTGGTCGTGATGCAGCATATGTCCCGCGCCCTGCAGCACCGCCCGCTGCAGCTGGGGCACGACGGCCAGCCGGGCCTCGAAGTCGGCGCGCGGATAGCGGTCACCCCACCACTGGCCGATGTTGGTGTCGCTGCCTTCCACCCACAGCGTGGGCGCGGCGATGCGCGACCAGCAGGCCAGGGCCTCGGCCTTGCGGTAGAGCACGGGGTTGCTGCGCTTGTGCGCGGGGTCGCCGAGGATTTCCCAGCGTCCGTCCGCGCGCCGGCGCGACCAGTGCGGGGCCAGCCAGTGCGCCTTGTCGGCGCCCAGGCGCGGGTTGGTCTTCATCAGCCGCGCGGCCACGCCCGCCAGGTCCTCGTAGGTCTTGAGCTCCTGCGGCGTCTTCAGGTCGTCCAGCCATTCGGCCAGGCGCTGCGGCGCCATCTCGGGCTGGGTCTCGGGCAGGCCGAAGCCCTCCAGGTTGATCAGCCGGCGCACGCGCTGCGGGCGCACGCCGGCATAGCTCATCACGATGTTGCCGCCCATGCTGTGGCCGAGCAGGTCCACCGGGGCCTCGGGGCTCACGGCGTCCAGCAGCGCGTCCAGGTCGCCGAGGTAGTCGGGGAACCAGTAGCAGTCGGCCGGCGTGGACTCGGTGAGGCCGAAGCCGCGCCAGTCCATCGCGAGCACGGGCTGGTCCGCGGGCAGCGCGTCGACGACGAATTGGAAGGAGGCGCCGACATCCATCCAGCCATGCAGCATCACCAGCAGCGGTCGCCGTGGCGTTGGCGGCGGTCCCCAGCGCAGCAGATGGTGGCTCAGGCCGCGCAGGGTCAGCTGCTCGCTGCGGTGCGGGCGCAAGGGGGCGTAGGCGGTCGTCGGGCTCATGGGCGCACTGTAAGGGTCTTGTGCCGCGGACGTTGCCGCCATGGAGACAATGCGGGCATGACGACCGAACACCCCTATCTGCTGCGCGCCGCGCGTCCCGAGGATGTGCCCGCGCTGGTCGGCCTGATCCGCGAGCTGGCCGAATTCGAGAACCTCAGCCACCTGCTGCAGGTGACGCCGGAGAAGCTGGCCCCGCATCTGTTCGGGCCACGCCCGGTGGCCGAGGCCGTGGTGGTGGAGCAGGCCGGCGCGCTGGCGGGCTTCGCGCTCTTCTTCACCAATTTCTCCACCTTCCTGGCCCAGCCCGGCCTCTACCTGGAAGACCTGTATGTGCAGCCGGCGCACCGCGGCGCGGGCCTGGGGCGGCGCCTGCTCAGCCACCTGGCCGCGCTGGCCGTGGAGCGGGGCTGCGGCCGCTTCGAATGGAGCGTGCTGGACTGGAATGCCAACGCGATCCGCTTCTACGAGAAGATGGGCGCCACCGTGATGCCGGACTGGCGCATCTGCCGCCTGACCGGTCCGGAGCTGGCGGCCTACGCGGGCAAGACCTGACCCCAGCTGGCGGCGAGGGCGCGTTTCAGAACCAGTCCTGCAGCCGCTGTGGCGGCCGTGCGATCAGCGCCCGCTCGCCGTCCACCACGATGGGGCGCTGCAGCAACTCCGGATGCCGGGCGATGGCGCTCAGCAGGGTATCGTCGTCCAGCCCCTCGCGGCCCAGGTCCAGGGTCTGGTAGGCCGCCTCGCCATCGCGCAGCATCTCGCGCACCGGCACGCCCAGCAGGGCGTGCAGACGGCGCAGCTCGTCCAGCGTGGGGGGCGTCTGCAGGTACTCGATGACCTCCAGGCGGCGGCCATGCCCGCCGGCTTGCGCCTGCAGCAGGGTCAGCGCTTCGCGGGACTTGGAGCAGCGGGGGTTGTGATAGATCAGCATGGCGCGCAGTGTAGGCCGCGGATCCCGCTAGGGCTTTCCATGAGGTTGGCCGGGCGGCCCCTCGCTAGCATGGCCCGTCCCGGCGCGCGGACCGGGCAGGAGGCGCTATGGCGCGGGCATCCAACTTGGGCGAGGAGCAGGACTCTTATGCGCGGCTGCATGCCGAGTTCCGCTGGGACCTGCCCCAGACCCTGAGCATCGCCGAGCTGTGCTGCGGCCGCTGGGCGCGCGACACGCCGGAGGCCACGGCCGTGCTGTTCGAGAGCGATGCCGGCTGCTGCGCGCACTACAGCTTCGGCCAGCTGCAGCGCGCCGCCAACCGCCTCTCCAACGCCTTGCGGCGCCGTGGCGTGGGCGTGGGCGACCGGGTCGCCCTCGTGCTGCCGCAGCGCTTCGAGACCGCGGTGGCCCATGTGGCGATCAACCAGCTTGGCGCGGTGGCGATGCCGCTGTCCCTGCTCTTCGGGCCCGAGGCGCTGGAGTACCGGCTGCGCGACAGCGACGCGATGCTGGCCATCGTCGACTGCGGCGCGCTGGCCGCGCTGCGCGAGGCCGCGGCGTCCTGCGCGCAGTTGCGCGAGCTGCTGGTCGTGGGCCAGGACGGACCGGGCGCGCCGGCGCCGGCCTCGCAAGCCGGGCCGGGGCCGGTGGAGACCGGATGGATGGCGGCGCTGCAGGTGGAGGATGCGCGCTTCGCCGCGCGCGCCAACAGCGCCGACGACCCGGCCGTGCTGATCTACACCAGCGGCACCACGGGCGCGCCCAAGGGCGCGTTGATCCCGCAGCGCGCGCTGCTGGGCAATCTGAGCGGCTTCGTCGCCAGCCAGAACTGGTTCGGCTTCGACCCCGCAGACCCGACGCGGCCCAGCGACGCGGTGTTCTGGAGCCCGGCCGACTGGGCCTGGACCGGCGGGCTGATGGACGCACTGCTGCCCACGCTCTATTTCGGCCGGCCCATCCTGGGCCACCAGGGGCGCTTCGACCCGCTGCGGGCTTTCGAGCTGATGCAGCGCCACGGCGTGACCCACACCTTTCTGTTCCCGACCGCGTTGAAGGCGATGATGAAGGCCTGTCCGCGTCCGCGCGAGCAGTACCAGCTAGGGCTGCAGGCCATCATGAGCGCGGGCGAGGCGGTGGGCGATGCTGTCTTCCACTGGGTGCGCGAGGCGCTGGGCATCACGGTCAATGAGATGTTCGGCCAGACCGAGATCAACTACGTGGTCGGCAACTGCGCGCGGCTGTGGCCGGCGCGGCCGGGCAGCATGGGTCGGGCCTACCCGGGCCACCGCGTCGCGGTGATCGACGACGAGGGGCGGGCCTGCGCGCCGGGCGTGGTCGGTGAGATCGCGGTGCACCGCCGCGACGTGCACGGCGAGCCGGACCCGGTCTTCTTCCTCGGCTACTGGCGCAACGAGGCGGCCACGCGCGCCAAGTTCAGCGGAGATCCGGCCGACAGCTGGTGCCGCACCGGCGACATGGCGCGCATGGATGAGCAGAGCTACCTCTGGTACGAGGGGCGGGCCGATGACCAGTTCAAGGTGGCCGGCTACCGCATCGGCCCGGGCGAGATCGAGAACTGCCTGGTCAAGCATCCGGCGGTGGCCAACGCGGCCGTGGTGCCCAAGCCGGACGCCGAGCGCGGCGCGCTGGTCAAGGCCTTTGTGGTGCTGGCCGCGGGCCATGCCGCGTCGCCGGCGCTGGTGGCCGAACTGCAGGCCCATGTGCGCGCGCGGCTGGCGCCCTACGAGTACCCGAAGGAGATCGAGTTCATCGCCCAGCTGCCCATGACCACCACCGGCAAGGTGCAGCGCCGCGTGCTGCGCGAACTGGAGCGCGAGCGCGCCGCGGCCGCCGCGGCACGCTAGCCGCGCGTCAGGACACGCCGGAGAGTTTGCCCGTCAGGCGCGTCTTGACGCCGGGCTGTAGCCGCGCGGCGTCGGGCCAGGGCTCCTGGCCGGTCAGCAGCGTGCAATGGCGTGGCGTTCCGTCTTTGGGCGCACCGGGCTCGCGCAGGCTCTTGTCCAGCGGCAGCACGAGCTCCAGGGTCTGACCCTGCTCCGGCCATTCCAGCGTCATGCGCGGCGTTTCGCTGCAGACGCGCACCCCTTCGACCTGCGGCATCAGCCAGCGCAGGTACCAGGGCAGCAGTTCGCCGCGCAGCTTCTGGCCCACGCGCACGATGCGCCGCACGGTGGCCATGTCCAGCTGCTCGGGCGGCGTGGTGATCTCGATCTCGCCCCGGAAGGCGGCGCTCTTCTTGGGCAGGTTGGAGCCCAGCTCCATTTCCTTGGCCTCCTCGGGCGGGAAGCTGGGCAGTTCGAAGCGCCGCTCGGCATCCAGCGCGATGGGGACATAGCGCTCCGGGCTCAGCAGCGCCAGCTTGACGTCGCTGCGCAGCGGCTGCGCCTTGTCGCGCGGCTGAAGCTGGAAGCGCAGCCGGAACAGGCCCTCGCCCTGGGTCTTGAGCCGCCACAGCAACTCGTTGAGCTGGGCATAGGGGGCGCTGCTGCTGTCGTCGCGCTTCACGTCGGACTCGACGCGCGGCAACTGCTGCACCGCCTCTGGCTGGTTCTGGGCGTGGACGCTGGTGGCGGCAAGGAACAGGGCGCAGGCGGCCGTCAGGCGGGCGCGGCGGACATGGCGTGTCATGGGCTCTTTTCTCCCTGAGGATGGTGGGGACGGGGGCGGCAGGCCTACGGCGCGCCTGATGCGGGGTGATCGAGGAGACCGGCGCGGGCCGATCCGGTATCCGGCGTGTGGCCGGGCGCCGCGGAGCGGGCCTGCGCCGGCTCGGCGGGCGGGCTCGGATCGAGCAGCTGCGCGCCCAATGCCAGCGCGGCGAGGACCAGTGCGAGCGCGGTGCCCAGGTGTTTGCGCTTCATCGGCGGCACTTTCCGCGCGCCTCGGCGAGCACATAGAAGGGCAGGCTCAGCAGCCCCATGCCGCCGCCGGCGAATTCGCCCTTGCCGCAGTCGCCATGGCCGGCCTTCTGGATGCTCTGGCCCAGGCGCGCCGGCGCGTCGCCGCGGTCCAGCGTCTGGCTGGCTTGGTCGGCGCGTTCGCTCAGCAGCGGGCCACGCGCGGCCTCACGCAGCGCGCGTCGGGTGGCCTCGCTGCTCAGCAGCGGTTCGACTGGCGCCGAGGCCGGCCGCTCGGCCGGCGCAGCGGCCACCGGCGCGGGCGCTGTCTCCGGCACGATGACGCGCGCGGGCGCTGGTGCGTCCGCCGGGCGCGGCATCGGCGTAGCGGGGCGCATGCGCTCGCTGCGCGGCGCCGGTGGTGTCGGTGTGGCGGCGGGCTTGGGCGAGGGCAGGCGCAGCAGTACCAGGCGTGTCACCCGGCCTTCGTCGCGGGGGGGCACCGGCGGCGCGCGCCAGGCGCGCGCCAGCAGGCCCAACAGGCCCAGGTGAGCCAGCAGCACCAGCGCCAGCACCAGCGCGCGGCGTTCAAGCCGCATCGTCGGCCGCGTCGCCATGGGCATCCTCCTCGCCAGCTTCGTAGATCAACAGTTCGCCGGGCTGGCAGTCCAGCGCGGCGCAGATGCGGGCCAGCGTGTCGAAGCGCACGCCGCGCACCTTGCCCGATTTCAGCAGGGACAAATTGGCTTCGGTGATGCCGACCTGTTCGGCGAGGTCCTTGGAGCGCATCTTGCGGCGCGCCAGCATCACGTCCAGGGTCACGCGGATGGGCATCAGATGAACTCCGCGTTCTCCTGCGCCACGCGCTGCGCCTCCTGCATGATGCGAGCCATGGCCAGCAGCACCAGCCCGAACAGCAGCGCCAGGTAATGCTCGGACGACACCGTGAAGACCAGCAGCCGGGTGCCGGGCGGGTTGTTCCAGCTCAGCGCCAGTACCGCGAAGGTCTGCGACAGCGGCAGCAGCGGTGCCAGCGCGGTGACGGCCCAGCCCACGCTGTGCAGACGGCGCACCGGCTCGGCCGCGAACACCAGGCCGCGCGCATAGCAACCGAACAGGCGCCACAGCTGCCACAGCCCCACCAGGGCGACCAGCAGGCTGGGCAGCGAGACCACGGCACCCAGCAGGCGGTTGCCGGGGCCGAATTGCAGCAATGCGCTGTCGCCCACGGTCCATTGACGCCGGGCCACGTTTTCCAGCAGCTCGGGATGGGTCCAGATCCAGACATGCGCCAGCATCAGCCCCAGCGCCGCGACGGCGCACAGCAGGCGCACCCAGCGCGCGAGGAGGCGGATGCGGTGCAGGCCGGGAAAATCGGTGACGTCCATCGGGTCGCTGTGGTGCGAAAAGAAATTATCGTAAAACAATAAAAAATAGCCGGCAATCCCCCTGGACGGAGGACGCGGCCGAGGCCGCTCGGGACTTGTGGCGCGGGGAGGCTTGGCGCCGCGGCGGGCGCCAGCCCACCGCGCGCGCGGAAGGATCAGGGCGCGTCGCTGGCCGGCGCGCGCGCGGGCAGGTGCAGCGTGAAGCGCGTGCCGTGGTCGGGCACGCTGTCCACCGCGATGCGGCCACCCAGCAGCCCGGTGACGATGTTGTAGGCGATGCTCAGCCCCAGGCCCGCGCCGCCGCGTCCCATGCGGGTGGTGAAGAAGGGATCGAAGATGCGCGGCAGCACCTCGGGAGCGATGCCGCAGCCGTCGTCCTCGACGACCAGCTGGACCTCTCCCGTGCCGCCGTCCTCGGCGCGCAGCGTCACGCGGCCGGGCTGCCCGGGCGCGAAGGCATGGGTCAGTGCGTTATGGACCAGGCTTTGCAGCACCTGGCCCAGCGGGCCGGGATAGCCTTCCAGCTCGATGCCGGCGGGGATTTCCAGCCGCAGGCTGACGTGGGCGCCGCGCAGCGCGGGCTTGAGCGTCTGCAGCGCCTCCTCGCTCATCGCGCGCAGATCGAAGCGGCGGCGCTGGTAGCTGCCCGGATCGATGGCCACCTGCTTGAAGCTGCTGACCAGCGTGGCGGCGCGCTCGATGTTGCGCAGCAGGACCTGGCTGCTCTCGCGCACGGTGCGCAGGAACTGCTCGAAGTCCGCGCGGCGCAGCTGCCCCGTGGCCTGTTGCTCGAAGCTGCGGCAGCCATCGGCCAGGCTGCTGGCCATCATCAGCGCGTTGCCGATCGGTGTGTTGAGCTCGTGCGCGACCCCGGCCACCAGGGTGCCCAGGCCCGCCATCTTCTCGGCGCGCACCAGCTCGGCCTGGGTGCGTCGCAGCTGGTCCAGCGCGTCGCGGGTCTGCTGATGGGCCCGCTCCAGCGCCTGCAGCGCCGCCGCCAGCTCGTGGTTCTTGCCCTCCAGCTCGGCGGTCCGGCGCGCGACGCGTGATTCCAGCGTGGCGTTGAGCTCGGCCAGGGCGGTCTTGCGCTCCTCCAGCGCGTCCAGCATCAGGTTGAACTGTTGCGCGAGGCGGGCGGCCTCGTCGTCGCCCCGCAGCTCGGCGCGCATCCAGATTCCGTCGCCGCGGTTGGAGCTGGCCGCGGCCTCGATGCGCGCCAGCCGCCGCGTCAGCAGCGCCGCCGCCACCCAGGCGACGGCCAGGCTCAGCAGCACCGCGGCCAGCGCATAGGCCGCGCCCTGGCGCAGGATCTCGGCGTGGCGCTGCTGCAGCGCCTGGTCGTCCAGCCCGATGCGGGCCCAGCCGATCAGGCGCCCGGACAGGCGTACCGGGCTGACGATATCCACCTGCCGGTCGCTGTGGTGCAAGGTGGTCGTGGCGGCCTGCTCGGGCAGGTCGTGCAGATAGCGGCCCACGCGTTCGCGCTCGGTGTGCGCCAACACCAGTCCGGCGGGGTCCAGCACCATGGCGTGTTGCAAATGGGGATAGCGGCGCAGGCCCTCCACGATCTCCTGCAGCCCGGCGTAGTCGCGCGAAGCCACCCAGACCGCCGCGGATGCGGCCACGCTGTTGGACAGCGCCGTGGCCTCCTCGGCGAGCAGGGTGCGTGCGCTGTCGGCCTGGCGCCGCGTCAGGTCGAGCACGAACAGGCTCATCAGCACCGCGACGACCAGGCCCACGCCCAGGCCCAGGCGGCGGCGCAGCGAGCTGCCCAGCAGGCGTCCTGCCCAGGTCCTGAGCTGTGCCAGGTTCACCGGACGGCCCTCCACGCTGGGGCGGCCACGATTTGCGTCTGACCCCCGCCTCCCGCAGTCATGCGGCCTCCACGGGGCGGACGCGGCGCTCGAACTCGGCGATGAAGCGGGCGACCGGGGCGTAGCGCTGCGCGTCGGCCGGGTGGAAGCGCGCGATGGCCATGGCGTCCAGCACCTCGCGCCCGTTGCCCGTCGGATCCAGCGCCAGCAGCGCGTCGCGCAGCGCGTCACTGAGCGCGACCGGCAGGTCGTCCCTGGCCATCACCGAGTTGTTGACCAGCGAGGGCGTCTCGGCCAGCACGCGCATCTGCGCCGCCTCGGCCGGGTGCTCGCGCTGGAACATGCGCCAGGGCAGGGGCCAGGTCACCGCGGCGTCGGACTGGCCCAGCACCGCATGCATGATGGCCGACTCCTGCGAGCCCACGTAGCGATGCGTGACCTCGCGCAGCACGTCCAGCCCGTGCTGGTACAGAAAATACTGCGGCATCACGCAGGCCGCCAGCGCGGTGGGCGAGGGGTAGCTGACCACGCGCCCGCGCAAGGCCTCGACCCGGCGCAACGGGCTGTCCTGACGCACCAGGAAGAGGCCGCGGAAATCCTCGGCATCGCCGGCCATCGCGATCACGCGATAGCCCGCCTTCAGCGCCTGCAGCGTATGCCAGGGGTTGGGCAGCAGGAAGTGCGGGCCGCGCTGGCGGTACTTGGCTTCGTAGGCGCGGTAGTCGCGCGAGGCTTCCAGCTCCAGGCCCAGCTGGGGCAGCGCGGCGTTGAGGTGGTCCAGCAGCGGCTGGTAGGCGGCGGCAAGCTTGCGCGGGTTGTGCAGCGGATGCACGGCGAAGCGGTGCTGCGGCCGTGGCGGCCGCGCGGGTCGTTCGTGGTAGGCCAGTTCGCTGGAGTCCGCGTCGCCGCAGCTGGCGAGTGCCGCGCCGGTGGTGGCGCAGAGCAGGGCGTCCAGGCAGCGTCGGCGACTCCAGAGGACATGGGCACCTGGCGCCGGGTCTGGCGTGGCGCGCGGGCGTGGTGACGGTGTGGGTCTTCTCACGCAACTCTCTCCCCAGAGTGGCGGTCGCGGCCGCCTGCCATGCTTTTACCACGCGCCGTGCGCGAGCGGCAGCCCAGCCGCGCGGCGCGGCCCCGGCCACCGTGCGTTTCGACCGTGGCCGGCGCCTGACGCAGAATCGCGATTCATGAGCAAAAAGAGTTCCCACGTCAGCGAAACCCCGGCGACCCAGTGGCTGCGCCGTCACGGCGTCGCGTTCGGCGAGCATGTCTACGACTATGTGGAGCATGGCGGCACCGGCGAGTCCTCGCGCCAGCTGGGCGTGCCCGAGCACGAGGTGATCAAGACCCTGGTGATGCAGGACGAGAAGGCGCAGCCGCTGATCGTGCTGATGCACGGCGATTGCACGGTCAGCCTGAAGGAGCTGGCGCGCCAGGTGCCGTGCAAGAAAGTCGAGCCGTGCAAGCCCGATGTCGCGCAGCGTCACAGCGGCTACATGGTGGGGGGGACCTCGCCGTTCGGCACGCGCAAATCCATGCCGGTCTTCGTCGAGGAGACCGTGCTGGCCCTGCCGCGCATCCTGATCAACGGCGGCCGGCGCGGCTATCTGGTGAGCCTGGAACCGCGGGTTTTGACGGAGCTGCTGCAGGCCCGGCCGGCGCGATGCGCGCTGGGGCCCGGTGCAGAATAGCGCCCCATGCAAGACACTCTCTATCCCCTGCTGGCCGCCGTGGCCGGCTACCTGGCCGGTTCGCTGTCCTTTGCGGTGATCATCAGCCGCGTGATGGGGCTGGCCGACCCGCGCAGCTATGGCTCGGGCAACCCGGGTGCCACCAATGTGCTGCGCTCGGGCAACAAGGCCGCCGCCATCCTGACCCTGGCCTTCGACGCGCTGAAGGGCTATGTGCCGGTGCTGCTGGTGCTGATGTACGGCCCGCGCCTGGGGCTGGGCGAGAGCACGGCGGCGCTGGTCGGGCTGGCCGCCTTCGTCGGCCACCTGTGGCCGGTGTTCTTCCGCTTCGAGGGCGGCAAGGGTGTCGCCACCGCGGCCGGCGTGTTGCTGGCGCTCAACCCGCAGCTGGGCGCCGCGACGCTGGCCACCTGGGTGATCGTGGCCTTCTTCTTCCGCTATTCGTCGCTGGCCTCCATCGTCAGCGCGCTGTTCGCGCCGTTCTACCAGATGCTGATCTGGGGCGCCGAGCCCAGCGTGCTCGCGGTCGGGCTGATGAGCCTGCTGCTGATCTGGCGCCACGAGGCCAACATCCGCAAGCTGTTGGCCGGCACTGAGAGCAAGCTGGGCCAGAAGGCCGCGTCGGCGGCCCATGCGCCGGCCGCCCACCCGCACCAGCACGGCAAGCATTCCTCCTCCAAAACCAAACGCCATCACTCATGAGCAACACCATCGAACGCTTCGACGTCGGCCCCCGCCTGTCTGAAATGGCCGTGCACAACGGCGTCGTCTATCTCGCCGGCCAGGTGCCGGACGATGCCACCCAGGACATCCAGGGCCAGACCCGCCAGGTGCTGGCGATGATCGACCGCCTGCTGGCGCGCGCCGGCAGCGACAAGACCAAGATCCTGCGCGCCCAGCTCTACATCGCCGACGTCGCCGACCTGGCCGGCATGAACGAGGCCTGGGACGCCTGGGTGCCGGCCGGCCACACGCCGCCGCGGGCGACGGTGCAGGCCAAGCTGGCCAAGCCGGAGTGGAAGATCGAAATCGTGATCACCGCCGCCGTGTGATCCTGTCCCCGCCATCCGCCTGGTGCGGATGGCCTGGGAGCAACCCTGAGCGCAACTTGACTCAACTCAAGTTGTGCTCAGGCTTGCTGGCCTAGAGTGGCCCGAGCATCCCCGGGAGCCCCATGTACACCGTTCTTTTCCAGCAAGGCCATCACCAGTGCCTGATGTTCTCCGAGCTCACCGCCGGTGACGACGAGAGCGTGCAGTCCAACCAGTTCCTGCTGGTCAACGGCCAGACCGGCGCCATCCTGGACCCGGGCGGCAACCTGGCCTACAACGAGCTCTACCTGGGGATGAGCCAGCATTTCCCGCCGCACAAGCTGGCGGCCATCCTGGCCTCGCATGCCGATCCGGACATCATCGCCTCGCTGGATCGCTGGATGACCTCCACCCAGGCCAAGGTCTACATCTCGCGCATCTGGGAACGTTTCGCGCCGCATTTCTGCAAGCCCGGCAAGACCGTGGGACGCATCGTTGGCCTGCCCGACCCGGGGGCCCGGCTGATGCTGGGCGAGGGCGAGGAGCGCTTCGAGCTCTGGGCGCTGCCGGCGCATTTCATGCATGCGGAGGGCAATTTCCAGTTCTACGACCCGGTCAGCCGCATCCTCTTCTCCGGCGACCTGGGCGCCTCGCTGGGCACCGGGCTGCGGCCCGACCGCATCGTCAAGGACCTGGGGCCGCATATCGCGCGCATGGAAGGCTTCCACCGCCGCTACATGGTCAGCAACAAGGTGCTGCGCCTGTGGGCCGCGATGGTCAAGGACCTGGACATCGCGATGATCGTGCCCCAGCACGGCTCGCCGATGGCCGGCCCGGCGGTGGGCCAGTTCATCGACTGGATCCGCGAGCTGGACTGCGGCATCGACCTGATGGGCACGCAGAACTACCGCGTGCCGGAGTAGGCACCGCCGTCCGCAGCTACAACCCCAGACGGGCCGGATCGCCGCTGCCCTGGCGCACGAGCTGCGGCTCGTCGTCGGCGCTCATGTCAATCACGGTGGTGGGCTGGGCGGAGCAGGCGCCAGCGGCGACGATGGCGTCCAGCAGCTTGTCGTAGCGCGCCTGGATCTCGTCCACGTCGTTGAGCGGGTCCTGCTCGCCTGGCGGAATCAGGGTGGTGGCCAGCAGCGGCTGGCCCATCACCGCGAGCAGCTCCTGCGTCACCTTGTGGTCCGGCACGCGCAGGCCGATGGTGCGGCGCGACGGGTGCGAAACGCGCCGCGGCACTTCCTTGGTGGCCTGCAGGATGAAGGTGAAAGGGCCCGGCGTGCCCAGCTTGAGCATGCGGTACTGCCGGTTGTCCACGCGCGCGTAGTTGGCCAGCTCGCTGAGGTCGCGGCACAGCAGGGTCAGGTGGTGCCGGTCGTCCACGCCGCGCAGCTGGCGCAGCCGGTCCACCGCCGCCTTGTCGTCCAAGTGGCAGACCAGCGCATAGCTGGAATCGGTGGGGATGGCGGCGATGCCGCCACCGTGCAGCACCTGGGCCGCCTGCTTGAGCAGACGCTGCTGCGGGTTGTCGGGGTGAACGTCGTAGAGCAGGGCCATGGGGCGATTGTCGCGCGGCGCGGGCCGGTCCGGCTGGCGGCCCCCTTGACGTCAGTCAGGGCGTGGCAACGGCGGCAGGCCAGTGCACGCGCTCGGCCAGCGCCTGCCAGACCGGGCGCAGGCGGCCGGACAGCGCGTCCAGCCGGCCCAGGTCGCAGCGGCTTTCCTCGGGGCTGTGGAAGTCGGAACCGCGCGAGGCCAGCAGGTCGAATTCCAGCGCGGTCTCGGTGTAGCGGCGGATGTCGTCGGCGGTGTGGCTGCCGGTGACCACCTCGATGCCGCGGCCGCCATGGCCGATGAACTCGGTGATCAACGCGTATTCCTCGGTGGGCGTGAAGCCGTAGCGGCCCGGGTGGGCGATCACGGCGATGCCGCCCGCCGCGTGGATCCAGCGCAGCGCGTCGCCCAGGCTGGCCCAGCGGTGCTCCACATAGCCGGGCCGGCCCTCGGTCAGGTAGCGGCGGAAGACCTCGGGCACGTCGGTGCAATGTCCGGCCTCCACCAGAAAGCGCGCGAAATGGGTGCGCGAGATCAGCTCGGGGTTGCCCACGTACTTCAGCGCGCCTTCGAAGGCGCCGCGCACGCCGACGCGGGCCAGGTCCTCGGCCATCTCGCGGGCGCGCTGCTCGCGTCCGCCGCGGGTGCGCCGCAGGCCTTCGATCAGGCCGGCGTCGCGGTGGTCGAAGCCCAGGCCGACGATGTGCACCACGCGGCCGGCGAAGGTGACCGAGATTTCTACGCCCGTCAGATAGGGCAGGCCCAGTCGCGACGCGGCGTCCAGCGCGCGCTGCTGTCCGCCCACCTCGTCGTGGTCCGTCAGCGCCCACAGTTCGACGCCGTTGTCGCTGGCGCGCCGGGCCAGCGCCTCCGGGCTCAGCGTGCCGTCCGACTGGGTCGAGTGGCAGTGAAGGTCGGCGTTGGTGAGGGGGTGCAGGGTGGAGGTCACGCCGCCATTTTAGGAGCGGCCTTCAGTCCGCGCCGCTGCCGGTGCAGGGGCCCCTGCGCCTGTCCAGGAAATAGCGGCTGGGGCCGCTGCGGCTCTTCGCGACGCGCTTGGGCTCGGCCAGCGCGGTGGCCAGACTGCGCGCGCTCTCGAACTGGCCCGGCTCCACCGCGATCACGCCGCCGCTGAGCGTGGGCAGTGGGTTGAAGGACTCCTGGTTCTGCCGGTTCAGCGTCACATAGCCACCGGCGAGCAGGTGCTCGGCTTCGAAGAACGGGCGGATCTCGCGGTCGAAGGCATCGCAAACCAGCTGCAGTCGGCGCGCCCAGTCCGGCGAGCCCAGCGCCATCAGGAAGTCGTCGCCGCCGATGTGGCCCACGAAGTCCAGCTCCGGGTCGCAGGCCTGCAGCAGCACCTGGGCGGTGGTCTTGATGATGTCATCGCCGATGCGGTAGCCGTAGACGTCGTTGAAGGGCTTGAAATGATCGATGTCCCACATCGCGACCACGAAGGGGCGCTGCTCGTGCAGCAGCGCCTCCAGCTGGTGGTCGGTGGGCACGTTGCCGGGCAGCAGGGTGAGCGGGTTGGCGTAGCGCGCCGAGTGCACCTGCAGGTCGGACACCGCCTTGAGCAGGTCCGAGGTGCGGCCGGTGCCGTAGTACTCGCCGTCGCGGGTGACGATGAATCCGTCCACCATCAGCCGGTCGTCCAGGCTGGCGATGGCCTCGCTCATCTCGCGCAGCGGCGTGGCGGCATCGAAGATCAGTGGCTCTGCGTCCATCAGCGCGATGCAGCTGCGCTTCTCGTGGATGTCCATGAAGTAGCGCTCGGCACTGCGCTTGAGCACCTGGAGCGAGCGCAGGATGCCCAGCGGCCGGTTTTGCTCGTCCAGCACGGGCATGGAGTACAGCTGTTCGTCGCGCTTGAACATCTCCACGACCGCCTGGCAGCTCAGGCGCGGCGTCACCGTGTGGCTGCGCCGTGCGAGCTGGGCCGCGCTGGTGATGGCGTCGGGCGGCAGCGGCAGCCCGCCGGCGTGGCGGCGCCGACCTTCGGGCTGGATCAGCGCGTCGACCTCGGCGCGCAGCGAGGCGCGCGGTGCCGCGCTGGGCCGCGCGAGCAGATAGCCCTGGCAGACCGGCACGCCCAGGCGGCGCAGCACCGCGAGGTCGCTGACCTGCTCCAGCCCTTCGGCGATCACGGTGCAGCCGCTGCTGGCGGCCATCTCCAGGATAGAGCGCACGAACTGCTGCTTGAGCGGCTCCTGCGCGATGCCGTCGATGAAGTGGCGGTCGATCTTGACGTAGTCGGGCCGGATGTCCATCCAGCGCTTGAGACTGGCGAAGCCTTCGCCGAGGTCGTCCAGCGCCACCACGAAGCCCAGCGAGCGCAGCGCCTCCATGCTGCGGCGCAGCCGCTCGGGCTCCAGGATGGGGCGGGTCTCGGTGAGCTCGATGACGATGCGCGAGGCCGGCAGGTCCAGCGTGGCGAACTCGCGCTGGATCAGCTCGGTGCGGCCCAGCGCCGCCAGCAGGGTGTCGGCGGTGAGATTGAGGAAGAGCTGGCCGGGCAGGCCCAGCGCATGGAAGCGGCGCAGCGCGGTGCGCACGATCAGCCGTTCCAGCTCCACCAGCCGCCCCAGCTTGGCGGCGGTTTCGAACAGCACCAGCGGCGAGTGCAGCGGCGAGTCGGCCGGGCCGCGCGTCAGCGCCTCATAGCCGAGGATCTCGGCCCGGCCCATGTCGACCAGGGGCTGGAAATGGATGTCGAAGCAATCCAGCGTGAGCAGCCGATGGAATTCCAGCTGCAGCGGATCGACCGCGGGCAAGGGCGTGACGGAGGCAGTCAGGGGCATGGCGGCGGGGAAGGGCCGCCGGCAGTGTGACCGGCTCGCGTGTCAACGCGGTGACGGGCGTGTCAGACGTCTGCCTATCGCACAGGCAGGGCGCGCTCAGTCGTCCGCCGCCGCCTCGATGACCATCTGCACGCGCTGCTGGCCCTGGTACTCGTCCAGGCTGAGTCGGTAGGCCAGCGTGACCTCCTGAGGCAGAAGCTCGGTGCGGCCGAACCAGATCGCGTCGCGCAAGGCCTGACCCTGGCGCAGGCGCAGCTTGAGATGGCGCTCGCCGACCAGGCGCTGGTTGAGCACCTGCACGCGGTCGCAGAACAGCGGCGCCTCGAAGGCCTGGCCCCAGACCTGCGCGTCCAGCTCGCGCACGGTGTCGGCGTTGAAGGCCTCCGGCGGCAGCGGGCCATCGGTGCGCAGGCGGCGCGTCAGCGCCGATTCGTCCAGCCATTCCTCCGCCACCTGCGCGAAGGCGTGTGCGAAGGCCTCGTGCCCGTCGGGCGCCAGCGTGCAGCCGGCCGCCATCGCGTGGCCGCCGAACTTCTTCAGCAGCGTCGGATGGCGCTTGGAGACCAGGTCCAGCGCGTCGCGCAGATGAAAGCCGGGGATGGAGCGTCCCGACCCTTTCAGGTTGCCGTCCGCGCCGGTGGCGAAGACGAAGACGGGCCGGTGCAGCCGGTCCTTGATGCGCGACGCGACAATGCCGACCACCCCCTCGTGGAACTCGGGGTCGAACAGCGCCAGCGCGGCCGGCGGCGCGCCGGCCAGGCGCGGGTCGGCCATCAGCCGGTCCAGCAGCGCGAGCGCCTGTTCCTGCATGCCGGCCTCGATGTCGCGGCGTTCGCGATTGATCTGGTCCAGCCGGCGTGCCAGCGTCAGCGCGAGATCCGCGTCGTTCGTGCACAGGCATTCGATGCCCATGCCCATGTGCTCCAGGCGGCCCGCCGCGTTGACGCGCGGCCCCAGCGCGAAGCCGAGGTCGAAGCTGTTGGCGCGCCGCGCGTCGCGGCCCGCGGCGGTGAACAGCGCCGCCACGCCGGGCTGCATGCGGCCGGCGCGCATGCGCTTGAGCCCCTGCGCGACCAGGCGGCGGTTGTTGGCGTCCAGCTTGACGACGTCGGCCACGGTGCCCAGGGCCACCAGATCCAGAAGGCCGTCCAGGCGCGGCTGCGCCGCGCTCTCGGCAAAAGCGCCGCGGCGGCGCAGCTCGGCGCGCAGGGCCAGCAGCACGTAGAAGGCCACGCCGACGCCGGCGAGCGACTTGCTCTCGAAGCCGCAGCCGGGCTGGTTGGGGTTGACCAGCGCGTCGGCCTGCGGCACCACGGGCTGCCCCTGTTCGTCGACCGCGGGCAGGTGATGGTCGGTCACCAGCACCTTGAGGCCCAGCGCGCGCGCATGCGCGACGCCGGCCTGGCTGGCGATGCCGTTGTCCACCGTGACCAGCAGGTCGGGGCGGCGTTGCGGGTCGTGGCTCAGCGCCAGCTCGACGATGGCCGGCGTGAGGCCGTAGCCATGCACGGCGCGGTCGGGCACGACGTAGTCCAGCATGTCCGCGCGGGCGCCCAGCAGCGCCAGGCCGCGCAGCATCACCGCGCAGGCGGTGGCGCCGTCGCAGTCGTAGTCGGCGACCACGCACAGGCGCTGGCCGGCCTGCAGCGTATCGGCCAGCAGCGCGGCGGCCTGGGCCATGCCCTTCAGGCCCTCGGGCGGCAGCAGCCGGGCAAGGTCGGGATCCAGCTCGTCGGCGCTGCAGACGCCGCGCGCCGCATACAGCCGCGCCAGCAGCGGCGACAGGCCGGCTTGTTCCAGGGCCAGGACCTGCCGCGGCGGGACCTCGCGGACCAGCAATTGGGGCGCGCCGCTCATCACAAGGCCTCCAGTTCGGCCGCGGGCGCCTGGCCGGCGCCGCGCAGCGATTGCAGCCAGCGCTGCAGCAGGCCCAGCGGGCGGCTGTGCCAGCTGCGCGCCAGGCGCTCGCCGCACAGCGTGAGGCGCAGCGGCTCGCCGCGCTTCACGCGCGCCAGCGCGTCGCGCAGAGGGCCGGCGTCGAGCTCGCGCCAGGCCAGGGCCCAGGCGGCCAGGTCGCTGGCCAGCATGGGAGCACGCAGCCCCTCCAGCAGGGTCAGGTCTTGCGGCAGCGCACCGCCCACAGCGCGGCCGCAGCCGCTGATCCAGACCGAGTTCAGCAGCGGCAGTCGGCGCGCCTCGCGCGCGCGATTCAGCGCATGGCCGTGCAGCAGCATCTGTACCTCGTTCTGCAGCCGGCGCAGCAGGCGCGGCTCGGGCATCCAGGGATCGACGGCGCGGTGGATCACGCGTTCCAGGCTGGCGCAGGGCAGACCCTGCAACTGCTCATGCGCGACCATCCATTCGGTGGGCGACAGCCAGAGCCGCTGCCAGCCTTCGTCGGCCGGGAACAGCGGGGCCAGCGCCTCGAAGAAGGCGCGCGATTCGGCGTCGGACAGCGCCAGGCTGGCCGGGTCCAGCGCGGTGACCTGGTCGCTGCCCACGACCAGGTGCAGCGGGCTCAAGCGCGCCCAGGCCAGACCGCGGTCGTCGTGGCCGGCCTCGCGCAGCCGCCAGGCGGCCAGCGGCGCCGGGCCGTCGCGCTCCTCGCGCCAGCCGCGTGCCTGGGCCAGTGCGCGCTCGTGCGGGGCGATCGGGTCGTACTCGTCGCTGCCCAGGGGCTCGGGGTCGCGCTGCAGGCGCGCCAGCAGCGCGCCCAGATGCGGAAGCTCCAGCTCACGCAGGGCCCGCTCATGCTCCGGGCCCAGCGCGCTGGCATGGGGAATCAACAAATGCATGGCCGGATTATCCCGGCTGGCCCGCGCCGCCGCCCGGCGCGCTGTCACGGTGCCTTCACGGACTTGCCATGGACGGGACACCACGCGCGGCGATGCTGGGCGATATGTGCATTGCCGCAAGGCCCACGCCGGCGCCCCGCCGCCAAGGAGCAGCCATGAGCCTCGCCCCGCCCGCCCAAACCCAGCGTCCGCCGGAGTTCGCGCTGCCGCCGCTGGGGCCGGATCCGTCCGGGCCCGATGGCGACGATGAGGGATCGCTGCGGGTGCGCAGCGTGTGGATCTCCGATCTGCACCTGGGCACCCCGGGCTGCCAGGCGCAGGCGCTGCTGGACTTCCTGCGCGAGGTGCGCTGCGAGCACCTGTTCCTCGTCGGCGACATCGTCGATGGCTGGCAGCTGCGGCGCAGCTGGTACTGGCCGCAGGCCCACAACGATGTGGTGCAGAAGCTGCTGCGCAAGGCGCGCAAGGGCTGTCGCGTGATCTACATTCCCGGCAACCACGACGAGTTCGCGCGCAAGTACGTGCATCACAGCTTCGGTGGCGTGGAGGTGGCCGAGGACTGGATCCACGAGACCGCCGACGGCCGCAAGCTGTGGATCACGCACGGCGACCTGTTCGACGGTGTGATCCAGTGCGCCCGCTGGCTGGCCTATGTGGGCGACAGCCTGTACGAGTTCACGCTCAAGCTGAACCGCCATCTGAATTCGCTGCGCGCGCGGCTGGGACTGCCGTACTGGAGCCTGTCGCGCTATCTGAAGCTCAAGGTCAAGCGCGCGGTCTCCTATGTCAGTGACTTCGAGCAGGCGCTGGCCCGCGAGGCGCGCCGGCGCGGCGTGGACGGCGTGGTCTGCGGCCACATCCACCATGCGGAGCTGCGCGAGATCGACGGCATGCTCTACGCCAACGATGGTGACTGGGTCGAGAGCCTGACCGCGCTGGTCGAGCATGCCGATGGTCGGCTGGAGATTCTGGACTGGGGCGCGCGCCAGGCCGCCGCGCGCGGCCGGACCCGGGAGGCGCTGGCCGCCGCGATGCGCCCAGCGGCCTGAACCCCCGAGCGACCGCAGGACGTCGCCGCTCGTCCGACGTCACGGTCCCGTCACACGAGCTTCATAGAATGAGTTCATGAGTCAAGCCACCGTGCAGCTGCTCAACCGCGAGCAGGCCATCCTGGAATTCAACCGCCGGGTGCTGGCCCAGGCCCAACGCGCCGATGTGCCCTTGCTGGAGCGTCTGCGCTACATCTGCATCGTCTCGTCCAACCTGGACGAGTTTTTCGAGGTCCGCTTCGCCGACATGCTGGACGCGATGCGCGATAGCGCCTCGGGCGTGAACTCGCTGGACGTGGCCCGGGTCGGGCGCGCCGCGCACGAGCTGATCGACCAGCAGTACGCGATCTTCAACGAGCAGGTGATGCCCGCGCTGGGCCAGCAGGGCATCCAGATCCTCAACCACGCCGACCGCAACGAGGCGCAGCGGCGCTGGGTGGCGCGTTTCTTCGAGCGCGAGGTGCGGCCGCTGCTGGTGCCGGTGGGGCTGGACCCCGCCCATCCCTTCCCGCAGGTGGCGAACAAGTCGCTGCACTTCATCGCCCGGCTGACGGGCAAGGACGCGCTGGGGCGCGACAACCGCATCGCCATCGTCAAGGTGCCGCGCGTGCTGCCGCGCGTGATCAAGCTGCCGGCCCAGCTCAGCGAGGGCAAGCAGAGCTTCGTGCTGCTGACCAGCGTGATCCGCGCCCATCTGGAGGAGCTGTTCGCGGGGCGGCATGTGGAGGCCTTCTCGCAGTTCCGCGTCACGCGCGATTCAGACCTGGAGGTGGACGAGGAGGAGGTGGCGAACCTGCGCCACGCGTTGCGTTCGGGCCTGACCACGCGCCACTTCGGCCGCGCAGTGCGGCTGGAGGTGGTCAACACCTGCCCCGAGGAGTTGTCCAGCTTCTTGCTGGAGCAGTTCGAGCTGCCGGAGGCGGCGCTGTACCGCGTCAATGGCCCGGTCAATCTGGTGCGGCTCAACGAGCTGATCGACCAGACCGAGGCAGACGAGCTGCGCTTCGCGCCGCATGAGCCGGTATGGCCGCAGCGCCGGCTGTCGCGCGGCAAGTCCATCCTGGACAAGTTGCGCGACAAGGGCGATGTGCTGCTGCACCATCCCTTCGAGAGCTTCGAGCCGGTGGTGGAGTTCCTGCGCGAGGCGGTCGAGGACCCGGACGTGCTGGCGATCAAGCAGACCATCTACCGCACCGGCAGCAAGTCGGTGCTGGGTGACCTGCTGATCGAGGCGGCGCGCCGCGGCAAGGAGGTGCTAGCGGTCGTGGAGCTGAAAGCGCGCTTCGACGAGGAGGCCAACATCAACTGGGCCGAACGGCTGGAGGCCGTGGGTGCGCAGGTGGTGTATGGCATGGTGGGCCTGAAGACCCATGCCAAGCTGCTGCTGGTGACGCGGCGCGAGGGTGGGCGGCTGCGCCGCTATGGCCATCTGTCCACCGGCAACTACAACCCCAAGACGGCGCGGCTGTACACCGATCTGGGCTATCTGACGGCCGACCCCGAGCTGACCTCGGACATGGACACTACTTTCCGCCAGCTGGCGTCGATGTCCAAGTTCAAGGCGCCGCACAAGCTGCTGCTCGCGCCCTTCAACATGCATGCGCGCATGCTGGAGCTGCTGGCGCGCACCGAGCAGGCGGCACGCCAGGGCCATGTGGCGCGGGTGGTGATCAAGACCAACGCGCTGACCGACCTGGCGCTGATCGACGCGCTGATCCGCGCCGCGCAGGCCGGCGTGCGCATCGACCTGATCGTGCGCGGCGCCTGTATGCTGCCGCCGGGCCTGCCGGGCGTCACCGACAACATCCTGGTGCGCTCGGTGGTCGGGCGCTTCCTGGAGCACTCGCGGGTGTTCTACTTCCGCTGGGGCAAGGCGGAGTCCGACGAGGCGCTGTACCTGTCCAGCGCCGACTGGATGAGCCGCAACATGCTGCGCCGCATCGAGGTGGCGTGGCCGGTGCTGGACGCCAAGCTGCGCCAGCGCGTGATTGACGAGGCCTTGCAGCCCTATCTGCACGACAGCCTGGACGCCTGGCAACTGGGGCCGGACGGCCGCAGCCAGCGCGTCAGCGAAGACGGCATCAGCGCTCAGCAGGCCCTGATGCGGCACTTCCAGGTCTGAGCCTGGCGGCCGCCGGCACACTCGCCCTCCGGCGCGCAAGCACCGGGCTCAGTCCTGCAGATCGAGGGTGAGCAGTTCGAGCTTGGACCAGGCCGCCATTTCCTCGCGCAGCAGGTAGTGGGCGCGAGGATGGTTCTGCGTCCAGCCCCGCGGCATGCGCACCCTGATCTGGCGGCCACGTCGCTCCAGCCGCATCGCGCGTGCGTCCACGGCGCTGCGCGCATGGCACTTGATCACCGCCAGTCGCAGTGCCAGCAGCTGCCACAGCAGCGATTCGTCCTGCAGCTGCTCCTCCAGCTTGCGCAGTCCGCCGCGCTGGCCCAGCGCCAGGTCGCCCAGGCGGCGCAGCTGGCTTTGCGAGAAGCCGGGGGCGTCCACGTGGGCGAGCAGGTAAGCGCTGTGGCGGTGGTGGTCGTGGTGCGAGACCATCATGCCGATCTCGTGCAGCGCGGCGGCCCAGCCCAGCTCGCGCCGCAACTCGGGCGACGCGCGCGGAACGAGCTGGCGATGCAGCTGCAAGGCCACCTCCTGCACGCGCGCCGCCTGCTCTCGGTCCACGCCGAAACGCTGCTGCAGCTCGGCCGCCGAGAAGTCGCGCATGTCGTGCCCGTCGCGCACCTGCTGCGCCTCCAGTCGCTCGACCAGGTCGAAGATCACGCCCTGGCGCAGCGCGCCCTTGGCGGGCAGCAGCGCCTCGATCTCGAAATGCGTCAGCAGGGTGTAGAGGATGCACAGGCCGCCGGCAACGACGGCGCGGCGCTCTTCTTTGAGCCCCGGCAGCTGCAGCGCCTCCATGCGGCCCGCGGCCAGGCATTGCTCGATGCACCAGCGCAGTCCGTCCAGCGTGATGCGTCCGTCGGTGATGCCGCTGGCCGCCAGCAGCTGCGAGACCGCGCCGACGGTGCCGGAGGAGCCCAGCGCCTCCTGCCACACCGGGCGCGACAGATGGCGCGCGAACAGGGTCAGCGCCTCCTCGAGCTCGGCGCCGGCCGCCACCTGCGCGGCGCGGAAGGCCTCGGGCGTGAACAGCCCTTCGGGGAAGAAGCGCAGCGACAGGCTCACGCTGCCGATCTGGAAGGACTCCGCCTTCAGCGGCTGGCGCCCCTGGCCGAGGATCATTTCGGTGGAGCGTCCGCCGATGTCGATCACTAGGCGCGGCTCCTCGGCCGGCTGCAGCCGGGCCACGCCGGCATAGATCAAACGAGCTTCCTCGCGGCCGGAGATCACTTCGATGGGATGGCCGAGCACGGTCTGCGCGCGGGCCAGGAAGGCGTTGCGGTTGCGCGCCTCGCGCAGGGTCTGCGTCGCGACCGCGCGCACGCGGCTGCCGGGCATGCCTTGCAGCCGCGTGGCGAAGCGCTGCAGGCAGTCCAGCCCGCGCTGCATCGCCGCTTCGGTCAGCATGCTCTGCTCGTCGAGGCCGGCGCCCAGGCGTACCGTTTCCTTCAGATATTCGACGCGGCGATAGCTGCCGCGGTGCATGTGGGCGATCTCCAGGCGGAAGCTGTTCGAGCCCATGTCGATGGCGGCCAGGGCCTGCGGGGCGGGAGAGGAGGACGGCATGCTCATGGGCCCGCATTGTCGCGGTTCCGCAGGGCGCCTACGCGGCTTTGTGGCGCTTTGCATGCGCAATCCCCCTGGCTGCAGGAGCTCGTCGCTGTTCCTAGAATCGGCCGCGCGTTTGCGCAGACGACGACGGGGGCAGCGCGCCCGTCGAGCCGCGCGAAGACTTCACGGCATGGCCACACCCACAGGAGCTTGAGCATGGAACTACGCCAGGAACTCGACAGTCTGCTGCCCTCGCGCGGCTATGACCGGCGCGATTTCGTCCGCACCGCGGTGGGCAGCGGCTTTGCCGCCGCGGTGCTGCCGGTGGGCGCGCAGACCCTGCGCACCGACAGCGAGGGGCTGGAGGTGGGCGAGGTGATGATCCCGGTCGGCGACTTCCGGATGCCGGCCTACCGTGCCGCGCCCCGGGGCAAGAAGCACGCGCCGGTGGTGCTGGTGGTCAGCGAGATCTTCGGCGTGCATGAGCACATCGCCGATGTGGCGCGCCGCTTCGCGAAGGCCGGCTATTTCGCGATCGCGCCCGAGCTCTTCATTCGCCAGGGCGATGCCTCGTCCTATGGCGAGATCGGCAAGCTGATGGCCGAGGTGATCGCCAAGGTGCCCGACGCCCAGGTCATGGGCGACCTGGACGCCACCGTGGCCTGGGCGCGCGCCCAGGGCGCGGACGCGTCGCGCCTGGGCGTGACTGGCTTCTGCTGGGGCGGGCGCATCACCTGGCTCTACGCGGCCCACAACCCGGCGCTGAAAGCGGGCGTGGCCTGGTATGGGCGGCTGGAGGGCCAGGAGTCGCCACTGACGCCACGCCATCCGGTCCAGCTCGCGGATCGGCTGAAAGCGCCGGTGCTGGGGCTGTACGGAGGCCAGGACGCCGGCATCCCGGTGGGCAGCCTGGCGCGCATGCAGGAGGCGCTGGCACATGGCAGTGCGGCGGCGCGGGCCAGCGAGTTCGTGCTATACAAGAATGCGCCGCATGCCTTCCATGCCGACTACCGGCCCAGCTATCGCGCCGAGGAGGCGCGCGATGGTTGGTCGCGTTGCCTGGCCTGGTTCCGCGAACACGGGGTCTGAGCCGCCGCGGGCCCGCTGACGCGCCGCCTGAGGCCCAGGGAAGGCAAGGCCTGACCCCGGGGGCGGGGGCGGGGGCGCATCGCGCACCGACCCGCCGTCCCGTAAACACGGGAGGGCTTGACGAGTCTGAGAGAATCAAACGCAGACACAGTACATGGCGCGCCCTGGAGCGCGCCATTTTCGTCATGACCCTCACCTACATCCTGATCGCAACCCTGGCCGGCGGCCTCGCCTCGGTGCTGATTGCCGCGAGCCTGACGGTCTCCCTGCTGGGCCGGGTGGTCAAGAACCTGGTGAGCCTGTCCACCGGCGTGCTGCTGGCGACTGCCCTGCTGCACGTGCTGCCAGAGGCCTTTGAGAAAGAAGGGGCCGACCCGCACCGACTCTTCCTCACGCTGCTGGGCGGACTGATGTTCTTCTTCCTGCTGGAGAAGGCCGAGCTGTACCGGCACAGTCACCATCACGAGGACGACGGGCATCACCATCATCACCACTTCGACCGCGAGCAGGCCGGCCGCGGCGGCCTCGCGGTGCTGGTGGGAGACGGCATTCACAACTTCTGCGACGGCATCATCATCGCCGCGGCCTTCCTGGCCGATCACCATCTGGGCTGGGTCACCGCGATGGCCATCATCGCGCACGAGATTCCGCAGGAGGTGGGCGACTACATCGTGCTCATCAACGCCGGCTTCACGCGCACGCGCGCGCTGCTGTTCAACGCGCTGTCGGGGCTGGCGGCGGTGGCGGGGGGGCTGCTGGGCTACTTCCTGGTGGGGCCCTGGCAGGACCTGTTCCCTTATCTGCTGGTCGTGGCGTCCAGCAGCTTCGTGTATGTGGCCGTGGCCGACCTGATTCCGCAGCTGCAGCGCCGTCTGCCCTGGCGGGAGACGGCGGCGCAACTCTTGTGGCTGGCCATCGGCATTGGCACGGTGCTGCTGCTGGTGGGCAGCCAGCACGGCCACTGAGCGGATTCCTCGCGACCTGTCGCTTCGCGTCAGGCCATCGAGGGGGCTAGAAGGCCAGGGCGCGGCCCGGGGCCTTCTTGAGCGGGCGGGTCTTCAGCGGACGACCAACACCGGGATGGTGCTGTGCGTCAGCACCTTCTGGGTTTCGCTGCCCAGCAGCAGGGCCTGGAAGCCGCGGCGGCCGTGCGAGGCCATCACCACCAGGTCGGCCTGCACCCGGCCAGCATGTTCGATGATGGCTTCCCAGGCATGCAGCGCTTCCACGCTGTGCGCCTCGATCGGCACGCCGGCCGTCTTTGCGGCGGCGACCACCTGTTGCAGACGCTCGGTCGCGATGCGCTCCTGGGCGTCGAAGAATTCCTGCGGCGGCGTGGGCTGCATCTCGGACACGGCGCTGTAGGGGAAGGGCTCCTTGACGCTGATGGCGTAGACCGTGGCGCCATGGAGCTTGGCCAGCTGGACGGCCGTCTCGACGGCCTTTTGCGTGATGTCCGAACCGTCGGTCGGAACGATGATGCGCTTGAACATGGCGATCCTCCTGTGTAGACAAAGTGTCCGGCCTTCATGCTGCCGGCCTCTTGCGCCAAGTCAAGAGCAACGCCAGGCGCTGGCGGGGTCGCTGCCCTCGATCAGCCGCGCGCGACCGATCGTTCGGGGTCGGCCGACCATTCGCTCCACGAGCCGGGATAGAGCGCCGCGCCACTCAGGCCGGCATGGCGCATCGCGAGGAGGTTGTGACAGGCGGTGACGCCCGAGCCGCATTGGTGGACCACTTGTTCCGAGGCGTAAGGGGCGAGCAGCGGCAGAAACTCTGCCTTCAGCTGTTCGGCGGGTTTGAAGCGGCCGTCGGCCTGCAGGTTGTCCTTGAAGAAGCGGTTGCGCGCGCCGGGGATGTGGCCGGCCCTGGCGTCGAGCGGCTCGACATCGCCGCGGTAGCGCTCGGGCGCCCGCGCATCGACCAGGCGCAACCGCCCCAGCTGCTGCTGCAACGCCTCGGCGTCCAGCGTGCGCTCCAACGCGGCGCTGGCCTCGAAACTGCCCGGCGTGGGCCGTGAGGGCAGCTCGGCGCTGAGCGACAAGCCCGCCGCGCGCCAGGCGGGCAGGCCACCATCCAGCACGGCCACGGCCTCGTGGCCCAGCCAGCGCGCCAGCCACCACAGGCGCGCGGCATACATGCCCCCTTGTGCGTCATAGGCCACCAACTGGCGGCCGGCCGTCAGGCCCAGGCCGGCCAGCGTGGCGGCCAGGCGCTCGCGGTCGGGCAGGGGATGGCGGCCGCGGAAGACGCCTTGCGCATCGGTCTTGGCGCCGCTGAGATCCTCGTCCAGATGCAGATAGTGGGCGCCGGGCAGGTGGCCCTGCACATAGGCGCGTCGGCCAGCTTCGGTGTCGGCCAGGTCAAAGCTGCAGTCGATCAGCAGCGGCGCGGCGTTGCCGTTCAGCAGCGGCTGCAGCTCGGCGACGGACATCAGGGTGCGGTGGCTCATGTGTGACTCCGGGGTCAGGATTCCGAAGGGGGAGGGGTGGGCTCGGGCTTGCTCGCCGCGGCCGGCGCGCTGCGTGCGCGCAGCAGGCTGGCGGCGAGTCCAGCGCCGACGATCAGCAGGATACCGAGCAGCGCGCTCCAGCCCGGCCGGTCGCCGAACAGCAAAACGCCATAGCCGACCGAGAACGCGATGCCCAGGTATTGCAGCGACGCGTTGACCAGCGGCTTGCCGCGGCCGTAGGCGCGCGTCATCAGCAGCTGGGCCAGCGTCGCGAGCACTCCCACCGCGAGCAGCAGCAGTGCGCCCTTCAGGCTGTGGCCATGCCAGCCGCCCTGAGTGAGCAGGCTGATCGCGCCGCCGGCCAGCGCGCCGCCCAGCGAAAAGTAAAAGACGATGCGCATCTCCGGCTCGCCGGCCCGACCCAGCGCGGTCACCTGCAGGTAGGCCATCGCGGCCAGCATGCCGGAGGCGAGGCCGGCGAGCGCATGCCAGGCCTGGTCCTGCTGCATGGAGGGCCGCAGCACCAGCGCGACGCCCACAAAACCCAGCAGCACCGTGGCGACCAGGCGCGGGTCCACGCGCGCCGCACCCATCAGCACCGCGCCACCGATCAGGAACAGCGCCATCCAGACCGAGGACATGTAATTCAGCGTCATCGCCGTGGCCAGCGGCAACTGGCTGATCGCGTAGAACCAGAGCGACAGCGAGATGACGCCCGACAGGCTGCGCCAGAAATGCATGGCGGGCACCGTCGTGCGCAGGCTCACGCCCTGGTAGCGCGACAGCAGCGCAAGCATGCAGGTGCCCACCAGACCGCGATACATCACGATCTCGCTCGCGCCGTAATAGGCCGACGCAAGCTTGACGCAAACACCCATGGTGGCGAACAGCAGGCTCGCCAGCGCCATCAACAGCGGAGCAGACATGGGGTCGGATTGTCCATCGGCCAGGCGTTTCTGCCGGGCACAAGAAACAACGCCCCGCGAGGCGGGGCGTGATCGGGAGCGAGGGCTCCGAAGAGATCCAGCGGCAGGCTCAGTCGCGGATCTGCATCTTCGCGCGGTACCACTCGTGGAAGTGCTGCATGCCGTCTTCCATCGGGCTCTGGTAGGGGCCGACCTCGTTGTCGCCCCGCTGCATCAGCGCCTTGCGGCCTGCGTCCATGCGGATCGCGATCTCATCGTCCTCGATGCAGGTCTCCATGTAGGCGGCCTGCTGAGCCTCAACGAACTCGCGCTCGAAGGCGACGATTTCCTCGGGGTAGTAGAACTCGACGATGTTGGTGGTCTTTTGCACGCCGGTGGGGAACAACGTGGAGATCACCAGCACGTGCGGATACCACTCCACCATGATGTTGGGGTAGTAGGTGAGCCAGATCGCGCCCTGCGTCGGCGCCTGGCCGCCATCGAAGCGCAGCACCTGTTCATGCCACATCTTGTAGATGTCGGATCCCGGCTTGGACAGCGCCTTGTTGATGCCCACCGTCTGCACCGAGTGCTCGCGGCCGAACTCCCAGGCCAGGTCGTCGCAGGTGACGAACTGGCCCAGCCCCGGGTGGAAGGGGCCGACGTGGTAGTCCTCCAGATAGACCTCGATGAAGGTCTTCCAGTTGTAGTCGCACTCGTGGATGTGCACCTTGTCCAGCTGGTAGCCGCTGAAGTCCAGTGCCCCGCGCGGCCCCATGCCGGCAAGGTCGGCGGCGATGTCGCGGCCGTTGTCCTCAAACAGCAGGCCGTTCCATTCGCGCAGCTTGTAGCGGTTCAGGTTCAGGCAGGGATCCTGCGCAAAGTGCGGCGCGCCGATCAACTGGCCCTGCAGATCGTAGGTCCAGCGGTGCAGCGGGCAGACGATATTGCTCTTGGTGTTGCCCCGGCCCTTGAGCATCACCGCCTGGCGATGGCGGCAGATGTTGGAGATCAGCTCCAGACCCTTTGGCGTGCGCACCAGCGCGCGGCCCTCGCCCTCCTGGGGCAAGGCGTAGTAGTCGCCCACCTCCGGCACGGCCAGCGCGTGCCCGAGGTAGCGGGGACCGGGCTGAAAGATGAGTTCTTGCTCTTTGCGGAGCAGGTCCTCGTCGAAATAGGAAGAAACATGCAGCTGGGTGCGGCTGCGTTCAAGGGAACTGAGGGAGAGGCTCAGGTCGGACATGATCCAAAGGGTTCTCCAAGAAACCAATGTCAACCCCCCGGCGATCACATGGGGCTGGGCTCAAGCGGGCCGGGTTGCAGCGCGGAAGGGCCGCGCCAAAACACCGACAGCAGGCTGCTGCCGGCAAACGAGGGAAAGATTGTACCCGTGCCGACCATCGGGGGCTTGGCCCAGGTCAAATCCCGCCGGCTCGATCGTGCGCGTCGCGGAGGCTTGCGCAGTGTGGCGGCGATGGAACTCAAGCCGTCCCTTCATGGAGGGGCGTGCTTGGCCTGTCGAGGGGCTGCGTACAATCCACGTTTTCGCGTCAAAAAATGAGCAAAGCAACAGCCAGCGCCAAGCCCGCCGCCGCTGCGTCCGATACGGACCGTCCGGTTGCGGCCAGTTACGAGCAGGCCTTGGCCGAGTTGGAGCGTCTGGTGTCCGATATGGAAACCGGCCAGCTTCCCCTCGATCAGCTGCTGGCCAGCCACCGTCGAGGGGCCGAGCTGTTGAACTATTGCCGCACCCAACTGCAGGTCGTCGAACAACAAGTCCGCCTGGTGGAAGGAAATGACGTGAAGCCCTGGGAGGATTCTTAATTGGATGCAGGCGTGTTCGATCAATGGGTCAAGCGATCGCTGCAGGACGTCGAGTCGGCCCTCGAGGCCTGGGTGCCGGACGAGGCGCCCGCAGGGCTGGGCGAAGCGATGCGCTATGCGGTGCTGGGGGCGGGCAAGCGCCTGCGCCCCTTGCTGGTATTGGCGGCGGCCGAGGCAGTGGACGGATTGGGGCAGGCCGCCATGCGCGCGGCTTGCGCGGTGGAATTGATCCACGCCTATTCGCTGGTGCATGACGACATGCCATGCATGGACAACGATGTGCTGCGGCGCGGCAAGCCCACCCTGCACGTGCAGTACGGCGAGGCACAGGCCATGCTCGCCGGCGATGCGATGCAGGCGCTGGCCTTCGAAGTGCTCACGCCCGACGAGGGTGTGGATCCCGCGCTGCAGGCCCGGCTGTGCCGCCTGTTGGCGCGCGCATCGGGCTATGCCGGCATGGCTGGCGGCCAGGCCATCGACCTGGCCAGCATCGGCAAGCCGCTGACCGAAACCGAGCTGCGCGACATGCACCGGCGCAAGACCGGCGTGCTGCTGCAGGGCTCGGTGCTGATGGGGGCCGCCTGCGGGCGCGTTTCCGACAAGGCCTGGAACGCGCTGTCCGACTACGGCGCAGCGCTGGGCCTGGCCTTCCAGGTGGTGGATGACATTCTGGACGTGACCCAGGACTCCAGCGTGCTGGGCAAGACCGCCGGCAAGGATCAGGACTGCAACAAGCCGACCTATGTCAGCCTGCTGGGCCTGGAGGCCGCCGGCCGCTATGCCGACGAACTGCGGCTGGAAGCGCACCGCGCGCTGGCAGCCAGCGGTCTGGCGAACACCGCCTGGCTGGGCCTGCTGGCCGACAAGGTCGTGGACCGGCAGCACTGAAGACGTAAGGGTAGGGTTACAAGATGCTCAACAACTATCCCTTGCTGGCCAAGGTGGAGAGCCCGTCCGATCTGCGCAAGCTGCCGCGCCAGCAGCTCAAGCCGCTCGCCGACGAGCTGCGTGCCTATGTGCTGGACTGCGTTTCCAAGACCGGTGGCCACCTCGGCTCCAACCTGGGCACGGTGGAGCTGACCGTTGCGCTGCACTATGTGTTCAACACCCCCGAGGACCGGCTGGTGTGGGATGTGGGGCACCAGACTTATCCGCACAAAGTGCTGACCGGGCGGCGTGATCGCATGCTGTCGCTGCGCCAGCGGGGCGGCATCAGCGGTTTCCCCCGTCGCGACGAGAGCGAGTACGACACCTTCGGCACCGGCCATTCGTCCACCTCCATCTCGGCAGCGCATGGCATGGCGATGGCCGCCAAGCTCAAGGGCGAGTCGCGCAAGGCCGTGGCCATCATCGGCGACGGCGCGATGACCGCGGGCATGGCCTTCGAGGCGCTCAACAACGCCGGTATTCCGCACGGCGGGTTGATGGGCGACCTGCTGGTCATCCTGAACGACAACGACATGTCGATCAGCCCGCCGGTGGGCGCGCTGAACAAATACCTGGCCCGTCTGATGAGCGGGAACTTCTACACGGCGGCCCGCGAGGGCGCGAAGAGCGTGCTGAAGAACACGCCGCTGTACGAGTTCGCGCGCCGCTTCGAGGAGCACACCAAGGGCATGGTCGGCCCGGGCACCATCTTCGAGGAGTTCGGCTTCAACTACGTCGGGCCGGTGGACGGTCATGACCTGGAGTCGCTGATCCCGCTGCTGGAGAACCTGCGCAGCCGTCCGGGCCCGCAATTCCTGCATGTGGTCACGAAGAAGGGCCAGGGCTACAAGCTGGCCGAAGCTGATCCGGTCAAGTACCACGCCGCCTCTGGCAAGTTCGATCCCGCCGTGGGTTTCGTGAAGGCCGCGACGCCGCCCAAGCCCACCTTCACCCAGGTGTTCGGCGAATGGCTGTGCGACATGGCCGAGCAGGATGCCAAGCTGGTGGGCATCACACCGGCGATGCGCGAGGGCTCGGGCATGGTGGAGTTCCACCAGCGCTTCCCCACCCGCTATTACGACGTGGGCATCGCCGAGCAGCATTCGGTGACCTTTGCCGCCGGGCTGGCCTGCGAAGGGCTGAAGCCGGTAGTGGCGATCTACTCCACCTTTCTGCAGCGCGCCTACGACCAGATGATCCACGACGTGGCGCTGCAGAACCTGCCGGTGCTGTTCGCGCTCGACCGGGCCGGTCTGGTGGGCGCGGACGGCGCCACCCACGCAGGCAACTACGACATTGCGTTCACGCGCTGCATTCCCAACATGGCGGTGCTGACGCCGGCCGACGAGGCCGAATGCCGCACGGCGTTGACCACCGGCTACCAGCACACCGGCCCGGCGACGGTGCGTTATCCGCGCGGCGCCGGCGTCGGTGCCGAGATGACCAAGCCGCTGACCGCCTGGCCCTGGGGCAAGGGCGAGATGCGTCGCCATTCGGCGCGGCCCCAGACCCATGGCCGCGGCACGCCGCGCATCGCCGTGTTGGCCTTCGGGCCGCTGCTCTACCCGGCACTGAAGGCGGCCGAGGCGCTGGATGCCAGCGTGGCCAACATGCGCTTCGTGAAGCCGCTGGATCTGGAACTGGTGGTCGAACTGGCGCGCACGCACGACGCCTTGGTGACCGTTGAGGACAGCTGCATCATGGGCGGCGCCGGCAGCGCGGTGACCGAGGCATTGTCCGCGCAAGGCTTGACCCTGCCAGTGCTGCAGCTCGGTCTTCCGGACGAGTACGTCGAGCATGGCGACCCGGTCAAGCTGATGAGCTTGTGCGGACTGGATGCAGCCGGCATCGAGAAATCCATCCGCGAACGCTTCCTGTCCGCGCCCCTGCTGCGCTCGGTCGCGAACGAGTAACGAGTAAGGCAAGTCCTTGCCTGGGCAAGGTTGGCCACAAGCTGTCATTCTGATGCCCGCTTCCACCCTTGAACCGCAGTCCCGGCCCGTGGCCGCAGGCTTCCAGTCCCGATGAACCAAGTCACCAGCGCCCTGCATATTCCCGACACCCAGAGCGAACGCGATGAGCGTCACCTGGTGATTCAACGCGTCGGGGTGAAAGATGTGCGCTATCCGCTGCAGCTGAAAGTGGGGCGCGAGTCCCAAGGCACGGTGGGTCAGTGGACGCTGGATGTGCTCTTGCCGGCCGAGAAGAAGGGCACGCACATGTCACGCTTCGTGGCCTGGCTGGACGCGCTGAGCGAGCCGCTGGATGCCGCCGGGCTGCACGCGCTGCACCACCAGATGCTGGGCAAGCTGGAGGCCCAGGAGGGGCGCATCGAGGTCGCGTTCGCGTTCTTCCTGCGCAAGAGGGCGCCGGTGTCGGGCATCTCCAGCCTGCTGGACTACCAGGGCCGGCTGATCTCGGAAACACGCTCGGGCCAGACGCGCGTGTGGGCCGAGGTGGCCGTGCCGGTCAAGAGCCTGTGCCCCTGCTCCAAGGAGATATCGGACTATGGCGCGCACAACCAGCGCTCCTTGGTGACGATACGCGCCGAACTGAAGGACTTCTCGCTGGGCTGGCAGGAACTGGTGCGCTTCGCCGAGGAAAGCGCGTCCAGCGAGATCTGGCCGCTGCTCAAGCGCACCGACGAAAAGTGGATCACCGAGCACGCCTACGAGAACCCGAAGTTCGTCGAGGACCTGGTGCGCGACGTGGCGCTGCGCCTGAACGCGGAGCCGCGCGTCGGCGCCTATGCGGTGGACGTCGAGAACTTCGAGTCCATCCACAACCACAGCGCCTACGCGCGCATCGAGCGCGCCTGAGCCAGCCGCCCCGCGGCCTCGTCCAGCACCGCCTTGACCGCCGCGACGAAGGGCTCGGCCAGCGGCTGCAGCGGGCGATGCAGCGGGCGCAGCAGCTGCACCCGGTAGGGCACGGACACCTCGATGGGACGCCAGTGCAGGCCCTCACCGGCGCAGACCAGCGCGGTCAGCGGGTTGACCAACCCCAGGCCCAGACCCTGCTGCACGAGGGCGCAGACCGCGATCGCGCTGTGCGTTTCGGTGCGCAGCAGTCGCTGCACGCCGGCCTCGGCGAACAGGCGGTCGAACTGGTGCCGGTAGGGATCGTCCGGCGCCAGGCTGACGAAGGGCTCTCCTGCGAAATCCTGCAGGCGCAGCATGCGCCGCTGCAGCAAGCGGTGGCCCGCGGGCAGCACGCAGACCTCATCCAGCAGTGCCAGGGTCTCGCCGTGCGTGCCGCCCACGGCGGCGGCGGTTTCGCTCAAACCCAGGTCAAAGCGCTGCGCGGCCATCCAGGCTTCCAGCAGCGGTGATTCCTGGGGTGTGAGGCTCAATGCGGCCTGCGCATGGGCCGCGCGCCAGCGCGCACCGGCCGCCGGCAGCAGGGCATGGGTCAGCGCAGGCAAGGCCAGCACCGCCAGGCCCTGGTCCTCCGCCCGGCCCAGCGCCTGCGCGCGCGCGATCACGGCGTCCAGCCCCTGATACGCGCGCTGCACCTCGTCGAACAGGCTCAGCGCACGGGCCGTGGGGCGCAGCCGGCCGGCCTGGCGTTCGAACAGCGCGTAGCCCAGCAGCTGCTCCATGCGCGCCAGCTCGCGGCTGACCGTGGGCTGCGAGCTGTGTAGCAGCGCGGCAGCCCCGGTGACGCTGCCGGCCGTCATCACGGCGCGGAACACCTCGATGTGGCGATGGCTCAGGCTCATGACATATCAAATGTGAATTGATGGCAGACAACAAAGCAATTGATTGAATGATAGGCGCCGGGCATGCTGGGGTCTTGTCCACCTTCGCCGCACCGACCATGCCGCAGCCGCTCACTCCCGCCCGACAGGCTCTTTACGCACAACTCGTGGCGCGCCATGGCAGCCCGCTGTGGGTCTATGACGCCGCGGTGATCCGCGCACGCATCGCGGCGCTGAAGTCCTTCGACACGCTGCGTTTCGCGCAGAAGGCCTGCTCCAACACCCACATCCTGCGCCTGATGCGCGAGCAAGGCGTCAAGGTAGACGCGGTCTCGCGCGGCGAAGTGCTGCGCGCGCTTGGCGCCGGTTTCAGTGTGGGGCAGGGCGACGCGGCGCTGCATTCCGAGATTGTCTTCACCGCGGATCTGCTGGACCGCGAGACGCTGAAGACGGTGGTTGAGCTGAAGGTGCCGGTCAATGCCGGGTCGACGGACATGCTGGAGCAACTGGGTGAGCTGTCGCCAGGGCATCCGGTGTGGCTGCGCCTGAACCCCGGCTTCGGCCATGGCCACAGCAACAAGACCAACACCGGCGGCGAGCACAGCAAGCACGGCATCTGGCATGCGCAGCTGCCGCAGGCCCTGGAGGTGGTGCGCCGCCGCGGACTGCGCCTGATCGGGCTGCACATGCACATCGGCTCCGGCGTGGACTATGGCCATCTGCAGCAGGTCTGCGGCGCGATGGTGGGCCTGGTGCGCCAGGTGCGGGCGGCCGGCATGGACCTGCAGGCGATCAGCGCGGGCGGCGGGCTGTCCATTCCCTATCGCGACGGTGAGGCGCCCATCGATACCGCGCATTACTTCAGCCTCTGGGACGCGGCGCGCCGTGAGGCCGAGGACCTGCTGGGCCACGCGCTGACGCTGGAACTGGAGCCGGGGCGCTACCTGGTGGCCGAGTCTGGCTGTCTGCTGGCCGAGGTGCGGGCCGTCAAATCCCAAGGCAGCCAGCGTTTCACGCTGGTGGACGCGGGCTTCAACGAGCTGATGCGCCCGGCCATGTATGGCAGCTTCCACGCGATGAGCCTGATCCCGGCGGACGGGCAGCCGCGCGTCGCAGAGCCCACCGTGGTGGCTGGCCCTTTGTGCGAGTCGGGCGATGTGTTCACGCAAGGCGATGGCGGCGTGGTGCTGACGCGCGAACTGCCGCAGGCACGGGTCGGCGACCTGCTGGTGATCCATGACACCGGGGCCTATGGCGCATCCATGTCCAGCAACTACAACAGCCGCCCGCTCGCGGCCGAGGTGCTGATCGACGGGGACGCCCCCGCGGCCGCCCGCCTGATCCGCCGCCGCCAGACGGTGGAGGAGTTGCTAGCGCTGGAGCAGTGTTGAACCGACAGGTTCCGCTATCGCACAATTTTTAAGCGATAGCGACACTCAATAGCCTGGCCCAATGACCCCGATTCGATAAATCAAAACTAAGGGCGGCGGGATCGCCATATGATTCTCTCCATCCCATCAACCCCACAGCGGAGAGTATCGATGTCCCTGATCAACACCCAAGTGCAGCCGTTCAAGGCGCAGGCCTTCCACAACGGCAAGTTCATTGAGGTCACCGAGCAGAGCCTGAAGGGCAAGTGGTCCGTGCTGATCTTCATGCCGGCCGCCTTCACCTTCAACTGCCCGACCGAGATCGAGGACGCGGCCGAGCACTACGCCGAGTTCCAGAAGGCCGGCGCCGAGGTCTACATTGTCACGACCGACACGCACTTCTCGCACAAGGTGTGGCACGAGACCTCGCCGGCTGTCGGCAAGGCCAAGTTCCCCCTGGTTGGCGATCCCACCCATGCGCTGACCAACGCCTTCGGCGTGCACATCCCCGAAGAAGGCCTGGCGCTGCGCGGCACCTTCGTGATCAACCCCGACGGCGTGATCAAGACCGTGGAAATCCATTCCAACGAGATCGCCCGCGACGTGGCCGAGACCCTGCGCAAGCTGAAGGCCGCCCAGTACACCGCCTCCCACCCCGGTGAAGTCTGCCCGGCCAAGTGGAAGGAAGGCGCCAAGACGCTGACCCCGTCGCTGGACCTGGTGGGCAAGATCTAAATCTCACCGATCTCTCACTGCACGGTGGCCGGGCATTCCCTCCACCTTCTGCAAAGCCTTCCTGGCGGGCCGCGGGTCCGTCGGGAGGGGGCTGGCCGCCCTGTCGCGTCATGAAAGGGGGCCGGCTCTCGAAGACGCTCATCGATTGAAAGGAAGTACCCCATGTTGGACGACACCCTGAAGGCGCAACTCAAGGCCTACCTGGAGCGCGTGACGCTGCCGTTCGAGATCGAGGCTTCCCTGAGCGACTCCGAGAGCTCCCGCGACTTGCAGCAACTGCTGCAGGACATCGCATCGATGTCCGACAAGATCACGCTGCGCACCGATGGGCAGGACGGCCGCCGGCCTTCGTTCAGCCTCAAGCGCACGGGCAGCGAGCAGGGCCTGCGCTTCGCGGGCATCCCGCTGGGCCACGAGTTCACCTCGCTGGTGCTGGCGCTGCTGTGGACCGGCGGCCATCCGCCCAAGGTCGAGCCAGACCTCATCGAACAAATCAAGGGCCTGGACGGCGACTTCAACTTCGAGGTCTACATGTCCCTGTCCTGCCACAACTGCCCGGACGTGGTGCAGGCGCTGTCGCTGATGGCGGTGCTCAATCCCAAGGTCAAGACGGTGGTGATCGAAGGCGGCCTGTTCCAGGATGAGGTGAATGCGCGCGAGATCATGGCGGTGCCCATGGTCTATCTGAACGGCGAGGTCTTCGCCTCCGGCCGCATGACGGTGGAGGAGATCGTGGCCAAGCTGGATACCGGCGCGGCGGCCCGCGACGCGGCCAAGCTCAGCGCGAAGGACGCCTACGACGTGCTGATCGTTGGCGGCGGCCCGGCCGGCGCGGCGGCGGCCGTCTATGCGGCGCGCAAAGGCATCCGCACCGGCATCGCGGCCGAGCGCTTCGGCGGCCAGGTCAACGACACGCTGGCGATCGAGAACTACATCTCGGTGCTGGAGACCGATGGTCCGAAGTTCGCGATGGCGCTGGAGCAGCATGTCAAGCATTACGGCGTGGACATCATGAACCTGCAGCGCGCCGAGAAGCTGGTGCCGGCTGCCGAGCCCGGCGGCCTGATCGAAGTGCAGCTGGCCAATGGCGGCGTGCTCAAGAGCAAGACCGTCATCCTCTCCACCGGTGCGCGCTGGCGCAATGTGAACGTCCCCGGCGAGCAGGAGTACAAGAACAAGGGCGTGGCCTACTGCCCGCACTGCGACGGTCCGCTGTTCAAGGGCAAACGCGTCGCGGTGATCGGCGGGGGGAATTCTGGCGTCGAGGCGGCGATCGACCTGGCCGGCATCGTCGAGCATGTGACCCTGGTCGAGTTCGCCGACCAGCTCAAGGCCGATGCGGTGCTGGTGAACAAGCTCATGAGCCTTCCCAACGTCAGCGTGCACGTCAACGCACAGACGACCGAGATCACCGGCGCCGACGGCAAGGTCAACGGCCTGCGCTACAAGGACCGCGTGGGCGGCGACGAACACCTGGTGCCGCTGGAAGGCGTGTTCGTGCAGATCGGTCTGGTGCCCAACACCGAATGGCTCAAGGGCACGCTGGAGCTGTCGCGTTTCGGCGAGATCGTGGTCAACGCCAAGGGCGAGACTTCGTTGCCCGGCGTCTTCGCCGCGGGCGATGCGACGACCGTGCCCTACAAGCAGATCGTCATCGCGGCCGGCGATGGCGCGAAGGCGGCGCTGTCGGCCTTCGACCACCTGATCCGGCACTGAGCCGGACCTGGGCCAGACCGCTGGCCCGGTTTCCCTTTGACGGTGCGCGAGCGGCTCAGGCCGGCGCACCGGCAACGCGCCGCGCGGTCCACAGGCCCTCCAGGCTGTAGACCGCCAGCGCGGCCCAGATCAGCACGAAGCCCGTCAGCCGCGAGCCGGCCAGCGGCTCGTGGTAGAGCCACACGCCCAGCAGGAACTGCAGCGACGGCGAGATGTACTGCAGCAGTCCCAGTGTGGTCATCGTGATGCGGCGGGCCCCGGCGGCAAAGAGGAGCAGCGGCAGCGCCGTGATCGGGCCGGCCGCGAGCAGCCAGGCCCATTGCGACAGATCGGCGCCGACCAGCGCGCTGTGGCCCTGCAGCGTCCATGCCGCCAGCGCGATCGCGGCCACCGGCGCGAGGATCAGGGTCTCCAGCGTCAGGCCTTCCAGCGCGCCCAGCGACGCGGTCTTGCGCAGCAGCCCGTAGACGCCGAAGCTCAGGCCCAGCACCAGCGCCACCCAGGGCGGGTGCCCGGTGCTCAGGCCCAGCCACAGCACGCCGGCCGCGGCCAGCCCCACCGCCAGCCACTGCGCCGGCCGCGGCCGTTCGCGCAGCACCAGAAAGCCCAGCGCCACATTGACCAGCGGGTTGATGAAATAGCCCAGGCTGGCATCCAGCACATGGTTGTTCTGCACCGCCCACACATAGGTCAGCCAGTTGGTCGACAGCAGGACTGCGGACAGCGCGAAGGCAGCCAGCAGCCGCGGCTGGCGCAGCACCGGACCCAGCCACGCGAAGCGCCTGATCGATGCCAGAACCAGCACCATGAACACCATGCACCACAGCGTCCGGTGAGCGATCATCTCCAGCGCCGGCACCTGGGCCAGATGCTTGAAGTAGAGCGGGAACAGGCCCCACGCGGCATAGGCGAGGGCGGCGTAGAGCATGCCGGAGCGGACGTGGGCCATGATGTCTTGCATGAAGCGGTCCGCGATTTTGCCCGTCCGCCTCGCCGCGTGCTGACACAGGGTCGACACCGCATCGGCGCCCCATGACTTTGCGCATGCCATGGAATCCCTATGTTCAAGCCGGGGCCGGGCGCGCAGCATCAGCGGACATGGCCCGCATCCACTTCACGGCGCAGCTGCGCCGCTTCGTCGAGGCGCCCGAGATGGACTGCGCCGCGGCGACCCTGGGCGAGGCGCTCGAGCAGGTCTTCGCCGAGCACCGCCGGCTGCGCGGCTATGTGCTGGACGAACAGGGGCATCTGCGGCCCCATGTGGCCGTCTTCATCGACGGCCAGCGGGTGCGCGATCGCGTGGGCCTGAGCGACACGCTGCAGCCGCAATCGCAGGTGCATGTGCTGCAGGCCCTGTCGGGAGGATGAGCGATGGCGTCTCGTGCATGGGTGGCCACCCGCAAGGGCCTGATCGAAATCGAAGCCCTCGCGGGCGGCGGCTGGCGCGTGGCCCGGGTCAGCTTTCTCGGCGATCCGGTCAGCATGCTGCTGCCGCCACCACCCGGGGGCGGACGCATGCTGGCGGCGCTGAATCTGGGGCATTTCGGCTGCAAGCTGCACGCCTCGGACGACGGCGGGGTCCACTGGACCGAGCTGGAGGCGCCGGCCTATCCCGCGCAGCCGGAGGGGGCCGAAGGCCCGGCCTGGACGCTGCAGCAGATCTGGTCGTTGGAGCGTGATGCGGCGGGCCGGATCTGGGCCGGCACCATCCCCGGCGGGGTGTTCCGTTCCGATGACGACGGGGCTTCCTGGCGGCTGGTGGATGCACTGTGGTCGCATCCGGCGCGGCTGGGCTGGTTCGGCGGCGGCTATGACGCGCCGGGCGTGCATTCCATCTGCCCGCACCCGCGGCGTGCCGACGACCTGCTGCTGGGCATTTCCAGCGGCGGCGTCTGGCGCAGCGAGGACGCGGGGCAGGGCTGGCGGCACAGCGCCGCGGGCCTGCGGGCGGACTACATGCCGCCCGAGCAGCGCGACGATCCCAATATTCAGGACCCGCACCGCATCGCACGCTGTCAGGCCGAGCCAGAGGTGCTCTGGTGCCAGCATCACAACGGCGTCTGGCGCTCCGAGGATGGCGGCGCCCATTGGCAGGAGTTGCGGCCGCCGCTGTCGGTGTTCGGCTTCGCGGTCGCGGCCCATCCACGGGATCCGTTGACGGCCTGGCTGGTGCCCGGCGTCAAGGACGAGAAGCGCATCCCGGTCGATGGCGCGCTGGTGGTCAATCGCACGCGCGACGGCGGCCGCAGTTTCGAAACGCTGCGCACCGGGTTGCCGCAGCAGGACTGCTACGACCTCGTCTACCGCCATGGGCTGGACGTCGATGCCAGCGGCGAGCACCTGCTGATGGGCAGTACCACCGGGTCGCTGTGGGCCAGCCGCGATGGCGGCGATCGCTGGGCCATGGCGCTGCCCCATCTGCCGCCGATCTACGCGCTGCGCTTCGGTTGAGGCGGACGGCCGGGCTCAGCCCTCCTCCATCCAGCGCGCCCACTCCGGGCCGGGCCGGGCGACGAACTCCAGCGTGGTGCCGGTCAGCGGATGACGGATTTCCAGCGTCTGGGCATGCAGCCACAGCCGCTGCAGGCCCAGGTAGGCGGCGAGCGCACGGTTCAGCGGCCCCTTGCCATGGTTGGCGTCGCCGATGATGGGGTGGGCCATGTGCTTCAGATGGCGTCGAATCTGGTGGCGTCGCCCCTGGACGGGCTGGCATTCCAGCAGCGCCAGGCGCGTCACGGGGAAGCGCGCATCGGTCTGCAGCGGCAGCGCCAGGCGCCGCAGGCAGCGCCATTCGGTCTGCGCTTCCAGCAAGACCTGACCCCGCGAGGGCAGCTCGGGGTCGCGCGCCAGCGCATGGTCAACGAGCCCCTGCGCGTCGGCCGGCCAGCCGCGCACCAGGGCGATGTAGCGCTTGCGGCTCTCTCGCTCGGCGAGCGTGCGGCCCAGCAGGCCTGCGACCTCGGCGCTGAGGGCGAAGACCAGCACGCCCGAGGTGCCCTTGTCCAGGCGATGCACAGGCCAAACCGGCCGGCCGAGCTGGTCGCGCAGTCGCTGCAGCGCAGCGTCGTCCTCGTGGGCATCCAGGCTGCTGCGATGCACCAGCAGGCCGGCCGGCTTGTCGACCACGGCCATGTGCTCGTCCAGGTACAGCAGGGGCAGGGCAGGGGGTGTGACCGATTCAGCGATTTGCATGGCGGGGCGTCGTTCGATGTCGTCCAGATGCTGCATTTCCCCGTTATGGGGGGTATGACGCACGGGTGGCGCTTTCACACAATCCGGCCGCGCGGACATCAGCACATTCCCGGATCTCGGGCCGTGCGCAGCAAGACAGGGAGAAACACATGCCTCAGGAATTCCACATCGGCCACCGTTCCAGCCTCGTGACCTTCATGGCCTGGGGATTGCTGGTGCTGGGCACGCTGGCGGTGCTGCTGGCCTGGTGGGCGCCCCAGCCGCTGCTGGCGACTTTTTGCGCGCTGTGGGGGCTGGCCTGCGCGGCCACCGGCAACGCGCTGGGACGCCGGCTCGAGTGGGGTCGCCGCGTCGCGCGCACCATGTTGAGCAGCCTGCCGCTGCTGGCCGTGCTGGTGGGGCTGGGTTGGGCTGGGCTGCAGCCGTCGCTGACGCTGGGCCTGGGCGTCGCCGCGATGCTGCTGCCGCTGGGCTGGGCGCTGCGGCGGCTCAACTCCCGCGGCGTGCGCCAGGAATTCGCCTGAGCCAGGGATGGCGAGCATGCCGGGTCAGCCGGGAAAGTCGCCATCCACGTAGTACCAGACGCCGTTCTCGCGCACGAAGCGGCTGATCTCCTCCAGGCGGTGCGCCCGTCCGCCCAGCTTGCTGCGGGCGACGAAGTGCACGGTCGCGTGGCTGTCGTCCTGCCGGCGATGGGCCTTGACCTGCAGTCCCAGCCAGCGCAGTCCCGCGTCATCGGGCTCCAGCGAATCCGGACGGGTGCTGGGGTGCCAGGTGGCCCGCAGGTAGGCGTGCAGGCCGCGCACATAGGCGCTGTAGCGGGAGCGCATCAGTGCCTGCGCGTCGATGGCGCACAGGCTGCCGTCCAGGGCATGGCGCGCATGCAGCGCGCCGCAGCAATGCTCGTAGGGCAGGCCGGATCCGCAGGGGCAGTCGGCGTCGGTGGGCGGTCGGGACATGGGGCGGCATCATGCCAGGGTCGCCGGGCTCACTAGAATGGCTGGATGGATTCCCAGGACTTCGGCGCGCCCGCGGGCCCGCAAGACGACATGTTCGCTCCGCGCGTGCCGCGCGGGCTGCTGGACAACCTCAACCCCGAGCAGTACGCGGCGGTCACGCTGGGCCAGGAGCCGGCGCTGATCCTGGCTGGCGCGGGCTCGGGCAAGACCCGGGTGCTGACCACGCGCATCGCCTGGCTGATGAGCCAGGGCTATGCCACGCCGGCCAGCGTGATGGCGGTGACCTTCACGAACAAGGCGGCGAAGGAGATGGTCACCCGACTGTCGGCCATGCTGCCGGTGAACGTGCGCGGCATGTGGATCGGCACCTTCCACGGCCTGTGCCACCGCTTCCTGCGCGCGCACTGGAAGCTCGCCGGTCTGCCGCAGGGCTTCCAGATCCTGGATGCCAGCGACACGGTTTCGGCGGTCAAGCGCGTGATCAAGGCGATGAATCTCGACGAGGAGCGCTTCGTTCCCAAGCAGGTGTCCTGGTTCATCGCCGGGGCCAAGGAGGATGGCCTGCGTCCGCGCGACATCGAGCTGCGCGACGAGCAGACGCGCAAGCTGGTGGAGATCTACCAGGCCTACGAAGACCAGTGCGAGCGCGAGGGCGTGGTGGACTTCGCCGAGCTGATGCTGCGCTCCTATGAGCTGATGCGCGACAACGACGCGGTGCGCGAGCACTACCAGCGCCGCTTCCAGTACGTGCTGGTGGACGAGTTCCAGGACACCAACAAGCTGCAGTACGCCTGGCTGAAGATGTTCGCGCCGCCGGGGCGCGGCCAGGGCGTGTTCGCGGTCGGCGACGACGACCAGAGCATCTACGCCTTCCGGGGCGCGCGCGTGGGCAACATGAGCGACTTCGAGCGCGAGTACCGCGTGCGCCGGGTCGTGAAGCTGGAGCAGAACTACCGCAGCTTCGGCAACATCCTGGACTGCGCCAACGCGCTGATCAGCCACAACAGCCGCCGCCTGGGCAAGAACCTGCGCACCGAGGCCGGCCCCGGCGAACCGGTGCGCGTGCACGAGGCCGCGAGCGACTTCGCCGAGGCGCAGTGGTTGCTGGAGGAGGCGCAGGCCCTGCACCGCCAGGGTCTGGCGCGCAGCGAGATCGCGGTGCTCTACCGCAGCAACGCGCAGTCGCGCGTGATCGAGTCGGCGCTGTTCAACGCCGGCATCCCCTACCGGGTCTATGGCGGGCTGCGCTTCTTCGAGCGGGCCGAGGTCAAGCATGCGCTGGCCTATCTGCGCCTGATCGAGAACCCGAACGACGACACCAGCTTCCTGCGCGTGGTGAACTTCCCGGCGCGCGGCATCGGTGCGCGCACCATCGAGCAGCTGCAGGACGCCGCGCGCGCGAGCGGGCGCAGCCTGTACCAGAGCGTCGGCGCCGTCAGCGGGCGGGGCGGCACCAGCCTGGCCGGCTTTGTCGGCATGATGGACGCGATGCGCGAGGCGACCACGGGCCTGACGCTGCGCGAGATCATCGAGCACACGCTGCAGGCCTCGGGGCTTCTGGACTTCTACCGAGCCGAGAAGGAAGGCGCGGAGCGGCTGGAGAACCTGGACGAACTGGTCAACGCCGCCGAGGCCTTCGTGACGCAGGAGGGTTTCGGCAAGGACGCCGTCGCGCTGCCGGTGGACGAGACGGGGTCAGGTTTTGCCCCCGGCGACATTGCTCCCGGGCTGCCCGCGGCGCCCGCGCCCGCGGCCCAGCCCGTGCCGGACGCCGAAACCGGCGAGATCATGTCGCCGCTGGCGGCCTTCCTGACGCACGCCTCGCTGGAGGCGGGCGACAACCAGGCGCAGGCGGGCCAGGACGCCATCCAACTGATGACGGTGCATTCGGCCAAGGGGTTGGAGTTCGACGCGGTCTTCCTCACCGGCCTGGAGGAGGGGCTGTTCCCGCACGAGAACTCGCTCTCCGACGGCGACGGGCTCGAGGAAGAGCGGCGGCTGATGTACGTGGCGATCACGCGGGCGCGCCAGCGTCTGTACATCAGCTTCTGCCAGACGCGCATGCTGCACGGTCAGACCCGCTACAACATCAAGAGCCGCTTCCTCGAGGAGCTGCCCGAGGAGGCGCTGAAGTGGCTGACCCCGCGCAACCAGGGCTTCGGCTCTGGCTTCGCGCGCGACTACCAGCAGGCCTGGCAGCGTGGCTCGGGGCTGAAGTCCATGGTCGGTGCCGGGCGGGTCGATGCGCCGAGCTTCGGTGGCGCACCCGTGCCGCAGACCATGAAGCAGTCCGCGGCCCAGAAGACGGGCGACGAGCACGGCGGCCTGCGCGTGGGCAAGGGCGTGTTCCACAACAAATTCGGCGAGGGCGTGCTGGTCACGCTGGAGGGCAGCGGCGCCGACGCGCGCGCGCAGGTCAACTTCGGCCGCCATGGCATGAAGTGGCTGGCGCTGTCGGTGGCGAAGTTGACGCCGATCGAGTGAGTGTGAGTGAGTGAGCCCCCCGGTCAAAGGGTACTTTGACCGGCCCCCCGAGGGGGCGGCGATGCTCGCGGGGGTGGCCCCGCTCGCACATCGCCATGTGGGCCGGCTTGGGGCGGCCCGGCGCTCGGCCCTGAACACCCATCAAGCCCGGTGGGTAGGCTGGGCGGCCCCTCATGGGGGCGGCCAGCGCATCCCAGAAGCGGGTCAGGCGGCCTGCGCGGCGTCGTCGGGGGCGAGAAGGCGGCCGAAGGCGAGCTTGATCAGCAGCATCAGCACGGCAGCGGAGGCCACGAGCGCGGCGTGCAGGGCCCAGAATTGTGGGCCGCTGACCACCTCCAGCAGGCCGGCCAGCCAGCCGACGAAGGTGTTGCCGATGAACAGGTGCAGGTAGTAGGCGCCGATCATCAGGCCCTCCAGGCGCTTCGGTGCCGCGCGCGAGTACAGCGCCAGACCCACGGGCATCACGTTGGCGAAGCCCACGTTGTTCAACACGGTGTAGCCCAGGGTCCAGACGAGGCTCAGCCGGCCCCCCTCATGCTCGATCACGCCGGCGGCGAGCATGGTCAACGCCGGCGCGCTGGCGGCGACCAGTGCGCCCAGTGCCATCTTGCCCAGCTCGTCCGGTTCGCGGCGGCGCTGGGCCCACCAGCGCCAGAAGGCGATGGAGCCCAGCATGGTCAGCAGGCTGGTCGCCGCATCCACGGCTTGCAGCCAGGTCACCGGCACGGCCCAGCCGAACAGCACCATGTCCAGGTGCTTCTGGGCCCACAGCGGATAGGCGTTGTAGAACTGCTGGTTGCCGACGACGGACAACATCAGCACCGGGATCAGCGCGATCAACAGCAACAGGCGCTGGCGGTCGCGGCGGCTCATCGGTTCGCGGGCCGTGGCATCGTCGCGGCGCGACGGGCGCTGCGGTTCGGGCGGCAGATGGCGGCGTCCCGCCAGATAGACGAAGAGGCCGATCACCATGCCCACGCCCGCGGCGCCGAAGCCCCAGTGCCAGGCCACCTTCTCGCCCAGGGTGCCGCAGATGATGGGCGAGCCGATGACCGCGATCTGCACCGCCAGCATGAAGATCTGGAAGGCGCTGGCACGTCGCTTGTCCCCCGGCGGGTAGAGCGCGCCGACCTGGGCCGCGATGTTGCCCTTGAACGCCCCCACGCCGACCAGCAGGCAGGACAGCGCCGCCAGGAAGCTGGCATCGAAGGCCATCAGGAAATGACCCAGCGCCATCAGCACCGCGCCGATGGTGATGGTGCGCGTGCGGCCCAGCCAGCGGTCCGCGACGATGCCGCCCAGCAGCGGCGTCAGGTAGACCAGGCCGGCGTAGAGGCCGAAGATGAGCGAGGCCAGTTGCTGGGGCGAGCGTGCGCCGACGACGGATTCGAGCGCCGCGCGCAAGGCGTCCATGCCGCGCACATTGGCGATGTGCTCGGGCAAGAAGAGGTAGTTGCTGAGGTAGAGCACCAGCAGCGCCTGCATGCCGTAGTAGGAGAAGCGCTCCCAGAACTCGCAGAAGGCCAGCCAGCCCAGCCCGACCGGGTGGCCGAGGAAGGCGCGGTCGCTGGCAGGGGGGAGGGCGGAACCGGGGGCCGCCTGGGGGGCCGGCTCACCGGTGGGCATGACGACGGACATGGAGGGACGCCAGGGTGCGATGAAGTCCGCTAATGTCGCCGAGCTCGGCGACTCTGACCATCGAGGCTTCCCTGAACGGCGGATGGGGGCGACGGTCCACGAAAAAAAAGCCCCCGGCGGCTGCCGGAGGCTTCAAGTGCATGGTTGCGCCAGGCCTCTGGGCCTGGCCGGGGGTCAGACCTTGTTCAGCTTGACGCTGGTCGATGCGGCCGTCAGATAGCCGACGCAGGCGCCGAAGCGGTCCTTGTAGTTGGCGCGCACCAGCGGGTCCAGCGTGGGCTTGACCACGTTGTGGATGGAGCCCCAGTCGCCAGGGTGCTGGAAGTTGCTGGTGATGTAGGTCCAGCCGTTCAGATCGTCCACCACGCCCAGGCCGGTGGCCTCGGCGCCGGAGGGCATGGAGACCAGACGGCTGAGCTGCTTGGTGTCGACGTTGTAGGCCCACACGAAGTTGTTCACGTGCTGGCTGCTGTCCTCACCGATGAACAGGGTGCGCAGCTTCTCGGAGAACTTCAGGTTGTCCGGGTTGGCGATCTTGTCGGGGTTGCCGGTGTTGCCCAGCGGGTCGGCGGCGATGTCTTCGCCGACCAGCAGCGCCTTGGTCAGCGTCGGCACCCATTCGCTGTTGATCGCATTGCCGGCGGTGTCCTTCTGGCTGGCGGACAGCGTGTGCGCGAACACGCCGCCGGCATTCAGCGCCTTGGCCACGCCGACGTTGTAGGCGGGGTTGTTGGCGGCGTTGCCGGTGACCATGGAGCTCTGGATGTTCTGCAGCGCGGAGTAGGCCACCTTGTCTTTGATGTTGACCGTGGTGCCTTCCATCTTCGTGAAGGCCATGCTGGCGCCGACCAGCGCGGCATAGCGATGGGTTTCCAGGAAGGCGGCGGCTTTTTCCATGCCGGCCTTCAGCTTGACCCATTGCGGCTTGCCGCTGTACCAGATCTTGGTGTAGCTGGCGTCGGCCGGGTCCGCGGTCTTGACGTCCATGATGTCCGTCGGCTTGAGGCTGTTGGCCAGGGCCTCGATCTCGGCGCTGGTGGCCGAGCCCAGCTTGATCCAGGTGATCGCGGCGCCCGCGGCGGCCGGGTCCACCGAGAAACCGGAGGCGAACTTGGCGACATACAGTGAGCCGGAGGAGAGGTCCTTCTCCTTGTCGGCGACGAACATGAAGAAACCGCCGTTGGTGGCGTCGTCACCCATGATCGCGGTGCGGTTGTCGGGCATGACCTGGATCAGCTCATGCGAGATCCGGCCCATGCAGTAGTGCTTCTTGATCGAGCCGGTGCCGTCGGGGTTGACGGTCACTTCGGGCAGGTGGCCGTAGTGGTAGGGGTTGGCCTTGGTCGCGTCGCCGTACAGGTTCTTGCTGAAGTCCTGGAACTGGCTGCTGGTCGCCGCGGTGAAGGCGTCCGGCTCGTATTCCTCGCTGGACAGATGAGTGCCCCACGGGGACAGGCTAGAGCCGCAGGTGATCCACAGGCCCTTGACGGCGGAGGTGTCGACGTTGTGGTACTTCACCAGCGAGAGCTTGCCGGTGCTCTGATCCTGGTCCAGCGTCAGCACGGCGATGGGCGAGGGCAGGCGGCCGTACATGTCGGTCTTGCCGTCCTGGGCCCAGGTCGTGTATTCGAACTGCACGACGGCGAACACCGGCTTGCCCTTCACGCCGCTGACGTTGGCGTTGGGCAGGCTCAGCAGCGAGGTGCCGTCCGGCGAGTCGGAGAAGAAGTGGCGGTCCTTGCCGGCCACCGTGGTGTCGATGATGGGCTTGTTGTTGATGTCGTAGTAGCCGCCGGCGAGCAGGGTGCCGCCCTTGCCGTCCGGCACCATGTCGCCGGTGACGAAGAAGGCCGCATAGGCCAGCTGGAAGCTCTGCTTGGAGCCGTCGCTCAGCGAGACGTCCAGCGAGGAAGCAACCGCCGTCGTGGCCATGGCCTTGGGGTCGGCCAGGCTGGGGGCGGCCATCGCGGTGAAGGCGGCGGACACGAAGGTGGGCGCGGGCTTGTCGTCATCGCCGCCACCGCAGGCGGTCAGCAGGCTGGTGGCGCCGGCACCGGTGAGCGGCAGCATCAACGGGGTCGAGAGGAACTTCAGGGCCTGGCGGCGGGTGGGCTGGGAGGCTTGGGTCATGACAACGGATTCCATGTTGTGAGGGGCGGCCCGCTCGCGGGCCGTCGAGGTCACGGAGCGGCCACCGGCACCGGTGACGCCCCCGACAGGCCTCGCAGCCTAGGGTCGCCCTGTGTCAACAGCATGACTGCGCCCGCCGCGGGCGCAAGGCGCACGCGGCAGAGCGCGCGGTGTCAGGACTTGAAGGGGCGGTGCGCATCCAGCTCATCGACGTATTCGTCCATGGCCAGTTGCTCGCGCGCCAGATGTCGCGCCACCGCGTCATGGAACTGGGGATGGGCGAGCCAGTGCGACGACTGGGTGCGCACCGGCAGCAGGCCGCGCGCCATCTTGTGCTCGCCCTGCGCACCGCCCTCGAAGCGCAGCCAGCCGCCCGCCAGGCACCATTGCAGCGGCTGGTAGTAGCAGGCGTCGAAATGCAGGCAGGGCACCTGCTCCACCGTGCCCCAGTAGCGGCCATAGGCGACGCGGCGCAACGGGTCGATGGCCAGCAGCGAGCAGGCGATGCGCTGATCGCCGCGCCAGGCCACGAACATCAGCCAGTGCTGCGGCATGTGCCGGGCCATGCGCCCGAAGAAATCGCGCGTCAGATAGGGCTGGCTGCGATGCGCGCGGTAGGTCAGCGTGTAGCAATGATGGAAGAAGTCCCAGTCCTGTTCGCGGATCGCCTCGCCCTCCAGCCGTTCGAAGCGGATGCCGGCCTCGCGCACGCGGCGCTGTTCCTGCTGGATCTTCTTGCGCTTGTCGCGCTGCAGCCGCTGCAGGAAGTCCGGCCATGCGCAGGGCTGGCCGTCGCCGGTCCAGTGAAACTGCACCTGGCTACGCGCCAGCCAGCCGGCTTCGGCGAGCGTCGCCTGATCTTGTTCGTCCTCGAACAACACATGGGCGGACGACAGCGTCAGTTGCTGCGCCAGGGCTTCGAGGCCCTGCGCCAGCAGCGCACGGGCCGTCGCATCGCGCGCCAGCAGGCGGCTGCCCGGCACCGGCGTGAAGGGTACGGCCACCAGCAGCTTGGGGTAGTAGGGCAGGCCATGGCGCTGGTAGGCCTCGGCCCAGGCCCAGTCGAACACGTACTCGCCGTAGGAGTGGCTCTTCAGGTAGGCCGGGCAGGCCGCCACCAGTCGGTCCTGTTCCCACAGGCTGAGAAATTGCGGCTGCCATCCGGTCTCGGGCACGGCCGAGCCGGAGTCGTGCAGGGCCTGCAGATAGGCCAGGCGCATGAAGGGCGTGGGGCGCGGCGACGCGTCCAGCAGCGCGTTCCAGGCATCGGCGGGCAGCGCGGACGGATCGTCGTCCACGCGCAGCTGCAGGGGAGGGACGGGCGGCGTGTTCATGGCGAGCGCGCATGTTAGGCGGCGTTGCGCCGATCTGCAGGTTCGGGGCGCAAACCCTCAAGCCCTTGCCTGGCCCGCCCGGCGCTTTGATGGCAGGATGCGGGCTGAGGCTTGGCCCCGTGCGCCGGGCAACGACAGCGTTCATGCAATTCGACAATCTCTACAACCACGACTTCGCCCGCATTGCCGTGGGCGTGCCGATGTGCCGTGTGGCCGACCCCCTGTACAACGGCGAGCAGACGGCACAGCTGCTGCGCCAGGCCGCGGCGCAGGGCGCCGCCGTGGTCGCCTTTCCGGAGCTGGGCCTGTCGGCCTACAGCTGCGACGACCTCTTCCATCAGCGCGCGCTGCTGGACGGCTGCGAGGCGGCGCTGGCCGAGCTGCTGAAGGTCTCGCTGACCCTGCCGACCGTCGCGGTCGTGGGCATGCCCCTGCGCGTGGAGCACCGCCTCTTCAACTGCGCGGTGATCCTGCAACGTGGCCGAATCCTGGGCGTTCAACCCAAGACCTATCTGCCCAACTATGGCGAGTTCTACGAGGCGCGCCAGTTCAACGCGGCGGACGAGGCGGTGGCGGACGAAGTCGAACTACTGGGGCAGCGCGTGCCCTTCGGGACGCGGCTGCTGTTTGCCGCCACCGACCTGCCGCTGCTGCGCCTGCATGCCGAAATCTGCGAAGACGTCTGGACGCCGATTCCGCCCTCGTCCTTCGCCGCGCTGGCCGGCGCGACGGTGCTGCTCAATTTGTCGGCGTCCAACGTGACCGTGGGCAAGGCGGCCTACCGGCGCCAGCTGGTGGCGCAGCAGTCCGCGCGCTGCCTGGCGGCCTATGCCTATTCGTCCGCTGGCGCGGGCGAGTCCAGCACCGATCTGGCCTGGGACGGGCAGGCGCTGATCTACGAGAACGGCGAGGCTCTGGCCGAATCGGAGCGCTTTCAGCGCCGTGCCCAGCTGATCACGGCCGACGTGGACCTGGAGCGGCTGTCGCGCGAGCGCATGCGCCAGGGCAGCTTTGGCGCGTCGGTGCGCCGCCACGCCGAGGACCTGCGGGGCTTCCGCACCGTGGGCTTCGAGCTGGGCCTGGACCGCGGGCAGAGGCTGGCGCTGCAGCGGCGCGTCGAGCGCTTCCCCTATGTGCCCTCGGACCGCAGCCGGCGCGACGAGCGTTGCCACGAGGTCTACAACATCCAGGTGCAGGCGCTGGTGCAGCGCCTGGCGTCCAGTGTCATCCACAAGCTGGTCATCGGCGTGTCCGGCGGCCTGGATTCCACCCATGCCCTGCTGGTGGCGGCGCGCGCGATGGACCAGATGGGGCTGCCGCGCAGCCACATCATCGGCATCACCATGCCGGGCTTCGCCACCAGCCACCGCACCCGCGACCAGGCCTGGCGCCTGATGCAGGCCATCGGCTGCGATGCGCGCGAGATCGATATCCGTCCCAGCTGCGAGCAGATGCTCAAGGACCTGGGCCATCCCTATGCGCAGGGCCAGCCGGTCTACGACGTCACCTTCGAGAATGTGCAGGCGGGGGAGCGCACCAGCCATCTGTTCCGCCTGGCCAACCATCTGGGCGCGTTGGTGCTGGGCACGGGCGACCTGTCCGAGCTGGCGCTGGGCTGGTGTACCTATGGCGTGGGCGACCACATGTCGCACTACAACGTGAACGCCAGCGTGCCCAAGACCCTGATCCAGTACCTGGTGCGCTGGGTGGCTGAATCGGAGCTCGGCGAACAGCTGGGCCGCGGCGGGCGCGAGGCATTGCTGGACATCCTGTCCACCGAGATCAGCCCCGAGCTGGTGCCGGCCGGCGCCGAAGCCGGCTCCGGGCTGCAAAGTACCGAGGCCACGCTCGGGCCGTATGAACTGCAGGACTTCAACCTCTACTACACCCTGCGCTACGGCTACGCCCCCACCAAGATCGCCTACATGGCACGGCATGCCTGGGGCTCGCGGGAGCGTGGCACCTGGCCGGACGGCGAGCATGTGGCGCGCAACGAATACAGCCTTGCCGAAATCAAGAGGGTGCTGCGCATCTTCGTGCAGCGCTTTTTCAAAGGCAGTCAGTTCAAGCGCAGCTGCGTTCCGAATGCCCCCAAGGTGGGCAGCGGTGGCTCGTTGTCGCCGCGTGGCGACTGGCGCGCACCCTCCGATTCGGAGGCCGCTGTCTGGCTGGCCGACTTGGCGCGCATCCCCGACGGGCTGGATGCAGCGACTGAGCCGAGGCTCTGACGCCGAGTGTCATGGGGCCTACGGTGCGGGCGGCGTGACCCTGGGCGGCAGCTCGCCAAGTCGAGCCGGTTCCATGCTTAAATGGGGCATCCCCGGGACCTCGGCGTCCCTTCATCTTCGGAGCCTTCGATGAAGCAGATCACCGCCATCATCAAACCCTTCAAGCTGGACGAGGTCCGCGAGGCCCTCGCCGAGGTCGGCGCTTCCGGCCTGACGGTCACCGAGGTCAAAGGTTTCGGCCGCCAGAAGGGGCATACCGAGCTGTACCGCGGCGCCGAGTACGTCGTGGACTTCCTGCCCAAGGTCAAGGTCGAGGTGGTGGTGAAGGATGATGACGTCGAACGCTGCATCGACGCCATCCTGAAGGCGGCCAAGACCGGCAAGATCGGCGACGGCAAGATCTTCGTCACCCCGGTGGAGCAGGTGGTGCGCATCCGCACCGGCGAGACCGACGAGGCCGCGGTCTAAGCTGCGACAGGCAGGGGCTACTGCAGGCGCTGCCACAGCGCCGTGGCCCAGATGCCTGCGCACAGCACCAGGCTCAGGAAGACCGCCGCGCTGGCGATGTCCTTGGCGCGCTTGGACAGCGCGTGCAATTCGAACGAGACGCGGTCGATCGCTGCCTCGACGGCCGAGTTCAGCAGCTCGACGATCAGCAGCAGCAGCAGCGAACCCAGCAGCAGCGCAATCTCCACCCAGGTCCTGCCCAGCCAGAAGGCCAGCGGCGTGGCGACGAGGGTGAGCCAGACTTCCTGTCGGAAGGCGCTTTCGCCGCTGTAGGCGGCGCGCAGACCGGCGATGGAATAGCCGGTGGCGTGGATCAGGCGATTCAGGCCCGTGCGGCCCTTGTGCGGATTGCTCATGGACGAGGCTCAGGGGCGCCTGACGGGCGGCCGTTGGGTGATCAGCTGGGTGCGGCAGATCACGTCGTGCAGGAATTGGCGGCGTGGATGCAGCCGGGCCAGCAGGGCATACCCCAGCACGCCCGCGATGAGGCTGCCGAAGATCGCGCCGGTGCTGTGGTTGAGGCCCAGCAGGTAAACACTGGCGAGCGCCGGCATGAACCACAGCCAGGACAGCAGATAGCGCAGCGCCGCGCGCCCCTGGCCCAACGGTTGTCCGTCCAAGTCCACGACGCGCAGATGCCAGGCCTTCATGGCCACAGTCTGTCCGCCATGCGACCAGAACCAGCTGAAGTAGATGCCTAGCACCAGAAACAGAAAGGCCTGCAGGCCATGCTGGCCCTGCATCGCGTTGCGTTGCTGGGTCAATGCGGAATACAGGTAGCCGGCCACGAAGAGAACGCCGAACAGCAGCAGACCCTCATAGACGAAGCTGGCCATGCGGCGCCCGATTCCCGGCGGCGGGAGTTGCGGTTCATTCATCGGGCGGGTCAGCGCGGCTTGGTCCGCGGCAGCAAGGTGTGCGGGTCCAGCGCGTCGCCGGCCGCCAGTGGCAACCGCAAGCTTGATGCCGGCCGGGCCTGGGCCCCTTGGGTGATCAACACCGTGCTGGCACCGGGACGGGCCTGGACCAAGCTGGGCGCTTCGGCCACCGGTATCAGCGGCGGGGCCGCCACAACCTGTGCACCAGGCTTGGTGGCTGGCTGCGCTGGCTTGTGGGCTGGGCGCTCGGACGAGGCTCGCTGTGCGGCCTTCTCCGTCAGGCGCTGGCGCTCCTCGGGCGAGAGCGCCTGATAGGCCTCCCACTTGGACTGCAGTTTGTCTTGCACGGCCTCGGGCGACTGGCGCCTCTTGGGATCGGCCGCCTGCAACAGGTTCAGGTAGGCGGCACGCGTACGCTGGCGCTCGGCGGCGCTCAGCAGCGCCCATTCCTGCATGCGCTGGCGAATGCGGTCCTGCTGTTCGGGCGGCAGGCTGTGCACCCGGGCGGCCACCTCCAGCCACTTGCCTTTGCGGGCGCCGTCCAGCGTTTTCCACTCAGCCTGCAGCGGCGCCAACACCTGCTGCTGGGCCGGACTCAGTGCGGACCAGTCGGGGCCACCGGCCAGGGTGCTGGGTGCCAGTGGCGCGGGCGGGCGCGTGCTGCCGGGGGCGGATGCCGCGACGACGGGAGGGGATAGCCATGGAGAAGAAGCCGGCGCGGAGGCGCCGGCTTCGGGCAGGGGGGCTTGGGCTGCCGCGACCAGGGGCAGCAGGACAGGTCCGAGGAAACGCCAGCCGTGGCGACGGACCAGGACGGGCAAGATCACTGCTTGTCTTCTTCCTGGTTGGGGTCTTCGTTCAGGTATTCGCGGAAGCCCGGATCGTTGTAGGCCGCTGGCGGCAGAGGCTTGGACAACAGGCCGGTGTCCAGTTCGGCCGCCGCACGGATCTGTTCGTACCACTGGCTGTGCTGGATCAGCAGCAGCCCGGCCAGCAACAACAACAGCGGCAGCAGAGCGGCCAATTTGAGCCAGCGCGGCGAGCGATTGTCACTGGGGCCGCCCTTCAGCGCCAGTGTTCCGGACTCCAGCACGATGGTGTCCTGGGCCGGCTGGGCCGGCTGGGCCGCACGGGCGGCCTGCGCCTTGGCAAGTGCCTGCTCACGTGCAAAGCGAAGCCGCTCCTGGATGTCCAGGGGCAGGGTTTCGGCCTGCTCGCTCAAGCCGGCAGCGATACGCAACCCGAAGCGGGCGACGCGGGCGTCCGATTCCTGGGCGCTTGGCGGATGCTGTGGCTTGTTCATCACTGGATTCCCTTGGCTTTGAGCGACTTTGCCAGCGCGTGCACCGCCCGGGAGCAGTGTGTCTTAACACTGCCCTCCGAGCAACCCATGACCGACGCGGTCTCGGCAACGTCCAATTCCTCCCAGTAACGCAGCAGGAAGGCTTCGCGTTGACGGGCTGGCAGCTGTTGCACTTCCTGGTCGATCAAGGCCAGGGTCTGAGCCCTGGAGACCTCGTCGGCGGCGGACAGCGCGCCCAGGAAGCCTTCGCCCGTCTCCAGGCTTTCGAGCAGGTCGAATTCCTCGTCCGTCTCGCTGCCTTCAAAGTCGGACAGGTTGCGCATCACCGCGTTGCGCACCTTCTGGCGTCTGAACCAGTCCATCGTGGCGTTAGACAGGATGCGCTGGAAGAGCAGGGGCAGCTCAGCGGCTGGGCGGTCGAAGTACTTCTCGGCCAGCTTGATCATGGCGTCCTGCACGATGTCCAGCGCCGCGTCGTCGTCGCGCACCAGGTAACTGGTGCGTTTGAACGCCCGGCGGTCCACGCTTTTCAGGAAGTCGTTGAGTTCTTTGTCGGTAGCCAAGGTCTGACGGCCGGGTGTCGGCCCGTGCGCTGGCAAAAAACGGCGCGGATTATCGCATTGGCTTGGGGCTTGCTAGTTTTTTGTGCGGTGCCGCAGCAATTGCGGGTATCATGCTGCTTCGCACAACGCAGTTTGGGTCTCAAGCTGGCCGCCCGACCGGGGCGCCTTGTTTTTGACCGCGCAGGCTCCGAGTCCGCCCCACAAGGGTGAGAGGAGGGGCACCGATGGTTTTTCGTCAGAGAAAATCTCAGAGGTTCGACAATGGACATGTCTGCCGCGGACATCAAACGTGCAGCGACCACGGACGGTCGCGCACAGCCGCAATCCCCCCACGCATCCGCCGCGGAGCTCAATGGCTCCGAAATCCTGGTCCGCAGTCTCCAAGCCGAGGGCGTCAAGTACCTCTGGGGCTATCCAGGCGGCGCGGTTCTTTACATCTACGACGCGCTCTACAAGCAGGACGCCATCCAGCACGTGCTGGTGCGCCATGAGCAGGCCGCCGTGCATGCCGCTGACGGCTATGCGCGCGCCACCGGAGAGGTCGGCGTCGCCCTGGTGACCTCGGGTCCGGGCGTGACCAATGCCATCACCGGCATTGCCACGGCCTACATGGACTCCATTCCCATGGTGATCATCACCGGGCAGGTGCCCACGCCGGCGATCGGTCTGGATGCCTTCCAGGAATGCGACACCGTGGGCATCACGCGCCCCATCGTCAAGCACAACTTCCTGGTCAAGGACGTGCGCGACCTGGCGGTGACGCTCAAGAAGGCCTTCCACATTGCCCGTACCGGCCGGCCCGGACCGGTGGTGGTGGACATCCCGAAGGACGTCTCCCTGAACAAGACCGCGTTCAGCTACCCGGAGCGTGTCGAGATGCGCTCCTACAACCCAGTGAAGCGGGGTCACAGCGGTCAGATTCGCAAGGCCGTGCAGCTGCTGATGGCGGCCAAGCGGCCCTACATCTACACCGGCGGCGGCGTGATCCTGGGCGAGGCCACGGCCGAGCTGCGCCAACTGGTCGAGCTGCTGGGCTATCCCTGCACCAACACGCTGATGGGCCTGGGCGCGATGCCGGGCACCGACCCGCGCTTCCTCGGCATGCTGGGCATGCACGGCACCTACGAAGCCAACATGACGATGCAGAACTGCGACGTCCTGCTGGCGGTGGGGGCACGCTTCGACGACCGCGTGATCGGCAATCCCAAGCATTTTTCGCAGGTCGAGCGCAAGATCATCCATGTCGACATCGACCCCTCGTCGATCTCCAAGCGGGTGCGGGTGGACATCCCCATCGTCGGCGACGTGAAGGACGTGCTGCAGGAGCTGATCGCGCAGATCAAGGAAGCGCAATCGCGGCCCGACGCGCAGGCGCTCAACGCCTGGTGGTCGCAGATCAACGAATGGCGCCAGCGCGAATGCCTGGCCTACAAAAAGTCCGACGAGGTCATCAAGCCGCAGATGGTTGTCGAGACCCTGTGGAAGCTGACCCGCGAACGCGACACCTACATCACCTCCGACGTGGGGCAGCACCAGATGTGGGCGGCGCAGTTCTACCGCTTCGACGAGCCGCGGCGCTGGATCAATTCCGGCGGTCTGGGCACGATGGGCGTGGGACTGCCGTATGCGATGGGCATCAAGCTGGCCAAGCCGGAGTCTGACGTGTTCTGTATCACCGGCGAAGGCTCCATCCAGATGTGCATCCAGGAGCTGTCGACCTGTCTGCAGTACCGCACGCCGGTCAAGATCGTCTCGCTGAACAACCGCTACCTGGGCATGGTGCGGCAGTGGCAGGAACTCGATTACGAGGGCCGCTACTCCCACAGCTACATGGATGCGCTGCCCAACTTCGTCAAGCTGGCCGAGGCCTACGGGCACGTCGGTCTGCTGGTGGAGAAGCCCTCGGACGTGGAGCCCGCGCTGCGCGAGGCGATGCGTCTGAAGGACCGCACCGTCTTCCTGGACGTGCGCACCGACCCGACCGAGAACGTCTGGCCCATGGTGAAGGCCGGCAAGGGCATCTCGGAAATGCTGCTCGGTTCCGAAGACCTGTGAACGCCTGAAGCCGCGAGGCGCAGCCGGTGTTACCGCACCGGCGGCGACCGCGCGGCGCGAGGCGGGATCGGTCCCGACCCAACCCTGCAGACCCTGCGATCGAAGAGCGTGGCCAAGGACCGCCGGTTACCGCCGTCGGCCTGAAGAGCGCGAAGGACGAGACTCATGAAACACATCATTGCTTTGCTCATCGAGAACGAGCCGGGCGCGCTGTCGCGCGTCGTCGCGCTGTTCTCAGCCCGGGGCTACAACATCGAAAGCCTGACCGTGGCCCCCACCGAGGATGCCTCGTTGTCGCGGATGACCATCGTCACCAGCGGCAGCGACGAGGTGATCGAGCAGATCACCAAGCATCTCAACCGACTGATCGAGGTGGTCAAGGTCGTCGACCTGACCGAAGGCCGCTACATTGAGCGCGAACTGATGCTCATCAAGGTGCGGGCGGTGGGCAAGGAGCGCGAGGAAATGAAGCGCACCGCCGACATCTTCCGCGGGCGCATCATCGACGTGACCGAGAAGACCTACACCATCGAACTCACCGGCGATGCCGGCAAGCTCGATGCCTTCATCGACGCGATCGACCGCAGCGCCATCCTCGAAACCGTGCGCACCGGCACCAGCGGCATCGGCCGAGGCGAACGCATTCTGCGCGTCTGATTCCAGGCGCCCCTCTTGAACCCATTCACGAATTTCCCCCGGAGACCCACCATGAACGTGTACTACGACAAAGACGCCGACCTCAGCCTCATCAAGGGCAAGAACGTCACCATCATCGGCTATGGCTCACAAGGCCACGCCCATGCCCAGAACCTGAACGACAGCGGCGTCAAGGTCACCGTCGGTCTGCGCCGCGGCGGTGCTTCATGGGCCAAGGCCGAGGGTGCCGGCCTGAAGGTCGCCGAGATCGCCGAGGCCGTGAAGGCCGCCGACGTGGTCATGATCCTGCTGCCCGACGAGCAGATCGCCGAGGTCTACAAGAAGGACGTCGAGCCCAACATCAAGGCGGGCGCTTCGCTGGCCTTCGCGCACGGCTTCAATGTTCACTATGGCCAGGTGCAGCCGCGCGAAGACCTGGACGTGTGGATGGTTGCCCCCAAGGCGCCCGGCCATACCGTGCGCAACACCTATCGTCAGGGTGGCGGCGTGCCGCACCTGATTGCCGTCTACCAGGACAAGACCGGCAAGGCGCGTGACCTGGCCCTGTCGTATGCGGCGGCCAATGGCGGCGGCAAGGCCGGCATCATCCAGACCAGCTTCCGCGAGGAAACCGAGACCGACCTGTTCGGCGAACAGGCCGTGCTGTGCGGCGGCACCGTGGAGCTGATCAAGGCGGGCTTCGAGACGCTGGTGGAAGCCGGCTACGCCCCCGAGATGGCCTACTTTGAATGCCTGCACGAGCTCAAGCTGATCGTGGATCTGATCTACGAAGGCGGGATTGGCAACATGAACTATTCGATCTCGAACAATGCCGAATACGGTGAATACGTCACCGGCCCGCGCGTCGTGACCGAGGCGACCAAGAACGCGATGCGCCAGTGCCTGAAGGACATCCAGACCGGCGAATACGCCAAGAGCTTCATCCTGGAGAACAAGGCGGGCGCCCCTACGCTCATCAGCCGCCGTCGTCTGACCGCCGAGCATCCCATCGAGCAGGTGGGCGAGCAGTTGCGCGCGATGATGCCGTGGATCAAGGCCAACAAGCTGGTCGACAAGTCCAAGAACTGATGGAGTGGGCCGGGCGCGGGTGCGTCGCGTCCGATTCCTCACGCAAGCCGCGCCGGCCACCGCCAGCGCGGCTTTTTCATTGAAGGCGCTGTTGTATCCTCCCGCCCCATGAACGAAACCCACGACAAGAACGTGGACCAGCTGGACGATGACGAGGTTCTCGAGCCGCTGCGCCCGCGCCGCAAGGGCATTTACATCCTGCCCAATCTGTTCACGCTGGGGGCGCTGTTCAGCGGCTTCTACGCGATCGTGATGGCGATCGGCGGCCGTTTCGAACAGTCGGCCTATGGCATCCTGGCCGCGATGGTGCTGGACAGCCTGGACGGACGCGTGGCCCGCATGACGCATACCCAGAGCACCTTCGGCGAGCAGATGGACAGTCTGTCCGACATGGTCTCCTTCGGCGCTGCGCCCGCGCTGATCATGTACATGTGGGCGCTGCAGGGCCTGGGCAAATGGGGCTGGTTCGCCGCCTTCGTCTACGTCGCCGGCGCTGCGCTGCGTCTGGCGCGTTTCAACACCAATATCTCGGTGGTCGACAAGCGCTTCTTCCAGGGGGTGCCCAGCCCTGCCGCGGCCGCGTTGGTCGTGGGGCTGGTCTGGGTGCTGGACGATGCCGGCTACAAGAATGTGCACCAGGATCCGGCGCTGGCATGGACGGCCTTCGGCTTCACGCTCTATGCCGGCCTGACCATGGTGACCAATGCGCCGTTCTACAGCTTCAAGGACATCAGCTTCAAGCGTTCGGTGCCCTTCATCGTGATCGTCGCGATCGCGCTGGGCATCGCGGTGATCAACATCTATCCGCCGCGCGTTCTGTTCGGGGTGTTCTGCATCTATGGGCTGTCGGGCTACGTGGTCTACGCCATCAAGCGTGCCAAGGGCAAGCCGGTGAGCGTGATCGCCACATCCACCGACGAACCCGACGAGCAGGGCTTGCATCGCTAAGCCGCTGGCGTGCTATATTCGTTGGACCATGAAGACCTGGGCCGTGACCGCTCTGCTACTACTAGGTGAACCACGGGTTCGCTAGATCTGTCACGTCCTCACGTCCTCGATCTCAACGGCCCGTATGCAACCTGCAGCGGGCCGTTGGTCTTTCTGAAGACTCTGTGGGTTGCGAATCTCCTCAACAGGAATCCCCATGCTGAAGCAACCGCAACAGAAGTACCGAGCCTTTCAACCCATCGCGCTGTCTGATCGTCGCTGGCCCGACGTGCGCCTGGAGAAGGCTCCGCTATGGCTCAGCACCGATTTGCGTGACGGCAATCAATCGTTGATCGAGCCGATGAGCGTGGAGCGCAAGCTGCGCATGTTCGAGATGCTGGTGCGCATCGGATTCAAGGAGATCGAGGTCGGTTTCCCCTCCGCCTCGCAAACGGACTTCGACTTCGTGCGGCTGCTCATCGAGCGCGACCTGATCCCCGCCGACGTGACCATCCTGGTGCTGACCCAGGCGCGGCGCGAGCTGATCGAGCGCAGCTTCGAGTCGCTGCGCGGCGCGCGGCGCGCGGTGGTTCACCTGTACAACGCTGTTGCGCCGGTGATGCGGCGCGTGGTGCTGGGCATGAGCGAGGACGAGGTGGTGGAGATGGCGGTCAGCCATACGCGGCTGATCCGCGAGCTGGCCGACGCGCAATCGGAAACGGACTTTGGTTTCGAGTACTCGCCCGAGACCTTCTCCGGCGCCGAGTTGGCGTTTTCCAAGCGCATCGTCGACGCCGTCGTCGAGGCCTGGGGTGCGACGGCCGAGCGGCCCTGCATCGTCAACCTGCCTTCGACGGTGGAGCACTCCACGCCCAATGTCTTCGCGGACATGATCGAGTGGATGCACCGCAACCTCGCGCGGCGCGACGCCATCGTGCTGTCGGTCCATCCTCACAACGACCGTGGCACCGGGACCGCGGCCGCGGAACTGGCGCTGATGGCCGGGGCACAGCGGGTCGAAGGCTGCCTGTTCGGCAATGGTGAGCGCACCGGCAATCTGGATCTGGTCAACGTGGCGCTGAACCTCTACACCCAGGGCGTTCATCCGGGTCTGGACTTTTCGGACATCGACGAGGTCAAACGTTGCGTGGAGTATTGCAACCAACTGCCGGTGCATCCGCGCCATCCGTATGCCGGCGATCTGGTCTACACGTCCTTCTCGGGCTCCCATCAGGATGCGATCAAAAAGGCCTTCGCGCAGTACCGCGAGGGCGACGTCTGGCAGATCCCCTATCTGCCCATCGACCCCAAGGATGTAGGCCGCAGCTATGACGCGGTGATCCGCGTGAACAGCCAGTCGGGCAAGGGCGGCATCTCATATTTGCTCGAAGCCGAGTTCGGGGTGGAACTGCCGAGGCGCCTGCAGATCGAGTTCAGCCAGGTCGTGCAGGCGGTGACCGACAGCAGCGGCAAGGAGCTGGACGCTGCCGCCCTGTGGGCCATGTTCGAGCGCGAGTACGGCACCGCGAACGCACCGGTGCTGCAGCCCGACATCCGCAGCGGCGACAACGGACAGATCGAGCTCAGCGCGCTGGCCGATCTCAGCGTGCGCCGGCTCAAGGTCCAAGGTCAAGGTCAAGGCCCCATCGAGGCCTTCGTCGACGGGCTGAATCGCCAGCTCGTCTCCCAGGTGCGCGTGCTCGACTACCATGAGCACGCCATTGGCAGCGGCGCCGATGCGCGCGCCGTGGCCTATCTTGAGCTGCGCGTCGGCGACTCGCTGACGCTCTTCGGAGTGGGCATGGACGCAAACATCGTCACCGCCTCCCTCAAGGCCATCGTCTCCGGACTGCGGCGCGCCGCCCGACGCGGCAAGCTGCAGATCTCCAACGTACACACCGCCTGAATCACCGCTGCCGAAAGAGCCCAGCCATGTCCACCGACCGATTGATCATCTTTGACACCACCTTGCGCGATGGCGAACAGTCGCCCGGCGCCTCGATGACCAAGGACGAGAAGCTACGCATCGCACGGCAGCTGGAGCGCCTGCGCGTCGACGTGATCGAGGCCGGCTTCGCGGCCTCCAGCAACGGCGACTTCGAGGCGGTGAAAGCCATCGCCGAGGCGATACGCGAGAGCACCGTCTGCTCGCTGGCGCGCGCCAACGACCGAGACATCGCGCGTGCGGCCGAGGCGCTCAAGGGCGCCGCGCGCTCACGCATCCACACCTTTATCGCCACCAGCGAACTGCACATGGAGAAGAAGCTGCGCATGACGCGCGAGCAGGTGCTCGAGCAGGCGCGGCTGGCGGTGCGCTTCGCCCGCAACTTGTGCGAGGACATCGAGTTCTCGCCCGAAGACGGCTATCGCTCCGACCCCGACTTCCTGGCGCGCGTGATCGAAGCCGTGATTGCCGAAGGGGCCTGCACCATCAACATCCCCGACACGGTGGGCTATGCCGTGCCCGAGCTGTTCGGTGAGTTCATCCGCAGTCTGCGCGAGCGGGTGCCCAACTCCGACCAGGCCGTCTGGTCGGTGCATTGCCACAATGATCTGGGCATGGCGGTGGCCAACTCGCTGGCTGGCGTGAAGATAGGCGGCGCGCGCCAGATCGAATGCACGATCAACGGGCTGGGCGAGCGTGCCGGCAACTGCTCGCTGGAAGAGGTGGTGATGGCGGTGAAGACCCGCCGCGACTACTTCGGCCTGCAGTTGGGCATCGACGCGAGCCAGATCGTGCCGGCCTCGCGTCTGGTCAGCCAGACCACCGGCTTCGTCGTGCAGCCCAACAAGGCGGTCGTGGGCGCCAACGCCTTTGCCCATGCTTCGGGCATCCACCAGGACGGCGTGCTGAAGGCGCGCGACACCTACGAAATCATGCGCGCCGAGGACGTGGGCTGGAGCGCCAACAAGATCGTGCTGGGCAAGCTCTCCGGGCGCAACGCCTTCAAGCAGCGACTGCAGGAGTTGGGCATCGCCTTGGAATCCGAGGCCGAAATCAACGCAGCCTTCCAGCGCTTCAAGGACCTGGCTGACCGCAAGGCCGAGATTTTCGACGAGGACATCATCGCGCTGGTGATGGACGAATCGGTGACGCAAGAGCAGGAGCACTACCGCCTGCTGACGCTGGCGCAGCGCTCCACAACCGGTGAGCGCCCGCATGCGGAGGTGGTGTTCGCCGCCGGCGATGCCGAGTTCCGTACTGAGAGCGATGGCAATGGCCCGGTCGATGCGGTGCTCAAGGCCATCGAATCCAAGGTCGAAAGTGGGGCTGAGATGGTGCTCTATTCGGTCAACGCGATCACCAGCGGAAGCACAGAATCGCAGGGCGAGGTCACGGTGCGCCTGCAGCATGCGGGGCGGGTGGTGAATGGCGTGGGGGCCGACCCCGATATCGTCGTCGCGTCCGCCAAGGCATATTTGAGCGCGCTGAACAAGCTGCAAAGCAAGACCGAACGGGTTGCCGCGCAGGGCTGAGGTCGGTGTTGGGCAGTTCCACGGGGCTGCCCGGCTCAGGCGCAGCCCCAGGTCCCGGGAGGCCCAACCGCGCAGCAAGCGCCTCGGTGTGCGCCTTTTTGCACTTTAAGACAGTGCGTTAAGTCGTTGAATCTTGCCGAAGATTGGGTCATCCCCTAAACTCCGGCCAGCTTTCTTGGGGACTGGATTGAAGACGATCGCGACACTGCTGTCTGGCGCCGCACTGAGCGGCCTCCTGTTGGTGATGGGCAGCGTGGCGCCGGTCGCGTCTGCCCACGCCGCCCCGTCCAACGCCAAGGCCAAAACCTCCGCCGCGCAGAAATCGACGCGCAAGGCCAAGCCGGCACCGCGCTCCCCACGCAAGGTGGCACGCGCGGCCCGCGAGACACCCGTGGTGGTGGCCAAGCCATCCTTCGGGCAGCTCTACGGCCTGCATGCGGTCGATGACCCGCTGGAATTGAAATCCAGCGTGGCGCTGGTGCTCGACCAGGACACCAACGAGGTACTCTTTTCCAAGAATCCGCAGGCCGTGCTGCCCATTGCGTCGATCACCAAGCTGATGACGGCACTGCTCGTCGTCGAAGGCGGACAGTCGCTGGACGAGAAGATCACCATCACCGACGAGGACCGCGACACCGAGAAGGGCACCGGCTCGCGCCTGGCGATCGGCACCACGCTGACCCGCGGCGAGCTGTTGCATCTGGCGCTGATGTCTTCGGAGAACCGCGCGGCCCACGCGCTGGGACGCAACTATCCCGGTGGCCTGCAGACCTTCGTAACGGCGATGAACGAGAAGGCCCGCTCGCTGGGCATGAGCGACACGCATTACGTCGAGCCGACTGGCCTGTCCAGCCGCAACCAGTCCAGCGCCAAGGATCTGGCCGCGCTGGTGAAGGTGGCCCACCAATACCCGCTGCTGCGCGAACTGTCGACCTCGCCCGAGCATGTGGTGGATCTGGGGCGCCGTCAGCTGCAGTTCCGCACCACCAATGGCCTGGTGCGCAAGGCCGATTGGGACATCGGTCTGCAGAAGACCGGTTTCATCAGCGAGGCGGGCCAGTGCCTGGTGATGCAGGCGCAGCTGGCCGGCCGCAAGCTGATCATGGTCTTCCTCGATTCGGCGGGCAAGTACTCGCGGATCGGCGACGCCGAGCGTGTGCGCAAATGGCTCACGGGTGGCAACTCGCCGCTGGCCAAGCACTGAGCGAGGCGGCTTTGCGCGTTTCAACGGCGGCCCAGGGCCGCCGTTGTCGTTTGAGCTCGAACAAGACTCTCGCAGGAGCCTCGTTTTCGGCACCTCAGGTGCCGCGATAGCCCAGTGCGGCGGAGATGCGCGCCGCCGTCTCCTTCAGCTTGGGCAGCCAGGCCTCCTCCAGCCGGTCGGCTGGCGCGGAGATGGACAGGCCAGCGATCAGTTTGCCCTGGTCGTCGTAGATGCCGGCGGCCATGCAGCGCACGCCCAGCTCCAGTTCCTCGTCGTCGCGCGCCAGGCCGCGTTGGCGCACCAGCGCCATTTCGCGCTCCAGCGCCGCCAGGTCGGTGAGGCTGTTGCGGGTGTGGCCGGCCAGACCGGTGCGCGTCGCATAGGCGCGCACGCGCTGCGGATCGTCGCTGGCCAGGAACAGCTTGCCGACCGAGGTCAGGTGCAGCGGCGCCCGCCCGCCGACCGCGCGCACCACCTGCATGCCGGAGCGCTCGCTGTAGGTTCGTTCGATATAGACGATCTCGTCGCCCTGGCGCACCGAGAGGTTGACGGGCTGGTGCGTCAGCTTGTGCAGCTCGCGCATCGGGCCGATGGCCGCCTCGCGAACGTCCAGCCTGGCCTTGACCAGGTTGCCCAGTTCCAGCAGACGCATGCCCAACCGGTAACTGCCGGCCTCGGGGCGATCGACGAAGCGGCCCAGCGCAAGGTCGTTCAGGATGCGGTGCGCGGTGGATGGATGCAGACCTGTGCTTTCGCTGATCTGCTTCAGCGAGACCGGATCCTGGTGCTGGGCCAGCACATCCAGCAGGGAGAACATCCGCTCCAGGACCTGGATGGCGGGGGCTTGGAGCTCCGACGATTTCATGGTGAGGGATTGTGGAGGATGCGGGTCAGTTTTGCATGGCGAAATTAAGCGGGCGAGGCAGACCGTCGCTCCTGCCCATCACCGGGGCTGACCCCGCGTCTGGTTCCAGATCCTGAAATGCCACCGCTCAGCTTCGGAATGTGGGCGCTACCGTGCTTTGACCCAGCGCTGCCTCAGCGGCCGCCAGCCCGGCCTTCACCGCGCCTTCCAGCGTGGCGGGATAGGGGCCCTGAACATAGTCGCCGGCGGCCCATAGGCCGGGAGCAACCCGTGCCGGCGGACGTCGCAGCCCTGGCGTGCAGGAGAAGGTGGCGCGTTTCTCCGCGATCACCTGGTGGATCTGTCCGCCGTCGCCCCAGCCCAGGGCCTGTCTTGCCTGATGCAGGGCGAGCCGGCTCGTGGCCTGCAGGCCGCGCTTCAGCCACGGGGCAGCTCCACTGATCACCAGGCTGAAGTGTCCGGGCGCCAGTCCCAGCTGGCCCAGGTCGAACGCGAACTGGGCCGGGGCGTCGGGCCCCTCATGCAGTGCCAGCATGGGCGCAGGCAGGCGTGCCCCAGGATGCGTCAGGTAGACGGTCACAATGGGCTCGAAGCTCAGGCCGGTGGCCTGCGCGCTCCAGGCCGGCGCCTGCGGTTGGGTCAGCCGCGCCGCCTCCTGGCTGCTGCAGCACAGCAGCACGGCGTCAAAGGGGCGCGGGTCTTCGTCGAGCAGCCAGCCGCCGGGAACGCCCGCCGGGCGCAGACCTTGCACCCGGTGGCCGCGCTGCACGACGGCACCCTGGGCATGCAGCCAGCGCAGCGCTGGCTCGGGCAGCAAGGCGCCCAGGCCCTGACGCGGCAGCAGCAGATCCGCGCCTCCCGGCCCGCTGAACAAGGCGTCGCGCAGTACGCGCAGGAATACGGCCGCGCTGGCCCGCTCCGGCGGCGTATTCAGCGCGGCCACGCACAGCGGTGCGACGAACTCACGCCAGGGCAGCGCATGCAGGCCCTCGCAGAGGCCGGCCACGGTCATATCGTCGGCCGCATGGAAACCGCGGACACGCCAGCGGAGCAGCCGCCGCAACAGCGAGAGCCGGGCCGCCCAGGGCCAGCGCGGCGCGGTCAATACGGCGCGGGTGAAGGCCAGCGCGGTCGGACCACGGCCCAAGGCCAGGCGGTCGCCGTCGGGATAGCTCAACCGCAGCGGCAGCCGCAGCAGCAGGCGTTCGGGATCGGCGCCGACGCGGCGCATCAGCGCCAGGGTGTCGGCATAGGCACCGATCAGGATGTGCTGGCCGTTGTCCAACGAGGGCTCGCCCCCGTCCAGACTGCGCGCCCGGCCACCCGGACGGGCCGCCATCTCGTACAGGTGAACCTGGGCTCCGAGCTCGCAGGCGCGGACCGCCGCGGCGAGGCCGGCCCAGCCGCCTCCGACCACGGCCACGCGCATCAGCGGCCCCGCCAGTTGGTGCGCATCGCGATCCACAGCTTGCGCAGCGGGGTCAGCGCGATGCGTTGATGCAGCACCTGAAAGTTCTCCGCCTCGATCTCGCGCAGCAGCGTGCGATAGATGTTGGCCATCATCAGCCCCGGCTTCTGGGCCTTGCGGTCCACCTCGGGCAGCAGGGCCATGGCCTGGTCGTACAGGCCGTGGGCGCGTTGGGCCTGGAACTGCATCAGCCGCGTGAAACGTTCGCTGTAGCCCCAGGGCGCCTGGCGTTGGAGGATTTCGTGGGCCTTGACGTCGAACTGCTGCAGTTCGCTGACCGGCAGATAGATGCGACCGCGGCGCGCATCGTCGCCCACGTCACGGATGATGTTGGTCAACTGCAGCGCCAGGCCCAGCGTGTGGGCATAGGCGAGGGTTGCGGGGTCGTGACGGCCGAAGATGCTCGAAGCCACCTCGCCCACCACCCCCGCCACCAGGTGGCAATAGCGTTGCAGGCCCGCGAAGTCCAGGTAGCGGGTCTGGTCCAGATCCATCTGGCAGCCTTCGATCACCGCCTGCAGATGCGTCTCGCGGATGTCGAAGGTGGCGCAATGCGGCATCAGCGCCAGCATCACCGGATGCTGAGGCTTGCCCGCGAAGGCGGCCGCCACTTCCTTGCGCCACCAGGCCAGTTTGGTGGCAGCGACGCCCGGGTCCTGCACCTCGTCCACCACGTCGTCCACTTCACGGCAGAAGGCGTAGAAGGCGGTGATGGCGGCGCGGCGTGGCGGCGTCAGAAAGAGAAAGGCGTAGTAGAAGCTGGAGCCGCTCTGCGCGGCCTTCTGCTGCACGTATTGCTCGGGCGTCATCGGGAGGCTCCCGCAGCGGCGGCGGCCACGCTGCTGGGCATGCGCCAGGCGCGCCAGAGCAGGGCGGGGACATCGGACGCGCCAACCGTGGGGCGTCCAAGCAGGGCAGCGAACTGCATGGTTTCGAGTTTGTCCAGGATGCGCAGGCCGCCTTGTACCACCAAGCGCAGCTCCCAGCCCGCGCGCCCTGGAATGCGATGCACCAGCGGCGCACCTTCATGCATCAGCGCTCGGGCCCATGCACACAGTTCGCGTACCAGGGCGCGTGCCGCCGGGGAGTCCTGCCGGCGCAGCAGCGCGTCGCGCGTCAGCCCCTGCCGCGACAGGTCCTCCAGCGGTGCATACACCCGCCCGCGCGGCCCGTCCACGCTGAGGTCCTGCCAGAAGTTGATCAGCTGCAGCGCCGAGCAGATGGCGTCCGACTGGCGCAGAGCCTGCGCATCGTCGATGCCGTACAGATGCAGCAGCAGGCGACCCACTGGGTTGGCCGACCGGCTGCAGTAGTCCAGCAGCTCGGCACGGGTGTCGTAGCTGTGGCGGGTCAGGTCCTGCTCGAACGCGTCGAGCAGGGCCTCCAGCAGCGGCAGGGGCAGCCGATATTGGGAAAGAGCCGGTGCCAGCCGCTGGAAGACCGCCCCCGCCCAGCGCGGGGACGGCGGCCGCCCGGCGGCGATCGCATGGAGGTCTTGCCGATAACTGCGCAGATCGCCCAGGCGTTGCGCGGGCGTGGCATTGCCTTCGTCGGCCAGGTCGTCGGCGTGGCGGGCGAAATGGTAGATCGCAACAATGGCCGGCCTCAGCGCGGGTGGGCTCAACCAGGAGGCGACCGGAAAATTCTCGTAGTGCTCTATGCTCACGGCCGGCATTGTGTGCGTTTTGTGTGGTCCTTTACGCGCAGCCCAGGTGTTTGACAGGCTTGTACGCGCTGAATACATTACTGACCGGTCAGTCAGTTAGCGAACAACAACAGGAGCCTGGGCCCCGAACGGTGGTGGCGGCGGGCTCGCGGAGTGCCTCTTATGCCCCAGCTGTCCTTTGTCCCCCGCTCCTCGCGGCCGCTTGGTCCGTATCGCGATTCAACGGCCCTTGGTCGTCGGCATGGTGCCGGTTTTCTCGGTGGCCTGGGGCTGGCGGTGGCCTTGTTGCTGGCGGGCTGCGGCAAGCAGGCCCCGGCGCCGGAGCCTGAGCGCTATGTCCGCACCCAGGTGCTGGGTGCACAGGACAGCGTGCTCGTCAAGGAATTCGCCGGCGAGGTCAAGGCCCGGGTGGAGTCGCGCCTGGCCTTCCGCGTCGGCGGCAAGGTGCTCAAGCGGCAGGTCAACCTGGGCGAGGTGGTGCGGCCCGGTCAGGTGCTGGCGCAACTGGACAGTCAGGATCTGCTGCTGGGTCAGGAGGCGGCCAAGGCCGCGATGCAGGCGGCGCGGGTGAACCGTGACACGCTGGGCAGCGAATACAAGCGCTTCATCGAGCTGAAGCAGCAGGGCTTTATCAGCGCGGCCGAGCTGGAGCGGCGCGAGAACGCGTTCAAGGCGGCGCAGGCGCAGCTGGAACAGGCCCGCGCGCAAGCCGATGTGCAGATCAACCAGGCCGGCTATGCGCTGCTGCGTGCCGATGCGCCGGGTGTCGTGACCGGTGTCGACGCGGAGCCCGGCATGGTCGTCGGGGCCGGAACGCCCATCGTGCGCGTGGCCCATGACGGGCCGCGGGACATTCATTTCTCGGTGCCCGAAAACCAGCTGACCCAGTTCCGCGCCGCCGCGGGAGAAAAGGGGGCGCTGCGGGTCAAGCTGTGGGGCCACGACGGCGAGCCCGTCGATGCGACGGTGCGCGAACTGTCGGCCGCCGCCGATCCGGTCACGCGCACTTTCCTGGTCAAGGCCGAGGCCCAGGGTCTGGATGCACGGCTGGGCCAGACGGCCACCGTGCTGCTGCGCCAGCAGCGCAAGGAGTCGGCAATCAAGCTGCCCTTGTCCGCGGTGATGGAGGTGCAGGGCCGGACCTCGGCGTGGGTGCTGGACCCGCAGAGCATGACGGTCAAGCCCGTACCGGTGACCGTGGCAGGTGCCGACGGCAACGAGGTCGTCGTGTCCCAGGGGTTGCAGCCCGGGCAGGAAATTGTGACCGCTGGCGTGCACGTGCTGACGCCGGGCCAGAAGGTCAAACGCTACCAGCAGGCCGCGCGCTGAGGTTGCCGCCATGAGCACGCAGAACAGCCATTCGGGCTTCAATCTCTCACGCTGGGCGCTGGAGCATCCCGCGCTGACGCGCTACCTGATGGTGGTGCTGATGGTGATGGGATTCGCCACCTATTTCCAGCTGGGACAGGACGAGGATCCTCCGTTCACCTTCCGCATCATGGTGATCCAGGCCTTCTGGCCGGGTGCCACGCCGCAGCAGATGGCCGAGCAGGTGTCCGACAAGATCGAGCGCACGCTGCAGGAGGTGCCGCATGCGGACAAGATTCGCAGCTTCACCAAGCCCGGTGAGTCGCTGATCCTGTTCCAGCTCAAGGACAGCACGCCGGCCAAGGAGGTGGCGGGCACTTGGTACCAGGTGCGCAAAAAAGTCGGAGACATGCGCTACACGCTGCCACAAGGCGTGCAGGGCCCCATCTTCAACGATGACTTTGGCGACGTGTACGGCTCCATCTACGCACTGTCGGCCGATGGATTCAGCCAGGAGGAACTGCGCCAGCATGCCGAGAAGGTGCGCTCGGAGCTGCTGCGCGTGCCCGATGTGGCCAAGGTCGAGCTGTTCGGGGTGCAGGCCGAAAAACTCTTCATCGAGATCTCGCAGAAGCGACTCGCCGAGCTGGGGCTGGACTTCAACCAGGTGATCGGCCAGCTCAATGCGCAAAACGCGGTGGAGGGGGCGGGCGTGCTGGACGCGTCGGCCGGCAATCTGCAGGTGCGGGTCAAGGGGCAGCTCACCTCGGTGGAAGCGCTGCGCCAGCTGCCCATCCGCGCGACCAATCCCGCCACCGGCCAAGCCAGCAGTCTGCGTCTGGCCGACATCGCCAGCATCACGCGCGGCTATGCCGACCCGGCCACCGTGATGGTGCGCCACCAGGGCAAGCAGGTGGTGGCCCTGGGTATTTCGATGAGCAAGGGCGGCGACATCATCGCGATGGGCAAGGCCCTGCGTCAGTCCGTCGCCGGCGTCCAGTCCTCGCTGCCAGCGGGGCTGGAGCTGTCGCAGATCCAGGACCAGCCGCAGGCCGTGTCGCGCTCGGTGGGCGAGTTCGTTCAGGTATTGATCGAGGCCATCGTCGTCGTGCTGGCGGTCAGCTTCATCAGCCTGGGTCTGCACACGCGCCCGCTGCGCATCGACATCTGGCCGGGCCTGGTGGTGGCGATCACCATCCCGCTCGTGTTGGCGATCACCTTCGTCACCATGTTCTATTGGGGCGTGGGCCTGCACAAGATCTCGCTGGGTTCGCTGATCATCGCGCTGGGCCTGCTGGTGGACGACGCGATCATCGCGGTCGAGATGATGGTGCGCAAGCTGGAGGAGGGCTATGACAAGCTCCATGCCGCCACCTACGCCTACGACGTCACCGCGATGCCCATGCTGACCGGCACGCTGATCACCGCGGTGGGCTTCCTGCCCATCGGCTTGGCGCGTTCGGCCACGGGCGAGTACACCTTCGCGATCTTCGCGGTGACAGCCGCGGCGCTGGTGATCTCGTGGGTGGTGTCGGTGTACTTCGTGCCCTACCTCGGTGCGCTGCTGCTGCGCGTCAAGCCCCAGACCGGCGGCGAGGCCCACGAGCTGTTCGACACGCCTTTCTACAACCGCTTCCGTGCCACGGTGCGCTGGTGTGTCGAGAACCGCTGGAAGACCATTCTGGCCACTGTGGCCCTGTTCGTGCTGGGGCTGGTGGGCATGAGCCGGGTGCAGCAGCAGTTCTTCCCCGATTCCAGCCGTCCCGAGATCCTCGTGGATCTCACCCTGCCCGAGGGCTCGACGATGCGCCAGACAGAGGAGGTCGCGAAGCGCTTCGAGGCGCGCATGCTGAAGGAGCCGGGCATCCGGACCGTGAGCGCCTGGGTGGGTTCGGGCGTGCCACGCTTCTACCTGCCGCTGGACCAGATCTTCCCGGCCAGCAACGTCAGCCAGTTCATCCTGCTGCCCAAGGACCTGGGCGAGCGCGAGGCGCTGCGCAAGCGCTTGCCGGCCCTGGTGGCCACCGAGTTCCCGGAGGTGCGGGCGCGCGTGAAGCTGCTGCCCAACGGACCGCCGGTGCCCTATCCGGTGCAGTTCCGTGTCAGCGGTGCCGATCCGAAGGAAGTTCGCGTCTGGGCGGACCAGGCCAAGGAGATCCTGCGCGCCAATCCCAATATGCGCGGCGTGAATGACAACTGGAACGAGTCCATCAAGGTGCTCAAGCTGGACGTCGACCAGGACAAGGCGCGCGCGCTGGGCGTGAGCAGCCAGAGCATCGCCCAGGCCTCGCAGGTGCGCCTGTCCGGCGCCGTGGTCGGTCAGTACCGCGAAGGCGACCGCCTGATCGACATCGTGCTGCGCCAGCCGCTGGATGAGCGCAATGCGATCACCGACCTGGCCAGCGCCTATGTGCCGACCGCGACCGGCCGCGCGATCCCCCTGACGCAGATCGCCAAAGTGGACTTCGGCTGGGAGCCGGGCGTGATGCAGCGCGAGGACCGGCTCTATGCGGTCACCGTGCAGGGCGACGTCGTCGAAGGCCTGCAGGGCGCGACGGTCAGCGGGCAGATCTGGCCCGAGATGCAGAAGCTGCAGTCGCGCATGCCGCCGGGCTACCGCATCAGCATCGCCGGCGCGGTGGAGGAAAGCAGCAAGGGGCAGGGCTCCATCGCGGCTGGCGTGCCCATGATGCTGTTCATCACGTTCACGCTGCTGATGCTGCAGCTGCAGAGCTTCTCGCGCGCGATGCTGGTTTTCCTCACCGGCCCGCTGGGCATTGCCGGCGTCGCGGCCGCGCTGCTGCTGCTGAACAGGCCCTTCGGCTTTGTCGCGCTGCTGGGCGTGATCGCGCTGATGGGCATGATCCAGCGCAACTCCGTGATCTTGATCGACCAGATCGAGCAGGACCGCGCCCGCGGGGTGCCGGCTTGGTCGGCCATCGTCGAGGCGGCGGTGCGGCGGCTGCGGCCGATTGCGCTGACCGCAGCGGCGGCCGTGCTGGCCATGGTGCCGCTGTCGCGCAGCGTGTTCTGGGGGCCGATGGCGGTGGCCATCATGGGTGGCCTGATCGTCGCGACGGTGCTGACGCTGCTGGCGCTGCCGGCGATGTATGCGGCCTGGTTCCGCGTCGAGCGGCCCACGCAGGCCTCGCGGTTCTGAGCGTCGCGGGGCCCCGTCGCTTCGTGTGAGGTCTGCTAAGGACTCAAGAGAGTCCCGAAGCGGCTGCTTGCCTTACGGAGGAGGCGGATCTCGCTGCTAGAATCATCGGTTCGCCCAATCGGGGCTGCGCGGGTCTGTCGCTGAGGCAGCACCCGTTCAGTGCCCCGGCAATGCGCGGGTGGCGAAATTGGTAGACGCACCAGGTTTAGGTCCTGACGCCAGCAATGGTGTGGGGGTTCGAGTCCCCCCCCGCGCACCACGGATCCGCCGTGGCGGATCGTTCGTGGTCTAGTCCGGTTTCCGGCCCGACAGGGATGTCGGGTCGCGAATCCCGGTCTGTCCGTTGACCTGCCGGCAGTCGCCGGCAGCGCTGACTCCTCGCGTGACGCCCCGGTCTGCGGGTGCGATACGCACGCGTCTGCGCAGGCGGGCGGTCTTGCGGCGCGATGAGTTATAGTCTCGGACTCTTTTCAGATGGGGGCGGTGTTGTCTCCCCCGTCTCAAGACAAGCGCGGGCGTGGCCGAGCTGGTCTTTGTGCCAGGCTTTGTGCCCGGCCTTGTGCCAGGTTGGAGCCGTCAGCGCCCAGGTATGACCGAATCGGGGCCGATGGGCCTGCCGGCTCGACGCCGGTCCCGTTCACCGCAACACTCAACTGTTCAGAGTCCACTATGGCTGTCACCGTCGAAACTCTCGAAAAGCTCGAACGCCGCATCACTCTCACGCTGGCGGCCGCTGACATCAACAGCGAAGTCGAGACCCGTCTGAAGAAGCTGGCCCGCACCGTCAAGGCCGATGGCTTCCGTCCCGGCAAGGTGCCGATGTCCTTCGTGGCCCAGCGCTATGGCGCGTCGGTGCAGTACGAGGTCGTCAACGACAAGCTGGGCGAGGCTTTCGCCGCGGCGGCCAACGAAGCCCAGCTGCGCGTGGCCGGCATGCCCCGCATCGCTCAGAAGGACGGCGCCTCGGATGCCGAACTGGCGTTCGATGCCACCTTCGAGGTCTATCCCGAAGTCAAGATCGGCGACCTGGCCGAAGCCGAGGTCGAGCGCGTCAATGCCGAAGTGACCGAAGAGGCGATCGACAAGACCGTTGAGATCCTGCGCAAGCAGCGTCGCAGCTTCGCCCAGCGCGCCGCGGCCGACGCCGCCGCCGATGGCGACCGTGTGACGATCGATTTCGAAGGCAAGATCGATGGCGAGCCCTTCGCCGGTGGCAAGGCCGAAGGCTTCCAGTTCCTGCTCGGCGAGGGCCAGATGCTCGAGGCCTTCGAGAAGGCCGTGCGCGGCATGAAGGCGGGCGAGTCCAAGACCTTCCCGCTGGCCTTCCCCGAGGACTACCACGGCAAGGATGTGGCCGGCAAGGAAGCCGACTTCCTGGTGACGGTCAAGAAGATCGAAGCCCAGCATCTGCCCGAGGTGAACGAAGCTTTCGCGAAGTCGCTGGGCATCAAGGAAGGCACGGTCGAAGGTCTGCGCGCCGACATCAAGAAGAACCTGGAGCGCGAAGTGAAGTTCCGCGTGCTGGCCCGCAACAAGGCCGCCGCGATGGACGCGCTGCTGACCAAGGCCGAGCTGGACCTGCCCAAGGCGCTGATCGAAGGCGAGACCGAGCGCCTGGTCGAGGGTGCTCGCGAGGACCTGAAGAAGCGTGGCATCAAGGATGCCGACAAGGCCCCCATCCCTGCCGAGCTCTTCACGCCGCAGGCCGAGCGCCGCGTGCGCCTGGGTCTGGTCGTGGCCGAGCTGGTGCGCGCCAACAACCTGCAGGCCAAGCCCGAGCAGCTGCAGGCCCACATCGAGGAAATCTCGCAGAGCTACGAGAAGCCCGCCGAGGTGGTGCGCTGGTATCTGTCGGACCGCCAGCGCATGGCTGAAGTCGAGGCCATCGTGATCGAGAACAATGTCACCGAGTTCGTGCTGGGCAAGGCCAAGCTGAGCGACAAGCTGCTGCCCTTCGACGAGCTGATGGCATCCGCCGCCTGAGGCTGCTGAGCCGCTCGACGGCTCCGCACATCGCTGGGCGCCGTGCCGCAAGGCCGGCGCCCTTGTTCATTTGGGCCATTCTCCGGGCCGGCGCAGGGGCTCGTTCAGCCGCGACATAATCGCCGTGCCACACCATTTCTGAGGAAACAATGAGCGCGCTGGAAACAAGCAACCTGGGCATGGTGCCCATCGTGATCGAGCAGTCGGGCCGCGGTGAGCGGGCCTACGACATCTACAGCCGCCTGCTGCGTGACCGCATCATCTTCCTGGTCGGACCGGTGAACGATGCCACGGCCAACCTGGTCGTCGCCCAATTGCTGTTCCTGGAAAGCGAGAACCCGGACAAGGAGATTTCGCTGTACATCAATTCGCCGGGTGGCAGTGTCTCGGCGGGCATGTCGATCTACGACACCATGCAGTTCATCAAGCCGGACGTGTCCACGCTGTGCATGGGCATGGCGGCGAGCATGGGGGCCTTCCTGCTGGCGGCCGGGACCAAGGGCAAGCGCATGGCGCTGCCGAATTCCAAGATCATGATCCACCAGCCGCTGGGCGGCGCCCAGGGCCAGGCCACCGACATCGAGATCCATGCCCGCGAGATCCTGAAGACCCGCGAGCAACTCAACCGCATCCTGGCCGATCGCACCGGGCAATCGCTGGAGAAGATCCAGAACGACACGGAGCGTGACTATTTCATGTCGGCGACCGAAGCGCAGACCTATGGCCTGGTTGACCAGGTGGTCGAAAAGCGCGCCTGAGGCCTAGGATTCCCGTTTGCTGCACAGGGCGGCGCCAGGATGTAACTGGCGCCGCTTCCGGGCTTTTATCGCCCCAAGGCGGCTTGGGGCATTTGAACTATCATCATCGCAGGCACCCTGCCTGCTCCGAGTACCAGACCCATGGCCGACAAAAAAGGCAACTCCAGCGATAAAGTCCTGTACTGCTCGTTCTGCGGCAAGAGCCAGCACGAGGTGAAGAAGCTCATCGCCGGTCCGTCCGTCTTCATCTGCGACGAGTGCATCGAGCTGTGCAACGACATCATTCGCGACGAGGTGCCGGCGGAGTCCGCGCCGGGCCGGGCGAGCAAGTCCGACCTGCCGGTGCCCAGCGAGATCAAGTCCACGCTGGATAATTACGTGATCGGCCAGGACGTGGCCAAGCGCACGCTGTCGGTGGCGGTCTACAACCATTACAAGCGCCTGCGCCATGCTGGCGAGTCCAAGGACGGCGTCGAGCTGTCCAAGAGCAACATCCTGCTGATCGGTCCCACCGGCTCGGGCAAAACGCTGTTGGCGCAGACGCTGGCGCGCGTGCTCAATGTGCCTTTCGTGATCGCCGACGCCACCACGCTGACCGAGGCCGGCTATGTGGGCGAGGATGTCGAGAACATCATTCAGAAGCTGCTGCAGAACTGCAATTACGACGTCGAGCGCGCGCAGCGCGGCATTGTCTACATCGACGAAATCGACAAGATCAGCCGCAAGGCCGACAACCCGTCCATCACCCGCGACGTCTCGGGCGAGGGCGTGCAGCAGGCCTTGCTGAAGCTGATCGAGGGCACGATGGCCAGCGTGCCCCCGCAGGGCGGTCGCAAGCATCCCAACCAGGATTTCCTGCAGATCGACACGACCAACATCCTGTTCATTTGCGGCGGCGCCTTCGATGGCCTCGAGAAGGTGATCCAGAACCGTTCGGAAAAGTCCGGCATCGGCTTCGGCGCGACGGTCAAGAGTAAGAGCGAGAAGCGCGCCGCCGAGTTGTTCCGCGAGGTGGAGCCCGAAGATCTGATCAAGTTCGGCCTGATTCCCGAGCTGGTCGGTCGCCTGCCCGTGGTGGCGACGCTGGCCGAGCTGACCGAGGACGCGCTGATCCAGATCCTGACCGAACCCAAGAACGCGCTGGTCAAGCAGTACCAGCAGTTGTTCGCGATGGACGGCGTGGAACTGGAGATCCGCTCTTCCGCGCTGGGCTCCATCGCCCGCAAGGCGCTGGCGCGCAAGACCGGCGCCCGCGGCCTGCGTTCCATCATGGAGCATGCGCTGATCGACACGATGTTCGAGCTGCCGTCCATGGACGGCGTCGCCAAGGTGGTGCTGGACGAGCACAACATCGAGGAGGACGCCAAGCCCCTGCTGGTGTACCGCGAGCAGGCCAAGGCGAGTGCCTGAGCCCGGGGCTTGATCTCCGTGGGGCGCTGCGCCACGCCGAACGGAACTGCCGTGGACGCCCTGACACCCTTTGTGCCTGTGCTGGCGGCACAGCACTTGTAATCGACCGCTCAGGCCCTAGATGGGGCTGAGAAAGAGAGGTTTTCATGTCCGGTCATCCCATCCTCCCTGCGGAACCCATCACGCTGCCGCTGCTGCCGCTGCGCGACGTGGTTGTGTTCCCCCACATGGTGATCCCGCTCTTCGTCGGTCGGCCCAAGTCCATCAAGGCCTTGGAAGCGGCCATGGAAGCCGGCCGCCAGATCATGCTGGTGGCGCAGAAGGCTGCCGGCAAGGACGAACCCAAGCCCGACGACATGTTCGAGATGGGCTGCGTCTCCAGCATCCTGCAGATGCTCAAGCTGCCCGATGGCACCGTGAAAGTCCTGGTGGAAGGCCTGCAGCGCGCGACCACGCAGGAAATCACCGATGGCGAGGAGCACTTCAGCGCCGTCGTGACCCCCATCCCGCCCGAGGCCGATGAACAGCCCGAGGTGGAGGCCCTGCGCCGCGCCGTCACTCAGCAGTTCGACCAGTACGTCAAGCTGAACAAGAAGATCCCGCCGGAGATCCTCACCTCCATCGCCGGCATCGACGATGCCGGCCGCCTGGCCGACACCATCGCCGCCCACCTGCCGCTCAAGCTCGACGCCAAGCAGGCCGTGCTGGACCTGGCCGAGGTGGGCAAGCGGCTCGAGAAGCTGCTGGACCTGCTGGAGCACGAGGTCGACATTCTCCAGGTGGAGAAGCGCATCCGTGGCCGCGTCAAGCGCCAGATGGAGAAGAGCCAGCGCGAGTACTACCTGAACGAGCAGGTCAAGGCCATCCAGAAGGAGCTCGGCGACGGCGACGAAGGCGCCGACATGGAGGAGCTGGAGAAGAAGATCAAGGCTGCGCGCATGCCCAAGGAGGCTCGCAAGAAGGCTGAGGCCGAACTCAAGAAGCTCAAGCTGATGTCGCCGATGTCCGCCGAAGCCACGGTGGTGCGCAACTACATCGACACCCTGGTCAACCTGCCCTGGAGCAAGAAGACCAAGATCAAGCACGACCTGGCCAATGCCGAGGAGGTGCTGAACGAGGACCACTACGGCCTGGAGAAGGTCAAGGAACGCATCCTCGAATACCTCGCGGTGCAGCAGCGCGTTGACAAGCTCAAGGCGCCCATCCTGTGCCTAGTCGGCCCTCCCGGCGTGGGCAAGACCTCGCTGGGTCAGTCGGTGGCGCGCGCCACCGGCCGCAAGTTCGTCCGCATGGCGCTGGGCGGCGTGCGCGACGAGGCCGAGATCCGTGGCCACCGCCGCACCTACATCGGCTCCATGCCGGGCAAGGTGTTGCAGAGCCTGTCCAAGGTCGGCACGCGCAATCCGCTGTTCCTGCTCGACGAGATCGACAAGCTGGGCATGGACTTCCGCGGTGATCCGTCCTCGGCGCTGCTGGAGGTGCTGGATCCGGAGCAGAACCACACCTTCGCCGATCATTACATCGAGGTCGACTTCGATCTGTCCGACGTGATGTTCGTCGCGACTTCCAACTCGCTGAACATTCCGCCGGCACTGCTGGACCGGATGGAAGTGATCCGCCTGTCTGGCTATACCGAGGACGAGAAGGTCAACATCGCCCAGCGTTACCTGCTGCCCAAGCAGCGCGGCAACAACGGCGTGAAGGACGAGGAGCTGGAGGTGACCGAAGGCGCGATCCGCGGCGTGATCCGCTACTACACCCGCGAGGCTGGCGTGCGCTCGCTGGAGCGCGAGGTCTCCAAGATCTGCCGCAAGGTGGTCAAGGGTTTGCAGCTCAAGAGTTATGAGGGCAAGGTCGTCGTCACCGAGGACAACCTGAACGACTTCCTGGGTGTGCGCAAGTACGACTTCGGCCGTGCCGAGAAGAAGAACCAGGTGGGGCAGGTGGTGGGTCTGGCCTGGACCGAGGTGGGCGGCGATCTGCTCACCATCGAGGCCACGGCCATGCCGGGCAAGGGCAACATCATCCGCACCGGCTCGCTGGGCGACGTGATGAAAGAGTCCGTGGAAGCGGCGCGCACCGTGGTGCGCTCCCGTGCCCGCCGCCTGGGTATCAAGGATGAGCTCTTCGAGAAGCGTGACGTGCACATCCACGTGCCCGATGGCGCCACGCCCAAGGACGGTCCCAGCGCCGGCATCGCGATGACCACGGCCTTCGTTTCGGCGCTGACCGGCATTCCGGTGCGGGCGGATGTGGCGATGACCGGCGAGATCACGCTGCGTGGCGAGGTCACGGCCATTGGCGGTCTGAAGGAGAAGTTGCTCGCGGCCCACCGCGGCGGCATCAAGACCGTGATGATTCCGGAAGAGAACGTCAAGGATCTCCAAGACATTCCGGAAAACGTGAAGAACCAGCTGGAGATCGTGCCGGTACGCTGGATCGACCGCGTGCTGGAGGTTGCCCTGGAAGCGCTGCCGGAGCCGCTGGCGGAAGAGGACGCCGCCGCGGCCAAGGTCGCCGCGGAGCCTGCGGTGAAGGCGGAGAACGCCGAGTCGCTGAAGCACTGAACGAGTGGCGGGCCACGCAATGCAAAATGCTTGCGTGGCCCAATAATTTCGTTCTATACTCTCGGCTTCAGCGCGACGGAGACACCAAGGCCGAAACGCTGAACGTTCGAAAGAACGGTTCCTCGGAACACCATGCGGGAATAGCTCAGTTGGTAGAGCGCAACCTTGCCAAGGTTGAGGTCGCGAGTTCGAGCCTCGTTTCCCGCTCCAAGTTTCCAGGAAAAAATTTCGAAGAAGGGAAGCCCCGGCTTCCCTTTTTTATCGAAGCCGGAGGCGCTGGACGCGGCACCAAAGGGTTCGGCAGAATCAGTCCGAGATTCTGGGCGCGATAGCAAAGCGGTTATGCCCCGGATTGCAAATCCGGTCAGTCCGGTTCGACTCCGGATCGCGCCTCCAAGGACATTGCGGGAATAGCTCAGTTGGTAGAGCGCAACCTTGCCAAGGTTGAGGTCGCGAGTTCGAGCCTCGTTTCCCGCTCCAATCCACCGGTCGCACCGGTTCCTGGGGATTCAAACCCGGGAGAAATGCGGGAATAGCTCAGTTGGTAGAGCGCAACCTTGCCAAGGTTGAGGTCGCGAGTTCGAGCCTCGTTTCCCGCTCCAGATCAAAAGGGGAAGCCGGTTGGCTTCCCCTTTTTCTTGTCCGTTGAGCGGGTATCCGCACCGTGCGACCGAGTGCGTCGGGCAAGGCCATAATGCGCGCGATTCGCTTCTTTGGGAAGCACGGCGCCCCAGCGCGCCGACCACCGCCCGGGTGGTGAAATCGGTAGACACAGCGGACTTAAAATCCGCCGCCCTAAAAAGGCGTACGGGTTCGAGTCCCGTCCCGGGCACCAGCGGCTGCTGCATCAAGTGCCAGCATCATGCTTAAAGCTTGCGCTGGCGCGCCTCCAGCGGCCAGCCTAAGGCCTCGCGTGCCAGCCGCTGCAGCGGTAGCGGGTCGCCAGTGCTTGCCAGCTGTATGCCTTGTGCCACACCTTCTTCCGGATGGGCCTCGCGCCAGTGGCGCCACAGCCGCGCGGCTTGGCGCGCCACCGCCGATTCGATGTTGAGCAACTGGACGTGTTCGCCTAGCCGCGCCTGGATGTGCGCTTGGACCAGTGGGTAGTGCGTGCATCCCAGCAGCACGGTATCCACGCCGGCCTCGCTCAGCGGCGCGCAGCTCTGCGCGATGCGTTCGAGCACGGCTGGGCTGTCCAGATCGGCGGTCTCGATCAGGTCGGCCAAGCCGGGGCAGGGCTGGCTGAAGATGCGCGCCTCTCCGGCATGCTGGGCCACCAGCTGTCGGTAGCGTTCGCTGGACAGCGTGGCGCGCGTGGCCATCACGCCGATGCGACCGTTGCGCGTCTGTTGCACGGCCGGCTTGATGCCGGGCTCCACGCCGACGAAGAGCAGGTCGGGCCAGCGTTGCCGCAGCGCATGGATGGCCTGCGTGGTCGCCGTGTTGCAGGCGACGACGACCAAGCGCGCACCGTCGGCGATCAAGGCGCCCGCCAGGGTGAGACTGCGCTCGACGATGAACTCGCTGCCGCGCTCGCCATAGGGGGCATGGGCGGTGTCGGCGATGTAGTCCAGGCCGACCTCGGGCAGCAGCTCGTGAAGGGCGCGCAGTACCGTCAGGCCGCCCACGCCGGAATCGAAGACGCCAATGCGCGCGCCGTCCTGTCTCGCGAATGCACTCATATCAGGGCGAGCAGTCTAGACGGGTGCGGAGACTCCTGGCATGCTCTGTCTAAAATAGAACGATCGTTCGTTTTATTCCTATTCTCCGCCCGGGGCATGCGTCCAGAGCTCGGCGGCACCCGTAGAATCCAATTAACGTTAACGTCAATTCGTCCTGGAGTGCTTCGATGAAGGTATTGGTTCCTGTCAAACGAGTCGTCGACTACAACGTCAAGGTCCGCGTGAAGAGCGACGGCACCGGCGTGGACATCGCGAACGTGAAGATGTCCATGAATCCGTTTGACGAGATCGCGGTCGAGGAAGCCGTGCGCCTGAAGGAAAAAGGCGTGGTGACCGAGGTGGTGGCCGTGTCCTGCGGCGTGGCCCAGTGCCAGGAGACCCTGCGCACCGCGATGGCGATCGGTGCCGACCGCGCCATCCTGGTCGAGACCGACGCCGAGCTGCAGCCGCTGGCCGTGGCCAAGATCCTGAAGGCCCTGGTGGACAAGGAGCAGCCCCAACTGGTGATTCTGGGCAAGCAGGCCATCGACGACGACTGCAACCAGACCGGCCAGATGCTGGCCGCGCTGACCGGCCTGCCGCAGGGCACGTTCGCCTCCAAGGTCGAGGTGGCCGACGGCAAGGTGGCCGTGACCCGCGAAGTGGACGGTGGCCTGGAGACCGTGAGCCTGGCGCTGCCGGCCGTGGTCACCACCGACCTGCGCCTGAACGAGCCGCGCTATGTCACCCTGCCCAACATCATGAAGGCCAAGAAGAAGCCGCTGGACACCGTCAAGCCGGCCGACCTGGGCGTGGACGTGGCGCCGCGCATCAAGACGCTGAAGGTCGAGGAGCCGCCCAAGCGCAGCGCCGGCATCAAGGTGCCCGACGTCGCCACGCTGGTGTCCAAGCTGAAGAACGAGGCGAAGGTCATCTGAGCCTGAGCACGGAACGACAAGATCTGGAGATTCGACCCATCATGACCGCACTCGTCATTGCCGAACACGACAACGCCTCCATCAAGGGCGCCACGCTGAACACCGTCACCGCGGCCGCCGCCGCTGGGGGCGAGGTCCATGTGCTGGTGGCCGGCCACAACGCCGCCGCCGCCGCTGCCGCCGCCGCGCAGATTGCCGGCGTCACCAAGGTGCTGCATGCCGACGCCGCGCAGCTGGCCGAGGGCCTGGCCGAAAACCTGGCTGCCCAGGTGATCGCCGTCGCCGGCGGCTACAGCCACCTCCTGTTCCCCGCCACCGCGTCGGGCAAGAACGTGGCGCCGCGCGTGGCGGCGCTGCTGGATGTGGCCCAGCTCAGCGACGTCACCAAGGTGCTGAGCGCCGATACCTTCGAACGTCCCATCTACGCTGGCAACGCGATCGCCACCGTGCAGTCCGCCGACGCGGTCAAGGTGATCACCGTGCGCACGACCGGCTTTGACGCGGCCGCCAGCACCGGGGGCAGCGCCTCGGTCGAGACCGCCGCCGCCGCCGCCGACAGTGGCAAGAGCAGCTTCGTCGGCCGCGAGGTCACGAAGAGCGACCGCCCCGAGCTGACCGCCGCGAAGATCATCGTTTCCGGTGGCCGCGCCCTGGGCTCCAGCGACAAGTTCAACGAGGTCCTGACGCCGCTGGCCGACAAGCTGGGTGCCGCGCTGGGCGCTTCGCGCGCCGCCGTGGACGCGGGTTACGCGCCCAACGACTGGCAGGTGGGCCAGACTGGCAAGATCGTCGCCCCGCAGCTGTACATCGCCGCGGGCATCTCCGGCGCGATCCAGCATCTGGCCGGCATGAAGGACTCCAAGGTGATCGTCGCGATCAACAAGGATCCCGAGGCCCCGATCTTCTCGGTCGCCGACTACGGCCTTGAGGCCGACCTGTTCACCGCTGTGCCGGAACTGGTCAACAGCCTCTGATGCACCCGTGCCCCGTCGCGGGCACGACCGCTCAAACAAGGGGCGCCGGCAGCACACGCGGCGCCCCTTTCTTCATCCCTGGAGACAAGCATGACGTACCGCGCCCCGATCAAGGACATGTTGTTCGACATGCAGGCCCTGGCTGGCCTGCAGACCCTGGCGGACCAGATTCCCGCGTTCGCCGACCATGGGCTGGATACCGCGCAGGCGGTGCTGGAAGAAGCCGCCAAGCTCAACGAGGACGTGATCGCCCCGCTGAACTGGGAAGGCGACAAGAACCCCTCGTACTGGAAAGACGGCCAGGTCTTCACGACGCCGGGCTTCAAGGAGGCTTTCCGTCAGTACGTCGAAGGCGGCTGGCAGGGCCTGCAGCATCCCGAGGCCTATGGCGGACAGGGCCTGCCCAAAACCATAGGCGCGGCCTGCGGCGAGATCGTCAACGCGGCCAATGTCAGCTTCGCGCTGTGCCCGCTGCTGACCGACGGCGCGATCGAGGCCTTGCTGGTGGCGGGCAGCGATGAGCAGAAGTCGCTGTACATCCCCAAGCTGATCTCGGGTGAATGGACCGGCACCATGAACCTGACCGAGCCGCAGGCAGGTTCGGATCTGGCGCTGGTGCGCACCCGCGCCGAGCCGCAGGGCGACGGCACCTACAAGGTCTTCGGCACCAAGATCTTCATCACCTATGGCGAGCACGACATGGCCGAGAACATCGCCCATCTGGTGCTGGCTCGCGTGCCGGGCGCGCCAGAGGGCGTGAAGGGCATCAGCCTGTTCCTGGTGCCCAAGTTCCTGGTCAATGCCGACGGCTCGCTGGGCGCGCGCAACGACGCGCATTGCGTCTCCATCGAGCACAAGCTGGGCATCAAGGCCAGCCCGACCGCGGTGCTGCAGTTCGGCGACCACGGCGGCGCGATCGGCACGCTGATCGGCGAAGAGAACCGCGGCCTGGAATACATGTTCATCATGATGAACGCCGCGCGCTTCGGCGTCGGCGTGCAGGGCATCGCGGTTGCCGATCGCGCTTACCAGAAGGCCGTGGCCTATGCCCGCGAGCGCGTGCAGTCGCGCCCCGTGGACGGGTCGGTGGCCGGCCCGGCCACCATCATCCACCACCCCGACGTGCGCCGCATGCTGATGACGCAGCGCGCGCTGGTCGAGGGCTGTCGCGCGATGGCGATCGACGCCGCCGCGGCCTACGACATCGCGCATCACCACGCCGATGCCGACACGCGCAAGCAGGCGCAGGCCTTCTACGAGTTCCTGGTGCCGCTGGTCAAGGGCTACAGCACCGAGATGAGCCTGGAGGTCAGCTCGCTGGGCGTGCAGGTGCATGGGGGCATGGGCTTCATCGAGGAGACCGGTGCAGCGCAGTACTACCGCGACGCGCGCATCCTGCCCATCTACGAGGGCACGACCGCCATCCAGGCCAACGACCTGGTCGGTCGCAAGACGGTGCGCGACGGCGGCGCCTTCGCGCGCAGCGTGGCCGCGCAGATCGAGGAAACCGAAGGCGCGCTGGCGCAGGACGGCAGTGCCGCCGCGCAAGCCGTGCGCACCCAGCTGGCGCGCGCGCGCGCGGCCTTCGTCGAGGTGGTGGACTTCATCGCCAAGAGCGGCAAGGCGCAGCCCAATGCCGCGTTCGCCGGTTCCGTGCCCTACCTGATGCTGGCCGGCAACCTGGTCGCGGGCTGGCAGCTGGCGCGCTCGCTGCTGGCGGCGCAGCAACTGCTGGCGGCCGGCGAGGACACCGAGTTCATGCAGGCCAAGATCAGCACCGCGCGCTTTTACGCCGAACACATCCTGCCGCGCACCGTCGCGCTGCGCGACGCCGTCGTCAATGGCGCCGACAGCGTGATGGCGCTGCCGATGGACGCGTTCTGACCGGCCCTGTGCCCCGCCAACAAGGAGACAACACGTGGCACTTCCCCCGTTGTTCAACACCCTGCGCCTGCCGGTGATCGGCTCGCCGCTGTTCATCATCAGCAACCCCAAGCTCGTGATCGCGCAGTGCAAGGCCGGCATCGTCGGCTCCATGCCCGCGCTCAACGCCCGTCCGGCCGAGCTGCTGGACGAGTGGCTGGCCGAGATCACCGAGGCGCTGGCCGCTCACGACCGCGCGCATCCCGAGGCGCCGGCCGCGCCGTTCGCGATCAATCAGATCGTGCACAAGAGCAATGACCGGCTGGAGCACGACATGGCGCTGTGCGCCAAGTACAAGGTGCCCATCGTGATCACCTCGCTGGGCGCGCGCGAGGACGTCAACGCGGCCGTGCACGGCTGGGGCGGCATCGTGCTGCACGACGTGATCAACAACCGCTTCGCGCACAAGGCGATCGAGAAGGGCGCGGACGGGCTGATCGCGGTCGCCGCGGGCGCGGGCGGCCATGCCGGCGTGAAGAGCCCCTTTGCGCTGGTGCAGGAGATCCGCCAGTGGTTCCACGGCCCGCTGGCGCTGTCGGGCTCCATGGCCAGCGGCGACGCCATCCTCGCGGCGCAGGCCATGGGCGCGGACCTGGCCTACATCGGCTCGGCCTTCATCGCGACCGAGGAGGCACGCGCGCCGGACGACTACAAGCAGATGATCGTCGACAGCGACAGCGACGACATCGTCTACAGCAATCTCTTCACCGGCGTGCATGGCAACTACCTGAAGGGGTCCATCGTCAAGGCGGGGCTGGATCCGGAGAACCTGCCGGTCAGCGATCCCAGCCAGATGAACTTCGGCGGCGGCGCGGCCAAGGCCTGGAAGGACATCTGGGGCAGCGGCCAGGGCATAGGCGCGATCGACAAGGTGCAGCCCGCGGGCGAGCTGATCGAGCGCTTCAAGCGCGAATACCAGGCCGCGCGCCAGCGCCTCGCGCTGGCGGCCTGAGCCTCCTGCCGGCCTCGCCGCGACGGGCGAGGCCGGTTGAGCGCGGCGGTTACTTCACCGTGGTGAACCGCCCCTCGGGGCGGTCGTCCGAGCGGTGCACGGTGCTGACGTTCTTCTTCATCGCCCAGGGACGCACCTGGTGGTGGAGGGGGATGAACAGCACCTCGTCGCGCATGCGCAGCAGGCCCTCGCGCAGCAGCGCGTTGCGCTTGGTCACGTCGCCCTCGACCTTGGCCGCGTCGATGATCTGGTCCAGCTTCGCATCGCTGATGCGGAAGTAGTTGCCGCTGCCGTCGGCGCCGCCGGTGCGCGTGCGTGCCAGCGCCTGCATGGTGTAGAGCGCGTCGTAGGTTGGCACGCCCCAGCCGTACAGAAACAGCGGGTACTCGAAGGCCTGCAGCTTGGGGCTGTAGATGGAGAACTGCTCGGCCTGCAGCCGGGCCTTGATGCCCACCTTGCTCCACATGGACACCACGGCGAGGCAGATCTCCTCGTCGTTCACATAGCGGTTGTTCGGACAGGCCAGCGGCACCTCAAAGCCGTTGGGGTAGCCGGCCTCCGCGAGCAGCTTCTTGGCGCGTTCCGGATCGGCCTTGGGCGCGACGTCGATGTCCGGCGTGTTGCCGTTGACGCCCGGGGCGACCATGATGCCCGCGGGCACCGAGAGCCCGCGCATGGTGGCGCGCTTGATCGCCTCGCGGTCGATCGCGATGGACAGGGCCTCGCGCACGCGCCGGTCCTTGAACGGGTTCTTGCCCTGGACGCTGGCCCCCTTGATCTGCTCGCTGCCCTGGTCCATGCCGATGAAGATGGTGCGTACCTCGTTGCCCTCCAGCACCTGCAGCTTGGGGTCGCTGCGCAGCCGGGCGACGTCCTGGGTCGGGATGTCGGACAGAAGGTCCACGTCGCCGGACAGCAGGGCGGCGACGCGCGTGGGGTCGGACTTGATCGGCGAATAGATCAGCTCGCTGACATTGCTCGCGTTCTTGGCATCCCACCAATCCTTGTTCTGCACCAGGCTGACGCGCTGGTCCGGCTGCCAGCCGGTGATGCGGTAGGGGCCGGTGCCGTTGGCGCTGCGCGTCGCGACAGTCTCCTCCTTGGCCTTAACGTCGGGCAGGTTGGTGGCCTTGTTCTTCTCGGCCCAGGCCTTGCTCATGATGCGGAAGTCCACCACGATGCGCAGCAGGATGGGGTTGGGCGCGGCGAGCATGAAGTCCACCGTGTGGCTGTCCACCTTCTTCACTTCGGTGATGCCGGCGACGAAGGGGTGCATGGTGCCGTTGGGCTGGCGGATGCGGCCGAAGGAGAACACGACATCGTCGGCCGTGAAGGGCGTGCCATCGTGGAACTTCACGCCCTTGCGCAGCTCGAAGCGCACCTGTGTCGGGCTGATGTAGGTCCACTTGGTGGCCAGCGCGGGCTCCACCTGGTAGCTTTTGTCGTAGCGGGTCAGGCCCTCATAGGCATGCTGCAGCAGCGCGTTGGTCGTGCTGTGGTTCTGCGAATGCGGATCCAAGGTCAGCACGTCGTTCTGCGCGGCCCAGCGCAGCGTCGCGGCGCTGGCCTGAGCGGCGGCCAGGCCCAGGGCGACGACCAGCGTCGCGAATTTCAAAGTGGGGGTCCTCAAGCTAGCTCTCCCTGCAGTTGTCGGTTCGGGGATGCTAGCGGCGAGGCGGCCTGGCCGGCCTCGGCGATTGCCCGGAGGCCGCGCGCTGTGAGGTCTACTTGATCGTCGTGAAACGGGCCTCGGGACGGTCGTTGGAACGGTGCGGGGTCTCGACGTTGGTTCTCAGCGCCCAGGGGCGCATCTGGTGGTGCAGCGGAATGAACAGGTGCTGGTCGCGCACCCGCAGCAGCGCCTCGCGCAGCAGCGCGTCGCGCTTGGGCGTGTCGGTCTCGCTCTTGCTCGCGTCGATCAGCTTGTCCAGCGCCGGATCGCTGACCTTGGAGAAATTGAAGCTGCCGTCGCCGCCACTGCCGCGCGTGTGCGCCAGGGCCTGCAGCATGTACAGCGCATCGCGCGTGGACACGCCCCAGCCCAGCATGAACAGCGGCGATTCGAAGCGCTGGAACAGCTGGCTGTGCTGCGACATCGGCTGTGCCACCAGCCGCGCATGGATGCCGATCTTGGACCACATGGAAACGACGGCCAGGCAGATCTCCTCGTCGTTGACGTAGCGGTTGTTGGGGCAGTGCAGCGGCGTGTCAAAGCCCTGCGGATAGCCGGCTTCGGCCAGCAGCTTCTTGGCCCGCTCCGGATCGGGCTTGGGCGGCTTGTCGATGTCCGCGCTGTGGCCGTTGATGCCGGGCGCCACCATCAGCGCGGCCGGGATGGACTGCCAGCGCATGATGCTGCGCCGGATCGCCTCGCGGTCGATGGCCAGGCTCAGCGCCTCGCGCACGCGGATGTCCTTGAAGGGGTTCTTGCCCTTGACGCTGACCCCCTTCAGCTCGTTGCTGCCCAGGTCCATCGCGAAGAAGATGGTGCGCGTCTCCGGACCCTCGACGACCTTGAGCTTGGGGTCGGCCTTGAGCTTGGCGACGTCCTGGGTCGGCACGTCGGTCAGCAGATCCACGTCGCCGGCGATCATCGCGGCCACGCGGGTGGGTTCGGACTTGATCGGCAGGTAGCTGAGCTCGGTCACGTTGCCCTTGTTCTTGTCCCACCAGTCCTTGTGAATTTCCATCGTCAGCCGCTGATCGGGCTGCCAGCTGGTGATGCGGTAGGGCCCGGTGCCCATCGCGTGGCGCGAGGCGTAATTCTCTTCCTTGGACTTGTAGTCATGGACCTGGGCGGCCCGGTTCTTCTCGGCCCAGGTCTTGCTCATGATGCGGAAGTCGATCAGGTTGCGCAGCAGGATGGGCTGGGGGGCCTCCAGCATCAGGTCCACCGTGTACTCGTCGACCTTGCGGATCTCCTTGATGCCGGCGACGTAGATCTGCATCGTGCCCTGGGGCTGGCGGATGCGGTTGAAGCTGAAGATCACGTCGTCGGCCGTGAAGGGCGAGCCGTCGTGGAACTTCACACCGCGGCGCAGTTCGAAGCGCATCTGGGTCGGACTGATCGCGGTCCAGCGGGTGGCCAGCGCGGGCTCCACCTCGAAGGCCTCGTTGTAGCGGGTCAGCCCTTCGTAGGCGTGCTGCAGGATGGCGCTGGTCGTGGTGTGATCCTGCGAATGCGGGTCCAGCGTGAGGACGTCGTTCTGGGCCGCCCAGCGCAAGGTGGCCGCTCGGGCATCGGGGAGGGTGGCGGCCAGCGCAAAACAGGTGCTCAGCGCGAGAAGTGATCGGCGCAGCTGGGGGATCATGGCGCGACTCCGGAGGGTGGGGGTCCCACGATGCTAGTCGGGTCGACCGGCCCTGGGTCTATCGCTTGTCCTGGGTTGCGGGTTGTTGCACCGTCAACTCGGCATCGCAGCCCACGCCGGCCGCGATCATGCGGCGGGCCCATCGTGCCAGCGCGCGGTTGATGCCATGGCCTGCCGCGAGTCCGGGCAGCCCCAGGAAACGCGCCGGCCGGTCCAGCATGCCGCAGCGGTAGCGCCGCTGCCCGTCCGCCCATTCCAATGCCCGGCAGGCGCCATGGCGCTTCAGGCTCACGAGCATGCCCACCGGGCAGGGCTCATGCAGGCAGCAGAGTCCGCAGCCATTGCAGGCTTCGCCCAGCGCTGGCTTGGCCGGTGCCTCGGGCTGGATCAGGACGACGCGGGCCATGCCGCACTGTAGTCGCGGGAGGAGGCGAGGTCAGGTCTTGACGCCCAGTTCGCGCAGTCGCTCCTCCAGGTAGCTGTGCGCGGTGTAGCGGTCGGACAGCACGACATCGTTGCGCGGATGCAGGAACAGCGGCAGCGAGACGCGGCTCTTCTTCGCGCCTTCGCCGCTGGGGTTCACGACGCGATGGATGGTGGACGGGTAGTAGCCCTGCGAGGCCTCCTGCAGCATGTCGCCGATGTTGATGATCAGCATGCCGAAGTCGCAGGGCACGTCCACCCATTGGCCGTCCTTGCCTTGCACCTGCAACCCCGGCTCGTTGGCGGCCGGCAGGATGGTCAGCAGGTTGATGTCGCCATGCGGGGCGGCACGCAGCGAGCCGGCCGGCTCCTGGCCCGTCAGCGGGGGGTAGCGCAGCACGCGCAACAGGGTCTGGCGGCTGTCCTGGATCATCCGCGACAGCGGTTCGCGATAGCCGCGGGCGATCTCGGCCGGCGTGTGCGCCTCCACCCAGGAGAGCAGCTCGGCCGCCAGCGTGTTGGCGATGCCGTAATAACGCATCGCATCATCCTTCAGCGGCGCCGGGATGCGGCCCCAGGGGTAGATGTGGAAGTACTCTTTGATGTCCTTCTGCGTGAAGCCCTTGGCCGTCTCGGAGATCTCGGTGGAGAAGTAGCCGTCCTGCGTTTCCTTGGAAAAGGCGAACAGGTGCTTGTCCTGGCCGTCGAAGAACTTCAGCCAGTCGGCATAGATCTTCTCCACCAGGCTCTGCGGAATGGGGTGGTTGACCAGCACGCCGAACCCGGTTTCGTGCAGGGAGCGGGTGAACTGTTCGGCGGCATCGGCGGCACGGTAGTCGACGACTCGGACTTGCATGGGATCTCCTGGCTGTCCCGGCGTCTGCCATTCAATAGCGGGGCAGGACGCGCGGCAAGTCTAAGTGAAGCATTGTCAGACGCCAAACGTTTGCCTCTCCGAAACCTCCTTCCGGAAGTGCTACGTCCGGGCGGTTGGGCCTCTCTTGCCGGTGGGGCCTGTGGTGCGCCGCCGAGGTGCCGAATGCAGAGCTTCTGAGCCAGCGCAAGGCATTTATGCCGAAAACTGTGCGACCAGCGGCGTTGGTTGGCCCTGTCAACGGTGCTAAAGTCTGGCGCTTGTGACTTGAGGTCCTTCCCGTCCCCTTTTCTGGCAACAGTGAAAGGCGGGTCGCAATCCGCCAACCGGTCAAGCCGTGTCGCGGAAGGTTTATCAACCAGCCGATTGCCTTGGAAACCGAGGCGGAGGTGAGCGAAGATGATGCAGCAATACAGGTCGAATTCGTACCTGTTCGGGGGCAACGCGCCCTATGTCGAGGAAATGTATGAGGCCTACCTCGACAACCCGGGCTCCGTGCCTGACAACTGGCGGGCGTATTTCGACGCGCTGCAACATGTTCCTGCCGTCGATGGCAGCGACAAACGCGATGTGGCCCATGCGCCCGTCATCGAATCCTTCGCTCAACGGGCCAAGTCCAACGCCTTCGGCAACAAGGTCTCCAGCGCCGAGCTGGCCGTTGCCGGCAAGCAGGTCCATGTCCAGTCGCTGATCGCGGCCTATCGCTTCCTCGGCTCGCGTTGGGCCGACCTGGATCCGCTCAAGCGCACCGAGCGCCCCAAGATCCCCGAGCTGGAGCCCGCGTCCTATGGCCTGACCGAGGCCGACATGGACATCACCTTCAGCGCCACCAACACCTACTTCACCAAGGCCGAGTCCATGACCCTGCGCGAAATCGTGCAGGCCTTGCGTGAAACCTATTGCGGCTCGATCGGTGCGGAGTTCATGCACATCACCGATCCGACCGAGAAGCGCTGGTGGCAGGAGCGCCTGGAGTCCATCCGCTCCAAGCCCAGCTTCAGCGCCGACAAGAAGAAGCACATCCTGGATCGCCTCACCGCGGCCGAAGGCCTGGAGCGCTACCTGCACACCAAGTACGTGGGCCAGAAGCGTTTCTCGCTGGAAGGCGGCGAGAGCTTCATCGCCTCCATGGACGAGGCGGTGCAGACCGCCGGTGCCAAGGGCGTGCAGGAGATCGTGATCGGCATGGCCCATCGCGGCCGCCTGAACGTGCTGGTCAACACCCTGGGCAAGATGCCCAAGGACTTGTTCGCCGAGTTTGAGCACACCGCGCCGGAAGACCTGCCCGCCGGTGACGTGAAATACCACCAAGGCTTCTCCAGCGACGTGTCGACCGCCGGCGGCCCGGTTCACCTGAGCCTGGCCTTCAACCCCTCCCACCTGGAAATCGTCAACCCGGTGGTGGAGGGCTCGGTCAAGGCCCGTCTGGACCGTCGCGGCGACAAGACCGGCGACCAGGTGCTGCCGGTGCTGGTGCACGGCGACGCGGCCTTTGCCGGCCAGGGCGTCGTGATGGAGACGCTGGCGCTGGCGCAGACGCGCGGCTACTACACCGGCGGCACGCTGCACATCGTCATCAACAACCAGATCGGCTTCACGACCAGCGATCCGCGCGACACCCGCTCGACGCTGTACTGCTCCGACGTGGTCAAGATGATCGAGGCGCCGGTGCTGCACGTGAATGGCGACGATCCCGAGGCCGTGGTGCTGTGCACCCAGCTGGCCCTGGAATACCGCCAGCAGTTCAAGAAGGACGTGGTCGTCGACATCGTCTGCTTCCGCAAGCTGGGCCACAACGAGCAGGACACGCCGGCGCTGACCCAGCCGCTGATGTACAAGACCATCGCCAAGCACCCCGGCACGCGCAAGCTCTACGGCGAAAAGCTGGTGGCCCAGGGCGTGCTGCCGGCCGAGGGCCCGGACGAGATGGTCAAGGCCTTCCGCGCCGCGATGGACGAGGGCCGCCACACCGTTGACCCGGTGCTGACCAACTTCAAGAGCAAGTACGCCACCGACTGGACGCCGTATCTCGGCAAGAAGTGGACCGACAGCTGCGACACCGCGCTGCCGGTTGCCGAGTGGAAGCGCCTGGCCGAGCGCATCACGACCATCCCCGCCAATGTCAAGGTGCATCCGCTGGTCGAGAAGGTGATCGCCGACCGCGCCGCGATGGGCCGTGGCGAGATCAACGTCGACTGGGGCATGGGCGAGCACATGGCCTTCGCGTCGCTGGTGGCCTCGGGCTATCCGGTGCGCCTGTCCGGCGAAGACTGCGGCCGCGGTACCTTCGTGCACCGCCACGCCGTGCTGCACGACCAGAACCGCGAGAAGTTCGACGAGGGCACCTACATCCCGCTGCAGAACGTGGCCGAGAACCAGGCCCCGTTCGTCGTCATCGACTCCATCCTGTCGGAAGAGGCGGTGCTGGGCTTCGAATACGGCTATGCCAGCGCGGATCCGGTCACGCTGACCATCTGGGAAGGCCAGTTCGGCGACTTCGTCAACGGTGCCCAGGTCGTGATCGACCAGTTCATCGCCTCCGGCGAAGTGAAGTGGGGCCGTGCCAACGGCCTGACGCTGATGCTGCCGCACGGCTACGAAGGCCAGGGCCCCGAGCACAGCTCGGCGCGTCTGGAGCGCTTCATGCAACTGTCCGCGGACAACAACATGCAGGTGGTGCAGCCGACCACGGCCTCGCAGATCTTCCATCTGCTGCGTCGTCAGCAGCTGCGCATGTTCCGCAAGCCGCTGGTCATCATGACCCCGAAGTCGCTGCTGCGGAACAAGGATGCGACCTCGCCGGTGACCGAGTTCACCAAGGGCGAGTTCCGTACCGTGATCGGCGAACTCAACGCCGAGATCGACGCCAGCAAGGTCAAGCGCGTGATCGCCTGCTCGGGCAAGGTCTACTACGACCTGGTCAAGAAGCGCGAGGAGAAGAAGGCGCACGACGTGGCGGTCATCCGCGTCGAGCAGCTCTATCCCTTCCCGCACAAGGCCTTTGCCGCGGAACTCAAGAAGTACCCCAATCTCGCGGACATCGTGTGGTGCCAGGACGAGCCGCAGAACCAGGGCGCCTGGTTCTTCGTGCAGCACTACATCCACGAGAACATGCAGGACGGCCAGAAGCTGGGCTTCGCCGGCCGCCCGGCCTCGGCTTCGCCGGCCGTCGGCTACGCGCACCTGCACCAGGAGCAACAGAAGGCGCTGCTGGACCAGGCCTTCGCCAAGCTCAAGGGCTTTGTTCTGACCAAGTAAGTGATTGCGGACGCTTGCGCGCCGCAATCACACCAGGTGCACCCCGCCACGAGCGGGGGCGCCTGGCAGGCGCGAAGCTCCGGTTGACCCAAACCGAGAGAGAAAAACATCATGGCTATCGTAGAAGTCAAGGTTCCCCAACTGTCCGAGTCGGTGGCTGAGGCCACGCTGCTGCAGTGGAAGAAGCAGCCCGGCGAGGCGGTTGCAATCGACGAAATCCTGATCGAAATCGAGACCGACAAGGTCGTGCTGGAAGTGCCGGCGCCGGCCGCCGGCGTGCTGGCTGCCCATGTGGTGGGCAATGGCGGCACCGTGGTGTCCGACCAGGTCATCGCGCAGATCGACACCGAAGGCAAGGCCGGTGCCGCCGCTCCGGCCGCTGCGCCCACGGCTGCCGCCGCGCCCGCGGCCGCTGCAGCCGTGTCGGGTGCCGACAAGTCCGGCGTCGCGATGCCCGCGGCCGCCAAGCTGATGGCCGACAACAACCTGCCCGCCGGCTCCGTGGCCGGTACCGGCAAGGACGGCCGCGTGACCAAGGGTGATGTGCTGGGCGCGCTGGAAGGCGGCGCCAAGCCGGCCGCCGTGGCGGCCCCGGTCGCCGTGCCCGCGGCGCCCGCCGTGGCCAAGCCGCTGCCTGCCGTCGCCGCCCCCGTGGCGCAGAACCTGGGCGATCGCCCCGAGCAGCGCGTGCCCATGAGCCGTCTGCGTGCCCGCGTCGCCGAGCGTCTGCTGCAGTCCCAGGCCACCAATGCCATCCTGACCACCTTCAACGAGGTCAACATGGCTCCGGTGATGGAGATGCGCAAGAAGTTCCAGGAGAAGTTCGAGAAGGAGCATGGCGTCAAGCTGGGCTTCATGAGCTTCTTCGTGAAGGCCGCGGTGCATGCGCTGAAGAAGTTCCCGGTGCTGAACGCCTCGGTGGACGGCAACGACATCGTCTACCACGGCTACTTCGACATCGGCATCGCCGTCGGCTCGCCCCGCGGCCTGGTGGTGCCCATCATCCGTAACGCTGATCAGCTGAGCTTCGCCGAGATCGAGAAGACCATCGCCTCCTTCGGCCAGAAGGCCAAGGACGGCAAGCTGTCGATCGAGGAACTGAGCGGCGGTACCTTCTCCATCTCCAACGGCGGCACCTTTGGTTCCATGCTGTCGACCCCGATCATCAACCCGCCGCAGTCGGCCATCCTGGGCGTGCACGCCACCAAGGACCGTGCCGTGGTGGAGAACGGTCAGGTCGTGGTGCGTCCGATCAACTACCTGGCGATGTCTTATGACCACCGCATCATCGACGGCCGCGAAGCCGTGCTGGGCCTGGTGGCGATGAAGGAAGCGCTGGAAGATCCGGCTCGCCTGCTGTTCGACATCTGACAACCTGGGTCATCGCGCGGACGCCTGGCGTCGCCGCGGGGCCCGGCCGGGGAATCCTCAGGTAGCGCCGCGGCGCTGCGCGTCCCCGGCCCCCGCGTCTGGCCGGGTATCCCGCTGACGCCTCGGAGCACCGGGGCCTGCTGCGACAAGGAATACACATGAGTACCAAGAACTTTGACGTCGTCGTGATCGGCGGCGGCCCCGGCGGCTACATCGCGGCGATCCGCGCCGCGCAGCTGGGCTTCAACACGGCCTGTATCGACGAGTGGAAGAACGACAAGGGCGGCCCGGCACCGGGCGGCACCTGCACCAACGTCGGCTGCATTCCGTCCAAGGCTCTGCTGCAGTCCAGCGAACACTTCGAGCAGGCGGCACACCACTTCGGCGACCATGGCATCACGCTGTCGGACCTGAAGATGGACGTGGCCAAGATGGTGGGCCGCAAGGACAGCGTCGTGAAGCAGAACAACGACGGCATCCTCTACCTGTTCAAGAAGAACAAGGTCAGCTTCTTCCACGGCCGCGGCTCCTTCGTGGCGGCCAAGGACGGCGGCTATGAGATCGCCGTGGCCGGCGCCGCCACCGAGACGCTGCAGGCCAAGCATGTGGTCATCGCCACCGGTTCCAACGCCCGCCAGCTGCCTGGCGCGGAGTTCGACGAGGCGCTGATCCTCTCCAACGACGGCGCGCTGCGCATCCCCGCCGTGCCCAAGAAGCTGGGCGTGATCGGCTCGGGCGTCATCGGCCTGGAGATGGGGTCGGTGTGGCGGCGCCTGGGGGCGGAGGTCACCATCCTCGAAGCCATGCCGGCCTTCCTCGGCGCGGCCGACGAGTCGGTCGCCAAGGAAGCCGCCAAGGTCTTCAAGAAGCAGGGCCTGGACATCCAGCTGGGCGTGAAGATCGCCGAGGTGAAGAAGGGCAAGGACAGCGTCAGCGTGCGCTATGCCGATGCCAAGGGCGCCGAGCAGACGGTCGAGTTCGACAAGCTGATCGTGTCCATCGGCCGCGTGCCCAACACCATCGGCCTGAACGCCGAGGCCGTGGGTCTGAAGCTGGACGAGCGCGGCGCGATCGTCGTCGACGGCGACTGCAAGACCAGCCTGCCCAATGTCTGGGCGGTGGGCGACGTGGTTCGCGGTCCGATGCTGGCGCACAAGGCCGAGGAAGAGGGCGTGGCCGTGGCCGAGCGCATCGCCGGCCAGCATGGGCATGTCAACTTCAACACCATCCCCTGGGTCATCTACACCAGCCCGGAGATCGCCTGGGTGGGCAAGACCGAGCAGCAGCTCAAGGCCGAAGGCGTGGCCTACAAGGCGGGGCAGTTCCCCTTCCTGGCCAACGGCCGCGCCCGCGCGCTGGGTGACACGACCGGCTTCGTCAAGTTCCTGGCCGACGCCAAGACCGACGAAATCCTGGGTGTGCACATCATCGGCCCCTTCGCGTCGGAGCTGATCTCCGAGGCGGTGGTGGCGATGGAGTTCAAGGCCTCGGCCGAGGACATCGCGCGCATCTGCCACGCCCACCCCAGCCTGAGCGAAGCGACCAAGGAAGCCGCGCTGGCGGTCGACAAGCGCACGCTCAACTTCTGAGCCCGCCGGGGCCGCTGGCTCCGTCGCGTTCACAATCAAGGGGCGGCTTCGGTCGCCCCTTTGTCTTGATCCCTGCACCATGGCCTCCGTCACCGAGCTCTACCACCAGACCCTCGCCGAGCGCGGCTACAGCGCCGATCCCGCGCAGCTGCGCGCCATTGCCGCGCTGCAGCGCTGCCAGGACGAATGGGCCGACTACAAGGCGCGGCGCTCCAACGCGGTGACCAAGCTGCTGGTGCGCCCGCCGCTGCCGCGCGGCGTCTACATGTACGGCGGGGTGGGGCGAGGCAAGAGTTTCTTGATGGATTGCTTCTTCCAGGCCGTGCCGCTGACGCGCAAGACGCGTCTGCACTTCCACGAGTTCATGCGCGAGGTGCACCGCGAACTGCAGGACCTGAAGGGCATCGCCGACCCGCTGGAGGAGCTGGGCAAGCGCATCGCCAAGCGCTTCCGGCTGATCTGCTTCGACGAATTCCACGTTGCCGACGTGACCGACGCGATGATCCTGCACCGCCTGCTGGACTCACTCTTCAAGCACCGCGTCTCCATCGTCACCACCTCCAACTTTCATCCCGACGGCCTCTATCCGGGCGGCCTGCACCGCGACCGCATCCTGCCGGCCATTGAGCTGTTGAAGGAGAAGATGGAGATCATCAACGTCGACAATGGCATGGACTACCGGCAGCGCTCGCTGGCCCATGTGGAGCTGTACCACTGCCCGCTGGACGACAAGGCCGATGCTGCGCTGGTCCACGCCTTCGAGGCACTCGCCGAGGCGCGCGACGAGGATCCGTTGCTGCACATTGAGCACCGCGAGATCCGCGCGCGGCGCCGTGCCGGCGGCGTCGTGTGGTTCGACTTCCAGACCCTGTGCGGCGGCCCGCGCTCGCAGAACGACTACCTGGAGCTGGCTGCCCAATTCCACACCCTGATCCTCTCCGGCGTGCCGGAGATGCCGGTGCGCCTGGCCAGCGAGGCGCGGCGCTTCACCTGGCTGGTCGACGTGCTCTACGACCGCCGTGTCAAGCTGATCATCTCCGCTGCCGTGCCACCCGAGCAGCTGTACACCGAAGGGCCGCTGGCCCACGAATTTCCGCGCACAGTCTCGCGCCTGCAGGAAATGCAATCCCAGGAGTACCTGGCCTTGCAGCGCCGCGACGTGGACACGTCCCTGACCTGAGCCCGCAGCGGCGGAGGAGAGCCATGAAGCCCGTTGTCAAACCCTGGTCGCTGATGCTGGGCGTTGTGCTGACGCTGCCGGCGCTGGCCGGCAGTGCCGAGGAGGACCAGGCTCAGCGCGCCCGCATCGAACAGCGCTTCCAGGAGCAGATGCAGGTCTGCGCGGAGCGCATCGACGTGTTCAGCTGCGAGCGTCAGGCCAAGGCCCAGCGCGCCCAGGCACTCAAGCCACTGGAACAGGCGCGCCGCGAGCGTGCCGCGCGCGAGCGCGAGCAGCGTGCCGCCGAACACCAGCGCCGCGTCGAGGCCAAGCAGGCCGAGGCCACGCGGGAGCAGGGCGAACGCAATGCGGCCGCGCTGGTCGCGCCCGCGGCGAGCGCCGCGCGGCGCCATGCGCCGCGGCCGACCGTGCCCGCGCCCGATGCCGCGGCGCGCGCCGCGCGCGAAGCAGCGCATGAGCAGAAAGCAGCGCGCGAGCAAAAGCAGTCGGTGCTGGAGGCTCGCCAGCGCCGCGAGGCACTGCAAAAGCGCCAGGCCGATGCGCGCGCGCACAAGGAGGCGGTGGAGCAGCGCCAGCGCGAGCGCGCCCAGCAGAAAGCGCCCGCCGCCAGCCTGCCGCTGCCGGTGGCGTCGGCGCCGCGCTGAGGGCGCTTACTCGATGGGGTCGATCCGGACGATGGCCAGCGACAGGTTGTCGCCGCCGCCCTTGGCGCGCTGACGCGCCTTGTTGATCAGCAACTCCGCCGCCTCGCGGGGGGCCAGGCTGTGCAGCACCGTGCCCAGCTCGGCCGGTGTGAAGTAGTGCCACAGCCCGTCGCTGCAGGCGAGCAGGCTGTCGCCGATCTCCAGCCCCTCGATGGTCGACTCGACGGGCGTGGGCTCCTGCACCGTGCCCAGGCAGCCGGTCAGCAGGTTGGACTGCGGGTGCACCAGCGCCTCCTGCTCGGTCAGCTCGCCCTCGTCGACCAGGCGTTGCACGTAGCTCTGGTCCAGCGTGCGCGTGAGCATGCGCGGGCCGCGGAAATGGTAGATGCGCGAATCGCCCGAGTGGATCCAGTGGCAGCGCCGCCCCTGCACCAGGTAGGCGGCCAGCGTGCTGTGCGGTTCCTCCTCCGCGGAGATCGCCGTCAGGCGGATCATCAGGTGCGCCTCGGACACCAGTTGGCGCAGCAGCTCGGCCGCGTCCTCCTCGCCGGGCACGTAGCGCTCGAAAAGCTGCTGCGCGGTCAGCAGCACCTGGTCCGCGGCCTTGCGGCCGCCGCTCTTGCCCCCCATGCCATCGGCCACCAGGCCCAGCAGGCAGCCGGGCACGCGCGCATGGCCGATGATCTGCACCTGGTCCTGCTGATAGGCGCGGTCGCCGCGGTGAATGCCGGTGGCGGCGCTGAGTCGAAAGCCGATGGGGTTGCGGGTCATCCCAAAACTATAATCGTCCATCAGGTCGATTCGATGGCAGCCAGGCCGTCTCCCCCTCGTTCATGGATCAGCAACTGCACTCTCCCGCACGCCGGCTGATCGAGCTGCGCATCGCGCATGCCGAGCTGGACGAGCAGATCGACACCCTGGCCGGACAGCCCCAGCCCGACGAACTGTGCATGCGCCGGCTGAAGAAGCAGCGCCTGGCGCTGCGCGACGAGATCGCGCGCCTGGAGATGGCCTGCAGCCCGGACGAGCCCGCTTGAGCGATTCCTCCTCTCAGGACGACGCGTCCGCCGCCAGCCCGCAGGCCCGGGCCCACAGCGCGTGGGACGACGAGCGGGTGCCCGTGCTGTCCGAGCTCGAACAATCGGTGCGTGCCGCCTTTGACACCGGGGGGCCGCTGTCCCGTTGCGATCCCGGCTATGCCCCGCGCGAACCCCAGCTGCAGATGGCGATGGCGGTCGCGCGTGCGATTGCTGAACGCGAGGCGCTGGTCGTGGAGGCGGGCACCGGCGTTGGCAAGACATTCGCATACCTGGTGCCGGCTCTGCTGTCGGGCACGCGTGCGCTGATCAGCACCGCGACCAAGAGCTTGCAGGACCAGCTCTTCCTGCGCGACCTGCCGCGCCTGCTGCAGGCGTTCGCGATGCCGCTGCGCATCGCGCTGCTCAAGGGCCGCAGCAGCTATCTGTGCCTGCATCGGCTGGAACACGCGCGGCAGACGGCCTCGCTGCCGGACCGGCGCGCGATCGCGCAGCTGGCGCGCATCGAGCGCTGGGCGCTGGAGACTCGCAGCGGCGACTTCGCCGAGCTGGACGGACTGGACGAGCGCTCGCCGGTCATTCCGATCGTCAGCTCCACGCGCGACAACTGCCTGGGCACCGACTGCCCGTCTTATCGCAACTGCCATGTGGTCAAGGCGCGGCGCGAGGCGCTGGAGGCGGATCTGGTGGTGGTCAACCACCATCTGTTCTTCGCCGACCTGGTGCTGCGCGACTCCGGCGTGGCGGAGCTGCTGCCCAGCGTGGACCTGGCGGTCTTCGACGAGGCGCACCAGTTGGCCGAGGCGGGGCTGAACTTCCTCGGCCGGGTGCTGGGCAGCGCCCAGGTCTTCGACCTCGCGCGAGACCTGCTCGCGCAGGGGCTGGCGCAGGCGCGTGGCCTGCAGGAATGGCAGGACTTGGCCGGCGGGCTGGAGGCGGCGGCGCGGACGCTGCGCCTCGCTTGCGCGGACAGCCTGCAGCCGCGCGGACTGATCAAGCTGCGCTGGCAAGAGCGGGCCGGCCGTGCCGCGTTCGCCGAGTCATTGGCCGATCTGGCCTGCGCGGCGGATGCCGCGGAGCATGCGTTGGAGGCGGTGCTGGAGATGGGGCCGGACTTCCAGCGTCTGCACGAGCGCGCCGTCGCGCTGGGCGAGCTGGCGCGCCGCTTCTCGCAGCCGGCCGAAGCGGATGCGGTGCGCTGGATCGACCTGGGCCAGCACCAGGTGCGCCTGGTCGAATCCCCGCTGGACATCCGCGACGCGATGCACGAACAGCTGGAGCGCGGACCGCGCGCCTGGGTCTTCACCTCCGCGACGCTGGGCGAGGACGAGCAGCTGCGCTGGTTCACGGAGCCCGCGGGGCTGGCCGACGCGCGCACGCTGCGCGTGGGCAGTCCCTTCGACTACGCGGCGCATGCGCGGCTCTATGTGCCGCGCCGCTTCCCCAAGCCCGGCGAGCCCGCTCACGCGCAGCAGGTGGCGCTGCTGGCGGCGCGCTGCGCACGCGAGCTCGGCGGGCGCTGCTTCGTGCTCACCACCACGCTGCGGGCGCTGCAGGCCATCGGCGAGGCGCTGCGCGAGGACTTCGACAGCCAGGGCGACGCCCTGCGCGTGCTGGTGCAGGGCAGTGCGCCCAAGCGCCAGTTGCTGCAGCAGTTCGTGCAAGACCCGGCGGCGGTGCTGGTGGGGTCGGCCAGCTTCTGGGAAGGCATCGACGTGCCCGGCGACGACCTGCAATGCGTGCTGATCGACAAGCTGCCCTTCCCGCCGCCCAACGACCCGCTGGTGGAGGCGCGCGTGGCGCGGCTGGAGGCCGAGGGGCGCAACGCCTTTGCCGAGTACTTCATCGCCGAGGCGGCGATCGCTCTGAAGCAGGGCGCCGGCCGGCTGATCCGCACGGAGTTGGACAAGGGCCTGCTGGTGGTCTGCGATTCGCGCCTGGCCGGCATGAACTACGGCCGCCGGCTGCGCCAGTCGCTGCCGCCGATGACGCCGCTGATGCACGAGGAGGAGGCGCTGGACTGGCTGGCCGCGCTGCGCGACGCGCGTGAAAAAGCCGGCCGCGTGGGAACGGGGCCGGCCGGGCAGGGAGGGCTCAGCGAGCGCGGCTTACCAAACCTGCCACCAGGGTTTTTTGGCCTTTCGTAGCGCGCCGTCGGCGAGGAACTCGCTGTTCGGGAAGCTGGCCTTGAGCACGCGGCGGGCGTCGTCGCGCAGCTCGGGCAGGCCCAGCTTGTCGTAGCTGTTGATCATGATGTTCAGCGCGTCCTCGGCGATCGGGGCACGCTGGAATTCGTTGATCGCCTGCTGGGCGCGATTGGCCGCGGCCAGGTAGGCGCCGCGGTTGTAGTAGTAGCGCGCCACATGCACCTCGTAGGCCGCGAGGCTGTTGGTGATGTAGTCGATGCGCACGCGCGCATCCTCGGCGTACTTGGACTGCGGGAATTGCTCCACCAACTGGCGGAAGGCCTGGAGCGCGTCACGCGAGGCCTGCTGGTCGCGTTCATTGATGTCCTGGCGCGTGATGCGGCCGAACAGGCCGAGGTCATCGTTGAAGTTGACCACGCCCTTCATGTAGATCGCGTAGTCCAGCGCCGGGCTGGAGGGGTTGAGCTTGATGAAGCGATCCAGCGTGGTGACCGCCTGCGCGCGCTCGCCGCTCTTGAACTGAGCCCAGGCCAGATCCAGCGTGGCCTGCTGGGCCAGCACCGTGCCGGCGGCGCGGCCTTCGATGCGCTCCAGGGTCTTGATCGCGCGGTCGTAGCTGCCGGAGGACAGGTCGTCCTTGGCCTCTGCATACAATTTCTCCAGGCTGGCCTGCGAGTTCGGATCGTCCTTGGGCGCCGAGGAGCATGCCGCCAGCACCAGGGCCATGGCCATCGCGGTGGTCGAGAGCAGGGCCCGCGCGGCCCCGCTGCGGGGGGGCATCGGACGGTCAGGCATCACGCGTTGTTCAGTCATGGTCCCGGTCATTCTGGGGTGGCCTGTGCCCACCCTGAGCTAAATGGAGCGCAGATTATATGGTTGGGGTCCCGCGCGACGAGGTCGTGCCCGAGGGGGAAGTGGTGGTGTCGGGGGATGCTCCGGAATGGGAAGGCGCCTCGGACGAGCCGGCGGCGGACGAGGTCGAGTGCCGCGCCGAGATGCTGGGGCCTCAGGCCCAGGGCGAACGGCTGGACAAATGGCTGGTGCGCATGGCGCCCGAGTTCTCGCGCAGCCATCTGCAGAACCTGATCGCGCGCGGCTGCGTGCGCCTGGACGGGCAGCGGGTGGAGCAGGCGTCGCGCAAGCTGCGCCTGGGGCAGCGGCTGGAGGTGGAGCTGCAGCCCACCGACGAAAGCCGTGCTTTTCGGGCCGAACCCATGGCGCTGTCCATCGTCTTCGAGGACGAGCACCTGCTGGTGCTGAACAAGCCCGCCGGGCTGGTCGTGCATCCGGCGGCCGGGCACTGGTCGGGCACGCTGATGAATGGGCTGCTGGCCCATCACGCCGGCGCGACCCAGCTGCCGCGCGCTGGCATCGTGCACCGGCTGGACAAGGACACCTCCGGGTTGATGGTGGTGGGCAAGACCCTGCCGGCGGTGACCGCGCTGGTGCGCATGATCGCGGCGCGTGAGGTGCACCGCGAATACCTGGCGCTGGCGCAGGGCGCGCTGCGGCTGGCACCCGGCGAGGCGCTGGAGATCCAGGCGCCGCTGGGGCGCGACCCGCAGTCTCGCATCAAGATGGCGGTGCTGGCTTCCGGCAAGCCGGCGCGCACCGATGTTTTCATGCTCGGGCAGGGGGCGGACGAGCAGGGGCGCGCGGTCAGCGCGGTCCATTGCGTGTTGCACACCGGCCGCACGCACCAGATCCGTGTGCATCTGGCATCGCGCGGGCATCCGCTGGTGGCCGATGCGGTGTATGGCGGGCGGCCTGCGCTGGGGTTGCAGCGCCAGGCCTTGCATGCGGCGCGGCTGAGTCTGGCCCACCCTGTGCCGGGCCTGCCCGCGCTGCGCCTGCAGGCGCCGCTGCCGCCGGACCTGGCACTGGCTTGGCAGTGCGCCGGCCTGCCGGCGCCGTCAATATGAGCGGGCTCTTGCCATCCGGGCGTCGCGGCGTTTGACCGGGTGGGCGGCGCTCAGGCTACAATCCGCCAAAACCGGTGCAAAGGTCGCGCGAAGGGCAGGGCAGTGAGTCCAGGCGCGGCACACCGAGCAGGGCCCGATTGCCCCGCCGACGCCCGTGAGGGTCAGGCAGCAGCAGGCCCGGTCTCCCCAAGCGGAGCTTCCCCCCGCAAGTCCCTCCGGCGCCACGAATCCGTGTCGTCAGGCTTGAGCGGCGCACGGCGCCATGCGGATCCGGCTCCAAACGCCAGCGAACTTACGCGACCCCCGGGTCGACCCAGCCGACGCCACGATGGCGCAACCGTTGAGCGGCGCCTTAGCCGCAGACACTGACGACAGGCCATGAACACACAGGATGCCAAACGCGTCCTCGAGACCGCATTGCTGGTCGCTCAACAGCCGCTGACGCTGCGCGACCTGCGCAGCCTGTTCGCCGACGAAGTCGGTGCGGACACGCTGCGGCTGGTGCTGGACGAGCTGGTGCGCGAATGGGAGGGCAAAGGCGTGGAGCTGGTCGCGCTGGCCTCGGGCTGGCGCTTTCAGAGCCGCCCCGAGATGCGCGAGCATCTGGATCGGCTCAACCCCGAGAAGCCGCCGCGCTATTCGCGCGCGGTGATGGAGACGCTGGCCATCATTGCCTACCGTCAACCGGTGACGCGCGGCGACATCGAGGACATCCGCGGCGTGGTGGTTTCGACGCAGATCATCAAGCAACTCGAGGACCGGCACTGGATCGAGGTCGTCGGGCATCGCGAGGCGCCGGGCCGCCCCGCCCTCTATGCGACAACGCGGCAGTTTCTCGACGATCTGGGCCTGTCGGGCCTGGACCAGCTGCCGCCGCTCAGCGAAGCCGGCGCCGGTCCGCTCGCCGGGCAGGCTTCCTTGCTGGAGGCCGCGGCGGCGCAGGTGCTTGAAGGTGGGCCTGCCGAGGCTGCCGGTGCCGACGAGGGGTTGGCGTCGGACCAGGCCGCAGGGCCGGCCGAGTCCGCGGAAGCTGCGGAAGCCGCTGAGTCGACCAATGCTGCCGAGCCGGCCGATCCCGGCCCGGTTCCTGCCCCGGAAGCGCCACCGACCGCTTCCGACTCTCCATCCGATACGGCGCCCGAGGGCGACGATCTCAACCGATTCAACCAGGTGCAAACCGACGCATGAACGACAACGACAGCAATCCCAAGCCGGAGGATGCCGGCTCCGTGGCCTCCGAGGCGGCTGCGGCCCCCACGCCCAAGCGCGCGCGCAAGAGCGCGGCCAAGCCGGTGGCCGCGGACGATTCGGTGCCGGCGGGCGTCGCCACCGAGGGCGTCGATACCGAGGCGCCCAAGCCGCGCCGCCGCAAGGCGGCCGCCGAGACGGCGGATGCGGCGCCTGCGGCGGATCCAACCCTGGAGGCCAAGCCCAAGCGGCGCACGCGCAAGCCGGCCGCCGAGGGGGTGGAGGCGCAAGCCTCGGCTCCGGCCGAGGTCGCTGCCGTGCCTCAGCCGCTGGAGCTGTCGCCGTCCGAGCCGGCGGCGCCTGTCCCCGAGATGGATTCGGGTCGCCAGGCCGCTGATGGAATCGATGGTGCTGACGTGACCGATGACGGCGATGGTGGTGGTCGCCGCGGCCGCAACCGCCGCCAGCGCGGCGAGCGCCGCGAGCGCGCCGAAGACGCCATGGAGCCGACCGCCGCCGCCGCGCCCGTCGATGACGGGCAGCTGCAGGCCGAAGCCCAGGCCCGATTCGACGAGCTGCTGACCGGCGATTTCGATGCGGTCGCCGATGCCGCCCCCGAGGCGCAGCCGGCCGCCGTCGAATCGGCCGAAGAGCTGTCGAGCGACGACGCGCAGGCCGAGTCCGCTGGCGACGAGGAGGGGCAGGCGTCCAAGCGCGTGCTCGCCGCCGAGCCCGATGCGCCCAAGCTGCAGAAGGTGCTGGCCCAGGCTGGTGTCGGCTCGCGCCGCGACATCGAGGACATGATCGCGAAGGGCCAGATCACCGTGAACGGCGAGGTCGCGCATGTCGGCCAGCGCATCTCCTTCGGTGACAAGGTGGCCGTGGCCGGCAAGCCCATCAAGGTGCGCATCGCGCCGCCGACGCCGCGCATCCTGGCCTATCACAAGCCGGTCGGCGAGGTCGTCACCTTCAACGACCCCGAGGGCCGTCCCACGGTCTTCCGCAACCTGCCGCGTCTGCCCCAGGGCAAGTGGCAGTCGGTGGGCCGTCTGGACCTGAACACCGAAGGTCTGCTGCTGTTCACCAACTCCGGCGAACTGGCCAACCAACTGATGCATCCGCGCTTCGGCGTCGAGCGCGAGTACGCGGTGCGCGTGCTGGGCTCGCTGTCCAACGAGCAGAAGGACAAGCTGCTCACCGGCGTCGAGATCGAGGGCCAGGCGGCCAGCTTCAAGAGCATCACCGACGGCGGCGGCGAAGGCGTGAACCGCTGGTACCGCGTGGTGATCACCGAAGGCCGCAACCGCGAGGTGCGCAAGCTCTTCGAATCCGTCGGCATGGCCGTGAGCCGGCTGATCCGTATTCGCTATGGCACCGTGGTGCTGCCGCGCGGCCTGCGTCGCGGCGTCTATGTCGAGCTGAACGACGCGGATGTGCGCGTCATTCGCCAGCTGGCCGGTCATGGCGACCGTGAGCGCGGCGAACGGGGCGACCGTGGCGATCGCAATGACCGCAACAAGCGCCGCCGCGGCGGCGGCAATGGCGGCCCGCGCCCCAGCCGGCCCGAGCCTCGCCAGGTCGAGCAGCGCGCCAACGACAACCGTCCGCCGCGCCAGCAGCAGGAGCGCGAGCGCCCGCGCCGCGATGAGCATGACGAGGACGACGACGACTTCATCCCGCGCCACATCAACCCGCTCGAGCAGACCTTCGACCGGCGCTTCGTCGGCGGCGGCAAGTCGCGCGCCATCCCGGCCGGTTTCGGTCGCGGCGGCAGCGATGCAGGCCGTGGCGGTGCCGGCGGTGGCAACCGTGGCGGCGGCAAGGGCAAGGGGGGCGGCGGTGGCGGCGAGCGCCAGCCCGACCCGATGCAGACCTCGGTGGGCTATATCGGCGCCGACGCCTATCTGAACCGCGGCGGGCGTGGCGGCGGACGTCGTGGTGGCGGGGGTGGCGGTGGCGGCGGAGGTCGGGGCCGCCGCTGACGCGCCAGCCCTGCCGTCTGGCCTCCCGTGATGGCGCCCGCCGTCACGGGGGCCTTGACTTCACAAGGTAGAATGTCCGGCTTTGCTAAGCCCTAGATTTTCAAGGAAAACACCATGGCGATCGAACGCACCCTGTCCATTATCAAACCCGATGCCGTGGCCAAGAACGTCATCGGCCAGATCTACGCCCGTTTCGAAGGCGCTGGCCTGAAGGTCGTGGCGGCCAAGATGGTCCACCTGTCGCGTGGCGAGGCCGAGGCCTTCTACGCCGTGCACAAGGCCCGTCCCTTCTTCAACGACCTGGTGAACTTCATGATCTCCGGCCCGGTGATGATCCAGGCGCTGGAAGGCGAGAACGCCATCCTGAAGAACCGCGAGCTGATGGGCGCCACCGACCCGAAGAAGGCCGAGAAGGGTACCATCCGCGCCGACTTCGCCGACAGCATCGACGCCAATGCCGTGCACGGCTCCGACGCCCCGGAAACGGCGGCTGCCGAAGTGGCGTTCTTCTTCCCTGGCATGAACGTCTACAGCCGCTGAGTCGGCACCAGGCCTCCGGGTTGCTATGGCCTTGAGGCCATTCGCAAGCCGTCCCCGACCGGTCGCCCTCGCGACCGGTCTTCCCCGGGAAGACGCGGGGCGGCGCAAGACTTGAGAGAGGCATGACCATGGACGCGGTCAACCTGCTTGGATTCGATCTTCAAGGCCTGGCCGCGTATTGCGAGCAGCTGGGGGAGAAGCGCTTTCGCGCGACCCAGCTGTTCCGCTGGATCCATCAAAAGGGCGCCTGGGATTTCACCCAGATGTCCGACCTGGCCAAATCGCTGCGCGACAAGCTCGCCGGCAAGGCCCATGTCACCGCGCTGCCGGTGATCTCCGAACACCTGTCCGCCGACGGCACGATCAAGTGGCTGTTCGACGTCGGACAGGGCAACGCCGTCGAGGCGGTGTTCATTCCCGAAGACGACCGCGCCACGCTGTGCATCTCCAGCCAGGCCGGCTGCGCCGTGGGCTGCCGCTTCTGCTCCACCGGCCACCAGGGCTTCAGCCGCAACCTGGAGACCTGGGAGATCGTCGCCCAGCTCTGGTATGCCGAGCACAGCCTGCGCAAGCGCTTCAATACCAGCGAACGCATCATCTCGAACATCGTGATGATGGGGATGGGCGAGCCGCTGCAGAACTACGCCGCGCTGGTGCCCGCGCTGCGCATTTTCCTGGATGACCACGGCTATGGCCTGTCGCGCCGCCGCGTGACCGTGTCCACCTCGGGCGTGGTGCCCATGATGGACCGGCTGCGCGAGGACGTGCCGGTGGCGCTGGCCGTTTCGCTGCACGCGCCCAACGATGCGCTGCGCGACCAGCTGGTACCGCTGAACAAGAAGTACCCGATCGCCGAGCTGCTGCAGGCCTGCCAGCGCTACCTGGAGAAGGCGCCGCGCGATTTCATCACCTTCGAATACTGCATGCTCGACGGCGTCAATGACGGCCCCGAGCAGGCCCGCGAACTGATCGCGCTGGTCAAGGGCAAGCTGCCCTGCAAGCTCAACCTGATCCCCTTCAACCCCTTCCCGGCCTCGGGCCTGAAGCGCAGCAGCCGCGAGCGGGTGCAGGCCTTCGCCGAGCTGCTGATCCAGGCCGGCATCGTGACCACGGTGCGCAAGACCCGCGGCGACGACATCGACGCAGCCTGCGGGCAACTGGCGGGCGAAGTGCAGGACCGGACGCGGGTTCATCAGCGCATGCTGCGTGCCCCGGTGGTGGTACAAGCGAGCCCGTCTTCCACTCCCTCGACGAGCGGCTCATGAAATTGCAATCTGTGGCTGGTGGCGGCGTGAACAAGCTTCTTTGCGCGCTGCTGATGGCGGGGCTGCTGGGCGGCTGCGCCACGACTGGCGGCGGCGGTGGTGGCGATGGCTCGGGCCCTCGCACCGCCAGCGACCAGACAGACGCCGACCGCCGCGCGGCGGTGCGCCTGGAACTGGCCACGGGTTATTTCGAGCGCGGTCAGTTCGACACCGCGTTGGACGAGATCAAGCAGGTGCTGCAGATCAAGCCTGGCATGACCGAGGCCCTGAGCCTGCGCAGCCTGGTCTATGCCGGCATGGGTGAGAACCAGCTGGCCGAGGATGGCTTCCGACGTCTGCTGGCGCAATCGCCCAAGGACGGCGACGTGGCCCACAACTACGGCTGGTTCCTGTGCCAGCGCGGCCGTTATCGCGAGAGCTACGAGCAGTTCGACGCGGCGCTGGCGCAGCCGCAGTATCGCGCTCCGGTGCGCACCCTGATGGCGCGCGGTGTCTGCGAGGCGCGCGAGGGCCAGTTGGTCAAGGCCGAGCAGAGCCTGGCCAAGGCCTTCGAGTTCGACCCGTCCAGCCCGGTCGTGCAGGTGAACCTGGCCGAGGTGCTGCTGCGCCAGGGGCAGCTGGAGCGTGCGCGCTTCTATGCCCGTCGGGTCAATGCCAAGGCCGACCAGGTCAACGCGTCCAGCCTGTGGCTGGAGCTGCGCATTGAGCGCCGGCTCGGCAATGCCGCGAATGTCGAAGAACTGGGTCAGCAGCTACGTCGGCGCTTTCCCGCGTCGGCCGAGGTCGCGGCCCTGAACAGTGGTCGTTTCGATGAATGAGGGATCAGGCATGAGTTCGATGGCGGCCGAGGAGGCGCCCATGTCGGCAGTCGGCGCGGACAGCGCCGGTGCCGCGCTGCGCAAGGCCCGCGAGGCCCGGGGGCTGCATATCGCGGCGCTGGCCGTGATGCTGAAGGTGCCGCAGGCCAAGCTGGAGGCGCTGGAGGCTGATCGCTTCGACGAGCTGCCCGATGCCACCTTCGCGCGCGCGCTGGCCAAGTCGGTCTGCCGCGCGCTGAAGGCGGACCCCGCGCCCATCCTGGCGCTGCTGCCGCGTGGCAACGAGCCCGAGCTGGACCGCGTCTCGCGCGGGCTCAACGAGCCCTTCCGCGAGCGCAGCGGCCGCCCCGAACTGCTGCCTGGCGAGCTGCTGAAGAGCCCGGTGCTGATCGCCGCCGCGGGCATCGCGGTGGCGGCATTGGCGGTCTTTCTGCTGCCCAGCCACTGGCTGGAGTCCCTGACCGCCCCGCGCAGCGAGGTGGTACCCGTCTCTCCCGCGGCCTCCGAGCCGGTGCCGGATGGCTCCGAGCTGAAGCCCGAGGCGCTGCTGACGCCGGCCAGCGCAGTGATTCCGGCGTTGGTGGGGCAGGCCGCCAGCGCGGCCATGCCGGCTCAGCCGACGGCCAGTGCGGCCGCTTCGGCGCCAGCCCCGGTGATCGCCACCGCGGGGACCGGCGCGGCCACGCCGGCGTCGGTACCTGCGTCTCAGCTGCCGCCGCCTGCGGGCGCGGTGCCGCTGCGCCTGAAGATCAGCGCCGAGTCCTGGATCGAGGTGGTCGACGCGCGCGGGCAGACCCTGCTGTCGCGCCTGATGCGCCCCGGCGAGCAGACCGAGCTGAATGGCGTGCCGCCGCTGAAGCTGCGTGTGGGCAATGTCGCCGGCACCGAGCTCGTGTTCCGTGGCCAGCCGGTGGACCTGGGCAGCCGCGCGCGCGACAACGTCGCGCGCATCGAGCTGAACTGAACGAATGAACTGAACGAGGGAAAGGCGCAGGCCGGCCCATGATGGACAAGCAGTTGTTGAGCGAATCCTCTCCGCAGGACGAAGGCCTGATTGACGCGGCATGCCCCGCTGCGCGGCGCAGCCGCCAGGCCCAGGTGCGCTGGGGCGACCATCTGGTGACGATAGGTGGCGACGCGCCGGTGCGCGTGCAATCGATGACCAACACCGACACGGTGGACGTCATCGAAACTGCGATCCAGGTCAAGGAGTTGGCCCAGGCTGGCTCGGAACTGGTGCGCATCACCGTGAACACGCCCGAGGCCGCGGCCGCGGTGCCGGCGATCCGCGAGCAGCTGGACCGCATGGGCATCAACGTGCCGCTGGTGGGCGACTTCCATTACAACGGCCATCGCTTGCTGACCGAGTTCCCGGACATGGCGCAAGCGCTGTCCAAGTACCGCATCAACCCCGGCAACGTGGGCAAGGGCGACAAGAAGGATCGCCAGTTCGCGCAGATGATCGAGGCCGCGGTGCGCTACGACAAGGTCGTGCGCATCGGCGTCAACTGGGGCAGCCTGGACCAGGAGATCCTGGCCCAGATGATGGACGACAACGCGCGCCGTGCCACGCCCTGGGATGCGAAGCAGGTGATGTACCAGGCGCTGATCCAGTCGGCGCTGAGCTCCGCGAGCTATGCGCGCGAGCTGGGCATGAACCCGGACAACATCATCATCAGCTGCAAGGTCAGCGGCGTGCAGGACCTGATCTCGGTCTACCGCGCGCTGAGCCGGCGCTGCGACTATGCGCTGCACCTGGGGCTGACCGAGGCCGGCATGGGCGCCAAGGGCACGGTGGCCTCGGCCGCCGCGCTGTCCATCCTGCTGCAGGAAGGCATCGGCGACACCATCCGCGTCTCGCTGACGCCGCAGCCCGGCGAGGCACGCACGCAGGAGGTGGTGGTGGCGCTGGAGATTCTGCAGTCGCTGGGGCTGCGCGCCTTCAACCCCAGCGTCACCGCCTGCCCGGGCTGTGGCCGCACCACCAGCACCACCTTCCAGGAGCTGGCCAAGCAGATCGACGATTTCCTGCGCGCGCAGATGCCGGTCTGGCGCAAGAAGTATCCCGGCGTCGAGAACATGAAGGTCGCGGTGATGGGCTGCATCGTCAACGGCCCCGGCGAGAGCAAGCATGCCGACATCGGCATCAGCCTGCCGGGGACCGGCGAGGCGCCGGCAGCGCCGGTCTTCATCGACGGCGAGAAGGCCCTGACCCTGCGCGGCGACAACATCGCCAACGAATTCCACGCGCTGGTGGAAACCTATATCGAGCGCCGCTTTGGCACGGCCTCGGCCTGAGCATGTCTGAACCCATGAGCGAGAACAACAAGCCCGACGCGACGCGCGCCGCCAAGCTGGAGCCCCTGCGCGGCGTCAAGGGCATGAACGACAGCTTCGCCCCCGAGTCCGCCCGCTGGGAATGGCTGGAAGGGCAGATGCGCGGCCTGCTGGCGGCCTATGGCTACCGCAACGCGCGCACGCCCATCGTCGAGCCCACGCAGCTCTTCGTGCGCGGCATCGGCGAGGTGACCGACATCGTCGAGAAGGAGATGTACACCTTCACCGACAAGCTCAACGGCGACCAGCTCGCGCTGCGCCCCGAGATCACCGCCGGCCTGGTGCGCGCGGTGATCGAGCACAACGCGCTGTACGACGGCCCGCTGCGCCTGTGGTCCATCGGCCCGGTGTTCCGCCATGAGCGCCCTCAGAAGGGGCGCTACCGCCAGTTCCACCAGCTGGACGTCGAGGCCATGGGCTTCGCCGGCCCGGACATCGACGCCGAGCTGATCCTGCTCACCCGCGCGCTGTGGAAGCGCCTGGGGCTGAAGGAGGGCGAGGACATCCGCCTGGAGCTCAACAGCCTGGGCGAGCCCGCCGAGCGCGCCGCCCACCGCGCCGCGCTGATCGCCTATCTGGAGCAGCATCAGGCGCTGCTCGACGAGGACGCGAAGCGCCGCCTCTACACCAACCCGCTGCGCGTGCTGGACACCAAGAACCCGGCGATGCAGGCCATGGTGGAAGGTGCGCCCAAGCTGCTCGACTTCCTTGGTGAGGACTCGCGCGCCCACCTGCAGGCGATCTGCACGGTGCTGGACGCCGCCGGTCTGGCCTACACCATCAACCCGCGCCTGGTGCGCGGGCTGGACTACTACAACCGCACCGTGTTCGAGTGGGTCACGCCCCACCTGGGCAGCCAGGCCACCGTCTGCGGCGGCGGGCGCTATGACGGGTTGATCGCGCAGCTGGGCGGCAAGCCGGCGCCGGCGGTGGGCTTCGGACTGGGCATGGAGCGCCTGCTGCTGCTGCTGGAGGCGCTGGGCCTGAACACGGCCGACGGCGCGCCGGACGCCTACGCAGTGATCCCGGACGCCACGCAGCTGCCGCGCATCCTGCCGGTGTTGGAGGCGCTGCGCGAGCAGGGCGTCGCGGTGCAGATGCATGCCGGCGGCGGCTCGTTCAAGTCGCAGTTCAAGAAGGCCGACGCCAGCGGCGCGCGCTACGCCCTGGTGTTCGGCGGCGATGAGCTCGCCCGCGGCGAGGTGGCGCTCAAGCCGCTGCGCGAGGAGGGGGCCGCCCAGGTCACCCGGCCGCTGGCCGATGTCGGGGGCTGGGCGCAGGAATTGCAGAACCGCCGCAACGCATAATCGCGGCACCATTGAATCAGGACAAGCATGGCGTCTCATCTGGATCTGGAAGAACAGGAACAGCTCGAACAGCTGAAGGCTTTTTGGAAGCGCTGGGGAAATGCGATCACCTGGGTGGTGACGCTGGCGCTGCTGGCCTATGCGGGCTGGAGCGGCTGGAACTACTGGCAGCGCGAGCAGGCCGCCAAGGCCTCGGCGATGTACGGCGAATTGGAGCGCGCCGTCGAGGCCGGCGACCTGGAGAAAGGCCAGCAGGTGCTGACCGACCTGCGCAACGGCTATGCGCGTACCGCCTATGCGGCCCAGGGCGGCCTGCTGGCTGCCAAGCTGCAACTCGACAAGGGCAAGGCCGACGACGCCCGTGCCACGCTGGCGTGGGTGGCGGACAACGCCCGCGAGGCCGCCTACAAGGATGTTGCCCGCCTGCGTCTCGCGGCGCTGCAGATGGACGCCAAGCAGTATGACGAGGCCGGCAAGAGCCTGGACGCCGTGAAGGGCGCCGAGTTCGCCGCGCTGGTGGCCGACCGCCGCGGCGACCTGGCGCTGCTGCAGAACAAGCCGGACCTGGCCAAGGACCATTTCAAGAAGGCCTACGACAGCCTGGACAAGACCCTGGATTACCGCCGCATCGTCGAATACAAGCTGGCCACGCTGGGCGTGGCGGTGGACGAGCCGGCCGCTGGAGCGAAGCAATGATGGGCCGCATTCCTTCCCGTGCCTTCACGACCGCCGCGCTGGCGGCGCTGACCCTGCTGGGCGGCTGCTCGTGGTTTGGCGGCTCCAATGCGCCCAAGCCGGCGCCGCTGGAGCAGATCTCGCCGCAGCTGGCGGTGAGCGTGGCCTGGCAGGGCCGCGTGGACAGCGTGAAGTTCCCGCTCAGCGTCGCCACGCCCAAGGGCCAGTACGTGCTCGCCGGCACCGATGGCGTGGTGCAGGCGCTGTCTGCCGTTGATGGCGCCTCGCTGTGGCGCGCCGACCTGAACCAGGGCCTGGCCGCGGGCGTGGGCAGCGACGGCCGCTATGCCGCCGTCGTGACGCGCAACAGCGAGCTGGTGGTGCTGGACGAAGGCAAGGTGCTGTGGCGCAAGACGCTCAAGACGCCCGTGGTCACCGCCCCCTTTGTGGCCGGTGAGCGCGTCTTCGTGCTGACGCTGGACCGCATGGTGCTGGCGTTCGACGCGCTCGACGGCCGCCGTCTGTGGGAACTGCGTCGTCCCGGCGACGCGCTGACGCTGCAGCAGTCCGGCGTGATCGGCGCCTATGGCAACACCCTGGTGGTGGGGCAGGGCGCCCGTTTGGCCGGGGTCGATTCGCTGCGCGGCACCGTGCAGTGGGAAGCCCCCGTGTCCACCCCGCGCGGCACCAACGAGGTGGAGCGCCTGGCCGACCTGGTGGCGCCCGTGGTGCGCAGCGGCGAGCTGCTGTGCGCGCGCGCCTTCCAGTCCGCCGTGGGCTGCGTCAATGCCGAGCGTGGCGGCCCGGTGTGGAGCCGCAATGTCGGCGGCACCCAGGGCCTGGGCGGTGACGCCGAGCTGATCGTCGGCGCCGATGCCTCCGACCGCATCACCGCATGGGCCACCCGCAATGGCGATGTGCAATGGACCGCCGACCAGTTCCAAAACCGCCGCCTGAGCGCGCCGGCCGTGCTGGACCGCGCCGTCGTGTTTGGCGATGGCGAGGGCTATGTGCACTTCCTGTCGCGCGACAAGGGCAAGACGCTGCAGCGCCTGCCCACCGACGGTTCGCCCATCGCCACCGCCCCGGTGGTGTCGGGCAACACGCTGCTGATCGTGACGCGCAACGGCGGGCTCTTCGCCCTCCGTCCGCAGTAAGGTCGGCGGCCCTTCGATACGCTTGCTGAGAACAAGAACAAGATGAAACCCGTGATCGCCCTGGTGGGCCGGCCCAATGTGGGCAAGTCCACGCTGTTCAACCGCCTGACCAAGAGCCGCGATGCCATCGTGGCCGACTTCGCCGGGCTGACACGCGACCGCCACTACGGTGACGGCCGCCTGGGCGATCGCGAGTTCATCGTCATCGACACCGGCGGCTTCGAACCCGACAGCAGCAGCGGCATCGTCAAGGAAATGGCCAAGCAGACCCGCCAGGCCGTGGCCGAGGCGGATGCGGTGGTCTTCGTTGTCGACGTCCGCCTGGGCGTGTCCGGACAGGACCATGACATCGCGCGCTATCTGCGCCAATCCAACAAGCGCGTCTTCCTCGCCGTCAACAAGGCCGAGGGCATGAGCGACTCCCCGCTGCTGGCCGAGTTCCACGAACTGGGCATGGGCGAGCCGCATCCGATCTCGGCCGCACATGGCCAGGGCATACGCAGCATGCTGGAATGGGTGCTGGAGGACTTCGAGCCCGACGCCGAGGACGAAGAGGGCGAGGACGAGGAAGCCCCGCAGGTCATCCGCCTGGCCGTCGCGGGCCGGCCCAATGTGGGCAAGAGCACGCTGATCAACACCTGGCTGGGCGAAGAGCGCCTGGTGGCCTTCGACATGCCCGGCACCACGCGCGACGCGATCAGCGTGGACTTCGAGCGCAACGGCCAGAAGTTCAAGCTCATCGACACCGCCGGGCTGCGCCGCAAGGGCAAGGTTTTCGAGGCGATCGAGAAGTTCTCGGTGGTCAAGACCCTGCAGGCCATCGCCGATGCGCATGTGGTGCTGCTGCTGATCGACGCCACGCAGGGCGTTTCCGACCAGGACGCCCACATCGCCGGTTATGTGCTGGACTCCGGCCGGGCCGTGGTGGTGGCCATCAACAAATGGGATGCCGTGGACTGCTACCAGCGCGAGCAGCTGGAGCGCTCCATCCAGACCCGGCTGGCCTTCTTGCGCTTCGCGCCCATCCTGCACATCTCGGCGCTCAAGCGCCAGGGCCTGGGGCCGTTGTGGAAGGCTCTGGGCGAGGCCCACGCCTCGGCCTATCGCAAGATGAGCACGCCGGTGCTGACCCGGCTGGTGCACGAGGCCGTGCAGCACCAGGCGCCCAAGCGCGCCGGCACCTTCCGCCCCAAGCTGCGCTATGCCCACCAAGGTGGTATGAACCCGCCCATCGTCGTGATCCACGGCAATTCGCTGGAGCACATCGGCGATGCCTACAAGCGCTATCTGGAAGGGCGCATCCGCGATCACTTCAAGCTGGTCGGCACGCCGCTGCGCATTGAGATGCGCTCGTCGAAGAACCCGTTCGCCGAAGGGGCGGGCTGAAGCGCCCTGGCTGGGCCGGGTTTCGGGAGGGCTGCGGGGAAACCCGGGCCTGTGTTAAGGTGCGCACTCCAACACCATCTCCCTCAACACGGAGCATATCGTGAGCAACAAAGGACAACTCTTGCAAGACCCCTTCCTGAATCTGCTGCGCAAGGAGCATGTGCCGGTGTCCATCTACCTGGTCAACGGCATCAAGCTGCAAGGCCACATCGAGTCCTTTGACCAGTATGTGGTGCTGCTGCGCAATACGGTGACGCAGATGGTCTACAAGCACGCGATCTCCACCGTGGTGCCGGGTCGTGCCGTCAACTTCCACGCAGGCGAGAGCAACGACGCTGCCTGAGTCGGGCGGGCCCACCGGGCCCGCTTTCTGCCCCTACCTTGAGTTCCACTGATCCGAGTCACCGCACGCCGCCCCCAGAGGCGGCGCGCGCCATTCTGGTGGGCGTCGATTTCGGTCGCGGCGCCTCGTTCGATCCGCGGCTCGACGAGCTCGCCCTGTTGGCCGAATCGGCCGGGGACACCCCGGTCGCCCGTGTCATCGCGAAGCGCAAGGCGCCCGATGCGGCGCTGTTCGTCGGCGAAGGCAAGGCCGACGAAATCAAGCTGCTGGTGCAGGCGCATGACGCCCACACGGTGCTGTTCGACCAGGCCATCTCGCCGGCGCAGCAGCGCAACCTGGAGCGCCACCTGGGCGTGCCGGTGGCGGACCGCACCGCGCTGATCCTGGAGATCTTCGCCGCCCGTGCCCAGAGCTTCGAAGGCAAGCTGCAGGTCGAGCTGGCGCGGCTGCAATACCTGGCCACGCGCCTGGTGCGGCGCTGGAGCCACCTGGAGCGCCAGAGCGGCGGCATCGGCATGCGCGGCGGCCCGGGCGAGCGCCAGATCGAGCTGGACCGCCGCATGATCGACGAGCGCATCAAGACCATCAAGGAGCGGTTGCGCAAGGTCGAGCGCCAGCGCAGCACGCAGCGCCGCGCCCGCGCGCGCAACAACGTCTTCCGCGTTTCGCTGGTGGGCTACACCAACGCCGGCAAATCCACGCTGTTCAACGCACTGGTCAAGGCGCGCACCTATGCGGCGGACCAGCTCTTCGCGACGCTGGACACCACCACCCGCTCGCTCTACCTGGAGGAGGCGGGGGCCAGCGTGTCGCTGTCCGACACCGTGGGCTTTATCCGCGACCTGCCGCACAAGCTGGTCGAAGCCTTCAAGGCCACGCTGCAGGAGGCGGCCGACGCCGACCTGCTGCTGCATGTGGTCGATGCCGCGTCGCCGGTGCTGGACGAGCAGATGGCCGAGGTCCAGCGCGTGCTGGCCGAGATCGGCGCCCAGCATGTGCCCCAGATCCTCGTGTACAACAAGCAGGATCTGCTGGAGCCCAACCAGCGTCCGCGTCAGCCGCAGGACTGGCTGCAGGCCGGCCCCGCCGGCGAACTGCTGCCGCGCGTGTTCGTCAGTGCGCACAGCGGCGAAGGACTGGACCTGCTGCGCGCGATGATCGCCAGAAGCGTGCACGACGACTTGAAGCCCGAGGACTCGCCCTCAGATGCGCAGCAGGCTGCCGACATCGCCGATACTCGCGCCGAGGCAAGTACTGACCCCGGCGCTGCCGCAAACCAAAACGTTCGACAACAGGCATGAGCATGAATCAAACCGACCGCGGCCCTTCGCGCATGGATCCGGCGGGGCGCGCAGGCGTGATGCAGCGCTGGACGCGCCTGCTGAGCAATGGCCGCAACGACGGCCCGCCCGATCTGGACGAGCTGTGGCGCGATTTCAATCGCAAGCTCTCCGGCCTGTTCGGAGGCCGTGGCGGCGGTGATGGCAACCAGGGCGGCGGCTATGGCAACGGCAGCGGCGGCACGCCGCCCGACATGAAGGGCGCCGGGCTGGGCATCGGCCTGGTCGGCGGCATCGTCGCGCTGGGCTGGCTGGCCAGCGGCGTCTTCATCGTCCAGGAAGGCCAGCAGGGTGTGATCACCTCGTTCGGAAAGTACAGCCGCACGGTGGACGCCGGCATCCAGTACCGCCTGCCCTATCCCTTCCAGGCCAACGAGGTCGTCTCGGCCACCCAGCTGCGCTCGGTGGAAGTGGGGCGCAGCTCGGTGGGGCAGGTGACCGGATTGCGCGACTCCTCCATGCTGACGCAGGACGAGAACATCGTCGACATCCGCTTCACCGTGCAGTACCGCCTGAAGGACGCACGCGACTACCTCTTCGAGAACCGCAATGCCGACGATGCCGTCGTGCAGGCGGCCGAGGCCGCCGTGCGCGAGATCGTCGGCAAGAGCAACATGGATTCGGTGCTGTACGAGCAGCGCGATGCGATTGCCGCCGATCTCGCCAAGTCCATCCAGGCACAGCTGGACCGGCTCAAGGCCGGCATCCTGATCGCCAACGTCAACGTGCAGAGCGTGCAGGCGCCCGAGCAGGTGCAGGCCGCGTTCGACGACGCCGTGAAGGCCGGTGCCGACCGCGAGCGCCTGAAGAACGAAGGCGAGGCCTACGCCAACGACGTGATCCCCAAGGCCCAAGGCACGGCCGCGCGCCTGCGCGAGGAGGCCGAGGGCTACCGTGCGCGCGTCGTGGCCCAGGCCGAGGGTGATGCGCAGCGCTTCAAGAGCGTGCTGAGCGAATACCAGAAGGCGCCGGCGGTGACGCGCGATCGCATGTACATCGACACCATGCAGCAGGTCTACAGCAATGTGACCAAGGTGATGGTGGACAGCCGCAGCGGCTCCAACCTGCTCTATCTGCCGCTGGACAAGCTGCTGCAGCAGGGCAGCAGCGGCACCGTGACCAGCACCCCGCCGACGCCGGTGACGAGCACGCCGGAGCCTCTGCCCCCCAACCTGAATGACCCGCGCTCGCGCGACGGCATGCGCAGCCGCGACCGTGACGGCCGTTGACGAGCGGAGTCCCCACCATGAACCGTTTGATATCCATCGCCCTGGGCCTGCTGGTCGTTTTCATGCTGGCCAGCTCCACCCTGTTCGTCGTCGACCAGCGCCAGTTCGCGGTCGTCTACGCCCTCGGTGAGATCAAGGAAGTCGTCACCGAGCCGGGCCTGAAGTTCAAGCTGCCCGCGCCGCTACAGAACGTGGTCTTCCTGGACCGCCGCGTGCAGACGCTGGACAGCCCGGAATCGCGCCCCATCTTCACCGCCGAGAAAAAGAGCCTGGTGATCGACTGGCTGATCAAGTGGCGCGTCACCGACGCGCGCCAGTTCATCCGCAACAGCGGCGCCGACATGCGCAACGTCGAGAACCGCCTCAGCCCCATCGTGCAGGCGGCGCTGAACGAGGAAGTCACGCGCCGCACCGTGCGCGCGGTGCTGGCCACCGAGCGCGAGAAGGTGATGCAGGACGTCCGCAAGCGCCTGGAGGAAGAGGCCAAGCAGTTCGGTATCGAGGTGCTGGACGTGCGCGTGAAGCGTGTGGACTTCGCGTCCAACATCACCGAGTCGGTGTACAACCGCATGAAGTCGGAGCGCGTGCGCGTCGCCAACGAGCTGCGTTCCACCGGCACGGCCGATGGCGAGAAGATCCGCGCCGACGCCGATCGTCAGCGCGAGGTCATCATCGCCGAGGCCTACCGCGATGCCCAAAAGATCAAGGGCGAAGGCGACGCCAAGGCCTCCGCGATCTATGCCGAAGCCTTTGGTCGCGATCCCGCCTTCGCGCAGTTCTACCGCTCGCTGGAAGCCTATCGCCAGACCTGGCGCAGCAAGTCCGACGTGATGGTGGTGGACCCCAACACCGAGTTCTTCAAGGCCCTGCGCGGCGGTGCGCCGGCCGCCGCCGGTCCCGCGCCGCGCAAGTAAAGACCGGGCGGGCATGGCCGACCTGCTGCTGAGCGCGGTGGCGCTGATGTTGGTGATCGAGGGGCTGATGCCTCTCGTGAACCCGCAGGCCTGGCGCCAGGTCTTCACCCGGCTGCTCGCGATGAGCGACGGGCAGCTGCGCTTCATCGGTCTGGCCAGCGTCGCGTTGGGGCTGCTGTTGCTGTTTCTTTTCCGCGGCTGACAGCCGACGGTTTGCTCGGGATTGCCGGGTTCGCGCGCGACCCCGGTACAATGCCTTTTTTAATCCCCCATTCCGTCCATGTCCTCTGCTTGGCTGCTGCCCGAGCACATCGCCGACGTCTTGCCGTCCCAGGCGCGCCGCATCGAAGAACTGCGGCGTGAGTTGCTGGACATGGCGCGCAGCTATGGCTGCGAGCTGGTGATGCCGCCCCTGTTGGAGCATCTCGAATCGCTGCTGTCCGGCACCGGGCATGCGCTGGATCTGACCACCTTCAAGCTGGTCGACCAGCTGTCCGGGCGCAGCCTGGGCCTGCGCGCCGACACCACGCCGCAGGTCGCGCGCATCGACGCCCACCTGCTCAATCGCGCCGGCGTCACCCGCCTGTGCTACTGCGGCCCGGTGTTGCACACCCGTCCGCGTGGACTGCATGCCACGCGCGAGCCGCTGCAGTTCGGTGTCGAGGTCTACGGCCATGCCGGTCTGGAGGCCGATCTGGAGGTGCAGGAGCTGGCGCTGGACGCGCTGCAGCGCGTGGGCCTGCAAGACCTGACCCTGGACCTCGGCGACGCACGCCTGCTGCAAGGCCTGCTGGACGGCTGCACGCTGCCCGAGGGTCGCGAGGACCAGATCGTCGCCGCGCTCGCCGCGAAGGACGCCGCCGAGTTGCGGGCGCTCACGCAAGACCTGGCCCCGGCGGTGGCCTCCGGCCTGCAGGCGCTGCTGGCGCTGTATGGTGGCATGGAGGTGCTGGCGCTGGCGCGCGACCGGCTGCCCGCGCATCCGCTGATCCAGGCTGCGCTGCATGATCTGGAGTGGCTCGCGCGCCATGTCGTGGCCGCCCATCCCGGCGTGCGTCTGGGCTTCGACCTGGCGGACCTGCCGGGCTATGCCTACTACAGTGGCGCGCGCTTTGCGATCTACGCCAAGGGCAGCAGCGAGGCGCTGCTGCGCGGAGGCCGCTACGACGAGGTCGGTGCCGTGTTCGGCCGCCGCCGTCCGGCGGTGGGGTTCAGCCTGGACCTCAAGACCCTGGTGGGTCTGATTCCCGAGACCGCTCTGCGGGCGGCGGTGCGTGCGCCCTGGGGTGAGGATCCGGCGCTGCGTTCGGCGGTGCGCCGCCTGCGCGAGCAGGGCGAGACGGTGGTCTGCGTCCTCCCGGGTCATGAGCACGAGAACGACGAATTCGAGTGCGACCGCGAGCTGGTGCTGGCCGGCGACCAATGGGTGCTGCGCGCGCTGTGACGCGCCGCAGATGGCTTTAGTTTTCACCGGATGAACAAGATGCAAAGCAGTGAGATCGCGCGCGGCCGCAATGTGGTGGTCGTGGGCACCCAGTGGGGTGACGAAGGCAAGGGCAAGGTCGTGGACTGGCTGACCGACCACGCCCAGGGTGTGGTGCGCTTCCAGGGCGGCCACAATGCCGGCCACACGCTGGTGATCAAGGGCGTGAAGACCGCGCTGCAGCTGATCCCCTCGGGCATCATGCGCGACGGCGTGGCCTGCTACATCGGCAACGGCGTGGTGCTGGACCCCAACCACCTGATGTCCGAAATCGAGCGCCTGGAGAAGGCCGGCGTGGAGGTGCGTTCGCGCCTGTTCATCAGCGAGAGCTGCCCGCTGATCCTGCCCTTCCACGTCGAGGTGGACCGGGCCCGCGAGGCGCTGCGCGAGAGCAGCGGCAGCGGCAAGATCGGCACCACCGGCAAGGGCATCGGCCCGGCCTATGAAGACAAGGTGGCGCGCCGCGCGCTGCGTGTGCAGGACCTGAAGCATCCCGAGCGCTTCGCGAAGAAGCTGCGTGAGCTGCTGGAGCTGCACAACTTCGCGCTGACGGGCTACCTGAAGGCGGGCGCGCTGGAGTTCCAGCCCATCTACGACCACGCGCTGCAGCTGGCCGAGCAGATCAAGCCCATGATGGCCGACGTCGGCTACATGCTGCACAAGGCCCACCAGGCAGGCCAGAACATCCTGTTCGAGGGGGCCCAGGGCACGCTGCTGGACATCGACCATGGCACCTATCCCTATGTGACCTCCAGCAACTGCGTGGCCGGCAACGCGGCGGCCGGCGCAGGCGTCGGGCCGCAGATGCTGCATTACATGCTGGGCATCACCAAGGCCTATGCCACTCGCGTCGGCTCGGGTCCGTTCCCGACCGAGCTGGACTGGGAGGTGCCGGGCACCGTGGGCCATCACCTGTCCACCGTGGGCCAGGAGCGCGGCACCGTGACCGGGCGCGCGCGCCGCTGCGGCTGGCTGGATGCCGCCGCGCTGAAGCGCTCCATCATCATCAACGGCATCAGCGGCCTGTGCCTGACCAAGCTGGACGTGCTGGACGGCCTGGCCGAGGTGAAGATGTGCGTGGGCTACGAGCTCAACGGCAAGACCACCGACATCCTGCCGCTGGACGGCGACGAGATCGCCGCCTGCAAGCCCATCTACGAGACCTATCCCGGCTGGACCGAGAGCACCTTCGGCGCCACCCGTTGGGAGCAACTGCCGGCCAATGCGCGTGCCTACCTGGAGCGCGTGCAGCAGGTGATCGGTGCGCCGATTGCGATGGTGTCCACCGGCCCGGACCGCGAACACACCATCCTGCTGCAGCATCCCTACCAAGCCTGAACCCGCGGTGGCCCGCAACGGGCCGCCGCTCATGACATCACCGAGATCCACGCTGAGGAGCCAAGACCCATGTTGACCGACGACGGCAAGCATCTGTATGTGTCCTGGGACGAATACCACCTGCTGATCGAGCGCCTGGCGCTCAAGGTCTACAACTCCGGCTGGGAGTTCGACCAGATCCTGTGTCTGGCCCGCGGCGGCATGCGCCCGGGCGACGTGCTGTCGCGCGTGTTCGACAAGCCGCTGGGCATCATGTCCACCAGCTCCTACCGCGCCGAGGCGGGCACCATCCAGGGCCGCCTGGATATGGCCAAGTACATCACCATGCCCAAGGGCGAGCTGGCCGGCCGCGTGCTGCTGGTCGACGATCTGGCCGACTCCGGCGTCACGCTGAAGGCCGTGGTCGAGCGTCTGCGCGGCATGCCCGCGATCACCGAGCTGCGTTCCGCGGTGATCTGGACCAAGAGTGTTTCGGCCTACACGCCGGACTACTACGTCGAGCTGCTGGAGACCAGCCCCTGGATCCACCAGCCCTTCGAGGACTACGACTCGCTGCGCCCCGATGCGCTGGCGAAGAAGTTCGCGATCTGACGTGGAAATGCAAAAAGCCGGCTCCTCGAAGCCGGCTTCTTGTTTCGGTCCCTAGAATGGATGCAATGGCTGCCGATGTGAACACCGTTCTGCCGCAAGCGGCGGGCTCCGAGGGAAGGGGCCCGGCCGGTCCGGGTTGGGTGTTGCACGCACTGCGCAAGCGGGATGCGGCCGCCGGAAAAGAAAAAAGCCAGCTTGCGCTGGCTTTCATCGAATTTGGTGCCCAGGAGAGGACTCGAACCTCCACGGAGTTACCCGCTAGTACCTGAAACTAGTGCGTCTACCAATTCCGCCACCTGGGCAAGGTTCCAAGAGAAAATCAAGAAGATTTGCTTGGACGTCTCAGGAAAGAAAAGGATTCTAATATCAAAACGACACAACACACAAGCCCCGCCACCGACAATTCTTCCAAGGCCGCGGGCCTGCTGAGCGAGGTGGAAGGCGTGGTGCAAGGTCACCGCGACGGCTACGGCTTCCTGATCAGCGAACAAGATGGTCCGGACATCGTGCTGTCCGCGCAGGAGATGCATGCGGTGATGCATGGCGACCGGCTGCGCGTGCGCGTCACGCGTTACGACAAGCGCGGCCGTCCCGAGGGCAAGGTGCTGGAGATCCTGGAACGGCGCAAGAAGCCCATCATCGGCCGGCTGCTACTGGAGTCGGGCATCTGGCTGGTCGCGCCCGAGGACAAGCGCTACGGCCAGGACATCCTGATCCCGAAGAACGCGATCGCCAATGCCACCGCCGGCCAGGTCGTCGCGGTGGAGCTGACCGAGCCGCCGTCGCTGTACTCGCAGCCGGTGGGCCGCGTGACCGAGGTGCTGGGCGAGATCGACGACCCCGGCATGGAGATCGAGATCGCGGTGCGCAAGTACGAGGTGCCGCATGCCTTCAGCGCCGAGACGCTGGCGCAGGCGGCCAAGCTGCCGGACAAGGTGCGCGCGGTGGACATGAAGCACCGCGTGGACCTGCGCGACGTGGCTCTGGTCACCATCGATGGCGAGGACGCGCGCGACTTCGACGATGCGGTCTACTGCGAGCCGCACAAGCAGGGCCGCGGCAAGAATGCGTTCAAGGGCTGGCGCCTGATCGTCGCGATCGCCGACGTGAGCCACTACGTGAAGCCCGGCGAGCCGCTGGACGCCGATGCCTACGAGCGCGCCACCTCGGTGTACTTCCCGCGCCGCGTGATTCCCATGCTGCCGGAGAAACTCTCCAACGGCCTGTGCTCGCTCAACCCCGAGCAGGACCGGCTCAGCATGGTCTGCGACATGCTGATCACCGAGGCCGGTGAGATCCATGCCTACCAGTTCTACCCGGCGGTGATCTGCTCGCATGCGCGCTTCACCTACACCGAGGTCGCGGCCATCCTGTCCAACACCCATGGACCCGAAGCCGCCAAGCGAAGCGCGCTGGTGCCGCATCTGCTGCATCTGCACGAGGTCTACCGGGCGCTGCTGGCGCAGCGCGAGAAGCGCGGCGCGGTGGACTTCGACACCGTCGAAACGCAGATCGTCTGCGACGAGAACGGCCGCATCGAGAAGATCGTGCCGCGCGTGCGCAACGAGGCTCACCGCTTGATCGAGGAGGCCATGCTGGCCGCCAACGTCTGCTCGGCCGATTTCATCGGCCACAACAAGCACCAGGGGCTGTACCGCGTGCACGAGGGGCCGACGCCCGAGAAGCGCATGGCCCTGCAGGCCTATCTGCGCGCGCAGGGCGTGGGCCTGTCGATCAGCGACGACCCCAGCCCGGGCGAGTTCCAGGCCATCGCCAAGGCGGTGAAGGAGCGACCCGACGCGCAGCAGATCCACACCATGCTGCTGCGCTCCATGCAGCAAGCCATCTACACGCCGGCCAATTCGGGCCACTTCGGGCTGGCCTACGGGGGCTACACGCACTTCACCAGCCCGATCCGGCGCTATCCAGACCTGCTGGTGCATCGCGTGATCAAGGGGATCCTGGCCGGTAAGCGCTACCACCTGGACGCGCACAAGATGGCTGCCGCCAAGCCCCTGATCAGCAAGCGCTCCGGCCCGGCCAAGCCGCACAACCCGATGGCGGCGAGCACCGAACAGGAACGCTGGGAGATCGTCGGCGCGCACTGCAGCGCCAACGAGCGCCGCGCCGACGAGGCCTCGCGCGACGTCGAGGCCTGGCTCAAGTGCCGCTACATGCGCGAACACCTGGGCGAGGAGTTCAGCGGCACGGTCAGCGCGGTCACCGGTTTCGGGTTGTTTGTCCAGCTCGACGCGATGTTCGTCGAGGGGCTGGTCCACATCACCGAGCTGGGAGGCGAGTACTTCCGCTTCGACGAGGTGCGCCAGGAGCTGCGCGGCGAGCGCACCGGCATCCGCTATCACGTCGGCACGCGCGTCCAGGTGCAGGTCAGCCGCGTGGACCTGGATGGCCGGCGCATCGATTTCCGCCTGGTGCGCGAAGCCGATGAACTGCGCCAGCGCAGCGGCGCCAGCGGCAAGTCGTCCGAAGGCCGGGCTGCCGGGCGTGGCGCCGGGCGGAAGTCCGACAAGCGGGCTGGCAAGGCCGCCGAGCGCGAGGCGCGCAAGGCGGCCGATCCGGCCGCCGACGCGCCGCCCGCGGCGACGCGGGCGAGCGAGGCGCTGGACGAGGTCCAGCGCGCCGATCGCGCACTGAAGGCGCAGCGCCGCGCCACGCTGAAGGCCAGCCATCCGGTGGTGGTGCGCCAGGCCGCCGCCAAGGCGGGACGCGCGGTGAAGCGGGGCGAGACCAAGCCGGCGCGCAAGAAGCGCTGAGGGGCAAGGCCCCGCGCAGGGCTCAGCGGTGCAGCCGGGCCATGCGCTCGATCAGGTCGGCGGCACGCAACGGACCGCGCCAGCCCTGCGCGGCCAGGCCATGCCAGGCCACGCCGGCGCAGGCCAGTTCGAGCAGGGCCTGCTCGGCGGAGCCGGCCGCGCTGTCGTGGCACTGGGCCGCCTGCTGAGCCCACAGGCCTCCCAGCCAGCCGGCCAGCACATCGCCGGTGCCGGCGGTCGCCAGCGCCGCGCCACCGCTGGCGTTGATCCGCGGGGGCAGGGGCGCCGGGGAGGCGATCACGCTGCCGGAGCCCTTCAGCACCACGGTGGCGCCAAAGCGCAGGGCGAGCCGGCGCGCCGCGTCCAGGCGGGCATGCTGGATCGCCGCGGCATCGCAGTCCAGCAGCCGGGCGGCTTCCAGCGGGTGCGGCGTCAGCAGCGTGGCCTGTCCGCGCGCACGGCGCAGGGCCAGCAGCTCGCGCAGCGCGGGGGCGGCGGCCACGGCATTCAGCGCGTCGGCATCCAGCACCAGTCGGCGCGCCGCGCGCAACAGCGCGGGCAGGCGTTGGGTCACCGCGCTGCCGCCTCCACAGCCGCAGACCAGGGTCAGGTCTTGCCAGGCCGACACATCGTCCCAGCGCTCGGCGCGCCAGAGCATCAGCTCGGGGCGCGGCAGGCCCGTGCCCTGGGCATCGAGCGGGCTCAGGTAGACGCGCCCGGCCCCAGCCGCCAGTGCGGCGGCTCCGGCCAGCCCGACGGCGCCACTCATGCCGCTGGCGCCGCCCAGCACCAGCACGTCGCCCTGGCGGCCCTTGTGGCTGCTCGGGCTGCGTGCATGGCGTTGCTGCCAGGTCGACAGTGCCGCGAGGCCGCTCAGCAGGGCCTCGGGCGGGCCCGCGGCGTCGGGGAGGGCGCCCAGCGCGTCGAACCAGATCGTGCCGCAGCGGCTGCGCCCCTCGGCGGTGAACAGTCCCGGTTTCAGGCTCAGCAGGCACAGCGTGTGGTCGGCGCGCACCGCGTCGCCCAGGCAGGCGCCGGTGCCTGCGTGCAGCCCGCTGGGCAGGTCCACGGCCAACGCGCGCACCCCCGCCGGGCGGGCGTTGATGTGTTGGATGGCTTCGGCCAGCGCGCCCGCGGCCGGTCGGTCGGTGCCCAAGCCCAGCAGGCCGTCGACCACCAGTTCGCAATCCGCCGGTATCTCGGCGGGGCCGGGCTGGATGGGCACGCCAGCGGCCAGCGCCCGTGCCAGCGCATGGCGGGCGTCAGGCGGTGCCGACGCGCTGGCGCCGATGTGCCGGACCTGTACTCGGCGCCCCGCCTCCTGCAGGTGGCGCGCGGCGATCAGCGCGTCGCCGCCATTGTTGCCGGGGCCGCAGAGCAGCCAGATCATGCGCCCCTGCGGTGCGAGCGCCAGGGCCAGCTTGGCCAGCGCAAGCCCGGCGCGCTCGATCAGGGCATGGTCTGGCAGTGAGGCCTGCAGGCGCTGTTCCAGCTGGCGACTGGTGGCCACGCCCAGCAAGGGGTGGTCGTGCCCGGGCAGCTGGGCGTCGGAGAGGAGGAGTTGCATGCGCCTACTCTAGTCCACGCCCCCTTTGCCGTCGTGCGCGCGAGCCCTAGTGCAGCGCCGCGGGTTCCAGCGCTTGCGTGTCGATGGCGGTGGGCTGCTGCTGGATGCGCTGGGCGAGCAGATGGGCTGCGCCCAGGGCCAGGATCCAGCCGTGTTCACCGTGGCCGATGTTGAGCCAGATGCCGGGCTTGCCGCTCGCGCCGATCAGCGGCAGGCCGCTGGGCAGCAAGGCGCGCTGCCATTTCCATCGCTGCACGGAGCCATGCTGCTGGGCGCCGGGAAAGACATCGTCCAGCACGCGCTGCAGGCGCGCCAGCGGCTTCTCGCCCAACTGCTCGGCGTCGCCGCCCAGTTCGGGGCCGCCGCTGACCCGCACGCGCTGGCCCAGGCGGGTCAGCGCGACGCGTTGCTGCATGTCCATCAGAGCCGCTTTGGGGCCCAGGTCGGGATGGGCCTCCAACTGACGCAGCGGGGCCGTCAGCGTGTAGCCGTGCACCGGTGCCAGGGGCAGCTGCAAGCCCAGGCCGGCCAGCAGCGCGGGCGATCCGGCTCCCGCGCAGAGCACGACGGCGTCGAACTCCAGGCTGCGGTCCGCCAGCTTCAGCAGCGGCCTGGGGCCGGGCTCGAGCCCCTGCACCTCGGCCTGCAGATGCAGGCCGGCGCCGAGCTGCTGCAGCGCGCCGCGCAAGGCCTGCACGAATTGGCGCGCATTGCCGGACTCGTCCTGGCGCAGATGCAAGCCGGCGTGCAGGGTCAGCTCCGGCGCGAGGCCGGGCTCGATCTCTCGGCAGGCCTGGGCGTCGAGCAGGCGCAGCGCATGGCCCTGGCGTTCCAGTCGCTGCAACAGCGGCTGGTCCTGCTGCAGGTCGCGCTCGCGCCGCCACAGCAGCAGCAGGCCGTGGGATTCTTCGTACTCGGGCTGCAGCTGACGCTTCAGCTCGGCCAGGCGCTCGCGGCCCAGCGCCGCGAGCTCATGCAGCGCGCCGGGTGCTTCGGCCTTGTGGCGCCACTGGCTCCAGCGCCAGGCGGCATGGCGTGGGCGGTCCGTCCATTGCAGTGCGCCGAGGTCCGGCTGCGCCGCCAGCCAACCCGGCGCGATCAGGCCGGCCGGCGCGAAGCTCGCACCGGTGGCCACGCCCGTGCTGCGTTCGAAAACCTGCACGTCGTGGCCGGCCTGGGCCAGCTCGTGAGCGCAGCACATGCCGGCCAGTCCGGCACCGACGATGGCAACCCGCATGCTCAGTGCACTCCACGGCCGGTGGTCGGGGCCAGCGCGGCCTCCAGCTGATCTGCGACGCCCAGCAGCGCGTCGTCGCGGCCGTTGAGGGTCCAGGCCATCAGTCCGACCGGCAGCTCGCCGGGGGCCTCGCAGGGCAGCGAGATCGCGCAGCCGTCGAGCAGGTTGACGATGGCCGGATTGCGCAGCAGACGCGCATTGGTGGCGAAGAACAAGGCATCGGACTCCAGCAGCGGAGCCAGTTCGGGGGCATGCATCGGGACGGTGGGGCTGAGCAGAGCATCGAAGCCGGCGATGGCTTCGTGCATCTGCGCGATGAAGAGACGGCGCTCGCGCAACAGATCGATGTAGTCGGCGGCGCTGATGGATTCGCCGCGCCGTATGCGCAGCGCGACGCGCGGATCGTACAGCGCTTCGCGCTCGGCCAGCCGGCGGCGATGCCAGGCCCAAGCCTCCGCGGCGGTGAGTCCGCCCTGCGCCTGCAGCGCAGGCAGCCGCACGAAGGCCTCGGCGAGCGAGACCTCCGCGATGCGCGCGCCGGCGGCGCGCAGCAGGGCCAGCGCGCGTTCGAAGGCCATGGCGACGCCGGGCTCCAGCTCGTCCTGCATCAGCTCCCGGACCACGGCCAGGCGCAGGTCGGCGAGTGGCCGCCCTGCGATCCGCGTCGGGGCGGGCTGGGCGGCGAGGACATGGTGCAGCAGCCGGGCATCGCGCACCGAGCGCGTGATCGCGCCGACGGTGTCCAGGCTGGTGGACAGCGGGATGCAGCCTTCGCGCGGGGTGCTCTGCGCGCTGCACTTGAAGCCCACCAGGCCCTGCAGCGCGGCGGGGATGCGCAGCGAGCCGCCGGTGTCGCTGCCCAGCGCGGCCCAGGCGGCGCCGGTCGCGACGCTGACGGCGGCCCCCGAGCTGGAGCCGCCCGGGATGCGCGTGCGCCCGTCCAGCGCGTGGGTGACCGGGTTGCCCGGCGTGCCGTGGTGGGGATTGATACCCACGCCGGAGAACGCGAACTCGCTCATGTGGGTGTGGCCCAGCAGCGCGGCGCCGGCCTGGCGCAGTCGCGCCACGGCCGGCGCATCCGCCGCTGCCGGCGCGGCGTCCCGCAGCGACGCGGAGGCCGCCGTCGTGGGGTGGCCGGCGACGTCGAACAAGTCCTTGATGGAGACAGCGAGTCCGGCGAGCGGCGGCAGCGGGGCGCCCGCGCGAACCAGGCGATCAACGCAATCGGCCTGCGCCGAAGCCGGCTCTGCGAAGAGGCGCACGAAGGCCGACGCACAGGCCGGGCTGCGGGCGATGGACAGGCTCTGCGACATCAGCTCGGACGCTGAGGTCTGGCCCTGACGCATCTGCTGCAGGGCGGCTGTCAGGTCATGGGGCATGGATGGTGTATACTCTTTGGGTTTTGCTGATCGGACCTTCGATGCCCGCTTCCCGGGAAGGGATTCCCAGGGTGGGGTGGCAGGGGTCCCAGGCAAAGCGAATCGCAAACCCGGCTGTCGAAAGGTGTTGCGACGCAAGCGGAAACAAGGCGGGATCGCCGCAAAAGTTCGTGAGCTTCGTTGCAATTCGTGCCGGATTTTAGAACCAACCTTCGGAGTTACCCATGTCCGTGACGATGCGCGAAATGCTGGAAGCCGGTGTCCACTTTGGTCACCAAACCCGCTTCTGGAACCCCAAGATGGCCCCCTTCATCTATGGCCATCGCAACAAGATCCACATCATCAACCTGGAAAAGACGCTGCCCGCGTTCCAGGAAGCCCTGAAGTTCGTGCGTCAGCTGTCGGCCAAGCGCGGCAACATCCTGATGGTCGGCACCAAGCGCCAGGCCCGCGACATCGTCGCCGAGGAAGCGCTGCGCGCCGGCATGCCCTATGTGAACCAGCGCTGGCTGGGCGGCACGCTGACCAACTTCAAGACCGTGAAGACCTCGCTGAAGTCCCTGAAGGACATGCAGGCCCAGGTCGAGGCTGGCACCCAGCCCGCGATCAAGAAGGAAGCGCTGCTGTTCAAGCGCGACATCGCCAAGCTCGAGAAGAACATTGGCGGCATCCAGGACATGGGTGCGCTGCCCGACGCGCTGTTCGTGATCGACGTCGGCTACCACAAGATCGCCGTGGCTGAAGCCAAGAAGCTGGGCATTCCGGTGATCGGCGTGGTGGATACCAACCACTCGCCCGAGGGCATCGACTACGTGATCCCGGGTAACGACGACTCCGCCAAGGCCGTGGCGCTGTACGCCAAGGCCGTGGCCGACGCCGTGCTGGATGGCCGTGCCAACGCCACGCAAGAGCTGGCCCAGGCCGTGGCCGCCGACGGCGACGAGTTCGTGGAAGTCAGCGAAGGCGCCTGAGCGCCCGCCTGAGCCCGCACGGGTCTGACGAGGGGGCTGCTACAGCCCCCTTTTTCTAAGCTGATTCAGATTTTGAGGATCCGCCGGCCAGACCGCCCGGATCCGAACAACCGGAGATTGATATGGCAGCAATTACCGCAAGCATGGTGGCCGAACTGCGTGCCCGCACCGACGCCCCGATGATGGAGTGCAAGAAGGCGCTGACCGAGGCCGAGGGCGACCTGGGCCGTGCGGAAGAAATCCTGCGCGTCAAGCTGGGCAACAAGGCCGGCAAGGCGGCGTCGCGCGTCACCGCCGAAGGTATCGTCGCCGCGGCCGTGGTGGGTGGTGCCGGTGCGCTGATCGAAGTCAACTGCGAAACCGACTTCGTCTCCAAGAACGACAGCTTCCTGGCTTTCGTGAACTCGCTGGCCGGCCTGATCGCCGAGAAGAACCCCGCCGACATCGACGCGCTGTCGGCGCTGCCGCTGTCGCAGGACGGCTTCGGCCCCACGGTCGAGGATGTGCGCAAGGGCCTGATCGGCAAGATCGGCGAGAACATGAGCATCCGCCGCTTCAAGCGCTATGAAGGCACCAAGCTGGCGTCCTACCTGCACGGCACCCGCATCGGCGTGATGGTGGCCTTCGACGGTGACGACGTGGCCGCCAAGGACGTGGCGATGCACGTGGCGGCGATGAAGCCGGCCGCGCTGTCCGCCGCTGAGGTGCCCGCGGATCTGGTCGCCAAGGAGCGCTCCATTGCCGAACAGAAGGCCGCCGAATCCGGCAAGCCGGCCGAGATCGTCGCCAAGATGGTCGAAGGCTCTGTTCAGAAGTACCTGAAGGAAGTGTCGCTGCTGGACCAGGTCTTCGTGAAGGCCGCCGACGGCAAGCAGACCGTGGGCGCGATGCTGAAGGACAAGGCCACCCAGGTGAAGAGCTTCACGCTCTACGTGGTCGGCGAAGGCATCGAGAAGAAGGTGGACGACTTCGCGGCCGAAGTGGCGGCGCAGAAGGCTGCCGCCGAAGCCGCCAAGGGAGCCTGAGCTTCATCTTCGGAAACAAGGGGCGCCTCTGGCGCCCTTTACACTTGTGCCTGCGCCGAAGGCGGGAATCGCAATGCCCCCGCTCGCGCAGCACCCCCATCGCTGTATTCAAGAGGTGACAATGCCCGCGCACAAACGCATCCTGCTCAAGCTTTCCGGTGAGGCCCTGATGGGCGATGATGCCTATGGCATCAACCGCGCCACCATCGTGCGCATGGTGCGCGAGATCCAGGAAGTGACCCAGCTGGGTGTGGAGGTCGCGGTCGTGATCGGCGGCGGCAACATCTTCCGCGGCGTTGCCGGCGGCTCCGTGGGCATGGACCGCGCGACGGCCGACTACATGGGCATGCTGGCCACCGTGATGAACGCGCTGGCGCTGGCGGACACCATGCGCCAGGAGGGCATGACCGCGCGCGTGATGTCCGCCATCGGCATCGAGCAGGTGGTCGAGCCCTATGTGCGCCCCAAGGCGCTGCAGTACCTGGAAGAGGGCAAGGTCGTGGTCTTCGCCGCGGGCACGGGCAACCCCTTCTTCACGACCGACACCGCCGCCGCGCTGCGCGGCGCCGAGATCGGCGCCGAGGTGATGCTCAAGGCCACCAAGGTGGATGGTGTCTACACGGCCGATCCCAAGAAGGATCCCAGCGCCACGCGCTACAGCCGCATCAGCTTCGACGAAGCCATCATCAAGAACCTGCAGGTGCTGGACGCCACCGCGTTCGCGCTGTGCCGCGACCAGAAGCTGCCGATCAAGGTGTTCTCCATCTTCAAGCCCGGTGCGCTCAAGCGCGTGGTGATGGGCGAGGACGAGGGCACGCTGGTGCACGTTTGAGCGTCCTGCCGCGTTGAGGCATCTGCCCGCGCGGCAACGCAATGAGAGAGGTCAAGACATGAGCATCGCTGACATCAAGAAGAACGCCGAAGCCAAGATGGCCAAGTCCGTCGAGGCCTTCAAGAACGAGTTGCAGAAGATCCGCACCGGCCGGGCCCACCCCGGCATCCTCGACCAGGTGCATGTGGACTACTACGGCTCCATGGTGCCCATCTCCCAGGTGGCCAACGTGAGCCTGCTGGACGCCCGCACGATCAGCGTGCAGCCCTGGGAAAAAGGCATGGGCGCGAAGATCGAGAAGGCCATCCGCGAGTCGGACCTGGGCCTGAACCCCTCCGCGCAGGGCGACCTGATCCGCGTGCCGCTGCCCCCGCTGACCGAGGAGCGCCGCAAGGAGCTGACCAAGGTGGTCAAGGGCGCCGGCGAAGATGCCAAGGTGGCCGTGCGCAACCTGCGCCGCGACGCCAACGAGCAGGCGAAGAAGCTGCAGAAGGACAAGCTGATCACCGAGGACGACGAGCGCCGCAGCCAGGATGAGGTGCAAAAGCTCACCGACCGCGTGATCGCCGACATCGACAAGCTGATCGCGGCCAAGGAAGCCGAGATCATGGCCGTCTGATTTCCGGCCGTTCCCGTGCAGAACCTAGACAAGGCGGCCGTGCCCCGCCATGTGGCCATCGTGATGGATGGCAATGGGCGCTGGGCCAAGAAGCGCTTTCTGCCGCGCTTCTTCGGCCACAAGCAGGGCGTGGACGCCCTGGTGCGCATCGTCCAGGCCTGCCTGGACCGCGAGATCGAGTACCTGACCGTCTTCGCGTTTTCGAGCGAGAACTGGAAGCGCCCCAGCGACGAGGTGTCGGGCCTGATGGGCCTGGTGCTGGCCGCGGTGTCGCGCTATCTGGCCCGCCTGGGCGACATGGGGGTGCGCATCCGCATCGTCGGTGACCGCGAGGCGGTGTCGGACAAGCTGCGTGCCGCCTGGAACGAGGCGGAGAGCAGCACCGAGCACAACACCCGGCTGACGCTCAACGTGGCTTTCAATTATGGCGGCCGCTGGGACATTGTCCAGGCCTGCCGCAAAGCCATCGCGGCCGGCGTGCCGGCGGACGCGCTCACCGAGGCCAAGCTGTCCGAATTCATGGCGATGAGCTATGCGCCGGACCCGGATCTCTTCATCCGCACCGGCGGCGAGATCCGCATCAGCAACTTCCTGCTCTGGCAGGCCGCCTACACCGAGTTCGTGTTTTCCGACTGTCTGTGGCCGGAGTTCGGCGAGGCGGAACTGGACGCCGCGATCCAGGCCTTCCGGACGCGCGACCGCCGCTTCGGCGGCGTCAATCCCCAGCCGGTGGCCCAAGGAGCCTGAGTGCTGCGTACCCGCATCATCACCGCGCTCGTGCTGCTGGCGCTGCTGCTGCCGGCGCTGTTTGCCGCCAGTCCGTTGCCGTTCGCTCTGCTGACCCTGGCGATGATTGCCGCGGCCGGTTGGGAATGGGGGAGGCTCAACGGCCTGGGGCAGGGCGCCGCGCTGGCGCTGGGCGCCGCGGTCGCGCTGGCCTGCGCGGCGGCGCTGTCCGGCCTGGGCTTGCAGGCGGCGCCGGGTTGGGTCTGGTGGCTGGTCGGCGGCCTGTGGGTGCTGGGCGGTGCCCGGGCGCTGAGCCTGGGGCCGACGGGCTGGCCGCGTCTGCCGCGGGCGCTGCGCCTGGCGCTGGGCGTGCTGCTGCTGTGGGCGGCCTGGCTGGCGCTGGCGCAGGCGCGCGCGCGCGGCATCAATTTCCTGCTGTCGGTGTTCTGCCTGGTCTGGATGGCGGACATCGCCGCCTACTTCTGTGGCAAGGCCTTCGGCCGCCGCAAGCTGGCGCCCGCGATCAGTCCCGGCAAGAGCTGGGAAGGCGCGATCGGCGGCCTGCTGGGCGTGCTGCTGCTGGCCGTGCTCTGGGCGCGGTTCATTGACGCCCGTGTCGCGGTCGACTCCGTGAGCCTTTATCAGCTGCTGCTGAAGGGTCAGGTGTTGCCGGTGGCGCTGCTGGCCCTTGTTTTCCTGGGTGCGATGAGCGTCGTCGGGGATCTGTTCGAATCCCTGGTCAAGCGTGCCGTCGGTGCCAAGGACAGCAGCGCGCTGCTGCCTGGCCATGGCGGCGTGCTGGACCGCATCGACGCGCTGCTGCCGGTGCTGCCGCTGGCGATGGCGATCAGCAGCCTCTAGCCTCTTTCCGTCGAGTTCCGATCATGACCCCCTCTCGCAAGCAGCGCGTCGTCGTGCTGGGCTCCACCGGATCGATTGGCACGAACACGCTGGACGTGCTGGGTCGGCACCCGGAGCGCTTCGAGGTGTTCGCGCTGTCCGCGATGAGCCGCGTCGACGAACTGGCCGCGCAGTGCCGCCAGTGGCAACCGCGCTTCGCCGTGCTGCCGGACTGCGCACTGGCCGCGCAGCTGCGTGTGCTGCTGCGCGAGGCTGGCCTGCGTACCGAGGTGCTGGACGGCGAGGCGGCGTTGGCCGAGATCGCCGGCCATCCCGATGCCGATGTGGTGATGGCCGCGATCGTCGGTGCCGCCGGGCTGGCTCCGGCCATCGCCGCGGCGCGCGGTGGCAAGCGACTGCTGCTCGCCAACAAGGAAGCCATCGTGCTTGGCGGCGCGCTGTTCATGCAGGCCGTGGAGCAGGGCGGCGCGACGCTGCTGCCGGTCGACTCCGAGCATTCGGCCATCTTCCAGTGCCTGCCCGAGGATCGCAGCGCCTGGGCGCGGCGCATTGACCACATCGTGCTGACCGCGTCCGGCGGGCCGTTCCGCGAGCGCGATCCGGCCACGCTGTCGGCGGTCACGCCGGCGCAGGCCTGTGCCCACCCCAACTGGGTGATGGGGCGCAAGATTTCGGTGGATTCGGCCACCATGATGAACAAGGCGCTGGAAGTCATTGAAGCGCGCTGGCTGTTCAATCTGGCGCCCGAGCAGATCCGCGTGCTCATCCATCCGCAGAGCATTGTTCATTCCATGGTGGTGTGTCGCGACCAGTCGGTGCTGGCGCAACTGGGCACGCCGGACATGCGCGTGCCCATCGCCTATGCGCTGTCCTTCCCGGAGCGCGTCGAATCGGGCGCCAGCCGGCTGGACCTGCTGAGTGGTCGCGGTCTGAGCTTCGAGGAGGCTGATGAGCGACGCTTCCCCGGTCTCTTCCTGTCCTGGCAGGCGCTGCGCGCCGCCGAGGGGGCGACCGCGGTGCTGAACGCGGCCAACGAGGAGGCGGTGGCCGCCTTCCTGGACGGCGGCCTGCGCTTCGATCTGATTCACCGCGTGAACCGCGAGACGCTCGAAGCGCTGCAGGCCACGCGCGACGAGTGCGCCAGCGTCGAGGGCCTGATGGCACTGGACGCCCGGGCCCGCCGCCACGCCCAGGCCCTGATCGAGGAGCTGCGATCGTGATCTCGTCGGCCCTGGCCTTTGTCGTCACCCTGGGCGTGCTCATCGTGGTGCACGAATGGGGCCATTACCGGGTCGCCCGGGCCTGCGGGGTCAAGGTGCTGCGTTTCTCGGTGGGCTTTGGCAAGGTGCTGTGGCGCCGCCAGCGCCACCCCGACGCCACCGAGTTCACGCTCAGCGCCATTCCGCTGGGCGGCTATGTCCGCATGCTGGACGAGCGCGAGGGTCAGGTCTTGCCGCAGGAGCGCGACCAGGCCTTCAACACCAAGCCGCTGTGGCAGCGCGCGGCCGTCGTGGCCGCCGGGCCGGCCGCCAACCTGGTGCTGGCGGTGCTGTTGTTCGCGGCCTCGGGCTGGTTGGGCCAGCAGGAACTGAAGCCCTTGCTGGCCTCGCCGCCGGCCGGCAGTTTGGCTGAGCGCGCCGGTGTGCGCGCCGGCGACTGGGCGCAGTCCTGGTCTTGGGACGGGCAGAACTGGGAGGAGCTGCGCTCGCTGGCCGATCTGAACTGGCGCCTGACCCAGGCGGTGGCCGAAGGCCGGCCGCTGCAGCTGGAACTCAGCAACGCGCAGGGGCATGGCCGGCGCGCGGTGCAGCTGGACATCGACCGCCTGCCGGGTCGCGAGATGAATGCCTCGCTGATGCGTCAGTTGGGGCTGGGCGGCGTCTACAGCGAGCCGGTGCTGGGTGAGATCAAGGCGGCCGGTCCGGCCGACCGCGCGGGGCTGCGCGCCGGAGATCGCGTGCTGAGCATCGATGGTCAGCCCATCGTCGACGGGGCGCAGGCGCGCGAGCGCGTGCGCCAAGCGTTGCAGGAGGGCGAGGGTCGCCGCATGCGCTGGCAGGTCCAGCGTGGCGGACAGCTGGTGGACCTGGAGGTGCTGCCGCGCGCGCTTGAGCTCAATGGCCAGCGCATCGGTCGCATCGACGCGGAGCTGGGCTCGCGACCGGAGACCGTGCAGGTGCGCTACGGCTTCTTTGAGGGCCTGCGGCAAGGCGTGCAGCGCAGCTGGGACCTCAGCGTTCTGACCCTGAAGACCCTGGGCCGCATGGTGATCGGCGAGGCCTCGCTGAAGAACCTCAGCGGCCCGCTGACCATCGCCGATTACGCCGGCCAGTCCGCGCGCATGGGACTGACGCAGTACCTGGGCTTTCTGGCCCTCGTCAGCGTCAGCCTGGGGGTGCTGAACCTGCTCCCGCTGCCCATGCTCGATGGCGGACACCTGATGTATTATCTTTTCGAGGGCTTGAGCGGCCGCCCCGTCTCCGAGTGGTGGCACAAGCAGCTTCAGCGCGTTGGCGTCGCTGTTCTGCTGCTGATGATGAGCCTGGCCCTTTCCAACGACCTGACCCGCTTGCTGGGTCTGCACTGAAGCTTCCGCATGTCCCCACTTTCGCCTATGCGTATGCGCCCGACCTTGAGTTACGTGGCGGCGTTGGCCGCTGTCCTGCACGCGGGCGCCGCCTGGGCCGTCGAGCCCTTCGTCCTGAAAGACATCCGCGTCGAGGGCCTGCAGCGGACCGATCCGGGCACGGTGTTCGCGAGCCTGCCTTTCCGCATCGGCGACACCTACAACGATGACAAGGGTGCGGCCGCGCTGCGTGCGCTGTTCGCGACCGGCCTGTTCAAGGACGTCAAGATCAACATCGACGGCACGGCCGTCGTCGTGGTGATCGAAGAGCGGCCCATCATCGCCAACGTCAGCTTCGCGGGCTTGAAGGAGTTCGACACCGAGGCGCTGAACAAGTCGCTGAAGGACGTGGGCATCGGCGAAGGCAAGCCCTTCGACAAGGCCCTGGCCGACCGCGCCGAGCAGGAGCTGAAGCGCCAGTACCTGACGCGCAGCTTCTACGGCGCCGAGGTCACGACCACGATCACGCCGCTGGAGCGCAACCGCGTCAATGTGAGCTTCTCGGTCACCGAGGGCGAGCCGGCGAAGATCAAGGAGATCCGCATCCTGGGCAGCAAGGTCTTCTCCGAAGGCACGCTGCTGGGCCTGCTGGAGCAGACCACCAGCGGCTGGCTGACCTGGTACACCAAGACCGACCGCTACAGCCGCACCAAGCTGAACGCGGACCTGGAGACCATCCGCTCCTACTATCTGAACCGCGGCTATCTGGAGTTCAACGTCGAGTCCACGCAGGTCACGATCTCGCCGGACAAGCAGAGCATCAGCATCGCGGTCACCGTGCACGAGGGCCAGCCCTACACGGTCAGCGCGATCAAGCTCGAAGGCGAGTTCCTCGGCCGCGACGAGGAGTTCAAGCGCCTGATCGCACTCAAGCCCGGCCAGGCCTACCAGGGTGAGGCGGTGGCGCAGACCACGCGCAACTTCCAGGACCTCTACGGCACCTTCGGCTACGCCTTCGCGCGCGTCGAGAGCCGGCCGGAAATTGATCGCGCCACCGGCCAGGTGGTCGTGACCTTCGTCGGCGAGCCGCAGCGCCGCGTCTACGTGCGCCGCGTGCTGGTCTCGGGCAACACGCGCACGCGGGACGAGGTCATCCGCCGCGAGTTCCGTCAGTTCGAGTCCGCCTGGTACGACGGACAGCGCATCAAGAACTCACGCGACCGCGTCGAGCGCCTGGGCTATTTCAAGGACGTCAACATCGACACCACCGAGGTGCCCGGCTCGCCGGACCAGGTGGATGTGACCATCTCCGTTACCGAACGTCCGACCGGCAACATCACCGTCGGTGCCGGCTACTCCAGCGCCAGCAAGCTGTCGCTGTCGGGCTCCATCCAGCAGGACAACGCCTTCGGTTCGGGCAACTACCTGGGCATCCAGGTCAACACCGCGCGCACCGGTCGCGCGCTGGCCATCTCCACCGTGGATCCTTATTTCACGGTGGACGGTGTCTCGCGCGGTCTGGACGTGTTCTACCGCACCGTGAAGCCGATCAACACCCTGGGTGAGGAGTACCAGCTGGCGACGGTGGGCGGCTCGGTCAAGTTCGGTGTGCCCTTCTCGGAAGAGGACACGGTCTTCTTCGGCATCGGCTACGAGAACACCCGCATCACCACCTCGCGCGGCTTGCCGTTCTCGTACTGGCTGTACCGTCACACCTTCGGCGCCAGCAGTTCAGCGGTGCCGCTGACCGTGGGCTGGAAGCGCGACAACCGCGACAGCGTGATCACGCCGACGGCCGGCCGCTACCAGCGCGTCAACCTTGAACTCAGTCCCATTGGCGATGCACGCTACGCGATCGCCAACGTCCAGCACCAGGAGTTCTTCCAGCTGACGCGCAAGTTCTCGCTGATGCTCAACGGCGAGATCGCCTGGGGCAGCGGCCTGGGCAGCCGGCCCTTCCCGCTGTTCAAGAACTTCTACTCCGGCGGCCTGGGCTCGGTGCGCGTCTTCGAGGCCGGCTCGCTGGGCCCGGTGGACATCACGGGCTCCTACTCGGGCGGCAACCGCAAGTTCAACCTGAACGCCGAGCTCTACGTGCCGGTTCCCGGCACCGGCAACGACAAGAGCTTCCGCCTCTTCGGCTTCGTGGACATGGGCAATGTCTGGGGCTCCAACGAAAAGCTCAGCGCGTCGGACATCCGCTCCTCGGGCGGTATCGGCATCAGCTGGCTCTCGCCGATGGGCCCCCTGCGTTTGAGCTATGGTGTGCCGATTCGCAAGAAGGGCACGGATAGAATCGAGAAATTCCAATTCCAGATCGGGAACGCATTCTGATGAACAGCAAGCTGTTGAAGACGGTGGCTCTGGCCGCCCTGATGTCGGCGACGACCCTGGCGACCCAGGCCCAGGAATTGAAGATCGGGTACGTCAACAGCGACCGCGTGCTGCGCGAGGCCAACATGGCCAAGGCCGCTGGTGCCAAGCTGGAGGCCGAGTTCGGTCGCCGCGACAAGGAGTTGAAGGACGCCGAAGGCAAGCTGCGCAGCGCCGCCGAGAAGCTGGAGAAGGAAGCCCCCACGCTGTCCGAAGCCGAGCGCGGCCGTCGCCAGCGTGACCTGATCGAGCAGGACCGCGATCTGCAGCGCAAGCGCCGTGAGTTCCAGGAAGACCTGAACCAGCGCAAGAACGAAGAGCTGGCCACGGTCGTCGACAAGGCCAACCGCGTGATCAAGGCGATCTACGAGAAGGAAAAGTACGACCTGATCCTGCAGGACGCCATCCATGCGAGCGACCGTATCGACATCACCAAGAAGGTGATCGATACGCTGAATGCACAGAAGTGAACATCCGGCAGGTCTGCGTCCAGGATCTGATCGCCGCCTTGGGCGGCGATCTTCTTGGTGCGGGTGAAACCCAGGTGTCGCGCGTGGCCCCGCTGGACGAAGCAGGCCCCGACGCGATCTCTTTCCTGGCCAATCCGCTCTATCGCTCGCAGCTGGACAGCACCGGCGCCGCCTGCGTGATCGTCGCGCCGGCGATGGCCGAGGCGGCCGCGGCGCGCCGGGGCGGCCAGGGCTGCGCCATCGTCACGCCGGATCCCTACCTGTACTTCGCGCGCCTGACCCAGTGGTGGGTGGCGAACATGCGCAAGCCCAGGCCCACGCCTTCGGTGCACCCGACCGCGGTCGTCGCGCCGGATGCGGTGCTGGGCGAGGACGTCGAGATCGGCCCTTATGCGGTGATCGAATCTGGCGCCCGCATCGGCCGCGGCGCCCGCATTGGTGCCCATTGCGTGGTGCAGCACGACGCCGAGGTGGGCGAGGGCACGCGGCTCGCGCCCCATGTGGTGCTGGGCCATGACTGCCGCATCGGCGCGCGCGGCCTGGTGCACAGCGGCACGGTGATCGGCTCCGACGGCTTTGGCTTCGCACCGACCCGGGGCGAGGGCGGTGTGGTCTGGGTGAAGATCGAGCAGCTCGGTGCGGTCCGCATCGGCGACGACGTCGAGATCGGCTCCAACACCAGCATCGACCGCGGCGCCCTGGGCGACACCGTGATCGCCGACGGCGTGAAGATCGACAACCTGGTGCAGATCGCGCACAACGTGCAGATCGGCACCCGTACCGCGATCGCCGGCGCGGTGGCCATTGCCGGCAGCGCCAAGATCGGTGCCTATTGCACGCTGGCCGGCGCCGCGCGCGTCAAGGGCCACATCAGCATCGCCGACCATGTCAATGTGACCGCCACCGCGGTCATCACAGGCAGCATCCACCAGCCCGGCAACTACGGCGGCCACTTCCCCTTCGACAACTACGCGAACTGGGAAAAGAACGCGGCCACGCTGCGCAAGCTGCATGACCTGCGCCAGCGGCTGCGTGCGCTGGAAAAGAAGAGCAACCCATGAAAGCATTGATCGACATCCACCGCATCCTGAAGATGCTTCCGCATCGCTATCCCATCCTGCTGGTGGACCGCGTGCTGGAGATCGAGAAGGGGCGTCGCATCCTGGCGCTGAAGAACGTCAGCATCAACGAGCCTGTCTTCAACGGCCACTTCCCGCATCGCCCGGTGTTCCCGGGTGTGATGATCCTGGAGGCGATGGCCCAGGCGGCGACGCTGCTGGCGCTGGAGAGCACGGGTACCGAGCTCGATGAGAACAGCGTGGTCTATTTCGCCGGCATTGATGGCGCGCGCTTCAAGCGCCCGGTCGAGCCGGGCGACCAGTTGCGCCTGGAAGTGGTGCTGGACCGTGCCAAGGCCGGCATCTACAAGTTCCATGGCCGAGCCTGGGTCGGCGAGGAGGTCGCGGCCGAGGCGCAGCTGATGTGCACCATGCGCCAGCTGCCGGCGGCCTGACGGAGAGCTCCGCGATGGCGCGCATCCATCCCACCGCGCTGGTCGACCCGGCGGCCGAGCTGGACGAGTCGGTCGAGGTCGGTGCCTACACGCTGATCGGTCCTCACGTGAAGATCGGCGCCGGCACGGTGGTCGGCCCGCATGTGGTGATCGAAGGCCATACCACCATCGGCCGCGACAACCGCTTCTTCCAGTTCAGTTCCATCGGCGCGGCCAACCAGGACAAGAAGTACGCCGGCGAGCCGACCACGCTGGTGATCGGCGACCGCAACACGGTGCGCGAGTTCTGCACTTTCAACGTGGGCACGGTGCAGGACCGTGGCGAGACGCGTGTCGGCGATGACAACTGGGTCATGGCCTATGTGCATCTGGCCCATGACGTGGTGCTGGGCGATCACTGCGTGCTGGCCAATGGCGTGACGCTGGCCGGCCACGTCCGCGTCGATGACTGGGCCACGATCGGCGGCCTGACCGGCGTGCTGCAGCGCATGCGCATCGGCGCGCATGCGATGGTGGGCTTCCAGGCCCATGTGGCGCAGGACGTGCCACCGTTCATGATGGTGGACGGCCATCCGCTGGCCGCGCGCGGGCTCAACCTGGTGGGGCTGCGCCGGCGCGATTTCACGTCCGAGCGGATCGCCGTCGTCAAGCAGATCCACAAGCTGCTCTACCGCAACGGCCTGACGCTGGAGCAGGCCCTCACCGCGATCGGCGAGCTGCGCGGGCAGGGCGGGGATGCCGAGGTTCAGCAGATGCTGGACTTCCTGGCCAGCGCCCAACGCGGCATCGTCCGCTGAACGGATGAACGGCACCGAACCCAGCGGAGCCGGCTTCGCCGGGTCGTCGTCCGCCGCGCCGCCGTCTGCCGCCGTGGCCGCGCCCACGCTGGGCCTGGTGGCCGGCGAGGCCTCGGGCGATCTGCTGGCCAGCCTGCTGCTGCAGGGTCTGCGCGAGCGCTGGCCCGGGCTGCTCTCCTGCGGCATCGGCGGCCCGCGCCTGGCCGAGCTTGGCTTCACCGCCTGGTGGCCCAGCCACAAGCTGTCCATCTTCGGCTATGTCGACGCGCTGTTGAACCTCCGCGAACTGCTCGCCATACGCCGCGAGCTCGGCGACCGGCTGATCGCCGACCCGCCCTCGGTCTTCGTCGGCGTCGATGCGCCGGACTTCAACTTCGGCCTCGAGCGCCGCCTGCGCGAGGCCGGCATCAAGACCGTGCACTTCGTCTGCCCATCCATCTGGGCCTGGCGGCCCGAGCGCGTGCAGACCATCAAGGCCAGCTGCGACCATGTGCTGTGCCTGTTCCCCTTCGAGCCCGAACTGCTGCAGCGCGCCGGCATCGGGGCCACCTATGTGGGCCATCCACTCGCCGATCGCATTCCGCTGTGGCCCGACCAGGCGGCGGCGCGCGTGGCGCTGGGCCTCGCTGAGGGCTCGTCCGGCGGACCGGTCGTGGCTCTGTTGCCCGGCAGCCGGCGCTCGGAGCTGAAGTACATCGCGCCGCCGCTGCTGCAGGCGGCCCGACGGATGGCGCAGGCGCGCGGCGATCTGCGCTTCATCCTGCCGGTCGCGCCCGGGCTGATGGAGATGGCCCGTGCGCTGCAGCAGGCCCATGGGCAAGACCTGCCCCTGACCCTGCTGGACGGCCGTTCGCACGAGGCCCTGGCGGCCTGCGACGTCACGCTGGTGGCCAGCGGCACCGCGACGCTGGAGGCGGCGCTGTTCAAGCGCCCCATGGTGATCGCCTACAAGCTGCACTGGCTCAACGCCTGGCGCATGCGCGGCAAGGCCCTGCAGCCCTGGGTGGGGCTGCCCAATGTGCTGGCGCGCGAATTCCTCGTGCCCGAACTGATCCAGCAGGACTGCACGCCCGAGAATCTGGCCCGCGAGGGCCTGGCCTGGCTGGACGATCCGGCGCGCTATGCGCGGGTGCAGCAGCGCTTTGTCGAACAACATGAACTGCTGCGCTGCAATACCGCGCAACGTGCCGGCGATGCCATCGCAAATCTGCTGCAGCGCTGAGGATCCGAGGCCGGTGTTCCCGGCGCGCCGCGGGCTTCGTGCCCGGTCGGGTGGGCCGAGCTTCCTGGAGATCCGCCATGCCCGCGCCTGAGCAACTCGGCCTGGCCTGGGATCGTGTGGGTCTGATTGCCGGCGTCGACGAGGCCGGCCGCGGTCCGCTGGCCGGCCCGGTGGTCGCCGCCGCGGTGATCCTGGACGACCAGGCGCCCATCGCCGGGCTTGGCGACTCCAAGGCCCTGAGCGAGAAGAAGCGCGAGCGGCTGTTCGACGAGATCCGCGCCAAGGCCTTGTGCTGCTGCATCGCGGAGGCCAGCGTCGAAGAGATCGACCGCCTCAACATCCTGCAGGCGACGATGCTGGCGATGCGCCGTGCGGTGGAGGGCCTGCGCCTGCCGCCGGCCAAGGTGCTGGTCGATGGCAACCGCATCCCGGTGCTGAAGGTGCCCGCCGAGGCCATCGTGAAGGGCGACGCCAAGGTGGCCGCCATCTCCGCCGCATCCATCTTGGCCAAGGTGCACCGCGACCGGCTCTGCCTGCAGTGGCATGAGGCCCTGCCTCAGTATGGCTTCGCCACCCACAAGGGCTACCCCACCGCCGAGCACCTGCAGGCGCTGCGCGCCCACGGCGTCAGCGCCTGGCACCGGCGCAGCTTCGGGCCGGTGCGGGAGCTGCTGGCGATCCCCTCGCTTTCCGGAGCCCCATCATGACCTGGCAGCCCATCAGCGCCCGCGACAACCCGCAACTGCAGCGCCTGCGCAAGCTGGCGCAGGACGGCAACGCCTACCGCAAGCTGGGCAGCGTTTGGCTGGAAGGCGACCACCTCGGCCGTGCCGCGCTGCAGCGCGGGCTCGGCCCTCAGCTGGCGCTGATCACCGAGGAAGCGGCGCAGCAGCCCGCGCTGCGCGAGCTGGCCGAGCGGGCGCCGCGGGTGCTGGTCGTGTCGTCGGCGCTGTTCAAGACCGTCTCCGGGCTGGAATCTCCCGCGCAGATCGGCTTCGAGCTGGCGCTGCCAGCGACGCAAGACCTGACCCCGGGCGTGGACAGCGTGGTGCTGGACCGCCTGCAGGACGCCGGCAACGTGGGCACCATTCTGCGCAGCGCCGCGGCGCTGGGCTTCGGCCAGGTGCTGGCGCTCAAAGGCACGGCCGCGCTGTGGTCGCCCAAGGTGCTGCGCGCCGGCATGGGGGCGCACTTCGCGCTGCGCCTGGTCGAGGGCCTGGGCCCGGAGGATTTGTCGCGCCTGCAGCTGCCCCTGCTGGCCACCAGCTCGCATGCGGCCCAGCAGCTGCACCAGGTGCGCCTGCCCCGGCCCTGTGCCTGGGTGATGGGCCATGAAGGGCAGGGCGTGCAGCCGGCGTTGATGGCGCGTTGCTCGCTGACCTTGGGCATTCCGCAGCCCGGCGGCGAGGAATCGCTCAATGTCGGCAGCGCGGCGGCCATCTGCCTCTACGAGAGCGCGCGCCAGCGGCTGGCCTGAGCCCGAGCGAGCGGCGCCCCGGGCGCCCCTTGGCGCTCAGGACGCCGCCAGCCCCACCACGCCAGCGGCGATCAGCACGGCGCCGGCCAGGCGCCAGCCGCGCTCGCCTTCGCCCAGCAGCTGTCCGCCCAGCAGCGCCGCCACCAGCATGGACAGCTCGCGCGCCGGTGCCACGCGAGACAGCGGCGCCAGCTGCATCGCGTACAGCACCAGGATGTAAGCCAGCGGGCTGAGCGCGGCGACCAGCAGCGCGTAAGGCCATTGCCGCCGCAGCGCTGGCCAGAATCCGCCGCGGTCGCGCAGCACCGGCGGCAGCGCCAGCGGGACGCGCAACAGGTTGCAGAGGTAGTCGTAGAGCAGCGGCGAAACGGCCAGCATCTTCACCGCATAGCCGTCGACCACGCTGTAGCTGGCGATGGTGGCGCCGGTAAGCAGCCCCCACAGCAGGCCCAGCTTGCGTCGCCGCTGCTGCTCGGCGTCGCCGCGCGCCAGCAAGGCCGGGCCCGCGGCGATCAGCAGGATGCCGCCCACCACGCCGGCCAGCCCCAACGCGCCATAGACGCCCAGGTGCTCGTCCAGCAGCACCAGGGCCACCAGCGACGAGATCAACGGCCCGCTGCCGCGCGCGACCGGGTAGACCACAGTCATGTCGGAGGCGCGGTAGCCAGCCAGCAGCGCATTGAAGTAGGCCAGGTGCAGCGCCGCGCTCAGCAGCGTGGCGGCCCACTGAGGCCAGCCCCAGCGTGGCAGCTCATCCACGCCCACGTAGACGGCGACCGGCAGCCACAGCAGCGCCACGCCCAGCGAGCTGGCGAGCACGAAGTGATGGTTGCCCTGCGCCTTCTTCGCGCCCAGATTCCACAGCGCATGCAGCAGCGCGGCGGCCAGCACCAGGGCCAATGCGGCGGCGCTCAATAGATCAGCCTGTCCGGACGGATGTCGCGCAGGATGGTGGTCGCGATTTCCTCGATGGACTTGTGGGTGGAGGAGAGCCAGGCGATGCCGGCTTTCTTCATCATGGTCTCGGCCTCGCGCACCTCGTAGTGGCAGTTCACCAGGTCGGCGTATTTGCTGCCCGGGCGGCGCTCATTGCGGATCTGCGACAGGCGCTCGGGGTCGATGGTCAGCCCGAAGCACTTGCTCTTGTGCGGCATCAGCATGGAAGGCAGCACGTTGCGCTCGAAGTCCTCGGGGATCAGCGGGTAGTTGGCGGCCTTGATGCCGTGCTGCATCGCCAGGTACAGCGAGGTGGGCGTCTTGCCGCAGCGGCTCACGCCGACCAGGATCACGTCGGCGCGGTCCAGGTTCTTGGCCGATTGACCGTCGTCGTGGGCGAGCGAGAAATTGATCGCCTCGATGCGGTCGTGGTACTCCTGGCTGCGCGCCACGTCGGAGAAGCGGCCGACGCGGTGGTTGGACTTGAGCTGCAGCTCCTGCTCCAGCGGTTCGATGAAGGTGCCCACCATGTCCATCACCATGCCTTCGCAGCGGCTGCGCACCACCTCCAGCACCTCGCGGTTGACCAGGGTGGCGAACACGATGGCCCGCTCGCCCTCGCGCCGGCCAGTCTCGTTGATCTCGTCGACCACCTCGCGGGCCTTGTCGACACTGTCGACGAAGGGGCGGCGCACATGGCGCGGCTTGATCGAGAACTGGGCCAGGATGGAGTTGCCGAAGGTCTCGGCCGTGATGCCGGTGCCGTCCGAGACAAAGTACACGGTGCGTTGGGTCATGGTGACAGTGGGGCTCTGGCGCCCCGCGCTGAAGAAGGCCTGATCGCATCTTAAGGGCGCGAACCCGTAGAATTCCCGCCAGTTTCAATCCATGCCCCCGATGAACGCGCTCCGCCCCCCATCACAACCGATCAGAAATCGGGCGATGCTGCGCGCCGGGATGGCCCTTTGTGGATCGGCCGCCGTCGTGCCGACCAGGGCCAGGCAGGGAAGCCCGGTTTCTCAACATCACGGAGTTTTCCCATGTCTGATGCACGCTTCGAGGCGGCCGCCCTGGTCGTACCCTTCGAGAAACTGAGGATGGACGACGTCGAGGTCGTGGGCGGCAAGAACGCCAGCCTCGGCGAAATGATCTCCCAGCTGGCCGAGTCCGGCGTTCGGGTGCCCGGGGGCTTCGCCACCACGGCGCATGCCTTCCGCGAGTTCCTCAAGTACGAGGGACTGGACCAGCGCATTCACGCCCGGCTGTCCAGCCTGAACACCGACGACGTGCGCGCGTTGGCCGAGGCCGGTGCCGAGATCCGCGGCTGGGTCGAGGCCCAGCCCTTCCCGGCGGACCTGGAGGCGGCGATCCGCGAGGAATTCGCGCGCCTGACCGCCGGCAATCCTGCGGCCTCCTTCGCGGTGCGCTCGTCGGCCACCGCCGAAGACCTGCCCGACGCCTCCTTCGCCGGCCAGCAGGAGACCTTCCTGAACGTGGTCGGCATCGAGCAGGTGCTGCACAAGATGAAGGAGGTCTTTGCCTCCCTCTACAACGACCGCGCGATCAGCTACCGCGTGCACAAGGGCTTTGCCCACAGCGAGGTGGCGCTGTCGGCCGGCGTGCAGCGCATGGTGCGCTCCGACCTGGGTTCGGCCGGCGTGATGTTCACCATCGACACCGAGTCGGGCTTCAAGGACGTGGTCTTCATCACCTCCAGCTACGGCCTGGGCGAGACGGTGGTGCAGGGCGCGGTCAACCCCGACGAGTTCTACGTGCACAAGCCGGCGCTGACCAAGGGCAAGTTCGCGCTGATTCGTCGCAACCTGGGTTCCAAGCTGATCAAGATGAGCTTCGCGACGCCCGAGGAGAAGGCGGCGAGCGGCAAGCTGGTCAGGACCGAGGACACCGAGCCGGAACAGCGCAACCGCTATTCGCTGAACGACGAGGAAGTCATCCAGCTGGCCCGCTACGCGCTGATCATCGAGCAGCACTATGGGCGTCCGATGGACATCGAATGGGGCAAGGACGGCGGCGACGGCCAGCTCTACATCCTGCAAGCCCGTCCCGAGACGGTGAAGAGCCAGGCCGAAGGCCAGGTCGAGCATCACTTCAAGCTCAAGGGCCACAGCACGGTGCTGGCCGAGGGGCGCGCGATCGGGCAGAAGATCGGCACCGGCCCGGTGCGCCTGGTCCACAGCATCGCCGAGATGGAGCGCGTGCAGCCCGGTGACGTGCTGGTCACCGACATGACGGACCCGAACTGGGAGCCGGTGATGAAGCGCGCCAGCGCCATCGTCACCAACCGCGGCGGCCGCACCTGCCACGCCGCCATCATCGCGCGCGAGCTGGGCATCCCGGCGGTGGTCGGCTGCGGCGACGCGACCGAGACGCTGAAGGACGGCCAGCTGGTCACGGTGGCCTGCTCCGAGGGCGACACCGGCCACATCTACGACGGCCTGCTGGAAACCGAGGTCACCGAGGTGCATCGCGGCGAGCTGCCGTACTGCCCGGTGAAGATCATGATGAACGTCGGCAATCCGCAGCTGGCCTTCAACTTCGCGCAGATGCCCAGCAGCGGCGTGGGCTTGGCCCGCCTCGAGTTCATCATCAACAACAACATCGGCGTCCATCCCAAGGCCATCCTGGACTATCCGAACGTCGACGCCGACCTGAAGAAGGCGGTGGAGTCGGTCGCCCGCGGCCACGCCTCGCCGCGCGCCTTCTACGTGGACAAGCTGGCCGAGGGCATCGCCACCATCGCCGCCGCCTTCTACCCGAAGCCGGTGATCGTGCGCCTGTCCGACTTCAAGAGCAACGAGTACCGCAAGCTGATCGGTGGGTCGCGCTACGAGCCGGACGAAGAGAACCCCATGCTGGGCTTCCGCGGCGCGTCGCGCTACATCAGCGGCGAGTTCTCCGACGCCTTTGCGATGGAGTGCGAGGCTCTCAAACGCGTGCGTAACGACATGGGCATGAGCAACGTCGAGATCATGGTGCCCTTCGTGCGCACCGTGCGCCAGGCCGAGCGCGTGGTCGGCATGCTGGCCGAGCGCGGGCTCAAGCGCGGCGTCGACGGGCTGCGCGTGATCATGATGTGCGAGGTGCCCAGCAACGCCATCCTGGCCGAGCAGTTCCTGGAGCATTTCGACGGCATGTCCATCGGCTCCAACGACCTGACCCAGCTGACGCTGGGCCTGGACCGGGATTCGGGCCTGGAGCAGCTCTCCGGCGATTTCGACGAGCGCGATCCGGCCGTGAAGGCGCTGATTTCGCGCGCGATCACCGCCTGCCGTGCCACCGGCAAGTACATCGGCATCTGCGGTCAGGGCCCCAGCGACCATCCGGACTTCGCCGACTGGCTGGCACAGGAAGGCATCGTCTCCATCTCGCTGAACCCCGACACGGTGATCGAGACCTGGCAGCGACTGGCCGCCCGCTGAGGCGGCTCTTCGCCGCCGGATGGCGTTGACCCCGGCGCGCTGCCATCGCGCCGGGTGTCCGGGGGTGCCGCCGCCAGGCGCCCCCGGCGCGGGTCATCCGCGATGCGCGCCGTGCGGAGGCGGCGCATCATCCGAGCTATGTCCAGCCCTCTTCCTACCGCCAGGTTCCGCCAACGCCTGGACCGCATCTACCTCGGCTACACGCTGGGGTTCGCGGTGCTGGTGCTGGTGCTGGCCGTGCTGGAGTACTGGGGCCTGCCCAAGCGCTGGATCGGCTTCTCCTTCCTGGCCGTCACGGTGGGGGTGTATGCCGGCATCGGCATCCTGAGCCGCACGACCGACCCGGAGGAGTACTACGTGGCCGGGCGCCGCGTGCCGGCCTTCTACAACGGCATGGCCGCCAGCGCCGATTGGATGAGCGCGGCGTCGTTCCTGGGGCTGGCGGGCAGCCTCTATCTGTCCGGCTACGGGGGGCTGGCCTTCGTGCTGGGCTGGACCGGCGGCTTCGTGCTGGTCGCGCTCTTCCTGGCGCCTTATCTGCGCCGCTTCGGCGGCTTCACGGTCGCCGATTTCTTCGGCGAGCGCTATGGTGGACGCGACATCCGCCTGCTGGCCGCGGTGGCGACGGTGCTGGTGTCCTTCGTCTACGTCGTGGCGCAGATCTATGGTGTCGGGCTGATCACGACGCGGCTGACGGGGCTGAGCTTCGAGATCGGCGTGTTCGTCGGTCTGGGGGGCGTGCTGGTGTGCTCCTTCCTGGGCGGCATGCGGGCGGTGACCTGGACCCAGGTGGCGCAGTACATCATCATGATCCTCGCCTACCTAGTGCCGGTGCTGTGGCTGTCGGCCAAGCAGACCGGCTTTGTGCTGCCGCATTTCAGCTATGGGCAGCAGGTCCAGGCCATCACGCTGCGCGAGGACCAGCTGATCGCCGACAAGGCCGAGCTGGAGGTGCGTCACATCTATGCGCACCGGGCCAGCGAGGCGGAGGACCGCCTCGCGCGCGTGCCCCAGGCGCTGGCCGAGGAGCGCCTGCGCGCCTCGCAGGAGGTCGCGCTGCTGCGCGCCAAGGACGCACCGCTGGCCGAGATCCAGGCGGCCGAGAAGCGCCGCTCCGCACTCCCGCGCACCGAGGCCGACGCGGTGGACCGCTGGGGGCGCGAGATGACCCAGGACAGCGAACGGGCGAAGGAGCTGTCCGGCATGCCCCGTCACGCCCAGGCTTTCGCCGGCGATCCGCAGGGCAGTGCCGAGGAACGTGAGGCCTTCGAGCTGTCGCGGCGCAACTTCCTCGCGCTGGTGCTGTGCCTGATGGTGGGCACCGCCGGCCTGCCGCATATCCTGACGCGCTACTACACGACACCCAACGTCGCGCAGGCGCGCTCGTCGGTGACCTGGTCGCTGCTGTTCATCTCGGCCCTGTACATCACCGCGCCGGCGCTGGCGGTGATGCTCAAGTTCGAGGTCTTCAACCAACTGGTGGGCACGCCCATCGACGATCTGCCCAGCTGGATACGCCAATGGGCGCGCGTGGACCCGGGGCTGATCGCGGTGAGCGACCTCAACGGTGACGGCGTGCTGCAGCTCGGCGAGCTGCGCCTCAGCGGCGACATCATCATGCTGCTGGCGCCCGAGCTGTCCGGGCTGCCCTATGTGGTGTCGGGCATGGTGGCGGCCGGCGGCCTGGCGGCCGCGCTGTCCACGGCCGACGGGCTGCTGCTGACCATTTCCAGCGCGCTGTCCCACGACCTCTACTACCGGGTGATCAACCCGCGGGCCAGCACGACCAAACGCGTCACCATCTCCAAGGCCCTGCTGCTGGCGATGGCGCTGACCGCCGCTGCGGTGGCGGCGCAGAAGCCGGCGGACATCCTCTTCCTGGTGTCCGCCGCTTTCTCGCTGGCGGGCGCCACCTTCGTGCCGGCGCTGGTCGGTGGCGTGTTCTGGTCGCGCGCCAATCGGCCGGGGGCGCTGGCGGCGATGCTGACGGGCCTGGGCGTGACGATCTACTACATGGTCACGGCCCACCCGGCGTTGCGCCAGATGCTGGGCCTGTCCGGGCCGCCGCAGCTGTGGTGGGGCATACAGCCGATCTCGGCCGCGGTGTTCGGCGTGCCCGCTGGCGTGCTGGCGCTGGTGGTGGTCAGCCTGTCGACACCTCGGCCCAGTGCCGCCGCCACGGCGCTGGTGCAACGCCTGCGCAGCCCCGACGGACGCTGAGCGCGGCCGCATCCCTGGTCAATGTGGCGCGACTGCGCTACAATCGCGGGCTTTCCCTTGCCGGACCCAGGGCTTAGGGCATGCCTCATCCGAGGCCATGTCCGCAAGCCAGACGCATGGGGCCGGCTTTCAGGCTGGGGGCTGGCGTCGTTTTCCTGGATCCAGGGAGGCGGCCAAGGGCTGAAGGTCGTTGAAATCCATAAGGAGTGTTTATGCGTCATTACGAGATCGTTCTGCTGATCCATCCGGATCAAAGCGAACAGGTTCCGGCCATGCTGGAGCGCTACAAGGGCCTGGTCACCAACGGTGGTGGCAAGGTGCATCGTGTGGAAGACTGGGGCCGCCGTCAGCTGGCCTACATGATCCAGAAGCTCGCGAAGGCGCACTATCTGTGCCTGAACATCGAGTGCAGCAAGGAAGTCCTGGCTGAGCTGGAAACCGGCTTCCGCTTCAACGACGCCGTGCTGCGTCACCTGACCGTTGCCAAGGACAAGGCGGAGACCGCCCCCTCGGTGATGATGAAGGCTGTCGAGCGCGAAGAGGCCCGCAAGGCGCCTCAGGAAGCGTCCGCCTAATCGGCTGGCGCGAGCCAACCGCCAAGCGTTCGCGAAAGAGTCTTACCTGCCAGTTCTCCACGCGTCTGCATGAACCAGCTGGTGTTGCAGGCGCAGGTGCTGGAAATGGCCCCGATCCGCTACACCCCCGCCGGCTTGCCGGCCCTGGACCTGATGCTCATGCATGAGTCCCAGGTGGAAGAAGCCGGCAGCCTCCGCAAGGTGGCGCTGGAACTGAAGGCGGTGGCGATCGGCGACATGGCCAAGCAGGTGCAGGCGCTGGGGCTGGGCAGTCAGGCCTTCTTCAAAGGCTTTCTGTCGGCACAGCGCCAGGGTCGGGGAACGGTGTTCCACATCACCCGGCTCAAGACCTGAGGCAGACGCAGCGCAGGCTCGCATCGTTCAATCCGGATAGATTCAAAGAGGTCAATATGCCCCCCGCACGTGGTAAAGGTCGGTTCTCCAAGGACCGCAAGCCCAAGCGCAACCAACAATCGCTGCTGTTCCGCCGCAAGCGCTTCTGCCGCTTCACCGTGGCCGGCGTCGAGTCCATCGACTACAAGGACGTCGACACGCTGCGCGACTTCGTCAGCGAAAACGGCAAGATCGTGCCCGCCCGCCTGACCGGCACGCGCGCGTTCTACCAGCGCCAGCTGTCGGTCGCGATCAAGCGCGCCCGCTTCCTGGCCCTGCTGCCGTACAGCGACCAGCACAAGGTTTGAGGAGTTAGACACCATGCAAGTGATCCTGCTTGAAAAGGTGGCCAACCTCGGCAACCTGGGTGACGTGGTCAAGGTCAAGGACGGCTACGCCCGCAACTTCCTGATCCCGACCCGCCGCGCCCGTCGCGCCACCGAGGCCGCCATCAAGGAATTCGAAGCCAAGCGCGCCGAACTGGAAAAGGCCGCCGCCGAGAAGCTGGCCGCCGCCCAGACCCAGGGCGAGAAGCTGAACGGCAAGACCGTCACCATCAGCCAGAAGGCTGGCGTGGACGGCCGCCTGTTCGGTTCCGTGACCAACGCCGACATCGCCGAAGCCCTGGTGAAGGCCGGCTTCGAGGTCGTGAAGGCCCAGGTGCGCCTGCCCAATGGCCCGCTGAAGGCCGTGGGCGAGTTCACCGTGTCGGTGGCCCTGCACACCGACGTGGTCGTGGACCTGCACGTCCAGGTCGTGGCCGAGGCCGAGTAATCGCCCGCCCGACATCGGAGATCCGGTCTGCGAACCAGGCTGGATTTCCCGCATAGCCGCCGCCCGCAAGGGCTGCCACTATGCTCGAAAGCCGACGGCTGCAAAGCCGTCGGCTTTCGGCTTTCTGGGCCCGACAGTTGTCCAGTGCCCATCCCAAGCTTGCCCACAGACTTGTCCACATGTCCGCGATCTTCTCCTCCAATCCCCCCGGCACTCCCCGCGACGACGAGGTGGCGCGCCTGCGGGTGCCGCCCAACTCGGTCGAGGCCGAGCAGAGCGTGCTCGGCGGCCTGCTGATCGACAACTCGGCCTGGGATAAGGCCGCCGATCTGCTCTCCGAGGGCGACTTCTACCGCTACGAGCACAAGCAGATCTACGCGGCCGTTGGTAAGCTGGTGAACGCCGGCAAGCCGGCCGACGTGGTGACCGTCTACGAGGAGCTGACCTCGCTGGGCAAGGCGGAAGAGTGCGGCGGCCTGGCCTATCTGAACGCGCTCGCGCAGAGCGTGCCCAGCGCCGGCAACCTGCGCCGCTACGCCGAGATCGTTCGCGAGCGCGCCATCCTGCGCAAGCTGGTTCAGACCTCGGATGAAATCTCCACCGCGGCGCTGAACCCGCAGGGCCGGGCGGTCAACGAGATCCTGGACGAGGCCGAAGGCAAGATCTTCCGCATCGGCGAGGAGGGCACGCGCAGCGGCCAGGGCTTCCAGAGCATGGACCGGCTGATGGTCGAGCTGATGGACCGCGTCAACGAGCTGGCGGAGAACGGCGCCGAGGATGTGACCGGCGTGCGCACCGGCTTCTACGACCTGGACCGCATGACCGCCGGCCTGCAGCGCGGCGACCTGATCATCCTCGCGGCCCGGCCCTCCATGGGCAAGACGGCCTTCGCGATCAACATCGGCGAGGCCGTCGCGATCAACGAAGGCCTGCCGGTCGTCATCTACTCGATGGAAATGGGCGCCGCCCAGCTGGCGCTGCGTATGGTGGGCTCTATCGGCCGCATCGACCAGAGCCATCTGCGCACCGGCCGGCTCAAGGACGACGAATGGAGCCGCCTGGCCGAGGCGGTGGACAAGCTGGGCAATGCCCCCATCTTCATCGACGAGAGCCCGGGCCTCTCGCCCAGCGAAGTGCGTGCGCGTGCGCGCCGCCAGGCGCGCATCTGCGGCCAGCTGGGCCTGATCATCATCGACTACCTGCAGCTGATGAGTGGCAACGGCGGCGGCAGCGAGGAGAACCGCGCCACCGTGGTGGGCGAGATCTCGCGTGGTTTGAAAGCCCTGGCCAAGGAATTGCGCTGCCCGGTGATCGCCCTGTCGCAGCTGAACCGCTCGGTGGAAACGCGGCCCGACAAGCGGCCCATGATGTCCGACCTGCGCGAATCCGGTGCCATCGAGCAGGATGCCGACATCATCATGTTCATTTACCGCGACGAGTACTACACCAAGGAAGAGTGCAAGGAACCGGGCGTCGCCGAGATCATCATCGCCAAGCAGCGTAACGGCCCGGTCGGCACTGTGAAGCTGGCTTTCCAGCGCCAGAACACGAAGTTCGAGAATCTGGCGCCCGGCTACACCGGCGGCGGCGACGAGTACTGATCGTTCGGGGCCGACGGCCGCGCGCATCCGTTCGTCGCAGGCGCTTGGCGGAGGTCAAGGCATGCTGTATAAATAAACAGTATGAAGACGCCCCATTCCTCCGACGCCGCGCCCGCTCCGGACGCTCCGCTCCTGCCGGGCGCTCCGCTGAAAGGCCGGGGCACGGCCTGGGCCATCGCCCACCGCTTCGAGACGCGCGAGCGCGAGCAGTTCGACGACGGCTGGGGCAACCTGGACCAGCAGGCCGCCGAAGAAACCCTGCCGCCGCGCACCCAGATCATCGAGGAGCAGGCGGGGCGCATCCTGAGCGGCAATGAATCGCCGGACATCGGCTTCGATCTCTCCATCAATCCCTACCGCGGCTGCGAGCATGGCTGCATCTACTGCTTCGCCCGGCCCACGCACAGCTATCTGAACCTGTCGCCGGGGTTGGACTTCGAGACCCGCATCATCGCCAAGGTCAATGCCGCGCAACGCCTGCGCGAGACCTTGGCGAGCCCGTCCTACCTGCCGCTGGCGCTGTGCCTGGGGACCGCGACCGATGCCTACCAGCCAGTGGAGCGGCGCTTGCGCATCACACGCGGCATCGTCGAGGTGCTGGCCGAGGCTCAGCATCCCTTTTCACTGGTCACCAAGTCCAGCGGCGTGGAGCGCGACCTGGACCTGCTCGCGCCCATGGCCGCCCGCGGGCAGTTCGCCGTCTATGTGTCGATCACGACGCTGGACCCGCAGCTGGCCCGCTTGCTGGAACCGCGCGCCGCGTCGCCGCAGCGCCGGCTGCAGACCCTGCGCACGCTGTCCGAGGCCGGCGTGCCGGTGGGTGTCAGCGTGTCGCCGGTGATTCCGTTTCTCAACGAGCCTGAGCTGGAGCGCATCCTGGAGGCGGCGGCCGACGCTGGCGCCAGCAGCGCTTTCAGCATCCCGCTGCGCCTGCCCTGGGAGGTTCGCCCGCTGTTCCTGGACTGGCTGCGGCAGCACTACCCGGAGCGCGCCGAACGCGTGATGGCCCGGCTGCGCGACATGCGCGGTGGGCGCGACAACGACCCCCGCTTTGGCAGCCGCATGCGCGGCGAAGGGCTGTGGGCGGACCTGCTGCGCCAGCGCATGCGCAAGGCCTGCCAGCGGTTGGGGCTGCTGCGGGAGCGGCGCTCCATGGACTACAGCGGGTTTAGACGGCCGGTTGGGATGGCGGGGCAGGGGGATTTGTTTTAGTGGGTGTGGGAGGCGGGGAAGGCTTGGATTGACTGTTTGCGCGCTGCGCAGAGCCCGCCGGGTACGGCTGGGTTCCACACTGGGCTCGCTGCCAAGACGTCTGCCGATGCTTGCGGCTCGACGCCGCGAGCATCGGCGGTATTCGGGGCCGAGCGCCGGGCCGCCCCAAGCCGGCCCACCTGCCGATACGGGCGGCTCCATGCCGCCCGTATCGGCGCCCCCGCGGGGGGCCGCCCAAGGTATTCCTTGGGCGGGGGGGCCACACACTCCCGGGCACTCAAATCCTGCAAGCCCCCACCCAATCCCAATCCTTGCGGTACAGCTGGGTCTGCACGCCGGCCAGGCTCAGCACGGTGTGGAACAGGCCGTCGTGCGACAGCGGCGTGTCCAGCCGCTGTGCCAGGCAGGCACGGTCCACGCCGGCGGCGCGGCTGCTGGCTTCGGGCAACCAGAGGACCATAGGCACATGCTTCTGCTCCTGCGGCGCCACGGAGTAGGGCATGCCGTGCAGGAAGAGGTTCTTCTCGCCCAAGGACTCCCCATGGTCGGAGACATAGGCCAGGCTGGGCGCGAAGCGGTCCTGCTGGGTCTCCAGCCAGCGCACCGCGCTGGCCAGCACGCGGTCGGTGTAGGCGATGGTGTTGTCGTAGGCGTTGCGCACCTCGTCCACCGGGCATTGCTGCAGCGCGTTGCTGCGGCACTCCGGCTGAAAGGGCTTTCGATCCGGCGGCGTGCGCTTGTAGTAGGCCGGGCCATGGCTGCCCATCTGGTGGAGCACCAGCACGACGCCCCGCGCGACGCGCTGCGGGTCCAGTTGCGCGATGCGGGCTTCCAGGTCATGCAGCAGGGCCTCGTCCAGGCACTCGCCATCGGCGCCGCACAGCCCCTGCGGCAGCGGGTGATCGGCTCGCGCGGGGTTGATGGCCTGGGCGTTGGGCACGCGGTCGCAGATGCCTTTGCAGCCGGACTGGTTGTCCAGCCACAGCACGGCCAGCCCGGCACGCTGCAGCACGTCCATCAGGCTTTCCTGGTGCGGCTTGAGGTCGGTGTAGACCTCGCGACCCAGCGGCGAGAACATGCAGGGCAGCGACGCAGCGGTGCTGGTGCCGCAGGAGCTGACATTGCGGAAGCTCAGCACCGGCAGCTTGGCCAGCTCCGGGTTGGTGGGCTTGGCATAGCCGTTGAGCGAGAAGTTGGCCGCGCGCGCCGTCTCCCCGACCACCAGCATCACCAGTGGCGGCTTCGCGCCCTCGGCGCGGGGCGCCAGCTTGGCGTCCAGGCCGATGGCCTCGGGCGGGCCCTTGGGCTTGCGCTGCGATTCCGCGGCCACCACGCCCACGCCCCACAGCGCATTCACCGGGCTGATCATGTAGCGCAGGGACTTGTGGTTGCGCATGGTCGAGGACAGGTCGGCAAAGCTGGTCAGCGCCAGCAGCACGGCCGCGATCAGGCCCAGCACCAGGCCGCCCAGGTTCCATGAGATGCGCCGCGCCCAGCTGCTGTCCTTCAGCGGCTGGCGCCACAGCCACCAGGCCGGCAGCGCCGCGATCACCAGCACGCTCGCCACCATGCGCAGGCCCAGCAGGTCCCGGGTCTCGCGGACGTCGGTCTGCAGCGCATTCGTGATCATGGTGGCGTCGATCACCACCCCATAGCTGCCCATGAAATGCGCCAGCACGGCGGTTATCAGCAGCATCGCGGTGAGCGCCGGCTTGACCACCGGCCGCCATGCCAGCAGGCTCGCCAGCGCGCCCAGCAACGCGCAGACGATGGCGGCGAACACCAGCACGAAGAGCCTGCCCTTGGGCTCGGCGAATTCGCTCATGCCCAGCATGCGCTGCCACAGCGGCCAGTTGCCGACGGTGCCCATCCACAGGGCCGCGATCCAGGCGAGGTTGAGCGGGGAGAAGCGCGCGGCGCGTGGCTGAAGAGCTGTCCGGAGGTCTCGCATCGGTTCGGGTCTGGGGCAGAGGGGGCTGTCTTGTAGCCCGAGGGGCTGAAGTCAAGCTGAAGCGAGTGAGGGCGCCCGGCCCTCCGGCGCCGGGGCACCGAGGCTCAGCCGCGCATCACCATCGCGCCAGCAGCACGCGCGGCGCGCAAACCTTGGCCGCTGCGCTGCACGTAGCGCTGCTGCAGCCGCTCGATCTGCTCCAGCAGCGCGTGCTGGTCGGCGATCTTATCGTGGTGGCGTTTCAGGACCAGGGACGCGAGGTCGATCAGCTTGGCATTGCGGGTCTGGCCGCCATGCTCCAGCAGCAGTTGCACGGCGACGCGCGCGTCGCCACGCATGGCGTGGCGCATCGCCGTCTCGGCGACGTTGGCGATGTGCGCGTGGGCCTCGCGCAGGCGCAGCACCGCGGCTTCGTCGTCTTCCGCCATCGCCACCAACACCTCGGTGGCGGACTTGGACGCGCAGAAGCGCAGCCCCACGGTGCTCATCACTGCATCCATCTCGGCGCGCTCGATGCCTTGCCGCGCCAGCCGCACCCACAGCGCGATCAGCAGGCTGGCGGCTTCGAGGTCGACGTCATCCTGCTGCAGCAGCGCCGCGTCCTCGCGTGCCAGCTGCAGCGCATCGGTGGTCCTGCGTTCCTGCAGCAGGCGCAATGCGCGCAGCAGCAGGTCCAGGCGTTGCAGCCTGTCATTCTTGGGGTTGCGGATCAGGGCCTGCGCGAGCGCGTCCTGGGCGTACTTCAGGCCCTTGCCGTCGCGCTTGTCGAAACGCATCAGCGCGATCAGCGCCAGGCTGAGCCAGTCGAAGAGCTTGGAGCGCAGCCCCTGGGCCAGCGCCCGTTCCAGCAGCGTCAGCGCCTCGCTGCGGTCTCCGCTGTAGAAGGCCAGGGTGCCGCAATGCTGTTGGCGCAGCAAGCAGCCGGGCGTGAGCTTCACCGCGGTGCGGTAGGTCTGCAGCGCGGCGTCGATCTCACCCTGCTCCATCTGCACGCGGCCCATCAGGTCGTAGGAGTCGGCCTGCTCGGGCATCTCGCCGATCAGGGTTTCCAGCGTGCGCCGCGCGGCGGGCAGGTTGCCGCCCGCCACTTCGGTGCGTGCCACGCCCAGCCGTGCCCAGGGCACGGTGCGCGCCGCGATGATGGCTTCGTAGAGCCGGCGCGCCTCGTCATGGCGCTCCAGGCGCAGCAGCAGTTCGGCGCCAATGCGCGCGGCGTAGAGCCAATAGGGCGCGCGCGCCTCGAAGCGCTGCATGCACAGCTCGGCCGCGCGGACGAAGTCCTTGTCCTCGACCGCGTCGAAGATGTCCTTCAGCTCGCGCTTGCGCCGTCTCGCGCTGGACAGCCGCTCGGCCAGCGCCGCGCTGGTGTAGGGCTTGACCAGATAGGCATCCAGCGCCGCCTCGGCGGCCTCGGCGACCTTGGCGTAGGAGGCTTCGCCAGTGACCATCACGAAGACGGTCGAATAGGGCAGCAACTGCTCGCGGCGCAGTTCGTCCAGCAGATCCTGGCCGGACATGTCGGTGCCGTCGAAGTGGTAGTCGCACAGCACGATGTCGTAGGGTTGGGTCTCCAGGATCACGCGCGCGTCCTTGACGCGGGTGGCCTGGCGCACCTGGCCCACGCCCAGTTCGCGCAGCTGCGCGCTCATCAGGCTGCGCGAGGTGGCGTTGCCGTCGATGACCAGCGCACTGGCGCTGTTGATCGAGGTATCTAGCGAACGCATGCGCGGGCTCCGCGGCCGCGCCAAAGACAAGGACCCGCGCAGCCCGGTAAGGGCGGCAGCGGGTCCCGGTTTGGCTTACAGCGGCTCACCCCCGGACTATCGGCCGGAAAGTGTGCGAACTGTAGACAGGATTTGCCCGAAGGCGGGATTTATTTGAACAAATCCTTCACCCGGTCGGTCCAGCTCTTGGCGCTGGGCGAGTGGCGCTCGCCGCCTTCGCGCAACGAGCGGTCCAGCTCCTTGAGCAGCTTGCGCTGGTGCTCGGTCAGCTTGACCGGCGTCTCGATCGCGATGTGGCAGTACAGGTCGCCCGGATAGCTGGAGCGAACGCCCTTGATGCCCTTGCCGCGCAGGCGGAAGGTCTTGCCATGCTGCGTGCCCTCGGGCAGCTCAATCTCGGCCTTGCCGCCCAGCGTGGGCACCTCGATCGTGCCACCCAGCGCCGCCGTGGTCATGGAGACCGGCATGGTGCAGTGCAGATCGTCGCCATCGCGCTCGAAGATGTCGTGCTGCTTGATGCGGATCTCGATGTAGAGATCGCCGGGCGGCCCGCCGTTGACGCCCGGCTCGCCGTTGCCGGCCGAACGGATGCGCATGCCCTCGTTGATGCCGGCGGGGATCTTGACCTCCAGCGTCTTGGCCTTCTTCAGCTTGCCGGCGCCGTTGCAGGTGGTGCAGGGGTCAGGAATGATCTTGCCGCTGCCATGGCAGTGCGGGCAGGTCTGCTGGATGCTGAAGAAGCCCTGGCGCATGTGCACCGTGCCCGAGCCACCGCAGGAGCCACAGCTCTTCGCGCTGGTGCCAGGTTTTGCGCCGGTGCCGCTGCAGGTTTCGCAGGACTCCCAGGAGGGGATGCGGATCTGCGTTTCCTTGCCGCGCGCCGCCTCTTCCAGCGTGATCTCCATCGCGTAGGAGAGGTCCGAGCCGCGGTAGACCTGCTGTCCGCCGCGCCGGCCGCCACCTCCACCGCCGGCGCCTCCGAAGATGTCGCCGAAGATGTCGCCAAAGGCCTCGGCAAAGCCGCCAAAGCCCTCGGCGCCGGCGCCGCCACGGAAGCCGCCCGCGCCCATGTTGGGGTCAACGCCGGCGTGGCCGTACTGGTCGTAGGCCGCGCGCTTCTGCGCGTCGGTGAGCATTTCGTAGGCCTCCTTGGCCTCCTTGAACTGCTCTTCCGCCGCCTTCGCACCCTCGCCCTGGTTGCGGTCGGGGTGGTACTTCATCGCCAGCTTGCGATAGGCCTTCTTGATGTCCTCTTCGCTGGCGTTCTTGGCCACGCCGAGAACTTCGTAATAGTCACGCTTTGCCATCGGGCATCCCTTGCATCTGAAACACAGCGCCGCGCAAGGCGCCCGGGGCACCTGCGCGGCGGCGTGACGGGCCCGGCGTTGAGCCGGGCCCGGCCCCTGTGCTTACTTGCTGTCCTTGACTTCCTTGAACTCGGCGTCGACGACGTTGTCGTCCGCCGGCTTGCTGGCGGACGGCTGGGCCTGGGGCTGCTCGCCCGCGGCGGCGGCACCTGCGGCGCCGGCCGCGGCCTGGGCCGCCTGAGCGTCGGCGTACATCTTCTCGCCCAGCTTCTGGCTGGACGTCATCAGCGCCTCGGTCTTAGCGTCGATCGCGGCCTTGTCGTCGCCCTTGATGGCTTCTTCGAGGTCCTTGATCGCGGCCTCGATCTTGTCCTTCTCGCCGGCCTCCAGCTTGTCGCCGTGCTCGGTGAGGGACTTGCGCACCGAGTGCACCAGACCGTCGGCCTGGTTCTTGGCCTGCACCAGCTCAACCTTCTTCTTGTCCTCGGCGGCGTTGGCCTCGGCGTCCTTCACCATCTTTTCGATCTCGGCCTCGGACAGGCCGGAGTTTGCCTTGATGGTGATCTTGTTCTCCTTGCCGGTGCCCTTGTCCTTGGCGCTCACGTGCAGGATGCCGTTGGCGTCGATGTCGAAGGTGACCTCGATCTGCGGCAGGCCGCGCGGCGCCGGCGGGATGCCTTCCAGGTTGAACTCGCCCAGGCTCTTGTTGGCCTGCGCCAGCTCGCGCTCGCCCTGGTAGACCTTGATGGTCACGGCCGGCTGGTTGTCGTCCGCGGTGGAGAAGGTCTGGCTGAACTTGGTCGGGATGGTCGTGTTCTTCTTGATCATCTTCGTCATCACGCCGCCCAGGGTCTCGATGCCCAGGGACAGCGGGGTGACGTCCAGCAGCAGCACGTCCTTGCGGTCGCCGGACAAGACCTGACCCTGCACGGCGGCGCCGACGGCGACGGCCTCATCCGGGTTCACGTCCTTGCGCGGCTCCTTGCCGAAGAACTCCTTGACCTTCTCCTGCACCTTGGGCATGCGGGTCATGCCGCCGACCAGGATCACGTCGTCGATCTCGCTGGTCTTCACGCCGGCATCCTTGATCGCGATGCGGCAGGGCTCGATGGTGCGCTCGATCAGCTCTTCCACCAGGGCTTCCAGCTTGGCTCGGGTCAGCTTGATGTTCAGGTGCTTGGGACCCGAGGCATCGGCGGTGATGTAGGGCAGGTTGATGTCGGTCTGCGAGGAGTTGGACAGCTCGATCTTGGCCTTCTCGGCGGCTTCCTTCAGGCGCTGCAGCGCCAGCACGTCCTTGGTCAGGTCGACGCCTTGTTCCTTTTTGAACTCGGCAATGATGTAGTCGATGATGCGCTGGTCGAAGTCTTCGCCGCCCAGGAAGGTGTCGCCGTTGGTCGACAGCACCTCGAACTGCTTCTCGCCGTCCACGTCGGCGATTTCGATGATGGAGATGTCGAAGGTGCCGCCGCCCAGGTCGAACACGGCGATCTTGCGGTCACCCTTGCCATGCTTGTCCAGGCCGAAAGCCAGGGCCGCCGCGGTGGGTTCGTTGATGATGCGCTTGACGTCCAGGCCGGCGATGCGGCCGGCATCCTTGGTGGCCTGGCGCTGGGCGTCGTTGAAGTAGGCCGGCACCGTGATCACGGCTTCGGTCACTTCCTCGCCGAGATAGTCCTCGGCGGTCTTCTTCATCTTGCGCAGCACCTCGGCGCTGACCTGCGGCGGCGCCAGCTTCTTGCCGCGCACCTCGATCCATGCGTCGCCGTTGTCGGCGGCGGTGATGGTGTAGGGCATCAGGTCGATGTCCTTCTGCACTTCCTTCTCGGTGAACTTGCGACCGATCAGGCGCTTGGAGGCATAGATCGTGTTCTTCGGGTTGGTGACCGCCTGGCGCTTGGCCGAGGCGCCGACCAGGATCTCGCCGTCTTCCTGATAGGCAATGATGGACGGAGTGGTGCGCGCACCTTCGGCGTTCTCGATGACGCGGGTGCTGTTGCCTTCCATCACGGCCACGCACGAGTTCGTGGTGCCCAGGTCAATACCGATGATCTTTCCCATGTTCTTGCTCCTGCGGAGAATCTGTTTCGTTGCTGTGCGAGATGCGGATCGATCGCGGCGTTTCAAGAGGCCGCGAACAGGTCGGGTTTATTTCGGTGCGGCCACCGTCACCAGAGCCGGACGCAGCACGCGCTCGGCGAGGGCGTAGCCCTTCTGCAGCACGGTGACCACGGTGTTGGCCTCCTGCTCGGCGGGCACCATGGAGATGGCCTGGTGCTGGTGCGGGTCGAACTTGGCGCCGGCGGCCGGATTGATCTCCATCACCTTGTTGCGCTCCAGGGCCTGGAGCAGCTGGCGGCGCGTGGCGTGCACGCCCTCCAGCACCTGCTCCACGCTGGCGTCGGGGCGGGCGATGGCCGCCTCCATGCTGTCCATCACGGGCAGCATGGCCTCGGCAAAGCTCTCGATCGCGAACTTGCGCGACTTGCTGACTTCCTCCTCGGCGCGGCGGCGGATGTTCTCGGCTTCCGCCTTGGCGCGCAGATAGGCATCGGACATCTCGGCCAGGCGGGCCTCGGTCTCGGCCAGCTTGGCCGACAGGTCCTGCTGGGGCGCCTCGGTCTGGGCGGTCTCAGGCGTTTGCGGATCGGGCTGAACAGGGTCGGTGCTCATGGTGGTCTGCGTTCGATGACGACTCCAGGCTCGGAGCCAAGGAAATGCGATGCGGGGCATCTGGGGGCAGAAGCCGAGGCTTCAAGAGGGATTTTTGAGAAAAAGAAGCAGCGAAAACCAGGGGTTTTCCGGGGAAACCCAGGTGTGCGGCTCAGCTCGGTTCGTCCAACTCGGCGCTCCAGCGGTTCCAGTCGGCCAGGCGGCGGCGGTCTTGCTTGGTGGGCCGGCCCTGGGTGATGGTGGCCGCCGGCTCGGGCGCCAGGCGGCGAGCCTCGCGGGCGCGCTCGCCGGCCGCGAGGCTGGCCGGGGTTTCCTCATAGAGCTGCTGGGCCACCGGCGCCGGGCCGCGCACGGCACTGAGGCCGCGCACCCAGACCTCGCGTTCCACCGCGCCCTGGCGCAGCCGCACGCGGTCACCCACGCGCAGCTCGCGCGACGCGCGGGCGGCCTGGTCGTTGACGCTGACGCGCCCCTTGCCGATTTCCTCGACGGCCAGCGAGCGGGTCTTGTAAAAGCGCGCCGCCCACAGCCATTTGTCCAGACGCAGGCCCTCGTCGCCCGTTTCAGCGGCCGCCGGCCGGCCGGCCGTCCTGTCTTGTCTTGCCATCGGCGGATTGTCCTCCAAGCCCGGCCCGCGCCTAGGCGCAGGGCAGGGTGAGCACCGCGTCCAGCCCGCGCACGCGCCCGCCTTCGACGCGGTTGTTCAGCTCGAGGCGCCCGCCCAGCGAATCGACGATCTCGCGGCAGATCGCCAGGCCCAGCCCGGCGCCACCGCTCTGGCCGTGGCTGGTGAAGGGCTGCATCAGCCGCGGGCGCAGGCTGTCCGGGATGCCGGGGCCGCTGTCGCTGACGCGCAGTACCACCCGGTCCGCCTGGCGCTCCAGCCCCAGGTCCAGCCGGCCGCCGGGCGGGCTGTGCTTGAGCGCGTTGTGCAGCAGGTTGCGCACCAGCTCGCGCAGGGCCCAGGCATGGCCGCAGACCGGCGCCGGCTGGGTGCTCAGCTCGAAGTCCAGCCCGGCGTCGGCGATCAGCGGGGCCAGGTCCAGCGCCACGTCGCGCACGGTCTGGGCCAGGTCCAGCACCGGCGGGTCGCGCTGCTGGCGCAGCTGCTCCACCTTGGCCAGCGCCAGCATCTGGTTGGTCAGCAGGGTGGCGCCGTCCACGGTCTGGCCGATCTCGGCCAGCGCCTGCGCGGGCGGCACGTCGCCGCGCTGCGCCGACTGCACCTGGGCCTTGAGCACCGCCAGCGGCGTGCGCAGCTGGTGCGAGCAGTCGCGCACGAAGCGCTTCTGGTGGCTCAGCAGGCCGGCCTGGCGGTTCCAGGCCTCGTTGATCGCGGCGATCAGCGGGGCCAGCTCCACCGGCGTGCCGGGCGGCGGCTCGATGGGCGCGACGTCGTCGGCATCGCGGGCGGCGATGTTGCGGCTGAGCTCGCGCACCGGCCGCGTGGCCAGCTGCACGACCAGCCACACGACGATGCCGATCACGCCCAGCAGCACCGCCTGGCGCCACAGCGTGGCCAGCAGCACCTGGCGCGCCAGCGTGCTGCGCAGCTCCAGGGTCTCGGCCACCTGGATGGTGGCCAGCCCCATGCCGGCCTGCCCGGTGACCGGCTGCAGCAGCACCGCCACACGCACCGGCGCGCCGCGATAGCGCTCGTCGTAGAAGTGGACGAGGGCGGCATAGCTGCTGCGATCGGGCAGCCGGCCGCGCCAGACAGGCAGGTCGGCGAAGCCGGAGACCAGCCGGCCGTCGAAGCCATTGACCCGGTAGTACATGCGGCTGCGGTTGTCGGCCTCGAAGGCTTCCAGCGCCGAATAGGGCACGTCGGCCACCAGATGCACCGCGTCGGGCGCGCCGGCCACCTGCAGGCGCTCGCCGATGGTCTTGGCCGAGGCCAGCAGCGTGCGGTCGTAGGCGGTGTCGATGGCCAGCAGCGCGTCGTGGTAGAGGCGGTAGGCGTTGGCCGCGACCAGTAGCCCCACCGGCAGCAGGATGCCCAGCAGCAGCCGGCTGCGCATGGATGCGGGCCAGGGCGTGCGCGCCATCAGTCGGGTGCCTTCAGCAGGTAGCCCAGGCCGCGCAGCGTGACGAGCCGGGCGCTCATCGGCGGCAGTTTCTTGCGCAGGCGGTAGGCCACCACCTCCACGGCGTCGGGCTGGACCTCCAGCGTGTCGCCGAAGACCAGCTCGGTCAGCCGCTCCTTGCTCAGCGCCTGGCCGGGTCGGGCCAGCAGCGCGCGCAGCAGCGCGGCCTCACGCGGCGGCAGCTCCAGCGGCAGGCCCAGGTGGTAGACCGCACCGCTGGACGGGTCGGCGCGCAGGCCGCAGAACACCGGCTCGGGCTCCGGTGCCGTGGCCGCGCTGCCACGGCTGCGGCGCGCCAGCGCGCGCAGGCGGGCCTCCAGTTCGTCGAGGTCGAAGGGCTTGGGCAGGTAGTCGTCGGCGCCGATGTTCAGGCCGAGGATGCGGTCGCCCACGGTGCCGCGCGCGGTGAGGATGATCACCGGGGTCTCCAGGCCATGGGCCCGGGCCTGCGTCAGCAGCTCCAGCCCGTCCAGGTCGGGCAGCGACAGGTCCAGCAGCACCACGTCGGGCGGGCTCGCGCGCCAGCGCTCCAGCGCCGGCAGGCCCTCGACGCAGCCGCTGACATGGATGCCGCGGCGTTCGAAGCTGCGCCGCAGCGTGGTCTGCAGCGCGGCGTTGTCCTCGATGAACAGCAGGGTGATGGGCGGCATGGCGGCAGTGTCGGGGACAGCGTGCCGCGCGCCGAGTTCAGGTTAACCCTGTGGGAACGGACAGCGGTTTGACAGCCCGGCTGCGCAGCATGCGCAGCCAGCGCCGGCCGAACCGACATCGTGGACCGGGGCACCCATCAAGGAGACAAGCATGAGCCTCAAGCACACCCCGCCGCCGGCAGCGGCCCTGGCCCTGCTGCTGGCCGCCTTCGCGGGCCCGGCCGCGGCGCAATCCAGCGTCACGCTGTTCGGCGTCGTGGACGTCGGCGTGCAGTCGCTGAAGAACGGCAGCAAGCGTCTGTCGCTGCAGAGCATTGATGGCCTGCAGACCAGCCGGCTGGGCTTTCGCGGCAGCGAGGACCTGGGTGGCGGGCTCAGCGCCAGCTTCCACCTCGAAGGGGCGATCGGCCCGGACACTGGCGCGGGCTTCGACTTCCGCCGCCGCGCTACGCTCAGCCTGGCGAGCAAGGAACTGGGCGAGCTGCGCCTGGGCCGCGACTACACGCCCACCTTCTGGAACATCAGCCGCTTCAATCCCTTCGGCACCAATGGCGTGGGCGCGGCCAGCAACCTGGTCTACGGCTTCGAGGGCAAGTCCGCGACGGCCAAGACCGTGATCCGCTCCGACAACTCGGTGGGCTATTTCCTGCCCGGCGGCCTGGGCGGCGTCTATGGCCAGGCCATGCTGGCGGCCGGCGAGGGCAGCACCGGCAAGTACGAGGGCCTGCGCTTGGGCTACGCCGAGGGTGCGCTGGACCTGGCCGCGGCCGTCTCGCAGACGGTGAACACCGCGGCCGGCGACAAGTTCAAGGTCGGCAACATCGGCGCCAGCTACCGGCTCGGCGCGGTCCAGCTGATGGCGCTGTACCACGTCAGCAAACAGCAGACGCGCAAGCAGACCAACGGGGTGCTGGGTGTCCTCTACGCGATAGGCAACGGCACGGTGCGCGCCAGCTACACCCAGGCCAAGCTCAGCGACACCGGCGTGAACAACACCGGCCGCATGCTGGCGATCGGCTACCGCCATGACCTCTCCAAGCGCAGCGCGCTTTACGCCACTGCCTCGCGCGTCAGCAACAGCGCGCAGGGGCAGTTCCTGATTCCCGGAGGCTCGGCGGTGGCGCCGGGCGAAAGCTCGCAGGGGCTGGAACTGGGCCTCTACCATTCGTTCTGACCGTTCAGACACAGGAGGCCCGGGCCACGCCCCAGGCCCATCAGGAGACATGCATGCGTAGAAACGAATTTATGAAGGCCCTGGCCGCGCTCGCGGCCTGTGGCGCGCTGCCGGCCCAGGCCAGCACCGCGATGAAGATCATGGTGCCGGCCAATCCGGGCGGTGGCTGGGACAACACCGGCCGTGCCCTCGGCCGCGCGCTGCAGGACGCCGGCGCGGCCACGGCCGTGAGCTACGAGAACAAGGGCGGTGCCGCCGGTGCGATCGGCCTGGCCCAGTTCGTCAGCGCGAGCAAGGGCGACCCCCACGCGCTACTGGTGATGGGCGCGGTGATGCTGGGCGGGCTGATCACCGGCAAGCCGCCGGTGAGCCTCAGCCAGGCCACGCCCATCGCGCGGCTGACCAGCGAGTACAACGTCTTCGTGCTGCCCGCCGCGTCGCCGCTGAAGAGCATGAAAGAGGTGGTGGAGCAGATGCGGCGCGACCCCTCCAGCGTCAAGTGGGGCGGCGGCTCGCGCGGCGCCACCGAGCACATCGCGGCGGCCATGCTCGCGCGCGACGTGGGTCTGGATGCCGCGAAGATCAACTACGTGCCCTTCCGTGGCGGCGGCGAGGCCATCGCGGCGATCCTCGGTGGCAACGTCACCGTGGGCGGCAGCGGCTACAGCGAGTTCCAGCCCTATATCGAGAGCGGCAAGATGCGTCACATCGCGGTGACCGCGCCGCAGCGCCTCAAAGGCCTGGATGTGCCGACGATGAAGGAGCTGGGCTACAACGTCGAGATCGGCAACTGGCGTGGCGTCTACGCGCCGCCGGGCATCACGCCCGCGCAGCGCCAGGCGCTGACCGAGAGGGTGCTCAAAGCCACGCGCAGCAAGGCCTGGGCCGAGGCGCTGGAGAAGAACGGCTGGACGCCCGCCGTGCTCACCGGCCGCGAGTTCGAGGACTTCGTGGACCGCGAGTTCGCCGCGCTGCGCGCGATCATGGCCAAGTCGGGGATGGTCTGAACATGGCCGACGTCCACAAGACCGCGGTGCGTCACCAGACCGCGGTGGGCCTGGGCGCGCTGCTGCTGGGGCTCTTGATGGGTCTGGGCGCGCGGCGCATTCCGTCCGAGGCCGGCTATGCCGGCGCCGGGCCTGACATGCTGCCCTGGCTGGTGTCCGGCGCGCTGATGCTGTGCGGCGCCTGGCTGGTCTGGGAGGCGCGCAGCGGCGGCTATCGCGCGATGGAGCCGCCCTCCGGCGCGGAGCGCGCCGACTGGCGCGCCGCGGCCTGGGTGGTCGCGGCACTGCTGGCGACCGCGGCGCTGATCACCCACGTCGGCTTTGTGCTCGCCTGCACGCTGTGCTATGGGCTCGCGGTGCGCGGCCTGCGCCTGGCCGAGGGGCGGCGCGGCGCGGGCGCGCGTGGCCTGCTGCTGGACGCACTGACCGGGTTGGCGCTGGCGCTGCCGGTGTTCTGGGTGTTCAACAGGCTGCTGGGCCTGAACCTGCCGGCGCTGAGCGCCTCCGGCCTGATCTGACGGAGGGCGCGCGATGCAGGAACTCTGGACCCAGCTGCTGGGCGGCTTCGCGACCGCCGGCACCGCGGTCAACCTGATGTGGGCCTTCGTTGGCTGCGCGCTGGGCACGGCGATCGGCGTGCTGCCGGGGCTGGGGCCGGCGGTGACGGTGGCCATGCTGCTGCCCATCACGGCCCAGGTGGAGCCCACGGCCTCGATGATCTTCTTCGCCGGCATCTACTACGGCGCGATGTATGGCGGTTCGACCACCTCCATCTTGCTGAACACGCCCGGCGAGACCGGCACCATGGTGACGGCGCTGGAGGGCTTTCGCATGGCCAAGAGCGGCCGTGCCGGCGCGGCGCTGGCGACGGCGGCGATCGGCTCCTTCGTCGCCGGCACCATCGCCACCGTGCTGGTGACGCTGTGCGCGCCGTTGCTGGCGGACTTCGCCGTGACGCTGGGGCCGCCGGAGTACTTCTGCCTGATGCTGCTGGCCTTCACGACGGTCAGCGCGGTGCTGGGCAAGAGCACGCTGCGCGGGCTCTGCTCGCTGTTCATCGGCCTGGCGATGGGGCTGGTGGGGCTGGACCAGATCACCGCGCAGGTGCGCTACACCGGCGGCATCCCCGAGCTGATGGACGGCATCGAGGCGGTGCTGGTGGCGGTGGGCCTGTTCGCCGTCGGCGAGACGCTCTATCTGGCGCTTTACGAGGGGCGCAGCGAGCAGCACCTGAACCGCCTCAGCCGCGTGCACATGGACCGCGGCGAATGGCGCCGCTCCATCCCCGCCTGGCTGCGCGGCACGGCCATCGGCTTTCCCTTCGGCACCATCCCCGCCGGGGGCTCCGAGATCCCGACCTTCCTGAGCTATGCGACCGAGCGCAGGCTCTCGCGCCACAAGGACGAGTTCGGCACGGTTGGCGCGATCGAGGGCGTGGCCGGCCCGGAGGCGGCCAACAACGCGGCCGTCACCGCCACCCTGGTGCCGCTGCTGACGCTGGGCATTCCGACCTCGGTGACGGCGGCCATCCTGCTGTCGGCGCTGCAGAACTATGGCATCCAGGCCGGACCGCAGCTGTTCCAGACCTCGTCCACCCTGGTCTGGGCGCTGATCGCGTCGCTGTACATCGGCAACGTGATGCTGCTGGTGCTCAACCTGCCGCTGGTGGGGCTGTGGGTGAAGCTGCTGAAGATCCCGCGCGCACCGCTGTACGCGGGCATCCTGATCTTCGCCACCGTGGGGGTCTATGGCATGCGCCAGAGCGCCTTCGATCTGGTGCTGATGCTGGCCATCGGCCTGCTGGGCGTGCTGCTGCGGCGCTTCGACTTTCCGCATGCGCCGGTGGTGGTGGGCATGATCCTCGGCCCGCTGGCCGAGGCGCATCTGCGCAATGCCGTCGCGATCGGCGGCGGGCAGTGGAGCGTGTTCCTGCAGCGCCCGCTGTCGCTGACGCTGCTGATCGTCGTCGTGCTGGTGCTGCTGCTGCCGCCCGTGCTGCGCCGGCGGCGCCAGGGCTGAACCCGACCGGGTGTCCCGGACTTCCTCAGCGCGGAGCGCCCGCGGCCAGCGCTGCCTCGCGCTGACGCGCCGCTGCCGCCGCGTCCGGCATGTCGCGCGTGGGCCAGCCCTGCAGATGGCGCTCGGCCAGCTCGGTCAGCGCGCGCATGCCCTGGCGATCGTCGTTGAGGCAGGGCACATAGGAGAAGCGCTGACCGCCGCTGTGCAGAAAGGCCTCGCGCGCTTCCATCGCGATCTCCTCCAGCGTCTCCAGGCAGTCGGCCGCGAAGCCAGGGCAGATCAGGTCCACCGACTTCAGGCCCTGACCGGCCAGCTGGCGCAGGGTGGGTTCGGTATAGGGCTGCAACCACTTGGCCTTGCCGAAGCGGCTCTGGAAGGTGACCATCCATTGGTCGCGCTGCAGCCCCAGCGCCTCAGCGAGCAGCCGGCCGGTCGCCAGGCATTCGCAGTGGTAGGGGTCGCCCAGGTGCAAGGTGCGTTCCGGCATGCCATGGAAGCTCATCACCAGCTTGTCGCCGCGGCCCTCGCGCTGCCAATGCGCGCGCACGCTGGCGGCCAGGGCCTGGATGTAGCCGGGCGCGTCGTGGTAGCGGTTGATGAAGCGGAACTCGGGCAGGTGGCGCGTCTTCAGCGACCAGCGCGCCACGTCGTCGATCACGCTGGCCGTGGTCGCGCCGCAGTACTGTGGGTAGGCGGGAAAGACCAGCACCCGCGTCACGCCCTCGGCACGCAGCGCGTCGAGCTGGCTGGCGATGCTGGGGCGGCCGTAGCGCATTGCATGGCGCACGATCACGCGGTGCCCGCGCTCGCCCAGCATGCCCTGCAGCAGCTTGGCCTGGCGCTCGGTCCACACCGCCAGTGGCGACCCTTCCTTCATCCACACGCTGGCGTACTTGGCCGCGGACTTGGCCGGTCGCACGCGCAGGATGATGCCGTGCAGAATGGGCCACCAGGCCAGCTTTGGGATCTCGACCACGCGCGGATCGCCGAGGAACTGGGCCAGGTAGCGGCGCAGCGCGGGCGCCTCCGGTGCGTCAGGCGTTCCGAGGTTGCAGAACAGCAGCCCGATGCGGGGCTCGCTGCCATGGGGGAGGGTGGGTTCGGTCTTGAATCTCATCGGGAAAGCGAGTCCAGGCCACGCGGGGTTCAGAGCGGGCGCAGATGCTCGTCGTCGGTCACGGGCAGGCGCTCAGTGTCGGCGAAATGCAGAACCTCGAAATGTACCGACGGGGCTTGGCCGTCCTGCGGTGGGCCGCCCAGGCCGATCACGCCGCTGCCATGCAGGGTGCAGGCACTGCGCCGCAGGCTGAGGATCTCCCCACTGGCGCCGAAGCGCACGAAGCTGCCGTTGTAGCTGAGGTCGGTGAGAATGAAGCTGGTGCCCTGCCAGTCGATGCGGGCATGGGAGCGGGACACGCGCACGTCGGTGATGCAGTAGGTCGCCTGCGTGCTGCGACCCAGCACCACGGGCATCGCGTCGATGTCGAAGACGCGGTCCAGGTCCTGCCAGATCAGCCGTATGCCCTCGGGCTCATGCGGACGGCGCACGATGGCGCCGAACTGGGTGGCCGCGGCATCGGTCGGCCCGCCGCTGCCATCCAGCATGTACAGGTGCACCGGCTCGGCGCGGCCGCGCACCGCGATGCGGTCCAGGCTGCGGAACTTGCCACGCTGCGCGCTGCTCAACCCCTGAACCACCTCGGCGGTGACCAGGGTCTCGCTGTCGCCGGCATGGTCCAGCAGTCGCGCCGCCACGTTGACCGCGTCGCCGAAGCAGTCGCCGCGTATCTCCACCACTTCACCGCGCGCCAGCGCGACCTGCAGCTGCAGGCCACTCAGCCGCGGGCTGCGCCCGGCTTCCTTGCGCAGAAGCTCCTGCATGCGGATGGCCGATTTGACGCCTTCGCGCGGATGGTCGAAGACCGCCATCAACCCGTCGCCCAGGGTCTTGATCAGCTGGCCGCGGTACTCGTGCACCGCCTGGCCGACCAGGCCCACGGTGCCGGTGACCAGGTCGGAGGCCTCGGCATTGCCCAGGGTCTCGAACAGCGCCGTGCTGCCGCGCAGGTCGGCAAACAAAACGGTGCGCTCGCGGATCTGGGACATGTGACCAAGTGTGATGAAAGTCTCAGTGTAGCCCCCGTGCATGTCGGGCCGACGGCGGAAAAGCCCGGGGGAGGGGGTGCATTCGTGCGCACTATGACGCGCCACCCCCTGCACGCGGGGGGCCTGAACGGGCAAAGAAAAGCCGGCCCGCGGGCCGGCTGGTGTCCGTGCAGGACGAGCTCTTACAGGTTGTCCAGATAGGTCCGCAGCTTGTCCGAGCGGCTGGGGTGCTTGAGCTTGCGGATGGCCTTGGCTTCGATCTGGCGGATGCGCTCGCGGGTGACGTCGAACTGCTTGCCGACTTCTTCCAGCGTGTGGTCCGTGCTCATCTCGATGCCGAAGCGCATGCGCAGCACCTTGGCCTCGCGCGGGGTCAGGCTGTCGAGGATGTCCTTCACCACCTCGCGCAGGCCGGCCTGCATGGCCGCCTCGATGGGCGCGGTGTTGTTGGTGTCCTCGATGAAGTCGCCCAGGTGGCTGTCGTCGTCGTCGCCGATCGGCGTTTCCATGGAGATCGGCTCCTTGGCGATCTTCATGATCTTGCGGATCTTGTCCTCCGGCATCTCCATCTTCTCGGCCAGCGTCGGCGCGTCCGGCTCGAAGCCGAATTCCTGCAGGTGCTGGCGCGAGATGCGGTTCATCTTGTTGATCGTCTCGATCATGTGAACCGGAATGCGGATGGTGCGCGCCTGGTCGGCGATGGAGCGCGTGATGGCCTGACGGATCCACCAGGTGGCGTAGGTCGAGAACTTGTAGCCGCGACGGTACTCGAACTTGTCCACCGCCTTCATCAGGCCGATGTTGCCTTCCTGGATCAGGTCGAGGAACTGCAGGCCGCGGTTGGTGTACTTCTTCGCGATGGAGATCACCAGGCGCAGGTTGGCCTCGATCATTTCCTTCTTCGCGTCGCGCGAGGCCTTTTCGCCCTCGTTCATGCGCTTGTTGATCTCCTTGAGATCGTCCAGCGGCACGACGGCCTTGGCCTGGATGTCCACCAGCTTCTGCTGCAGCTCCTGCACGGCCGGCAGGTTGCGCGACAGCACGGCGCTGTAGTTCTTGCCGGCGGCGGCTTCCTTCTCGGCCCACTGCAGGTTCAGCACGTTGGGCGGGAAGGTCTTGATGAAGTGCTCCTGCGGCATGCCGCACTTGTCGACGACAATCTTGCGGATCTCGCGCTCGTAGCGGCGCACGTCGTCCACCTGCGAGCGCAGGATGTCGCACAGCTTCTCGATGGTCTTGACCGTGAAGCGGATCGTCATCAGGTCGGCGCTGATCGCGGCCTGTGCCTTGTTGTAGGCCGGCGACTTGTAGCCGTCCTTCTCGAAGGCCTGACGCATTTTGTCGAAGTGCTTGGCCAGCGCGTCGAGCTTCTCCAGCGCGGCGTTCTTCAGCTCTTCCAGCTTCTTGGTCAGGGCCTTGGAGCCACCGTTGCCGTCGTCATCGTCCTCTTCGTCGAATTCGTCGAAGTCTTCCTCGGCCACATAGTCGTCGGCCTCGTCATCGGACACGAAGCCATCCACCGCCTCGGAGATCTGCATCTCGCCGGCGCGGATCTTGGCTGCCATCGCGAGGATCTCGGCGATGGTGGTGGGCGATGCGCTGATCGCCAGCATCATCGCCTGCAGGCCACCTTCGATGCGCTTGGCGATTTCGATTTCGCCTTCGCGGGTCAGCAGTTCGACCGTGCCCATCTCGCGCATGTACATGCGCACCGGGTCGGTGGTGCGGCCGAATTCGGAATCCACCGTGGACAGCGCGGCTTCGGCGGCTTCCTCGGCTTCTTCCTCGGTCGCGGTCGGCGAGGTGCTGCCCTGGATCAGCAGCGTCGCGGCGTCGGGCGCCTGCTCGTAGACCGCGATGCCCATGTCGTTCAACATGGACACGATGGCCTCGAGGATTTCCTCGTTGATCAGCTTTTCGGGCAGGTGGTCGTTGATTTCCTGATGGGTCAGGAAACCACGGGTCTTGCCCATCTTGATCAGGGTCTTCAGCTCCTGGCGGCGCTTGGCAACCTCTTCCTCGGTCAGCGCGGTCTCATCCAGGCCGAACTCGCGCATCAGCGCGCGCTCCTTGGCGCGGCTGACCTTCATGCGCAGCGGCTTGGCCTTGGCCTTCTCTTCGCTGACCTCTTCCGCCTCGACTTCCGGCTCGGCCTCCGCCTCGCCTTCGCCGCCTTCGAATTCCGTTTCCAGGTCGTTGAAGTCTTCCTCTTCTTCCTCGACCTTGGCCTTGGCGGACTTCTTGTTTTCCGTCGCGGCCTTGGGCTTGCGGCCGCGCTTGGGCTTGGCGTCGTCGCTGGCGGCGGCCTTGGTCTTCGCGGTCTTGGCCGGCTTCTTGGTTTCTTCGGCCAGTTCCTCAGTCTTGGCGGCAGCCTTGGACGCGGTCTTCTTGGCGGTCATGCAGTTCCTCGGATGGGTGATGCAATGCAAACAGCCACCTGGCCGGCGCGCGTTAGAAACAACGCGCTGTGCCCAGGCGGCTCATATCGATGGCCTAGGTCCGACATGGGGTCTGCCCGGTCGGACACAAGGCTTTGCGCGTGAAGGCTAGCGTGAACGTTTGCAATTGCAGCCCAGGCGGATAGGGTGGCCTTCTAAGTTGCCCCAAGGTCAATGGGGGGCCGGGTCCGGTTGGTGCTGCCGTCACTCTTGACGCGCGAAAACTCTTAATTATCGATCAAGTTCGAGGCAGGGTCAAAAAATCAGGCCTTCTTCAGGTCCTGGATCTGCTGATGGAGGGCTTTCAGCTGCTGCAAGGTTTCGGCCTGGGGCGGCTGCGAGGCCAGGTGGCGGCTGCGCGCTTCGAGGTCGGCGATCCACAGCTGGCGCATCACCTGGCGGAACTCCTCGCCCAGCGGGCCGGTGGCCTCGTCCGGCGCGGCGATGTCGCCGCCGGCGATGCGCCTGGCCATCTCCAGCCGGTCTTCCTCGACCAGCGCCGCACGCATTTCATTCCAGGGCACGCTGCCATGGTGGGTCAGGTAACGCTCCAGCCAGGCCACCATCTCGCCGTGCTCGCCGGGCAGCTGGTGCAGCAGGTGCAGGTCCTGCTCGCTCAGCGACTCCCACAGCGCGCTGTGCTGCAGCAGCATGCGCAGCGCATGGTCCATCGGCGATGGCGGGGCACGCCGGGGCAGGCCCAGCGTGGGGTCCTGCTCGCGGCGGCGCCAGTCGCCGCCGCCGCGCTTGCCGCCCTTGCGGAATTCGCTGTCCGGCACCCAGCGGCGCTGCTGACGCGGCGCGGGTTCGGCGGGCGCCGCGGCGGGGGCTTCCTCGTGGCCGGCACCGCCCATGGCCCAGTCCGGAGGCGGATCGGCGTCGGGGATGTGGGCGTCCCAATGCAGGTCCTCGACCGGGCCACCGTCCCACGGGGCACCGCCGCTCGTCGCCGCCTGCCGGGTCGCCGGGGCATGGGCGCCCGCCGACGCGGCGGAACGGGGCGCGGACGCCGCCGGCCGGCCGCCCGGCGCGCCGGCCTGCCAGAGCGATTGCAGCTCCTGATCGGGCAGTTGCGCGCTGCGCGCGAGTTCGCCCAGCAACTGGCGCTTCAGCAGCCCGTCCGGCAGCGCGCTCCACAGCGGCCGGGCCTGGGCCAGCATGCGTGCCCGGCCCTCGGCGCTGCCCAGGTCGCAGCCCTCGGCCGCGCTGTCCAGCAGCTGGCGCGACAGTGGCACGGCCTGCGCCACGCAGCGCTCGAAGGCCTCGCTGCCCAGTTCGCGCACATAGGAGTCCGGGTCGTGCTCGGTCGGCAGGAAGAGGAACTTGATGCTGCGCGTGTCGCTGGCATGCGGCAGCGCGGCCTCCAGCGCGCGACCGGCCGCGCGCCGGCCTGCGGCATCGCCGTCGAAGCTGAAGACCACGGTTTCGGTGAAGCGGAACAGCTTCTGGACATGGTCCGCGGTGCAGGCCGTGCCCAGCGTGGCGACCGCGTTGCCGAAGCCATGCTGAGCCAGCGCCACCACGTCCATATAGCCTTCGACGACCAGCGCATAGCCCTTGCGCCGCAGCGCGGGGCGCGCCTCGTGCAGGCCGTAGAGCTCGCGGCCCTTGCTGAAGACCGGCGTTTCCGGCGAGTTCAGGTATTTGGGCTCGCCCTTGTCCAGCACCCGGCCGCCGAAGCCGATCACCTGGCCCTGGACATTGCGGATGGGGAACATGATGCGGTCGCGGAAGCGGTCGTAGCGGCGTTGCTCTTCGGCGCTCTTGCCGGGGTCTTCCTGCAGGATGACCAGCCCGGCCTCGACCAGCAGCGGGTCGTCGTAGGACGGGAAGGCGCTGGCCAGCGCGCGCCAGCCCTCGGGCGCATAGCCCAGCCCGAACTGCGCGGCGATTTGCCCGGTCAGCCCGCGGCCCTTCAGGTAGGCCACCGCGCGCGCGTTGCCCTTGAGCTGCTTGCGGTAATGCTCGCCGGCGCGTTCCAGCACCTCGCTCAAGCTGGCCTGGCGCTGTTTCTGCGCCTGTTCCCGCTCACGTTCCTGGACGCTGCGATTGTCCTCGGGCACCTGCATGCCGGCCTGTTGCGCGAGGTCGCGGACCGCGTCGATGAAGCCGATGCCCAGGTGCTCCATCAGGAAGCGGACCGCGTCCCCATGCACGCCGCAGCCGAAGCAGTGGTAGGTCTGGCGCGTGGGGCTGACGATGAAGCTGGGCGTCTTCTCGCCGTGGAAGGGGCACAGCCCCTTGTGGTTGATGCCGGCTTTCTTGAGCTCGACGTGGCGCGACACGACGTCGACGATGTCGACGCGCGAAAGAAGATCCTGAATAAAGCCCGGTGGAATCACCCCGGCAGTCTACCGGCCCGGGCGTTCAGCCAGACCGAGACCTGGTCCGCGGGCATGGGCAGCGCGATGCCGTTGCCCTGGGCCTGTTGGCAGCCCAGCGCGCGCAGCGCGTCCAGGTGCGCGGGCGATTCGGCCCCTTCAGCCACCGTGGCCAGCCCCAGTTCGCGCGCCAGAGCGAGCGCATTGCGCACCAGCGCCTGGTCTTTCTCGTTGACCAGCAGGGTCTGCACGAAGGAGCGGTCCAGCTTCAAGGCGTCAAAGGGCAGGCGGCGCAGATAGGCCAGGTTGGCGTAGCCGGTGCCGAAGTCGTCCAGCGCCAGCTTCAAGCCCAGCGCGCGGCATTCCCGGAGCACCGATTCGGCCAGCCCCAGGTCGGGCAGGGCGCTGGATTCCAGCAGTTCCAGGCACAGCTGCTGCGGCGCCGGAGCGCCGGGCTGGGCCAGCAGCTCGCGCAGCCGGGCCACGAAGCCGGGGGACTGCAGATGGCGGGCGCTGATGTTGAGGCTCAGCTCCAGCGCCAGGCCCTGGTCGCGCCAGCGGCCAGCCTGGGCCAGGCCTTGCTGCAGCACCCAGTCGCCCAACCGGCCGGCGAGCGGGCTGGATTCCACATGGTGCAGGAAGCGGTCCGGCCCCAGCACGCCCTGCAGCGGGTGGCGCCAGCGCAGCAGGGCCTCCATGCCGACGACGCGGCCGTCCGCGAGCGCGATCTTGGGCTGGTAGTACAGCATCAGTTCGCCGAGCTCCAGCGCCTGCTCCAGGTCGCGCAGCTGGTGGCTGCGCTGCTCGCTGGCCTGACCGTCCCCGGGGTCGAACATCGCGTGGCGGTCGCGTCCGTCGCGCTTGGCCTGGTTCAGCGCGCTGGCGGCATGGCGCATCAGTGTTTCCGCCGCCGCCTCGTCCATCGGATACAGCGTGGCGCCCATGCTGACGCTCAGCGGCCGGTCCTGGACTGCGCCGCGGGCGTGGCGCAGCAGCCGGCGCAGTGCCTGATGGGCTTCCTGCTCGTCGCTGACATGCAGCAGCAGCCCGAACTCGTCGCCGCCCAGCCGGGCGATCGCGTCCTGCGGCCCTGAGGCGCCGCGCAGCGCCGAGCGCAGGCTGTGCGCGAGGTGCTGCAGCACCCGGTCGCCGCCTTGCTCGCCGAGTTCGGTATTGATGCGTGCGAAGCCATCGACGTCCAGGCGCGCGACGCACAGCGCGCCCTGGTCGGGTCGCCAGCGGGCCTGGGCCTGGGCGATGCGCTCCGTCAGGCCGGCCTCGTTGAGCAGGCCGGTCAGCGGGTCCTGCCGGGCCAGGCCCAGCAGCAGCTTCTCGCGCGCCTCGGCGGCACTGCGGTCGTCGATCTCCAGCATGAAGCGGCGCGGCGCCTGTTCCAGCGCGTCCGCTTCTTCCTCTTCGCCGGTCTCGATGACGTGCAGGCGCAGAAGCAGGCTGCGCAGCTGGCCGTGGCGGTCCTGGATCCATACCGCGCCCTCCCAGCCGGCCTCATCGGGCCGCGCCCGCGCCGCGTCGCTGAGCTGCGACCAGAGCGCGGAGGCCTCGTGACCGCCGGTCGCCAGCACCTCCGGGCCGAGGACCGCGGGGCGCTGCCCTTCCATGGCCCCGTCCCAGTCCGCGCAGAGCCGGTGGAAGGCGGGATTGGCCTGTTCGATGCGCCAGGCGCCATCCAGCAGCGCCTGCGCCTGACCGCTGAAGCGGAACAGACCGCGGGCGCTGGCCTCGCGCTCGCGCTGAGCCTGCCGCTGGCGCGCATCGCTCAGCGCGCAGCGGGCCAGGCGCGCCAGTCCACGCGCATCGCGCTCCAGCACCTCGGCACGCAGCTCAAACCATGTCCAGCCCCCCTCTCCGTCGCTGAGGCGAAGGCGCTCGTGCAGGACCGCGCCGAAGGGGGAGGGGACCACCAGCAGGCCCTGCAACCGCGGCGCCAGGCGCTGGCGATCAAGCGCATGGCTGTGTCGCAGCCAGTCCAGCCAGTCGCCCTGCGGAGGGCCCAGGCGCTGATGCCAAAGACGGGAAGCCTGCAAGCCGGCGCGGCTGATGCACAGCACGGCCAGGCCCGCATCACTCAGCGCACCGTCCCAGAGTGCCAGCTGTTCACGCCGCAGGCGGCCCAGCCCCAGCGCGCCGGCCAGCCAGCCGAGCAAACCGCCGGCCCGGATTCCGGCCACGGAATGTGGCGCCTGCGGGCGGTCTTGCCTCCCAGGCGTGACGGCGTCGAGTATTTTCAAGGCCCGTCCTCGCAAGCTGGGCAATGGCGTTGGAGGATTTGATGCTAGCAGCGGGGTTTATCTGGCAGGGCCTTGCCGCCCCTGCAAACAAGTGGTGGAGCCGCGACCCGGGGATCGGGGATAACCCTTGGCTGCGTCTCCGGCACCAGAAATCGGGCGCCATCCGCGCGACGGGACGGCGCCCTCCGCCGTGGGGGCGAAAAAAAGCCGCCGCTGAGGCTTCTCAGCGGCGGCTTGGTTTGCTTCTGTCTGTGTGCGGGACTTATCAGACGGCAAAATCTTCCAGTTTGGCACCGCCAGCGATGGCGGCTTTCAGCCATTTGGGCTGCAGGCCGCGACCGCTCCAGGTCTCGCCGGTGGCCTGGTTGCGATATTTCGCCGCCACCTTGGAGGTCTTGACGGCCTTGGGTGCCTTGGCATTCAGATCGGAAACCGACAAGCCATATTCGGCCATCAATGCGCGAACCTTGGCAATCGCGTCGGAGCGCTCGCGCTCCTGGGTCTCGGCGATTTCCTTTTCAAGCGCAGCCCGCTGGGCGAGGAGGTCTTTCAGCGTTGCCATTTATGCGTTCCTTGCAAAGTCCAACAAGTACCCGACTCGGGATTGGCCGATTATAGGTCAGGGTTTGGAAAATCGTGCAAGAGCAAGTTTCTGGCGCTGAAATGCCCAGCGGCCGCTGCCGTGAATTACTTGTAGCCGGCCTTGTCCAGCAGCTGCTGGACCTTGCCAATATTGGCACCCACCGTGGAGACCGGAATCGTCTCCATCTTGAAATTGCCCATCGCCTCCAGCGCCGGATTGCTGGGCTTCACGCCCGGCACCGTGGGCCATTCGTTGTTGCCGTTGGCGAAGTAGACCTGGGCCTCGGGGGAGGACAGGTATTCGAGGAACTTGACCGCGTTGTCGCGATTCTTCGCGTGGCGGGCGACGGCGCCGCCGGCGATGTTCACGTGCGTGCCCCAGCTTTGCTGGTTGGGGAACACCACGCCGACCTTTTCCACCACGGCGCGGTCGTCGGGCTTGTTGGAGCGCATCATGCGCGCCAGGTAATAGGTATTCGTGAGTGCGATGCCGCATTCCCCGCTGGCCACGGCCTTGATCTGGTCCGTGTCGCCGCCCTTGGGTTCACGGGCCATGTTGCCGACCACGCCCTTGAGCCATTGCTCGGTTTGTGCCGCGCCCAGATGTTCATACAGCGCGCCGAACAGCGACAAGTTATAGGGATGCGAGCCGGAACGGGTGCAAACCTTGCCCTTGTTCTTGGGATCCGCCAGATCCTGGTAGTTCTGGACGTCGGCCTTGTTGACGTTGATCTTGTTGTAGACGATCACGCGGGCGCGGGTCGAAAAACCAAACCAGGCCGTGCCCTGCGCACCGGCCTTGGCGCGCAGATTCACCGGAATGCGCTGCTCCAGCAGCTCGGATTTGACCGGCAGGAACAGCCCCTCGTTCTCGGCCTGCCACAGGCGGGCGGCGTCGACCAGCAGGATCACATCGGCGGGGGAGGCGCTGCCTTCGCTCTTCAGGCGCGCGAGCAGACCGGCGTCATCGGTATCGACACGATTGATCTTGATGCCGGTGGCCTTGGTGAAATTCGCGTACAGCGCTTCGTCCGTCTGGTAATGACGGGCGGAATAGAGATTCAGCACCTGTTCCTGGGCCCACAGGGTGGGCGCGGCGGCAAGCAGGCCCAGACCCAGGACGGTGGATTTCAGCGAGAAACGGCGGGAAACGATGGAACGCATAGGAACTCCAGACCATGCGGATTTGCAGTGGCTGGAGTGTAGCCTTAACGAGAATCGTTCCTGTTTCGCCAGGTCAGGCACTGGGCGGCACGTAGCCGGCCGGCTTCTCGGCGCCGTCGCCGAAGAAGAATTGCTCCATCTGGCGCGCCAGGTACTGGCGGGCGCGCTGGTCGGCCAGGTTCAGCCGGTTCTCGTTGACCAGCATGGTCTGGTGCTTCATCCAGGCGGCCCAGGCCTCCTTGGAGACGCTGTCATAGATGCGCTTGCCCAGGTCGCCGGGGTAGACGGGAAAGTCCATGCCCTCGGCTTCCTTCTTCAAATACACGCATTGCACGGTGCGAGCCATTTCAACCTCTTGTCTTGCTAGGGTGGCCTGTGGGCCGGGTTCAACGGGGCCGGAGCCGCCCGCGGGGTGGCGGGCGACTCAGGCCAGTTTCTTGACCAGGACCTGCGAGCGGCGGTCCCAGTTGTATTTGCGCTTGCGCTCTTCGGGCAGCCAGTCCGGGTCCACGGGCTGGAAGCCGCGCTTGATGAACCAGTGCATGGTGCGGGTGGTGAGCACGAAGATGCTGGACAGGCCCTGGGCCTTGGCGCGCTGCTCGATGCGCTTCAGGATGCGCTCGCCGTCGCCCTGGCCCTGCACGGCCGAGGAAACGGTCAGCGCCGCCATCTCGCCGGTGCGGGCCTCCAGGTAGGGGTGCAGGGCCGCGCAGCCGAAGATGACGCCGTCGTGCTCGATCACCGTGTAGAGCTCGATGTCACGCTCGATCTCGGTGCGGTCGCGCTTGACCAGGGTGCCGTCGCGCTCGAAGGGTTCGATCAGCGCGATCAGGCTCCCGATGTCGTCCGGCGTGGCTTCGCGCAGGCTCTCCAGCTTCTCGTCCACCACCATGGTGCCGATGCCGTCGTGGGTGTAGACCTCCTGCAGCAGCGCGCCGTCCACCGCGAAGGGCAGGATGTGCGAGCGCTCGACACCGGCCTCGCAGGCGCGCACGCAGTACTGCAGGTAGAAGGCCACGTCCGTGGGCTGGGTGGGGCGCGGCAGCTTGGCCAGCATGCGCTTGGCGTCGGCCAGCGCCAGCTCGGTGTCGATGGCGCTGTCGGGGTCGTCCTGGTTCTCGCGGACGCCGGCCACCTCGGTCATGAACAGCAGCTTGTCGGCCTGCAGCGCGATCGCGGTGGCGGTGGCCACGTCTTCCATGGTCAGGTTGAAGGCCTCGCCGGTGGGCGAGAAGCCGAAGGGCGACATCAGCACGATGGCGCCGCTGTCGATCGCGCGCTGGATCGCCGCCGAATCCACGCGACGCACCACGCCGCTGTGCTGGAAGTCCACGCCATCGACGATGCCCACCGGGCGCGCGGTCAGGAAATTGCCGGAAACGACGCGCACCGTGGAGTTGGCCATGGGGGTGTTGGGCAGGCCCTGCGAGAACGCGGCCTCGATCTCGAAGCGCAGCTGCCCTGCGGCCTCCTGCGCGCAATCCAGCGCCACCGCGTCGGTGATGCGCATGCCCTGGCTGTAGCGCGACTGCTGGCCCTTGGCCGCGAGCTGCTCGTTGACCTGGGGACGGAAGCCATGCACCAGCACGATCTTGATGCCCATCGCATGCATGATCGCCAGGTCCTGCACGAAGCTGTTGAGCTTGCCCGCGGCGATCAGCTCGCCGGTCATCCCGACGACGAAAGTCTCACCCCGGTAGGCGTGGATGTAGGGGGCCACGGCGCGGAACCAGGGAACGAAGGTGTGAGGGAAGACCAGGCTCATGGGCGGAATTGTGCCGCAGCCCATTCGCCACTCGCCCGGCTGCGGGTACCGCGCGTGCGAGGCCAAACCTGACTAGCGGCCGGGCCCGGCGCCGCGCGGGATAATCCCGGCCCCGTGAGTGAAGAACACAACAAGCCCCAGGCCCGCCCCGCGCGCGCCGCCGAGCGGCGCCGCCAACCGGCCCCCGCAGCCCGAGCGCCACGGCCGGCCAATCCGGTCCCGCCCATCTCGTTCCCCGAGTCGCTGCCCGTTTCCAGCCGGCGCGAGGAGATCGCGCGGCTGCTGTCCGAGCATCAGGTCATCATCGTCTGCGGCGAGACCGGCTCCGGCAAGACCACGCAGCTGCCCAAGATCGCGCTGGCCCTGGGCCGCGGGCTGGCGCAGGGCGGCGGCCTGATCGGCCACACCCAGCCGCGGCGCATCGCCGCGTCCAGCGTCGCCAAGCGCATCGCCGAAGAACTCAACACCCCGCTGGGCGAGGTGGTGGGCTACAAGGTGCGCTTCCAGGACCGGCTGCAGCCCGGCGCCAGCGTCAAGCTGATGACCGATGGCATCCTGCTCGCCGAGACGCAGACCGATCCGCTGCTCAAGGCCTACGACACGCTGATCATCGACGAGGCCCACGAGCGCAGCCTGAACATCGACTTCCTGCTCGGCTACCTGCGCGAGATCCTGCCACGCCGGCCGGACCTGAAGGTCATCGTCACCTCGGCCACCATCGACGCCGAGCGCTTCGCCAACCATTTCGCCAGCATCAAGGGGCCGGCGCCGGTCATCATGGTCTCGGGCCGGACCTTCCCGGTGGAGCAGCGCTACCGGCCCTATGAGGAATCCAAGGACTACGACCTCAACGACGCGATCTGCGACGCCGTCGACGAGCTGTGGCGCGAGGCCGGCGGCAGCGGCGACGTGCTGGTCTTCCTGCCCGGCGAGCGCGAGATCCGCGAGGCCGCCGAGGCACTGCGCAAGCACCACCCGCCGGGCGTGGAGATCCTGCCGCTGTTCGCGCGCCTGTCGCAGCAGGAGCAGGACCGCGTCTTCCAGCCCCATGGCCAGCGGCGCATCGTGCTGGCGACCAACGTCGCCGAGACCTCGCTGACCGTGCCCGGCATCCGCTACGTGGTCGACCCGGGCCTGGCGCGCGTCAAGCGCTACAGCTACCGCAACAAGGTCGAGCAGCTGCAGATCGAGCCCATCAGCCAGGCGGCCGCCAACCAGCGCGCCGGCCGCTGCGGCCGCGTGGCCAACGGCATCTGCATCCGCCTTTACGACGAGAAGAGCTTCAACGAGCGCCCGCGCTTCACCGACCCGGAGATCCTGCGCTCCTCGCTGGCCGGCGTGATCCTGCGCATGAAGGCGCTGCACCTGGGGCAGGTGGAGGACTTTCCCTTCATCGAGCCGCCGCCGCGCAAGGCCATCGCCGACGGCTACCAGCTGCTCGCCGAGCTGGGCGCGGTGGACGAGCGCAACGAGCTGACCGAGATCGGGCGCGAGCTCTCCAAGCTGCCGCTGGACCCGCGCGTGGGCCGCATGATCCTGGAGGCACGCCGGCGCGACGCGCTGACCGAGGTGCTGGTGATCGCCAGCGCGCTCTCCGGTCAGGACGTGCGCGACCGTCCGCTGGAGCAGCAGCAACAGGCCGACGAGAAGCACAAGAAGTTCGACGACGAACGCTCGGAGTTCATGGGCTACCTCAAGCTGTGGAAGTGGATCGCCGACAGCCGCGGCGGCGAGGGTGAGCACCGGCTCTCCAATCGCAAGCAGGAACAGCTGCTGCGCGAGCATTTCGTCAGCCCGCGCCGCGTGCGCGAATGGCGCGACATCCATTCGCAGCTGCATACCGTGGTGGCCGAGCATGGCTGGCGGCTCAACGCCAGCCCGGCCACCTACGACCAGGTGCACCTGTCCATGCTCGCCGGCCTGCTGGGCAACATCGGCTGCAAGGCCGACGACGACGAGTGGTACCTCGGCGCGCGCGGCATCAAGTTCTGGCGTCATCCCGGGGCCCACCTGAGCAAGAAGCCCGGCCGCTGGATCGTCGCCGCCGAGCTGGTCGACACCACGCGGCTGTTCGGCCGCGGCATCGCCGCGATCGACGTCAACTGGATCGCGCCGCTGGCCGGCCATCTGCTCAAGACCCAGCTGCTGGAGCCGCACTGGGAGAAGAAGGCCGCCGAGGTCATCGCGCTGGAGCGCGCCACGCTGTACGGCATCGTCGTGTACAACAACCGGCGCGTGAACTTCGGCCGCGTCGACCCGGTCGCCGCGCGCGAGATCTTCATCCGCGAGGCCCTGGTCAACGGCGAATGGGAGACCCGGCTGCCCTTTTTGGCGCACAACCAGAAGCAGGTCGCCAAGGTCCAGGAGCTGGAGCACAAGTCGCGCCGCCAGGATGTGCTGGTGGACGAGGAACTGATTTACGCCTACTACGACGAGCACCTGCCCGCCGAGGTCTGCTCGGGCGCGAGCCTGGAGAAGTGGTACCGCGAGGCGAGCCGGGCCCATCCGCGCCTGCTGATGCTGGAGCGCGAGGAGCTGATGCGCCACGAGGCCGCGGGCGTCACCAGCAATGCCTTCCCCAAGACCCTGCGCCTGGGCGGCGTCGACTGCAGCGCCAGCTACCTGCACGAGCCCGGCGACGCGCGCGACGGCGTCACCGTCAGCGTGCCCATCTTCGCGCTCAACCAGGTCAGCGAGGAGCGCTGCGACTGGCTGGTGCCCGGCATGCTGGAGGCCAAGCTGATGGCCTTGCTGAAGAGCCTGTACCAGAAGCCGCGGGCGCGACTGACGCCGCTGCCGGACTTCGTCGCCGAATTCGTCGAGCTGCATCCCTTCGCGCAGGGCAACCTGATGGAACTGCTCATCAAGGCCGTGCGCGAGCGCAGCCAGATCGCGGTGCAGCGCAACGACTTCAAGCTGGAACAGGTGCCGCCGCACCTGTTCATGAACATCCGCGTGGTGGACGAACATGGCCGCCAGCTGGGCATGGGGCGCAACCTCGCGGCGCTGAAGGCCGAGCTGGGTGCGCAGGCGCGCTCCGCCTTCCAGGCGCTCGCGGTGCTCAAGCGCGACCCGCCCGCGCCGGCCGCCCAGTCCGCCGAGGCCGGGCCCGTGCCGGCACCGCCCGCGGGCCGCGGCATCCGCGCCGAGATCAAGCCGCCCGCGCCCAAAGGCCCGCCGCCGCGCGACGCCAGCCAGGCCTATACCGCCTGGACCTTCGGCGAGCTGCCCGAGCTGATGGAGGTGCGCCGCGGCAACCAGACCCTGATCGGCTTCCCCGCGCTGATCGACAAGGGCACGCATGTGGAGATCGAGGTCTTCGACGAACCCGAGCTCGCCGCGCAGAAGCACCGCGCCGGCCTGCGCCGGCTGCTCGCGCTGCAGCTGAAGGAGCCGCTCAAGTTCCTCGAGAAGAACATCCCCGACCTGCAGCGCATGGCCGTGGCCTACATGAGCCTGGGCACCGCCGAGGAGCTGCGCGACCAGATCATCGGCGTGGCGCTGGAGCGCGCCTTCCTCGCCGATCCGTTGCCCAGCGACGAATTCCAGTTCAAGGCCAGGCTGGAGGAAGGGCGCAGCCGCCTGAACCTGATCGCGCAGGAAGTCGCCCGCCTGGCCGGCACCGTGCTGGTCGAGTACCAGGCCGCGCTGCGCAAGCTCAAGGACGCGCGCCCGCCCAAGGACGTGGCCGAGGACCTCCAGGCCCAGCTGCAGCGCCTGATGCCCAAGGCTTTCGTGCACAAGACCCCCTGGGCCCAGCTGCAGCACTATCCGCGCTATCTGAAGGCCGTGACCCTGCGCCTGGACAAGCTGCGCGCCGATGCCGCCCGCGACGCCAAGCTGATGGGCGAGATCAAGCCGCTGGAGCAGCGCTGGCAGCGCCGCGTCGCCGAGCTCAAGGGCGCGGCCGATGCGCGGCTGGACGACTTCCGCTGGCAGCTGGAGGAGCTGCGTGTCAGTCTCTTCGCGCAGGAGCTGCGCACGCCGCAGCCGGTCAGCGTGAAGCGGCTGGACAAGGTCTGGACCCAGCTCAGCCACTAGCCGCCTGCCACAGCCGCCGTCCGCGAGGGCGGCCGCTGTGGCGCCGCCGCGACCGTCAGGAACTGGCAGGAAAATGACCGCTGTTTCCCCCTGGCGCTGCCGGGTGGAATTGGGTCCAATCGTTACAAATACCTCCCTGGCCTTCGCGGTCCGGTCCTGACCGTGTCTGATTCCTCGCCCACTTCTTCACCGTCCGCGATGCGGCTGTTCGGCCGCTTCGAATTGCGCGCGCTGATCGGCAAGACCGAACGCAGCATGCTGTGGCGCGTGTTCGACCCGAGGGTGCAGCAGGAGCAGCTGCTCTGCCTGCCGCGCAACAAGCCGGCCAGCGAGGCGGCCTACGAGCAATGGCGGCGCTCCGCCGACAACGCGGCGCGCGTCCAGCATCCCCACCTGGCCCATGCGGTGGAGGTGGGCCGTGTCGACCCCTGGCCCTACATCGCCTACGACCGCGCGCTGGGCGAGACGCTGGAAGAGCGCCTGGCCCGCACCGGCCCGCCCACGCCCGCCGACGCCGCGCAGTGGATCGCGCAGGCGCTGGAGGGCCTGGCCTTCGCCCACGAGGCCGGCCATGTGCACCGCGACATCCAGCCCGGCCACCTGCTGATCGACGCGGCCAACCAGGTCCGTCTCATCGGCCTGGAGGTGGCCCAGGACCCGGGCGCCAGCGAGGCCGAGTACGGCGCGCAGAGCCGCCTGGCCCAGCGCGAGGCGGCCGAGGAGGACGTGCTGTGCATGGGCCTGGTGCTGCACCGGCTGCTGTCCGGCCGCCCGGTGCTGGACGAAGCCGACCTGCAGCTGGTGCTGCAGCGCATGCCGCCGCGCGGCCAGGAGCTGGTGCGCCTGGGCTGGGAGACGCCGCACCCCATCCCCGACCCGCTGCGCGCCATCGTCAACCGCGCCAGCGACCGCCAGGCGCGGCAGCGCTACCACCTGGCGCGCAGCTTTCTGCGCGCGCTGGATGGCTGGCTGCAGGCCAGCATGCACGAGGAGGGCGGCGCGATCGCGCTGCTGAAGGACAAGCTGCAGCGCTATGGCCACCTGCCCACCACCTCGGGGCGCTCGCTGAGCGTCACGCTGGGCGGGGCGATGGAATCGCAGCATGCCAGCGAGCTGGCCGCGCTGGCGCTCAAGGACATGGGGCTGAGCCTGGAGCTGCTGCGCCGTGTGAACCTGACGCTGAAGCAGCAGGGCGCGGCCAGCGGCTCGGTGCTGAACATGCAGCGCGCGATCGCGATGCTGGGGCTCAATGGCCTGCAGCAGGCGGCGCGCGCGCTCAAGCCCTGGCCCGGCATCCTCAACGACACCCAGGCCGTCTTCATGCATTCGCAGATGCGCCGCGTGCACCGCATCGGCCAGGTGGCGCAGGCGCTGCGCCCGGCCGGCTACGACGCCGAGGTGGTCTACCTGATCGCGCTGCTGCAGAACCTGGGCCGGCTGCTGGTGCAGTACCACTTCCCCGACGACGCGGCACAGATCCGCCAGCTGATGCAGCCGCCCGAGCCCACGCCCGAACAGCCCAACCCGCGCGGCATGCCCGAGTTGTCGGCCGCCTACGCGGTGCTGGGCTGCGACATCGAGAGCATGGGCATCTCGGTGGCGCGCTACTGGGGCTTCGACGACGAGGTGCTGCACATGATGCGGCGCCAGCCACCCGAAATGCCGGTGCGCGGCGCCCATGGCGATGCCGAGCTGCTGCGCCTGACCTGCAGCCTGGCGGCCGAGCTGGTGGAGGCGCTGACCCTGACCGAAACCAAGCGCCAGCTCGCGCTCGAGATGGCCACGCGGCGCTACGCGCGCTCGCTGGGGCTGGGCCTGCGCGAGGTCATGGAGGCGGTCTACCCGCCGGCCACGCTGCGCTCCGCCGCGCCCGCCGAGGACGACACGCTGTCGTCCCTGCCCGCCGCGGAGGACGAGCGCCCGCGCCGCTCCAGCCTGCGCGACCGTGGCACGCCGCCGGCCGAGGGCCGGCTGGCCGAAACGCCGCCCGACACCGGCACGGGAAGGGCGCCCTCATGAACCCGGCCCGACAGGCCTTGCGGCGCGGAGCGGCGCGATGAGCTTGCCGGCCGACGGTTCGCTGCCGCCCGCGCTGGGTCGCTTCAGGCTGCTGAAGCGGCTGGGGCAGGGGGCGCAGGCCTCGGTCTGGCTGGCGCACGATCCTCGCCTGGACCGCGAGGTCGCCGTCAAGGTGCTGCAGGGCGTGGACCGCGCCAGCGTCGACGCCTGGCTGGCCGAGGCGCGCGCGGTGAGCCGGCTCACCCATTCCAACATCGTGCCGGTGTTCGAGGCCGACATGGCCGCCGGCCAGGCCTACATGGTCTTCGAGTACGTGCCCGGCGGCACGCTGGCCGAGCGTCTGCGCCGCCAGGGCCGTCTGCCCGCGCGCGAGGCCGTCGGCCTGATGCTGGGCGTGCTGGACGGGCTGCGGGCCGCGCATGCGGCTGGCGTGGTGCACCGAGACCTCAAGCCCAGCAACATCCTGCTCGACGCCCAGGGCCGCCCGCGCGTGATGGACTTCGGCATCGCCGCCCGGCTCGACGACGCGGCGCGGCCGCAGCGCGTGGTCGGCACGCCCGGCTACATCTCGCCCGAGGCGGCGCGTGGCGAGCCGCCGCATCCGGCAATGGACGTGTTCGCCGCGGCCATCATGCTGGCCGAGATGCTCTCCGGCCAGCGCCTGAACAAGGACCCCGATCCCTGGGCCGCGGTGCGCCGCGTGACGGAGCAAGACCTGACCCTGCCCGCCGACCTGGGCCCCGACGCCGACGACGCGCTGCGCGCGCTCCTGCAGCGCGGCCTGGCGCGCGACAAGGCGCTGCGCTGGCCCGACGCGCGCAGCTTCCACGACGCGCTGGCCGCCTGGCTGCACCCGGCCGCCGAACCGGCCCCGCAGGCGGGCGACACCGCGACGCTGGACTTCCTGCTGCGCCGCATGCGCCACAAGAGCGACTTCCCGGCCATGGCCGACGCGGTGACGCGCATCCAGCGACTGGCCGAGTCCGAGAGCGAAAGCCTCTCCAGCCTGTCCAATGAAATCCTCAAGGACGTGGCGCTGACCCACAAGCTGCTGCGCCTGGTCAACACCGTGCAGTTCAGCCATGCGGGCGGCGGCAGCATCAACACCGTCTCGCGCGCGGTGGCGCTGATCGGCTTCGGCGGCATCCGCAACCTGGCGCTGTCGCTGGTGCTGCTGGAGCGCATGGAGAACAAGGCCCATGCGCAGCGCCTGCGCGAGGAATACCTGCGCCTGCTGATGGCCGGTTCGCTGGCGCGCGAGCTGATGGCCGGCGCGGGCGAGGGCGAGGAGTCCTTTCTTGCCGCGATGTTCCAGAACCTGGGTCGCGTGCTCACCGAGTTCTACCTGCCCGAGGAGGCCTCGCAGGTGCGCCGCCTGCTGCGGCCCGAGCGCGGCAGCGGCGACCGCGCGGCGCCCCCGGTGGGCGAGGCGCTGGCCTCGCTGCAGGTGCTGGGGCTGAGCTATGAGCAGCTGGGCCTGGGCGTGGCGCGCCAGTGGGGCCTGCCCGACAGTCTTCAGCGCAGCATGCGCCGGCCCGAGGGCGAGGTGCCGATGCGGCGCATCGACGCGCCGCCCGAGCGCCTGCGCTGGGTCGCGCGCGCCGCCAACGACGTCGCCGAGCTCATCTTGCTGACCGATCCGGCCGAGGCCCATGCGCGGCTGCGCGCGCTGGGCCAGCGCTATGCGCGCGCGCTGGGCGTCGAACCGCAGACCCTGGTGCAGGCCGCCGACGCGGCGCGCCAGCGCCTGACGCAGATGGCGCAGGCCATGGACATCCAACTGCCCAAGGGCTCGGCGGCGCTGCGCCTGCTGGCGCCGTTGCAGCCCACGCTGGAGGACAGCCTGTCGCCGCTGGAGCTAGACGCGGCCGTGCAGGAGCACACGCTGCGCATGGACATGCAGCCGCGCATCAGCCGCGAGCAAGCGGCGCAGACCCTGGCCGACGGCATCCAGGACATCACCAACGCCATGGTGGAGAACTTCCGCCTCAACGAGGTGCTGCGCATGATCCTGGAGACCATGTACCGCGGCCTGGGCTTCCGGCGTGTCGTGTTCTGCCTGCGCGATCCGCGGACCGAGACCCTGCTGGGCCGCTTCGGGCTGGGCGAGGACGTCGAATCGGTTGTGACGCAGTTCCGCGTGCCGCTGCGCCTGCCCGCGGGTCAGCCCGCCGACCTGTTCGCAGCCGTCTGCGCCAAGGGCGTGGACACGCTGATCGCCGACGCCTCGCAGCCCCGCATTGCCGAGCGCCTGCCCGCGTGGTTCAGCGGGCCGGTGCGCGCGGCCAGCTTCCTGATCCTGCCCATGAGCCTGCGCGGCGCGCCCTTCGCGATGATCTATGCCGACAAGCTGCGCGCCGGCAGCATCGACCTGGACGAGAAAGAGCTGTCGCTGTTGCGCACGCTGCGCAACCAGGCGGTGATGGCCTTCAAGCAGGCCGGCTGAAATCGCGGCCGCGCGGCGCCCGGTGCGCCGGCCGGGGCCATCAGTACGGGCCGCTGGCCAGCCAGCGTTCCAGCTGCGGCAGCCGGTCGTTGCCCCAGAAGCGCTCCCCCTCGACGATGAAGAAGGGCGAGCCGAACACCCCGCGCGCCTCCGCCAGATCCACCTCGGCCTTCAGCCGCGCGCGGGCACCCGCGTCCGTCGCGATCGCGCCCAGCTCGTCCGCGGCCATGCCCTGTGCGGCGCACAGCGACTGCAGCACGTCCATCTGCGCGATGTTGCGGTCCTCGACGAAATAGGCCCGGTACACCGCATGCGCGAATGCGCGGCCCTGCTGCGGGTCGCGGTCGTTCAGCACGTGGAACACCCGCGCCGCCAGGTCCGTGTGCAGGCCCAGCGTGCCCGGCGTCTTGTAGGGCACGCCCATGAATGCGGCCAGGCGCTCCACATCGCGGCGGATGTAGTCGCTGCGCATCACGCTGCTGGGGATGCGGATGCGTTCCAGCGACTGGAAGTTCGCGTCCAGCACAATCGCATGCCAGTTCACCGCGCGGCCATGCCGCGCCGCCAGCTCGTCGATCGCCTGCGACGCGATATAGCCATAGGGCGAGGCAAAGTCGAAATAAAAGTCGATCGGCGCGGACATGCGGACTCCCTGGGGTGAGAACGCCTCGGCGGCGCCGAGGGCGGGCGCATTGTAGAAGCCGTGTGGCGCCGGCCGCGGATGGTGGCCGGTGAACGGCCGGCGCGCTCGCGGACGTCAGCGGAAGACTTAGGGGGACTTCTTCTTGGCGCCATGCTCCAGAGTTGGAGCCTCCGCGAAGGCAGGAGTGATCCCCCTTGCCTCCGCCGTCGCAGAGGGGCAGGCGTTGCTCAGCCCGCGTCCAGATCGATGTTCCACCGCAGCAACGCGGCGCAGTCGTTCGAGGTTTTTTCGGGGTCAGGTGATGGTGCTGTCCGTCATGTTCAGACCTTGTCTCTGGTGACACACCGAACTGACACACCCGCCGCGTTCAAGTCCTTGTCCACCGCCAGGCTGCTGGTGCGCAAGGATTCAGGGGAAGAGGGGTTGACGAGCCTTACCCCCGGCACTGGTCACAACGGTTAGGGCTGCTTGGTTCCCCACCTGACCCGGTTGGCCGCGCTTCCATGCGAGGAGGCCCGTCAGCGCGCATTGTATGTCATGTGCAGCGCTCCCTCAGGGATGCGGGGGGCGCACGGCTGGTGCGGCGAGGGGCGCCGGGGCCGTGTAGAATGCGGCCCAGCCCAGGCATCGATGCCGGGCACCGCCGATTTACCAACTACTTGCGGGCGGTCTACCAAATGCGGCTAAAGCGTTGCGGCTCCGAGATGCCCAGGGCCGGCAAACGCCGGTGATGTTTGGGCACTCGGAGTTTTTTCATGCACGGTCTGGCCCGATTCGACGCGCTGCTGGCGCGCCACCATCACGAGGCGCCCCGCACCACCACCCCGTCCCGTCTGCACCGCGCGTCGCTGGCCGCCCGCGTGGTGGCGCGGCAGCGCTCGCTGCTGATCGATCCCTGGGGCGACGTCGTCGCCACGCTGCCGCCGGATGCCCGGCCGGCCCTGGTGCTGGCGGCCGCGTGGCGGCTGCAGCGCGGCGACTGGATGGGCGTGCTGGCGGATGACGGTGCCGTGCCGCGCGGCGGCCGCGCGGGCTGGCGGCTGGCGCTGTTGCGCGGGCGCGTGGGCGCCGGCGGCTCGTCGCTGCAATGGCTGAGCCCGGCGCAGCGCGAGCTGGCCGGCGTGCGCAGCGGCGAACTGCTGCAGCGCCTGCAAGAGGCCGCGCTGGCGGAACTGTGGCGCCAGGGCTGGCGCCTGCAGGCCTGAGGGCGCGCAAGACCTGGCCCCGTGCCCCGCGGCGCCGAGTTCAAAGGCCCAGCGACGGGCTGCGGGTGTAAGAGACCCCCATCACATAGCCCAGCGCCAGCAGGCCCAGCACATAGCCGGGCAGGCGCAGCGCGCGCCGCCCCATGGCCCAGTGGGCGCAGGCGATGTAGAGCATCAGCGCGATCAGCTTGGCGGCCAGCCAGCCTTCGCGCAGCGGCGAATACTGCAGCGCGCCCCAGAGGCTCAGCCCGCTGATCACCAGCAGCACATCGACGCCGAAGACGAGCAGGCGCACGCGGTCGTCCATCTCCCAGGCGGCTTCGAGCAGCACGGCCATGCCGCGGATCAGAAAGAAGACGATGCCGATCCACGCGAGCAAGGCGTGCATCTGCACCATCTGCGTGTAGAACCAGGTCATGTCGTCTGTCTCCCCGTGGGAGGCAGCTTGTCCAGTGGCGGCGCCGCTGTCAATGCCCCGCAAGGCGGGCCGCCCGTGGGGCGGCCGCTCAGAGAGGGCGGGGTCAGTCCTTGCCCGCGTCGTTCAGCGCAGCTGCAGGTCGTCGTCGCCGAAGCGGATGGACAGTGGTTCGATCAGCAGCTGCTTCTCGCCGTCTTCCACCGTGCCGGCCACCCAGGCGTCGATGCCGCAGGACTTGGACACCTCGACGACGCGCGCCGCCTCGTCGGCCTTCACGAAGATCGCGAAGCCGGCGCCCATGTTCAGCGTGGAATAGGCCTCGCGGTCATCCTGCTGCGCGTGCTGCTGGATGAACTTCAGCACCGGCGTGACCGGCGGCACGGTATGGATGCGGTAGGTGAAGCGGCCCGGGTGGCGCAGCAGCTTGCGCCAGCCATGGCCGGTGATGTTGGCGCAGTAGTGCGGCGTGATGCCGGCCTTGTACAGCGCCTCGGTGACCGGGGAATACAGCACGGTGGGCGCCAGCAGCGCGTCGCCATAGCTCAGGCCTGGGGCGATCTCGGTCAGGTAGCCCTGCGGCAGGCGCTCGGTCAGCTTGCGCGCCAGGCTCAGGCCGTTGGCATGGATGCCGCTGGAGGCGAGCAGCACGATGGCGTCGCCGGCGGCCAGCTTGTCGCCTACCGACAGGCGCTCTTTGGGGTTGATCAGCCCGGTGCAGGAAGCCGCCAGGTCGATGCGGCCAGACTCGACGATGCCGGCCAGCGCGGGCGTCTCGCCGCCGCCCCAGGCCACCTGGCAGGTATCGCAGGCCTTCTTCCAGCCGGCTACCAGGGCCTGTGCGCGCGGCGCGTCGCCGAACCAGTCGGACCCGCCCGCGGCCCAGTAGGCCTGCACCACCAGCGGCGTGGCGCCGACGGTGATCAGGTCGTTCACCGCCATCGCGATGGTGTCCTGGGCGATGCCGTCGTAATAGCTCTTGCCGGTCAGGCGGGCCATCTCGTCGGCGACCAGGGCCTTGGAGCCCAGGCATTCGACGATGGAGGCGATGTAGAAGGGCCCCACGTCCACGACATAGGCCGATTCGCCGCGCGAGGCCTTCACCTCGCTGAAGCCGTGGGCGGCCAGGTGGCCGGCGGTGGCGGCGGCGGCGCGCTGAGCGCTGATCTTCAGCGGGTCGATCAGGTCGTAGTTGACGCCGGCTTGTTCGTAGCTCAGCGTTCCGGCGGAGGAGGGGGCATGGGTGCTCATGGGGCGCAATTATCTCCCGACAAATCCGCGCACCCGCCCCCGTAGAATGCGCCGCCATGAGCTACCAGGTCCTCGCACGCAAGTACCGCCCCCGCAGCTTCGAAGAGCTGGTGGGCCAGGAGCATGTGGTCCAGGCCTTGGCCAATGCGCTGACGCAACAGCGGCTGCACCACGCCTATCTGTTCACCGGCACCCGGGGGGTCGGCAAGACCACGGTGTCGCGCATCCTGGCCAAGAGCCTGAACTGCACCGGGCCGGATGGCCAGGGCGGTATCACGGCCCACCCCTGCGGCCAGTGCGCGGCCTGTCGCGACATCGATTCGGGCCGCTTCGTCGACTATGTGGAGTTGGACGCGGCGTCCAACCGCGGCGTCGAGGAGATTTCGCAGCTGCTGGACCAGGCGGTCTACAAGCCGGTGGTGGGGCGCTTCAAGGTCTACATGATCGACGAAGTCCACATGCTCTCCAACACCGCGTTCAACGCGATGCTGAAGACGCTGGAGGAGCCGCCGGAATACCTGAAGTTCGTGCTCGCGACCACCGACCCGCAGAAGGTGCCGGTCACCGTGCTGTCGCGCTGCCTGCAGTTCAACCTGCGGCCCATGGCGCCACAGACCGTGCTGGAACACCTGACCCGTGTGTTGTCGAACGAGGGCGTGCCGGCCGAGCCCGGTGCGCTGCGCCTGCTGGCGCGCGCGGCGCGCGGCTCGATGCGCGACGCGCTGTCGCTGACCGACCAGGCCATCGCCTTCGGCTCCGGCCAGCTGGCCGAGCCCGGCGTGCGCCAGATGCTGGGCAGCGTGGACCGCGGTCATGTGCTGGCCATCCTGAATGCGCTGATCGCCGGCGACGGCGCCGCGGTGGTCGCGGCCTCGGACCGGCTGCGCGACATGGGCCTGGCGGCCGCCGGCACGCTGGAAGACCTGGCGGTGGCGCTGCAGACCCTGGCCGTGGCCCAGGTCGCGCCCGGCGCGCTGGACGCGCAGGACCCCGACCTGGCCGATCTGTTGCCGCTGGCCGCCCGGCTGCCCGCCGACGAGCTGCAGCTGATGTACAGCATGGCCCTGCATGGCCGTCAGGAGCTGCCGCTGGCGCCCGACGAATACGCCGGCCTGACCATGGTGCTGCTGCGCATGCTGGCCTTTCGCCCCGAGGGCGCGCCGGTGCAGCGCGCCGACGGCGGGCTGAACGCCGCGGCCACGCCGGCCCCGGCCGCAACCGCCCGGCCGGCCGCCGCGCCGCTGCTGAGGTCGCAGCCGCCTGCCGTCGCGGTGGCCGCGGACCGGCCGCAGCCTGCCGCGACGCCGGTGGCCGAGGCTCCGCAAGCACCGGTTCCCCTGAAGGCCGAGCCCGTGGCGCCGACCGAGGCGGTGGCCCGCCCGAATCCGGCGCCTGAACCTGTCCTCGAACCCGCAGCCGCCCTGGCGCCCCCGCCGGCAGCGGTCGCGGAGGCCGAAGCTGCGGCCGTGGCCGTGGCTGAGCCTGTCGAGCCGCCTGAGGCCCAGGCGCCGGTGGCGGTGGCCGAGCCGACCCGCGAGGAAGCGCCTGCCGCGCCGTCGCCCGTCGCTGCGGCGCCGGTGCCGGCACGGCCGGCTTCGCGTCCCGAGGCCTTGTCCGCCGAGCCGCCCGCGCGGCGCTTCAGCGACCGCCTGCGGCCACGCGTGGCCGCGCCGGCGGTGTCGGCCGAGGACGAAGAGCCATCGGCCGCTCCAATGGGTGACGAGCCGCCGCCCTGGCTGGACGGTCCGCCGCCGATGGACGAGGAGCTCTCGGCCGGCACCGGGGCGGGCGAAGACCTGGCGCTGGAGGCCTCGCTGCCCGACGGCGGCCCCGACGCCGGTGGCGGCATCTATGTGTCCACCGCGGGCGACGAGGTGGCGCTGGAGCCCACGCCGCTGGGCGAGCGCTGGGCCCAGCTGCTGCCCCAGCTGGGGCTGAGCGCGCTGACCCGCGAGCTGGCGCTGCAGGCGCAGTGCATCGGCATCGACGAACAGGCCCAGCCGCCGCTGTGGCGGCTGCGCGTGGAGCGCGAGTCGCTGCGCCAGCCGGCGCTGAAGGACAAGCTGCAGGCCGCGTTGGCGGCCCACCTGGGCCATGCGCTGCTGCTGGAGATCGAGGCCGGGCGCGCCACCGATTCCCCCGCGCTGCGCGATACCATGGCGGCCCGCGCGCGGCAGCGCCACGCCGAATCCCTCATCCTCGAGGACCCCGAAGTCCGAGAACTGCTGGCGAGCTTCAAGACCGCGCGCATCCTGCCCGGCTCGATCAAGCCAGTCTGACACCCACTACACCGAAGTACGGAGCACACCATGATGAAAGGCCAACTCGCCGGTCTGATGAAGCAGGCCCAGGCGATGCAGGACAACCTCAAGCGCGCGCAGGAAGAGCTGGGCAATGTCGAGGTCGAGGGCCAGAGCGGCGCCGGCCTGGTCAAGGTGACCATGACCTGCAAGCACGATGTGCGCCGCGTCGCCATCGACCCCAGCCTGCTGGCGGACGACAAGGACATGCTGGAAGACCTGGTGGCCGCCGCGTTCAACGACGCGGTGCGCCGTGCCGAGCAGGTGAGCCAGGAGAAGATGTCCAAGCTGACCGCCGGCATGCCGCTGCCCCCGGGCATGAAGTTCCCCTTCTGATCCCGCGTGGCTGCGCTTGACCAGCTGATCGAGGCGCTGCGGCGCCTGCCCGGGGTGGGGCAGAAGTCGGCCCAGCGCATGGCTTACCACCTGCTGCAGCACGACCGGCCGGCGGCCGAGCAACTGGCCCAGGCGCTGCGCGCCGCGACCGAGCAGGTGCGCCACTGCGAGCGCTGCCACACCTTCAGTGAGACCGCGATCTGCGCCGTCTGCGCCGACGGCACGCGCGACGCCAGCCTCCTGTGCGTCGTCGAGTCGCCGGCCGACCAGGCGGCGATGGAGCGCACCGGCTCCTACCGTGGCTACTACTTCGTGCTGCAGGGGCGGCTGAGCCCGCTGGACGGCATCGGCGCGCGCGACATCGGCGCGGCGCAGCTGCTGCAGCGGGCCGGCGACGGCCAGGTCCGCGAGGTGATCCTGGCCACCAGCTTCACCGCCGAGGGCGAGGCCACCGCCCATGTGCTGGCCGAGGCGCTGAAGGCGCGCGGTCTGCGCAGCACCCGGCTGGCACGCGGTGTGCCGATCGGCAGCGAACTCGAATACGTGGACCTGGGCACCATCGCCCATGCGCTGGTGGACCGGCGCGACACCTGAGCCGGGAGCACGCATGACCACGCTTGCCAACCTCTGCATCCTCGTCGCCGCCGCGCTGCCCGTGGCCTGTGCCGCGCTGGCCAAGTCGCGCGGCTTTGGCAAGCGCCGCCGCGAGGGCGGCTACGACAACCACGACCCGCGTGCCTGGCTGGCGCGCCAGAGCGGCTGGCAGGCGCGCGCCAATGCGGCGCAGGCCAACGGCTTCGAGGCGCTGCCGCTGTTCATCGCCGGGGTGCTGGTGGCCCAGCAATCCCAGGCGCCGCAGGACCGGGTGGACCTGCTGGCGCTGGGCTTCATCGCCGTGCGGCTGGTCTACATCGGGCTGTATCTGGCGGACCGTCCGGCGGCGCGCAGCCTGGTGTGGGCGCTGGGGGTCGGGGTGTCGGTGGCGTTGTTTTTTATTTGACGCGGCTGAGGGTGGGTGCGTGTCGCGTCGGGTCGGGTCGAGTCGAGTCGAGTGCGGCTTGCTCTTGGGACTGCCTTGGCTTCTGCCTTCCCTGGCTGTCGCTTGATTGCAATGCCTTGACTGCAATGCCTTGAGTGCGGGTTGCGCTCCCGCGCAGAGCCCGCCAGGTCCCGGCCCGGCAGCCGGGTAACTTTTCCTGCGGGCCCAGGAAAAGTCACCAAAAGTAGGGCCTGAATGCGATTGGACCGAGGACTGCGCTACACACCGCGCACCGGCCCGACCACCACCGAGCCCGTACACCATCACCTCGATACCCGCTCGCCGGGTACGGCTCGACTCGTCACCGAGCCACGCAGGCCACGACGCGTCGTTGTCGCTTTCTGGGGAGCAGGGGCCAGCGGCCGAAGCCGGGCCGGGAGGCCTTCCTGCGTCAGCGAACTGGGGCATGAGGCCCGCTGTGGAGTCGAGCCGTACCCGGCGAGCGACTCAAGGCCTGAGCGGTGGAGCCGCCCCGATGGTTGTCGGGGCAGTACGCGGTGCTCAGCGCAGGGCTCGGTCCAATCGCATTCAGGCCCTCTTCTTTGGTGACTTTCTTCTGGGCCCCCAGAAGAAAGTTACCCGGCTGCCGGGCCGGGACCCGGCGGGCTCTGCGCGGGAGCGCAAACAGGATTCAACGCACGGAGCCCGCAAGAACCCAGCAGGCTCAGGCCGCCGCAAAAGAACCCACAGCCAGCCGCGTCTGACGCGGCCAAGATCAACGCAGACTCGTGCGGGTCATCGCCCGCCCGCCCTGGGCCGCCACCTGCTGGCCACCGCCGCCACGGGCTGCGGTCTTGGCCGCGCGAGTGCGGGTGCTGCCGCTGCTGGCGCGCGAGCTCGTCGCCTTGCCGGCCGAGGCTCGCGCTGGCGGGGTCGCCGCGGCCGTGCGGGTGCTGGCGCCGCTGCCCGGCGGCAACCACAGCACCACGGTCTGGCCGGCCTTGAAGCCGGCCTGGCTGCCGACCTTGTTCCATTGCGCCACCTGGGCCGCGCTGAGCTTGTAGCGGCGTGCGACGCTGGCCACGGTCTCGCCCTTGCCGGCCTTCAGCGACACGCGGCGCAGCGGCGGCGCGTCGGGCGCCAGCGCGATGGTGGCGTTGTCGGCCAGGTGCTCGGACACGTCCTGGTCGAGCTTGGCACTGCGCGACACCAGCAGCGTGGACCCCTTCTTCACCAGCATGCGCGGCGGAATGCGGTTGAGCTCGCGCAGCTGAGCCTCGGCCATGCCCAGGCGCTTGGCCGCCTCGGCCGGGCTCATGGTGCTGGGCACGACCCAGGCGGTCCAGCTGGCCGTGGGGCCACGGTGCGCGGCCAGCGCCTCCACGAAGGCGCTCGCATTGTCATAGGGCAGCAGCACCTGGCCGCTGCTGGCGGCCAGGATCACCGGCTTGTTCATCTGCGGGTTGAAGAGCTTGAACTGCTCCTCGCTCATGCCCGCCAGGCGCGCGGCCAGCGCCACGTCGATGTCGCGGTCGATGTTGACCGACAGGAAGAAGGGGTGATTGGCAATCGTCGGCAACGCCAGGCCGAAGGACTCGGGGCGCAGCACGATGTTCTTCACCGCCTGCAGCTTGGGCAGGTAGTAGCGCGTCTCCTCGGGCATGCGCAGGTTGTCGAAGTCGGTGGGCAGGCCGGCGCGCTGGTTGCGCGCGATCGCGCGCGCCACGTTGCCCTGGCCCCAGTTGTAGGCGGCCAGCGCGAGCTGCCAGTCGCCGTCGAACATCTTGTTCAGCCGCCCCAGGTAGTCCAGGGCCGCGCGGGTGGAGGCCAGCACGTCGCGGCGGTCGTCGCGGAAGATGTTCTGCTTGAGGTCGAAATCACGCCCGGTGGCGGGCATGAACTGCCACATGCCCACCGCGCGCGCGCTGGATTGCGCGTCGGTGCGGAAGGCGCTTTCGATGAAGGGCAGCAGGGCCAGCTCGGTGGGCATGCCGCGCTTCTCGACTTCCTCGACGATGTGATAGAGGTAGCGACTGCTGCGCTCGGTCATGCGTGCCACGTAGTCGGGGCGCTCGGAGTACCAGGTCTCGGCCTTGCGCACCAGCTCGTTGTCCAGCTCGGGCATGGCCATGCCCTGGCGAATGCGCGCCCACAGGTCTTCGCGGGCGCTGGGTTTGCCCAGTTCGATGCGCGCCTCGGGGTCCAGGTTGTCTTGCAGCAACTGCTCCAGGGCCGCCGGGGTGGCGGGCGTCGCGCCGGCCGCGGCCTGCGTGGCCGCCGGAGGGACCACGCGCACCACGGGCCCCGCGGCGGTGTTCTGCGGGGTTTGAGGCGGCTGTGGCAGGTTGGCGCAGGCGGCCAGCAGCGTGGGAAGCAGCGCGGCGATCAGGGCCTGGAGGCGGCGCGGCCGGGGTGCCCGGCGCGGGCCATGGAGGGGGGAGGCGAGGGTCAGGTCTTGATTCATCGGAACTCGTTCTTCCATTGCCGCAGGCAGGCGAACACCGCGGCCTCGTCTTCAGGGTCCAGCAGAGGGTCCCGCTGCAGCGCGGCCCGGCGCACCGTCGGCTGTCCGCAGCGGAGAAAGGGATTGATTCGGAGCTCCAACGCCAGCGTGGAGGGCAGGGTGGGCAGCTGCTGCGCACGCCGGGCCTGGCACCAGGCCTCGTGTTGCGCGGCCGCCTCGTTCTGGGGCTCTATGGTCCGCGCAAATCGCAGATTCGACAAGGTGTATTCATGCGTGCAGCACACGCGCGCGTCGCCGGGCAGGGCAGCCAGGCGCTGCAGGCTGGCATGCATTTGCGCGGGCGTGCCTTCGAACAGGCGTCCGCAGCCGGCGGAGAACAGCGTGTCGCCGCAGAACAGCAGCGGCTGCGCGGCGTCCAGCTGCAGGAAGGCGATGTGGCCGGCGGTGTGACCGGGCACCTCGATCACCTGGAAGGTGTGGCGGCCCCAGCGCAAGACCTGGCCCTCGCTGCAGGGCGTCACGGGCACCGGCAGGGTTTCGCGCGCCGGGCCCCAGATGGGCCCCTGCAGCAGGTCCGCGAGCGCCGCCAGACCGCCGACATGATCGCCATGGTGATGGGTCACTAGAATGCCCGTCAGGCGCAGTCCGAGCCGGTGCAGCGCCTCGCGCACCGGCGCGGCGTCGCCCGGATCCACCACCAGCGCCTGGTCCCCGTCATGCAGCAGCCAGATGTAGTTGTCGTCGAACGCAGGCAGCGCCAGCAGCGCCAGCAGCGGCGCTGCGGCGCAACCGGACATGGGCGAGGACGGGGCGATGGGGGCGGGCACGAGAGGAAGCGGTGCGTCCGGTGAGCAGCGAGCTGGATATTGTAGGCGGCGACCCCGCGCTGGCGGCCTGGCAATCCTGGAGCGCCTGGCTGGCGACGCCGCCGGGGCGCTATCTGAGCGGCTGGTCGCAGGCGCAGCTGGACCTGGCGGTGGCCGACTGCTTCGGCTTCCATGCGCTGCAGCTGGGCATGCCCGACCTGGAGGCCCTGCGCGCCAACCGCATGCCGCGCCGCTGGCTGGCGGTGGACCATGCCTGGCCCGGCGGCGCGTCGGAGTTGTTCTCGCTGTATTGCGAGTTTGACGCGCTGCCCTTTCCCAAGGACAGCCTGGACCTGGTCGTGCTGCCGCACACGCTGGAGCGCGCGCCCGACCCGCACCGCTGCCTGCGCGAGGTCGAGCGCGTGCTGCGGCCTGAAGGGCGGCTGGTGATCCTGGGCCTGAACCCGGCCAGCCTGTGGGCGCTCAGGCAGAATCTCGGGCTTTTGCGTGGCCGGCTGTCCGGCGCACCGGCACCGCTCTTCATGCCGCGCCTGCCCGGCGAGGCCGAGCTGATCGGCTACTGGCGCCTGCGCGACTGGCTGCGCCTGCTGGGCATGGAGCTGGAAACGGTGCGCTTCGGCGGCTACCGGCCGCCGCTGCAGTCCGACAAATGGCTGCAGCGCTGGCAGGGGTTGGAACGGCTGGGCGCCCATTGGTGGCCGGTGCTGGGCGCGGTCTATCTGGTGGTGGCGGTCAAGCGGGTGCATGGCATGCGCCTGGTGGGTCGGCTGCGCCAGCGCCGCCGCCAGGCCCAGACCGCGCCGGCCGTGGCCATGCAGCATCACCGCGACATCACCCAGGATTCATGAGCAGCACGCAAGACCCGACCCCGCAGACCGCGCCGGCCAAGATCGCCAAGCCCCAGGTCACCATCTACACCGACGGCGCCTGCAAGGGCAATCCGGGGCCGGGCGGCTGGGGCGCCTGGCTCTCCAGCGGCGGCCACGAGAAGGAGCTGTTCGGCGGCGAACCGGGCACGACCAACAACCGCATGGAGCTCACCGCGGTGATCGAAGCGCTGGCCTCGCTCAAGCGCAGCTGCCGCATCACGATCTACACCGACAGCGAATACGTGCGCAAGGGCATGACCGAATGGCTGGTGAACTGGCAGCGCCGCGGCTGGAAGACCGCCGACGGCAAGCCGGTGAAGAACGCCGAGCTGTGGCAGCGCCTGGATGCGCTGCGCCGGCTGCACGAGGTGGACTGGCGCTGGGTCAAGGGCCATGCCGGCGATCCCGGCAATGAGCGCGCCGACGCGCTGGCCAACAAGGGCGTCGCCAGCCTGTCGCGGCGCTGAGAGCGGGGCCGCCGCGCGGGGGGTGGTGCGCTTGACGCACGGTTTCCGCCGTCCGTGCCGCCGTCTCCGTGCTTGAGCGCATGTCACGGCGGTTTGGCTGCAATTTGTATCCGCAGCCGCTACAGTGCGCGTCTCACGACGCAGCCCTCCCAGCACGCCCCGCCGCATGAGCTTCAAGAAACCCCAAACCCTGATCGCCCTGGTGGCCCTGGCGGGCGCCGTCGGACTGGCCTATTGGTGGCAGAACAAGCCGCCCGCGGCGGCCTCGCCGTCCGCGGCCGCCGCGCCGGCCGGCAAGCCCGCGGCGGGGGCGGGCGGTGGCGGCGGCCCGGTGCCGGTGGAGGTCCGCAAGGTCGTGGCCCAGGACCTGGCCGAAGAGGCGCAGGCGGTCGGCACGCTGCGCGCGCGCCAGTCCGTGCTGCTCAAGCCCGAGGTCAGCGGCCGCGTGGTCAAGCTGGGCTTCGCCGACGGCCAGCGCGTGCGCGCCGGCCAGCTGCTGGTGCAGCTGGACGACAGCCTGCAGGCCGCCCAGCTCAAGCAGGCCGAGGCGCAAGCCAGCCTGGCCCGCACCCAGCTGCAGCGCAACAGGGAACTGCTGAGCCAGGGCTTTGTGTCGGCCAACGCGGTGGACCAGTCGCAGTCCGCGCTGGAGGTGGCCGAGGCGCAGGTGGCGCTGTCGCGCGCCCAGGTTCAACGCATGCAGGTGCGCGCGCCCTTCGACGGCGTGGCCGGCATACGCGCGGTCAACCTGGGCGACTATGTGAAGGACGGCGCCGACCTGGTCAGCGTCGAGGACGCGTCGACGATGTGGGTGGACTTCCGCCTGCCCGAACGCCATGTGCCGGCGCTGAAGAAGGGCCAGCCGGTGGAGCTGAGCCTGGATGTGCTGCCCGGCCGCCAGTTCCGCGCCCGCGTGGAGGCGCTGGATGCGCTGCTGGACGCCAACGGCCGCTCGCTGCTGGTGCGCGCGCAGCTGGAGCAGCCCGGCCCCGAACTGCGCACCGGGTTGTTCGCCCGCGTGCGCGTGCGCTTCGCCGCGCGCCAGAACGCGCTGCTGGTGCCCGAGGAGGCGCTGGTGCCGCAGGCCGGCAAGCAATACCTGCTGAAGGTGGTGCAGCGCGAGGGCAAGCCCGCGGTGCAGCGCCTGGAGGCGCGCACCGGGCAGCGCCTGCCCGGCCGCGTCGAGATCCTGGATGGGCTGACCGCCGGCGACACGGTGGTGACGGCCGGCCACGCGCGGCTGATGCGCGGCGATCCGCTGCCCATCAAGATCGTCGACCTGGACCAGGTGGCCCAGGGCGGCGGGGCCTCGGCCAGCCATGGCGCGGCGCCGGCCGCGCCGGCGGCGCAGCGCTGAGGGGCGGGCGATGAAGCTGTCCGAGATCTCCATCCGCCGCCCGGTGCTGGCGACGGTGATGTCGCTGCTGCTGGTGCTGGTGGGGCTGGTGTCCTTCAGCAAGCTGTCGCTGCGCGAATACCCGCGCATCGACGAGCCGGTGGTCACCGTCAGCACCCGCCTGGTCGGCGCGTCCAGCGAGGTGATCGAGAGCCAGGTCAGCAAGCCGCTGGAAGACTCCATCGCCGGCATCGACGGCGTGGACGTGGTCACCTCCTATTCGCGCTCCGAGCAGAGCCAGATCTCGGTGCGCTTCAAACTGGAGAAGAACCCCGACGACGCGGCCGCCGACGTGCGCGATCGCGTCGCGCGCGTGCGCGGCCGCCTGCCCGACGCGGTGGACGAGCCGGTCGTGGCCAAGGTCGAGGCCGACGCCACGCCGACCATCTGGCTGGCCTTCACCAGCGAGACCATGAACCCGCTGGACATCACCGACGTGGTCAACCGCGTCGTCAAGCCACGCCTGCAGACCATCCCCGGCGTGGCCGACGTCCAGGTCAACGGCGACCGCCGCTACGCGATGCGCGTCTGGCTGGACCCGGAGCGCCTCGCCGCCTACCGGCTCACGGTGCAGGACGTCGAGGACGCGCTGCGGCGCCAGAACCTGGAGGTGCCGGCCGGGCGCATCGAAAGCGAGCAGCGCGAGTTCAACGTCACCGCGCGCACCGACCTCAACACCCCGGCGCAGTTCGCCGAGGTGGCACTGCGCCACGTGGGCGGCTACACGGTGCGGCTCAAGGACGTGGGGCGCGTCGAGGAGGCCGCGGCCAGCGAGCGCTCGCGCGTGCGCCTGAACGGCGTGCCCTCGGTGTCGGTGGGTGTGATCCGTCAGGCCACGGCCAATCCGCTGGACGTCTCGGCCGGCGTGCAGGCCATGATGCCGCGGCTGCAGGCCGAGCTGCCCGACGCGATCACGGTGCGGCCGGCCAACGACAACTCGGTCTTCATCGACCGCTCGATCAAGTCGGTCTACCAGACCATCATCGAGGCCGTGGTGCTGGTGGCCCTGGTGGTGTTCATCTTCCTGCGCACGCTGCGCGCCTCGGTGATCCCGCTGGTGACCATTCCGGTGAGTCTGATCGGCGCCTTCGCGCTGATGGCCGCGGCCGGCTTCACCGTCAACACCCTGACCCTGCTGGCGCTGGTGCTGGCGATCGGCCTGGTGGTGGACGATGCCATCGTGGTGCTGGAGAACATCTTCCGCCACATCGAGGAGGGGCTGAGCCCCTTCCAGGCGGCGCTCAAGGGCGCCCGCGAGATCGGCTTCGCCGTCGTCGCGATGACGCTGACCCTGGCGGCGGTGTTCGCGCCGCTGGCCTTCACGCCGGGGCGTACCGGGCGGCTCTTCGTCGAGTTCGCGCTGACGCTGGCGGGCGCGGTGGTGGTGTCGGGCTTCGTCGCGCTGACGCTGACGCCGATGATGTGCTCCAAGCTGCTGCGCCACATCGACCAGCCCACGCGCTTCGACCGCCTGATGGAGGCGGTGCTGACGCGCATCGAGTCGGGCTACCGCGGCCTGCTGGCGCGCGCGCTGTCGGCGCGCTGGGTGGTGGTGGCGCTGATGCTGACGGCCGGCGGCGCGAGCGCATGGCTGTTCATCCATGCCAAGTCCGAGCTGGCGCCCACCGAGGACCGCGGCGTGATCTTCATGCCGGTCAACTCGCCCGACGGCGCCACGCTGGAGTTCACCGCGCGCTACCTGGACGCGGTGGACCGCGTCGCGTCGCAGTACCCGGAGTTCGACCGCCGCTTCGTCTTTTCGGGCGGCAACGTCGCCAGCGGCACGGCCATCTTCCGCACCGTGGACTGGGCCGAGCGCAGCCGCAGCACGCAGGAGATCGCGCGCGCCATGCTGCCGCAGATGAGCGCGCTGCCGGGCGTGCAGGCCTTCCCGATCACGCCGCCCAGCCTGGGGCAGGGCTTCCGCGAGCGGCCGATCAACTTCGTCATCGTCACCAGCGACTCCTATGCCAATCTGGCCACGGTCTCGCAACAGTTCATGGCCGAGATGGCCAAGAACCCCGGATTTGTCCAGCCCGACAGCGACCTGCGCCTGAACAAGCCGGAGATCTTCCTGGAGGTGGACCGCGAGCGTGCGGCCGATGCCGGCGTGTCGGTGGACGCGGTGGCGCGTACCGTGGAGACCATGCTGGGCAGCCGCGTGGTCACGCGCTACAAGCGCGACGCCGAGCAGTACGACGTGATGGTGCAGACCGAGGCGCGCGACCGCAGCACGCCGGAGCAGATCGAGAAGCTCTTCGTGCGCGGCCGCAACGACGCGATGATCCCGCTCTCCGCACTGGTGAAGATCACCGAGACGGTGAGCCCGCGCGAGCTCAACCACTTCAACCAGCGCCGCTCGGTGTCCATCACCGCCGGCCTGGCGCCGGGCTATGCGCTGGGCGAGGCGCTGCAGTTCATGGACCAGACCGCGGCGAAGGTGCTGCCCAGCGGCTATGCCACCGAGCTGAACGGCGTTTCGCGCGAGTACAAGTCGGCCAGCGGCGCGCTGGGGCTGGTCTTCGTGCTGGCGCTGCTCTTCATCTTCCTGGTGCTGGCGGCGCAGTTCGAGAGCTTCGTCGATCCCTTCATCATCATGCTGTCGGTGCCGCTGTCCATGGTGGGCGCGCTGGCCGCGCTGCAGTGGAGCGGCGGCACGCTCAACGTCTATTCGCAGATCGGCCTGATCACGCTGGTGGGCCTGATCACCAAGCACGGCATCCTGATCGTGGAATTCAGCAACCAGCTGCGCCAGCAGGGCCGCGAGCTGGTGGACGCGGTGCTGGAGGCGGCCACGCTGCGCCTGCGGCCCATCCTGATGACCACCGGCGCGATGGTGCTGGGCGCGGTGCCGCTGGCGCTGGCCCAGGGCGCGGGTGCCGAGAGCCGTCAGCAGATCGGCTGGGTGATCGTCGGCGGCATGAGCCTGGGCACGCTGCTGACTGTCTTCGTCGTGCCCACCATGTATGTGATCTTGGCGCGCCGCCGCGTGCCTGGCGAGATCACGACGCCCGCGCTGGAGTCCTGAGGACTTCGGTTGCGCGGCTCAGGGCTTGGGCGCGCGCGGGCTCGCGTAGCGGCGCAGCCCGTCCAGCGCCAGCACCTGGATGCCGCGGCGCTCGCGGCGCAGCAGCCCGGCCTGCTCCAGCGTGTTCAGCGCGAGATTGGCGCGCTGGCGCGACACGCCGGCCAACAGCCCCAGCTCGGTCTGCAGCAGGTCCAGGTAGGGGCCGGGTTCGGGATAGAGCTCGGGGCTGTACAGGCTGGCGATGCTGCGGGCCACGCGCTCGGTGTAGTCCAGCAGCCGGTCCTGGCAGAGCTGGGCGATGAAGCTGCCCATGCGCGCGCCCATCAGGTGCTGCAGGTAGTGGTTGAAGGGGATGCTGGTCTCGCGCAGCCATTCGAAGCAGGCGCGCGGCATCAGCGCGACGCGGCACTCGCGCAGCGCCGTCGCCTCGTATTGCCAGTGGCCGCGCTTGATCAACGTGCCTTCGCCGAACCAGGCCCCCGAGGCCACGCCCAGCAGCGCGGTCTGGCGGCCGTCCGCATGGCCGACGCTCATGCAGCCCAGCCCGCTGATCAGCCCCACCCAGTGCTGGGCCTGCTCGCCGCAGCGCACGATGGGCTGGCGCGCCGGCACCACGCGCTCCAGGCAGCTGGCCTGCACGCGCTGCATCTCGCGGGGACTGAGGCCGCGGCCCCAGTAGGCAGTCTCCAGCATGTCGCGCAGTAGCATGGACCGGTCTCTTGGTGGAATCGGCGGATTCTAGGAGCCGCCGGGCCCGGTACAGTTCGGCCATCCTCAGCCGCGGACCCGGCACGGCGCCTGCCGGCCCCGTCCGCACGACGACGATCGCACGCATGAACAACCAATCTCTGATCCATTGGCACTCGATGTTCATGGGAGTGGCGCTGCTGGCCGCGGCGCGCTCCAAGGACGCGCGCAAGCGCAACGGCGCCTGCATTGCCAGCGCCGACAACAAGATCCTCGGCGTGGGCTACAACGGCCTGCCACGCGGCTGCGACGACGCGGACGCCTCCTACTGGGCGGACGACGACCACGACCCGCTGCACTCGCGCCACAGCTACATCGTGCATGCCGAGGTCAACGCCATCCTGAACTGCGTGGTGCTGCCGCTCACCGGCGGCACCATCTACACCACCCAGTTCCCCTGCCCGCGCTGCGCCCAGTCCATCATCCAGGTGGGCATACGCACGGTGGTCTACCTGGACAAGAAGTCGCACCAGACGGCGGCCAACGCGGCGTCCGACAAGATGTTCGCCGACGCCGGCCTGCGCGTGCTGTCGCTCAACGAGCTGGAGGCGGCTTCCGCGCGCTGGTGCGGCAAGCTGGACGACTTCATCCAGCAGACCGGCCCCGAGCTGCACGGCTTGCACGGGCTGCCGGGCCTGCCTGGGACTTGAGCGGAAATAGCGGGGGGAATCCCCGTTTATTCGCGCTCAAGTCGGGGGCGCGGCCGGCATCATGCCAACCAGCACTGCCGCCGAGGTCCGCCATGTACATCCACGCCGAATACGTCAATCAAGCCGCCAGCCTGGGCCTGATGCCCGAACTGGGCGCCGTGGTGGCCGGCCCGGTGGGCATGGAACCGCTGTGGCAGCTGCAGGACCTGATGGAAGCGCAGGGCCTGAAGCTGCAACCCACGCGCATGGTCTACGACCGCATGTACGCGCTGGAACGCCTGGCCACCGCGCATGCGCGCGGCGACGCCGAACTGCAGGCGCTGGCCCAGTCGTTGTTCGACCGCTATCAGAACAGCGGCGAATGGCTGGGGCTGCTGCACTGATCGACGGCCGCTTCAGCGCTCGCATTCTCACGGGCCGGCCGCGGCCAGCCAGTCGCAGCGCAGCCGGCCGCGCCGGTGCAGGCGCGCGCGTCCGCGCGCATAGGCCGAGGGCAGCAGCCAGGCCGCCAGGCTCACCGGCAGCAGCCGCCAGGCCTGCGTCAGCACGATGGGCGCCAGGCCCATCCAGCTGAGCACCCAGCAGGTCATCACCAGATTCCAGATTGCCAGTTCCACCGGATGCTGCGCCGCGTGCAGCAGCATCCAGTGCTTGACCTGTGCATAGTGATCCAGCGTCATGACGGACCTCCTGTGTCGCGGTGGCGGTGCAGGCTCCCTGGCTGCGAAGTGTAAGCTCGCCGTCAGTTTTGCGCGACGCGGAGACGGCCGCACCCGTGCTTGCAGGGGGAGGGTGACCGATGTCATGGGCCGGGAGTGCCCCCGAGCGTGTAAGGTGCGCGCTTTCGTCGAATCCGGGGACCGCTGCTCCCCCTTGCGCAATGAAGAAGACTCTGATGGCCGGCGCCGTGCTGGCCCTGGCGTCCGCCCAGGCGGGCGCCACCGAGGGCATGTGGCTGCCCGAACAGCTCCCCAGCATCGCCAAGTCGCTGCGTGCCACCGGGCTGAAGATCGACCCGGCGCTGCTGTCGCGGCCGCTGGAGTTCCCGATGGGGGCGATCACCAGCCTGGGCGGTTGCACCGCCTCCTTCGTGTCGCCGCAGGGCCTGGTGGTGACCAACCACCACTGTGCCTACGGCAGCATTCAGTACAACTCCACGCCGGGCCGCGACCTGCTGAAGAACGGCTTCCTGGCGCGCACGCTGGCCGATGAGCTGCCCGCGGCGCCGGGCAGCCGCATCTATGTCACCGTGGCGCTGAACGACGTGACGGCGCAGGTGCTGGACGCGCCGACCGCGGCCCTGAGCGGTCAGGCCCGCGTCGACGCGATCCAGGCCAGGACCAAGGGCCTGGTCGCGCAGTGCGAGAGCGACGCCGGCCACCGCTGCCAGGTGGCCAGCTACTACGGCGGTCTGCAGTACCGCCTGATCAAGCAGCTGGAGATCCGCGACGTGCGCCTGGTGCACGCGCCGGCCCAGGGCGTGGGCCTGTTTGGCGGCGATACCGACAACTGGATGTGGCCGCGTCACACCGGCGACTACAGCTTCTACCGCGCCTACGTGGGGCCGGACGGCAAGCCGGCCGACTTCTCGGCGCAGAACAAGCCCTACCAGCCGCCGCACCACCTGAAGCTGGCCACGCGTCCGCTCAACGAGGGCGACTTCGTGATGGTCGCCGGCTACCCGGGCCACACCGATCGCCACCGCCTGCCGTCCGAGGTGGACTTCGCCTTCGGCTGGGAGCATCCCGAGCGCGTGCGCCTGATGGGCCAGAAGCTGGAGCAGATCCGCCAGGCCACCGCGGGCCGGCGCGACGCCGAGATCAAGATGGCCGACACCGTCGCCGGCATCGCCAACTACTACAAGAACCTGCAGGGCCAGCAGGCCAGCTACGACGGCAGCGACATCCTCGCGCGCAAGAGCGCCGACCATGCCGCGCTGAAGGCCTGGGTGCAGGCCGATGCCACGCGCCGCGCCCGCTATGCCGACAGCCTGGCCGAGGTGGACCGCCTGCTCGCCGAACAGCAGCAGATCGAGCGCCGCGAACTCATCCTGCCCTATCTGCGCCCCGCGCTGCTCAATGCCGCGCGCGATCTCTACAAGCAGGCGCAGGAGCGCGCGAAGCCCGACGAGCAGCGCGAGCCCGGTTACCAGGAGCGCGACCAGCGCCGCCGCCGCCAGGGCCTGGAGGCGCTGGAGCGCCGCTATGACGAGGCCGCCGACAAGGCCAGCGTCGCCCACTTCCTCGCCCAGTACCTGGCCCAGCCCGCGGGCAGCCACAATGCGGCGCTGCTGAAGGCGCTGGACCTGCAGCCGGGTATGAAGGCCCCGGCCATTGCCGAGCGACTGGACGCGCTCTATGCCGGCAGCACCCTGGCCGACAAGGCGCAGCGCCTGGCCTGGCTGGAGCGCAGCCCCGCGGACTTCGAGAAGAGCCAGGACCGCTTCATCGCCGCCGCCGTCGCGCTGTACGAGGACGACCAGGCCCGCGAGGCGCGCGACAAGGCCCTGCGCGGCCGCCTGCAGCCGCACTACATCAAGGCCATGGAGGCGATGATCGCCTTCCGCGCCAGCCGCGGCGAGGTGGTCTATCCGGACGCCAACAGCACGCTGCGCGTGGCCTATGGCCAGGTGCAGGGCCGCAAGCCCGGTGCCGACGGCTCGGACTGGCATGCCTTCACGACGCTGCGCGGCATCGTCGACAAGCACCGCGGCGAGGGCGAGTTCGACGCGCCCGCCGAGCAGCTGGCGGCGATCAAGGCGCGCCGCTTCGACCGCTATGGCGTGAAGGCGCTGGACTCGGTGCCGGTGAACTTCCTCGCGACGCTGGACACCACCGGCGGCAACTCCGGTTCGCCGGTGCTCAACGGCCGCGCCGAGCTGGTGGGGCTGCTGTTCGACGGCACGCTGGATGGCGTGATCTCGGGCTGGTCCTTCAACGACAAGCTCAACCGCAGCATCTGCGTGGATGCGCGCTACATGCTGTGGCAGATGAAGGTGGTCGACAAGGCCGACTCGCTGCTGAAGGAAATGGGCGCGCTGTAAGGCGCGATGCGCCCGGGGCCGCCCCGGACGCCGCCAGGGCCGGGTCTTGCCTCCCGAGGGGGGCGGCCCGGCTTTTTGCATCTGGGTGCGCTCAGCGCGCATCCAGGGGCCCGGGCATAACGGCCGTTCATGGCGGCGCGCCCTATTGCTATGCCCGGTCATGCGGGCGTCACGTTCCAATCGTCTGCGCTCGCGCCACGGCCGTTTCGGCCGCTGGCGCCGCCCCGCATTGCAAGAGAACGGAGACACCCCATGCAATTTCGTCCCAACCCCATCGCCGGTGCCGTCGCGGTCGCGCTGACGCTGGGACTGGCGGCTCCGGCCGTGCTGGCCCAGCAGACCGAGTCCAAGCCCAAGGCCCAGGACGAGGCCAAGAGCAAGCTGGACCAGGTGGTGCTGACCGGCATCCGCGCGTCCATCCAGAAGTCCATCGACACCAAGCGCCAGGCCGACACCAACGTGGAAGTGGTCTCGGCCGAGGACGTGGGCAAGATGCCCGACAAGAACATCGCCGACGCGCTGTCGCGCCTGCCCGGCGTCAACGTGCAGTTCGGCGGCGGCATGGCCATGGACGAGGCCGAGCGTGTCGCGATCCGCGGCACCAGCCCCAACCTCAACCTGGTGACCGTCAACGGCCATGCCCTGTCCTCGGGCGACTGGCATGTGGGCGACCAGGGCGCCAGCGGACGCAGCGTGGGCTTCAGCCTGCTGCCCTCGCAGCTGATCGGTCAGTCCATCGTCTACAAGACCCAGCGCGCCGACCTGACCGAGGGCGGCATCTCCGGCAGCGTGGATGTGGTGCTGCGCAAGCCGCTGGACTTCCGCAAGACGCTCAGCGGCGAGGTCTCGGTGGGCGCCGTCTATGCCGACCTGCCGGACAAGGTGGACCCGCAGATCAGCGGCCTGGTCGCCTGGAAGAACGAGGCCGGCAGCCTGGGCGTGCTGGTGCAGGCCTACAAGGAAGACCGCCACCTGCGCCGCGATGGCCAGGAGGTCTTCAGCTACGGCGTGATCAGCGCCGCGCAGGCGGCCGCGTCCAACAACATGGCGCTGGCCGGCAAGCGCATGCCGGGCAGCATCAACAACGCGATGTTCGACGGCGTGCGCAAGCGCGAGGGCGCGGCCACGGTGGTGCAGCTCAAGCCCAACCGCCAGGTCGAGGCCAGCCTCAGCGCCTTCCGCACCACGCTGAAGGCGGACAACTACAACACCTCCGGCTACGGCATGCCCACCGCGCTGGTGGGGCAGGGCTGGCTGATCAGGGACGCCCGCATCGACGGCGACGTGATCTCCTCGGCCCGGCTGGAGCGCGGTCCGAATGCCGGCTCCCAGGTGGTCGGCTTCGAGTACGACCAGATCCTGCGCCAGGGCGCGAAGTCGCTGAGCTCGTTTTACGACATTGACCTCAAGCTCTCGCCCAGCGATGCGCTGACCCTGAAGGCGCGCATCGGCACGACCAAGGGCAGCGGCAGCACGCGCGCGCAGCCGCAGCTGACCTTCGGCCTGCTCGATCCCAACCTGAGCTATGGCATCAGCCCCAGCGACGGCATCAGCTGGCGCATGCTGGACGCGCAGAACCGGGCCATCGACATGGGCCGGGTCAGTAACTTCGTGCAGATGAGCAACACCGCCGCCGCGGTGAACTCCGTCGACAAGGAGGACTATCTGCACCTGGACGGCGAGTACCTGCTCAAGGACTCGTTCTTCACCGCGATCAAGTGGGGCGGCCGCGCCGCCAAACACCGCCGCAGCTACGAGGTGCTGGGCGGGCGCTGGAATGCGCTGGACCAGGGCGCGAGCTTCACGCCGGTCACCGGTGGCCAGCTGGTGGACCAGATCATCCCGCCGGGCACCTTCCCGGCGCCCGGCGGCGCCTACCCGGCGGACTGGGCTTCGGGCATTGGCGCGGACATGCCCCAGGGCCTGTTCCGCTACACGCCCGAGCAACTGGCCGCGTTCGGCCGCCAGTACATGAACTGGGATCCGGTGCAGAACCGTTCGCTGGCCAGCGGCTATGAGGTCAAGGAGCGCAATGGCGCGCTCTACCTGATGGGCGACTTCGAGCTCAACCCCGAGCTGGGCGGCAACGTCGGCCTGCGCATGGTGACGACCACGGTGGACTCGCTGTCCTACCAGGCGCTGCCCAACACCCAGTGCAAGCCGCTGGAGCCCTGCGCGGTGCCGGGCGCCATCGTGGGCTCCAAGCTGGGCACCTACCTGCCGCGTTCCACCAGCACGCGCCACACCGCGATGCTGCCCAGCCTGAACCTGCGCTGGGACCTCAGCAGCAAGCTGGTGGCGCGCGCCTCGCTGTCGCGTTCGCTGGGCCGGCCCAACTACAACGAGCTGGCCGGCGCCGTGTCGCTGAACGACACGCTGCTGACCGGCACCAGCGGCAACCCGCTGCTGAAGCCGGTGACCTCCAACAACGCCGACGCCACGCTGGCCTGGTACTTCGCGCCGCGCGCCTATGCGTCCTTCGGCGTGTTCACCCAGCGCCTGCACGACTACGTGAAGGCCGGGGTCTCGCGCATCGACTACTACAACATCACGCAGGGCAAGGTGACCACTTACGAGGTCAGCTCACGCATCGGCGTGAAGGCGCGGCTCAAGGGCGTGGAGGCCGCGCTGGAGATGCCGCTGGGCAAGGGCTTCGGCTTCGGTGTGAACGGCACCTACGTCGATTCGCGCGACCAGGACGGCGTGGAAATGCTGGGCACCTCGCGCTGGACCTACAACCTGCGCGGCTTCTACGAGGACGACCGCTTCTCGGCCAGCCTGGCCTGGAACCACCGCAGCGACTACGCCACCGGCTTCGTCGGCAGCGGCAGCGGCAAGCCCACCGTGGACAAGGGCGGGGTGGTCACGGCCTACAACGGCCTGCGCTACTACAAGGGCTATGGCAGCCTGTCGCTGTCGCTGGGCTACAAGATCAGCGAGGACATGAGCATCCACCTGGACGGCAACAACCTGCTGAACCCGGTGCGCCACACCTACGACCTGAGCGAAAACGCGCCCGGCTACTGGCATGTCAGCGGCCGCCAGTACTACCTCAACCTGCGCATGAAGTACTGAGCGTCCCTGTCGCCGCGCGCCGAGGCCTCGCGGGCCTCGGCCGTGGCGTGGGCTGGGCTCAGGTGGGATAGCTGCCCGGCAGCAGGATGGACTTGTCCACCGCGGCGAGCCGGCGATGGCCGCAGAAGGCCATGGTGATGTCCAGCTCCTTGTGCATCATCTCCAGCACCCGGGTCACGCCGGGGCGGCCCATCGCGCCCAGGCCGTAGAGGAAGGCGCGGCCGATGTAGCAGCCGCGCGCGCCCAGGGCCCAGGCCTTGAGCACGTCCTGGCCGGAGCGTATGCCGCCGTCCATGTGGACCTCGATGCGCTCGCCGACCGCGTCGACGATGCGCGGCAGCGCGCGGATGCTGGACTCGGCGCCGTCCAGCTGGCGGCCGCCGTGGTTGCTGACGATCAGCGCGTCGGCGCCGCTCTGCGCGGCCAGCTTGGCGTCTTCCTCGTCGATGATGCCCTTCAGGATCAGCTTGCCGCCCCAGCGCTCGCGGATCCACTGCACGTCGTCCCAGGACAGCTGGGGGTCGAACTGCTTGGCCGTCCACTCGGACAGCGAGCCCATGTCGCCCACGCCCTTGACGTGGCCGACGATGTTGCCGAACTGGCGCCGCGGCGTGGCCAGCATGTTCAGGCACCAGCGCGGCTTGCTCGCCATGTTGATCAGGTTGGGCAGGGTCAGCTTGGGCGGGGCCGACAGGCCGTTCTTCAGGTCCTTGTGGCGCTGGCCCAGGATCTGCAGGTCCAGCGTCAGCACCAGCGCGCCGCAGTTCGCGGCCTTGGCGCGGTCGATCAGGCTGCCGATGAAGCCGCGGTCCTTCATCACATAGAGCTGGAACCAGAAGGGCTTGCTGGTGCGCGCCGCGACGTCCTCGATGGAGCAGATGCTCATGGTCGACAGTGTGAAGGGCACGCCGAAGGCCTCGGCCGCCTGCGCGGCGAGGATCTCCCCGTCGGCATGCTGCATGCCGGTCAGCCCGGTGGGCGCCAGCGCCACCGGCATCGCCACCGGCACGCCCACCATCTCGGTGGCGGTGCTGCGGCCTTCCATGTTCACCGCGACGCGCTGGCGCAGCTTGATGGCCTGGAAGTCGCTCTCGTTGGCGCGGTAGGTGGATTCGGTCCAGGAGCCGGAATCGGCATAGTCGTAGAACATGCGCGGCACGCGCTTCTGGGCCAGGCGGCGCAGGTCCTCGACGCAGGTGATCACGGTCATGGGGCGGGTCTCCTTGGAATGGGCATCGCCGGCATGCTAGGTCCGCGCCGGGCCGCGCGGCGCGAATCTTGTTCAGCCGGCGCCGGAAAATTCTTCCGCCAGCGCCGCGCAATGGCCGCGCAGCCAGTCCGCCGTGGCGCGCACCGCCTCGCCCTCGGCGTGGCACAGCAGCGCATAGGGATGGGCGGCTGGCACCTGCAGATCGAACAGCCGCTGCAGCGCGCCGCGGCGCAGATAGGGGCCAGCCAGTGTGGGCCGCGCCAGCGCGATGCCCTGGCCGCAGGCGGCGGCCTCCAGCGTCAGCCCCAGGTCCACGAAGCGGGTGCCGCTGCGCGGCTCGCCCCAGTCCAGCCCGGCGGCGCGGAACCAGGGCGTCCAGGGCTGCAGCGGCGTGCGCAGCAGCGGCGCGGCCTGCAGGTCGGCCGGGCGGCGCAGCGCGGGCAGCCGCTGCAGCAGCTCGGGCGCGGCCATGGGCGTGACCACGTCGCGCAGCAGCGGCAGCGCGCCCGGCGGCAGCTCGCCGTTGCGCACCTCCAGGTCGGCGTCGGGGCCCTGGGTGTCCAGGTAGGGCACGGACAGTACCAGTTCCAGCTCCAGCGCCGGGTGGGCGCGCGCGAAGGCGGGCAGCGCGGGCACGAGGATCTGGCGCGCGAAGGTGGGCGGGGCGCTGAGGCGCAGCCGCGTGAGCCGCTGCTGTGGCCGGCGGTGCAGCGGTACCGCGGCCAGCAGTGCCAGCGCCGCCTGCACTTGTTCGAGGTATTCCTTGCCGGCGGCGCTCAGCCGCAGCGGCTTCGCGCCGCGCGCGAACAGCTCCAGCCCCAGCAGCGCCTCCAGCGTGGCGATGCGCTTGCCCACCGCGCTGGCGCTGACCGCCAGGCCTTCGGCGGCGCGCTCCAGGCTGCCCAGCCGCGCGGCCGCCTCGAAGGCGCGCAGGCCCTCGATGGAGGGCAGGCGCAGGTCCGGCGGGGCTTGGCGTGAGCTCATGGCGGAACTGTAGCCGGCCCGTGGCGGCGTGGGCGCGCATGCGATGATGCGCCGGTGAATCCTCCCGCGCATGACCTGACCCCCGACCCCACGCCCGCGCTGCCGCGCCGGCCGTTCTGGCAGCGCCTGCTGTGGGCGCTGGCCGGTGTGCTGGCACTGGTGCTGGGCGTGGTCGGCATCTTTCTGCCGCTGCTGCCCACCACCCCCTTCGTGCTGCTGGCCGCCTTCTGCTTCGCGCGTGGCAGCAGCCGTTGCGAGCGCTGGCTGCTGACCCATCCGCGCCTGGGGCCCATGGTGCGCGACTGGCGCGAGCACCATGCGATTCCGCGCCGCGCCAAGCAGCTCGCCTGGACCATGATGGCCCTGGGCTCGCTGTGGGCGGCCTGGAGCCTGCCGCGCTTCAAATGGCTGCCCGCGCTGTGCTGCGCGGCGGTGGCCTACTGGATGTGGCGGTTGCCGACGCGGGAGCCGGATGCTGGGTGAGCTTGAGCTGGCGAGATGGGTTCTCGCCTTGCCCGGCTGTTGCTTGATGGCCGGGCTTTGAGTGCGGGTTGCTCTTGGGACTGCCTTGGCTTCTGTGTCGCTGGATGGCAATGCCTTGAGTGCAATGCCTTGAGTGCGGTTTGCGCTCCCGCGCAGAGCCCGCCGGGTCCCGGCCCGGCAGCCGGGTAACTTTTCCTGCTGGCCCAGGAAAAGTCACCAAAAGGAGGGCCTGAATACGATTTGACCGAGGACTGCGCTACACACCGCGCACCGGCCCAACCACCACCGAGCCCGCACACCATCACCTCGATACCCGCTCGCCGGGTACGGCTCGACTCGTCACCGAGCCACGCAGGCCACGATGCGTCGTTGTCGCCGTCAGGGGACCAGGGGAGCAGGGGAGCAGGGGAGCAGGGGCCAGCGGCCGAATTCGGAGCCGGGGCTGGAGCCCTTGAGTCCTGTGTCAGCGAGCCCTGGGCATGATGCCCGATGTGGAGTCGAGCCGTACCCGGCGAGCGACTCAAGGCCTGAGCGGTGGAGTTGCTCCGACGGTTGTCGGGCCAGTACGCGGTGCTCAGCGCGGATCTCGGTCAAATCGTATTCAGGCCCTCTTCTTTGGTGACTTTCTTCTGGGCCCCCAGAAGAAAGTTACCCGGCTGCCGGGCCGGGACCCGGCGGGCTCTGCGCGCAGCGCAAACCGCCCCCAAAGCCAACCCCAAAAACCACAACCCAAACCCCAAAAACCACTTCAAAACAGACTCAACACCTCCGGCTCCCCAGCCGCCCCCTCATTCCCCCCACGCCCCTTGGCCCCCCGCGCCGCCGCAGGCGCGCCCGTGCCCGCCCCCGCCATCTCGGCAGCGGAAACCAACTTCCCCACCCTCACGCCCAACAAGCGCAACCGCTTCCCCAGGTCCACGCGCTTCAGGCACAGGCCCGCCGCATGGCGTATCGCTGCGGCGTCGCGCACGGGCGCCTCCAACGTCAGGTCGCGGGTCACGGTGTGGAAGCCCTCGAAGCGCAGCTTGATGCCGATGGTGCGGCCCGCATAGCCCTTGCGCTCCAAGTCGCCGGCCAGTTGTTCGCACAGCCGCGTGAAGATGGCCGAGAGTTCGGCGCGGTCGCGTTTGGCGTGCAGGTCGCGCTCGAAGGTGGTTTCGCGGCTGATGGACACCGGCTCGCTGTGCGTGACCACCGGCCGCTCGTCCAGCCCGCGCGCGGCCTGGTAGAGCCAGTGGCTGTAGCTGGCGCCGAAATGCTGGCGCAGCAGCTCCAGCGGCGCGGCGGCCAGCTCGCCGATGGTGTGCAGACCCAGTTCGTCGAGCTTAGCACCGGCCTTGGGGCCGATGCCGTTGATGCGCCGCACCGGCAGCGGCCAGATGCGCGTGGGCAGGTCGGCCATGGTCAGCACTGTCAGGCCGTCGGGCTTGTCCAGCTCGGACGCGATCTTGGACAGCAGCTTGTTGGGCGTGACGCCAATGGAACAGGTCAGCCCGGTGGCGCGCAGCACCGAGTTCTTGATCTCGCGCGCCACGGCGCGCACGCCGCCCAGGGGATCATGGCCCACCGTCTCGCGGATGCCGGGCACCTCGCTGAGGTCGATGTAGATCTCGTCGATGCCGCGGTCCTCGATCACCGGGGCAATCTCGGCCACCGCGGCCTTGAACAGGCGCGAGTAGTGCCGGTAGGCCTCGAAGTCGGCCGGCAGCAGGATGGCCTGCGGCGCCCGCAGCGCCGCCTTCATCAACCCCATGGCCGAATGCACGCCCAGCGCGCGGGCCGCATAGGTGGAGGTGGTGGCGACACCGCGGCCGGTGTAGTCGGCCAGCCGCGAGAACACGCGCTGGCCGTCCGGCCCGATCTGCGGCGCATGGGCGCGCCGTCCGCCGACCACCACCGGCAGCCCCTTCAGCTCCGGATAGCGCAGCAGTTCCACGGAGGCGTAGAACGCGTCCATGTCCAGATGCGCGATCAGGCGCTCGGGCAGGGCCGAGGCGGCGGGCGGTGAAGGCGTGAAGGCCATGCCCGCGATTGTGGCCCGCGGCGCTGACGCCCGCTGGCAGCAGCGGCGTGACGCGGGCTCAGCGCTCCTTGAAGCGGAACACGCTGACCAGGTCCACCAGCCCGCGCGCCTGGTGCTCCAGCGATTGCGCCGCGGCGGCGGCCTCCTCGACCAGCGCGGCGTTCTGCTGCGTCACCTGGTCCATCTGCACGATGGCCTCGTTGATCTGCTCCAGGCCGGCGGACTGCTCCTGGCTGGCATGGCTGATCTCGGAGATCAGCTGCGCCACACGGTTCACCTGGGCGACGATCTGGCCCATGGTGCCGCCGGTCTCGCTGACCAGTCGGCTGCCGTCCTCCACCGTGCCGCTGGAGCGGCCGATCAGGGCCTTGATCTCGCGCGCCGCCTCGGCGCTGCGCTGCGCCAGCTGGCGCACCTCGCCGGCCACCACCGCGAAGCCTCGGCCCTGCTCGCCGGCGCGCGCGGCTTCCACGGCCGCGTTCAGCGCCAGGATGTTGGTCTGGAAGGCGATGCCATCGATCACGCCAATGATGTCGGTGATGCGTCGCGAGGACTCGCTGATGCGCTCCATGGTGTCGACCAGCTTGCCGACGACCTCGCCGCCGCGGGTCGCCAGTTGCGCCGCGTCGCCGGCCAGCCGGGTGGCGTTCATCGCGCTCTCGTGGTTGAGCTTGACGTTGGCCGACAGCTGCTCCATCGACGCCGCGGTCTGCTCCAGCGCGCTGGCCTGCTGTTCGGTGCGGGAGGAGAGGTCCTGGTTGCCGGCGGCGATCTGGCGCGTGGCCTGGGCCGTGGAGTCGGCGCTCTGGCGCACCCGCTGCACCACGCGCACCAGGCTGTCGCTCATGTCGTTGAGGCCCTTGAGCAGCTCGCCGCATTCGTCGCGGCGGTCCACCCGCACGCCGGTGTCCAGCCGGCCCTCGGCCACCTCGCGCGCCACGGCCACCGCCTGGCCCAGCGGCGCGGTGATGGTGCGCGTGATCCACAGCGCCAGCACCAGCCCGGCCAGCATGGCCGCCGCACCCAGCCCCAGCATCCAGCGCCGGCCCGACGCGATGCCTTCACTGAGCTCTTCACCGCTTTCCAGCACCACCTTGCGCTGCAGCGCGGTCAGCTGGTCCACCGGCTTTTGCATCGCGTCCAGCAGGGGCAGGGTCTCGTCATCGACGCGCCGCGTCGCCTCCTCGCGCTGGCCCTGGTCGACCATCTGGACCACCTGCGAGAACGAGGCGACATAGCGCGCCCGCGCCGCCTTGAGGTCCGCCAGCGCCGCCTTGCCTTCGGGCAGGGACACCAGCCGCTCCAGCGTGGCGATGGCGTCGGAGATGGTCTTCTTGTTGAACTCGATGCGCTCCTTGATCTTCGCGACGCGCGCCGGGTCCGTGACGATCAGCAACTCCATCGTGCGCCTGGCGTTGGCGCGTGTCGTCGCGCTGATGATCTGGGTGGCCTCGGCCTTGACCCAGTCTTCCTCGATCAGCTGCTTGTTGAGAAGGTCGGCATGCCCGAACTGCTGCTGGGCGACCAGGATGAGGGCCGCCATCGCGGCCAGGAGGAGGGCAAAGCACAGGCCCAGCCGGGTGCCGATGCGCAGATCGGCAAGACGAAGGTTCATGTCAGGCTCCCTGATGGATCTCTTGCGGATCGCCGGCGCCGGCCTCTTCGGACCTTTCCTCCGACGGCCCTATTTATGGCGCCTCGGCCGTCTGACGTCAATCAAGCCCGCCCCGAAGGGGCATCTCGGCCCCCCGCAGCCCGGGGGAGGGCGGGTCGACTGACTGGCGCCATTGCGGGCCGGAAACGACACCGGCCGCGCAAGGCGGCCGGTCGGGAGCGTCGGGGGGGGGAGGGCGCGCGCGGGGCTCAGTCGCCGCCGCAGCTGCCGCTGCCGCAGGAGCTGATCGGCGCTGCCTCGGCCGCCGGCGGGCGGGCGATCTGGCCGGTGGCCGGGTCATAGCCGACCTGGCCCATGTGGTAGACCAGCGCCGCGTCCATCATCTCGGCGTGCTGGGGCAGCCACTTGGCCAGCTCGCCGACGACGATGCGCATGGGCTCCAGGTCCCTCAGCTCGGTGGCGTGGCGCACCACCTCGCGCATCACGTTGAGCACCATCGCATGCTGGCTGCTGTGGCAGTTCTCGGGCGCGAAGCCCGTGGCCGCCATCCAGCGCTCTTCCATCGCGAAGTGCTCCTCGGTGTGGGCCAGCACCTCGCGGAAGGTGGGCAGCGGGTCGGCGTCGGTGGCCAGCACCTGGGCGAGTTGGTTCAGCAGGTCGACGAACTCCTCGTGGGTCTGGTCGATCTGGGGCTGGTTCAGGACGAGCGAGTCGTTCCAGGTGAGGACGTTCATGGCGGCGAGGGTAGCGAAGGGCGGCGGGGTCGGTTTGTGCCAGGTCAAAGACGGGGCGGCGGTGCCCCGTCTTTGGCGGTTCAGGCGCCCAGCCGGGCGCGGTGGCGGGCCACCTGCGCGCGCACCTGGGCCGGCGCCGTGCCGCCCAGGATGTTGCGCGCGTTCAGCGAGCCCTGCAGCGACAGCACCTGGTAGACGTCCTCGCCGACGCGGGCGTCGAACTTCTGCAGCTCGGCCAGCGGCAGCTGCGACAGGTCCACGCCCTGCGCGGTGGCGGTCTTCACCGCATGCGCCACGACCTCGTGCGCGTCGCGGAAGGGCAGGCCCTTCTTCACCAGGTAGTCGGCCAGGTCGGTGGCGGTGGCGTAGCCGCGCAGCGCGGCGCGTTCCATCGCCTCGGGCTTGACGGTCAGGCCGTCCATCATCTCGGCGAAGATGCGCAGCGTGTCGCTCAAGGTGTCCACCGTGTCGAACAGCGGCTCCTTGTCTTCCTGGTTGTCCTTGTTGTAGGCCAGCGGCTGGCCTTTCATCAGGGTGATGAGCCCCATCAGGTGGCCGACCACGCGGCCACTCTTGCCGCGCGCCAGTTCGGGCACGTCGGGGTTCTTCTTCTGCGGCATGATGGACGAGCCGGTGCAGAAGCGGTCGGGCAGCGCGATGAAGCCAAAGCTCTGGCTCATCCACAGGATCAGCTCTTCGGACAGGCGCGAGATGTGCACCATGATCAGTGCCGCTGCGGCGCTGAACTCGATCGCGAAGTCGCGGTCGCTGACCGCGTCCAGGCTGTTCTGGGCCACGCCTTCCATGCCCAGCGTGCGGGCGACGCGCTCGCGGTCCAGCGGATAGCTGGTGCCGGCCAGCGCGGCGGCGCCCAGCGGCAGGCGGTTCACGCGCTTGCGCGCGTCCGTGAGGCGCTCGGCGTCGCGCGCGAACATCTCCACATAGGCCAGCATGTGGTGGCCGAAGCTCACCGGCTGCGCCACCTGCAGATGGGTGAAACCGGGCAGGATCACCTCGGCATGGCGCTCGGCCTGGTTCACCAGCACGCGCTGCAGCTCGGTCAGCAGACCCACCAGGGTGTCGATCTCGCCGCGCAGCCACAGGCGCACGTCGGTGGCGACCTGGTCATTGCGGCTGCGGCCGGTGTGCAGCCGCTTGCCGGCCAGCCCGACCAGCTCGGTCAGCCGTGCCTCGATGTTCAGGTGCACGTCCTCCAGGTCCAGCTTCCACTCGAAGCGGCCGGACTCGATCTCGGCACGGATCTGCGCCATGCCCTGCTGGATCGCGGCATGGTCCTCGGCGCCGATGATGCCCTGCGCGGCGAGCATCTCGGCATGCGCCAGGCTGCCCTGGATGTCGGCGGCCCACAGGCGCTTGTCGAAGTCCACGCTGGCGGTGTAGCGCTTGACCAGCTCGCTCATCGGCTCGGAGAACAGCGCGGACCAGGCCTCGGCCTTCTTCGCAAGCTGGTTCTCGAGGGCGGGGGCGGCGCTAGCGCCGGGGTTCGTAGGCGTCGTGGATGCGGGCATGGTGTGTCGGGTCTGGGCACCGGCGGCACGAACGGGCGCTGGGAGGGCGGGCCTAGGCGTGCGGTTTTGCTGGGCGAGAATGAGGGAGCCGGATTTTAAGCGCCGCAGCGCCAGCGCCGCCCACCCATGATCCAGACCCCCGACGGAAACGACAGCCAGTACCTCAGCAGCCTGCTGGAGCCGGCGCCGCCGCGCGCGCCCGGCGCGCGTCCGTTCGACCTCTGCCATGTCGGCCTGGTGCTGCGCGCGGTGCTGGGGGTGCAGGCCATGCTGGGCGTGGGCCTGCTGGTGGCGCTGCCCGACCCGCGCTCGTGGCCGATGGCGATGGCCAGCGGCACCGTGGTGAGCCTGACCGGCGTGCTGGTGTGGCTGCTGGGCGTCTGCCTGGCCCAGCGGCCGCTGGCCCGGCTGGCGACGGCCTGGCAGTGGACCGCGCTGCTGGTCTGGGGTGCGCTGTGCGCGCACCTGGGCGCGGCGCTGCTGGCCTTGGTCAACGAGGAAGCGCTGACCGGCTCGCAGCGCCTGGGCGTGGCGCTGGCCGGCGCCGCGGTGGCGGCGCTGCTGGCGGGCTGGCTGCAGCTGCGCGGCCGCGCCCAGGCTCCGGCGGACGCGCAGGCGCGGCTGGTGGAACTGCAGTCGCGCATCCGGCCGCATTTCCTCTTCAACACGCTGAACACCGCGATCGCGCTGGTGCAGCTGGACCCGGGGCGGGCCGAGCGCGTGCTGGAGGACCTCAGCGAGCTGTTCCGCGTCGCGCTGGCGGGCACCGAGGCGCGCGTCTCGCTGGCGCAGGAGATCGAACTGGCGCGGCGCTACCTGGACATCGAACAGCTGCGCTTCGGCGAGCGGCTGCGCGTGAGCTGGCAGCTGGACCCGCGCTGCGACACGGCGCAGCTGCCGCCCTTGCTGCTGCAGCCGCTGGTGGAAAACGCCGTCAAGCATGGCGTGGAGCCCAACGAGCAGGGCGGCGAACTGGAGATCAGCACCCGCCTCAAGGGCGACACCGTGGAGCTGCGCGTCAGCAACAGCGTCGGCGCGCCGGCGCGCACGCCGGGCCATGGGCTGGCGCTGGCCAATGTGCGCGAGCGGCTGCGGCTGATGCATGATGTGGCGGCGCGCCTGGAGCTGAAGTCCGGCGCCGACCGGTTCCGGGTCCGTCTCGTCCTGCCGAAATGAGCGCCCGGGTGCAGGAGGGAATCTGATGCTGATGCAGCCGCCACTCAAGGTCCTGATCGTCGATGACGAGTCGCTGGCCCGTTTGCGCCTGCGCGGGCTGGTCGAGACCTGTCCCGAGCCTCGCGCGGAGGTCGTGGCCGAGGCGGCATCGGCGGGCCAGGCCCAGCAATGGCTCAGCGCGCATGCCTGTGACGTGGTGCTGCTGGACGTGCAGATGCCCGGCCCCGACGGACTGGCGCTGGCGGCCCAGCTGCGCGCGCGCGCGCAGCGGCCGGAGCTGGTCTTCGTCACCGCCCATCCGCAGCACGCGGTGCAGGCCTTCGAGCTGGAGGCGCTGGACTACCTGACCAAGCCCGTGCGCCGCGAGCGGCTGCAGGCCAGCCTGCAGCGCGTCGCACAGCGCCTGGCCGAGCGCCAGCGGCCAACGCAGGCCGAGGCCGGTGGCGCCGAGGGCGACGACAGCGTGATCAGCCTGACCGAACGCGGCCGCGTGCTGCGCATCCCGCTGGCCGAGGTGCTGTACTTCAAGGCCGAACTCAAGTATCTGACCCTGCGCACCGCCGCCGCCGCCCATGTGATGGACGGCAGCCTGTCCGAGCTGGAACAGCGCCTGGGCGAGCGCTTTCTGCGCATCCATCGCAACGCGCTGGTGGCCAAGGCCGCGGTGCGCGAGCTGGAGCGCCATGCCGCCGCCGAGGCCGGCGATGGCGAGGGCGGCGGCGACAGCGAGCCCGGCTGGGCCGTGCGCATCGCCCATGTCAACGAGTGGCTGGCGGTGTCGCGTCGCCAGGTCGCCGCGGTGCGCGAGGCCCTGGCGCGCCAGAGCCTGTAGCGGGCGGCGCGCCGGGCAGCACGCCGGGCTGCACCGGCCCGCTGACGGATGGCCGGCGCGCCTGGAAGCGCGCGCGCCAGGCGCTCAGCAGCGCGCGCACCTCGTCGTCGGGCCGCGCGGGCAGCTTGCGGTAGGCCGAGCAGTCGCTGGCGCGCGTCATCAGCCGGTGGTTGATCAGCTCGCGGCGCAGCGTCACGTGGTCGCCAAAGCCGTTGGCGGCGCGCAGCACCGCGTTCACCTCGGCTTCGGTGTAGGTGCGCTTGGCGTCGAAGCGCGTCCACAGCACCCACATCGCCATGCGCTGCACCGTGTACTTGGTGGGCCAGCGCAGCAGCCGGCCCTGAGCGTCGAACTGCTTCAGCGTGCGCCGCGCGTTGTCGCTCAGCGCCGCAACGGCGCTCGCCGGGGCCTCGTGGCCACCGTCCGGCGCCACCGTCGCGTCGGGCTCGCAAAGCCGGGGCAGGGCGGGCGGCGCGGCGGCCTTGAGCGCCTGCAGGTTGCGAAAGCCGGCGGCGCGGGCGATCAGGTTCTGCAGCTGCACATGGCCGGCCGGGGCCAGGTCTTGCGCGGCGTGCTCGGCCAGCGCGCGCGCGAGGCGCCGCGCGAAAACGGACAGATCGGCCACCAGCAGGGGCGTGGGTTGGCGTGCCATGACAAAGACTCCTCGTCGTCGTTCGAGGCCTGGGCCGGACTGCGCGGCGTGTGAGCACGCCCCGCCCGGTGGTCGCCGACTTGCCGGTCCGGCCCGCGGCCTCTCGTCGAAGAGGGCTCACGGCGCGAACGCATCATCAAGATCCAAGGGCAGGTTTAGCTCGCGGCCAAGCCGCGCGGCGACGCCTGGGTGAACTGCCGACCCGGTCCGCAGTGTAGGGGCGCGCGCCCGGGCGGGCGGGGGCGGTGCGGCGAACGGCGGGATGGCGGGATGAATGGCAGTCGCCGGGACCGGCCAGCCAGCGGGGTCGCAATGGTCCGCATTGATGTGGCGCAAGTCGCCACTGGCGCCGCCCCCCGGATTCCAGGGGGCGGCGAAACCCTGGCGGGCCTTTCTGCGCCGGGTCGGCCTCCTATGATCCTGCGCACACGACCAAGATAGTCATCGCGCCGTCTTCCATCAGCTTCACTCAGAAAGCGGGGGGCGGTCTGCCGGGGAGGGATGACGGAATGCAGACAGGTGGACGGCTTGCTCACGCCATGTGGTGTGGCAGGCCCATGGGGTGAGCGCGCGCGCGCCGACGATGGCCGGCTTGCGCCATCGACTCTGCTTCGAATATTGGGGCAAGGCCAGGCCTGCCGAGGGTGAGGCGGGCTGCCACCTGCTGCCGCTGCACAGCCTGGACGTGGCGGCGGTCGGTGACGTGTACCTGCGCCTCAACCCGCCGCTCCTGGCCTGGTTGGCCGCCGAGCTGGGCTGTGCCGACGATCTCCCGCGCGTGCGCGCCTGGCTGGTGTTCTGGCTCGCCTTGCATGACCTGGGCAAGTTCTCGCTCAGCTTCCAGGCGCAGCGGCTGGACGTGATGGAGCGCCTGCAGCACGAACCCGCGCCGCACCGAGGGTTGCCCGACGTCCGGCACGACAGCCTGGGGCATCAGCTGTGGATCGAGGATCTGCTGCCGGAGGTGCTCGCGGACGCCTGGTTCGACGGCGACGACGGCGCGCTGGAGGAGGGGCTGGGCTGGTGGGTCAGGGCCGTCACAGGCCATCACGGCCAGCCCCCGCGGGAAGACGTTCCGCTGATGAGCCGGCACTTCCGGCCCCGTGATCGTGAGGCTGCGCGGGCGTTCGCCCGCGAGATGCGGGTCTGGCTGTTGCCGGACACGGCCGCGGCGCTGCCGCGTGCCCTGGGCGCCCGGTTTGCGCCGCTCAGCCAAGCCCTGTCCTGGTGGGTGGCGGGGCTGGCCGTGTTGGCCGACTGGATAGGGTCCAACGCCGAGGTGTTCCGCTACCAGGACCAGGCCCCCGACACGCTGGATGCCTATTGGGCGCTGGCCCGGCAGCGCGCCGAACAGGCGCTGCAGCGTTCCGGCGTGCTGCCCGTGGCGCGGCAGTCCGCGCTGAGCTTTGAGCAGCTGTTCCCCGCCATCCGGCACCCTTCGCCGCTGCAGGACTGGGCGGCCCGCGTGCCCTTGCTGCCGGGGCCGCAGCTGCATTTGCTGGAGGATGTGACGGGCGCGGGCAAGACCGAGGCCGCACTGATGCTGGCCCATCGCCTGATGGCCGACGGCCACGCCGAAGGCTTCTTCATCGGGTTGCCCACCATGGCCACGGCCAATGCGATGTACCAGCGCCTGGCGGCGTTCTACGCGCGGCTGTTTGCCGGGCACGCCAGCCTGGTGCTGGCCCATGGCGGGAGCCGGCTGGTGGAGGAGTTCGCTGCCTCCATCGTCGAATCCGGGCCCGATGAAGGCGACGCGGCGCAGGGCGATGACAGCGCCACTCGCCGCTGCCAGCGCTGGCTGGCCGACCACAACAAGCGCGCCTTGCTGTCGCCGGCCGGCATTGGGACCGTCGACCAGGTGCTGCTGGGCGCGCTGCAAAGCAAGCATCAGAGCCTGCGTCTGCTGGGTCTGGCGCGCAAGGTGCTGATCGTCGACGAGGTCCACGCCTGCGATCCCTATATGCAGCAGACCTTGGAGACTCTGCTGCGGCTGCATGCGCAAGCCGGTGGCAGCGCCATCCTGCTGTCTGCCACGCTGAGCGGGGGGATGAAGGCTTCGCTGATGCGCGCCTTTGCCCAGGGCCGCGGATTTGAGGACGCGCCGGCGCTGCGCAAGGCGGACTATCCCCTCGCCAGCCACTGGTCCGCGGTCCGCCCGGAGTGCGTGGATGAGCACGCGCTGCCGACCCGGCCCGAGGTCCGGCGCGAACTCGCCGTGCGCTATCTCTGCGACCGTCGCGAAGTCATCGCGGGCATCGTCGCCGCGTTGCGCCAGGGGCAATGCGTGGCCTGGATCCGCAACACGGTGGGCGATGCCCTGCAGGCCCACGCCGAGATGGCCGGGCAATGGCCGGCTGAGCGCATCACGCTGTTCCATGCGCGCTTCGCGCTGGGCGATCGGCTGGATATCGAGGCCGAGGTGCTGGCGCAGTTTGGCGCCCAGAGCGGGCCGGGCCGGCACCAGGGCCGTTTGCTGATTGCGACCCAAGTGGCGGAGCAATCGCTGGACGTGGACTTTGACCTGGTCGTCAGCGACCTCGCGCCGATTGACCGGCTGATCCAGCGCGCCGGGCGGCTGCAGCGCCATGTGCGCGACGCCCAGGGCCATCGACTGCCCGCCGGCGCAGCCGATGGCCGCGGTCCGCCGGTGCTGTGGGTGCTGGGGCCTCCATGGACCGCCGACCCCGACCCGCGCTGGCTGCGCCAGGCGTGTCCCCGATCGGCCCAGGTCTATCCCAACCACGCGCAACTCTGGCTCAGCGCGCGGGCCCTGCAGCCGGGCCGCCTGCGCATGCCCGACGATGCGCGCACCCTGATCGAATCGGTGTTCGGCGACGCTGCCGATGCGCAGGTGCCCGCCGGCCTTCAGCGCAGCGCCGACGAGGCGCTGGGCAAGGCCTATGCCGACAAATCGCAGGCGCAGCTCAACAGCATCAAGCCGGCCGAGGGTTACATCAGGCGGGGCCTGGCGTGGGCTGACGACACCGTGGCGCCTTCGCGCCTGGGCGAAGACACCGTCGAGTTGCTGCTGGGGCGCTGGGAGGGCGACCAGCTGCAACCATGGCGTGCCGACCGTGGACGGGAGGCCTGGGCCTACAGCACCTTGCGGGTGGCCAGGCGCTTGATTGCCGAGGTGGAGCCTCCGCAAGACCCGGCGCGACGGGCAGCGCTGCAGGCGACGTTGTCCAAGCTGCTTGGAGCGGGGCAGGGCAAGGTCCTGCTTGCCTTTGATGCGGAAGCGGCTTCCGGCCTTGCGCGGGCTAGGGGCGCCGCTGACCGGGACGGTCGCCCTCGCGATGTCCTGACCTGGACTTATGACCCCTCGATGGGTCTGCGTGTGTTGACGGCTCCCCAGGAGGATGCTTCATGAACCTGCTCGACGAACCCTGGATCCCCGTCCGCCGCCATGATGGTGAGTCGGACTGGATCCGCCCGGCCCAGCTGGGCGATCCGGCGTTGGCGGCGTTCGACGCCTGCCGGGCGGACTTCAACGGTGCGCTGGCGCAGTTCGCGATCGGCTTGCTGCAGACCTGCGCGCCGGCCGAAGACCTGTCCAGCTGGCGCCAATGGCTGCGCGACCCGCCCGATGCGGCCACGCTGGACCCATGCCTGGCTCCGCATCGCGCCGCTTTCGAGCTGGACGGGGACGGTCCTCGATTCATGCAAGACCTGACCCTGAGGGCCGATGAGGGCGAGCCGCTGAGTGTCGCCAACCTGCTGATCGAAACGCCGGGCGGGAAAACGATCCGCGACAACAGCGATCACTTCATCAAGCGCGGCCGTGTGACGGCGATCTGTCCGCATTGCGCGGCGCTGGCGCTGTTCACGCTGCAAACCAATGGCCCACCCGGTGGCAAAGGCCATCGCACGGGCCTGCGCGGCGGTGGACCCCTGACCACGCTGCTGGCCGTCTCGGCGGCGCCCAACCGGCCGGCCAGCCTGTGGCAGACGCTGTGGATGAATGTGCGCGAGTCGGCCGTCTTCATGCCCGAGCCCCTGGCGCCCGGCATGGCGCAGCCCTCGCGCACCTTTCCCTGGCTCGCGCCACAAGAGGCGTTGCAGCAGGGCCAGGCGGGCCAGCTCACGCCGGCGCAGGTGCACCCGGCCCATGTGTTCTGGGCCATGCCGCGGCGCATCCGCCTCGATTTCGAACAGGCGGCTCCGGGCGGAAGTTGTGACCTGTGCGGCCGCGAGGCTGCCCAGCGGCTGGCGCACTACGTCACGCGCAACTACGGCCTGAACTACAAGGGGGCCTGGCTGCATCCGTTGTCGCCCTACGACCAGGGCAAAGAGGGGCTGCTTCCGCTGCGTCCGCAGTCCGATGGGCTGGGCTATCGGCACTGGCTGGCCTGGGTGCTGGGGGTGCATGACGACAAGAAGCGGGTGGCTCCCGCCCAGGTCCTTGCCACGCTGGCGCAGCGCGAACGCGCGGCCGGGCTGCCACTGCGGGTGTGGGCCTTCGGCTACCACATGGACAAAATGAAGCCCCGCGGCTGGTACGAGTCCACCGTGCCCCTGTATGCGCTGAGCGAGTGTGGGCCCGCCGCGCACAAGATGCTGCGCGAGGAGGTGGGCAGCTGGCTGGCCGGCGCCGAGTTTGCATTGGGGGCGCTGCGCATTGCCGTGAAGACCGCCTGGTTTGGCCACGAGGCGCGCGGCGATCTTGGTTTTGTGGACGCTGCGTTCTGGAGCCGGACCGAGCCGCTCTTCTACCCCTTGCTGCGGGATCGCATCCACGCGCTGCGCGACGGCGTGGACGCGGACCCGCTGCAGATAGCGGAGAACTGGCGGCGGGCCTTGGGTGCCACCGCGCTGCGCTTGTTCGACCGCGAACTGGTCGGGGCCGGCGCCGTCGAGCGGCAGCACCCGGACCGGGTGAGCCACGCTCGGCGACAGCTGGGCCAGAGCCTGAACGGATCCAAGCTGCGCGCAGCGCTGAGCCTGCCCGAGCCCGTCGGCGAACCGAAGAAGACCCAGCGTCGTACCGGCTGAAACGCCGGCCGACGCGCTCCCCAGGAGAAGACCACGATGACGACGCAAGAGACCCTGCAGGAGCCGCCGGCGGCCCCGGCCGAAGCCCAACGCCATGCCGGCCATCGCTTGCCCGGCCCGGTGAAGGATCGCTTCCTGGCCTGGTGGACCCGGCTGCAGCACGAGGGCGCCCCCGGCCCGGTGCGCGCCGACCGTGCCGCCCTGAGGCGTGCCCATGACCTGACGGCGGTGGTCTGCACGCCGGCCTATCAGCGCATCTACCGTGAACTGGTGCAGGCCAACGGTGGCGTGTCCTGGGACAAGCCCTGGCAGCAGGACCGGATCGCGGCGTTGATCGCACTGGCCGCCCATGTGGAGAAGCGCAGCGGGAAGAACCTGCCACAGGCCATGAGCCAGCAGGCCGAAGGCAGCGATCGCAACCTGGTGAGCGACCTGCGCTTCGCGCGGCTGCTGGACTCGCCCGACATCGAATCGCTGTTCACCGGGCTGCGCCGGCTGCTGCCGCTGATCCAGCGCCAGACCGATCCCGGAGCATTGGCCGACGACCTGTTCGAGTGGGGCGACCGGATCAAGAAGCGCTGGGCCTACGACTACATCTGGCGCGGCAAGCCCTGACCCCACGATACCCAAGCCATCCCATCACAACATCGCCAGAGAGGACCGATTCATGACCCGCTTTGTCCAGCTGCACCTGCTGACCTGCTACCCGCCGTCCAACCTCAACCGCGACGACACCGGCCGCCCGAAGACGGCGCTGGTTGGCGAGGCCCTGCGACTGCGCGTCTCGTCGCAGAGCCTCAAGCGCGCCTGGCGCTGCTCCGAGCGATTCGAGGAAGCGCTGTCGGGCCACCTGGGCACGCGCACCAAGCTGATGGGCAAGGAGGTCTTCGACACCCTGAAAAAGGGCGGCGTGGCGGAAAAGCCGGCGCGCGAATGGGCCAAGGACATCGCCGGGCGGTTCGGCAAGTTGAAGTCCGACAAGAAGGCCGAGCACGATGCCGACCTCGAGATCGAGCAACTCGCCCACATCAGCCCCGAGGAGCACGAGGCGATCCAGGCGCTGTGCCAGACCCTGATCGCGCGCCAGGACAAGCCCACCGAGGCCGAACTGGCGCTGCTGACGCGGCCCCGCCGCGCGGTGGACATCGCGATGTTCGGCCGCATGCTGGCCGACAAGGCGGAGTTCAATGTCGAGGCGGCGGTGCAGGTGGCCCATGCCTTCACGGTGCACAAGGCCGCCGTGGAGGACGATTACTTCAGCGCGGTGGACGATCTGAGCCCGCGCGGGGCTTCGGGCGCGGCCCACATTGGCGAGCGGGGCTATGGCGCGGGCCTGTTCTACCTGTACCTGTGCATCGATCGGGCGCTGCTGCGCCGTAACCTGGGCGATGACGAAGCGCTGGCCCGGCGCGCGCTGGAGGCCCTGGCCCGCGCCGTGACCCAGGTGTCGCCCACCGGCATGCAGAACAGCTACGGCTCCCGCGCCTATGCCAGCCACGTGTTCGCCGAACGGGGCGACCAGCAGCCGCGCACGCTGGCCCAGGCCTTCCTGAAGCCCGTGCAGGCCCGAGGGGAGGGCAGCCTGCTGGACGAGGCGGTCGCCGCCCTGCACCGGCGCAGCGACAACTTCGACAAGGTCTACGGCGCCTGCGCCGATGCCCGCTACACGCTGGACGTCGAGCAGGGCCAGGGCACGCTCGATGGGCTGGTGGACTTCCTGCGCGGGTGAGGCCATGGCGGACTACCTGATCTTTCAGCTGCAGGGGCCCATGGCGTCCTGGGGCGAGCCGGCCGTGGGCGAGTTCCGCGGCAGCGCCGAGCAGCCCTCGCAATCGGCGCTGCTGGGCCTGCTGGCGGCCGCGCTGGGCCTGGCGCGCGAGGACGAAGCCGGGCATGCGGCATTGCGCGACGGCTATTGGCTGGCCAGCGCCATGCTGGATGCGGGCAGCCTGCTGCGGGACTATCACACCGCCCAGGTGCCGCCTCGCTCGGCCTTGAAAGGGCGGCCGCAGGCCACGCGGCGGCAGGAGCTGGCGGTGCCCCACTTCGATCTGGGCACCATTCCTTCCAGGCGTGACTATCGGCAAGGCGCGGCCTGGCTCGTCGCCGTGCAGGCACGCGAGGCGGCCCCGCACGATCTCCCCACGTTGGCCGCCGCGCTGCGCGCTCCCCGCTATGTGCTGTATCTGGGGCGCAAGAGCTGTCCCCCTGCGGCGCCCTTGTGGCCGCAGCTGCTGGCCGCGGATTCGGTGCTGGACGCGATGCGTGCCTATGCCGAGCGGCATGACGCGGCACGCCAGAGTGCCGCTGCGGGCCGGGGCAAAGCGCCGCTGGAACCCCTGCCTGCGCCGCTGCGTCTGGCCTTTGATGAGCGGATGGTGGCCGGCGCACCGACGGACCTGACCCTGCGTCGCAAAGACCGCGTGATCCGGCGCCAGCGCTGGCAGTTCGGGGACCGGGACGAGCAGGTGTCGCTGCTGCAGCATCCCGGCGAAGACGGCTCGCGCACGGAGGCTTGAACGATGTACTTCAGCATGATCACTCCAGCCCCGGGGCGCGAGCGCGAGGCCATGCACCAGCGCAGCGTCGGCCCCTATGCGGATCACCAATGGCTGTGGCGCTGGTTTCCCGCCGAGGCCGACACGCCGCGGGACTTTCTGTTTCGTCGGTATGAGTCACGGGACGGCCTGCCGCGCTACTACACCGTGTCGCGACGCCCTCCCGTGCCCCTGGACGGCACCTGGACGGTGCAGAGCCGTCCCTATCAGCCCGAGCTGAGGCCCGGCGATGTGCTGGGCTTCGAGCTGCGCGCCAACCCCACGGTCCGCCACGGGCGCGACGGCAAGTCCAAGCGCCATGACGTGGTGATGGAGGCCAAGAAGCAGCATCTGGCCGCGCGCGGCTTGCAGCGTTGGGGGGAGTGGGAGAGCCAGGACCGCCCCGCGCTGCAGGCCCTGATCCACGAACGCTGCGGCCACTGGCTGGCGCGACGGGGCGAGGCGCATGGCTTCGAGCCGCTGCAGGACGAACTCATCGTCGAGTCCTACCAGCAGCACCGGGAGCGGCAGGACCAGTCCATGCGCTTCACCACGGTGGACTTCCGCGGCCTGCTGCGCGTGACCGATGCGCAGGCATTCACGCAGGCGCTGTTCCAGGGCCTGGGCAGTGCCAAGGGCATGGGTTGCGGGCTCCTGCTGGTGCGCCGCGCGGATCCTGCCCTGGGTGGCGAAGAAGACCGTGGCGACTGAGCCCGTGAGCGCAGGCGCGGCGCCACCCCGGAGCGCGGTGCGAAGGGGCTCGCGGTGAACCTGCCCGACCGGCCGCTGCCACCGCTCAAGCCCTTGCCCATCAAAGACCGCGTGTCCATGGTCTTTGTGCAGTACGGGCAGATCGACGTCATCGACGGCGCCTTCGTGCTCGTCGACAAGACCGGGGTGCGCACCCATATCCCGGTCGGCTCGGTCGCCTGCATCATGCTGGAGCCGGGCACGCGCGTGTCGCACGCGGCCGTGCGCCTGGCCGCGCTGGTCGGCACGCTGCTGGTGTGGGTGGGCGAGTCGGGCGTGCGCCTGTATGCCAGCGGCCAGCCGGGCGGCGCGCGTGCCGATCGTCTGCTCTACCAGGCCCGGCTGGCACTGGACGATGAGCTGCGGCTCAAGGTCGTGCGCAAGATGTACGAGCTGCGATTTGGCGAGCCGGCGCCGGCCCGGCGCAGCGTGGAGCAGTTGCGCGGCATCGAGGGCGCGCGCGTGCGTGCCAGCTACAAGCAGCTGGCGCATCAGCACCGTGTGAACTGGCAGGCGCGCAACTACGACCACCAGCAATGGGATGCCGCCGACATCCCCAACCGCTGCCTGTCGGCGGCCACCGCCTGCCTCTATGGCATCACCGAGGCCGCGGTCCTGGCGGCCGGTTACGCGCCCGCCGTGGGCTTCATCCACACGGGCAAGCCGTTGTCATTCGTGTACGACGTGGCCGACGTGTTCAAGTTCGACACCGTCGTGCCATTGGCCTTCCGCACGGCCGCCAAGGAACCCGCGGAGCCCGAGCGTGCCGTGCGTCTGGCCTGCCGGGACCTCTTTCGCAGCAGCAAGCTGCTGGAGCGCATCATCCCCGCCATCGACGAGATGCTGTCTGCGGGCGGCATCTCTCCGCCCGAGGCGCCGCCGGAGTCGGTGCCTCCCGCCATTCCGTTGCCCGTGCACGGCGGCGACATGGGCCACCGCAGCCCGTCGTGATGGCTTTTCTCGTCGTCGTCACCGAAAACGTGCCCCCGCGCCTGCGTGGCCGCCTGGCCATCTGGCTGCTGGAGGTGCGGGCCGGCGTCTACATCGGCGATGTCTCCCGACGCACTCGCGAGATGGTGTGGCAGCAACTGGAAAGTGGCTGCGAAGACGGCAGCGTCGTGATGGCCTGGGCCAGCCCCAGCGAGTCCGGCTACGACTTCCAGACCCTGGGCACCAACCGTCGCGAGCCCATCGACTACGACGGGCTGCGCCTGGTCACCTTCCGGCCTCAGGACCCCGGCGATCTTTAACAAGCAGATTCGGTGGATTTCGGTGGAGTCATTTTTCCTTGATGGGACAATGACTTGCATTTGGTGTGTTCCCCACGGGCGTGGGGATGAACCGTAGCCGGACTCGTAGCCATCGACCCATACCTTGTGTTCCCCACGGGCGTGGGGATGAACCGTTCGCACCGAGAGCGCAGCGGGTCAGGGGTTAGGTGTTCCCCACGGGCGTGGGGATGAACCGTATCAGCACGTCGCCCGGTCGCTCGTAGGTGCGTGTTCCCCACGGGCGTGGGGATGAACCGACCTGGAAACACTGCTAACCCTCGGGCAAATTGTGTTCCCCACGGGCGTGGGGATGAACCGACTGTGATCCTTGGTTTGCAGCCGGTTGCGGAGTGTTCCCCACGGGCGTGGGGATGAACCGACATCTGGCCCAGCGCCGACTACTTCAAACAAGTGTTCCCCACGGGCGTGGGGATGAACCGGCCCTTGTGACGTCTTCCGCACGCATCTTTCGGTGTTCCCCACGGGCGTGGGGATGAACCGAGCGCGCGCGCGGCCTCGACGTTGCCGCCACCGTGTTCCCCACGGGCGTGGGGATGAACCGGCCTATAACGATGGCGTCGCCGCCGGCGAGGAGTGTTCCCCACGGGCGTGGGGATGAACCGATACGCCGCACGTGTTCATGCGGTCCAATCAGGTGTTCCCCACGGGCGTGGGGATGAACCGCCCGCAACGATCTCGCAAAAGCTCAAAAAGTCGTGTTCCCCACGGGCGTGGGGATGAACCGTGCTTGTTCTGCAATGCGTCGGTCCAGTGCCAGTGTTCCCCACGGGCGTGGGGATGAACCGAGATTGCCCGCACTTGACCATCGGCAGGGCCGGTGTTCCCCACGGGCGTGGGGATGAACCGGCCCGCAGCGGCGCCAGTAAAGCTGTCGATGTGTGTTCCCCACGGGCGTGGGGATGAACCGACACCCGCCGACATCGAGGCCTGGCTGAAGGCGTGTTCCCCACGGGCGTGGGGATGAACCGCTGCCCACCGTGCTGACCGAGGCCACGGCAGAGTGTTCCCCACGGGCGTGGGGATGAACCGATGTTTTGCTCTTTCTTGACGCCGCGGTTGACCGTGTTCCCCACGGGCGTGGGGATGAACCGAACTTGGCCGAGATGTACGGAGTTGGTTATCAGTGTTCCCCACGGGCGTGGGGATGAACCGTCCTCACTCAATGAGTTTGACCGCGTTTCCGCGTGTTCCCCACGGGCGTGGGGATGAACCGTGCTGATCGGGCGCGCTCCATGTCATCCATGGGTGTTCCCCACTGGCGTGGGGATGAACCGCCGAATGCGGTTTCCAGCTTCATGGAGTCGCCGTGTTCCCCACGGGCGTGGGGACGAGCCGGGTGAGCTCGATCATGATGCGGCCCACCAGATGTGTTCCCCACGGGCGTGGGGATGAACCGCACAGATCCATTAAGCGGGCCTCAGAGCAACTGTGTTCCCCACGGGCGTGGGGATGGACCGTTCTTGTTGTTGGTGCCGCTCAGGTCCGTACGGTGTTCCCCACGGGCGTGGGGACGAACCGCCCTGAACCCAGCGCGAGCTTTCGTTCGTCTGCCTTGCTCCCCTCGGGCACCTGAAACGCGTCGGAGGGAGAACCTCCCGCCCCGAGGCGCTGCCGACGCGCGCGCGCTCCGCTCAGCCCGTATTCCGCAACCCCGCCGCAATCCCGTTGATGGACAGATGGATGCCGCGCTGCACGCGCTCCAGGCTGGGGTCGGCGTCGCGCTTGTCGGCCGGGATGGCGCGGTAGCGCCGCATCAGTTCGACCTGCAGGTGGTGCAGCGGGTCGATGTAGGGGAAGCGGTGCTCGATGGAGCGCGCCAGCGCGGGGTTGCCGGCCAGGCGGCTGTCTTCGCCGGTGATCAGCGCCACGGCGGCCTGGGTGCGTTCGAACTCGGCCTGGATGGCCGCGAAGATGCGCTTGCCCAGGCGCTTGTCTTCGACCAGGTCCACGTAGCGCTGTGCCAGGCCCAGGTCGGTCTTGGCCAGCACCATGTCCAGGTTGGACAGCAGGGTGCGGAAGAAGGGCCATTGCTTGGCCATGCGCTTGAGCAGGGCCAGGCGTTGCGCGCGCTGGGCTTCGTCGCTGCCCAGGAAACCTTCGACGCCGGAACCGAAGCCGCACCAGCCCGGCAGCGCCACGCGGCTCTGGCCCCACGAGAAGCCCCAGGGGATGGCACGCAGGTCCTCGATGGCGCGGGTGGCCTTGCGCGACGCGGGGCGCGAACCGATGTTCAGCTCGGCGATCTCGCGGATGGGGGTGGACGAGAAGAAGTAGTCGGCAAAGCCGCGCGTCTCGTAGACCAGGCCGCGGTAGGCCTGGAAGCTCTGGTCGGACAGCGCCTGCGCGGCGTCCAGGAAGCTCCGCGGCGCGCTCTTGGTCGGATGCAGCAGCGTGGCCTCCAGCGTCGCGGCGACCAGGGTTTCGAGGTTGCGCCGGCCGATGGCGGGGTGGGCGTACTTGGACGCGATGACCTCGCCCTGTTCGGTGAGGCGGATCTGGCCGTTCACCGTGCCCGGCGGCTGGGCCAGGATGGCCTGGTAGCTGGGGCCGCCGCCGCGGCCCACGGTGCCGCCGCGGCCGTGGAAGAGGCGCAGCGTGATGCGGTGCTTTTTCTTCAGCTCGCTGAAGAGTTCCACCAGCGCGATCTCGGCGCGGTAGAGCTCCCAGTTGCTGGTGAACATGCCGCCGTCCTTGTTGGAGTCGGAGTAGCCCAGCATGATGTCCTGCTCGCCGCCGGAGCGCAGCACCAGGTCCAGCACGCCGGGCAGCGCGTAGAACTCGCGCACGATGGTGGGCGCCTGGCGCAGGTCGCCGATGGTTTCGAACAGCGGCACGACGATCAGGTCGCAGACGGCGGCGCCGGTGCCTCCGGCGTTGTCGCCCGTGCCGTCGAGCACGCCGCGCATCAGGCCGACCTCCTTGCACAGCAGCAGCACTTCCAGCAGGTCGCTGACGTCTTCGGTGTGGGAGATGATGTAGTGGCGGATCGCCTCGCGGCCATAGCGCGCCAGCGAGTCGCGCGCGGCTTCGAAGATGGCCAGTTCGCCCTGGGTGCGCTCGCTGTACTGCGCGCCGATCACGCGCAGCGGCCTCGCGTCGTTGAGCAGGCGCACCAGCAGCGCGCGGCGCTGGTCTTCGGGCAGGGCACCGTAGTCGGGGCACAGGCGCGCGGTGGCCAGCAGCTCGGCGACCACGGCCTCGTGCTGGTCGGAGCTCTGGCGCAAGTCCAGCGTGGCGAGGTGGAAGCCGAAGACCTGCAGCGCGCGCATCAGCGGCTTGAGCCGCGGCGCGATCAGGGCCTGGGCATGGTGGGTCTTCAGCGAGGCTTCGATGACGCGCAGATCGGCGAGCAGCTCTTCGGCGTCGCGGTAGGGGTCCTGCGGCGCGACGGCGTGGCGCAGCGCCTCGGTGCCGGTCAGCGCATGCAGCGTCGCGGCCAGGCGCGCGTACATGCCGGTGAGCGCGCGCCGGTAGGGCTCGTCCATGCGGTGTTCGTTGCGGTCGGGGCTGCGCTCGGCCAGGGCCTGCATCTCCGGCGTGATGCGCGCCAGCCGCGCCGAGATGGACAGCTCGGCGCCCAGTTCGTGCAGCTCGGTCAGGTAGTGGCGCAGCGCGACCTCGCTCTGGCGCCGCAGCGCATGGTTGAGCGTGGCGGCGGTGACGTTGGGGTTGCCGTCGCGGTCGCCGCCTATCCAGTGGCCCATGCGCAGGAAGCTGTTCAGCTCATGGCCGGGCAGCGCCTGTTCCAGCTCGGCGTAGAGGGCCGGGATCTGGCGCAGGAAGGTGGCGTGGTAGTAGGACAGCGCGTTCTCGATCTCGTCGGCCACCGAGAGCTTGGAGTAGCGCAGCATGCGCGTCTGCCACAGCTGGGTGATGCGGGCTCGCAGCAGGTCTTCGTTGGCGCGGCGCTCGCGCTCGGTCTGCAGCGCGTCGCGCTGTTCCACCAGCTCGGCGATCGCGCGTTCGGCGTCCAGGATGCTCTTGCGCTGCACCTCGGTCGGGTGGGCGGTGAGCACCGGCGAGATGAAGCCGTGCTGCAGCGTGCGCGCCACCTCGGCGGGGCGCACGCCGGCCTCGTGCAGGCGCTCCATCGCATAGGCCAGCGAGCCGGGCTGCAGGTTGCCGGCGCGCTCGTGCACCTCGCGGCGGCGCACATGGTGGCGGTCCTCGGCGATGTTGGCCAGGTGCGAGAAATAGCTGAAGGCGCGGATCACGCTGACCGTCTGCTCACCCGACAGGCTCTTGAGCAGCTTGTCGAAACTCTTGCCGGCCTGCGCGTCGCGCTTCAGGCGGAAGGCCACCGAGAGCTTGCGCACCTGCTCGACCAGTTCGTAGGCCTCGCGGCCTTCCTGCTCGCGGATCACCTCGCCGAGGATGCGGCCCAGCAGCCGGATGTCGTCGATCAGCGGCTGGTTCTTGTCCTTGGCGGACGCCGAGGGGCGGGCGGAGCGAGCGGCAGCGGGCATGGAGGGTACGGAGCTGTGGTTGCAGGACGCTCGCGGAGGGCCGCGAGCTGGACGGTGTGTGTAACCAAGTTACCGGAATCTGACTTTATCAGTTTCTTGTGCTGGCTCAGTCGCCGACGCGGCCTCTGAGCCGGAACCAGGGGGTGGCTGCGCTAGCATGACGTCATGACGCAACAACAAGCACTCGTGATCGCGACCCGCGAAAGCCGGCTCGCGATGTGGCAGGCGGAACATGTCCAGGCATTGCTGCAGCAGCGCCTGGGCCGCGCCGTGGACCTGCTGGGCATGACGACCAAGGGCGACCAGATCCTGGACCGCGCGCTGTCCAAGGTGGGCGGCAAGGGCCTGTTCGTGAAGGAGCTGGAAACGGCGCTGCAGGAGAAGCGCGCCGACCTGGCGGTCCATTCGCTGAAGGACGTGCCCATGGACCTGCCCGAAGGCTTCGCGCTCGCCGCGGTGCTGGAGCGCGAGGATCCGCGCGACGCCTTCGTCTCGCAGCAGCATGCCTCGCTGGAGGCGCTGCCGCAGGGCGCCCGCGTGGGCACCTCCAGCCTGCGCCGCGTGGTGCAGCTGAAGAACCTGCGGCCGGACCTGCAGATCGAGCCGCTGCGCGGCAACCTGGACACCCGGCTGCGCAAGCTGGACGAAGGGCAGTACGACGCCATCGTGCTGGCCGCCGCCGGGCTGAAGCGCCTGGGGCTGGCGCAGCGCATCCGCCACTGCTTCGATCCGGCGCAGATGCTGCCCTGCGCGGGCCAGGGGGCGCTGGGCCTGGAGATTCGTGCCGACGACGCCGGGCTGACGCAAGACCTGGCCCCGCTGGCCCACCACGCCACCTGGCTGGCGGTGGAGGCCGAGCGCGCGGTGTCCCGCGAGCTGGGGGGCAGCTGCAGCATGCCGCTGGCGGCCTACGCGGTGTGGCAGGGCGACAGCGGCCAGGCGCTGCGGCTAGAGGCCCGGCTGGGGCATCCGCTGCAGCCGCAGCGGCCGCTGCTGTGCGCCACGCAGCAGGCCGAGGTGGCTGACATCGCCGGCGCGCGCGCGCTGGGTCGTGCCGTGGCCGATGCGCTGCGCGAGCAGGGTGCCGCGGCGTATCTGGCCGAGGCCTGAGTTGCCGAGGTCCGTCAACCCAGGCCCGCCGGGGCCGGCTCCATGTCCGAGGGGGCGCTGACATGGCGTCGCCCGCCCTTGACCCGGCCGCGGGGACGCTGATCCTGACCCGGCCGGCGGCCCAGGCCCCTGAATGGCAGCGGCGGCTCGCGGCACTGGGCGTGTCCGCGCGCAGCCTGCCGCTGCTGGAGATCCAGCCCGGCGCCGCGGACCAGGCCCAGGCCGCCTGGGCGGCGCTGGACGCGGGGGCGGATCTGGCGATGTTCGTCAGCCCCAATGCGGTGAGCGCGCTGTTCGCCGCCCAGCCGCCCGGGGCGGCCTGGCCGGCGCGCTGCTGGGCCGCGACGGTGGGGCCGGGCAGTGCCGCGGCGCTGGCGCGGGCGGGCGTGCCGCAGGCGCTCATCCTGCAGCCCGATCCGGGGGCGCCCAGCCTGGATTCCGAACACTTGTGGCCGGTCATCGAACGCGAGGCGGGCGCGGACTGGCGCGGCCGCCGCGCACTGCTGATGCGGGGCGAAGGCGGGCGCGAGTGGCTGGCCCAGCGGCTTGCGCAGCGCGGGGCGCAGGTCGCCGCGTTCGCGCTGTACCGGCGCGGCTGCCCGCGGCCGGACGCCGCGCAGCAGGCGCTGCTGCGCGAGGCGCTGGCGCATCCGCGGGCCCATGTCTGGCTGTTCAGCAGCGCCGAGGCGGTTGGCCATCTGCCGGCGCTGGCGGCTGCGGAGACCGATTGGCGCGCCTCGCGGGCCATCGCCACGCATGAGCGCATCGCCCAGCGCGCGCAAGCCCTGGGCTTCGGGCATGTGGTTTTGGTGCGACCCGATGCCGGCGAGGTCGCGGGGGCGTTCAGGCGGCTTTCAGGGGGGCCTCTAGAATCGTCTCCATTGTGAGCGAGATGCAAACCCCCGAGGGCTTCGCGCCCGCGCCGTCCACGGACGGCGGCACGACGACGAGCAAGCGCAGCGGCGGCTTCGGCCTGATGCCGGCTCTGACGCTGGCGGCCAGTCTGGCCGCACTGGCCTCGCTGGCGCTGGCCTGGCAGGGTCAGACCCGGATCAAGAGCCTGGAGCAGGAACTGGTGCGCCGCCAGGAGGGCAGCCAGACCGCCGCCGCTGGCGCGCGCGAACTGGCTCGCCAGGCCCAGGATCTGAGCCGAGACACCGCCGCCAAGGTGGCGCTGCTGGACGCCCGGCTGGCCGAGGTGGCGCTGCAGCGCGAGCAGATCGAATCGCTGCTGCAGTCCATGTCGCGCTCGCGTGACGAGAACCTGGTCGGCGACCTGGAAGCCTCGCTGCGCGTGGCCATGCAGCAGTCGGTGATCACCGGCAGCGCGGAACCGCTGGTCGCGGCGCTGAAGCAGGCCGACGAGCGCCTGCTGCGCCACAAGCAGCCGCGCCTGGAGGGCGTGCGCCGCGCGGTGGCGCGCGACCTGGACCGCGTCAAGGCGGTCAGCGTGGTCGATGTGGCGACGCTGAGCATCAAGCTGGACGAGCTGGTGCGCTCCACTGACGAGCTGCCGCTGCTGGCGCAGCGCAACGACGAAGGCGGCAGCCGCGCCGCGCCGCGGGCCGACAAGGCCACGCGCGCCGGCAAGCCGGTGCAGGCGCCGGAGGACGCGGGCGCCGACTCCTGGTGGTCGCGCAGCTGGACCGTGGGCAAGCAGCGCTGGGACAGCCTGTCCAGCGAGGTCTGGCAGGAGGCCAAATCGTTGCTGCGCGTGACGCGCATCGACCATCCCGAAGCCATGCTGCTGGCGCCGGAGCAGGCCTTCTTCCTGCGCGAGAACCTCAAGCTGCGGCTGCTGAACGCGCGCCTGGCGCTGCTGAGCCGGCAGTTCGACACCGCACAGGCCGACCTGCGCGAAAGCCAGCTCATGCTGGAGCGCTACTTCGATGGGCGCTCGCGCAAGGTGCAGGTGAGCCAGGAGCTGCTACGCCAGGTCTCTGGCCAGGCGCGCCAGGTCACGGTGCCGCGCCCCGACGACACGCTGGCCGCGCTGGGCGCGGTGGCGCGCTGAAAGGGGCCGCGCCATGCGCATGGTGATCTGGCTGGTGCTGCTCTTCGCGGGCGCGGTCGTGGCCGCGCTGACCCTGGGCAACAACGACGGGCTGGCCAGTTTCTACTGGCGAAGCTGGCGTCTGGATGTCTCGCTGAATCTCTTCATCCTGGTGCTGGTGGCCGGCTGCTTCCTGCTGGTGACGCTGTTCCAGACCCTGGATTCGCTGATCTCGCTGCCGAAGCGCGCGCGTCAGTGGCGCCAGGCGCTGCGCGAGCGCAGCGCCCAGGCCGCGCTGCGCGACGCGCTGGGCGACTACTACGGCGGCCGCTACAGCCGCGCGCAGAAGGCGGCGCTGAAGGCGCTCAACATCCAGTCGCAGACGCCCGACCTGGCTCAGGACGCGGGTTTTGTCGCGCTGGTCCATCTGCTGGCGGCACAGAGCGCCCATCGGCTGCAGGACAAACGCCGGCGCGACGACCATCTGCAGCAGGCGCTGCTGGCCGGCAGCCAGGCGCGCACCCAGGAAGAAGGCGCGCGCCTGCTCGCCGCCGAATGGGCGCTGGACGACCGCGACGCGGCGCGCGCGTTGCAGCTGCTGGCCGAACTGGGGCCGGGCGTGTCGCGCCGCACCCAGGCGCTGCGCCTGAAGCTGCAAGCGTGCCGGCTGTCGCGCCAGCCCATGGAGGCGCTGCGCACCGCGCGCCTGCTGGCCAAGCACCAGGGCTTCTCCAAGCCGGCCGCGCAGGGCTTGCTGCGCTCGCTGGCCTTCGAGGTGCTGGAGTCGGCGCGCGACGTGGACCAGCTGCGCAGCCTGTGGCAGCAGCTGGACGGCGCCGACCGGCGCGATGTCTTCGTCGCCGCGCGCGCGGCGCAATGCGCGGCGGCTCAAGGCGCGCCCGAGGACGGGCGCGGCTGGCTGCGTCCGTTCTGGGACGCCATCGGCGAGCAAGGCGACGACGAACGCGCGGCGCTGGCCGAAGCGCTGGTGCAATGCGTGCCCGGCGTGGGCCCGGAATGGCTGCAGCGCCTGGAGCAGGCCCAGCAGCGTTTCCCGCGCGACATGCAGCTGAGCTATGCGCTGGGCCATGTGCTGGCCGAGCGCCAGCTGTGGGGCAAGGCGCGCCTGATGCTGGAGCAGGCCGCCGAAGACCGCCGTCTGGCCGTGGCCGCGCGCAGGCGCTGCTGGCTGTTGCTGGCCGATCTGGCCGGCCAGGACGGCGACATGGACCGCCGCGCCCGCTGCCACGAGGCGGCGGCCCGCGCGGTCTGAGGCTCCGCGGGGCCGGGTCTTGCCTGGTCGTGGCCGGATATTTTTCAAATCCCCGTCAAAGTCTTGTCAGACCCAAAAAATACGTGCTATAGTTTCGTTCTTTGCAGCGCGGCTGTAGCTCAGTTGGATAGAGTACTTGGCTACGAACCAAGGGGTCGTGGGTTCGAATCCTGCCAGCCGCGCCAAAGCAAAATAAATTGCAGAAATAGAACAACAAAAAGAACGAAAGAAGAAGAAAATTTCTGAATGCCGCGTCGACCACGACGGCACGGCGTTCAAGCAAGAAATGTGCGGCTGTAGCTCAGTTGGATAGAGTACTTGGCTACGAACCAAGGGGTCGTGGGTTCGAATCCTGCCAGCCGCGCCAAATAACAAGAAATGGATCAACGGGCTAGACGTTCAGGCGTCTCGCCCGTTTTTTCTTGGTCGCGTGATTTGAGGGGCGGCGGATATGAGGCACGTGAGGATCTGCCAAGGGCTGCTGGCCCTCATGTTGGCCGGGCTGGGGCCGAGCCTGGCGCAAGCCGCGCCTTGCGGGCGCGAGGTCGTTCTCCCGGCGTCTCTGGTGGCGAGTCCGCTGGTGTTGCTGGGTGAGCTGCACGGCACGGCGCAGATCCCGGAGTTTGTCCAGGGCTATGTGTGCAGCCTGGCCCGCGTCGTGGACCACGTTGTCCTGGCGCTGGAAATTCCCGCGGACGAGCAGCCGCTGCTCGATGCCTTCCTGGCGAGCGAAGGGCGCGCAGCCGACCGCCGGGCGCTGCTGGACTCGCCCTTTTGGTCGCGGCCTCTGCAGAGGCAGGACGGCCGCAGCAGTCGGGCGATGCTGGCCTTGCTGGACGCGGTGCGGCAGCACAACCAGGACCGACCCGCGCGCGCGATCACGGTGGCCGCCATCGCCGATGGGGACGAGCTGCGCATGAGCCAGAACGTCCGCACTCTGGTATCCGGGGCCGGTGCTGGGCGCCCCCGCCACGTCGTCGTCGTCATCGGCGAACTCCATGCGGCCAAGCACAAGGGTCATTCGTTCGACCCCGGGTTTGAATCCCTGGGCTATCTGCTCCGCGATCTGGCGCCGGTGGCGCTGCGGGCGGAGTTCGGCCAGGGCTCGGCCTGGGCGTGCCGGAGGAAGGACCGTTGCGAAGCGGGTGCGGTGGGTGGGACGCGTGGGGCCCCGCTCGATCGACCGTTCTCCATCTCGCTGATGCCGCCGGAGCGTAAGCCGGGTTTTGATGGCCGCTATGACGTCGGGGTGGTCGAGGCGTCGGAGCCCGCTTTCCTGGGGCCGATCCCTTGAGTACGGCCGGTGGCGGCGCTCAGCCGTGCCGCGCCGGATCCTGCTGGAAGAAGTCGCGCAGCAGCGCGTACAGCCGCGGATGCTCCTGCGTCATCTCCCGCGGGGCGACGAAGAAGGCCTCCACGGCGACGGCGAAGAACTCCTCCACGGCCTCGGCACCATAGGGATCGATCAGCGTGGGCTCGCCCGCGTCGACGCGGGCGCAGAAGGCTTCCCACTCGGGGTCGATCACGGCGATCCAGTCTTCGCGCGCGGCCAGCGAGGGCAGCGGCGGCACGCCGTCGGCCTCGCCGTCGCGCATGTCCAGCACATGGGCGAATTCATGGATCACGACGTTGTAGACCGGCCCGTCGCCGTCCTGCAGCTCGGGGTCCATCTCGCTCCAGGCCAGCATCAGTGGGCCGCCCTCCATCGCCTCGCCGGCGAGCAGCTCCTCGTACTCGTGGACCACGCCGTCGTCGTCGGTCCACTGGCGCGGGGCCAGCACCTGGTCCTCGTGCATCACGATGCCCACAAAGCCTTCGTACCACGGCAGCCCCAGCCGCAGCACCGGCAGGCAGGCCTGCGCGGCCACGGCGAGGGCGATCTCGTCGGTGACGGCGAAGCCGGCGGCGCCATGGAATTCCTTGCTCGCCAGAAAGAGCGAGCAGAGCCGGCGCAGTTCGGCGAGGTCCGCCGCGCTGCGGCGGGCCAGGAAGGGGTAGCGGGCCAGCGTGAGCTGCCACAGCGGCTCGGGGATCTCGTGGCGGCGCAGCAGGCGGGCTTCGCGGTGCTGGCGCCAGCGGCTCAGCAGGCCGGCGAGCATGGGCGGTCCCGGCGGGTCAAGCGCCGCAGGGCGCGTGGCGCTGCAGGCCCTGGGCGTCCAGGCGCAGCACATCGGCGCGCGGTGCGCCGCCGTCCAGTTCCCAATCAGACAGCACCCAGCGCTGGCGTCCGTCGCCCAGCTCGTAAGTCCCGGGGCGGTGGGTGTGGCCGTGGATGAGGACCGGACAGCCGGATTCGGTCAGCCAGTCGCGGCAGGCGGCCTCGTCGACATCCGCCCAATTCTCGGGCAGGGCCTGCGCGGCCTGGCTTTGCGCGCGCATCTGCTGCGCGAGCAGCCGGCGCGCCGCGAGCGGCTGGGCCAGCACCTGGGCCTGCCAGCGCGGGTCGCGCAGCTGCACACGGGCAGCCTGGTAGGCGTGGTCGTCCAGGCACAGCGCGTCGCCATGGCTGACCAGCCAGCGGCGGCCGAACGCGATCAGGCGAAAGGGGTCGGGCAGCAGCGTGAGCCCCGCGTCGCGGGCCATGGCCTCGCCGAGCAGGAAGTCGCGGTTGCCGTGCACGAAGAACAGCGGCCGCCGCGCCGAGGCTTCGCGCAGCAGCGCCAGCGCCTCGGCTTCGAAGCCGGGCTCCAGGCGCGCGTCGTCGCCCACCCAGGCCTCGAAGATGTCGCCGAGCAGGAAGACGGCATCGGCATCGGTGGCGCGCAGATGCTCGCGCAGGGCCGCCAGCGTGCGCGGCGTCTGCGGCGACAGGTGAAGGTCGGATAGCAGGTCCAGCCGCTGCCACGCCGCCGGCGCGACCAGCTCATGCAGCGGCGAGGGCAGGGGCAGGCGGCTCAAGATGGTCAGACGTCGATCAGAGCACGATGGCCTGGTTGATCACCACGTCTTCCACCGGCACGTCCTGATGGAAGCCGGAGCGGCCGGTCTTGACCTTCTCGATCGCGGCGACGATGTCGGCGCCCTCGACCACCTTGCCGAACACGGCATAGCCCCAGCCCGACGGGGTCTCGGACTTGAAGTTCAGGAAGTCGTTGTCGACGGTGTTGATGAAGAACTGGGCGCTGGCCGAGTGCGGGTCGTTGGTGCGCGCCATCGCGATCGTGTAGCGGTCGTTCTTCAGGCCGTTGTTGGCCTCGTTGCGCACCGTGGCGTCGGTGGGCTTTTGCTTCATGCCGGGCTCGAAGCCTCCGCCCTGGACCATGAAGCCCTTGATCACGCGGTGGAAGATGGTGCCGTTGTAGTGGCCCTTCTCGACATAGGCGAGGAAGTTGGCGACGGTCTCGGGCGCCTTGGCGGCATCCAGCTCGATGCGGATGTTGCCCTTGTTGGTCTGCAGTTCGACGGTCTTGGTGCTCATTGCTTGGGTTCCACGATGGCTTTGTTGACGAGGATGGCCTGCACCGGCAGGTTCTGGTGCATGCCCTTGGATTCGGTGGCGGTGGTGCGGATCGCGTCCACGACCTCCATGCCCGAGATGACGTGGCCGAACACCGCATAGCCCTTGCCATCGCGGGCATTGGCGGCGTCCAGCATGGGGTTGTCGACCACGTTGATGAAGAACTGCGAGGTGGCGGAGTTCGGATCGGCGGTGCGCGCCATCGCGATGCTGCCGCGCACATTGGTCAGGCCGTTCTGGCTTTCCAGCGGGATGGGCGGCCGGGTGGGCTTCTGTGCCAGGCTGGCGGTGTAGCCGCCGCCCTGGATCATGAAGCCGTCGATCACGCGGTGGAAGATGGTGCCGTTGTAATGCCCGGCCTTCACGTACTGCACGAAGTTGGCCACGGTCTTGGGGGCTTTCTCGGCATCCAGCTGGATGCGGATGTCGCCCGCGGTGGTGCTGAGCTTCACGACCTGGGCGGCAGCACCCAGGCTGATCAGGGAGGCGGCGAGCGCCAGGCTGAGATGTCGGATCATGGCTGAGAGGTCCGGGGCGTTGAAAAAAGGGCGGCGGCGCGCGGCGGCCACCGCGGCGCGATTGTCGCTCAAGCAGGGCGGGGCCGACCCGCGGCGCGGCTCAGCGCCCCTGGTTCAGCGCGGTGACGCGCTGCAGCTTGAGCTTCAGCGACGACGCATCGCCCAGCGCCAGCTTCAGCGCCCGCTCGTAGGACTGCTGCGCCAGCCGCGTCAGCACGTCGCCCATGTTTTCGAGCGCCTGCGCATGATCGGGCTGCAGCAGCAGCGCGCGTTCCAGGGCCTGGCGCGCCTGCTCGTAGCGGCCGTGCGCGGCATGCACCACGGCCAGGTTGTTGTAGGGGTCGGGCAGGTCGGGGTAGTCCTGCACCAGCGATTCCAGCTGGGCCTGGGCGGCATCCAGGCGCTGCAGTTCCAGCAGCATGCTGGCGTGGCTGAAGCGCAGCTTGGGGTTGCCGGCGTCCTGCGCCAGCGCCGCCTCGGTCAGCTTGAGGGCCTGTTCGCGCTTGCCGGCCAGCCACAGCGACTGGGCCTCGTCCAGCGGTCCGGCCGCGGCCGCCGGCAGGGCGAGGGACAGCGTGGCCAGGGCCAGCGAAAGCGCGAGGACGGAACGGTGGAGTTTGTTCATCGTGGCTGGGGGCCTGTGAGGCGGCGAGGACCGTTCCGCGGCGGCGCCTGCGGGGGTCGTCGGCCGGGTGGCCCGGTATACTGGCGGCCATTCTAGAGCGACCCTCCAAGCCCTTGCACATGACCTTCGGCCCGCCACGGGGCAGGCCGCGGGTGTCTGTCTTTACCGGGCCGGTCATCGTTTCATGTCCCTGCGCATCTACAACACGCTGACCCGCGCGGTCCAGCCCTTCACGCCCATCGAACCCGGTCACGTCCGCATGTATGTCTGCGGCATCACGGTCTACGACCTGTGCCACATGGGCCATGCGCGAATGAACGTCGCGTTCGATGTCGTGTACCGCTGGCTGCAGGCCTCGGGGCTGCGCGTGACCTTTGTGCGCAACATCACCGACATCGAAGACAAGATCATCCGCCGCGCGGTCGAGCGCGGCCTCACGATCCGCCAGCTCACCGACGAGATGATCGCGGCCATGCACCGCGACTTCGCGGCGCTGGGCATCCTCACGCCCACGCACGAACCGCGCGCCACCGAGTACGTGGGCCAGATGCTGTCCATCATCGGCCAGCTGCAGGCCAAGGGCCTGGCCTACCAGGCCCACAACGGCGACGTGAACTACGCGGTGCGCAAGTTCGAGGGCTACGGCAAGCTCAGCGGCAAGTCGCTGGACCAGCTGCGCGCCGGCGAGCGCGTCGCGGTGCAGTCCGACAAGGACGACCCGCTGGACTTCGTGCTGTGGAAGTCCGCCAAGGCCGAGGAGCCCGCCGAGGCCAAGTGGGCCAGCCCCTGGGGCGAGGGCCGTCCGGGCTGGCACATCGAGTGCTCGGCGATGAGCTGCGCGCTGCTGGGCGAGCATTTCGACATCCACGGCGGCGGCCAGGACCTGACCTTCCCGCACCACGAGAACGAGATCGCGCAGAGCGAGGGCGCCACCGGCCAGCCCTTCGTCAACGTCTGGATGCACAACGGCTTCGTCAACGTCGACAACGAGAAGATGTCCAAGAGCCTGGGCAACTTCTTCACCATCGCCGATGTGCTGAAGAAGTACGACGGCGAGTCGCTGCGTTTCTTCCTGCTGCGCACGCAGTACCGCAGCCCGATCAACTACAGCGACGCGACGCTGGACGACGCGCGCGCCGCGCTGCGCCGCCTCTACACCGCGCTGGACGCGGTGCCGGCGGCCGAGGTGGCGATCGACTGGAGCCAGGGCCCGGCCGCCGACTTCAAGGCGGCGATGGACGACGACTTCAACACGCCCGCCGCGCTGGCCGTGCTGTTCGATCTGGCCAGCCAGGTCAACCGCGGCCGCTCGGCCGCCGATGCCGGTCTGCTGAAGGCCCTGGGCGGCGTGCTGGGCGTGCTGCAGCAGTCGCCGCAGGCCTATCTGCAGGGCGGTGCCGCGCTGGACGAATCGGCCATCGTCGCGGCTATCGCCGCGCGCGCTCAGGCCAAGGCCGCGCGCGACTTCGCCGAGGCCGACCGCATCCGCAAGCAGCTGGCCGAACAGGGCATCGAGCTGAAGGACTCGCCGACCGGCACGACCTGGGTGGTCACGGGAGCCTCGGCGTAATGGGGCGTATCGCGACGGCCGGGGTCACCCCGGAGTACTGGGACGAGGCCTGCCGTCACCTGGTCAAGCGCGACCGGGTGATGAAGAAACTCATCCCCCAGTTCGGCGAGGCCCGGCTGCAAAGCCGCGGCGACGCCTTCACCACGCTGGCGCGCTCCATCGTTGGGCAGCAGATCTCGGTCAAGGCCGCGCAATCGGTCTGGGACCGCTTCGCGGAGCTGACGCCGGGGCCCTCCAACCGCATCAAGCCCGCCGAGGTGCTGACGCTGACGGTGGAGCAGCTGCGCGGCGCCGGGCTGTCGGCGCGCAAGGTGGAATACCTCTCCGACCTGGCCCAGCATTTCGAGGCCGGCCGCGTCCATGTGAAGCAGTGGGCGCAGATGGAGGACGAGGCCATCATCGAGGAACTGGTGGCGATCCGCGGCATCGGCCGCTGGACCGCCGAGATGTTCCTGATCTTTCATCTGATGCGCCCCAATGTGCTGCCACTGGACGACCTGGGGCTGCTCAAGGGCATCAGCGAACACTACTTCAGCGGCGAGCCGGTTTCGCGCGCCGAGGCCCGCGAACTGGGCGAGGGCTGGGCGCCTTATCGCTCGGTGGCCACATGGTACATTTGGCGGAGCCTCGATCCGCTGCCGGTGGATTATTAGGACTGCAGATGAGCAAACGACATTTCCTCGAGTTCGAGCAACCCATTGCCGAGCTCGAATCCAAGATCGAAGAACTGCGCTACGTGCAGAGCGAATCGGCGGTCGACATCTCGGAAGAGATCGATCGGCTGTCCAAGAAGAGCCAGCAGCTCACCAAGGACATCTACGCCAACGTGGCGCCGTGGCAGGTCTACCAGATCGCCCGCCATCCGCAGCGTCCGCAGACGCTGAACTACTGCGAAGACGTTTTCACCGAATTCCAGGAACTGCACGGCGACCGCCACTTCGCCGATGACGCCGCCATCGTTGGCGGTCTGGCGCGCTTCAACGGCCAGCCCTGCATGGTGATCGGCCATCAGCGCGGCGCCGACGCGAAGGAGCGCACGCTGCGCAACTTCGGCATGCCGCGCCCCGAGGGCTACCGCAAGGCGCTGCGCCTGATGAAGCTGGCGGAAAAATTCGGCCTGCCGGTGTTCACCTTCATCGACACCATGGGCGCCTATCCCGGCATCGGTGCCGAGGAGCGCGGCCAGTCCGAGGCCATTGGCCGCAACATCTTCGAGATGGCGCAGCTGGAAGTCCCCATCATCGCCACCGTGATCGGCGAGGGCGGCTCGGGCGGTGCGCTGGCCATCGGCGTGGCCGATCAGGTGCTGATGCTGCAGTTCGCGGCCTATTCGGTGATCTCGCCGGAAGGTTGCGCGTCCATCCTGTGGAAGACCTCCGAGCGCGCGTCCGACGCGGCCGAGGCGCTGGGCATCACCGCCCACCGCCTGAAGGCGCTGGGCCTGATCGACAAGATCGTCAACGAGCCGGTGGGCGGCGCGCACCGCGACGGCAAGCAGATGGCGTCCAACCTGAAGCGCGCGCTGGGCGATGCGCTGCGCCAGGTCTCCGACCTCAAGACCAAGGACTTGCTGGAGCGTCGCTACGAGCGCCTGCAGGCCTATGGCCGCTTCGGCGACACCAAGAGCCGCTGAACGCGCGCGGGAGCCCGGCTCTGCGGGCTCCGACTCCGGCACGGGCCTCGCGCCCGCCGCCTCGCAGCCCCCGGGGCCGCCGCGCGTCGCGGTGGCCTACAGCGGCGGCCGCGATTCCACCGCCTTGCTCCATGCCACGGCGCGCGCCTGCGCGGCCCAGGGCCTGCAGGTGCTGGCGCTGCATGTTCACCACGGCCTTTCCCGCCATGCCGATGACTGGGTGGCGCATTGCCGCACCCAGGTGGCCGGCTGGGCGGCCCAGGGGCTGCCCGTCACACTGAGCGTCCACCGCCTGGAGGGCCGGCCCGCGCGCGGCGAAAGCGTGGAGGCCTGGGCGCGCACCGGCCGCCATGCCGCGCTACAGCGCCTGGCGCTGGCCGGTGGCGCGACGCTGCTGCTGCTCGCCCACCACCGCCGCGACCAGGCCGAGACCTTCGTGCTGCAGGCGCTGCGCGGCGCCGGCAGCGCCGGGCTGGCCGCGATGCCGCGCGCCCAGCGCCGCGCCGGCGTGGTCTGGGCCCGGCCCTGGCTGGATCGGCCGCGCGAGGCCATCGAGGCCTATGTGGCGGCCCATGGGCTGGACCACATCGAAGACGATTCCAACAACGACCCGCGCCATGCCCGCAACGCGCTGCGCCTGAAGGTCTGGCCGGCGCTCGGCGCGGCCTTCCCGCAGGCCGAGGCGGCGCTGGCCCAGTCGGCCGAATGGGCGCAGCAGGCGCTGGCGCTGCAGCAGGAGCTGGCCGGGCAAGACCTGCCCCTGTGCCGTGGCGCCGCCGGGCTGCATGTCGCCGCCTGGCTGGGCCTGAGCCCGGCGCGCGCGGCCAACGCGCTGCGCGCCTGGCTGCATGAGGTGCTGGGCCAGCCGGCGCCGGCCTCGCTGGTGCGGCGGCTGCTGGCCGAGCTGACCGCCGCGCGCGACGAGCCGGTGGCGCAATGGCCGGCCCCGGGCGGGCGGCTGCGCCTCTACCGCGGCGAGCTGCGCTGGGAGCGCACGCCCGCCGCGGCCCCGCCGGCCGTGGTCGCGGCGCAGTGCCTGGACCTGAGCCGCCCCGGCGTCCATCCGTTGCCCGCGCTGGGCGGGCGGCTGATCGTCGAACTGTTGCAAGCCGGTGACTCGGCCGCCGGGGAGGGGGTGCCGGCTTCCCTGCTCAGCAAGGTCGACTTGCGTCCGCGCGAAGGCAGCGCACGCTTCCAGCCGCATCCGCACGCCGTTCCGCGCAGCCTCAAGAAATGCTGGCAGACGGCCGGCGTGCCGCCGTCCGGCCGCGCCGGACCGCTGCTCTACCTGGGAGAACAGCTGCTGTACGTGCCCGGGCTGGGCCTGGATGCGCGCGTGCGTGCCTGCCCCGGGACGCCCCGGCTGAGCCTGCGCTGGCTGCCGGAAACCGCCTGAAACGCGCACGCGGGGCGGCGCCCGCCGCCACCGCGGGCGGCGCGGATCGTCAGGGTTTGCCAGGGTCGCTGTCCTAGAATCGATCGCTGCGGTCGCGGCGCATCCCTTTTCATCCGCGCAACCAAGAACTTCCCATGGCATTGATCGTTCACAAGTACGGCGGCACCTCGATGGGTTCGACCGACCGTATCCGCAATGTGGCCAAGCGCGTCGCCAAATGGGCGCGCGCGGGCCACCAGATGGTGGTGGTGCCCTCGGCGATGAGCGGCGAGACCAACCGGCTGCTGGGCCTGGCCAAGGATCTGTCGCCGGCCAGCATCACGCCCGAGGCCATGCGCGAACTGGACATGATCGCCGCCACCGGCGAGCAGGTCTCGGTGGGCCTGCTGGCACTGGCGCTGCAGGCCGAGGGGCTGGACGCGGTCAGCTACACCGGCTGGCAAGTGCCCGTCGCCACCGACTCCTCGTACACCAAGGCGCGCATCGAAAGCATCGACGACGCCCGCGTGCGCGCCGATCTGTCCGCGGGCAAGGTGGTCGTGATCACCGGCTTCCAGGGCGTGGACGAGGACATGAACATCACCACGCTGGGCCGCGGTGGTTCGGACACCTCGGCGGTCGCGATCGCTGCGGCGATGAAGGCCGACGAGTGCCTGATCTACACCGATGTCGACGGCGTCTACACCACCGACCCGCGCATCGTGCCGGAGGCCCGGCGCCTGCACACCATCAGCTTCGAAGAGATGCTGGAAATGGCCTCGCTGGGCTCCAAGGTGCTGCAGATCCGCTCGGTGGAATTCGCCGGCAAATACCGCGTGCCGCTGCGCGTGCTGTCCAGCTTCACGCCCTGGGACATCGACATCAACGAGGAAGCCAAGTCCGGCACCTTGATCACTTTTGAAGAGGACGAAAAAATGGAACAAGCCGTCGTCTCGGGCATTGCCTTCAACCGCGACGAAGCCAAGGTCACCCTGCTGGGTGTGCCCGACAAGCCCGGCATCGCGTTCCAGATCCTGGGCCCGGTGGCCGACGCCAACATCGACGTCGACGTGATCATTCAGAACGTCTCGCAGGAAGGCAAGACGGACTTCAGCTTCACCGTCCACCGCAACGACTACCAGCGCACGATGGAGCTGCTGGAGAAGACCGTGGGCCCCGCGGTGCAGGCCGCCAAGGTGCTGGGTGACGCGCGCATCTGCAAGGTCTCCATCGTCGGCATCGGCATGCGCTCCCACGTGGGCATCGCATCCAAGATGTTCCGCTCGCTGTCCGAAGAGGGCATCAACATCCAGATGATCACGACCAGCGAGATCAAGACCTCGGTGGTGATCGACGAGAAGTACATGGAGCTGGCCGTGCGCACCCTGCACCGTGCGTTCGAACTCGACCAGGCGCCGGCGGCCTGAACTCCCTGGACCGGTCAAAAAACCGTGCTATAGTCTTAGCTTCACCGGTTGGAGACGTGACCGAGTGGCCGAAGGTGCTCCCCTGCTAAGGGAGTATGTGGGCAAAACCTGCATCGAGGGTTCGAATCCCTCCGTCTCCGCCAAGACTTCGCTGAAGTCCGATTTCAAGAACGCCGTGGTGGCTGTGTCACCACGGCGTTTTTCGTTGGGCCTCCGAATGCGCTGCGCGGGGATGGCGGGCCGTGCCAGGTCTTGCGCGCCGCTCGGGCGTCGCCAGACCCGGCTCAGTACGAACTCGAGACCTCCGCGCAGGGCGAGCTGCCGTCTGGGCCCAGCGCGTAGGGGCTGAGGTCGCCGGAGGCGCCCAGGCCGCGCACGAAGCGCGCCATGCCGTGCACCTGCAGCAGTCGTTTGACGTATTGCGCGGCCATCATGTCCACCAGGCCGCTGCCGATCTGCACGGCGGTCTTGCCCATGTTCCGGCCGGTGGAGGCGCTGTACAGCCAGCCCAGGGCCTTGCCCATGCCTTGCAGGGCCTTGGCCTGCGCGACGCCGGCGACGACGGCGCGGCGCTGCGCCTCCACGCCGGCCGCGCCGCGGCCCGCGCCCGCCTGGTTCCAGGCCGGGTCATCCAGCAGCGCCTCCAGCCCCTGGCTGATCGCCAGGTCCTTGGCCACCTTCTTCACGGTGCCGGTGGTGCTGGCGCTCAGCAGGGTCTGCAGCGGGCCGGAGACGAAGTACTGGCCCACGGCGCGGGCCAGGTCGGCGTCTTCCTCGGCGTCGAAGTAGGGGTCGGGCTGGGTCAGCAGGCAGACCGGCTTGACCAACTGGCGGCTGGCCTTGATCCATTGCTGGGCCTTGGCCGAATGCTTGCGCAGCGAGTCCAGCCCCAGCGAGAGCGGATCGCCCATGCGCAGGTCATGCTCGGGCGAAGGCGGGCTGCCCGGCGCCGGCAGCTCCAGCGCGGTGAACAGGCGCGCGTTGGCGGCGTCGTAGCTGCGGCCGCTGAGGTAGCGCACGGGCAGCGGCGACGGGTTGAATCCCACCACGCGCAGCCCATGCCGGTAGGCCACGTACTGCGCCATGCCGCCGCCCAGCGAATGACCCACGACCAGCGGGCTGATGCCGCGGCGGCGCAGTTCGCTCACCAGATCGTCGGCGGCGGTGTAATGCGGCGAGGTGATCTCGCCCAGATCCACGCCCATCCACAGATTGCTGATCCAGTCCGCCGCCTCGGCCGAGCCGCGAAAGGCCAGCACGTACTGACCGCTGGCGTTGTGGCGGTACAGCTCGGCCACGAAGGCCGCCGGCGCGCGTCGAGGCAGGGCCGGCAGCGCCATGGCCTGCAGGCCCACCTCGTCCAGCAGCGCGGCCTTGTCGCCCAGGCTGCGCTCCAGCGCGGCCTGTTTGCGCTGCGTGGCGTCCAGGCTGCTGCGCGTGAGCTGCAGCTTGAGCGGCTGGTAAGGCGTGGGGCGGGATTCCAGCAGCGCGAGCACGTCGGCCAGCACCGTGGCGACCTCCGTTTCGGCGCGCAGCGCCGCGGGGCTGGTGTAGGTGCCCAGTGCCAGGCGGGCCAGCGTGCGCAGGCTGAAGGCGCTGCCCGGGAAGGCCGGCGCATCGACCAACGAAGGGCCGGCGCCCGGGCCGGTGGGGAGGGGCGGGCGGCCCGGTGTCGGTGTCGGGGTCGGCGCCGGGAAGGGCATCGGTCCGGCGCCGGGCGTCGCCGTGCCGGGCGGCGCAGCCGGTGTGCCGGGGACGGGCGCGGGGCTGGCGATGCCGCCGGGCGCGGGGGCTGGGGCGGGCGCCGGCGGGGCCGGGATGGTGGGCGCGGCCGGCGGCATCGCCGCCGGGCTGCCGCCCCCGGTGCACAGCGAGCGCAGCGCGGCGGCCATCAGCGGCTGGGTCAGCGCCAGGTCGGCCAGCGCCTCGCTGCGCCGCTGCTCGGGCGCCAGGCGCAGGCTGCGCGCGGGCTGCTCGGGTGCGTCGCCGCTGCGGTAGACCTCGCTGCGCCAGACGCTGCGCGTGCCGGCGCGGCAGTCGACCGCCATCTCGTCGACCTGGCGGCTGGCCTGGGTCACCTCCAGCAGCGGCGCCGGCTGGCGCAGCACCAGTGCCAGCGTGGCCAGGTGGCGGCCGTCGCTGGGCTGGTCCTGCAGCAGCATCACCACGTCGCCGCGCAGATTGCTGGCGAGTTGGCGCCCGGGCTGGCCGCTCGCCGCCGCGACCTGAACGAGCGAGAGATCGGATGACAGGGCTTGCGCACCGGCTCCCGCCGCGGCACCGGCCAGCAAGGCCCAGACGGCCGCGAGCGAGGGCAGGCGGCGGCCCGCGTCAGCGCCGGGCCGGCGGGGGTTCGACCCAGGTTTCATCTTCTTCGACCTTGGCAGCGGGCTTGGCGGGGCGCTGGGCTGCGGTCGGCGCGGGGGCCGGCGCCGCGCCGTTCGCGCCGTTGTTGCGGCCACCAGGCAGCGGCGCCGGCGTCATGGACGGGGGCAGCTTCAGCGCCGCGCCTGCGCGTGCGCCACGCGCCGCGGCCGCGCCGCTGGCGGGCAGTTCGGCGATGGCGGGCACGGGCAGGCCCTCGTAGCTGCGGTCGGCCACCAGCGTGCGCGGCAGGCGGCCTTCCGGGATCGGTGCCTGGCCGGGCACGTCGCCGGCCACGGCCAGCAGTTGGCCGGCCCGGTTGGGCTCGGGCGGCGTTTCCCAGACGAAGAGCGCGCGCGGCATGATGGCCGCGACCATGCCGGGCCGCTTCTGCTCAAGCGTCTCGCGCGCGGGGAAGGGGCCGCTGTTCAGCGCGCCGATGGCGCGCACGTCGAAGACCAGCTCCGCCCAGACCTGGCGGTTGCGCTGCAGCTTGCGCAGCAGCGCGTCGGCGCGGGCTTCGGGCACGCGCAGGCGCGGCCACAGCCCGCCTTCGGGCAGGGTCAGCTGGGTCAGCGGCGGCAGCTCGGCACTCTGCGGCTGCAGGCCGCTCGGGCGCCATTGCGGGTTGGGCCGCTGCTGGCACAGCGTGAGCAGCAGGAAGTAGGGCTCGGCCTCGTCGGGGCGCGCATAGTCGGCCGTGCCGGGGTTCTCCCAGACGCAGGTGCTGCCGCGCGTGCTGTAGCCGTAGAAGGGGCCGCTGCGCGGCGATTCGCCGCCATAGACGCCCTGATTGAGCTGCGGCGCGCGGCTGCGCGAGTGCAGCGGATAGCGCAGCTCGAAGCTCTGGCTGGCGACGTCGTAGTCGCGCAGCTGCACCCACAGGCCCAGCACCAGGCGCGGCTCGGCCACCTGGTTGCCCAGGCGCTGCACCAGGGCCTGGATGGCGCGGGGGCGGGCGATCTCATTGCCGCGCGTGGTCTGTGCCGCCTGCGGGTCGAGCTGTTCCAGCAGCTGGTTGTTGAATTCCTGGTCGCGCTGCGGCTGACCGCTGGCGGGGCCGAACAGGCGGCGCGCGGCGTACTGGCTCAGCAGTGCCTGCGGCGCCTCGGGGATGTAGTCGGCCTCGCCGGGGCGGTACAGGCCGGTGTCCACGTTGCGCAGCTGCTGGGCGGCCACGGGGGCGCGGCCCAGCGCGGCCGACACCACCTTCAGCCGCGTGACGATGTCGTAGGGGAAGCTGAAGCCCGCGCACAGGTTGGTGACGGTGCTGCACTTGGCGGTCGCGTCGTTGCCGGTGGCCAGCGCGCCGGCCATGCGGTAGTAGCGGTCCGCCGCCGCCCAGGCGCCCATGCCTTGCGCGGCCACGCCCAGGTAGAAGTAGGCGATGTCGCGCCGGTAGCTGGTTTTGGCGGTGGCCAAGGCCAGCTCGGGCCAGTTTTGCGCCCGGTACAGCTGCTGCAGCCGGGTCTGGCTGAACATGTACAGCGGGGCGCAGGCCAGGCCGCAGTCCAGCTGCACGGTGCCGGCCTTGATGTCGGCGAGCAGCTGGGCTTCGCCGCCGGGCGGCACGGCGTTGGGCGCGGCGCAGCCGGCCAGCACCAGCGCGCTCAGCGCCGCGAGGCCCAGCGGCGTGCGCTGGGTGGGGGAGGGGCGGGCGGTTTGCGTCATTTCCACTGACCTCGCTTGGCGGCCATGGCCTGGGCCTGGGCGTCCTTGTACTGGGCCGGTGCCTCGGGCGAGAGGCTGGCCACGCCGTTGAGCAGCAGGGCCTCGGCGACGTCGATCTGGCGCGCGGTCAGGCAGCGGTAGCCGCCGCCGCCACTCACCGGCTCGCAGCTCAGGTGGTTGTCGTGGCTGGCCAGCCAGCCCTCGAAGCGGCCGCGCTGGCTGGTGGTGATGCCGGCGATGCCATGCAGCGGCAGGGCGCGGCCGTCGATCTGCGGCCAGCCTTCCGCCGACAGGCCTTGCACCGTGCCGGCCACCGGCTGTGCCGCGGGGGCGCGCGCCGGCGCGCCGTTCGCGGCCTTGCCCGTGCTCGGTGCGGGGGGCTCGGCCGGCGTGTTGCCGCGCCGGATCTGCGTCAGCGGAATGGCCACCTCCACATTGGTCAGGCGCGTGCCGCAGCGAGCCGGTGGCTTGGGCACGTTGGCATACCAGCGCGGCTCCGGCCAGTTGTTGGGCGCCGGGCGCAGGCCGGTCAGCGTGGTGCCGGGCGGCAGCGTGCAGACGGGGCCGCGGTTGTCGCGCACGATGAAGTTCGACAGCAGGCTGCCGTTGCCCAGCTCGGGCGTGGTGGCGGCTTGGGGTTCCGCGCGCATGCCGGTGCCGCTGCCCTGCAGCAGCCCATAGACCGGCAGCAGGATCACGCCGGTCAGCCCCAGCGTCAGCGCCAGCGCGCCGAAGCGGCCCTGGGACTTGCCGGACCCGCCCGCGGCCAGGTATTTTTCATAAGGCTCGGCGAAGTTGCGCGCGCGGCCGCTGACCCAGACCGAGAGGGCGGTCAGCACCAGGCCGGCGAACAGCGCCACCAGCCCCCAGCCCTGCAGGGCCGAAAGCCGGTAGGCGCTCATGCCGCTCTGCGCCTGCAGCGCCGCCGCGGCCAGCAGGCCGCCACCGCCCAGCAGCGCCGGGCCCAGCACCAGCCAGCGCACCCAGCCGCCCAGCGAGCGCAGCGCAGCCTTCAGCCGGGCGCCCAGGGTCTTCCACGAGCCATCCAGCGTGGCGCGCATCGCCAGCAGGATGAGCATGAGCTCACCGAACACCAGACCTAGCGTGGCCCCGTCGGCATGCGCCAGCGCGCGCGACTGCAGCAGCCAGTTCCCCAGCGTCAGCAGCGGCAGCACCAGCGCGGCCAGTGTCAGCGCCTTGAGCACGGTGGCCCCCAGCTGCTTGAAACGGCCGCGCCAGGCCAGGCCGGCACCCGGGGCCAGCAGCGGTTCCAGCGCCGTGGCCTTGCGCATGCGCGCATAGGTGGCGGGCAGCATGGCGCCGTCGCCCACCTGGTCGCGACGCGCGCCATGCGCCAGCAGCAGCTGCACCAGGCCTTCCTGGCTCCACAGGGCGGCCCAGTGCAGCGGCGCCTTGCCCTGGTCCAGGGTGTCGACGCGGGCCCCGGCCTTCAGCAGCCGTTCGATGACGGGCAGGTAGGCCGCGGCATCGGCGTGCTGGAAGTGGAAGGCGTAGAGCGCGGTGAACAGCGCATTGCAGGGCGGTTGGCCGTTGACGGCCAGGTTGGGGCCCGGGCGCTGGATGTCCGCGCCATGCGCCAGCAGCATCTCCAGCAGCGGCAGTGCGTGGTCGCGCTGCTCGCTGACCAGGGCTAGGTGCAGCGGCAGGCGGCCGTCGCCGCCGCTGGGCTGGTTGGCGTCGACACCGGCTTCCAGCATGCGCTGCACCAGCGCGGGGTCCACCGGGTAGCGGTACTTCTGCGTCTGACCCGGGATCAGGGCCAGGCCCAGCAGCGTGTGGCCGTCGGGGCGCACGTGGCGGATGCTGGCGCCTCGGTCCAGCAGCAGCGTCACCGTTTCCTTGCGGCGGAAGCGCACGGCCGCGGCCAGCGCGGTGTCGCCATCGGCGTCCACCACCTCCAGGTCGGCGCCATGGTCCAGCATGAAGGTGACCGCCGGCAGGTTGTTGTTGGCCGCGGCGGTGACCAGCGGCTTCCATTCCTCGGCCGGGGCGTTGAAGTCCAGCCCCTGCGCGATGAATTCATCCAGCAGGTCCAGGCGCTTGGCCTTGAGCAGCGCATGCGCGATCGCGCCCTGACGCTTGGGCAGATCGCCGACGAACTCGGCCAGGCGCAGCCACGGGAAGGCGCGCATGACGCTGAGCTGGTCGGCCGGCTGGGCCTGCGGCAGCGCTTCGAGCTGCTCCACGATGCCCAGGCGCTGCAGCCACAGCAGCACGCGCGAATGGCGCTCGTTGAGGGCCGCGCGCAGCGCCTGCTGCACCTCGGCCGGCGCGTCGGCCAGGTCCTCGGGCAGGAAGTAGTAGCGGTCCAGGATCTGCACGCGGTTGCGGCCGCCGCTGTGCAGCGCGTAGATCAGCTGGTTGAACGCCAGCTGCGCGCCCTGCTTGCCGAGAAACTGGGCGCGCGTCTCGGTGGCGAACTCGCCTTCGCCGCGCGCCTGCAGGTAGAGGTAGAACGGATCGAAGGGCTGGGTCAGCGCCTGCACATAGTGCGCCTGCTCGGCGAGCAGGGCGTTGCCCAGGTCGTCGCCGGTCAGGCAGCTGCGGCCGCCCGCGGTGACGAAGGGGCGCGCAGCGTCCAGCGTGTAGACGGCGCGCAGCAGGCCGGCCTGGCGCTGGGCGTCGTCCTGGTCGAACTGGCGCACGATCTTCTCGATCTGCGTGGCCAGCTCCATGTCGCGCGCGCCCTCCAGCCATTTGCCGATGGTGCCCAGGTAGAGGTAGTCCACGCCCAGCGCCGGGTACTTCTCCAGCAGCGCGGCCAGCTCGGCCGGGGTCTGGTAGTACTCGTCGCCGCGGAAGGCCAGGCGCTCGTAGACGCGCTCGGTGCGGGTGTAGTCCACCTCCAGCGCCTGGTGGTTGACCCAGCGGCGCACCTGCTCCGGCCCGAAGCGCTGCTTCGCGCTGGGGCTCAGCAGGCCCTTGATCAGCGTTTCCAGCGACGCATCCATGCCGGGCGGGAAGGGCACCTCGCGGTCCTGCACCAGGGCCGCGCGGCGGGTGCCAGGCACGCCCTGGAAGGGGGGCTGGCCCTGCCAGCATTCCAGCAGCGTGATGCCCAGCGCGAAGTAGTCCACCTTCTCGGTGACCAGGGTCTGCGTCTCGTTGCCGAAGCGCGCCAGTTCGGGCGCGGCGTACTCGCGCGTGCCGTTGGCGATGACCTGCACCTCGCTGCTGCCGGGCTTGCGCAGCGAGGAGATGCCGAAGTCCGCCATCACCACGCGCTCCAGATCGGGGCCGGAGATGAGGATGTTCTCGGGCTTCAGGTCCTGGTAGATCAGGCCCACGCGCTCGTGCAGGTGCTCCAGCCCGTCGGCCAGGTGGCGCACCAGACGGCGCAGCCGTTCCAGGTCCTGCAGCGGGCCGTCGCGGCGCAGCAGCTGGTCCAGCGTGCCGGCCGGGAAGTACTCCAGCAGTTCGAAGTCCTGGCCCGCCTCGGAACCGAAGTCATGGATGGCGACCACGTTGGGGTGCGGCTGGGCCTGCAGCGCGCCCAGCGCGGCCAGCGGCGCGCGCAGCCCCGGCCGGTAGTGCTTGAGCACGAAGCGCTTGGCGCCGTCCGTCACCACATAGGTGCGCGCCTCGCCGGTGGTGGTGCTGAGCGTGGACTCGACTTGGTAGCTCGCGCCGTGCAGCTGCACGGTCTGGCCGTTCATCAGGTGCTGGCCGGCCTCGGGGGCCTGCGCCGCGTCCACCGCGGCGGGGGCGGGGGCGCCAACGCGGGCCGTGCCGGCCGGGCCCGCCGCGGCCTCGATGCGCGCGGTGCCGGCGGGGCCCGCGGCTTGCGTGCCGGTGTCGATGCGCGCCGTCCCGGCGGGACCCGCCGCGGCCACGGGGCCGGCGTCGATGCGGGCCGTGCCCGACGGACCGGCCGGCGTGGCGTCGATGCGCGCGGTGCCGGCCGGGCCGGTCGGCGTGGCGTTGAGGCGGACCGTGCCTGCGGGGCCGGCCGGATCGGCGTTGCCGTGTTCGGGGTTGCTGCTCATGGGCGTGTCGGGATCTGGAGGTCGGAAGGGGCGGGGCGCGGGATGTCGGCCACCAGCACGGAGATGTTGTCCAGGCCGCCGGCCTGGCGGGCCAGCTGCACCAGGGTTTGCACGGCGGTCTCGCGGTCGCCGGCCAGGGCTTGTTCGATGTCGGCGTCGTTCACCATCTCGTGCAGGCCGTCGCTGCACAGCAGGAAGCGGTCGAAGGGCTGGACGCCATCGGCGATCTCGGCCAGCTCCAACCGGCAGGCGGCGCCGCCGCCCAGTGCGTTGAAGAGCAGGTTGCCGGGCAGGCTGGCGTCGCCGGTCTGCTGACGCAGCGAGTGGTCTTCGGTGAGTCGCTCCAGCCGGCCCGCGCGGCGGCGGTAGAGGCGGCTGTCGCCGGCATGAAAGCGCCAGGCGCGGCCCTGCCACAGCAGCAGCCCGACCACGGTCGTGCCCATGCCGGCGCGCTGCGGACAGGCCTGGCCCTGTGCGAGCAGCTCGGCATGGGTGCGATGCGCCCACATGGGCAGCACGCCGGACAGCTCGTCGCCGTCCAGCTCCGCCGGGGCCGCCTGCATCAGCGTGCGCAGCTGGGTCAGTGCGATCTCGCTGGCCAGCTCGCCGGCCGCGGCGCCGCCCATGCCATCGGCCACGGCCAGCAGCAGGTGGCCGTGATGCTCAGCGGCATCGAGGCGCGCGGCCAGCGTGGCATCGCGCAGCAGCTGGCTGCCGGCGAGGATCAGGTCCTCGTTGTTGGCGCGCACGCAGCCGATGTCGCAGCGCGCGTCGACGTCCACCCTCATTCGAAGCTCACCGCGAAGGCCACGTCGCCCAGCGCCAGCGTCGCGCCGGCCTCCAGCCGCTGCGGCTGGCCTGGCGCGAGCTGGGTGCCGTTGTAGAAGCTGTGGTTGAAGGAGTTCATGTCCTTGGCAAACCACTGGCCGCTGTCGTCGCGCTGCAGCTCCAGGTGGTTGCTGGAGATCTGCGAGAAGCGCGACAACAGGCCCGCGTGGGGCCCGAAGCGCCGGCCCAGCACGTCGCCCGGCGCGGGGCGCAGTTCCACGCCGTGGGCGGCGCTGCGCAGGCACAGGCCGCGCGCCGGTGTGGCCACTGCGCCCGGGGGCGCGGCCACGGGCGCGGCCGGCGTGGGGGCCGGTCCGGCGGCGGGCGCCGTGCCGGGGCCCGGGCCGGTCTTGGCCGGTGACGCGGTGGACAGCGATGCGGTGCCGCCGCTCTGCGCCAGCGCCTTGGCCGGCAGCAGTGGCGTGCGGTCGTGGGGGCAGACCTTGCCCTTGCCGGTGTAGCCGCACAGGCCGCACTTCATCAGCTCGGTGCCGCACTGGTCGCAGTAGAAGGAGTCGTCGTCGATGGTGGCCTTGCAGCCGGGGCATTGGAGCGTCATGCCTGGTCTCCGGGGCGAGGGATTTGCTGCAGGTCGGCGGGGGTGAGCAGGCGCATCGCGGCGGGCTGCTCGGCCGCGGGCAGGCGCAGCGCCGCGACGCGCTCGCCGCAGGCGGCGCCCACGGCGTCGAACAGGCGGCGCACCGCGCGCGCGTTGTCGAAGTTGGCGTCGCGCGCGGCATGCAGCGCCTGCAGCCAATCGTCCAGCTGCGCGTCGAAGCCCTCGGCGCGCTGCAGACCACGGGTGTCGCACATCGCGACGAAGATCTGCCGCAGTTCGTCCGGCGCGTAGTCGGCGAAGTTCACCGTGTTGCTGAAGCGGCCCTTGAGGCCGCTGTTGCTGTCGAGGAAGACCTGCATCTCGCGGTGGTAGCCGGCGGCGATGACGACGAACTTGCCGCGGTCGTCCTCCATGCGCTTGAGCAGGGTGTTGATCGCCTCGATGCCCGGGTCGCCCTGCGCGCCCGGGGGCAGCAGCGAATAGGCCTCGTCGATGAACAGCACGCCGCCCATCGCGTTGTCGACCGCCTTGTTGGTCAGCTTGGGGGTGTCGGCACGGTAGGCGCTCACCAGCTCGTTGCGCGTGACCTCGATGACGCGGTCGGTCGGCAGCATGCCCAGGCCGTGGAAGATGCGCGCCATCAGGCGGGCCACCGTGGTCTTGCCGGTGCCGGGGCCGCCGAGGAAGAGGAAGTGGCGCTCCAGCGGCTTGTTGCTGCCCAGCACGCGCTCGCGGTTGAGCGAGGCCTCCAGGCGCTGGATGGTGTCCTTCACCTCCTGCAGCCCGGTGAGCGCCTGCAACTCGTCCATCGCCGCCTTCAGGGTCTGCGGCGACCCGGATGCGAGCTCGGGGACGTCCTGCGGCAGCAGCGTCACCAGTTGGTCGACGTCGGCGGGCGCGGCTTGTCGGCTCAGCCGTTCGGACTGGTTGCTGCGCACCTGGTCGAACAGGTTGCGCGCCTCGCGGCCGTTGGCGAAGTCGCTGGTCTTGCGGGCGCAGCGCGCAGCGAAGAAGTCCTTGATCCGTTCGCGCGTGCCTTCGCCCAGCCGGTAGCGCTTGGCGGCGGCGAGCGCGGCGAAGATCTCGGTGAGCTCGTCGGCGCTGTAGTCCTCGAGGTGGTAGACATGCTGGAAGCGTGACTTCAGCCCGGGGTTGCTGCGCACGAACTCCTGCATCTCGCGGTCGTAGCCGGCGGCGATGACGACGTATTTGCCGCGGTCGTCCTCCATGCGCTTGAGCAGGGTGTCGACGGCCTCCTTGCCAAAGCTGTCGTTGGCGCCCTGGACCAGCGCATAGGCCTCGTCGACGAAGAGCACGCCGCCCTCGGCCTGCTTGCAGGCCGCCACCACCTTGGTGGCGGTGTGGCCCTGGTATTCGCCGACCAGCTTGCTGCGGTCCACCTCCACCACATGGCCGGTGGGCAGCACGCCCAGCGCCTCGAACACCTCGCCCAGCTTGCGCGCCACGGTGGTCTTGCCGGTGCCCGGATTGCCGGTGAGGATGAAGTGGTAGGCGAGCTTGTCGTCGTCGCCGCTGGCCAGGCCCATGGACTGGCGCAGCCGGGCGTTCTGGATGTCGCGGTGCAGCGCGCGCATCTTGTCCTTGATCTCGCCCATCCCGATCAGATCGTCGATGGCGGCCATGATCTCGGTGATGGACTTGGTCTGGTCCACGTCCGGCCCCATGTCCTCGGGGCGCAGCTGGTTGTCGCTGCCGCCGCGGGCGTAGTAGCGGCGCTCGATCTCGCCGGCCTCGTCCAGCGCCAGGCGGCCGTTGACGGCGCGGATCTCCTTGTCGCCCGCCTTGAGCCGGCGGTAAAGCCAGCGCATGCGCATCAGCAACTGCTTCTCGGTGGCCTCGTCCAGGCTGAAGCCGGTGGCGCGCAGCGCGTTGGCGCAGATCTGAGCCAGCTGCTCGGGCAGGTAGTCGGCGATGCGGAACACCGCATTGAAGCGGCCCAGCAGGTTGCGCGAGGTGGTGCGCAGGCAGAACTCCTCCAGCCCGGTGGGCAGGCCCGCCATGATCACGATCGGATCGAGCGGCGAGTTCTCCATCAGGTGCAGCAGCTGGTTGAAGGGCGGCAGCGGATCGCCCTTGGGCGTCATCAGCAGCTGCGCGTTGTCCACGAAGAGCACGCTGCCCTTGGCCTTGGCGAAGGCGGCGGCGAGCTTCTGGCTGTCCAGGTCGTCCTGCTGCAGCGCGTTGACGACCACCGGCTGCGCGCGGTCCACCAGCTGGAGCTGGTGCAGGGCCTTCGTGATCATGGGGCCCAGCCGCGACTTGGCGGTGCCGGAGTCACCGATGATCAGCATGGCCAGCGGCCGGCGCGGGTCGCGGCCGGCACGGCGCCGGCCCTCGGTTTCGACGCGGATCGCGTCCAGCGTGGCGCGCAGTTTGTCCATCCCGACGAGGGAATCCAGCGCGGCCGCCGTGTCGGGCGGCGCGAACCCGGTTCCGCAGAACTTGCAGAACTTGGCGGTGGGGCGGTTGGCTCCACCGCAGGATGCACAAGCGTTCACGTCCTCTCCTACTCCTGTGCGCCGGGTTCCGCCGGTGTCTCGCGACCCCGGCGGCCGGCTTGTCTTGTCTTGGTCCTTGGCCGCTTGCGCGGTGTCCTCAGTCGAACAGCCAGCGGCCTCCCAGCGACGGGTTGCCGCAGTCGTTGGGGTTGTCGTGCTGGCAGTTGGCCCAGTTGCACAGCCACTTGGTGGGCTGCTGGCCCTCGCGGATCAGCTGGCTGCGCAACTGCATGAAATGGCGGCGCGCGCTCTGCGCGTCGGGGAAGCTGCGCTGGTCGGACGCGGCCATCAGCGCCTTGATGCGCTCGCGCGTCTGCTGCAGCTGCGCCGACAGCCCCAGCGCGGTGGCCGTGCTCTGCGCCATCTCGGCCTGACGCGCGGCCTGCAGCGCGTCCGCGCGGGCGGCCTGCATGGCCTGGGCCGTGGCATCGTCCGCGCGTGCCTGGGCCTCCGCGCGTGCCTTCGCGGCCTCGTCGCGGGCCCGCTGCGCGGCGGCCGCGTCCAGCGCCGCACCGGCGCGCAGGCTCTGCAAGGCGCCACCCAGGTTGAGGCCGGGCGGCGGTGCCGGGCGCGGCGCCGGCGCCGCGGCGGCCTGGACCTGCGCGAGCTGGGCCTGGGCCTGGCGGGTGGCGGCATCCAGCTGGCGCAGCTGCGCCAGCGCCTCGGCCAACGCGGGATCGTCCGGCGGGGCCAGTGCCAGGTCTTGCGCCAGCTCGGACAGCGCGTCGCCGCAGCCGCCGCAGAAATCGAAGAAGCCCTGGGTCTGGCAGCGCGCGCAGCGCAGCCCCTGCTGGCTGTTGCCGCATTCGGTGCAGAAGGCCGCGCCTTCCACCAGCTCGGCATAGCAGAAGCGGCACTGGCCGGTTTTCAGCCAGTGGCCGCAGGCCTCGCAGAAGTCGCCGCCGCCGACCTCGGCCCCGCATTGCGGGCAGGGGCAGCCCAAGGCATGGCCGCACTCCACGCAAAAGAGCGCGCCCGGCACCAGGGGCTCATGACAGTTGGGACAGCCCGACGCGTCACGCGTGCGCGTCAGGTCCTGGGTCGCCTGCTCGGTGGCGACGGGCTCGGAGGCCGTGCGGCCGGCGGGATCGCCTGGCGCGCTCAAGACCGGCGCTCCGCCGCTGCGTCCGCGTGCATCCCGCGCTGCTGCTCCTTGAGCCGGGCAGGTCGCGCAATATCCACGGGGGTCGGGCAGGGCGTCGCAGCTCGCATGGCAGATCGGTAAGCCAGGGGTGTCAGATGTAAGCGGAACATCTTAGCGAACAAATATTTGCGAAATCCGCTCTGACAGGCGCACTGTTGCGCGCCGTCGCCAGGCAGTGACTTAGTTCTCTGCGCGGCGCCACGCCGATCGCGCGGGGCGCAGGACGCACGGGAGATCAGCCGCGCAACAAGGGCGCCAGGCTTGTGCCAGGCGGCGCACCGCGTCGCGGATCTGGGGCGGCGGCACCGCGGCAAAGCCCAGCACCAGGCCGGCGCCGCCCAACGGGTCGGGCTGTCCACCGACCTGGCGCATCGGGCCCACCTCCACACCGGCCGCCGCCGCCGCGTCGGCCAACGCTCGCTCGGTGCGCGCGTCGGGCAGCGGCAGGAAGGCGTGCAGGCCGCCGTCCGGCGGCGGCAGCGCCAGGCCCAGCGGGGTCAGGTCTTGCGCCCAGGCCTCCAGCAGCGTGCTGCGTCGCTCGTTGGCGGCGCGGCGCATGCGCCGCAGATGGCGCAGGAAGTGGCCCTGCTCGATGAAGTCGGCCAACACCTGCTGGTCCATGCAGGCGCTGTGGCGGTCCAGCACCGCGCGCAGCCGGGCCAGCGTGGGCATCCAGGCGGCGGGCGCGACCAGATAGCCCAGGCGCAGCCCGGGGAAGAGCAGCTTGGACAGCGAACCGACGTAGAGCGTGCGCCGCTGGGCGTCCAGGCTGGCCATGGGCGCCAGTGGCAGGCCGGTGTAGCGGTATTCGCTGTCGTAGTCGTCTTCCAGGATCCAGGCCTGCCGCGCGCGCGCCCAGTCCAGCAGGTCCAGCCGGCGCTGCAGCGGCATGCTCACGCCGGTGGGGAACTGGTGCGAGGGCGTCAGATAGAGCAGCCGGCAGCGTGGCCCCAGCGCGGCGAGCGCGGCGGGGCGCAGGCCCTGCGCGTCCAGCGGCACGCGGTGCACCCGCGTGGCGGCCAGGGTCAGCGCGGCCGTCGCGGCGCGGTAGCCGGGTGCTTCCATCGCCGCTTCGTCGCCGGGGCGCAGCAGTGCCAGCGCGGCCAGCGCGATGGCCTGCTGGGCGCCGGCGGTGATCAGCAGCTCGTCGGCGCTGCAGTGCAGGCCGCGCGCGCTGCGCAGATAGTCGGCCAGCAGCGCACGCAGCCGCGGCAGCCCGGCCGGGTCGCCATAGCCCAGGGACTGCGGTTCGTGGCGGCGCCAGGCGCGCGCCTGCAGGCGCGACCAGACCTCGGCCGGAAACAGGTCCAGCGCCGGGCTGCCCCAGCGGAAGGCCCGCTGCGGCCCGTCCGGCGTGCGGCCGGGCGTGAAGGCTTGCAGCTGGCGCCAGACCTGGGTGTCGGGCGGGGGCGCGGCGCTGGCCGGCGCGCCGCGCGCTCCGGCCGGCTCCGCGGTCGACGGCAGCCGCGCCGCCACATAGCTGCCGTCGCCGACGCGGCTGGCGATCAGCCCTTCGTCCAGCAGTTGTTCGTAGGCGCGCACCACCGTGTTGCGCGACAGGCCCAGCGCCTGCGCCAGCGCGCGCGTGGTGGGCAGACGCGTGCCGGCCGGCAGGCGGCCGTCCAGCACGCGCAGGCGCAGCCGCGCCACCAGCGTCGCGGCCCGCGGTCCGGGGTCTTCCAGCGCGAGGCCGGAGGCGTCGAAGGGCAGGGCCGGGGCGCGCATTGGTCCTTTGGATTTGTGATGAATTGGAGCTTGGATCGTACCAATCGGCCGCCTAAGCTGTGCGCTCGTCCCTTTGCCCAGGCTCCGAGCCAGGACCCGCCCATGTACACGCCCCGCCATTTCATGCTCGACGATCCCGTGCTGCGGCGCCGGCTGGTGCGCGAGCATCCGCTGGCCCTGCTGGTGGCCACCGATGCCCGTGCCCCGGAGCAGCCGCCCATTGCGCTGCATCTGCCCATGGTCTGGAGCGCCGAGGACGGTGACGGCGGCGCGCTGGAGGGCCATCTGGCGCGGGCCAATCCCCATCTGGCGGCGCTGCGCGACGGCCAGCCGGTGCGCCTGATGTTCAGCGGGCCCGACGCCTATGTCTCGCCGTCGCTGTACGACGGCGCGCTCAACGTGCCGACCTGGAACTACCTGGCGCTGGAGGTGCAGGGCCGCCTGGCGCTGGTCGACGAGCGCGAGGCCAAGGACACGCTGCTGAAGCGGCTGATCGCGCAGCAGGACCCGGGCTACGCCGCGCACTGGCGCGGCCTGCCCGAGGCCTATCAGCAGCGCATGCTGGACGCCATCGTCGGGCTGCGCGTGCAGGTCCTGGCCGTGGCGGCCAAGGCCAAGCTCAGCCAGAACCGTTCCGCCGCCGAGCGCGCGCGCGTGGCGGCCCATTTCGAGGCCGGCACGGCCGCCGGCCTGGCGCGCTGGATGCGCGAGCTGGCGCCCTGATTCTTTCCACTTCCGATCTGGAGATCACGATGGCAAGACCTGCCCCCCTGGACATCCATCCCGTCACGCTGCGCGGCCGCGTGGTGCAGCTGGAACCGCTGAGCCTGGACCATGTCGAGGGCCTGTGCGAGCACGGCCTGGAGCCGGCGCTGTGGCAGTGGATCCCCACGCAGGCCCTGACGCCCGAGGACATGCGGGCCTACGTGGTCCAGGCGCTGGCCGAGCAGGAGCGCGGGCAGTCGCTGCCCTTCGCGATCCGCGACCTGGCCTCGGGCCAGCTGGCCGGCTGCACGCGCTTCGGCAACATCTCGGCGGCGGACCGGCGGCTGGAAATCGGCTGGACCTTCGTGGGCCTGCCCTTCCAGCGCAGCGGCGTGAACACCGAGGCCAAGACCCTGCTGCTGACCCACGCCTTCGAGACCCTGGGCGCCTACCGCGTCGAGCTGAAGACCGACGTGCTCAACGAGACCTCGCGCCGCGCCATCGCCCGCCTGGGCGCGACGCAGGAAGGCATCTTCCGCCGCCATGTGATCACCCACAGCGGCCGCGCGCGCGACACGGTCTACTTCGCCATCCTCGACCACGAATGGCCGGCGGTGAAGCAGAGGCTGCAGGGCCTGTTGAAACAGTGAGCCCCTCGGCCAGCGGGGGCGGCGATGTTCGAAGGGGGAGGCCCCGCTCGCACATCGCCAGACGGGCCGGCTTGGGGCCGCCCGGCGCGCGGCCCCGGGCGGCCAAAGCAGCGCGCCGCGGGCTTACATGCCGGCGTAGTTGGGGCCGCCGCCGCCTTCCGGGGTGATCCAGACGATGTTCTGGGTCGGGTCCTTGATGTCGCAGGTCTTGCAGTGCACGCAGTTCTGCGCGTTGATCTGCAGCCGGTCGCTGCCATCCTCGTTCTTGACGAACTCGTAGACGCCGGCCGGGCAGTAGCGGCTCTCGGGACCGGCGAACTGGGCCAGGTTGACCTGCACCGGCACGTCCGCGTTCTTCAGCGTCAGGTGGGCCGGCTGGTTCTCTTCGTGGTTGGTGTTGGAGATGAACACCGACGAGAGGCGGTCGAAGGTCAGCTTGCCGTCCGGCTTCGGGTACTCGATGCGCGGCATCTCGGCGGCCGGCCTCAGCTGCACATGGTCGGGCAGCGGGCGGTGCAGGGTCCAGGGCGGGCTCTTGATGCCGAGCTTGGGCAGCAGCCACTGCTCGATGCCGGTCATCAGCGTGCCAATGGTGTTGCCCTTCTTGAACCAGGTCTTGAAGTTGCGCGACTGGTGCAGCTCGTCGTGCAGCCAGCTCTTCTCGAAGGCTGCCGTGTAGGCGTTCAGCTCGTCCTTCTCGCGGCCCGCGGCGAGCGCGTCGACCAGGGCCTCGGCGCACATCATGCCGGTCTTGATCGCGGCATGGCTGCCCTTGATGCGCGCGGCGTTCAGGAAGCCGGCGTCGCAGCCGATCAGCGCGCCGCCCGGGAAGACCGGCTTGGGCAGCGACAGCAGGCCGCCCGCGGTGATCGCGCGCGCGCCATAGCCCAGGCGCTTGCCGCCTTCGATGTGCTTGCGGATGCTGGGGTGGGTCTTCCAGCGCTGCATTTCCTCGAAGGGCGACAGCCAGGGGTTCTTGTAGTCCAGCCCGACCACATAGCCCAGCGTGACCTTGTTGCCTTCCAGGTGGTAGAGGAAGCCGCCGCCATAGGTGTCGGCGTCCATGGGCCAGCCGGCGGTGTGCACCACCAGGCCGGGCTGGGCCTTGTCGGCCGGCACTTCCCACAGCTCCTTGACGCCGATCGCGTAGCTCTGCGGGTCGCGGCCGGCGTCGAGCTGGAACTTGGCGATCAGCTGCTTGCCCAGGTGGCCGCGCGAGCCCTCGGCGAAGATGGTGTACTTGCCCAGCAGCTCCATGCCCAGCTGGAAGCCCTCGTGCGGCTGGCCGTCCTTGCCCACGCCCATGTTGCCGGTGGCCACGCCGCGCACGCGCCCCTGTTCGTCGTACAGCACCTCGGCGGCGGCGAAGCCGGGGAAGATTTCCACGCCCAGCGCCTCGGCCTGCTCGCCCAGCCACTTGGTCACGGCGCCCAGCGAGATCACGTAGTTGCCATGGTTGTGGAAGCAGGCCGGGATCAGCCATTGCGGCGTGCGCTTGGCATCGCTCGGGCCGAGGAACAGCACCTCGTCGCCGGTGACGGGCTGGTTCAGCGGCGCGCCCAGCTCCTTCCAGTTCGGGAACAGCTCGGTGATCGCACGCGGGTCCATCACCGCGCCGGAGAGGATGTGGGCGCCGGGTTCCGAGCCTTTCTCCAGCACGACGACGGAGATGTCCTGGCCCTTCTCGGCCGCCAGCTGCTTCACGCGGATCGCGGTGGACAGACCGGCGGGGCCGGCACCGACCACGACCACGTCGTACTCCATGCTCTCGCGCGGTCCGAATTGGGCAAGCAGTTCCTCAGAGCTCATGGAAGTCCTTCGTGGTTGTCTCTAGCTGATAGGCGGGGCAGGGCGCATGCCTCCCCTTGTGGCTGGGGCGCATTCTAGCCTTGCGTCCCGAAAATAGAACGGTCGTTCTATTTTGTTGCTAGAGCGCCAGCACTAGGACGAGGCAAGACCCGGCACCGTGGCCCGCGCGGCTCGCCGCGGGCTCTGGCGCCCCGGGGCGCGTGCTATCGTTTTGCGCTTGGTCCCCTGGCCCGCGCCCGCGGATGGCTGGCGGGCCGTCTTTTCCTTCAACCAGGAATCTCCCCATGAGCTACAGCATTGACCTGTCGGGCCGTGTCGCCCTGGTGACCGGTGCGTCCAGCGGCCTGGGCGCGCAGTTCGCGCGCACCCTGTCCGCGGCCGGCGCCGCGGTGGTACTGGCGGGCCGCCGCGTGGATCGGCTCAAGACCCTGCGCGCCGAGATCGAGGCCGGCGGCGGCGATGCCCACGTGGTGCAGCTGGACGTGACCGACCACGACAGCATCAAGGCCGCGGTCGCCCACGCCGAAACCGAGATGGGCACGCTGGACATCCTGATCAACAACTCCGGCGTCAGCACCACGCAGAAGCTGACCGACGTGACGCCCGAGGACTACGACTTCGTGATGAACACCAATGCGCGCGGGGCCTTCTTCGTCGCGCAGGAGGTGGGCAAGCGCATGCTGGCGCGCGCCCGCGGCGCGGCGCCGGGCACCTTCACCGGTGGGCGCATCGTCAACATCGCGTCCATGGCCGGCCTGCGCGTGCTGGGCCAGATCGGCGTCTACTGCATGAGCAAGGCCGCCGTGATCCACATGACGCGCTCGATGGCGCTGGAGTGGGGCAAGTACGGCATCAACGTCAACGCGATCTGCCCCGGCTACATCGACACCGAGATCAACCACCACCACTGGACCACCGAGCAGGGCCGCAAGCTCGTGGACCTGCTGCCGCGCAAGCGCGTGGGTCAGCCTCAGGACCTGGACACGGCGCTGCTGATGCTGTGCGCCAACGAGAGCCATTTCATCAACGGCGCGGTGATCCAGGCGGACGACGGTTTCGGAGTTTGACGGCATGAGTGTGCGTACCCTGAGCGCGGCGGAAGCGCGCGTGCTGGCCGTGCTGGTGGAAAAGGAATCCACCGTGCCGGACAGCTATCCGATGTCCTTGAACAGCCTGACCCTGGGCTGCAACCAGAAGACCGCGCGCGACCCGGTGATGAACCTGGCCGAGTCGGAGGTGGCGGCGGCGCTGGACGAGCTGAAGTCCATGAGCCTGGTCCATGAGGTCAGTGGCAGCCGCGTGACCCGCTTCGCGCACAACATGCGCCGCGTGCTGGGCGTGCCGGGCCAGTCCGAGGCCTTGCTGGCGGTGATGATGCTGCGCGGGCCGCAAACGGCGGCCGAGCTGCGCCTCAACAGCGAGCGGCTGCACCGCTTCGCCGACGTTTCGTCGGTCGAAGGCTTTCTGGAAGAACTGGCCGAGCGCGAGCCGCCGCTGGCGCGCAAGCTCGCCCGCGCGCCCGGCGCGCGCGAATCGCGCTGGGCCCATCTGCTGGCCGGCGAGCCCGCGCTGCCGGCCGCCGAGGTCCGCGCGTCGTCGGATGCCCCGGCTCCTGCGCGCGACGCGGAACTGGCCGCGCTTCGCGAGGAGGTGGCGACGCTGAAGGAACTGGTGCACCGCATGGCGCAGCAGCTGGGCGTGGAGATCGAACCGGGGCCCCAAGGCGGTTGAGATGCGCATAGACATCCCCGAGGACAAGCGGCTGGTCCATGAGTGCCGCATCCCGATACGCTGGGGCGACATGGACGCCATGGGCCATGTCAACAACGCGGTCTACTTCCGCTACATGGAAATCGCCCGTGTGGACTGGCTGGACAGCCTGGGTGGCGCACCCGCGCCGGAGGGCCAGGGCCCGGTGATCGTCAACGCCTTCTGCAATTTTTACCGCCCGCTCAGCTACCCCGGCGAGGTGCTGGCCCGGCACTATGTGTCCAACCCCGGGCGCAGCAGCTTCGACACCTGGATCGTGCTGGAACGCAGCGATCAGCCCGGCGTGATCTACGCCGCGGGCGGTGCCACCACCGTCTGGCAGGACGCGGCGACGCAGAAGTCCTGCCCGCTGCCGGACTGGCTGCGCCCGGTGCTGGCGCCGGACGGCGCGGGACGCTGAGCGGAGCCCGCCGCGCCATCCGACGCCGCGGGCTCAGGACCCGCTGGCGACGACGCCCAGCTGCTGCAGCAGCGTCAGGTTGTCCTCCAGATGCCAGTTCTCGGCGATGCGCCCGCTGGCATCGATGCGGTAGATGTCGGTGGCGATGAAGTCGATCGCGCGGCCGTCGCCCTGGTGTGCGCCAAAGCGGCCGGTGAAATGGCCGCGAAAGCGCAGCCGGCCGACCACGCGGTCGCCCACCACCAGCATCTCTTCGACCTCGGCACGCAGGTCGGGCACGGCGGCGCGGAACTGCCGCGACGCGAAGAGCGGCCCCTCGGGCCCCTGCGGCCGCCCCGCGGGCAGGTTGCGGTCCATGAAGTCCGGCGCCAGCGCCGCCCGCGCGAGCGCCGGGTCGCCGCTGTTCCAGAACCCGTAGTAGCGGCGCGCAGCCAGGCTCTGCGCGGCCAGCCGTTCGGCGCTCAACGAACGGTCGACCACGGTGGACGCGGGCTCGGGCAGGGTCTCCGCGGGATCGGCCGCCCGGGCCGGCAGGGCCAGGGTCGCGAGGAGGGCCAGCAGCAGCGGCGTGGACGCCAGGCGGGGGAGGTGAGGCATGGTGAATCGCAAGGTTGACGGTGGAGGCGCTACTGTCCCTCTTTCCATTGCGGAACAAAATGCCTCGCGGTGCTGAAGCACCTGTTCCAAAACGAAATAGATACCCGAGGTGATCGCCATGGCCGAGTTGGCCGACATGAAGCTCTTTGTGCAGACGGTGCGGGCCGGCAGCCTCTCGGCGGCAGGGCGGCTGCTCGGCTTTTCGCCGGCGGTGGGCAGCAAGCGCCTGGCGCGGCTGGAGGCCGACCTGGGCACGCGGCTGCTGCAGCGCAGCTCGCGCCGCCTGGCGTTGACCGAGGAGGGGGCGATCTACTTCGAACATTGCCAGGCGATCCTGGCCCAGGTGGACGAGGCCGAAGCGGCGGTCGGCCACGGCCGCCAGCAGGCCCAGGGAGTGCTGCGCATCAGTTCGCCGGTGGCGTTGGGCCGGCGCTGGATCGGCCCGGCATTGGCGCGCTTCGCGGCGGCTCATCCGGCGGTGACGGTGCAGCTCTCACTCAGCGACGCGCTGGTCGATCTGCTGGAGGACGGCTACGACTGCGCGATCCGCATCGGCGGCCCGCCGGATTCGCGCCTGGCCGCCCGGCCGCTGGCCGAGAACCGGCGCATCGTCTGCGCGGCGCCGGCCTACCTGAGCCGCCATGGCCGGCCACAGCGGCCCGAGGACCTGGCCGGCCATGCCTGCCTCATCACCAGCCGCAACCGCGCGACCCTGGCCGACTGGCGCTTCTGGCCCCGTGACGCCGGCCCGCGCGTGGCGCCCACCGTGGTGCGCGTCGGCGGTCGCCTCGTCTGCGACAACGGCGACCAGGCCCACGACTGGTGCCTGGCCGGCCTGGGCGTGGCGCGGCGTTCCATCCTGGACGTGCGCGAGGAGCTGGCCGACGGCCGCCTGGTCGAGTTGCTGCCGGCGTGGACCGGCGAGCGGGCGCCGGTGCAACTGGTCTTCCCGTCGCGCCGCTTTCTGCCGGCGCGCACGCGGTTCTTCATCGAGCAGTTGGTGGCGGAGTTCGCGACGGCTCTCTGATGGGGATCGGCGCGGGCGTCAAGCCGGGTGGGCTGGATGCCCAAAGCCCGGCCGCGCGGTGCCGCGGAGGGCGCCCGTCACGGCTGCCGAACGCGGCGCATCTCGGCCGCGTATTCCGTGAACCCCAGGGAACGGTACATCTCGCGGGCGGGCTCCGTCGCCCCGAGCCGGACCTCGCCGATGCCCTGCGCGTCCAGGTGATCGAGGAGGGTGGAGACGAGCGCCTTCGAGATGCCCTGCCGGCGGTGGCTCTCCGCGCTGAAGACATTGGTGATGCGGGCCATCTGGCCGCCGGGGTTGCCGCGTGTCGGGCCCCAGTCGAGCAGGACGACGCCGGCCCCGCCGACCACGACGCCATCCTCGACCGCGAACCAGCCCAGATAGGTGCCGGTGCCGATCTTGGGTTTGACCCACTGGGCGTAGGCCGGCCGACGCTCGGCGTCTTCCGGGCGAAAGCAGCCGTGCGCGGCGACCATGTCTGCGTCGGAGGGGATGACGCGGCGTAGGGTCCAGGAACGTTCCATGCGTGGATTCTCCCTTGATCCCGTTCCCTGGCGGCGCTGCCCGATGGCGCGGGCGATCGATCCACGGCATGCGGCGGCGTGGCAGCTCGAACACGCCAGCGGCGCAGATGTCGCCCCGGGCTGCAGTCGAGCTTGCCATGGGGGCCGCCATCGCCTGGCCCTGTTCACTGTTCTGAGAGCGGGGAGACCTCTGCGCACGCCAGGCGCACAACATCAGGGCTTTTGCCCAGTCCGTCTTGTCTCAGGTCAAATATCATTGAATTCTTATTTATGAATTCCCAAGGAGACCCCATGCGTCTGCTGTCCCTGATCGCTCCCGCCGCGCTGCTGATCGGCGCCGCCATGCCGGCCCACGCCAATCTGGCGCTGGCGCAGAAGAATGCCTGCATGGCCTGCCACGCGGTGGACAAGAAGCTGGTCGGGCCGGCCTACCAGGAGGTGGCCAAGAAGTACGCCGGCCAGGCGGACGCGAAGGCCAAGCTGGCCGCCAGCATCAAGCAGGGCGGGGCGGGCAAATGGGGCCCGGTGCCCATGCCGGCGCAGCCCAATCTGTCCGACGACGACCTGCAGGCCCTGGCCGGCTGGATCCTGGCCGGCGCCAAATAAGCCGGTTGCGCCAGGCCTGGCCGACCACGGCGCCGGTGTGCCCACGGGGGGCTTGGGCGGGAGGGCAGGGCATAGAATGTCGCCCTCATGACCTCCTCTGCAACCATGACCCCTCAGGACAACCAGACCAAGGTGTTCGAATCGGTGGCGGAGCTGTTCTCTCTGCTGTCCACGCCGATACGGCTGCGCATCATCAGCGCGGTCTGCAATGGCGAAAAGAACGTGTCGGAGCTGCTCGCCGAGATCGAAACGACGCAGCCCAACATGTCGCAGCACCTGTCCACGTTGTACCGCAGCGGCGTGCTGTCGCGCCGCCGCGAGGGCACGCAGATCTACTACAGCCTGCAGAGCCAGCGCGTCGCCACCCTGTGCCGTGCGGTCTGCACGCAGGTGGCGATCGAGCTGGACGGCGACGCCGAAATCGACCCGGCGGAGCGCCTGATCCCCAACGGGCGCTGAGGCCCCCGGCCGGCGGTCCGCCGGCTTCCTGTCTTCCGGCATGCCGCCGCTCCCGGTGCGGCGGCCCGCCCGCGCCATCCCGCCGTGCGTCAGCCGCTCGCGCGTTGCGCCTAGCGCCCCATCCCAGGGAAAGTCCTTAAATATTCGAATTCACTGATCAATAATATTAGCGATTATTGATATTTGAGGTGGCGCGCGCCCCTGTCCGGGTGCGAAGGCTGCGGCTCAGCGCTCCCCGAGCTGCGAAGGATGCAATGTGAACCAAGATGATCGACAGCCCTCCGGGCGGCTGCTGAAGGCGCCGGAGAACTTCCTCGACGCCGACGGCGTGCGCCGCGTGTTCGCCGAGGCCAAAGATGGGCGGCGAGGCTTTCTGCGCCAGGCCTTCGTCGCCGCGGGCGCGGCAGGCGCCCTCGGTGGCGCGGCGCGTGTCGCGGCCGCGCCGGTCAGCGGCGATGGCGACCCGGCCATCCTGGAGCTGCCCGAGCACAGCAAGGGCCTGGGCCAGGCGGTGGTGACCGACGGCTATGGCAAGCCGTCCAAGTACGAAGCCAATGTGCAGCGCCGCCAGAGCCCTGGCCTGACGCAGACCGCGCAGGCCTCGGTGTCCTTCGCGCCGCTGCAGTCGCTGTTCGGCATCGTCACGCCCAGCGGCCTGCATTTCGAGCGCCACCACCAGGGCTGGTGGGACATCGACCCGTCCAAGCACCGCCTGATGGTCAATGGCTCCGACCCCGGCCTGCTGAAGAAGCCGCTGGTGCTGGGCATGGACGAGTTGATGCGCCTGCCCTCGGTCTCGCGCTTCCACTTCATCGAATGTGGCGCCAACACCGGCATGGAATGGGGCAACGTCGCCGTGCCCACGGTGCAGTACTCCCACGGCATGCTCAGCTGCAGCGAGTTCACCGGCGTGCCGCTGCGCGTGGTGCTGGACATGGCCGGCGTGGACTACAAGAAGGCCCGCTATGTGCTGGCCGAAGGGGCGGACGGCTCGTCGATGACGCGCACCATCCCGATGGAGATGGTGGAGAGCGGCGAGGTGCTGCTGGCCTATGGCCAGAACGGCGAAATGCTGCGCCCCGAGAACGGCTACCCGCTGCGCCTGGTGGTGCCCGGCGTGCAGGGCGTGAGCTGGGTGAAGTACCTGCGCCGCATCGAGGTGGGCGACCAGCCCTGGGCGACCAAGGACGAGGCCATCCACTACGTGGACCTGATGCCGGGCGGGCTACACCGCCAGTACACCAGCATCCAGGAATGCAAGAGCGTGGTCACCACGCCGTCGGGCGGCCAGGTGTTGCTGGACAAGGGCTTCTACAACATCAGCGGGCTGGCCTGGTCGGGCCGTGGGCGCATCCAGCGCGTCGACGTCTCGGTGGATGGCGGCCGCAACTGGCGCAGCGCGCGCCTGGAAGGCACGCCGCTGCCCAAGTGCCTGACGCGCTTCAACCTCGACTGGGTCTGGGACGGCAAGCCCGCGCTGATCCAGAGCCGCGCGATGGACGAGACCGGCTTCGTGCAGCCGGCCATGCGCCAGCTGCGCGAGGTGCGCGGCACGCGCTCCATCTATCACAACAACGCCATCCAGACCTGGCTGGTGCAGGAAGACGGCGAGGTGAAGAATGTCCAGCTTTCGTGAGAACACGCGGGGCCGTCCCCGCGCCCTGCGTGCGCTGCTCGCCGCGCTGGCGCTGGCGGCCGCGCTGCCCGCGGCCCTGGCGCAGGAGCGCTTTCCCGGCATAGGCCGGGCCGCGACGCCCAAGGAGATCGCCGCCTGGGACATCGACGTGCGCCCGGACTTCAAGGGCCTGCCCAAGGGGTCGGGCTCGGTGGCCAAGGGCCAGGAGGTCTGGGAAGGCAAGTGCGCGCAGTGCCATGGCATCTTCGGCGAGAGCGGCGAGGTGTTCTCGCCGCTGGTCGGCGGCACCACGGCCGAGGACGTCAAGACCGGCCGCGTGGCGCGCCTGAACGACCCGGGCTTCCCCGGCCGCACCACGCTGATGAAGGTGGCCACCGTCTCGACGCTGTGGGACTACATCAACCGCGCGATGCCGTGGACCGCGCCCAAGTCGCTGAGCACCGAGGAGGTGTATGCGGTGACGGCCTATCTGCTCAACATGGGCGGCATCCTGCCGGATGACTATGTGCTGTCCGACCGCAACATCGCCGAGGCGCAGCAGCGCCTGCCCAACCGCAACGGCATGACGACCGCGCACACGATGTGGCCCGGCAAGGGACTGACCACCGCGAAGGCACCGGACACCGCCAACAAGCCCTGCATGAGCAACTGCGCCGCCGAGCCGCGCGTGGCGTCCTACCTGCCCGACCACGCCCGCAATGCGCACGGCAATCTGGCCGACCAGAACCGCCTGGTGGGCCCGCAGCGCGGCGCGCAGACGGCCGCCAGCGCGGGGGCGAAGGCCGCCGCCGCGCCGGCCAAGCCCGAGGCCCCGGCCGCGCCCACGGCGCTGCTGAAGAAGAACAGCTGCACCGCCTGCCATGCCCAGAACAGCAAGCTGGTGGGGCCGTCCTTCCAGGAAATCGCCCAGCGCCACGGCGGCCGTGCCGACGCGGCGGGCTATCTGGCGGAGAAGATCCGCAGTGGTGGCGTGGGCGTCTGGGGCCAGATCCCCATGCCGCCGCAGACCCTCAGCGCCGACGAGGCGCGCAGCATCGCCGACTGGCTGTCCAAGCTCAGCCGTTGACATTTCCCAGGGGTCCGGTGGTGCAATCCACTTCCGGACCGCCGATCAAGCGCACAACCAGGAGACCGAGATGAGTGCGAACCGAAGAGAAGTCCTGTCCACCGGCCTGCGTCTGGCTTCGCTGCTGCTGGCCAGCGGCGCGCTGGCGCAGCACGCGCAGGCCGCCGGCACGATGGCCGGCAAGGGCGCCTTCGACGCCAAGACCGTGGGCGAGGTGATGAAGAGCCTGGGCCTGTCCATGCCCACCGAGAGCAAGGACGTCAGCATCACTGCGCCCGACATCGCCGAGAACGGCGCCGTCGTGCCGCTGGGCGCGGCATGCACGCTGCCCGGGGTCAAGCAGGTCCTGCTGATGGTCGAGAAGAACCCGGCCGTGCTGGCCGCGGCCTTCAACGTGACGCCCAGCATCGACGCCGCGTTCTCGACGCGCGTGAAGATGGGTCAGTCGTCCCAGGTCTTCGCGGTGGTCGTCACCGAGGACAACAAGGTGCTGTTCGCCCAGAAGGAAGTGAAGGTCACGCTGGGCGGTTGCGGCGGTTGACGCGCCGCGGCGCCGACCCGACCGATTTCAACCGACGCATTCCGACGACTAGGAGATAGAACATGGCAGACCCGATGCGCATTCGCGCCCAAGCCTCCGGCGACAAGATCACCGTGCGCGTGCTGATGGCCCACGAGATGGAAACCGGCCAGCGCAAGGATTCCTCCGGCAAGACCATTCCCGCGTGGTACATCAACGAGGTCACCGCCCTGCACAACGGCAAGGTGGTGATGAGCGCCGAATGGGGCCCGTCCGTGGCCAAGAACCCCTTCCTGCAGTTCACCATCAAGGGTGGCAAGGCGGGCGACAAGGTCGGCATCAGCTGGACCGACAACCGCGGCGACAAGCGCAGCGACGAAGCCGTCGTCAGCTGAAGCCAACCGGCCCCGGGGCCGCGGGCCCCGTGTGAATCACAACGAGGCGCCCGCGCCAAGCCCGACGGGCGACCCACAGGAGACATGCGATGAAGCACATCACCCAGGGCCTGGTGGCCGCGGCGGCCCTTGCGGCGCTGGCCGCGGTGGGCACCGTGCAGGCGCAGAAGAGCGCTGCCGACGGCATTGCCGAGTACCGCGCGCTGCTGGCCGACGGCAACCCCGCCGAGCTGTTCGAAGCCAAGGGCGAGGACCTCTGGAAACAGAAGCGCGGCCCCAAGAACGCCTCGCTGGAGGCCTGCGACCTGGGCAAGGGCCCGGGCGTGGTCAAGGGCGCGTTCGTGGAGCTGCCGCGCTGGTTCGCCGACACCGGCCGCGTGCAGGACCTGGAGTCGCGCCTGCTGACCTGCATGGGCCGGCTGCAGGGCCTGGACGAGGCCGCGATCGCCAAGACGCGCTTCGGCCAGGGCGAGCAGCTCAACATCGAGGCCCTGGTGGCCTGGATCTCGGCCGAGTCGCGCGGGCTGCGCATGAACCTGCCGCAGCAGCACGCCGAGGAGCAGCGCATGTACCAGCTGGGCAAGCGCGCCTTCTTCTTCCGTGGCGGACCGATGGACTTCTCCTGCGCGTCCTGCCATGGCGAGGACGGCAAGCGCATCCGCCTGCAGGACCTGCCCAACCTGACCAAGAACCCGGGCGACGGCGTCGGCTTCGCGGCCTGGCCCGCCTACCGCGTCTCCAGTGGCGAGCTGTGGGGCATGCAGCGCCGGCTCAACGACTGCTTCCGCCAGCAGCGCTTTCCCTATCCCGGCTATGCCTCCGATGTGACCGTCGCGCTGGCCGTGTACATGGGCGTCAACGCCAAGGGCGCCGAATCCATCGCCCCGTCCATCAAGCGCTGAAAGGGTTCCCGATGAAGAACGTTCGCATCTCCAAGGCCCTGCGCCTGGCCGCCTATCCCGCGCTGCTGGCGCTGGCCGTGGGTGGCTGCGCCTCGCTGCCCAGCAGTGCCGAGCTGGACGCCCAGGCGCGTGCCATGCTGCAGGCCTCGTTCCGCGACGAGGGCATCGCGACCATGAAGCGCCTGGACCAGGACCTGGGCCAGCAGGCCTGCTCCAGCGACCAGGCGCCGCCCGAGGCGGTGGCCAAGTCCATCGAGAGCGAGGCCATGGCCTCGATCCGCTGGCCCGCCGACGGGCGCTACCTGGGCGACTGGAAGGAAGGCGAGAAGCTGGCGCAGAACGGCCGCGGCATGACCTGGACCGACAAGTCCGCCGAGCCCGCGGCCAATGGCGCCAACTGCTACAACTGCCACCAGATCAGCAAGCAGGAGGTCTCCTTCGGCACCATCGGCCCGAGCCTCTACAACTACGGCAAGCTGCGCGGCGTCAGCAACCCGGCCGATCCGGCCGCGGCGCCCATCGTCCAGTACACCTGGGGCAAGCTGTGGAACTCCAAGGCCTATTCGGCCTGCTCCAACATGCCGCGCTTCGGCCACAAGGGCCTGCTCAACGAGGACCAGATTCGCCACGTGATGGCGCTGCTGCTGGACCCGCGTTCGCCGGTCAACGAGTGACCCCTGGCGCGCGGCGCGCGGTCTGAACCGCGTGCCGCGCGCCTTGCTCCTCCCCCATTTCCCTTTCTTCGTCCCGGACCTCCCACCATGAATCTCAGCAAGCGGGAATTCCTGCAAGTGATCTCGGCCGCCTCGGTCGCCGGCATGGCGCTGGGCCGCCATGAGCAGGCCGACGCCGCCAGCGCCGAGGCCGGCCTGTACGAGCTGCCGCGCTTCGGCCAGGTCTCTTTCCTGCACATGACCGACTGCCACGCGCAGCTGCGGCCCATTTACTTCCGCGAGCCCAGCGTCAACCTGGGCCTGGGCTCGATGTCCGGCCGCACGCCGCACCTGGTCGGCGAGCAGCTGCTCAAGGCGGCCGGCGTGCGTCCGGGCACCGCGCTGTCGCATGCCTACACCTACCTGGACTTCGAGCGCGCCGCGCGCCGCTACGGCAAGGTGGGCGGCTTCGCCCACCTGTCCACGCTGGTCAAGCGCATGAAGGCCTCGCGCCCCGGCGCGCTGCTGCTGGACGGCGGTGACACCTGGCAGGGCTCGGCCACCTCGCTGTGGACCCAGGCCCAGGACATGGTCGACGCCTGCAAGCTGCTGGGCGTGGACGTGATGACCGGCCACTGGGAGTTCACCTATGGCATGGAGCGGGTGCAGGAGATCCTGGAGAAGGACTTCAAGGGCAAGCTCGACTTCGTCGCGCAGAACGTCAAGACCAACGACTTCGGCGACCCCGTCTTCGCGCCCTATGTGATCCGCGAGATCAACGGCGTGCCCTGCGCCATCATCGGTCAGGCCTTCCCTTACACCCCCATCGCCAACCCGCGCCACATGGTCGCCGACTGGGCCTTCGGCATCCAGGACGACAACATGCAGCGCATGGTCGACGAGGCGCGCGGCAAGGGCGCGCAGGTCGTGGTCGTGCTGTCGCACAACGGCATGGACGTGGACCTGAAGATGGCCAGCCGCGTGCGCGGCATCGACGCCATCCTGGGCGGGCACACGCACGATGGCGTGCCGCAGCCGGTGCTGGTGGACAACGCCGGCGGCAAGACCCTGGTGACCAATGCCGGCAGCAATGGCAAGTTCCTCGGCGTGCTGGACTTCGAGTTGAAGAACGGCAAGGTCTCGGACTTCCGCTACAAGCTGCTGCCGGTGTTCTCCAACATGCTGACGCCGGACCCGGAGATGCTGGCGCTGATCGAGCGCGTGCGCAAACCCTATGAAGCCAAGCTGTCCGAGAAGCTCGCGGTCACCGACGGCGTGCTCTACCGCCGCGGCAATTTCAACGGCAGCTGGGACCAGCTGATCGTCGACGCGCTGATGGAGGTGCAGGGCGCCGAGATCGCGTTCTCGCCGGGCTTCCGCTGGGGCACCAGCCTGCTGCCGGGCGACGCCATCACGCGCGAGCTGCTGATGGACCAGGTCGCGACCACCTATTCCTATGCCACGGTCACCGAGATGAGCGGCGCCACCATCAAGACCGTGCTCGAAGACGTCTGCGACAACCTCTTCAACCCCGACCCCTACTACCAGCAGGGCGGCGACATGGTGCGCGTCGGCGGTCTCAGCTACGCCTGCGAGCCGGGCGCGGCGATGGGCGCTCGCATCCAGGACATGCGCCTGAACGGCAAGCCCATCGAGGCCGGCAAGACCTACCGCGTCGCCGGCTGGGCGCCGGTGGCCGAGGACGCCGGCAAGGCACCGGGCACGCGCATGGTCTGGGACGTGGTCGAGCAGTGGCTCAAGGGCCATGCGCGGGTGACGACGCGGCGCATCAACACGCCGCGGCTGATTGGGGTGGAGGGGAATGCGGGATTGAGGATGTAAGCCCCCGGGCATGCGGCCCCCCGCCCAAGGGGTACCTTGGTCGGCCCCCCGAGGGGGCGGCGATGCTCGCGGGGGCTTCCCCGCTCGCACATCGCCAGATGGGCCGGCTTGGGGCGGCCCGTGGAATGCTGCCCCCCGCCCAAGGGGTACCTTGGTCGGCCCCCCGAGGGGGCGGCGATGCTCGCGGGGGCTTCCCCGCTCGCACATCGCCAAGTGGGCCGGCTTGGGGCGGCCCGGCGCCGGCCCGTGGAATGCGGGCCCCCGCCCAAGGGGTACCTTGGTCGGCCCCCCGAGGGGGCGGCGATGCTCGCGGGGGAGGCCCCGCTCGCACATCGCCAAGTGGGCCGGCTTGGGGCGGCCCGGCGCCGGCCCGGCCCATCGGGGCCGCTGGTCGGCCCCCGTTTTGGGGCGGCGATGTTCGCGGGGGTGGCCCGGTGCCGGCCCGTGAAGCGCAGGCCGGTGGCGTGGGGCCTCTGGGGGCTGGGGTCAGGGTTTGAGGTAGACGTAGCCTTCGCGGGCCTGGAGGCGGGCGACTTCGGCGACGCCGGAAGGAACGACCTGGGCTTCCATCGCGACTTGGTCGGCGGAGATCTTGCGGGCGACCAGGGTGTTGTTGCAGACCTTGAACTGGACGCCACGGCCGGCCAGTTCGCCGATCGCGCCGGCAAAGGGCTGGCCGGTCGGGGTGGTGGCGCCGTCGAGCAGGAAGTCGATGCCAGGGCCGTGCGCGACGACGACGATGCGCGCCTTGGGGTCGGCGTCGAGATGGTTGCGGATGTTGCCCATCGCACGCGCGGCCTGCTGCACGCCGTCGCTCAGGTGGTAGACGACCTTGACCGGCTCATCGGGCGCGGCGCCCGCGCCGCCGATCAGGCTCAGACCGGTGGCCAACGCCAGCACGAATCGAAAAAATCTTGACATGACGCGTCTCCTCTTCCTCAATGGGGGGTTGAAAATCAGTGAATCTGAATATGTGGATTCAACACTGACCGGCCCGCGAAGGCGAGCGGGTTAACACAGGGTGCGTGAGCGATGGATGCATGGCTTGAACGGTTGGGGCAGGCGCAAAGCCTGGGCTGGGGCGGATTGCTGATCGGGCTGGTGTTCGGCTTCTTCGCCCAGCGCTCGCGCTTCTGCCTGCGCTCGGCGACCATCGAATTCTCGCGCGGGCTGCCGGGTGGCAAGCTGACCGTGTGGCTGTTCGCATTCTCCTTCGCCCTGCTGGTGACGCAGGGGCTGATCGCGCTGGGCTGGATGGATGTCGGCGCCGCGCGCCAGCTGGCCACGCGCGGCAGCCTCTCCGGTGCGCTGGTCGGCGGTGCGATGTTCGGCTGCGGCATGATCCTGGCGCGCGGCTGCTCCAGCCGCCTGCTGGTGCTGGCGGCGCAGGGCAATCTGCGCTCGGTGCTGTCGGGCCTGGTGTTCGCGGTCACCGCGCAGGCGGCCTGGAGCGGCGCGCTGGCGCCGCTGCGCGAACACATCGCCGGCTGGTGGACGGTGGAGGGTGGCCCCGCGCGCGACCTGCTCGCGATCAGCGGACTGGGACGGCCCGCGGCGCTGCTGATGGGCGCGCTGTGGCTGCTGGCGGCGATCCGCTGGGCGCGGCACCAGCGCGTCGGTGCCTGGGGCTGGGGCGGCGCCTCCATGGTGGGGCTCAGTGTGGCCGGCGCCTGGTGGTTCACCGCCTGGGTGGCCTCTTCAGCCTTCGACGCCCAGCCCGCGCCGGTGCAAAGCCTGAGCTTCACCGGCCCGTCGGCCGAGGTGCTGGTGCGCGTGCTCTTCGCGCCGGAGCGCGAGCCCAGCTTCGACTTCGGCCTGGTGCCGGGCGTGTTCCTGGGCTCCTTCCTCGCCGCCGCGCTGTTCCGCGAGCTGAAGCTCGAAGGCTTCAACGGCGGGCCGGCGATGCGCCGCTACCTGGTCGGCGCGATGCTGATGGGTTTCGGTGGCATGCTCGCGGGCGGCTGCGCGGTGGGCGCTGGCCTATCCGGCGCCGCCGTGTTCAATCTGACGGCCTGGATCACGCTGTGCGCGATGTGGGCCGCCGCCGCGCTGACCGACCGGCTGCTGGACCAGCGCGAGGCGCCGGTGGCCGCCACCGCCGCGCAGCCGCTGGACGAGGCGCTGCCGCAAACCACAACCAAGGGATGACGATGAATCGGATCAAGAGCGCGCTGACCGCACTGGCGCTGAGCACCGGACTGTGGGCGGCGCCCGGCGCGCAGGCGCAGAGCCTGAAGGCGCAGCAGGTCTCGCCCCATGCCTGGATGGTGCAGGGGCTGTCCGCGCTGGGCTCGCCGGCCAATCGCAATTTCATCTCCAACGCCAGCTTCGTCATCACCGGCGAGGGCGTGCTGGTGGTGGACGCGCTGGGCTCGCCGGCGCTGGCCGAGGAGCTGCTCGCCGAGATCCGCAAGCTCACCGACCAGCCGGTGCGCTGGGTGGTGCTGACCCACTATCACGCCGACCACATCTACGGGCTGCAGGCGCTGAAGGCCGCCGGCGCCACCGTGATCGCCCATGCCGGCGCGCGCGAGTACCTGAACTCCGAAACCGCCAGGCTGCGCCTGGAAGCCAGCCGCAGCGAACTGGCGCCGTGGATCGACGCCAGCACCCGGCTGGTCGACGCGGACCGTTGGATCAGCGGCCCGCTGGACCTGAAGGCGGGCGGGCTGACGCTGCAGATCCGCCCGGTGGGGCCGGCGCACACGCCCGAGGACCTGGTGGTCTATCTGCCGCAGGACAAGCTGCTGATCGCCGGCGACCTGGTGTTCCGCGGCCGCGTGCCCTTCGTCGGCCAGGCCGACAGCCGGCGCTGGGTGCAGGCGCTGGAGCAGCTGCTGCGCTTCGACGCCGAGGTCATCGTGCCGGGCCATGGCCCGCTGTCGCATGAGGCGCGCGCCGACCTGGAGCTGACGCGCGACTACCTGGTCTACCTGCGCGAGCGCATGGGCGAGGCGGCGCGCAACATGGAGCCTTTCGACGAGGCCTATGCGCGCACCGACTGGAGCCGCTTCGAGAAGCTGCCGCTGTTCGGCGTGGCCAACCGCATGAATGCCTACAACACCTATCTGCTGATGGAGCAGGAGTCGCGATGACGCTGCGTCGCCGCGAGGCCCTGCTGCTCGCCGCGGCGCTGCCGCTGGCCGCGCGTGCCGCGCCCGAGCGCGGCGAGCTGCCGGACTGGCCCGCCCAGCTCGCGCTCGCCGACGGCGGCACCCTCGAGCGCGCGGCGCTGCTGGCGCGGCCGCTGATCGCGGTCTGGTGGTCGCTGAGCTGCGTCTACTGCGAGCGCCACAACCCGCGCGTCGCGGCGCTGTGGGCGCGGCTGCAGCGGCTGCCGCAGCAGGCGGTGCCGCGCGTGCTGGGCTTTCCGGTGGATGGCACGCCGGCGCAGTGGCTCGCGCACCAGCGCGAGCGCGGCTGGGCCTTCCCTCAGGTGCAGGATGCGGCGGCGCTGCGCCAGCGCCTGGGCCTGCGCCGCGTGTTGCCGCTGACGCTGCAGGCCCGCGCGGGCGGGGCGCTGCAGATGCTGATTCCCGGCGAGATGGCCGACGAGGACGTGCAGGCGCTCTGGCCCGCGGCCTGAGCCGCGCCGCGATTCAGCGCGGTTCGGCCGCCGCCAGCGCCTTGGCGATGCGGTGGCGCGCCACCGTGGGCTTGGGCACGCGCACGTCGAACCAGCGGCGGATGTCCTGCTCCAGCGCGATGCCGTGCATGAAGTTGTAGATTGCCTTCTTGAGCGCCCGACCCATGGCGTCGTGGTCGGTGCCGGTGGGGTCGACGAAGCCCACGTCGTTCTTCGCGAAGCGCCCCGGCGGCAGCGGCAGCAGCCGCACGCCGTAGGCCTCCGGCTCGCGGCCCACCGGCGAGTGCACGGTGCAGGCGAAGCGGTGGAAAAAGCCGCTGTGGATGCAGCCGTTCTCGAACAGCTGGCGCACATACTCCAGCGCGTCCACCGTGTCCTGCACGGTCTGCGTGGGGAAGCCGTACATCAGGTAGGCGTGGACGAGCACGCCGGCGTCGGCGAAGGCGCGCGTCACGCGCGCCACCTGGTCCACCGAGACGCCTTTCTTCATCAGCTGCAGCAGCCGGTCCGAGGCCACCTCCAGCCCGCCGGAGATCGCGATGCAGCCGCTGTCGGCGAGCAGCCGGCACAGCTCGGGCGTGAAGGTCTTCTCGAAGCGCACATTGCCCCACCAGCTGATCGCGACGCCGCGCGCCAGCAGCTCCTGCGCCAGCGCCTTCAGCACCTTGGGCGGCGCGGCCTCGTCGACGAAGTGGAAGCCGGTCTGCCCGGTCTCGGCGACGATGGCCTCGATGCGGTCCACCAGGGTCTTGGCCGACGCGGCTTCGTAGCGCGAGATGTAGTCCAGCGAGATGTCGCAGAAGCTGCACTTCTTCCAGTAGCAGCCCTGGGCCACCGTGAGCTTGTTCCAGCGCCCGTCGCTCCACAGCCGATTCATCGGGTTGAGCATGTCCAGCAGCGACAGGTAGTCGCGCAGCGGCAGCCCGTCCCAGGTCGGCGCGCCGACGTCCTCGAAGGCCACGTCGGGTTCCGAGAAGTTGAGGTAGCGGACCTGGTCCTGGCCCTGCGCCTCATCGCGCTCGCGCACGAAGCAGCGCACCAGGCGCTGGCGCGAGCGGCTGCCGGCCAGGTGCTCCAGCAGCGCCAGCAGCGGGCGCTCGCCGGCGTCCAGCGTCACATAGTCCACGTAGTCGAACAGGCGCGGCTCGGCGAGCTCGCGCAGCTCGGTGTTGACAAAGCCACCGCCCAGCACGATGGGCAGCCGCGGGCGCAGCCGGCGTATCGTCTGCGCGATGCGCAGCGCGCCGTAAACCGCGCCGGGGAAGGGCACCGACAGCAGCACCACGCCGGGATCGTGCGCGGCCAGTGCCTGCTCGGTGAGTTCGGCCAACAGGCGGTCGACCAGGTTGGGCGGCGCCTGCAGCGCATCGTGCAGCGGGTCGAAATGGGGCTGCGCGGTGGCCAGCTGCTCGGCGTAGCGCACGAACTCGAAGCGCGGATCCACCGATTCGCGCAGCACGTCGGCCAGGTCGTTCAGGTACAGCGTGGCCAGGTGGCGCGCGCGGTCCTGCAGCCCCAGCGCGCCGAAGGCCCAGGCCAGCGGGTCCTCGCCGTCCTCGGCGACATAGCTGTCCAGCGACGCGAAGCGGGCGCCCTCGGGCAGGAAGCCGCGCGTGTTGATGCGGTGCGCCAGCGTGGGGTCACGGCCCTGCAGGAAGGTGATCGCCGGCGCGATGGTCGCGCGGTAGCGCTCGTAGCCGGCGACGAAGGCCGTCGAGGCCGGGCCGCGCCGAGCCGGGTCGATCGCCTGCACCACCTCGTGGATCTGCGCCAGGCCCTCGCGCGAGAACAGGCGCAGCACCAGGCCCAGCGCCAGGTCCTGCTGGCTGGCCTGCACGCCGCGCGTGCGCAGGAAGCCGGTCAGGTAGGCGGTGGAGGGGTAAGGCGTGTTCAGCTGCGTCATCGGCGGGATGAGCGACAGCACGCGGGGCAGGGCGGCGGACATGCGACAACTGTAGGAGCAAAAAAACAAACCCGGCCGGAGCCGGGTCTGCATCAGGACGCGAATCGGGCCCAAGGCCCGACGGACATCACTTCTTGGCGGCCTTCTTGGCGGGCTTGGCTTCGGCCTTGGCGCCGGCCTTGCGGGCAGCAGCCTTGGGATCCACGGCGGCCTTGAAGCCGGCGCCCGGGGTGAACTTCGGCAGCTTGGCCGCGGCGATCTTGATCTTCTCGCCGGTGCTGGGGTTCACGCCGGTGCGGGCGGCGCGGGCATGCTGCTTGAAGGAGCCGAAGCCGGGGATGGCCACGGTGCCACCCTTCTTCACCGTGGTGACCACGGCGTCCAGCAGGGTTTCGAGGATGCGGCCGGCTTCGGCCTTGGTCAGCTCGTGCTTGGAAGCCAGGTGTTCGATCAGTTCGGTCTTGTTCATTCGATGTGACTCTACAGAGGTTAGGCCCGGCGCGCTGCCGGACGGCGCGTATTGTGCGCGAGAAATGAGGCGGCTGGCTGCGGGGTTGCCCCGGGAGGGCCGATGACATCGCCGCTGCGGGCGGATGGCGGGCGGGAGGGCCGATCAATAGGGGGGTGTGGGGGTGTTTGGGCGGCGTAACTAAAGGTAGAGGGGGGTGTGGGGGCAAGACCTGGCCCTGGGGGTGGGTTGGTGTGGCTGCGGTTGATGGTTGTGCTCCGGCTCGGTTCCAGCGGGGTTCCGGCCGGGTTCCGGCCTGGCGGCCGGGTAACTTTCTTCTGGGGGCCCAGAAGAAAGTCACCAAAGAAGAGGGCCTGAATACGATTTGACCGAGGCCCGCGCTGAACACCGAGTCATGGCCCGACCACCACCCGGGCAACGCCACCACTCAGGCATCAAGTCGCTCGCCGAGTACGGCTCGACTCCACGCTGGGCCTCGTGCCTAGGCTCGCTGCCGGTGCTGGCGGCTCCATGCCGCGAGCATCGGCGCCCCCTGGGGGGCTGCCCAGCGGAACCGCTGGGCTTGGGGGGCAGGGCCGAGCGCCGGGCCGCCCCAAGCCGGCCCACTTGGCGATGCTGGCGGCTCAATGCCGGCGGCATCGCCGCCCCCATGGGGGGCCGGCCAGGGTACTCCCTGGACGAGGGGCCCCACTCCCAGAGGCGTATTTCAGGACACCAACAGCTTGTGCACCAGGTCCGGCGTGCTGGACGCGCCGTATTTGCGCATCAGCCGGGCGCGGTAGACATCGATGGTGCGCGGGCTGACGTTGAGGCGGCGGCCGATTTGTTTGCTGGTGAGGCCTTCGATCAGCAGCGCCGCGATTTCGCGTTCGCGCGCGGTGAGCTCGGCCTTGATCTGGCGGTGCGCGGAGAGATCCTCGAAGCTCCAGATGCCCGCGGCATGCGGCTGCGAGGGGTCCAGCGCACGGCCGGAGACATGGCACCAGAACAGCTCGCCAGCCCGCGCACCGGCGACGCGCTTCATCACGCGCTCGTCGGCATAGCGGCCGTTCTCGTCGAGCTGGGCGACGATGCGCTCGCCAGTGCGCTGGAATTCCGCCAGGCTGGGATAGAGCAGTTCGAAGCTGCGGCCGATCAGCTGCTCGCGCGTGGCACCGAAGATCTCCAGCAGCTGCCGGTTGCAGTCGCGGATCAGCCGGTTCTCCGAGATCACCAGCCCGATGGGCGCCAGTTCGAAGGCCCAGCGGTAGTCCAGCGGCGGACCGCCATCGGGAGGCGGGGCCGTCATAGCAGGGCGTAGGTCGTGGTCGCCTGCACCGCGAGACGGCCATCCTCGCCAAAGATGTCGATCTGCCCGAAGGCGAGGCTCTTGCCGCTGCGCAGCACCCGCGCGCGCACCTCGCAACGCGGGCCACCGACGGGACGCAGGAAGCTGGTGTTCAGCTGCACCGTGGTCATGGGCCGGAACTCGCCCAACTGCGCCATCATCGCCAGCACCATCGCGGTGTCGGCCGCGGCCATCGCGGCCTGGCCGCACATCACGCCCCCGACATGCACCAGCGCCGCATGCACCGGCATGGACAGGTCCACCTCGCCTGGCGCGGCGCGCAGGACCTGCAGGTCCAGCGCGACGATCCAGGGCGCGAAGATGCGGGGAATCTGGGCTTGCAGATCGGCGGCGGTGATCGTCGGCTGGCTCATGCGTGGACAAAGACAGGTCGGGACGCGATCGGGCGGCCGCCGCGCGGGGCGACCCCCGGGGGGCGGATGAAATCTTAGGCGATTTCGCGTAATCGACTACGTATCGCCTTAAGTAGTACGCTTCGGCCCGTTCGATTCCAAGCATGGAGACCAACGCATGAACAAGCTCTATCCCAGCGCGGCCGAAGCCTTGAAGGGCATCGTCGCGGACGGGCAGCTGATGGCCGTGGGCGGCTTCGGCCTGTGCGGCATCCCCGAGGCGCTGATCGCGGCGCTGCGCGATTCCGGGGTCCGCGACCTCACGGTGATCTCCAACAACGCGGGCGTGGACGGCTTCGGCCTGGGCCAGCTGCTGGAGACGCGGCAGATCAAGAAGATGATCTCCAGCTATGTGGGCGAGAACAAGGAGTTCGAGCGCCAGTACCTGGCCGGCGAGCTGGAGCTGGAGTTCACGCCGCAGGGCACGCTGGCCGAGAAGCTGCGCGCTGGCGGCGCCGGCATCCCGGCCTTCTTCACGCGCACCGGCGTGGGCACCATGGTCGCCGACGGCAAGGAGCTGCGCGAGTTCGACGGCCACACCTATGTGATGGAGCGTGCGCTGAACCCCGATGTCTCGCTGGTGAAGGCGCACATCGCGGACAAGAGCGGCAATCTGGTGTTCCGCCGCACCGCGCGCAACTTCAACCCGGCCGCGGCCATGGCCGGCAAGATCACCGTGGTCGAGGTGGAGCAAATCGTCGAGGTGGGCGAGCTGGATCCGGACGCCGTCCATCTGCCGGGCATCTATGTGCACCGCATCGTGCACAACCCGACCCCCGAGAAGCGCATCGAGAAGCGCACCACGCGCAGCGCCGCGTGAGCCGCGACGGCCCGAACGAATTAGGAGACTGACATGCCCTGGACCCAAGACCAGATGGCGGCGCGCGCCGCCCAGGAACTGCAAGATGGCTTCTACGTGAACCTCGGCATCGGCATCCCGACGCTGGTGGCCAACCATGTGCCGGCCGACATCGAGGTGTGGCTGCAGAGTGAGAACGGCATGCTGGGCATCGGCCCCTTCCCGACCGAGGACGAGGTGGACGCCGACCTGATCAACGCCGGCAAGCAGACCGTCACCACCATTCCCGGTTCGTCCATCTTCGGCAGCCACGACTCCTTCGCGATGATCCGCGGCGGCAAGATCAATCTGTCCATCCTCGGCGCGATGCAGGTGACCGACAAGGGTGATCTGGCCAACTGGATGATCCCCGGCAAGATGGTCAAGGGCATGGGCGGCGCGATGGACCTGGTGGCCGGCGTCAAGCGCGTGATCGTGCTGATGGAGCACGTGGCGAAGAAGAAGGATGGCAGCGAGGACCTGAAGATCCTGCCGCAGTGCACGCTGCCGCTGACCGGCCAGGGCGTGGTCAATCGCATCATCACCGACCTGGGCGTGATGGACGTGACCGAGCAGGGCCTGAAGCTGGTCGAACTGGCGCCTGGCGTGACGCGCGAGCAGATCCAGAGCAAGACCGGCGTGCCGCTCATCTGAACCCTGGGCAGGGCCGGTCGGGAGACCGGCCCGGCAGGCCGCGGCGGGGTGTGGCCCGCGGCCCTTGTCCAGTGCATTTTTCACGCCCCGGCCTGCTGTTGCCGCTCATTGCACCTTGATCGTTTCCGTCGCGGTTTCCGTCATGGACGGCCGCTACATTGCGCCCGATGCCATTGCTGGGGCCGATCATGAACGACGAGGCGTGCGCGCCCATTTCTCTCGAGTCCGAGTCGCTGCCGGGGGCCGCCGCGCTGCTGGCGCCGGCCTTGCTGCTGAGCGCCTGCGGCGGCGGAGGCGGCGGTTCGGAGGCGGGCGCTGGCCCGCTTCCGCCCGCCGCGGACACCAAGCCCAGCGAGGCGCAGGCCGCGCGCTTCCTGGCCCAGGCCGGCTTCGCGGCGAGCACGGCGGAGATCGCGCAGGTGCAGTCCCAGGGCTACGCCGGTTGGCTGGACGCGCAGTTCGCGCTGCCGCGCGGCCAGGGCCATGTGGACTGGATGCTGGCCAAGGGCTATGGCGCCGAGGTCTACAAGACCGGCTTCGCCGGCGTGGATGCGACGATCTGGCGCAAGCTGATCGGCGCCCCCGACGTGCTGCGCCAGCGCATGGTCCTGGCGCTGTCGCAGATCTTTGTGGTGTCGATGAACGGTCTGCCGGTCAACTGGTCGGGCATGGCCGTGGCCGGCTACCTGGACATCCTGGAGACGCATGCCTTCGGCAACTACCGCGCGCTGCTGGAGGCGGTGACGCTGTCGCCGGCCATGGGCATCTACCTGAACATGCGCGGCAACCGCAAGGAAGACCCGCGCACCGGGCGACTCCCCGACGAGAACTATGCGCGCGAGGTGATGCAGCTGTTCAGCATCGGCCTGGTCCAGCTCAACGCGGACGGCAGCCCGAGGATGCTCAACGGCCGGCCGCAGGAGACCTACACCCAGGCCGACATCAGTGCGCTGGCGCGCGTCTTCACCGGCTGGGACCTGGATGGCGCCAACGGCACCGACCCCAGCTTCATGAACAAGCCCATGGTGCACACGGCCAGCCGCTTTTCGGCCGGCGCGAAGAGCGTGCTGGGCGTCACCATTCCCGAAACGGCGGACGGACCGGCCGCGCTGAAGATGGCGCTGGACACGCTGGCCGCGCATCCCAACGTCGCCCCCTTCCTGGCACGCCAGCTGATCCAGCGCCTGGTCTGTTCCAACCCCAGCGCCGCCTATGTGCAGCGCGTCGCCGCGGTGTTCAACGACAACGGCCAGGGGCAGCGCGGCGACCTGAAGGCGGTGCTGCGCGCGCTATTGCTGGACCCCGAGGCGCGCAGCCCGTCGGCCGCGCCGGGCGGCGGCAAGCTGCGCGAGCCGGTGCTGCGTCTGGTGCAGTGGGCGCGCACCGTGGGCCTGAGCTCGCCGGGCGATCTCTGGGCGCTGGGCGACTGCAGCAACCCGGCGACGCGGCTGGGGCAAAGCCCGCTGCGCAGCCCTTCGGTGTTCAACTTCTATCGCCCTGGCTATGTGCCGCCCAGCGCCGAGCTGGGCGCCAATGGCGTGACGGCGCCGGAGTTCCAGCTCTGCAACGAGAGCACGGTGGCGGGCTACCTGAACTTCATGCAGACGCTGATCGGCGGCGGCATCGGCGACATGAAGCCGGACTACACGGCCGAGCTGGCGCTGGCCGACGATGCGCGCGCGCTGGTGCAGCGCCAGGCGCTGCTGCTGGGCGGCGGCGGCATCTCGGCGGCGACGCTGGACGCCGTGGTCGCGGCCGTGTCCAGCATCGCCGGCGGCAGCGATGCCGGCCGGCTCAACCGCGTGCGCGCCAGCTGGCTCTTGCTGCTGGCCTGTCCCGAATACCAGATCCAGAAGTGAGGGCCCTGCATCATGGCGCATATCTCCAAGCTGGCCGCGCTGCAGCGGCGCGAGTTCCTGCGCAGAGCCTCGGCGCTGTCGGTGGCCGGCGCGGCCGCGCCATGGGCGCTGCAGCTCGCGGCCATGGGCGAGGCGGCCGCGGCCACCGCGCCGGGCGACTACAAGGCCCTGGTCTGCGTGTTCCTGTACGGCGGCAATGACTACGGCAACACGCTGATTCCGTATGACGCCGCGAGCTACCAGGCCTATGCCAACATCCGCCAGCAGCTCGCGCTGGCGCGCAATGCGCTCGGTGCCACCGCGCTGATCCCGCAGATGGCGCTGCCCGATGGCCGGCAGATGGCGCTGGCGCCGACGCTGGCGCCGCTCAAGCCGGTGTTCGACGCCGGCCGGCTGGCCGTGATGCTCAACGTCGGCACGCTGGTGCAGCCCACCACGCTGGCGCAGTTCAAGGCCGGCAATGTGCCGCTGCCGCCCAAGCTGTTCTCGCACAACGACCAGCAGAGCGTCTGGCAGGCGTCCAACCCCGAAGGCGCGACCTCGGGCTGGGGCGGACGCATGGGCGATCAGTTCCTGGCCGGCAATGGCGGCACCACCTTCACCTGCATCAATGTGTCCGGCAATGCGGTCTTCATGTCCGGGCGCCAGGCGGTGCAGTACCAGATGTCCAGCAGCGGCGCGGTGGCGGTGAACGGCATCGCCAAGCCGCTGTTCGGTTCGCAAGCCTGTTCGGACGCGCTGCGCGGCCTCGTCACGGCGACGCGCAGCCACTGGATGGAGGCCGAACTGAACCGCGTCACCGCGCGTTCGATCACGGCCCAGTCCACCGTCAACGGCGCGCTGGCGGCCTTGCCGCCGCTGCAGACCGCCTTTGACGCGAGCAGCTCGCTGTCCCAGCAGCTGCGCCTGGTGGCGCGGCTGATCGCGGCGCGCGGCTCGCTGGGCGTGTCGCGCCAGGTCTTCTTCGTGTCCATCGGCGGCTTCGACCTGCACGACCTGCTGATGACCCAGCATCCGGTGCTGCTGGGCCAGGTCGGCGGCGCGCTGGCGAGCTTCGACGCGGCGATGCAGGAGCTGGGCGTGGCGCAGCAGGTGACGACCTTCACGGCCTCGGACTTCGGCCGCACGCTCAGCTCCAACGGCGACGGCTCGGACCATGGCTGGGGCTCGCACCATTTCGTGATGGGCGGCGCGGTGCGCGGCGGCCGCTTCTATGGCCAGCTGCCATCCGTCAGCATCAACGGGCCCGACGACGTCGGCCAGGGCCGATTGCTGCCCACCACCGCGGTCGACCAACTGGCCGCCACGCTGGCGCGCTGGATGGGCGTGCCGGGCTCGGCGCTGTCCACGGTGCTGCCGGGCCTGGCGAACTTCAGCCAACAGGATCTGGGCTTGTTCTGATGCCTCCGGCGTCCCCGGGGACGCCACTTCTGCAGAGGACTTGAGGCCCCGACAAGGGACGCCTGGCGCGGTCGCCCGCGCCTGGGCGGCGTGAGCCCTTCCTACCATGGACGCCAGCCTGCCCGCGGCTATCGGGCGGGCCCACAACAAGGGATGAGGCGGGGCCTGGCCCGAGCCCACGTCCCGCAGGGAGTCCACCATGGAAGCAACACCCAGTCCGGACCGCCACGGTGCCATGCGCCACGTCTTTCAGATGGCGCCCAGTTGGTGGCAAGCGGTGATGAACGAGATCGACCTCGGGCTCTGCGTGGTCGGGCGCGCGCTGCAGGTGGTCTTCGCCAACGAGGTGGCGCGCGCCGTGCTCGCGTCGCGGGCGCTCGGCGAAGGGCGGTTGAACCTGCCCGACCGCGGCGACCAGCTGAGGCTGGAGCAGGCGCTCTACGAGGCGCGCCATCGTGGCCTGCGCCGCCTGCTGGTGCTCAACGGCCACAGCGGGCGCCTGCCGGTGTCGGTGCTGCCGCTGCCGGCGACCGAGGGCGCGGAGCTCGCGCTGCTGCTGATCGGCAAGCGCCAGCTGTGCGGCGCGCTGCCCATGCAGGCCTTTGCGCGCGAATACCAGCTGACCGGGGCCGAGCAACAGGTGCTGGTGGCGCTGTGCGACGGTGACGCGCCGCAGGCCATCGCGACGCGGCACGGCGTGGCGATCTCGACGGTGCGCACCCAGATCGCCAGCATCCGCGCCAAGACCTCCACCGACAGCATCCGCGAGCTGGTGGCGCTGATCGCGCAGCTGCCGCCCTTGCAGAGCGTGCTGCGCGTCGCGGACGGGGCCTGAGCGGGCGCGGCCCGCGCTCAGCCGCGGCGCCAGGCCAGGATGGCCAGCAGCCCCATGAGCGCGAAGCTCAGCGCGCTCCAGATCTCGTAGGGCAGGCCCAGCAGCGTGTAGGCGGTGGCCTCGCTGCAGGACGCGGTGACCATGAACATCGAAGGCCAGCGCGCTTCCAGGTCCAGCGCGATCAGGATGCGGTCGGCCAGCGTCATGTCGCAGGACGCGAGCTTGGACGCGACTTCGTGCTGGTAATAGGCCGCCGCCAGGCCGGCGCCGGCCAGCGCCAGGCTCAGCAGCGAGGCGCCGCGGCGCAGCACGCGCCAGCGGCCCAGCAGCCAGCCCAGGCCGGCGGCCAGCGCCAGCAGCAGGAAGACCCCGCGCTGCATCACGCACCAGGGGCAGGGCTTGACGCCGAACGCATGCTGGGCGACGAGCGCGGCGCCCACCGCGGCCAGGCTGCCCAGCGCGATCAGTCCCAGCAGCGGCGAAGACGAGGGGCGCGCGCGGGCGGACAGCGTGACCGGCATCAGTCCTGCACCTCGGCGATCAGGTCGATCTCCACGCAGGCGCCCATGGGCACCTGGGCGACGCCGAAGGCGCTGCGCGCATGCGCGCCGACGGTGGAGCCGAAGACCTGCACCATCAGCTCCGAGCAGCCATTGGTGACCAGGTGCTGTTCGGTGAAGTCGGGCGTGCTGTTGACCAGGCTCATCAGCTTGACCACGCGGCGGATCTTGTTCAGATCGCCCACGGCGGCATGCAGCGTGCCCAGCAGGTCGATGCCGATCGCGCGCGCGGCGGCCTGGCCGGTGGCGGTGTCCACCTCCTTGCCCAGCTGGCCCACCCAGGGCTTGCCGTCCTTCTTGGCGATGTGGCCGGACAGGAAGATCTGGTTGCCGCTGCGCACGAAGGGCACATAGGCGGCGACCGGCGCGGCCACCGGGGGCAGGGTGATGCCCAGCTCGTTCAGGCGGGCGTAGACGTCTTGGCTGGCTGCAGTGCTCATGGCGATGAGGGGCGCGGTGCGCAGGAAAAGAAGGCTGGGCATCCTACACCCTGGTCGCGGCAATCCCTTTCGTCGCCGGCGGCGGGCAGGGGCGGCCTACACTGGGCCGCAGTGCCGCTGCCGCGTTTCGCATCGCTCCTGTCCATGCTTGTGCTTGCTGGGCTCCCATGGCGTCGCCCCGGCGCGCTTCTTCGCCCCGTGCGCCTGTTGCGGCCGCTGCTGCTGGGCGGGCTGATGTCTGGGCTGATGTTTGCGCTGGTGGCCTGCACGGGCGCACCGCCCGCCCTGGAGCTGCCCCCGGCGCCCGAGGCCGCCAGCGGCTGGACCGACAAGCCCGGCTGGCCGCTGCGCCACGGGGGCGTCGCGGCCGCGCATCCGCTCGCGGTGCAGGCCGGCGTGCGCCTGCTGCGCGAAGGCGGCAATGCGCTGGATGCCGCGATCGCGGCGCAGCTGATGCTGGGCCTGGTGGAGCCGCAGAGCAGCGGCATCGGCGGCGGCGCCTTTCTGCTCAGCTGGGATGGCCGGCAACTGCATGCCTTCGACGGCCGCGAGACCGCGCCGGCCGAGGCCGACGAGGCGCAGTTCCTCAAGCCCGACGGCCGCCCCATGGCCCTGTCCGAGGCGGTGGATGGCGGTCACAGCGTGGGCACGCCGGGCCTGCTGCGCATGCTGGAGCAGGCCCATCGCCGCGACGGCCGGCTGCCCTGGGCGCAGCTGTTCCAGCCAGCGATCGAGGCCGCCGAGCAGGGCGTGCCGGTGGGGGCGCGGCTGCATCGCCTGCTGCAGGACGACCCGCTGCTGCGCGGCGACGCGCTGGCGCGCGCGCATTTCTACGATGCGCGGGGTCAGGCCTTTCCCGAAGGCACGCGGCTGCGCAACCCCGCCTATGCCCAGGTGCTGCGCCGTGTCGCCCGCGAAGGCAGCGAGGCCTTCTATGGTGGCGAGGTGGCGCGCGACATCGTGCGGCGTGTGCGTTCGCATGCGCGCCATCCCGGCCGCCTGAGCCTGGCCGACCTGGCCGGCTATCGGCCGGTGGAGCGCGCGCCGCTGTGCACCGACTGGCGCGGCGAGACGGCGCGGCCCTGGCGCGTCTGCGGCATGCCGCCGCCATCGTCGGGCCATCTGACGCTGATGCAGATCCTTGGCATGCTGCCGGCGACGCGCGCGGCCGACGCGCTGGACGCCGGCGTGCCCGGTCCCGACTGGCTGCACCGCTACACCGAGGCGGCGCGCCTGGCCTATGCCGACCGTGCGCAATACATCGCCGACCCGGCCTTCGTCGCTGCGCCCGGCGGCGACTGGCTCCACCTGCTGCGGCCGGACTATCTGCGTGCCCGCGCGGCGCTGATCGGCGCGCGCAGCATGGGGCGTGCCGAGGCCGGCGATCCCGGTGCGCTGCCGCGGCCTCAAGCGGCCCAGCCCGAGCAGGCCGAGCATGGCACCAGCCATCTCAGCGTGGTCGATGCCCAGGGCCGCGCGGTGGCCTTGACCACCACCATCGAGGCCCAGTTCGGCGCCCGGGTGATGAGCGATGGCGGCAGCGGCCTGCCCGGTGGCTTTCTGCTCAACAACCAGCTGACCGACTTCTCGCTGGTGCCGCGCGATGCGCGCGGCCGGCCCGTGGCCAACCGGCTGCAGCCGGGCAAGCGGCCGCGTTCCAGCATGGCACCGACGCTGGTGTTCGACGCGCGCGATGGCCGCCTGCTGATGACGGTGGGCTCGCCGGGCGGCCAGGCCATCATCCACTTCGTCGCCAAGGCCCTGGTCGCCACCCACGACTGGGAGCTGGACCTGCAGAGAGCCTTTGCGCTGCCCAACGTGGCCAGCTTCAACGGCCCCACGGTGCTGGAGTCGGGACGCTTCCCAGCCGCCACGCGCATGGCCCTGCGGGCGCGCGGCCACGAATTGATCGACACCGAACTGACCAGCGGCCTGCACGGCCTGGCCCGCAGCGACGACGGCTGGTTCGGCGCGGCCGATCCGCGGCGTGAAGGCTGGGTGGGAGGGCCCCCCGACCCGCGGGTACGCGGGTCGGCCCCCCGAGGGGGCGGCGAGGCTGCCGGCATTGAGCCGCCAGCCTCGCCAAGTGGGCCGGCTTGGGGCGGCCCGGCGCTCGGCCCTGCCCCCCAAGCCCAGCGGTTCCGCTGGGCAGCCCCCTGAGGGGGCGGCGATGCTGCCGGCATTGAGCCGCCAGCCTCGCCAAGTGGGCCGGCTTGGGGCGGCCCGGCGCTCGGCCCTGCTCCCCCAAGCCCAGCGGTTCCGCTGGGCAGCCCCCCAGGGGGCGCCGATGCTCGCGGCATGGAGCCGCCAGCACCGGCAGCGAGCCTAGGCACGAGGCCCAGCGTGGAGTCGAGCCGTACTCGGCGAGCGACTTGATGCCTGAGTGGTGGCGTTGCCCGGGTGGTGGTCGGGCCATGACGCGGTGTTCAGCGCGGGCCTCGGTCAAATCGACTTCAAGGCCCTCTTCTTTGGTGACTTTCTTCTGGGCCCCCAGAAGAAAGTTACCCGGCCGTCAGGCCGGAACCCGGCCGGAACCCGGCCGGAACCCGGCCGGAGCCCCGCCACCCAACCACCAACCAAGCCTCAATGCACCACCAAGCTCCTCAACTGCCTCAACAACGACGCCCCCGGCCCCCCGCGGCCGGTCAGCTGCGCGCTGATCAGCGCCCGCAGCGGCGGCAGCCGTGACGCGCCTTGCAGCACGCCCTGGCGCAGCGCGCGGGCCAGCGGCCGTTCGTCGGTGAACAGGCGCACGACCGCATTGGTGCCCAGGTAGATGGTGCGCGTGGCGCGCCGGTGGATCTGGTCGTATTGCTGCAGCGGCCCGGGCGCGCCGGGGTCCGCCTGCGCGTCGCGCTGGCGTGCCGCGCCCAGGGCCTGGGCCAGCACCTGCACGCCATAGAGGCCGAAGTTGTAGCCATGCGCGGTGACCGGGTGCATGCCCACCGCCGCATCGCCGATCAGCGCCAGGCGCTGGGCGCTGAAGCGGTGCGCATAGGTCGCGACCAGCGGGTAGTGGTGGCGCGGGCCGGCGAGTTCGAGCTGGCCCAGCCGGCCCTGGCTGTGTTGCTGCACCCAGGCCAGGAAGGCGTCGTCGCTGTCCGCCAGGCGCTGCTGGGCCTGGTCGGCATCCAGCGTCAGCACCAGCGAGCTCATGCCCTCGGCCAGCGGCAGCCAGGCCATGGTGTGGCCGTGATGGAAGCACTCCAGCGCCACATGCTGATGGGGCACCTGGTGGCGCATGCGGCACAGGATCACGCTGCGTCCGAAGTCCAGCATCTCGGCGCCGATGCCCGCGAGCCGGCGCGTCGCCGAGAAGCGGCTGTCGGCGGCGATCACGAGGGCCGCGCGCAGGCGTTCGCCGCCCTCCAGCAGCACCTCGGCGGCATCCGCCCCCAGCGTCAGGCCCTGCACCCGCGTGCCGCAGCGCAGGCGCACGCGCTGCGCGCGGCGCTGCACGCCCTGGTACGCGATGCGGCGCAACGCATGGTTGGGCACCAGCTGGCCCAGGTGGTCCGTGCCCTCGGGTTCGAAGCCCAGGCTGTGGGTGTCCTGGCCGTTGAACACGCGCGCCGCTTTCAGCGGCCAGACTTCGTCGGGGGCCAGGTCTTGCCAGGCCCCCAGGGCCTGCAGCTGGCCCACGCCGCGGTGGGTCAGCGCAATCTCGCGGCCGTCTTCCGCGGGGGCGGCGATCTGTGCTTCGGGCGCCTGCTCCAGCACCAGGCAGTCCAGCCCCAGGTCGGCCAGCGCCGCGGCCATGCTCAGGCCGGCGGGGCCGGCGCCAATGATCAACACGTCTTGCATAGGGGCAAGGCTAGCGGGCTTCAGGCCCGGCGGCCTTGACCCAGCGCAGGCCCGGTGAAGCCCGGCCCGTCCGCCGCCTTGAGGTTGCCACCGCCGTGGGGCCGTCTAGCGTCGGAGGCCGGACCAGCAGGTGGAGCAGACGGTGGGGGAGGCCGGGACGACGGACGGGCGGGCGGCGCCGGGGCGGTGCCATGGGCCGGGAGCGGCGGCACCGCCGCTGGCGGGCTTGTTGTTGCTCCTGATCGGCTGGCTGGCCGGCCATGCGTGGCTGCAGGGGCAGGCGACGTTGCCGACGCCGCGGCAGAGCCTGACTGGCGCTGGCGTGGCGCTGCTGCTGGTCGCGCTGGCGCTCGGGTGGTGGCGCTGGCGACGAAGCCGAGCGGCTACCCGGGTCGCATGGACGGCCCTGGTGCTGGCCGCGGCGCTGCTGGGGGGCGCCAATGCGGGCTGGCGCGCCGTGCAGCGCATGGACGACCAGCTCGCGCCGCACTGGCAGGGGCAGACGCTGGCGCTGCAGGGGCGCATCGCCGAGCTGCCGCAGCCCCTGGCCGGCATGGGCGGCGACAGCGGCTGGCGCCTGGTGCTGGCGGTGGAGCAGGCCCGATCCCCGGGGCTGGCCGAACCGCCGCGCCTGCCACCCCGCTTGCTGCTGAGCTGCTTCCACCTGCCCGAGGCGCCGCATGCCGACGAGCGCTGGGCGCTGACGGCGCGCCTGCGGCCCGCGCACGCGCTGCTCAATCCCCACGGGCCCGACGGCCGGCTGTGGATGCTGGAGCAGGAACTGGGCGGCGCCGGGGCCTGCACGGCGCAGCCCGCGCCGCGGCGGCTCGCGCCGGCCTCGGCCTGGCGTCTGCAGGGCTGGCGCGATGCGCTGCGCGAGCGCATCCAGCGTCGGCTGCAGGACCGGCCGCGCGAGGCCTCGGTGCTGGTGGCGCTGAGCCTGGGCGATCAGTCGGCGCTGGCGGCGCGCGACTGGGCCCTGCTGCGCGACACCGGCGTGGCCCATCTGTTCAGCGTCAGCGGGCTGCACATCACGATGCTGGCCTGGCTGGCCGCCCGCGCGGGCCGCTGGGCCTGGAGCCGCGGCGCGCGCCTGAGCCTCGCGGTGGCGGCGCCGCGGGCCGGCACGGCATTGGGGCTGGCGACGGCACTGCTGTACACGCTCTTCTCGGGCTGGGGCGTGCCGGCCCAGCGCACGCTGTGGATGCTGGTGGCGCTGGCGCTGCTGCAGCGGCTGGGCCTGCGCTGGCCCTGGGCGCTGCAGCTGCTCGCGGTGGCGGCGCTGGTCGTGGGCCTGGACCCCTGGGCGCTGTTGCAGCCGGGGTTCTGGTTGTCCTTTTGTGCCGTCGGGCTGTTGATGGCCGGCGCGCCGCCATCCCCGCAGAGCGGCGCCGCGCCGGGCTGGCGCCAGCGCCTGCGCGGCGCGCTGCGCGAGCAGCTCTCGATCACGCTGGGCCTGGCGCCGCTGACCCTGCTGCTGTTCCGCCAGCTCTCGCTGGTGGGGCTGGCGGCCAACGCGCTGGCGATCCCGCTGGTGTCCTGGGCGGTGACGCCACTGGCTTTGCTGGGCGCGCTGTGTCCGCCGCTGTGGGAGCCGGCGGCCTGGCTGGTGCGAGGCCTGTGGGTCGTGCTGGAGGGCTTGCAGGGCCTGCCGCTGGCGGTCTGGTGGGTGCCTGTCGCGCCGCAGTGGGCGCAGCTGCTGGCGCTGGCGGGCGCGGCGCTGGTCGCCCTGGCCTTGCCCTGGCGGCTGCGTCTGGCGGGGCTGGCCTGCATGCTGCCCATGCTGGCGCCGCTGCCGCAGCGTCCGCCGCCCGGGGTGCTGGAGCTGCTCGCGCTGGACATCGGCCAGGGCAATGCGGTGCTGCTGCTCACGCACGGCCATGCGCTGCTCTACGACACCGGCCCGCGCTGGGGTCCGGACCTGGACGCCGGTGCGCGTGTCATCCTGCCCGTGCTGCGCGCGCTGGGCGTGCCGGCGCTGGACCTGCTGATCGTCAGCCATGCGGACCAGGACCACAGCGGCGGGGCGGCCTCGGTGCTGGCCGGGCTGCCGGTGCGCGCGCGGCTGGGCGCGCTGCGCGGCGCGCCGCCCTGCGAGCGCGGGCAGGCCTGGCGCTGGGACGGCGTGGACTTCGAGCTGCTGCATCCGGTGCCGGAGCCGCCAGCGGCCGCGTCGGCCACCTCGCCGCGGCCGCGCGCCAATGCCCGCTCCTGCGTGCTGCGGGTCAGCGCCCAGGGCCGGCGCGTGCTGCTCACCGCTGACATCGAGGCCGCGCAGGAAGCCCAGCTGGTGGCGCGCGAGGGCGCCCAGGGGCTGCGCGCCGAGCTGCTGATGGTGCCCCACCACGGCAGCAAGACCTCATCCAGCGACGCGCTGCTGGACGCTGTGGCGCCGCGCCTGGGGCTGGTCCAGTCGGGCTTTCAGAACCGCTTTGGCCACCCCGCGCTGGCCGTGGTGCAGCGCTATGCGGCGCGCGGCATCGTGCTCGTCAACACGGCCGACTGCGGCGCGTGGCGGTGGCGCAGCGACGGGCCCGCGGCCGAGGTCCTCGTGCCCGCGGCGGACTGCGAGCGCCTGCGCCGCGGACGCTACTGGCTGGCTGACCCGCCGCGCGGGCCCGGGGACGGCGACGCGGCCGGTCCACCGCTGCCGCCGCTCCACTGAACCGCCAGCACGCTGCCCAGCACCAGGCCCATGCCCAGCAGGGCCGTCGGACCCAGACGCTGGCCCAGCAGCCACCAGCCCAGCACGACCGCGGTCAGCGGGCTCAGCAGGCCCAGCGAGGACACCGCCACCGTGGGCAGCCGGGCCAGGCCGCGAAACCACAGCGCATAGGCCAGCACCGCACCGACCAGGGCCAGGTAGGCATAGCCGGCGATGGCGGAGGCCGCCAGGGGCGGCAGCGGCGGGTCCAGGAGCCAGGCCAGCGGCAGCTGCATCAGCCCGCCCACCAGCAGCTGCCAGCCGGTGAAGGCCAGCAGCGGCACCTGGGTGCGCCAGCGCCGCGCGAGAAAGGTGCCGGCCGCCATGCAGACCGCGCCCGCCAGCGCCGCGGCCACGCCCAGCAGGTCCCACGAGGATTGCGGCGACAGCAGCAGCAGCGCCATGCCGCCCACGCCCACCAGCGCGGCCGGTATCGCCAGCCGCGCCGGCGCCTGGCGTTCGACCGCCCAGGCCAGGGCCATCACCAGCAGCGGCTGGATCGAGCCCACGACCGCGGCCACGCCGCCCGGCAGGCGGTAGGCGGCGATGAACAGCAGGGCCTGGAAGATGCCGATGTTCAGCGCCCCCAGCACCAGCGTGCGCCCCCATTCGCCGCGCCGCGGCAGCCGGCGCGCGGCCAGGCTCAGCAGCAGCCCGGCTGGCAGCGCGCGCAGCAGCGCGGCGGTGAAGGGGCGGTCCGGCGGCAGCCATTCGGTGGTCACCAGGTAGGTGCTGCCCCAGACCACCGGCGCCAGCGCGGTCCAGAGGGTGTCGCGCAGAACCTGGGCGCGCGGGACGAGGGTCGGGCTCATGAAGTATCTTGATGTCGAGATACTTCCAGTATGCCCTGGGCATCCCGGCATCGGTACCCAGAGGGTCTTGCGCCGCCGGGGCGGGCGCGCGCCTCAGCGGGGAGACGAGGCCGGCGCCGGGGATTCCGGCGGGGCCGAGGCGGGAGCCGCCGCGGCCCCGGGGCGCGCCGCATCGCCGCGCCACTGCGCCAGCGTGCGCCCCAGCTCGATCACCGCCATCGCGTAGTAGCTGGACTGGTTGTAGCGCGTGATCGCGTAGAAGTTCTGCGTGCCGGCCACGTAGACCGGCGCGGCATCGCCCATCTGCAGTTCGATCAGCGCCAGGGGGCCAGTGTGGGCGCGGCCGGCCTCGTCCAGGCGGGCGCCGGCGGCTTCCAGCTCGGCGGCGCTGAAGCTGGGCAGGATGTCCGGGCCCATCAGCCGGGCACGCTCGCGCGTGTCCACCGGGGCCTGCACGGCGAAGTCGGTCGGCAGGCCGCGCTGCCAGCCGTGCTGGGCGAGATAGTGGGCGACCGAGCCGATCGCGTCGACCGGGCTGTTGATCAGGTCCACCTTGCCGTCGCCGTCGAAGTCCACCGCATGGCGGTTCCAGCTGCCGGGCATGAACTGGCCCCAGCCCAGCGCGCCGGCATAGGAACCTTTCAGCGTCAGCGGGTCCAGCCCTTCGCGGCGCGTGAGCGCGAGGAACTCGGCCAGCTCCTCGCGGAAGAAGGGGCTGCGGTCGCGCCGCCCGCTGGGGAAGTCGAAGGCCAGCGTGGCCAGCGCGTCCAGCACGCGGAAGCCGCCCATGATGCGGCCATAGAAGGTCTCGACGCCGATGACGCCGGCGACGATGTGCGCCGGCACGCCGTATTGCGCCTCGGCGCGCGCCAGCGCCGCCTCGTGTTCGGACCAGAAGGCCAGCCCCGCCTGCAGCCGGCGCGGCTCGACGAAGCGGGCGCGGTAGGCGCCCCAGTCCTTCGCCGTGCCAGCGGGCGGCGGCATCATCAGCTTCTGCACCTGCGGCAGCAGTCGGGCCTGCGCGAGCAGCTCGCGCAGCGGCGCGGCCTCCCAGCCGCGCGCGGCGGCCAGCTCGTCGGCGAAGCGCATCAGGTCGGCGCGTTCGCCATAGGCTTGCGCGGCCGGGGCGGGCTGCGCCTGGTGCCGGGTCTTGACCAGCGCCGCGCGCGTGGTGGATGCGCCGGACTTGCCGGGCTTGCGCGCGGCGGCGTCGGCCGTGGCGGTCCATGCCAGCCCCAGCGCCAGGGTCAGCGTGAATGCCGCCAGGCGGGGGAGGGCGCGCGCGGGGCGCGATGGGAACAGGGTGTCGGTCATGGGCAGGCAATCCGTCATCGGTCGGTCCGTCGCAGCCGGGCGGCGGCACGCTGGAATTGTCGCCGCCAGGCCAGGCGCGCGCCGGCACCCGCGGCGGGCGGGCCGGCGGCATAGCGCTGGCGCTCCAGCTGCAGCAGCAGCTCCACCAGCGGCGTGGCCGCGGCGCCATGGCGATCGGCCAGCAGCCGGGCCCAATGGCGCGGGCTTTGCTGCGCGGTGGCGGCCACGCCCAGGCGCTGCAGCCGGCGGATCAGCCAGCGCTGCTGGCGCGTCCAGGCGTCATGCGGCCGGCTGCGCCACAGGCTCCACAGCGCGCCGGCGCCGGCGCTGGCGGCCAGCAGCAAGCCGGCGGTCTGCAGCAGCGCCTCCCAGTCCGGGCGGGCAAAGCCCAGGCGCTTGAGCAGCTCGAACTGGTCGCTGCGCGCGTAGTTCAGCACCTGCTGCTGCCAGCGGTTTTCCAGCACCTCCCAGGCCTGGCGCAGGCCGGCCCACAGGCGCGGGTCGACCTGCGACAAGGCATTGGCCAACACGCCCGGCGGGCTGCGCAGCGGGCGGCCGCGTATGCGTTCCGGGGCCACCGCGGCGGTGGGGTCCACGCGTTGCCAGCCCTCGCCTTCGAGCCAGTACTCGGCCCAGGCATGGGCCTGGCTCATGCGTACCACCAGGTAGCCGTCGGACAGCTGCGGGTCGGCGCCCTGAAAACCGGTGACCACGCGTGCCGGCACGCCGGCCGAGCGCATCAGCACGACGAAGGCGGCCGCGAAGTGCTCGCAGAAGCCCTGGCGACGGTCGAACCAGAACTCGTCGACGCGGTGCGGGCTGGCCTCGCCATAGAGGCCGGGGGCCAGCGTGTACTCGAAGCCGCCGCCGCGTATCTCTTGCAGCAGGCGGCCGGCCAGCGCGCGCGACAGCGCGGCGGGGGCGGCCAGCGCCGGGTTCTGCTGCAGCAGGCGGCGCTGCTCCAGCGCCCAGGCGCGGCTGCGCGGGTTGAGTCCGGCGGGCAGGTCCAGCTCGCCCAGCAGCTCGGGGCCGCGCTGCAGCGGGCCCAACCGGGCGGCGGGGTAGGCCTGGGCCTGCAGCCGCAACCGCTCGACAACCGGGCGGCGCGCCACCCACTGGCCCTGCACGGCGCGGCGCAGCGTCAGCTCGCCGGCCTCCAGCGGCGCGCCGGGCTCGCCCGGCGCATGCTCCAGCAGCGGGATGGTGGTGATGCGCAGCGGTTCCACGGTCATCTCGTAGGCACGCGGCGTTCCCTGCATCGCGAACAGCGGTGTGCGCGAGGGCGCCTGGCCGCCCCAGGGCAGCGCCGTCGGCGCGGCGTGCCAGGTCTTGCCGTCGAAGCGGCTGAGCACCTGGCCACGGAAATAGAGTTGGGGCTGCGCGGGCGGCGGCGCGCCGTCGCTGAACTTCAGCCGCAGCGCGATGCTGTCGTCCACCGCCAGGTCGGTGAAGGCGCCCAACTCCATCTGGTCGGACAGGCCGGTGCGGGCCTGCTCGTTCTGCGGCAGCCCCCACAGCGGCGGCAGGCGCGGGAACAGCAGGAACAGCGCCAGCATCACCGGCATGCCCCACAAGGTGTTGCGCGCGGCGATGCGCGCGGCGAGCAGAAGCCGGGGCTGACCCAGCGGCATCTGCGCCAGCACCAGGCTGGACAGCAGGGCCCACACGCACAGCAGGGTCCACAGCGCGGTCAGCAGCGACTGCGAGTAGAGGAACTGCGTGAGCACCAGGAAGAAGCCCAGGAAGAAGACCACGAAGGCATCGCGCCGCGCCCGCAACTCCAGGGTCTTCAGCCCCATCAGCATGGCCAGCATGGTGATGCCGGCCTCGCGGCCCAGCAGGGTGCGGTGGGTCAGCAGGGTCAGGCCCAGCACCAGGCCGAGCACGACGAACAGGCTCCAGCGGCCCGGCAGCGGCGCGCTGCGCCAGGCCAGCACGGCGCGCCAGCACAGGATGGCGGCAGCGGCCGCGCTGGCCCAGACGGGCAGGTGGCCCGCATGCGGGACCAGCGTCGCGGCGATGGTGGCGAGCAGGAACAGCGTGTCCCGCGCCTCGCGGGGCAGCGGCTTCATCGGCGCGGCTCCTCGGCCAGCGCCAGCGCTTCCATGCAGGCGCGGCGCTGCTCGGGGCCCAGCGCGGGCGGGATCTCCACGCCGGGCAGGCGCAGCCCGTAGGGCCGGCCCTGGGCCTCGGCACGCTCCACCCAGGCGGCAAGCCGGGACAGCCGTGCCTCGAAGTCCGCACCCGCGGTCTGCGCGAGCGACAGCCACAGCTGCTGCGCCTGCGCGCTGCGGCGCTCGCGCACCCACAGCTGCGGCTCGCGCTCGCCCTCGTCGGCGCGCGCCAGCGCCAGCGCGGACTTCTTCCACAGGATCATGCGCGGCGAATCGCCGCGCAGATAGCCGCGCACGCCGTCGGGCTCGCCGCTGCCAGGATGGGCGCCGGGCAGACCCTGGCCGCCCGGGTTGTCCGGCCAGGGCGGGGCGCCGGCCTCGGGCAGCGGGTAGACCCAGGCGCGCGCGGCCGGACGCCACAGGCTCCAGGCGCCGAACAGGCCCAGCGGGAAATGGGTGGTGATGCGCAGCAGTGGCAGCTCATGCAGGCCGCGGCCGGGCAGCTGGATGCGCAGCTGCAGCGAGGCATGGCCTTGCGCGGGCACGTCGGTGAAGGCCCGCTCGCGATCGCTGGCCGGGTTCAGCCCGATGCCGTAGCGCGCCCGGCCGGGGTTGTGCAGGCGCAGCTCCAGCGCCAGTGGCTGGCCGGCAAGACCTGGCCCCGGCGTGCGCAGGTCCAGGCTCAGACCGCTGAGGTTGCCGTGCGTGGCATGCATGGAGGCCAGGCCGGCGCCGGCGAGCAGGAAGCACAGCAGATAGCCCAGGCTGAGCTGGTCGTTGATGGACGCCACCAGGATGACCAGCAGCGTCGCGCAATACGCCAGCCCAGGCCGGCTGGGCAGGATGTAGATGTTGCGCTGGCCCAGGCGCAGCGTGTCGCGCGGCGTGTGCCGGCTCCACCACCACTGGCGCCAGCGCTGCCGCAGGCCCTGGCCTTCGGCGCCGCGCTCGGGGCTCGCGTTCACGGGATGGGCACGGCCGCCAGCATCGCCTGCACCTGCTCGCGCGCGCCGCGCGCGCTGCCGGCGCGCGGGCGCAGCCGGTGCGCGATGGCCTGCGGCAGGATGGCCTGGAGGTCGTCCGGCGAGACATAGTCGCGCCCGGCCAGCAAGGCCTTGGCGCGCGCCGCGCGCAGCACCGCGAGGCCGGCGCGCGGGCTCAGGCCCTCGTGGAACCACTGGCCGGATCGCGTCGCCTCGATCAGCGATTGCAGATAGTCCAGCAGCGCGTCCGAGACATGGATGGCGGCGACCTGCTTCTGCAGCGCCTGCAGCGTGGCGCCGTCCATCACCGGCTTGAGCGCGCGCAGCTGCTCGCGGCTGTCCTCGCCCTGCAGCATCTCGCGCTCGGAGCGGCGGTCCGGGTAGCCCAGGCTGATGCACATCAGGAAGCGGTCCAGCTGCGACTCCGGCAGTGGGTAGGTGCCCAGCTGCTCGCTGGGGTTCTGCGTCGCGATCACAAAGAAGGGCTGGGGCAGGGCATGGGTGGTGCCGTCCACGCTGACCTGGTATTCCTCCATCGCCTCCAGCAGCGCGCTCTGCGTCTTGGGGCCGGCGCGGTTGATCTCGTCGGCCAGCAGCACCTGGGTGAAGACCGGCCCGGGATGGAACTGGAAGCCGCCGCGCTCGCGTTCGTACAGGCTCACGCCCAGCAGGTCGGAGGGCATCAGATCGGTGGTGAACTGCACGCGCGAAAAGCGCAGGCCCAGCGAGATGGCCAGCGCGTGCGCCAGCGTGGTCTTGCCGACGCCGGGCAGGTCTTCGATCAACAAGTGACCCCCCGCCAACAGGCAGGCCACGGCGTCCTCGATCTGGGCGGCCTTGCCACGGATGATCGTGCTAATCTGGCGTTGCAGGGCGTGAAGAGGTTGCAAGGCATCCGGATTCATGGCCTTCACGTTAACCGAAATGTGGCGCCGTCAGGGCGCGATGAGCACGATGTCCACCGCCTATCTCAGCCATCCTGCCTGCCGCCGACACGACATGGGACCGGGCCATCCGGAATGCCCGCAACGGCTGGACGCGATCGAAGACTGGCTGATCGTGCATGGCATGGATGCCGCGCTGACCCGCGTGGACGCGACCGAGGTGGACCTGCGCACCGTGGAGCTGGCGCATACCCACGGCTATGTGGCCGAGCTGGCCGATCTGCTGCAGTCGCTGGCCAGCACCGGCGAGAGCCGCGCGGTGGACCCCGACACCGTGGCCATGCCCCACACCTGGGCGGCCGCGCTGCGCTCGGCCGGTGCCGCGGTGCAGGCCACCGACCTGGTGCTGGACCGCAAGGCCAGCAACGCGTTCTGCGCCGTGCGTCCGCCGGGTCATCATGCGACGCGCGACCAGAGCATGGGCTTTTGCTTCTTCAACAACGTCGCCATCGCCGCGCGCCACGCGCTGGACAACCGCGGGTTGCGCCGCGTCGCGGTGGTGGACTTCGATGTCCACCATGGCAACGGCACCGAGGACATCCTCGCCGGCGACGACCGCGTGCTGATGGTCTCCATCTTCCAGGACCCGCTCTTTCCCTACAGCGGCGCGGTGCCCAAGGGCACCAACATGGTCAACATCCCGGTGCCGCCCTACACGCGGGGCATGGACATCCGAGAGATGTGCGAGGCGCAGTGGTTCCCGGCGCTGGAGGAGTTCCGGCCCGAGATGATCTTCATCTCCGCCGGCTTCGATGGCCACCGCGAGGACGACATGGGCCAGCTGGGGCTGACCGAGGCCGATTACGAATGGTTCACGCTGCGCATCATGGACGTGGCGCAGCGCCACGCCCGCGGCCGCGTCGTCTCGGTGCTCGAAGGGGGCTACCATCTGGGGGCCCTGGCGCGCAGCGTGGGCGCGCATCTGCGCGCGCTCGCCGGCGTGTGAGCCGCGCGTGAGCGGCTTGCGCGCGCCGCCGGCGGCGCCTGCTGTTGCCTCACCCTCCCGCGCCTCGCGCGGGCCTGCCTTCCGATGACCAATGCTCTGAGCTTCGACAAGCTGGAGGCCTTGCTGGCCTCCTTCCTGAAACCCTCGTCCCTGATCGAACTGGGCCTGACCGTGGCCTGCCTGGGTCTGTCCTGGCTGGTGGTTTCGGCGCTCAAGCGCCGCATGCCGCAGCATGACGCCAACTCGGTGCTCTTCGGCCAGCACGCGGTGGACGGCGTGCTGTTTCCGGTGCTGGCGCTGCTGCTGGCCATCCTGGCGCGGCGCAGCATGCCGATGATGGGGCTGCCGGTCGCGGTGTTCAAGCTGATCATCCCGGTGATGATCTCGCTGGTGGTGATCCGGTTGTTCGCGCGCGTGCTGCGCGCGGCGCTGCCCGCCTCGCGCTGGGCCGGCCTGATCGAGCGCAGCGTGTCCTGGCTGGCCTGGGGTGGCTCCATCCTGTGGATCACCGGCGTGCTGCCCATGCTGATGAGCGATCTGGACGGCATCACCGTCAAGATCGGCGCCACCAAGGTCACCGCGCGCGACGTGATCGAGGGCGGCTTCTCGGCGGCGCTGGTGCTGGTGCTGGTGCTGTGGCTGTCCTCGGTGATCGAGGCCAAGCTGATGCGCAACGCCAACATCGATCTGTCCATGCGCAAGATCGCGGTCAACCTGACCCGGGCCGCGCTGATGTTCCTGGGGCTGATCGTCGCGCTGTCGGTGGCGGGCATCGACCTGACGGCGCTGTCGGTGCTGGGTGGCGCGGTGGGCGTGGGCATCGGCTTTGGCCTGCAGAAGCTGGCGGCCAACTATGTCTCGGGCTTCGTGATCCTGGCCGAGCGCTCGCTGCGCATCGGCGACATGGTGCGCGTGGACAACTTCGAAGGCCGCATCAGCGACATCAAGACGCGCTACACCGTGATCCGTGCGCTGGGCGGGCGCGAGGCCATCGTGCCCAACGAGACCCTGATGACCACGCGCGTGGAGAACCTCTCTCTGACCGATCCGCGCGTGCTGCTGTCCACCGTGGTGCAGGTCGCCTACGGCACCGACGTGGAGGCACTGATGCCGCGCATCGTCGAGCGCGTGAGCCAGGTGCCGCGCGTGCTCAAGGACCCCGGGCCCTCGGTGCAGCTGAGCAACTTCGCGGCCGACGGCCTGGAGCTGACGGTCTACTTCTGGATCGGCGACCCGGAGAACGGCCAGGGCGGCCCGCGCTCGGACGCCAACCTCGCCATCCTGCGCCTGCTCAACGAGCTGGGCATCGACATTCCGTTCCCGCAGCGGGTGTTGCATCATGCAATGCCGCCACCGGGTGAAGCGGTCCATCGCTCATAAATACAGACATACAGACCAGGGAGGGTCGATATGAAGAAAGGTTGGAGGAACTGTGTGAGTGGCTTGGCGGGAATGGTCTTGGCTATTTCCGCCTGGGCGGCATCGACACCGCAGCGGGTCGCCACCGATCTGGGGGCGCGGGTTGAGCAGTATGTCGAGCGCCATGTGGTAGCTGAGGATGGCAGCGAAGTGAGCCACTATCGACAGGTCAACCGGCTGCTCAAGGCCGATGAGGCGGACCATGTCCGCAAATACTCCATCAGCCACAGTGCCAGCGCGCAACGGCTCGAGATCGTTGAAGCCTTTACCCGCAAGGCCAACGGGCGCAAATTGGTGGTGCCCAAGAGCAACTATCAGCTGAAGACGGCGTCTGGCCGCAGCGGCGCCGCGGCGCTGTTCAGCGACTGGAACGAGACGGCCGTGGTGTTTCCGGATCTGCAGGTCGGCGATGCAGCGGAAATCAGCTATCGCATCGTGACGCGCCAGCCGCTGTTTCCCGGACATTTTTCGCGGGTCGCGGAGTTCTCGCGCAGCGTCGCCTTCGACAAGGTGGACATCACCGTGGACGCGCCGCGCAAGATGAAGCTGCAGTTCGCCAACTGGCACATGGGCTTTAGCCGCCAGGAGCAGGGCGCCCGCCAGCTGCTGCGCTGGACGCTTGCCCAGCCGCAGGCCTTGGTGAACGAGCGCCGCGACTACTCGGTCTACGCGCAGGGCACCGAGCCTGGGTATGCCGTGTCAAGTTTCGAGAGCCCGCGCGACATCGCGCAGCGCTACGTGGAGCGTGCCGAGCCCAAGGCCGTGGTCACGCCCCGTATCCAGGCCCTGGCCGATCAGATCACGGCGGGAGCTGAGGGACCCAAGGCGCAAGCGAATCTGCTGTATGACTGGGTGTCGCGAGAGATCGGCTATGCGGGCAACTGCGTGGGCATCGGCGCGGTCGTGCCGCGTGACCTGGGTGTGGTGCTGGACAACCGCATGGGCGACTGCAAGGACCACACGACCCTGCTGCAGGCCTTGCTGGCCGCCAAGGGCATTCCCAGTCACCAAGTGCTGGTGAACTCAGGCAACCTCTATGCATTGCCTGAGGTTCCCGTTCTCAGCATGGTGAACCATGTCATCAACTATCTCCCGTCGCTCGGGCTCTTCCTGGATTCGACCGACCCGGATGCGCCGTTTGGTCAATTGCCCTTGAGTGTTCAGGACAAGCCCGTGCTGGCCGCCAGTGCGGACGTTCCGGCGCGCACGCCCGGCGATGATGGCCGCGCCCGCCAGACGATGGACGCGCGCTATCGCATTGGGGCTGATGGCAGTTTCGAGGGCGAGGTCCGGATAACGGCCGAGGCGCGCTTCGGTCAGATGCTGCGCGTGGGCTTCAAATCACTCAGCCAGGACCAGCGAGACGGCATGGTCAAGCGCCACTTCGAATCGGCGCGCATCCCGGCTGACGGTCAAATGAAGCGCTACAGCGATCCGCAACAGCGCACGGACCAGTTCGAGTACGAGGCCAGTTTCAAAACCCAGCCGCTGTTGCGCACCGGGGCAGCCGGCGCCTTTGGCATCGGCCCCATGCTGTTCAGCCCGGCGCCTGTGCCGGCCTATGCCCACGCGGCGCTTCAGCCAGCTCCGGACCATGCGGTCCTGTGTTTCTCCTCTGCCTCTGAGGAAACCTACGAGATCACCCTGCCCGAGAACATGCAGGTGTTGTCGATACCGACGGATACCGCCTACAACGGGCCGCTGGTCAGCTATGAGAGCAGCTACCGGTTGGAAGGGCGCTTGCTGCATGTGAAGCGCCGCATTGCCGATCGCATGCCGTCAAACGTCTGCTCGCCGGAGGTCATCGCGGCATACCGCGAGGCCTTGCAGCCGATGCTCAACGACCTGCGCCAGCAAGTGCTCTACAAGTGAGGTGACGGCTCAGAAGTCCGCGTCCAGCACCACCCGGTAGCGCGCCTTGCCGGCGCGCAGGTGGTCCAGCGCCTCGTTGACGCGGCTCATCGGGAAGCGCTCCACCTGCGGCAGGATCTGGTGGCGCGCGGCGAAGTCCAGCATGCGCGCCAGCGTGCCGGGCGCCGGGGTCGGTGACGCCGACAGGCTGCGCTGCCAGCTCAGCAGGCCGCCGCTCTTGAGGTTGAGCTTGTCGGTGACCACGCCGACCAGGTGCAGCCGGCCCTTGGGCGCCAGCGTCGCGATCAGCGAGTCCCAGTCCAGCGTGGCGCCAACGGTGACGAGCAGGAAATCGAGCTGGCCGGCCACGCTCTTGAGTTCCGCGCGGTCCACGCTGGAGACCGTGCGGTGCGCTCCCAGCGCCAGTGCTTCCTCGCGCTTGGCGGCCGACGAGGTGAAGGCGGTGACTTCGCAGCCCCAGGCGCGCGCGAACTTCACGGCCAGATGCCCGAGCCCGCCAATGCCGACCACGCCGACGCGATCGGTCGGCTTGATCGCATGCAGCTGGAAGGGCAGGAAGACCGTGCCGCCGCCGCACATCAGCGGCCCGACCGCGGCCGGGTCCAGACCGGCGGGGATGGGCACGGCCCAGCTCCAGTGCGCATGCAGGGCCTCGGCGAAGCCGCCATGGCGGCCGATGATGGTGGGCTGGCGCTGGCCGCAGAGGTTTTGCTCGCCGGACAGGCAGAAGTTGCAGTGGCTGCAGCTGCTGGTGTGCCAGCCCACGCCCACGCGCTGCCCGACCTCGCGCCCCTTGACCCGGGATCCCACCGCGGTGATGGTGCCCACCACCTCGTGGCCAGGCACGACCGGATAGCTGGCGGGGAACCATTCGCTGTCGATCATCGCCAGGTCCGAATGGCAGATGCCGCAATGCTCGACGCGGATCGCCACCTCTTCCTCGCCCAGCGGGCCGGGGTCGTAGCTGAAGGGCTGCAGCGGGCCGCCCTGGGCAAGGGCGGCATAGGTGCGCAGGGTCATCGCGTTCTCCTCGTGGTGCTGGAGGCCGGATGCTAGCGCGCCGCACCCCGGGCGGGCGTCGCTCAGGAGTCAGCCGGGGCGGGGGTAGGGCCATGCGGGCCGACGGAGCTTCCGCTTGAGGCGGGTCAAATCCATGCTGGCGACGCGTGCGCATGCTGTCGGGACCGGCGGGCGCAGGGCGCGGCCGGCCTCCGCGATGGCCAAAAAATTCCCGATCCAACCCGCCAACCCCGGCCGCATCTGCTGGGGCTGCGACAAGTACTGCCCCGCCGACTCGCTGCAATGCGGCAACGGCAGCATCGCCACGCCGCATCCGTCCGAGCTGTTCGGCGAGGACTGGATGAGCTGGGGCCTGGACGCGCGCCGGGAGCCCGAGCCCGCGCTGCCCGCCACGGCGCCTGACGCGGTGGCCAAGCCCGAGAACTGAGCGCCCCCGGGGCGAAAAAAAGCCGCCTTGCGGCGGCTTCGCTTCGGGGCTGTCGGCCTCAGGCCACGGCCACCGGGATCTTGCCGATCTTGGCCTGCCATTCGGCCGGGCCGGTCTGGTGGGCGCTGGTGCCGCCGGCATCGACCGCCACGGTCACCGGCATGTCGACCACGTCGAACTCGTAGATGGCCTCCATGCCCAGGTCTTCGAAGCCGACGACCTTGGCCGCCTTGATGGCCTTGGAGACCAGATAGGCGGCGCCGCCGACGGCCATCAGGTAGGCGCTCTTGGCGTCACGGATGGCGTCGATCGCGACCGGGCCGCGTTCGGCCTTGCCCACCATCGCGATCAGGCCGGTCTGCTCCAGCATCATGCGGGTGAACTTGTCCATGCGCGTGGCGGTGGTGGGGCCGGCCGGGCCGACCACCTCGTCGCGCACCGGGTCGACCGGGCCGACGTAGTAGATGACGCGGTTGGTGAAATCGACCGGCAGCTTCTCGCCCTTGGCCAGCATGTCGTGGATGCGCTTGTGCGCGGCATCGCGGCCGGTGAGCATCTTGCCGTTGAGCAGCAGGGTCTGGCCGGGCTTCCAGCTGGCCACCTGCTCCTTGGTCAGGGTGTTCAGGTCGACGCGGGTGCTCTTGTTGTAGTCGGGCGCCCAGTGCACGTCGGGCCACAGGTCCAGGCTGGGCGGCTCGATGTAGCTGGGGCCGGAGCCGTCCAGCACGAAGTGCGCATGGCGGGTGGCGGCGCAGTTCGGGATCATCGCGATGGGCTTGGACGCGGCGTGCGTGGGGTAGGTCTTGATCTTGACGTCCAGCACCGTGGTCAGGCCGCCCAGGCCCTGCGCGCCGATGCCCAGCGCATTGACCTTCTCATACAGCTCGATGCGCAGCTCTTCGAGCTTGTTCTGCGGGCCGCGCTGCAGCAGCTCGTACATGTCGATGTCGTCCATCAGCGCTTCCTTGGCCAGCAGCGCCGCCTTCTCGGCCGTGCCGCCCACGCCGATGCCCAGCATGCCGGGCGGGCACCAGCCGGCGCCCATGGTGGGCACGGTCTTCAGCACCCAGTCGACGATGTTGTCGCTGGGGTTGAGCATGTAGACCTTGCTCTTGTTCTCCGAGCCGCCGCCCTTGGCCGCGACGGTGATGTCCACGGTGTTGCCCGGCACCACCTCCATGAAGACCACGGCCGGCGTGTTGTCCTTGGTGTTCTTGCGCTCGAAGATGGGGTCGGACAGCACGGAGGCGCGCAGCTTGTTGTCCGGGTGGTTGTAGGCGCGGCGCACGCCCTCGTTGATGGCGTCCTGGATGGAGCCGGGGAAGTCCACCCAGCGCACATCCATGCCGATCTTCAGGAAGACGTTGACGATGCCGGTGTCCTGGCAGATCGGCCGGCGGCCTTCGGCGCACATGCGGCTGTTGGTCAGGATCTGCGCGATCGCGTCCTTCGCGGCCGCGCTCTGCTCGCGCTCGTAGGCGCGCGCCAGGTGCTGGATGTAGTCGGCGGGGTGGTAGTACGAGATGTACTGCAGCGCGGCGGCGACGCTGTCAACCAGGTCAGCGTATCGAATCTGTGTGCTCATGGTGCGAGTCCGTGGACAAGGGAGGCTGGCGGGCGGGCGATGCCGCGGAACTGGTGCATCATCCCGCCCTTGGCTTGCATGGTGCTGAAGTGTGCCGGGATCAGTCTCCGCCGCAAGGCGGGGACGGGCTCGCGGTACAAGGCCGCACAGCCTGCCAGTGTACTGAAGCCCAGACATGAGAGGAGGTCCAGCCCGTGATCCGGCGTTCCCTGCAACGGTTTTTTGCCATGGAGTCCGCGGGCGGCATCGTGCTCGCGATGGCCGCGCTGGCGGCGCTGCTGGTCAGCAATTCCGGCCTCGGCGGCTGGTACCAGTCCTTCACGCAGTTCCCCGGCGAGCTGCGCATCGGCGGCGACTGGCTGGTGCTGGCCAAGCCGCTGATCGTCTGGGTCAATGACCTGTGGATGGCGGTGTTCTTCTTCCTCGTCGGGCTGGAGATCAAGCGTGAGTTCGTCCATGGCGAGCTGTCGCAGCGCTCGCAGGCGGTGCTGCCGGCGGTGGCGGCGCTGGGCGGCATGGCGGTGCCGGCGCTGATCTATGCCGCGGTGAACTGGGGCGAGGCCGTCCCGCTGCGCGGCTGGGCCATTCCGGCGGCGACGGACATCGCCTTCGCGCTGGGCATCGTGATGCTGCTCGGTGCGCGGGTGCCGGCCTCGCTGAAGGTCTTCCTGACCGCGGTGGCCATCATCGACGACCTGGGCGCCATTGTCGTGATCGCGCTGTTCTACACCCACCAGCTGTCGCTGCCCATGCTGGGCGGGGCGCTGTTGTGCCTGCTGGCGCTGTTCGCGCTGAACCGCGCGCGCGTGATGCGGGTGGACCTGTACATCGTGCTGGGCCTGGTGATGTGGACCTGCGTGCTGAAGTCCGGCGTGCATGCGACGCTGGCCGGCGTGGCCACGGCGCTCTTCATCCCGTCCAGCGACGGCAAGGGCGGTTCGCCGGCCGAGGACCTGGAGCACGGGCTGCATCCCTGGGTGGCCTTCCTGATCCTGCCGATGTTCGCGTTCGCCAACGCGGGGGTGTCGCTGGCGGGGCTCAAGCTCGCCGACTTGCTGCATCCGATCTCGCTGGGCATCGCGCTGGGGCTGCTGCTGGGCAAGGCAGTGGGGGTGTTCGGTGCGTCCTGGCTGATGATCCGCCTGGGCCTGGCCGAGAAGCCGCGCGGCGCGGACTGGGTGCAGTTCTTCGGCGTCTGCGTGCTCTGCGGCATCGGCTTCACGATGAGTCTGTTCATCGGCGGCCTGGCCTTCGCGGGGCTGGACGGCGACTACGACACACGCGTCAAGCTGGGCGTGCTGGGCGGGTCGCTGCTGTCGGGGCTGCTGGGCACGCTGATCCTGACGCGGCGGCCGGCCCGCTGAGCGACGAGCGCCCATGAAAAAACCGCCCTCGGGCGGTTTTCTCTTGTGGGCCGGGCCGTTGGCCCGACGCCCTTCAATGCGCGTCGTCGCCGGCGCCGTGGGACAGCAGGCGGTCGGTCAGCGCGATCGCCAGCGCCGAGAACAGGAAGGCGATGTGGATGATGGTCTGCCACATCAGCGTCTTCTCGGTGTAGTTGTCGGCGTTGATGAAGGTCTTGAGCAGGTGGATGGACGAGATGCCGATGATGGCGGTGGCCAGCTTGACCTTGAGCACCGAGGCGTTCACATGGCTGAGCCATTCGGGCTGGTCCGGATGGCCCTCCAGGCGCATGCGCGACACAAAGGTCTCGTAGCCGCCGACGATCACCATGATGAGCAGGTTGGAGATCATCACCACGTCGATCAGGCCCAGCACCACCAGCATGATGATGGTCTCGTTGATCTTGGCGATGGGCTCGTAGCCGATGGTGTTGCCGCTCGCATCCTTGATCGCGGCGGCCTTGTAGCCAATGCTCTTGACCAGCGAGGCCAGCGCGTCTTGGTGGCCGAAGGCGGCCTCGATCAGGTGCACCAGCTCGGTCCAGAACTGGAACACATAGACCGCCTGCGCGAGGATCAGGCCGACATAGAGCGGCAGCTGCAGCCAGCGGCTGCCGAAGATCAGCGCGGGCAGGGGGCCCAGTTTGGTGATGGCGTTCTGTGTCATGAAGTTCCGTGGGTCAGGGGCGGCAAACGCGCGATTCTAGGGAAGCCCGGCCGGTAACACCGAGGTACGAGGTCAGAATGCGGGGATCCGACTAGGGTGAACCCCAGCCGGTTCGCACTGGCGGTCTTGTACAAGAGTAAGGGCTTCGTCAGTGTGAAATCGCACAGTTCCCGACAACCCTGGACCCACAGAGTCCGCCGTTAGACATGCAGCAGCCCGCGCCGGGCACGGAGACAAAGGCCATGAGCGACAAGCACTATCCCCCACCCGCAGCCCTGGCAGCCAGCGCCCACGTCGCGGGCATGGCGGCCTATGACGCGCTGTGCAAGGAAGCCGAGACCGACTACGCCGGCTATTGGGCCCGCCTGGCGCGCGAGTTGCTGAGCTGGAAGAAGCCCTTCACCCGCACGCTGGACGAGAGCCAGGCGCCGTTCTTCAAGTGGTTCGACGACGGGCTGCTGAACGTCTCCTACAACTGCCTGGACCGCCACGTCGAGGCGGGCCGCGGCGATCGCACCGCGATCATTTTCGAGGCCGATGGCGGCGAGGTCACCCGGGTCAGCTATGCGCAGCTGCTGCTGCGCGTCGCGCAACTGGCCAACGCGCTGAAGGCGCGCGGCGTCAAGAAGGGTGACCGCGTGGTCATCTACATGCCCATGTCCATCGAGGGCGTGGTCGCGATGCAGGCCTGCGCGCGCATCGGCGCCACCCACTCCGTGGTGTTCGGCGGCTTCTCGGCGCAGTCGCTGCGCGACCGCGTGCAGGATGCCGGCGCGGTGATGGTGATCACCGCCGACGAACAGCAGCGTGGCGGCAAGGCGCTGGCGCTGAAGGCCATCGTTGACGAGGCGCTGGCCGACAACAGCTGCCCCACCGTGCGCGACGTGATCGTGTACAAGCGCACCGGCGGCAGCATCGCCTGGGTCGCCGGCCGCGATCAGTGGCTGCATGAGCTGACCGAAGGGCAGAGCAGCCAATGCGAACCCGAGTGGGTGGAGGCCGAGCATCCGCTGTTCCTGCTCTACACCTCGGGCTCCACTGGCAAGCCCAAGGGCGTGCAGCACAGCACCGGCGGCTATCTGCTGCATGCGGCGCTGACCACCAAGTGGACCTTCGACCTGAAGGACGGCGACGTGTTCTGGTGCACGGCCGACATCGGCTGGGTCACCGGCCATACCTACATCACCTACGGCCCGCTGGCGCTGGGCGGCACCGAGATCGTCTTCGAAGGCGTGCCCACCTATCCGGACGCCGGCCGCTTCTGGAAGATGATCCAGGACCACAAGGTCACGATCTTCTACACCGCGCCGACCGCGATCCGCTCGCTGATCAAGGCCGCCGAGACCAACGAGGCGGTCCATCCCAAGAACTACGACCTGTCCTCGCTGCGCCTGCTGGGCTCGGTGGGCGAGCCCATCAACCCGGCAGCCTGGGAGTGGTACCACCAGCATGTGGGCGGCGGCCGCTGCCCCATCGTCGACACCTTCTGGCAGACCGAGACCGGCGGCCACATGATCACGCCGCTGCCGGGCGCGACGACGCTGGTGCCGGGCTCCTGCACGCTGCCCTTCCCGGGCATCACGGCGGCCATCGTCGACGAGCTGGGCAACGACGTGCCCAACGGGCAGGGTGGCATCCTGGTCGTCAAGAAGCCCTGGCCGTCCATGATTCGCACCATCTGGGGTGATCCGGAGCGCTTCAAGAAGAGCTACTACCCGTCCGAACTGCGCGGCTACTACCTGGCCGGCGACGGCGCGATCCGCGACGAGAAGACCGGCTACTTCACCATCACCGGCCGCATCGACGACGTGCTGAACGTCTCGGGCCATCGCATGGGCACGATGGAGATCGAGTCCGCGCTGGTCAGCTGCACCGAGCTGGTGGCGGAGGCCGCGGTGGTGGGCCGTCCCGACGACACCACCGGCGAGGCGATCTGCGCCTTCGTCGTGCTCAAGCGTCCGCGTCCCAGCGGCGATGAGGCCAAGGCCATCGCCAAGCAGCTGCGCGATCACGTGGCCAAGGAGATCGGCCCGATCGCCAAGCCCAAGGACATCCGCTTCGGCGACAACCTGCCCAAGACCCGTTCCGGCAAGATCATGCGTCGCCTGCTGCGCTCGGTCGCCAAGGGCGAGAGCGTCACGCAAGACACCAGCACGCTGGAGAACCCGGCCATCCTGGAGCAACTGGGCCAGGCGTACTGACCACACCCCCGCCCGGCTCCTCGGGCGTCGCTGGAGACTTCGAGGCCCGCCATTGGCGGGCCTCTTTACTTCTGACTTGCTTCTGCCGGCTCGGCAACGGGGCGCGGCGCCGCCCCAATGGAAAGGCCCGCCAGTGGCGGGCCTTGATTCAGCCACCGAGGCTCGCCGATCCGGCTCTTGGCCGGTCTGGCGAGCCCGCCCCTTGAGGGGCCGGCGGAGAGGGCTTACTTGACCGTCAGGACCCACTTGGCCAGGGTCTCGGCTTCGGCCGGCGTGACCTGGGTGTTGGCGGGCATGGGGACGGGGCCCCAGACGCCGGAGCCGCCCTTGACGATCTTCTCGGCCAGCTTCTTCACGGCGTCCTTGTCCTTGGCGTACTTGGCCGCGACGTCCTTGTAGGCCGGGCCCACCAGCTTCTTGTCCAGGGCATGGCAGGCCATGCAGTTCTTCTTCTGCGCCAGATCCTGGCTGGCGTAGGCGGACGGAGCCGCCATCAGGGTGGCTGCGGTCAGGGCGATCAGGGCGTATTTCATGGCATCCTTTCGGGTCAGGTCCGGGGTCAGTCCTGGGTTGGTGCCGAGCAGGCCCAAGCCCGCTCGGGCTGGCGAAGATTCTACGGTTGCAGCCCTGCGCTGGCAGGAACAACAGCACTGGGAGTGTGCGATGTGGTTTGTGGTGATTGGGGTCCTCATGATCTTGCTCAAAGTCGGCGAGATCGGACCGGTGGCGCAGTGGAGTTGGTGGCTGGTGCTGGCGCCGTTTCCACTGGCCACGATCTGGTGGGCCTTCGCCGACAAGTTCGGCTACACCCAGCGCGAGGCCATGCGGCGCATGGACCAGAAGAAGGACGCGCGCCGCCAGAAAGCGCTGGAGGCGCTGGGGCAGGGCGACAAGAGCAAGCGCCGGCGCTGAGACCGGCGCACCCGGCACATCTGGCGCGTCTGGCGAGCGGCGGCTCGCTGCCGCCGCGGCCTTCGATGTCGCGGCGCGCTTACTCGAAGCGGTCCAGCACCGCGCCGTGGCTGGCGCTGGCGGCGTTCTTCGCGAACTTGGCGAGCACGCCGCGGGTGTAGCGCGGCCCCGGCTGCACCCAGGCCGCGCGCCGGCGCGCCAGTTCCGCGTCGTCCACATGCAGCTGCAGCAGCAGCTGGTGGGCGTCGATGGTGATGGTGTCGCCTTCCTGTACCAGCGCGATCGCGCCGCCCTCATAGGCCTCGGGCGCCACATGGCCGACCACCATGCCCCAGGTGCCGCCCGAGAAGCGGCCGTCGGTGATCAGGCCCACGCTCTCGCCCAGGCCCTGGCCGATCAGCGCGCCGGTGGGCGCCAGCATTTCCGGCATGCCGGGACCGCCCTTGGGGCCCAGGTAGCGCAGCACCATCACGTCGCCGGCCTGGATCTTGCCGGCCATGATGGCGGCCAGCGCCGACTGTTCGTCGTCGAACACGCGCGCCGGGCCGGTGATCACGGGGTTCTTCAGCCCGGTGATCTTGGCCACGCAGCCTTCCGTGGCCAGGTTGCCCTTGAGGATGGCGAGGTGGCCCTGCGCGTAGAGCGGATCGCCGACCGGGCGGATCACGTCCTGGTCCGGCGACAGGTCCGGCACCTCGGCCAGGTTCTCGGCCACGGTCTTGCCGGTGATGGTCATCGCGTCGCCGTGCAGCAGGCCGTGCTTGAGCAGCTCCTTCATCACCGCGGGAATGCCACCGGCGCGGTGCAGGTCGATCGCCAGGTACTGGCCGCTGGGCTTGAGGTTGCACAGCACCGGCACCTTTTTGCGCATGCGTTCGAAGTCGTCGATGGTCCATTCGACGCCGGCCGCGTGGGCGATGGCCAGATAGTGCAGCACCGCGTTGGTGGAGCCGCCGGTGGCCAGGATCACCGCCACCGCGTTCTCGATCGCCTTCTTGGTGACGATGTCGCGCGGCTTCAGGTCCTTCTTCACCGCCTCCACCAGCACGCCTGCGGCCTTCTTGACGTTGTCCACCACCTCGTTCTCGACGTTGGCCATCGTGGAGGAGTAGGGCAGGCTCATGCCCAGCGCCTCGAAGGAGGAGCTCATGGTGTTGGCCGTGTACATGCCGCCGCAGGAGCCGCTGCCGGGGATGGCGCGCTTCTCGATCTCGCAGAAGTCCTCTTCGCTCATCTTGCCGGCGCTGAACTGGCCCACGGCTTCGAAGACGCTGACGATGTTGAGGTCCTGGCCCTTGTACTTGCCGGGCAGGATGGTGCCGCCGTAGATGTACAGCGCCGGCACGTTGGCGCGCAGCATGCCCATCATGCCGCCGGGCATGTTCTTGTCGCAGCCGCCGATCACCATCACGCCGTCCATCCACTGGCCGCCGACGCAGGTCTCGACGCAGTCGGAGATGACCTCGCGCGAGACCAGCGAGTACTTCATGCCCTCGGTGCCCATGGCCATGCCGTCGCTGATCGTCGGCGTGCCGAAGATCTGCGGGTTGGCGCCGGCCGCCTTCAGCCCTTCGACGGCGGCATCGGCCAGGCGCTGCAGACCGGAATTGCAGGGCGTGATCGTCGAATGGCCGTTGGCCACGCCGATCATCGGCTTGTCGAAGTCGCCGGCCTCGTAGCCCAGGGCGTAATACATCGAACGGTTGGGCGCGCGGGCCACGCCCTCGGTGATGTTCTTGGAGCGGCGGTTGGCGGGGCTGGAACTCATGTCTGGCATCCGAAAGGGTTGAACAGATTCTTGCAAGTATCCCGAGCGCAAACCCTAGGGTCCAATATATAGTGACCGTGGATTTGATTTGTGGAATGTATCAATCCTCATGATCGAGCTTCGCAGCCTGCGCCAGTTCCTGGTGCTGGCCGAGGAACTGCATTACGGCCGCGCGGCGGAGCGCCTGCACATGACGCAGCCGCCGCTGAGCCTGGCCATTCAGAAGCTGGAGGCGCAGCTGGGGGTGGCGCTGCTGGAGCGCGGTCGGCGTGTCGTCGCGCTGACGCCGGCGGGGCAGGCGCTGGTGGAGCAAGGCACGCGCCTGATGGAGTTGGCGACCCAGCTGCCGCAGCGCGTGCGCGCCGCGGCCAGCGGCGAGCAGGGGCGGCTCAGCCTCGCCTTCGTCTCCACCGTCGGCTATGGCGAGATGCCGCGCTGGCTGCGCGGCTTTCGCGAGCAGCATCCGGGTGTCGCGCTCAACCTGCTGGAGGCCACGCTGGATGTGCAGCAGCAAGGCTTCGAGCGCGGCGACCTGGACGCCGGCTTCGTGATCCATGCGCCGGACGCGGTGCCGCCCGGTTTCGCCCGCCTGTCCATCGGCATGGAGCCCATGGTGCTGGCCCATGCGGAGGACTGGGGGCTGGGCCGGCGCCCCGCGCTGGCGCGTCTGCTGGCCGAGCCGCTGGTGGTGTTCCCCCGCGAGATCGCGCCCTCACTGTTCGATGCGCTGCTGGGTTTTTATCGCGCGCATGGCGCGACGCCGCAGATCGCCCAGGAAGCCAATCAGATGCAGACCATCGTCAACCTGGTGTCCGCCGGCATGGGCGTGGCCTGGGTGCCGCGCTCGGTCTGTGCGCTGCAGCGGCCCGGCGTGCGTTACCTGGAGCTGGCCGGCGATCCGCCGCAAAGCGAGACCAGCCTGATCTGGAAAGAACCCGCGGCCCCTGTGGTGAGCCGTTTCGTGGACCATGTGCGCGCGGCGCTGGCGTCCTGACCCCCATGCGTCGGGGCGCCCGCGGCCATCGATACGAGGAGTGCTGGAGTGAGTCTGTTTTTCCATCCCCGCCTGCGCCTTACGCTGGCCGCCCTGTTGACGAGTGCCGCGTTGATGCCGTCGGCACAGGCCGTGGTGTTCAAGGACCCGGCCTTGCAGGCCCTGCTGGACGCCGGCCAGGCCGATCTGCTGGAGCAGGCGGCGCAGCGCCGCCTGAAGTCCCAGCCCGACGATCCGCAGGCTGCTGTGGCCTGGACGCTGGGCGTGCTGGACCTGGCCGATCCCGCGCCGCTGCGCCAGGCCCTGCAGGCGCTGGAGCGCTGCCAGCAGCGCGCCCAGCCCGAGCCGGCCTGCTCGTACGCGCAGGCGCTGGGCCTGTCCTTGCAGGCGCGCCAGGGCAGCAAGCTGAAGATGCTGTCGCAGGTCGGCAAGGTGCGCGACCTGCTGCGCCGCGCGCTGGATCGCGCACCCGAGATGAATGAAGCGCGCAGCGCGCTGGCCCAGCTCTACCTGGCGCTGCCGGCGATGGCCGGTGGCGGCGAGGAGCGCGCCCGCGCGCTGGTGCAGGAGGCGCGCGACGCCGACGAGCAGCGTCTGCTGCGCGCACGCATCGCGGCCCATCGCAAGGACTGGGTGGCGATGGAGCGCGAACTGCGCGCGGTGCGCAGCAACAAGCCCGGCTTGCTGCTGGAGCTGCGCCTGCTGTGGTCCGAGCTGGGGCGCGAGTGGATGTTCCAGGGCGAGCTGGACCGGGCGCAGGCCTGGTTCGAGCAATTGATCAAGGAGCAGCCGCGCCAGGCCATGGGCCCCTATGGGCTGGGCCGCGTGCTGGACGCGATGGGCCGGCATGAGCAGGCCATCGCCAGCTTCGAGCGCGCCCGCCAGATGGAGGGCGCGGACTCGCTGGCGCTGGACCACCGCATCGGCATGGCCTGGCAGGCCATGGGCGACAAGGCCCAGGCACGCGCCGCCTACGAGCGCTACATCGCCAGCCGCCGTGCCAGCCCCAACAACATCGAGGACTGCCGCAAGCGCCTGCAGGAACTGGGATGAGCCGCCGCCTGTCGGCCGGGGCCGGTGTGCCTCGCCTATGATTCGCCGCTTCTGAACGAGAGTGACTTGAACATGCTGGTACATCCCCGCTTCGACGCGGTGGCCCTGCAGCTGGGGCCCGTGGCCATCCATTGGTACGGACTGATGTACCTGACCGCCTTCGGCCTTTTCCTGTGGCTGGCCGGCCGCCAGGTGGCCAGGCCCTGGAACGCCCAGATGGGCTGGACGCGCCGCGACGTCGACGACTTGCTGTTCTTCGGCGTGCTGGGCGTGGTGCTGGGCGGGCGCCTGGGCTATGTGCTGTTCTACAAGCCTGACTACTACCTGCAGCATCTGGGCGAAGTGCTGGCGGTGTGGAAGGGCGGCATGTCCTTCCACGGCGGACTGCTGGGCGTGATCCTCGCAATGGCGCTGTTCGCCCGCCGCAAGGGCTGGAGCTTCTTCACCGTGGCCGACCTGGTGGCGCCCTGCGTGCCCACCGGGCTGGCGGCGGGCCGGCTGGGCAACTTCATCAACGGCGAGCTGTGGGGCCGCGCGGCCGACCCCAGCCTGCCCTGGGCGATGATCTTCCCGCAGTCCGGCAGCAACCTGCCGCGTCATCCCAGCCAGATCTACCAGTTCCTCGGCGAGGGCTTGCTGCTGTTCGTCGTGATGTGGTGGTTCGCGCGCAAGCCGCGGCCCCTGGGCGCGGTGTCCGGGCTGTTCCTGACGGGCTATGGCGTGGCGCGCTTCGTCGCCGAGTATTTCCGCGAGCCGGACGACTTCCTGGGCTTGCGTGCGCTGGGCTGGAGCCAGGGCCAATGGCTGAGCCTGCCCATGATCGTGATCGGCATCGCGATGATGGTCTGGGCCTACCGCCGCCAGTCCCGCTGAGTGTTGCAGGCCGGCCGCGCGGTGCGGGCACCGCCGGCGGCGACAATAGGCCTTCACGCGCTGAAGGCCACTCCCGACCATGAGACAGATCTTTTTTGACACCGAAACCACCGGCCTGAATCCCGAGAGCGGGGACCGCGTGGTGGATATCGGCTGTGTCGAGATGCTGAACCGGCAGCTGACCGGGCGCCATCTGCATTTCTACCTGAACCCCGAGCGCGACATGCCCGAGGAGGCCTTCCGGGTCCACGGCCTGAGCGAGGAATTCCTGGCCGACAAGCCCAAGTTCGCCGAGGTGGTCGACGAGCTGCTGGACTTCCTGAAGGGCGCCGAGCTGGTCATCCACAACGCGGCCTTCGACGTCGGCTTCATCAACGCCGAACTGAAGCGCTGCGGGCGGCCGCTGCTGCACGAGGTGGTCTCGAGCGTGCTGGACACGCTGCTGATGGCGCGCGACATGTTCCCCGGCAAGGCCAACTCGCTGGACGCGCTGTGCCGCCGCCTGGAGGTGGACAACAGCAACCGCGAACTGCACGGCGCCGTGAAGGATGCGGAGCTGCTGGCCGAGGTCTACATCCGCCTGACGCGCGGCCAAGACTCGCTGGTGATTGACGAGGCTGGCAGCGGCAACGGCGGGCAGGGCGGCGAGCAGGAGATGGAGGCGGTGGACTTCGCGCTCTTCAACCTGCCGGTGCTGGTGCCGACGGCCGAAGAGCTGCAAGCCCACGAGGCCGTGCTGGCCGACCTGGACAAGGCCAGCGGCGGCAAATGCCTGTGGAAGCCGGCCGAGGCGTCAGCGGCTTGAGCCGGCCGCTTCTTGTCACGGCAACAAAATCCATGGCATAATCTCTTTCTTTCCCGGTTCGCGATAAAGCAACGCGCGACGCAAGACCGGGCGGTTAGCTCAGTGGTAGAGCACTGCCTTCACACGGCAGGGGTCGCAGGTTCGAACCCTGCACCGCCCACCAGACCCGGCATTGTCGGGATGTCTTGCCCCAGCGCTTCATGCGCCATGATCGCCACGAATACCGGGCGGTTAGCTCAGCGGTAGAGCACTGCCTTCACACGGCAGGGGTCGCAGGTTCGAACCCTGCACCGCCCACCACCATCAGACCCCGCAAGTCATCGGCTTGCGGGGTTTTTTGTTGCCTCCCCGCGCAAGGCTTCGCGACGATCCCACGGCCCCAAGGCCTTCGGCCGCAACGCAGCGGGGCGGCCGGCATGATGATCGACCGGGCACCGCCATGGACGCCCCCCCGGCTTGGCGCATCAATGCGTGCTCAAGTCCTGGCGCCGCGCATGGGCCGCTTGGCGCCCCAGCCTGTCTTGAGATCTGAGCCGCGCAAATGGCCGTCCGCGCGTTGAAGGTGGTGTTGCCGCCTCCGCGTTTGCCCCGTTCGGCTCGGCCTCACCGGGCGCGTCGCCGGGACTTGATCGCCTCACCATCAAAAATACTCATCGATGAGGCAGGAACAGTCATGACATTTCCTCCGGTGTAATGGAATTTTCATTATCGATTTCTAGCATGAGAAAAGCTTATGTTTGATTTTCTCAAGAAAGAAAGATCGAAATGGATATTCGGGTATTTTGTGGATTTGTGTCTAAATTGATACTGAATTCACTTGAAAAAACAATTGGGGCTGCCGTTCTTTTCTCCCTTGCTTGCACGACTGTCATGGCCAAGGACGTGGTGTTGTACTCGTCTGTCAGCACCCAGGCCATCGACGCCGTCGTTAGCGGCTTCGAAACTGAATATCCCAACATCAAGGTGTCCGTGGTTCGAGCCGGTAGCGGTTCCTTGCTTCAGCGCCTCAAGGCGGAAGCTGGGAACCCCCAGGCGGACATCATTTGGGCGGGTACCCCGGGAGTCTTGCCTCTCTATAAAGATTTGCTGGAGCCATACCTTTCTCCTGAAGCGGCAGCCTACGACAGGAAGTTGATCGGATTGGAAAATCGCTGGTTGGCGATTGAAAGCCATTTGCATGTATTCCTGGTCAATACGCGCGCCCTAAAGGGGGCGAAGATGCCGCAAAGCTGGAAGGATCTGCTGACTCCTGCTTGGGAGGGCAAGATCATCATGGGTAATCCCGAGCAATCCAGTTCAGCTTATGAGCAACTGGCTGGAGTCAATCACTTCTTCGGCAAGACCGCCGCGGACTCATTGGCGCGCAATGCCTCGACTGTTGCGACATCCAGTGCAGTGAATACTGGGGTGGCGCGGGGTGAGTTTGCAATTTCAATAACACCGGAATACCTCGCCATGGACTATGTGCGGAACGGTGCCAAGAACATTGATGTGGTCTATCCAAAGGATGGTGTGTTTGTCTCCTATTTCACGACTGCGATTGTGAAGGGAGGCAAGAACGCAGATGGCGCTCGTTTGCTGTATGACTACCTGGCGTCGAAAAAGGGGCGTGAACGTGTGCTGGCGGCAACTTATCGTCGCCCCAGTCGCGGTGATATAGATGTTGCTGCCATTGCTCCCGTTCCAAGTTCTAAGAATCTGACGCTGCTGCCGATTGAAGAGCAACTTTCCACCAATAACCATGCCGCCTATATCGAGCGTTGGAAAAAGGTTCATCAGGGAAAGTAAGCCATGACGACATTGAGTTTGCGGGGTATTGAATGTCGCTACGGTGAGGTTCGGGCTTTGGAGCCTTTGGATCTGACGATTCCGTCTGGTGAATTGTTTTCGCTGCTCGGTCCCAGCGGTTGTGGCAAGACCACGCTGTTGCGCCTGATTGCGGGCTTCGTACAGCCGAGCGCAGGGCAACTGATGTTCGACGATGAAAACGTGACGGATCAGCCTCCCCATGCGAGAAACATCGGGATGGTGTTTCAAGACTACGCTTTGTTTCCCGATCGCTCGGTGTTCGACAACGTGGCGTTTGGATTGCGTGCCCGTCATGTGGAGAAGCATGCGATCCGCATCAAGGTCGAGGCCATGCTCGCGCGTATGGGCTTGTCTGGCATGGCCGATCGCCGTCCTGCTGCTCTGAGCGGCGGCCAGCGCCAACGCGTGGCAATGGCGCGAGCACTGGTGATTGAGCCACGTATTCTTTTGCTGGATGAGCCGCTGTCGGCGCTTGATGCCAAGTTGCGCTTGGAGCTGCGCCAGGTAATTCGTGAAGTTCAGAAAGAGTTCGGGATTACCACGCTGTTCGTGACGCATGACCAGGACGAGGCGTTGGCTATTTCAGACCGCATTGCCTTGCTGACGCGGGGCCGCATGGAGCAGGTGGGGACGCCGCAGGAAATCTACGATCACCCGGCCAGCGTCTTTTCCGCGGATTTTCTAGGCGGAGCAAATTTGCTGCGAGTGGCTCAGCCTTTGCTCGTCAATCCCCGTCGTGCGCGCTACACCTTGGCTGGCCAGCAGTTTGAGTCGGCGCTGGGATCTGCGGGAATCCCAAATGAGGGCTGGCGACTGTGCGTGCGCCCGCAAGCCTGGGTCCCACGTGCTGGCACCTGCACGGAGCATGGCGTGTTACGTGGGACGGTGTTGAGTCGCGAATTCTTTGGCGGCCATGCTTCCTATTTGATTGATCTCTACACGGGCACGCCGGTCAAGGCGATCGCGCCACGCGAACACGGCGAAGCAATGTATGAGCCGGGCACGGAAATCGAATTGCCGCTGCCGCCTTGTGCTGTCTTGTTGCCAGGAGAGCAGGCATGCGCCTGACGCGCCTGAAGGGCTGGCAGGGGCTCAGCATGGCGGCGTTCATGGTGACCATTGCCGGGTTGATCTGGCCGCTGTCGGATCTGCTTGTGGGCAGTGTCCGCACGTCAGCCGGGGGCTGGACGTTGGCGGGCTACCGTGATTTCTTCCTGCATCGCCCAACGGTATTGCTTAACACGCTGGTACTGGGCGTTTGCGTCACCGTGCTGTCCACGTTGCTGGGTGGACTGTTGGCATGGATGGTGGCCCGGTATCGTTTTCGTCTTGCGCCCTTATTGGGCATTCTTGCGATGGTCGCATTGGTGATGCCCGATATCGTTGTGGCGCAATCATGGATGTTGGTGCTCGGTAACGATGGATTCTTGACCAACTGGCTGGCGGATCGAAGTATTTATTTGCCTTCTTTGTATGGATGGTTTGGGCTGATTCTGGTGCTGACAGTGCAAAGCTATCCCTATGCCTTCGTAACCCTGTTGCCCGGCTTCAAGAGCATGGATCGCTCCCTGGAGGAGGCCTCGCTGAGCTTGGGGGAGCCGCCATCACGTGTGCTCTGGCGGGTGACCCTGCCGATGTTGCTGCCCGCTTTGCTCGCGTCCGCTTTGCTGGTATTCACCCACGTCATCAACGAATTCAGCATTCCTGCTGTGCTGGGCTTGCGGGTGCCCGTCATGTCGGTGGCGATTTACAACGAATTCCTCAGTGAGCGGGGCGGCAACCCCTTGGTGTATTCCTCGATGGCGACGGTGCTGGTTGCCGTCGCCTTGCTGGCGCTATGGCTCCAGCGGCGAGTCATGGCAGGGCGAGACTTCCGCATGGAGTCCGGTCGTTCGGTTGCCGCGGTTCCGGCACGCGGCGGGATGAGATGGGCCATTCAAGCGATTGCTTTGGGATTTATTGCCTTCAGCGCAGTGCCGCTGGGTAGCGTTCTGGTGTCGTCGGTCAGTGAAGCGGCGGGGCCGACGCTGAGTTACGGAACCTTCACATTGGAGAACTTTCGGCGCGCACTGGATATTGCCGGCCCCGCCTGGATCAATTCGCTCAAGCTGGCCACGATCTCCACCTTGCTGGGGACCGTCTTCGCGACGGCGGTTGCCTATTGCATCGTCAAGAAACCTTCTCGTCTGACCGCTCTGCTGGACATGCTGTTGACTGTACCTTTGGCCGTTTCCGGCACGGTGCTGGGGATCGCACTGATCGCGTCGTTCAATCATGGCTGGCTGGTGCTGACGGGAACGCCTTTCATTTTGGTGTTGGCGTATTTCTGGCGCCGCGTTCCGTTTGGCGTTCGCTCGGCGGTTGGCGCTTTGCACGGCTTGCGCGATTCCATTGAGGAGGCGGCCATCAGTCTGGGCATGCGGCCCTTCCAGACCTTTTTCCGTGTGATTGTTCCGGTGATGGCGCCGGCCATCCTGGCTGCGGCTACGCTGATCTGGGTCACGACACTTTCTGAGTTCCCCGCCACGCTGGTGCTGTATTCGAGTGGCTGGTCGACGTTGGTCGTCGAAATTTTTCAGCAACTGGACAATGACCGCGCCGCTGTGTCCTCGGCCATGAGCGTGTTGCTCCTGGTTTCGATCTCGCTGCCCATGATGGTGGCTTATCTTTTCAATATGGACGTCCTTGGCGTCAAATCAAATAAATATCAGGACTGAAGATGGAATCCACGATTGCCTATGAAGAAATGCGGCAGCTTGCAACGCGTGTATTCATGCGTCATGGCGTTCCCGCCGATGAGGCGAACATCACCAGCGAGGTGCTGGTGGAAGCGAATGCGCGCGGGCATGATTCACACGGAGTGATCCGTATTCCTAAATGGATTGAGGGTATTTCCTCCGGTGCCATCAAGAGCCGTTTTTTGCCCAGGGCGTTGAATGATTGTTCATCGGCCATCTGGCTTGATGGGGGGCAATGCCTGGGGCCGGTGGTTGCCGAGTATGCATGCCATCTTGCCGTCCGCCAGGCGCGTGATTACGGAATTGCCATGGTATCCGTTAAGAATGCATCGCATATCGGCATGCTGGGGTTCTATGCGGAATTGATGGCAAGGTCTGGCTGTATTGGAATCATCGCGACCAATACGGAATCTGGCGTTGCGCCCCATGGGTCTGCAGAGAAGGTTTTTGGCACGAATCCGCTGGCCATCGGCTGCCCCACGTTGTCTGGCCCGGTTTTCCTGGATATGTCGACTTCGGTCGTGGCACGGGGGAAAGTGGTGCTGGCTCAGCGGGCCGGAGCGGCCATACCGGAAGGGTGGGCCGTTGATTCACGCGGCCAACCCACGACCGACCCGAATCAGGCGCTTGCCGGTGCCTTGCTCCCGGTTGGTGGGCCTAAAGGTTCGGGACTGTCGTTCTTCGTGGACATCCTCTGTGGCGCATTGTCTGGAACGGCCGTGGGCAAAGATGTCAGAGGAACTTTTGACATGCGCCAGAGTGGATCCAAAGGCGATATTTTCATCGCCATCGACCCCGAAAAAATCGGTGGTATTGATCGCTTCACAGGCCTTGCCCAGCATCTGGTTGATCAAGTCCGGCAATCGACGCCGGCGGTTGGCTGTGACCGGGTTCTTGTGCCCGGGGAGTATGAAATGAACTTCAGGAAACAGCGGATGGAAAATGGCATCCCGCTTGCGTCAGATCTCATTTCTGAATTGAAAGCCCTTGCGGGTGAATGAATATTTAAACCCCATGCCGACGACGTCATCACCCTCGGTGGGTTTCATTGGCTTTGGCGAGGCCGGCTCGCTGATGGCTTGCGGTCTGGCCGAAGGCGGTGCGGCCCGTGTCCTGGCCTTTGACCCTTTGCTCGCGCGAGGATCTGAGCATCCGCGCTGTGCTCAGGCCGCGGCGTTCGGCGTGCAGTGGGTGGACCGCGTTGCGGACCTGGTGCAGAAGGCGGACATCGTGCTGTCTACCGTCGTGGCCCGTGCGGCACTCGACGTCGCGCAAGAAGCCAGCGCATCGCTGCGTGCGGGCCAGCTCTATGTCGACCTGAACTCGGTGTCGCCGGAGACCAAACAGGCCATCGCGGCCGCCATCTCGCCCAGCGGTGCATGCTTCGTCGAGGGCGCCATCATGACGAACGTGGCGAAGAGGCGTCAGCAGACGCCCATATTTGCCTGCGGGCCGGGCGCAGCGGACTTCACCGTGCAGGCCAACGCCATGGGCATGGCGGTGGAGAACCTGGGACCCGAGCTGGGCCGGGCCTCGGCCACCAAGATGTTCCGCAGCATTCTGGTCAAGGGGCTGGAGGCCCTGTTCCTCGAATGCCTGCTGGCCGCCGAACGCTATGGCGTGGGCGACAAGGTGCTGGAGAAAGTGCAGGAAGGCTATCCCGGCCCCGACTGGCAGAGCTGGGCCACGCAGTTCCTGGCGCGTACCGTCGAGCACGGCGAGCGCCGCGCCGATGAAATGCGCGAAGTGGCGCAAACCCTGCGCGAAATGGGCATGGAGCCCTTCATGGCCGAAGGTGCGGCCGAGCGCATCGCCTTCTGCGGCAGGGGGCTGAAGGAGCGCTTTGCGGGTCGTCCTCTGGCCAGCTACCGAGAAGCCATCGCCGCCATGCGGGACCGCCACACCTAGGGACGGTTTGCTCGCCGTCGTGCCGCGAGCCACCCGCTATTGGCCGTCGCGAATGGCACGCTTGAGCCAACGGCAGAAGTCGCGCGCGATCTCCGCATGCTGGCTGCGCGCATGCACATAGGCCACATAGCTGGCGCCCGAATCGATGGCGCCCGGGGCGGCGAGTTGCAGCGCGCCGCTTTGCAGAGGGTCTCGCACCAGCAGATGCGGCACCACCAGCAGGCCGGCGCTGCCAACCGCCGCGGCGATGGCCAGGAAGAGATGGTCGTAGCGCGCCGTGACCTGGAGTCGATCCGCCGGCACCTCATGGGCGATGGCCCAGGTCGAAATCAGGTCGGGGCGCGAGCGCGCCGCGATCATCGGCCAGGACGGGACGGGCCGAGACTGGTGCGCCGCCACCAAGGTGGGCGAACCGACGCAGACCAGGGTTTCGCGCAGCAGCTCCCAGCTTTCGGTGCCCGGCAGGCTCAGGTCCCGGGTGATCAGCACGTCGAAATCGTCGTGGGGCTGAGGGGGCGACAGTGAAGTGATCAGGTCGATCTGCACCTGCTGGCGCGCCGTATAGGCACCCAGTTGCGGTACCACCACCGCCATCGAAAAGCTCGGCATCGACGTGCGCACCCGCAGCCGGTCATGCAAGCCGCCGCGCTGCGCCAGTTGCTGGGTGGCCAGTTCAATGGTTGCGATGGCGTCCTTCACCGCGTCATAGAACTGCATGCCGGCGGGCGTGAAGAGGATGCTGGAGCCCTTGCGCTCGAACAGCGGCACTCCTGCCAGTGTTTCAAGGGTGGCCACGTGGTGGCTCACCGCGCTTTGCGTGATGCCCAGCGCGCTGGCTGCGCGCGTGAAAGTGCCTTGCCGCCCCACGGCCACCAAAGCGCGGATGGCGGTGAGCGGCATGTCGACTTTGCTCATTATCGGAATGCCTGACTTCAGGATGAGTTTTACTCATTTCGAAGCTTGGCATTCTGCAGGGAAATTATAGAAAATTTATGAATCATGCTCATGGCGCCCCTTGATTGTTTTTGCATGCCGGGCGTTGGGGCAAGAGCAACAGGAGTCATCAAAATGGGTGCTGGAAAAAACAAGGGATTGAAGCAGGCGCTGGCCGAACGACGGCTTTTTACTGCCATGGCGGCGCACAATCCGCTGGCCGCGAAAATTGCGCAAGAGGCGGGTTTCGACGGTATATGGGGCAGCGGCTTCGAATTGTCGGCAAGCTATGCGGTTCCAGACGCCAATATTCTCTCAATGGGCACGCATCTGGAAATGATGCGCGCCATTGCCGCCACCGTTTCGGTACCTTTGATTGCAGATATCGATACGGGCTTCGGCAATGCCGTCAATGTCAGCTACATCATTCCGCAGTACGAAGCAGCGGGGGTTTCCGCGGTCGTGATGGAGGACAAAACCTTCCCGAAAGACACCAGCCTGCGCGCCGATGGCCGGCAGGAGCTGGTGCGCGTGGAGGAGTTCCAGGGCAAGGTCGAGGCCGCGGTACAAGCGCGGCAAGACGCGGATTTCGTTGTCATTGCCCGAACCGAGGCGCTGATTGCCGGCCTGGGACAGGAGCAAGCACTGCGGCGTGCGCTGGCCTATGAGGAGGCGGGGGCGGATGCCGTCCTGATCCACTCGAAGCAGAAGACGCCTGACGAAATCCTGGCGTTCGTCGCGGCATGGAAGGGGCGGGTGCCGCTGGTACTCGTGCCGACCGCCTACCCTCAGTTGACCGAGGCGGACATCGCCGCCACGGGCAAGGTCGGCATCGTGATCTATGGCAATCACGCCATTCGCGCTGCGGCAGGCGCGATGCGCAGTGTCTTTGCGCAAATTCGCCGTGATGGCGGCATTCAAGGGGTGGATGCCTCTCTGCCCAGCGTGAGCGACATCATTGGCTGGCAGGGCGATATGCGCATGCGTGACATCGAACGGCTGTTTCTCCGCTGAAGCCCTCCCACGGATCGGCCCAAGCGCGGGGCATGGAAACCGCTGCCGGAATGGCGTGCCGGCACCGGCGCCGGCACCGCGTCTTGGTGCTCCCCGGATAACGCCGCTCCGCCTGTTTTCGCTCCCCTCCGGAGGGGTCGCTCCGGCGACTGCATCCGCTGGCCCAGGCGCCTCAGCGGATAAGCTAGGGACCCGCGGTGCCGCAGCATCCGCGCAGTCCAACAGCCCGATGGAGGAGAGCACCATGAGCACCCCCGTGATCGTCGCCGGCGTCGGCATGATCCCGTTCGCCAAGCCCGGGGCCAGCGAGCCCTATCCGGCCATGGGCGCTGCGGCGGTGCGCGCCGCGCTGGCCGATGCCGGGCTGCCCTATGCACAGATGCAGCAGGCCTATGTGGGCTATGTCTATGGCGACTCCACCAGCGGGCAGCGCGCGCTGTACGAGGTGGGCCAGAGCGGGGTGCCCATCTTCAATGTGAACAACAACTGCTCGACCGGCTCCACCGCGCTGTATCTGGCGCGCCAGGCCGTGGCCTCGGGCGCGGCCGACTGCGTGCTGGTGCTGGGCCTGGAGCAGATGCGGCCGGGCGCGCTGGGCAGTGTCTACGAGGACCGGCCTTCGCCCTTCGATGCCTTCGACGCCACCTGCGCCGCGCTGACGGCCGACGATCCTGCTGCGGCGCAGATCCCGCTGGCGCTGCGCTATTTCGGCGGTGCCGGCCGCGAGCACATGCGCCGCTATGGCACGCCGCTGGCCACCTTCGCGAAGATTCGCGCCAAGGCCAGCCGCCACGCGGCGCGCAATCCGCTGGCACTGCTGCGCCGCGTCGTCACGGTCGAGGAGGTGTTGCAGGACCGCGAGGTCTGGCCCGGCGTGATGACCCGGCTGATGGCCTGCCCGCCCACCTGCGGCGCGGCGGCGGCGGTGCTGGTCTCCGAGCCCTTCGCGCGCCGCCACGGCCTGTCCACACAGGTTCGCATCCGCGCGCAGGCCATGACCACGGACCGCGAGGACAGCTTCCAGTCCGGCTCGATGATGCAGCTGGTCGGCGCTGGCATGACGCGCGAGGCGGCGCGGCGTGTCTACGAATCGGCCGGCGTGGGGCCCGAGGCGATCACGGTCTGCGAGCTGCACGATTGCTTCGCGCACAACGAGCTGATCAGCTACGAGGCCCTGGGCCTGTGTCCGGACGGCGAGGCGGCGGCCTTCGTCGACGCCGGCGACAACAGCTATGGCGGCCGCGTCGTGACCAATCCGTCCGGCGGACTGCTGTCCAAGGGTCACCCGCTGGGCGCCACCGGTCTGGCGCAGTGCTACGAGCTGACGCAGCAGCTGCGCGGTCGCGCGGAGCAGCGCCAGGTCGAGGGGGCGCGCCTGGCCCTGCAGCACAACCTGGGCCTGGGCGGCGCTTGCGTGGTCACGCTGTACGAACGCGCGAACTGAGCGGGACCCTTCCCGTGGCTCGCATGGCTCCACTGCCCCGGTCGCTCGACCCGCTGCTGCAGCGCTGCCTCGCGCAGGCGCAGCAGCCGGTGCTGCCCGGGCTCGTGCCTTTTCTGCTCGGGCCGCATCGGCTGGGAGCGCTGCACCCCTTGCGCGTGCCGCTGCTGCGCAGCGTCTTTCCCGAGCTGCGCCAGGAGTCGCAGTCCCTGATCTGGGATGCGCAGACGCTGGATGTGCCGGCGCGCAGCGCGCGCATTCAGGCGGCGGCCGAGGCGCTGCGCGCGCAGGGCGCGATTTCCGGCTGGCGCGACGAGCGCTATGCCTGCGAGCGGCCGGTCGACGATCCCTGCGCGCAGCGTGGCGAGACCCTGTTCGAGCTGGAGCGCGCGGCCTTCCGCTTCTTCGGGCTGATGAGCCGCGCGGTGCACGTCAACGGCTTCCTGCCCGGCGCGCGGCTGCTGTGCGGTCGCCGTGCGCCGAGCAAGGCGACCGACCCGGGGCGGCTGGACAACCTCGCCGCTGGCGGGCTGCCGGCGGGCGAGCCGCTGGCGCAATGCGCGCGCCGCGAACTGGCCGAGGAGGCCGGCGTGCCCGCGGCGCTGGGGCGCCAGGTCTTGCCTCGTGGCGCCTTGCGCAGCACGCGCCTGGAGCGCGAGGGTTTGCACGACGAGGTGCTGCATGTCTACGCGCTGCGCCTGCCCGCCGGGTTTGTGCCCCGCAATGCCGATGGCGAGGTCAGCGAGTTCCTGGCGCTGGACCTGGAGAGCCTGGCGCAGCGCCTGGACCAGGGCGAGTTCAGCATCGACGCGGCGGCGGTCTGCGCGCTGGGGCTGCGCCATCCCGAGGCGCTGGGGGACCTGCGGGCCTGATCTGCGCGTCCCTCACAATCGCACCCCATGGACCAAGTCGATGCAGTGGTGGTGGGGGCCGGGGTGGTGGGGCTGGCCGTGGGGCGCATGCTGGCGCGGCGCGGGCTGGAAACCCTGGTGCTGGAGCGCGAGACGGCGATAGGCACGGGCGTGAGCTCGCGCAACAGCGAGGTCATCCACGCCGGGCTGTACTACCCGGCCGGCTCGCTGAAGGCCAGGCTGTGCGTGCAGGGCCGCCACCTGCTCTATGCCCACTGCGAATCGCATGGCGTGGCCCACCGGCGCTGCGGCAAGCTCATCGTCGCCACCTCGGCCGATCAGCTGCCGGCCCTGGCCGCGCTGCAGGACAAGGCGCGCGCCAACGGCGTGGACGACCTGCAGTGGCTGGACGGCGCGCAGGCGCGCGCCATGGAGCCGGCGCTGCGCTGCGAGGCGGCGCTGTGGTCGCCGTCCACCGGCATCGTCGACAGCCATGGCCTGATGCTGTCGCTGCAGGGCGATCTGGAGGCCGGCGGCGGGGCGGTCGCGCTGGGCGCGGAACTGCGTGCGGTACGGCCCGTCGCTGGCGGCTTCGAACTGGACATCCACGACGCCGGCAGCGGAGCGATGCGGCTGGGCTGCGCCACCCTGGTCAATGCCGCGGGCCTGTGGGCCCCGCGGGTGGCGCGCGCCATCGAGGGGCTGCGGGACCTGCCCGAGGCCCGCTACAGCAAGGGCAGCTATTTCTCGCTGCAGGGGCGCTCCCCGTTCAGTCGCCTGATTTATCCGCTGCCGCAGGACGCCTGGCTGGGCGTGCACCTGACGCTGGACCTGGGCGGGCAGACCCGTTTCGGCCCCGACGCGCAATGGCTGGACGCGGCGGCGTCGCCGGCCGCGCTGGACTACCAGGTGGACCCGGCGCGCGCGCAGGCCTTCTATGCCGATGTGCGGCGCTACTGGCCGGCGCTGCCCGATGGCGCGCTGACGCCGGCCTACAGCGGCGTGCGGCCCAAGATCCACGGCCCGGGCGAGCCGGCGCCGGACTTCCGCGTCGACGGCCCGGCGCAGCATGGCATCGCCGGGCTGGCCAACCTGATGGGCATCGAATCGCCGGGGCTGACCAGCGCGCTGGCCATCGCGCAGGAGGTGGAGGCGCGGCTGTTCGCGGCCTGAGCGCCGCGCGTCAGCCGCGCTGCCAGCGCCCGTCGATCAGCAGTTCGTGCGGGCGAAAGCGCGCCTTGTACGCCATCTTCTGGCTCTGCGCGATCCAGTAGCCCAGGTAGAGGTGGGGCAGGCCGAGTTCGCGGGTCTGCTCGATCTGCCACATCACGTTGTAGGTGCCATAGCTGGCCTTGGCGTCATCGGGCTCGTAGAAGGTGTACACCGCCGACAGGCCGTCGCCGAGCACGTCCAGGATGGACACCATCTTGAGCTGGCCGCCCGGGCCGCGGAACTCCACCAGGCGCGAGTTGACCCGGCTCTGCAGCAGGAACTGGCTGTACTGGTCGATGCTGTCGTGGTCCATGCCGCCGCCGCTGTGGCGCCCGGCCTGGTAGCGCAGGTAGAGCTGGTAATGCTCGTCGCTGTAGCCCAGGCGCATCACGCGCGCGCGCAGCTCCTCGTGCTGTTGCCAGGCGCGGCGCTGGCTGCGCGTGGGGCGGAAGGACGCGACCGGCACGCGCATCGGTACGCAGGCGCGGCAGCCGTCGCAATAGGGCCGGTAGGTGAACATGCCGCTGCGCCGGAAGCCGGCGGCCACCAGGCCCGAATAGGCGTCGGCATGGATCAGGTGGCTGGGCGTGGCGACCTGCGAGCGCGCCATGCGCTCCGGCAGGTAGCTGCAGGGATAGGGGGCCGTGGCGTAGAACTGCAGCTCGGCCAGCGGGAGTTCCTTGGGATGCGTCACGGTGGTGGCGTCGTGCGGGAAGGTCGGTGGGGAGGCTCGATCAAAGCCTCTGAGCCGGGGGCTGACCCGTGTCCTGCAGTCGCTCCCACAGGCCCGGATGATAGGACCAATCCCCGGGCGCCGCTTGGGTCACATGGCTGGCCAGATGGGCTTCGAAGGCCTGGCGGCTGACCGGCGCCGCGCCCAGCGAGGCGAGGTGGGCGGTCTGCTGCTGGCAGTCGATCCAGGGGATGTCCCGCTCGCGGCACAGGCAAACCAGGGCCGCCAGCGCGATCTTGGAGGCATCGCTGCGGCGCGCGAACATCGATTCGCCGAAGAACATGCGGCCCAGGTTCAGCCCGTACAGCCCGCCGACGAGTTCGCCGTCCACCCAGGTTTCCACGCTGTGCACCACGCGCTGGCGGGCCAGCGCCAGATAGGCCTGGCGCATCTCGGGCAGGATCCAGGTGCCGGACTGGCCTTCGCGCGGCATGCTGGCGCAGGCCTCCAGCACCGCCTCGGTGGCACTGTCGACGCGGATCTCGCAGCCCGGCGTGCGCCGGAAGGCGGCGATGGTCTTCTTCAGCGAGCGCGAGAGCTTGAAGTCGCGCGTCTGCAGCACCATGCGCGGCGCCGTGCTCCACCACAGGATGGGCTGGCCTTCGCCATACCAGGGGAAGATGCCGCGCGAATAGGCGGCGATCAGGCGCGCCGGGCGCAGGTCGCCGCCCGCCGCGAGCAGCCCCGGCGCCTCGCTGCGCGGGCCCAGCGCCTTGGCGGTGGGGGGGAAGTCCAGGGTGTCGTCGTCCAGCCAGGGAATCATTGGCTTCATGGTAGCGTGTCGCCCATGATCATCGTCTACGGCATTCCCAACTGCGACACCGTCAAGAAGGCCCGTGCCTGGCTGGACGGACAGGGCCTGGCCTACCAGTTCCACGACTACAAAAAGCAGGGCGTGCCCGCCGAGCTGCTGCCGCAATGGATGGACGCCCTGGGCTGGGAGGCGCTGCTCAACCGCTCCGGCACGACCTGGCGCAAGCTGGACGAGGCGGTCCGCGCCGGCGTCACCGACCGCGCCAGCGCCGCCGCGCTGATGCTGGCACAGCCCAGCGTGATCAAGAGGCCGCTGGTGCGCTGGGCCGATGGCCGGCTGAGCCTGGGCTTCAAACCCGAGCTGTTCAGCGCCCATGCCTGAGCGCTGATCCATGCTGGTGCGAAAGCCGCACCAGCATGGAACGCCACGCCTCGCCGCGGTGCGCCGAGCCGGCCCGCGCGGCGCCCCAGACTGGGCACTGTTCTTGCGATCCTGGTGCGCCGACGGTCCAAGCCGGTGCAACGGGGCGCCGGACGGACTGCCGCCGGGGATGTCGATGGAGAACTTCAAGCAGGGCGCGGACGCGCTCTTCATTCTGCTGGGCGCCATCATGGTGCTGGCCATGCACGCGGGCTTCGCCTTCCTGGAGCTGGGCACGGTACGCAAGAAGAACCAGGTCAATGCGCTGGTCAAGATCCTGGTCGACTTCGCGGTGTCGACGGTGGCCTATTTCCTCGTCGGCTACGGCGTGGCCTATGGCGTGCACTTCTTCACCGGGGCCGAGAGCCTGGCGGCGAAGAATGGCTATGAGCTGGTGAAGTTTTTCTTCCTGCTCACCTTCGCGGCCGCCATCCCGGCCATCGTCTCGGGCGGCATCGCCGAGCGCGCGCGCTTCGGCCCGCAGCTGATCGCCACCGCGCTGATCGTCGGCCTCATCTATCCGCTGTTCGAGGGCGTGGCCTGGAACCAGGCGCTGGGCCTGCAGGGCTGGCTGAAGGCGCGGTTCGGCGCCGAGTTCCACGACTTCGCCGGCTCGGTGGTCGTGCATGCGGTGGGCGGCTGGATCGGCCTGGCCGCCGTGCTGTGGCTGGGGCCTCGCTACAACCGCTATCGCAAGGACGGCGCGATGAGCGCGCACCCGCCGTCCAGCATTCCCTTCCTGGCGCTGGGGGCCTGGATCCTCGCGGTGGGCTGGTTCGGCTTCAACGTGATGAGCGCGCAGACGCTGGACAAGCTTTCCGGCCTGGTCGCGGTCAATTCGCTGATGGCCATGGTGGGCGGCACCCTGGTCGCGGTGCTGATGGGGCGCAACGACCCGGGCTTTGCCTACAACGGGCCGCTGGCCGGGCTGGTGGCCGTCTGCGCCGGCTCGGACCTGATGCATCCGCTGGGGGCGCTGGTGGTCGGCGGCGTGGCCGGGGCGATCTTCGTCCAGCTGTTCACGCTGACGCAGAACCGCTGGAAGATCGACGATGTGCTGGGCGTCTGGCCGCTGCACGGGCTGTGCGGCGCCTGGGGCGGCATCGCCTGCGGGCTGTTCGGCCAGCCATGGCTGGGCGGCATCGGCGGCGTGAGCTTCATGTCCCAGCTGATCGGCACGCTGCTGGGCGTGCTGTGGGCCTTTGGCGGCGGGCTGGCGGTCTATGGCGTGCTGAAGACGACCCTGGGCCTGCGCCTGAGCCCCGAGGAGGAGTTCGACGGCGCGGACCTCTCCATCCACAAGATCGGCGCCACGCCGGACCGCGAAGTCAGCTGGTAATCTCTGCCCTTTGCCCCAAGGGTTGCGGCGCTCCGCCGTCGCCAGCGGGGCCCAGGCATTCGGGCAGCACACCATGTTCACAGGCATCGTCCAGGGCGTCGCGCAGGTCGCGGCGCTGACCGACCGTCCCGGTCTGCGCAGCTTCACGCTGCAGTTTCCGCCCGGCTTCTGCGCCGGGCTGGAGATCGGGGCCAGCGTGGCCTGCGATGGCGTTTGCCTCACTGTCACCGCGCTGCACGGCGCGGACCGCGCCGATTTCGATGTGATGCTGCAAAGCCTCAGCCTCACCACGCTCGGCGCGCTGCAGGCGGGCAGCCGCGTCAACGTGGAGCGCGCGGCCCGGGACGGTGCCGAGATCGGCGGGCATCCGCTGTCCGGCCATGTGGACTTCATGGCCCGGGTGGCGCAGATCCGCCGGCCCGAGAACAACCATGTGCTGCGCATCGCCGTGCCGGCGCCGTGGATGCGCTACATCTTCGCCAAGGGCTATGTGGCGGTGAACGGCGCCAGCCTCACCGTGGCCGAGGCGCATCGCGAGCGTGATGGCAGCGGCTGGTTCGAGGTCTGGCTCATCCCCGAGACGCTGCGCATGACCACCTTCGGCGAGAAGGACGAGGGCGCCGCGCTGCACATCGAGATCGAACGCCAGACCCAGGTCTTCGTGGACACCGTGCGCGCCGCGCTGGACGAGAAGCTCGGGCCGCTGTTGCCCGCGCTCGAACGCCTGCTCGCCGAGCAGGGCGCGACCGTGGACCAGCTGGCGCAGCCGCCCGCGCGGCTGGGCTCTTGAGACGCCGACACCACAGACCCGGGGGAGGGCAGGATGGAGCACAGGCTGGAGGAGAGGCCGGCGCTGCGGCTGCTGGGCCATGCGCTGGACACGGCGCTGGCGGATGGGCGCAACCAGCGCGAGATCCCGGCGTTCTGGGCCGCGCACGACCGCGGGCCGCGCCAGGCCATGCTGGCGGCGCTGGGTCGCCGAGACGCGCCCGAGTACGGCGCGGTGGCGCGCTTTGACGCGCACAGCGGCGCGATGCGCTATTTCATCGGCATGGAGGCCGGTCCGGACCTGGGCGCAGCGCCGCCGGGGCTGACCTGGCTGGTGCTGCCCGCCGGGCGCTACGCGGTGCTGCGCAGCCGGCCGGCGGCCAGCGAGGCCGAGTTCCTGGCCGCGATCCCGGCACTGTGGGGCGAGGCCATGGCCTGGCTGCCCGGTTCCGGGCTGCAGCCGCGCGAGGCGCCCAGCTTCGAGTACTACGACGGCCATGCGCGGCCCGACGCCGCGCCACGACGCTTCATGGAACTCTGGCTGCCGGTGGCCTGAGCGGCCGCGTTCAGCCCTCGCGGAAGTAGCGCAGCGGCTTGAGGTCGGGGAACTGCGTGGGCCGCTTGCCCTGCGTGGCCATGAAGGCCTCCATCAGGTTGGCGTTTTGCCAGATCGCGGCCTGCAGCCAGCCCATCTGCTGCAGGCTGTCCGCCACGCCGTGGTCGCGGGCGTAATGAATGGCCTGCTTGCTGCCCCAGATCGCCACCGGCGGTTTCTGGGCGATCTCGCGCGCGCAGGCCAGCGCCGCCTCCACGCACTGCGCCTGGCTGGCGAACACCTCGTTGACCAGGCCGCAGGCGGCGGCGCGCGCCGCGCCCATGCGCCGGCCCGTGTAGGCCAGCTCCTTGAGCAGGCCCAGCGGCATCAGCTTGGGCAGGCGCTGCAGCGTGCCCAGGTCGGCGGCCATGCCGATGTTGATCTCCTGAATGCAGAAGAAGGCGTCCTCGCTGGCATAGCGGATGTCGCAGGCCGCCACCAGATCGACCGCGCCGCCGATGCAGCCGCCGTGGATCGCGGCGATCACCGGCACGCGCAGCTCGTCCAGCCGCGTGAAGGCCTTCTGCATGTCGGCCAGCATGTCCACCAGCGCGGCGCGGCCTTCGGCGCTGCGGTCGTCGGGGGCGATCGCGCCGCCCTTGAACACGTCCAGCGACATGCCGGCGCTGAAGTGCTTGCCGGTGGACGAGATCACCAGCGCGCGCAGCGTCGCGCTGCGGTGCAACTGCTCCAGCAGCGGCTCCAGCTCGCGCCACATCTGCGGCGTCATCGTGTTCAGCGCGTCGGCGCGCCTGAGGATCAGGTGCGCGACGCCGGCTTCTTCGCTCAGCTCAAAACAGTCCACGGGGCCTCCTCGTTCTCGGACGAGCCCCATGCTAGCCCCCGGCGGCCGCGCCGGCTTGCACCCAGGTGACAGAGGCCGCGCGCGGGAGCCGCGCCGCCCGCGCCGCTTCAGGCTTTCAGCAGCTGGCGCAGCACATAGGGCAGGATGCCGCCGTGGCGGTAGTACTCGACCTCGATCGCGGTGTCGATGCGCAGCGTCAGCGCCACCTGGCGCTGCTTGCCGTCGGCCGCGGTGATGCGCAGCCGCGCCTCGGACTGCGGCAGGATCTCCGCGCCCAGTTCGATGTCGATCAGTTCGTCGCCCTTCAGGCCCAGGCTCTCCCAGGAGTCGCCCGCCTTGAACTGCAACGGCAGCACGCCCATGCCGACCAGGTTGGAGCGGTGGATGCGCTCGAAGCTGCGCGCCACCACGGCCTTGATGCCCAGCAGCTGCGTGCCCTTGGCCGCCCAGTCGCGGCTGGAGCCGGTGCCGTACTCCTCGCCGGCGAAGACCACGGTGGGCACGCCGGCCTCGATGTAGCGCATCGCCGCGTCGTAGATGAAGAGCTTGCGGCCCTGGTCCGCGCCGGGCAACTGCAGCAGCGTCAGCCCGCCTTCCTCGCGCGAGCCGTCGGGCTGCGGCGGGATCATCAGGTTCTTGATGCGCACGTTGGCGAAGGTGCCGCGCATCATCACCTCATGATTGCCGCGGCGCGAGCCGTAGGAGTTGAAGTCGGCCTGCTGCACGCCGCGAGCGAGCAGGTACTGGCCCGCGGGCGAACTGGCCTTGATCGAGCCGGCCGGCGAGATGTGGTCGGTCGTGATCGAGTCGCCGAACAGCGCCATCACGCGCGCGCCACGCACGCCAGCGTCGAGCGCGCGCGGCTGCAGCGTGAAGTCCTGGAAGAAGGGCGGCTGCGCGATGTAGCTGCTGTCCGGCCAGCCGTAGACCTGGCCGGTGCTGGTGGCGATCTTGCCCCACAGCTTGCCGGGCTTGCTTTCGACCTTGGCGTAGTTCTCGCGGAAGGCCTTGGGGTTCATCGCCAGCTTCAGCAGCGCATGGATCTCGTCGCTGCTGGGCCAGATGTCGCCCAGGTAGACCGGCCGGCCCTTCTTGCCCAGGCCCACGGGCTCGGTCATCAGGTCGCGCATCACGTTGCCGGCGATCGCGTAGGCGACGACCAGCGGCGGGCTGGCGAGGAAGTTGGCCTTCAGGTTGGGGTGGATGCGGGCCTCGAAATTGCGGTTGCCCGACAGCACCGCGGCGCAGACCAGGTTGTTGGCGCTGATGGTCTCGTTGATCTCGGGCGCCAGATCGCCGGCGTTGCCGATGCAGGTGGTGCAGCCGTAGGCGGCCACCGCGAAGCCCAGCTTTTCCAGATACGGCAGCAGGCCGGCCTTTTCCAGGTACTCGGTGACGATGCGCGAGCCCGGGGCCAGCGAGGTCTTGATGTGCGGCTGCACGCGCAGCCCGGCCTCCACCGCCTTCTTCGCCAGCAGGCCGGCGGCCAGCAGCACGCTGGGGTTGGAGGTGTTGGTGCAGGAGGTGATGGCGGCGATCAGCACGTCGCCATTGCCCAGCGTGACCGGGTCGGCGGCGCCGGCGAGCGTGGGCCGGTTGCCCACCATCTCCACCACGGGGCGCGGCGAACCGGCGGGCGGCGCCGGCGCGGCCTCCGGCGTGGCGGCGCCCAGCGGGAAGCGCTGGTGCAGCTTCTCGGCCGGCTGGTTGAAGCCGTTCTCGGCCACCGGCTTGCTGTAGAGCTCGGCGAAGCTGCGCGACAGGTGGGTGATCTCGATGCGGTCCTGCGGCCTCTTGGGGCCGGCCAGCGAGGGTGCCACGGTGGACAGGTCCAGGCTCAGCACCTGGCTGTAGGCGATGTCCTGCAGCGTTGCCGGCGCGTCGGCGGTGCCGGGCACGCCGAACAGGCCCTGAGCGCGGAAATAGGCCTCCAGCGCGGCGATCTCGCTCTTGCTGCGGCCGGTGCCCTGGAAGTAGTCCAGCGTGCGGCCATCCACCGGGAAGAAGCCCATGGTCGCGCCGTACTCGGGCGCCATGTTGGCGATGGTGGCGCGGTCGGGCACCGACAGGCTGGCCGTGCCCTCGCCGAAGAATTCGACGAACTTGCCCACCACCTTGGCCTTGCGCAGGATCTCGGTGACGGTCAGCACCAGGTCGGTGGCGGTCACGCCTTCGCGCAGCCGGCCGGTGAACTGGAAGCCCACCACGTCCGGGGTCAGGAAGTACACCGGCTGGCCCAGCATGCCGGCCTCGGCCTCGATGCCGCCCACGCCCCAGCCAACCACGCCGATGCCGTTGATCATGGTCGTGTGGCTGTCGGTGCCCACCAGGCTGTCGGGGTAGTAGGTGCGGGCCTCGCCCTTGGCGGCCTTGGGCGCGCGGTGCACGCCGCGCGCCAGGTACTCCAGGTTTACCTGGTGCACGATGCCGAAGCCGGGGGGCACGACGCCGAAGGTGTCGAAGGCCTGCATGCCCCACTTCATGAATTCATAGCGCTCGCGATTGCGCTGGAATTCCAGCTTCATGTTCAGGTCCAGCGAGTCCTTGCCGCCGTAGTGGTCCACCATCACCGAGTGGTCCACCACCAGGTCCACCGGCACCAGCGGCTCGATGGTCTTGGGGTCGCGGCCCTGGGCCTGGGCGACGTTGCGCATCGCGGCCAGGTCGGCCAGCAGCGGCACGCCGGTGAAGTCCTGCAGCACGACGCGTGCGACCACGAAGGGGATTTCCTCTGTGCGCGCCGCAGTGGGCTGCCAGTTGGCCAGTTGCTCCACATGCTGGGCGGTGACGCGTTGGCCGTCGCAGTTGCGCAGCACCGATTCCAGCACGATGCGCAACGAAACCGGCAGTCGGTTCACGTTGGGGAAGCTCTTCGCCAGCAGCGGCAGCGAATAGAACTGTCCGGACTTGCCGGCCTCGGTCTGAAAGCTGGCGACGGTGCTGGCAAACGCATGGGGCATGGCTGACTCCTGGATGGGGCACGAAGGCCCATTGTGGCCCTGTTGCCTCCCGGCGGTGTGACGCGTCGGGCGATTCCGCAACGCAGGCAAGGCGGCTTCCCGGCCGCCTGTGCGGCCTGCGTTTCGCTTGACTTCGGTCAATTTCGAGGCCGCGGTGGCCGGCTATCGTCGCCCCATGTTCACCAAGATGCGCAGTCTGGTCGGCAAGTTGGCGCTGATCCAGACCGGTTTCCTGTTGGTGGCCCTCGCGGCCATCGGCCTGACGCTGTGGGTGTCGTGGCAGTTGGAGGGCGGCGCCGGCGCGATCAACGAGGCCGGGCGCATGCGCATGATGAGCTATCGCATGGCGCTGGCCCATGGCGAGCTGCAGCGCGGCGGAACCCAGTCCGCGGCGCTGGCCGAGGACATGCTGAGCTTCGACGCGATGGTGCTGCGGCTGCGCGATGGCGATCCGCAGCGCCCGCTGTTCGTGCCCGACACCGAGGACTGCCGCGACCGCCTGGACGCGGTGCAGCGGCTCTGGCCGCGGCTGCGTGGCGCGCTGGCGCGGCCGGACACCGACGCGGCGGCGCTGAAGGCCGAGGCCGATGCCTTTGTCGCCCGTGTCGACGAGCTGGTGGGCGCGATCGAGCGCACCATCGCCATGCGCACCGCCTTGCTGGGCGGCATGTGCTTCGGGTTGGTCGTGCTGGTGGTGTTCGCGTCGGTGATCTTTGTCTCGGGCACCTATGTCTGGGTGCTGCAGCCGCTGCAGCGCCTGGGCGAGGGCCTGCGCGACATGGCGCGGCGCGATTTCTCGGTGCGCGTGGACGAGCAGCAGCCCGTCGAGGAATTCAGCACGCTGGCCGAGGGCTTCAACCAGATGGCCGACACGCTGCAGTCGCTGTATGCCGGGCTGGAGCACAAGGTGGCCGAGAAAACCGCGGACCTGGCGCGCCAGAACGAACGCCTGGCCGCACTGTATGACGTCACACTGATGGCGACGCAGAACGTGGATCACCTGGAGGCGCTGGGCTCGGATTTCGCCGCCAAGGTGGCGCGCATCGCGCAGGCCGACGCGGCCGCGGTGCGCCTGATCGCGCAGGACCAGGACCGCGTGCTGCTGCTGGGCAGTGCGCGGCTGCCGGCCGCGCTGCGCGAGGCCGAGCGCTGCGTGCACCTGGGCGACTGCGCCTGCTCGGCGGTGGCCAACTCCAACGCCGAAGGCGCGCGCGTGATCCCCATCCGCAGCCTGGGGCGGTCCACGCTGGGCCATTGCGAGGCGGCCGGTTACCAGAGCCTGGTGACCGTGCCCATGCGCAGCGCCACGCGCGTGATCGGCGAGGTGGAGCTGTTCTATTACGGCGAGCGCCAGCTCAGCGAGGACGAGCGCCAGCTGCTGGAGGCGCTGGCCGGGCATTTCGGCGCGCTGGTGGAGAACGTGCGCCTGGCCGCCAGCGACCGCGAGCTGGCGGTGTCCGAGGAGCGCAACCTGCTGGCGCAGGAGCTGCACGATTCCATCGCGCAGTCGCTGGCCTTCCTGAAGATCCAGGTGCAGCTGCTGCGCGGCGCGATGGCCGAGCACAAGCCCGAGGGCGTGGCGCGCGCGCTGGAGGAGATCGACACCGGTGTGCGCGAGTGCTATGCCGATGTGCGCGAGCTGCTGCTGCACTTCCGCACCCGCACCGGCCACGAAGACATCGAGCATGCGCTGCGCAGCACGCTGTCCAAGTTCGAGCACCAGACCGGCATCTCGACCACGCTGGACCTGCACGGCCATGGCGTGCCTCTGCCGGCCGACCAGCAGGTGCAGGTGCTGCACGTACTGCAGGAGGCCTTGTCCAATGCGCGCAAGCACGCGCTGGCACGCCACGTGGTGCTGACGGTGCACAAGTCGCCGCACTGGCGCTTCGAGGTGCAGGACGACGGCCAGGGCTTCGACATGGGCGACCAGGCCCAGCATGACGATGGCACCCATGTGGGCCTGCGCATCATGCGCGAGCGCGCACAGCGCATCGGCGCGCAGCTGGAGGTTAGCAGCCTGCCCGGGCGTGGCACGCGGGTCGTGCTCTCGGTGCCGGCGCCGCCGCATGACGCTTCTTCCCAGCATCCATCCCCGCGCGAGGAGGCGCAGGCCGCGACATGACGAACCCGGAACCCCAACGCATCCGCGTGATGGTGGTCGACGACCACAAGCTGTTCCGCCGCGGGCTCGTGGCCTTGCTGGGCCAGGAGCCCGGGCTGGAGGTGGTGGGGGAGGCGAGCGACGGCGCCGAGGCGCTGCGCCATCTGCGCAGCCTCAAGCCCGACGTGATGCTGCTGGACAACCACATGCCCGGCGTGCGGGGCGTGGACCTGCTGCCGGGCTTGATCGAGGCCTCGCCGGAGACCCAGTTCGTGATGCTCACCGTCAGCGAGGATGAGCAGGACCTGGCCGCCGCGCTGCGCTCAGGCGCCGCGGGCTATCTGCTCAAGACCATGGACGGCCAGGACCTGGCGCGCGCGATCCATCGCGTGGTCGACGGCGAGTCGGTGCTGAGCCCGGAGATGATGGGCAAGCTGATCCAGGCCTTTCGCAGCAGCGCGTCCGCGGTGCCACCCGATGCGCCGGCGACCGACAGCGCCGCCAACGAGCAGCTTGCCAGCCTGTCCCCGCGTGAGCGGGACATCCTGCGCGAGGTGGTGCGCGGCTCCAGCAACAAGGAGATCGCGCGCACGCTGGGCATTGCCGAAACCACGGTGAAGATCCATGTGCAGCACGTGCTGCGCAAGCTGGGGCTGAACTCGCGGGTGCAGATGGCGGTGTGGGGGAGCGAAAGGGGCGTGTGACTGCGGCCTTGGCTCAGATGTGAGCCCCCCGCCCAGCGGGACCGCTGGTCGGCCCCCCGAGGGGGCGGCGATGCTCGCGGGGATGGCCCCGCTCGCACATCGCCAGGTGGGCCGGCTTGGGGCGGCCCGGCGCTGGCCCGTGGCAATGCGGCCCCTCGTCCAGGGAGTACCCTGGTCGGCCCTCCGAGGGGCGGCTTGGGGCGGCCCGGCGCTCGGCCCCTGGAGTACGCCTCCTGCCGGGAGTCTTGGCACGAGGCCCGATGTGGCGTCGAGCCGTACCCGGCGAGCGACTTGAAGCCTGAGCGGTGGGGTTGCCCGGATGGTGGTCGGGCCGGGGCTCGGTGCTCAGCGCGGTCCTCGGTCAAATCGCATTCGGACCCTCTTCTTTGGTGACTTTCTTCTGGGCCTCCAGAAGAAAGCTACCCGGTTGCCGGACCGGGACCCGGCGGGCTCCAAGCGCAGAGCCACTCACGCCCACAAGCGCAACACGCAAACCCCAACGAGAGCCCCTCAACCAAACTCAGGCATCCCCCAGCTCCGCCGCCAAGCCCCGCCAAACCAGATCCCCCCCCAGCCCATTGCACATCATCACCATCGCGCTGCGCCGCTCCGGGCAGAACTGCGCATAGCTGCGATACCCGGTGCTGTTGCTGCCGCTGTGATAGGCGATCCGCTCGCGCGCGCCACCGGGACCGCGACGCGGCTCCAGCACCCAGCCCAGTCCCCAGTGCACGGCCTCGCCGGTCAGCTGGCCGGGGCGGGCCACCGGGGGGCGGTCGTCGGCCTGGCGCTGCGGGCTGAGCATCTGCGCCACCATCGCCGCGCTCAGCGCCGCGGGCAGCGTGGGCGGGGGATCCATCAGCGCCTGCAGCAGGCGCAGGTAGTCGGCCGCGCTGGTGTACAGGGTGTAGGCGGCGTTGGCGCGCAAGTAGTCCTCGCGCGGCAGCGGCCGGCCCTCGGGGTCGTGGCCGCGCGCGCGCTGGCCATCAAGCAGCGGGTCGTGGACGAAGCTGCTCGCGTTCAAGCCCAGTGGCGCGAACAGGCGGCGCCGCGCCAGCAGGTCCAGCGACATGCCGCAGACCCACTCCAGCGCCTGCTGCAGCAGCTGGTAGCCCTCGCCGGAGTAGAGGAAGCGCTCGCCCGGCTGCGCCTCGGGCCGCAGGGGCGCCAGATCGCCGCCCGCACGCCAGTTGGGCAGCCCGGCCCCGTGCGACAGCAGCAGCCGCGGCGTGATGCGCCGCATCAGCTCCGCGGGCAGCGGCATGGGCGCGGGCGGCCAGAGCTGGTCCAGCGGCTGGTCCAGCGCCAGGCGGCCGGCCTGCACCTCGGCCAGCACCAGCCAGGCGAAGATGGGCTTGCTCATCGACGCGGCCTCGAACACCGTGTCCGGCGTCACCGGCCGCGTCGCCAGCGGCCCGCTGCCGCCCAGTTGGCCGTGGGTGAAGCGGCGCGGCGCCTCGCCCGGCCGCGCCACCAGCAGCGCGAGGCCCGGCACATGGCGGACCTGCATGCGTGCCGGCAGCCCGGCGCAGAAGCGCTGCCAGCGCGCTTCGAAGTCCGCGTCTCCGTCCGCCGAAGCGATCGCGCGGGCGCCGCCGGCGGCGCAGCCGCTCAGGCCGCTCGCCGTCAGTCCCAGCGCGCCGGCCGCGACCAGCAGCCGCCGCCGTTCAGCGGAAACGGTACTGCACACTGACGTAGGCGTAGCGGCCGCGCGGGTCGGTGTAGCTGGGGTCGTAGCCGGACAGGAAGAACCAGGCCTGCTGCGAGAACGGCGGCGAGGTGTCGGCCAGGTTCTTCACGCCGGCGCGCAGCGTCAGCGCGGAGTTGACCGCCCAGGCCCCGGTCAGGTCCCACAGCGAGTAAGCCGAGACGCGGCGGTCCGGCTTGCCGACGATGGTCTGGTCGGTGTAGCCGGCCAGATAGGTGTTCGACAGCGTCGCGCTCCAGGCCCCCAGTTCCCAGTCGGTGCTGAAGGTATGGCGCCAGCGCTGCACCACGCCGTCGTTGATGAAGTGGCCCAGGTTGCTGACGTAGGGGTCGCCGTTGCCGGTCTGCTGCTTGGACTTCAGCGTCAGCGTGCCGTTCAGGCGCAGCCCGAAGGTGCCGATGCCGCTCTTCAGCCCCGACAGCGACACACCCAGGTCTAGCCCCGAGATCTGCTGGCGGCCGCGGTTTTCCTTGACCAGGTCGATGTGGTCGATCTCGTTCTTCGCGTTGCGCACCACCAGGCTGCCGTACTTGTCGAGGTTGGCCAGGATCACGTCCACGCCCAGCGTGCTGATCAGGTTGCGCTTCTCGATGTTCCAGTAGTCCAGGTTCAGGTTGAGGCCCTGGCGCGGCTCGAACACCGCGCCCAGGCTGAACTGGCGCGACTTCTCGGGCTTGAGGTTGGCGTTGCTGTGGGTGTAGGTGGTCCAGGTGTCCGAGCAGTCGGTGACCGTGTTGGTGGGGTCGGCCGCCATGCACACCGGGTCCACCAGCGTCGCCGCCGTACCGCGCGTGACCGGGCGGTAGAGGTCGGACATGCTGGGCGCGCGGAAGCCCGAACCCACGGACGCGCGCAACAGCAGCTGCTTGCTGGGCGTGTACTTCAGGCCCAGCTTGGGGCTCAGCGCACCGCCGGTGCGCTGGTAATGCTCGTAGCGCATCGCCGCCTGCAGCTCCAGGTTCTTGAGCAGCGGCGCGCTGACTTCGGCGAACAGGCCGGCGACGCGGCGCGAGTTGCCGAAGGCCGCGTCCGGGCCCTGCGAGGTCTCGCCCAGGATCAGGCCCTGGGCCAGCGCGTCGGACTGGCGGTAGTCCTGGCGCTCGCGGCGCAGCTCGCCGCCCAGCGCCAGCGCCAGCTCGCCGGCCGGCAGCTGGGCCAGCACGCTGCTGGCCTTGAAGTCCAGCGCGGTCATCGTGCCCTTGGCGTTGCGGACCTCGCCGCGGATCTGGGCCTTCTCGTACAGCGCCAGGCCGGCAGCGTTCGATGGGCCGAAGGCGTTGAGCGTGCCGTCTGCAAAGCCGGCCATGACCATGGCTTCGTTCAGATAGCCCTGGTGGTCGCGGTCGGAGACCTTGCTGACGCTGTGGTTCAGCGCCAGCTCGTAGTCCCAGCTGCCCAGCGTGCCCATCAGGCCGGCGACATAGCGCTGGCCGGTCGACACCAGCTCGCTGGTGCGCAATCCGGCCTCCACCAGCCGGGTGCGCACGGTCAGGCTGCGGTCCTCGTCGCCGGCCGGCAAGGTGGCCAGGCTGGTCTTGGACAGCGCGGCGATCCGCGACACGTCCATCTCGGCGTCGACACGGTTGGGCGTGCCGGAGTACAGGGTGCGCGAGCGCGTCAGCGAAAGTTCGGTGAAGAGCTGGTGGCCGCCACCCAGCATGAACACGCCGCGGCCGAACAGGCTCTTCTTGTCCGACTTCGGGTAGAGCTCGATGTCGCGCATGTAGTCATAGGTGCAGCCATCGACGCCGCCGATGCCGTCGGGCAGGTACAGCGAGGCCGGTGCATTGCAGCCGGAGGCCGCCGCCGGGTTGATGTTCTTGCTGTCGATGACGGTCTTGCCGTTGGTCGAGAAGCCGTCGGCGATCAGGCGGTCGCGCTGGCTGCTGCTGAGCCGCATGTTGCCCGGGAAGCTCGCGCTGGAGAGCAGGTCGGGCAGGCGCTCGGGGATCTTCAGGTCGGAGATGAAGCGGCGCTGGCTGGCATTGAGCGCGTCGGTCCGCTGCAGGTCCAGCACGCCGAAGACGTTGAAGCCGTCGCGCGCGATGTCGCCAAAGCCGCCGGCCAGCGAGGCATTGCGCTTGCCCGCGCCGCCTTCGCGCGTGCCGCCGATGCCGGCGTTGAACTCGATGCCCTGGTAGTCCTTGCGCGTGATGAAGTTGATCACGCCGCCGATCGCATCGCTGCCGTACAGCGCCGATGCGCCGTCCAGCAGCACCTCGACGCGCTGGATGGCCGCCGCCGGGATGTTGTTGAGATCCACGCCGGAGGCGTCGCCGGGCGACGCGAAGTTGGCCATGCGCCGGCCATTGAGCAGCACCAGCGTCGAGGACACGCCGATGCCGCGCAGGTTGGCGCCGTTGAAGCCCATCTGGTCGCGGAAGCCGCCGTAGGCCACGCTGCCGCCGTCGGTCAGGTTGTTGGTGCTGGCGCTGAGGCGGCCGACGATTTCGGCCGCGGTGGTCAGGCCCGCCTTGACGATTTCCTCGCGCGAGATCACCTGCACCGGCAGCGCGCCCTCATCGGCCAGGCGCTTGATCGCGGAGCCGGTGACTTCCACCTTTTCCAGCTTGTCGACGGTGGGCGGCGCGGTGCTCTGGGCCTGCGCCTGCGCGGCGCAAAGGGCGAGGACGGCGAGGGCGATGCCTCGCAAGGCGGGGGAGGTTTGCATGGCCGGCTTCTCCTTGGTCGGACGGCAGGGCGTCCGCGGGCTCGTGATGTTTCGGGTCAGTCTGAGCCCCTGGGCCAAGTGGAGCAAGCCGGAGCTCACCCGATGTGGCGTGCGCGCCAATGCGCGGCAGTCCCCCTGACTGAGGTGGGTGCGGGCCTCGCGCGGCAGCGTCCGCCATGGCAATCGCGCGCGCCGACGCGTGGCATGGCCGCGGCACCCATGCCAGGCGTCATGTCGGCGCTTGTGCGATGTGCGTTCGTTGCGGCAGGTCGGTTGTGCGGCTGCCACAGCCGCGTCTTCCAGGCCGACCACGGTTTCGCCCGGATGGCGGTCGGGTGCCGGCCGATGCCATCATCAGGTCGTTCGCTGACTCTGACTCAGGTCGATGGAAATCATGGAGCGATCCCGCAAGATGGGGCCCCAGGGAGGGGCATGTGGCGCCGCGCCGCGGCGTGGCTGGATGGGCATGGCGGCGGCGCTGGTGGCGCTGGCGTTGGCCGGGAACTGGAGCACGGCCGTCGCGGCCGGCGCGGCGGCTTCGCCGTCGCCGCGCGCCTCCGAGGCGGGGCCGCCACGCGGCTATGCGGTGCCCATCGGTGGCGCGCTGAAGGCCGACAACGACGAGGTCTGGGGCCGGCTGGTGCAACTGGCGGGCGGCAAGGGCGCGCGCTTCGTGGTCTTCGGCACCGCGTCCGAGGACCCCGAGTCCAGCGCCAAGCAGGTCGTGGACCTGTTGCATCGCCGCGGTGCGGTGGCCGAGGCCTTGCCGGTGGCGCCCAAGTTCGGCTGGGTGGATCTGCAGAAGGTGGTGCGCGATCCGGCGCTGATCGCCAAGGTGCGCAATGCCAAGGGCGTGTTCTTCACCGGCGGCTCGCAGGAGCGCATCGTCGACGTGCTCTTCCCCGGCGGGCAGACCACGCCCATGCTGGAAGCGATCTGGGACGTGTACCGACGCGGCGGCGTTGTCGCCGGCACCTCGGCCGGCGCGGCCATCATGAGCACGGTGATGTTCCGCGACGCGCCCAGCGTGATCAACATCATGAAGGGGCGCTGGACCGAGGGCAAGCAGATCGACCGCGGCCTGGGCTTCGTGGGCCCCGACCTGCTGGTGGACCAGCACTTCCTCAAGCGCGGCCGCTTCGGCCGCATGATCCCGCTGATGCTGGCCAAGGGCTACAAGCTGGGCCTGGGCGTGGAGGAGAACTCCGCGGCCATCGTGCGCGGCGACGAGGTCGAGGTGATCGGCGGCAAGGGCGCGCTGCTGATCGACCTCAGCGACATCCGCAGCGATCCGGGGCTGGGCGTGCTCAACCTCACCGGCGCCAAGCTGACCTACCTGGACCACGGCGACCGCTACCACCTGAAGACGCGCGTCACGACGCCCTCGGCGGTCAAGCTGCGCGGCCAGAAGCTGGAGCCCGGCACCACCGGCTACAAGCCCTATTACACGGACCCGATCTACTACCCCGACATGCTGGGCGATTCGGCGATCTCCAACGGCATGTTCTACCTGATCGACAGCGTGCACCCGGAGGTGCGCGGCCTGGCCTTCGAGGGCGAGCCCAAGCTGGGCGAGACGCTCAACGACCTGGGCTTCGTGTTCCGCCTCTACAAGGGGCCGGGCTCGATCGGCTGGAGCACCGACGAGCTGGGGCCGGAGGACTACACCGTGGTCAACCTCTACCTGGACATCACGCCGGTGCGCCTGCCCCAGCCGCTGTTCGCGCCCTGGCAGGCGCGGCGCCCGCCCGATCCGGCGTCCGCGCCGGTGCGCGGCGATGCCGCGTCGGCGCCGGCCACGCCCTGAGGCGCGGCCTCGGGCCGCCTTGCCGGGGCAGTCAGCGCCGGCGGCGAGCATGAGGGGGCCGGCGGCGGGCCGGTTTGACCTGCCGCAAACCGGCGCCAGGCAGGCGCCGGACTAGTACCAACGAACGAGGGCGGCTGTGCCGCCCTCGTTCTTTTGCATCCGTCCGCCTGGACCGCTGGAGGATGCCGCGCCGGGAAGGCGCTTTCTACAGTGGACGCACAACGACAAGGAGTGCGTTCATGGCACAGCAAAGCCCCAAGGAAGTCCCGGGCGCCTCGGGCAAGGCGCTGTCGGTGCTGATCGTCAGCACCCTGGCCTTCACCGTGTGCTTCATGGTGTGGATGATGTTCGGCGTCATCGGCATCCCGATCAAAAAGCAGCTGGGCCTCAATGCCACCGAGTTCGGCCTGCTCACCGCGACGCCGGTGCTCACCGGCTCGCTGATCCGCGTGCCGCTGGGCATCTGGACCGACCGCTACGGCGGCCGCCTGGTGTTCTTCCTGCTGATGCTGGCCTGCGTGATTCCGATCTGGCTGATGGCCTATGCCACGGCCTATTGGCATTTCCTGGTCATCGGCCTCTTCGTGGGTCTGGCCGGCGGCTCCTTCTCGGTGGGCACGCCCTATGTGGCGCGCTGGTTCCCCAAGGCGCGCCAGGGCTTCGCGATGGGCGTGTTCGGCGCCGGCAACTCGGGCGCCGCGGTGAACAAGTTCGTCGCGCCGGCGCTGGTCGTGGCCTTCGGCTGGACCATGGTGCCGCATGTGTACGCGGCGGTGCTGCTGGGCACGGCCATCCTGTTCTGGTTCTTCAGCCACCACGACAGCCGCCATGTCGTTTCCAGCAAGGCCAGCTTCGCCTCGCAGCTGAAGGCGCTGAAGGACCCCAAGGTGCTGAAGTACTGCCAGTACTACAGCATCGTGTTCGGCGGCTATGTGGCGCTGTCGCTGTGGATGGTGCAGTACTACGTCGGCGAGTATGGGCTGGACATCCGCGTCGCCGCGCTGCTGGCGGCCTGCTTCTCGCTGCCCGGCGGCGTGCTGCGCGCGATCGGCGGCTGGCTGTCCGACCGCTACGGCGCGCACAGCGTGACCTGGTGGGTGATGTGGGTGAGCTGGATCTGCCTGTTCGTGCTGTCCTACCCGCAGACCGAGTTCACCGTGCAGACCGTGAATGGCGTCAAGACCTTCCAGATCGGCCTCAACGTCTATGCCTTCACCGCGCTGATGGCCGTGCTGGGCGTGGCCTGGGCCTTCGGCAAGGCCAGCGTGTTCAAGTACATCAGCGACGACTACGGCGCCAACATCGGCACCATCAGCGGCATCGTCGGCCTGGCCGGCGGCATGGGCGGTTTCATCCTGCCCATCATGTTCGGCGCGCTGCTGGACCTCACCGGCGTGCGCTCCAGCGCCTTCATGCTGCTCTACGGCGTGGTCTGGGTCTCGCTGATCTGGATGTACTGGACCGAGGTGCGCAAGACCGAGGTGATGGGCAAGAACGCGCCCGCCACGCCGGTGTCGCAGTCCTTCGCCCGCTGATCTCCTTCCTCCCCAAGGACATTCCATGAACACCACCATCACCTCGGGCACGCCGGCGCAGTCCGGCGGCTCGGGCGCGGACCTCCAGGACTGGCGCCCCGAGGACGAGCGCTTCTGGGAACAGACCGGCAAGCGCATCGCCTACCGCAATCTCTGGATCTCCATCCCGGCGCTGCTGTGCGGCTTCGCGGTGTGGGGCATGTGGGGCATCATCACCGTGCAGATGCTCAACCTGGGCTTCCCGTTCAGCCAGGCCGAGCTCTTCACGCTGACCGCGATCGCCGGCATCTCCGGCGCCACCATGCGCATCCCGGCGTCCTTCCTGATCCGGATGGCCGGCGGCCGCAACACCATCTTCCTGACCACCGCGATGCTGCTGGCTCCGGCCTTGGGCACCGGCGTCGCGCTGCAGCATCCGGAATGGCCGCTGTGGGTGTTCCAGCTGATGGCGCTGTGGTCGGGCGTGGGCGGCGGCAACTTCGCGTCGTCGATGTCCAACATCAGCACCTTCTTCCCCAAGCGGCTGCAGGGCACGGCGCTGGGCCTGAACGCGGGCCTGGGCAACTTCGGCGTCACCACCATGCAGATCGTGATCCCGCTGGTGATGACGGTCAGCCTGTTCGGCTGGCTGGGCCTGGGCGGCGAGCCCATGACGCTGGTGAAGGACAGCGGCTGGATCTTCGGCAAGATCAAGGCCGGCACGCCGACCTGGATCCAGAACGCCGGCTTCGCCTGGGTGATCTCGCTGGTGCCGCTGGCGCTGCTGTGCTGGCTGGGCATGAACAACCTGAAGACGGTGACGCCGCAGGCCGGCTCGCCGCTGGTGGCCTTCGCGAAGATCACCTATCTGTACTCGCTGGCCTTCATCCCGTCGATCGGGATGCTCTACCTCTACCTGCCGGCGCCCACGGGCCTGGGCCTGCTGAACATGTGGGTGGCGATCCCGCTGGACATCATCGCCGCGCTGCTGGTGATGCGCCTGGCCGCCTTCGGCACGATGAAGGAGAACGTGCAGAAGCAGTTCGCGATCTTCTCCAACAAGCACACCTGGAGCATGACGGCGCTGTACGTCGTGACCTTCGGCAGCTTCATCGGCTTCTCCATGGCGCTGCCGCTGGCGATCACGGTGATCTTCGGCTTCATCCACGCCCCCGACGCCGCCGGCGTGATGCAACACACGCTGAAGAACCCCAACGCGCCATCGGCGCTGACCTATGCCTGGATCGGCCCCTTCGTCGGCGCCGCGGTGCGGCCCGTCGGTGGCTGGATCTCGGACAAGCTGGGCGGGTCCATCGTCACCCAGGTGATCTCGGCGGTGATGGTGCTGGCCTCGGCCGCGGTGGGCTATGTGATGCAGCAGGCCTATGGCTCGGCGACGCCGGAGCAGTACTTCCCCACCTTCATGGGCCTGTTCATCCTGCTCTTCGCCGCCAGCGGCATCGGCAACGGATCGACCTTCCGCAGCGTGGGCGTGATCTTCGACCGCCAACAGGCCGGCCCGGTGCTGGGCTGGACCTCGGCGGTGGCCGCCTACGGCGCCTTCATCGCGCCGGTGCTGATCGGCCAGCAGATCAAGGCCGGCACGCCGCAGGCCGCGTTCTACGGCTTCGCCGTCTTCTACGCGGTCTGCCTGCTTCTGAACTGGTGGTTCTACCTGCGCCGCGGCGCGGAGATCCGCAATCCCTGACACGACATTCCAACGAGGACGCTCATGAGCCACTTTCTCGACCGCCTGAGCTATTTCGCCCAGCCCAAGGAGGCGTTCGCCAACGGTCACGGCCGCGTGACCGGCGAGGACCGCACCTGGGAGGACGCCTACCGCAACCGCTGGGCGCACGACAAGATCGTGCGCTCCACCCACGGCACCAACTGCACCGGTTCGTGCTCGTGGAAGATCTATGTGAAGGGCGGCATCGTCACCTGGGAAACCCAGCAGACCGACTATCCGCGCACCCGCCCGGACCTGCCCAACCACGAGCCGCGCGGCTGCGCCCGCGGCGCCAGCTACAGCTGGTATCTGTACAGCGCCAACCGCGTGAAGTACCCCATGGTGCGCGGCGCGCTGCTCAAGCACTGGCGCGCCGCGCGCGCGGTCGCCAAGAGCCCGGTGGACGCCTGGGCCAGCATCGCCGAGAACGCCGACGCGCGCCGTGAATGGCAGAAGGAGCGCGGCCTGGGCGGCTTCGTGCGCTCCAGCTGGGACGAGGTCAACGAGATCATCGCCAGCGCCAACATCTACACCGTCAAGAAGCATGGCCCGGACCGCGTGATCGGCTTCTCGCCCATCCCGGCGATGTCCATGATCAGCTATGCCGCCGGCAGCCGCTACCTGAGCCTGCTGGGCGGCGTGTGCATGAGCTTCTACGACTGGTACTGCGATCTGCCGCCGTCCAGCCCCATGGTCTGGGGCGAGCAGACCGATGTGCCCGAGAGCGCCGACTGGTACAACAGCCACTACATCATCGCCTGGGGCTCCAACGTGCCCCAGACCCGCACGCCGGACGCGCACTTCTTCACCGAGGTCCGCTACAAGGGCACCAAGACCGTCGCGATCACGCCGGACTACGCCGAGATCTCCAAGCTGGCCGACCAGTGGCTGCACCCCAAGCAGGGCACCGACGCGGCGATCGCGATGGCCATGGGCCATGTGATCCTGAAGGAGTTCTACTTCGACAAGCGCTCGGCCTACTTCGACGACTACGCGCGCCGCTACACCGACCTGCCGCTGCTGGTGCAGCTCAAGCGCCAGACCGGCGCGGACGGCCGCGAGCTGCTGGTGCCCGACCGCTATCTGCGCGCCAGCGATTTCGGCGGCAAGCTGGGCCAGGACAACAACCCGGAATGGAAGACCCTGGCCTTCGACGCGGCCGGCAAGGTGGTGGTGCCCAACGGCTCCATTGGCTTCCGCTGGGGCGCGTCCGAGCGCGAGGACCTGGGCAAGTGGAACCTGGAAAGCAAGGAGGCGCGCGACGACGCCGACGTGAAGCTGCGCTTGTCCGTGCTGGAGGGCGAGGCGCAGGCGCATGAGGTCGTTGAGGTCGGCTTCCCGTACTTCGGCGGCGTCGAGAGCCCGCAGTTCACCGCCAACAAGCAGCAGGACGTGCTGAGCCGCCGCGTGCCCGCGGTGCGCCTGCGTCTGGGCAAGCAGGAGGGCGCCGAGGAAGTGCTGGTGGCCACGGTCTTCGACCTGCAGGTGGCGCAGTACGGCATCAACCGCGGCTTCGGCGACGACATGCCCGCCGACTACGACGACAACAAGCCCTACACCCCGGCCTGGGCCGAGCTCATCACCGGCGTGCCGCGCGCCCAGATCGCGCAGGTGGCGCGCGAGTTCGCCGACACCGCCGACAAGACCCGCGGCCGCTCCATGGTCATCATCGGCGCGGCGATGAACCACTGGTACCACTGCGACATGAACTACCGCGGCATCATCAACATGCTGATGATGTGCGGCTGCATCGGCCAGAGCGGCGGCGGCTGGGCGCACTACGTGGGCCAGGAGAAGCTGCGTCCGCAGACCGGCTGGACCGCGCTGGCCTTCGCGCTGGACTGGATCCGCCCGCCGCGTCAGCAGAACTCCACCAGCTTCTTCTACGCCCACACCGACCAGTGGCGCTACGAAAAGCTGGACGTCTCCGAAGTGCTCTCACCGCTGGCCGACAAGCAGAAGTTCGGCGGCAGTCTGATCGACTACAACGTGCGCGCCGAGCGCATGGGCTGGCTGCCCAGCGCGCCGCAGCTGCAGACCAACCCCATCGAGGTGGTCAAGCAGGCCCAGGCCGCCGGCATGGACGCCAAGGACTACACCGTGCAGGCGCTGCAGAACGGCAGCCTGCGCATGAGCTGCGAGGACCCGGACCATCCGGACAACTGGCCGCGCAACATGTTCGTGTGGCGCTCCAACATCTTGGGCAGCTCCGGCAAGGGCCACGAGTACTTCCTCAAGCACCTGCTGGGCACCACCCACGGCGTGCAGGGCAAGGACCTGGGCCAGCAGCTTGGCCCCCAATCCTCCCAAGGGGGCGCGGCCGGCTTGGGGCGGCCCGACGCCGGCCATGCTGCGAAGCCCGAGGAAGTCGTCTGGCACGAGAAGGCGCCCGAGGGCAAGCTGGACCTGCTGGTGACGCTGGACTTCCGCATGAGCACGACCTGCCTGTACTCCGACATCGTGCTGCCCACCGCGACCTGGTACGAGAAGAACGATCTCAACACCAGCGACATGCACCCCTTCATCCATCCGCTGTCCACCGCGGTGGACCCGGCCTGGGCCGCGCGCAGCGACTGGGAGATCTACAAGGGCTTCGCGAAGAAGGTCTCCGAACTCTGCGTGGGTCACCTGGGCGTCGAGAAGGAAGTGGTGCTGACGCCGCTGATGCACGACAGCCCGGCCGAACTGGCCCAGCCCTTCGACGTGAAGGAATGGAAGAAGGGCGAGGTCGCACTGATCCCGGGCAAGACCGCGCCGCAGATCGGCATCGTCGAGCGCGACTATCCCAATCTGTACAAGCGCTTCACCGCGCTGGGCCCCTTGATGGGCAAGGTGGGCAACGGCGGCAAGGGCATCGCCTGGAACACCCAGGACGAGGTGCAGAACCTGGCCGAACTCAACGGCACCGTGCGCGAGCCCGGCGTGACCCAGGGCCTGCCGCGCATCGAGAGCGACATCGACGCCGCCGAGGTGGTGCTGATGCTGGCGCCCGAGACCAACGGCCACGTCGCGGTCAAGGCCTGGGAGGCGCTGTCCAAGCAGACCGGCCGCGAACACGCCCACCTGGCGCTGCACCGCGAGGACGAGAAGATCCGCTTCCGCGACATCCAGGCGCAGCCGCGCAAGATCATCTCCAGCCCCACCTGGTCGGGCCTGGAGAGCGAGAAGGTCTCGTACAACGCCGGCTACACCAACGTGCATGAACTGATCCCCTGGCGCACGCTGACCGGCCGCCAGCAGTTCTACCAGGACCATCCCTGGATGCTGGCCTTCGGCGAGGGCTTCAGCAGCTATCGCCCGCCGGTGGACCTGAAGACCCTGGCGGAGGTGGAGAACCTCAAGCCCAACGGCCACAAGGCGGTGGCGCTGAACTTCATCACGCCGCACCAGAAGTGGGGCATCCACTCCACCTACAGCGACAACCTGATGATGCTGACGCTCAACCGCGGCGGCTCGGTGGTCTGGCTGTCGGAGGACGATGCGCGCCAGGCCGGCATCGCCGACAACGACTGGGTGGAGCTGTACAACAGCAACGGCGCCATCGCGGCGCGCGCGGTGGTGAGCCAGCGCGTCAACCCGGGCATGGTGATGATGTATCACTCGCAGGAGAAGATCATCAACACCCCGGGCAGCGAGATCACCGGCACGCGCGGCGGCATCCACAACTCCGTGACCCGCATCGTCACCAAGCCCACGCACATGATCGGCGGCTACGCGCAGCTGAGCTACGGCTTCAACTACTACGGGACCATCGGCACCAACCGCGACGAGTTCGTGCTGGTGCGCAAGATGGCCCGCGTGGACTGGCTGGACGAGGAACTGCCCGCGGAGGCGGTCAGGACCTGACCCCGCCGCAATGCCTGGACCCGCCCGCAAGAGAACCTACCCAAGGAGCCCGCGATGAAAGTTCGCGCCCAAATCGGCATGGTGCTGAACCTGGACAAGTGCATTGGCTGCCACACCTGTTCGGTCACCTGCAAGAACGTCTGGACCAACCGCCCCGGCATGGAATATGCCTGGTTCAACAATGTCGAATCCAAGCCTGGCATCGGCTATCCCAAGGAATGGGAGAACCAGGAACGCTGGGAAGGCGGCTGGATGCGCCGCGCCGACGGCAGCATCGTGCCGCGCCAGGGGGGCAAGTGGAAGCTGCTGATGCGCATCTTCGCCAACCCCAAGCTGCCGCAGATCGACGACTACTACGAGCCCTTCACCTTCGACTACGACCATCTGCAGTCGGCGCCGCGCTCCAAGGCCGCGCCGACCGCGCGGCCGCGCAGCCTGATCACCGGGCAGCGCATGGAGAAGATCGAGTGGGGTCCGAACTGGGAAGAAATCCTCGGCGGCGAGTTCGCCAAGCGCAGCAAGGACGCCAACTTCGAGAACGTGCAGAAGGAGATCTACGGCCAGTTCGAGAACACCTTCATGATGTATCTGCCGCGGCTGTGCGAGCACTGCCTGAACCCGGCGTGCGTGGCCAGCTGCCCCTCGGGCTCGATCTACAAGCGCGAGGAAGACGGCATCGTGCTGATCGACCAGGACAAGTGCCGCGGCTGGCGCATGTGCGTCTCGGGCTGCCCCTACAAGAAGATCTACTACAACTGGCAGAGCGGCAAGGCCGAGAAGTGCGTCTTCTGCTATCCGCGCATCGAGTCCGGCCAGCCCACCGTGTGCTCCGAGACTTGCGTGGGCCGCATCCGCTACCTGGGCGTGCTGCTCTACGACGCGGACAAGATCGAGGCCGCGGCCGCGACGCCCAATGACAAGGACCTCTACCAGGCCCAGCTGGACCTCTTCCTGGACCCCAACGACCCGCGCGTGATCGAGCAGGCGCGCAAGGACGGCGTGCCCGAGGCCTGGCTGGAGGCGGCCAAGCGCAGCCCGGTCTACAAGATGGCGATGGAGTGGAAGGTGGCGCTGCCGCTGCACCCCGAGTACCGCACCCTGCCCATGGTCTGGTACGTGCCGCCGCTGTCGCCGATCAGCTCGGCGGCCAATGCCGGCCAGATCGAGGCGGACGCGCGCTTCGGCGGCCTGATCCCCGACGTCAAGCAGCTGCGCATCCCCGTGCAGTACCTGGCCAACATGCTCACCGCCGGCGATACCCGGCCGGTCGAGCGCGCGCTGGAGCGCATGCTGGCGATGCGGGCCTACCAGCGCGGCAAGCATGTGGACGGCGTCGAGAACAAGGGCCTGCTGGACCTGGTCGGGCTGCAGAAGAACGAGGTCGAGGACATGTACCAGACCATGGCGATCGCGAACTACGAGGACCGTTTCGTCATCCCGACGACGCACCGCGAGTACGCCGAGAACGCCTACGACCTGCGCGGCGGCTGCGGCTTCAGCTTCGGCAACGGCTGCTCCGACGGCCAGACCGAAACCAGCCTGTTCGGCGGTGACAAGCGTCGCACCATCCCCATCAAGACCACCGTGTGAGCGCCCTCATGAGCAAGCATCGCAAGGACCCCGAGGCGCCGCTGTCGCTGAGCTGCCGCGTGCTGGCGCGCCTGCTGGACTATCCGGCCGACGAGATGCTCGGCCGACTCGACGAGCTGCGCCAGGCGCTGCGCCAGGAGGCCGCGCTGAGCCCGGCCCGGCTGGCCGAGCTGGAGACGCTGACCCTCTGGATGGAGCGCCGCGAGCGCTACGCGCTGCAGTCCGACTACGTCGAGACCTTCGACCGCGGCCGCGCCAGCAGCCTGCACCTGTTCGAGCATGTGCACGGCGACTCGCGCGAGCGCGGCCCGGCGCTGGTCGACCTGGCCAAGACCTATGAGTCGGCCGGCCTGCGCTTCGAGGCGCCCGAGCTGCCCGACTACCTGCCGGTGGTGCTGGAGTTCGCGTCCACGCAAGCCCCGGCCACCGCGCGCGCCTTCCTGGGCGAGTTGGCCCACATCCTCAACGCCATCCACAGCGCGCTGGTCAAGCGCGGCAAGCCCTGGGCCGCGGCGATCGGCGCGGTGCTGGAGCTGGCCGGCGAACAGCCGCAGGCGGTGCAGATCACCGTCGACGAGCCGCTGGACGAGAGCTGGCAGGAGCCCGCGGCCTTCGACGGCTGCAGCTCGCGCGGCCAGAGCCGTCCCGGCGTGCCCCAACCCATTCACATCCACAAGAAGGCCGCGGCCCCGGCTGCCGGCCAAGGAGTGACACGATGAACTCCCTGGACTTCGCCCTGTTCGGGCTCTACCCCTATGTCGCGCTGGCGGTCTTCCTGGTCGGCAGCCTGCTGCGCTTCGACCGCGACCAGTACTCGTGGAAGAGCGACTCCTCGCAGCTGCTGCGCGCCGGCAGCCTGCGCTGGGGCAGCAATCTCTTCCATGTCGGCGTGCTCTTCCTGTTCTTCGGCCACACCGTGGGCATGCTGACGCCGCACTTCCTGTACGAGCCCTTCATCAGCGCCGGCAACAAGCAGCTGATGGCCATGGTCAGCGGCGGCATCGCCGGGCTGCTGGGCTTTGCCGGCGTCAGTGTGCTGCTGCACCGCCGCCTGTCCGACGAGCGCATCCGCCGCAACAGCAAGCCCAGCGACATTCTGTTGCTGGTGCTGCTGTGGCTGCAGCTGGCGCTGGGTCTGGCCACCATCCCGCTGTCGGCCCAGCACCTGGACGGCGGCATGATGATGCGCCTGGCCGAGTGGGCGCAGCGCATCGTCACCTTCCGCGGCGGCGCGTCGGAGCTGCTGGCCGAGGCCTCGTGGGTGTTCAAGGCCCACATGTTCCTGGGCATGACGCTGTTCGTCGTCTTCCCGTTCACCCGCCTGGTGCACGTCTGGAGCGGCTTCGGCACGCTGGCCTACCTGTTCCGTCCCTATCAGCTGGTGCGCAGCCGTCGCATCTCGCTGCCGCAGGACCACACCACGCCGCAGCACCTGCGTGGCGGCCGTTGAGGAGATTCGCATGGCAAGCCATGGAGGATGCGGCGGGACCGGCCAGTGCGGCTGCGGTTCCCGCTCGCAGCAAGACCTGACCCCGCCGCCGGCCCCGGTGGCGCGCGTGAACGGCCAGGCGCTGCATGCGCCGGGTGAGCAGCTGCACGAACAAGAGCTCCACCAGCGCGCCTACGGCGAACTGTTGCGCCAGGCCGCGCAGGCGCAGGGCTTGCTCGATGCGGCGGAGCCGGCGCCCCAAGACGGCGTGCTCAGCGAGGCGGCGGTGGCGGCGATCGAGGCGCTGCTGGCCCGTTCGCTGCAGCTGGCCGAGCCCGACGAGACCGCCTGCCGGCGCTACTACGAGGCTCATCCGCAGCGCTTCGCGCAGGGCGAGCGCGTGCAGGCCAGCCACATCCTGGTGGCGGTGACGCCGGGCGTCGATGTCGCGGCGCTGCGCGCCCACGCCGAGGGCCTGTTGCTGCGCCTGCGCTGCGAGGACGAGGCGGCCTTCGCCGCCGCGGCGCGCGAGAACTCCAACTGTCCCAGCGGCGAGCAGGGCGGACGCCTGGGCTGGCTCGTGCGCGAGGACTGCATGCCCGAGCTGGGCAGCGCGCTGTTCGGCCAGGACGAGGCCAACCGCCACCTGGGCGTGCTGCCACGCCTGGTGAGCAGCCGGCACGGCTTTCACATCATCCGCGTGCAGGACCGCGAGGCCGGCGCGCGGCCGCCCTTCGAGACCGTGCGCCAGGCGGTGGCGGCGCTGCTCGCGCAGCAGCAGCAGATCACCGCGACGCGCCAGTACCTGGACCTGCTGGCCGGCGCGGCCCAGCTGGAAGGGCTGGCCCTGGGCGCTGCGGATTCGCCGCTGGTGCAGTAGCGCCGAGCCCCGGAGCGACGCGATGCCCGACGAACTGCTGACCCGGCTGCGCCGCTTCAGCACCGAGGCCTTCCCGCGCTACCAGGACCGCTTCCGCGACCTGGTGGAGCAGGGCCAGCATCCCAGCACGCTGTTCATCGGCTGTTCGGACTCGCGCCTGGTGCCTCACCTGCTGACCGGCGCCGGACCCGGCGAACTCTTCCTGGTGCGCAATGTCGCCGCCTTCGTGCCGCCCTGGGACGGCACGCTGGAGGCGGCGCCGGCCGGCTGCGGCTGCGCCGCATGCGGCGCCGGCGGCGGGCAGGGCCACTGGGTGGGCCACCATGGCACGGCCGCCGCGATCGAGTACGCGGTGCTGGCGCTGGAGGTGCGCCACGTCATCGTCTGTGGCCACAGCCATTGCGGCGGCATACGCGCCCTCTACGGCGAGCTGCCGCCCGAGGCGCAGAACCTGCGCGCCTGGCTGGACCTGGGCCGCGAAGCGGTGCTGCCCGTGCAGCCGGGCCCCGAGGCACTGCGCCGCACCGAGGAGCGTTCCGTCGTGCTGCAGCTGGAGCGCCTGATGGGCTACCCCATGGTGCGCAGCCGCGTGGAGCAGGGCCGGCTTTCGCTGCACGGCTGGCACTACGTGATCGAGGACGGCGAGGTCAATGTGTTCGACGTCCACCAGGGCCGCTTCGTGCCGGCCTCCGAGGCCGAGCACAGCGGCACCGGGCCCTACCGCGACCTGGGCCAGGGCGACGAGGGCGGGCAGCTGTTCAACGAGATCGCCGACGCCTGGCCGCCGCGCGGCTAGGACCCCTCAGCCAGCGCGCGCGTGCAGCCAGCGCGCCGCATGGTCCAGCGCCCAGCCCAGCGCGCCGATCAGCAGGATCAGCGCCATCAGGTCGCTGTAGGCCAGGCGGTCGCGCGCGTCCAGAATCAGGTAGCCCAGGCCCGCGGAGACGCCCAGCATCTCGGCCGGCACGAGCACGATCCACAGCACGCCGATGGCCAGGCGCACGCCGGCCAGCACATGGGCGGCGATGCCGGGCAGCACGACCTGCGCGAGCAGCTCCAGCCGCGTCGCGCTGAGGCTGCGCGCCAGCTGCAGCCATTGCGGGTCCAGCGCGGCCACGCCCGCGGCGGTGTTCAGCACCAGCGGCCAGACCGCCGCGAACGCGAGCAGGAAGACCACCGGCGCATCGCCCACGCCCAGCGCCATCACCGCCAGCGGCATCCAGGACAGCGGCGAGACCATGCGCAGGAACTGGAACAGCGGCGTCGTGGCGCGCGCGAAGCGCGGCGACAGACCGGCCGCCAGTCCCAGCGGCACGCCCAGCGCCAGCGCCGCGAGCAGCCCGAGCCCCACGCGGCGCAGGCTCAGTGCCACATGGGTCCACAGCTCGGAGTTCTGCAGCAGCGCCAGCAGCGCCCGCAGCGCGGGCGCGACGCCGAAGCTGGCGATGAGCGCGTTGTCGCGCGCCATCCCGTCCACGCCCGCCTGCCAGACGAGCAGCAGCCCGGCCAGGCCCGCGGCCGGCCAGGCCCATGCCATGGCGCGGCTCACGGTTCGACGGTCTCGCGGCGCGCCAGATCGGCCGGCAGTCCGAAGCGCGCGGGCCCGCCCACCGCCGCCAGCGCCTGGCGCACGAAGCGGGTGTCGACCAGATCGCGGGCGACGAAGGCCGGGTCCAGCTCGGCGAGGAAGCGGGCGTCGCCCTCCACCCGCGTTTCGCGCAGCAGGCGCACCAGCTGCTCGGTATAGCCGGGGAAGGGGTAGGGCTGGAAGTCGATGCGCCGCTGCAGCCAGCCCTTGTGGCGCACCACGCCGGCGGACTCGTAGCCGGCGTAGTCGGTGGCTGCCAGCACCTTGGACAGCGCCTGCACGCTGTGCGGCGTGAAGCGCGGCTCGCCACTGCTGGACAGCAGGCGCGAGGTGGCGAGCTGGTTGTCGCGTGCCCACAGCTGTGCCTTGACCAGCGCGGTGGTGACGCGCTGGGCCCATTCGGGGCGCTGCACCAGGTCGCGCTCGGCCAGCACGGTGACGCAGCAGGCATGGTCCTTCCAGACATCGCCCGAAAAGCGCAGCACGCGGCCCACGCCGGCGATCTCGGCGGCGGCGTTGAAGGGCTCGGCGACGATGAAGCCGGCGATGGAGCGCGCCGCCAGCGCCGCCACCATTTCCGCGGGCGGCAGCACCAGCAGCCGCACCTCGTCGGCGCGCAGCGTCGCGTCGCGCGGTCGCGTCACCGCCGTCAACCCGGCCTTGCGCAGCAGCTGCTGCAGCAGGATGTTGTGGATGGAATACCAGAAGGGCACGGCCACCGTCTGCCCGCCCAGGTCCTCGACGCGGCGGACCTGCGGCGCCACCGTGAGCGCGGAACCGTTGACATGGTTCCAGGCCACGATCTTGGCCGGGAAGCGCGAGCCATAGCGCATCCACAGCGCGGCCGGCGACAGCAGGTGGATCACGTTGACCTGCCCGGCGACGAAGGCCTCGACCAGCTGGGCCCAGCTGCGGAACAGGCGCGGCGCCTCGGTCCTCAGCCCTTCGGCTTCGAACAACCCGCGGCCCTGGGCCACCAGCAGCGGCGTGGCGTCGGTGATGGGCAGATAGCCCACGCGCACCGGCGCGTCGTCGCCCTTGAGGCCCTGGGCACGGGCGTCGCCCAGGCGCAGCAGCGGCGCGGCGGCGGCGCCGCCCAGCGCGCTCAGGCGCAGCCAGTCGCGCCGGCTCATGCCGCAGCCGCAGGCGGGGTCGGCGCAGTGGGGATGGGCGGCGTGCGCGAAGGGGTCGGTCGGGCGTGTCGGACGGGTCATCGGTTCGGGCGGTCAGTGGAGGCTGTGGAAGGCGGCCTCCTGCCGTGCCAGCTCGGCATCGGGCGGCAGTGGCCAGGCGGGGGCGCGGGAGGCGGCGGCGTGGGCGTCGCCGGGCGCCGCCATGCTGTCGCGCAGCGCCTGCAGCAGCCGCTCGCGCGACGGCGGCTGGGCGTCGGCGCACGACCAGCGGCCCATGAGGCGCGCCGGCCGGGCGGCGTCGGGGCGGGCCAGCAGCAGGATCTGGTCGCCCAGGGCCAGCGCCTCGTCGACGTCGTGGGTGACCAGCAAGGCGGCGCAACCGGTCTGCCGCACCAGCTGGCGCAGCAAGGCCTGCATCTCGGTGCGCGTGATGGGGTCCAGCGCGGAGAAGGGCTCGTCGGCCAGCAGCAGCGCGGGCTGGCGTGCCAGTGCGCGCGCCAGCGCCGCGCGCTGGGCCATGCCGCCCGACAGCGCGGCGGGGCGCAGCCCGGCCGCCGCCGACAGGCCCACCGCCGCCAGTGCCTGCGCGACGCGCTGCGCGCGCTCGGCGCGGCTTTGGCGCGGCTGGTGGCGGAAGCCCAGCCCGAAGCCCACGTTGGCGGCGCAGTCCAGCCAGGGCAGCAACCCGGGGCGCTGGAACAGCAACCCGGCGCGCGGGTGGGGGCGCTGCAGCGGCTCGCCCAGCAGCTCGATGTGCCCGCGCTGCGGGCGATCCAGTCCGGCCAGCGCGCGCAGCAGCGTGGACTTGCCGCCGCCGCTGGCGCCCAGCAGCGCGACCAGCTCGCCGGCGCGCAGCTCGAGATCGACCGCCTCCAGCACGCAAGTGCCGCCATAGCCGCAGGCGAGGTCCCGGACGCGCAGCACCGGCGGCGGCGGGGCGGTGCTCATGCGGCGGCCTGGGCCTGGGCCTGGCGTGCCAGCTCGCCCTGCAGCTGGCTGATGCTGGGGGTGACGATGGGGATGAACGCCGCCTCGCGCCAGCGCCGCGCGAAACCCAGCGACGGGTCGCGATGGTAGGCACGGCCGCCGCTGGCCAGCAGCTCCAGTTGCAGGGCCTGCTGCACATCCTGGGCCAGCGCGATGCGCAGCCGGAACAGCGCCGCCGGCTGAGCCGCGAAGCGGCCATCGGCAAGACCCTGGAGCAGCGCGTCGCGGTGCTGCTGCAACGCGGTGCTGGCCTCGTCCAGCGGCTGGGCCAGCACCGCGCGCGCCGGGCCCAGGCGTTCGGCGGCGCGCGCCAGCGCCTCCTGCGCCAGGCCCAGCGACAGCCCGCATTGCAGGCTCAGGAAGGCCGGGCGCACGCGCGGCAGGTATTGGCCGGCCACGGGGTGGATCAGGTCGGACGCGTCGGCCTCCACGCCGTCCAGCCGCAGCGACGCGGTGTGGCTGCCGCGCAGCGCGATCAGGTCCAGGTCGGCGCTGCGCAGCAGCCCGGCGCGTTCGCTGGGCAGCGCGACCACGGCGGGCGGCAGGCCCTCGCCGCGGTCCACCGCCAGCGCGATGTCGAAGCCCGCCTGCGCCAGGTTGGTGGCCCAGGGCAGCGCGCCGTCCAACCGCCACGGCGCGTCGCCGTCGCGCGCACGCACGCCCAGGCGTTCGATGCCGCTGAGGAATTTCATCGCGTTGGACAGGCCGGTGGCGCCGGCGCGCCGCCCTTCCAGCAGCGCGCCGAGGCGGCGTTCGCGCAAGCCCTCGTTGGGGCTGTGCAGCAGATATTCGATGAAGGCGCGCTGGGCCCAGAACACGAAGGCCGCGGTCAGCGAGGCGCGCGCCACGCCGGCGATGGCCTGCACCGCGTCCCCCAGCGTGCCGCCGTCGCCGCCCAGCGGGCCCGGCACGCCGATGCGCAGCAGGCCCTGCGCGCCCAGCCAGGGCAGCAACTGCAGCGCGGGTTCGGGCTCGCCGGTGTCCAGCGCCTCGGCGTGGCGCTCCAGCCAGGCCTGCGCGGGCGCGCTCATGCCAGCACCCCCGGCGCATAGGGCTGCAGCTCGGGGTTGATCTCGTTGCCCGCCAGCACGTTGGCGTAGTTGCACAGCGTGGCCAGGCTCACGCCCAGCACCACCTCCAGCGCCTGCTGCGGGCCGTAGCCGGCGGCCTGCAGCGCGCTCAGCTCGGTGTCGGCGACCGCGCCGCGGCGCCCGATCACCGCGGCGGCGAAGCGCTGCAGCGCGTCCAGCCGCGCATGGCCGGTGGGCAGGCCACGCTGCAGGCGCAGCACCGCGTCGCGGTCCAGCCCGGCCTTCTTCAGCGCCAGCGCGCTGTGGCCGGCGACGCAGAAGTCGCAGCCGTTCAGGCGCGCCGCGGTGATCTGCACCACCTCGCGCTCGGCCACGTCCAGCGAGGCGCGGCCGTTGATCTCGGAGACGGTCAGATAGGTCTCCAGCGCCACCGGCGCGTTGGCCAGCGTGCCGATCAGATGCGGCAGGAAGCCGTTGCTGGCCTGTACCTTGCGCACCAGCGCGCGGCTGGCCTCGGGGGCAGTGTCGGCATTGAGTCGGGGAAGTCTGCTCATGGGCTAGGGGGGATGAGGGCAAGGGACAGTGTGGGCGCGCGGCGCGGGCGGCGTCGACTGCGGATTGCGCAGCAGCATCTGCGCAATCCGAGCAAGGCCGGCGCCTCAGCGCGGCACGACGAAGGTGGACTCGGTGAGCGCCAGCGCCGAACCGGTCTCGGCCTGCTCGTTGACGCGGAAGCGGATGGGTGCGATGCGGCCCGCCAGCGCCTGGGCCTGGGCGGCGTCCAGGCGCAGCACCACGGTCACGGTCTCGGCGGCGGCGGGCGCGAGGCGCACCTGCGACACCGACGCCAGGCGCAGCCCGGGCAGGCCGTCCACGCTCAGCGCCAGGCTGCGCTCGCGCTCGCTGGCGTTCATCAGCTGCAGCCGGTAGAGGTTTTCGATCTGGCCGTCCTCGACCTGGCGCGCCAGCACGCCGCGGTCGCGCACCGCGTCGACACGCAGCGTGGGCCGCAGCCACAGGCCCAGCACCAGCGCGCAGCCGGCCAGCGCCAGCAGCCCGCCATAGATCAGCACGCGCGGCCGCATCAGATGGGCCAGCAGCCCGCCCTGACCCGGCACGGGGCTTTCCAGTTCGGTCTGCGTCGCGAAGCGCACCAGGCCGCGCGGCGCGCGCAGCTTGTCCATCACGCTGTCGCAGGCGTCGATGCACAGGCCGCAGCTGATGCACGGCGCCTGCATGCCCTGGCGAATGTCGATGCCCACCGGGCAGACCTGCACGCACAGCGTGCAGTCCACGCAGTCGCCCTGGCCCTTGCTGCGCGCGTCGCTGCCGCGCGAGCGCGCGCCGCGCGGTTCGCCGCGGCGCGTGTCGTAGGCGACGATCAGCGTGTTCTTGTCCATCATCGAGCCCTGGAAGCGCCCGTAGGGACACATGTGCTGGCAGACCTTCTCGCGCAGCAGCCCGGCGTTGGTGTAGGTGAACAGGCCGTAGAAGCCGCTCCAGAACAGCTCCCAGGGGCCCAGTGCGCCGGCGGCCAGTGCCGGCATCAGCTCGCGGATGGGCGTGAACCAGCCCACCAGCGTGAGGCCGGTCCACAGGCTCAGCGCGCCCCAGGCCAGGTGCTTGCCGCCGCGGCGCAGCAGCTTGTTGGCGTTCCAGCGCGACTCGTCCAGGCGCAAACGGGCCAGCCGGTCGCCTTCGAAGCGGTGCTCCAGCCACATGAACATCTCGGTGTAGACGGTCTGCGGGCAGGCGAAGCCGCACCAGACGCGCCCGGCCACCGTGGTGGCGAAGAACAGCAGCAGCGCGCTGAAGACCAGCAGCGCGGTCAGGTAGATCAGGTCCTGCGGATAGAGCACGGCGCCGAACAGGAAGAAGCGCCGCGCCTCCAGGTCGAACAGCACCGCCTGGCGGCCGTTGATCTGCAGCCAGGGCAGCGCGTAGAACATCAGCTGGGTGATCCACACCAGCGCCCAGCGCCAGCGGCTGAACAGGCCGCGCACCGCGCGCGCCTGGATCTTGGGGTCCCGGGAGATGCCGGACTCCGGCACCAGGGGAATGATTCGGGTGGGGGAATTCATCTCGCAATCCGTTCCGAGGCCGGCAGACCCTGCCGTTCCAAGCCTCGCCGCGATGATGGGTGTCCCTGCGCTGATTTGTAATATTCAGTTTTTGTCTATTTCGACCAGATCAGATGGGCCCGAAGACGCCGTTTCCATCCAGGTCAGCTCGAGATCGCGAAGCTGATGGCTAAACTCGCGGTGATTTCAAAAGGAACAGGATCAGATGAGGGCCTCGATGCCGCGCTACCAGCAGCTGGCGGATGATCTGGCGGACGCGATACGCAGCGGGCTGCTGCGCAGCGGCGAGCGTCTGCCCTCGGTGCGCGAGACCTGCGCGCTGCGCGCCGTCAGCCCGTCCACGGTGTTCCAGGCCTATGGCCTGCTGGAGACCGAGGGCCTGATCGAGGCGCGGCCGCGCTCTGGCTACTACGTGCGCGCGCCGCGGCGTCCGGCGCGCTCCACGCCCGAGGCCGCCAAGGCCCGCGACGAGGCCACGCCGGTGGCGATCACCGACCTGGTGTTCGCGCTGCTCGGCGCGGCCGGCGACGAGCATGTGGTGCCGCTGGGCTCGGCCTTTCCGGCCGCGCACCTGTTCCCGTTCGCCGAGCTGGCGCGAAGCGGCGCGCGCGCGATGCGGCGGCTCAAGCCGGCGCAGGTCACCGGCGCGCTGACCGCCGGCGACCCGGGGCTGCGCGCGCAGCTGCTGCACCGCTATGCCGCGCACGGCGTGCCGCTGGCCGACGACGAACTGCTGATGACCAATGGCGCGATGGAGGCGCTGAACCTGTGCCTGCAGGCGGTGACGCGGCCGGGCGACGTGGTGGTGGTGGAGTCGCCCACCTTCTACACGGCGCTGCAGGCGCTGGAGCGGCTGCAGCTCAAGGCCGTGGAGGTGGCGACCGACCCGCAGGGCGGCGTGGAGCTGGCGGCGCTGGAGGCGCTGCTGCAGCGCCAGAAGGTGGCGGCCTGCTGGCTGATGCCCAGCTTCCAGAACCCGCTGGGCGCGCTGATGACGCCGCAGCGCAAGCAGGCCCTGGTGGCGCTGCTGGCGCGCCACCAGGTGCCGCTGATCGAGGACGACGTCTATGGCGAGCTCTATGCCCCGGGGCGGCGCCCGCCGCCGGCCAAGGCCTTCGACCGCGAGGGCCTGGTGCTGCACTGCAGCTCGTTCTCCAAATGCCTGGCGCCCGGCTACCGCGTGGGCTGGGCCGCGGCGGGACGTTTCGCGCCGGCGGTGCAGCGGCTGAAGATGATGGGGTCGCTGGCCAGCTCGCTGCCGCCGCAGCTGGCGCTGGCCGATTACCTGGCCCAGGGCGCCTATGAGCGCCATCTGCGCCGGCTGCGCAGCGCGCTGACCGAGCAGCGCCTGCATGCGCTGCGCCTGGTGGAGCGGCATTTCCCCGCCGGCACCCGCGTCACGCGGCCGGCCGGCGGTTACTTCCTGTGGCTGGAGCTGCCGCCCCAGGTCGACGCGCTGGCGCTGCACCACCAGGCCATGGCCCAGGGCATCAGCACCGCGCCGGGGCCGCTGTTCTCGGCCGACGGCCGCTTTGGCCACCACCTGCGGCTCAACGTGGGCCACCCGGGCGACCCGCGCTTCGATCCGGCGCTGCGCCGCGTGGGCGAACTGGCCTGCGCCGCGGCCCAGGCCAAGCGGGGCTGAGCGCCCCGGGGTCAGGTCTTGCGCGGCGGGCGCGGGCTCAGCGCACGCGCATGCCCGGCTGGGCGCCGGGGAAGGGCTCCAGCACGAAGATGCCGGGGTGCGCCTTCTCGTCGGCATGGCTGGCGGCCAGCACCATGCCTTCGCTGAGGCCGAACTTCATCTTGCGCGGTGCCAGGTTGGCCACCATCACGGTGAGCTTGCCTTCCAGGTCTTCGGGCTTGTAGGCGCTCTTGATGCCCGAGAAGACGTTGCGCAGCCGGCCCTCGCCGACGTCCAGCGTCAGGCGCAGCAGCTTGTCCGAGCCCTCGACGTGCTCGGCCTTGACGATCTTGGCGACGCGCAGGTCCACCTTGGCGAAGTCGTCGATCTTGATTTCCTCGGCCAGGTCCTCGCCGCCAGGCACGACCTTGGGCGGTGCGGGCGGCTCGAACAGCGCGTCCAGCAGCTTGGGATCGACACGCTGCATCAGGTGCTCGTAGGCGCCGATCTGGTGCGCGCCGAGCGCGCGCTGGGCGTCGGCGAACTGCATGGGCTCGACCTTCAGGAAGGCCTCCACCTTGGCGACCAGCGCCGGCAGCACCGGCTTCAGGTAGATGGACAGCAGGCGGAAGGCCTCGATGCAGACGCTGCACACGTCCTGCAGCACCGGGTCCTGGCCGGCTTGCTTGGCCAGCTCCCAGGGCTTGTTCTGGTCCACGTACTCGTTGACGCGGTCGGCCAGCAGCATGATCTCGCGCAGCGCCTTGCCGAACTCGCGCGCTTCGTACAGCTCGGCGATCGCGCCGGCATGGGCGCGCAGCCCGTCCAGCAGCGCGCGGCCTTCGACGCCGACGTCGGCCGACAGACGTCCATCAAAGCGCTTGGCCAGGAAGCCGGCGGCGCGCGACGCGATGTTGATGTACTTGCCGACCAGGTCGCTGTTGACGCGGGCGACGAAGTCCTCGGGGTTGAAGTCCAGGTCCTCGACCTTGCTGTTGAGCTTGGCCGCCAGGTAGTAGCGCAGCCACTCGGCGTTCATGCCCAGCTTCAGGTACTTCAGCGGGTCCAGGCCGGTGCCGCGGCTCTTGCTCATCTTCTCGCCGCCGTTGACGGTCAGGAAGCCATGCACGAACACATGGTTGGGCGTCTTGCGGCCGCTGAAATGCAGCATCGCGGGCCAGAACAGCGTGTGGAAATAGGTGATGTCCTTGCCGATGAAGTGGATCTGCTCCACCGTCTCGTCGGCGAGGAAGGCGTCGAAGTCGCGACCGGTCTTGCCGAAGTAGTTCTTCAGCGACGCGAGGTAGCCGATGGGCGCGTCCAGCCACACATAGAAGTACTTGCCCGGCGCATCGGGGATCTCGATGCCGAAGTAGGGTGCGTCGCGGCTGATGTCCCAGTCGCCCAGGCCGCCGTTGCCTTCGTCGTCCTTGGCGAACCACTCCTTGATCTTGTTCAGCACCTCGGGCTGCAGCCGCCCCGGGGTCTGGGTCCACTGCTCGAGGAACTCGACGCAGCGCGGATCGGACAGCTTGAAGAAGTAGTGCTCCGAGCTCTTGAGCACCGGCGTCGCGCCGGTCAGCACCGAGAACGGATTCTTCAGCTCGGTGGGCGTGTAGACCGCGCCGCAGACCTCGCAGGAATCGCCGTACTGGTCTTTCGCCCCGCACTTGGGGCATTCGCCCTTGATGAAGCGGTCGGGCAGGAACATCGCCTTCTGCGGGTCGAAAAACTGCTCGATGGTCTTCACCGAGATCAGCTCATTGGCGCGCAGCGCCTTGTAGATGGCCTGCGACAGCGCGTGGTTCTCCGGGCCGTCGGTGGAGTGCCAGTTGTCGAAGCTGATGTGGAAGCCGTCCAGGTAGCTCTTGCGGCCCGCGGCGATGTCGGCGACGAAGGCCTGCGGCGTCTTCCCGGCCTTCTCCGCGGCGATCATGATGGGCGCCCCGTGGGCGTCGTCCGCGCAGACGAAGTGCACCTCCTGGCCCATCATGCGCTGGAAGCGCACCCAGATGTCGGCCTGGGTGTACTCCATGATGTGGCCAATGTGGAAGTTCGCATTGGCGTAGGGCAGGGCGGTGGTGACGAAGAGCTTGCGTGTCATGGCGGGGCGTCGTTGGGCAGGCCGGGGGCGTCGGGGCCGGTCCCGGGTGGGGGCGGGCCAAACATGGGATTTTAGGCCCGGTTGTCCATCCGGACTCCGGTGGCGCGCGTCGCGGCGTCCGGTGTTGCGAGTTGCATCGCAAACTTCAGACCGTTTCTAGGCTTGGCCCCTAAGTCGCTGATTTTCCTGAGGGTTGGCAGCTATCCACCGTGGCTGTGGATAACTTTGTGCAAAACCCTCAGACGGCGACGCTAAATCCTTGATCCATCGTGCCTAGTCTTTCCCTGCCACTTTTGCGGGCATTTCAAACGTACCTATATAAATCAAGCACTTAGCGGCGGCGCGGGTTTTCCTGAACTTGCAGCGCAGCATGGAGTCCACGCTGCGGTCGCAAACCCATCCGTGGGGATAAGTCAAGCCCGACCGACAGGGGCACGCCTCTTTTTTCGCCGCCGGATGTCCACGCCGCTTGTGGACAAGCGTGTGGGCGGGCTGGCGATGACGGGCGCAAGTGACTGTCGCCGTGGGACTTTCCTTGATCTGCTGCATTAACGGGCAGAGGTCGGCAGGCGAACCGCTAAAATCGCGCACTTTGTGCATCCAGACACCCCATGGCTCAGGCATCCCAGGCTTCGACGTCGACCGCAACGGGCCGCAGCGCCGAACCTTTCGAACTGAAAAGCGCCTCGCTGAGCCTGCTCGCGCTGGTGCTGCGCAGCGCCGACCGCGCCGAGCTGGAATCCCAGCTGCAGCACAAGCTGGGCCCCACGCCCGATGCCTTCCACCATGACCCGCTGCTGATCGACCTGGGCAGCCTGCCGCCGGCCAGCGGCGACGATGGCCAGCTGAGCCTGGACGGCGGCGCGCGTATCGACCTGGCCTGGCTGCTGCCGCTGCTGCGCGCGCACCGCCTGCAGCCGGTGGGCGTGGTCGGCGCCAACGAGGCCGAACTGGCGCAGGCGCTGTCGCTGGGCCTGGCCGAGGCGCCCGATCTGGGCCTGCCCGCGCGCAGCGCCGAGCCGCGCACCGTGGTGCAGGAGGTGGTCAAGGAGGTGGTGCGCGAAGTCGTCGTCGAGCGCGAGGTGCCGGTGGCCGCCGAGGCGCCGCGCACCGTCGTGGTCGACAAGCCGCTGCGCTCCGGCCAGCAGGTCTATGCCAAGGGGGCGGACCTGGTGGTGCTGGCGCTGGTGAGCCATGGCGCCGAGGTCATCGCCGACGGCCATATCCATGTCTATGCGCCGCTGCGAGGCAAGGCGATCGCCGGAGCGCGCGGCAACACCGAGGCGCGCATCTTCGCCGCCAGCCTGGAAGCCGAACTGATCGCCATCGCCGGCATCTACCGCACGACCGAGAACCCCTTGCCCGAGCATGTGCTGGGCAAGGCCGCCCAGGTGCGGCTCGATGGCGAGAAGCTGGTGATGGAAGCGCTGAACCCCTGAGCCGCCGCGCTCAGCCACTGAATTCTGACGAAAGGAACGCATTCGATGACCAAGATCGTCGTGGTGACCTCGGGCAAGGGCGGGGTCGGCAAGACCACCACCAGCGCCAGCTTTGCGACCGGCCTGGCCATGCGCGGCCACAAGACCTGCGTGATCGACTTCGACGTCGGCCTGCGCAACCTGGACCTGATCATGGGCGTGGAGCGCCGTGTGGTCTACGACCTGATCAACGTGATCAACGACGAGGTCAAGCTGGGCCAGGCGCTGATCAAGGACAAGCAGCTGGACAAGCTGTACATCCTGGCCGCCTCGCAGACGCGCGACAAGGACGCGCTGAAGCAGGAGGGCGTGGAGCGCGTGCTGGACGAGCTGCGCGCCATGGAGTTCGACTACATCATCTGCGACTCGCCGGCCGGCATCGAGACCGGCGCGCTGATGGCCATGCACTATGCCGACGAGGCCCTGGTCGTGACCAACCCCGAGGTGTCCTCGGTGCGCGATTCGGACCGCATCCTGGGCATGCTCAACAGCAAGACCAAGCGCGCGATCGAAGGCCGCGAGCCGGTCAAGGAACACCTGCTGATCACGCGCTACAACCCCAACCGGGTCGAGGGCGGGCAGATGCTGTCGCTGGAGGACATCCACGAGATCCTGCGCACGCCGCTGATCGGCGTGATCCCCGAGAGCGAGGCCGTGCTGCAGGCCTCCAACCAGGGCGTGCCGGCGATTCACATGAAGGGCTCGGACGTGGCCGAGGCCTATGCCGACGTGGTCGCGCGCTTCCTCGGCGAGGACAAGCCCATGCGCTTCATCGAGGCGGTCAAGCCCGGCTTCTTCAAGCGCCTGTTCGGCGGCAAGTGAGGAGGGCGCGATCATGGGTTTCCTGTCCTTTTTCCTCGGCGAGAAGAAGAGCACGGCCAGCGTTGCCAAGGAACGCCTGCAGCTGATCCTCGCGCACGAGCGCACCGGCCGCGGCGCCAGCCCCGACTACCTGCCGCAGCTGCAGCGCGAACTGGTCGCGGTGATCTCCAAGTACGTGGCCATCAACCCGGACGACATCAAGGTCCACATGGAGCGCCAGGACAACCTGGAGGTCCTGGAAGTCAAGATCGAGCTGCCGGAAGCGCAGCGCTGATCCTGCCGGCCGCCGCACCGGCGGCCAGGCAAGACCTGGCCCCGGTGGGGAGCACCGGGCGTGCGCTGCGCGCATGCCCGGCTTGGACAAGATCCGTTCGCCTTCCTACAATCCCCGGCCATGGACCACTTCAGGCACGTTCCCGCACTGCTGCAGACCGTCGACACGGCCTGCGGTCGGACGTGCACGCCGCATGTCGGCGGTGCCGGGCCCGCGCCAGCACTCGCCGCACATCCCTGAGCCCGGCGACCTTCCTCCATCCTTTCAGCGCAGTTTTCGGGTCGTCGGGCACAAGCCCCGCGCGATCGTCGGCGCCTTCGCGGGCGCCGCTCCCGAACCAGGAGCGCCTTCATGGATGCGAGCACGCCCAAGCGGCTTCTCTCCGGGCTGGACCACGCCCGGCTGTCCAGCTTTCTCTTCAAACCCCGTTTCGCCACCACGCTGCCGGCCGGGTTGGCCGATGCGGCCCAGGACCTTCTGGACGGGGCCGACTCGATCGACGCCACGCGCATGCCGCCCGAGGTGGTCACGATGCGCTCGCGGGTGCGCGTGCGCGGCGGCAATGGTGATGAACGCACGCTGACGCTGTGCTACCCGGCCGAGGCGGATCCCGCGCTGGGCCTGGTCTCGGTGTTCACGCCGCTGGGCCTGGCGCTGCTGGGCGCGCGCGTCGGCCAGCGCATCGCGTGGACCGGGCCGCGCGAGGAGCCGCGCACCGCGCTGGTCCTCAAGCTTCTCTACCAGCCCGAGTCCAGCGGCGACTACGCCTGCTGAGCCCCCACTCCCGACCGGAACGACCCCGGAACGCTGGCGCGTCCGGGGCGCCAGACCATGGACATCTCCAAGAATTTCATCAAGGCCAAGCGCCCTTGCGCCGATGGCCTGCGCTGGTACCTGCGCCACGGGCTGCAGGACCATGCCTACCAGGAACTGCTGGACGCGCTGGTGGAGGCCGGCCGCGTCGGCGACGCCTGCTGGCTGCTGGACAACTTCGGCCCCACCGACGCGGTGCTGGAGCTGGACGCGCTGCAGGCTTCCGCGCTGGTGTTCGCCGGCACGCTGCGCGTGCGCGGTGGCGTCGAGGTGGACGGGCTGCTGCGCACCGGCCGCGGCCTGCACGCGGGCGGCGGCCTGCGCGTTGGCGGCGACCTGGTCTGCGGCGACGATCTGGCCTGTGGCGGCGCGCTGCGCTGCGAGGGCCGCTTGCGCGTGGGCGGCCGCCTGCAGGCCGCCTGGGGGCTGGAGGTGGCTGGCGCGCTGGACTGCGCGGGGCCGCTGCGCAGCGGCCGCGACCTGCACTGCGGCGGCGCGCTGCACGCCGGCGGCGAGCTGAAGGTGGGCGAGGCCCTGCATGTGGGCGCCGCGCTGCACTGCGCGCAAAGCCTGTGGGTGGGCGGCGATGCCTGGGTGGACGGCGCGCTGCAGGCGGGGCAGGGGGTCGCGGTGGGCGGCACGCTGGAGACCGCGTCGCACCTGGAGGCCGGCTGGGGCCTGCGCGCGGGGGGAGACATTCTCTCCGGCGGCGCGGTGCGCGCCGGCGAAAGCCTGCTGGCCGGTGGCCGCATCGTGGCCGGGCCCGGTTACGGCATCTATGCCGGCCTGGACGTGCGCGAGCAGGCCTGGGAGGCGAGCGCGCGCGTCAGCGCGGCACAGCCGCCCGAGGGCTTGCGCAGCGGCCTCTGGGTGGGGCCGGACCTGGCGCTGCAGCGCGCCGCGTGGAGCCCGGCCTGAGCATGCGCACCGACGTGCAACTGGACGAGGCCGCGCTGGCCGCCGAGCTGGCGGCCTGCCACGCGCGGCTGCACGCGCCCGGCGACCGCCTTTTCGGCTTGCCGTCCTGGCCGTTGCGGGACGGCCTGCGGCTGCGCTGCCGCGAGGCGGACGGCGAGTACTACCTCTATGTCGAAGACCCCGGGCGGCATTGCCTGGCTGGTCTCGTGGTGCTGAACCGGCTGATCGAGGTCGGGCGCCGGTGGGACCCGCTGGTGCGCGCGCCCCACACCAAGATCGGCCGCGACTACCGGCGCCGCGGACTTGCGCGCGCGCTCTACGCGGGCGTGCTGGAGGCGGGGCTGTGCCTGCTCAGCGGCGCGCGCCAGTCGCCGGGCGCGCAAGCGCTGTGGGATGCGCTGGCGCGCGACTTCGACGCCGGCTATGTGACGCTGGAGCACAAATCACTGCAGCCGCTGGGGCCCCGGGTCAGCGCGCAGCAGGCCGACCGGCTGCAGACCCGGCGCCTGCTGCTGGGCCGGGGCTGGGACCTGGCGCGGCTGGCCGCGCCGGCGCCGGGGGCGCCGCGGCGTCCGGCCTTCAGCCTGCGGCAGTGGCTGGGGAGCGCAGCACCAGGTCCGTGAGCGGCTCCGCGACGCAGGGCAGGATGCAGCCTTGCGCCTTTTCCTCGGCGCTCAGCCCGGGCCATTCGATGCGGTAGCGCACCCGGCCTTCGGCGAGTTCGCGCAGGCAGGCGCGGCAGCTGCCGTTGCGGCAGGAACTGCGCAGCGCGACGCCGGCCGCCAGCGCCGCTTCCAGCACGCTCTGCCCCGGCGCGCAGGCAAAGGCGGGCGCATCGGGGGCGGGGCGGATCAGCAGGGCGGCGGCGTCGGGCATGGCGCCGATTGTCGCCGCCCGGCCCGCCTAGAATGCCGCCTTCGCCCCTCCGTTCCGCCGCCAGGCCCCTCCCGCGATGAAGTATCTGCACGGCTATCCGCCGGCCCTGCTGGAGCAGGTGCGCCAGCTGATCGAACGCGACGAACTGGGCGCGCTGCTGGCGCGGCGCTATCCGCAGGGGCACGAGGTGCGCAGCGACAAGGCGCTGTTCGACTACACGCAGGCGCTCAAGCAGCGCCATCTGCGCAATGCCGATCCGCTCGCGCGCGTCTGCTACGACGCCAAGATCAAGGTTGTGCAGCACGCGCTGGGCACGCACACGCGCGCGTCCACGGTGCAGGGCAGCCGGCTCAAGACGCGGCGCGAGATCCGTGTCGCGACGCTGTTCCGCGAGGCGCCCGAGCCCTTTCTGCGCATGATCGTGGTCCACGAGCTCGCGCACCTGCGCGAGCTGGAGCACAACAAGGCCTTCTACCAGCTGTGCCACCACATGGAGCCGGCCTATGCCCAGCTGGAGTTCGACACCCGGCTGTGGCTGACCCAGCGCGAGCGGGCCGGGGCGGCCCTGGCCGCCGCGCTTACTCCGGCGGCAGCATGTGGCGCAGACGGTCGCGCAGACGGCGTTCCTCGCGGCTGAGCGCCCGCTCGTCGTCGCGCGCGGCGCGCCACAGCGCCAGCGCCAGCAGCGCCAGCACCGCGGTGAAGGGCAGCGCGAAGACCACGGTGGCGGTCTGCAGCGCCTTGATGCCGCCGGCGCCCAGCAGGCTGGCGGCGATGGCCGCCACCATCAGGCCCCACAGCAGCTTCAGCCAGGCCGGCGAATCGCCCTCGCGGCCGCCCCGGCTCATGGAGGCCAGCACCAGCGTGGCCGAGTCGCCCGAGGTGATGAAGAACACCGCGACCAGCAGCGTCGCCGCCAGGCTCATCAGCGTGCCGCCGGGCAGCGCGTCGAAGACGCTGAACAGCGCGGTCGCGATGTCGGCCTGCACCGCGGCGGCGATGGGCTGGCCGCCGAAGATCTGCAGATGCAGCGCGGTGCCGCCGAATACCGAGAACCACAGCGCCGCCGCCAGCGTGGGCGCGAGCACCGTGCCCAGCACGAATTCCTGGATGGTGCGCCCGCGCGAAACGCGCGCGATGAACACGCCGACGAAGGGCGACCAGGAAATCCACCAGGCCCAGTAGAAGACCGTCCAGTCGCTCACCCAGCTGCTGTCGCGGAAGGGCGTCATGCGCAGGCTCATGCGCAGCAGCTCGCTGAGATAGGCGCCCAGCGCGTTGCTGAAGTTGTCGATGATGGCCACCGTGGGGCCAAGCAGGAACACCGCCAGCGCCAGTGCCGCGGCCAGCAGCAGGTTGGCGCTGGACAGCCATTTGACGCCGCGGTCCACGCCGCTGACCGACGAGGCCAGGAAGAGCGCGGTGGTGGCGGCGATGATGGCCAGCTGCGGCCCCAGCCCCACCGGCAGCCCGAACACCCGCGCCAGCCCGGCATTGATCTGCAGCGCGCCCACGCCCAGCGACGCGGCGACGCCGAAGGCCGTGGCCACCAGCGCCAGGCCGTCAACCAGCGGGCCGACGCGGCGCATCCAGGGCCAGGGCAGGGTGTCCGTGGCCGAGCTGATCAGCGCCGGCTTGCCGCGGCGGAACTGGAAGAAGCCGATCGCCAGCCCCACCACGCTGTACACCGCCCAGGGATGCAGCCCCCAGTGGAAGATCGCATAGCGCATCGCCACGTTGGCCGCCTCGGGCGTCTGCGCGGCCACGCCCGGCGGCGGGCGCAGGTAGTGCGAGACCGGTTCGGCCACGCCCCAGAACACCAGGCCTATGCCCATGCCGGCCGCGAACAGCATCGCGAACCAGGCCGGGCGCGAAAAGGCCGGCTCCTCGTCCTCGGCGCCCAGCTTCAGCCGGCCGAGCCGGCTGAAGGCGAGGCCCAGGCAGGTCAGCACCAGCCCCAGCACCACCCACAGGTAGAGCCAGCCCAGCTTGCGTGTCAGCTGCGCCAGCGCACCCTCGAAGAAGCTGCCCATGCCCAGCGGGTCCAGCAGCCCCCACACCACCACGGCACCGATGACCAGCGCCGATCCAATCCATTGCATTCAGAGTCCTCCTCAGTGCTGCATTTTCGGGCATCCTGAGGCGGTCCCTTGAAAATCAAGCACTTGCGTGCGCCTTGCGCAGGCTTTGCACGGACTTGTCCACAGATTTGGTGATGATCCGCTATGCTCTCGCCCCTTTGTTCCATGACCCGGTCCGTGCCCCGCGCCCGCCCGTCCCGTCGCTTCCGATGATTCTTCTGGCGCCCATGGAGGGCCTGCTGGACCACATGCTTCGCGACACGCTGACCCGCGTGGGCGGCGTGGACCGCTGTGTCTCCGAGTTCATCCGCGTCACCGACCAGCTGCTGCCGCGCCGCGTCTTCACCCGCATCGTGCCGGAGCTGAAGCAGGGCGGCCGCACCGCGTCGGGCGTGCCGGTGCGGCCCCAGCTGCTGGGTTCGGACCTGGTCTGCCTGGCCGAGAACGCCGCGCGCCTGGCCGAGCTGTCGCCGCAGGGCGTGGACCTGAATTTCGGCTGCCCGGCCAAGACGGTGAACCGCCATCGCGGCGGCGCGGTGCTGCTGGACGAACCGGAGCTGGTCGGCGCCATCGTCGCCGCGGTGCGCCGCGCGGTGCCGGCAGCGCTGCCGGTCTCGGCCAAGATGCGGCTGGGCAACGAGGACCGCGAACGCATGCTGGACTGCGCGCGCGCGATCGCCGCGGCCGGCGCCAGCGAGCTGGTCGTGCACGGCCGCACCAAGCGCGATGGCTACAGTCCGCCGGCCTTCTGGGACCAGATCGCGCGCGTGCGCGAATCGGTGGCGCTGCCGGTGGTGGCCAATGGCGAGGTCTGGACCGTGGACGACGCGCAGCGCTGCCTGCGCGAATCCGGCTGCGAGCGGCTGATGCTGGGCCGCGGCATGGTCGCCGACCCGGGGCTGGCGCTGGCCATACGCGCGGGCGCGGCGACGCCGCAGGACCCGCCGCTGCTGCCCTGGGGTCAGGTCTTGCCGCTGATGCAGGGCTTCTGGTCGCAGGTGCGCGCCAATGTCGCGCCGCGCCACCAGGCCGGCCGGCTCAAGCAGTGGCTCAACTACCTGCGCCGCCGCTATCCCGAGGCGCAGGCCGAGTACCAGCGGCTGCGCACCATCAACGCACCCCAGGTGCTCGAACAGCAGCTCTTCGGTGATCCCGCCGAGCCTGCCCGCAAGCAAGGAAATCCCGCATGATCAAACTCACCCCGCTGCTGGCGGCCTGCGTCGTCGCGCTGCCGGCCTGGGCCGCCGCGCCGGCCGAACTGCCGCTGGAGCGCCTGTTCGCCGACCCGCCGCTGCAGGGCCGGTTGCCGCGCCAGGCCGAGCTGTCGCCGGGCGGGGGCTGGGTGAGTTTTCTGCGCCCTTCGGCGCAGGACAGCGAGCAGCTGGAACTGTGGGCCCAGCCCGCGGCCGGCGGCGCACCGCGCCGCCTGGTGGGCATGCCGGACCTGCTGGGCGAGCGCGAGGCCCAGCTGACCGAGGCCGAACGCATGGCGCTGGAGCGTAAGCGCATCACCCAGCGCGGCATCACCGGCTACCAGTGGTGCGGCCGTGACGACCGCACGCTGCTGCTGCCGCTGTCCGGCGATCTCTATCTGGTGCGGCTGGGCGAGCAGGGCGTGCAGACGCGCCGCCTGACCGAGGACGAGTCCGTGCCCGAGCAGGACCCGCAATGCTCGCCCGATGGCCGCCAACTAGCCTATGTGAAGCGGGGCGAGCTGGTGGTGCAGGCGCTGGACGGCGGCGCGCCGCGCACGCTGACCGAGGGCGCCGGCGAGACGCGCTTCTTCGGCCTGGCCGAATTCATCGCCGCCGAGGAACTGGGCCGCCACCGCGGCTACTGGTGGTCGCCGGACGGCAGCCGGCTGCTGGTGCTGGAGGTGGACGAGAGCGGCGTGCCGGTGAAGACGCGCGCGCAGATCTTCGCCGACCGCAGCACCATGACCCAGCAGCGCTATCCGGCCGCTGGTGAGGCCAATGCGCGCGTGCGCGCGCTGAGCGTGGACCCGCGCAGCGGCGCGCGCCAGCCGCTGCCGTTGCCGGCCGAGGCCGAGTACATCGCCCGCGCCGGCTTCTTTGACGATGGCACGCCCTGGCTGCAGTGGTTCACGCGCGACCAACGCCGCCTGGTGCTGACCGAATTCGACGCCGCTGGCCGGCCGCGCCAGATCACCGAAGAGCGCGATCCGGCCTGGGTGGAGGTGCACGACGACCTGGCTGAAATGCCCGGGCTGATGCTGTCCGGCAAGCCCGCGCTGCTGTGGTCCAGCGAGGCCTCGGGGCGCCGCCAGCTGCTGCTGCTGGACCGCGTCAGCGGCGCGCGCCGCGCGCTGACGCAGGAGCCCGAGCCGGTCGGCCACCGCATCTGCTCCAGCGCCACCGAGGTGGTGTACAGCGTGGCGCGCGAGCGCGGCCGCAGCCAGGAGCTGTTCGCGATCGACGTGCAGGGACGCAGCCGTGCGCTGCCCGGCGCGCAGCCGCGCCAGTGGCGCGACGCCAAGGGCGACGAGGACTGCCGCCGCCTGCTGGTGACGCGTTCGGCCTGGGGCCAGCCGCCGCAGCTGGCGCTGCAGGCCCTGGACGGCAAGACGGCCGCGGTGGCGCTGGCCGGCGATGCCGCCGATCCGCTGCTGGCGCAGCTCGTGCCGCAGCCGCGCGAGCTGCAGCTCAGCGCCGCCGACGGTCGCACGCCGCTCAACGGCTTCTACTTCGCGCCGCTCAAGCCGGGCGCTGCGACGGCGCGCCATCCGGTGATCGTGCTGGCCTATGGCGGCCCGGGAGCGGCGACCGTGAAATGGAGCTGGAGCCGCGATACCGCGCTGATCGCCTACTGGCAGCGCCGCGGCTATGGCGTGATGGCGCTGGACACGCGCGGCATGGCCCACCGTGACCGCGACTTCACCCGTGCTCATCACCGCGCGTTCGGCGCGGTGGAGGTGGCCGACCTGTTTGCCGCGGTGCGCCAGCTGCCGGCCCAGGTGCCGCAGGTGGACGCCGCGCGCATCGGGTTCTTCGGCTGGTCCTATGGCGGCTTCCTCGCCGCGCGCGCGATGCTGGACGCCGATACGCCCTTCGCGGCCGCCGCGGCCGGCGCCCCGCCCACCGACTGGACGCTCTACGACACCGCCTACACCGAGCGCTACCTGGGCCTGCCCGACGGCGGCAAGGCCGCGCCCTATGCGCAGGCCAATCTGCTCGCGCGCGCCGCGCTGCTGCAGCGGCCGCTGCTGCTGATCCACGGCACGGCGGACGACAACGTGCTGTTCGAGAACACGCTGCGCCTGACGCAGGCGCTGCAGCAGGAAGGCAAGCTCTTCGATCTGATGGTCTATCCCGGCCATGCCCATGGCGTCGTTGGCCGCCGACCGAAGCTGCATCTGCACCGCGTGCTGGATGCCTTCTTCGACCGCCATCTGCAGCCCTGAGCCATGGCCCTGGTCTATTCCACCGATCACGGCCGCGTCTGTCCGGACTGCCGCCGCCCGCAGGCGCAGTGCGCCTGCCGCGACCCGCAGGCCCTGCTGGGCGACGGCCGCGTGCGCGTGCGCCGCGAGACGGCCGGGCGCAAGGGCAAGGCGGTCACGGTCGTGCAGGGGCTGGCGATGACCCAGGCCCAGTTGACCGAGACCGCCAAGGCGCTCAAGGCCGCCTGCGGCAGCGGCGGCACGGTCAAGGACGGGATGATCGAGATCCAGGGCGACCACCTGGCGCGCGTGATGGACTGGCTCGCCAAGGCGGGCCACGCGCCGCGCCGCGCGGGCGGCTGAGCCCGCCGCCGGGCACCGCGCTTGCCCTGCCGGGGCATGCCCGGGAGCCGGCGATGCCGCCGCCGTGATCTCTTGCCGCTGCGCGGGGCAGACATGAAACAGCGCCCCGATTCCGCGACCTTTGCACGGATCAAGACGCGGCCGCCCGCCTACTGTGGCAACAAGGCCCGCGCCTCCGGCGGGCCCGGAGTCTGACCATGAACACCCGGCCCATGTCTCTCGAGGGCGATCTGTCCCGCCTTTACCAACTGCGCTTCGAATCCCTGTTCCATCAGGGGCGGGGCCTGAGCTTTCCCTGCAACGCCCGCGGCGAAGTGCAGATGGACACGCTGAGCGAGCGTGCGCGCGAGAACTACCTGTTCGCGCGTGCCGTCGTCGGCCACGAATACGCCAGCCCCGTGGTGCAGCCGCGCGATTGAGGGCCTGCGCTCAGGGCGCGGCCACCGGCGCTGGCGCCTGTGGCTCGCGCGGCAGCGTCAGCGTGACGCGCAGCCCGCCGCCCTCGCGGTTGGCCATCGCAATGCGGCCGCCATGGGCCTCGGCGATTTCACGCGCCAGCGCCAGCCCCAGGCCACTGCCGCTGCGCTTGGTGGAATAAAAGGGCAGCAGCGCCTGGGCCAGCTGCGCCTCGCTCATGCCGGGCCCGCGGTCGTTCACCTCCAGGCACCAGCCATCCGCCTGCGGACGCACGGCCAGGCTCACGCCGGCCGGATCGCCGCCCGCTTCATGGGCGTTCTTCAGCAGATTGATCAGCGCCTGTTCGACCTGGGCGGCGTCGAACAGGCCGGGCTGCGCCGGCAGCGCGCCTTCCATGCGGAAGGCGTAGTGCGCGCCCAGCCCGGCGACGAAGGGGGCCCAGTCCACCTGGGTCAGCACCGGCGCGGGCAGCTTGGCGAAGCCCGCATAGCCGGCGAGGAAGCCATGCAGGTGCGCGACCCGCTCGCCAATGCTGGCGAAGACCTGGGTGGCGCGCTCGGTCTGGCCGCGGCGCAGCAGCTCGGCACCGCTGTGCGCCAGCGAGGACATGGGGGCCAGCGAGTTGTTCAGCTCGTGGCTGATCACGCGGATCACACGCTTCCAGCTCGCCACCTCCTGGCGCGACAGCTCGCGCGTCATGCGGCGCAGCAGGCGCAGCCGGTGCGGCTGGCCCTGCAGCCGGAACTCGCGCTGCGACAGGTGGAAGCGCTCTTCCTGTCCGTCCAGCTCCACGCTGAGCAGGCCGTCCTGGCCACCCGCCAGCGCCTCGCGCAGCGCCAGGGGCGCGGTGGCCAGCAGCTCGGGCAGCGTGCGTCCGGCCAGGCCGCGGCCGCCGTCCAGCAGCTGGCGCGCGGCGATGTTGGCATAGGCGATGCGCTCGCGCTCATCGGTCAGCAGCAGCGCCACCGGGGTGTTCTGCACCACGGTGTCCAGCAGCAGCTCGCGCTGCGCCAGCTGGCGGCGCTGTTCGCGCAAGGCCAGGCCCAGCTCATGGTGCAGCTGCAGCAGGCTGGCCAGCTCGGCCAGCCCGCTGGGCGGCGCGGCGGCGATGCCGCTGCCGAACTCGCCGTCGCGGTAGCTCAGCACCGTGCCCTCCAGCGCGCGCAGCAGCCGGGCCAGGGGCGCCAGCAGCACGCCGGCCAGCCACCAGGCCAGCGGCAGCAGCAACAGCAGGCTCAGGCCCCAGGCGAGCGGGCTCCAGAGCGCGGGCGCCGCGCCCAGCTCAAGCCCCTGCAGCAGCTGCGGCAGCGGCCAGGCGCTCAAGCCGGCATGCAAGGCCAGCCCGGCCGCCGCGCTGCCGAGCAGGAACAGCGCCAGGCGCAGCCGCAGCGAGGGACGCCAGCGCGGTCGCGGTTCGTCCATGGGCGGCTCAGTGGTCCAGCCCGTAGCGTTCCAGACGCCGGTACAGCGCCTGGCGCGACAGGCCCAGCGCCTGCGCGGCGCGGCTGACCACGCCGGAGGCCGCTTCCAGCGCGGCCAGCACGGCCTCGCGGCTGGGCTCGTCCAGGTTGCGTGAAGCGGGCACCGCCGCCGCGGCCGACGGCAGGCCCAGCTCGGCGGCGCCGATCACGCCCTGCGGCGCGAGCAGCGCGGCGCGTTCGATCACGTTCTTCAGCTCACGCACATTGCCGGGCCAGGCATGGCGCAGCAGGGCTTCACGCGCCGGCTCGCCCAGGCGGGCGCGGCCGGCGAGGAAGTGCTCGGCCAGCGGCAGGATGTCCTCGCGCCGCTCGGCCAGCGCCGGCAGCGCGATCTCGATCACGTTGAGCCGGTAGTAGAGGTCCTCGCGGAAGCTGCCCACCTGCACCATCGCGCGCAGGTCGGCGTTGGTGGCCGAGAGCACGCGCACCTGGACCTGGCGGCTGCGGCTGGAGCCCAGGCGCTCGAAGCGGCCGGTCTCCAGCACGCGCAGCAGCTTGACCTGGCCGGCCAGCGGCAGGTTGCCGATCTCGTCGAGGAAGAGGGTGCCGCCGTCCGCGGCCTCGAAGCGGCCCTCGCGGGCGCGCACCGAGCCGGTATAGGCGCCGCTCTCGGCACCGAACAGTTCGGCCTCGATCAATTCGCCCGGCAGTGCGCCGCAGTTGACCGCGACGAAGGGACCGGTGGCGACCGCCGAGTTGGCATGCACGATGGCCGCGATGCGCTCCTTGCCGCTGCCGTTGGGCCCGCTGATCAGCACCGGCGCGGCCGAGCGGGCGACCTGGCAGGCCAGCTCCAGGCTGCGCAGCATGGGCTCGGACGCGAACACCAGCCCCTGCAGCCGGTGGCGCTGCAGCAGCGCGTCGCGGCGGCGGTGGCGGTCGCGCCTGGCCTCGCCCAGCGCGCGCTGGCTTTCGCCCAGCTCGAGCAGGTTCTCGACGCTGGCGAGCAGCTTGGCGTCGTCCCAGGGCTTGGCCAGGTAGTCCGCGGCGCCGGCCTTGACCAGGGCCACGGCCTGCTCCAGCTGGGTCCACGCGGTGAGCAGGATCACCGGCAGGTCGGGATGGCGCTGGCGGATCTGCTGGAACAGCGCCCGGCCTTCCTCGCCGGAGGTGGTGTCGGCGCTGAAGTTCATGTCCTGGATCACCAGGTCCACGTCCTCGCGCTCCAGCAGCGCCAGGCCCTGCTGCGGCGTGTGCGCCTGCAGCGCTTGCATGTCGTGCAGCGACAGCAGCAGCCCCAGAGCCTCGCAGACCCCGGGGTTGTCATCGATGATCAGGACGGTTCGCATCGGGCGCGCAGCATAGCAAGGCCGGCTCGTTCTGCCGACAGCTCAGGCACCGCGCAGGGCGGCCACCGGCGGCAGCGCGGCGGCGCGGCGCGCCGGCGCCAGCACGGCGATCTGCCCCAGCGCCCACAGCGCCAGCGCGCCCAGCGGCAGGTAGTGCCAGGGCAGGCGAGGCAGCTCGTAGTGGCGCATCAGCAGCAGGCTGATGCCATAGGCGCCCAGCATGCCCAGCGCGATGCCGGCGCTGGACAGCAGCAGGTTCTCGGTCTGGAAGTAGCGCAGGATCTGGCCGCGCGTCGCGCCCAGCGCGCGGCGCGTGCCGATCATGCGCGTGCGCTGCTGCACCCAGAAGCTGGCCAGGCCGACGATGCCGAAGGCGGTGACGATGAGCAGCGCGACGCAGACGCCGCCCAGCAACCAGACCATCGCGCGGTCTTGGCGGTAGTAGGCCTCGCGCATGTCCGCGAAGCTGCGCGGCATGCGCACGATGCGCTTCACGCCGTCGCTGTTCTTTTCCAGCGCCGCGCTGGCGGCCTTGAGCAGCGCGTCGCGCTGCGGCGGCGTGGTGCGCAGCACGAAGGTGCCGCTGCGGTAGGTGGGGCGCAGCGGCGTCACCATCACCGGGGCGGCGGGGCCCGCCACGCCGGTGGGGTAGGGCGGCGGCAGTTGCTCCAGCACGCCGACCACGCGCTGCGGCTCGGTGCCGTAGATGTAGAGCGCCTGGCCCAGCGCCGACTGGCCGGGGAAGAGCTGCTCGGCCATCGCGCGGGTGATGATGACGGCGGGCACGCGCGGGTCGGGGTTGTCGTCCAGCACCGTGCCGGGCAGGTATTCCTCGGGCAGGAAATCGCGCCCCTCGGCCAGCCGCAGCCCCAGGGCCTGCAGCCAGCCTTCGCCCGCGCTGTAGTGCGAGGCCACCAGGCGCGCGCGCGTGTTGTCGCCCGGCTGCAGGCGCACGCCGGAGTTGTGCGAGCTGGGGCCGAAGGGCAGTTGGTTGGTCAGCGCGACCGCGCTGACGCCGGGCAGGCCGCGCAGCAGAGCGAGGTCGGACTGCGTCTGCGCCTCGGCATTGCCGGCGCGCGTGACCCCGGTGACGAAGAGCGTGACGATCTCGTCGTCGGGCATGCCGGTGGGGGTCTGGATGCGCTCGACGCGCTGGCTGATCAGGAACAGCGCGTTGCAGACGATGGCGCAGGTCAGCGCGATCTGCAGCACGATCAGCGCCGCGGCGGTCTTGTGGCGCTTCAGCGTCGAGAGGATGGGCAGGATGTCCATGGGGCGGGCCTCATTGCGATTTGAGTTGCAGCGCGGGGGCGATCTGGCAGGCGCGCCAGGCGGGCAGCAGGCCGGCGGCCAGGCTGGCCAGCAGCGACAGCGCCAGCGTGGTGGCGAACATGGCCCAGTCCAGCTGGGCCAGCGCGGCGTAGGGCGCCGGGCTCAGGCGCACCAGCCACAGGCCCGCCAGGGTCAGTAGCAGGCCCAGCAGCCCGCCGGCCAGGCCCAGGCTGCCGGCCTCGACGAGGAACTGCAGGAAGATCTGGCGGCGCGGCGCGCCCAGCGCGCGGCGCACGCCGATCTCGCCGGCGCGGCGCAGGCATTTGGCCAGCAGCAGGCCCACGGTGTTGACCAGGCAGACGACCAGGAAGCCGAAGGCCAGCCAGACCTGCAGCCGCACGTCGCTGGGCACGACCTTGCGCTTGGACAGCCACTCCATCACCGGGCTGAGGCGCGGGTTGGCGGGGCGCTCGAAGCGGCCGGCGCGGCGCTGCTGTTCGGAGTAGTCCAGCAGGTATTGGCGGTAGGCGCGTTCCTCGTCGGCCGTGTCCAGCTGCACCCAGTACTGCAGCCAGGCGCAGTTGCTGTTCAGCGCGCGCGGATCGCGGCCGCCGTTGTTGCCCCAGCAGTTCATCGTGCCCATGCTGCCGAAGCGCAGGGCCAGCGAGGTGGCCAGCGGCAGGTAGAGCTCGGCCGGCTTGGCGTAGGCGCCCGCCGTCAGGTCGAAGTAGTGCGGCGCCGGTCGCCAGTCCTTCAGCACGCCGACCACGATGAAGTCCTTGTCGCGCAGCCGCACGTTGCGGCCGCGGCTGTCGGCGCCGCCGAACAGGCGCTCGTTCAACTCGGCCGACAGCACCACCACGCGTGCCTGCGCCTCGTCGTCCGCGGCGGTCCAGCCGCGGCCATGGGCAAAGGGCGCGTCGAACATCGCGAAGAAATCGGCGCTCGCGTAGCGCGTGGTCGCGAAGAAGGGCGAGCTGTTGGTCAGGCCCGAGCCGGCCGGGTCGACGGCCAGGCTGCCGCCGGTCATCGCGACCTGATGCCGGCCGCGCTTTTCGCGCAGCAGGTTCTCGGCGTCCGTGCGCGTGAGCTGCAGCTCGGGCTCGCCGCCGGGCTGGTAGTCGCTCATCGGCTCGGCGTCCAGCTGCACGTTGAACAGGCGCGCGCTCTTGTGCGGGATGGGGTCGCCCGACAGCACATGAAAGACCGTCAGCGTGGTCATGCAGGCGGCCACGCCCATCGCGATGGACAGCAGCATCAGCACGGTGAGTCCGCGATGGCTGCGCAGGCTGCGCAGTCCCAGTTCCAGGTAGTAGCCCAGCATCTCAGAGCTCCGAGGCAAGAAGTTGATTCACGGCGGCCAGCTCGCGCTCGCCCAGCTGGCCGGCGGCCTGCTGCAGCAGCAGCGTGGCCAGCACGTAGCGGTGGCGCGCGTGCGCGTGCGCGTTGTGGGCGTTGCTGCGCGTCTGGATGGCCAGCAGCAGGTCGGTCATGCTGCGCGCGCCCAGGTCCAGGCCGGAGCGCGTCGAGAGCAGGGCCTTCTCGGCCGCGTCGACCGCGGCGCGCGTGCTCTGCAGCTGCGCCAGCGCCGACAGCACCGCCTGGTGCTGGGCCTGGGTCTCGCGCACCAGCGCGCGCCGCGCGGCTTCCAGCGTCTCGCGCTGCAGGGCTTGCTGATGCACGGCCAGGCGCTTCTGCGATTCGATCGCGCCGCCGGCGAACAGCGGGATGTTCAGGCGCAGCGCGACCGTGCTGTCGTAGCGCCCGGCGTTCTGCGCGGCGATGGCCGAGCCGGAGCGGCGCTCGCCGTCCCAGCCCAGCGACAACGTGGGCAGGTGGGCGGCGCGCGCCGCCGCGACGCGTTGCTCACTGGCGCTCAGGCCCAGGGCCTGGGCCTGCAGCGAGGGGTTGTCGCGCAGCGCCTGGGCCACCCAGGCCTCGGGCTGCGCCGGTTCGGGTGCATGCGCCGGCAGCTCGGCCGCCAGCGGGCGCAGCGTCTGCGGCAGCTGGCCGGTGATCTCGGCCAGGGCCTGGCGCGCGTCGGCCAGCGCTTCGCGGGCCTGGGCCGTGGCGCCGCGCGACAGCTCGTGGTAGGCGCGCGCCTGTTCGACGTCCATCGCCGCGCTGAGCTGGGCCTCGAAGCGGGATTGCGCTTGCTGCACCTGCTGGGCGTAGGCTTCCTCGATCTGCTGCGCGGTGCCCAGCGTGGCCTGGGCGGACAGCACGCCGAAATAGGCACGCGCGACGCGCGCGCAGAGCTCGGACTCGGCGGCGCGCACGCGTGCGTCCTCGGCGCTCAACAGGGTGCGCGCCGCGTCCAGCGTGCGCAGCCGGCTCAGGTCCAGCAGCACCTGGCTGAGGCTGTGGCCCAGCTGCTGCTCGCGCGCGCCGCCGCCATGGCGCAGCTCGCCGGCGCTGGCGGTCCATTGCGGCAGCAGCGCGGCGCGCGCCTGCACGGCGAGCTCCTGCTGCTGGCCGCGCAGCGCGTGGGCGCTGGCCAACAGCGGATCGGCGCCGCGCGCCTGGGCATAGATGCTCAGCAAATCGTCGACGACGGGCGGCGCGGCGGTCTGCGCCGCCGCCGGCAGACAGCAGCCGGCGCAGGCCAGCGCGAGCAGCGCCGCCGCCGCGAGCTTGAGCCGCGGTGCTGCCCTCATGCCGGCGTCCCCGCGCGCAGCAGCGCCGGATCCAGGTGCAGCTCGGCGGCGATGTCCACCACCTGGCCGTCGATCACATGCACATTGCGCTGCGCGCGCGCGGCCAGCTGCGGGTCGTGGGTGACCATCACGATGGTGGCGCCCTCGCGATGCAGCTCCTCCAGCAGCTCCATCACGCTGCGCGCCATGCTGCTGTCCAGGTTGCCGGTGGGTTCGTCGGCGAGCAGCAGGCGCGGCTGGCCCGCCAGCGCGCGGGCGATGGCGACGCGCTGCTGCTGGCCGCCGGATAGCTCCGCCGGGTAGTGGCGCTCGCGCGCCGACAGCCCCACGCGCGCCAGCGCCTCGCGCGCGCGGCGCTTGCGCTCGTCGGACTTCAGCCCGCGGTAGCGCAGCGGCACCTCGATGTTGTCCAGCACGTTCAGGTCGGGGATCAGGTTGAAGGCCTGGAAGATGAAGCCGATCTTCTCGTTGCGCAGGCGTGAGCGCTGGTTGTCGTCCATCGCGCTGACGTTGACGCCGTCCAGCTCGTAGCGCCCGCCGCTGAAGGACTCCAGCAGCCCGGCGATGGTCAGGAAGGTGGTCTTGCCCGAGCCCGACGGGCCGGTCACGGCGACGAATTCGCCCTCGTTCACCTGCAGGTTGAAGTCGCGCAGCGCATAGGTCTCGATCATCTCGGTGCGGTAGACCTTGGACAGCGATTGCATCTTGAGCATGGGGTCCTCTCCTCGTGGGTTTCTTCGGGAGGGCCGGCGCGGCCGGCCCGCGGGGGTCAGGGGCTGACGGTGGCCTGCGCGGCGTCGCCGAAGGCCTGGGCGCCGCTGATCACGACTTGCTCGCCGGGCGCCAGGCCTTCCAGCACCTCGACCTTGGACAGGCCCTGCGCGCCCAGGCGCACCGCGCGCCGCGTCGCGATGCCGTCCTTGAGCACATAGGCCCAGCGGCCGCCGCCTTCCTCGACGAAGCTGCCGCGCGCCAGGCCCAGCACCTTGTCGCGCTTGTCCAGCAGCACGCGCACCGACAGGCGCTGGTTCTGGCGCAGCTGGTCGGGCACGGCGCCATCGAAGCGCAGCCGCGCCGCGACCTCGCCGTTGACGACCTCGGGCGAGACCGAGCTGATGCGGCCCGGCCAGCTGCGCCCGGCGCCGCTGATTTCGCCGGGCATGCCCACGGCGAGTTCGCGGGCGAAGCTCTCGGCCACCTGCATCTGCACCTCCAGCGCGCTGAGGTCGATCACGGTCAGCAGCCCGGCGCCGCTGGCCACGTTGGCGCGTTCGGCGACCAGCAGCTGGCCCACCTGGCCGTCCACCGGCGAGCGCAGCGCCAGCTCGCCGACCTGGCGCCGCAGGTCCTGCACCAGCAGGGTCTGGCGCTGCAGGGCCTGCTGCTTGGCCTGCAGCTCGAACTTCAGGCTGTCGTCCTTCATCGCCAGGCCCGCCTCGGCGTGGGCGACCGCGATGCGCGCCTTCTCCAGCGCGTCGCGGGCCTTGTCCACCTGCATGCCGGCGACGGCACCGGCCTCGTAGGCCTTGGTCTGGCGGGCGAGGTCGTTGCGCGCGGTCTGCAGGTCGATCTGCGCGTTTTCCAGCGCGCTCTTGAGCTCCGAGCGCTGCTGGCGCGCATCGACCTGCGCGCGCAGCAGTTCGGCCTTCTGCGCGTCGGCATTGCTCTGCTCCTGGGCCAGGCGGGCGCGCAGCTCGGGGCTGTCGAGTTCGGCCAGCAGCTGACCGCGCGTCACGCGGTCGCCGGCCTTGACGCGGAAGCTCAGCAAGCCGCTGGCGGTGGCATAGAGCGTGGGGCTGTTGGCCGCCACGACGCGGCCCTCGCCAGCCACGTCGCGCTGCAGCGGGCCGACTTCCACCGTGGCCACGGCCAGGCGCTGCAGACTGACGGAATTGCCGCCGGCCGCGCCCAGGCGCTGAGCCAGGCCCCAGGCGGCGCCGGCCAGCAGCGCGGCCGTCAGTGCCAGCAACGCGGGCTTGCGCCAGCGGCGGCGCGCGTCGGTCGCCATGGGGCGGTCTTGGGCGGAGGTGTCGCGGATCATCGAGAGGTCCCTGTGTGAGGCGTCCCGCCAAGGAACGCAAGGGCCGTGCCAAGCTCCCGTTTGCTGGAAATCGTTTGTGATTCAACGACTTGGTGGCTTCGTCGGGCGGCGTCCACTGTCCGCGGACAGCGGGCGGACAGTGGCGCGGACGGTGCGGACGGGCTTGCGCGGACGGGTGTCCGCCTCCCCACGGCCTTGGGGTCCCCACGAGGAAAAACTGTCGTGTCCGGGTGTTACATTGCGGCGCCCGCGCCTGTCGCGGGACGCATCACCAGGGAGAAACGATGAACACGAAATCCATGCTGGCCGGGCTGCTGATGGCGGCCAGCCTGAGCCTCCACCCCGCGCTGGCGGAACAGAACCTGGCGCCGGGCTTCAGCCAGCTGGCCAAGTCTTCGTCGGTCGTGGTGATGCCCGTGGACGTGGAGCTGTTCTCGATGTCGGCCGGCGGCGTGAACGAGCCGCGCGCCGACTGGACCGCGGCGGCCCAGGGCCATATGCGTGGCGCGCTGGCCAGCAAGGCCGACAAGCTGGGCATCAAGACCCTGCACCTGGAAGAGCGTGAGGCCGACGAGTTCGGCGAGCTGCTGGCGCTGCATGCCGCAGTGGCGCGCTCGATCGCGCTGCATCACTCGGTGGGCGGCGGCTGGTCGCTGCCCACCAAGGACGGCAAGCTGGACTGGAGCTTTGCCGAGGCCATGAAGCCCATCCAGGCCAAGACGGGCGCGCAGTACGGGCTCTTTGTCTGGGTGCGCGACAGCTATGCCAGCGCCGAGCGCAAGCTGGCCATGGTGGGCCTTGCGCTGCTGGGCGTGGGCATCACCGGGGGCGCCCAGGTGGGTTATGCCTCGCTGGTCGATCTCAGCAGCGGGCAGGTGTTGTGGTTCAACCGTCTGGCTCGTGGCAGTGGCGACCTGCGCGAGGCCGAGCCGGCCGCCGAATCCATCGAGGCGCTGCTGAGCGGCTTCCCCAAGGTGCAGTGATGAAGCGCCGTACCCTGGTGGCCGGGCTGGGGCTGGGCTGCCTGCATTGCGCCACGCTGGCGCAGGAGCAGTGGGCCGCACCGGCGCGCTTCGTCCGGCCCGAGGCGGGCAGCGACGAGGGCGGGCTGTGGGCGATGATGGAGCGCGAGGAAACCAAGCTGCGCCGCAGCCCCTTCCTGCTGCGCGACGCGCCGCTGCGCGACTATCTGCAGGAGATCGCCTGCAAGCTGGCCGGCGACCATTGCGCCGACGTGCGCGTCTACCCGGTGCGCACGCCCTTCTTCAATGCGTCGATGGCCCCCAACGGGATGATGCAGGTCTGGTCCGGCCTGCTGCTGCGGGTGGACAACGAGGCCCAGCTCGCCGCGGTGCTGGGCCACGAGATCGGCCATTACCTGCAGCGCCATTCGCTGGAACGCCTGCGCGACGCCAAGGCGCGCAGCGCCTTCGGCATGTTCATGGGTATGTTCGGCATCGTCGGCCTGGTGGGGCAGATGGCGGCGCTGGCCGGCGCCTTTGGCTTCTCGCGCGATCAGGAGCGCCAGGCGGACAGCATCGGCCTGGCGCTGATGCGCCGCGCCGGCTATGACACCCGCGAGGCGGCCAAGATCTGGGAGAACCTGCGCGCCGAGGTGGCGGCGGGCCACGACCCCTCGCGCGGCAGCCCGCTGTTCGCCACCCATCCGCCGTCGGAGGAGCGCAGCGCGACGCTGACGCGGCTGGCCGAGGCGGACAGCGGCGGCTTCGTCGGCGAGGCGGAACTGGGCAGCCGCCTGGCCACGCTGCAGCAGATGATGCTGGAGGACGAGCTCAAGCGCGGCCAGCACGGCGAAACCCTGGTGCTGCTGGACCGGCTGGTGAAGCGCTCGCCGCAGCGCGCGGACCTGCTGTACTTCCGCGGCGAGACGCGCCGGCTGCGCGCGCAGGACGGCGACCTGGACCTGGCGCTGCAGGACTTCGAGCAGGCCCGCGCGATCGGGCAGGAGCCGCCGCAGCTGTACCGCGCGCAGGGCTACATCCACCGCAGCCGCGAACAGACCGAGCAGGCGCGCGCCGCCTTTGCCCGCTATGTCGAACTGGCGCCCGAGGCCGCCGACGCCGGGCTGATCAAGAGTTTTCTTTGAGGGAGCGAACGTTGAAAAAGACGCTGAATGCGAAGCTGGCCGCGCTGTGCGTGGCCCTGGTGCTGTCGGGCTGTGCCGCGGTGACCAAGGTGGCCAGCGGCGACGCGGTGGTTGGCAACCGGCTGGCGCTGAAGCTGGACACGGCCTGGAACCAGTTCGAGCAGGGCCTGGGCAACAACACGCCGACCTGGACCGTGGAAGGCATCACCGTCGACGCGCTGCAGTTCTACGTGGGCATCAAGGACGGCCAGCCCATCACCCGGCTGATGGACAACGACAAGAGCAAGAAGCCGCTGAACTTCCGCGCCGACATGCAGCCGGCCGACATCGTCGCGCTGTACGAGGCGCTGCTGACGCGCGACGGCTCCAGCTTCCAGTTGGAAAAGCTGGAGCCGGCCAGCTTCCTGGGGGGCCAGGGCTTCCGCTTCGAGTACGCGCTCAACCGCAAGGTCGACGACGTGCCGATGCGCGGCATGGCCTATGGCGCGGTGCGCAACGGCGAGCTGTTCGTGATCCACTACAGCGCGCCGCGCCTGGTGTTCTTCCCGCGCTACCAGCCGCGTGTGGAGGCGCTGATCCGCAGCGCATCGGTCAAGGGCTGAGCCCCGGCCGAGATCGCGCCACGCCCCTCGCGGGGGCGCGGCGCTCTTGCCTCACTTGCCCCAGCCGTCCTTCAGCCCGGTGATCTTGTTGAACACCGGCGCGTCGGCGCGGTGGTCGACGCGGTCGGCGACGAAGTAGCCGTGGCGCTCGAACTGGAACTTCTGTTCCGGCTGGGCGCCGGCCAGCGAAGGCTCGAGGTAGCCGCGCGTCACGCGCTTGGCGGCGGGGTTGAGCAGCTCGAGGAAGTTGCGCTCGCCGGCATCGGGCTGCGGCTCGGTGAACAGGCGGTCGTAGAGGCGCAGCTCGGTGGGCACGGCCTCGTGCGCGCCCACCCAGGTGATCACGCCCTTGACCTTGATCGCGTCGGCGCCCGGAGTGCCGCTCTTGGTGTCGGGCACCAGGTTGGCGAGCACCGCGGTGACGCGGCCCTCGGCGTCCTTCTCGCAGCCGGTGCACTCGATCACATAGCCGTACTTCAGGCGCGCCTTGTTGCCCGGGTAGAGGCGGTGATAGCCCTTGACGGGGACTTCCATGAAGTCCTCGCGCTCAATCCACAGCGTGGGACCCAGCGAGAACTGGCGCGTGCCCAGCTCCGGCAGATGCGGATGGGCTGGCGCGCTGCAGGGCTCGCGGTGCTCGAGGCTGCCGAAGATGTCGGCGTAGTTGCCGAGCTTGAGCGGCAGCGGGTCCAGCACCGCCATCGCGCGCGCGGCCTTGCCTTCCAGGTCGCCGCGCAGGCAGCCGTCCAGCACCGAGTAGTCGATCCAGCTGTTGGTCTTGCTCGCGCCGGTGCTCTCGACCATCGCGCGGATGCTCTCGGCCGTGTAGCCGCGGCGGCGCATGCCCACCAGCGTGGGCATGCGCGGGTCGTCCCAGCCGTCCACATGGCCTTCCTCGACCAACTGGCGCAGCTTGCGCTTGGAGGTCACGACATAGCTCAGGTTCAGGCGGCCGAACTCGTACTGGTGCGGCAGCGGGCGCGCGAGCAGGCCGCCCTCGGCCAGGCGCTCCAGCAGCCAGTCGTAGAACGGGCGCTGGTCCTCGAACTCCAGCGTGCAGATGGAGTGGGTGATGCACTCCAGCGCGTCCTCGATCGGGTGGGCGTAGGTGTACATCGGGTAGATGCACCAGGTGTCGCCGGTGTTGTGGTGGGTGGCGCGGCGGATGCGGTACAGCGCCGGGTCGCGCAGGTTGATGTTGGGCGAGGCCATGTCGATCTTGGCCCGCAGCACCATCGCGCCGTCGGGGTGCTTGCCGTCGCGCATTTCGCGCAGGCGCGCGAGGTTCTGCTCCGGCGTGCGGTCGCGGAAGGGGCTGTTCTTGCCCGGCGTGGAGAAGTCGCCGCGGTTGGCGCGCATCTCCTCGGCCGTCTGCTCGTCCACATAGGCCAGCCCCTGCGAGACCAGGTACTCGGCGGCGCGGTACATGAAGTCGAAGTAGTTGCTGGCGTAGTAGAGGTTGGACTGCCCGCCCTGTTCCCAGGACCAGCCCAGCCAGGCGACCATTTCCTTGATCGCGTCGACGTATTCCTGCTCTTCCTTCTCGGGGTTGGTGTCGTCGAAGCGCAGGTGGCAGGCGCCGCCGTAGTCGCGCGCCAGCCCGAAGTTCAGGCAGATGCTCTTGGCATGGCCGATGTGCAGATACCCGTTGGGCTCGGGCGGGAAGCGCGTGCGGATGCGGGCCGCGTCCAGCGGGCCGGCCGCATGGTGCGCGGCATCGCCGGGGCCGCCGCCGAAGTGCCGCTGCGGCTGGAAACCCTGCTCCAGGTCGCGCTCGATGATGGCGCGAAGGAAGTTGCTGGGTTTGACGGCGGCGTCGGGGGTGGCCTTGTCGGCGGTGGCGGTGGCCTTGGCGTCGGTGGACATCGGGTGCATTCCGTGCTTTGGAAGGCCTGAGATTCTATCGGGCGGCGCCTACAGCGCCTTGAAGAGATGGGCATACATGCGGCTCACCCCCAGGGTCTCGGGGCGCTGGCGCAGATGCAGCGTGAGCTTGCCGTTGTCGTCGCGGCTCAGGCGGTGGATGGCGTCCACCTGCACGATGGTGCCGCGATGGATCTGCCAGAAGCGCTGCGGGTCCAGCTGCGGCAGCAGCTCGCGCAGCGAGACGCGTACCAGATAGTCCTTGTCCGCGGTCTGCACGCGCAGGTATTTGTCGGCCGCCTCCAGGTAGAGCACCTCGTCCAGCGGCAGCATCAGGATGCCGCTGCCCACGCCCACCTGCAGATGGCGCAGCGTTGCCGCGGCGGGCGCCTGGCCGGCCGCCGGCGAGCCCAGCAGCGCGCGCAGCTGGGCCAGCACCGCGTCCTGCGCCGGGCCCTGCGCGCCCTGGCGCTGCGCCAGGGCCTGCTGCAGGCGCTGCACGGTCTGCGCCAGGCGCTCGCGCTGCACGGGCTTGAGCACATAGTCCACCGCCGCGCGCTCGAAGGCCTGCAGCGCGTACTGGTCGTAGGCGGTCACGAAGACCAGCAGCGGCAGCGGCCGGCCCTCGGGCCAGTCCTCGGCCAGCTGCTCGGCGGCCTCCAGCCCGGTCTGGCCCGGCATGCGGATGTCCAGGAAGCACAGGTCGGGCTGGTGCTGCAGCGCCAGTTCGACGGCGGCCGTGCCGTGCGGCGCGGTGGCGACGATGCGCAGCTCCGGCCACAGCGCGGCCAGTTCCTGGCGCAGGTGGGCGGCCAGCAGTTCCTCGTCTTCGGCGATCAGGGCGGTGGGCATGGTCAGCAGGTCTTGGCTTGGGAATCGGTGCCGGCCAGCGCGGCCAGCGGGATGCGGATCTCGGCGCGCGTGCCACCGCCGTCGCGGGGCAGCAGCAGGAACTGTGCGGCGTCGCCATAGCAGACCGCCAGGCGCTCGCGCACCTGCTGGGTGCCAAAGCCGGTGCCAGGTGTTGCCGGCGCGCCGCGGGGGGAGGCCGGCGCGGCCAGCCCGCGGCCGTCGTCCTCGACGCGCAGGCGCAGCGTGTCGCCGTCGACGTGGGCCTGCACGCGCAGCAGCCCACCGCCGACATGCGGCTCCAGCCCGTGCTTGATCGCGTTCTCGACCAGCGGCTGCAGCAGCAATGGCGGCACCGGCAGCGTCTCCAGCGCGGCGGGCAGCTCCAGCTCGGGGCGCAGCCGCGCGCCCATGCGCACCTGCATCAGCGCTAGGTAGTCGGCGAGGCGGCCGAACTCGTCCTTCAGACTGTGGCGCGCCGCGCGCGAGGCTGTCAGCGTGGCGCGCAGGAAGGCGATCAGGTGGTCCAGCATCTGCTGCGCGCGCGCCGCGTCCATGCTGATCAGCACGCGCAGGTTGGCCAGGGTGTTGAACAGCATGTGCGGCTCCAGCTGGGACTGCAGCAGCGCCAGCTGGGTCTCCGCCACCTGGCGCTGCATGGTCTGCGCGCGCGCCTCGGCGGCGGCCAGGCGCTGGCGGTTCAGGAAGAACACCGTCAGCGCGAGGCCGGGCAGCAGCGAGATGGCCATGATGGTCAGCGCGCGGCGCAGGCTGGTGTTGTGCAGCCCGGCCTCGTTGTAGCCGGTGACCGCGTTGGCGATTTCGTTGCCCAGCGAGTAGCCCAGCCCGGTGCCCAGCACCAGGCTCAGCATCATCAGCGGCCAACCGGGCCATTCGCCGCCGTCGCGGCGCAGCAGGCGCGCCAGGAGGATGCGCAGCGACTGTGTGCAGACCGAGCAGCACAGGGTGATGAAGAAGGTGTAGGTCAGGGTCGGCAGCAGGCGCTGGCGAAACACCAGCATCAGCAGCGCGGTGATGCCCACGGTGACCAGGACCAGGATGAGGACCTGCTGCAGCCACCAGCGTGGCCAGTCCTTGGGGGCGGGGATCAACGGGGCGGCGGGTGGGGGCACGGGAGTCCGGGGCTGGGTGGGTCGGGGAGCCGCTGCGGGCCGGAATCAGGGAGCGGGTGGTGCGGGTGGGTCGGTGTCCAGCATACCGAACACCGGGGCCCGGCTCGCCGTGGCGCTGGTTGCACTGTCGCGCATCGCGGACGGCGCGGCCAGGGCGCCGCGACGAAGTGCCGCCCGCTGGCGCCGGGCGCGCCGGGCCGGCGCGAGCGGCCGGATCAGCGGTACCAGTAGGGGGACTGGGCGGCCCAGGGCGAGCGCGGGAAGCGCTGGTGCAGCAGCCGGTGCATGGCCTGCGACTGGCGTCCGTTGTCCGGGTCCACGCAGCCGCCACGGGTGGACTGGATGCCGACGTAGAGCAGCCAGTCCAGGTCGGCCGGCGCGGGCTTTTGCTGCGCGCGCTGCAGCACCCAGCGCGCAAAGGCCCCGGTGGCGCTGCCCTGGGCCTTCAGTGCGGCCTGCTCGGCCGCGAGTTCCGGTGCCGGCGCGAACTGCGGCGGCAGCGGCGGCACGCGCTCCACGCTGCCGTCGTCGATCCAGCCGGTGTCCGCCTGGTCCAGCCGGCACCAGGCGGAGGCCACGGCATCGTCGAGCGGTGTCGATGGCAGCGGGCCCTCGAAGCGGACGTCCTGCCCCAGCCCCGTGCCGACCGCGGCGCGCAGCGGCTGGGCCAGCGTCGCGCGCCACAGGGCCTCGCGACGTGCCGGCGCGCTGCCGGCGGCCAGATACGGTCGCACGGTGGCGGCCTGGCGCGGGTCCAGCCGCGCCAGCAAGCGCGCGGCCGCCTGCGCGCGACCGGTCTGCCCCAGCAGCTCGGCGCGCCACCACAGGCCCAGGGTCAGCGGCACGCGCAACTCGCGCGCCAGGTCCGGCGCCTCGACCAGGGCCTGCCATTGCGCCAGGCTCAGCCGGGTGGTGATCAGGCGGGCGCCGTCCTCGGCCAGTGCGGGCTGGGGGGCCGCCGGGCGGCCCTCGGCGCCGCTGTCGGCGTCGCGCCAGCCGGCCCATTCGCGCGCCAGCCAGGGGCGCGCCTCGTCCAGGTTGCGCGCCAGGCTCAGGGCCTGCTGCGCGATCAGATTGCGTGCGCTGACCGAGGGCAGCTTCAGCGCCTGCAGCGCGGGCAGCAGCGCGCGGGCGCGGTCCAGCTGGCCCAGTTCGCGCAGCAGGCGCAGTTGCTGCCAGCGCAGCGTCGCCGCGGCCGGATGGTCGGCGGGCAACGCGTCGACGGCCTTCAGCAGGGCCTGCGCCTGCGCGGGTTGGCGTTCCAGCGCCGCGCCGTCCGCGCAGCTGAGCAGCGGCACCAGCCACAGCGCCCCGGGGCGTGCCTGCCAGCGCTGCAGCGCATGCTCGAAGGCGGCGGCGCGGCGCTGGCGGTCCGCCGCCGGCGCCGGGTCCGCGAGGGGCTCGCACTGCTGCAGGGCGCTCATCCAGTCCAGCATGGGATGGGCGGCACGGGCCGGGGGCAGGGCCTGGGCGTTGCCGTCGAAGCGGGCGTCGGCCAGGCGCACCCAGTCGCTCAGCGCGTGGCGCCCGGGTGCCTGGTCGAGCCGCTGCAGCTCGGCGGACAGGGCCGCGAAGCGCTCGTCCGGCACCAGCCGGGCCTCGGCCAGCGCGATCAGGTCCTGCGCGGCACGCTGCTGCATGCCCCAGTCGCGGTGGGCGGCGATGGCGGCGGCCAGCGCGCGCAGGCGCTGCAGCAGGGCCTGCGCGGCGGGGCGCGGCTCGGCCGTCATGCGGCCGGCCAGCGAGGCCTCGCGCAGCACGCTGCGCAGCTCGGCCAGCGCGGCCCAGGCCTGCCAGGGATGGCCGTCGTCGACCGCGATGCGGTGGAAGGCCGGTGTCGCGCTGGCCCAGTCGCCGGCATAGAAGGCGGCCGCGGCGCGCTGGTAGTCGCGCGCCTGGCGCCAGTACAGCGCTTCGCTGGCGGCCAGCGCCTGCGGTGGCTCGGGCAGCGGCTGGGGCGCGGCCTTGCCTCCGACCGGCGCGGGGACGCCGCGGGACGCGCAGTGCTCGAACACCTGGTCCTGCGCCTGCACCCAGGCGCGCAGCCGCTCGGGCGTGGCGTCGCGGCGCTGTTTCAGCTGCGCCAGGGTGTCGCTGGCGAAGCGGAAGGCCGGGTCGGGGCAGTTCAGGAACCAGTCCCAGCCGTCCCGGCCCAGGGACTTCAGCGGCGAGGGCAGGGCGCGCGGCGGCTGCGGCTGCACCGCGACGCGCGTCTCCAGCCAGGTCCGTATCGCGTCGCGCGCCGGCTCGTCTGCGCCCTGCAGGGTGGCCGCGCCGGCGTCGCAGCAGGCCAGGTGCAGGGCCTCGTCGCTGAGGGGTTTGAGCGGCAGTGCGGCGTCGCGGCTGGCCAGCGCGCGCCAGCCCGGGTAGAGATGGACGCGGTGGAAGCTGGGCAGCAGCAGGCCCGGCTCGCCGCGCAGCACGGCCGCCGTGGGCATGTCGCTGTGCTCGCGCCAGACGAAGTAGTCCTGCGGCCCGGCGCCGCTGGCCTGTGCGGTCGAAGCCAGCAGGCTCAGCAAGACGGGCAGGAGACGCTTGTTCAGGGCGAAGGCCATAGGGAGGATTCCAGGTCGGGGTCCCAGGCCGTGGCCCGGCCGGGACGGAGATTGAACCAGTAGCGGCGTGGCCATTGGCGCTGCCACGAGGGCGGCTGGCCCGGCGCCAGGGCGTCGGGCGCGAAGCCGGCCGCGGCGCGGCAGCGCGGCTGCAGCCGCGCGCCGCCGTCGCGCGCCATCGCCATCCAGGCCTCGCGCTGCGCGCCGAGGCGGAAGAACATGGGCACCAGCTCGTCGGCGGCCAGCGGCGCGATCCAGGCCGTGCTGCGACATTGCCAGGCCAGCAGCGTCACCGACAGGCGCAGGCGCGGGGGCAGGTCTTGCCGGATCTGGCGCACCAGCGCGTGATAGCTGTCGCGCTGCGAAGGCCGGGCCTCAAAGTCCAGCTGCACCCAGCCGCTGGTGCTGGTGGCGGCCGCGTCGTGGACGCGGCGCGCGATGCCGCTCAATTGCGCCGGCGTCAGCGGACCGGGCGTGGCGCGCGGCGCCTGCTCGACGTGGACCACCGGCGTGACCGCGCGGCCTTCGGGCGGCGGCAGGCGCCGCAGGCGCGCGCGCGCATGCAGCCCCTCGCCCTGCAGCTGCAGCTGGGTGACGGTCACGGCCCAGGCGCGCGCGCGCAGTGGCGGGGCCTGGTGGTCCCAGACCCAGGCGATGTCCTCGCCACCGGCCGGGCGTTGCGGCGCGGCGCGCGGCGGCTCAGCGCCGCTTGCTGCTGCTGCCGCCGCCGAGCAGACTGCCCAGCACACCACGAACGATTTCACGGCCAACCGAGGATCCGATGGAGCGCAGCGCCGACTTGGCGGCCGCTTCGGCCAGCCCTTCGCGGCGGCCGCCGCGCGGGCCGGTGGAGCCGAACAGCACGTCCTTGAGCCCGTCCAGCATGCCGCCGCCGCCATCGGCGCTGCCGCCGGCGGGCGCCGGCGCGGCGCCGCCGCGCGGATGCAGCACCGCGTCGGCTTCGTCGGCCATCGAGCCCCCGCGCGGGGAGGACGGAGCGGCACCGCCTGCGCCGGCGGCCACGCGGCCGGTGAGCTTCTCGTACGCCGATTCGCGGTCCACCGCCTGTTCATAGACGCCGGCGACCAGCGAATTCCTGATCAGGGCCTGGCGCTGCTCGGGCGTGATCGGGCCGATCTGGCTGCCCGGGGGCAGCACATAGACGCGCTCGGTGATGCTGGGCCGGCCCTTGTCGTCGAGCAGGCTGACCAGGGCCTCGCCCACGCCCAGTTCGCCGATCGCGCTGGCGATGTCCAGACCGGGCTTGGCGCGCATGGTCTCGGCGGCGGCCTTGACCGCCTTCTGGTCGCGCGGCGTGAAGGCGCGCAGCGCATGCTGCACGCGGTTGCCCAGCTGTCCAAGCACGGAGTCGGGGATGTCCAGCGGGTTCTGGGTGACGAAGTAGACGCCCACGCCCTTGGAGCGCACCAGGCGCACGACCAGCTCGATGCGCTGCACCAGCGCGGCCGGCGCGTCCTTGAAGAGCAAATGCGCCTCGTCGAAGAAGAAGACCAGCTTGGGCTTGTCCAGGTCGCCGACCTCGGGCAGGGTCTCGAACAGGTCCGACAGCATCCACAGCAGGAAGGTGGCGTACAGCTGCGGCGCCGCCATCAGCTTGTCGGCGGCCAGGATGTTGATCACCCCCCGACTCGACTCGGTCTGCATGAAGTCGGCGATGTTGAGCATGGGCTCGCCGAAGAACTTGTCGCCGCCCTGGGCCTCGATCTGCAGCAGCCCGCGCTGGATCGCGCCGATGCTGGCGGCCGAGACGTTGCCGTACTGCGTGGTGAACTGGCTGGCGTTGTCGCCCACATGCTGCAGCATCGCGCGCAGGTCCTTCAGGTCCAGCAGCAGCAGGCCGGCGTCGTCGGCGATCTTGAACACCAGCTGCAGCACGCCGGCCTGGGTGTCGTTGAGCGACAACATGCGCGCCAGCAGCAGCGGGCCCATGTCGGAGGCGGTGGCGCGCACCGGGTGGCCCTGTTCGCCGAAGACGTCCCACAGCGTGGTCGGGCAGGCTACCGGCGTGGGCGCGTCCAGGCCGCGCTCCTTCAGGATGGACAGCAGCTTGGCGCTGGGCTGGCCGGTCTGCGAGATGCCGGTCAGGTCGCCCTTCACGTCGGCCATGAAGACGGGCACGCCCATCAGCGAGAAAGATTCGGCCAGTTTCTGCAGGCTGATGGTCTTGCCGGTGCCGGTGGCGCCGGTGATCAGGCCGTGGCGGTTGGCCAGCGCAGGCAACAACTGGCACTCGATGTCGCCGTGGCGGGCCAGCAGAATGGGGTCGGCCATCGGGGGTCTCCGGGGGCAAAAGCTAAAATCGCAGTCTAACGAAGCTGAACAGGTCGCCCACCCAGGCTTTCCGCGGTAGGGAACCCCATCGGGCGACACAGGAGAACCAGACCATGGCAGGTCATTCCAAATGGGCCAACATCCAGCACCGCAAGGGGCGCCAGGACGAGAAGCGGGGCAAGGTGTGGACGCGCATCACGCGCGAGATCATCGTCGCCGCGCGCGCCGGCGGCGGTGACATCAACATGAACCCCCGCCTGCGTCTGGCCATCGAGAAGGCCAAGGCGGTCAACATGCCGGCCGACAACATCAAGCGCAACGTCGACAAGGCCACCGGCAACCTGGACGGCGTGACCTACGAGGAAATCCGCTACGAAGGCTACGGCATCGGCGGCGCCGCGATCATCGTGGACTGCATGACCGACAACCGCGTGCGCACGGTCGCCGAGGTCCGCCATGCCTTCAGCAAGTTCGGCGGCAACCTGGGCACCGAAGGTTCGGTGGCCTTCCAGTTCAAGCATTGCGGCCAGCTGGTGTTCGCGCCCGGCACCTCCGAGGACAAGGTCATGGAGGTGGCGCTGGAGGCCGGCGCCGAGGACGTGGTCAGCGACGACGACGGCGCCATCGAGGTGCTGACCGCGCCGGGCGACTTCGAGGCGGTGAAGGCCGCGCTGGAAGCAGCCGGCCTGAAGCCCGAGATCGCCGAGGTGACCATGCGCGCCGAGAACACCATCGAGCTGTCGGGCGACGACGGCGCGCGCATGCAGAAGCTGCTGGACGTGATCGAGGACCTGGACGACGTCCAGGAGGTCTACCACAACGCGAGCATCGATCAATGAGCGGCGTCGCTCCTTGTCACGCGCGGCCCCTGCCGGGGATCGCCGTCCTTGCCGCGGCAGCCCCTCGGAGGTCGGCATGAAGGTCCTGGTCCTCGGCAACGGCGGCCGCGAGCATGCGCTGGCCTGGAAGCTGGCGCAGGGCGAGCGCGTCAGCCAGGTCTTCGTGGCGCCCGGCAATGGCGGCACGGCGCGCGACCCCAAGTTGAAGAACGTGCCCATCAGCGACGTGAAGGCGCTCGCTGATTTCGCGCAGGAACAGAAGATCGCGCTGACCGTGGTGGGTCCCGAGGCCTACCTGGCCGCCGGCGCGGTGGACGAGTTCCGCGCCCGCGGGCTGCGCATCTTCGGCCCCACCCGGGCGGCGGCGCAGCTGGAGTCCAGCAAGGCCTTCGCGAAGGAGTTCATGAAGCGCCACGGCATCCCGACCGCGGCCTACGAGACCTTCACCGACGTTGCTTCGGCCCATGCCTATGTGGACGCGCAGGGCGCGCCCATCGTGATCAAGGCCGACGGCCTGGCCGCGGGCAAGGGCGTGGTCGTCGCGATGACGCTGGCCGAGGCGCATGAGGCGATCGACTGGATCCTCGCCGACAACAAGCTGGGCGTGGTGCACAACGCCGGTGGCGCGCGGGTGGTGATTGAGCAGTTCCTCGAAGGCGAGGAGGCCAGCTTCATCGTGCTGTGCGACGGCAAGAACGTGCTGTCGCTGGCGACCAGCCAGGACCACAAGCGCCTGCAGGATGGCGACCAGGGGCCCAACACCGGTGGCATGGGCGCCTATTCGCCGGCGCCGGTGGTGACGCCCAATGTGCATGCCAAGGTGATGCACGAGATCATCCATCCCACCATCCAGGGCATGGCGCGCGACGGCATTCCGTTCACGGGCTTCCTGTACGCCGGGCTGATGATCGACGCGCAGGGCCAGCCGCGCACCGTGGAGTTCAACACCCGCATGGGCGACCCCGAGACGCAGCCCATCATGATGCGGCTCAAGAGCGACCTGTTCGAGGTGCTGATGCACGCCACCGACGGCACGCTGGACCAGGTCGAGCTGCAATGGGACCGCCGGCCCGCGCTGGGCGTGGTGATGGCGGCCGCCGGCTATCCACTCGCCCCGCGCAAGGGCGACGCGATCAGCGGGCTGCCGGCCGACCAGGAGGACGCCATGGTGTTCCATGCCGGCACCCAGCAGCGCGAGGACGGCACGCTGGTCACCAGCGGCGGTCGCGTGCTGTGCGTCACCGCGCTGGGCGAGTCGGTGCGTCAAGCCCAGCAACTGGCCTACCAGACGCTGACTGGCATCCAGTTCGACGGCAAGCAGTACCGCCAGGACATCGGCCACCGCGCGGTGAAGCGTTGAGCAGCGCCGGCGAGACCAGGCCGGCAGGCCTGCCGCACAAGGTGGCGCGGCGCTGGACCGGACCGCTGACGGTGCATCCGCAGGGCAGCGGGCTGGCGCGCGCACTGATGGCGCTGTTCGGCTGGAAGGTGGTGTTCGCCGGGCTGCCGGGCCGCCAGGGCGTGGTGATGGTCTATCCGCACACCTCCAACTGGGACTTCGTCATCGGCGTGATGACCAAGTGGACCCTGGGCCTGCAGGTGCGCTTCTGGGGCAAGGACAGCCTGTTCAAGGTGCCACTGTTCGGCGCCTGGCTGCGCTGGCTGGGCGGCGTCGCGGTGAATCGCCGCGCCGCCAGCGGCCTGGTCGGGCAGACCGTCGAGCAGGTGCGCGCGGCACGTGCGCGCGACGAGCTGTTCTGGCTGGCGGTGGCGCCCGAGGGCACGCGCAGCTATGCGCAGGGCTGGCGCTCCGGCGCCTACCAGGTGGCGGTGCAGGCCGGCGTGCCGGTGGGGCTGGCTTACTTCGATTTCGCGACGCGCACCGTGGGCTTCACGGAGTTCGTCGAAGTCAGCGGCGACCCCGAGCAGGACTTCGCGCTCTTCGCGCAGGTGCTGCAGGGCCGGCGCGGCAAGAGGCCCGAACTGGCCAGCCCGATACGGCTGAAGCCTTGATGCAATGAATGGAGTGCAGACCATGGGCGCGGAACCACTGAACACGGCGCTGGTGCGCGACTACCTGCTGCGCCTGCAGCAGCGCATCGTCGCGGGGCTGGAGCGGGTCGACGGCCAGGCCTTTCTGTCGGACGCCTGGCAGCGCGAGCCGGGCGGGCGGCTGGAGGGCGACGGGCTGACGCGGCTGATCGAGAACGGCGGCTTGTTCGAGCGCGGCGGGGTGAACTTCTCGCATGTGCGCGGCCGGGTGCTGCCGCCTTCGGCCACCCAGCACCGGCCGGAGCTGGCCGGCGCGCCCTTCGAGGCCATGGGCGTGTCGCTGGTGCTGCACCCGCACAACCCCTTCGTGCCCACGGTGCACATGAACGTGCGCATGTTCGCGGCCATGCCGGCGGACGCGCCGGCCGTGGTCTGGTTCGGCGGCGGCATGGACCTGACGCCCTATTACGGCTTCGAGCGCGATGCCCAGCATTTCCACCGCGTCTGCCGCGACGCCCTGCAGCCGCATGGCGAGGCGCTCTATCCGCGCTTCAAGACCTGGTGCGACGAGTACTTCTTCCTGAAGCACCGCAACGAGCCGCGCGGCATCGGCGGCATCTTCTTCGACGACTATGCCGAAGGCGGCTTTGACCGGGCGCTGGGGCTGATGCAGTCGGTCGGCGACGCCTTCCTGCCGGCCTATCTGCCCATCGTCGAACGCCGCCAGGGCCTGGCCTATGGCGAACGCGAGCGCGACTTCCAGGCCTACCGGCGCGGCCGCTATGTGGAGTTCAACCTGGTCTTCGACCGCGGCACGCTGTTCGGGCTGCAGTCGGGCGGCCGCACCGAGTCCATCCTGATGTCCATGCCGCCGCAGGTGAAGTGGCGCTATGACTGGCATCCGGAGGAGGGCACGCCGGAGGCGCGGCTGTACAGCGACTTCCTGCGCCCGCGCGACTGGGCGGACGAGAAGGCCACGCATCTGTGGCTGTGATGCCCGTGCGGCGCGTTGGCTGGTTCGGCGGGTCCTTCGATCCCGCGCATCTGGCGCACCGCGCGCTGGCGGACGCCGCGCTGCAGCAGCTGCGGCTGGACGAGCTGCGCTGGGTCGTCGCCGGTCAGCCCTGGCAGAAGGCCGGGCGCCAGCTCGCCGAGGCGCGCCACCGCGCCGCCATGGTGGCGCTGATGATCGAGGACGACGCGCGCCAGCGGCTGGACGAGCGCGAGCTGCGGCGCGACGGGCCCAGCTACACGCTGGACTCCATCCGCGAGGTCCAGCAGGAGCAGCCCGGCGACGAGCTGTGGCTGGTGCTGGGCCAGGACCAGCTCGCCAGGTTGCCGAGCTGGCACGGCTGGAAAGAACTGGTGGCGCGGACCGGCCTGGCCGTGGCCGCGCGTGCCGGGGCGGTGGTGACGCCGCCCGATGAATTGCTGGCCTGCCCGCACCGCCTGACGGTGCTGGCGATGCCGGCGATGGAACAGTCCTCGACCGAGGTGCGCCGCCGGGCGGCCGCGGGCGAGGACCTGACGCCCATGGTGGGCGGGAAGGTTGCGGGTTATATTGCCCGGCACCGTCTTTATCAGGAGCCCGCGAACGCCGGGCTTTGCCCGCCCCGACCCCCCGAGGGAGAACCGGCTTCCCGGGGCGGCCCTTCGATTTCTGGTGAGAACTGAATGGACATTCGAAAACTGCAACGCGCCATCGTCGATGGTCTGGAAGACGTCAAGGCCCAGGACATCCAGGTCTTCAACACCGAACACCTGTCGCCGCTGTTCGAGCGCGTGATCATCGCTTCCGGCACGAGCAACCGGCAGACCAAGGCCCTGGCCTCCAGCGTGCGCGAGACCGTCAAGGGACGCGGCATGCAGGTCATGCGCACCGAGGGCGAGGACAACGGTGAATGGATCATCGTGGACTGCGGCGCGGCGGTCGTGCATGTGATGCAGCCGGCCATCCGCCAGTACTACCACCTCGAAGAAATCTGGGGCGGCAAGCCGGTCAAGCTGAAGCTGGGCAGCGGCGAGACCCGCCTGGTCAAGGCCTCCGAAGGAGCAGACGACGAGGATGAGGCCCAGGCCAAGCCGGCGCGCAAGACGGCCGCCGGCAAGACGACCAAGGCCGACGTGCCCGCCAAGCCCGCGAAGGCGATGAAGCCGGCTCCGGCGGCCAAGAAGGCGCCGACGCGCGCAACCGGCGCCAAGTCGACCGCGGCGAAGTCGGCGGTGGGCAAGCCGGCGGCCAAGAGCGCCAAGTCCGCTGCCAAACCCATCGCCAAACCCATCGCCAAACCCACTGCGGCGAAGTCCGCGGCGACGAAGCCCGCAGCCAAGAAGACCTCCTCCCGCAAGCCTGCGGCCAAGCCGGTGCTGACCGTCAAGGTCGGCAGCAAGAAGCCGGCCGCCAAGCCGGCGGCGAAGGCCGGTAGCAGCAAGCCGGCGGCGAAGAGGCCCGCGGCGAAGAAGGCGCCGGCGCGCAAGGCCTGAGCCCATGCGCCTGCTGCTGTGCGCGGTGGGGCAGCGCATGCCTTCCTGGGCCGACGAGGCCTATGAGGATTTCGCCAAGCGCTTTCCCGCCGAGATGCGCCTGGAGCTCAAGGCCGTGAAGGCCGAGCCCCGGACCACCGGCAAGACCACCGCGCAGATGATGGCCGCCGAGGCCCTGCGGCTGGATGCGGCCTGCCCCAAGGGCGCGCTGCGCGTGGTGCTGGACGAGCGCGGCGATCGCGTCACGACCCAGCAGCTGGCGCGGCGCCTGGAGGCCTGGCGGGGCGAGGGCCGCGACGTGGCCATCTTCATCGGCGGCCCCGATGGGCTGGACGACAGCATCAAGTCGCGGGCCGACGAGAAGCTGCGCCTGTCCGACCTGACCCTGCCCCACGCCTTCGTGCGCGTGCTGCTGGCCGAGGGGCTGTACCGCGCCTGGTCGGTGATGGACGGACATCCCTATCACCGTGAGTAAGCGAGCCTGGCCGCGGCTGCGCCGCCGCCCCCTGGCGGCGCTTGCCGGCCTGCTGTCGTTGGGGATGGCCGGCGCGGTGGCTGCCACGCCGACCCGGCTGGAGGTGGGCGGAGACTACGCCTTCGCGCCGTATTCCTTCATCGAGAACGGCCGGCCCGCCGGCATCGACGTGGACCTCATGCGCGAGCTGTCGCGCCGCACCGGCGTGGAGCTCCATGTCCACCTGCAGCCCTTCAAACGTGTGCTGGAAGAGCTGCGCCAGGGCCGGCTGGACGCCGGCATGGCGGTGCTGCACAGCACCGAGCGCGAGGCCTTTCTGCAATACACCGGTGTGCTGCGCCTGAGCCGTTACCAGCTCTTCGTGCGGCGTGGCCAGGAGTTCCCGTTCGAGCGCGCCGAGGACTTGCGCGGCCGCAGCGTGGCGGTGGTGCGCGGCTTTCTGGTCGGCGACACGCTGCGCGAGGAACTCAGTTCGGCGCGCGTTCGCCTGGAGTCGGTCGCGTCGCAGGAGCAGACCCTGCGCATGCTGTTGGCGGGGCGCGTGGATGCGATCGCCGGCCAGTCGGTCGTGATGCGCCACTTGGCGCGCGAGCAGGGCGCGGCCGGGCGTCTCTCGGCGTTGCCCACGCCGGTGATCCCGGACCGGCCGGCCTATCTGGTGCTGTCGCGCCGCGGCGGCCTGGCCGAGCGTGACCGCCTGGCCGAGCTGTTGCGCCAGGGGCTGGAGTCCATGCATCGCGATGGCACGGTGGAGAGGATCGAGGGGCGTTGGATCAAGTGAGTGGCCCCCCGCCCAGCGAGTACGCTGGGCGGCCCCTGGAATGCGGCCCCTCGTCCAGCGGGACCGCTGGCCGGTCCCCCAGGGGGACGGCGATGCTCGCGGGGGACGGCCCCGCTCGCACATCGCCAGGCGGCCGGCTTGGGGCGGCCCGGCGCTCGGCCCCTGGAATGCGGCCCCTCGTCCAGCGAGTACGCTGGCCGGTCCCCCAGGGGGACGGCGATGCTCGCGGGGATGGCCCCGCTCGCACATCGCCAGGTGGGCCGGCTTGGGGCGGCCCGGCGCTCGGCCCCTGGAGTGCGGCCCCTCGTCCAGCGGGACCGCTGGCCGGTCCCCCACGGGGACGGCGATGCTCGCGGGGTGTGCCCCGCTCGCACATCGCCAGGCGGGCCGGCTTGGGGCGGCCCGGCGCTCGGCCCCTGGAATGCGGCTCCGCGCAGCGAGTACGCTGGTCAGCCCAGCGCGCGGCCTATGGGGGTACGGTGCTCGTGCAGGGGTGGTTCGGGCGCTGCTAGCATGCGGCGCATGGCCTTGATCTATCTTGCGTCGCAGAGTCCGCGGCGCCGCCAGTTGCTGGAGCAGCTGGGTATTGCCCACGAGACCCTGTTGCCGGGACCGGACGAGGATGCCGAGGCGCTGGAGCAGGTGCTGCCCGCCGAGCGGCCGGATGACTATGTGCGGCGCGTCACCACGGCCAAGCTGGCCGCGGCGCGCGAACGGCTGGCGCGGCGCGGACTGGCGGCGCTGCCGGTGCTGTGCTCCGACACCACGGTGGCGCTGGACCGCGACATCCTGGGCAAGCCGGCCGACGCGGCCGACGCGCTGGCGATGCTGCGCCGCCTGTCGGGCCGCAGCCATCGCGTGCTGACCGCGGTGAGCCTGGCCTGGGGCGGCCAGGAGGCGCAGGCGCTGAGCATTTCGCAGGTGCGCTTCGCCGAGATCCCCGAGGCGGCGCTGCAGGCCTATGTGGACAGCGGCGAGCCCATGGGCAAGGCCGGCGCCTACGCGATCCAGGGGCGCATCGCGGGCTGGATCTCTCACATGGACGGGTCCTATTCGGGCATCATGGGGCTGCCTCTGTACGAGACGGCGCAGCTGCTGCGGCGCGCCGGGATCGCGTGCTAGGACGGACGAGGGCAGCCGGTGCTGCCGCCAGCGGCGCGTGACGCCGCTGGCGAGAGTGCTTGGCGCGAGGACTCCCGCAGGGAGCCGCGACCTGGAGGCAAGGCATGGAAGACATTCTGATCAACTGGTCTCCGCAGGAGACCCGCGTCGCCGTGGTCGAGAACGGCGCGGTGCAGGAGCTGCACATCGAGCGCACGCTGGAGCGTGGCCTGGTGGGCAACGTCTACCTGGGGCGCGTCGCGCGCGTGCTGCCGGGCATGCAGTCCGCCTTCATCGACATCGGGCTGGAGCGCGCCGCCTTCCTGCACGTGGCGGACCTGCACATCAACGGCGCCCATCCGCGCGGCCACCAGGGCGAGAACGGCAACCAGCCCATCCCGATCGAGCGCCTGGTCTATGAGGGGCAGGCGCTGACGGTCCAGGTCATCAAGGATCCCATCGGCAGCAAGGGCGCGCGCCTGTCCTCGCAGATCTCCATCGCGGGCCGCCTGCTGGTGCACCTGCCGCAGGACAACCACATCGGCATCTCGCAGAAGATCGGGTCGCCCGAGACGCGCGAGCTGCTGCGCGCGCGCATGCAGACCCTGGTGGGCGCCTCCATGGCCGCGGGCGACAACCCCGGCAACACCGGCGGCTTCATCCTGCGCACCAATGCCGAGGAGGCGAGCGACGACGAGCTGGCCGCCGACATCGGCTATCTGCGCAAGACCTGGAACTCGATCCGCGAGAAGGCCACGCGGCTGCCGCCGGGCAGCCTGCTGTACCAGGACCTCAGCCTGGTGGAGCGCGTGTTGCGCGACCTGGCCAGCGAGCGCACCGGCTCCATCCGCATCGACTCCAAGCTGCAGTACGAGGTGCTGCGCGAGTTCGGCGAAACCTACATGCCGGCCGCCACCGCCAAGCTGGACCTGTACCGCGGCGAGCGCCCCATCTTCGACCTCAACAACATCGACGTCGAGATCGCGCGCGCGCTGGCGCGGCGCGTGGACCTGAAGTCCGGCGGCTACCTGATCTTCGACCAGACCGAGGCGATGACCACGGTGGACGTCAACACTGGCGGCTTCGTCGGCGCCCGCAACTTCGACGACACCATCTTCAAGACCAACCTGGAGGCGGCCGGCGCGATCGCGCGCCAGCTGCGGCTGCGCAACCTGGGCGGCATCATCATCGTCGACTTCATCGACATGACGCGCGAGGAGCACAAGGCCGCGGTGCTGCAGGAGTTCCGCAAGCAGCTGGCCAAGGACCGCACCAAGGTCACGCTGGGCGGCTTCACCCAGCTGGGGCTGGTGGAGCTGACGCGCAAGCGCACGCGCGAATCGCTGTCGCGCATGCTGTGCGAGCCTTGCCCGACCTGCGAGGGCCGCGGCCAGGTCAAGACCGCGCGCACCGTCTGCTACGAGATCCTGCGCGAGATCCTGCGTGAGTCACGCCAGTTCAACCCGCGCGAGTTCCGCGTCGTCGCCGCGGCCAACGTCGTCGAAATGCTGCTGGACGAGGAGAGCCCGCACCTGGCCGGGTTGTCCGACTTCATCGGCAAGCCCATCTCGCTGACCGCCGAGCCGACCAACCAGACCGAGCATTACGACATCGTGCTGCTGTGAGCGGGCTTGCTGCGCGGCACCCGGCCGAGCAGGTAGAACTCGTCATTGGGGCGCAGCGAGATGGCGCTGGCGATGCGGTTGGAAAGCCCGAACAGCGCGGTGATGGAGATGATGTCCCAGATGTCTTCGTCGTCGAAGCCCTGGGCCCGCAGCGCGGCGTAGTCGGCCTCGACCACCTCGTCCGAGTGCAGGCAGACCTTCAGCGCGAAGTCCAGCATGGCCTTCTGGCGGTCGCTGATGTCCGCCTTGCGGTGGTTCACCGCGATCTGGTCGGCCAGCAGTGGCGCCTTCTCGTAGACGCGCAGGATCGCGCCGTGCGCGACGACGCAATAGAGGCAACGATTGACCCCGCTGGTGGCGACGATGATCATTTCCTTCTCGCCCTTGCTGAGGCCCGACTCGCGCAGCAGCAGCGCGTCGTGATAGGCCAGGAAGGCGCGCAGCTCGTCGGGCCGGCGCGCCAGCGCCAGGAACACATGGGGCACGAAGCCGGCCTTGGCCTGCACCTCGAGGATGCGCTCGCGCAGGTCGCTGGGCAGTTCGGCGACCTCGGGCACGGGGTAGCGGCAGATCGGGGGCAGGGCGTTCATCGGTGTCTCCTTGTTGTGGGATGCGCGGGCGCAGAGCGTTCCGCGTCGCGCAATTTGTAACTCATCCGTACCCGGTCGGGGTGAGGGCTTGGCGGCGGCCCCTTCGGGCTGCGGCACAATGGCGCCTTGTCATCGAGAGCCCCGTGCGCCCACGCGCCAGTCATGACTGCATCCCAAGCTAACACCGTCACGCGCCGTCAACTCCTCGGCGCCGGCCTGGGCGGCCTCAGCCTTCCGGCCCTGGCCCAGTTCCGCATCGAGATCTCCGGCGTCGGCGCGACCCGGCTGCCCATCGCGATCAACGATTTCCGCGACGAGGCCCAGTCGGGCCATCCGATCGCCTCCATCATCCGCGCCGACCTGGAGCGCAGCGGCCAGTTCACGCTGGTGCCAGGTCTTGCCGGGCTGAGCGAGGCCGGCGCCCCCCACTATCCCGACTGGCGCGCGCGCCAGGCCGATGCGATGGCGGCCGGTTCCGTCACGCGGCTGGCCGACGGCCGCTTCGACGTGCGCTTCAAGCTCTGGGACATCGTCAAGGGCCAGGACCTGGGCGGCGAAAGCCAGGCCGTGGCGCCCGACGACGCACGCCTGGCGGCCCACCGGATCGCCGACGCGATCTATCAGAAGCTCACCGGCGAGCGCGGCGTCTTCGCCACCCGCCTGGCCTACATCACCAAGGCCGGCCCGCGCTACACGCTGCGCATCGCCGACGCCGACGGCGAGGGCGGCCAGGTGGCGCTGGCCAGCCCCGAGCCCATCATCTCGCCCGCCTGGTCGCCCGATGGCCGCGCGCTGGCCTATGTGTCCTTTGAATCGCGCAAGGCGGTGGTGTGGGAGCAGGACCTCTCCACCGGCCGGCGCCGCATGCTGGCCAACTTCCGCGGCTCTAACAGCGCGCCCGCCTATTCGCCCAATGGCCAGCAGCTCGCGCTGACGCTGTCGCGCGATGGCGGCTCGCAGCTGTTCCTGATCAGCCGCAGCGGCGAGGTCGTGCGTCGTCTGACGCAGAGTTCGGCGATCGACACCGAACCGGTGTTCGCGCCGGACGGCAACACGATTTATTTCGTCAGCGATCGCGGCGGCGCGCCGCAGATCTACCGCATGCCGGTGGGCGGCGGCTCGGCCGAGCGCGTGACCTTCAGCGGCGGCTACAACATCAGCCCCGCGCTGAGCCCGGATGGCCGCACGCTGGCCTATGTCACGCGCATCAGCGGAAACAGCTTCAAGCTCTGCGTGATGGACCTGGCCAGCGGCACGGTCAACCAGATCAGCGATACCACCGAGGACGAGAGCCCCAGCTTCGCGCCCAACGGCAAGCTGATCGTCTTCGCCACCCGGTCCGAAGGCAAGGACGTGCTGATGACGACCACGCTGGACGGCAAGGTCAAGGCCAAGCTGGTGTCCACGCTGGCCGACGTCCGCGAACCGGCCTGGGGGCCTTTTGGCCGCTGAGACCGGCGTCCCCACTCGCTGTGCGCATAGCGTCGGCCGGGTGCGCAGGGATGCGGGACAATTTCTTGTTACAGCCCGGCGGGCGCCGGGTCATTCCCCCTCGTTAGGAGCCATGTGATGCAAATGTCCAAACTGTTGCTGAGTCTGCTGGCTGGTGCCGCCCTGGTGGGCTGCAGCTCGACCAAGCTGGATGAACCCGCGCCGGTGACGACGCCCCCCGCGACGACCGCGCCGAGCACCAGCGGCCAGACCGCCCCGACCAGCGAATCCAAGGTCGCGACCGTGGACCTGGGCGCGCAGCTGGACGCCGCCGTGTCCAACCAGCGCGTCGTGTACTTCGACTTCGACAGCTTCGTGGTCAAGGACGAGTACCGTGGCCTGATCGAGACCCACGCCAAGCGCCTGGCCACCAAGAAGGGCCTGGCTCTGAGCCTGGAAGGCCATGCCGACGAGCGCGGCGGCCGCGAGTACAACCTGGCCCTGGGCCAGAAGCGTGCCGAAGCCGTGGCCAAGCAGCTGAGCCTGCTGGGCGTGCCGGCCGCGCAGGTCGAGCCGGTGAGCTACGGCAAGGAACGTCCGGCGGCGCAGGGCCACAACGAAGAGGCCTGGGCGAAGAACCGTCGCGTCGAACTGCGGGACAAGTGAGATGGGCAAGGTCGTGCGCCTGCTGCCGCTGACGGCCCTGCTGCTGCTGAGTCTGTCCTCGCCGGTCCGCGCCGGGCTGTTCGAGGACGATGAAGCCCGCAAGGCCATTCTGGACCTGCGCAACCGGCTGACCGAGCTGGAGAACGCCTACAAGGGCCGCTCCGAGCAGCTCAGTGACCAGCTGACCACCGCGCAGCGCGCCGGGCTGGACCTGGCCGGGCAGATCGAGGGCCTGAAGTCCGAGATCGCCAAGCTGCGCGGCCAGAATGAGCAGCTGGCGCGCGACCTCGCCGAGACCCAGCGCAAGCTGACCGATCTGCAGCAGGGCCTGGACGCGCGTCTGCGCCCGCTGGAGCCGCAGAAGGTCTCGGTGGACGGCAAGGAGTTCCTCGCCGACCCCGACGAGCGCCGCCAGTTCGAGGCTGCGATGGCCCAGATCCGCCGCGGCGAGTTCGCCGAGGCGGTGGCCGGCTTCAACGCCTTCCTCAAGCGCTATCCGTCCGGCGGCTATGTCGATGCGGCGCGCTTCTGGCTGGGCAATGCCCAGTACGGCAAGCGCGACTACAAGGATGCGATCGCCACCTTCCGCGGCTTCGTCGCCGCGAGTCCCGAGCACCCGCGCGCCGCCGAGGCGCTGCTGGCGCTGGCCAACTGCCAGATCGAGCTGAAGGACAACAAGGGTGCGCGCCGCAGCCTGGAAGAGGTGCTGAAGAGCTATCCCGGCAGCGAGGCCGCCCGCGCGGCCAAGGAGCGCATCGCCGCGCTGCGCTGAACGCCCGCGCCGCCGCGGCGGCGCCTGCGACCGACACCCCGGGGCGGCTGCCTGCGGGGTGTTTTCCTTTTTTCTGCCAACTCCGTGGAAACGCCGGGCCGGGCTACTTGGCCGGCCGGGCGCGCGAGCGGGGTCGGCTGCCTAGAATCCTCCCCCATGGAAGAACAAGCAATCCAGACCCTGGCCACCCAGGTCCTGTGGGCCGGCTTCGCGCTGTCGGTGCTGTTAGGCGCGCTGGTGCAGCGCACCCATTTCTGCACCATGGGCGCGGTGGCGGACATCGTCAGCATGGGCTCCTGGGCGCGCATGCGCATGTGGGTGCTGGCCATGGGCGTGGCCGTGCTGGGCTTCAACGCGATGGTGGGCCTGGGCTGGCTGCAGGCGGCCAACAGCATCTATGCGGCGCCGCGCCTGCTATGGGCCTCGCATGCGCTGGGCGGGCTGATGTTCGGGGTCGGCATGGTGCTGGCCTCGGGCTGCGGCGGCAAGACCCTGGTGCGCATGGGGGGCGGCAACCTGAAGTCGCTGGTCGTCTTCCTGGTGATGGGGGTGGCGGCCTATGCGACGCTGCGCGGCATCACCGGCGTGCTGCGCGTCGCGACGGTGGAGCAATGGGCGCTGGAGCTGGGGCGGGGTCAGGACTTGCCCAGCCTGCTCGCCCCCGCGCTGGGCCGCGAGGCGCGCGCGCTGGCGCCCTGGCTGGGCGGGCTGCTGGGCGGTGCGCTGGTGCTGTGGGCGCTCGCCCGCGCGGAAGGACGCTCGCGCGAGGTGCTGCTGGGCGGCGTGGGCGTGGGCGCGGTGATTGCTGCGGTCTGGTGGGTCAGCGGCGTGATGGCCTTCGTGCCCGAGCATCCGCAGACCCTGGAGCCGGCCTTCCTGGGCAGCAGCAACACGCAGCGCATGGAGGCGTTGAGCTTTGTCTCACCGGTGGCGGCGACGCTGGACTGGCTGATGCTGTACAGCGACCGCAGCCGCGGGCTGAACCTGGGCATCGTCAGCGTGCTGGGCATGGTGCTGGGGTCGGCGCTGCACGCGCTGGCGACGCGCCGTTTCCGCTGGGAAGGTTTCCGCAGCACCGAGGACCTGGGGCGCCACCTGGTCGGTGCGCTGCTGATGGGCGTGGGCGGCGTGGTCGCGATGGGCTGCACGATCGGGCAGGGGCTGTCCGGGCTGTCCACGCTGAGCCTGGGCAGTGCGATCACGCTGGTCTTCATCGTGGCGGGTGCCGCGCTGACCCTGCGCTGGGAGGCGCGTCGCCTGGAGCGCCTGCTGTGAATACCGCGTTGGAGCGGACGGCCGGACTGGCGCCGACGTCGGACGAAGCCGATCTGGAGCGCCGCTTCGGCGGACTGCGCCGGCTCTATGGCGGCGCGGCCTACGAGCGACTGCGCGCGGCGCGCTTCGCGGTCGTGGGGCTGGGCGGCGTCGGTTCATGGACCGTCGAGGCGCTGGCCCGCATGGGCGTGGCGCGGCTGGTGCTGATCGACATGGACCATGTGGCCGAGTCCAACATCAACCGCCAGGTCCAGGCGTTGACCAGCACGCTGGGCATGGCCAAGGCCGAGGCGCTGCGCCGCCGCGTGCTGGAGATTCATCCCGGCTGCGAGGTGCTCACGGTGGAAGAGTTCGTCGAGCCCGACAACTGGCCGGCGCTGCTGGGCGATACCGCGATCGACGGCCTGGTCGACGCCTGCGACCAGGTGCGCGCCAAGGCCGCGCTGGCGGCCTGGGCGCTGGCCCGGCGCCCGAGCTTTGTCTGCGTCGGCGCGGCCGGTGGCAAGCAGCGGCCGCAGGCGGTGGAGCTGGACGACCTCGCCGCCACCACGCACGACCCGCTGCTCGCCAGCCTGCGCCAGCGGCTGCGCAAGTTCCATGGCGCGGCGCGTGCGGGCCGCATCGGCCTGGGCTGCGTGTTTTCGCGCGAAAGCGTGCAGCGGCCGGCCGAATCCTGCGAGCTGGACGGCAGCCTGAACTGCCATGGCTATGGCTCCAGCGTCGCGGTGACCGCCGCCTTCGGCATGTGCGCCGCGGCGGAACTGGTGCGCCAGCATCTGGCGCGCGCCACCGCCTGAGCGCCGATCACCACGAGCAGCGTTCAGCACTTGCGCAAGAGGAAAATTCAGGTCTATAATCTGCGGCTTCGCTGGTGAGCAAAAACAAAAACTCATCAAGTGAAACTTGATGGGTTGTTAGCTCAGTCGGTAGAGCAGCGGACTTTTAATCCGTTGGTCGCAGGTTCGAATCCTGCACAACCCACCAGCACTTTTTGTGCTGGCACAGTCAGGCATCTCGGGGGCTCTTAGCTCAGTTGGTAGAGCAGCGGACTCTTAATCCGTTGGTCGTAGGTTCGAATCCTACAGGGCCCACCAACCCCGATGAATGACGCGCGAATTTCGGGCTCTTAGCTCAGTTGGTAGAGCAGCGGACTCTTAATCCGTTGGTCGTAGGTTCGAATCCTACAGGGCCCACCAAGACCAAAGCACCTGCACGCGACGCCGCGGCAGGTGCTTTTTTCTTGGCCTCGCGCAGGCGGCGCGCGCTCAATGCGCCACGGACTTGGAAAAGGCGTTGACGATGACGACGCCGGCCACGATGAAGCCCATGCCGATCAGCGCCGGGGCGTCCAGGGTCTGGCCATGGACCAGCCAGCCCAGCAGCGAGATCAGCACGATGCCGACGCCGGACCACAGCGCATAGGCCACGCCCAGCGGAATGCCGCGCAGCGTCAGCGACAGGAAATAGAAGGCCACCCCATAGCCCGCCACCGTCAGCAGGCTGGGCCAGAAGCGGGTGAAGCCTTCGGTGCTTTTCATCGCCGTGGTGGCGATGGTCTCGGCGACGATCGCGATGGCGAGGTACAGATGACTGATGCTCATGGGGCCGACTCTAGCGGCAAGCGCGCCACCGGATAATGGCCCGATGAGCTACTACCCGCTGTTCCTGCTCGTCGCCGCGGCCACGGTGATGAGCCCCGGCCCCGGCGTGCTGATGAGCCTGAGCAATGCCTTGCGGCTGGGCTGGCGCGGTGCCTTGCCGGGCATCCTCGGCGTGGCCAGCGGCGCGGCCGTGGTGGCGACGCTGTCGGCCACCGGCCTGGGGCTGCTGCTGGCGCGCTCGGCGCTGGCGTTCTCGGTGCTGAAGTGGGTGGGGGCGGCCTACCTGGTCTACCTGGGCTGGAAGCTGTGGCGCGCGCCGGCGTTGCGCTGGTCCGCCGCGGAGGAGGCCCTGCCGCCGGTGCCGCCCGGACCCTGGCGGCGCTTCGTCGAGGGGCTGCTGCTGCAGTTCACCAATCCGAAGGCGATCTTCTTCTTCCTGTCGGTGCTGCCGCAGTTCGTCGCGGCGGACCAGCCGCGCGCGCCGCAGTTCGCGCTGCTGGTGGGCAGTTACGCGCTGCTGGTGGTGCTGATCCACAGCCTCTACGCGGTGCTGGCGCAGCAGTCGCGGCGCTGGCTCGCCGGTCCGCGCGCGGGGCGCCTGCTCAACCGCATCGGCGGTGCCACCTTCATGGGCTTCGGGGTTGCGATGGCGGGTGCGCGGCCATGACGGCGCCGGGCATTCTGGTCAGCGCCTGCCTGCTGGGGCAGCCGGTGCGCTACGACGGCGGCGCGCGCGGCGAGCGCGACGACGAGGCCTGGGCGCTGGCCCGGCTGCGCGACTGGGCCGCCCAGGGCCGCGTGCGCCTGCTGGCGCTGTGCCCCGAGGTGGCCGGCGGGCTGCCGGTGCCGCGGCCGGCGGCGGAGATCCAGCCCGGCCATGGCGGCATCGACGTGCTGCGCGGCCAGGCCTGGCTGGGCACGCGCGCCGGCGGCCCCGACGCGGAGCTGACGCGCCGCTTCGTCGACGGCGCGCATCGCGCCCTCGCGCTGATGCGTGCGCAGCACGGTGTCGCGGCGCTGCTGACGCCGCGCAGTCCCTCCTGTGGCGCCGAGCACATTTACGACGGCCGCTTCGAACGCCGCCTGGTGGCGGGCGAGGGCGTGACCGCGGCGCTGTTGCGCGAGCAGGGCTATGCGGTCTTCCATCCGGCCCAGATCGACGCGCTGGACCGCTGGCTGCGGGACCGGGCGGCCGCACGCGACGCCGGCCCCGCCTTGCGCTGACGCAAGGCCCGCGGCGGCCCAGGGGCAAGCCCGCTGGGCTAGACTGCCGGCCCCATTCCCATGCACTGAAAAACGATGTCCGCCCTCAACGAAGCCAGCCTGCTGCAGGCGCTGCAAGCCGTGATTGACCCCAACACCGGCCGCGATCTGGTGCAGACCAAACAGCTGAAGAACCTGCGCATCCAGGGCGGCGACGTCAGCTTCGAGGTGGAGCTGGGCTATCCGGCGGCGAGCCAGATCGACGCGTTGCGCGGCCGTCTGATCGCCGCGGCACGCACGGTGCCGGGCGTTGCCAACGTGAGTGTGAGCATCGCCAGCCGCATCGTCGCGCATGCGGTGCAGCGCGGGGTGCAGCTGCTGCCGGGCGTGAAGAACATCATCGCCGTGGCCTCGGGCAAGGGCGGCGTGGGCAAGAGCACGACGGCGGCCAACCTGGCGCTCGCGCTGGCGGCCGAGGGCGCGCGCGTGGGTCTGCTGGACGCCGACATCTACGGCCCCAGCGTGCCCGCGATGCTGGGCGCCAGCGGCCGGCCGGAGAGCCTGGACGGCAAGTCCATGGAGCCGCTGATGGCGCACGGGCTGCAGCTGATGTCCATCGGCTTTTTGATCGCCGAGGACCAGGCCATGGTCTGGCGCGGCCCGATGGCGACGCAGGCGCTGGAGCAGCTGCTGCGCGACACACGCTGGAAGGACCTGGACTACCTGGTCGTGGACATGCCTCCGGGCACCGGCGACATCCAGCTGACGCTGTCGCAGCGCGTGCCGGTGACCGGTGCGGTGATCGTCACCACGCCGCAGGACATCGCGCTGATCGACGCGAAGAAGGGCCTGACCATGTTCCAGAAGGTGGGCGTGCCCATCCTTGGCATCGTGGAGAACATGGCGGTGCACATCTGCTCCAACTGCGGCCATGCCGAGCACATCTTCGGCGAAGGCGGGGCCGCGCGCATGGCGCAGCAGTACGGCAGCGAACTGCTCGGCGCCTTGCCGCTGGCGCTGTCCATCCGCGAGCAGGCCGACCGCGGCGCGCCCACCGTGGTGGCGGCGCCCGACAGCGAGCACGCGGCGCTGTACAAGGCCATCGCGCGCAAGATCGCGGTGAAGCTGGCCGGGCAGGCCAAGGACTATTCGTCCAAGTTCCCGTCCATCACCATCTCCAAGAACAGCTGAACGCCGCGGGGCCGGCGCCGTCAGTCGCCGCCCTGCAGCCACAGCGCGAAACAGGCGCCCGGTTCGCCCTCGGGCAGGGGCTCGACGCGCAGGCTGCCGGCGTAGCGCTCGACGAGGCTGCGGCTGATCCACAGGCCCAGGCCGGTGCCTTCGCGCTTGCCGGTGACGAAAGGCTGGAACAGCCGGTCCTGCAACGCCGGGCTGAGGCCAGTGCCGCTGTCGCGCACGCGGATCAGCAGGCCGGGTCGGCCCTGTTCGTCGTCGCGGTCCTCGGTGGAGAGCTGCAGCAGGCCGCCCTGGGGCATGGCCTGCACCGCGTTGACCAGCAGGTTCACCAGCACCTGCTGCAGCTCCTGGCGGTTGATCGCGACGCGACGCCGCCCGCGGTAGTCGCGCTCCAGGCGCACGCCGGCGCCGGCGAGCAGGTGCTGGACCAGCGGCAGGCAGGCGTCCAGTGCCTCGCCGGCGTCGAGCTGCTCCACGTAGCCGGCGTACTCGCCGGGCCGCGCGTACTGCAGCAGCTGGGTCACGATCAGGCGCATGCGCTCGACCTGGGCGTCGATGAGGCGGATCTCCTCGCGCGCCGGCTCGGCGGCCGGGCCCAGCAGCTCGCGCATCAGGTCCAGGTTGCCCTGGATCACCGCGATGGGGTTGTTGATCTCGTGCGCGATGCTGGCGGTGAGCTGGCCCACGGTGGCCAGCTTCTCGCTGCGCACCAGCTGCTGCTGCGCGGCGCGCAGCTCGGCGGTGCGTTCGGCCACCTTGCGGTCCAGTTCCTCGCCCCAGCGCTGCAGCGCGCGGGCCTTGTCGTCCACGCTGTCCAGCAACTGGTCCAGATGGCCGGCCAGCCGGCCGATCTCGTCGCCGGAGGCCAGCGGTCCGACGCGCGCCGCCGCGTCGCCGGATTCGACGCGGCGCATGGTGCGCTCCATGCGCTCCACCGGGCGGAAGATGCTGCGCGCCAGGCGCAGCGAGACCCAGGCCACGGCCAGCATCACGCCGATGAAGACCACGCCGATGCCGCCCAGCACCGCGTACTTGACCTTGACGAAGGGGCGTTCCAGAAAGCCCACGTAGAGCATGCCCACGCGCCGCCCGTCGCGGTCCACCACCGGCTGGTAGGCCGAGACATACCAGTCGTTGACGACGAAGGCGCGCGCCAGCCAGGTACCGCCACGGCCCAGCACCGCTTCGCGCACCTCGCGCGAGACGCGCGTGCCGATCGCGCGCTCGCCCGCCGCATGGGGGCCAGGGTGCGCCGCGGTGCCGGCGGCGTCGCCCTGGAACAGGCGCACGTTGGTGCTGATGCGCACGTCGTCGAGGAACAGCGTGGCCGTGCCCTGGCTGCCGGCGGGCAGGCTGCCATCGGGATAGACGATCTCGTTGATGTGGTCGATGAAGTCCAGGTTGCGGTTGAGCAGCACGCCGCCCTGCAGATGGCCCAGCAGCCGGCCCTGGCCGTCGCGCACCGGCGCGCGCGCGATCAGCAGCATCGCGCGCTCCTCGCTGCGCCGCTCGGTGGGTGCCGCGTTCAGCGTCGGCAGCAGCGGGATGGCCAGGCGTGGCAGCAGCTGCGGCGCGACCCGGGCCAGCGCCTCGCGGTCGACCACCGCCACCGACGCCAGCGCGCCGCTTTCGTCGGCCACCAGCAAGGGCATGGGCGGGCCCGGGTCCACCGGCCCGGATTCGCGCGCCAGCAGGCGGCCGTCCGGGGCGAGCAGGTTGAGGAACTCCAGGCCGTGGTGGCGGCGCGCGTCGGCGAGGAAGGCGGGCAGGGCGTCGGCCGGCACGGCCTGTCCCGAGGCCGGCGCGAGCAGCTGCACCAGGCGGTGCGTCGCCGCCGCGGCCTGGGTGCCCGAGCCCACCTCGGCCTGGACGCGCTCGAAATAGCCGCGCGCGACGGCCAGGTCGCTGCGCACCTTGGTGATCAGCAGCTCGTCCAGCGCGGTGTTGCCCCAGATCAGCAGGATGGCGCCCAGCAGCGGCTGCACCACCAGCAGCGGCAGCAGGGCCAGCCACAGCAGCTTGCGCCGCAGGCCGGCCCGGCGCCAGTGGCGCAGCAGCGCGCTCATCCGGCCTCGCCGGCGTCCTGGCCCCACTCGGCCACGCGGCGCTCCAGGGTGCGCTTGGAGATGCCCAGCAGCTGCGCCGCGCGCGCCTTGTCGCCCTGCACCGAGGCCAGCACCGCCTGGATGTGGCGGCGCTCCAGCGTCTGCAGGTCGGTGGTCGTGGGCAGGGCCGAGGCGCCGGGCAGCGGCGGCGCCACGGTGGCGCCGTCCGCCGGCTCGGACTGCATCGCCGGGTACAGCGCCGACAGGTTCAGCGAACCGAGGATCAGCGAGCGCTCCACCAGGTTGCGCAGCTCGCGCACATTGCCGGGCCAGTCGTACTGCATCAGATAGCCCAGTTCGCGCGGCCGTGCCTCGAAGGGCATCAGGCCCAGGCGCGGCGCCAGATCGGCGATGAAATGGCGCACCAGCTGGGCGATGTCTTCCTTGTGCTCGCGCAGCGGCGGCAGACGCAGCTCCACCACCTGCAGCCGGTAGTACAGGTCCTTGCGGAAGCGGCCCGCGGCCACCTCGCGCTGCAGGTCGCGGTTGCTGGCGGCGATCACGCGCAGGTCCACCGCGACCTGCTGCTCGCCGCCGACCGGCCGCATGCGGCGCTCGTCGAGCACGCGCAGCAGCGCCGCCTGCGCGGGCAGCGGCAGTTCGCCGACCTCGTCGAGAAAGAGCACGCCGCCCTGTGCGTAATAGAGCAGGCCGTCGCGCCCGGGGTCGGCCGCGCTGGCGGCGCGACCGAACAGCTCGGCCTCCACCGTCTCCGGCGACATCAGCGCGCAGTTGACCGGCACGAAGGGGCCGGCGGCGCGCGCGCTGCCGCGGTGGATGGCATGTGCGGCCAACTCCTTGCCGGTGCCCGATTCGCCGCTCAGCAGCACCGTGCTGTCGACGCCGGCGACACGCTGCAGCTCATGGCGCAGCTGCTGCAGCGCCGACGAATCGCCGACCAGGCTGGCCGTGGCCAGATGGCCCTGGGCCAGCGTGCGGCGCAGCACGTAGTTTTCGCGAGCCAGCCGCGCGCGCTCCAGGCTGTGGTGCACCGCGTGCAGCATCTGCGTGACGCGAAAGGGCTTGAGGATGAAGTCCGACGCGCCGGCGCGCAACGCCTCGATCGCGGTGTCCAGGTCGGCGAAGGCGGTGATCAGCACCACCTCGCCGCTGTGGCCCAGGGTGCGCAGCTCGCGCAGCCAGGCCAGGCCGGTCTTGCCGGGCAGGCTGATATCCAGCACGATGAGGTCGAAGCGCTGGCGGCGCAGCAGTTCGGCGCCGGCCTCCGCGCTGTCGGCGGCCAGCACCTGGCCGCAACGCGGCGCCAGGGTCTTGACCAGGAAGTTGCGCATCCCTTCCTCGTCGTCGACCACGAGCACGCTGCTGGTGGGCCAGGAGGCCAGGGGGTTGTGACGGATCTGTTGCATGTGGCCGGCACTGTAGCGGACTCGCCCGGTCCGGCGCGCGTCGCGGGGCATGGCCGGCCACCGGGCCTGCTGCGGCGCAGCATGTTGCATTTCCGTGCCAAATGCCTCGCCTTGCGCACGAATCTCGCCTTTTCTCGGGGGCAAGACCTGACCCCTTGATGCACGTCACGCTGGCGCGCAGAGCGACAAATTGTCGCGCTGGCCGCTTTTTCGTCGCGGTGGGTGCGACAAATTGTCGCTGTCGCGGCCTCCCGTCCGCCGCCGTCCGTCCAAGCTGTCCGGCCGAGGGTGGCGGAGGCCTTTTCACCGGGGTTGCCCCGCAGTGGACAAGCGCGGCGCTTTGTGTCGAAATCCCAGCGCGGTGTCGCGTGCCGGCCCTATGAACGCGTCCGTGTCGCAGGCACGGGCGCCTCCAACACTGTGAGTCATCGCAGGAGGCAAAGACAAATGGATATGAACCGGAGGCATTTCTTCCGGGTGAGTGGGGCGGCCGTGATGGGATCCAGCCTCGTGGCGCTGGGCTTCTCGCCGACGGCGGCCCTGGCCGAGACGCGCCAGTTCAAACTCTCCCGGGCGACCGAAACCCGCAACACCTGCCCCTATTGCTCGGTGGGCTGCGGCGTGATCATGTACAGCCTGGGCGACAAGGCCAAGAACGTCACCAGCGAAATCATCCACATCGAGGGCGACCCCGATCATCCGGTGAACCGCGGCACGCTGTGCCCCAAGGGCGCCGGCCTGCTGGACTTCATCCACAGCGAGAGCCGCCTGAAGTTCCCCGAGATCCGCGAGCCGGGCTCCAAGGAATGGAAGCGGGTGAGCTGGGACGAGGCGATGGACCGTCTGGCCAAGATGATGAAGGCCGACCGCGACGCCAACTTCCAGGCCCAGACCGCCGACGGCAAGACCGTCAACCGCTGGCTTTCCACCGGCATGCTGTGTGCTTCGGCATCCTCCAACGAGTCGGGCTACATCACCCACAAGGCGATGCGCTCACTGGGGATGCTGGTCTTCGACAACCAGGCGCGCGTTTGACACGCCCCGACGGTGGCCAGTCTGGCCCCGACGTTTGGGCGCGGTGCGATGACCAACCATTGGGTGGACATCAAGAACGCGGATCTGGTGCTGATCATGGGCGGCAATGCCGCCGAGGCCCACCCCTGCGGTTTCAAGTGGGTGATCGAGGCCAAGCATCACAACAAGGCCAAGCTGCTGGTCGTGGACCCGCGCTTCACGCGCTCGGCCGCGATGAGCGACTACTACGCGCCGATCCGGGCGGGGTCCGACATTGCCTTCCTGGGCGGCGTCATCAACTACCTGCTCAGCAACAACAAGATCCAGCACGAGTACGTCAAGAACTACACCAACGCGTCCTTCATCGTCAACGAGGGCTACGCCTTCAATGACGGCCTGTTCTCGGGCTATGACGAGGCCAAGCGCAAGTACGACCCGGCAAGCTGGGGCTACGAGCTGGACGACAAGGGCTTCGCCAAGGTCGACCCGACGCTGGAGCATCCGCGCTGCGTGCTCAATGTGCTGAAGAAGCACTATGCGCGCTACACGCCGGAGATGGTCAGCAAGGTGTCGGGCACGCCCAAGGACAAGTTCCTGAAGTGCTGCGAGATGATTGCCGAGACGGCCAGGCCGGACAAGGTGATGACCATCATGTACGCCCTGGGCTGGACTCAGCACAGCCAGGGCTCGCAGATGATCCGCACCGGCGCGATCATGCAGCTGCTGCTGGGCAACATCGGCCTGCCGGGTGGCGGCATGAACGCGCTGCGCGGCCACAGCAACATCCAGGGCCTGACCGACCTGGGTCTGCTGTCGACCTCGCTGACCGGCTATATGACGCTGCCGCGTGAGTCCGAGCAGGACCTGGACAGCTACCTGAAGCCGCGCACGACCAAGGCGCTGCGGCCGGGGCAGATGAGCTTCTGGCAGAACTACCCCAAGTTCTTCGTCAGCTTCCAGAAGGCCTGGTGGGGCAAGTCCGCCACCAAGGAGAACGACTGGGCCTACCACTATCTGCCGAAGTGGGACAAGGCCTATGACGTGCTGCAGGCCTTCGAGCTGATGAACCAGGGCAAGCTCAACGGCTACATCTGCCAGGGCTTCAACCCGGTGGGCTCCTTCCCGAACAAGAAGAAGATCGTCTCCGGCCTGTCCAAGCTCAAGTACCTGGTCATCATCGACCCGCTGAACACCGAGACCGCCGAGTTCTGGAAGAACTTCGGCGAGTCCAACGATGTGAAGTCGGAAGAGATCCAGACCACGGTGTTCCGGCTGCCCAGCACCTGCTTCGCCGAGGAGGACGGTTCGCTGACCAACTCCGGCCGCTGGCTGCAATGGCACTGGAAGGGCGCCGAGCCTCCGGGCGAGGCCAAGGGCGACCCGGAGATCATTGCCGACCTCTTCCACCGCCTGAAGACCCTCTACCAGAAGGAAGGCGGCGCCTATGCCGACCCCATCCTGAACCTGACCTGGCCGTACAAGCAGCCGCACAACCCCTCGGCCGAGGAGTTGGCGATGGAGTACAACGGCAAGGCCCTGGCCGACGTGACCGATCCCAAGGATCCGACCAAGGTGCTGGCCAAGGCGGGCGAGCAGCTGTCCGGCTTCGGGCTGCTGCGCGACGACGGTTCGACCTCGTCGGGCTGCTGGATCTATGCCGGCGCCTGGACGCAGGCGGGCAACCAGATGGCGCGCCGCGACAACAGCGATCCGTGGGGCATCGGGCAGACGCTGAACTGGGCCTGGGCCTGGCCGGCCAACCGCCGCGTGCTCTACAACGCCGCGTCCTGCGACACCAAGGGCAAGCCCTGGAACGCCAAGCGCAAGCTGGTGTTCTGGAACGGCGAGAAGTGGGTGGGTTCGGACGTGCCGGACATCCGCCCCGACGCCGATCCGACGGCCGACGACGCGGTGCGCCCCTTCATCATGACCGCCGAGGGCGTGGCGCGCCTGTTCGCGCCCACCGGCATGGCCGAAGGTCCGCTGCCGGAGCACTACGAGCCCTTCGAGACGCCGCTGAACGCCAACCCCTTCCACCCGAACAACCCCAAGGCCAAGTCCAACCCGGCGGCCCGCGTGTTCAAGGGTGACATGGAGGCCTTCGGTCAGCCCAAGGACTTCCCGTACGTGGCGACCAGCTACCGGTTGACGGAGCACTTCCACTACTGGACCAAGAACGTGCGCAGCAACGCCGTGATCCAGCCCCAGCAGTTCGTCGAGATCGGCGAGGAGCTGGCCAAGGAGAAGGGCATCGCCAACGGCGACACCGTCAAGGTCAGCTCCAACCGCGGCTTCATCAAGGCCAAGGCGGTGGTGACCAAGCGGGTGGCGTCGCTGGACGTGGACGGCAAGCGCGTGCACACGGTGGGCCTGCCCAACCACTGGGGCTTTGTCGGCGTGGCCAAGCCCGGCTATCTGGTCAACACGCTGACCCCCTTCGTGGGCGATGCGAACACCCAGACGCCGGAGTTCAAGAGCTTCACCGTCAACATCGAAAAGGCTTGAGGGGCGCGCCATGTCATCTTTGCAATCCCTGGATATCGCGAAGCGCTCCGCCACGACGACGCCCTCGACGCAGGCGCGGACCCACGTGACCGAAGTCGCCAAGCTGATCGACGTCTCGTCCTGCATCGGCTGCAAGGCCTGCCAGGTCGCCTGCATGCAGTGGAACGACCTGCGCGACGATGTGGGCGAGAACGTCGGCACCTACGACAACCCGCGCGACCTGAGTCCGCAGTCCTGGACCGTGATGCGCTATGCCGAGGTGGAGACCGAGGCCAACCGGCTGGAGTGGCTGATCCGCAAGGACGGCTGCATGCACTGCGAGGACCCGGGCTGCCTGAAGAGCTGCCCGGCGCCCGGCGCGATCGTGAAGTACTCGAACGGCATCGTGGACTTCATCTCGGAGCACTGCATCGGTTGCGGCAACTGCGTCACCGGCTGCCCCTTCGACGTGCCGCGCATCTCCAAGACCGACTCCAAGGCCTACAAGTGCAGCCTGTGCTCCGACCGCGTCGGCGTGGGTCTGGAGCCGGCCTGCGTGAAGGTCTGCCCGACCGGCGCGATCCGCTTCGGTTCAAAGGAGGACATGCTGGACTACGGCGCCGAGCGGGTCACCGACCTGAAGGAGCGTGGCTACCAGAACGCCGGGGTCTATGACCCGCAGGGCGTGGGTGGCACGCACGTGGTCTATGTGCTGCAGCATGCCGACAAGCCCGAGCTCTACCACGGCCTGCCGGCCGAGCCCAAGATCAGCCCGCTGGTCTCGCTGTGGAAGGGCGCGGCCAAGCCGCTGGCCCTGGCGGCGATGATGGGCGCGGTGGTGGCGGGCTTCTTCCACTACATGAAGGTGGGGCCGGTGGAGTCCAAGGAGGACGAGGCTGGCGCCGATGGCGACCGCAAGGTCGGCATGGACGAGAAGGCGTAAGGAGACCCCCATGGCGATCAAACTTCTCCAGCGCTACAACGACGGCGAGCGCATGAACCACTGGGCCATCGCCCTGTTGTTCTTCGCCGCGGGCCTGTCCGGCCTGGCCTTCTTCCACCCCAGCCTGTTCTTCCTGAGCACGCTGTTCGGTGGCGGGGTCTGGGCGCGCATCCTGCATCCCTTCCTGGGTCTGGCCATGGTGCTGATGTTCACGCTGCTGGCGCTGCGCCTGTGGCGCGAGAACGTGCTGACCGCGGCCGACGCCGAGTGGGTGCGCCACAGCCGAGACATGCTCAACGGCGACAAGTCCAAGATGCCCCCGGTCGGCAAGTACAACGCCGGCCAGAAGGTGGTGTTCTGGGTCATGTGCCTGAGCCTGCTGGTGCTGCTGCTGACCGGCTTCGCGTTCTGGCAGCCGTGGTTCGCGAACAGCTTTCCCATCCTGGTCCGCCGCATCGCCGTCGTGCTGCATGCCGCCGCCGCGGTGGCGCTGGTGCTGACCACCATCATCCACGTCTATGCGGCGATCTGGGTGAAGGGCACGGTGCGCGCGATGACGCGCGGCACCGTGACCGAGGGCTGGGCCAAGACCAACCACCCGCTGTGGCACAAGGAGGTCAGCGGCCGCTGATCCCCGCGCCCGTGCCCCGCGTCGCGCGGGGCACGGGCGTTAACATACGCGGCGCTGCCGCCCCCCGGAGCACCCTGAGCCTGCCGCGTGGCGCCTGGCTCCACAACAGGGCCAGAGACCCGGGGCGGCCCTTTGTTTTCTTGTGAGGGCCGGGTCCATCCCGGCCCTGGGTATTGAAAGCCTCTCCCGCATGAGCTCCTCCGCCAACCCCCGCCTGATGTCGCCCGAAGAGATCGCGATGCGGGCCGGGGAGACCCCGCAGACCCTGCGCCTGCCCGAGGCCGGTCTGTTCGCCGAGCGCGAGCTGCGCCTGCGCCAGCTGGCGTCGGACCATGCGATGCGCGACTTCCTGCTGTTCTGCGCCGAACTGGCGCACCAGCAGCACGAGCTGCTCAAGACGCTGCCCGCGCTGGCCTTGCCCGGCGCGGATGCGATCGAGCAGGCTGCGCTGCATGGCCGCGCGCCGCTGCCTGCGGCGCTGCTGCCGCGCAATGCCGTCTGGCGCGAGCTGCTGGGCCGGCTGCTGCAGGGCTTGGCGCACGCCGCCATCCCGGCACCGGCGCGCCAGCTGGTGCAGCAGCTGCAGTCGGCCGATGCCGACTATCTGGAACAGCAGGCCGACCGGCTGCTGTCCGAGCGCAGCGACGGGCTGGACCTGGCCGCGGCGCCGCTGATCGCGGCGGCGCTGCAGGTCTACTGGACTGGGCTTGTGATGCAGGTACAGGCCGGCCACGGTCAGGGCTCGGGCCGGGTGCTGACCCCCTTCGGCCTGGTCGACGACGCGACCCGCTGCCCCTGCTGCGCGTCGCGTCCGGTGGCCTCCATCTATCGCCTGTCGGCCGAAGGCGGCGGGCAGCGCTACCTGGCCTGCAGCCTGTGCGGCACGCAATGGCATTACGTGCGCATCAAGTGCGCGCGCTGCCAGGGCACCAAGGGCATCAGCTTCCAGTCCCTGCTGCGCGACGACGGCGAGCCGCTCAACACCGCGCAGAAGGCCGTGCAGGCCGAGTGCTGCGAAAGCTGTGGCCACTACCTGAAGGTGGTCGCGATGGACAAGGACCTGCAGGTCGAGCCGCTGGCCGACGATCTGGCCACGCTGACGCTGGACATGCTGGTCGCCGAGCTGGGCCTGGCCCGGCACGGCCTCAACCCGATGCTGATCTTCGGCGAAGCCGACGAGGCGGGCGCGCCGGACGGCGCGCCTCCCGATCCAGGAGGACACTGAGATGACGCCCAAGGCATCCATGGTTCATGGTCCGAAGGCGAATCCAGAAGCCTCCGCCACCGAGCCCGCGCCGGCCCAGGCCAAGGACCTGCCCTCGGTCGACCGCCTGCTGCGCGCGCCCGCGCTGTCCGCCTTGCTGGACGAGCTGGGCGCGCAGTTCGTGACCCGGCAGGCGCGCGCCCTGCTGGACGCGCTGCGCCGCCGCGCGCTGGCCGGCGAGCTGGCGCCGTCCGAGCTGGACGAACTGCCCGAGCGGCTGGCGCGGCAGTGCCGCGAAGCCCTGGCGCCGCGCATGCGCCGCGTCGTCAACCTCACCGGCACGGTGATCCACACCAACCTGGGCCGCGCGCTGCTGGCCGACGCCGCGCTGCAGCAGCTGCTGCACTGCATGGCCTCGCCCAACAACCTGGAGTACGACCTGGACTCCGGCGGCCGCGGCGACCGCGACAGCCTGGTCGAGTCGCTGCTGTGCGAACTGACCGGCGCCGAGGCCGCGACGGTGGTGAACAACAACGCGGCGGCCGTGCTGCTGGTGATCGCGGCGCTGGGGCGCGGCCGCGAGGTGATCGTCTCGCGCGGCGAGCTGGTGGAGATCGGCGGCGCCTTCCGCATGCCCGACGTGATGGCCAGCGCGGGCGCCGAGCTGGTGGAGGTGGGCACGACCAACCGCACCCATGCGCGCGACTACGAAGGCGCCATCACCGAGCGCACCGCGATGCTGATGAAGGTGCACACCAGCAACTATGCGGTGCAGGGTTTCACCGCCGCGGTGGACGAGGCCACGCTGGCTCCGATCGCGCATGCGCGCGGCCTGCCGCTGGTCAGCGACCTGGGCAGCGGCGCGCTGGTGGACCTGTCGCAATGGGGGCTGCCCAAGGAACCGCTGCCGCAGGAGATGCTGGCCGCCGGCTGCGATGTCGTGACCTTCAGCGGCGACAAGCTGCTGGGCGGGCCGCAGGCCGGGCTGATCGTTGGCAAGAAGGCCTTCATCGACCGCATCCGCAAGTTCCCGATGAAGCGCGCGCTGCGCATGTCCAAGCTGCCGCTGGCGGCGCTGGAGGCCACGCTGCGGCTGTACCTGCGTCCGGACCGCCTGACCCGCGAACTGCCCACACTGCGCCTGCTGACGCGGCCTGTGGACGAGATCCGCGCCCAGGCGCAAGACCTGGCCCCGCGCCTGGCGCAGGCGCTGGCGCCGCGCTACCGCGTCGAGGTGGCGGACATGCTGGGCCAGATCGGCTCGGGTTCGCTGCCGGTGGAGCGCTTGCCCTCCGCCGGACTGGCGATCGCGCCGCTGACCGCCAAAGGGGTGGGGCGCGCGCTGGAATCGCTGTCCGACGCGCTGCGCGGCCTGCCGCTGCCGGTGATCGGCCGCGTGGCCGAGGACCGGCTGTGGCTGGACCTGCGCTGCCTGTCCGCGCAGGAACAGCAGGCGCTGCAGGAGCAGCTGCCGCGGCTGCGCGCGGCGCTGGGGCTGGCGGCGCCGGAAATCACCGAATGAACCCGGGAGAACAAGCATGAAACGTCGTGAACTGCTGCTGGCCGCCGGTGCGGCCGCGGTCCCCGGCCTCGGCCAGGCCCAGGCGGCCGCGCCGGCTCCGGCCAGCGCGCCGCTGCCCTTCATGGTGGGGCGCCCGGAGCAGACCCTGCTGCCCAAGGGCCGCGCGCGCCGCGTGGTCATCTGCGGCGGCGGCTGGGGCGGGCTGTCCGCGGCCAAAACCCTGCGCAAGCTGGCGCCGCAGCTGGAGGTGGTGCTGCTGGAGCGCAACCCGGTGTTCTTCTCCTGCCCCTTGAGCAACAAGTGGCTGATCGACGCGGTCGACACCAGCTTCCTGATGTACGACTACCTGCGCGTCTCCGACCGCCATGGCTACCGCTATGTGCAGTGCGAGGTGCTGGGCGTGGACCGCGCGGCCAAGCGCGTCAGCACCACCCAGGGCAGCCTGGACTACGACTTCCTCATCCTCGCCCCGGGCATTCGCTACAACTACGAGGCCTGGTTCGGCGAAGACCGCGAGGCCGCGGACGCCACCCGCACGCGCTTCCCGGCGGCCTATGTGCCCAGCGCCGAGCACTTCACGCTCAAGCGCGCGCTGCACGGCTTCCAGGGCGGCGAATGGGTGATGACGCTGCCGCCGCCGCCGCAGCGCTGCCCGCCGTCGCCCTACGAGCGCGCCTGCATGGTGGCCTGGTGGTTCAAGAGCCGCGGCATCAAGGGCCATGTGACCATCCTGGACCACAAGGACGGCGTGCGTCCGATCGGCCCGGGCTTCCGCGCCGCGTTCCAGGAGCTGTACAAGGACCAGATCACCTACGTGCCCAACGCGCAGGTGCAGTCCATCGATCCCTTCAGCAAGCGCATCCGCACCAGCGCGGGCGACATGAAGTTCGACCACGCCGTGTTCATGGCCCCGCATCAGGCCGGCGATCTGGCCTGGAAGGCCGGCGCCGTGGGCCTGAACGCGCAGGGCAAGCCCAGCGGCTGGGCCGACGTGCATCCGCTGATGCTGCACCTGAAGTCCGATGCGGACGTCTACGTGATCGGCGATGCCGTGGGCTGGGTCTCGCCGGACTTCAACTTCTATCCCAAGTCCGGCCATGTGGCGAACCGCCATGGCCGCATCGTCGCGGCCTACATCGCCGAGCGCGCCGCCGGCCGCGACCCGCAGGTCAGCCTGCCCGACAATCTCTGCTACATGATGGTCAACGGCGCGCCGCGCGAGGCCATCAGCGTGCAGTTCGACTACCTGTTGAACGCGCAGGGCATCATCGAGCAGGTGCAGATCGACGACAACGATCGCCGCGCCGAGCTGGTCGCCGAGAACCTGAAATGGGCGGGCACGATGTTCGACGCGATGTTCGGCTGATCGGCGCGCACGCCCACCGCCCCGACGAAGTCCCACCCGCGATGAAGCTGCCATCCTCCTCCCTGTTGAACCGCCGCCGGCTGATGGCCGCCGCGCTGGCCAGCGCCTGCGCGCCGCTGCGGGCCCAGGAGGGCGGTCCGGTGCTGCGGCCCTGGCCCCGGGGCCAGGCCACGCCGGCGCTGGCGCTGCCGGGGGTGGAGGGGCCGGCCTGGAGCCTGGCCCAGGCGCGCGGCCGGCCGGTGCTGCTGAACTTCTGGGCCAGCTGGTGCGAGCCCTGCCGGACCGAGATGCCGTCGCTGGAGCTGCTGGCGCAGCGCCATGAGCCGCGCGGGCTGCAGGTGATCGCGGTGAACCACCGCGAGACGGACGCCGCCATCCGCCGCTTCCTGCAGCTGATGCCGATCAGCCTGCCCATCGTGCGCGATGTCGACGGCGCCACCACGCGCGCCTTCGGCGTGCGTGTCTTCCCCAGCACCGTGCTGATCGGCCGCGACGGCCAGGCGCGCATGACCGTGATCGGCGAATGCGACTGGATGGGCGAGGACGCGCGGCGCTGGGTGGAACCGCTGCTGGCCTGATTTCTTCCTGATCCCCCCTCAAGACCTGACCCCGCTGGAGCCTTCGATGACGCTGAACCGCCGCCACCTTCTGCACACCCTGCAAGCCGCCGCGCTGGGGGGGCTCGGATCCTCGCTGGGGCTGGCGCGCGCCGCGGCCGATCCGCAGCGCCGCTTCGCGCCGCAGCCGACCGGCTGGCGCAGCTTCGACCTGACGCTGGAGGTCGCGGTCGCCGACGCCCAGGGCCAGACCCAGCTCTGGCTGCCCATCCCCGACCTGGACACCGACTACCAGCGCACCGTGGGCCACGAATGGCGCGGCAACGCGGCGCAGGCGCGCGTCGTCGCCGACGCCACCGGGGGCAGCCGGCTGCTGCACGTGCAGTTCGCGCCGGGCGAGAAGGCGCCGGTCTTCGCGGTGACCAGCCGCGTGCAGACGCGCAACCGCGTCGTCGACTGGAGCCGGCCGGCCCCGGCCAGCGAGGACCCGGCGGTGCTGGCCTTCAACCTGCGGCCCACCGAGCTGCTGCCGCTGGATGGCATCGTGCGCCAGACCGCGCTGGAAGCCACGAAGGGCGCGAAGAGCGACGTCGACAAGGCGCGTGCGATCTACCAGTGGGTGGTGGCGCGCGCGCACCGCGATCCCAAGACCCGCGGCTGCGGCATCGGCGACATCAAGAGCATGCTGGAGAGCGGCAACCTGGGCGGCAAATGCGCCGACCTGAACGCGATCTTCGTCGGCCTGTGCCGCTCGGTGGGCGTGCCGGCGCGCGATGTGTACGGGCTGCGCGTGGCGCCGTCGGCCTTCCCCTACCGCGAGCTGGGCGCCAATTCCGCCGCGCTCAAGGGCGCGCAGCACTGCCGCGCCGAGGTCTTCCTGCGCCAGTACGGTTGGGTCGCGATGGACCCGGCCGACGTGCTGAAGGTGATGCGCCAGGAGACGCCGGCCTGGATCAAGGACCCGGCCGACCCGGTGGCCGCACCGGTGATGAAGGCGCTGTTCGGCAGCTGGGAAGGCAACTGGGTGGGCTACAACACCGCGCACGACCTGCTGCTGCCCGGCAGCGCCGGCAAGGCCACGCTGCCCTTCCTGATGTACCCGCAGGGCGAGAACGCCAGCGGCCGCTTCGACGAGCTGGCGCCGGACAGCTTCAAGTACCAGATCAGCGCGCGGGAAGTCGCCGCTTGAGCGCAGCACGCACGCGTCCGGCAGGGAGTCCCGCATGATCGTCGGCACCGCAGGCCACATCGACCACGGCAAGACCACGCTGGTGCGCGCGCTCACCGGCGTGGACACCGACCGTTTGCCGGAGGAGAAGAAGCGCGGCATCAGCATCGAGCTGGGCTATGCCTTCCTCGACCTGCCGGCGGCCGACGGTGCCGCGCCCGGGGCACGCATCGGCTTCATCGACGTGCCCGGCCACGAGCGCCTGGTGCACACCATGCTGGCGGGCGCCACCGGCATCGACTTTGCGCTGCTGCTGGTCGCCGCGGACGACGGCGTGATGCCGCAGACCCGCGAACATCTGGCGGTGCTGAGCCTGCTGGGCCTGGCGCGCGGCGCGGTGGCGATCACCAAGTGCGACCGCGTCGAGCCGGCGCGGGTCCAGGCGCTGAGCCAGGAGGTGGCGGCGCTGCTGCAGGGCACGTCGCTGGCCGGCGCGCCGGTGCTGCCGGTCAGCGCCGTCAGCGGCCACGGGCTGCCGGCGCTGCGCGAGCTGCTGGTCGCCGCGGCGCGCGCGCTGCCGGCGCGGCACAGCGCTGGCCAGGGCTTTCGCCTCGCGATCGACCGCGCCTTCAGCCTGGACGGCGTGGGCACCGTGGCCACCGGCACCGTGCATGCCGGCCGCCTGAGCGTGGGCGACGAGGTGGCGCTGTGCCCCGACCCCCGTGCCGGCGCGCAGCCACGCGTGGCGCGCGTGCGCAGCCTGCATGCGCAGAACCAGGCGGTGGACGAGGCCCGCGCCGGCCAGCGCTGCGCGGTGGGCCTGGTGGGGCTGGGCAAGGACGACCTGGCGCGTGGCCAGTGGCTGGTGGCGCCGGAGGTGGCGCTGTCCACCGACCGACTGGACCTGTGCCTGCGCCTGTGGCAGGGCGAGGAGAAGGGGCTGCGCTCCGGGACCTCCGTGCATGTCCACCTGGGCGCGCGCACGGTGATGGGCTCGGTGGCGGTGCTGGGCTGGGACGGCGTTGCGTCGGACAACGCGCTGCAGCCGGGCGAGCAGGCCTGGGTGCAGCTGGTGCTGCGCGAACCGGTGGGCGCCTGGCGCGGCGACCGCGTCGTGCTGCGCGACGCGTCGGCCACGCGCACGCTGGCCGGGGGCGTGGTGCTGGACCCCTTCGCGCCGGTGCGCTACCGTCGCACGCCCGAGCGCCTGGCGGAGCTGGCCGCGCTGCAGATCGAAGACCGCGGCGAACGCCTGCGCACCCTGCTGCAGGCCGCGCCGCAGGGGCTGGACCTGCGCCGCCTGGCGCGTGCCGAAGGGCAGATGCAGGTGCAGGACGGGGCTGGCCTGGACGACGGCGCGGCCCTGCTGGCGCACGAGCCGGGGGCGGACTGGGCGCTGAGCGCGGCGCATGGCGCGGCGCTGGCCCTGCGCGTGCAGGAGCAGTTGGCGGCTTTCCACCAGCGCCAGCCGGACGAGCTGGGCCCCGAGGCGGCGCGCCTGCGCCGCCTGGCCGCGCCGCGCCTGCCCGAGCCGCTGTGGCGCGCGCTGCTGGCGCGGCTGCGCGAGCAGGGGCGGGTGGCGCAGCGCGGCGCCTTCGTTCATCTGCCCGAGCACGGCGTGACGCTGTCGGCGGTGGAGCAGCGCATCGCGCAGAAGATCGCGCCGGCGCTGCAGCAGGCCGGCTTCGAGGGCGCCTGGGCGCGCGACCTGGCGCGCGACGCGCAGGAGAGCGAGGCCCTGATGCGGGCCACGCTGGCGCGGCTGTCGCAGCAGGGCGAGCTGCACCAGGTGGTCCGGGACCTGGTCTACAGCGATGCCCACATGCGCGAGCTGGCGCGGCGCGCGCGCGAACTTGCGCAGGCGCACCAGGGCCAGGTGTTGGCCGCGGACTTCCGCGACGCCACCGGGCTGGGCCGCAAGCGGGCGATCCAGATCCTGGAGTACTTCGACCGCGTGGGCCTGCTGCGACGGGTTGGCGATGTGCACAAGCTGCGCGTCGAATCCAGCGTGTTTAGCGATTAGGATGCGGGCCGCGCGATGAACAAGGTTTCGCGGAGGGGAAACGATCCTGGTGGGTCGGCCGGGCTTCAAACCCGGTGGGTGGCGCCATGCGTCGCCGGGTGGGTTCGACTCCCATTCCCCTCCGCCATCCGCCTCGGCCCGCCGGCGGCGCGGGCGCCCCTGGGCGGACCTGGACGAAGGAGTTCCCCCTCATGCTGATCGCGGGCTGCGAGCTGCCAGAGGATCTGCTGTACTGGGTCGAGGACCAGACCTGGGCGCGGCTGCTGGACGATGGCTCGGTGCTGCAGGGCATCACGGCGCTGGGGCTGAAGGCCTCGGGCGAGATCTACATGTGCCGGCCCAAGGCCGCGGGCGCGCGGCTGGAGCAGGGGCGCTCGATGGGCGTGGTGGAGCTGGCCAAGAGCATCGTCTCGGTGCGCTCGCCGCTGTCCGGCGAGGTGCTGGCGTCCAACGCGGCGCTGGAGGAGGATCCGGGGCTGGTGCACCGCGACCCCTATGGCGCGGGCTGGCTGCTGCGCCTGCGGCCCACGGACCTGGCCGGCGAGCGCGCGGCGCTGCGGCCGGGGGCCGAGGCGCGCGAAGCGATGGAGCGCTACGCATGGCTGAATCAGCTGCTGTGAGCCCTTCGGGGCTGGCCATTCTGCTGTGGTCCTGCGACCCGGACGACCCGGTGCGCCTGGCCACGCCCCTGCATCACGCCGCCGCCGCGGCGGCGATGGAGCTGCGGGTGGAGCTCTATTTCAGCGCCCGCGCGGTGCTGCTGCTCAAGCCCGGCGTGGCCGAGGGACTGCGCGCGGTGCCGCACAGTCCCAAGACCATCGCCCAGTACCTGCAGGACGCGGTGGATCACGGCGCGGAGCTGCTGGCCTGCACCGACGCGCTGCAGGCCCACGGGCTGGCGCGCGACGCGCTGATCCCGGCCTGTCGCCGCCATGGTGGCGCGGTGCAGTTCATCGCGCGCGTGGCCGATCCGGCCTGGCGCACGCTGGTGTTCTGATGCCGGCCTCCGGGCCGCATGGCGGACGGCGACGCCCGTCCAACCGATGGAGTTCACGATGAATCAAGAGCGTTCCGCGGCCACGCCGCCGACTTCCTCCGCCGGCGAGGCGGACTTCGTCGCGCGCGCGCTGGCCGCGCTGGGCGGCCGCTACTCGGTCGGGCCCAAGCACATCGCCGAGCCCGGCCCGACGGATGCCGAGCTGGCGCTGATGCTGCAGGCAGCGCTGCGCGCGCCCGACCACGGCGAGCTGCGGCCCTGGCGCTTCAAGCTCGTGCGCGGCGAGGCGCGCGCGCGGATGGCGCAGCTGTTCGCCGACGCGGCGCGGCGCGCGGGCAAGGACGAGGCCGGCGCGCAGCTGGACGCCGAGCGCGCGCTGAAGCCGCCGCTGTCAGTGGCGGTGCTGGCGCGCATCGACCTGGGCCACCCCCAGGTGCCGGCGCACGAGCAATGGGCCGCGCTGGGCGGGGCGCTGGCGCAGTTCCTCAGCGCCGCCCATGTGCTGGGCTATGGCGCCAAGATGCTGTCCGGCGCCAAGGTGCGTGACGCCGCGCTGCAGGCGGCCTTCTGCGAGCCGGGCGAGACCCTGGTGGGCTGGGTCGCGATGGGCACGCCGCTGCGTCCGGCCAAGCCGCGCCCGCCCCGGCCGGGCGCCGGCGCGGCGATGAGCGAGTGGCCGGCTCAGCCGTAGATGTAGCTTTGCAGCTGGGCGATGGTCATCTCGTCGTCCGCGATGATGTCGTCCATCAGGTCACGGATGGAGATCATGCCGGTCACGCGGTCGCCGTCGACCACGGGCAGGTGGCGGATCTTGCGCTGGCTCATCAGGCTCATGCATTCGCGCACATCGCTGTCGGGCCGCACCACCAGCACGCTGGGTGTCATCACCTCGCGCACCGTGGTGTGGCGCGAATCGCGGCCCTGCAGCGCGATCTTGCGGGTGTAGTCCCGCTCGGAGAAGATGCCCTGCAGCTTGCCGTCCTGCATCACGACCAGGGCGCCGACGTCGTACTCGGCCAGCAGATGCAGCGCGTCGAACACGGTGGATTCGGGGGCCACCGAGCGCACGGCGGCGGCGCGCTTCTTCAGCAGTTCAGACACCGGTTTCATGGAGCCTCCTCGCCGGATTGCCAGTCGGTCCCAAGATAAAGGCCTTGGGCCGTCCGCGCAAGAAGCTTTTCACCACCCAGGCCGCCCCCCGAAGGGGGTGGCGTGGTGGCGGCGCGGGGACTCAGGCCGGGCGGGTCAGGTCGCGGAGGCGGGTGGGGCCGACGCGGCGTTCGATCTCGTGTTGCAGTTCGCGGCCCCAGCCCAGCGCGAACAGGGCTTCGGCGACGACGAACATCGGCCCCACCAGCAGGCCCACGAGGTCATCGACGAAGGCCGGCTTGCGGCCCTCGTAGTAGTGGCCGATGAACTGGATGATCCAGCCGATCACGAAGCTGCCCAGGCCCCAGGCCAGCCAGGGCGCCGCGCCGCCCTGCGCCAGCGGATGCGCCAGCGCCATCAGCGCCGCGTTCACCGCGCTGACCGCCAGGCCCAGCGCAAGGTTGCCGCGCAGCAGATACCACAGCGTGCTGAGCAGCCACAGCAGCCAGGCCGCGCTGAGCTCCAGGCCGCCCAGCTCGAAACGCGCCCGCGCCAGCAGCACGCCGATCGCGAACACGATCAGCGGAATGCCGACGAAGTGGGTGGCGATGTTGCGCCGGTCGCGGTGGTAGGCCGCGTACTGCGCCATCAGGTCGGTGGCGGTTCTGGCCATGCTTGTCTCCTGTAGTGATGCAGGTCAATCCTAGGCGGCGTGCCCGGCGCTGACTGTCAAAATGCCTACAGTCCTTCACGAGGTTTTCCCGCATGGCTCCATCGGCCGCCGCCGCCCTGACGCCCGCCCAGCGGCAGCTGCTGCTGGCCCAGCCCTGGCTGCGGACCGCGCAGCCCGCGCTGCAGCACTTTCTGCTCGAGCAGGGGCGGCGTCAATACCTCGCGGCCGGCGAGGCGCTGTTCCAGCGCGGCGGCGCCGCGCACGGGCTGGGCTGCGTGCTGGCCGGCGCGCTGCATGTCGGCGCCTGGCAGGCCGACGGCCGCCAGAGCCTGCTGGCCTACCTGGAGCCGGGGCAGTGGTTTGGCGAGATTTCGCTGATCGACGACCGGCCGCGCACCCATGACGTGGTGGCCGACGGCGCCAGCGAGGTCTGGCTGGTGCCCCAGCCCCTGCTGCGCGACTGGCTGGAGCGCCATCCGCAGGGCTGGCGCGACATCGCCCGGCTGGCCTGCGCCAAGCTGCGCATCTGCTTCGAGGCGCTGGAGGACAACGCGCTGTTGCCGCTGCCGCGCCGCCTGGCCAAGCGCCTGCTGCAGGTGGCGCAGGGCTACGAGCCGGGCGCGCCGGACGAGGTCTTGCCGCGGCAGCGTCTGCGCCTGCCGCAGGAGCAGCTGGCGCTGATGCTGGGCGTGAGCCGGCCCACGATCAACAAGGCCCTGCGCGCGCTCGCCGAGCAGGGCCTGATCGCGCTGGGCTATGCCGAGATTGAGCTGCGCGACGCCGAGGGCCTGCGCCGGCTGGCGCTGGACGATGGCGCCCCGGGCGCGGAGGGCTGGGCATGAGGGGTGGCTTCGCGCTGGCGCTGATCGTGGCGCTGGCGGGCTGCGCGCTCCTGGCGCCGCGGATCTCGCCACCGGCCGGATCGGCGTCGCCGGCCGAGGCCGCGCCGCCGATCCCGGACGCGCGGGCCTGGTGCGAGGCCCGGCTCGCCGCGGGCGGCGAGGGGCGTCTGCTGGCGCTGGACGCCGACGGCTCGACGGTGCGCATCCATGCCTTCCGCGGCGGGCGCGCGGCGGCGCTGGGCCACAACCACGTGCTGGCGCCCCAGCGCTGGCGCGGCTGGGCCTACCAGCCGGCGTCCGGGCTGGCCGGCGCCAGCCTGGCGCTGGACCTCGCGCTGGAGGACCTGGTGCTGGACCGGCCCGAGTGGCGCGCCGCGCTGGGCCCCGAGTTCGCGAGCCCGCTGTCGCCGCAGGCCATCGCGGCGACCCAGGCCAATCTGCGCCGGGCGCTCAATGCCGAGCGGCATCCGCTGCTGCAGCTGCGCGCCGACGCTGGCGCCGGCGCCTGGCCCTGGCTGGTGCTGCGCCTGACGGTGACGCTCAACGGCCAGCCGCGCCCGCTGGACCTGGTGCTGCGGCTGCAGCAGGACGGCGAGGCGCTGTGGGCGCGCGGCCAGCTGCTGCTGCGGCCGAGCGATTTCGGGTTGCAGCCCTTCAGCGTGCTGGGCGGCCTGCTGGCGGTGCAGGACGAGGTGGTGGTGGACCTGGCGGTGCGCGCGCGGCCGGCTGCGGATTGCCGCTAGCCGCGGACCGCGAGCCGCCTCGGCGGGCCTATCCCTATTCCAGCGCCGCGGGGCGCAGGTCGCAGACCATCAGGTCCTTGGCCAGGTAGCGGCCGTCGGGCATGCGCAGCGCGCGCGGCAGCCGGCCATAGCGCACGAAGCCGGCGCGGCGGTAGAGCTCGTAGGCCCTCTTGTTCGTCGCGGTGACGCTGAGCGTGACCATTTCCAGGCTGGGGTCGCGGCGCAGCAGCGCCAGCGCGGTCTGTAGCAGGCGCCGGCCCAGGCCGCGGCCCTGGGCCATGTCGTCCACCATCATGCCGACGAGCTGGGCCTGGTGGCGCGCCTTGCCGCGCGCCTCGCGCTCGCAGGTCAGCGCGCCCACCAGCCGGCCGTCCATCCAGGCGCCCAGCGTGAACAGCGCGCGTCCGCCGACCTCGGCATGCAGCCGGGCCTGGTAGCTGGCGGCGTCGCGTCCGCGTTCCTGCGCCGCGTCGGAGCTGAAGGCCTGCTCATGGCCGGCCAGCATGCCATCGCGCAGGCGCTTGTAGTCGACCAGGTCGGCCGGCAGCAGCAACGCGATGCGGACGTCGTCAGCCATGGTCGCTTCCCTGCTGCGCGGCGGCGGGCGCGGTCGTCAGCAAAGCCTCCAGCCGTGCCAGTTCCTCGGGCGTGTTGGCGTTGGCGAAGGCCTCGGCGTCGCCGGGCTGGTCGAAGGGCACGAAGCGGGCGTTCTGCTGGCGCAGCCAGTCCTGCACGCGGCGCTGGTCGCGCGCCAGCGCATCGGCCAGCGATGGCGCCAGGCTGCGGTGCATCAGGCAGAAGGCGGCCTGCACGCGCGGCTCGCCGCCGTCCTGGCGCACCGGCACGGCCAGCCGGTCGCCGGGCCGCAGGGCCTGGCCCAGACGCTGCGCGAGATCGGCCGGCAGCAGCGGCGAGTCGCAGGGAACGGCCAGCAGCCAGGGCGTGTCCAACTGCTCCAGCGCGCTGAGCCAGCCGGCCAGCGGCCCAGGCTGGTCGGGCAGGCGGTCGCTGAGCACGCGCGGAGCGAGGCGGCGGTAGTCGTCCAGATGGCGGTTGGCGCTGATCCAGCAGGGCCCGACCTGTGGCGCCAGGCGCCGCAGCGCATGGGCCGCCAGCGCCTGCCCGGCGAGCGGCAGCAGGCCCTTGTCGGCGCCCCCCATGCGCTGACCTCGGCCGCCGGCCAGGACCAGGCCGGTGAGCTGTTCGCGCTCAGGCATCGCGCCCGCGGTCGTGGTCGCCGGGAAAGGCGTCGCCGTCCAACTGCGGCCCCTTCATCACCGCCACCACCCAGCAGCCCACCAGCCAGGCCATCACCATGCTGAGCCCGAACAGCATCGCGCCGATGGCCATGTAGTCCAGCAGCTGGGCGCGGCGCAGCGCGTCCTCGGCGATGCCGGGTTGAATGCCGGTCTTGACCAGCTCGGCGACGCCGAAGGGCAGGGCCACGCAGCCGATCACGGCCGCCAGCGCCTTGCGCCGCAGTGCCGGCGTGAACCAGGCGGTGAAGGCGGAGGAGGGGGGCATGGCCATGGCCTTGGGCGTAGCGGTCAGCCGCCGATGTAGTGCATCTCGATGCGCCGCTGCGGCGCGCTGTGGGCGCTGCGCAGCTCGGAATAGCGGTCCTCGCGCAGGCCCCACAGATCGGCCAGGGCCTGGCCGATCTGTGCGTCGCCGCAGGGCGCCAGGCCGGCGCCCGGATGGCCGCGCAGCAGCGCGCGCAGATCATGGCCCTGGTCCGCGAACAGGCAGGTGTAGAGCATGCCCTCGGTGGACAGGCGCGCTCGGTTGCAGTCGCCGCAGAAGGCCTGGGTGACGCTGGAGATCAGGCCGATCTCGCCCTGGCCGTCGGCATAGGCCCAGCGCTCGGCGGTCTCGCCGTGGACGCTGGGCGTCAGCGGCCGCAGCTCGAACTCCTCGCGCAGCCGCTGCAGCACCTCGGCCGACGGCAGCACGTCGTCCATGCGCCAGCCGTTGCTCATGCCCACGTCCATGAACTCGATGAAGCGCAGGATGGCGCCGCTGCCGCGGAAATGGCGGGCCATGGGCAGGATCTCCTGCTCGTTGGTCCCGCGCTTGACCACCATGTTGACCTTCACCGGGTGCAGCCCGGCGGCCTGCGCGGCGGCGATGCCGTCCAGCACCTCGGCGACCGGGAAGTCCACGTCGTTCATCGCGCGGAACACGCGGTCGTCCATCGCGTCCAGGCTGACGGTGACGCGGCGCAGACCGGCTTGCTTCAGCGCCTGGGCCTTGCGCGCCAGCAGCGAGCCGTTGGTGGTCAGCGTCAGCTCCAGCGGCTCGCCCTCGGGCGTGCGCAGCTGTGCCAGCATCGCGATCAGGTCTTCGATGTTCTTGCGCAGCAGCGGCTCGCCGCCGGTCAGGCGCAGCTTGCGCACGCCCAGGCGCGCGAAGATGGCCGCCAGCCGGGTGATTTCCTCGAAGCTGAGCAGCTCGCCGTGCGGCAGGAAGCGATAGTGCTTGTCAAACACTTCCTTGGGCATGCAGTAGCTGCAGCGGAAATTGCAGCGGTCGGTGACCGAAATGCGCAGGTCGCGCAGCGGCCGGCCGCGCGCGTCGGCGATCAGCGGCAGGGCTTGCAGGGGGGTGTCCTGCGACAGCGGGGGCACACGCGGCAGGCGCGCCCGCTGGCGCAGATCGAGCAGGGGTATCACGCCGTCGGTCATGGACCGCATTGTGCCTGCTGGCCCATGGCCCTGCCTTGATCCAGTCCGTTTCCACCCCGGGGAACCCGCCTGGAGCGTGCATTCTTGATGGACGCGGTTGCGCCGGCGGCCGGCCGGCGGTTGAATCGCGGCATGCCCCTGCTGCGCCATCCCGACCTGCCCCGCTTCGTCGCCTTTGGCGAGGCGCTGACCGATCTGATCCGCGTCGCGCCCGACCAATGGCTGAGCCGCTGCGGCGGCGCGCCGTGGAACGTGGCGCGCGCGATGTCCAGCCTGGGGGAGTTGGCGGCCTTCGCCGGCGGGCTCAGCGCCGACGTGTTCGGCCAGGCGCAGTGGCGCGAAAGCGCGGACGCCAACCTGGACCTGCGCTTCCTGCAGCAGAACGCCCATGGGCCGCTGCTGGCGGTGGTGCACGAGACACAGCCCCCACAGTACTTCTTCATCGGTGAGAACAGCGCCGACCTGCATTTCCGCCCCGAGGCGCTACCAGCGGGCTGGATGGGGGCGCTGCGCTGGGCCTTCTTCGGCTCTATCAGCCTGGTGCGCCCGCCGCTGGCGGAGCGGCTGCTGGCGTTGGCGGAGCGGCTCAAGGCGCAGGGCAAGCTGATCGCCTACGACCCCAACTACCGGCTGCTCATGGACGCCGGCTACGACGAGACCCTGGAGCGCATGTGCCGGCTGGCCGATGTGATCAAGGTGTCGGACGAAGACCTCTGCGGCCTGTTCCGTGTGCCCGACCCGCGCGTGGGGCTGGCCCAGATCAGCGCCTGGAATCCGCGCGCGCTGCTGCTGCTGACGCAGGGCGACCGTGGCGCGCGGCTGTTCCACCCGCAGGGCGAGCTGCATGGCCGGCCGCCGCCGGTGGTGGTGGTGGACAGCGTGGGCGCCGGCGACGCCGCGGTGGCCGGGCTGCTGCATGCGCTGATGCAGGGCGAGCGCGCGCCCGAGCAATGGCTGCGCTGGGCCCTCGCGGCCGGCAGTGCCGCCTGCGAGCAGCCCGGCGCGCAGGCGCCGCGCGCGGACCGCGTGCGCGCGCTGCTGGACGGCGTGCAGATCCTGCCCGCGCCCTGATCAGCCGCGCTTGGTGGCCACCAGCGTCTGCGGGCCGCCCACCTGCAGGCGCGGCCGCTGCGCTTCGGGCTCGGCCAGCGGCTGGCATTCCACCAGCGAGGCCTGGCAGCGCTGCGTCAGCGTCTGGTAGGTGCGCGTGCCTTCGAGCTTCCAGCGCATCTCGTCCTCGCTGAGCTCGCGCACCACCTTGGCGGGCAGGCCGGCGATCAGCGACTTCTGCGGCAGCTTCTGCCCCGCCTTCACGAAGGCGCAGGCGGCGACGATGCTGTACGCGCCGACCTCCGCCTCGTCCATCACCACCGCGTTCATGCCCACCAGCGCGTCGTGGCGCACCACGCAGCCGTGCAGCACGGCGCCATGGCCGATGTGGCCGTTGCGCTCCACCACTGTTTCCGAGTCCGGGAAGCCGTGCACCACGCAGCCGTCCTGCACATTGGCACCCTCCATCAGCACGATGCGGCCGAAGTCGCCGCGCAGCGAGGCGCAGGGGCCCACATAGCAGCCGGGGCCGACGATGACGTCGCCGATCAGCACCGCGGTCGGGTGCACGTGCGCGCTGGGATGGACCACCGGGCGCAGCCCGTCGATGGCGTAGCAGGGCATGGAGTCTCCTTGTCGATGGATGGGGCCGAGGGCGCCTGGCGCGCGTCGGGTCGGTGGACTAGGGTATTCACCAGCCCTCGAAAACGTGGATCGGCCTTGCGTCAGATCAAGCAGGACCTTACGATCTACCGACCGGTCGGTCAAGAGTGTTTGTGAAAGGTCAAACGTCCATGTCCCAGTCCACGCTACCCGCTGCAGACTGCGTCCTCGTCGCCCAGGAAGGCGCGGTGCGCGTGCTGACGCTGAACCGCCCGCAGGCCCTCAATGCCTTCACCGCCACCATGCTGGCCCATCTGCGCCAGGCGCTGGACGATGCGGCGCATGACCGCGCGGTGCGCGCGGTGCTGGTCAGCGGCGCCGGGCGCGCCTTCTGCGCCGGCCAAGACCTCAGCGACCCGCTGATCAAGCCCGAGGCGGACCAGCCGCCCAAGGACATCGGCCATCTGCTGGACCACTACTACATCCCGCTGGCGCTGCGCCTGCGCAGCATGCCGGTGCCGGTGGTCTGCGCGGTGAACGGCGTCGCCGCCGGCGCCGGCGCCAATTTCGCGCTGGGCTGCGACCTCGTCGTCGCGGCGCAATCGGCCAGCTTCATCCAGGCCTTTTCCAAGATCGGCCTGATCCCCGACTGCGGCGGCAGCTGGCTGCTGACGCGTCTGGTGGGCCGCGCGCGCGCGCGGCAGCTGGCCCTGCTGGGCGACAAGCTGCCCGCCGATCAGGCCCAGTCCTGGGGCCTGATCGCGCGCTGCGTGCCCGACGACCAGCTCGCCGCCGAGGGCATGGCCCTGGCCCAGCGCCTGGCGGCCATGCCCACCAAGGCCCTGGTCGAGACGCGCCGCATCCTGGACGAGGCCCTGGAGCTGAACCTGGAAGACGCGCTGAAGCTGGAGGCGCGGCTGCAGAGCCAGCTCGGCTTCGCCCACGACTACCAGGAGGGCGTCAACGCCTTCCTCGACAAGCGCGCCCCTCAGTACAAGGACCGTTGACCCGATGACGCCGCAACAGATTGCCGAAGCGGTCCGCGACGCGATGTTCGCGAACGACCGCGCCTCCCGCGGCCTGGGGCTGGAGATCCTCTCCGTCGGACCGGGCAGCGCCTGCATCCGCATGACCGTGCGCGAGGACATGCTCAACGGTTTCGACATCTGCCATGGGGGTTATGTGACCACCCTGGCGGATTCCACCTTCGCCTTCGCCTGCAACTCGTACAACGAGATGACGGTGGCGTCGGGCTTCGCGATCGACATCGTCGCGCCGTCCCGACTGGGTGACACGCTGGTGGCGACGGCCTGCGAGGTGTCGCTGGCCGGGCGCACCGGCGTCTACGACATCACGGTCCGCAACCAGCGCGATGAACTCATCGCGGTGTTCCGCGGCCGTTCCTACCGGATCAAGGGCCGGCCGGTCGTCGCCGAGCTGGGCCCGCAGTAACGAGAGAAAGCGGTGAACCGGTCGCGTCCGCGGCCGGACCGAGGAGACAAGAGATGCCCGTGAAGACCCCCGCCCCCGGCGACCTGGAACCCATCGAGAAGGCCAGCCAGGACGAGCTGCGCGCGCTGCAGTTGCAGCGCCTGCAGTGGTCGCTGCAGCATGCCTACGACAACGTGCCGCACTACAAGGCCGCGTTCGACGCCAAGGGCGTGCATCCCAGCGACCTCAAGGAGCTGGCCGACCTGGCCAAGTTCCCGTTCACGACCAAGAAGGACCTGCGCGACAACTACCCCTTCGGGATGTTCGCGGTCCCGCGCGAGCAGGTGTCGCGCATCCACGCCTCCAGCGGCACCACCGGCAAGCCCACCGTCGTGGGCTACACGCAGCGCGACATCGACACCTGGGCCAATCTGGTCGCGCGTTCGCTGCGCGCGGCCGGCACGCGGGCCGGCGACATCGTCCACATCGCCTACGGCTACGGCCTGTTCACCGGCGGCCTGGGCGCGCACTATGGCGCCGAGCGCCTGGGCTGCACCGTGATCCCGATGTCCGGCGGCCAGACCGAGAAGCAGGTCCAGCTCATCCAGGACTTCAAGCCCGACGTCATCATGGTCACGCCCAGCTACATGCAGGTGATCATCGAAGAGTTCGCGCGCCAGGGCCTGGACGCGCGCGACTGCTCGCTGAAGGTCGGCGTGTTCGGCGCGGAACCCTGGACCGAGGCGATGCGCGCCGAAATCGAATCCAAGGCCGGCATTGACGCGCTGGACATCTATGGCCTGTCCGAGGTGATGGGCCCCGGCGTCGCCAACGAATGCATCGAGTCCAAGGACGGCCCGGTGATCTGGGAAGACCACTTCTACCCCGAGATCATCGACCCCGAGACCGGCGAGGTGCTGCCCGACGGCTCCGAGGGCGAGCTGGTCTTCACCTCGCTGTCCAAGGAAGCGCTGCCGGTGATCCGCTACCGCACCCGCGACCTGACCCGGCTGCTGCCGCCCACCTCGCGCAGCATGCGCCGCATGGGCAAGATCGTCGGCCGCAGCGACGACATGCTGATCATCCGCGGCGTCAACCTGTTCCCGACCCAGATCGAGGAGCTGGTGCTGCGCGAGCCGGGTCTGTCCGGCCAGTACCAGATCGTGGTCAGCCGCGACGGCCATCTGGATGCGGTCGAGGTGCGCTGCGAACTCTCCTCCGCGGCGGTCGGCACGGCCGACATCGCGGTGATCGCCAAGTCGCTGCAGCACCGCATCAAGACCCTGATCGGGGTCTCCACCAAGGTGCTGATCGGACCGCCGGATTCCATCGAACGCACGCTGGTGGGCAAGGCGCGCCGCGTGATCGACCACCGTCCCAAGTAAGCGCGCCCCTTCAATTCTTGAAAGGAACGACAGATGTACACGCAAGCGATGAGCATCGGCCCGCAGGACCAGGCCAGCAAGCTGCAGACCGCCGAGGAGCGCCAGCGCACCGAGGCCTTCGAGTCGCGCATCGATGCCGGCGACTTCATCGAGGCCAAGGACTGGATGCCCGAGCACTACCGCAAGACCCTGGTGCGCCAGATCAGCCAGCACGCGCATTCCGAGATCGTCGGCATGCTGCCCGAGGGCAACTGGATCACGCGCGCGCCCACGCTCAAGCGCAAGGCCATCCTGCTGGCCAAGGTGCAGGACGAGGGCGGGCACGGCCTCTATCTGTACTCGGCCGCCGAGACCCTGGGCACCAGCCGCGACCAGATGCTGGACGCGCTGCACTCGGGCAAGGCCAAGTACAGCTCCATCTTCAACTACCCCACGCTGACCTGGGCCGACATCGGCGTGATCGGCTGGCTGGTCGACGGTGCGGCCATCATGAACCAGGTGCCGCTGTGCCGCTGCTCGTATGGCCCGTATGCGCGCGCGATGATCCGCATCTGCCGCGAGGAGAGCTTCCACCAGCGCCAGGGCTATGAAAGCCTGCTGGTGATGATGCGCGACGGCACGCCCGAGCAGAAGGCCATGGTGCAGGACGCGGTGAACCGCTGGTGGTGGCCCTCGCTGATGATGTTCGGACCGCACGACAAGGACTCGCCCAACTCCGAGCAGTCCATGCGCTGGGGCATCAAGCGCATTTCCAACGACGACCTGCGCCAGAAATTCGTCGACGCCACCGTGCCCCAGGCCGAGGTGCTGGGCATCAGCCTGCCCGACGCCGACCTGAAGTGGAACGAGGCGCGCGGCCACTACGACTTCGGTGCGATCGACTGGTCGGAGTTCTGGCGCGTCGTCGGCGGCGAAGGCCAGTGCAACCGCGAACGTCTGAACGCCCGCGTCAAGGCCTGGGAAGACGGCGCCTGGGTGCGCGAGGCCGCGCTGGCCCACGCCCGCAAGCAGCAACCCCAGGCCGAGGCGGCCTGACGGCCCAGCTCGGAACGATGCAAGGAGAAACCCAATGAGCGTGAATCAACAAACCGGTGCCAACGAATGGCCGCTGTGGGAAGTCTTCGTCCGCTCCAAGGCGGGCCTGGACCACAAGCACTGCGGCAGCCTGCATGCCAGCGACGCCAAGATGGCGCTGCAGATGGCCCGCGACGTCTACACCCGCCGCCAGGAAGGCGTGAGCCTCTGGGTCGTGCCGTCCAGCGCGATCGTCGCGTCCGATCCCGGCGAGAAGGGCAGCTACTTCGATCCGATGGAAGACAAGGTGTACCGCCACCCCACCTTCTATGAGCTGCCCGAGTCCGTCAACCACATGTAAAGAACGGCCGAGAACGCCATGACACAAGCTTCGATCACGGTCGTCGAGCGGGCTGACATCCGCTACCTGCTGCGCCTGGCGGACAGCTGCCTGGTGCTGTCGCAGCGCCTGGGCGAGTGGTGCGGCCATGCCCCCATCCTCGAAGAGGACCTGGCGCTGACCAACATGGCGCTGGACCTGCTGGGCCAGGCGCGCGGTGTGCTGACCCGCGTGGGCCAGCTCAACGGCGCGGCCGGCGGCAGCGTCTATGACGAGGACCAGCTGGCCTTCCTGCGCGACGAGCGCCAGTACCTGAACCCGGTGCTGATGGAGCTTCCGCGCGGCGACTTCGCGTTCACGCAGCTGCGCAACCTGATGGTTTCGTCCTGGCTGCTGCTGCTGTGGCAGCGTCTGCAGGCCAGCAGCGACGCCGAGATCGCGGCGATCGCCGAGAAAGCGCTCAAGGAAGCCCGCTACCACCAGCAGCATGCTGCCGACTGGGTGCTGCGCCTGGGGGACGGCACCGAGGAATCGGCGCGCCGCTGCCGCGAGGCGCTGGACCAGCTGTGGCCCTATGTCGGCGAGCTGTTCAGCGACGATGACGCGGACGCCGCGGCGCAGGCCTCGGGCCTGGGCCCGGCGTGGTCCACGCTGAAGGGCGACTGGCTGGCGCAGCTGGACGAGGTGCTGGCCGCCGCCAAGCTCGCGCGGCCCAAGGACAGCGCCCATGTCTTCTCCGGCCGGCGCGGCGTGCACAGCGAGCACATGGGCCACATGCTGGCGACCCTGCAGTACCTGCAGCGCGCCTATCCCGGCGGGCGCTGGTAAGCCGGGCGGGGCCGCAAGCGATGACCGCGCTTTCGCATCTTTCATCGAGCGCGCCGCGCGACCAGGGCTGCGGGCGTCTGACCTCGGCCTGGGAGGTCCTGCGCCAGATCCCGGATCCCGAGGTGCCGGCGATCACGCTGGTCGAGCTGGGCATCGTGCGCGACCTGCGCCTGCTGGAGGACGGCGGCGACGGCGTCGAGGTGGTGCTGACGCCGACCTACTCCGGCTGCCCGGCCACCGAGCTGATCCAGGACCAGGTCCGCGAGGCGCTGGCGCGCTTCGGCGAGGTGCGCATCACGCTGCAGCGCTCGCCGGCCTGGACCACCGACTGGATCAGCGACGAGGGCCGCGAGAAGCTGCGCGCCTACGGCATCGCGCCGCCCGGGCGCTGCGGCGCCGCGGCCGAGCAGCCGATACGCGTGGTGCGCCGCGCGCCGCAGCTGCAGTGCCCGCGCTGCGGCAGCGCGCAGACCGAGCAGCTCTCGGCCTTCGGCTCCACCGCCTGCAAGTCGCTGTTCCGCTGCCTTGCCTGCCGCGAGCCCTTCGAATACTTCAAACCCATCTGAAAGACAGGACCCATCATGAGCCTGCATTTCCATCCGCTGCGCGTGAGCCGCGTCGAGCATGACACCGACGACGCGGTCGTGCTGAGCTTCGAGGTGCCCGCCGAGCTGCAGCCGCAGTTCCGCTTCACCCAGGGGCAATACCTGACCCTGCGCGGCGAGGTCGGCGGCGAGGACCTGCGCCGTTCCTATTCGATCTGCGCCGGCGTGGACGACGGCGAGCTGCGCGTGGGCGTGCGCAAGGTGGCCGGCGGCGCCTTCTCCACCTGGGTCCACGAGCAACTCAAGGCCGGCGACGAGATCCAGGTCTTCCCGCCCCAGGGCCGCTTCTTCGTGCCCGTGGACCCGGCCGCCGCGCGCCACTACGTGGGCATCGCCGCGGGCTCGGGCATCACGCCCATCCTGTCCATCATGAAGACGGTGCTGGCGCGCGAGCCTCAGTCGCGCTTCACGCTGATCTACGGCAACCGCCGCCCCGCCTCCACGATGTTCAAGGAGGAGATCGAGGACCTGAAGAACCGCTACCTGACGCGCGTCTCGCTGCACCATGTGTTCTCGCGCGAACAGGTCGATTCGCCGCTGATGGCCGGCCGCATCGACCAGGCCAAGATCGCCGAGTTCCTCGCCGGCCCGGTGCCCGCCGCCGGCATCGACCATGTGTTCGTCTGCGGTCCGTTCGAGATGAACGAGCAGGCCGAGGCCGCGCTGCGCGCCGCTGGCGTGGCGCCGGAGCGCATCCACATCGAGCGCTTCGGCACGCCCGAGATGCTGCAGGGCAAGCCCGCGCCGCACGAGGTGCATGCCGAGGACGCCGAGGCGGCCAAGGTGCTGGTGATCCGCGACGGCGTCTCGCGCGAGATCGAGTTCCGCAAGAGCGACCCCAGCCTGCTGGACGCCGCCGCGCGCGCCGGCATGGACGTGCCGTACTCCTGCAAGTCCGGCGTCTGCTCGACCTGCCGCTGCAAGCTGCTGGAGGGCGAGGTGCGCATGGACAAGAACTTCGCGCTGGAGAAGCACGAGATCGCCGCCGGCTTCATCCTCAGCTGCCAGGCCCATGCGCTGACGCCACGCGTGGTCATCTCCTTCGACGAGCGCTGATCCAGGCAGACCCGGGGATGCGCGCGGACGCCCAGCTGTTAGGCTTGCGAACTTTTTGAGCACGTCCATGGCCAGAGGCAGAGCACCCGGTTTCGACGCAACCCGCGAACAGATCCTCGCCCAGGCGGCGCGGCTGTTCGCCAACCAGGGGTACAGCGGCACTTCGATGAACCAGGTCGCGGAGGCTTGCGAGGTCTCCAAGCCCACGCTTTACCACTACGTGCGCGACAAGCAGGAGCTGCTGGTGCAGATCTGCCAGAACCACCTGCAGCATCTGGTGGACCTGGTGGAGCAGGTGAAGATGCGCGAGCTGCCGCCCGAGGAGCATCTGCGTGCGCTGATCCTGCAGTTCGTGCAGTCCTATGGCGAGGCCCAGAACGAGCACCGCGTGCTGACCGAGGACCTGAAGTTCCTGGACGATGAGCACCGCGAGCGCCTGATCGGCGTGGAGCGCCAGGTCGTCAGCCAGTTCGCCGACGCGGTGGCCGCGGTGCGCCCGGAGCTGCGCGGCGCCCATCTGCACAAGCCGCTGACCATGCTGCTGTTCGGCATGATCAACTGGACCTTCACCTGGCTGCGGCCGGACGGCGCGCTGACCTACGAGGCGGTGGCGCCCATGGTGGCCGATCTGTTCTTTGGCGGAGTGGGCGCCGTGCGCCTGCAGCAGCAAGCCTCATGAAGGCTTGAGTCCCCAAGATTCCGACGCGTTTTTCGACAGACCAACACCAACCATGGAGACACACATGAAACGCATCCAGAAGACCCTGCTGGCCCTGGCCGGCGCCGCGCTGATGGGCGCGGGCGGCGTCGCGCAGGCGGACATCAATGTCGGCGTGACCGTCTCGGCCACCGGGCCGGCCGCCTCGCTGGGCATCCCGGAGAAGAACACCTTCTCGCTGATGCCCAAGACCATCGCCGGCCAGAAGATCAACTACATCGTGCTGGACGACGCGTCCGACACCACCACCGCGGTGGCCAACACGCGCAAGCTGATCACCGAGCACAAGGTCGACGTGGTCGTCGGCTCCACCGTGACGCCCAACTCGCTGGCCATGATCGACGCGGTGGCCGAGGCGCAGGTGCCCATGGTCTCGATGGCCGCGTCGGCGCGCATCGTCGAGCCCATGGACGCGAAGAAGCGCTGGGTGTTCAAGACCCCGCAGAACGACATCATGATGGCGCTGGCCATCGCCAGCCACATGCAGGCCCAGGGCGTGAAGACGGTGGCCTACATCGGCTTCGCCGACGCCTATGGCGAGGGCTGGTATGGCGAGTTCAACAAGGTGGCCGGCTCCAAGGGCCTGTCCATCGTGGCCAACGAGCGCTACAACCGCACCGACACCTCGGTGACCGGCCAGGTGCTGAAGATCATGGCCGCCAAGCCCGACGCGGTGCTGATCGGGGGCAGCGGCACGCCTGCCGCGCTGCCGCAGAAGACGCTGAAGGAGCGCGGCTACGCCGGCAAGTTCTACCAGACCCACGGCGTGGCGAACAACGACTTCCTGCGCGTCGGCGCCAAGGACGTCGAGGGCACCTTCCTGCCCGCCGGCCCGGTGCTGGTGGTGGACCAGCTGCCCGCCGACCACCCGGCCAAGAAGAGCGCCAAGGAGTACGTCACCAAGTATGAGGCGGCCTTCGGCAAGGGCTCGGTGTCGACCTTCGGCGGCCACGCCTGGGATGCGGGCCTGCTGCTGCAGGCGGCCATCCCCGCGGCCGTCAAGAAGGCCCAGCCGGGCACGCCGGCCTTCCGCGCCGCGCTGCGTGACGCGCTGGAGGCGGTGAAGGAAATGCCCGCCTCGCATGGCGTGTTCACGATGTCGCCCAATGACCACCTGGGTCTGGACCAGCGCGCGCGCGTGATGGTCAAGATTGAAGGTGGCACCTGGAAATACCAACCCTGATTTCGCGGCCGCTCGGCTACTGCGCGGGCCGATCTCGGACCTGGGGTGCTCGCCGTACGGGAGTACGGCTGCGCACCCCGGGCCCGACCTCGACCCGTTCGCGACGCCGCTCGTCCGCGAAATCCCAGTGATGAATTCATGAGGCCGGGGATGCGCCCCGGTCATGCTGTCTGAAGGAATGCCATGAGCGCCACGCCCCAAGTTCTCCAAAGCCTGATCGCCGGTCGCTGGATCGGCCAAACGCCCGCGCGCGGCTTGCACAGCGCCGTCAACGGCCGCCTGGTGGCGCACACCCATGGCGAATCGATCGACTTTGGCGAGAGCCTCCACCATGCCCGGGGTCAGGCCTTGCCTGCGTTGCTGAAGCTGGACTTCCAGCAGCGCGCCGCGCAGCTCAAGGCGCTGGCGGCCTATCTGATGGAGCGCAAGGAGCAGCTCTACGCGATCTCGGCGCATACCGGCGCGACGCGCCCGGACAGCTGGATCGACATCGAGGGCGGCATTGGCACGCTGTTCGCCTATGCGTCCATGGGCCGGCGCGAGCTGCCTTCCAGCAACATCGTGCACGAGGGCCCGGCCACGCCGCTGGGCAAGAACGGCCAGTTCCTGGGCAGCCACGTGCTGGTGCCCAAGCGCGGCGTCGCGGTGCACATCAATGCCTTCAATTTCCCGATGTGGGGGATGCTGGAGAAGTTCGCGCCCAGCTACCTGGCCGGCATGCCCTGCATCGTCAAGCCGGCCACCGCGACCAGCTATGTCGCCGAGGCCTGCGTGCGCCTGGTCGAGCAGTCCGGCCTGATCGTGCCGGGCAGCCTGCAGCTGATCATCGGCGGCTCCGGCGACCTGCTGGACCGGCTGGAGGAGACCGACGTGGTCACCTTCACCGGCTCGGCCGACACCGCGGCCAGCCTGCGCGTGAACAAGAACCTGATCGCGCGCTCCATCCCCTTCAACGCCGAGGCGGACAGCCTGAACTGCTCCATCCTCGGCCCCGATGTGCAGCCCGGCGACCCCGAGTTCGACCTCTTTGTGAAGGAGGTGCTGCGCGAGATGAGCGCCAAGGCCGGCCAGAAGTGCACCGCCATCCGCCGCGCCATCGTGCCGCGCGCGCAGGTGGATGCGGTGGCCGCCGCGCTGCGCGAGCGTCTGGCCAAGATCAAGATCGGCGATCCGGCCGTGGAGGGCGTGCGCATGGGCGCGCTGGCCTCCAAGGACCAGCAGGCCGATGTCGCCGCGCGCGTGAAGCTGCTGGCCGAGGGCAACGAACTGCTGTTCGGCGAGCGCGACGGCTTCGCGCCGGTGGGCGAGGGCGTGGGCGAGGGAGCCTTCTTCGCACCCACGCTGCTGCTGTGCCGCGACGCGCTGCGCAACGAGGTCGTGCACCAGGTCGAGGCCTTCGGCCCGGTGTCCACGCTGATGCCCTATGACGAGTTCGACCAGGCGCTGGCGCTCGCGGCCAAGGGCCGCGGCAGCCTGGTGGGCTCGGTGATCACCAAGACGCCGTCCATCGCCGCGCATGCGGTCTACCACGCGGCGGCCTTCCACGGCCGGCTGCTGGTGCTGGACCGCGACGCCGCGCCGGAGTCCACCGGCCACGGCTCGCCGCTGCCCATGCTCAAGCACGGCGGCCCGGGCCGCGCCGGCGGCGGCGAGGAGCTGGGCGGCATTCGGGCCGTGAAGCACTACCTGCAGCGCTGCGCGGTGCAGGCCTCGCCGACCATGCTCACCGCCATCACCGGCGAGTACCAGCGGGGCGGCAAGGTCAACGAGGACGCGGTCCACCCCTTCCGCAAGTACTTCGAAGAGATCCAGATCGGCGACTCGCTGCTGACCCACCGCCGCACGGTGAGCGAGGCCGACATCGTCAACTTCGGCGGCATCTCGGGCGACTACTTCTACATGCACTTCGACGAGATCGCGGCCAAGGACACGCAGTTCGGCAAGCGCATCGCGCATGGCTACTTCGTGCTGTCGGCGGCGGCGGGACTGTTCGTCTCGCCGGCCCCCGGTCCGGTGCTGGCCAACTATGGCCTGGACACGCTGCGCTTCGTGAACCCGGTGGCCATCGGCGACACCATCCAGGCGCGCCTGACCTGCAAGCGCCGCATCGACCGCGGCAACCGCCCGGACCAGCCGCCGCAGGGCGTGGTGGCCTGGGATGTGCAGGTCAGCAACCAGCACGGCGAGCTGGTCGCCAGCTACGACATCCTGACGCTGGTGGCGAAGAAGCCGCAGGCCTGAGCGCGCGGGCGGCGGCGGCGCTGCTCAGGCGGGGTCGTCGTCCGGCCGGGGCTCCTGGACGGACAGCCACAGCGAGCAGCGCGTGAACCAGGCTGGCAGTGCGGGGCGTGCACGGTCAGTTCCGTGCCCGCGGTCAGATCGCGCTCGATGTCGTCGGCACTGATGTAGACGCCGATCCACTCGGGGCGCAGCACGCCATGGATGGTGCTTTTGCCGGAGCCGTTGGGGCCGGCGAAGATGCGCAGCCGGGGCTGGGCACGGCTCACCGGGCGGCGAGCTTCTTTCGCTTCAGCACCGTGCCGGGCATGGCGGGCTGTGCGGCCGGCAGCGGTTTGATTCCGATAAATCCTCGCGCGGCGCCGTGGCGCGCGGGCTCCTAGAATCGGACACCTTGTTGGACGCCGCGCCATCGGTGCGGCCGCATGTCGTGATGTCTGCTTCCCCTGCTTCCGAGAAGAATCCGTTGCCGGTCGTGATCGTGGGCGCTGGCCTCGCGGGCCTGACCGTGGCGCTGCACCTGGCCGATCAGGTGCCCGTGGTCGTGCTGGCCAAGCGCGGACTCCATGAGGCCGCCACCGCCTGGGCCCAGGGCGGCATCGTCGGCGTGCTGGGCAGCGATGACTCGATCGAGAGCCATGTCCGCGATACCCAGGATGCCGGCGCCGGGCTGGTGGATGAGGCGACGGCGCGCTTCATCGCCGAGCGCAGCGCCGACGCGGTGGGCTGGCTGGTGGCCCAGGGCGTGCCCTTCACGCCCGACGAGCAGGGGCCGCTGGGCCTGCACCTGACCCGCGAGGGCGGCCACGCGGTGCGCCGCATCGCCCATGCCGCCGATGCCACCGGCAAGGCCATCCACGACGCGCTGCTGGCCAAGGCGGCGGCCCATCCCAACATCGAGCTGCGCCAGCGTTGGATGGCGCTGGACCTCGTCACCTCGCGCCATGTGCAGCGCGAAGAGCAGCCGCGCTGCTACGGCCTGTATGCGCTGGACATGGACGCGCGGCGCGTGGAGGCGCTGCCGGCGCGCGCCGTGGTGCTGGCCACCGGCGGGGCCGGCAAGGTCTACCGCTACACCACCAATCCCGACACCTCCACTGGCGACGGCATCGCGATGGCCTGGCGCGCGGGCTGCCGCGTGGCCAACATGGAGTTCATCCAGTTCCATCCGACCTGCCTCTACCACCCGCAGGAGCGCAGCTTCCTGATCACCGAGGCGCTGCGTGGCGAGGGCGCGCACCTGAAGCTGCCCGAGCACCTGGGCGGGGCGCGCTTCATGGCCGCGCACGACGAGCGCATGGAGCTGGCGCCGCGTGACATCGTCGCGCGCGCGATCGACTTCGAGATGAAGAAGCACGGCCTGGACCATGTGTGGCTGGACGCCACGCCCATCGTGCGCGAGAAGGGCGAGGGCTTCCTGAAGGAGCATTTCCCCACCATCTATGCGCGCTGCCTGCAGCTGGGCATCGACATCACCCGCGAACCCATCCCGGTCGTGCCGGCGGTGCATTTCACCTGTGGCGGCGTGGTGTCCGACCTGCAGGGCCGCGCCGACCTGCCGGGCCTCTATGCGGTGGGCGAGACGGCCTACACCGGGCTGCACGGCGCCAACCGCCTGGCCAGCAACTCGCTGCTGGAATGCACGGTGCTGGGCCGCACCTGCGCCGACGACATCCTCGCCCAGGCGCCCGGCGAGCCGGCCCCGCTGCCGGCCTGGGACGAAAGCCAGGTGGAGGATGCCGACGAGCAGGTCGTGATCGCCCACAACTGGGACGAGCTGCGCCTGCTGATGTGGAACTACGTCGGCATCGTGCGCACCGACAAGCGCCTGGAGCGCGCGCTGCACCGCATCGCGCTGCTGAAGGGCGAGATCGACGACTACTACGCCAACTTCCGCGTCAACCGCGACCTGCTGGAGCTGCGCAACCTGGTGGACTGCGCGGAGCTGATCGTGCGCTCCGCGCTGCTGCGTCATGAAAGCCGCGGGCTGCACTACAGCCGCGACTACCCGCGCACGCTGCCGGTGAGCTTCCCCACGGTGCTCATCGCCGAGCGCGCCGGCCGGCGCTGAGTCGGCTCAGAGGCGCTGGCTCAGCGTCAGCTTGAGGTTGCGCCCCGGCGCGTAGACGGCCTCGGCCAGGTAGGGCTGCACGGCGCGGTTGAACAGGTTGTCCACGCTGAGCCCGACGCGCGTGCCGGCCAGCCGGCCCTGGCCCTGCCATTGCGCGAACAGCCCATGCAGCGCATAGCCCTTGGAGGGTGGCAGCGCATAGGGCACGATCTCGTCGTCCGGCACGTGGCGTTGCGCGGCGACGAACTTGCCCTGCCAGCCCGCGGCCAGCCCCAGCGCGGGCCATTTGCCGCCCAGCACCAGCACCGCCTTGGGCGCGCCGATGTCGATCAGCGGCTGGTTGCGCGCCGCCCAGGGGTCGCGCAGCGAGCCGCGGTGCTCGCCGTCCATCCAGGCCAGCGACGCGCTGGCGAACAGGCGGCGCGCCTCGTAGTGGGTCTCCAGCTCCAGGCCCTCGCTGCGGTAGCCGGGCAGGTTGCGGTAGAAGGGCAGCAGCGGCGGGCGCGGCGTGCCTGGTTCGACCATGATGCCGAAGCGCTTGTGGATGTTGTCGTGCACCAGGTTGCGAAAGCCCGTCAGCGTGGCGGCGAAGGCGTCGCCGCTGCTGAGCCAGTCGCCGCGCTCGTACTTCAGCCCGCCGCGCAGCGCGGTGAGGCGCTCACGGCGCAGCCCGCGGCTGGTGGCCGGCGCGCTGGCGGCAGCGGACTGCACTTCGTAGATTTCATCGATCACCGGCGCGCGCCAGCTGCGGCCGGCGTCGGCGAAGAACTGCAGCCGGCTGCTCGCGCGCCAGGCCAGCGCCAGGTGGTAGGACCAGCCGCTGTGCGTCACCGCGCTGTAGTCGTGGCCGGCGCGCGGGTCGTTGTAGCGCGGCGCCAGGTTGGGCTGGCCGACGCTGCGCACCTGGTCATGGCGCAGCCCGGGCGTCAGGCTGAACTCGCGCCAGCGGATCTCGTCCTCCAGCCAGGCGGACTGGCTGCGCTGGGTGCCCGAGGGCATGTAGTAGGGCTGCATCCAGCCGTGGTTGTAGCTGGGGTCCTGGGTGCGGGTGTGCAGCAGCATCAGCGTGTCGCGCGTGTGCTGCTGGGCCTGCAGCCCGGCGGCCAGCGCATGGCGCGTCGGGCCCAGCGCGAAGCGCGCGGTGTTGCTCAGCTCGAACTGGCGGTCGCGATAGCTCGCATGGCTCTGCTTGCCCAGGCTGGACGCGAAGTCGCTGCTGATGCTGTCCGGGCGGCTGTCGTCCTGGCGGCTGCTGGACTGGGAGAGATGCAGCCGCAGCTCCAGCAGCGACTGCCCGGCCGGCGCGTACTCCCAGGACAGCGCGTCGGTGCGGTCCCGTTGGTCGCGCCAGAGCACCTTGCGCAGCCAGGCCTCGCGCTCGCCATAGCGGGCGATCTCGGCGGGCGTGGGCGCCGGCACCTCGTCGCGCTTGGCCGCGAAAGGCGCCCAGGCCTTGCTGCGTCCCTCCAGATGCGACAGCGTCAGCCGGCTTTCGCCCAGCGCGAGCGAGAGCTTCAGCAGGGCCGAGCGGCTGTGGGTGGCGGAGAACTCATAGACGCTGCCGTCGGCGCGGCGCTGGTTGTCGGAGTCGCGCGCGGTCAGCGCGGCGAGGAACTCCCAGGGCAGGGCGCTGCCGTCCTCGGCGCGCGCGAACACGCTGCCCGACGCGATGCGCTGGCGGTCATTGCTGGCATGGCCCAGCTTGACCAGGCCGCCCACGCGCTCGCCGGCGCGCAGCAGGTCGGCGGCGTCCTTGCTGTCGATGCGCACCGTGCCGCCGAAGCCGCCATTGCCATAGCGCACCGAATGCGCGCCCTTGTCCACGGTGATGCGCTTGATCAGCTCCGGCTCGATGAAGATCGAGCCCTGGCGGTATTTCTCGAAGCCTTTGTTGGCGCCGTCCAGAGTCACGCGGATGTCTTCCACGTCGCCGAAGCCCCAGATGTTGAGGCTCTGGCCGCCGGGGCGCCAGCTGCCGTTCAGGTCCACGCCGGGCACGTTGTCCAGCAGCTGCTGGACGGTCAGCGCCTGCTGGCGCTCGATCTCGTCGGGCGTGATGCGCGTCTGGCCCGGCGCGACGCTGCGCACGCCGAAGACCGTGACCGCGGGCAATTCGGCCTCGGCGGTGGGCGCGGCCGCAGGGCTGGCGGCCTGCGCGGGTGCCAGGGCCAGCGCGGCCAGCAGCGGGATCAGGGAAGAACGGGGTGGAACAAGAGCCGGAACACGGGGAGGGGCAACAGAATGCACGGACACATCAAATGAGAATTATTATCATTTTAGTGTAGCAAGACCTGACCCCGTTCCGGGCCACCCGACTCGCGCTCAGCCCAGCGCGGGGCGACAGGCGTCAGTTGCGTGAATGCAGGGCCAGCCGCGCGCGCACGAAGTTGAACGCATAGTCCACCGCCTCCTTGACCGCGGCATCGCTCTCCAGGCGCTCGGACTGGGTCAGGTAGAAGGCGTAGTCCACCTGATGGCGGATGTAGCGCGGCGGCAGCCGGTTCAGCGCGACGCAGGCCACGTCCACCAGCAGGTCGGCGCTGGACGCGATCTCGGGGAACTGCGGGGCGGTTTCCATCACGACGGCAAACACATCGCGTTCGTGGTGGTTGTAGAGCGAGGTGAAGTCCATGGTCGGGCCCTGGTTGGCGGGGTGCGGTCACTGTAGCGCCGCGCGGCCCGCAAGGGCAGGCCCGTCCCGCGCCACCCCCCGGCTTGCGTGGAGGAATGCCCGGGGCAGGCGCGGCCCCGGACGAGGCTCAGGCGGCGCCCAGATTGGGCACCATGCCTGCGGCGGCGTGGCGCGCCTTCAGCGCCGCGGTGAAGTCCAGCATGCGCTCGATGCAGGCCAGCGCGCGGCCGCGCACGGGTTCCTCGACCTGGATCTCGCCATGGCCCTGCTCCAGGCAGTCGACCACGCCCTGCAGGCCGTTCATCGCCATCCAGGGGCAGTGGGCGCAGCTCTTGCACGTGGCGCTGTTGCCGGCCGTCGGGGCCTCGATCAGCACCTTGTCCGGCGCCAGCTGGCGCATGCGGTGCAGGATGCCCTTGTCGGTGGCGACGACGTATTCGCGCGCCCGGCCCTCCACCACGGCCTTGATGAGCGCCGAGGTGGAGCCGACCACGTCGGCCTGGGCCACGACGGACGCGGGCGATTCCGGGTGGACCAGGATCATGGCCTGCGGATGCTGCTCGCGCAGCAGCTCCAGCTCCAGGCCCTTGAACTCGTCGTGCACGATGCAGGCGCCGTTCCACATCAGCATGTCGGCGCCGGTCTGCTCCTGGATGTAGCGGCCCAGGTGCTTGTCGGGGGCCCAGAGGATCTTTTCGCCCTGGGCCTTGAGGTGGCTGACGATCTCCAGCGCGCAGGAGCTGGTCACCATCCAGTCGGCGCGCGCCTTCACCGCGGCGCTGGTGTTGGCGTAGACCACCACCTTGCGGTCCGGATGGGCGTCGCAGAAGGCCGCGAAGTCCTCGGCCGGGCAGCCCAGATCCAGAGAGCAGGTGGCGTCCAGGTCGGGCATCAGCACGCGCTTTTCGGGGCTCAGGATCTTGGCCGTCTCGCCCATGAAGCGCACGCCGGCGACGACCAGGGTCTGCGCCGCGTGGTCACGGCCGAAGCGCGCCATTTCCAGCGAATCGGACACGATGCCGCCGGTCTCCAGCGCCAGGTCCTGCAGGTCGCCATCGACGTAGTAATGGGCCACCAGCGCGGCGCCGCGCGCCCGGAGCAACTCCGCCGCGCGCTGCTTGAGCTGCTGGCGTTGCGCCGACGTCAGCGGCGCGGGGACCTTGGCCCAGGCATGGGCGGTGCAGGTGACGCCCTGGGCGTCCTGGCGGTCGAAGTCAAAGAGAACCTGGTTCATCGCTGGGGCGGGCTGTGGCTGGCGGACGGGGGGGAAGAATGGTAGCTCAGAGCTTGTGGGGAGGGGGGGTGGGGGGTGTTGTGCCGCTGTTCTGTCTGCGCGGGGCGCAGAGCCCGCCGGGTCCCGGCCCGGCAGCCGGGTAACTTTTCCTGCGGGCCCAGGAAAAGTCACCAAAAGGAGGGCCTGAATGCGATTTGACCGAGGCCCGCGCTGGGCACTGAGTCCTGGCCCGACGACCATCGGGGCGGCTCCACCGCTCAGGATGTAAGTCGCTCGCCGAGTACGGCTCGACTCCACACCGGGCCTCGTACCCCGTCGCACAGCCGATACTCGCGGCTCCACGCCGCGGGCATCGGCGGTATTTGGGGCCGAGCGCCGGGCCGCCCCAAGCCGGCCCACGGGGCGATGTGCTGGCGGCTCAATGCCGCCAGCATCGCCGTCCCCTTGGGGGACCGTCCAGCGTACCCGCTGGACGAGGGGCCCACCCCCTCACGCCTGCTCAAAGAACTTCCGCGGCGGCATCCCCACCGTGCGCGTCACCATCGCGCTGAAGGCGCTGGGGCTGGCATAGCCCAGCTCGGCGGCGATCAGTTGCATGGGATGGCGCCGCGCCGCCAGGCGCAGCGCATGGGCGAGCAGGGCCTGCTGGCGCCACTGCGCATAGCTGCTGCCCAGCTCCTGACGGAACAGCCGCGAGATGGTGCGCGCGCTGGCTCCGGCCTCGGCCGCCCAGTCTTCCAGCCGCGCATGGCGCTGCGGCGCCTCCAGCATGGCTTCGCACAGCCGGCGCAGGCGTTTGTCGCGCGGCAGGTCCACGCCCAGGCGCAGGCTGCGCGCCTGCGCCAGCTCGTCGCGGATCAGCGCGGCCAGCCAGGCCTCGCGCGGGCTGGCCACCTCGGCGCTGAGCGCGGCCAGCGCGACGACCAGTTCGCGCAGCAGCGGCGAGACTTCCAGCACCCGGCAGCCCTCCCAGCAGGCCTCCGCCGACGGAGGTTCCAGCAGGTAGAGGGTGCGCAGGTCGCAACGCTCCACCGCGGTCACCGCATGCACCACGCCACGCGGAATCCACACCGCGCGCGAGGGCGGCACCAGGAAGGTGTGGCGCTCGGTGCTGACCCGCACCACGCCACTGAAGGAGAACACCAGCTGCCCCCACTCATGATGGTGGGCCTGGATGTCCATGTGGTGCGCCATGCGGCGCTCCTTGGCGCGCGCCGGGCGTTCGGCGGTGGGCGCGTAGCGGCGCGGATCCAGCGGCGGCAGGCTGGTGCGAGCGCGCGGCGCGGGCACGCGGGGCTTGGCGGGGGTCAAGGGATGGGAGCGATCGGTCATGGCGGCGCAAACGCGGGGGCGTGGCGGGTTCTCGACAGAATTTGTCCGGCTATCGTAACCATGCCGCGTCCCCCCTGCGCACCATGCGGACATGAACACCGCCACCCTCCCGCTGCCGGCCGCCCAGACCGCGCGCCGCGACTTCACCACCATCGGCCTGATCGGCCTGGCCCATGGCACCAGCCATTTCTTCCACATGCTGCTGCCGCCGCTGTTCCCGGTCTTCATCCGGGATTTCGGACTGAGCTATTCGCAGCTGGGCCTGCTGGTCACGGTGTTCTTCGTGATCTCGGGCGTGGGCCAGGCGCTGGCCGGCTTCATCGTCGACCGCATTGGCGCGCGGCCGGTGCTGTTCGCGGCGCTGTCCAGCTTTGTCGCGGCGGCGCTGGTGGCCTCGGTGGCCCAGGGCCTGTCCGGACTGATGCTGGCCGCGGCGCTGGCCGGTCTGGGCAACGCACCGTTCCACCCGGCCGACTTCACCATCCTGAACAAGCGCGTGTCCCAGGCCCGGCTGGGCCATGCCTTTTCGGTGCATGGCATCACCGGCAACCTGGGCTGGGCCCTGGCACCGGTGTTCATGATCGGGCTGACCGAGCTGCTGGGCAGCTGGCGCGGCGCCTATCTGGGCGCGGCCCTGTGGGCGCTGGCGGTGATCGCGCTGCTGGCCCTCAAGCGCGACGCGATCGACGACCGCCAGGGCAGCTGGGGCCACGAAAAGGCCGGCGCCGCCGTGCCCGACGAGCACCCCATGGCCTTCCTGAAGCTGCCCTCGGTGTGGCTGTGCTTCTCGTTCTTCTTCTTCACGACCGCGGCGCTGAGCGCGATCCAGAGCTTCGCCGCGCCCGCGCTGGCCGCGATGTACGGGCTGCCGCTGACGCAGACGGCCTTCGTCGTGACCGGCTACATGCTGGCCGGCGCGGTGGGCATGGTGATCGGCGGCTTCCTGGTGGCGCGCTCGGCCAACCTGGAGCGCAACATCGCCTTCGCGATGAGCGCCGCCGCGCTGATGCTGCTGGCCACCGCGAGCGGCTGGCTGCCGCCCACGCTGGCCGTGGGCATGGCGGCGCTGGCCGGCTTCGGCACCGGGCTGGCCGGCCCGTCGCGCGACATGCTGATCAAGCGCGCCGCGCCGCCCGGCGCCACCGGCCGGGTCTACGGCACGGTGTACTCCGGCCTGGACACCGGCTTCGCGGTGGCGGCCCCCATCTTCGGCGCGCTGATGGACCGCCACCTGCATGGCCCGGTGTTCGCCGGCGCGGCGCTGGCCCTGATCGCCGGCGTGCTGGCGGCCAATCTGGTGCGCCGCCGCTGATCGACTCCGCGGGAGCTTGATGCAGAGCAAGACCTGACCCCGATCCGGGCGGCCGGCGACCATCACCAGGAAGGGGCCTTGCCGAGGCCCGGGGCGCTGCGGCTACAGTTGCCGCATGAACAGCAGCAACTCTGTGCGGCCGGCCGGCCATGCGCTCGTCGAAGCCCTGATCGCCCAGGGCGTCACCGATGTCTTCGGCGTGCCCGGCGAGAGTTATCTCGCGGTGCTGGACGGCTTTCACGAGCACCGCGAGCGCATCCGCTTCATCGCCTGCCGCCAGGAGGGCGGCGCGGCCTTCATGGCCGAGGCGGCCGGCAAGCTGGGCGGCGGCCGGCCCGGAGTCTGCTTCGTCACGCGCGGACCCGGCGCCACCAATGCCAGCATCGGCCTGCACACGGCCTTCCAGGACTCCACACCGCTGGTGCTCTTCGTCGGCCAGGTGGCGTCGGACCAGCGCGACCGCGAGGCTTTTCAGGAACTGGACTACCGCCAGTTCTTCGGTCCCGGCACGCTGGGCATGGCCAAGTGGGTGGCCGAGATCGACCGCGCCGACCGCCTGCCCGAATACGTGGCGCGCGCCTTCCACACCGCGATGCAGGGCCGGCCCGGCCCGGTGGTGCTGGCGCTGCCCGAGGACATGCTGAGCACGCCCACCGCGGCGCCGGTGCTGCCGGCGGCACGGCCTGCGCAGGCCTGGCCGCATCCGCAGGCGCTGGACGAGCTGCGCGAGCGCCTGCTGCGCGCGCAACGGCCGCTGGTGATCGCCGGCGGTGGTGGCTGGACGGGCGACGCGACGGCGGCGCTGCAGCGCTTCGCCGAGGCCTGGCAGCTGCCGGTGGGCTGCGCCTTCCGCTTCCAGGATTTGTTCGACAACCGCCATCCGCTCTACGCCGGCGACGTGGGCATCGGCATCAATCCGCGCCTGGCCGAGCGCGTGCGCGACGCCGACCTGATCCTGGCGCTGGGCGCGCGGCTCGGCGAGATGACCACCGGCGGCTACGAACTGCTGAAGGCGCCGCGGCCGCATCAGCAGCTGATCCACATCCATGCCGGCGCCGAGGAGCTGGGGCGGGTGTACGCGGCCGATCTGCTGCTGCAGTCCGCGATGGCCAGCGCCGCGCCGGCGCTGGCCCAGCTGGCGCCGCCGCCCGGCGAGCCGGTCTGGAGCGCCTGGACGCGCGCGGCGCGCGAAGACTATGTGGGCAATCTGCAAAGCCTGCCAGTCGGGCCCATGGACATGGCCGAGGTGGTGCGCGCGCTGGAGCGCAGCCTGCCGGCCGACACGCTGTACACCAATGGCGCCGGCAACTTCGCCGGCTGGCTGCACCGCTTCCACCGCTATCCCGCGCTGCACCAGGGCGGGCGGCACCAGCTCGCCCCCACCAATGGCGCGATGGGGTATGGCCTGCCGGCGGCGGTGGGCGCCAGCCTGCTGCAGCCGCAGCGCTGGGTGGTCAACCTGGCGGGCGACGGCGACTTCCTGATGAACGGTCAGGAGCTGGCGACCGCGATGGCCCATGGCGCGCGGCGCCTGATCAGCGTGGTGGTGGACAACGGCAGCTTCGGCACCATCCGCATGCACCAGGAGCGCGAGTTCCCCGGGCGCGTCAGCGGCACCGAGCTGTTCAACCCCGATTTCGCCCAGCTGGCGCGCGCCTATGGCTGGGCGTCCGAGCGCGTGGAGCAGACCGAGGCCTTCGAGCCCGCGCTGCGCCAAGCCATCGCACGCGAACAGCCGACCCTGATCCACCTGAAGCTGCCGGTCGAGATCTCGACCAGCCGCGCGACGCTGAGCAGCATCCGCGACGCCGCGCGGCGCCGGCTCGGCCAGGGCTGAGACAATCCGCGGCATGTCACACGCCTCCCCCGCACCGGCCGCGCTGGACTTCCAGCTGCGCGGCGACTTCATCGAACTGGACAAGCTGCTCAAGGCCTGCGCGCTGGCCGACTCAGGCGGTGCCGCCCGTCACCTGATCACGGAGGGCCGGGTGCGCGTGGATGGGCAGGTGGAGCTGCGCAAGACCGCCAAGATCCGCGCCGGCCAGCATGTCGAGCTGGACGGCCAGGCCGTGCGCGTGCTCGCCGCGGACTGAGCCGCGGCGCGATCTCGTTCCCCGGCCGCGAGGCGGCCCCTCTGGTTTTGCGTTTCGTCAGGAGTGCCACGATGGATTTCTCGACCTGCGACCTCTGCGACCGCCTGAAGGGCGACACCTCGGGTGCGCTGCGCTGGCTGCCAGGCAGTCTGTACCGCCGCTACGGGAGCCAGGCGCGCTTCGCCGGGCCGGTGGCCACGGTGCGCTGCTTCGAGGACAACACCCAGGTCAAGGCCGCCGTCGAAGGACCCGGCGAGGGCCGCGTGCTGGTGGTGGACGGCGGCGGCTCGCTGCGTCGCGCGCTGCTGGGCGGCAACCTGGCCGCCAGCGCCGCGGCCCAGGGTTGGGCCGGCGTGCTGGTCCATGGCGCGGTGCGCGACCTGGCCGAGCTGCGCGCCGCAGGCCTGGGCCTGCTGGCGCTGGGCCATGTGCCCATGCCCACCGAGCGCCGCGGCCAGGGGCTGGCCGGGGTGCCGGTGCAACTGGGCGAGGTCTGGGTGCGTCCGGGCGACTGGCTCTATGCCGACGAGGACGGCGTGCTGGTCAGCGACCGGCCGTTGATGGGCTGAGCGGCACGCGCGCTCCGGGCCGTTGCCTGCCGGTTCAGACCGCTTGCGTGCTGCGCTGGCGCAGCCATTCTTCCAGCGCCTCGGCCGGCATCGGATGGCCGAAGCGCCAGCCCTGCACCATGTCGCAGCCCACCTGTTCCAGCACCTGCTGCTGGGCCGCCGTTTCCACGCCCTCGGCGACCACCGTGAGCCCCAGCGCCCGGCCGATGCCGATCACCGCGGTGGCGAGCGCGCGGTCGTCGGGGTCGGTCTCCAGGTCGCGCACAAAGCTCTTGTCCAGCTTGAGCTCGCTGACCGGCAGTCGCTTCAGATAGCCCAGGCTGGAATAACCGGTGCCGAAATCGTCCACCGAGATGCGCACGCCCATCTCGTGCAGGCGCTGCATCTGGCCGCGGGTGCGCGCGTTGTCGTCCAGCATCAGCCGCTCGGTGACCTCCAGCGTCAGCTGCTCGGCGCGCAGCCCGTGCTGCTGCAGCAGCTGGCCCACATGGGCGGCGACATCGTCCTGGTAGAAGCGCAGCGGCGAGACGTTCACCGCCACCTCGGGCAACGCCACGCCGGCCTGCTGCCAGCGCGCCAGCTGCGCGCAGGCCTGCTCCAGCACCCAGGCGTCCAGCGCGTTGATCAGCCCGCATTCCTCGGCCACGCCGATGAAGCGGTCCGGCGCCACCGGGCCCCATTCGGGATGGCGCCAGCGCAGCAGCGCCTCGCAGCCCATGGTGCGCCCGTCGGCCAGGCGCAGCTTGGGCTGGTAGTGCAGCTGCAGGCAGCCCTGGGAGAGGGCCTGGCGCAGCGCCGCTTCCATCTGCAGACGCTCGCCCAGCGCCTCGTTCATCGCGTGCAGGAAGAAGCGGGCACAGTTGCGGCCGGCGCGCTTGGCTTCGTACATCGCGATCTCGGCGTTCTTCAGCAGCGACTCCAGGTCGCCGCCGTCTTCGGGGAAGTTGGCGATGCCGATGCTGGCGCTGAGGCTCAGCGGTGCCTGCCCCGGCAGGTCCAGCGGCGGTTGCAGCGCGGCAAGCAGCTTGTCGGCCGCGTGCATGGCGTCGGCGGCCGTGCTGCCTTGCAGGATCACGCCGAACTCGTCGCCGCCCAGGCGCGCCAGCGTGTCGCTGTCGCGCAGGCAGGGGCCCAGCCGCTGCGCCAGCTGGCGCAGCACCTCGTCGCCCACCGCATGGCCCAGCGAGTCGTTGATGGTCTTGAAGCGGTCCACGTCGAGCAGCAGCAGCGCGGTGGGGCTGCCCTGGCGCGAGGAGATCAGCAGGTCGTGGCGGGCGCGGTCGGCGAACAGGCGCCGGTTGGCCAGCCCGGTGACGTTGTCGTAGTAGGCCAGGCGCTCGATCTGGCGCAGGTGTTCGTCGTTGCGCAGTGCCACCTGGCACAGCTGCGCGCAGGCCTCGACCATGCCGCGATGAAAGGGCACGACCGGCCGCGGCTCGCGGTAGTACAGCGCGAAGGTGGCGCCGACACGCTGGTCGGCGCGCAGGATGGGCGTGGACCAGCAGGCCGCCAGCCCATAGGCCAGCGCCAGCACGCGGTAGTCCTCCCACAGCGGGTCGCGCGCGATGTCGGCCACCTCCACCGGCTCGCGCCGCCACGCGGCGGTGCCGCAGGACCCGGCCTTGGGGCCGATGGGCACGCCGTCGAGCGCCGCCGAAAAGCTCGCCGGCAGGCTGGGCGCGGCCAGTGGGTGCACGCGGCCCTGCTCGTCCACCGCCAGCACGGTGCAGATCACGTCGGGCGCCAGGCTTTCGACGCGGCGGCACAGCAGGTCCATCACCACCTGCAGCGGCCGGCTCAGCGCCACCGCCTCCAGCACGTCGCGCTGCAGCAGGTCGATCGCGCTGCGCAGCTGCGCGTCGCCCAGCGGGCTGATGCTGAGCACGGTCAGCGCGTCCGCGGCGGGGCTCTCGCCCAGGCTGTGAAAGCGCAGCTCGGTGCTGAGCAGCTCGCCGTCGGCCGTCTTCAATCCCAGATGCAGCGACTGCGCCTGCCCGGCGGGCCGGCTCAGCAAGGCGCTCCAGGCGCCGGTGTGCAAGCCCGGGAAGCACTGGTCCAGCGTGGCGGGCATGCCGGCCCAGCCGGCGAAGCGCTTGTTGCTGTGCTGCAGCCGGCCCTGCGCGTCCACCCAGACCAGGCCCAGTTCGGCATCGTCCAGGGCCTGGATCAGGAGCGGGTTGGCGCTGGCGGATGGGGGCTTCACGGCCATCGGGACTCCAAGAGGGATCCGGGCGTTCGGACCGGAAGACGGTCTTCCCCGGATGAAGCGCCCAGTATGCACATGCCGCCGCTTGTAGCAGCATCGGGATCCCCCCGCCTTGCGGGAGCGCAGAGCCCGCGGGTGTTGCGCTCAGGCCTCGCGGCCGTTGTGTTCAGGCCTCGCGGCTGCTGAGCCGGTCGTGGCTGGTGAGGAACTGGCCGCCGCCCAGGTGATGCAGCGAGCGCTGCGCTGGGGTCAGGTCTTGCCAGCGGCCGTCGCGAAAGGCCCAGTCTTCGGCCCAGGCGGCGACCACCTCGGCCAGGAACAGGTCGTGGCGCTGCGCGAGCCCCGGCTCGGGCAGCACGCGGCATTCCAGCCAGGCCAGGCAGCCCGCCACCAGCGGCGCGGCGACCTGCGCGGCCGGCTCGGCGGCGATGCCGTAGTGCGCGAACTTGTCCATCTCGCGCCCGCTGTGCCGGCCCACGCCGGTGACCAGGTCCACCTGCGCGGCGCAGGGCACGGCGAGCACGAACTCGCCGCTGGCGTCCACCAGTTCGCGGGTGTAGGTGCTCTTGTCGATGACCACCGCGATCTTGGGTGGGTCGAAGTCCAGCGGCATGTTCCAGGCCGCGGCCATGACGTCGCGCCGGCCGGCATGGGCGCTGGCCACCAGCACCGTGGGGCCGTGGTTGAGCAGGCGCGAGGCCTGGGGGAGGGGGACGGGAACTCGCATCGGTCGGTGGTTCAGCGGGGGGAGGGTGGGGTGGCGGACGCGGTGCTCTGCGCATGCGCGTCCAGGAAGACCCATTCGCCCCGCCGCGCGAACTCGCTCAGCCGGGCGCGCCATGGGGCGGGGTCGGAGCAGCCCATGTCGCCGTGCGGCATGTCTTCGTTGGCGGCGGCGGTGGGGGCGGTCGCCATCACCCGCAGATGGCGGGAGTAGCGCTGCGGCCAGGGCGCTCCCAGGCCCAGCCGGCGGGAGAGGGCCACGGCGATGGTGCGCGTCATGAGGTTGGGCGAGGACTGCTGCCACAGCGATTCGGCGGCCTGCGCGCAGCCCGCCCGCTGCTCGGCGTCGACCGGGTTGTTGCAGCGCTCCATCAGCGCGTGGAAGGGCGGGAGCCCGGGCTGGTTGAGTCGCGCGATCAGCTGCTGTTGCTCGACCTCGCTGAACAGCCCGGGACGCTGCGCCCCGGGCAGACTGGTCAGCCGCTGCATCAGTTCGGCCTGATGGCTGTTGAATTCGCGCGTGCCCGCAAGCTCGGCCGTCGACAGCGGGTGGGATTCCTGCTCGCTGCGCGTCAGCCAGGCGGCGAGGTTGCTGGGCTCCACCTGGGTCCAGCGCGTCGCGGCGCCGCGCGGGCAGCCGGGCAGGGCGGCGCAGTCTGCGCTTCGCGAGGCGGCCAGCGCGAGGACCCGGGGATCGCGGCTGGTCTGTGCCTGCCGATGCAGCGCCAGCAGCGCGCCGTCGTTGTGGGTGTCCAAAAAGCGCGCGATGGCCAGCGACACCTCATCGCCACGCTGCTGCAGCGCGGCGATCCAGTCCTGCACCACACGGGCCTGGATCTGCGCCTTGGCCCGGTGGGCCGGCCATTCGGCCAGGCGCCGGTCCAGCTGTTGCGCATCCAGCGTGCCTTGTTCCTGCTCCAGGCTCTGCAGCACCGAGTCCTGGAACTGCGCATAGGCCTGGGCGCCGTGGCTGCACCACTGTGCGTCCAGCTCGCGCAGTTGCGCGTCGGTCAGCGGCGGGTAGCCCGCGGTGGGCGCGGGCCGCGGGCCCGGCGGCGCCGCGCTGGCGCCGGGCGCTGGCGTGTCGGTGGGGCCGGCCGAGGCCGGCGCTCGCGCGGGGGCCGCAGAGCTGCGGGACCCGTCCGGCGTGCCATCCGCCCAGCGTCCGATCAGCAGGGCCAGCGCGATGGCCACGGCCAGCACGGCCGATCCGAGCAGCCAGCGGCGCGGCATGGCTCAGGCCAGCAAGTCCAGCAGCCGGTCCAGCCCGCCTTCGTTGATCGCGACCATGGCCTGCTCGCGCACCCGGGGCTTGGCGTGATAGGCGACCGACAGGCCGGCGGCGGACATCATCGGCAGGTCGTTCGCGCCATCGCCCACCGCGATGCACTGCGCGGGCGTGGCGCCGATCTCGGCGGCGCACTGCAGCAGCATGCGGCGCTTCTCCTCGCCGTCGCAGATCTCGCCCCAGGGCTGCATCAGCAACCGGCCGGTCAGCTGCCCGTCGACGATCTCCAGTTCGTTGCTGCGCACCCAGTCCATGCCCAGTTCGGCGGCCACATGGCGGGTGAAGAAGGTGAAGCCGCCAGAGACCAGCACCAGCTTGAGGCCAGCGGCCTTGAGCGCCGCGCACAGCGCGCGGGCGCCCGGGTTGAACTGCAGGCGTTCGCGCAGCACCTGCTCCAGCGCCGTCGCCGGCACGCCCCGCAGCAGCGCCAGGCGGCGGCGCAGGCTTTCCTTGAAGTCGGCGATCTCGCCGCGCATCGCGGCCTCGGTGATCGCCGCCACCTCGGCCTTGCGCCCCGCGGCCGCGGCGATCTCGTCGATGCACTCGATGTTGATCAGCGTCGAATCCATGTCGAAGGCGGCGAGACGGAAATCGGCCCGGCGCAGCGGCGGCGTGAAGCCTTGAATGACGAGATCGTTCATGGAGGTGTATCGGGTCGTGGGGAAGGGGCGGCGAATGGAGTCAGTCTTGCTTGGGCGGGCCCAGCAGGCGCAGCACCTCGCGGATGGCCTGCGCGCGGTCCTTGGGGTCGGAGAGCTGTTTGTCGATGCGCAGCTTCTCGTTGCCCACGAGCTTGATGTTGCGGTTCTTCTGCACCAGGTCGATCACGCGCATCGCGTCGATCGGCGGGTTGGGACGGAAGGCGATGTTCATCACCGTGGGCGCGGCGTCGATCTTCAGCACGCCATAGGGCTTGGCCAGCACGCGCAGCCGGTGCGTGTCGAACAGGGTCTGGCCCTGCGCGGGGAGCTTGCCGAAGCGGTCGGTGATCTCCTCCAGCATGGCGTCGATCTGCTCGGGCTTGTCGGCGGTGGCCAGGCGCTTGTACAGCGACAGGCGCACATGCACATCGCCGCAGTAGGCGTCGGGCAGCAGCGCGGGCGCATGCAGGTTGATCTCGGTGGTGGCCGACAGCGGCGAGAGCAGGTCGGGCTCGCGCCCGGCCTTCAGCGAGCGCACCGCCTCGGCCAGCATCTCGTTGTAGAGCTGGAAGCCGACCTCCATCATGTTGCCGCTCTGGTTTTCGCCCAGCACTTCGCCGGCACCGCGGATCTCCAGGTCGTGCATCGCGAGGTAGAAGCCCGAGCCCAGCTCTTCCATGGCCTGGATGGCTTCCAGGCGCTGCGCGGCCTGCTTGGTCAGGCCTTCGACGTCGGGCACCATCAGGTAGGCATAGGCCTGATGGTGCGAGCGGCCGACGCGCCCCCGCAGCTGGTGCAGCTGCGCGAGGCCGAATTTGTCGGCGCGAGAGATCACGATGGTGTTGGCGCTGGGCACGTCGATGCCGGTCTCGATGATGGTGGAGCACAGCAGCACGTTGTGCTTGCCGGCGACGAACTCGCGCATCACCCGCTCCAGTTCGCGCTCGGGCATCTGGCCGTGGGCGACAACGATGCGCGCCTCGGGCAGCAGCTCTTCGAGCTTCATGCGCCGGTTCTCGATGGTCTCGACCTCGTTGTGCAGGAAGTAGACCTGGCCGCCGCGCTTGAGCTCGCGCAGCACGGCTTCGCGGATGGTGCCGCTGTTCTCGGCGCGCACAAAGGTCTTGATCGCCAGGCGGCGCTGCGGCGCGGTCGCGATCACGCTGAGGTCGCGCAGGCCCTCCAGCGCCATGCCCAGCGTGCGCGGGATGGGCGTGGCGGTGAGGGTGAGCACGTCCACCTCGGCGCGCATGGCCTTCATCGCCTCCTTGTGGCGCACGCCGAAGCGGTGTTCCTCGTCGATCACCAGCAGGCCCAGGCGCTTGAACTTCACCTCCGCCGACAGCAGCTTGTGCGTGCCGATGACGATGTCGATGGAGCCGTCGGCCAGGCCCTCCATCGCCGCCTTGATCTCCTTCGCGGAGCGGAAGCGGCTCATCTCGGCCACCTTCACCGGCCATTTGCCGAAGCGGTCGGCGATGTTCTGGTAATGCTGCTCGGCCAGCAGCGTGGTGGGCGCCAGCAGCGCGACCTGCTTGCCGCCCATCACCGCGACGAAGGCGGCACGCAGCGCCACCTCGGTCTTGCCGAAGCCCACGTCGCCGCAGACCAGCCGGTCCATGGGCTTGGGGCTGATCATGTCCTGGATCACCGCATGGATGGCGGCGCGCTGGTCCGGCGTTTCCTCGAAGCCGAAGCTGGCGGCGAAGGCCTCGTAGTCGTGCGGCGAGTAACGGAAGGCATGGCCCTCGCGCGCGGCGCGGCGGGCGTAAAGGTTGAGCAGCTCGGCGGCGGTGTCGCGCACCTGCTCGGCGGCCTTGCGCCTGGCCTTGTCCCACTGGCCGGAACCCAGCTTGTGCAGCGGCGCCTCTTCGGCCGAGACGCCGGTGTAGCGGCTGATCAGATGCAGCTGCGCCACCGGCACGTAAAGCGTGGCCTTGTCCGCGTACTCCAGATGCAGGAACTCGCTGGGGCCGTCGCCCAGGTCGATGTGGATCAGGCCCTGGTAGCGGCCGATGCCGTGGTTGGTGTGGACCACCGGGTCGCCGACCTTGAGCTCCGACAGATCCTTGATCAGCGCGTTGACATCGCTGACCTGCTCCTGCTTGCGCCGCCGCCGCGTCGTCGGCGTGGTGGCGAACAGCTCCGTCTCGGTGAAGAACTGGACCTGGTGCGCGCCATCGGGCTCGACCCAGAAGAAGCCCGCCGCCAGCGGCGCCGCGGCGATCGCGAACTTCTCGTCGCCGATCAGGAATTCGGCCAGGTCCGCCACCGACGGCGGGTCGATCTTGTTGTCGCGCAGCAGCTCCAGCAGGCTTTCGCGCCGGCCCTCGCTCTCGGCCAGCAGCAGCACGCGGTGCGGCGTGGACTTCAGGTGCCCGGCCAGGCGGGCCAGCGGCTCCTGCGCGCCGCGCTCCACGCTGACATCGGGCAGCGGCCGCGCATAGTCCACCGGCTCCTGGCCCCGCACGGCCAGCACCGCGTGGCGGTGGGTGGCGGCGAAGAACTCCTCGGGGCGCAGGAAGATCTCCTCCGGCGCCAGGATGGGGCGCTCCGGGTCGTGCTGCAGGAAGCGGTGGCGCTCGCGCGTGTCGCTCCAGAAGCGCTGCAGCGCCTCGTCCACCTCGCCATGCAGCACCAGGCCGGCCTCGGCGGGCAGGTAGTCGAACCAGCTCGCGACCTGGTCGAAGAACAGCGGCAGGTAATACTCGATGCCCGCGGTGGCGATGCCGGTGTCGATGTCCTTGTAGAGGCGCGACTTGGTCGGGTCGCCGTCCATCTTCTCGCGCCAGCGCGCGCGGAAGGCCTTGCGCGCGGCCTCGTCCATCGGGAATTCGCGGCCCGGCAGCAGCCGCACCTCGGGCACCGGATAGAGGCTGCGCTGGCTGTCGGGGTCGAAGGTGCGGATGGAGTCCACCTCGTCTCCGAACAGGTCGACCCGGTAGGGCACCAGCGATCCCATCGGGAAGAGGTCGATCAATCCGCCGCGCACCGCGTATTCGCCCGGCGAGACCACCTGGCTCACATGCTGGTAGCCGCCCAGCGTGAGCTGGGCCTTCAGTGAGGCCTCGTCCAGGCGCTGCTTCTGCTTGAAGTGAAAGGTGGTGGCGGCCAGAAAGCTGGGCGGCGCCAGCCGCGTCAGCGCCGTGCTGGCCGGCAGCAGCACCACGTCCAGATCGCGCTGCTCCACGCTCTTGCCGCCCGCCTGCAGCAGCCGCCACAGCGTGGCCAGGCGTTCGGAGATCAGGTCCTGGTGCGGGCTGAAGCTGTCGTAGGGCAGGGTCTCCCAGTCGGGGAACACGGCCACGCGCAGCTCCGGCGCGAAGAACTTCAGCTCGTCCTCCAGCCGCTGCGTGTCGCCCGGTTCCGCGGTGACGATCACCGCCAGGCGTCCGGCCTGGACCTGCTGGCGCGCGAAGCGCGACAGCAGCAGCGCGTCGGCCGAACCGACGGGGCGGGGTTGACTGAATTTCTTGCCGGGTTGGATGAGGGGCAGCTGCATGGGGGGCGGGCGCACAAATGGGAACAGCCCCGCACAGGGGCTTGGGGCATTGTAGGGATCGCGCGATGGTTTAATCCCAGCGCGACGGTCGTCAGATCAACCGGGGGGACCCAATGGCGCTGCAGGTGGGGATTTATCTGTTCGACGAGGTCGAGGTGCTGGACTTCGCCGGACCGTTCGAGGTCTTTTCCACCGCGGCGCGGCTGCAGCGGCGCGAGGGACTGGCCGCCTCGTTCGAGGTCCACACGCTGGCCGCCACGGTGGCGCCGGTGCGCGCGCGCGGCGGGCTGGCGGTCAGCGCGTCGGCGACGCTGCAGGGCCACCCGGCGCTGGACGTGCTGCTGGTGCCGGGGGGCGTGGTCAGCGCGGAACTGGCGCGGCCGGGGCTGCGCGACTGGCTGGTGGGCCAGAGCCGCCGGTTGCGCGTGCTGGCCTCGATCTGCACCGGTGCCTTCCTGCTGGAGCAGGCCGGTCTGCTGGACGGCCGCGAGGCGATCACGCACTGGGAAGACCTGGAGGACCTGCGCCGCGCGTCGCAGGCCTCCGGTTCCGGGTTGCATGTGATCGAGCAGCAGCGCTGGGTCGAGGCTCGCCCGCTGGCCGGCGAGCAGGGGCCGTGCCGGCTGTTCAGCTCGGCCGGCATCTCGGCCGGCATCGACCTCAGCCTGCACTTGGTGGCCGAACTGGCCTCGGCCGAGCTGGCGCGCCGTACCGCGCGGCAGATGGACTATGACTGGCGCGGCGTCGACGGCGCGGTGCTCCAGGCGGCGGGCGGCGCACCGGGGCGCTGACAGGCAGCCGGGCGCGCGGGCCCCGTCAGCCAGCCACCCGGCGCTCGCGCCACTGCACCGGCTGGACACCGTCGGCCAGCGCGCGGGCGCGCAGCTGGCCGCAGCCGCCGTCCACGTCCTGGCCGGCGGAATCGCGCAGCTTGGTGAGCACGCCGCGCTGGTGCAGCTGCCGCGCGATCTCGCGGGCGCGCTCCCAGCTGGGACGGCGGAAGGGCAGCTCGGGCACGCTGTTGTAGGGGATCATGTTGAGCACGCCATAGCGGCCCTTGAGCAGCGCGACGATGCCGTCCAGCTCGTCCTCGCCGTCGTTGACGCCCTCCATCAGGGTCCACTGATACTGGATGGGATAGCCCGTGTCGCGGGCATAGCGTTCGCCGGCCTCGACGATCTCGCGCGGGCTCAGCCGCGGCGCGCGCGGCAGCAGCCGTGCGCGCAGCTCGGCCTTGGTGGTGTGCAGCGACAGCGCCAGCGCCGGCCGCACCGGGCCCGCGCCGGCACCCGTCAGGCGCTCGAACACACGCGGGTCGCCGACGGTGGACAGCACCAGGTTCTTGTGTCCGATGTTGCCGGCCGTGCCCAGCAGCGTGATCGCCTCCATCACCGCGTCCAGGTTGTGCGAGGGCTCACCCATGCCCATGAAGACGACCTTTTTCACCGCCCGCTCGCGCCGCGCCAGCGCGACCTGGGCCACGATCTCGGCGCTGGAGAGCTGGCGGATCAGCCCGTCGCGCCCGGTCATGCAGAAGGCGCAGCCCACCGCGCAGCCCACCTGGCTGGAGACGCACAGCCCGTCGCGCGGCAGCAGCACGCTTTCCACCGTCATGCCGTCGCCAAGGCCGACGAGCAGCCGCGCCGAGCCGTCCTCGCCGGGGTGGCGCTGCAGCAGCCGCGCCAGGCCGGCCAGCTCGTCCATCAGCGCCGGCAGGGCCTGGCGCAGCGCCTGGGGCAGGAAATGCTCCAGCTTGCGCCGGCCCTGGTCCAGCGGCAGGGCCTGCACCCAGTGGCGCAGCACGCGGTCGCGATGGGCCTCATTGGCGCCCAGCGCGGCGAGGCGCTGGCTCAGGTCGGGGAGCGAGATCACGGGAATTCAGCTGCGTAAGTAAATGCGAAGCCGGGGCGAAAGCGGTCGCCTGGGCTAAGCTCGCGGGCTTTGGTTTGAACAGAGAGGCCGGTTGCCATTGGCGGCCGGACAGGGATTGTCTCCGATGTCTGAAGCTCTTGCCCCTTCCGCCACCCGCGTCGGCCATGCCGGACTGCGCCAGCGCCTGATGTCCGCCGAGGCGGCGGCCGAGCTGATCCCGCCCGGTGCCCATGTGGGCATGAGCGGCTTCACCGGCGCGGGTTATCCCAAGCAGGTGCCGCAGGCGCTGGCGGCGCGCATCGCGCGCGAGAACGACGCGGGCCGGCCTTTCCGCATCGGGCTGTGGACCGGTGCCTCCACCGCGCCCGAGCTGGACGGCGCGCTGGCGCGCGTCAACGGCGTGGAGATGCGGCTGCCCTACCAGTCGGACCCGACCAGCCGCAAGCGCATCAACGCTGGCGAGATGGAGTACACCGACATCCACCTGAGCCATGTCGCGCAATACGTGTGGTTCGGCTTCTTCGGGCCGCTGGATGTGGCGGTGGTTGAAGTCGCGGGCGTGCTGCCCGACGGGCGGCTGATCCCCTCCAGCTCGGTGGGCAACAACAAGACCTGGCTGGACCAGGCCAAGACCGTGATCCTGGAAGTCAACCGGCGCCAGCCGCTGGCGCTGGAGGGCATGCACGACATCTACTACGGCACCGAGAGGCCGCCGCATCGCCGGCCCATCCCCATGGTGCGGCCCGACGAGCGCATCGGCGAGCCCTATCTGCGCGTGGACCTGGACAAGGTGATCGCGGTCGTCGAGACCGACCTGCCGGACCGCATGAGCCAGTTCGCCGAGCCGGACGCGGTCTCGCAGGCCATCGCCGGCCACCTGATCGACTTCCTGCAGCACGAGGTCAAGATGGGCCGGCTGGGACCGGCGCTGCTGCCGCTGCAGTCCGGCGTGGGCAACATCGCCAACGCCGTGCTGGCGGGCCTGAACCAGGGACCGTTCGAGAACCTGAACGCCTACACCGAGGTGTTGCAGGACGGCATGCTGGCCATGCTCAAGAGCGGCAAGCTGGCGTCCGCGTCGGCCACCGCGCTGTCGCTGAGCCCGGAGGCGAACGCCGAGTTCGAGCGCGAGATCGAGTTCTACCGTCAGCGCATCGTGCTGCGCCCGCAGGAGATCAGCAACCATCCGGAGCTGATCCGCCGCATGGGCCTGATCGCGATGAACGCGATGATCGAGGCCGACATCTACGGCAACGTCAACTCCACCCACGTGATGGGCTCCAGCATCATGAACGGCATCGGCGGCTCGGGCGACTTCGCGCGCAACGCCTACCTGTCCATCTTCATGACGCCGTCGGTGGCCAAGGACGGCCACATTTCCTGCATCGTGCCCATGGTTTCGCATGTCGACCACACCGAGCACGACGTGCAGATCATCGTCACCGAGCACGGCCTGGCCGACCTGCGCGGCCTGAGCCCCAAGGAGCGCGCCGCGCTGGTGATCGGCCGCTGCGCCCATCCGGACTACCGGCCGCTGCTGCAGGACTACTTCGAGCGCGCGCGCCGCGGCGGTGCGGGCCAGCACACGCCGCACCTGCTGGACGAGGCGCTGAGCTGGCACGGCCGCTACCTGAAGCGCGGGGACATGCGGCCGTGATCGTCCGCGAAAGGCCCTCGGGCCTGCGCCTGTTCTTCGTGCTGCGCGGGTCCATCCTGAAGCAGATCCGCTGGGTGCTGCTGGCCAACATCGCCGTGGCGCTGGCCGTGACCTGGAGCCACGGCACGCTGTTCGAATACAAGCTGCAGGTCACGACCATCCCCTTCACGCTGATGGGGCTGCCGCTGGCCATCTTCCTGGGCTTTCGCAACAACGCCTGCTACGACCGCTACTGGGAGGCGCGCAAGCTCTGGGGCGACATCCTGCTGCGCAGCCGCAACCTGGCGCGCCAGCTGCTGAGCCTGGTCGACGCGCCGCGGGGCGACGCTGAACCGGACCCGCGCCCGCGCATGATCCGGCGCACCATCGCCTTCGCGCATGCGCTGAAACACCACCTGCGCGACACCGAGGACCGCGACGCGGACGTGCGCCACTGGCTGGACGATGGCGAGTGGCAGGCGCTGGCGCGGGCCCGCAACAAGCCCCATGCGCTGCTGATGAGCATGGGCCAGGACCTGCTGGCCTGCCGGCGCGCCGGCCGCGTGGACAGCATGCTGAGCGCCAGCGTCGACGCGACCCTGTCCGGGCTGAGCGCTGCCGCTGCGGGCTGCGAGCGCATCAAGAGCACACCGCTGCCCTTTCCGTACACGCTGCTGCTGCACCGCACCGCCTACCTGTACTGCTTCCTGCTGCCCTTCGGGCTGGTGGACGCGATGGGGCTGATGACGCCGGTCGTGGTGGCCATCGTGGCCTACACCTTCTTCGGCCTGGACGCGCTCGGCGACGAGATCGAGGAGCCCTTCGGACTCTACGCCAACGACCTGCCGCTGGACGCGATCGTGCGCACGCTGGAGGTGGACCTGCGCGAGGCGCTGGGCGACGAGGACCTGCCGCCGCCACTGCAGCCGGTGGACTATTGTTTGATGTAGCCGCGGCCGGCACCGGCCGGGGCCGCCCCCTAGAATGCCGGCCATGACGACCTTTCCCGTGGGCCTGACGCCGCGCTGCTTCGCGCTGGTGCCGGCCGCCGGGGTGGGCGCGCGCTCCGGCGCCGACCGCCCCAAGCAATATGTGCCGCTGGCCGGCCAGGCCATGATCGCGCACACGCTGGCCGCGCTGGCGGCGGTGCCCGAGATCGAGGCCACGCTGGTGGTGCTGTCCCCCGAGGACGGTGAATTCGAAACCGCGGTGCCAGGTTTTGCCGGCGCGCGCGCCTGGGTGGCGCGCTGCGGCGGCGCCAGTCGCGCCGAGACCGTGGCGAACGGCCTGCAGGCGCTGCGCGAGCGCGGCGTTCAGGCGCATGACTGGGTGCTGGTGCACGACGCCGCGCGCTGCCTGTTGCGGCCCGAGTGGGTGCGGCGGCTGATCGCCGAATGCGCCGACGACGAGGTCGGCGGCCTGCTCGCGCTGCCGGTCGCCGACACGCTGAAGGAGGCCGCGCAGGGCCGTGTCGGCGCCACCGTGGACCGGCGCGGCAAGTGGGCCGCGCAGACGCCGCAGATGTTCCGCTGGGGGCTGCTCGCGCCGGCGCTGGCGCCGGTGCTGCAGGGGCAGGGCGAGCACATCACGGATGAGGCCAGCGCCGTCGAGGCGCTGGGCCACGCGCCCCGTCTGGTGGAGGCGTCCATGGAGAATTTCAAAGTGACCTATCCGGCCGACTTCGCGCTGGCCGAACGACTGCTGAGGAGCCGCGCATGACCATCGAGACCGACGCCGACATCCAGGGCCTGACGGCGGCCGGGCATGCCGTCTCCAGCGTGCTCAAGCGCATGCTGGACGCGGTGCGCCCGGGCCTGAGCACGCGCGAGCTGGACGAGATGGGCGCGCACTGGCTCGCCGAGTTCGGCGCGCGCTCGGCGCCGGCCACGCGCTACAACTTCCCCGGCGCCACCTGCATCAGCATCAACGAGCAGGCCGCGCATGGCATCCCGGGCGCGCGCCTGATCGCCAAGGGCGACGTGGTCAACATCGACGTGTCGGCCGAGCTGGATGGCTATTACGCCGACACCGGCGGCACCTGCGTGGTGCCCCCGACCACGCCGCAAAAGACGCAGCTGGTGTTCGCCGCCCGGCGCGCGCTGGACGAGGCGTTGAAAGAGGTGCGCGACGGCGCGCGGCTGAACCGCATCGGCCACGCGATCGAGCGCGTGGCGCGCGCCCACCGGCTGCGCATCATCGAGAACCTGTGCAGCCATGGCGTGGGCCGATCGCTGCACGAGGAACCCGAATCCATCCCCGGCTACTACGACCCCAGCGACACCCGCGTGCTGCGCGAGGGCATGGTGATCACCATCGAGCCCTTTCTGTCGACCAAGAGCCGCTGGGCTGAGGAGGAGGCGGATGGCTGGACGCTGTCCTGCGCCAAGGGCAATCTGTCGGCGCAGTTCGAGCACACGCTGATCGTCACCCGCGGCGCGCCGCTGGTGCTGACCCGCCACTGAACGCCGCCCCTCCCGCGCACCCGATCCGAGGAAACCGATGAACCCGATGAATTTGAGGATAGGCGAGGGCTGGGACACCCACCAGCTGGTCACCGGCCGCCCGCTGATCCTGGGCGGCATTGCCATCCCGCACAGCCACGGGCTGCTGGGCCATTCCGATGCCGACGCGCTGGCCCACGCGATCACCGACGCGCTGCTGGGCGCCGCGGCCCTGGGCGACATCGGCAAGCTCTTCCCCGACACCGCCGCCGAGTTCAAGGGCGCCGATTCGATGCTGCTGCTGGCCGAGGCCACGCGGCGCGTGCGCGAGCAGGGCTGGCAGATCGTCAACATCGACAGCACCATCGTTGCTCAGGCGCCCAAGATGGCGCCCCATATCCCTGCGATGCGCGAGCGCCTGGCCGCGGTGCTGGGCGTGGCGCCGCAGCAGGTCAACGTGAAGGCGAAGACGGCCGAGAAAATGGGGCCGGTTGGCGAGGGCCGCGCGATCGAGGCGCGCGCCGTCTGCCTGTTGGCGGCCGTGGCCGCCTGAGCCCCGCCTTGGCGGCGGGCGGCCGTCGCTTCAGCCGGTCGCCTTCTTGAGCCGCACCAGGCTCTGGAAGCCGCCGTCCGGCGCATTGCCCAGCGCGAGCTGGCCGCCCATGCGCTGCAGCGACTTCTCGACGATGGCCAGGCCCAGGCCGGCGCCGGTCGCCGCGGTACGCGCGGCGTCGCCACGGAAGAAGGGCGTGGTGAGCTTGGAAAGCTTGTCCGGCGGCACGCCGGGCCCGTGGTCGCGCACCTGCAACTGCACCCAGGAGCCCTGGATGCTGGCGCTGACGTCCACCAGCGCCGGTTCGTCGGGTCCGTGGCCGTAGCGGCGCGCGTTCTCGAACAGGTTCAGCAGCACGCGCGCCAGCTCGGTGCTGTCGCCCCAGACCTTGAGACCCTCGGGCACGTTGACCTGGATGCGGATCTGCTGCGGGTCGCGGAAGGCCATGGCCTCGCGCTCCACCAGCTCGGCCAACTCCAGGCTTTCCTGCTGCATGTCGCTGGGCCGGGCATAGTCCATGAACTTGTTGATGATGGCGTCGAGCTGGTCGATGTCCAGCGCCATGTAGTGGCGCGCCTGCTCGTCGCTGACGCTCATCTCCACCTCCAGCCGCAGCCGCGCCAAGGGCGTGCGCAGGTCGTGCGAGATGCCGGCCAGCATCACGCTGCGGTCTTCCTCCATCTTGGCCAGCTCGCGCGCCATGCGGTTGAAGCCCATGTTGACCTCGCGGATCTCGCTGGTCAGGGTGCTTTCGTCCAGGCGTGAGTCGTACTCACCCTCGCGGATGCGGCCGGCGGCGATGGAGAGTTCGCGCAGCGGCTGGTTGATCAAGCGCGCGATCGCCGCCGCGCCCAGCAGCGAGGCCACCAGTGCGATCAGCAGCCACCACCAGTTGGTCGACAGCGTGACCTGCAGCGGCACCGGGCTGGTCTGCAGCCAGAAATGGTCCTCGCCGATCGCGAAGCGCACCCACAGCCCGGGGACGCCGTTGAGGCTGCGCGCCACCACGGTTTGTGGCCCCAGCCGGCCCACCAGCTCGCGGTTCAGCCGCTGCGCGAAGGGCGTGGTGTCGAAGGCCTGCCATTGGTCGCCGGCCTCGGCCACCTCGACCTGCACGGCCTCGCTGCGCGACAGCGACTTCACCGTCGCGACGCGGTTGATCGGGTCGCTGTTCTCCAGCGCGATGCGCGACAGATTGACCAGCCCAGCGAGCTGCTGCGCGGTGTCCAGCGCGCGCGGCTCGGCTTCCAGGGCCTTGAAGGTCTGTTGCCAGGCCAGCACCCCGGCCGCCAGCAGCAGGGCCAGCAGCGCGAAGGTGCGCCAGAAGAGATTGAGGGCGAGACGGGGTGGAGCCACGGCGCGGGCGGTCTACGGTCAGGGCCGAAGGCTCAGGCGTTCTCGTCGGGCACGAAGACGTAGCCCACGCCCCAGACGGTCTGGATGAAGCGCGGCTGGGCCGGGTCTTCCTCCAGCAGCTTGCGCAGGCGTGAGACCTGCACGTCCAGGCTGCGGTCGAAGGGCTCGAACTCTCGGCCGCGCGCCAGCATGGCCAGCTTGTCGCGCGACAGCGGCTGGCGCGGATGGCGCACCAGGGCCTTGAGCATGGAGAACTCGCCGGTGGTCAGCGGCACGGGCTCGCCGTTCTTGGCCAGGCGGCGCAGCGCGAGGTCGAACTCGAAGGGGCCGAAGACCACGGTCATGGGCTCCTTGGACGGCGCGCCGGGCGCCTCGGGCGGCGGGCGGCGGCGCAGCACCGCGTTGATGCGCGCCAGCAGCTCGCGCGGGTTGAAGGGCTTGGCCAGGTAGTCGTCGGCGCCCACCTCCAGCCCGACGATGCGGTCCACCTCCTCGACCTTGGCGGTGAGCATGATGATGGGCGTGTTGTCGCCGGCGGCGCGCAGGCGGCGGCAGACGGACAGGCCGTCCTCGCCCGGCAGCATCAGGTCCAGCACGATCAGGTCCACGGTCTCGCGGGTGAGCTGCTTGTTCAGCGCCTTGCTGTCCTCGGCCAGCAAGACTTCAAAGCCTTCCTGGCTCAGGTAGCGGCGCAGCAGATCGCGGATGCGCGCATCGTCGTCGACGACGAGGATGCGGTTGGCACGGCTGTTGTTCTGCATGACGGTCCTCCTTCAGCAGGGAATTTGTAACAGGGCCATTGTGGGGGTGTTTTTCTGCGGATTTAGCGGCTCGCTGCAGCGTTTACCGGTTTGTAACAACTCGGCCCGCAGGGCCGTGCTGTCCCCGTCGCATCGGGGATTGGCAGCGTTCGCGGCCGCGATTGCTGCGGTTTATGGTCGAAATCGCCGCTCCACAGCGGTTATTCTGAAAGTCTGTTCCCATCAATCAGGAGGTTCCCGATGTCCCGCAAAGCTCTTGTCCTTGCGATCACCGCCCTGTCGGCCAGCCTGGGCGCCTTGAGCGCCCAGGCCGCGCCGGGCGACGGTCCGCACCGCGACGTGATCACGCTGTCGGCCACCGGGTCCGCCGAGGTCAGCCGCGACACCATTCAGCTGGTGTTCTCCACGACCAAGGAGGGCAGCGACGCCGGCCAGGTCCAGGCGCAGCTCAAGCAGGCGCTGGATGCTGCGCTCACCGAGGCGCGCAAGATCGCCAAGCCCGGCGGCCAGGTGGAGGTGCAGACCGGCAACTTCTCGCTCTATCCGCGCTATGCGCAACAGGCGAAGAACGCCGGGCCGCAGATCACCGGCTGGCAGGGCAGTGCCGAGCTGATGGTGGAGGGCAAGGACATCACCGCGATCTCCCAGCTCAGCGGCCGCATCGCCAGCATGAGCATCGCGCGGGTGGGCTACGGCCTGTCGCGCGAGGCGCGCGAAAAGCTGGAGTCCGAGGTGACCGCCCAGGCCATCGAGCGCTTCAAGCTGAAGGCGGCCGACTACGCCCGCCAGTTCGGCTACAAGAACTGGCAGCTGGGCGAGGTCAGCGTCAACGCGGACCAGGCCGTGCCGCCCATGCCCATGATGGCGGCGCCGCGCTTCAAGGCCGCGATGGCGGGGGCCGACGAATCGCTGCCGGTCGAGGCGGGCAAGGCCACGGTCAGCGCCACGGTCAGCGGTTCGGTGCTGTTGAGCAAGTAAGCGCTTGGCGCGCGGGGCGGCCAGGCCGCCCCGCCGCCGCTTACTGCGCGGTCCAGCCGCCGTCCAGTGCCCAGGACTGGCCGCGCACATTGGCGGCGGCCTCGGAGCACAGGAACACGGTCAGCTCGCCCAGTTGCTCGGGCGTGGTGAACTGCAGCGAAGGCTGCTTCTCGGCGAGCAGGCGGCGCTTGGCCTCGTCGCCATCCACGCCGTCGGCCAGCGCGCGCGCGTCCACCTGCTTCTGCACCAGCGGGGTCAGCACCCAGCCGGGGCAGATCGCGTTGACGGTGACGGGCGTGGTGGCGGTCTCCAGCGCGACGGTCTTGGTCAAGCCCACCAGGCCATGCTTGGCGGCAACGTAGGCGGACTTGTTCGTCGACGCCACCAGGCCGTGCACCGACGCGATGTTGACGACGCGGCCCCAGCCGCGCTGCTTCATGCCCGGCAGGGCCAGGCGCATGGTGTGGAAGGCGGAGCTGAGGTTGATCGCGATGATCGCGTCCCAGCGCTCGATGGGGAACTCGTCCAGCGGCGCCACATGCTGGATGCCGGCGTTGTTGACCAGGATGTCGCAGCCGCCGAAATCGCGGTCGATCTGCGCCATCATCTCGGCGATCTGCGCCGGCTGGCTCATGTCCGCGCCGTGGTAGCCCACGCGTATGCCATGCGCCGCGCCGGCCTCGCGCACCAGGGCCTGAGGTTCCTCGGCGTCGCCGAAGCCGTTGAGCACGACGTTGGCGCCCTGGCGGGCCAGACTCAGTGCAATCCCCAATCCGATTCCGCTGGTCGAGCCAGTCACCAATGCTGTCTTGCCATTCAACATGCCTTAGCCTCGCGAGGGTTGTTAGGATGAGTCCAAAGGATAAGCGCGATGACTGAACCCCGGCTGAAATCAGTGCCATGTCTCAACCCCTGCGGCCTGCATCGCATGGCCTATTGGGAGTGGGGCGACGCGACCAACCCGCGCGTGGTGGTCTGCGTGCATGGGCTGTCGCGCCAGGGGCGGGATTTCGACGCGCTGGCGCGCGAGCTGGCGGCGGAGTTCCGCGTCGTCTGCCCGGACGTGGTCGGGCGCGGCGCGTCCGACTGGCTGATGGATCCGTCGCGCTACCAGGTGCCGCAGTACCTCGCGGACATGATCACGCTGATCGCACGCTTAGACGTCGAACAACTGGCCTGGGTGGGGACCTCCATGGGCGGGCTGATCGGCATGGCACTGGCGGCGCTGCCGGGCAGCCCGGTGGCGCGGCTGGTGCTCAATGACGTCGGGCCGCGCATCGAGTTCGAGGCGCTGCAGCGCATCGCCGGCTACCTGGGGCGGGCGCCGCTGTTCGAATCGCTGCAGCAAGGCGCGGACTATCTGCGCAGCATCTCGCAGGGCTTCGGTCCGCAGAGCGAGGCCGAGTGGCTGGCGCTGTCCGCTCCCATGTTCAAGCCGGAGGGGGACCAGCTGCGGCTGCACTACGATCCGCGCATCGCCCAGGGCCTGGCCGGGCTCACGCCGGAGCTGGCTCAGGCCGGCGAGGCGCAGCTGTGGATGGCCTATGACGCACTGCGCTGCCCCACGCTGCTGCTGCGCGGCGCGGAGTCCGACCTGCTGACCGCGGCGACCGCCGAGGCGATGACGCAGCGCGGCCCGCGCGCCACGCTGCTGACCTTGAGCGGCATCGGCCATGCCCCCATGTTGAACAAGCCGGAGCAGATCGCGCCGGTGAAGGATTTCCTGCGCGGCCTTGCGCCCGCGTGATGTCGAGAAGTTTGGACCATCGCGAATGAAGACGGAGTTGGGGCTGCGCGCCGAGCAGGCGGCGCCCATCGTGGCACTGCTGGATGAAGACCTGCCGCACCGCCTGCCCGGCGCGGCGCCCAGCGAGGACGATGAACAGGACGAAGACCCGCTGCGCCGGGCGCGCCGCTTTGCCGCGCCGCTGCTGCGCGGCGAGGTGCTGGACAGCGGCGAGCCGGCGCTGGCGCATGCCGACGGCGTGGCGGCCATCCTGGCCGGCATTGGCGCCGCGCCGGCGATGCAGGCCGCCTCCTACCTGGTCTATGCCGGCGACTACCTGAACAAGCCCGAGGAGACCGTGGCCCGCGCCTTCGGCGACAGCTATGCCGGGCTGGTGATGCACACGCGGCGCCTGGTGCAGATCCAGCGCGCGGCGCGCGAGGCCGAGGTCGAGCAGCAGCGCCGCCAGGAGCAGACCGAGCTGGTGCGCAAGATGCTGCTGGCCTTTTCGCGCGATCTGCGCGTGGTGCTGCTGCGCCTGGCCTCGCGGCTGCAGACCCTGCGCTGGCATGCCGCCAGCAAGACGGACTGCCCCAAGGCCCTGGCCAGCGAGTCGCTGCAGGTCTTCGCACCGCTGGCCAACCGGCTGGGCATCTGGCAGATCAAATGGGAGCTGGAGGACCTGTCCTTCCGCTTCCTCGAACCCGAGGCCTACCGCGACCTTGCGCGTGCGCTGCACGAGAAGCGCCTGGAACGCGAGCAGGCGGTGGAGACCGCGCGCGCGCAGCTGGAGGCGCAGCTGCGCGGCTTCGGCGTCTCGGCCGAGGTGCAGGGGCGGCCCAAGCATCTCTACAGCATCTGGAAGAAGATGCGCGGCAAGGGGCTGGACCTGGCGCGCGTGTTCGACCTGCGCGCGCTGCGCGTGATCGTGCCCAATGTGCAGGCCTGCTATGTCGTGCTGTCCAAGTTGCACGAGCTGTACCAGCCGGTCGACGGCGAGTTCGACGACTACATCGCCAAGCCCAAGCCCAACGGCTACCAGTCGCTGCACACCGTGGTGATCGCCGCGGACGGCAAGGCCATGGAGGTGCAGATCCGCACCCGCGAGATGCATGAGCACGCCGAGCACGGCGTGGCCGCGCACTGGGCCTACAAGGAGGCCGGCACCAAGGGTTACGCGGGCGTCAGCGCCGCGGGCGAGTTCGAGGAACAGGTGGCGCAGGCGCGCAAGGCCGTGCTGCGTCAGCTGCTGGCCTGGGAGCGCGACTTCGCCGCGGGCGGGGGCGGCGGCCCCGCGTTCGACGACCGCATCTACGTCTTCACGCCGCAGGCCAACGTGGTGGAGCTGTGTGCCGACGCCACCGCGATCGACTTCGCCTACGCGCTGCACACCGACCTGGGCCACCGCTGCCGCGGCGCCAAGGTCGACGGGCAGATGGTGCCGCTGAACACGCCGCTGCGCAGCGGGCAGACCGTGGAAGTGAGCTCGGTGAAGGAGGGCGGGCCGTCGCTGGACTGGCTCAACCCCGAACTGGGCTATCTGCAAAGCCCGCGCAGCCGCGCCAAGGTGCGCGCCTGGTTCAACGCCCAGGTGCAGGCCCAGACCCGCGCCAAGGGCCGCGAGCTGGTCGAAAAGCTGCTGCAGCGCGAAGGCCGGACCGCGATCAAGCTGGAGGAGCTGGCCTCGCGCCTGGGCTTCAAGAACGCCGACGCGTTGTTCGAAGTGGTGGGCAAGGACGAGTACTCGCTGCGCAACATCGAGACCCTGCTGCGCCCGCCCAAGCCCGAGGCCGACGAGGACCAACTGCTGGCGCAGAAGCACACCCGCTCGACCCGGCCCGGTGCCGGCGGCAGCGGCGTGCTGGTTGTCGGCGTGGATTCGCTGCTGACCCAGCTGGCGCGCTGCTGCCGGCCCGCGCCGCCCGATGCCATCACCGGCTACGTGACGCGCGGCAAGGGCGTGGCCATCCATCGCTGCGACTGCGCCAACCTGCGCCAGATGGCCGCCAGCAGCCCCGAACGTGTGATCGCCGTGGCCTGGGGCGAGCCGGCCAGCGACAAGGGTGGGAAACCGGTGCTCTATCCGGTGGACCTGGTGCTGGAAACCCAGGACCGCCCGGGCCTGTTGCGCGACGTGCTGGAAGTGTTCGCCAAGGACAAGCTCAACGTCACCTCGGTCAACCACCAAAGCGGCCAGGGCCGCCCGGCGCGCAGCGATCTGTCGCGCATGAACTTCACCGTCGAAGTCAGCGATGCCGCGCGGCTCAATCAGACATTGACGGCGCTGACCCAGCTCAAGGGCGTGCGCAGCGCGCGGCGGCGCTGAACGAGCCCGCGCACGGGGCAGCCCCGTGCCGTGGCCTTGCCTGGCTTCAGAGAGAAAAGTCGCGCAGCTGTAGACACATCAAAAAAATGCGTGCTATACTGCGAAGCTCTTCAGGCGCGTAGCTCAGTTGGTTAGAGCACCACCTTGACATGGTGGGGGTCGTTGGTTCGAATCCAATCGCGCCTACCAAATTCGGTAGGAACAAAAGCCCGGCACGATAAATTTCGTGCCGGGCTTTTTGTTTGGTCGGGTGCTGCTGAATGGGAATTCAGCGGCCACATGTGCGTCGTCCCACCGACGCCGGTCGCATCGAGCCGGCTTCCCTGAAGCTGGAGCCCCGGCTGGCGCCCCCCCGTTATCACACCTGTCTGGGGTATCCATCGGGGATTGCCGCAGCGCCCACCTGCCAGCCTTGGCAGTTGCCGCATTCGTTCCAGCTCGCCATCGTTGCGTGAGCCAACGGGGAGGCGAGATGGGGCAGTCTCAGAATTCCGCTTTGAGGTGGGCCATCGCCATCGTGGCGATTTTGTTCTATAGCGTCGGCGCCGGAGCCGCTGACCCCGGCGGCACCGAGGAAAGCTCGGATTCCTTCACCGCGCCAGGTCCGAGCCGGGAGCCCAGCCCTCGCCCCGTCGAGCCGTTGGCTGCGTCGGTTGCCGTTCCGTCCTTCTTTGATGAGCAGGGCAAGCTCATTCGTGGACATCAGGCGCCCGCGGCGTTGGGGCCTCAGCTGTTCGGTGATCAAGTCGACCTGTACACGGGCGCATTGAGGTTTGTCCAAACGGATGTCCATCTACCGGGCAACAGTGCATTGCCGGTGAGCATTGGTCGACGGCGAGACGCGGGCTGGAGCAGCGGCATTCGCGGGCACTTTGGCGATTGGGAGAGCGATGTTCCTCGGCTCTACAGCACGGGGTCCACGCGAAAGGGCTGGGTCGGAAAGCAGGACAGTGCCGCGCGGTGTTCCGCTCTGGGGCTGCCCAGGTCCGAGGTGGGGGGGGGTGGGATCCCCGTCCTTCAGTCCGCGGGCCTTCTGGGGTGGCGTATATCTCCTCGCCCCTGGCGCTGAGAACCTGGAGGTCCTGTATAGCCTTGGAAACTCGGTGCCGTCGCCATCGGACGGCCAAGCCTATCCGCTGTCCGCGGCGGGCAACTGGTTCCTACGCTGTCTGGATCGCATTGCCAATGGGGTTGGTGAAGGGTTCGTGGCGCTCAGCCCAGCGGGTACTCATTACCGCTTCGATTGGCTGGCGTCCCGGTCGATCGCGGCGTTGGAGGACTTGGGCGGAAGCATGGGTCGAAGTGAATTCTGGCTGATGCCCACGCTGATCACCGACCGGTTCGGCAACTGGGTGCGCTACACCTACGATGCCGCGAACCCATGGCAGCTGCTGCACATCGAGGCCAGCGATGGCCGCCGGTTGAGCCTGAGCTATGAGCCGTCGTCTTCGGGATCAGACGTGGCGCGGATAGCAATGGTGAGCGATGGCGTCCGTACCTGGCGCTATCGCTACGACGGCGAAGGAAGCCTGAAATCGTTGGTCTTGCCGGATTCCAGCCAATGGCTTTTTGACCTGGAAGGGCTGGACACCCGCGTGGGCGGTTGGAACCTCGGCGACACCAACTATTGCAGCGACTACCCGGTCTATCCTCCACCGCCGGACTTCGTGGGGCGCATGACTCATCCGTCCGGCGCTGTGGGGCGTTTCGTGACTCGATGGGTGGAGCATCAGCGCTACCAGACCACCAGCAAATGCGAGTACGTGGGTGTCAATCTCGGCAACGAATCGTCGACGGCAAAGTTCAATCCCTATCCCTCCCGTTGGTGGACGCAGGCGATCGCCGAAAAGCAGCTCCATGGCCCCGGTGTTGTCGAACTGCGGTGGACTTACCAGTGGCAATACGGCGGTGGCGGCGTCAAGCACGTGCTGGTCGGCGACCCTCAGGCGCGAGTCACCCGCTATACCTATGGCGCCACCTACAACGTCAATGAAGCCCAGCAGCTGAGCATTGATGAAGGCTGGGATGGCAGCGCTGCGCTGCGCACGACCTTGCTGCGCTACCGCGCGGTGAACTTGTCACCCTATATCGATTCCTATGGCGTCAGCACGGTGAGGACTAGCAACCCTCTATCGCAGCGCAGGCGGCCCGTGGATCGCCGGGAGCGCTTGCAGCAGGGCGTGAGTTTTGTCTGGGAGGCGACGGCGTTCGACACCTTGGCGCGGCCGGTGAACATTACGCGCTCCAACACCTTGGGTCTGCAACGCAGCGAACTCATCGCTTATCACGACCACTTGGGCAAATGGATTTTGAGCCAGGTGGCCAGCACCTCCGAGTCCAGCACCAATGCCGTGCTGGAGGCCACCACCTTCAGCCCCGCGTCTGCGTTACCCGAGAACAGCTATGAGTTCGGCAAGCTCAAGGCCAGCTATGCCTTCAACCCGGACGGGACTCTGCTCATGCACAAGGATGGCGCCGGGAACACGACGACCTACTCCAGCTACAAACGCGGGCTGCCCCAGCACATTGGCTATGCCGACGGTAGCAGTGAGTCGGCGGTGGTCAATGAACTCGGGCTGATCACCAGCCTGACCAATGCCGCGGGCTATACCACCGGATATGGCTACGACGCCATGGGGCGCTTGAATCTCATCGTGCCACCCAGCGGCGATCCCGTGGCCTACAACGCCACCGCCATCGTCTTCGAACCCGTGAACACTGATGAGTTTGGTCTGGCGGCAGGTCATTGGCGCCAGACGCTCAGCCGCGGCAATGCACGCACGGTCACCTACTTTGACGGGCTGTGGCGCCCGGTGATGCAACGCCGCTTCGACGCCTCCGACGAGGCCGGCACCCGCAGCGTCATCGTGCGCGCCTTCGATGCGGACGGGCGCACGGTCTACGAGAGCTACCCCCAGCGCGACGTGGGCAGCGTGAATGAGACGCCCGCAGGCAAGCGCCACCACTTCGATGCCTTGGGACGGAATAACCGCAGCGACGCGGACAGCGAGTTGGGCCTTCTGTCCTCCACCACGGACGCCCTCGGTGGCTTCCAGACGCGCAACACCAACGCGCGAGGGATCGCCGCCACCTCCAGCTTCTGGGTCCTGGATGATCCGGAGCAGTTCCGGCTGGCCGGCGTGAGCGCTGCGGAGGGCGTGACGGTCGTCATTGGCCGAGACCTGTTCGGCAAGCCACTGAACATCACGCGTAGCGGTGTGTACAACGGCCAGGGCATCAGCGTGACGCGCCGCTATGTATACGACAGCGGTCAGCGTCTATGCAAAACCATCGACCCCGAGTCCGGCGCCACGGTTCAGGACTATGACGCGGCGCACAACATCGCATGGCGGGCGCCTGGGCAAAACCTCCCGGACCCCCTGTCCTGCGATACGGGGAGCGTGGGCGCCGAGGCCAAGATCAGTTATGGCTACACGCCAAAGAACCAGCTGCAGAGCACCCGTTACGGCGATGGCAGTCCAGGCATCACGCGAACCTATACCCCGGATGGCCTGCCGTGGACCGTGGTCAGCAACGGCAGCACCTGGACCTACGGCTACAACCGGCTGCGTCTTCCCGTCAGCGAAGTGCTGAACTTCGGTGGCCAGGACTATGTGATTGGCTGGGGCGTGGATGCGAACGGCAGCCTCAGTTCCATCAGCTACCCCGGCGGCCGAAGTTTTTCGTACAGCCCAAATGCGCTGGGGCAAGCGCGTCAGCTCGGCCCGTACGCCAGCAAGGTCAGCTTTCACCCCAACGGCGCGGTCGCCGGGTTCGTGTACGGCAACAGCATCCAGCACTCGCTGACCCTCAACGTGCGCGGCCTGCCTTTGCAGAACCGCGACGGCGGGGTGATCCACGACCAGTACAGCTACGACGCCAACGGCAACGTGGTCGGCATTGCGGATCTGCAGGAAAGCATCTTCAACCGGAGTCTTGGCTATGACGGCCTGGACCGCCTGACCAGCGCCAGCGCTCCCAACGTCTGGGGCAGCGCCAGCTATGGCTACGACCCGGTGGACAACCTGCGCTCCGCGGTGGTCGGCGTCCGCAACAGTCTCATGAATTACGACACCACCAATCGCCTCGTCAGCATGGTGACGAACGGCGGTACGACGAACTACAGCTACGACGCATCGGGAAATCTGCGCGCCAAGGGGCTGCAGACCTTCACCTTCGACCTTGGCAACCGACTCAGCAGCGCATCTCTGGGGGGCAGTTATACCTACGATGGGCTAGGGCGACGGATCAGGCTGGTCAGTACGGACGGCTCGACCCGCATCCAGGTTTACAGCCAAGGCGGGCAGTTGTTGTGGGCCAGCAGTGCCGGCGGGGCCCGCCCGCCTAGCAGCACCGCCTATATCTATCTGGGTGGCAAGCAGATTGCAGAAAGCAGTTCCGCAACCGGTGACCAGTATGTGCATACGGACACCCTGGGCAGTCCGGTAGCGCATACCAACGCCTTGGGTTCGCTGATGAACCGCACCCGTTATGAACCCTATGGTTACACGGCCGCAGGCACCAAGCCCGGTGCGGCAACCAGCGTGATTGGCTTTACGGGGCACGTGAATGATGCGGAAACGGATCTGGTGTATATGCAGCAGCGGTACTACGATCCGATTGCGGGGAGGTTCCTATCTGTGGACCCCATCGTTACGGACACCAATACGGGAAATGGATTTGGAAGGTACGTTTACACCGAGAATAATCCGCTGCGTTATAAAGATCCTGACGGGCTCAAATGTTCCGGCACTGGCGACGACGCCAAATGTACAGTCGATCTGGTAGACGGAAAGGCGATTGACAGAACGAAGCTTTCAGATGCCCAGAAGACGCAAATCGGTAAAATTGAATCCGCGCTCACTACAGCATATAAGGGAGCGCTGGCCAATGCGGAAACGAAATTCAGCTTGCAGCAAGATGCGGCCGGTAACAAGGGCGAGGTGACGGGCAAAGAGATTGCGGGCATTCTTAAGGAGTCGACCGTCGATCTGCTGTCGAAGGGTGGTGGTGATGGAAGAATGGCGGAAGCGGGATACTCGTCAGGTCAGCCTGGAATTAATTTCTTTTCGAAAAATATCGAAAAAAACTCGAGTCAAAGCCTTAAAGAGGTGGCGGCGCATGAATCAATTCATTTGGCACGGGAGTTCAAGCTAATGCCATTTCGTGCTGGAGATGGACACAATAAATGGTTTGATCCTGCAGTGAAAGAATTGATCAAGATTTCGGATGGGGCAAAGAAATGAGTCGCAAGGCAAAGATGGCTAGCGCTTTTTTATACGCAGGGGATATGTTGATAATTTTGATTTCATTGTTTGCCGCCGAGGCTCAGGCAAGGTATCGGTAAAATTACGTTTGTCCTGCGTATGCTGGTGGTTTATTCATTGGGGATGGTGTGATTGGATTGCAGTTGTTCGACGAGCGCTCCGGCATAGGGGAAATGTTGGGGAGAAGGCATCTGGTACTTGATCGGTTTAAATATTTTGAGTGCGGGGAGGTAAATTTTTTCTGTATTTCTGGGGGTGATGGATCGGAGTTTTTTTTGGATATTCCAATTGCGCTCCCTAAGGTGATTGATGAAAAATCAAAGTATCAGTACGCTGGACTAACACTTGAGGCGGCCCCGGTTGTGCGTGAGCGTTATAAGGGACGGAAGGCAGCGCAGCTGATTGTGCAGTCTCCTGCTGATCAGGGCGGAAGCTGGTATAGCCTTACCGTTGTTGAGGGAGTGGGTGTGGTCGATTTTTATATTCCTCGCATGCGTGCGACAAAATTTGCCACCGGGGATTTAATGGAATTGAAAGGTCTTACTTGCTACTTGGACTCTGAAAAGGGAATTTTTTCCAGAGTCAAAATTCGCGGCAAATCGTCGACAAAAATTTTCTAAATCTCCTGGGGCTTGCGCCTGGACTGGATCTGAAGGGCAGTCTCAGATCTCATTTCTTTTAATAGTTCGAAGGTCTGCGAATCGCCATATTGGGGCTAGATTCGCTTCTATGGCAAATTGCCAAGAAAGACAGGAGGCCCGTCAGGACAACTACAAGCCAGCGTTGCGCCTAGGGGAAAAAGCCTGCCAGTACGACGAACTCGCTCCTCGGGGGCGGCACCTCAAGAGGCGCATTGCGCCAGCCATCGCCCGTTGAAGTCGTGGCGAACGACTTGAGCATCCATTGCGGTGCCTCGGTCACACAGCCCAGAGTCCAGCCGCTGCATGAGTGCCCCGCTTGAAGCGGTCGCGGCCTCGAACTCCAAGCCTGAACGCATCCACCGCCACACGTGCCCTGGGGCCGTGGTCCGCGAACCCCCAGGAGTCGTGCGTCTGAGCCTTGCGAGGGCTGACGCCGACTCGGTGTTTCAATGTTCAACTTCTTTAATATTGCAATCATGTACTATTGAAGAATGAGTGAAGAGACACTTTTGGACACCGAGTTCGCCATCCTGGGCCTGCTCGACGAGGTGGGTCCCGCGTCCGGCTATCGCGTGCTGACGCTGGTGGCCGAACGCGGGATGAACGAGTGGGCGGGCCTGAGCGCTTCGAGCGTTTACAACAATCTCAGAAAGCTGTGCCGGTCGGGCCTGGCGGCTTCGGTGCCTGACCTGGAGAAGAACGGCCGGGGACCGGCCGGTTCTTTGTATTCCCTCAGCGCCGAGGGGCGCAGCGTGCTTCGCCGCCACCTCGGCGACGCGCTGGTCCATGCGAAGGAGCAGTCGCCCGCCTTCAAGCTGGCGCTGGCCTTCAGCGGCGCTCTGTCGGCGAAGCGCCTCGCGGCCTTGCTGGACCAGCGCCAGGCCGTTCTGCGGGACCGGTGCGCCCAGGTCGAGAAGGTGCGGCGACCGCTGCAGGACAGCGGGAAGGAGCCGCGTTCGGCCACGCTGCTGTTCGAGTACGTGTTGCAGGGGCTGGCGCACGAGCTGCGCATGGCCGAGCACCTGGCCCAGATTTCCATCAACGGAGACAAGTCGTGAGCATGCACAAGATCGAGGGCTTCGAGCCCATGGCGGGCCAACACTGCGAAACCGTGACCACGGGCACGCTGCTCAAGGCGGCAGGGGTGGTGCTTTCCGAGCCCATGCTCTTCGGCCTGGGGGAAGGGTTGAGCTTCATCTTCCTGAATCTGGCCGCGCTGCCGCTGCCCTTCGTCGGCGGGCGCGTGAAGCCCTTCGAACTGACGCTCAGCCTGTGCCGCAACATCGGTGCCACCTGTGACGCGGCCGAGACGGGCTCCAAGCCCAAGGCCTGGGCGAACCTGGAGGAGCCCATCCTGCGCGGGACGCCGGTCGGCCTGCAGCTGGACTGCTATTACCTCGACTACTTCAGCCATCCCGTGCACTTCGCGGGCCATTTCGTCGCCGCCTATGGATTCGACGAGTCCGAGGTGCTGGTGGTGGACACGGTCCAGCAGGGCACGCTGCAGCGCGCACCGCGGTCCAGGGTGGAAGAGGCCCGCTTCGCCAAGGGCCCGATGGCGGCGCGCGCCAGGAGCTGGACCATCACGGCGCCGGCGAAGCCGGTCGATCTGCCCGGCGCGGTCCGCGCCGCGATCGGCGCCAATGCCGAGGCCTACCTGAACCCGCCGTTCCAGGGCGCGTCCTATCTGGGCATTCGCAAGATGGCGGCGTCGCTGCCGACATGGCTGAAACTCAGCAAGAGCCCGGAGCAGGATCTTGCGCAAACGGCGCTGATGATGGAGCGCGCGGGCACCGGCGGCGCGATCTTTCGCAATTTCTACCGGGACTTCCTGGCCGAGGCGCGGGACCTATTGCCACAGGACCAGCGCTTGCTGCGAGAGGCCGAAGGCCTCTTCGGCGAAGCCGCCGCGGGATGGACGGCCATCGCGGATCTCATCGGCCGGGCCGGTGCGCAACAGGACGCGAAGTCGCTCCACGAGGCTGCCGGCCTGTGCACCCAGGTCGCCGACCTCGAGGTGGCGGCCATGCAGCGGCTCAGCCGCGTCGGCGACTGAGCGGGCATGGCCGCCGGCCCCCGGTCGATGGGGGCCTGCATCCTGGCGCTCGGGCTGCGCTCAGAACTTGTGCCGCATCCCGGCCAGCACGGTGGTGACGGTGCTGCTGGTGCCGTTGGCGGCCATCTGCGCGATCATGCCGTCCTTCAGCTGGGTGCTCTGCAGCGCGATGTAGACATCGCTGCGCTTGGACAGCAGGTAGTCGGCCAGCAGCGAATAAGTGCGCGCCTTGCCGTTGCCGTCCGGCGTGGCCACGCCCTTGGCATTGGTGGTGCCGGTTTGCTTTTGATCGTAGTAGGCCAGATGCAGCGCGAACTGGGGCGTCAGCGCATAGCGGCCGCCCAGCCACCACACGGTGTTCTTGCGACCGAAACCGCCGGCGGACTGGAAGTCGTTCTTCACCTGGGCGGTGCCCAGGTAGGCGGTGAAGTCGCCCAGCGTGTAGCTGCCGCCCAGGGTCAGGCCGGTGGCCTTGGCACTGGCGTTGTCGCGCGTCTCGTCGTAGGCGGCCTGGGCGCTGAAGCCGCCGCCGCTGTAGCCCACGCGCAGGCCCAGGCTGCTGCCTGCGCGGGTGCTGCCCGCCTGCTCGCCCAGGGCGACCATGGCGCCCACCAGCAGGCCGTTGGTCTCCAGGCTGTACTTGACCGCGTTGTCGCGGCGCGCATTGACCACCTGGTAGTCGGCGAACTTGAGCGCCGGCGCATCGCCGCTGTTGCCCAGCGGCGTGAAGTTGGCGAACTGCACCGGGTCCAGGTCCGACTGCGCGTCGTAGGAAACCGTGGTCTGGCGGCCGACCGTGACCTTGCCGAAGTCGCCGGACAGTCCGACCAGCGCTTTGCGCGAGAAGGACTGGGCGCTGCTCTTGTTGGCGCCGGTGTCCACCGCGAACTGGTTCTCCAGTTCGAACACGACCTTGAGTCCACCGCCCAGGTCCTCGCTGCCCTTGAAGCCGTAGCGGCTGCCCTGGATGCCGCCCGAGATCAGGCGATTGGCCTGGCCGCCCGGCTGGCCGCTGGTGGTCTGCACCGCCGCGTCGACCAGGCCATAGATCGTGACCTGGGCCTGCGCCTGGCCGGCGAGCGCGCCGGTCGCCATCAGCGCCAGTGCGCCCACATGCTTGCTCTTCATCGATTACTCCGTTGTAGATAGGGAAGGAACAACGGCGAGCACTCTAGAGAGCGTCGATGACCGGCCCTTGTCAGGCGGCCAAAATCGGCGAAGGCGCGATTCGGCGGATTTGGGGGATCAACGAGCGTGAGCGGTCCTGTGGGGATGCGGTGCCGGCCACGCCCGGGACGCGCAAAAAAACCCGGCGCCGCCGAAGCGGCACCGGGTTGCAGGATGGGGCGGATCGGCTCCGCCCCGCGGGGGCATTTAGAAGAAGCCCAGCGCGTTGGGCGAATAGCTCACGAGCAGGTTCTTGGTCTGCTGGTAGTGGTCCAGCATGGCCTTGTGGGTTTCGCGGCCGATGCCGGATTCCTTGTAGCCGCCGAAGGCGGCGTGCGCCGGGTAGGCGTGGTAGCAATTGGTCCACACGCGGCCGGCCTGGATGGCGCGGCCCATGCGGTAGGCGCGGCTGCCGTCGCGCGTCCACACGCCGGCGCCCAGGCCGTAGGGCGTGTCGTTGGCGATCTGCAGCGCCTCGGCCTCGTCCTTGAAGGTGGTCACGGCCAGCACCGGGCCGAAGATCTCCTCGCGGAAGATGCGCATCTTGTTGTGGCCCTTGAACAGCGTCGGCTGGATGTAGTAGCCGCCGGCCAGGTCGCCGCCCAGCTGGGCGCGCTCGCCGCCGCACAGCAGTTGAGCGCCTTCTTCCTTGCCCAGCGCCAGATAGCTCATGATCTTGTCCATCTGCATCGCCGAGGCCTGGGCGCCCATCATGGTGTCGGTGTCCAGCGGGCTGCCCTGCTTGATCGCGGCGACGCGCTTGAGCGCGCGCTCGACGAAGCGGTCGTAGATGGATTCCTGGATCAGCGCGCGGCTGGGGCAGGTGCAGACCTCGCCCTGGTTGAAGGCGAACAGCACCAGGCCTTCGATGGCCTTGTCCAGGAAGTCGTCGTCGGCGTTCATCACGTCATCGAAGAAGACGTTGGGGCTCTTGCCGCCCAGCTCCAGCGTGGCCGGGATCAGGTTGCCCGCCGCGGCCTGGGCGATCACCTTGCCGGTGGCGGTGGAGCCGGTGAACGCGATCTTGGCGATGCGCTTGCTGGTGGCCAGCGGCATGCCGGCTTCCTTGCCGTAGCCGTTGACGATGTTCAGCACGCCGGGCGGCAGCAGGTCGGCGATCAGCTCGGCCAGCACCAGGATGCTCACCGGCGTGGACTCGGCCGGCTTGAGCACCACGCAGTTGCCCGCGCCCAGCGCCGGGGCCAGCTTCCAGGCCGCCATCAGCAGCGGGAAATTCCACGGGATGATCTGGCCGACCACGCCCAGCGGCTCGTGGAAGTGGTAGGCGATGGTGTGGTGGTCGATCTCGCTGAGCGCGCCTTCCTGGGCGCGCACGCAGCCGGCGAAGTAGCGGAAGTGGTCGACGCACAGCGGGATGTCGGCGTTCAGCGTCTCGCGGATGGGCTTGCCGTTGTCCACCGTCTCGGCATAGGCCAGCAGCTCCAGGTTCTGCTCGATGCGGTCGGCGATTTTCAGCAGCACATTGGCGCGCTCGGCCGGCGGCGTCGCGGCCCATTTGGCGGACGCGGCGTGTGCGGCGTCCAGCGCGCGCTCGATGTCGGCTTCGCTGGAGCGCGCGGCCTGGGTGTAGGCCTGGCCATTGATCGGCGTCACGACGTCGAAGTAGCGGCCCTCCACCGGCGGCACGAACTGGCCGTTGATGAAGTTGTCGTAGCGGGGCTTGTAGGTGATCTTGGCGCCGGGGGTGCCAGGGGCGGCGTAAAGCATGGGTCTGTCTCCTGTATGGGGTTGGCCCGCGGCGCAGCTGTCGCGCGGACTCGGCACAGGCATAGCGAGTCGCGTGCCAGCCCGGTCTTTGCGCCGGGTGACGCGGGTTTGCCGCGAAACCGCGTGCCACGGCGCCCGGTCCTCACGGTCGGCGGCGCCGCGTGGCACAGGCTTGGCGGCACAGCGGGAACGGACAACTGTCACGAAATGGAACAGCGTGGGCGCTGTTTGCGTGGGTTTGATCGGAAATGCGCCGGCGGGGGCCCCTGGCTGCTAGCCTTGCGGTTCGCGCCATCGTTCGTGGCGCAGAGCCCGACCACGGGCCGAACAGGAGACATCGCCATGCAAGCACGGCCCACCACGCCCCGCCTGGCTCCGGAGCGCGTCCGCGAAGCGCGCCGCCAATGGCTGGAACAGGGCAGCCTCGCCCCGGGGCTGATTCCGCCCGAGCTGGCGCGCAGCTGGGACCGCAGCCGCGAGCACGGGCTGCAGCCGCTGGGGCGCATGCCGGGCGCGCCGCATGCGTCCGGGCCGCAGCTGGCGCGCGCGCTGGAGGAGCGGCGCGCGCTGGTGTCGCATGCGCGGCCGGTGATGGCATTTCTCAACGAGCAAATCCAGCACAGCGACAGCCTGGTGATCCTGTCCGATCCCCAGGGCATGCTGTTGCATGCGCTGGGCGACGATGGTTTTGCCGACCGCGCGGCACGGGTTGCGCTGCGCCCCGGCGCGATCTGGAGCGAGCAGTGGCGGGGCACCAACGCCATCGGCACGGCGCTGGCCGACGGCTCGCCGGTGGTGGTCCACGGGGCCGAGCACTACCTGGACCGCAACGCCTTTCTGACCTGCGCGGCGGCGCCCATCGTCGACCCCGGCGGCGCGCTGCTGGGGGCGCTGGACATCTCCGGCGACCGGCGCGGCTACCACCGCCACACGCTGGGGCTGGTGCGCTCCGGCGCGCGCATGATCGAGCACCAGCTCTTCGAGGCCCGCCATGGCGCGGGCCTGCGGCTGCGCCTGCACGCACAGCGCGAAGGGCTGGGCACGGTCACCGAAGGACTGCTGGCGCTGTCCGAAGACGGCTGGATCATCGGCGCCAACAGCGTGGCCTTGGCCTTGCTGGGGCTGTCGCGCACCGCAATCGGCGCGACGCGCGCGGAACGCGTGCTGGGGCTGGGCCTGGAGGAGTTGCTGGGGGGGCCGCTCGCGGCGCTGGGCACGCCACGCCAGCTGCCGCTGCCGCAGGGCGGGCCGCTGTGGATGGCCGTGGAGCCGGGGCGCACCTTGCGCCATGGCGTGGCGGCGGCCGCCCTGCGCACCGCCCCCGCGCCGGCGCCAGCGCCGGCCGTCGAGGCCGCGGCACGCCCGGCTCCGGTGGAGCGCGATGCGCTGGCTGCGCTGGACAGCGGCGACGCCGCGATGGCGCGCGCCGTGGGCCGGGCGCGGCGCGTGCTGGGCAAACCCATCGCGCTGCTGCTGCAGGGCGAGTCGGGCGTGGGCAAGGACGTCTTCGCGCGTGCGCTGCACGCGGCCGGCCCGCGCGGCGACGGGCCGTTTGTCGCGGTCAACTGCGCGGCCATGCCCGAAGGGCTGATCGAGGCCGAGCTCTTCGGCTACCGCGGTGGCGCCTTCACCGGCGCGGCGCGCGAGGGGGCGCCGGGACGCATCCGCGAAGCCCACGGCGGCACGCTCTTCCTCGACGAGATCGGCGACATGCCCTTGTCCATGCAGGCGCGGCTGCTGCGCGTGCTGCAGGAGCGCCAGGTGCTGCCGCTGGGCGGGGGCAAGCCGGTGGCGGTCGATTTCGCGCTGGTCTGCGCCACCCACCGGCAGCTGCGCGACGAGGTGGCGGCCGGCCGCTTCCGCGAGGACCTGTACTACCGCCTCAACGGGCTGGCGCTGCAGCTGCCGCCGCTGCGCGAACGCAGCGATCTGGCCTTGCTGGTGCAGCGCCGGCTGGCCGAGCTGGCGCCCGGGCGCGCGCTGGCGCTGGAGCCGGCGCTGATGCAGGCCTTTGCCGCCTATCGCTGGCCGGGCAATCTGCGTCAGCTCGACAACGTGCTGCGCACGGCCTGCGCACTGCTGGACGAGGCCGAATCGCTGATCGACTGGGCCCATCTGCCCGACGACCTCTGCGACGAGCTGCAGGCGCTTCAGGGCGCGGGGGCGTCCGCCGAGCGCGAACCGCCGCCCGCCGCGGACCTGCGCCGGCAGGCACTGCGCAGCGTCGAGGCGGCGCTGCAGGACAGCGGCGGCAACGTGTCGGAAGCGGCGCGGCGGCTGGGCATCAGCCGCAACACCCTCTACCGCAAGTTGCGTGAACTGCGTACAACGTCGCATCACTGAATCGGGGGAAGTGCCGGTGCGCACGGCCGGCCAGGATGGCGACAATCGCACGCTTTGCGTTTGCCGACTCGCGCCGCTGCGGCGCGGGCCGACGTCCATGTTCCGGCCGCTCTCCCATCGACTCCTGTCCTCGCCCGCATTGCCCGCCCGCGGCCGCCTGTTGTGGTCGCTGCTGCTGACGCTTGCGGGGATGGCGGCCGCGTCGGCGTCGCCGACGGGGGAGGGGCCGTCGCTGACGCGCATCCGCGAAACCGGCGTGATCGTGATGGGCTACCGGCCCGCGTCGCCGCCGTTCTCCTACCTGGACTCCAACCTCAAGCCCATCGGCTACTCGGTCGAGCTGTGCGAGCGCGTCGTCGGCGCGCTCAAGCAGCGCCTGCGCCTGCCCGACCTGGAGGTCAAGCGCATCGCGGTGAGCTCCGCCACGCGGCTGCCGCTGATGGCCAACGGCACGCTGGACCTGGAGTGCGGCATCACCACCAACACCGCCGAGCGAGCCAGGAGCCAGGCCTTCTCCATCACCATGTTCGTCGCCGAGACCAAGCTGCTGACCCGCGCCGGCGAGCGCGTGCAGAGCCTGGAGGAGCTGCGCGGCAAACCGGTGGCCTCGACCATCGGCACGACCAGCATCCAGTTCCTTGCCCGTGCCAACGAGCAGCAGGGCCTGAACCTGCGCATCCTTGCCGGGCTGGACGACCCCGAGGCCTTCCAGTTGCTGCGCAGCGGCCGCGCCACCGCCTTCATGATGGACGATGTGCTGCTGCGCAGCCAGGTGGCCCAGGTGGCGCTCAGCACGCCGGGCGAGGCCTATGAGATCTCCGACAAGGCCCTGACGCTGGAGCCCTATGGCATCGGCATGAACCGCGACGACCCCGGCTTCAAAAAGATGGTCGACGAGGTGCTGGTGGCGCTGTACCGCAGCGGCGAAATTCACGCCATCTACAAGCGCTGGTTCGAATCGCCCATCCCTCCGTATGGCGTGAACCTGCGCATGCCGATGAGCGAAGCCTTCAAGCGCGTCATCGCCCGGCCCACTGACAGCCCCGATCCGGCCGCCTACCGCTAGCGCCGGGCGGCGGTGCTCACGCGTTCAGCGGAAGGTCTCCAGCTGGATGCCGTGGCGGTGCAGCTTGTCGTACAGCGTCTTCTTGGCGATGCCCAGCAGTTCCATGGTGGCGGGGATCTTGCCTTGCGTGCGGCGCAGCGCCTGCTCGATGAGGGTCTTCTCCACCAGGTCCATCTGGCGTGCGAGGTTCAGCGCCGGCGGCACCTCCTGCAGCGCGGCGCCGCTGTCCAGGTCGTCCAGCGCGAGCACGAAGCGGTCGGCGGCGTTGCGGATCTCGCGCACATTGCCCGGCCAGTCGTGCGCCATCAGGTCGCGCAGCCGCTCGGGCGTCAGCTCCGGCGCGCTGCGTTCGTAGCGCGCGCAGGCCTGCGCGACGAAGTGCTGGAACAGCAGCGGGATGTCCTCGCGCCGCTCGCGCAGCGGCGGCAGCTGCAGCGTGGCGATGTTGAGGCGGTAGTAGAGGTCGCTGCGGAAGCGGCCCTGTTCACCCATCTCCTTCAGGTCGGCCTTGCTCGCGGCGATGAAGCGCACGTTGATGGGCATCTCCTCGTTGGAGCCCAGGCGCTCGACGCGGCGCTCCTGCAGCACGCGCAGCAGCTTGATCTGCAGCGGGATGGGCATGGTCTCGATCTCGTCCAGCAGCAGCGTGCCGCCGTTGGCGTGCTCGATCTTGCCGATGCGCCGCTTCGCCGCCGAGGTGAACGAACCCGGCTCGTGGCCGAACAGTTCGCTCTCGAACAAGGCTTCGGGCAGGCCGCCGCAGTTGATCGCGACGAAGTTGCGGTCGCGTCGCGCGCTCTGGTCGTGCAGGCAGCGCGCCACCAGCTCCTTGCCGGTGCCGGTCTCGCCCAGGATCATCACGTCCGCCGAGGTGGAGGCGAGGTTGAGGATCTGGCGCCGCAGCTGTTGCATCACCGCGGAGGTGCCCAGCAACGCCGCCTCGATGCCGCTGGCGCGCTGCAGCTGCTGGCGCAACTCGTCGGCAGCGTTGCGCAGCGTGCGCAGGTCCAGCGCGCGCCGGGCCGTGTCCACCAGGCGCTCCGGGGCGAAGGGCTTCTCGATGAAGTCATAGGCGCCGCTGCGCATGGCCTGCACCGCCATCGCCACGTCGCCATGCGCGGTGATCAGGATCACCGGGATGCCGGCGTCGGTGCCCACGGTGTGCTCCAACAGCGCCAGCCCGTCCATGCCCGGCAGGCGCACGTCGGTGATGACGATCAGCTGGGCGCCGGCCTGGATGTGGGGCAGGGCCTCCTCGGCGCTGCGGCAGGGCTGCACCGCGAAGCCCTCCAGTTCCAGGGTCTGGGTCAGGCTGATACGGACCGGGGCGTCGTCCTCGACGAAGACGATACGGTATCCCTCAAACATGCTCTTCCTCGTGGGGGTCGGGGGCGGTCCAGCTGGACACGGCCAGGTCGAACTCGAAGCTCATGCCTTGCTCGAGTCGCTCCGCGCGCAGGCTGCCGCCGAATTCATGGACGATTTTCGATGAGATCACCAGGCCCAGCCCCAGGCCTTCGCCGGCGGGCTTGGTGGTGAAGAAGGGTTCGAACAGGTGGGCCATCTGCGCGTCGCTCATGCCCGCGCCGGTGTCGGTCACGCGCACCAGCACGCGCCGGCCCTGGTCCTGCTCGGTGGTGGCCACGCGCAGCACGCGCTGCGGCTCGCGCGCCATCGCGTCGATCGCATTGCCCATCAGGTTGACCAGCACCTGTTCCAGCCGGTTGCCGTCGCAGCTCACGCGCAGGCCCTCGGGGATCTCCACTCGCAGCTCGACGTCCAGCTCGCGCAGCCGGTGCTGCAGCAGCAGCTGCGCGTTGCGCACCGCGTCGCGCAGCGAGATCGGCGCCATCACCAGCTCGGCCTTGCGCGCGAAGCTCTTCAGCTGGCGCGTGATCAGGCCCATGCGCTCGACCATCTCGTCCATGGTCTTCAGGTTGTCGGCCACCGCCTGCGGCCGGCCGACTTCCAGCAGGCGCTGAGAATTGCGCGCCAGCGCGCGCAGCGCGGTGAGGGGCTGGTTGACCTCGTGCGAGATGCCGGCCGACATCTGGCCCAGCACGGCCAGCTTGCCGGCCTGCACCAGCTCGTCCTCGGCCTGGATGCGCTGCGCGATCTGGCGCTTGAGCTCGGCGTTGGCGCTGCGCAGTTCGGCCGTGCGGTGGTCCACGATGCGCTCCAGCTGCGCATGGGCCTGCTGCAGCTCGGTCTTGGCTTGGAAGAGTTGGTGCAGCGCGCGCCGCCGCGAGGCCAGGTAGAGCGCCAGCAGTCCCAGCGCCGCGCCAAAGGCCGCGCCGCTCCAGCCCGCCTGGCGCGCCTGGCGCCAGACCTCGGTGGGGTCGGACAGTGCCACCAGCCGCAGCCCCAGCGGCACCAGCAGGCGTTCCTGCGCAAGCAGCTGAGGGCCCTGCACGCGCGCGCTGACGGTCTCGTGGGCGCTGGTCGGTGGCACGCGCACCAGGCTGCCCTCGCCGCCGGCCGGCAGCCCCGCCGGGATGCCCATGCTCTGCAGCGAGGTCGGCGGATAGCGGCCGCTGGCGCGCAAGACCTGGCGCTGGTCCTCGTCGGCCTCGCCCATCACGAAGTACTTCCAGGCCGGCACCGAGCTCATGATGATCACGTCCTGCTCGTCGGCGACCAACAGCTTCTCGCCCTGGCTGCGCAGCCCCAGGTCCACCCAGGTGGCCTCCAGCGGCGCCAGGCTCACGCGCACGACGATCACGCCGCGCAGCTGCTCGTCGCGCCACAGCGGCTGCAGCAGGTAGTAGTCCATGGTGGCGGTGCGCGTGTCGCTGGCGAAGAAGTGGCGCAGGTCCTGCGCGATCGCCGCCGGCAGCCGCGACGGAGGCGGGCTGTCGTCGCTGGCGGCCAGCATCTGGCCGTCGGGGCTGGCGATGAAGATCTGCATCGTGCCCGCGCGCACGTTCACGCGCGCCAGCCACTGGTCGGCGCGGCGGCGCAGGCCGGTGTCGGCGGGGTTGTCCAGCAGGGCCTGCACCAGCGGGTCGATCGCCAGCATCGCCGGCAGCGAGGCATGGCGGCCCAGCTCGGCCTCCAGGTTGGAGGCATAAAGCTCCAGCCGCTCGCTGGCCAGCGCGGCCAGGTGCGACATGCCCGCGCTCTGGCTCAGGCGCTGGCCCAGCACCAAGCCCAGCACCATGAGGCCGGCGGTCACGTAGATGAAGAAGCTGGGCCGGCTCAGGCGGCGGGCCAGGGCGGTCTTCAGGTCGGCGAGGCGGGCGAGGTGGAGCATGTTGGGGCGCGCGGGGCTCGTAGTGTGCCCAATCCGGCCGCCGCTGTGAGCAACGGCGTAGCGCCGTGCCGGGTCTTGCGGAATCCCGCACCGGCTTTGTGGGCCGAGTGCGGATTTCCGCCCTGTTTGCCGGGCCCCAGCGGGCTCTGGCGGGTCCGCGGATGCCCAAAGAGGGCATTCAGCGCCGGATTTCTCGGTGATTACCCTTGAGTTGGCTCAACTGGCACAGGGGTTGCGAACGTCATGCCATCACGGCGCGAGCCGTCTCAATCTGGAAGCTGGGGTTTCAATGGAGATACTTTTTCAG
>NZ_JAKZFD010000010.1 GCF_022549225.1 Pelomonas sp. CA6
GGAGCGATCCGGCCCTTGGCGTTCATGCCCGCGGCGTCAGGGCAGGGTGTAGCTGGCCAGCGCCTTGGGGAACTTGATCAGCCACAGCCGGGTGGGGCGCACGGACGCCTCGGCGCGGGCCACGCGCGCGCCCACCGCGCCGGCGGCGCAGCTGCCGTCGTTGACGATGGCGCCGGCGGCGTCCACCGTGCACGCGGTGATGTCTCCGGCGAGTTCCTTGCCGTCCTTGTCCACCAGCACGGTGCGCAGGCCGAAGTCGTTGTCGTTGATCAGCGCCACGGTCTGCTCGTCGACCAGGGCCAGGCCCTCGGCCTTCTCGGCGGTCCAGCCGATGGCATTGAGGTCCAGCAGCAGGGTCTTGCGCAGCTTCACCAGCGCGGCCCAGGGGTGGGCGGTGGCGGTGCTGCCGTCAATGCTGTTCTGCTCCAGTTCGATGCCGTCGGCCTTGATGTCGGTGACGCCGGACGGGATCTCCACCAGCATCAGGAAGTTGCGCACCTTGCCCGCCGCGTCGGCGCCTTGCTCGATGACCAGGAACTTGCCGTTGGGCAGGGCCAGCAGGTCACCCAGCTTGGCGCTGCCGGTGCGGTTGCGGTCCCACTTCTCGCCGGCGACGGCGTAGTTCAGCGGATAGGCGTAGAGCTTGGAGCTTTCCGTGACCGGATCGAATTCCAGCCAGCGCGTGAACTGGGCGTAGTCCTTCACGTTGACCTTGTCGGTCTTCTTGCCATCGCCGTTGAGGTCGCTCGCGTCCACCGCCTTGATGGACTTGCCGGCAGCGTCCAGCGGGTCGACCGGGCTTTGCAGGAAGCCGTGCAGCTTGCCGTCGGCGGCCAGGGCCAGGCCTTCCATGCCGCGGTTGGCGCGGCGCTGCTTGAGCACCTCGGGCAGGTCGGCGGCGCCGGAGCCCGGCTGGTACTTCTTCAGGATCACGCCCGTGTCGGCATTGATCTTGACGATGAAGGGGCCGTACTCGTCGGAGGTCCAGAACACCTTGTTCTTGGCGTCGTAGACCAGGCTTTCGGTGTCCAGGCCGTTGGGGCCGAAGGCGGCCTTGGCGGCGTCGTACTTCATGCCGTCGGTCAGCGGGATCTCGACCGGGTTGCCGACGCTGCGCGGCAGGCCGGTGATCTTGGTGCTGGCGTCCAGCTTGATGGGCATCAGCGACTTGATCTGCGCGCCGTCCTTGCCCACCGAGATCAGGCCGATGGACGGCGCGAAGCTGGGGGCGGGGAACATCTTGGTGATGCCGGTCTTGCCGCTGGCATCGCCGGGGATGGGGGCATTGGGGCTGTCGCCATTGGGGCCGCGGTCGGTGATGCCGTAGAACTCCAGGCTGCCGTCCGCGGCTTTGCCCTTGAAGGCCAGGCCGGAACCGACGGCCGGGAAGAAGCCGTTGGCGAAGTCCTTGCGGGCCTCGGCGTTCGTGCCCTCGTAGGGCACGTACAGCGAGGGGTCGGCCGTCAGCTGAAAGCGGGTGACGCTGACCTCGCCGCCAGCGCTGGCCTGGTTGCTCTTGCTGGTGTTGTGGCTCTGGCCCAGCTGAGCGCCCAGCACGCCTTCGACGAAGTGCTGGCGGGCGAGGGCCAGCCGGGTCGCGTCGGGCTTGCGGCCACCGTAGGCCTTGCCGGATTTGTCGGTGGCGACGATGCCGTTGAGCCGGGTCTGCAGATCGCCGAGGAAGGCGGCCGAGGCCTGCTTGAAGTTCAGGCTCTGGCCGGCCAGCGCGCTCGCGGCCTCGGCGCTGATGCGGATGCCGTTGGTCGGGTCGTCGTCCTCGTCCAGCGACTGCAGGAACATCAGCAGATGGCCGACCTGTTCGTTGTCGTCCGAATAGTTGACGGTTCCGGCCAGGTCCAGCGCGGTGACCAGGCTGGCGCAGCGCGCCGTGCCCAGCTCGATGCCGCCGACCTTGAAGCTCACGCTGTCGCCGGCCAGGCAGTCGAACTTGCCGCTGGCGTCCGTCTTGCCCGATTTGCCAGAGGGGCTGGCGCTGTAGGCCACGCCTTCCACCGCCGAGTCCAGCAGCACGCCGCTCATCGCCGCGGGCACCGGCGTCGCCGGGCTTTCATCGCCATCGCCCCAGCATCCCGCCAGCCCGAATGCCGCGGTCAGCGCGGCGCCCCACATCTTCTTTTGCATCTGCTTTCTTTCGCCTGACCCCGTCGTGGTCGTGTCGGTGGAAGGCCGAATCTAGCGACGGGGCGTGAAAGAAATATGGCAGTGCGCTAAGCGGTCTCGCGGCGGGCCAGGAATTCCCAGCAGGACTTGGGCGCGCCGTAGCGTTCGGTCCGGCTCTTGTCCAGCTGCAGCAAGGTCCAGTGCGGCGTGTCGAACAGCGCCAGCAGCTTGGCGCGGTCGAAAAACTGCTTGGGCACGCCGTCCACCAGCACCGGGGCCCAGCCGCTCGAATCGGGCGGCGCGCCATAGTGCCAGTCGTCGTCGGCGTTGACGCAGCCCAGCAGCAGCCCGCCGGGCCGCAGCACGCGCGCCGCTTCCTGCCAGGCCTTGCGGCTGTCGGCGTGGTCGAAGTAGTGCAGTGACAGATGGGCCACGACCAGGTCGAATTCGCCCGTGCGCAAGGGGCCCAGGTCGCGCAGGTCCAGCCGCAGGTGGCGAGCCGCGGGCGTGCGGCGCTGCGAGCGTTCCAGCGCCTGGGCCGACAGGTCCACCGCGGTCACAGCCCAGCCCCAGGCCGCGAGCAACTCGGTTTCGCCGCCGTCGCCGCAGCCCAGATCCAGCGCCGCGCCCGGCGCGGGCAGGCGCGCCTGCCAGCCGGGCAGCCAGCCGTCGGGCGTGGCCAGGCCCTGGTTTCGGTAGCGCTGCTCCCAGCGCGCGGCCGCGGCGCGGTCGGCGGGCTTGCTCGTCGTCATGCGCCCAGTGTGGCATGGCGGCGGGCGCCCAAGAAAAAGCCGCCTGCGTCGGCAGGCGGCTGTCATGGCGGGGCGGGGAGGGGATCAGCCGGGCAGGAAGTGCAGCTTCACCGCGACCAGCACGCCGTTCTGCACCGTGCCCTTGACCTCGACCTTGGCGCCGTTGGCCAGCTTGCTGGCATTGCCGTCCACCCATTGCACGCCGCTGCCGCTCGCATCGACCCACTGGCCGCCGACGCGGAAGCTCGCGGCGCTGGCGTAGTCGGTGATCAGGCCGGTGACGTAGGCCAGGTCGCGGCCTTGGTCGTCCTTGTCGCCCTCGATCTCGACCTTGACCGCACTCAGCGTCACGCTGCCGTTGGCGCTGCTGACCTGGGCGACGACGCTGACGCGCACGCCATTGACCAGGTCGGCCGCGCTGTTGGTCTTGGACTCGAACTGGGTCGTGTTGGTGATCTGTACCGTGTTGCTGCCGACCTTGAAGCTGCTCGCGCCGACGTCATAGGCCAGGCCCGAGAAGCCCACGGTCTTCAGGCCGGTCACCGGCTGCAGGAAGGCGATGCTGGTGGCATTGAACGCGCCGCTGCTGGCCGAGTAGCTGCCCTCCACGGCGACCATGCCGCCATTGGCCAGCTGCGCGGCGGACTTGCCGTCGGGGCTGAACTTGGTGCTGTCGCTCCACTGCACCTTCACGCCCAGCAGCGTGAACTGCTTGGCCGTGCTGTCCAGGCCGCCGATCGCACCGGCCAGCTTGGCCGGCTTGTCGCTGGGCGGCGGGGTCACGCTGATTTCCTTGGCCAGCACGCCGCTGGCGCTCAGGCTGCCGGTGATCTGCACCCAGGTGCCCACGGCCAGATCGCTGGCCTGGCCCTTGGTGAAGCTGGCCTGGCTGCCGTCGACGACGGTGCCGCGCACGCTGAAGTTGGCCAGCGACACATAGTCGGTGACCTGGCCCACCAGCAGCGCCTTGATGGCCGTGTCCTGCTTGAACACCTTCAGCGTGTCGGCCGCCAGCACGCCGTTGCTGACCTTGCCCTGCGCCAGGGCCAGCGCGCCGTTGACCACGTCGGCGGCGCTCGTGCCCTCGGTGAGCTTGGCATTGCTGGCGTCGACCTGCACGTCGCCGATGCGCATCGAGGCCAGGCTCTGGAAGGCCGAGATCACGCCGCCGACGCTGACGCCATTGCCGTCCGGCAGCTTCTTGGCCTTCACCTCCACCTGCTTGGCGGCGAGCACGGTCTGGCCGCCCGTGGTCGTGGGCGCGCTCAGCGAGATCACGCTGACCAGCTTGTTGTTCTCCAGCACGGCGCCGGTGGGCAGCACATTGGCCTGGCTGTAGTCCACGACCACGCCGCTGTTGCCCTGCAGGCCGAAGCGCTTGTTCGTGCTGTCCAGCGACTGGATCGCGCCGCTGAGGCGGAAGACCTCGGTGCCGCCGTTCTTGGCCTTGCGCTCGATGCGTGTCGCGGTGATGCGGCCATCGCTGCCGACCGTGCCGTAGACGCGGATCAGGTCGCCGATCGCCAGCTGGCCCAGCGCGGTGAAACCGTCGAACACGGTGGGCAGCTGCCCGCTGGCGACGGTCTGGATGGTCTGGCCGAACACGGTCACGGTCCCCGCCGTGGCATCGACCGCTCCGATGGTGCCGACCAGCGCGAAGTTGACGGTCAGCGCCTGCAGCACGCCGTCCTTCACATCGGCCTGCACCCGCATGCCGGTGCGCAGGTCGGCGAGCGTGCCCGCGGTGCTGGCATCGGCCATCTTGGCGAAGCCGACCCGCGCCTGGCTGTCGTCGTAGCGCACGCCGTCGATGACGACGCTGCCAAAGCCGGTGATCGTGCCGTCCAGCATGCTGATGGTGGCGGGCGCCGGGTTGGCCGGCGTCTGGGCATTGCTGCTGGTGTCGGTCCCGCCGCCGCCACCGCCGCCACAGGCGATCAGCAGGCCGGCGGACAGGGCCATCGCGGCCACGGTGCTCATCCAACGGAAGCGAGGGAGTCTCATGTCATACCTCTGATGAAACGATGGAATTGGGCGAAATTCGCCCGTAAATCCCACTTTAGGGGGTATCGACGCGACACTGTTCGCGGCTTTGTAAGTCAACGTGACAGCGCCACCCATGATTCGTGACGCTTTTCACAACCCGCGGGTAGGCGCCGCGGAGGCGACCCCAGGGCGCCGGCAGGGCGGGCCCGGTGGGGCGCTCGGAAGCACGCCGCGGGGCGCGGGCTAAAATGGCGGGCTCTTTGTCTGCCGCGGCGCGCGCGGCGCAAACACCCCCGGGATTCCATGGTCAGCACCACCTCCTCCAAGCATCTTGTTCACTTCGAGGGGGGGAATGCCCTCTCCGCCTTCCGCGCCCAGGCGCTGCTGGCGCGGCTGCAGGCGCTGCATCCGGCCATCGCCGAACGCGTGGACGCCCTCCATGCGCGCCATGTGCACTGGGTCTGGACCGACAGCCCGCTGGACGCCTCGGCGCAGGACAAGCTGGCCGCGCTGCTGAACTACGGCGATCGCTACGAAGGCCCGGCCGAGGGCGCGCTGATCGTCACCGCGCCGCGCCTGGGCACGCTGAGTCCCTGGGCGTCCAAGGCCACCGACATCGCGCACAACTGTGGCCTGGCGATCCGGCGCGTGGAGCGCGTCACCGAGTACCGCCTGGTGCTGAAGAGCGCCGGGCTGCTGGGCAAGGTGACCGGCGGTGCCGTCGGCGGCGTCAAGCCGCTGGCCCAGGAGGAACTGCTCGCCTGCGCGGCGCTGCTGCACGACCGCATGACCGAGAGCGTGCTGTTCGCGCGCGAGGACGCCCGCCATCTGTTCGACGACAAACAGGCCGAGGCGCTGGCCCATGTGGACGTGCTGGGCCGCGGCCGCGCCGCGCTGGACGAGGCCAATGGCGCCTGGGGCCTGGCGCTGTCCGAGGACGAGATCGACTACCTGGTCGCCGCCTTCCAGAAGCTCGCCCGCAACCCCAGCGACGTGGAACTGATGATGTTCGCGCAGGCCAACAGCGAGCATTGCCGGCACAAGATCTTCAACGCCCAGTTCACCATCGACGGCGAGGCGCAGCCGCTGTCGCTGTTCGGCATGATCCGCAACACCGAGAAGTGCCATCCGCAGCACACGGTGATCGCCTATGCCGACAACGCCGCGGTGATGGAAGGGCATGTGATCGAGCGCTGGATGCCGGCGGGCGACCAGCGCGCGCCGCAGTACCAGGCGCGCCAGGAGACGGCGCATGTGCTGATGAAGGTCGAGACGCACAACCATCCGACGGCGATCTCGCCGCACCCCGGCGCGTCCACCGGCGCCGGTGGCGAGATCCGCGACGAGGGCGCGACCGGCCGCGGCTCCAAGCCCAAGGCCGGCCTGACCGGCTTCTCGGTGTCCAACCTGCACCTGCCCGGGCTGGCCGAGCCCTGGGAGCAGCAGCCGGTGGGCAAACCGGCCCACATCGCCAGCGCGCTGCAGATCATGACCGAAGGTCCGCTGGGCGGCGCCGCGTTCAACAACGAGTTCGGCCGGCCCAATTTGGCGGGCTACTTCCGTGTCTATGAGCAGCAGGTGGACGGCGTGCAGCGCGGCTACCACAAGCCCATCATGATCGCGGGCGGCCTGGGCGCGATTCGCGCCGACCTGACGAAGAAGATCGAGTTCCCCGCCGGCACCTTGCTGATCCAGCTGGGCGGCCCGGGCATGCGCATCGGCATGGGCGGCGGCGCGGCCAGCTCCATGGCCGCCGGCACCAACACCGCGGACCTGGACTTCGATTCCGTGCAGCGCGGCAACCCCGAGATCCAGCGCCGCGCGCAGGAGGTCATCAACCACTGCTGGGGCCTGGCCGAGAACAACCCCATCCTGGCCGTGCACGACGTCGGCGCGGGCGGCATCTCCAACGCCTTCCCCGAGCTGGTCAATGACGCCGGCCGTGGCGCCACCTTCGACCTGCGCCAGGTGCCGCTGGAGGAGTCCGGCCTCGCGCCCAAGGAAATCTGGTGCAACGAAAGCCAGGAGCGCTATGTGCTCGCCATCGCGCCGGACAGCCTGCCGCTGTTCCAGGCCATGTGCGAGCGCGAGCGCTGCCCCTTCGCCGTGGTCGGCGTGGCGACCGAGTCGCGCGAGCTGGTGCTGGAAGACGGCCCCGGCGGCGAGCGCGCGATCGACATGCCCATGGACGTGCTGCTGGGCAAGCCGCCCAAGATGCAGCGCGACGTGCGGCGCGTGCAGCGTTCGGGCGGCGTGCTGGACCTGACCGGCGTGGCGCTGGACGCGGTGGCGACCACCGTGCTGCGCCACCCGACCGTGGCGTCCAAGCGCTTCCTGATCACCATCGGCGACCGCACCGTGGGCGGTCTGAACCACCGCGACCAGATGGTCGGGCCCTGGCAGCTGCCGGTGGCGGACTGCGCGGTGACGCTAGCCGACTTCAAGGGCTTCGCCGGTGAGGCGATGAGCATGGGCGAGCGCACGCCGCTGGCGGCGGTGGACGCGCCCGCCTCGGGTCGCATGGCGGTGGCCGAGGCCATCACCAACCTGCTCGCCGCGCCCATCGAGCTGTCCCGGGTGAAGCTCAGCGCCAACTGGATGGCCGCCTGCGGCGAACCCGGCGAGGACGCCGCGCTGTACGACACCGTCAAGGCCGTGGGCCTGGAACTGTGCCCGGCGCTGGGCGTCTCCATCCCGGTGGGCAAGGATTCGCTGTCCATGCGCACGCGCTGGACCGAGGCTGGCGGCGAGGTGCGCCAGGTCACCGCGCCGGTGTCGCTGATCGTCACCGCCTTCGCGTCGCTGGCCGATGTGCGGGGCACGCTGACGCCGCAGCTGCGCGAGGGCGACACCACGCTGATCCTGGTCGACCTGGGCCAGGGACGCATGCGCATGGGCGGCTCCATCCTGGCGCAGACGCTGAACCAGTTCGGCGGCCCGGTGCCGGACCTGGACGACCCGGCGCTGCTGAAGAACCTGGTGGCCGCCGTCAATGCGCTGCGCGCCGAGGGCAAGCTGCTGGCCTACCACGACCGCAGCGATGGCGGCCTGTTCGCCGCCGTCTGCGAGATGGCCTTCGCCGGCCGCCGCGGCGTCAGCCTCAACGTGGACCTGCTGGTCACCGAGGGCGACGGCATCAGCGACAGCCGTGCCGAGTACGGCGACTCCAAGAACTGGGCCGGCCAGGTCAGCGCGCGCCGCGAGGAACTGACGCTGAAGGCGCTCTTCAACGAGGAGCTGGGCGTGGTGCTGCAGGTCGCCTCCGGCGAGCGCGACGCGGTGCTGCAGACCCTGCGCGCGCACGGGCTGTCGCGCCACAGCCATGTGCTGGGCAAGACCAACGAACACCAGCAGCTGGAAGTCTGGCGCGACACCAAGAAGGTCTTCGCCGCCGGCCTGGCCGAGCTGCTGGAGGCCTGGGACCAGGTCTCGTGGCGCATCGCGCGCGAGCGCGACAACCCGGTCTGCGCCGACCAGGAACACGAACAGGCCCGCGACCCGGCCCAGCCCGGCCTGCAATGGGCGCCCAGCTTCGACCCGCTGGACGACGTCGCCGCGCCCTATGTGGCGCGCGCCAGCGCGCGGCCCCGCGTGGCCATCCTGCGCGAGCAGGGCGTGAACTCGCACGTCGAGATGGCCTATGCCATGGCGCTGTCCGGCTTTGACAGCTTCGACGTGCACATGAGCGACCTGCAGGCCGGCGCGGTCGACCTGGCGCAGTTCAAGGGCTTCGTCGCCTGCGGCGGCTTCTCCTACGGCGACACGCTGGGCGCGGGCGAGGGCTGGGCGCGGTCCATCCTCTTCAACCCGCAGCTCAAGGACGCCTTCGAGGCCTTCTTCGGCCGCAGCGACAGCTTCGCGCTGGGCGTGTGCAATGGTTGCCAGATGCTGGCTGCGCTGTCGCCCATGATCCCCGGCGCGCAGGACTGGCCCAAGTTCACGCGCAACAAGAGCGAGCAGTTCGAGGCCCGTCTGAGCCAGGTGGAGGTGCTGGATTCGCCCAGCCTGTTCTTCGCCGGCATGGCCGGCAGCCGTCTGCCGATCGCGGTGGCGCATGGCGAGGGCTATGCCGACTTCTCGCAGCGCGGCGACGCCGGCCGCGTGCTGCGCGCGATGCGCTTCGTCGACGGCCACGGCCAGCCGACCGAGCGCTACCCGACCAACCCCAACGGCAGCCCGCAGGGCCTGACCGCGGTGACCACGGCCGACGGCCGCTTCACCGCGATGATGCCGCACCCCGAGCGCGTGTTCCGCAACATCCAGATGAGCTGGAGCGGCGGCGGCGCGGGCGATGCCAGCCCCTGGCTGCGCATGTTCCGTAACGCGCGCAAGTGGGTGGGTTGAGCCCGCGCGCGCGGGCCGGTCAGGCCTGGTTCAGCTCGGCCAGCAGCCGGTAGGAATGGCGCCGCGCGTCGGCGTCGTGCACCGGGCAGTTGACGATCAGCTCGTCCGCCCCGGTGCGCGCCAGCGTCTCGCGCAGCGCGGCGCGCACCGTGTCGGGTGAGCCCACCAGCGATTCGGCAAGCATGCGCTCCACCGCCAGCCGCTCGCCCTCGCTCCACAGCCCGTCCATGCAGTCGACCGGGCGAGGCAGAGGGCCGCGCTGGCCGCGCTGCATGCCCAGGAAGCGCTGCTGCAGCGAGGTGTAGAGACGCCGCGCCTCGGCATCGCTGTCCGCGACGACGACGTTGAGCCCCACCATGGCCTGCGGGCGCGGCTGGGCGGGGCTGGGCCGGTAGCCCTCGCGATAGAGCTGCAGCGCCTGCATCAGCTGGGCCGGCGCGAAGTGCGAGGCAAAGGCGAAGGGCAGGCCGAAGGCCGCGGCCAGCTGCGCGCCGTACAAGCTGGAGCCCAGGATCCAGATCGGCACCTCGGTGCCCTGACCCGGGATCGCGCGCACGACCTGACCCTCGCGCGCCGGCGCCAGATAGGTCTGCAGCTCCCGCACGTCCTCGGGGAAGCGGTCTTCCATCGCACTGGACAGGTGGCGGCGCAGTGCGCGCATCGTCGGCCCGTCGGTGCCCGGCGCGCGGCCCAGACCGAGGTCGATGCGGCCGGGGAACAGCGTGGCCAGCGTGCCGAACTGTTCGGCCACGGTCAGCGGCGCGTGGTTGGGCAGCATGATGCCGCCCGAGCCCACGCGCAGTGTCGTGGTCGCGGCGGCGATCTGCCCGATCAGCACGGCGGTCGCCGACGAGGCCACGCCGTCCATGTTGTGATGCTCGGCCACCCAGTAGCGCCGGTAACCCAGCGCCTCGGCATGGCGGGCGAGTTGCAGCGATTCCCGCAAGGCGTCGGCGGCACTGCGGCCTTCGGCGATGGGGGCGAGGTCGAGGATGGAGAGGGGCACCAGCATGGCCGCAGTCTAGGCGCCGCCTGCAAAAGCCTGGGCCGGCAAGGCTATTGGTTTGCTGGCCTGAACTGCGGCGCCACGTAGGGGAGGCGGAAGACGAAACGGCTGCCCTGTCCCGGCGCGCTGTGCAGCTCCAGCTCGCCGCCCAGCGGGCCGGTGACGATGTTGTAGACGATGTTCAGCCCCAGCCCGGAACCGCCACGGCCCAGCTTGGTGGTGAAGAAGGGGTCGAAGGCGCGCCGCCGCACCTCGTCGCTCATGCCGCGGCCGTCGTCCGCCACCTCGAGCAGGAAATGCTGCGCGTCCAGCGGCCGGCCGACGATGCGCAGGCGGCCCTGATCGCGGCCCTCGAAGGCGTGCAGCAGCGCGTTTTGCAGCAGGTTGCCGAGCACCTGGCCCAGTGGGCCCGGATAGCCGTCCACCTGGCGCTCGACTTCGATCTGCGACTCCAGCTGGAAGGGCGTCGTGCGCCAGCGCGCGCGCGCCAGCCCGAGCACGTCGTTGACCACCTCCTCCAGCTGGAAATGGCGCCGCTGCTCGCTGGTCTGGTCCACCGACAGCTGCTTGAAATGCGTCACCAACTCCGCGGCCGCGTGCAGGCCGCGCAGCAGCAGCTCGCTGGAGGTGCCGGCATCGACCAGGTAGTGCTCCAGCACCGAGCGGCGCAGGCTGCCCTGGGCCATCGCGCGGCGGACTTCCTGCGTGCGCTCCGACAGCGTGGAGGCGGTGGTGAGGCAGTTGCCCAGCGGGGTGTTCAGCTCGTGCGCGACGCCGGCCACCAGCGAGCCCAGCGCGGCCATCTTCTCGGAGCGCAGCAGCTCGTCCTGGGCCTGGTGCAGGTGCTCCAGCGCCTCGCTGAGCTCGCGCGTGCGCGCCTGCACGCGCGCCTCCAGCTCGGCATTGAGCGTCTGCAGTTCGCGCTCGGCCTGCAGCTGCTGGCCGATGTCGCGCGCCACCCAGAGATGCCCGATCGGCTCGCCGGCGCGCGACAGGACCCGGCTGATGGTCAGCGAGACCTCGACGCGGCGGCCATCGGCGCGCACCAGGACGCGCCGGCGCGCCGTGCCATTGGCCAGCGGCGCGGGGTCCCCACCCGCGCTGGCCTCCAGCGTGTGCAGGTCTTCCTCGGCGGCCAGCGTCAGCGGCAGGCCGTGCCAGGTGTTGTCCCGGTACCGGCCCAGCAGCGCCGGCGCCAGCCCCAGCACCTCGCGCGAGCGGTAGCCCAGCATGCGCTCGGCGCCGGCGTTGAAGACCAGCACCCGGTCCTGCGCGTCGGTGGCGATGATCGCGACCTCCACCGCGGCGTCCAGCACCGCCTGCAGGCGGTCTTTCATGGTCTGGGCGTCGGCCTGCGACTGGCGCAGGCGCGCCTCGGCCTCGCGGGCCGCCGTGATGTTGCGGCCGATGCCGCGATAGCCCTGGAACTGGCCCTGGGCGTCGTAGAAGGGGGCGCCGCTGACCGTGACGTGACGTAGCCGGCCGTCGGGCTGGTAGAGCGAGTACTCGAAGTCGCGGAAGGTTTCGCGCCGCTGCAGGCAGGCCTGGTGCGCGCGCCAGTCCATCGGCAGCAGGCCGGGCAGCTCCCAGCGCTGGCGGCCCAGCACGCTGCCGGCGTCGGGGTCGCTGGCGTCCTCGCCCAGGCGCGACACATAGGTGAAGCGCAGCTGCGCGTCCTGCTCCCAGACCCAGTCGCTGGCCAGCATGGCCAGCGTGCGGAAGCGGGCCTTGGAGGACTCCATGTCATCCTGCAGGCGCAGGGCGGCGTCGACGCGCGCGCGCAGCTGCCGGTTGCTGCGCCGCAGCCGCCAGGCCTGATGCAGCAGCCCGGCCATCAGCAGCGCTAGCGCCGCGCAGATCCAGGGCAGCAGCCACAGGGGGCGCGGGGAGGGCGCGGCCAGCAGCGCCGGGTCGACCGCGCGGCTGAGCACCCAGCGTGCACCGGGCATGCCCAGCGTCGTGCGCAGCGAACCCTGGTCGGCCGCGGCGGGGCTGCCCCACAGCAGCCGGCCGGCCGGCGTGCCGCCGTCGTCCTGGCTCAGGCTCAGGTCACCCGCTTGCGCCGGGTCCAGTCCGGCCGCCCGTAGCAACAGATCCAGGTCGGCGACCAGCGCGATGCGCCCCCAGTAGCGGAGTGCGCCACCGCCCTCGCCGGGCAGGTAGAGGCTGCGCTGTTGCACCAGCGCGCTGCGCCCGCCGGGCAGCGCGATCGGGCCGAGCAGGTGCGCTGCGGGGCCGTGCCGCGGCGCGGCGGTGGGCGCGCGCTCCGCGGCGCCTGGGGCGGGCTCGCGCGCCGCCGCTTCGTCCAGCGCGGCCGCCCAGTCCGGCTGCACCTGGCCCAGGCTGGGGCCCTGGGCCGGCGTCACGCGCAGGCCGCGTACCTGCGGCGGCAACGGCGGCGCGCCGTCCATCAGACGACGCCAGCGCGCCTCGCTCAGTTCGCCGTCGGCCTGGATCAGCGCGGCCAGCGTCGCGGCCGGCTCGAAGCTGGCCCGGCCGGCGGTCTCCAGGCGTTCGCGCAGCAGGTCCAGCGCGTCGGCGGCCTGGCGCCGCTGTTCCTCCTGCCGCTGATCCTGGCGCAGTGCCAGCAGCGCCCAGCCCAGCGCGAACAGCAGCAGGGCGAGCATCAGCGTCAGCGGCCAAGGCGCCGGCGCATTCCAGATCGCTCTCCGAGGGGCGTGGAGAGGACGGGCTTCGGGCACGACACCGGGGTCGGGGCGCATGAGCGGGGCGGGAACTGCGGCGGCCCACCGACGCTAACACAGGCCGGCGCGGGCGGCGCGGCCTGGCGCCCCCCGACAACAAGGGATGACCCGGGCTAGCCTGCCGCGGCGCCGGGGCGGCTGCGGTAGAACTGCAACGGCTGCGCCGCGACCTCGTTGAGCACGCCGCGCTTGATCTTGCCCACCACATGCATCTCGCAGGGCTTGCAGTCGAAGCGCAGGGTCAGCTTCTCCTTGCCGTTGATCAGCTGCAGCGGCTCGGCGCGCACCGTGCCCTGCACGCCGGTCACGCCCTTGGCCTGCTTGGGGCACAGCGACAGCGAGTAGCGCACGCAGTGCTTGGTGATCATCAGGCTGACCTCGCCCAGTTCCTCGTGGCTTTCGTAGGCGGCGTCGACCACGCGGACGCCATGCTTCAGGTAGAACTGGTGCGCCGCGTGGTTGTAAACGTTGGCCAGGTAGCTCAGTGTGTCCTCGGGGTAGGGCACCGGCGGCTCGACGGGCACAGCGCGCGGCAGGCGCATCCAGGCCTGGGCGCGCGCCTGTTCCAGCGCGGCGATGCCGTCGCGGCGCAGCGCGTTCAGCAGCGACGCGGGCCAGAAGCCCGGGGCGCCGCCGTGCAGCGGCTGCAGGCTGATCTCGCGTGCCTCGAAGAGGGTGTTGCCCAGCCGGGCCATGGCCTCGCGCATCGCGGCCTCGGCCCGCGCGGCGTCGCGCGCCGGTTGGCGCTCATGCGTCAGTTCGACGTAGGCCGCATGGTGGTCCTCGTCCTGCAGCTGCAGCGCCAGGCCGTCCGGGGTCTCCATGAGCATCAGGTCGACCGCGATGCGCCGCTCGGCGGTGCGTTCGCCGGCGATCATGCGGTCCCAGGCCATGTCGCGGTTGCGTGACAGGGCCACGCCCTTGCGCAGGTCCTTCAGACTGTCCATGGGCTCATTGGGCCAGGCGCGCCAGCGCGCGCCGCCCAGCGGCTCGGCGATGTTGACGCGCAGGCCGATGAGTTCTTTCTGCAGGTCGAAATAGGTCAGCGCGTCGCCGTTGTTCAACGCCGCGACGCCGTCGTCCAGCGCCAGCTCGAAATGATCGGCCGCCGTCTTCGTGACATAGCCCAGCGGCAGCCCGGCGTGCTTGGGCGTGTCGAAGGCGCCGATGTCGTCTTTGCGGCCGTTGACGAAGTAGTCGGTGCTGCCGCGGTTGAAGCTGCGCTCCGGGTCAGGCGTGAAGAGCAGCCGGGTGTGGCCGCTGGACGCGCGCGCCAGGTCGGGGCGCTGCGCCAGCAGCTCGTCGAGCAGGCGGCGGTAGTGGCCGGTGATGTTCTTCACATAGGCCATGTCCTTGTAGCGGCCCTCGATCTTGAAGCTGCGCACCCCGGCATCGACCAGCGCGCGCAGGTTGGCGCTCTGGTCGTTGTCCTTCATGGACAGGACATGCTTCTGGTGCGCCACGATTCGGCCCTGGCCGTCGACCACCTCGTAGGGCAGGCGGCAGGCCTGCGAGCAGTCGCCGCGGTTGGCGCTGCGGCCGGTGTGCGCATGGCTGATGAAGCACTGGCCGCTGTAGGCCACGCACAGCGCGCCGTGGACGAAGAACTCCAGCACCGCGCGGTCCAGCTGCTGCGCCACCGCGCGGATCTGCGGCAGCGTCAGCTCGCGCGCCACCACCACCTGCGAGAACCCGGCGTCCTGCAGGAAGCGCGCTTTTTCCGGCGTGCGGATATCGCATTGGGTGCTGGCATGCAGCTGCAGCGGCGGCAGGTCCAGCTGGGTCAGGCCCATGTCCTGCACGATCAGCGCGTCCACGCCGGCGTCGTAAAGCTGCCAGGCGAGGCGGCGCGCGCCTTCGAGTTCGTCGTCGCGCAGGATGGTGTTGAGCGTGACGAAGATGCGCGCGTTGAAGCGGTGGGCCTCGCGCACCAGGCGCTCGATGTCGCCGATCTCGTTGCCGGCGTTGTGGCGGGCGCCGAAGCTGGGCCCACCGATGTACACCGCATCGGCGCCATGGTGGAGGGCGGCGATGCCGATGTCGGCCGTCTTGGCCGGGGCCAGCAGTTCCAGATGTTTGGGGGAGGCGCTCATGGGCGGCGATTTTATCGGCCGCCCCGTGCTCGCGTGCCCCGCATTCCGCGCCTTCTGCCTGCCTTTGGCGGCGCGCTGAGGCCGTTTGGTCGCAGCGCCATGGCGCTGCCCCAGGGGCTGCCTACACTGCGGCGCAACCCAGGAGCCCACGATGAACGACACCCTCCACCCCCAGGTCTCGCCGCCGGCCGCCGCTGCGGACGAGGTGCTCAGTGCCAGTGGTCTGCGCAAGCGCTTCGGCACGCGCGAGGCGGTGCGCGGCGTCAGCCTGTCGCTGCGCCGCGGCGAGATCCTCGGACTGCTGGGGCCCAACGGCGCCGGCAAGTCCACCACGGTGGCGATGCTGTGCGGCCTGCTGCGCCCCGACGCCGGTACGGTGCAGGTGCTGGGCCAGCCCATTGGCGCCGACGCCGATCCGCGCAAGGCCCGCATCGGCCTGGTGCCGCAGGAGCTGGCCTTGTACGAGGTGCTCAGCGCACGCCAGAACCTGGAGGCCTTCGGCCGCCTCTATGGACTGGGCGGCGGGCTGCTGGCCGGGCGCATCGAGCGCGCGCTGGCGCTGTCGGGCCTGCAGGAGCGCGCGCGGGACCGGGTCGACGGCTTCTCGGGCGGCATGAAGCGGCGGCTGAACATCGCCTGCGCGCTGCTGCACGAGCCGGACATCGTGGTGCTGGACGAGCCCACCGTGGGCATCGACCCACAAAGCCGCAACGCGATCTTCGACACGTTGGAGCAGCTGCGCGACCAGGGCCGCGCGCTGATTTACACCACCCACTACATGGAAGAGGCGCAGCGCCTGTGCGAGCGCCTGGTCATCATGGATCACGGCGAGGTGATCGCGCAGGGCCGCCTGCGCGAGTTGCTGGCCGGACTGGCCGGCGCCTGCGTGCTGCGCCTGCAGTGGGCGGCGGCGCCGGGCGCGGAGCTGGAGGCGCGGCTGCGCGCGCTCGCCGGCGTCCAGGCGCTGCAACGCCTGGACGAGCGAACGCTGCGCCTGACGCTGGCCGGCGCCGAGCATCTGGCGCCAACCTGCGCGGCGCTGGGCGCCCTGGGCCTGCCGCTGCAGGGCCTGCAGACCGAGGAGGCGAGCGTGGAGCAGCTCTTCCTCGCGCTGACCGGCCGCCAGCTTCGCGACTGACCCGGACTGCCCCCGGCTTTGAGTAACCCATTTCGTGTGACAACGAACCGCAGGACTGGAGAAGCGATGAATCTGTCGGCACTGGCAGCCTTGGTCCAGGTGCAGCTGAGGCTGTACCTGCGCAACCGCAAGGCCTTGATGATCCACCTGGCCATGCCCATCCTGATCGCGGCCTTCTTCGGCTCGCTGTTCGGCGGCAAGGGCGGCGACATGCCCACCCATGTCAAGGTGGCCCTGGTCGACGAGGACCGCAGCGAGCTGAGCCAGGCGGTGATGACGGCGCTGGCCGCCGATGCCGCGCTGGAGGCGCGCCGCCTGGCGCGCGACGAGGCCCAGGACCTGGTGCGCCAGGGCAAGCTGCCCGCGGCCCTGGTGTTGCCCGCCGGCTTCGGCGACTCGGCCAGCCGCGCGCTGCTGAGCGGGCACAAGGCCCAGGCCGAGATCCTCTACGACCCGTCGGACGCCATCACGCTGAATCTGCTGCGCGGGCTGCTCGCCCAGTATGCGATGCGCGAGACGCTGACGCGCAGCTTCAGCGGGACCGCGGGCCGCGAGCGCCTGGCCGAGACCCTGCAGTCGCTGGACCGCGCTCAGGGGCTGCCGACGGAACACCGCGAGCACCTGAAGGGCTTGTTCACCCATCTGCAGGCGCTGCAGTCCGAGCCGCAGGCGGCTGGCGCCGCGGCCTCGGCGGCCTCGGGCCCGGCGGCCCTGGGGCAGGCGCTGTCGCTGCCCTACGAGCTGAAGGAAGAGGCGCTGAGCGCCGGGCACAGCGGCTACAACGGCTATGCCCATTCCTTCGGCGGCATGGGCGTGCAGTTCGTGCTGATGCTGGGCGTGGAGCTGGGCGTGGGCCTGCTGCTGGCCCGCCGCGGCGGCCTGTGGCAGCGGCTGCGCGCGGCGCCGCTGTCGCGCGCCACGCTGCTGGGCGGCCATTTCATCAGCACCACGCTGATCGCCAGCGGCGTGCTGGCGCTGGTGATGCTGGCGGGCATGGCGCTGTTCGGCGTGCGGCTGCATGGCTCGGCGCCGGGGCTGGCGCTGATCGTGCTGGCCTATGGCTTCTTCACCGCCGGCTTCGGGCTGCTGCTGGCGGCGATCGGCGGCTCGCCGGAGGCAACGCGCGGCCTGGCCATCATGGCCAGCCTGATGATGGTGATGCTGGGCGGCGCCTGGGTGCCCAGCTTCGTCTTCCCGCGCTGGCTGCAAGACCTGACCCTGTTCGTGCCGGTGCGCTGGGCGGTCGACGGCCTGGACGCGATGACCTGGCGCGGCCTGGGCCTGGACGCCGCCTGGCCGGCCGTGGCGGTGCTGATGGGCAGCGCGGCACTGATGGTGCTGCTGGCGGTGTGGCGCTTCCGTTGGGAAGAGTAGGGGGCGCGGCCCTCAGTCGGCGGACGCGGCGAGCAGCGCCTGCACCTGGCGCGTGCGGCCGCCGTTCCAGACCGTCAGCGTGACGCGTTCGCCGACCTGGCGGGTTTCCAGCAAGCTGAGCATGTCGTCCAGGTCGGCCACCTCCTGGCCGTTGACCGCGGTGATCACGTCGCCGGACAGGATGCTGCCGTCGCGCGCGCGGCGGAAGGCCTGCAGCCCGGCGGCCGCGGCCGGCCCGCCGGCCTGCACGGCCACCAGGGCCACACCCTTGGGCAGGCGCAGCGCGCGGCTCAGGTCCTGCGAGCCGGCGGTGACGCCCAGCGCGGGGCGGATGAAGCGGCCGTCCTTGATCAGCCGCGGCACGACGCGGTTGACCTCGTCGGCGGGGATCGCGAAGCCGATGCCGGCGCTGGCGCCGCTGGGGCTGTAGATGGAGGTGTTGACCCCGATCAGCCGCCCGGCCGAGTCCAGCAGCGGGCCGCCGGAGTTGCCGGGGTTGATCGCCGCGTCGGTCTGAATCACCCCGCGTATGGTGCGCTGGGTCATCGATTCGATCTCGCGGTTGAGCGCCGAGACGATGCCGCGCGTCAGGGTCTGGTCCAGGCCGAAGGGGTTGCCGATCGCATAGACGGTCTGGCCCACCAGCAGATCGCGGCTGCTGCCCAGCGGGATGGGCTGAAGCTTGTCGCGCGGCGCACTGATGCGCAGCACCGCCAGGTCGCGGTCGGGAAAGGCACCGACCAGGCGCGCCGCGTAGCTGCTCTGGTCGGCCAGCGTGACGCGGGCGGCGTCGGCGCCCTGGATCACGTGGAAGTTGGTCACGACGTGGCCCTGCTCGTCCCAGACGAAACCGGTGCCGGTACCGCGCGGCACCTGGCTCACCGCGCGCGAGAAGAAATCGCGCTGGGTGTCCAGCGTCGTGATGTGCACCACCGAGGGCGAGGCCTTGCGGAACAGCTGGGTGGTCTGCTGTTCCTGCGCCTCCAGCGGCCCGCGGGGCGTGATCGCGCGCGGCTGGGCCTGCAGCGCGGCGCAGAACAAGACCAGCGCCGCGGTCGCGGCGCCATGGAGGAACAGCTTGAGAGTCATGGGCGGATGGGTGTGCGGCGCCCCATCGTCGGGGCTTCGCGCGGATTATGGCTAGACTGCGGCTCCCACCATGACACAGGCCCCCGCATCCCCGGTTCCCGCACGGCCCGTGCGCCACGCACGCCTGGACGCGCTGCGCGGCTTGGCCATGGTGTGGATGACGGTCTTCCATTTCTGCTTCGACCTGAGCCATTTCCGGCTCATTCAGCAGGACTTCTACCGCGACCCCTTCTGGACCTGGCAGCGCGTCGCCATCGTCAGCCTGTTCCTGCTCTGCGCGGGCATGGGGCAGGCGCAGGCGCTGGCCCAGGGGCTGCCGGCGCGGCGCTTCTGGAAGCGCTGGGGCCAGATCGCCGTCTGCGCGCTGCTGGTTTCGGTGGGCTCGTGGTGGATGTTCCCGCGTTCCTACATCCATTTCGGCGTGCTGCACGGCATGGCGCTGATGCTGCTGTTGCTGCGCTTCGGGCTGCACCGGCTGGGCCCCGGGCTCTGGCTGCTGGGCCTGGCGGCCGTGCTGGCGCCGCAGCTGCTGGCGCACCCGCTGTTCGACGGTCGCGCGCTGAACTGGGTGGGCCTGGTGACGCGCAAACCCATCACCGAGGACTATGTGCCGCTGCTGCCCTGGCTGGGCGTGATGCTGTGGGGCTTCGCGTTGGCGCGCACCGCGGCGCTGCGCCGCTGGCTGGCCGGTCCGCTGCCGCGTGCGCTGTCGCCGCTGGCCTGGCTGGGGCGCTGGTCGCTGAGCTACTACATGCTGCATCAGCCGGTGATGATCGGGCTGTTGATGCTGGGCTTGGCCCTGTCGCCGAACTGAGCGGCGGCGCGCGCGGCGGGCTTCATGGCGCCGTCATGCGGTGTGCGAAGAATGCACGGGATCACTGCCGGAGCCCCCCATGACCCCGTTTCGCAACTGCCCCATCCTCGCCCTGAGCCTCCTGGCGACCGCCGGCCTGCTGAGCGCTTGCGGCGGCAGCGACGAGACGCCGCTGCCCACACTGGACGGACGTGCGCCGCTGGTGGTGGGGCACCGCGGCGCCTCGGGCTATCTGCCCGAACACACGCTGGAGTCCTACACGCTGGCCATCCAGCAGGGCGCGGACGTGATCGAGCCGGACCTGGTGTCGACCAAGGACGGCGTGCTGGTGGCCCGCCATGAGCCCATGCTCAGCGGCACCACCGACGTGGCCAGCCGTCCCGAGTTCGCCGCTCGCAAGACCACCAAGATGGTCGATGGCGATGCCACCACCGACTGGTTCGTGGGCGACTTCACGCTGGCGGAGCTGAAGACCCTGTACGCCAAGATCGCGCCGGCGGACCGTCCGCAGGGCAACGACGGCAAGTTCCGCATCCCGACGCTGCAGGAGATCATCGACCTTGCCAAGGCCAAGAGCCGCGAGACTGGCCGCACGATCGCGATCTATCCCGAAACCAAGCATCCCACCTTCCACATCGAACAGGGCCTGCCGCTGGAGGACCGGCTGGTGAAGGCGCTGGTGGACGCGGGCTGGAACAGCAAGGAGGCGCCCGTCTTCGTGCAGAGCTTCGAGCCCGGCAGCCTCAAGGCCTTGCGGGCCAAGGGGCTGCAGGTGCGCATGGTGCAGCTGATCGACGCCGACTGGGTCGACTTCATGACCGGCCAGACCACGTATGACGCCATCGCCTGGGCCCGTCCTTACGACTGGACCAAGGCCGGCGACACGCGCTTGTACAGCGTCATGGTCACGCCGGCCGGGCTGGCGGAGATCAAGACCTATGCCGACGGCATCGGGCCCTGGAAGCCCTACATCGCCTCGCTGAAGTACACGCTCGATGCGGCGGGAAAGCCGCGCGACATGAACGGCGACGGCAAGCTGGACTGGAGCGACGCCAGCAGCATGGCGCCCACCTCGCTGGTGGCCGATGCCCACAAGGCGGGGCTCTTTGTCCATGCCTACACCTTCCGCAACGAGAAACGCAACCTGGCCTACGACTTCGGCGGCGATCCCCAGAAGGAGTACCTGCTGTACTTCCGGACCGGGCTGGACGGGCTCTTCTCGGACTTCCCGGATACCGCGGTGGCGGCTCGCGGCGCCTATCTGAAGGAAATGGGCCACTGAACCGTCCTTGCGCCGGGCCGGCCCCGGTGCTCGCCGCTGCGGCGACAATCGCGGCATGAGCGCCTCTTCCTCCTCTCCCTCCAAGACCCAGATCCTGTTTGGCTTCCACGCCGTCACCGTGCGGCTGAAGACCGCGCCGGACTCGGTCCAGGAGATCCATTTCGACGCCACGCGCCGCGACCAGCGCATGCGCCAGTTCCTGGACCGTGCCCGAGACGCCGGCGTGCGCCTGATCGACAGCGACGACGAGCGCCTGCACAAGCTCTGCGGCAACCACCGCCACCAGGGCGTGGTCGCGCGCGTCAGCGCGGTGGCGCGCTCGCATTCGCTGGACGAGGTGCTGGACGGCGTCGACGGCGCGCCGCTGGTGCTGGTGCTGGACGGCGTGACCGACCCGCACAACCTCGGCGCCTGCCTGCGCGTGGCCGACGGCGCGGGCGCCCATGCGGTGGTGGCGCCCAAGGACCATGCGGTGGGGCTCAACGCCACGGTGGCCAAGGTCGCCAGCGGCGCGGCCGAGACCGTGCCCTACCTGATGGTCACCAACCTGGCGCGCACCCTCAATGAGTTGAAGGAACGCGACATCTGGGTTGTCGGCACCTCCGACCGGGCCGAGAAGACCCTGTATGACCTGGACCTGAAGGGCCCGGTCGCGCTGGTGCTGGGCGCCGAGGGCGAGGGCATGCGCCAGCTCACCGCCAAGACCTGCGACGAGCTGGTGCGCATCCCCATGCAGGGCGCGGTGGAGAGCCTCAACGTCTCGGTCGCCGCCGGCGTCTGCCTCTACGAGGCGCTGCGCCAGCGCAAGGGATAATCGGGCCAACTCATCCCCCCATTGCCACCATGCCCGTCATCGAAGTCAAACATCCCCTGGTCAAGCACAAGATCGGCCTGATGCGCGAGGCCGACATCTCGACCAAGAAGTTCCGCGAACTGACGGGCGAGGTCGCGCGGTTGCTGGCCTACGAGGCCACCGCCGATTTCCCGCTCGAGAAGACGACGATCGACGGCTGGTGCGGCCCGGTGGAGATCGACCAGATCTCCGGCCGCAAGGTCACGGTGGTGCCCATCCTGCGCGCCGGCCTGGGCATGCTGGACGGCGTGCTGGACATGATGCCCAACGCCAAGGTCAGCGTCGTCGGCCTCGCGCGCGACCACGAGACCCTGCAGCCGGTGAACTACTTCGACAAGTTCGTCGGCCATCTGGGCGAGCGCACCGCGCTGATCATCGACCCCATGCTGGCCACCGCCGGCTCCATGATCGCGACGGTGGACCTGCTGAAGAAGCGTGGCTGCAAGGACATCCGCGCGCTGGTGCTGGTCGCCGCGCCCGAGGGCGTGGCCGCGCTGCAAAAGGCCCACCCGGAGGTGCGGTGCTGGACGGCGGCCATCGACTCGCACCTCAACGAGCAGGGCTACATCATTCCCGGCCTGGGCGACGCCGGCGACAAGATCTTCGGCACGAAGGACGCCTGAGGCCCCCTTCGCACCAGCGCGTCATTCGGCGGCCTGGTTGATCACGGCCTCGATGCGATGGCCATCCGGGTCGACCAGGAAAGCGGCGTAGTAATGCGGCCCGTAGTGCGGGCGCAATCCCGGCGAGCCGTTGTCCTGCCCGCCGATGCGCAGCGCATCGCGGTGGAAACGGTCGACCGCCGCCCGGTCCGGTGCGGCGAACGCGAGGTGAAACCCTGGCCCGGCGGCGATCGCCGGCGAGCGCAACTTCAGGCAGAGCTTGTCCTTGCCGTCTTCGACGCCATAGCCGATGGCGGTGTCGTCCTCGAAGACGCGCCGAAAGCCCAGTGCGCCCAGGGCCGCGTCATAGAAACGCCCGCTCAGGGCAAGGTCCGCGACCGGCAGTGAGAGGTGATGCAGCATGGGCGTCGGTGTGTCGAGTGGTCGAATCCTTCGGCCTTCAGACCCAGCCCAGCGCCCCCGCCACGCCGCCGGCCAGCACCATCCACACCAGGCTCAGCCGGGTGCGCAGCGTCAGCGCCACGGTGGCGGCGATCAGGGCCAGGGTGGCCCAGCGATGCTCGGGCACGAGCAGATAGGGCTGGGCGAGCAGCCAGCCGGTGGCCAGCATCAGGCCCAGGGTCAGCGGGGCCATGCCCAACGTGAAGGCACGCACGGCCAGGCGCTCGCGGTTGGCGCGCGCCCAGCGCGTGGCCACCATCACCAGCGTGGTCGAGGGCAGCATGATGCCGAGCATGGCCGCCGCGGCGCCGGGCAGGCCGGCCGTGTTGTAGCCCAGCACGGCCACGAAGAGGATGTTGGGCCCGGGCGCGGCCTGGGCCAGCGCGATGGAGCTGGTGAACTGGGTGTCGGTCAGCCAGTGGCGCTGGTCGACCAGGAAGCGGTGCATCTCCGGCGCGGTGCTGATCGCGCCGCCGATGGACAGCAGCGACAGCATCAGGAAATGCAGCATCAGCTGCAGCAGCAGGCTCCAGTCCCAGGCCGTTCCCATCAGTCCGCTCCCTCGCGGCCGCGCAGCGCGCGCCAGGCCAGTGCCATGCCCAGGCCGCCCACGCCCAGCACCACCCAGACCAGCGGCGCCCGCCACACCACGGTGGCGGCGATCACCAGCGTGGCCAGCAGCAATGCCGGCCGCAGCCCGACGGGGTTGGCGCGCAGCGAAGGCAGCAGCTTGAGCCCGGTGGCCAGGATCAGCCCGGCCGACACCGCGCCCATGCCGCGCAGCGCGCCCTGCAGGGTCTGCGCATGCGGGGATCCATCCGACCAGCCCGCCGCGGCGGCGGCCAGCCCCAGCACGATCAGGGCCGGCAGCAGCAGCATGCCGGCCAGCGCCATCAGCGCGCCGCGCAGGCCGAAGAAGCGGTCGCCGATCATCAGCGACAGGTTCACGACGTTGGGTCCCGGCAGCACCTGGGCCACCGAGAGCATCTCGACGAACTCCTCGCGCGTGAGCCAGCCCAGGCGCTCCACCAGTTCGCGCTGCGCCACCGCCAGCACGCCGCCGAAGCCCTGCAGCGCCAGCCGGTTGAAGGCCCAGAACAGCGCGCCGGGGCTGTGCGGGCGGGATGTCGGGGCGGCCGGGTTCAGCGCAGGACCTTCAGCGCGTCGGGGTTGACGATGTTGCTGGGCTGCCCTTTGATGTAGTTCAGCACGTTGTCGAAGGCGGCGCTGAAATACATCTCGTAGCTGTCCAGCTCCACATAGCCGATGTGGGGCGTGCAGACGGCGTTCTCCAGGCGCAGCAGCGGATGGCCTTGCAGGATGGGTTCGCTCTCGAAGACGTCCACCGCCGCCATGCCCGGCCGGCCGCGGTTCAGCGCGTGCACCAGCGCGCCGTCGGCCAGCAGCTCGGCGCGCGAGGTGTTGACGAACAGCGCCGAAGGCTTCATGCGCGACAGGTCCTCGGGGCCGATCTGGGCACGCGTCTCGGGCGTCAGGCGCAGGTGCAGGCTGAGCACGTCGCATTGCTCGAAGAAGCTCTCGCGGCTCTCGGCCGCCAGATGGCCATCGGCCTCGGCGCGCAGGCGCGAGGCCTCGCTGCCCCAGACCACCACCTTCATGCCAAAGGCCTTGCCATAGCCGGCGACCAACTGGCCGATGCGGCCATAGCCCCAGACGCCCAGCACCTTGCCGCGCAGCACCATGCCGATGCCGAAATTGGCCGGCATGGACGCGGCCTTGAGGCCGGACTGCTGCCAGGCGCCGTGCTTGAGGTTGCCGATGTACTGCGGCAGGCGGCGCATCGCGGCCATGATCAGCGCCCAGGTCAGCTCGGCCGGCGCGACCGGGGAGCCCACGCCCTCGGCGACCGCGATGCCCAGCCGTGTGCAGGCCTCCAGGTCGATGTGGGCGCCGACGCGGCCGGTCTGCGCGATCAGCTTGAGGCGGGGCAGTTTTTCCAGCAGCTGGCGGTTGAACTGGGTGCGCTCGCGGATGGTGACCAGCACGTCGGCGTCACGCAAGCGGATGGACAGCTGGCCCAGTCCCTTCACCGTGTTGGTGTAGACCTTGGCGTTCAGCGATTCCAGCTTGTCGGCGCAGCGCAGCTTGCGGACCGCATCCTGGTAGTCGTCGAGGATGATGATGTTCATGGCGTGCGCGGCCATTTTGCACCGCCTCCGCGGCCTCGCCGGCGTGGGACTGCAACTTTCGTGAAACAGCGTGGCCCGGACCGGGCCGCACGCTCAGCTGGCGAAGGCGCAGAGCAGCTGGTCGATGTCGGCGCGATGGCGCTCGGCGCGCGGGCATTCCGTGGGCAGCGCCTCCAGCAGCGGGTGGCTCAGCACCCACAGCTCGATGGGCTCGCCGGCCGTGCGGATGCGTGCCTGCAGCTCGCCAGCGCCAGGGCCTTGCAGCTCGGCCGCGGCGCGCGAACAGGCGAGCTTCAGCGCCAGGAAGTGCTCGCGCGCCTGGGCGCGTCCGCGTCGGTCGCTCAGGCTGGCCTGGGGGAAGCGCACCGAGGCATAGGCCCAGGGTGGCGGGAAGTCCGGGATGGAGCGCAGGGTGAGGGTCATGGTGGGGCTAGAGCGGCATTCCGCGGCGCTGGGGCTGGAGCAGCGGGCCCAGCGAGGCCAGCCGGCGTTCGGCTTCCTGCTGGCTGAGTGCCCGCGCGACTTCGTTGTAGAGGGCGGTGCGCAGGTACCAGAGATCCTGGATGCCGCGCGCCCGCGTGATGCCGTGCTGCAGCTCGGCGGCGGCCTGGCCGTCCAGCCCCTGCAGGCAGGCGCGGCAGGCCTCGCGCAGCGCCTGCATGTGGGCGCTGTCGGGGCCGCGGCGGCGCCGTTCGCGCGGCAGCCAGCGCAACAGGCTTTGCAAGAAGGAGTCGGTGTTGCGCGCCGTGGCCGAGCCGGTGGCGAGCTGCGAGGACTCGTCGCGCGCGCCGGGGGGCGGCTGGGCCGACGCCGGGCACCAGGCCAGCGTGGACAGCTGCAGCGGATCGACCATGGCGGGCGTCCGGCCGTCGTGGGCCGCATGCCGGAGGGACCTCAATGTCTTGTGGATCATGGGGGGCTCTGATGGCTGGTCCGGGTTCCCCCTCCCCGGGGACCGCGGTGAGCCTCTGACCCAGGGGAGGGCAGGGGCGAGCCACCATTCTGGGGAGCTGACCGGTGCGGCAAAGCGGCGATAAGGGCCGGGAGACACGGCCAGATCCGTGCCGTCTGCACGGCGCCCGCCCCAGGGCCGGAAAGTCTTGAACCAGTGCAAGGAAACCGGGCGGCGCGCCGGCTACGGTGGAGGCTGCCCCGCTGAAAGAGAGCCTTGCCGTGAGCACCACCGCCCTGACTTCGTTGCCGCTGCCGGCCGCGCCACGCCGCGGCGGCCAGGGGAGGGTGCCCGGCAACCTGGGCATCTGGGCCGGCATCTGCTGCGAATTCATCGAGTTTTCGGTGCTGTTCACCGTCTATTTCGTCGCCCGCAGCCATGCGCCCGAGGCCTTCCATGCCGGCGCGCAGCGCCTGTCGCAGACCGCCGGCGTCGTGATCACGTTGCTGATGATCACCAGCAGCGCGCTGCTGGCCTGTGCCGTGGCCAGCCTGCGCGCCGGGCGCCGGCGTGAGTCGCAACGTTGGCTGATGGGGGCCTTGCTGGTGGCGCTGGGCTACCCGGTGGTGAAGCTCCTGGAGTTCCACTTCAACCTGTCCCAAGGGCTGGGCGTGGGTGCCGGGCTGTTTTTCACGGTCTATTACTACCTCTGCATCGCTCACATGATCCATGCCGTCTGGGGCATCATGGGCATGTGCTGGGCGCTGGCGCGCCATCTTGGCGGCGCCTACACCCCCGAGCAACACGAGGGCCTGGAGGCGCTGGCCAGCTACTGGCACGCCACCGACCTGGTCTGGCTGGCCATCTTCCCCTTCTTCTACGTGCTGGTCTGAGCCATGAGCGACCTGTCCTCGCCCCGTCCCGGCCGCTCGCTGCGGCCCCTGCTGCTGGCCTGGGCCGCGCTGGTGCTGCTGACTCTGCTGAGCCCGCTGCTGAGCCACGTGCTGAAGGACCCACGCCTGGGCGCGCTGGTGGTGGCCAGCATTCTGTGGGCCAAGGCCTGGCTGGTGCTGCGCCATTTCCTGGAGGTCCAGCTGGCCCGGACCTTCATCGCCCGCGCGCTGTGGATCTTCGTGTCCTACGCGCCGCTGGCCATCGTGCTGACCACCTTCCTGGCCTGATCCGACAAGCCGGCCCGGCTGTCCACTACTGGGCAATTGCCGGGTTTTGATCGCCCAATTGGCGCGATCGCGCGCCCGGCGGCGGCCTAACATCCCCCCAAAGCCGGCCCGTGGGGCCCGGAGCGGCCGCGCGCGAGGCGTGGCGGCCGTCCGGACCCGCCTGGGCCGTCGCCCCGGTCTGGCCCGGAATCCGACACCATGAACATCGCCGCACCCAGCATGCAGAACCTCAGCGTCCCCGAGGCGGAAGCCCGCGCGCTCGAGCAGGCCCTGGCGCAGAGTCGCGCCGGCCAGCTGGGCCTGGCCGAATTGCTGGGCCTGGCCGGCACGCTGCAGCAGCGAGGCCACCTGGACGCGGCCCTGCTGCTGTACGAGACCTGGGTGGCCCACCAGCAGACGCCGCTGCGCGTCGTCGCGCTGTACAACATGGGCACACTGCTGAGTCAGCAGCGCCTCTACGACCGCGCCGAGCAGGTCTACCGCCAGGCGTTGGAGATCAAGCCCGATTTCACCCAGGCGGCCCTGAACCTGGGCCACCAGCTGGAGCACCTGGGCCGCCCGGCCGAGGCGCTGCAATGCTGGGCCGCGGTGGCCGACGACCAGGGCCCGCAGGATCCGATGGGCACCGACCCGCTGGAGTTGCGCATCCATGCGCTGAACAACTCCGCGCGGCTGCTCGAGCAACTGCGCCAATACCCCGCCGCCGAGGCGCGCATGCGCCAGAGCCTGGCGCTCAAGCCGGCCCAGCCCGACGTCACGCAGCACTATGTGCACATCCGCCAGAAGCAGTGCGCCTGGCCGGTGTACCAGCCGCTGGGCGAGGTGACGATGAACCAGCTGATCGCCGGCACCTCGCTGCTGGCCATGCTGTCGGCGAGCGACGATCCGGCGCTGCAGATGATGGCCTCGCAGCGCTTCGTGCACGACCGCGTGCAGAAGTACAGCGGCGCGCCGCTGCACAAGCTGGCGGCGCAGCAGCGCCCGCGCGAAGGCAAGATCCGCATCGGCTACCTGTCCGGCGACCTGTGCATGCATGCGGTGGGGCTGCTGACCGCGGAGCTGTACGAACTGCACGACAAGAGCCGCTTCGAGCTGCACGCCTTTTGCTGGAGCCGCGAGGACGGTTCGCCGCTGCGCGCGCGCATCGTCGCGGCGATGGACAAGGTCTGGCGCATCGGCGAACTGGACGACCGCAAGGCCGCCGAGCTGATCGCCGGGCAGGGCATCGACGTGCTGGTGGACCTGCAGGGCCTGACCAGCGGCGCGCGCCCCAACATCCTGGCCTACCGGCCAGCGCCGGTGCAGGTGGGCTACCTGGGCCTGCCGGCGACCTCCATGCTGCCCGGCGTGGACTGGATCGTCGCCGACCGCTTCGTGATGCCGCCGGAGTACCTGCCCTACTGCAGCGAAAAGCCCATCTACCTGCCGCATTGCTACCAGGTCAGCGACCGCCGCCGCGAGGCCGGCCCGCTGCCCACGCGCGCCCAGTACGGGCTGCCGGAGCAGGGCTTCGTCTATTGTTCGTTCAACAACAACCACAAGCTGGGCGAGGAAACCTTCTCGGCCTGGATGCGCATCCTGAAGGCGGTGCCGGACAGCGTGCTGTGGCTGCTGGCGGACAACGAATGGTCGCGCGCCCACATGCAGCAGGCCGCGATCGCGCAGGGCGTGGACCCGGCGCGGCTGGTGTTCGCGCCGCGCGAGGACCCGCCCGCCTACCTGGCGCGCTTCCAGCTGCCGGACCTGGTGCTGGACACCTTCCCGTACAACGCCGGCACCACCGCGAGCGACTGCCTGTGGATGGGCACGCCCATCCTGACCCGCTCGGGCCGGACGTACATCTCGCGCATGTGCGGCAGCTTGCTCACCGCGGTGGGCCTGCCCGATCTGGTGACGCATTCGCTGGACGAGTACGAGCGCCTGGCGATCACCATCGGTCGCAACCCGGCCCGCGCGGCGTCCTACAAGCGCTATCTGCGCGAGCATGGCCGCCAGAGCGCGCTGTTCGACCTGCCGCAGATCGTGAAGGACCTGGAGTCCGAGTTCGAGCGCCTGGCGCTGGCGCAGCGCGGCTGAACGGACGAAGATCCACCCCATGAGCCGGCGACACGATCCCTTCTTCGACGGACCCCAGGGCCGCCCCGGGGCGCCGGCGCTGCGCCTGGCCACCGCGGAGGACGCCGCCCGCCTGCCCGACCCGGCGCCGCCGGCCCAGCCCGGCGAGGCGCTGCAGGGCGATCCGCTGCTGCAATGCCTGGTCTGGCTGACCCAGCACCATGGTCGCGCGCGCTCGGCCGAATCGCTGCGCGCCGAGGCTTCGGTGGACGGGCTGCTGACCCCCGATGCCGCGCTGCGCCTGATGCGCGACGCCGGCTACAACGCCGGGCTGCTGCGCCGCGGCATCGCTGAGATCAACCCGCTGCTGCTGCCCGCGGTGCTGCTGCTCAATGGCGGCGACGCCTGCGTGCTGGTGCGGCGCGTGGACGAAGTCGCGCAGCCGGCCGGGCCGGTACGCTTCGAGGTGGTCTTCCCCGGCCCCGACGCCAGCCGCTGCATCGCGGCCAGCGACGAACTGGAGCAGGAGTTCAGCGGCTTCGTGCTGACGGTCTCGCCGCGCGAGCAGTCCCTGGCCGCGCAGTCGGGCCGGCGCGCGCACGGCGACGACGCGCTGCTGGCGCCGCCCGAAAGCCACTGGCTGTGGGGCACGCTGCGCCGTTTCATTCCCTATTACCGCTCGGCCATGGTGGCGGCGCTGCTGTCCAACGTGCTGATGCTGGTCTCCGGGCTGGTGACTTCGGTGATCTATGACAAGGTCATCCCGCACCAGGCCATGGTCACGCTGTGGACCCTGGCCGTCGGCGCGGCGGTGGCGCTGCTGTTCGACCTTTTCTCGCGCCAGCTGCGCTCTCACCTGATCGACCTGGCCGGGCGCAAGGCGGACCTGATCATCAGCGCCAAGCTGTTCCGTCAGACCCTGGGCGTGCGCATGGAACACAAGCCCGCGTCGGCGGGTTCCTATGCCCACTATCTGGCGCAGGTGGAGGTGGTGCGCGACTTCTTCACGTCGGCGACCATGTCGGCGCTGTCCGATGTGCCCTTCATCGTGCTCTTCGTCGCGATGACCTTCATCGTCGGCGGGCCGCTGGGCTGGGTGCTGGTGCTGGCGATTCCGTTGATCCTGATGCTCAGCTGGGCCATCCAGGGGCGGCTGCGCCGCGCGATGCGCACCCAGGTCGCCGAGACGGCCGACCTGCAGGGCACGCTGGTCGAGGCCATCGAAGGGCTGGAGGACCTGAAAACATCCGGCGCCCAGGGCCGCTTCCTGCGCCGCTACGAGCAGAGCACCGTGATCGCCGCCGAGGCGGCGCTGCGCGCGCGCAGCGCGTCCAGCTGGAGCAGCAACATCGCGATGACGCTGCAGCAGGCGATCAATCTGGTGATGCTGGTCTGGGGCGTCTATCTGATCCATGAAGGTCAGATCACCTCCGGCGCGCTGATCGGCGCGGTGATGTTCGCCGGCCGCGCCACCATGCCGCTGAGCAGCGTGGTCAGCCTGGCCACCCGCTACCAGGGCGCGCGCGCGGCCATGCTGTCGCTGAACCGGATGATGAACGCGCCGACCGAGCGCGAGAGCGAGCGCAACTACGTGCCGCTGAACCAGACCACGGGCCGGCTGGGCCTGCATGACGTGGGCTTCGCCTACCCGGTGCAGGGCCAGGCCGACCCCGGGCAGGCGCCCAAGGTGCTCAAGGGCGTGAACCTGCGCGTCCCGGCGGGCGAGCGGGTCGCGGTGCTGGGCCGCATCGGTAGCGGCAAGTCCACCGTGCTGCGCATGCTGGCCGGGCTCTACCAGCCCACCGAGGGCATGGTGGAGATCGATGGCATCGACCTGCGCCAGGTCGACCCGGCCGAGTTCCGCGAGCGCGTGGGCTTTGTGTCGCAGGAGCCGCGGCTGTTCCAGGGCACGCTGCGCGACAACGTGCTGATGGGCCGCCATGTCGACGCGCAGCGCCTGGTCGAAGTGGCGCAGCTGACCGGGCTGGACCGCGTCGTCGCGGCGCATCCCATGGGCTGGGACCTGCAGGTCGGCGAGATGGGCAGCCAGCTCTCCGGCGGCCAGCGCCAGCTGGTGGCGCTGGCGCGCGCGCTGGTGAGCCGGCCGCAGATCCTGCTGATGGACGAGCCCACCAGCTCGATGGACGCGCAGTCCGAAATCGCCTTCCTGCGCCAGCTGCGCGACGCCGCGCAGGGCTGCACTCTGATCGTCGTGACCCACCGCCCGGCGGTGCTGGAGCTGGTGCAGCGCATCGTCGTGATGGACAACGGCCGGCTGGTGATGGACGGCCCGCGCGACCAGGTGCTGGCCGTGCTGTCCGGCGTGCGCCCGGCGCAGGGCGCGCCGGCGGCACCGGCCGCGCAGGACGGCGCCAATCTGCACATGCATCCGGCCACGCAGCCGGTGCAGCGTTCGGCGTCGGTCTGAGATGGCACGCCCGTCCCGGTCCAGGCCTGCCGCGTGGGAGTCGCCGGCATGAGTGCGCCCAAGTCGCTGAGCCGCGAGGAAGGCCTGTTCGTCGGCGGCGTGCAGGGCGCGATGCTGGACGAGCCGCTGCCGCGCGCGGTCTGGGCGCTCTACCTGGTGTTGGCGGTCGTGGTGTTCGCGATCGGCTGGGCCGCGCTCGCCAAGGTCGACGAGGTCACGCGCAGCGACGGACGCATCGTGCCCGACGGCAAGGAGCAGGTCATCTCCAGCCTGGAGGCCGGCGTGCTGGGCGCGCTGATGGTGAAGGAAGGGCAGGAGGTCGAGGCCGGCCAGCCGCTGGCCCAGCTCGATCCCACCCGCGTCGAGGCGGCCCAGAACGAGGGCCAGGCCAAGCGTCTGGCGCTGATGGCCCAGGTGGCGCGGCTGCAGGCCGAGTCCTTCGGCCGGCCGCTGCAGTTCCCGCCCGAGGTGCAGAAGCAGCCGCGCCTGGTGCAGGCCGAAACCGAGGTGCACGAGAGCCGCCGCCGCGCGCTGGACGAGGCGGTGGCCAGCATCGGTAGCAGCATCGGGCTGGTGCAGCGCGAGCAGCGCATCGCCCAGTCCATGGCGGCCAAAGGCCTGATGTCGGACGTCGAGGTGATGCGCCTGGCGCGCCAGGTCAACGAGCTGCAGCAGCAGCGCAACGAGCGCGTCAGCCGTTTCCGCCAGGAGGCCAGCGCCGATCTGTCGCGCGTGCAGACCGAGCTGGCCCAGGTGGACGAGCAGATGGTGGTGCGCCAGGACGCGATGCGCCACACCCTGCTGAAGTCGCCGGTGCGCGGTCTGGTCAAGAACATCCGCATCAACACCGTGGGCGGTGTCGTGACCACCGGCGCGCCCATCATGGAGATCGTTCCGCTGGGGCCGCGCGTGCTGATCGAGGCGCGCATCAAGCCGCGCGACGTGGGCTTTGTGCAGATCGGGCAGACCGCCATCGTCAAGCTCGCCGGCTATGACTACAACGTGCACGGCGGGCTGGAGGGCAAGGTGGAGTACATCAGCCCCGACGCGTTGGGCGAGACGGAGAAGGGCGGCGACGCCACCTACTACCGCGCCGTCGTCGCCGCCGAGCGCAACAACCTGCGCCTGAAGGGCGAGCCGCTGCCGGTCATCCCCGGCATGACCGCGTCGGTGGAGATACGCACCGGCGAGCGCTCGGTGCTGAGCTATCTGCTGCGGCCGATGATGAAGTCGCGCGAGGCGATGCGCGAGCGTTGAGCGGCAGCGCCGCATTTGCGCCCCGACAGGCCTTTTAATCCGGCTTTTGCGGCCGGCGCCGCGTGATGAAGTACGGGCTACGGAAATCCGCCGTCGTCGTTCCCGCATCTACCTGCCGCGCCCATGTCCATCGAACCCCGGTCATTTGCCCTTGCCCGTCCCGGCACCTTGGGGATGGGCGCTCTGCTGCTCGCGTTGGGCCTGCTCACGGGCCCCGCCGCGCAGGCTCAGAAGGCCGGCGCGCGTGGCGCGCGTCCCGCCGCAGCCCAGCCCGCGCCGCCGGCCACGCCGGCCGCCGAAGGCGGTGTCAGCCGCTGTGGCGAGGACGAGGTGAAGGTCGCCGCGCGCGGGCAGGACCTGTCTCAGCTGGAGGCCAGCGGCGCCGACCCGCGCGGGCAGCTGCAGGAGCTGGTGCAGGCGGCGATGACGCGCAGCCGCGCGATCGGCGCGGTGCGCCTGCTGACGCTGGCCGCCGATGCCGACCACGAGGAAGCCAAGGCCCAGCGCCTGCCGACGATCAGCCTCAACGCAACCAGCAACTACACCGGCACCGAGGTGGGCGGCATCACCACCGCCAATGGCATGCAGTCGCGTCTGGCCCTCAACGTCAGCGCGCCCATCTACGATTTCGGCCGGATCGAAAAACTGGCCCAGTGGCGCCGCGAACTGGCCGAGGCGGCGCGCTACAGCCAGAACAGCGCCGAGGAGCAGCTGGCGCTGCAGACCGTGTCGCTGGCGCTGGACCGCGGCCGCTACCAGCTGCAGGCCCAGGTCTACCAGCAGTACACGCGCAAGATGGCCTGCCTGGTCGACGCGCTGGAAACCATCACCCGCGCCGACCGCGGCCGCGCCAGCGAGCTGGTGCAGGCGCAGAAGAGCCTGCAGCAGGCCCAGCTGTCGCTGGAGCAGACCCTGTCCACGCTGCGCCAGACCGAGGTCAAGCTGCGCCGCTTCGTCGGCGACGAGCTGCCGCGCCCGGCCAGCATGAGCGCCGTGCTGGCGCGCCTGCCCGATCTGCAGGAGATGCAGTCCGACGTGCTGCAGTCCGCCGACGTGGCCCAGCTCACCGCCACCGCCAATGCGCAGCGCAGCTATGCCGAATCGGTGTCGGCGTCGCAGAAGCCTTCGGTGAGCCTCTTGTCCAGCGGGGCCGTGGGCACCGGCCAGGTGCGTTCCAAGGAGGTGGTGGCGGGCCTGGCGCTGAACATCCCGCTGCTGCAGCCGGGCGCGGGTTCCGCGGTCGCCGCCGCGCAGCGTCGCGCCCAGGCCGCCGGGCTGCAGCGCGAGGACACCATCGAGGCCAAGCGCTACCGCGTGCAGGAGATGCACGAGCTGGCCAGTTCGTCGATCGACCGCGCCGGCCGCATCGTCGACATCCTTCGCAACAGCGACCGCGTGCGCAGCTCCACGCTGCAGCAATGGCAGCAACTGGGCCGCCGCTCGCTGTTCGACGTGATGGCCGCCGAAGGCGACTACTACTCCATGCGCATCGCCCATGTGAATGCGCTGTTCGACGCTCAGCAGATCATTGCGATCATCTGGTCGCAGGGGCGCGGCGTGATGGCGCCCTTGCGCTGAGCGACTCTATTCCCTAGACAGACAAGGCCGGGTCCCGGTGGGGCCAGGCGCGGAGACCCTGGATGAGCCCGAGACTGGAACACGACAGCGAACGCAGCAAGCTGGAACAGATTGCCGGCCAGTCGCTCTATTCGGCTGGCGTGATGGAGGCGTCGATCGCCTATTGCTGGCGCATCCTGGCGCGCCATCTGCATGGCGAGCGGGTGCTGGAAATGGGGCCGGCCGAGGGCGTGATGACGGAATTCCTCGCGCGCAGCGGCCGCCGGCTGTCGGTGGTGGAAGGCTCGGAGAGTTTTTGCCAGAGCCTGCGCCAGCGCTTCCCGGACGCCGAGGTCACCCACGCGCTGTTCGAGGAATACCAGCCCAGCCAGCGCTTCGACACCATCGTGATGGGCCATGTGCTGGAGCATGTCGACGACCCGGTGGCGGTGCTGCGCCGCGCGATGGGCTGGCTGAATCCGGGCGGGCGCATTTTTGCCGCCGTGCCCAATGCGCGCTCGCTGCACCGCCAGGCCGCCGTCGTGATGGGCATGCTGGCCCAGGAGGACGCGCTGAACGAGCGCGACCGCCACCATGGCCATCGCCGCGTGTTCAATCCGGAGTCCTTCCGCGCCTGCTTCAGCCAGGCGGGTCTGCGCGTCGAGCTGTTCGGCGGCTACTGGATGAAGCCGCTGGCCAACGGGCAGATCGAGGCCCACTGGACGCCGCAGATGGTCGAGGCCTTCATGCAGCTGGGCGAGCGCTACCCCGACATCGCCGGCGAGATCTACGTGCTGGCCGCGCTGCCGGACTGAGCGGCGGTGCGCGGCGCGACCTCAGCCGCGCTCGATGAACTCCAGCATGGGGCCGTGGCGGAACATCACGAAGGCGATGCGCCGCCCGCCAAAGGCCACCGCGGCGACCGGTTGCACCGTCACCAGGCCGCGCTGCGCGCGGCTCCAGGCCAGCGCGGCGTCCATGTCCGGCACCTCGTAGGCCAGGTGATAGAGCCGCGAACCGCCGCCGTCCAGCCAGGGGCGCAGCGTGTCGCGGCCGGGCAGGTCTTGCAGCAGTTCGATGCGCGGGCCGGCGCCATTCAGGAAGCGGCCGCGTATGCCCTGGGTCGGGTCCTCGAACTCCGCGCCTTCCAGCGTGTAGCCGATGGCGGCGAAGAAGCGCTGCGCCGCGTCCAGGTCCTTGCAGGCGTAGCCGAGGTGGTGGAAGTCCCAGCCTCCGGGCAGGGCGGGCGGGCTGGGAGAAGTGGGGGCGGTGGTGGGTTCAAGCACGGCGCAGCCTTCTGGCGGTCAGCGTGGCGAGGCGTTCGAGCTGGGCGCCGACGGCCGGCCAGGCCTCGCGCGACAGCCGGTGCTCGATCGCGTCCAGTGTTTCATCTCCCAACTGGAACTGCGCGGTCAGGCGCTCGCGGTCGGTGAGGCCGCAGGAGTCGTGGAAGGACACCACCGCCTGGTTGTCGGCGACGGTGCGGCAGTAGACGCTCTGCAGGCCCAGCACCTCGAACGCGGCGCGGTAGATCAGCCAGGCGCTCTCGACCGCGGCCAGCGACTGCGGCTTCAGGATCCAGCGTCCCCATTCGGCGCGCTGCGTCTGTGTGTCCAGATCGTAGAGGGCGATCAGCCCTTCGGGCGATTGCGTATCCCGGCGTTCGACGACGAAGTAATAGTCGCCGGCGCGCTCGTAGTAGCGCGCCAGCCAGTCGAGCTGTTGCGACGTGTTCGCGGCGCCGCCATGCAGGTAGCGGCCCAGCGCCGGATCGTTGCGCAACTCGACGATGAAGGGCGCGTCCTCGTCGCGGACCGGGCGGATGCGCCAGGCCGGGCCTTCCAGGCAGATCGAATGCCGCATGGTCGCCGGGCGCTCAGGCGCCACTCTCGGCCGCCGCGACCAGCGCGGCGATGCTGTGCAGCGAGGCCAGCTGTTCCTCGCTGAACTGCAGCCCCAGCTCGTCCTCGATGGCGAAGACCAGCTCGACATGCTTGAGCGAATCCCATTGCGGGGTGTTCTCGCGCGAGCTGTCGGCATGGATCTCGCACTTGAGCACGCTGGAGGCGATGGCGATCACGCGGTCACGAAGAAGAGGGGAGCTCATGCAGAGGGTCCTGGCAGGTGGCGGAAACGGTGGAGGTGGCGGGGAGGGCGGGGGCCAGCAGCGTGACGCCGTCGGGCGCGCGGTGCGCGCGCAGCCGCTCGGCCGGCACGGCATGCCAGCCCGGCTCCGGCGCCTGGCCCAGCCAGCGCGCCAGCCATTCTCGCGCAGGCTGGTTGCGCGGCCCATGTTCGACGCGGAAGCGCACCGACTCGCAGTCCGCCAGCTGCGGCATCTGCTGCAGCGCCAGCGCAACGATGCTGTCCTCCAGCCGGCGCCCCAGCGCGCGGCAGCTGATGCACAGCTCCAGCACGTCCAGCGCCGGCCCGTTGCGCTGCGCGACGAGCACGGCGATGGTGCCGCTGTCCGACAGCCGGTCGGCCAGGCGCACGCTGACCACGGCCGAGTCCGGCGCCTGCAGATGCTGCTGCAGCTCGGCGCCGTTGAAGCGGCGCATCGCCAGGTTGAACTGGTTGGTTTTCACGCAGAGGTCGGCCAGGCGCTGCAGGTCGGCTGCCGGGTCCAGGCGCAGCTCCAGGCTCACCTGCAGGCTGCGGTAATACTCGGCATCGGGCTCGCCCTGGCCCTGCAGCGCGGCGCGCTCGGCCTGGGCCTGCGCGTCCTGCACGCGCTTGCGGTCGTCGTCGCTGACGGCCCAGCGCCACAGCGCGGGGCAGAGGTCCAGCGCGGCCTGGGTCTGCGCGGCGTCGGCATGGGCCCACAGCGTGCGGATCTGCGGGTGGTGGCTGGCCACTTGGGCCAGCTCGCCGGCGTTGTCGTCCACGTAGACCATGGCGTCCAGACCGATGCGCAGCTGCTGCGCGATGCGCGCGAGCGCCTCGGACTTGTCGCCCCAGCCGATCTCGGTGGCGGAGAAATGCGCCCAGCGCAGCGGAAAGTCCTGCCGCTCGTCAAACAGCTGGCGCACGTCGACGGCCTCGTTGCGCGAGACCAGCGCGAGAAAGATGCCGCGCTCGCGCCATTGCAGCAGGCGCTGCTGCAGCGCGCGGTGCGCGTCGCTGAGCTCGACGCCGCGCACGCCGTCCTCGCCCAGCACGCCGCGGTACAGGGTGTGGTCCAGGTCCAGCGCGATCGCCTTCAGCGGTGGCAGCAGCAGCGCCGGCAGCCAGTGGCAGGCCAGCGCGCGGGCGGCCTGCAGCTGGGCCAGGCGCGACAGCGGCGAGCCGGCCCAGCTGGCATTGCGCGTATCCAGCAGCGGCACCCCGGCCTGCTCGCACAAAGGCTGGAGATTGGCCAGCTGCACGCCCGGCTGGGCCAGCAGCCGCTCGCGAGCTTGCGCCTCCTGCTCCGGCGCGAGCCAGGTGGCGATCAAAATGGGCGCGGCGTCGGCCTGGCGCAGCGCGCGGACGCGGCCGCTCAGCCAGTCCAGCCAGTCCGCGAGCGCCAGCTTGCTCAGCAGCCGCGTGTTGTCCAGCCAGAGCAGGTGCAGGTCGGGCGGGCGCAGCGTGGGCAGCTCGGCGAACATCAGGCTGTCGTCGTAGTCGCCGATGTCGAAGTCCGCCGTCCAGCGGCCGAAGCGCAGGTAGGGCGTCATCAGCTCGATGAGCGGCTCGAAGGCGTGGTTGCGCCAGACGCGGATGCGCCGCGCCGGGGCCTGCGGGTCCGTGGGCAGCTCGGCCTGCGTCAGCGCCAGCCGCGCGGGCCGGGGCGCGAACAGCAGCTCTTGCGCTTCACACAGCGCCAGGACTCGGTCGATGGTGGGAGGGCTGGACATGGCGGTGGTGGGGCAGGGTCAGGCCTTGCGTGAGGCGGCGGGCGCCCGCGCGAGGCCACAAGCTTGGCAGGCATGATAGCCAGGCGCCCCGCCGATCAAGGCCGCAGTAGGCGGGCAAAGGCCGCGCATCTCTGCGCCTGGCCCCGCGGCGCGGCACTGGGTCTGTCGGTGGAACTGCCGGGGTCGGACGGCGGTCCTCCGGCGATTGGCCGCGGCCACGGCTTGCACAATCGGCCCATATTTCCGTGCATCCGAATCCCGGAGAGCCCTGGTATGAGCATTCACGATTGCAAGCTGCTGGACCTGCCCAAGATCCACGATCCCCGCGGCAACCTGACCTTTGTCGAGGGCGGCGTGCATGTGCCGTTCGACATCCAACGCGTCTACTACCTCTACGACGTGCCGGGCGGCTCCGAGCGCGGCGGCCATGCCCACAAGGCGCTGCACCAGTTCATCGTCGCGATGTCGGGCAGCTTCGACGTCGTGCTGGACGATGGCAAAGATAAGAAGCGCGTGCACCTGAACCGCAGCTACAACGGGCTCTATGTCTGCCCCATGATCTGGCGCGAGTTGGACAACTTCTCGTCCGGCGCGGTGTGCATGGTGCTGGCGTCGACCAAGTACGACGAGTCCGACTACTACCGCGACTATGCGGAATTCATGCGCGCGAGGTGGAGCAAGTGATTCCCTTCCTGGACCTGAAGCGGGTCAACGCCCCGCACGACGCGGCGATGCGCGCGGCCATGGGCCGCGTGCTGGATTCCGGCTGGTACATCCTGGGCGAGGAGGTGCAGGCCTTCGAGCGCGAGTTCGCCGCCTACTGCGGCGTGCGCCACTGCATCGGCGTGGCCAACGGGCTGGATGCGCTGCATCTGATCCTGCGCGCCTATGGCATCGGCGCGGGCGACGAGGTGATCGTGCCCTCCAACACCTTCATCGCCACCTGGCTGGCAGTCAGCCAGGCCGGCGCGCAGCCGGTGCCGGTGGAGCCGCTGGCGGCCACGCACAACCTGGACCCGGCGCGCATCGAGGCGGCGATCACGCCGCGCACGCGCGCCATCATGCCGGTGCACCTGTACGGCCAGCCGGCGCAGATGGACGCCATCCTGGAGATCGCGCGCCGCCGCGGGCTGAAGGTGATCGAGGACGCCGCGCAGGCGCATGGCGCGCGCTGGCAGGGCCGGCGCGCCGGCGGCCTGGGCGACGCCGCGGGCTTCAGCTTCTATCCGGGCAAGAACCTGGGCGCGCTGGGCGATGGCGGCGCGATCACGACCGACGACGACGAACTGGCCGAGCGTCTGCGCAAGCTGCGCAACTACGGCTCCAGCGTCAAATACCACCACGAGTTCGCCGGCGTGAACTCGCGTCTGGACGAACTGCAGGCCGCAGTGCTGCGCGTCAAGCTGCCCCATCTGGAGGCCGAGAACGCGGCCCGCCGCCGCGTCGCCGCGGCCTATCTGGAGGCGCTGGACGGACTGCCCCTGGCGCTGCCCGAGGTCGCCGCCGGCGCCGAGCCGGTCTGGCACCTGATAGTGGTGGCCAGCGAGCGCCGCGGCGCGCTGCAGCAGGCGCTGGGCGCGGCGCAGATCGGCCATCTGGTGCACTACCCGATCGCCTGCCACCGCCAGGGCGCCTATGCGGACCAGGCCTGGCCGGCGCTGCCCATCGCCGAGCAGCTGCAGGAGCGCGTGCTGAGCCTGCCGATCGCGCCCTACATGGGCCCGGACGAGGTCGCCGAGGTGGCTGCGGTGCTGCGCCGCGCGCTGGGCTGAGGGTGGCCGCGCGATGCAGATCACCACGCTGATCCCGGCCTACAAGCCGGCCTATCTGGCGGAGCTGCTGGCCTGCCTGCGCCATCAGACCCTGAAGCCGGCCCGCGTCCTGGTCTCGGACGACAGCCCCGACCAGGCCTTCGTCGCCGCGCTGTCTCAGGAGCCGCTGAAGAGCCTGGTGGCCGATCTCCACATCGAGGTCTTCCCTGGCCCGCGCCGCGGCGGCTACAACAATTTCCGCCAGCTGCTGTGGCGCTTCCGCCAGCAGCCCACGGAGCTCTTCCATTTCCTGCTCGACGACGACGTCATCTACCCCGCCTTCTACGCCCGCCACGCGATGGCGCATGGTTCGGGCGAGCCGCTGTGCGTGGTGAGCCGCCGCTGGACCGCGCTGGAGGGCGGGCTGCCGGTGCGCGACCTGCCGGTGCCCGCCGCGGTGGACCAGCATCCGCAGCGCCTGCTGGCGCTGGACGCCACGCTGCTGTTCCGGCACACCGCGGGCTCCAGTGCGAACTGGCTGGGCGAGCTGTCCAACGCCACCTTCCGCGCCGAGGCGGCCGAGTCGCTGGACCAGGCCCGGCTGGCCGGCCTGTCCTACGCGGGGCTGGAGGACCTGGGGGCCTTCCTGGTCAATTCGCTGAAGCGTCCGCTGGGCTATATCAACGAGCATCTGGGCTTCTTCCGCACCAGCTCGCAGCAGAACTCCGCCAACCCCATGGGGCGGCCGTTGAAGCTCGCACACCTGGCCTATGTGGCGCTGACGCTGGCCGGCCGCGATGTGGGCGTGCTCAGCGCCGACGAATGCGCGCAGAACCTGGCGCGGCTGTGCCCGCTGATCGCGCAGCGCTACGGTGGCGAGGCGGACATGGCGGCGCTGTGCGAGACCATGCCGGCGCTGGCGCGCCACGAGGCGGCGGCCGAACAGCAGTTCCGCGCGCTGTGGGCCGACTACAGCGGCGCAAGCCACATGCCGCCGGTGCCGCTGGTGTGAGCGCGATGGAACCCAGGCTGAGCGAATTCCTGCAGGCCGAGCGCCAACTGGCGCTGGCCAACCACCAGCGGCTCGCGGCCCTGTACGACCGCCCGCAGGGAAGCCTGTCGGCCGATCAGGTGGCCATCACCGGCGCCGACGGCTGGCAGTTCATCGCCAATGGCAGCAATGCCTGGGAGCAGCAGTATCTGGGCCAGGTCCGGCTGGGGGATGAGGCGCTGGGCCAATGGCAGGCGGTGTTCGCGCGCCGTCAGCAGGCCGCGCGTGCGATCGGCGCGCGCTTCGCCCATCTGGTCGTGCCGGAAAAACAGGCCCTGCTGCCGCAGGCGCGCTGGCCGGGCGGCGCGCCCGTGCAGGGCGATCGGCCGGTGCAGCAGCTGCAGAAGGCGCTGGCGCCGGACGCCGGCCTGGTCTACCCACTGGCGCATCTGCTGGACGAATCCTGGCGCGCCGAGCTGGCCTTTCGCGGCAACAGCCATTGGTGCGCCAGCGGCAACTGGTTCGGCTTCGAGGCGCTGATGCGGGCGGTGTTCCCGGAGCGACGCTTTGACTTCGCGCGCGTCCCGCTGGCGCGCGCCTGGTGGCGCCACGACCTGCTGCTGAAGTACGTGGCCGAGCCGGTCTACGAAAGCGTGATCGCCATCCCGCGCCGCGCCCAGCTGGTCTACGACAACCGCCTGCTCGCCACCACCGGCGCCCATGTCGGCAACCACTATGTGCTGCAGAACCCGGCCGCGCCCTACCAGGAGGCGGTGGTGATCTTCGGCGACAGCTATTCCTACGACTGCGGCTTCGCCGACCTGTGCGCTGCCTTCTTCGGCCAGGTGCATTTCGTCTGGAACACCGTGGTCGACTTCCGCTATTGCCGGCAGATGCGCGCCAGCCTGGTGCTGCTGCAGAGCGCCGAGCGCTACCTGATACGGCCGCACGGCGACGACCTGCTGCCCGAACCTGCACCCTGAAAGAGGCGCCTGATGAAAGTCTGTCTGGTCCAGTACAACCCCTTCCATCCCAAGGTGGGCATCCTGGATGCCTACAACGAGGTCGTCGAGTCCTACCACTGGGGCTTCCTGGCCCTGGGGCATCAGGTGGAACGGCGCATCAACCACTTCGACCCGGACGCGCTGAACATCGTGTTCGGCTTCCAGATCCCCATGCAGCTGGGGCTGATGCCTCAGTTCCCGGACAACACCATCTTCTTCAACATGGAGCGCTATGCCGGCGTGAACCTGCGCGGCACCGCGGCCGAGCAGCTCGCCTCGCGCTTCCAGATCTGGGACTACAGCCGCTCCAACGTCGACACCTGGAACGCGCTGGGGCCGCGCTTCCCGGCCTACCACGCGCTGACCGCCTACGCGCCCAACCTCGAGAAGGTGCCCAAGGGCGTGGAGCAGGACATCGACGTGCTGTACTACGGCAATCTGACGCCCGACCGCGTCGAGTCGCTGCACAAGATCGCCGGGCTGCGCCGCGACCTGACCGGGCTGTCGGTGATGACGCTGTGCAATGTCTGGGGCCGGCAGCGCGACGAGTTCATCGCCCGCGCCAAGGTGATCGTCAACTTCTCGCGCGGCAACATCTTCGAGATCGTGCGCGTCTCCTACCTGATGGCCAATGCCAAGGCCGTGGTCTGCGACTACAGCGAGGAGCTGGAGATCGAGCCCGACCTGCGCGGCCCCGATGGACTCACCTTCGTGAAGACGCCCGAAATCCAGGCCGCCTGCGAGGCCCTGGTGGCCGACGACGCGCGCCGCGAGGCCTATGCGCGCCAGGGCTATGAGCTGATCCGGCGGCGCGACATCCGCGACGTGATCCGCGGTTTCTTCGGCTGAGTCCGCGCGCAGCCTGGGCGGCACGGGCCGCCCGCGGCTACTGGCTGATCTCGCGCGCCGCCTCGACCTGGCTTTCGAAGTAACGCTGCGCCGAGAAGGCGATGGTGGCCATCAGGCAGCCGCCGCCCACCATCAGGCAGGCGATCGCACCCAGCACCGGCCCCCAGCCGGTCTTGCGCACCGGCTGGCCGGGGTTGTGGCGGTCGCGCCAGCGTTCGTCCGGCGTCAGCGCATGCACGATGCCGGCCAGCATGCTCTGCGTCAGCATCAGCCCCAGCAGCGGGATCAGCACCCAGGCCAGGCGGTCGTCCTGGCCCAGCACATCCATGCGCTGCACGCCATACAGCCCCAGCAGCGTGGGCGGCAGATGCAGCCAGGCCCAGGGATCGCGCAGGCCATGGAGGTAGAAACGGTGCACGCCCAGGCTGCCCAGCGCGAAGCTGAGCCACACCGCGACGGTCTTGGAGCGCTTACCCGTGCTCATGGGTCGCCCCTCAGCGCTCATGCCGCCGGCGGGCATTGGTCGCCTTGGCCCAGGGTCTTCTGCATCAGCACCACGTCCAGCCAGCGGTCGAATTTCCAGCCGGCGGACTTCATCACGCCCACCGGCTCGAAGCCCAGCGCGCGGTGCACGCCGATCGAGCCCTGGTTGGCGGAGTCGCCGATCACCGCGATCATCTGGCGCGCGCCGGCCTGCTCGCAGCGGCTCACCAGTTCGGCCAGCAGCAGCCGGCCCAGGCCCATGCCCTGGGCCTGCGGGTGCAGGTAGATCGAATCCTCGACGAAGAAGCGGTAGGCCATGCGCGGCCGGAAATAGTTGGCATAGGCATAGCCCAGCACCTGCCCGTCGCGCTCGGCCACCAGGTAGGGCAAGCCGCGGCCCAGGACCTCGGCGCGGCGGCGCGCCATCTCGGCCGTGTCGGGCACCTCGGTCTCGAAGGTGCCAGTGCCCTGCAGCACGGCAATTTCATAGATGGACTGGATGGCGGCAAGGTCGGCGTCCGTGCTGGATCGGATCAGCAGACCGGGCTGCGGCGCGCGGCTGGCCGGGTCGTGAGAGGAAGATTGCATGGGGTGTCCACAAACAGGTCGGCGCGAGTTTATAATGCCCGGTTTTGGCGCTGGCCCTGGGGTGTGGTTTGCGCGCGGTGGATGGCCTTGAACGGTGGGGATTCTCTCCCATCCGCGAGAGGCGATCGGCGGCGGGCGACAGGCTTTCGGGCACGTATCTACAGTGCCTTTCCCGGCTGCTGTCGCGGGGGATCCGGATCGATTCCGGAGCTTCGTGGCGAGGCCTTTCCGATCTGCTGGCCTGTTGTGTCCCTGGTGCGGTGGAACGCTAGAGAACATTTGAAGGATTGATCATGGTCGTGATTCGACTCGCACGCGGTGGCTCCAAGAAGCGCCCGTTCTACAACATCGTCGTGGCCGACAGCCGCGAGCGCCGTGACGGCCGCTTCATCGAGCGCGTGGGTTTCTACAACCCCGTGGCTTCCGGTGCCGCCGAGTCGCTGCGCGTCGCGCTGGACCGCGTGAGCTACTGGACCGGCGTGGGCGCCCAGCCCTCGGCCGCCGTGGCGCGCCTGGTCGACGTGGCCACCAAGAAGGCCGCAGCCTAAGCCTCGCGCCTCCATGCCAGCATCCGACGCCACCTTGGTCCCGCCCGCCGGCAGCGACTGCCCGGACGACGCGATCGAGGTCGGCCGGGTGCTGGACGCCTGGGGCATCAAGGGCTGGATCAAGGTCCTGTCCCATTCCGCCGATGCCCAGGCCCTGTTTTCCGCCCGCCGCTGGTACCTGAAGCCCAGCGAGCAGGCCTTGCCCGGCAAAGCCCCGAGCGTGCCGGCGCAACTGAAGATACGCGCCATCCGCGATCACGGCGACGGCATCGTCGCCCAGCCCGATGGCGTGGCCGACCGCAATGCCGCCGAGGCGCTGCGCGGCGCCCGCATCTTTGTCTCCCGCGCCGATTTCCCCGCCACCGATGGCAACGACGAGTTCTACTGGGTGGACCTGATCGGTCTCACCGTGGTGAATCGCGAGGGTCAGGTGCTGGGCGAGGTGCTGGACCTGATCGACACCGGCCCGCACTGCGTGCTGCGCATCGTGCCGCCGGGTCTGACCCCGCCCATCAAGCCAGACCAGGAGCGCCTGGTGCCCTTTGTGTCGGCCTTTGTCGACGGCGTGGACCTGGCAACGCGCCGCATCACGGTCGACTGGGGTCTGGATTTCTGATCCCCGCGGCCTGCGGGCCGTCCCGAACTGTCGCCACCGGCGCGAATCCCCATGCGCTTCGACGTCATCACGCTGTTCCCCGAGCTGTTCGAGCCCTTTCTGCAGGTGGGCGTGACCCGGCGTGCCTTCGAGAGCCGGCAGGTCGACGTGCGCCTGTGGCCGCTGCGCGAGCATGCGCTGGACAACTACCGCCGCGTCGACGACCGCCCCTATGGCGGCGGCCCCGGCATGGTGATGCTGGTGGAGCCGCTGGAGCGCGCGCTGGCGGCGGTGAAGGCGGACCGCGCCGAGGCCGGGGAGGGCGGCGGGGCGCCCGCCATCATCCACTTCACGCCCACCGGGCGCCGCATCGACCAGGCGCTGGTCCGCGAGATGGCACAGGGGCCCGGCGCGGTGCTGCTGTGCGGGCGCTACGAGGGCATGGACCAGCGCTTCCTGGACCGCCATGTGACGCTGGAGCTGAGCCTGGGCGACTTCGTGCTGTCTGGCGGCGAGCTGCCCGCGCTGGCGCTGCTGGACGCCGTCGCCCGGCTGCAGGAGGGGGTGCTGAACGACGCCGCCTCGCACCAGCAGGACAGCTTTTCCGAGGGCTTGCTGCTGGACTGCCCGCATTACAGCCGTCCCGAGCTGCTGACGTTGCCTGACGACGCCGGCCAGCCGCAGGCGCTGCCGGTGCCACCGGTGCTGCTGTCCGGCAACCACCGCGAGATCGCGCGCTGGCGCCGCGAACAGTCGCTGCGTCTGACGCAGGCGCGCCGGCCCGAGCTGATCGCCGAGGCCCGCGCCGCCGGGCTGCTGAGCCCGGCCGACGAGAAATTCCTGCGCGCTTTGAGCAAGAGCTGATTCACGCTACAATCGCGGGCTTTTCCGATCCTCTGCCTGGGCAAACGGGATTGCACGCGTGGCCTTGAATCGCGTCCGATAGGGGCGAACTTCGGGGGAGCGCCAGCAAACCAACGGCAGGTCCGCCATCGGGGCGGCCTTCGCCAGCTGAAGTACACAGCGCCGGCATGATCACTAGGAGATAAGTCGTGGATCTGATCCGTACCCTCGAGCAAGAAGAAATTGCTCGCCTGAACAAGACCATTCCCGCGTTCGCCCCCGGCGACACGGTGATCGTCAACGTGAACGTGGTCGAAGGCACGCGCAAGCGCGTGCAGGCCTACGAAGGCGTGGTCATCGCCAAGCGCAACCGTGGCCTGAACTCGTCCTTCATCGTCCGCAAGATTTCCAGCGGCGAAGGCGTGGAGCGTACCTTCCAGCTGTTCAGCCCGCTGATCGCGTCGATCGAAGTCAAGCGCCGCGGCGATGTGCGCCGCGCCAAGCTGTACTACCTGCGTCAGCGTTCGGGCAAGTCGGCCCGCATCAAGGAAAAGCTGGCCTGATCGGCAAGCCCCGGGCGGTGTCGTCGATGGCTGTTCGCAAGCCCTTGACGCCGCCGCCGCACCGGGTCCTGGCGATCCGGTGTCTCGAAAGCCGCCTTCTGGCCCCCGGCCGAGGCGGCTTTTTTCATGGCCAGGCGTTTCTTGTGTCCTGGCCGCCGCGTTGACAGGCCTGAGTCCCGCCGATGAACGCTCCCTCGTCGCGTCCGCCGATCCAAGATCCCCGCCAGGTGCCGGTGACCGGGCTGGACACCCATCTGCCACCGGTGCCGGCGCAGCGCCTGCAGGCCCAGGCGCTGCGCGAGCGCTTCGCGGCGGGCGCGGACTTCCAGCCCGAATGGGCCGGCGACGGCGGGCTGCTCAACGGCGCCCGTGCGCCGGCCGCCGCCGCGGTGCTGGTGCCGCTGGTGCAGCGCGACGCCGGCTTGAGCGTGTTGCTGACCCAGCGCACCGCGCATCTGCGCGACCATGCCGGGCAGATCAGCTTCCCGGGCGGCCGCAGCGAACCCGAGGACCTCTCGCCCGAGGCCACCGCGCTGCGCGAGGCCCAGGAAGAAATCGGCCTGACGCCGCGGCATGTCGAACTCATCGGCCGGCTGCCGGTCTACCGCACCGTCACCGCCTTCGACGTGACCCCGGTGGTCGCGCTGGTGCAACCGGACTTCCAACTGGCGCTGGATGCCTTCGAGGTGGCCGAGGCCTTCGAGGTGCCGCTGGCCTTTCTGATGGACCCGGCGAACCATCGCCGTCACACCGTGGCCTGGGGCGGCGGGGAGCGCCAGTTCCTGTCCATGCCGTGGACGGGGACAGGTCTTGCCCCGTCCGATGGTCCGCGCGAGTATTTCATTTGGGGGGCGACGGCCGCGATGCTGCGCAACCTCTATCGTTTTCTCTCTGCGTAGCGCCTGTCCGGCGGGCTTGCAGGGCCCCCGCTCCCGCTATCATCCCGGGCCATGAACTTCTTCGCCGTCTTGTTCGCGCTGCTGTGCGAGCAGCTCAAGCCCTTGCGGCATGGCAATCCGGTGCACCAGGGCATGATCAACTGGGTGCGCTGGACCGGCCGCAACTTCGATGCCGGCCGCGAGCATCATGCGACGGTGGTCTGGTGCATCACCGTGCTGGGGCCGGCCGTTGCCGTGGCGCTGATCTATGCCGGCGTGCGCCATTTCAGCCTGCTGCTGGCGCTGGCGCTGGACGTGCTGGTGCTCTACCTGACACTGGGCTTCCGCCAGTTCAGCCATTACTTCACCGACATCCGCGATGCGCTGGAGCGTGCCGACGAGAGCGAGGCGCGCCGCCTGCTCGCCGAGTGGCGCCATCTGGACGCCAGCGAGCTGCCGCGCACCGAGCTGTTGCGCCATGTGCTGGAGCACTCGCTGCTGGCGGCGCACCGCCATGTGTTCGGCGTCTTCTTCTGGTTCGTGCTGCTGTCCACGCTGGGCCTGGGGCCGGCCGGCGCGGTGCTCTACCGCATGGCAGAGTTCGCCAGCCGCTACTGGGCCTTCAAGAGCCGCACGCTGGATGCGCCGACCAATGAGCGGCTGATGCAGCTGTCGCGCCGCGTCTTCGGCTGGATCGACCATGTGCCGGCCCGGCTCACCGCGGCGGGCTTTGCCATCGTCGGCAACTTCGAGGAAGCCGTCGGCAGCTGGCGCCGCCATGCCAGGCTGTGGGCCCATGAGAACGAAGGCGTGATCCTCGCCGCCGCCGCGGGCGCGGTGGGCGTGCAACTGGGCGGATCGGCGGCGCCGGGCGTGACCCCGGACCGCAGCAAGACCTTCGAGGCCGGTGGCGACGCCGAAGCCACCCAGGCCGAGGGCTCCACCGCGGGCCAGCCGCCGCAACTGGGCCACTTGCAGAGCGTGGTCGGCTTGGTCTGGCGCTCGGTCGTGCTGTGGATGATGCTGCTGGCGTTGATGACCTTGGCGAACTTGGTCGGCTGAATTTGTTGGCTCTCCCGGGGAGCATGGTGCCCCCCGCCCAAGGAGTACCTTGGGCCGCCCCCCATGGGGGGCGGCGATACGGGTGGCATTCAGCCACCCGTATCGCCAAGCGGGCCGGCTTGGGGCGGCCCGGCACCGGCCCCTGGAATACCCCCTCGTCCAGGGAGTACCCTGGCCGGTCCCCCGAGGGGACGCCGATACGGGCGGCATTCAGCCACCCGTATCGCCAGGCGGGCCGGCTTGGGGCGGCCCGGCGCTTGGCCCTGGAATACACCCCCTCGTCCAGGGAGTACCCTGGCCGGTCCCCCGAGGGGACGGCGATGCTCGCGGGGGTGCCCCCGCTCGCACATCGCCAAGCGGGCCAGCTTGGGGCGGCCCGGCGCTCGGCCCCAAATACAGTCTCTGCTCGCGGCGAAATTGGCAGGCGTCTCGGCAAGAGGCCCGATGTGGAGTCGAGCCGTACTCGGCGAGCGACTTAAAGCCTGAGCGGTGGCGTTGCCCCGCTGGTCGTCGGGCCGGCACTCAGTGCCCAGCGCGGGTCTCGGTCAAATCGCATTCAGGCCCTCCTTTTGGTGACTTTTCCTGGGCCCGCAGGAAAAGTTACCCGGCTGCCGGGCCGGGACCCGGCGGGCTCTGCGCCCCGCGCAAAACCCAATAAACCCAAAACCCCGAAAACCCAAAGAACCAAAAAACAAACACTCAATCCCTTACATCCCCCACCACCACCTCCCCGAAATCCTCCCGCGCCAGAAAGCGCAACACCCGCTCCGCCGTGTCCTCGGCGGACACCAGCTGCCCCTGGCTTTTGAAATCGGCAAAGCGCTGCCGATCGGGGAAGCCCGCCGGGTCGCCGCTGCGCAGCTGGACCTGCATCTGGGTGTCGATGATGCCGGGGGCCAGTGAGACGATGCGCGCCGCGTTCAGGCCCTGCGCGCGCTTGTGCGCTTCGTCCAGCGCCATCGCGCGCGACAGGTGGTCCATGCCCGCCTTGGCGGCGCAGTAGGGCGCGCTGCCGGCCATGGCGCGCCGCCCCAGGCCGGAGGAGATGTTGAGGATGCGCCGCCGCGCCGGGCTCGCGCGCGTGGCGTCGAGGAAGGCCGCGCTGAGCAGCAGCGTGGCCTCCAGCCCCGCGCGCAGCGCGGCGGACAGCTGCGGCAGCGGCACGCCTTCCACCGGCCCCGGCGGCGTGACCACGCCGGCGTTGTTGATCAGGGTCAGGTCTTGCCAGGCTTCGTCGCCATGCTGGGCCAGCCAGCCGGACAGGCGCTCGGCCACCGGCAGCGGGTCGGCCAGATCGGCCTGCCACTGCCCCAGGCGCAGCGTGGCGCCCTGCGCGGCGGCAAAGGCGTCCAGCGCGGCGCTGCGGCCGCGTGCGATGCCCAGCACTTGGTGGCCCTGGGCCAGCAACTGCCGCGCCAGGGCCTCGCCCAGGCCGCGCGAGCTGCCGGTGATGATGGTGAAATGCTTCATGAAGGGTCCTCGTTCGACGGTAGGTCCAGGAAGTCCGGCGCGCTGTTCAGCCGCAGCGCCGCGGCTCCCAGCAGCGCGGGCAGGCCCAGTTCGCAGGCATGCAGCATCAGCCGTGGCGCCTGCAGCTCGGGCGGCGCGTAGAGGGCGTCGCCGAGGATGGGGTGGCCGATCGCCATCAGGTGCACGCGCAGCTGGTGGGAGCGCCCGGTCACGGGTTCCAGCTCGACATGGCTGAGGTCGCGCCGGGCGTCGTAGCGGAGCAGGCGCACGCGGGTCAGGCTGGGTTTGCCGCGCTGCGGGTCCACCATCTGGCGCGGGCGGTTGGGCCAGTCGGCGATCAGCGGCAGCGCGATCTCCTGCCGCGGCTCGCGCAGCCGGCCGTGCACCAGGGCCTGGTAGCGCTTGTGCACCTGGCGCGCCGCAAAGGCCAGGCTGAGCGCCCGCTGCATGGCCTCGCCGCGCGCGAACACCAACAGGCCGGAGGTGGCCTGATCCAGGCGGTGCACGACGAGCGCGTCCGGCGCGCGACCGCGCACGCGCAACCATGCGCAGTCCTGCTTGTCCTCGCCGCGCCCGGGCACCGACAGCAGGCCCGCGGGCTTGTCGACGACGATGCGCTGCTCGTCCTCGTGCAACCAGCGCAGCGCGGGCGCGGCCGGGCCGTTCGGCAGGGGCGGAGCAGGGGAGGCGAGGGCGTTGGCCGGCATGCGCGCATTGTCGCGTGTGCCTAAAGGCAACGGTCCGGGGCGGCCCTTATCATCGCCAGCCACGCAGTCGAGCACAGCAAGGAGATGGCCATGCGCCAGGACGACAAACCGGCAAATCCCGATTCCCCCGCGCGCCGTCGCTGGCTGGGCGGCCTGGGCGGGACCGCGGTGGGCGCGGCCTTGGCCGGCTGCGCCAGTGGCGGCGGGGCGATCAGCGCACCGATCGCGGCGGCCGGCAGCAAATCCGCGATGGGGCTGCGCGCCAATCCCATGGAGGAGGTGCGCTTCGCGGTGATCGGCGTCGGCCAGCGCGGCAGTTTCCTGGCGCAGACCCTGTGCCAGATCGAGGGCTGCCGCGTGGTTGCCATCGCCGATACCGACGCGCAGTCGATCGCCAGCACGCAGGCCCTGATCGCCAAGACCCAGCGCCCCCAGCCCGAGGTCATCACCGGCTCCAGCGGAGCCTGGGAACGCGTGCTGGACCGCCGCGACGTCGACGCGGTGGTCATCGCCACACCCTGGGAGCTGCACACCGCGATGGCAGTGGCGGCGATGCGCGCTGGCAAGCATGCCTTCATCGAGGTGCCCGCCGCGGTCACGCTGGACGAGGCCTGGCTGCTGGTGGACACCGCCGAGGCCACGCAGCGCCATTGCATGATGCTGGAGAACTGCTGCTACGGCCGCGAGGAGTTGATGCTGCTGAACATGGTGCGCCAGGGCCTGTTCGGCGAACTGCTGCATGCCGAGGGCGCCTATATCCACGACCTGCGCTGGCAGATGAAGGAGATCCAGCGCGGCACCGGCTCCTGGCGCACGCTGTGGCATGCGCGGCGCAACGGCAACCTCTATCCCACCCACGGGCTGGGACCGATCGCGCAGTACTTCGGCATCCACCGCGGCGACCGCTTCGAGTACCTGAACTCGCAGAGCTCGCCGTCGCGCGGCTTCGCTGCCTACGCGCGGCGCGAGTTCCCCGCCGACCATGCGCGCAACCGGCTGCCCTACATCAATGGCGACATCAACACCAGCCTGATCAAGTGCGCGTCGGGGCGCACCATCCTGCTGCAGCACGACACAAGCACGCCGCGGCCCTATTCGCGGCTCAACCAGGTCGTCGGCACGAATGGCAGCTTCGCGGGCTTCCCCGACCGCATCGCGCTGGAGACGCTGGACGGCAAGACGCTGATGCAGCGCTCGGGCAAGCGCGAGGCCTACCACGACTGGGACATGCGCATGGAGCCCTGGTTCGAGCGCTACGACCACCCGCTGTGGAAGCGCCTGGCGGCCGAGGCGCAGCGCAATGGCGGCCACGGCGGCATGGACTACCTGATGATGTGGCGCCTGGTCTACTGCCTGCGCCATGGCGAGGCGCTGGACCAGGACGTCTACGACGCGGCGAGCTGGTCGGCGGTGTTTCCGCTGTCCTGCGATTCGGTGGCCGATCGCGGCAACGCCAAAGACTTCCCCGACTTCACGCGCGGACGCTGGAAGACCGCCAAGCCGCTTGCCGTGGTGGGCTGAGCCCGCGCCATGCTCACCGCGCTGGCCGTCGCCAACTACCGCTCGCTGCGCCAGCTGCGCCTGCCGCTGGGGCCGCTGACGCTGATCACCGGGGCCAACGGCAGCGGCAAGTCCAGCCTCTACCGGGCGCTGCGCCTGCTCGCCGATGCGGCGCAGAGCCGCGTCGTGCCGGCGCTGGCGCGCGAGGGCGGGCTGGAATCCACGCTGTGGGCCGGGCCCGAGCAGATCAGCGCCGCGATGCGCCGCGGCGAGCAGCCGGTGCAGGGCACGGTGCGGCGCGAGCCGGTCAACCTCAAGCTGGGCTTCGCGGCCGAGGATTTCGGCTATGCGCTGGAGCTGGGCCTGCCGCAGCCGAGCAACTCCATGTTCGGGCGCGACCCGCAGATCAAGCGCGAGGCGATCTGGTCCGGCCCGGTCTACCGGCCCGCCGCCGCACTGGTGGAGCGGCGCAACGCGCTGCTGGAGCTGCGCGAGGGGCGCAGCCTGCGCGCCCAGAGCGTGCCGCTGGCCTCCTTCGACAGCATGCTGACCGAGCTGCTGGACCCGGTGCGCGCGCCCGAGATGATCGCGCTGCGCGAACGCATGCGCGCCTGGCGCTTCTACGACCAGCTGCGCACCGACGCCGACGCGCCCGCGCGCCGGCCGCGCATCGGCACCGCGACGCCGGTGCTGGCGGCCGATGGCGCCGACCTGCCGGCGGCCTGGCAGACCCTGCGCGAGATCGGCGACGACGCGCTGCTGCAGCGCAGCCTGGACGATGCCTTTCCCGGCGCGTCCGTGCATATCCGGCCGGGCGACGCGGGCCTGTGCCTGGCGATGCAACAGCCGGGCCTGCTGCGCCCGCTGATGGCGGCCGAGCTGTCCGACGGCACGCTGCGCTACCTGATGCTGCTGACCGCGCTGCTGAGCCCGCGGCCGCCCGAACTGCTGGTGCTCAACGAACCCGAGACCAGCCTGCACCCCGACCTGCTGCCGGCGCTGGGCCGGCTGATCGCGCGTGCCGCCGAACGCAGCCAGCTGATCGTCGTGACCCATGCCGCGCGCCTGGTGGCCACGCTGGAGCATGAGCCCAGCTGCACCAGCTGGCACCTGGAGAAGGAACTGGGCGAGACCCGGCTGCGCGGGCAGGACCTGGACAGCACGCCGCCCTGGCAGTGGCCGGCGCGCTGAACGGGCCGGGGACCGGACCGGGCAAGACCTGACCCCGCGGCGCGCGGATCAGTTTTGATCGGGCCGGGTCAGAACTGATCGATCCAGCCCGATTGCAGCGCCGACTGCGGATTGGAACCGGCGGCGCGCACCGCGGCCAGCGCCTGCTCGGCGGACAGGCCCAGGCGCTTGAGCACGCAGGCCGCCACCGTGCCGGTGCGACCCATGCCGGCGGTGCAGTGCAGCAGCGCGCGGTCGCCCAGGACCAGGCCGTGCGCGAGTTGTTCGACGCCCTGGCGGAAGGCCTGGGGGTCGCTGCCCAGCCCGAAGTCGCGCATCGGCAGGTGCATCCAGCGAAAGGGCAGCCGGCCCTCGGCGATCGCCTTGTGATACGCGGGCGAATGCTGGGCAACCTCTTCCAGCGGATTCAGGCAGACGACCAGGTTGAGCCGCTCCAGCCGCGCTTCGTCGAGGAAGCCGCCCCAGGATTCCAAGCGCCCGGGCATGGACTGCAACCACAGGCGGCCGGGCGTGCCCGCGGGGAGTTCGAGTGATCGGAAGGCCATGCGCGGATTGTCGTTCAAGCCCGCCCACCCGACCTTTGGTCAGGGGTGGCCGCGCGCGCGGGCGCATGCCGCGTCGCGCGACCGCGCAAGCGCGGCGCGGGACGGATGCATGGTTTATCTTGGCGGCTGGCCGGCGCGGCGGATTCGACAGAGGAGGGCGGGGTGGAGGTGGCGATGAGCATGAAGGTGGCACCGGGCGGGCCGGGGCTGCGCCATCCGCGGCTGATGCTGCTGATGGTGTGCGCGCTGGCGCTGATGAGTACGGCCGGCGTCGCGCTGCCTTATCCCATCCTCGCGCCCATCTTCGTCGGCGGCCCGGTGGACGACTTCACGCATTGGGCCGGCCTGCCGGCGGAACTGCTGATGGGCGTGGCGCTGGCGGTCAATCCGGCGGGCATCCTGCTCGGCAGCCTGGTGGTTGCGCCGCTGTCCGACCGCTACGGCCGCCGCCGCGTGCTGACCATCACGCTCAGCGCCACGCTGCTGGGTTATGCGCTGAGCGCGCTGGCGCTGGCGCGGCGCGACTTCCCGCTGTTCGTGCTGTCGCGCTTCGTGACCGGGCTCACCGAGGGCAACGTGGCCGTGGTGCGCGCGCTGGTGGCGGACTGGCATCCGCAGCTGGAGCGCACACGCAGCTTCGCCTGGCTCAACGCCAGCCTCTACGGCGGCTGGCTGGTGGGGCCGCTGCTGGGCGGCCTGACCCTGCCCTGGGGCGAGCCGGTGCCCTTCCTCGCGGCGGCCGCGGTGCTGCTGCCCTGCCTGTGGCTGCTGTGGCAGGGCCTGCCCGACGACAGCCCGGCGCACCCGGTGCGCGGCGGGCTGTGGCGCGCGATGCGCGAGCAGCAGTCGCTGGGGTTGCTGGCGCAGGACGCGGTGCTGCGCCGGCTTGCCGTGCTGCAGGCGCTGTACACGCTGGGCGTGAATGCGCTGTACGAGTACGCGCCGCTGTGGATGCTGCAACAGGCCGGGCTGGGCAGCCAGGGCATCGCCGGCATCACCGCGGGCCAGTGCGCGTCGATGACGCTGGCCAGCGTGCTCGCTGCTCGGCTGGGCAGCTCGCGCTCGCCGCTGCACCAGTCGGCGCGCTGGGCGCTGGTCTCGGCGCTGGGCATCGCCAGCCTGGCGCTGCTGCCCGGCGTGCCGGGGCTGGTGATGGTGATGGCGCTGGGGCTGTCGCTGTCCTTTTACAACGCGCTGATGCCGGCCTGGATGTCGGAGCGCTTCGCCGCCCATGGGCAGGGGCGGGTGATGGGGCTGCTGACCACGGTGTTCTGCCTCTCCAACGTGGTGATGGCGCTGGTGGGCGGCCTGCTGGGCCAGCTGTCCGCGCGCTGGATCATGGCGCTGGGCGGCCTGTGCTGCATCGTCGCGGCGCTGGGCCTGCTGCGCTTCGCGCAGCGCGAGGCGCCGCTGGAGAAAGCTCAGGAGACGATGTAGGCCGCCGAGCCGGTGGACAGCAGCCGGCCCTGGGCGTCGAGGAAGCTCATGCGCGTGCTCGCCACGCGGCTGCCCAGGCGCAGTACCTCGGCCGTGGCCTGGAAGCGCTCGCCGGTGGCCGGACGCAGATAGTCCACGCGCAGGTCGATGGTGCCCAGCTTGCCGAAGCGCTGCAGGCGCTGCGCCGGCGGCTCGTCGAGATGGCGCGCGCCGATGGCCGCCATCACGGCCAGGCCGCCCATGGCGTCCAGCGTCGCGCTGATCACGCCGCCATGCAGGCGGTTGTGTGCGTAGTGGCCGATCAGCTCGGGCCGCATCTCGATGTGGGCCTGGGCGCCGAGCTGCTGCAGCGCGTCGACCTTCAGGCCCAGCACCTGGTTGAAGCAGATCAGCCGCTCGAAGATTTCGCACAGCTTGTCGGTGAACTCGGGTTCGAAAATGCTCTGGACGTGGCTCATGGCCCGACCTTAGCCGATCGTGCCGGCGGCGCGTCCGCGTATCAGCCCGCATTGCCTGACGCGCAGGCGACAGCAGCCCTTGGCGCGGGGCAGGGCGCGCGGGCTTCTTGCACAATGGCGCCATGAGCGAATCCGCGACCCCCACCGTCAACGAGGGCTTCGAGCGCGTGCGTGCCGCGCTGGCCGAGCGAGCCCACTCCGAATCACCGCGCTGGCTGGACGCGTCCGCGCGCAGCTCCGCCGAGGCTGCGCAGGCCCTGGGCGTGGCGCTGGGCCAGATCGCCAAGAGCGTGGTCTTCCGTCGCAAGGCGGACGACGCGGCGGTGCTGGTGATCGCCTCCGGCGACAAGCGCGTCGACGAGAAGAAGCTGCAGCAGCACACCGGCCCGCTGGGCCGTGCCGATGCCGACTTCGTGAAGGCGCGCACCGGCTTCTCGATCGGCGGGGTCTCGCCGCTGGGCTTCGCGCCGGGGCCCGGCCTGGCCCATCCGCAGCTCTTCATCGACCGCGAGCTGTTCCGCTTTGCCGAGATCTGGGCCGCGGCCGGCCATCCCAACGGCGTGTTCCGCCTGTCGCCGGACCAGCTGGTGCAGCTGACCGGCGCGCCGGTGGTGGAGGTGATGCAGTCATGAGCGCGCCGGGCCGTTCCCAAGCGCGAATCCCGGAGCACCCCGTGCGGAGGGTTCAATGAGCGCGCCGGGCCGTTCCCAAGCGCGAATCCCGGAGCACCCTGTGCGGAGGGTTGTCCAATGAGCGCGATCGCCCCGCCGCCGCCGCCGGTTTCCTCGGTGCCGTCGCCCTGTATCAACGTTTGCAAGATGCACGAAGCCACCGGCCTGTGCCGCGGCTGCGCGCGCACCATTGCCGAGATCACGGTCTGGAGCCGCGCCGACGACGCGACGCGGCGCGAAATCCTCGCCCGCCTGCCCGAGCGCCATGCGCAGCTGGAGGCCGCGGGCGTGACCGACTGGAAGCGCTGAGCCTGGCGCTGGACCTGACGACGGAGCTGATGCGGGAGCCCTTTCGATGAAGACGCTGCATTTCCACTTCGACCCGATCTCGCCCTATGCCGCGCTGGCCTTCGCGCGCCTGCCCGAGGCGCTGGCCGGCTGCAGCTACGAGGTCCGCTATGTGCCGGTGTTCTTCGCCGGGCTGCTGAAGGCCTGGAGTCACAAGGGCCCGGCCGAGATTCCGCCCAAGCGCGACTGGACCTATCGCCAGGTCGCCTGGCTGGCGCACCGGCAGCAGGAGCCGCTGCAGCTGCCCGCCAGCCATCCCTTCAATCCGCTGCCGCTCTTGCGCCTGGCCTGGGCCTGCGCGCCCGAGGGGCAGACGCCGGGCCGCCATGTGGTGGAGCAGATCTTCCACCACGTCTGGCGCGGCGGCGCCGAGGCCGCGGACCCGGCGCGGCTGCAGGCCCTGGCCGAGCAGTTGCAGCCGCGGCGCGACCCGGACTGCGACGCCGTGAAGCAGCAGCTGCGCCAGGCCACCGAGCAGGCACAGGCGCAGGGCGTGTTTGGCGTGCCCACCGTGGTGGTGGACGATATTCCGTTCTGGGGGCTGGACGCGCTGGAGATGGTCGCCGCCTATCTGCGCGACGACGCTTTCTTCCACGGCCAGGCCTGGGCGGAGGCGACGCGTCCACGCGCTGGCCTGTTCCGCGCCGGCTGAGCCCACGCCGCAGGGCGGGCCGCGCCAAGCCGCGGCAAATCGGCACTACTCCCTGTTTTTGGCAGGCGCATTGGCGCATTCCGGCATCGACGGCGCATAGTTGCTGTTCGCAAACCGCCCGCAGATGGCGGTTCAGGGAGCGTGACCATGAACCTGTCACTGGGCATGCGGGCTCGCATGCGTCTCTTTGCCGCGGTGCTCACCGCGTTCACCCTGCTCGTGATGGCCGTCGGCCTGCAGCGCATGCACAGTCTGCAGAGTGGACTGCAGACGGTGTACGAGGACCGCGTGCTGCCGCTCAAGCAGCTCAAGCGCGTCGCCGACGCTTATGCGGTGCAGGTCGTTGACGGCGTCCACAAGGCGGCGCATGGCGCACTGGCGCCCGAGCAGGCCCTGGCCCAGCTGCGCGAGGCGCGCGGCCGCATCCGCAGCGAATGGCAGGCCTACCGCGCCACGCAGATGGATGCCCGCGAACGCGCGCTGGCGGACGAGGCCGAAGCGGCGATGGCCGCCGCCGAGCCGGCGCTGGCCGAACTGGAGCAGCTGCTGGCCAGGCGCGACCTTGGCGCGCTGCAGCGCTTCGCGGCCGGTGCGATGTACCCGCGCCTGGATCCGATCTCCAGCCGCGTCGACCAGTTGGTGGACCTGCAGCTTGACGTGGCGGCGCGCGAGTACGAGCGGGGCCAGGCCAACTACCAGGACACCTGGCGGCTGCAACTGGTGATGATGGTGGGCGCGCTGCTGGTCGGCGCGATGGCCGCGCAGGCGGTGGTGCGCTGGCTGGGGCGCACGCTGGGCGGCGAGCCGGCGCGGGTGGCGCAGATCGCCAGCGAGATTTCCGCTGGCCAGCTGGACGACCGCGCCGCCGATGGCGGCGAGCCCGAGGCCAGCGTGATGGCGGCGATGGTGCGCATGCAGCGCCAGCTTTGCACGGTGATCTCCGAGATCGACACGGCCTCGGGCTCGGTGGCCTCGGCCTCGCAGCAGATCGCCATCGGCAACCAGGACCTCAGCCATCGCACCGAAAGCCAGTCGGCCCATCTGCAGGAGACGGCGGCGACCATGGAGCGCATGAGCGAGGACGTGCAGGACAACGCCCAGCTGGCCCAGCAGGCGCAGGGCCTGGCGCAGGGCGTGGCGCACAGCGCCGACCGCAGCGCGCAGCAGATGACGCAGGTGGTCCAGACCATGCAAGAGATCCAGCAGGCCAGCCAGCGCATCGGCGAGATCACCGGGCTGATCAACAGCATCGCCTTCCAGACCAATCTGCTGGCGCTCAATGCCGCGGTGGAGGCCGCGCGCGCCGGCGAGGAAGGGCGCGGCTTCGCGGTGGTGGCGGCCGAGGTGCGCGGCCTGGCGCAGCGCGCGGCCGCGGCGGCGCAGCAGATCACGCGGCTGATCGCCGACAGTGGGCACAAGGTGGCGCAGGGGGCGACCCTGGTGCAGCAGACCGGTGCGGGCATGCGCGACCTGGCCCAGCAGGTGGGGCAGGTGCAGACGCTGACGCAGCGCCTGGCGCAGGGCACCGAACGCTACAGCGCCGGCATCCATCAGATCAACAGTTCTCTGGCCCATCTGGACCGCAACACGCAGAGCAATGTGGCGCTGGTGGAGGAGTCCTCGGCCGCGGCGATGGCGCTGGCCGAGCAGGCGCAGCGGCTGCGCAGCGTGATGGGTTTCTTCCGCCTGCGCTCGTCGGGATAAACCCTTTGCCCCCCGTCAAGACCGCCTGATTTCCACATGGAGAAAAGCCGGCCTAGGGTTGCTGCTCATTTTGTCAGCCAACGGAAAGAATGACGTCAGAAAGAGGTCAGAGCCCGCGCAGATAGTCGCCCTCAGGAGGACACCGGGCGGTGCTTCTCTGCACACACACACTACGGAGACATCAACCATGGCAACCGCAAGCGCAGTCGCCACCAACACGCCGATGACGGCCGAGGAAAAGAAGGTCATCTTCGCCTCCTCGCTGGGCACGGTGTTTGAGTGGTACGACTTCTACCTGTACGGCTCGCTGGCCGTGTTTATCGGCAAGCACTTCTTCTCGGCGCTGGATCCGGCCTCGCAGCTGATCTTCTCGCTGCTGGCGTTTGCGGCGGGCTTCATCGTGCGCCCCTTCGGCGCGCTGGTGTTCGGCCGCCTGGGCGACATGATCGGTCGCAAGTACACCTTCCTGGTGACCATCCTGATCATGGGCCTGTCCACCTTCATCGTGGGCTTGCTGCCGGGCTATGCCACGCTGGGCGTGGCGGCGCCGGTGATCCTGATCGGCCTGCGCCTGCTGCAGGGCCTGGCGCTGGGCGGCGAGTACGGCGGCGCGGCCACTTATGTGGCCGAGCATGCGCCGCATGGCCGCCGGGGTGCGTACACCGCCTGGATCCAGACCACCGCGACGCTGGGCCTGTTCCTGTCGCTGCTGGTGATCCTGCTGGTGCGTAACATGGTGGGCGAGGACGCGTTCGGCGAATGGGGCTGGCGCGTGCCCTTCGTGGTCTCCATCCTGCTGCTGGCGATCAGCGTCTGGATCCGCCTGGCGATGAACGAGTCGCCGGCCTTCCAGAAGATGAAGGCCGAGGGCAAGACCTCCAAGGCGCCGCTGTCCGAGTCCTTCGGCCAGTGGAAGAACCTGAAGATCGTCATCCTGGCCCTGGTGGGCGTGGTCGCTGGCCAGGCCGTGGTCTGGTACACGGGCCAGTTCTACGCGCTGTTCTTCCTGACGCAGGCGCTGAAGGTGGACGGCACGACCGCCAACCTGCTGGTGGCCGCGTCGCTGGTGATCGGCACGCCTTTCTTCGTGGTGTTCGGCACCCTGTCCGACCGCATCGGCCGCAAGCCGGTCATCATGGCCGGCCTGCTGCTGGCCATCGTCACCTACTTCCCGCTGTTCAAGGCACTGACCAAGGCCGCCAACCCCGACCTGGCCGCCGCGCAGGCGAACGCCCAGGTGGTGGTCACCGCGGATCCGAAGGAGTGCTCGTTCCAGTTCAACCCGACCGGCACGGTGAAGTTCACCAGCACCTGCGACATCGCGAAGCAGAAGCTGTCGGCCGCCTCGGTGAGCTATGAGAACGAGGCCACGCCGGGTCAGCCCGCGACCATCAAGGTGGGTTCCACCGTGATTCCGGTCAACGTCTCGGCCGAGGACGTCGCCGCCGCCAAGGCGGCCGCCGAAGCCAAGCTGGCCACGCTGAAGGCCGCCGCCGAACCGGATGCCAAGGCCATCAAGGCCGCCGAGGACAGCGTCAAGACCCTGGGCGACGAGAAGAAGGCCAAGGACGCGGTGTTGACCGGCAAGCTGAAGGCCGCGTTGAAGGCCGCCGGCTATCCGGACAAGGCCGACCCGGCCAAGCTCAACAAGCCGCTGATCGTCGCCATCCTGACGGTGCTGGTGATCTACGTGACCATGGTCTACGGCCCGATCGCCGCGATGCTGGTGGAGATGTTCCCGACCCGCATCCGCTACACCTCGATGAGCCTGCCGTACCACATCGGCAACGGCTGGTTCGGCGGCCTGCTGCCGACCACCGCCTTCGCCATCGTGGCGCAGACCGGCAACATGTACAACGGCCTCTGGTACCCCATCATCGTGGCCGCGATCACCCTGGTGGTGGGCATGCTGTTCGTCCGCGAGACCAAGGACGTGGACATCTACGAGCACGACTGACGCCGCCGCGTGCCGCGCCGCGCGCGGCACCCGCCGACCACGCCCCCGGGTCCGCCCGCGGGGCGTTTTTCATTGGGGCGGGCCTTCGCGGGCGGCATGGCGCTTGGCGGGACGCGGCCCGCTGCTCAGCCTGTTGTCAGCCAGCCGTCCAACAATGGCTTTGTCTTCATTTCGACCTGGAAACGATCATGTGGAAACTTGTCGTGGGCTTTCTCGCCTTTGCTGCGTTGGTCCTGTACGTGATGTTCAAGAGCGACGCCAACATCGACATGAGCGGCGAGAAGCACGACGTGTCGGGCGGCCACACGGAGACGGCGGCCTCGGTGCCGGCGCCCAGCGCCAGCCTGCCGGCCGAACCGGCCTCCGCGGCATCTCAGTAAGACGGGCGCCGCTCAGGCCACGCGTTCGTCGGCCTGGGCGTTCTGCGGTGCGCTGCGGGGCAGGCGCACCACCAGCCGCGTGCCTTCGCCGGGGGCGCTGATCACCTCGACCTGGCCGCCCAGCACATTGGTGACGATGTTGTGCACGATGTGCATGCCCAGCCCCGAGCCGCCCTTGCCCAGCTTGGTGGTGAAGAAGGGGTCGAAGATGCGCCGCACCACCGAGGCGTCCATGCCGCGGCCGTCGTCTTCGACGACCAGGGCCACCGCGTCCTCGCCTTGCGCGGCGCAGCGGACCACGACCGTGCCGCTCTCGCGGCCTTCGAAGGCGTGCACGCGCGCGTTCATCAGCATGTTGGTCAGCACCTGGCCCAGCGCGCCCGGATAGCTGCTCATGCGCAGCCCCGGCTCCAGCTCGGTCTGGATGCGGAAGGGCGTGTGCTTGAAGCTGGGCTCCACCATCACCAGCACGTCCTCGATCACCTGGGCCAGCTCGAACTCGCGGCGCGTGTCGTTGGTCTGGTCGATCGCGACCTGCTTGAAGTCGCGCACCAGGTCGGCGGCCTTCTGCACATTGCGGTGCAGGATGTCCTGGCCGCGCCGCGTGTCCTTGACCAGTTCTTCCAGCTGGCTGCGCCGCATCGGCGTGTTGTCGCTCAGCATCTGGTCCAGCTTGGCCCAGCGATCCTCCAGCGCCGACACCACGGTCAGCGCATTGCCCAGCGGCGTGTTGAGCTCATGGGCCACGCCGGCCACCAGCCGGCCCAGCGAGGCCAGCTTCTCGGACTCGACCAGCTCGCGCTGCGCGGTCTTCAGGTGCTCCAGCGCCTGGGTCAGCTCGGCGTTCGTCTGCGTCAGCTGCTGAGTGCGCTGCGTCACCTGGTCTTCCAGCGTGTTGGCATGGCCGCGCAGTTCGTCGAAGGCCTTCAGCAGCGCCAGTCGCATGCGCTCCATGGCGCCGCCGACGCGGGCGATCTCGTCCTCGCCTCCCAGGCGCAGCGGGCTGTCCAGCCGGCCCGCGCCCAGCTCGTCCGCGGCCTCGCTGAGCCGCGCCATCGGCGACAGCACGCGACGCTGCATCACCAGCAGGATGAGGGCCAGCGACAGCGTCAGCGTCAGCAGGCTGCGGCCGATGGCGCCGAACATCTCGTCGCGCTTGCGCGCCAGCAGCGGTTCGGCGCTCATCACCACGGTCAGCTTGGCGATCTCGCGGCCGTCGCGCAGCACCGGGCGGGCCTCGCTAAGGGTCAGCTTGGGATCGTAGTTGTCGCGGTGGCGCTCGATGAAGGGCTCCTGCGCGGTGTTCTCGACCACCAGCACCGAGACGAAGCGCGGGTCGTCCATCTGCGCGTCGATCATCGGTTCGGCGAGGTCGGGCGAGACCTGCCAGATCGGCTCGGCCAGCGACAGCGCCAGCACTTCGCTGGTGCGCGTCAGGTCACGGCGCAGGTCTTCCATGGCGACGCGCTGGCTGGCCTGCTGCTCGTAGAGCAGCACCAGGGTGGTCGGCAGCGCCAGCCCCAGCAGAAGGGCCAGCACCACGGCGTTGCGAAGCGAGCTATTGATCAGCGCCACCGGCCTGTGTCCATGTCCTGTCGTCGCGGCTCTTGGCGGCCGCCCTCCGGATGCGACAACGGGACCGTGCCCCGCTGCACCCGCCTCCAGCCAGCGCGTGGCCGGCCTCTCTGTCGCGGACCATTATCCATACAAACCGTTGCAGTCCGGACCGCGCCGCGCCGGCCGACCGTCAGGCTCAGGCGGCCAGCGCGTCCTCGCGGGTCACGACGGTGACGCGGTTGCGGCCCTGGGCGCGCGAGAGCTTGAGCGCCTGATCGGCGCGCGTGACGAAGGCTGCGGCGCTCTCGTCGCGGCCCAGCTGGGTCAGCCCCACCGAGAGACTGACCCGGCCGTTGGCCGACTGCAGGTGGTTGACGCGCTGGCGGAACTGCTCGGCCACGGCCACCGCCTCGTGCAGGCCGGCGCTGGGCATCAGCAGGGCAAACTCATCGTCGCCCAGGCGCGCCGCGACATGGTGGGCCTGGGTCACGCCGCGCAGGATGCCGGCCAGCTGCAGCAGCAGCTCGTCCAGTGCCGGCGCGGCGAGTTGCTGGCGCAGGCGCTGGAATTCGTCGATGTCGCCCAGGATCAGGCAGGGGCCCACCGGCGTGCCGGCGTCGGGGCTGCCCAGGCAGCGCTGCAGAGCCTGCTCGAAGCCGCGCCGGTTGGACAGACCGGTCAGCGTGTCCAGCAGTGCCTCGGAGCGCGCGCGCTGCACCTCGCGGTGCAGGCGCTCGATCTCCTCCTGGGTGCTCGCCAGCCGCGCGGCCAGCGCATCCATCGCGGTGTGCATGCCCGAGGTGCCCTGCATCACCTCGGCCAGCACATGCATGTGTTGGCCCGGCGCGGCGCGGCGCAGCGCCTCCTGCCAGTCCTGCAGCGCGCGCCCGTACGCCTGGGTGCGCAGCCCGGCCTGCTCGGCGCTCTGCGCCATGCCCTGCAGCAGGTCCTTGAAGCCCTGCTCCAGCCGGCTGGCGCTGTCTTCGTCCAGCTCGGCGATGTGGCGCTGGTAGAGCGACCAGGTCTGGGCCTCGTCGATGCTCTGGCCGTCGCGCGTCAGCGCATTGAGCTCGCGGCTCAGGGCGCCGTTGCGGCCGCTGACATGCTCGTACCACACCGCATAGCTGACCGGATGCAGCGCCGCGCGCTGCCGGGACATCAGCGGCAGGGCCATGCGCAGCGTCTGCGCGCTCTGGGCAATGCTGTCTTCGTATCTCATGCTCGTTCCTCGCGAAGGCTGACACCTGTGGCGGTGCCTTCCCTTCCTCCCTCGACCGTGCAGCGCCGCACCTGGCCGGCGCGGCTGCATCGGTTTGATCGGCCGCCGCCCGGGCAATCTGTAGGCCTGCGCACGCGCGGCGCGCCCGGATCTCGCGCCCTGGCGCGTCAAAGCGGCAATAGCTCACGACCGGCAGCCGTCGCAAGGCGCGATGCCGGGCTTGAGCAGAGGCGGGGGCTGGCGGCCGTGCGGGGCCGGAGCCTCTTCCTAGAATGGGGCCATGTCTTCCCGTCCGCCGTCCTCCGCCATGCCCGTCGGTCCCGTCACGAGCACCGCCCCGGCCTGGCAAGGCCTGGCACTGGCCTCGCTGGGCGCGGTGGCGTTCTCCGGCAAGGCCATCATCGTGAAGCTGGCCTATCGGCATGGCGTCGATGCGGTCACGCTGATCATGTTGCGCATGGTGTTCGCGCTGCCGCTGTTCCTGGCCCTGGCGTGGTGGGCGGGCCGTGGCAAACCGCGCCTGGGCGGACGCGACCGGCTGGCCATCCTGGGCCTGGGCTTTTGCGGTTACTACCTGTCCAGCATGCTGGACTTCGCCGGGCTGGCCTATATCAGCGCCAGCTTCGAGCGCCTCATCCTCTATCTCAACCCCACCCTGGTGCTGCTGCTGGGCTGGCTGCTGTTCAAGCGCCGCGTCGGCGGCCGGCAGCTGCTCGCGCTGGCGATCAGCTATGGCGGCGTGTTGCTGGTCTTCGGCCAGGAGCTGAAGCTGCAGAAGGGCGAGCACACGGCGCTGGGCGCGCTGCTGGTGCTGGGCAGCGCGATCAGCTATGCGGTCTATCTGCTGTACAGCGGCGAATGGGTGAAACGCATCGGCGCGCTGCGCCTGACCGGCCAGGCCACCGCGGTGGCCTGCGTGCTGTGCATCGCGCAGTTTCTGCTGCTGCGGCCGCTGTCCGGCCTGGCCGAGCTGGCGCCGCCGGTGTGGTGGCTGTCGGTGCTCAACGCGGTGGCCTGCACCTTCGCGCCGGTGGTGATGGTGATGCTGGCCATCGAACGCCTGGGCGCGACGCTGACCGCGCAGACGGGCATGATCGGACCCATGTCCACCCTGTTGATGGGCGCGTTGCTGCTCGACGAGCCCTTCACGCCCTGGGTGCTGGCGGGGACGGCGCTGGTGCTGTCCGGTGTCTGGTTGCTGAGTCGAAGGTAGCGAAGATGGATCTAGGAATCGCGGGCCGCTGGGCCCTGGTGTGCGCGGCCTCCAAGGGCCTGGGCGCGGGTTGCGCCGAGGCGCTGGTGGGCGAGGGCGTGCATGTGGTAATCACCGCGCGCGGCGAGGAAGCGTTGCAGGCGCAGGCCGAGCGGCTGCGGGCGTTGAACCCGGCGGTGCAGGTGCGCAGCGTGGTTGGCGACATCGCCACCGAGGCTGGCCGTGCCGCCGCGCTGGCCGCCTGCCCGCAGGTCGACATCCTGGTCAACAACGCCGGCGGCCCACCGCCCGGCGACTTCCGCGACTGGGACCGCGCGGCCTGGCTCGCGGCGCTGGAGGCCAACATGCTGACCCCCATCGAGCTCATCAAGGCCACGGTGGACGGCATGGCACAGCGCGGATTTGGGCGCGTCGTCAACATCACCTCGGGCGCGGTGAAGGCGCCCATCGACGTGCTGGGGCTGTCCAACGGCGCCCGCTCGGGGCTGACGGGCTTTGTCGCCGGGCTGGCGCGCCAGCCGCGCCTGGCCGGGCGCAATGTGACGATCAACAACCTGCTGCCCGGGGCCTTTGACACCGAGCGGCTGGGCAAGACCCTGGCCGCCGGCGCCGCGAAGAGCGGCCAGCCGCTGGACGAGCTGCGCGCGCGGCGCATGGCGGCGATCCCGGCGCAGCGCTTCGGCAGCGCGGCGGAGTTCGGCGCGCTGTGCGCGATGCTGTGCAGCGCGCAGGCTGGCTATCTGACGGGGCAGAACATCCTGCTCGATGGTGGGGCCTATCCGGGCACGTTCTGAGCGGTCCGCGACCCGGTGCGCGGGCCTGTCGGCCGCCGCCGGGCGCGCCATGAAGAAAGGGGCCCGCGGGCCCCTTCGATGGCAGGCGGCCCGGCGCCGGCTCAGAGCTTGCGCAGCAGCACCTTCTTGACCCAGCCTTCGCCCTTGGGCGCCTGGACCTTCAGGAAGCCGTCCTTCTCCTCGCCGAGGAACAGCACCTCGTCGGCCTTGGTCAGCGACTGCAGCTCGGGCGAGCCCTCGCGAGGCATGCGCAGCACCTTGGCGCCGGCGATCTTGGGCACCATCACATCGCCTTCGGCCGCGGCATTGGCCTGCACGCTGTGCGCGGCGTTGGCCTGGGCCGCCGGGCCCGCCTTGGCCTGGATCAGCTGCGGGCTGTTCTTGATCGCGCGGACGATGTTGTTCCAGTTGTCGACGAAGGAGGCGGTGATCACCTTGCCCTCGTTGGTGTTGGAGTAGCCGCCCGCGCCGACGCCCACGCCGCCGCCGAACAGCGCGCCACCCAGCGAGAAGTCCGCCTTTTCGGCACTGCCCTCGGCCGCGGCGACCTGGATGCCGGAGCGCGCATCCACCAGCAGCATGCTGGTCTGCGCCTGCTTGAACTTCAGCCCGCCGGCGATCGCGCCCAGCACGCGGCCGGCGCCGCCGAACAGGCCCAGCACGCCGGCCCCGACGCCGCCAGCATTGTTCTCGGAGAACACGATGTTGGGGGTGACCAGGAAGTCCGCCGTCACCATCTGGCCGCGGCCCATGTTGGCACCCTGCTGCAGCATGCCGCTGTCGGCCAGCTGGCGCTCCTGCATCATGTTCTGCATCGCGACGCCGCGCTCGATCACCTGGAAGCAGTTGGACTGCTGGATGATCATGCGGATCAGGCCGTTGGGCGAGGGCAGGCCGTAGCCGCGCAGGCGCACCAGCAGGTCGTCCTGGGGCTCATGGACCGCGATCGTGCCCTTGGGGCTGTCGCAGCGTTCCAGCTGGGCGTTGGCGTTCTGGGCGCCGTCGGGACCGGCGCTGCCGGTGGCGATGGAGCCGCCCTTGCCCAGCTCCTGGGCGGCGGCGATCAGCGGCAGGCACAGCGCCACAGCGGCTGCGGCGCGCAGGATTCGTTGTTGTTGTCCGTTCATCGGAGTTCTCCCACAAAAGGTGACCGGCGATTCTAGGACCCGCGTGGCGGGCTCGCGATCCCGAAGACCTCCGGTGTGCGCCTGCAGCGCCGCCGGGGCACGCCGCGCCGGCAAGCGTGCAGGAAGTCGCGGCGCGACTGTGGCGCGCCGGCCTCAGCGTCGCGAGGACACCAGGATGCCGGCCGCGATCAGCACGAAGGCCGCGCCATGGAACCAGCGCGGCCACTCGCCCAGCAGCGCGGCCGACATCAGCGCGGCGAACACCGGCGTCAGATTGCCGAAGAAGGCCGCCATCGCCGGGCCGGCCTGCGCCACGCCCAGCCCCCAGGCGCGGTAGGCGATCAGCGACGGGCCGACCGCGACATAGACCAGCGCGGCCACCAGCCCGGCGCTCCATTGCAGCGTCTGCGACGTCCAGGCCTGCTCGGCGCCGGCCATGCCCCAGGCGAAGCTGAGGCCGAACAGCAGCTGTGCCATCAGCATCTGCGCCCAGTCCCAGGGCGGCCGGGCCTCGCCCTGCATGTGCGCGGGCGGCCGCGCCAGCAGCCAGCTGTACACGGCCCAGGCCTGCACCGCCAGCAGCATCAGCAGGTCGCCGGGCACGAAGTGCACCGCGGCCAGGCTGCGCAGGTCGCCGCGCGCGAGCACCAGCGCGACGCCGGCCAGCGAGAACAGCGCGCCCAGCAGCTGACGCCGGGCCGGCATCACGCGGTAGAACAGCGCGCCCACGCTGAGCATCCACACCGGCAGGCTGGCGGCGATCAGCGTCACGTTCAGCGCGCTGGAGCTGTGCAGCGCCTGGTACTGCAGCGCGTTGTAGCAGCCGATGCCCAGCAGCCCCACCACGGCGAGGTAGCGCCAGCGCTGGCGCAGCGGGGTCAGGTCTTGCAGCAGCGGCCGTGCCAGCGGCGCCAGCAGCAGCCCGGCCAGGGTCCAGCGCATCGCGTTGAGCAGCAGCGGCGGCACGGCGCCCGCCACGAGCCGGCCGACGACCGCGTTGCCAGCCCACAGCAGCGGGGGCAGGGTCAGCATCAGGGCCAATCGTGGGGTCAGCTGCATGAGGTCGGGCGGGAGCGGCGCAAGGCTGGCACGATAGCGGAATTCCATCCCAGTTGCAGGAGACGCAGATGAGCGAGAAGGCGGTGCGCATGGCGCAGGCGGGCGGGCCCGAGGTGATGAGCCTGGAGACCGTGGTGGTGGGCGATCCCGGACCCGGCGAGGTGCGCATCCGCCATATGGCCTGCGGGCTCAACTACATCGACGTCTACCACCGCAGCGGCGTCTATCCGCTGCCGCTGCCGTCGGGGCTGGGCATGGAGGGCGCGGGTGTGATTGAGGCGGTGGGCGAGGGCGTGCAGCACTTGCGCGTCGGCGACCGCGCCGCGTATGCGAGCCAGCCCGTCGGCGCCTACGCGACCGCGCGCGTGATGCCGGCCCGCTGCGTGGTGCGCCTGCCCGAAGGCATCTCCTTCGAAACCGGCGCGGCGATGATGCTCAAGGGGCTGACCGCGCAGTACCTGCTGCGCAAGACCCTGCCACAGGGCGGACTGCAGGCGGGCGACGCGGTGCTCTTCCACGCGGCGGCTGGCGGTGTCGGCCTGATCGCCTGCCAGTGGGCGCGCGCGCTGGGCCTGCGCCTGATCGCCACCGCCGGCAGCGACGAGAAATGCCGTCTGGCGCTGGAGTCCGGCGCCAGCGACGCGATCAACTACCAGCGCGAGAACTTCGCGCAGCGCGTGCGCGAGCTGACCGGCGGGCAGGGCGTGAAGGTGGTCTACGACTCGGTCGGCGCGGCGACCTGGGAGGGCTCGCTGGACTGCCTCGCGCCCTTCGGGCTGATGGTGAGCTTCGGCAACGCCTCGGGCATGGTGCCGCCGGTCTCGCTGGGCGCGCTGGCGGCCAAGGGCTCGCTCCATGTCACCCGGCCGACGCTGTTCACCCACCTGGCCACCCGCGAGAGCACGCAGGCGATGGCGGACGAATTGTTCGACGTCGTGCTGAAGGGCCAGGTGCAGATCCGCGTCGAGCAGCGCTACGACCTGGACCAGGTGCAGCAGGCCCACCGCGACCTGGAGGCCCGCCGCACCGTCGGCTCAGGCGTGCTGCTGACCTGAGGCAGCGGCGCCCAGCCCGCCCGGCAGGGGCGGCGTGGGCGCTGCGGGCGCCGGCGGTTCCTCGGCCAGCGCCTCGGCGGCGCGGGTGAGCGGCGCCGCGGCGGCCTCGGCCCGCGGCAGCTTCAGCTCAAAGCTGAAGCAGGAACCCACGCCGGGCTCGCTCTCGACCTGGATCTGCCCGCCCATCAGCTCCACCAGGCGCTTCACGATGGTCAGGCCCAGCCCGGTGCCGCCATAGCGGCGGGTGATGCTGCTGTCGGCCTGCGTGAAGGGGCTGAAGACCTGCGCGATCTGGTCGCGCGTCATGCCGATGCCGGTGTCGTGCACCGAGAAGCGCAGGTGCACCGGGGCCTGCGGCGCCGGCGTCTCGTCCAGGCACTGCACCTCGACGCGCACCTCGCCCTTCTCGGTGAACTTGAGCGCGTTGCCGACCAGGTTGACGAGGATCTGGCGCAGCCGCAGCGCGTCGCCCTGCATGTGCTGGGGCACGCCGGGCTGCACGCGCGCGTTGAGCTGCAAGCCCTTCTCATGCGCCTGCAGCAGCAGCGGGTGCAGCGCTTCGCGCAGGCAGTCGTGCAGCGAGAAGGGGGCGTGGTCGATGACCACTCGGCCGGCCTCGATCTTGGCGACGTCGAGCAGGTCGTTGATGATCAGCATCAGCCCCTTGGCGGAGTTGTGGGCGAGGTCGATGAACTTGCGCTGGCGCTCGCTCAGCTCGGTCTGCAGCACCAGCTCGGTCAGGCCCAGCACGCCGTTCATGGGCGTGCGGATCTCATGGCTCATGTTGGCCAGGAAGGCGCTCTTGGCCTGGCTCGCGGCCTCGGCCGCGGCGCGCGCGGATTCCAGCTGGGCCTGGGTGGTCTTGAAGTCGGTGATATCGCGGGCGTTGAGCTGCAGCACCAGGTCGCCGCTGACGGGGTCGCGCATCGGGCGCGCGTCCAGCGCGTGCCAGCGCCGTCCCTGCACGGTGTTGAGCTCGATCTCGGCGCCGAAGGTCTGGCCGCGCTGGACCTGGGCCATCACGCGCCGCGCCAGCTCGGGTTCGGGGAACAACGCGCTGAACTCGCTGCCGCCTATGGTCTTGCGCAGGCCGGCGAAGGTCACGGCGGCGGCCGGGTTGCGCATCAGCGCGCTGCCGTCGCGCAGCGAGAACACGGCGATGCGCACCGAGGTGTGCTGCAGCGCCTCGACGCCGCGCAGCATGGCCTTGTCCACGCCGCTGACCAGCGAGTCCGCCGCGAAGAGCATGACCTGGCGCTGGTCGGGCGTGCGCAGCCCGCGGGAGACCAGCATCACCGTGATGGGCTGGCCCTTGGGGTAGAGCGTCCATTGCTCGCGCACGATCTTGCCTTGCGCATGGTCGGCGGCGGTGACGGCGAGGCGCTCGCGTACCGCCTCGCTGGTGTCGGACAGGTCCCGGCCCAGGAATTCCTCGGCGCTGTCGGCGCGCCAGAACTGCAGCGCGGCGGCGTTGGCCCAGAGGTTGCGACAGCGCTCGGGGTCGTGGACCCACATGGGCACGTCCAGCCAGTCGTAGTGAGTCAGGCAAGAGAAATCAAGCATGGCGGGGCGATTGTCGCCGCGTTGGATGTCAGTCAGATCACCGCCGCCCGGTAGGCGTGCCAGCTGGCGTGACCGATCACCGGTCCGACGAACAGCAGGCCGGCGAAGCCGGGCAGCAGGGCGAGCAGCACCAGTCCCGTGATCAGCGCGCCCCACAGCAGCATCACGCCGGTCTGGGTCAAGGTCAGCTTCATGCTGGTCAGCGCGGCGGTGATGGCGTCGACCTCGCGGTCCAGCATCATCGGGATCGCGACCACGGACACCGAGAAGATCAGGCCGGCGAACAGCGCGCCCACGCACAGATAGGCGACCAGGAAGCCCAGGTTGTCCCCGGACAGCAGCGTGGACAGCGAGCCGGAGAAGTCCGGCATGCCGTCAAAGCTCACCGCGAACACCACCAGCGACGCGCGCCCCCAGATCATCTCCAGGATCAGCAAGGCGCAGCCGTAGATGGCCATCTGCCCGCCATGGGAGCGCCAGGCGAAGAGCGCGTCGGCCAGCCCGACCGGCTCGCCGCGCTCCAGCCGCCGGCTCGCCTGGTAGAGCCCCATGCACAGGAAGGGGCCCACGAGCAGGAAGCCGGCCGACAGCGCCAGCGTGTAGGCCGGCGCATGCTTGAACACCGCCAACAGGGCCCAGCCCATGGCCATGAAGCAGGCGCCGAAGAACAGCCCGATCAGCGGCGCGCGGCGGAAGTCGCGCCAGCCGGCGGCCAGCCAGCCCAGCGGTGCGCTCAGGCGCAGCGGACGCAGCTCGGGGGTGAGGGGGCGGTCCTCGGAGGGCGGGGCGCTGGAGGGGTGCATGGCCTCTTAGGCTATGCCAGCGTCGCGCCCGGTGGTTCAGTGTTTATCCTCATCGGGCGCGCAGGGCGCGCCGTGGGATCTCCCCCTCTCGGGGGATGGCGGCGGGCTAGCCGCGGCGCACGCGGCGCAACTCGTCCCAGACCAGCAAGAGGGCGCCCACGGTGATCGCGCTGTCGGCCACGTTGAACGACGGGAAGTACCAGCCGCCCCAGTGGAACTGCAGGAAGTCCACCACATAGCCGTGCATCAGCCGGTCCACCACGTTGCCGATCGCGCCACCCATGATCAGGCTCAGCGCGAGCGCAAACACGGTTTGGTGGCCGTGGCGGCGCAGCAGCCAGACGATGAAGCCCGTCGAGGCGACACCCAGCAGCACGAAGAACCAGCGCTGCCAGCCCGACGCGCCGGCCAGAAAGCTGAACGCGGCACCGGTGTTGTGCACGCGCACGAGATTGAAGAAGCCGGTCACGGTACGGCTGTCGCCGTACTGGAAGCTGGAGAGGATCAGCAGCTTGGTGAACTGGTCTGCGAGGATGATCAGCAGCGCGATCGCCAGCCACTGGAACAGGCGCGGGGAAGAGGACTTGGAGGCCATGGGGACAGGATGATGCAAGCTCGCTACTGTAGCGTCTGCCGGACATCCGGCGGGCCGGGGGTGGCGGGCCGGGCTACAGTGCGGCCGACAAATGAAACTGCGACTGAAAATCCTGCTGGTGGCCATCCTGCCGCTGATCGTGGCGCTGTGCCTGATCGCCTGGGCCGTGGTGCAGCAGGAGAAGGAACTGCTGCAGCGCGAGCGCGCCGCGGTCCACAGCGCCTACATGGAGGCGCGCCGCGATGAGCTGCGCCACTACGTGGAGCTGGCGGTCAGCAACATCAGGCCGCTGTACGAGCAGTCCCAGGGCCTGGACGAGCCGGCGCGCGCCGCCGCCGCCGCGCAGGCGTTGCAGCAGCTGGCGCGGCTGGACTATGGTGCCGACGGCTACTTCTTCGTCTACGACCTGCAGGGCCGGGTGCTGATGCACTCGCGCCAGCCCGAGCTGCTGGGCCAGAACCTGTGGGAGATGCGCGACCCCAGCGGCGAACCGACGATACAGCGCCTGATCGGCCGCGCGATGGCCGGCGGCGGCTTTGTGGAATACCCCTGGCGCAAGCCCTCCAGTGACCAGGTGGCGCCCAAGCTGGGCTATGTGGTGGCGCTGCAGGGCTGGAACTGGATGATAGGCACGGGCCTGTACCTGGACGGCATCCAGGCCACGCTGGACCATCTGGAGCAGGAGGCGCAGCGCAACATCGCGCGCACGCTGTGGTGGATCGCCGGCATCGCGCTGGCCGCGGTGCTGCTGATCAGCATCAGCGGGCTGGCGCTCAACCTCAGCGAGCAGCGCATCGCCGAGCACAAGTTGCGCACCCTGGCCCACCAGGTGGTGCATTCGCAGGAACAGGAGCGCGCCCACCTGGCGCGCGAGCTGCATGACGGCATCAGCCAGAACCTGGTGTCGATCAAGCTGCTGATCGAATCCGCGCAGCGCGAGGGCCAGCAGGCCGGGCCACTGCAGCAGGCCGCGCAGCGCCTCAGCGGCTGCCTGCACGAGGTGCGGCGCATCTCGCACCGGCTGCGCCCGGCGCTGCTCGACACGCTGGGGCTGCCGGCCGCGCTGGCCCATCTGGCCCAGGAGTTTTCGGAGATCGACGGGCTCTCGGTCAGCGCCCCGGTGCTGGGCACGCCGCGCGAGCTGCCGGAGGTGGTCAACACCGTGCTGTTCCGCGTCGCCCAGGAGGCGCTGACCAATGTGGCCAAGCATGCCGGAGCGTCCAACCTGGAGCTGGCACTGGAGTTCCGCGCCGACGGCGGCGTCGCCATGCGCGTGCTCGACGACGGGCGCGGCTTCGACGCCGAGGCGGTGCAGGCCGACCCGCGCCGCGGCATCGGGCTGCGCAACATGCGCGAGCGCATGGTGTCCATCGGCGGCCATCTGGAACTGCAGAGCGGCGTGGGCCATGGCACCCAGGTGGAGGCGCTGGTCGACGTCGACCAACTGGCCCATCTGGCGCGCGACAATCCGGCCCATGACTGAGGCCCTGCGCATCCTGCTCGTCGATGACCATCCGCTGGTCCGCGAAGGCCTGCGCGCGCGCCTGCAGGCCGAGGGCGGCTACGAGGTGGTGGCCGAGGCCGGCGACGCCGAGTCGGCGATGCAGGCCCTGGTGCGCGAACAGCCCGAGCTGGTGGTGATGGACGTGGGCCTGAAGCAGGGCAATGGCATCGAGCTGGCGGCGCAGATGCTGGCACGCCGGCCCGAGCTGCACCTGCTGATGTTCAGCATGTACGACAACCCCGAGTACGTGCAGCGCGCGCTGCAGGCTGGCGCGCGCGGCTACGTGCTGAAGGACGCGTCGGCCGGCGAGATCCTGGTGGCGATCGAGGCGGTGCGCGCCGGCGGCACCTTCCTGAGCCCGGGCGTATCGCGGCGCATGTTCCGCGCCCAGGCGCCGCGTCCCATCCTGACCCCGCGCGAGAGCGAGATCCTCAGCGCGCTGGCGCGCGGTGAAACCAGCAAGCAGATCGCCCGCGCGCTGGACCTGTCGGTGCGCACCGTGGAGACGCACCGCCAGAACATCAAGCGCAAGCTGGACCTGGAAGGCCCGGCCGAGCTGATGCGCTATGCGCTGGCGCACGCGCGCGAACCGGGCGGCGACCGCTGAACCTGCGACGTCCCGCCCGCGGCGCGGGTGGACCTAGGGTTGACCCCTAAGCGGCGGCACGTAGAGCCCACCGGGAGGTAGACGGATGCCGGGCCGGCGCCGGCCGGGAACACTGGCGGGCTGTCAGCAGACTCCGCGCGTCCGCGCCCATCCCCTCGGCGGCGACGCGCGATACAAGGAGACAACCATGTCCAGGTTCAGTCGCCACCTCGCTTGGGCGGGAGTGGCTGTTTTGGGTGCGTTCGCGCTGGGCACCGTGGCCCTCGCGCGCGGCGAGGCAATCAGCGCGCTGTGGGTGGTGGTCGCCGCCATCTGCGTCTACCTGATCGGCTATCGCTACTACAGCCTCTTCATCGCGCAGCGCGTGCTGGGCCTGGACCCGACGCGCCAGACGCCGGCCTGGCGCCACAACGACGGGCTGGACTTCGTGCCCACCAACAAGCACGTGCTCTACGGCCACCACTTTGCCGCGATCGCGGGCGCCGGTCCGCTGGTGGGGCCGGTGCTGGCCGCGCAGATGGGCTATCTGCCGGGCCTGCTGTGGATCCTGGCCGGCGTGGTCTTCGCCGGTGCGGTGCAGGACTTCATCGTGCTCTTCATCTCCACGCGCCGCGATGGCCGCTCGCTGGGCGACCTGGTCAAGCAGGAGATGGGCACGGTGCCGGGCCTGATCGCGCTGTTCGGCGCCTTCATGATCATGATCATCATCCTGGCGGTGCTGGCGCTGATCGTGGTGAAGGCCCTGGCCGAATCGCCCTGGGGCACCTTCACGGTGGCCGCCACCATCCCGGTGGCGCTGTTCATGGGCGTCTACCTGCGCTACATCCGCCCGGGCCGCATCGGCGAGGTCTCGGTGATCGGCTTCGTGCTGCTGATGCTGGCCATCGTGGGCGGGCAGTGGGTGCATGAGAGCCCGACGCTGGCGCCGCTGTTCACCTATGACGGCAAGGCGCTGACCTGGATGCTGATCGGCTACGGCTTCGTCGCCGCGTCCATCCCGGTGTGGCTGCTGCTGGCGCCGCGCGACTACCTGTCCACCTTCCTGAAGATCGGCACCATCGTCGCGCTGGCGGTGGGCATCGTGATCGTCGCGCCGACGCTGCAGATGCCCGCGGTCACCCAGTTCGCTGCCGGCAACGGCCCGGTCTGGGCGGGCGACCTCTTTCCCTTCCTCTTCATCACCATCGCCTGCGGCGCCGTGTCCGGCTTCCACGCGCTGATCTCTTCGGGCACCACGCCCAAGATGCTGGAGAACGAGACCCACGCCCGCTACATCGGCTACGGCGGCATGCTGGCCGAGAGCTTTGTCGCGGTGATGGCGCTGGTGGCCGCCTCCTGCATCGAGCCGGGGGTCTACTTCGCGATGAACAGCCCGGCCGCGATGGTCGGCAAGACGCCCGAGGCGGTGGCGGCCACGCTGTCCACCTGGGGCTTCGTGATCACGCCCGAGATGCTGGTGCAGACCGCCAAGGACGTCGGCGAGCACACCATCCTGGCCCGCGCCGGCGGCGCGCCGACGCTGGCCGTGGGCATGGCCCACATCCTGCACCAGGTCGTCGGCGGCAAGGCCCTGATGGCCTTCTGGTACCACTTCGCGATCCTGTTCGAGGCGCTGTTCATCCTCACCGCCGTCGACGCCGGCACGCGCGCGGGCCGCTTCATGCTGCAGGACCTGCTGGGCAGCTTCGTGCCCGCGCTCAAGCGCACCGAGTCGCTGCCGGCCAACCTGATCGCCACCGCCTTGTGCGTCGCGGCCTGGGGCTACTTCCTCTACCAGGGCGTGGTCGACCCGCTGGGCGGCATCAACACCCTGTGGCCGCTGTTCGGCATCGCCAACCAGATGCTGGCCGCCGTCGCATTGATGCTGGGTACCGTGGTGCTGTTCCGCATGAAGAAGGATCGCTACGCCTGGGTCACCGTGCTGCCGGCCCTCTGGCTGCTGATCTGCACGATGAGCGCCGGCTGGCAGAAGATCTTCTCGCCCGACGTGCGCGTGGGCTTCCTGGCCCATGCCAGCAAGTACGCCGATGCGCTGGCCCAGGGCCAGGTGCTGGCCCCGGCCAAGAGTCTGGGCGCGATGGAGCGGGTGATCTTCAACGACCGCCTGGACGCCGCGCTGTGCGCGCTGTTCATGTTCGTCGTGGTCAGCATCCTGGTCTACAGCGTCAAGTCGGTGCTGGCCGCGCGCGCCAGCCGTGAGCCCAGCGTCAACGAGGTGCCCTATCAGGCCCTGCCCGAAGGCGCCCGCGCCGCCGCCCATGCGTAAGCCCGCCTCGGCCGGTCCGTCCCGCGCGCCGCTGGCGGCGCTGGGCCAGGCCGGCCGCTACCTGACGCAGAGCCTGCGCCTGATGGTGGGCGTGCCCGACTACGGCAGCTATCTGGCACACATGCAGCGCACCCACCCGGACCAGGCGCCGATGAGCTACGAGGACTTCTTCCGCGAGCGCCAGCAGGCGCGCTACGGCTCGCGCACCGGGCGCTGCTGCTGACGTGGCGCGGCGCCGGAGGCACCCCTCGCGCAGCAGGGGCGGGCGTTGCGGCTCCGCGGCTCGCGGCCTACAGTGGTGGCGAGGCCTCTTCAGCGGCCAGGGTGGCCGTGCGGGCCTGCGAGGAGTCTCCCATGCGCAAACGCATCTACTGGCTGCTGCCCGACCACCAGAGCGCCCGGCACTGCCTGAACGAACTGCTGCTGGCCCGCATCCCGGTGCAGCAGATCCATGTGATGGCCGAGGAGGGCGCCGAGATGGCCGGGCTGCCGGCGGCCTCGGTGCTGCAGACCTCCGACCTGGTCGAATCGGCGGAAAGTGGGCTGTTGATCGGGGCCGGGCTGGGCGCCGCGGCCGGTGTGGCGTCGGCCTACAGCCTGGCCGTCGCGGCGCCGGCGGGGCTGGTGATTGCGCTGGCTGCGCTGGGCGCGGTGCTGGGCACCTGGTCGTCCAGCATGATCGGCAGTTCCACGCCGAGCCGGCGCCTGCGCCGCTTCGAACATGCGATCGCGCGCGGCCAGTACCTGATGATGGTGGACGTGCCGCGCCAGCGCGTCGAGGAGATCGAGGCGCTGCTTGCCAGCACCCATCCGGAGGCGCGGCTGCAGGGCCTGGAGCCCAATGTGCCGGTGTTCCCTTGAGCACCACCCCGGCCACCGCGTTCGCGGTGGCCCTCCCAGCGTCCCCACGCCCGGCGGAGATTTCCGCTGCTGCCTGCGGGAATGTATACATTCTCCTCACGCTGTCCACCGGGCTTGGTCGTTCAGACCTGGCTTGTCGTCGGCCCTGTCAGCCTGGTCGGTGACGAATTCCCAAGATCATCCGGTGCTGAGTTCTGGCTAACCCTCGGTTCTTCTGCGTACGGTTTTGTATACATTCTGCGGGCGGCCGTCGGGTCTGTCCTGGCGCGCCGGGCGCCGCCAACAGACGCAGAGGAGACCCGTCGATGTCGACACCCGTGGTCCACCCCGTGGACGAGAGACTGCCCGCCGGTCGCCTGGCGGCCCTGGGTTTGCAGCATGTGCTGGTGATGTATGCCGGTGCCGTCGCCGTCCCGCTGATCGTCGGGCGGGCGCTCAAGCTGACGCCCGAGCAGGTGGCGTTGCTGATCAGCGCCGACCTGCTGTGCTGCGGCCTGGTGACGCTGATCCAGTCGCTGGGTGTGACGCGCTGGTTCGGCATCCGGCTGCCGGTGATGATGGGCGTCACCTTCGCCGCGGTGGGCCCGATGCTGGCCTTCGCCAACGCGATGCCGGGCGTGGAGGGCGCGCGCGCGATCTTCGGCGCCATCATCGGTGCGGGCGTGATCTCCATGCTGCTGGCGCCGCTGATCGGCCGGTTGCTGCGCTTCTTCCCGCCGGTGGTCACCGGCACCATCATCGCGATCATCGGCATCAGCCTGATGCGCGTGGGCGTGGGCTGGGCCATGGGCGGGCCGGCCCAGCTGGCGCAGACCGTGGACCTGCCCCGGCTGGTGGCGATGGTGGACCAGGCCAAGGCCGCGGCCGCGGCGGGGGGCGCGCTGAAGCTGCCCGGCCCCATCCCGATGAGCGACAACCCGGCCTATGGGGCGCTGGACAACATGGCCATCGCCGCGGCGGTGCTGGTCTTCGTGCTGCTGCTGGTGCGCTATGCCCGCGGCTTCGTCTGCAATATCGCGGTGCTGCTGGGCATCGTCATGGGCTGCGCGCTCGCCGTGGCCACCGGCAAGATGAACTTCGACAAGGTGGCGAAGGCGCATTGGCTGGACCTGGTAACGCCCCTGAGCTTCGGCATGCCCACCTTCGACGGCGTGATGATCCTGACCATGGTGCTGGTGATGATCGTGGTGATGATCGAATCGACCGGCATGTTCCTCGCGCTGTCCGAGATCACCGGGCGTCGCATCACCACGCAGGAGCTCGCCGCCGGGCTGCGCTGCGATGGCCTGGGCACGCTGATCGGTGGCCTCTTCAACACCTTCCCCTACACCAGCTTCAGCCAGAACGTGGGCCTGGTGGGCGTCACCGGCGTGCGCAGCCGCTGGGTGTGCGTGGCCGGCGGGCTGATCATGATCGTGCTGGGCCTGATCCCCAAGATGGCGGCGCTGGTCGAGTCCATCCCGCAGTTCGTGCTCGGCGGCGCCGGCCTGGTGATGTTCGGCATGGTCGCGGCGACCGGCATACGCATCCTGTCCACGGTCGACTACAAGGGCAACCGCAACAACCTCTATGTCGTCGCGCTGTCGATCGGCTTTGGGCTGATCCCGCTGGTCGCGCCGCGCTGGACGCAGCAGATGGCGCACGGGCTGCATCCGCTGCTGGAGAGCGGCATCCTGCTGACGGCGCTGTCCGCGCTGGTCCTCAACGTGTTCTTCAACGGCCTTGGCGGCGACGCCCGGGCTTCGGTCGACGCCGCCAAGACCGTGGAAGCGCACTGAGCGCCGCCGCCCCGCGGCCGGGGCGGCACAAGGGCCCCGGGGCTCAGGCGATGCTGCGGAGCTCGCCGTCGCCGTGCAGGTTGCTGTCGCAGCGCGCGCACAGCGTCGGGTGCGCCGGGTTGGCGCCCACGTCGGCGCGGTAGTGCCAGCAGCGCTCGCACTTGGCGTGCGCGGACGGCGTGACCGTGACGCTCAGGGTTTCGGCCGGCACCAGCTGCGCCGCGGAGGTGATGAGCACGAACTTCAGGTCCTGGCCCAGGCTTTGCAGCAGGGCCAGGTCTTGCTCGTTGGCGCCTATGGTCACCTCGGCCTGCAGCGACGAGCCGATGGCGCCGGTGCCGCGCACGTCCTCGATGGCCTTGTTGACCGCGTCGCGGATCTCGTGGATGCGGTTCCACTTGGCCGTCAGCGCGCCATCGGTCGTGCCGAAGTCCCAGTAGGTTTCGGTGAAGAGGGTGTCGCCCGCGCCCTTGTGGGCGAACACCTTCCAGGCCTCCTCGGCGGTGAAGCTGAGGAAGGGGGCCATCCAGCGCAGCATCGCGTTCGTGATGTGCCACAGCGCGGTCTGCGCCGAACGGCGTGCCTGCGACTTGGGCGCCGTGGTGTAGAGGCGGTCCTTCAGCACGTCCAGGTAGAAGGCGCCCAGGTCCTCGGAGCAGTAGACCTGCAGCTTGGCCACCACCGGATGGAACTCGTAGCGCTCGTAGTGGGCGAGGATCTCGGCCTGGAACTCGGCGGCCCGCGCCAGCGCGTAGCGGTCGGCCTCCAGCAGCAGCTTGGTCGGCACGGCCTCGGTCGCGGCGTCGAAGTCGGAGGTGTTGGCGAGCAGGAAGCGCAGCGTGTTGCGGATGCGGCGGTAGCCGTCGACGACGCGCGCGAGGATCTTGTCATCGCCAGCGATGTCGCCCGAGTAGTCGGACGCGGCCACCCACAGGCGGATGATCTCGGCGCCCAGCTTCTTGCTGGTGTCCTGCGGATCCACGCCGTTGCCGCGCGACTTGCTCATCTTGTGGCCCTTGCTGTCCACGGTGAAACCGTGGGTCAGCAGCCCCTTGTAGGGCGCGCGTCCGTTGATCGCGCAGGAGATCAGCAGCGAGCTGTGGAACCAGCCGCGGTGCTGGTCATGGCCTTCCAGGTAGAGGTCGGCCTCGGGGCCGCTGGCGTGCGCGGCGCCGGCGTGGCTGCCCTTGAGCACATGCTGGAAGGTGGAGCCGGAGTCGAACCAGACGTCCAGGATGTCCTGGCCCTTGCTGTAGTGCTCGGCGTCGGCGCCCAGCCAGTCGGCCGGGTCCAGCTTGGCCCAGGCCTCGACGCCGCCGGCTTCGACCAGCTGCGCCGCGCGCTCGATGAACGCCAGGGTGTCGGGGTGGGGTTGGCCGGTGTCCTTGTGCAGGAAGATGGGCAGCGGCACGCCCCAGGAGCGCTGGCGCGAGATGCACCAGTCGGGCCGGCCGGCGATCATGTCGCGCAGCCGCGCCTGGCCGTTCTCGGGGTAGAAGCTGGTCTGCTCGATGGCCTCCAGCGCGGTCTGACGCAGGGTCTTGTCGGCCTTGTCGACCGTGAACAGGCCGTCGCCCTCGTCCATGCGCACGAACCACTGCGCCGCGGCGCGGTAGATCACCGGGCTCTTGTGGCGCCAGCAGTGCGGATAGCTGTGGCTGATCTTGCTGTGCGCCAGCAGCCGGCCGGCGTTCTGCAGCGCCTCGGCGATCACCGCATTGGCCTTCCAGATGTGCTGGCCGGCGAACAGCGGCAACTCGGCGGCGTAGACGCCGTTGCCCTGGACCGGGTTGAGGATGTCCTTGAAGGCCAGGCCGTGGCTCACGCAGCTGTTGAAGTCGTCCAGGCCATAGGCCGGCGCCGAATGGACCACGCCGGTGCCGTCGTCGGCGGTGGCGTAGTCGGCGAGGTAGACCGGGCTCTCGCGGTCGAAGCCGGGGTCGACATGGGCCAGCGGATGCTTGAACTTCAGCAGCTCCAGCGAGCGGCCCGGCGTGACCGCCACCACCTGGCCCGCGAGGCCCCAGCGGGCCAGGCATTTCTCCACCAGCGCCTCGGCGACGACGAAGTAGCCGCGCTCGGTGTCCACCAGCGCATAGGGCAGCTCGGGGTTGAGGTTGAGCGCCTGGTTGGCCGGGATGGTCCAGGGCGTGGTGGTCCAGATGACGGTGAAGGCGTCCTTGGCCAGGGCTGGCAGCCCGAAGGCCGCCGCGAGCTTCTGCGGTTCGGCGCAGAGGAAGGCGACGTCGACGGCGGGGGACTGCTTGTCGGCGTACTCGATCTCGAACTCGGCTAGCGAGGAGCCGCAGTCGAAGCACCAGTAGACCGGCTTCAGCCCGCGGTAGACGAAGCCCCGCTCGAACAGGCGCTTGAGCACGCGGATTTCGCCGGCCTCGTTCTTGAAGTCCATGGTGCGGTAGGGACGCTCCCAGTCACCCAGCACGCCCAGGCGCTTGAAGTCGGCCATCTGCTGCGCGATCTGCTCCGCGGCATAGGCGCGGCTCTTGGCCTGCACCTCGTCGCGCGGCAGGCCGCGGCCGAAGGTCTTCTCGATCTGGTTTTCGATCGGCAGGCCATGGCAGTCCCAGCCGGGGATGTAGGCGGCGTCAAAGCCGGCCAGCTGGCGCGCCTTGACGATCATGTCCTTGAGGATCTTGTTGACCGCATGCCCCATGTGGATCTGGCCGTTGGCATAGGGCGGACCGTCGTGCAGCACGAACTTGGGAGCACCGCAGCGCGCGTCGCGCAGCTTCTTGTAGATGCCCTGGTCCTCCCAGTCCTGGACCCAGCCCGGCTCGCGCTTGGGCAGATCTCCGCGCATCGGGAAGGGGGTGTCGGGCAGATTGAGGGTGGAGCGGTAGTCTTTGGCAGCGTCGGTCATGGCAGCGGCAAGGGAAGGGCAGACGGCAAACGGTCTGCGTTGAAGCGGGCGGGGACGGGAGGGCGCGCGCGGCGCTTCAAATTCGGTCGCGCGTGGTCTGGCGACGCAGGGCTGCGTGGGCGGCCAGGTAGGCGCGCGCCTGATCCACGTCCTGGCGGATGGCGGCGGTCAGGGCCGAAAGGCTCTCGAAACGAGCCTCGTCTCGCAGTTTGTGCAGCAGTTCCACACGCACGAGTTTACCGTAGGCCCCATCGCGGCCCAGGCCGGCCGGCCAGTCCAGGCAGTGCACCTCCAGCAGCACGCGGCCCGCGTCCTCCACGGTGGGGCGCACGCCCAGCGAGGCCACGCCGGGCACCCAGTCGCCGTCCAGCCCCTCGGTGCGCACGACGAAGATGCCCTGCGCGGCCGGCCGGGCATGGGCGAAGCGCAGGTTCAGCGTGCGGAAGCCGTCGGCCGCGCCGTCGGCGCTCTCGGCCAGGCGGCGGCCCAGCTTCTGGCCGTGGATCACATGGCCGGAAATCGAGTAGGGCCGGCCCAGCAGCTGCTGGGCGGTCGCCAGGTCGCCGGCGGCCAGCGATTCGCGCACCGCCGAGCTGGAGACGCGCAGCCCGTGCACCTCGTAGCTCATCATGCGGGCGACGTCGAAGCCCAGGCGCTGGCCGGCGGCGTCCAGCGTGGCGTAGTCGCCCTGGCGCTTGGCGCCGAAGCGGAAGTCGTCGCCCACCAGCACATAGCGCGCGCCCAGGCCCTCGGCCAGCACGCGCTGGATGAAGTCCTGCGCGCTCAGCGAGGCCAGGCGCTCGTCGAAGCGCAGCACGATGACCTGGTCCACCCCGCAGCGCTCCAGTTCGGAGAGCTTGTCGCGCAGCGTCGCGATGCGGCTGGGCGCCAGCTCGGGCCGGCCCGCCTTGGCGGCGAAGAAGTCGCGCGGGTGGGGCTCGAAGGTGAGCACGGTGGAGGGCAGGCCGCGATGGCGCGCCTCCGAGTTCAGCAGCGCCAGCATGGCCTGGTGGCCGCGATGGACGCCGTCGAAGTTGCCGATGGTCAGCGCACAGGCGCTGGCGATGCCGGGATGGTGGAAGCCGCGAAAGACCTGCATGGACGGCATTATCGGCGCCGCGACGGCGTGCGGCGGGGCGCGGCGGAGGTCAGGCGGGCTGCCAGCGCACGTCGGACGGCTCGACGGCGGTCGGGGCGGCGGTGGCCGCGGGTGCGGGGACATGGCGCTGCACCAGCGCCACCAGCGCCTCCATCTCGAAGGGCTTGACCAGGTAGTCGTCCATGCCGCAGGCCAGGCAGCGGTGGCGGTCCTCGTTCACCGCGCTGGCCGTGAGCGCGACGATGGGCGTGCGCGCGCGGCGCTCGGCGGCCTCGCGGGCGCGCCAGCGCTGCGTCGCCTCGAAGCCGTCCATCTCGGGCATCTGGCAGTCCATCAGCACGAGATCGAAGGCCTGGGCCTGCAACTGCTCCAGCGCCTGCAGCCCGTTCTCGGCCGGCACCACGTCCATGCCGAAGCGCTCCAGCATGCCGGCCGCGACCAGCAGGTTGACGGCGTTGTCGTCCACCAGCAGCACGCGGCCGGACAGGCGCGGCGGCTCGGCGGGCGGCGCAGGCACGGCCGGAGACCCGGCGGGCTCGACGGCCGCGCAGGGCTGCAGCGGCAGCGTGAACTCGAACACCGACCCCAGGCCCAGCGTGGAGCTGCAGCGCAGTTCGCCGCCCATCGCGCGCGCCAGTTCGCGCGAGATGGTCAGGCCGAGTCCGCTGCCTTCGCGTTGGGCGCCCGGCGCGCTGGCGACCTGCTCGAAGGGGGCGAAGATGCGCTCCATCTGGTCCGCCGGAATGCCCTCGCCGCTGTCCTGTACCGCGAAGCGCAGCAACGTGCCGGTGTGCATGTCCTGCAGCGCCGACACCTGAACCCGCACCGTGCCCTGGGCGGTGAACTTGATCGCGTTGCCGACCAGGTTGTGCAGGATCTGCTGGATGCGCGAGGCGTCGCCCATGAAGCGCTCGGGCAGGCCCGGCGCGAGGTCGAGCCGGAAATCCAGCCCCTTGCCGCGCGCCGTCTCGCCGAGCAGTCGGCAGACGTCGTCCACCACCTCGCGCAGGACCACCGGCTGGGCATCCAGCACCAGCTTGCCGGACTCGATGCGGGCGAGGTCGAGGATGTCGTTGACCAGGGTGAGCAGGTGGCGGCCGGAGCGGCGCACGATGTGCACCTGCTCGCGCTGCTTGGCTGACAGCTCGGACTGCTCCAGCAGCTGGGTCATGCCCAGGATGCCATTGAGCGGGTTGCGGATCTCGTGGCTCATCACCGCGACGAAGCGGCTCTGGCTGTGGCTGTCGCGCTCGGCGTCGCGGCGCATCTCGGCACTCAGACGGCGCTCGCGGGCGAGTTCATCGCGCAGCTGCGCGAGTTGGCGTTGTTCGCTGCGGCGCTGGTCCTGCGTCCACAGCAGACTGCCGGCCAGCAGGCCCAGCCCGACCAGACCCACCGAGGGTTGGCGCAGCAGCACGGCCATGGCCAGCAGGCCCAGCCCGCCGGCCGCCAGTCCCAGCGCGGCGCCGGCATGGCGCCTGTTGTCTTCGGCCGCCGTAGGCGCGCGGACGGCCGATTCTTCTTCCTGTTGTGTTTGCATGAACCCCACGACACGGCCCGGGCTCGGGTCCGGGCTTTCTGCGCCTGCGTCGGCCGATGGGCCGCGCGTCGGACACATTTCTACACAAGTTGTGTGACAAATGCCCTAGGAGCAACCCTGCTCGCGAGGTGAAACCCTGATTCCTGCGTGCGCGTTGTGGCAGGAGGGGTCAGGTCTTGCCTTCTCCCTTGATGGTGGCGAGTCCGCCCTCCAGCCAGCGCCACTGGCCGGGCGCAAGGTCCTCGGGCAGCCACAGCGCGCCATAGGCGGCGCGGTGCAGGGCCTCGACGCGGTTGCCCACCGCGGCGACCATGCGCTTGACCTGGTGGTAGCGGCCCTCGGTCAGGGTCAGCTGCAACTGTCCGTCGGGCAGCAGCTCGGCGGCCTCGGCGCGCGCGGGCTTGTCCGCCAGGCGCGGGTCGTCTTCGTGCAGCAGCACACCGTCGCGCAGCGCCTGCAGGTCGTTCTCGGTCAGCGGATGCTTGCAGCGCGCGTGGTAGACCTTGGGTACATGGTGCTTGGGGCTGGCCAGCTGGTGCAGCAGCTGGCCGTCGTCGGTGAGCAGCAGCAGGCCGGTGGTGTCCTCGTCCAGCCGGCCCACCGGCTGGACCTCGCGCTGGCGCAGCGGCTCGGGCAGCAGGCTGAGCACGCCGGGATGGTGGCGGGGCTTGCGCGAGCATTCGTAGCCGGCCGGTTTGTTCAGCAGGATCAGGGCCTGCTCGTGGAAGGGCCAGGTCTTGCCCTGGACCTCGAACTGCAGGCCGGCGGTTTCAAAGAGGGCGTCGCCATCGTCGACGGTCTGGCCTTCCACGCGGACCAGGCCATGGTCGATCAGCGCGGCGCAATGGCGGCGCGTGCCGAAGCCCTGGCTGAACAGGATTTGCGCGAGGGGGAGGGCGGTGGGCGAAGCGCGGCGGCGTGAACTCATGAGGAATCGGAGGCGGCGGGCCGCCCCGGCGTCCTCACCGGGGGCGGGAGCGGTCGGGGTCAGGCTGCGCAGGCGTTGACGAGGCCTGATTGTCGCGCCAGGCCGGGAGGTGGTAGGGCGCGCCCAGTCCCTGGGCGCTGCGCACCGCGTCGGCCACGGCGCGCGCCACCACCTCGGCGGCCAGCGCACCCAGCAGCCCCAGGTCGCCGTCGCGCCCGCTGGCGCCGGTGGCCAGCGCGAACATCACGTCGCCGTCCATCAGCTGATGCACCGGGTGGATGCTGCGCGCGAAGCCGTCATGCGCGATCTGCGCCAGCTTGTGGCACTGGGTCTTGCTCAGCCGCGCGTCGGTGGCGATCACGCCCAGCGTGGTCGCGCTGCCCGGTCCCGGGCCGCCCAGCGGCGCGCCATCCAGCAGGGCCTGCTCGGTGGACTGCGGGCGGCCGTCGGCGCCGCGCGGGCCGGCCAGGCGCTCGCCGCTGGCGCAATCCAGCACGTCGCCGACCGGGTTGGCCACGACCAGGGCCGCCAGCGTCTGGCCCTGGACCTTCAGCGAGGCCATGCCCAGTCCGCCCTTCATCGCGCGTTCGCGGCCCAGCAGCTTGCCCACGGTGGCGCCCGCGCCGGCGCCCACGTTGCCGCGCTGCTGGTTGGGGCGGGTGGCGGCCTCGCAGGCGGCGTGGCCGGCGGCGGCGTCGGGCGTGATCGCCGGGTCGCCCAGCTGCAGGTCGAAGATCACCGCGGCCGGCACGATGGGCACGCGCGCCGCGCCCACCGCAAAGCCATGGCCGCGCTCGACCAGCCAGCGCATCACGCCGTCGGCGGCGGCCAGCCCGAAGGCGCTGCCGCCGGACAGCAGCAGGCCGTGGATTTGCTGCACCGTGTTCTCGGGCCGCAGCAGCTCGGTCTCGCGCGTGCCGGGCGCCGCGCCGCGCACGTCCACGCCGGCGCTGCAGCCAGCCTCGCACAGCACCACGGTGCAGCCGGTGGGCCGGCGCGCGTCGGTGTGGTGGCCGACGCGCAGGCCGGCCACGTCGGTCAGGCTGCCGGGGTCGGTGCGCATCAGCTGAACACGCCGGCCTGGTCCTGCATGCGCTGGCTGACTTCGCCCAGATGGTGCAGGCTGTCGCCGAACTGCATCTCCATCACGGTGAGGCGCTTGAAGTAGTGGCTGGAGATGTACTCGTCGGTCACGCCGATGCCGCCATGCAGCTGCGTGCACTGCTGGCCGACGAAGCGCATGGACTGGCCCAGCTGCAGCTTGGCCTGCGACAGCGCGCGGCGGCGGCTGTCGGCGCCGTCGCCCAGCTTCAGTGTGGCGAAGTAGCTCATGGAGCGTGCCAGCTCCAGCTGCATCTTCACGTCGGCCATGCGGTGGCGCAGCGCCTGGAAGCTGCTGATCGCGACGCCGAACTGCTTGCGCGTGTTGAGGTAGTCGGCGGTGATGGCCACCAGCCGGTCCATCGCGCCCACGGCCTCGGCGCACAGCGCGGCGATCGCGACGTCGGCCGCCAGTTCCAGCACCGCCAACCCCTGGTCGGCGCCCACCAGCCGCGTGCCCGGGGCGCCATCCAGCACCAGCTCGGCGGCGCGCGAGCCGTCCTGCAGCAGATGGCCGCCGGCGCTGACGCCAGGGGCCTGTCGTTCGACCAGATACAGCGCCAGGCCCTGGGCGTGGCGTGCGGGCACGATGAAGGCGTCGGCCCGGTCGCCGGCCGGCACCAGGCTCTTGCGGCCGCTGATGCGGCCCTGGTCGTCGGCCTGGGTATCGCAGCGGTCCAGCCGGTAGCGCGCGCCGCGCTCCTGGTGGGCCAGCACCACCAGCGCGTCCCCGGCGGCGATGCGCGGCAGCCACTGCGCCTGCAGCGCGTCGGGCGCATGGGCGAGCACGGCGGGCGCCACCAGCGCGGCCTGCGCATAGGGCTCCATCACCAGGCCGCGGCCCAGTTCTTCCATCACCACCATCGCCTCGACCGGGCCGAAGCCCAGTCCGCCCTGCGCCTCGGGCACGGCCAGCGCGCTCAGGCCCAGCCCGGCCAGCCCGTCATAGGCCTCGCGCGAGAAGCCGCCCGCGCGCACGATGGCGCGGCGCTGCTCGAAGCCGTAGTCCTTGTCCACCCAGCGCCGCACCGCGTCGCGCAGCGATTCCTGGTCTTCGGTGAAATCGAAATCCATGGTCTGTCCTTGTATCTCGCGAGCTTGCGGGGGGTCAGCCCAGCAGGGTCTGGGCCACGATGTTGCGCTGCACCTCGTTGGAGCCGCCGTAGATCGTGGTCTTTCGATAGTTGAAGTAGTGGCTGGCCAGCGGCGCGCAGTGCGCGGCGCCGCCCGGCCACAGGCCGCCCAGGGCCTGGTCGCCCTGCCAGCCGGCCTCCATGGCTTCGTGGATGTAGGGGGTGGAGAAGGGACCGCCGGCCAGCATCATCAACTCGGCGTAGCGCTGCTGGATCTCGCTGCCGCGTATCTTCAGCAGGCCGGCGACGTCCAGCGACTGCTTGCCGGACTTCTCGGCCGACAGCACGCGCAGCACCATCATCTCCAGCGCGACGATGTCCACCTCCAGCAGCGCGATCTGATCCCGGAAGCGCAGGTCGTCGTAGACGCCCTCGGTCTTGGCGATGCGCTTGAGCCGCTCCAGCTCGCGCTTGGCGCGGTTCACGTCGGCGATGTTGGTGCGCTCGTGCGCGAGCAGGTATTTGGCGTAGGTCCAGCCCTTGTTTTCCTCGCCGATCAGGTTCTCGGCCGGGACCTCGACGTTGTCGAAGAAGACCTCGTTCACCTCGTGCTCGCCGTCCAGCATGATGATGGGCCGCACGGTGACGCCGGGCGACTTCATGTCGATGAGCAGGAAGGAGATGCCGGCCTGCGGCTTCACCGTCGTGTCGGTGCGCACCAGGCAGAAGATCCAGTCGCCGTACTGGCCCAGTGTGGTCCAGGTCTTCTGGCCGTTGACGATGTATTTGTCACCGCGGCGTTCGGCGCGTGTCTTGACCGAGGCCAGGTCCGAGCCCGAGCCCGGCTCGCTGTAGCCCTGGCTCCACCAGACGTCGCCGCTCATGATGCCGGGCAGGAAGCGCTGCTGCTGCTCGGGCGAGCCGAAGGCCATGATCACCGGCGCCACCATCACCGGTCCGAAGGGCACCACGCGCGGCGCGCCGGCGAGCGCGCATTCCTCCTCGAACAGATGGCGCTGCACCGCGTTCCAGCCCGGGCCGCCGAACTGCTTGGGCCAGGCCCAGCCATGCCAGCCCTTTTTGCCGAGGATCTTGGCCCAGCGTTGCAGATCGTCTTTGGAGAGGCGCAGCGCGTTGTGCACCTTGTGGCTGATGTCGGCCGGCAGGTTGGCGCGCACCCAGTCGCGGATCTCGGCCCGGAAGGCGAGTTCCTCGGCGGTGAAATTGAGGTCCATCGTCGTTGTCTCCTTGTCGTGCGCTTTTTAGCACGGTCGTTCGAAAAATCCCTGTCTCAGCCGAGACAATGGGCGGACAAAGAACCGGAGACCTCGGATGCCCCCCACTTCCTCCTTCCAACCCGCGCTGGCCCTGCATGGTGGTGCGGGTACGCTGCAGCGCGGTGACATGTCCGCTGAGATGGAGCAGACCTACCGGGCCGCGCTGCGCCGCATCGCCGAGGCCGGCGTCGCGGTGCTGGCCGACGGCGGCAGCGCGCTGGACGCGGTCACCGAGACGGTGCGGCTGCTGGAGGAATGCGAGCTGTTCAATGCCGGCAAGGGCTCGGTCTACACCGCCGACGCGCGCCACGAGATGGATGCCAGCGTGATGGATGGCCCGAGCCGGCGCGCCGGCGCGGTGGCCGGCATCAGCCGGGTACGCAACCCGGTGCTGGCGGCGCGGGCGGTGATGGAGCACAGCGGCCATGTGATGCTGATCGGTTCCGCGGCGGAGGTCTTCGCGCAGCACCAGGGCCTGGAGCTGGTGGCGCCGGAATGGTTCGGCACCCCGCAGCGCCTGCGCCAGCTGCAGCGCGCCCGCGAGCAGGCCGGGGTGCCGCTGCTGGACCACGACGCCCAGCACCTGGAGGCGAGCATGGCGACGGCCGCGCAGCCGCCCATCGACGAATCGACCAAGATGGGCACGGTCGGCGCCGTGGCGCTGGACGCGCGCGGCCAACTGGCCGCGGCCACCTCCACCGGGGGCATGACCATGAAACGCGCGGGCCGGGTCGGCGATTCGCCCATCCTGGGTGCGGGCTGCTGGGCCGACGCCGCAGTGGCGGTGTCCTGCACCGGCACCGGCGAGGCCTTCATGCGCAGCGCCGCGGCCCACGAACTGTCGGCGCTGATGCGGCTCAAGGGCCTGAGCCTGGCGCAGGCGGCCGAGCAGGTGCTGTGGCAGGAGCTGCCGTCGGTGCAGGGGCAGGGCGGCCTGATTGCGGTGGACGCCGGCGGCGAGCTGCTGCTGGGTTTCAACACCGAGGGCATGTACCGCGCCTCGGGTCGCGTGGGCGAGCCGGTGCAGGTCGGCGTCTACAAGGACGAGTGAGTCAGTAGCGCTGGTCCAGCGTGAGGACGGAGTCCTCGCGCTTCATCTGGAAGCGGTTGAGGAAGCTGTTGCCCAGCAGTACCTGGCTCATCGCCGCGGGCACCACCATGGCCTCCACGCCGCGCACCTCGACCGCGCCCACGCGCACCGAGTCCAGCAGGATGCGATGGGCCGGCACCACGCCGTTGGCGGTCTGCATCAGTACCTGCTGGCCGCGGCGAAAGGGCAGCTTCATGCGTTCGGCGTCGGCCTGGGACAGCGCGACCGTGGTGGCGCCCGTGTCCACCATCATCTGGACGGCATGGCCATTGATCTGACCTTCGGTGATGAAGTGGCCGCGCGGATCGGCGCTGAGCACGATCTGGCGCGCCGCGCCCGGACCGCCAGCGCCCAGGCGGACCTGGGCCGCGCCCATCACCAGCGTCTGGCGCCGGCCATTGGCCTCCACCACCGCGCCGTCCGCGCCCATCGACACCAGGCGCACGCCGCGTGCGCTGTCACCCACGCGCAGGGTCTGCGGCTGGCCGTCGATCACCAGCAGCGCGGCCTGCGCGCCCAGGCTGCCCTGAAGGCTGACGGCGGGGCCGGGGGGCTGGGTTTGCGCTTGGACGGTGTGGTGGGGGGCCTGGGCGTGGGCCGGCGAGGAAGCCAGTGCCGCGGCCAGCGCTGCGACCAGCGTCGCGGCCGGTGGGAGGAGGGAGAGACGGTTCACGGCGGGGCGTTCCTCTGTTGTGTGGAGCGGTGGTGCCTGCTGCGGTGAGTTGGGGGTGGTGGGTGGGCCGTGGGCGAGTTGGCGGGTTGGCGGGTTGGCTCCATTGTCTGCGCGGGGCGCAGAGCCCGCCGGGTCCCGGCCCGGCAGCCGGGTAACTTTTCCTGCGGGCCCAGGAAAAGTCACCAAAAGGAGGGCCTGAATGCGATTTGACCGAGGCCCGCGCTGGGCACTGAGCCCTGGCCCGACGACCATCGGGGCGGCTCCACCGCTCAGGCCTTGAGTCGCTCGCCGAGTACGGCTCGACTCCACATCGGGCCTCTTGCCGAGACGCCTGCCAATTTCGCCGCGAGCAGCGACTGTATTTGGGGCGGAGCGCCGGGCCGCCCCAAGCTGGCCCGCTTGGCGATACGGGTGGCTGAATGCCACCCGTATCGGCGTCCCCCTTGGGGACCGGCCAAGGTACGCCTTGGACGAGGGGGTGTTCCAGGGGCCGGCGCCGGGCCGCCCCAAGCCGGCCCGCCTGGCGATACGGGTGGCTGAATGCCACCCGTATCGGCGTCCCCACGGGGGACTGGCCAGGGTACTCCCTGGACGAGGGGGTGTATTCCAGGGCCGGTGCCGGGCCGCCCCAAGCCGGCCCGCCTGGCGATACGGGTGGCTGAATGCCGCCCGTATCGGCGTCCCCACGGGGGACCGGCCAGGGTACTCCCTGGACGAGGGGGTGTATTCCAGGGCCGGCGCCGGGCCGCCCCAAGCCGGCCCGCTTGGCGATACGGGTGGCTGAATGCCACCCGTATCGCCGCCCCCCACGGGGGGCAGCCCAAGGTACTCCTTGGGCGGGGGGCACCATCTAGTCTCGGAAGTTGTTGTAGGACAGCGGCGTATCCGCGAACTCCTTCTTCAGCAGCGTGATCGCCACCTGCAGGTCGTCGCGGTTCTTGCCGGTCACGCGCACGGTGTCGCCCTGGATGGAGGCCTGGACCTTGAGCTTGCCGTTTTTGATTGCGGCGACGATCTTCTTGCCCAGGTCGGATTCGATGCCGGCCTTGATCTTGTAGCTCTGCTTGAGCTTGTCGCCGCCCATCTTCTCGGGCTTGGCGCTCATGTCCAGATAGGTGATGGGCACCTTGCGCTTGGTGAGCTTGTCCAGCAGCACGGCCTGCAGCTGTTCCAGTTGGAAATCGCTGTCGCCATGCAGCAGGATTTCCTTCTCCTTGTCCTTGAGCTCCAGCTTGGCGCCCGTGCCCTTGAAGTCGAAGCGGGTGGAGACTTCCTTGGCGGCGTTGTCGACGCCATTGCGGATTTCGACCATGTCGGGTTCAAGAACGGTATCGAAGCTGGGCATATGCGTGATCCTGTGGGGCCTCGGTCAGGTCCGGGCCACGGGGAAGAGGGAATGGTTTGGGGGAGAATTCTGCCATGCAGTCCTCCCCGATCCCGCCCGCGGACACCGCGTCCGCCAGCACCTCGCCCACGCCCGCAGCCAGCGGGCTGAACGTGGAAAGCGACGTCAATCTGAAGCCCTACAACAGCTTCGGCCTGCCCGCCGTGGCGCGCCGGCTGGTGCGCCTGCGCAGCGAAGCCGACGCGCGCCGCGTCGTGGACCATCCGGAGTTGGGGCGCGCGCCCAAGTTCGTGCTCGGCGGTGGCTCCAACCTGGTGCTGACCCGGGATGTCGAGCCCGTGGTGCTGAAGGTCGAGATTCCGGGGCTGCGGGTGCTGGAGGAGCGCGCGGACTGCTGGATCCTGGAGGCCGGCGCCGGCGTGGTCTGGCATGAGCTGGTGGCCTGGTCGCTGGCGCAGGGCGTGCCCGGCCTGGAAAACCTGGCGCTGATCCCGGGCACCGTGGGCGCGGCCCCGGTGCAGAACATCGGCGCCTATGGCCTGGAGCTGAAGGACCGCTTCGACAGCCTGGACGCGATCGACTTCACCACCGGCCGGCGTGTCACGCTGGACGCCACGGCCTGCCGCTTCGGCTATCGCGACAGCGTGTTCAAGCAAAGCGGCTTCGGCGGCCTGGCCGGCAAGGGCGTGATCACCGCGGTGCGGCTGCGCTGCCCCAAGCCCTGGCAGCCCCAGCTGGGCTATCTGGACCTGCAGCGCAAGATGGCCGAAACCGGCCTCACCGCGCCCGACGCGCGCCAGGTCTTCGACTGGGTCTGCGAGATCCGCCGTGCCAAGCTGCCCGATCCGGCGCGCATCGGCAACGCAGGAAGTTTCTTCAAGAACCCCGTGGTCAGCGCCGAGCAGTGCCGCGACATCATCGCGCGCGACCCGCACATCGTGCACTACCCCATGCCCGACGGCAGCTTCAAACTGGCCGCCGGCTGGTTGATCGACGCCTGCGGCTGGAAGGGCAAGTCGGTGGGCGACGCGGCGGTCTACGACAAGCAGGCGCTGGTGCTGGTGAACCGTGGCGCGGCGCGTGGCGCCGAGGTCGTGACCCTGGCGCGCGCGATCCAGGAAAGCGTGTACGGCCGCTTCGGCATCCGCCTGGAGCCCGAGCCCGTCGTGGTCTAGCGCGGCGGGCTGTCGCTGCGGGGACAGCGCAAGCCGCCGCGGCTGGACAAGATCGGGGCCAGTGGCGCGCAGACGCCGACCCGGAGACTTGCCCATGACCCTCGTCGCCCAGGCGCGCCCCGAGCAGGCCGCCGTGCAACACAGCCATTGGCCGCGCCGATTGCCGCGGCAGCTGGAGATTCCGCGCACCTCGTTGTGGTTCAACCTGGAGGTCGCGGCGCGGCGCTTCCCGGACAAGCCGGCGCTGCACTACGTGGGCGCGACGCTGATCTACGCCCAGTTGCATGAGCAGGCGCTGCGCCTCGCCGCCTGGCTGCAGTCGCGCGGCGTGCAGGCGGGCGACCGCGTCGCGCTGTTCATGCAGAACTGCCCGCAGTTCGTCGTCGCCTTCTATGCGGTGAACCGCGCCAACGCCGTCGTCGTGCCGGTGAACCCGATGAACCGCGAGGACGAGTTCGGCCACTACATCAGCGACCCCGAGACGCGGGTCGTGATCTGCAGCGCCGAGCTGGCGCCGGTGGTCGAGGCGGCGAATGCCCGGCTGGCGCCCGAACGCCGCCTGGATACGCTGCTGGTCACGCACTACGCCGACATGCTGCCGCCCGGCGGCCCCGACCCCGACGCGGGCCTGCCCGCCGCGATGCGCGATTGGCTGAGCGCGCGCCACGCGCTGCCGGAAGGCGCCGTGCCGTGGACGCAGGCCCTGCGGGAGGGCGAGTCCGGCCAGCTGGGGCCGCACAGCGCGGGGCCGGACGATCTGGCGCTGCTGCCCTACACCTCGGGCACGACCGGCCTGCCCAAGGGCTGCATGCACAGCAACGCCACGCTGATGGCCAACGCGGTCGGCGGCGGGCTCTGGGGGCATGCCAGCCCAGAGGCGGTGGGCCTGGCGGTGGTGCCCATGTTCCACATCACGGGCCTGCTCTACGGCGTGCTGAGCCCGGTGTACAACGGCATGAGCATGGTCATCATGCCGCGCTGGGATCGCGAGCTGGCTGGCCGGCTGATCTCGCGCCACCAGGTCACGCACTGGACCTGCATCCCGACCATGATCATCGATCTCTTCGGCAGCCCGAACTACCGCAGCTTCAATCTTTCCAGCCTGCGCTATCTGAGCGGCGGTGGCGCGGCGATGCCGGAGGCGGTGGCGCAGCGCCTGCTGGACGAGTTCGGCCTCACCTTCGCCGAGGGCTATGGCCTGACGGAGACCGCCGCGCCCAGCCATGCCAACCCGCCGGAGCGCGCCAAGCTGCAATGCCTGGGCATGCCGCTGTTCGGCGTGGACTCGCGCATCGTCGACCCGGTGACGCTGGAGGAGCTGCCGGTGGGCGAGGTGGGCGAGATCATCACCCATGGGCCCATGGTCTTCCTCGGCTACTGGCGCCAGCCCGAGGCCACCGATGCCGCCTTCGTGGAGCTGGACGGACGACGCTTCTTCCGCACCGGCGACCTGGGGCGCATGGACGACGAAGGCTATTTCTTCATCACCGACCGGCTCAAGCGCATGATCAATGCGAGCGGCTATAAGGTCTGGCCGTCGGAGGTGGAGATGCTGCTCTACCGCCACCCGGCGGTGCAGGAGGCCTGCGTGATCGCCGCGCGGGACAGCTACCGCGGCGAGACCGTGAAGGCGGTGGTGGTGCTGCGCGCCGAGGCGCGCGGGCAGACGCGCGAGCAGGACATCGTCGCCTGGGCGCACGAGCACATGGCGGCCTACAAGGCGCCGCGCATCATCGAGTTCGCCGACAGCCTGCCCAAGTCCGGCTCGGGCAAGGTGATGTGGCGTCTGCTGCAGGAGAAGGAAGCCGCGGGCGGCTGACGCGCCCGACGGCGCCGCTAGAAGCCGGCGCCGGGCTGGGCCAGGTAGTCCCGCTCCTCGGCCGTGCTCTCGCGGCCCAGGATGGGGTTGCGGTGCGGGAAGCGGCCGAAGCGGCGGATCACCGCTTCATGGCGGCGCGCATAGTCCAGCGCGTCGGCCAATCGGGCATCCTGCGCGGCCAGGGCCTCGAACTCGCGCACGCAGCGCGCCTGCAGCGCGGCGTCCTCGGCATGTTCCAGCGGCATCAGCGCGAACCAGCGCTGCAGCGGCCCGAGGTCCTGCCAGCGCGGGATCAGCGCCAGCGCCGCCTCCAGCGCCAGCGCGTCGCCCGCGAAGGCGCGCGGCGTGTCGCGCCCGGTGTTGCGCGTGAACTGATCCAGCAGCAGCACCCGGGCCAGCAGGCCCCAGGGCGTGTCATCCCAATCGCGCAGACCGCCGGCCAGCGCGTCGTCGATCCGTGCGCCGAAGCGCTGCTGCAACTGGCGGTCGAAGTCGGGGTTCTTGCGGAACCACTTGGCCTGGATCTGGCCGTCCTCGGCGCTGCCCGGCGCGCCGAACCATTCGTTGAGCACCGCCTGCGCCGCCGCGGGCGCGAGCAGCCGCTGCCAGTGCGCATGCCGGCGCAGATGCAGTTGCACATAGCTGCAGGCCGGCACAAGCTGCAGGCCCTGCGGCGCCAGCCAGGCCAGCGCCGCTTCCACCAGCTGCGCGGCGACGCCCTGGCCGCGCAGCGCCGGGTCCACGCCGGTGTGCGTGATCAGCAGCTGCTCGCCGCGGCGCTGGTAGTCCAGCTCGCCGTGCAGACCGGGGCGCGGCTCGGTGCTGAAGCGCTGGCGCTCGGGATGGTGCTGGATGTGCAGGGCGGTGCTCATGGCGATGGTTCCTGACGGTGGAGCGCCGGATCCGGCGCGTTCAGTGGGGCTCCAGCGCCAGGCCCAGGCGGCGGGCCAGGTAGCTGTATTCCAGGGCCTGCAGATCGGCGCGCTGCAGGTTGTCGGCCGCGCCGCCATGCCCGCCCTCGAGGGCCTCGACATAGAGTGGCGCATGGCCCAGCGCTTCCATGCGGGCGACGAATTTGCGTGCATGGCCGGGATGGACGCGGTCGTCGCGCGTGGAGGTGGTCAGCAGCATCGAGGGCAGGGCGCGGCCCGGCCGCAGCTGGTGATAGGGGCTGTAGCGACGCAGCACGGCCCAGTCCTCGGGGTCGTCGGGATCGCCATACTCGGCCATCCAGGAGGCGCCGGCCAGCAGTTGGTGGTAGCGCCGCATGTCCAGCAGCGGCACCTGGCAGACCACGGCACCGAACAGCTCCGGGCGCTGCAGCGCGCAGGCGGCGACCAGCAGGCCGCCGTTGCTGCCGCCCATCAGGCCCAGCTGGTCGGGCCGGCACAGGCCGCGTGCCAGCAACTGCTCCGCCACGGCGATGAAGTCGTCGAAGCTGCGCTGGCGCTCGCGGCCCTGCGCGGCCTGGTGCCAGGCGGGTCCGTATTCGCCGCCCCCGCGGATGTTGGCCACCACCAGGCGGCCGCCGCGCGCCAACCAGGCCTGGCCCATGCCGCCCAGGTACCAGGGCTGCAGCGCCACCTCGAAGCCGCCATAGCCATACAACAGCGTCGGGCCGGGCGCGGCGTGGTCCGGCGCCGCCGGGCCGACGAGGAAGTAGGGCACGCGGGTGCCGTCGGCCGAGACGGCGAAATGCTGGCGGACCGCCAGCCCGCTGGCGTCGAACTGCGGCGGCTGGGCCTTCAGCGGGATGCGCTCGTCGCTGCCGCCGCGCGCCAGGCTGACGCTGTCGGGCGTCAGGAAGTCCTCGTAGTGCAGCAGATAGTCCTCGGCCAGTGCATCCTCGGCCAGCTCCGGGTCGTGCAGCGGCTGCACCGACAGCAGCCCCGGGAAGGGCGCGGCCACGTCGCGACGGCGCGGCGGCGTGGCGGCCAGGTCCCATTCCTCCAGCCGGCTGGCGACATGCTCGCTGACGTGCAGCAGCAGGTGGTCGCGCGTCAGGCTGTAGTCCGCCAGCGAGCGAGCGGCGTCCGGCGTGAACAGCGGCTGCAGCGCGCGGTCGCCGGCCAGGAAGGCTTCCAGTTCGATGAGCAGCAGGCTGCCCGCCGGATGGGTGTGGCCGCCCACGGTCCAGTCCTCCCGCGGCGACAGCAGCATCCATTGCCGGTGCAGGCCCAGCTCCACACTGCTGGGCAGGTCCAAGCGACGCAGCTGCCCGTCGGGTTGCAGCAGGTGGTGTTCGTCGTTGTAGAAGTCCAGCGCGCGATGCAGCATCACGCGCTCATGGCCCGGCGTGCGGTCCACGCTGGCGCTGACCGCGACGTCCTCGGCCTCGCCTTCGAAGATCACCGGTGCGGCCGCCAGCGGCGTGCCGCGGCGCCAGCGCCGGATCTGGCGCGGATAGCCCGAATCGGTCAGCGAATCCTCGTCCAGCTCGGTGCCGATCAGCAGCGTGTCCTCGTCCAGCCATTCGGCCTCGGTCTTGGCCTCGGGTACGAAGAAGCCGCCTTCTTCGGGCGGGATGAAGCGGCATTCCAGCAGGTCGAACTCGCGCAGCTCGTGCGCATCGGCACCGCCATCGGACAGCGCGAGCAGGCAGCGCCGGTAGGCCGGCGCCAGCGCGTCGGCACCGTCGAACACCCAGCTGCGTCCCTCGGCCGCACCCAGGGCGTCCAGGTCCAGCACCGTGTGCCAGTCGGGCCGGTCCTCGCGGTACGACTCCAGCGTGCAGCGCCGCCACAGGCCGCGCGGATGGGCCTCGTCCTGCCACAGGTTGTAGAACCAGTCGCCGCGGCGGGCGATGTGCGGGATGCGGCGGCTGTCGTTGAGCCGCTCCAGCAGCTCGCCGCGCAGCCGCTCGAATCCCGGCGTGGCGCGCAGCAGCGCTTCGCTGCGGGCATTGCGCTCGCGCACCCAGGCCAGCGCACGCTCGCCGTCGGGGCCGTCCAGCGCCTCCAGCCACAGGTGGGGATCGTCGTCGTCGGAAGCGGCCGGGGCCGTGGCATGGGGGTTCAGGGTCTTACTCCTCGCGTTCTTTCAGCAGCACCGGATGGATCTCCACCGAGCCCTTGGCGGCGTTGAGGTAGACGCTGCCGTCCTGGATGCTGATCTGCAGCTGCATGCTGCGCTCGGCCAGCTGCGCCAGCGCCTGCGACTGGTCCGCCGGGATCTGCACCACCGCCAGCCGTGGCGTGCGCTGCAGCTTGTTCTGCAGCGCGCTCCACCAGACCGGGGTGCTGCTGGCATAGGAGATCACGGTGAGCCGTTCGGCACGGCCGTGCGCCTGGCGGATGCGGCGTTCATCGGGCTGGCCCAGGTCGATCCAGTGCACGATGTCGCCGGTCAGGTCGATCTGCCAGAGGTCGGGCTCGTCGACGTCGGACAGGCCCTTGCTGAACTCCAGCCGGCCGCGCAGATCGTCGGCGGGCAGGTGCATCGCAAAGGCGAGCACGCGCTGCATCATGCGCTCCTCGGTCTCCGACGGGTGCAGCGCGATCGTCAGGTTGTGGTCGCCGTAGACGTGGCGGTCCATGTCGGCGATCTGTAACTGGGCTTTATAAATGGTGGCTTTCAGCGCCATGGGCTCGTCCGCGGGCAAAAGAGCATTATCCGGCCGTGGCATCATCCCGCCCTGGCTCGTCCGAACGGCGGGCTTCCCCATGGTCATGAACCGATGAGCCGCAGCGCCGACCCGGTGCCGCGGTGCCAGAGCACCGGTGACGGTGCAGAGGTCAAGAAAATGAAGATGCGCACCACGATCGTCGCGATCGCCAGCCTGATTGCCTGCGGCCTCGTCCAGGCCCAGATCGCCACCAACCCCAACGCCAAGGTCGACCCCAAGAACAACAAGGTCAGCCGCCCGGTGGTGGAGAAGCCCAAGCAGAAGCTGCTGACCCGCGACGAACTGCGCGCCTGCATGGTCGGCCGCGCCGACAACGAGGCCGAAGGCAAGAAGATCAAGGAAGAAGAAGCCCAGGTGACCGCCCAGCGCACCGCCGTGCTGGCCGAGAAGGAAGAGCTGACCAAGCGCGGCAACGAGATCGCGGCCAGCCTGAACCAGCTCAAAAGCGAGCGCGACGCGCTGATCAAGTCTGGCGAGGACGCCAAGGCCAATGCCGCCAAGATGACCAAGGACGAGCTGAAGGCCGCGCAGGAGGCCTACCAGGCCAAGGCGGTCGAGTTGGACAAGCGCATCGAGGCGCACAACAAGACCAAGGACACCTACATCTCCGACAGCCAGGGCTTCGATGCCAAGGTCGAGGCCTACAACAAGCGCAAGGACGAACTCGCGACCCGCGTCGACAAGTACCTGGAGACGGTGGACGAGTGGCGCACCAGCTGCCAGAACAAGGCCTACGACGAACTCGACGAGAAGGCGATCAAGAAAGAGCTGGACGCCAAGGCCGCCGCGGGCCAGGCCAAGTAAGTCGGGCGCGCCCCAGGAGTCGCGATGACGTCTGCCAATCCGCTGCTGCGGGCCTGGACCGGCCCGCACGGCCTGCCCCCGTTCGACGCGATTTCCGCGGCCGACTTTCCCGCTGCCTTCGAGCAGGCGCTGGCCGAGCACCGCGCCGAACTGGCCGCGATCGCCGGCGCCGCGCAGCCGCCCGATTTCGAGAACACCGTCGCGGCCTTCGACCGCAGCGGCCGGCGTCTGACGGCGCTGCAGCATCTGTTCTACACGCTTTGCGCCTCGGCGAGCTCGCCGGAACTGCAGAGCGTGCAGCGGCAGATGGCGGCGCCGCTGGCGGCGCACGACAACGCGGTCTACATGGACGAGGTGCTGTTCGCGCGGCTGGAGCAGCTGCACGAGCGGCGCGCGCAGCTGGGGCTGGACGGCCAACAGCTGCGGCTGCTCGAGCGCATCCATCTGGACTTCGTTCGCGCCGGCGCGCGGCTGCAGGGCGAGGCGCGCCAGCGCTATGCGCGCATCATGGAGCGTCTGGCCGAGCTGAACACCCAGTTCGCGCAGAACGTGTTGGCCGACGAGAGCGGCTACCAGCTGGTGCTGCGCTCCGACGAGGAACTGGCCGGGCTGCCCGGCTTCGTGCGCGCGGCGGCGCGCCAGGCGGCGCTGGACCGCGGCCTGGGCGACGGCCTGCATGTGGTCACGCTGTCGCGCTCGCTGATCGTGCCCTTCCTGAGCTTCAGCGAGCGTCGCGACCTGCGCCAGCAGGCCTACGAGGCCTGGGTGAGCCGCGGCGAACATGCCGGCGCCAGCGACAACCGCGGGCTGGTGCGCGAGATCCTCACGCTGCGCCGCGAGCAGGCGGCGCTGCATGGCCACGACTGCTATGCGGACTACGCGCTGGCCGACACCATGGCCGGCCGCCAGTCCGCCGTCCGCGCGCTGCTGGACCAGGTCTGGGGCCCGGCCAAGGCGGCCGCCAGCCGCGAGCGCTCGATGCTGGAAGAGGTCAAGGCGGCGCTGGGGCAGGGCGGAGTCGAGCTGCAGGCCTGGGACTGGCGCTACTACGCCGAGAAAGTCCGTCAGCAGCGCTTCGCGCTGGACGAGGCCGAGATCAAGCCCTATTTCCCGCTGGACCGCATGGTGCAGGCGCTGTTCGACTGCGCCGGCCGGCTCTTCGGCCTGCGCTTCGAGCACCGGCCGGAGATCCGCGCCTATCACCCCGACGTGCAGGCCTACGAGGTGCTGGACGGCCACGGCCGGCTGCGCGGCCTGTTCCTGCAGGACAACTTCGCGCGGCCGAACAAGCGCAGCGGCGCCTGGATGAACGCGCTGCGCTGGCAGTCGCGCAACGGGGCGGAGGCGCTGCCCATCATCCTGAACAACAACAACTTCGCCAAGGGCGCGCCCGGCGAGCCGACGCTGCTGTCCTTCGACGACACCCGCACGCTGTTCCATGAATTCGGCCATGGGCTGCACGGCCTGCTGTCGGACGTGGACTATGAGCGCCTGTCCGGTACCCAGGTGCTGCGCGATTTCGTCGAGCTGCCCTCGCAGCTGTTCGAGCACTGGATGGCCGAGCCCGAGGTGCTCAAGCGCCATGCCCGCCACCACCTGAGCGGCGAGCCGATTTCCGACGCGCTGCTGGCCAAGCTCAAGGCGGCCGAGACCTTCAACCAGGGCTACGAAACGGTGCGCTACTGCGCCTCGGCGCTGGTGGACCTGGCCATCCATGCGCAGACCTCGGCGCAGGCGCCCGATCCGGTGGCCTTCGAGGCCCAGACCCTGGCCGAGGCCGGGCTGCCGCCCGCGGTGGGCATGAATCACCGGCTGGTGCATTTCCAGCACCTGTTCTCGGGCAGCAGCTATGCCGCGGGCTACTATGTCTACCTGTGGGCCGAAGTGCTGGACTGCGATGCCTACGAAGCCTTCGTCGAAGCGGGCGATCCCTTCGACGCGGCGACCGCCGCTTCGCTGCTGCGCCACGTGCTCGCGGTGGGAAACAGCCGCGAGCCGGGACAGACTTACCGCGCGTTTCGTGGCCGCGATGCGCGTGTGGAGCCCATGCTCAAGGGCCGGGGGTTGCTCTGAACCGGCGCCCGGGCGGTGATCGGCGCTGCCCCGGGACGCGGCCTGGGCGAACGGGTTGACGCGGTGTCGGCGACACCGCAAGGAGAGGCGAACATGCATGTGGGGGTGCTGACCGGCGGTGGCGATTGCCCGGGCATCAATGCCGTGATCCGCGCGGTGACGCTGGCGCTGCTGCAGTCCGGCGCGGTGTCGCGAGTGACCGGCATCGAACGTGGCTTCCTGGGACTGCTGGAAGACGGCTACCGACCGCTGGACGTGGCGACGGTGCGCGACATCCTGGACGAGGGTGGCAGTGTGCTGGGCACCCACAACCGCGCCGACCCCTTTGCCTACTTCGCGGCCGGCGGCGCCGATTGCTCGGGCCGCGCGCTGGACACGGTGGGCCGGCTGGGCCTGGATGCGCTGGTGGCCATCGGCGGCGACGGCACCATGACCATCGCCGAGCGCTTCTCGCGCCTGGGCCTGCCCGTGGTGGGCGTGCCCAAGACCATCGACAACGACATCGCCGGCAACGAACGCAGCTTCGGCTTCGATTCGGCGGTGGCGGTGGTGGCCGACTCGCTGAACCGGCTGGAGACCACGGCGCGCAGCCACGGCCGCGTGATGCTGCTGGAAACCATGGGCCGCGAGGCCGGCTGGATCGCGCTGGAAGGCGGGCTGGCCGGCGGCGCCGATGCCATCCTCATTCCCGAGCGTGCCTACCACCTGGACGACCTCGCGGCCTTCTGCCAGCGCCGCGTCGCCGAGCAGGGCTATGCGCTGGTCTGCCTGTCGGAGGGCATACGCGACCAGCACAGCGCGCTGGATGTCAACCGCTACCTGGGCACGGCGCCCAGCGGCGCGCGCCTGGGCGGTGTGGGGCAGGTGCTGATGCAGGACCTCCAGGGCCGCTTCGGCGCGGCCCTGGAGGTGCGCTACACCCTGTTGGGCCATTTGCAACGCGGCGGGGCGCCCACCGCCTACGACCGCGTGCTCTCGACGCGCTTCGGCGTGGAGGCGGCGCGCATGGTGCTGCGCCGCGAATTCGGCCGCATGGTGGCGCTGCAGGCGGATGTCTGCACCAGCCTGGCGCTGGTCGACGTCGCCGGGCGCAGCCGCAGCGTGCCGCTGCAGCACGAGCTGGTGCTGGCCGCTCAGGACCTCGGCCTGTACATCGGCTGAGATCTAACGGTTAACCCGGATTCCATCCCCCGTTCATCGCGGCTAGGCGCGATTCGTCGCGGCGATGCGCGGCTTGGTCGCAGCGGGCTTGGGCGGTGTGCCGGGCTTGGGCACAGTTCACCCATGCCGCTGACATCTGCGGCTCAAGGAGACCGGGATGAACACCATTGCCTGCTATGACCGCCGCGCTGGCCTGACGCGCTCCATCGCCGCGATCGCCGTGATCACCGGCATGGCCGCCGGCCTGGTGCTGGGCCTGGGCGTGCGCGCCCAGCCTTCGCCGGTCGCGGTGCAGAAGCTGCCCACCGTTGTGATGAACGGCAAGAGCGTCAAGAGCGCCGATGCGGCGGATGCCGAGGTCCAGATCGAACGCCTGCCCACCGTGGTCGTGTCGGGCAAGCGCAGCGTCGACGGCGAACAGCTGGCCCAGCGTTGAGCGAAGTCTCTGCAAGACCTGGCCCCGGCGCCATCGTCGCGGGTCTGCCTATGATGAGGGCATGAGCACTTACCAGCCCCCATCCGCAGGCGAAATCCGCGTCGCCGCGATCACCGGCGCGGGGTCCGGCATCGGCCGCGCGGCCGCCCAGGCGCTGCTGGCGCGTGGCTGGCGCCTGGCGCTGCTGGGCCGCCGGGCCGAGGCCCTGGAAGAAACCGCGGCGCCGGCGCCGGAGCGCTGCCTGCTGCTGCCCACCGACGTGGCCGACGAGACCCAGGTCCGCGACGCCTTCGCCCGCCTGCGCGAGCGCTTCGGCCGGCTGGACCTGCTGTTCAACAACGCCGGCATGGGGGCTCCGGCCTGCGACATCGACCAGCTGTCCGTGGCCCAATGGCGCCGCGTCGTCGACGTCAACCTCACGGGCAGCTTCCTCTGCGCGCGCGAGGCCTTCGCGCTGATGAAGGCGCAGCGGCCGCGCGGCGGGCGCATCGTCAACAACGGCTCGATCTCCGCGCATGCGCCGCGTCCCGGCTCGGTGGCCTACACCAGCACCAAGCATGCGATCACCGGGCTGACGAAGACGCTGGCGCTGGACGGCCGCGCCCATGACATCGCCTGTGGCCAACTGGACATCGGCAATGCCGAGACGCCGCTGACCGCCGGCTTCGCCGCCGGCATGCCGCAGGCCAATGGCCAGATCGCTGCCGAACCGGTGATGGACGTCGAACATGCGGCCCTGGCCTTGGTCTACATGGCCGAGCTGCCGCTGTCGGCCAACGTGCCTTTCATGACCGTGATGGCCACCAAGATGCCCTATATTGGGCGCGGATGAGCGGTGCCCCCTCGGGAAGCCGTGTGAAGAAAGGAATGAACTTGTTTGCAGCCCTCCTGTCCCTGGTCGCCCGCGTCGTGCTGGCGGTGGCCTCCCTGCTGCTGTTCCTGGCGCTGCTGGTGGTGGGGCTGAGCGTGGTCCTGGCCGTGGTGATCTGGAGCCTGCTGCGAGGCCGCCGGCCCCAGCTGCACACCGCCACGTTCCGCCGTGCCGGCGACTTCGGCGCCCGCGCCTTCGGCACGCGCCGCGCGCCGCAGGGCGAGGTGGTGGACATCGAGGCGCGCGAGGTGGGCGACGAGCATGCGGCGTCGGCCAAGCCGCGGCTGGAATGACGAGCGCAGCCTAGGCGGCAGACTTTCTTATTGCGGGCACAGGGCCACCTGGCGCGCCAAGTCCTGCACCTGCCCGTCCTTGAGCAGCACCACGCGCTGAGCGCCAGCAATCGTTTCAGGGCGGTGGGCGATGACGATGCGTGTGAGTGACATGCGCGCCAACTGGGCCGTGACCGCCCGTTCATAGCCCAGGTCCAAGTGGCTGGTGGCTTCGTCCAGGGCCAGCACGCGCGGCTGCTTGTACAAAGCGCGTGCCAGCAGGAGCCGTTGTTTCTGCCCGCCACTGAGTCCTGCGCCCAGGTCACCGACCAGTGTCTGGTAGCCCATGGGCATGCGGGCAATGTCCTCATGCAACTGGGCCAACTGGGCACAGGTTTGCACGCGCTGCAAGTCTGCTTCGGCGTCGAAAAAGGCAATGTTGTCGGCCAACGAGCCGCTCAGCAGCACGTCGTCCTGCATCACCGTGCCGATCTGGGCGCGGAAGTTCTGCAGGCCAATCTGTTTCAGAGGTTGGCCACCATAGAGCACCTCGCCTTCCACGGGCTGAAGCAACCCCAGCGCGATTTTCAGCAGCGTGGTCTTGCCGGCGCCGCTTGCACCGGTGATGGCGACGTTCTCGCTGACGCCGACGCGGAAGTTGGCATTCCTGAGAATCCAGGGCTCGCCTTCGCCATAGCGAAAGCTGACGTCTCGCAGTTCGATTTCAGGGTTCAGGTGAGACAGATCGTGCGCTGGCGCACTGTCCTTCTCGGGCGCCTCCAGCGCGATGTCGGCCAAGCGCTCGGCATGCAGCGAGAGCATCTTGAACTCGGCGACGAAGTCGATCAGCTTGGCCACCCGGCCCGTGAATTGTGCCTTGTAGGAGAGAAAGGCGAAGAGCATGCCGATGGTGAACAACTCGCCACCATTGGATACCTTCATCACCAGCCCGGCGCCGAGGTACAGCGTGACCAGGTTCTCCAGCCCGAAGATGAAGGTATTGCCCGTGCTGAACAGCATGCTCAGCTTGGCGGTGCGGACGTCTCGGTTCTGCACGTCCACCAGCAGGTTCTGCCAGCGCGAGCGCCGCTCTTCTTCGCGGCTGAAGAGTTTCAGGGGCTGGATGGCACGCAGGGTTTCCAGAAAATGGGTCTGTTCCTTGGCCGCCAGCACCAGACGCTCCGCCGATGCATTGCGAAGTGGCGCCCAGGCGGCCCAGCGCAACAGTCCGTAGGCGCCCACCGCAACGGTCACCACGACGCTCAGCTGTAGCGAATACAAGCCCATCATCACCCATGCGGCCACCGCCATGATCCCGTCCAGCACGGCTTCAACGGCTGAGGTGGTGAGCGTGCGCTGAATCTCACGCACCGCGCCAAAGCGCGACACCACATCGCCCAGATGACGCTGCTCGAAGTACGCCGTGGGCAAACGCACCAGGTGCGCAAAGACATTGCCCAGCCATTGCAAGGACAAGCTTTGCCCCAGCAGCATCACCATCCAGCTGCGAGCCAGGCCCAGCGTTGTCTGAATCAACAGCAGCAATCCGAAACCCAGCACCAGGACCTGCAACAGCTCTCGATCCTGGCTGACGATGGCATCGTCCACCACCCATTGGTTCAACAAGGGCGCGGCTAGTGCAAACAACTCCAGGGCCAAGGCCACGGCGCCTATGGTCAGCAGCGAAGGGCCCAGCCCCGCCACCTTGCCTGTCAGTTGGCCCAGACTGACTCTAGGGGCAGTTTTCTCTGGCTTGAAATCCGCATTGGGGGCCAGTTCCAGCGCCACCCCCGTGAAATGCCGGGACACCTCGGCCATGGAGAGCTTGCGCTGCCCCACCGCAGGATCCAGCACCGTGATCGCCCGCTGCCCGTGGACCTGCTTGAGCACCACGAAATGGTTCATGTCCCAGTGCAGGATGCAGGGGCGCTTCAGCTTACCCAAGTCGGGCGGTTCAAGACGTAAGGGCCTGCCGGCAAAGCCCAGCGCCGAGGCGTAAGCCATCAGCTGCTTGAGATTCGCTCCTTTACCACTCTGCGGAAAACGGCGACGCAAATCCGCGAGTTGCCAGTGCTGCCCGTGAAAGGCGGCCACCATGGTCAAACAGGCAAGACTGCACTCGGCGGTTTGAGATTGAAGAACGGGGCGCACTAGCTGATTATAAATATATAATTTATCTTATTAATAATTTTTCGCACCGTATTTTATTCCACTTCATTGGAGTGATTTATTAAAATTTATAATTCATCCCACTTTGATAGCCTGGCTTTGGCTGTTGTTATTTTATAGTAAATATAGCAAGATGATCCAAATATAAATGTAAATACCATAAGGAGAAATGCACCTATGTCGAATCTAAATTCATGACCAACGAAAGTAAGATACAATCCGACTGCTGTCAGTCCGAATGGGATTCCCATTAATAGAAACAACGGTAGTCCTTGCATGTAGTGGGGAGGTCTTATCTTTACTCCTTTGTTCCATAGGAATTTAAACAAGGGGGGGAATAATTGCGTGGTGCGATGCCACTTTTTTCAAGCTCCTGTATGGCTCGAGATATCTTTCTCTCAAATTCGTTCATATCGATAAGTTGGCTTTGGTTGAATAAATCGCCCCATGGAGGGGCGAATGGGAGGTTATTCAATCATTATTCGTCTGCCGGATCCGCGTGAAGGGTCCCCGCTTCCGCTTGCATTTGCATAGCCGGACATCATGTTGGCGCCGACGGCCGCAATTGCCAGAACTCCCCCAATAGCTCCCCATGCTGGTGCGGTACATACGGCAATACTGGCTGCGCCTATAGAGAGGACTGCGCCAGCGAAGCTCCAGCCATCAACTGCTCCTCCATATATTTGTTCCGATTCGCTTTCCGTCAATTCAACGATCATTGTGGTCTCCAAGATTCGTCGGAATGCGCCGACACGCCTCCTTCCTTCGTTGGTTTCAACATCAATTGCTGATGTGACGCCAACTCAGGTTGGAATCTGCCACCGTCGCCGAGCCGCCAACAAGGGCTCCATCACCCACTCCCATATGGCTCGGCGATCCTGGAGGACATCGGCGTCCAGGGTCATCCCGGCCTTGAGGGGTTGAGGACGGCCAAAGGCTTGCAGGCCTTGGGCTTGCAGTGCCACGGTGATTCGATAGAGGGGCTCTTGCGCCTGGGCGGCAGTGAGCAGGGTTTGGGCCATGCCGCCAGGCAGGTCCTGGGGCATGACGGGTGTGCGCCCGACTTCCCGCACCTGCCCAGACAGCATCCCAAACTTCTGGTAGGGGTAGGCCTGCAGGCGCAACCAAACAGCCTGCCCAGGTTCCACAAATCCGGCAGCCCGGCTGGGCGCATACAGCTCGGCCTGCAATGCCTGGGTTTCGCTCTTGTCTGTGGCTCCAGGCTGGAGATGGAGCACGGTCTGCCCGGCTTGCAGGCTTTGTCCGGGGTGGACGGGGATGGCACCCACCATGCCCGACGCGGGAGCTTGAAGCACCAGGGTGCTGCGGGCCGCCAGTTCGTGGCTCTCTTGAGTGAGGCTTTGCCCCGCACGTTCCAACTGCGCATCTTCGGCCGTCGATTGAAGACGGTTGTTGCGGATGTCCGCCAGCACGCCCTGGGCTTCGCGCCGCAAGGCCTCCAAGTTGCGTTGGGTGCTGCGTTCGCGCTGCTGGAGATCCAGCAGCTCTTCCTGCCGGGTTTGTGCCTGGGCGGCAGAGAGGAAGCCTTGTTGAGCGAGGCCTTGGTCGCGTCGCAAGCTGGCTTCGGCCAATTGGACCCGACGCTGGGCAGCACTCAATTCGCCTTCGGCCTGAACCACATCCAGTTGCAGGCTGCGCAAACGGTCGCGCAGGGCCAGTTCTCGCTGTTGGAACTGGGCGGCCTGACTGCGGCGTTCGCTTTGCAACGCGGCCTGGCGTGCCTGGATGCTCTGAGCGACCAGCTGGGCCGTATCGCCCTGGTCACTGCGGGTGCTCAAGAGCAGCACGGCCAGCAACTGTCCCGCCTCAACCCGGTCGCCTTCGCGGACCTTGATGTCCACGATGCGGGCCGGCTGCTGGGCGCTCACAGCAAGCAACCCGTCGCTGGGCAGGATCAGCCCGGAGATGCGGGCTTTGCGGGTGTATTCACCCCAGGTGGCGAAGCTGAGCAGCCCCAGTGCCAACAGCACGGCGATCACCGCCACCAGCTTGAGGCTCCAGGGCTGGGCCAACCGGATGGCGCCCAGCCATTGCGCGCTTTGTGCTTCTACGGCTTCGCGCCTGAACAGCGTTGCCATGGTGCTCCCCCCGCATTGCTCCGCCATCTCGGTCCAGGACCGTGTGGTTAAGGTTTTGAGCCACGGTAGCAGCGGGTGGGCTGGGAGAACAGTCTTGAGCTGTCGCTGTATCGAGCGATAGCTGGCTGCAGGTCAGGAGGCGGTCAATCGCTTCTTAGCGGGGCGGAGTTGTTGGGCCTCACCACCGCGGCGGGCTGCTCAGCTCCTGCCAGAGTTCGTCGTAGATGCGGTAGCGCGACGGGCTGATCTGCCCGGCCTGCAGGGCCTGCTGCACCGCGCAGCCGGGTTCGTGGCGGTGGCTGCAGTTGTGGAAGCGGCACTGGCCCAGGAAGGGCTTGAAGTCCGCCATCCAGCCGGCCAGTTCGGGCGCCGGGATCTGGCGCAGGCCGAATTCCTGGAAGCCGGGTGAGTCGATCAGCGCGCTGTGGCGCTGCGCGTCCAGCCAGTACCACTGCGTCGTCGTCGTCGTGTGGCGGCCGGAGTTCAGCGCCTGCGAGATTTCGCCCACCTGGGCCTGGGCATCGGGCACCAGCAGGTTGATCAGGGTGCTCTTGCCCGTGCCGCTGGGCCCCAGCACCAGGGTGGCGTGCCCCTGTAGCAGCGGCGCCAGCACGGTGCGGGCCTGTTCGGCCTCGCCCTTGAGGCTCAGCTCCAGCACGTCCTGCCCCATGGCCTTGTAGGGCGCCAGCCGTTCGCGCGCTGTGTCGGCGCCGGGCAGGTCGGTCTTGTTCAGGATGATGTGGGTGGCGATGCCGGCGCTGGCGGCAGCGATCAGCGCACGCGTCAGCTGCGACTCCGAGAACTGGGGCTCCACCGCGACCAGGATCAGCAGCCGGTCCAGGTTGGCGGCGAAGCTCTTGGTCTTCCATTCGTCCTGGCGGAACAGCAGGTTGCGGCGCGGCTCCAGCGCCTCGATCACACCTTCGTGATCGCTGCTGCGCACCCAGCGCACGCGGTCGCCGACCACGCAATCGCTTTTCTTGCCGCGCGTCAGGCAGTGCAGGCGCTCGCCCTGTTCGTCTTCAACGAGGTAGTGGCGGCCATGGCCACGCACCACCAGTCCGGTTTGCTGGGCCTTGCTCACCGTGCCGCCCCTGGGTTGCCGCGGCGCATCAGGGGTGGGCCTCGGGCAGGGCGCTGACCTGGGCGGCGCAGATGAAGTCGTTGGCGCTCAGACCCTGCACCGAGTGGGTGCTGTAGGCGACGGTGGCGGCATTGAAGCTCAGGATCAGATCGGGGTGGTGGTCCTGCGCGTGGGCGATCTCGGCCACCGCGTTGGCGAAGGCCATGACCTGGTAGAAGTTGTCGAACGCGAAGCGGCGGCCAATCTGCTTGCGGCTGGGGTCCGGCGTCCAGCCGGGCAGCTGGGCGAGCCAGTCATCGAGCTGGTCGTCGGGCAGGGCCGCGGTCTGCGGCGTGCATTGGGCGAGAAGAAGGTTCATGCGTGGGTGTCCTTGGCCATCAGGGCCGCGCGGCGATCGCGGCGAGGCGCTCGCTGGCCGGCGGGTGGGAGTAGTAGAAGCGGGCGTACACCGGGTCCGGGGTCAGCGTGCCGGCATTGTCCTCGTGCAGCTTTAATAGCGCCGCCGACAGGTCGGGGCCGCTGGCCTGCTGGCAGGCATAGGCGTCGGCCTCGAACTCATGGCGGCGCGACCAGTGCGCCATCAGAGGCGTCAGGAAGAAGCCCAAGGGCGGGGTGGCCAGCATGAACAGCAGCAGCGCCAGCGCGTCGTTGGGCGCCCCCAGGTTGGGGCGCACGCCAAGACCAAGGTAGAAGGCCGCCTGCGTGGACAGCCAGCCCAGCAGCGCGAAGCCGGCCAGGCTCAGCGCGAACATCAGCACCATGCGCTGCAGCACGTGGCGGCGCTTGAAGTGGCCCAACTCATGGGCCAGCACCGCCTCCACCTCGGCCGGGTTGAGCCGGGCCAGCAGGGTGTCGAAGAACACCACGCGCTTGGCGGCCCCCAGTCCGGTGAAATAGGCATTGCCATGCGCCGAGCGACGGCTGCCGTCCATCACGAAGAGCCCGCGCGCGGCAAAGCCGCAGCGCGCCATCAGGCCCTCGACGCGTGTCTTCAGTGCCGCATCGGCCAGCGGCTCGAACTTGTTGAACAGCGGCGCGATCAGCGTCGGGTAGAGCACCAGCATCAGCAGGTTGAAGCCCATCCACGCGCCCCAGGCCCACAGCCACCAGGTCTTGCCGGCCGAGGCCATCAGCCACAGGATCAGCGCGGCGATGGGCAGGCCCAGCAGCGCGCCGACGAGCAGGCCCTTGAGCGCATCGGCGACGAAGAGCTTCAGGGTGCTGCGATTGAAGCCGAAGCGCTGCTCCAGGCGGAAGGTGTCGTACAGGCTCCACGGCAGGTCCAGCAGCCCGGACAGCAGCGTGAATGCGGCCAGCAGCCCCAGCTGGTAGGCCATCGCGCCATGCGGCAGCAGCGCGGCCAGGGCCCACTGGTTGACCAGGTCCAGCCCGCCCAGCAGGGTCCAGCCCATCAGCAAGGCGGTGTCCCAGGCCAGGTGCAGCAGCCCGAAGCGGCTGCGCGCCACGGTGTAGTCGGCGGCCTTTTGGTGCGCCGCCAGAGGCACGGTGGCGGCAAAGGGGGCGGGCACGGCGCCGCGGTGTTGCAGCACATGGCGCACCTGGCGGGTGGCCAGCCACAGCTTGGCGGCAAAGGACAGCAGCACCGCCGCCACGAAGGCCAGCGACACCGGCAGCGGCGATAGGTTCAAGAATTCGGCAACTTCCATGGAGCGCAAGTGTAGGTCGGCGACAATCGCGCCCGAGTACAGAGCGCTCCCGGCGCCGCTCCGCCGTGCGGAGCCGCGAGCCCCGGGGCGGCCCTGTGTTTCACTAAGGACTTCCCATGACCGTCGAGACCGCCTCCGCCGCCACGCCCACGCTGGCCTGCCACGAACAGAACCTGATCTGGATAGACCTGGAAATGACCGGGCTGTTCCCGGACAAGGACCGCATCATCGAGATCGCCGTCGTGGTCACCGATCCGCTGCTGCAGACGCGCGTCGAGGGGCCGGTGTTCGCGGTGCACCAGAGCGACGCGACGCTGGATGGCATGGACGCCTGGAACAAGGGCACGCATGGCAAGAGCGGCCTGATCGACCGCGTCAAGGCGTCCACCGTCACCGAGGCTGAAGCCGAGGCGCGTGTGATCGAGTTCCTGAAAGCCTATGTGCCGGCCGGCAAGTCGCCCATGTGCGGCAACTCCATCTGCCAGGACCGCCGCTTCCTCGCCAACTACATGCCCAAGCTGGAAGACTTCTTCCACTACCGCAACCTGGACGTCTCCACGCTGAAGGAGCTGGCCCGGCGCTGGAAGCCGGCGGCGATGGAGGGCTTCAAGAAGGCGCAGAAGCACACCGCGCTGGCCGACATTCACGAGTCCATCGACGAGCTGATCCACTACCGCGAGCACTTCCTCAACCTCGGCTGAGCTGATCGAGGGCCATGCCCGCCGCCGTGCAATCCGACCGCGGCCCGGATCGCATCCAGGCCGCTTTCGACTTCCCGCGCCATCCGCTGGCGCGGGAGGACGGTGAGCGGCTGCGTGGCTGCTTCCGCAGCGCGCCGGCCGAGCAACTGGTCGCGTACACGCCCGACGAGCTGCGTGACGTGCTGCGCCGCGCCCATGCGCGGGCCGTCGGCGGCGCCTGGGTGCTGGGTGGGCTGCGTTACGAGGCCGCGCCGGCGCTGGATCCGGTGCTGGCCACGCAGGCGCCGCAGCCGGGGCGGGCGCTGGCGCGCTTCCAGGTCTGGCATGGGGCGCCCGAGCCCTGGCCCGAGGTGGCCGAGGCGCAGACGCTGGACCTGCAGCCCTGGGTCGACAGCCAGACGGCGGCCGACGAGGCCGCGCAGATCGAGCGCATCCGCGACTACATCCGCGCCGGCGACTGCTACCAGATCAACCTGACCACGCGGCTGAGGGCCCAGGCGGGCGCGCGCTTTTCGCTGCAGTCGCTGTTCTTCGCGCTGCATGCCGCGCAGCCGGGCGGTTTCGCGCTGATGATGCGCGAGCCCGGCGGGCCGCAGGATGCGGGCGGGGCACTGACCGAGGCCGGTGTCGCCAGCGTATCGCCCGAACTGTTTTTCGACTGGCGGCCCGCGCCCGATGCGGTCGCGGGCAGCGCGGCCCTGGGGCCTCTTTGGCAACTGGCGGCCCAGCCGATGAAGGGCACGGCGCCGCGCGGCGCCGATGCCGCCAGCGACGAGGCCGCGCAGGCGCATCTGCGCACCAGCGCCAAGGAGCGCGCCGAGAACCTGATGATCGTGGACCTGCTGCGCAACGATCTCGCGCGCCTGGCCGTGACCGGCACGGTGCGGGTGCCGCGGCTCTTCGAGCTGCACGCGCTGTCCACGGTCTGGCAGATGACCTCCACCATCACCGCGCTGAGCCGTCCGGGCCTGCAGCTGGACGAGGTGATGGCGGCGTTGTTTCCTTGCGGCTCGGTCACCGGCGCGCCCAAGCGCCGCGCGATGCAGCTGATCGCCGCGCTGGAGCCCGCCGCGCGCGGCTGGTACTGCGGCGCGCTGGGGCTGATGCAGCCGGGCGGGGCCGTCACCTTTAACGTGCCGATACGGACGGTCGAATGCGGGGCGGCCGAGCAGGGCGGGGCGCCGTTGGTCTGCGGCATCGGCAGCGGCATCACGCTGGATTCGCAGCCGACGGCCGAGCTGGAAGAATGGCATGCCAAGACGCGCTTCCTGCTTCGCGCCCAGGCGCCGGTGCAGGCGTTGGAAACCCTGCGCCTGCAGGACGGCGTCTTCGCCCGCGAGGCCCGCCATCGGGCGCGCATGCGGCGTTGCGCGGCGCATTTCGGCCTGGCCTGGTGCGAGGACGCGTGGCGCGCGACGCTGGCCGATGTCGCCGCGGCCCATCCGCGAGGCCTGTGGCGAGTGCGCCTGACCCTGGCGCGCGATGGATTGCTGCAGCGCGAGGTCCAGCCCTTGCAGGACTGGGCCGCGCCGGTGGCGTTGGCGCTGGCGGCGCGGCCGCTGGACACCCAGGGCCCGGGCGCCGAATTCCTGGGCCACAAGACCACGCGGCGCGAGCTCTACCAGCAGATGCTGGCGGACAAGCCCGCGGAGGCTGTCGATCTGCTGCTGTTCAACCGCGACGGTGAATTGACCGAGGGCTGCATCAGCAATCTCGCGCTGGAGCTGGACGGCCAATGGCTGACCCCGCGCCAGCAGGCTGGGCTGCTGCCCGGCGTGATGCGCGAACAACTGCTGGCCGAGGGCCGGGTGCGCGAAGCGCGCCTGACCCTGGCCGATCTGCCGCGAGCCACGGGGCTCGCGATCTTCAACAGCGTGCGCGGCTGGTGCGCGGCCCGGCTGCTGCCGGGCCACGGGCCGGACGCGCCGACGCCACAGGACCCTTCGCGCGACCGGACGCCAGCCGGCCCGCCATCTTTTTGAAGGACCGCGGCCATCCGCGTTGCGCGGAGCCGGACCGGTCTGCTCTGTTTGCCATTCCACTTCCGATGAACACTCCTTCCCCCAAGCGCCGTCCCGCCGCGCGCAAGAGCGCGACCACGAGCGGTGCCGCCAATCAGGCCGAGCCCCAGGCAGACCTCCAGGCGGCTGCGCCGACCGACAGCAAGGCCGGTACCCGGGCCCGCGCGAAGCCCCGCGCCAAGGCGCCGGCGCCGGCCGTGGTGGCCCAAGCCCCGGCGCCTGCGGCCGTCAAGTCCAGCAAGACCACCCAGGCCGCTGCCGCGGCCAAGCCCGCGCGCAAGCGCGCGGCCGCGCCGGTCGCCGAGGCGCCGTCCGCCCGTCCGACCGTGGAAGAAGTGCCCGCCAAGCCGCCACGCCGCGCACGCACGACCCAGGCCGCCGCGCCGGCCGACGCCGTCGAGACGCCGGTGGCCGTGGTCGCTGCCCAGACACCGGCTGCGCCCGAGGAGGCGCCGGCTCGGGCGCGTCGCCGCAAGCCCAAGTCGGAAGCGTCCAAGCCGGCCGTGGCCGACACCGAGCCAACCGCGGACGCCGTGAGCGAAACCGTGACGCCGGAGGCCGCGGCCCCCGTGGTGCCCGCCAGCGAAGCCGCGGTTGCCGCTGCCGACGCGACGCCCGCAAAAGCGCGGCGTGGCCGATCGCGCCGCGCTGCGGCCGCGGTGGACGAGACCGCGCCGGGCGCTGAAACCACCGTCCAGGCGCCGGCCTCCGTCGAACCCCCGGAACCCGCCGAGCCCCCCCGCTATGTGCTGGGGCCGCGCGAGGACGAGGGCGTGTTCGGCGACTACGAGCTGCGTGACCAGCTGACCGGCGCCACGCTGCAGCTGCGCCTGCTGGGCGAATCGTCCTGGCGCTGCGACTGCGAGGAGTGGCGCCGTGGTGGCGAATGCGCGCACGGCCCGGCGCTGCAGGCCCTGCTGAGCGACGAAGCGCGCCAGACCCTGCGGGCCGGCTGGCCCGCGGCCGAGGCCGAGCTGTGGCTGCGCCCCGGTGCCGAGCACCGCCTGCGGTGGGTGGCCGGCCAGGGCTGGCCCCTGTCGGATGGGCTGCCCGGCGAGGCCGCGCAAGGCGTCTCGGCCGAACAGGCCCTGGGCTGGGTGCAAGCCCAGCTGTCGCAGGCGCGCGAACTGGGCCTGGTGCTGCGCGTGGACCCGGGCGCCTGGGCCCAGCTGGCGCTGGTGCGCGATCAGCAGGCCCGTGTGCAGCGGCTGGAGCAGTGGATGACCCAGCCCGCCGATCCCACGCAGGGGCATGGCGAGCCGCCCGCGCCGCTGGCCCTGCTGAAGGACGAACTGCCTGTCTACCAGTGGGAAGCCGCGCTGTTCGCGCTCAGCGCCGGCCGTGCCTTGCTGGCCGACGACCTGGGCCTGGGGCAGCGCGGCGCCGCGCTGCTGGCAATGCGCCTGTGGGCCGTGCTGTTCGGTGTCGAGACGGCCTGCGTGGTGGCGCCGCGTGAGCGCCATGCCGCCTGGCTGCGCGACGCGGACCGCTGGCTGGGCGAGGTGCCCAAATCGCTGCGTCTGGTGGAGCCCGGCGCGACGGCGCTGGGCGAGCCGGGGCTGCTCATCGTCGATGCGCTGCAGGCCCTGCCGGACGACGTGCTGGTGCAACTGCGTGCCCAGCCCTGCGAGGCCCTGCTGCTGTTGGCCGACCAGGAACCGCTGGGCGACGCGCGTCTGTCTGCCTGGGTGGATTGGCTGGATCCTGCCCGCCGCGGCCCCTGGGCGCGCCTGCAGGCCCTGGGTGAGGAGGGGGGCGAGCCGCCCAGCAAGAAGTCTCAGCGCGAGGCGCTGCAGACGGTGCTGCTGTCGCGCCGCCGGCGCGAACTCGCCGAGCAGCTGCCGCCGCAACTGGGCCAGCCGCTGTGGCTGGAGCCGGCCGGGCAGGCCGCTCCGGCGACGCCGTTGCGCCAACTGCGCGGCCTGGCGCAGCGCTGGCGCAGCCTGCGCTATCTGAACAGCATGGAACAGCAGCAACTTCTGGAGGCGCTGGCCCTGCTGCAGCCGGCGTCGCGCCAGGTGCTGGCGGCCAAGGCCGAGGCGCTGCTGGCGCTGCGCGCGGACTGGCTGCAGGGCGTCCAGCCGGTGGCGCCGCGCCTGCTGGTCTGCGCGCGTTCGGAGACCCTGCTGGACAGCCTGTCGCAATCGCCGCAGATCCGCCGCCTGGGCGTGCAGCGCCTGCACGCCGCGGCGACGCCCGAGCAGCGTGACGCGCAGCTGCAGGCCTGGCGCCAGGCGCCGGCCGGCCTGCTGCTGGCCAGCGACGCGGCGCTGCGAGCCCTGCCGTCGCAGGCCCTGGTGGAGGCTCGCGCGGCACTGGTCCATGCGGACCTGCCGTGGAGCGCCGAGCTGGCCCTGCGGCGTGCCCAAACGGCCGCCGGTCCTGCGCCCCAGGGGCTGGCGGTGGCCTGGCTGCTGGTGCGCGCATCGCTGGACGAAGCCCTGCATGCGGCGCAGCGCGCCGGGCAGGTCTTCCCCGCCTGGCTGGATGCGATGCCGGCCTGGCTGGACGAGGCCCAGCTCGCCGAACTGATGGCGCGGTTGGAGCCGGTGCTGGATGCACTGTGAACCCGACCGGCCTCAGGCCGGTCGCAGCCCCTGTGGCGGGCTGAACAGCAGGTCCGGATCGTGCCGGGTCTTGAGTCGGCGCAGCCGCTCCAGATTGGCGCCGTAGTAAGCGGCGGGGCCGTCGGCGATCAGCAGGTCCGGATAGTTCTGGTAGGCCCGTCCGCTGCTCCAGGCCGACATGCGCTGGCGCATGCCGTGCGCCCATTGCGCGCCTTCGTCCAGCGTGTCGGCGGCGCTGCCCACCGCGTACTCCACCAGGTATTGCGCGCTGAACAGCGCTTGCCGGTGCACAAAGGCGCTGTCCTGCGGCGCGACGCGGGCGATGGCGCCGCCCATCAGATTGAGCACGGCGACGCCGGCACGGCCGCTGGCGGCGCGCTCGCCCAGCGCCTGGCCCAGGCTGCGGATGCCGGCCTCGTCCAGCGGGCGGTCGAAGAAGTCGGAGCTGGCGGCCATCGCGGTGCGCGGCAGCGCGCCGCCGCTGGCCTGCGTGGGCAGGCGGCATTGGGCCAGGCTGAGGCGCTCGCAAGGGCCCAGCAAGGTCTGGCGGAAGCTGCTCGCCCTGACCCGCTGGGCCAGCGGGGCGCGGCCCACCTGGTCCAGCAGCCCGGTCCAGTGCGGCTGCAGCGACGCCTCGTCCGCCACGGCCGCGCCCCAGAGGCGCAGCGCCACGCCGCCACGTCCATCCGCACCCAGCACCAGCTGCGACCAGATCCAGTCCGGCATGCGCTGAGGCCAGGCCTGCCAGGCGGCCAGCACCGCGGGCAGGTCCGCGCCCGCGAAGAGCGCTTCGAACTCCGTCATCGGCCCCAGTGCATGGGTCTGCATGCGCAGCTCGGTGACGATGCCGAACTGGCCCGCGCCGCCGCCCCGCAATCCCCACAGCAGCTCGGGTTCCTGCTGCGCGTCGCAGCTCAGAATCTGGCCATCGGCGCGCACCAGGCGGGCGCCCACCAGGGCGTCACAGCTCAGTCCATGGAGCCGGTCGGTGACGCCAAAGCCGCCGCCCAGCGTGATACCCGCGATCCCCACGCTGAGGCAGCTGCCGGATGGAAGGCAACGGCCCTGCGCGATCAGCTGCGCATAGACATCGCTGAGTTTGGCGCCAGCGCCTATCACCGCGACCTCGCCGTCCAGCCGCAGCGTGTCCAGCGGCCCGAGGTCGATCACCAGTCCGTCACCGGTGGAGGCGCCCACATAGCTGTGGCCGCCGCTGCGCGGAATGGGCCGCAGGCGATGGATGCGGGCGAAATCCAGCGCCAGCGCCACATCGGCTTCGCCCCCGCAGCGCAGCACGGCCAGCGGCCGTTGCGCGTCGTAGCGGGCATTGGCGGCGCGGCGGAAATTGTCGTAGTCGTCATCGCCGGGCCGCAGCAGCCGGCCCTGGATGCGGCTCGTCAACGGCGACCAATCCACCCCGCTTGGATCGGGCGGCGGTGCGGGCGGCGGCGCCGACGGGGCCGGCGCACCGCCGCCGCAGGCGCTCAGCCATCCGGTTGCCGCGAGCGCGGCACCGTGGGTCAGAAAGGCCCGGCGGTCCATGATCCTCCCTCTCTGGCCTGCGATGGCCTGTTCTGCTATTGATACCAGTCTAGATCCGCCTTGATACCAAAACAAATCCGGTCAAATTGCTAGGTAAAAACCCGGGAGCCTGCTATGATCGCGGTCTACACCGTCCAAGAGATGGTGTTTCGTACGTCTCCTCTGACCTATTGCAATCCGTGGCGGCACCCCTGAGGTGCCTTCGGCAGATCGGGCCTTGAGCCTCTTCGCGCCACGCGCTGCAAGCCCTCGGGTTCGGTCGGCGGCGATGCCGTCGCTTTGACTGTTCCCCGGCGCCGCACCAGGCCCAGCGCACTTCATTGGCGCTTCATCGATGCCCTGGTGTACGACGCGAGCTTTCTGCCAGCGACATCACTGAGTCCCTGCCTGGACGCAACCAGGGCAGGGGACTGCCCTTGCTGCCTTTTTCATGCCGCAGCCGGGCAGGGCTTTGTTTGGAATGACCATGAGTTTTGATCACGAGATCCCCGCCGACGCCGCCCCGCAAGAGGCTTCCGAGACGCCCGACACCGCTGTGGACCCGCGCACGCCGGCCTTTGCCACGCTGGGCCTGCACGAGTCGCTGCTGCGCGCCGTGAAGGACGCCGGCTATGAGCAGGCCACCGAGGTGCAGGGGCGCGCGATTCCGCCCGCGCTGGAAGGTGCCGACCTGATGGTGTCCTCGCGCACCGGGTCGGGCAAGACCGCGTCCTTCATCCTGCCAGCGCTGCAGCAGGTGCTGCTGGCGCGCGGCGACGGCAAGCGCCGCGATGGCGGCAAGGGCCGTGTCCAGGGGCCGCGCGTGCTGGTGCTGGCGCCGACGCGCGAGCTGGCCATGCAGGTGGCCAAGTCGGCCCAGACCTATGGCCGCCACATCCAGGGTCTGCGCGTCGCCACCGTGTTGGGCGGCATGCCCTATGCGCAGCAGATCCGCATGCTGTCGGGTCCGCTGGACATCCTGATCGCAACCCCCGGCCGTCTGATGGACCACATCACCAGCGGCAAGTGCACGCTGGCCAACGTCAGCATGTTCGTGCTGGACGAGGCCGACCGCATGCTGGACATGGGCTTCATCGAGGACATTGAGTTCGTCGCCCAGCATCTGCCCGAGCAGCGTCAGACCCTGATGTACAGCGCCACCTTCGCCGGCAACACCGGCCGCCTGGCGGCGCAGCTGATGAAGGAGCCGCAGCGCATCGACGTCAGCGGCCATACCGAGACCCACGAGAACATCGAGCAGCGCCTGCACTGGGCCGACAACGGCATGCACAAGCGCAAGCTGCTGGAGCACATCCTGGCGGCGCGCGAGCTGGACCAGGCCGTGGTGTTCACCAGCACCCAGCAGGACGCCGAATGGCTGGCCGGCCAACTGGCCGAGATCGGCCACCGTGTCGCGCCGCTGCACGGCGGCATGCCGCAGGGCAAGCGCAACCGCACGCTGATGGCGCTGCGCCGCCGCGACCTGCGCGTGCTGGTGGCCACCGACGTGGCCGCGCGCGGCATCGACGTGCCCACGATCTCGCACGTGGTGAACTTCGGCCTGCCGATGAAGGCCGAGGATTACGTGCACCGCATCGGCCGCACCGGCCGTGCCGGCCGCTCCGGCCTGGCGATCACGCTGGCGGAGCGCCAGGATCTGATGATGATCAAGCGCATCCAGCAGTTCACCACCCAGCCCATTCCGGTGGCGCGCATCGACGGCCTGGAGCCGCGCATGGAAGAGCCGCGCATCTTCCCGCCGCGGCCCGCCGGTGATCGTGGTGGCCGTGGCGGCCGCTTCGGTGATCGCGCGAGTGGTTTCGGGCAGGAGGGTGGCTGGCGTGGTCCGCGTCCGGACGCGCGGGGCGACCGTCGCCATGATCCGCGCTTCGATGGCCCGCGCGAGGAGCGCCGCTTCGACGCCCCGCGTGGCGAAGGCCGCGGCCGTCCGCAGGGCGAGGGCCGCTTCGAGCCCCGCCAGGAGCAGCAGCGCTTCGACGCCCGTCCCGAAGGCCGCTTCAACAAGCCGCGCTTCGAAGGCCGCGAGGGCGGTCCGCGCGGTTTTGGCGAGCGCGCCCCGGAGCGTGGATTCCAGCGCGACCAGGGCGCTCCGCGCGGCCATTTCGGCGATCGTCCGCGTTTCGAGCGTGCCGAGCGTCCCCAGTTCGAGCGCGGCGGCGACCGTCCGCAGTTCGATCGTGGTGAGCGTGGCGGTTTTGCTGGCAAGCCGGCCTTCGGCGGCGAGCGCCGCAACTCCTTCGACCAGCGTCCGGAAGGTCGCTCCTTCGCGCCGCGAGGCGAGGGCAACCGTGGTGGCCAGGACTTCGAGCGCCGCGGCCCGGGCAAGTCGCGTCCCGGTTTCGGCGACGCGCCGCGCAAGGGCGGCTTCAAGCGCTGAGCCCGTACCGGGAGCCGGGCACCCGGCTCCCCTGTCTGATCAGCGCAGCAGACCGGCGCTGCCGAGGATCTCCGCCTGTTGATCCTCGGGCAGGCCCAGCGATTCGATCAGCGCCCGCGTGTCCTGCCCCGCTTGCGGGGCCGGCGCCGCATTCCCGGGCGGATGGGCCGAAAAGCGCGGCGCTGGCCGTGGATAGCGTCCCTGGTCGGTCTCCATGAAATTGCCGCGGGCCCGCTGATGCGGGTGGTTCGCGGCCTCCTCCAGATCCAGGACCGGGGCGATGCAGGCCTCGCTACCCTCCAGCAGCGCGCACCATTCATCGCGCGTTTTCTCGCGCAGCCGCGCCGCAACGCGCGCGCGCAGCGCGGGCCAGTTCGCGCTGTCCATCTGGCGCTCCACCGGTTCATCGTCCAGCCCCAGGCGGCGCAGCAGTTCCTCATAGAAGGGCGGCTCGATGGCCCCCAGGCTCAGATGGCGGCCGTCCGCGCAGGCGAAGCTGTCGTAGAACGGCGACTGGTGCAGGAAGAAATTGCGGCGCGGGTCGTCGCTCCACAGCCGCTGCGCGCGCAGCGCATGCACCAGGCTACCCAGATAGCCCACCCCATCCACCATGGCCGCGTCGATCACCTGGCCGCGGCCGCTGCCGCGCGCTTCCAGCAGCGCGGCGAGCACTCCGACAACGGCGCTCATTGCGCCTCCGGCCATGTCGCCCAGCAGCGTGGCGGGTAGCGCGGGGGGCTGTCCGGCCCGGGCCGCGGTCGTCGCCAGTCCGGTGAGCGCCACGTAATTGATGTCGTGGCCGGCCGCCTGGGCCAGCGGCCCGTCCTGCCCCCAGCCGGTGACGCGGGCGTAGACCAGCGAGGGCTTGGCCTCCAGCAGGGGCTGGGGGCCCAGCCCCAGGCGTTCCATCACGCCGGGACGGAAGCCTTCGATCAGCGCGTCGGCGCCCAGCGCCAGCCGGCGCGCGGCCTCGCGGCCGGCCGCCGATTTGAGGTCCAGCAGCACCGAGCGCTTGCCCCTGTTCATCACGCGGCCACCACCCAGGCGTGTATCGCCCGGGCGTTCGACCACGATCACCTCGGCGCCCAGATCCGCCAGCACCAGGCCCGCGAAGGGGCAGGGGCCGATGCCGGCGAACTCGATCACGCGCGTCCCTTGCAGCGGGCCTGGGTTCATCCGCACTCTCCTTGGGGTGTTGCTGCCGCGCGCACACAATAGCGCAGGCGGCGCCCGTGACGGGTCGCCGGCACGACACAGGAGGTTGCTGCATTGAGCAAGGCATTCACCAAGGAAAGCGAACAAGACGACGAGGACGACGGCCCCGCGCTGCCGGCGCTGCCTCAGGGCACGCGCAACTACATGACGCCCGCCGGCTATGCGCGCTTGCGGGCAGAGTTCATGCAGTTGCTGGACGTCGAACGACCCAAGATCGTCGAAACCGTGTCCTGGGCGGCGAAGAATGGCGACCGCTCGGAGAACGGCGACTATCTGTATGGCAAGAAGCGCCTGCGCGAGATCGACCGCCGGCTGCGCTTTCTGACCAAGCGGCTGGACATCGCCGAGGTCGTGGACCCTAGCGCCCACCATGGCAGCGACCAGATCTTCTTCGGCGCCACGGTGACCTATGCCAATGGCCGCGGCGAAGAGCGGACCATCACGATCAAGGGCATCGACGAGGCGGATAGCCTGCAGGGCGAGGTCAGCTGGGTGTCGCCCATCGCGCGCACGCTGCTGAAGGCCCGCGAAGGCGACGAGTTGCAGCTGCTGACGCCGGGTGGCGTCGAGCAGATCGAGGTGCTGGAGGTGGTCTACCCCGCCCCCGGCGAGCCAGGGGCCTGAGCAACGCGCGACGCCGGCCCGCGGCGGCGTGCCGAGGGCGCAGGCTTGGGCTCAGGGCTTGACGCGCCAGACGCGCAGCACGGCCGGCGAACGCTTGATCGTGCGCAGCACGTCGGCCAGATGCAGGCGGTCGCGCACGCTGACCAGGATCTGCATCTCGGCGGTTTCGCGCAGCTGGCTCTCGTCGCTCATCGCGATGTGGGTGATGTCGGCCTCGGCGCTGCTGACCGCCATCGCGATCTGCGCCAGCACGCCCTTGCCATTGCGCATCAGCACGCCCACCGCGGCCTCGAAAGGGCGGGTGAGTTCTTCGGCCCAGGCCACGGCGATCCAGTGTTCGCTGTCGCGCTGGAATAGGCGGCGGCCCACGGCGCATTCCGCGGTGTGCACCACCAGACCCTCGCCGCGACCCAGATAGCCCTTGATGTCGTCGCCCGGAATCGGGCGGCAGCAATGCGCCAGCCGTACCGAGGCGGCCTCGGAACCATCCAGCAAGACCTGACCCTGGGCCGGTGCATCGTCGGCGGCAAAGCGGCCCATGCTCAGGAGCACCGCGTCCGGCCGCTGCCCCTGCTCGGCGAGCATGCGTGCGAGCTTTTTCGCGACGATGCTGGCGATCTTGCGGCCCAGCCCGACCTCCACCAGCAGCTCGTCGACATGGCGGTTACCGGCCCAGCGGGCCAACTCGTGCCACAGCTGGGCGGCGGCCTCGTCGTCGGAGGCCAGGCTGGGCAGGGCGAGGCCTTCGGCGCGCAGCGCCTGGGCCAGCATCTTGTAGCCGAGGTCGCGGCTTTCTTCCTGCTCCAGGTTCTTCAGGAAGTGACGGATCTTGGAGCGCGCCCGACCGGTGCGAACAAAAGACAGCCAGGCCGGGTTGGGGCTGGCGCCGGTGGCGGTGACGATTTCGATCACATCGCCGCTGCGCAGCTCGGTGCGCAGCGGCACCGGTTCGCCGTTGACCTTGGCGGCCACGCAGTGGTCGCCGACGTCGGAGTGGATCGCGTAAGCGAAGTCCACCGGCGTCGCCCCCTTGGGCAGCGCCATGATGCGGGACTTGGGCGTGAAAACATAGACCGCATCGGGGAAGAGGTCGATCTTCACATGCTCCAGGAACTCGCTGGCGTCGCGGGTTTCGTCCTGGATGTCCAGCAGCGACTGCAGCCAGCGCGAGCCCAGCTGCTGGGCCGACTGGCCTTCGCCCTTGGACTTGTACAGCCAGTGCGCGGCCACGCCCTTTTCGGCCACCATGTGCATCGCGGCGGTGCGCATCTGGAATTCCACCGGCGTGCCCAGCGGGCTGACCAGCGTGGTGTGCAGCGACTGATAGCCGTTGGGCTTGGGGATGGCGATGTAGTCCTTGAAGCGGCCCGGCTGCGGCTTGTAGAGCTGGTGCAGCACCCCCAGGGCCATGTAGCAATGCGGCAGGTCCTGCACGACCACGCGAAAGCCGAAGATGTCGCTGACCTTGGCGAAGCTGAGATGCTTCTCCTTCATCTTCTTGTAAATGGAGAACAGGGTCTTCTCGCGGCCCTGGATCTCCACCTTCAGTCCGGCCTCGGCAAAGGCGCGGGCGACGTCATGCTCGATGCGCGCGACGAGGTCGCGGCGGTGGCCGCGGGCCTTGTTCACTGCCTTGTCCAGGGCCGCATGACGCCAGGGATGGATGTAGCGGAACGAGAGTTCCTGCAGCTCGCGGTAGATCTCGTTCAGACCGAGTCGATGCGCGATGGGCGCATAGATGTCGAGGGTCTCGCGGGCGATGCGGCGGCTGCGGTCCGGCGTCATGGACTGCATGGTGCGCATGTTGTGCAGCCGGTCGGCCAGCTTGATCAGGATGACGCGCACATCGCGCGCCATCGCCAGCAGCATCTTGCGGAAGCTCTCCGCCTGAGACTCCTCGCGGGTGGAGAACTGCAGCTTGTCCAGTTTGGTGAGGCCGTCCACCAGTTCGGCGGTGGGGGCCTCGAAGCGTTCGATCAGCTCGGTCTTGGTGACGCCGCAATCCTCCATCGCGTCGTGCATCAGCGCGGCCATGATGGCCTGCGCGTCCAGCCGCCATTCGGCGCAGATGCCGGCGACGGCGATGGGATGGGTGATGTAGGGTTCGCCGCTGGCGCGGAACTGGCCCAGATGGGCCTCATCGGCGAACTTGTAGGCCTCGCGGATGCGCTTGAGGTCGCCCTTGGGCAGATAGCCCAGACGCTGGACCAGCGTGTCGAACGAAGAGGCCTCGACCGGCGCGGGCGCGGCCTTGGCGTGGTTGAAGCCCCCGAAAACGGGCAGGCGAGCAGCGGCGAACGAGCGGAGACCCATGGCCCGAATTTACCGCATGCCCGGGGCCTGCTCGGCGAGCGGGACTTGGTGCCGGCGGCGGGCTGCAACGAAAACGGGTGCCCGAGGCACCCGTGTCATGACGCTTCGCGGACCGGCGCCGGCGGCAGCAACCTGCCGCGCGCTCCGATCACGGCGCAGGCTCAGACCGGAACGCGGCGCAGCATCTCCACACCGACTTCGCCAGCGGCCACTTCGCGCAGCGCGGTCACGCCGGGCTTGTTCTTGCTTTCCAGCTTGGCACTGTGGCCCTGGCTCAGCATGCGGGCACGGTAGGTCGCGGCGAGCACCAGCTGGAAGCGGTTCGGGATCTTGGTCAGGCAGTCTTCGACGGTGATGCGGGCCATGTGGTTTCCAGTCAGGTTCAGTCTTCGATGAGATCCAGCGCGCGAAAGACCGCCGAGCGGTTGCGGCGCTGAGCCACGTATTTTAGCCGCTGTGCGTGGACGATGGCCTTCAGGTCGAAGAGGGCGGTCTCGAACAGGGCATTGATCACGACGAAATCGAAATGCCGCGCCTGCGCGACCTCATGGCGCGCGTTCTCCATGCGCTGCGCGATCACCGCCGGTTCGGTGTCGCCGCGGCGGATCAGGCGCTGCTTCAGCTCCTCCCAGCCGGGCGGCAGGATGAAAATCAGCACCGCATGGGGGAACAACTGCTTGATCTGCAGCGCCCCCTGGTAGTCGATCTCCAGCACCACGTCCTCGCCCTGGGCGATGCGCTGCTCGATCGCCGCGCGCGAGGTGCCATAGAGATTGCCATGCACCTCGGCCCACTCGAAGAACTCGCCGCGATCCACCATCGCGCGGAATTCCTCCGGCGAGATGAACAGGTACTCGCGGCCATGCTGCTCCTGGCCGCGCGGTGCGCGCGAGGTGTGGGAGACCGAAACGGCGAGCTTGGCGTCCAGTTCCAGCAGAGCCTTGACCAGACTGGACTTGCCGGCCCCGCTCGGGGCGGCCACCACAAAGAGATTGCCGGGATATTCCATGGACCGATTCTACCGACGGTGCTTCCACGTCGATTGGAGGCGCTGTTGGCCGGTCGTCTTCGGAGGCCACGCCCATTCGCGGCACCGGCCGGCCTACGCCTGGAACAGCTTGGGCAGCAGCAGCCTGAGGCTTTCCGGTTGTTCGAGCAGGTGGTCGGCCAGCACGCGGGCGAGGAAGGCCAGTTGCGCCCAGAGCAGCCACAGCACGGCCACGATCTTGAGCGAACTGGCGATGCTTTGCAGGTTCAGTTGCGGTGCGAAGCGATTGACCAGCCCCAGCGACAGGTCCATCACCCAGGCCAGGAGCATGGCCGGCGCCGCCACCACCAGGGCCAGCGTCATCAGTTGGCCGAAGGCGGTCTCGAAGAGCAGGGCGCTGCGCGGAACCAAGGTCAGCGACGGCGTGTTCACCGGCCATAGCGCATAGCTGTCCAGCAGCGTGCCGACCATCAGCATGAAACCGCCGGCGCTCATGAAGACCCAGCCCGCCAGCCGTGACAGCAAGGCACCGGTCAGCGAGGTCTGGTGACCGCCCAACGGGTCGACGATTTGCGCCATCGTGGCGCCAACCTTGGTGTCGATGATCTGGCCCGCCGCCTCGAAGGCCCACAGCATCACGCCCCAGAAGAAGCCGATCGCCACGCCGATGAAGATTTCCCGCCCGAAGCGAAGCACCAGTCCCCAGGCATCGCCCCAAGGCAGGCCGCCTTGCGCCAGCGCGGGTCCCTGCAGCGCGAGCGCCAGCGCGGCCAGGCTCATGAAGACGGCATTGCGCACCAGGGCGGGCACCACTTCCTGCGTGAACAGCGGGATCAGCAGGAAGGCGCCCATCACCCGTGCGGCACAGAGGCCCCACAGCAACAGCGATTGGGTGAGGCTCAACTGGCCGAGGAAGTCACCGCCGGTCATGGGCTAGCGCGGCCGGCTGACCAGGCTGGCAAAGTCGCTGAACACGCGGTCGGCGAACTGATAGAGACCACCGCCCAGCAGCGAGGCGGTGACGAACAGCGTCAGGACGATGGCGACGAACTTCAGCAGGTAGGGCAGCGTCTGCTCCTGCAACTGGGTGGCCGCCTGCACGAAGGCCACCAGCAGCCCGACCACGGCGGCCAGGATGATGGGCGGGGCCGACAGCAGCAGCACATACCACAGCGCCTGCTGGGTGAGCTGGATCACTTCGGCGCGCATGGGGGGCTCCGGAAGAAGGGCGGGCTGTTCGTCATCGCGATGTCTCAGTGGTAGGTCAGCACCAGGCCGTGGACCAGCTTCACCCAGCCGTCGATGAGCACGAACAGAAGCAGCTTGAAGGGAAGGGACACGGTGGTGGGCGAAAGCATCTGCATGCCCATGGCCATGAGGATGTTGGCGATGACCAGGTCGATCACCAGGAAGGGCAGGAAGATCAGGAAGCCGATCTCGAAGGCCACCGACAGCTCGCTGACGGTGAAGGCGGGCACCACGACGATGAAGTCGCGGTCGGTCAGGGCCTGGGCGGAGGCCGGGTCCAGCGCATTGCGGGCGGTCTTGAGGAAGAAGGCCCGCTCCATCGGCCGGGTATGCCTGACAAGAAAATCGCGCAGCGGTTCCTTGGCCTGATCAACCGCGGCCAGCATGGCCTTGGTGTCACTGCCGAGCGGCCGGTCGCCCAAGCGCTGCTGCATCTGCACGCCAACGGGGTACATCACGTACAGACTCAGTACCAGCGCCAGGCCATTGAGCACGATGTTGGGTGGCGTCTGCTGCAGTGCGAGCGCATTACGCAGCAGGCCGAAGACGACCACCAGCTTGGTGAAGGACGTCACCATCACCGCCACGAACGGGGCCAGAGCCAGGAAGATGACCGTCAGCAGCGCCGAGGCCGGGGAGAAGGTGGAGAGATCCATGGCAGGCGTGCGACTCAGGAGGCGCCAGGCGGCGTGGCGGTCCGCCCAGCTGCCGAAACGGACGGAAGTCTCTGGCCGACCCGTAGCGCGTGGCCACGACCCCAGGGGATGAGCTCGCCGCGCGCGAGCGGTCTGATCTTCGGACGGCCGGCTTCGTCCGTGTCGACGAGTTGGAGCTCGGCCGACCGGGCGAGCCGCAGGCGGCCGGGCGGCGATGTCCGCCATCCGGCCAGCAGGGGCAGCGGCACGGTGTCGGGAAGCCGCATCGTCAGCTGCAAATGGGGCCCGCCATCATCGGCGCTCCGCGGCAGCGCCAGCGGGGCCGGCCAGGCCTGCGCGCCATCGCAGCACAGCGCAACCCCTTCATCGGCGTGGTCGCCCGCGCTGGCCAGGCGCAAGGCAATCGGCCATTGCGGCCGGAAGCTGTCTTCCAACAGCAGCACGCTGCCCTCGACCAGGCCGTCCATCCCTTCCGGCGGCGGCGCTTGCATGGCAAGCATGAGCACCGCCTCGACGCCTGGCCACTGCAGCCCGAGGGCCGCGGGCGGCGGCTCCACACGGCGCAGCAGCGGCAGCGGGAGGCCGATGGCGCGCACGGTGGCGCCGTTGGCGTCGACAACGCGGCCCCACAGGCGCGGACCCTCCGGTGGCGTGTCAGCCGGCTGCCAGTCCACGCCATGCGTGGGCGCCAGCCAGTCGTCGATGCCGTCCAGCCAGTCGGCCGACGCCTGCAGCGCGATGGCCGCCGACAGTGCATCGGTCGCGGGCCCGCCCAGCGCCAGCACGAGGCTCGTGTCGTCCACTCGCGCCGACCATCGCATGAGGGGCGCTGGCATCGTCTCGGCGGCGGGGGGCTGGCGGTCGGTCGCCGTCATGCCTGCCGGCTGACCATCATTCGGGTCAGGTCCGCCACTGACTTCGCCCCCATCTTGGTCATGCCGCGCGCACGGTAGAGCTCGATGGTCTTGACCGACAGGTTCATGCGGTCGGCAATGTTCTTGTTGTAGATGCCCTGGATGACCAGGGCGAGCACCTCCCGCTCGCGGGGTGCCAGCGAGGACTCGCGGCGCAGGAACTCCTCGCGCGCGGCCTGGAGGTCCGGCGGCAGCTCGGCCGACTCGGTCGGCACGGCGCTGGCAGCCGCCTGGGCGGTCGGCGACAGGGCCGCCTGCAGCGCTTCCAGCAGGGCGCTCTCATCCAGCGGCTTCTCCAGGAAGCTCACCGCGCCCTTGCGCATCGCCCGCACCGCCAGGGCGACATCGGCATGGCCGCTCATGTAGATCACCGGCAGCCGCAGCCCCTCGGCCTGCATGCGGTCATGCAGGTCCAGGCCGGAGATGTCGGGCATCCGGACATCCATGAGCACACAGCCCAACCGGCCGGCGGGATGGGCCGACAGCGCCTCCAGTGCCTGGTGGGGGTCTCCGAGCGAGCGCACGGCATAGCCCGCGGCATCGAGCCAGAACTCGGCGGAGGCCCGGAAGTCGGCGTTGTCGTCGACCAGATACACCTGTGGGGTGGCGGACGCGGCAAGGGGGTTCATGGGGTGAAAGCTCCGGTCGTAAGGGCCTTCGCGACGGTGGGCGCCGCGTTGGCGACGATGGACGGTGTCACGTCGGTGGCGGTGGAGGCGGCGGTGCAGGTGGGCAGCTCGACGTGGAAGCTGCAGCCGCGATCGGCATTGCGACTGAACCAGAGCCGGCCTTGATGCAGTTCGACGAAGGAGCGGCAGATGGTCAGCCCCACGCCCATGCCGGTTGGCTTGGTCGAATTGAAGGGCACGAACAGTCGGCTCTCGGCCCCTTCGGAGAGGCCGGCGCCGTTGTCTCGCACCGTCAGCGTGGCCGTGCCTGCGTCGTCCCGGCGCAGGGACAGCGTCAGCAGCGGTCGCTCCGGCGGCGCCTCGCGCAGCGCATCCAAGGCATTACGCATCAGGTTGACCAGCACCTGCTGCAGCATGGTCGGATCGCCGCGGGTCGTGATGGGGGCCGTGGTGGCCGGCGGCGCCGTGTCCGGGAGGGACGCTGCCGCGCCGCTTGCCGGGGCGGGAGTCGAGGCCGGCAGATCCAGTTCGAGGCGCACCCCGCTGCGCTGCAGATCCCAGTCGAGCAAGGCCGCCGATTCCCGCGCCAGCGCAGCGATGTCGACGCGCTGCTGACGCGGCTGGCGGGAGTGGGTGAACTCCCGTACCCGGGCAATGACGCGGGCGGCAAACATCAGCTGTTCCAGCGCTTGATCCAGCGCGGCTGACTCCCGCGGCGCCAGCGCGGCCGTGCCGCTGCGCCGGCCCAGCCGCATGCGCAGTCCGCGCAGCAGGTTGCTGGCTGCGCCGATCGGCTGGTTCAGCTCATGGGCCAGGGTGGTGGCCATCTCGCCGACGGAGATCACACGCGAGGTGAACAGCAGCTGCTCCCGATCGTCCAGCTGCCGCCTCAGCGTCTCGACCCGCTCGCGGCGATCGCGCAACCGCAGCAGGAGCCGGCCATCGGAACAGAAGCGGGCGCGCGCCTCCCAGGCGGCATCGGGGCCGAGCGGCAGATCGAACCCGGCGGCGGTTGAGCGCGGAGACAGCGTCGCGAGTGCGGCGCCCAGGCCGGGCAGGGCCGCGTCCAGCGCGTCCAGGTCGGTGGGCTGCGCCAGTGCGGGGCAGGCCGCCCGCCAAGCCGCCGATGTCCAGGGTGGTGCAGCGCCGGACAGGTCCAGCAGCAGCGCAGGTTCCTCGAGCAAATCCAGGCAGGACTCGAGGTCGCAGGGGCCATGGTCACGGGCGTGGCCCTGCGGTCCACCGTCGGGGGCATGGGACGCGTCGCCATGCAGGGTCAGGGGGTCAAGGGGATGTGGCATCTCGGCCTCCGCTCAGTCGTCCATCCAGCAGCCGCGGCTGGCCAGCAGCCACAGGCTCCATTGGTGGCCCAGGGCCGAGCGGAAGGCCGCGCCCCGGTCCAGTCGCACGCCCAGCCGTTCCCAGCGCCGTTCGCCCTCCAACACCGGGCCGATCTGCACGGCGACGCTGGCGCGCGTCTCGCCTGGGCCTGGGCTGGGTCTGAGCTGCCAGCCCTGTCCCGACTCGGCCGCCTTGACCGCGCGCGCCTGCAGCCACGCCGACGCCGCCGGTGGCTCGCCCGCCCAGTACATGCGCGCTGGCCAGCGTGCGCCGGCCAGGACCAAGCCCTGGGGGCCGCGCCGTCCCGTCACCAGCGCGGCCCAGGCGGGGGCGCCGGCGTTGGCCGGATCGGCGTCCGGCGCTGCCGCCTCGCCCTCGCGGGCCGGCTCCGCCATGCCGCACAGGACCAGCACCTGGCGCCCGGCCGTCCATTGCGCGAAGGCGGTCTCCAGGGCCGCGCGGGCGTCAGCGCCGGGACTGCGCGCCCAGCGCCGGGCCAGCCGCTGCAGCCAGTCGGCCTCGGCCGCGCGCGGCCGCGGGCCGGATGACGTCCCGTGGTCGGTGTCGGCGTCGAGCGCTTCGCGGCGATCGGTCTGCCGTGCATCGCCGGCCGGCTCGTGGCCGCCGTCCGGATCCTGCTCCTGTTGGCGGTGTGCGGCTTCGCGCTCGGCCGGCCCCTTGGGCGGCGGCCAGGCCAGTCCGGGAGGCAAGGCACCCAGGCGCAGCTCGCTCAGGCGCATGGGCGTGGCGGCCAGCTCCGGCGCGACCGGCGCGGGCGTGGCGACCGGCACTGGGTCTTCGCGGGTTTCCGCGGCCGCATGCGCGGGTGCCAGCGGCGCCGCCATCTGTTCCTGCGCCTGCCGCCACAGGCCCAGGCTGCCGGCCCCCATGGCCTCGATGGCGGGCACGCTCAGCGGGGACCCACTCATGCGCAGGACTCCTCGTCGCCTGGCTGCCCGTCCCGCTGCCGCCGGGTTCGCGCGGCGCGCAGCCGCTCGCGGCGCGACAGGCGGCGCCAGGCGCGCCAATGGTCGGCCTCGATGGCGGCGTAGAGGCCGAGGCGTCCGTCGTAGTCGTCTTCGCCCCGTTCGCTGAAGCCCAGCGCGGCCAGGCAGGCACGGGCCGACCGGTTGGCCGGATCGCAGGTGGCCCAGACGCGGGTCAGGTCGAGCCGATCCACCGCGTGGTCCAGCAACAGCTCGCCGCCTTCCATCGCCAGGGCACCCCCCCAGGCCTCGGGCACCAGCCGGCTGCCCAGTTCGACCGCGTCCTCGCCGCGGCTGGGCAGCGGCATCAGGTTGAACCAGCCGACGAAGCGCGCCGCCCCGGCGCCAACTTGCGCGGACGAGGCATGCCAGATGCCCAGTCCTTCACGGGCCCGGTAGAAGTGGCTGATGTTGACCAGGAACTGCAGCGCGGTGATTCCCCGGTCCAAGGGCTGATCATCCAACAGGTGGGCCCGCAGGCGCGGATCGGCATGCATGCGCATCAGGTCGCCCAAGTCGTTGGCGCAGAACTCGCGCAGGTGCAGACGCTCGCCTCGCAGCCAGGGCGAGGGCGGCCGGGCGGTGCGCGCCAGGTCGGGACGCTCATCAGTGGCGGCGGACAGGGGCGATGCCATGGCCATCCGCCTCATCGGCGTCTCCTGCAGGGTCATCGGTAGCACCTCCCGCGGCGCCATGAGCCCCTCGATTCGCGACTGCGTCATCGCTTTCATGAACATCTCCCTCGCAAGTGCCCCGGATGTGCAAGCTGCTGACGGCGATGCCGCCACGGGCCAGACGCGCCGCCAGCCGATCCTGGTGCGCCGCGGCCAGCGTGGTTGCCTCGGACAGCTGGACCTGCAGCGTCCAGCCCGGCAGCGCCACGCTGGCGGCCGAGGCCGGGCGCTCCGCGTGGATCACGACGGGGGTCAGGACTTGCCCGTTGCTCACCTCGAGCTGCCAGCGCTGCGGCAGGCTTTCGGGCTGTCGGGCCAGAGCCAGCAGGGTGGCGCTGGGCGGCAGCACGTCGGCGACCGGCAAAGGGGGCGGCAGAAAGCTCGCATTGCGCCAGCCCATCGGGAGCGGCCAGGGGACTGGCGCCGCGGCGGTCTCGGATGCGACCGGGGCGGCCGACGTCAGATCCTTCGGGGCGGCGTCGCGCGGCGCCGATCCGCCGGACCCGCGGTGTGCGCCACGGCTGACAGAACGCCCGGGCTCGGTGGCCGGCTCGTCGCCTGAGCGGCCGTGTCCCGCCGTCGGCGGGTGATCCGGTGGCGTCCAGCCGGCGGGCCGCGGCGGCAGTTCCATATCGGATTGCCGCGCGCCGAGTGCGCGCTGCCAGGACGCCTCCATCGGTCCCGCGCCGCGGGCATCAGCCTCTCCTCCCCTGGCGTTGGCCGGGCATCGCCCAGGGCCCGCCCCGAGCCGGTCTTGCAGAGCCTCGGGGCCAGTGCACGATGGCCATCCCATCGGGCCTCCCGTCGCGCGTACATTCATCGGCGGCCTCCCGCGCTGGCGTCCTCTCGCTCGCCGTCCTGGCGGCGCTCGGCGTCATGGTCGCGTTGCCGAGCGTGGGCGCGGCCCAGGTCAAGCGCCAGTGCCTCCCTCATCTCGCCGCGCACGCAGGCGCGCTGGCATTCGGCCAGGTGGTCCTGGGCTTGCTCCAGCACCTGTTCGTCGTTGATCAAGGCGTACTCCTCGCGTTCCAGTTGTTCTTCCAGCCAGGCCCGGTGGGCGCCCACGCAGGCACTCCAGCGCGGGAGTTGCGCCGACAGCGCACCGACCAAGCCGGCCATCAGCCGCTGCCGTGCCGCGCGGAGGCCGGCCAGCTTCTCCCGGCGCCGCTCCAGGGCTTGCCGCGCGCGGTCGACCGCCGCGGCCGCCGCTGCGGCTTCGGCCTGTGCCCGGCGCCGCTGCAGGCTGCGCAGTTGCAACAGCTGGCGGCCGGCTGCCGGCAACAGTCTGCGACCCAGCTCGTCGAGCAGCTGCGGATCGACCCCGCTTGTGGCCACGCCGTGGCTGGCGCCCACGGACCCCGGCGTTGGCGCGCTCACCGGACGGCCCTCCGCACGGGGCGCCCGGCGGCTCGCTGTAGGGAACGAGCCGGTGTGCTCATGTGACCGCCTCCAGGAGCGCACGCCGCGCCGCGTCCCAGTCGGCGTGCTCATTGCCGGCCTGGCGCAGCAGGCTTTGCATGGCGGCATGACGGGCGATGGCCTCGTCGGCGAGCGGGTCGCTGCCGGCACGGTATTCGCCAACGCGCAGCAGGAATTCGATGTCCGCATGACGGGCCAGCAGCTCCCGCAGACGGCCCGCGGCGCGCTGGTGATCCGCGTCCACCACCCGCGAGAACACACGGCTGGCACTTGCCAGCACGTCGATGGCTGGATAGTGGTGGGCCTGGGCCAGCTTGCGCGACAGCTGCACATGGCCGTCCAGCAACGAGCGCACTTCCTCGGCGATCGGGTCTTCGCCGCTCTCGTCCTCCGCCAGTACCGTGTAGAAGGCGGTGATCGAACTCCGGTCATCGTTGCCGGCGCGCTCGAACAGCTTCGGCAGTTCCGCGAAGACCGACGGTGGATAGCCACGCCGCACGGGAGGCTCGCCGGCCGACAGGCCCAGCTCCCGCAGCGCGCGCGCATGCCGGGTGACCGAATCCATCATCAGCAGCACCCGCCGGCCCTGCGCCCGGAAGCCCTCGGCGATGGCGGTGGCGGCGACGGCCGCGCGGGCGCGTTCCAGCGCCGGCCGTTCGGATGTGGCCACCACCACCACCGATCGCGCCAGGCCCCGTGGGCCGAGTGCCTCGTCGATGAATTCGCGCACCTCGCGACCCCGCTCACCGATCAAGGCGATGACGTTGACGTCGGCCTGGGCGTGCCGGGCCAGCATGCCCAGCAGGGTGGACTTCCCGCCGCCGGCCATGGCGAAGACGCCCACGCGCTGGCCCTCGCCCACCGTGAGCGTGGCGTCGATCGCCCGGATGCCGGTGGGGAAGGGGCGATCGACCGGGCGGCGGGCCAACGGGTGGGGGGCATCGCGATAGAGGGGCGTACGGCTGCAGCGGGGCAACGGCCGGCCATCAATGGGGCGGCCCAGGCCGTCCAGCACCCGACCGAGCAAGGCGATGTCGCAGGGAACGCTGGCGGGCGCCTCGTCGACGCTGACCTGCGCCCCGACCGGCAGGTGCAGCAACGGCCCCAGCGGCGCGAGCAGCAGTTCGCCGTCGGCATAGCCGATGACTTCGGCAAACAGGCCCTCGCCCGGCTCGTCGTGCGCCGGATCGACGACGCGGCAGACCTGGCCAATGCGGGCCCGCAGGCCGCGCGCCTTGAGCAGCGTGCCAACGGCCTGCACGATGCGGCCGCGTTCCTGCAAGGGCTGCGCATGGCGCAGGCTTTGCAGCAGCCCGGAGGCGTGGGAAGACGGCGTGTCCATCATGCGGCGCGCTCCGGGTCGGTGGCGGTGGGGGCATGCGGAGGCACAGCGGCTGACGTCGATGGCCATGCCGACGCCGATGCCGACGCTCGCGCAACGCCGGGCGGGGCATTCAGGTTCAGGCCCCAGGCACTGGCCAATCGCCCCAGCTGGCTCTCGAGTGCCGCATCGACCTCACCATGCGGGCCGGCCAGGTGGCAGCCGCCGGCCGGCAGCGCCGCGTCCCCGACCACCGACCAGCGCAGGTCCCGGCCGTCGTCCAGCAGCGCGCGTACCGCCTGCTCCTGCGCCGCGGGCACGCGCAGGACAATGTCCGGCGCATCCGGCAACGCCTGGCGCGCCGCCTCGCGGGCCAGCCGGGCCAGTTGCTCGGCCTCGGGCAATTGGCCGATCAGCTTGCGGGCCACCTGCAGTGCGAGCAGGGCCACATCCGATTGACTCGCCCGTCCGGCTGTATCGGCGGCCTTTGCCGCGGCAGCCAGGGCGTCGAGGGCCACCTGGCGCGCGAGTGCCAGACCTTCGCGGCGGCCTTCGTCCAGGCCCTGCCGCCAGCCTTCGGCGGCGGCTTGCGCTCGTGCTTCTTCGGCGCTGGCCGCCTGGGTCGACGTCATCTCGATCAAGCACGCGCAGAGCGCGTGAACATCGTCGAAGGCGCGTACCTCGTCGGGAGAGAACAGCCGTCGGCTGGATGACAGCGCCAAGCCTTCGCCATGCCAGAGCAAGTAGTTCATGCGCCGGCCTCCCCGGCGCCTTCGGTGTCCGCGCGCTCTCCGCGGCGGGCGGTGGCGGGCACCGGCGGCGCCGCTAGCAGCGTCGCACGCCGCAACAGGGCCTGGGCATGGGCGGTCGGCATCATCAGCTCCGCCAGTGGGGCCAGCGCCTGGCTGGCGGCATGCCGCAGGGCGCCATGCGGCAGGGTGCAGGCCAGCACGGCGGCACCGCAGTTGCGCAGCAGCGTCGCGACGCCGTTGACCACGGTGGCGCCGGGCGCGGACTGCTGCGGCCAGTCCGGCAGACCCGGAGGCAGCGCGGCCCCCTGCTGCCAGGCGTCGTCCTTCAGCAGCGCCCGGTAGAACCCGTCGCCCAGCGCCGCGCGCAGAGCTTGCACCCGCGGCGCATCGATCCAGCGCCGCAGTGCCGGGGCGCAGAAGACGGCACCGACGCGCCGCTGGAGCGTCAGCAACGCGTCGTCGGGCAAGGCCAGCCAGACGGGCGGCAACGCCGGGGCCGCCGTGGCGACGGGGCGCACGCAGGCCGTCCCGCCGAAGGCCTGTTCCAGTGCGGGCCAGCTCAGCGCTGCGGCCGCGGCTGGGGCCGATCGTTGCAGCCGCTCGGCAATGCGGGCCCTTTGCGCCCGTCGCAGCCGCAGCGCCTGACGCGCCGGCGAGAGATCGAGGGCTTCATCCATGGGGGCGCTCCGGCTGCACGACCAGGGTGGGCTCGAGGGCGCTGGCCTGGCTGGCTGCCGTGGGGCGGCGACGGGCGCGCAAGCCGAGGGCCGCGCCGACCAGCAGCGCGCCTGCCGCGGCCATCGACCAAGGCAGCCAGGCCGGCACGCCCGACGCCTCGCGCGGGCCGCGGGGGGGCACGCCGGCCGGAGCCACCGGACTTTGCGACGGCAGCGCGGGGAAGAGGGCCACGGTGACCTTGTCTGCCGGCAGGCCCTCCACGCTGTTGAGCACCAGCGCGCGGATCTTGGGCGTGAGTGCCTGCAGGTCCACGTCCGGCCGGTGTTTGATGAAGACGGATGCAGCGGCGGGTTGCGGCTTGTCATCCAGCGGGTGCTTCTCCGGCACCACCAGGTGGACCCGCGCCGAGACCACGCCGTCGATGCTGGCCACCGTGTTGGACAACTCCTGCGACAGCGCATACAGCAGCCGCGCCCTCTCCTCCAGCGGCGTCGAGACGAAGCCCTCGCGCTTGAAGACGTGGCCCAGCGAGTCGAAGCTCTCGCGCGGCAGGCCCTGTGCGCGCATCAGCTGCACCGCAGCGGAGAAATCGTCGGCGCCGACATGCACCGCATAGGCCTTGTCCTCACGCACCTTCTGCGCGGGGAGACCGGCCTCGCGCAGCGCGGCAACCACCTCGTTGGCCTGGCGCTCGGTCAGGTCTCCGTAGAGCGTTTGCTCCTTGCAGGCGACCAGCAGCAGCGTCGCCGCCAGCAGCGCCGCAGCGGCGCGATTCATGCGGGGCAGTCGGCGCATCGCATCACCCTTGTTGGCGGAAGAGTTGCTGCAGCCCGTCCGATCCGCGGTTGGCGATGTTGGAGGTGAGCTGGCAATGGAACATGAACTCCTGGCAACGCAGCGTCAGGTGGACCACGTCGCCCGGTCGCATCTCACTGCCCGCCAGCCGTGCCGACTCGGCCAGACGGCCCAGCCGTTCAGCTTCGGCATTGATGTGGTCGAAGGGCTTCATGATCTGCGCCGCCACCTCGGAGACCGGCGCCATGCGGGCGGCCGCCGGGGTGTCGGTCGCTCCGGCGCCGCGCATCTCTGCGCGGCGCAAGGCCTGCTCGAAGCCGCCAATGTCGGCCAGCGATACGCCATAGCCGGCGCGAGCCGAGGCGCCGGTGCCGTCGACGCCGGGCGCGCCGGCGGACGATACGGCCGGCAGGCCGAGCACTGCGAGGGCGGTCATTGCTTGCGGGCCATGGTTTCCAGCGCCGAGCCGACCGAAGCCAGCGCCGTGTGGGACGAATTGCTGAGGAAGCCCATCTCCAGGGACATCGCGGTCAGCTGGGTGATGTCGGCCGGCTTGTCGGCCTGGGCGGCGCCGATCTGGGCAGACTTGTCGCTGATCTGGTCGGCCTTGGCGTCCAGTGCCTTGCCCCAGGCCTCGGCCATCGCTTCGAACCAGCTGCCGCTGCCTTGGGTGCCGCTGCTGCCGCCGGTGGTGTTGAGGAGGGCGTTGCGTTGGATCGTGTTCATGAAAGCTCCTTGGGTGGTGGTTGAAGGGATGGGGGCGGGAGATCTTCAGAAATCGATGCGGGTCTGTGCGCCGTCGCGCTCCAGCAGCAGCGCCTGCGGCTGTACCTCCGCCACCCGATGGCCGCTGGGCAGCACCGCGCCGACGAAGTAGCGGGCACCATCCGCCGTGACGAGATGGGGCAGGGGGCCCTGGCTGACCAAGGTGACGATGCGCTTGCCAGGCTCGCCGCCAGTGGCCGGCAAGCTGGGCGAAACGGGGCGCGCCGATTCGGTGGCGCTGGCGGCGGCCGGCGCCGGGCGGGCCGCTGCAACCGTCGCCGCGGGGGCGATCAACTGGCGCAGCTGCGGCAATGCGGCGCGCACATCGGCCATGGCGCGGTCGATCCGCTCGGCAGGCAGTCCCGCGGTGTTGCCTTCGAGCCGTACTTCGCCCGGGCCGGTCACGACCGCGCGCCAGGACAGGCCGGCCAGCTGCAGTGCCTCCTCGACGTTGGCGGCCAGGACCTCGTCGACCTGCACCTGCCAGCGCGGTGCCCCGGGCCAGGCGGTGAGCCGGCTGCGCATGCGCTCGGCCTGGGCACGGGAGGCCACGCGGCCGACGAACTGGGGCCGGCCGGCGCCGTCGAGTTCGATGCGCAGGCCGGAAAAATCGGCGTCCTGCAGCAGTGCCTGCTGCTGGGCCGGGCTGAGCGCTGGCGCCATGGCGGCCGAGGGGGCGGTCGGCATGGTGAACCCCAGCGCCCACACCAGGCCCGCCCCACCCAGCACCGCACCACCGCCTGCAAGCCAGGCGTCCAGGCCGCTGCGCGGCGCGGCAAGGACGGCCGCCGGTTCATCGTTCGACGTCTCCACGGGAGCCGCTTCGCTCTCCTGTGGTGCAGGCGGCGAGAGCGACCAGATCGACACCGCAGGATCTCCGAAGGCGATGGCCAGGCAGTCGCCCAACTCCATGGCCACGCCGGGAGACCAGTCGAAGCCTTGGCCCGGCCCCCGACAATCGCCGCCGACGGCCACCTGGCCTTCGAGGACGTCGCACCACGCCAGTCCCGTGGACCGCAGTGTCAGCCGCAATCGCACTGGCGTGTCGCCGTGCAGTTGCAGACCGGTGGCTTGGGGCTCGTGTCCCGTCGCCTCGTCCTCGAGCGGTGTGTCGCCGTCGTCCCGGTGCACGCTCAACGTCCAGGTCTGTCCCCCAGCGGGCCAACGCACGGCCGCGCCGGCCTGCGGGCCGGACAGCACGCGCAGCTCGAAGTGGCTGGACAGGTCGCCCGCGCCGCCCGTCCATGGAACCGCGGCGGAGCCTGGACTGGCCGATTCGATTGCCTGCGCCGAGGCGGATGGAGGCTTGCCCGGCGGCAGGTTGGACTCGGGCCGCGCGCTCGTCCGCGGCGCGTGTTGCGGATGGCGCGCGCTCATCGCATCTCTCCACGCGCCGGGGCGGCGCTGTTCGCGGTCGGCTCCGGCGGCAGTGCGACCGGTTGTGCGGTTCCGGGTTCGCGCAGCGGCTGTGTGGTGGCCGGCGATGCCGCCTCGGTCGCCGGCCCGGACGGGGGGGCGGCTTGCGGCACCGTGGCGCTGCCGGAGGACAGTGGAGCGCTGCCCGCTGGCGGCGGCGCCGCGCCGCGCAGCGGGTTGTCGCCGGCCGGTCGCCCGGCGGGCGCCAGCCGTGGCGTGATCAGAAACATGCGTTCGATGCGCTGCCGCTGATCGGTGTTGGTGCGGAACAGATGACCCAGCACCGGCACGTCGCCCAGCACTGGCACCTTGGTCGAGCCCGTGCTGCTGCTGTCGCGCACCATGCCGCCGATCAGCAGGCTCTCGCCTTCGGTGATCAGGGCCTGGGTCTGGATGGTGGAGCGCTCCACCACCGGGATCTGGTCCACCTGGGCCGCGGTCATGTTGCCGTCCTCCACCTGCACCAGCAGCTTGATGCGGGTGCGCTCCCGGTCGGTGAAGACGTGGGGCGTCACCCGCAAGGAGGTGCCGGCGGTGACATTGAACAGGTCCACCTGCTCGCGCCCCGCGACGCGCACATAGAACGTGGAGCTGCTGTCGAAGATGGCCTCGACATTGGACAGCGTCAGGACCTGCGGGCTGGAGACCACGCGGGCGGCTCCGTCCTCCTGTAGGGCGCTGATGCGGGCGACAAAATTGTTGCGGTTGCCCAGCACCGCCGAGATGAAGCCTCCCTTGCCGCGCGGAGTGACCTCACGGTTGCCGCGCAAGGCCAGGTCGCTGGCGCTGCCGTTGCCGAAGAGGAATTCGCTGCCCCCGGGGCTCGACCAGCGCCAGTTGATACCCAGTTCCCGCAGTCGATCGGTGTTGATGTCGATGACGGTGGCCTCGATCTCCAGCGCCTGCGGTTCGATGTCCAGCGCCTGGATCAGCGCGGCGTAGCGGTCCAGGCGATCGGGCTGGTCGCGCACGATAACCGCGTTCAGCCGCGGATCGGCCTCGATGCGCGGGCCTGCCGCGGCCGTCGGTACGGCGGGGGGCGCTGCCGCCTCGCGGCCGCGCAGGACACCGGGTTGTTGCAGAGCTGCCTGCATCAGCTCGGCCTCGCCGCGGGCCGGCGCGCCGTAATCCTGGGCGAGGGCACCTTGGTGGCCCAGGCCCAGGGTGCCGCCGCCGTTCCCGCCGGCCGCCTGGGCGGCCAAGCCCTGGCCGCGTAGGCCGGGCACGGTACTCGGCCGCTCGCGCGCGGCCGGGGCGTTGCCGCCGCCCTGTACGCCCACCAAGGTACGCAGGATGGAGGCAACACCTGGCACGTTGACTGGGCGGCCGCCGGTGGACATGGAAACGTCCTGAGCCCAGGCATAGCGAAGGTAGTAGACGCGGAAGTCCTCCCGGCCTGTGGCGGCGACGGTGGAGGCGGGCGGCTGCGAGGGGTCGTTGGCCCGGACCAGCTCGGCCACCATCTCGATGAAGGCCGGATGGCCGCGTGCCACCAGGGTTCCGTCCGCGCCGCGGCGCAGGGTGTTCTGCGCATCGGTCAGCTGCAGTTCCTCGGCATTGCGCAAGGTGCGCTGCAAGGCCAGCGGGCCCAGCGGGAACTGCCGCTGCTGGACCTCCCTCGACGGCGCCACGTGGGTGACCAGCCCGTCGTGGAACAGCACCAGGCCGTAGGCGCGTGCGATCTCCTGAACCAGGGTCTGGGCCGGCATGCGAAAACGACCGCTGACCTGGCCATTCAGGTTGGGGCTGATGGCCACCGGCGAGTCGACCTGGGCGAAGACGTTTTCCAGAAAGGCGCCCAGCGGCTGCTCGCGCGCGCTCACCACCACCGGCTTGGCGCCCTGGCTCCAAGGCACCGCCGCCGGCACCGGCGCGGTCACAACGGCCAGGGCCATCGCCCATGCGCGCGGTGCCAGGAAGGACGGATGAAGCGGGCGTGAACGGATCATCGGCAGAGACATGGCGTTTTCCGGGAAGCGCTGGACGGGGCAGGCGAGGGCGATCACGGCAGTCATCCCGGGGTCAGGCAGCGCGCAACATCGGCAGTTCGGGCAGGTCGACGCGCTCGACCACCTCCAGCCGCAGGCTTGGCATCAGTTCGTGGAAGGACAGCACCGGCGTGTCGAAAGCATCGGCCTCGATCAGGCGGCGTAGGTGCCAGCGGACATCGACAGCCGTGACGATGGCGGCCGCGCCGTGGCTGCGGATGGCCTGTACCAGCGCGCCAGCGATCTGCTGCGCCTGCTGCGGATCGATCGCGAGCTGGGCCGTCCCGCCACTGACGCGGATCCCCTGGCGCACCGTGTCCTCCAGCGCCGGACTGAGCATCAAGCAGCGCAGATGGCCATCGGGCGCGACCCGGTGGCTGGTCTGTCGCTTCAGGGCGATCCGGGCAAACTCGGTGAGGGTCTGGACATCCTTCTCCCGCTGGCCGGTTTCGGCGAGCGACTCCAGCACATCGCGCAGGTTGCGGATCGAAATTTCCTCGGCCACCAGGCGCCTGAGCACATCGGCCACGCGCTGAATCGGCAGCGCCCTCAATACTTCCTTGACCACGTCGGGCAGCTCGGTGGAGGCCTGGGTGAGCATCGCCGTTGTCTCCTGGATGCCGACGAACAACGGCGCATTGCGGCGCAGTACCTGGCGCAGCGACTCGGCCAAGGCGGCGTCGGCGTCAGGGCCGCCCGGTTGCGCGCCGGAGGCCACGGGCGTCTCGTAGACCAGCAGCTGCCAGCCATTGCCATGCTCCGGGCCACGGCCATGCAGCGCGATGCGCGGCAGCGGCACACCCAGGTACAGCTGGAACTCCGCGGCCATGCGACCGAGAGCTTCCCCCAGCTGGCGTCCGGCGTCGCCCTGCAGCGCGGGGGCCGGCAGCAGCAGGAGCAATGGCAGTGCCGGTGGAAGCTGGGTGGCCGGGGCGCTCTGCACCGCGGGCGGGGGGGCGACCCGGCGGGCGGGCAGGGCGCGGCTGCGCCAGCGCTCGACCCGGCGTTGCCATTGCGGCATCAGCAGCAGGCCGCTGCCCAGCATGACCGCGGCCAGCAGCAGGAAGACGGGCGCCGGAAAGCCGGGCACCAGGCTGAACAGCACGCAGACGCCGCCGCCCACCACCAGCACCCGCGGCTTGGCGCCGAGCTGGCGACGGATGGCATCGCCGAGGTGGCGCTCGTCCTCGTCGGCCGTGCGGGTGACGATGAGGCCCGCGGCCATTGCGCCCAGCAATGCCGGGATCTGCGCCACCATGCCTTCGCCGATGGACAGGATGGAATAGGTGTGCAGCGCCTGTCCCACGGCCAGCTCCTGCTGCAGCACGCCGACCGCCAGGCCACCGATCAGGTTGACCGCGATGATGACGATGCCGGCGATCGCATCGCCCTTCACGAATTTCATCGCGCCGTCCAGGCTGCCGTGCAGCTTGGACTCCAGCTCCAGATGGCGGCGCTTGCGCTTGGCTTCGTCCTTGTCGATCAGGCCGGAGCGGAGGTCCGAGTCGATGGACAGCTGCTTGCCCGGCATCGCGTCGAGCGAGAAGCGCGCCGCCACCTCGGCCACTCGCTCGGCGCCCTTGGCGATGACGATGAACTGCACCACGGTGATGATGATGAACACCACCAGACCGACCACCAGGTTGCCGCCCGCGACCAGCTTGCCGAAGGTGTCGATGATGTGGCCGCCATCGGCATGCAGCAGGATCTGCCGGGTCGTGGCGATCGACAGGGCCAGCCGGAACAGCGTCGTGATCAGCAGCAGACTGGGAAAGACCGCAAATTCGGTTGGACCGGCGATGTACATCGCCACCAGCAGCAGCACGATGCCGGAAGCGATGTTCGCCGCGACCAGCAAGTCGATCAGCCACAGCGGCAGGGGCAGCACCATCAGCGCGACGATGGCGATCACGCCGGCCACGAGCAGCAGGTCGACATAGCGCGACAGCAGCCCTTCGCGGACGCCGTCGATCCGGGGCAGGAAGGCGTTGAGACTCACTGGAGGCCTCCGCGGGGGAGGTATCCCGGGAGTCGCACTTGGGTGCGGCCTTGCGTGCTCATGGCTTGTCCTGATCGGGCCGCTGGGCGATGGCCTCGCGCAGGGCGCGGTAGGCGCGCAAGACCTGGCTGACGTAGTCGCGGGTCTCGGGGTAGTCGGGGACGCGGTTGCCGTGGCGCTGCACCGCGCCTTCGCCAGCGTTGTAGGCCGCCAGCACCAGAGGCAGGCTGTTGCCGAAGCGGGCCTGAAGCGTCTTCAGGTAAGCCGCGCTGACGTCCACATTGATCGGCGCCGACAACAGTTCGCGCTGTGGGTCGTTCACGCCGAAACGCCTTGCGGTGGCCGGCATCACCTGCATCACACCACGGGCGCCGGCGTGCGACACCGCCGCCGGGTTGTGCCGCGACTCCACATGCGCGATCGCGTGGAGCAGCAAGGGGTCGATGTCATGGCGCCGCGCCGCGTCGTTTAACGTTTGCGCGAGGGCCAGAATGCGTGCCGTGCCCGAGCGCGATGCTGGCTCCATCGGGCGGCCGGCGGAGGGGGGCTCCATCTCCAGTTCGTCGAGCGGCGACGGCCGGGTCACTGGGCGGGGCAGCGGCGCTGGCGCCCCTTCGGCGAGCATGCCGCCGCGCACGCCAGTCGTGTACAGGTCAAGTTGAGCGGCGCGCGCCGGTAAGGCCGCGGGCCGGTCCGGCGACGGGCCGCAGTAGCGGTCGATGAGGCTGAACTTGGTGCCGCCAGGGGGTGGGGTCAGGCCTTGCGCGGGGATCGCGGAGCCCGGCACAGCCGTGTCCGGCAGGGCGATGCGGTCGGCCGAGGCGGCGCATGGCAGGCTCTGCGCCGCGGCCTGGGCCACCAGGGTGGTCCCCAGCACCAGCGGCCCGGCGCTGCGTGCCACGGCGGCCATCGACAGCAGGGGCGAAGGCCCCCGGTGTCCTGTCCGCCCGGGGCGAGCCCCACGTACGCAAGCCTGAACGGCCCGGTGTTTCCACAGGTGCTGCATTGTTGTTGTCCTCCCTTTTGGGGTCGAACTATTCCGATGCGGCGCCGTTTCACCAATAGCCCACTTGGCTTTCTGTAAATGAATGTTTCGAGTCGGCGGATGCCTGGCATCGCTCTTGCCACTATGTTGTGCGGCCGAACAGGCAAGACGTGACCCCTTAACACACATTCGGTTGCGACTGAAACGAAGACGTCATCCTGTTGGCGTCAACGGCGGGTCGAATGTGAACTTCGTCACGGTGCTCGAGGCCGGATCGGAAGGGTTCCCGTCCTGGTCTCGTGGGTGCGCTTTCCTACGGAGGTGGAGGGAGGATGGCCGACAGCGGTGGGGACAAGACCGAAAAGCCCACCCCGAAACGCCTGCTCGATGCCCGCAAGAAGGGCGACGTTCCGAAAAGCCGGGATCTCAGCGCGACCGTCACGCTGATCGTCTGGCTGCTGTTGTTCGCACTGCTGGTGCGACCGGCGGCGGATTCCGTCCGGGCGCTCTGTGAGCTGCTCTTCGAGTCGCTGGGCCAGGGGTGGCGCGCCGGGGATTTTGCGCGTGTGGCACGTGCCGTGGGCTGGGCGTCCGTCGAATGCCTGGGCTGGATTTCCGCCGCGCTCCTCCTGCCCGTGGCCGCGGCGGGATTGCTCACGGAATTCCTGCAGGTCGGCGCGGTGTGGGCGATGGACAAGGTCTCGCCCAAGCTGCAACACCTCGATCCCAGCGAGGGCATCAAGCGCATGTTCTCGATGGACAGCCTGGTCGAACTGCTCAAGAACATCGCCAAGTCGGCGGTGTTGCTGGGCCTGGGATGGCTGCTGGTTCGCCACAGCCTGCCGGACTGGATGGCCCTGGTGCGCCAGCACGGCGACGGCGGCCGCACCGTTGGCACGCTCCTGTGGGATGCCAGCTGGCGGCTGATCGCCTGGGCCATCGGTGCCTTTCTGCTGGTGGCCATGCTGGACGCCGTCTGGCAGCGCCACTCCTTCACGAAGAAGATGCGGATGAGCCTGCGCGACATTCGGCAGGAGTTCAAGGACAACGAAGGCGATCCGCTGCTCAAGCAGCAGCGCAAGCAGGCCCATGCGGAGTGGTCGCAGCAGAACGCCTCGCAGGCCGCCCGGCTGGCCAGCGCCCTGGTGGTCAATCCGACCCATGTCGCCGTGGCCATCGACTACGACCGTGAGCGTTGTCCGGTGCCTGTCGTTTCAGCCAAGGGCGAAGGCGAGGTGGCCGCCGCCATGCGGGCTGCCGCTGAGGAGGCCGGCGTGCCCATTGTGCGCAACGTGCCGCTGGCTCGCGACCTGCTGGCCCGGGCCGAGACCGGCGAGGTGATTCCGCCGGATCTGTTCGACATCGTCGCCGAGGTGGTTCTCTGGGCCGCGGAGCTGCGGCGGGAGATGGCGCAGGGCGAAGGCGCGGCGATGGGGAATGCCGATGGACAGGGGGCGGCAGGCCGTCGGCCCGCACCCGGCGAGGACGTGTCGGTGCGCCATCGCGCGCCGCGCGCGGGCAGCGCCGGCGGGGCGGCCGGGCATTCCACTGCGGACGACCCTAGTCGGGGTGGTCCCTGACTGCCGATGGTCCTGACTTTCGGGAATGGAGCACTCGACATGAAATGCACACGTCGGCGCCGGGAAGGTCTTCGAGGAAACGATGGAGCGCTTCCCGACGCGGGCTTCAGGGTCACTGGCTGCCGGCTTCGGTGGCGGTGAGGTCAACACAGTGATCGACCGGATCAGCCTGCGGAGCGCAGGCGAACGGCGGCACGAATCAGGAGAGAAGCAATGTCTGGAGCTTTGAACAGCGTGATCGGCGGTGGCGGCGGTGGTCTTCTGAGCGCCATCGGTGGGGTGATCGGTGGCGCCTTCGGTGGCCCGATCGGCGCGATGATCGGCCAGGCCGTGGGCAACCTGCTGCAGGACGCGGTGGGCGAGGCCATCAGCGGCGCGGTCAACCAACTGCAGGAAAAGCATGGCATGCCGAAGTTCGTCGGCGACGCCTTCAAAGAGAGTGCCCTGGGAGCGCTGAGCGCCCAGCGTAACAACAGTGTCTCCGCCGACCTGCAGACCGCCGTCAAGGGCGAGATCGGCGGCTCGCTGGACAAGTTCAAGACCCGCCTGGAAGGCAGCATCGTCGACCACGTGCTGGCCGAAGTGAAAATTTCCAAGCGCGGCGACGATGACTCTGGCGACGGCAGCGGCGGCTGGCTGCAGGCCATCGCCAAGGCCATGGGCAAGGTGCTGGGCGACAAGGCCGCCCACATGGTCGAGCTGTCCCAGGACATGGCCGAACTCAACGGCAAGATCCAGGGTGCCAGCGGCTCCAACAAGGACCAGGACACCAAGAACGCCACCGCCTTCAACCAGAAGATGACCGATTTCCAGGCCACCAGCCAGGAATACAGCATCCTCAACAACACCTTCTCCACCGCCATCAAGGCGATCGGCGAAGCGATGGGCTCGATGGCTCGCAAGCAGTAATCACTGGTCGGCACCGGACGCCGCGGGCGTCCGGCACGGCATGGCGGGGAAAGCATGGCTTCCTCCGCCTTTCTCGCTTCCAGCTTCTTCGTTTCCTTTCCCGTTCTGCTTCTTCCTTCGTTCAGTCCAGGTCCCCAGGAGTCTTGATGATGAGAGTACGCACCTCCGGTCGACAGTCCCGCGCCCAGGTCCTGATGGCCGCCGCATGCGCCGCTTGCCTGACGGCCGCTTGCGGCGGCGGGGGCGGTGGAAAAGACAATGGTGGCGCGCCGGTGGCGGTCGATCCGCCCGCACCTGCACCTGCACCTGCACCTGCACCTGCACCTGCACCTGCACCTGCACCTGCACCTGCACCTGCACCTGCACCTGCACCTGCACCTGCACCTGCACCTGCGCCGTCTGCAACACCGACCAGTCAGGGCCAATTGTTGATTGGCGTGGCCGGCGGCCTGCAGAAGTTGACCCTGGCCTCCGGGACCGCCATCCCTTTGCCGCCCAGCGCCGCCAAGGCCAATCTGGGGCGCAGCGACTATTGGTATGGCAGCGGGGGGGCTGGGTTGGTCCGCAAGGACAGTGCACAAGAGCTCAGCTTCGTGGACCCGAACACCCTGGCCGTCACCGGAACGCTCAATCCCGCCAGCCTGGCTGGCACCGACCTGCCGGACTTTGTCGGTCCGGTGCGGATGTCTCCCGACGGCCGCCACCTTCTGGGCTACTTCAGGGCCAATTACCGCAGCACCCAGCCCACGCTCACGGTGATGGCCCGCGATGGCCGTGTGGTGATGCAGGGCTCCTCGCTGAGCTACGACCGCAGCGATCACGCGTGGGCGCTGGACTGGTTGCCGGATGGGCGCTTCGTCTATCTCGCCGACAAGCGCATCGTCGTCAGTGGCATTGACGGCAATGGCACGATCCAGGGCGTGCTGGACCTGCCCGCCAACATCTCCACCACGGGCGCGGCGCTGCGCAGCAGCCCGGATGGCAAGCAGCTTCTGCTGACCTTGGGCGTGCGCTACGGCAACACGTACTTCAATGTTCTCTTCATCGCCAATCTCGACGGAACCGGGCTGCGCCAGCTGACCCGGCCCACGGATGCGGCGATTGCTGCGGGTGTGCGGCTGTCCCACGCCAATGCGGTGTGGTCGCCCGATGGACGCTGGGTGGCATTTGCCGTGCGTGGCGTCAATCCGGCGACCTCAGGCTTCTACGAGCCCTGCCAGCCGCTGCTGGTGATACCGTCGGACACCCCGCTGCTGCAGATCGATGGCGCGGCCGATCCGGCCGAGCGCCAGTTGACGATGATCGACGGCGCCGGCAACAAGTCGGTGCTCAAGGAATGCGGCAGCATCGAACTGACCTGGTGGTGAAGGATGGCCCGCATGCGCATGCCCTGGCCGGTCCGCCGCGCGGCGGGCCTCTTTCTGATCCTGTTGACAATGCAGGTCCTCGTGGCCGCCATGGCGGGCCCGGCCCAGGCCGCGGCGGATCCCTCGGAGGTCTTGCAGGGGCGGCTGGTCTATTACGACGTGGCACGACGCCGCCCGTTCCAGCTGGACCTGGTCACGGGCCGCATGCAGGCCTTGCCGGTGAGCCCGGTGGCTCAGCGCCGGGATACCTCGGACAGCTGGTATGCCGGCCCGATCAGCGGTAACGGTGAACTGGTGCGCATCGACCCGATCGGCAACATCACCTACCACGACGGCAAGGACTTCTCCCAGACCGGCGGCATCGACATGGAGCCGCTGCGTCAAATGAACCGCATGCCCAAGTTCTATGGGGCCAGGCTGTCTGGCGACGGGCGCTATCTGCTCGGCTACTGGGAGTTGGTGGACGGTCAGTCCGAGCCGCGGATGTTTGTGATGACCCGGGCGGGCGGCCGTGTGGAGGGCGATTCGCCACTGCGCTATCGGCGCTCGGACGCGCTCTTTGCCATCGACTGGCTGCCGGACGGCCGCTATGTCTACCTGGCCGGCGACAGCCTGGTCGTCGCCCGTCCCGGCGCAGGCGTGGAATCGCAGGTGCGCTTGGCGCTGCCGAGCAATGTCGGTGTGGTCCAGGGCGGGCTGTGGGCCAGTCCCGATGGCCGGCGCGTGCTCTTGCTGCTGCCCCAGCAGCTCAACGGTAGTGCCTTCGGCGCGCTTTTCGTTGTCAACCTCGATGGCAGCGGGCTGCGGCAGCTGACACGGCCATCGGACCGGATGATCCGGGCCCGCGTGAGGCTCACCCCAGCGGCGCCGACTTGGTCGCCCGACGGTCGCCATGTGGCCTTCCTGATGCGTGGCGTGAATCCTGGCGTCTATGGCTTTGCCTCGGCCTGCGGTCCGGTCTTCGTCCTGCCGGTCGACGGGCCACTGCAGGCGGTCGACGATCTGGAGGATGTGGGGCGATTCGGTCTGGTGCCGGCGGGCCGCAAGGAAGCCTTGCAGGCTTGCCATGCCACACGCTTGATCTGGACGCGATGAAGCTGTGCGGTGCCATGCCGCACATTCGCGCCATGCAGGCCAGGCGCAAACGCCTTGCGTCGGCATATGTCCGCCACGTTGAACGGCTGTTCTCATGACAAGGAGTGTTCCCATGATGAGGTTCTTGACGACACCCCGCTGGCCGCGTCGCGCGGCGACGGCACTGGCGGTGGCCAGCGCCTTGCTGACGGGCGCGGCGACACGGGCGCAGGTGCTGGAGCCGTTCCCGGAGTTGCTGGACGAGGTGCCGGGCCAGCCCGGCGCGGCCGCGCTTCCCGTGACCGGCATCGCCCCGCGAGCCGATGGCCCGTCCCGGGCCGCGCACAACGCGGCGGCGATCGCCCAGCGCTTTCCGCAGGCCCAGCGCGCCGCCATGCAGCAGACGCTGCAACAGAGTCTGGATGTCTACAAGAAGTTGGAGGCGCGGTTCAACTGGCCTGGCAACGACGTGGCCGGCGCGGTCGCCGCCTTCCTCGTCGGCAATTACATGGTGATGACCGGGCAGCAAGTGCCCGACGAGCACTTCGTCGCGGTGGCGGCCCAGCTGCGCGCCAGCCCGCGGCTGCGGTCAGTGCTGGCCGCGCAGCCAGCGCAGTCGCTGCGCGATTTCTATGAGCAGCAGGCGATGGTGGGCACCTTCATGGCGCTGGCCCAGATGTCCCACGACAGGCAGCCGCTGCCGGCGGACCGGCTTGAACATCTGCGGCAGTCGGCCCGAGCCAACCTGCAGATGGCCTTGCGGCGCAACCCCGCCGACCTGATGCTGGGGCCGAATGGCCTGGTGATGGCGCCTGGCCGCTGAGCGGCCCCCCTTCGCCCCCGGGGCCGTGCCGGATGGCGCTCAGCGGTGAGGCCGGCAGTCCCGCATCACCGCCGGCGAGGCATTGAAGCCCTGGATCCGCCAGCCGCGATCGGTCCAGCGCACCGTCATCGCGCCAGCGACGCTGACCTCCCGGTCGCCGCGGTTCACCAAGGGCGGCATGTCCAGCCGCGGCTGGTCGGTGGCGGCGAGCAGGGTGCGCAGGTCGGTGCGCTTGACTGGCGCCGGCACATCGGGGATGCAGCCGGCGGCGCCGCGCAGCACGCTGGCCGGGGCCTTCACGTCCATGTCGCCTTCAACGAAGTCAATGCGGGGCAGCGCCAGGGCGACCAGGGCCGGGCCGTCATCGTCGGCCAGGGCCCTCTTGACGCTGCGCCAGAACTGCACGAAGGCGGCATGGCGATCCACCTCGACCTTGCAGCTCGGGTCTGCGAAAGAGAGCGTCAGGGCGGAGGGCAGGGGCAGGGGCCCGCAGGCGGCGGGTTGGACGCTCAGCTGGAAGCCGCCGCCACTGCGCCGCACCAGCGCCCGATAGTCGACACCCAGCCCCTCGTCCTTCCAGGCGAAGCGCCAACTGCCGTCGGACTGTGGCATCGGCGCTCCGGCCGTCTGGAGATCGCATTCGCGTGCGCCCTCCGTGAGCGCGATCGTCGCGCCGAGCGGCGTGCCCGAAGGGTCGAGGGTGAGGCTGTGCCGGTGGCTGGCATCGGGCGTGCAGGCCAGCCGCCGAGGCAGATCGGCGCCCGGCGCCGGCGTGGCCGCGACGGCGGGCCCCGCCCAGAGGCCGCCCAGGGCGGCGATCAGTGCCACGGTCGCGCGGGCGGCCTGCGAAACAAAGAGCGTCCGCGGCGTGTTCATCGGAAACAGAGCCATCATCGACACGACCGGAACCAGAAGGGTTCCGCTCCGAGTTGTGATAGGCCGAGTATCCACGCCTTGCCGCGCGCGGCGATCGCCCCCCATCAGGGCGCGCGCCGTACGCCGATCGCCTCGCTCAGCGAGCGCACCGATTCGGTCACCGCATCCGGCCGGCTGCCGTCCGCCAGTCGCTCACCGCGCTGGTTGCCGCCCACCACCCGGACCTGACCGTTGGGCATCACATCCTGCACGATGGCCACGTGGCCCTGTGCCGGATTGTTGCCGCGCGGGAAGACGATCACATCACCCGGCCGGACGTGCGCGCTGTCGCGGGGCACGGCCTGACCCCAGTGGAGCCAGCTGCGGGCGGCCGCGCTGTTGGTGCCGGCAACGCCGGCCTGCTGCATCGACCAGTTGACGAACGAAGAGCACCAGGAAGTCTCGTCGTCCTTGGCCTTGAGGCTGGTGGCCTGGTGGTACTCGACCACCCGCGGGTTGTCTCGGCCGCCGCGGATCTCGGTGGTGCCGAGTTCGCCCCGCGCCACTTCCAGCCAGCGCGGCGTGCCGCCTTGCGTCTGGCCGGCATTCGCAGGTGCCGGCACGGCCGCCGGTGCCGCCTGCAGCAGCCCCTGGCGGTCCAGCGCCGATTCCACCGCCATGGTGCGGCGCTGCTGGTCGGCGCGGATGACCGCCTGGACCTCGGCTTCGGTAGGTGCGCGGCCGAGCTGGTTGCGGGCGATGTTGGCGAAGCCGCTGCCCGCATGGCCGCCGCCGGGCAGTTCGAAGCGCTGGCCGGTGGCGTTGTCGACGAAGCTGGCCACGCGCAGGTCGGTCATGCGCTGGGCGGTGATGGGCTGCCCACCGAGCGTGTCGAGCTGGTTGAGGAAGCGCTGGGCGGCGCTGGGTGACTGGTTGTAGAGGTCCAGGTAGGCGGCAGCCAGCCGGGGATCGTTGGGATTGAGGCCCGCCTGGCGGGCGGCGCTTTCGTAGGCTGGCAGGCGGCCCTGCAGTGTCTGCAGCTGGCGGCGATCTGCGTCCTGCGCGCTGCTGGCCGCGTGCTGGTAAGAGAACGAGCCGCGGTTGTGGGCCGCATTGCCTGGGTCGGTGTGGCCGCCATAGGCGGCGGTATAGCTGCCGTTCGGGCGCCGGGTCCCTTCCGCACTCCCGATCACGATGGCCGCTGCGGCATCAGAGCCGAGGGCGGGGTCGGTGAAGCGGCGTAGATCGATGCCGTGCCCGCCGCCCGCGGCGGCAGGCGTGGCCGCCGCGGCCTGCGCGGTCGACGGGGCCGGCGTGGCGGCTCCGGGCCGCTGCGCCTGGACGCCCGGGCGGTGGATCAGATCGCCGATCTTCAACTGGTCCGGGTCCTGTCCGGCACCGGTGTCGCGTCCGCGGCCGAGCTTGCCTGCGTTGAACTGCGGATTGACCGCCAGCAGCTCGGCCATGCTCACACCCCAGTGCTGGGCAATGCCGGACAGCGTTTCGCCGGCAGCAACACGGTGGCTGCGCTCCAGGCCTGGCGTGGCGACCGGGATCTTCAGCTGTTGGCCGATCTGCAGCCGGTCCGGGTCCGCGCGGCCCGCGCCGATGTGGCCGTCGGCCTGGGCGGCGTCCATGCCGTTGGCCCGCATGAGGGCTTCGGCGGAAATGCCATGGCGTTGCGCGATGCCGGTGATGGTGTCGCCGCTTTGGACGCGATAGTTCTGGACGCCGGTCATGAAATTTCTCCTGAGACGAAAAGGGGTGGGCCCGAAGGCCGGTCAGTGCAGGCGCGACGTGAGCTGGGCCCATTGCCGATGGGCAGGGCGGTGGCGCCGCGGGCCAGGAGGGCCTTCGTGGCCGCGGCGCCTGCCGTGGCGGGCAAGCCGGCTGCGCGGCCCGCCCGGCGGCTTCAACCGTTCCAGCGGGTCAGGGTGAGGCTGAAGCTGGCGTCCACGTGGGCCGTCAGCCACTGCGAACGGCTGGACTGCGAGTTGCTCAGCTGGGCGCCGCCCTCGTTGAACCAGTTGTTGCCGCCCGCGAAGACCCGATCGCCGCCCCGCGAGCCACCGTCGTCGGCACCCATGTGGCGCAGCAGCAGGCCGGTCATGACAATGCTGATCAGCCCGCTCATGCCAAAGGCGGCGCGCATCAGCTGGGCCATCTCTTGCTGCGACTCCAGCGCGGCGCCGCCTTTTTTCAGGTCGGTGGCGTTGATGTAGGCCTGGTCGACCTGGCGCAGCTGGCCGTTGCCGTCCACCGCCACGAAGCCCTTGCCGGTGGCGTTCTCCAGCAGGGTGTTGCCGTCGGCGACGGCCCCGTCCAGCACGCGGCCCCAGCCCAGGCCTTCGTCCACCTTCAGGTCGCCGACCTTGTTGGTGTCGATGCCGGAGATTTGGGCGGCGTAGTCGCCGTTGGTGATGGTCAGCTTGCTGGCCAGGGTCATGCCATTGCCCGCATCCACCGTCTGTACGGTCAGCTTGGTGCCGTCGTTGAGCTGGAAGGTGGTGGTCCCCCAGAAATCAAAGCTGTGCTGGCCGTCGATGTTGACGTGGGGGTCACCCCAGATCTTGTAGTCCTCGCCGGTCTTCTTGTTGTGGATGTTGATCTCGTTGTTGTCGCCGGCCACGATACGGTAGTTGTCGTTCTCGAAGACGGCCTTGCCGCCCTGCATGCTGGTGTGGGCGTTGGTCGGGTTGGTCGAAACGACGCCGCCGGGCAGCGATGTCTGGCTGAGGTTGACCGACGCGCTGAGCGACGCCGACACGGTGGTGCTGTTGTACATCTGGCTCTCTCCGGGATGGGTGACTGGATGGGAGCTCTGCACCCGCGGATGCCGCCCCCGTTTGAACTGCAGCGTGATTGAAGCGGGGCGCGGCGCGGCCGCAAAGCTGGGAGCATTCGCATTGCGGGTCGCCGCAACTAGGAACGTCCGCAATAGGGATGGCGGCAGGACGCCGCAGCGGCGGGCCGGCAAGGATTGGGAACGGCCGCAGTTCCCGGCGTCGCGTCGGGCCGCTACGCTCTACGTCAGCTGAACGAGGTCCGCCATGACGCCATTGCCGCCCCTGTCTCTCCCTGCCATCCCGGTCGTACCGGCCGATGTGGGGCCCCTGCGTACGCCGGGCGGTGCCATGGACGCCGGACAGGGCGCCACCCGGCGCGAGCTGCCCACGGGTGAAGCCTTGCTGGTGGCGGATGTCGAGCCCCAGGCGCGAGGGCTGAGCGTGCAGGCGCATGCTCAACGGGTGCTGGTGGCGCTGGGCGCGGGCGCCACTTGATCCCATGACGGTGGTGTCGGATCTGCGGTCGTCCGTGAACGCCAGCCGGGAGCCGGACTGGCGCGGGGCCGCACGCGCCTTGCTGTCGGGATGCGTCGATCTGGTCGGCGCCGACCTGCGGCTGGCGCTGATGGAGCAGGTCTGCCGGGGGCTGGGCGATGCGTTGTATCCCGACTTCCTGACCCTGCTGGCCTATATCGGCGAGAACGGCGATGCCCAGGTCCGGGCGGTCGTCGCCGCCGCCCTGCTGGAAGGGCTGCAAACAGGGCGCATCCCGAGCGGCCGTCGCCAGGCCTGGGGCGGCGCCCGGACGGGCTCGGCGGCCTGGCGCTCGCTGGGACCGTTGGAGTATCTCTGTGCGGCGCAGGATCCCGCAGCTCGGGCCCTGCTCGACGCAAACCCGCCCATCACCGCCGATCCATCGGCGGAAGCGCGCTTTCTGCGCGAGGGACAGGCCATGCTGCGGCTGCTCGACAGCGATGATCGGGCGCGGCGGCTCTACATCGAGCGGCTGGTGGCACTGGCCGACGATCCGCTGGAGGGCGGACTGTCGCGGCAGGCGCGTGCCGGGCTGCAGGCGATGGCCACGGCCTGGCGACAGGGCGAGGGCCCCGACACGGTTTGTCGGCGCTACCTCGAAGCGGTGGGGGCGGACCGGTCCCGTCCGGGCCCCGGGCAGGGCCTCAGGTCGTTGTTTGTTTGAGGTCTGCCAAGGGCCGCTGAGGTCCGCGGCCACCGCGCACCCTCACTCCAGGTTCTGCACCTGCTCCCGCAGCTGCTCGATCGCCACCTTCATGTCCAGCGAGATGTTGGTCAGCTCCAGCGCCACGGCCTTGGAGCCCAGGGTGTTGGCCTCGCGGTGCAGTTCCTGCATCAGGAAGTCCAGGCGCTTGCCGATCTCGCCGCCCTTCTTCAGCAGGCGCTCGGTCTCGTCGAGGTGGGCGCGCAGGCGGCTCAGTTCCTCGGCGACGTCGATGCGCAGCGCATAGGCGGCCGCCTCGTTGAGCGCGCGCTCCTGCAACGCCTGCTCGCTGAGGCTCTGGCCGGCGCCGCTGGCGCTCAGCGCTTCCTGCCAGCGTTCCAGGAAACGTTCGCGCTGGCGTTGGACCGCGGCCGGGATCAGCGGCTCGGCCTGCGTCGCCAGCGCACGCAGCGTGGCGATTCGCTCGCGCATCATCGCGACCAGCTTGGCGCCTTCGCGCTCGCGCGCTTCCAGCAATCCGTCGATGCAGCGGCGCGCGGCCTCCAGTACCTGCTCGTCCTTGACGCTGGCGCCGCCGCCGCCGCGGCACCATTGCAGCGCTTCCTGGACGCTCAGGCCCTGGGCCTTGGGCAGCCAGGCCTGAACCTGGGACTCCAGCCGCGCCAGCCGGTTGAGCTGCTCCGGCTGCGGCTGGGGCCAGGTGTTGTCCCCCTCGCGCTGGGTGGCAATGCGCAACTCGACCTTGCCGCGGCGCAACTGGCCGGAGCAGAGTTCGCGCAGCGCAGGTTCCAGCCCGCGCAGCTCGTCCGGCATCTTGAAGACAAGGTCCAGGAAACGGCTGTTGACCGAGCGGACGTCGATGCTGAACTTGCTGCCGGCTTCGTGGGGGGAGTCGGCGTCGGTAGAGGGTTGTGCCGAGGCGCTGGCATAACCCGTCATGCTGTAAACTGGCATGAGCAATCGGTGGAGAAATCGAACCGCGATTATGTCAAAGCCGAAACCGGCACCCCTGCCTGCGGGCACCGTGGTAGGGGGCTACCAGATCATCAAAAAACTGGCGGCGGGGGGCTTCGGTGTGGTGTACGTCGCCGAGGACCCCGAACGCCATTTGGTTGCGCTGAAGGAGTATCTGCCGGCTTCGCTCGCGGAACGCTCCCCGGGTGAACTGACGCCGCGCGTCAAACCCGAAAAGCAGCCGCTCTATCGCCTGGGCCTCCGAAGCTTCTTTGAGGAAGGGCGCTCGCTCGCGCAGATCTCGCACCCCAGCGTGGTGTCGGTGCTGAACTTCCTGCGCGAGAACGAGACCGTGTACATGGTCATGAACTACCTGCAGGGCGACACGCTGCAGGACTTCATCGTGACCGCGCGCGACCTGAAGCGCGACAAGGTCTTCCGTGAATCCACCATCCGCTCGCTGTTCGACGAGATCCTCAAGGGCTTGCGCATCGTGCATCAGCACAAGATGCTGCACCTGGACATCAAGCCGGCCAACATCTTCATCACCAACGACAACAAGGCCGTGCTGCTGGACTTCGGCGCCGCGCGCGAAGTGCTGAGCAAGGAAGGCAACTTCATCCGCCCCATGTACACGCCCGGCTTCGCCGCGCCCGAGATGTACCGCCGCGACGGCTCGCTGGGGCCCTGGACCGACATCTACGCCATCGGCGCCTGCATCTATGCCTGCATGCAAGGGTATCCGCCCAATGACGCGCCGCAGCGCCTCGAGAAAGACCGCCTGGGCCTGAGTCTGTCGCGGCTGCGCAATGTGTACTCGGACAACCTGCTGGAGGTGACCGAGTGGTGCATGTCGCTGGACCCGCTGAGCCGGCCGCAAAGCGTGTTCGCACTGCAGAAGGAACTGGCGCGCGAGACCGAGCGCCGCTACACCAAGCTCAGCTTCAGCGAACGCCTGAAGCTGCAACTGGAGAACCTCAAGTCGGGAGCCAAGGCGTGAGGTTTGCGGTGTACCAGGTGAGTCGCCGTGGCGGACGGGAGAAGAACGAAGACCGGATGGGCTATTGCTACACCCGGGAGGCGGGCCTCTTCGCGCTGGCCGACGGGATGGGCGGGCATCCGGAGGGCGAGGTCGCGGCGCATCTGGCGCTGGAAACCGTGGCCAGCCTGTTCCAGCGCGAGGCCCAGCCGGCGCTGAAGGAGCCGGCGCGCTTCCTCGAGGAAGGCATTCTGATGGCGCATCGGCGCCTGCTGAACTACGCCGCCGAAAAGCGCCTGCACGACACGCCGCGCACCACCATCGTGGTCGGACTGATGCAGCATGGCCAGGCCTGGTGGGCCCATTGCGGCGATTCGCGGCTCTACCTGGTGCGCGATGGCGAGCTGTTCGCTCGCACCCGCGACCATTCCTACAGCGAGCTGCAGGAAGCGCTGGGCCGCCACGCGGCCGGGGCGGAGAACTTCAACCGCCATGTGCTCTTTACCTGCCTGGGCAGCCCGGGCAAGCCCATGATCGATGTCGCCGGGCCGGTGCTGCTGCAGCGCGGGGACCGCATGATGATGTGCTCGGACGGGCTGTGGAGCTCTGTCGGCGACCCGGACATCGTGCGCCACCTGGGCGACCGCGTGGTCGCCGATGCGGTGCCCGAGCTGGTCGAGCAAGCCCTGCGCAAGGGCGGCGCGCGCAGCGACAACGTTACCGCGCTGGCGGTCGAATGGGAGGGCGAGGACGAGCCGCCCGACAGCATCTCCACGCAGAGCCTGGACGACCAGGGCTTTGCCTCCACGATACAGACCGCGGTCGCGGCCCAGGAGGGCCAGCTGACCGAGGCCGAGATCGACCTGGCGGTGCGCGAGATCCAGGATGCGATCCGCCGCGCCGGCAAGAAGCACCACTGAAGGAATCCCATGACCGCTGTCCGCCCCGAGGGGCGTGCCGCCGACGCGCTGCGTCCGGTGCGCATCACCCGCCATTACACCTGCCACGCCGAAGGCTCGGTGCTGATCGAATTCGGCAACACCAAGGTGCTGTGCACCGCGTCGGTGGAAGAGAGGGTGCCGCCGCACAAGAAGGGCTCGGGCGAAGGCTGGGTCACGGCCGAGTACGGCATGCTGCCGCGCGCCACCCACACGCGCAGCGACCGCGAGGCCGCGCGCGGCAAGCAGAGCGGCCGCACGCAGGAGATCCAGCGCCTGATCGGGCGCGCGCTGCGCGCGGTGTTCGACCTCGGCAAGCTGGGCGAGCGCAGCATCCAGCTGGACTGCGACGTGATCCAGGCCGATGGCGGCACCCGCACGGCCGCGATCACCGGTGCCTATGTGGCGGCCCATGATGCGGTGAGCTGGCTGCTGGCCCAGGGCAAGATCAGCGAGTCGCCGCTGCGCGACGCGGTGGCCGCGATCTCGGTCGGCATCAAGGACGGCCAGCCGTTGCTGGACCTGGAGTATGTCGAGGACTCTGCCTGCGATACCGACATGAATGTCGTGATGACCGGCGCCGGTCATTTCGTCGAGTTGCAGGGCACGGCCGAGGGCGTGGCCTTCACGCGCGCCGAGGTGGACCGCCTGCTCGATCTGGCCGACCAGGGGATCCGCGAGCTGCTGCAGGCGCAGCGTCAGGCCCTGGGTCTGTGACGGGGGTGGCACCGATGAAGACCCTGGTCCTGGCCTCCAACAACGCCAAGAAGCTCAAGGAGCTGCAGGCGCTCTTCGTGCCGCTGGGGCTGGAACTGGTGACCCAGGGCAGCCTGGGCATCGCCGAGGCCGAGGAACCATACCCCAGCTTTGTCGAGAACGCGCTGACCAAGGCGCGCCACGCGGCGCGGCTCAGCGGGCTGCCGGCGCTGGCCGACGACTCCGGGCTGGCCGTCGAGGCGCTGGGCGGGGCGCCGGGCGTGCTGTCGGCCCGCTACGCCACGCTGTTCGGCCGCGAGAAGAGCGACGCCGAAAACAACCGCGTGCTGCTGGAGCAGCTGGCGCCGCATGCCGCCCCCTGGCGCGCGCGCTTCGTCTGCGCGCTGGTGGCGGTGCGCGCGGCCGAAGACCCGGAGCCTCTGATCGCGATGGGCCGCTGGGAAGGCGAGATCCTGGCGGCGCCGCGCGGCGAGGGCGGTTTTGGCTATGACCCGCTGATGTACATCCCGGCCGAGGGCGCCAGCGTGGCTGAACTGCCGGCTGAACTGAAAAACCGCGTCAGCCATCGCGCGCTGGCCTCCGCGCAGCTGATCGAGCAATTGCGCCAGGTCTGGGGCCTGACGCCGCTGCGGGCGTCACCATGAACCCCCAGCAGGGCCCCGAGCGCCTGGTGCAGCTGATGCGCCCGGGCACCTTGAACCTGGCCGCGCTGCCGCCGCTGTCGGTCTATGTGCACCTGCCCTGGTGCCTGCGCAAATGCCCGTACTGCGATTTCAACTCGCACGAGTTCCGCGGCGGACGGGAGCTGGACCGGGACAGCGCGCGCGCCTATCTGGAGGCCTTGCGCGCCGACCTGGAGGCTGCGCTGCCGCTGATCTGGGGCCGCCCTGTGGTCTCGGTCTTCATCGGCGGCGGCACGCCCAGTCTGTTCGCGCCCGAGCAGATCGCCGAGCTGCTGTCCGACCTGCGGGCCCGGCTGCCGCTGGAGCCCGGCTGCGAGATCACGCTGGAAGCCAACCCCGGCACCTTCGAGCGCGATCGCTTCGCGGGCTTCGCGCAGGCTGGCGTGACGCGGCTGTCGATCGGGGTGCAGAGCTTCGCCGACGACAAGCTCCAGGCCCTGGGTCGGGTGCACAGTGGCGCGCAGGCACGGGCGGCGGTGGACGAGGCGGCGCGGGCCTTCGCCACCTTCAACCTGGACCTGATGTATGCGCTGCCGGGCCAGACGCTGGCGGACCTGCGCGAGGACTTGGCGGTGGCGCTGGGCTTCGCGCCACCCCATCTGTCGGTGTACCACCTGACCCTGGAGCCCAACACGGTCTTCGCCAGCCGGCCACCGCGGGATCTGCCCGACGCCGACCTGGCCAGCGAGATGCTGGACCTGATCACCGAGCGCACCGCCGCGCAGGGCATGGCGCGCTATGAGGTGTCGGCGTATGCCCGTGACGGCCATCGCTGCACTCACAACCTGAACTACTGGCAGTTCGGCGACTATCTGGGCCTGGGAGCGGGGGCGCACAGCAAACTCAGCTTTGCCCACCGCATCCTGCGCCAGGTGCGCTGGCGCGAGCCGGCGGCCTACATGGCGCAGGCGGCCCAGGGACGGGCGGTGTCCAACGAACATGAGGTGGCGCGCGGCGATCTGCCTTTCGAGTTCATGCTCAATGCGCTGCGGTTGCGCGAGGGGCTGCCGCTGACAGCCTTCCTCGAACGCACCGGGCTGCCGCCGTCCAGCATCGCCAAAGGCCTGGCGGCCGGCCGTGCCAAAGGCCTGCTCACGGACGACCCGGCCCGCATCCAGGCGACGCCGCGGGGCTTCGACTTCCTCAGCGACCTGCAGGGCCTGTTCCTGTAGCGGCAGGGGCCCTGGCGGGCCCTGAAGGCCTGCTCGGGGAGCCCGGCGCGTCAGACCCGGTTCAGCGAGATCCCGGCCGTGCTACGCAGGCGTTCGATCAGGCGGCTGGCGATCTGGTTCAGCGGCAGCACTTCGTCGGCCGCGCCGGCGGCGATGGCCTCGCGCGGCATGCCGAAGACCACGCAGCTGGCCTCGTCCTGGCAGATGTTGTAGGCGCCGGCGTCCTTCATCGCGCGCATGGCGCGGGCCCCGTCGGCGCCCATGCCGGTGAGCATGATGCCCAGCGCGTTGGGCCCCACGACGCGGGCGGCGGAATTGAACAGCACCTCCACCGAGGGCTTGTGCCGGTTCACCGGCTCGCCGTCCTGCACGCGAGCGATGTAGTTGGCGCCCGAGCGCTCGATGCTGAAGTGCATGCCGCCGGGCGCGATGTAGCCGTGGCCGGGCAGGATGCGCTCGCCGTCCTGTGCTTCCTTGACGCGGATCTTGCACAGGCCATCCAGGCGCGCCGCATAGCTGCGTGTGAAGCCGGGCGGCATGTGCTGCGTGATGCAGACCGCGGGGCAGTCGGCCGGCAGGTTGATCAGCACGTCCTTGGTCGCTTCGGTGCCACCGGTGGAGGCACCGATGAAGATGATCTTCTCGGTGGACAGGCGGCCCAGGCTGGCGATCGTCGGCGCGGGCGGCTTGGCGGCCGGCGCGGCGCCCGGGGGCGGCGCATGGGCCGGTGCCGGCGGCAGGCGGCGGATGTGCGCCTTGCTGGCGATGCGGATCTTGTCGGTGATGTCCTGGGCCAGCGCGCGTATGCCATCGGCGACGCCGATCTTGGGCTTGGCGACAAAGTCCACCGCGCCCAGCTCCAGCGCCTTCAGCGTGACTTCGGCGCCGCGCTCGGTCAGCGTGGACACCATCACCACGGGCATGGGGCGCAGGCGCATCAGGCGCGACAGGAAGTCCAGCCCGTCCATCTTGGGCATCTCGACGTCCAGCGTGATCACGTCCGGATTCAGGCTGCGTATCATCTCGCGCGCCGCGAGCGGGTCGCTGGCGGCGCCTATGCATTCCATGTCGGGCTGTCGGTTGATGATCTCGGTGAGGATGCTGCGCACGAGCGCCGAATCGTCCACCACCACGACGCGGGTCTTGGTCATCTTGACTCCTTGGGTGGTACGGATCAGAACAACTCGACCGAGCCGCCGCTGCTGGCGACGGGCAGGGCCTTCTGGGCGGCGATGCGGTCTTGCTGCACCAGCGCCTCGCTGTTGGCCGGCGCCAGTCGCTTGACCATGGCCTTGCCGCTGTGCGGCAGGAAGCAGACCTTGCGCGGATAGATGTCCAGCACGTCCTTGGACACGACGGGGATGCGTTCCAGCTTCAGGAAGTCGAGCACGAAGTTGGTGTTGCGCTCTCCCACGTTGATCGTGTTCATGCCTGAGATCACGGCGCCGCCGCCGAAGATCTTGGCTTCCATGCGGCTCTTGGATGCGCCGCGTTTCATCATCTCGTTGATCAGCAATTCCATGGCATAGGAGCCGTAACGCCCGGAGTCCCCCTGACCCTCGGGCAACATGAAATGGTTCATCCCGCCGATTTGTGCGTGGCGATCCCACAGGCAGGCGGCGATGCAGGAGCCCAGCGTGGTCATCACCAGCAGGTCTTCGTTGTCGACGAAGTACTCGCCGGGCAGCACCTTGACCGCGGCGTTCTTGAAGTGGGCATCGTAAAAGAAGAACGAGGCTTCGCCCGGCTTGCGGGACTGTGCCTTCAGTTGCGCGACGCGCGCGGCGCCGGCGCCGGCCGCCAGCAGGGAGCTTGCCGGGGCGGTGGACGTGGCTGGAGGCATGCTCATAGGGTGCCTTATCGGATGGCTGGTGGCTTGTCTTGAGTCAGACTCGTTCGTAGATGGTCTTGCCGCGCAGGCGGAACAGGTCCCGGGACTCGGTGAAGTTCTCCGAATGGCCCACGAACAACAGTCCGTGCGGACGCATGACCTTGTGGATGCGCTCCAGCACCTTGCGCTGGGTCGGGGCGTCAAAGTAAATCATCACGTTGCGGCAGAACACGATGTGAAAGGGCTCGCCCAGCGACCATTGCGCGTTCATCAGGTTCAGCGTGCGGAACTCGATGTTGCGCGCCAGTTCGGGCTTGACGCGGATGCGGCCCTCGTTGGCGCCGGTCCCCTTCAGGAAGAAGCTGCGCAGCCGCTGAGGCGACAGCCCGCGCGAGTCTGCCGCGTAGACGCCGCGCCGCGCCGTGTTCAGCACATTGGTGTCGATGTCGCTGGCGACAATTTGCACGCCGGAACCGCCCAGCGATTCATGGCAGGTCATCGCGATGGAATAGGGCTCCTCGCCGGTGGAGGCGGCGCAGCACCAGATGCGTACCGGGCGGTCCTGGATGTGGCGCAAGTCCTCGGCCAGCGAATGGAAGTGGTGGTCCTCGCGGAAGAAGGCGGTCAGGTTGGTCGTCAGGCAGTTGACGAACTCCTGCCATTCCGCCTCGCCCTGCGGGCCGCTGATGCCTTCCAGCCACTGCAGGTAGCTGGCGAAGGAGCGGTGGCCGGTGTCCCGCAGGCGGCGCGACAGCCGGCTGTAGACCATGGCGTGCTTGCCGTCGTGCAGGCTGATGCCGGCATGCTGATAGATCAGCTGGCGCACGCGGTCGAAGTCCGCGCGGCTGAAGCTGAACTCGTGGTCTATGGTCTCGGCGGCCGAGGCGGGCGGCGGTCCTGCACGCATGGGTATTTTTGTTGTCCTGCTTCTGTTCGGACAGGCGGCTTGGCCGCTGCCTGCCTTCCATGGTTCATCGTCGGATGGATGAACGGATTGTGATGGCTGGGCAGTCTCAACGCTACAGATAGTGCGGCATCCTGTGAACAAGCCGTCATACCGGCCATTTTTTCCGAGGGCCGCACAGAGCGGCGCGGATAGACTCCGGGCCACAGACAAACCGATTGGGAAGTATTGGCCAGCATGAATGACCCGCAGCAACTGCGCCTGGAGATGGCGCTGCAGTTGTTGAAGCAGGCCGGAGCGATGCTGCCGGAGGCGCAGCCCGGCAGTCCGGAGTGGCTGCAGGGGTTGATCGACGCCCTGTGCGACCTGTCCAGCCGCGATGCGCTGACCGGACTGGTCAATCGGCGCAGCTTCGAAATGGCGCTGGCCCGCGAGGTGGACCGCGTGACGCGCACCGGCGAGCCCGCGCTGCTGCTGGTGTTGGACATCGATCATTTCAAGGCTGTCAACGACAGCTACGGCCATGGCGCAGGCGACCAGGTCATCAAGGCGGTGGCCGGGGCGCTGAGCCAAACGGTCCGGCCCATGGACCTGGTGGCGCGCATCGGGGGCGAGGAGTTCGCGATCATCCTGCCCAACTGCCCGGTCAGCTTCGGCGAGGCCGTGGCGGAACGGCTGCGCGAGCGCGTCGCGGGCATGGTGGTGCCGGTGGGTTCCGGCCAGTCGGTCAGCACCACGATCAGCATCGGCGGCGCCTTCGCGCCGCAATGGGTGCGCTCTTCGCCGCTGCTGTGGCTGGAACGCGCAGACCGCCAGCTCTACCGGGCCAAGGCCGAAGGGCGCAACCGGGCTTGTCTGGAAGGTCACGTGGATTCGCTGGTCAGCGCCGAAGAAAAGGGCCTGCTGTTCGCAGCCACGCAACAGGATAGTGAATGAATACGACGACAATTCCTGCTGCATCGAAGACAGGTAGCCGCTCGGGCGCCCGCACGCTGGCGGTGACCAGCGGCAAGGGCGGGGTGGGCAAGACTTTCGTGACCGCGAATCTCGCCGCAGCCCTGGCCGCGCAGGGCCAGCGCGTGCTGGTGCTGGACGCCGACCTGGGGCTGGCCAATCTGGACGTGGTGCTGAACCTGCATCCCAAGGTCACGCTGCACGATGTCTTCACCGAAAAGACCACGCTGGAACAGGCCATCCTGCCGGCACCGGGCGGCTTCCATGTGCTGCTGGCCGGCTCGGGCATGGTGGAGTATTCGCGCCTGACTCCCGAGCTGCGTGACAAGCTGCTGCACATCATCGAATCGGTCAAGCCGCGTTTCGACTGGGTGTTGCTGGACACCGGAGCCGGCATCTCGGACGTGGTGCTCTTCGCGGTGTCGATGGCCACCGACGTGCTGGTGGTCGCGACGCCGGAGCCCACCTCGCTGACCGACGCCTACGCCACGATCAAGGTGCTGGCCACACAGCAGGAGCGGCGCCAGGTGCGGCTGGTGATCAATCAGGCCAACCGCCCCGGCGAGGGCAAGCTGATTTGTGGCCAGCTGCAGCAGGTGCTGCAGCGCTTCGTCGGTGCCCAGACTTTCCGGCTGGAACTGCTCGGCGAGGTCCGCAACGACCCCATGGTGCGCCAGGCCGTGCTCAAGCGCCAGCTGCTGCTGGAGCAGTTCCCCGGTTGCGATGCGGCGCAGTCGATCAAGACGCTGGCTGCGCGGCTGCTGGCGTCCTGAGCGGGGCGTCTTCAGGCCCTAGACTGTGGGCCTGATGAGCGATATTCCTTCTTCCCCCATGCCCGACGCCGAGGACGACCGCCGCGCGGCGGACGCGCCGCGACCGGCGACGCCATTCGACTGGGTCGGCGGCGAGGGCGCCGTGCGCGCGCTGGTCGACCGCTTCTACGACCTGATGGACCTTGAGCCGCAGTACGCCGAACTGCGCGCCATCCATCCGACGCAGCTGGACGGCTCGCGCGACAAGCTGTTCTGGTTCCTCTGCGGCTGGCTGGGCGGGCCGGACTACTTCGTGCAGCGCTTCGGCCATCCTCGGCTCAGGGCGCGCCACCTGCCGTTCAAGATTGGTATTGCCGAGCGTGACCAGTGGATGGCCTGCATGCGCCAGGCCATGGCCGAATGCGCGCTGGACCCGGAATTGCAGCGGCGCCTGGATGCCTCGCTGATGAACACCGCCGACTGGATGCGCAACACGCCTTGATCGCGCTCTGATCCTGCTTTGAACACGCTCAGGCCAGCGGCGGCGCCTGCAGCAGGACCATCAGCGCGCCGCTGCCGCCATCACTGGCGCGCGCCTGCACAAAGGCCAGCACCTCCTGCTTCTGCACCAGCCAGCGTCGCACGCGGGCCTTGAGCACCGGCTCCCGGCCGGGCGAGCCGTTGCCCTTGCCATGCACCACGCGCACGCAGCGCATGCCGCGCCGCGCGCTGTCATGAATGAAACGCCCCAGCGCCTCGCGGGCCTGGTCGCGGCGCAGGCCGTGCAGATCGATCTGGCCTTGCAGCGTCCAGTGGCCGCGGCGCAGTTTGCGCACCGTGTCCTGGCCGATCTCCGGGCGGCGGAAGGACAGGGTCTCGTCGGTTTCCAGCAGCGAGTCGACATCGAACTCGTCGGACAGCGCCTGCAGCCAGGCCTCGCGCTCGTCCGCCTCGCGCTGTCGCGGCTCGGGCGCCGGCAGTCCCGCGGGTCTGAGCAGCACCCGGTTGCGGTCGGGCAGGCGGGCGACGGGCCCGACGCTGAGCTCGAACAGCCGTGCCTCGCGTTCGCGCGCCCGGGCCGCTTCCGCCTCGCGTTGGCGGCGTTCTTCGTCGGCGCGCCGGCGCTGCGCCAGTTCGCGCTGCAGCTCGCGCAAGTCCTGCAGGCTGTGCAGGCGCAGAGGGGGCGTGCCGGTGCTCACATCAGGCCCCGCTCGGCCATGGACAGGGCACTGCCGGCGCCGATGATGAAATGGTCCAGCACCCGCACGTCGATCAGGCCCAGCGCGCTCTTCAGTGCCTGGGTGAGCAACTCGTCGGAGCGCGAAGGCTCGGCCTCGCCGGACGGGTGGTTGTGCGCCAGGATGGCCGCGGCGGCGTTCAGCTCCAGCGCGCGCTTGACCACTTCGCGCGGGTAGACGCTGGTCTGTGTCAACGTGCCGTGGAACAGCGTTTCCATCGTGATCAGCCGGTGCTGGGCGTCGAGGAACATCACCGCGAAGACCTCATGGTCCAGCGCATCCAGATGCAGCCGGAGGTAGTCACGCACCAGCTGCGGCGAGTCGAACACCGGCGTCCTGCGCAAGGGTTCGCGCAAGGCGCGCTGGGCGATTTCCAGCACCGCGGCGATCTCGGCCCGCTTGGCCGGGCCCAGGCCTTTCACCATGCCCAGCCGGTGCGCGTCGGCGCGCAGCAGACCGGTCAGGCCGCCGAACTGGTCCAGCAGTGCCTGCGCCAGCTGCAGCACCGTCTGGCCGGCGCTGCCGGTGCGCAGCAGCAGCGCCAGCAGCTCGGCGTCGGCCAGGGAGCCGGCGCCGTGCGCCAGCAGCTTTTCGCGCGGGCGGGAGTCGATGGGGAGGGTTTGGAAGCTCATGAATGCAGGTGCGGCGGGGAGGATTGTGGGCCACAGCCTAAAATCCGGGATCGATTTTAAAAAGTGCCCCCTTGATGGGGCGTCAAACGCCGTGAATCTCGTTCAAGCCGGATCCTTCCTGACCCTGCACTACCGTCTCGCCGGTCCGGACGGACAAGACGTGATCAACACCTTTGCCGACAAGCCCGCCACGCTGTCGCTGGGCAACGGCGAACTGGCACCGGCCATCGAGGCGCGGCTGATCGGCTTGGCCGAGGGCACGCGGACCCAGTTCGAGCTGGCGCCTGGCGAGGCGTTCGGCGAGCGCAATGCCGAGCTGCTGCAGCGCGTCAAACTCGAATTGCTGCGCCAGCTGGGCGATCCCGACGAGCAGTACCAGGTCGGCGACGTCGTTCAGTTCCCCACGCCAGACGGGCAGGGGCAGTATGCCGGCGTGGTGCGGGAGATCGGCGAGGACTGGCTGCTGTTTGACTTCAACCATCCTCTCGCCGGCCAGGCGGTGAGCTTCGAAGTGCAGCTGATCGGGGTGCTGTGAGCATGGCAGCGGCATCCAACCTCCCGGACGACGCGGACGGCAAGGCCATCCTGCTGGCCGAGCCGCGTGGCTTCTGCGCCGGCGTGGACCGTGCGATCGAAATCGTCGAGCGGGCGCTGAAGAAGTTCGGTGCCCCGATCTATGTGCGCCACGAGATCGTGCACAACACCTATGTGGTGAACGACCTGAAGGCCAAGGGCGCGATCTTCATCGAAGAGCTGTCCGAGGTGCCGCCCGGCGCCACCCTGGTGTTCTCGGCCCACGGCGTCAGCCAGGCCGTGCGCCGCGAGGCGGCTGCGCGCGGCTTCCAGGTCTTCGACGCGACCTGCCCGCTGGTGACCAAGGTGCATGTGGAAGTGGCCAAGCTGCGCAAGGAAGGCTACGAGTTCATCATGATCGGCCACAAGGGCCACCCCGAGGTCGAGGGCACGATGGGTCAGCTGAACGACGGCATCTACCTGGTCGAGGAGGCCGCCGATGTGCCCCATGTCCGTGTCAAAGATCCGTCTCGTCTGGCGGTGGTCACGCAGACCACGTTGAGCGTGGACGACGCCGCCGAGATCCTGGCTGCGGTGAAGCAGCACTTTCCGCTGGTGCGCGAACCCAAGAAGCAGGACATCTGCTACGCCACCCAGAACCGCCAGGACGCCGTCAAGGTGTTGGCGCCGCAGGTGGACGTAGTCGTCGTCGTCGGCAGCCCCACCAGTTCCAACAGCAACCGGCTGCGCGAACTGGCCGAGCGCCTCGGCACGCCGGCCTACATGGTCGACGCGGCCAGTGACCTGAAGCCCGAGTGGCTGGAAGGGCGCTCGCGCGTGGGTCTGACGGCCGGAGCCTCGGCGCCGGACGTGCTGGTGCAGGCCGTGATCACGCGGCTGCGCGAGCTGGGCGCCACCGCGGTGCGCAGCCTGCAGGGCGTGGAGGAGCATGTGCGCTTCCCGCTGCCTCTGGGCCTGGGCGACAAGTCCATGGCCGAGGTCACCAGCGAACGATCCTGATCCGCGCTTGCCTCCCGCGCCCCGCGATGGCGCGCGTCGCTGCGCGCGCCGGTCGCCCAGACCCATCGAACCGCATTCGAAAGAAAAACCCATGCTAGACATCAGCCTGCTGCGCAAGGACCTGGACGCCGTCATCGAGCGCCTGAACGCGCGCAAGAACCCGCAACCCTTCCTGGACGTCGAGCGCTACAAGGCCTTCGAGGCCGAGCGCAAGGCGGTACAGACCCGCACCGAGGAGTTGCAGGCGCGCCGCAACGCGCTGTCCAAGCAGATCGGCATGGCCAAGGGCAAGGGCGAGGACGCGTCGGCCCTGATGGCCGAGGTGGGCGGGATCGCCGACGAACTGAAGGCCGGCGCCGAGCGCCTGGACGCGATCCAGCACGAGCTCAACCATCTGCTGATGGGCGTGCCCAACCTGCCCGACGCCAGCGTGCCGCCGGGCACGGACGAGAGCGGCAACGTCGAGGTGCGTCGCTGGGGCCAGCCGCGCAGTTTCGATTTCGAGGTCAAGGACCATGTGGACCTGGGCGCTCCGCTGGGCCTGGACTTCGAGACCGGCGCCAAGCTCTCGGGCTCGCGCTTCACCTTTCTGAAAGGGCCGGTCGCGCGCCTGCACCGTGCGCTCGCGCAGTTCATGCTGGACGTGCAGACCGCCGAGCACGGCTATACCGAGTGCTATACGCCCTATATCGTCAACCGGGAGATCCTTGAAGGCACCGGCCAACTGCCCAAGTTCCGCGAAGACATGTTCTGGGTGCTGCGCGGCGGCGACGACGAGGCGCAGGAGCAGTACCTGATCTCGACCTCGGAGATCTCGCTGACCAACACCGTGCGCGAGAGCGTGCTCAAGGCTGAGGAACTGCCGATCAAGCTGACCGCCCACAGCCCCTGCTTCCGCTCGGAAGCGGGCTCGGCCGGCCGCGACACGCGCGGCATGATCCGCCAGCATCAATTCGACAAGGTCGAGATGGTGCGCATCGAGCAGCCCGAGCACAGCATGGCGGCGCTGGAGGAAATGACACTGCACGCCGAAGCCATCCTGCAGAAGCTGGGCCTGCCGTACCGGACCATGCTGCTGTGTGGCGGCGACATGGGGTTTGGGGCCACCAAGACCTATGACCTTGAGGTCTGGCTGCCGGCGCAGAACACCTACCGTGAAATCAGCTCCTGCTCGAACATGGGCGCCTTCCAGGCGCGCCGCATGCAGGCCCGCTACAAGAACGCGCAGGGCAGGAACGAGCTGGTGCACACGCTCAACGGCTCGGGCCTTGCCGTGGGCCGTACGCTGGTCGCGGTGCTGGAGAACTATCAGAACGCCGATGGCAGCATCGGCGTGCCCGAAGTTCTGCGTCCCTATCTGGGCGGTCTGGAGGTTCTGCGGGCCTGATCCGGGGTGGTGAAGGGTCCCAGCCCACAAGTCTGCAAGAAGTTCTTGGCTTCTCCCGAAAACTGGCTATACTAGCGGGCTTACTCGCAAACAACCACGCGAGCACCGAATCAGGAGAGGTGGCAGAGTGGTTGAATGTACCTGACTCGAAATCAGGCGTACGTGAATAACGTACCGAGGGTTCGAATCCCTCCCTCTCCGCCAAAATGCTTGTTAAATCAAGCACTTAAAAGCCCGCTTGAAGCGGGCTTTTTCTTTGGCTGGTGGTGTCGTTTCCGCAATTTCCGCAACTGCGTTTCCGCAGTTCAGCGGGTTGGGGCGACCTTTTCGCCGCGGCGCCTGTATACCCGGCGTGTGAGTGCCTCGCTGCTGTGGGCCAGCGAAGCCGAGCAGGCGCTGCGCAAGCCTCAGGTCATCACGTCGCTGGATCGCGTCGGAGAAATCGATGCTGAGCTGGCGCGCGACTAGGCCCGGGCGCATGAGCTGTCCGACCCGGCCGTCGGGTACGGCCAAATGTTCGATGCTGAACGGACCGAACTGGCGCGTCGGCTTCAGGAGCTGCGCGCGGAGCGCGATGCGCTGTCTCGCGACTGGCCCTCGGCGGTTCCCGGCGCCACCACCAGCTTCAGCACGGAGGCTGGCGCAAAGCTGAACGGTCACTATGCGCCAATGGAGGCCGGCGATCTTCAGACGTCGCACGACATGAACCTACGGCCAAACCCGATCTATCCGCAGGAGTTGTAGCCGCGCGAGCGCGACCGAGCCGCCAGCGAAATGCAGGTGTCCGGCATCGTTCAGCGCATCGATCCCGCGCGCCTGGGCCTGGCGGTCCCCGGACTCACCGCAGCGTGTTGCGCAGCAAGCTCCCCATGCCAGTGGTCGTTGGCCGGTGGTAGTTGCAGTGACGATGCGCGCGCAAGGCTCAATCGGTGCGCATGCGTCAAGGGATGCTTGGCGGCATCGCCAGTTCGCTGCGCAGTGCCTGCACCAGCGCCTGCGCTGGCCCGCCCAAGCGCCGACCCTGGCGGGTGATCAGGCCCAGGGTCCGCTCGATACGCGGCTGCTTGAGCGGCACCCCCACCAGAACGGCCCCGGCCCGCATGGACAGCGCCAGCCGCGGCACCACGGCCACCCCCAGCCCCGCCTCCACCATGCCCAAGGCGCCGGACACGTGGTTGGCCTCGAACTGCACCGTGGGCCGCTGTTTCAGGCGCGACAACGCCTGGTCGATCAGCACCCGGTTGCCGCTGTCGCCGGTCACCGCCACCATGGGCTCGGCCAGTAGGTCCCGCCAGCTCAAGTCAGCGCGCTGCGCCAAGGGGTGGTCGGACCGCAGGGCCAGCACATAGTCCTCGGTCAAGAGCGGCTGGAAGTCGATCTCGGGGTGCGAAGCACCGGTGAAGCTCAAGCCCAGCTCGGCTTCGCCCGACTGCACCGCGCGCAAAACCTCGGACGCCCCCTCGTCGAGCATGCGCAAGCGCACCCCGGGATGGTGGGCGGCCAACCGGGCAAAGGCTCGCGGCAACAACGCGCTGGCCACGGTGGGGATGCAGGCCACGGTGAGACTTGCGGCACGGCGCGCCACCTCCCGCTCCACCTCATCAACCCCGGTGCGCAGGGCTGCCAAGCCGCGCTCGGCATGGGTCAGGAACTCCCGCCCCTCCGGCGTCAATGCCACCCGGCGTGTGGTGCGCTCCAACAGCCGCACCTCCAGCACCTGCTCCAGCTGGTCGACCCGACGGCTGAGGGCGGGCTGCGAGAGGAACAGCGCGTCAGCCGCTCCCTTGAAGCTGCCCGCATGCGCCACGGCGACGAAGGCCTGGACTTCGTCCAAGGTCATATTGATGCGCTTCATGGAAAAGTGATTCTGAATAATGCACTTAACAAATAAGTGTGCCCGTTGCACCATCGCTTCACAAGCAGGCGCCCACGCCTTCAGAACACATCGGAGACATTCTTGAAGCAAAAGTCCATCCTGTCGGCAGTCTTCCTGCTCTTTGCAGCCGGTGCCGCCGTGGCGCAAGGCAGCGTCGTCGTTGGCGGCATCCTTGACTCCGCTGTCCGCTACGTCCGCAACGACGGCGGCGGCTCGATCAAGTCGCTGGTGAGCGGCTCTAACCAGACGAGTCGTCTGTACTTCCGCGGGGACGAAGACCTTGGCGGCGGGCTTTCAGCTGGCTTCTGGCTGGAGTCTGGCGTGAATGCCGACACCGGCACCAGCTCTGGCGGCACGCAGTTCTTTGACCGTCGGGCCACCTTGTCGCTGTCGGGCCGGGGCATCGGTGAGCTTCGCCTGGGCCGCGACTATGTCCCGACCTACGCCATCTGGGTGCGCCATGATCCCTACTCGCACGTCGGCGTAGCCGGTTCGAACAATTTCTCGTCCTCCTCTCAACAGGGGCCGATCCGGAGCGCGTTCGGCACGGGCCCGAATACGACGGTCCGATCCAGCAACACCGTGGCATACCTGCTTCCGTCCGACCTCGGTGGACTCGAGGGTGGCCTGATGGTGGCTGCCGGCGAAGGCGGAACCGCAGCGAATGGCCAGGACAAGCTGATCGGTGGTCGCATCGGGTGGCAGAGCACCAGCTTTGGCGCGCATGCCAGCCGGGTGGTCACCTCCAATGACCTCACGGCGTCCGGCAAGTTCAAGGACACGCTGTTCGCTGTGAACGGGAGTGTCGGTCAGGTGCGGATGAACGCAGCGCTGCGCAAGTATGAACAAGCCCTGTCCGAAGAGACCATCCTGTTGCTTTCGACCGTGGTGACCTTGGGCCAAGTCGAGCTGAAGGCGTCCTATCTGCGGGCCAATATGAAGGGCAAGGTCGGCACGACGGTGATTGACGCCAACGATGCGACGCAGATCGGCCTTGGTGCGGTCTACAGCTTGTCCAAGCGGTCGGCGCTGTATGTCCAAGGTGCTCGCATCAACAACGACGGCAAAGCAAGCTTCTCAATCCCAGGGGGATCGACGATGGTCGCCGGCGGCAGTTCCACGGCCTTTGAAGCCGGCATGCGCCACAACTTCTGACGCGGCCCCCCAGCCGCAAACGCCGACTGGGTGAGCGGCTCGGTCCGTCGACGCACCGCCGGCGACGGGAAGTTCTTCGCCCGACAGGTCACAAGCCCGCGGCGCTGCAGCGTCGCTCCCTTCTGCGGTCCACCCTGGGGCTGGCGCAGCGCCGCCTCCCGCTCTATCTCATCGAACCGGGTACCGAGGGTGCCCGACGCACCCTCGCTTCACATCCAGGAGACAAGCCATGATCCACACCCGCCGCGGCCACCCGCCGCTGCCCCACCTCGCCCTGCTCGTCGTCATCAGCCTGATGCTGATGCTGGTCGGCTCCGTCGCCCGGGCCGACGAGGTGCGCGTCGTGAGCTCCGGCGGCTTCGCGGCCGCCTACAAGGCCCTGGCGCCGGCATTCGAGAAGGCCACCGGGCACACCTTGATCAGCAGCTGGGGCCCTTCGATGGGCGAGACGAAGAACGCCATCCCCCAACGGCTGGCCCGACAGGAACCCATCGACGTGGTGATCATGGTGGGCAGTGCCCTGGACCAACTCGTGGCCCGGGGACAGCTCGACGGGGCCACTCGCACGGAGCTGGCCAGCTCGCGCATCGCATTGGCTGTTCGCCGCGGCGCGCCACAACCCGCCATCGCCACGGTGGAGCAACTCAAGCAGGCGCTGCTCGCGGCCCAGTCCATCGCCTACTCCGACAGCGCGAGCGGCGTCTACCTGTCGCAGGTGCTGTTCCCCCGACTGGGCCTGGCGGAGGCCTTGAAGGGCAAGGCGCGCATGATTCCCGCCGAACCCGTGGGCCAGGTGGTGGCACGGGGTGAGGCGGAGCTCGGCTTCCAGCAGCTCAGCGAGCTGCAGCACATCGAGGGCATCGACGTGGTCGGCCTGCTGCCCGAGGCCGCACAGGAGGTGACCCAGTTCTCGGCCGCGGTGGTCCGGGGCGCCGCTCATGCCCAGGCGGGGCAGGCCCTGATCCGCTTTCTGGCCTTGCCTGAAGCGGCGCCCATCATTGATGCTACCGGCTTGACCGCCAACCACCGCTGAGCCGACGCTCACGCCTATTCCTAACGATTCGGAGACCTTCCATGACACGTCGTACCTTTCTGCTGGCCAGCCTGGCCACCGGTCTGACTTGCGCACTCGCGCCCACCCTCGGCCACGGCCAATCCCCATCGGCACCCATCATCATCAAGTTCAGCCATGTGGCTGCGGTGGATACGCCCAAAGGGCAGGGCGCCGAGCGATTCAAGAAGCTGGCCGAGGAACGTACCAAGGGTCGAGTCAAGGTTCAGGTTTATCCCAACAGTCAGCTCTACAAGGACAAGGAAGAGCTGGAGGCGCTCCAGTTGGGCTCGGTGCAGATGCTGGCGCCCTCGGTGTCCAAGTTCGGTCCCTTCGGCATCAAGGCGTTCGAAGTCTTTGACCTGCCTTTCGTCACGCCGGACCAGGCCAGCTATCAGAAGGCCGTGGGCAGTGATTTCGGCAGCGCGATGCTGAAGAAGCTGGACGCCAAGGGCGTGCGCGGCCTGGCCTATTGGGATGCCGGCTTTCGCGTCGTCACCGCCAACAAGCCGCTTCGCAAGCCCGAAGACTTCAAGGGCCTGAAGATCCGTATCAACTCGTCCAAGGTGATCGACGCGCAGATGCGAGCCGTGGGCGTCATTCCGCAGACCATGGCGTTCTCCGAGGTCTATCAGGCGCTGCAATCCGGCGTGGTGGACGGAGCCGATGTGACGCTGTCCAACGTCTACACCCAGAAGCTGTACGAGGTGCAGAAGTACGTGACGCTGCTGCATCACTCGCATCAGGCCTATGCGGTGGTGGTCAACCGCCAGTTCTGGGAGGGCTTGCCCAAGGACCTCCGGGACACGCTGGAGTCCGCCATGGCCGACGCCACCACTTACGCCAACGGTCTGACGCTGGCCGAAGAGCGCAACGCCTACGACAAGATCAAGGCGGCCGGCAAGGCCGTGCTGATCGAGCCCACGCCGGCCGAGCGCGACGCCATCCGTGCCGTGATGGTGCAGACCCACAAGGACATGGAAGGCCGCCTGGGGCGTGACACCATGCAGGCCTTGTACAAGGCGACGGAGTTCAACGTCGGCAAGCGTTGATCGCTGGCTCCGTGCATCCGGCATCGGCGGGGCGCGAACAGGATTCAACCAGGGACGAACGACCCCTCCTGCTTGAGCTTGCGACAACGGCCTGGACTGACATGTGCGGAGGCTTGCATGCATCCCGAACTCAAGAAGATCGCCGACGAGCTGGAATCCTCCGGAGGCCATCGCGAGCTGGCTTTGCGCTTCGGCCTGGCCTGCGTGGAGGACGTGGCCGGCAACCTGGAGAGCGATGACGTCGTCGCTGGCCTCGAGGGCTTTCGTGCTTGCCTGGCCAACTTCGGGCCGGAGGCCGAGGCCCAGCTGAACGACTTGGCTGAGGCGATGGCGTCGCTGGCCGCCAGCCATCCGGGGTCACGGTCGATCGACGGAACACGGCATGCCGCGGTGTCAGCGACCTACGCGCTGGCCAGGGCCATGCGCGGGCAGGCCATCGAGGCTGCCGCCTATGCCGCCTACTCGTGCGTCTATGGGTACGGTGCTTACGCGGTCTCGGACCCAGAGGCCTTCTCCGAGGTGCATGGCAGGCAACTGGAACGACTGAGAGCCCTGAAGCACGTAACGACGCCCGCCGGTTCGTGATCGCTGTTGGACCCACTCGCCCCTGTTGTCCTCTGCCCAGCGAATCGCGGCCTCCCCCTCCGCCCGAATGGCTTGTGAATCAAGCGATTGGGAAACCCGCCCTCGGGCGGGTTGTTCGTTTCTCCGGCTGCCTTGCCAGGGGTTGGGCGCGGCTCTCCAAGCCGCCAGCGCGGCGCCTCCTGTCGCTTTCGCTGACGTCGTTTCGTTGTTCTAGGTAAATCCCCCGTTGTATTCACCGCGGCGCGGGACGGTGCTGGGGGCACCGAACCATGGAAGCAATCACCGTGCGGCGGTCTCATCCTGAGACAGGACGAGTCTGGACCTTCCATCTGGAAATCCTGAGTCGCAAGAACACCGAAGATGGCGCCGCCATCGTGTGGCAGGGCGAATCGGTCTCCGATGGCCTGCAGGTCCATCTGCGTCAGCGCGAGACGCTGCTCAAAGATCGGGATGCGGGGCTGCCACTGGAGGCCCTGGCGGAGGTTCTGGTCGACGGAGAACTGGGTTAAGGTGGCGCGTGGCCGCTGGCGTAGCGAACCCCGCTGTCTTTCACCCAGCCGGTGGCCCCGTGTCAAACCCGCCACCACTTCCGGAGAGTTTGCTGATGCATCGTCTCGCAACGGCTGCCGCCGCGCTGCTCGTCAGCTCATGGGCGTTTGCCGCGCCCCCCGACGCCCTGGCCAGCGACCCCGCCCGCATGGGCTGGATGAAGGGGGCTCCACCGCCCAGCGATCGCACGCTGCGTTTTGCCGATGGCAGCTACGCCGAGTTCCCGGCCTGGCGCTGGAGCGTGGCCCATTTCCGGGAGCTGATGCCCACCGTGCAGGTCTCGCGCGGACTGGGCGCCCCCGCGCCACTGCCGCGTGCCGAGCGCGATGACCTCGATGCGCTGAGTTTCACGCCCCTGGGGGGCGATGCGCCAATCACCTGGGCCCAGTCTCTGGCTCTCAGCTATACCGATGGCGTCGTCGTGCTGCATCGCGGCCGCATCATCTACGAACGCTATTTCGGCGCACTGACGGAGGATGGGCAGCATGGACTGATGTCGGTCACCAAGTCCTTCACCGGACTGCTGGGGGCCATGTTGGTGGCTGAAGGACAGCTGGATCCGGTCCGTCGGGTTTCCGACTATGTGCCGGAACTGGCCCGGTCGGCCTTCGGCAGCGCCACGGTGCGCGAATTGCTGGACATGACCACGGGCATTCAGTTCAGCGAAGACTATGCAGATCCGCAGGCCGATGTCTGGCGCCACGCCCAGGCCGGCAGCCCCTTGCCCAAGCCCAAGGAGTACCGGGGACCGCAGAGCTATTACGAGTTCCTGCAGACGGTGAAGCCCCAGGGCCGTCATGGCGATGCCTTCGGCTACAAGACGGCCAACAGCGATGCGCTGGGCTGGGTGATCGCGCGGGTCAGCGGGCGCTCGGTGGCGGAGCTGCTGTCGGAGCGCCTATGGCGCCGCATCGGCGCCGAGCAGGACGCCTATTTCACGGTCGACTCGATAGGCACACCCTTCGCGGGAGGAGGGCTCAATGCCGGCCTGCGTGATCTCGCGCGGGTCGGCGAACTGCTGCGCAACGAAGGCATGCTGAACGGTCAGGCCATCCTCCCCAGGGCGGCGATCGACGACATCCGGCGGGGTGGGTCCCGGACCGCCTTTGCCAAGGCAGGCTACCGCCTGCTTACCGGCTGGAGCTATCGCAACATGTGGTGGGTCACGCACAACGAGCACGGCGCCTACATGGCGCGTGGCGTGCATGGACAGGCACTGTACATCGATCCCAAGGCCGAGATGGTGATCGCGCGGCTGGCCTCCCATCCGACGGCGGCCAACGCCGCCAATGATCCCGTGTCGCTGCCCGCCTACCACGCACTGGCTCAGCACCTGCTGGCGCATCCCTGACGCCCCCTTCGTCGCTCGCCGCAAGGGCGGTTTGTGACGTTGTTTGCTTTAAAATGATAAAATTGATCTTATTGATTGATTCATTTGATTAAGCCGCTACCATCAACGCACGTCGTGATTCAAGGGAGTTCATATGAACGGCAGGACGATGCGTATCAGGACCCGGCTGTGCCTGGCCTTCGGGGTGCTGGCGGTGTTTGTATTGCTGGTGGCGCTGCTTTCGCTGCATTCGCTGGGACAAGCCAACGAGGACTTGGCCCATTACGTGGAGGGGGTGAACGCCCGCGCCACGTTGGCGGCCGAGGTCCGCAATGCCGTCGACAAGCGCGCCATCGCGGCGCGCAATCTGTTGCTGGTCACCCGGCCCGCGGACATCGCAACGGAAAAGGCCTCCGTGGAGAGCGCCCAGGCGGATGTCGTCGAAAAGCTGGCCCGGTTGCAGCGCATGGCGCGGGCGGAGGATGTCTCGCCACAGGCGCGCCAATTGATCGCCGAGATCGCAGATGTGGAGCAGCGTTATGCCCCCGTCGCGCTGCGCATCGTCGAACTGGCGCTGAAGGGTGAGACGGCCCAGGGCACCACGATGATGATCGAGCAATGCCGGCCGCTGCTGGACGCGCTGGACAAGGCGTCCGACGAATACAGGCGGCAAACCGAGACGAACGCCCAGCGGCGCGTCGAGGAGGCGAATGAACAGTACTCGACGCAGCGCAACGAGCTGATCGTGCTGTGCTCGCTGGCCTTTGTCGCGGCGGTGATCTCGGGCTGGCTGATCGCTCGCGGTCTGTATCGCGATCTGGGTGCGGAACCGGGCGAGCTCAGCGCCGCCGCCCGCAAGGTCGCGAACGGCGACCTCGGTCCCGTGGTCGGCGCCGCGGCCGCCACGGCGGGCAGCGTGCTGGCTTCGCTGGGCAGCATGCAGGAAAGCCTGGCGCTCATCGTGGCGCAGGTGCGCCAGAGCTCCGACTCCATCGCCACCGGTAGCACCGAGATTGCGACCGGCAATGCCGACCTCAGCCAGCGCACCGAACAGCAGGCCAGCGCGCTGCAGCAGACGGCGGCCACGATGGAAGAACTGGGCAGCACGGTGCGCCAGAACGCCCAGCACGCCGAGCAGGCCAACCAGCTGGGGCAGGGCGCGTCGGACCTGGCGGTCCGCGGCGGCGAGGTGGTCGGCGAAGTGGTCCAGACCATGCGCGGCATCCAGCAAAGCTCGCGCAAGATCGAGGAGATCATCGCGGTGATCGATGGCATTGCCTTCCAGACCAACATCCTCGCGCTCAATGCCGCGGTGGAGGCCGCGAGGGCTGGTGCGCAGGGGCGTGGCTTTGCGGTCGTCGCCGGCGAGGTGCGCGTGCTGGCGCAGCGCAGCGCCGCCGCAGCGCAAGAGATCAAGGGCCTGATCACCGACAGCGTGGACCAGGTCGCCAAGGGCTCGTCCCTGGCCGACCGTGCGGGCCATGCGATGGGCGAGATCGTCGCGGCGATCCGCAAGGTCAGCCAGATCGTCGGTGAGATCAACATGGCCAGCGCGGAACAGAGTTCCGGCGTGGACCAGGTCGGCCAGGCGGTGGCTCAGATGGACCGTGCGACGCAGCAGAACGCGGCCTTGGTGGAGCAGAGCGCGGCAGCGGCGGAGAGCCTCAGGCACCAGGCGGATTCGCTGGTTCAGACCGTGGCGGTCTTCCGCATGGCGGTGGCATGATGACGGCGTCGAGCAGCGGTCTTCTGCGGCGCGGCCTGAATCCCGAATGTCCGGGCGGTGGCTCGGTCGGTATTCATGCCCTCTTCATGGGCTGGCCCTAATCTGACGCGATGACGGGGGCGGACATGTTCACACGCTATTTCATGACCAGTGTGCTGGCCACCCTCGTCCACTACATGGTGCTGGCCCTCCTGGCCGGCGTGGCCGGATGGACCTCCGGACCGGCCGCCGCGATGGGCGCGGCGATTGGTGGCGTCGTCGCGCTGTGGGGCAACTGGCACTACACCTTCGTCGAGCGTCGCCGCGAGTCCACGCTGCGGCGTGTGGCCACCCGGTTCACCACCGTGGTTCTGCTCAGCGCGCTGCTGCAGGGCTTGATGGTGCAGGGCTTCTGTTCGCAGCTCGGTTTGTCGGTGCTGCCGGCCCAGTTGCTGACGACGCTGCTGCTGTTCCTTCTCGGCTATGGGCTGAATCTACGTTGGAGCTTCGCATGAGCCCCTTCGATCCTCCCGCTCTGGCGGAATACGAGCTGAGCCTGGTCATTCCGGTGTTCAACGAGCAGGACAACCTGATGGTCCTGCACGAGCGTCTGCGACAGGCGCTGCAAGGCGTGCGCGCGGAGCTGATCTTCGTCGACGACGGCAGCACCGACCACAGTGCGGCGCTGCTGCGCGAGCTGCAGTCGCGGGACCCGCATGTCGGTGTGCTGCGCTTCAGCCGCAACTTCGGCAAGGAGCAGGCCATCACCGCCGGGCTGCAGGTGGCGCGTGGTCAGGCGGTGATCCTGATGGACGCCGACCTGCAGCATCCGCCCGAGATGATTCCGGCCATGCGGGCCGCCTGGCGCGACGGCGCCGACGTCGTGAACATGCGGCGTCGCAGCCGCGAGGACGAATCCTGGCTGAAGCGGCATGCCGCGCAGGGCTTCTATCGTCTGATCAACCGGCTCAGCGACATTCCCATCCCGGACGGCGTGGGGGACTTCCGGCTGTTCAGCCGGCGCGCGGTGGATGCGCTGAACCAGCTGCAGGAACGCAACCGCTTCATGAAGGGTTTGTTCGCGTGGATAGGCTATCGCCAGACCACACTGGACTATGACTGCGCGCAGCGTCAGGCGGGCCACAGCAAATGGCGCTTCCGGCAGCTGTGGAACTTCGCGCTGGAAGGCATCACCGCCTTCTCGGTCGCGCCGCTGAAGGTGGCGACCAAGCTGGGCCTGGCCAGCGCGCTGGCGTCCTTTGCCTTCGGGCTGTACTTCTTCGTGCGGGCGCTGGCTTATGGGGACCCGGTGCCTGGCTTCCCGACTTTGATCGTCGTCGTCCTGATGCTGGGCGGGCTGCAACTGCTGGCCATCGGCGTGCTGGGTGAGTACATCGGGCGCCTCAGCCTGGAGAGCAAGCGCCGGCCGCTGTTCCTGGTCGAATCCTACGAACCGGCTAGGTCGGCCATGCCGATGGAGGAACGGGTGGTGCATGCACCGAACTGACACGAGGCCGGACGACCGCGCGCTGCGCGCGGTCTGGGGGCTGCTGGGACTGCTGCTGGTGCTGCGCCTGCTGGCCATGGCCGGCTTGCCGCTCATGGACACCACCGAGGCCCGCTACGCCGAAATCGCCCGCAAGATGCTGGCCTGGCAGGACTGGGTCACGCCCTGGCATGCGCAGGGGCAGCCCTTCTGGGCCAAGCCGCCGCTGTCGTTCTGGATGACGGCGCTGAGCATGCGGCTGTTCGGCGTCAACGAGTTCGCGGCAAGGTTGCCGCATCTGCTGTGCGGCCTGGCCATCGCGTGGATGAGCGCCCGTTTCGCGCTGCGTCAGCACACGGACGCAGCGCAGGCCCCCAGGCTGCGCGCCTGGGTCTGGGCGTTGCTGGGCGGCTCGCTGCTCTTCGTGGTCTCGGCCGGGGCGGTGATGACCGATGCCGCGCTGGTGCTGTGCGCCACCGGCGCGATGTGTGCCTTCTGGAATGCCCAGCAGCAGGGCGACCGCCGTGCGGCCTGGACCTTCTTCGTCTGGCTGGGCCTGGGGCTGCTGGCCAAGGGACCGCTGATCCTGGTGCTGGTGGGGCTGCCCCTGCTCGGCTGGTGCGCCTGGGAAGGGGCCTGGACGCGCGCCTGGCGCGCGCTGCCCTGGCTGCGCGGCGTCGCGCTGGCCTTGCTGGTCGCCGCGCCCTGGTATGGGCTGGCGGAGCAGCGCACGCCGGGCTTCCTGGCCTACTTCATCGTCGGCGAACACTGGCATCGTTTTGTCACGCCGGGCTGGGCCGGCGACCTGTACGGCAAGGCGCACCGCGCCGCGCCGGGCACGATCTGGCTGTTCGCCTTCGCAGCGGCGCTGCCCTGGAGTGTGCTGCTGCCCCTGGCGGCATGGCGCCGCCACCGCTCGGCACCGGGGGCCGGCACGGCGCAGGCCTCGCTGCGCCGCTATCTGTGGCTGTGGGCCTTGACGCCGCTGCTGTTCTTCAGCGCCGCGCGCAACATCATCTGGCCCTACGCGCTGCCGGCCTTGCCGGCCGCGGCGCTGCTGGCGGCTTTCTGGTGCCTGGACCGCCCCGCGCAGAGTCTGCGCGGGCTGCTCGCGGGGCTGCTGGCCAGCGTGGCGATGATGCTGGGGGCGCTGGGCTGGGCCTTCAGCAACGGCCATGCGGAAGCAGCCAGCGCGCGCCGTCAGGTGCTGATGTATGAGCGCGAGCATCGCGCGGGGCAGCCGCTGATCTTCCTGGACAAGCAGCCTTTCTCGGCCGAGTTCTACAGCCGTGGACAGGCCCGCAGCGCGGCGACACCGGAGGCCTTGCGCGCGCAATGCGGCGCGGCCGGCTGCCTGGCCGTGTTGCCCGAAGGCATGACGGGCGCGCTGCTGGAGACCGGGCTGCGCCCGGTGCGCGTGCTCGGCGAGGGGCATGCCGACCGCCTCTGGGAGCTGAGCGCGAGCGAAGCCGGCCCGCCCCCGCGCTGAGCGCCGGGCTCCCCCTTCGGTGGGCCCTCTTCGATGGGGTGGCGCGAGTGCCGATCTGCGGCCAAAGTTGTCGCTGTTGAAGCAGCTCGGATCCCAGGAGGCCGCCATGCATTTCGCCGAAGTCGACGCCGGGGATTACCGCATCTACGCGGTCGCGCTGGAGCGCCCGCCGTCCGGCTATGTGGCGGCGGTGGTCGTGATGCGCGTGGTGGGCGAGCGACGCGAGGCGTTTCGCGACGAGGCCCTGGCCGGTGGCTATGGCTGGCCCACGCCCGCCGAGGCCCTGCGCTTTGCGGTGAACGCCGGGCACGAGGCGGTGATGTGCCGGGTGGGCATGCGCGCCTGACGGGCACAGACCTGGCCTTTGGCGGATCGCAACGCCAATCGCATCGCGGCCGCCATTCGGGTCGCCCAGACCGTCATTCGTCGCCTCCTTGACCTTGGCAGGTTGGGCCCGGGCCCCGAGCCGGCTATCGTGCCGGCATGTCCGATGCACAAGAACTTGTCGCGCCCCCGCCGTCCTCGGGCTGGCCCGGCTTCGTGGCCTATCTGACGCCGGCACGGGTTCTGCTGGCCCTGACCCTGGCCTTCATCGCGGCGGCGCTGCTGTCGCCCATCTTCATCACGCCGTTCCCCATCTTGCTGGGGCGCACGCTGTTCGTCGGCATGCTGGCGCTGCTCGCCTTCTCGGCCGCGGGGCAGTGGCCGCAGCGCCTGCCGGTCTGGTGCGCGCGCTGGCTGTTTCAGGTGGTGGTGGTGGCGGCGGCGGTGCCGCTGGCGACGCTGATCGTCTACCTCGTCGCCACCGGTGGCGACCTGGCCAGCTTCTTCCGCAGCGAGGCCCGGGTGATGGGTTTCATGTGGATCGCCGGCACCGGCCTGCTGCTCGGGCCTTTGCTGGCCATGGGGGCGCTGTACCGCCAACGCGATGCCGAGGCGCGCAGCCAGGCCCTGCATTTCGAGTTGGAGCGCAGCGAGCTGGAGCGCCAGGCCCTGGACGCACGTCTGCGCCTGCTGCAGGCCCAGGTGGAGCCGCACTTTCTCTTCAACACCCTGGCCAATGTGCGCGAGCTGGTGGAGTCCGGCTCGGCCCAGGCCGCACCGGTGCTGCGCAGCCTGATCGCCTATCTGCGCGCGGCCATGCCGCGGCTGCAGAACGAAAGCAGCACACTGGGCGACGAGCTCTCGCTGGTGCAGGCCTATCTGGAGCTGATGCACCTGCGCATGCCGGACCGCCTGCGCTATGAGATCACCGTGCCGGCGGATCTGCAGGGACTGCGTTTTCCGCCGATGGCGCTGCTGACCCTGGTGGAGAACGCGGTACGACACGGCATTGACCCCAGTGAGCAGGGCGGACGCATCGACGTCGGCGGCGCGCGCGCCGGCGCGGAGCTGCGGCTGTGGGTCAGCGACAGTGGCGTGGGCCTGACGCAGAGCATGGGCTCGGGCACCGGGCTGCGCAACCTGAGCGAGCGGCTCAAGCTGTTCTACGGCCCGTCGGCGGCGCTGGACCTGACCGAAAATCGGCCCCACGGCCTGCGTGCCGAGATCCGCATCCAGCCCTGAACCGAGTCGACATCCCCGCGCAAGCGCCACGGCCATGAACACCCTCCGACCGACCGCCCTGATCGCCGACGACGAACCGCTGCTGCGCGACAGCCTGGTGCGCGCGCTGGGGCGGGTGTGGCCCGAGCTGGAGGTGGTGGCGCAGGCGCGCAACGGCCGCGAGGCCATGGAATTGTTCGACGCCCATCAACCGGATGTGGTCTTCCTGGACGTGCACATGCCCGGCCACAACGGCATGGAGGCGGCGCGCCATGTCGCGCGTCGCGCTCACATCGTTTTCGTCACTGCGTTCGAGCAGTACGCGCTGCAGGCCTTCGATCGGGGTGCGCTGGACTATCTGGTCAAGCCGCTGGACGAGGCCCGGCTGGCCGAGACCGTGCAACGCCTGCGCGAGCGACTGGCCGAGCGTCAGCCCGCGACTGGCGTCAACACCGAGGCCATGGATGCCGTGCTGCAGGAGTTGGCGCGCCGCCTGGCGCAGCAGTCCGGGCGAGCCTCGCCGGGCGCTTCGGCGCCCGCCGCGGGGGCGGACGAGGGGCCGCTGCAATGGATACGCGCGTCGGTGGGGCAGACGCTGAAGCTGATCCCGGTGGACCAGATCCTGTTCCTGCGCTCCGACGAGAAATACACGCTGGTCGTCTCGCAGGACGGCGAGGCGCTGATCCGTACGCCGATCCGCGAGCTGATCGAGCGCCTGGACCCCCAGCGTTTCGTGCAGGTGCACCGCTCGGTGGTGGTCAACCTGCACGCGATCAGCCATGTCACGCGCGGCCCTAACGAAACGGCCGACTTGCACCTGAAGGGCCGGCCCGAGGTGCTGCCGGTGAGCCGCAGCTATCTGCACCTGTTCCGGCAGATGTAGTCCGATCCTCCGGTGTGGCGCAGGCGGTGGCTTTAGCGCCTGCCGGCCTTGCCGTGGACCACCACCGGGTCCAGCAGCCACACCGTGACGCCGCCACCCAGCGACTGCAGCACCGCCAGCGCCGCGACGACCAGCACGGCTAGCAGCAGCGAGACATGCAGCGCGCTGTCCGACAGGCGATGCAGCCAGCGTCGCGAACGCGAGCTCTGCGTGGGCATGGACGAGTCAGCCCCATGGACCCGATGTGTGAAACCCAGGCGCATGAACTTCATGATGAGCTCCTTGGCACCATGAACGCTTGGCGTGTACCGGAGGCGGCCTTGACGAGCCGGCCTTCGCGAAGAAGGCCGGATGCCGCATCCTCCGTATCCCCGCTGGAAGTTTAGGCGTCGGTCCTGGCGAGTTCCAGGCGCGCGGCGGGGGGGCGCAAGGGGGCAGAACGCGGGGCCGTGGCCGGCGCACCGCCCCCGCCCGGCGCGGGCTTAGAAGGGCTCGGTGCGGCGCAGCAGCCAGTCGCGCGCGGCGCCATCCACCAGCGGCAACAGGCGGGCACGCACCTCGGCGTGGTAGGCGTTGAGCCACTCGATCTCGGCTGTGTCCAGCAGCGCGCGATCGATGCAGTCGGTGGCGATGGGGCACAGCGTCAGGGTCTCGAAGCCCAGCATCTCGCCGAAGGCGTTGTGCTCCGGCGTGTCCACCGCCACGTTCAGCACCAGGTTCTCGATGCGCACCCCCCACTGGCTGGGTCGGTACAGGCCCGGTTCGATGGAGGTGATCATGCCCGGCTCCATCGCCATGTTGGCGTCAGGCACCGCCTTGGAGATGCTCTGCGGGCCCTCGTGCACGTTCATGAAATAGCCGACGCCGTGGCCGGTGCCATGGCCGTAGTCCAGGCCGTGCTGCCACAGCGGCGCACGCGCGATCGCGTCCAGCATGGGGCTCAACGTGCCGCGCGGGAAGCGCGTGCGCGACAGCGCGATCGTGCCCTTGAGCACCAGCGTGTAGTCGCGCCGCTGGGCCGGCGTCACGGTGCCGATGGCCCACACGCGGGTGATGTCGGTGGTGCCGCCCAGGTATTGGCCGCCGGAGTCGATCAGCAGCAGGCCGTCGCCGGCGATGGCCGAGAAGGATTCCGGCGTGGCGCGGTAATGGGGCAGGGCGCCGTTGGCGTTGAAGCCGGCGATGGTCGAGAAGCTCAGGCCCACGAAGCCCGGGCGGCGCGCGCGCTCGGCGCTCAGCCATTCGTCCACCGTCAACTCGCTCAGCGCCTCGCCGGCGGCCAGCGCGGCCTCGAAGCGGGCGTAGAAGGCGCACATCGCCGCGCCGTCCTGCTCCATGGCCTCGCGCACGAAGCGGGCCTCGGCGGCGGTCTTGCGGCTCTTGGCCAGCGTGCTGGGGTTGATGGCCTCGACCACGCGGGCGCCGGCCGGCAGGGCTTCGCGCAGGCCCAGCGTACTGCGGCGCGGATCGATTAGCACGCAGGCCTCGGCGGGCAGCGCGGCGAGCGCGGCGCGGGCCTGGTCGTAGTCGGCCAGCGCCACGCCGTCCGCGGCCAGGCGCGCCGCCAGCTCGGCGGGCACCTTGCCGGCGCCCACGAAGAGCCGGGCCTGCTGCGCGTCCAGCAGCAGGTGAGCCATGAACACCGGGTTGTAGCTGACGTCGGCGCCGCGCAGATTGAGCAGCCAGGCCACGTCGTCGACGCTGGAAATCAGGTGGTGGCTGGCGCCCTTCGCGGCCATCGCGGCGCGCACCTGGGCCAGCTTGTCGGCCCGGCTCACCGTGGCCTGTGGCGCCTGGTGCTCGTACACGGGCGCCTGCGGCAGCGTGGGGCGGTCCTCCCAGACACGGTCCAGCAGGTCCAGCTCGGTGCGCAGCGCGATGCCCCGCGCCTCCAGCGCCGTGCGCAGCAGCTGGGCCTGGGCCAGGCCCAGGCATTGGCCGTCCACCGCCAGCGCCTGACCCGTCTGCAGCGTGTTCGCGATCCACTCGATGTGGTGCAGCGCGGCGCCGGTGGGGATCTTGAACAGCGTGATGCCGCTGCCGTCCAGTTCGCGCTCGGCCTGGGTCCAGTAGCGGCTGTCGGCGAACAACCGGGCGTCGTCCAGGGTCACCACCAGGGTGCCCATGGAGCCGGTGAAACCCGACAGCCATTCGCGGCCCTGCCAGCGTTCGGGCAGGTATTCCGACAGATGGGGGTCGGCCGAGGGCACGAGGCAGGCATGGGTGCCGGTGTCGCGCATGGCGTCGCGCAGGCGGGAAATGCGGAGTTTGATCTGCGAAATGCGGGCGTCCATGGGTGTCTCGTCTCCGTGTTCTTGGCGCGGGTGTCCTGTCGTGGGACCGGGTGCCGGACGGGCCCGGGTGGGGCCGTGGCCGGCAAGGGCTGTCGCCGCCCGGGGCCAGCGTGGCCCGAGGCGGTGCGGTAGGCCCGGCGCTGCCGGGTCCATCCTGGCGGGAATTGTAGGAGCCTGATCCAGATCAGGGCGCAAGGCGGGCGTTCAGCGCCCGCCCGCCTTGCCGGCTCACAGCTCGGTGCGCAGCGCCCAGAGCTCGGGGAAGAGCACGGTGTCCAGCATCTTGCGCAGATAACCGACGCCGGAGGTGCCGCCGGTGCCGCGCTTGAAGCCGATCACGCGCTCCACCGTGGTGACATGGCGGAAGCGCCAGAGGCGGAAGGCGTCCTCCAGGTCCACCAGCTCCTCGCCCATCTGGTAGAGGTCCCAGTGCGCGCGCGGGTCGCGGTAGACGGCCAGCCAGGCGGCCTTGACGCCCTCGTCGGCGGCATAGGGCTGGGTCCAGTCGCGCTCGACATGGCGGGCGGGCACGGCGATGCCGCGCCGCGCCATCAGGCGCAGCACCTCGTCGTACAGCGAGGGGGCGCGCCACGCGGCCTCCACCGCCGCCAGCAGTTCGGGCCGGTGCGCATGCGGCTTGAGCATGGCCGCGTTCTTGTTGCCCAGCATGAATTCGATCTGGCGGTACTGCCAACTCTGGAAACCGCTGCTGTTGGACAGATAGGGCCGGATCGCCGAGTACTCCGGGGGCGTCATCGTGGCCAGCACATCCCAGGCATGGACCAGCTGTTCCATGATGCGCGAGACGCGCGCCAGCATCTTGAAGGCCTCGGGCAACTGGTCCTGGCCGACGCATCGCACCGCGGCATGCAGCTCGTGCAGCATCAGCTTCATCCACAGCTCCGAGGTCTGGTGCTGGACGATGAAGAGCATCTCGTTGTGGTCCGGCGAGAGCGGATGCTGCGCGGACAGCACCTGGTCCAGGTGCAGGTAGTCGCCGTAGCTCATGTCGCGCGAGAAATCCAGCTGCGCGCCTTCGTCGCGGACGATCTGCTCGCTGCGGCCGGCCCCGGCATCGGCGCCGTGCGCAGGGGTGGGGTGGTGGGGACAGCTCATGTCACGGCAGCCTTTTGGTTGAAGCGGGCTTCCTGCCACTCCTCGGTGGCGAGGACCTCGCGGAGATGCTCCACCGCGTCCCAGACGTCTGCAAAGCCCAGGTACAGCGGCGTGAAGCCGAAGCGCAGGATGTGGGGCACGCGATCCAGCCGCTCGGGGTCGCCGGCGCGGAAGTCGCCGATCACGCCGCGGCCGATCAGCGCCTGCACCACCGCATAGCCCGCCTCGTGCAGCGGTGCGGCCAGGCTCAGGCACACCTGGCTGCCGCGCCGCGCCGCATCGCGCGGCGACTCCAGGCGCACGCCCAGGTCGCGCGACGCCTTCAGGCCGCAGCGCGATTCGGCCAGCTCGATGAAGAGCTCGGTCAGCGCGATGGACTTGGCGCGCAGCGCCTGCATGCCTCCCAGCGGCTCGGCGGCCAGCAGCGTGTCCACGCCGCATTCCAGCGCCGCGGTGCCGATGATGGCCGGCGTGCCGCAGATGTAGCGTTGAATGCCCGGCGCGGGCTGGTAGTCCGGCGTGAACTGGAAGGGCGCGGCATGGCCCAGCCAGCCCGACAGCGGCTGCCAGAAGCGGTCGACGTGGCGCGGGTTCACCCAGACGAAGGCCGGCGCGCCGGGACCGCCGTTGAGGTATTTGTAGCTGCAGCCGATCGCGAAGTCGGCGTCCGCGCCGTTCAGGTCCACCGGGATGGCACCGGCCGAATGCGCCAGGTCCCAGACCACCAGGGCTCCGGCTTTGTGGGCCGCCGCGGTCAGCGCCTGCATGTCGTGCAGATGGCCGCTGCGGTAGTTGACCTGCGTGAGCATCAGCACGGCCAGCTCGCCGTTGATCAGCGCGGGCAACTCGTCCACGTGATCGAAGAGCTTGAGCGAGTAGCCATGCTGCTCGGCCAGGCTCTCGGCGATGTAGAGGTCGGTCGGGAAGTTGCTGCGTTCCGAGACGATGAGCCGGCGCGCGGGCTGGTCGGCACGCGCAATGCGCAGCGCCGCGCTGAGCACCTTGTACAGGTTCAGCGAGGTGGAATCGGCCACCACGGTCTCGCCCGGGCGGGCCCCGATCAGCCGGCCGATCTTGTCGCCGATGCGCCGCGGCAACTCCATCCAGCCGGCGCTGTTCCAGCTCTTGATCAGGTCCTGGCCCCATTCCTGCGTGATCACCTGCTGCACGCGCGCGGCCGTCGCCTTGGGCAGCACGCCCAGCGAATTGCCGTCCAGATAGATCACGCCCGGTGGCAGCGCGAACTGCTCCTTCAGCGGACGCAGCGGGTCCGCCTGATCGCGCGCCACGCAATCCTGTCGGGTGGTCATGGTGTCTCCTGTGTCAGTGGTCTAACGATGATGAAAACCGGTGCCGAGCGCCGGCGCCTTGCCGGGGGGCTTCATCCACCCCTCAACACCGCCCGCACCGGTGACGCGCAAGCTCCGGCCAGCCGCAGGGGCAGCGCGATGAGTTCGTAGTCGCCCTCAGGCACCTCGTCCAGCACCAGGTTTTCCAGCACGCGCAGATCGGCGCGGCGCAGCTGCTGGTGGCTGTCCAGGGTTTTGCTGGCGCCGGGGTCGACCGAGGGCGTGTCAATGCCGATCAGCCGAACGCCCTGCGCGGCCAGCCATTGCACGGTCTCCGGTGCGTAGGCGCTGAAATCGGGGTTCCAGTGGCGGTCGGCGCGTTCGCAGCAGCGCACCAGCACGCGCGGGGGCAGGTCATGCGCGGCATGGCGCAGGTGCTCGACGCGCACCAGCGGCCCGCAGCCGATCGCATGGATCACGCGGCAGGGCCCGAGGTAGGGTGCGAGGTCCACCGAGGCGATGTCGGACGCACCGTCGGCGTAATGCAGCGGCGCGTCGGCATGGGCTCCGACATGGGGCGACATCGTGATCGCGCTGAGGTTGACTGGGCAGCCCGGCGAGAGGCGGGCGGTCCAGCGCAGCGCATAGGGTTCATCCCCCGGGAAGATGGGCGCGTCCGCACTCACTAGCGGCGAGATGTCCCAGAGTCTGCGTTCATTCGTCATCGTGGATCTCCTCGCATCGACGGCGCGCCATCGGGCGTGGCGGTCGAAGCGGCGCGCACGTTAGCCTGCGCCGCGACCGTGTGGTGTCGGTTAATTCCAACATCGAATCGGGGACAGGCGCCAGTGCCGGACGGGCCCATTGCCTGGTGTGGCGCGGCGGCCGTCGCGGCGGCTTCACAGGGCTTTACCTTGGAACAGCTTGGGAAACCTTGGCACACGGCCGGGCAAACCGGGGCCGGGAGACTGGCCCGTTGTTCCCTCCCGCACCTGTTGCCGTGAAATCCCCAATCCCTTTGTTGCGCGCCGTACTGCCGGTGCTGGCTCTGCCGGCCCTGGTGTTCGTGCTGGTGGGCCTGTTCGCCAGCTGTCTCTTCCTGCGCAATTACCTCGGGCCGGTGACGCTGAGCCAACTGCTCTACCACCTGCAGTACGGGGGCATGGACTACGCCGACCCGCGCATGCTCTGGCGCGCGCTGCGCTATGGCGCGGGCACGCTGCTGCTCACCGCCTTGCTGTGCGGGCTGCTGCGCCGCATGCGGCCCTGGGTGCGCAAGCTGGTCTGGGGCGGGCTGCTGGCCGGCGTGGCGCTGTCGGTCACCGCGACGGTGGAGTCGCCCTGCGAGGACCCGGAGCTGGACCTGATCGCGGCCGACTATGTCGACCCGGCGGCGCAGCGCTTCGAGCGACCCGCCGGACCCATGCCCGACCTGCTGCTCGTGTTCATGGAGTCGCTGGACCAGCGTTTCGTGCAGGCGCGCTGGATGCCGCAGCTCAGCAAGCTGGGCACGGACGGCACGGACTTCGGCCACCTCTACACGCTCAACGGCGCGAACTGGACCGTGGGCGGCCTGTTCAGCACGCTGTGCGGCCTGCCGTTGCAGCCGGTGGGGCTGATGAGCCGCCATGCGCTGGAGTACGCGACACGCTTTTTCGACGGGGGGACCTGCCTGACCGACGTGCTGGCGCGCGAGGGCTGGTCGCTGAGCTTCTATGGCGGCGCGTCGCTGAAGTTCGCTGGCAAGGGCCTGTTCCTGGAGCGCCACGGCGTGACGCGGCGCTTCGGCCGCGAGCAGTGGCAGCAGCGCGGCGTGCCGGTGCCCGAACAGGGCTGGGGGCTGCTGGACGCGGCGCTGGCCGAGCAGGCCTGGCAGGACATGCAGCGCCCGCGCGAGGACGGCCGGCCGCGCGTCTCGCTGATGCTGACGGTGAACACCCATGGGCCCAATGGCACCCCGGACCCCGGCTGCGGGCAGGGCGGCACCGCGCCCTTGAGCGACAACGAACAGATGGCGCTGGCGCTGGACTGCTCGGATCGCGCCGTCGCCCGCCTGGTGCGGCGCTTCCTGGCACAGGCCGACGGCCGGCCCAAACTGGTCTGGCTGCAGGGTGACCACGTGTCCCCGCTGCCCCTGCTGTTCGACGGCAGCGAGGACCAGTGGAAGGCCCGCGACCTGTTCCAGCTGCTGCTGCGCGCCGACGGGCAGGGGCATGTCCTGCCGTCGCTCACGCCGCGCGACGAGAACGGCAGCCCGACGGAGCGCCAGTACAGCCACTTCGACGTCTTCGCGACCCTGCTGGATGCGATGGGTCTGCGCTGGAGCCCGGCCAGCCACCGGCTGGGCCTGGGCGTGTCGCTGCTCGCGCCCGAGGCGCCCGCGACGCTGCTCGAGCGCGAGGGCGTTGCCGCATCCAACCGCCGCCTGTCTTGCCCGTCGCCGCTGTTCCATAGACTCTGGTTCTCGGATCGCTGAATTGCTTGACATCTAAAATATCGAACCCTAAAGTTGGTTTGTCAACCACGAAAGGGTTTCGAGATGCGGATCACCTGCCTCGGTGGCGGCCCGGCCGGCCTCTACTTCGCGCTGCTGATGAAACAGCAGGACCCGGCGAACCAGGTCACGGTGCTGGAGCGCAACCGGCCCGGTGACACCTTCGGCTGGGGGGTGGTGTTCTCGGACCAGACCCTGGAGGGCCTGCGCGCGGCCGACCCCAAGACCGCCGGCCAGATCCTGGACGCCTTCAACCACTGGGACGACATCGCGGTGCATTTCGGCGGCCGCCGCATGGTCTCTGGTGGCCACGGTTTCTGCGGCATCGGGCGCAAGAAGCTGCTCAACATCCTGCAGGACCGCTGCGCCGAACTGGGCGTGGAGATCCGCTATGAGACGGAGGCCCCCGACGACGAGGCGCTGGAGGCCGACCTCGTCATCGCCGCCGACGGCCTGAACAGCCGCGTGCGCCAGAAGTACGCGGCGCACTACCAGCCGGACATCGACCTGCGCCGCTGCCGCTTCGTCTGGCTGGGCACGACCAAGCTCTTCGACGCCTTTACCTTCGACTTCCAGAAGACCGAATGGGGCTGGTTCCAGGCCCACGCCTACCGCTTCGACGCCACGCACTCCACCTTCATCGTCGAGGCGCCCGAACCGGTCTGGCAGGCCGCTGGGCTGGAGCAGATGAGCAAGGAGGAGGGCATCGCCTTCTGCGAGAAGCTTTTCGCCCAGGTGCTCGACGGCCATGCGCTCATCTCCAATGCCAGCCATCTGCGCGGATCGGCGCAGTGGATCCGCTTCCCGCGCGTGGTGTGCAAGACCTGGGTGCACCGCAACAGTCGCGGTACACCGGTGGTGCTGATGGGCGATGCGGCGCACACGGCGCACTTCAGCATCGGTTCGGGCACCAAGCTGGCGTTCGAGGATGCGATCGGTCTGGCGCGCGAGATCGCCGCCTGCCCCGGCGACCTGGGCACGGCGCTGGAGCGCTATCAGGCCAGCCGCAGCATCGAGGTGCTGCGCATCCAGAACGCGGCGCGCAATTCCACCGAGTGGTTCGAGAACGTCGAGCGCCATGCGCAGCTGGAGCCCGAGCAGTTCGCCTACTCGCTGCTGACCCGCTCGCAGCGCATCTCGCACGAGAACCTGCGCCTGCGCGATGCCCGCTATGTCGGCGACTACGAACGCTGGCTGGCGCAGCGCAGCGGGCTGGACCGCGCCGTGCCGCCCATGTTCACGCCGTTCAAGCTGCGCGGCGTGCAGCTGAAGAACCGTGTCGTCGTGTCGCCGATGGCGCAGTACTCCTGCGTCGACGGTCTGCCGGCCGACTATCACCTGATGCACCTGGGTGCGCGCGCGATGGGGGGCGCCGGGCTGGTCTTCGCCGAGATGACCTGCGTCTCGCCGGACGCGCGCATCACCCCGGGCTGTCCGGGGCTGTGGAATGACGCGCAGCAGGCCGGCTGGACGCGCATCGTGGACCATGTGCATCGCCACAGCAGCGCCAGGATCGCGCTGCAGCTGGGCCATGCCGGGGCCAAGGGCGCGACCCGCGTGGCCTGGGAGGGCATCGACCAGCCGCTGCAGGAGGGCGGCTGGCCGCTGATCTCCGCTTCGCCGCAGCAGTACCTGGACGGCGTCAGCGCCTGGTCGCGCGCGATGACGCGCGAGGACATGGACCGCGTGCGCGAGGACTTCGTCGCCGCCACGCGCCGCGCGGCCGCCGCCGGCTTCGACTGGCTGGAGCTGCACTGCGCGCACGGCTATCTGCTGTCCAGCTTCATCTCGCCGCTGACCAACCAGCGCGACGACGCCTATGGCGGCTCGCTGGAGAACCGGCTGCGCTACCCGCTGGAGGTCTTCCAGGCGATGCGCGCGGCCTGGCCCGCCGATCGGCCCATGTCCGTGCGCATCTCCGCGCACGACTGGGTGGACGGTGGCATCACGCCCGAGGACGCGGTGCAGATCGCCGCGGCCTTCAAGGCGGCCGGCGCCGATTTGATCGACGTCTCCTCCGGTCAGGTGAGCAAGAAGGAAAAGCCGGTGTTCGGCCGCATGTGGCAGACGCCGTTCTCCGAGTCCATACGCAACCGTGTCGGCATTCCCACCATCGCGGTGGGTGCGATCTCCGAGGCCGACCATGTCAACAGCATCATCGCGGCCGGCCGCGCCGACCTGTGCGCGGTGGCCCGCCCGCACCTGGCCAACCCGGCCTGGACGCTGACCGAGGCCGCCCGCATCGGCTACCTGGGCGGCCCGGGGCTGGACTGGCCCAAGCCCTATGTCTCCGGCAAGACGCAGCTGGAGCGCGAGTTCGAGCGCCAGCGCGCCCAGGGCGGCGGTGCTGCCGCGCAGGAAGCGGCCAACAAGGCACTGGGGGTGTGATGGGCGAGGCCTTGCATGCGGTGGTGACCGGCGGCGGCAGCGGCATCGGCGCGGCGGTGGCGCGGCGGCTGCGGCAGGAGGGCCTGCGGCTGACGCTGATGGGGCGCTCGCTGGACAAGCTGCGCGCGCAGCAGGCCGAGCTGGCGGCCTTGGCCGGCGCGGCGGCGGTGCAGATCCAGGTCTGCGACGTCGGTGACGAGGCCAGCGTGCGCGCGGCCTTTGCTGCGGCGGTGCAGGCTCAGGGGCCGGTGGACGTGCTCGTCAACAACGCCGGCCAGGTCGAGACCGCGCCGCTGGCGCGCACCTCGCTGGACAGCTGGAACCGGCTGCTGCAGGTCAACCTGACCGGCAGCTTCCTGTGCAGCCGCGAGGTGGCGCCCGCGATGGCGCAGCGCGGCTTCGGCCGCATCGTCAATGTCGCGAGCACCGCGGCGCTGAAGGGCTATGCCTATGTCGCCGCCTATTGCGCGGCCAAGCATGGCGTGCTGGGCCTGACGCGGGCGATGGCGCTGGAGCTCGCCACCAAGGGTGTGACGGTGAACGCGGTCTGCCCGGGCTACACCGAGACCGACATCGTCGCGAATGCGGTGGACACCATCGTTGCCAAGACCGGCCGCACGGCCGAGGCCGCGCGCGCCGAGCTGGCGGCCGCGAACCCGCAGGGCCGGCTGGTGCAGCCGGACGAGGTGGCGGCGGCCGTGGCCTACCTGCTGCGGCACGACGCCGGCGCGATCACCGGCCAGGCCATCGCTGTCTGCGGCGGGGAGGTGATGTGATTCCCGCCCTGCCGCCGGACGGCGAGGCCCTGGTCGACGAGGTGCCCGACCTCGAATCGCGCGTGGCCGAGCACGACCACCAGGCGCTCAAGCTCTGGCTGCGCCTGCTGGCCTGCACCATGCGGATTGAAACCCAGATCCGCAGCCGGCTGCGCCAGGACTTCGGCACCACGCTGCCGCGCTTCGACCTGCTCGCACAGCTGGAGCGCCATCCGCAGGGGTTGTCCATGCGCGAGCTGTCGCAGCGGCTGATGGTCACCGGTGGCAACGTCACCGGCATCACCGACCAGCTGGAGGCCGAAGGCCTGGTGCAGCGCGAGCCGCATCCCAGCGACCGGCGCTCTTTCAGCGTCAAGCTCACGCCCGCGGGCCGGCGCCAGTTCAAACGCATGGCGGCCACGCACGAAGCCTGGATCGACGAGCTGCTGGCGGGCTGGAACGCCGAGCAGAAGACCCAGGTCTATGCGCTGCTGGCGGCGCTGAAGGGCCACCTGAACCAACTGCCGCCGTCTGCCGAGCGGACCGGCGGTGCCACGAACCCGAGGAAATGACACCATGGACTCCCACCTGATTCAGGGCAACCGGCGCAGCCTCGCCGGCTTTGTGCCGCAGCACTTCGGCTGGCGCCAGGAGGGCACGGTCGGCGTGATCACGCTGAACCGGCCCGAGCGCAAGAACCCGCTGACCTTTGCGTCCTATGCCGAGCTGCGCGACCTGTTCCGTACCCTGGCCTATGTGGACGAGGTAAGGGCCCTGGTCGTCCAGGGCGCGGGCGACAACTTCTGCTCCGGCGGCGATGTGCACGAGATCATCGGCCCGCTGACCCAGATGGCCATGCCCGACCTGCTGGCCTTCACGCGCATGACCGGCGATCTGGTCAAGGCGATGCGCGCCTGCCCGCAGCCCATCATCGCGTCCATCGACGGCGTCTGCGCCGGGGCCGGCGCCATCCTCGCGATGGCCTCAGATCTGCGTGTGGGCACGGCGCGCAGCAAGACCGCCTTCCTGTTCACCCGTGTGGGCCTGGCCGGCTGCGACATGGGCGCCTGCGCGCTGCTGCCGCGCATCATCGGCCAGGGGCGTGCGTCGGACCTGCTGTACTCCGGCCGCTCGCTGGGCGGCGAGGAGGCCCACAGCTGGGGCTTCCTGAACCGGCTGGTCGAGCCCGAGCAGCTGCTGGCCAACGCCAGCGCCTGGGCCGCCGAGATCGCCAAGGGCCCCAGTTTCGGCCACGCGATGACCAAGCGCATGCTGCACCAGGAATGGGCCATGGGCGTGGACGAGGCCATCGAGTCCGAGGCCCAGGCCCAGGCCATCTGCATGATGACGCAGGACTTTCATCGTGCTTACCACGCCTTTGTGGCGAAGCAGCGCCCCGAGTTCGAAGGCCATTGATGCCGGTGACCCCAGACCCGCGCGCCGCCGTGGCACATGACCGCGGCCATGCCGGAACGGCGACGCCGCAGGAGACACGACATGCATCTTGAACATCTGGACTGGCCTTTTTTCGACGCCAAGCACCGCGAGTTGGCGGCGGCACTGGAAGCCTGGTGCGGGCAGCACCTGGACGCTCATCCGCACGGCGACGTGGAGGTGGACGCGCACTGCCGATCGCTGGTGGCGCTGCTGGGGCAGGGCGGCTGGCTGAACCATGCGGTGGCCGGTGAGGGCCAGGCCATCGACACGCGCGCGATCTGCCTGTTGCGCGAGACCCTGGCGCGCCACAGCGGCCTGGCGGACTTCGCCTTCGCGATGCAGGGCCTGGGCTCGGGGGCGATCTCGCTGGCCGGGTCGGCGGCGCAGCGCGAGCGCTACCTGCCGCGCGTCGCGCGCGGCGAGGCGCTGGCGGCCTTCGCGCTGTCCGAGCCGCAGGCGGGCTCCGATGTGGCGGCCCTGCAGTGCAGCGCCCGTGACGACGGCGACGCCTATGTGCTCAACGGCGAGAAGACCTGGATCTCCAACGGTGGCATCGCCGACTTCTACGTGCTCTTCGCGCGCATGGACGAGGGCGCGGCCGCGGGGGAGGGGCCGCCGCGCAGCACCAAGGGCATCAGCGCCTTCATCGTCGACGCCGGCCTGCCGGGCTTCGAGATCGCCGAGCGCATCGATGTCATCGCGCCCCACCCGCTGGCGCGCCTGCGCTTTCGCGACTGCCGGGTGCCCAAGTCGCAGCGCATCGGCGCCGAGGGTGAGGGCTTCAAGATCGCGATGCGCACGCTGGACGTGTTCCGCACCTCGGTGGCGGCGGCGGCGCTGGGCTTTGGCCGCCGCGCGCTGCAGGAGGGCCTGGCCCAGAGCCAGGCGCGGCCCATGTTCGGCGCCCGCCTGGCCGACCTGCCGCTGACCCAGGCCAAGCTGGCCGACATGGCCTGCACGATCGACAGTTCGGCGCTGCTGGTCTATCGCGCTGCCTGGCTGCGCGACCAGGGCCGCAACATCACCCGCGAGGCGGCCATGGCCAAGCTGATGGCGACCGAGGGCGCGCAGCGCGTGATCGACGCGGCGCAGCAGCTGCATGGCGGGCGCGGCGTGCGCCGCGGCGAGATCGTCGAGCAGCTCTACCGCGAGATCCGCGCGCTGCGCATCTACGAAGGCGCCAGCGAGGTGCAGCAGTTGATCATCGGGCGCGAGCTGCTGAAGAAGGGCTGAACTCGCGCCACTCACGCAGAACAACGGGGACTCATCCATGGCCATCACCGCACACCGCGACACCTTTGCCCGCGACCATCTGCCCCCGCCGGAGCAGTGGCCGGACCTGGTCTTCGAGCTGCCGGAGCTGCAGTTCCCCGAACGCCTGAACTGCGCCGCGGAACTGCTGGACCGCTGGGTGGCCCAGGGCCAGGGCGAGCGTCCCTGCGTACAGGGCCTGCACCTGGGCGAATGGGTGTGCTGGAGCTATGCCGAGCTGCAGGCCCAGGCCAACCGCATCGCCCATGTGCTGGTGCGGGAGATGGGCGTGCAGCCGGGCAACCGCGTGCTGCTGCGTGGCGCCAACTCGCCGATGATGGCGGCCTGCTGGTTCGCGGTGATGAAGGTGGGCGCGATCGCCGTGGCCACCATGCCGCTGCTGCGCGCCAAGGAACTCGGCCAGGTGATCCAGAAGGCCCAGGTCAGCCATGCGTTGTGCGACGCGCGCCTGGCCGAGGAACTGGTGCTGGCGGGCAGCCAGTGCCCCGAGCTGCGCGAGCTGGTGTACTACGGCGGCGACGGCGACGCCGCGCTGCAGGCCCGCGCGCAGCGCCAGCCGGCGCACTTCGACACCGTGGACACGGCCGCCGACGACTGCTGCATCATCGCCTTCACCTCGGGCACCACCGGCCAGCCCAAGGGCACCATGCATTTCCATCGCGACGTGATGGCGATCTGCCGCTGCTGGCCGCCGCACTGCCTGCGGCCGAACGCGGACGACATCTTCATCGGCAGCCCGCCGCTGGCCTTCACCTTCGGCCTGGGCGGGCTGCTGCTCTTTCCGCTCAGCGTGGGCGCGTCCACCGTGCTGCTGGAGAAAGCCTCGCCCGACCAGCTGCTGCCCGCCATCGCGCGCCACCGCGCCACCGTGTGCTTCACCGCGCCCACCAGCTACCGCGCGATGGCCGGCGAGGTGAATCGGCATGACATCGCCAGCCTGCGCAAATGCGTCAGCGCCGGAGAGGCGCTGCCGGCCGCGACGCGCCAGCTGTGGAAGGACGCCACCGGCATCGAGCTGATCGACGGCATCGGCGCGACCGAGTTGCTGCACATCTTCGTCTCGCACGACGAGCACAACGCCCGCCCCGGCGCCACCGGCAAGCCGGTGCCGGGCTACCGCGCCTGCATCCTGGACGACGACGGCCGGCCGCTGCCGCCGGGGCAGGTCGGTCGGCTGGCGGTGAAGGGGCCCACGGGCTGCCGCTATCTGGCCGACGAGCGCCAGCAGGCCTATGTGCAGAACGGCTGGAACCTGACCGGCGATGCCTACCTGATGGACGAGGACGGCTACTTCGTCTACCAGGCGCGCACCGACGACATGATCATCTCCGGCGGCTACAACATCGCCGGTCCCGAGGTGGAGGCCTGCCTGCTCGCCCACCCCGCGGTGGCCGAATGTGGCGTGATCGGCGTGCCCGACGAGGCGCGCGGCCAGATCGTCAAGGCCGTGGTGGTGCTCAAGCCCGGCGTGCAGGCCGAGCTGACCCAGGACCCCGTGCTGATCCGCGCGCTGCAGGACTTCGTCAAGGCCAGCATCGCGCCCTACAAGTATCCCCGTGCGATAGAGTTCCGCGCCAGCCTGCCGCGCACCGAAACCGGCAAGTTGCAGCGCTTCCGCCTGCGCGAGAGTGCCTGAGTCGCCCACCGGCGTTGCGCTTCTGCAGTACCCCTGACGAACCCGCTTCAACAAGGAGACCGCGATGATCACTGGGATCAAGAAGACTGTGGCCGGCGCGCTGATGCTGGCCGCGCTGGCGCCGGCCCAGGCCGCCGACAAGGTGAAGGTGGGCATGCTGTCCACGCTGTCCGGCCCCGGCGCGGGGCTGGGCGTGGACATCCGCGACGGCTTCCAGCTCGGCCTCAAGCACCTGGGCGGCAAGTTCGGCGAGCTGCCGGTGGAAGTGGTCACGGCGGACGACCAGCAGAACCCCGATGTCGCCAAGCAGACCGCGGAGCGCCTGCTCAAGCGCGACAAGGTGGACTTCATGACCGGCGTCGTGTTCTCCAACATCATGCTGGCCGTCGGCCCCAGCGTGTTCGCCGCCCGCGTGCCCTATGTCTCGGCCAACGCCGGGCCCTCGCAGTACGCCGGCGAGCAGTGCAACCCCTATTTCTTCAACGTGGCCTGGCAGAACGACAACCTGCACGAAGCGGTCGGCAAGGTGGTGATGGACAAGGGCTTCAAGAAGGTCGTGGTGCTGGCGCCCAACTACCCGGCCGGCAAGGACGCCGTGGCCGGCTTCAAGCGCTACTACAAGGGCGCGGTCGCCGACGAGATCTACACCAAGCTGGGCCAGCTGGACTACTCCGCCGAGCTGGCGCAGGCACGCGCGGCCAAGCCCGATGCGATGTACATCTTCCTGCCCGGCGGCATGGGCATCAACTTCATCAAGCAGTTCGTCGGCGCCGGGCTGTCCAAGGACGTGACCCTGTTCGGCCCCGGCTTCTCGGCGGACGAGGACGTGATCCGCGCGGTCGGCGAGCCCATGCTGGGCATGTTCAACAGCTCGCACTGGGCGCACGACATGGACAACGCGGCCAACCGCCGCTTCGTCGCCGACTTCCAGAAGGACTACGGCCGCCTGCCTTCGCTGTACGCCTCGCAGGGCTATGACGCCGCGCTGCTGATGGCGGCCGCGGTGCGCGACGTGAAGGGCCGGATCGAGGACAAGCCCGCGCTGCTGAAGGCGCTGAAGGCGGCGCGCTTTGAATCGGTGCGCGGACCTTTCCGCTTCAACAGCAACCAGTACCCGGTGCAGGACTACTACCTGCGCGTGATCGGCAGGGACGGCCAGGGCCGCGTCACCAACAAGAGCCTGGGCCGCATCTTCAGCAACCATGCCGACGCCTATGTGTCGGCCTGCAAGATGCCCTGAGCCCAGCGCCGCAGGCACACCGCACATGGACTGGATCCTGATCGCCGAGCAACTGCTCAACGGGCTGCAGTTCGGGTTGATGCTGTTCCTGCTGGCGGCCGGGCTGACCCTGGTCTTCGGCATCATGGACATGATCAACCTGGCGCACGGCTCGCTGTACATGGTGGGCGCCTACCTGGCCGCCGCCGCGACGGCGGCCAGCGGCTCCTTCGTGCTGGGCGTGGCCGCGGCGCTGGCTGGCACCGCGGCCGTGGGCATGCTGCTGGAAACCGCGCTGCTGCGCCGCCTCTACAGCCGCGACCACCTGAGCCAGGTGCTGGCCACCTTCGCGCTGATCCTGATCCTCAACGAGGGCGTGCGCATGGTCTGGGGCGCGCAGCCGGTGATGCTGAACATGCCCGCCGCGCTGTCCGGGCCGGTGGAGCTGCTGCCGGGGCTGATGTATCCGGCCTACCGGCTGCTCATCATCGCGGTGGGCCTGGCCGTGGCGCTGATGCTCTACCTGCTGGTCACGCGCACCCGCGTGGGCATGTGGGTGCGCGCGGGCGCGTCGAACCGGCCCATGGCCCTGGCGATGGGTGTCAACATCCGGGCGCTGTTCACCGCGGTCTTCGGCTTCGGCGCGGCGCTGTGCGCGCTGGCCGGCGCGCTGCTGGGGCCCATCCTGGCGGTGCAGGTGGGCATGGGCGAGAGCATCCTCATCCTCGCCTTCGTGGTGATCGTGATCGGCGGCATCGGTTCGATCCGCGGGGCACTGGTCGGCTCGCTGCTGGTCGGGCTGGTCGATACCTGCAGCCGCACGCTGCTGCCGGCGCTGCTGCGCGCCCATGCGTCGCCCGAGGTGGCGTCCAACCTCGGGCCGGCGCTGGCCTCCATCCTGATCTATGTGCTGATGGCGGCGGTGCTGTTCTGGAAACCGCGCGGCCTGTTCCCGGCGCGCGGCTGAAGGGGATCCGGCGATGAACACGCACACCGCATGCCGCTCACCGTCCCGCGCGTTCGGGCGCCCGCGGCTCGGGCCGCTGGCGGCGCTGGTGCTGCTGGGCCTGCTGCCGCCGCTGCTGGAGGCGCTGGGGCTGGACTTCTACATCGGCGTGGCCACGCGGGTCCTGATCTTCGCGATCGCGGCGGCCAGCCTGAACCTGATTCTGGGCGAGGGCGGGCTGGTGAGCTTCGGCCACGCCGCCTTCCTGGGGCTGGGCGCCTACACGGTGGGCATCCTGATGGACGCCGGCATCGGTTCGGCCTGGATCGCATGGCCGGCGGCGATGCTGGTGTCAGGTCTTGCGGCGGCGCTGGTGGGTGCGGTGAGCCTGCGCACGCGCGGCGTCTACTTCATCATGATCACGCTGGCCTTTGCCCAGATGTTCTATTACCTGATGGTCTCGCTGAAGGCCTATGGCGGCGAGGACGGGCTGGCGCTGGCGCAGCGCAGCGCGCTGCCGGGGCTGGACCTGCAGCAGGACGCGCAGCTGTACTGGGTGGTGCTGGCCCTGGCCGCCGCGGCGCTTGCGCTGCTGGCGCGCTGGACCGGGTCGCCCTTCGGCTGGCTGCTGCGCGCTGCGCGCGAGAACGAGCCCCGCGTGTCCGCGCTGGGCGGCGAGGTCCTGCGCGTGCAGTGGCTGGCCTTCGTGCTGGCCGGCGCGCTCGCTGGGCTGGCGGGCGCGCTGCTGGCCAATCTCAACGGGCTGGTGACGCCGCACATGATGCACTGGTCGCAGTCCGGCCAGCTGATGGTCATGGTGATCCTGGGCGGCGCCGGCGCGCTGTGGGGCGGGCCGCTGGGCGCGCTGGTCTTCCTGCTGCTGGAGGAGCTGCTGTCGGGGCTGACGCTGCACTGGCAGATGGGGCTGGGCCTGATCCTGCTGGCGGTGGTGTTGTGGGCGCCGCGGGGGCTGGCCGGGCTGCTGGCGCGGAGGCGCGACCATGGCTGAGTCGCTGCTGCGGGCGCAGGGCCTGGTCAAGCGCTTCGGTGCGTTGCGCGCGACCGATGGCGCCAGCTTCGAGGTGCGCGAGGGCGAGGTGCATGCGTTGATCGGCCCCAATGGCGCCGGCAAGACCACGCTGATCCACCAGCTGTCGGGCGCGCTGCGTCCGGACGAGGGGCGGATCCTCTTCGACGGGCAAGACCTGACCCGGGCCGGCATGGCCGCGCGGGTGCGCGCCGGTCTGGTGCGTTCCTACCAGATCACCAGCATCTTCCGCCGCGACACGGTGCGCGACAACCTGGTGATGGGCCTGCTCGCCGCGCGCGGCGGCTGGCCGTCGCCGTGGCGGCGCGTGCGTGCCGATGCGTCGCTGCACGCCGAGGCGGATGCGCTGCTGGCGCACATCGGCCTGGCCGCGCAGGCCGGGCGCGTGGCCGGCACGCTGGCCCATGGCGAGCAGCGTCAGCTGGAGCTGGGCCTGGCCCTGAGCACACGGCCGCGGCTGTTGCTGCTGGACGAGCCCATGGCCGGCATGGGGCCGGACGAATCCGAGCGCATGGTGGGTCTGCTGCAGGCGCTGCGGCGGCAGACGACGCTGCTGCTGGTCGAGCACGACATGGACGCGGTGTTCCGCCTCGCCGACCGCATCTCGGTGCTGGTCTCGGGCCGCATCATCGCCAGCGGCACGCCGGCACATGTGCGCGAGCATGCCGAGGTGCGCAAGGCCTACCTCGGCGACGAGCTGGTGTTCGAGGCGGCGCTGGACGCCGGCGCGGCAGGGGGAGGCCCATGAGCGAGGCCTTGCTGGAAGTCGAAGGCCTGCAGGCGGCCTACGGGGCCTCGCAGGTGCTGTTCGGGCTGGACCTGCGCATCGCGCCGGGCGAGGTGGCCACGCTGTTGGGCCGCAATGGCATGGGCAAGAGCACCACGCTGCGCTGCCTGACCGGCTGGATGGCGCCCCGCGGTGGCCGCATTCGCCTGGCCGGCGAGGACATCACCGGCTGGAGCGCCGACCGCATCGCGCGCCTGGGGCTGGCCATCGTGCCAGAGGGGCGGCAGTGCTTTCCCAACCTCAGCGTGCTGGAGCATCTGCAGGCCTTCGCCGCGAACCGCAGCGGCAGCCGCGATCCCTGGACGGTGGAGCGGGCCTTCGCGCTCTTCCCGCGCCTGAAGGAGCGGGCGCAGAACCTGGGCACCCAGCTGTCCGGTGGCGAGCAGCAGATGCTGGCCATCGCGCGCGCGCTGGTCACCAACCCGCGCCTGCTCATCCTGGACGAGGCGACCGAGGGCCTCGCGCCGCTGATCCGCGAGGAGATCTGGCGCTGCCTGGACCAGATCCGCGCGACGGGGCAGACCATCCTCGTCGTCGACAAATACGTGCAGCGCCTGATCCGGCTCGCCGACCACCACACCATCCTGGAACGCGGACGCCCGGTGTGGCGCGGCGCGTCCGCCGAACTCGATGCCAGCCCCGAGCTGTGGCACCGCTACCTGGGCCTTTGAACCTCGCCATGAACGACACCGATTCCGCGCCCGCGACGGGCTGGCACTTCGAGCGGACGCAGCGCGTGCGCTTCGGCGAATGCGACCCGGCCGGCATCGTCTTCTTCCCGCGCTATCACGAGATGCTCAACGCGCTGGTCGAGGACTGGTTCACCGAGGGCCTGGGTATCGACTACGCCGACCTGATCGGTCCGCGCCGTGTCGGCCTGCCCACGGTGAGGCTGGAAAGCGATTTCCTGCGCGTCAGCCGCATGGGCGACGCGCTGACGCGGCGGCTGCGCGTGGCGCGGCTGGGCGATCGTTCGATGACGCTGCAGGTCGAGTTCGCCGGCGCCGACGGCGTGCGCGCGCGCTTTGCGCAGGTGCTGGTCTGCACCTCGCTGGTGACCCACGCGGCCCAGCCCTGGCCGGCGGACCTGCGCGCGGCGGTCGACGCGGCCATGGACGCGACGCCGAACGAACCGTCGCTCCCCTGAATCATCCCGAAAACCCAAGGAGCTGTACCCGATGAATGCCACCAAGACTCTTTTGCAGCCGCCCGGTTGGGCGGAACCGCGCGGCTATGCCAACGGCGTCGCCGCCACTGGCCGCTGCGTGTTTGTCGCCGGGCAGATCGGCTGGAACGCGCAATGCCAGTTCGAGAGCGACGACTTCATCGCCCAGGTGCGCCAGACCCTGCTCAACATCAAGGCCGTGCTGGCCGAGGCGGGCGCCGCGCCGGAGCACATCTGCCGCATGACCTGGTATGTGCTGGACAAGAAGGAATACCTGGGCCGTGGCCGCGAGGTCGGCCAGGTCTACCGCGAGGTGCTGGGCCGCGAGTACGGCGTCGCGATGAGCGCGGTGCAGGTCGCGGCGCTGATGGAGGATCGCGCCAAGGTGGAGATCGAGGTCACCGCCATGCTGCCCTGAGGCCGCGATGCCCGCCGTCCGCCACCGTTCAGCGCGCCGGTGCCAGCGCGAGAAAGCGCTCGCGCAGCGCCGAGGCCTCGTCGCGCCGCCAGGCCGCGAAGACCTGCGAGGGCGCGATGTCTTCCTCGATGGGGCGGAACACCGCGCCCTGCACGCCAGCCTGGCGGAAGGACGCGGGCACGATGGACACGCCCATGCCCTGGGCCACCAGCAGCACCACGGACAGCCAGTGCCGGCCCTCGTGCTGCAGACGCGGATAAAAGCCCTGCTGGCGGCAGGCCTCGACGATGCGGGCGTGGTAGTCCGGCGAGCCCCGGCGCGAGAACAGGATGAAGGGCTGCTCGCGCAGCCCGGCGAGCGAGACCTTGCGCGAGCGCGCCGCCGCATGGTCGGCGGGCAGGCAGGCCATGAAGGGCTCCTGGTAGAGCGGCTGGTGCGCCAGCGCCGGCGGCAGCCGGTCCGTGTGCACCAGCGCCAGGTCCAGCTCGTGCTGCAGCAGCGCCTCGATCTGGTCCTGCGAATTCAACTCCACGACGACCACCTCCACGCGCGGATGGCGTGCCTGGAAGCGGTGCAGCCAGTCGGCCAGCCCGTGGAACAGCGTGGAGCCGACGAAGCCCAGGCGCAGCCGGCCGCGTTCGCCGGATTCGACCTCGCGCGCCAGCGCGCCGGCTTCCTCGGCGCCGTCCAGCAGCGCGCGGGCGCGCTCGCGGAAGGCGGCGCCGGCCGGGGTCAGACGCACGCCCTTGCTGTCACGGTCCAGCAGCCGCGCACCGACCGCCGCTTCCAGCTGCTGGATGTTGACCGACAGCGGCGGCTGCGAGATCGCCAGCCGTTGCGCCGCGCGGCCGTAGTGCAGCTCCTCGGCCAGAACGAGGAAGTAGCGCAGGTGGCGGAACTCGAAGTTCATAGGATATTCGTATCGTCGGAATGCTTTATTGAATTGGACACGAATGGACGCGCTATTGATACTGGCGCATGCACGCGGCGCGCCGCACAGCTCTCGCAGGACTACACAAGGAGATGACCATGGCTGACAAGGCCCGATTCCAATGGGACGACCCGCTGCTGCTGGACCAGCAGCTCAGCGATGACGAGCGCGCGGTGCGCGATGCGGCGCGCGCCTACTGCCAGGACCGGCTGGCGCCGCGCGTGCTGGAGGCCTTCCGCCACGAGAAGACCGACGCGGCCATCTTCCGCGAGATGGGCGAGCTGGGGCTGCTGGGCCCCACGATTCCCGAAGCCTACGGCGGCGCCGGGCTGAACTACGTCTGCTACGGGCTGATCGCCCGCGAGGTGGAGCGGGTGGATTCCGGCTACCGCTCGATGATGAGCGTGCAGAGCTCGCTGGTGATGGTGCCCATCCATGAGTTCGGCAGCGAGGCCACCAAGCAGAAGTACCTGCCCAAGCTCGCCAGCGGCGAATGGATCGGCTGCTTCGGCCTGACCGAGCCCAACCACGGCTCGGACCCCGGCTCCATGGTCACGCGCGCGCGCAAGGTGGATGGCGGCTACAGCCTCACCGGCGCCAAGATGTGGATCACCAACAGCCCGATCGCCGATGTCTTCGTGGTCTGGGCCAAGGACGACGGCGGCCAGATCCGAGGCTTTGTGCTGGAGAAGGGCTGGAAGGGCCTGAGCGCGCCGGCCATCCATGGCAAGGTGGGGCTGCGCGCCTCCATCACCGGCGAGATCGTGATGGACGAGGTGTTCTGCCCCGAGGAGAACGCCTTCCCTGAGGTGCGCGGGCTGAAGGGGCCGTTCACCTGCCTGAACAGCGCACGCTACGGCATCGCCTGGGGCGCGCTGGGCGCGGCCGAGTTCTGCTGGCATACCGCGCGTCAGTACACGCTGGACCGCCAGCAGTTCGGCCGGCCGCTGGCGGCCAACCAGCTGGTGCAGAAGAAGCTCGCCGACATGCAGACCGAGATCACGCTGGGCCTGCAGGGCTGCCTGCGTCTGGGGCGCATGAAGGACGAGGGCACGGCGGCGGTGGAAATCACCTCCATCATGAAGCGCAACAGCTGCGGCAAGAGCCTGGAGATCGCCCGCACCGCGCGCGACATGCTGGGCGGCAACGGCATCAGCGACGAGTTCGGCATCGCGCGCCACCTGGTGAACCTGGAGGTGGTGAACACCTACGAGGGAACGCACGACATCCACGCGCTGATCCTGGGCCGCGCGCAGACCGGCATCGCGGCGTTCTGATCCTGCTGGGGCGCCGGGCCGCGAGGGCCCGGGGCCCTTAGCCGGTCGTCGCGTCGAAGGGGGCGGTGGCCGTACCCTGGTGGAAGACCAGGCGCCAGCCCAGGCGCGCGTCGTGCCGCCACAGCGAGGCACGCAGCGAATGCCGCTCCAGCGCGCCGCCGGGCGCCCGGTGGGCGCTGCGGTAGCGCAGCAGCACCAGGTCGTCGCCCAGCGGCTGCAGCACGAAGTCCTGGGCATGGATGTCCACGGGCTCGGCTTCGGCCAGCATGCGCAGGATGGCCGGCCGGTCCCAGGCGCGCCCGGAGCGTCCGTGTTCGCAGAACTCGGCGTCCAGCAGCTGTTCGAAGCGCCCGGGCGAGTGCTCGGGCCGGTGCAGCTCGCGCTCCAGCGCGATCAGCGTGTCGCGCAAGTCCGGCGGCACGGTCGTGGCGAGCATGGGTGGCCGGCCGTTCAGCGGCTGCCGCGCGCGGCGCGCAGCCGGCGCAGCAGTGGCTCGTTCAGTTCACGGGTTTGGCGGTTCCAGCGCGCGCTGCTCTTGTCCAGTTCGGTATCGAGCTGCGCCGCCAGCGCGGCCTCGCCCGCCGCATGGGCCCAGATCGCGAGCTCGGTCTTGGCCGCGAAGCTGCCATGGCGCTGCTGGGCGTCCTCCAGCATGGCGCGTGCCTCGGCCAGCCGGTCGAGGCCGGTCAGCGCGCGTCCATGCAGCAGCGCCACCTCCTCGCGCCGGAACTCGGGCCGCTCCTGCTGCAGCGCGCGCAGATGGGGCAGGGCCTCGGCATGGCGGCCGCACTCGACAAAGGCGCAGGCGGCGCCGTAGCGGATGTCGGGGTCGGATGCGAAGGGCCCCACCAGGCAGCGCTCATAGGCCTGCGCCGCCTCCTGGCCGCGGCCCAGCGCCAGCAGCGCCGCGGCCAGGCGCATCTGGTTTTGCGCCGTCGGGGTGTCGTCCAGCGCGGCGCGCGCCTCGCGCAGCTCGCGCTCCGGATCCAGCGCGCGGGCCGCTGCGCCCAGGGCCTTGACGGCACCGCGCTCCAGCCGCGAATTGGGCAGATAGATGGCGAAGAAGTACACCAGGCTGCCCAGCAGCGGGAAGGCGAAGAGGATGAAGAGCCAGTACATCTGCTGGCGCGTTTTCACCGCATGGATGGCGCACAGCAGCGCGATCACGACGTGCAGGCCAAGGCCGGCAAATGGCATGGAGTCCTCCCTGTTCGATCTCTGTCTTGGTCTTGGGGCGCCGCCGCCGCAGGCCCGGCGGAATTATGCCGGGGCGTCGGCGCCGCAGCAGGCCAGCCAGGCGCGCATCAGCCGCGCCTCGGCGCGTTCGCGCAGGCAGTAGAGGTACTCGCAGACCTCGGGCATGGGGTCGGCAAAAGGGCGCACGAGCAGGTCCGGGCTGCTGCCGGTCTCATGCGCGGCGAACACGCTCAGGCCCAGTCCCAGCCGCACCGCCTCGCGCAGCGCTTCGCGGCTGGCAATCTCCAGTGTGTCGCGCGGCCGCAGCCCGGCGGCCTCCATGGCCTGTTCGGTCAGCGTCCGCGTCATCGAACCGCGTTCGCGCAGCAGCAGGGTCTGGTCGGCCAGCGCGGCCAGCGGCACGGCCGCCAGCGCCGCCAGCGCGTGGCCTTGCGGCAGCAGCAGCACCAGCGGGTCGCGTCCCAGCTCCAGGCGCTGCAGGCGTGGGTCTTTTTCCAGATGGGAGGAGGTGACCACGTCGACCTGGTAGCTCAGCAGCGCCTCCATCATCTGGCGCGAGTTGCCGGACGCCACGCTGATGTCCACCCGCGGATGGCGGGCGCGGAAGCGCTGCAGGATCTCCAGCAGGTAGTAGGGCGCGGTCGCGCCCAGGCGCAGGCTGCCGCCGCTCAGCTCGGCGCTGTTGCGCAGCGTGAACTCCAGGTCCAGTTCCTGCTGCAGCAGCGCGTCGACGCGCGGCAGCAGGCGCGCGCCGGACTCGCTGAGGCTGAGCCGGCCGCCGCTGCGGCGGAACAGCTCCAGCCCGTACTGCTCCTCCAACGCGCGGATCTGCGTGGTCACCGTGGGCGCGGACAGCTCCAGCTGCTTGGCCGCCAGCGTGATCGATCCCAGCCTGGCCACGGCGTAAAAGGCCTTCAGCTGGTTCACCAGCACGCTCAATTTCCTGCCCCAAAAGCGCCAAAACGGGCTTCATTGTTTTTCCGTTCCTTGACGCAGTCGTGACATGTTGGATTCCTACAGTGCCGGGCACACCCCGACGGTGATGGAGCACACACGCATGAAGACACTGAAGACCGCGATCCGCGCCACGCTGGCCGGCCTGTCGCTGACGCTGGCCGCCGCGGGCGCGGCCTGGGCCCAGGGCAAGACCGAGCTGCTGGTCTACACCGCGCTGGAAGCCGACCAGATCAAGGCCTACAAGGCCGCGTTCGAGCAGGACCACCCGTCCATCGAGCTGAAGTTCGTGCGCGAGAGCACCGGCATCGTCACCGCCCGGCTGCTCGCCGAGAAGGCCAACCCGCAGGCCGACGCGATCTGGGGCCTGGCCGCCACCTCGCTGATGCTGCTGGACAAGGAAGGCATGCTGGCCGCCTACGCGCCCAAGGGGCTGGAGCAGGTGCGCCCCAGCATGCGCGATCCGCGCGCCCAACCCACCTGGGTGGGCATGGACCTGTGGTCCTCGGCGGTCTGTTTCAACACCGTGGAGGCCGAGAAGCGCAAGCTGCCCAAGCCGCAATCGTGGGCCGACCTGACCCTGCCGGCCTACAAGGGCGCGATCACCATGCCGCACCCGGCCTCCAGCGGCACGGGCTATCTGATGGTTTCGGCCTGGCTGCAGATGATGGGCGAGGCCAAGGGCTGGGCCTTCATGGACGCGCTGCACCAGAACATCGGCGTGTACACGCACAGCGGCTCCAAGCCCTGCAAGCAGGCCGGCGCCGGCGAGTTCCCGGTGGGCCTGTCCTTCGAGTACCGCGCCAACAAGACCAAGCGCGAGGGCGCGCCCATCGACATCGTCTTCCCCAAGGAAGGCCTGGGCTGGGACGTCGAGGCCACCGCGATCATGAAGACGAGCAAGAAGCAGGACGCCGCGCGCGCGCTGGCCGACTGGGCGGTGACGCGCAAGGCCAACGAGCTGTACGCGAAGAACTTCGCTGTGCTGGCGCTGCCCACGGTGCAGGAGCAGCTGGAGTTCGTGCCGCAGGACCTGGACAAGCTGCTGGCCAAGAACGACTTCCACTGGGCCGCGGCCAACCGTGACCGCATCCTCGCCGAGTGGTCGCGCCGCTACGAAGGCAAGGCCGAGAAGAAGCAGTGAACGCGCGACGGACCCGGCAGGTGAACTCCCATGCTGCAGATTGAACAGCTGAGCAAGCGCTTCGGCACGCAGACGGTGCTGCGTGGCATCGACCTCACGCTGGCGGCGGGGGAGTTCGTCAGCCTGCTGGGGCCGTCGGGCTGCGGCAAGACCACGCTGCTGCGCCTGGTCTGCGGCATCGAGACCGCCGAGCGCGGCCGGCTGCTGCTGCAGGGGCAGGACATCACGCGCTGGAGCGCCGCGCAGCGGCGCTTTGGCGTGGTGTTCCAGTCCTATGCGTTGTTTCCCAACATGACGGCGCGCGAGAACGTCTGCTACGGCCTGCAGGCGTTGAGCCGACGCGAGGCGCAGGCGCGCGCCGACGAGATGCTGGCGCTGGTGGGCCTGGGCGAGCAGGCGCACAAATTCCCCGCGCAGCTCTCCGGCGGCCAGCAGCAACGCGTGGCGCTGGCCCGCGCGCTGGCGCCGCAGCCGCGCCTGCTGCTGCTGGACGAGCCGCTGTCGGCGCTGGACGCCCAGGTGCGCCAGGGCCTGCGGAGCGAGATCCGCCGCCTGCAGCAGCGCCTGGGCATCACGACGCTGATGGTCACCCACGACCAGGACGAGGCGCTGGCCATGTCCGACCGCGTGGTGCTGATGCACGAGGGGCGCATCGCCCAGCAGGACCGGCCGCAGGCGCTCTATGAGCGGCCGGCCAGCCGCGAGGTGGCCGGCTTCGTGGGCCGCATGAACTGGCTGGAGGGCCTGGTGGTGGCCGAGAACCGCGTGCGCGTGGGCACCGCGCTGCTGGACGCCGACACCTGCGCCTACAAGACCGGCAGCCCGGTGCTGCTGGGCTTGCGCCCCGAGGCCCTGCGCCTGCACGCGCAGGGCGACCTGGCGGTGCTGCTGAGCGAGCTGGTCTTTCAGGGGCCGTGGACGCGGCTGCTGCTGCGCTGCGAGGCGCTGCAGACCGAGCTGGAACTGGAACTGCCCAGCGAGCAGGCCGCCGCCCTGCAGCCGCGGCTGGAATGCGGCATGCCGCTGCGCATCGCCGCGGCGCCCGGCGCCATCCATCTGTTCGAACTGCCGCTTTCGATGCGGAGGGCGGCATGAGCGCGCCGGGCCGCTCCCAAGCGCGAATCCCGGAGCGCGCAGCGCGGAGGGACCATCCAGCCCACGCGCCGGGCCGCTCCCAAGCGCGAATCCCGGAGCGCGCAGCGCGGAGGGACATCCCATGAGCGCAGTGCTCCCGGGCACCGCGCAAGACCTGGCCGGACCAGGCCGCGCTGAGACCACCGGCCCCGCGCCATCGCCAGGCGCCATGCTGGAGCCCTGGCTGCTGCGCGCGCTGCTGGCGCTGGGGCTGTTGCTGCTCGGGCTCGCGGTGCTGGCGCCGCTGGCCAGCCTGGGCTGGCGCAGCCTGCTGGACGCGCAAGGCCAGTTCGTCGGCCTCGCCAACTTCCAGGCCTACCTGGGCGGCGGGCGGCGGCTGGAGTCGCTGACCAACAGCCTGCTGCTGTCGGCGCTGTCGGCCAGCCTCTGCGTCGGGTTGGCCTATGGCTATGCCTGGGCGCTGACCCACTGCCGGCTGCCGGCCGCGCTGCTGTGGCGCGCGCTGGCGCTGCTGCCGCTGCTGGCGCCGTCGCTGCTGGCAGCGATCGGGCTGGTGTACACCTTCGGCCAGCAGGGACTGCTGAAGGAGCTGCTGGTGCTGCTGGGCCTGCCCGGGCTTTACGGGACCACGGGCATCGTGCTCGGTTCGGTGCTGTGGACCTTCCCGCATGCGCTGCTGATTCTCGGCACCGCGCTGTCCAGCCGCGACGCGCGGCTGTACGAGGCGGCTCAGTGCCTGGGCGCGGGGCCGTGGCGGATCTTCGCCACCGTGACCCTGCCGGGCAGCCGCTACGGGCTGCTGATGGCCTGGGTGGTGGTCTTCGTGCTGGTCATCACCGACTTCGGCGTGCCCAAGGTCGTCGGCGGGCAGACGCCCATGCTGGCGACCGACATCTACAAGGAGGTGGTGGGCCAGCAGAAGCTGCACATGGGCGCCGTCGTGGCTTTGTTGCTGCTGCTGCCGGCGGCGCTGGCCTTTCGCGTGGAGCAATGGCTGCGCGCGCGCCAGGCGGCCAGCCTGGGTCTGCGCGCGGTGCTCCATGTGCCGGAGCGCCGCGCGCTGCGCGATGGGCTGGCGCTGCTCTATGTGGCGGGCGTCGCCGTGGCGCTGGCGGGGGTGTTCGCGGTGGCCGTCTATGCCTCCTTCGCCACCTACTGGCCCTACCGGCTGACGCCCACGCTGGCGCACTACGCCTTCGACATGAGCGATGGCGGCGGCTGGGCCGCCTATGGCAACTCGCTGAAGCTGGCGCTGTGGACCGCGGCGGCGGGCACGCTGCTGAGCTTCGTGCTGGCCTGGCTGGTGGACAAGCCGCGTGGGCTGGCGCCCGGGCGCGGGCTGCTGCATGCCATGGCCACGCTGCCCATGGCCGTGCCGGGGCTGGCGCTGGGGCTGGGCTACATCCTCTTCTTCAACGCCCCCTGGAACCCGCTGCGCGGGCTCTACGGCAGCCTGGCGCTGCTGGTGATCTGCACCGTGGCGCACTTCTATTCGGTGGCCCACATCACCCAGCTGTCGGGGCTGCGCCAGCTGGACGGCGAATACGAGCTGGTGGCGCAATCGCTGGGCCAGCCCTTCTGGCGCCAGCTGTGGCGTGTGCATTTGCCAGTGGCACTGCCCACGCTGGTGCAGGTCGCGGGCTACTTCTTCGTCAGCGCGCTGACCACGGTGTCGGCGCTGGTCTTCCTGTACACGCCGTCCACCGAGCTGGCCGCGATCGCGGTGCTGGCGATGGACGACGCCGGCGACACCGCGCCGGCCGCCGCGATGGCGACGCTGCTGTTCGCCACCGCGGCGCTGGGGCGCGGGCTGATCGCGCTGCTGGGGCAGGGGCTGGTGCAGCGGACGCAGAGGTGGAGGGCAAAGTGAGTGAGGCCCCCCGCCCCCGGGGTACCGGGGACGGCCCCCCGAGGGGGCGGCGATGCTCGCGGGGGTTTCCCCGCTCGCACATCGCCAGGTGGGCCGGCTTGGGGCGGCCCGGCGCCGGCCCTGCGGCCCTGGGGCGTCCTTGCTTGCGGCCTTGAGCCGCAAGCAAGGACAGCGGGGCAGGGCGCTGCGTGGGGATTTGGGTTTGCAGGGCGTGAGCCGTTAACGAAGGAAGTGGGATGGAATCGGATCTGTTGGTGGTGGGGGCGGGGATCGTGGGCCTGGCCCATGCCTGGGCGGCGGCGCGCAAGGGCTGGCGGGTGACGGTGCTGGAGCGCGACGCGGCCTGCATCGGGGCGTCGGTGCGCAATTTCGGCTTCGTCACGGTCACCGGGCAGAAGCGCGGCGCGCACTGGCTGCGGGCGCGGCGCACGCGCGCGCTGTGGGCCGAGCTGGCCGGCGAGGCAGGGCTGCGGGTGGAGCACCAGGGGCTGGTGCTGGCGATGCGCCGGCCGGAGTCGGCGGCGCTGCTGCAGGCCTTCGCCGCCACGGAGATGGGCGAGGGCTGCCAGCTGCTGGGCCGCGAGGAGGCGCTGGCGCGTCAGCCGGGGCTGAACCCGGAGGGTCTGCTGGGCGCGCTGTACAGCCCGCATGAGCTGCGCGTGGAATCGCGCGAGGTGATCCCGCGCCTGGCCGCCTGGCTGGCCGAGCGCCACGGCGTGCGCTTTCGCTTCGGCGAGGCGGTGCTGGAGGTGGACGCGCCCCGCGTGCGCTCGTCGCGTGCCGTCTACCACGCTGAACGCGTGGTCGTGTGCAGCGGCGCCGAGCTGGGCGGCCTGTACGCGCCCCGGCTGGGCGCCCAGGGCCTGCAGCTGTGCCAGCTGCAGATGCTGCGCGTGCAGCCGCCAGCCGGCTTCAGGCTGCAGGCCGCGGCGATGGGGGAACTGAGCCTGGTGCGCTATGAAGGCTATGCCGAGCTGCCCGAGGCCCAGGCGCTGCGCGCGCGGCTGCAGACCGAACGCGCCGACGCGCTGGCCCATGGCGTCCACCTGATCGCGGTGCAGAGCGCCGACGGCAGCCTGGTGGTGGGTGACTCGCACCACTACGGCGATGTGCTGCCGCCCTTCGCCAGCGAGGCGGTGGACGGGCTGATCCTGGACGAGCTGCGCGCCCAGCTGGCGCTGCCGCAGCTGGCGGTGCGCGAGCGCTGGACCGGCTGCTATCCGGTCAGCGACCGCCAGCCCTGCCTGGTCGACGCGCCCGACGAGCGCACCCGCGTCGTGTTGGTGACCGGCGGCACCGGCGCCAGCACCGCGTTCGCGCTGGCCGAGGAGGTGCTGCATGGCTGGTGATCGCGTCGCGCCGCCGCTGCAGGCGGTGGTGCTGGACTGGGCCGGCACGGTGCTGGACTTCGGCAGCCTGGCGCCCATGGGGGCCTTCGTGGAACTGTTCGCGCGCGAGGGCGTGGCGATCAGCATCGCCGAGGCGCGCGCGCCCATGGGCATGGCCAAGTGGGACCACATCCATGCGCTGGGCACGCAGCCGCGCATCGCCGCCGAATGGCAGCGCGTCAAGGGCCAGGCCTTCGGCGCGGTGGACTGCGATCGGCTCTACGAGATCTTCACGCCGATGAACGCGGCCAGCGTGCGCCAGCACGCGGCCCTGGTGCCCGGCGCGCTCGAAACCATCGCGGCGCTGCGCGCGCGCGGACTGAAGATCGGCTCCACCACCGGCTATAACCGGCCCATCATGGAGGTGCTGGCGCCCATCGCCGAGGCGCTGGGCTACGCGCCGGACAACCTGGTCTGCGCCGGCGACATGGCCAGCGCGCGGCCCGGCCCCTTGATGATGGTGCGCACGATGTCGGACCTGCAGGTCTGGCCGCCGGCCGCGCTGCTCAAGGTGGACGACACACCGGTGGGGCTGCAGGAAGGCCGCGCGGTCGGCGCCTGGTGCGTGGGCGTCGCGGTCAGCGGCAATGTGATGGGCCTGAGCCTGGACGAATGGCAGGCGCTGGACGAGGCCGAGCAGGCACGCCGCCGCGAAGCCGCGCGCGCCGAGCTGCTGGCCGGCGGTGCCCACCTGGTGGTGGACGGGCTGTGGGAGCTGCTGCCTGCGCTGCAGGAGATCGAACGCCGCATCGCCGCGGGCGAGCGCCCGGACGCCGGCTGAGCGTCCGCCGGGCGCGCCATGGCGTGCCCGTCACCCGGGCCGGGACCTGCACGGCCCGTTGCCAGCGCCCGGCGCCGGCGCCCCGATCGGCAGCTGTGGAACAATCCGCCTTTGTCCTTTCGGCGAGTCATGCGCGAGCAGGGAATTCTGGCGAAGTGGGACGATGCCAAGGGCTATGGCTTCATCCAGCCCCAAGGCGGCGGCCCGCGACTTTTCGTTCACATCAAGGCCTTCGGGCTGCGCGCCGGCCGGCCCTTCGTCGGCGAGCGGCTCAGCTTCGAGCCGGGCCGTGACGCGCAAGGCAAGGCGCGCGCGCTCAAGGTGCAGAGCCTGGAACCGCGCCGCCCGGTGACCCCGCCGGCCGCAGCGCCGCGTGCCGCGGGCACGGCGCGGGCCGCCGGTTCGGCCTCGCTGTGGCTCATCCCGCTGTTCGCCGTCCTGGTGCTGCTGACCCACCTGGCCTGGCCGCTGCCGCATGGGCTGTGGGGCTTCTACGTGGCCATGAGCCTGGCCACCTTCATCGTCTACTGGCAGGACAAGCGCTCCGCGCAGCGCGGCGGCTGGCGCGTGGCCGAGGGCACGCTGCACGGCCTGGCGCTGGCCTGCGGCTGGCCCGGGGCCTTGCTGGCGCAGCAGATGCTGCGCCACAAGAGCGCCAAGCCGGCGTTCCGGCGCGTGTTCTGGGCCTGCGTGGCGGGCAACATCCTGCTCTTCGTGCTGCTGTTCACGCCGCTGCTGGCGCAGTGGCGGCGGGTCTGAGCGCCGTGCGGGGCTGGGAATTGGAGGGCGCCGTTGCGGCGCCCGGCGTGGCCGGGGCGGATCCCCGGCGAGAGGGATAGCGGATCTGATGTTGAGGTTGAAGGTGATGGACAGGTCGGACGTGCCGGCCGTCCTGGCGATGCAGGCGCAGTGCTATGGCGCCGATTTCCTGGAGAGCGAGCAGGCCTTCGCGGCCAAGCTGCAGGCCACGCGCGGGCTGAACTGCAGCTATCTGGCGCTGGGCGCGGACGATGAGCCGCTGGGCTATGTCGTGAGCCTGCCGGTGGACGAGGGCCAACTGCCGGCCCTGGATGCCGGCGCCTGGCCGGCGGCGCGCGCGCCGCAGGCGCTGTATCTGCACGACCTGGCGGTGGCGCCGGCGGGCCGCGCGCAGCGCCTGGGCTCGGCCCTGCTGAGCCAGGTGCTGCGGCGGGCGCAGGACATGGGTCTGCCGCGCGTGGTGCTGATCGCGGTGCAGGGCTCGGTGCCCTACTGGCAGCGCCAGGGTTTTGCCGAACTGGCCGTGCCCAGCGCGGCGCTGCAGGCCAAGCTGGACAGCTTCGGGGCCGAGGCGCGCCTGATGCAGCGGCTGCTGCGGGCGGCCTGAACCGCGGGCGGAGCCGGGGGGCGGACCGCTTCCCGGCGCGCGCTCCCACCCGGCGATAATCGCCGCCCATATGACCGATCACGCTGCAAGCGCGGCACGGGGCGCGGCCATCGACGATGGCGATGCAGGCGCCGAGTCCCTGCGCTTCGAAGACTATTTCCGCGATGGCGCGGCGCCCACCGAGGCCTTGCTGTGGTGGCAGCTGGAGCGCAGCGATGCGCTGCTGGCGGCGCTGCGCGCGCTGTTCCACGGGCCGGCGACGCTGGCGCGTCTGCGCGTGTGGGTGTTCATCGAACTGATGAGCCTGCCCGAGTCGCGCCTGACGCGCGACGTGCTGAACCGCCATTTCCACCACCTGCGCGACGACGCGCTGGAGCTGGTGCTCAAGCGCCTGCGCGAGGCCCATCTGCTGGCCTGGGAGCCCACCGACCAGCAGTACGGCATCACGCCGCTGGCGCAGCAGCTGGTGGCGCTGCTGTCGCCGCTGACGCAGGGGCAGGACCAGGACGGCGACCTGGCCGGTTTGCTGGCCAACGTGGCCGGTGCCCACCAGCTGGGCACGCTGGAGCCATCGCAGCTGCAGCACCTGCTGGCCCAGCTCTCGCGGCTGTACAACGAGTTCGCCGACGCGATCGCGTCGGGCTCCGAGTTCCATCTGCGCCGCGCGCGCATGCGCTTCGAGCGCGCGCTGAAACTGGTGGAAAAGGCCAGCGACGCGCTGTCGGCCATCATCCAGCAGGCGCAGTCGGACGGCAACGCGCGGCTGGAGCGGCTGGCGCGCGAACTGGGCCTGGCCCAGGCGCGGCTGCTGGCCATGGCCAGCCAGTTCAACCGCGCGCTGCAGCAGGCCGACCGCCAGCGCGTCACCCTGGGCACCACCGGCATCACCACCACCGACGTGCGGCGCTGGCTGCAGGGCGTGCCCTTCCTTGAAAACCTGGCGCTGGGCGCGCTGTCGCGGCCGGTGCAGCCGGTCTTCGTCGCCCAGCACGAGATGCTGGACACGGCCGAGGCGGAGTTCGAGCGCGACCGGCCCAAGCCGCCCACCGTGGAACCGCTGCCCGAGGGGCTGAAGGCGCCGCCCGGCGAACTCGCGGTGATGAGCCTGCCGCCCGAAATGGACCAGCTGCAGGCGCTGCTGGGTCGTTGGCTGGAGGCCGGCGGCGAGGGCGGCCAGGCGCGCGACCTGCGTCCCGCGGTGCTGGGCGGCAGCTATGCGCGCGCGGCCTACCGCGCGCAGCTGCTGCCGCTGCTGGGCGATCCGCAGGCCCAGCACCTGGCCGGCGCGACCGGCGACATGGCGCGCCAGCCCTGGCGCGTGCGCTGGTCCGCCGAGCAGGGCGAGGTGGACGACGACTATGTGGCCTGGATGAGCCGCGGCGTGCTGCACACCGTGGACCATGAGCCCGGGGCCGCCGCACCGGCCCCCGACAACAGGGCCACCGAGGCCGCCGCGGCCTCGGTCAACCCGAACGAGAACAAGGCATGAGCAACACCCTCGATGACGCCGCCCAGCTGGCGGCGCAGCTTCTCGCCCGCCGCTGGCTGCCGCGCAACCAGGCGCTGGTCAAGCGCGCGCTGATCGACCAGGAGCTGTGGCGCGCGCTGAACGAACGCCTGGGCGCGGTGGGCCTGAAGGTGGTCGACAACGTCTATGCCGACCACATCAGCGTCGCGATGCTGCGACCGGCCGAGGTGGCCGTGTTCGGCGAGACCGGCCTGGCCGCCAACAACAACCTGGACCTCCCGCGCGACGGCGTGGCGCTGCTGGTGGTGCTGTGGGCGCTGATCGTGCTGCCCAAGCGCCAGCGCCAGCTCACGCGCAGCGAGGAGGCCGAGGGGCAGGGCGAGATGTTCGCCACCGACAAGCCGCTGCCCAGCGCCGCGAGCAGCGCCCCGACGCTGTCCTACCGCAGCCTGCTGGCCGACTTCGGCAACCAGCTCGGCAAGAAGATGCGCCTGGACGCCAACCTGAAGCTGCTGGAGCGCCAGGGCTTCATCACGCGCAAGGGCGAGGACATCGCCGAGGGCCCGCTGCTGGACCTGCTGCTGGACTACGACACCCTGGCGCCGCGCATCCTGGACGGCGCGCTGGCCGACGTGCTGTCGCGCAGCACCGACGAGGGCGCGGGCCCGGCGCTCAGCCACATCCTCGCCGCACGCCACAACGAAGAAAACGCCTGATGTTTCACCTGCAATCCCTGGAACTGCTGCACTGGGACTACTGCCGCCGCGTGGCCATGCCGCTGGACGGCAACATCATCACCATCGCCGGCCCCAATGGCTCGGGCAAGACCACGCTGCTGGACGCGATGCGCACGCTGCTGGGGCTGGAATGCTCGGGCGGGCGCACCTACAAGACCTACGCCCGCCACGCGAATGCCGAGACGGCCTGGCTGCGCGCGCTGGTGGACAACCGCCCGCGCGGCCGCCAGAACAGCAGCCGGCCCTTCGCCAGCTCGCTGCTTTATGCCGACCAGGTGACGCTGGCCTGTCGCATCTCGCGCCAGGGGGGCGACTGGGTGCGGCGCTACATCCTGGTCGACGGTGTGCATGAGATCGAGGAACTGGACCAGCGCGCCGAGAAGGACTGGCTGGGCATCGAGGCCTGGAAGAAGCGCCTGGAGGCCGCCGGCCTGACGCGCGCGATCGGCCGTGTGCTGGCCCTGGAGCAGGGCCAGACCGACCGGCTGTGCGAGCTCTCGCCCAAGGAACTGCTGCGCCTGGTCTTCGAGGTCTTCGGCGACCAGGAGGTGCTGGACCGCTACGAACTCGCGCGCAACCACCAGCAGCAGCTGCTGAAGGAGGTCGAGCAGGCCACGCACGAGCTCTCGCATGCGCAGGCCCAGCTCTCCGACCTGGCCAACCGCGTCACCAGCTACCAGCAGTACCAGCTGCGCCTGAAGGAACGCGAGCGCCTCTCCACCGAGGTGCTGCCGGTGCTGCAGTGGAGCGAGCAGCGCCAGCGCATCGCGCAGCAGCTGCGCGAGTTGCACCGCCAGCGGCTCTTCGCCCGGTCCGACGAGCGCGGCATCCGCGAGAAGCGCCAGCAGCTGCATGCGCTGTTCGAGGCGCAGCAGCAGGCCCAGACCCGGCTGACCGAGCTGGAAGGCGAGCGCAAGGGCGCCCGCCAGGCCTTCGAGACCGCGCGCGAGGCCGAGCGGCCCATGGAGCAGCTCGCCAAGCGCGAGGAGGACCTGAAGGCGCTGGCCGCGGTCGAGACCGATGGCGAGCAGCTCACCAGCCGGCTGGAGGAACTGGGCACGCGCCAGCACCAGCTGCGCGAGAACTTCACGCGGCAGAGTGACCAACTGCGCAAGGCGCAGGCGGCGATGGATGCGCTGCAGGGGCAACACCTGCCCCCACCGCCGCCCGAGGTCACGCGTTTCCGCAAGGCGCTGGACGAGGCGGGCATCGCCCACCATGTGCTGGCCGATTGCATCGACATCGCCAACGACGCCTGGCGCGCCGCGGCCGAAGGTTTCCTGCGTCCGTCGCGCTGGGTGGTGGTGCTGGCCCATGCCTCCGACGAGGCGCAGGCCTACCGTCTGGCCGCGCGCGAGCGCTACCGCCACTACGTCGTCGCCGACGCCGAGCAGGTGCCGGCCACGGTCCCCCGGGACAGCCTGCTGGCCGCGCTGAAAGTGCATGCGCGGCTGCCGGGCTGGCTGCTGCGCCAGCTGGCCTCCATCCGCTGCGTGGCGGACACGGAGCAGGGGGCCAAGGTCGGTGGTGAATGGATCACGCAGGACGCCTACTACCGCGACGGCCGGGGCGGCCGCAGCCTGTGGGTGGAGCCGCGCGAATTCCAGTTCGGCGTGTCGGCGCTGGATTCGCGCCGCAGCTCGCTGGAGGCCGAGCTGGCGCGCTACGAGCTGGAGCTGACCAAGATCGCCCGCGAGCAGGCCGAGATCGAGCGTCAGCTCAAGGATGTGCAGCGCGCCGCGCAAGGCCACAAGGCCGCGCAGGAGCTGCTGGACCGCGCCGACGAATTCGCCGAGGCGCGCTCGCGCCTGCCCGCGCTGCGCCAGGCGCGCATCGAGGCGGCGACGCGCATGGCCCAACTGGACCAGACCCACGACCGCGCCGTGGCCCAGGCCACGCGCGCCGAGCGCGACTACGAAGCCGCGCAGGCCGGGCTCAAGAGCAGCGAGGACTCGGTGCTGCGCAGCGAGCGCGACTGGGCCACGCGGCGCGAGGACCTGCAGGCCGCGGCGCGCGCGTCCCGGACCGCGCGCGAGCGCTTCCCGGCAGCCTGGGTGCATGCCGAGCGGCTGGCCGCGCTGCGTGACGAGTTCGAGAACGCCAAGCAGGCCGAGATCGCGATGCGCCATGTCCAGCAGGAGTTGGACACCGGCGTGTGGGAGACCGATCCGCAGGTCCAGGACCGCCATGCGCGCATGCATCTGGCGGTGCTGGAGCAGAGCGGCCAGCTCGACGACCGCCGTGCCAGCAACGAGATGGCGCGCATCGCCGCGTTCAACGCGCGCGAGCGCTACATCGACGTGCTGCGGGCCACCGTGCGGCGCTACAAGAAGAACGTGCAGGAACTGGGCGAACTGGCCGGCGTGCTGGCCCAGGCCGAACTGCCTCATCTGGACAACGACGACACCGTGCTGGCGCAGGCCGGCCTGCAGGTGCGGTTCAACTTCGACGGCAAGGGCGAAGTCGGGCTCAACGACGGCGAGGCCTCCGGTGGCCAGCAGGTGCTCAAGAGCCTGATCCTGCTCGTGGGCCTGATGAAGGACGACGACGCGCCGGGCGGCTTCGTCTTCATCGACGAACCCTTTGCCCACCTGGACGTGCGCAACATCCAGCTGGTCGGCCACTTCCTGAAGAGCACCCGTGCGCAATACCTGCTGACCACGCCGATCACGCACAACGTGGAAGTCTTCGAGCCCTCCGAGATCACGCTCGTGACCAGCAAGAAACCGCGCGGCGAACGCTGGGCACCGCCGATCGCGGTGCTGGCGAGGCGGCCCGAAGTCTCACCCTATTGACTGCCAACCCCCCCGCCTAAACCGTGAGCCCCCCGCCCAAGGCGTACCTTGGGCGGCCCCCCCGAGGGGGCGGCGATGCTCGCGGGGCGTGCCCCGCTCGCACATCGCCCAGTGGGCCGGCTTGGGGCGGCCCGGCGCTCGGCCCTCCATGCCGCCGATGCTCGCGGCATGGAGCCGCCAGCATCGGCATGCAGGAGCCGGCGCACGAGGCCCGATCTGGAGTCGAGCCGTACCCGTCGAGTGACTCACGGCCTGAGCGGAGGGATGGCCCGGAGGGTGGTCGGGCCAGCGCTCCATGCCCAGCGCGGTCCTCGGTCAAATCGTCTTCAGGCCTTCCTTTTGGTTCCTTTTCCTGGGCCCGCAGGAAAAGGAACTCGCCTGCCGGGGCGAGACCCGGCGGGCTCTGCGCACAGCGCAAAGACCACAAAGACCGCGCAGGCCCCGCAAGACCCCGTCACCTTCAAAGGCTCACCCCATACGCCCAAGCACAGGCCCAGGCCCAGGCCCATGACCTTGGGTACCCCGCCCAGATCGCGGCACACTGCACCCCATTCCCGGTTCTCTGCAGTTCGCCCGCCATGCCTGTGTCCACGCCCCCGTTCTATCGCACCGCCTTGCCCGAGGATGTGCCGGCCTGCATCCGCCTGCGCGGCCTGACGCGTGAGAACGCGGTTTCCGAGCAGCGCCTGGCGGAACTCGGCATCACCGCCGAGTCCTGGTCCCAGCAGGTTCGCGAGGGCCGGCTGCCCGGCGTGGTGGCTCAGGTGGGCGGCGAGGTCGTGGGCTATTGCTTCGGCGACACCGGCAGCGGCGAGGTCGTGGTGCTGGCCTTGCTGCCCGACTTCGAGGGCCGTGGCATCGGCCGCGACCTGCTCGCCCAGGTCGTCGCCATGCTGCGCGCCCATGGCCATCGCCGCTTGTTCCTGGGCTGCTCCGACAACCCGGGATCACGCTCCTGGGGCTTCTATCGCCATCTCGGCTGGCATCCCACCGGGCGCAGGGACAGCCACGGAGATGAGGAGCTGGAGTATCTGTGTGGGGTGACGGGAAGGGGCTGAGTTGCCGCGCTGAGGCGCGACTTCAAGGCACTTGGGGCTCGCTGGCCTTGCTGGCCTGACTGGCCTCGCTACTTTGTTGAAGGCATGGTTCCGTCTTGATGACCTGGTTCCGGCCTGGCGGCCGGGTAACTTTCTTCTGAGGGCCCAGAAGAAAGTCACCAAAGAAGAGGGCCTTGAATGCGATTTGACCGAGGACCGCGCTGGGCACTGAGCCCCAGCCCGACGACCACCCGGGCCACCCCACCGCTCAGGCCTTGAGTCGCTCGCCGGGTACGGCTCGACTCCACACCGGGCCTCTTGCCAAGATGTCTGCCGATGCTTGTGGCTCCATGCCACGAACATCGGAGGTATTCGGGCCGAGCGCCGGGCCGCCCCAAGCCGGCCTATGTGGCGGTACGGGTGGCTGAATGCCGCCCGTATCGACGTCCCACCGGGGGAGAAAGTGCCGCGGCTCCAATCCCGCCTGAGCGGGATTGGACGGCACGAGCGCCACCGGCGTCTCGCCGGTGGCCAGCCAGCGTACCCGCTGCCCGAGGGGCCTACTTCAGTCCGCCACTGAGGAATGCCTTCAGGCGCTCGCTCTGCGGCCGCACCAGCACCTCGCGCGGGTTGCCTTCCTCGACGACCCGGCCCTGGTGCAGGAACATGGTGTGGCTGGAGACTTCGCGCGCGAAGCCCATCTCGTGGGTCACGACGATCATGGTGCGGCCCTCGGCGGCCAGGTCGCGCATCACCTTGAGCACCTCGCCAACCAGCTCGGGGTCCAGCGCCGACGTGGGTTCGTCGAACAGCATCACCTCGGGCTCCACGGCGAGCGCGCGCGCGATGGCCACGCGCTGCTGCTCGCCACCGGAGAGCTGAGCTGGATAGACCGACTTGCGGTGACCCACGCCCACGCGCGCCAGCAGCGCCTCGGCCTTTTCCAGGGCCTGGGCCTTGGGCACGCCCAGCACATGGATGGGGGCTTCGGTCACGTTCTCCAAGACGGTGCGATGGCCCCAGAGGTTGAAGTTCTGGAACACCATCGCGAGCCGGGCACGCCAGCGCTGAAGCTGCTTGGGATCGGCGGCGCGCAGGCTGCCGTCGCGGTCGCGCACCAGCTTGAGTTCGTCGGCGCCCAGCTTGAGGCTGCCTTCGTGCGGCTGCTCCAGCAGGTTCAGGCAGCGCAGAAATGTGCTCTTGCCGGAACCGCTGGATCCGATCAGCGTGATGACGTCGCCCGGCTTGGCGGACAGTGAAACGCCCTTGAGCACTTCGCGATCGCCATAGCGCTTGTGCAGGTTGTCGACGACCAGACTCTGAGACATCAGCGCGCTCCCAACAGCTTGCCGCTGCGCAGCACTTCGCGCCCGGCCACTTTCGCGACACGGGCGCCGGCCGTGACCATGCGCAGGTTGTCGCGGGCAAAGAACAGGCCGTCCACCGGGCTCTTCAGCTCGGTCAGCTGGCCGCTGATGGGATCAATCACATGCGCGAGCACCTCGCCGGCCGCGACGTTCTCGCCGACCTGGCGCACGAAGGTCAGCAGGCCGCCCACCGGCGCCTTGATCGGCATGCAGCCGGCCAGCGGACGGGCGTCGCCCTGCGGCTCGGGCTGCGGCGGCAGCGGGCCGTCCACGGCGCCGCGGAAGCACAGGTAGTCGAGGATGGCCTGCGCATCGGCGCTGGCCAGGCCATGTTCGACGTCGGCCTGCCCGCGCAGCTCCACGGTCACCGACAGGCAGGCCTGCGGGATGGGGAAGCGTTCGCCGAAATGGCGCGCCCATTTCCACCACACCTGCGAGCAGGCCTCGTCGAAGGGGCTGTCGCCCGAGTCTGTGGCCAGCAGGGTCACGCGCGCGCCCAGATAGCGCGCCAGCGGCTCGCACTGCGGCCAGCAGGGGCTCTCGGTGTACAGGTGCATGACCGCCTGTGCGTCGCAGTGCAGGTCCAGCACCACGTCGGCGTCGCAGGCCAGCAGCATCAGGGTCTTGCGCAGCGTCTGCAGCTCGGTCTCGGCCGGCGCGGCCTGTACCGCGGCCTTCAGCGCGGTGCGCAGCACTTGCACGTTGTGCGGCGCGTCGGTCGCGCTCAGGCGCGGCTCGGCATCGAGCGCGGCGGCGCCGATGTAGTCCGGGTAGTGTCGGTTGAAGTTCTCGCCCGACAGGCTCTCGAAGCGGCCCAGGTGCGACTGCAGCCACCATTGCGACAGGCCGATGGGGTTGGCCATGGGCACGAGGATGATCTCGCCGCGGATGGCGCCCTGGGCCTCCAGCGCGTCCAGCTTCTTGCGCAGATGCCAGGCGGTGAGCATGCCCGGCAGCTCGTCGGCATGCAGCGAGGCCTGGATGTAAATCTTGGGGCCGCGGCCCGGCGTGCCGTAGTGCAGCGAGACCAGCTCGCGCGAGGTGCCCGGCGTGGGGCTGGGCAGGGCGTGTGTCTTGGTTTGCATCGTGGATGGGGCGGTCTTCAGCGCGGCATCAGCGGTTTGAGCCAGCGCGCCTCGGCCTTGTGGAACAGGCCCACCAGCACCAGCGTCATCGCGAAATAGAAGATGGCGGCGGTGATGAAGGCTTCGAAGGGGATGTAGTAGGTGGCGTTGACGGTGCGCGCCACGCCGGTGAGGTCCATGATGGTCACGATGCTGGCCAGCGAGGTGCCGTGCAGCATGAAGATGGCCTCGTTGCTGTAGGCGGGCAGCGCGCGGCGCAGCGCCGAGGGCAGCACGATGCGGCGCAGCATCACCCAGCGGCTCATGCCCAGAGCCTTGGCGGCCTCGATCTCGCCGGCCGGCAGCGCGCGTATGCTGCCCGCGATGATCTCCACCGTGTAGGCGCAGGTGTTGAGCACGAAGCTCAGGCAGGCGCAGAACCAGGCCGAGCTGAACCAGGGCCACAGCGCGCTCTGCTGCATCCATTCGAACTGGCCCAGCCCGTAGTAAATCAGGAAGAGCTGCACCAGCATGGGCGTGCCGCGGAACACATAGGTGTAGAGCCAGATCGGCCGCGAGATCCACGGCGACGGCAGCGAGCGCAGCACCGCCAGCGGAATCGCCAGCAGCAGACCCAGCGCCAGCGAGATCAGCAGCAGCTGCGCGGTCAGCCAGGCGCCGTCCAGGTACTGCGGGAGGTTCTCCAGGATGGTGTCCAGATTCATAGCTGGTGGCCCCTGACGCCCACCGAGAAGCGCTTGTTGAGGCGGTCGAAGACCAGCTCGGACACGGTGGTGAAGGCCAGGTAGATCAGCGCCACGGCCAGATAGAAGACAAAGGGCTCGCGCGTGTTGCCGGCGGCCTGGGAGCCGCGCGTCATCAGGTCGTGCAGCCCGATCACGGAGACGATGGCGGTGCTCTTGATCAGCACCAGCCAATTGTTGGACAGCCCCGGCAGCGCATGCCGGAACATCTGCGGCAGCGTGATCCGCCAGGTGACCTGGCGCGGGCTCATGCCGAAGGCAAGCCCGGCCTCGCGCTGCCCGGGCGGCACGGCGAGAAAGGCGCCGCGGAAGGCCTCGGTCAGGTAGGCCCCGAAGATGAAGCCGATGGTGATGACGCCGGCCAGGAAGGGGTCGATGTCGATGTAGTCCTCATGCCCCAGCGAGGTCGCGATGGCATTCACCGCGACCTGGCCGCCGAAGAAGATCAGCAGCATCAGCACCAGGTCCGGTACGCCGCGGATCAGCGTGGTGTAGATCGTGGCCGGGATGCGCGCCAGCCGCCATTTCGACAGCTTGGCGAGCGCGCCCAGCAGACCCAGGGCCATGGCCAGCGCCATCGAGGCCAGCGCCACGCCCAGGGTGATCACAGCCCCCTGCAGGAGGCTGGGGAGATAGCCGTGAAGCGTCATCTTCTTCGGTGTCCGATGGGGGATGAGGCCGGGGGCTTACTTGGTCGAGATGTCGTACTCGAAGTACTTGTCGTTCAGCTTCTTGAACGTGCCGTTGGCCTTGACGGCGGCGATCGCGTCGTTGAACTTCTTGGCCAGGGTCTTCTCGTCGGCCTTGCGCATGCCCACGCCGCTGCCGACGCCGAAGTACTTCACGTCGTCGTACTTCGGACCGACGAAGGCATAGCCCTTGCCGCCTGGCGTCTTCAGGAAGCCCACGTCGGCGGCGACCATGTCGGCCAGGGTCACGTCCACGCGGCCGGACTTCAGGTCCAGGAAGGCCTGGTCCTGGGTCGCGTAGCGCACGATCTCGCTCTGCTTGAAGGTGTCGGCGGCGAACTTTTCGTGGATGGTGGCGCGCTGCACCGCGATCTTCTTGCCCTTGAGGCCGGCGGGCGTGGCGTCCAGCTGCACGCCCTGCTTGGCGGTGAAGCGGGCCGGGGTGTTGTAGTAGGGGTTGGAGAAGGCGATGACCTTCTTGCGTTCGTCGGTGACGGACATGGACGCGATGATGGCGTCGATCTTGCGCGACTGCAGCGCCGGGATCAGGCCGTCGAAGTCCTGCTGCACCAGCTGGCACTCGGCCTTCATTTCCGCGCACAGCGCCATCGCCAGGTCGATCTCGAAGCCCTTTAGCTTGCCGTCCGGCCCCACCTCGGAGAACGGAGGGTAGGCGCCTTCGACGCCGATGCGGATCTTCTTCCAGTCGGGGGCCTGGGCCAGGACGGCCGTGGCGCCCAGCAGGGCGGTCAGGGCCAGCGCGCTGCGCGCGATCAGATGGCGACGTTGCATAAGGGCTCCTTGGTGGGAAAGTGGACGATGTTGCGCCGCGGGGCTGCCGCGCTCCATCAGGGTTTGAGCGAGTTCAAAAACGCCAGAACCGGGCGCACGGTGGACTCGGGGTCTTCTTCCTGTGGCACATGCCCCAGTCCGGGAAAGACGGTCAGCTGGCTGCCGGCGATGCGGCGCTTGAACTCTTCGGCCAGCGCGGGCGGGATCAATCGGTCTTGTTCCCCCCAGAGTATCAGCGTCGGTGTGCGCAGCCGGTCCAGTTCGTCCGCATGTCGCCCGGGCTCCAGCTGGGCGAGTCGCTGAATCAGGGCTTGCCGGTTGCCTTCGCGCAGGGTCAGTTCGAAGTAGCGGTCCACCAGCGCCGCGCTGACCCGGGACGGATCGCCGAAGACGCTTTGCACGCTGCGCTGCACCAGCGGGCGCGGCAAAAAGCTGCCGGCCAGCGTCTGCAGCCAGGGCGAACGCGCCACCTGGAAGCCGGGAGGCACCGATTCGCTCTGGAACACGAGGCCGCTGGCGTCGACCAGCACCAGCCCGCGCACGCGGCCGGGCCAGCGCGCGGCGAACTGCCAGGCAATTTGCCCGCCCAGTGAATTGCCGCCGATCACGACCGGCCCCAGCTTGAGCCGGTCAAGCAAGGCCGCGACGAAGTCCACGTAGGCTGCGTCGCGGTAGTCGCCCGAAGCCGACGGGCCGGTGAGCCCGAAGCCGGGCAGGTCCACGCTGATGACGCGATGCTCGCGGCTGAGTTGGCGCACCCAGCCTTCCCAGGTGTGCAGGCTGGCGGCGGTGCCATGCAGCAGGACCAGCGGCGGGCGTTCGCTGCGCGGCCCCTGGTCGCGCAGATGCACCAGCTGCGTGCTGCCGCCAGGCAGGGCCAGTTCGATGAATTCGGACGGCGGCGGGGCCCAGCGCGCCACCAGGCTTTCCAGCGATCGATCCGGCGCTCGAAAGGCCATGGCCAGCAGCGCCAGCGCCAGCACCGCGAAGCCCAGCAGCTTCAGCAGGACCGCGGTCGGGGATCGACGCTCACTCATGCGCCGGGCGTCCTTCGCGCACCGCGGGCAGGGGCCGGATGCGGCGCCCGTGCGGCGCGGCCGACGGGCTGGGGGCGGACGTTGTCGAAAACCTGGGGCATGGCGCCGGGAACATCCCGCAAGGCCTCAAGGGCGCGGGTCAGTACGGAAGCCGCGCATTGTAGGGCGGTTGGCGCACACGAATGGACAGCCACCGCCCGCCGCTCACGGCTTGTTGCGAACTGGCGCCGGCGCGCTGCAGATCTCGGTGTGGCCGGGGCTGTGGACGAACCAGCCGCCGCGGTAGCGGCGCGCGTCCAGCAAGGCCTTCCAGGCCTCGCCATCGGTGCGCAGCACCTGCAGCGCGGGCCGCTGCTCGGCCGGCAGCGTCGCGGCCAGCTGCACCGAGCGGATGGCCAGGCGCTGTTCCGGCTTGTCGTAGAAGCCCATGTTCTGCCCGCCGCGCGGCAGCGCGGCCAGGTGCTCCATGCCGCGCAGCACGCGGCCAACGACGGTGATGTTCAGGTCCAGTCCGCGCGGCGCATGGCCGATCACGGCGTAGAGCTCGGCGCCGGTGCTGGAGTCGACCGCGTCGCCGCGGCCCGCGCCCACCATGCCGTAGCAGTGCGCCAGCCAGGCCTGGCCGGTCTTGGGGTCGGCGGCCACGGGGAAGCCCTCGACATGGCCGCTGCGCGGCGCCCAGCCGTCCACGTCGGGCAACGCGTTCAGCGGCAGGCCCTTCAGCGCGACCGAGAACTCGGCCGGGAGTCTGGCCTGGGCGCCGGCCGGGAAGGCGCGCGCCTTGTCCGGCGTATCGGCGTCGGGATCGCCCCATTGGGTGACGAAGTTGTCCTGCACGCGGACGATGGCCAGCCCGTCGTAATAGCCGCCGCGCGCCAGCGCGCGGATGTTCTGCGCATGGCGCGGAGCGAAGCGCGGTGCCAGCTCGATCAGCACCTGGCCCTGGGGCAGGGTCATCAGCAGCAGGTTCTCGGGGTCCACGTCGCGCCAGTCGGCGGCGCTGGTGGCGGCGAGGATCTCGGCACTGCTGCGCGCCGGCTTGGCCGGCGGCTTCTGCGCCAAGGGTTGCGCGGGCTTCTGGGCCAGCGCGGCCGAGCAGAGCAGGCCAAGGGCCAGCAGGGACAGGGCGGGAAGCTTCATGGCAAGGTCGTCCGGGCCGTAGGCAATGAAAGCGCGCAGCATAGCGGCAGCTCCCCCGGAGCGACCTTGGGTCATCCCTACAATTCGCCCATGACGTTTGTTCACCTGCGCACCCATACCGAGTTCTCCGTCGTCGACGGTACCCTGCGAATCGACGACGCCGCCAAGGCGGCGGCCAAGGATGGCCAGGTGGCGCTGGCGATCACCGACCTGGCCAATATGTTCGGCGCGGTGAAGTTCTACAACGCCTGCCGCAAGAAGGGCGTCAAGCCCATCCTGGGCGCGGACGTCTGGCTGGAGCCCGAGGCCGCGGACAAGCCGCCCAGCCGCGTGCTGCTGCTGGTGCAAAGCACGCAGGGCTATCTGAACCTGTCCGAGCTGCTGTCGCGCGGCTGGATCCAGAACGTGCAGCGCAACCAGGCGCTGCTGAAGCAGGAGTGGATGCAGGAGCTGTCCGAGGGGCTGATCTGTCTGTCGGGCATGCAGTTCGGCCCGCTGGGTCAGGCGCTGGCTGCCGGCGACCGGCCGCGGGCGCTGGAGTGGGCGCAGCGCCTGTCGGCGATCTATCCGGGGCGCTTCTACGTGGAGCTTCAGCGCGCCGGGCTGGCCGGCCAGGAGGCGCTGGTGCGCCAGCTGGTGCCGCTGGCCGCCGAACTGCAGCTGCCGGTGGTGGCCACGCATCCCATCCAGTTCTTGTCCGAGGAAGACTTCGACGCGCACGAGGCCCGCGTCTGCATCGCCGAAGGCGAAACCCTGGCCAATCCCAAGCGGGTCAAGCGCTTCCTGCCGGGACAGTATTTCAAGACACAGGCCGAGATGGAGGCGCTGTTCGCCGACATCCCCAGCGCGATCGCCAACACGGTGGAGATCGCCCGCCGCTGCAGCCTGACCCTGGTGCTGGGCAAGCCGCGCCTGCCCGACTTCCCGACCCCCATCCAGGACGACGGCACGCCGATGCCGATGGACCTGTACTTCCGCCAGCTCTCGTTCGAGGGCCTGGAGCAGCGGCTGCAGCTGCTCTATCCCGACCCCGCCAAGCGCGAGGCCGAGCGCGCGCGCTATGTGGAGCGGCTGGAGTTCGAGCTGGGCACCATCATCAAGATGGGCTTCCCGGGCTACTTCCTCATCGTGTCGGACTTCATCCGCTGGGCCAAGGCCAACGGCTGCCCGGTGGGGCCGGGCCGGGGCTCGGGCGCGGGCTCGCTGGTCGCCTATGTGCTCTCGATCACGGACCTGGACCCGCTGCAATACAACCTGCTGTTCGAGCGCTTCCTGAACCCGGAGCGGGTCTCCATGCCCGACTTCGACGTGGACTTCTGCCAGGGCAACCGCGACCGCGTCATCGAATACGTCAAGGACAAGTACGGCCGTCCCGCGGTGAGTCAGATCGCCACCTTCGGCACCATGGCGGCCAAGGCCGCGCTGCGCGACATCGGGCGCGTGCTGGGCATGGGCTTTGGCCATGTGGATTCGATCGCCAAGTTGATCCCCGCGCCGCCGGGCAAGACGGTGACGCTGGCGCCGGTGCCCGCTGATCCGGACGGCGGCATCATCTACGCGCGCAAAGAAGCCCCCGAGCTGGAGGAGCGCGAGAAGGCCGACGAGGAGGTGGCCGAACTGCTGAAGCTGGCCACCCGTGTCGAGGGCATGGTGCGCAACATCGGCATGCATGCCGGCGGCGTGCTGATCGCGCCGGGCAAGATCACCGACTTCTGCCCGATGTACCAGCAGCCCGGCTCCACCAGCGCGGTCAGCCAGTACGACAAGGACGACGTGGAGGCGATCGGCCTGGTGAAGTTCGACTTCTTGGGCCTGGCCACGCTGACCATCCTGGAGCAGGCCAAGGACTTCATCGTCGAGCGCCATCCGGACCAGAAGGACTTCGCCTTCGAGACCATCCCGCTGGACGACTCGGCGGTGTACAAGCTCTTCTCCGCGGGCCTCACCGAAGCGGTGTTCCAGTTTGAATCGCGCGGCATGCAGGGCATGTTGCGCGACGCCAAGCCCTCGCGGCTGGAGGACCTGATCGCACTGAACGCGCTCTACCGCCCGGGACCGATGGACCTGATCCCCACCTTTGTCGCGCGCAAGCACGGCAAGGAGGTGGTGGAGTATCCGCATCCGCTCACCGAGCCCGTGCTGGCCGAGACCTACGGCATCATGGTCTACCAGGAGCAGGTGATGCAGACCGCGCAGGTGCTGGGCGGCTACAGCCTCGGCGGCGCGGACATGCTGCGCCGCGCGATGGGCAAGAAGAAGCCCGAGGAGATGGCCAAGCACCGCGAGATCTTCCGCAAGGGCGCGGCCGAGAAGGGCATCGACGAGGCCAAGGCGGACGAGGTCTTCGACCTGATGGAGAAGTTCGCGGGCTACGGCTTCAACAAGTCGCACGCGGCCGCGTATTCGCTGCTGGCCTATCACACGGCCTGGCTCAAGGTGCATTACACGGCGGAGTTCTTCGCCGCGAACATGACCTTGGAAATGGATGACACGGACAAGCTCAAGGTCCTGCTCGCCGACGCCAAGCAGTTCAAGATCGAGTTCCTGCCGCCCTGCGTGAACCGCGGCGTGTACCGCTTCATTCCGCTCGAAGACAAGCTGATCAGCTACGGCCTGGGCGCGATCAAGGGCACGGGCCAGGGCGCGATCGAGGCCATCGTCGCGGCACGCGAAGAGGGCGGTCCCTTCAAGAGCTTCTTCGACTTCTGCGTGCGCGTGGACCGCAAGTCGGTGAACAAGCGCGTCGTGGAGGCGCTGATCAAGGCCGGCGCCTTTGACCTGCTGGAGCCCGACCGCGCGCGACTGCTGGCCAGCGTGGCGCTGGGCTACACCTATGCCGACACGCAGGACCAGAACGCCAACCAGGGCGGGCTGTTCGACTTCGATGACACGCATGGGTCGTCCACCGCCGAGCCCGACCTGGTGGAGGCCGCGCCCTGGGGCGTGAAGGAGAAGCTGAGTCTGGAGAAGACGGCCATCGGCTACTACCTCTCCGGCCACCTCTACGACCAGGCGGAGGCCGAGCTGCGCCGCATGGTGCGGCGGCGCATCGTCGACCTGCAGGACAGCCGGGAGCCGGTGCTGGTCAGCGGCATCGTCAGCGAGCTGCGCATCATCAATGGCCAGCGTGGCCGGGTCGCGATCTTCAAGCTGGACGACAAGAGCGACGTGATCGAAGCCGTGGCCAACGAGGAGCTGATCAATGCGAACAAGGACGTGCTGGCCGAGGACGAGCTGATCATCGTCAGCGGCAAGGTGCAGCCCGACCGCTTCTCCGGCGGCCTGCGCCTGAACGTCCAGCAGATCTGGGATCTGCCGGCCGCGCGCGCCCGGCTCGGGCGCTTCATCCGTACCGCGCCGAACTGCCCGCCGGCGACCCTGCAGTCCCTGGTCAAGACCTGGCCCCCCCGCCAGGTGGAGGGCGAGCAGGGGCCCATGGTGCAGGGGCTGGAGCTGCGCGTGCCGATACGCCGCGACGGTGCGGTGGCCGAGCTGGTGCTGGGCAGTGCGGGCAAGTTCTGGCCCTGCGACGAAGCGCTGGCGCGGCTCGCGCCGGCCGAGATTGTTTACGAATCGGGGGGCTGAATGTCCGACAAGCTCATCGTGGTCACGCCGGCGGGCCGCGAACACTATCTGGAGCTGCTCGCTCACTACGTGCTGCGCGATCCTGCGGTGCAGGAGTGGCAGTTGTGGGACAACTGCCGGCGCGAGAGCGACCGCGCCTACCTGCAGAGGCTGGCACAGCGCGACGCACGCATACGCGTCGTCACCATCGCGAACCCCGATGGCACGAACAAGAGCGTGAACCGCTTCTACCGCTACTGCGACGACGCGCAGGCCTTCTACATCAAGGTCGACGACGACGTGGTCTTCATCGAGGATGGCGCGCTCGGCCGGCTGCACCAGGCGGCGCTGGCCCAGCGCAGCGCGGCACAGGCGCAGGGGCTGCCGGGGCCGCTGTGGTGGTCGGCCATGGTGGTGAACAACGCCGTCTGCGCCTGGCTGCTGAAGTACCACAGCCAGGTCGAACTGCCCGAGGAGCTGAGCTGCCAGGCCGCCCACGCGGTGGGCTGGGGCAGCCCCTTCTTCGCGCAGCGGCTGCACGAGCGCTTCCTGGCCCATGCGGCCGACGGCCGGCTGTCGGCCTTCAAGGTGCCGGACTTCCCGGTCTCGCTGTCGCGCTTCTCGATCAACTGCCTGGGCTATTTCGGCGCGGACGTGATCGCGCTGGGTGAGCGCTTCTGTCCGCCGGAGGTGGACGACGAGGAATGGCTGTCGGCCGTGCTGCCGTCGCTGACCGGGCGCAGCGGCGCCATCGTCGGCGATGCGCTGGTCAGCCATTTCGCCTTCTACACGCAGGAGCAGGACCTGTTGCGCAACGGCGTCCTGGAGCGCTACTACGCGCTGGCGGGCCTGCGCACGCCGGCCTACCCGGTCAAGCCCTTGAGTCTGCGGCGCAAGGTCAAGCGCTGGTGGCAGAGCCGCAACGGCGCCGACCCCCGCGTTTGACGGGGTCGGGCCGCTGCTCAAGGGCGGGCGGCGGTCGTAAGCTGCGCCCATGGCGCATCTGCTCTCCGCCGTCCCGTCCCCCGCGCGCACCGGTCTGATCCTGACCGGGGGCGGCGCGCGCGCGGCCTATCAGGTCGGGGTGCTGGCGGCCATCGCGCAGCTGCGCCGCGATGCCGGCATCAGTGGCGGCAACCCCTTCCCGGTGATCTCCGGCACCTCGGCCGGTGCCATCAATGCGGCGACGCTGGCCTGCCAGGCCGACGACTTCTGCTCCGCCGCCGATGGCTTGATGTACATCTGGCAGAACATCCATGTGGAGCAGGTGTACACGGCCGATGCCTTCGGCGTCATACGCACCGGCGCGCGCTGGATGACCATGATGAGCCTCGGCTGGGCGCTGGCGCGCTGGAAGCGCAGCCGGCCGCGCAGCCTGCTGGACAACGCGCCGCTGCGCGCGCTGCTGCAGCGCTGGATACGCATGGAGCGGCTGGAGGAGATGCTGCGCGGCGGTCATCTGGAGGCGCTGGCGGTCAGCGGCTCCAGCTACAGCAGCGGCCAGCACGTGACCTTCTACCAGACGCTGAAGCCGCACGCGCCCTGGTTGCGCTCGCAGCGCATCGCCGTGCCCGCGCGCATCGGCGTGGAACATTTGCTGGCCTCGTCGGCCATTCCCTTCATCTTTCCGGCTGAGCAACTGGAGCTGCAGGGCCGCCCGGAATGGTTCGGCGACGGCACCATGCGCCAGAGCGCGCCGATCTCGCCCGCGGTTCACCTGGGCGCGGACCGCGTGCTGGTCGTCGGCGCCGGCCGCATGCACGAGCCGGGGCAGGTGGCGCACCAGGAGGGTGGCGGGCTGCAGGCGCCGTCGCTGGCGCAGATTGCCGGCCATGCGCTGTCCAATATCTTCCTGGATGCGCTGGCGGTCGATGTGGAGCGGCTGCAGCGCATCAACCAGACCCTGAACCTGCTGACGCCGGAGGCGCGCCAGGCCACGCCGCTGCGCCCCATCGACGTGCTGGTGATCGCGCCCAGCCGCCGCCTGGACGATCTGGCCGCGGAACACCAGGGCAGCCTGCCGCCACCGGTGCGCGCGATGCTGCGCAGCGTTGGCGTCAGCGGCGAGGGCCGCCAGGCAAGCGGCTCGGCCTTGTCCAGCTACCTGCTCTTCGAGCCGTCCTACACCAACGAACTGATCATGCTGGGCATGTCGGACACGCTGGCGCGGCGCAGCGAGATCCAGCGCTTCTTCGGCTGGCCGGCGCAGGCCCCCAAGGCCGACCCGGCGAGCATGCGCCGCCGCGCCGGCGGCTTTGCGGTGCAGGGGCCGGGCGAGCGGCGGCTGCAGTCGGTGGCCTGAGTCCGGCACCTGGCCGCGCCGGAGCGGCTTCAGTGGTTTCAGTGGCTCTGGCCCACCATGCCGGCATAGCTGCCGCCGGCCGCCAGCAGTTCCTCGTGGGTGCCCGATTCGGCCACCTGGCCCTGGTTCAGCACCAGGATGCGGTCGGCACGGCGGATGGTGGACAAGCGGTGGGCGATGACCAGCAGGGTCTTGTGGCCCTGCCATTGCTCCAGGGCTTGCTGCACGGCGCGTTCGCTTTCGGTGTCCAGCGCCGAGGTGGCCTCGTCGAAGATCCACACCGGCGCGTCCTTGTACAGCGCGCGCGCGATCGCCAGGCGTTGGCGCTGGCCACCGCTGAGCTTGCTGCCATTGGCACCCACCGGGGTGTCCAGCCCCTGGGGCAGGGTCTGTACGAAGTCCCACAGCGCGGCGGCGCGCAGCACCTGCTCCAGCCGGGCGTCGTCGCGCAGCTGGGCATAGGCAATGTTGTCGGCGACCGAGGCGTCGAACAGCACGATGTCTTGCGAAACCACGGCGAACTGGCGGCGCAGGTTGGCCTTGGTCAGGTCCTCCAGCGGCACGCCGTCGAGCAGCACGCGGCCTGCGTCCTGCCGCTCGAAGCCCAGCAGCAGGTTGACCACCGAGCTCTTGCCCGCGCCGGACGATCCCACCAGCGCGGTGGTGCGGCCCGGTTCGATCAACAGGCTGAGCCCATCCAGCGCCGGCCGTGTGGCCCCCGGATAGCGCAGCACCACCTGGTCCAGTTCGATGCGGCCGCTGAACTGGCTCAGCTCGGTATGGCCGTGGTCGGGCTCGCGCGGCAGGTCCATCAGTTCCAGGCAACCGCGCGCGACCACCAGTGCATTGGTGATGGGCTGGGCCACGTCGGTGAGGTGGCGCAGCCGCGAGGTCATCAGCAGCAGCGCGGCGACGAAGGCGGCGAACTCACCGACGCCGGCCTGGTTGTGCCGCGCCTGCAGCAGCGCCAGCGCGACGATGAGCGAGATGCCCACGCTGGCCACCAACTGCGACAGCGGCTGCGCCAGCGCGTTGGCGGCCGAGGTCTTCAGCGCGCTGCGCTGCACCTCGCGGGATTGATCGGCGAAGCGCTGGCGTTCATGGTCGGCGGCGTCGAAGCTGCGCACCACGCGCCAGGCGCGGGTGACGTCCTCGACGACCGAGACCAGGCGCAGGTTGGCGTCATAAGCCCAGGTGCCCATGCGTCGAACGCGCTTGTTGACCAGGCGCATCACCGTGGCCATCACCGGCACGGTGACCATGGACAGCAGGGTCAACTGCCAGTTGAGCCAGAACAGATAGCCCAGCATGGCCAGCGCCGGCAGGCCGTCGCGCAGGATGGTGATGACCGAGCCGCCGAGCAAGGTGATCACATGCTGGGGGTCGTTGACCACCTTGGTGACCGCGGTGGCCGGCTGCAGGCTGCTGTAGACGCGCGCATCGGCCCGCAGCAGGCTTTGCAGCAGCGCGGCGCGTATGTCCATCACGGTGCGCGTGATGGTCCGGTGCAGCAGGTACTGGCCCAGGAAGCCGAACAGGCCGCGCATCGCGAACAGGCCGATCAGCACCAGCGGCACCATCCACAGCGAGAAGGGCGCCTCGGCCGGCAGACCCGGCGTGAGCTGGCTGCTCTTGTGGGTGTACTGCGTGAAGCCTTCGCCCAACGCATAGCCCAGCAGCTGGGGAATCATCGGTTCGGTGCAGGCCGCGCCGATGTAGGCCACCAGCGTCAGGAAGAGGCCACCGCGGTGCGGGGCCACATAGCTCATCAGCCGCTTCGCGGTGGGTCTCAGGCTGTCGTCCGGGGAAGGGGTGCTCATGACTGGGGCAGGGGATCAGCGCGCCGCGGCGCGGCGCTGGGTGCGGCGGTAGCGGCGCCTACCGTTGAGGCGACGCAACGCCAGCTTGAGGCGCAGCCACCAGGGCGCCGCATGGCGCGAGACGACGCTGTTGAGTTGGTACTTGCCGGTGAAGCGCCGGCCCTCCAGCCCGTACTCCTGCAGCAGGCGCTCCTCGTCGCGGCGCGGATCCATCTCGGGATTGTTGCGGTAGAGATCGCCGCCCAGCGGTCGGGTGTGCTTGACCGGCGTGGCGTCGATGATCGCGATCGCGTCCGGGCGACCGCGGCCGGCCAGCGTGGGCCAGACCCAGTCCAGGCCCCAGCCGCTGCGGCTCTTCGAGAAGGTCCCGACGCAGGCACGCAGCGCGCTGCGCTCGAACAGCGGCGCCATGACCTCGACGAAGGCCACATGGCGGACCAGGAACTCGGGCCGCTGCAGCAGGGTGTCCCAGCTGTAATAGGAATCGGGGGTCAGCGCCGGCTGCGCGAGTGCGAGGTTCAGGCCGTGGAAGAGCGCGAACATGCGGTTCAGCGACTCGGTGGTTGCGGCCAGGTCGTCGTCGGGGAACCAGAAGGCCTCGTAACGGTCCAGCAGCGCGGGGTTCTCGGCCAGCAGTTCGGCGATGCAGGACCACTTGGGCCCGGGGCGATGCTCGTAGTAGTCGGCCTCCGCCTCGTGCGTACCCGGCTGCTTGCCGTAGTAGCTGATCAGCAGGTCGAAATCGCGGTTGGGCTCGGCGATCCAGCCGCGGTGCAGCGAGCCGTCGCCGGCGCGCAGGATCACCAGGTTCTTGCGCGTGTGCGTCGGCGATTTGCTCAGGCGGCTCACCGGGCGGCCTCCGGGGCGGCGCCGGTCTGCAGCAGGTCCTCCGCCGTCTTCAGCGCGGTGGCCACGATCTGGTCCATGTTGTAGTAGCGGTACTGGGCCAGGCGGCCGACGAAGGTCACGCCGGGGGTGGCCTCGGCGAGCGCCTGGTAGCGCTTGTACAGCGCCTCGTTCTCGGGCCGGGGCACCGGGTAATAGGGATCGCCCTCGGCCTGCGGGTACTCGCGCACGATGGAGGTGCCGGCATGGGTTTCGCCGGTCAGGTGCTTGAACTCGGTGATGCGCGTGTAGTCGTGGTCGTTGGGGTAGTTGACCGTGCCCACCGGTTGGAACTGCTCGGTGCCGGCCAGGTGCTCGTGCGCGAAGCTCAGGCTGCGGTAGGGCAGGGCGCCATGGCAGTGGTCGAAGAAGGCGTCGATCGGCCCCGTGTAGATGATGTGCACGCCCGGGAACTGCTCGCGCACGGCGCGGAAATCGGTGCCGGTCTGCACGGTGATGCCGGGATGGTCGAGCATGCGCTCGAACATGCGCGTGTAGCCCTCGGCGGGCATGAACTGGAAGCTGTCGCCGAAGTAGCGGTCGTCGTCATTGCAGCGCGTCGGGATGCGCGCGGCCACACCGGCCGAGAGCTGGGACAGGTCCAGCCCCCATTGCTTGCGCGTGTAGCCGCGGAAGAACTTGTCGCACAGGTCGCGGCCCACCGAGTTCAGCACCACGTCCTCGCTGGTCTGCAGCGGCTCACGCGGCTCGCGCACCGAGTCCAGGTAGGGCTGGACCTCGTCCTCGCCGAGGTTCAGGCCGTAGAGCTGGTTGATGGTGCTGCGGTTGATCGGGATGGGCAGCAGGCGGCCATCGACCTGAGCCAGCACGCGGTGTTCGTAGAAGCGCCAGGTGGTGAAGCGCGACAGGTACTCGAAGACCTTCTTGCTGTTGGTGTGAAAGATGTGCGGGCCGTAGGGGTGGATCAACACCCCATGCGCATCGCGCTGGTCGTAGGCGTTGCCACCGATGTGCTCGCGCTTGTCGATCAGGTGCACGCGACGCCCGGCCTCGGCGAGCACGCGGGCGCAGACGGAGCCGGCAAAGCCGGCGCCGACGATCAGGTAGTCAGGCTTCATAGGCGGTCAGGATCCAGTTCAGGGAAGGGATCGCCCTGGCGCGCGAGGCGCAGGTTCTCCCAGGCATTACGAAAGTTATAGGCCCATTGTCCCCTGGCCTTGCGCCAGCGGCGCGCCCACCAGGATCCATGCGCACGCTGGCCTATGCTGGAAGTGAAGGACTCCTCGCCCAGGCTGATGGGATAGGGGCGCAGGCCATAGAGGCGCAGGCCCGACTCCCACCAGTGGCGCAGGTCCACGTCGATGGGACGGTGGAACGGTTGATGGGTTCGCAGCAGCTTGACCGCGCCCTCCTTGCTGACCAGATACGCGCCGGTCAGGCTGGGAGGCCGTCGATAGCGGATCAGCGAACTTGCCTGGGCGGGCGGTGGCAAGCGCCATGCCCGCAAGCTGCGTTCATGGTCGCGTCCCACGAGCTTGATCATGTCCCACTGCGGCGCCAACTCGTCCATCGCGGCGAGGACCGCCGGCAGTTGCGGCAGCAGCTCCACGTCGTCCTCCAGCACGAGGGCATGGGCATGCGGGCTCGCCGCCAGGTCCTGCCAGACGCGCAGATGGCTGGCATAGCAGCCGATTTCGCCCGGCGTCATGATCTGGTGGTAGCTGCGGCGGTTGCGCGCCTCGTCGTACAGCGAGGCCCGCTCCGCGGCGCCGAGGTCCTTGCCGTACACCGCATCCATGCGCCGGAAGGGAAGCTGCATCGCGTCCAACTGCTGCTGCATCACGCGCAGCCGCTGCTCGTCGCGGGGCAGGTTGATCAGATAGATGGGGCAGCTCATGGGGCCGGCGCTCCAATCACGCGTTCGAAGAGCTCTTCATAGGCTCTCAAAGTCTGGTCCAGCCGGAAGTGTTCCAGGGCCTGCTGTCGGCCACGTGCGGCCATCTCGGCTGCCACCTGCGGGTCTCGCAGCAGCCGAGCCAGCGCGTCGGCCCAGGCCTGAGGGTCGCGGTGCGGCACCAGCCAGCCCGTCTCCTGGTGACGCAGCATTTCGCGCACGCCGGGAACGTCGCTGCCCAGCACCGCGCATCCTGCGGCCATGCCCTCCACCAGCGACAGAGGCATGCCTTCGTAGTGAGTGCACAGCACGGAGAACTGGTGCTCCAGCAGCAATTGGGGCAGCCGCGGATGGTGGCCGAGGAAGCTCACCTGTTCCTGCAGTCCCAGCCGTTTGACCAGGCGCTCGGCCGCGTGCCGAGACAGCGCCGAGCCGCCGCCGGCCAGCAGCAACGGCGGGCGCAATCCATGCTGGTCGCGCAGCAGGGCCAGTGCCTGGATCAGGGTCAGATGGTCTTTCTGGTGCGCGAAACGGGCCGCCATGACCAGGCCCGCCTTGCGCGCGGCAAAGGGATGCTCGGGCGCGCTGACGAAGGGCTCGACGCGTATGCCATTGGAAATCGCGATGCAACGCTCGGCCGGCATGCCCAGGCGCAGCAGGCTTTGGCGCACGCCCTCGGAGCAGCCGACGATGGCATCGGTGCGCCGTGCCAGGCGCCGTGCCTGGAACAAGCGCCAGCGGGTGTAGCGTTCGCGGGTGTTGTGTTCGACGTGGATCATGTGGGGCACGCCCGCCCACAAGCCGGCCCAGCGCGCCAGCAGATGCTCGGGAAAGCCATGGGCGACCAGCAGCTCCGGCTGCCAGCGCCGGCACAGAGAGGCCAGCGACGCGATGGTGGCGAGATGGCTCCAGCCCGGCAGCAGTTGGACGTCCAGGCCTTCGTCGCGCAAGGCCTGGATGCGTGAGGGCGCGGTCTGGCGCTTGCGCCGCAGTGCGATGCCGACCTCGAAGCGGCCCTGCGCACGCCCGGCCCGTGCCAGGTCCAGCGCCACTTGCGTGGCCCCGGAAAAGCCTCCGGTCACGACATGGAGCACGCGGGGACGCTGGGCTTGGGCGTCCGGGCTCATTCCCGCCAATGCTCCGCGATCCATGGCGCCGGCAGCGGCCGGCGCCAGTTGCCATTGCTGCGGCCTTCCAGCGCGTCGGGCGGGTTCACCACGCCGTGGAAGATCAGGATGCGGGCGCCCGCGGGGATGGAGGGCTGGCGGACGTAGTTCAGCGGCCAGCGCGGGATGCAGTGGTACTTGTAGCTGGCGCACCAGCGCGCGTCCCAGTAGCGCAGCTGGCCTTTCTTGTGGATCTCGTCCGACAGATAGGCCTGCTCGTTGCGGAAACGGCGCCGTATGGTCTCGAACTCGGCACGGAATTTGGCCAGCACATCGGCATGCTGGCCGAGTTCGAAGCGGTAGACCGAGGAGTTGCCGGTGATGCGCCAGGGGCGCTTCCAGTCATGAATGATGAGGAACTCGCCCGGCACCTCGAAGAAGGGCGTGATGTCGTCGACGATCACCACGTCCAGGTCCAGGAACAGCGCGGTGCCGCGCAGGCCGTGCAGGTCGGCTTCGAAGGTGGTCAGCTTGGTCCAGCCGCGCTCGGGAATGCCCTCGGGCAGCGCCAGGTCAGGGATGGGCAGGCATTGCACCTCGGCGCGTATGCCCTCGCTGCGGTCGGTCAGGCAGACGAAGCGGAACTCGCCACGCAGATGGCGGGCCACCATCGCATAGAGGCGGTTGACGTATTCGGGGCCGTACTTGGTCCCCCACTTCATGCAGAGAATGGTGCGCATGGGATCGCGGCTCACAGCTCCTCCACCTGGCGGGGCGGGTAGCTTTCCCAGCTGAGACAGCCGGGGCACTGCCAGAAGTAGTGCTGCGACTCGAAGCCGCAGGCGGCGCAGCGGTAGCGCTGCAGCGGCCGCACCGCGCGCTGCAGCGCGGCGCCGACCAGCGGCGCCTCTTCATCGCTCAGACGGGCCTGCGCATGTTGCAGCAACTGCGAGGCCGCGCTCAGCGAGGGCTCCACGCGCAGATGCTCGGCCAGGCGCGCGCGCTGAGCCTCGGGTGCCGGCTCTAGCAGCGCGATCGCGCTCAGCAGGGCCATGCTGGGATGGCGGCGGTACTGGGCCTCCAGCAGCGCCAGCGCCTGAGGCACTTTGCCGGCCGCCAGGGCGGACTGGGCATGGCCACGCGCGGCGAGGTTGAACGCATCGGGGTTGGCCTTGAGCAGTTCGGCGTAGGCCGACATCGCGGCCTCGTGCTGGCCCTTGAGGGCCAGCATCTGGCCCAGCAGCACATGGGCACGCGCACTTTGCGGGGCGCGCTGGCGCGCGCGGTCCAGCCAGCGCCGTGCCTCGTCGTCGTCCTGGCGGGATTGCGCCTCCAGTGCGAGCTCGCAGCTGTAGTTGGCGATGCGCGACGCGAAGGATCCGGCACCGCGCGCCTCCAGGCCTTCGGCGACCTCGGCGGCCTTGCGCCATTCGCGTGAGCGCTCGTACAGCGACAGCAGGGCCAGCATGGCGTCCTGCTCGAAGGTCGTGCCCTTGAGCGCGGCATAGGCGGCTTCGGCACGGTCGAACAGACCGGCCTTGAAGAAGTCCTGCGCCAGCGCATGCTGGGCACGGTCGCGCTCGCTCTTGGGCAGGTCGCCGCGCGACAGCAGGTGCTCGTGCACGCGCACGGCTCGCTCGTACTCGCCACGGCGGCGGAACAGATTGCCCAGCGCGAAGTGCAACTCGGAGGTGTCGGGGTCGGCCTGGACGGCTTCGATGAAGGCGTCGATGGCCTTGTCCTGCTGTTCGTTGAGCAGCAGGTTCAAGCCCTTGAAGTAGGCGCGCGGGGCGTCGCGCTGCTCGCGTTTCCACTGGCGCGAGTCCAGTTTGGAGGCCAGCCAGCCCAACCCGAAGGCGAGCGGCAACGCAATCAGCAGCCAGCGGAAATCAAAGTCCATCGGGCGGAGTCGGAGGGGTGTGTGCGTCAGGCGCGGCCGGTGGATTCGACATGGCCGGCTGTGCGCGTCCGGCGTTGCGGCGGTGCCTCCACCAGGTCGGCAGCATGGCCAGCACGCCCAGCGCGCAGCCCAGGCCGAACACGATCAGCACGACGATCACCAGCGGCGCGCGCCAGCTCTGGCCGAAGAACCAATGAACCACCACCTCCTGGCTGTTGTTGAGCGCGAACGCGAACAGCGTGAAGAAGAGGAAGGCACGGAAGAGCCAGACCAGCACTCGCATGCGGCGATTCTAGGTTCAGTTCGTCGCGTCTTCGGCGACAGGCAGGCGGGTGTCCACGGCCTCGCGCAAGGCCTTGCCGGGCTTGAAATGGGGCACGAGCTTTTCCGGGATCAGCACCTGTTCGCCGCTGCGCGGATTGCGGCCCATGCGGGGCGGGCGGCGGTTGATGGAGAAGCTGCCGAAGCCGCGGATCTCGATGCGGTGGCCACGGGCCAGCGCGTCGGACATCGCGTCCAGGATGGTCTTGACCGCGAACTCGGTGTCGCGCTGGGTGAGCTGGGCGAAGCGCTCGGACAGATGGGTCACCAGGTCGGATCGGGTCATAGTGTTCTTGAATTGAAACAGGCCCGCCGCGGAGACGGCGGGCCTGCCGGTTTCAGCGCCGGACCCAGACTAGCGCAGTCGGGGTCGGGCCAGAACAGGGAATGCCACAGTTGCCGGGGCACGGGCCCCGGCCGCCGGACATCAGCCGTTGTTCTGGTTGTCCAGCTTGGCGCGCAGCAGGGCGCCCAGGCTGGTCGTGCCGGCGTTTTCGCGCTCGTTGGACTGCGACAGGCGCTGCATGGCTTCTTGCTGGTCGGCGCTGTCCTTGGCCTTGATGGACAGCTGGATGCCGCGGGTCTTGCGATCGACGTTGATGATGATCGCGGTGACTTCGTCGCCTTCCTTCAGCACGTTGCGGGCGTCTTCCACGCGGTCGCGGGAGATTTCCGAAGCGCGCAGGTAGCCGGTGACGTCGTCGCCCAGCTCGATCTCGGCGCCGCGGGCATCGACCGTCTTGACCTTGCCGGTCACGGTCTGGCCACGGTCATTGACCGAGACATAGGTGGAGAAGGGGTCCCCATCCAGCTGCTTGATGCCCAGCGAGATGCGCTCGCGCTCCACATCCACGGCCAGCACGACGGCTTCGACTTCCTGGCCCTTCTTGTAGTTGCGCACGGCGGTCTCGCCCGGCTCGTTCCAGCTCAGATCGGACAGGTGCACCAGGCCGTCGATGCCCTGGGCCAGGCCCACGAACACGCCGAAGTCGGTGATGGACTTGATCGGGCCCTTGACCTTGTCGCCGCGCTTGACGTTCTCGGCGAACTCTTCCCACGGGTTGGCGCGGCACTGCTTCATGCCCAGCGAGATGCGACGCTTGTCTTCGTCGATCTCCAGGACCATGACTTCCACTTCGTCGCCCAGCGAGACGACCTTGGAAGGAGCCACGTTCTTGTTGGTCCAGTCCATTTCGGAGACGTGCACCAGGCCTTCGATGCCCGGCTCGATCTCGACGAACGCGCCGTAGTCGGCGATGTTGGTGACCTTGCCGAACAGGCGGGTGTTGGCCGGGTAGCGGCGCGACACGCCGAACCAGGGATCGTCGCCCAGCTGCTTCAGGCCCAGCGAAACGCGGTTCTTCTCGGCGTCGAACTTCAGGACCTTGGCGGTCAGTTCCTGGCCGACCTGCACCACTTCGCTCGGGTGGCGGACACGGCGCCAGGCCATGTCGGTGATGTGCAGCAGGCCGTCGATGCCGCCCAGGTCCACGAACGCACCGTACTCGGTGATGTTCTTGACCACGCCGTTGACGATGGCGCCTTCGGTCAGCGTCTCCAGCAGCTTGGCGCGCTCTTCGCCCATCGAAGCCTCGACCACAGCACGGCGCGACAGCACGACGTTGTTGCGCTTGCGGTCCAGCTTGATGACCTTGAACTCCATGGTCTTGCCCTCGAACGGGCTCATGTCCTTGACCGGACGGGTGTCCAGCAGGGAGCCGGGCAGGAAGGCGCGGATGCCGTTGACCAGCACGGTCAGGCCGCCCTTGACCTTGCCGGAGACGGTGCCGGTCACGAACTCGCCGGACTCCAGCGCGTTTTCCAGGCTCAGCCACGAGGCCAGGCGCTTGGCCTTGTCGCGCGACAGGATGGTGTCGCCGTAGCCGTTCTCGATGGCGTCGATGGCCACCGAGATGAAGTCGCCGACCTGGACTTCGATCTCGCCCTGGTCGTTCTTGAATTCCTCGACGGGCACGTAGGCTTCAGACTTGAGGCCGGCGTTCACCACCACGAAGTTGTGTTCGATGCGCACCACTTCGGCCGAGATGACTTCGCCGGTGCGCATGTTGGCGCGTTGCAGCGATTCCTCGAACAGGGCGGCAAAAGATTCGCCACCGGTGGCGGTTTGGATTTGGGACATGGTCATTCCTGAGCCTGGGCCTCAGCAGGGCGGTGCGAGCGGAAGTCCGGGCGATGTGTGCAAGCAGGCTTGCGGGTTAGGTTGTCGAAACCGCAGCCCCCAGTGGACTGACGTCCGAGGGGAGGGGCTGCGCTCCAGATGGGCTTCTCAGGCCCGGGGCCCCGCGGTGCCTGGCCCTCGCGGGAGTCCCGGGAGGATTCAAGCGCCGAACGGCCTGCGCTGCTGCCACCAGTCCAGCACCAGATCCTTCGATTGCTCGATGGTCTGGGCCGAGTTGTCCAGCTCCAGCGCGTCTGCGGCGGCCATCAGGGGCGAGGCGCTGCGACCTTTGTCGCGGGCATCTCGTGCCTCCAAATCTGCACGCAAGCTCTCAATATTAGCCGAAATCCCTTTGGAAATCAATTGCTTATGACGGCGCTCGGCGCGCGTGGCCGCGCTCGCCGTCAGGAAGACCTTCAGCGGCGCGTCGGGGAAGATGGCCGTGCCCATGTCGCGGCCGTCGGCCACCAGACCGGGCAGGCGGCGGAAGTTCAGCTGCAACTGATGCAGCGCGCGGCGCACGGCGCCATGCGCCGCGACCTGGGAGGCCATCAGCCCTGTGGCCTCGGCGCGCAGCCGGGCGCTGACGTTCTCGTCGCCCAGCCAGACCTCGCCCTCCGCGAAACGCAGCCGGAGCCGCGGCACGAGCGCGGCGACGGCCTCGCCGTCGTCCAGGTCCAGCCCCTCGCGCCGGGCGGCCAGCCCGGTCACGCGGTACAGCGCGCCGGAGTCCAGCACATGAAAGCCCAGCGCCTTGGCGACCTCGTCGGCCAGCGTGCCTTTGCCGGACGCGGTGGGTCCGTCGATGGTGATCACCGGGATGTCCTCGGGGCGGGCTTGGACGACGTCGAACAAGGTCTCGAAGTAGTCCGGGAAGGTCTTGGCCACGCACTGTGGGTCGAGGATGCGCAGCGGCACCGGTTCGCCCTCCAGCCGATCGCCCATCAGCGGATGGAAGGCGGCGAGCGAAAAGCACATCGCGACGCGGTGGTCGTCATAGGTGTGAATGGCCGCCGGCTGCCAGCGGTGCAGCGGATGGATGCGCAGCCAGTCCGGGCCTTCCTCCACCGTGGCGCCCAGCTTGCGCAGCTCGGTGGCCATCGCGGCGATGCGGTCGGTTTCCTTCACGCGCCAGGAGGCGATGTTGCGCAGCCGGGTCGGGCCGTCGGCATAGAGCGCCATCACGGCCAGGGTCATGGCCGCGTCGGGGATGTGGTTGCAGTCCAGGTCCAGCGCCTTCAGCGGCCAGGCGCCGCGGCGCACCTCCAGCCAGTTGGCGCCCATCGCCACTTGCGCGCCCATGGCCTGCGCAGCCTCGACGAAGCGCACGTCGCCCTGCACCGAGGCCGAGCCCACGCCTTCAATGCGCAGCGGCGCCTCGGTGGCGGCGAGCGCGCCGAGCGCGACGAAGTAGGAGGCCGACGAGGCATCGCCTTCCACCGGCAGTTCGCCCGGCGAGCGGTAGCGGCTGCCGGCCGGGATCACGAAGCGCTGCCAATCGGCGTCGCGCTGCACCGACACGCCGAAGCGCGCGAGCAGCTCCAGCGTGATGTGGATGTAGGGCTTGGAGATCAGTTCGCCGATCACCTCGATGACGATCTCGCGCTCGGCCACCAGCGGCAGCGCCAGCAGCAGCGCGGTGAGAAACTGGCTGGACACGTCGCCGCGCACGCGCACCGGCGCATCCAGGCGCAGCGGCGAGGGGCCGGACAGGCGCAGCGGCGGATAGCCTTCCTGTCCCAGGCAGTCCACGGCGCAGCCCAGGCCGCGCAGCGCGTCGACCAGGTCGCCGATCGGCCGTTCGTGCATGCGCGGCACGCCGGAGAGTTCGAACTGCCCGCCCTGGGTGGCGGCCAGCAGCGCCAGTGCCGCGGTCAGCGGCCGCATCGCGGTGCCGGCGTTGCCGAGGAAGAGCCGAGCCTGGCGCTGGCTCAGCCGTCCGCCCAGGCCATTCACGCGCAGCGCACCGTCGGGCAGGGTTTCCAGCCCGCAGCCCAGCTCGCGCAGTGCGGCCAGCATCACGCGGGTGTCGTCGGAGTCCAGCAGGTCGCGCACCACGGTCTGGCCTTCGGACAGGCCGGCCAGCAGCAGCACGCGGTTGGAGATGCTCTTGGAGCCCGGCAGGGTCACGGTGCCGGCCGCGCCGCGCAGCGGCGGCAGGTCGAGGAAGGGAATCTTGTACATGGAAAGAGAGGAGAGGCTACTTGCTCTTGCCCGACATCTGCCATTGCGAGCGGCCTTCGGAGGCCTGGCGCAGCAGGGTGTCCAGCGCGGTGGCGTCGCCGCGCGCGATGACCTGTTCCATCAGGTCCAGCATGTCGCGGAAGCGGCGCGACTGCTCCAGCACATCGGTCTTGTTGGCGAGCAGGATGTCGCGCCAGACCTCCGGGTCGCTGGCGGCGATGCGGGTGAAGTCGCGGAAGCCGGGGCCGGCCAGGCTCAGATAGTCGCGGCCCAGCGGCTGCTTGGCGATCGCGCTGAAGTAGGCGAAGGCGAGCAGATGGGGCAGGTGGCTGACGGCGGCGAAGGCGGTGTCATGGTGATGCGGCGCCATCTTCAGCACCTGGCAGCCGATCGCGGACCAGACGTCGGTGGCCTTCTGGACCAGCTCGGGGCGGGTCTGGGGCAGCGGCGTCAGGATGACCTGGCGGCCCTGGTACAGCGTCGCATCGGCATGCTGCACGCCGGCATTTTCCTTGCCGGCGATCGGGTGTGCGGGCACGAAGGCAGCGATCTGCTTGCCCAGCACACGCTGCGCGGCCTCGACGACATCGCCCTTGGTCGAGCCCACGTCCATCAGCAGCACCGCGGGATCGACCAGGTGGCGTATCGCCTTCAGTGTCGCCTCGGTCGCCGACACCGGCACTGCGAGCAGAACGATGTCCGAGCCGGACACGGCCAGCAGCGCAGATTCGGCCGCGATGTCGATGACGCCCAGACGGCGCGCGGCTTCGGTCGTGGAGGGCGACTTGCTGTAGCCCACCACCCGCTTGACCAGTCCGGCCTTCTTGAGCGCCAGTGCGAACGAGCCGCCCATCAGGCCGCAGCCGATCACACCCAGTTGGTTGAACATGCGCTCCGCCTATGACTTCAGAGGGTAGGCGCCGATGACCTTGTAGAACGCGCAGAGCTCGCGCAACTCCGCCAGTGCCGCGGCGACATGGGGCTGCGAAGGGTGGCCGTCCAGGTCGATGTAGAAGTAGTACTCCCACTGGCCGGTCCGTGCCGGCCGTGACTCCAGCCGCGTCATCGAGACGCCATGCTTTTTCAACGGTACCAGAAGGTCGTGCATCGCGCCGGGCCGGTTGGGCACCGAGACGATCAGGCTGGTGCAGTCGCGTCCGGTGGCGGGTGGCGTGGCCATGGTCTGCGGCAGGCAGATGACGGCGAAGCGCGTGCGGTTGTAGGCCTCGTCCTGCACCGCGTGGGCGACGATGTGCAGACCAAACAGCGTCGCCGCGCGTTCGCTGGCGATCGCCGCATAGGCCGGATTCTGCGCCGCCAGGCGTGCGCCTTCGGCATTGCTGGAGACCGCGCGCCGCTCGGCATCCGGCAGGTGCTTGTTGAGCCAGTTCTGGCATTGCGCCAGCGCCTGCGGATGGGCCAGCACGGCCTCGATGCCGTGCAGCGAGCCCTCCTTGCGCAGCAGGTTGTGGCGGATCAGCAGGCTGACCTCGCCGATCACATGCGTGGGAGTGTGCAGGAACAGGTCCAGCGAGCGCGTCACCACGCCCTCGGTCATGTTCTCGACGCCCACCACGCCGTACTGGGCGCTGCCGCTGGCCGTGGCGTGGAAGACCTCGTCGAAGCTCGTGCAGTAGATCAGATCGGCGGCGCCGCCGAAGTACTCGATCGCCGCCTGCTCGCAAAAGGTACCCACCGGGCCCAGCACCGCCACGCGTTGCGGTGATTCCAGTGCCAGGCAGGCGGACATGATCTCGCGCCAGACCGCGGCCACATGCTCGTCCTTCAGTGGGCCGGCATTGGCCTGCTGGATCTTGGCGATCACCTGAGCGACGCGATCCGGGCGGAAGAAGGGCGTGCCTTCACGCCGCTTGAGTTCACCGACGGCCTCGGCGACGCGGGCGCGTCGGTTGAGCAGGTCCAGCAACTGCTGGTCCAGCGCGTCGATCTGGTCGCGCAGCACCAGCAGTTCGGGATTGGCGACGGGGGAGGGGGTGGGCGGGGAGCCCTCAGCCATGGTGTGCCTCAAAGTCCTTCAGGTATGCCACCAGGGCTTGCACGCCCTCCAGTGGCATCGCGTTGTAGATGGATGCACGCATGCCTCCCACCGACTTGTGGCCTTTGAGTTGCAGCAGTCCGCGCTCCCGGGCTCCGGCCAGGAAGGCGTCGTTCAGTTGCGGCGTGTCGTATTCGCCGCGCAGGAAGAAGGGCACGTTCATGCGCGAGCGGCAATGCGCCGCGACGCGGTTCTCGAACAGCGCCGACTGGTCCAGGGTCTCGTAGAGCAGGCGCGCCTTGTCGATGTTGCGTTGCTCGATGGCCGCCAGGCCCGTGAGCCCCGCATAGCGGAAGTGCTTCAGCCACTGGAACACCAGGCCAGCCACATAGATGCCGAAGGTGGGCGGCGTGTTGTACATCGAGTGCGCCTCGGCCACGGTCTTGTAGTCGAAGGCCGAGGGGCAGATGGGCAACGCATGGCCCAGCAGGTCCTCGCGCACGATCACCAGCGTCAGCCCCGCCGGACCGATGTTCTTTTGCGCGCCACCAAAGGCCAGGCCCACGCGGCTCCAGTCCACCGGGCGCGAGGCCACGTGGGACGAGAAATCGATCACCAGCGGCGCTCGGCTGCCCAGCGCCTGCAGGTCGGGCAGTTCCTGGAACTCGACGCCGTCAATGGTCTCGTTGCTGCACAGGTGGACATAGGCCGCATCGGGCCGCAGGCGCCAGTTCTGCGGCGCGGGCAGGCTCTGGTAGTGGCCTTGAGCGTTGGCGCCATTGGCGGCGATCTGTACGTCGGCGTAGCGGCGGGCCTCGGCCGCGCTTTTGCTGGACCATGAGCCGGTCACCACCATGTCGACCTGGCCACTGCCGCCGCGCCCGGCCAGGTTCATCGGCACGATGGCGTTCTCGGCCAGGCCGCCGCCCTGCATGAAGAGGATGCGGAACTGCGCTGGAACCTGCAGCAGCTCGCGCAGGTCCGCCTCGGCGGCCTCGGCGATGGAGATGAACTCCTTGCCGCGGTGGCTCATCTCCATCACGCTCATGCCGCTGCCATGCCAGTCCAGCATCTCGGCGGACACCTGACTCAGCACCTCCTCGGGCAGGGCGGCCGGGCCAGCCGAGAAGTTGTAGGGGCGGTGTGCGTTCGGCGGGTTCATCGGAGGCGGATCAGCAGGGCAGGGCGGAGGGGCGGGATTACTTCTTGCCGTTGTCCGGCTTGGAGGCGGACGGAGGCGGCGTCAGTCCCAGGTGCTTGCCCACGTTGTTCTGCAGGCCGAGGAAGCGTTCGTCCATGGTCTTGCCCGCGTCGGCGAGCAGCTTCTCGGCCAGGGCCTTCTGCATCTCCGGTGCCACCTGAGAGAACTTCCGGTTCAGCGGCGATTCGATCCAGGCCACGAGCTGGCGCAGTTCGTCTTCGGTGAACTTCTCCTCCAGCACCGGCCCCAGCACCGCGGGAGCCAGTTTGTTGGCGCGCTCTTTCAGGAACTTGTCGTTCTCATCGAGGAAGCGGCGCACGTCGGCGTCGATCGCCTTGGCCGCCGCTTCACGCTTGTCGGCGGGCAGCTGTTGCAGCGCCAGACCGGCGCGTTGCATCAGCTGGCCCACGGGTTGCTGCAGGATGCCGCGTGCGACGGTCTCGATCCCGCCCTGCTGGAGCTGGACCACCTTGGCCGCGAGCTCCTTCTTGGTCTGGGCCAGGGCCGTCGTTGCGGATGCCGCCATCAGCAGGGCGGCGAAAAGAGGTGCGAGCTTCAAGGCTTATTCCTTCGTGGTCGTGTCGTCGGCGCTGCCCTCGTCGGTGGGCAGTTCGGAGGCCTCGTTGGCATCGTTCTCGACGATGCGCTGCAGGCCCGAGAGCTTGGCCCCTTCGTCCAGGGCGATCAGGGTGACGCCCTGGGTGGCGCGACCCAGCTCGCGGATCTCGGCAACCCGCGTGCGCACCAGCACGCCGGTGTCGGTGATCAGCATGATCTCGTCTTCCGGACGCACCAGGGTCGCGGCGACGACCTTGCCGTTGCGCTCGCTCTGCTGGATCGCGATCATGCCTTTGGTGCCGCGGCCGTGGCGGGTGTACTCGACGATGGAGGTGCGCTTGCCATAGCCGTTCTCGGTGGCCGTGAGCACGCTCTGCGTCTCGTCCTCGGCCACCAGCATCGCGATCAGGCGCTGGTCGGGTTCCAGCATCATGCCGCGCACGCCGCGAGCCTGGCGGCCCATCGGACGCACATCGTCCTCATCGAAGCGCACCGCCTTGCCGCCATCGCTGAACAGCATCACGTCGTGCTTGCCGTCGGTCAGCGCCGCGCCGATCAGGTAGTCGCCCTCGTCCAGGTCGACGGCGATGATGCCGGCCTTGCGCGGGTTGCTGAAGTCCTTCAGCGAGGTCTTCTTCACCGTGCCCAGCGCGGTGGCCATGAAGATGAAGTGGTCCTCCGGGAAGCTGCGGAACTCGCCGGTCAGCGGCAGGATGACGTTGATCTTCTCTTCCGGCTGCAGCGGGAACATGTTGACGATGGGCTTGCCGCGTGAATTGCGGCTGCCCTGCGGCACCTCCCAGACCTTGAGCCAATAGACGCGGCCACGGTTGCTGAAGCACAGCATCCAGTCATGCGTGTTGGCGATGAAGAGCTGGTCGATCCAGTCGTCTTCCTTGGTGGCCGTGGCCTGCTTGCCGCGCCCGCCGCGGCGCTGCGCGCGGTACTCGCTCAGCGCCTGGCTCTTGATGTAACCGGTGTGTGAAAGCGTCACCACCATGTCGGTGGGCGTGATCAGGTCCTCGGTGCCCAGTTCCTGCGCGTTGTGCTCGATCACGCTGCGGCGCGCGCCGAGCTTGGTCTGGCCGAACTCCTGGCGCACTTGGATCAGCTCTTCGCTGATGATGGTGGTCACGCGCTCGGGCTTGGCGAGGATGTCCAGCAGATCGGCGATCTGCGCCATCACGTCGCGGTACTCGCCGACGATCTTGTCCTGCTCCAGGCCGGTCAGGCGCTGCAGGCGCATCTGCAGAATTTCGCCAGCCTGGTCTTCGGAGAGGCGGTACAGCCCGTCCGCCTGCATGCCGTACTGCGGCGCCAGCCCTTCGGGCCGGTAGGCATTGCGGCCGCCGGGCGTGTCCGCCTCGGCGCGGGACAGCATCTCGCGCACCAGCGACGAATCCCAGGAACGCGTCATCAGCTCGGCCTTGGCGACGGGGGGCGTCGGCGAGTTCTTGATGATCGCGATGAACTCGTCGATGTTGGCCAGGGCCACTGCCAGGCCTTCCAACACATGGCCGCGCTCGCGAGCCTTGCGAAGCTCATACACGGTACGCCGGGTCACCACCTCGCGGCGATGCTCCAGGAAGACCGTGACCATGTCCTTCAGATTGCACAGCTTGGGCTGACCGTCGACCAGCGCCACCATGTTGATGCCGAAGCTGTCCTGCAGCTGGGTCTGCTTGTACAGATTGTTCAGCACGACCTCGGGCACCTCGCCGCGCTTGAGCTCGATCACAACGCGCATCCCGGACTTGTCCGACTCGTCCTGGATGTGGCTGATGCCTTCGATCTTCTTCTCGTGCACCAGCTCGGCGATGCGCTCCAGCAGCGTCTTCTTGTTGACCTGGTAGGGGATCTCGTCAACGATGATCGCCTGGCGCTGGCCGCGGTCGATGTCCTCGAAATGCACTTTCGCGCGCATCACGACCTTGCCGCGGCCGGTGCGATAGCCGTCGCGCACACCCGACAGGCCATAAATGATGCCCGCGGTGGGGAAGTCCGGCGCGGGAATGATCTCCATCAGCTCGTCAATTGAGCAGTCGGGGTTCTTCAGCGCATGCAGACAGGCGTCAACCACCTCGTTGAGGTTGTGCGGCGGAATGTTGGTGGCCATACCCACCGCGATGCCCGCCGATCCGTTGACCAGCAGGTTGGGCAGCCGGGTCGGCAATACCAGCGGCTCTTTCTCGCTGCCGTCGTAGTTGGGTCCGTAGTCGACGGTTTCCTTGTCGATATCGGCCAGCATTTCATGGGCGATTTTCGACAGGCGGATTTCCGTGTAACGCATCGCCGCCGCGTTATCGCCGTCGACCGAGCCGAAATTGCCCTGGCCATCGACCAGCATGTGGCGCAACGAGAAATCCTGGGCCATGCGCACGATGGTGTCGTACACCGCGCTGTCGCCGTGCGGGTGGTACTTACCGATGACGTCGCCGACGATACGGGCCGACTTCTTGTAGGGTCTGTTCCAGTCGTTGTTCAACTCGTGCATCGCGAACAGCACGCGCCGGTGCACCGGCTTGAGGCCGTCGCGGGCGTCGGGGAGGGCGCGTCCGACGATCACGCTCATCGCGTAATCGAGATACGAGCGGCGCATCTCCTCTTCGAGGCTGATCGGCAGGGTTTCCTTGGCGAACTGGGTCATGCGCGGGACGTGGGCGCGCGAGGCGGCCCAAGGTCATGTGACAGAAATGCGCGATTCTAGTTCCTCGGCCTTGTCGTGCATGCGCAACATCCTCGTCGCACTCACCGCGCCGGGCCGCCACAATGCGTTCGTCTCGTTGCCCTATGGCACAATCGGTGCGTCCCTAGGAAGAAACCCTAATATCGGGCATACTCCTAAGGTTTGCAATCCGGCATTCATTGGACATATCGCAGGGCAGCTGCGGCTTTCCTTGAGAGGAGAATCATGAAGAAACTGAACCGCGTGGCGTCGCTCTTCGCAGTCGCCGCTGTGGCCACTTCGGGCGTGTTCGCCCAGACCGTGGACAACTGGCGTGCGACCGACGGCACCGTCTGGAAGAACGGCACGAACGAACTGTGCTGGCGCGATGCCAACTGGACCCCTGCCACTGCGGCCAAGGACTGTGACGGCGCCCTGAAGCCGGAACCCAAGGTCGAGGCCCCCAAGGTGGTCGCGCCCCCGCCCGCTCCGGTGGCTCCTCCGGCTCCCTCGGCTCCTCCGAAGCCCACCAGCGAGAAGGTGACCTACGCTGCTGACGCCTTCTTCGACTTCGACAAGTCGGTGCTGAAGCCCGAAGCCAAGGCCAAGCTGGATGACCTGGTCTCCAAGACCGGCGGCATCAACCTGGAAGTGATCATCGCCGTCGGCCACACCGACAGCGTGGGCACGGACGCCTACAACCAGAAGCTGTCGGTGCGTCGCGCCGAGGCCGTGAAGGCCTATCTGGTGAGCAAGGGTCTGGAAAAGAACCGCGTGTACACCGAAGGCAAGGGCGAGAAGCAGCCCGTGGCGGACAATAAGACCGCCGAAGGCCGCGCCAAGAACCGCCGCGTCGAAATCGAAGTGGTCGGCACCCGCGCCGTCAAGTAATCGCGAGCGTTCCGGGTGGATTCCACCCGGCTGCGATCAACCCGCAAGGCGAAAGCCCTGCGGGTTTTTTCATGCTCGGCGCACACGCTGGGCTACCATTGCGCCCCATGGCAAATGTCGATGTCAACGAGCTCGCGAAGTTCAGCGAGCTGGCCCACCGCTGGTGGGATACCGAAAGCGAATTCAAGCCGCTGCATCAGATCAATCCGCTGCGGCTGGAGTGGATCAATGGCCTGTGCCCCCTGTCCGGGCTGAAGGTGGTGGATGTGGGCTGCGGCGGCGGGATCCTCGCCGATGCGATGGCCCGCAAGGGCGCCCAGGTGCTGGGCGTGGACCTGGCCACCAAGTCGCTGCGCGTGGCCCAGCTGCATGCACTGGAGGCTGGCACGGACAAGGTCGAGTATGAGGAAATCGCCGTCGAGGACCTTGCCGCGCGCCAGCCGGCTTCGTTCGATGCGGTCACCTGCATGGAGATGCTGGAGCACGTTCCCGACCCGGCTTCCGTGCTGCGCGCGTTGGGGCAACTGGTCAAGCCGGGTGGCTGGGTCTTCGTGTCCACGCTGAACCGCAGTTTCAAGAGTTTCCTGTTTGCCATCGTGGGCGCTGAGTACGTGCTGAAGCTGCTGCCAGCCGGCACCCATGAATATGCGCGTTTCATCCGTCCTTCCGAGCTGGCGCGCATGGCCCGCGAGGCCGGCCTGGAGCTGCACAGCGCCAAGGGGCTGACCTACAACCCGCTGACCCAGCGTTACAGCCTGGGCATGGACACGGGCGTGAACTACCTGCTGGCCCTGCGCCGTCCTGCATGAGCGCCATGGCACGGCCGGCCGAGGCGCGCGCTCCGCTGCGCGCGGTACTGTTCGACCTGGACGGTACGCTGGTGGACAGTGCCCCGGACCTGGCCGGTGCCACCAACGACATGCTGCGGGCACGCGGTCTGCCCGCGCTGGCGCTTGAGCGGCTGCGCCCCATGGTGGGGGCCGGTGCGCGGGGCATGATGGGCATTGCATTCGGCGCATCGCCTCAGGATGAGCGGTTTCCCGCCCTGAAGGCCGAGTTCTTTGACCGCTACGAGGCGCGTTTGCTGCGCGAAACCCGGCCCTTCGATGGCGTGGACCGGCTGCTCGATGGGCTGGTCGAGCGCGGGCTGCCATGGGGGATCGTCACCAACAAGTCGGAACGTTTCGCCTTCCCACTCACCCAGGGCCTGGGATGGGCGACGGCGGCCGCGGCGGTCGTCGGTGGCGACACGACGGCGCATGCCAAGCCGCATCCCGAGCCTTTGCTGGAAGCCGCCCGACGCGTCGGTGTGGCGCCCGAACATTGCCTTTATGTGGGGGACGACGCCCGAGACATCGTCGCCGGCCGCGCCGCCGGCATGCGCACCGTGGCCGTGCGTTGGGGCTATCTGGGCGAGGGCGAGCCGATCGAAGTCTGGGGCGCCGACCGCATCGTCGATGATCCCGCCGCACTGCTGCACTGGCTGAGCCAGGAATTTCTGATGCCGCAGGCCAACTCGCCTCTTGAAACCGCGGCAGCTGGCATAATCTAATACTTCTCTCTCTGGGGCCGACCTGGTTTCGACGTGGGTGCGGAGTCGGAGTAGGGCATGCCGAGCACCAGTTCGCTCGTAAATCCACTGGAACAAACTAACTGCGAACGACGAACGTTTCGCCCTCGCCGCTTAATACCGGTGAGCCTCGCAACAGTCGGCCCATGGGCTGGGGTGGCAACACCTGCGAGGTCATTCTCATGGGCTGGTCCTGAGCCGGGTCACACGACCCAGGACGAGATCTAGTGACTGGCGTCTACGGTAGCGTGCTGCTGCGCGACCGGGGCGTAAGAATCAAATCAGACAGCTAAGCATGTAGAACTGCCCGATGATGGCTTGCGGACGCGGGTTCAATTCCCGCCGGCTCCACCATCCAACGCTCTCGGGCCGTCCCAGACGGCCACGAGACCTCCGAAAGGCCTAAGTGGACTCAACACTTAGGCCTTTTTCTTTGGCGGCGTGAATCGCCGACCAGCCTACAGGCCGCTTTCCCGGCGCCACAAGGCCCACAGCTGCTGCCATCCCTGGGCCAGCAGGCTGCGTGACTCTCCTTGCAGCCACACGTGTCCGACCAGCTCGCTGCCCAGGGCCCGTGGCTCGCATTGCGTGAGTCGCGCCCGGTAGGTGGCGGTCAGGGGACGCAGTTCCCCGCCTTGCTGCACGCTGCTGATGGGGCCGCCGTAGACGCTGGCCAGAGCGGGCTGAGGCAGGCTGCGCAGGTTGACCGATTCCAGCTGCAGCGCGTCGCAGCGCAAGCTGCCGAACTCCGGCAAATTGGCCACGAAGCGCGATGTGTTGGTTGGATGCTGGCGCAACGCCGCCACCTGCGCCTCGCTGACAAAGGCTTCCACCTTGAGGCTGTCGGGCCGCCCGACGATCTGGAACAGCTTCTCCCCGCGCGTGAACCAGGCCTGGTCGGCCAGCATGGGGTGGGCGGTGACCACCGTGCCGGCAAAGGGTGCGCGCAACTCCAGCTGCTCGCGCTGGCGCTGCAGTCCGGCCACTTCCTCTCGGGCGGCCTGCCAGCGCCTGTGCAGGGCCTGGCCTTCCTGCTGCAGGCGCTGGTCCAGAGGCTGCTGCTCCACCTGCCAGCGCAGCAGAGATTCCTGGTGCTCCGCCAGGCGCAGGCGCTGCTCCAGCTCCGGCGAAGCCAGGCGCAGCAGAACCTGGCCCTCGCTGACCGTCGCACCCTCGGCCACTGCGGGACCTTGCTGCTGCGCCGTCTCGACCGCGTACAGCGCCTGGTTCTCGCGGTGGCTGAGCACGGCCGGCGCCTGCACGCCGCTGCGCCAGGGCAGGCCGACCCACAGCAGCAGGCCAGCGAGCAGCACGGCGCTGCGTCGTGTTCGACGGTTCCAGTGCACGTCCGGGCGGCGGCGCCACCACACGCGCAGCTCACGCCAGATGGGCAGCGCGATGAACCAGCCCAGTTCCACGGCCAGCAGCAGCAGGCCCAAAGCCTTGAAGAACAGGTGGTAGACCAACAGTGCAATGCCGAAGAAAAGCACCAGCCGGTAGAGCCAGGTGGCGAAGGCGAAGGCGATGAGAAAGCGGCGCCGGGCCGGCGGCAGCACTTCCGGCACCGGATCGTCAAAGCCATAGAGCTGCTCGCGCAGCCACCAGCGTCCCATGGCAAAGGCGCGCTCATGCAGATTGGGCATGTTCAGCGCATCGGCCAGCAGGAAGTAGCCGTCGAAACGCATGAAGGGGCTGGCGTTGATGCCCAGGGTGATGAGCCAGCTGCTGGTGGCCAGCATGAAGGCGCCGGCCCGCAGCGGTCCCTCGGGCAGGAAGGTCCAAGCCAGGGTGGCGCAGGCGGCCAGCGCCAGCTCCGCCAGCATGCCCGCCGAGGCGATGCGCAGGCGCTGTTCGCGGCGGGTGAGCTTCCAGGCCTCGTTGGTGTCGGTGTAGAGCACTGGCCACATCACCAGGAAGGCCACGCCCATGGTGGGCACGCGGCAGCCGTAGCGATGGGCCGTGATGGCGTGTCCCAGCTCGTGCAGCAGCTTGGCCAGGCTCAGCGCGAGGCCGAGCCCCAGCAAGCCGGCCAGTGTGCTGTAGGCCGAAAAGGTGTGGGTGAACTCGTCCCAGCGCCGCGAAACCAGGAACAGCCCCAGCACGGCGGCGCCGGCCACGGCCCACCAGAATCCGGGCCGGAACAGCCATTGCGTGTAAGGGGCGATGGCGCGCAGAAAGGGCTCGGGCCGTAGCAAGGGCACGCGGAAAAACAGGTAGTGCTTGAGCAGCCACATCGCGTGGCTGCTGCGGCCGGCCTGGGCCGCGCGTGTCAGCCGGGCGCTGTGCTCCGGGCTGTGCGGCTGCAGCAGATGGTGCTGTGCCAGAAAGTTCAGCAGTGCGTCCAGGTCCTGCCGGCCCAGGCGCAAAGTGGTTTCGCGGGCCACGGCATCCAGCACCGCCTCGGCGCTGCCCAAGGACCAGCGCGAAATCAGTTCGAAGGCGGGCCAGGAGATTTCGTAGAAACGGTGCGCGGCGGGATCGTGCAGGGTCCACGTGGGGGCCCCGCTGGCATCGGCGGGGCCGGGATGCAAGCTGAGGTCCTGACGCAGTGCGGGCAACATGGTGCCGGCGCTCACCAGCCCACCCATTGGCGCAGTGCCGCGATGGGGCGCCGCAGCGCGTAATAGGCAAAGGGCACCCAGCGCCCCGAGAGCCGCGCCGTGCCGCGCAGGCCGAGGCGGGGCAGGGGCTGGCCGGCCACGAACTCGGCGCGCACCCGATAGGCCAGCACGCCTTGATCCGTGGGCTCGGCGCTGTAGGACATGCGGACGATGCGGGCCTCGTAGGCCTCCGTGGGGCTGGCATCGGGATAGAAGCTCACCGTCTGGCCCACCTGCAGCTGGATCTGCTCGGCGGCCGGCATGCGCGCCAGCAGTTCCACTTGCCCGGGGTTTGCCAACAGCAGGACCTTCTCGCCCACGGTCACGGCCTTGCCCTGCCAGTCGTTCACGTCGCCGAACACCGCCACTCCCGCGCGCTCGGCCTTCACCTGCACCCGCTCCAGCTGCTGGGACAGATATTCCAGTTCCAGCGCGCGCTGCTCCAGCTCTCCCCGCACCTGCCCCATCTTGAGGCGGCCCTTGTCGTCGGTGACGGCCAGTTGGGCGGACTGCCGGTATTCCTCCAGGGCGGTGTCGTGCGCGCGCCGGGCCACGGCGCGCCGGGTTTGCAGGGCGGCGGTGTCCAGGTCGAAGAGCGGGCTGCCGGCCTCCACGGCCTGGTCGGGCTGCACATGGAAGCGGCCGATGATGCCGTCCAGTGGCGCCCGCACCAGGAAGGGCTCGCGCGGGCTGACCTCGGCCGGCGCCAGCACGCTCAGGCGCACCGGTACCAGGCTGACCAGCAGCAGGCCCAGCAGCGCGCGGCGCTGGGTGCGGCCGGGCTTGAGCAGGGACTGAAGCCGGGACAGGACATGCTCGCGCGGCCGGAAGGCGGCCAGCGCATGACCGTAGCTGCCCGCCAGCTCCGCCAACAGGGCACGCTCATGTTCGTTGAAGGCCTGATCGCGCGCGAGCAGCAGGCCGCCCTCCAGTTCACCCTGGCGGGCTTTCAGCGGCAGCCACAGGGCATGGGGCGGCAGCCAGTCGGCCCACTCGGCCTGGCTGTCGGCTGGCGCGCTGCCGGCGTCCAGCGGCGTGATGCCGGGGCTGGAAGCCAGGGCCCGGCAGAGCCGGTTCAGCCATTGGAGATAGGGCGCGTTGGGGTCGACCTGGGGCAGGCCTGAAACCGCCGTCACCGCGCCCAGACCGGCCGCGCTCCACAGCGCGGCCTGGCGGTAGGGCAGCAGGTTCAGGGTCTCGTTGACGATGACGAAGCCCAGGCCTTCGAGATCCGGCGCCTCGCGGGCTCGCCGGGCCTGCTGCAGCAGGCCCATCAAGGCCTGCAGGGCGGGATCGGCGCTCACTGCGCGCCGGGGAAGGTGGCCCAGCCGCTCATGCCGGGCTGCAGGGCTGGATGGTTGCCGCTGATCTGCCCGGTGATGGAGACGGACTGGCTGACCGGGTCGATGCGAGCACCCACGCGTATCACCTTGGCGGGAAAGCTCTGGCCGAGCTCGTCCACACTGACGGTGAAGGGGCTGCCCGGCTTGAGGCGGGCCAGCCAGCGCGAAGGCACGATCAGTTGCAGCTCGGGCGGGCCGCCATCGACGATTTCCAGCAGGGGGCGGCCCGGGGTGGCGAACTCCGAGTTGGCCGCCAGGCGCTTGGCAACCCTGCCCGAGAAGGGCGCGGCGATCACGCACTTGCTCACCGTGGCGCGCATGTAGGCCGCCTCGGCCGCGCTTTCCTTGACGCGCGCCTCGGCCTGTTCGACGTCGAGCCGGCTGGCCGAGTTGAGTTCGGCCAGGCGCTGGTTCACCGCCAGGGTCTTGCGCGCGGCTTCGTTGCTGGCTTCCGCCTTGTGCAACTGGGCCTCGAACAGTGCGCAGTCGAAGGCCACCAGGGTCTGGCCGGCCTTGAAGCTGTCGCCCTCCTTGAGTGGCAGGCGAGCGATCTTGGCGTTCAACTCACCCGCCACCACGGCGGTTTCGCGCGCACTCAGCTGGGTGCGGATGCGGCCGTCGCGGTCGGGTTCGGCGAAGTTCTTGCTGCCCTGGCTGGCGGTCTGGGCGGCACACAGGCCGGTGCTCAAGACAGCCAGCAGGGCCAGGGTCGATGCATGGGGACGCAGGCTCATGAGGGTCAGGGCGCTTTCCGGGCGGCCTCCTGCAACTCGAGCTCGCGCTGGGCGAAAGCTGCGCGCAGAGTGGGCAGATCATGCGAGGGCAGGGCGTCGGGCAAGGGGTCCAGCCCCAGGGTCAGCAGCATCTGGCCATAGGCGTTCTGCAGCGCGCCATAGCTTTGGTAGAGGCGCAGTTCGGACATGACGGCGCTGGCCTGGGCACGAATCTCCACCAGCTTGCCTTGCGCGTTGGCGCTCGTGGCATTGCGGGTGTGGTTGAGGATGCTCTGATCGACCTGGTTCATGTCCTCGGCCAGCTCGAACTGACGTTGACGTCCCTGCAGGTCGCGGTAGGCCACATGCACCTGGGTCAGCACGGCCATGCTCAGGGCCAGGCGCTGCTGGCGGGCGATGTCGTACTGGGCCTGCGCGGCGTCGCGGATCTGGCCGTAGCTCAGCAGGTTGATCAGGTTCCAGCTCACGCGCAGGCCCACGTCGCCCCAGCTGTTGTGGACCAGGTAGCTGTCGTTGTCGTACTTGGCCCCCAGATCGATGCTCACGCCAGGCAGCACGCGGGCGAGGGCGCGTTTGGTCTCCAGCAGGCCGATACGCTCCTGGTAGCTGGCCTCGACCAGCTCCGGGCGTTGCAGCAGCGCCGCTTCTTCCATGGCGTCGACGGCGACGGGCAGGCGGGGCAGGTTCAGTGCACCCGGTGCGGCCAGGCTGAAGTTCTGGCCAGGGGCCACATTCATCAGCGCGGCCAGGCGCGGCTTGGCCTGGGCCAGTTCATCGCGGATGGCCTCCAACTGGCGCACCAGATCCAGCAGCTGGCGCTGGTAGTTCAGGCTGTCCAGCGGCGGCTGCAGCTTTTCGCGCTCGATGCGGCGCGAATCCGCCAGCGCACTGCGGCTGAGTTCCAGCAGCGGCACGATCTTGGCCTCTAGCTGCTGGGCGCCAACGGCCTGCCAGTAGGCCTGGCGCAGTTGCTGCATCAGCTGGTGGATGACCTTGCGGCGGCGCTCCTGCATCACCAGCACGCGGTCAGCCTGCTGCTTGGCGCCGTAATAGCTGACGCCGAAGTCCAGCACGTTCCAGGACAGGGTCAGCCCCGCGGTGTCATGCTCGCGCTCCGAGGAGATGGAGGGCACGAGGGACTGCTTGCCGGTCGCCAGATCGCGCGAGGACGCCGCACGCTCGTTGCTGCGCCAGGCATAGCCAGCATCGGCGACCAGCTTGGGCAGCAGGTCGAAGCTGGACAGCCCCAGCTGGCGTTGCGACAGCGCCTCTTCCATCAGCTTGATGCGATGGTCCAGGTTGTACTTGAGGGTGCGGGCGGCCGCTTCCTCCAGGGTCAGCGGCCCCTCCAGGGCGGGCTGGTCGGCAAAGATGCTGCTGCGCTGCTGGGCCAGGCCAGCCTTGGCTTCCTCGCGGCTGATGGGCACGGGTTGGATGGCACAGCCTGCCAGCAGGCCGGCAGCGGTCAGCGCAGCCAGGGGGCGAAGGGCGAGGCGCGGGCGGTGGATTCTCAACGCGGTCTCCTTGATCCGGATGATGTTCTGTGAAGTCAGGCGGCTTGGCCGTGACGGGTGTCGTGTTGCTTGGCCTGCTCCTGCAGGTGATGCAGCAGCTGTGCGGCCTCTTGCTGGCGAGCGTGGCGTCCAAACTGGTCGAACTGGGCGGCGAGCGAGGGCTTGCCGGGCGCGGCGAGCTGGGACGGACGATCGGCCGTGGCGGCATCGGGGATGAGCCACATCTCCGAGCGCTGGTCCTTCGTGGACTGGATGTCCAGCTTCAGCTGCGTCTTGACCTCGTTGCCGTCGGCATCCCGGGCCTGCACATCGATCAGGAGATCGCTGCTCACACCGGGAGGCACCTGACCACTCAGCGTGCCCGTGGTCGGGTCGAAGCTGAGCCAGGCGGGCAGCGGGCGGCCATTGGCCAGGCGCGCGCTCAGCACCAGGGGGGCGCCACTGTCGGGCATGCTGAAGGCATTGGCCGGCAGGGCGATGCTGAAGCGCTGGCCCGCGTTGACGGCCATGCTGCCCAGGTCGGGCATCGCGCTCAGAGTGCGTGGCGGCGGGGCCGTGGTGAGCAGGTTGACGCTGTTCTCGTAAAGCGGACGTTCCCGAAGGACTTCCGGAGAGGCCGCGGCGCTGAAGCCCGAGTTGCCGGGCGCGCCGCCGCTCAGATTGGCCATGGGCGCCGGGGTCGGCCTGGGGGCCACGCTGATGAGCGGGTTGCTCGGCGGCAGGCTGTAGGTATAGATGCCTGAGGCGCCCGTGGCCATCTGGCCGCCGCTGTCGGTCGGGATGGTGTACAGCGGCGCGATGGGCTGGGTGAGCGGGCCGGCGGGCGGCGCCGGAACCCGGCTTGGGGCGGGCTCTGGCGGCAGGACCGGCGCAGCCACCGCGTTCACCACGATCTGGCGGCCATCGGTGGCCGGCAAACTGGTTTGCAGGGCGTTGCCCACGGCGTCTCGCAGCACGGCGCCGCGTGCCTCGAATCCGGCCAGCGTGATGCCATCCGGCGCGCGCTGGCCGTCTTGCACCACATAGCGGAAATTCAAGGTATCACCGCTGCTGGACAGATAGTCGGCGTAGACCGTGCTGCCGTTCTCCAGCATAAACGCGAGTCGGGGCGTGCCCTGGCTGGTGTCGACCTGGACGGGCTCGCTCAGGCGCAGGCTGAAGTCCAGCACGGCTCCGGCGCCATAGGTTCCGGCCGCCGGCAGATGGACGGCAGTCACGCCGGGCGCGTCGCGATCCACCGCATAGGCCTCACCGCTGAAGCCGGCGCCCAGCGGATTGCCGGCGGCGTCGCTGATGCCGGTGCCCGAGCCCTTGAGCGCCAGCTGCAGATTGCCGGTGCCGCTGATTTGATCAATCAGCACGCTGTAGGTGCTGGCGTCAATCTGGATCACCGAGGCCACTCTGCCGCTGGCAGTCCCGCTGCTGCTGAGCAAGAGGTCACCGGCATCAAGGCCGTTGACCGCCTCGCTGAACTTCAGCGTGTAGTGCAAGGTGCTGGCATTGCTGGGTGAGGCGTCTGCCCGCTGCAGGCTGCTGACGTCGGGATTCCGCGCATCGATGGCGTAGTTGCCGGAGCGGGCCGTGCCGCTGGCGGCGTTGCCGGCCAGGTCGGTGTAGCGGCTGCCGTCCAGGCTGATGAGGTTGGCGGTCGACTCGACGCCGGCCGTGGGCGTGAGGGTGGCGGTCCAGGTGAGGCCGCCATTGCTGCTGCTCAGGCCGCC
>NZ_JAKZFD010000011.1 GCF_022549225.1 Pelomonas sp. CA6
CCCCCCCTTGCGATGCGATCAATCCCTGGCCGCCGTTGACCAGTCCCCCATCGACCTGCGCGCTCAGCGCCTGCGCACCCGAGCCCTGCGCAATCACCTGACCTTCGCTGTTGTCCAGCGATCCCGCATGCAGGGTGAGCGTTGTGCCGGCGGACATTGCGCCGCCGGCGTTGTCTAGAACTTGCGCAGCCTTGACAAGTACGTCTTGAGTAGCCAGCAGCTTCCCGCCTCGGTGACTCAATTGCGCTGCCTGCAGCGTCACGCGCTGGCCCTGAGTCGTTGCGCCGTCCAGCACCAAAGTACCCGACGACGCGAGCGTCAGCTCACCATTGCTGACCACGGTACCCAACTTCGCATTGACACGGTCTGCGCTGATTCGGGCTTGACCGGACCCTACGTGCTCCAGAACCCCTCCTTCATGCAGCCATTGCCCCGCTTGGAGCGTCAAATCTGTGGCCTGTACGGCGAAACGCCCGGCGCGGCTGTCCAGGTTCTGCTTCACCTCCGCGACCCATCTGCCCTTGACATCCGTCTGCTGCAGCGTCGTGCTGGCGAGGTTCCAGTTGTCGGCATGCACTGCCAAGGACCCCACCTGCAAGGTACTGCCCACGGTCGACAGATCGCCCGGGGTGTTCATCGTTAGGCTGGATGGAGTAACGAGTACGGCCCGATCCAAGATCAGCGGCCCCATTCCTGCGTCAAATGCAATCGACTGTGCCTGGGATTGGCTGCCACTCAGATTCAGGCTGGAAGCCTGCAGCTTGGCTTCAGTGGCAACCCGAATCAATCCACTGTGCTGCAGGTCTTGAGAAACATTCATCAGCAGACGGCCACTGGCAGCCAGTCCACCATCCGGCCGGAGTCCCGCCGCCCAGTTTCCGTGGCTCGCCACCTGGCCAGCCTGCACCGAAAGATCGCGCTGAGCGGCGATCACACCTTGATGAGAGAGCTCCCCGCCCACTTGCAGCAGGCCGCTGCCTTGCGCATAGACGCTTCCCGAGTTGTGCAGGTCGAACAGGGTTCGAAGTTGCACGTCACCGCCCGACTGGATGGCACCTGTATTGCGCAGGCTACCTGCGTCTATGTGCAGCGCATCTTGGGCTGCCAATACTCCGGCTCCGCCGTTGATGAATTCATCTGTGACACGCGCCACAAGCCGTTGGCCGGTGATTTGGCCGTCGGAGTTGTCCAGTCTGGCTGCGCTCACGAACGCCGGGCCTGGGCTGCTGAGAACACCTGAGAGATTGTTCAACGAGCCGACGACCTGGAGGCTCAGCGCGTCCTGGCTGAGAAGCCGTCCGCCTTGATGACTTAGCGAGTTCGCCTGAACTTGGACCGTCCGCGCCTGCGTACTCGCACCGTCGAGATCTACGTCGCCCGACGCGGCAAGTTGCAAGAACCCGTTACTCAGAATGCTCCCGCTGCGCCCCTGCAACGCGTTCACGTTGAGATTCAGACGGTCAGAGCCCGCATGGAGCAACTGTCCCCGATTGTTGACGAGGTTCGCGACCTCCAGCACCAGCGTTCGTGCATTGGCGTTGACCATGCCCTCGGAGTTGTCCAGGGTTCCTTGGACCGTCAACTGCGCCAGCCCCTCACCGCGAGTTTGCAGAAGACGCCCCGCCTTGTGGCTCCAGTCCTTGGCCTGCAGGTCCACGGATCCGGCGATCAGCGCCGCGCCGTCTGTCGTCAGCTGCGACGGACTCTCAAGTTTGAGCCCTTGGGATACCGCCAGTTGAGTGTCTTTCAGTCGCAGTTCACCCGAGCGGGCTTGCAGGCGGGCACTTAGGCCTTGCGTCGTGCTACCCGCGAGGTCCACGGCTTCGCCAGACAGTTCGACAGCGCCCGTCGCAACGCTGGTGCCGCTATGCTGCAAGGTCTGAGCCGTTCGCACGGTCAGTGAGCTGGCGGGAGAGGCCTCTCCCGCTACTGATGTGCTCATCGCACCGGCCGCCAGTTGCCCGGTACTGATCAAACGATCAGCCTTGACGCTCAGATTGCCCTGAGCAGCCAGGGCGCCGCTCAGATTCAGTGTTCCACCGACGCTGACGTCAGCACGCCCCTGGGCCAGCAGCGTCCCGCGAAGGTTTGCATTGGCGGCAATAGCTATGCTCACATTCCCGCGCGCTTGCAGTGTCCCCTCGGTGTCCAAGGACCCAGCCTGCAATTGCAGGTTCGACCGTGAAGCGACCAAGCCCTGCCCGCCATTGATCAGACCCTGTGCAATGCGCACAGCCACGTCAGCCCCACTCAGCTGCCCTTCGCTGTTGTCCAGACGACCGGCCCGGACCTTCAGTGCACCTTCGCCAGCGACCGTCCCTAAGCGGTTGCTCAGCGAATCGACATTGAGTTCCAGCCCTCCGCCCCCGGCGCCGACAACGCCTCGGTCATTGAGAAATTTCTGAGCCTGGAGGGAGAAGGTCGCGGCGTTAGAGAGAAGGCGTCCCGCGGTGTTGTCCAAGACACCGGGCAGCGCAACCGACAGCGCCTCGCCACCAGCGACCTGGACCAGTCCGGAGGTATTGCGCCAGTTCTGCGCGCTCACTCGAAGGGTCTGCGTCTGCAGTTGCGCGCCCGAGGTGTTCAGGTCCTGCTCAGCAGCGAGGTGGCTATGGCCGGCCACATTCCATTGGGTACCGCTGAGGTCCAGTCGGCGCCCCTGGGCATCGGCGCTGAGCGCCTGCAGCCGGGCGCCCGCCACACTCAGTTCATGTGCTGCACGCAGCGTGACCGCTTGTGCAGATAGCAGGGTACCTTGCGCCTGTAGAGTCTCACCTGCGTCCAGGCTCAATTGCCCCCGTGCGGACGACGGCGAAACAAGGCGCCCGTCCGCGTTCATTCCGGCCACGACCGAGGCTTCGTCCGTGATGCGAAGCTCCCGCTGACTCGTAAGGCTTACATCACCCAGGCCGGACACCAGTCCTTGCACCGAAAGGTCCCGCCCGGACAGCACCTCCAGGCGCATGGCGGAGTAGGCGGTGCCACCCAGCATCGCATCGCCTTGGCTGAAGAATGAGGCATGCCCGCTCGCATGCAACGCACCCTCCGAACGAAGTGTGCCGGAGCGCACGATCAGCCCTCCAGAGGCTTGAACGCTGGAACGGGACGAGGCCTCCCCCGCATCCTGCGACCAGAGGCCGGTCGTCCGGAACTCGACATCGCGGCCAGAAACTCCCGCGCCTCTAGCCTGATTGAAGGTTCCGGCCTGAACGCTCAGCGATTCCTTCGCGGAAAGCCATCCCGACGAGTTGTCAATAGCGGCACCACTGGCGAGAGCCGCGGCGTCACTGCTGAGGAACAGGGAGCCCTGGGCGGACTGAACGGTACCGCCCATGTTGCTGAACATTGGCGCAGTGCCATAGCGAGTCCCTCGGAAGGCCAGCGTCACACCGGAGTCAGCCTCAAGAAGCCCCGCCTGGTTGTCGAACTCACCCAACTCCAGCCGGGCTGCGCCAGTGGTGCGCATCACGCCAGCTCGATGACTCAGCCGATCCGCCGCGATGTTGATCGCGCTTCCTTGTGTGTTCGCCTGATCGAGCCTCAGCGTTCCAGCACGCAGATCCACGCCTCCTCGGCTCAGCAACTGAGCCTGCCCCAAGTCCACGGCTTGGGCCTGCACGCTCAAGCTGCCGCCACCCAGTTGCCGGATCGCCATGCCCTGCCCACTGAACTCACGAGCCGACAAGCTCAGGCTCTCCCCGTTGGAGCCGATTTCGGCACCGTCCAGGTTGAACCGCCCGGGCACCGTGATGCTCAACGACCTACCGCCCCATTGCGTCCACTGGCTGCGATACGCATCGATATCACCCGCCCTAATCGACATTTGCTGCGCACTGAGATGGGCAGATCTACCCTCGAGCAGCCCCTGGACTTGAACCGACAAAGTGGCTTGAGCCGATAAATTTGCGTTAGCCAGGGCCGCGGACTGCGCACTCAGCAAAGCCTCATTCGCGACCAGGGTTACGCCCTGCAAATCGATGTGAGGCGCCATCGCTCCCGCGCCCCCTGCCAACGGAACGGCCTGGGCATCACCTTGCAGCACCACTCGGTCACTCGCCAGCAGTTGTCCCGCCAACTGCATCGTCTGCGTAGCGCCGATTCGCAGGTCCGCCTCGCCGCCCGCCGCAGCCAACGTGGCGTCACGCTGCAGTCCGGCCGCCATCACGCCATCCGGCGTCTGGCGCACCTGGAGCGCTTGGAGTCGAGCACCGCCGCGAGAGACCATCCAACCCTGGTTGGCGATGCCCTGGCTCATCTGCACATCCAATGCCGGCGCACTACCTACACCGGATGGATCCTGTGCATACAAGGTACCGCTGTTATCCAGCCAGCCCTCGCTGTTCAAGTGCAGCTGCTGGGCCGACCAAGTCCCGGCGTTGCGAACCCCCAAGCCAGCTTCGGTGCCCACTAACGTGATGCGCTGCGCATAAATGCCACCCAGCACGCTGCTGTCCAACGCATACCGCACGGGCGTGGCAGCGCTGGCGTCAGGGCTGAGCATCACCGACCGGGTGAGATCCGCCTGGAAGGTCTGCGTCCCCAGGCCCATGCGCAGGTCCTGGGCCCAGATGCCAGCGTTGATCTCCACGGCCCTCGCCAGGATCGTCGTGTAATCGGTCTGGCGTGCGTCCAGGCCTTGCCCCTCCACGCGGACTCGTCCTCCCTGGACCGCAAAGCCGGTGATCGCACCGTCGGAGCCGAATTGCGTTGTCCCGGTGGTCAAGACAGCGCTACTGGCGTTGATAAATCCAGCGCCATCGACCTGGATGCCCGATGGGTTGGCGATGATCAGCTCCGCTCTCTTCCCAGCCACCTCGACCATGCCCTTGAGTTGACTCGGCTGGCTGCTGTTGACTTCGTTCAAAATGACGCGGGCGCCACCCTTGGCCAGCCACGGGTTGGCCTGCACCCAACCGCCTAACTGGGTACTCGTGTCCGTGCGAGAGTTGTTGAGGATGGCACCTTGTGCGTTGACGTCGAACTGGCTGTAGGTATTGCGGGACACGCCCGCAGCGCTGGGCGTCTGGATGTTGATCAGCGGCGTTCCATTGGCCGAATTCAGAACCGTGGCCTGCTGGTTCTTCGGCGCGTTGGGATCTGCCTTGACCTGTGCATGGACCCAAGGCATGAACGATGGCATATGTGCCAGACCCAAAGCCACGGCCAGTGTCAGAAGTGCGGGCCATCGGCTCGCACGAGAGACTGAGCAAGAGGCTGCGTGCCCACCCAGCGACCCCGGGCACTCGCCAGCGCTCTTGCCTTGGCTACGCGCCGTTTCGGCCACCGCCATGAGCTGCCCACGCTGCTCATTGAAGACGATTCGGTATTGCAGTCGATTCATTGCAGGCTCAATGAGAGTAGCTCAGGGTAAAGCCGGCCGTAGGGCGGGCTTCCGGAAAGAGCGAAGGTTGTCGCAGCGGCATCCCACCAAAGACGTCTAGATAGGCTCCGTGGAAGCGCCAGCGCGTGCCGATCACGACGCCAGCCAGGTGGGTTCCCGCTAGCCGCTCGACACCACTGCCCGAGACCCAGCCGGCATCGACCCCCAAGTACAAGGCCGCGATGGTGTTAAGAGGCAGCTCAGCTTCGTTACGGACGAGCAGGCCGTTGTCAGCGGATAGCGTGCGTCCCCCGTCAAAGCCGCGAACGGTATAGCGTCCGCCAATGGCAAATCGGTCCTGAGGTGTTAGCGGTCTCAAGGCGACCTGCCCCCGCCATTGGGTGCTTATTTGGAGCGGACGGTCGCCCAATGGAAAGGTTCCGGAAATGCTCAAGGCTCCCTGAACGAGAGCCAGGCGCGAGCGCCCCTCCCCAAAAGCCTCTTCAGGGGCCTCCAACGCATGAAACGCGCCGGTTCCACGCTTCAGATTGAGTTCGGCTTCCGCGTTGACGGCACTGGCTATGCGCTTAAGTTGGAGACCAAGTTCCCATCCACCCACGCGACGACGCTGCACTTCGACTTCGGTATCGTCGATGTAATTGCGCGAACTGCGTCCAAACAGCTTAGCCCATCCCGTGAACTTGAACTGTCCATCGCGCCAGAGCACTTGACTCAGTTTGAGTTCGCCGTTGCTGCTAATGCCGCGATAAACATAGTTCTGGGTCGTTCCGACAACCAATTGCTGGTAGCCGTTTCGGCTGAAAGTAACACTGAGCAGCGAATGACCCCAAGGCAACGAGTAGTGCAATGAATGGCCATGGCTGGCGGAGTGGGGAATTGAGCGATCGCGCCACTGCCCGGCAAGCCAGGAGGTATCTCTGTTCAACGTAACGTAGAACAAGTCATTCAATGTGAGCGGGTGGTCGAGCGACAGCGTGGCGGAAAAGGGATAGCGCCCAGTGGCGTCGCTGCCGCTGTCGTCCAGTTGCCACTGCATGCGCCAGGCCCTACCACCTTGATAGCTCACAACCAAGTCGCTTAAACCCGGCTCCATGGCTTCGCGCGAAGGTTGAACCTGGATGTCCGCCTTGGCGCCCGGGACCCGTTGCAGGTTCTCCAGGGCCTGCTCCATGTCACGCAGATCGAGCAGATCTCCAGGGCGCAATGGCAGCGCATTGACCAGCCGCAACTGAGCCGAACTCTCCTCGTGCGCCCGGATCTCCTGCACCAGTCCTGGCACCACCGTGAGCACCAGCGCCCCGGTAGAAAGGTCCTGTGGGCGCACAAGCACTCGCGTGGTGATGTAGCCCTTTTCGATGATCGCATCCTGCAAACGCGTTGCAAGTAGACCTATGCTCACTGCGCCCAAGCAGCGTCCGCGGGGCGAATCATTGCCAGCAGGGCCATCGAGCGCGGAGACCAGACGCTTCAGCCGGGGCCAGCGGTCCAGCCCATCGATGCGAACCTCACCAACGGGGAAGCAGGGCACTTCGTCATCGCGCAAAGGCAGTCGATTCGCCGAGGGAAGCGTTTGCAGTCGAACATCCGGCTCCTGTTCGAGGATTTGACGGCGCTGGACCTCTCGTTGTAGTTCCAAACGCCGCTGCGCGTCCGGGTCCACGGCCCCAGGGGGGAGAACTTGTGCCCATGCCGGGAAAGTGAGCAACAGCAACACCGTCAAAGCAAATCGAGCGATGAGAAAGATGTTGGCGTGGAGAAACCCAGGAAGCAGGCAAGGCTTGAACCGACCGTATCCAGCGTTTGACCAGTTGAGAAGGCTGGTCATGCCTGCCCCCCTTCTCGGCGCCCTCGCCTAGGGTTCCCGGCACACCGAAGGCCGGAAGCATCGAAGCCAAACAAGCCGATCTTGTGAAAGGAAGGGAGAGAGATCCGGCAGGCAATCGGCATCAAGCCCAATAGCCAAGGCGAATGCGCCCTAATCCCATCACCATCAAGTGCGGTCGGCACCAGCGCCCGCACCTGCGTTTCGCATGCGTACTGCAGCATCGTCTTATTCCCGAAGTCTTGGAACTTCAGGTCGAGCGCGTGCAGCGCACAAGCTAGCGTCCCGGCAGTACCGGTCCGACGAGCTCTCGATCTCTGAACATTCCTCCCTTTGTTCGGAACCGCCCTGCCTACGAAGCAACTGCCCCGCGCTACCCGCTCATACCGGCGTTTGTGTAGAAGGCTCTCGGCCTGCCGGCGATATCCAAACGAGGCGGAATGCTAGCTAGCCCATTCCGTCAACCAATGATCAGAGTTATGAAGTTGACCAAAAAAACCACAAATTGCACACAATGCCGACTTAAGTGGGTACAAGTGAGTCACCTTTTTTCAAGATCAACGGACATCTTTGATGTTCATGCTCGAAAGAAAGACTGCTCGCGTCTTCGAGACTTACTTGGCAGTTGCACGGCTCGCCGCCAGCAAGCCCATCAACCTCACCTCCGCCTGACTGAGCCCCCGCCCCCTCGGCCGCTGGGCCCACCAGGGCGAGTGGCGCAGCCGGGCGCGGGCGTCCGGATCGGCCAGGGCCACGGCTAGGTCCAGCACGGCCGGATGCAGGTAGGAGGCGCGGCACACCGCGGGCGTGTTGCCCAGGCGGGCGGCCACTTCGCGGACGATGGCAGGCAGGTCGGGCGGCTGGTCCCGCAGCGCGGCGTCCAGCACCCGGTCCAGCGCGAACACGCTGCCATGCCAGGTGCGAAAGACCTTGGCCGTCATGCCGGGCCCGGCCCGGGCGGTCAGCCAGGCGTTGACGTCGCTGGAATCGACGCGGTGCGGCAAACCGTCGTCGTCCAGGTACTGGAACAGCGGCTGGCCGGGCAGTTCGCGGCAACGGCGCACGATGGCGGCCAGGCGCGGGTCGCTCAATGCCAGGCGGTGCTCCACGCCGGTCTTGCCGATGAACCGCAGCCGCAGCGCATCGCCCTGCAGACGCAGATGCCGGCACAACAGCGTGCTGAGGCCATAGCTGCCGTTCTCGCGCGCATAGCTGCTGTTGCCGATGCGCATCCAGGTGCAGTCCAGCAGCTGCACCAGCGCCGCCAGCACCCGTTCACGCGTGGGCTGGGGATCACCCGCCAGGCAGCGGCGCAGCGTGGAGCGCAAACGCGGCAGCGCGCGGCCGAAGGCCGGCAGTTGAGCGAACTTGTGCTCGCTGCGCTGCTGCCGCCATTGCGGGTGATAGAGGTATTGCTTGCGCCCCGCCGCGTCGCGTCCGGTGGCCTGGAGATGGCCTTGTGCGTCGGCGCAGATCCAGACCTCGCGCCAGCCCGGCGGAATGGCCAGCGCGCGGATGCGCCGCAAGGTCGCGATGTCGCGGGTCGGACGGCCGTCCGCCTGCCGGTAACGGAACCGGCCCGCCGGACCCTCGCGGCGCAGGCCGGGCTCACGGTCGCTGACCCAGCGCAGCGCTTGGCCCGATGGCTTGGACTTTGAAGATGGCGGGTCGGTCCTGTGGGGCAAGCGAGCCATGCGCGCCTGGGGCAGGCTGCATGCCGGGCATCGACCTTGCCGCCACAGGGGCATGAACACCGCGACGGTTCCGCCCCTTGTCCCGCCGCCGGTTGAGCCGCACGGCCCAGCCGCGGTGCCCCCACCTCCCCATCTGCTCGACGCCGCGATGTTTTGGGGCGCGCAGCCCACCGGCGGCGTGCGCCGCGTGCTCATGACCAAGCGCGCCCACCTGCTCGCCGCCGGTTGGCGTCACACGCTGCTGGTGCCCGCGTCGCAAGGCGAGGCTCAGCTTCACTGCGGCGGGGTCCCGCTGCCGGGCAGCGGGGGCTATCGCTTCGCGCTGAACAGGCGCCGCGCCGCCGCGCTGATGGTGCAGGCCGCGCCCGACCTGATCGAAGCGGCCGACCCCTATGTGCTGGGCTGGTCCGCGCTGGATGCGGCGCGCCGGCTGGGCGTGCCCGCCATCGCGTTCTGCCACAGTCATCTGCCGGCACTGGCGGCACGGCTGCTGGGGGGAACACCGCGGGGTCGGCGCGCCGGCCTGGCCTGGCGCGTGGCGCAGCGCTATCTGCTGCGGCTTTACGCGCATTACGACCTGGTGCTGGCCCCCAGCCGCCTGCTGGCCGAACAGTTGCGCGGCTGGGGCCTGGCGCAAGCCCAGGTGCAGCCGCTGGGCGTGGACTGCCAGGTCTTCCGCCCCGAGGCGCGCGATCCGGCCTGGGCCGGGCAGTTGAAGAAGGTGCTGGCGCTGGCGCCCGACACGCGCCTGCTGCTGTACTGCGGCCGCTTTGCCACGGAGAAGCGCCTGCCGCTGCTGGCCCGCGCGCTCGACCTGCTGGGGCCGGGCCATGCCTTGCTGTGCGTGGGTGGCGGCCCCTGCCCGCCGCCACCCGGCCCGCGGCTGCGCCTGCTGCCGCCCGAGCCCGATGCGCGCCGGCTGGCGCGCCTGATGGCCAGTTGCGACGCCTTCGTGCATGCCGGCGACCAGGAGAGCTTCGGCCTGTCCGCGCTCGAAGCCATGGCCTGCGGCACCCCGGTCGTGTTGGCCGCGCAAGGTGGCCTTGGAGAGTTGGGCAGCGGCGTCGCGGGGTTGGTCGCCAGCACCCAGCCGGCCTTCTGGGCCGAAGCCATGCATCGGGCGCTGCACCCGGACGACGCGGACGAGGTCCAGCGCGCGCTGCGGCGCGCCCGGGCGCTGGACTGGACGGCGGTGATGGCGCAGATGATGCGGCGCTACCGCCGCTTGCTCGGGGTGGGCGACGGCGGGGCGACGCCGCGGGATCAGCCCCTGTCGTCCGGCCGATCCGCGTCGGCCGCCGCGTATTCCTTCAGGCGGTTGTAAAGCGTCTTCAGGCTGATCCCCAGCACCGCCGCCGTGCGCTCCTTGTGGTGCTTGTAGTGGTTCAGCGTGGCGAGGATGAAGCTGCGTTCGACGTCGGCCATGGAGCTGCCCAGCGGCAGCACGACCACGTCGCCCGCCTCATCGTTGGCACCGTTGGCGCCATTGGCACCGGTCACACCGTTGGCGACGCCACCCCCGTGGATCGCGGCCGTTGGCGAGGCGGCGGCCGCTGTCGCGCCATCCGGCAGACCCGGCAGCGGTGATGGCGCCCCCGCAGGCCAGGCGGTCACCGCCGTCGCGGGCAGCGCGCCGTCGCCGCCCGCGGCGGCCGGCAGGGGCACGGCGTCGACACGTGGCAGCCATTGAACGTCGATCGTGTCGCCCGCCGCCATCACATAGGCGCGCTGCACCGCATTGCGCAGCTCGCGCACATTGCCCGGCCAGTGGTAGCGGCACAGCCGCTCCAGCGCCTGGGCGTTGAAGCGCTTGGGCTGGCCCTCCTTCGCGGCGATGGCGCGCAGGAAATGGTCGGCCAGCAGCGGCACGTCGCTGAGCCGGTCGCGCAACGGCGGCAGCTCGATAGGAAAGACGTTCAGTCGGTAGAGCAAGTCCTCGCGCAGCTTGCCCGACTCGACCGCCTGGTCCAGCGGCCGGTTGGACGCCGCGATCACGCGCACGTCGGATTCCAGTGTCTGCGTTGAGCCCACGCGCATGAAGCGCCCGGTCTCCAGCACGCGCAGCAGCTTCACCTGCAGCTCCAGCGGCATCTCCGTCAGCTCGTCGAGGAACAGCGTGCCGCCGGTGGCGCGCTCGAAGAAGCCCTGGTGCTGGTGGTCGGCACCGGTGAAGGCTCCCTTCTCGTGGCCGAAGATTTCGCTCTCGATCAGGTTGGGCGAGATCGCACCGCAGTTCACCGCCAGGAAGGGCTTCTTGCGCCGCCGGCTGAGGTCGTGCACGGTCTGCGCCACCAGTTCCTTGCCCGTGCCGCTCTCGCCCTGGATGAAGACCGAGACGCCGGTGCCGGCCACGCGCGAGATCTGCTCGTAGACGCGCAGCATGGTGGGCGCACGCCCCCACAGATGGCCGAAGTGGCCGTCCTGCGCCAGATGCGCCTGCATGTCCGCCACCTCCGCCTGCAGCGCTGCGGGGCGCATCACGCGGGAGAGCACGCCCTGCAGATGGCGCAGGTTGATGGGCTTGACCAGGTAGTCGGCCGCGCCCATGCGCAAGGCCTGGATGGATGTCTCCAGCGTGGCATGGCCGGTGATCAGCACCACCTCCGAGTTCGCCACCAGCTGCGGATCGGCAAAAAGCTCCATGCCGTTGCCATCCGGCAGCTGCAAATCCAGCAGCACCACATCGGGTTGCTGCAACGCGATGTGCCGGCGGGCATCGCGCAGTGTGTGGGCCACCGAGACGGTGAACTTCTCGGCCGCGATCAGGTCCTGTAATGAACCCACTGAATCCATGTCGTCATCGACGATCAGCGCATGAGTCACCAATGCTCCTCGTCCTGTTGCCGCCTCGTGGCCTTGTAAGCCCGAGGCGTATTGGGGTTTGTCAGGGGGGCCATCTTGCCGCCGCTGCGGCTGAAAGCGCCCGTGGCGGTGCATACAGTTGCATCAGCTTGTGACCGCATGTCCGCCGGCTCGGGCACCGTGCTTGCCAGATGAAGGGCATTTCATTGCTGCGGAGAATCGCCATGCACACCTCCTCCTTGCGGTCCCATTCGCAATCCCTCGATTCCGGACCAGGGCGCTGTGGCCTCTGGCTGGGTCTGGCCAGCCTTCTGGGCGCCAGCTGGCTCTGTGTCCGGCGCACGCACAGGCACCGGCGCGAAGCCCGACCGCAGCCCAAGAGCCCGCGCGAACAGGTCTGGGAAGGCGAAGGTGGGCAGAACCAGCAGCCCACCGGCACGCTGCCCGAATGAGCCGTCCGCTGGTCTTCTCCTTTCTTCCATGCGACGGTTCCGGGGCGCCTGCCTAGGGCAAGCGGCGTACCTGTCTCGCGCCTGCGCGCAGGAACGCCCCCTGCCCTTAGGGGCATTCTTACGAGAGAGTGTCAAGCGGTGCTTCAATGCCCCCTTCCAAGCCAAGGGGTAACGCAGGGGACGGGGACGGATGCCCACTGAAAAAAACCTGAACCGATGGCAACGTTACGCAATCGCACTGGCGCTGGCCGCCGTGAGCGTCCTGGTACAGCAGGGGCTGGGCATGCAGGCGCTCGGCCCGCGCGCGCCGCTGTTGTTGGTGTTGCCGGCGGCCGTGCTCGCGGCCGTGTACCTGGGGCGCGGCCCCGGATTGGTCGTCCTGGGTGCGGGCATGGCCGTCGCGCTCAGCGGCCTGGCCCCCGCGCAGGGCCTGCAGCTCGAGCGCCGCGAAGACCAGTGGCTGGCTGCGATCTATGCGCTGGTCGGCGTGGGCATGGTGCAGATCGGCGCCCATGTGCGCCGCGCGATGCGCATGGCGCTGGCCTCCGAGCAGCGCCGTGGCCGCGTGGTCGAGGGGGCGGGGATCGGTTTGTTCGAGGTCGATCTTCGTCATGCGACCGTGCTCTTGTCCGCCACCCTGGCCCGGCTGCTGCAGATGGATGGCTCGCCCGAACCCATGGGGCTGGGCGACTGGCTCGCGCAGCTGCCCCCGGACACCGCGCACCGGCTGCAGGAGATCCTGACGCGGATACGCAGCGACGGCCATCGCAGCTTCCAGCATGAGCTGCGGTTGTGCGGCGCGGACGGCGCGGCGCGCTGGGTGCTGCTCAGCGGCCATGCGGCGACCGATGACCGCGGCCAGGTCTGCCGTGTCTACGGCGCGGGCATCGACATCAGCCCCCGCAAGAGAGCCGAGGACGAGCTGCAGCGCGCCCAGGCGGCCCTGGGCGAGCAGCTGGACGATTTGCGCCGCCTGCACGAGCTGAGCAGCCGCCTGCTCGAACCCGGCCCGCTCGACGAGCAGATGCGCAAGGTGCTGCGCACCGCGCTGGACATCCACCGCAGCGCGCACGGCCTGATCACGCTCAGCGAACAGGGCCGCATCTGGGTCGTTGCACAGGAGGGCTTCTCCGATCTGCCCATGGAGCGCCTGGAAAGCCTGGCGCGTACCGGCGGCATCTGCGAGATCGCGATGCGCGAGCGCACGCGCACCATGATCACCGACCTGGCGGCCGATGCCCGCTGCCGGCCGTTGTTGAGCGTCGCGTCCGCCAAGCGCCTGCGCGCGGCCCATGCGCTGCCCTTGATCAACGAGGCCGGCGAGCTGCTCGGCGCGATGAGCGTCTTTCTCGACGAAGCGCGATCGGCCAGCAGCCGCGAGAAGGCGGCGATGGACATGTGCGCCAACAAGGCCGTGGTCTTCATGGAGCGCGCCCGCTCGCGCGCCGCGCTGGAGGAGTCTCAGCACCGCTTCGAGGCCGTGCTGGAGGCCTCGGCCGTGCCCTTCTTCGTGCTGCGGCCGATACGCCATGCGCAGGGCAAGCTGGAGGACTTCCGGCTGGACTACCTGAACACCGCCGCCGCGCGCGTGCTCGGCCGGCCACGGCTGCAGCTGCAGGGCATGGCGCTGCTGGAGGTCATCCCCGGCTGCTGGCACCTGATCCCGGAGGTTTTCGCGCACTACCAGGCCGCGCTGGACCACGACGAGACGCGCGAGTTCGAAGTCACGATGACCATGCTGCCCGGGCGGCAGAGCTTTCATTGCGTCGCGTCGCCGATGGGGCAGGCGCTGGCGGTCTGGGCCGCCGACGTCACCGAGCGCAAGCGCCACGAGCAGCTGCTGCAGGAGGCCGACCGGCGCAAGGACGAGTTCCTCGCCACGCTGGCCCACGAACTGCGCAACCCGCTGGCGCCGATACGCCAGGCCGCCAACCTCTCCAAGTCGCCCACCGCCAGCGAGGCGCAGAAGCGCTGGAGCCATGAGGTGATCGAGCGTCAGGTCCAGCACATGGCCTTGCTGCTGGACGATCTGCTGGACATCTCGCGCATCACCCGCGGCGCGCTGTCGCTGCGCCTGGACCGCGCCGAGTTGTCCGCCATCGTCGACGCGGCCGTCGAGGCGGCACGGCCGCTGATGGACGCCAAGCGCCACACCCTGGTCGTGGACCTGCCGCCGCAGCCCATACGCTTCGACGCCGATATGCTGCGCATGTCCCAGGTGGTGGCCAACCTGCTCACCAATGCGGCGCGCTACACCGACCCGCAGGGGCGCATACGCCTGCGCGCCTGGGCCGCCGAGGGTCAGGTTTGCATTGAGGTCAGCGACAACGGCATCGGCATCCCGCCCGATTCGCTGGACGCGGTGTTCAACATGTTCACGCAGCTGCGCCAAGGGGGCGAAAGCCGGCTCGGCGGCGGACTGGGCATCGGCCTGGCGCTGACGCGCGGCCTGGTGGAACTGCACGGCGGCAGCATCAGCGCGCACAGCCAGGGCCTGGGCCACGGCAGCACCTTCCGCGTGCGCATCCCCATGGCCCACATCAGCCTGCCGGCGCAGCGCAAGACGCCGGCACCGGCGCCCGAGCCCGCCCAGGTCGTGCCGCGCCACATCCTGGTCGCCGACGACAACCGTGATGCCGCGGAGAGCCTGGCGGTGCTGTTGCAGCTGCAGGGCCACCGCGTGACCTGCGCCTTCGACGGCCTGCAGGCCGTGGCCGCCTTCGAGAAGAGTCCGGCCGAGATCTGCCTGCTGGACATCGGCATGCCGCGCCTGGATGGCAACGAGGTGGCGCGCGCCATCCGCGCCCTGCCCGGCGGCGACAAGCCGGTGCTGGTGGCCATCACGGGCTGGGGCCAGGAGGCCGACCGCCACCAGGCGCTGGCCGCGGGCTTCGACCATCACCTGACCAAGCCGGTCGACCCGGACCGGCTGATGCAGCTGATTGCGGAGGCGGGCGGCCACGCGGAGGCGGCTCATAGATAGGCCGAGCCCAGCCAGGCGATTGCGACGGCCGCGATCAGCCACAGCAGCTCGGCGGACTCGCCGCCACCGCGCGGCGAGCGCACGGCACGCCAGCGGCCCGTACGGCGACGGCGACACCAGCTCTGCCACATCAGCATGCAAATCCACATCGGGGGCCCCATCCGGATCGATGTCCGGCGCACCGCAGATCCAGGCAATCGGCGCACCGGGGTGGGCGCAGAGATTGCCGGTGTGAGTCCTGTAGCCAGGGGACAGTCCCGATGAACACCGACGACGCCTTCACCGACCTGCGCCCGCCCTGGGCCGAGCTGCGCCAGAACGGCCGTGCCGGCGTGCTGACCGGCCTGGCCGTGCTCGCACTGGTGCTGCCCCCGCGCCGGCCCGAAGCCCCCACGCCACCACGCCCCTTGGCGACGGCACAGGCCCATCCTGCCGTCACCGACCGCGCTGCCCGGCTCCGGGCCGCCGATGCGGCCTTGGAAGCCCTGCCCGCGTCGGCACAGGCACGACAGCTGGCGCGCTGGGTGCTGGAGAGCGGCGACCACGGCGGGCGACCCTTCGTGATCCTGGACAAGCGCGAGGCCATGCTGCTGGTGCTGCAGACCGATGGCCGCCTGGCGGGCGCCACGCCGGTGCTGCTGGGGGTCGCGCGCGGCGATGACAACGTGGAGGACATCGGCCTGCGCCCCATGCACGCCATCCGCGATCATGAGAAGACCACGCCGGCCGGGCGCTTCGAGTTGCGCGCCGGCCGCAATGCCACGGGCGAGGACGTGCTGTGGGTGGACTACGACGCGGCCGTTTCCATTCATCGCGTGCGCGAGGTCGAGAAGCGCGAGCGCCGCCTGCAGCGCCTGGCCTCGCCGCGCCCGCAGGACCGGCGCATCTCCTACGGCTGCATCAACGTGCCGCCGCGCTTCTACGAGGAAGTGCTGCTGCCCGTCTACGGCGCCGGCCGCCCGGGCGGGCTGGCCTATGTGCTGCCGGAACAGAAATCCTTGCGGCAGGTCTTTCGCGGCGATCTCCCCGAAACGCCGGCCTGAACACGGCGCCGGCCGCGCCGGCGGGCATGCCGCCTGCCAGTGCGCACCACCGCCATCCAAGGGAACCCGGCATCGTGCAGGACAAATGGGACAGCTCGACGAAATGCGTGGCGCCGGCCGCGCTGCTGGAGATCGCCGCCCGGCTCGCGCGGCCGCTGGTGTTCACCAACGGCGTGTTCGACCTGCTGCATGTGGGCCACGTGAGCTATCTGGAATGGGCCAGCCGCCAGGGCGCCAGCCTGGTGGTCGCGCTGAACGGCGACGCATCGGCCGCGCGCCTGGGCAAGGGCGATGAGCGGCCCCTGACGTCGCTGCGCGAGCGCATGCGCCTGGTCGCGGCCCTGGGCTGCGTGGCCTGGGTCAGCTGGTTCGACGAGGACCGTCCCGAGCGCTTGCTGCAAGGCCTGCGGCCGGACGTCTACGTCAAGGGCGGCGACTACGAACTGCAGCGGCTGCCGGAAGCGGCGCTGGTGGCGAGCTGGGGGGGGCGCACAGAGATCGCGCCCTATCTGCCCGGCCATTCCAGCACCGCGCTGATGCGCCGCATCCAGGCCGGCGCGGACCGGCGCGCCGTGGAGGTGCAGCGATGAGCGCGCCCGAGGTGCTGGTCGTCGGGGACTGCATGCTGGACGTCTACCTCGAAGGCGAGGTGCATCGCATTTCGCCGGAGGCGCCGGTGCCGGTGCTGCGCATGCAGCGGCGCTCGCCGCGTGCCGGTGGGGCGTCCAACGTGGCGCTCAACCTGGCCAGCCTGGGCTGCCCCTGCACGCTGGCCAGCCTGGTCGGCGCCGACGCGGCAGGCCAGTGCCTGGAGCAGCTGCTGGCGCATCCGCAGATCGAGCGCCACTGGGTGCGCTGCCCCCTGCTGCCGACGACCCAGAAGATCCGCATGGTCAGCCAGCGCCAGCAGCTGCTGCGCATCGACATCGAGGAGCGCGCGCCCGCGCCCGCCGTGGAGGCGCTGATGTCGCTGGTGCGCGATCTGCTGCCCACCCACCGCACGCTGCTGCTGTCGGACTACGGCAAGGGCGCGCTGAGCGACAGCGCGGCGCTGCTGGCGGACGCGCGGCGCGCCGGCTGCCGCACGCTGGTGGATCCCAAGAATCCCGACCTCGGCGCCTACCGCGGCGCCTGGCTGCTCAAGCCCAATCTGGCGGAGCTGCGCGCCGCGGTCGGCGACTGGGTCGACGAGGCCCAGCTGTGCCGCAAGCTGCAGACCCTGCAGGCGGCGCTGGACCTGGAGCATCTGCTGGTCACCCGCGGCCCGCAGGGCATGTCGCTCTACTCGCGCGGCGGCCCCTGCCTGCACGTGCCGGCGCAGGCGCGCGAGGTCTACGACGTCAGCGGCGCCGGCGACACGGTGCTGGCCGCCCTCGCCTTCTTCCTGTCGCGCGGCGACAGCCTGGAGGATGCGGTGCGCGCGGCCAACCGCGCGGCCGGCATCGTTGTCGGCAAGTTCGGCACGGCGACGCTGACGCTGGCCGAGCTGGGTGTGATGGAAGGAGCGGTGAAATGAGCTCGCTGGCAAGGCCGGCCGAAGAGGGCCGGGTCGGGGAGTTGGCCCAATTGTTCTCACAGCAGTTGCAAGGCCACCAGGACCTGTTCAAGGGTCTGTATCGGCTGCAGATCGAGGCCAGCCTGGTGGCGCTGCAGCTGATCGCCGCGCTGCGCGCCGGGCGCAAGCTGCTGTTCTTCGGCAATGGCGGTTCGGCGGCGGACTGTCAGCACCTCGCGGCCGAGCTGAGCGGACGCTTCCGCGGCGACCGCCAGCCACTGGCGGCGCTGGCGCTGACCACCGACACCTCGGTGCTGACCTGCGTCGCCAACGACTACGGCTACGACGAGGTCTTCGCGCGCCAGGTCGCCGCCGTCGGCCACGCGGGTGACTGCGCCATCGGGCTGTCGACCTCGGGCAAGTCGCGCAGCGTGCTGCGCGCGCTCGCGGTGGCGCGCGCGGCCGGGCTGTACACCATCGGCCTGACCGGACGCGATGGCGGCCATATGCCCAGCTTCTGCGAACAGTGCATCATCGTGGCGCACGAGGACACGGCGCGCATTCAGGAGGCCCATCTGTTCATCGGCCACACCTGGTGCGCGCAGATCGAGCTGGGCCTGGGGCTGGCGCCATGACGCGCAGGCGCGCATGACGCCGCCGCCCCACGCCCCGCCGCTGCGCTCGTTCTGGATGGGCGGTTACGAAGGCGCGGACCACGTCAACAGCGCCGGCGAGGCGCTGGACATGGTCCGGGCCACCGGCCACCTGGACCGCCTGGACGAGGACTACCGCCGCGCGCGCCGCCTGGGCTTGCTGACGGTGCGCGAAAGCATCGGCTGGCGGCTCTGCGAGGGCGCCGGTGGGGCCCAGGACCTGGGGCGCGTGCGACGCATCGCGCAGGCCGCACGCGCGGCCGGCATGCAGCCGCTGTGGACGCTGATGCACTACGGCCTGCCGCCCGACCTGACGCTGCTGGACGATGCGCTGATCCCGCGCTTCGCGCGCTTCGCCGCGCAGGTGGCGCGCACGCTGCGGCGCCTGTGCCCCGAGCCGCGCGTCTACACGCCCATCAACGAGATCAGCTTCCTCGCCTGGGCCGCGTCGGCCAGCGAACTGATGGGGCCGGCCGGGCGTCGGCCGCCCGCCCACCCCGGCGACTCGGCCGAGGACAGCCGCATCAGCGGCTATCTGATCAAGCGCCGCCTGGTGCGCGCCGCGCTGGCCGGCATCGCGGCGATCCGCGAGGTCGACCCCGGCGCGCGCTTCCTGCATGTGGAGCCGGTGGTGCATGTGGCGGCGCCGCCGGGACGGCCCGAGCTGGAGGCGCTCGCGCGCCAGATCCGCGACTACCAGTGGCAGACCCTGGACCTGCTGGGAGGCCGCCTCGAACCCGAGCTGGGCGGCCATCCCGCGGCGCTGGACTGGCTGGGGCTGAACCACTATCACAGCAGCCAGTGGGAAGCGGGCACGGAGCAGCGGCTCAGCTGGCACCGCCGCGACGCGCGCCGCCAGCCGCTGTCCGGCCTGCTGCAGGAGGTCTGGCTGCGCTACCGCCGCCCGCTGCTGCTGGCCGAGACCAGCCATGTGGGCATGGGCCGCGACGCCTGGCTGCATGAGGTGGCCGGCGAGGCGCTGCGCGCCCTCGCGCTGGGCGTGCCGCTGCAGGGCGTCTGCCTCTACCCGCTGCTGGACCGCCCGGACTGGCAGCCGCCCGGACGCTGGCACCGCAGCGGGCTGTGGCATGTGCCCGGCGGGCCGTCCGCCACCGACCGGCCCGCCCCCCAGGCAAGGTCGCGTCTGCTGGTCGCGCCGTATGCGGCGGCGCTGCGCGAATGGCGCCACCTGCCCCAAGCGCCCGCGCCGCGCCCCAGCCGCGCGCTGGTGCTGCTGCCCACGCGCTGGGAGGCGCTGGACGCCAGCCTGCAGCAGCTGCTGCGCGCGCTGTCGCGCCATGTGGCACTGCAGCTGCTGCAGGCCCCCGTCGACGCGAGCGGCTCCAACGACGCCGCGCCACCCGCGCTGACCCGCCACACGCTGGGCGCGGCAATGGAGCTGCTGCAGCTGCACGGCCCGGCACCGAGCGGACCGCCCTGGTCCGCCCCGCCCTGCGCGGACACACTGAGGCTGCTGCGACAGGCCCTGGCGCCGCCAACGGGCGGTGGACGGCTGCTGTGGCTGATGCGCTGGTCGCTTCACGACGGCGCGCCCGGCTGGTGGCGGGGCCTGGCGGCGGAGGCGCTGGTGCTGCAGCCGGGACCGCGGCGTTGCGATTTCAGCGGCGCCTCCGGCAGCACACCCGGCCACACCCAGGCCGCCGCGCTGGCCGATGCGGCCGACCTGGTGCTGTGCGAGGCACCGCGCCAGCAGGCCGACTGGGCCGCGCGGCACCCTGGCGCGCGCCGGCTGTGCGCGGGCCTAGCCGCCCCCTGGCGTCGCGCCCCGGTGCGCGGCAGCTACGAGTGCGACGAGGTGGCGGCCCTGCTGGGGCCGCGGCTGGGGCCGCGCCTGCTGGTGCTGGCGCGCCCCGACGCGCCACCGGACCTGACGCTGATCGACGGCCTGCTGGCGCTGCGCCCGCACTGGCGCTTCGTGATCGTGGGCCAGGCCGCACCGGCCGAGCGCAGCGCGGCCCTCGCCGGGCGCTGCCTGTGGCTGGAAGAACTGGCGCCGTCGCTGCTGCCCGCCCTGCTGGCGGCCTGCGACGCCGGGCTGGTGGCGCAACGCGCCTGCGCCGCGACCGAGCATCTGTGGCCCGAATTGCTGCCATTGGCGGAAGCCACCGGGCTGCCGGTGCTGGCGACGCCGCTGGCCGAATTGCGGGCCCTGCCCGCGCGCGGCGGGCTCTACCTCGCCGACCAGGCCGTGGCGCTGGCCCTGGGCGGCGATGCGCTGCTGGAGCGGCCCCGCGCCGCCCACCCATGCCCGTCCGACCTCGCCCCGACCGAGACGCAGGCCGCCGCCCTGGCCGAGGAACTCGCGCGCCTGCTGCAGCGGAGGCAGCGAGCGCCGGTGCCGCCCTAGGTCGGCCCCGAGGGCGAACGCAGCGCCCCGGCCCGCGCGCGGAATTCCGCCACCGTGCGCGCCAGGCCCTCGTCCAGACCGATCTCGGGACGCCAGCCCAGCCATTGCGCGGCGCGCGCGATGTCAGGCCGGCGCCGGCGCGGGTCGTCCTGCGGCAGCGGCCGGTGGACCAGGCGCGAGCGGCTGCCGGTGATCGCCAGCACGCGCTCGGCCAGTTCGCGCATGCTGCATTCGACCGGGTTGCCCAGGTTCACCGGCCCTTCATGGCCGGACTCCATCAGCAGCCACAGCCCGCGCACCGTGTCGTCCACATAGCAGAAGCTGCGCGTCTGATGGCCATCGCCATAGAGCGTCAGGTCCTCGCCCTGCAGTGCCTGGCGGATGAAGTTGCTCACCACCCGGCCGTCGCCGGGCTGCAGCCGCGGGCCATAGGTGTTGAAGAGGCGCGCGATGCGCACCGTCGTGCCGTATTGGCGCGCATAGGCCAGCAGCATGGCCTCGGCGCAGCGCTTGCCTTCGTCGTAGCAGGCGCGCGGCCCCAGCGGGTTGACATGGCCCCAGTCCTCTTCGCGCTGCGGATGCTGCAGCGCGTCGCCATAGACCTCGCTGGTGGAGGCCTGCAGCAGGCGTGCGCCGCTGCGCTGCGCCAGCTCCAGCATCTGCCAGACACCCAGGGCGCTGGTCAGCACCGTCTGCACCGGCATGCGCTGGTACTGCGCCGGGCTCGCCGGGCAGGCCAGGTTGAAGATGCGCTGCACGCCCTCGGCCTGCGGCGGTGGCGACGCGCAGACGTCGGCCCGCATGAAGCGGAAGCGCGGATGGCTCAGCAGAGGGGCCAGGTTTTGCGTGTGGCCGCTGCTCAGGTTGTCCAGCGCCAGCACCTCGCAGCCCTGCGCCAGCAGGCATTCACACAGATGGCTGCCGATGAAGCCGGCCCCGCCGGTGACGAGCACCCGCTCGCCGGCGGCGATCGGGGATCGCCCCGCGGCCGTGCCGATCGGGCTCATGTCGTCGCCTCCCGGAACACCGCCATCCAATCGGCGACAAAGCGCTCAATCGCGAAGCGCTCGCGCGCGAGCACCTGGCCCGCCCCGCCCCACTGCGCGGCCAGCCCGGGGTCCGCCAGCAAGGCGGACATGGCCTCGGCCAGGCGCTCCGGGCGGGTGTCGATGAAGCCGTTCTCGCCGCTGCGGATCACCGTCGCCAGTTCGGTGGTCGCGAGACCGACGACGGGCAGGCCCAGCAGCATGGCCTCGATCAGTGCCAGCCCCAGGCTGGTGTAGCGCACCGGATGGAAGAAGAAGCGATGCGCCGCCATGCGCTCGGGCAGCTGCAGCTGCCCGATCTCGCCGCAGCCGCCAGGCAGCGACTCGCTGTCCATGCCCACCAGGCTCAACGGCAGGCGCTGCTGCATCTGCAGGTACAGGTCGGCGCCCAGGCGCCGGCCACGCCGCGCCAGGTGGTTGACCACCACCAGCCCGCTGGCCAGCTCGCCCCGCCAGCGCGGCTCGGCCAGCAGCTTCACGCCATGCTCGACCACGCGCACCGGGCAGCGGCCCGGGTTCCACATCAGCGCATTGAAGGGCGTGACGTGGACCAGCAGCGTGGCCGGGTCGTCGGCCCAGTGCAGCGTGTCGGTGGGATGCTGCTGCGGCGGATCGTGTTCCAGCACGATGCTGGGCAGGCGCTGCTGTTCCGCGCTCAGCAGCACCGGCCGGTCCTGCAGCCAGGCCTCGCGCGACTGGTAGAGCACCAGGTCGAAGCGCTGCGACTGCAGGGTCTCGATGGGGGCCTCGTGGACGTTGTCGCCCCAGGGCAGGCTGCCGCAGCGACCGCTGCGCTGCGGGCTGCGCTGCGCGTCGCGGACCAGGTGGAACTCATGCGGAACCTGGGTCAGGTTGTAGAGATAGTTGCCGTGGACGTGCCAGGTCAGGATGCGCAGGCGTCGGGCCATGAAGAATGTCCTCGCGAACAGGGGGATGGGGAGCGGTGATGGACGGCAGGTCCAGCAAGTCCTGCAGGGTCTGCAGCACCTCGACCACGCTGAGCGCATGGGCGCAGCCATGGCCGGTGGGGCAGTCGTCGTGCGCGCAGGGGCGACATGGCGCGGGCTTGCTCAGCACGCGGTGCAGCTGTCGATTGGCGGGCGCCCAGCGCTGCGCGTCGCCGCCGCTGGACACGATCAGGCTGGGCACCGCCAGCGCCGCGGCGATGTGCGATACGCCGGTGTCGTTGCTGATCAGGCAGCGAGCACCGGCGATCAACGCCCCCAGCGGCCACAGCCCCGTCAGGCCGACCAGGTTCACGCAGCGCGTCTGCATGGCCGACGCGATCAGCGCGCCCAGCGCCTGCTCCTGCGGACTGCCGGTCAGCACCACGGTGTAGCCGGCGTCGGCCAGCGCGTCCGCCACCGCCGCGAAGCGCAGCGCCGGCCAGCGCCGCGACGCCAGCTGCGCGCCCGCATGCAGGCAGACATAGGGCTGGCCGCGCTCGCGGTCCGGCCAGATCTCCAGCAAGGCCTCGTGGTCCTGCGGCCGCAGCGGGAATTCCAGCCGCTCGTCCGCCGTGGGCAGGCCCAGGTGGCGGCACAGCGACAGCAGCCGCTCGCTCTCGTGGCCCTGCTCGGGCCAGGGGCGGAAACGGGCCTCCTGCCCCGGCGGCACCCAGCCGCCCGGGGCATGGAAGCCGGCGCAGCGCTGCGCCCCCAGCAGCGCCACGAGGCCGTTGCTGGTCGATCCATTGCCATGCAGCTGGACCGCCAGGTCGACATGGCGAGCCTGCATCTCGGCCAGGAAACCCGGCACGCGCGCCACATCCAGCGCCTGCTCGGGCATGCCGGGCCAGCCCGGAAAGCCCAGCCATTCGTCCACCGCCGCGCAGCGGCTCAGGAACTCGCGCGCACGCGGCAGCCCCAGCAGGCTGATCCTCGCGTGAGGAAAGGCGGCGCGCAGCGCGCGCAGCGCGGGGACGGCGCAGATCATGTCGCCCAGCCCCAGCGCGCGCAGCACGACGACGCGTCGCACCGGTTCTTGCAGGTCGATCAGGGAGTTCATAGGAAGAGAGCCCGGAAATGGAAGGCGCCGCGCAGGCGCCAGTACACCGACAGAAAGGGGATGGCGGCGGAGGTCGCCAGCATCTCCAGCACATGCGCGGGATCGCGCGCGGTGTGCTGCAGGCGGGTGAGCGCGAAGCCCAGCACCAGCCCCAGCAGAGCGCCCAGGGCCACCAGCGCCGCGTCGCGGCGGCCCGTCAGCGCCAGCAGCGGCGTGGCCACGGCCAGCAGCACGGTGAGGTAGTAGTTCCAGGGCGGCCGCCGGCGCACGCGCTCGCGGTACTGGCGCGGATGCTTGCGATACAGCAGCGCATCGAAGAAGACGTTGCGCTGCTGGCGCAGCGACACGCCCCAGGGCTCGGGCCGCACTGGATGCCAGACCAACGCGGCCGGGCAGCGTCCGACCCGCCCCAGCGCTTCCAGGCGGAACTGCAAGTCGGCGTCCTCGCGCCAGGCGCGCCGGAAGCGCTCGTCGAAGCCCTCGATGCATTCCAGCGCCTCGCGGCGCACGAAGGCGTTGGCAGTGACGAACTCGGCGCGCTCCAGGCCGCGCGTCATCAGCTCATGGTCGGTGGGGCGCTGGTCGCCGCTGACCGAGCGCGGCACGCGCACCTGCCCGGCCAGCGCCACCCAGCCGCCGCGCATCGCCACCACGCCTTGCAGCAGCCAGTCGTGGTCGGCCAGCGTGTCGTCGTCCGTGAACGCGATCAGGGCCGCGCGCGCCGCGCGCCAGCCGCCGTTGCGCGCCGCGGCCGGCCCGGCGCCGGGCTGCGGCGAACGCAGACAGCGAATCCGCGGCGCCCCGGCATCCTCGGCCAGTTGCGCGCACAGCTGCGCCACCTCCTCCTGGTGTCCGTCGTCGACGACGATGATCTCGTAGCGGCTGGCATGCAGGCTTTGCCGCACCAGCGACTGCAGGCAGCGTTCCAGCAGCCGCGGGCGGGCGCGGGTGGGGATCACGACCGAGATCAACAGGGTTGGGGTGGGGTCGAGGTCGAGGGACATGGGGAAGGGTTGTGCTAGGAGTGCCGGCCAAGGTAGGCCTTGAACAAGGGGCTCACCGGACCATCTCCAACACCGCCCTCGCCACCCGCTCCGGCGCCACGCCGGTCAGGCAGCGCTGGTGGCCCTGGGGGCAGATGCTCTTCAGGCAGTTGCGGCAGGGCACGTCCTGGCTGAGCACGCGCGCCGGCACCTGCCAGGGGGTGTGCTGCGGGTTGGTCAGCGCGTAGAGGTCCACCACCGGCGTGCCCAGCGCCGCGGCCAGGTGGACCGGGCCGCTGTTGTTGGCCACCAGCAGGCGCGCGCCGGCAATGAGCTGAGCGAGTTCGCCCAGGCTCAGTTCGCCGTCCAGCCGGTGCGGCGGCTGCGGCATCGCCTGGCAAAGCTGCTGCAGCAACGCCTCCTCGCCCGGGCCGGCGCAGGCGACCAGCGCCGGCGCACCCGCGCGGGCCAGCCGCGTCGCCGCATCCGCCAGCAGCGCGACCGGGTAGCGGCGCGACGGCGCGCTGGCGCCGGGATGCAGCAGCACATAGTCCTGCCCCGGAGCCAGCCCCGCGGCAGCCAGCCGGCGCGCCAGCGGCGCCGCATCGGCCGGATCGAGCCGGAAGCGCAGCCGCTCGTCCGCCGTCCGCAGGCCAACGGCGGCCACCAGGTCCAGCTGCCGGCGCACCTCATGGCGCATGTCCGGCGCGATCTGATCGCTGTCCGGCACCCAGTGGCTCAGCAGCCCATACGGGTTCTCGCGCGCATGCGCCAGTCGCAAGGGAATGCCCGCCATGCGGCACAGCAGCGCCGCGGGCAGCGCACTCTGCGTGCAGACGGTGAAGACGATGGCGGCGTCGAAATGCGCCCGGCCCAGGCGGCGCAGCAGCGCGCGCTCGGCGCCGCCCAACGCGTCGCGCGCCCGCGGCAGCGCCGCGTCACCCGCTTTGACCCAGGGCGCGTCGAAGGCGATGACCTGGTCCAGCCACGGTCCCAGATGCGGCGCCAGCGCCAATGCAGCGGGCGCGGCCAGCAGCGTCAGCGAGGCTTGAGGCAGGCTCTCGCGGACCGCGGCAAAGGCCGGCGTGCTCATCAGCACGTCGCCCAGGTTGTCCAGGCGCACCAGCAGCACGCGCCGGGCCCGGCCCCATTCGGGCGAGAGCGCGGACTCATCCATGTCCCGGTTGCCTCCGGCGCGGCAACCGGCCGTCGCGGCGCAGAATGCGCACCGCCGCCGACAAGGGATCGGCCGCCGGCCCCGGGCGCCAGCCCATCACGCGGCAACCGACCCGGCGCGCGGCATGGCCGGCCTCGCCCTCGTTGGCCAGCAGCCAGGAGCGCTCCAGGGCCAGGCCGTGGCGCTGCGCCACTGCCGGCAACAACTGCTGCAAGGCCGCGCCCCCGCAGCAGGCCCACAGGCCGGTGAGCCGCAGCTCGCCTTCCCGCTCCAGCCGCGCCGGCAGCGCCTGATGAAAGCGTGCGAAATCCGCGGCCCGCCAGCAGCGCAGGCGCTCGCCCAGGCTGGTGCACAGCAGCACCAGCGCGTAACCATGCGCCTGCAGGGCATACAGCGCCGCCAGCGCGTTCGGGCGCCAGCGGACGGACTCGGGCTCGGGCCTCGAAGGCAGACGGTCCATCAGCGCGCCCTCCTCGGCGACGAACACGGCGGCGCGGGGGGCTTGTTGTGGCGGGTTCATTGCGGCAGTGGGCGCGCGCGTCATGCCGGCCCTCCCGTGGCCGCCCGGCAGCCCTCCGCGGCCGCCACCGCCACGCCGGCAACCGGCGCCAGCGGCCGCTGCAGCGCCGGCCCGGCGGCGCTGGTCGGCGAGACCAGGGTCATCGCGGGCCGGGCCGGCGCTCCCGCCCATGCACGGGCGGCAATGGCGCGCTGGTAGACGGCCTCCAGGCGCAGCGCCACTTCGTCCCAGGTGAACAGGCGCTGCACCCGCGCCAGGCCGGCCCGGCCCAGCGCCCTCGCCTGTTCGGGATTGGCGCGCAGCATCTCCAGGCGTTCGGCCAATGCGACGGGATCGCGCGGCGGCACCAGATAACCGGTGACCCCGTCCACCACCGTGTGCTGGATGCCACCGACCGCACTGCCCACCACCGGCGTGGCGCAGGCCATGCTTTCCAGCGGCGTGATGCCAAAGGGCTCGTACCAGGGCGTGGTCACGAAGACATCGGCGGCGCGGTAATAGTCGGCCAGCTGCGCCCGGTGGCGACGTCCGACGAAGCACACGCGTGCCGCCACGCCCAGCGCCTCGGCCAAGCGGCGCAGCCGGCCGATTTCGGGCGTCAGCGCCTCGTCGGGCAGCTCCGATTCGCCGCCGACCACCAGCAGACGCACCGGCCGGTGGACGCCGCCCGCGGCGCGCAGCCTGGCCAGCGCATGGATCACGTTGTCGATGCCCTTGCGCGGCACCAGGCGGCCCAGCTGCAGCACGACGAACTCGCCCGCGTCCAGCCCCAGACGCTGGCGCGCCGCGCCGGCATCGCCGGGCTGGAACTCCGCCAGATCGACCCCGCAGGGCACTTGCGCGATGCGCGCCTGCGGCAGCTCGTACAGCTGCATCAGGTCGCGCGCGTCCTGCGGGCATTCGGCCACCACGCAATCGGACAGGTGGGCCACGCGCCGCTCAATGGCCACGCGCTCGGGCGGGAAGCCGTCCGCCTCGGCCTGGTGCTGGCGACGCACCGCGCCCAGCGCATGAAAGGTGGTGACCAGCGGCAACCCCAGGCTGCGCTGCAGCCGCAGGCCGACCAGGCCGGACATGAAGAAGTTGGCATGCACCAGGTCATAGGGCAGGCTTTTGCGCAGCAGCGACAGCGCCTGGGTGCCGAAGGCCTTCATGTGCGGCAGCAGGCGCTCCTTGGGCACGAAGCAGGGCGGACCGGCCTCCAGGTGCAGCACGCGCACGCCGGGGCGCATGTCCACCGCGGTGGCCAGCTGGCGCTGATCGCGCCGGGTCAGCACGTCCACATGGTGGCCCAGGCGCGCCATGCCAGCCGCGACATGGGCGACGTAGACGTTCTGCCCACCCGCGTCCACGCCGCCCGCCAGCGCCAGCGGCGACGCGTGTTCACTGATCAGCGCGATTCTCAAAGGGGGGGATGCCATGGCCGCTCCGCTGTCTTGGGTGGCCTGGCAAGGCAATCGGGATGCCCGCCGCAGCGGCTCGACGCACGAAAAAAAGCGGCGCCAGGGGCGCCGCCAAACTCACCGGGGAACAAGGTGAGAGAGGGAGATCGATCGGCCGTCAGTTGCGGTCCGCGCGGGCCGGCAGGCTGTCCGAACCACTGCTGCCGCTGCGGTAGGGGTCGCCCGCGCTGGCGTTGTTGCCGGGCGTGGTGTTGCGGTCGGATTCGGAGCTGCGGCGCTCATCCATGCCGCCCGTCTGTCCGTAGCCGCGCGTGTTGTCGCCCTGGCTGCCGGACGTGCCCGAGGTGCCCGACTTCTGGGAACCGGATTGCGCCCCGGACTGCGTGTTGCCGGATTGCGTGTTGCCGGATTGCTGCGAGCCGGACTGCTGCGAGCCGGTGCCGCCTTGCTGCATGGTGCCCGTGCCGCTCTGGTCCTGGGCCTGGTCTTGCTGCTGCAGCAGGTCGGCGGGGCTGGGATCGTCGCTCTGCGCATGCAGAAAACCGACACCACCGACCAGGCCGGCGGCCACCATCAGCGAGGCCATCTTGGAACGTGTGCTCATCAGTGACTCCTGTGAAGTTGCGGATAGGAGCGCCGAATGGACTCCATGACCGCAATGGGCAACAGGCGTTCCCGCGCGGCGGCACATGCGGCCGGCGGCCTGCCGCGCGCGAGCAGGGAACGGAGCTTGCCCAGGCGGATCGTTCGCCGCGCCGCGGGCTTGCCGCGTCGCGTCGGCGTTCTTCTTCAATCCACCCGTTCCACGCAAAGGAAGTCACGATGCATGCACGACACGCCCCCTCCTCCGCTCCTCGCCGTGCCCACGCGGGTCGCTGGCGCCTGGCCTTGTGCCTGGGCGCCGCGGCGACGCTGGGCGCCCCCGCCCTGGCCCAGACCAGCACGCCGGGGAGTTCGCCCTCGACGCCCTCCAGCACGCCCATCGAGACCCTGCCGCCCACCAGCGCGGGGCAGGCCGCGGGCACCGATCCGTCGCTGGCCCGGCGCGACCAGCACCTGAATGGCGGCGTCGGCGCCGGCAGTGCCGCCTATGAAGGCAGCGACTATTCCTGGATTCCCTACACGCGGCGCGGCTACGTCGGGCTCAGCGTGGGCCGCGCGAAGTACGACACGCCCTGCGGCCCCGCGCCGCTGAGCTGCGAGAAGAACGCGACCTATGCGGCGGCCTACACCGGGGGCCTGTTCAACGATTTCCTGGGTCTGGAGATCGGCGGCAAATACATCGGCAAGGCCGACCGCGCAGGCGGCAACGTGCGCGCCTATGGGGGCACCATCAGCCTGGTGGCCATGATCAACATGGAGAGCGTCAGCCTCTATGCCAAGGGCGGCGCGCTGTACGGCCGCACCAAGGTCAGCGCCGATCCGGCGTCGGGCGTGGCCACCGGCACCAAGACCGGCTGGGGGCCGACGCTGGCGGTCGGCCTGGGTTTCAACTTCAACCGCAATTTCAGCATCGCGGTGGAGCGCACCCGCGACCGCTTCCACTTCGCGGGCAACACCCGCTCGTATGTGGACAGCACCAACGTTGCGCTGAAGTACCGCTTCTGAACGTCGCCGGGGCCGGCCGCCGGGGCAACGACGCCCGGCAGGCCGACCCCGGCTTTTTTTCCGCGTCAGCGGTAGTTCAGGCGGCCCTGTTCATCCGAGAACAGCACCTCGACGCGACGGTTCTGCTGCCGGCCCGCGGCCGTGCCGTTGTCGGCGGCCGGGAAGTCCTCGCCGAAGGCCCGCACCTCGATGCGCTGCGGCGCCACGCCCTCGCGCACCAGGGCGCGACGCACGGCGTCGGCGCGACGCTGGGACAGACGCAGGTTCATCTGACGTCCGCCGGTGCTGTCGGCAAAGCCCTCCAGCAGCACGCGCCGCTCGGGGTGTTGCTGCAGCACCTGGGCCAGGCGTTGCAGCGAGCGCTGCGCGCCCGACTGCAGCTCGGCGCGGCCGGTGGCGAACAGCACATCCTGCAGGGTCACGATGAGGCCGCGCTGGGTGGCCTGCGCGTTCAGCGCCGCGAGGTCGCGCTGCAGCGCGTCCGCCGTGCGGCGGGCCGCGTCCTCGCCGGACTGGGCGCGTCGCAGTTCGGCGTCGCGCGCCTCCAGGCGCACGCGGTCGCGTTCGGCGGAGGCCTGGCTCATCTGCGCCTCGGCCTCGCGCTGCGCCGCATGCACGCGCAGCGTCTCGAGCTGGCGGGTGGCGAGGTAGGCGAGATGGCGGGTCTGCGCCTCGTCGCGCTCATCTTCCCAGTAGCGCTTGGCACGCGTCAGCATGCTGCGCACGCGCTCCAGTTCGCCGGCGGCGTGGCGTTGCACCTGCGGATCGGCGGCGGTGCTGGTGTAAGCCTGCTCGGCCGCGTCCAGCGTGGGGTTTCGGGAAGGCAGGCTCTGGCAACCGGCGAGTACGCACAGCGCAGCCGCCGTGAGAGAGGTCTTCAGCTTGTTCATGGAGACTCCTGGATGGGGGCGGTGAATGGCGCTGCGCATCAGCGCGGCGTGGGCGTGCTGCCGGTGGAGCCCGGCGTTCCCGGGCTGCCGGAAGGCTGGCTGCGCGGCGGCTGCATGCTGCTGCGGCGCAGTTCGTCGCGCAGCTGCTGCAGGCCGGTGTTCACCTCATCCAGCGCGCGTTGTGAGCGCTGCTGCATCGCACGCGCGCGCGCCAGCTCGGCATCGGCCTGGGCCTCCTCGGCCAGGCGGTGCGCCGCCAGCCGGTCGTCGGCGGCCAGGCGCTTGGCACGCTCCAGTTTGCCGCGCGCCTCGGTCAGTTCGGCGGATGACACCTCGGCCGCGCCATCGGTGGACGCGGCGTTGATGGCCGTCTGCGCACTGGCGATCGCGGCGATGGGTTCGGAGGTGGTGGCACAGCCGGCGAACAGCAGCAGGCTGGCACACAGGGTGGCGGCGCCGGGGCGCCCGGGTTGGTGATTCTTCATGGCGTTCCTTTGCTGGGATGACAAGGTCGGGATGCATGGATGGACCTGCGTCGACCCGTGGCAGCTTTCGTGCCCGGGGCAGAGCCAACGCGGCCTCAGCCGGCCGCGGCGCCCAGGCGGCGCGGCTCGCTGGCGGGCCGTGCCAGGGCCTGCATCAGCGCCTCCACGCGGGCCAGGCTTTGCGCCAGGTCCATGCGCTGCACCATGTCTTCGCGCGCCGCGGCGCCCATGCGGCGACGCAGCCCGGCGTCCGTCATCATCAGACGCAGCCGGCCGGCGATGTCCTCGGGATCGCGCGCCGCGACCAGCCAGCCGGTACGGCCATGCTGGACGATCTCCGGCACGCCGCCGACGCGCGTGGCGATCACCGGCACGCCGCTGGCCATGGCTTCCATCAGGGCCAGCGGCATGGCCTCGGAGTGCGAACTGGACACCACCAGGTCCAGCTCCCGGTAGAGCGCCGGCATGTCCTCCCAATGGCCCACCATCGCGAGACGCTGCTGCAGGCCCAGGCGCTGGACCTCCTCGGCCAGCGGCGCGCGCAGGGGCCCGTCGCCCACCATCGCGAAGCGGACCTCGGGCAGGCGTTCATGGGCCAGCATCACGGCGCGCAGGAACTGCTCCGGCCCCTTCTCCGGCGACAGCCGGCCGACGAAGCCGACCAGCGGTGTCTGCGCGGTCAGGCCCAGCCGGGCGCGCAGGCCCGCGCCAGGCCCCGCCGCCACGGCTTCGGCCCCCGGCTCGGCGGGCATGAAGCGCCGGGTGTCCACGCCGTTGGGCTCGCAGCTCAGACGCCGGGCATCCACGCCCAGGCCCAGCGCGTGGTAGTAGCTCTGGCGGCAGACCACGCTCAGGTGGCTGTTCACCGCGCGCTGCACCTCCAGGTCCAGCAAGGTGATCTGCCGGCCATGGATGGTGCTCAGCAGCGGCACGCCGGTCAGCCGGGACACCAGCCCGGCCAGCACATGGGCGTTGGGCAGATGCGCATGCAGCAGGTCCACGCCCGAGCTGCGCACCAGCGACTGCACCATCTGCACCGCGCTCCAGGGCGGATCGTCAGGCATGGGCACGGACAGGACCTCGGCCCCCAGCGCACGCAGGCGTTCGCTGAACTCGCCTTCGTAGGGACACAACAGGGTGACGCGGAAGCGCGCGGCGGGCAGATGCTCCACCAGGCGCTCCACCCAGCGCTCCATGCCGCCGACGATGGCATTGCCGACGATCTCCATCACATGGATGCGCCGGCCGACCGCCGTCGTGGCGCTCTGGCGGGTGGCGGGAGGCTTCTCCATCTCAGCAGCAGCGCGGGCGCCAGAGCCGCGCGGCCGTGGCCGCCAGGAAGCCGGCATGGCCGGTGGCCTGGGCGCCGTCCGCCGTCAGGCGCGATGGCGTGGCGGGAGGAACGGCCTCAGCGTCCCCGGCGGACTCCGCCACCGGGCCGGCCGGGGCGGGCTGGCCTCCAGCCTCGGCGGACGGCGCGCGCGCGGGCGCCGCCTCCAGCCCCAGCCAGGCAGCCGCCGTTCCCCACCAGATCTGCTCGCGCGTCGCGGCGCTCAGCTCCAGCTCGTCCATCAACCGGCGCACCCAGTCGCAGCGTTCGCGCAGATGGGCGCCGTCGCAGGGCAGGAAGCAGTCGCTGCCGAACTGCAGCGAACCGGCGCCCAGCACGTCCAGCATGCGCGCCAGCAGCTCGCGCCGGTACGGCGGCGGCGCGCCGAAGGAGATGTCCAGCCGGAACTGAGCGCGCTCATGTGGCACGCCGTGGATGCGATCGATCAGCGCCACCGCGAGCGCCTCGTCGGTCCAGGGCCAGCCCATGTGCGCCAGCGCGACGCGGGCCCCTGGGTGATCGCGCAGCGCCTCGAAATAGACCGGCCGGCAATAGCGGCCGGAGCGGCCGTCGATGAAGATGCCGCTGTGGAACAGCACCGGCAGGCGCAGCCGGGAGGCCTGCGCGAACACGCCCTGCACCCGCTCTTCATAGGGATACCAGCCGGTGGGCACCATCTTGACGCCGCGCAGCCCCAGGGTCTCGACGGCGTGGCACAGGTCCTCGGGGGCGCGCTCGTCGCGCGGATCGACCACGGCCAGGCCGACCAGGCGATCGCCATGGCCGCGCACCAGCCGCGCCAGGTGCGCGTTGGCGCGGCGCAGCGACGCGGGGTCGCCCAGCGTGTAGCCGGGGCTCAGGAACGGCGCCAGCAGCACCGCGATCTCGATGCCGGCCTCGTCCATCGCGCGCAACACCGTCGCGCTGTCTTCCTGGCCGGTGCAGTGCACATGGGCGTCGATGATCTTCATCGTCGGCTTCCCGGTCCTCGCTCAACTGGCCCGCAGCCGCGGTGCGGGCAGGCCCAGCGCGGCGGCGCCCTCCACCACCGGCGCCGACCGGCCCTCGTCCGGCACGGCCGACGGCGCGGGCAGGCGCGTGGCGGCCGGGCGGCGCGCCGGCATCGACTGCAGCAATTCATGCACGGTCTGCGCGCTGCGGTGCCAGGAGTAGGACGCGACGACGTCCATGGTCTGCAGCAGCCGCAGCTTGCGCTGCGCCGGCGTTTCGGCGAGTTGCTGCTCGCAGGCCGCGACGAAGGCGTCCACGCCCGCGGCGATGCGCACGACGGCGCCATACAGCAGCACCACGTCAGGCACCGGCGTGCTGACCACGGGCTTCTCGCCGGCCAGGTATTCCAGTGTCTTGGTGGGGCTGATGAAGCGCGTCGACTCATTCAGCGCGAAGGGCATCAGGCAGATGTCCCAGCCCGCCATCAGCGCCGGCAGGTCGCGGTAGGCGCACATGCCCAGCCAGTGGATGTTGGGGCGCCGCGGCAGCGTGCCGGGGTCGATCTTCACCACCGGTCCCACCATCACGATCTGCCAGTCGGGCCGCGCGTCGGCCACGCCGGCGAGCAGCGCGATGTCCAGGCGTTCGTCGATCACCCCGAAGAAGCCCAGGCGCGGGCGCGGCATGCCGCCCTGCAGGCGCTCGGCCAGCGCCAGCGCCTCGCTCTGCTCCATCAGCGCGGGCGGCGAGAAATGCTCGGCGTCGACCGCGCTGGGCATGCAATGCACCCGCGGATGCAGGCGCCGCTTGGCCTCGTACAACGCGGGGCCCCCGGTCAGCACCAGGTCAGCGCAGGCCAGCAGCTCGCGCTCGCGCTCGGGCAGTTCTGGCGGCGCGCCCTTGAAGGCGGACAGCTCGTCCATGCAGTCATAGACCCAGCGCGACGGCGCCAGCGACTGCGCCAGCGGCAGCGCCATGGGCGTGTAGAGCCAGACGATCGGATCGCGCAGACCGCGCTGGCGCAGCGCCTGCTGCAGAAGCGGCCGCAGCAACGCCGCCTGTTCGGCATCAAAGCCGCGCGCCGGCAGCGGCGTGCGGGGGGTCAGTACCTCCAGGTGGCGCCCCTGCCAGCTGCTCTCGAGCCGGGCCGGACCGGGCTGCGAAACCGGCTCCTCGACGAAGAGCACCTGGTAGTGGCGCGCCAGGCGCGACATGAGGTGTTGGGGACGCTGGTAGACAAAGGACCAGCGCAGATGGCTGAAGACGACAAGAGGAGGCATGGAGTTTCCACCGCCTGCGGGCCCGGCCCCCGCACCGCGGACGGTGCCGGGGCCGGCAGCCGCCGGCCTGTTGTTGTGGCGGATGAAGGAAGCCAGGCCCCCTCGGGGCATCGACACGCGACAGCCCGCGGCGCGCCCGTCACCGGGGCGGAGGAGGCCTGGCAAGACAGCATCCGGACGGCGTTTACTTGGAGGTCTTGCTGCTCGAGGACCCCGAGCTGCTGCTACTGCTACCGCTGCCGGTGGAACCCGTCGAGCTGCCCGAACCCGTGCCCGCGCCCAGCGTGTCACCGCCGTCCTCGCCCTGGCCCTGGCCCTGGCCTTGGCGTTGGGTGCGTTGGCTGCGCCATTGGTTGAACTCGTCGGAGAACTTCTTGTAGCGGTCCTGGCGCCACGACTGATAGTCGTCATCCAGATTGCGCATCTGTTCGCTGCGCCACTGGTGGTAGTCCGGATCGAAATGGGAATGGCCGCCGTGCTCGCTGCCATGGCTGCTGCTGCCCATGCCGCCCTGGTCGCCGTAGCTGCCTTGGCTGCCGTAGCGACCGCCCTGCATGCCCTGGCCGCCATAGCCGCCATAGCCACCGCCCATGCCGCCCTGGCTGCCGTAGCCGCCCTGGCCGCCGCTCATGCCGCTTTGGCCGCCGTAGCTGCCCTGGGAGCCGTAGCCACCGCCCTGCAGGCCCTGGCCGCCATAGCCGCCATAGCCCCCACCCATACCGCCTTGGCGGCCATAGCCGCCCTGGCGGCCGCTCATGCCGCCTTGGCCACCATAACCGCCGTAGCCGCCGTAGCCGCCATAGCCACCCTGGCCGCCGTAGCTGCCCCCCTGCAGACCCTGGCCGCCGTAGCCGCCACGGCCCTCGTCATAGCCGCCGCCAAACTCTCCGGAGCGACCGGACTGTCCCCAGCCCTGCCCGCCGCCCTGGTAGCCACCCCCCTGATGGCCGCCCTGGTAGGAGCCGCCTTGGTATGGACCGCCCTGCTGGCTGCCTTGATAGCCGCCCGGGTGCTGGTGCTGCGCGCCGCCCTGGTAGCCCTGGTGTCCCTCGCCGCCGCCCTGGGCGTGCGACTGGTTCGGCGACCAATCCCCATAGTTGCTGCCGCCCTGGCTGCGTTGGCCGTGCTCGTCGCGGCGCTCCTGGTGTCGACCCTGCTGGTTCATGTTGCGTCCTTTCGTTCAGTGGAAAGACCGGCGCCCGGGCGCCGCGTCTGTGGCCCAGTTGGCAATCGCCGTACCCGCCGCGAGCGCCGCGATCCGGCACTTCTTGCGCACGCCTGGGCCGGCGGCGGTGTGCGCGGGAGCCGGCCTTGCCCGCGCTGTCACTCGTCAACGAGTTCAACCCCAGGAGTGCATCGATGAAGGCTCTCGTCTACCACGGCACCCGCGACGTCCGCGTCGACGAGGTGCCCGATCCCCAGCTGCAGGCCGACACGGATGTCATCCTGCGCGTCACCGCCACCGCGATCTGTGGTTCGGACCTGCATCTCTACCGTGGCCGCATTCCCATGCTCAAGCCCGGCGACATCCTGGGGCACGAGTTCATGGGCGTGGTCGAGGCCTGCGGCAAGCAGGTCACGCGGCTGCAGCGCGGCGATCGCGTCGTCGTGCCGTTCACCATCTCCTGCGGCGAGTGCTTCTTCTGCCGCCTGTCGCTGTTCTCCGCCTGCGAGACCAGCAATCCCGACCACGGCGCCATCATGAACAAGAAGTCGCTGCGGCCGGGCGCCGGCATGTTCGGCTACTCGCATCTGTACGGCGGCTACGCTGGCGGGCAGGCGGAGTATGTGCGCGTGCCCTATGCCGACGTGGGGCCGCTGCTGATCCCGCCGGGGCTGGACGACGAGCAGGTGCTCTTTCTTTCCGACATCCTGCCCACCGGCTACCAGGCGGTGCGCAACGCCCATGTGGGACCGGGTGGCTCGCTGGCCATCTTCGGTGCCGGCCCGGTGGGCTGCATGGCCGCGGCCTGCGCGCGCCTGCTGGGCGTCGAGCGCATCTTCATGGTGGACCACCACAACGACCGCCTGGACCATGCCGAAGCGGCCTACGGCGTGGAGACGATCAACTTCGACGAGATCGACGATCCGGCCGCGGTGATCATTGATCTGACCGACCGCCGCGGCGTCGACGCCTCCATCGACGCGGTGGGCTTCGAGGCCAAGGGCAGCCGGCTGGAAACGGCTCTGCTGAACCTCAAGCTCGAAGGCTCCAGCGGCCATGCGCTGCGCCAGGCCATTGCCGCGACGCGCCGCGGCGGCACGATCAGCGTTCCGGGGGTGTATGCCGGATTCATCCATGGCTTCCTGTTTGGCGACGCCTTCGAGAAGGGGCTGCAGTTCGCGATGGGCCAGACCCATGTGCAGCAACACATGCCCGCCTTGCTGCGCTTCATCCAGGACGGCCGGCTGGACGTGCGCGAGCTGATCACGCACCGGCTGCCGCTCAGCGAGGCGGCGCAGGGCTACCAGCGCTTCGCCGAGAAGCAGGAAGGCTGCCGCAAGGTGGTGCTGCGCCCAGGCGCATGAATTGCCCGCTGCCGGCCGGCGGCCCTTCCGCCGCAAGGAGCATCAGATGAGCGAATCCCCCCAAGTCACCGGCCTGTTCCGCGACCGCGACAGCGCCGAGCGCGCCTACCGCGAACTCACCGATCGCGGCTACGGGCGCGAGGACATCAATGTGCTGATGTCCGAGGACACCCGCCGCCTGCATTTCCCTGACGGCGCGGACACCGAGCTGGGCACCAAGGCGGCCGAAGGCGCCGGCGTGGGCGGCGCGATCGGTGGCGCGCTGGGCGCGATCGCGGCCGCGCTGGCGGCGGCCGGCAGCACGCTGGCCATCCCCGGGCTGGGGCTGGCGGTCGCCGGGCCGCTGGCCGCCGCGCTGGCCGGGGCCGGGGCCGGCGGCGTCACCGGCGGCCTGGTGGGCGCGCTGATCGGCTGGGGCATTCCCGAGGAGCGCATCAAGGACTATGAGAGCGGCCTGCGCGAAGGCGGCATCCTGATGAGCCTGCGCCCCCGCAGCGGCGAGGATGCGCGCTACTTCGAGAGTGCCTGGCGCCAACCCGACAACCCCGCGACCACACCGCGCTGAGCGGACCTCGGCCGCCCGGGCGGCCGGGGCGTCAACGCCCAGGGGACGGGCCGGCCGGCCCGTCGTGGCGGCGCGCATAGGCCCAGCTCAGCTCCGCGCCGAACAGAAAGACCTGGGCCGAGTAGTAGACCCACAGCATCAGCACCGCCAGCGAAGCCGCCGCGCCATAGGCCGACGCCAGCCCGCTGCGGCCCAGGTAGAGTCCGATCAGGCTTTTGCCCAGCGTGAACAGCGCCGCGGTGATCAACGCTCCCACGCCGACATCGCGCCAGCGCAACGCCACGCGCGGCACCCACTTGTACAGCGCGGCGAACATCGCCGTCATCAGCGCAAAGCTGAGCAGCACGTTCAAGCCCTCCGCCAGCCACAGCCAACCCTCGAACAGCGGCGACCACCAGCGTCCCAGCGCGGCCAGCAGCGCGCTGAAGACCATGGACACCATGGACAGAAAGCCCAGCCCCAGGATCAGCCCCAGCGACAGCAGGCGCCGGCGCAGCCAGTCCCACAGGCTGTCGGCGGCGGTGGCCTCGGGGTGCGGCCCGGCGTCCCAGATGCGATCCAGCGCGTTTTGCAGTTCGGCAAACACGCTGGTGGCCCCGACCAGCAGCACCGCCAGCCCCAGCAAGGCCGCCCAGCCGCTGTCCTCGGGCCGGCGCACGCGCTGCAGCAGGGCTTCAACCGCCTGCGCGCCGTCCGCGCCGATCAGGCCGGTCAGCTGGCCCATGATCTCGCCCCGCGCCGCCTGCTCGCCAAAGACCAGGCCGGCCACCGAGATCACGATCAGCAGCAGCGGCGCGATGGAAAACAGCGTGTAGTAGGCCAGCGCTGCGCCCAGCGTGGGCACCTGGTCTTCGCTCCAGGCGCGCGCGGCCCGCAGCAGCACATCGCGTGCGCGCCGCAGGCGCCGGGCCCAGCCCTGCCGACGGACAGGTGGCATGCGAGCGCCAACAGGCGCGCCAGCGTTGGGCCGATCCGGCCGGGGCGGACGGGGCATGGGGTGGTGCATGGTGTGGGTCCACCCCACGCGGCAATCCCCATGCCGCCGCGCCGCGCGCTGGCCTCAGGCGTAGCGCGAGGCCAGCGCGTCCCAGTCGGGCTTGCCGACCAGGCGCTGACGCTCGGCGAAGGGGGCCACCAGCGCCGGATCCTCGTCCAGCCTTCCTTGTTCGCGCAGCCGGCCCAGCGCCTTCTGCATGCCGGCCAGCGCGCCCTGCAGCCCGGCGTTGGCGTACAGCACCAGGCCGTAGCCCAGCCGGCCCAGTTCGTCCGCGTCGAGGATGGGGGTCTTGCCGCCGACCACCATGTTCATCAGCTGCGGCGTCGCCAGGCGCGCGGGCAGCGCGCGCAGCTGGTCCAGCTCGGTGACCGCCTCGACGAAGAGCAGGTCCGCGCCCGCCTCGGCGAAGCGCTGCGCGCGCTCCACCGCCGCCTCGAAGCCCTGCGTGGCGCAGGCATCGGTGCGCGCCATGATGAGCAGTTGATCGTCGCGGCGCGCGTCCACCGCGGCCTTGATCTTGTCGACCGCCTCGGCGGTGGAGATCACCTGCTTGCCGGCGAAATGCCCGCAGCGCTTGGGCGCCACCTGGTCTTCGAGCTGGATGCAATCGGCCCCGGCGCGCTCCAGCGTGCGCACCGTGTGGCGCACGTTCAGCGCGTTGCCGAAGCCGGTGTCGGCGTCGACGATCAGCGGCAGATCCACCGCGTCGCGGATGCGCGCGGTGTGGTCCGCGAGCTCGGCCAGGCCCATGAAGCCCTGGTCCGGCAGGCCCAGGTGCATGTTGGTCAGGCCGGCGCCGCTCAGGTAGACGGCCTCGAAGCCCAGGTCCTGCACCAGCCGGGCGGACAGGGCGTTGAAGGCGCCGGGCACGAGCACGCCGCGGCGGGCCTGGGCCAACGCGCGAAGCGTTTGTCGGGTCGTGGGTGCGGACATGGACAGGACGGATTCAGAAGGGCTCATGGAGGGACTCATCGTCATCGAAGGGCACGCGCACCTGGCCCTCCATCAGGATGCGGGCGCTGCGGCTCATCACCACCTCGGCGATGCGCCAGCGCCCGCCGTCGCCTTGCGCACGGGCGCCCACGCGCAGGCAGCCGGACGGATGGCCGAAGCGGACCTGGGCACGCGGCAGGCCGCCCGCGGCCTCGCAGACCAGGGTGCCGGGGATGGCCGCCGCCGCGCCGATCGCGACCGCCGCCGTGCCCATCATCGCGTGGTGCAGTCGGCCGATGGAGAGCGCGCGCACCAGCAGGTCGACCTCGTCCGCCGCCACCCAGCGGCCACTGGCGACGCGATGCGCGACCGGCGGCGCCACCAGCGCCAGCTTGGGCGTGTGCGGGCGTTGCGCCGCCTGCTCCAGCCGCTCGACCAGCCCCATGCGCAGCGCCGCATGGGCGCGTATCGCCTCCAGGCGTTGCAGCGCCGCCGCGTCGCCGTTGATCTGCGGCTGCAGCTCGCTGCCCTGGTAGCCCAGGTCGCGGGCGCGCACGAAGGCGGTCGGGATGCCGGCGTTGATCAGCGTGGCCTGCAGCCGCCCGCCCGGCACCAGGGCGTCGGGCAGGCACAGCTCGTCGACGACCTGGCCGGTGGGGAACAGCGCCCCACCCTGCCCGCCTGGGGCATCGGCCTGCCCGTCTTCACCGGGGTCCATGAAGCGCAGCTCGATTTCCGCGGCCGGAAAGGCCACGCCGTCGAGCTCGAAGTCGCCCAGCTCCTGGACCTGCCCGCCCCGCATGGGCACGCTCGCGACGATGGTCTTGCCGATGTTGGCCTGCCAGAGGCGCAGCGTGACCGGCCCGTCGGCGGGCAGGCCGGCAGGGTCGACCAGCCCGGCCTGGATCGCGAACGGTCCGACCGCAGCTGTCAGATTGCCGCAGTTGCCCGACCAGTCGATCAGCGGCCGGTCGATCGCGACCTGGCCGAACAGATAGTCCAGCTCATGGCCGGCGCGCCGGCTGCGCGAGACGATCACGACCTTGCTGGTGCTGGAGCTGGCGCCGCCCATGCCGTCGATCTGCTGGCCATAGGGGTCGGGGCTGCCCAGCAGACGCAGCAGCAGGCGGTCGCGCGCGGCGCCCGGCTCGCGGCAGGACGGTGGCAGATCGTCCAGGCGCAGGAAGACGCCCTTGCTGGTGCCGCCGCGCATGTACACGGCGGGAAGGCGCAATGGGCTGAGGGGCCGGTTCATCGGGAGTTCTCCAGGAAATCTCGGGCAAAACGCTGCAGCACGCCGCCCGCTTCGTAGATGCTCGCATCTTCGGCGCTGTCCAGCCGGCAGCGCACCGGCTGCTGGCGCCAGCGCCCGTCGGGACGACGGATCACCAGGGTCAGCCAGGCGCCGGGACGGCGCTCGCCGATCACGTCGTAGGTCTCGCGGCCATCGAGCGCCAGGCTCAGGCGGCTGACGCCCGGCGGAAACTGCAGCGGCAGCACGCCCATGCCAATGAGGTTGCTGCGGTGGATGCGCTCGAAGCCCTCGGCCAGCACGGCCTGCACGCCGGCCAGGCGCACGCCCTTGGCCGCCCAGTCGCGCGAGGAGCCCTGGCCGTAGTCCGCGCCGGCGATGACGATCAGCGGCTGGCGGCGCGCCATGTAGGTTTCGATGGCCTCCCACATGCGCAAGACCTGGCCCTCGGGTTCCAGCCGCGCGAGCGAACCGGTCAAGACCTGGCCCTGGGCGTCGCGCACCATCTCGTTGCGCAGCATGGGGTTGGCGAAGGTGGCGCGCTGTGCGGTCAGGTGGTCGCCGCGGTGCGTGGCATAGGCATTGAAGTCTTCGGGCGCCAGCCCCATGCGCGCCAGGTACTCGCCCGCGGCCGAGTCCGGCAGGATGGCGTTGGACGGCGACAGGTGGTCGGTGGTGATGTGGTCGGGCAGCAGCGCCAGCGGCCGCATGCCGCGCAGCAGGCGCTCGTCCATGCCGGGCTCCTCGCCGGGCTCCACGGCGGGCAGTTCGTCCCAGTACGGCGGGCGGCGGATGTAGGTGCTGCGCGGCCGCCAGTCGTACAGCGGCGAGACCTGGGTCTGCGCCGGACGAGGCGCGAACAAGGTCTCGTAGACCTGACGGAACTGGTGCGGCTGCACGCAGCGCCGCACCAGCGCGTCGATCTCCGCGTCGTCGGGCCACAGGTCGCGCAGCCGGATCTCGCGCCCCTGCGCCACGCCCAGCACGTCGCGCTCGATGTCGAAGCGCAGCGTGCCGGCGATCGCATAGGCCACGACCAGCGGCGGCGACGCCAGGAAGGCCTGGCGCGCGCGCGGGTGGATACGGCCGTCGAAGTTGCGGTTGCCCGACAGCACCGCGGTGGCGTACAGGTCGCGCTCGACGATCTCGCGTTCGATCGCCGGGTCCAGCGCGCCGGACATGCCGTTGCAGGAGGTGCAGGCATAGCCGACCACGCCAAAGCCCAGGGCCTGCAGCGGCTCCAGCAGCCCGGCCTCCTGCAGATAGAGGGTGACCGCCCGCGAGCCGGGCGCCAGCGAGCTCTTCACCCAGGGCTTGCGCGCCAGCCCCAGGCGCTGTGCGTTGCGTGCCAGCAGCCCGGCCGCGATCATGTTGCGCGGGTTGCTGGTGTTGGTGCAGCTGGTGATCGCGGCGATGATCACCGCGCCGTCGGGCAGCCGTCCCGGCTCGTCGCGCCAGGGCGCGGCGATGCCGCGCAGCGCCAGCTGCGCGGTGGGCAGCCGGCGCTGCGGCTGCGAGGGCCCCGCCAGGCAGCGCTCCACCGTCGCGAGGTCGAAGCGCAGGCTGCGCTCGTAGCGCACGCCATGCAGCTGGTCGGCCCACAGCCCGGCGGCGCGGGCGTAGCACTCGACGCGCCGCAGGCAGGCCTCGTCGCGGCCGGTCAGGCGCAGGTAGTCCAGCGTCTGCGCGTCGATGGGGAACAGCGCCGCGGTGGCGCCGTACTCGGGCGCCATGTTGGCGATGGTGGCGCGGTCGCCCAGGGTCAGGCCGGCCACGCCCTCGCCATGGAACTCCAGATAAGCGCCGACCACGCGCTGCGCGCGCAGGAACTCGGTCAGCGTCAGCACCAGGTCGGTGGCGGTGATGCCCGGCGCCAGCCGGCCGTCCAGCCGCACGCCGACGATCTCCGGCAGGCGCATCCAGCAGGCGCGGCCCAGCATCACGCTTTCCGCCTCCAGCCCGCCCACGCCGACCGCGATCACGCCCAGCGCGTCCACATGCGGCGTGTGGCTGTCGGTGCCCACGCAGGTGTCCGGGTAGGCCAGGCCCTGCTGCTCGTGCACCACCGGCGACATCCGCTCCAGGTTGATCTGGTGCATGATGCCCTGCCCCGGCGGCACCACATCGACATTGGCAAAGGCTTCGCGGCACCAGTCGATGAAGTGGAAGCGGTCCTCGTTACGCCGGTCCTCGATCGCGCGGTTCTTCGCCAGCGCCTGCGGATCGTCGCCGCCGCACTCCACCGCCAGCGAATGGTCGACGACCAGCTGCACCGGCACGACCGGGTTGACCCGCGTCGGATCGCCGCCCTGCGCGGCGATGGCGTCGCGCAGCCCGGCCAGGTCGACCAGCGCGGTCTGGCCGAGGATGTCGTGGCAGACCACGCGCGCCGGGTACCAGGGGAAGTCGCGGTCGCGGCGGCGTTCGATCAGCTGCAGCAGGCAGTCGTCGAGGATGTCCAGATCGCAGCGGCGCAGCAGGTTCTCGGCATGCACGCGCGCGGTGTAGGGCAGCCCGTCCCAGCAGCCGGGGCGCAGGGCCTCGACGGCGGCGCGCGCGTCGTGAAAGTCGAGCGCGGTACCGGGCAGCGGTCTGCGGTGGCGGCGCGGGTGCGAGGACGAGGACGAGGACGGGGGCATGGCGGGCGGCAGGAGCTCGGGCTTCATGGACGCGCCTCCAGCGACACGAAGGCCTGGTCCTCGGGGCCGGTGTAGAGGGCGCTGGGGCGGATGATCTTGTTGTCCTGGCGCTGCTCCACCACATGGGCGGCCCAGCCGCTGGTGCGCGCCATCACGAACAGCGGCGTGAACATGGCGGTCGGGATGCCCATCATGTGGTAGCTGACGGCGCTGAACCAGTCCAGGTTGGGAAACATGCGCTTGCTGTCCCACATCACCTGTTCGACGCGCTCGGCGATGTCGTACAGGCGCGTCGTGCCGGCCTCGACGGACAGGCGCCGCGCGACGCGCTTGATGATCTCGTTGCGCGGATCGCTGACGGTGTAGACCGGGTGGCCGAAGCCGATCACCACCTCGCGCGCGTCGATGCGGCGGCGGATGTCGGCCTCGGCCTCGTCGGGGCTCGCATAGCGTTTCTGTACCTCGAGCGCGACCTCGTTGGCGCCACCGTGCTTGGGCCCGCGCAGCGCGCCAATCGCGCCGGCCACGCAGGAATAGAGATCACTGCCGGTGCCGGCGATCACGCGCGCGGCGAAGGTGGACGCGTTGAACTCGTGCTCGGCATAGAGGATCAGCGAGCTGTGCATCGCCCGGGTCCAGCTGGCCGGCGCACGGCGGCCATGCAGCAGGTGCAGGAAGTGGGCGCCGATGGAGTCGTCGTCGGTCTCGACCTCGATGCGCCGCCCCTGTGCCGACCAATGGTGCCAATACAGCAGCATGGAGCCCAGCGACGCGAGCAGGCGGTCGGCGATGTCGCGCGCGCCCGGCAGGTTGTGGTCATCCTTCTCCGGCAACACGCAGCCCAGCGCCGAGACCCCGGTGCGCATCACATCCATCGGATGGGCGCCCGCGGGCAGGCGTTCCAGCGCCTCCTTGACGCTGGCCGGCAGTCCGCGCAGCGCGAGCAGCCTGGCCTTGTAGGCGCGCAGCTCGGCGGCGTTGGGCAGCCGGCCATGCACCAGCAGATGGGCGACCTCCTCGAACTCGCAGGCCTCGGCCAGGTCCAGGATGTCGTAGCCGCGGTAATGCAGCTCCTTGCCGCTGCGCCCCACGGTGCACAGCGCGGTGCTGCCAGCGGCGACGCCGGACAGGGCCACGGACTTCTTGGGACGCAAGCCGGCGGCGGCGGCGGGGGCGGTCTCGCTCATGGGGGTTCTCCTCCTGCGGGTGTGGGGTCGACGGGCCGGCGGCGGCGGGCCGGCCGGCGGATGGATGCCCGCCGGGCGCCTCTTGCCGATGGCGCTGGCGGCATGGGATAGTCCGCGTTCTGTTCGCAATCTTTGCAGCGTGGGTGATGGCACTCAATGGCTAAATTGGCAATGAATTGCGAAGCCCAAAACCCGTGTTTGCAATGTTTGCGAAGATCCTCTGACGATGCGCAAGACCTTTCTGGGCGTGAAGCTCAAAACCCTGCGCGAGCAGCGCGGCCTGACCCAGGCGGCGCTGGCGCAGGCGCTCCAGCTGTCGCCCAGCTACGTCAACCAGCTGGAGAACAACGAGCGCCCGCTGAGCGTCGCGGTGCTGCTGCGCCTGCAGTCCGCGCTGGGCGTGGACCTGCAGTTCTTCTCCGAGGACGACGAGGCGCGGCTGTTCGCGCAGCTGCACGAGGTGGTGGCCGAGGCCGCGCCGTCCGGCGGCGTGCCCGAGGCCGAGCTGCGCACCGTGGTGCAGCAGATGCCGGCCATGGCCCAGCTGCTGCTGCGTCTGCACGGCCGCGCGCGCGCCGCGGAGCAGCGCCTGGCCACGCTGGCGCCGGGCGACCGCGATGGCCCGCCCTCGCCCATCGGTCCCGGGCCGCATGAGGAGGTGCGCGACTTCTTCTACGCCCATCACAACCACATGGACGGGCTGGACCGCGCCGCCGAGGCGCTGTCGGCCCAGCTGCAGGTCGGTGATGGCGCGCAAGACCTGGCCCCGCGGCTGCAGGCCCATCTGCTGCAGGCGCATGGCGTGCAGCTGCGCGGCGTGGCCGGCACGCCGCTGCGGCGCTTCGAACCGGCGCAGCGCCTGCTGCTGCTGTCCGACGCGCTGAACCCCGGTCAGCGCGCCTTCCAGCTCGCCACGCAACTGGCCTATCTGGAAGCCGGCGCCGAGATGGACCGGCTGGTCGCCAGCGCCTCCTTCAGTGCCGAGGCGGCCGCGCTGGCGCGCATCGGGCTGGCGAGCTATTTCGCCGGGGCCCTGGTTCTGCCCTATGGCCGCTTCCTGGCCGCGGCGCGCGAGCTGCGCCACGACATCGAGCGGCTCGCGCGGCGCTTCGGCGTCAGCCTGGAAACCGTGTGCCACCGGCTCTCCACGCTGCAGCGCCGCGAGGCACGCGGCCTGCCCTTCTTCTTCGTACGCGTCGACCGTGCCGGCAATATTTCCAAGCGCCAGTCGGCCACCGACTTCCACTTCTCGCGCAGCGGCGGCACCTGCCCGCTATGGACGGTCTATGAAGCCTTCGCCCAGCCCGGCCGGGTGCTGCGCCAGCTGGCGCGCATGCCCGATGGGCGCCGCTATCTGTGGATCGCTCATTGCGAACGGCGCCCCGGCGGCGGCTATGGCGAGGCCGCGCCCGAGTTCGCCATCGGCCTGGGCTGCGATCTGCGCCACGCCGCCCAGCTGGTCTATGCCCAGGGGCTGGATCTGGGCGATCCCGACAGCGCCACGCCCATCGGCCCGGGCTGCAAGCTGTGCGAGCGCCAGGGCTGCGCGCAGCGCGCCTTCCCGGCGCTGGGCCGCCGCCTGCACATCGACGAGAACGAGCGCGGCGGCGAGCCCTACGCGGCGCGCTGAGGGGCGGCGCGGCCACCGCGCCATCTGCTCCGGTACTTTCTTTGCCCCTCTGCGTCTTGTCGGCGATCAAGCCGCCCGGCACAGTCGACCCAGATTCGAACAGACAAGCCATGAGCAGTATCAGCAGTAAATGGAGGCCGCCATGTGGGGCCTGACGGCGCTGGAGTTGGCGCGCATCCAATTCGGGTTCACGGTGTCCTTCCACATCGTCTTCCCCGCCATCACGATCGGCCTGGCCAGCTACCTGGCCGTGCTTGAGGGGCTGTGGCTGTACCGACGCGAAGCGGTCTGGCGCGAGCTCTACCAGTTCTGGTCCAAGATCTTCGCGGTGAACTTCGCGATGGGCGTGGTCTCGGGGCTGGTGATGGCCTACCAGTTCGGCACCAACTGGAGCCATTTCTCCGCCTTCGCCGGCAGCGTCACCGGCCCGCTGCTGGCCTACGAGGTGCTCACCGCCTTCTTCCTGGAGGCCGGCTTCCTGGGCGTGATGCTGTTCGGATGGTCGCGCGTGGGGCCGGGGCTGCACTTCTTCGCGACGCTGATGGTGGCGCTGGGCACGCTGGTTTCGGCGACCTGGATCCTCGCGTCCAACAGCTGGATGCAGACGCCGCAGGGCTTCGAGATCGTCGACGGCCGCGTGGTGCCGGTGGACTGGTTCGCGGTGATCTTCAACCCCTCCTTCCCGTACCGGCTGGTGCACATGACGCTGGCCGCCTACCTGGCGACCGCACTCTTCGTCGGCGCCTCTGGCGCCTGGCATCTGCTGAAGGGCCGCGACAGCCCGGCGGTGCGCAAGATGCTGTCGATGGCGATGTGGATGGTGTTGCTGGTCGCGCCGCTGCAGGTGCTGGTGGGCGATCTGCACGGGCTCAACACGCTCAAGCACCAGCCCGCCAAGATCGCCGCGATGGAGGGCCACTGGGAGAACCGCCCCGGCGAGGGCGTGCCGCTGATCCTGTTCGGCTGGCCCGACATGGCGGCCGAAACCACGCGCTATGCGCTGGAAGTGCCACGTCTGGCCAGCCTCATCCTCACCCACGACCCGAACGGCCAGTTCCCCGGCCTGAAGGACTTCGCGCCCGAGGACCGGCCCAACGCCAGCGTCGTGTTCTGGAGCTTTCGCGTGATGGTGGGCCTGGGGCTGCTGATGCTGGCGCTGGCGCTGTGGGCGCTGTGGGCCCGCCGGCGCGACCGGCTCTACCGGTCGCGCGCGCTGCTGCGCTTCGCGCTGCTGATGGGGCCCAGCGGCGTGCTCGCGATCCTGGCCGGCTGGTTCACCACCGAAGTGGGCCGCCAGCCCTGGGTGGTCTACGGCGTGATGCGCACCCGGGACGCGGTCTCGGGGCATTCGGTGCTGGCGCTGTCGGCGACGCTGCTGGTCTTCGTCGTCATGTACCTCATCGTCTTCGGCGTCGGCGTGCGCTACATGCTCAAGCTGGTCGACCACGGCCCGCAGGCCCTGCCCGACGAGACGGGCCACCGGCCCGACGCGACGCCCGCCAACCAGCGCCCGGCCCGCCCGCTGTCGGCCGCGCCGGACCCGTTGGACGCAACGCGCCCGGCCGCCGGGCCCTCCACCGGACTCGGGGGCTGAACCATGGGCATCGACCTTCCCATCCTCTGGATGCTGATCATCGGCTTCGGGCTGATGATGTACGTGATCATGGACGGCTTCGACCTGGGCATCGGGCTGCTCTTCCCCTTCGTGCGCGACCGCGCGCAGCGCGACGTGATGGTCAACACCGTCGCCCCGGTCTGGGACGGCAACGAGACCTGGCTGGTGCTGGGTGGCGCCGGGCTGATGGCGGCCTTCCCGCTCGCTTACGCGGTGATCCTCAGCGCGCTCTATCTGCCGCTGATGCTGATGCTGGCCGGGCTGATCTGGCGCGGCGTGGCCTTCGAGTTCCGCTTCAAGGCCGACGAGGCGCACAAGCCCTTCTGGGACCAGGCCTTCACCTGGGGCTCCTACATCGCCACCTACTTCCAGGGCGTCGCGCTGGGCGCCTTCATCGGTGGCTTCGAGGTCCGTGGCCAGGCTTATGCGGGCGGGGCGATGGACTGGCTCACACCCTTCAGCCTGTTCACCGGGCTCGGGCTGCTGGCCGCCTATGCGCTGCTGGGCAGCACCTGGCTGATCATGAAGACCGAGGGGGCGCTGCAGCAGCGCATGGTGGCGCTGGCGCGGCCGGCGCTGATGGTGCTGCTGCTCGCGATCGCCGTCGTCAGCGCCTGGACGCCGCTGCGCCATGCCGAGGTGGCCCAGCGCTGGTTCAGCCTGCCCAACCTCTTCTTCTTCGCGCCGGTGCCGCTGCTGGTGCTGGCCGCGGCCTGGGCGCTGCTGCGCGCGCTGCGCCGCCAGCCGCAGGCCGGGCCCTTCCTGCTCGCGCTGGCCCTGCTCTTCCTCGGCTACAGCGGCCTGCTGATCAGCCTCTGGCCCAACATCATCCCGCCGCACGTGAGCCTGCGCGCCGCTGCGGCGCCGGCGCAGAGCCTGGGCTTCGCGCTGGTCGGTGCGCTGCTGATCATCCCCGTCATCCTGGCCTACACGGCCTGGTCCTACTACGTGTTCCGCGGCAAGGTGCGCACCGGTGAGGGATACCACTGACCCCCCGCGCGCCTGGTGGCGCCGCCTGGCCTGGCTGGTGGCGATCTGGGCCGCCAGCGTGCTGGCGCTGGGCCTGTTCGCGCGGGTGTTTCGCTGGGTGATGCAGGCGGCGGGGTTGACGGGCTGAGCCGCCGTCGGGCGCCGTGCTCGCCTAGCCGCCCAGGCTGGCGTCGAACACGCGCAGCAGGCGGCGGAACTCCACCGGCTTGGTCAGGTAGTCCTCGAAGCCCAGCGCCAGCGCGCGGTCGATCTGCTCGGGCTGGGCGTCGGCCGACAGCGCCACCAGCGGGATGCCCGCGGTCACCGGGTCGGCGCGCAGCGCCGTCGCCAGCTCCAGGCCGCTCATGTCGCCCAGGTGCATGTCCACCAGCATCAGGTCGGGCGGGTCGCGGCGCGCCATGTCCAGCGCGGCGCCACCGCTGGAGGCCACGCTGAGCTCCACCGCCGGGCGGAAGGAGGCCACCTGGCGCAGCAGCTCCACGTTGACCTCGTTGTCCTCGGCGTAGAGCACCTTGAGCATGCCGTCCAGCGCGCTGTGCCGGCTGGGCGTGGTCGGTTCCGGCAGCGGGTCGGGTTCCAAGTCGGAGCCCTCCAGCGTCACCGTGGCCACCGTGCCCACGCCGACGCGGCTGTCGATGCGCAGCTCCCCTCCCATCAGCTCGATCAGCCGGCGCGACAGCACCAGCCCGATGCCCGTGCCCTCGACCTTGGAGGCCTCGGCGCCAAGCCGGTTGAAGGGCTCGAACAAATGCTCCAGCGCCTGCGCGGACATGCCCGGCCCGGTATCGGCAATGCGCAGCCGGCAGGTCTTGCCGCGCAGGTCCCAGTCCACCATCACCGTGCCCTGCGGTCGGTTGTACTTGATCGCGTTGCTGAGCAGATTGACCAGCACCTGCTTGAGCCGCACCCGGTCGGCCAGCACGCGTGCCGTCGCGGCACGGCCGCCGGCCTCGCCCGGCTGGAGGCTTTCCATCGTGATGCCCGCGGCGGCGGCCATGCGCGACACCAGGGCCAGCGACTCCTCGACCACCGGCCCCACGGCCACCGTCGACAGCGCCAGCGACATATGGCCGGCCTCGGCGCGCGACAGGTCCAGCACGTCGTTCACCAGCGCCAGCAGGTGGTTGCCGGCCTCTTCCACATGGCCCACCCAGGCGCGTTGGCGCTGGCCCAGCGGTTCCTCGGTGTCCATGCGCAGCAGCTGCGAAAAGCCCAGCACCGCGTTCAGCGGCGTGCGCAGCTCATGGCTGATGCGCGACAGGAAATCGGTCTTCGCGCGATGGCTCAGCTCCAGCGCCTCGCGCGCCTGGCGTTCCAGCCGCACCGCGTAGCGCTCGGTCACGTCGCGCAGCACCAGCGTGGTCAGCACGCCCTGCCCCATGCTCAGGCGCGACACCGTGGCCTCGATCGGGAAGAGCGTGCCATCGGCGCGCCGCCCCTGCAGCTCGTGCAGCCCCACGCCATGCGACAGCGCGGTCGCCACATGCTGTTCGTAGTGGTCGTCCTTGGGAATGAAGCGCGCCAGCGGCGTGCCCACCGCGTCGACCGCGTTGACGCCGAAGAGCCGCTCGGCGGCGGGGTTGAAGAGCACGATGCTTTCGCGGTCGTCGGTGCAGACCACGCCATCCATCACCGCCTCCACCAGCTTGGCCAGGCGCGACTCGCCCTGGCGCAGCTCGGCCTGCAGATGCAGGCGTTCGGTGATGTCCGTGAAGCCGACGATGGCGCCCTGCGGCTGGCCGCCGCGCAGCAGGGGGTGCACTTGCGCATCGACCGCGAACAGGCTGCCGTCCGCGCGCTGCAGCACCTCGCCGCCGCCGCGCCAGCCCCGGGCGCCGCGGCCGGCGCGCGCCAGCGGCGCGTCGTCCGGCGCACCAGGCTGGATCTGCGCGGCCAGCGGCTGCCCGATCAGCGCCGCCTCGTCCGTCAGGCCCAGCATCGCCAGCGCCGCCCGGTTCGCGAACACGCAGCGCCCCTGCAGGTCCACGCCGCACAGGCCTTCGCTGGTCGCGTCCAGCAGTTGTCGGCGCGCGGCCTCCTGCTGCTTCAGCCGCGCGTCGGCCTGCATGCGCGCGGCGTGCTCGCGCCGTCTCCACGCGAGCCCGCAGCCCAGCAGCAGCAGGGCGACCGCAGCATGGAGCACCAGCCGCCAGACCAGGGGCCAGGCGGCGGGCACCGCCAGTGCCAGAGCCAGCTGCAAGCCGACGAGGCCGACAAAGACCGCAAAGAAAACGCCGCCGTCGCGGTCCGCGGAAAAACGTCCTCTTGCTTGCATCGCGCTGATGTGATCCGTCGGCGGCGGGCGCATCGCGCACGCCGGCTCAACCCGTCCCTGGTCGCAGCTGGTGGTGGTGTGGTGAGCAGCGCCGGCTCCGGCGTGCCGGCTTCAGTAGACCGAGTTTTACCCCGCTTGGCAAGGCAAGTACGGGTGTGGAGTCCCCCTGTAGATGTATCAATTGCAACCGACTCAACAAGGCTCCACCTCGACCTCGCGCCGCTCACGGGCGGAGCGCAAGGCGGCCTCCACGCAGGCGACGGCATGCAGCCCGTCGTCGCCGCTCACCGCCGGAGGACTGCGCTCGCGGACCGACCGCACGAAGGCTCGCCATTCGCGTTCCAGCGCGCGCTCCGGCCAGTCGGGCTCGATGCCCGGGGCCAGGTCTTGCCAGCGGTCGCCTCGGCCCAGCCTGACGCCATGGAAATAGTCCACGCGCAACACGCCGTGCTCGCAGACCAGGTCGTCGTCCGCGATGAAGGCGCCCTCGGCGAAGCCGATGCTGCTGACCTGCCCCACGGCCTCCTCGCCAAAGCGCAGCAGGATGACACCGCAGTCGTCGGCCGGCTGAACATGAAAGCGCGTGCCCAGCCAGGCGCTGACGTGGGTCGCACGCTGCCCGGCATAAGCCAGCAGGCGGTCCAGCGGATGGATACCCGCGGTCATCAGCATGCCGCCCCCTTCGCTGCTCTGCAGATGCCAGGGCTGCCGGTTCGGTTCCATCCAGCGCTTGATCATGCGCGCCTGACCCAACCTCAGCCGCCCCATACCCTGCTCGGCCATGGCCCGAGACGCGGTGATGAACGGCAGGCTGAAGCGCATGGTGTGGCCCAACATCAGCGTCACGCCCGCGGCCCGCACCGCGGCCAGGATGCGCCGGCATGCGGCCACGGTCGGGGCCATGGGCTTTTCCAGCAGCAGATGCTTGCCCGCCCGCGCGGCGGCCACCGCCATCTCTTCGTGCAGCGCATGCGGCGTGGCGATGACCACGGCGTGCACGTCCCGATCGTCCAGCAGCGCCCGGTAGTCCCGATAGGGCCGTCCGCCATGCAGGGCGCAGAAGTCCTCGATCTGGCGGGCCTCCTGCCGACAGGCGGCGACCAGCCGCGCGCCCCGCACCTGGCGCAGCGCGCGCGCGTGGGCCGCGCCGAAGTGCCCGGCCCCGATGATGCCGACGCCCAGTGCGTCGTCCTGCGCTAGAGCCATTCCATTCCTCCTCGCTGCGGGTCCGCCGGGGGCTCTCCGCCGCCGGGGTCTGACAGGACGTAGGCGCGGTCGATCAGCGCCATCGCGCGCTGCAGGTCGCCCAGGCTGGCAATGGGCGGCGAGTCCTGGGCCATGGCCTTCAGGCTGTGCGCGAAAAAATCCTCGTAGCGCCGCGCCGGCCGCGTCAGGCGGCGCCACTCGTCCCGCGCGCGGTCCAGCAGACTCAGGCGCAAGACGGCGCCATCGTCCTCCCAGGTGGCCCCGCGCGCGGCCACGCGCCAGCGATAGAGGCCCGTGTTCAGGCTGGCATGGGTGTAGCCGACCTGCACCGTGCCCACGCAGCCGTTGTCGGCCTGCAACTGGACCACGGCATAGTCCTCCACTTCGGTGCCGAACAGGCGTGGCCCCAGGCTCGCGTGCACAAGACGCACACGATGCCCGGCATTGAGGGCCAGGAAAGCATGCAGGCCGTGAATGCCGAGATTGCGCAAGGCCCCGCCACCGCTGAGCGCGCGCTGCAACACCCAGGGCACGCCGTCGTCGATGTAGCGCTGTGGCGGCCCGTTGATCAGCTCGAAGTGCATGTGCGACAGGCCCAGTCGGCCCACGCCCTGGCGGTGTGCATCCAGCGCCGCCAGCATGCCGATGCCATGCGGCAAGGCCACGGCGACGAAACCCTGCCCGCGGTCGCGCGCTTCCGCCTGGGCCTGGAGCAGCGGCGCCATGTCCCCGGCGCAGACGCCGACGGGCTTCTCGATGATCAGCGGCGCGCCCTGGCGGATCACGCACAGCCCGCGCTCGGCGATCTGCGCTGGCCGCCCCATCACCACAAAGCATGGCGGGCGCGGCCGGTCGGCCAGCGCCAGCGCCTCGTCCAGGCTGCCCATGGCCGGGCAACGCAGCCGCCGGGCCATGGCGCGGCGGCGTGTGGGATCTTCACCCCAGACGCCGAGCAGGGGCAGCCCCTGCGCCCGTGCCGCCCGTGCATGCATCTCGGCGTGCCAGTGGTCCACCCCCAGCAACACGACGCCGGGGACGGGCAGTCCTGCGAGCCGGCTGAACTCAAACATCGTGATCCACGCCCAGGCGGGCCGGCGCTGGCGCGGCGCCCTCGTCGAGCAGGCAGGCGCTGAAATGCCCCGGCGCCATCTCCGTCAGCGCCGGCACCTGCCGCGCGCAGACCGCCTGGGCACGTGGGCAGCGGGTGCGGAACACGCAGCCGCTGGGCGGGGCCGACAGACTGGGAATCTCGCCCTGAAGCAGCACCGGCGCCCCGCCCTCGCTGGGCTCCGGCGACGGCACCGAAGCCAGCAAGGCGCGGGTATAGGGATGGCGCGGATGGGCATAGAGCCTCTCCACCGGCGCCATCTCGACGATGCGCCCCAGATAGAGCACTGCGACGCGGTCGCAGATGTACTCGACGACCGCCAGGTCATGAGAGATGAACAGCATCGACAGCCCGAGGCGCTGCTGCAGGCCACGCAGCAGGTTGACGACCTGGGCCTGGATGGAGACGTCCAGCGCCGACACCGGTTCATCGGCCACCAGCAGCTCGGGCCCCAGTGTCAGCGCTCGCGCGATACCGATGCGCTGGCGCTGCCCGCCCGAAAACTCGAAGGCGTAGCGCTGCAGCGCGTCCTCGGGCAGCTCCACCTGCGCCAGCGCCTCGCGGGCGCGGGCGCGGCGCTGCTCGGCCGTTCCCCAGCGCTGGATGCGCAGCCCCTCGGTGAGGATCTGCTCCACGGTCATGCGCGGCGACAGGCTGGCGAAGGGATCCTGGAAGATGTACTGCATGCGGCCACGCAGCGGTCGCAGCTCGGCCTGGCTCAACGCCCCGATGTCGCGGCCGTCGAAGACGATGTCGCCACAGCTCGGTTCGATCAGGCGCAGCAGGCAGCGCCCTATCGTCGTCTTGCCGCTGCCCGATTCGCCCACCAGCCCCAGCACCTCGCCACGCCTCAGCGTGAAGCTGATCTCGCGCAGCACCTCGATGGCCCGCGGCCCCGCGCCGAAGCGCTTGCCCAGCCCGCGGACCTGCAGCAGGGGCGAGGGGGAGAAAGGCGCGGGGCGCTGTGTCGTGACGTCCAGGCTCATGCGGCAACTTCCGGTGCAAAGGGGTTGGCGTCGGCGGCCGGCGCGTCTTCGGGCAGCTCCCGCCAGCGCAGGCAGCGGCTCCAGTGCAGCGGCCGCTCGCCGTCCGAAACGGGCAGCAGCCCGGGCCGCGCCTCAGTGCAGGCCGGGCGTGCCCAGGCACAGCGCGGCGCGAAGGCGCAGCCGGTGGGCCGCTCCGTCAGGCCAGGCACCATGCCGTCGATGGTGTGCAGCGGCTGTCCCGCCCGCCTCATGCGCGTGGCCTGGCCCAGACGGGGCAAGGATTTCAGCAGGCCACGCGTGTAGGGGTGGCGCGGCCGTCCGAAGACCTCGCGCACCGGGCCCTGCTCGACAATGGCGCCGGCATACATCACCGCCACCTGCTGGGCCACCTGGGCGACCACGCCCAGGTTGTGGGTGACGAAGAGCATGCCCATGCCGCGCTCGCGCTGCAGTTCACGCAACAGGTGCAGGATCTGCGCCTGGATGGTGACGTCCAGCGCCGTGGTGGGCTCGTCGGCGATCAGCAGCGCCGGATCGCAGGCCAGGGCCATCGCGATGGTGACGCGCTGGCGCATGCCACCCGACAGCTCGTGGGGATACTGGCACACGCGGCGCTGCGGATCGGGAATCCCGACCCGCTGCAGCAGTTCGGTCGCCCGCGCCCAGGCCTGGCGGCGGCCATGCCCCAGATGGATGCGCAGGGGCTCGGCGATCTGCTCGCCCACGGTGTAGACCGGATTGAGGCTGGTCATGGGCTCCTGGAACACCATGGCCAGGTCATGGCCACGCAGGCGGCGCATCCCCTCCTCGTCCAGCCGGGTGAGATCGCGCGTTTGCCCGTCCTTGCAGCGCAGCTGGATGCGGCCGCGCTGCACGCCGCCGAGGCGGGGCGACAGCAGGCGCATGAGGGACAGGCTGGTGACCGACTTGCCCGAACCGGACTCGCCCACCAGCGCCAGGGTCTGGCCCAGCCAGACCTGCAAACCGACGCCGTGGACGGCGGGGAAGGCCCCGCCGCGCACGCGCAGCACCGTGTGCAGGTCCTCGACATCGAGCACCGGAGAAGGCATGTGCGGAGTCATCGCCAGCTCGCCCGTCAGAGCAGGCCCACGTCGCGCAGGATGGCCTGCACCCGTCGGGTTTCGGCCTCGTCCAGATGGCCGCGCGGCGAGGCCATCTGGTTGGTCCCGATGAGGCCCAGGCAGCGCATCGCGGTCTTGAACCCGCCGACGCCGGCCGCGCCCGCGCTCAGGCGGGACGACGCCACCCAGACGATCTCAAACAGCCGGCACAGGCGCTCCTGCTCGCGGCGGGCCGCCGCCAGATCGCCTTGCTGAACGGCGTTCCACAGCCGCACGTAGCCCGCCGGGTCCACGTTGGCCAGCCCCGGTACCACGCCATGGGCGCCCATGAACAAGGCGGTGTCCACCATGATCTCGGAGCCGGTCATCACGAAGAAATCGGCCAGGTCGCGCGTGTCCAGCGCCACGTAGCGCAGGTTGGCATCATCGCCGCTGGAATCCTTCAGGCCGCAGATCACGCCTTCGCGTGCCAGCGTCGCCACGGTATGGCGCCCCAGCTTGGTGTGGACGCAGACCGGAATGTCGTAGGCGACGATGGGGAGGTCCACCGCGTCGCGGATGCGTCGGAAGTGGGTCAGCGTCTCCTGCTGGTCGGTCAGGGTATAGAACGGCGCCGTGACCACCACCGCGTCCGCCCCGGCCGCCTTGGCGGCCCTCGCGTGGGCGATGACGCGGTCGGTGGTGGGGTCGATCACGCCGGCAATCACCGGAACGCGCCCCGCGGCCACCGCCACCGAATGCTCGATCAGGCGGGCGCGCTGCGCCTCGCCATAGAACACCACCTCACTGGTGGACCCCAGCACGAACAGGCCGTGACAGCCCTGGGCCACCAGGTGGTCCAGCACGCGGCCATAGGCGGGCATGTCGGGCCGCCCCTGGGCGTCCAGCGGGACCACCACGGGCGGCACCACACCATGAAACTTGGGCATAACAGGTCTCTCGTCCTTTCAGTTAAAAAGTGAAATCACAGTTCGGCGCGCGGATCGAAGGCGTCGCGCAGGCCGTCGCCGACGAAGTTGATGGCCAGCACCACCACCACCAGCGCCGCGCCGGGGAACATCCATTGCCAGGGGTATTGCTCCAGCACCACCGTGGAGCGGGCGGCGTTGAGCATGTTTCCCCAGCTGGCGGTCGGCGGCGCGATGCCCAGCCCCAGGAAGGACAGACCCGCCTCCAGCAGCACCGCGTTGGCCACCTGCAAGGTGGCGTACACCACCAGGATGTCCATGCTGTTGGGCAGCGCGTGCCGCCACAGCAGATGGCCCAGCCCGGCGCCCATGCCGCGGGCCGCGAGCACGAAGTCGCGCTCGCGCAACTCCAGCAAACGCGCCCGCACCATGCGTGCCAGCACAGGCCAGGACAACAAGGCGATCACCAGCACCGTGGGCGCCAGGCCAGAGCCGACGATGGAAGCCAGCACCAGCAGGAAGATCACCGGTGGCAGCGTCATCGCGAGATCAACGCCGCGCATGGCCAGGGTGTCGGCCCAGCGACCGCCGAAGGCCGACACGGCGCCGACGGAGAAGCCGATCAGCAGGGACAAGGCCACCGAACTCACCGCCACCAGCAGCGAGATGCGCCCCCCTTCCAGCAGGCGCGCCAGCACGTCCCGCCCCACGCCATCGGTCCCCAGCCAGTGGGCGCCCCCGGGCGCCGCGTTCATGGCCAGCAGGTCGATATCGTTGGGCCCCTGCGCCAGCAGGCAGGGCCCCAGCAGCACCAGCATCAGCATCGGAACCAACAAACCCAGCCCCACCAGCGCCGCGCGGTTGCGCACGAAGCGCCGCAAGGCCCGCAGGAGCGGCCCCGACGCCGCCGTGCCGCGGCGGCCCGCTCCCGGGGCGCGCTCGGAATCCACGGCCTTCATCGCTCGCCTCCGTGCACCTGGATGCGCGGATCAATCACCGCGTACAGCAGATCGGTCAGCAGGTTGACGGCGATGACGCAGGCGCCAATCACCAGCGTCGCCCCCATGATGACGGGGTAGTCCCGCCCCTCCACCGCGCCGACCAGCAACAGGCCCATGCCCGGCCAGTTGAAGACGCTTTCGGTGAAGATCGCGCCGCCCACCGCCAGGCCGACGGTGGAGCCGATCAGGGTCACCACCGGCAGCATGGCGTTGCGCAGCGCATGCTTGACGATGACCCAGGTCTCGCGCACGCCCTTGGCTCGGGCGGTGCGCACATAGTCCTGGTTCAGCACCTCCAGCAGCGAGGCGCGCATGTAACGCATGATCAGCGCGCAATGGCCCACGGACAGCAGCAGCGCCGGCAGCAGCAGGTGATGCAGCAGATCGCCCCAGCTGAAGGCCGCGCCGGCGCTGAGCATGCCGCCCGACGGCATCCACTGCAGCTTCACCGAGAACACGTACAAGCCCACGAGCGCCGACAGAAAGGCCGGGCTGGAGATGCCCAGCATGGCCAGACTGGACAAGGCCAGGTCGACCATGCCGTTGCGCCGCACCGCGCTGACCACGCCGGTGGCGATGCCCAGCAAGATGGCCAGGCACAGCCCCGCGCCCATGAGCAGCAGGGTGGGCCCCATGCGCGTGGCGATGAGCCCTGCCACCGTCTCGTTGTAGCGCTGCAGCGAATAGCCCAGATTGCCCCGCAGCGCCTGCCCCAGCCAGCGCAGGTATTGCGTCGGCAGCGGCTGATCCAGGCCGTACTGCGCACGCAGCAGCGCGCGCTCCTCGGCCGTGATGGACTGACTGGGATTGATGTAGGCGTCGATCGGGTCGCCCGGCGTCAGCCGCAGCAGCACGAAGATCAGCAGCGTCAGCGCGAGCAGCATCAGCAGGCCGACGAGCACACGCCTCAGGAGATAGCGCGCCATCGCCGGTCAGCCTCCGTGCCGGCGGGCCTGGCCCACAGGGAATGCCCCGCCACGGCTCATTTCCAGCTCCACTTCTGGGCCTCGTCCGCATAGGGGCCGCCTCCGGGCGCGGGCAGCCAGACGAAACGATCCAGCTTCGCCGAGGCCACGCCGTAGCGCTTGGCCACCCACAGCGTCGCCCAGGGCAGCTCGGCATTGGTGGCACGGCAGACGTTGGCGAACTCGCGCTCACGCCGCGCCGGATCCGGCTCGGCCAGGGCCTTGTCCAGCGCGTCGGTGACCGCGGGCATGTCCACGCGCATGATGTTGGTCCCCGCGGGCGGCACCTGCTTGGCGTTCAGGCCGATGTTGATGTTGCTGGCGTCGGGCCCGTTCTGCAGGCCGGCATAGACCATCGCGAAATCGTCGGGCTTGGGGTTGCTGCCCATCACCGTCGCGTTGTAGGTGGGTGTGTCCACCGCGCGGGGCACGATCTGGATGCCCACCTGGGCCAGCATGGCCTGGATCGCCGCCAGCGTGTTAGTCGCCAGCGGGTTGTTGTAGTAGGTCAGGACCGTGATGGGCTTCTTGCCGTTGATCTTGTCCCAGCCCGCCTCGGCCAGCAGCTTCCTCGCCTTGTCGGGGTCATAGGCGTAGGGATTCAGCTCCTTGGGCTGCAGCCTGGCCGCGGTGTATACGCAATGCGCCGGCTTGGCCGCGCCGTTGTAGAGGCTCTTGATGATGGCGTCGCGGTTGATCGCATGCATCACCGCCTGACGCACACGCCCGTCCTTCCACAGCGGCGTGAGCTGGTTGAAGCCGAGGTAGTTCACCACATAGCTGTCGCCCTCGATCACGCGGAAGTCTTTGTTGCCCGCGAAGGTCGCGACGTCGTTCGCCTCGACATAGCTGAACTGGATCTCGCCGGCGCGCAGCGCGGCCACGGCCGCCGCCGAGTTCGCAAAGAAGCGGTTGATCAGCCGAGGCACGGCCGGCGCGCCACCGCGGTAACCCTCGAAGGCCTGCAGCTCCACATACTGGTCGGTGACATAGCGCCCCCACTTGAACGGCCCGGTGCCCACGGGCTGGCTGGACCAGTAGGCGTTCTTGGGCAGGTCCTGCACCGCAATGCCGCCCAGCGAATGCTCCGGCAGCATCATGATCTTGCTGAGGGTGTCGAGGAAACTGGCCGTGGGCTTGCGCAGCCGCAGGACCACGGTCTTGTCGTTGGGCAGCTCGACCTTCTCGAGGTTCTCCAGCCGGGCCGCGAACACCGAACCGCTCTTGCTGTTGGCCGCCAGGCCCAGCGTGAAGCGCACGTCCTTGGCGCTGAAGGGACGACCGTCATGCCATTTGGCGTCGGCCAGCTTGAAGGTGTAGGTCAGCTGGTCCGGCGAGACCCCATAGCTTTGCGCCAGCACGCCCACCAGGCCGTCCAGGGTCTGGTCGTAGGCGATCAGCGGCTCGTAGTACTTGCTCAGCCAGGTGAAGCCCGCTGTCGCGGCCAGCGGGTTGAAGTTGCCTTGCAGACCGCCCGGACCGACGTCGAAAGCCCCCACCAGCGCCTTGTCGGCGGCCTGGCTGGACGCCAGGGCAACGGCCAATCCGGCGGCCATCAGAATCTTCTTGATCATGACTCTTGTCTCCGTTCACTTGTTGAGCTGAGGCCGACCGGCCCAGATCTTGGGCGTGCGCTTGCCCGGGCCGACCTCTCCGGACACCAGCAGCAGTTCGCCCCGCCAGGTCACCGGCTGCGTGGTCACCGGCCCCGGCGCCGGCAGATGGCCCGCGACGCCCCAGCGGCGCGTCTGGGTATCGAACACCAGGATGTCCTGGTTGAAGCCGGTGTGGTGGTCCTGCAAAAAGGTGACGGCCGTGTTGGCCTGTTCCCACTCGACGCTGCCCGGTTGGGCCCGGTTGCGTTGCCCCTCGAGCGCGAAGAACTGGTTCCAGCGCTCGAGGTTCCCGTCGCCACCCATCAGAACCACGAAGCGGTCCTGCACCGCGAAGGCTTCGCCCGCCTGCGCGGCATGCGGCATCTCGGGCAGGACCGACCAGCTGCGGCTGCGCGGGTCGTAGGCATAGGCGTCCTTGTGAACCGTCGAGACGCCGTCCCGGGTCAGCCGGCCGCTGGCCAGCACGACCACGCCGTTCACGCCGGTGGCCAATGCCAGGTCGCGCGCCTCGCCGGGCCAGGGCGCGAGGGCCCGCCAGCCCTGGTCGAGGGCATCCAGGTCCAGCGCCAGAAAGTCCTTGCCGCTCTGGACATACACGGTGCGGCCCAGCAAGGCCGCGGCGCCATAGCTGATGGGCCGCGGCAAACTGGGATAGGGCTTGAACTCGAGCGCCCGCGCCTCGTCGTCCAGACGCATCAGGAAGACATCGGCATAGGGCTTGAGCTTGGACCGCGCGTTGCCGTTGGGACTCTCATGCCCTTCCCCGCCGATCACCAGCACGCCCTCGGGCAGACTGAGGGTGGCGGCGTAGGCCAGCGCGCGTGGCAGCCGGAAGCGGCGCTCCAGCCAGCGCTGGCGGTTCAGGTCCAGCACGAACACCTCGTCCCAGTACACCTTGCCCAACCGGTTCGCGCGCGTCGCGGTCAGGCCCGGCTCCGGGAAATTGGCCCCGCCACCGACGAGCAGGAAGTCCCGGTGCACGCCGACCACCGGCCCCGCCAGCCCGATCTGCTGCCACCACGGCGCCTTGACCGGAATCGCGTCGGACCATTCGCTCCGGTTGGCGGGGATGGGAGGCAGCTCGCGCCAGGTAAAGCTGAGTTCCTGGGCGGAGGCACAGAGACTGCCGACGGCCAGCGCCGTGGCCATCGCCTGCTTGGTCAACATGGGGGCCTCCTTCAGAACGCGTGCGCCATGCCGAGGTCGAACTGCGTCGTCTTGACCGCGGTGGTCATGGGATTGCCGCGCCCGACGTCGGTGTAGAGATAGGTCCTCTTGCTGAGCGTGTAGACCAGACCCGCGCCGAGCTTCTTGCCCACCACCACGCTGCTCGCGGTGGAGCTGGACTTGACCTGCCCGTAGCCCGCGCGCAAGGTCAGCGGCATGCCGCCCAGCGGCACGTTGACCCCCACCCCGAGACCGGTCACCTTCAGAGGCCCGACCGGATCGTTGATGGTGTAAGTGCCCATCAGCTTCGCGACGCCGAAGTCGTAGGAACCCGCGGCCTGGATGTTGCGTGTGTTGCGGTTGTTGCGCTCATAGCCCAGCAGCAGCGACAGCGGGCCGCTGTCATAGTTCAGCGAAAAGCTGAAGGGCCGCGTGTTCTCGGCGTGTTCGGCCTGCACCGCGGCACGGATCACGAGCCCCCCGAAGCTGGGGCTGTCGTAGAACACGGCGTTGTCCCAGCGCCCCTCGCCGCCCGCCGCCGCGGGCGACACCCCGGCGGCGTCCAGCGGCTTGGAGAGATCGTCGACCGCCTTGTAGTAGGCGGTGAAGTAATCCTGCAGATTGCCCGTCGTGGCCACGCCGAAGGGCTCGTAACGGCCGTTGGGGTCCTGCACCGAGGTCAGGCCACGCCCGATGCGCAACCAGCCCAGCGACTTGCTGCGCAGGCCCACGCGGGTTTCGCCTTGCCAGAAGGGCCGCACGCCCAGTTCCTGCGTGCCCGTGTCGGGCTCGAAGCGCGTCTGCATGGCGAAGGTCGCCGACAGCCCGTCCCCCAGGTCTTCGACGCCGCTGAAGATCAGGCGGTTGTTGTTGCCGCGTCCGACCAGCCATTTGCCGACACCCGCCGACTGACTGCGAACCACGCCGATATCGAGCAAGCCCGAAATGGTGACGTTGGATTGGGCCGCCGCCGCGCCCGCGCAGGCGCTCAGCACGGCGCCCACTGCCAGTGTTTTCTTCATTCCGCGTCTCCAGTCTCCGTTGTGATGAAGGGATTCCGGGGAGGGGCCCCAGCCCCGGAAAAGACCATCGGTACCGACTGCGGCGGAGTCTATTTAGACCTCAGAGGTCTGAGGTATAGGTACTAGCCTGTCACCAAGAGATGACAAGAGAACTCCAAGTCATTGATTTCAAATGACTAAACTGGCAAAGACAGGGAATGTCACAAGTTCACGCGTCACAGACATCAGATGATTACGCTCTAGAGTGCGTCCCAGTCAGGACGTCGAGGCAGGCAGGGCCCGGACAAGGCTCATGCGATAGTCCTCTGATCTTTCACCCGTCCACGAGCGCGCAAAGGCATCCATGGTCACCCGGCTACCCACTTACCGTCAGGCCCAGATCGACATCAAGCTCTACATCGAAAAGAACGGCCTGAAGCCCGGCGACGCGCTGCCCACCGAGGACCGGTTCGCTGAGGAACTGGGCGTCAGCCGTCTGTCGCTGCGCGAAGCGCTCAAGGCACTGGACTCGCTGGGCATCGTCGAGTCCCGCCATGGCGACGGGGTCTACGTCAAGGCCTTCTCCTTCGACGCCATCCTGGACAACCTGCCCTATGCGATGGGCATGACGCGGGAGCAGGTGGACCATCTGGTGTATGCGCGCGCCTACCTCGAAATGGGGGCGGTACCCGATGTGATGCGCTACATCCAGCCCGAGAACCTGAGGCGCTTGCGCGAACTCGCCGAGACCATGCAACAGAAGGCCCGGCAGGGCGAGTCCTTCACGGACGCCGACCATGCCTTCCACGTCGAGATGTACCGCTGCCTCGACAACCCCTTTCTCAACTCCCTGATCGACCTGTTCTGGCGCGCCTTCAACCGCATGAACGCGCAAGACCGCATCGCCCCCGTCGATCAGGCCACGCTGCTGAAGACCGCGCAGGACCATCTGGGCATCGTCGAAATGCTCGAACAGCGGGACATGTTCGGTTTGATGTCGGCCCATCGCCGCCACTTCGAACAGCTGTTCAGCGCCCACCCGGTGCCGTCCGGCGCCGCATCCAGCCCCTGAGGGTCCTCTGGACCTGCCGGTTCGCGCCCGGTCCCCAGGGGCCGGAAAACTCCGGAGCGCCCCCTCGTCTTCTTGTGAGCCTCGCCATGCCGACCTCGATCACCCCGCCCCTGCCAGATTTCCACCAGCGCCAGGTGCTGCTGGACCATGTGCGGCACACGCTGGGCTTCTACCACCCGCGGGCGCGGGACCCGAGCGGCGGCTTCCACCACTTTCTCAAGGACGACGGCCGCGTCTTCGACGCGCGGACGCGCCACCTGGTCAGCAGCACGCGCTATGTGTTTCTCTGGTCGATGGCGGCACGCCATTTTCCGGACGAGCCGGCTTATCTCGACCATGCGCGGCATGCGGTGACCTTTCTGCGGCAGGCGCACCATGATCCCGCCAGCGGTGGCTATCTGTGGCTGCTGGACTGGGACCAGGGGCGCGCGACGGCGCTGGATCGCACCCAGCACTGCTACGGCCTGGCCTTCGTGCTGCTGGCCTATGCACATGCGCTGATGGCCGGCATCGGCGAGGCGTGCGCCTGGCTGGACGAGACCTTCGCGCTCATGGAGCAGCGCTTCTGGCAGGCCGAACATGGGCTGTACGCCGACGAGGCCGGCCCCGACTGGGTGCTGGCGCCCTACCGCGGCCAGAACGCGAACATGCATGCGGTCGAAGCCTGTCTCGCGGCCTACGAGGCCACGCAGCAGGTCCGCTTTCTGGACCGCGCCGAACAGGTCGCCAGCCACATCGTGCGGCGCCAGACCGCGCTGACCGACGGGCTGATGATCTGGGAGCACTATCACCGCGACTGGACGCCCGACTGGGACTACAACAAGGGCGACATGAGCAACATCTTCCGCCCCTGGGGCTACCAGCCGGGCCATTTCACCGAATGGGCCAAGCTGCTGCTGTTGCTGGAGCGCCAGCGCCCGCTGCCTTGGCTGCTGGAGCGCGCCGAAGCCCTGTTCGAGCGTGCCTTCGACAAGGCCTGGGACCCGGTCCATCAGGGCCTCTACTACGGCTTTGGGCCCGACTTCGCCATCTGCGACGAACGCAAATACCACTGGGTGCAATGCGAAAGCCTGGCCACGGCGGCCTTGTTGGGCCATCGCACCGGCAAGCCGCTGTACTGGGACTGGTACGAGCGACTGTGGCGTTACTGCTGGACGCACTGGGTGGACCACAGGCACGGGGCCTGGTTCCGGCTGCTCAGCCGCGCCAACGTCAGCACCACCGACGAGAAGAGCCCGGCCGGCAAGGTGGACTACCACACGACCGGCGCCTGTTACGACATCCTCCGCGTCCTGCCCCGATGAGCCGACCGCTGCCCGAATTCGTGGCCCTGGGCGAGGCGCTCACCGACCTGATCCGCGCCGACGGCGACCGCTGGGTGGCCAGAAGCGGCGGCTCCACCTGGAATGTCGCGCGCGCCGCGGCCACGCTGGGTCTGCACAGCGCCTTTGCCGGCGCGGTCAGCGTCTGCTGCTTTGGCGACGCGCTGTGGTCGGCCAGCGCCGACGCCGGGCTGGACCTGCGCTTTGCGCAGCGCGTCGAACGCTCGCCCCTGCTGGCCATCGTCCCTCAGTCCCACCCGCCCAGCTACTTCTTTGTCGGTGACGACAGCGCCGACCTGCACTTCGACGCACTCGCGTTGCCGGCGGGATGGATGGCCCATGCGCGCTGGGCCCATTTCGGCGGCATCAGCCTGGCGCGCGAGCCCCTGGCTTCGCGCCTGCTGGCACTCGCCGCCTCCCTGCATGCGCAGGGCGTCGCGATCAGCTACGACCTGAACTTCCGCCGCGCGGTGGACCGGGCCTGTCTGCTGCGCGGCTTCGAGCACCTGTGCCGGCTCGCCGCCGTGATCAAGCTCTCGGACGAGGATCTGCAGGGCCTGATGCCGGACACGGAGCCCGCAATGGCACTGGCGCGCGTGCACGCACTGAATCCCGAAGCCTGGCTGCTGTTCACCGAGGGCGCCCGGGGTGCCCGGCTGATCACGCCCCAAGGCCGCTGGCACGCCGACGCGCCGCCGATCCTGCCGGTCGACACATTGGGCGCGGGGGATGCGGCGATGGCTGGATTGGTGGCCAGCCGGGCGCGCGAACCGGAGGCATCGGCCGCGCAGCATCTCGCGTTCGCCGTGGCCGCGGGCAGCGCGGCCTGCCTGCATGCCGGAGCCCATCCACCCGCGCTGTCCACCGTGCTGGCGCTGCGCGACGGCCTCCACGTCCGGCCGTTGTGAACCACGGAGCCCCCCTCCATGAACGACACCTTTCCCCGCGGCAATTGGGCCACGCTGCTGCTGCCCATCCAGCCCGACGAGACCATCGACTACGAAAGCCTGGACGAGGAAATCCGCCGGCTCATCGCCTGCGGCGTCGACGGCATCTACTCCAATGGCACCGCCGGCGAGTTCCACAACCAGAGCGAAGCCGAGTTCGATCGCATCCACGAAATCCTCGCGCGCCGCTGCCATGCCGCGCGCATGCCCTTCCAGATCGGCGTCAGCCATCCCAGCCCCTGGCAGTCGCTGCAGCGGCTGGAGCGCAGCATTGGCTACGCGCCCATGGCCTTCCAGGTGATCCTGCCCGACTGGTTCCCGCCCACCGAAGAAGAGCAGATCGCCTTCCTGCGCCGGCTCGCCGCCGTGTCCGCTTCGGTGCGGCTGGTGCTGTACAACCCGCCGCATGCCAAGCTCAGGCTCGCGCCCGCGGCGTTCGGGCGGCTGAAGAAGGCCGTTCCGCAACTGGTGGGCGTCAAGGTGCCCGGCGGCGACGAGGCCTGGTATGAGCAGATGCGCCAGCACATGCGTGAACTCTCCGTCTTCGTGCCCGGCCATCTGCTGGCCAGCGGCGTCGAACGGGGCGCCCATGGCGCCTACTCCAACATGGCCTGCCTGCAGCCCGCCGTCGCGCAGGACTGGACACGGCTGATGCAGACCGACCTGCCCGCGGCGCTGGCGCTGGAGCAGCGGATCCGCCGGTTCATGCAGGAACAGATCGTCCCCTTCATCGCCGAGCGCCGCTTCGCCAACCCGGCCTGCGACAAATTCCTGGCCCACCTGGGCGGCTGGACGACGCTGAGCCCGCGCATGCGCTGGCCCTATCGCTCCATCCCGGAGACCGAGGCCGGCCGCGTGCGCCAGGCTGCGGCGCGGCTGATTCCAGAGTTCTTGCAGCCCCTGCCGGCGGCCGCGCTGGCCGGTTAGCCGGTTAGCCCGGCCCCGCGCGCCGCAGCAGCCCGTCCAGGCGCTGCTGCAGCAAGGGCCATCCCGCCGGCACGAGGCCGTCCTTGGGCAGCATGCCAAAGTGATCGGCACCGGGAAGCAGGCACAGCGCGACCGCCGGGCCGGCGCGCTCGCAGAAGGCCAGCGCCTGCTCCATGGACACCACAGCATCGGCCTGCCCATGCATCACCAGGCCCGACACCCCGGGCGGCAGACCCAGCCGCGTGGGACAGGCCTGCGCCAGCCGCTCTTCGCAGCGCTCGACCGGCCCGCCCAGCAGGCGCTCGACCTGCTGGGGCTGTTCCATGTCCCACCACCGATCCAGGCACAGCAGGCCCGCCAGCAGCACAACCTGACTGGGCCGCAGCGGATCGGCCACGAACAGCTCGCTGTCCGGGCAGAGCCGCTCGCGGCAAGCCGACCAGGCCGCCAGATGCGCGCCAGCGGAGTGGCCGACCACCGTCAGCCGGCGCAGGTCGATCGGATGGTGGTCGGCGAGCACGCGCAGATGGTCCAGACCGCGGGCCACGTCCTGGAGCACCGCGGGCCACGGCGCGGCGGTGTTGGGGCCTTGGGCCTGCATGCGCCGGAACTCGAGGTTCCACACCGCCACATCGCCGCGCCGCGCCAGCCACTCCACCAGATGCAGGGTCGGATAGCTGCGCAGGCTCTGGTTGTCCTTCCACCAGCCCCCGTGCAGCACGGCGACCACCGGCAGCCGGCCCTCGCACACGGACGGCTGGGCGCCCGGCCGAGCACGAGACGCGGGCAGGTGGAGCTCGCCGAACTGGCTGGGCAGCGGGCCGTAGGCGATGCGCAGTCGAAGCGCCCCATTCCCTTCAGTAGAAGTCATGGGGCCAACGGTGGGACCGCAGCGCCTGCACCAGCGGCGCCGACATCGGCGCGGCGTTCAGCGCCCGCACATTGGCCACGACCTCGTCCGGCGAGCGCATGCCGCAGGCGATGGTGGACACCGCCGGATCGCTGAGGCAGTACTGCAGCGCCGCCACCGCCAGATCGTCATAGGCCGGCGCCACCGCCGCGCGCAAGGCGTCCACGCGGCGCAGCGTCTCGGCAAAGCGCTCCTCGCTGTACATCTGGCGGCGCTTGTCGTCCGCCGCCCAGGCGTCGCGGGTCGCGGCTGTCCAGCGGCCGGTCAGCGCGCCGGAGTCGAAGGGCACCCGGGCGATGAAGGCCGTCCCGCTGTCCCGCCCGGCCGGAAACAAGGCGTCGCCCGGCGCCTGCTCGAACAGGTTGAACATCACCTGGATGGCGCTGACCAGGCGGGTCCGCGCCAGTGCCACGCCGGTGTCCGGCCGCAGGTCGGGCAGCGACACGCCGATCCAGCGCACCTTGCCCGCCACCACCAGGTCGAGCAGCCCGGGCAGCCAATCCAGCTCTTCCAGACCGTCCTCGATCCACAGATGAAGCTGCAGCAGGTCGATGGTGTCGCGCCGCAGCCGGCGCAGCGAGGCCTCGACCTCCTGCTGGACATAGGCGCGCGGATACTGGCCCCGCATGCGGTCCAGCCGCGTCTGGCCCGCGCGACGACCCAGCGGCAGCACCTTGGTCGCTACCCGGACGTCCTGCCCCGGGCGCAGCCTCAAGGCCTCGCCAACGATCTCTTCGCTGCGGCCGTTGCCATAGGCCGCGGCGGTGTCCACCAGGTTGATGCCATGGTCGAAGCCCGCCAGCAGCGCCGCGACGCCCTGCTCCCGCGAGACCTCGCCCCAGGTGCCGCCCAGCTGCCAGGCACCGAAGCTCAGCGCGCTCACCTTCCAGCCGGTACTGCCAAAGGCGCGCAAGCGCATCCCGCCCGGGTCTGTCTGGGCCATCAGATCCGCCCCTCGATGCGCAGACGCTCGTCCAGCCGCTGTTGGTAGGCGTCCTTGGACACCTGGTCCAGGCCGGCGCTGACGGCGTAGTAGATGAAGCCCAGCGCGCGGCGCGAACGGGTGGCCGAGCGATTGGCGCCGGCCCAGTGCACCGTGTAGGCGTCGTGGATCAGGAAGGTCCCGGGCCGGCCCGGGCAGGCCACCGTGGCGGCACGGTCTTCTTCGCTGCCGAAGTCGGTCATGCCCTGCGAAAACCCGAGGACCTGCGTGAAGCCGTGCGGCCGGAAGGTCCGGCTCTGGTGGGAGCCGCGCAGATAGTGGATGCAGCCGTTCTCGTCATCCACCGGCTCCAGCGCCAGCCAGCCCGTGACGGCGCGGCAAGGCTGGAGATGAAAGTAGTAGCCGTCCTGGTGCGGCGGCGTCGCCTGGCCGATGCCCGCGGGCTTGTTGAAGAACTGCATGTTCTGCGGCACGACGGCCTCGCCCAGCACGGTCTCGGCGATCTGCCGGACGGGGCCATCGAACATCAGCCGATGGAAGAAGGCGCTGTACTCGTAGAGTTTTTGCAGCTGCTTGATGCTGGCGCGGTCCGCGCGGTCTTCGTAGTACACCCGCTCGGGCGGCATGCGCGGCACCTCCTCGACCAGGAATCGGTCCACCTCGGCGCGGATCTGCGCCATCTGTTCGGCGTCGAACAGCGGGTCCACGGCGACGAAGCCGTCGCGGTCGAATCGGGATTTCAGTTCGGGCAAGAGTCGTTGCTGGTTCATCGTGGCCTCTCGTTGGAGTGCCGCGAGATTAGGCGGCAGGGCAGCGATTGCGCAGAGAGAGTCGCGATGGAAACATAGGAAATCCGATGAAGTTCGCGCCATCGCCCGCCCTCCCCGACCGCGCCATGATCGACACCGCCTCCGACATCACCTTCCTGCGCCAGGACAGCGGCCGCTTCGACCGGCGCCATGCCGTGGGCCCGGTCTGCTGGCCGCACTTCGACCTGCTGTGGCTGCACGAGGGCCGGCTGCGCCTGCAGCTCGACGCGAGCCGCGACACGGTGGAGCTGTGCGCGCCGGATGGCGTGCTGCTCTTCCCCGCGACCCCGTTCTCGGGCCAGGCGACAACGCCGCACGCCGAAGCCTCGATCTGTCATTTCCGATTGCCCACGGAGCACGCGCCGGGTTGGCGCCGCCCCCGGGCCACCGAGGCGCTGGCCCTGCAGGCGATGGTCGTGCTGTCCTTGCGCCTGGCGCGGCAGGGGGCCGAGCTGCGGCGCCGCCAGCGCCTGCTCGCCGCCGTGCTGGACGGCTTCGGCGGCGAGGCCGCGCCCGCGCCTGCGGACCACCGCATCGACCGGGCTTGGCGGCTGGCGGCCGAACGCCTGCATCGCATCCGCGGCCTCAGCGACGTCGCGGCGCAGGCCGGTCTGTCGGAAAGCAGCTTCCGCGCGAGCCATCGCGCCTGGCGGGGCGACTCGGCGGGCGCGGCGCTGACGGCCTTGAGGCTGGGGCGGGCCGAGCATCTGCTCGCGACGACGCGGCTGAGCATTGCCGAGATCGCGCTGGCCGTTGGCTACGGCCATGCGGAAACGCTATCGCAGGCCTTCCGACGCACCCGCGGGCTCAGCCCGGGCGCCTGGCGCCAGGCCCAGCGGCCCTTTGCCTGAGCCCTCAGCCCAGCAGCTGCCGCACGCGGTCCTTGTGCAGCCCACGCAGGGCGGGCAGCAGCGCGCCGACGCCGGCATAGCCGCCGTCCTGCAGCGCGCGCTCGAGGTCGTCGGCCAGGCGGCCCGCCTGGGCGGCGGACACGGTGGCGGGCACCGCCGCGTCCAGGTCCTGCAGCTGCGTCTGCAGCTGGGTGCGCGCCTGTGCCAGCCGCGGCTGGGCCTGCAGCAGCTCGCCCAGCGCGCGGCGCTGGCCGGTGGCGTCGTCCAGGCTCCAGCGCTGCGGCTGCAGCGCTTCGGGCGGGGTTTCCAGCGGCGCGCGCAACGCCTGGCCGCCGGGGAAGCGGCGGCCTTCGCCGCGCAGCGTCAGGCCGTCGCGCAGCGCCGGCCATTGGGCCTCGGCGACGCTGAACAGCAGCTCGCCGCCCTGGGCCTGCACCTGCAGACCGGCCGGTCCGAGCGCGCGCGCCAGCGCCTGCAGCTGCTGAGGCGAGCCCTCGCCGTCCAGCGTCACCGCGATCTGCGCGGCGCGCCCGTCGGCGGTGGCCTGGCCGGGCAGCTGCAGCCGCAGCGTCTCGCGGCCCCCCTGCTCCAGCACGGCCAGGTCCAGCCCGCGCAGCTTGAAGCGCTGGCGCGCCGGCGCGTCGGGGCTGGCGGCCTGCAGCTGGCCGTCCACCATGCCGGCGGCGCGCTGCGGACGCTGCTGCCATTGCTGGCGCAGCGACTCCAGGCGGCCCTCCAGCGCCGCGGGCGGCACCGGCAGGCCGGCCAGGCTGCGCCCGAGATCCTGCTTCAGCGCCTGCAGCGATTCGCCCAGGCGGTCCAGGTAGTCCAGCCCCTGCTGCAGCCGGCCCAGGTTCTCCTGGCGGCCGGGCTCGCGCGCGGCGGGCGTCTGCACCTGGGTCGGCAGGGTCGGGAGGCCGCGCGGCGGCGGCGCCTCCTGCGGCGCTGTGGCCTGCACCAGGCCGGCCAGGCCCGAGGGGCCGGCGGCGCGGCGCAGCGCGGGAGAAAGACTCTCGCCGCTGCCTGCGGCGTTGGGGACCGACATCAGCATGCGCGGCTCACAGCGCGTTGAACAGGCTCAGCCCGCTGACCTTGGCATAGGCCTTCTGCGTCGCCTGCAGCGCCAGCGTGTAGCTGTTCAGCCGCGTCGCGGCCTCGCCGTAGTTGACCTGGCCCAGGGCCAGGCCGGTCTGCTGGTTGGACAGGCTCACCGAGGCGTGGTTGTCCTCCATGGTGGCGAGGATCGTCTGGCGGCCGCCCAACTGGCCGATCTTGCCGGCCACCGAATTCAGGCGCAGGTCCAGCTGGTTCAGCGCCGCGCGCACCGCGGGCTGCACCGCCGACGCGGCGGTGCCTGGCACCGCGAGCTGGTCGGACAGGTCCTTGAGCTGCTTCAGGAAGGGCGCCATGTCCTCCAGCGTCACATTGGCCTCGACGCTCATCGCCTCGCCCACGGCGACGCGCTGGGTGTCGGTGTTGCCCTGGAAGGCATAGGCGGCGTCCACGGTGGGCTGGTCGCTGACGGTGCCGGAGAACAGATAGCGGCCCTCGGCGTTCTTGCTGTTGGACAGGTAGAGCAGGCTGTCGTGCAGAGTCTTCAGCGACCCCGACATCGCGTTCAGGTCGTCCGGCGTGTTGACGCCGTCGGCGGCCCAGACCAGCAGGTCGCGGGTGGACTGCAGGTCTTCCTTGATGCTGTCCAGCATGACCTCGCTGGTCTTGAGCCGCGCCTGCAGCGCGCCGATGTTGTCGCGGTACTGGGCCAGGCCGGCCTCCTCGCGCGACAGGCGCGCCAGGCGCAGCGCGGCGATGCTGTCGTCGGAGGGCTTGAGCACGCGCTGGCCCGAGGCCATCTGTTGCATCACGTGCGACAGGCCCTCGTTGGCGGCCTGCAGCGCGCTGTTCATGGTCGCGTGGTACTGGTTGCTGGCGATGCGCATGCTGCTGTCTCCGCCCGTCTCAGCCCAGCATCGCCAGGGTGCTGTCGAAGAGCTGGTTGGCCACCGCCACCACCTTCATGTTGGCCTGGTACATCTGCTGGTACTGCATCAGATTGATCGCTTCCTCGTCGGTGTTGACGCCGCTGCTGGACTTCCAGTTCTCCTCGGCCTGGTCGCGCACGTTCTGCGCGGTCTTCTGCGCCGACTGGTTGAGCTGGCTGGCCACGCCCAGGCGGCCGATCAGCTGGGTGAAGACGTCGCCGACGACCACGGTCTCGCTGCCCGTGGCCTGGCCCTGGGTGTCGAAGCGGGTCAGCGTGACGCCCTGGCCCTTCAAGGCGACCAGCTTGCTCAGGTTGCCGCTGTTGCCGCTGACCGTGGGGCTGGCCGAGAAGGCCAGCTCGCTGGCCGCCAGCGGCGCCAGCTTGAGCACGCCGCCGCTGGTGTCGAACAGCGGCTTGCCGGGGCCGGCGGCGGGCGGCGCATAGCCGGCGGCGAGCTGGTCGTTGACCAGCTTGGCCAGGCCCTGGGCCAGCTCCTGCACCGAGGTCTTCATCGGCGTGAGCACCTGCGCCTGCAGGTCGGCCAGGCCGCCCAGCTGCCCGCCCTGCCCGGTGTCGGAGAGCTTGAACGCGGTGCTGGCGAAGCTCAGGCTGAGCTGGCCGGGGCCGTCGGTGGCCAGGGCGGCGGCGTCGCTGCCCACCACCAGCGGCTGGCCGCCGCGCAGCGAGATGCTCTTGGCGCCATCGGGCTGGTCCACCACCTGCACGCCCACCAGCGTGGACAGGCTCTTGATCTTCTCGTCGCGCGCGTCCTGCAGGCCGGCGTCGTTGAGGCCGGCGCTGCGGCCGGCCGAGATCTGCCGGTTCAGCAGCGCGATCTCGCGCGTCAGCGTGTTCATCTGGCCCACCACCGCCTCGCGCTGCGCATTGACCGAGTTCTGCTGGTTGGCGAACAGGCGCTGCAGGCTGTCGAAGCGCTTGACCAGGCCGTCCGCCGCGGTGATCACCTGCTCGCGCAGCGGGCCGGATTCGGGCTGCACGCTGGCCGCGTTGAGCGCCGCGAAGAACTGGTCCACGCCGCGGTTGATGTTGGCCGTGTCGTCCGACATCACCTGTTCCAGCTGGTTCAGATAGGGCTGGCCGGCCTGGTATTGGCCCAGGTTGCTGGCTGCCTGCCACAGCTGCAGGCTCTTGTAGCCGTCGGCGAAGCGCAGCAGCGCCGACACCTGCACGCCGGCACCGCCCTGCGGCGTCTCCAGCGAGCCCAGCAGCACGCCCTGGCGGGTGTAGCCCGGCGTCATCGCGTTGGCGACGTTCTGGCTGGTGGTGTTGAGGGCCGCCTGGGCGGCCAGCGCCCCGCTCAGCCCGTTCAGGATCATGCTCATCGCGACGGGTTCTCCTTGCTCTTGTCAGAGGGCGACCCGGCGGGCGCGGAACTTAAACCGGCGGCCGGCAACACCTGGCGCAGCATCAGGTCGGCGATGCCGAAGGCGCGCTGCTGGGCCAGCGAGTCGGCCACCATCCCGTCGGCGAGGTCCAGCATGTCCTGGTTGACGCGCTGGCGCTCGGGGCTGTCCTCGTCGGCCAGCGCGCGCGTGCCGGCGCGCATCTGGCTGATCATCTGCTTGATGAAGAAGGCCTCGAACTTGACCGCGGCCTCGGTGGCCTGGGCGCGGATGCGCGCCTCGGGGCCGCTGGCGGCCGCCTCGCCGGGCTGCAGCGGCTGGGGAATGGAGCGTGGGTCCAGCATCAGATCACCTGCAGTTCGCCGTCGATCGCGCCGGCCTGGTCCAGCGCCTGCAGGATGGCCATCAGGTCGTCCGGGTTGGCGCCGATGCTGTTGACCATGTCGACGATGGCCTGCAGGCTGGTACCCGCGGGCCAGCGGAACATGCGCCCGTTGCCCTGGTCCACGGTCAGCTGCGACTGCGGCACGACCTGGGTGCGGCCCTGGCTGAAGGGCTGGGGCTGGCTGACGCGCGGCGTCTCGCTGATCACCACCTTCAGCGAGCCATGCGAGACCGCGGCGGGCCGCACCTTCACGCCGTCGGCGATCACCACGGTGCCGGTGCGCGAATTGAACACCACGCGCGGCAGCGCCGGCGCGGCCTCCACCTGCAAGGCCTCCAGCTGCGCGACGAAGGCCACGCGTTCGGTCGGTCCGGCCGGCGCGCGCACCGCGACGCTGGTCGCGTCGCGCGTGCTCGCCATGCCGGCGCCAAAGCGGCGGTTCACCGCCTCGACGATCTGGGTCGCGGTCTGGAAGCTGGGCCGGCGCAGGTTGAGCACCACTTCGGGCCGGGTGTCGAAGTCGCTCTCGATCTCGCGCTCGACGCTGGCGCCGTTGGGCACGCGGCCGCTGGTGGGCGTGTTGACGGTGACGCTGGAGCCGCTCTGGCCCTGCGCGTTCAGCCCGGTCACCACCACGCTGCCCTGGGCCAGCGCGTAGACCTCGCCGTCCGCCGCGTGCAGCTCGGTCAACAGCAGCGTGCCGCCGCGCAGGCTCTTGGCGTCGCCCAGCGAGGACACGGTGATGTCGATGGTCTGGCCGCGCCGGTAACCGCTGGGAAAGCTGGCGCTGACCATGACGGCCGCGACATTGCGCGACTTGGCCTCGGTACGCTCCGGCAGCTTGACGCCGAACTGCTTCAGCAGGTTGCCCACCGACTGGCCGGCGAACTTGACCTGGGTGCTGTCGCCGCTGCCATTGAGGCCCACGACCAGGCCATAGCCCAGCAGCTGGTTCTCGCGCACGCCCTCCACGCTGACCAGCTGGCGCAGGCTCTGCGCCGCCTGCGCGCCCATCAGGGTCAGGCTCAGCAGACTGGCAATGACGAGTTGCTTCATGTTTTTCCTACTCCTGCCTGTGCGCGGCTCTACAGGGGGTTCCAGGGGCTGACGAACCAGCGCGTGAGCCAGCCCGGCGTGTTGGCGTCGGCCAGGTGGCCGCGGCCGCTGTAGCTGATGCGCGCGTTGGCGATGCGCTGCGACGAGACGCGGTTCTCGGCGTCCACGTCGGCGGCGCGCACATAGCCGGCCACGCGCACCAGTTCCTCGCCCTGGTTCAGCGTCAGGCTCTTCTCGCCCGCCACGCGCAGCAGCCCGTTGCCCATCACCTCCTGCACGACCACGGTGATTGCGCCCTGCAGCGTGTTCTGCTGCGTGCTCGCGGCGCTGCCGTTGAAGTCGCGGTCGCTGCCCAGCGAGAAGGCCTTGGCCTTGCCGTTGAGGTCGGCCTTGACGCCGGCGCCGCTTTGCTTGCCCATCTGGGTGTCGGCCTTCTTGCTGGCCTGGGTGGCCTCCTGCAGCACGACGGTGAGCACGTCGCCGGCGCGGAAGGCGCGCGTGTCGGCGGTCAGGCTGGCGCTGCGGCCGGCGACGAAGACGCCGCCGCCCGAGGGGCGCTGCGGCGCGGCAATGGGCGGCGGCAGCGGGCCGGGATCTGCGCTGGGCAGCGCGGGCGGCTGCAGCGCGCCGCAGCCGGCCAGCAGCAGCGGCGACAGCAGCGCGATGGCGCGAGCGAGGACGGCACGCATCGCGTCAGCGGGCCGCCTGGGCCAGGACCTGCAGCATGTTGTCGGCGGCCGAGAGCACCTTGGTGTTCATCTCGTAGGTGCGCTGCGCGGCGATCATGTCCACCATCTCCTCGACCACTTGCACGTTGGAGCCTTCCAGCGCGCCCTGCTTGATCTTGCCCAGGCCGTTCTCGCCCGGCACGCCCTCGGTCGGCGCGCCGCTGGCGGCGGTCTCCTGGTAGAGGTTGTCGCCCAGCGCCAGCAGGCCGGCCGGGTTGACGAAATGGGTCAGGCGCAGCTGGCCCAGCTCGCTGGGCGTGGTGCTGCCGGCAAGCGTGGCGCTGACCGTGCCGTTCTCGGCGATGGTCAGCGAGGTCGCGTTGGCGGGCACGGTGATCTCGGGCTGCAGGCGCAGGCCCTGGGCGTTGGTCAGGCGGCCCTCGGCGCTGACCTGCAGCTGGCCGGCGCGCGTGAAGGCGGGGCGGCCGTTGGGGCCCTCCACCTGCAGGAAGCCGCCGCCGACGATGGCCACGTCCAGGGTCTGGCCGGTGGTCTGCAGATTGCCGTTGGTGAAGACCTTCTGGGTGCCGACCAGGCGCGTGCCGTTGCCCAGCTGCACGCCGCCGGGGCTGGCATTGCCGTCCGCGCCCTGGGCGCCGGGCTGGCGCTCGACCTGGTAGAACAGGTCCTCGAACATCACGCGGTCGCGCTTGTAGCCCACGGTGTTGACGTTGGCCAGGTTGTTGGCGATGGCCTGCAGCTTGGCGTCCTGCGCCTGCACACCGGTCTTGCTGATCCACATGGCGGGGTTCATGCTTGCTCCTCGGGAATGGGGGTTGGGAGGCGGCGCGCGCTCAGTCGCGCACCAGCCGGTTGCCGGACTCGGCCATGCCGTCGGCGGCCTTGTACAGCCGCATCTGCAGCTCGAAGTCGCGCGCCAGGTTCATGGTCGCGACCATTTCCTCGACGGCGGAGACATTGCTGGACTCCAGCTTGCCGGCCGCCACGCGCACGTTCTCGTCGCTCGCCACGGCGGCGCCGTCGCGCGCCACCAGCAGGCCGGCCTCGTTCTTGGTCATCTGCGCAAAGCGCGGGTTGACGAGCTTGAGCCGGTCCACCGTCTGCAGCTCGGTCTGGCCCGGCGCGAGCACGGCCAGCGTGCCGTCGGGCAGCACCTCCAGCTTCTCGTGTGGCGGCAGCACGATGGGGCCACCCTCGCCCAGCACCGCATGACGGCCCAGCATGAGCCGGCCCTGGCCGTCCACGCTGAAGTTGCCGCCGCGGGTGTAGGCCTCGCTGCCGTCCGGACCGCCCTGGGCGAGCGCGAACAGGCCCTCGCCCTGGATGGCCAGGTCCAGGTCGCGGCCGGTCTCGCGCTGGCTGCCGGCGCGTTCGCTGACCGCGTCCGAGCTCAGCCGCGCGAGATGGCGCGCGTCGTAGCCATAGCCGGAGACCTGGGCGGCGCCGGCCTGCTCCAGGTTGGCGCGAAAGCCCGCGGTCTCCAGGTTGGCCAGGTTGTTGGCATGCACGGCCTGCGCGCGCTGGATGCGCTCGGCGCCGCTCATGACGGTGTAGATCAGGGCGTCCATCGCGACTTCGGTCAGACCGCCTGCATCAGCGCCCGCACCATCTCGTTCTCGGTCGAGATGAGCTTGGTGTTGGCCTGGTAGTTGCGCTGCGCGGACATCAGGTTCACCAGCTCGCCGGTGATGTCCACGTTGGACTGCTCCAGCGCGCCGCCGCTGAGCTTGGACGCGGTGCCGGCGCCAGGACGGGTGAACAGCGCCGCGCCGCTGTCGTTGTTGGCTTCCCAGCTGGTGTCGCTGATGGGCTTGAGCGCGCCCTCGTTGGCGAAGGTGGCCAGCGCCACCGTGCCCACGGTCTGCTTCTGGCCATTGCTGTAGGTCGCGACCAGCGAGCCGTCCTCGGCGATGCTGGTGCCGGTCATGGTGCCGGCGGCATAGCCGTTGGCGGCATTGGTCAGCGTGGTCGTGTCACCCGAGAAGCGCGTGGTGCCGGTGTAGTCCAGCGCGATGCTCATCGGCGCGGCGCCGTTGCCGGGCGTGGCGTTCACCGTCACCGCGGGCACGGTGCCGAGCTGGCCTTTGGCGTCGAAGCTCAGTTGCGCATCGGGCGTCGCGCCCAGCGCCGCGCCATCGAAGCTGTAGTACACGTCCACGCCGGTGGGCGTCTTGACGAAGTACTGGCTCAGGCTGTGTTTGGCGCCCAGCGAGTCGTAGACCACCGAGGTCACCGAGCTGTTGAAGCTGCCCGGCTCGTCCTTCTTCACCGGGGTCTTGGCCGGCACCGACCAGTCGGAGGACAGGTTGCCGTTGAAGGCCAGCTTGTCGCTCGCCTGCGCCGGAATCTGGCCGGCCTGCACGCGCAAGTCGCCCAGCGCCCCGAGGCCGGCGCCGGGCACGGGCTTGCCGCTGGCGTCCAGCACCGCGGCATAGCCCTGCACCTTGCGGCCGTGCGCGTCCACCACATAGCCCTGCTTGTCGACGTTGAACAGGCCCACGCGGGTGAAGACCTGCTGGCCGGCGTCGTTGCGCACGGCGAAGAAGCCGCGGCCCTGGATCATCGCGTCCATGCCGCGGCCGGTGTTGAACAGGCCGCCGCCCTTCTCGATGCTCTGCGAGACCGAGCTCATCTCGGCGCCGATGGCCTGGCTGTCGGCATACATGGCCGAGAAGTTGGCACGGCTGGACTTGAAGCCGTAGGTGCCGGCGTTGGCGATGTTGTTGCTGATGGTCTCCAGGCTGGCGCTGACCGCGTTGATGCCCGAGCGTGCGATTTCGAAACTCATGGTGGCCTCCGTGGATGGCGGGATTCAGGAACGGGCCGCGTCGCGGCCCTTGAACTGGGTGATGGATTGGCTGGACACCTCGCCCGCGCCGGCCAGCTGCAGCATCACGCTGCCGTCGGCGGCCAGGCGCACGCCCTGCAGCTGGGTGCGCGCCTCGAGGGCGACGACGCGCTTGTCGGGGGTCTCCAGGCGCAGCTCGTAGCGGCCCTTGCCCAGGCCCAGCTTGACCGGGTCCAGCGTGTAAGCCTGCTCGCCGGCGCCCAGCGAGCCCAGCTCGACGCGGCGCTCGCTGCCGTCGCTGCCGGTCAGCACCAGGGTGTTGACCGGGCTGGCCGAGTCCAGCGTGAAGTGCAGCGGCAGCGGGCTCTTGTCCAGCTGCAGCGCCTCGACGCGCGCCTGCAGCGTGCTGCCCACCTGGGCGCCCAGCGTCATCAGCTGCAGGCTGGCCAGCATGCCGGCGCTGGTCTGCCCCTGCGAGGCCATCTTCTGCATGGCTTCCACCTGGCTCAGCTGGGCCAGCTGGCTGACGAACTGCGAGGGGTCCTGCGGCGACAGCGGGTCCTGGTTCTTGATCTGCGCCACCAGCAGCGTGGTGAACAGATTGCTCAGCCCGCCGGCGCCGTTGGCGGCCACGGCCGCGCCGTTCTGGCCCTGGGTGGACGCGCCGTTCTTGGCGACTTGATCGACGACGCTCATCAGGCTTCTCCCAGGCGCAGCAGCGCGTTCTGCATGGACTTCACGCGCGACAGCACCTCGACATTGGTCTCGAAGGCGCGCGAGGCCGACAGCATGTCGGTCATCTCGGCCACCGGGTTGACATTGGGGTAATAGACCTCGCCCTGCGCATTGGCCAGCGGGTTCTCCGGCTCGTAGGCCTTGCGCAGCGGCTCCTGGCTTTCCACCACGTCCAGCACCTGCACGCGGCTGCCCGAAAGCTGCTGCTCGCCCAGCCCGGCCTGCGCGGCCAGCGCGGCGAACACGGGCTTGCGCGCGTGGTAGGTGGTCTCGGGCGTCGCGGCGGCGGACTGCGCGTTGGCCAGGTTGCTGGCGATGGTGTTCAGGCGCACCGTCTGCGCCGACATCGCCGAACCGGCGATCTGGGTGATCTGCTTGAAGGACATGCGAACTCCTTGCTTACTGGCCGGCGATGGCCTTGGCCAGGCCCTTGAGCTTCATGTTCACGAAGCTCAGGCTGGTCTGGAAGTCGAGCGCGTTCTGCGCGAAGCTGGCCTGCTCCACGCCCAGCTCCACGGTGTTGCCGTCCTGCGCGGGGTGGTAGGGCACGCGATACTTGAGCGCGTCGTCGCCGCCACCGGCCAGCAACCCGGCCTCGGCGTCTTCGCCCGCCGCGCTCTGCAGCGCCGCGGCAAAATCCAGGTCGCGCGCCTGGTAGCCCGGCGTGCTGACGTTGGCGATGTTGGAGGCCAGGACCTTGGTCCGCTCGGCGCGCAGACGCAGCGCGTCGTCGTGGATGCCGGCGGCCTTGCTGAAATCGATGCTCATGCCTATTCCCTCTCTCCTTGTTGTGCTCGCGCTGGCCGCCTCAGGCGCCGCGCAGGCCGGCCCGCAGGCCACCGATCTGAATGCCCAGGCGCTGGACCTGGCGCGCCGCAGCCTGCTGGAGCAGGCCCAGCAGGCCGGCTGGATCGCTCCCGAGGTGCAGCTCACGCAGCCCGCCGGCGCGCGCCCCGTGCCGCCCTGCGCGGGCGGCTGGGACCTCGCGGTGCAGGACCTGCGCAGCCTGCTGCGCCTGCGCCTGAGCGCGCGCTGCGCCGACGGGCGCACGCCGCCGCAGGACTTCCTGCTGCGCGCCACGCTCAGCGCCGAGGTGCTGGTGCTGACCCAGCCGGTCGCGGCCGGCCAGCCGGTCGCCGACAGCGACGTGCAGCTGCAGCGGCGCGACGTCAGCCAGACCCCCGACGCGCTGTCCACGCTGGAGCCGGGCCTGGCGGCGCGCAGCAGCCTGCGCCCGGGCCAGCTGCTGCAGAAGCGCCTGCTGGTGGCGGCGCAGCTGGTCAAGCGCGGCGACAGCGTGCGCATCCAGGCGGCGCGCGACGGTGTCGCCGTGGAAGCGCGCGGCGAAGCCCTGGACGGCGGCGCCCGCGGCGCGCTGATCCGCGTGCGCAATGCCGGCAGCGGCCGCGTCATCCAGGCCAGGGTGCTGGAAACCGGCCTGGTGGAGCCGGCCGAGCTGCGCTGAGCGGCTCATCGACGGCCTCCCTGGATCTGCGCGGCCACGCGCGCCAGCTTGTCGGCGTAGTCCGGGTCGGTGGCATAGCCGCCGCGCTGCAGCGCCTGGCCGTAGGCGCGCGCGTCGGCGCCGCTGCCCAGCGCGGCCTGGTAACGCGTGTTGCCGGACAGCAGCCGGGCCAGATCGCCGAAGGACTGCGACGCGTCGCCATAGCCACGGAAAGCCTCGCGGCGCGCCAGCGCCTGACCCTGCTCCACCTCGGTGGTCATGGCCTGCAGCACCTCGCCCTGCCAGGCGCCGCCGGCCTTGATGCCGAACAGGTTGTGGCTGTCGCTGCCGTCGGCGCGGCGCAGCGGCGCGCGGCCCCAGCCGGTCTCCAGCGCCGCGTGGGCGGTGAGCACCTCGGGCGCCACGCCCAGGGCCTGCGCGGCCTCGCGCGCCAGCGGCAGCATCTGGTCGACGAAGGCCTGGCGCTGCGCCGCGTCGGCGCCCTCACCGGCCGGCGCCGAGGCGCCCGCCTGGGCCTGCACGCGCTGGCGGCTCCACTGGCCTTCGGGGCTGAGCGCGGCGGCGCCGCTGCCCTGCTCGATGAAGCGCGTCACCTCGCCCTGCAGCTGGCGGAACAGGCTGTCGAAGCCGCGTCCGCCGCCGTTCGCGCCCACCGCCTGCGGTCCCGCCGCGGGCAGCAGGCCGGCGCGCTCCAGTCCCAGTTCAGCGCTGCGCATAAAGATGCTCCTCCTGGCCCAGCTGCTGCTGCATCAGCGCGCGCTGCTCGCTGAGCAGGCGGCAGTTGCGCAGGTTCAAGGTCTTGCAGCGGTTGATGCCCGACTGCAGCGCCTGCCACTGGCGCGCCAGCGGCTCGGCGCTGGCCGGCGGCAGGCGGCGGATCAGCGCGCGCAGCGTGGGCCGCTCCTGGCGGCCCAGCAGCAGGCCCAGCAGGCGGCGCTGCGCGTCGCGCTGGCGCTCCAGCGTCTCGACCTGGGCCAGCACCTCGTCCGACAAGGCCGTCATGCGCGCCGTCTCGTGGCGCAGCGCGGCCTGGAACTGCTGCTCCAGCAGCTCTTCCAGCCGGGTGTGGCCCTCTTCGTCGGCGCGCAGGCCTTCGCAGAGCTCGCGCAGCAGCCGCGCCGCGTCGCGCGGCGAAGGCAGGCCGGCGTTCATCCGCGTCCCCCGTGGTAGCGCTGGATCAGCTGCGCCAGGCGGCCGGCGTCGAAGCGGATCTCGCCCTTGGCCAGGGCCTCGCGCAGCGCGGCGACCTTGTCGTGGTCAATCTCGGGCAGCGCGGCCAGCGCTTCCTGCGCCGGCTTCAGCACGCCGGATTCCAGCTTGTCCGCGGTGCGCATCGCCGGCGCGGCCGCGGCCGGACCGGCGTCCTGCGCGGCCTGGGCCGGCTGCGCCGCGCTCAGCGGCGTCAGCGCGCCGCCCTGGGGCGTGATCTTCATACGTTCACCTCTTGCCTTGGTTCGCATCGCGGCCTCCTCAGCGGCCGGCCGGCGCGGCAAAGCCGCGCAGCTGTTCCTGGATGTCGGCGGGCGCGCCGCCCATGGGGCCGAACATGCCCGCCACCGCGCGCGCCTGCGCGCTGGTCAGCAGCATCAATTCGATGCGGCGGTTGGGCGCCGCGTCCGGGTGCTGGGGGTCCAGCAGCGCCGCGTCGGCCATGCCGCTGACCTGCAGCACGCTGGACTCGGGCATGCCGCCGATCAGCAGCTCGTGGCGCGCCGCCATCGCGCGGTGGCTGGACAGCGCCCAATTGGAGAAGGCGCCCGGGCCCTTGTCGTGATAGGGCGTGGCGTCGGTATGGCCGACGATGAGCAGCTGGTTGCGCACCTCGGCCAGCAGCGGGCCGAGCTTGCGCAGCAGCGCGCGCAGGCGCGGGCCCGGCAGGGCGCTGCCACGCTCGAACATGCCGCTGGACTCGGTGTCGTGCAGCTGCAGGCGCAGGCCCTGCGCCGTGACCGCGCTGCGCAGATGGCCCTCCAGCCCCTCCTCGGCCGCCAGCCCGGCGATGCGACGCGCCAGCGCCTGCAGCTGCTCGGGCGTGTCCAGGCTGGGCCGGCCCACGCGCGCGTCGCTGGGACCGCGCGAGGGGTCGCCGGGGCTGGGGTCCTCGCTGCGCGCGGGCACCGGGTGGCGCTCGATCATGCTGCCGCGCGAACCGGCGGCGAGCGAGTTGGTCAGGCCCTGTCCGTCCTCGATCAGGTTGGCGCCGGCGTTCTGCAGCACCACCTGCATGCGCTCGGAATTGCGCGACGCGAGCAGCCACAGCACCAGGAACAGGCACAGCAGCGCCAGGCAGAAGTCCGCGAACGCGACCTTCCAGGCGCCGCCATGGCCTTCGTCGTCGTGGCGGCGCGAGACGCGCTTGACCACCGTCTGGTGATCGCCGGCGCGCCCGCCCTTGATGGCCTGCAGGTCAGGCGGCACGACGATCTCCCTCGCCCGGCATGCGGTCGGTGGCGCGGCGGCGCGGCTGCGGTGCCGCCTCCTTGCCGTTGAGCTGCTCGATCCAGCCTTCCAGCATCACGAAGCTGGGCTTGGAATTGAGCTGCACCAGGCGGCGGCCGGCGTCGATGGCCAGCAGCGGCGGCTTGCCGGCCACGTGGGTCACCAGCACCACCTTGACCGACTCCAGCGCGGCCAGCTCCTCGGTGACCAGCTGCTTCATCATGTTGGACAGCGGGTCCAGCACGCCGTAGCAGAAGAAGATGCCGATGAAGGTCCCCACCATCGCGGCGGCCACCATCACCGCGATCTCGCCGGTGCTGGCGCCTTCGGCCACGGTGTTCATCGCCATCACGATGCCCAGCACCGCGGCCAGGATGCCGAAGCCGGGCATGGCCTCGGCGATCTTGTGCAGCGAGCGCGAGGGCTGCAGCAGCTCGTCGTGGATGGCCTCCAGCTCCTGCTCCAGCACGCCTTCGAGCTCATGCGCGCTGATCTTGCCCATGGCCATCAAGCGGAAGTTGTCGACGATGAAGTGCAGCAGCTTGGGCTGCTTCAGGATCAGCGGATAGCGCTGGAACAGCACGCTGTCCTGCGGCGCCTCCACATGCGCGTCCAGCGCCTTCAGACCGCCCGAGGCCGCCTGCAGCAGCTCGTACATCAGCAACAGCAGCTGGCGCTGGAACTCCTGGCCGCGGTGGTCGCGGCGCACCAGCTTGCGCAGCTGCAGCAGCATCTCCGACAACACGTGGCGCGGGTTGCCCAGCACGATCGCGCCCAGGCCGGCGCCAACGATGATCAGCAGCTCGACCGGCTGCCAGATGACCTTGAAACTGCCGCCGTGCAGCATGAAGCCGCCGAACACGCAGCCCAGGGTGATCAGGATTCCGACGAAGGCTTGCATGGGTACTCCGGGGGCCTCAGCCCTGTTGCAGGAAGGCGCGCATCTTGGCCAGCGCCCCCTTGTTGATCTGCGAGACGCGCGCCTCGGTGAGGTCCAGCACCGCGGCGATTTCCTTCAGGCTGGCGTCGAATTCGTAATAGAGCTGGATCACGCGCTGCTCGCGTTCATTGAGCTGCCCCAGCGCCTGCGCGATGGAGCGCGTGACCATCAGCTGGGCCTCGGGGCTGCGCTGTTCGCTGGGCAGCTGGGCCAGTTCCTCCACCAGCTCGTCGAAGCTGGCCAGTTCCTCGGCCACCTCGGCCTGCAGGAACTCGCGGTAGGCCTCGGCGCTGATCTGCAGCTGGGCCAGGATCTCGGCCTCGGCGGGTTCGCGGCCCAGGCGGCGCGTCAGCGCGCGCAGCGCGTCGCGCAGCCGGTGGCTGTCCTGACGCACGCTGCGCGGGCGCCAGTCCTGGCGGCGCAGCTCGTCAAGGATGGCGCCACGCACGCGCAGGCTGGCGAAGGCGGCAAAGCCGGCGTCCGGCGGGCCGTAGCGGCGCAGCGCCTCCAGCAGTCCCATCAGGCCGATCTGCTCCATGTCCTCGCGGTCCATCACGGCGCTGGCCTGGCTGCCGAGCTGGCGCGCGATGCGCTTGACCAGCGGCGCGTAGTCGCGCAGCGTGCGCTGCTCGATCTCCGCGCTCAGGCCCGCGGTCGCGGACTGGCCCCATTCGGCGTAGGCGTGTTGCACCTGTGGCTCCGGCTTACTCGATGATCAGCTTGCCGATCAGCGCCTCGACGAAAGGCGCTTCGCGCCGCTCCGCCTGGTAGCTGTCGCGGTAGGCCTTGTTGAGCGCCTTGGCGAAGTCTTCGACGCTCATCGCCGAGGCGCTCTCCACCGTGTGCACCGACAGCGCCTTCACCGCGACGGTGCGCAGCAGCGGCAGGTGTTCCTTGGTGCGGCGCTCCTGGTCGGGCGGGGCCTTGAAGACGATGTCCACCGCCATGTAGTGCGGCACGGCCTCGCCATTGCGCCCGCGCAGCATCACCAGCACCTTGTCCAGCGTCACGTATTTGTAGTCGGGCGCCGGTTTGGCTGCCGCGGCGGCGGCGGCCTCCTGGGCGCCGCGCGGCTGCGCCTTGCCCGGCTGCAGCCACCACACGGCAGCGCCGGCCGCGCCCGCGGCCAGCACGGCCACCAGCGCGATCAGCAACCCCAGCTTGAGCTTGTTCTTCATCGTCCTGCCCCTGCTCAACCCTGGCCGGCCTGGTAGAGCCGGCCGGCGAATTCATCCTGCGGCGCGTCGGCGCCCTCGTCGGCGAGTGCCTGGCCCGGCGTCTGGCGCCGGCCCTCGCGGGCCTGCTCGCCCGCGCCGCCGCCGGAGGTCCCGCCCTGGCCGGTGCCATCGCGCCCGCGTCCGTCGCTGGCGACCGACGCGGAACCGACCTGCACCGACACCTCGCCGCTGTGGCGCTGCACCAGGTCCTGGCGCAGCGGCTCGCTGATCTGGCGCAGCTGCTGGGCCACCTCGTCATGGGTGGCCGACAGGCGCACCTGCAGCGCCCCGCCCTGCTGGCGGATCGCGATCTCGATGCGGCCCAGCTGGGGCGGTTCCAGGTGCAGCTGGGCCTGCTCGCTGCGCGCCGCGATCTGCAGCTGCAGCCGATCGCCCAGGGCCTGCAGCAGCGGTTGCTGCCAGGCCCGGCCCTCGGGTGCCGCCGGCAGCTTCAGCGTCGCGGGCAGAGAAGCATCCGCGCCCGGTGCCGCCGCGGCGGCCACGGTGGCCAGATCGGCCAGCCCCGCCAGCGCGGCGGCCGGAGACGGCAGCGGCGCCGCGGCCGGCTGGGCCAGGGTCTGGCCCGGAGCCGCGAATTCGTCGCGCGCGGCCGGCGGCGGCGCGGTGGGCGCGCCGGCCAGCAGGCTCAGCACGGCGGGTGAGGCTTCCGCCACGTCCAGCACCGCGCCCACCGTGCTCGAGACGGGGATCGCGGCATCGCCGGCCGCCTGGGACAGGCGGACCGGCGGCGTCGCCATCGCCGGCCATGCGGCCAGCAGCGGCAGCGCTGCCAGGGTCGGCAGGGACGGGGCCGAGGCCTCACCGGCCGTTTGATCGTCGCCGTCGCCGGCCGCTTCGGCCTGCGACGTGCCCACGGCCCGCGCCGGGGTCAGGTCTTGCTCCAGCGTGGCGGCCAGGGCCGCCGCGGTGTCGGTCGAAGCCTCGGGCTGCGCCGCGCTGTCGGCCAGCCAGTCGGCGAAGGCGCCGGCCGGCGTGGCCTGCGCGGGGGCCGGCCGGCCGAGCAGCGCCTGCTGCGGCGCGCCGTCCAGCGCGGCCTGCACGGCGCCGTCGCGCGGCGTGGCGGCGGCGCGGGCGTTGTCCAGGTTCAGCAAGGCATTCATGCGCCGGCCTCCGCGCTCCAGGACTGGCTTTCGGCGTAGGCGTTCCAGGCCGGGCGCTGCATCTGCATCTGCGCCAGCACGCCGGCGATGCGCTCGCTTTCGCGCGCGCAGTCCTGGCGCAGCTGCAGGTGCAGCCGCTCCAGCTGGCGCAGCGCGCCGCGCTCGCCGGGGCTCAGGCGGACGGGATTCAGGCCGGACAGCAGCTGCGCCAGCTCGGCGTCGCTGCGCGCCAGGGCCTGCCAGTTGCGCGCGGCCGCGGCCTCGCGCAGGCGCTCGCCCAGCATCTGCAGGCGCGGGGTCAGGGGCGTGCTCTTATCCATGGCGCTGCAGCACTCCCTGCCAGCCGCCGCGGATCTGCGCCATCAGGCGCTGGACCTCGTCGATCAGCGCGACGTTGAGGTCCACGCCGGCGCGGTGCAGGCGCTCCGCGCAGTAGTCGTAGAGCCGCGCGAGGTTGTGCACCACCTCGCCGCCGCTGTCCAGGTCCAGCGCGCTGGACAGGCCGTTGATGATGTTGACGCAGCGTTCCAGGCTGGCCGCCTTGAGCTCGTAGCGGCGCGCCTCGATGTGGGCGCGGGCGCGCGCGAGCTCGTCCAGCAGCCCGTCCATCAGCACCAGCACCAGCTGGACCGGCGAGGCCTGCGCCGTCTGCGCGTGGAGATGGACGGTTTGATAGCTTTGGTAGGCGTCGTAACTCATGGGGTGTTCTAGGTGCTGAGGGCGGAGAACATGCCGCCGGTCTGACCCATCTGCGACTGCAGGTTCTGCAGCTGGGTGAATTGCTTGAGGTAGCGGTCGTAGGCCTGGCTGTACTGCACGTCCAGGCGCGCCTGGCGGTTGCTGATGGCTTTTTGCTGCGTCTCGACGGAGCCGCGGCGCTGCTTGATCTGGCCGTTGACGTTGTTGGTCCAGGGCTCGACCAGCTTGTCGAAGCCGCCCAGCAGCCCGGCGGGCGCGGACAGCGAGGCGTTGCCCATCACCGTGTCCAGCAGTGCGGGGTCCTTGGTGAGGGCCTTGCCCAGCTTGGTCTTGTCCAGGCTCAGCGCGCCGGTACGGTCGGCGCTGACGCCCAGAGTGCGCAGGTTGCCGCCGCCGAAGTCCTGGCGCAGCAGGTTGGCCAGGCGGTCGCGCAGCGCGCGCACGCCCGCGTCGGACGCGAAGGCGCCCGGCGTCGCGCCGTCCTTGCCGACCGCGGTCAGCTCGTCCAGCGCCTTTTCCAGTGTGTTGTAGGCGTCGACGAAGCCTTGCAGCTTGGCGCTGGTGGCGCTGTCATCGCGGCCCACGGTCAGCGTGACCGGCGCCTCGCCGGCGGCCTGCGCCTTCTTCAGCGTGACGCTGACGCCCTCGATCGCGGTCAGCGTGTTGCTGCCCTGCTGCAGGCGCACGCCGCTGTCCTTGGCGCCCAGCCAGACCACGGCGTCCTGCGCCGCGACCAGCTCCTTGCGGCGCGTCGGGTCTTCCAGCGCGGTGCGCAGCGCGCCGGCGGGCAGGCCCGAGGTGTTGAGCGTGATCTTGCCGCCCGCGCCGCTGGTGCCGGAACTCAGCATCAGCTGGGTCTGGCCGCCGACGGTGACGACCATGGCCGTGACCTGGCCCGCGGCCGAGGTGTTGATCGCGCGCGCGATCTCGGTCTGCGACAGCGTGCCGTCGCCGTCCGAGTCGGCGCTGGCGAGGTCGACGTTGAAGTTGTTGCCGTTGGCCAGCTGCACGGACATGCTGCCCGGGCCCGCCGGCACCGCCGGCAGGTCCTGGTAAGCCACCTGATGCGTGGTCGCCAGCTGCTCGACGAACAGCGGCGTGCTGCCCGGCTGCGCCTTGCTGTTGGCGGTGGCGGACAGCACCGCGGCGTCGCTGGCGCTGGCGCTGTACTGGGTCACGCCCTGGCTGGCCGAGGACGACAGGCCGGCCAGCGCGGTCTTGAACGCGCTCAGCGCGCTCTGCAGCTTGCTCAGCCCGGTGGAGGTGCTCTGGGCCACCTTGCTCTGGCGGTCCAGCAGCGCCTGGGTCGGTTGGGTGTAGGCGGTGGCCAGTTGGGTGGCCATCGTGGTCGGGTTGAAATCAGCCATGGCGTGCTCCTCCAGAAAGGTCGGTGGGATGACCCTGGAGAAAGACGACCGGACGGCCGCGGCGCTTAAACATCGGGCGCATGTCGCACATCAGCGCCGCCCCCAGGCCTGCAGGGCCAGATCGTCCTGGCGCTTCTGCTCGCGCCGCGTGCCTTCCAGATGCAGGCGCTGGTCCACGCGGTCCAGCAACTGCTGCAGGCTTTCCTTCTTGCGCGCCAGCGCCAGCGTGGCATTGCGCGCCAGCGCCAGCTCGGCCTCGCGGTGCGCCAGCTCCTGGCGCTGCTGGTCGGCCCAGGCCAGCATGGCCTGCTTGTAGGCGGCGCCGTTCTGCGCCAGCCCCGGCAGCACGGTGCCGCTGAGGCTGGCCTGGGCGCTGAGCGCCTCCAGGCGCTGCACCGTGCCCTGCACGCGCTCGCACAGGCGCTGCTGTTCGGCCAGCTGCGCCTGCTGGCGCTCCAGCGCCAGCGACTGCAGGCCGATCAGCCGGCCCAGGCTGCGCTGCAGGTGTTCGGAACCGTGGCCACTCATTGCAGCATCTCCTTCAGGCGGGCGCGCGTCTCGGTCAGCGGCGCGGCCTCGTGCGTGCCCTGGTGCAGAAAGGCCTCGATGCGCGGCCACAGCGCGACGGCGCGGTCGGTCGCGGGGTCGGCACCGGGCACATAGGCGCCCAGCGGCATCAGCTCGCGCACCTGCTCGTAGCGCGCCATCAGCTGCTTGAGCTGGCGCGCCGCCTGCAGCTGCTCCTGCCCGGCGACCAGGCCCATGCAGCGGCTGATGGACTGGCCGATGTCGATCGCCGGGTAGTGGCCGCGCTCGGCCAGCGCGCGCGACAGCACGATGTGGCCGTCCAGGATGGCGCGCGCGGTGTCCACCACCGGGTCCTGCTGGTCGTCGCCCTCGGCCAGCACGGTGTAGATCGCGCTCATGCTGCCCTCGCCTTCGCCGTTGCCGGCGCTTTCCACCAGCTCGGGCAGCAGGCTGAAGACCGACGGCGGATAGCCGCGCGTGGCCGGCGGCTCGCCCAGCGCCAGCGCCACCTCGCGGCGCGCCATCGCGTAGCGCGTCAGCGAATCCACCAGCAGCAGCACATGGCGGCCCTGGTCGCGGTAGTGGGCGGCAATGCTGTGGCACAGCTCGGTGGCACGCAAACGCATCAGCGGCGATTCGTCCGCCGGCGCGACCACGACGACCGAGCGCGCCAGACCTTCGGCGCCCAGCGACAGGTCGATGAACTCGCGCACCTCGCGGCCGCGCTCGCCGATCAGCCCGACGACGACAACGTCAGCCACGGTGTTGCGCGTGATCAGGCCCAGCAACACGCTCTTGCCGACGCCGGAACCGGCCATCAGCCCCACGCGCTGCCCGCGCCCCAGCGTCAGCAGCCCGTTGAGCGCGCGCACGCCCACGTCCAGCGGCTCGTGCACCGGCTTTTTGCGCAGCGGATTGATCTTGGGCGGCGTGGCCGGCAGCGGATGATCGCCGGGCAGGCGACCCAGCCCGTCCATGGGCTCGCCCAGGCCGTTGACGATGCGGCCCAGCCAGCCCGGACCGATCATCGGCCCGTTGCGCTCCGGCGCCGCCATTACGCGTGCGCCGGCCGCCAGACCTTCGGGCTTCTTGAAGGGCATCAGATAGGCGAGCTGGTCGCGGAAACCCACGACCTGCGCGGCCATCCACGCATCAGGGCCCTCGCCCTGCAGCTCGATCAGGCAGCGCTGGCCGGTGCGCAGCGTGCAGCCGCTGGCTTCCAGCAGCAGGCCCGAAGCGCCGACCAGGCGGCCCGTGGGCGTCGCCACAGGCACCTCGCCCAGCTCGACACGGCGCAGCGCGCTGCTGATCATGGCGTGCCCTCCTCGCTCTCCAGCACGGGCTGCTCGCCCGGCGGCGGCAGCTCGGCGGGCTCCAGCAGCTGGCCGCGTACCTGGGCCATGCAGGCCGACAGGCGCTGGCGGCAGCCGGCATCGGCCTCGCGGCCGCCGGCCAGCACGCGGCATTCGCCCGGCTCCAGCGCCGCGTCGGCATGCAGCTGCCAGTCGCGCGCGCGCTCGGGCGCCAGCTCGCGCAGGCGCTGCAGATCCTCGGGGTTCAGAAAGACCTCGACACCGTCGCGCGCCGGCGGCATCGCCGACAGCGTCTCGTCCACCAGCGCCGCCAGCTGGGCCGGGCGCAGGGTCAGCTCGGCGCGGATGACCTGGCGCGCGACGCGCTCGACCAGCTCCACCACCTCGCGGCGCAGCGCGGACTGGTAGTCGTGCTGCAGCTTTTCCAGCTCCGCCAGCACCTGATCCACCGCCAGCAGCGGCGCCTGCAGGCGCTGCTGGGCTTCCTGCCGGCCCTCGGCCAGGCCCTCGGCATGGCCGCTGCTGCGCGCCGCGGCGCGCGCCTCGTCCTGGCCGCCGGCCAGTCCGCTCGCGTAGCCCTCTTCGTAGCCCTTGGCCAGGCCTTCCTGGAAGCCCTGCGCCAGGCTGGCCTGCAGCTGCGCGCCGCTCTGCGACGGCGAGGCCAGGGCCAGGCCCGGGTCGCCATGGAAATGGGCCAGCGGCGGGAAGCGGTGCGGACGCAGCTGCGGTTTCATTCGACAGTGGCCTCGGCAAACAGCTGGACCTGGATTTCGCCGGCGTCGACCAGGGTCTTGACCTGGGCCATGACCTCGGCGCGTGCCTGCTCGACGCGGCTCTTGGGCATGGGCCCGCCGCGACGCATCAGGTCCTCGAAGCTCTGCGCCTGGCGGCGCGGCATCGCGGCGAGGATGGCGTCGCGCACCGCGGGCTCGGCGCCCTTCAGCGCGACCGCCCACAGCTCCAGCGGCACCTCCTCGATCAGGCGCGTCAGCACGGCCTCGCTCTGGCGCGACAGCATGAAGAACTCGTACATGCTGACCTCGATCTCGCCGACCACCTCGGGGTCGTGCGCGCGCAGCAGCTCCACCATCTGCTGGCGCTCGCCGGGCAGGCGGTTCAGGATCTCGGCCACCTGCTTGACGCCCTCGACGGTGGCACCCTGCTGGCCCAGGCCGGCCAGGCAGCGCTCGACCAGTTCCTCCAGCTCGGCCAGCAGCTCGGCGTCCACCTCGCTGAGGCGGGCCATCTCCAGCAGCACGCGGTCGCGGCCGCCGGCCGTGCCCTCGGGCAGCGCGGCGACGACGGCGCTGGCCAGCGCGCTGGGCAGGAAGGCCAGGAAGACCGCCTGCATGCGCTGGTGCTCATGGCCGATCTGCTCGGCCAGCCACTTGGGCGAGGCCCATTGCAGGCGCTGCATCTTGGGCCGGATCGCGTCGCCATAGATGCTGTTCAGCACGCTGGACGCGATCTCGCCGCCCAGCGCCAGGTCCAGCGAGCGCTTCAGGTAGCTGCGCGACGCGCCGTGCACGCCGCTCTGCTCGCGGTAGTCGTCGAAGAAGTCCTGCAACGCATGCTTGACCCAGTCGACCTTGATGCCGGAGAGGCGCGACATCACCTGCGTGACGTCCAGCAGCTCCTCGCGCGACAGGCAGCGCAGCACCGCCGCGGCCGGCTCCTCGCCCATGCTCAACAGCACGATGGCCGCGCGCTCGACGGGGCTCAGCGACGCCGCGCTGCTGGGCGGAATGAAATCACTCGCTTCGGCCATTTTTCTTCTGCACCCATTGCTTGACGACTTCGGCCACCCGCTCCGGCTCCTTGGCCGCGAGCACCTTCAGGTGGTCCACCAGCACGTCGACCGGCGATCCGGGCGGCGGCAGCTCATAGTTCTCCAGCAGCGGCGTCACCGCGGCCGGGCCACCCAGCGCGGGCGCGCTGGAATCGGCCGGCGCGAGGGACACCGTGGCCGCGGGCGAGGCGCCATGGCCGCCCTGCCCCCCCAGGGGCTCCAGCGGCGTCGGAACCACCGCCCGCTCACCCGCCACCGCCGGCAGCCCGGCGGCGCGCGGCGCCAGCGTCTGGCGCGCCAGACGCAGCAGCGGCCGGCCCAGCAGCAGATAGCCCGCCAGCAGGCCCAGCGCCGGCAGCACCCAGCCGGCCACCTCGGTCCAGGTGTCGCGCTGCTCGTACCAGGGCGCCGGCAGCGCGGCGACCGGGAAGGCCAGCGTGGACACGCTCAGCGTGTCGCCGCGGCGGTTGTCCAGCCCCAGGCCACCCTGCAGCAGGCGCTCGACCTTGCCCAGGTCTTCGTTGGACCAGGTCTTGGCGCCGCCCGGCGCGGCGGCGGTGTTCAGCAGCACGGCCACGCTGAGGCGCTCCAGCCGGCCGCGGCTGCGCTTGACCTGGGTGATGCTGCGGTCGTAGGCGTACTGGCGCGTCGCGGCGTTGCGGCGCGCGCTGCTGGCATTGCCGGCGTCGGCCGCGCCCTCGGGGCCCGAGGCCGCCTGCGGCGGCGGGTTGACCGGCCGGTTGCTCAGCGAGCCGGGCACGCCCAGCGCGATGCGCTCGCGGTCCTGCTCCTCGCGCATGGCCTCGTTGGTCAGCTTGGGCGCGTCGCCGTACTGCTCGCGCGTTTCCTGCACGCGGTCGTTGTTCACCTCGGCGGTGACGCTGAGCCGGTAGTTCTGCTCGCCCAGCACCGGCGCGAGCAGCTCCTGCACATTGCGACGCACCTCGTCCTGGATGCGGCGCTGGGCCTCGTTGCCCTGCGTGGCCTCGAAGCCTTCGCTGAGGTCCACGCGCGCCGACAGCAGGTGGCCCTGCTGGTCCACCAGGCTGACGCGCTGCGGGTCCAGCCCGGCCACCGAGCCCGCCACCAGGTTGACGGCGGCGGCGATCTGTTCGTTGGACAGCGAACGGCCGGGCTTGAGCGTCAGCACCACCGAGGCGCTGCTCTTCTGCCCGTCGTTGAGCACGAAGGAGCTGCTCTTCGCGATGGACAGGTGCACGCGCGCGGCGGCGACGGCGTCCAGCGCCATCATGCTCTGCGCCAGCTCGCCCTCCAGGCCACGGCGGAAGCGGATGTCCTGCACGAACTGACTCACGCCCAGCGGGTCGTTGCGGTCCATCAGCTCCAGGCCGGCCGGCAGCTTGGCGACCACGCCCTTGGCGGCGAGCAGCATGCGCGCGCGGCCCAGGTCGGCATCGGCCACCAGCACCTGCCCGCTGTCCGGATGCAGGCGGTAGGGAATGCGCTCGGCATCCAGCACCGCCAGCACGTCGGCCGCCGGCACGCGCTCCTGCTGGCCGAACACCGGCTTGTAGCCCGCCTGGTCGCGCCACATCAGCGCCAGCACCAGCGCGGTGACCAGCGCGGCCAGCAGCAGCAGCGGCGCCAGCGTGCGCAGCCCGGCCAGCGACAGCGCGGGGCGGGCCTGCCAGAGGCCAGCCAGGCGCTGGCGCCAGGCGGCCGCGGCGGGCAGGGTTTGCAACTCGTTCATGGCGTGGATCCCGTCGGCCTCAGAGCTGCAGCTTGATCAGCTCGTCCACCGCGCCGACCACCTTGTTGCGCACCTGCATGAGCATGGAAAAGGACAGGCTGGCCTCCTGGCTGGCGAGCATGGCGCCGACCAGGTCGTCGCTCTCGCCGCGCTCCACGGCTTCCATGCGCTGGTCAGCCAGCTGCGAACGCTCGTCCACGCGGCGCAGCACCTGCTCGAAACCCGGCATGCCCGCGGCCGCCTCGGACCCCGGCGCCACCAGGCGGCCGGCTTCCTGCTGCAGGCGCAGCGCGTCGCCCTGCAGCAGGGTCTCCAGCGCCGCCTGGCCCATGGCCATCTGGACTGTCATCGTCGACTCCTTCCCGATCTCTGGTTATGAGCCAGAGGATTTAGTGTTCAAACAGCAGAACAAAACATTTTCAGGTGGAAATATGTAAATCATATTTACACACCCACGCGAAGCGAATTCACGCAGCCTCGAGCGAAGATTTCTAAACCTCTGAAAATCAATTCATACCGGCAAAGCATCGCCCCTCGCGGGATTTTTCCCGGCGATTGAAGGAATTAAGGGAGGAGATTCGAGCGGCCATGCACGGCCGTATCGGTCTCCGTGGGCGATCAATATCGCCTGGAGGCGCGAATCGAAAGCGGGTGATGCGCTGGTGACATGGAATGCTCCGTCCTGGGGTTCGACGGGCACGCACCCTGGCTGGCGCCAAGCAGGTCACAACGGGTCCGTTTGGGACCCGGCAGAAGCAAGAGTAGCTATGGAACCGCGCAGCACGCGACTCACAGACTCAGGTCTGGCAACCCCGCTATCTTGGTCCTGGTCGGACGGTAGACCGGAGGCTTTGCGACCCCGGCTTTCGCTCGGGTGTGCCCTGATGCAACGCACTGTAGCGTGCCGCCACGAGCTGAAACAAGTCGTTGTGGTGCGGCGCCACAAAACCCGCCATCCGCCTGTGAAGAAGTTCACAGACGGAGTATGGGCCGCAACACCGAAGAATTCGCAGATCGCACGCATCTGATAGATGTGCGAATTATGCAAAACAAGGCCGAATGAAAGCAAATTGGACTCATCGAGGTATGGCGACACAAAGGCGACAGTCATTAAACCGACATGGTCATGCTTGTGCGCATGGCGACACACCCGATGTGAACTATTCCCGTGATAACCACAGCCACGGCGGTAATGGATGGGAATATCGGCTGAACGAAAAATAGAATCCCCCGTCTCTTGAAGAATCCAGGAAACCGGACCCACCCCATCATGCAAAGCTCCTTGAAGACGCCCGCCGCCGAAGCCGGCGAGCGACCCGCGGCGCTGGATCCGCGCAGCCTGGGTCGCCCCTTGCACCTGCTGCCCGCGGTCGCGGAACAGATGCGCGAGGCGCTGCAGCGCCAGGTCTGCCTGGCCTGGAACCGCCGCTATCGCGCCGACTACCAGCTGCGCACCTTGACGCTCAAGCCGCTGGACCGGCGCGTCGGCGGCACCGAAGGCCGCTGGCTGCGCACGCTGGGCCCGCAAGGCGCCGTCGCCTGCCGCATGGAGCGCCGCCTGGTGACCGGGCTGATGGCACGCCGCCTGGGCCTGGCTGATGCGTCGACACCCCCCGAGGCGGCCGGCACGGGCAGCGCCACCGAGGAGCGGCTGGAACAACAGCTGGCGCGGCGCTGGATCGCGCTGTGCCTGCAGCTGATCGAGCAGGCGGCCGCCCAGGGCGGGCTGGACGCGGCCGCGCCGGCCGCCACGGCCAGCGAGCCCGCGCTGCTGCAGCCCAGCGCCCATCCGGGCCTGGGCGCCGACGCCTGGCTGCTGCAGCTGTGCATCGCCGACGGCCTGCAGGGCGAGACGCACGAGGTGCTGCTGGCGCTGGATGGCAGTTACCTGGCCCCGCTGCTGCGCCACCTGGCCGACGGCGCGCGCGCCGCCCGCCCGCCCGCGACGGCGCCGCTGCCGCTGGGGCGGCGCCTGAATCTGAGGCTGCAGGCGCGCCTGCTGGAGCGCGAACTGGCGCTGGGCACGGTGCTGGACCTCGCGCCGGGCAGCCTGATCCCCATCCGCCTGGCCGACGCCACCGTGCTGGTCGACGAGTCGCCGCTGATGCGCGCCACCGTCGCCGAGCACCAGGGCAAGCTGTGCCTGACCTCTTTCCAAGACCTGGAGTGAATGATGATGAGCGATTCCGATCTGATCGCCGGACTGCTGACCGACAGCGACGGCGCGCTGGCGCAAGAGCCCGCGCCCGCCCGTCCCGCGGCGGCCCGCGACCTGCCGGCGCTGATGCGCAAGATCCCCGTGACGCTGACGCTGGAAGTCGGTGAAGCGCGCATCTCGCTGCACGAGCTGGCGCGCCTGCAGCCCGACAGCGTGGTGGAGCTGGACACCCTGGCCGGCGCGCCGCTGACCATGAAGGTCAACGGCACCGTGATCGGCCGCGCCGAGGTGGTGGTCAGCGGCGACAGCCACGCGCTGCGCGTGCTGGAAATCGACGGCCTGGACCTGGACAGCCTGGGCGCATGAACAAGGCCATGCCGGGCCGCCGCATGGGGCGCTGGGCCGCCCGCGCGGTCCTGGGCGCCGCGCTGCTGGCGGCCGAGCCAGCCTTCGCCGCCGCGATCAAGATCTCGGGCGCGGGCGGCGACTTCACGCTGAAGACCCAGGTCCTGGTCATCATGACCCTGCTCGGGCTGCTGCCCGTGCTGGTGCTGATGATGACCAGCTTCACCCGCTTCGTCATCGTGCTGTCGCTGCTGCGCCAGGCCCTGGGCCTGCAGCAGGGCCTGCCCAACCGCCTGGTCACCGGCGTCGCGCTCATCCTCACCATCCTGGTGATGCGACCGATCGGCACCCAGGTCTGGGAGCAGGCGCTCAAGCCCTACGACGAGGAGAAGATCACGCTGTCGCAGGCGCTCGCGATCGCCGAGAAGCCGGTGGCGCGCTTCATGCTGGCCCAGACCAGCAAGGCCGCGCTGGCCCAGATCGCGCAGCTGGCCGGCGAGACCCAGGTGAGCGACCCGACGCAGCACAGCTTCCCGGTCAAGCTGGCGGCCTTCACGCTGTCCGAGCTGAAGACCGCCTTCCAGATCGGCTGCATGCTCTTCATCCCCTTCCTGGTGATCGACCTGGTGGTGTCTTCGGTGCTGATGGCCATGGGCATGATGATGCTGTCGCCGCTGGTGATTTCGCTGCCGCTGAAGCTGCTGCTTTTCGTGCTGGTGGACGGCTGGACCCTGACGGTCCAGACCCTGGTCTCCAGCGTGCGCGGCGTGGCCGGGTGAGGCGCGCATGAGTCCCGAAATCGCGATCGACCTGATCGGCGAAAGCCTCAACCTCACGCTGCTGCTGGTGCTGGTGCTGATCGTGCCGGGCCTGGTGGTGGGTCTGGTGGTGGCGCTGTTCCAGGCGGCGACGCAGATCAACGAGCAGACCCTGTCCTTCCTGCCGCGCCTGCTCGTCACCCTGCTGGTGGTGGGCCTGGCGGGGCGCTGGATGGTGGGCCGCCTGATGGACTTCTGCGTGTCCATCTTCGAGCGCGCGGCGCAGCTGGTCGGCTGAGGGGCGGCGGTGGAGCTCGAGTTCGGCCGGCTGACCGCCTGGCTCACCGCGCTGTGGTGGCCCTTCTGCCGCGTGATGGCCATGCTGTCGGCGGCGCCCACCATCGGCGAGTCCGGCATGCCGGTGTCGGCGCGCGCGCTGCTGGCGCTGGTGCTGGCGGTGGTGCTGCAGCCGGTGTCGCAGGCCGGCGCGCTGGCGCTGGACGTGTTCTCCATGCGCGGCATCCTCGCCGCGGCGGAACAGGTCGTGCTGGGCCTGGCGCTGGGGCTGAGCTTCCATCTGGCGATGGCGGTGATCGGCGTGCTGGGCTTTCTGATCTCCTCGCAGCTGGGTTTGTCGATGGCGGTGCTGAACGACCCCATCAACGGCAGCGGCTCCGACGTCATCACCGCGCTGCTCAACGTGCTGTGCGTGCTGGCCTTCTTCGGCATGGACGGCCACCTGCTCTTCACCGCGGTGCTGGGCGAGAGCTTCCGCGCCTGGCCGGTGGGCTCGGGGCTGGCGCTGATCACGCTGCAGAACCTGGTCTACAACCTGGCCTGGGTGTTCTCGGCGGCCCTGCTGCTGGCGCTGCCGGTGGCGGCGGCCACGCTGGTGGTGCAGCTGGGCATGGGCTTTCTGAACCGCGTCGCGCCGACGCTGAACCTGTTCTCGCTGGGCTTTTCGCTGGTCACGCTGTTCGGGCTGTTCATGCTGACCCAGGTGCTGGCCCATGTGCCGCAGCACTACCTGGCCATGACGCGCCGCCTGCTGGACATGGTCGAGCAGGGCATGAGGGCCGGCCATGTCTGAGTCCTCCAGCGCCGACAAGACCGAGAAGCCCTCGGAACAAAAGCTGCGCAAGGCCCGCGAGCAGGGTCAGGTGGCGCGCTCCAAGGACATCGCCGCGGCGGTGGGCCTGCTGCTGGGCCTGAAGCTGCTGGTCTGGCTCGCGCCGGGCTATCTGGAGGATTTCCGCCGTCTCTTCCAGCTGGCGCTGGCGCCGCTGGCGCAGGCCGGCGGCGGCGACGCGCTGCAGGCGCTGCAGACCCTGTGGGGCGAGGCCGCGCACGAGGCGCTGTGGCTGTTCGCGCGCATGGTGCTGCCGCTGTTCGTGCTGCCCCTGGCGGTGGTGGCGGCGGCGCAGCTCGGCGGCGGGCTGGTGTTCGCGACCCGGCAATGGGCGCCGCAGTTCTCGCGCCTGAACCCGCTGTCCAACCTGGCGCGGCTGTTCTCGGCCAAGCACCACAGCGACCTCGCGGCCACGCTGCTGAAGGTGGGCGGCGTGCTGGGCGTGCTGGTCTGGCTGAGCACCTCCACCGCGCGCGACTTCGTCCAGCTGCAGGCGCTACCGCTGTCCGACGCGCTGGCTCGGGCGGCCGCGCTGGTGATGGACGCGCTGCTGACGCTGGCCGCCGTGCTGGCTCTCTATGCCTTGGTGGACCTGCCGCTGCAGCGCCTGCTCTTTCTGCGCGGCCAGCGCATGAGCAAGCAGGAAGTGAAGGACGAGTACAAGCAGAACGAGGGCCGGCCCGAGGTGCGCCAGCGCATCCGCCAGCTGCAGCAGCAGATCGCGCGGCGCAGCGCGCGCCAGGCCGTGCCCGAGGCCGACGTCGTGATCGTCAACCCCGAGCACTACGCGGTCGCGCTGCGCTATGACAGCGCGCGCGCCGAGGCGCCCTTCGTCGTCGCCAAGGGCGTCGACGAGATGGCGCTGTACATCCGCCAGCTCGCCCGTCAGCACCAGGTGCAGCTGCTGGAGCTGCCGCCGCTGGCGCGCGCGCTCTACAACAGCGCCCAGGTGCAGCAGCAAATCCCCGCGTCGCTCTACCAGGCCGTCGCCCAGGTGCTGAACTACGTCATGCAGCTCAAGGCCTTCCGCGACGGCCGGCGCAAGACCGAACCACGGCTGGCCTCCGAGCTGTCGGTGCCGCGCCATCTTTCCGATCCGGAGTCCGCATGAACCCGCTCCACACCGCCCGCCAGCAACTGCGCGACCTGCGCATCGCCGCGCCGCTGTTCCTGCTTGCCATCCTCGCGATGGTGATCCTGCCGCTGCCGCCGGTGCTGCTGGATGTGCTGTTCACCTTCAACATCGTGCTCGCGCTGGTGGTGATCCTGGTCAGCGTGAACAGCAAGAGGCCGCTGGACTTCTCGGTCTTCCCCAGCATCATCCTGGCCACCACGCTGATGCGGCTGTCGCTCAACGTGGCCTCCACGCGCGTCGTGCTGCTGCACGGCCACGAGGGCACGCACGCCGCGGGCCGCGTCATCGAGTCCTTCGGCAACGTGGTGATCGGTGGCAACTTCATCGTCGGCCTGGTGGTCTTCGTGATCCTGATGGTGGTGAACTTCATCGTCGTCACCAAGGGCGCGGAACGCATCTCCGAGGTCTCGGCCCGCTTCACGCTGGACGCCCTGCCCGGCAAGCAGATGGCGATCGACGCCGACCTCAACGCCGGCCTGATCAACCAGGAACAGGCGCAGCGCCGCCGCCGCGAGGTCGGCACCGAGGCCGACTTCTACGGCGCGATGGACGGCGCCAGCAAGTTCGTGCGCGGCGATGCGATCGCCTCCATCCTGATCCTGCTGATCAACCTGGCCGGCGGCGTCGCGATCGGCGTCTTCATGCACGGGCTGGATCTGGGCGACGCGGTGCGCCAGTACGGCCTGCTGACCATCGGCGACGGGCTGGTGGCGCAGATTCCGGCGCTGCTGCTGTCCGCCGCCGCGGCCATCATCGTCACGCGCGTCAGCGACTCGGGCCATCTGGAAGCCCAGGTGGGCGAGCAGATGCTGGCCTCGCCGCAGGTGCTGTATGGCGCCGCCGGCGTGATGCTGGTGCTGGCGCTGATCCCGGGCATGCCCTGGCTGGCCTTCGGCGCCTTCGCCGCCGCGCTGGCCTATGCGGGCTGGCGCATGGGCCGCAGCGCACCGCGCCCGGTGCAGCCGGCGCCGGTGGAGGCCGCGCTGGCGCTGGGCACGCCGCCAGAACTGGACTGGCGCGCGCTGCCCGTGGTGGAGGCGCTGTCAGTGAGCCTGGGCTACAAGCTCGTGGGCCTGATCGACCCCGCCCAGGGCGCGCCGCTGCAGCAGCGCGTCAAGGGCATGCGCCAGTCGCTGAGCGAAAACCTGGGCCTGCTGCTGCCCACGCTGTCCGTGCGCGACGACCTGTCGCTCAAGCCCAACCAGTACGCGGTGCAGCTGTCCGGCAGCACGGTGGCGCAGGCCGAGCTCTACCCCGAGCGGCTGATGGCGCTGGCCTCCGGCCAGGTCTATGGCGAGCTGGACGGCATTCCCGGCTTCGACCCCGCCTACGGCATGGCCGTGACCTGGATCGAGCCAGCGCACAAGGCCCATGCGCTGGGCCTGGGCTACCAGGTGGTGGACACGGCCAGCGTGATCGCCACCCATGTCTCCAAGATCGTGCGCGAGCAGCTGCCCGAGCTGCTGCGCTTCGACGACATCGCCGCGCTGATCGAACGGCTGCAGGCCATCGCGCCCAAGCTGGGCGCGGCGCTGGACAAGGCCTACACCCATGCGCAGCTGCTGAAGATCCTGCGCCTGCTGCTCACCGAGGGCGTGGCGATCAAGGACATCCAGACCATCGCCAGCACCCTGGTGGAGAACGCCGAGACCACCAAGGACCCCATCCTGCTCGCCGCCGAGCTGCGCTGCGCGCTGCGCCGCCAGATCGTCGCCCAGCTGCTGGGCCCGGCCGGCGCGGGCGCGGCGCTGCGCGTGTTCAATCTCGGCAGCGAGCTGGAGAACCACCTGCTGAACGCGCTGAACCAGGCGCGCCAGGGCGGCGCCAAGCCGCAGCTGGACAGCTTCCCGGTGGACCCGCAGCTGCTGTCGCAGCTGCAGCAGCACATGCCCGCCGCGCGCGACCAGATGAAGAGCCAGGGCGCCGCACCGGTGCTGCTGGTGATGCCGCAGGTACGGCCGCTGCTGGCGCGCTACGCGCGGCTGTTCGCACCCGGGCTGACCGTGCTGTCCTACAACGAGGTGCCGGAGCAGCGCGAGATCGCGGTGCTGGGCACGCTGGGCTGACGGGGCTCAGCCCAGCCCGTCCTCCAGCGCCCGCAGCAGCAGCGCCGCGGCATCCAGCAGCGGACGCGGCGCGCCCGCCGGCATGCGCCCCGGTTCGTGCGGCGCCGGCAGCGGGCGCTGGCGCCAGGCCAGCGACAGCAGGCGATGGCCGCCGCGCGCCAGCGCGGCCAGCCAGCGCGGCTGCTCGGCGCGCAGCGCGCGCTGCGTCTCTTCGTCCTCCACGACCAGCACCAGGTGCAGCCCGTCGCCGCGGCCGCGCTGCAGATGCAGCAGCACCGGTCGGCCGCGCCAGCGCAGCAGCAGCACCAGGCTGGCGCGCGGCGCGGGGGGCTCGGCCGCGCCTTCGTCGTCACCGGCCGGGGTGTCCGGCTCCGCGTCGTGCGGCGATTCCAGCCCGGGCAGCCCGCGCGGCCAGTGCCACAGCCACAGCGGCTGGCCCTGCGGCCCTGACGGCGGCAGGCCCTGCTCGGCCGCGAGCAGCCAGGCAGTGACCAGGCGCAGCGCCTCGCCCTCCAGGCTCAGGCGCGGCAGCACGGCGGCGGCCAGGGTCTGGCGGCGCAGCAGCGCGGCGCCGGAGCGCAGCTGGCCCAGCTGGGCCCAGCCGCTGTCGGCGCTGCCCGGCGGCGCTTGCGGCGCACGGCGTTCCAGCAGCTCCAGCTCCATGCGCGGCTGCAGCGCGCGAAGACGCAGCAGCAGCACCTCGCCCGGGGCCACGCCCTCCGGCGCGGCCAGCGTGGCCAGCAGTTCACCGGCCGGCCCGCGCAACTCCCACAGCCGCTCACCCCGGCCGGCCGCTGGCGCGAGCGCGGCGGCCAGCGACAGCACCGCGCCGGGGCGCGGCAGCGGCAGGCCGGACTGCGCCAGCCCGCTCAGCAGCGGCAGCACGGCACGCAGCGCGGGCACGGGCTGCAAGCGCATCGCCGACCTCAGGCGGCCAGGTCGGCCACCGCCGGCCCGGCGACGGGCGCGGCCTGCGCCGCCATCGCGGCCGGCGCCAGCCCCTGGGCATGGCGCTCCCACAGCCGCTGCAGCAGCGCGTCCATGTCGCGCGCGTAGCGGGCGCCGTCGAACAGCGGCAGCGCGAGGCGGCGTTGATCCAGGTGCTTCTTCAAGGCTTTCGCGTGATAGCGGTCGGCGGCCAGCGCCACCGCCTTCTCGACATAGGCGCGCGCGTCGGCGCAGACCAGCTCGGGCAGCTCGCAGGCCTGCACCAGGCTGGCGCCGACGCGCGACGCGAAGCTCTCGCCCGGCACGGTCAGCACCGGCACGCCGGCCCACAGCGCTTCGCTGGCGGTGGTGTGGGCGTTGCAAGGCCAGGTGTCCAGGAAAAGGTCGGCCTGGCGCAGCCGCGCCAGGTGGGCGTCCACCTCCAGCCGCGGCGCAAAGATCAGCCGCGCCGCCTCCATGCCGCGCGCCGCCCATTCGCGCCGCAGGTTGCGCTCGGCGGCAGGGTTCCAGGCCAGCAGCCACAGCACCGACTGCGGGCTGCGGCGCAGGATCTCGGCCCACAGGTCCAGGAGGGTCGGCGACAGCTTGTAGCTTTGGTTGAAACAGCAGAACACAAAAGCCCCGTCGGGCAGGTCCAGCCCGGCGCGCGAGGGCGCGTCCGGCAGCGCGCGCCGGCTGTCGTTGGGCTGGTAGCTGTGGGGCAGTTGCGCGATCTTTTCGCTGTAGCGCTCGGCATGGGCCAGCGGCGTCACCACCGGATCGCCGATCAGGTAGTCCAGGTAGCCGGCGCCGGTCGATCCCGGGTAGCCCAGATAGCCCAGCTGCAGCGGCGCCGGCCGGTAGGCCAGGATGTCCATGCGGTGCTCGTGCGTGTGGCCCTTCAGGTCGATCAGGAGGTCGATGTCGTCGGCGCGGATCTGCGCCGCCACCGAGGCGCTGTCGCCGGTGCGCACGCGGCGCAGGTGGTCGCCGGCGGCGTGGATGCGGCGTTGCTGCGGGCTGCCGTCCTCGGCGCTGTGGCAGTAGAGGAAGACCTCGAAGCGTTCGCGGTCGTGGCGCTCCAGCAGCTCGGTTAGCAGCAGCGCGGTGGCGTGGTTGGCGAAGTCGGCGGACAGATAGCCCAGGCGCAGCCGCCCCGGGCGGCGCTGCGCGCGCGGAGGCAGCGGCTGGACGCCCTGGGCGTATCGCGCCGCGTTCGCGCGGCCGACCTTGAGCAGGTGCTGCGGCGCGTCGAAAGCGGCGATGAGCGGAAAGGGCAGCAGCTCGGCGCAGTCCTTCTCGCTGCTGTGCGCCAGCACGCGCAGCAGATCGGCCTCGTGCGCCGCCAGCCGGCCCCAGTCGCAGGCCTGGCGCATCTCGTGAACCAGCACGGACAGGGCCAGCAGGCGATAGCGCCCGTTCTTGTCGGTGGCCAGCGCGGTCTCCATGCTGATCACCGCCTGCTCGGGCATGCGCAGGCGCTGGAAGCACAGGCCCAGCGTGTAGTGGGCGGAGGCATTGCCCAGGTCCAGCTGCAGGGAGCGCAAAAAGACATGCACCGCCTCCTGCGCGCGGCCGGCCGCGAACAGGGCCTGGCCGTGAATGGCGAGGAGCTCCGCGTCGCGCTCGGCCGTGGCGGGCAAGGCGGCGCAGATCGCCACGACCTCGTCGAAGCGGTGCTGCAGCAGCAGGCATTGCGCCAGCAAGCGGCAGGTCAGCGCGCTGTCGGGCATGCGCCGGTGCGCCTCGCGCGCGGCGCTCTCGGCGCGCGCCACGTCGCCCAGCCGCAGCGCGGTCACGACCTGGCTCACCCAGCCGCGCATGTCGGCCGGGTCGGCCTGCACGCAGCCTTCGTAGGCCTGCAGCGCCAGGGTCCACTGGCCCTGGTGTTCGGCCGCCTGGCCCATCTTCCAGAAATGCTCGGCGCGCAGCTGCTGCTTGCTGGGTTTCATCGCGGTCCTGCGGGGAGAGTGAGACGGGGGCGGCGGCAAGGCCGCCCCACAACGACAAAAGCGAGAACCGGGACGGGCCCGGCTCTCGCGTGGGGGTCGCATCCGGCCGCGGGCCGGATGCTGGCGGGCGGGATCAGCCCAGCAGCGACATCACCAGGCCGGACATGCTGTTGCTCTGCTTGAGCATCGCGGTGCCCGACTGCAGCAGCATCTGCTTGGTCGTCATGTGCGAGGACTCGGTCGCGTAGTCCGTGTCCATGATGCGGCCCTTGGCGGCCTGCGTGTTGGTGCTGATGTTCTGCAGGTTGTTGTAGACGTGGTCCAGGCGGTTGGCCGCGGCACCCATGGCCGAGCGCAGCTCGCCGACCTTGGCCAGCGCCGAGTCCAGATCGGTGATGGTGGCGGTCAGGCCCACTTCCGTGCCGGTGGTGGCCGCGGTGGCGGTGGTCTTGTAGGTGGCGCTGATCTTGCCCAGGTCGCCGGCGTCATTGGCCAGCGCGCCGACGATGGCCGACACGTCCACGGCCATGGTTTCCGAGGCGCTGGCGCCGATCTGGAAGCTCATGCCGGTGCCGCTGGCGAACTTGGCCGAGCTGCCAGTCACGTTGGACGCAGCCACGCCGCGGGCGAACAGCTTCTCGCCACCGAAGGACGTGTTGTCCATGATGTTGGCCAGTTCGCGGCCCAGCGAGTCGAACTCGGCCTGCATGGCCTTCTTGTCGGCGGCGGTGGAGGTGGCGTTGGAACCTTCGGTCGCCAGGTCCTTCATGCGCAGCAGGATGTTGGAGACTTCGTTCAGCGCGCCTTCGCCGGTCTGCAGCATGGAGATGCCGTTCTGCGTGTTGCGCTGGGCCACGGCCATGCCGCGGGCCTGGGCGTTCAGGCGGGTGGCGATCTGCAGGCCGGCGGCATCGTCCATCGCGGAGTTGACGCGGAAGCCCGTGCCCAGGCGGGTCATGGAACTGGACAGCGCCTTCTGCGTCGAGCTCAGCGAGTTCTGGGTCGACAGGGCCGCGGCATTGGTGTGCAGGCTCAACATGGTGTGTTCGCTCCTTGAGAGGTGTTCGGGTTGCGGGGCGTTGCAGCGCCCTCACCGGTACAAGACGACGCGGGCCACGGCGGACTTAAATGCCGCCGCGAAAAATGTGCGATCCGCGGCATGACGCATTTGTCATCGGGCCGACGGCCTGGGGTCAGGCCTTGCTTCCTACAGTGAATGACAGACGCATGACGATCTGCCGCGGCAAGGCGCCGCGCGGTCATGGTCCGCACAAGGAAAGGAAGACTCCATGAACAGCCGTCTCATCGCCCGTCGCATCGCCGGTCTGGGCGCCCTCGCCGCCCTGGCCACCGCCGCATCGCTGGCCCAGGCCGCGACACCGTCGCCGACCTTCGCCAACGGGCGCTCGATCTATGGTGTCCCGACCCAGGGTGATGCGGGTGCGCGCGTGGTCGACGTGAACCAGGTTCGCCAACTCAACGTGGTCTGTGGTGACGTCGTCACCTTCCGCAACGGCGAACAGCGCTTCAGCTGGAAGTTCGACGTCGCCAGCCACGCCCCCGTGGACCTGCAGCGCATCGCCCCCGCCGGCTTCGCCGCCCAGAATTTGCGCGTCTATGTGCAGCGCAACGATCTTGAAATGAACTGAGGCCCCTCGGCCAGCGGGTACGCTGGCCGGTCCCCCAGGGGGACGGCGGTACAGGCGGGGCATACCCCGCCTGTACCGCCCTATGGGCCGGCTTGGGGCGGCCCGGCGCTCGGCCCGAAACACCCCCCCAAGCCCAGCGGAACCGCTGGGCAGCCCCCCCAGGGGGCGCCGATGCTCGCGGCTTGGAGCCGCAAGCATCGGCATGCAGGAGCCGGCGCACGAGGCCCGATGTGGAGTCGAGCCGTACTCGGCGAGCGACTTAAAGCCTGAGTGGTGGCGTTGCCCCGCTGGTCGTCGGGACAGGACTCAGTGCGAAGCGCGGACCTCGGTCAAATCGCATTTCAGGCCCTCCTTTTGGTGACTTTTCCTGGGCCCGCAGGAAAAGTTACCCGCCTGCCGGGGCGGGACCCGGCGGGCTCTGCGCCCTGCGCAGACCTTCAAAAACACCACGGGCCAACACCAGGGACCAACACCAGCAGCCCCCCTCCTGCGCCGGCAAGACTTGTGCGGGTAGCGAGCCCGGGCACGAGGCCCGATGTGGAGTCGAGCCGTACCCGGCGAGCGACTTACATCCTGAGCGGTGGACCCGCCCCGATGGTCGTCGGGCCAGCACTCAGTGCGAAGCGCAGGCCTCGGTCAAATCGTATTTCAGGCCCTCCTTTTGGTGACTTTTCCTGGGCCCGCAGGAAAAGTTACCCGGCTGCCGGGCCGGGACCCGGCGGGCTCTGCGCCCCGCGCAAAAAACAAAAAGCGAGACACTGCCCCCTCACCCCATCCGCCGATGCACCCCACCCGGATGCCCCCGCGCACTCCCCGCCCCCACAGAACCCACGGCGCCACCAGAACCACCAGAACCACCAGAACCACCAGAACCACCGGAACCACCGGCCCCACCAGCCCCCACCCCCTCCTCCAACCCCCGCAAAATCCCACACGCCGCCCCCGACGCCTCCGAGCCGCATTGCGCCCGCAGCTCCAGCAGTTCGCTTTCCAGCGCGCGCAATTCCTGGATGCGCGCGCTGATGTGGCGGATGTGTTCGTCCAGCACGCCGTTGACCTCGCCGCAGTCGTTGCCAGGGCTGTCCTTGAAGGCCAGCAGCGCGCGGATCTCGTCCAGCGACATGTCCAGCGAACGGCACTTGCGGATGAAGCCCAGGCGCTGCGCGTGGGCGGGCTCGTAGTGCCGGTAGTTGCCGCCGGTGCGGGCCGGTGGTGGCAGCAGGCCCTCGCGCTCGTAGTAGCGGATGGTCTCGACCGGCGTCATGGTCGTGTGTGCGAGTTCCCCAATCTTCATCGCGGCTCCGGCATGGATGCGCTTGACTCTACACCTGCTACAGGGTTTCCAATGCAGGCATGAGTCAACACCACCACGCTCACACGGATCACGATCACGATCACGATCACGATCACGATCACGATCACGGCCATGCCCATGCGCAGTCTCACGCGCCGGCACAGGCCGGGCCGGCGGAGGCCGCATCCTGTTGCAGCCATGGCTGTGCCGCGCCCGCCACCACGGCGCCCAGCGCCCCGGCCGAGCCTTTGCCGCCGGGCGCGCTGCTGATCCACATCCCGGCGATGGACTGCTCGGCCGAGGAGTCCGAGATCCGCCGCGCGCTGGAACCGATCGCGGGCCTGCGCTCGCTGCGCTTCGATCTGGGCCGCCGCACGCTGGCGCTGGACGCCGACGCCGCGCTGCGCGAGCCGGTGCTGGCGGCGATCCGGGCCACCGGCTTCGAGGCCCGCCCGCTCGATGGCCCGTCCCAGGCCGCGCCCAAGCCGGCCAGCAGTGGCCTGCCGCGGCTGGCCCTGGCCCTGCTGCTGGCGCTCGCGTCCGAATCGGCCGACTTCTTCGCGCCGGACACCCTGCCCTGGCGCCTGCTGGCGCTGGGCTGCGCCGCGGCGGCCATCCTGCTCGCGGGTTTCTCCACCTATCGCAAGGGCTTGAGCGCGCTGCGTCTGGGGCGGCTGAACATCAACGCGCTGATGACGGTGGCCGTGACCGGCGCCTTCGTGATCGGCCAGTGGCCCGAGGCGGCGATGGTGATGGCGCTGTACGCGATCGCCGAGCTGATCGAGGCCCGCGCGGTGGATCGCGCGCGCAACGCGATCCAGGAGCTGCTCGCGCTGGCGCCGCAGGACGCCGAGGTGCGCCAGCCCGACGGCAGCTGGCGCCGCCAGCCCAGCGCCGACGTGGCCGTGGGCGCCCTCGTGCGCCTGCGCCCCGGCGAACGCGTGCCGCTGGACGGCGAGGTGGTCAGCGGACAGAGCGCGGTGGACCAGGCCCCGGTCACCGGCGAGAGCATCCCGGTCGACAAAGGCCCCGGCGACGGGCTCTATGCCGGCACCATCAACCAGGGCGGCGCGCTGGAGTTCCGCGTCAGCGCACCGGCCTCGGACAGCCTGCTCGCGCGCATCATCCACGCGGTCGAGGTGGCCCAGGGTTCGCGCGCGCCCACGCAGCGCTTCGTCGACCGCTTCGCGGCGGTGTACACGCCCGCGGTCTTCGCGATCGCGCTGGCGGTGGCCGTGCTGACGCCCTGGCTGCTGGGCTGGGGCTGGAGCCAGGCGCTGTACAAGGCCCTGGTGCTGCTGGTGATCGCCTGCCCCTGCGCGCTGGTGATCTCGACGCCGGTCACGGTGGTCAGCGGGCTGGCGGCGGCGGCGCGGCGCGGCATCCTGATCAAGGGCGGCGTCCATCTGGAGGAGGCGCGCAAGCTCAAGGCGGTGGCGCTGGACAAGACCGGCACCATCACGCAGGGCCGGCCGCAGCTGGCCGCCTTCGAGCCGCTCGCGGCCAGCGCCGATGTCAACGCCGATGCCGATGCCGAGCTGGGCCGGCTGGCGCGCAGCCTGGCGCTGCGCTCGGACCATCCGGTCTCGGCCGCGATCGCCCAGGGCCTGCAGGCGGGCGCCCCCGACACGGCAACACTGGCCGTGGACGAGTTCCGCGCCGAACCCGGCCGCGGTGTGCAGGGCCGCATCGACGGCCGGCTCTACCGCCTGGCCAACCACCGCTGGGTGGAGGAGCTGGGCCTGTGCTCGCCCGCGCTGGAGGCCCGTCTGCAGACGCATGAGCAGGCCGGACGCAGCCTCACGCTGCTGGTCGGCGAGCACGGCGTGCTGGCGCTGTGCGCGGTGGCCGACACCATCAAGGACAGCTCGCGTCAGGCCATCGCCGAGCTGCGCGCGCTGGGCGTGACGCCGGTGATGCTGACCGGCGACAACGCCGCCACCGCGCGCGCCATCGCCGAGCAGGCCGGCATCACCGAGCTGCAGGCCCAGCTGCTGCCCGAGGAGAAGCTCGCCGCGATCGAGGCGCTGCAGGCCCGGCTGGGGCCCACCGCGATGACCGGCGACGGCATCAACGATGCGCCGGCGCTGGCGCGCGCGGACCTGGGCTTCGCGATGGGCGGGGCCGGCACCCATACCGCGATGGAGGCCGCCGACGTGGTGGTGATGAACGACGACCTGCGCCGCCTGCCCGAGACCCTGCGCCTGTCGCAACGCACCCATGCCGTGCTGTGGCAGAACATCGCGCTGGCGCTGGGCATCAAGGCGGTCTTCCTGGTCGCCGCGGTGTTCGGCAACGCCAGCATGTGGATGGCGGTGTTCGCCGACATGGGCGCCAGCCTGCTGGTGGTGTTCAACGGCCTGCGCCTGCTGCGGCCGCAGGGCGGGCGCTAAACCAGGGCCAGCGTGAGCCCCACGCGGGTCAGCCCCTGGCCGGATTCGGCGAAGGGCTGGCCGCCGTGCATGCGCGCGATCGCGGCGACGATGGACAGCCCCAGGCCGTGGTTGACCTCGCTGCGCGAACGCGCCGGGTCGGCGCGGTAGAAGCGGTCGAACAGCCGAGGCAGGTGCTCGTCGGACAGGGTCTCGCCTTCGTTGACCACGGTCAACGTGCACAGCCCCGGCGCCGGCTGCGCGATCTCCACGCGCAGCACGCTGCCGGCGCGCGCATAGCGCGTCGCGTTGCCGAGCAGGTTGGACAGGGCGCGGCGCAGCAGCGGGGCGTCCAGCGCGCCGCTGGCATCGCCCTCGATGCGCGCCTCCAGCCCGGCCTCCTGCAGCGCGGCCTCGTGATACTCCAGCACCTCGCCGGCCAGCCGCGCCAGGCTGCCCAGCGGCTGGCGGCGCGCACTGGCGCCGCGGTCGGCGCGCGACAGGAAAAGCATGTCGGCGACGATCGCGGCCAGGCGGTGCAGCTCCTCCAGGTTGGAGCCCAGCAGCTCGCGCAGTTCCTCGGCGCCGCGCGCCTTGCGCAGCGCCAGTTCGCAGCTGCTGATCAGCGTCGCCAGCGGAGTGTTCAGCTCATGGGCCACGTCGGCGTTGAAGCCCTCCATCTGCCGGTAGGCGCGCGACAGCCGCTCCAGCAGCGCGTTGAACTGCTCGATCAGCGGCTGCAGCTCGGCGGGCTGGGCGGAGCCGTCCAGGCGCCGGTCCAACTGCTGGGCCGACAGCGCGCGCGTCTGGTCGACCAGCTGGCGCAGCGGCGACAGGCCCAGGCGCACCAGCCAGAAGCCGCCCACCGACACGCCCAGCGCGCCGATGATGGAGGCCGCCGCCAGCGTCAGCGCCAGGCGACGCAGCAGCTGCTCGTCGGCGCCGGTGTCCAGCGCCATCTCGGCGCGCAGCGGCGCGGCGTTCTGCGGCAGTGCGATCTCGAAGCGGCTGAGCTGCGGCGTGCCCGGGTGGCGGGGGCTACCGGCGCGCGTGCCATTCGGGCGCACCAGGCCCGGCCCCGCCCCGTCCGCGCCGGGATAGATCGTGCGCCCTTGGGCGTCCAGCAGGCGCAGCGTCAGGTCCTCGTGCCCGGCGAGGAAATCGTCCAGCGAATGCTGCAGTCCCGGCAGGTCGTGCATCTGGTGCGACTCCTGCACCAGATGGCGCAGCACCAGCTGCTTCTGCGCCAGGGTCTCCTGTTGGCGGCTGCGCAGGCTGAGCGAGGTCGCCGCATAGACGGCCAGGCAGACCAGCCCCAGGCCGATGAAGGTCTGCAGCGCCAGCCACCAGGACAGGCGCCAGCCCAGGTCGCGCACGCGCGGCCCGCGCTGAGGGCTAGCGGGCTTCGAGGACATAGCCCATGCCGCGCACCGTGTGCAGCAGCGGCCGCTCGAAGGGCTGGTCCAGCTTGGAGCGCAGCCGGCGCACCGCCACCTCGACCACGTTGGTCTCGCTGTCGAAGTTCATGTCCCAGACCTGCGCGGCCAGCTCGGTGCGCGACAGCACCTCGCCCTGGCGCCGCAGCAGCAGGCTGAGCAGGTTGAATTCCTTGGCCGTCAGGTCCAGGCGCTGGCCGGCGCGCTGCGCCTTGCGCCGGATCAGGTCCAGCTCCAGGTCGGCCAGGCGCAGCAGCGTGGGCTCGCCACCGGCCCGCGGTGCGGCGCTGCGGCGCAGCAGCACCTGCACGCGCGCCACCAGCTCGGAGAACGCGAAGGGCTTGACCAGGTAGTCGTCGGCACCGCTCTGCAGGCCGCGCACCCGGTCCTCGACCTCACCGCGCGCCGTCAGCATCAGCACCGGCGTCTGCCGGCTCTGGCGCAGCGCGGCCAGCACCGCCAGCCCGTCGATGCCCGGCAGCATGCCGTCCAGCAGCACCAGCGCGTAGTCGCCCTCCATCGCCAGGTGCAGGCCGTCGATGCCGTCCTGGGCGACGTCGACCACATAGCCCTCCTCGCTCAGCCCCTTGCGCAGGTACTCGGCCAGCTTGGGTTCGTCCTCGATCACCAGCAGCTTCATGGCCGGGCATTGTCCCCTGCCCGCGCCAGGGCCCAGATGACGAATTTGTCATCTTGGCGTTGGGCTGGCGTTGTCGCGGCCTCCCTAGAGTGCCCGGTCATCGCGCCCTCCGGCGCCCGCCTTCAGACGACCCCGCCGATGCGCCGACCTCCCGCCTCCCCCCTGCCCCCTGGGCTGCTGCAAGGACTGACCCTGGCCCTGGGCCTGGGCCTGTGCATGCTGCCGGCCGGCACGCGTGCCGAGCCGGCAGCGGCGAGCCTGGCGCAAGCGTTCGAGTCCGCCTGGCAGCAGCAGCCCGAAGCGCGCAGCGCGCAGGACCGGCGCCAGGCCGCCGCCGGCCGCCAGGCCCAGGCGCGGCGCTGGACGGCCCAGCCACCAGCGCTGCAGCTGTCGGCCAAGACCGACCGCTGGAGCCGCGACAGCGGCGCGCGCGAACAGGAGTTGGGCCTGTCACTGCCCCTGTGGCTGCCTGGCGAGCGCGAGCGCAGCATGGCGCTGGCCGACGCCGAGCGCCAGGGGCTGGACAGCCGCGAGGCCGCCGCGCGCTGGCGCCTGGCCGGCGAGCTGCGCGAGGCCTGGTGGAGCGTGCACAAGGCGCGCGCGGAGCTGGAGCTGGCACAGGCGCGCGAACAAAGCGCCGCCCGCCTGGCCGCCGATGTGGGCCGGCGCGTCGCGGCCGGCGAACTGGCGCGCGCCGACCGCCTGCAGGCCGAGGGCGCGCATGCCGCCGCGCAGGCCGAGCAGGCACTGGCCCGGGCGACGGTGGTGCAGGCCGAACAGGCGCTGGCCGCGCTGACGCGCCAGCCCGTGCCGGCCGAACTGCCCGACCAGCCCGAGGCGCTGCCCGACGCCCAGTCCGAGCCCGCCGCGCCGGAGCTGCCCCCGCTGCATCCGCAGCTGCGCGAGCTGGACGACCGGCTCGCCAGCGCCGAGCGCGCGCGCGAGCTGACCCAGAGCCAGCGTCGCCCCAATCCCGAACTGAGCCTGAGCACCACGCGCGAGCGCGGCGCCTACGGCGACCGCTACGGGCAGAACCTCGGCCTGGCGCTGCGCATCCCCTTCGGCTCCGATGGCGAGCGCCAGAACCGCGAGTCGCTGGCCCAGGCCGAACAGCAGGAGGCGCGCGCAGCGCTGGAGCTGACGCGCCAGCGCCTGATCGGCGAGCTGGCCGCCGCGCGTGCGCGCCTCGCCGCGGCCCGGCTGGCCGAGCAGGCCGCCGGCCGGCGTGCCGAGCTGGCGCAGGCCACGCTGGGCTTCGTCGAAAAGTCCTTCCGCGCCGGCGAAACCGACCTGCCCGGCCGGCTGCGCGTCGAGCTGGAAGCCTTCGAGGCGCAGCGCCAGGCCCTGCTGGCACGCCTGGCGCTGAACCAGTCCATCTCGGCGCTCCACCAGGCCCTGGGCCTGCTGCCGCGCTGATGCGCCGATGCGAACCGCCCCTCTCCTTCTTCAGGACTTCCCCATGACCCTGGACCCTTCCCGCAGCCGCCCCGTCGCCGGCTGGCTGCCCGCCCTCGGCCTGGCGCTGCTGCTGGGCCTGCTCGCCCCCACGGCCCGGGCCCACGAGGGCCACGGCGACGAAGCGCCCCCCGCGACGGCGGGGCGCGCGCTGCCGCGCTTCGCCGCCACATCCGAGCTGTTCGAGCTGGTCGGCGTGCTCGACGGCCAGCGCCTGACGCTCTACCTGGACCATGCCGCCGACAACGCGCCGGTGCGCGACGCCCAGCTGGAGCTGCAGCTGGGCTCGCGCAGCTTCAAGCCGCGCGCCGTCGGCGTCGGCGAGTTCGAACTGCAGCTGGACGCCCCGCTGGCCGAGGGCAGCCATGCGCTCAACGCCACGGTACGCACCGCGCAGGACAGCGACCTGCTCGCCGCCGAACTGGACCTGCACGAGGACGCCCATGCCGAAGCCGCCACGGGCGGTGGCCCGCGCCGCCTGGCGCTGTGGGGCGGCGCGCTGGCCGGCGCCGCGCTGCTGGCGGCCCTGCTCCTGACGCTCGCGCGCCGCCTGCGCGCCAAGAACAACGCCTGATCATGCGCAGATTCCTCCTTTCTTCCTTCGCCGCCACGCCGCGCCCGACCGCCGCGCTGCTGACCCTGGTCCTGCTGCTGGGCGCCGGGCCGGCGCAGGCCGGCCCCGGGCACGACCATGGCGACGCACCGCCGCCGGTGAGCGCGCAGGGGCCGCAGCGCCTGCCCGATGGCGCGGTCTTTCTGCCCAAGCCGGCCCAGCGCCAGATGGGCGTGCGCACCGTCGAGGCGCGCACGCGCCAGCTGCCGCGCGCGCTGGAGCTCAACGGCCAGGTGCTGATGGACCCCAACGCGGGCGGCAAGGTCCAGCCCATGAACGCCGGCCGGCTGGAGCCGGGGCCGCGCGGCATCCCCGGCGTGGGCCAGGCGGTGCGCAAAGGCGAGGTGCTGGCCTATGTGCAGTCCAGCGCCGGCAGCCTGGAGCGCGCCGGGCAGCAGGCGCAGCTGGCCGAGCTGCGCGCCGCGCAAGACCTGGCACGCAAGCGCCTGGCGCGCCTGCGCGAACTGGCCGACACCGTGCCGCGCAAGGACATCGAGGCGCTGGAGAGCGAGCTGGCCGGGCTGGACGGCCGCGTGCGCGCGGTCGGCACCGGACTGGCGGCGCGTGAGGCCCTGGTGGCGCCCGTCAGCGGCGTGATCGCGTCGGCCCAGGCGGTGGCCGGACAGGTGGTGGACGCGCGCGAGCTGGTGTTCGAGGTGGTGGATCCGCGCCGCCTGCGCGTCGAGGCGCTGGCCTACGACGCCACGGTGGCGCAGGACATCGCCGGCGCCCATGTGCCGCTGCCCGATGGCGGGCAGATCCCGCTGACGCTGATCGGCGCGGCGCGCAGCCTGCGCGCGCAGGCCCTGCCCATCAGCTTCCAGGCCCGTGGCGATCACCTCGCCGCGCTCGCCGTGGGCCAGCCGGTGCGGGTGGTGGTGCAGACGCGCAGCCAGGTCTCCGGCATCCCGGTGCCGGCCGCCGCGCTGATGAAGAACCCGTCCAACCAGAACGTGGTCTGGGTGAAGACCGCGGCCGAGCGCTTCGAGCCGCGCGTGGTCATGGTGCAGCCGCTGGACGGCAGCCAGGTCAGCATCGCCTCCGGCCTCAAGGACGGCGAGCGCGTCGTCACCCAGGGTGCCGGCCTGGTCAACCAGGTCCGCTGAACGCGCAGCACGGAAGACCCGACCATGTTCAAGTGGCTACTCGACAGCAGCCTGGCCAACCGGCTGCTGGTCATCATCGCCAGCCTGGTGCTGATGGCCTATGGCGCGTTCACGCTCTCGCGCACGCCGGTGGACGTGTTCCCCGACCTCAACAAACCCACGGTCACGCTGATGACCGAGGCCGGCGGCATGGCCTCCGAGGAGGTGGAGCAGCTCATCACCTTCCCGCTGGAAACGGCGATGAATGGCCTGCCCGGCGTGGAGTCGGTGCGCTCCACCTCCAGCGCCGGCCTCTCCTTCCTCTATGTGACCTTCGACTGGAACACCGAGATCTTCCGCGCGCGCCAGATGGTGTCGGAGCGGCTGTCCTCCATGGAGGAAGGCCTGCCCGAGGGCGTGGTGCCGCGCATGGGGCCGATCAGCTCCATCATGGGCGAGATCCTGCAGATCGCGATCCCCATCGACAGCGCCAAGACCTCGGCGATGGCGGTGCGCGAGTACGCCGACTGGGTGCTGCGCCCGCGCCTGCTGGCCATCCCCGGCGTCGCCCAGGTGATCCCGATCGGCGGCGAGGTGCGCCAGTTCCAGGTCCAGCCCGACACCGCGCGCATGGCCCAGCTGGAGATCAGCCACGACCAGCTGGAAGCGGCGTTGAAGGGCTTCTCGTCCAACACCTCGGGCGGCTTCCTGGAGCTCAATGGGCGCGAGTACCTGATCCGCCACCTGGGCCGCAGCTCCAGCCTGGACGACCTGCGCCAGCTGGCGCTGGGCCTGCGCGGCGGCCAGCCCGTGCTGCTCGGCCAGGTGGCCCAGGTGAGCTTCGCGCCGGCGATACGCCGCGGCGACGCCGGCCTGGGCGGCCGCCCGGCGGTCATCCTGGGCGTGCAGAAGCAGCCCGCCGCCGACACCATCGCGCTCACCCGCGCGATCGAATCGGCGCTGGACGGCATGAAGCGTTCGCTGCCCGCCGGCATGGAGGCGCCGCAGATCACCTTCCGCCAGGCCAGCTTCATCGAAGCCTCGATCCAGACGCTGCAGGGCAAGCTGGTCGCGGCCTCGGCCTTCGTCGCGCTGGTGCTGCTGCTCTTCCTGGGCAATCTGCGCACGACGGTGATCGCGCTGGTGGCCATCCCGGTATCCATCTTCATCACCGCGCTGGTGTTCCGCCACTTCGGCCTGTCGATCAACACCATGACCCTGGGCGGGCTGGCGATCGCAATCGGCGGCCTGGTGGACGACGCCGTGGTGGGCATCGAGAACACGCTGCGCCGCCTGAAGGAAGACCGCGCGCGCCATCCCGGCCACCGGCTCAATCCGCTCGAGGTCGTCGCCAAGGCCACGCTGGAGGTGCGCTCCGCCATCCTCTACGCCACCGTGATCATCGTGCTGGTGTTCGTGCCGCTGTTCGCGCTGCCCGGCATGGAGGGGCGGCTGTTCGTGCCGCTGGGCATTGCCTTCATCGTCTCGACGCTGGCCAGCCTGGTGGTCTCGGTGACCGTGACGCCGGTGCTGAGCCTGTACCTGCTGCCACGCATGAAATCGCTGGACCACGGCGACACCCGGCTGCTGGCCTGGCTGAAGGCGCGCTACCGCGCCGGCCTGCAGACCACGCTGCGCCGGCCGGTCGCGGCGCTGGCGGCCGGCGCCGGCGCGGTGCTGATCGCCGCGGCGGCGGTGCCGCTGTTCCCCACCACCTTCCTGCCGCCCTTCAACGAGGGCACGCTGCTGGTGGGCCTGCGCCTGAACCCGGGCGTCACGCTGGCCGAGTCCTCGGCGCTGGCGCGCCAGGCCGAGGCGCTGGTGCGCGAGGTGCCCGAGGTCACGCACGTGGGCCGGCGCAGTGGGCGCGCCGAGCTGGACGAGCATGCCGAGGGCGTGCACGTCAGCGAGCTGGACGTGGGCCTGAAGCCCAGCGACCAGATCCGCCGCAGCATGGACGAGATCCAGGGCGACATCCGCGCCCGGCTGGCCAACCTGCCCGCGGCGATCGCGATCGGCCAGCCCATCTCGCACCGCATCGACCACATGCTGTCCGGCGTGCGCTCGCAGATCGCGATCAAGATCTTCGGCGAGGACCTGGACACGCTGCGCGGCCAGGCCGAGCAATTGCGCGGTCGGCTGGCCGCGATCCCCGGCGTGGCGGACCTGGAGGTCGAAAAGCAGGTGCTGGCGCCGCAGATCAAGGTGCGCGTGGACTACGCGGCCGCCTCGCGCCACGGCGTGGCCGCGCCGCAGATCCTGGCCACGCTGCAATCGCTGGTCGAGGGCGAGAAGATCACCCAGATCGTCGAGGGCAACCGGCGCTTCGCGCTGGTGATGCGGCTGCCCGAGTCGGCGCGTTCGGTGCAGGGGCTGGCGCAGATCCTGATCGAGACGCCGGGCGGACGCGTGCCGCTGTCGCGCCTGGCCAGCATCGAGGAGGCCGACGGCCCCAACCAGATCAGCCGCGACGACGGGCGCCGCCGCATCGTGCTGTCCGCCAACGCGCAGGGCCGGCCGCTGTCCGACATCGTCGCCGACATCCGCAAGGTGGTGGCCGAGACGCCGCTGCCCGAGGGCTACTTCATCACGCTGGGTGGCCAGTTCCAGGCGCAGGAAGAAGCCGCGAGGCTGGTCGCCGCGCTGTCCGTGGTGTCCGCGGTGCTGATGTTCGTCGTGCTCTACAGCCGTTACCGCAGCACCCGGCTGGCGCTGCTGATCATGGCCAACATTCCGCTGGCCCTGGTCGGCGCGGTGGCCGGGCTGGCGCTGTCGGGGCAGCCGCTGTCCATCGCCGCGCTGGTGGGCTTCATCACGCTGGCGGGCATCTCGGTGCGCAACGGCATCCTCAAGGTCAGCCACTACATCAACCTGATGCGCTTCGAGAACGAGAGCTTCGACCACGCGATGATCCTGCGTGGCTCGCTGGAGCGGCTCAGCCCGGTGCTGATGACGGCGCTGGTCACCGCTTTCGCGCTGGCGCCGCTGCTGCTGGAGGCCGAGCGCCCGGGCACCGAAATCCTGCATCCGGTGGCCGTGGTGATCTTCTCCGGGCTGATCAGTTCCACGCTGCTGGACACCTTCCTGACCCCGGCGATGTTCTGGCTGTTCGGCCGCCACGATGCCGAGCGGCTGGCGCAGCAGCGCGACGCCGAGGCGCTCTGAGCCCCACCCATTCCACGATCAAGGAGGACCCATGACGACGACCCATTCCCCACGCGCGCGGCTGGCGGCCACGCTGTTGGCGCTGTCCGGCCTGGCCGGTGCCGCGCAGGCGGCCGACGGGCACGACCATGCCCATGCGCACACGCCGCTGCAGGGCGGCGTGGTGGTCGAGGCCGCGGACCTGGACTTCGAGCTGGTTGCCCAGTCCGCGCCGGTGCGCCTGCATGTGCGCGACCACGGCCGTCCGCTCTCGCTGCAGGGCGCCAGTGCCCGGCTGACCGTGCTCAGCGGTGCCGACAAGCGCGAGCTGCAGCTGCAGCCCGTCGGCGACCGGCTGGAGGCCGGTGCCGGCAGTGCCCGGCTCGCGCCGGGCAGCAAGGTCATTGCCCAGGTCACGCTGCCGGGGCGCAAGCCGGTGCAGGTCCGCTTCGTCGTGCGCTGAAGGCCGGGCCGCGCGCCCATAGCGGCGCTGTCGCGGTTTTGCCGCGTCGCGGCCGCGCGCTGCGGTGATACTTCCGCTGTCCAGAGAAGACACCGGGCCGTCCGGCTGTCTGGCAACGGAGGAATCCCATGAACAAGACCCCGACCGCGCTGCTCGGCGCCGCCCTGCTGGCGGCCGCTGGCGCGCTGACCGCCCTGCCCGCGCTGGCGCAAGGCGGGCTGCAAGCCACCGCCAAGACCCAGGTGCGCCAGTCCGACGACCGCATCACCACCTCGGTGCAGCTGGAAACCAAGGGCAAGGTGCTGGCCGTGCACAAGAAGCGCCGCAGCCTGACGCTGGAGCAGGAGAACGGCGAGCGCGTGATGCTGGGCGTGGGCCGCGAACTGGGCGATCTGTCCGCCGTGAAGCCTGGCGACATGATCAGCGTCCGCTACACCGAACGCCTGACGCTCAAGCTGCACAAGGGCAGCGCCGGCGTGCGCGAGAAGGTGGAGAGCCTGGCGAGCACCGACCCCGCGTCGGCGGCCGGTGGCGCGCGCACCGTGGAGCGCACCCGCGACCTCTACGACGTGGTGGCCAAGGACGATGCCACGCACACCATCACGCTGCGCGGCGTCAAGGGCAACATCGAGCGCAAGGTGGACGATCCCAAGCGCTACGCCCAGGTCGCCGTCGGCGACCAGGTGGAGGTGCTGCTGAGCAAGGGGCTGGCGCTGACGCTGGCGCCGCAGCAGCCCTGAACGGGGCTCAGGCCAGCGCTTGGGCGCTGGTTTGCTCGTCGATGGCGACGGCGGGATCGGGATCGATCTCGCTGTCGTCGATCCACTGGTCGTAGCCTTCCAGCTCCGCATTGGCGCTGTGCGCGATCAGCGGCTTGTCCAGCGGACGGCAGATGCGCCGCTGCAGACGCGCCAGGCGCTGCGAGCAGGCGGCGTCGCGGGCGACGCGCTCCGGATCGAGCAGCATCGCGAACGGGTTGGCGACGAAGTACTCCTGGCGGGCTTGCGACATCGTGAACTCCCTGAAGAGGTGGGGATGGGTCCACTGTAGGGAGGGTCGGGGGGCGCTCCTAGTCGGGCGGGGGACAAATGGCGTGTCGGAGGAATTCCTAGGGGTTGTCGGGGGGCGGGGGAATTGCTGCTTGAGCGGGTTGCTGCTGGTGATGGTCCCTGGTGTTGGCCCGTGGTGTTGGCCCGTGGTGTTGGCCCGTGGTGTTTTTGAAGGTCTGCGCAGGGCGCAGAGCCCGCCGGGTCCCGCCCCGGCAGGCGGGTAACTTTTCCTGCGGGCCCAGGAAAAGTCACCAAAAGGAGGGCCTGAAATGCGATTTGACCGAGGCCTGCGCTTCGCACTGAGTCCTGGCCCGACGACCATCGGGGCGGCTCCACCGCTCAGGATGTAAGTCGCTCGCCGGGTACGGCTCGACTCCACATCGGGCCTCGTGCCCGGGCTCGCTACCCACACAAGTCTTGCCGACGCTTGCGGCTCAAAGCCGCGAGCATCGGCGCCCCTGGGGGGCTGCCCAGCGGTTCCGCTGGGCTTGGGGGTGTTTCGGGCCGAGCGCCGGGCCGCCCCAAGCCGGCCCACTTGGCGATGCGGGCGGCTCAATGCCGGCCGCATCGGCGCCCCCTCGGGGGACCGGCCAGGGTACTCCCTGGACGAGGGGCTGCATTCCAGAGCCGCCCCAAGCCGGCCCAAGCCGGCCCACCAGCTGATGCGGGCGGCTCAACGCCGGCCGCATCGGCGCCCCCTCCGGGGGCCGACCAAGGTACTCCTTGGGCGGGGGGACCAATTCAGGCGGGGGGGGCCCCATCCAGGCCTATTTGAGTTTGGCGGCCAACCCCTCGCGCCCCGCCTTGCGCGCGAAGTCGGCGGCGCTCAGGCCTTGTTCGTTGCGCAGCGAGGCGTCGGCGCCGGCGGCGAGCAGGATTTCGGCGGAGGTGATGCCGCCGTAGCCGGCCGCGAGCATCAGCGGCGTGCTGCCGTTGGGCGAGCGCGCGTTGATCGCGGCGCCCTGCTGCACGAGCCAGCGCACGACGGCCGGCTCGGGCCCGGAAGCGGCGTAGTGCAGCGCGGACCAGCCCGGTTCGTTGACCAGCGCGCCCCGCATCACCAGGGCCTGCACCCAGTCCAGCCGGCCTTTGATCGCGGCCAGCATCAAGGGGGTCTCGCCGGCCTGGTTGATGGCGTTGACGTCGGTGCCGGGATGCTTCAGCAAGGCTTCGACAGCGCCGCCGGATTCTTCGATCAGCGCCACGTGCAGCGCCGTGTTGCCCTTGGCATCGCGGCCGTTGGGATCGGCCCCGCCCAGCATCAGCGACATGATGCCGCGCCCATGATCCATGCGCGCCGCCTCGTGCAAAGGCCCGCCTGGTCCGACCGGCACGCCCGCGCCCTGGGTCGGGGCCTGGGCCTGGGCTTGCGCCGATAGTCCCGTCAGCAGGAGCGCGCTCAGCGCGAGGACCGCCGCCGCGCCCAGGACGGCCGGCTTCATGGCGTCAGCCCGAACAGGCGCCGCGTGTTGTCGCTGCATTGGCGCGCGATGGTCTCCAGCGTCACGCCGCGCAGCTCGGCCAGTTGGGCCGCCACATGCGGCACATAGGCCGGCTGGTTGAGCTTGCCGCGGTAAGGCACCGGGGCCAGGTAGGGGCTGTCGGTCTCGATCAGGATGCGGTCGACCGGCAGGGCCCGCGCGACCTCGCGCAGATCGGCCGCATTCTTGAAGGTCAGGATGCCCGAAAAGGAAATCGAAAAGCCCAGGTCCAGCGCGGCCCGCGCCACCTCCAGCGTCTCGGTGAAGCAGTGCATCACGCCGCCGACCGCGTCGGCCCCCTCCTCGCGCAGCAGCCTCAGGGTGTCGGCGCTGCTGGAACGCGTGTGCACCACCAGCGGCTTGCCGGCGCGCCGGGCGGCGCGGATGTGGGTGCGGAAGCGCTCGCGCTGCCATTCCATCTGCGCCAGCGTGCGCTCGCCCAGCCGGTAGTAGTCCAGCCCGGTCTCGCCAATGGCCACAACCTTGGGTTCGGCCGCCGCGCTCACCAGTTCGTCCTCGCTGGGCTCGTGCACATCCTCGTTGTCGGGATGCACGCCCACGGTGGCGAACAGTGGCGCATGCGCGCGCGCCAGCTCGCGCACCGCGGGGAACTCCTCCATCGTGGTGCAGATGCAGATGGCCTGCTCCACCCGCGCGGCCTGCATGGCCTCCAGCAGTTCGGGCAGGCGCTCGCGCAGCTCGGGAAAACTCAGATGGCAGTGGGAATCGATGAACATAGGCGCAGCGCCCCGGCTTGGGGGCGCCCTGGGGAACTCAAAGCGTCTGGGTCGGCTTGGCGGAGGAGATTGCAGTGCCCAGCAACTCCTCGATGCGCAGCTTGAGCAAACGCGTCTTCTCATCGCCGGGAAAGCGCACGCCCACCCCCTGGGTACGGCCGCCGGAGGCATTGGCCGGCGTGAGCCAGCCCACCTTGCCGGCCACCGGGTAGCGCTGCGGGTCGTCCGGCAGCGACATCAACAGGTAGATGTCCTCGCCCAGCCGGTAGTCGCGCGCGGTGGGCACGAACACGCCACCGTCGCTGAAGGCGGGGATATAGGCCGCGTACAGCGCGGACTTTTCCTTGAACACCAGCTGGATCACGCTGGGCCGGTGCGACGCGGCGGGCACGGCGGCGGTCTTGGGATCGGTCATGATCCGCCCAGTTTACTCACCTGGCCGGACGCATGGCCTGCCGACCCTGGGCCACGAGCGACTCGAGCAGCAGCCCGGCGTTGAGCGGGTGCTCGGCATGGCGGGCATGTTGGCGCAGCTGGCCCTCCCATTGCAGCAGCGCGTCGCGCACCAGGCGGCGCGTGGGCAGCGCCTCGCGCGGGAAGAAAGCCGGAGGCGCTCCATGCTCCAGACGCAGCAGATCGTTGACCAGGCGCTGCAGCGCCGAGATCGCGCGCGGCACCGGCCAGTCGCTCAGCGCGGCGGCCTCGCCGCGCGCGACGCGCCGCGGCAGTTCCTTCCAGCTCTGCGCGGCCACGCCGTCCTCGCTCCAGCGCAGCGCCTCCTGCGGCCGGCCGCCGGTGGCGTCCAGCAGCACCGCGGCTTCGTCGGCGTCGGCGCCCACGCCCTGCTGGTGCAGCCATTGCAGCGCCAGCTCGCGCGGCGGCAAATGCAGCGCGATCGGCTGGCAGCGGCTGCGTATGGTGGGCAGCAGTTGCTCGGGCGCGCTGCAGGACAGCGCGAAGCGCAAGAGCCCGGCGGGCTCCTCCAGGGTCTTCAGCAGCGCGTTGGCGGCCACCGTGTTGAGCGCCTCCGCCGGGTGGATCACGACCACCTTGGCGCGCCCGCGCGCGGCGCTGGTCTGCGCGAAGGCCAGCATCTGGCGCACCGCCTCGACCTTGATCTCGCGGCTGGGCTTGGCCTTGCTGGCCTTGCCGCCCTTGGGCTCGGCCTCGCCGTCGCCCTCGCCTTCCAGTCCCAGCTGCTCGCGCAGCGCGTCGGGCACGAGCAGCATGAAGTCGGGATGCGAGCCCGCGTCCAGCAGATGGCAGCTGGGGCAATGGCCGCAGGCCGGCTCCGGCTGGGTGGCGGCTTGGGGGCGCGGGGCTTCGCACAGCCAGGCACGCGCCAGCTGCAGCGCCAGCTCCAGCTGGCCGACGCCGGCCGGCCCCTGCAGCAGCAGCGCATGGCTGCGCCCCTGGCTCAGCGCCTGTGCCAGCGGCTGGGCCAGCCAGGGCAGCAGCTCGGTCTTGCTCACCATGCGCGCCGCTCCAGCTCCGCCTGGACGCGCGCCCAGACCTCGTCCACGCTGCCCGATGCGTCGATGCGCACGATGCGCTGCGGTGCGGCCTCGGCGCGGCGCGCGTAGGCGGCGCGCACGCGGGCGAAAAAGTCCAGGTCCTGCTGCTCCAGCCGGTCGGCGGCGCGCGCGCCGGCGCGGCGCGCGGCGGCGATCCGCGGTTCGACGTCGAACCACAGCGTCAGGTCGGGCTGGCGGCCGTCCAGCACCCAGGATTCGAGGGTCAGCAAGCGGGCCCAGTCCATGCCGCGACCGCCGCCCTGGTAGGCGAAGCTGGCATCGGCGAAGCGGTCGCAGAGCACACTGCGACCCGCGTCCAGCGCCGGCGCGATCACGCGGCGCAAATGGTCGCGCCGCGCGGCGAACACCATCAGGGCCTCGGTGAGGCCGTCCATGTCCTCGCCCAGGAAGAGCGCGCGCAGCGACTCGGCCAGCGGCGTGCCGCCGGGCTCGCGGGTCAGCACCGGGTCCTCGCCCCGGTCGCGGAAGAAGGCCGCCAGCCGCGCCACATGGGTGGACTTGCCCGCACCGTCGATGCCTTCAAAGGTGATGAATCTGCCGCTCGCGTCGGACATGGGCTTATTTCTGCTGGCGTTGGTACTTGTTGACCGCGCGATTATGCGCGGCGAGGTCCTCGCTGAACTGGCTGCTGCCGTCGCCGCGGGCCACGAAGTACAGGGCCTTGGACGGCGCCGGATGCAGCGCCGCCTGCAGCGAGGCCAGGCCCGGCATCGCGATCGGCGTCGGCGGCAGGCCGGTGCGCGTGTAGGTGTTGTAGATGGTGTCCGTCTGCAGGTCGCGCTTGCGCAGATTGCCGTCGAAGCTCTCGCCCAGCCCGTAGATCACCGTGGGGTCCGTCTGCAGCGGCATGCCCAGGCGCAGCCGGTTCACGAAGACCGACGCCACCAGGCCGCGGTCGGCCGGCAGTCCGGTTTCCTTTTCGACGATGGAGGCCAGCACCAGCGCCTCGTCCGCCGAGCGCAGCGGCAGGCCCTCGGCGCGGCCGGCCCAGGCGGCCTTCAGGCGGCGGTCCATGGCCTGGTAGGCGCGCTTGAGCACGGTGAGGTCGCTGACCCCGCGGCTGTAGGCATAGGTGTCGGGGAAGAAGCGCCCCTCCGGATGCTGCTCGGGCGCGCCCAGCAGCGCCATCAGCTGGGCGTCGCTGAGCCCGGCGGTGGTCTGCTTCAGTGCCGGGGCGGCGGCCAGCGCGGCGCGCACCTGGCGGATGTTCCAGCCTTCGATCAGGCGCAGCTGCTCCAGCACCTCGTCGCCGCGCACCATCTTGTCCAGCAGCTCGCGCGCGGTGATGCCGGCATGGATTTCGTAGCTGCCCGCACGTATGCGCTTGGCCTGGCCCGACCAGCGGAACCACTGGTACAGCAGCCGCGCGTCGGTCTGCACGCCGGCCTGCACCCATGCCTGCGCGACCTCGCGCGGCGGGGTGCCGGGCTCGATGGACAGCTCCACCGCCGGCTTGTCCAGGGCCAGCGGCTTTTCCAGCCACCACCAGGCGGCCGCGGCGGCCGTGGCCAGGGCCAGTGCGCCCAGCAGCAGGCTCATGAGCAGCCAGCGCAGCAGCAGGCCTCCGCGGCCCTGGCGTCGATTCTTGCGGGGAGTGTTGCGGCGACCCAAGACCTGATGCGCTCCATGTAATGCGGGCGCTGATCATAATCGCGCCATGACTGACACCCACCAAACCGAAGAGGCCGCCGCGGGCGGTCCGTCGACCCTGCAACAGCCGCAGGGCGTGCTGCCGCTGGACGACTGGGGCGTGATCCGCGCCGCGGGCGAAGAGGCAGCGAAATTCCTCCACGGCCAACTGACCCAGGACCTGCTGGCCCAGGGCCTGCACGAAGGGCGGCTGGCCGGTTACTGCAGCGCCAAGGGCCGCCTGCTGGCCCTGCTGCTGGCCTTCAAGAACAGCCCCGACGAGCTGCTGCTGGCGCTGCCCGCGGAGCTGCTGCCGGCGACGCAGAAGCGGCTCTCCATGTTCGTGCTGCGCGCCAAGTGCAAGCTCGGCGACGCCGGCTCGGACTGGCAGGTCTGGGGCCTGGCCGGCACCGCGGCGCGCGACTGGCTGGGCGCGCAGGCTCCCGGCGCGGTCTGGGGCGTGACGCGCATGCCCCTGAACGAGAGCGGCGAGGCCCTGGTGTGCCGGCTGCCCGACGATGGCCACGGCCCCCGCTACCTGGCGCTGGCGCCGCGCGCCGCCGCCCTGCCCGCGTTGCCGGCGCTGACGCCCGAGCAGTGGCAGCAGCTGGAGGTGCGCTCGGGCCTGGCCTGGGTGCGCAGCGCGACCGTGGAGCAATTCGTGCCGCAGATGCTCAATCTGGAACTGCTGGGCGGCGTGAACTTCCAGAAAGGCTGCTACCCGGGCCAGGAAATCGTGGCGCGCAGCCAGTACCGCGGCAGCGTCAAGCGGCGCACGCACCGCTTCGCGCTGCAGGGCCAGGCGCAGGTGGGCCAGGAGCTCTTCCACAGTGCCGATCCCGAGCAGCCGGCCGGGCTGGTGGCGGCCGCGGCGCCGGGCGAGCTGCTCGCCGAGGTCAAGCTGGCGGCGCTGCAGGACGGCAGCCTGCACCTGGGCGCGGCCGATGGCCCGCTGCTGCAGCATCGCCCGCTGCCCTATGTGGTGGGAGAGCCGCAATGAACGAGGCCGCGGCCTGCGCGGACGAAGCGGGACAGGAGCTCTACGTCTACTACCGCCTGCGCGCCGAACAGGCCCAGGCGGCGCGCACCTGCTTCGACGCGGCGCGCGGCGAAGCCCCGGTCCGGCTGCTGCAACGCCATGACCACGACCCCTCGCTGCTGACCTGGATGGAGGTCTACCGCGGCCACGGGGCCGAGGCGCTGGAACAGCGCATCGCGGGCGCGATGGCTGCGTATGCCCAGGGCCCTCGGCATCGCGAATGCTTCGTGCCGTTGGTCGGATGAGCGCTCTGCTGACGGACGAGGACGGCTGGGATCTGCCGCGGCCCTACTGCGTCGCGGTGCGCCCGCGGCCGGAGCACATCGACGGGCTGAACCACACCAACAACGCGGTCTATGTGCAATGGTGCGAGCAGGTCGCCTGGGCGCATTCGCAGGCGCTGGGGCTGGACCTGTGCGACTACCAGGCACAGGACCGCGCGATGGCAATCGCCGCCGCGGACTATCAGTACCTGCTGCCGTCCGGCGAAGGCGAGGCCCTGGTGCTCGCCACCTGGCTGACCGGCAGCGATGGCCGGCTGAGCATGGAGCGGCGCTTCCAGCTGCGCCGCGAGAGCGATGGCGCCACGCTGATGCGCGGGCGCTGGCAGCTGGTCTGCATCGCGATCAGCAGCGGCAAGCCGCGCCGCATGCCGGAGCGCTTCCTGGCGCTCTATGGCGCCGCGGTCGTCGAGGCGCCGCCATCACCGGAAGGCCGCTGACCGCGCCACCGCCTCGCCGTCAGCGCTGGCGGCGCCGGCGCGACATCAGGCCCAGGCCCATCATGCCGGCCAGCATCATGGCCCAGGTGCTGGTTTCCGGCACCGCGGCCGCCATGGGCTTGTACAGCCAGATCGCCGCGTCGCCGCTGGCATCGGCGGCGTCCATCGCGATGAAGGCGCCCAGTTCGGGCGCGTACTCCCACTTGCCCAGCACGCCGTCGGTGAAGTTGCCCTTGGGCTGGGCGGCGGTGCTGCTGGAGGCCTTGTGGATGGTCCACACCGAGTCCAGCTTGCCATCGGCCAGATACTCGGCCTTGGTGGTCCAGACCGTGCCGCCGGCCGTGCCGTCCCAGAACACCAGCTCGCCGGTCTGGGCGTTGTAGGCCACCGAGGTCGAGGCGTTGGTGGCCCAGTCCTCGCCGGTCTCGGTCACCAGACGCACGCCGAACTCTTTGTTGGCCGTGGGATTGGCCGCGTTGTTCTGCGACAGGTCCCAGATCGCGAGGTCGTTGACGAAGCTGCCACCGGTCAGCGCGGTGCGGACGAACAGGCCGTTGGCGCTGTCGATCGCCGCGGCGCCGGACTGGATGTAGGCCGAACCGAAGTCGACGCCCACCATGGACCAGCTGTCCGGCGTGCCAGGGGACCCCAGCTCATAGCGGAACAGCGCGGGCAGCCCCGAGGAGTTCTGGTCCAGCGTCAGGTAGATCACGTCCTTGCCGTTCTCGGCGCGGTAGGCGCTGGTGCCATAGATGTAGCTGCGGCCGCTGCCGGCGGGCATGCCCACCCAAGGGTCGTAGGGGCGCGCCTGCCAGGAGTTGGAACCCTGGCTGCTGGGGTTCCAGCCGGTGCCCGTCGCACCGCCCACCTTGTTGGCATCGGCCAGCGCGGGGTTCCACCACCACACGCCGGTGCGGCCATTGGCGTCCGCCGGGGCGCCGCCGCTGTTCCACGCGGCGCCGCCGAACATCACGAAGCGGTCGTTGATCGGCGCGTAGATGTTGGTCTGGTAGGTGTGCGAGGACTGCGGCGCGCCGCCACCGTTGATATAGCCGGTGCTCAGGTCCACCTGGCTGGGCAGGCTGCCGCGCGTCCACGTGCCGTTCGAGCCCTGCCACAGGTAGACCTCATTGCCGACGTAGTTCGCATGGCCGCCGCCGTACAGGATGATGTTGCCGCGGCTGCCGTCCCAGGCCATGCCCGACCACGCATAGGTCACGGCCAAGGGGCCGCTGGGAGACGGCGGCGCCTGATCGGCGCCGGTGGGCGCCGCATCGATGAATTTGTTGGTGCTGGCTTTGACCCAGCCGCCCGCCGGCGTGGCGTTCAGCAGGTTCTGCAGATAGGTGTAGTCGGCCGCCTGCACGGCGGTTCCCAGACATCCGGCCACCGCGGCGACCAGGACTTGAAGCTTGTGTCTCACTGCCAGCTCTCCCAAAACGACTTTTCGCGTGCACGCACGACGCGCCGCGGAGAATCGTTCCGTGTCCGACAGGTGTCAATCCCCTAGCCAGGGAGGGGCCCGGTCGGCGCATGCCGTCTGTTTGCCGTCGATCAATTGCAGAGGGCCGAGCCAGGGAATCGGGCGCGCGGCAGTTCAGATCGTGCGCACCATTTCCACATGCTGAATGCCCGCCTCCTCGAACACCGGGCCGCGGCGCGCGAAACCCTGGCGCGCATAGAAGCCCTCGGCGCTGAGCTGGGCATGCAGCAGCACCTCGCGCTCGCCGCGCTCGCGCGCGGTGCGGATCAACGCCTCCAGCAGCTCGCGGCCGATGCGGCTGCCGCGCACGCTGCTGGCCACCGCCATGCGGCCGATCTTGGCCACGCCCGGCACATGCTCCAGCAGCCGTCCCGTGCCCAGCGGCCGGCCCAGGCGGTTGTAGGCCACGGCATGGATGCAGACCTCGTCGGCCGCATCCCATTCCATCTCGGCCGGGATCTTCTGTTCGTCGACGAACACCTGTTGGCGTATCGGCCCGGCGTCGCCGCCCAGCTCGGCCCAGCCGCCGATGCGCACCTGCACCATGGACTCCTGGCGCTCGTAGCCCTGCAGCAGCTCGCGCAAGGCCTGCGGCAGCGGCCGCGAGACGCGCGCCGCCGGATCGGCGAACACATGGACCAGCTCGCCATGGACGAGGCAATCCTCGCCCCGGAACACCGCGCAATGCAGCGTCAGCGAACTGTTGCCGATGCGCTCGCAGCGCACGCCCACGTCCAGCAGCTCGTCGTAGCGCGCCGAGTCCAGGTATTCCAGCGTCGCCTTGCGCACGAACAGGTCGCCGCCCAGCTGCGCCATCGTCGCCGCATAGGGCAAGGCAAGCGCGCGCCAGTAGCCGCCCACCGCGGTGTCGAAATAGGTCAGGTAGTGGCCGTTGAAGACGATGTGCTGGGCATCGATCTCGGCCCAGCGCACGCGCAGCCGCTCGAAGAAGCGGAACTGGCGCCGACGCGGCGGGTTGCTGCTGCTCATGGAAACAAGGCCTCCCTCAACGCGGCGGCGCAGGCATCCAGGGCCTGGTCGGCCTCGGGGATGCTGCGCCCCATCTTGATGAAATCATGCGTCACGCCGCGGAACAGCTCCAACTGCACCGCGTTGCCTTGGGCGCGCAGCAGGTCGGCGTAGGCCAGCCCTTCGTCGACCAGCGGATCGGCCTCGGCCAGGATCACGCAGGCGGGCGCCAGCTCGCCGTGGTCTTCCGCCAGCAGCGGAGCGAAGCGCCAGTCGGTGCGTTGCTCGGCCGGAATGTAGTGGTTGAAGAACCAGGCGAGCGCCTGCGCGTCGAGCAGATGGCCCTGCGCGAAGCGGCGGTGCGAGTCGGTGTCGGCATGGGCCGTCGCGCCCGGCGTGATCAGCAGCTGCAGGGCCAGGTCTTGCCCCAGCTCGGCGCGGATGTCGCGCGCATGCAGGGCCGTCACCGCCGCCAGCGTGCCGCCGGCGCTGTCGCCGCCCACGGCCAGCCGGCGCCCGTCCAGCCCCAGCCCGGCGGCGTGGCCCGCCACCCAGCGCAGCGCCGCCCAGCAGTCGTCCACCGCCGCCGGGAAGGGATGCTCGGGCGCGAGGCGGTAGTCCAGCGCGATCACCGCCGCGCCGCTGCGCAGCGCCAGCTGGCGGCACAGGCTGTCGTGGGTCTCCAGGCTGCCGATCACGAAACCGCCACCATGGAAGTACAGCAGCACCGGCGGCGGCGCGCCTTGCGCGTCGCGCGGGCGGTCGACGTAGAGGCGCGCGGGCAGCGTGCCGGCCGGGCCGGGAATGAACAGCGGCTCGACGCGCGCCAGCGGCGCGCGCGGCAGGTCCAGGATCTCCGCCCCCATCAGATAGGCGATGCGCGCCTGCTTGGGGCTGAGGCTGTGGAAGGCGGGACGGTTGGCGCGGTGGATGCGCTCCAGCACCGCGGCCATGCGCGGTGTCAACAAGGTGCTACTCAACAAGGACTCCATCGCCTATAAGGCAGGGGCGGATTTTCCCTCAATGAACGCGGAGCGACGGATGGCCCTGATCCAGTACCTGACCCACATCCACCTGGAGCCCGGCGCGCGCCGCCTGCTGATGACCGAATGCGAACGGGTGGGCATGCGCCGACCGCTGCTGGTCAGCGACGCCGGCGTGAAGGCCGCCGGCGTGCTGGCCCGCGTGGAGCAGGCCTGGAGCGGCGCGCCGCTGCCGGTCTTCGACGCCACGCCGGCCAACCCGACCGAGGCCGCGGTACGCGAGGCGGCGGCGCTCTACCGCGGCGCCGAATGCGATGGGCTGATCGCCGTCGGCGGCGGTTCCAGCCTGGACCTGGCCAAGGGCGTCGCGATCGCGGCCACGCACGACGGGCCGCTGCTGCGCTACGCGACGATCGAAGGCGGCAGCCCGCGCATCACCGAGCGCGCCGCGCCGCTGATCGCCGTGCCGACGACCGCGGGCACCGGCAGCGAGGTGGCGCGCGGCGCCATCCTCATCGTCGACGACGGCCGCAAGCTGGGCTTCCACAACTGGGCGCTGCTGCCCCGGTCGGCGATCTGCGATCCCGAGCTGACCGTGGGCCTGCCCCCGCTGCTGACCGCGGCCACCGGCATGGACGCGATCGCGCACTGCATGGAGACCTTCATGTCGGCCGCCTTCAACCCGGCCGCCGACGGCATCGCGCTGGAGGGCCTGCGCCGCGGCTGGGGCCAGATCGAACGCGCCACCCACCAGGGCGAGGACCTCGCCGCGCGCCAGGACATGATGGCCGCCAGCACCCTGGGCGCGCTGGCCTTCCAGAAGGGGTTGGGCTGCGTGCATTCGTTGTCGCATGCGCTGGGCGGGCTGAACCCGCGGCTGCACCACGGCACGCTGAACGCGGTCTTCCTGCCCGCGGTGATCCGCTTCAACGCCCAGCACGACAGCCTGCACCGCGAACACAAGATCGCCCGCCTGGCCCAGGCCATGGGGCTGCCGCCGCGCCACAACGCCGACGCGCTGGCCGAGGCCGTGCTGGCCATGAACCAGCGTCTGGGCCTGCCCGCGGGCCTGGCCGAGCTGGGCGTGGAGCCGGCGCTGTTCGACGCCGTGATCGAACGCGCGCTGCAGGACCACTGCCACAAGACCAACCCGCGCGAGGCCAGCGCCGAGGACTACCGCGACATGCTGCAGCAGTCGCTCTGACCGGCGCTGCGCGGCGCCGGCGATGCCCTGCCCTGGCGGGCGCAGGATCGCCTTGCGGTCCGCGCCGCCAGGCTGTACGCTTTAAATGCGACTTGCGATCGCAGTTACGGCGTGGCAGACAGACACCCGAACACGGGTGCTCCAGGGAGACCCAAATGACGTACCACACCGGCCTGCCGGGCCTGGCCCGGCTGACTCCCTTTTGTCCCGCTCGCCTCGGCAAGGTGCGGGCGTGAAGGCCTTGGCCTCCGGGGCGGCGCGGGATCCGGCCCCTCCGACCCGCATGCAGGGGCCCGACACGCTCGCGATCATCTGCGAGGTGCGCCTGTACCGCGAGGGCCTGGCGGCCCTGCTGGTCGAGCGGCGCCGGCACGCGGTCGTGGGCTTGAGCCCGGTGCAGGCCATGCAGGGCGATCTGGCGCGCGCCGCGCCGCAAGCGGTGCTGGTGGAGGCGCCGCTGCTGCAGCGCGTGCCGCAGCAGCAGTTGGGCATCACGGCGGACATGGCCGTGCTGGCCTTCGCCGTGCGCGAGGACGACGAGGACGCGGTGCTGGGCTGCGCGAAACAGGGCGCCAGTGGCTTCCTGTCGCATGACGCGCCGCTGGACGAGCTGCTGGCCGCGCTGGAGTCGGTGCGCCAGGGCGGCATCCATTGCTCGCCGCGCCTGACGCGCTTGTTCATGCTGCGCGCCGCCGGCGGCGCGCTCGCCAGCCCCGGCGCCGAATCGCCGCTGACGCTGACGACGCGCGAACGCGAGGTGCTGGACCTGATCACGCACGGGCTCTCCAACAAGGAAATCGCGCGCCGCCTGGGCATCGAGAGCGCGACGGTGAAGAACCACGTCCACCATCTGCTCGAGAAGCTGCATGTACGGCGGCGCAGCCAGGCGGCCGCGCTGCACGCGACGCAGCGCCTTCGCGCGGACCCGGCCCGCGCGGCGGGAGGGATGCAGTCCAATTGATCCATGGCGGTCGGCGCAGGCCTTGGGCAGCATGACCGGCATGCCGCCCGAGCCCGCGCCCTCCCCCGCCTCTGCTGGCGTCGTCCTGTCGCCGCTGCCGCCCTGGCTGCGCGACGTCGTGCTGCATGCGCTGCACGAGAGCGGCACGCCGCTGATGGCGACGCCCCACTCCTGCCTGGCCGCCATGCAGCAGGCCGAAACCGTGCGGGCCGGGCTGCTGGTCGCGCCACTGGCCGCGCTGAGCCCCACGCAGACCGGCTGCCTGCTGCAGGCACCGCCGGGCCTGCGCATGCTGGTGCTCAGCCTCGAACGGCAGGGCATTGCGGCCTACGAGCTGCGGCTGCTGACGCGCGACCTGAGCCTGGCCGAACTGACGCGGCTGCTGCGCGGCGGTGGGCGGCCCGAGGCCCTGCCCCCGGCGCACTGAGCACCGAACACGGCGAAGCCCGGCGCACGGCTGTCCCGCCTGCGCCCTCCTCACCTTCCTCACCTTCCTCACCCTCCTCGCCCTCTTCAGCGACGCCCACCGTGGCGGCCCGCCGGCGAAAGCCAGTGGCGCCGCCGCGCGTGGGGTCTGGACCTTCGGGTCCATGCGGTCCGGACCATGCGGCCGCCCGGTCCGGGACGGATGGCCCGACCGGCCCGGCCTCCACGGCCCTCAAGGCCCGGGTCGCTGTCTGGACCGGCGCCCCGCCATTCAATCCATTGGCGGCGCGGCGCGGCGGCCCCATGCTTGGGCCCAAGCGAGAACAACAGGAATGCACGGCATTCCACGACACATGACCCCGAGGCCGCGACGACGGCCGCGGGCGTCCACGAGGTGCATCCGGGGCCCGGCCGGTGAATCACAGCCAGGATCGATCGCCCCGCAATCGACGGCACGGGAAGGAGGTGAAACCATGGTTGACGTGACGAAAGGCGGTGTGCCCGACGCCCTGATCCACGCGGTCGGTGCGAAGTCGGTCACACAGGCAATCACAGAAGCGGTCACAAGCGAAGTCACAGCGTCCGCGACACGCAGTGCCACACAGGCGCTGACAGCGGCGCTGCAGACAGCCGCGGTGACACAGGCCGTGACATTGGGTGTGACACAGTCGATGACAGCGGGCCTGACACAAGCCGTGACACAGGCGCTGACACAGGCGATGGCCACAATGGTCAAGCTGCCCGACCTGGCCATGACACTGTCTGAGACATTGGCTCAGACACTGGCCGGCGGACTGACAGCCCGCGTGTCGCAGGCGCTGACATCCGAAGCCGTCACAACCTCGCTGCGTGGCGGGGTCACAGCCGGCTGACGAATGCGCGACAAGGAATGCCTTCCGTGCCCAGGTGCCAACGCCGCGGGTGCCCATGGCCGCATGGTGCGGAGCGACCGGCAATGCCGCGCCGGACTCCCACGCCATTCCCCGGCATTCATGCGAGGCGGGTCCGCCAGCGCGGACCTGCCGCTTCCCCACCACGCAAGGAACACGACCCCTCACACACGCCCATGGCGCAATGGTAAAGGGCTGAATCGGGCCGACGGAGCACACCACGCTGGAAAGAATTTCTTGCCGATCCTGGGACTCCTCCCTCGCGAGCTAGACGCGGGGAACTCCCGCAGCGATGAGCGCTCATCGCTGAAGCGTGCGGATCGGCGCGGCAAAGCGGAACGGCGTGCCCCACATGGCGAGATTCAAGCCTGAAGCGCAACGGCCTTGTAAACCGTAGGTTGCGGGTTCGAGTCCCGCTGGGCGTACCAACACCAGGAGAGCCCCTTGAGCACCGAGACGCTGCTGGCGCCGCCCGCACAGGGCCTGCGCTCCCCGCCCAAGGTCTTCATCGAGGACCTGCCCCGCCACCTCGACCGGCCGGTGCTGCTGGAAGGCTGGCTGGTCGCCGTCCGGCGCAGCCGCAGCCTGAGCTTTCTCGTGCTGAAGGACCGCAGCGGCGAGGTTCAGGGCGTTTGCCGCGATGAGCTCGCGGCCTCGCTGCAGGGGCTCAACCCCGAGAGCGCGCTGCGCGTGCAGGGCCTGGCCCGGCGTGGCCGCCCGGGGCCGCACAGCGCGATCGAGATCGAGGTGCAGGCCATCGACGCGGTGGCGCTGGCGCAGGCGCCGCTGCCGCTGCAGCCCGGCGCCACCGAGGAGCAGCGCCTGGACCACCGCTACCTGGACCTGCGCCATCCGCGCAAACAGCTCATCTTCCGCGCGCAGAGCAGCCTGGAAGCGGCGGCGCGCGGCTTCCTGCTGCAGCGCGGCTTCCTGGAACTGCACACGCCCAAGATCACCGCTGGCGGCAGCGAATCGGGTGCCGCGGTCTTCAAGCTGCCCTACTTCGGCCAGCAGGCCTGCCTGGTCCAGTCGCCCCAGTTCTACATGCAGATGGCGATGGCCGCCGGCATGGACCGCGTCTTCGAAGTCGGCCCGGTATTCCGCGCCGAATCGGCGCAGACCAACCGCCACGCCACCGAGTTCACCTGTCTGGACGTGGAGCAGTCCTGGCTGGAGGACACCGGCGCGCTGATGGACCTCGCGGAAGCGCTGCTGCGCGAGATGCTGTCTGCGGTGCGCCAGCGCCATGGCGCCGAGGTGATGCGCAGCCTGGACCTGCCCGTCGAGGTGCCCGAGACCCCCATTCCGCGCCTGCCGCTGGCGCTGGCGCGACAACTCAATCCCGAGCTGGCGGGCGGCCGGCTGACCCACCAGGCCGAGCAACTGCTGTGCAAGCACGCGCGCGAGCTGAGCGGGCACAGCTTTGTCTTCATCACCGACTACCCGGCGGCGGACCGGCCGTTCTACACGCGCCACCGCGATGCCGCCAGCGGCCAGGAGGGCCAGGGCGCGCCACTGAGCTGCAGCTTCGACCTGCTGTGGCGCGGCATGGAGATCGCCTCGGGCTGCCTGCGCGAACACCGCCACGAGCGGCTGCAGCGGCAGGCGGCCGACGCCGGCCTGGACGACCAGGCGCTGAGCCACTACCTGCAGCGCCACTACCTGCCGATGTTCCGCCACGGCTGCCCGCCGCATGGCGGTTTCGGCATCGGGCTGGACCGGCTGATGATGGCCCTGCTGGGCCAGCCGTCCATCCGCGAGACCAGCTTCGTCTACCGGGGGCCCGAGCGCCATGTGCCCTGACGCCCGCGCCCCATCCACCACCGACGCCGGCCTGCCCGAGCTGGGCGGCTTCATGCTGCCGCGCGTGCAGCGGCTGCTGGCCGCCGCGCCGCTGCCCGTGCTGCCACCGCAGTCCGCGCCGCGCTCGCCGCTGGGCGCGCATGCGCTGCGTCTGCGGCCCGCGCGCGCCGAGCGGGCCGCCGCCGACTGCGAAAGCCTGGCCGGCTGGCTGCAGTCCTGCGCCTGGGTGGAGCAACTGGCGCTGCGCCCGCCCCATGTCTATCTGCGTCCGCAGGCCAGCGCGGCCGGCGAATGGGTGCAGGCCGGCATGGCGGAGCGGCTGCGCCTGCTGCGCTCGCGACTGGACACGGCGGCCGCGCCCGAGGACGGCCGTCCCGGGACCCGCAGCCTGCATCAGTTCCGCATCGAGACCGTGGCCACGGCCTGGCAACGCCTGTGCGTGGCGCTGGGACGGCCGGCGCTACCACCACCGGCCGTTGAGGGCCTGGACGTGCCGCAGGGCACGCTGCGCGCCCGAGCCGGCGGCAGCGTGGGCTTGCAGGACGTTTTTTCGGCCTTGCAGGCGCTGATGCGGGACTGGCCCGGCGGCGCGCCCGGCGCGTCGCTGGCGCTGCGCTTCTTCCTGCTGCGCTGGCCGCGCGGGCAGCGCGTGCTGCTCACCGACGCCCGGCTGGCCGAGAGTCAGCGCGCGCTGGCCCTGCTGTGCCGCGATGCGGGCGAGCCACCCAGCGTGGTGTCCGGCGGCGCCGCCGCGCGGCGGCGCGGCGAACTGGCCGCCACCGTCGACCAGTTGGACGCGGCCCTGCAGCGCGCGCTGGAACAGCAAGACCCCTGCCCGCTGCTGCGCCATGTGCTGCAGGTCGCCGAGGCACTGGACGACGCCCATCCGGTGCTGGCCGCGGACGACGGCATGCGCCAGGCCGCCGGCCAGGCGATCGCCGCTGGCCTGGATCTGTGCGGGCTGGCCGATCTTCCCGCTCCGCCGTGCCCTCACCGGTCACCCCAACCGCCTTTCGCTTCTTGAGAGGAGCCGCTCATGCCCACCCCGATCCCCACGCCCCATGGTTTCCGCGCCGCCTATGCCTGGACCGGCGATGTGCTGGCCGCGCTGCGCGGTTCGCTGGACCACCTGGGTTTCATCGAGATCCTGCCGGCCATCCTGTCCGAGCGCTATGAACCGGGCGCGCGGCACAGCATCGCCGTGCTGGGCGACCGCGCGCTGCCCGACGTCCACACCACCCAGGGCCCCGGCGGCAAGCCGCGCGTGACGGTCAGCGGCGAGCGCTTCTACTACCTGCCGGTGAGCCATTGCGTGGAGAAACAACTGGCGCTGGAGCATGCGCAGCGGGTCTACTGCATGGCCCCGTGCGTGCGCCTGCTGATGGACGGCGAGGACCGCAGCGGCCGCCATCTCTACACCTTCTTCCAGGCCGAGATCGAGTGGCACACCGAGGATGTCAACGAGGCCCACGACACGATCGAGGCCATCCTCAGCGGCTTCGCGAGCCGGCTGCGCGAGCGGCTGCGCGGCAGCGGCCGGCTGGACGATCGTGTCCAGGCCCGTCTGTCCGCGCTGGAAGCCACGCCTTATGAGCGCATCAGCTTTGCGCAGGCGCGCGAACGCGTGCGCGGCATCGGCGGCGCCGCCAATCCGCATGCCGCCGGCGACCTGACCCATGCCGAGGAGAAAGTGCTGTCCGAGGCCGCCCGTGCGCCCTTCTGGCTCACCCGCTATCCCGACGGCGTGCGCGACTCGCTGTACCGGCGCAACGACGACGGCAGTTTCGCCACCTACGACCTCATCCTGCCGCACGGCGAGGGCGAGCTGGCCACCGGCGGGCTGCGCCCCGATTCGGGCGCCGACATCCTGGCCCAGGCGCAGAAGTTCACCGCAGCGCCGCACCGCTACTACGCGGACTGGAAGCAGCGCACGCGGCTGCAGACCGGCGGCATCGGCTTCGGCGTGGAGCGGCTGATCCGCTACTGCGCCGGCGCGTCCAGCGTGCTGGACCTGCGCTATGCCCACGACCAGGGCCCCAACGCGCTGATCGGCGCCGAGTCCCCGGACGGCCGCGAGTCCGCCCGCCCGGCGCGCGGCGGCACGTCGTCCCATGGAGAGCTCTGACATGAGCACCGCCACACCGCTGAACCTGGCCGACATGGAAGTGGCCGCGCGCATGGCGCTGGACCGGGCCACCTGGGCCTACGTGGCCGGCGGCGCGGGCTGCGAGCGCGGCATCGCCGGCAACCTGGAGGCGCTGGACTCGGTCTGGCTGCAGCCGCGCGCGCTGCTGGGCGGCACGCCGGCCCAGACCGGCTGCACGCTGCTGGGCACACGCCTGGCGCTGCCGGTGCTGCTGGCGCCCACCAGCCCGCAGCGGCTGCTGCATCCGCAGGCCGAGCTGGCCACCGCGCGGGCGGCGGCCGAGGCGGGCAGCATCTCCATCGTCAGCACCGACAGCCATTACGCCTTCGCCGAGATCGCCGAGCAGGCGCCGCAGCGCTGCTGGTTCCAGCTCTATGCCTACCGCTCGCAGCGCGATGTCGACGCCAGCCTGGACATGGCCGCGGCAGCCGGCGCGGCGGCCCTGGTGGTGACGGTGGACGCCTCCTTCGCCGCACGGCGGCTGAGCACGCGCCGCGCGGGCTTCCATGTGCCCGCCGACATCGCCTTCGGCACCTTGCGCGCGCTGGGCATCGGCGACGGCAGCGTGCCGGCCAACGGGCGCATGGAGCGGCTGGCGCTGCGCTGGGAAGACCTGGAGCGCCTGCGCCGGCGCTGGAAGGGCCCGCTGCTGCTCAAGGGCGTGCTGGATCCGCGCGACGCCCGGCGCGGCCTGGACTGCGGGGTGGACGGCCTGATCGTCTCCAACCACGGCGGCCGTCAGCTGGACGCCGTCGTGCCCAGCCTGTGGGCGCTGCAGCGCATCGTCGAGCAGGTCGGCCGCGCGCGCCCGCTGCTGCTGGACGGGGGCATACGCAGCGGCACCGATGTGATCAAGGCCCTGGCGATCGGGGCCCACGCGGTCTGCATCGGCCGGCCCTACTTGTGGGGCCTGGCACTCGGCGGCCAGGCCGGCGTGCACAGCGTGCTGACGCTGCTGCAGGCCGAGCTGCAGGACGCGATGATGCAGATGGGCCTGTCCAGCCTGGAAGAGATCGACCCGGACTGCCTGGTGGACCCGCGCACGCTGCGCGCACGGGCACCAAGCTGGGGAGCCGACCATGCCTGAGACCCGCCCCGGCACGGAGCTCCTGCCGCTGACGCGCGGCATTCCCCCGGCCGAGACCATCCCCAGTGCCGCGCTGGCCGACTGCGCCCGCGAGGTGCTGGCCGACACCCCGGCGCGCCTGTTCCAGTACGCGCCGCTGGGCGGCCACAAGGGCGACGCACTGCTGCGCGAGCAGCTGGGGCGCTTCCATGGCGCCGACCCGGAGGGCATCTTCGTCGGCAACGGCTCGCTGCAGGTGCTGGACCTGCTGTGCGCCGAACTGCGCCCGGCCGGCCCCTTCGAGGTGCTGGTGGAGTCGCCCAGCTACGACCGCGCGCTGGGCATCTTTCAGCGCCACGGCGCGCGGCTTCTGGGCGTGCCCCTGCAGGCGGATGGCCTGGACCTGGATCGGCTGGAGGCGCTGCTGACCCGGCACACGCCGCGCCTGCTCTACACCATCGCCGACTTCCAAAACCCCAGCGGCGTGACGCTGGGTGCGGCCAAGCGCCGGCGCCTGCTGGCGCTGGCGCGCGAGCATGGCTTCATCGTCGTCGAGGACCTGCCCTATCGCGCGCTGCGCTACCACGGCAGCAGCCCGCCCGGGCTGGCCGAGCTGGCCGACGGCGCGCGCGTGATCAGCCTGTGCTCGCTGAGCAAGATGCTCAGCCCCGGCCTGCGCATCGGCTACGCGCTGAGCGACCCGGCGACGGCGCGCGCGCTGGCCGCGCGGGCCGAGAACACCTATCTGTGCGCGCCCCCGCTGTGCCAGGCGATCGCCGCGCGCGCGCTCGGCCTGGGCCTGATGGAGCGCAACCTCGCGCAGGCCCGGCAGCTGCTGGCGCCCCGCCATGACGAAGCCCTGCGCCGCATCCGCCCGCTGCTGGGCGACACGCTGATGGCTGTGCCCGACGGGGGCTACTTCATGAGCGCCCTGCTGCCCTGCGCCCACGGCGAGGCCCAGCTGATCGGCCGCGCCGCGGAGCGCGGCGTCGCGCTGACGCCGGGCAGCCCGTTCTTCCCGCCGGACCAGGTGCCGGCGCAGCGCTTCTTCCTGCGCATTCCCTTCCAGTCGCTGGACGGCGATCGCCTGGAGCGCGCGCTGCACGCGGTGCTGGACGCGGCGAGGAGCTGAGCATGGGCGGCGCCTGCAGCCTTCCTCTGCTCCCGCCGCGCCTGGCGGCGCACCGCCCGCCAGGCGGACCGCGCAGCAGCGCCACCGCCGCCGGCCGGCCCCGTTCCGCCGCCCCCGCGCGGCTGCCGCGCCGCGGGCCGGGGCCCGACGGACGGGCGGCCGCGCTGATCCCGCCGGTCCGGCCCGACCGCGCGCCAGCGCTGTGGGAGCACGCGGGCGCGCGCTACCTCGCCTCGCACGCCCCCGAGGCCCTGCGGGCGCTGGCGGCCTTCCGCCGCGGCGATGCGGTGTCGCTGCACCTGGGCGGCCTGGCCCTGGCGCAGGACCTGCCGGCACCGCCCACGCCCTACCAGGGCCAGTCCCGGCCGGAGCAGATCCCGCTGACGCTGCTGAAGCTCTTCGGCCTGGTGCGCCACATGGGGGCACGCGTGATCGCCTACGCCAACGAAGACGGCGGACGCATCTACCGTGACGTCGCCGCGCGCCAGGACGCCCAGGACGAGTTCAGCTCCCAGGGCTGGGCGCAGCGCCTGCCCTGGCACACCGACTGCGCCTACCGGCCGCTGAGCGATGGCGCGCCGCACGGCCGCTTCGCCGATGGTTCGCCGGCCCCACGCTGGCTGGTGTTCTGCGTCGTCCACGACGAGCCGGCCGTCCCGCTCACGCTGGTGCCGGCGCGCGGCGTCCTGGCGCGGCTGGCACCGTCGCATCTGCAAGCGCTGATGCAGCCCGAGTTCGACATCGCCAGTCCCCACTCCTTTGGCCCGCAGCAGCTGTCGCAGGCCCTGCCGCTGCTGCTGCCCGACGGCCGCGGCGGGCATCTGGTGCGGCTCAACGAACAGGGCTGCGCCGGACGCACGGGGCGCGCGCGCGACGCGCTCGCCGCGCTGTCCGAGGCGCTGCAGGACCCGCCGGGCCTGCAGCGCATTGCGCTGCGCGCCGGCGACCTCATCGTGCTGGACAACTGGCGCGCCTTTCACATGCGCAGCGCCTACACGCCGCGCTGGCAGGGCCGCGACCGCTGGCTGGTCCGCGTCTATGCGGTGCCGCACGAGTTGCACGGCCTCCCTCTGCGCAAGGGCATGGAGCGCATATGGCGATGACCCCCCCGACCCACCCGCCACTGCGGCTGCGCGAACTGGAGAACCCGGGCCGCGAGGACTTCCTGGCCTGTGCGCGCGACGGCCAGCCGGCGCTGATCCAGGGCGTGGTGCCGCATTGGCCCTGCAGCCGGCTGTGGAGCGACGACTACCTGCGCCAGCGCCTGCGCGGCCGCAAATTCCTCGTCAACGAGAGCCGCGACGGGTTGTTCGGCATCCAGTCCAGCCGCATGCTCGATGCGCAGGGCCTGTGCCATCTGAGCTTCGACGAGTTCCTGGACCGCCTCTACACCTATGGCGCCGACCAGGGCGACGAAGATGCCGGCGCGGGCGCGCGCGGGCCGGTGCTCTACATGCAGCAAAAGCCGGCGGCGCAGGCCTTTCCTGAGCTGCTGCCCGACGTGGGCCAGCCGGGCTTCGTCGACCCCGCCACCCTTACCCAGCTCAACATCTGGATCGGCCAGCGCCACAGCCGCATTCCCCTGCACTACGACAGCTACGACAACCTGCTGGTTCAGGTGCGCGGGACCAAGTCGGTGCGGCTCTGGGGCTTTTGGCAGACGCCCTGGCTCTACCCAGGGCTGGACGGCGTGGAGTTCGCCAGCCAGGTCGACCCCGAGCATCCAGACCTGGCGCGCTTCCCACTCTTCGCGCAGGCACGCTGCGAGCTGGACTTCCGCCTGGAGGCCGGGCAGATGCTCTACCTGCCGCCCTTCTGCTGGCACTCCATCCACGCGCTGAGCCATGCCAACATCAGCATCAACGCCTGGTACGACACGGCCTTCGGCGCGCCGCGCCAACCCCTGCATCTGGCGCGCGAGCTGCTGCGCCTGACCCTGGCGCAGGTCCAGGCCCTGCCGCAGTCACAACGGGACGTCGCCTGGCTGTGTCTGCGCCATGCGGCCGATGCGCCGCCGGCGCCGCGCTGATCGATCGCCGGGCGGGCGAAGGCGGAAATAAAGAAGAGGCCTTGCGGCCTCTTCTTCTTGACGGGCGCCTGATGGCGCCGCTCTGCCTGCCGGGTCTGGCGACCGCGATCAGGCGCGCTTGTCGAAGAACTGCTCGTCTTCGGTCGAACCCTTCAGCGCCGCGGTGGAGGCTTCGGCTTCGATGGTGGTGGTCACCGCATCGAAGTAGCCGGTGCCGACCTCGCGCTGGTGCTTCACCGCGGTGAACCCACGCTCGGCGGCGGCGAATTCCTTCTCCTGCAGCTCGACGAAGGCGCTCATGTTGTTGCGCGCATAGCCATAGGCCAGGTCGAACATGGAGTAGTTCAGGCTGTGGAAGCCGGCCAGCGTGATGAACTGGAACTTGTAGCCCATCGCGCCCAGTTCGCGCTGGAACTTGGCGATGGTGGCGTCGTCCAGGTTCTTCTTCCAGTTGAAGGACGGCGAGCAGTTGTAGGCCAGCAGCTTGCCCGGGAACTTGGCGTGGATGGCCTCGGCGAAGGCCTTCGCGAAGGCCAGGTCCGGCTTGCCGGTCTCGCACCAGATCATGTCGGCGTAGGGCGCATAGGCCAGGCCGCGGCTGATCGCCTGCTCCAGCCCGTTGCGGGTGCGGAAGAAGCCTTCCACGGTGCGCTCGCCGGTACAGAAGGGCTTGTCGTTGTCGTCCACGTCGGTGGTGACCAGGTCACCCGCCTCGGCGTCGGTACGGGCCAGCAGCACGGTGGGCACGCCCATGGTGTCGGCGGCCAGGCGGGCAGCGATCAGCTTGGCCACGGCCTCGCGGGTGGGAACCAGCACCTTGCCACCCATGTGGCCGCACTTCTTGGCGGCGGCCAGTTGGTCTTCGAAGTGAACGCCGGCGGCGCCCGCGTCGATCATGGCCTTCATCAGCTCAAAGGCGTTCAGCACGCCGCCGAAGCCCGCTTCCGCGTCGGCCACGATGGGCGCGAAGTAGTCAGTGTCGTTCTTGCCTTCGGACCACTGGATCTCGTCCGCGCGCTTGAAGGTGGCGTTGATGCGCTTGACGACCTTGGGCACCGAGTCCACCGAGTACAGAGACTGGTCCGGGTACATCTCGCCGTTGCTGTTGGCGTCACCCGCCACCTGCCAGCCGGACAGATAGATGGCCTTCAGGCCGGCCTTGACCTGCTGCATGGCTTGGTTGCCGGTCAGCGCGCCCAGCGCGTTGATGAAGGGCTCGGTGTTGACCAGCTTCCACAGCTTCTCGGCACCGCGCTTGGCCAGCGTGTGCTCGATGGGCAGCGAGCCGCGCAGGCGCACGACGTCGGCGGCGCTGTAGCCGCGCTGGATGCCTTTCCAACGGGGGTTTTCGGCCCAGTCCTTTTCCAGGGCGGCGATTTGCTGTTCACGGGTCAGAGTCGTCATGGTGTGCTCCTGCTAGCCAGAGGGGTGAAACAAAGAAGCTTTGTTGGACTCAAGCGTAGACCCTCGCCATCGCCACCGGAAGACTTATGTCTTATATAAGACTAAAAATCTTCACCAATGAAATCAATAACTTATTCAATCAATTTCTTATCATGAAAAGCTTTTTGCCATCATGAGAAATTTTGCGGCAGCGCAGCAAGGTTCGTTTCCACGATATGGAATCAGCTTTTCATATCGCGAAGGCCGGCCGGGCCGGCGCCCTGGGCGCGCCAGGCCCGGCTCCGCACCGGGCGCGCCCGCCATGCCTGGGCTTTGAAATTTGATGGCAAAAGGCGCAAACTGCCATCAGTTCTCACCTTGGAAAGCCACACCCATGGACACTGCCAAGAAGTCCCGCAAGTCCTCGCTGCCCACTCGCGCGCCGACCCAGGCGGCCGGGACCGTCGTCAAGGACGTGGCGCTCCGCCGCGTCACGACCGTGCGCCTGCCCGAGGCGCTGCACCAGGAGCTGGAGGCGATCAAGCAGTTGGACGACAGCAGCCTGAACCATGTGTTTGAGGAAGGCATGCGCTACTACGTGCAGGCGCGCCGCGATCTGCTGGAGCAGCAGCTGGACCGCGCGCTGCGGGCGATCCGCGAACGCCCCCCTTCGGAGGAAGACTTCGACGCGGCGATCGCCCGGCTGGTGCGGCAGGAGGCCAGCTTCGGAACGCACGACCCCGCGCAGGGGCGCCTGATCAGCGGGCGCCAGCCAGTCCCCGGGGCCGCGGCGGGCGATCTGGCCGCCCGCATCCGCACGCTGATGTCAGCCGGCTGACGCAGTGGCCACCGCTCCGCATTGGGATGCCGACAGTCCCGAGTTGACGACCAACCTGACGCGCGTCCTCCAGGCCGTCAAGACCCATGCGCAGGCCCGGTCCACCTTGACGGCAGCCGACGTCCTGGGCTGGCATGCCGACATGATGCTCGGCCTGGCGATCCCGGAGGCCGCCGGCGTCGGTCTACAGGAAGACGATCTCAGGGGCGCCTTCAGAGGTCCGCCCAAGCTCGACGACATCGAGGTGGAAATCGGCGGCACCCTGGGCACCGCCGCCGCGCAGGTGGCCAGCGAGGTGGACCAGCTGCTGCAGCGTGTGCAGACCGCCATCGCGGCCTTGGATTCGGCGCTGCAGGGCCGCGGGCCGCAGGCCTATGCGCCGGGTGAGCTGCATGCCGTATGCCAGCTCGCCGCCATGCTCCACGGCGAATGGGTCCGCATCCACCCCTTCGGCAATGGCAACGGGCGCAGCGCCCGGCTGCTCACCAACTGGGTGTTGATGCGCTACGGCATCCTGCCCCTGCTGAGCCCCAGGCCCCGGCCGGGTGGCGGATATGAGGCCGCCAGCATGCAAGGCATGCAAGGCCGGCACGATGCCATGGTCCGCCTGCTGCTGAAGGAAGTGGCGGCGCTGTATCCCACGCCTTAGGAAGCAAGGCCGCCCCGGAAAGGCTGACGCGAGGCGGCGGGTGCCGCGGCGTTCAGAGCCCGCCGACGAAGTAGCGCTTCAGGCCGGCCAGCACCATTTCCACCGCGATCGCGGTCAGCACCAGGCCCATCAGCTTTTCCAGCGCCGAAACCACGGAGTCGCCGAGCAGCTTGCGGATGCGGTCGGCCAGTGTCAGCGCCAGGAAGGACACCACCATCGCCGCGGTCAGCGCGCCTATCCAATCCCAGATGCGGTCGGGCTGGCGCGAGGCCAGCAGCAGCACCGTGGCCATGGCCGACGGGCCGGCCAGCAAGGGCACGGCGAGCGGGAAGATCAGGGGCTCCTTGCCGGGCTCGGCGCCGTACGCCGATTCGCTCATGGTGCTGAAGATCATGCGGATCGCGATGATCAGCAGGATCACGCCCCCGGCGACCTCCAGCGAGCGCTCGGACAGGTGCATCACGCGCAAGAAGGCGTCGCCCAGGAACATGAAGGCCAGCAGCACCGAGAAGGCAATGCCGACCTCGCGCAGCGCGACGCGCACGCGCCGCTCGCGCGGCACCGAACGCATGATGGGGATGAAGATGGGAAGGCTGCCCAGCGGGTCCAGCACCAGCAGCAGCAGGATGAAGGCGGAGAGAAAACTGTGATCCATCGCCGGATTGTCCGCGAAGCGCCCGATGCCCGGCCCGGCGTCGCCCCACGAAGGCGCAATGTTTTCATGCCAATGACGATAATCAAGCAACAAAACCGCCGCCTGAACCGGGCCAACCATGCCAACAACGCCTTTGGACGCGCTGGACCGCAAGATCATCGAAGTACTGCAGCGCGAAGGTCGCATCTCCAATGTGGACCTCGCCGCGCGCGTGCGGCTGTCGCCGCCCCAGGCGCTGCGACGCATGCGCGCGCTGGAAGAGCGTGGCGTGCTGCGCGGCTATGGCGCCCAGGTGTCGCACGAGGCGCTGGGGCTGGGCGTGATCGCCTATGTCAGCCTCAACATCACCGCCCAGGCCTTTGCGCGCGTCCGCGAGCTGGAGGCCCTGTTGCGCGACCAGCCCGAGATCCTGGAATGCCACACGGTCTCGGGCGATTGCGACTACCTGCTGAAGGTGGTGGCGCGCGACCTGAAGTCGCTGTCCCAGTTCCTGACGGACAAGCTGATGCAGCTGGACGGCGTGGCCGACGTGCGCTCGATGATCTGCCTGGAGGAGATCAAGCCGCCCGCCGGGCTGCCGGTCTGATCGGGGCGCGCGGGCTCAGCCGCGCGGATGGTGCTGCGCATGCAGCTGGCGCAGCCGCTCGCGCGCCACATGGGTGTAAATCTGCGTGGTCGACAGGTCGGCGTGGCCCAGCAGCATCTGCACCGCGCGCAGGTCGGCGCCATGGTTCAGCAGATGGGTGGCGAAGGCATGGCGCAGCGTGTGCGGCGAGATGGGGCTGCTGACGCCGGCCTGCAGCGCGTACTTCTTGACCAGCTTCCAGAACATCTGCCGCGTCATCGCCTCGCCGCGGCGCGTCAGGAACAGGTCTTCGCTGGGCAGCCCGCCGGCCAGCACCGGACGCGCCTCGGCAAGATAGCGCAGCAGCCAGCGATGCGCTTCCTCGCCGAAGGGCACCAGGCGCTCCTTGTCGCCCTTGCCGGTGATGCGCAGCACCGCCTCGCGCAGGCCGACGTGCACGCTCTTGAGCGTGACCAGCTCGCTGACGCGCAGGCCGCTGGCATACATCAGCTCCAGCATCGCGCGGTCGCGCAGACCCAGCGTGTCCTCGGCCTCGGGGGCGGCCATCAGCGCCTCGACCTGGGCCTCGCTGAGCGTCTTGGGCGTGCGCAACGGCTGCTTGGCGGCGAGCAGCCTCAGCGTCGGATCGGCGGCGATGCGGCGCTCGCGCAGCGCCCAGCGGAAATAGCGTTTGAAGACCGACAGTCGCCGGTTCGCGCTGGTGGCGCGGGTCTGCGCATGGCGGGCGCTGGCATAGCCGAGCAGGTCGGCCTCGCTGCAGGCGTCCAGGCTGCGCCCGGCCTCGGCGTCCAGCCAGTCGGCCAGCAGCCGCAGGTCGCGGCCGTAGGCCAGCTGGGTGTTGCGCGACAGCCCCTCCTCCACCCACAGCGATTCGACAAAGGCGCGTATCGCCTGCTCGCTGTCGCGCCGCATCGGCGACTGGCTCACGCGGGGCTCAGTCCAGCTTGAGCTTCTGCGCCTCCACCACGCGCTTGTAGACCTCGTACTCCGCCTTGATCTGCGCAGCGAACTGGTCCGGCGTGTTGGCCACGATGATGGAGCCGGTGTCCTCGATGCGCTTCTTCACGTCGGGCAGCTCCACGGTCTTCTTCACCGCGTCATAGACCTTGGTCACCACGTCCTTGGGCAGGTTCTTGGGCCCCAGGATGCCGTAGTAAGCCATGCGGTTCACCGGCTCCAGCCCCAGCTCCTTGAAGGTGGGGACCTGGGGCAGCTGGGCCAGGCGCTGCGGCGCGGCGATGGCGATGGCGATCAGACGTCCATCCTTGATGAAGGGCAGCGCCGACGGCAGGTTGTCGAACATCACCGGGACTTGGCCCGCCACCGTGTCGTTCAGCGCCGGGCCGGCGCCGCGGTAGGGAATGTGAGTCAGGAAGACGCCGGACAGGTTTTTGTACAGCTCCATCTGCATGTGGCCGATGCCACCGGTGCCGGAACTGGCATAGCTGTACTTGCCCGGGTTCTTCTTGAGTTCCGCGACGAAGCCCTTGTAGTCCTTGGCCGGGAAGCTGGGATGGACCACGATCACATTGGGCGTCGCGGCGATGTTGATGATGGGCGTGAAATCCGTCAGCGTGTGGTACGGCGTCTTGGGGTTGATCGCCGGATTGGCGGCGGTCGTGGAGACGGTGGCCACGCCCAACGAATAGCCGTCCGGCTGCGCCTTGGCGATCTCGTTGGCGCCGATGATGCCGCCGCCGCCCGCCTTGTTCTCGACGATCATGGTCTGACCCAGCGTCGGCCCGATCTTCTCGGCGACCACGCGGGCGATGATGTCGGTGGTACCACCCGGGGCAAAGGGCACGACCAGTCGCACCGGCTTGGCCGGATAGTTCTGCGCCAGCGCCTGCGGGCTCAGGGCGGCCGCGGCGGCCAGGGTGGCGAGGCTGGCGCTGGCCTGGATCCAGAGTCGGCGTTTCATAGGTCTCCTGTCTTGCTTGCTGTGGTACGGGTCGCGGATGTCCCTGGACTGCCGGGACAGGGTCCGAGTATGCGCTGAACGAACAAATCCTAGCGGAAGCGCGCAGCCTCCCGTCCCGGCGGCACGGTGCGTGCTGGCACACTGGGCGCATGCCGGACATGCTGCTGCTACTGCCCGACCTGCTGCTGATCGTGGGCGGATTCCTGCTGTGCCGCTACACGGCCCTGGACCGCGAGGTCTGGGCCGCGGCCGAGAAGCTGGTGTATTACCTGCTCTTCCCGGTGCTGCTGTTCAACTCCATCTCGCAATCGCGGCTGCAGCCGGGACAGACCCTGGCGCTGGCCGGCGCCGGCCTGGCCGTGCTGCTGGGGGGCGTCGTGCTGGCTTATACGCTGCGCGCCTGGCCCGGCGTCGACGCACGCAGCCATGCTTCGGGCGCGCAGGTGGCTTTTCGCTTCAATTCCTTCGTCGCGCTGGCGCTGGCCGAGCGGCTGCAGGGCACGCAGGGCGTGGCCTGGATCGCACTGATCGTCGCGGTCTGCGTGCCGGTGGCCAACGTCGCGGCGGTCTGGCCGCTGGCGCGCCATGGCGGCCAGGGTTATCTGCGCGAGCTGGCGCGCAATCCGCTGATCCTGTCCACGCTGGCGGGGCTGGCCGCCAACCTGCTGGGCCTGAAGCTGCCGGCCCCGGCCGCGATCGGGTTGCAGAAGATCGGCCTGGCCGCGCTGCCGCTGGGCCTGATGGCGGTGGGCGCCGGGCTGCGCCTGGGCGCGTTGAGGGACGCCCCCCGCCTCGCGGCCGCGCTGCTGGCCATCCGCCATCTGCTGCTGCCGCTGTGGGCCCTGCTGCTGGCCCGCTGGCTGGCGCTGCCGGCCGAGCAGGCGCTGCTGCTGCTCGCCTTCGCCGCGCTGCCCACCGCGTCCAGCGCCTATGTGCTGGCGGTGCGCATGGGCGGCAACGGGCCCTTCGTCGCCGGGCTGATCACGCTGTCCACGCTGCTGGGCATGGTGGTGCTGCCCCTTTGGTTGACCGTGCTGCGCTGACCCACGGCGGCGGGCCGGCAGCGGGCCACGCCCCTCAGCGGGCCAGGGCCCAGGCGATGTGCTCGGCCAGCAGCGCATCGGCCTGCGGCAGCCGTGCCTGCAGCGCCTCGCGCAGGGCCTGGCGGTCCTCCGGGGCCAGGTCTTGCGCCAGCGCGTTGCCCATCGCCACGGCGAGGTTGCGGCTCCAGCGCGCATGGCCGATGCGGCGTATCGCCGAGCCCTCGGTGCGGCGCAGGAACTGGGCCTCGTCCCAGGCCCAGAGCTGCAGCAGGCTGGCGTGGCCCAGCGGCTCGCGCCAGTCGAAGTCCGGCAAGGTGGCGCGCTGGGCGAACTTGTTCCAGGGGCAGACCAGCTGGCAGTCGTCGCAGCCGTAGATGCGGTTGCCCATCAAGGGACGCAGCGCCTCGGGAATGGGGCCGTCCTGCTCGATGGTCAGGTAGGAGATGCAGCGGCGCGCATCCAGCCGGTAGGGCGCGAGGATGGCGCCGGTCGGGCAGGCCTGGATGCAGGCGCTGCATTCGCCGCAGTGCGCGCTCAGCGGTTCGGTCTCGGGCAGGGCCAGGTCCAGATAGATCTCGCCGAGGAAGAACATCGAGCCGCCCTCGCGGTTCAAGATCAGCGTGTGCTTGCCGCGCCACCCCTGGCCGGAGCGGCTGGCCAGCTCCACCTCCAGCACCGGGGCCGAGTCGGTGAACACGCGATGCCCCAGCGGCCCGACGACCGCGGCCAGCCGCTCGGCCAGCTGCTGCAGGCGCTGGCGCAGCACCTTGTGGTAGTCGCGGCCGCGCGCATAGAGCGACACCTGTGCGCGCAGCGGATCGCGCAGGCCTTGCCACTCCAGGGCCTGCCAGCCTTCGGGCAGCGTGCGCGGCAGGTAATCCATGCGCGCGGTCAGCACGCTGACCGTGCCCGGCACCAGCTCGGCCGGACGCGCCCGCTTCATGCCATGCGCCGCCATGTAGGCCATCTCGCCATGGAAGCCCTGGTCCAGCCAGGCGCGCAACCCCGGTTCGGCACTGGACAAGTCGATACCGGCCACGCCAATCTGTGAGAATCCGAGCTCGCGCGCCCAGGCCCGCAGCTGCGGCATCAGCGCCGCCGTGGACATCCGCGGCGGACCGCCGTCGGCGGATGGGGGTGGAGACAGGACCTCTGGCACAGCAAGCATTCCTTCGAATTTTGGTGATTCTAGAAACCCGCGACTACCTCTGGCCCGACGAGGCCGCCTGCGAGCGCTTTGCACAGGCGCTGGCCCACGGCCCCGAGATCGGCGATGCCTGCATCGAGCTCGAAGGCGGCCTGGGCGCCGGCAAGACCAGCCTGGTGCGCCACCTGCTGCGCGCGCTGGGCGTCACGGGGCGGATCAAGAGCCCCAGCTACGCCGTCGTCGAGGACTACGCGCCGCCCGCGCTGCAGGGCCGGCCCGCCCATCATTTCGACTTCTACCGCTTCAACGACCCGCGCGAGTGGGAAGACGCGGGCTTTCGCGAGCTGTTCGCGGCGCCCGGGCTCAAGCTCAGCGAATGGCCGCAGAAAGCCACCGGCATGCTGCCGGTGCCGGACCTGCGCCTCACGCTGGAGGTGCAGGACGAGCACGCGCGCCGCGTGCACGCCGAAGCCGGCACCGCCCGGGGTCAGGTCTTGCTGCAACACCTGGACCGGGAGTTCCAGGCATGACGCGGCCGCAGAAGCACGGCGGCCGCCGCGAGGCGCTGCGCCGCATGGGCGCGCTGGTGCTGGCGATTCCCGTCGTCGCCCGCGCGGCCGGCCCGCAGGGGCCGACCATCGTCGCGGTGCGCGTCTGGCCGGCGAGCGACTACACCCGCGTCACGCTGGAGTCCGACCGGCCGTTGGCCGCCCGGCATTTCCTCACCAGCAATCCCAACCGCCTGGTGATCGACATCGACGGCCTGGAGTTGAGCCCCGGGCTGCGCGAGCTGCTGGGCAAGATCAAGCCGGACGACCCCTATATCGCCGGTGTGCGCGTCGGCCAGAACCAGCCGCGCGTGGTGCGCATCGTGCTGGACCTGAAACAGCTGGTCGAGCCGCAGATCTTCACCATCGCGCCGGTCGCGGCCTACAAGAACCGCCTGGTCTTCGACCTCTACCCGGCCCAGGAACGCGACCCGCTGCTGGCGCTGATCCTCGAAAAGGAAACCGCCGAGCGCGCCGCGGCGCAGTCGGTGCAGGACGCCTTGGGCGAGCTGATCGGACGCATCGAACGCCCCGGCACGCCGGTGGCCAAGGCGCCGGCGCCCGCCCCTGCCCCCGCCACGACCACGACGCCGCCACCCGCGGCACCGGCCTCCACGCCATCCGCCGCCGGCTCCGCCCCGGCGCCGACTCCGCCCCGTCCCGCAGCGCCCGCCCCCACGCCCGCGGCGCAGGAGCGGCAGGACAAGCTGGACCGGCTGATCGTCATCGCGATCGACCCCGGCCATGGCGGCGAGGACCCCGGGGCCGTCGGCCCCAGCGGGCTGCGCGAGAAAGACGTGGTGCTGGCGATCGGCCTGAAGCTGCGCGAACGGCTCAACGCCAACCGCAACATCCGCGTGCTGATGACGCGCGACGCCGACTTCTTCGTGCCGCTGCATGAACGGGTGCGCAAGGCACAGCGGGTGCAGGCGGATCTCTTCGTCTCCATCCACGCCGACGCCTTCCTGAACCCGCAGGCGCGCGGCGCCTCGGTGTTCGCGCTCTCCAGCGGCGGCGCCAGCTCGGCCGCGGCGCGCTGGATGGCGCAGCGCGAGAACGCCGCCGACGCGGTGGGGGGCGTCAACCTCACGCGCGTCAAGGACACCCAGGTGCTGCGCGCGCTGCTGGACATGAGCACCAGCGCGCAGATCAAGGACAGCCTGAAGCTGGGCAACGAGGTGCTGGGGCAGATCGGCCGTGTCGGCCGGCTGCACAAGCGTCAGGTGGAACAGGCCGGCTTCGCGGTGCTGAAGGCGCCAGACATCCCGTCCATCCTGGTCGAGACCGCCTTCATCTCCAACCCCGAGGAAGAGTCCAAGCTGCGCGACCCGGACTACCAGGACCGCATCGTCGAGGCGGTGGCCACCGGCATCGCGCGCTATTTCGCGAAGAACCCGCCGCTGGCGCGGCAGCGCTCGCTGGGCTGAACGGGCTCGGGCGGCCCGTGCCGGTGGCGGGCTTCAGCGCCTGCGCTTGCCCCTTCAGCGCTTGCGCTTGAGCAGCGCCACCCCGGCCAGCGCCAGCGCGGCCAGGCCCAGGCTGCCCGGCTCGGGCAGCTTCTGGGGTTGCGCGGCGTCGAAGCTGGCGCTCAGGTAGACCTGGCTGGGCAACACCTGATCGCGCCAGCTGAAGGTGGCGGAATGGTCGTCGAAGCTGACCGTCACGCCGCGCAGCGAGGTCGTGAAGGCCACGCTGCTCAGCGGCCCGCCCAGGTCCAGGCCGGTCAGCGTCAGCGTCACCAGGCCCCCGGTGCAGCTGAAGCCGCAGTAGCGGCTGCGGCTGCTGATGGAAAAGCCGTTGTCGCTGAAGTCATAGGTCTGGTTGCCGAAGTAGTTGCCCTCCGGACCATCGCCCACCACATGCGTGTGCAGCCCGTAGTCCAGCGCGCCGGCGCGCAGCTGGATGCCCACGGTCTCGCCCACCAGCCCGGCCTGCGCCGCGCCGCTCAGCACCAGGGCCGCCAGCGCGACCATCCGCTTCTTGTTCATCCCGTTCGACTCCATCATCTTTTTGTCTTTGCCGACCACGGCACCCCGAGGCGGCGCCAAAGGGGAATGCACACGCAAGAAGCGGGCCGTCTGACGGGTGTCTGCGCGATTGCGTTGTCCTGACAAGGACTTGCCACGGCCCAGGGCGAGGACGGAGACGCCGGGCGGCTGCCGTCTGTCAAGAAATCCGACAGCCCCCGACGCCTGCGCGCCGGGGCCGCGTTCATTCACCCAGACGCTGCGGCATCGCCGGCGCGGTCTTGCGCTCCACCGGACGCTCGGTCTTCAGCCGCTCCAGCACGTTCGCGACCGCGGCCTCCAGCTGCGTGTCGCGGCCGGCGTTGACGGCCAGCGGATCGAGTTCGACCTCGAGGTCCGGCGCCACGCCTTCGTTCTCGATACGCCATTGGCCCTCGGGCGTGAAGAAGCGGAAGTACGGCACCACCAGCTGGCCGCCGTCGATCAGCGCCGGGTTGGTCGCGATGCCGATCAGCCCACCCCAGGTGCGCTTGCCGATCAGCGGCCCCAGGCCCATGCGCTTGAAGGCATAGGGCAGGAAATCGCCCCCGGACCCGGCGTCCTGGTCGATCAGCATGGCCTTGGGGCCATAGATCGCGCCGCCGGGCGTGCTGAACACCTGCGCGTCGCGGTCCTTCCAGCCGGCCAGATACGGTCGGTTGAGCACGTCGGTCACATAGTTGGCCGCCTGGCCGCCGCCATTGCGGCGGTCGTCGACGATCAGCGCCTGCTTGTCGACCTGCGCGAAGAACAGGCGGTTGAAGTGCTGAAAGCCCGAGGCCGCGGTATCGGGCAGATAGACGTAGGCCACCTTGCCGCCGCTGAGCCGGTCCACCGTCTCGCGGTTGCGCTCGATCCAGGCCCACTGGCGCAGCGCCGCTTCATTGGCGATGGGCTCGACCTGCACCTGGCGCACCGGCGCGCCCTGCGCCGCCGACGAGACACTCAGCTGGATCTGGCGGCCCACGGTGTTCTCCAGCGCGGCATAGAGGTTCTGCGTCGCGCCGACGGGCTGGCCGTTGACGGACAGCACATAGTCGCCCTCCTTCAGGCCCAGCCCGGGCGCGGCCAGCGGCGCCTTCAGGAAGGGATTCCAGCGGTCGCCACGGTACAGGGTCTTGATGCGGTAGCGCCCCTGGTCCAGGCTGAAGTCCGCGCCCAGCAGCCCCACGGCCACGCGCGGCTCCTGGTGCACGTCGCCGCCGCCCACGCGGTTGTGGCCCACCTGCAGCTCGCCGATCATCTCGACCAGCAGCTCGTTGAGATCCTCGCGCCGCTGCACATGGGCCAGCAGCGGCAGGTAGCGCCGGTAGACCGCGCGCCAGTCCAGGCCGTGCAGGCCGGGGTCGTAGAAGAACTCCTTCTGCATCCACCAGGTTTCGTCAAAGATCTGGCGCCATTCGGCGCGCGGATCCACGCGCATCTTCAGCCCCGCCAGGTCCACCGGCTTGGCCTCCAGCTTGGCACCGGTGGCGCCCACCTCCATCTTGCCACCGGGCAGTTGCAGCAGCAGCTTGCGGCCGTCGGGGCTGAGGCTGAACTCGCGCACGCCGGTCTTCAGCAGCGTGGCCTTGCGCTCCTCGAAGTCGAAACGGTAGAGCTCGGCCCCGCCCTCGTCGCCGCCCGCCGTGGGCGGCTCATGGCTGACGCCGGGCTGGCGGCGCTCCAGGTAGTACAGCGAGCCGTCCGCCGCGACGGCGAGCTGGTCGTAGCGGCGCTCGGCCACAGGCAGACCAACGATGCGCTGCGCGAGGCCGTCCAGGTCGATGCGCACCGGCTTGGGCGGCGTCTTGGTGGCGGCCTTGCCGGGTGCCTTGTCCTGAGCCTTGTCGCCCGCCCCGCCCTCGCCCTTCGCGTCGTCGCCGGGCTCGGGCTTGCCGCCGTCCTCGTCGCCGCTCTTGGGCAGCAGCGGCGAGCGCCCGTCGGCGCTCAGCACCGCGGCGAACAGCCCCAGGCGCACCGCGCGCTCCTGCGTGGACATGTCCAGCCCCACCTGGGCGGGGCCGGAGTTGACCGAGGCCATGAAATACAGCACGTCGCCCTTGGGCGAGAAGGCCGGGCTTTCGGCATCGCTCATGCCGTCGGTCAGCGTGTGCCTGCGGCCGGTCTGCAGGTCGGCCAGACGGATCTGGCTGAAGTGGTTCTCGCCCACCACGGTGTAGGCCAGCCAGCGGCCGTCCGGCGAGAAGCCGAGGTCGAAGGGCGCGCGGCGCAGCGTTCGGTCGATGCGCTCCAGCTGCCCGGCCGTGCGTCCCTCCAGCGGCATCTGGTAGAGGTTCAGGTGGTTGTCCTGCAGCACCAGCCGGCGGCCGTCCGGCGACCAGGCCAGCAGCGTGTAGTAGCCAAGTTCGGGCAGCAGGATCTTGCGCGGCGCCTGCTCGCCGCGCTGGTCGCTCAGCACGACCTGGTGGCGCATGCCCGGTTCGTCCGAGATGAAGGCCACGCGTTCGCCGTCCGGGCTCCACAGCGCGTCCTTTTCGCGCACGCCGGGGCTTTGGGTGAGGTTGCGCGGCGTGCCTTCCTTGACCGGCAACGTGAACACCTCGCCGCGCGCGCTCACCACCACGCGCTGCCCGGTGGCCGACAGACGCGCGCTGGTGATTTGGCGCGACGCATCCTTCCAGCTCACCCGCGCCTGGTCCGATCCCTCGGCGAGGCGGATGTCCAGCACGCGCGGCTCGCCACCGGCCAGGCTGATTTCCTTCAGCACCCCGCCCGCCTCGTAGACGATGCGGTCGCCACGGGCGTCGGCGCTCCGCACGTCCCAGACCGTCTCGCGCGTCAGCTGGCGCAGTGTCTTGTCGCGCGTGTCGTAGGCGAACAGATTGGCCGCGCCGTCGTTGCGGTCGGAGATGAAGACCACCACGTCGCCCAGCCACAGCGGGTTGCTGTCGGTGGCATTGACATGCGGGACCGGCTCCCAGCGGCCGGCCTTGGGGTCGATGATCCAGATCGGCGGCGTCGTGCCGCCGCGGCTCTGGCGCCAGCCGCTGGTGCCGTTGTGCGCCTGACGATACGGACGGTAGGCCAGACGCCGGCCGTCGGCCGACCAGGCGCCTTCATAGGCCACCGCATCCATCACGCGCTGCTCGTAGCCGCCCTCCAGCGCCACCTCGAAGAGCTGGTTGCTGCGCGAGTTCAGCACCTCGCGCGGCGAGGCGAACAGCACGCGCTTGCCGTCCGCGCTCCAGCCACTGACCTCGTCGGCCGCCGGGTGCCAGGTCAACCGGCGCGGCTGCCCCCCGCTGCTGGGGATCACATAGACGTCGGTGTTGCCGTCATAGCTGGCCGAAAACGCGATCCAGCGCCCGTCCGGCGAGAAGCGCGGCGCGAACTCGGCGGCGGCGTGGCGGGTCAGCCGGCGCGGCTGGGCGCCATTGCGGTCGGCCACCCACAGGTCGCCGCCCCAGACGAAGGCCAGCTGGGTGGCGGACAGCGCCGGCTGGCGCAGCAGCCGGGTGGCGGACGGGGCTTCGGACATGTCCGCGACGGCGGACCCGGCCGCGCCACCCAGGATCAGGGCGGCGCATAGCGCACGCAATTTCATTCGCTGGCTTCCCTTTGATGGAAAGCGGGCAGCATAGTCCCCCGCGCAGCGGGGTGACAAAGCTCACGGCCGTCTGGCGCCCGGCCGCGGGGGCGCCCCGGCGCGCAGCGTCTGAGCGGGGTGGAATCAGGCGCCGGCGGCCTGCTTCTCGCGCCGCGCGGCGCGCCAGCCGCCATAGATCGCGATCAGGCCGGGGATCACGATCATCGCCCAGATGATCTTGCTCAGATTGGCCTGCACCCAGGGGATGTTGCCGAACATCACGCCGGCCAGCGTCACGCCCACCACCCACAGCAGCGCGCCGCCGATGTTGTACGCGGTGAAGCGCGCGCGGTTCATCTGCGCGACGCCGGCCACGAAGGGCGCGAAGGTGCGGATGAAGGGCATGAAGCGCGCGATCACGATGGTGATGCCGCCGTTCTTCTCGTAGAACTCATGCGCGGCGTCGAACGCCCGTCGGTTGAAGAAGCGCGACTGCTCCCACTGGAACACCCGCGGCCCGACGCGCCGACCGATGCTGTAGTTGCACTGGTCGCCCAGGATGGCGGCGACCAGCAGCACGGTGATCGCCAGTGGCAGGTTCATCACGCCGGCACCGCACAGCGTGCCCACCACGAAGAGCAGCGAATCACCCGGCAGCAGCGGCATCACGACCAGGCCGGTCTCGACGAACACGATCGCGAACAGCAGCGCATAGACCCAGGCGCCGTACTGCGCGACAAAGGCCGCGATGTGGCGGTCCACGTGGAGGATGAAATCGATCAGGAAGGCAAGGAGTTCCATGGGCGCGCATTATGTCCGCGCCGCATGGCGCACGGCGGCGCGGACCGGGCCGCCCTCCTAGAATCCCGCCATGGACCGACAGGACGCCCCGACCCTTGCCCCCCGCCGCGCGATCCGCGAGCTGCCCGACGAACTGATCAGCCAGATCGCCGCGGGCGAGGTGGTCGAACGCCCCGCCTCCGTGGTGCGCGAACTGGTGGACAACGCGCTGGATGCCGGCGCCGCCCAGGTGCAGCTCAAGCTGCTGGCCGGCGGCATCCGCAGCCTGGTCGTCGAGGACGACGGGCTGGGCATCCCCCGCGACGAGCTGCCGCTGGCGATCAAGCGCCACGCCACGAGCAAGATCTCCAGCCTCGACGACCTCGAGGCGGTGGCGACGATGGGCTTTCGCGGCGAGGCGCTGGCGGCGGTGTCCTCGGTGGCCGAGCTGTCCATCGCGTCGCGCCACCAGGACGAGCCCCATGCCTGGCGCCTGGACGCGCGCAGCGGCGAGCTGCAGCCCGCGGCACGGGCGCGCGGCACCAGCGTGGAGGTGCGCGAGCTCTTTTTCAACACCCCGGCGCGGCGCAAGTTCCTCAAGACCGAGAGCACCGAGCTGGCGCATTGCCTGGAGGCCCTGCGCCGCCATGCGCTGGCGCGCCCCGACGTGGGCTTCGCCGCCTGGCACGAAGGCAAGCTGGTGGACCAGTGGCGCATCGCCCCGGCGGCGCAGCGCATCGCCGAGGTGCTGGGCGAGGACTTCGTCGAGCACAGCCGAGAACTGGCGGCGCAGGCCGGGCCGCTGACGCTGCGCGGCCGCGTCGGCCTGCCCGAGGCCGCGCGCAGCCGCGCCGACATGCAGTACGTCTACGTCAACGGCCGCTATGTGCGCGACAAGCTGATCGCCCACGCGATCCGTTCCGCCTTCGACGACCAGCTGCATGGCAGCCGCCAGCCCAGCTATGTGCTGTTCCTGGACATCGCGCCGGAGCTGGTCGACGTCAATGTGCACCCGACCAAGATCGAGGTGCGCTTCCGCGACGGCCGCGAAATCCACCAGCATGTGCGCCGCGCAGTGCAGGCCGCGCTGGCGCTGTCGCGCGCCGACGCGCCTGCCGGGCCCGAGGCCGCGTCCACCGACGCCGAGACGCCGGGCGCCCTGCCCGCAGGCCCCCTGGGGGCGCCGACCACCACCGCCTCCGCCCGCCCCTGGTCCGGCACGCCGGCCTGGGACCGCCCGGCCGTGCAGGAATCCCGTGCCGGCTATGCCGGCGGCGGTGGCTGGAACGCCGCGGCGGGGTCGAGCTGGCGCCCACCCACGCCCACCAGCGCGCAGACCGCGCTGGCGCTGGAGCAGGCCCAGGCCTTGTACGCGCCGCAGACACCGGCCCGGCCGGCCATGCCCCCCCTCGCGGGCGCCGTGGAGGACGCCGCGCCGCAGCCGCTGCCGGCCGGCGACTGGCCGCTGGGCCGCGCCATCGCGCAGATCCAGGGCGTGTATGTGCTGGCCGAGAATGCCCAGGGCCTCGTCATCGTGGACATGCATGCCGCCCACGAACGCGTGGTCTACGAACGGCTCAAGGCCGCGTTGGCGGCGCAGGGCGAGGCGCGCATCGAGGCCCAGCCGCTGCTGATCCCGGTCACCTTCGCCGCCACGCCCACCGAGATCGCCACCGCCGAGGCGCAGGGCGAAACGCTGCGACGCCTGGGCCTGGACATCGCGCCGCTGTCGGCCAAGGTGCTGGCCGTGCGCGAGCGGCCCGCGCTGCTGGCCGGCGGCGACGTCATCGAACTGGCGCGCAGCGTGCTGGCCGAGCTGGCGCAGTTCGACGCCAGCCATGCCATCGAGCGCGCCCAGCACGAAATCCTCGCCACCATGGCCTGCCATGGCGCGGTGCGGGCCAACCGCCAGCTCACCCTGGATGAGATGAACGCGCTGCTGCGCGACATGGAGCGCACCGAGCGCGCCGATCAGTGCAACCACGGCCGGCCGACCTGGCGCCAGCTCACCATGCGCGAGCTGGACGCGCTGTTCCTGCGCGGCCGTTGAGGATTCCGGGCGCGCCCGCGCGGCGGGCCCGGGGTGGGCATGGTCCAATACGGCCTGAAGCAAAGAGACCCCCCATGGCCACGCTGACCCTGAAGAAAAAGAACAAGCCCGCTGCCGAAGGCAGCAGCAGCGCGACGCCGCGCCGCGCACCCGTGCGCGGCACCGGCGTGTCGCGCACCCGCCCGACGCTGAAGCAGGCCCAGGCCGAGCGCGCCGAGCGCCAGGCCGCCTTCGAGCAGCGCCGCGCCGACGAGGCCCTGACCCAACGCCGCAACGAACGGTCGCCCCGCCCCGGCGACCCGCGTGCCGCGAAGCCGGGCCGGCCCGAGCGCGCCGCCCCCGCGGGCCGGCCGCAACGCGAGCCGCGTGCCCAGCCGCAGGCGCGTGCCGAGCGCCCCCCCGCGCCGGCGCAGCGACCGCCCCGGCAGGTCCCCCCGGCCACCGCCGAGGCCCGCCCCCGCCGCAGCAGCTGGGACGACGCGCCGGCCGCCCCCGAGGGCACGCAGGAACAGGGCGAACGCCTGTCCAAGCGCATGGGCGAACTGGGCCTGGCCTCGCGCCGCGAGGCCGATGAATGGATCGCCGCCGGCTGGGTGCGCGTCGACGGCCAGCCCGCCCGGCTGGGCCAGCGCGTGGGCCCCGACGCCCGCATCGAGGTCGACCCGGCCGCCCGCGAACAGCAGGCCCAGCGCGTCACCATCCTGCTGCACAAGCCCATCGGCTATGTCTCCGGCCAGGCCGAGGACGGCTACGAGCCCGCCTCCGTGCTCGTCAAGGCCGACAGCCATTGGGGCGAGGACCCCTCCGGCATCCGTTGGGCCCCGGGCCATGGCCGCGGGCTGGCCCCCGCGGGCCGGCTGGACATCGACTCCACCGGGCTGCTGGTGCTGACCCAGGACGGTCGCATCGCCAAGCACCTGATCGGCGAGGACTCCGAGGTCGAGAAGGAATACCTGGTGCGCGTCGCGCTGCTGAACGGCGACGCCGACCGGCCCGCGCAGGAGCAGCTGCCGCCGGATGCCGTGCAGCAGCTGTGCCATGGCCTGACGCTGGACGGCGTGCAGCTGCGCCCGGCCAAGGTCAGCTGGGCCAACGAGGACCAGCTGCGCTTCGTGCTGCGCGAGGGCCGCAAGCGCCAGATCCGCCGCATGTGCGAACTGGTGGGCCTGAAGGTGCTGGCGCTCAAGCGCGTGCGCATCGGCCGTATCCCGCTGGGCGCGCTGCCTGCGGGCCAGTGGCGCTACCTGGCGCCCTGGGAGCGCTTCTGAGCGCGCCCGCGACCGCCGCCGCCGCTCAGCAGGCCGAGGGCCGCCCCACCGTGGCCGCGCTGGTGCCGCTGTGCATCGCCGGCCCGACGGGTTGCGGCAAGACCGCCGCGGCGCTGCAGCTGGCGCAACAGCTGCCGGTGGAGGTCATCAGCGTGGACTCCGCCCTGGTGTTCCGCGGCATGGACATCGGCACGGCCAAGCCCACGGCCGCCGAGCGGGCCGCCGTGCCGCATCACCTGATCGACATCCTCGAGCCCACGCAGAGCTATTCCGCGGCCCAGTTCGTGCGCGACGTGCAGGCCCTGGTGCCGCAGATCCAGGCACGCGGCGCGCGGCCCTTGCTGGTCGGCGGCACCATGCTGTACTTCAAGGCCTTGTTCGAGGGCCTGTCCGATCTGCCCGAGGCGGACGCGCGGCTGCGCGCCGAGCTGGACGCCGACGCCGCGCGCCTGGGCTGGCCCGCGATGCATGCGCGGCTGGCCCAGCTGGACCCCGACACCGCGGCGCGCCTGGCGCCGGCCGATTCGCAGCGCATCCAGCGCGCGCTGGAGGTCTGCCTGCTCAGCGGCGAGCCGATGTCGGTCCTGCTGGCGCGCTCGCGCGCGCAGGCGGCCGCGCCGTCCCACTGGCCGCTGATCTCGCTGGAACCCCCCGACACCCCTGCGGGACGCGCCTGGCTGCACCGCCGGCTCGAAGCCCGCTTTGCCCAGATGATCCACGACGGCCTGGTCGATGAAGTGCGTCGCTTGCGCGCGCGCGGCGACCTCCATCCCGGCCTGCCGTCCATGCGCTGCGTGGGCTATCGCCAGACCTGGGAGCTGCTGGACAGCGGCGCGGATGCCGTCGACCTCGCGCTGCTGCAGGAACGCGGCAGCGCCGCGACCCGCCAACTCGCCAAGCGCCAGATCACCTGGCTGCGCAGCATGCCGCAGCGCCAGGTGGTCGACGCCCAGGCCGCCGACGCGCCACAGCAGCTCGCGCGGCTGGCGGGGCGGGCTTGTAGAGAATAAAGAAGCCCCCCGTCCAGGGGGTACCCTGGCCGGCCCCCCGAGGGGGCGGCGATGCTCGCGGGGCGTGCCCCGCTCGCACATCGCCAGGCGGGCCGGCTTGGGGCGGCCCGGCGCTCGGCCCCAGGAATACGCCCCCTCGTCCAGGGAGTACCCTGGCCGGCCCCCCGCGGGGACGGCGATGCTCGCGGGGTTCCCCCGCTCGCACATCGCCAGGCGGGCCGGCTTGGGGCGGCCCGGCGCTCGGCCCCAGCAATACACCCCCCTCGTCCAGGGAGTACCCTGGCCGGTCCCCCACGGGGACGGCGATGCTCGCGGGGGTTCCCCCGCTCGCACATCGCCAAGCGGGCCGGCTTGGGGCGGCCCGGCGCTCGGCAGATCGTCGTGCCCCTCGTCCAGGGAGTACCCTGGCCGGTCCCCCACGGGGACGGCGATGCTCGCGGGGGTTCCCCCGCTCGCACATCGCCAAGCGGGCCGGCTTGGGGCGGCCCGGCGCTCGGCCCGAAATACTCTTGGCACGGCTGGGCTGTGCGGCGAGGCTTGCGGCGTTAGGTTGCGAGCCTTGGCAGCGAGGTGGGGCATGAGGCCCGATGTGGAGTCGAGCCGTACTCGGCGAGCGACTTAAAGCCGGAGTGCTGGAGTTGCCCGGGTGGTGGTCGGGCCGATACTCGGGGCCCAGCGTGGTACTCGGTCAAATCGTATTCAGGGCCCTCTTCTTTGGTTACTTTCTTCTGGGCCCCAGAAGAAAGTGACCCGGCTGCCGGGCCGGGACCCGGCGGGCTCTGCGCCCCGCGCAGACGCAGACGCAGACGCAGACGCAGACGCAGACGCAGACGTACACGCAGACGCAAGAAGTAGCCCCCGCCAGTTCACCCACAAAGAAAGATGCCCCCACAGCCCGTCCTCACCGCCCAGCATCTGAGCAAACGCTACGGCCCCCAGCGCCTGTTCGAGAACCTTTCGCTGCAACTGGCCCGCGGCGAGATGCTCGCACTGCTGGGCGAATCCGGCAGCGGCAAGTCCACGCTGCTGAACTGCCTGGCCGGGCTGGAGCCGCTGGACGCCGGCCAGGTGCTCATCGAAGGCCGGGACATGGCGGCGCTGAACGAGGAGGCCCAGGCCGCGCTGCGCCGCGAACGGCTGGGCTTCGTCTTCCAGGCCTTCCACGTATTGCCGCACCTGAACGTGCAGGACAACGTCGCGCTGCCGCTGCTGCTGCAGGGCCGCCCCGACCCGGCACGCGTGGCCGAGATGCTGGCCGCGGTGGAACTGGACCGCCATGCGCGCCACATGCCGCGCCAGATGTCCGGCGGACAGCTGCAGCGCGTCGCGATCGCGCGTGCGCTGGTGCACCGGCCGGCGCTGGTGCTGGCCGACGAGCCCACCGGCAACCTCGACGCCCGCCATGCCGACCAGGTGATGCAGCTGCTGCGAACGCAACTGCGCGAACAGGGCGCGGCCTGCCTGCTGGTGACGCACTCCCAGCAGGCCGCCGCGCTGGCGGACCGGCGCCTGCAGATGGAAGCGCTGGCCTAGCATGCGCCGCGCCGACGCCCTGCGCCAAGCCTGGAGCTGGTGGTGGCAGCTCTCCTGGCCAGCCTTGCGCCGCCAGTGGGGCCGCCAGCTCGCGGCGCTGCTGACCATCGCCGTGGGGCTGGCGCTGGCCGGCGCGGTGGGCTGGATCAACGAGTCGGCGATGGCGCGCTTTGAATCCGCCGCCCGCGCCAGCGTGGCCCAGGCCGACCTCGAACTGCGCCCGTCGCCCGGCGGCGCCCCGCTGCAACGCGAGCTGATGCAACGGCTGGCCGACGACCCGGCGGTGGCCGACATGGCGCCAGGCCTCCAGGCCCTGCTGCGCGTGCGCGCCCGCGACGACGCGACCGGGCACGGCCTGCGCCTGCTGGGGCTGGACCTGCTGCAGCTGCCGCGCTTTCATCCGCAATGGCTGCCTCGGGGCAATGGACCCGGCGACATGCCCGGTGACATGCCCGGCTCGCTGGCCGGCGGCCTGAGCCGCGGGCTGGAAGCCCCCGGCGTGTGGCTCAATGAGGCGGCGTTGCGTCTGCTGCAGCCGCCACAACCAGACGGCGCGCGCCCACCCGCCGAGGTGGCGCTGCTGCTGCCCGCACCGCCGTCGGCGAACCCGGCCTCGGCCGCGCAGTGGCAGCACCTGCCGGTGCTGGGCCGATTCGGGCCGCCGGTCGGCGAGGACGCGCAGCCCGCGCTGCTGATGGACATCGCCTGGGCGCAGCAGCTGCTGCAGCGCCGCGACCTGGACCTGCTGATGCTGCGCCTGCACCCCGAGGCCGGCGACCCCGTGGCCTGGGCGGCGCGCCAGGCGCTGCCGTCCGGCGTGCAGGCCCTGCCGCCGGCCGAGCGTGCCGATGCGCGCGCCCGCGAAGCGCGCCGGCTCAGCACCGCCTATCGGCTCAATCTCGGTGTGCTGTCGCTGATGGCCTTGTTCGTCGGCGCCTTCATGGTCTTCGCGGTGCATTCGCTCGGCGTCGCGCAGCGCCTGCCGCAGCTGGCGCTGCTCAGCGTGCTGGGCATGAGCGCGCGCCAGCGCCAGCGCCTGCTGCTGCTGGAAGCCGTGGCACTGGGCCTGCTCGGTTCGCTGCTGGGCCTGGTGCTGGCCCTGGCGCTGGCCCAGCTGGGCCTGGCCCGGCTGGGCGGCGACCTGGGCGCGGCCGGCGTCGGGGGCATGGTCGCCGGCCTGGGCGGAGCCGCGCCGCCGCGGCTCAATCCGGCGCCGCTCTCGGTACTGGGCCTGCTGTTGCTGGGCCCGCTGCTGAGCGTGGCCGCGGCCGCCTGGCCGCTGGCGCGGCTGCGCCGCCTGCCCGCGGCCCAGGTGCTCAAGGGCGTGTCGGCCGGGCTCGGCCAGGCGGACGCGGCCACGCGGGCGCGCCGTGCCGCACCGCTGCTGCTGGCCGCCGCCGGGGTCGCCGCGCTGCTGCCTGGTCTGTGGACGCCCTATCTGGCGATGCTGCTGCTGGTGGCCGGCGCGCTGGCCGGCGTGCCTTGGCTGCTGGCCGCGCTGGGTCGCCTTGCGGCGCCCTGGACCCGCCGCCATGCCCTGCCGCTGCTGGCCGCGCAACGCGCCGCCGACCAGGCCGGCGAGGCCGGCCGGCAGATCGCCGGTGTGCTGGTGGCGCTGGCGCTGGCCGTCGCCATGCTGGTGATGGTGCACAGCTTCCGGCTCTCGCTGTCGGACTGGCTGGAGCGCATGCTGCCGGCCGACCTCTACCTGCGCAGCGCGCTGCGCGACGTCCGGGGCCAGGTCTTGCCCCCGGCGCTGCTGCAACAGGCGGCGGCGCTGCCCGGCGTGGCGCGCGTCGCGCCGCAGCTCAGCCGCGAGCTGTCGCTGGCGCGCGCCGCGGCCCCGGCCGGTCCGGGCCTCGCGGTGCAGCTGCTCGCGCGCGAGGTGCCGCCCGCGGCGCGCCTGCCGCTGCAGGGCGAGGCGCAAGACCTGGCACCCGGTCAGGTCGGCGTTTACATCAACGAGGCGCTGCGCGACGCGCTGGACCTGCGCCCCGGCGACGCGCTGCGGCTGCAGGGCGAGCACGCCATGGCCGTGTGGGTGCGAGGAGTCTGGCGCGACTACAGCCGCCAGTCGCCGGCCCTGCTGATGCAGCGCCAGGACTGGCTGACGCTGGGCGGCGACGCGGCCGTCACCGAACTGGCGCTGTGGCTGACGCCGGACGCCGACGAGGGCCGCGTGCAGGCCGCGCTGCGCCGCCTCTCGGGCGACGCGCAGGCGCTGGAGCTCGCGTCATCCGGCGAGCTGCGCCGCGTGTCGCTGCAGCTCTTCGAGCGCAGCTTCGCGATCACCGCCTGGCTGCAGGCCGTGGCGTTGGGGCTGGGCCTGTTCGGCGTCGCCACCGGGCTGTCGGCGCAGCTGCTGGCGCGTCGGCGCGAGTTCGGGCTGCTGCTGCACCTGGGGCTGACACGCGCGATGCTGCGCCGCCTGGTGCTGGGCGAGACCCTGGTGCAGACCCTGGCCGGCGCCGGCGCCGGGCTGCTCGCCGGGCTGGCGATCAGCGCGCTGCTGGTGTTCCAGCTCAACCCGCGCAGCTTTCACTGGAGCATGGACTGGCATCCGCCCTGGCCGGCGCTCGCGCTACTGCTGGCGCTGACCCTGGGCGCGACGTTGCTGACCGCGGCCGTGGCCAGCGCGCTGGCCCTGCGGCGCGGCCAGGGCGAGGCGCTGCGCGCGGTGCGGGAGGATTGGTGATGGACCCGACAAGACCGCTGCCATCCCCCGCCCGCCGTCTTCTGCTGCGCGGGCTGGGCCGCGCCGGCGCGACACTGGGCCTGCTCGCGCTGGCGCGCCCGTCCGGAGCGCTGTCGCGCGAGCCGCTGCGCTTCCCGCGCGACCACGGTGCCCACCCCGACGCGCGCATCGAATGGTGGTATGTCACCGGGCTGTTGACGCCGGCGCGGGCCGCGGCACCCAGTCATGGCTTCCAGCTGACCTTCTTCCGCCTGCGCCGACCGCTCAAGGCGGCGCTGCAAGCGCGCGACTTCGCGCCCGACCAGTTGCTGCTGGCGCACGCGGCGCTGTCCGATCTCGCCCGCCAGCGCCTGGTGCACGACCAGCGCCTGGCGCGGCTGGCCGGCAGCGGCCTGGCTCGCGCCGACGAAAGGGACACGCGGCTGCGCCTGGGCGACTGGACCCTGGAGCGCGACGCGCTGGCCGGCGGCCTGAGCCGCTACCGGCTGGCGCTGCGCAGCGACGCCGCGGACTTCGCGCTGCGCCTGACGCTGGACGCCCCCCAAGCACCGCTGCTGCAGGGCAACGCGGGCTGGTCGCGCAAGGGGCCGGGCCCGGCCCAGGCCAGCCGCTACATCAGCGAGCCGCAGCTGCGCGGGGCGGGCCAACTCGTCACGCCCGGGCAGGCCGCGCGGGAGCGGCCCGTGCAGGCGCTCGCGTGGCTGGACCATGAGTGGAGCGACGAACTGCTGGGCGGCGCCGCGGACGAGACGCAGCGCGCTCAGGGCTGGGACTGGCTGGGCATCAACCTGCACGACGGCTCGGCGCTGACGCTGTTCCGCCTGCGCCATGCCGACGGCCGCGTGCTGTGGAGCGGCGGCAGCTGGCGCGAGGCCGACGGCCGCTCCGAAGACCTGCAGCAGCGCGTCCGCCTGGAGCCGCTGGCCCATTGGCAAAGCCCGCTGTCGCTCGCCCGCTATCCGGTGCGCTGGCAGCTGCGGACGCCGCGCGGCGACTTCCTGCTGCAGGCCTTGTTCGAGGCCCAGGAGGTCGACGCGCGCCGCAGCAGCGGCCTGCTCTATTGGGAGGGCGCGGCGCGGCTGAGCACGCCGGACGGCCGAGAACTGGGCCTGGGCTACCTGGAGATGACCGGCTACGCGGAGCGCGTGCCGCTGTGACGCTGCGGTCCGGGGAGCGGCGCGTCGCTGACCAGGCGCACGCAGTTGCGCCCCGCCGAACGCGCCAGCGCCAGCGACTGCTGGGCCTGCATCCACAGCAGCTGAGCCTGCGCCCGGTTGCTTTCCGGGACCAGCAACAGCGGATCGTGCGCCGGCGGCCAGACCGCGACCCCCACCGAGGCGCTGAGCTTTTGCGCGCCCCCGCGCAGGCCCTGCACCGCGGCGCGCAGGCGCTCGCCCGCGTCGACCGCGCCCAGCGCGTCGGTGAAGGGCAGATAGCAGGCGTACTGCCCCTGACTCATGGGGCTGAGGCTGTCGCTCTGCCGCAACTGCGCCTGCAGCGTGCGGTGCAGCTGCTGCAGCAGCGCCGCGTCGCGCCCGGCCTGCAGGCGCAGCGTGGACCAGCCGTCCAGTTCCACCAGCAGCAGCGCGCCGCTGCTGTGCTTGTAGCGCCAGAGCCGGGCCGCCTCGCGGACCAGCAGCTCCAGCAGCTCATGCTCGCTCCATTCGCGCGGCAGCGGCGCTGCCTCGGCCGGGCCGCCGGGCTCAGGGTCGGCGGTCGCGCCGAACAGGCGGCGGAACCCGCGCGCGACACGGGCGCCGAGGCTGGCGCGAAGGCTCATGGATGCCGACGCCTTGTCGGCCGGAGAGAGTCGGGCTTGCTGCATGACCGGTTCCAGCGTCCCCTGTCGGAGAGGAGGGTCTCACTATTGCAGCACAGTGCGGGGCGTCCGGGTGAACCGTCCGACCACCAAGACCGGGGGACAGCCAGGGCTTTCACGCCGCGCACCCGGGAGCGTTGACGCGCGGCACCGGGAAAACCCGGCGCCGCCCGCGGCCCGCTCTCGCGTCAGTGCGCCCCGCCGGCATCCACCGGCGCGCCGACGCGCGGCGGACGGCGGGTCAGCCAGATGAAGGCGATCAGGCCCAGGAACATCCAGGCCGAGGCCAGGAAAATGTCGTCCGCGGCGCGAGTGAACGCCTGTTGGTCCACCAATCGATTGACATAGGCCAATGCCTGCTCGGCGCTGAAGCCGCTGCCCTGCAGGCTGGCCACGCTCTGGTTCAGCACCGGGTCGCCCTGGGCCAGCTTCTCGGCCAGGTGATGGTGGTGCAGGGTCGCGCGGTTCTCCCACAGCGTGGTCGAGATGGAGGTGCCCATCGCGCCGGCCGTGATGCGCACGAAGTTGGACAGGCCGGCCGCCGCGGCGATGCGATCGGGCGTGATGCCCGACAGGGTCAGCGTGGTCAGCGGGATGAAGAAGAAGGCCAGCGCCGCCCCCTGCAGCACCGTGGGCACCATGATGGTGGCCAGGTCGGTCTGGGTGGTGAACTGGGCCCGCATCATCAGCACGATGGCGAACATCACGAAGGCGAAGCTGGCCATCGCGCGCGGATCCCAGCTGCCCACCTTGCGCCCCACCAGCGGCGACAGCAGGATGGCCAGCACCCCCACCGGCGCGAGCGCAAAGCCTGCCGCGGTGGCGGTGTAAGCCATGTGCTGCTGCAGCCACAGCGGCAGCAGCACCACGTTGCCGAAGAACAGGCCATAGGCCACCGACAGCACCGCCGCCCCGAAGAGGAAGTTGCGCCGCGCGAACAGCCGCAGGTCCACGACCGGATGCGCGTCGGTCAGCTCCCAGACGAGGAAGAACAGGAAGCCGACCACGGCCACCACGGCCAGCAGCTGGATCTCTCCGGAGGCGAACCAGTCCAGCTCCTTGCCCTTGTCCAGCATGATCTGCAGCGCGCCCACCCACAGCACCAGCAGCGCGAGGCCGATGGTGTCGATGGGCAGCTTGCGGATCGGCGTCTCGCGCTGGCGGTAGATGCTCCAGGTCAGGCCGGCGGCGAACAGGCCCACCGGCACGTTGATGTAGAAGATCCAGGGCCAGCTGACGTTGTCGGTGATCCAGCCGCCCAGCAAGGGCCCGACGACCGGCGCGACCAGCGTGGTCATGCCCCAGAGCGCCAGCGCCGTGCCGGCCTTGTGGCGCGGATAGCTGGACAGCAGCAGGGTCTGCGACAGCGGAATCATGGGCCCGGCCACCAGGCCCTGGAAGACGCGCGCGGCGACCAGCATCTCCAGCGAATGCGCGAAGCCGCACAACCAGGACGCGAGCACGAACAGCAGCACGCTCATCGTGAACAGGCGCACCGCGCCGAAGCGCTGCGTCAGCCAGCCGGTGAGCGGCACCGAGATCGCGTTGGCGACGCCGAAGCTCGTGATCACCCAGGTGCCCTGCACCGGGCTCACGCCCAGGTCGCCGGCGATCGCCGGCAGCGACACGTTGGCGATGGACGAGTCCAGCACGTTCATGAAGGTGGCCAGCGACAGCGACAGCGTCCCCAGCACCAGCGCCCCGCCCTTGAGCGGCGGCGGGCTCATCTCGTTCGCGTTCATGGGGCGGTTCCGCTCAGGCCTTGCCGCCGGTCTTGGCCGCGGCTTGCGGCTTCTTCTGGCCCAGGTGGGTCGCGATGATGCGCGTCACGGCCTCGTCGGCCGCCTTGTCCTGGGCGTCATAGATCGCGGTCTGCGCGGCCGGCGCGGCGCGCGAGCCCTGGGCCAGGCTCTGGCCGTCCTGCTGGCGCACGTCCACCTCGGCGACCATGGACAGGCCCACGCGCAGCGGATGCTCGGCGACTTCCTTGGCATCCAGCTGGATGCGCACCGGCACGCGCTGCACCACCTTGATCCAGTTGCCGGTCGCGTTCTGCGCCGGCAGCAGCGCGAACGCGGCGCCGGTGCCCGCGCCCAGGCCCTGGACCGTGCCGTGGTATTCCTGCTTCTTGCCGTAGACGTCGGCGGTCAGGCGCACCGGCTGGCCCATGCGCAGCCGCGCCAGCTGGCCTTCCTTGAAGTTGGCGTCCACCCAGACCTGTTGCAGACCCACGACCGCCATCAGCGGATTGCCGGCGGCGACGCGCTGGCCCGGCTGCACCGAGCGGCGCGCGACCCAGCCGTCCACCGGCGCGAGCAGCTCGGTACGCTGCAGCGCCAGATAGGTTTCGCGCACGCGCGCCGCGGCGCGCAGCACATTGGGATGCTGGCTCACGTCCACGCCCTCGGTCAGGGCCTGGTTGGATTCGCGCTGCTCGCGCGCCGCCAGCACGGCGGACTGCGCCGCGGCCACCGCGCTGCGCGCCGCGCTCAGCTGAGCCTGGGCGTGCTCCAGCTCTTCCTTGCTGACGGCGCCGCTGGCCAGCAGCGGCTGGCGGCGCTGCACGTCGGCCTGCAGCCGTGCCATCTCGGACTGGGCCCGGGCCAGCTCGGCCTCGCGCACCTGCACCTGGGCGGACAGCGTCGCATTGTTGGCATAGAGGGTGCGGACCTCGCGCACGGTCTGCGCCAGCTGGGCCTCGGCCTGCTCCAGCGCCACGCGCGCATCGGCCGGGTCCAGGCTCACCAGGCGCTGGCCGGCCTTCACGTAGTCGGTGTCGTCGGCGAAGATGGCGCGCACCGTGCCGCCGACCAGCGGCGTGATCTGCGCGACATTGGCCTGCACATAGGCGTTGTCGGTGCTCTCGTAGTTGCGGCCCACCAGCCACTCGTAGCCGAAGTAGGCCAGCGCGCCCACCACCACGACCGCGGCCACGGCGGTGAGGCCCTTCTTGCGGGCGGGATTGGCGGCGGGGGTGGAGGCGGCAGGGGCGGCGGGGGCGCGGTCGTTGGAATTGCTCATGGTGTCGGCGTGTTCTTGAGGGTGCGTTCTCGACGGCGGGCGTTCAGCCGCGCCGTGCCGGGTCGGTGTTCGGGCCGGTGGCGGCGTCCAGGCCGCCCCCCAGCGCGCGGATCAGCAGAATCTGGGTGTCCAGCGACTGCGCCTGCAGGTCCAGCATCTGGCGCTGCTGCAGCAGCTGCTGCTGGCGCGCCTGCAACGGCAGCAGCTGGTTGGCCAGGCCGGCCTGCTCGCGCGAGTGGGCCAGCTGCAGCTGCGCTTGGGCATTCGCGAGCAGCTGCTGCTGGGCCTGCTGCTGCGCCTGCAGCGCGCGCAGGCTGCCGTAGAAGTCGGCGGCCTCGCGCGCGGCGTCCAGCAGCGTGGCGTTGTACAGCGCCACCGCGGCGTCCTGCTCGGCCGCGCTGCCGCGCAGCTGGGCGCGCAGCCGACCGGTGTCGAACAGCGGCAGGCGCAGCGCCGGGCCGACGCCCAACTGATGGCTGCCCGACTTGAACAGCTGGTCGAAGCCGATCGAGCTGAAGCCGGCGAAGGCGCTGATGTTGACGCTGGGATAGAACAGCGCGCGCGCGGCCCGCACGTCCTGGGCCGTGGCTTCCACGCGGGCCCGGGCCGAGGCCAGATCGGGCCGGCGGCCCAGCAGGTCCAGCGTGGGCTCACCCTGCCAGGCCAGCGCCGCGGGCAGCCGGGCCTGCAGGTCCTTCAGCGCGTCGGGCCCCTGCCCGCTCAGCGCGGCCAGCTGGCGCCGCAGCAGCGCCGCCTGGTCCTGCAGCGCCAGCAGCTGGCGCTGCAGCTCCGGCACCGGCGCCTCGGCCTGGCGCAGCGCCTGCGCGTCGTCCAGGCCGGCCTGGCTGCGCTGACGAATCAGCTGCAGGCTCTGCTCGCGCAGCGCGATCTGCTGCCGCGCCAGGTCCTGCTGCGCGAGGTTGCGCGCCAGCGCCATGTAGCCGCGCGCGAGGCCGGTCGCCAGGCCCTGGCGGGCCGACTCGGCCTCGGCCTCGGCCATGCGTTTCGTGCCCAGCGCCGATTGCAGCGCGGCCTCGTGGCGGCCGAAGAAGTCCCACTCATAGTTCAACCCCAGCTGCACCGTGGCGGTGGTGCGCACGCTGCCGGCGATGGGCGGCGGGTAGAGGCCGTGCTCCGGATAGCGCTGGCGCATCGCGTCCACGCCCAGGCCGAACGTCGGCCGGTCCGCGGCTTCGGCATGGCCGACCAGCGCCTCGGCCTTGGCCACGCGGGCACGCGCCAGCGCCAGGCTGGGCGACTGCGCCAGCGCCCGCTCGATCAGCGCGTCCAGCTGGGCGTCCTGGTAGCCCTGCCACCAGCGCGACTGCGGCGCGGACGTGCCACCGTCCGGCAGGCCCAGGGCCTGCGGCGGCAGCTCGGGCTGCGCCTGGGGCAAGGTCGGGATGGGCGCGCAGGCGGCGGCCAGCAGGGCCAGCGCCAGCGCGGCGGCCAGCACGGCGGGCCGGGGCTGGCCCGGGCGGCCGGCCAGGGCGGCGCGGGAATCAGGAACGGGCGTCGTCATCGGAGGCTTCCTCGCTCTTCTTGTGGGCCAGCGCCTGGCCATTGGCGACCATGCGCTGCAGCAGGTGAATCAGGGTGCGGAATTCGGTCTCGGTGAAGCCGGCCAGGTGCGCGTTGAACACCTCGGACAGCACCTCGGGGGCCTTGCGCAGCCGACGGTGGCCGGCCTCGCTGAGGGAAACGGTGACGACGCGCCGGTCCTCGCTGGAGCGCTCGCGCTGGATCAGGCCCTTGGCCTCCAGCCGGTCCAGCAGTCGGGTCATCGCCCCGCCGTCCATCGCCAGGTCGCGCGCCAGCGCCGCGCTGGCGGTGGGCCCACCGAAGCGCAGACGCAGCAGCACCGGCCACTGGGCATGGGTCAGGTCATGCGGGCCCAGCACGCGGTCGGCCTCGGCCACCATGGACTGCTTGATCTGGCGCATGAGCCAGCCCAGGCTCTCCTCGCTGGAAAAGCTGTCGGCACGGTAGAAACGAGCCGGCTCGCTCGGCTTGTCGATCGACATGGCAGCAGCGCACACAGGCGCCTCGATACAGTTGAGGCGGCAATTATTGCCTAGGCAGTAATTGCCCTTGCAAACCTGTGGATTTAGGCGTCGGACGCCCGGGCGCGCTAGAGCGAGAAGACCATGGCCACCCGGTCGTTCAAGCCCTGGGCCGCCTCCTGGGCCAGCAACTCGGCCAGATGGGGGAAGCCCTGCACGCCGTCGCCGCGGGGCTCGAGGGCACGGAAGCCCGCGCCGGCGTAGAACGGCGCGTTCCAGGGCAGCGAGCGGAAGGTGGTCAGGGTGCAGGCCCGCAGTCCGCGCTGGCGCGCCTCGTGCTGTACCAGCGCGAGCAGGCGCCGGCCGATGCCCCGTCGCGCGACCGCGGGCAGCACGTCCATTTCGGCCAGATGCAGGCAGCCCGCCTCCTCGCGACACAGCGCAAAGCCCAGCACCCGCCCCTCCCAGTCCAGACAGACCCAGGCGCAGCCGGCGGCAATGCCGGCTTGCAGCGTCTCCAGCGGCGTGACCTGTCCGCTCAGCGCCGGCGGCAGCAGCTCGCTCGGGAACATGTACGCGGCGACGCGCTCCACCTCTTGCATCGCGGGCGCATGTTCGGGCCGCGCCGGCCTCAGGGTCCAGCCCAGGCCCACGGAGGCGCTCAGCATGGGGGCAGCTCGTAGAGGTCGCGCGCCATGCCGTCGGGAAAGTCCGGGCGTCCGACGCGGACGCCGCCCAGGCGCAGCACCAACGCACGCGCGGCGGCGTTGTCGTCCTTCATGTAGGTCTGCACCGAGGGCCAGCGCCAGCCGTCATAGGCCTGGCGTAGCGCCGCGCGCGACGCCTCCAGCGCCAGCCCCTGACCGCGCGCCTGCGGCAGCAGCCACCAGGTCAGCTCGCGCGGCCAGCCCAGGCCCTGCCAGAAGCCGCAAACGCCAACGATGGCGGCGTCCGCGCGTCGCTGCACCGCCCAGACGCCGAAGCCCTGCAGCGCCCAGCTGCCCAGGTCCGCGGCCAGGCGAGCCCAGGCGGCGCCCGGCGTCAGCGGTCCGCCATAGAAGTACGAGGCCTGGGCATCGGTGTAGAAGCTCTGGTAGGCGGCGGCGCAGGCCGGCCCCGGCGCCAGCAGGCGCAGGCGCTCGGTTTCCAGGACGGGGATCTCCAGCCGCGGGGCGGCGTCGGACGGGCGGGACGGCAGGGCATCAGGCATCAGCGGCGGCAAAGGCAGGCGGTGGCGAAAGCGGATCGAAGGTCCGGGCGAACGGAGGCACCGGGCGCGGACAAGCCTAGCCCAGCACCGCCCCGGCCGCAGCAGCCCGCGGCTTGCAGGGAGCGCCGGGCGCGCAGGGCGCGCGGCTGTCGCCCAGTCGGATTCAACGCAGGTCGGCCACGCCGCTCAGCGTGGTCTGGGCCTTGGTCCAGGACTTGGCGGCATACATGCGCTGGTCGGCCAGTTCCAACAGCTCGTCCGGCGTGCTTCCTTCCTTGGGAAAGATGGCATGGCCGACGCTGGCGCTGAGCTGCACTTCGCAGCGCTCCAGGCACAGCGGCGGCGTCAGTGAATGCTGCACGCGCTCTTCGATGGCCTGGACGGTCTGGTCGCCCTCGACATGGCGCAGCAGCACGCCGAACTCATCGCCGCCCAGCCGCGCCACGGTGTCGGTGGCACGCGCCTGGGCCTTGAGCCGCCGGCCCAGCTCCACCAAGGCTGCATCGCCGGCGCGATGGCCGTGGGTGTCGTTGATGGGCTTGAGCCCGTCCATGTCCAGGATCAGCACCGCGCCCATCGCGTGGTCGTAGCGGGCCTGGGCCACGGAGCTGCGCAGCCGCTCCATGAACAGCGCCCGGTTGGCCAGCCCGGTCAGGGCGTCATGCGTGGCGCGGTGCAGCAGCCCGTCGGCGTCGTAGCGCACCGCGAAATACATCGCCGACGCCACCACCTGGCACAGCAGGCGCAGCAGTTCGATGTCCAGATCGTCGATGGCCTCGAAGCGCGGCGACATGGCCTTCAGCACGCCGACCACCAGATTGCCGTGCTGCAGCGGCACCACCACCATGGAGCCCAGCCCCATGCTGCGGCAGGCCTCGCGGTCCACACGGGGATCGCGCGTGACGTCGTCGCTGCGCAGCGGGGCGCCGCTCTGCACGCACAGGCCCGACAGGCTGGACTCGCGCCGCAGCCGCAGCCCCAGCTGCGGCTTGGCCAGACCGGCGGCGGCGCGGTAGACCATCTCGTCGCCCTCGGCGAGTTCGATGGCCGCGCCTTCGACATTGATCAGGTGGAGCGTGCGCTCCACCACCAGATTCATCACGCCGCCCAGATCCAGCCCCATGCGGGCGATCTCGGCCTGGATCGCGATGACCTCCAGCAGCTTGCTCTTGGAGGGGAGCCTCATAGGCAACACCCTGAAAAGCGCCAGTGCCTGGCGCCGCAGTCGGGCCCGAACCGTTCCAACGGCCTCTGATGCCCCATTGCCCCCTGCGGCCCCAAGTGTCGCACTGTCGGGACCCGGCGGACGGTCACGGGCCCTGCGTTCAGGTGGGGGGGCGACGAACGGTTCTTGCGCGCGGGACCGGCGCTGACCTAAGGTGGCGCCATGCACCGCAACGCGCTCACGGCCCTGGCTGCGCTGGCCCTGCTGAGCGCGGCTCCGGCCGTGGCGCAACCCCTGGCCGACGCTGCGCCGCCGCCGCGGCGCAATGTCTTCGGCGACCCGTTTGTACAGCTCAGCAGTGCCTGGCCCGGCTGCCCACAACCCGCCGGCCCCTTCATGACCGCCAGGGAGCAGCGCGAAGCCAGCCACCGCCGCGCCGAAAAGGGCACAACCTGCTGGCTGGCCGGCCAATGCCGGCAGCACAGCGACTTCCTGGAAGACCCGGGCATCGCCGCCGCGCTGCGCGAAGCCGCCGCAGCGCGGCCGGCGCTGCTGGCCCACACCACGCTGTGGGCCACCGTGCAGGGGCGCGTGGTCTACCTGGAAGGCTGCGCGGCGGACGCCGCGCTGGCCCCGGCGCTGGAAGCCTGGGCCATGGCCCTGCCCCAGGTCCAGCGCGCGCTGGCGCTGCTGCGCACGCCGGCGGACGGTGCGCGCACGCCCTACAAACGCCTGGACGATCCCGATTAGGCGTCCTGCGGACGGGACCTCGCCCACTCGTCGGCCGTGATCTCGTAGACATGGCAGTCCATGTCATACCAGCGCTCCTGGCCCTTGAGCCGCATGCCCAGGCGCTGCATCACGCGCGCGGACGCGCCGTTGTCCACGTGGCAGACCGCGCACAGCAGCGGCGCCTTCAGCTGCGCAAAGGCGAAGTCGGCCATCACCTGCGCCGCCTCCGACGCATAGCCCTTGCCCCAGCAGTCCGGGTGCAATCGCCAGCCAATCTCCAGCGGGTTGGCGGTGTCGCGCGCCAGGTACTGGATGCAGCCGGCGCCGACGATGCGTCCGCTGTCGCGCTCGATGAGACTCCACCACGAGGTGCCCCACTCGGCCCAGCGCGCCATCACACGCTCGATCATTTGCAGCGTCTGCTCGCGCGTCTCGGGCTTGCCGGTGATGTAGCGCATCACCTCGGGGATGCGGTTCATCTCGTGCAGGCCGTCCAGGTGTTCGGGCCGCATCGGCTCCAGGCGCAGGCGATCGGTATGCAGGATGCTCATGGGCGTCGTGATCGGGGTGTCATCGAAGCGGCTCATTCTGCCGGCCGGGCCGTGGGCATCGGCAAGTCATGCCGGCGCCGAACTGCGGGTGTGCCACAGCGGCTTGACATGAACTTGACGCGCGCAAGACCTGACCCCCTCGCCGGCCGCCGCCCCGGGGGATGCGCGGATTCATGCACGATGAGGACGGACCGGCTGTTGCTTGCCCGCCCATTCTTGACTCGTGCTAACACAAAGCGCGGTATTCGAACTATTCTTCACGTTCAAAGACGAGATGGGCGACGAGCGAACCCTCATCGGCTCGCTGGTCAGCCTCCAATGACAGGAGAGGCGGATGCGTATCAACAATCCGGTCACGCAGCGGGAATTCCCTTTTCCCCCGGGTCAGACGCTGGTCTCCGTCACCGACCCCAAAGGACGCATCGTCTACTGCAACGCTGCCTTCGTCGAGGTCAGCGGCTATGCGCGCAGCGAGCTGCTCGGCCAGCCGCACAACCTGGTCCGGCATCCCGACATGCCGGAAGAAGCGTTTCGCGACCTGTGGGCCACCATCGCCGAAGGCCGCCCCTGGGCGGGCTTGGTGAAGAACCGCCGCAAGGACGGCGACCACTACTGGGTGATGGCCAACGCGACGCCGGTGCGCCGCGAGGGGCGCACCGTGGGCTATCTGTCGGTGCGCACGGCGCCGACGCGCGCCCAGGTCGAGCAGGCCGACCGGCTGTATGCGCGCATGCGCAAAGAGGCCGAGCAGGGCCGGCCGCTCACGCGCCTGCGCCATGGCCGCGTAGTGCGCGGCGATCTGAGCGGACGCCTGGGCCAGTGGCTGACCGGCGGCCTGGCCGGGCTGGGATCCAGCGGCGCGCTGATGCTGACCGCAGCCATCGCCGCCGCGGCGCTGGGCAGCGCCCTGCCCTGGCTCAGCTGGCTGCCACTGGTGCTGCTGCTGGGTCTGTCTGCCCACGCCCTGCAGCGCCGCGCCGCCGACCGACGACTTGCGCAGTTGCTCGACAACGCGCTGCAGCTGGCCGGCGGTGATCTCAGCCGCGAGCTGCCGGTGGAGAGCAGCGGGCTGATCGGCGAGCTGCAGCTGGCGCTGCGCCAGCTCTCGGTCAATCTGAAGACCGTGATCGGCGACGTGGCGGCCGAGACGCGTCATCTGCGCGAGGCGGTGTCCGAGATCTCCAGCGGCAACCAGGACCTGTCCTCGCGCACCGAATCGCAGGCCGGCAGCGTGCAACAGACGGCGGCCTCCATCGAACAGATCCATGGCACGGTGAAGCAGAGCGCCGCCTCCGCCCAGCAGGGCGTGCGGCTGGCCGACCAGGCCGCCAGCACCGCCAAGGAAGGCAATGAGGCGGTGGACGGCGTCGTGCATGCGATGGAATCCATCTCCGATTCGTCGCGCCGCATCGGCGAGATCACCCATGTGATCGAGACCGTGGCCTTCCAGACCAACATCCTCGCGCTCAACGCGGCGATCGAGGCGGCGCGCGCGGGCGAAGCCGGCCGCGGCTTCGCGGTCGTCGCCGGCGAGGTGCGCGCGCTGGCGTCGCGGACCGCCGGCGCGGCGCGCGAGATCAAGCAGCTGATCGCCGAGGCCGGTGAACGCGTGGAGGCCGGCAACCGACAGACCCTGGCGGCGCAGGAGCGCATGCACCAGGTGCTGCAGTCCTTCGGCCGCGTCAGCCAGCTGCTGACCCAGGTGCATGCGGCGGCCAGCGAGCAGCAGGATGGCGTGGCCCAGGTCAACAGCGCGGTCGCGCACATCGACAGCATCACGCAGCAGAACGCCGCGATGGTCGAGGAACTGGCCGCGTCGGCCCAGGCGCTCAACAGCCAGGTCGGCAACGTCACCGAGACGCTGCAGCTGTTCCGGCTGGACCCCGCCCAGCCTTCCATCGCCGAGCGCGACGCGGTGCAGATGCGCCGCGACGGGGTGCAGCCGGGCCTGACCTGAGTCCCGTGGCGGCCCTGGGCGTCGTCCGTCGCCGCTCTACACTGGCCCGATGAGCGCCCCACCCCGCCACGCCGCCACCCCCGACTCGCCCGAGGACCGACCCGCCGCCACGCCGACGCCCGCCGACGCCGCCGCGCGTGCCGCCGCCTTGCGCGGGCTGCTGCCCTCGCTGTGGCCGTTTCTACGCCCCTACCGCGGCCGCATCGCGCTGGCCTTGGTCTTCCTGCTGCTGGCGGCCGGCGCGACGCTGGTCTTCCCGCTCGCGCTGCGCGAGCTGATCGACCAGGGCCTGGTCGCCGCCGACCCCGGGCAGCGTGCGATGGCGCTGCGCGGCCACTTCCTGTGGCTGTTCGCGGCCGGCGCCGCGCTGGGCCTGTTCTCGGCGCTGCGCTTCTATGCCGTCACCTGGCTGGGCGAACGCGTCAGCGCCGACCTGCGCAACGCGGTCTACGCCCATGTGCTGCGCCAGAGCCCCGGCTTCTTCGAGACCACCCGCACCGGCGAGGTGGTGAGCCGCATCACCACGGACACCACCGTGGTGCAGAACATCGTCGGCTCCAGCCTGTCCATGGGCCTGCGCAACCTGATCATGGGCCTGGGCGCGCTGGCGTTGCTGATCGCCACCAATCCCTGGGTGATGGGCCAGGTGCTGGGCATCCTGGTGCTGGTGGTGCTGCCGGCCATGGCCTTCGGGCGCCGCGTGCGCAAGCTTTCGCGCGCCAGCCAGGACCGCGTGGCCGACACCAGCGCGATCGCCGCCGAGATGCTGAATGCAATCGATGTCGTGCAATCGCATGCGCAGGAGGCGCGCGAGGCGCGGCGCTTCGCCGAGGCCAGCGAGCAGGCCTTCGACACCGCGCGCAAGCGCACCCGCGTGCGCGCGCTGCTGGTGGCCTTCATCATCAGCGCCACCTTCGGCGCGCTGCTGTGGGGGCTTTACCAGGGCACGCAGGCGGTGCTGGCCGGGCGCATCAGCGCCGGCCACCTGGGCCAGACCGTGGTCTATGTGATCCTGCTCGTGTCCTCGGTCGCGGTGCTGGCCGAGGTCTGGGGCGATCTGCTGCGCGCCGCCGGCGCGACGGAGCGGCTGATGGAGCTGCTGGCCGCGCGCTCGCCGGTGGCCGAGCCCGAGGCGCCGCTGGCGCTACCCCCGCGCGGCGGGCCGGCGCGCGTGAGCCTGCAGGGGCTGCGCTTCCACTACCCCTCGCGGCCGGACCGCGCCGCGCTGGAGGATTTCGCGCTCGAGATCGCGCCGGGCGAAACGGTGGCGCTGGTGGGCCCCAGCGGCGCCGGCAAGAGCACGGTGCTGCAGCTGCTGCTGCGCTTCTATGAGGCCCAGCAGGGGCGCATCCTGCTGGACGGCGTGCCCATCGACCGGCTGCGTCTGGCGGAGCTGCGCGGCCGCATGGCGCTGGTGCCGCAGCACAGCGTGGTGTTCTCGGCCAGCGCGCTGGACAACATCCGCTACGGCCGCCCCGACGCGCCGCACGAGGCGGTGATCGCCGCCGCCCGCGCCGCGCATGCGCACGAGTTCATCGAACAGCTGCCCGAGGGTTACGACAGCTTCCTCGGCGAACGCGGCGTGCGCCTGTCGGGCGGGCAGCGCCAGCGCATCGCGATCGCGCGCGCCATCCTGCAGGACGCGCCGCTGCTGCTGCTGGACGAGGCCACCAGCGCGCTGGACGCCGAAAGCGAGCGCCTGGTGCAGCAGGCGCTGGACGAGGCGATGCGCGACCGCAGCACCCTGGTCATCGCGCACCGGCTGGCCACGGTGCAGCGCGCCGACCGCATCGTGGTGATGGAACAGGGCCGCATCGTCGAGCAGGGGCGCCATGCCGAACTGGTGGCGCGCGGCGGGCTCTATGCCCGCCTCGCCGCGCTGCAGTTCGCGGCCTGAGCGGGAACGCGGCACAGACAGGAGACGCACATGGTGATGGACATGTGGGCAGGCATCATGAGAGCCATCAGGCCCTGGGCCGCGATGTTGCTGCTGGCGCTGGCGCCCATGGCGGTGATACCGCTGGCGGCGCAAGACCTGACCCCACCACCACCGGCGGCGCCCGCGTCGGCCGCCTCCGCCGATGACGGCGTGCCGCTGCGCTTCTTCAACCGCGAGGTCTTCGTCTTCCGTGCCGGCAGCCTGGGGCTGACGCCGCAGATGCGCCAGCGCCGCGCCGCGGCGCAGCTGCGCGAACTGGCCGAGCAGCCGGGCGCCGCGCTCGTGGTGAGCCTGCAGCGTGACCAGGACGCGGTGGCGCTGCTGGTCGACGGGCGCCTGGCCTTCTGGGTCATGCCCGGCGACCTGGACGCGCCGGGCGACGATGCCGCGCACGCCGCCGCCGTGCAGGCACTGGCGGAGCTGAGCGCGCAACGCCTGCGCCAGGCGCTGGCCGAGCGGCGCGAGGCCGGCGACTGGCGCGCGCTGGCCTGGAGCGCGGGCCAGGTGCTGCTGGGCCTGCTGCTGCTGTGGCCGCTGCTGTGGGTGCTGCGCCGCGTCCACCGCGGGCTGCGCCGGCGGCTCACGCGCAGTGCCGCCCGCCATGCCTCGCGGCTGCGCGTCGGCGGCGTCACCCTGTTCAGCGGCGAGCGCGTGATGGGCGCGCTGCGCGGCCTGTCTCGCCTGGTCTATGCGGCGCTGTCGCTGTTCCTCGCGTACGAATGGTTGAGCTGGGCGCTGCAGCGCTTTCCCTACACGCGGCCGCTGGGCGAGCGGCTGCAGGGCCTGCTGCTGGACAGCCTGGCGCTGATCGGCGGCGGCATTGCCACCGCGCTGCCCAACCTCGTCGTGGCGCTGCTGATCTTTCTGCTGGCCCACTTCCTGCTGTCCGGGCTGCGGCCTTTCTTCGACCGCGCCGAGGCCGGCCAGGTGGACCTGGGCTGGCTCAACGCCGACACCGCGCGACCCACGCGCCGGCTGGTGCAGACGGCGGTCTGGGTGTTCGCGCTGGCCATGGCCTATCCCTATCTGCCGGGCGCGCAGACCGAGGCCTTCAAGGGCCTGACCGTGCTGGTCGGGCTGATGGTGTCTCTGGGCGCGACCAGCGTCGTCGGCCAGGCCGCGGCGGGGTTGATCCTGATGTACACGCGCACGCTGCGCGTCGGCGAGTTCGTGCGCGTGGGCGACCACGAGGGCACCGTGGTGGAGATGGGCGCCTTCGCGACGCGCATACGTACCGGCCTGGGCGAGGAGCTGACCCTGCCCAACGCTCTGATCGCATCCAGCGTGACGCGCAACTACTCGCGCACGGTCCAGGGCCAGGGCTTCGTCTGCGACACCACGGTCACCATCGGCTACGACACGCCGTGGCGCCAGGTCGAGGCCTTGCTGATGCTGGCGGCCGCGCGCACGCCGGGCGTGCTGAGCGAGCCGCGCCCGCGCGTGTTCCAGACCGCGCTGTCCGACTTCTACGTGGCGTACCGCCTGGTCGTGCAGGCGCATCCCAGCGAACCTGGGCCGCGCGCCCAGGTGCTGAACATGCTGCACGGGCAGATCCAGGATGTGTTCAACGAGTTCGGCGTGCAGATCATGTCGCCGCACTACCTGGGCGACCCGGACCAGGCCAAGGTCGTGCCGCGCTCGCGCTGGCACGAGGCACCGGCCGGCGCGCAGAACGCCGCGGCCGCCGGCCCCACGCCGGCGCCGCCGGGCGCCTCGACCTAAAATCCGCCGCTGCCCTGGAGTGCCCCACGATGACCGAATCCGCCCCGTCCCCCCGCCCCGTGCGCCGTCAGTACGAGGACTTCATGCGCCATGTGTTCGAACACGGCGTGGACAAGGCCGACCGCACGGGCACCGGGACGCGCAGCGTGTTCGGGCACCAGATGCGCTTCGACCTGTCCGAGGGCTTCCCGCTGGTGACCACCAAGAAGGTCCACCTGAAATCCATCATCCTGGAACTGCTGTGGTTCCTGCGCGGCGACAGCAATGTGCGCTGGCTGCAGGAACGCGGCTGCAGCATCTGGGACGAATGGGCGCGCGAGGATGGCGACCTGGGCCCGGTCTACGGCGTGCAATGGCGCAGCTGGCCCAAGCCCGATGGCGGCCACATCGACCAGATCGCCGAGGTGGTGCGCCAGCTCAAGACCAACCCCGACTCGCGCCGCATCATCGTCAGCGCCTGGAACGTCGCCGACCTGGACCGCATGGCCCTGATGCCCTGCCATGCCTTCTTCCAGTTCTACGTCGCCCAGGGGCGGCTGTCCTGCCAGCTCTACCAGCGCAGCGCCGACATCTTTTTGGGCGTGCCCTTCAACATCGCCAGCTATGCGCTGCTGACCCTGATGCTGGCCCAGCAATGCGGCCTGGAGCCCGGCGAGTTCATCTGGACCGGTGGCGACTGCCACATCTACAGCAACCATGTGGAACAGGTGAAGACCCAGCTCGCGCGCGAGCCCTTCCCCTACCCGACCCTGCACCTGCGCCGCCAGCCGGCCTCCATCTTCGACTACGAGCTCGACGACTTCGAGCTGCGCGACTACCAGCACCACGCGGCGATCAAGGCACCGGTGGCGGTGTGAGCGGCCAGGCGGCGCTGCGAACACCGTCTTGAGCAACGGCACCGAGAGGCGCTTCACGCGATGCTCCTGAGGACTGGCCCGTTGCGGCGCCTGGGGCGAGCGACTTGCCATGCGCCGTCGGCAGGCAACTGACCGACTGCACAGGTGTTCGACCGCCCCCCATCAGAGGGAGTGCAAGAAATCCACCTTCACCGACACTCGGGCGCCACGGCATCGAACAACATCCATCCAGCCGTGAGCGTTTCAAGAACTCCCGCCAGCAACTCTTGGACGGGAGTCGAAGGGAGGAGCCATGACAAACCCGCATCGCCAGCGGACACTGGACCTGCTCAGGCAGCGGATCGGTTTTCTTGACCGTTGCCTTGGCCCGGGAGGGCCGTCAAAGTTTCCGTTCACGACGGCGCGCCGTATGTCTTCGCTGTTCAGTCTGACAACGGCCTGTTGGGTTTCGCTGATCGCGACGCAGGTCTGCGCCCAGGTGCACCGACTACCGCCTGTCGAATCCAGCGGGTCTTCGTCTCCAAGCTTTTCGTCGCTCAATTTCGGACTCTCGCTGGGCGTAATGAGCGTTCCACAACGCCCCGTGCCGAGGGAGCGTGACGAAACCCGCGCCAAGGGAGATCGCTTCAAGCCCCAAAGCGACAAGAACTCCACGGAAGACAGTTGCGACCAGAGTCCCGTCTCCGGCATGCCGGTCATCCTTGCAACCGGCGAGAAAATCCTTGATGAGCGCGACTTCGAGCACAAGAGCCTCCCAGAGTTGTCAGTGGTGCGGCACTATCGGTCGCAATCGACAGCACCATGGCATTTCTCTTTCAGACAGCCTCTGATCAGCGCGAGGCCGGCGACCCAACCCGGCGTCGATGCCGCATTTGGTTGGGTGCCCGACTACTTCGACTTTCAGCAGCCCATGGGCTCGTCGAAGAGGTTTATCGTAGATGCCAGTTCGACGGCGGCCGAGTATGTGTACCGTCACTCGGATCGGACCCTGGCAGACTCACCCGCCACGGTGCGATGGAACGCCTCCGGCATTCGGTACACCCGCTATGACGGCACCGGATACACGTTTGCGCTGCCGCCGCCCAGGCAGACGACCCGAAGGCTGCTGACCACCTTCGACCGCAGAGGAACGGTTCTTACCTATTCCTACGACACCTCGGGCAACCTGCACCGCATGACTCACCGGACGGGCCAGTTCCTCGAACTGACTTGGTTGAATGGAAATATTACCGAGCTGAGAGTCAACGGCAATTTGATCGCGCAGTACACCTACACAGGGAACAAAGTACAGCGAGTGACCTATGCCGATGGCCGCTCCATCGACTATCACTACGAGGACAGTCGGAACGGCAACTTGCTTACAGGCTATTCCGCGGGTGGTCTGCGCATGACCCACTATGCCTATGCGCCCTCCCCAACCTACGGCGACGCGGTGTATGTGACGGTGAGCAGCGGGGACGCCGATGGCGAGAACCTCGATACCTTCGCATACAACTCAATGACAACCACCCAGACCACGAAGTCCGGGCATTCAACGACTTACACCTTCCAGCAAGTCGGAAACGCGAGCTTCAGATCTCTGATCCGGACAGACTCTCTCCAATCGTCAACCTGCGCAGCGTCAAATGCCACGCAGAGTTATGACACGAATGGCTACCCTGCGCTCTACGTGGATCACAACGGTGGCACCACGGACTTCGACTACGACGCCAAGGGGCAGCTTGTTCGAGAGGTTCGCGCCAAGGGAACGCCGCAGGCCGTAACGCTTGTCCACCAGTACAACGATTTCGGTCGCATTCAAACTGAGGTCTACGACGCCTCCGGCGTGCTGCTACGCACCGATCAGTGGGCCTATTACGGAACGGGGTTGCCGATGGGTTTCTTGAACTGGGAGCGCACCATTGACGCAAAGAGCGGCACCATCCGGCAGCGAACCTACGACTATTCATTCCACCCCAATGGCCAGTTGGCTACCTCGTCGGTCCATTGGCCGATTCCTGGCGGCACGGCGCAAGCCGTGGTGTCCTTCAACACGTCCGGCAATGTCAGTTCGACAACGAACGCGGCCGGCCATGTGACCACCTACAGCAACCACATTCACGACGGCCAACCCGGCCGGATCGTCGACCCCAACGGCGTCGCCACCGACTATGGCTATGACGCGAGGGGCAACCTCTTGTCCTTGACGTTGAGGCTGGGGTCGGGCGACCGGACAACGACGCTGGCCTACGATGCCCAACGCCGCGTTCAAAGCATCGCGCACCCAAGTGGGGCCATCGACCACTACCAGTACAGCGCGAGCGGGCGGTTAAAGGCCAAGGGTGACGCGCTGGGCCACTATGTGAACTACGGGCTGGATACCCATGCGAACACACTGACCGAGACTTCTTCTAGGCATGTGGCCTCGGTGAGCGGAGGCAGCCCCGTAGCGGTTGCATCGGGCGACTTTATCGCCAGCCTCACGCGTGACAGCCTTAACAGACCCTATCGGAAGCGAGGCAACAACGGCCAGTGGTGGGACTATCGCTACGACAACAACGGAAACCTCACATCGATCACAGATGCGGCGGGGAGGACCTCCTATCATGAATACGACGCTTTGGACCGCCGTACCAAGACGACGTCTGCAGACGGTGGAGTCAGTTGGACAGGATATGACGCATTGAACAACGTCATTTCCGTTCAGGATCCGCGTGGTCTGCGCACCGACTTCAGTTACAGCAGCTTCCGGCAACCGCTGACGCGGTCCGGTCCGGATACGGGAACGACGACTTACAGCTACGACATGGCCGGCCGGTTGAGCCAGGAGAGCCGAGCGAACGGGCTTGTCATCACCTACACCTGGGACGCGCTGGACCGCCTGAAGACTCGCACGAGTGCGGGTGTCACTGAGACTTTCACCTACGACGAAGGCCTCTTTGGCAAAGGCCGGTTAACCCGGATCGACGACGCCACAGGCCAGACCCGCTATCAGTTTGATGCCGCCGGCGCACTGCTGAGCCAAACCAGCACCATCCATGGCGTCAATTACACCCTCCAGTGGAGCTACGACGCCGCGGGACGTCTGACGGGCCTCAGCTACCCGGGAGGCGTGAGCCTTGGCTACGCCTATGATGGGTACGGACGGGTCAGTGCCATGACCAGCCATCTCAGTGGCTCTTGGGCCCTGCTGGCGAGCCAGTTGCTATACCAGCCGGCCACGGGAACGCTCTTCGCCTGGCGCTTCGGCAGTGGTCATGTCAGGTCAAAGACTCAGGACACAGACGGCAGAATCGTTCAACTTGCCACCAGCGGGCTGCACAGCCTCGATTACACCTACAACAACACCGACACCATTGCCGGTGTCTCGGACGGAATCTATCCAGCCTTGACCAGCGGCTTCCAGTACGACGCGAGCGACCGCCTGTCGGTGGTCCACCGTTCCGGAGATTCACAGGCCTTCGCCTGGGACCACGTGGGCAATCGCACCTCGCATGTGCGCGCCGGCTCGTCGAACACCTACTCGCTGGACTCGAACGGCAATCGGGTGCTCGCGCTCAGCGGCAGTCACCCACGGACTTTCGGCTACGACGCGGCAGGCAACCTGACAAGCGACGCTCGAAGCGATGGCACGAGGACATTCAGGTACGACGCGTTCAATCGTCTCGGCGAGATCTATCACAACGGCCAGAAGATAGGCGACTACCGCAACAACGGACTGAACCAACGGACCTACAAGGCAGCGGGCGGCATCGAAACGCGGTTTGTTTATGCGGCCGATGGGCGCCTCTTGTACGAGCAAGGCGCGCATACTACGGCCTATGTTTGGCTGGGCGCAGAGTTGCTCGGCATCCTTCGAAGCGGAACCTTCTATGCAAGCCACAACGACCACCTGGGGAGGCCAGAGGTGTTGAGCGACAGCGCCGGGGCCGTCTCATGGCGCGCCGAAAACGCAGCCTTCGACCGCCGCGTCGTGGTCGACACCATCGGTGGGCTGAACCTCGGGTTCCCCGGCCAATACTTCGATACGGAGTCAGGGTTGTGGCAGAACTGGAATCGGTACTATGAGGGGGCTCTGGGGAGGTATACCCAAAGTGACCCGATTGGCTTGGCAGGGGGCATCAACACCTATGCATATGTGCGAGGGAACCCGGTGAGTCTCGTGGACCCGACGGGGTTGCAGCCGCCGGCTGGCGCGATTGCCTTTCGCGACTTCATCCAGAGTATTTTCCCGCCGTCGCGAGACCCTTCGTTGCGCCCTGACGGACTGCCGTGCGGCTATGGTTGCGGTGATGCCAAATCGGATGCATTTGTGCCTGACTTTTTCCCGAAGGCATGCGAGGCGCATGACCAGTGCTATGGCGCCCAACGGGGAAAGGCTGCGTGCGACGCCAAGTTCAAACAGGATATGAAGGCTGAGCGCCCAGACATGCCGATTACAACTTTGATTTACTTCAAGGCTGTCGACTTGTTTGGAGGCGATGCATACAAGGAAGCCGGAAGAAAGCCATGAGGCTCGCACGTCTTGTTAGGTTGATTGACGCACCCCTCTTCGTAGTACTGTGCATCGCGGCCATACCTGTAGTCCTGTTGAGACTCTTTGGGTTTTTGTTCTTTGCTAGCACGATTTCGAACTGGGCTATCGTCCCTGCGATTGTGCTGGCAGCACTCTTGGCTGTGTCCCGCGCATCGCAACCCGTACGCCGAGTTTGTTCCGTCGCCTTGGTCCTTTTCTATTTGTGCAGCGTCTACTTTCATGGATGGGGGAGTCTTGTGGCTAGGCTTGCCGAGGGGCGTGACGGCTTGTACGAAGGGATTGAAGGAACGCTGGTTCTTCTCTTGGGATTGCACTGCTGGGTGCCGCGTGAGCGTGACGAGGGCATCTGACTACTACGACGCCGGCTACTTGGATGGGACGTATACCTACTCGGCACCTGTGACAGGCACGTCGAGCAGCATTCCCGGATTCCCCAGCGCGCCGTCGAACGTGGCTGGTTGGTATCACACCCATGGAGCATATAGCTCTGCGCACAATAACGAAGTATTTTCTGGCAGCGATAAGTCGATTTTGAATCGCAGTGGCATACCTGGCCACCTCGGCACTCCATCTGGCGCAGTGAAGAAGTACTCCCCGACCACAGGGGATACGTCAAGCATGGGAGGCTGCCCATGAAATCGCATCTTCGGCGTCGGCGAGTGGGTGTCGTCCCCGCTTTGGTGTTCCTTGCTCTCGTGCTGAGCGTTTTTACGACTACAGGAGCGCTTGCTTCGCAGCACAAAGTCTCCGGCAATTTGGTCATGCGCACAGAGACAGCAATTGCTATCGCAAAGGCAGTCGCTGAAGAGACCTACGGCGCGAAGAGTATTGCCGCGCAACTGCCGCTCGTTGCTGTTAGAAAAGGCAATACCTGGCACGTGTCTGGCCAACTGCCTGCGGGAATTCCTGGGGGCGTGGTGGAGGTGTGGGTTGCCGTGAGTGACGGGAGAGTCATTCGGTTAACCCATGGCAAGTAGGCGACCTTGATGAGGTAGCGCAGGTCGAGCGAGCCGTCTGTCGCTACAGGGAACAAACCCTTTGCTCACTGCCATATGACCTGCTCGGGAATTTCGAGACAGTAATTCCTAGAAGACGGCGGCCGATGGGCGCCTCTTGTACGAGCAAGGCGCGCATACTACGGCCTATGTTTGGCTGGGCGCAGAGTTGCTCGGCATCCTTCGAAGCGGAACCTTCTATGCAAGCCACAACGACCACCTGGGGAGGCCAGAGGTGTTGAGCGACAGCGCCGGGGCCGTCTCATGGCGCGCCGAAAACGCAGCCTTCGACCGCCGCGTCGTGGTCGACACCATCGGTGGGCTGAACCTCGGGTTCCCCGGCCAATACTTCGATACGGAGTCAGGGTTGTGGCAGAACTGGAATCGGTACTATGAGGGGGCTCTGGGGAGGTATACACAAAGTGACCCCATCGGGCTCGCGGGTGGCATTAACACGTACGCCTATGTCGAGGGGAACCCGGTATCCAACGTTGACCCAACCGGGCTCATCAACTATCAGGCGCAAAAGTTTCTCGACAAGCTCTTTGGGCCCAAGCCTGACACGTCAAAGTGCGTGACCGCTGAGTGCGTTGCCGGCTTGCTGCCCGCACCATCAGAGAACCGGACCCAGTCTCAAGTAGATGCCGGTCAATGCAAGCTGGTCTGTCAAATTTCAATGTCGCCCGGCGTGGCGGCTTGCAATGCAGTTGCTGGCGGGGGACTCGTTGGTACGGCTGTGGGTCAAGCTACCAAAGCGGGCGTCTGTTCCATGGTCTGTGGAAATGGGAAGTAGAGTCATGAAACTTGCCCCAGGCTGTCCCAACTGTGGATTCCGTTCCTCTAGAGCGCTCTTCTTTCCGCGATACACCTGCCCGCATTGTTCGAAGTCGATTCGCAGCAATCTCCGAACAGTGGGGTTCTTGGAATGGGTGGTTGGGGCTCCACTGCTTTTCCTCGTCGCAGGCGGTATTGAACGAAGCATATTGCCTGGCTGGTCATTTGGCGCGATTTCAGCCTTGTTAATTCTTCCCCTTCTTTGCCTTCACTTGGCGATAGTGGCTAGATTTCTAGCGCTGCAGGCCGATGGTGAGACCGCCGGGCCCCAAAACTCGGGCTCCTAAAAATCTTCAAATCTAGGGAGTCCGTCTTCTTCATCAGCCCGCAAACCCACCGTTCCGGAGATTCACAGGCCTTCGCCTGGGACCACGTGGGCAATCGCACCTCGCATGTGCGCGCCGGCTCGTCGAACACCTACTCGCTGGACTCGAACGGCAATCGGGTGCTCGCGCTCAGCGGCAGTCACCCACGGACTTTCGGCTACGACGCGGCAGGCAACCTGACAAGCGACGCTCGAAGCGATGGCACGAGAACATTCAGGTACGACGCGTTCAATCGCCTCGGCGAGATCTATCACAACGGCCAGAAGATAGGCGACTACCGCAACAACGGACTGAACCAACGGACCTACAAGGCAGCGGGCGGCATCGAAACGCGGTTTGTTTATACGGCCGATGGGCGCCTCTTGTACGAGCAAGGCGCGCATACTACGGCCTATGTTTGGCTGGGCGCAGAGTTGCTCGGCATCCTTCGAAGCGGAACCTTCTATGCGAGCCACAACGACCACCTGGGGAGGCCAGAGGTGTTGAGCGACAGCGCCGGGGCCGTCTCATGGCGCGCCGAAAACGCAGCCTTCGACCGCCGCGTCGTGGTCGACACCATCGGTGGGCTGAACCTCGGGTTCCCCGGCCAATACTTCGATACGGAGTCAGGGTTGTGGCAGAACTGGAATCGGTACTATGAGGGGGCTCTGGGGAGGTATACCCAATCGGACCCGATTGGACTGGTCGGCGGTCTGAACACTTACGCATATGTGGGTGGAAATCCGGTCAGCGGCATTGACCCGACTGGATTGGCGCAATGTGACATTGACGCAGCGGTGGCCATTGCAAATGGACAAGGAATCAATACTGGCGAAGGCCCCCCAATTGTTGATATCCCCACCTTATCGCGGCGTGCTGGCTACGCTAGCCTGAGAAATCAAGGAAACTCAATAAACATTAGCGGTCGAGACGGACGGATACATCTAAATAAAATGTATCTCGCTGACAACTTATCGGCCGCAATGAGTAAAGACCTCTTGGATACCGTCTTCCACGAAGGGCTTCATTTCACTGAGCCGTGGATTATGCAGGGGCCAGACAATAACTATGACCATGCATTCATAGTTCCAAAAGCAGCGCAATTGACTGCAAAAAGTCTGGGAAAGTATAATGCGCTAAGAAAGAAGCTTTGTAAGTGCGAGGAAAAATAAGATGCATTCCAAGCTTGTGCGGAGTATGGCCTTTCTCTTCGTTGGCCTAGAGATTTCGTTTGCGGCCGTATCACTTCCGTCCAGCGATTCGGGGATGCGCTTCTATTCGATTTCCTGTTTGGGCGGGAAAGGATACAAGGTACGCAATTCTCCCGACGCTTCATCTAATGGAATTCTTGGAGCGTTCTTGGCGGAATCGGATGCGGATGCAGTTGCGCTAGAAATACAAAGGCGGTTTATTGGGAATCGCGGAGTCGATGATGAAGAAACCGAATTAATTGGATTGGACTTGTCCGGCTATCTCGATTCGGGTAGAAATATTGCGTTTTCCCCCGCGCGTGCAAGATTTGCACTGTCGGATTCTTTGGGCAAGGTTGGAGGAGCTTGGCAAGTGAATCTGAAGCTTTCACGTCTAACCATACGACGGTTGGATGATGGCTTGATATTGCTTAGCGGAAGTCTTGTAGTTGCCAACAGTGAGCGCCCAAATGACAAGAAGTCCGTCCTAAAAGTTTCCTGCATCATTCCTTCTTAGCGAAGCTAGAAGGTAGGCACTGCGTCTACGATGCCTTCTGTCCAACTGAGATTTGAGGGTCGAGAACTACACACAATCTGACCCCATCGGCCTGGAAGGTGGCATCAACACGTATGCATATGTGGGCGGGAACCCGCTGAGCTACGTGGACCCCAATGGCTTGCAGGCTTCCGGGGGCGGCGGTGGGGGCTCCGGTCCGTGTTTCGACTTCGACAAGTTCGCAAGTCAGGTCGAGCAGAACCGTTCCAGCACAGCCGCCGACTTGGCCGCCCTCGCAAGCGCGGGAGCGGTCGGGACGATGCCAAAGACTCCAGGTGAGCTTCGAGGCCTCGGTGTGCCAAAGAGCGAGCTGAACCCGTACACAAGCCAAATGAGCCGTTGGTCAAGCCGATTGGGCGTGCGTGAACTCCGCGTGCTGGGCCGCACCGCTGCGGGTGTGGCACTCGGTACCGTTGCCACGGGCGCGCTCATCTTCGATGGCTTCTACAACTGGGGAGTCATCGGCAAGGCTGCGTGGGATGCAACGTCGTCAGGAGGGAGCTGCGGATGTGGTTCAAAGTGAAAAAGCCCGCGACGGCGGTTCCTTCGGAAGAGGTTGTTCGCCGGCACTCGCTGCGGCATCTGGCCGAGGTGTTCGGTGTGTCTGAGGCATCGCTCTCCCTCGATGCCCGCTTCGGGCAAGAGCTGAAGGCGAACCCGGCCTCCGACTTCAAGGCGAACCAGTTCGACATCGTTGACGGCGACATCAAGGATGTCGCTGACAAGCGGCTTCTCAAAGAAATGGCGCAAGGGAAGCTGGTCATCCGGACTGTCGGCGACTACTGCGAGCACATGGTCCGGTGCAGCAGCATCAATCCCGAAGAGGTCGTTCGCGTTCTTCGGCTGCCTGCGACGAAGTAGCTGCTTGCGGTGCGGTGAGCCCCGGGTCCAGGCTGGCCGCGAGGCCACCCGAAGGGCTCGGCCTTGACGCGGAGGCGTGCCGCTCGACGCTCGCCGTGGGCGGTGCATGCAGACGAAGTGGCATACACCGCTGACGGCAGAGGGCGACTCGCTCCCTTCCCTGGGAAGGGCGGGGGGATGGGTTGGAGCCGCTGCCGCAGGACAGCGGGCAGGTCAGGCAGGCGCCTGGCCTGACGCGAAGGCGCACCCGCCCCCAGGCGGGTTGCCGCAGCGCTGCGGGGGCCGACCTTGTTCAGGCGCGGTCCAAGCGCCGGTTCGCGCCCACGCGAAGAACGAGGTTGGGGTGCAGGTCAGCGAAGCGACCGAAGCCCGCCGCTGACGAAGCGCAGCGCAGGAAGCCACCCTGGATGGCGGTGAAGCGTCCAGCGCAGAGCCAGGGCAACGGCACGTTGCACAGGCGCCCGACAGCTGGGGTGGCTCCCTGCGCGGGCCGCCGACGTTCAGGCGGTGGTTCGTGCAAACGGCCAGAAGATAGGCGACTACCGCAACAACGGACTGAACCAACGGACCTACAAGGCAGCGGGCGGCATCGAAACGCGGTTTGTTTATACGGCCGATGGGCGCCTCTTGTACGAGCAAGGCGCGCATACTACGGCCTATGTTTGGCTGGGCGCAGAGTTGCTCGGCATCCTTCGAAGCGGAACCTTCTATGCAAGCCACAACGATCACCTGGGAAGGCCAGAGGTGTTGAGCGACAGCGCCGGGGCCGTCTCATGGCGCGCCGAAAACGCAGCCTTCGACCGCCGCGTCGTGGTCGACACCATCGATGGGCTGAACCTCGGGTTCCCCGGCCAATACTTCGATACGGAGTCAGGGTTGTGGCAGAACTGGAATCGGTACTATGAGGGGGCTCTGGGGAGGTATACACAAAGTGACCCCATCGGGCTCGCAGGCGGCATCAACACCTATGCCTACGTGAGTGGCAATCCGGTAAGCCTCGTGGACCCGACGGGGTTGCAGCCGCCGGCGGGCGCGATTGCCTTCCGGGACTTCATGCGCAGCATCTGGCCCTCGCCAGGGGTGACCAACCAAGTTTCCGGTGCTACGCAGGACTTCGTGCGCAACTACAGCGACATGAGAACTGTGAACACGATTGGCGCTGACAAGTACTTCCACTGCAAAGCGAATTGCGAAGCAGCCCAACGAGGACGGGTGGGCGAGAAGACGGCATGCGTTATCTCGGATACCCGTGAAGCAGTTGACCAGTACATAAAGATGGACCCGGCGAGCGCTTCGCAAGCGGACCAAGTTGCGAACATGGCTGGCCGGTCAGGCGCAGCTTCCGGACGTGCCTGCGAGGCGGTGTGCAGTGGCTTCCGGCCTAACGGGCTGTCGGGCGCGTACTGACATGAAGCGCTCATCGCGTGTTGGCCTTCTTGCTGTTCTGGCAGTAGCGCTCATTGCAGCCGGCGTATGGATAAAACGTGAGTTATCTATTGATAGCTGCTTGGACAGAGGCGGTCGATGGAACTACGAGACCGCTGTATGCGAAGGAGCGTCGGAATAGGCGATTGCAAGTCGCTACAGGGAGCAAACCCCTTGCTCCCTGCCATGCACCTGCCACCCGACCCCTCCTGTGCCTTATCGACGCTGACGGCCCATGCCTGTGCGGCTGCTCACCGACGACGGCCACGCCGACCCGTCGCTGAGCGGCACGCCGCACGGCGTGCTCGCCGAGTTGGCCGAGGCCCTCCACGCCAGCGCTTGGCGCCTCTCCGAACGCGAGCAGTGCCACCTACAGCAGTTAGTGGCCTTGCAACGCTGGCGGCGCTGAAAGCCTGCCGGCTGCTCGGGGCAGGCCCCGTTGACGGCAGAGGGCGACTCGCTCCCTTCTGAGAAGGGCGAGGGGATTGAATCACCTCGGGTTTCAAGGAGGCTCCAACTCTGGAGAATGGAGCCATGAAGAAGTCCGCGGAGTTTTCGCCCGAAGTGCGCGAGCGCGCCGTGCGCATGGTGCTGGAGCACCGGGCAGAGCACCCATCGCAATGGGCCGCCATCGAGTCCATCGCCGACAAGATCGGCTGCGTGCCACAGACTTTGCGCGGATGGGTGAAGCAGCACGAGGCCGATGCCGGCCAGCGCGATGGCGTTTCTATAGTCGAGGCACAACGCGTAATATGCGGCCCGGATCTGACTTCGAGACCAGGGCCGACCGGCTTCATCGGGGCCAGGTCTGGACAGCGCCTTGCTCACAGAAATCCGGACAGGCCTCGACGAACGGCTCAACCGGGAATGGTTCCGCACGCTGGCCGAAGCCAAGGTGCTGGTCGAGGCTTGGCGCCAGCTCTACAACGAGCGCCGGCCGCACAGGGCCTTGGGCTACCCGCCCACCCGCTGCGGTTCGCCGCGAGTGGTCCGACACCGATAACATCACCCCGAGACTCACCGCCTGAGTGGCTACAAGTTCCGTAGGCAGGTCACAGGAATCGGGCTGCTACGTCGTCAGTCCGTACATGTTCGCAGCGCAACAGCGCCAGCCACGCCTTCACCGCCCAACCCTGCGCTCCTCCCCCTCCCCCCGCGGCGCCTGGAACTGCCGCGCCACCAGCCGCGCGTAGTAGGGATGGCTGGCGATCAGTTCGTCGTGGCTGCCCATGCCGGAGATGCGGCCGCCGTCCAGGAAGTAGATGCGGTCGGCCCCCATCACGGTGGCCAGGCGGTGCGCGACGACGATGTTGGTGCGCCCGCGCATCAAGGCGGCCAGCGCCTGGCGGACCTGGTGTTCGGTCTCGCTGTCAAGGCTGGAGGTGGCTTCGTCCAGGATCAGGATGGCCGGGTCGCGCAGAAACATGCGCGCGATCGCGATGCGCTGGCGCTGCCCGCCCGACAGGTTGTTGCCCTGCTCCAGCAGCGGCGTGTCCAGCCCCAGCGGCATCTGCTCGATGAAGGACCAGGCGCCGGCTTTCTCGGCCGCCTCGCGCAGCTGGGCGTCGCTGACGCGGCGCGCCAGTCCGTAGGCGATGTTGTCGCGCACGCTGCCGGGCATGATGGGCGCGTTCTGCGCCACATAGCCGATGCGGGCGCGCCAGTCGCCCAGCGCCAGGTCGGCGATGGGCCGGCCGTCGTACAGGATGCTGCCGGCCACCGGTTCGTAGAAGCGTTCGATCAGCGACAGGATGGTGGTCTTGCCCTGGCCGCTGGCGCCCACCAGGGCCGTCGTCGTGCCGGGCAGAAAGCTCAGGCTCACGCCCTGCAGCACCAGGCCGGACTGGCCCGGATAGGCGAAGAACACGGCACGGAACTCCAGCGCGGCCGCCGGCGCGCCCGGGGCCGAGGCCAAACCCGCGCCCATGCCGGGCGCCGCATCGGCGGCCCGCCGGTCTTCCTCCGGTTCGATCAAGAGGCGCGCGATGCGGCCGGAGGCGCCGCGCGCCTTCTGCAGCTCGGCGGTGAAATTGGTCAGCTGGATCAGCGGCGCGGCGACGCTGAAGATGTAGAGGATGAAGGCGGTGAGCGTGCCGATGCTGATCTCGCCGCGGCTCACGCGCGAGGTGCCCACCACCAGCACGGCGATCACCGCGGCGGTCAGCGCCAGGCTGATCAGCGGCTCCAGCGCGGCGTTGATGCGCGCGCTGCGCAGGCCCAGCCGCGTGATCTCGCCGATCTCCTGGCGCGCCCGCGCCTGCTCGCGCGACTCGGCGGTGAAGGCCTTGACCAGGCGTATCTCCGAGAACACATGGGTGAGGATGCCGCCCAGCCGCGCCGTGTGGTCCTGGGTACGGCGCGCCAGCCCTTCGAGCAGCAGCGCCAGCGGGATCACGACGACGAAGGCCGCGGCAATGCAGGACAGCAGCGTGAAGGTCAGGTGCAGGTCCAGCAGCAGCAGCACCGCCACCGAGCCGGCCAGCATCAGCACGCCGGTGAGCAGGTTGACGAACTGGCGCGTGGCCAGCCCCGCGATCGCGTCGCAGTCGCTGATCACACGGCTGACCCGTTCGCCGCTGCTCTCGCGGTCGAAGGCGGCCACCGGTAGGCACAGCGTCTTGTCCACCAGCTGCTGGCGCAGGCCGGCCACCACGCCATGCCCCACGCGCGCCACCAGGTAGGACGACAGCGCCGAGGCCAGCGCCGCGCCGGCCAGCACCAGCGCCAGCCCCGCGACCCGCGGCGTGATGTCGCGCCCGGCCGCGATGTCGTCGACCAGCTCCCGCGTCAGCATGGGAAAGGCCAGTTGGCCGGCCGCGGCCAGCAGCGCCATCGCGGCGGCGGCGCCCAGCAGCCTCAGCGAGGGTCGCGCGCGGCGCACCAGCCCCCACAGCGAGTACGGCGCGCGGGGCGGGCGGTCCGCGCTCACAGCAGCAGCTCCCGCTGGCCGAACAGCAGCTCGGCCTGCCGGCCCTGCGCGCGCAGCGTGCGCTCCACCTCGCGGGCTTCGCGGAACTGCGTCGAGTCTTCCGAGTACAGGATGCTGGTGAGATGGGTCAACCAGGGCTCGGCGCCCATCGCGTAGATGAAGAGCCGCTGGGGTTCGAAGAAGCGGTGCATGCGCAACGCCTTGTCCGCGTTGCAGCCATCGAGCCGGCGCGACTGGTCTTCGCCGCGGGTCAGCATCTTCTGCAGCAGCGGGCCGTAGAGCCAGGTGGCCGGTGCGCCCACGCATTCCATGCCCAGGAACAGGCAGTCCACGCGCGGCATCAGCCGGCGCAGCGGTTCGTAGAACTCCGGCTCCGGCGGGTTGGAGTCGGCGAAGAACAGGCAGCCGACCTCGCGCATCTGGACGCCGAAGGCCAGCTTGCCGCGGACGTCCAGGTCGGCATGTTCGCCGTAGAACGGTGCGCCGACGATGCGCCCGCCGGGAATGTCCAGCGTCTCGTACTCGCCCAGCTCAATCACCCGTTCAAAGCCGCAGTGCTGAAGCATCAGCTTCAGCGAAACATCGGGCAGACTGCCGCCGCCGGACTTGCCCACCACCACCCGGTCCACGCGCGGCCGCAGGCGCAGCAGGGTCTCGAACACGATGTGGTCCTGGTGCGGATGCGTGATCAGCACATAGTCCAGCCGCTCGGGCAGGTCGTCGAAGGTGTAGTGCTCGAGGCGCGACTCGCCGGGATAGCTCAGCAGCGGGTCGACCAGGAGGGAGATCCCGGCGCCTTCCATCAGCACGCAGGCGTGGCCGAAATAGCGGATGCGCACGCCGTCGGCGGGGCCGGTGTCGCGGGCGGCGCCGGGCCCAAGCTCGCGCATCATGGACCGCAGCAGCGGCAGCTCGCGCGCGGCGTCGGCCAGGTGGGGCCGCAGCCGCTCCAGCAGCGCCGGCAGGTCCTCGGTGCCGCCATGCAGCTCGTTCCACAACGGGTCGCCGAAGGGCAGCTGCAGCGCCACCGAGGCCTCGCTGCGGCGGATCTGCGGCGTGCTCAGGATGAAGCTGCGCGGCTGGTCGCTGGCGCGCTCCAGCACACAGCTCTGCAGCGAAGGGTCGCACAGCGGGCCGCCGTAGAACACCGGTTCGATGAAGCGCGGGCTGGGCTGCTTGGCCACGTCGTAGGCCAGCTCCACGCCGGGGCGGATCAGCGGGTCGATCTGCGCATACAGCGGCGGCACGCCGGCGCCCTTGGCCTGCGTCTGCAGCATCTGGAACATCGCGTTGATCGCGTCCGCTGCGCGCAGCTGCGGCGCGCAGCGCTCCAGCGTGCGGTCGCGAAAGTGCGCCATGTCGGCCGGGTCGCCGTCGTCGTTGATGAAGGGGCCGCCCAGCAGCTCGGGCCGGCGGGCCGATTCCCGGTGCTGGGCGGGGTCGTCGAGGAAGGACTCCAGCATCGCCAGATGCGAATGGCGCGTGTACAGCCCGAAGGTCAGCGGCGACACCAGGTAGGGATGGGCGAACCAGGCGTTCACCAGCGGCACGTTGCGCACGCCAAAGTCCAGCGCGCTGAGCGTCTTGGTCTTCATTTCACCTCGCTGATGGGGTTGGAAACGGGGATGGCGCCCTCCGGCAGCGCGCACGTCTGCCGCAGCAGCAGCGCCGCGATCCGGCCGGCATGCGGGTCTTTCAGCACGCTCATGTGGTTGCTGCCGGACAGCAGCACGGCCTCGAGGCGCGGAGCCCACGCGCGCCAGGCTTGCAGCTTCTGTGCGTTGGACAGCCGCGGCGGGTCGTGGGCGTCGCGCTCGGTCTCCGAACGCTCGGCCTGCAGCAGCAGCACCGGGCCGTCGTAGCCGGACGGGGGCTGGTAGCCGGTGTTCAGGTGCTGTCCGAAGACGCGCAACAGGCCTTGCAGCTTGTGCACCGGCGTGCGCGCGGGCATCACGCCCGCGGCCACCAGCGCGGCGAGCAAACGCTGCTCCTGCGCCGCCTCGTCCAGACCGGCCAGCTCGCCGACCCGCAGCGGCTGGCCGCGGTCCATCTCCAGCAGCTCGACGAACAGCGCCAGCGTCCGCAGCCGGTCCGACGCGCGCACCGGCCCGGGCGGTTCGCAGTCCACCAGCACCAGCTGCGCCACCGTGTCGCCGGCCGCGGCGAGCCGGCGCGCCATCTCGAACACGACCCAGCCGCCGAAGGAGTGACCCAGCAGGCGGTACGGCCCCTGCGGCTGCGCCGCCTTCAACTCCGCGACATGGGCGCGCGCCGCCGCTTCCACCGAACCGTGCGGCACCGAGCCGCCGTCGTGGCCGCGGCTCTGCAGCCCGATCACCGGCGTGCGCGGCCCCAGCGCCTGCAGCAGCGGCAGGAAGCAGGTCACGTTGCCGCCGGCACCGGGGGCGCAGTACAAGGGCGGCACGCCGCGCTCGCCCGACTGCAAGGGGATCAGCGCCTTGACCGGCGCAGCGGCGCTCAGTGCCGGATCGGCCTCGGCCTCGTCCAGCGCGCGGCGGATCTGCGCCGCCAGCCGCGGGCTGTGCGGCTCCTCCATCACGGTCTTGTGGGTGCCGCCTATGGGCCGCAGCCGCAGGTGGCGGCCGGCCAGCGCCTCCCAGCCCATGGACGGATCGCTGCCCGGCACCGGCTCGCCGGTGAACAGATGCAGGGGCATCGGCAGCGGCGGCGGCCGGTAGTCCATGCAGGCGTGGACCAGGCGGCCGAAGCGCGCCGAGCGCCAGACCAGCTCGTCCAGGCGGAAGCTGTCCGGCAGCCAGCCCAGCTCGCGGCAATGGGCCACCGCCTGTTCCAGGTCCATGTGCTCTTGCAGCGCGCGTATCGCCAGCATGTCCAGGCTGGGGTCCAGATAGGCGGCGTAGACCTCCAGGAAGACCCAGCGCATCCCCAGCTCGTCGGGGATGGGCTCGGCCGGCTTGTAGCCGGGCCGGGCGCTGTCGATCAGGCCGATGAACTCGACCGCTTCATCCTCGGCGAGCAGCTGGTGCGCGATCTCGTAGGCCAGCAGGCCGCCGCCCGACCAGCCCGCCAGCCGGTACGGCCCCTGCGGCTGCACCTGCCGTATCGCGTCGCGGTGGCGGCGCGCCAGCGCCACCAGGTCCCGCTGCGTCGCCGCGTCGGCCCGGGAGGCGCGCAGACCATAGATCGGCAGGTCCTCGCCCAGATGGCGCGACAGCCGTTCATAGGACAGCACCTCGCCGGTCGGCTCGTGCAGGAAGAAGAGCGGCCGGCGCGTGCCACCCAGGCGCAGCGGCACAACCTCCTCGGGCAGCGCCGACGCGGGCGCCACCGCCGACAGGCGCTCGGCCATGTCCTTCAGCCGCGGCGCCTCGAACAGGCCGCGCAGCTCCACCTGCAGGCCCTGCTCGCGCAGCCGCTCGACGAGCTGGATGGTCAGCAGCGAGTGGCCGCCCAGCGCGAAGAAATCGTCGTCGCGCCCCACCCGCTCGCGCTGCAGCAGCGGCGCCCACAGCGCGGCCAGCAGGCGCTCGCGCTCCCCCTGTGGCGCGGCGTAGGCCGGGCGCACGGCCGCGTCGTGGTCGCGCGGCGCGGGCAGCGCCTGGCGGTCCAGCTTGCCGTTGGGCGTCAGCGGCAGCGCCGCCAGCCGCAGGACGACGCCCGGCACCAGGGCCTCGGGCAGCCGGCGCGCCAGGGCCTCGCGCAGCGTCGCGGACTCCAGCGCCGCGGGCGGCGTGTCGGAGTCCGTGCCCGTTTCCGTGTCCGCCTCGGCGACCACGTACGCCACCAGGCGCCGGTCGCCGGAATGCCCGGCATCGTCCTCGCGCGCCAGCACCACCGCGTCGCGCACGCCCGGCTGCTGGCGCAGCAGCGCCTCGATCTCGCCGAGTTCCACGCGCAGGCCGCGGATCTTGACCTGGTGGTCATTGCGGCCGAGGAACACCAGCGTGCCGTCCTCGCCCCAGCGCGCCAGATCGCCGCTGCGGTACAGGCGCCCGCCCAGCTCGCCCGGGAAGGGGTTGGGCAGGAAGCGCTCACGCGTCAGCTCGGGCCGGTTCAGGTAGCCGCGCGCGACGCCGGGGCCGCCGATGCAGATCTCGCCGACCGCGCCGCGCGGCACCAGCTGGCCATGGGCATCCAGCAGGTAGATCTTCGCGTTGGCGATGGGCCGGCCGATGTGCGGCACCGCGTGGCCGCCCAGGTCCGGTTCCAGCCGGCCGGCGCTCACGATCACGGTGGTCTCGGTCGGTCCATAGCAGTGGACCAGCTCGAACGGCAGGTCCGCGGCCGGCCGGTGGTTCAGCCGTTCACCGCCGATCAGCAGGTGGCGCAGCGCCGGGTTGAAGCGGCGCCGTTGCAGCGCCAGTTCGCCCAGCGCGGTCACCAGGAAACTGCTGTGCAAGACCTGGCCCTCCCACCACGTCAGCAGCTGCTGCGGGTCGGCGTCGGCCGGCGCCAGCGCCAGCGTCGCGCCCATGCACAGCGGTGGCCAGACCTCCCAGGAACAGGCATCGAAGGCCAGCCCCGCCAGACCGCTGCTGCGCTCGCCCACCCGCAGCGGGAAGCGCTGGCAATGCCAGCTGACGAGATTGACCAGCCCCCCCTGCTCCACCATCACGCCCTTGGGCGTGCCGGTCGAGCCCGAGGTGTAGATCACGTAGGCCAGGTGGCGCGGCATCAGGCCCACCGCGGCGGCGTCGGGCCGCGTCGCCGGCTCGTCCCGCCAGGGCGGTTGCGGGTCATCGAGCCGCAGCACCGGCAGCGCGGCCGGCGGGTCCAGACCTTCGAGCAGCGCGCCGTAGGTGAGCAATGCCATCGGCAGCGCGTCGGCCAGCATGAAGGCCAGGCGCTCGCGCGGATGGGCCGGGTCCAGCGGCACATAGGCACCGCCCGCCTTCAGCACCGCCAGCATGGCGACGACCAGCGCCGCACCGCGCGGCAGGCAGATCGCGACCCGCTCGTCCGGCCGCAGGCCCAGCCGGCGCAGATGCTGGGCGATCCGGTTGGCTTCGTCGTCCAGGGCCCGGTAGCTCAGGCTGCCGTGCTCGTGCGCCACCGCGATGGCCTGCGGATGCAGGTCGGCCTGCTGCTCCACCAGCTGGTGCAGGCACAGTTCGCGCGGGCCGGCATGGCGGCTGGCGTTGAAGTCCACCAGCAGCTGCTGGCGCTCGGCCTGCGGCAGCACCTCCAGCGCATACGACGGCGTTTGCGGTGCGCGCTCCAGCGCGTCGGCCAGGCTGTCGAGCGCCTGCAGCATCTGCGCGCAGACGCGCGCCGCGCCGATCGGCTCGGCGATTTGCGCGCTGAGCGAGAAGCCCTCGCCCAGGTCGTCGACCGACAGGATGAACGGGTAGTTGCTGCGCTCCTGCGCGTACACCAGCGCCACGCCCTTGAGCCCCGGCTGCGCGTCGTCCTGCGCCTGCGGGCTGTGGCGGTAGTTCAGCAGCGCCGAGAACAGCGGCGTGGAGGCCGGCAGCGCGCTGCAGCGCTGCGCCAGCGACAGCGGCGCATGCTCGTGGCGCAGCAGCCGCAGCAGGGTTTCGTGGGTGTTCTGCAGGCTCTGCTGCACCGGGACGGCGCCCAGCCGGATGCGCAGTGGCAGCGTGTTGATGAACAGGCCCAGCGCGCGCGCGCTGCCCTGTCCGCCCTGCAGGCGACCGAACAGCACGGTGCCGAACACCACGTCGTCGCGCCCGCTGCTGCGCGCCAGCACCTGGCCCCAGGCCCAATGGAACAGGCTGGCGCAGCTGACGCCCTGCGCGCGCGCCAGCCGGCGCAGCCGCCGCGCCAGGTCCGCGTCGAGGCTGAGCTGCGCCTCGCGCACCTCGCGGCCGTCGCCCTGCACATCCATCAGCCCATAGGGCGCGGTGGGGCCGTCCACGTCACCCAGCAGTTCGGTGAACATCGCCTCGTGCTCGGCCTGGCTGACGCCCAGCCGCGCCTGCGCGACGAAGTTGCGGAAGGGCACCGGCTCGGGCAGCTCCTGTTCGCGCCCGGCCTGGATCATGGCCAACTCGTGGAACAGCAGGTCCAGCGTCGCGTGGTCGGTCACCAGGTGGTGCTCCAGCAGCTGCAGCAGCCAGCGGCCCTGTGCAGCGTCCGGCGCGGCGAGCAGGCGCAGCAGCGGCGCGCGGCGCAGGTCCAACCGGGTGTGCGCCGGGTCGGCCTGCGCGCGCAGCGCCGCGGCCACGTCGCCGTCCAGGGCCAGCTCCTCCACCGCCAGCTCGGCCTCGCGCCACACCACCTGCACCGGCTCGGGCAGGCCCTGCCACAGCACCGCGGTGCGCAGCACGTCGTGGCGTGCGACCACGCGCCGCAGCGCCTGGACGAAGGCATCCAGGCGCGCGCGCGAGTCGAAGGCCAGCGTGGCCGAGGACAGATAGGCGTCGCCCTCGCGCTGCAGCAGGTGGTGGAACAGAATGCCCTGCTGCAGCGGCGCCAGCGGGTAGATGTCCTGCACGTTGGCGGCGCCGCCGGGCACCTGCGCGACGATCTGCTCGATCTGCGCCGGCTCCAACGCGACCAGCGGCAGCATCTCCGGCCGCAGTGCGCGGCAGCCCGGCGGGATGGCGTTGGACGGCACCCGCACGCCCGGCGCGCCGGGCTGCGGCTCCATGACCACGGCCTCCGCCAGCGCGGCCAGCCGCGGGCTGGCGAACAGCGCGCGGATGTCCACCCCCAGCCCCTCGCGACGCATGCGCTCCAGCAGCTGCACGGCCAGCAGCGAGTGCCCGCCCAGCGCGAAGAAATGGTCCTGCCGGCCGACGCGCTCGCAGCCCAGCAGCTCGGCCCAGAGGCGCGCCAGCGTCTGCTCCACCGCTCCTTGCGGCGCCTCGTAACGCGGCGCGGCCAGTTGCGCACCATCGGGCAGCGGCAGGGCCCGGCGATCCAGCTTGCCATGCGGCGTCAGCGGCCAGGCCGGCAGGCAGACGAAGGCCGCGGGCAGCATGACCTCCGGCAGGTCGCGCGCCAGCGATGCGCGCAGCGCCGCCAGATCCACGCCATCGCCGGCCAGCAGATAAGCCACCAGCCGCCGGTCGCCGGCGTGGCCCGGCAGGTCGTCGCGCGCCAGCACCAGCGCCTCGCGCACCGCCGGCTCGCGCGCCAGCCGGGCCTCGATCTCGCCCAGCTCCACGCGGAAGCCGCGGATCTTCACCTGGTGGTCGTTGCGGCCGAGGAATTCCACCGTGCCGTCGGGCAGCCAGCGCCCCAGGTCGCCGCTGCGGTACAGGCGCGCCCCGGGTTCGCCGGCGAAAGGATCGGCGACAAAGCGCTCGCGCGTCAGCGACTCGCGGTTCAGATAGCCGCGCGCCACGCCGGCACCGCCGATGTGGATCTCGCCCGGCACCCCCACGGGCACCGGCTCGCCATGGCGGTCCAGCACATACAGGCGCATGTTGGCCAGCGGATGGCCGATGGAGCGCGGATGCGCCTGCGGATGGCAGGCCAGCACGCTGGCGTTCACCGTGGCCTCGGTGGGGCCATAGGCGTTGAACAGCGCCGGGCGATGGCCCGGCCGGGCCCACCAGGCGGCCAGCGCTGCCTCGCTCACCGCCTCGCCCCCGATCGCCAGCAGGCGCAGCGAGGCCGGCAGCGGCGCCTGCGGCGCCAGCGCGATCTGCTGCCAGAACAGCGTCGGCAGATTGGCCACGGTGAGGCCGGCGTCGCGCGCCAGCGCGCACCAGCCCTGCGCGTCGGACACCCAGTCCGGCGTCGCCAGCACCAGGGTCGCGCCGCTGCACAACGCGCCGAAGATCTCCTCCACCGACATGTCGAAGCTCGCCGCCGCGAACTGCAGCACGCGGTCGGACGGCGCCAGGCCGTAGCGCTGCTGCAGCGCCATCACCTGGTTGCACAGGCTGCGGTGTTCCACCATCACGCCCTTGGGCGTGCCGGTGGAACCCGAGGTGTAGATCACATAGGCCAGGTGCCGGGCCCGCAGCCCGGTCAGCAGCGCGTCCTGGTTCAACGCGGACAACGACGCCCAGCGATGCCGCTTGACGTCCAGCGCGAGCGCCTGCACGCCGTCGGGCACCTGCAGCCCGTCCAGCAGCGCCTGCTCGGTCAGCAGCGCCATGGGTGTGCAGTCGCGCAGCATCAGCGCGCGGCGCTCTGGGGGGCTGGACGGGTCCAGCGGCACATAGGCGCCTCCGGCCTTCAGCACGGCAAGGATGGCCACCAGCAGCACCGGGCTGCGCGGCAGGCAGACGGCCACCCGCTCGTCCGGCGCGACGCCCAGCTCGCGCAGGTAGTGGGCCAGCCGGTTCGCCTCGGCATTCAGATCGCCATAGCTGAGCCGATGCGCCTGGTGCACCAGGGCCGTCGCGTCGGGCCGCAGCGCGGCCTGCTGCTCGAACATCTCGTGCACGCCCTGCGCGCGCGGCGGCGGCCGGTCGCTGTCGTTCCAGGCCTGCAGCAGCTGGTGGCGCTCGACCTCATCCAGGATGGCGATGCGGTCCACGGCCTGCGCGTCGTCGGCCACCATGCCTTGCAGCAGGCGGCGCAACAGCGCGAGGTGGCGCTCCATGCTCGCCGCGTCGAACAGCGCGGTCGCGTATTCCAGCGTGCCGTGGATGCCGGCCTCGCTCTCCCGCAGCGTCAGCGACAGCTCGAAGGGCGTGCTGCGGTCCTCGCGCTCGGGCAGCTCCTCCAACGTGAGGCCGGGCAGCTGCAAGGGCTCGGCGGGCAGGTTCTGCCACGCGAACATCAGCTGGAACACCGGCGCATGGGCCAGCGAACGCTCGGGTTGCAGCGCCTCCACCACCTGCTCAAAGGGCAGGTCCTGCGCCTTCTGCGCCGCCAGCACGGTCTCGCGCACCTGCGCCAGCAGGCCGGCCACGCTCTGCGCCCCGGCCACGCCCAGCCTCAGCGCCAGCGTGTTGACGAAGAAGCCGATCAGCGGCTCCAGCTCGGCCCGGCCGCGGTTGGCCACCGGCGAGCCGATCACCACCTCGTCCTGGCCGGCCAGGCGGCCGCACAGCGCGGCCCAGCCGGCCAGCAGGGTCATGAACAGCGTGCAGCCGTGGCGATGGGACAGCGCCTTCAGCGCGTCGCTCAGCCCGCGGTCCAGCGCGAAGCCCAGACTGCGCCCGCTGAAGTCCTGCAGCGCCGGGCGCGGCCGGTCGGTCGGCAGCGTGACGCACACCGGCGCGCCGGCGAGCTGGCGCTGCCAATGGTCCAGCTGCTGCCGCAGAACCGGCCCGGACAGCCAGTCGCGCTGCCAGAGTGCGTAATCGGCGTACTGCACCGGCAGGGGCGGCAGCGGGTCCGTGGCGAGGTCCGCGCCGGGGCGGGCATAGGCGGCGTACAGCGCGCCCAGCTCGCGCGCCAGCACGCCCATGGACCAGCCGTCCGCGATGATGTGGTGCAGGGTGAGCAGCAGCACCTGGGTCTGCTCGTCCAGACGCAGCAGACGTCCGCGGAACAATGGCCGCGTGCCCAGGTCCAGCGGCGTCTGCGCCTCGATGCGCGCCCAGTGCGCCACGGCGGCCTGCGGATCGGGCGTGCCACGCAGGTCGTGGCTGGCCAGGCTGAAGCCGGCCTGCGGGGCGACGCACTGCAAGACCTGACCCTCGACCCGCTCGAAGTGCGTGCGCAGCGCCTCGTGGCGCTGCACGATGCGGTCCAGCGCGGCGCGCAGCGCCGCCTCGTCCACGCGGCCACGCAGGCGCAGGCCGCCGGTCATGTGATAGGCCTGGCTGGCCGCCTCGCCCAGCTGGGCGATGAACCACAGCCGCTGCTGCGCGAAGGACACCGGCACCCGCGCCGGCCGCGACATCGGCCGCAGCGCCGGCACGGCGGATGCCGGGTCGCGCCGCGCGGCCTCGTCGGCCTGCGCCGCGAAGTCCTTCAACAGTGGATGCGCGAACAGCGTGGACAGCTCCATCTCCAGCCCCAGGCGCTGGCGCAGACGCGAGATCAGCTGCACCGCCAGCAGCGAATGGCCGCCCAGCTCGAAGAAATGGTCGCCGCGGCCGACGCGCTCCAGCCCCAGCAGCTCGCCCCAGGCCTGGGCCATCGCGGTCTCCCGCTCGCCCCGCGGCGCCTCGTAGCGGCGCAGCCCGAAGGACGCGTCCTCGGGCACCGGCAGCGCGCGCCGGTCCAGCTTGCCGTTGGGCGTCAGCGGCAGCGCCGCCAGCCGCACATAGGCCGCCGGCACCATGTACTCCGGCAGGCTCGCGGCCAGCTGTTCACGCAGCGCCTCGGGCGTGGCGGCGTCGGCATCGGCCTCGCCGCCGCCCACGTAATAGGCCACGAGCCGCTTCTCGCCCGGCTCGTCCTCGCGCGCGACGACCACGGCCTCGCGCACGCCGGCCAGCCGCAGCAACCGGGCCTCGATCTCGCCCAGCTCGACGCGGAAGCCGCGCAGCTTCACCTGCTGGTCGATGCGGCCGACGAACTCCAGCCGGCCATCGGCGCGCCAGCGCCCCAGGTCGCCGCTGCGGTACATCCGCGCGCCGGCGCCGGCCGCCGCGAACTCCGCCGCGAAGGGGTCGGGCACGAAGCGCTCGGCACTGAGCTCGGCGCGGTTCAGATAGCCGCGCGCGATGCCGGTGCCACCGATGCAGATCTCGCCCGCGACCCCGATGGGCGCCGGCCGCCCCTGCGCGTCCAGCACATAGACGCGCTTGTTCGGGATCGGCCGGCCAATGGGCGGGTCCTGCCCCTCGTCGACCTCGCCCGGCACGCAGGGCTGCAGCGTCGCGCAGACCGTGGTCTCGGTGGGCCCGTAGCCGTTGATCAGCCGGCGGCCCGGCGCGAAGCGCCGCACCAGCGCCTGCGGCGCGGCCTCGCCGGCCATCACCAGCAGACGCAGATCCTCCAGCCGCGCCTGCGGCGGCAGCGTGGCCAACACCGCGGGCGGCAGGATCGCATGCGTGATGCGGTGCTGTTGCAGCGCGGCGAGCAGATCCTCGCCGGCCAGCGGCAGCTCGCGCGCCACCAGGTGCAGGCTGCCGCCATGGGCCAGCGCCAGCACCAGTTCGAAGATGCAGCCGTCGAAGCTGAACGAAGCGAACTGCAGCACCCGGCTGTCCGGCCCCGCGGCAAAGCTGCCGACCTGGCCGGCGGCGAGGCTGCACAGCCCCTCATGCGCCACCATCACGCCCTTGGGCGTGCCGGTGGAGCCCGAGGTGTAGATCACATAGGCCAGGTGCGAAGGCGCGAGGCCCAGCGCGCGCGGATCGGGGTTGTAGGCCGGCAGCGCCGACCAGGACGGCTGCGGCGCGTCCAGCTCCAGCACCGCGGCCGACATCAGCGCGCGGCTGGCCGGCAGGCGGTCCTGCAGCGCGGCCTGCGTGATCAGCACGCGCGGCCGGCTGTCGTCCAGCATGAAGGCCAGGCGCTCGGGCGGATAGGCCGGGTCCAGCGGCACATAGGCGCCGCCCGCCTTCAGCGTGGCCAGCAGCGCGACCACCATGTCGACGCCACGCGGCAGCGCGATCGCCACCCGCATGTCGGGCTTGACGCCCAGCGCCAGCAGCTGGTGCGCGAGCCGGTTGGCGCGTGCGTTGAGCTGCGCATAGCTCAGCCGCTGCGCATCCACCACCAGCGCGGTCGCGTCGGGCCGCGCCGCGGCCTGCCGCTCGAAGAGCTCGTGGATGCAGGACTGCGTGGCATAGGGCACGGTCGCCGCGTTCCAGTCGTGCACCAGCAGGCGCCGCTCGTCGTCGGGCAGAACCTCCAGCGCGCGCAGCGGCCGCTGCGGCGCCTCGTCCAGCGCCTGCGCCAGGTTGGCCAGCGCGGTGTGCATGTAGCGGCACAGCCGCATCGGGTCGATCGGCGCGCGGGTATCGGCGGTGAGCAGGAAGTCCTGCCCCAGGTCGTCCACCTTCAGCACGGCGGGGAAGTTGCTCAGCTCCTCGCCATGCAGCACCTCCATGCCCGGCCAGGGCGTTTGCGACGCGCGGCTGTGGCGGAAGTTGAAGCCGGCCGAGAACAGCGGCAGCGAGCTGGGCACCCCGCTGCAGCGCTGCGCCAGCGACAGCGGCGCGTGCTCGTGGTGCAGCAGCGCGGCGAGCTGGGCCTGGGTGTCGCGCAGCGCCTGCGCCAGCGGCCGCTCGTCCAGGCGCAGGCGCAGCGGCAGCGTGTTCATGAACAGGCCCAGCACGCGGTCGGCCGCCTGGCCGCCCTGCATGCGGCCGAACAGCGCGGTGCCGAAGACCACGTCGTCGCGCCCGCTGACGCGCGCCAGCACCTGCGCATAGGCCAGGTGGAACAGGCTGCTGGGGCTCAAGCCCAGCCGTCGCGCCTGCGCGCGCAGGCGCCGCGCCAGCGCGGGGTCCAGCGGCAGCCGCGCCTCGTCCACGTCGGCGCCGTCGCCCAGCATGTCGACCAGGCCATAGGGCGCGCTGGGCGATTCCACGTCGGCCAGCATGGCGCGGAAGAAGGCTTCGTGCGCCTCGGTGCTGACACCCAGGCGGGCCTGGGCGACGAAGTTGCGGAAGGGCAGCGCCGGCGGCAATTCGTCGCCCCGCCCGTCGCGCAGCAGCGCCATCTCGTCGAACAGCACATCCAGCGTCGTGTGGTCGGTGACGATGTGGTGCATCAACAGCTGCAGCAGCCAGCGGCCGGACGCCGGGTCGTGCGCCTCGAAGCCGCGCATCAGCGGCGCCTGGCGCAGGTCGATGCGGCGCCGACGCGGGTCGGCGTGGCGGCGCAACGCGCCGGCCATGTCCATGCCCGCGTCCGGCGCCAGCGCCGGCGCCTCCACCACCAGCGTGGCCTCGCGCCACACCACCTGCACCGGCTCGGCCAGCCCCTCCCACGCGATCGCGGTGCGCAGCGCGTCATGGCGCGCGATCCCCTGCCGCAGCGCGGCGAGGAAGGCGTCCAGCCGCGCGCGGCTGTCGAAGGCCAGCGTGGCGCTGAGCAGATAGGGATCGCCCTGCTTCTGCAGCAGGTGATGGAAGAGGATGCCCTCCTGCAGCGGCGCCAGCGGATAGAGGTCCTGCACATTCGCGGCCCCGCCGGGCACGCCGGCGACGATGCGGTCGATCTGCGCCAGGTCCAGGCTGCCCGGCGGCATCAGGCTCAGCATCTCCGGCAGGATGCGCGTGCAGCCCGGCGGGATGCCGTTGGGCGGCACCCGCAGCTCGCCCTGTCCCGCCGCGCGCGCCTCGGCCACCGCGTCGGCCAGCGCGGCCAGCGTGGGCCGCTCGAACAGCGTGCGGATGTCGGCGAACAGCGCGCGCTGGCGCATGCGCTCCATCAGCGTCACCGCCAGCAGCGAATGCCCGCCCAGTTCGAAGAAATGGTCGTGGCGGCCGACACGCTCCAGCTGCAGCAGCTCGGCCCACAGCGCCGCCAGG
>NZ_JAKZFD010000012.1 GCF_022549225.1 Pelomonas sp. CA6
GGCGGGCGTCGCGAAGGCCAGCGTGCCGGTGGTGGCGTTGGCCAGCGTGTCGCTGCCCACGAAGCCGGTCACCGTGCCGCTGAAGCTGGGGTTGGCCGCGCCATACAGGCGCGACGCGCTGTTGGCCGCCACGGTCAGCGTGGCGGGCGTGACGCTCAGCGCGCTGGCGTTGCCGGCGGCCTGGGCGAAGACGTAGTTGCCATTGTTGGCGGTGAGGCCGCTGCCGTTGATCGCGTAGCTGCCGACGTTGCTGGCGGTGGTGGCCGGCGAGCTGAAGGTCAGCGTGCCGGTGGTCGCGCTGGCCTGGGTGTCGCCATTGACGAAGCCGGTCACCGTGCCGCTGAAGCCGGGATTGGCCGCGCCATAGAGCCGCGACGCGCTGTTGGCCGCCAGGGTCAGCGTGGCCGGGGTAATGCTCAGCGCGCTGGCGTTGCCGGCGGCCTGCGCGAAGACGTAGTTGCCGTTGTTGGCCGTGAGGCCGCTGCCGTTGATCGCGTAGCTGCCGACGTTGCTGGTGGCGGTGGCGGGCGTAGCGAAGGCCAGCGTGCCGGTGGTGGCGTTGGCCAGCGTGTCGCTGCCCACGAAGCCCGTCACCGTGCCGCTGAACGCCGGGTTGCTGGCCCCGTAGAGGCGTGACGCGCTGTTGGCGCTCAGGCTCAGGGTGGCCGGGCTCACGGTGAGCGTACCGTTGCCATAGCTGATTTGGTAATTGCCCGAGCTGAGGCCCTGCGGCGTGATCGCGTAGCTGCCGGCGTTGACCGCGCCCTGCGCGCTGCCGGTGTAGGAGAGACTGCCGCCCAGCACGGTGCTGGTCTCGCCATTGACGAAGCCGCTGATGCTGACGCCGCTGTTGCCGCTCCAGGCGCTGCCGTTGTAGGTCTTGGCGGCGTTGTTGGCGGTGACGGTCAGCGCGGCCTTGGTGATGTTGGCGCTGGTGCTGATCGAGCTGAAGCCGGTGATGTTGTAGTTGCCAGCGTCGGCGCCGGCCAGCGACACGCCGGTGACGTTCACCGAGATGCTGTTGCCGACGTTGGCCGACGCGAAGCCGCCGGTGGCGTTCACGGTGACCGCATCGCCGACGACGATGCCGCTGGCGCTGACGGCCGCGGCGGTCGTGCCGTCGTAGACCTTGTTGGCGGCGCTGAAGCTGTTCAGCGCCTTTTGGTTGATGGTGTAGGTGCCCTGGTTGAAATAGGCGACTGCGTAGGTGCCGCCGGAGTAGCTGCTGGGGTTGGACGCGCTGCCGATCAACGAGGTGTAGCTGCCCGCGTTCTTGCTGGCGGTCGAGAAGCCCAGCGCGCCCAGCTGGCTGACGGTGAAGCCCCCCGGGCCGCCCAGCGAACTCAGCGCGACGTTGCTGGCGTCGGTCGTGCCGTCATAGGTCTTGCTGCCGTTGCCCGTGAAGACGTAGATGGGCTGCAGCGCCATGCTGACCACGTTGTAGCCCGCCGAGGTGTAGCTCTGGTTGCCGCCCGGGATGACCATGGTGCCGCAGTTCGGATAGCCGGGGTGACAAGGCGAACTCTGCGTGAAGGTGGCCGCCTGGTTGGAGCCGTTGATGCGGAACTGCAGGTAGGCGACGTTGGGCGCCCAGAACTGCACGCGCGCCTGGCTGCCGTTGTTGACCAGGCCCAGCGCGCCCAGCGAGTTCAGCGTGTTCTGCGCGTCCACCACGACGCCGCCGCTGGCCGCGGAGCTCATGAAGGTGGTGGTGGTGCCCGAGGCGGCCTCCACGCCGAAGCCGAACTCCTTGGCGGCGCCGGTGCTGATGCCGCTCATGTAGAGGTTGCCGCCGCCGGAATTGACGGTGGCGCCGGACAGCACATAAATGCCGCCCTTGCTTCCTTCGTAGGAGCTGGTGCTGGCGTTGGTCTGGCCGTTGACCGTGATGTTGCCGCCGCCCGAGAGGATGTTGACGTTGGTGCCGATCTGCACCGCCGGCGTGCTGGCGCTGCTGTTGAGCGCATAGCCGATGCCGTTGGACTGCGCGCTGGTGAGGCTGCCGCCGGCGCCGCCGATCAGGATGGTGCCGCCGTTGGAGTTGAGGTCGGCGCTCAGGTTGACGCCGCCCAGCGTGCCGCTGGCGTTGTTGGCCGCGCTCAGCGTGATGTTCAGCGCGCCGCTGTTCGAGGTGATGGGCGCGTTGACGACGATGTTGCGGTCGGCCTGCAGCGTCAGCGTCGCGCTGCCGCCGCCGCTCTTGGTGATGGCGTTGCTGACGGTGATGTCGCCATTGCCCGAGGAACTTCCCGCGCTGCCGTAGGCGCTGCTGTTGGCCTGGGTGGTGACGGTCACGCTGGTGCCGCCGCTGAGCGTGCTCGAGATGGTCGACGCGGCGCTGGGGCCTATCGTGTAGTCATAGGGGTCGATCAGCCAGTCGCCGCCCAGCCCCTTGCTCGCCGCGGCGTCGACCTTCAGGTCGGCGCGCGTGTTCACCCAGGCCGCCGAGGTCTCGATGTGCCCGCCGTTGCCGCCCTGCGGCGCGCTGGCGTCCAGATGCCCGCCGACGTTCAGCTGCCCCGACTGCATGTCGCCCAGCAGCAGGATCTCGCCCTTCTCGCCGCTGGCCAGGGTCTGCGCGCGCACCACGCCGCTGTTGTTGATCACCGCGGCGCTGAGCTGATCGCGCGCCTGCGCGGTGAGCAGCACCAAGCCGCCGTCGGCGCGTATCGCGCCGCCGTTGTCGACCAGCGCGTCCAGCGCGCCCTTGGTGACGCGCAGCGGCACGCTGGCGCCGAGGTCCAGCGTCACCTCGTCGGCGGCGGCCAGCAGCGCGCGGCCGCGCGTGGCCTCGATGCTGCCACTGTTGAGCACGCGGGCCGCGATCAGCGCCACCGTACCGCCGTCGGCGGCGCGCAGGCTGCCCTGGTTGTTCACCGTCGCGCCCGGCACGGCGGAGTCGGCGGCGTGGAACTGGAAGCGGCCGGCGGCGAAGTCGGCGTCGCTGATCGCCAGGGTGCTGGCCACCAGCCCGCCCACATTGACCTGGGCGGTGGGTGTGAACAGCACGCCGTTGGGGTTGAGCAGGAAGACCTGGCCGTTGGCCTTCAGCGCGCCCTGGATGGTGGAGACGTCCGCGCCCAGCACCCGGTTCAGCGCCACCGAGGCCTGCGAGGGCTGGACAAAGGTGACACTGCTGCCCGCGCCAATGTTGAAGCTCTGCCAGTTGGTCGCCAGCAGGTTGGACTTCTGGGTGATGGTCAGCGCGGAGCCGGTCTGCGCGAAGCTGGCGTTGCCGGTGACCACTTGCGCGCCGGTCGGCAGCGCGCCCGCCAGCGCCGGGCCGAAGGTCGCCAGTCCCGCCAGCATCAATGCGAGGCCATGCAGCGCCCGCCTCAGCGCGCGGCCGTTGCGCCCGCTGCCCTTGCCGCGCCCGCGGCGGGTCTCGGCCACGGCGACGAAGGCGCCCAGGCGTTCCGACCACACCAGACGAAACACATGATTCAACGAGGACGCGGCCATTGCGATGACTCCTGGAATGGCTTTCAGACAACGCGGAGCACGCGGCCTGACCCGGTGGCGCGGACGGGATCGTTCGATGTCAAGCAGAGCGCTCAAGGCCTGCGCCAGGACCTCGCTGCCTGACTCTAGATGTGTGCGCATAGCAAATTCCAGCGCATTGCGGTATGCCGATGACAGCGCCGTGACTTCTTGACGAATGCAAACAGCCCGGCCTCGCCGGGGTAAAAAACGGTGGTGCGCGCACCCACTGTCAAGCGTGCGTAAGGCGATCTCTGTTCGAGTGGGCGTTTGGCGCGCGAGATGGGTTGCCAAGCGTGAAAAACCGCACACCAAGAGGCCGGCGCGGGCCTCGGCGCCCACGGGTGGCTGACTCGCTATTTCGGCCGGGCGGGTATTCCTTCACACGCGCGGTCCAAGCCGGTTTCGGGTGGGCCGTCAAGGCCGGGCCGGGCCGGGCCGGGACCTGGGCGCCGGGGCTAGCCGGGTTTGCGCGTCCGACCCGGGAGCGCGTGGCAGGCCGACAGCCCGTGGACCACGGCCTGCATGGCGCGGGTCAGCGGCTTGTCGGCGCGCACGATCAGTCCCAGTTCGCGCACCAGCGGTGGCGCCAGCGACGCCACCTGCAGGCGCTGGCGGTCCTGCGGCCGCAGGGCCATCTGCGGGATGAGGCTGTAGCCCAGCCCGGCGGCCACCATCTCCTTGATGGCTTCCACGCTGCCCAGCTCCATCTCCGGCCGCGCCTTCAGGCCGCCGGCCAGCAGCCAGGCCTCGGCCAGCTGGCGCGTGTGGGCGCCGGGCTCGAACAGCACCAGCGGCCGCGTCGCGAAGTCCTGCGGCGCCACCGTGCGCGGCAGGCGCCGCGCCGCGGGCGGGCCGATGGCGACGAAGGCGTCGCGCAGCAGCGGCGTGACCACCAGCGCGCGGCTCGCCACCGGCAGGGTCACGAGTGCCAGGTCTTGCTCGTTGCGCTCCACGCGGCGCACGAACTCGTCCGTGTTGCCGGTCGTCACCACCACCTGAAGTTGCGGATGGCGTTCGCGGATCTGCCGCAGCAGCGCCGGCAGCAGGTGGATGCAGGCGGTGGCGCCGCTGCCCAGGCGCACCGTGCCGAGCACGCCCTCGGCATGCGTCTGCACCGCGGCCACCGCCTGGTCGGCCGCCTCCAGAATGCCGCGCGCATGATCCAGCAGCGACACCCCGGCGGCGGTCGGCCCCAGGCGCCGGCCCACGCGCTCGACCAGGCGCGCGCCCAGGCGGCGCTCCAGCTCCTTCACCTGCAGGCTGACCGCGGGCTGGCTCAGCCCCAGTTGCTCGGCCGCGGCCGAGAAACTGCCGGTCTCGATCACCAGCACCAGGGCCTGGAGCTGGTCCAGCGAGAAGCGTGCGGACAAAAGAATTCCTTATGCATTGAACAAGTTCAGGCAGCTTCTCTTATCGAAACGCGGGCGTCAACATCGCCCCATGAAGTCCCTGCCCGTCCTTGCCCCGCGCCTGCAGATTGCCGACGCCACGCCCGACCACCTGCCCGCCGTGCGTGAGATTTATGCCCCCTATGTGCTGCAGGCCCTGTGCTCCTTCGAGGAGGAGGTGCCCGGCGTCGACGAGCTGCGCCAGCGCTTCGAGGCCTCGCGCCACGATGGCCTGCCCTGGCTGGTGGCGCTGGACGACGGCGTGGTGGTCGGCTATGCCTATGCCGCGCGCTACCGCAGCCGCGCCGCCTACCGCGGCACGGTGGAGAACTCGGTGTACATCCGCGCCGACCGCCAGAGCCGGGGCCTGGGGGGCCAGTTGTTGCGCGCGCTGATCGAGCGCTGCCGCGCCGCCGGCCTGCGCCAGATGGTGGCCGTCATCGGCGACAGCGCCAACCAAGGCTCCATCCGCCTGCACGAGCGCGCTGGCTTTGTGCGCGTGGGCGTGCTGCACGCGGTCGGGCACAAGTTCGGCCGCGAGGTCGACACCGTGCTGATGCAGCGCGCGCTGGCCCAGCCCTGATGGCCGCCGACGCCGACCCGGGCCGCGGCTGGCTGGGGCTGCTGTGCCTGAGCCGCTGTCTGCAGGCCACGATTGCCTGCGCCTGGGCCGGCGTGATGCCGGCGGTGATGGCCGACTGGGGGCTCAGCGCCTCGCAGGCCGGGCTGGTGCAGAGCGCCTGGCACGCGGGCTACCTGGTCTCGCTGTTCGGCGTGGGCTTTCTGTCCGACCGGCTGGGGCCGCGGCGCGTGGTCCGGGTCGGCAGCGGGCTGACCGCGATCGCCACGGCCGCCTTCGCGGGTGGCGCCAGCGGCCCGGGCTCGGCGGCGGTGCTGCTGGGCCTGACCGGCCTGTGCGCCGGCGCCTGCTACAGCCCCGGGCTGCAGCTGCTGGCGTCCAACGTGGCGGCCGGCCAGCGGGGCCGTGCGATGGGGGCCTTCATCGGCGCCTCGTCGCTGGGCTATGCGCTGTCGCTGGGCGTGGTGGCGCTGGCCTGCGCCACCCTGTCCTGGCCATGGGCGCTGCGGTTCATCGCGCTGCTGGTGGCGCTGGGCGCGGTGCTGACCTGGGCGGCGCTGAACCGCATGCGGGCCGACCCCGCCGTGGCCGCGCCGGCGCGCGCCGGCGGCATGCGGCGGGCACTGGCCGAAACGCTGCGCGACAGGCCGGCCATGGCGGGCAACTGGGCCTACGCCGCGCACTGCTGGGAGCTGATGGCGCTGTGGGCCTGGCTGCCCGCTTATCTGGCCTTCGTGCAGGACGGCGGCGCGCGCGCGCTGGCCGGCGGCGTGGCGCTGGCGGCGCTGGCCCATCTGGCCAGCGTGGCCGGCAGTCTGATGGGCGGCGTGGCCTCGGACCGCTTCGGCCGCGCGCGGGTGATGATGGCCGCGAGCTGCGCCAGCCTGTGCTGTTCTTTCGCGTTCGGCTGGCTGTGGGCGGCGCCGGTCTGGGCGGTGGCCGTGGTGGGCGCGCTCTACAGCCTGCTCGCGATCGCCGATTCGTCGGTCTACTCCACCGCGCTGGCGGACGTGGTGCCGCCCGCGCGCCTGGGCGCCGCCTTTTCGGTGCGCTCGGTGCTGGGCTTTGGCGCCGGCGCGCTCAGCCCCTGGGTCTTCGGCCTGGCGCTGGACTGGGGGCAGGCGCGGCTGCAACTGCCCGGCCAGGCCTGGGTGCTGGCCTGGAGCACGGTGGGGCTGGGCGCGTTGACGGGGCCGTGGATGATCCGCCGCTTCCAACGGCTGGCGGGCTGAGGGCAGGCGGGCCACCGATACTCGGGCGGCCCGCATCTGGGTCTCCAGCGCGCCAGCCTGGGCCTGCCTGAGCGACGCGCTGGAGCGCGTCGAGCGGCAACCCGCGCCGCCGGCTCGCCCGGCCGCGAGCTGAGCCCTCGCCGCTCGGCGGCAGGCTTGACGGCGGGGCCGGTGTCGTCCATGTTTGCGTCATCCGACCCATCCACCGGAGCCTCGCATGACGGCCTTGACGCTGTACTTCCATCCGCTGTCCTCCTATTGCCAGAAGGTGCTCATCGCGCTGGACGAGCTGGGCATCGACGCGGACAAACGTCTGCTCAATCTGGGCGACCCGGCCGAGCGCGCGGCTTTCCTGGCGCTGTGGCCCAGCGGCAAGATCCCGCTGCTGACGGACCAGGGCCGGCCCGTGCCCGAGACCAGCATCATGATTGAGCACCTGCAGCGCCACCACGCCGCCGTCGGGCGCCGGCTGATCCCGGCGGACGAGGACCAGGCTCTGCAGGTGCGCCTGTGGGACCGCCTGTTCGACAACTACGTGATGACGCCCATGCAGGCCTTCACCGCCGACCTGCTGCGCGACGAGTCCGACCGCGACCCCATCGCCGTGGCGCTGGCGCGCCAGGGCCTGCTGTGGGCTTACGCGATGGTCGACCAGCAGCTGCAGGGCCGCCACTGGGTGGTGGGTGACGCCTTCAGCCTGGCCGACTGCGCCGCCGCGCCGGCCCTGTTCTACGCCCAGACCTATGTGCCCATCGCGCCGGCGCACGAGCGGCTGTTGGCCTATGTCGAGCGCCTGCTGCAACGGCCCTCGGTGGCGCGCACGCTGGCAGAAGCTCGGCCCTACTTCCGCTTCTATCCCGGGCGGCAGGGGCTGGCGCGGCGCTTCTACGACCCCGGGGAGGACGGCGGGCCGTCCGCATGAATCCGCTGTCGGCCGGTGTTCGATCCGGGCGCATTGGCGATGCGGTTGGCCGGCTGGACGATGGCGGCGGGGGCGACCCGCTGGCTGCGGCATGATGGGGTTTTCCACTTCGCCTGCTCCGGTCATGCGTTTGCAGCACATGTCGTTCGACGACCGCCGGGTTGACGCGGGCCCACGGGCTTCCAGGTGGCGTCTTGCTGGGGTGCGCCACGGAGCGTGGCTTGGGGCGATGCTCATGCTGCCGCTGCTTACCTGGGCCGCGCCAAACGCGGGGCTGGCGCCGGCCGAGCTGCTTGAGCAGGACCGGGCGGCGCTGGAGGCCTTGCCCGGCGCCACCAGCGTGCTGCTGCAGCGCCATGGGCGGGTGGTGGTGGCGCTGTATGCGCGCGGCGCCGACGAGGGCACCCTGCACGACACCCGTTCCGCAGGCAAGTCCGTGACCGGCCTGCTGGTGGCCGCGGCCGTGCAGGATGGGCTGCTGAGGCGCGACACCCCCGTGTTCGACGGGCTCCAGGACGTCCAGCCGTTTGCGAACGACGGCCCGGCCAAGCGCGGCATCGTGGTGGAGGACTTGCTCACCATGTCCTCGGCGCTGGACTGCGATGACAACCAGGACGGCAGCCCGGGCAACGAAGAAGGCATGTATCCGCAGCCGCGCTGGTTGCGCTGGGCTGCCGACCTGCCCACGCGCGCGGTGACGCGCGATGGTCAAGGCCTGGGGCCGTTCGCCTACTGCACGGCCGGCGTGGTTCTGCTGGGGCAATTGCTGGAGCGCCGCGTGCCCGGCGGGCTGGAGGCCTATGCGCGGCGGCGGCTCTTCGCGCCGCTGCGCATCACCCAATGGCAGTGGCCGCACTCGCCCCAGGGCGAGACCATGACCGGTGGCGGCCTGCGCTTGAAGACGCGCGACTGGGCCGCGCTGGCGCAGATGCTGCTGCGCCAGGGCGCCGGCCCAGACGGCGGCGCGCTGCTGGCACCGGAACAGGTGGCCGCCCTGCTGAGCGTGCGCCGGCCAACGCCCTTCGGGATGGACTACGGCGAACTCTTCTGGCGGCGCGACTACCCGCTGCGCTGCGGCCTGACGAGCGCGTGGATGATGTCCGGCAATGGCGGCAATCATGTGCTCATCCTGCCCGCGCTGGACGCCGTCGCGGTGCTGACGCGTCAGGCCTACAACCAGCGCGGCATGCACCTTCAGAGCTTTCAGTTCATGACGGGGCTGCTGGAGCGGCACCTGTGTGGTCCTGCGGCACCCTGAGGGCCTTGGCGGTTCGGAAGCCAGGCACCCGTCGTGCAAGAGGTGGGCCGCCGCGCTTGGGCCTCATCCGCTGCGCACCGCCCCGCCGCCCACCTTGAGCACAGGCGTCTAGATCATGGTGGTGGCCACATCGGCATGGCCCAGGAGATCCTTCACCGTACGAAGGTCATCGCTATCCTGCAGCAGGGCGAACACCCGGCCCAGCGCCTCTCGGGTCAGAACGAAGGGAATCCAGTGCTGGCTGCGCGTTCGACCGATCGACGGCATCGGCGCCCAAGTCCTTCGGGCGCTGCAGCCGGTGAAAACAGATGAACGCCCGGCACCCGTACACATAGGCCTCTTCGGTACGCGCAGGCTGTCGTGGAGGCAACGAATGCGCTCCCGCAGCTGATCCAGGAGCCGCTTGGACCGCAGTGGCGGCAAGTCAGCGGCGGGCACTGGCGGCGGCACCCTCGCAGGTGCGATTGACGAGCCCGGCATCCTTGCCTCCAATCCACCCTTCTGGGCGGCCAGCCTTCGGCCAGAGGCCTGAAAGATGACCTCTGCGACGGAATTGACGGTGTGCCGGATTTGGCGGCTGTTATCGTCTCAGTGCTTCACGTCGCTGCCAAGCACGGCAACTGGCGATTTATGCAGAACTTCCTTAGCGCTTTGATTTCAGTACTTAAGATTACGCACTTCATGGAAAAGTCGAAAATGAATCTCTGTCGCATCTCTCGGTTGTTGGCGGTGTTTATATTTGTCCTGGGCGCTAACGCTGCGGTTGCGATGATTGACACTCCGCCACTTCGTATCACTAAATACCTTGTCTACACCGACTATGGAAATGGTGATTTTGTTGTATATTCCGATACGGTCGTGCCAGGTTGCGATGCATTTTGGCTTTCAGCAACTGATCCCGGATATAAGCAGGCCTACGCTGCAGTTGTCACGGCGAAAGCAACTAGTTCGAACGTGAGTTTGTATGTTTATGACACGACATTTTGGCCAGGAAGTACTAGCAAGATCTGCAAGATTCGTGGTGTAACGGCCATGTAATCTGGCCCTTTTGTGGGGGGCGGCGTGCGTCAGGGTAGTTGTCGCCTCGGTCATGCAGCTCTCGGTTGAATATCGTGGCTGCGAAGTTAGGCTGCGACGGCCACACCCCGCTCCGGGTTGAGCGTGACCGTCGCGATCGGCGACCAGTTCCGTGTGCTGCGCGACCAACGCGCGGGATGGCGTTGGCGAGCGTGTTCGTAGACCGTGCTGCATACCGCGTGCCCGAGTTGAGCCAGCGAACTCCGACGTTGAGCGACCGGTTCCCGGTGCCGAGTCGGTCAACGCGAAGGATCGCGTCCGCTGCAAAGCGACCTCCCGTCGAACTACAGCGGAATTCGGCTGAAAGTGGAAGTGGCCCGGCCTAGAACGCTCGGCATAGACGCGCCCCGTCCGCCGGCTCCGTCACTTCTTCTTTTTCTTCTTCTCTTGGTCGTGATGCCACTTGATGGCGAAGAACATGCCGGTGCCGAACACGAGCACCTTGAACGTCACGAAGACTATGGGGATCCAATCCATTATTTCGATCCTTCAGAGGGGCCAGCGGCAGATCTGAGCCATGCAAGGGCCCGAACCCGCAGGTCGGGATGGTCCGTCGCAAGAGCTGATGGCCGCCAGTGGGGGAACCGCGGCGCCAGTCGCGAAGACTCAGGCGCTCCGTGTTCGACAGCGATCATGTTGGGTGACACATTTGCTGCAAAGCAGCCTAGCGCCCCACAACGGATTTTTCATGTTCCGTGGCGCATCCGCCGCCGAATGCTGCCATGGAATGTGCAAGATCCCGAAAGCCTTGCCATCGAAACTGACACGGTCTAGTGCTTGCCATCTTCGGCGGATTGGGATCGTTGCCGTAGTTGTTGCTGTCGCGGATCTCACCTGTCTTGCGGTGGATGACCACTTCGACCTTCTCACGCTTCACTTGTTCGCGAGCAAGCTCAGTGCCTCTCGTTGGGTTCGAGTGACATCCCGGCCCGGGAGGCAGGCGCTCTCGTTCCTCATTGCCCAACCGTTGCCATGAGGAACAACGTGGATGTCATTCTTCGGCACGGCTTTTCCTTCGTGGTGAATCCGTCGGCAGGAGGTGCCTCAAATTTTGGCGGCTGCCCGAACGTCGTTTTCCAGGTCGGTCACGACGCTGAGCAGACTGGATGAGGCTGCAGGCCGCCGCGCGTTACGCGATGCGATAGCTTCAGATGAGTAAAAGCGCTCCTTGAAGTGTGCCTTTCCAGATTCATCGGTAGCGACGAAATCGAACCAATCACCATCATAGAAAGGCATCGGCTGTCCTTCCTCAGTACTGAACGCACAAGCCTTCAGCGGGTATAGGTCGATGACCTCGATCAGCCGTTTGTCGAACGTCAGAAATGCAGGAAAGAAGAACCTGGCGTGCGCCGACGGTTTGAGTACCAGCGCCTGCTCCATGCTGCGAACGTGCCAGAGATCCCAGGCCATGTTCTGAAGCTGTTCGATCAGATCCTGCTTCTTGGACTGAACTTTTCCGAAGAACGCGAGCTTCTGCCCTCTCTCAAAGTAAGCGCGTGCAAGCGCAGTTTCGCGCGCGTTCATCGTTGCCATACGCTGATCAGCGAACTCGCTGAACTTCAGCATCTTCTCGTTCGTCAGCGCGTCTCCTGAAGAGAGCTGGATCGCCACCATTTTGAGCAGCGCGATGTATGCGAAGTGGTATCCCCGCTTCAGCTCTCGCATCAATGCCTCGTCCTGGCTGTCGTACAGCTGGCGCGACAGAAGCCGCTGAGCGCGTGCGTCCAGATCTGAATCTGGAAGCGTCGAGCGAACTTCGCCTCGCGCCTGCAGCCACGGCAGATCGATGGTCCGAAGCACTTCATACGCTCTGAAGGTTCGAAATACGTGATCGAGCGTCTTGGGCTCACCGAGCCGGCCCAGGTTTTCCCGAAGGTACGGCAATGGGTCAACAAAGACATCGTCGCGAGCAATGAACTCAAAAACCTCTTGAAAGTCTTCCGGGAGGCGTGCGTGATTGCCAGCCAGGTACGGGGTAAGGTAGCTGAATGCCTGCGTGTCTAGCGAGATTGAGTAGTCGATGGCAAAGGTGGTGTCTCCCGACTCCATCTCTCTGACCGTGGCGTCGTCCAGGACAACAACTCGGTCCGTGCCGAACAGGCTTCTGACCGCAGCCCCACCTCGGAAGTTCTTGTTCACGGCAAAGCCTGGAGTCGGGCCCGAGCCTGCGGCGAAGATGAATTTGCAGTCTCGCAAAGCGTCCTCATTCGCTTTATAGAGGAACAGGGCTTCGCCCAGGCTGTCCGCATTGCAGATCCTTGCCATCATTTGATGAATAGACTGACTTTGAGCTTTTCCCACGGGTCCGATCTTTCTTGATCTCAGCCGAGTGATTCACATCACTCGGCACTGATGAACCGAGCGCCTGATTGCTTCGTGTCGCTCATTCCGTCCCCTGTCCCGTACTGAACTGCTCAGCGTGCCTTGGGACCGAAGATCTTCAGAAACACAGTGTGCTTCGCTTCCTGCCAAGTCTTCGGAAGATCACCGTTGGTCTCAAGCGCCTCGTAGATCTCTCTGATCAACGGTGGATCGACGACCTTGGCTGAGCGAAGCTTGTCCAGAAGCTCATAGCCGTGCCAAACGAGGATGCCAAAGTCTTTCGCTAGAGCATGCATGCCCAGGTCATCCGTTACTACGATCGCCGGCTTGACTTGACCGAGTGCTAGCAACCAGCAATCCGTTGGACCTGGCGGCGACCTGCCCCCAGATGTGTAGGGTTCAGGGTCGGCAAGAACCCAGCCGTGCAGCACGCTTTGAGCCGCCTGGATGCTGGCTTTGTCCGCATCGCTCAAGCGGACCTGTTTAGCCATTCGTTCACTCGCGAACTCCTGGCCATCGAACCAGGGGTAGGTCGCGCGCAATCGCGGGTTGCGATGAACCTCATCCTCAACCGACTTGTGGATCGTGAGAACGTATCCCTTCTGCCCGAACTTGACACCTACCGCAGGCCTGACACGTTTCGCCAGGCGAAGGTAGGCATTCGTGTCGAGCAGGACCAAGGTCAACGGCAAAGCTCTCCATGAAGCGCCGCAGCGTCCTGCATCGGGATGTCCATGATCTGCTGAACATACCCTGCACCAGTACCTTTGCTCTTAAGCATCCTCTGGAGAGCCGGGAAGAACCCACTGCGAAACACGTTCTGACTGGCGGCGATGTAGGCAGCAGGTTCCGGCGGCACTGGCGCAAACAAGCCTTCGCTGACAAGCTTGCCGCGCTGGCTGTTGCGAATCGCGTGGATGTCTGTGTCCTTGCTACGCAGCACGGGTAGGCCATGAGCCTTGGCGTAGTTGTTGATCTCGCGGAACACGCTGAACAACGAAATGCTGTGTGCGCTAGCGTGCCGCTGCAGTTCCCGGATCTCGCCGGCCGGCGTGCTTTGACGAACAGCCTGGGGGTAGGCCGCCTCAGCCAGGGACTTGGGAAACAGCAGCGCGCCAGCCAAGGCGTCGGCGAAATCCTCGCCTTCATCTGAGCCAGCCAAGTCGGGCGTGTAGACATGCGCCAACTCGTGAGCCATCCAGAACTTGAAGTCCTCCAACCGAGTGTCCAGGTTCAAGAAGATGAACGTCACCTTCTCCTGCGGCAGCAGGATGTGCAGTGCGTTCTTGTGGTTCTGCTTCTCTCCCCACATGACCGGCACGATGACTGCGCCGTTGGCCTCAAACTCCCCGATCAGGTGTTCATAGGACAGAACTGCCTGACCGCCGAGCCCAATACGGGTACGCACCTCAGCCGACACGGCTTGCAACGCGTCGTATTGGGTGGTCGGGGACTGGATCTGGACCCTCAAGGAGCGCAATTCCGAAAGGAACGGCACCAACGGCTTGAGTAGCGAGCCCATGGCGATAGCCTTGAGCACGTGGGAGTCTGTCGTCTTGGCACCACCCTTCTTGCGGAACGCAATGACAGGTTGATCCTTTGCTGAGCTGACAACGAGGTCGGCAAAGCTCAGCTGCAAGGTCGTGGCCAGTTTCAGCAACTTGTCGGGGCGGGGAAAGTCAACGCCCTTCATCCAGTTGGTGACGGCTTGCCCCGTCACCTCCAGCGTGGTGGCCAGATCCTTCTGTGTCCACCCGCGCGCCTGCAGAGCCTGCTTGAGCTTTTCGCTGTGGATAACTTTGTGCATAGCCAGTGAATTATCGGCTACACAACAGCGGAAATCAAGTTTAATCAAGCGGTGGCGTGGGGGCGCTGCTACAGCACGGGGTTCCCGGATTGCTTGATGCTGACCTTACCCGCGCGATCAGCGCCTTGCTCACCACACCCCTCGTGAGCCCTTCAGGAGTGCTCCGTACACCCGCCGAATCTCAGCGATTTCCTCGTGATCGCTGACCTTGAGGCTCCGGCGCTGGGCCTTGAGGCGCCTGATTTCCGCTTGAAGCCATGCGACTCGCTCTGCAGGCGCATCCGGCTTGCTCTGCATGTCATCCAACAGGGTCATGTAGAGCTCCGCGACGGTTCTCAGCTATTCCGGCGGCTTGCCCAAGATGCATCCGCCGTCCGGCACCTGTGCCGAGCGCTGGCTCTCGCTCCAGGCTTGGGAGCCACCGAGGCCGGTCGGAGCCAAGCAATCCAGTTGTTCAGCCAATACTTGCAGCCACTGCTGCCCGCCGAAATGACCGTCGCGAAGTTCCAGGCGATGCCGGTGTTTGCTGCCCCAGAGCGGCAACCTGAACAAGAGGCTAGCCAGCGGTTCTGCCGGGTCACACGAGGGGGGCGGTGCGTTGAGGTGGAGATTGGCACAGTAGCCTCAATGAAGGGCGAGACACATCTGGCCACGTTGGTTCTCGAGTCGCTTGGGCATCCCAGCCGCCGCTTTGACTTGGCTGAGGCCTTGCCGGTCCTTGCCGGGCAGAAAGTCCGCGATCCAAAAATGAAAGAAAGCCTCCTCTCGCAGTTCCGGAATCTCTATGTAGGGATGTCGAGGCCTACGAGCTTCTTGTGTCTAGCCGTCAACCGTGAGCGGGTTTCCGCCGACTGTGTCGCAGCGCTTCAACATCTGGGATGGGTTGTCGAGACCTTGGTCTAAGCGTCGCTCATCTTGCCCAGGGTAGCGCCTCTAGACGAGCGAGCAGCGGTCCAGCATAGGTAGGGTCAACCGAATTGGCGTAGTCGATCAGCCCGCGCAGGTGTCGATATAGGCCTCCCGCGGACTCGAAAGCCCTCGCTTGGACGTGAGCGGCAATGCCAAGCTTCTCCAAGTAGTAAAGATGCTGCCGTAGCCGGTCGCGGAACACTCGCGTCAGCCTAGGCGCATCCCCGTCTACAAGGAGACCCAGTACCAGCCGCCGAGCGCCAGGATGCACGATCACCGTCTTTGCCCGATTGGGAAATAAGCCGCGGCTTTTCAACACGGCAGCAACCTCCTCGATAAGCCCGTATGCCCGCCCTTTGTCAAAGTCACCGGCCGTCGAAAAAGTCAGGTCGTCGCTGTATCGGGTGTAAAGCAAACCGGCCTTCAGCGCGATTTCTTCTAGCTTCTGGTCTGTCGCAACCATGGTGAGGTTGGCCAGCATTGGGCTACTCGGAGCGCCTTGCGGAAGGCGGCCGATGTACTGTTGCCCATAGGCAGGAATGCCACGTCTAGCGTAACGGCACTGCCAAGAGGACAAAGCGTATTTGTCAGAGCGGGACGGGAGCTCTGTACAAATTCGTGCCAGTTCAAAGGAAACCAAGGGGTTGTAGCCCAACCCTACAAAGACCCGGTGGACATCAATCTCGCTCACGCTTCCGAAGAAGTCAGCGATGTCCATCTTCACCAACCACCGGGCTCCTGAGTGTTGTTCGGCACAGCGCACGATGCTGTCGCCCTTCTTGAATGCATGGCTTGCGCGATGTACCTGGGCCCGCTGAAGGATGTGTTCAGCGATCCAAGTTTGAATCGCCCCAAGGGTTGGCTCCGGCACACAGATGCGGCGCACGCCTCCTGAGCGCTTGCGGATGCGGAAGCGTCGATAGGGTTCAACCGCCTGACGGCTTACGTAAGCCCGCAGTGAGCTGTAAGGAACCCCGGTGCGCTTGGCGAGATGGCAAAGCGTCAGAAGGACAGGCAAAGGCTGCGGATGGCGTTGCGCCAATCGCCGGCTCTGCTTGACGGCCTCTTGCAGCAGCTCAGGGCTCAGCCCAAGCTTCCTGCCGCGAACAAGATAGGGTTGAGAGGACCACATCGTTAGCTACTTTTACTCCGACGACCGGCGGAGGGGAGACGCGAGTCTGACCCGAGGCTTCGTAGGATGGATGACTCGCGTCTTGCATCCGCCATAGCCTGGGCAACTTCAGAGGGCAACGGAAATCCGCGCCCCAACCTGTGCCGCTGAAAACACAGGTCCAGGTCAACGCTAGCCAACGGTGCGCCCTCTCAACGAGCGTGGATAGTAGCCGTCCTCGCCAAGCTCCAAAATGCGGTTTGCCCGAGGTAATGCCGCAGCCCCAATTCCCGCCAACTCAGCAGCGCCTAAGTCAGTCAACCGTCTATGCGGCGATATAAGACCAGACGCGATACATGCTTCGAGCAAGGCCTGGCACTCCTTGGCGCCAAGTCCTGTAGCGTGCGCAATTGCGTCTACTCGGTTGATGCCCCGGCCAAGCAGTGCCAACAGGATGATGGTCGCCGTGGACAAGGGCCGGTCAAGAACTTCAGAAAGTGCTCCAGCAATGCGCGATTGACCTGCAGTCAACAGGACACTGACGGGTGTTCGCGACGCCAGCTCAGGGGGAAAAACGCTGGCAGCCTCCGCGGTAGACGCGCGCCCGGGAAAGAGCGGCTGCCAGGCCTTCGTAGAGTCCTTCGAGTTCGCCCAGAAGATTCCGGGCACGTTGTTGGGGCATCCGTGCTCGAAGACCAGCAACGCTGCTGAGCTTCCAAACCCCAAATGCCAACCCCTGAGAGCATGGCTCTCTGCATAGCGTGTGCACAACCGCCGTGCTTGTCGTCGTTGCTCTCGTGGCCAAGGTAGCCCGTCAAGAGTGGGGCAGTAGCGATGAATCTCCACGTCGGGTTTGCAGGGATGTCGACGCAAATGGCGAACACCTTCTGCTGTACCTGCGTATGCGATGACCGTAAAGCGAACCAGCTTGTAGGACCACCAGGACTTGATAGTCGGGTCACTCCACAGCTGGCTTAGGTAAGCGCTGGTTCTCACGCCAGAGCCGATAAGGTCATCTACGACAACAACGTGGCGAACGCGGCTCTCCAGCAGCTTCTCAATACTTGGTTGCCGGAGCAGTTGGCTTGATCGAGTCCGGCACAGCTGGCGCACAACATGTGCGACACGTGCCTCGCTGCCAACATCGCTGCCTGTGGCAACCGAATCCAATCCGGAGCCGCCATTACGAAAGTCCAGGCTGGAGTTGCGAGGGACTTCTCGTGCTGCATACAGTGCCACTGGTCCTGAACTGCCCTCAGCCAGTTTTTCAATTGCGCGCTGGAGGGTTCGCTCAAATTCCTGGATCGACACGAGCGACAGCGCTTCGGTAAGTTGCCGAACCATGGGCCGGTCGACCTCAGCAAACCGTTCAAGCCACGCTCGGCCAGTCGCAGTGAGCAACAGACTCGACGAGCGGGGTTCAAACGGCATGCTGAGCGCCTCCTGGCGTCAAACCCGCTATTGGGCAGCGGCCCCGCGCACGCCCCTCCGATTGGACGTCAATAGCCATTAGCAACTGACAAAAAAGACCCATAGATTTCTCATCTTATGGGTCTTGGATTCTCACGTTATGGGTCGCCCTACACAGCGATCAAACGTCGATGTTCGCCGCCCTCAGCGCATTCGTCTCGATGAAGTCGCGGCGCGGCTCGACTTCGTCGCCCATCAGCATGGTGAAGACGCGGTCGGCTTCGATGGCGTCTTCGATCTGCACGCGCAGCAGGCGGCGGACGGTGGGGTCCATGGTGGTTTCCCAGAGCTGCTCGGGGTTCATTTCGCCCAGGCCCTTGTAGCGCTGGCGGCCGACGCTGGATTCGGCCTGGGTCATCAGCCAGGCCATCGCGGCGCGGAAGTCACCGACCTTGGATTCCTTGGCCTTCTCGCCCTCGCCCTTCTGGATGGTGGCTTCGCCACGGATCAGGCCCTTGAAGATCAGGCCGGCCTCGGCCAGCACTTCATAGTCGGCCCCGTGCACGAAGTCGGCGGTGATGACGCTGGAGCGCACGTTGCCATGGTGGCGGCGGCTGATGCGCAGCAGCAGCTTGTCGGTGCGCGGGTCGGTCTCGGCGCTGACCTGGGCGTCGTGCAGCGCGGCCTGCAGCGCGCTGGCGCTGGCATCGGCGGCTTCCTTGCTGTCCAGGTTCAGCGCCAGGCCGGAGGCCAGCACGTGCAGCGCCTCGCCGTCCATCCAGGCGGACAGGCGTTCGATGACGTTCTGCGCGGCGATGTACTGGCGTGCCTTGGTCTCCAGTTCCTCGCCCTGCAAGACCTGCCCCCCGCTCTCGGCGCCCAGGTGCAGCTGCGCGTCGTGCAGCGCCACCTTCAGCAGGAAGGCGTCCAGCTCGTGGCCGTCCTTCAGGTACTGCTCCTGCTTGCCGACCTTGACCTTGTACAGCGGCGGCTGCGCGATGTAGATGTGGCCGCGCTCGACCAGCTCGGGCATCTGGCGGTAGAAGAAGGTCAGCAGCAGCGTGCGGATGTGGGCGCCGTCCACGTCCGCGTCGGTCATGATGATGATGCGGTGGTAGCGCAGCTTGTCGGGGTTGAAGTCGTCGCTGCCGGCGCCGCGGCCGATGCCGGTGCCCAGCGCGGTGATCAGCGTGACGATTTCGTTGGAGCTCAGCAGCTTCTCGTAGCGCGCCTTTTCCACGTTCAGGATCTTGCCGCGCAGCGGCAGGATGGCCTGGAACTTTCGGTCGCGGCCCTGCTTGGCGGAGCCCCCTGCGGAGTCACCCTCCACGATGTAGATCTCGCAGAGCTCGGGGTTTTTTTCCTGGCAGTCGGCCAGCTTGCCGGGCAGGCCGAAACCGTCGAGCACGCCCTTGCGGCGGGTCATCTCGCGGGCCTTGCGCGCGGCTTCGCGGGCGCGCGCGGCCTCGACGATCTTGCCGCAGATGGTCTTGGCGTCGATCGGGTTCTCGAGCAGCCAGTCGGTCAGCTTGCTGGCGACGATTTCCTCCACCGGGCCGCGCACCTCGCTGGAGACCAGCTTGTCCTTGGTCTGGCTGGAGAACTTGGGCTCGGGCACCTTGACCGAGATGACGCAGGCCAGGCCTTCGCGCATGTCGTCGCCGGAGATGTCGACCTTGGCTTTCTTGGCCAGCTCGTTGTCTTCGATGTACTTGTTGATCACCCGTGTCATCGCGGCGCGCAGGCCGGTCAGGTGGGTGCCGCCGTCGCGCTGGGGGATGTTGTTGGTGAAGCAGAGCACGGACTCGTTGAAGCCGTCGTTCCACTGCATCGAGACTTCGACGCCGATGTTGGTGTTCTGGTCGGAGAGCTTGTCCCCCTGGGCGTGGAAGATGTTGGGGTGCAGGACGCTCTTGCCCTTGTTGATGAACTCGACAAAGCCGCGCACGCCGCCGGCATAGGCGAAGTTGTCTTCCTTCTGGTTGCGCTCGTCGACCAGGCGGATCTTCACGCCGTTGTTCAGGAAGGAGAGCTCGCGCAGGCGCTTGGCCAGGATCTCGTAGTGGAACTCGTAGTTCTGCTGGAAGATCTCGGTGTCGGGCAGGAAGTGCACCTCGGTGCCGCGCTTGTCGGTGTCGCCGGTGATCTTCATCGGGCTGACCTCGAAGCCATCGCGCATTTCCAGCACGCGGTCCTGCGGCACGCCCTTGCGGAACTCGATGAAGTGGGCCTTGCCTTCGCGGCGCACGGTCAGGCGCAGCCACTTGGACAGCGCGTTCACGCAGGACACGCCCACGCCGTGCAGGCCGCCGGAGACCTTGTAGGAGTTCTGGTTGAACTTGCCACCGGCGTGCAGCTCGGTCAGCGCGATCTCGGCGGCGGAGCGCTTGGGCTCGTGCTTGTCGTCCATCTTCACGCCGGTGGGGATGCCGCGGCCGTTGTCGATGACGGAGATGGAGTTGTCGGTGTGGATGGTGACGACGATGTCGTCGCAGTAGCCGGCCAGCGCCTCGTCGATGGAGTTGTCCACCACCTCGAACACCAGGTGGTGCAGGCCGGTGCCGTCGGAGGTGTCGCCGATGTACATGCCCGGGCGCTTGCGCACCGCCTCCAGGCCTTCCAGGATCTGGATGCTGGACTCGCCGTAGCCGGCCGAATCGCCGCCGCCCTGGGCCGCGGGGTTCGCGCCGGGCTTGGCTGCGTCGTCGTTCGGGGGGGTCTGGGACTCGCTCATCGGGGACTCTCTCTCACGCGGGGCCAGGTCTTGCAGGCCCCTTCAAAAGCACTGAAGCGGGCCGAGGCCCGCTGTGTGTCGCAAATTTGACGGGGGTCAGATGCGCATGGGCATGACCACGTACTTGAAGCCGTTCTGGTCGGGGATGGTGATCAGCGCGCTGGAGGCACTGTCGTTGAGCTCGACCCGCACCATGTCCTGGCCCATGTTGGACAGCACGTCCATCAGGTAGGTCACGTTGAAGCCGGTCTCGATGCGGTCGCCGCCGTAGTCGATTTCGATTTCTTCCTTGGCCTCCTCCTGCTCGGCGTTGCTGGAGGCGATGGACAGCAGGCCCGGCTCGAAGGACAGGCGCACGGCCTTGAACTTCTCGCTGGTCAGGATCGCGGCGCGCTGCAGCGCGGCCAGCAGCGGCGCGCGGCCGAGGATGACGTGGAAGCGGTGGTTCTTGGGGATGACGCGGTTGTAGTCGGGGAACTTGCCCTCGACCAGCTTGGTCACGAACTCCATGCCGCTGAAGCTGAACTTGGCCTGGTTGCCGGCAAAGCGCAGTTCGATGGGCTGATCGTCGGCGTTGTCCTTGCCGCCGTCCTTGAGCAGGCGCATCAGCTCCAGCACGGTCTTGCGCGGCAGGATGACCTCCTGCTTGGGCATCTCGGTGTCCAGCTCGGCCTGGGCCAGCGCCAGGCGGTGGCCGTCGGTGGCCACCAGGGTCAGGGTCTTGCCCTCGGCGACGAAGAGGATCCCGTTCAGGTAGTAGCGGATGTCGTGCACCGCCATCGCGAAGTGGACCTGGTTGATCAGGCCCTTCAGCGTCTTCTGCGGCACGCTGAACGCGGGGCCGAAGTCGGCTGCTTCCTGTACCAGCGGGAAGTCCTCGGCCGGCAGGGTCTGCAGCGTGAAGCGGCTCTTGCCGCCCTGCAGCGTGAGCTTGCTCTGGTTGCTGGAGAGGCTGACCGTCTGGTCGGCGGGCATGGAGCGCAGGATGTCGATCAGCTTGCGCGCGCCCACGGTGGTGGAGAAATCGCCCGCGTCGCCGTCGAATTCGACCGTGGTGCGCACCTGGATCTCCAGGTCGCTGGTGGTCAGCTCCACCTGCGGACCCTGCTTGCGGATCAGCACATTGGCCAGGATGGGCAGGGTGTGGCGGCGCTCCACGATGCCGGACACGGCCTGCAGCGCGGCAAGCACTTTGTCCTGGCTGGCTTTCAACACGATCATGAGGTCCTCTCTCCGCTTCTTGTCAGGCTGCGCCGCACGGCGGCTTCTGGAGTGAACGCGCGCGCGATGCAACAGCGCGCATTTTCACCCAGGAATGGGGTGTTTCCCGGGGGTGGAAACCAGGGGCCGGGGTTGCGGCGGCGCATCAGCCCTTGAGCGTCTGTTCCAGCACGTGCAGCTGCTGGTTCAGCTCGGTGTTCTTGTGCCGCTCGCCGCCGATCTTGCGCACCGCGTGCAGCACGGTGGTGTGGTCGCGGCCGCCGAACAGCTCGCCGATCTCGGGCAGGCTCTTCTGCGTCAGCTCCTTGGCCAGGTACATCGCGATCTGGCGCGGCCGCGCGATGCTGGCCGGGCGCTTCTTGCTGTACATGTCGGCGACCTTGATCTTGTAGAAGTCGGCCACCGTCTTCTGGATGTTCTCCACCGAGATCTGCCGGTTCTGGATGGACAGCAGGTCCTTGAGCGCCTCGCGGGCGAGCTGGATGTTGATGTCCTTGTGCGAGAAGCGGCTGTAGGCCAGCACCTTGCGCAGCGCGCCTTCCAGTTCGCGCACGTTGGCGCGCACGTTCTTCGCGACGAAGAAGGCCACGTCCTCGGGCATGGGCTGGCCCTCGGCCTCGGCCTTCTTCATCAGGATGGCGACGCGCATCTCCAGCTCGGGCGGCTCGATCGCCACCGTCAGCCCGGAGTCGAAGCGGCTGGTCAGGCGCTCGTCGATGTCCACCAGCCCCTTGGGGTAGGTGTCCGAGGTCATGATGATGTGCGCGCGCTTGGCCAGCAGGGCCTCGAAGGCGTTGAAGAACTCTTCCTGCGTGCGGTCCTTGCCGGCGAAGAACTGCACGTCGTCGATCAGCAGCAGGTCCAGCGAGTGGTACTTGGCCTTGAGTTCGTCGAAGGTCTTGCGCTGGTAGTTCTTCACCACGTCGGAGATGAACTGCTCGGCGTGCAGGTAGAGCACGCGGGCGTCCGGCTTGTCCTTCAGCAGCGCGTTGCCAACGGCGTGGATCAGGTGGGTCTTGCCCAGGCCCACGCCGCCGTAGATGAACAACGGGTTGTACATCTGGCCCGGGGCGCCGGCCACGTGCAGCGCGGCGGTGCGCGCCATCTGGTTCGCGCGGCCGGGCACCAGGGTGTCGAAGGTCAGTGCCGGGTTGATGCGGTGGCGCGTGGCGCTGGGCGGCAGCGTGGCCGCGTTGGCGCCCACGGGCTGCTGCGGCTGCGCCGCCTGCGCCGGCATGGCGGCCTGGGCGGGTGGCGCGAAGGCGGCGGCGCCCACGGGGCCGTTCACCGTGATGCTGCCCGCGCCTTGGGCGGGCGGGGCCACCGCGGCGGGGCCGGATTGCAGGCCGTTGTGCTGCAGCACCTGGCCCAGCGTCAGCGCGGGCGCGGCCTGGCGCGGCAGCGGCACGATGGGCTGGCGCGGCGCCAGCGCCAGCTCCAGCCGCGCGGGGCGGCCGGTGAGTTCACTGAGGATGGCCTCGATGCGGCCGGCGTACTGGCTGCGTATCCAGTCCAGCTTGAAACGGTTGGGCACCCGCAGCGACACCAGCAGGCCGCCTTGCGGGCCGTCCGGCTCGATGATGTCGGCCGGCGGCAGCGGGCGGATCCAGGTGTTGAATTGCTGCTCGGGCAGTTCGGTGGCGAGCCGCTCGCAGCCGCGCTGCCAAAGTGCGGCACCGGCGCCTGCCAACCCAGAGAAGTCTGCGCTCATTGTGGAAAACTTATTCTTCGAGCGGCCGGATTGTACGCACACGGGCCGCAAAGGTCTGGGTTATCCACAGTTTTTTAAGTGCGGTCAAGCCCAGGCATTCCCCCGCGCCCGGGCCGTGGTCTACGGGTTTGCATTGACCCGGCAGGCATTCTTTGATGTAATCGCGGGTTTTCCGGACGCTGGACGCATTCGCGTGGGCGCCCCTCCTGGGTTGACGGTCCCGGCGCTTGAGCCGGGGCGGGGCCCGTGGCGGTGTGCTTGAGGATTGCGCTGGCGCGGGGCCATAGCGGGCGACGCTGTGGCCGGGTTCGCGGGCGGCGGCGCTGCCGTCAGCCACACACCCGGCCAGACTCATCGCCCGGGCGGCCCGCGGATGGGTGCCACCCGAGGGTGGCGTCAGACCCTTCCAGCGCTTGCGTCCACCCGAGTCACCCTGGCCGAATGGCCGAGCATCAGGGGCCGCCGGCCCATCCAGAGGTTCAGCATGAAACGCACTTACCAAGGTTCCAAGACCCGCCGCGCCCGTACCCACGGCTTCCTGGTCCGCATGAAGACCCGTGGCGGTCGCGCCGTGATCAACGCGCGCCGCGCCAAGGGCCGCAAGCGCCTGGCTGTCTAAGCCTCGCGCTGGCGACTCTTTCGAGTCCGTTTCCGACACCACCGTGATCGGCCGCATCCAGCGATCGGCCGACTTCGAGCGCGTCCTGGGGCAACCCAGCCGCGCTCGAAGTGCTCATTTCGCCGTCCATCATCTGGCGGCGGAGCCCAGCGAGCCACGCAAGCCGAAATCCACAGCAAAGCCTGAGTTATCCACAGGTGATGCACACAACCATGCACAGGCTGTGGATGAATCCCCCGCGCCAGCCCCCGAACCCCGGCCTCCGGCGATGCCTCAGCAGGCCTGGCTGGGCATGGTCGTGCCCAAGCGGCACGCGCGCCGGGCGGTGACCCGCAACCTGCTCAAGCGTCAGATCCGCGGCCTCTTCCAGGCCGAGGGCCGCGCGCTGCCGCCGGGGCTGTGGGTGGTGCGCCTGCGCGCACCGTTCGACCGCAAACAGTTCGTGAGCGCCCGCTCGGAGGCGCTCAGCGCCGTCGTGCGCGCCGAGCTGCGCCAGCTGCTGGAGCGGCTGCAGCGCGGCGCGAGCGGGAGAACCTGAGCCATGGCGGCGCGGCGTGGTGTGGCTCAGCGCGTCCTGATGGGGGCCGTGCGCGGCTACCAGCTGCTGCTGAGCCCCTGGCTGCGCGCGGGCTGCCGCTACGCGCCGAGCTGCTCCAGCTATGCGATGCAGGCCTTGCAGCGCCATGGGGCGGCGGCCGGCACTTACATGGCGGTCGCGCGCATACTGCGCTGCAATCCCTTCTGTCTGGGCGGCCACGATCCCGTGCCCGACAATCCGCCCCGCCTGTTCACGCATCTGCTGCGCCAGCGCAGCGGATCCGAGACCTCTTCAACCACCAATACAGAAGCTTCCCCATGACTGATCTACGCCGCACCGTGTTGTGGGTGGTGTTCACCATGTCGCTGGTCCTGCTGTGGGACGGCTGGCAAAAGCACAACGGCCATCCGTCGCTGTTCAGCCCGGCGCCCGCCCGGCCGGCGGCGAGCGCCGCGTCGGCACCGGCTTCGGCCACGCTGCCCAACGCGATGGCCGGTGCCCCGGCCGCGCCGGGTGCCGCCACGCCGCCGCCCGCGACGACCCTGCCCGCCAGCCAGTCCGTCACCATCAGCACCGACCTGGTCAAGGCCACGCTGGACAGCCGCGGCGGCAGCCTGGTCCGCGTCGAGCTGCTCAAGCACAAGGACGAGACCGACCCCAGCGGGCATGTGGTGGTGATCAACCCCAGCCACCAGTACCGTGCCGAGACCGGCCTGGTCGGCGTGGCCGGCGCGCCCAATCACCTGAGCGTGATGAGCGTGGCGGAAGGCCCGCGCGAACTGAAGGACGGCAGCGACAGCGTCGTCGTGCGCTTCGAGTCGCCCGAGTCCGCCGGCCTGAAGCTGGCCAAGACCTACACCTTCAAGCGCGGCAGCTATGCCGTCGACGTGAAGCACGAGGTGCTCAACACCGGTACCGCCGCCGTGACGCCGCAGCTGTACAAGCAGCTGGTGCGCGACGGCCAGCCCGGCCCGGGCCAGTCCAGCTTCTATTCCACCTTCACCGGCCCGGCCATCTATACCGACAAGGCCAAGTTCCAGAAGGTCGACTTCAAGGACATCGAAAAGGGCAAGGCCCAGTTCGAGAAGCAGGCCAGCGACGGCTGGGTGGCCATGGTCCAGCACTACTTCGTGTCGGCCTGGCTGCACAACGAGGCCGGCGCGCGCGAGTTCTACGCCAAGAGCGTGGGCAACGGCCTGTACTCGGTGGGCACGGTCAGCACGCTGGCCGCGCTGGCGCCAGGCGCGTCCACCGCGGTGAGCGACCTGCTCTATGTCGGTCCGCAGGAAGAAAAGAAGCTCGCCGCGCTGGCGCCGGGACTGGAGCTGGTCAAGGACTATGGCTGGTTCACCGTGCTGTCCAAGCCGCTGTTCTGGCTGCTGGACCAGCTGCATGGCCTGCTGGGCAACTGGGGCTGGGCCATCATCGCGCTGGTGGTGCTGCTGAAGGCGGCCTTCTACTGGCTCAATGCCAGCGCCTACCGCTCGATGGCCAAAATGAAGGCGGTCAACCCGCGCATCATGGAGCTGCGCGAGCGCCTGAAGGACAAGCCGCAGCAGATGCAGCAGGAGATGATGCGCATCTACCGCGAGGAGAAGGTCAACCCGATCGGCAGCTGCCTGCCCATCTTCCTGCAGATGCCCTTCTTCATCGCGCTGTACTGGGTGCTGCTGTCCAGCGTGGAAATGCGCCACGCGCCCTGGATCGGCTGGATCACCGACCTGTCGGCCAAGGACCCCTTCTTCGTGCTGCCGCTGCTGATGACGGCGACCAGCCTGCTGCAGGTCTGGCTGAACCCGACGCCGCCGGATCCCGTGCAGGCCAAGATGATGTGGATCATGCCGCTGGCCTTCAGCGTGATGTTCTTCTTCTTCCCGTCCGGCCTGGTGCTGTACTGGCTGGTGAACAACATCCTGTCGATCGCCCAGCAATGGGCCATCAACAAGCAGCTGGGCGTGCAGAACTGAGCGCGGCCGCGCAGTCGTTCACACCTCGGCATGAAGCCCCCGCGAGCGGGGGCTTTTTTTCGTCGGTACAAGGACCTTTAATGCGCTGAATGCGGGGCAGAGAGGCTGCCGCCCGACTCCTCCCGGAAGCGGGCGGCCCAGCGGCCGGACCCGCGGGCTCACGAGAGCGCCGCGGCCGGCCTCCCCCGCGCCATCGCGCGCGCGGGGCGGCTCCCGCCGCCCCCAGCGTCGGCCCGCTGTGGCCGGCGCATCAATCGCCGATCAGGGGCTGACCAGCATGGACACCACGCCCTTGCTGCCCAGCGAGGCCTTGCCTCCGGTGGGCGTGGCCTGGATGACGACCACATAGCGCGGCGCCGCACCGGTGCGAGCGATGCTGTAGGCATGCATCGCATAGCTGCCCGCGGCCTTGCCGGCGGTGCTGGGCACGGCGACGTCGCCCATCGTGTCCAGCCCGGTGCCGCCTGCGGCCAGGGCCGCGCTGACATTGGCCGCGGAGACCGTGAAGCTGGCCGCCCCGATGGGGTTCAGGGTCAGAGAGCCGTCCGCGTTCACGACGACGTTGTCGTTGGCCTGGGCGTTGACGGCGGCGATATCGCCGGTGGGCGTGCTGCCGGTGAACTTGCAGTCTTCCGCCACATAGAGCCGCGTGCCGGTCGGGATGTCGCCGAGCTTGGTCAGCGGCGTGCTGGTGTTGGCCAGCATCACCGTCATGCTCTTGGGATAGCCCGAGACGGTGGCGCCAGAGGCGTCCTGGCGCACCACCGAACATTGCTGGATCAGCTGCCCATCGGCGCCCGGTGCGAGCCAGCTCAGGTCCGCCGGCAGCACGATGCCGCTCTTCAGGCTGACGGCGCCGCTGCCCAGGGTGATGGTGGTTTCGCCGCCGCCCAGCGCGCCGCGGAAGCTGAACGAGCCGATGGCCAGCGCGCCCTGCGTGGCCGACACCGAGGCCACCGCGCCGGTCCCGGACACGGTGGTCGTGTCGTAGAGCGCGTACACGTCATAGCGGCTGTATGGGAAGCTGGTGCCCGTGCCGCCCGTGCCACCCGTGCCACCCGTGCCACCCGTACCGCCTGTACCGCCTGTACCGCCTGTACCGCCCGTGCCGCCCGTGCCGCCCGTGCCGCCCGTGCCGCCGGTGCCGCCGGTATTGCCGGACCCATTGCCGGTCGTGCCGCCGGAGCCCGTGTTGTCACTCCCTCCACCGCCGCAGGCTGCCAGCGTGGCGGCCACGAGCAGGCTCAGTCCGAGGGTCGAAAACTTCTTCATTGCCAGTCCTCCTTGGTTGCGCAACGAGGGCTACCGCCATCTGGCGTCGCCTTCTTACGCATTCACGAGAACCGGCGCGCAAAAGCGCCATGGTCGGATCAAGGGGCTGCGGACGGTGCGGGCAGCAGCGCCAGGTACCTGGCGTAGTAGCGCGGGCCGCCGGACGAAAGCAGCTGCTGTGTCAGGCGGCGGGCGCGTGCCATCGCGCCGTCGTCCGCGCCGCCCTGGGCCTGCAGGCGTGCATAGGCCTGGGCGCGGTAAGGGACGATGCTGGTGTCGTCCAGGTCCAGCACGCGACGCCACAGCGCGAGCGCCGCGTCGCGCTGGCCCTGTGCCAGCCGCAGGTCGCCAGCGCGCAGCCAGAGCGAGGCATGGCGCGCAGGCACCTGGGCGAAGAACTGCCGGGCCACCTGCTCGCCCTGCGCCAGCAAGGCCTGGGCGCGGCCCGTGTCGCCGGCGTGGATGGCCTCGGCCATGCAGGCCTGCTGCAGCCGCAGGCGCAGCGCGGGCTGAGGCGCCTGCACGTCGTGCCCCCAGGGCTGGCAGGCCTTGCGCAGCGCGGCCCAGTCTCCGGTCTGCAAGGCCACCTCCATGGCCGTGGCCTCGGCGGTCAGCGTGAAGGCGGCCATGGACCGGTTGGCGGGCAGGGCCACGATGCGCAGCGCTTCGGCCACATGACGGCGCGCCTCGGCGTCGCGGCCGGCGGCGAGGTCGAGCAGCGCGAGATTGCTTTCGCCCCGCGCCAGGATGACCACGTCCGGCCCCATGGCCTGGCGCAGCACCTGCAGACCGTGGGTGAGCAGGATGTCCGCCTCGGCCGGGCGCAGGGTCAGCAGGGCGAGCTGGCCGACCTGGTCTTCGGAGGCGCCGGTTTTCCAGTCCTCCACGCCGCGCTGGCTGCGGTTGGCCCGCACCCCCTGCATGCCCGCCTGGTAGGCCGACTCCATGTCGCCGCGGCCCAGGTGGGCCACCAGCAGCTGTTCGTAGACCACGCCGAGCAGATTGGGCGCCGGCACCTGGCTCAGCAGCCGGGCGGCAGTCTGCAAATGCTCGATGTCTTCGTGCCGCGGCGTATGCAGCCGTGCGCCGAAGCCACCCAGCGTCAGATGGGCCAGTGCCAGCCGCTGCGGGGCCTGCTCGTGCCGCTCGCGATAGATGTCCAGGGCCTGACGGGCGGCCTCGTAGCCCTCGCCGTAGGCGCCGGCGCTCTCCCACAGGTCCCGCTGCCCCAACAGGGCGTCGGCATAGGCCACGCTGTGCGTTCCGTGCAGAAGCTGCGCGTAGCGGACGCGCTCCTGGGCCAGCTGGCGCGACAGCTCGGGCAGCCCCAGCTGCTGGGTCAGCGTGCTCAGGTCCACCAGCAACTGTTCGCGGGCGAACGGTTCGTCCTTCAGCGAGGCGAGCACCTGCCTGGCACCATCCTCGATGAGGCGGCGCACTGGCATGTCGCGGTTGCGGGTGTCCGGCTGCGCGTCCCGCAGCGGGTTGAACAGGCCCGTCAGGAACTCGTACATCGCCCTCGAGCGCCGCGCTTCCTGCTGGGCCACGCTGGCGGCCTGCAGGGCCCAGCCCGTCGTGCCCAGCAGGGCCAGCACCGCGGCCAGGGAGGCCGCGACCCCGGCGCGATGGCGCGCCACGAAGCGCCCGGCGCGGTAACGCCAGGACGGGGGGCGCGCCAGCACCGGCTCGCCGGCCAGGTGGCGGCGCAGGTCCGCGGCCAGCGCGTCCATGGTGGCGTAGCGCTGCGCGGGTTCCTTGGCCAGCGCCTTCAGCACGATGGCGTCCAAGTCGCCGCGCAAGGCCTTGCGCAGCGCCAGCGTGGCCGCCACGCTGGACGGGGCGGGCGGCTCCAGCTCCAGCACCGCGCTTTCCAGCGCATGGCGTGACGCGGGCATCGCACTGGCATAGGGGCTGGCGCCGCTGAGCAGCCGGTAGGCCAGCACGCCCAGCGCATAGATGTCCGATGCCACGCCGGGTTCTTCGCCGCGCACCTGCTCGGGCGAGGCGTATTCGGGCGTCATTGGCCGCTGGCCCAGCTGGGTCAGCGCCGGGTTGTCCCCGTCCGGTGCCAGCCAGCGCGCGATGCCGAAGTCCAGCAGCCGCGTCTGGCCGTCGTCCTGCACCAGCACGTTGGCCGGCTTGATGTCGCGATGAATCACCAGTCGGCTGTGCGCATACTGGAGCGCATCGGCCACCTGCAGCAGCAGCCGCAGACGGGTTGCGGTGTCGCTGCCGCGTGCGTCGCACCAGCCGAGGATGTCGCGGCCCTGCACGCATTCCATCGCCAGCCAGGGCAGGCCCGCGGCGTCGGTGCCGGCGTCGTAGAGGCGCGCGATCCCGCCATGCTGCAGCCGCGCGAGGATGTCACGCTCGCGGCGCATGCGCTCCAGCCATCCCGGCGCCGGGCTGTGGGGCAGCTTCAGCGCCACCTCGCGCTGGAAGTCGCCGCTGTGCGGGTGGGCGCGCCACACGCTGGCCATGCCGCCGCGCCCCAGTTCCTCGACCAGCACCCAGGGCCCAACCTGCTGACCCGCCTGCCAGGTTGGCGCCGCGTCGGCGGCCGTCCCCAGCGTGCCGGTGCCATGGAGGCGGGCGGCGCGGTCCATGAAACCGGCCTGGTCGGCCTGGGCCTCGGCCTGCAGCAGCCGCGCCAGATCGGCGCGCCAGCGCTGCTGGTCCGGCGGCAGGGTGTCCAGGAAGCGTTCGCGGTCCGCGGGCGGCAGGCTCAGCGCCTGGTCCAGCAAGGGTTCGAGCGCGGCCCAATGGGCCAGCAGATCCGAACTCATGGACGCAGGGCTTCCCAGAGGATCGCCTTGGCCTTCTGCCAGTCGCGCTGCACGGTGCGCCGGGCCACGCCCAGCAGCTCGGCGCACTCGACCTCCTCCAGCCCTACGAAGTAGCGCAGCTCCACCAGCCGGGCCAGGCGCGGGTCGTGGCGCTCCAGGTCCTGGAGCGCCTCGTGCACGGTCAGGTACTCTTCGTCGCGATGCGCCAGCGTCGGCAGTTCGTCCAGATCCAGGTGCGTGACCAAACCGCCGCGGATGGCGGCCTGGCGCGCCCGCGCGTAGTCCACGACGATGGAACGCATCGCGGTGGCGGCATAGGCCATGAAGTGGTCCTTGCCCATCGATTCCCACTCGGCCCGCCGGGACAGGCGGAACCAGCTTTCGTGCACCAGGGCCGTGGTGTCCAACAGGGTCATGGGACCACTGCGGCGCAGGCGCTGGCGGGCCAGGGTCTTGAGGGCACGATACAGCTCGTCGGCCAGCGGGGGGATGGCTTGAATTTCGTCTTGCGACACGACAGTGCGTCAGGATGGCCGGGAGAGGCCGGCGGGTGCGCATCATGCCGCCCTGCCCAGGGCGTGACCACCCCGGGCGAGCGGCATGATGCGATCGAACAACGCCGGGCGCGTGGGCCCGCATCGGGGAAAATCCCGCCATGCTGTCGCGCCACCAGGACCCCATCGCCGCCATCGCCACCGCTCCCGGCCGCGGAGCGGTCGGCATCGTGCGGGTGTCTGCCCCGCAAGACCTGACCCCGCTGGTGCAGGCGCTCTGCGGCCGCGCGCTGAAGCCGCGCGAGGCGACCTACCTGCCGTTCAGAAGCGCCGCCGGCGAGGCCATCGACCACGGCCTGGCGCTGTACTTTCCCGCCCCCCATTCCTACACCGGCGAGCATGTGCTGGAGCTGCAGGCCCATGGCGGGCCGGTGGTGCTGCAGCTGCTGCTGGCGCGCTGCCTGGAGGCCGACCCGGCGCTGCGCATGCGTCTGGCCGAGCCCGGCGAGTTCACGCGCCGCGCCTTTCTCAACGGCAAGCTGGACCTGGCGCAGGCCGAGGCGGTGGCTGACCTGATCGACGCCAGCACCGAGGCCGCCGCGCGCAGCGCCGGCCGCGCGCTGGCCGGGGCGCTGAGCAGCGAGGTGGGGCAGCTGCGCGACGCGCTGATCGCGCTGCGCATGCTGGTCGAGGCCACGCTGGACTTCCCCGAGGAAGAGATCGACTTCCTGCAGGCCGCCGACGCGCTGGGCAAGCTGCGGCGCCTGCTCGCGCAGCTGGACGCGCTGTTGGAGCGCAGCCGCCAGGGCGCCATCCTGCGCGAGGGCATCAAGGTGGTGCTGGCCGGCCAGCCCAACGTGGGCAAGAGCTCGCTGCTCAACGCGCTGGCCGGCGCCGAGCTGGCCATCGTCACGCCCATCCCCGGCACCACGCGCGACAAGCTCAGCCAGACCATCCAGGTGGAAGGCGTGCCCCTGCATATCAGTGACACCGCCGGGCTGCGCGACACCGACGACGAGGTGGAGCGCATCGGCGTGGCGCGCAGCTGGGATGCGATCGCCGATGCCGACGTGCTGCTCTTCCTGCACGACCTCACGCGGGTGGGCCGGCCCGACTACGAGGCCGAGGACGCCGAAATCCGCACCCACCTGGCCGGCGTGGACCCGGCGCGCATCCTGCAGGTCTACAACAAGGCCGACGCGCCGGAGTCCGCCGCGGCCCGGCAAGACCTGACCCCGGGGGCGCTGACGCTGTCCGCCAAGACCGGTGCGGGCCTGGACGCGCTGCGCCGCCGCCTGCTCGAACAGGTGGGCTGGCATGCGGTGCCCGAGGGGCTGTTCATCGCCCGCGAACGCCATGTGCAGGCGTTGCGCCGCACCCGCGAGCATGTGGCCCTGGGGCTGGAGCAGGCCGCGCAGCAGCCACCCGCGCTGGACCTGATGGCCGAGGAGCTGCGCCTGGCGCATGACGCGCTGGGCGAGATCACCGGCGCCTTCAGCGCCGACGACCTGCTGGGCGAGATCTTCAGCCGCTTCTGCATCGGCAAGTGAAAGCCACCGCCACCCGCCAGCCGCACGCGCAAGTGTGGTTTGCAAGTCGCGCTTGAACATAAGTCAAGACGCATGAGGGGCAGAGTTTGATAAAACCCTGATGAGCCTGGGCTCTTCCCGGCCAACCTTCCCCACCCATGTCCTCCAGGCACGCATCGCCACCGCTGGCTCCCGCCCTGCCGCCCGCCCCCGGGCCGCAGGGCCAGCGCGCGATGTTGCGTCCCGGGTCAGCCATGCTGGTGCTGGCCCTGAGTCTGCTGTTCGTGCTGGTGTGGCAGGCGCCATCGCTGCCGGGATTCAAGGGCGAGCCTCATCTGTTCCCGGTCTGGCTGCACACGGTGGGCGAGACGCTGGCGGTGGCGATGGCGCTGATGGTCTTCGCGGTGTGCTGGCATGCCGGGCCGCAGGACAAGGAGGCCGGCGACGGCCTGCTGCTGGGTTGTGGCTTCCTGGTCGTCGGGCTGCTGGACCTGGGGCACATGCTGTCCTACCGCGGCATGCCGGACTTCTTTTCGCCGGGCGACCCCGAGAAGGCGATCCGCTTCTGGCTCGCGGCGCGCTATGTCGCCGCGCTGACGCTGCTGTTGGTGGCGCTGCGCGGCTGGCCGCGCTGGCGCGGCGAAGGCCTGTCGCGGGTCGGGCTGGGACTGGGGGCGCTGGGCCTGTCGGTGCTGCTGTTCGTGCTGCTGCTGGGGTTTCCGCAGCTGTGGCCGCGTACCTTCGTCGATGGCGCGGGGCTGACCCCGTTCAAGGTCGGGGCCGAGTACGGCATCGTGCTGCTGCAGGCGCTGGCGGCGCTGGGCTTCCATCTGCGCGCGCGCAGCACCGGGCGCTATGACGCGGTGGACCTGCGCACCGCGGCGCTGATCACGGTGCTCAGCGAGCTGTGCTTCACGCTGTACTCGCATGTCAACGACGGCTTCCAGCTGCTGGGCCATCTGTACAAGATCCTGGCCTATGTCTACATCTACCGCGCGGTGTTCGTCGCCGCGGTGCGCGCACCCTACCAGCGCCTGCTGGTGGAGATCGAGGAGCGCCGCGAGGCCGAGCGGCGCGTCGAGTTTCTGGCCTTTCACGACCCGCTGACCGGCCTGCCCAACCGCGTGATGGCACGCGACCGCGTGGAACGCGCGATCGGCGCGGCCCAGCGCCTGGGCGGCGAGGTCGCGCTGCTGTACCTGGACCTGGACGACTTCAAGAGCATCAATGATTCGCTGGGCCACCAGATCGGCGACGAGCTGCTGCGCAGCACGGCGCGGCGCCTGCGCGATGCGCTGCGCGACAGCGACAGCATCTGCCGCCTCAGCGGCGACGAATTCCTCATCGTGCTGAGCAGCGAGGGGCCGGCCGGTCTGGCGCTGGACGGCGTGGTGGACAAGCTGATGGCGGTGCTGGGCCAGCCGCTGGTGCTGGATGGGCATGAGATCCTCAGCACGGTGTCCATCGGCGTGTCGCGCTTCCCGCAGGACGGCGATCAGTACGACGCGCTGCTGCGCAAGGCCGATACCGCGATGTACCGCGCCAAGGACGCCGGGCGCAACACCTTCCAGCTCTTCGACGAGCGCATGAACGCCGAAGTCTCCGAGCGGCTGCAGCTGCGCCATGGGCTGGCACAGGCGCTGGAGCGTGGCGAGCTGACGCTGCACTACCAGCCGCAGGTGGCGCTGGATGACGGCCGCGTGGTGGGCGCCGAGGCGCTCTTGCGCTGGCGCCGCCCCGAGGGCCTGGTGCCGCCGGCGCGCTTCATCCCGGTGGCCGAGGACAGCGGGCTGATCCTGCCCATCGGCGATTGGGTGATCCGCGAGGCCTGCCGCCAGCTGGCGCAATGGCGCGCGCAGGGGCTGGTGCTGGAGGGCGTGGCGGTCAACCTGTCGGTGCTGCAGCTGCGCCGCGGCCAGGTCGAGCAGGTGGTGGCGCAGGCGCTGCGCGAGCACGGGCTGCCGCCGCAGTGCCTGGAGCTGGAGCTGACCGAGTCCATGCTGCTGCACGACGCCGAGACCATGACCGCGCGCGTCGCCGCGCTGGAGGCTCTGGGCGTGCGCCTGTCCATCGATGATTTCGGCACCGGCTACTCCAGTCTGGCCTATCTCAAACGGTTGTCGGTGGACCAGCTGAAGATCGACCGCAGCTTCGTCAAGGACCTGGCGCACGATGCCGATCCGGCCATCGTGCGCGCCATCATCCAGATGGCCCGCGGCCTGGGCCTGCGCACGCTGGCCGAAGGGGTGGAGGACCGCGCCACCGGCGAGGCGCTGCGCCACCTGGGCTGCGAGCTGGCCCAGGGCTACTACTACGCGCGGCCCATGCCGCCGGAGGAATTCGCCGCCCATGTGCGCGCCGCGATGGCGCGCGCGCCGGGCTGAGCGGGCCGGCAAGGCGGGCGCTCAGGCCCCGTCGAAGGACACCAGCGTGAACAGCGGCAGCCCGGCCTCGCGCAGACGCCGCGAGCCGCCCAGCTCGGGCAGGTCCACGATGGCCGCGCCCTCGATCACGGTGGCGCCCAGGCGCTCCAGCAGGCGCTTGCCGGCCAGCATGGTGCCGCCGGTGGCGATCAGGTCGTCGATCAGCAGCACGCGGTCGCCGGCCTGGACGGCGTCGGTGTGCATCTCCACGGTGGCGCTGCCGTATTCCAGTTCATAGGTCTCGGCCACGGTGGTGAAGGGCAGCTTGCCCTTTTTGCGAATGGGCACGAAGCCGATGTTGAGTTCGTAGGCCAGCACCGAACCGATGATGAAGCCGCGCGCGTCCAGCCCGGCCACGGCGCTGGGGCGGGTGTCGAAGTAGCGGTGCACGAACTGGTCGATCAGCACGCGGAAGGCGCGCGGGTCGGACAGCAGCGGTGTGATGTCGCGGAACTGCACCCCGGGTTCGGGCCAGTCGGGCACGGTGCGGATCCGGCCCTTCAGGTAGTCGGCGTCTTGCATGGGGCGATTGTCGCGCGCGCCGCGTCGGCACGGCTCAGGCCTGCTGGACCTGGCAGCTGAGCCGGCCGCGCCCGCCCGCCTTGGCCTGGTACAGCGCGGCGTCGGCGGCCTCGATCAGGCGCAGCGCCGGCGCTTGCGCGCAGCCCACCTGCAGCGCCACGCCGATGGACAGGCTCACGGTGCGTCGCCCGGGCGAGGCCTCGTGTTCGATGGCGGCCAGGCGCACGCTGTCCAGGCAGCGTTGCGCGACGCTGCGCGCGCCGTCCAGGTCGACTTCGGCCAGCAGCAGCGCGAACTCCTCGCCGCCGTAGCGGCACACGGTCTCGGATTCGCCGCCCACGCAACTGCGCAGCAGCGCGGCGACGCGGCGCAGGCAGTCGTCGCCGGCCACGTGGCCGTAGCGGTCGTTGTATTGCTTGAAGTGGTCGATGTCCACCATCAGCAGGGCCAGCGGCAGCCCGGTGCGGGCGCTGCGCAGCCAGGCGTTCTGCAGCAGCTGGTCGAACAGGCGCCGGTTGCCGACGCCGGTCAGGCCGTCGGTGGTGGACTGGCGCGCGAGCAGCTCGTTGGCGCGCTGCAGCCGCATCTCCTGGCGCTTGCGTTCGCTGAAGTCGGTCACCACGCAGACGTAGAGCAGCGTGGTCTCGGTGCGCACCTCGGAGACACTGACCTGCAGCGTCAGCTCGGCGCCACTGCGGTGGCGCGCGGCCAGCTCCTGGGGCACGCTGAGCAGGTCCTGCGGCATCAGGTGGCCGGCGCCATGGAAGAGCATGCCCAGGTGCACCCCCTGCAGCTCGGCGGCGGTGAAGCCGAACAGGTCCTCGCAGCTGGGATTGACCTCCAGCACATGGCCGCCCGGGTCCAGCGTGAGGATGCCGTTCATCGCCGCGCGGATGATGGCCTTGAGCTGGGCCTGGCTGGCGGCCAGGCGCTGCTGCTCGTGGATCAGGTCGCTGACGTCCATGCGCACGCCGACGATGCCGCCGGACGGCGTGCGCCGCTCGAAGATATGCAGCCAGAGCTCGCCGTGCACGCGCTGCAGCAGCGGCAGCTGGCGGCGGCCGCGCTCCTGCAGCCGCTCGGCCAGCCATTCGGATTCGCGCCCGAGAGCCTCGGGCACGCCGCCGCGCGCCAGCGACTCGCGCGCCATCTCCTCGAAGCTGGCGCCCTGCTCGAAGGCGCGCAGCATGTGCGGGTAGAGCTCGACCAGGCGGCGGTTGTAAGCGATCAGCCGGTCGCGCCGGTCGAAGATCTCCACGCTGGCGGGCAGCGCGTCGATGGCCTCTTCGAGCGTGCGTTGCGCCAGCAGGGCGCGGCGGCTGGCGCGCTGCAGGCTGCCCAGCACCGCGATCGCGACCGCCACCGTCAGCGCCATTGTGCCGGTGGCCAGCCAGGGCAGCATCGGCGCGCCCTGCGGCCCGCCGATGCTGAAGCCCAGCAACACCCCTTCCACGCCCAGCAGCGCGGCGAAGGCGAGCAGATGCCAGGGGCGGACAGTGGGAGCTTTGTTCATGCGGCATGGACCAGCCAAGCCGAAAATCCTAGCCCTTGTGCCGCTCCGCGAACAGATGAGTCAGGTCACCCCCCAAAGGGGGATGTCCGCCAGTTTCCTGTCCGGGTAGAGGCGTGCCGCCCAGCGATCAGGCGCCCCGGGTGATGGGCATCTGCACCCGGTCGGGCGACAGCTTCATGTGGCGCGACAGCTCCAGCTTGGCCAGCGCGTTGCGGTGCACCTCGTCGGGACCGTCGGCGAAGCGCAGCGTGCGCTGCCCGGCCCACATATAGGCCAGCGGCGTGTCGTCGGAGACGCCGGCGCCGCCATGGACCTGGATGGCCCAGTCGATCACCTTCAGCGCCATGCTGGGCGCGACGATCTTGATCATCGCGATCTCCGCCTTGGCCACCTTGTTGCCCACGGTGTCCATCATGTACGCGGCCTTGAGCGTCAGCAGGCGCGCCTGGTCGATCATGCAGCGCGCCTCGGCGATGCGCTCCTGGGTGACGGTCTGCTGCGCCAGGGTCTTGCCGAAGGCCACGCGCGCGATGGCGCGCTGGCACATCAGTTCCAGCGCGCGCTCGGCGGCGCCGATGGAGCGCATGCAGTGATGGATGCGCCCCGGGCCCAGGCGGCCCTGTGCGATCTCGAAGCCGCGGCCCTCGCCCAGCAGGATGGCGTCCTGCACCGGCACGCGCACGTCGCGCAGCTCGATCTCCATGTGGCCGTGCGGTGCGTCGTCATAGCCGAACACCGGCAGCGCCCGCTTCACGGTGACGCCGGGCGTGTTGGCCGGCACCAGCACCATGGACTGCTGTTCGTGGCGGCCGGCGTCGGGGTTGGTCTTGCCCATCACGATGTAGAGCTGGCAGCGCGGATCGCCGGCGCCGCTGGACCACCACTTGGTGCCGTTGATCACGTAGTCGTCGCCATCGCGTTCGATGCGGCACTGGATGTTGGTCGCGTCCGACGAGGCCACCTCGGGCTCCGTCATCAGGAAGGCCGAGCGGATCTCGCCGCGCAGCAGCGGCTCCAGCCAGCGGTCCTTCTGCGCCTCGGTGGCGTAGCGCTCCAGCGTCTCCATGTTGCCGGTGTCCGGCGCCGAGCAGTTGAATACCTCGGAGGCCCAGTAGACCCGGCCCATGATCTCGGCCAGCGGCGCGTATTCCAGGTTGCTCAGCCCTTCGGGCGCGCGGGCGCTCTTCGGCAGGAACAGGTTCCACAGCCCGGCGGCGCGCGCCTTGGGCTTGAGCTCCTCGATCACGCGGGTGGGCAGCCAGGCGTTGCCGGCGCTGCGGTTGGCGGCGATCTCGTCGTGGTAGCGCTTCTCGTTGGGATAGATGTGCTCGTCGAAGAAGGCCAGCAGGCGCTGGCGCATCTCTTGCACCTTGGGGCTGTAGTCGAAGTTCATCGCGGGGTCCTTCAGGTCGTCGGTGGAAGGCGGGAGGCCGGCGTGGGCGGCCGCGTCAGCGGCGGCGGCGGTTCCGGTAGTCCAGGTATTGGGCGTACAGCGCCTCCATCGTGGTGGCGCGGTCCTGCGCGTGCAAGCCTTGCAGCGGCGCGAGATTGGTGGCGCGCAGCAGCCAGTCGCCCGGGGCATCGCCCAGGTCCAGCACATTGATGCAGGCCGGCGACTGCACCCAGCCCCCCAGCATCAGGCGCTGGCCGCCGCTGATCGCGTGCGACAGGATGGCGGCGTTGACCACGCCATGCAGCACCAGCAGCGCGCAGTCCCAGTCGGGGTCGGCGCGCAGCCGGCGCACGCCGCCCAGCACGCGGTCCAGCAGCTCGCCGATGCATTCGCCGTTCAGGAAGCGCTGCGCCTCGTCGACCGGGCTGCGCTGCAGGCCGGTGAAGGCCTGCTCCAGCTGCGCGTCGTCGATCTCGGACAGGCGGCCGCCGCGTATCTCCTGCCATTCGGGCCAGATTTGCGGTGCGAGCCCGGCCTGGCCGCTGTGCTGCAGCACGCGCTGCGCGGTCTGCAGCGTGCGCGGCAGGCCGGAGACGATGACGCGGTCGAAGCGCACGCCGGCCGCGGCGAAGGCCTCGCCAGCGGCGCGCGCCTGGGCGCGGCCTTCGTGGTTCAGGTCGACCTGCTCGGGCAGCACCGGACGGCCGGTTTCGCCATCGAAGTAGCTGACCGCCCCGTGGCGCATCAGGTAGATGCGGCGGCGGTTCTGGCGGGCGGGAATCTGCAGCATGGGCGGCAGTGTGGCCCATGCCGGCGTCGCCGCCTGTCACTCAGGCGGCAGGCTGTCACCCGCGCAGCAGCTGCTGCTCCGCCAGCGTCAAGGCCTCCGGCGTGCCGGACAGCACCAGGGTGTCGCCGCCTTCCAGCGTCAGCTCCGGCTCGGCGCTGCGCACCGCGCCGCTGGGGTGGCGCACCGAGACCACGCTGACGCCCAGCTCGATCAGCCCCGCCTCGGTGAGTCGGCGCCCGTGCAGCGGGCTGGCCACCGGCAGGGTCAGGGACTGCAGCCGGGTCTGGTCGCGCTCCTCCAGCCCGTCGTCGTCGGCGCCGTGGAAGTAGCCGCGCAGCAGGCCGTAGCGGCGGTCGCGCGCGTCGCGGGTGATGCGGATCACGCGGCGCATGGGCACGCCCACCAGCGCCAGCGCGTGGCTGGCCAGCATCAGCGAGCCCTCGATGGCCTCGGGCACGACCTCGGTGGCGCCGGCGTTGCGCAGCCGCTCAAGATCGGCATCGTCGATGGTGCGCACCACCACCGGCACCTGCGGTGCATGGGCGCGCACCTCGTGCAGCACCTTCAGCGCCGACGGCGTGTCGTGGTAGCTGATCACCACGGCGCTGGCGCGCGACAGGCCCGCCGCCATCAGGCTGGTGAGCCGGGCGGCGTCGCCGAAGACCACGCTCTGGCCAGCGGCGGCGGCCTGGCGCACGCGGTCCGGGTCCAGGTCCAGCGCCATGTAGGGAATGCTCTCGGCCTCCAGCAGCCGGGCCAGGTTCTGGCCGCTGCGGCCGTAGCCGCAGATGATCACGTGGGCGGTGTTCTTGATGGACTTCTTCGCGATCGTCGTCAGCTGCACCGACTGCAGCAGCCAGTCGCTCGCCGAGAGCTTCATCACGATGCGGTTGCTGTGCTCGATCACCAGCGGCGTCAGCAGCATGGACAGCACCATGGCGGCCAGCACCGGGCTGACCCACTGGGCGGCCACCAGCTGGTGCTGGGTACCCAGGGTCAGCAGCACGAAGCCGAATTCGCCGGCCTGCGCCAGGTACAGCCCGGTGCGCAGCGCCACGCCGGTGGGCGCCTTGAAGAGCTTGGCCAGCGCCGCGATCAGCGCGAATTTGGAGAAGGTGGGCACGACCGCCAGGATGATGACCAGCGGCCATTGGTCGACCAGGGTCTTCCAGTCCAGGCGCATGCCGATGGTGATGAAGAACAGCCCCAGCAGCACGTCGTGGAAGGGGCGGATGTCGGTCTCCACCTGGTGCTTGAACTCGGTTTCGGCAATCAGCATGCCGGCCACGAAGGCCCCCAGCGCCAGCGACAGCCCCGCATGCTCGGTCAGCCAGGCCAGCCCCAGCGTGACCAGCAGCAGGTTGAGCATGAACAGCTCCTGGTTCTTGCGCCGCGCCACCAGCGTGAGCCAGCGCCGCATCACCTGCTGGCCGCCGGTCAGCAGCAGGGTCAGCAGCAGCACGGCCTTGAGCCCCGCCCAGCCCAGCGACTGCGCCATCTCGGTGCCGCTGCCGTCCAGCGCCGGAATCAGCACCAGCAGCGGCACCACGGCCAGGTCCTGGAACAGCAGCACGCCGACGACGCGCCGGCCATGCTCGCTCTCCAGCTCCAGCCGCTCGGCCATCAGCTTGACGACGATGGCGGTGGAGCTCATCGCCATTGCGGCGCCCAGTACCAGCGCGCCCTGCCAGTGCAGTTCCCAGCGGATGTGGAAGAGCGCGAACACCTGCTCCAGCAGCACATTGCCCAGCACCGTGCCGGCCACCGTCAGCAGCACCTGCAGCAGCCCAAGGCCGAACACCATGGTGCGCATGCTGCGCAGCTTGGGCAGGTTGAACTCCAGCCCGATGACGAACATCAGGAAGACGACGCCGAACTCTGCCAGGTAGTTGACCCCGTCCGGATTGCCGGCCAGCGCGGTGGCATTAGGGCCCAGCACCATGCCCACCGTCAGATAGCCCAGGATGGGTGGCAGCTTCAGCGAGCGGCAGATGACCACGCCCAGCACGGCGGCCACCAGGTACAGCAGGGTCAGATCCAGCGCAGTCATCATGGTGTCCGATGGTAAGGCCAGGGTTCGCACGCATGAGAACCGGCACGGGGCGGGCGCCAAAAATGCCGCGCCGCTCTTCTATAGTTCGCCGCCAGACCGTCCGACTGCCGCGACGGTGCAAGGGAGCATCATGATTCGCTTGAGCCGCAAGGCCGTGTTGTGGCTGGCTGCTGCCGGCGTGCTGGCCGCGGCCGGCTGGTGGGTGAGCCGCAGCGCCGCCCGTGCGCCCAAACCCTCGCCTTATCGCAGCGCGGCCGTCGACCAGGGACCCATCACCCAGGTCGTGATGGCCAACGGCAATCTGCAGCCGGTGATCTCGGTGACGGTGGGCTCGCAGGTCAGCGGCACCGTCGCGGAGCGGCTGGCCGACTTCAACGACCCGGTGCGCAAGGGTCAGGTCTTGCTGCGGCTGGACCCGACCAACTTCCAGGCGCGCGTGAGCCAGGCCAAGGCGCAGCTGGACTCGGCCGAGGCCAGCCTGGCCTTTGCGCGGGCCACCCACGAGCGCAATGAATCGCTGCTCGCCCAGGGCTTCATCGGCGCCAGCCAGCGCGACCAGAGCCGGCGCGAGCTGGCCGCGGCGCGGGCCAACGTGGACCTGGCGCGGGCCCAGCTGCTGTCCGCCGAGACCGACCTGGGCAACAGCGTGATCCGCGCGCCGGTGGATGGCGTCGTCATCAAGCGCAACGTCGACGTGGGCCAGACCGTGGCGGCCAGCTTCCAGACGCCGGAGCTGTTCCAGATCGCCAAGGACCTGCGCGAGATGGTGATCCAGACCAACGTCAGCGAGGCCGACGCCGGGCTGATCCAGGAAGGCCAGCAGGTGCGCTTCATCGTCGACGCCTTCCCGTCGCGCGAGTTCGAGGGCCGCGTCCAGCAGTTTCGCCTCAACGCCAGCAACACCCAGGGCGTGGTGAGCTACACGGTGATCGTCAACGTGGCCAACGAGGACGGCATGCTCAAGCCCGGCATGACGGCGCAGACGCGCATCGTCGTCGCGCAGCGCGAGAAGGCGCTGCGGCTGCCGACGGCGGCGCTGCGCTTCAGGCCCGACGAGGACGAGCTCAAGACCCGGGGCGCGGCCGCGTCGGCTCCCGCCTCGGCCTCCTCCTCGGCAGCCGCGGCCTCGGCGGCACGCGGCGGCGATGACGACGGCGTGCTCTCCGCCCGCCGTGGCAGCTACCGCGTGTTCAAGGTCTACACGCTGGACGCCGAGCGCCGGCTCAAGGCCCACGAGGTGACCGTGGGTATTTCCAACACCCGCTACACCGAGCTGCTCAGCGGCGACTTGAAGGCCGGCGACGAGGTCGTCACGCGCCGCGCCGCGCCCGAGCGCAAGGACGCGCCGTGAGCGGCGCTGCCGCCGCCGCGCCGGTGCTCAGCCTGCGCGGCATCACCAAGAGCTACCGGACCGGCGACGTCGTTACGCCGGTGCTGCACGGCATCGACCTGGAGGTGCAGCCGGGCGAGTACGTGGCACTGATGGGCGCGAGCGGCTCCGGCAAGAGCACGCTGATGAACCTGATGGGCCTGCTGGACCGTTGTGATGCCGGCGAGCTGCGCCTGCAGGGCCGCGATGTCAGCCGGCTGGACGCCGCCGAGCAGGCCCAGCTGCGCAACCAGGCCATCGGCTTCGTGTTCCAGAGCTTCAACCTGCTCAAGCGCATGAGCGTGGCGGAAAACGTCGCGCTGCCGCTGATCTATGCCGGCGTGGGCCGGCTGCGGGCGCGCGAGCGCGCGCAGGCGCTGCTGCAGGCCGTCGGCCTGGGCACGCTGGCGCAGCGCATGCCCAGCCAGCTCTCGGGCGGCCAGCAGCAGCGCGTCGCGATCGCGCGCGCGCTGGCCAACGAGGCGCCGCTGCTGCTGGCCGACGAGCCGACCGGCAACCTCGACACCCAGACCACCGCCGAGGTGCTGGCCATCCTGGACCGGCTCAACCGCGAACAAGGCCTGACCATCGTGCTGGTGACCCATGAGCCGGACGTGGCGCTGCATGCGCGCCGGCTGGTGCGGCTGACCGATGGCCGCGTGTCCTACGACGGGCCGCCCGGCGGCGACCCCGCCGTGGCCATGGTGCAGAGGAGCGCGGCATGAACCCGTCGCAGATTTTTCTGGAGGCGCTGCGCTCGCTGAACGCCAACCGGCTGCGCTCGGGGCTGACCATGCTGGGCGTGATCATCGGCATCGCGTCGGTGACCCTGATGCTCAGCGTCGGCGACGCGGTGCGCGCCTTCATCGACAAGGAGCTCGCCGTGCTGGGCAGCAACCAGCTCATCGTGCAGAACGGCGTGCCCACCGACGGCGGCGGCGTGCGCCGACGCAGCGGCGAGCTGCCCACGCTGACCCAGGCCGACGCGCAGGCGCTGGCCGGCCTGCCCTCGCTGAAGGGCGCGGCGCCGGCGCTGCAGGGCTTCTTCCAGGTGCAGTCGGCCGAAACCAACAGCAACCAGACCGTGCTGGGCACCACGCCGGCGATGCTGGAGCTGCGCAACTACCGCGTCGACCAGGGCGTGGGCCTGGACGAGCGCGACGTCAGCGCGGCGGCGCGCGTCGCCGTGATCGGCAACAAGCTGGCCGGCGAGCATTTCCGCGACCGCGACCCGCTGGGCCAGACCCTGCGCCTGGATGGGCAGCCCTACACGGTGATCGGCGTGCTGGGCGGCTCCGGCCGCACGCTGGACGGCACCGAGCTGGGGGACCTGATCCTGGTGCCCATCAGCGCAATGCCGCTGCGCCTGGCGCGTCCCGGCACGGTGCACTACATCAGCCTGCAGGCGCACAGCGCGGCCGAGCTGGACGCCGCGCAGCAGGACGCGGCCGAGCTGCTGCGCGACCGCCACCGCATCACCGGTGACAAGAGCGACGACTTCGTCATCACCAACCTCGCCAGCATCGCGCAGACCGGCAATGCGATCGGCGCGGGCCTGTCCATCGGCCTGGGCGTGGTGGGCGCGATCTCGCTGCTGGTGGGCGGCATCGGCATCATGAACATCATGCTGGTCAGCGTGTCCGAGCGCATCCGCGAGATCGGCCTGCGCATGGCGATAGGCGCACGCCCGCGCGACGTGCTGTGGCAGTTCCTCGGCGAGGCGGTGGTGCTGTGTCTGGTGGGCGGCGGCGTGGGCATCCTGCTCGCGGCGCTGGGGGCCTGGGGGGTCAACGCCAGCGGCAAGTTCGAGATGGCGCTGTCGCTGCAGCACATGCTGGTGGCGGTGGGCTTCTCCAGCGCGGTGGGGCTGTTCTTCGGTTACTACCCGGCGCGGCGCGCGTCGCGGCTGCTGCCCATCGAGTGCCTGCGCACCGACTGAGCGGAGGGCGGACGGAGTCACTGCGGGGATCTGAGTGATTATTTGCGTCAAAGGCCTCTTCGGCGCAAACTTTCACCCGCTATGCGCGCGCCGCATAAGCGCATGTGCACTCGGCTTTGGAAACGCTGGCTCGGCCGGTCGCGTTCAGGATACCGTTCGCGCCACCCAAAAAGTTACGGAGCATTTCATGCCCAATCTGTCCTTCGTCACGCCCACGCGCAACAGTCCCTGGGGTACCTACCTGTCCCAGATCGACGCGGTCGAGCCCTACCTGGGCAAGCTGGCCCGCTGGGTGGAGACGCTGCGCCGACCCAAGCGCGCCCTGATCGTGGACATCCCCATCGAGCTGGACAACGGCACCATCGCCCACTATGAGGGCTTCCGTGTGCAGCACAGCCTGACCCGCGGCCCGGGCAAGGGCGGCGTGCGCTACCACCCCGACGTCACGCTGGAAGAAGTGATGGCGCTGTCGGCGTGGATGACGATCAAGAACGCCGCGGTCAACCTGCCCTACGGCGGCGCCAAGGGCGGCATCCGCCTGGACCCCAAGCAGCTGTCGCTGAAGGAGCTGGAGAAGGTCACGCGCCGCTACACCAGCGAGATCGGCATCATCATCGGCCCGACCCAGGACATCCCCGCGCCTGACGTCAACACCAACGGCCAGATCATGGCCTGGATGATGGACACCTACTCGATGAACGTCGGCGCCACCGCGACTGGCGTCGTCACCGGCAAGCCCATCCCGCTGGGTGGCTCGCTGGGCCGCGTGGCCGCCACCGGCCGCGGCGTGTTCGTCGTCGGCCGCGAGGCGATGCGCCGCCTGAACGTGCCGATGGAAGGCGCCCGCGTTGCGGTGCAGGGCTTCGGCAACGTGGGTTCGGTGGCCGCGAAGATGTTCGCCGCCAACGGCGCCAAGGTCGTCGCGGTGCAGGACCATACCGGCACCATCCACAATGACACCGGCCTGGACATGCAGGACCTGCTGGACCATGTGGCCCGCGTCGGCGGCGTGGCCGGCTTCAAGGGCGCCGAAGCCATCGCCAACGAGGACTTCTGGGACGTCAAGACCGATGTGCTGATCCCCGCGGCGCTGGAAGGCCAGATCACCGCCGAGCGCGCCAAGCGCCTGCACACCCGCATCGTGCTGGAAGGCGCCAACGGCCCGACCACGCCGGACGGCGACGCGGTGCTGGCCGAGCGCGGCATCATCGTCGTGCCCGACGTGATCGCCAACGCCGGTGGCGTGACCGTGTCCTACTTCGAGTGGGTGCAGGACTTCTCGTCCTTCTTCTGGACCGAGGACGAGATCAACGTCCGTCTGGACAAGATCCTGATCGGCGCCTTCAAGGGCATCTGGGAGACCAGCGAGCAGCACCGCATCCCGCTGCGCACCGCGGCCTTCACCGTGGCCTGCACGCGCGTGCTGCAGGCGCGCGAGGAACGCGGCCTCTATCCCTGATCGCGGTTCGCCGCCATCGCCGCGCCTGACGCGCGGCTCCCCCCGAAAGGGCCCCGCGAGGGGCCCTTTGTCCATCCTGGCCCCGCGTCAGCCCTCGTGCTCCTGCGCCGGCCGGGTCGGCCGCGACCAGCGCGGCGGCAGCCCGCGCAGCACCGCGTCCGCGTCCAGTGAACGCAGCGGCACGCCCAGGTCGGCCGGGATGCGCTGGCGCGCCTGCAGCGCCATGTAGCGCAGCGCCGAGACGCGCAGGAAGGACGCGAAATTGCCCACCGTCCCGCGCGCCTGCACCAGCTCGTCGTGCAGCTTCTCGATCAGCTGGGTCACGCCCAGGCCGTCGCGCGCGGCGATCTCTTCCAGCACCTCCCAGTGCAGGTTCTCCAGCCGGATGCTGGTGATGACGCCATGCAGGCGCACCGAGCGCGTGCGCGACTCGTAGGACTCGGGGCTGGCGCTGATGAAGACCTCGCACATGGGCATCTCCGCGGGCAGGGCACGCGCAGCATTGTGCGGCGGCGCGCGCGCTCAGTGCGTGATCCGCGTGCCCAGCACGGCGAGGAACTGGGCGATCCAGGCCGGATGCGCGGGCCAGGCCGGCGCCGTGACCAGCAGGCCGTCGGTCACCGCCTGGTCCACCGGGATCTGTGCATAGCTGGCCCCGGCCAGCTCGACCTCGGCCGCGCAGGCGGGGTAGGCGGACACGCGCCGGCCGCGTATCACACCGGCCGCGGCGAGCAGCTGCGCGCCATGGCAGATCGCGGCGATCGGCTTGTCGGCCTGCGCGAAGTGCTGCACCAGCGGCAGCACGCCGGCCACGGTGCGCAGGTACTCGGGCGCGCGGCCGCCGGGGATGACCAGTGCGTCATAGTCCTGCGCGCGGATCGTGTCGAAGCTGGCGTTCAGTGTGAAGCGGTGGCCGGGCTTCTCGGAATAGGTCTGCGCCCCCTCGAAGTCGTGGATCGCGGTCAGCAGCTGCTCGCCGGCCTTCTTGCCCGGGCAGACCGCATGCACCTCATGCCCCACGGCCTGCAGAGCCTGGAAGGGCACCATGATCTCGTAGTCCTCGACATAGTCGCCGGCCAGCAGCAGCAGTTTCTTGCCCATGGCTTGTCTCCGTTCGCGCGGTGTTGGGGGAACACCGATTCTGCGAAACGGGCGCCGGGGCGGGGTAACAGCCGGTTGTGACGCCGGTTGTGACGCGGCGCCGCCAGAGGGGGCTCAGGCAGGCTGGGCGGGGGTGGGCTCGCGCATCCAGCGCTCGGACAACGCCGCCAGGGTCCAGCAGATCCAGGCCGTCCACATCGTGTGGCTGGGGTAGTGGGCGCCGCGCGCCATCTGCGCCAGGCCATAACCCGTGCCCAGCAGCAGCAGCGCGCCCAGCCACAGCCGGGCCTGGCGCGGGCGGCTGCGGCGCAGCATGAAGTAGCCGGCCAGGAAGGCGAAGGCCGAGCTCGCGTGGCCGGACGGGAAACAGTGGCCCGATCCGCCATCCAGCACGCCCCAGGCCCAGTGCGACACATAGCGGGCATTGCCGCCGAACTCGGCCAGGTCCCAGGGACAGCTGGTCTGGCTGGCGCGCTTGAGCAAGGGGATCAGCGCCAGGCTCAGCGCCATCACGCCGCAGCCCACCCAGCGCTCGCGCCGGCTCAGCCCCGCCCACGGCGACCAGCGCGGCACATGCAGCGCATGGAGCAGCATCCACAGGATCAGGCCCAGCGCCAACCAGCGCCCGCCCTGGTGCATCAGTCCGGCGGTGAGCCAGCGCTCGCGCCAGGCGAAGCCTTGTTCGCCGCCGACCAGGCGCACCGCCCACAGATCCAGGCCGCTGAAGTCCCACAGCAGCAGCAGCGCCAGTGCGATCACGCTGGCCTGCAGCGGCCCTGAAAGGCGATAACGGGACAGTGGCGAGGTCCGCCGCGGACCGGTCGCGGAGGAACTGTGAAGGGGATCCAGCACGGGCATAACCCTCAAGTAAGCGCCAGGCACCTGAAGCGGCGCTGAAGCCCGGCGGCGTCCGCCCCTGGGGGTAACCCGTAGCCCTGCGGTGAGGGCGGGGCCGGCGCTGCGCTATCGTTGCGCCATGCGCTTGCTGTTGCTGGAAGACGACGAACTATTGGGCGAGGCCCTGCGGGACTACCTGCGCGCCGAGGGCCATGAAGTGGACTGGCTAACCCGCCTGGGCGCGCTGCTGCCGGCCCAGCATCTGGACTACGACCTGTTGCTGGTGGACTGGCGGCTGCCGGACGGTTCGGGGCTGGACTGGCTCAAGGGCTTGCGCCGCGCCGGCGTGATGACGCCGGCGCTGATGCTGACCGCGCGCGATCTGCTCGTCGACCGCCTGGAGGGGTTGGACGGCGGCGCGGACGACTACCTGGTCAAGCCCTTCGCGCCCGAGGAACTGGTGGCGCGGGCGCGCGCCGTCTGGCGCCGCCACCAGGGCGCCGGTAGCTCGCAGCGCCAGCTGGGGCCGGTCTGGCTGGACCTGGCGGCACGTCGCGTCACCCGCGACGGCCAGCCGGTGACCCTGACCGCGCGCGAATGGGCGCTGCTGGAGACCCTGGGCTCGCGCGCCGGTCGCATCGTGCCGCGGACCGAGCTGGAACAGCGTGTGCTGTGCCAGGACGCCGAGGTGCAGAGCAACGCGCTGGAGGTCCATGTCTCCAGCCTGCGCCGCAAGCTGGGCCGCGACTGTATCGAAACCGTGCGCGGCCTGGGGTACCGCATGCCGGCGCAACGATGAGCCGGCAGCGCGGAGGACTCTGCCGTGGGTGAGCGCCGTCCGGGCTCCATCGCGTTGCGGCTGGGCGCGCAGATCTTGCGCGTCTCCATGGTCTGGGCGCTGCTGGCCGGGCTGTGCGTCTGGCTGGTGGTGCGCCATGAGGCCGACGAGCTGATGGACGACAGCCTGCAGGCCTCGGCCGAGGTGCTCGCCCATCTCCTCGCCGAGCCGCCCGCGGGTGGCTGGCCCGGGCCCCAGCCGCCCGAGGCGATCGAGCGCCATTTCGCCTGGCAGCTGCAGCGCGCCGGGCGGCTGCAGGCGCGCTCGGCGCTGGCGCCGGAGCGGGCCTGGCCGCTGCGCGAAGGCTTCAGCGACTGGCGCGGCGAGGCCGGCACACCGGGCTGGCGCCTCTATGCGCGTCCGCTGCACAGCGGCAGCACCGAGGCCTGGCTGGTGGTGGCGCAGACGCGCAAGGAGCGGCGCGAGGTGATCAGCGGCATCGGCCTGGCCAGCGCCGGGTCGGCCCTGCTGGTCGGCGGGCTGTGCACGCTGTGGCTGCGCCAGCGCGCGCGCCGCGAGCTGCGTCCGCTGGCACGGCTGGCGCAGGCCCTGCAGAGCTACGACCCGGTGCAGGACGCACAAGCCCTGCCCGAGGCCTCGCAGCAGGAGCTGACCGAGATCCGCAGCGCCGTGGTGGCGCTGGGCGAGCGCCTGGCGCTGCGCGTGGGCAATGAGCGCGCCTTCAGCGCCCATGCCGCGCATGCGTTGCGCACGCCGCTGGCCGCGCTGGATGCCCAGCTGGCGATGGCCATGCGCGAGGCGCCCGCGCCGCTGCAGGAGCGGCTGCGGCGCAGCCGCGAGGCGGCCGACCGGCTGCGCCGCGTGGTCACGGCCATGCTGGCGCTGTTTCGCTCCGGCATGCAGCTGCAGCGCCGCCCGGTCGCGCTGGCCGAGCTGCTGGCCCACCTGCCGCTGCCGCCGCTGAGCTTGCAACTGGAGGAGCCGCTGCAGCTGGACGCCGACCCGGATCTGCTGGCGGCGGCCCTGATCAACCTGATCGACAACGCCTGGCGCCATCATGCGACACGGCTGCATCTCAGTGCCCGCACGCTGCCCGACGGCGGCCGCGAGCTGCTGTTGCACAACGACGGCGAGGCGCTGGCGCCGGAGCGCCGCGCGGCGCTGCAGGCGGCGCTGGAGCGCCAGCAGTACGAAGGCCGCATGGGCCTGGGCCTGATGCTGGCGGACCTGGTCGCGCGCGCGCACGGCGGCGCGCTGTGGCTGCCGCCGGTGGCGCAGGGCTTCGCGGTGGCACTGTGGCTGGGCCCCGTCGATATACTGCCCGGATGACTGCGATGCCCCCTGAATTCGACCCGCAACGCGCGGTCTGCATGGCCCGCGAGGCCCTGCAGATCGAGGCCGCGGCGCTGACCGAACTGGCGCCCCGGCTGGACCAGGCCTTTGCCGCCGCGGTGCGCGCGATGCTGGCCTGCAGCGGCCGCGTGGTCGTGATGGGCATGGGCAAGAGCGGTCATGTGGGCCGCAAGATCGCCGCCACGCTGGCCTCCACCGGGACGCCGGCGATGTTCGTCCATCCGGCCGAGGCCAGCCATGGCGATCTCGGCATGGTCACCGTCAAGGATGTGGTGCTGGCGCTGTCGAATTCGGGCGAGAGCGAGGAGCTCAATGCCGTGCTGCCCGTGCTCAAGCGCCTGGGTGTGTGCATCGTCGCGATGACCGGCCGTGCCGAGTCCAGCCTGGCCCGCCATGCCGACATCGTGCTGGACAGCGCGGTGGCCAAGGAGGCCTGCCCGCTCAACCTGGCACCCACCGCCAGCACCACGGCGCAGATGGCGCTGGGCGATGCGCTGGCCGTGGCGCTGCTGGACGCGCGCGGCTTCAAGCCCGAGGACTTCGCCCGCTCCCACCCCGGTGGCGCGCTGGGCCGCAAGCTGCTCACCCATGTGCGCGACCTGATGCGCGAGGGCGAGGCCCTGCCGCGCGTGCGGCCGGACGCCGGCTTCACCGAGATGATGCGCGAGATGTCCGCCAAGAGCATGGGTCTGGCCATCGTCGTCGATGCCGAGGACCGCGTGCAGGGCGTGTTCACCGACGGCGACCTGCGTCGCCTGATCGAGCGCGGCGGCGACCTGCGCGGCCTCAGCGCCGGCCAGGTCATGTCCGGCCAGCCCAAGCGCGTGCGCGCCGATGCGCTGGCGGTGGATGCCGCCGACCTGATGGAAAGCGCGCGCATCACCGTCGTGCTGGTCACCGACGAGTCCGGCCGGCTGCAGGGCGCCGTGCACATCAACGACCTGATGAGCGCCAAGGTGATCTGACGATGGCGCGTGAACTGACCCCGGCGCTGAGCTTTCCGCCCGAGCTGCTGTTGAAGGCCCAGGGCCCCGGACTGGGGCTGCGGGCCGCGATTTTCGACGTCGACGGCGTGCTGACCGACGGCCGCATCTACCTCAGCGATGCCGGCGAAGCCTTCAAAGCCTTCGCGACCTTGGACGGCCACGGCATGAAGCTGCTGGCGCAAGCCGGCATCGTGCCCATTGTCATCACCGGGCGCGATTCGCCCGCGGTGCGTCGCCGCGTCGCCGACCTGGGGCTGGCCCATGCCGCCTATGGCGCGAAGGACAAGCTGGCCGTCGCCCAGCCGTTGCTGCAGGGCCTGGGCGTGGCCTGGGCCGAGGTCGCGGTGATCGGCGATGACTGGCCCGATCTGCCGCTGATGCTGCGTGCCGGCTTTGCCTGCGCGCCGGCGCAGGCGCATGCCGAGGTGCGCGCCGTTGCCCACCATGTGACGCAGGCCGCCGGCGGGCATGGCGCGGCGCGCGAGTTCTGCGACCTGCTGCTGATGGCCGGTGGCCACTACGCGCGCCTGTTGCAGGGCCATCTGCAAACCCTGGACAGCGCGGGATGACGGCCGAGCCTCGCGTCATTCGCAGCACGGGTCGTCCGCTGCCGCCCGCGGTGGGGGGCACGCCGGCGCGGCGGCGCCAGCCGCTGTTGTGGCGGCTGCAGTCGCTGCTGGTCGCCTATGTGCCGCTGCTGGTGATGGCGCTGCTGGCGCTGTTCACCTGGTGGCTGGTCAAGAACACGCCGGAGATGGAGCCGCCGCGCGAGAAAGCCGCGCCGCGCCACATTCCCGACTATGCGATGCAGGGCTTCGAGAGCCGGCGCTTCGGCGTCGACGGTCGGCTGCGCGCCGAGCTCCATGGCCGCGAACTGCGCCACTATCCCGACACCGACACGGTGGAGATCGACAGCGTTCAGCTGCGCGCCAGCGGCGACAAGGGCGAGCTGACCCTGGCCCAGGGCCAGCGCGCGCTGGCCAACGGCGATGGCAGCGAGGTGCAGATGATGGGTGGCGTCACCGTGCGCCGCTTCACCCGCGACGACCAGGGCCGGCTTTCCGAGCGCCCCTCTCTGGAGCTGCGCAGCGAATTCCTGCATGCCTTCGTCAACGAGGAAAAGCTGCGTTCCCACCTGCCGTCCACGCTGTATGCGATCGGCGGCGAGCTGCAGCTGCAGTCCTTCGAGTACGACAACCTCAGCGGCCAGCTGCGCTTCGCGGGCAAGACCCGTGGCCGGTTTGAGCCGCGTGCCACCACGCCGCGCGGCGGCAAGAAAACACCATGACCGGCCTGGTCTACATCACCGGCGCGTCCAGCGGCATCGGCCAGGCGCTGGCGCTGCAGTACTACCGCGCCGGCTGGTCGCTGGCGCTGGTGGCGCGGCGCGACGCGCAGATGCGCGAATGGGCGCAGGCCCAGGGCCTGGATGCGGCGCGCTGGCGCGTCTACGCGGCCGACGTCAGCGTGCCGGAGTCCATCGCCGCGGCGGGCCGCGCCTGCATCGCGCAACAGGGGCTGCCGCAGGTGGTGATTGCCAACGCCGGCATCAGCATCGGCATGGACAGCGCCTACTTCGAAGACCTGCAGGTGATGCAGCAGGTCTACGCCACCAACAACATCGGCCTCGCCGCCACCTTTCAGCCCTTCATCGCGCCGATGCGCGAGCGGCGCGGCGGCACGCTGGTGGGGATCGCCAGCGTGGCCGGCATACGCGGCCTGCCGGGCCATGGCGCCTATTGCTCCAGCAAGGCGGCGGTGATCAGCTATTGCGAAAGCCTGCGCGGCGAATGTCGCCCCGACGGCGTGCGCGTGGTCACCATCGCGCCCGGCTACATCGACACGCCGCTGACGCGCCAGAACCGCTACAGCATGCCCTTTCTGATGCAGCCCGAAGACTTCGCGCGCCGGGCTTTCGAGGCGATATCGGCCGGCGCCAGCTTCCGCGTGATCCCCTGGCAGATGGGCGTGGTCGCGCGGTTGCTGCGCGTGCTGCCCAATGCCTGGTTCGACCGTCTGCTGGCAGGCCGTCCGCGCAAGCATCGGCAGGGGGCCGGCCATCCTCCCGAGGCAGGCAAGACCTGACCCTCACGCGTCAGGCTTTCCGTCAGGTCAGCGGCAACGGAATGAAAAAAGCACCCCGCAGGGTGCTTTCTGACAGGGCCCAAGCCCTGGCGCAGGATCAGTAGCCGCTGGAACGGCCACCGCCGTAACCGCCGCCGCCGCCACCACCGTAGCCGCCGCCGGAACGGCCACCACCGCCGTAGCCGCCGCCACCGGAACGGCCACCGCCGTAGCCGCCGCCGCCGGCACCGCCGCCGTAGCCGCCACCACCCGAGCGACCGCCGCCGAAGCCGCCGCCACCCGAACGGCCGCCGCCGCCGAAGCCGCCCGGACGCTCTTCACGCGGACGAGCCACGTTGACGACCAGCGCACGGCCGTCCAGAGGCTGACCGTTCATGCCGTTGATGGCGGACTGTGCCTCGGCATCAGTGGCCATTTCCACAAAGCCGAAGCCCTTGGAGCGGCCGGTTTCGCGGTCCATCATGACCTTGGCGGAATTGACGGTACCGAATTGCGAGAATGCCTCTTGCAGCGCTTCGTCGCGCACGCTGTAAGCGAGGTTGCCGACGTAAAGCTTGTTTCCCATGGGGAAGCCCTTTCAAAAACCAAATAACCAATGTGCTGCTTCAACCCATCGTGAACCATTCAAACGAAGGCGCTGCATACAGTCGATTCCGATTATGGGTGACGCTTTTGGGCTTTCGCAATCCGTCAACCGCACTGTTGTTTTTCGGCTTCTGCGTGTTAACCCGTAAATTCCAGGCTAGCCGGCGATTTCCCGGTTGCGGACCCTTTCCGTACATAACGGCTGACGTCGATCAAAACCGACAGCGGCCGAAAATGTCCGGGCCGCGACCGCGGTGATCGGGCCTTCCGGTCCGTTTGGATTACCAAGTTTGAGAGTTGCACGGGATGGCGGATGCTGATCTGAAACGCGCGCAGGCCGCCCGGGAGCCGCGCATCGCGTCGTTGGTGCCCTCGCTGACCGAGCTGCTGGTGGCGCTGGGCCTGGCGCCGCGGCTGGTCGCGCGCACGGGCTTTTGCATCCATCCCCGCGAGATGGTGGCGGCGATCCCCAAGGTCGGCGGCACCAAGGACGTGCAGCTGGATCGCCTGCGCGAGCTGGCGCCCACCCATGTGCTGGTCAACGTCGACGAAAACCGCGAGGACACAGTGCGCGCGCTGCGCGAGTTCGTGCCCCGCATCGTCGTCACCCATCCCTGTCGGCCGGAGGACAACCTGGCGCTGCTGGCGCAGATGCTGCAGGAGTTCGGCGACCAGCCCGGCGTGGCGGCGCGGGCGGCGGCGCTGGACGCGGCGCTGCAGCGCGAGCTGGCGGCCTGCGGCGCGCGCGACTGGCCGCGGCGCCGCGTGCTTTACCTGATCTGGCGTCAGCCCTGGATGTGCGTGGCGCGCGACACCTACATCGCGGCCATGCTGGAGCGCGTGGGCTGGCAAAGCTGGCCAGCGGTCCAGGGTGGGCCCAGCGGCGCGGCGCGCTACCCGGTGCTGCGGGGCGACGAGCCGTGGCTGGCCGAGATCGACGAGCTGCTGCTGAGCTCCGAGCCCTACCGCTTCGGCGCCGAGCACCTCGCCGAGGCCCAGTCGCTGTGCCCGCGGGCGCGGGTGCGCCTGGTCGATGGCGAGTTGCTGAGCTGGTATGGCCCGCGCGCGGCGCCGGGCCTGGCCTATCTGCGCACGCTGGCGCAGGACGGCGCTGGCGCGGGAGCGGTTCGATGAGCGCACGCATCCTGCTGCTCGAGGACGATCCGGCCATCGCCCAGACGGTGGCCTTCGTGCTCGAGCGCGAGGGCTACCGGCTGGCGCTGTGTGGCTGGCTGCACGAGGCGCGCGCCTGCCTGGCGCGCGCGGAAACCGACCTCGCGCTGCTGGACGTCGGCCTGCCCGACGGCAACGGGCTGGATCTGTGCCGCGAGATCCGCCAGGGGCCGCAGCCGGCCCTGCCCATCCTGATGCTCAGCGCGCGCAGCGAGGAGAGCGACAAGGTGGCCGGCCTGGAGCTGGGCGCCGACGACTACCTGGCCAAGCCCTTCAGCCCGCGCGAGCTGGTGGCACGCGTGCGCGCGCTGCTGCGCCGTGCCCAGGCGCTGCGCGAAGCGCCGGCGAGGCCGGTGGCCGGCTTCAGCATCGAGGCGGGCGGATCGCGGGTGCGCTACCACGGCGAGTTGCTGCCGCTCACTCGGCGCGAGCTGGGGCTGCTGCTGCGCCTGCTGGAGGCGCCGCAACGCATCCATTCGCGCGACAGCCTGCTGGACGCGGTCTGGGGCCAGGAGGCCGACAGCGGCGACCGCACCGTGGACACCCACATCAAGACCCTGCGCGCCAAGCTGCGTCTGGTCCGCCCCGAGCAGGACCCGATACGCACGCACCGCGGCCTGGGTTACTCGCTGGACTAGGGCGGCACGGGCATGCGGCTGGGCCTGCGTCTCTTTTTCGGCTTCTTCCTGATCGCCGGGCTGACGGCCTTCATCCTGCTGCGCGTGGTGCTGGGCGAGGTCAAGCCCAGCGTGCGCGAGGTGATGGAGGACCTGATGGTGGACAGCGCCCACCTGTTGGCGGAGCTCGCGCAGGACGACCTGGCCGTGATGCCGCCGGGGAGCGACCTGCGTGGCACGCGCTTCGCGCGCCATCTCGCCGCCTATGCCCAGCGGCCGGTGGACGCGCAGATCTGGGGCCTGCGCAAACAGAGCCTGGACTTGCGCGTCTATGTCACTGACGCCCAGGGCCGCGTGGTGCTGGACAGCGTGTCCGGTCCCGACAGCGCGCTGGGCCAGGACTATTCGCGCTGGCGTGACGTGGCGCGCACGCTGCGCGGCGAGTACGGCGCGCGCTCCAGCCTGGACGAAGGCCAGAGCAGTCCGGTGATGTACGTGGCCGCGCCGGTGCAGCGCGACGGCCGGACGCTGGGCGTGGTGACGGTGGCCAAGCCGGTGGCGGCGGTGCAGCGCTTCATCGAACGCGCCGAGCGCCGCATCCTGATGGCCGGGCTGCTGCTGCTAGCGGTCTCGCTGGCGGTGGGTGCGGCGGTGACCGGGTGGCTGGTGGCCAATGTGCGCCGGCTGCGCCGCTATGCGCAGCAGGTCCAGCTGGGCAGCCGCGCGCCGCCGCCCGCGGTGCCCGGCGAATTGGGCGAACTCGCCCAGGCCATGGATGCGATGCGTGAGCGGCTGGATGGGCGAGAGCAGGTGGAGCACCTGGTGCGCGCGCTGACGCACGAGCTCAAGAGCCCGCTGGCCGCGCTGCGCGGCGCCGGCGAGTTGCTGCAGGAGGACGCGCTGCCAAGCGCCGACCGGCGCCGCTTCGCCGCCCAGGTGGTGGGGCAGAGCCAGCGCATGACCGAGCTGGTGGAGCGCGTGCTCGCGCTGACCACGCTGGAGCTGCGGCGCGGGCCCGAGCATCCGCGCCTGCTGCGCCTGGACCAGGCGGTGGACGAGGTGCTGGCGCTGCTCGCCGATCCCTTGCAGCACAAGCGGCTGCGCGTGGACTGGCGGCAGCGCGAGCCTGTCGGCGTGATGGCCGACCCCGAGCTGCTGACCCTTGCGTTGAGCAACCTGCTGACGAATGCGCTGGACTTCGCGCCGGAAGACTCGGTGCTGGAGCTGCGCACCGGGCTGCGCGAGGGGCGCGCCTTCTTCGAGCTGCGTGACCACGGCCCCGGCGTGCCGGCCGCGGCCTGGGGCCAGCTGGGGCAGCGCTTCTTTTCCACGGCGCGGCCCGGCAGCCCGCGCAAGGGCTCGGGCCTGGGGCTGGCCATCGTGCGCCAGATCGCCGAGCTGCATGGCGGCCGTCTGGGCTTCGAGCCGGGCGAGCCGGGGCTGCGCGTGACGCTGGACTTCACGCCCGCTTCACAAACTTCGTCTTGAACACACAGGGGCTCGCGAGACTGCCCGCTCACGTTGCAAAGAAGACGGAGCGAAGCGAATGCAAGTACGTGCCCTGTGGTGGAAGCTGGTGATCCTGGCCGGCGTGACCGTGTTGCTGTCCATCGTGCTGATGCGCATCGGCTGGGTCGTCGACGAGCGCCAGGGGCGCCAGCGCGAGGCGCAGCAAAGCGTGGCCGAGGCTCAGGCCGGCGAGCAGGTGCTGCTGGGCCCGCTGCTGCAGCGCAGCTGCACCGAAGAGTGGGAGTCGGTCAGTGGCAGCGGCGCGGAGCGCCGCGTCAACCGCGAGCGGCGCGATTTCACGCTCAGTGCGCTGCCGACCCAGCTCGGCGTGGACGGTGAGTTCAAGCAGGAGCCGCGCTACCGCGGCCTGTTCAAGATCAACGGCTACCAGGGGCGGTTGCAACTGGACGCGCGCTGGAATTCGCTGGAGGCCTTGCAGCCCCGGTCGGAACAGCCCAACGGCCGCCTCAGCTGCGAAACGCCGCGCGTGATGCTGGCGCTCAGTGATGCGCGCGGGCTGCGCAGCGTGGCCGTGCAGCACGAGGGGCAGGCGCTGGCACTTCGGCCCGGCACCCGCAGCGACGCCTATCCGCGCGGCCTGCATGCGATGCTGCCGGAGCAGGCGCCGACGCAGCCGCTGCAGCTGCGCGCGACCGTGCAGCTGGTGGGCATGAGCGAGTTCGCGCTGGTGCCCGCGGCGTCGGCCACCGAGGTGAAGCTGCGTTCCGACTGGCCGCACCCCAGCTTCGGCGGGCGCTTCCTGCCGTCGGCGCGCCAGGTCGGCCCACAGGGTTTTCAGGCGCAATGGCAGGTCTCCGAGCTGGCGTCCAATGCCGTCGCCGGCGTGCGTGGGGGTCAGGTCGTGCCCGGTTTGGGCGGCGAGGGCAAGCAGTTCGTGGACACGCTGAACTTTGCCATGCTGGACCCGGTCAACCCCTATGTGATGAGCGACCGCGCGATCAAGTACGGCCTGCTGTTCATCGTGCTGACCTTCGTCGGCGTCGGCCTGCTGGAGCTGATGGCCCAGCGCCGCGTCCATCCCGTTCAGTACCTGCTGGTGGGGCTGGCGGTGAGCCTGTTCTTCCTGCTGTTGCTGAGCCTGTCCGAGCATCTGCGCTTCGGCCTCTCCTACCTGCTGGCGACCGCGGCGGTCGTGGGCCTGCTGGGCTTCTACGGCAGCGCGATGCTGGGCCGGCTGCGCAGCGGCCTGGTCTTCGCGGCGCTGATGGCGCTGCTCTATGGGGCGCTCTACGTGTTGCTCAACCTGGAGCAGGCCGCGCTGGTGATCGGCACGCTGCTGCTGTTCGCGACGCTGGCCGCGGTGATGGCAGCGACGCGGCGCTTCGATTGGTATGCGCTGGGCAGCCGCATCTCCTCCTGAGCGCCTCCATGTCCGGCGCAGCCCGATCTCGCCCCGGGGCCGGACGTCTGTTGCGCGCGGCCGGCGACTGGTATCAACGCTGATGCCCGTGCGCCGGCCCTGCGTCAGCATAGGCGGATGAGTGACCCCTTCGACATCATCATCGTCGGCGCCGGCACCGCCGGCTGCCTGCTGGCCAACCGCCTGAGCGCCGACCCCACGCGCCGCGTGCTGCTGCTGGAAGCCGGCGGGCGCGACGACTACCACTGGATCCACATCCCCGTCGGCTATCTGTACTGCATCGGCAACCCGCGCACCGACTGGCTGTTCAAGACCGAACCCGACCCCGGGCTGAACGGCCGCAGCCTGCGCTACCCACGCGGGAAGGTGCTGGGTGGCTGCTCCAGCATCAACGGCATGATCTACATGCGCGGCCAGTCGCGCGACTACGAGGGCTGGGCCCAGACCACCGGCGACGCCGACTGGCGCTGGGACGCGGTGCTGCCCTTCTTCAAGAAGCATGAGCATCACTGGCGGCTGGACCCGCAGTCGGCCGAGCAGGCGCTGCCCGGCTTCGCGGCCCTGCACGGCCATGGCGGCGAATGGCGCGTGGAGCGCCAGCGCCTGCGCTGGGAGATTCTGGACGCCTTCGCCGCCGCCGCGCAGCAGGCCGGCATCCCGGCCACGCCCGACTTCAACGGCGGCAACAACGAGGGCGTGGGCTATTTCGAGGTCAACCAGCGCGCCGGCTGGCGCTGGAACACCGCCAAGGCCTTTCTGCGCCCGACCTGCTATGCCCGCCCCAACTTCGAGATGTGGACCGGCTGCCAGGTGCAGCGGCTGCTGCTGGAGCGCCAGGACGGTGCACTGCGCTGCACCGGCGTGAAGGTGCGCACGCCGCAAGGCGTGGAGGCGCTGCGCCTGGCCCCCGGGGGGCAGGTCTTGCTGGCAGCCGGGGCGATCGGTTCGCCGCAAATCCTGCAGCTCTCGGGGCTGGGGCCGGGCGCGCTGCTGCAGCGCCACGGCATCGCGGTGGAGCAGGACCTGGCCGGCGTCGGTGCCAATCTGCAGGACCATCTGCAGATCCGCGCGGTGTTCAAGGTGCAGGGCGTGCCCACGCTCAACACGCTGGCCCAGAGTCTGTGGGGCAAGGCGCGCATCGGACTGGAGTACGCGCTGCGGCGCAGCGGGCCCATGAGCATGGCGCCCTCGCAGCTCGGCGCCTTCGCGCGCAGCACGCCGGACAAGGCCTGGCCCGACCTGCAGTACCACGTGCAGCCGCTGTCACTGGATGCCTTCGGCGAGCCGCTGCACCGCTTCAACGCCTTCACCGCCAGCGTCTGCAACCTCAACCCCAGCAGCCGCGGCACGGTGGAGATTCGTTCGCCCGACCCGGCCGATGCGCCGGCGATCGCGCCGCGCTATCTGAGCACCGACGAGGACCGGCAGGTGGCCGCGCAAAGCCTGCGCCTGACCCGGCACATCGCCGCCCAGCCGGCGCTGGCGCGCTTCCGGCCCGAGGAGTTCAAGCCTGGGCCGCAGTACCAGAGCGACGAGGAACTGGCCCGCCTGGCCGGCGACATCGCGACCACCATCTTCCATCCGGTGGGCACCTGCCGCATGGGCCGCGCCGACGACGCGCAGGCGGTGGTCGACAGCCGCCTGCGCGTGCGCGGCGTGCAGGGGCTGCGCGTGGTGGACGCCAGCGTGATGCCGACCATCACCAGCGGCAACACCAACTCGCCGACGTTGATGATCGCCGAGAAGGCGGCCGACTGGGTGCGTGCCGGCGCCTGAGCGTGCGCCGCCTCAGGCGGCGAAGCGCTCTTCCAGATAGGCCAGCAGCGTGCGCACCGTCTGCGCCTCGCCGCCCACCGGGCGGCCGGCGCGGGCCACATCGTTCCAGGCGAACAGGTCGATGTGCAGCCAGTCCTGCTGCTCGGGCACGAAGGCCTCCAGGAACAGCGCGGCGTTGATCGCCCCGGCCAGCGCATTGCGGCCGGTGTTGACGATGTCGGCGATGCCGCTGGTGATGCCCTCTTTGTAGGGCGCCCACAGCGGCATGTGCCACAGCGGATCGTCCAGCTTCAGGCCCAGGTCCACCAGGTCGCGCGCGGTGTCCATGTGCTTGGAGAACAGCGCGGGCAGTTGCGCGCCCAGCGCGACGCGGGCGGCGCCGGTCAGCGTGGCCAGGTCAATGATCAGCTCGGGCTTGGACTCGGCGGCATAGGCCAGCGCGTCGCACAGGATCACGCGGCCTTCGGCGTCGGTGTTGCCAATCTCGATGTGCAGGCCGGCACGGGTCTTGATCACGTCGCCGGGGCGGTAGGCATTGCCGGCCACGGCGTTCTCCACCGCCGGGATCAGCAGCTGCAGGCGCACCGGCAGCTTCAGCGCCATGATCAGCGTGGCCAAGCCCAGCGCGTTCGCGGCGCCGCCCATGTCCTTCTTCATCTGGCGCATGCCTTCGGCGCTCTTCAGGTCCAGGCCGCCGGTGTCGAAGCACACGCCCTTGCCGACCAGGGTCAGGCGCGGATGCTTGTCGCTGCCCCAGTTCAGCTCGATCAGGCGCGGCGCGCGCGTGCTGGCGCGGCCGACGGCATGGATCGCGGGGAAGTTCTTCTTCAGCAGCTCGTCGCCGACCAGCTGCTTGAACTTGGCGCCATGCTGCTTGGCCAGCAACTGCGCGGCCTTGGCCAGCTCCTCGGGACCCATGTGCTCGGCCGGGGTGTTCACCAGATCGCGGGTGGCCACCATCGCGGTCGCGATCGCCAGGCCGCGCTGGGCGTCCGGGCTGCTCTTGAGCAGCAGCTGCGCCGGCTGGCGCTTGCGTGGCTTGTACAGGTCGAACTGGTAGCAGCCCAGTTCCCAGGACAGGGCGGCGGCTTCATCGGTCAGGCTCAAGCCTTCCGGGGAGAGTGAGTACTGACCTTCAGGCAGCGCCAGCGGCAGCGCCGAGAGCGCGAAAGGATGGGCCGTATGGGCCACGCCGGCGAACACCTGGGCCAGCTTGCCGTCCTCGCCCGGCACCAGCGCGAAGCTGTCCGGCGCCGCGTTGAAGCCCATCGTGGCCAGCCAGGCCTGGGTCTTCTTCGGCAGCTTGGCGGACAGGGCCTGGTAGCTGGGGCGGTCCAGCGCGATGATGGGAATGGCGCGGGCCAGGGAGCTCTTGAATTGGACGTTCATGGGTGTGCGTCGGTATCGAATTGGCCGGTGGGCCGGTGGCGCATTCTCGCCGCTTGTGACGCCCCGGCTCAGCAGCTATGGACCAGACGGTGCAGCAAGGCCTGGGCAGCGGGGTCGGCCGGCGAGGGGCCGCTCTCGCGGGCGGCGGCGATCAGACGCTGGGCGGGCGCCAGCTGGGGCGCGACCGGGCCGATGAAGCGCAGCCGCTCGCCCTGGCCGATCAGGAGCGTCGGGAAGGTTTCCACCTCCAGCTCGTCCACCAACTCCGCATCGTCTTCGATGTCCACCCAGACGAAGCGCGTCTCGGGATGGCGCCGCCTCAATTCGGCGAACTCTGCGCGGTAAGACTCGCAGACCCGGCACCAGGCGGCGCACAAGCAGGCGACGAGCAGAGGGTCGGCGGAGGCCGTGTCTTCGGGCAGAGGCATGCCGGGCAGCTTAGCGGACAACCGGTGTCCTGCGGCCCGACATCACCTTGCGAGGTCGGTTTGTTCTTTATAAGAACATTTGCGCGATATGCGCCACGGTGCTGTAGCGTCGGTCAGGATTTGTGAACGCCGTGTCAACGGCCTCCCCGGGGGCCGCGTTAGGTGGCACAAAGCGGTTTCCCCCCGCTTGGAAATGACCAAAGGTCCCCGACCATGATGAAGTCCACCGTCCGTCCCGAATCGCAATCTCGTCGCGCCCCGCTGCCCGAGTGGTGCGCCGACAAGGGCCGCAAGCATGAGGCCTTCGAGGTGATCAGCCTGGGCTGCGACCGCCGCAGCCAAGCCCGCGCGGCCCGCTTCGACCGCAAGCGCTGAGCCAGCGCCTGGGGGCGCCAGCCGCGCGTCCCCGGTCCGGTTTCCCCGTTCCCAGAAGGTCGCCACCCCGCCTGCGCGCCGCTCTGCGGTGGCCCGCATGGCAGACTCGGCCGCATGACACGGTTGTTGAGAGTCCTGGGGTGCTTGTTCCTATTGCTGCTGGTCGCACTGGCCTTGAGCCTGGCGCTGGCCCTGCAGCGCAGCCCCGAGATCCATGCCCCGGCCCCGGCCGGTGTGGACCAGATCCGCGCGGTCAAGACCCTGTTGGCGCGCAACGATCCGCGCCAGAGCGCGCCCGGGATCCGCGTGCTGCGCCTCAGCGATGTTGAACTGACCCTTCTTTCCAATGAATGGCTGAGGCTGCGAGGCGAGGGCGCCCTGCACCTTGAATTGCTGGAAGGCCGGGCGCGGCTACGCGCCAGCCGGCCTTTGCCCTGGGGCTTCTGGCTCAATGTGGACGCCGCCCTTGTCCAGCGTCCGCTGGGACTACCCGCCCTTGATCACATCCGGTTCGGACGCCTGCCGCTGCCCGCCGCATGGGTGGAGCGCTGGCTGCTGAAGCCGGCGTTGGCCCAACCCGCTGCGGCGGAGCTGCGCACGCTGGGCGAACTGGTCCATGCCGTGCGCTTTGGACCCGGGCTCCTGCAACTGGCCTATGACTGGCATCCGGCCCATCTGCAGCGGCTGGTGGCCGGCTATTGGCCGGACGACGCGCGACAGCGGCTGCGCTTCTACCAAGAGCGCCTGGCGCAGGCCAGCCGAGCCCATCCGGTGGGCAGTGCCGTGCCCATGCTGCCGCTGATGCAGGCGCTGTTCCGCGAGGCCGCCCGGCGCAGCGACCAGGGGGCCGACGCGGCGGCGGAGAACCGCGCCGCGCTGCTGACCCTGGCGCTTTACTCGGTGGGCCAGCACTGGAGCCGCTGGCTGCCGGACGCCCAGACCTGGCCGCGCGCCCAGCCGCTGCGGCTGCAGATTGGCGGCCGCGACGACTTCGCGCAGCATTTTCTGGTGTCGGCGGCGCTGGCCATCGAGGCCGGCGGCCCGATGGCGGATGCGATCGGCGTCTACAAGGAGCTGTCCGACGCGCAGGATGGCAGCGGTTTCAGCTTCAACGACATCGCGGCCGACCTGTCGGGCGCTCGCGTGGGGCTGATGTCGCAGCAGCAGGCCCGCCGGTTACAGGCGCTGCTGGCCGGCGAGGTCCGTGAGGCTGACTTCATGCCGGAGGTCGCGGACTTGCCCGAGTTCCTGCATAAAAAGGACTTCCTCGCCCGCTACGGCGGCCTGGAGGGCGCGCCCTACCTGGCGATGATGAAGGAGATCGAGGCCCGTGTCGCCGCCCTGCCCTGGCACCGCTGAGGCCGGCGCTGGAGCGGCCAGAGGCCCCTGGCCTGTGCCAAATGGCGCAGGAATCCCACATTCCGATGCTGCGGTCGGCACCAGACTGGGGGACTTGTGCGATTAATGGTTTGATCGGTAAGTCATTGTTTTCAAAAGAAAATCAAGCCCGGTCCCGGACTCTTTCCTCCCCAATGTGGTGCGCAACGCCAAGTGAAAACCCCAAGTGCGTGCGTTTTGACCTGCGCCTACATTGCGTTCACTCGATGCGGCCTCTGTGAGAGCAATGGCTGCCTGCGGGGGCTGAGGAGACAAACCAAGATCAGACCAATTCCAACGAACACAGTGACACTGTCACAATTCACGGGCACCCGCAGGGTGCCCGTTTTGTTTTTGGGCCCAGCGCCGCCCGCCTACCCATGACCGAGATGTTCATTGCTGCGCTGGCCTCCTTGATGGCCGGCTTCGTCGACGCCATCGTGGGCGGCGGCGGTTTGATCCTGGTGCCCGCCCTGTTCGGCACCTTCCCGCAGGCGGCCCCCGCCACGCTGTTCGGCACCAACAAGGGCGCGGCCATCTGGGGCACGGCCTGGGCCACGCTGCAATATGCCAAGCGCGTGCAGCTGCGCTGGTCGGCGCTGGCGCCCGCGGCGCTGGCCGCGCTGGCGGGCAGTTTTGCCGGGGCCTGGACCGTGACCCTGATCCGTGCCGACGGCCTGCGCAAGGCCCTGCCGCTGGTGCTGCTGGCCGTGCTGATCTATACGCTGGCGCGCAAGGACCTGGGACGCGAGCATGCACCGCGCCACGAGGGTCGCCGCGAGGCCGGGTTGGCGAGTGCGATCGGGCTGGTGATCGGTTTCTATGACGGATTTTTCGGCCCGGGCACCGGCAGCTTCTTCGTCTTCCTGTTCGTGCGCCTGCTGGGCTACGACTTCCTGCACGCCTCGGCCAGCGCCAAGCTGCTGAACACCGCGACCAATGCGGCCGCGCTGGTGCTGTTCGCGGCCAAGGGCCATGTCTGGTGGCATCTGGCGGCGGTGATGGCGGTGGCCAACATCGCCGGCAGCCTGCTGGGCACGCGCCTGGCGCTGGCGCGCGGCGCCGGTTTCGTGCGTGGCGTCTTCGTGCTGGTGGTGTCGGCGCTGATCCTTAAAACGGGTTGGGACGCCTTCGTCCGCTGAGGGCCCCCGCATTTCCTGGGTGGCGTGACAACTGTCCCACCTTCTGGCGATACCATTGGGTCCAATCCACCCTGGCCAGCCACCATGCCTGTCGACCCTCAATTGCGCGCCCTGGACATCGAGATCCCCACCCAGCCCGAGGTGCTGGTCAAGCTCTCGCTGCTGATGGCGGATGAGGACGTGGATCTGCAGGCCGTGTCCGCGCTGGTCGAAACCGACATGGCGCTGGCCGCGGCGGTGCTGAAGGCGGTGAATTCGTCGATGTACGGGCTGCGCGGCCGCGTGCAGACGGTGCAACAGGCGCTGACCTATCTGGGCATGCGCGAAGTGGCGGCGATCACGTTCGAGATGGGCTTGCGCGCCGCCTTTCCGCCGGCGGCCGAGCTCGAGCCCGTGTGGCAGCGTGCCGCCAAGCGCGGTCTGCTGATGGGGCGCATGGGCCAGATGCTGGGGGTCGACCCCTGGGCCGCGCATTCGGCCGGCTTGTTCGAGGAATGCGGCAAGGCCGTGCTGTACCGCCACGCACCGGGCCACTACCCGGCGATGCTGCGCGCCGCCGGCAGCGATACCGAGCTGTGCCAGCTGGAGCACACCGCCTTCGGCGTCAGCCATGACGCGCTGGGTGCGGCATTGTGCGAAAGCTGGGGACTGGCGCCGGCCGCCGTGGCCAGCGTGCGCCACCATGTGCGGCTGCAGGCCGAGCTGGAGATGCCCGCCGCCATGCTGCGCCGTGGCGTGGGCGCGATCTCGCTGCTGGCCTGGTCGCTGATGCATCAGCCGGAACGGCTGGAAGAGATCTGCCTGGCCATGGCGACCCAGGCGCAACTGGACGAGACCCTGATGCTGCGCGCCGCGCGCCGCGTCGCCGAGCAGCTGCAGAACGCCGAATCGCACGGCCGCTGAGCCGCGGCCCGCGGGCTCAGGCCGCCATGCTGAGCCGGTCTCGGCCGGTGTGCTTGGCGATGTACAGCGCCTCGTCGGCCGCCTGCAGCAAACCTTGCGGGCTCAGGTAGGGGCGGCTGGGCTGCATCGCCGCCAGGCCGATGCTGACCGTCACCGGATGCAGCGGGTCTGCCTCTTGCACCAGGGCGCGCCAGTCCTCGCGCAATTGATCGAGCAGGGCCTGCGCGGCCACGGCATCGAAGCCGGGCAGCAGCACGGCGAATTCCTCGCCGCCCAGCCGGGCGACGAAGTCGGTGTCGCGCTTGAAGCGCTCGCCCAGCTGGCGGCCGAAGCGGCGCAGCATGTCGTCGCCGGCCGCGCGACCGCGCAGGTCGTTGTAGGCGCGCAGGTGGTCCAGGTCCAGCACGGCCAGCGCCAGGCGGCCGCCGTCGCGCTGGGCGCGCTTGAATTCGCGGCGCAGCGCCTCGTCGAAAGCGCGCCGGTTGTTCAGCCCGGTCAGCCCGTCATGGCGCTCCAGCGCCTCCAGTTCGCGGCGCTTGGATTCCAGCGCGCGCTCGGCGCGCTGCAGCGCCTCGCTCTGGCGCGTGATCTCATGGCGCAACGTGCGCACCTGCGACTGTTCGCGCTGCAGCTCGTCGCCCAGCCGCGTATGCACATGGGCCAGGGCCTGTTCCAGCTGCTGCAGTTCCTGCGGCTGCAGGACCTGGGCCTCGTTGGCGGCGACGAACAGGGCCGGCTGGCTGACATCGAAGCTGCGCGCGCGGTCGGACAGGCGGCGCAGCGGGCGCAGCAGCTGCCGGTCCACCAGCCAGACGGCCAGCGCGCCCAGCAGCAGCGCCAGCCCCAGATGCTGCAGCGCGATGCGCAGCAGCCGGTCCTGGGCGAGCAGATTGGGCCAGCTGACCGCCGCCGCCTGCACGCGCACCGACGCGCCCAGGCGCGGCCCCAGGTCGAAGACCGAGCTGGGGCCCGCGTCCGCGCGCTGCTCGGCCTCGGCACGGTAGCTGCGCCCGTCTTCGACGGACAGCTCCACCGACAGCAGGCCGTGGCGGTCGCGCATCAGCTCCAGCAGCTGCTGGACCGCGGGCTCGTCGCGGGTCTGTAGTTCGCGCGCCAGCGGCGCCGCGTAGAGCAGCGGCAGCGCGCGCAGCTCGGCCTGCTGATTGCGGCCGCGCTGCAGCATCTCGTCATGCAGGCGCCAGCCGCCGGAGGCGAGCACCAGCAGCAGACCGAGGATCCAGAGCGCCAGGGCCGAACGGGCCCCGACCGAGCTGCCAAGAGTCATGAGGGTCGATGGACAGGGGACTGCTTGGCATTGTGCACAGCAACAATGGTTCCCTGAGCGCCCCTCCGGGAAACTCCGGACCCTCCAAACCCCTGAGTCAGGCGGGGCAGAGGGCGGCGTCGTGGCCCGCCAGCCGCAGCCCGGTCCGGAAATGGCGCGGCCGGCCGTCCAGCGGGTCGGTGAAGGCGATCTCGCGCGCCAGCAGCTGCAGCGGCCGGCTGAAGTCGGGTGTTGTCTCCACCGGCTGCAGCACTGGATAGATGCGGTCGCCGTCGATCGGCAGTCCCAGCAGGCACATCTGCGCGCGCAGCTGGTGCTTGGCGCCGGTTTGCGGCCGCAGCTCGTAGCGCGCGCAGCCCCCGGGCAGGCGCTCGATCAGCGCCAGCCGGGTGAGCGCGTTGGGCTCGCCGGCCACCGCGCGCATCTGCATGAAGTCCTCTGGATGCTCCTCCAGCCGGCAGCTGAGCAGGCGTGGCAGGGCCAGGTCCGCGCGCCAGCCGGCGATGGCCTCGTAGACCTTGAGCACACTGCGCTCGCGGAACAGGCGCTGGTAGGCGTCGCGGTCCTGGCGCCGCACGCTGAACAGCGTGAGGCCGGCGGTCTCTCGATCCAGCCGGTGGATGGGGCTCAGTTCCGCCAGCCCGGTCTGGCGCCGCAGCTGCGTGAGCAGGGTCTGCTGCACCCAGCGCCCCTTGGGCGTGACCGGCATGAAATGCGGCTTGTCGGCGACCAGCAGGTGCTCGTCCAGGTGCAGGACGCGCGCCTCGAAGGGCAGCTCGGGCTCGGCCTCCAGCCAGCGCCAGTAGTGGATGCGCTGGCCGCCGCGGTACGGCGTGGCGGCCGCCAGGGGCTTCCCCTGCGCGTCGACGACATCGCCGCGGTCCATGCGCCGGGCCCAGTCCTCGCGCGCCACGAGGGGTAGGCGTTCGGCGATGAAGTCCAGCAGCAGCGGCCACGCTCCCGGCGGGCAGGCCAGCGAACTGGCGGCCACACCATCGCGCAGCGGCAGCGCGGGGCGCGCGGGCCGGCTCACTCGATCTGCGGCCCGCCGCGGGCCCGTTCGTTCAGATGGCGCGGCAGGCGCTGGGATTCCTGCTCGTCGCGACGCGCCCACCCCCTGCGCCGCATGTCGGGACTCAGTCGCCCTCGACCCATTCGATGCGGGCGCCCAGGCGGCCGATGTTTTCGGCGAAGTGCGGATGGGCGCGGCGGATCGGCGTCGCATTGCGGATCACCGAGCGGCCCGGGATGCTGGCCGCCACCATCAGCAGCGCGATCGCGACGCGGATGATGTAGGGGCTCTCCACCTCGGCCGGTGTCAGGGCCTTGCCGCCGAAGGTCACCATGCGGTGCGGATCGGACAGGAAGGCGTGCGCGCCGAATTTGGACAGCTCCGAGGTCCAGCCCATCGCGCCGTCGTAGACCTTGTTCCAGAACATCACGCTGCCCTCGGCCTTCACGCCCAGCGCGACAAAGATGGGCAGCAGGTCCACCGGCAGATAGGGCCACGGCGCGGCCTCGACCTTCTGCAGGATGTTGCGCGTGAAGGGCTCCTTGACCTTGAGCCGGCCATCGGGCGAGACCACCTCGGCGCGCGACCAGCCGTCCTCGTGGACGATGTGCACGCCGAACTTGGCGAAGGTGCGGTCGATCAGCGGGAACTGCTCGGGCTGCGAGTTCTTCACCTGCACGTCGCCGCCGGTGATCGCGCCCAGCGCGAGGAAGGTGACGATCTCGTGGAAGTCCTCGGCGAAGCTGAACTCGCCGCCGCCCAGGCGCTCGACGCCGTGGATGGTCAGCCGCGAGGTGCCCAGGCCTTCCAGCTGCGCGCCCAGCATCTGCATGAAGCGGCAGAACTCCTGCACATGCGGTTCGCTGGCCGCGTTCATCAGCGTGGAGCGGCCGTCGGCCAGCGCAGCGCAGAGCACGAAGTTCTCGGTCGTGGTGACCGAGGCGTAATCGGTCCAGTGGTCGTTGGCCTGCAGCTTGCCGTCCACCGTCAGCAGCAGGCCGTCGCTGGCCCGGTCCACCCGCGCGCCGAAGCGCTGGAAGACCTCCACATGGGGGTCGATCTCGCGCGCGCCCAGCGTGCAGCCCTTGACGTCGTCCTCAATGCGCGCGGCGCCGAAGCGCGCCATCAGGCCGGGCACCAGCATGATGGAGCTGCGCATCTCCTCGGGCAGGTGGTCCTGCGCCGGGTCGAAATGGGTGTCGCGGTGGTGCAGGTCCAGCACGCCGGTCTGGAAGTCCATCTCCACCGTGCTGCCCAGCTTGCGGAAGACCTCCAGGATCTTCTTCACGTCGGTGATCTCGGGCACCCCCTTGAGCCGCACGGGCTCGCGCGTCAGCAGCGTGGCGCACAGGATGGGCAGGACGGCGTTCTTGTTGGCGGACGGGACGATGCGGCCCTTGAGGGGCGTGCCGCCGTGGACGATCAGATTGGACATGGAGCGCGGGCGCGATGGGAACGCGCCGATTATCGGCCCTCGTGCCCGCGCCCGCCGGACCCCGGGAAGGCGCGATTGTCCCGGCCCGTAACACCGCCACAATGCGTGCCGGACCGACTGCCCGCTGCCTGCTTCATGCGCTCCACTTCCGCCGAGACCGACCCCAGGGCCTGGATCACGCCCGAGGACCTCAATGTCGCGCCGCCGCTGCTGGGCCTGCCGCTGGCGCAGCCCTGGCGCCGCGCGCTGGCGATGGGGGTGGACCTGGCGCTGCTGGGGCTGCTGTCGCAGGGCAGCTCGGTGCTGCTGGCGGCGCTGGCCTGGGCGGCCTGGCGCTGGAACCGGCTGCAGCGCCTGGCGCCACAGGGACGGGCAACGCTGGCCGGCTGGCTGCCGGTGGTCGCGTTGCTGGCGCTGGGGCTCTACACCAGCCTGTCCGGCGATGACGACGGTCCGCGCCGGCGCGCCAAGGCGGCGTCGGGCGCGCCCACCGAGCAGGCGGCATCGGCCGCGGCGGCGACCCGCGCCGACGCCGAGGACGACGGCAAAGACGACGGAACGGCCGGCGAATCGCACCGGCTCGCCCGCGAGGCCTTGCAGGTGGCGGCCAGCGCGGTGGCCGGGACGGCCGACGAGAAGCAGGCGCTGCAGCTGGAACTGCAGGCGCAGCGCGAGGCGACGGCCGAACTCAAGGCCCGGCTGCGCCGGCTCGAGGCCGAGGCGGTGCTGGACCCGCGCGAAAAGCTGCGCCGCTGGGTCGACGAGGTGGGCCTGAACCTGGCCTGGGCGCTCGCCTACTTCGTGCTGTGGCCGCTGGTCTGGCCGGGCCAGACGCCGGGCAAGCGGCTGATGGGGCTCAAGGTCGTGGAGCTGACCGGCAAGCCGGCCACGCTGATGCTCAACATGCGCCGCTATGGCGGCTATGCCGCCGGCATGGCCACCGGCGGTCTGGGCTTTGCCCAGATCCTCTGGGACGCCAACCGCCAGGGCCTGCACGACAAGGCCGCGCACACAGCGGTGATCGACCTGCGCAACCCGGCGCGACTCAAGCTGGACCCGCTGCCGCCGGCCATGGAGCCACAGCCTTGAGCGGCCAGGCTCAGACCAGCAGCGCGGCGTCCAGTGACGCGTCCGCCGCCGCCGTGCGCGGCCACAGCGCGACGCCGCCGGCCAGCGTGTAGGCGGCCTCGTGGCCCAGGCGGCGCAAGGCCTGGGCGGCCTGGGCGCTGCGGTTGCCGCTGCGGCAGAAGAACACCAGCGGCGTCTCGGCCGGCAGCGCCAGCCATTGCGGCAGCGCATCGACCAGGCGCGACAGCGGCACCGCCGACAGCGCGCGTGCGAGCCCGGGCAGCTCCGGCAGCTGGCTCAGGCGCTGCTCATAGGGTTCGCGCACGTCGACCACGCAGGTGTGCGGCGCGCGCTCCAGCAGCGCGCGCAAGCCGTCCAGGCTCAGCGCCTGAGGCGGCGGAGCCTGCGTCGCGGCTCCGGCACCGCAGGCCATGGGGCCGCAGCGCGGCAGCCCCGCCTGTTCGCTCAGAGCGGTCAGCTCGGCGGCGAAGGCCGCGGCCTCGATCTGCCCCGCCAGCGCGCGGCCCAGCAGCGGCTGCTGCGCGGCCTCGGCGCTGAGCGTGGTGGCGAAGCGGTGGTCCTCGTCGTGCGCGGGCGCGAGCAGGCCGTGCGGGCCCACCGCGGCGGCCAGCCGCTTGATCGAGTCCAGGTAGGCCAGCGGCGCGCTGTGCGGGAAATCGCTGCGGCCCAGCTGGCCGGGCATCACGATGTCGCCGCTGAAGGCCATGCGCAGCCCGTGTTCGTCGTGCAGCAGATAGGCGACCGAATCGTCGGTATGGCCCGGGATGGCCAGCCGGGTCAGCCAGCAGCGCCCCAGCTCCAGGCGCTGTTGCGCCGCCGGCCAGCCCAGCAGGTCCGGCGTGCCGCCCTGCAGCAGCTCGGGCACGGCCTCGCGCAGCGCCTGCGCGGAGGACTCGTGGTCGGCATGGGTGTGCGTGTCCAGCACCGCCGCCAGCTGGTAGCCCTGGCAGCGCAGCCACTGGGCCAGGCGTTCGTTGAGCTGGGGCAGCGGGTCGATGACGACGCAGCGGCGCCGGCTCGCATCGGCGACCAGCCAACAGCAGGCGCCGTCGACGACGAAGCGCGTCACGCCGTCGGCCGGCAGCGGGTGGTTGTCCTCGATGCTCAGGCAGTTCTCGCGCAGCGCCTCGCCGCAGGCGCGTATGCGCGCGCAGGCCTCGGCGATGAAGTCCTCGTCCGCCGCCGGGCCGAAGGACAGGCGCAGCGCCGAGGTGGTCTGGCTGGGTGGCAGCCCCATGGCCTCCAGCACATAGCTGGGCTGTGCCTTGGCGGCGCTGCAGGCCGAGCCGCCGCTGACGCGCACATCGGCGGCGTCGAACATGTCCATCAGCAGCCGCGCCGGCAGCCCCGGCACCGAGAAGTTCAGCGTGGTGGGCAGGCACAGCGCCTGCGGCGCGTTGAACTGCAGGTTGGGGAAGGCCTCCTGCAGGGCCTGCGTCAGGCGGGCGCGGAATTGCGCCAGCGTTGCGGCGTCGCGGAAGCTGCGGCCCTCCTCCAGCGCCGCCAGCACCGCGCCCAGCGCGGCGATGCCGGACATGTTCTCGGTGCCCGAGCGCAGCGCGCCCTCCTGGCCGCCGCCGACCTGCAGCGGCGTGAACGGCGCGCCGTCGCGCACGTAGAGCAGGCCTATGCCCTTGGGCGCATAGAGCTTGTGGCCCGAGAAGGGCGCGTAGTCGATGCGTCGCGCCTCCAGCCGCAGCGCCAGCTTGCCCAGCGCCTGGACGCCGTCCACCAGCCATAGCGGGCGCAAGTCCCCGGGCTGCGCGTCCAGCAGCGCGGCGATGCCGTCCAGGTCGCTGATCACGCCGGTTTCGTTGTTGGCCGCCATGGTGCAGACCAGGCCGGCCTGTGGCAGCTCGGCGCGCAGCCAGTCCAGGTCGTGGCGGCCATCGCGGCCCACCGGGATGGCACGCAGCGGCAGGTCCAGCCCCAGCAGCTGGTTCCAGTGCTTCAGCGCCTCGGGCACGGCCTTGTGCTCGGTGGCGCCGTACAGCAGGGTCAGCGCGCGCGTGTCGCCGCTGGCGCGGCGTTCGCGCAGCGCGTTCAGGGCCGACAGCACGGCGGTCTGTATGCCCTCGGTGGCGCCGCTGAGGAAGAGCAGCCGCCCGCCCTCCAGCTGCAGCACGCGCCGTGCCCGCGCGCGCACCGCGTCCATCAGCGCGCGCGCCTTCAGCCCGGTGCTGTGGATGCTGCTGGGATTGCCGAAGTCCTGGTCCATCGCGGCCAGCGCGGCGGCGCGCGCCTGGGGCAGGACGGGGGTGGTGGCATTGGCGTCGAGATAGATTTCCATGGTCGGCGGCAGCGGCGCGATGAGGTCGACATGGTAGCGGCCAGGCTCTCAGGGAAGACCCCGGGTCGCGGAGGCCGGCACGCAGGCCGCCCGTGGGGGGCGGTCGATACAATCCGCGCTCCCTCTGGCCCATCCCCATGCCCACCGCCGTGTCCGACCGCCTTGCCGTCCTGCCGCAATACCTCTTGCCCAAGCGGCTGCTGACCGTCCTGGCGGGCCGTTTCGCCAGCGCCCAGGCCGGCGCGCTGACCACCTGGGCCATCCGGCGCTTCGTCGAACGCTACCGTGTCGACATGGCCGAGGCCGCCGAGCCCGACCCGGCCGCCTATGCCAGCTTCAACGAATTCTTCACCCGCGCGCTGAAGGCGGACGCGCGGCCGCTCGCCGACGCCGCGCTGATCTGCCCGGTGGACGGCGCGATCAGCCAGTTCGGCCCCATCGCCGGTGACCAGATCTTCCAGGCCAAGGGCCACGGCTACAGCACCACCGCGCTGGTCGGCGGCGATGCGCAACTGGCCGCGCAGTTCCAGGACGGCCATTTCGCGACGCTGTACCTGAGCCCGCGCGACTACCACCGCATCCACATGCCCTGCGCCGGCCGGCTGCTGCGCATGATCCATGTGCCGGGCGACCTGTTCTCGGTGAACCCCACCACCGCGCGCGGCGTGCCGGGTCTGTTCGCGCGCAACGAGCGCGTGGTCTGCGTCTTCGAAGGCGCGCAGGGCCCCTTTGTGCTGGTGCTGGTGGGCGCCACCATCGTCGGCTCCATGGCCACCGTGTGGCATGGCGTGGTCAACCCGCCGCGGCCAGGGCGGGTGCGCCAATGGCACTACGAAGACCAGCAGATCCGCCTCGCCAAGGGCGAGGAGATGGGCCGCTTCCTGCTCGGCTCCACGGTCGTGATGCTCTTCCCCAAGGGGCCGCTGCAGTTCAATCCCGGCTGGCAGCCGGGCGGCCCGGTGCGCCTGGGCGAGCTCATGGCCGGCTGAGGCCGGTGTCGCCCTCGCGCAGCAGCTCGATCAGCGCGCGCAGACCCGGGCTGGCCTGGCGGCGGCTGGGGTAATAGAGCCACAGCCCCGTGCCCGGCGCGCGCCAGGCCGGCAGCAGCTCCACCAGGCGACCCTGATCGAGCAGCGGACGCGCCGCGCACTCGTAGACATAGGCCAACCCCGCGCCCTCCAGCGCATGGGCCAGCACGGCGGCCTGGTCGTCCAGCGTGAGCCGGCCCTGCGGCTCGACGAGCAGGCGCTCCGGGCCGCGCGCGAACTCCCAGCGCAGCAGCGCGCCGCTGGGCATGCGCTGGCGTATCGCCGGCCAGCCCGCCAGTTCGTTGGGGTGCTGCGGCGCGGCGCGGTCCGCCAGCAGCGCCGGATGGGCGACGACGACAAAGGTCTGCGGCGGCGCCAGCGGCAGCGCCACCATGTCGCCGGGCAGGCGCTCCTCGAAGCGCACGCCGGCGTCGAAGCCCTGCTCGACGATGTCCACCAGCGCGTCCTGCGCGCACAGCTCCACCTCCAGCTGCGGATGACGCGCGCACAGCCGGGCGACCAGCGGCGCCAGCAGCAGCCGGGCGGCGCTGCGCGGCACGCTCAGGCGCAGCCGCCCACGCAGCGCCTGCAGGCCCTCGCGCAACTCGGCGGCGCCGGCCAGAGCGGCGTCCAGGCCCTGCAGCGCCGGGGTCAGGTCTTGCAGCAGGCGCGCGCCGGCCTCGGTCAGCGCCACGCTGCGCGTGCTGCGGGCGAACAGCGTGAGGCCCAGCTGCTGCTCCAGCCGGCGCACCGCCTGGCTCACCGCCGACGGCGTCAGGCCCAGCGCGAGCGCGGCCTGGCGGTAGCTGCGCTGGCAGGCGACGGCGACGAAGACGCGCAGTGCCGGCAGGTCGGGCGCGCTGGAAGGGAGATGATTCACGCGCGCATTGTGCAGCGCGGCTGAACAGCCCGTGCAGCGCCGCGGGACTGCCCGCGGCGGGTCTTGTTGCGCAGCATGGCGGCCTCTTCACATGGAGTTGCACATGCCTCTCGACAACCCGCAGGTCCCATCCCCGCTTCCCGTCCCGACACGGCCGCTCGCCGGCCGCGCCCTGCCCGCGCTGGGCCTGGGCTGCATGGGCATGAGCGAGTTCTACGGCGCGCACGACGACGCCGAATCGCTGGCCACGCTGCACGAAGCCTTCGAGCTGGGCGTGCGCCATTTCGACACCGCCGACACCTACGGCGCCGGCCACAACGAGCAGTTGCTGGGCCGCTTCCTGGCCGAGCTGGGTCCGGCCCGCCGCGCCGAGGTCTGCCTGGCCACCAAGTTCGGCATCCAGCGTCCGCCCGGCACCTACGAGCGCCACATCGACAACTCGCCGGCCTACGTCCGCGCCGCCTGCGAGGCCTCGCTGCGGCGGCTGGGCGTGGAGCGGATCGGGCTGTACTACGTGCATCGGCGCGATCCCGCGGTGCCCATCGAGACGGTGATGGACGCGCTGGCCGCGCTGGTGCGCGAAGGCCGGATCGGCGCGATCGGTCTGTCCGAGGTCGGCGACCAGACGCTGCGCCGGGCGCACGCGGTCCATCCGGTCGCGGCGCTGCAGAGCGAGTATTCGCTGTGGGAGCGCGGCGCCGAGGCGCGCATGCTGCCGCTGACGCGCGAGCTGGGCGTGGCCTTCGTCGCCTACAGCCCGCTGGGCCGGGCCCTGGCGAGCGCCGCGCTGCCGCCGGCGCAAGACCTGGCCCCGGACGACTTCCGCCGCCAGCTGCCGCGCTTCAGCGGCGAAGCCGGCGAGCACAACCGCCGCCTGGCGGGCGAGCTGGCCGTGCTGGCCGGTGAGCTGGGCGTGGCGCCCGCCCAGCTGGCGCTGGCCTGGATCCTGAACAAGCAGCCGCATGCGCTGGTGATCCCCGGCACGCGGCGCAGCCGCCATCTGCGCAGCAACTGGGACGCGGCGCGGCTGGTGCTGGAGACGGGGACGCTGGCCCGCCTGGATACGCTGTTCGCGCCCGGCCAGGTGCAGGGCGACCGCTACACCGAGCAGGGCTGGGTGGGCATCGAGGCGTAGCCCGGCTGGGCCCTGGCCCGCGCGCGGCCCGGTTCAGTCAGCCGAGGCCGCCAGCAGCGCGCCCGCGGCCTGCGCGTCCAGCGGCCGGCCCAGGTGGTAGCCCTGCAGGTGGGTGCAGCCCTGGGCCTCGGCGGCGCGCGCCTGGGCCTCGGTCTCCACGCCCTCGGCGACCACGTCCAGGCGCAGCGACTGGCCCAGCACGCAGCTGGCGCGCAGGATGGCCAGCGCGTCGGGGTCGGGCAGCGGCGCCAGCATGCTGCGGTCCAGCTTCATGCTGTGGATGGGCAGGCGGCGGAGCATGGTCAGCGAGGACTGGCCGGTGCCAAAGTCGTCCAGCGCGATGCGCACGCCGGCCTGGCGCAGCTGGGCGAGCTGGGGCAGCACCAGGGTCATGCGGTTCACCGCGGCGGTTTCGGTGATCTCGATCTCCAGCGCCTCTGCCGCGACGCCATGCTGCTGCAGCATCGCCAGCACCTCGGACGCGAAGCCGGGGTCTTCGAACTGCAGCGGCGACGCGTTCACCGCGACGCTGACCTCGGGCAGCCCGTCGCGGCGCCAGCGCGCGATCTGCTCCAGCGCGATGGCGAGGATGAGCCTCCCGAGCGCGCGGATCTGTCCGGTGCGCTCGGCGGCGGGGATGAAGTCGGCCGGGCTGATGCGCGGCCCCTCGGGCGGCTGCCAGCGCACCAGCGCCTCGAAGCCCGCCAGGCGGCGCGTGCCGGCGCTGAACTTGGGCTGGTACTGGAGCAGGAACTCGTGCTGGCGTATCGCCCGCCCCAGCGCCTGCTCGGTCTGCAGGCGCGCCTGCGAATGCTGCTGCATCGCCGGATCGAAGAAGACGCAGGCCTGGCCCGGCTGCGCCTTGGCGCGGTGCAGCGCGCTGTCGCTGGCGCGCAGCAGCCCGGCGGCGTCGCGCGCATCGCGCGGGTAAAGGGCCACGCCGATGGACAGGTGGACGAAGAGCTCATGCCCGCCGACGCTGAAGGGCTGGTCCAGCATCTGCTGGATGCGTTCCACCAGCGCGGCGGCCGAGTCGGGGTCGGCGCGCTCCAGCAGCACCAGGAACTGGTCCTCGCCCAGCCGCGCCAGCAGCGATTCCGCCGGCAGCCGGTGCAGCAGTCGTTCGCCCAGCGCGCGCAGCAGCAGGTCGCCGCGCTCGTGGCCCAGGCTCTCGTTGATGAGCTGGAAGCGGTCCACGTCGGCCGAGATCAGCGCGCAGGGCGTGGTGCGCGTGGTGATCTGCTGCAGGGCCTGGACGACGAAGTTGCGGTTGGGCAGGCCTGTCAGCTCGTCCTGGTGGGCCTGGCGGCGCAGCTGCTCCAGCGCCTGCTGGTGCGCGGTGTCGTCCAGCATCAGCAGCAGCTCGGCGGGCTCGCCGTCCCATTCGATCTGGCCGGACAGGCAGCGCACATGCACCTGGCGGCCGTCGCGCGCCAGCCGCGTCGCCTCCCATTCGAAACGCGCGCTGGCGTCGGCCAGCACGCGCGCATGGCGCTCGCGCGCCGCGGCCTGGGCGTCGCTGGGCACCTGCTCGGTGAACAGGTCGGCCTGCATCATCTGCGCCAGGTCGCGGTAGCCGAACAGCGCGATCGCCGCCGGATTGGCATAGAGCACGCGCTCGTGGCGCAGCACGGTGAGCGCCTGCAGCGAATCGTCGGCCAGGCGCTGGAAGCGCCGCGCCTGCAGCCGCGCCTCGCGCTGCGCGCGCACGACCGACACCAGGATCAGCGCCAGCGCCAGCGTGGTCTGCACCATCAGCCCCGACGCATGGGTGATGGCGGAGCGGCTCAACGGATGCAGCATCGGGCCGCTCAGGTGCACCAGCCCGGCGGCCCCATAGCAGACCACGACGACGCGTTCGCTGAGGTGGCGCGCCGGCCACAGCCAGTAGGCGCAGAGCCAGTTGCCTGCCCACATCAGCAGCGCGCCGACCCAGATCGCCGCCTCCAGGCTGGCGTTGGCGCTGAGCACCATCGCCAGCGTCGCCACGGCCAGCGGCGCGATGCCGTGGCGCGCCCGCCAGGGCCGGCCGCTGTACAGCGCGGCGCCGGCCAGCTGGCAGTACAGCGAGGCGCTCATCGCGGTGGCGGCCGCCAGCCCCTGCAGCTCCAGGCGCAGCTTGCCCACCGCCGGGTCCACCAGCGCGACGCCCAGCGCCAGGCCCAGGCCCAGCAGCGCATTGCTCCAGGCCCAGAGCCGCACATGTGGCTGGCCCTGCAGCCGCCACAGCGCATAGAGCGCGCCGCCCAGCAAGGTCTGCAATGCGGAACTGATCAGCAGCAGTTCGGTCATCAGCGCTTGGCTCTCCCCTGGCACCGCATGCTAGGGGAAGGCGGCCCCGCCGTGGCGTTGAATCGTGGGCGAATGGCGTGCGGCGTGGGCGCCAAGCCACGCCTCCGCGGCGCGGCCGGCTCTGGGACAATGCGGGCAGCATTCCGCGGATCCGAAGCACAGACTGACCATGACCCAGCGCGTCCTGACCGGCATCACCACCACCGGCACCCTGCATCTCGGCAACTACGTCGGCGCCGTGCGCCGCGCCATCGCGGCCAGCCGCGAGCCCGGCGTGGAGAGCTTCTTCTTCATGGCCGACTACCACGCGCTGATCAAGTGCGACGAGCCCGACCGCATCGAGGCCTCGCGCCTGCAGATCGCCGCCACCTGGCTGGCCGCCGGCCTGGACACCTCGCGCGTGGTGTTCTATCGCCAGAGCGACATTCCGGAGATTCCCGAGCTCAGCTGGCTGCTGACCTGCGTGACCTCCAAGGGCCAGATGAACCGCGCCCACGCTTACAAGGCCGCGGTGGACGCCAATGTGGCCGCTGGCGAGGACGCCGACGCCGGCGTCACCATGGGCCTGTATTGCTACCCCATCCTGATGGCGGCCGACATCCTGATGTTCAACGCCCACCGCGTGCCGGTCGGCAAGGACCAGGTCCAGCACATCGAGATGGCGCGCGACGTCGCGCAGCGCTTCAACCACCTGTTCGGCGGCGCGGCCGGCACGGAGTTCTTCGTGCTGCCCGAGGCCAGCATCGATGAGGAGATGGAGCTGCTGCCGGGGCTGGACGGCCGCAAGATGTCCAAGAGCTACGACAACGTGATCCCCTTGTTCGAAGGCGGCGCCAAGGCCTTGAAGGATGCGATCGCGCGCATCGTCACCGACTCGCGCGCGCCCGGCGAACCCAAGGACCCGGACGGCTCGCACCTGGTGCAGATCTACGACGCCTTCGCGACGCCGGCCCAGCGCGAGGCCTTCCGCGCCCAGCTGCGCGCCGGCCTGGCCTGGGGCGAGGCCAAGCAGCAGCTGTTCGAGCTGATCGAGTCCGAGATCGGACCCATGCGCGAGCGCTACGACGCGCTGATGGCCAACCCCGAGAAGATCGAGGCCATCCTGATGGACGGCGCGGCCAAGGCGCGCGCGATCGCCGCGCCGCTGCTGCAGCGCCTGCGCGAGGCCGTGGGCCTGCGCCGCTTCCAGCCGCTGGTGGCCAAGGCCCAGGTGGTGAAGGAGAAGTCGGCGCTGCCGCAGTTCAAGCAGTACCGCGAGGCGGACGGGCTGTTCTATTTCAAGCTGCTCGCCGCCGATGGCACGCTGCTGCTGCAGAGCCAGGGCCTGGCCCAGGGCCGCGAGGCCGGCCAGTGGGTGGCGCGGCTGAAGAAGGACGGCGCCGGTGCGCTGGCGCAGGCGCCGGTGAGCCGCGGCGAGCAGGTCAGCGAGCAGCAGCTCGCCGACGCGCTGGCCGCGCTGCAGGCGGCCGAGGGCGCCTGAGGCGCGACCGCCGGCGCGCGCTGATGCCATGGACCCCGCCGCCGAGCCCACGGTCACGCAAGGCCTGACCCCCGCGGGCGCGGCGCAGGCCGGCGCGCCCGCCGCCGACGTGCAGCCCCACGCCGGCATGCGCCTGGGCGCCTGGTCGCTGATCGAGCGCATCGGCATCGGCGGCATGGGCGAGGTCTGGCTGGCGCGGCGCAGCGACGGGCTCTACGAGGCCAATGCCGCGGTCAAGCTGCTGCGCGCCGACATCACCGGCCCCGGGCTGGCCGCCCGCTTCGCGCGCGAGCGCGCGCTGCTGGGCCGCCTGAGCCATCCCGGCATCGCGCGCCTGCTGGACGCCGGGCTGGAGGGAGAGACCGCCTTCCTGGTGCTGGAGCATGTGCCCGGGCTGACCCTGTCCCACCATGCCGCCACGCGCGGGCTGTCGGTGGCGCAGCGCGTGCGCCTGCTGATCGGCGTGGCGCGCGCGGTCGAGTACGCCCATGCGCAGCTGGTCGTGCACCGCGATCTCAAGCCGGGCAATGTGATCGTCACGCCCGACGGCGAGCCCAAGCTGCTGGACTTCGGCATTGCCGCGCTGCTGGACGACGAGACCGGCGCCCCGCGCGACAGCGCGCTGACCCGCGTCGCCGGGCGCCGCCTGACACCCGCCTATGCGGCGCCGGAGCAGCTGCTGGGCGGCCCGATCGGCACCGCGGCCGACCAGTATTCGCTGGGCGTCATGCTGTTCGAGCTGCTCAGCGGCGAGCTGCCCTATGCCGGGCGCGACGCCAGCCCGCTGGCGATGGAACATGCGGTGCTGCACACCGAACCGCTGCGCCTGGCACACACGCGACCCACGGTCGGCGCGCGCGGCAGCGGGCCGGGCCTGCCGCCGGACCACCGGCTGGCGCGCGGCGACCTGGACGCCGTGGTGGCCAAGGCGCTGCGCAAGAACCCGGCCGAGCGCTATCCCAGCATGCGCGCCTTCATCGACGACCTGGAGGCCTGGCTGGCGCATCGACCGGTCAGCGTGCGCGGCGAGGACTGGCGCCACCGCGCCCGGCTGTGGCTGCGCCGCCATGCCGGGCTGGCGCTGGGCAGCGCGCTGGTGCTGGGTTCGCTGGCCGCCGGGCTGGGCCTGAGCCTGTGGCAATGGCAGCGCGCCGAGCAGGCGGCGCGGCGCAGCCAGCAGGCGGTGGAATACCTCGGCGACCTGCTGTCCAGCGCCAACCCCAACGAACATGGCGGCCGGCCACCCACCGTGCTGGACCTGCTGGAGAAGAGCCGCCGCGAACTGGACCAGCGCTTTGCCGGCGACGCCGAGCTGCGCGCCGACCTGCAGGGCGTGCTGGCCCATGTCTACCATGCGCAGGGCCGCATGGACCTGGCCATCGAACTGGGCGAGCGCCAGCTGCAGCAGCTGCGCGCGCTCTGGCCCGCCGACGACGCGCGCGTGCTCGAAGCGCAGATGCAGCTGGCCCGCACCTACAACGCCGCCGGGCTGGTGGACCGCGTCATCGAACTCGTCGCGCCGCTGCAGACGCCGGCGCGCCGGCACTGGGCGCACGACTCGGACGACTACAACGCGCTGCTGCAAATGCTCTTCGTCGCCTACACCAAGACCGGGCGCTTCGCCGAGGCCGAGGCGCTGGAACCGGAGATGGTGGCCGTCAACGCGCGGGCCACGCCCGAAGGCTCGATGGCGCGCGTGGCGGTGCTCAACAAGATCGCCATCCTGCGCTATGCCCAAGGCCGTTTCGCCGACGCGCAGGCGGTGCTGGAGCAGGCGCGGCCGGCCTGGGCGGCGGGCATGAAGACCGATTCGGTCGAGGTCCTGGCCCAGCGCCGCGGGCTGCTGACCATGCAGATGCGCCGCCTGCTGCCCATGGCGTTCGAGCGCGAGGTGGACGCGCTGACCGTCGAGATGGACCGCGTGCTGGGCCCGGACAGCGAGACCGCGCTGGGCCTGCGCAACGAGCTGGCGACCTGGTGGCAGGACCAGGGCGACTACGCCGCCGCGCTGCGCCAGCGCGAAGCGGTGCTCGCCGCCAGCCTGGCGCGCGGCGTGCAGATGCCGGCGCTGCAGCTGCCGCGGCGCGCCCAGCTGCTGCTGACGCGCACGCTGCTGGGCGCGGGCGAGCCGGCGGCGCTGGCGCGCGAGGCGCGCGAGATCGCCGAGGCCGTGGAGCGCGAGCCGCGGCTGTCCGGACCCAACCGCGCCGAACCCTGGCTGAACCTCGCGCGCGCCGCGCTGCCGCTGGACCCCGCGCTGGCGCAGGAGCTGGCGCGGCGCATCCAGACCCTGCCGGTGCTGCAGACCAGCGCACCGCTGCGCAGCCGCCTGCAGCAACTGCAGGGCGCGCTGGCGCGCCAGCAGGGCGACCTGGACGCCAGCCGCCGCCTGCTGGCGCAGCGCGTGGCCGCGCTGGACGCGATCGACGAACCCGACCAGGCGCCGCGCTGGCGTGCCCAGCTGGACCTGGCCACCACCCTGGTGCTGCAGCGGGCCCCCGAGGCTCAGGCCGCGCTGGCGCGCGCCGACGCGCTGCGGCCGCGCCATCTGCGCCGGCCGCATCCGCTGGACGCCTGGCGCGACCGCCTCGCCCGCGGCGACGCGGCCAACCCGCCGGAGGCCGCGTTCTGACCTGCGTCAAACCCGGCGCCTGCTCCGACGCGGGGCTGCCGTGGAGTGGCGCCCCTAGAGCGCACAGGCTTGTCGCAAACCCCCTCCCGGACGGGGCTCAGGCGCGCTAGCCTCAGGCCCAGGCGCCGGGGTCCGTCCCAGGGCCACGACCACAAACGAGAGGAGACCCCCATGGCCGTCATCGGCAGCATTCCCGCCGACAGTCTGGCGCTGCAGCGCCTCTACCACTGGGAGCTGGAAACCCCCGAGCGGGTGACGCTGAGCCAGCCCATGGGCGACGGCACGGTCAAGGACTATGTCTGGCGCCAGGTCGCCGACGAGGTGCGGCGCATGGCCGCGCATCTGCGGGCCATGGGTCAGGAGTTGGGCTGGGAGCCGGGCGCGCGCGTCGCCATCCTGTCCAAGAACTGCGCCTGGTGGCTGATGAGCGACCTGGCGATCTGGATGGCCGGCTACGTCTCCGTGCCGCTCTATCCGACGCTGGCGCCCGAGACCATCGCGCAGATCCTCTCCCACAGCGAGTCACGCGCGCTCTTCATCGGCAAGCTGGACGGCTGGGAGTCTATGCGCGCCGGCGTGCCCGACGGCCTGCCCTGCATCAGCTACCCGCTGTCGCCCGCCGACGTGCGCGAGCGCCACGAGGACTGGGACGCGATCTGCGCGCGCAGCCGCCCGCTGGTGGGCGAACCCGCCCGCGCGGCCGATGAGCTGGCCACGCTGATCTACACCTCCGGCACCACCGGCGCGCCCAAGGGCGTGATGCACAGCTTCGGCAACTTCGCCTGGGCCATCGCCGCCGGGCTGGGCCGCATCCCCATCGGGACCGACGACCGCCTGCTGTCCTATCTGCCGCTGGCCCATGTGGTGGAGCGCGTGCTGGTCGAGCATGGCTGGCTGCGCACCGGCCTGCGCATCTACTTCGCCGAGAGCCTGGACACCTTTGCCGAGGACCTGCAGCGCGCGCGGCCCACGGTGTTCTTCTCGGTGCCGCGGCTGTGGACCAAGTTCCAGCACGGCGTGCTGGCCCGGCTGCCGCAGCGCAAGCTGGACCTGCTGCTGGGCCTGCCCCTGATCGGCGGCCTGGTCCGGCGCAAGATCCTCAAGGCCCTGGGCCTGGAGCGCTGCCGCATCGCGGCCGGCGGTGCCGCGCCCATGCCGCTGGCGCTGCTGCAGTGGTACCACCGGCTGGGCCTGCCCATCAACGAGGGCTACGGCATGACGGAGAACCTGGCCGTCTCCCACATCACCGTGCCGGGCATTGACCAGATGGGCACCGTGGGGCCGGCCTACGACGGCGTGCAGACCCGCATCGACGCGCGGACCGGCGAGCTGCAGATGAAGAGCCCGGCGCTGATGATGGGCTACTACAAGCAGCCCGAGCTGACCGCCGACACGCTCACCCACGACGGCTGGCTGCGCACCGGCGACAAGGCCGAGCTGCGCGAGGACGGCTGCCTGCGCATCACCGGCCGCGTCAAGGATTTGTTCAAGACGAGCAAGGGCAAGTACGTGGCGCCGGCGCCCATCGAAGACCGGCTGGCGATGCACGATGCGCTGGAAGCCTGTGTGGTGACGGGCGCCAACCTGGCACAGCCGCTGGGCCTGGCCATGCTGTCGCCCGAGGCCGTGCAGAAGGCCGCGACCGGCGCCGGCCGCCAGCAGCTGACGGCCGAGCTGGAACGCCACCTGGCCGAGGTCAACGCGCGGCTGGACCCGCACGAGCGCCTGGACTGCCTGGTGCTGCTCAGCACCCCCTGGACCGTCGACAACGGCCTGATCACCCCCACCTTCAAGGTCCGCCGCAACCGCGTGGACGAGCTCTTTGGCGCGCGGCTGGAAGGCTGGGCGGAACAGGGGCGCAAGAGCCGGGTCGTCTGGGTGGATTGAGTGGCGTGGGCCCCTCGTCCAGCGGGATCCTGGGGAGACCTGGCGTAAGGCCCGGTGGCGCGGCAGGCCTTGCCCGGCGAGCTGCCGCGTGGCGGGCGGGGAGGGGCCGCGCGCCCCATGCCCCACTCATCCCCCGCGATCGCCGTCCGCCGGCGCCTCCACCGCGGGCGCGCCGCCCTGCTCCGGCGCCCGCAGGGGCAACTCGATCACGAACCGCGCGCCCTCGCCAGGACGGCTGAACACGCGGATGCTGCCGCCCAGCAGGTTGCTGACGATGTTGTAGCAAATGTGCAGTCCCAGCCCCGAGCCGCCCTGGCCCAGCCGGGTGGTGAAGAAGGGCTCGAAGATGCGCCGCAGGTGCTGCGGCGGGATGCCGTGGCCGTCGTCGCTGAAGTCGATGCGCACGGACTCGGCGCCCAGGCGCCTGGCTTCCAGCCGCATGCGACCGTCGCGCCGCCCGGCAAAGCCGTGCAGCTGGGCATTGAGCACCAGGTTGCTGAGCACCTGGCCCAGCGGGCCGGGGAAGCTGTCCAGCTCCAGCGCCGGGTCCACCGCCAGTTCCAGCTGATGCCCCTCGCGGCGCAGCCGTGCCGCCAGCGTCACGGCCACCTCCTCGCACAGCGTCAGCAGGCGGAAGATGCGGCGCTGGTCCGAGGTCTGGTCCACCGCCAGCTGCTTGAAGCTGGCGATCAGGCCCGCCGCCTGCTCCAGCGCGCGCGTCAGCACCGTGGTGGACTCGGTGTTGCGCTCGCAGAACTGGGCCAGCTCCGAGCGCCGCAGCCCGCCCTCCCGCAGCCGCTCGGCCATGTGCTGGCTGGCCTCCTGCAGCGTGCTGGCCATCAGCAGCCCGTTGCCGATCGGCGTGTTCAGCTCATGGGCCACGCCGGCCACCAGCGCGCCCAGCGCGGCCAGCTTCTCGTGCTCCACCAGGCGCTCCTGGGTCAGGCTCAGGCGCCGGTAGGCCTCGGCGTTGTCGTAGGCCACCGCGGCATAGGCGCCCAGCGTGCGCAGGATGTCCAGCTCCGCGGGACCGAACGCCGCTTCGCGCTCGCTGACGACGCCGATCACGCCGATCACCTGGTCTTTCAGCAGCATGGGCACGTACAGCCCGGAGCCGGCGACGATGGGCTCGCCCTGGTCCAGCAGCTGCAGCCGGTCGGTGCCGGCGCGCCGGCGCGCCACCTCGTCGAGCACGCGGTGGTCCTGCGTGATGTGGGTCAGCACCAGCTCGCGCGCCTCCAGCACGCATTGCACCGAGGGCTGGTCGGGAATGTCCAGGCTGCGCACATAGGGGCGCACCGGGCGGCCCTGCTGGCGCACGAAGTCGTAGTGCAGCAGCCGCTCCTGCCAGTCCACCCGGCCGACGCCGAAGACATCCGCCGGCACCAGCTCGCGGGCATGCTCGTAGAGCGTCTGGCAGATCGCCTCGGGGTCGCGGATGGCGGTGATGCGCCGGCCGATCTCGCTGAGCAGCGCGATGTCGCGGCGCGCCTTCTCGGCGGCCTCGCGCTGGGTCTCGGCCAGTTGCTTCTCGCGCGCCAGCTGGCGGCCCTGCTCCACGACCTCGGCGGTGCGGTCGCGCACCTTGCGCTCCAGCTGCAGCTGGCGGCCGCGCAGCGTGCGCTCGCGCCAGCGCAGCGCCAGCAGCACGCCGCCCAGCAGCAGCAGCGCGGCGCCCGCGCGCCACCACCAGGTGGCCCAGTAGGGCGGCTGCACCTCCAGGGTCAGCAGCGGTTGCGGCTCGCTCCACACCCCGTCGGGATTGGCGGCCTTGGCCAGCAGCCGGTAGCGGCCGGGGTCCAGGTTGGTGTAGGTGGCGATGGGCTGCCCGGCCGGCGCGGGGATCCAGTCGCGGTCGAAGCCCTCCAGCTTCCAGGCGTAGCGCAGCTGCGTGGGGTCGGTGAAGTGCAGCGCCGACAGCTCCAGGCTGATCATGCTGTGCTGCGGCGCCAGGCGGAGGCTCCGGGTCAGGTGCAGCGCGCCGTCCACGCCCAGCGCCTGCGCCTGGCCGGCCGCCTGCGCGTCGCCCGGGTCGGCGCTGAGCGAGCGGTTGAACAGGCGCAGGTCGGACAGCAGCACGCGCGGCGCCTGCGGGTTGTCGCGCAGCTCGGCGGGCTGGATGCGCAGCAGCCCCACGCTGCCGAAGTAGAGGCTGCCGTCCGGTCCGCGCGCGGCGGCGCCGAAATTGAAGCCGCGCTCGATGCGGTTGCGCAGGGGAAAGTGGCGCAGCGTGCCACCGTCGGGGTCGAAGCGGGTCAGGCCCTCCTCGTTGGCCAGCCACAGCGCGCCATCGGCGTCGTCCTGCAGCGCAAAGTAGCCGCTGCCGGCCTGGCCCGCCAGCGGCTGCGCGCGCAGGCGCGCCGGCCCGCCGTCCGCGCCGCCGGGCAGCAGCTCGTACAGGCCCTGCGTCGTGCCCAGCCAGAGGCGGCCGCCCGCGTCCTGGCGCAGCGCCTGCACGCCCAGGCGCTCCGGCGCGGGCAGCTCGGCGCTGGGGCGCAGCGGCGCGACGAAGGCGTCGCGCGCCGCGTCGTAGAGGATCAGCCCGCTCTTGCTCCCCAGCCACAGCCGGCCCTCGCGGTCCTCCAGCAGGCAGTCGATGGTGTGGCCGGGCAGCGCGCCCGGCTCGCCGGCGCGGGCGCGGAACACCTGGGGGCGGCGCTGGCCGGGCAGGAAGCGGTAGAGGCCGGCCGCGCTGGCGGCCCAGACGCGCCCCTGGCGGTCCTGCAGCAGCGCGCTGATGGAGGCGGCCGCGGGCGACTCCTCGTTCAGTGCCAGGCGCTCGCTGCGCCGCTGTCGCGGGTCGTAGCGCAGCAGCCCGCCGTCGCCGCCGATCCACAGCTGGCCCTCGCGGTCGCGCAGCAGCGCCTTGACGCGGGCGAGTGGCTGCTCGGTCAGCGGAATCTGCTCGGTCCGCCCGTCGGCCAGGCGCAGCCGGTTCAGCCCGCCGCCATAGGTGCCCACCCAGGCATGGTCCGGGCCGTCCATCAGCACCGCCAGCACCGCGGAATGGGAGAGGCTGGCGGGATCGCCGGGCACCGCGTTGTAGTGGCTGAAGCCGCCCTGGTTCAGGTCCGCGAGGCTGATGCCGCGGCCCCAGGTGCCCGCCCACAGCGTGCCGCTGCGGTCCAGCATCAGCGAGGCCAGCGCGTTGTCCGCCGGGCTGCCGGTGACCGCCGGCTGGTGCTCGAAGCGCTGCAGGCCCTGGTCCTCGCTCCAGCGCGCCAGCCCGCCGGCCCCGGTGCTGGCGATCCAGATCCGGTCCTGGGTGTCGCGGAGCAGGTCGTAGACCGCGCCGCGCGGCAGCGCATCCAGCGCCGCGTCGGTGACCGGCGCCAGCCCGCCCGGCTGCTGCGGCGCCGGGCGCCAGACCTGCACGCCGCCGCTGAGCCCCACCCACAGGCGCTGCCGCGCGTCCAGCGCGAGCGCGCGCGGCAGCAGCGCCGCCGCGGGCTGCCGCGCGGCGCCATGCCCGTCGCGCGTGTGGGCCCAGGCCAGCAGCCGCCCGTCGGCCGCGACGCGGATCACCTCGCGGTCATAGGCGGCCCAGACGCCGCCCTGGCCGTCGGGCAGCAGCCGGCGCACGCGGCCGGCCGGCGCCAGCGGTGCCGGGGCCGGCCAGCGCTCGAAGCGCTCGCCGTCCAGCCGCAGCAGGTAGAGCCCGTCCGGCAGGCCCACCCACAGCCGGCCGGGGCCGGCCGGCGCCAACCCGCTCACCACGAGCGGCACGCCGGGCGGCGACGGCGGCATCGCGAGGCGGCGCAGCGTCTCGCGGCCCAGGTCCAGCCGGTCCAGGCCCTGGCCCGTGCCGACCCACAGCGCGCCCTGGCCGTCGTCCAGCAGCGCGTGGATCACCGGATGGCTGAGCGAATCGGCGCGCGCCGGGTCGGGCTTGAACACCCGCATGTGGCGCCCATCGAAGCGCGCCAACCCGTTGGTGGTGCCCAGCCATACCAGGCCGTTGTGGTCCTGCAGGCTGACCACCACCGCCTCGCTGGGCAGCCCGTCCTGCGCCTGCAGCGTGGTGAAGCGCAGGCGCTGCAGCGCATCGGCCAGCGCCGGTCCCGCGACGCACAGCCAAGCCACCGCGAGCAGCGCGCCGAAGGCGCGGCGCAGCAGCGCCCGCCCGCTCGGCTGCCGTCCGGGGGCGGTGAGAAAACTCGGGGCCACCCTTCGTTTTCTCATGAGGACCTCATCATCTTCTTTGCTGATGAGGCAGCGTAACGTCGCAGACGGCTTGTGAACAGATCCGCAGAACCCATATAAGGGGGCTCACGGATAGCCAGCGGGAGGCCGGTGTGGGCATGTGGAAGGGCGTCTGGCGCCAATGGGCGGCCGCGTTGCGCAGCGAATTGCTGACCGTCTACTACGCGGCGCGCGACCGCGAGACCCCCTGGGGCCTGCGCCTGCTCGCGCTGGCGGTGGCTGCCTATGCGCTGAGTCCGATCGACCTGATTCCCGATTTCATCCCGGTGCTGGGCTGGCTGGACGATCTGCTGCTGGTGCCGCTGGGGCTGTGGCTGGTGCTGCGCCTGCTGCCGCCCGCGGTGCTGCAGCGCGCCCGTGGGCGTGCCGCGCAGCAGCGCCTGCGCCTGCCGCGCAACCTGCTCGTCGCGGGGCTGATCGTGCTGCTGTGGCTGCTGGCCCTGGGGGCGCTGGGCGTGTGGCTGCTGCGCGGCATGGCCGGCACGGTCTGAGCGGCCGCACCGCTGCGGCTATGCTGGGCGCATGGAATTCCGGCTGATCTATGAGGGTCCCCTGCATGGCCAGGGCGCCAAGTCCGCGCACAAGTGGGAGATCCGGCGCGCGCTGCATCCGCAGCTGCAGGAGCTGTGGCATCAGCAGCGCGCCTTGCGCGAGGCCTCGGACTGGCTGCTGGCGCATCCGCCGCGGTCCGACCGGCCCTCGGTGATCGTCGAGAAGGGCGGGCTGCTGTTCGCGCCGCTGGTGACCCAGCGCCTGGACCTCTATGCCGAGATCTCGGTGCTGCTGCTGCGCCAGCAGCCGCGCGGCACGCTGATCACCGACGGCGGCGACATCGACAACCGCCTGAAGACCCTGCTGGACGGCCTGCGCGTGCCGCATGGCGCCAACGAAGGCCGGCCCGATCCCAGCGCGGCGATCGACCCGCGCCCCTTCTTCTGCCTGCTGGAGGATGACTCGCTGGTCACCAAGGTCAGCGTGGAGACCGAGCAGCTGCTGCGCCCGGCACGGCCCGACGAGGTGGTCGCGGTGATCGGCGTGCATGTGAAGAAGACGGCGCTCAGCGTCGTCAACATGTCGATCTGACCGGTCTCACGCGCGCGGCACGCTCATTCGCAGGCGTCGATGCGGTCCCGTCCCGCGCCCTTGGCGGCATAGAGCGCGGCATCGGCGCGACGCAGCAGCGCGTCCTCGCTCTCGCCAGGGCGGCGCTGTACCAGGCCGGCCGAGCAGGTGTAGCCCAGGCCCGGGTGCTCGACCAGCGGGCGTGCGCGGCGCACGCGCTCCAGCAGTCGTTCGACGACCTCCATGGCGCGCGGCAACGGCGTGCGCGCCAGCAGCAGCATGAACTCCTCACCACCCAGCCGTGCGCAGACGTCCTCGCGCCGCGTGCCGGCCTGCAGCGCGCGGGCGAAGTCGCGGATCACCTCGTCGCCGGCGGCATGGCCCAGGCTGTCGTTGATGCGCTTGAAATGGTCCAGGTCCAGCAGCGCCAGGCACAGCGGGCCGGGCTGCTTGAGCGCGCGCTGCAGCAGCGCCATGCCGTGCGCGCGGTTGCTCAGCCCCGTCATCGCATCGGTCTGCGCGGCGCGCTGCGCCCGGGCATGGGCGACGCGCAGCGCGCGGTCGTCCTGGCGGAGATGGGTGATGTCCGAGGCCACGCACAACAGCCAGCCATCGGGCTGCAGGGTTTCGCACATCCAGATCCAGCGCCCGTCGGCGAGGTCGGCCTCGAAGGCGCGAAAGGGCAGCTTGCCGCGCCGCGAGGCCACGGCGCTGAGCCAGGTCTCGATGTCGCCGGTCTCGATCAGCGCGCCGCGCCCGCTGGCGTGGTTGGCGCGCATGATCTCGGTCCACAGCGGCTGCTCGTCGGGGCCGAGGTCGTAGGCGAGCCGGAAGGCCGGGTTGGCATGGCGCAGCCGGTCCTCCGGATCGAAGACCGCCAGCAGCTGCTCGCTGCGTTCGAACAATTCAAGAAGGCGGCCGTCGACCGGCATGTCAACCCCGGGAGGGAAAAGGTTGTCGATGTCGAACGACTCTACCGCATGCGCGCACGCCGCCCGCCATCTGCGTTAGGCTGGCGGGCCGCCCGTTGGCTGGAGGAGATGGACCGTGTTCGGAACCCAGGACCTGACCTTGTTCGTGATTTCCGGACTGCTGCTGAACATCACGCCAGGGCCGGACTCGCTGCTGATCCTGGCACGCAGCGCCGGCCAGGGTTTTCGCGCCGGCTCCGCCGCGGCGCTGGGCATAGGCGCGGGCACTTGCGTCCACGTGCTGGCGGCGGCGCTGGGGCTGTCGGCGCTGCTGTCGGCCTCGGCCTGGGCCTTCACCGCGGTGAAGCTGGTCGGTGCGGCCTACCTGGTCTATCTGGGCCTGGCGATGCTGCGCAGCCGCGCCCGGCCGGCCGCGGCCACGCCGTCGGAAGCGCCCGCACCGGCCCCGTTGTGGCAGATCTTCCGCCAGGGCTTCCTGACCAATGTGCTCAACCCCAAGGTGGCGCTGTTTTTCCTCGCCTTCGTGCCGCAGTTCATCGCGCCGGACGCGCCGCACAAGGCGCTGGCCTTCCTGCTGCTGGGCGCGATCTTCAACCTCAACGGCATGCTGTGGTGCCATGCGCTGGCCTGGATGGGCGCGCTGGCCGGGCGGCGCGTGCGCGCCGGGCTGGGCCACGACGGCCGCCTGGCGCGGCTGACGTCATGGCTCAACCGCACGATGGGCGCGCTGTTCCTGGCCTTCGGGCTGCGCCTGGCCCTGTCGCAGGCCCGCTAGCCGCTCGCGCGGCGGGTCAGCCCGCGTCGTGCATGCCCTGGTGGTGGCTCAGGTAGATGCGGCCCCGGAACCAGCGCTCGAAGCCACCGGCGCGCAGCCGGTCCAGCACCGGGCCCTTGACCTCGCTGAGGTCCAGGCGGCGCTCCTGGCGCGCCAGCGCGTCCTGCAGCTCGTGCAGCGCCTCCAGGCCGCTGACGTCGATGCCGTTGACCGGCGACATCTGCAGCAGCACGCGGCGCGCCTGAGGGTGCTGGTCCAGATGGGCCTGGACCACATCGGCCAGGCTGCGCACATTGGTGAACAGCAGGCTCTCGTCGATGCGCAGGCCCAGCACCTGCGGGTCCAGTTCGACGCGGTGGCGGTCCACGTTGCGGTAGTGTTCGGTGCCCGGCACGCGGCCGATCAGCGCCACGTGCGGACGCGCGGTGCGCTGCAGCAGCAGCGCGATCGAGCCCAGCACACCCAGCCCCAGCGCCAGGCTGATCCCTTCCAGCAGCACCAGCAGCGCGACGGTTGCCATCAGCAGCGCCTCGGCGCGGTCGTAGCGCCAGGCGAGCACGAAGGGGCGCGCCGAGAGCCCGGACAGCACGGCGACGACGATGGTCGCGGCGAGCACCGCCCGGGGCAGCCAGGCCAGCACCGGGGCCAGGGTCAGCAGCGCCAGCCCCATCAGCAGCGCGACCAGCACGCCGGTGAAGCGGCTGCGGCTGCCGGCATCGCTGACCAGCACGCTGCGCGAGAAGCTGGCGGCCACCGGCATGCCGCCGCTCAGCGCGGCCGCGAGGTTGGCGCCGGCCAGGCCCATCAGCTCGCGGCGTGGCTGCACGCGCTGGCCGTGGCGGCGCGCCAGCGATTCGGCGACGGTGAGGCTGGACACATAGGCCATCAGCGCGATCATCGCGGCGCCGGGCAGCAGGGCCTGCCACACGCCCGCGTCCAGGCGCGGCAGCGTCAGGCTCAGCTGCAATGGCGGCAGCGCGCCGATCAGCGCCAGCGATGGCGGCCGCAGCGCCCAGACGATGAGCAGGGCGGTCAGCAGCACGGCCAGCGGCGCCAGGCGCACCAGCAGCGCGGCGCGCGCGGCCCCCATCCAGCGCTGCAGCAGCGGCCCCAGCGCGCGGCGCGACAGCAGCAGCGCCGCGATGGCGCCCAGGCCCAGCGCGGCGCTCGGCGCGTCCAGGCGCCAGCCCGTCGCATCCGCCGAGCGCCACAGCGCGCCCAGCGTACCGCCCTGCGCCGGGCTGCCCAGCAGCGCGGGCAGCTGCGAGGCCGCGATGGCCAGCGTCGCGCCGGCCTCGAAGCCCTGCAGCACGGGCACCGACAGCAGCGCGGCCAGCGCGTCCAGGCGCAGCAGCGCGGCGGCGGCGAGCAGCAACCCCACTTCGGCGGCCAGCACCAGCGCGGCTTCGGACGGGCTGACCCCGGCCGGCGCCAGCGCCAGGCTCTGCATGATCATCAGCGCCAGCACCGCGACCGGGCCGACGTTCAGATAGGGGCTGGAGCCCAGCAGCGCGTAGGCCAGCAGCGGCAGCAGGCTGGCGTACAGACCCACCTGCGCGGGCAGGCCGGCCAGCAGCGCGTAGGCCAGGCTTTGCGGGATCAGCAGCACGCTGACGACCAGCGCGGCCACGGCATCGTCGCCCAGCTTGTCCTTCAGATAGGCGGACAGGCCGGGCCGGGCGGAACTCGGGAGCATGGCGCGCAGTCTACGCGGCCGCCGGCTCGGGTCCCTGCACGGTGAGCAGCTGCACGCGCTCGTTGGAGCAGGCGTTCTCGAAGTCGGCCTCGATCTGCAGCAGGGCCTGCGCGTCCTCGGCCGCCACCAGGCCGATGCCTACCGCGCGGTTGCGGCCGCGCGACTTCGCGGTGTAGAGCGCCATGTCGGCCCAGTTCACCGCCTGTTCCCAGTGCAGCGCGATCTGCGCCGGCGGCAGCGGGAAGTGCGCGAAGCCGATCGACGCGGTGACGCGCAGCGGGCCGGCCTCGGTCGCGACGGGCGTGCCGCCGATGGCCTGCAGCACGCGCTGCGCCAGCTGTGCCAGCGCGTCGTTGCCGACGCCGGTGATGAAGATCAGGAACTCCTCGCCGCCCCAGCGCACCACCAGGTCCTCGTCGCGCACGGCCGTGCGCAGCCGCCGCGCCACCTCGCAGATCACCGCGTCGCCGGCGGCATGGCCCTGGCGGTCGTTGATGTGCTTGAAATGATCGATGTCCACCATCATCAGCGCGCCGTCGAAGCGGCCCTGCATGCGCTGCTCCATCACGCCGAGGAAATGGCGCCGGTTGGCGAGGTCGGTGAGCGGGTCGCGCTCGCTCTGCGCGCGCAGCAGCGCCTGCTTGGCCTTGAGCCGGCGGTTGGCCTCGCGCACGCGCCCCAGCATCACCACCACCAGCAGCAGCGACAGCCCGAGCAGCACGGCCAGGCCGATGCCCACCGAGCGCGCGAGCTGGCGGTTGTTCAGCTGCTGGTCCTTCAGGGCCTCGTCGCGGCGCAGCAGCTCCAGGTCGCGCTCGCGCGCGCCGCTGTCGTATTTGTGCGCGAGCTGGCGCAGCGCCGCCTGGCGGGTGCGGGCGTTGAGCTCCTCGTTGACGCCGCGCTCCTCGTGATAGAGGCGCAGCGCCTCCTTGTGCTGGCCCGCGCGCGCATAGGCCTCGCCCAGTTCGCGCAGCTGCACCGCGCGCTGGCTCAGGTTGCCACTGCCTTCGCGCAGCTGCTCCACCAGCGCGATCTCGCGCCGCGCGGCGTCGAACTGGCGCAGCAGCACCAGGGCCACCGAGAGGTTGTGGCGCAGCGTGCGCTCCAGTCGCTGGTCGCCGTAGGACTGCAGCACCGGCAGCGCGAGCCGCGCCTGCTCGATGGCCTCGCGCGGGCGGCCCAGGTGCATGTAGGCGTCGACCAGGTTGCTGCGGATCTGGGCGGCGTCGCGCGGGGCCTCGGCCTGCTGCGCCAGCTCCAGGGCCTCGTCGAGCAGGCGCAGCTGCCGCACCCCGCCGTCGGTGCGCGGCACCAGCGTGGCCTCGAACATGCGCAGCCGCGCCATCAGCAGCGGGTCGCCGCCGGCCAGCGGCTGGGCCTGCGCCAGCCAGTCGTGCGCCTGCTCGCCCTGGTTCTGGCGCGCCGCCACCACGCTCATGGACATCAGCGCCTGGCTCTGCTGGCGCGCCGGCAGCGACAGCCGCGCCAGCTCCAGCGCCTGGCGCGCGCTCGCCTCGGCAAAGGCCAGCTCGCCGGAGGCCAGCTGGCTGCGCTGGATCAGGCGCAGCGCATGCCAGCTGGCGCGCCAGTCGCAGCCTTGCTGGACCAGCGCCGGCGGCGTCGGGCGCTGGCAGGCGGGGTTGAGCTGGGCCAACGCGCGCTGGGCATGCTCGCCGGCGCGGGCCGCGGAGCCGCGCCGGTCCTCGATCTCGGCGCGCAGCAGCTCGGCCAGCTCCGGGGCCTGGTCCTTGTCCAGCGCCTGCGCGATCGTGGCGGCCGCGTCGCGGCTGCCGGACAGCGCCTCGGCGCGGCCGATGCTGAAGTCGATGCGGCGCTGCAGCGCCGCGTCGCCGGCATGGCGGGCGCGCATTTCGCGCAGCGCGCGCAGGGCGCGGGTGGGGTCGTTGTAGCTCTGGCTGTCCAGCTCCAGCAGGCGCAGCTCCAGCGCGTTGGGCCCCGGCGCGGCCAGGGCCGGCGCGCAGGCCAGGGCCAGCAGCAGCGCGGCGAGGCGAAGCGCTTCACGCATGGCGCGCCTCCACCGGCGGGCCCTGCACGCAATGGATCTGCGCGCGTCCGGCATGCCAGGCCGATTCCAGCTGGGCGCCCAGGACCAGCGCCTCGTCGGCGTGGCGCGCCTCCATCGCCGTCACGCCATAGGCCTTGTTGCGGCCATGGGCCTTGGCCATGTACATCGCGGTGTCGGCCAGGTCCAGCGCGCGTTCCCAGTCCAGCACCACGCCATGCGGCTGCAGCGGGAAGCAGGCATAGCCGATGGACGCGGTCACGGTGATGGCCTGGCTGCCATGCATCACCGGCTTGCTGCCCACCTGGTCCAGCAGGCGCTGCGCCAGGTGGCCGGCGTCCAGCGGGTCGGGAGAGCGGATCAGGATCAGGAACTCCTCGCCGCCCCAGCGCACCACCAGGTCCTGCTCGCGCAGCACGGCGCGCAGCCGGCGCGCGACCTCGATCAGCACGCTGTCGCCGGCCGCATGGCCCCATTGGTCGTTGATGCGCTTGAACAGATCGATGTCGATCAGGAAGAGGCTGCCGCGCAGGCCGGCGTCGGCCTGGCGGATCACGGACTGGAAATGACGCCGGTTGGACAGCCCGGTGAGCGGGTCGCGCTCGCTCTGCTCGCGCAGCGATTCGTTGGCCTGCGCCAGCGCCGCGTTGGTGCGGCGGATGCGCCGGTAGGCCAGCGACAGCAGCGCCGCGGACAGCAGCACGCAGGCGCCGACCTCGGCCCACAGGCGCAGCTGCAGGTCGCGGCTGAGGATCTCGCCCTCCTTGAGCCGGTTGCCGCGGTTGAGCAGCTCGATCTCCTTGCGCCGACGCGTGTCCTCATAGCGCGCCTCAGCCTCCAGCACGGCCTTGCGCGATTCCTCGTGCAGCACCTGGTCGAACAGCTCGCGCGAGCGGTGGTAGGCATCCAGCGCGCCGGGCAGGTCGCCGGCCTGCTCCAGGTACTGGCCCAGCTCGCGCCAGGACTCGGCGGTGTAGCCGCCGGCCCCGCGCTCGACCTCCATGTGGATGGCCGCCAGCACGTCACGCTTGCCTTCCTCGATGCGGCGCTGGCCGATCTTGGCGATGCCCAGGTTGTGCAGCGCGAGGATTTCGGAGCTGAGGCGGTGGTGCTGGCGCGCCAGCTCCAGCGCCTGGCGCGCGGTTGCTTCGGCCTGCGCGAATTCGCCGCGGCGCAGCATGTGGTCGGCCAGGTTGCCCAGTGCCAGCGCCTCCAGCCGCGACGAGCCGGCCGCGCGGGCCTGCTCCAGCGCCGCGTTGAGCGCCTCGCGGGCCGCCGCGCTGGGCCGGTCGCTGGCGTGCACGATGCCGCGCACCGTGTAGACGTCGTACAGCGTGACCGGATTCGGGTCCTGCCGCGCCAGCGCCAGTGCCTCGTCGGAGTAGCGCAGCGCGCGCTCGGGCTGGTCCATGCGGTTGCTGACGTCGGTCAGCGCGGCCAGCGAGGCGACGCGGCGCCAGACACCGCCCAGCCCGTCGGCCATCTCCAGCGCGCGCAGATTGTTCTCGATCGCGTTGTCCAGCTCGCCATAGTCGGCCTGGACGCGTGCCAGCGTGGCCAGCGCGCGCCAGGCCAGGCGGCGCTCCAGCGGTGCCAGCTCTTCCGGCGGCAGCGGCGCCAGCAGGCGCAGCGCCACGCTCAGCTCGCCGTTGTTCTGCGCCCATTGCGCCTGGGCCAGCCGCTCGGCCAGCCGGGCGCTGCGGCGCAGCGCGTTGTCGGGCCAGTTGGCCAGCTCGGCGACCGCGGCGTCGAAGCCGGGGCGGTCGCGCAGCAGGCCCAGCAGGTTGGCGCGTACGCTGAGGCCTTCGAGCCGCTCGGCGCTGCCCGGCGGGCAGCGGCCCAGCAGCACGGCCAGGGCCGGCGCATGGTCCTCGGGCAGCGAGAGGCCGACGCGCTCCAGCTGGTCCAGCTCGTTGATCAGTGCGCTGTCACGGCGCAGCACGGGCGCGGCGGGGGCGGCGTCGGCCGTACCGGCCTCGGGCTGGCAGGCGCTCAGCACCAGGCACAGCAGCAGCAGGCCCAGCCCCCGGCTGCGCGCGCAGATGCTGGTCCGCGGGTCGCCCGTCTTCATTGCCATGTCCATGCGCCAGTTCTTCGCCCCCTCGCGGCTGCTCCCCTCGTGGTGGGGGACGAGCCCGGCGGCCCGACCGTCCTGGCGTCAGCGGGCGCGCGCGCGGCTCAACAGCGCGTGCAGCAGGATCGCACCAAAGGTGGCCGTTCCTATGCCACCCAGCGCAAAGTCTCCGAGCTTCAGTGTGAAATCACCGGTTCCCAGGATCAGCGTGACGGCCGCCACCATCAGGTTGCGGTTGTCCGAGAAGTCCACCCGGTTGTCGACCCAGATCTTGGCGCCCGCCACCGCGATCAGGCCGAAGACGACGATGGACACGCCGCCCATCACCGCCAGCGGGATGGTCTGGATCAGCGCGCCGAACTTGGGGCTGAAGCCCAGCAGCAGCGCCATCAGCGCGGCGACGACAAAGACCGCGGTCGAGTAGATGCGCGTGGCCGCCATCACGCCGATGTTCTCGGCATAGGTGGTGACGCCGGTGCCGCCGCTGGCGCCACTGATCATGGTGGCCAGGCCATCGCCCATGAAGGCGCGGCCCAGATAGGGCGTCATGTCGCGGCCGGTCATCGCCGCCACCGCCTTCAGGTGGCCCAGGTTCTCGGCCACCAGGATCAGCGCCACCGGCGCGATCAGCAGCACGGATTTGAGCTCGACGCGCGGCGCGCTGAAGTGGGGCAGGCCCAGCCAGGGCGCGTGGGCGACCGCCGCGAAGTCGATCGCCTTGCCCAGGCCCAGCCCGTTGGTCAGCAGCGCATAGATGAGCGTGGCCAGGATCAGGCCGGCGAGGATCAGCAGGCGCTGCAGCATGCCGCGCGAGAACACCGCCACCAGCGCCACGCTGAGGAAGGTGACGCCCTGCATCCAGGCGTCGAAGGGCGTGGGCGCCATGTTCTTGATCGGGATCGCGGCCAGGTTCAGGCCGATCACCGCCACCACCGAGCCGGTGACCACCGGCGGCATCAGCCGCTCCACCCAGCCCGCGCCCGAGACCGAGACCAGCGCGCCGATGAGGAAGTACAGCGCGCCGCAGGCGACGATGCCGCCCAGCGCCACCGCCAGGTTGGGATTGGGCCCGCTGCCGCCATAGCCGGTGGCGGCGATCACCACGCCGATGAAGGCGAAGCTGGAACCCAGGTAGCTGGGCACCCGGCCGCCCACCATCACGAAGAAGATCAGCGTGCCCAGCCCGCTCATCAGGATGGCCACGTTGGGGTCGAAGCCCATCAGCAAGGGCGCCAGCACCGTGGCGCCGAACATGGCCACGACGTGCTGCACGCCCATGGCCAGGGTCTGCGGCCAGGACAGCCGTTCGTCCGGGGCCACGGTGACCCCCGTATCGACGCTCACCGGGCGCCACCGCAACAAGCCGCTCATGCAGTCCTCCAAAGTTGGCGGCGAGTGTAGTGAGCGCAGGCCCCGCTTTCACTCGGGACAAGTCCTGGACCCGGCTTGATCGGCCTGCGAGCGCGCCGCCGGGCCCGGGCGGGACGGGGCCCCTGAACCTTGTCCGGGATTGAATGTGTACTTGCTATTCTTTTATTTGCGTGTGAAACTGAATAAAACATAGCAGGTATTCATATGAGAACCAGCAAGACCCAGCAGGCGCGCAACCGGCGCCAGATCCTGGACGCGGCCGTCCGGCTGATGGAGGCCCAGGGCTTCGAGGCCACGACGATGAAGCAGGTGGCCCGCGAGGCCGGCCTGGGCGACGCCACCATCTACAACTACTTCCCCAGCAAGGAAAAGCTGGTGCTGGGCTATTTCGAGCAAGCCTTCGAGGACGCGCTGGCGCAATGGCGCGCGACGCCGGAGCAGGCCGAGTTCTCGCTGCAGGAGCGCCTGCAGCTGCTGCTGGACTGCCTGCTGGAGCGCCTGGCGCCGCAGCGCGGCTTCGTCGCGCTGGCGCGGCGCGCGCTGCTGGCCGCGCCGCTGACGCTGCTGGGCGAGGAACTGCCGGGCAAGCCCGCCTTCCGGGCCGCGGTGGAGCAGATGCTGGACGAGGCCGAGGCGCGCGGCGAGATGCCCTACTGCGGCTTCAAGGCGGCGCTGGGCGCGCTGGTGGCGGACTATGCCTATGGCGTGATTGGCTTCTGGCTGCACGACGATTCCGAGCAACAGGGCGAGACCACCCGGCTGCTGGACCAGAGCCTGGAGCTGCTGGTGCTGGTGCTGCGCACCGGGCTGGTGTCCAGGCTGCTGGCGCTGGCCGGCCTGCTGCTGCGCAGCCAGATGGCACGGCTGCTGCGCCCCGGCAGCGGGTTGCTGGACATGCTGGGCCTGCTGCGCCAGGGCCTGGGCGAGATGCCGGCTTCCGCGCCGCCGACCGAGGCCCCGCCGCCCGCGGCGCCAGCGCGGCGGGCGCGCAAGGCCACGCCGGCCGCCGCGGTGCCGGCCCGCCGGCGCGCCCGGAGCGGCGCATGAACGCCGCCGCCCCCCATCTGGCGCTGGGCATCGCCGGCGCGCTCAGCGCGCTTGCGGCCCTGCTGCACCTGGCCATCATCCTGGGCGGAGCGCCCTGGTATCGCTTCTTCGGTGCCGGCGAGCGCATGGCGCGGCTGGCCGAGGCCGGCCATGCCCAGCCGGCCCTGATCACGCTGGGCATCGCCGTCGTGCTGCTGGTCTGGGCCGGCTATGCCTGGGCAGCCGGCGGCTGGGTGCCGGCGCTGCGCGGGCTGCCGGCGCTGCGCTGGGGGCTGCTGCTGATCACCGCGGTCTATCTGCTGCGCGGGCTGGCCCCGCTGATCCTGGGCCTGGGCGGCCTGCCGTTGACGCCCTTCCTGCTGTGGAGTTCGGCGATCTGCCTGGGTTTCGGACTGGTCCACCTGCTCGGCCTGGTGCAGCGCTGGAGCCTGCTGTGACGGTGCGCACCTGCCCGCTGCCGGCCGGCAGCCGCATCGCGGCGCTCAGCGTCGGTGCCGACTTCGCCGACTGCCACGCGCTGCCCGATCCCGCGCCCGACGCGGAGGCGCTGCAGAGCTATCTGGACCTGGTCGCGCGCACGCCCGGCTGGATGAACGCGCTGATGGCGCTGCGCAACGGCATGGTCCGCCTCGTCGGGCTCAAGGCCCTGGGACAGCTGGGCGAGGGGCTGCGGCCGGCGGCGCAGTACCGGCTGGGCGACCGCGTCGGCATCTTCCAGCTGCATTCGCGCAGCGCGCGCGAAGTGGTGCTGGAGCAGGACGACCGCCACCTGCTCGTGCGCCTGTCGCTGTTCAAGGCGGACACGCCGCGGGGGCCGCAGCTGCAGCTGAGCACCGTGGTCCACGAGCACAACCGGCTGGGCCGCCTGTACATGGCGGTGGTGGGGCCGGTGCACCGCCGCATCGTGCCGCGCATGCTGGAACAGGCCCAGCACCATGGCTGAGCGCAAGGACGCGGACAAGAACAAGGGCCAGGCGCCGCGCACCGGACGCCTGGCGCGCGGCGCGGTGGCCGGCGCCGCGGTGGCGCGCATGGGCGCGGCGCGGCTGGCGCACCAGGTGGGCGGGCTGGCGCGGCCGGCCGCCGAGCAGGCCGCCGCGCGCGCCGAGCATGAACAGCGCCTGGGCCGCATCCTGTTCGGCGCGCTGAACCAGCTCAAGGGCACGGCGCTGAAGGCGGCCCAGCTGCTGAGCCTGGAGATGGGCCTGCTGCCCGAGGGCCTGCGCCGCCAGCTCGCGCAGGCACACCACCAGGCCACGCCGTTGAACCGCGCGCTGGTGCTCAAGCTGATGAAGCAGGAGTTCGGCCGCGGCCCCGAGGCCCTGTTCGCGCAGTTCCAGCCGCAGGCCTTCGCGGCCGCCAGCCTGGGCCAGGTCCACGAGGCGCGCTCCTTCGCCGGCGAGCGCCTGGCCGTCAAGCTGCAGTACCCGGGCATGGCGGCCGCGGTGGATAGCGACCTGCGCCTGCTCGCCGGGTTGCTGCGGCCGCTGGGCGCGGGGCTGAACCTGGCGCTGCCGGACGAGGCGCTGACGCGCGGCGTGCTGGAGCAGCTGCGCGCGCGCCTGCTGGAGGAGCTGGACTATGAGCGCGAGGCGCGCGAGCTGGCCTGGTTCGGCGCGCGCATGCAGGCCCTGCCGGACCTGGTGCTGCCGCGCGTGCACACGGCGCTGAGCAGCGCGCGCGTGCTCAGCATGGACCATCTGGACGGCCTGCACCTGGAGCCCTGGCTGGCCACCGCGCCCAGCCAGGCGCAGCGCGACCGCATGGGCCAGCTGCTGCTGGACAGCTTCATGCTGGGGCTCACCCGGCTGCGCCGCATCCAGGCCGATCCGCATCCGGGCAACTATCTGTTCATGCCCGACGGGCGCCTGGGCCTGCTGGACTTCGGCCGCACGCTGGCGCTGGACGGCGAGTTCTTGCCGCAGCTGGCCCGCGCCTGGGCCGCGCGCCTGGACGGCGATACCGCCGGCCACCTGGCGGCCTACCAGCGCCTGGGCATGGTCGACCCCGAGCTGGGGCCGCGCGCCTTCCGCGAGCGGCTGATGCCGGCGCTGGCGCCGCTGCTGGACTGGCAGCTGCTGCCCTGGCGTGGCGAGCACTTCGACTTTGCGTCGCTGCCCCCGCCGCCGACCATGGCGCCCGACGCGCACCGCGTTGCGCTGGCGCACCTGCGTGCGGTGCCGCCCGAGCTGCCGTTCGTCGACCGCGCCTACCTGGGCCTGGTGCAGATGCTGCGCCAGCTGGGTGCCCGCGTGCGCACCGGCAACCCCTGGGCGGCGCTGGCCCGCGAGATCCTTTGACGATGGAGATCCCGATGCACGCATCGAAGACGACGCGCCCCTGGATGGGGCGCTGGCTGATGGGCGTGGCGCTGCTGCACACGCTGTTCGGACTGGTGGTGTTCAGCGCGCCGCTGGCGCGGATGTGGCAGCGCGGCCTGTTCGACACGGTGGGCGCGGACCCGCTGCTGGGGGCGGTGAGCTGGTTCCTGCTGTTCGGCGCGCCGCTGGCCCTGCTGGGCCTGGCGCTGAGCGCGCTGGAGCGCCTGTGCGCGACGACGGCGCCCTGGCGCGCGCTGGGCCTGGGCCTGCTCGGGCTGACCGCGCTGGGCCTGCTGCTGATGCCGGCCTCGGGCTTCTGGCTGGCGCTGCCGGTGGCGTTCGCGCTGCTGCGGCGCGCGCGCTGAACGGCCTGCCGGGCCGGGCACGCATCAGGATGCGGTGTCGTCGCCGTCGCGCGGCGGCCGGCCGCGCCGCGCCGTGGGCGAGTGCTGCGGCTTGATGCCGCGGCGCGCCAGCGCCTCGCGCAGCAGCATCTCGATCTGCGCGTTGGCCGAACGCAGCTCCTGCGCGGCCAGGCGCTCGATCTCGTCCCACAGCGCCGGGTCCAGGCGCAGCGGATAGCTTTTCTTGGCCGGGCTGGACATGGCTCAGCGTCCGCGCGAACCATGGCCGCCCCGTGGCGGCGGCGGCCGGCTGAAGTCGCGCACCAGCGCGACGATGAGCAGCAGCAGCGCCAGCAGAAAGAGCCCCTGCGCCGCGGCCCAGAACGCCGCGCCCGGCTGCGGCCAGTCCGGCCGCTGCGGCAGCAGCACATGCAGGTACTGCCCCATGGCCTGCAGCTGCAGCAGCACCGCCAGGCGCAGCAGGTGCTTGAGCACGCGCGCCAGACTGGCCTCGCGCCGTTCGGGCGCCAGCCAGTAGTCCCGGTGGGGCAGGTTCAGGCCGGTGGGCCAGCGCCGCACCAGCGCCATCACTCCATGGCTGGTGAGCAGCGGCAGCAGCAGGCCCAGGAACAGGGTCAACAGCGCGAAGGACTCGCGGCTGCTGGCCTTGTGCGCGCTGCCCACCACCTCGGGCAGCAGGGCGTAGGTGGCCGCGACCAGCGCCAGCACCAGCGCCGACGTGAGCAGAAAGAGCAGATGCATCGCCGCCCCCGCCGCGCTCAGTTGTACAGCGTGCCGGTGTTGACGATGGGCTGGGTGTCCTTGTCGGAGCACAGCACGACCAGCAGGTTGGAAACCATCGCGGCCTTGCGCTCGTCGTCCAGCTCGACGATGGAGCGCTCGGACAGGCCCTTCAGCGCCTCCTCCACCATGCTCACCGCGCCCTGCACGATCTTCTTGCGCGCGCTGATGATGGCCTCGGCCTGCTGGCGGCGCAGCATCACCTGGGCGATCTCGGGCGCATAGGCCAGGTGGGTGATCTTGGCGTCCAGCACCGTGACGCCGGCCTCGGCGAAGCGCGCCTGCAGTTCGCGCTTGAGCGCCTCCACCACCTCGTCGGCGCCGGCGCGCAGCGTGGTCTCGCCGGGCTGCAGATCCTCGCCCTCGTCATAGGCGAACTGGGCGGCCAGGTGGCGGATCGCGGCCTCGGACTGGATGCCCACATAGCGCTCGAAGTCGTCGACCTCGAACACCGCGCGCGCCGAGTCCTCGACGCGCCAGACCACCGCGGCGCTGATCTCCACCGGGTTGCCGCGCTTGTCGTTGACCTTCAGCGTCGGCGCGTTGAGGTTGCGCGCGCGCAGCGAGAGCTTGCGCTTGGCCATCAGCGGGTTGGCCCAGCGCAGGCCTTCGTGGCGGTCGGTGCCGCGGTAGCGGCCGAACAGCGTCAGCAGCCGCGCCTCGTTGGGCTGCTGCATGTACAGCCCGCCCAGCAGCAGCACGCCGGCCACCAGGGTCAGCCCGCCCAGCACCGCGCCGAAGCCGCCTGGTGCCGCGAGGGCCATCGCCACGCCACCGCCCGCCATCGCCAGCCCCAGCAGCACGGCCAGATAGCCGTTGGCGGTGCGTGCATCCGTTTCGCGCGGGCCGGCCTGATTGCTCATGCTCATCGTCTTCTCCTTCTCTCGATCCCTGAAAATGATGATATCAGTTTTATACCAATCGAGAAGGCTGTCAACAGGCCATTGGTCATGGCGGCGCGGCAACGCCGGCGGCCCGGCGCGGGGCCGGGCGAGGGGCGATGTGGAGTGGCGAGGAGCGGAGGTTCAGCCGCGGCGCTGGACGCGGCAGACGCCGTCGCCGTGCGGCGCCTGGCGGAAGGCCGGCAGCGCCTCGGCGGCCTCCGACAGCGCATGCAGACGCGGGAAGGCGGCCGGATCCACGGCGCCCGGCAGGGTCTGCTGCGTGAACTGCCAGGCCACGGCCATGCTCACCATGGCCTGGTCGGGCGCGCCCAGATGGGGCTGCTGCGGCGCGTCGGCCAGCGCCTGTTCCAGCTCGCCGTAGGCGGCCTGCATCTGGCCGCGCACCCGCTCCAGCCAGGGCGCATGCTGGCGCTCGGCGGGCCGGAGGTTCAGCTCGTAGACGATCTGCACGCTCTTCTCGCAGGCGGCCAGCGCCAGTCCGATCAGGCGCAGCGCCTGGGCGCGGCGGGGCAGTTCGGCGGGCATGAGCCTGAGCGGGCGGGCCAGGCACTCCGCGTAGTCCAGGATCAGCGTGGAGTCCATCAGCACCGTGCCGTCGTCGCACACCAGCGTGGGCGCCTTGACCACCGGGTTGATCTCGCGGAACTGGTCGAAGGTGCGGAACACCGACAGCGGTTCGTGTTCGAAGGGCAGCTCCAGCAACTGCAGCGAGATCGCGACGCGCCGCACATAGGGCGAGTCCAGCATGCCGATCAGTTTCATCGCATCAATCCTTGGGCGGTCGGGGGGATGCGGGAATTGTGGCGCGCTCGAACGCATAGCTGGCGCGGCCCTGCGCAAAGCCCTGGCCGCGGTAGAAGCGATGGGCTGCGTCGCGCTGGGTGCCGGAGCGCAGCCGCAGCCGCGCATAGCCGGCCTGCCCGGCCCAGCGCTGGGCCTGCTCCAACAGGCGACGGCCCCAGCCCTGGCCTTGCCGGTCGGCGGCCACCACCAGGGCCTGCAGCTCGGCATAGCCGTCCGAAGCCAGCAGGCGCACGCCCTGCACATGGCACAGCCCGAGCAGCCGCCCGCCTTGTTCGGCGACGAAGACCTTCTGGTCCGGCCAGGACTGCAGCGCGTCCAGGCGGCGCGCCACCTGCTCGGGCGTGGCCACATAGCCCAGGTCGGGCAGCAGCGCGGCGATGGGCTCGGCGTCCGCGGCGCAGGCTTCGCGCAGGGTGGCCTCGGCCGAGGCCGCGCGCAGCTTGGCCGCGAAGCGCTGCAGATGCGCCTCGACGCGCGTGGCGGGGAGCGCGTCCAGCGCGAACCAGCGTGCCTCGTGGAACTCCGCCGGGTCAGGGCGCAGCAGGGCGTCGCGCGGCACGCGCAGCACGTACCACAGCGACACGTCCACATGGCCGGCGCTGCGGCCGACCGTCTCGGTCACCGTGATGAAGCGCGGCGGGCCGACGCGCGCCGGGTCCACCTGCAGCCCCAGTTCTTCCGCGGCCTCGCGGGCCGCGGTCAGGCGCGGGTGCTCGCCGGGTTCGACATGGCCGCCGGTGGGCAGCCACAGCCCGGCGTTGCGGTGGTCTACCAGCAGCAGCTCGCGCTGGGCCCTGTCGACCACGGCGAAATAGGCGACCAGGTGCTTGGCCGGCGTGGCCGGCCTGGCCGTGCGGCACAGCGGCGCGCCGGAGCGCACCCAGGCCATCGCGTCCGCGAGCTGGGCCGCCTCCAGTGCGTCGCCGGGTTCGACGGAGGCCAGCTCCTGCGCGATGGCGTCGGCATCAGCCAGGCCATCGAAGGTCCTCATTTGCAGCTGAAGCTCCGGGCGCTGACTTCCTTGACATTGCCGGCGCCGCAGGTCGCCACGGCCTGCTCGCCCATCTTCTGCAGGTCGCCGGGCTCGCCGTTGCGCGAGCTGCCGGGCGACGCGATCACGCAGGCGCTCAGCAGCACGGGGGCGGCCAGGATCAGGGCGAGGGGGGTGAGGCGTCGGGTCATTGTTGTGTGCTCCGTGAGTGTGGAAGAAGAGCGCGCACTGTAGACAGCCGGTGGCGGCCCTGCCGTCCCGGGGCGACGGATTGCGCCGGCGTGGGGGCGAGGCGCTGCCGGGCGCGACGGCCCGATGCCGCGCCATGAACAAGGCCGCCCGGAGGCGGCCTGTCGTGAGGGCGGATCAGCGCCGGTTCAGGCCGGCGCCTGTGCGCGCTCCTCGCCCTGATAGCCGCGCGGCACCGCGCCGAGCAGGCGGCGGGTGTAATCCTGCTTGGGCGCGCGCAGCAGCTCCTGCGCGTCGGCCTGTTCGACCACGTCACCGTGCTGCATCACCAGCACCTCGTCGGAGATGAACTTGACCACCGCCAGGTCGTGGCTGATGAAGATGTAGGACAGGCCGAACTCGTCCTGCAGGTCCTTGAGCAGGTTCAGCACCTGGGCCTGCACCGAGACGTCCAGCGCCGACACCGACTCGTCCAGCACCAGCACCTCGGGGTTCAGCGTCAGGCAGCGCGCGATCGCGATGCGCTGGCGCTGGCCGCCGGAGAACTCGTGCGGGTACTTGTACAGCGCGTTCTCGTCCAGCCCGACCTTCTTCAGCAGCGCGACGGCGCGGTCCAGGCGCTCCTGGTGGCTGGCGCCGATGCCGTGGATCTCCATCGGCTCGGTCAGCGCCTGCGCGATCGTGAAGCGCGGGTTCAGCGACGCATAGGGATTCTGGAACACCACCTGGATGCGGCGGCGCATCTTCTGCCAGTCGGCGCCGCCCATCTTCAGCAGGTCGCGGCCCTCGAACAGCACCTCGCCGCCGGTGGGCTCGTGCAGGCGCAGCAGGGTCAGCCCCATGGTGGTCTTGCCCGAGCCGGACTCGCCCACCACGCCCAGCGTGTGGCCCTTGCGCAGCTGGAAGCTGACGTCCTTGACCGCCTTGAACTCGGTCTTGCCGAACAGGCCGGACTTGAAGAAGAAGCTCTTCTTCAGCCCGCGCGCCTCCAGCACCACCGGCGCGTTGGGGTCCTTGGGCTTGGCGGTCTTCTGCGCGCGCACCTCGCCGGCCTGCGCGGCGATGTGGTCGTCGATGACCATCAGCCGCGCCGGGTTCTCGGTCAGGCTGGGCCGGCAGGCCAGCAGCGCGCGGGTGTAGGCGTCCTGGGGCTGGTGGAAGATGTCGGCCACCGGCGCCTTCTCGCGGATCTCGCCATGGCGCATCACCACCACCTGGTCGGCGATCTCGCCCACCACGCCCAGGTCGTGCGAGATGAACAGCATGCTCATCTTGTGCGTGTCCTTGAGCTTGGCCATCAGGTCCATGACCTGGCGCTGGATGGTCACGTCCAGCGCGGTGGTGGGCTCGTCGGCGATCAGCAGCTTGGGCTTGCAGGCCAGCGCCACCGCGATCATCACGCGCTGCTGCTGGCCGCCGGACATCTCGTGCGGATAGCTCTTGAGCCGGCGCTTGGGGTCGGGGATGCCGACCTCGTTGAGCAGCTCCTCGGCGCGCGTCAGCGCCTGGCGCCGCGTCATGCCCAGGTGCTTGATCAGTGGCTCCATGATCTGGTCGGCCACCGTGAACACCGGGTTCAGCGAGCTCATCGGGTCCTGGAACACGCAGGCGATCTCGCGCCCGCGCACCGACTGCAGCTCGCGCAGGCTGGTCTTCAGCAGATCGCGGCCCTGGAACTCGATGCGGCCGCTGCGTTCGGCGTTCTCGGGCAGCAGGTTCAGGATGGACATCGCCGTGACGCTCTTGCCCGAGCCCGACTCGCCCACCAGCGCCACCGTGCTGTTCTCCGGCACGTCGAAGCTGACGCCCTTGACCGCCAGCTGGCGCTGCATCTGCCCGTCCACCTTGCCCATGCGGAAGGCGACCTTCAGGTCCTGTATCGATAGCAACATCTCAACTCTCCGTGATCGTGGGGGTCATTCCAGACCACGCAGCTTGGGGTCCAGCGCATCGCGCAGCGCATCGGTGAACAGCGCGAAGGCGGTGACGAAGATGGCCATGAAGGCCGTCACCGCGACCAGCTGCCACCAGTAGCCCAGGATCAGCTCGCTCTGCGCCTCGGCCAGCATCGTGCCCCAGGAGACCTGGTCCACGCTCACGCCCAGGCCCAGGTAGGACAGGATCACCTCGCTCTTGATGAAGCTGACCACGTGCAGCGAGAGCTGCACCAGCGCCACGTGCGAGACGTTGGGCAGGATGTGCTTGAACATGCGCGAGGTCTTGGAGGCGCCGATGGCCTCGGCCGAGCGCACGTACTCGCGCACCGAATGCTTCATGAACTCGGCGCGGATCAGGCGGTAGATGCCGGTCCAGCCGGCCAGCCCGAGGATCATCACCACCGGCAGCACGCCGCGCCCGAACACCACCGCGAACGCGAAGATCAGCAGGATGTTGGGCATCGCCGTGAAGACGTTGTAGACCCACTCCAGGAAGTCGCCGACCTTGCCGCCGTAAAAGCCCGAGATCGCGCCCAGCACGGTGCCGATCACGGTGGCCACCAGCGCCGCCAGCACGCCCACCAGGATGGAGATCTCCGCGCCCTTGATGGCCTTGGCCAGCACGTCGCGGCCCAGGCGGTCGGCGCCGAAGGCGAGGGTCTGGGCCTTGACCGTGTCCTCGGTCTTGTAGGTCTTGGCGCGCTCTTCCCATTCCTTGTACTTGGGCGCGAGCGGATCGATGTCGCTCAGGTCCACGTTGGGGCCCTTGGGTTGGGGAATGGCGCCGGCGTTCTCGGCCGGGGCCGGTCCCATGAAGGTGGGCGGCGCGTTGGGCACGCCCACTTCCTTCTGCCAGTCGCGGGCCACCAGGCCCACGCCGGCCGCGATCACCAGCAGCAGCGACAGCGCCACCACCACCATCGCGCCCATGCCCATCTTGTCGGCCCGCAGGCGGCGCCAGGAGGCGGCCCACACGCCCTGCGAGCGCTTGGGCGCCGCGCCGTTCGTCGTCGTCGAAGTCATCACTGCACTCATTTCAGAACCACCCGTGGGTCGACGAGCTTGTAGAGCAGGTCGGTGATCAGGTTCACGACCATGGTCAGCGCCGCGATGTAGATCGCGAAGGCCTGGATCACCGGGTAGTCGCTGCGGTTGACCGCCAGCAGGATCTCGCGCCCCAGGCCCGGGATGGAGAAGAAGACCTCCAGCAGGAAGGAGCCGACGAACACGTGCGGCAGCGCCACCGAGATGTTCGTCATGATGGGGATCATCGCGTTGCGCAGCACGTGCTTGAGCAGGATGGTCTTCTCGGTCAGGCCCTTGGCGCGCGCGGTGCGCACATAGTCATGGCCGATCTCGTCCAGGAAGAAGGTGCGGTACAGCCGCGTGTAGGGCGACAGCGCCACCGCGACCGCGACGAAGATGGGCAGCGGCGCGTAGGTGCTCAGGTTGGTCCAGAAGCTGTCGCTCCAGCCCTGCACCGGGAACCAGCCCAGGCGGAAGGCGAAGAAGTACTGGAACACGATCACGTAGACCAGCAGCGAGATGGACACCGCCACCGTCGTGAAGATCATCACCGCGCGGTCGATCTTGCTGCCGCGCATGTAGGCCACGGCCAGCGCGAAGGGGATGGCCAGCAGCACTTCCAGGATCAGGATGGGCAGCATCACCGTCAGCGTGGCCGGCATGCGGCTGGCGAACAGGCTGGACACCGATTCGTTGGTCGCCCAGCTCTTGCCCCAGTCGAAGGTCACGATCTGCTTCAGGAAGATCAGCAGCTGCTCCCAGACGGGCTTGTTCAGCCCCAGCTGTTCGCGGATCGCCTGGACCTGCTCGGCGCTGGCGTTGAGTCCGCCCAGCACTTCGGCCGGATCGCCGCCAAACCATTTGAAGAGGAAGAACACCAGCAGCACGACCCCCAGCAGGGTGGGGATCATTTGCCAAAGGCGTCTGAACAAGTAAGCCGCCATTGCTGTCGGGCTCCTATTGCGAGTCGCTGGATCCCGGCGGCCTGCGTGCGCGTGGCGTACAGCGCCGGGAGAACTGAAACCCCGCGCGCTGGTCAAGCGAACGGGGACTGGGCCCGCCATGGCATGCAGCGGCCCTGGTGCAGGGCTGCGGGTCAACGGGCGCGAGTCTAGTGCAGCACCGATGGGGCGCACATAGCTGTTTGTTCGCATTAAGCTGAATATTCGTTATGGTTTCCCGGGGCGCTGTGGTCGTGGTTCTGGGCCACAATGCGCGCCCATCCGGGGCTGGCGCGCGAGGATCCGATGCGCCACATGCCGCTGTCCCCCGCCGTCCGCGCGCCTGGTCGCGCGCCTCTCCTTCAGCCCACGATGCGACGATGCGAGCCGGCCTGACCCTTCTTCTCTCCCTGGCGCTGCTGGATGGCGCCGCGGCGCAGACCGCGGCAAGCGCCGCCGCGCCGGCCGCGCAGCCGGCCAAGGTGCTGCGCTACGCGATCCGCATCGCCGAAACCGGCTTCGACCCGGCCCAGGTCACCGACCTTTATTCGCGCACCATCACCGCCGGCATCTTCGACGCGCCGCTGCGCTACGACTACCTGGCCCGTCCGGTGCGCCTGCGTGCGTCCACCGTACAAGACTTGCCGGAGATCTCGCCGGACTACAAGACCCTGACCTTCCGCGTGCGCCCCGGCATCTATTTCGACGATGACCCCGCTTTCGGGGGCCGCAAGCGCGAGCTCGTCGCGGCGGACTACGTCTACGCGATCAAGCGCCACTACGACCCGCGCAACAAGAGCGGCAACCTCTACCTGCTCGAGAACGCCAAACTGCCGGGCCTGACCGAGCTGCGCCGCAAGGCGCTCAAGGACAAGACGCCCTTCGACTACGACAGCGAAGTGGCCGGCGCGCGCGTGCTGGACCGCTACACCTTCCAGGTGCGCAGCGAGACCGGCGATCCGCGCTTCGTGAACAACTTCGCCGACCCCTTCCTCGGCGCGGTGGCGCGCGAGGTGGTCGAGCGCTACGGCGACAAGATCATGGAGCACCCGGTGGGCACCGGCGCCTGGCGCCTGGCCGACTGGCGGCGCAGCTCGCTGATCGTGCTCGAGAAAAACCCGAACTTCCGCGAAGAGCGCTACGACCAGCAGCCCGACCCGTCCAATGCCCGCCTGGTGGCGCAAGCCCGGCGCCTGCAGGGGCAGCGCCTGCCCCTGATCGACCGCGTCGAGATCTCGGTGATCGAGGAGAACCAGCCGCGCTGGCTGTCCTTCCTGCGCGGCGAGTTCGACATGGTCGACGAGGTGCCGCAGGAATTCATGCCCATCGCGATGCCGCGCAACCAGCTGGCGCCCAACCTGGCCGAACAGGGCATGCAGGCGGTGCGCTACCTGCGCGCCGACGTGGCGATGAGCTACTTCAACATGAACGACCCCACGGTGGGCGGCCTGGCGCCCGAGAAGGTGGCGCTGCGCCGCGCGATCTCGCTGGCCTGGGACGTGCAGAAGGAAATCCGCCTGCCGCGCCGCGGCCAGGCCATCGCCGCGCAGGGGCCCATCGCGCCGGGCGTGGCCGGCCACGACCCGGACTTCCGCAGCGAGCTCAGCGAGTACGACCCCGCCAAGGCCAAGGCCCTGCTGGACCTCTACGGCTATGTCGACCAGGACGGCGACGGCTGGCGCGACATGCCCGACGGCAGCCCGCTGGTGATCGAATACGCCACCGAGCCCGACGGCGAGAAGCGCCAGCTCGCCGAGCTGTGGCAGAAGGCCATGGACGCGATCGGCGTGCGCATCCGCTTCAAGATCGGCAAATGGCCCGAGAACCTCAAGGCCGCCAATGCCGGCAAGCTGATGATGTGGGGCGTGGGCTGGAGCGCCACCGCGCCGGACGGCGACACCTTCCTGGCGCTGGGCTACGGCCCCAACGGCGGCCAGGCCAACAAGTCGCGCTTCGCGCTGCCCGCCTTCGACGAGCTGTACCGCCGCCAGAAGTCCATGCCCGACGGCCCCGAGCGCACCGCCGTGATGCGCGAGGCGCAGCGCCTGATGGTGGCCTACATGCCGATCAAGCTGCATGTGCACCGCATCTACACCGACATGGCCCAGCCCTGGCTGATCGGCTATGACCGCAACATCTACATGCGCGATTTCTGGAAGTATGTGGATATCGACCTGGCGGCGCGCGAGCGCGCCGGCCACTGACCCTCTCGCAATGAAGTCTTCCCCTTCCCTGCGCCTGCGCGCCCTCTCCCTGTCCCGTCGCGGCCTGCTGGCCCTGGGCCTGATCGCCGCCGTTCCCGTGCATGCCGCCGACCCGGCGCCAGCGCCCAAGGTGCTGCGCTACGCCATCCGCGTGGCCGAGACCGGCTTCGATCCGGTGCAGGTCACCGACCTGTACTCGCGCGTCATCGTCGCCGGCATCTTCGACACGCCGCTGCGCTACAGCTACCTGGCGCGGCCCTACCAGCTGGAGCCCGGCGTCACCGAGGGCATGCCCGAGGTGCTGGACAACCACACGCGCTTCATCTTCCGCTTCCGCAAGGGCATCTACTTCGCCGACGATCCGGCCTTCCAGGGCCGCAAGCGCGAGCTGACCGCGGCCGACCTGGCCTATTCGATCCGCCGCCACTACGACCCGCGCTGGAAGAGCGGCAGCCTCTACCGGCTGGAGAACGCCGGCGTGCTGGGCCTGTCCGAGCTGCGCAAGGCCGCGCTGACGCACAAGACGCCCTTCGACTACGACCGCCCGGTCGACGGGCTGCGCCTGCTGGACCGCTACACGCTGGAGGTCCGCATCGCGCACAGCGATCCGCGCTTCCTCTACCACTTCGCCGATCCGATGCTGGGCCTGGTCGCGCGCGAGGTCGTGGAGCACTACGACGGCAAGATCATGGAGCACCCGGTGGGCAGCGGCGCCTGGCGCCTGGCCGACTGGCGGCGCAGCTCGCTGATCGCGCTGGAGAAGAACCCGAACTACCGCGAGGAGTTCTACCGCGAGCCGGTGCCCACGGACAACCCGGTGCTGGCCGAGCAGGTGCGCCGCCTGCAGGGCCGGCGCCTGCCCATGATCGACCGCGTGGAGATCTCCATCATCGAGGAGAACCAGCCGCGCTGGCTGGCCTTCCTGCGCAAGGAATTCGACATGGTGGACGACCTGCCGGCCGAGTTCGCGCCCATCGCGATGCCGCAGAACCAGCTGGCGCCCAACCTCGCCCGCCAGGGGCTGCGCGCGGTGCGCTACGCGCGCTCGGACATCGTGGCGAGCTACTTCAACATGGACCACCCGCTGGTCGGCGGCTACACGGCGGACAAGATCGCGCTGCGCCGCGCCATCGGGCTGGCCGTAAACCTGGAGCAGGAGATCCGCCTGCCGCGCCGTGGCCAGGCCGTGCCGGCGCAGGGCATCGTCGCGCCGGGCGTTACCGGCTACGCCGCCGATTTCAAGTCCGAGATGAGCCAGCACGACCTGCCGCGCGCCAAGGCCTTGCTGGACCTGCACGGCTATGTGGACCGCGACGGCGACGGCTGGCGCGACCAGCCCGACGGCAGTCCGCTGGTGCTGGAGTACGCCACCCAGCCCGACGGACAGAACCGCCAGCTCGCCGAGCTGTGGCAGAAGAACATGGACGCGCTGGGCCTGCGCATCCGCTTCAAGATCGCCAAGTGGCCCGAGAACCTCAAGGCCGCCAACGCCGGCAAGCTGATGATGTGGGGGCTGGGCTGGAGCGCCGACATCCCCGACGGCGAGAACTTCCTCGGCCTGGGCTATGGCGGCAACAAGGGCCAGTCCAACAAGGCACGCTTCGACCTGCCCGCCTTCAACGCGCTGTACAAGAAGCAGCACGGCATGCCCGACGGCCCCGAGCGCGACGCCGTGATCCGCGAGGCCCAGCGCCTGCTGGTGGCCTACATGCCCTACAAGGTGCATGTGCACCGCGTCTTCACCGACATGCTGCAGCCCTGGGTCCTGGGCTACGACAAGAACCTCTACCTGCGCGACTTCTGGAAGTACGTGGACATCGACACCGAGCGCCTGGCGCGTGAAGGGGCCGCGCGATGAGCGCCGCCGCCCGCTGCGCGCGCCGGCCCTGGACCGCGCTGGCGCTGGCCGGCGCGCTGCTGCTGGCGCCGCTGGCCACCGTGCGCGCGGCGCAGGAGGGCGCGGCGGCGCCGCCCAAGGTGCTGCGCTACGCCTTCCGCGTCGCAGAGACGGGTTTCGATCCGGCCAAGATCACCGACCTGTATTCGCGCATGATCACGCCCCACATCTTCGAGGGGCTGTACACCTACGATCATCTCGCGCGGCCGGCGCGGCTCAAGCCGCTGACCGCGGCCGGCGATCCCGAGCACAGCGAGGACTACAAGACCTGGACCGTGCGCCTGCGGCCCGGCATCTACTTCGCCGACGACCCCGCATTCAAGGGCCGCAAGCGCGAGCTGGTCGCCGAGGACTATGTCTACAGCCTGAAGCGCTTCGCCGACCCCGCGGTGGGCTCGCCGGTCTGGAGCGAGGTCGAGGAGATGGGCCTGCTGGGCCTGGCCGAGTACCGCGACGCGGTGCGCAAGAGCGGCCGGCCCTTCGACTACGGCCGCCCCATCGAGGGCCTGCGCGCGCTGGACCGCTACACGCTGCAGTTCCGCCTGCGCGAGACGCGGCCGCGCTTCATCCAGACCCTGGCGCAGAGCGACCTCTATGGCGCCGTGGCGCGCGAGGTCATGGAGGCCTACCCGGGCGCCAGCATGGAGCACCCGGTGGGCACCGGGCCCTTCGTGCTGAAGCAGTGGCGGCGCAGCTCGCTGATCGTGCTGGAAAGGAACCCCGGCTACCGCGAGCGCTACTACGACCAGGAGGTGCAGCCCGGCGCCGACGACGCCGAGGGCCGCGCGCTGCAGGAGCGCTTCCGCGGCCGCCGCCTCCCCATGGTGGACCGCGTCGAGGTGTCCATCATCGAAGAGAACCAGCCGCGCTGGCTGTCCTTCCTGGCCGGCGAATACGACCTGCTGGAGCGCGTCCCCGAGGACTTCATCCAGCAGGCCATGCCCCAGGGCCGCGTGGCGCCCAACCTCGCCAAGAAGGGCGTGCAGGGCTGGCGCACGCTGACCTCGGACGTGCTTTTCACCGTCTTCAACATGGAAGACCCGGTGGTGGGCGGCACCACGCCCGACAAGGTGGCGCTGCGCCGCGCCATCGGGCTGGCGCTGGACGTCGACCGCGAGATCCGCCAGGCGCGGCGCGGCCAGGCCATTCCCGCGCAGTCACTGTACATGCCCAACACCTCGGGCTACGACAGCGCCTTCAAGAGCGAGATGAGCGACTTCGACCCGGCGCGCGCCCGCGCGCTGCTGGACCTCTACGGCTATGTCGACAAGGACGGCGACGGCTGGCGCGACCAGCCCGACGGCGCGCCGCTGGTGATCGAAACCCTGACCACGCCCGACGCCTTCCAGCGCCAGATCGACGAGATCTGGCAGAAGAACCTCGCGGCCATCGGCCTGAAGCTGCGCTTCAAGGCCGGCAAGTGGCCCGAGAACCTCAAGGCCATGCGCGGCGGACACTACATGGTGTGGTCGCTGGCCACCTCGGCGTCCAAGCCCGACGGCCAGGACTCGCTGGCGCGCATGTACAGCGGCCAGATCGGCGGCCAGAACTTCGCCCGCCTGCGCCTGCCCGAGGTGGACGCGCTGTACGAACAGGCCAGCCACCTGCCCGACGGGCCCGAGCGCGACGCGGTGTTCCTGCAGACCAAGCGCATCGCCACCGCCTACATGCCCTACAAGTACCGCGGCCACCGCTTCCTCACCGACCTCGCGCAGCCGCAGCTCAAGGGCTACCGCCGGCCGCTGTTCTGGCAGAACTGGTGGGAGTACGTGGACATCGTCGCGCCCGCCACGGCCGCGCCCTGAGCGCCGAGCAGCGATGAGCGCCCCCCGCCCCGCCGCTTCGCGCCGGCCCCCGCTCTGGCGCCGTGCCGCGCGTCTCGGCCTGCTGGCGCTGGGCCTGCTGGCGGCGACCGCCGCGCCCGCCGCCGCCGAACCCGCCGCGGCCTCCTCCGCCCCCACCGCTGCCGCGGCACCCAAGGTGCTGCGCTACGCCTTCCAGATCGCCGAGACCGGCTTCGACCCCGCGCAGATCAGCGACACCTACTCGCGCATCATCACCTCGCACGTCTTCGAGGCTCTGTACCACTACGACTATCTGGCGCGGCCGGTGAAGGTCAGGCCGCTGACCGCCGCGGCCATGCCCGAGGTCTCGGACGACTTCCGCACCTGGACCATCCGGCTGCGTCCGGGCATCTACTTCGCCGACGACCCGGTCTTCCAGGGCCGCCGGCGCGAGCTGACCGCCGAGGACTATGTCTACAGCTTCAAGCGCTTCGCCGACCCGACGCTGAAGGCCCCCGGCTGGGTGGACGTGCAGGAGATGGGCATCCTGGGCCTGGACGCGCTGCGCGCCGAGGCGCTGCGCCGCGGCCGGCCGCTGAACTACGACACCCCCATCGAGGGCCTGCGCGCGCTGGACCGCTACACGCTGCAGATCCGCATCGCCAAGTCCCGCCCGCGCCTGATCTACACGCTGGCGCAGAACGACTACTTCGGCGCCGTCGCGCGCGAGGTCATCGAGGCCTATGCGGGCGCCACCATGGAGCACCCGGTGGGCACCGGGCCCTTCGTGCTGTCGCGCTGGCGGCGCAGCTCGCTGATCGTGCTGGAGAAGAACCCCGGCTACCGCGAGCGCGTCTTCGACGCTGAACCCGCGCCCGACGACGCCGAGGGCCAGGCCATCCTGGCCCGGCTCAAGGGCCGGCGCCTGCCCATGATCGACCGCGTGGAGGTCTCCATCATCGAGGAGAGCCAGCCGCGCTGGCTGTCCTTCCTGACTGGGCAGCACGACCTGCTGGACCGCGTGCCGCCGGAGTTCACCGACGTCGCGCTGCCCGGCGGCCGGCTCGCGCCCAACCTGGCGAAGCAGGGCCTGCGGCTGCACCGCCTGCTCGGGGCGGACGCCGTGTTCACCTTCTTCAACGTCGAGCACCCCATGCTGGGCGGCATGAGCCCGGAGCGCGTGGCGCTGCGCCGCGCGCTCGCGCTGAGCCTGGACATCCGCCGCGAGATCGACGGCATCCGGCGCGGCCAGGCCGTGGTGGCGCAGTCGATGTCCATGCCCCACACCAGCGGCTACGACGCCGACTTCAAGAGCGAGATGGGCGACTACGACCCGGCGCGCGCCAAGGCGCTGCTGGACCTCTACGGCTATGTCGACCGCGACGGCGACGGCTGGCGCGACCAGCCCGACGGTTCGCCGCTGGTGATCGAGATCGCCACCCAGCCCGACGCGCTCTCGCGCCAGTACGACGAGCTGTGGCAGCGCAACTTCAGCGCCGTCGGCGTGCGCACCCGCTTCATCCAGGGCAAGTGGCCCGAGCAGCTGCGCCAGGCGCGCGCCGGCAAGCTGATGCTGTGGATGCTGGGCGACAGCGGCACCTCGCCCGACGGGCTGAAGGCGCTGCAGCGGCTCTACGGCCCGGCGATCGGCGCGCAGAACTACTCGCGCTTTCGCCTGCCCGAGTTCGACGCGCTCTACGAGCGCCTGCAGGTGATGCCCGACGGGCCGCAGCGCGACGCGCTGTTCCGCGAGGCCAAGCGCCTGCAGCTGGCCTACATGCCGCTGAAAAGCCATGTGTTCCGCATCGTCAACGACCTCACCCAGCCCTGGGTGATCGGCTATCGTCGGCCCCTGTTCCGCAACGAGTTCTGGCACTTCATCGATATCGATCAGTCCCGGCAGACGCAATGACGATGCAGACCACACGACGACAGGCCCTGACCCTGGGCGGCGGCCTGCTGGCCGCGCCGCTGGCCGGCCACGCGCAGGCGGCGCCCGAGAAATGCCTGCGCTACGCCTTCCTGGTGGCCGAGACGGGCTTCGATCCCGCCCAGCTCAGCGACCTGTACTCGCGCATCATCACCAGCCACATCTTCGACGCGCCCTACAAGTACGACCACCTGGCGCGGCCGTTCAAGGTCAAGCCCAACACCGCCGAGGCCCTGCCCGAGGTGTCGGCCGACCACCGCACCTGGACCCTGCGCCTGCGCCCCGGCATCTACTTCGCCGACGACCCGGCCTTCGGTGGCCGCAAGCGCGAACTGGTGGCCGAAGACTATGTCTACAGCCTCAAGCGCATCTTCGACCCCGCGCTGAAGAGCCCGCTGTACTCGGCCTACCTCCAGGAAGGCATCCTGGGGCTGCAGGCCCTGCGCGACGAGGCGCTCAAGGGCAAGAAGCCCTTCGACTACGACCGGCCGGTGGAGGGCGTGCGCGCGCTGGACCGCTACACGCTGCAGTTCCGCCTGCGCGATCCGCGCCCGCGCTTCATCTACAGCCTGGCGGCGGGCGACACCTATGGCGCCGTCGCGCGCGAAGTGGTGGAGCGCTACGGCGACGACATCATGGCCCACCCGGTGGGCACCGGCCCCTTCATGCTGGAGCGCTGGCGGCGCAGCTCCTTCATCCGCCTGGTGCGCAACCCCGGCTTTCGCGAGCTCTACTACGACGCCGAGCCCAACGCCGACGACGCCGAGGGTCAGGCCTTGCTCGCGCGCTTCAAGGGGCGCCGCCTGCCCATGCTGGACGCGGTGGAAATCTCCATCATCGAGGAAGGCCAGCCACGCTGGCTGTCCTTCCTGAACCGGCAGTTCGACCTGCTCTTCCTGCTGCCCGAGGAATACGCTGACGTTGCCGTGCCCAACGGCCGGCTGGCGCCCAACCTGGCCAAGCAGGGCCTGAAGCTGCACCGCGTGCTGGCCAGCGACCGCACGCTGGTCTACTTCAACATGGAAGACCCCATCGTCGGCGGCTATGCGCCCGAGAAGGTGGCGCTGCGCCGCGCCATCGCGCTGGGCACCGACCTGGAGCGCGAGATCCGCGGCCCGCGCCGCAACCAGGCCATCCCGGCGCAGTCGGTGGTTTCGCCCATGACCTGGGGCTACGACGCCGACTACCGCAACCCGATGAGCGAGTACGACCCGGCGCGCGCGCAGGCGCTGCTGGACCTGTACGGCTACCGCGACCGCGACGGCGACGGCTGGCGCGAGATGCCCGACGGCAGCCCGCTGGTGCTGGAGTACGCGTCGCAGCCCGATTCGCGCTCGCGGCCCTACGAGGAGCTGTGGAAGCGCGACATGGACAAGCTGGGCCTGCGCCTGCGCGTGCGGTCCGCGCAATGGCCCGAGAACCTGAAGGCCGCGCGCGCCGGCCAGCTGATGATCTGGCAGCTGGGCTTCAGCTCGTCGACGCCGGACGCGCAGCTGGGCCTGGAGCTGCTCTACGGCCCCGCGGCCGGCGGCCAGAACCTGGGCCGCTTCCGGCTCGCGCGCTTCGACCAGCTCTACGAGAAGATGCTGGGACTGCCCGACGGGCCCGAGCGCCTGGCCGCGCTGCGCGAGATCCAGCGCCTCACCACCGCCTACATGCCGCACAAGTACCGCGTGCACCGCATCGTCAACGACCTCAGCCATCCCTGGGTACACGGCTACCGCCGCCCCATCTTCACGCAGCAGTTCTGGCAATATCTGGACCTCGACCCGGCGCGCCAGATCAAGACCTGACCCCGCGCGGGGCCCGTTCCCCCGTCCTTCGTGCCTCGCAGTACCGGCCCATGCAAGCGTTGTTTTCCGAGCTTCCGCGACGCGCCACCCTGGGGCTGGCCGGCATGGCGGGGCTGGGCCTGGCGCTGCCGCTGCGGGCCGCCGCGCAGCCGCCGGTGCAGGCCCTGCTGCCCGACGACGTGCTGGAGGACTACCGGCGCTTTCTCGCCGGCCGCGCGCCGCTGACGCTGCGCGACTACGGCGGCGCCCACAGCCGCCGCGATGTCGCCGAGGTGCTGCTGCTGCAACAGGCGCTGCAGGCCGGAGGCGACACGCGCCGCGTCAGCCTCGGAGGCATGCCCACCGATGCGCGCCTGCAGCTGGAGCTGCGTTCCGGCCGCGCGCTGTGCAGCGCGACCAGCTACTGGCGCGCCGACGTTTCCGAGGTCCAGCACGAACTGCTGCTGAGCGCCGCCGTGCTGCAGCAGGGCGAGTTCGAGGCCGGCCTCTACACGCTGCCCGGCCATGCGCGCGCCCTGGGCTGCCGCACGCTGGCCGAGGTGCGCCGGCTTACCGTGCTGTCCAACCGCGACTGGCATGTGGACTGGCAGACCCTGCGCGCGCTGGGCCTGCAGCACCTGCTGCATGTGGGCAACTGGAAGCAGATGCCGCGCATGCTGGCCAGCGGCCGCGCCGACGTGCTGCTGGCGCCCTTCCAACCCACGCCCGACCTGTCGCTGCAGGTCGACGGGCTGCGCCTGGTGCCCATTCCCGGGCTCAAGATCGAGATGCACGGCACGCGCCACTTCCTGATCTCGCGCAGCCACCCGCAGGGCCAGGTCTTGCGCGAGCGGCTCGACGCCGGCCTGGCCGAACTGCGCCGCCAGGGCCTGCTGCGCCGCGCCTACCAGCAGTCCGGCTTCTTCAACAGCCGCGTGCAGGACTGGACCGTGTTGCGCGCCGGCTGAGCTACCCGGTCTGGTGGGTTGACGGCGCGGCGCGGCGGCGCCGACACTGGGCCGTCACGGCAGCGGGAGCGCGGCATGAAGATTCCCCCCGGGTTTTGCACCGTCACGCCCTACTTTTTCGTGGCGGGGGCCGAGGGCTTCGTGGACTTCCTGGTCCGTGGCCTGGGCGGCGAGGAGCTGCGGCGCACGGCGCGGCCCGACGGCCGCATCGCCAACGCCCAGGTGCGGCTGGGCGGCTCCACCGTGATGGTCAGCGAAAGCAGCGCCGCCTATCCGCCCATGCCCAGCTCCTGCTATCTCTACGTCGAGGACGCCGACGCCGCGATGGCGGGCGCGCTGCACGGCGGCGCCGCCCAGGTGATGGCGGTGGCCGACATGCCCTATGGCGACCGCCAGGGCGGCGTGCGCGACGCCTGGGGCAATCTCTGGTGGATTTCGCAGCGGCTCGAAGACGGGCCCTACCGCTGAACACCAACCCTGGGGAGCACGCATGGGACGCATCTGGTTTGCCAAGGGCCTGCGCGGCATGATCGCCAAGCGCATCCAGCTGGACCTGCTGCGGCAGGGCTTCTTCGTGCCGCCGGCCGACAAGTTCGCCGACGGTGTCTTCGGCGGCGATACCGAGGCCACGCTGCGCCGCCTGCAGCAGGCGCGCGGGCTGGCCCTCAGTGGCTGCGTGGACGAGCCGACCTGGCAACAGCTGACCCCCGACCCGCTGCCCTCGCTGTTCGAGCGCTGCCTGGGCCTGACGGCCGACTTTGAAGGCCACGGCTTCGGCCTGCTGCAGGGCAACTTCGACGGCGCCGGCCTGACCTGGGGCGTGATCGGCTTCACCCTGTCCAATGGCGAGATCCAGCAGCTGCTGGCGCAGGCCGAGGCCCAGCAACCCGGCACGCTGGACCGTGTGCTGGGGCCGCTGGCGGCGACCTGGCGCCAAGTCGTCGCGCGGCCGCTCGCCGCGCAGGTGGCCTGGGCCGACAGCCTCAGCAGCGGCCCCTCCAAGACCCAGATGCCACAGCCCTGGCGCGACGCCTTCGCGCGCCTGGGCGACGAGCCCGTCGTCAAGCGGCTGCAGATGCAGCGCGCCTACGACGCCTACTTCGTGCCCGCCGCCGACACCGCGCGCCGCCTGCAGCTGCGCAGCGAGCTGGGCGTGGCGCTGGCCTTCGACTGCCATGTGCAGAACGGCAAGTCGCGCATGCAGGCGGTGCAGCAGCTCGCCCCGCTGGCCGGCCAGATCAGCGAGGCCCAGATGCGCCGCCGCCTGGCGCAATGCGTGGCCGGTCTGTGCCGGCCGGAGTACAGCGACGATGTGGGCTGCCGCAAGCTTGCCATCGCCACGGGCGCCGGCACGGTGCATGGGCGCAGCTACCGGCTGGCCGCCTGGGGGTTGGACGAGAGCTTGGCGGCTTAGGGCGGGGGCGCGCGCCTGACGCGGCTTTGCCATCGACCTGAGATGCGCCGACCAACCGCGCCTTCGTCGTGAGGCACCGAGCGCCTGCCCTGCGAGGGATGGCCTGGCGGCCCCGAAACGCCGGACACATGAACCCGGGGCGCCGCCGGGCTCAGGCCGGCACCACCGTCACGCGCGGCCAGCGCTCCGTGTAGCGCTTCGCGGCAGTCCGGTCGCGGTAGTTTTGCAGGCTGGCCCGCGCCGGATTTCTGCGCACCACCATGTTGAAAAGATCGTCCAGCCCCAGCGGCGCGATCACCCGGACGCGGTCGTCCGCGTCCAGCCAGACGGCGACCGAGGTGGCGTACTCCGGCCAGGAGGCCACGGCCTCTTCGAGCGAGCGCAGCGGCGCGACGGCATGGCCGAAGCAGGACTCGAACCACAGGTGCACCGCGGCCTGGTTCGTCACCTCCCACGGGACGTCCGGCAGGTGCGCCTGCAACTGGCGCTGCAGCGCCGCATCGCGTTCGCTGCTCAGGTCGTGGGGGTCGAAGAACGCCACGTCGACATCGGCCAGGGCCGAGGGGCGCTCATGGCCGCTCAGGGCGTCCCAGACCAGGTTGCGAATGGCTCCTGCGCCGATGCACCAGGACTCCAGCCCCAGCGTCCGCACTGCCCGCAGGGCCTGCATCAGCCAGGCGCTGTCGTGCACGAGCTGGGTCAGGTGTTGGCTGTGTTGCGAGGTGGGCATGGCGGGATGGGGTGCGATTCATCGTATCTGGTTGCCGGGCACGGAAGCGCGAAACAGTGGTTTGTCTCAGTACTTCGGCCACCATGGCCGAGAAGAATGGGCGGTGTGCGCCGCTGCCGCAGCCGCGTTAGACCGCCCAGCGTTCAGGCCGTTTGCGGAGGCCGTCCATGGCCCGCTTGCAGTGAATCCGGATGCTGACACCGCAATTCGAACCGCTGGCAACGACGGCAACGACCTTGGGTATCGCTATCAAGCGGGAGTGGTTCGGGAGTCGCGGGCTGCTTGTGAGTGGTCGGAATGGCCGGTGAGTGCCGTCAACTTCAAGCGGGAATCCGGTTGTGCTGGGCGACAGGCGGTTCTGCAGCGATAGGTGTCAGTCGCCACGACGGCTCGAACGCACGATCTCCGTCCTACACCGGTCGTAGACTGAGCAAGCGGACGCGCTGCGTTGCCTCGGTGAGTTACCGCAATCCGGCGGCAAGGGGCGCCGGCCTTCACTCGCTGGCGATCCCAGTACTGTGAAGGTTGCCGCGAATGCGGGCCGCACGAACCAATGACAACAGAACCGCTAGCTTTCGTCTTGTGGTCGGAAGGGGCACACGTCCACATCTGCGAAGTCCTACTATTGCTGTATGAATGAGGCGGAATTCGAGCGACACGTCCGGACCGGGGAGCGCAACAAGCAAGTCTTGGAACTCGTGCACAACTGGTGCGCGCACGCTGAAATCCGCAACCACGGCGGTGTCGGCCTGATCGCCCAGTGGACGGGTCTGCCACTTGGCATGTTCGGCATGCACTGCGACCACGCGCCCGCGGGAGGGATAGCTGGCTGGTATCTGGAGGAGGGGGTCCTCGATTTCTACGACCGAAACTGCGTGCACTGCGACAAGCGTCAACCGGTCCGCCTGCCAAACCTCATCCAGCTCGTTGGGGAGCGCGACCGCGAACTAGCGAGGCGCAAGGAACAGTCGGAGCGGGCGCAGGCAGCGGCGGAAGCAGCCCGCGACGCTCGAAAGGAGCGAAGAGACGCTCTGAGAGTTGGACAGAGCCCTTCGACTTGCGCCCTGCTCGATGACCTTGAGTCCTTGGACCATGGCCGCTCCCAAGACGCACGGACGCGAATCGTCGAAACGGCAAGGCTGGCGCCCGAGGTCGTCACGCCACCGATCGTCGAGTACTTTTTCGAGTTGACGTCTTCAAAGGCTGCAGGGTGTCAGTCCGAGGCGCTCGAGGTTCTGCGACTCGTTGGGGCGGATGCCAAACGGTTAACAACGGCCGCTTTGCGCTGCCTTGCGCACCACGACGCAATCGATACGGCGGCTGGGATTGTCATGGCAAACCCGAGCCTGGGTGACGGGTCTACCGTGGAAGCTGCGGTACCTGCTCTCATTGGACTGGCGAACCCTCCGCGGTCACAACTCTCTAGCTACGAACGGCGGCTTCTGCCAGGTCCGCTCCTGGCCGTCTTTGCGGCTCAGCCAGAGCAGGTCATGCGTGGCATAGAGCGACTGCTCGACTCACGGCTGTCTTATCCCATCCGGACCGGCACTGCGGCGCTCAAAGTCCTTTCGCCAGTCGATCCAAGGTTGCTTGGGCGGTTCGCGAAGACGCTGGTCACTAAGCTCGTTCGTGCGCACCTGCTCATCGACGAAGACGAAACCGACCGCGAGCTGTCCATGGTGTGTAGCGACCTCCAGCGCTCGCTGGCCGCAACACTCCTCCAGGATCCAGAACCGACGGACCAGTTGATTGCCGACTTCTACGAGAGCGCTTCATCCGAAGGCGAAGCGCGCCTCGTGCGCGTCTACGAAGAGGTCTTTCGGTTTGCGGTTCGTGGAAAGGCCGCGCTGCCAGAGTCGCTCGCTGGAGTAGTTCTCTCCAGGATCATCAAGTTCGCAAGCACGTCAAAGAACGACAAGGTGCTCAGCGAGATCATTCAGATACTGAGGAACGGTTCCGACCAACTTATCGGTGCGGCAAGGCGGTCACTCGATGTCGTGCTTGGAGCGGCAGCGGTTCTCGATGACAGGCTTGAGGCATTCGAGGCCGCGCAGAAGCTGAAGACCAATGCGACCCAGCTCGACTTTCTCACGGCGCAGAACGAGAGAACTTCGCTCTACTACCTCCGAGAGTGCTTCTCTGCATTGGCAGCGAAGGCGGCGGAAGGTGATCGGAGGGCTACCGAGTCCTTCGTCGACTTCCTCGCGAGGATCGACGAGAGCCGCGCGGGCTTGAGTTCTGCACTGCTCAAGGAGGCGAATCACCTCATAGCGACGCCTGAAGGCCTAAACCTGGTCTTACCCGAGCTCTACACAGGACTGGTGGGCGCGTCCACGCTCGTACGCGCCGCAGCGGCTCAGACACTCGGCGAGGCAGGCGAGTGCCGAATCGCGGACCTACCAGAGCTCGTGCTCGAGGCGTTTGTTCTCCTGCTGAAAGATCCCTACGTCATCGTGCACAAGGCGGCCGCCAGGGCGCTTGGCAGCATTGCGCTGCCACCGCACCTCGAGCGGCAGGCTGATGCAGCGTTGCTTCAGCTCATCGTCGTCTACAGCTCGGGGAAGGATGCAGAGGACTTCTTGCCTCAGTGCATGCAGCTATACCTCAGGCGGTTCGCTGATCAGCGGCAACTGCGAGGCGGCCTCGCGGCGGCGTTCGTTCGGATCCTCAATGGAGTACCTGCGAGTCGGGAACTTCGTCGATTGAACTCGATGTCCAGATTTCTCAAGGATGAGCCCGAGTTTGTGGATCTGGTCATTCGTGTCCTCGACGACGAGGCTGTCAGCGAGTACGGCGAAGAAGACGCGATCGACCTTGTGTATGCGATTCCTGACGAGCAGGTGTTGAAGCGTGCTGATGACTTGGCAAAGGTTGCGTTCCGGTGCTCCGGACGTTCCCTGTACGTCGGCGCGCTTGTAGAGATCCTGACCCGCGTTGGGGCATGGACGCAGGCCGTCTCTGCGATCACAGGCTCATGGGAGCACGTGCCGCATACTGTTCCGATGAGGCGAAGGAAGTGGACCATCCAGCTGCAGCGAGTCGCCGTGCAGTTTGAGGCCGCTGTTGCCGCTGGCGACTCGGCGCAACAGGCTGCCTTGAAATCAGAGTGGGAAGGCCTTGAGAAGGCCCTCCAAGACGATGAGAAGCTATATGCGGAAAGACGCAATCCTCTCCCAAGTTTTTTCCGCTCGCATACAGGCGGTTGACGCACTCTCCAAGCTTGGGCGCGGCGAAGCTGTCAGCGCCAAGTTGCTGCAACACATGAGCGCCGAGCTGGACGATGCCTCGCTCCGATATGGGCGCGCAGCGACCGCGACCGCCTATGCAGCTTTCGCCGGACTGCTTCGCATCGTCTCGACCCTAGTCGAGTGGCGCCAGTCGATCCTTCACGCCTCTGAGGGGAGTGACCGGCTTGTGAGGAGCGTGATCGAGCGGTATCGACTCTGGAACAACGAGTACGGCGAGAAAGCCGAGGCCAAGGCGCTGCGGGACGCTTCGGCGTCCCTCCCGGCGGTGGCAGCGATCGCAGACTTTGAAGCTCTCTGCAGAGGCCTTGGAAGCGTTCCTCTGCCTATCGGGATCTTTGCCGACGAGGCTCCCAGGGTGCCGCCAAAGTCGGGCCGCGAGAAGGAAGCCGCTCCTCAGCCGGCCGAGCTTTCGGTCGCGTTCTTGAAGTTCCAATTGGGAGGCCAGCCAGCGGCAGATATTCATCACTTAGTGCCAAGAGAGATGCACGACATGGAGATCGAGGTGCGGGTGTCTCGGTGGCCCGAGAACGCAACGCATCTGATCCTCACTCCAGTCTCGGCAGAGCCGCGTAGCACGTATGAGTTGTCCGAATTCAGCTTCGCGAGACCAGAAGGAAGGCCTCCGTTCACGCTCGTCCAGCAGGGTCGGGCGGTGCTTCAGGTCGCCCAAGGTCTCAAGGCACGACCGTTCGAGTTCAAGTACGCTGCGGCGTTCCGACCGGCCAGCGTTGAGCAGCCAGTTGCCATCGTGGGGCATCGCACGCTACTGGTGGAAGGCATCGATGTCAGATCGAACCCGATTACAGGCTACTCGGCTGTAGACCAGAAGATCGTTGCCATCCGCGACATGCTTCGGCGTGAGGGCGGTGCGAACTCCCAGGAACTCTCGGACGTGCTCGAGTTGCTAACGGTATTGGGCGGCATGTCAGGCCGTGCCGTGCAGGACGCCGAGTTCGACGGCGTCTGGTCGGAAGACCGCTTTCAGGAACACGTGAGGATGGAGCTGCGGCGTGCACCTCGAATCGGGTCGGAGCTGGACGAACATCCCAAGGCTGCGGGCGGCATCACCGACCTGAGCTATCGTGGGATCGTCATCGAGCTCAAGTCGGTGAAAAACAGGATCGGAAAGATCGAGGATTGCCGGGCATACGTTGAACAAGCCGCCAGCTATGCAGTGGCGAAGGGCAAGCGAGTCGCCATCCTGTGCGTCCTTGATTGCAGCGTGAAGGACTCCGCTCCATGGCCTGCCGCCGAAGGTCTAGGGGTTCTGAGGTCTGCACCTCCTGCGGCCATTGCAGTCGCCACCGTGGTCATCCAGGGGAACATAACGCGACCGAGCAAGCTATCCCGCTGAGCACGCGCGACGGGCTTCGGCGCCGGCCGGGGTTGCCATAGCGACCGCGGGCGCGTTCCTGCCCGGGCGTCTCCTTCGGATCAAAGCGGTCATCGAGTCTTGCGGCGCCTACTGGCAGGTATCAGCCTGATGCTGCCTTCCAGACGGTGGCAGGCAGGCCAGCAGCGATCTCGGACGGTCGGCGCTGCCCTTCGTTCATCCCGTCTTGAGCACATTCCTGCCATCCGGGCTCAGGCCAGGGCGACTTCCGACTGTCCGGTCTGATGGTCGAACCGGCCGTTCGATGATGCCGCCCGCGCTCATGACGTTCGAGGGACTGCTTCGAGGTCCCGCGACCGTCGCAGATCGACCCTGTGCCGCCCTCAAGGAGCGCTGACAAGCCGCCCGCAAGCAGCCGTCAGCGGCAACGGTCGGCTGTCTGAAGCGACATGGCCTACGGGCACAACTCAAACAAGCTGGCGCGCCCAAACGAGCAGAGGGTTTGGCTGAGCATTGTCTGCCTCGGCTTCGTCGGAGCAGACTGGTTTCAGCTCCGACCACGGTATAAGGCCGTCGACATTGCTGGAGGCCAGATAGTTGTCAACGACTTCGCTGGCCGCCTTGGCGGGCTTCACCGCGCACCGAAATGGAAGCGCATCTGGAAGGCAGCGAGCAACGCTGAAGCGCAGTTGCCCCGCCTGCTCGTCATGCCAAAGGTAGAACGTCGCGGGCTTCCTACCAATGCTCTTAGCCTGGGCGCGACGGACGTCAACGGCCGTCTCGATAAATCGCGTCAGATCGACCGCGTTGGGCAGCTTGTCCGCAGGAAAAGACAGTGACCACAGATTCTCTGAAGCCCCTGCACCCCTGCCATCAGGAAGTTCAAGTCCGTCCCCGGTCATTTCGAGGATCCAGTCGTCAAATGTCATCGGCATGCCTGGATATTAAGGTGCTATGCCCAGATGGACTGGCGAGAAGCGGTCACTCGTGAAGGACAGCTCCTGGCAATAGCAGTCACTGCAGCACCATGGTCGAGCGACCGAGACCAGCCTAGTGCCGCTGCTCCCGCGGCGACCGTCAGGTCTGCAGGGGGTGCCGTCATCTGCGATCAGCCGCCGAATACACGCTCTCTCGCATGAAGCAGACGTCGGCGCACTTGGCCGGCTGACGGGTTCAACGACCAGTGCCGAGGATGCTGCGGTCGTCCAGCCTGGCTGCCCGTGGCATTTGTCGTCAAACGTCTGCTGCTTGAAGCGTTGGAACGGCTCTCCCGACCCAGTGCCGTCGGCCGGGCCAGTCACTTCAACGCCAGGGACCGGTCAGCGATATGTAGGCCGAACACAGCCGCCAAATCGTGCCGACAAGGAGCGCAGAGGGCGTTGCATATGCTCTGCGCCCCAGGCCTCACGCTAGGAGTAAACATCCCCCGCATCGAAGTCAATCGCTTCTTGCTCCTTAAACGCCCGCATGATGTCTAGCTCGTCCAAGCGAGAGACGTTCTCCAGCTTGTTGATCTCCGCCGCCGCCTCAGGGGTGGCCGCGGTCGCGGGTACGGCATGCCTTTGTGGGGTTGACTGATCTTCAACGAACTTCATCAACCTTGGCTGACCGTCATGCATCTCGCTTTTGACGACTGATCGGCGCGCTACAGGTGCTTGTCTGAGTGATTCAAGGAAGCGGTAGATCGGGCTCACGGTAAAAACGCCACTTTGCCCAAAGCTCCAACGTACCCCATCCGAGTCTTGGTACGAAGTCAGGAACCACACGAGAGCACTGGCAACCGGCGCCTCCTCACGGTCAGACCAGAAGTCGACCCTAAACGGTGTGCAATCGCCGAGTTGAGGCGTCATGCTCAACTCTGCTGGCCAAGCGTCGTGAACAGAATAGTTCCGCTCGCCTGCGTCTGACGACGGGCCCGCTTCGGTCCATGTGATTAGTTGGGGAGGCCGGGACGGCCTCGGCAGCCCTGGTCGATCAATCCTGGTGAACCGAGGCGCCAGCCCCTCAAGGCTGAACCTCGATTTCTTCTGCACGCGTTGCGCCAGCAGGGTTGGAGCCTCATAGCGACCCGAGGCGTCCAGGCTGTGCATGGCCTCGCCACCGCGCCAAGTCAGCATGGCATAGGCTACTTGGAGCCGCTGGTCTGAGTTCTCGCCCTTGCGATCTAGATGCGCCTTGAACGAGTTCCAGTCCTTGAACTGATGCTCGTGGGCCAATGCCTCGTAGAACGTAGCTTGGGGAAGGGTGATGCCAATGGCGCTAGAAGAGCGCTGAAGCTCCTTGGCAAGAGCTTTGACGCGTGCAGCGTCCAGCATAGAAGTCATGCTCAGTTCCTTGTTGGCGCGGGAGTTCTTTGGTACTCCCATTGCCAAGCCCGCGAACGAGAAACTGACAAGAACGTCTGATACGACGAACGGACTTTCACCTTGCCTGTTAAGGCGGGAGTGGCTGGCGTCCAAACCGAGACGGAGTGTATAAGATTTCCGCGACGATCTAGATGAACGGTGTTCGTTGGCCGCCGCCATTCGAGCCTCCGACGGCGAACGTCTCAGACCAGCCTCAAGCAGTACCAACTCAGCGACCGGCCCCTCCGCAGCGATTGGGGTCTCTCCCTTCTCCAAACTCGACGCTGGGCGCATGCGGTGTGCAGGTGCAGCCGCGGGTGGACGCGCTCACCCGGGAACTGCTGCCACACCGATGGCAAGCTGTTGCTGCGACACTGGCCGGATGAGCACCAAGTTCCAGCGCGCCCAGCCCCGTATCGCTTACCAGTTGCGCATCGAGCTGCAGCACATCGCACCCCTGATCTGGCGGCGCATCCTCGTACCTGACACCGTCAAGCTTGCAAAGCTTGATCGCATCGTGCAGGCCGCCATGGGTTGGACCAACAGCCATCTGCACGACTGGCACATCGAGCAACAACGCTACGGCATCCCGGACGACGAATGGGCGGGCAGCGGCGACATGCGGGACGAGCGCAAGTTCACTGTCGGCGCCGCATTGGGCGAACAGGTCAACGAGTTCATGTACAGCTACGACCTCGGCGACGGGTGGGATCACCGCATCACGGTCGAGGAGCGGCTGCCGATCCAGGCCGGCCGCAATGACTGGCCGATGTGCCTGGCCGGCGAGAACGCCTGCCCACCGGAGGACGTCGGAGGTCCACCGGGCTACATGGACTTCCTGCAGGCCATGCGCGACCCGCAGCACGAGCAGCACGCCGACTATTGGTCCTGGTGGGGCGGCCCGTTCGACCCGACGGGCTTCGGCATCAACGCGGCCAACATGGCGATCCGCAAGCTGCGCTGATCTCGCCGGTGTCAAGGCGGGTTCGCCGGAAGCTGATGAATGGGCGCTCGAGGGTGGGTTGCAAAAGAAGGGCCAGCGCATCGCCGTCTGGCGGGGGGCGACACTGGCGAGTTGCTCTTTGGCCCTCGCGACGGCGCCTCAGTAATCCAGCCTGAGTTTGCTTTTTCTTGGCTCGGACGTATGTCGGCGGGATGCTTGCGATACGTCAACAGCTTTGTGTCTCGGTCGAACGGCGGCGGTGGCAACGACACTTCCGGTCTTTGTGAAGTGAAGATGGCCAGTCACAGCGAAGCCGAACAATCGGTTCTTTCTGTCTATGATCGACTTTGTCGCTGAATTCCCCGAAGGGAGTCCTGCGACGTTCGGTTTCAGATGCAGCTGTGTGCACGGCCCTGACTCGGCGACCGGATTGAACACCGTCCGTCGCCACCTCAACGAGGCATGGGCTTTCAGTGCCATCGATACCGGGCACCCTCAATTCGCGAAGCTGTCGTCTTGGCTTCTGTTTCCATTGACTCACGTCTAACTGTTCATGAAATCAATCGCCGTCGCCCTGTCTTCCCTCCTGCTCGTGGCCTGCTCCGTGCTTCAGGAACCGCTGCCCAAGGGGTACACGGGCCCCACCGCGGAACTCGTTGACAGCGGCTTCCGGGAGGACCACGCCAAGGCGCAGATCTTCGCCGCCACCGAGATCGACGGCCGTCCGATCAAGAACGCGATCATTGACACGCGCCGCGCCAGCGAAGGCCAGGGCTTTACCGTGTCTCCCACGCCCACCCAGCGCGCCATCCCCGCGCAGCCGATCAAGGTGATGATTGAGGGAACGCACCAGACGGGCGCTCCCATCCACGAGATCGCCAGCCGGGCTGCGGGAACCTTCTTCTCCGTCGAGGGGGTCGTGGATTTCAAGCCGGAGGCCGGCAAGCGCTATGTGGTGAAGGGCGAGCTCAAGAAGGAGGGCTCCGCCGTTTGGATCGAGGAACTCGACACAGGGAAGGTCGTCACCGAGAAGGTGGTGGCCAAGTAGTCATCACCGGCATGCGCGCGGCGTTCCAGGGCGCATGCGCCCTTGGACCCGCGGCGGCTCGCCGCCGCTCGTGGAGTGCCTGGGGCATGGGCCGCACGAGTGGACTGACTTGAATCTGACCGCCGATGAGCCGTCCCGCCCATCGAGCCTTTGCCGATGGCAGCGCGGCATCCCTTCAACCGGGCACCCCCTCTGCGTCGAGGATCATCCATGTCAGCACTGAAACGCGTGTTTTCCTGTCTGGCCTCCTGTGTGCTCTTGCTGGGTTGCTCGGAAGCGAGCAATGGCACCGGCTCCATCAGCAAACGCATCGGAGAGATCGTGCATACGCCAGGAGCCACGGAGATGGATCTCCGCAAGCTGCCGACGTTTGGCTGGGCGTATTTCTTGGCTTCCAGGCCAGGCGCCTCCCGGGAGGAGGTCTGCAAGCTCATCGGGGCAGGGCGCAATGTCTGCGGCCGTATCGTTCGCATTGAGAAAGCGCCCGATGACCATGTCTACTTGCTGTTTGGCCTGAATGGGCAGCTGACTCACATCGAGCTTCACGCATTGGCGAATGGCCATTTCGATATGGAGTTTCCTGCGGAGGGACTTCCCAAAGCCGATGCTGTTTTCAGGATTCGCCGGAGTTCCACGGGTTCCGGTCCGGACACCATATTCTTGGAGCCGAAGTGACCATCCGCTCCTCATTGGAGCCGGTCGGCCACATCCAGTTCAGACTTTGACTGGCCGAGCGGGGGCTGGCCCTCGAGGACCTGCAGGTGTTCACTGCAGCAATGACCTCCCCGCCGGGTCGCCGGGCTGCCGCACGAGCCCTGGCCTGCCGGGCGAGTCGCCGCGCCGGGCCTGTCTGATTCTGGGTCTGAGCCGACGCATGCGCAGCCATGCGCTGCGCCAGCTGGGCCAGGCCAGGGCGCTGTGGACTCGACGCATGGAATCCATACTGCCGCTCGAAGCGCGGCCTCTGCCCTAGACTGCACAGCCGATGTTCAAGCGCTACAAGACGGATGCATTCGACCTGACGCTGCTTGCCTTCGAAGCATGGGGCCGCTATGGCCTGCTGCTGGGGTCTGGCATGGCCGCGGCGTTCGGGCAGGTGCTGCTGGCCTTGCTTTTCCTGGTGCTCGCGGTCGGGCTCTTTCTTCGCGTCTGGCGCCGAAGGCGGCGGTGACCAGGGGCCCAGCCCGTCGGTGCGCGGCCAATGAGGCGCGGTACTTGTTTGCAAGGCTCTACAGTCCGTTCGATACTTTTCTTCGAACCCATCGATGGAGCTTTGGCAATGGACTTGCGAGACCTGCGCTACTTCGAGACCATCGCCGAGCTCCAGCACCTCGGCCGCGCATCGGCACGTCTGCACCGCACGCAACCGGCGCTGACCAGCAGCATTCGTCGACTGGAGGCGGATTGCGGCGCTGCGCTGTTCGAGAAGTCGGGACGGGGCATCCGTCTCACGGAGGCGGGCCATGTGCTGCTGAAGTGGGCGCAGCGCATGCGTTTCGACGTGGAAGACGCGAAGCGTGAACTGGAGGCCATAGGCTCCGGACTGACAGGCCACGTGCGCCTGGGCATCGTGCCGACGGCGGCGCAGTTCCTGCTACCGACCGTCGCGCGAGACCTTCTGCGCCAGGCGCCCGACGTCACGCTGCGCACGGTCGTGGGGTTGGTTGACACGCTGAGACCGCGGCTCCGAGCCGGCGAACTGGACATGGTCGTCGGGACGGAAGGCGCCGAGGAGCCGGGCTACGTGTCCGAGCTGCTGTCTGAGGACGTCATCGTCGTGGCCGCGAGCGAGCGTCATGAAGTCCTGCGCCAGCCGGTCACGTTGAAGGACCTGACCGCGCACCGTTGGGCCCTGCAGCCGCCCGGCGCGCCGACGCGCGATTGGCTGGACCAGACCTTCGACCGCAAAGGTCTGCCAAGGCCCAAGGTTCAGGTGGAGACCACGATGCTATTGATGCTGCCGGACCTGATCGCGCAGACGGGGCTGCTGAGCTTCGTTTCGCGGCACCACCTCGAAGGCCAGGCACGGCTGCTCGGTCTGAAGGAGGTGCCGGTGAAGGGGGCCAGGATGCGACGGCGCATCGTCGTGACCTACCGGGCGAACAGTTTCCTGTCGCCCGCGGCACGGCGCCTGATCGACCTGTTTACCCAGTCGGCTACGTCGACTTGATACGGCAGCTCAGAAGTTGTGCCGGAGACCGGCTTCCCAGCCGGTCGAGTTGCCGCCCGCCACCATCGCCGTGCCACCCGGAATGGAGAAGGTGGCGCGGCCGTCATTGCTGATGCGCGCACCTTGCACGTAAAGCGCGGAGCGCTTGGACAGGTTGTAGATGGCCCCAATGCCAAACTGCGTGGCATCGTTGGCATCGATGGACGTGCTGCCCACCTTGCCCTTCATGTCGGCCTTCAGGTATGACGCTTTCACTTCCACCTGTCCGAGCGAGACCGTGGCGGAGAGCAACAAGATGGACTCCTTCGCCGCGGCCTGTTCGTACCTGCGCAACGCCGCGGTCAGGCGCACGTTCGCAACCGCGCCGTTCACCGCCAACAAGGTGTCTTTGAACTTGCCGGATGTGGTCAGGTCGTTGGACGTGGTCACGTGGGCGGCGTGCACGCCAAAGCTATCTGCCTGCCAGCCGATGCGGCCACCCACCAGCTTGTCCTGCCCATTGGCCGCCGTGCCGCCTTCGCCTGCGGCGACCATGAGCCCGCCCTCCACGCCGCCAAGGCCGGAGGGCAGCAGGTATTCGACCGCATTGCTGGAGCGTACCGTCGTGTTGGGTCCGGTGCCAAAGGCACTGCGGATAGGCCCCAGTTGGGAAGACGAGGAAAAGTTGTTCGAACCCGCCACGCCCACGTGGGTGTAGGGGTCATGGCGAGACCAGATGGTGTAGGTCGGCACATAGTCGCGCCCCATGCGCAACTCACCGACGCCGCGGCTCACCAGCGACAGCGTGGCGCGGCGGTCGAAGAACTGCGTGCCGCCAACGGCGGTGCCGGTATCGACGTTGACGCCGCTCTCCAACCAGAAGCCGGCCGCGAGGCCGCTGCCCAAGTCTTCCTCGCCGCGGAAGTACAGGCGGCTCGTCTGGTTGGACCCACTCACCACCGACTTCACGGAGCCACCGCCTTCGTTGTGGACCACGCGAACGGCGGAGTCCAGGATGCCACCGACGGTGACGCTGCTCTGCGCCATGGCGCCGCTGGTGACCAGTGTCAGCAGCGCTGCCGACAAGATGCTCTGATGCTTCAAGGGATGTCTCCGGATGTGCTTTGAATGACCGGCAAGGGCGCTGCCCATACGCGGTGGATGCAGATGGTCCGGAAGCCAGCTGCCGAGGTCCAATCGAAAGTTTTTCCGAATCCATCAATGGGACTTTTGCAGTTCGGCCGGGCCTCGTTTGCGCAGACACTGGCGCCATGCATACGCTCAATGAAACCCATGACCCCGCGCTGACCTCCTGGGTGGAAAGCGCCAATCTGGCGGGCACCGACTTCCCCCTGCAGAACCTGCCGTTCTCCGTCTTCCGGCCCCGAGGCAGCGCCGAGGCGTTCCGTGGCGGCGTCGCGATTGGCGACCAGGTGCTGGACCTGGCCGCGCTGGCAGGCCTGGATGTCATCGACGGCCCCGCCAAGGCTGCGCTCGCGGCGGCTGCCGGCGACACGCTCAACGCCTTGATGGCGCAGGGGCCGGCCGAGTGGTCGGCATTGCGGCTGGCGCTCTCACGGGTCTTGCGCTCTGGCAGCGCAGACGCGCAGCGCCTGGCCGCCTGCCTGGCGCCGCAGGCCGAGGTGGAGCACGAGGTGCCAGCCCGGATCGGCGACTACACCGACTTCTACACCTCGGTGCACCATGCCACCAACATCGGCCGACAGTTCCGACCCGACCAGCCGCTGCTGCCCAACTACAAATGGGTGCCCATCGGCTATCACGGTCGCGCGTCCAGCATCGGCGTGTCCGGGCAGACTTTCTCGCGGCCCGTGGGCCAAGTCATGAAGCCGGGTGCCGAGGGGCCCGCAGTTGTTCCTTGCGCGCGGCTGGACTACGAGCTGGAACTGGGCATCTTCGTCGGCCCTGGCAACGCCCAGGGCCAGCCCATTCCCATCGCGAGCGCCGAGTCTCATGTGTTCGGCATCTGCCTGCTCAACGATTGGTCCGCCCGCGACGTGCAGGGCTGGGAGTACCAGCCGCTGGGGCCTTTCCTATCCAAGAATTTCGCGACCACCATTTCGCCCTGGATCGTCACGCTCGAAGCCCTGGCGCCCTACAGGCTGCCGTTCACGCGGCCCGAGGGCGACCCTCAGCCGCTGCCCTACCTGGATTCCCCCGAGAACCGCGGCGCCGGCGCGCTGGACATCCGGCTCGAGGTGCTGCTGAGCACCGGTCGTATGCGCGAACGTGGCATGCCGGACATGCGTCTGAGCGCCACCAGCTATCGCCACGCCTACTGGACCGTGGCACAACTGGTGGCCCACCACACCATGAACGGCTGCAACCTGCGCCCCGGCGACTTGCTGGGCAGCGGCACGCTGTCGGGGCCCTCGCTGCAGGAAGCCGGCGCGCTCATCGAGCTGACCACGGGCGGCCAGAACCCCATCGAGCTGCCCACTGGCGAAAGGCGCACCTTCCTGGAAGACGCCGACCAGATCACCCTGCGGGGCTGGTGTGAGGCCCCTGGCCGCGCCCGCATCGGCTTTGGCGCCTGCGCGGGGACCGTGCTCCCGGCGGCCTGAACAGGCGCTCCTCGTCGCTCGGCCTCGCCGCGGGCCGGGCGCAGCCACGGGTCGAAGGTCAATCGCAAAAGTCCTGTGAATGGGTCGCGAGAAATTATCGAATGGACCGTCGCAATCCTGTCGCCAATACTGAGGCCAAGACCTACAGAGAGCGCTCCGCCCACGGCGGGCAGCGCCGACAGGAGACCCCCATGACGCACTCCGCTCATCTCGCCACGCCGCGCGCTCCACGCTGAAGCGCCGCCCGGTACCTCTTTCCCCGACACCCCACCGCCGGCCTGCCGGCGGCACCAGGAGACTTCCATGAGCAGTCAAGCCGCTGCATTGCCTGACGTCATTCGCGACATCGAACGAACGCCCGCCGACATCGTCGACAAGGCCTCCACCTATGCATCCTCGATCCTGGCCGACGTGGCCGGCCGCCGCGGTGCGCTGAACGGCCGCATCGCGCCGCTGTCGCCGAGCATGCGCTTCGCCGGCACGGCCATCACGGTCGAGGTGCGCCCCGGCGACAACCTCATGCTGCACGCGGCCATGGCCATCGCCAAGCCTGGCGACGTCATCCTCGTGGACGGCAAGGGCGACCTGTCCAGCGCCCTGATCGGCGAAATCATGTCGCACCAGTGCATGGCGCTGGGCATCGCCGCCGTTGTGCTGGACGGCGCATGCCGCGACAGCGAGGAAATCCGCAAGATGGGCTTCCCGATGTTCGCGGTGGGCACGAATCCCAATGGTCCCACCAAGCAGGTCAACGGCCGTGTGAACCACCCCATCTCCATCGGCGGCGTGACCGTCCATCCCGGCGACCTGGTCGTGGGGGATGCGGACGGCGTCACCGTGGTGGAGCGCGCAAAGGCGGCCTCGCTGCTGCCCCTGGCCGCCGAGAAAGTGGCCGCCGAGACCAAGCGCATCGCCGGCATCAAGAGCCGCGAGGCCCTGCGTCCGGGCTGGCTGGACGCCGCCCTGCGGACCGCTGGCGTGCTCAAGGAAGGGGAAACGCTGTGAGCGCCGCCAAGCCTGTCTTCCTTGTCACCGGCGCGGACCTGGCGCGCCCCGCGCTGGACCTGCTGAACGACTTCGAGGTCGTCTACGCCGGCAAGGCGCCCAGCGACGACGACATCGTTGGCCTGTGCCGCCAGCATGACCCCGTGGCCATCATCGTGCGCTACGGCAAAGTGGGCGACGCCGCCATGGCCGCGGCGCCTTCTCTGAAGGTGATTTCCAAGCACGGCAGCGGCACCGACACCATCGACAAGGCCGCCGCCCAAGCGCGCGGTATCAAAGTCGTCGCCGCGGTGGGGGCCAACGCCGCGGCGGTCGCCGAACAGGCGTTGGCGCTGATGCTGGCCTGCGCCAAGTCGGTCGTTTCGCTGAATGAGCGCATGCACGCCGGCCATTGGGACAAGGCCACGCACAAGAGCCTGGAGCTGGCCGGCCGGACGGTGGGCCTGGTGGGTCTGGGCGCCATTGGCCAGCGCTTCGCCAAGATGGCCGACGCCATGGGCATGCGCGTCATCGGCTTTGATCCCTATGCCAAGGACCTGCCGGACTTCATCACGCCAGTGCCCCTGGATGCCATCTGGCGCGACGCCGACGTCGTGTCGCTGCACTGCCCGCTGACCGACGACAACCGCAACTTGTTGAATGCCCAGACGCTGGCCCGATGCAAGCGCGGCGTCATCCTGGTCAACACCGCCCGCGGTGGTCTGGTCGACGAGGCGGCGCTGCTGGAGGCCCTGTCCTCGGGCCAGGTCGCGAGCGCCGGGCTGGACACCTTCCAGGTGGAGCCCATGTCGGCGGGTCATCCCTTCCAGGGCGTGCCCCACCTGATCTTGAGCCCGCACATCGGCGGCGTGACCGGCGACGCCTACCTGAACATGGGCCTGGCTGCCGCGCGCAACGCGCTGGATGTACTGGAGCGCCACACGGTCGCGGCCTGAGCCGTTGCCCACGTCCGTTGCATTGCCATGCACCGCTCGTCAGAAGCGGGTTCATCATCACTACCATTGAGACAAGCCATGCAAGTTGATCGTCCCGAGGTATCGGCCCTGGAGAAGGCCACGATGCGCCACGTCACGTTGCGCCTCGTGCCCTTCCTGATGCTGTGCTATTTCTTTGCACTGCTCGACCGCGTCAATGTGGGCTTTGCATCGTTGCAGATGAACAAGGACCTGGGTCTCTCGGCCGCGGTCTTCGGCCTGGGCAGCAGTCTGTTCTTCGTGGCCTACTTCCTGTTCGAAGTGCCCAGCAACCTTGCGCTGGAGAAGTTCGGCGCCCGGCGCTGGATCGCGCGAATCATGATTACCTGGGGCCTGGTGTCGGCCTGCATGGCTTTCGTCGTCGGCCCCTACTCGTTCTACGGCATGCGATTGCTGCTGGGAGCGGCGGAGGCGGGGTTCTTCCCGGGCGTGGTGCTGTACCTCACCTATTGGCTGCCTGCGGCCTACCGCGCGCGGTTGATCGCCATCTTCATGGTTTCGGTGCCGGTGGCCAGTTTCATCGGCTCGCCGGTGTCTGCCTTGCTGCTGGAGCTGAACGGGCTGCTGGGCCTCAAGGGCTGGCAGTGGCTGTTCATCCTGGAGGGCCTTCCCACCGTGCTGCTGGGCGCCGCCTGCCTGCGCGTGCTGACGGACCGCCCCGAGACCGCTCCCTGGTTGACCCCTGAGCAGCGCGACTGGTTGACCCAGCGTATCGCTTCGGACAACGCGAAGAAGTCGGCCAGCGGCCACCTGACCGTCTGGCAATTGGTTCGCAACCCGCAGTTCCTCACCATGGCGATGATCTGCGCCGGCGCCTCCGCAACAGGCTCGGCGCTCGCGGTCTGGCAGCCGCAATTGCTGAAGAGCTTCGGCCTTACCAACATGCAGACTGGCTTCATCAACTCCGTGCCCTACGGCATCGCCGCGGTGCTGATGGTGATGTGGGGCCGTCACTCGGACCACACTGGCGAGCGCCGCTGGCACACCGCCCTGACGCTGTGGCTGATCGCTGCCGCGCTGGGGACGCTGGCGGCCACGCAAGGCCACCTGGTCGCGACCGTCATGTTGCTGTCCTGCTGCCTGATTGGCGCGTACTCCTTCAAGGGCCCGTTCTGGGCGCTGTCCTCGACCTGGATGTCTCCCAAGACCGCGGCCGCTGGTCTCGCGGGCATCAACGCCATCTCCAACCTTGTCGGTGGCGGAGCCATCTCGCTGGTGGGCTGGGTGAAAGAGACGACGGGCAGCTTCACGATGGGTCTGCTGCCCATCATGCTGCTGACCTTCCTTGGCGGCGTGGCCGTGCTGCTCCTGTCTCGGCAGACTCCTGCACCAAGCGCCGAGGCGACGCCTCGCGTCTCGACCACCTGATCCGCCCCGGAGCGAGCGCCCCGCGCCATCCGCCCGCTGGCATCCTCCTCCAAGGCCGTGGACAGCCCGGACGGTGGCCCCATTGCGGCGATTGATCCACGAGATACCGCCGCATCCGGGTGCTCCTGCGCCGCCGCGGCTTCGAGCTGAGTTGGTCGCGCACGCATCGCCTGTGGCGCCAGGCGGGGCTGCTCGTGCCCAGGAAGCGGCCGAGCAAGCGCATTGCTTCGGTGCGGCCTCGCATCCACAAGCCAACATGGTCTGGGCCTACGACTTCGTCTTCGACACGACCGCCACGGGTCAGCAGCTCAAGTGCCTGACCATCGTGGACGAGTTCACCCGCGAGGGCCTGTCCATCGAGTGGTTCCACTCGCGGCGCGAGGCCAGCGTCGTCATCGAAACCTGGCGCCAGCGCTACAACGAGGTCCGCCCGCATCGCAGCCTGCAATACTTGACCCCGGTGGAGTTCAAACAGCAACTTCGCCAAGACCTGCAACCCGCCGTCTTCTAGGAAGTAGTGTCTCGAAATTCCCGAGCAGGTCAGCCCTGCGTCGCCTCGACCGAGGGGTCAGGCCGCACTGCCACAGCGAAAACTACATGCCTCGCAGGCGCACGGTCGGACCGTGTCCGTCGTTCCAGCGAAATAGAACAAGATGCCACAGTCCCAGACGCTTGCGCGATGGATCAATCAGTCCATTCGCTCCTGCTGCGATGAGCCGGTCTCGCACTGTCCATGACGGTGGCGTAGCGCCTGCTGCCACGACTTCCTGCCAAGGCGCTACGGCGTCAGCGACGTCAATCTTGACCTTTGCCAGCAATTCCGGGCTTCTAAGGTCAGCGATGTTCTCCGCCTCGACTTCGAGCTCGATGATCTCAAGCTCCATCGACCGAGAGCCCTTGTGAGCAACCATCGCCGCCTCAACACCCTCGATTGATGAACTCATGTAGAGCGTGGGTTGGTCGGGTCGTGAGTAGCGCCCTGCTGATCTTGACCCAGTGAGGGCGTGCGCCCGGAACCTTGGGTCTATCGCCCGAAAGAAGGTTCCACGGAGGATCGGGATGAACATCGTGCGGGGGGCGGTTGTGGGGACTTAGGGTTCGTGAGCGGAGGGTGTGGGCGTCATTGCTCGTCTCCCTTGTGTCGCGCGCCACGGCTGACAAGGTATTCCCTCATGGCAGGCTGATTTGCAGTCTCCGCGGCCACTATCGGACGAATGCCTGCGTGTCCACTCGCATTCACAGGAACGCCTTGGTCAAGAAGCGCCCTTACGGCTGACAACTCGCCGAGTGCTGCCATATGCACCAAGAACTCAGCGGCATGCGGACCCCCTGCAATTCTTCCTGCAAAGACCCGGACCCAGGTGCCGTAGGGAAGGAAGACAAGCGCCAAAGCTGCTCCCACGACGACAGCTCCGACCACCGTAGGCACATGGCGACGAGTCGATGAAACGGCCAGAACAAGCGTAAGCAGCACCCATCCCATTGCACCGTAGCAGGCGAATGCCAATACAACTCCCAGTCCAGAGTGCATCAAGGAGAAACCGACCATCTGCGGCCCACGTTCCCAACTCAACACGGTTTGCTCCCACACCGCTCTACCCGCAAGGAGAAAGGATGGAACAGCAGCGAACCAGAAGCCGATGCTTGGAAGGTATGTGCGCATCCCTATGACGCTCAATGTTCGACGCAGTGGCGCAAGCTGGCTGACCAACGCCAATAGCCCGAGCACCGGAAATCATCGCGCATGTCCACGAACTTTCCAACCGCGGCCACCAAACGCGCAAAGCGTCCTTGGACAGGCCCGTGGCCGCGCAGGCCCGCCCACCATGTGGCCGCACCTGGCGGTGCCAGGTCTTGACCGTCCACGCCAAAGTGTACTGATGTACTGGTACACCTGATCACCCCACATGGACGCCCCGCTCTTCAGCATCAACCCGGGTTCGCCGGAGCCCATTTATCGCCAGCTGCTGGAGCAGCTGCGCCGCCGCATCGCGGCGGGGCAGCTGGTGGCGGGGGAGGAGATTCCATCGGTGCGCGAGCTGGCCCAGCAGCTGGCGGTGCATCCGATGACGATTTCCAAGGCCTTCGGGCTGATGGAGGCGGAAGGGCTGGTGGAGCGACGGCGCGGGCTGCCCATGGTGGTGGCCGCGCAGCACCAGAAGGCGCTGGGCACGCGCTCGCGGGTGGAGCTGCTGCGGCCCGCGCTCGCCAAGGCCGCGGCCGAGGCCCTCCAGCTGGGCCTGCACCCCGCGCAGGCGCTGGCCTTGTTCGAGAGCTTGCTGAACCAGGATTCCGAGGGAGACGACGCATGACCACGACCCTGACTCTCGCCGCGGAATCCGCGGCCGACATCGCGCGCGTGGCGCGGCCGCCGCTGCAACTGCGTGGGCTGAGCCTGGCCTATCCCGGGCAGGCACCGGTGCTGGACGGGCTGGACTGGACGCTGGAGGCGGGTCAGGTGGTGGGTCTGCTGGGCCGCAACGGCGCGGGCAAGACCACGCTGCTGGAGGCGCTGCTGGGCCTGCGCGAAACCCAGGCCGGCCAGGCGCTGCTGTTCGGCCAGCCGGTCGGGGGCATGGACGACGCGGTGCGCGCCCGCACCGGCTACGTGCCGCAACAGAGCGATCTGTTCGAGGACTTCACGGTCGAGCAGCTGCTGCGCTACTTCCGCAGCTTCTATCCGCGCTGGAACGAAGCCAAGGTGGAGGCGCTGCTGTCGCGCTGGGAATTGCCGCGCGGCCGCCAGATCGGCCGGCTGTCGCAGGGCCAGCAGCAGCGCCTGTCCATCGTGCGCGCGCTGGCCCATGAGCCGGACCTGCTGGTGCTGGACGAGCCGGTCGCCAGCCTGGACCCGGCCGGCCGGCGCGACTTTCTGCGCGAGCTGGTGGAGCAGGTGCTGGACCGCGGCACCACGGTGCTGTTCTCCACCCACATCCTGTCGGACCTGGAGCGGGTGGCGTTCAACATCGCCTTCCTGCATGGTGGGCGCATCGCGCTGCAGGCGGCGCAGGATGAGCTGGCCGACGAACTGCGCCTGCTCATCGGCCCGGCCTCCTTGGTGCGCGCGGCGGTGGCGGCGCATGGGGGCCAGGTCTTGCGCGAGCGCTCGCTGGACCCCGAAGGCGGCGAGGCCGGGCTGCGCGTGCTGGCCCGGCTGGCGCGCGAGCCGGCGCAAAGCGCGCAGCTCCGCGTGGACGCGCTGGGGCTGGAGGACCTGTTCCTGGAGCTGACGCAATGAGGGCCGCGCCCGCCTTCGCGGCGCAGGCCTGCATCCTCGGCGCCGTGCTGCGCTCGATGCGGCTGTGGGTGGGCGTCGTCGGCCCCATCCTGGCGGTGATGGTGTTGCTGGCGCTGGTGGTGGGCACCTGGCTGCTGAAATTCGCGCTGGCGCTGGGCCTGTTGTTGTGCGCGTGCCTGTGGTGGGCGGCGATCACGGCACTGATGCAGCAGAACCATCCCGTGCACGCCCGCCTGGTGCCCGGCCATGTGCGGCGGCTGCGCGAAGTCGCTGTCGCGCTGCTATTGGGTTGCTCCTTGCTGTTCGCCATGGTCGGGCTGCCGCTGGGCGGAAGCTTCTGGCTCTGGTGGATAGGCGGCGTGGCGCTGCTGGTGCTGACCCAGCAGGCCATGCGCCATCCCTGGCTGTGGTGGGCCATGTGGCTGCCTCTGGCCCTGGCTGACGGCTGGAAGGGCTGGGCCCCGGTGCGCGCGCTGGTCGCCACGGCCCAGTGGGTCTTTGCGCTGCGGCCGATGACGCTCACGCTGGTGCTGCTGCTGATCGCCGCGGCCTGGGTCGCGTCCGGGCTGGAGCGCGGTGGTTCGCGGCATGCGCTGCGCCATGCCCGCGGCAAGGCCTGGCTGGACCGGGCGAACCGGGGGTTGGAAGGTGGCTTTTCGCTTCTGGACCCGGCGTGGCGCCGTCAGGAACAGGCGCGGGGCTCACGCCTGCTGCCGGCGCTGGGGGCGTGTCTGGGCTGGTTGAACCGCGGGCTGCTGTCCTGGCGCATCCGCCATGCCCGTCCCACCGCGTCCAGCGCGCTGGCACGCGCCGAGATGGCGACGCTGAAGCAGCTGCACTGGAGCGCGCTGACCGGCGCGGTGCTGCTGATCGTGCCGCTGCTGGCCCTGGGCTATCTGCTGCTGCAGCCGGTGCTGGGCTGGCCGCCGCTGACTTCGCCGCGGCTGCTGCGCGGCGCGGGCCTGTCCATCGCGCTGGCCAGCATGCTGGTCAATCCCATGCTGGGCATCGTCGGTGCGCTGCACCGCAGCCGGCGCGAGCAGGCCATGCTGATGCTGCTGCCCGGCATGCCGCGTGGCGCCGCGCTGGCCCGGGGGCTGGCGCGTCGGCTGATGGGGGGCTATCTGATCTGTTGGTTGCTCAGCATGGCGGGGGTGGCGTTGATCTATCGCGCCAGCGGCCAAGGGGCCAGCACGGTGGCGCTCAGCTTCGCGGCGGCGACCCTGCCGGCCGGCGTGCTGATGCTGTGGCGCGACTGGGCGCGCCAGGGGGCCTTGCCGCCCTGGTTCGTGCCGGCGCTGGTGGGCTTGACCCTCGTCGGCCTGGCCGGGCTGGAAGCCCTGCGTGCCTGGCTGTCCGTGCCCGCCTGGGGCCTGCCGCTGATCAGCGCGGCGGTGGCCGGCCTGCTGGGCCTGTGGCGCTGGCGCGCGATGACGCGGGGCGCGCCGCCATGGCCGGTGGGGCGCTGGGCGCCGCCCTGATCAGCGCGCCTGGCGCAGCCACTGCAGGATCTGCGGGGCCTGCAGCGCGCCGCTGATGCGCTGGCGCTCGCGTCCGCCCTCGAAGTGGATCAGCGTGGGGATGGAGCGTATGCCGTAGCGTGCCGACAGCCCCTGGGCTTCGTCGCTGTTGACCTTGACCAGCAAGGCCTGACCCTTGAGCGCGCGCGCCGCGGCCTCGAACTGCGGCGCCATCATGCGGCAGGGGCCGCACCACGGCGCCCAGAAGTCCACCAGCACCGGCAGCTCGCTGCCGGTCAGCACGGCGTCGAAGCGCGCTTCGTCCAGCGCCAGCACCTCGCCGTCCAGCAGCGCGCGGCCGCAGCGGCCGCAGCTGGGGTCCTGGGCGGCACGCTCGTCCGGCACGCGGTTGCGGGTCTGGCAATGGGGGCAGGTGATGAGCATGGCGGTTCCTCGCGGTCTGCCCCTGCAGATGGGGCTGCCCCGGCCGGGTTCAAGCGCCGGCCTTACTGCGCGTAGCCCGGGCTTTCGCGCTCCAGCCGGCGCAGCAGCGCGGGCCAGGCGATCTGCGCGCCCATGCCGGCGGTGACGGTGCGCATGACCTGAGCCATGCCGTCCAGGATGCGCGGGTCCACGCGGCGCAACTGGTCGATGCCGGCGCTCAGCGCGTCGATCTGGATGCGACAGGCGTTCTCGAAGGTGTACATGGCCAGGAAGGCCTCGGCCACGCTGCCGCCCACGGTCAGCAGCCCGTGGTTGCGCAGCATCAGGTAGCTGGCCTGGCCCAGCGAGGCCTGCAGGCGCGGCTGCTCGTCCTCGCGCAGCGCCACGCCCTCGTAGTCGTGATAAGCCAGCGCGGGCAGCACGAAGGTGCTCTGCTGGCTGATGGGCAGCAGGCCATGGCTCTGGGCGGAGACGGCCACGCCGGCGCGGCTGTGGGTATGCAGCACGCAGTGCACGTCGGGACGCCCGGCGTGGATGCAGCTGTGGATGGTGAAGCCGGCCGGGTTGACCGGATGGGGGCTGTCGACGAGCTTGCGGCCGTGGTGGTCGACCTTGACCAGGTTGGACGCGGTGATCTCGTCGAACATCAGGCCATAGGGGTTGATGAGGAACTGGTCGGGCGCGTCGGGCAGCCGCGCGCTGATGTGGGTGAACACGAGGTCGGTCCAGCCATACAGCGCCACCAGCCGGTAGCAGGCGGCCAGGTCGACGCGCAGCTGCCATTCGGCGTCGCTGACCTGGCTGCGCAGGGATGTCGGGGATGTGTTCATGGCGACGGCTCCTTGTGACGCGGTGGATGGGCAGTCCCCATGATCGCCGCGACACGGCCGCCGCGCTGTCGGCTGCCCGACAGACCCTGCCAGGGTTTTTGCCAAGGCCCGCCCGGCTCAGGGCGCCCGCGCCAGCCGTTGCTCCAGCAGCCCGCCCACGTCCTGCAGAAAGGCGCGCACGCGCCCGGTGTGGCGCAGGTCGGGGTGGGTCAGCAGCCAGACCGGGGTGCTCACTTCGTCCAGCACCTCGGAAACGGGCAGCAGCTCGGGCTCATGCCCTTCCACCAGCGTGGGCAGCAGCGCCAGCCCCAGGCCGGTGCGGGCCATCGCCACGGCCGGGTGCAGCAGGTCCAGCCGCAGCGCGACGCGTTCGGGCGGCACATGGTCCAGCATCCAGCGGTCATAGAAGCGCGAGCGGCGCTCGGAATCGAAGCCTATCCACGGGTAGTCGGCGCACAGCCGGTCCAGCGGGGTCAGGTCTTGCGGCAGTCCCGGGGCGCCGCGGCGCGCGTAGACGCGCATGCGCAGCGTGCCCAGGCGCCGGCCCACCAGGTGCTCGGGCACGCGCTGGCTCATGCGCAGCGCCACGTCGGCGTCGCGGTGCGACATGTCCACCAGCGCGGAGTTCTCGTGCACCTCCACCGCGATGCGCGGATGGCGGCGGCGGAACTCGGCCAGCGCCTCGGGCAGCAGGTAGAGCATGGCGACGAAGGCAGTGGTCAGGCGCAGCGTGCCCTGCAGCTCCAGGTCGCGGCCCTGCAGCCGGCGCTGCAAATCGGCGATGGCCGGCCGCATTTCGCGCGCCTGCGCGGCCATCAGCTCGCCGGCTTCGGTGGGCACATAGCCCTGGCGGCGGCGTTCGAACAGGCGCGCGCCCAGGCCGCGCTCCAGCGCGTCCAGCCGCCGCAGCACGGTGCTGTGCTGCACGCCCAGCCGCTGGGCGGCGCCGCTGAGCGAGCCCGCCTCGGCGACGGCCAGCGCCACGCGCAGGTCGTCCCAGTCCAGGGTGTCGCGCTCGTTGTGCGAATTTGCAAATTCGGTCTGCATGATTCGACGTTGTTTGTGCGGGATTGCAAACCTAGCATGGCTTCACTGCTTTGGGAGACCTCCATGCCGCATCTGTTGCTGACCCTGAACCCCGCGCCCGGCGTGACGCCCGACCTGCGCGCGCTGGCGCTGACGCTGACCGCGCTGACCGAGGAGCATTTGGACAAGGACCCCGCACTGACCGCGGTGCGCATCGAACCCTGGCCGGAGACCGGCTGGTTCATCGGCGGGCGCTCGATGGCGGCAGACAGCCGCGCCAGCTATCACCTGGAGGTGCTGGTGACCGCCGGCACCAATGATGAGGCGCAGATCGCCGCCTACCTGGCCGCCGTGCATGCGACGCTGGCGCGCACGCTGGGGCCCTTGCATCCGGTCAGCTATGGCGTGGTGCGCCAGCAGCCGGCGACGGCCTGGGGCTATGGCGGGCTGACCCAGGCGCAGCGGCGGCGCACGGGCCGGGACGCCGGGGGGCAGCCCGAGCCGGCCGGCGTTCAGATCGGCAGTTCGGTGAAGTAGCGGCCGCCGTGGAAGATCAGCGGCTGGCCCTGCTCGACGCGGTGGCAGCGCTCGACCTCGCCGACGAAGATGACGTGGTCACCTTCCTCGTAGCGGCTGCGGTTGGCGCATTCGAACACCGCGACGCAGCCGTCCAGCAGCGGCACGCCGGCCAGGCCCTCGTGCCAGCGCACGCCGTCGAAGCGGTCGATGTCGCGCGTCGCGAAGCGCTGGGCCAGCGCCTTCTGGTCCGCGCCCAGGATGTGGATCGCGTAATGCGAACCGCGGCTGAACACCGGCATGGAGCCGGCGCGCTGCGCCAGGCTCCACAGCACCAGCGGCGGCGAGAGCGAGACGGAGTTGAAGGAGTTGGCCGTCAGCCCGACCAGGCTGCCGTCCTCGGCGCGCGCGGTGACGATGGTCACGCCGGTCGCGAACAGCCCCAGTGCGGCGCGGAACTGCTGGGTGTCCAGCGGGTCCGTGGCTTGCAGCGGGCTGATGATCGGAGGCGTGAGCGAGGCAGACATGGCGCCATTGTCGCCGGAGGCGCCTGAGCCTGCCGGGCTCTGCCTAGAATCCGCGCCATGTCCAGTCTCCCCGCCTCCGCGGCCGGGGCCATGTCGGGCGCGTTGGCGCGCCTGCGCCGCCTCGTCCTGATCGCCCTGCTTGGCTTCGCCTCGGGGCTGCCGCTGGCGCTGACCGGCCAAGCCTTGCAGGCCTGGCTGACGATGCGCGGGTTGGACCTGGCCACGATCGGCTTTCTGACGCTGGTCGGGCTGCCCTATACCTTCAAGTTCCTCTGGGCGCCGCTGATGGACCGCTTCGAGCCGCCCGGGCTGGGGCGGCGGCGCGGCTGGATGCTGTTGACCCAGCTGGCGCTGGCCGGCGCGCTGGCGCTGCTGGCGGGCATCGACCCCGCGCAGGAGATCCGCCTGTTCGCGCTGGTGGGCCTGAGCGTGGCCTTTCTGTCGGCGTCGCAGGACGTCGCGATCGACGCCTATCGCACCGACCTGCTGCTGCCCGCCGAGCGCGGCATGGGCGCGTCGCTGACCACGCTGGGCTACCGGCTGGCGATGATTGTTTCCGGCGGGCTGGCCTTCATCTGGGTGGACCCGGTGCAGGGTGGCGGCTGGAGCTGGCCCGAGGTCTACCGGCTGATGGCCCTGCTGATGCTGGGCGCGGCCGGCGTCACCGCGCTGCTGCTGCCGCGCCTGCCCCCGCGCGAGGCGCCGTCCAGCGTCGCCCGCCACGAGGTGCTGGGCTTTGCCGCCGTGCTGGCCGCGGTGGCGCTGGGCGCGCTGCTGACCGACCGCGCCATCGCGCCCGCGGTGGCGCAGGCGCTGCAGTCGGTCTGGACCGGCGGCGCGGGCCTGGCGAAGAAATGGGCCGACCTGCTCAGCCTGCTGCTGGGCCTGGCGCTGACGCTGCCACTGGCCGCCTGGGCGGCCCGGCGCGCGCGCTACGAGACCCTGCTGGGCGGCCTGGGCAGCTATTTCGCGCTGCCCGCGGCCGGCGCGATGCTGGTCTTCATCGTGCTGTACAAGCTGGGCGACGCGTTCGCGCAGGCCCTGCTGACCCCCTTCCTGCTGCAGGCCATGCATTTCAGCAGCGCCGAGGTGGGCGTGGTCAACAAGGTCTTTGGCCTGTGGCTGAGCATTGGCGGCGCGCTGCTGGGCGGGCTGCTGATGCTGCGCCTGGGGCTGTGGCGCGCGCTGATGCTGTTCGGCGTCGCGCAGGCCCTGAGCAACCTGGGCTTCTGGTGGCTGGCCAGCCATGGCCAGGGCGCGATGGGCGCGGTGCTGGTGCCCGCCTTCGACTGGGGCTTCGTGAAGCTGGCGCAGGCCACGCCGGTGGACGGCGGGCTGCTGATGGTGATCGTGATCGAGAACCTCAGCGGCGGCATGGGCACGGCGGCCTTCCTGGCCTTCATCACCGGACTGTGCAACCAGCGCTACACGGCCACGCATTTCGCGCTGCTTTCTGCCTTCACCGCGGTGGGCCGCGTCTGGGTGGGGCCGCTGGCCGGCGTGCTGGCGGAGGCGATCAGCTGGCCCAGTTTCTTTATCCTTTCGCTGTTGATGGCCTTGCCGGCGCTGATCATGCTGGTGTGGCTGCGGCCCCGCATCATGGCGCTGGAGCCGCCCCGCCCATGAGCACCACGCCGACCGGCCGCGAGCGCCGCTTGCCGCGGCGCGCCTGAGCCCCATCTTCCCCGGAACTCCGACGGACTTTCGACCCGACCGATGACACACGACGACGACTTCAACCCCCACGCCAACCCGGTGCTGGACGGCGTGCCCGCCTATGGCTTCGGGCGCTGCGACTGCCGCCGCTGTGGGGTGGCGACGGGCCCGGCGCAGCCGCAGCGGCGCCTGTTCACCGGCCTGCTGGGCGCAACAGGCCTGGCGGCGGCGCTGCCGGCGCTGGGCCAGCCGCAGCGCGAGGGCGTGGACGTGGGCGGGCAGAGCACCTTCGCCAAGCTGGTGCCGGCCGAGCAGATCGAGGCCGCCGCCGCGCAGGAGTACCAGCGCATGCTGCAGCAGGCGCAGCGCCAGCGCGCGCTGGCGCCGGCCAGCCATCCGCAGCTGCAGCGGCTGCGTGCGATCGCGCAGCGCATCATTCCCTATGCGCTGCCCTGGAACGAGCGCGCGCGCGGCTGGCGCTGGGAAGTCAACCTGATCGGCAGCCAGGAGCTCAACGCCTTCTGCATGCCGGGCGGCAAGATCGCCTTCTACTACGGCATCCTCGAGAAGCTGCAGCTCAGCGACGACGAGGTGGCCACCATCATGGGCCACGAGGTCGCGCACGCGCTGCGCGAGCACGCCCGCGAGCGCATGGGCAAGACCACCGCGACGCGCGTGGGCGCGGGGCTGATCTCCAGCCTGCTGGGGCTGGGCAACGTGGGCGACACGCTGCTGAACATGGGCGGCCAGCTGCTGACGCTGAAGTTCAGCCGCGAGGACGAGACCGAGGCCGACCTGGTCGGCATGGAGCTGGCCGCGCGCTCGGGCTACGACCCGGCCGCTGGCGTGAGCCTGTGGCAGAAGATGGGCCAGGCCAGCAAGGGCGCGCCGCCGCAATGGCTGTCCACCCACCCGGCCGGCCCCACGCGCATCCACGACATCGAGGCCAACCTGCCCAAGGTCAGCGGCCTGTACCAGCGCGCCGACAAACCCCAGCAGCAGTTCGGGCCGCCTCCGCGCAAGCAGTAAGCCACCCTGTCGGGCCGGCCGCGTGTGCTCGCGCGGCGCGGGCTCAGCGGTCGGCGACGAAGGGGTTGGTGCGCCGCTCCGCGCCGAAGCTGCTTTCCGGGCCGTGGCCGGGGATGAACACCGTGTCGTCGCCCATGGGCCAGAGGCGTTCACGGATGGAGCTCAGCAGCTCTTCGTGATTGCCGCCCGGGAAATCGGTGCGGCCGATGCTGCCGGCGAACAGCACGTCGCCGACGAAGCAGCGCCGCGCGCTGGCCGAATGGAACACCACGTGGCCCGGCGTGTGGCCCGGGCAGTGGCGCACCGTCAGCGTTTCGTGGCCCACCTGCACCGTGTCGCCGTCGTGCAGCCAGCGCGTGGGCGTGAAGGGCTCGGCCGGCGGGAAGCCGAACATCGCGCTCTGCTGCGGCAGGCCGCTGATCCAGAACTGGTCGCCCGGATGCGGCCCGATGATGGGCAGGCCCTCGGTGCGCGCCAGCTCGCCGGTGCCGCCGGCGTGGTCGATGTGGGCATGGGTGAGCCAGATCGCCTTCAGCGTCAGCCCGCGCTCGCGCGCCGCGGCCCGCAGGCGCGGCAGCTCGCCGCCGGGGTCGATCACCGCGGCGTCATGGGTCTGGTCGCACCAGACCAGCGAGCAGTTCTGCTGGAAAGGGGTGACAGGGAGGGTCAGGTATTGCAGGGCCATGGCGGTGGAGCGCTTGAGAACAGAGTTGCGGAGGGCTGGGCAAATTATCGAAGCCTTGAGAGGCGGCGGCGAGCCAGATGGGGGTATCGCGCCGGGCAAGCCCTGGCAGAACGGCTTTGTGGAGAGCTTCAACGGCAAGCTGCGCGACGAACTGCTCAACCGGGAAGGGCTCCGCACGCTGGCCGAAGGCAAGGTGCAGATCGAAGCTTGGTGCCTGTTCTACAACGAGCGCCGGCCGCACAGCGCCTTGGGCTACCGTCCATCCGCTGTGGTTCGCCGCGAGTGGCCCGACACCGACAACATCACCCTGAGACTCATCGCCTGCGTGGCTATAAGTTCCATACGCAGGTCAGAGGCGGCAGCGTTCGCGAATCTGATTGAGCAGCCGCACAGAGCGAAGCGGCGGCAGCTCTGCCACTGACTGAGGGCGTATGGTTCCCGGGGGACGCTGCGGCCTGAGATAGATGACAACATGACGGCTCGCCTAACTCCTGGAGCTGCCGCGCAGACCTACCAGGACAGATGTAACCGGTGCGGCATTTGACTTTGAAAATTAATTTTGTATAAAAATACAGTAAACAGAGGGAGAGAACAGATGGGACAAAGACTTACGCACGCCTGGTTGCGGCTGTTAGCACGCGGGTTCCGGTGTTATTCGACACTTGCTGTCGGTATATAACAAGTTGGACCGCACATGGATGAACAGAGCCACTTCCGCGAGCTACTTAACGCAGCCGGGGATTACCTCCCTCCGAGCGTCCTCACCACATGTCGTAGCCTCAATGAACATGGCGAGTGGGAGATCGCGTTCGGGCATTGCAAATACCACTTGCAGGGCGTTCAGCTTCCCTATGCCGTCTCAGCGATGCTTATCGCCTGCGAGCAGCGCTTCGGCATTGGTGCCGCGCAGCGCAGGCCCAACCAGTCGCTCCACCGGACGGCCTTCGGCCGTCGGTGAGCTCGCGCGTTAGGCCGCATGTAGGCACCCGAGATGAACTCACGACCACCTTTCCGCTGGCTCGTATACCTTTGGTTAGCTATCGCGGCGATCTGGGCGCTGTCTGGCTTGCTTCTCTTCTCCAATGACAACCGCGGCACATTCGGAGACATGTTTGGCGCAGTCAACGCGCTATTCACTGGGCTCGCATTCGCTACGCTCATCTACACCACTTGGATGCAACGCGAGGAACTTGCACTGCAGCGGGAAGAGCTTGCGGCCACGCGGGATGAGCTTCAAGGCCAGAAGGAGCAGTTGCGCCAGCAGAGCGAGACGTTCGCGCTACAGCAGTTTGAGAACACGTTCTTCTCGCTGCTTCGCACGCACGGCGAGATCGTCAACGCGATGGATCTTGTCGACGAGAACAATCGCGTCACAAAGTCCCGGGACTGCTTCCGCGTGTGGCACAAGCGACTAAGTGGCCTGCACGCAGCTCACGCGGTATACCCACCCGGTCCGGAAGCAACGCTCGCAACCGTGCAGGATATCTACGCGCGCTTCTACAAGAGTCATCAAGCAGAGGTTGGTCACTACTTCCGCCACCTGTACCACATCATCAAGTTCGTAAAGCTTTCTGCCGTGCCGAACAAGAAGCAGTACACGAGCTTGGTTCGCGCACAACTTTCGAGCTACGAGCACGTCTTTCTCTTCTACAACTGCTTGAGCGAGATGGGTTATGCGAAGTTCAAATCTCTCGTAGAAGAGTTCGCCCTCCTGGAGAATATGCCGCAGGAGCTTCTCTTGGCACCTGCAAGGCACCGGCCTCTATACGCTCCTTCTGCATACGGCGAAGGCGATGCGGCCTAACCCTTTACAGGGACTTCCCACCGCGTCAACACCGTCTCATTGAATTCCCCCGCAAGAACTGACCCCGATTGATCCGGATTGCACACGCCGACTCGA
>NZ_JAKZFD010000013.1 GCF_022549225.1 Pelomonas sp. CA6
CCCTTGGATCTGGGCCGAGCCCAGTGCATCGATCTGGGCCGTGCTCAAGGCACGCAGCGCGGCGGTGTTGAGCGCCCGCAGATCCTGCGTTTCCAGCGCGGCGACTTGGTCGGTGCCCAGGCCGGCGACCTGGCGCGAGTTCAGTGCGGCGACCTGTTGCGAGCCCAGCGCCTCGATGTTGGCGGTGGCCAGCGCGCCCAATTGGCTGGAGCTGAGCTGCGCGACCTGGTTGGTGGCCAGCGCGGCGACGTCGGCGCTCTCCAGCGCGGAGGCCTGGGCCGTGGAGATCGCGCCGATGTTGGCACTGTTCAGGGCACGGAACTGATCGGTGCCCAGCGAATTGAGGTTGTCGGTGGACAGGTTGTTGACCTGGCTGGTGGTCAGCGTGGCCACCTGATTGGTCGACAGGCTGCCGACCTGGGCCGTGCCCAGCGCACCCAGCTGCGCGGTGCTGAGACTGCGCACGACGGCGGTATTCAGCACGCGCAGATCCTGGGTCTCGATGACCGCGAACTGTGCCGTCGAGATCTGGCTGAAGGCGCGAGTGCCGAGCGAGGCGAACTGGCTCGTCGTCAAGGCCTGGAATTGATCGGTGCTGAACGCTGCCCAATCCTCGCTCGTCAGCCGCGACAAGGTACTGGTGGAAAGCGCAGCGATCTGGTCGGTGGCGAGGTTGGTTATCAGTGAGGCCATCTTGAACTCCCGGCACTTGGGTCGAAGGGCAGGCGCTCTGGTGTCCGTCGACCCGTGGGTAGGTGCCCTTGCGTGTGCACTCCCCACGGCGAAGACCTCACAAGGCTCGCCTGCTTTCAGTCGGTTATCGGACGGGTTCTGACGTTCTTGAGCGCAAGCTCGCCTGAGCACGGATGTCCGGTCGGTGGATGCTAGGGCCGCGCGGTCCGGTTAAAAGATGCAAAAGCGCGCGGCTTCCCCCCAAATTCACGCTTATCAGCGGCCAGAAGAGGCATTGACCGCCGGCATCTCCCCGCCCGGGTTTGGCCGCCGGGCGATCAGGCGCTCGCGGGCGGCGAGGGGGGCGCGGCGGCAGCGAGGCCGTTCTGGAAATGGGTGCGCAGCAGTTCGGCCGCGGCGTCGGCATCGCGGCGGCGCAGGGCCGCCATCAAGGCGCGGTGCTCCTGCAGCGATTCGTCCAGACGCCCTTGCTTGAACAGCGAGTGATGGCGGTTGAGCTTCATCAAGCGGCGCAGGTCGGTGATGATCTGCAGCCGCCAGCGATTGCCGTCCAGCTCGATCAGGCGCAGATGAAAGCGCTCGTTGGCGCCAAAGAAGGCGTCGCGCTCGCCCAGGCTGTTCTCTAGCGCCTCGTGCAGTGCCTGCAGTTCGCCCAATTCGGCGTCGCTGGCGTGCCGGGCCACACCGGCGGCGGCATCGCTTTCCAGCAGGGCCAGCAATTGGTAGGCCTCGCGCACGTCGCGTTCGGACATTTCGGTGACGTAGGCGCCGCGGCGAACCTTCATGGTCACCAGGCCTTCGCTGGCCAGCACCTTCAGCGCTTCTCGCAGCGGCGTGCGGCTGATGCCCAGTTCGGCGCAGAGCTTTTGCTCGTCCACCCAGCTGCCCGGCTCCAGCTCGCGCGCGAAGATGCGCTGGCGCAGCAACTCCGCCACCTCTTCATAGAGGGCGCGGGGGGCGAGCGGGGCCTGGGTGATGGGCATGGACGGATCTCGGGCGCCCGGGCGAACGGGCATGCTTAAGCAACTGGCGGTCAGAGTGTAGTCAATTTCGCATTCATAATTATGAATAACCGACGCGCTATGATGACGCGGAGTCCGCAGGAGTTCCCCATGTCGCACCCATCCCCGAGCAAGCCCGAGAACAACCCCTCCACGCCCGAGTTCGCCACCCCGACGCTGGAGCAATGGGCCAAGGCCGCGGCCAAGTCCGCGCCCGGCGGCGATGTCTCGGCACTGAACTGGGTGACGCCGGAGGGCATCACGGTCAAGCCGCTGTACACCGCCGAGGACACGGCCGGGCTGCCGCATGCCAACACCTTGCCCGGCTTCGAGCCCTTTCTGCGCGGGCCGCAGGCGACCATGTACGCGGTGCGTCCCTGGACCATCCGGCAGTACGCCGGCTTCTCGACGGCCGAGGAATCGAACGCCTTCTACCGCAAGGCACTGGCCGCGGGCGGGCAGGGCGTCAGCGTGGCCTTCGACCTGGCCACCCACCGCGGCTACGACTCGGACCACCCGCGCGTGACCGGCGACGTCGGCAAGGCCGGCGTGGCGATCGATTCGGTGGAAGACATGAAGATCCTGTTCGACGGCATCCCGCTGGACAAGGTCTCGGTGTCGATGACGATGAACGGCGCGGTGCTGCCGGTGCTGGCCGGCTATGTGGTCGCTGCGGAGGAGCAGGGCGTGTCGCAGGACAAGCTGTCCGGGACCATCCAGAACGACATCCTCAAGGAGTTCATGGTCCGCAACACCTATATCTATCCGCCCGAGCCCAGCATGCGGATCATCGGCGACATCATTGGCTACACGGCCAGGAACATGCCGAAGTTCAATTCGATCTCGATCTCCGGCTACCACATGCAGGAAGCGGGGGCGAACCAGGCGCTGGAGCTGGCCTTCACGCTGGCCGATGGCAAGGAGTATGTGAAGACCGCGATCGCGTCCGGGCTGGACGTGGACGACTTCGCCGGCCGGCTCTCGTTCTTCTGGGCCGTGGGCATGAACTTCTATCTGGAGATCGCCAAGATGCGGGCCGCGCGCCTGCTGTGGTGCCGGATCATGAAGGGCTTCAACGCGAAGAATCCCAAGAGCCTGATGCTGCGCACGCACAGCCAGACCTCGGGCTGGTCGCTGACCGAGCAGGACCCGTACAACAACGTGGTGCGCACCACCATCGAGGCCATGGCGGCGGTGTTCGGCGGCACGCAGAGCCTGCACACCAATTCGCTGGACGAAGCCATCGCGCTGCCCACCGAGTTCAGTGCGCGCATCGCCCGCAACACCCAGCTGATCATCCAGGAAGAGACCCACATCACCAACGTGATCGACCCCTGGGCCGGCAGCTACATGATGGAGAAGCTGACCCAGGACATGGCGGACAAGGCCTGGTCCATCATCGAAGAGGTCGATGCGATGGGCGGCATGACGCAGGCGGTCGACTCCGGCTGGGCCAAGCTCAAGATCGAGGCCAGCGCCGCCGAGAAGCAGGCGCGCATCGACTCCGGCAAGGACGTGATCGTCGGCGTCAACAAATACCGCCTGGCCAAGGAGGATCCGGTGGAGATCCTGGAGGTGGACAACCTCAAGGTGCGTGAAAGCCAGGTGGCCCGCCTGCGGGACATCAAGGCCCGCCGCGACGGCGCGGCGGTGCAGGCCGCGCTGGACGCGTTGACCGATGCGGCGCGCAGCGGCGAAGGCAATCTGCTGGACCTGTCGATTCAGGCGATCCGCCTGCGCGCGACGGTGGGCGAAGTCTCCGACGCGCTGGAAAAGGTCTTCGGCCGCCACCGCGCCGACACGCAGAAGGTCACCGGCGTGTATGCCGCCGCCTACGACTCGGCGGAGGGCTGGGCCAAGCTGCAGGACGAGATCAAGGCATTTGCCGACGAGCACGGCCGCCGCCCGCGCGTGATGATCGCCAAGCTGGGGCAGGACGGCCATGACCGCGGCGCCAAGGTGGTGGCCACCGCCTATGCCGACCTGGGTTTCGACGTGGATATGGGGCCGCTGTTCCAGACCCCCGAGGAATGCGCGCGCCAGGCGATCGAGAACGACGTGCACGCGGTGGGTGTCTCCACGCTGGCGGCCGGGCACAAGACGCTGGTGCCGGCCATCATCGCCGAGCTGAAGAAGCAGGGCGCGGACGACATCATCGTCTTCGTCGGCGGCGTGGTGCCGCAGCAGGACTATGGCTTCCTGTATGACGCCGGCGTCAAGGGCGTCTACGGCCCCGGCACGCCCATCCCCGCCAGCGCCAAGGACGTGCTGGAGCAGATCCGCAAGGCGGTCGGCAGCACGGCAGCGGCCTGATGGACAGCGCGCTGCCCCAGGCGGCGGCCGAGGCCGGCTGCCACGCCCCGCGCGAGGAACACGACGGGCTCGGCTTTGCGTTCGCGCCGGTGGTCGAGCAGGACTTCGAGCCCATGCTGGCGCTGCGCATTGCCGCGCTGAGGGACAGCCTGGAGCGCCTGGGCCGTTTCGACCCGCAGCGCGCCCGCGAGCGCCTGGCCGCGCAGTTCCAGCCCCAGCGCATGCGCCACATCCTGCGCGACGGGCAGCGCATCGGCTTCATGACGGTGGTGCCAGCGGCCGACAGCCTGTGCATCCAGCATCTCTACATCCAGCCCGGCGAGCAGGGCCGGGGTGCCGGTGCCTGGGCGCTGGCGCAGGCCAAGATGCAGGCGCGCGCGGCCGGGCAAGACCTGACCCTCTCGGCGCTGCAGCGCAGCGATGCCAACCGTTTCTATCTGCGCCATGGCTTCGTGCCGGTGGGGCAGAGCGACTTCGACACCGACTACCGCTGGCAGCACGCGCGGGCGGAGGCGCCGTGCTGAGCGCCGCGCCGTCCTTGCTGCAGGGGGTGCTGGCCGGTCCCGGGGCGGTGCAGCGGCGCGCCATCGCGAAGACCATCACTTTGCTGGAGTCCACCCGCGCCGACCACCGTGCGCAGGCCGACGCGCTGCTGACCGAGCTGCTGCCACACACCGGGCGCTCGCTGCGCCTGGGTATCTCCGGCGTGCCCGGCGTGGGCAAGAGCACCTTCATCGAGGCCCTGGGCCTGTTTCTGATCGCGCGCGGCCATCGCGTCGCGGTGCTGGCGGTGGACCCGTCCAGCTCGGTTTCGGGTGGCTCCATCCTGGGCGACAAGACGCGCATGGAGCGGCTGTCGATGGACGAGCGCGCCTACATCCGCCCCAGCCCCAGCAGCGGCACGCTGGGCGGCGTGGCCGACAAGACGCGCGAGGCCATGCTGGTCTGCGAGGCGGCGGGCTATGACATCGTCATCGTCGAGACCGTCGGCGTGGGCCAGAGCGAGACCGCGGTGGCCGGCATGACCGACATGTATGTGCTGCTGCAACTGCCCAACGCCGGCGACGATCTGCAGGCGATCAAGAAGGGCGTGATGGAGCTGGCCGACCTGGTCGTGATCAACAAGGCCGACCTGGACGCCGCCGCGGCGACGCGCGCGCAGGCGCAGATCGCCTCGTCGCTGCGTCTGTATGGTTTGCATGGCCATCCGGACCATGCCCACCACGATATGGCGCTCTGGCACCCCAAGGCCATTCAGCTCAGTGCGCTGAAGTCGCTGGGGCTGGAAGCCTTCTGGGCCGAGGTGGAGACCTTCCACCGGCTGCAGACCGACAACGGCCGCTTCGCGCAGAAGCGTCAGCAACAGGCCCTGGCCTGGATGTGGGAACGCATCCAGTCGGGGCTGCGTCAGAGGTTCTCGGAGGCGGACGCGGTGCGAGCCCGGCTCGCCTCCACCACCGAGCGCGTGCTGCAGGGGCAGCTCGCCCCATCGACCGCGGCGCGCGCGCTGCTCGGACTTTTCTTCGGAGACAACACCCATCATGCATGACATCCAACAAATGCTCGAAGAGAAGCGCGCCAAGGCGCGCCTGGGCGGCGGCGAGAAACGCATCGCGGCCCAGCATGCCAAGGGCAAGCTGACCGCGCGCGAACGGCTGGAACTGCTCTTCGACGAGGGCACCTTCGAGGAATGGGACATGTTCGTCGAGCACCGCTGCGTCGACTTCGGCATGGCGGACAACAAGATCCCGGGCGACGGCGTGGTCACCGGCTACGGCATGATCAACGGCCGCCTGGCCTTTGCGTTCAGCCAGGACTTCACCGTCTTCGGCGGTGCGCTGTCCGAAGCCCACGCCGAGAAGATCTGCAAGGTGATGGACCAGGCGATGAAGGTCGGCGCGCCGGTGATCGGCCTGAACGACTCCGGCGGCGCGCGCATCCAGGAAGGCGTGGCCTCGCTGGGCGGCTATGCCGACGTCTTCCAGCGCAATGTGATGGCCTCGGGCGTGATCCCGCAGATCAGCATGATCATGGGCCCCTGCGCCGGCGGCGCGGTGTATTCGCCGGCGATGACGGACTTCATCTTCATGGTGAAGGACAGCTCCTACATGTTCGTCACCGGCCCCGAGGTGGTGAAGACGGTGACCCACGAGGAGGTCACGGCCGAGGAGCTGGGTGGCGCGACCACGCACAACACCAAGAGCGGCGTGGCGGACCTGGCCTTCGAGAACGACGTCGAGGCCATCCTGATGCTGCGGCGCTTCTTCAACTACCTGCCGCTGAACAACCGCGAGAAGGCGCCCACCCGGCCCAGCGGCGACCCGAGCAGCCGGCTGGACCACTCGCTGGACACCCTGGTGCCCGACAACCCGAACAAGCCCTATGACATGAAGGAGCTGATCCTGAAGGTGGTCGACGACGGCGACTTCTTCGAGCTGCAGCCCGACTATGCGAAGAACATCCTCACCGGCTTCGCGCGCATGGAGGGGCAGACCGTGGGCATCGTCGCCAACCAGCCGCTGGTGCTGGCCGGCTGCCTGGACATCAAGAGCTCGATCAAGGCGGCGCGCTTCGTGCGCTTCTGCGATGCCTTCAACATTCCGGTGCTCACCTTCGTCGACGTGCCTGGCTTCATGCCCGGCACCAGCCAGGAGTACGGCGGCATCATCAAGCACGGCGCCAAGCTGCTCTACGCCTATGCCGAATGCACGGTGCCCAAGATCACCGTGATCACGCGCAAGGCCTATGGCGGCGCCTATGACGTGATGGCCTCCAAGCACCTGCGCGGCGACGTCAACTTCGCCTGGCCCAATGCCGAGATCGCGGTGATGGGGGCCAAGGGCGCGGTGGAGATCATTTTCCGCGAGGACAAGGGCGACCCGGCCAAGCTCGCCGCCCGCGAGGCGGAGTACAAGGCGCGTTTCGCCAACCCCTTCGTCGCGGGCGCGCGCGGTTTCATCGACGACGTGATTCAGCCGCACGAGACGCGCAAGCGCATCTGCCGTTCGCTGGTGATGCTGAAGGACAAGAAGCTGGAGAACCCCTGGCGCAAGCACGGCAACATCCCGCTGTGAGGGGGCTCCCAAGCGTCTCCCGTCGCCGCCCCCCGAGGGGGCTCATGCAGCGGATCGGCGCCGCCGGATCCGCGCAAGCGGCGTGACTGACTACCTGCGGTGACCCGGTCGCCGCGTTGATCGAAGGTCAACACCATGTTCAAGAAAATCCTGATCGCCAACCGCGGCGAAATCGCCTGCCGCGTCATCAAGACCGCGCGCAAGATGGGCATCCAGACGGTGGCCGTCTATTCCGAAGCCGACAAGGACGCCCGCCATGTGGAGCTGGCGGACGAGTCCGTGCTGCTGGGCCCGGCGCCCAGTCGCGAGTCCTACCTGGTCGCGGACAAGCTGATCGCCGCCTGCAAGGCCACCGGTGCCGAGGCGCTGCACCCGGGCTATGGCTTTCTGTCCGAGAACGAGGAGTTCGCCAAGCGCTGCGAGGACGAGGGCATCGTCTTCATCGGCCCCAAGCACTACTCAATCGCGGCGATGGGCGACAAGATCGCGTCCAAGAAGCTCGCCAACGAGGCCCGGGTCAACACCATCCCCGGCCACAACGAGCCCATCCTGTCGCCCGAGGAGGCGGTGGAGATCGCCAAGAAGATCGGCTACCCGGTGATGATCAAGGCCAGCGCCGGCGGTGGCGGCAAGGGCCTGCGCGTGGCCTTCAATGACAAGGAGTGCTTCGAGGGCTTCAGCTCCTGCCGCAACGAGGCGCGCAACAGCTTCGGCGACGACCGCGTCTTCATGGAGAAGTTCGTCGAGGAACCGCGTCACATCGAGATCCAGGTGCTGGGCGACGCCCACGGCCATGTGGTCTACCTGTGGGAGCGCGAATGCTCCATCCAGCGCCGCCACCAGAAGGTGATCGAGGAGGCGCCCAGCCCCTTCATCAGCGAGGCCACGCGCAAGGCCATGGGCGAGCAGGCCGTGGCGCTGGCCAAGGCGGTGAAGTACCAGAGCGCGGGCACGGTGGAGTTCGTGGTCGGCAAGGACCAGAGCTTCTACTTCCTGGAAATGAACACCCGCCTGCAGGTGGAGCACCCGGTGACCGAGTGCATCACCGGGCTGGACCTGGTGGAGCAGATGATCCGCATCGCCGCCGGCGAAAAGCTGGCGCTGCAGCAGGCCGATATCCGCCGCGAGGGCTGGGCGATCGAGTGCCGCATCAACGCCGAGGACCCCTTCCGCAACTTCCTGCCGTCCACGGGCCGTCTGGTGCGCTACCAGCCGCCCGAGGCACAGCTGGAGCAGGGCACGGTGACACTGCAGGGTGCAGCCTACGAGGGCGGCGTCTTCGGCGGCGTGCGCGTGGACACCGGCGTCTACGAGGGTGGCGAGATCCCGATGTTCTACGACTCGATGATCGCCAAGCTCATCGTGCATGGACGCGACCGCGACGACGCGATCGCGAAGATGCGCGAGGCGCTGAACGGCTTCGTGATCCGCGGCATCTCCAGCAACATTCCCTTCCAGTCGGCGCTGCTGGCGCATCCCGACTTCAAGACCGGCAACTTCAACACCGGCTTCATCGCCCAGCATTACGGCGGCGGCTTCCGCGCCGAGGACGTGCCGCACGACGATCCGGACTTCCTGATCGCGTTGGCCGCCTTCGTGCGGCGCAAGACGCGCGAGCGCGCGGCCGGCATCAGCGGCCAGCTGCCCGGCCATGAAGTGCGCATCGACAGCGACTGCGTGGCGGTCGTCAACGAGGGCGCGGGCCAGCGCAGCAGCCATCCGGTGCATGTGGCGGAATACGTCGGCCACAGCGGCGAGGCGCTGGTCACGGTGGGCGGCAAGTCCTATCGCATCGTCTGCAATTCGCGGCTCAACGACATCCGGCTGAGCGGCACGGTCAACGGCCGGCCTTTCACCGCGCAGGCCGAGCGCGGCACCGCGAAGGCGCCGCTGGCTTACCGTGTCCAGCACAATGGCCGCGCGCTCGAGGTCACGGTGCTGGCGCCGCGCGCCGCGGAGTTGCAGGCGCTGATGCCCTACAAGGCGCCGCCCGACACCAGCAAGTTCCTGCTTTCGCCGATGCCCGGCCTGCTGGTCAACATCGCGGTGCAGCCCGGCCAGCTGGTGCAGGCCGGCGAGCGCCTGGCCGTGATTGAGGCGATGAAGATGGAGAACATCCTCACCGCGGTGCAGGACGTCAAGGTGGCCGAGGTGCTGGCCAAGACCGGCGAGAGCCTGTCGGTGGACCAGCCCATCCTGCGCTTCGAGTGAGGAGGGGACCATGAGCAGCAAGCCCTACAAGATCCTCGGCATCCAGCAGATCGCCATCGGCGGTCCCGACAAGCAGGCCCTGCGCAAGCTGTGGGTCGACGTGCTGGGCCTGACGGTGACCGGCAACTTCGTTTCCGAGCGCGAGAACGTCGACGAGGACATCTGCGCCATCGGTCAGGGGCCGCACAAGGTCGAGGTGGACCTGATGCAGCCGCTGGACCTGGACAAGAAGCCCGCGGTGCACGCCACGCCGCTGAACCATGTGGGCCTGTGGGTGGACGATCTGCCGAAGGCGGTGGAATGGATGACGGCCCACGGTGTTCGTTTCGCGCCCGGCGGCATCCGCAAGGGCGCGGCCGGCTATGACATCTGCTTCATCCATCCCAAGAGCAACGACGAGTTCCCCATCGCCGGCGAGGGGGTGCTGATTGAGCTGGTGCAGGCGCCGCCGGAGGTGGTGCTCGCGTTGGGGTGAGTTGTTGGCCCTCGTCCAGGGCGTACCCTGGCCGGTCCCCCAAGGGGACGGCGATGCTCGCGGGGGGCCCCCGCTCGCACATCGCCAAGCGGGCCGGCTTGGGGCGGCCCGGCGCTCGGCAGATCGTCGTGCCCCTCGTCCAGGGAGTACCCTGGCCGGTCCCCCAAGGGGACGGCGATGCTCGCGGGGGGGGCCCCGCTCGCACATCGCCAAGCGGGCCGGCTTGGGGCGGCCCGGCGCTCGGCCCTCCTGTTTTTGCCTCCTATTCACTGTATTAATTTCGCAAACCGCGAAGGCTCAATTGGTTTTTACGGTAGATTTTGACTTCTCTGCGAAGTCAAAATCTGCCCATGCCCCCATGGGCACACTGCCAACATGCGCCTGGACCTCACCACCCTCAATCTCGTGCTGGCGATCGAGCAGACCCGTTCGATCACGCGCGGGGCCGAGCGCGAACACCTGGCGCTGGCCGCGGCCAGCAAGCGGATTTCCGACCTGGAGACACGCCTCGGGGTCCAGCTCTTCGAGCGGCGCGCCCGCGGCGTGGAGCCCACCGAGGCCTGCCGCGCGCTGGTGCGCCACATCCGCTCGCTGCATGCCTCGCTGCATGCGCTGGAGAGCGAGGTCGTCGAATTCGCGCGCGGCATCAAGGGTCATCTGCGCATCGCCGCCAATGCCGGCGCGATCGCCGAGGCGCTGCCGCCGGACCTGGCCTCGTTCTCGCAGGCCCATCCGCAGATTCGCATCAGCCTGGAAGACCTGACCAGCGCCGAGGTGCAGGCCGCGGTGGCGGAAGGGCGCGCCGACGTGGGCGTCTTCACCCAGCCGCTGCTGGACAACCGGCTGCAGACCTGGGCCTACCGTCAGGGCCGGCTCGCCGTGCTGGTGCCCACCGGCCACGCGCTGGCCGATCGCGAGGCGGTCACCTTCGACGACCTGCTGGACCACGACCTGGTCGGCCTGCATAGCGGCGCGGCCGCCCAGGAACTGATGATGGAACAGGCCATGGCCCGCGGCCGCACGCTGAAGGCGCGGCTGCAGGTGCGCGGCTTCGATGCGATCGCCCAGCTGGTCGAGGCCGGCATGGGCGTGGCCGTGCTGCCCGACGCCCCGGCGCGGCGCTTCGCCCAGGTGTTCGCGGTCAGGCGGCTGCGCCTGGACGAGCCCTGGGCGCAACGAGATTACGTGCTGGGCGTGGCGCGCCAGGAGCGCCTGCCCACCGTGGTGCAGCGCTTCGTCGATGCGCTGTGCCCGAACAAATCCTGATGGAGAAGATGCGATGACGATTGCACGCACCCTGTACGACAAGCTCTGGGACGAGCATGTGGTGCACACGGAGGAGGACGGCACCGCCGTCCTGTACATCGACCGCCACCTGGTCCACGAGGTGACCAGCCCGCAGGCCTTCGAGGGGCTGGACCTGGCCGGCCGCAAGGTCTGGCGCCTGTCCGCCAACCTGGCGGTGAGCGACCACAACGTGCCGACCACGGACCGCAGCGCCGGCATCGCCGACCCGGTCTCGCGGCTGCAGGTGGACACGCTGGACAAGAACTGCGATCGCTTTGGCATCACCCAGTTCAAGATGAGCGACCGCCGCCAGGGCATCGTGCACGTGATCGGCCCGGAGCAGGGCGCCACGCTGCCGGGCATGACCGTGGTCTGTGGCGACAGCCACACCTCCACACACGGCGCCTTCGGCGCGCTGGCCCATGGCATCGGCACCTCCGAGGTGGAGCATGTGCTGGCAACGCAGACGTTGCTGGCCAAGAAGGCCAAGAACATGCTGATCCGGGTCGAGGGTCAGGTCATGCCCGGCGTCGGCGCCAAGGACATCGTGCTGGCCATCATCGGCCGCATCGGCACCGCGGGCGGTACCGGCTACACCATCGAGTTCGCCGGATCGGCCATCCGCGCGCTGTCGATGGAGGGCCGCATGACAGTCTGCAACATGGCGATCGAGGCCGGCGCCCGTGCCGGCCTGATCGCGGTGGACGAGACGACGCTGCAATACGTCAAGGGCCGGCCGTTCACGCCCGCCGGCGTGGAGTGGGAGCAGGCGGTGGCCTACTGGCGCACCCTGCACTCCGACCCGGGCGCGCACTTCGATGCCGTCGTGGAACTGGATGCCGCGCAGATCCGCCCGCAGGTGACCTGGGGCACCTCGCCGGAGATGGTGCTGTCCATCGAGGACCGCGTGCCCGATCCCGACAAGGAGAAGGACGCCGTCAAGCGCGGCGCGATCGAGCGCGCGCTGCAGTACATGGCGCTGGAGCCCAACAAGGCGATCGCCGACATCCGCATCGACAAGGTCTTCATCGGCTCCTGCACCAACAGCCGCATCGAGGACATGCGCGAGGCCGCCGCCGTCGTGCGCCGCCTGGGCGGCCGGGTCGCCAGCAACGTGAAGCTGGCGCTGGTGGTGCCCGGTTCGGGCTTGGTGAAGGCGCAGGCTGAGGCCGAAGGCCTGGACCAGGTCTTCAAGGCCGCGGGCTTCGAATGGCGCGAGCCCGGTTGTTCGATGTGCCTGGCGATGAACGCCGACCGGCTGGAGCCGGGCGAGCGCTGCGCCTCCACCAGCAACCGCAACTTCGAAGGACGCCAAGGCGCCGGCGGCCGCACCCACCTCGTCAGCCCGGCGATGGCCGCGGCGGCCGCGATGCAGGGCCATTTCGTCGACGTGCGCCGCATCGCCTGAGGGAGCGAGGGAAGACCATGGACAAATTCACCGTGCACAAGGGCCTGGTGGCCCCGATGGACCGCGAGAACGTCGACACCGACGCGATCATCCCCAAGCAGTTTCTCAAGTCGATCAAGCGCAGCGGCTTCGGTCCCAATCTGTTCGACGAATGGCGCTATCTGGACCCGGGTGAGCCGGGCCAGGATCCGGCCAGCCGCAAGCCCAACCCCGACTTCGTGCTGAACCAGCCGCGCTACCAGGGCGCTTCCGTGCTGATCGCGCGGCGCAACTTCGGCTGCGGCTCCAGCCGCGAGCATGCGCCCTGGGCGCTGGAGCAGTACGGCTTTCGCGCGCTGATCGCGCCCAGCTTCGCCGACATCTTCTTCAACAACTGCTTCAAGAATGGCGTGCTGCCCATCGTGCTGCCGGAGTCTCAGGTGGCGCGGCTGTTCGACGAGGTGGCGGCCTTCCCGGGCTACCAACTGACCATCGACCTGGAGCGCCAGGTCGTGGTCAAGCCCGATGGCGCGGAGCTGCCCTTCGAGGTGCAACCCTTCCGCAAGTACTGCCTGCTCAACGGCTTCGACGACATCGGCCTGACCTTGCGCCATGCCGACAAGATCAAGGCCTACGAGGCCGAGCGCCTCGCGACGAAACCCTGGCTGAACCACCGCCTGCCCGGCTGACGGCCGGCCACCAAGGACTGACGACGATGACGACGATGAAGATTGCAGTGCTGCCGGGCGATGGCATCGGCACCGAGATCATGGCCGAGGCGGTGAAGGTGCTGAAGGCCCTGGAGCTGCCGCTGGAGCTGGAGACCGCGCCGGTGGGCGGCGCCGCCTATGAGGCGGCCGGCCATCCGCTGCCCGAGAGCACCCTGAAGCTGGCGCAGGCGGCCGACGCGGTGCTGTTCGGCGCCGTGGGCGACTGGAAGTACGACAAGCTGGAACGCGCGCTGCGCCCCGAGCAGGCCATCCTGGGCCTGCGCAAGCATCTGGGCCTGTTCGCCAACTTCCGTCCGGCCATCTGCTATCCGCAGCTCACCCATGCCTCCAGCCTCAAGCCCGAGCTGGTGGCGGGGCTGGACATCCTGATCATCCGCGAACTGACCGGCGACATCTATTTCGGCCAGCCGCGGGGCCGCCGCACCGCGGTGGATGGGCACTTCCCCGGTTCCGAGGAAGCCTTCGACACCATGCGCTATTCGCGCCCGGAGATCGAGCGCATCGCCCACGTGGCCTTCCAGGCCGCGCGCAAGCGCAACAACAAGGTCACCAGCGTCGACAAGGCCAATGTGCTGGAGACCTTCCAGTTCTGGAAGGACGTGGTGACCGAGGTGCACGCGCAGTACCCGGACGTCGAGCTGGAGCACATGTATGTGGACAACGCCGCGATGCAGCTGGTCAAGGCGCCGAAGAAGTTCGACGTCGTCGTGACCGGCAACATGTTCGGCGACATCCTGTCGGACGAGGCGGCCATGCTCACCGGTTCCATCGGCATGCTGCCTTCGGCCTCGTTGGACAAGAACAACAAGGGCCTCTACGAGCCCAGCCATGGCAGCGCGCCGGATATCGCCGGTCAGGGAATTGCAAACCCGCTGGCTACAATCCTGTCAGCCGCCATGATGCTCAAGTTCTCCCTCAACCAGCCCGAAGCCGCCGCGCGTATCGAGACCGCGGTGCAGTCGGTGCTGGCCCAGGGCCTGCGTACGGCCGATATCTGGAGCGAGGGCACGACCAAGGTGGGCACCCGCGAGATGGGCGATGCCGTGCTGGCTGCGCTGAATGGCGCCCAGTCCGGCATGACCACCAAAACCATTAAGGGCTGATCAGCTCCGGTTCGTCTCGCCCTCACAAACCCGGCGAAGCGAGCCGGGCAAGGACCCCAAGGGTTTGTGTGACGGGCAACAAAGGAAACATGATGACGACTCTGGTAGGTTTGGTGGGCTGGCGCGGCATGGTCGGCTCCGTGCTGATGGACCGCATGGCGGCCGAGCGCGATTTCGACCTGATCGAGCCGCTGTTCTTCAGCACCTCCAATGCGGGTGGCAAGGCGCCCGCCTTCGCGAAGAACGAGACCACGCTGCAGGACGCGTTCGACATCGAACAGCTCAAGCGCTGCGACATCATCATCACCGCGCAGGGTGGCGACTACACCACCGAGGTCTTCCCCAAGCTGCGCGCCGCGGGCTGGGCGGGGCACTGGATCGACGCCGCGTCCACGCTGCGCATGAAGGACGACGCGGTCATCATCCTGGACCCGGTCAACATGCCGGTGATCAAGGACGCGCTGACCCAGGGCGGGCGCAACTGGGTCGGTGGCAACTGCACCGTCAGCTGCATGCTGATGGGCGTGGGCGCGCTGTACAAGGCCGGGCTGGTCGAGTGGATGTCGACCCAGACCTACCAGGCCGCGTCCGGGGGCGGCGCGCAGCACATGCGCGAACTGCTGACGCAGTACGGCACGCTCAATGCCGAGGTCAAGGCGCTGCTGGACGATCCCAAGAGCGCCATTCTTGAAATCGACCGCAAGGTCATCGCCAAGCAGCGCAGCCTGTCGGCCGACGAGACCGCCAACTTCGGCGTGCCGCTGGGCGGCTCGCTGATCCCCTGGATCGACAAGGATCTGGGCAATGGCCAGTCCAAGGAAGAGTGGAAGGGCATGGCCGAGACCAACAAGATCCTCGGCATCGGCGAGGGCTTCGGGTCGCCGGCGATCCCGGTCGATGGCTTCTGCGTGCGCGTCGGCGCGATGCGCTGCCACAGCCAGGCGCTGACCTTCAAGCTGAAGAAGGATGTGCCGGTGGCCGAGCTCGAGGCCATGATCGCCGCCGACAACGCGTGGGTGAGGGTTGTGCCCAACACCCGCGAGGCGACGCTGAAGGACCTGACCCCGGTCGCCGTCACCGGCACCATGACGATCCCGGTGGGCCGCATCCGCAAGCTGGCCATGGGCCCGGAGTATGTGGGGGCCTTCACCATCGGCGACCAATTGCTGTGGGGCGCGGCCGAGCCGCTGCGCCGCATGCTGCGCATCCTGCTGGACCGCTGACGCCGGCCCGGGCGGGCGGGCCGTGACGCAGCGCGAACGGCCCGTTGTCCACTTACCACAGGCCTGTAACCACTCGTGAATCAGGCGCGGCTCCCCCGAGGTATTCAGGCTTTACCTCAGGATTGAAGCGTATATGCTTGCCACCGTTGTGATTTCGTATCACTGGAACGGGCTGGCTGTGCGAATCGCTCTGGCTTCGGAGAAGAATCGTCTAGACAGGCGGACACTGTTGCTTGCGGTGCCCGCCTCGTCGCTTTGGGGGACGCCTTGAAAAAATATGCGAGCGCTGATGCGCGATTTGCACTGAATAGGCTGGTGTTGGCCTCGGCACTGAGCCTGGCGGCCAGTTCCAGCTGGGCGCTGGGGTTGGGGCGTTTGACGGTGCAGTCGGCTCTGGGCGAAACGCTGCGGGCCGAGATCGACGTGTCCGGCCTGAGCGCTGAGGAAGCCGCGTCGCTGAAACTGCGCGTCGCGCCGCCCGAGTCCTATCGCGCCAGCGGGCTGGAATACAACGCCATCCTGGCGAACACCCAGGTCTCGCTGGCGCGCCGCGCCGATGGCCGGCCCTATTTGAAGCTGGCCAGCGACCGCGCGGTGCAGGAGCCCTTTGTCGACGTGATCCTGGAGTTGAGCTGGAGCAGCGGCCGCCTGGTGCGCGAATACACGCTGCTGTTCGATCCGCCCGGTTCCGCGCGTCCGGCGCCGGCCGAGCCGGCGACGCCGGTGGTGGCGTCGGCCACGCCTTCGGCCTCCACCGCGCCGGTGGCGATTCCGCCGGTGCCGGCCCCCCGCGCGTCCGAGCGCGCCAGCGCGGCCGAACGCCCGCCAGCGCGTGCCGAGGCCGCGGCCAAACCGGCCGCGGCGGCGCCGCGTGCCCCGCGTGCATCCGAAGGCGCCAGCGAATACCAGGTGAAGGGCGGCGACACGCTGTACCGCGTGGCCACCCGCATGCGCAGCGGCGAGGTGTCGTTGGACCAGATGCTGGTCGGGCTGTATCGCAACAACCCCGAGGCCTTCATCGACAACAACATGAACCGGCTCAAAGCCGGTGCCGTGCTGAAGGTGCCCAGCAGCGATGCCGCCGCCGCCATCCCGCCCGCCGAGGCCCGGCAGGTGATCATGGCCCAGAGCGGCGACTTCAGCGGCTACAAGCAGCGCCTGGCCGGTGCCGCGCCGGCGCTGCAGGGAGGCGAGAACGAGCGCCAGGCCAAGGGCCAGGTGCAGACCAAGGTGCAGGAGCCCAAGGCGGCCAGCAGCGCGCAGGCCGACAAGCTGACCCTCAGCAAGCCGGGCACCGGCGGCGAGGCCAAGTTGTCCAAGGACACCGAGAAGAAGGACGCGGCCAGCCGCGTCGCCGAGCTGACGCGCAATGTCGAGGAGCTGAAGAAGCTCTCGGCGGCCGCGAAGCCGGCCTCGGCGGTGGCGGCCGCGCCGGCGCCTGCGCCCGCGCCCGCGCCCGCGCCGACTCCCGCGGTCGAGCCGAAAGCCTCGACCCCCGCGGTCGCCGTGACGCCGCCGGTGGCCGCGCCGGTCGCCTCGGCGCCGGCCTCGCGACCCAAGCCCGCGCCGGTGAAAAAGCCGGAACCGGCGCCCGAGGCCAGCGAGCCGGGCCTGCTGGACACGCTGTCCGACTTCGCCGTGCCGCTGGGCGCGGCCCTGCTGGCGCTGGTCGGCGGGCTGGGCTTCATGCGCTGGCGCAAGTCGCGCGGCGACAAGTCGCAGAGCGAGACCGGCTTCAGCGAAAGCCGCCTGCAGCCGGATTCCTTCTTTGGTGCCAGCGGCGGCCAGCGCGTGGACACCCGCGACGCGTCCAGCACCGGCCAGTCCTCGATGAGCTATTCGCTCAGCCAGCTCGACGCGATCGGCGACGTGGATCCGGTGGCCGAGGCCGACGTTTACCTGGCCTATGGCCGTGACCTGCAGGCCGAGGAGATCCTGAAGGAGGCGCTGCGCGCCAACCCCGAGCGCCTGGCGATACGCCTGAAGCTGCTGGAGGTGTATGCCAAGCGCCGCGATGCCAAGGGCTTCGAGCAACTGGCGGTGCAGCTCTATGCCGAAACCAACGGCCAGGGCGATGACTGGGCCAAGGTCCAGGAGCTGGGCCGCCAGGTTGATCCCGACAATCCGCTCTACCAGCCCGGTGGCGCGCCCAGCACGCTGACGGCCGAGGAGGATGCCCGGCCCGAGCCGATGAATGCCAGCACGCTGCCGGCATCCAGCCTGACCGAGATGGCCGCGACCGCGCCGATGCGCACGCCGCCGCGTGCCGATCCGGGGCCGTCCAGCCTGATGGACCTGGACCTGGATCTGGACCTCGGCGGCAGCCCGGCACCGGCGGCACCGTCCTCGGCGATGGCGGCCACGCAGGCGCTGGCGCCGTCGTCCGAACGCGCGCCGCTGGACATGGACCTGGACCTGGATGCACTGATGCCCGCGGCACCGGCCGCCGCGCCTGCCGCCGCACCGGCGGTGGCCGATCTGGAGTTCGACCTCGACGAGCTGTCGACGCCGAGCAGCCCCCCGCCCGCGGCCGCGCCAGCGTCGCTGGACTTCGACCTGGACAGCATCGACCTGGACCTGCCGGCCACGCCGGCCGCCGCCCCGACGCCGGCGGAGCCGGCGCTGGAGCTGCCCGATCTGGACCTGAACGCGGATGAGTCGGCACCGGCCACGCTGTCGCTGGACGAGCTGGGCATGGACCTGGACCAGCCCATCGACCCCAACGATGCCGAGGCGCTGCAACGCCAGCTGGAGCTGGCCGACGAGTTCCGCCAAATCGGCGATACCGAAGGCGCGCGCGACGTGCTGCAGGAGCTGATCGCCAAGGCCAGCGGCCCCTTGCGCGACAAGGCGCAGGCGATGCTGGAGCAGCTGCGCTAAAGTCCGCGCACCCGCATTCCGCGCAAGGGCGTTCGGCCAAGGCCGAGCGCCCTTGTCTTTTGCGGACCCGCCCCGGGGGGCGGGGCGTCGGGGTCTTTTTCAGTCGGGAGTCTGGGCATGCGCGTGGCGCTGGGGGTCAGTTATCGCGGAGGCGGCTACAAGGGCTGGCAGAGCCAGCCCGGCGGCGGCACGGTGCAGGACGCGCTGGAGGCCGCGCTGGGGCAGTTCGCCGCGCAACCCATACGCACGATCTGCGCGGGGCGCACGGACACCGGCGTGCACGGGCTGAACCAGGTCGTGCACTTCGACGCGCCGGTGACGCGCGAGGCCTTCTCGTGGGTGCGCGGCACCAACCGCTACCTGCCGCCGGACATCGCCGTCCAGTGGTGCGCCTTTCCCGGCGACGATTTCCATGCGCGCAACTGGGCGCGTGGGCGGCGCTATTGCTATCTGCTGCTGGAGTCCAATGTCCGCCCGGCGATCGAGCAGGGCGCGGTGGGCTGGACCTTCCGGCCGCTGGACGGCGAGGCGATGCGCGATGCCGCGGCGCGGCTGATCGGCGAGCACGACTTCAGCTCCTTCCGCTCGGCGGAATGCCAGGCGGCCTCGCCGGTGAAGATCCTGCGTCGGATCGAGATCCAGCGCCGTGGCGCCTATTGGCGCTTCGAGTTCGATGCCTCGGCCTTTCTGCATCACATGGTGCGCAACCTGATGGGCTGTCTGGTCGCGGTGGGCACCGGCAACCGGCCGGCGGGATGGATGGACGAGGTGCTGGCCGCGCGCTCCCGCGATGCCGCGGCGCCCACCTTTGCTCCGGATGGGCTGTACTTCGTCGGTCCGTACTACGATGCCCACCTGAACCTGCCGGAGCGCACCGCCGCGATGGACTGGCTGCCCTGATCCGAACCTCTGCCGCACCATGAGCCGTACCCGAATCAAGATCTGTGGACTGACCCGCGAGGCCGATGTGGACGCGGCGGTCGCCGCAGGTGCCGATGCGATCGGCTTCGTGTTCTACGCCAAGAGTCCGCGTGCGGTGACGCCGCAGCGGGCCGCGGAGCTGGCGCGGCGGCTGCCGGCCTTTGTGACGCCGGTGGGGCTGTTCGTCAACGCGGCGCCGGCCCTGGTGGAGGCGGCGCTGGCGGCCGTGCCCAACCTGACGCTGCAGTTCCATGGCGACGAGCGGCCAGCCGACTGCGAGCGCTGGGCGCGCGCCTATCTGCGCGCGGCGCGCATGGCGCCAGGCTTTGATTTGTTAGACTTCAGCCAACAGTTCTCCAGCGCCCAGGCCATCCTGGTCGACGCCTTTGTCGACGGGTATGGCGGTGGCGGAAAGGTGTTTGATTGGTCACTGCTGCCTCCAAGCGTTCCCTCTCCGGTCGTTTTGTCTGGTGGGTTGAGTGCAGCCAACGTGATCGATGGCGTGCTGAAGGTCCGGCCCTGGGCCGTTGACGTCAGCTCCGGCGTGGAGGAGGCCAAGGGCCTCAAGAACGCCGGCTTGATGCGCGAGTTCTGTGCGGCAGTCCGCCAGGCCGACGCGCAATTGGAGCAGGTGGCCCGCGAAGCCCCGCATGCCAGCGCCGCCCGCTCCGGCACCTGAGGAATCCCATCATGAGCAGCTATGCACAACCCGACGCCCGCGGGCGCTTCGGGCCGGTGGTCCATCCCACCGAAGGCGGCGAGAGCTATTACGGCGGCCGCTTTGTCTCCGAAACCCTGATCCATGCATTGGATGAGCTGGACCAGGCCTATGCCCGCTACAGCGAGGATCCGGAGTTCGTCGCCGAATTCCGCAACGAGCTGGCCCATTTCGTCGGCCGCCCCAGCCCGATCTACCACGCGGCGCGGCTGAGCCGCGAACTGGGCGGCGCGCAGATCTTCCTGAAGCGCGAGGACCTGAACCACACCGGCGCGCACAAGGTCAACAACACCATCGGCCAGGCGCTGCTGGCGCGGCGCATGGGCAAGAAGCGCGTGATCGCCGAGACCGGCGCCGGCCAGCACGGCGTGGCCACCGCGACCATCTGCGCCCGCTACGGCATGGAGTGCGTGGTCTACATGGGGGCCGAGGACGTCAAGCGCCAGTCGCCCAACGTCTACCGCATGAAGCTGCTCGGGGCCACAGTGGTGCCGGTGGAGTCCGGCTCCAAGACCCTGAAGGACGCGTTGAACGAGGCGATGCGCGACTGGGTCACCAACGTGGAGTCCACCTTCTACATCATCGGCACCGTGGCCGGCCCGCATCCCTATCCGATGATGGTGCGCGACTTCCAGCGCGTGATCGGCGACGAGTGCCTGGTGCAGATGCCGCAGATGACCGGGCGCCAGCCGGACGCCGTGATCGCCTGCGTGGGCGGCGGCAGCAACGCGATCGGCATCTTCTATCCCTACATCGAGCATCGCGACGTGCGCCTGATCGGCGTGGAAGCGGCGGGGCAGGGCGTGGCGAGTGGCAAGCACGCGGCCACGCTGACGGCCGGCTCGCCGGGCGTGCTGCATGGCAACCGCACCTATCTGATCCAGGACGCGGCGGGGCAGATCATCGAGACACACTCGATCTCGGCCGGCCTGGACTATCCGGGCGTCGGGCCCGAGCATGCCTACCTGAAGGACATCGGCCGAGCCGAGTACGTGGGCGCGACCGACGAGGAGGCGCTGGCCGCTTTCCACCGCCTGTGCCGCACCGAAGGCATCATTCCGGCGCTGGAGTCCAGCCATGCCGTGGCCCATGCGATGAAGCTCGCGCCGACTCTGCGCCCGGACCAGCACCTGCTGGTCAACCTGTCCGGCCGCGGCGACAAGGACATCGGCACCGTGGCCGACCTGTCGCATGCCGATTTCTATTGCCGGCCGTCCTGCCGCGGGCAGGCGGTGAAGGGCGGCGACCTGCCCCCTGTGCAGTCCCCCAAGGTCGACGGAGGTGCGCAATGAGTCAAGCTGCCGCACAAGGACGCATTGCCGCCACTCTGCAGGCGCTGCAGGCGCAGGGTCGCAAGGCGCTGATCCCCTATGTCACGGCCGGCGATCCCTTCGCGGACGTGACCGTGGAGCTGATGCAGGCGCTGGCCGGAGCCGGGGCCGACATCATCGAGCTGGGCATCCCGTTCTCCGATCCCATGGCCGACGGCCCCGTGATCCAGCGGGCCAGCGAACGCGCGCTGGCCAAGGGCATCAGCCTGGCCCAGGTGCTGGAGATGGTGCGTGCCTTCCGCACCCGCGACGAGCGCACGCCGGTGGTGCTGATGGGCTATGCCAACCCGGTGGAGCGCTACGGGCAGCAGGCCTTTGTGCGCGACGCCAAGGCCGCGGGTGTCGACGGCGTGCTGATCGTCGACTATCCGCCCGAGGAGTGCGAGGACTTCGCCGCGGCGCTGCGCGCCCAGGGGCTGGACGCGATCTTCCTGCTCGCGCCGACCTCGGGCGAAGCGCGCATCCGCCAGGTCGCGCGCCTGGCCAGCGGCTATGTCTACTATGTCTCGCTGAAGGGCGTGACCGGCGCGGGCCATCTGGACATCGACGCCGTCGCGCAGGCCGTGCCGCGCATCAAGGCCCATGTCCAGGTGCCGGTGGGGGTGGGGTTCGGCATCCGCGACGCCCAGTCGGCACGCGCGGTGGGCCAGGTCTCGGACGCGGTCGTGATCGGCTCGGCGCTCATCCAGCTGATCGAGCGCCAGACACGCGATAATGTCGCCACTGAGGCTGCGGGCTTCATCCGAGGAATCCGCGCCGCGCTGGACGCCTGAGCCTTCGCCAGGACGCCGCGACAACCCATAGGAGCCCGCCATGAGTTGGCTTGAAAAACTGCTGCCGCCCAAGATCCAGCAAACCGACCCGGACCAGCGCCGCACGGTGCCCGAGGGTCTGTGGATCAAGTGCCCGTCCTGCGAAACGGTGCTGTACAAGACCGACCTGGAGCAGAACGTCAATGTCTGCCCCAAGTGCGGTCACCACCACCGCATCGGCGCCCGCGCCCGCCTGGATGCCTTCCTCGACGGCGAAGGCCGCTACGAGATCGGCCAGGAGGTGCTGCCGGTCGACGCCCTGAAGTTCAAGGACAGCAAGAAGTACCCCGACCGCCTCAAGGAGGCCCTGGAATCCACCGGCGAGACCGACGCGCTGGTGGTGATGGGCGGTGCCGTGATGAGCGTGCCGGTGGTGGCGGCCTGTTTCGAGTTCGACTTCATGGGCGGCTCCATGGGTTCCGTGGTCGGCGAGCGCTTCGCGCGCGGCGTGGAAGCCGCGCTGGAGCAGAAGACGCCCTTCATCTGCTTCACCGCCACCGGTGGCGCGCGCATGCAGGAAGGCCTGCTGTCGCTGATGCAGATGGCCAAGACCAACGCGGCGCTCACGCGCCTGGCCAAGGCCAAGCTGCCCTACATCAGCGTGCTGACCGACCCGACCATGGGAGGTGTGTCCGCCAGTTTCGCCTTCGTCGGCGACATCGTGATCGCCGAGCCCAAGGCGCTGATTGGCTTCGCCGGCCCGCGCGTGATCGAGAACACGGTGCGCGAAAAGCTCCCACCGGGTTTCCAGCGCGCCGAGTTCCTGATGGAGAAGGGCGCGGTCGACATGATCGTGGACCGTCGCCAGCTGCGTGAAACCATCGCGCGCCAGCTGGCCATGCTGCAGCGCCAGAGCGCCGACGCGGTCGCCTGATTGGCCCCTTGTCCGCCCCGCACGGCCAGGCCCGCAACGGTCTGGCCGTTGTTCATTGAGCCCACTTTCTTGCCGACCTCTTTGCGATATGTCTGACGCCCAAGCTGCCCTGGATCGCTGGCTGGCCCATTGCGAACACCTGCACCCCAAGGAGATCGACATGACCCTGGCCCGCGTGGCCAGGGTGCGCGATGCCCTGGGCCTGAAGTTCTCCGCCGACACCGTCGTCGTGATGGTGGCGGGTACCAATGGCAAGGGCTCGACCTGCGCGATGCTGGAAAGCATCGCGCTGCAGGCCGGCTACCGCGTGGGGCTGTACATCAAGCCGCATCTGGTGCATTTCCAGGAGCGCTGCCGGGTGGCGGGCGCACCGGTCGCCGCCGAGTCGCTGCTGCCGCATTTCGAGGCGGTGGAGCGCGCGCGCGGCGAGCAGGCGCTGACCTATTTCGAGTTCACCACGCTGGCCATCCTGCATCGCCTGGCCAGCGAGCCGCTGGACCTGGTGATCCTGGAGGTGGGGCTGGGCGGTCGCCTGGACGCCGTCAATGCGATCGACGCCGATTGCGCGGTGATCACCAGCATCGACCTCGACCACACCGAATACCTGGGGCCGGACCGCGAGTCGGTGGGCCGCGAGAAGGCGCACATCATGCGTCCGGGCCGGCCGGTGGTGGTGTCCGACCCGATGCCGCCGGCCAGCATTGCCGCGCACGCCCAGGCCGTGGGCGCCGACCTTCGCCAGCTGGGCCGCGACTTCAGCTATGGCGGCGACCGCCAGCAATGGCAGTGGGCCGGCCGCGCGCGGCGCTACAGCGGGCTGGCCTATCCCGCGCTGCGCGGCGTGAACCAGTTGCTCAACGCGGCCGGCGTGCTGGCCGTGTTCGAGGCGGTCTACGAGCGGCTGCCGGTCAGCGCGCAGGCGGTCCGCGCCGGGCTGGCCCTGGTGGAGCTGCCGGGGCGTTTCCAGGTCGTGCCCGGATCGCCAATGCTGGTGCTGGACGTGGCGCACAACCCGCACGCGGTGGCCGCGCTGGCGCAGAACCTGGACCAGATGGGCTTTTACCCGCGCACTCGCGCGGTGTTCGGCGCGATGGCCGACAAGGACCTGGCCAGCATTCTGGTGCGCATCGCGCCCCTGATCGATCACTGGCATTTCTGCGACCTGCCGCTGCCCCGTGCCGCGACGGCCGAGGCGCTGGCGGAGCGCTTCGAGGCGCTGCAGGCGACCCAGGCCCTGAAGTGCCCGGTCGACGTGGGCTTCAGCTGCCATGCCAGCCCGGCCGAGGCGCTGGCCGCCGCGGCGGCCCAGGCGGACCCCGCTGATAGAATTTTGGTCTTTGGTTCCTTCTACACCGTGGGTGGCGTTCTGCAGCACGGCCTGCCTCGACTGGGCGGCGGCGTGCAGCGGGAGTCCGACACGGAGTGAGAACCCCCGGCGGCCCCAGTCCTCGTCGATGGCGGGCCGCTTTGTTCTGATGCAGCCCGTCGCTCGGGCAGTGCCGGGGCGCATGGGTGCAATGAGCGCATGAGGCGATGAAAGAATGGGTCTGCTGTCCTTCCTGAAGCGTGATGCCGGCTCCTCGTCGGGCAAGGGGGCGTCCTCGGGCGCCAGCAAGTCGGGGGCCAAGTCGGTCAGCGAGTCGCTGGACGAGGTGCAGCAGCTGCGCGTGCGTGCGCGTCGCCGCCTGATCGGCGCGGCCGTGCTGGTGGGCGCCGCGGTGATCGTGTTCCCGCTGGTCTTCGAGACCCAGCCGCGCTCCATTCCGGTGGACCTGCCGATCGAGATCCCGCGCAAGGAGGGCACGGCGCCGCTGCCCATTCCCGCGCCGACGACGCCCGCGCCCCAGGTCGTTGCGCCGGCCACCGCGACTCGCGGCGCCGAAATCGTCGAAACCCGCGACAGCGCCCCCACGCCACCGGTCCATGAGCCGGTAACGCCGGTGACGCCGGCCGTCGTGGCCGAGGCGCCCAAGCCGGTGCCCAGGCCCGAACCCAAGGCGGAAGCCAAGCCCGAGCCGCGCCCGGCTTCCAAGCCCGAGCCCGAAAACCGCCGTGACGTCGCCCGGGCGGAAGCGCCCAAGCCCGCACCCAAGGCTGAACAGAAAGCCGAGAAGGCGGACAGCAAGCCTGAACCCAAGCCCGCGCGCGCCGAAGCCAAGCCCGAGACCCGCAACGACGGCAAGTCCGAGGCCGCCCGTGTGCAGGCGCTGCTGGAAGGCAAGGCGCCACAGGCCGAGCGCAAGGCGGACAAGCCGTCCGAGGCCGCGGCCGCTGGCGCCCGTTTCATCGTGCAGGTCGGTGCCTATGCGGAGACCAAGGCGGCCCAGGACGCGCGTGCCAAGGTGGAACGTCTGGGCCTGAAGACCTATACCCAAGTGGTGGATACCGCCGATGGCAAGCGCATCCGCGTGCGGGTGGGCCCCTTCGCCAGCCGTGACGAGGCCGACAAGGCCGCGGCCAAGGTGCGTGCCGGCGGCCTCAGCACTGCGGTGTTGACGATTTGACGGTCCGGCATGGCCTGGGTGGACATCGCATTGCTGGCCATGCTGGCCATCTCGGTGCTGCTGGGGCTGTGGCGCGGGCTGGTGTTCGAGTTGCTGTCCATCGCCGGCTGGGTGGTGGCCTATCTGGCGGCGCCCTATATCGCGCCCTATGCGCAGGGCTGGTTGCCGCAGGAGAGGCTGGGGCCCAACCTGCTGCATGCGCTGGGGCTGGTCATCGGATTCGTGCTGGTGTTGGTGGTGTGGGGACTGAGCGCGCGCATGCTCAGGGCCTTGATCCATGCCTCGCCGCTGAGCGCGCTGGACCGCATGGGGGGCGCCGCCTTCGGGCTGCTGCGCGCCGGCCTGTTGTCGCTGCTGGTCTTCGTGCTGGTGGGCATGACGCCGGCGGTGAATTCGCAGGCCTGGCGGGATTCGCAGCTGGCCCCCTGGCTGGGTGTGGGGCTGCAGGGGCTCAGGCCGCTGCTGCCGCAGGCCCTGCATGAGTACATTCCGGTCTGAGTGCCACGCGCACGCGGACCCTGTTTCACGAGTTTGTTTACGAGGAATTTGGCATGTGTGGCATCGTCGGTGTGATCTCCAAGGCGCCGGTCAACCAGCTCATCTATGACGCGCTGCTGCTGCTGCAGCACCGTGGCCAGGACGCGGCCGGCATCGTCACCATGCAGGGCAAGAAGTGCTTCATGCACAAGGCGCGCGGCATGGTGCGCGACGTCTTCCGCACCCGCAACATGCGCGCGCTGCCGGGCAATGTGGGCCTGGGCCAGGTGCGCTACCCGACCGCGGGCAATGCCTACAGCGAGGAAGAGGCGCAGCCCTTCTACGTCAACGCGCCTTACGGCATCGTGCTGGTGCACAACGGCAACCTGACCAACGCCCATGCGCTGAAGGACCAGCTGTTCGAGGTTGACCGCCGCCACATCAACACCGAGAGCGACACCGAGGTGCTGATCAACGTGCTGGCCCATGAATTGGAACGCGAGGCGCGCGAACTGCCGCTGACGCCCGACTCCGTGTTCAAGGCGGTCAGCGCGGTGCACAAGCGAATCAAAGGGTCTTATGCGGTGATCGCGCTGATCGCCGGCCATGGCCTGCTGGCCTTCCGCGACCCCTATGGCATTCGCCCGCTGTGTTTCGGCCAGTCGGCCGACGGCGAGATCATGGTGGCCAGCGAGAGCGTGGCGCTGGAGGGCACCGGCCACCAGCTGACGCGCGACGTCGCGCCGGGCGAGGCCCTGTTCATCGACACCGAGGGCCGAGTCCATACCCGGCAGTGCGCCGAGCATCCCAGCCTGAACCCTTGCATGTTCGAGTTCGTCTACCTGGCGCGGCCGGACTCGGTGCTGGACGGCATCTCGGTCTATCAGGCGCGGCTGAACATGGGCGAGACCCTGGCGCAGCGCGTGATCTCCACGATGCCGCCCAGCGACATCGACGTGGTGATTCCCATCCCCGAATCCAGCCGCCCGTCGGCGATGCAGCTGGCGCACCGCATCGGCAAGCCCTATCGCGAAGGCTTCGTGAAGAACCGCTATGTGGGCCGCACCTTCATCATGCCGGGGCAGGGCGCGCGCAAGAAGTCGGTGCGCCAGAAGCTCAACGCCATCGGCCTGGAGTTCAAGGGCCGCAATGTGCTGCTGGTGGACGATTCCATCGTGCGCGGCACCACCTCCAAGGAAATCGTGCAGATGGCGCGCGAGGCCGGCGCGAACAAGGTCTACATGGCCTCGGCCGCGCCGCCGGTGCGCTTCCCCAACGTCTACGGCATCGACATGCCGACCAAGGAGGAGCTGATCGCCCATGGCCGCTCCATCGAGGAAATCCGCCAGTTCATCGGCGCCGACGCGCTGATCTACCAGGACGTGGATGCGATGAAGCGGGTGGTCGCGGCGCTGCGCCCGGGGCTCAACGGTTTCGAGGCCTCCTGCTTCGACGGGACCTACATCACCGGCGACGTGTCGGCCGAGGACTTCGCCACCATCCAGGCCCAGCGCAAGTCCCAGGGCGAAGAGGAAGACGGCCCGGCGCGCACCCGCCTGGCGCTGCAAAGCGGCGAGGAGTCGGCATGAGTGACGCGGACCGTTCCGTGCAAACCGCGGGCCGCGATGGCGTCGACGATGAGGCACGCCGCATCGCCCGCGCACGGCTGCCCGAGGGTCTGAGGCCGGAGACGCTGGCGGTGCGCACCGCACTGGCGCCCAGCCAGCATGGCGAGAACTCCGAGGCCTTGTTCCTGACCAGCGGCTATGTGCAGCCCGACGCCGAGACCTCGGCGCGGCGCTTCGCGGCATCGGAGGACTTCACCTACTCGCGCACCAGCAATCCCACCGTGCGCAGCTTCGAGGCGCGTCTGGCGGCGATGGAGGGCACCGAGGCCTGCGTCGCCACGTCCACCGGCATGAGCGCCATCCTGCTGATGATCATGGGGCTGCTGAAGGCGGGCGACCATGTGATCTGCTCGCGCTCGGTGTTCGGCTCGACGATCAATCTGTTCGCGAAGGAGTTCGGCAAGTTTGGCGTCGAGACCAGCTTTGTCTCGCAGACCGACCTGAACGAATGGCGCGCAGCGCTGAAGCCGTCGACACGCCTGCTGTTCGCCGAAACACCCACCAATCCGCTGACCGAGGTCTGCGACATCGCCGCGCTGGCCGACATCGCGCACGGCGCCGGCGCGCTGCTGGCGGTGGACAACAGCTTCTGCTCGCCCGCGCTGCAGCGCCCGGCCAGCCTGGGCGCGGACCTGGTGATGCATTCGGGCACCAAATACCTCGATGGCCAGGGCCGCGTGATGGCCGGCTCGCTGTGCGGGCCGGACAAGCTCATCAAGGATGTCTTCGGTCCCGTCGTGCGCACGGCCGGCATGACGCTGTCGCCCTTCAACGCCTGGGTGGTCCTGAAAGGGCTGGAGACCCTGAGCCTGCGCATGAAGGCGCACAGCGAGAACGCGCTCGCCGTCGCCCGCTGGCTGGAGGCGCGGCCCGAGGTGGCGCGCGTCTTCTATCCCGGCCTGGCCTCCCATCCTCAGCACGCGCTGGCGATGCGCCAGCAGCACGGGCAGGGCGGGGCGGTGGTGTCCTTCGAGCTGCGCGGCCGCCACGGCCAGTCCGGCCCCGACGCGGCGCGCGCCGCCGCCTTCCACCTGATTGACAGCACCCGCGTGCTGAGCGTCGCCACCAACCTGGGCGACACCAAGTCCATCATCACCCATCCGGCCACGACCTCGCACGGCCGCCTGTCCGAGGCGCAGCGCGAGGCCGCGGGCATCGGCCAGGGTTTGGTGCGCCTGGCCGTGGGCCTGGAGCACGTGGACGACATCACCGACGACCTGCTGCGCGGTCTTTCCACCTTGAACAACGCATGAGCCAAGCCAACGTCTCCCCCGCCTTCGCGCAAGTCCGCACCCGCATCGCGCCGTCGCCCACCGGGTTTCTGCACCTGGGCACCGCGCGTACCGCGCTGTACTCCTGGGCCTATGCCCGCCACCATGGCGGCGAGTTCGTGCTGCGCATCGAGGACACCGACGTGGCGCGTTCCACGCAGGACTCGGTGGACCAGATCCTGGCCTCCATGCATTGGCTGGGCCTGGGTTACGACGAAGGCCCCGTCTATCAAATGCAGCGCCTGGCGCGCTACCACGAGGTGGCCCAGCGCCTGATCGCCGATGGGCAGGCCTACTACTGCTACTGCACGCCCGAGGAGCTGGAGGCGATGCGCGAAGCTCAGCGCGCGCGCGGCGAGAAGACGCGCTACGACGGTCGCTGGCGCCCCGAGCCCGGCAAGGTGCTGCCGCCGGTGCCCGCCGGCGTGAAGCCGGTGGTGCGCTTCAAAAACCCGCTGGACGGCGACGTCAGCTGGGAGGACCTGGTGAAGGGCCGCATCACGATCAACAACCGCGAGATCGACGACCTCATCATCATGCGCCCGGCCGATGCCGAGGCGGGTCTCGACGCGCTGGGCGTGCCCACCTACAACTTCGCCGTCGTGGTCGACGACTGGGACATGCGCATCAGCCATGTCTTCCGTGGCGACGAACACATCAACAACACGCCGTGGCAGATCAACATCTTCCGCGCGCTGGGGGCGCCGCTGCCGGCCTTCGGCCATATCCCGGTGATTCTCGGCGAGGACGGCCTGAAGCTCTCCAAGCGCCGCGGCGCGGTCAGCGTGACGGCCTACGAGGAGAACGGCTATCTGCCCGAGGCCATGCTGAACTACCTGGCCCGCCTGGGTTGGAGCCATGGCGATGACGAGCTCTTCACGCGTGAGCAGATGGTTTCGTGGTTCGACGGCAGCCACATCTCCAAGAGCCCGGCGCAATGGGATGCGGCCAAGCTGGAATGGGTGAATGCCCAGTACATCAAGCAGGCGGCGGACGATCGCCTGGCCGCGCTGGTGGCCGCCCAACTGGCGCGCCGCGGCCTGCCGGCTCCGCAGCGCCTCGAGGCCCTGTGCGCGCTGTTCAAGGACCGTTGCAGCACCACTGCCGTGCTGGCGGACTGGCTCACGATGTATGTGGCCGACGTTCAGCCCTCGGCCGAGGACCTGGCCGCCCACCTCAGCGACGCGGTGAAGCCGGCGCTGGCCGCGCTGGCGGACGCGCTGGAGGGCGCAAGTTGGGACAAGGCGGGCATCAGCGCCGCGATCAAGAGCGTGATCACCGCCCATGGCCTCAAGATGCCGCAGCTGGCCATTCCGGTGCGCGTACTGGTCTGTGGCCGCACGCAGACGCCCTCGGTGGACGCGGTCCTGGCGTTGTTTGACAAAGAAATTGTCATCAAACGCTTGCGCAGCGTTTAAATTTCGTTCTATACTCTCGTTCTCGCTTGAACAGCGCGACGCCCGAAAGGGAACTCGGTAAGCACGAGGCGGCGCAGTGAAAGGCAAGGTGGCGGCAAACACTGCTACTTCGCACTGGATCTGAATCACTGGTGAATATCGAAGAGTTCACACAGGGGGTATAGCTCAGCTGGGAGAGCGCTTGCATGGCATGCAAGAGGTCAGCGGTTCGATCCCGCTTACCTCCACCAAATGTCAGGTGGCGCGCGGTTCAAGGAAGAAGGTTTAGTCCCCTTCGTCTAGAGGCCTAGGACACGACCCTTTCACGGTTGTAACAGGGGTTCGAATCCCCTAGGGGACGCCAAGTTTGACAAGACTTGGCAGCTATATTGAAAATACGATATAGTTGCAGACTTGTTCGATTCGGCAGGTGAATAATCTGTCGTATCTGGAGTGGTAGTTCAGTTGGTTAGAATACCGGCCTGTCACGCCGGGGGTCGCGGGTTCGAGCCCCGTCCACTCCGCCAACATTGAGAATGACTCGGTTGCCGTGCCGCGTCGGGGAATATTCCTCGGGGGTATAGCTCAGCTGGGAGAGCGCTTGCATGGCATGCAAGAGGTCAGCGGTTCGATCCCGCTTACCTCCACCAGTTTTCTGGTGTGTTGTGCGGCATCGAGTACGAGAAGGTTCAGTCCCCTTCGTCTAGAGGCCTAGGACACGACCCTTTCACGGTTGTAACAGGGGTTCGAATCCCCTAGGGGACGCCAAGTTTGATCCGCTTGAAGGTTTGCGCAAGCAAGGCCTGCGATGCGATCCGGTGCGGTGCCGCGAGGCCTGCATGCGTGGAGTGGTAGTTCAGTTGGTTAGAATACCGGCCTGTCACGCCGGGGGTCGCGGGTTCGAGCCCCGTCCACTCCGCCAGATTTCCAACCCTGTCAGTTTACGCTGACGGGGTTTTTGTTTTTTACGGTCCAATTTTGCGAATGATCTTGGGTTGACCATTCAAGGTGGATCTCTCATGTCGGCAGATTCTCCATACGCTCCGGAAGGCGGGCTGGGGAATTAATCCCAGCCCCAACCTAGGCCCGCCGGGCAGCATTTGGCCCAAAGCCTCCAGCAATATCGGCAGTGGATTTTCAATGGCCGACGGTCAGGTATTCCTGTGGTCGGTTCAAGGCCTGACCCGTGGGCTCACAAATCCGGGAACGAGCGTTTACGTTGCGCCGTGAAGGTCCACCAGGGCTGCGCCGGACCGCCTCGGGCAAAGTCCACCGCGGCCATCAGTGTGTCCAGCACGCAAGGGTCCTGGCGCTGGCCGCTGAGCTGGCACAGGCGCTGATACAGCGCCCAGGCCTCTTTGCCAGCCAGGGCGGCGGGTTGATGGATACCCAACTGCCTCAGGTCCTCCGCCATCGCGGGGCCGATATTGGGCAGCTGCTGCAATTCGGCGCATTCGCTGATATGGCGCGCCTTGCCCTTGGGCAGGCGCCAGGATGCGGGATCGATGCGCCGCATGGGGAGGCTGCCCGTCTTTTCCATGCGCGGTTCCTGCCGGGCCTCAGTTGAACTGCTTGCGTATCAGTCCCACGGCCAGCCCCTCGAGCGCAAAGCTCTCATCGCCGTTGGCGACCTCGATGGGCTGGAAGTCGCTGTTTTCGGGCAGCAGGCGTATGCCGCCAGCGTGGCGCTGGAAACGCTTGACCGTGACTTCGTCGCCCAGCCGTGCGACGACGATCTGGCCATTGCGCGCCTCGCTGGCCTTTTTCACGGCGAGCAGGTCGCCGTCCATGATGCCGATGTCTTTCATGCTCATGCCGCGCACGCGCAGCAGGAAGTCGGGCGTGCCGCTGAAGACGGCGGGGTCGACGCTATAGTGCTGCTCCACATGCTGCTCGGCGAGTATCGGGGCGCCCGCGGCGACGCGACCGACCAGGGGCAGGGTCAGCTGGGCCAGATTGGGCAGCGGCAGCGAGAACTGGCGCAGGTCGCGCGCGTCGCGCGCCTCGTTGAGCCGGCGCAGTGTGGGTGAGGGCAGCCGGATGCCGCGTGCGGTGCCGCCGACCAGTTCGATCACGCCTTTGCGGGCCAGCGCCTGCAAATGCTCTTCGGCGGCGTTGGCCGAGCGGAAGCCCAGCTGCTGGGCGATCTCGGCCCGGGTGGGCGGGGCGCCGGTGCGTTCTATGCTCGCGCGGACGAGGTCGAAGATTTGCTGCTGTCGCGCGGTAAGTTTGGGCGCTGTGTCCACGGGCACTCCGATCTGAGTTTGCATCCAGTATCTGTATTTTTATCCAGGAGAGCGCCAATTGCAAAGCGCAGCGCAACGCATCGTGATTCTGGGCACCGGCGGCACCATCGCCGGCGCCTCGACGGCGACCACTGACAACGTGGGCTACAAGGCCGGCAGCCTCAGCGTTGAATCGCTGGTGCGGGCGCTGCCGGCGCTGGCCGAGCTGGCGCTGGAGACCGAGCAGCTCGCGCAGCTGGACAGCAAGGACATGGACCATGCCACCTGGGCGCGGCTGGCGCATCGGGTGCAGGCGCATCTGGCTCGGCCCGAGGTGGCGGCGGTGGTGGTCACGCATGGCACGGACACGCTGGAGGAGAGTGCCTATTTCCTGCAGCGCGTGCTGGCGCCGGCCAAGCCGGTGGTGATGACGGCGGCGATGCGACCGGCCACGGCCATCCAGGCCGATGGCCCGCAGAATCTGATGGATGCCGTGGCGCTGGCGCGCGAACCCGGCGCCCGGGGCGTGCTGGTCGCGGTGGCCGGCCAGGTCTGGTCGGGGCTGGAGCTGCGCAAGGTGCACAGCTATCGGCTGCAGGCCTTCGCGGCCGGCCCCGACATGGGGCCGCTGGGCGTGATGGAGGAGGGGCGTCTGCGCCGCTTCCGTGCCTGGCCCGAGGGAACGGCGCTGGGGCTGGACTTGCTGCCGCAGGACGAGGCCTGGCCCTGGGTGGAGGTGCTGGCCAGCCGCGCGGGCGCCGAGGCCCGGGCGCTGGAGGCCTGGCGGCAGGCCGGGCTGGACGGCTTGGTGCTGGCCTGCACCGGCAATGGCACGGTCAGCCAGGCGCTGGAGCCGGCGCTGGAGGCCCTGCGCGCCCAAGGCGTGCCGGTGTGGCGCACCACGCGCTGCGCGCAAGGCGCCATCGTTGGTGCACCCGAGGAGGCCGGCGCAGCGCTGTCGCCCTGGGCCGCGCGGGTGGAACTGATGCTGACGCTGCTGGCGCAGCGGCGCAGGCGGCCCTGAGCCGAGTGGCGCAGGCCGGCCGGCGCGGCCCGGTCCAGGGGCCTGCGATCAGGCGATGTTCAGCGTGACGTCGACATTGCCGCGCGTCGCGTTGCTGTACGGGCAGACTTCGTGCGCGGCGGCCACCAGGGACTCCAGCGCCGCGCGCTCCATGCCGGGAACCGAGATCTTCATCGCCACCGCGATGCCGAAGGCACCAGGCTTGTTGGCATGCGGGCCGATCGCGACATCGCTGGTGATGGAGACTTCGGCCGGCAGGCTGAGCTTCTGGCGCGCGGCCACGGCCTTCATCGCGCCGATGAAGCAGGCCGAATAGCCGGCCGCGAACAGCTGCTCGGGGTTGGTGCCGTTGCCGCCGGCGCCGCCCAGCTCCTTGGGCGTGGACAGCTGCACGTTCAGCGCGCCGTCGGACGACTGGGCGCTGCCGGCACGGCCGCCGGTGGCCGTGGCGGTGGCGGTGTAGAGGGCTTTCTCGATGGCCATGTGATCTCTCCTGAGTTGGCTGTCGTTGAAAAGACCGGCCTCAGCCGGCTGGGGAGGTGTGTTGCAGCGACTGCTGCAGCTGCAGGCGCAACTGCTGCAGGCGCTGGGTCAGCGCGCTGAGTTCGTCGAGCTCGCAGCCGCTGGCGCAGGCGAGTTGGCGCGGGATGTCCGCCGCACGGCGCCTGAGATGACGCCCGGTCGCGGTCAGCACGATGTCGACGCGGCGCTCGTCGTCCCGGGCGCGCTGACGCTGGATCAGCTCGGCCGCCTCCAGCCGCTTCAGCAGCGGCGTCAGCGTGCCGGAGTCCAGGCCCAGGCGCTGCCCCAGCGCCGAGACGCTGAGTCCATCGCCTTCCCAAAGCACCAGCATCACCAGATACTGCGGGTACGTCAGGCCCAGGGGCTCGAGCAGGGGTTTGTAGAGCTTGGTCATCGCCAGCGAGCTGCCGTACAGCGCGAAGCACAGCTGGCGGTCCAGCGTCAGCCATTCCTGGCTGGCCTGGCGGGCGTCGGCGGGCTTGCGAGAGCGGGGCGGGGTCGATGGCATGTCGATAAATATAGTTGGCAATTAAATTGCACACAATTTAAAAGGGCTTTCGCCACCCATGCGCCGCTTGCGGGCAGGGGTGAGGGGATCGGGGAGGAGCGGACTCAGCCCTGGTCGAACTGCTGCAGCTGTTCGCCCAACTCCAGCCAGCGCATCTCGGCGCCGTCGATGTCGTCGCCCAGGGTCTTGAGGCGGCGTCCCAGTTCGGCAATGCGCTCGGGCGTCGCGTTGCCGGAGGCCAGCTCGGCCTCCAGCGTGGCGCGTTCGCCGTTCCAGGCCGCCAGGTTTGCCTCGATCTGGCCCATCTCGCGCTTCAGCGGGCGGGTCTGCTCGGCCAGGCGGGTGCGCGCCTGCGCGGCGGCCTTGCGGTCCTCGCGGCTGCTTGCGGGGGCTGACGCGGGTGGAGGCTCGGCGGCCGGCTCGGCGGCGCGGGGCGGGGCCTCGCGCCGGCCGTCGCGCTGCGCCTTCTGCGCCCGCGCCTGCTCGCGCGACTGGTCCAGCAGCCATTGCTGGTAATCGTCCAGGTCGCCGTCGAAGGGGCCGATGCCGCCACGGGTCACGAGCCAGAACTCGTCGCAGACCTCGCGCAGCAGCGCGCGGTCGTGGCTGACCAGCAGCACCGTGCCTTCGAACTCGTTCAGCGCCATGGACAGCGCTTCGCGGGTCTGCAGGTCGAGATGGTTGGTCGGCTCGTCCAGCAGCAGCAGGTTGGGCCGCTGCCAGACCAGCATGGCCAGCACCAGGCGTGCCTTCTCGCCGCCGGACAGGCTGCCCACCGCCTGCGACACCATGTCGCCGGTGAAGCGGAACTGGCCCAGGAAGTCGCGCAGCTCCTGCTCGCGCGCCTGCGGGCTGACCTCCTTGGCGAGGCGGACCATGTGGGCCAGCGGCCCTTCGTCCGGGCGCAGCACGTCCATCTCCTGCTGCGCGAAGTAGCCGATCGCGAGGCCCTTGCCCTCGGTGATGTGGCCCGCCAGCGCCGGCTGCATGCGCGCGACGGTCTTCACCAGCGTGGATTTGCCCTGGCCGTTGGCGCCCAGGATGCCGATGCGTTGGCCGGCCAGCACGCTGCGGTTGATGTCGCGCACGATCACCCGCGGATCGCCGCCGTCCGGGGCTGCATAGCCGCAGGCCACGTCCTGCAGCGCGAGCATGGGGTTGGGCAGCGACGCCGGCTCGCGGAACTCGAAGGCGAAGTCGGCCGAGGTGAGCACGGGCGCCAGCTTTTCCATGCGCTCCAGCGCCTTCACGCGGCTCTGCGCCTGCTTGGCCTTGCTGGCCTTGGCCTTGAAGCGGTCGATGAACTTCTGCAGATGGGCGATGCGGTCCCGCTGCTTGTCATACGCCGCCTGCTGCAAGGCCATGCGCTCGGCGCGCAGCGCCTCGAAGGCGGTGTAGTTGCCGCCGTAGCGGGTCAGCTTGGCCTCGTCCAGATGCAGGGTCACGCGGGTGATGGCGTCCAGGAACTCGCGGTCGTGGCTGATCACCAGCAGCGTGCCTTCGTAGCGCTTGAGCCAGGCCTCCAGCCACACCAACGCGTCCAGGTCCAGGTGGTTGGTGGGCTCGTCCAGCAGCATCAGCTCGGCCGGGCACATCAGCGCGCGGGCCAGCTGCAGGCGCATGCGCCAGCCGCCGGAAAAGCTGTTCACCGGGGCGTCCACCTGGTCGGGTCGGAAACCCAGGCCCAGCAGCAATGCCTGCGCGCGCGAGCGCGCGTCAAAGGCCTGGGCGTCGCTCAGCGCCACGTGGGCTTCGGCGATGGCGTGGCCATCGCCCGAGGCCTCGGCCGTGCTCAGCAGGGCTTGTGCCGCCATCAGCCGCGTGTCACCTTCGAGCACGAACTCGGTGGCCGGCATGTCGGTCTCGGGCATGTGCTGGGCGACTTCGGAGCGCGTCCAGTGGCGCGGCACCTCGACCTCGCCGCGGTCGGCCTGCAGCCGGTCGGTCAGCAGCGCGAACAGGCTGGACTTGCCGGCGCCGTTGCGGCCCACCAGGCCGATCTTCTCGCCGGGCTGCAGGGTGACGCTGGCATCGTCCAGTACCACCTTGGTGCCGCGACGCAGCGTGACGTTTCTAAGAGTGATCATGCAAAGAGGGAAAGCAATTCAGATCTGGCCGCGCAGCAGCGCTTCGCGGGTCAGCAGCAGCACCTGGTCTTCGCCGGCGCTGCATTCCAGCCACGCGGCTTCCAGGCGGGGGAAGGCGGCTTCAAAGAAGGGGCGCTCGTTGCCGATCTCCAGCACCAGCACGCCGGTCTCGCTCAGACACGCGGGCGCGGCGCGCAGCAGCGTGCGGATGAAGTCCATGCCGTCGTCGCCGCCGGCCAGCGCCAGCTCGGGCTCGGCGCGGTATTCCGCCGGCAGCGCGGCCATGGAGGCGCTGTTGACATAGGGCGGGTTGCACAGGATCAGGTCGTAGGGCCCTTGGGCCGGTGCCAGCCCGTCGCCCTGCAGCAGGCGGACGCGCTGCTGCAGTCCGTGGCGCTCCACGTTGATGCGGGCCACGGCCAGCGCGTCAGCGCTGAGGTCGATGGCGTCCACCTCGACCTCGGGCCAGGCCATCGCCGCGAGCACGGCCAGGCTGCCATTGCCGGTGCACAGATCGAGCACGCGCCGCGTGCGTTCGGACAGCCAGGGGTCGATGCTGGCGTCGGCGATCAGCTCGGCGATGAAGCTGCGCGGCACGATGGCGCGCTCGTCCACGTAGAAGGGCACGCCCTGCAACCAGGCCTCGCGGGTCAGGTAGGCGGCCGGCTTGCGGCTGGCGATGCGCTCGCCCACCAGGCTCTGCACCTCGGCGCACTGCGCCGGGGTCAGGTCTTGCGCCGCGTGCTCGTCCAGCGCATCCAGGGGCAGGCCCAGGCGCCACAGCGTCAGCCAGGCGGCCTCGTCGAAGGCATTCGTGGTGCCGTGTCCAAACGACACGCCCGCCTCGGTGAGGCGGGCGGCCTGGGCTTCGATCAGTTCAAGAAGGGTCACAGCAGCAGGTTCTCAAGCAGGCGGGCGTAGATGCGCGCCAGCGGCGCCACCTGGTCGACGGGCACATACTCGTCGACCTTGTGGATGCTGGCGTTGAGTGGGCCGAACTCCACCACTTGCGGGCAAAGCTTGGCGATGAAGCGTCCGTCCGAGGTGCCGCCGGTGGTGGACAGCTCGGTGTGCACCCCGGTCTCCGCCAGGATGGCGGCGCCCAGGGCCTCAGAGAGCGTGCCCACCGGCGTCAGGAAAGGTTCGCCGGACAGGTGCCAGTCCAGCGCGACCTCCAGGCCGTGGCGCTCCAGCAGGGCTTGCACGCGCTGCTTCAGGCCTTCGGGCGTGGACTCGGTGGAGTAGCGGAAGTTGAAGTCCACCACCATCTCGCCGGGGATCACGTTGCCGGCGCCGGTGCCGGCCTGGACGTTGGAGATCTGGAAGCTGGTGGGCGGGAAATAGGCGTTGCCGTGGTCCCAGAGCGTGGCCGCCAGCTCGGCCAGCGCCGGGGTGGCCTGGTGCACCGGGTTGCGTGCCAGGTGCGGATAGGCCACATGACCCTGCACGCCGATCACGCGCAGCCGGCCGGAGAGCGAACCGCGCCGGCCGTTCTTGACCATGTCGCCCAGGCGTTCGACCGAGGTCGGCTCGCCGACGACGCAGTAGTCCAGGCGCTGGCCGCGCGCCTGCAGCTGCTGCACGCAGACCACCGTGCCATCGCGCGCCGGGCCTTCTTCGTCGCTGGTGAGCAGGAAGGCGAGGGTGCCCGCGTGGTCGGCATGCCGGGCGACAAAGCGTTCAGCGGCGACCACCATGGCCGCCAGCGAGGTCTTCATGTCGGCCGCGCCACGCCCATGGAACCGGCCGTCGCGGTAGCTGGGTACGAAGGGGTCGCTGCGCCAGCGCGCCAGGTCGCCGGGAGGCACCACGTCGGTGTGGCCGGCGAAGACCAGCACCGGCGCATCCGGATCGCGGCCGGGCTTCAGCGCCCAGAGGTTGCTGACGCGCGCGTCCTCGGGCCCGCCGTCCATGCGTTCGAGCTGGAAGCCCAGGCGCTGCAGCCGCTCGCCGATCAGCGCCAGGCAGCCGGCGTCGTCCGGCGTCACCGACGGGCGAGCGATGAGCTGTTCCAGCAGCGTGAGCACGGCGTGCTCGACGCCGTCGTCGACGGCGGGCGGCATGCTCGCGAGGCCCTTCATCGCGCAACCCTCATCCGCCATGCACGTCCAGCGTGATGGAGGTGAAGCTGGCCTTGTCGTCGGCCGGTTCCTCCACGCGGGCCGCCTGCTTGGGGCCGCCCGGCGCGTCGTTCTGCAGGCGCCAGAGCAGGTTGGTCGGCGAATCGGCGAAGGCCAGGCCTTCCTCGCGGGTGATGGTCCCGTCCTGGATCAGGTGGGAGAAATGCTCCTCGAAGCTCTGCGAGCCCTCGGCGATGGATTTCTCCATGGCCTCCTTGACGCCCGCGAAGTCGCCCTGTTCGATCAGTTCGGCAATCAGCTTGGTGTTGAGCAGGATCTCGATGACGGGCACGCGCCCGCCGGCCGCGGCGCGCACCAGGCGCTGCGAGACGATGGCCTTCAGGCCGGCGGCCAGGTCGTTGAGCATGGCCGGACGCGACTCCGGCGTGTAGAAAGACATGATGCGGTTCAGCGCGTGGTAGCTGTTGTTGCCGTGCAGCGTGGCCAGCACCAGGTGACCCGACAGCGCATAGGAGATGGCCGCCGTCATCGTGTCGCGGTCGCGGATCTCGCCGATCAGGATGCAGTCCGGCGCCTGGCGCAGCGCGTTCTTCAGCGCCACCTGCAGCGACGCGGTGTCGCGGCCCACCTCGCGCTGGTTGACCAGCGAGCGCTTGTTGGTGAACAGGTATTCCAGCGGGTCCTCGATGGTCAGGATGTGACCCGTCATGGTCTGGTTGCGGTGCTCCAGCATGGAGGCCAGCGTGGTGCTCTTGCCGGTGCCGGTCGCCCCCACCATCAGGATCAGCCCGCGCTTCTCGGTCACCAGCTTGCCCAGGATGGGCGGCAGGTTCAGGCTGTCCAGCGTCGGGATGGTGTGCGGGATGTGGCGGAACACCGCGGCGATGGAGCCGCGCTGGCGAAAGCCCGAGAGCCGGAAGCTGCCCACGCGCGGGATGGACACCGCCATGTTGAGCTCGCCGCAGGCGTCCAGCTCGGCCAGCTGCGCCGGCTCGATCACCTCGGCGATGAGCTGGCGCGGCTGCGCGGGCGAGAGCAGCTGGTCCGACAGCTGCAGCATCTGCCCGTTGATGCGGATCAGCACCGGCATGTTGGCCGACAGATAGGCGTCGGACGCGCCCTTCTCCGCCATCAGGCGAAGAATCCGTTCCATGTTCCCGGTGCTCATGAGGATCCCCTGCGTTCGCGTCAGGCGCGCAGCAGCTCGTTGATGCTGGTCTTGGCGCGGGTGCCGGCGTCGACCTTCTTCACGATGATGGCGGCGTAGAGGCTGTACTTGCCGTCGGCCTTGGGCAGGCTGCCGCTGATCACGACCGAGCCGGCGGGCACGCGGCCGTAGCTGACCTCGTCCTTCTCGCGGTCATAGATCGGCGTGCTCTGGCCGATGTACACGCCCATCGAGATCACCGAGTTCTCCTCGACGATCACGCCTTCGACCACCTCGGAGCGTGCGCCGATGAAGCAGTTGTCCTCGATGATGGTCGGGTTGGCCTGCAGCGGCTCCAGCACGCCGCCGATGCCCACGCCGCCCGACAGGTGGACGTTCTTGCCGATCTGCGCGCAGGAGCCGACGGTGGCCCAGGTGTCGACCATGGTGCCTTCGTCAACGTAGGCGCCGATGTTGACGTAGGAGGGCATCAACACCACGTTCTTGGCCATGAAGCTGCCGCGCCGCGCGACCGCCGGCGGCACCACGCGCACGCCGGTGGCGCGCAGCTGCTCTTCGCTGAGGCCGGCGAACTTGGTCGGCACCTTGTCGAAGAATCCCAGGTCGCCCGCGCCCATCGCACGGTTGTCGTTCAGGCGGAAGGACAGCAGCACGGCCTTCTTCACCCACTGGTGCACGGTCCACTGGCCCACGCCCTGGCGCTCGGCGACGCGCAGCTGGCCGGCGTCCAGCCCGGCGAGCACCTGGTCGACCGCCTGGCGCAGCTCCTGCGGTGCCTGGGTGGGACTGAATTCGGCGCGCTGTTCCCAGGCGGCTTCGATGAGGGATTGCAGTTGTTGGCTCATGGCAGGACTCAGAGGGAAGAGGTGAAGGACTCGGTGAAGGCGACGATGCGCTCGGCCGCCTCCAGGCATTCGGCCTGTTCGGCCACCAGGGCCAGCCGTATGCGGCCCGCCCCGGGGTTGACGCCATGCGCCTCCCGGGCCAGCAGGCTGCCCGGCAGGACGCCGACATTGTATTGAGCGAGCAGGCCCTGGGCGAAGGCGACATCGTCGCCGCCCGGCACGCCGGCCCAGAGGTAAAAGCCCGCATCCGGCAGCGCCACGTCCAGCACGCGCGCCAGCGGTGGCGTTACGGCGGCGAACTTGGCGCGGTACTGCTCGCGGTTGGCGACCACATGCGCCTCGTCGTTCCACGCGGCGATGCTGGCGGCCTGGAACACCGGGCTCATCGCACTGCCGTGGTAGGTGCGATAGAGCAGGAAGCGCCGGATCCATTGCGCGTCGCCGGCAACAAAGCCCGAGCGCATGCCCGGCACGTTGGAGCGCTTGGACAGGCTGGTGAAGGCGATCAGGTTGCGGAAGTCGCCGCGCCCCAGGCGCGCGGCCGCCTGCAGGCCGGACAGCGGCGCGGCGTCCTCGCCGTCGCGGAAGTAGATCTCGGAATAGCACTCGTCCGACGCGATCACGAAGCCATGGCGGTCGGACAGCTCGAACAGCTGGCGCCATTCGGCCAGCGGCATCACCGCGCCGGTCGGGTTGCCTGGCGAGCAGACGTAAACCAGCTGCGTGCGCGCCCAAGTGGCCGCGTCGATCTGCGACCAGTCGGCGGCGAAGTTGCGCGCCGGATCCGAGTTCGCAAACGCGGTCTGCGCGCCGGCGAGCAGGGCCGCGCCTTCATAGATCTGATAAAACGGGTTGGGGCAGACCACCGTGGCGCCGGGCCGGCCGGGATCGATCACGGTCTGCGCCAGCGCGAACAGCGCCTCGCGCGAGCCGTTGCAGGGCAGCACCTGAGTGGCGGCGTCCAGCGCGAGGCCGTAGCGGCGCGCGACCCAGCCGCAGATGGCCTCGCGCAGCCGGGGCTCGCCCGCGGTGGCCGGGTAGCTGGACAGGCCCTTCAGGTGCGCGCGGATCGCGTCCTCGACCAGCTGGGGCGCCGGATGCTTGGGCTCGCCGATGCCCAGCGAAATAGGCCGCAGCTGCGCGTTGGGCGTGATGCCGGCGGTGAGGGCGCGCAGGCGCTCGAAGGGGTAGGGCTGGAGCAGGTCCAGCCGAGGGTTGTGCGGGGTGGTGGCGGTCATGGGGCGCGTCTAGAGCTGACCCCGGCAATTGTCGGCGCCACAGCGGCAGCTGAGGCGGCCTTCGTGGTGCGTCAGCCCGTAATCGACGGTGATTTCTTCATCAAGCGCGATTTCGCGCAGCGCGAAGAAGCTCACCTCGCCGTCCTCCACCGCGATGCGCGCGTTCGGCGCGCAGCTGTGGTTGGTGAAGCGCATCGCATCCTGCGAGCGGCTGGCGTCGATCGCGCGTGCCGGCGACAACTCCACCAGCATCAGCCGGGTCTTGTGCGCGGCGCGGCGGCGCGCCTCGGCGACGCTGATGGCCTCGCCGGTCAGCAGGCCCAGCCGTGAGCCCGCCGCGATGGCCGCGGCGGCGAACACGCCATAGCCGTCGATGCGGCTGCGGCGCAGCGTCACCGGGACGAACTGATGGCGGGTGTCGTAAGGCAGGGCCACGGCCGCGCCGGGCTCAGCGCAGCAGGCCGGATTCGAAGCCGTGCGTGGGCAGGTCGATGCGCGGCTGAGGCTTCCAGCCCTTCTTGCGGTGCTCCACGACCACGTTGGTGTAGATGCCGCCGCGCACATACCACTTCGCGGTGATGCGGATGAAGCGCGGGTTGGTGACCTTCACGATGTCCTCGAGGATGGTGTTGGTCACCTTCTCGTGGAACGCGCCCTCGTGGCGGTAGCTCCAGAAGTACATCTTCAGGCTCTTGAGCTCGACGCAGAACTTGTCCGCGATCATGTCGATCGTGAAGTGGGCGAAGTCGGGCTGGCCGGTCAGCGGGCAGTGGCAGGTGAACTCGGGCACCTGGAACTGGATCACATAGTCGCGCTCCGGGGCCGGGTTGGGGAACACATGCAGTTCCTTGGACGGCGCCGACGGCGGGTTGGGCGGCATCTCGCGCATCTTGGGCGCAGCGGCCTTGACCGGCTTGCTGGCGGTCTTGGTGGCCGGCTTGGCGCGGGTGGAGGTGGGCTTGGCGGCGGTGTCGTTCTTGGCCATGGATTCGATGGGCAGCGGCCTGAGACGGGCCACTCGGTCTGGGACAGGCCGCGATGGTATCATCCGACGCACTCCAAGCGCCCCGTCAAGGGGCGTTTCCGCAATCAAATCAAAGGCTTAGGGCCTTCAGACGAGGCCCGAGACAGCCAGCCCATGCGCCTGACGTCGATCAAGCTCTCCGGCTTCAAGTCCTTCGCCGAGCCCACGCATTTCCAGCTGCCGGGGCAGCTGGTGGGCGTGGTCGGCCCCAACGGCTGCGGCAAATCCAACATCATGGACGCCGTGCGCTGGGTGCTGGGCGAAAGCAAGGCCAGCGAGCTGCGCGGCGAGTCCATGCAGGACGTGATCTTCAATGGCTCGGGCAACCGCAAGCCGGCCAGCCGCGCCAGCGTGGAGCTGGTGTTCGACAACAGCCTGGCGCGTGCCGGCGGCCAGTGGAACCAGTTCGGCGAGATCGCGGTCAAGCGCGTGCTGACGCGCGACGGCACCAGCAGCTACTTCATCAACAACCAGCCGGTGCGCCGGCGCGACGTGCAGGACGTGTTCCTGGGCACCGGCCTCGGGCCGCGCGCCTACGCCATCATCGGCCAGGGCACGATCAGCCGCATCATCGAGTCCAAGCCCGAGGAGCTGCGCCTTTTCCTGGAGGAAGCGGCCGGGGTCTCGAAGTACAAGGAGCGCCGCCGCGAGACCGAGAACCGGCTGCGCGACACGCGTGAGAACCTCACCCGGGTCGATGACATCCTGCGCGAGCTCAACACCAACCTGGAGAAGCTGGAGCGCCAGGCCGAGGTGGCCGCGACCTACCGCACGCTGCAGGAGCAGGGCACGCTCAAGCTGCACCAGCTGTGGTTCCTGAAGCACCGCGACGCCGCGGGCGAGGCCTCGCGCGTGAAGACCGAGCACCTGGATGCGGTCAATGCGCTGGAGGCGCGGCTGGCCGAGCTGCGCCAGCTGGAAGCCGAGCTGGAAACCGTGCGCCAGGCCCATTACGCGGCGGGCGACGAGCTGCACGCGGCGCAGGGGCGCATGGCCGAGGCGCAGCTGGAGGTGAGCCGTCTGGAGGAGCGCATCCGCTATGTCGTCGAAGGGCGGCAGCGGCTGGAACAGCGCCTCGTCGAGTTGCAGGCGCAGAACCAGCAATGGCAGGAGCGCGCCCAGAACGCCCATCTGGAACTGGACGAGGTGGCGACGCAGATCGCCCAGGCCGAGGAGCAGAGCGAGATCCTCGCCGCCCAGGCCGAGGAGCAGGCCATGCGCCTGCCCGATGTCGAGGAGCAGCTGCGCGCCGCCCAGGCCCGCGCGAACGAGCAGCGCAGCCAGGTCACGCAGGTGCAGCAGCAGATCCAGGTGCTGGCGGCCGAGAGCCGCTCGGTCGACGAGCAGCTGCGCGGCCTGCGCGCGCGCCGCGACCGCCTGGCCCAGGAGCGCCAGGGCCTGGCCGCGCCGGACCAGGACCGGTTGGACGCGCTGCGCGAGCAGTCCGCCGCCGCGGACGAGCAGCAGGCGCTGGCCGACGCTCGGCTTGCCGAGCTGGCCGAGGCCGTGCCGCAGGCCGACGAGGCGCGCCAGGCCGCCCAGCGCGAGGCCCAGGCGCAGGCGGCCAGGCTCACCGACATCGCCGCCCGTCTTGCCGCGCTGCGCGCGCTGCAGGAAAAGGTGCAGACCGAAGGCAAGCTCAAGCCCTGGCTGGCCAAGCACGGGCTGGAGAATCTGCAGGGACTGTGGACCCAGCTGCACATCACGCCGGGTTGGGAGAACGCGCTGGAGGCGGGCCTGCGCGAGCGCATGGGCGCGCTCGCGGTCGGCCGGCTGGAGACGGTGCGCGCCTTCGCGCAGGACGCGCCGCCGGCGCGCCTGGCCTTCTATTCGCTGCCGCAGGGCGACATCGCCAACACGCACAAGAAGCTGCCGGCGCTGACCGACCTGCTGCGGCTGGAGTCGGCGGGGCTGCGCGCGCTGCTCAACGACTGGCTGGAGGGCGTGTACACGGCCGAGTCGCTGGACCAGGCGCTGGCCCAGCGCCCTCAGCTGTCGCATGGCGAGCTGATCATGACCCGCGAGGGCCATGCGGTGAGCCAGTTCGCGGTGAGCTTCTATGCCGCCGATTCCGAGACCGCCGGGCTGCTGGCGCGCGCGCAGGAGATCGAGAACCTGGAGCGCGAGCAGCGCGCCCAGGCCTTGATCAACGACGAGGCGCGCGCTCAGGCCGTGCGCGCGGAGGCGGCCTACACCGAGGCCGCGCAGCGCCTGGCGCAGCTGCGTCGCGAGGCCGGCGAAACCCAGTCCCGCGCCCACCAGTTGCAGGTCGAGCTGCTGCGCCTGTCGCAGCAGAACGAGGCCGCGCTGGCGCGGCGCAGCCAGCTCGACGGCGAGCTCTCCGAGATCGACGCGCAGACCGAGGCGCTGCTGGAGCGGCGCATGGAGGGCGAGGCCCGCTTCGAGGAACTGGACCTGCAGCTGGCCAGCACGCAGGAGCGTCACGCGGAGCTGGACGAGGCGGTGATCCAGGGTGAGCGCAAGCTGGCCGACGCGCGCGAGCAGCAGCGCGTGCTGGAGCGCCGCGCGCAGGAGGCGCAGTTCAGCGCCCGCGCGCTGGCGGCCAAGCGCAGCGAGCTGCAGCGCGCGATCGAGACCGCGCAACAGCAGGTGCAGCAGAACGAGCAGACGGCGCAGAACATGGCGCAGGAGCGCGCCGAGCTGGACGACGCCGCGGCACAGGCCGGGCTGCAGGATGCGCTGGCGCTGAAGTCCGAGCGCGAGCAGCAGCTCGCCGCGGTGCGCGCCAGCTACGACGACCTCAGTCTGCGCCTGAAGCGCAGCGAGGAGCAGCGCCTGCAGCTGGAACGCTCGCTGGAGCCGCTGCGCGAGCGCATCACCAAGCTGCAGCTGGACGAGCAGGCCGCGGCGCTGGGCGGGCAGCAGTTCATGGACCAACTGGTCGCCGCGCAGGTGGACCTGGAACAGCTGGCCCGCAGCATCGAGGAGGGCGCGGTCAAGCTGTGGGGCCTGCAGGGCGAGATTGACCGCATCAACCGCGAGATCGCCCAACTGGGCGCGGTCAACCTGGCCGCGCTGGACGAACTGGGCGCGGCGCGCGAGCGCAAGACCTTCCTGGATTCGCAGTACGCCGACCTGACGTCCGCCATCGGCACGCTGGAAGACGCGATCCACAAGATCGACCTGGAGACGCGCGATCTGCTCTCCACCACCTTCAACCAGGTCAACGAGCACTTCGGCCGCATGTTCCCCAGCCTGTTCGGCGGTGGCCAGGCCAAGCTCGTGATGACCGGCGAGGAAATCCTGGACGCCGGCGTGCAGGTGATGGCGCAGCCCCCGGGCAAGAAAAACAGCACCATCCATCTGCTCTCCGGCGGCGAGAAGGCGCTTACCGCGATCGCGCTGGTGTTCGCGATCTTCCAGCTCAACCCCGCGCCCTTCTGTTTGCTGGACGAGGTGGATGCGCCGCTGGACGACGCCAACACCGAGCGCTATGCCAAGCTGGTGTCCGAGATGAGCAAGGGCACGCAGTTCCTCTTCATCTCGCACAACAAGATCGCGATGGAGATGGCCAAGCAACTGATCGGCGTGACCATGCAGGAACAAGGCGTGTCGCGCATCGTGGCGGTGGACATGGAGGCCGCGCTGGCGATGGCCGAGGTGTAACGAATGACGAGTGACTGGAATCTGACGAGCTTGCTGGCCGCGTTGGGCGGCGTGGTGTTGGTGGGCGTGCTCGCCCAGGGCTGGTGGAGCGCCCGGCGCGCCGGTCCGCGGCGTGCGCAGGAGGCCGTCCCGGCCGACCGTCACGAACCCAGCCTGGGCGCCGCGGGCGCGGCCGCGATCGAGGAGCCGGCCGTGCTGCCGGACCTGGCGATGGACGGCGCGCCCGCCGGCACGCCGGGCGGCGGCGACACCGTGCCCGCCGTCGTGCGCGCGCGCAAGCCGGCGCCGCGGCCCTCCTCGCGCATCGACGCGCTGATCGATGCCATCGCGACCATCACGCCCGACGCGCCGGTCTCCGGCGAGATGGCGCTCGCGCACCTGCCTGGCAGCCGCCGGGCCGGTACCAAGCCCTTCCACATCGAAGGCCTGAATGCCGAGAGCGGCGACTGGGAACAGCCCCAGCCGGGTCAGCGCTACAGCGACTTCCAGGCCGCGGTGCAGATGGCCAATCGCAGCGGCGCTCTCAACGAGATCGAATACTCGGAGTTCGTGCAGAAGGTGCAGGGCTTTGCCGAGGGCATAGGCGCGCTGGGCGAATTCCCCGACATGCTGGATGTGGTGGCGCGCTCGCGCGAGCTGGACCAGTTCGCCGCCGCCCACGATGCGCAGCTGGCCATCGTGCTGCGCGCCAAGGGCGCGGCCTGGACCGTGGGCTTCGTGCAGCAGGGCGCGCTGCGCCATGGCTTCGTGCCGGGCGCGATCCCGGGCCGCCTGGTGCTGCCGGCCGACGAGGAGGGCGCGCCGCCGGTGCTGGTGCTGACCTTCGATGCGCAGGCCGCGCTGTCCGAGGACACGCAGGCGGCGTCGGTGCGCGAGCTGACGCTGCAGCTGGACGTGCTGCAGACCCCGGAGGCGCTGGAGCCCTTCGCCAGCTGGCAGGAGTCGGCGCGCGCGCTGGCGCGCGACTTCGAGGCCGAGGTCTGCGACGACCGCGGCCAGGTGCTGCCGCTGCAGGCCTTCGCGTCCATCGGCCAGGAGCTGTCCAGCCTGTACAAGGCGCTGGCCTCGCGCGACCTGGCCGCGGGGTCGGCCGCGGCGCGGCGACTGTTCAGCTGAGCAGGGTGCGCGCCGTGGGGCGCCACGGGGGCTGCGGCTACACTGGGCCAATCGCCACTGCCCGGGATTGCCTTTGAGTTCCAGCCTGTTCCTGATTGCCCTGCTGATCGCCGCCAGTGCCTTTTTCTCCATGGCCGAGCTGTCGCTCGCCGCGTCGCGCCGCATCAAGCTGCGCCAACTGGCCGACGAGGGAGACAAGCGCGCCGCGCAGGTGCTGCAGGTCCAGGAACAGCCCGGCTACTACTTCACCGTGGTGCAGATCGGGGTCAACACCCTGGCCATCCTGGCCGGCGTGGTCGGCGAGGGGGCGCTGACGCCGCATTTCGAGGCCCTGCTGTCGCCCTGGCTGGCGGCGGACGCGGTGCAGACCACCGCCTTCGCGCTGTCCTTCGGCTCGGTCACGACGCTGTTCATCGTGCTCGCCGACCTGTTGCCCAAGCGCCTGTCGATGAACGAGCCCGAGCGCGTGGCCATGGTGCTGATCGGCCCCATGCAATGGCTGACCGCGCTGCTCAAGCCGCTGGCCTGGGCCTTCAACGCCGTGGCGGACGGACTGCTGCGTTTGCTGGGCCGGCCGATGACGCCGGACAACAGCATCACCCACGACGACATCCTCGCGCTCGCCGAGGCTGGCCACCAGGCCGGCGTGGTCGCCGACGCCGAGCAGCAGGTGATCGAAAACGTGTTTGAGCTGGACACGCGCCGCGTCGAGAGCGCGATGACCTCGCGCGAGCGCATCGTCTACTTCTCGCTCGACGACGATGAGGCCCTGGTGCGCACCCGCATCGCCGAGTCGCCGCACTCCACCTACCTCGTCTGCGAGGACGAGATTGACCGCGTCGTCGGCTATGTGGACGCCACCGATCTGTTCCAGCGCGTGCTGCGTGGCGAGCCCATCTCGCTGCGCCACGACACCGCGCTGATCAAAAAGGTGCTGATCGTGCCGGACCGCCTCACGCTGTCCGAGGTGCTGACCCAGTTCCGCCAGGTGCATGAGGACTTCGCCGTCATCGTCAATGAATACAGCCTGGTGGTCGGCGTGATCACGCTGAACGACGTGATGAGCACGGTGATGGGCAGCCTGGTCGCGACCGACGAGGAAGAGCAGCAAATCATCCGCCGCGAGGATGGCAGCTTCCTCGCCGACGGCATCACGCCCATCCCTGATGTGCAGCGCGCGCTGGGCCTGGACGATATGCCGCATTCGGGCCAGTACGACACCCTGGCCGGCTTCCTGATGGTGATGCTGCGTCGCATCCCCAAGCGCACCGACCAGGTGGAGTGGGCGGGCTGGCGCTTCGAGGTGGTGGACGTGGACTCGCACCGCGTGGACCAGGTCATGATCAGCCGCATCCTGCCCCCGACCGAGGACGCGTCGCACTAGGCCCGGCGCACCCGCCGGCGGACCCGCTGCGGCAGCACGCCGCGCGGGCACCGTGCTGCCCCCAGCTGCCATCGACGGTCGGCCCGCTGCGCCACAATGCCGGGATGAGCGAAGTCCATCCAGATGCAGCCGCCGCCGGACGCGCGGCCCAACTGCGCGAGCTGCTGAACCACCATGCCCACCTCTATTACGTGCTGGACGCGCCGGAGCTGCCCGACGCCGAGTACGACCGCCTGTTCCAGGAGCTGCAGGCTCTGGAATCCGCCCATCCCGAACTGCTGACGCCCGACTCGCCGACGCAGCGCGTCATCGGCCGCGTGCTGGACGGCTTCACGCCGGTCCGCCATGCGGTTCCCATGCTGTCGATACGCACCGAGACCGACACCACTGCGGGCGGCGCCGAGGCCTTCGATGCGCGCGTGCGCCGCGAGCTCGAGCTGGACGCCGACGCGCCGCCGGTGGAGTACAGCGCCGAGCTGAAATTCGACGGTCTGGCGATCAGCCTGCGCTATGAGCAGGGCGTGCTGCTGCGCGCGGCGACGCGCGGCGACGGCGAGACCGGCGAGGACGTCACGCAGAACATCCGCACCATCGGCCAGATTCCGCTGCGCCTGACCGGCGAGGGCACGCGTATTGCGGTGCTGGAGGTGCGGGGCGAGGTCTACATGCGCCGCGACGATTTCGAGGCCCTGAATGAACGCCAGCGCGCGCGCGGCGACAAGACCTTCGTCAACCCGCGCAACGCAGCCGCCGGCGCGGTGCGCCAGCTGGACCCGGCGATCGCCCGCCAGCGGCCGCTGAGCTTCTTCGCCTACGGGCTGGGCGAGCTGAGCGGCTGGACCCCGCCCCCCACCCATGGCGGCGTGCTCGACGCGCTGGCCGGCATGGGCTTGCCGGTCTGCGCGGACCGCGCGGTGCTGCAGGGCGCGCAGGGCCTGGTGAACTTCCACCAGGCCATCGCTGCGCGGCGCGACGAGCTGCCCTTCGACATCGACGGCGTGGTCTACAAGGTCAACAGCCTGGAGCTGCAGCGCCGGCTCGGCTTCGTCACGCGCGAGCCGCGCTGGGCGGTGGCGCACAAATACCCGGCGCAGGAGCAGGTGACGCGGCTGCAGGGCATCGAGGTGCAGGTGGGGCGCACCGGCAAGCTGACGCCGGTGGCCAAGCTGGAGCCGGTCTTCGTCGGCGGCACCACGGTCAGCAACGCGACCCTGCACAACGTCTTCGAATTGCGCCGCAAGGGCGTGCGCGTCGGCGACCAGGTCATCGTGCGCCGGGCCGGCGACGTGATCCCCGAGGTCGTCGGCCGCATCCCCGGCCCGCGCGCCAGCTATGTGCCCAACTTCCGCATGCCGCGCGAATGCCCGGTCTGCGCCAGCGCCGTGCTGCGTGAGAAGGGTGGCATGGACCACCGCTGCAGCGGCGGCATTTTCTGCCCGGCGCAGCGCAAGCAGGCCATCCTGCATTTCGCCGGCCGCCGCGCGATGGACATCGAGGGCCTGGGCGACAAGCTGGTGGACCAGCTGGTCGACGGCGCCATCGTGCAAAGCCTGCCGGGGCTGTACAAGCTGGGCGTGGCCCGCCTCGCGGCGCTGGAGCGCATGGCCGACAAGAGCGCGCAGAACCTGGTGGCGGCGCTGGAGAAGAGCAAGTCCACGACGCTGGCCCGCTTCCTCTATGCGCTGGGCATACGCCAGGTCGGCGAGACCACGGCCAAGGACCTGGCGCGTCACTTCGGCCGGCTGGACGCGCTGATGCAGGCCAGCGTCGAGCAGCTGCTGCAGGTGCGCGACGTCGGCCCCATCGTGGCTCAGGCCATCCATGATTTCTTCGCCCAGCCGCACAACCGCGAGGTGGTGGAGCAGCTGCGCGCCGCCGGCCTGCACTGGGAGGAGCACGAGGGCGCGGCCGCCGACGACGCACCCAAGCCGCTGTCCGGCAAGACCCTGGTGCTGACCGGCACGCTGCCCAGCCTGAGCCGCGACCAGGCCAAGGACCTGATCGAGGCCGCCGGCGGCAAGGTCAGCGGCTCGGTCTCGAAGAAGACCCACTACGTGGTGGCCGGCGAGGAGGCGGGCTCCAAGCTGGACAAGGCCCGCGAGCTGGGCGTGGCGGTGCTGGACGAGGCGGGGCTGCTGGCCTTGCTGCAGGGCGGTGGCTGAAGCGCGTCAGCCGTTCACCGGCGCCTCGACCAGCTGCCCCAACAGGATCAGCGATTCCTGCCAGCCCATGTAGCAGGCCTCCGGCGGGATCACCGCCGGGATGCCTTCCTGCACCACCTGCATCTCGGTGCCGCAGAACACGGCCCTGAGGTCCACCGTGGTCTGCATGCGGCCGGGCAGGTTGGGGTCGTCGAAGACGCCGGTGTAGCGCAGCCGCTCGCCCGGTTGCAGTTCCAGGTACTCGCCGCCGAAGGCATGCACCTGGCCGCTGGCGAACTGGGTGAAGGACATGCGGTAGCGTCCGCCGACGCGCGCGTCCAGCGTGTGGACATGGCCGCTGAAGCCATGCGGCGGCAGCCATTTGCACAGCGCGTCGGCGTCCAGGAAGGCGCGGTAAATCAGCTCGGGCTTGGCGCGCAGCACGCGGTGAAGCCGGACGGTATGGGTGCTCATTTCAGGGGCTCCTGGTGGCGGAGGACAACCCTCCATGCGGACGACGAGGCAGCCCGGGCGGATTCGACATCCGGCGCGCCCCGGGGAGGGCGCTCAGAGTGCCACGTCCGCGTCGCCCTCGCGGCCGCTGGGCAGAAAGTCGGCCGGCGTGCGCCACGCGGCGATCCAGGGCGGCAGGGCCTCGGCGGGCATGGGGCGCGCGATGCCATAGCCCTGCAGGATATCGCAGCCCATGGCCACCAGCGCACGCGCGTGCCCGGCCGATTCCACGCCCTCGGCCACCACGTCGCGCTCGAAGGCCCGGGCCAGGCCGATGATGCCACGCACCAGCGCGCGGTCCATGGGGCGCTCCAGCAGGTCGCGCACGAAGCTCTGGTCGATCTTCAGCGACTGGGCCGGGAGCTGTTGCAGATAGCTCAGCGTGGAATAACCGGTGCCGAAGTCGTCGATGGAGACCGACACGCCCAGCTCCGCCAGCGCCTCGATCGCGCGACGCACCTGAGACAGGTCGCTCATGGTCTCGGTCTCCAGCAGCTCGATCTCGACCGCGCCGGCCGGCAGCGCGGGGCGCGCCGCCAGGAGGCGCGACAGCCGGGGCAGGAACTCGGCCGCGACCAGCGAGGGCACCGACATGTTGATGCTCACCGGCAGCGCCAGCCCCCGGGCCGCCCAGGCCGCGGCCTGCGCGATGGCGGCGTCCAGCACCCAGTCGTCCAGTGCGCGCGCGGCCGGCGTGCCGAGGATCTGTGGCAGAAAACTACCCGGCGCCAACAGACCCCGCTGGGGATGACGCCAGCGCACCAGGGCCTCGGCGCCCACCACCTGTCCGCTGCTGACGCGCACCTTGGGCTGGTAGTGCAGCTCCATGTGGCCTTCGTGCAGGGCCTGCAGAACCTGGGCGACGGCCTCGCGCCGCGCCTGCAGGCGGCTGTCGCGGCCGGCATCGAACACGCGCGTGGTGTTGCGGCCTTGTTCCTTGGCCGCGTAGAGCGCCAGCTCGGCGTGGCGCAGCAGCACGTCGGCCGGCGCCCGGTCGTCCGGGTGGAAGGTGAGGCCGGCACTGGCGCTGGGTTGCACCGGCGGCGCGCCGGCGAATTCCTTCAAGCCGGCCGCCGTCGCGCGCAGCGCCTCCAGCCGCTGGCGCGCCTGTTCATGGTCGCGGCAGCCGACCAGCGCGATGGCGAACTGGTCGCCGTCCAGCCGGCCCAGCAGGTCGCCGCCGCGCAGGTTCAGACGCAGGTCGCGGGCCCAGGTGCCCAGTGCCGCGTCGCCGGCGGCGCGGCCCAGCTGTTCGTTGATGCGCCGGTAGCCGTCCAGGTTGAGACAGGCCACCGCGACCAGCGCATCGCCGCGCTGCGTGGCCTGCATCAGCGCGTCGCTCAGCAGGCGGACGAAGTGGCGGCGGTTGGGCAGGCCGGTCAGCGGGTCGAAGCGCCGCGCCTGGGCCTGGCGTTCGCTGGCATGGCGCAGCTGCTGCTCGCGTCGAAGCAGACGCTCCACGGTCTCCAGCAGCGCCGCGCCCAGCACCAGCGCGACAGGGAAGAAGAACAGCAGTCCGGCCAGGCTCTGCCAGCGCGTGCTCGCAGACAGGGGCTGCGGCTGCGGCTGCGCCGTCAGCGCCAGGCAGCTGAGCACCAGGCCCAGTGCGACGATGGCCAGCGCGGAGAACAGCCGCGACCGGCTGCGCGTACCCGGCGACCGCGGCCAGCGCCAGCCCCAGCCCAGCAGCACGCTGCCCAGGGCCTGGAGCGCCGGGCCCGCACCCAGGCCGATCGCGCCCAGACCGGTGGTCGCCAGCGCGGCTCCGGCCGCGGCCGGCAGCGGCGTGTAGAGACCGGCCAGCGCCAGCACGGCCAGGCGCATGTCCAGCGCCAGTCCCGGCGCCGGCTGCAGCGGCGCCAGCCCGGCCAGCGTCGCGATGAGGCCGAACAGCAGCGCCAGCCCCAGCAGCGCGGTCCAGGACCGCTGTTCGTCGCGGTTGCCGGCCGTGGTCTCGCGCCAGGCCAGGTACAGCCGCAGCCGGCCATAGCCGAACACGAGCAGGCCCAGCAGGCCCAGGCAGCCGCACAGATCGGCCAGAAGCGGGGTCAGGTCTGTGCCGGGGGGCAGGTGCATCGTGGGTGCGGTGGCTGTGTATGTCGGGCCGGACCGCCGGGCTGGAGGGTCAGAGTTTGAAGACCGAGACCACGGTGCTTAGGCGTTCGGCCTGTTCGCGCAGCGAGGCCGACGCGGCGGAGGACTCCTCCACCAGCGCCGCATTCTGCTGGGTCATCTGGTCCAGGTTCGCCACCGCCTGGTTGACCTGGGCGATGCCGTCGCGCTGTTCGATCGCGGCAGCGCTGATCTCGCCCATCAGGTCGGTCACGCGGCGCACGCCGTCGACGATGTCGGCCATGGCCTGGCGCGCCTGGTCCACCTCGCTGGCACCGGCCGCCACGGTTTCGCCTGAACGCTGGATCAGGGTCTTGATCTCACGCGCCGCCTCGGCGCTGCGCTGGGCCAGCACGCGCACCTCGCCGGCCACGACGGCGAAGCCCTTGCCATGCTCGCCGGCCCGGGCCGCCTCGACGGCGGCATTCAGCGCCAGGATGTTGGTCTGGAAGGCGATCGCATCCACGGTGCCGATGATGTCGCTGATGCGCTGCGAATCGCTGTTGATCTGCTGCATGCGCTGCACCACGTCGCCCACCATGCGGCCGCCGCGCTCGGCGGCCTCGGCGGCCGAGTCCGCCAGTTGGTTGGCCTGGCGCGCGGTGTCGGCGGACTGGCTGACGGTGCCGGTCAGCTCTTCCATGCTGGAGGCGGTCTCCTCCAGGTTGGAGGCGGTCTGCTCGGTGCGGGCCGACAGGTCCTGCGTGCCGGTGGCGATCTGCGCCGAGGCGCTGGACACCGAGTGCACGCCGTCGCGCACGTCGCGCACCACATGGCGCAGCCGCTCGACCATGCCGGCGATCGCGTGTTGCAGCTGCGCGAGCTCGTCCTTGCCCTGGACCGGGGCGGGCGGCGTCAGGTCGCCGTCCGCCACCGCCTGGGCGACGCGCACGGCCTTGCCCAGCGGCAGGGTGATGGCGCGCGAGATCAGGAAGGCCGAGACACTGCCCAGCACGAAGGCCAGCACGCTCAGCGCGATGATCAGATTGCGGCTGTTGGCATAGACCTCGTCGGCGTCGCTGTTGGCCTTGGCGGCATGCGCCTCGCTGAGCTGGGCCAGTTCGGTCAGGGTGCCCAGCACCAGGTCGAACTGCTTGCGGCTGTGCACCACCAACTGCTCGTGGGCGGTGGCCTCGTCGCCGCGTTCCAGCGCCTCATGGATCTTGCGCTGGCTCTGCAGATAGTCGCCCCACTGCGTGCGGGCGGCGGCGAACTTCTGCACCAGCTCGGGCGACTTGAGCATCTGCTCCAGGCGCGCGGCGCGCTGGGTCAGGTCCTCGTTGGCCTTGCGCAGGGTGTCCAGCACGGCCGGGCGCTCCGCCGCCGGCGTGAGCACCAGCAGGTATTCGCGCGTGCGGTAGCGCGTGGCCTCCTGGGCCAGCTGCAGCGTGCCCTCGACCTGCGGCAGCCAGATCTCGGCCAGCTCGGTCGACGCGCCGTTGACGCGGTTGAGCTGCAGCACGGCCACAAGGCCCAGCACCGCTGTCGTCAGCAGCACCAGAGCGAATGCGAGGCCAAGCTTGGCCCCGACGGCAAGTCGGTTCAATGAGGGCATGAATGAGTCCTGGTCGATTCCTGCCATCCCGGCAGCGATGTAAAAATTATCGTGCGCGTACGGTAAAAAAGGCTGACAGAACTGTCACAGATCAGAAGACGAATGAGTGGAGTGAGAAAAACTGCCGTGTGTGTACGAAATAGGCGACAAGCTGGTACAAGGTCGGGTCATGACCGCAAGGCCCACCCCTGAGCCCCCGCCGCCAGCGCGCAAGCGGCGTAGCAGCACCGCAATGCGCGAGCTGCGCCTGCAGCTGCTGGAGCGCGCGCGCGCCATTTGCGCGGAAGAGGGCTGGGAGGCCTTGTCCATGCGCCGGCTGGCGCAGGACGCCGGGCTGTCGCCGATGACGCTGTACAGCTATTTCCCGAGCAAGAAGGCCTTGCTGGAGGCGCTGTGGGTGGAGGTGTTCGAGGCCTTGCTGGACCGGCTGCTGCGCGCCTCGGACGGGCTGCGGTCGCCGCGCGCCGTGTTCGAGGCCCATGTGCGGGCCTACATCGGCTTCTGGGAGGAGCGCCCCGACCAGTACCGCATGATTTATCTCGCGGGATCGGTCGATGGAGGCCTGGCGCCGGTGGACCTGGCCAGCCAGCCGGTCTATCCGCGCTTCCTCGCGCTGATGCGCGAGCGCGTGGCGGCCTGCGCGGCCGCGTCGCCGAGCGAGGCGGCGCTGGCGTTGGCCGGTGATCTGGTGGTGGTCAAGATCGTCGGCTTTCTGCAGCTGTCGCTGGGCATACGCCGCTACGCGCTGGCCGACCGCGAGGCCTTGCGCGAGGCCGTGGTGCAGGACATCGTCGAGGAGGCGCTGCGTCGCCTGCGCTGAGCCACCGACGGCGACTCAGGCCGCGGGCAGGTACTGCATGCCGGGGCGGCTGTCGGGCCGCGGCACGAAGCCGTGGCGGCGGTAGAAGCCGTCCTTGCCCTCGGCGCTGAAGAGCTGGATGTCGGTGATGCCAGCCTCGGCGCAGCGTGCCAGCAGCGCCTTGAGCACCTGCGCGCCCAGGCCGCGGCCCTGCTGCGCCGGGTGGACCATCATCTCGGTGACGAAGGCATGCAGATGCCCGTCGGAGATCAGCCGGCCGAATCCGATCAGGGCGCCATGCTCGTAGATCGAACAGCAGGCCCAGGAGCCGGCCAGCGCGCCGGCGTAGAAGGACACGGGGCGCTCGACCGGCTTGGCGGCGGTGGCGTCGTACAGGGCTTTGTAGGCGGCGGGATCGGGGAGCTCGGGACTGCAGTGCATGGGATTTCTCTCGGGTCGCCCCATGATAGGCAGGGTGAGGCGGCCGGCCGGCGCCCTCGCGTCGCTGCGGTGCGCAGCCCGCCCGGCCCGTGGCGCGGGCCGGCTCAGGCGCTGTCGCGCAGCCGGCGCAAGCCGGCGGGCAGGGTCAGCGCGCCGGTGGCCAGTGCCGTGCCCAGCAGCACGACGACGCAGCTCAGGGCCATCGCGACGTCGACGGTCTCGTCGAGGAAAAACCAGCCCCACAGCAGCGCGAAGACCGGGATCAGAAAGGTCACCGAGATCGCTTGCGCCGGCCCGATATTGCGGATCAGCCGGAAATAGAGGATGTAGGCCACGCCGGTGCACAGCAGGGCCAGCAGCACGATGGACAGCCAGCCGCGGCCGCTGGGCGCCGCCGTCGCTGGCAGCAGCAGCGCGGCGGGAACGGCCAGCAGCAGCGTCGCGCCCAGCTGGCTGCCGGTGGCCACGGCCAGCGGGCTGCAGCCGCTGAGGAACTTCTTGGTCGACGCGGCCGCCAGCCCATAGCTGAGTGTCGCGGCCAGGCAGGCGAGGATCGCGAAGCCGCTGCCGCCGGGCTTGAACGAGGCCTTGTCCCAGGCCAGCAGCAGCACGCCGCCGAACCCCAGCGCCAGGCCCAGCAGTCGCGAGCCGTCCAGGCGCTGGCCTAGCCAGACCCAGGCCACGATGGCGCCCCACATGGGTGTGGTGGCGTTCAGGATGCTGGAGAACCCGGCGTTGATGGACAAGGCCGCGTAAGCGAACATCGCGAAGGGCAGGGCGCTGTTGAGCAGCCCCACCAGCAACAGCGCGCGCCAGTGCTCGCGCAGCTCCGCCAAGGCTGGCCCGCGCCCGGCGCGCCAGGCCAGCAGCGGCAGCAGGAACAGCGAGGCGCCGGCCACGCGCAGCGCCGCCGTGGGCACCGCGCCGAACTCCGGCGCCGCCCAGCGCATGAACAGGAAGGACGAACCCCAGATCGCCGCGAGCAGGGTGAGTTCCGACAAGTCGCGGGACTTCATCATGGCAGCACGCCTTCCAGCGTCAGCAGCGCCTTCTTGCGGTCCAGCCCGCCGGCATAACCGGTGAGGCTGCCATCGGTGCCCAGCACGCGGTGGCAGGGCACGAGAATGCTGACCGGGTTGCGGCCGACGGCCGCGCCGACCGGCCGGGCGGCAGACGGGGCGTCCAGCGCCTCGGCCAGCTGGCTGTAGCTGCGGTGCTGGCCTTGCGGAATGCGCAGCAGCTGGGCCCAGACGCGGCGCTGGAACGGCGTGCCGGCGAGGTCCAGCGGCAGGGCCCGGGTCAGGTCTTGCGGCAAGCCCTGGCCCCGGAAATAACCGTCCAGCAGTTCGCGGACCTGGACGAAGAGCGGGTCGTCGTCGTCGCGCGGCAGCGCCAGCGGACCGGGGGCGTGGCGCTGTCCGTCGAACCACAGGCCGGCCAGGCCCTCGGCGCTGCGCGCGGCGGTCAGGGGCCCCAGCGGGGTGGCCACGCGGCCCTGCACGCGCAGGGGATGGAGTCGGGCTTGGGACATGTTCAGCGTTCCTGCGGGAGGGCGTGCCGGCGGGCACGTGGAGAAGGGGCGTCTGCGGACGGGTTGGCGGGCACAGCGGCAGCCGGGCGGCGGCGCGCGGGGCCGTCCAGCGCGGCCTGCCGCCACAGCCGCAGCACGGCATAGCTACGATAGGGCTGGAAGCGCTCGGCGGCCTGCTCGCTGATGCGCGCGGACGGCAGGGGCTGTTGGGCGTCGGGGCTGAGCCGGCGGCGCAGCACGATGTCGCCGGGGGGGAAGATGTCGGGCCAGCTCCAGCCGCGCATCAGCATGTAGTGGGCGGTCCAGGGGCCGATGCCGGGCAGCGCCACCAGGCCGTCCAGGGCCTGCTGCGGCGGTCCCTCGCCGCGGGCGAAGGCGAGCTCGGGCCAGGCGCGGGCGATCGCGATCAGCGCCTCGGCGCGCTGGCGGATGATGCCCAGCTCGGCGATGGCCGACACCTCGGCGCCGGCCAGAACGTCCGGGCGCGGGAACAGCCGGGTGACCTGCGGCGAGCACTGGTCTTCGGGCAACGGCGCGCCAAAGCGGGCGACGAGACGGCCGGCCAGCGTGCGCGCCGCCGCCACCGTGACCTGCTGGCCGAGCACGGCGCGCACGGCCAGCTCAAAGCGGTCGCAGCATCCCGGCAGACGCAGCCCCGGCTCCTGCTCGGCCAACTGGCCCAGGCGCCGGTCGATCGCGTCGGGCCGGGCATCCAGGTCCAGCCAGCGGCGCACCAGCGGGATCAGCGCGGCGCTCGCGTTCCACAGCGCGGAGCAGGGCGACAGCAGCACCAGCGGCTGCTCGCGGTCGAAGCTCAGCGTCAGGCGGCCCTGCAGGATCTCACCACGGTGCTGCAGCCGCAGGCTGCGCTCGATGCGGCGGGCCGCCAGGTCCACGGCCTCGACGCCGGGGATGGCGCGGTCGGCGAGAAACTGCAGCATGGCCTCGACGGCATAGGGCGGCCGGTAGGCCAGGCGCAGGGCCGGTTCGCCGCAGGCGCTGACGGCGGCGGGCATCTCGCGCCGCAGCTGGCCGGGCTGCAGCCGGTAATGCTGCGCGAATGCGGCATTGAAGCGGCGCACACTGCCGAAGCCGGCGGCCAGCGCGACCTGGGCCACCGGCAGGGCCGTGTCGGTGAGCAACTGCTTGGCGAGCAGCAGGCGACGCGTCTGCAGGTACTGCAGCGGCGTCACGCCATGCTCGGCGGCGAAGATGCGGCGCAGGTGGCGGCTGGTGATGCCCAGTCGGTCGGCGAGCTGCTCGACCGAGGCCTCCGGGTCATCGCAGGCATCCAGCCATTCGGCGGCCTGCCGGGCCAGGGTGCGCGACGCGTCCATCACACTCCAGCGCGCCGGGCCGTCTTCGCGCGGGGCCAGCTCGGGGCGGCACTTCAGGCAGGGGCGGAAGTTCGCTGCCTCGGCCTGCGCGGCGCTGGCGAAGAACAGGCAGTTCTCGCGCTTGGGCGTGCGCACGCGGCAGACCGGCCGGCAATAGATGCCGGTGCTGGTGACGCCGACGAACCAGAGTCCGTCGAAGCGGGCGTCGCGGGCGACGAGGGCGGGGTAGCAGTCCTCGGGCGCTTGCGTGCGGGGCAGGGCTTGGGCATCCATGGATTCATCATAGGGGCGGGTCCGGGCGCGTGCTGGCCGTTTTCGGACATCTGCGTGGCGACCGGGGGCCGCGGAGGGTTTGAGGGGAGGGGGCGCGGGGCTTGCCTACAATTCGCGCCGATCTGAACCTGGAACCCTAAGTTAGGACCCTCAATGCAAGTCCATGCCTCCATCTTCAAGGCCTATGACATCCGCGGCGTCGTCGGGCAGACCCTGGACGAAGCCCTGGCCGAGCATCTGGGCCGCGCCTTCGGGACCGAGGCCCGCAAGGCGGGCGAGAAGGCCGTGGCCGTCGGCCGCGATGGCCGCCTGTCGGGCCCCGGGCTCGTCGCCGCGCTGATCAAGGGCCTGCGCTCCACCGGGCTGGACGTCGTCGACCTCGGCGCCGTGACCACGCCCATGCTTTATTACGTGGCCGCGACGCGCGGCAAGCATGGCTGCAAGTCCGGCATCCAGGTCACCGGCAGCCACAATCCCAAGGACTACAACGGCTTCAAGATGGTGCTCAAGGGCGCCCCCGTCTACGGCGAGCAGATCCAGGGCCTGCGCCGCCGCATCGAGGCCGAGGACTACCTCGTCGGCAAGGCCGAAGGCCGCACGGCGACGATGGACATCGTGCCCGAGTACGCCCACCGCATCGTCAAGGACTGCAAGCTGAAGCGGCCGATGAAGGTCGTCGTGGACAGCGGCAACGGCATTCCCGGCGCGAGCGCGCCGGCCATCCTGCGCGCGCTGGGCTGCGAGGTCGTCGACATCTATTCGCGCGTCGACGGCGACTTCCCCAACCACCATCCCGATCCCTCGCGCCCCGAGAACCTCGAGGACCTGAAGCGCATCGTCCACGCCTGCGACGCCGAGCTGGGCTTGGCCTTCGACGGCGACGGCGACCGCCTGGGCATCGTCACCAAGGACGGCGAGATGATCATGCCGGACCGCCAGATCATGCTGCTGGCCGCCGAGATCCTGAAGCGCAAGCCGGGCAGCGAGATCATCTTCGACGTCAAGTGCACGCAACGCCTGGCCCCGTGGATTCGCGAGCATGGCGGCAAGCCGCTGATGTGGATGACCGGCCATTCGCTGGCCAAGGCCAAGCTGAAGGAGACCGGCGCGCCGATGGCCGGCGAGCTGTCCGGCCACATCTTTTTCAATGACCGCTGGTACGGCTTCGACGATGCGATGTACACGGCCGCCCGCATGCTGGAGATCCTCTCGGCGCACGCCGATCCCAGCGCCGTGCTGAAGGGCCTGCCCAACAGCGTCAACACGCCCGAGCTCAACGTCGCCTGCGAGGAAGGGGAGCACCACGAGGTGGTGAAGAAACTGCGCGAGATCGCCGAGTTCCCCAACGCCAAGGAGGTGATCACCATCGACGGCCTGCGCGTGGAGTACGAGGACGGCTTCGGTCTGGTGCGCCCGTCCAACACGACGCCGGTGCTGGTGCTGCGCTTCGAGGGCCACACCGAAGAGGCCCTGCAGCGCATCCGCGAGGAGGTGCTGACCCAGCTCAAGCGCGTCAAACCGGAGCTGCATTTCAGCGCCGGGCATTGAATGGCCCGGGCCCTGTCGGTCGCGGCCGGCCGCCCCGAGCTTGCGCTTGGGGTGGACCGGCAAGACCTGGCCCTGGCGGGGCGTCCATGCGCATGAGCGGCCGCGAACGTTGGGCGCTGTTTGCCTATGGCACGCTGCTGCGGCTGCTGACCCCGGCCTATCTGCTGCGCCTGCTGCTGCGCAGCCGTGCCGAACCGCTGTACCTTGCCCATCTGGGCGAACGCCTGGGATTGGGCCGGTCGACGGCCCCGGGAGCGGTCTGGGTGCACGCGGTGTCGCTGGGCGAAACGCGCGCCGCCGCGCCGCTGATCGAACAGTTGCGCCGCGAGCGGCCCGGGTTGCGGCTGCTGCTGACGCACAGCACGGCGACCGGCCGTGAGGCCGGCCAGGCCCTGCTGCGCGACGGCGACGCGCAGCGCTGGCTGCCGCTGGACACGCCTGGCGCGGTGCGTCGCTTCCTGGCCCGCCATCGGCCCGCCGTCGGCGTGCTGATGGAAACCGAGATCTGGCCGCGGCTGCAGTACGAGGCGGCCCGTGCCGGCCTGCCCATGGTGCTGGCCAATGCGCGGCTGTCCGAGCGCAGCCTGCGCCGCGGTGAGCGCTTCGGCGCGCTGCTGGCGCCGGCCGCGCGCACGCTGCGCCTGGCGCTGGCCCAGACCACGGCGGACGCGGAGCGATTGCGCCGTGCCGGCGTGCCCGAGGTGCAGGTCTGCGGCAATTTGAAGTTCGACCTGCAGCCCGACGAGGCCTTGCTCGCGCAGGGCCGTGCGTGGCGCGCGGGCCTGGGGCGGCCCGTCGTGCTGATGGCCGTTTCGCGCGAGGGCGAGGAGGCGGCGCTGCTGCGGCTCTGGCAAGACCTGGCCCCGGCGCGGGTGCAGGCGGGCGACCCGCTGCTGCTGATCGTGCCGCGCCATCCGCAGCGCTTCGACGAGGTGGCCGCGCTGGCCCAGGCGGCCCTGGGCGGGTTGGTGCGGCGCAGCGCCTTTGCCGCCACCGGCCCCGAGGCCGGCGCGGGTCGCGCGGCCGTCTGGCTGGGCGATTCGATGCGCGAGATGGCGCTGTACTACGGCCTGGCCGACGTGGCCCTGCTGGGCGGCAGCTTCGAGCCGCTGGGCGGGCAGAACCTGATCGAGGCGGCCGCCTGTGGCTGCCCGCTGGTGATGGGGCCGCACACCTTCAACTTCGCCGAGGCCGCCGAGCTGTCGTTGGCCGCCGGGGCCGCGCTGCGCGCCGACGGGCTGGATGCGGCGCTGCGCGAAGCGCTGGCGCTGCTGGCGCAGCCCGGGCGGCGCGACGCCATGGCCGGTGCCGCGACCGACTTCGCCGCCGCGCACCGCGGCGCGGCGCGGCGGATGGCCCAGCAGGTGCTGCGCCTGATGGGCTAGGCGCTCTGGGGCGGCGATGGGCTATCCTCGCGCCCATGCTGAGCCCCGACCAATTCCTCGCTTTTCTGCTTGCCGCGCTGCTGATCACCGCATCACCGGGCCCGGACAACCTCATGGTGCTGAGCATGGGCATGTCGCGCGGGCGGCGCCAGGGCGTGGTCTTCGGCCTGGGCTGCGCGCTGGGCTGCCTGAGCCACACGGTGCTGGCCGCGGTAGGCGTCAGCGCGCTGGTCGCGGCCTCGCCGCTGGCCTTCACGGCGCTGAAGGTGGCGGGCGGGCTCTACCTGATCTGGCTGGGCCTCCAGGCCTTGCGCAGCACCGGCGGCGCGCGCGTCGGCGCGGCCGAGCCTGCGGCGGCGCCATCGCTGTGCACGCTGTTCTTCAAGGGCGTGTTCGCGAACGCGATCAACCCCAAGGTCGTGCTCTTCTTTCTGTCCTTCCTCCCCCAGTTCGTCGTGCCGGCGAACGGGCCCGTGGGCACGCAGCTGGCGTTGCTGGGGCTGGTGTTCACCGCCCAGGCCGCGCTGCTGTTCGGGCTGCTGGGCTGGTTTGCCGGCGCGATCGGCCAATGGCTCAACCGTCGCCCCCGCGCCGGCCTGTGGCTGGACCGCGTGGCGGGAGCCGTCTTCGTGGGCCTGGGCCTGCGGCTGATCGTCGCCCGATGAGCAAGGCTCGGTGATCCGGCGCCCGAAACCCGGCGGGGGCTCTGCGCGGCGTGCCGGCGACGGGGATGCGGACGAGGGCCAGGGCGAGGGCGAAAGAGCCCCGGCAAATTGCCGCTCGGCCCCCCGCCTCGCAGACCCTGAAAAAGAGACGGGAACCCGTCCTCAGCCCAGCTACTGGTTGCTGGTCGCCCTGACCTCACCCAGGGTGGTGACCCCCTGCAGCACTTTCAGGATCCCATCCTGACGCAGCGTCCGCATTCCCTCCTGCAGCCCCTGCTGAAGAATCTGCTCGGCGCGCGCGCCAGTCTGGATGAGCCGGCGCTGCTCGCGCGAAACGACCAGCAGCTCGTGCAGGCCGGCGCGACCCTTGAAGCCGGTTTGGTCGCACTTGGCGCAGCCCGGCGAGTGGTAGTGCTGGAAGCTGCCGCCCAGCTGCTCGCGCCACTGCGCGCGCAACTGGTCCTCGCGCGGACGCTGCTCGGCGGGGAAGGCATGCCGGTAGTCGGCGACCAGCTCGGCCAGCGCTTCTTCGGACATGGGCTCCGCGCGCCGGCAGGCCGGGCAGAGCCGGCGCACCAGGCGCTGCGCGAGCACGGCCAGCAGCGAGTCGGCGAAGTTGAAGGGGTCCATGCCCATGTCCAGCAGCCGCGTCACGGTCTCGGGGGCGCTGTTGGTATGCAGCGTGGACAGCACCAGGTGGCCGGTCAGCGAGGCCTCGACGGCGATCTCGGCGGTTTCCTCGTCGCGGATTTCGCCGACCATGATCACATCCGGGTCGGCGCGCAGGAAGGCGCGCAGGGCCTTCGCGAAGGTCCAGTCGATCTTGGGATTGACCTGGACCTGGCGCAGCCCGGGCTGGGTGATTTCCACCGGGTCCTCGGCGGTCCAGATCTTGCGCTCCGGCGTGTTGATGTGAGCCAGCACCGAGTGCAGCGTGGTGGTCTTGCCCGAGCCGGTCGGGCCGACGCACAGCACCATGCCATAGGGCCGCTCCACCGCGTGCTGCAGCTCCTTGAGGTTGTAGGGCGCCAGCCCCAGCTTGTCCATGGGCAGCGGGCGCGCCGACGCGAGCAGGCGCATCACCACGTCCTCCAGCCCGTTGTTGGTCGGGATGGTGGCGACGCGCAGCTCCAGCTTGTGCTGCGGTGAGAAGCGGGCGAAGTTGATCTTGCCGTCCTGCGGCTTGCGGCGCTCGGAGATGTCCAGGTCGCACATCACCTTGATGCGCGCCACCATCGCGGCGCGGTAGGTGTGCGGCAGCTCCAGGTAGGGGTGCAGCTGGCCGTCCTTGCGGAAGCGGATCTTGACCTTCTCGCGGCCCGGATAGGTCTCGATGTGGATGTCGGAGACGTTCTGCGCGTGGGCCTCGACGATCATGGTGTTGATCAGCCGCACCAGCGAGTTGTCGGACTGCTCGACCGGCTTGTCGTCGTCGCGCGTGGTGACGGTGGCCTGGTCCAGGCCTTCGCGCTCCAGCGTCTCGATCAGTTTGTCGGAGGTGTCGAACTCGATGGTGCTGAGCGAGGGCAGCCCCAGGTCCTTGGAGGCCTGGTTGCCGTAGCGCTCGTAGGCGGCGGGCAGCGCGAATTGCAGCGAACCCACCCGCGCCAGCGCCGGCACCACCTTCTGCTGGGTGACGAACTCCACCTCGTCGATGCAATCGCGCCGGGTCGGGTCTTCCATCGCGACGATCAGCTTGCCGTCGCGCAGCACCAGCGGCAGCACCTCCAACCGGCGTGCCACCGACAGCGGCAGCTTGCGGATCGCGTCGGGCTCGATGCCGAACTGTTCGACGTCGACGAGCGGATAGCCCATCTTGCGCGCCAGCGCCGACTGCAGCTGGGCCCGCGTGACGATGCCCTTGCGCACCAGCAGTTCGCCCAGCGGCACGGAGCGGTCCTGCTTCTGTTCCAGCAGCGCCTCGTCCAGCTGCTGCTTGGAGATCAGCTCCAGCGCCAGCAGCGCCTCGCCGATGCGCACCATGGGCATCTTGGCCTGCTGTTCGATGGCCTGCATCAGCTGCTCGGCGCTGACGATCTGCTTGGACACCAGGATATCGCCGACGCGGCGCTTGCGCAGGTCCAGCTGCTCCAGCGCGGCCTGCTCGATCTGTTCGGTGGTCGCGGCCTTGTCGGCGACCAGCAGGTCGCCGATGCGCTCGCCGATCTCGTGGCTCTGCAGTGCCTCGCGCGGCACGAAGACCACGCGCACCGAATCGTCGCTGTCGCCGATGGGCGGGAAGAGGAACAGGCCCAGCGCGTTCTCGCGATGGCCGATGGTCGTGCCCCGGAGCTGCTCACCGCCCTGCAGCGTGACGCGGAAGGGGCTGCGCGGGCGGAAGTCCAGCGCCTGCTCGCCGGCGCTGGGCGAGGCGGGGATGGCGCGCAGCAGCTTCAGCGCGCGGAACTGCGAGAACTTCAGCGGCATCGCACTGCGTGCCGGCGGCACCATCACCTGGGCCACGCGCTCCTGCGGGACGACGAGGATCACGCTGCCTGTCGTGCGGCTGCCGTTGGCGCCCACGATCTCGCAAGGCAGGGGCTCGCGCTGCACCAGGGCCGGCGGATAGGCGGCGAAGGGCGGCGTGGGCCATTGGAACAGGCCCTGGTCATCGGCGGCACCGCCGGACGAGGCGTCGGGCCAGGCCAGCGGTACGGAAGGGTCGGACATCGAGAAGCTCCCCCGGGGATGGACGGCGTCGGGCGTCGCGGGTCGACGCGCACGACCGTGATGCTACGCGCAACGACTGCCCCCGTCCCTCGGCGTTGGCCCGCATCTGCGGGCCCGTTGCGCCGGCGCATAGACTTGGCGCTGGCGCCGACGTCTGGCGCACAGTGATGACGGCGACAACAGCAACAGGGCGGACACAGGGTCATGCAGCGTTGGCAGTTCTGGATAGACAGGGGCGGCACCTTCACCGATCTGGTGGGGCGCGATCCGCGGGGCGAACTTCACACACTGAAGCTGCTGTCGGACAACCCGGAGCATTACGCCGACGCGGCCGTGGAGGGCATGCGCCGGCTGCTCGGGCTGGGCCGCGGCGAACTCCTCACGCCCGACCGGGTCGAGTGCGTGAAGATGGGGACGACGGTGGCCACCAATGCGCTGCTGGAACGCAAGGGCGAGCCGCTCGCGCTCGTGACCACCCGCGGCCTGGGCGACGCGCTGCGCATTGCCTACCAGAACCGGCCGCGGCTGTTCGACCGCCATATCCAGCTGCCCGAGCAGCTCTACCAGGAGGTGCTGGAAGTCGACGAACGAGTGGGCGCGCAGGGCCAGGTCTTGCGCGCACTCGACCTGGCGGGCCTGCGCGCCGGCCTCATGCGGCTGCGCGAGCAAGGGCTACGCGCCTGCGCCATCGTCTTCATGCACGGTTGGCGCCATCCGGCGCACGAGGCGGCGGCGGCGGCGCTGGCACGGGAGCTGGGCTTCGCGCAGGTCTCGGTTTCGCACGAGGTCAGCCCGCTGATCAAGTACGTGGCGCGCGGCGACACCACGGTGGTCGACGCCTACCTGTCGCCCATCCTGCGCCGCTATGTGGAGCAGGTGGCGGCGCAGATGCCGGGCGTGCCGCTGCTGTTCATGCAATCCAGCGGCGGCCTCACGGACGCCGGGCGCTTCCAGGGCAAGGACGCCATCCTGTCTGGGCCGGCTGGCGGCATCGTCGGCATGGTGCGCACGGCACAGGCGGCCGGGCACCAGCGCCTGATCGGCTTCGACATGGGCGGCACCTCCACCGATGTCTCCCACTTTGCCGGCGAGTTCGAACGCGCTTTCGAAACCCAGGTGGCCGGCGTGCGGGTGCGCGCGCCGATGATGAGCATCCACACCGTGGCCGCCGGCGGCGGCTCGGTTGTCCATTTCGATGGCAGCCGGTTGCGCGTCGGTCCGCACAGCGCCGGAGCCAACCCCGGGCCGGCCTGCTACCGCCGCGGTGGCCCGCTGACCGTGACCGACGCCAACGTGATGCTGGGCCGCATCCAGCCCGGGCGCTTCCCCCAGGTCTTCGGCCCGAAGGCCGACCAGCCGCTGGACGCCGAGCGGGTGCGCGAGGCCTTCGCGGAGCTGGCCCTGCAGGTGAGCGAGGCCAGCGGCCGGCGCCTGGACGCCGAGGCGGTCGCGGCGGGCGCGCTGCAGATCGCCGTGGCTCACATGGCGAATGCGGTGAAGAAGATCTCGGTGGCGCGTGGCTACGACGTCAGCGGCTACACGCTGCAGTGCTTTGGCGGCGCCGGCGGCCAGCATGCCTGCCTGGTCGCCGACCAGCTGGGCATGCGCCGCGTCTTCATCCATCCGCTGGCCGGGGTGTTGTCCGCCTATGGCATGGGCCTGGCCGACCAGAACGCGATGCGCGAGCAGTCGCTGGAGCGGCCGCTGGACCCGCAAGGCCTGCGGGAGGCGCGGGCGCTGCTGGACCAGCTGGGCGAGTCCGCCTGCGCGGAACTGGCGGCCCAGGGCCTGGCACGCACGGCGCTGCAGCTGCGCCGCAGCCTGCGGCTGCGCTACCAGGGCACGGACACGGCGCTGGCCGTGCCCTGGGCCGACGAGGCGGACGAGGCCTTGCGGGGGCAGGTCTTGCGCGAGGCCTTCGAGCGGGCCTACCGTCAGCGCTTCGCGTTGCTGATGCCCGGTCGGCCGCTGGTGATCGAGGCCGTCGCGGTGGAGGCGCTGATGCCGGGCGCGCCCTTGCCGGCGGCTGTCCTCGGGGAGGGGGGCGAGGCGTCCGCCGCGGCGGGCGAGCCGGTGCGGCTGTACTGCCTGGCCGACGCCGAGCCCGCCGGCTGGCGCGCCGCGCAGCTCTTCGCCCGCGAGGCGCTGCGGCCCGGGCAGTGCATCCCCGGGCCGGCGGTGATCAGCGAGCGCAACGCGACCACGGTGGTGGAGCCCGGCTGGGAGGCGCGGCTGCGGCCCGACGGCGCGCTGGAACTGGCGCGCGTGCGGTCGCGCGAGCACGCGCAGGCGCTGGGCACCGAGGCCGATCCGGTGCAGCTGGAGGTGTTCAACAACCTGTTCATGAACATCGCCGAGCAGATGGGGCTGAGGCTGCAGAACACGGCCCATTCGGTCAACATCAAGGAGCGCCTGGACTTCTCCTGCGCGCTGTTCGACGGCGACGGCCAGCTGATCGCGAACGCGCCGCACATGCCGGTGCACCTGGGCTCGATGAGCGAGGCGATCAAGACCGTGATGCAGCGCAACCCGCGGATGCGTCGCGGCGACGTCTACGCGCTGAACGATCCCTACCACGGCGGCACCCACCTGCCGGACGTGACCGTGGTGACGCCGGTCTGGCTGGAGGCCGAGGGGCCGGCGAGGCCGGACTTCTACGTGGCCTCGCGCGGCCACCATGCCGACATCGGCGGCATCACGCCGGGGTCCATGCCGCCGTTCTCCTCCCGCATCGACGAGGAAGGTGTGCTGCTGGACAACGTTCTCGTGGCCCGCGAGGGCCGCCTGCGCGAGGCCGAGCTGCTGGCCGTGCTGGAAGGTCGCGAGCCGCCCAACCGCTGGCCGGCGCGCAATCCGGCGCAGAACCTGGCCGATCTGCGCGCGCAGATCGCGGCCAACGAGAAGGGCCAGCAGGAGCTGCAGGCCATGGTCGCCCAGTTCGGCCGCGACACGGTGGTCGCCTACATGCGCCATGTGCAGGACAACGCGGAGGCGGCGGTGCGCCGGGCGATCGCGCGGCTGACGGACGGCCGCTTCGCGCTGCGCCTGGACAATGGCGCCGAGATCCGCGTCGAGGTCCGCGTGGACACCGAGGCACGCCGCGCCCGCATCGACTTCAGTGGCAGCAGCGCGCAGTTGGACAACAACTTCAACGCGCCGCGCGCCGTCACCGTGGCCGCCGTGCTCTATGTGTTCCGCACCCTGGTCGACGACGAGATTCCGCTCAATGCCGGCTGCCTGAAACCGCTGGAGATCGTCGTGCCCGAGGGCTGCATGCTCAACCCGCGCGCGCCCGCGGCGGTCGTGGCGGGCAATGTGGAAACCTCCAGCTGCGTGACCAACGCGCTCTATGGCGCGCTGGGCGTGATGGCCGCCAGCCCCTGCACGATGAACAACTTCACCTTCGGCAATGCGCGCCACCAGTACTACGAGACCCTGTCCGGCGGCAGCGGTGCGGGCCCGGGCTTCGACGGCACGGACGTGGTCCAGACGCATATGACCAATTCGCGGCTGACCGACCCCGAGGTGCTGGAGCAGCGCTTCCCGGTCTGGGTCGAGCAGCACCGCATCCGGCCGGGCTCCGGCGGCGCCGGGCGCTGGCAGGGCGGCCGGGGCGCGGTGCGCCGCATCCGCTTCCTGGAGGCGATGACGGCGTCCATCCTCAGCAACGGGCGCCAGCAGGGGGCGTTCGGCATGGCCGGCGGCGGCGCCGGCGCGCCGGGGCTGAACCGCGTGCTGCGCGCCGACGGACGCGAGGAGCGGCTGGGCCACATCGGCAGCGTGGAGATGGCGCCGGGCGATGCCTTCGAGATCCAGACGCCGGGCGGCGGCGGCTATGGCGCGCCGGAGCCCGCCGCGTCCTCCAGCCGCGCGGAGGACGCGCGATGAACACCCTGCTGCTGACCGGCTTCGAGCCCTTTGGTGGCGAGACCTTGAACCCCTCGTGGCAGGTCGCGCGGGCCCTGGAGGGCTGCGTGCTGGACGCTGGCGACGGGCGCCTGGCCCGCGTGAGCGCGCGCGAACTGCCCTGCGTGTTCGGTGACGCGCTGCGGACGCTGGAGCGTGCGCTGCAGGACCTGCGGCCAACCCTGGTGCTGGCGCTGGGCCAGGCGGGCGGGCGCTGCGATCTGTCGCTGGAGCGGGTGGCGATCAACATAGACGATGCCCGCATCCCCGACAACGCCGGCGCCCAGCCGGTCGACGAACCGGTGGTGCCGGGCGGTCCGGCGGCCTACTTCAGCACCTTGCCGATCAAGGCCATGGTCCACGCGCTGCGCGAGGCCGGGCTGCCGGCCTCGGTGTCGCAGACCGCGGGCACCTTTGTCTGTAACCATGTCTTCTACGGCCTGCAGCACCGACTCGACGGGCAGGGCTGCGGCAGCGGCTTCATGCACATCCCCTACCTGCCCGAACAGGCCGCGCAGCACCCCGGCTCGCCCAGCCTGCCGCTGGCCACGCTGGTGGACGGCGTGCGCCTGGCGCTGCAGGTGGCCTGGGAACGCCATGGTCGCCATCAGGCCGACCTGCGCGAGGGGGGCGGGGCGCTGGACTGACGGGCTTTCACCGTGGCGCGGCGCCGGAGCGGCCCCGGAATCGGGCACGGGGCGTGGCGGGCGCCGTCTCAGGGCTTGACGCCGAAGCGGGTGCTGAGCCCGTTGCCCAGGCCGTCCGCCTCCCGGTTGCCGGAACTCAAATAGAGTTTGTTGCCGTCGACCAGATAGGCCATCAGGGTTTTGGCGCCAGGCGTCGGAATCGTGCCGCGAAGCTGGCCCTTGCGCAGGGTGAAGGATTCACAGCTGACTTCCACGACCTTGGCGCTGACCTTCTTGCCGCTGCTGAGGGTATAGGTCTTGGTTTTCCCGAGGTCACGCATTTCACCGGTGACCGTCATGTCGGTGCTGATCTTGCCGGCATCGCATTGGCGGCCTCCCGGGTCGGTCGCCGGGCTGGCATAGCTGCGCGCCTGGATGCTGACCTTGGCCCGGTCCGCGCCCACCAGCTCGGTGATGGTGACCGCGCCGTCGTCCGAGACATTCGTGTCGAGGCTCTGATACCCCGAACAGGCCACGGTATAGGTGCCCAGCATGGGCTTGAACACGTTGGCGCTGGTGTCGCCGCTGCCCTCGTCGGAGCCGCCACAGGCCGCCAGCGCGGCGCCCAGAAAGGTGATGACAGCGAAATTCGAATATTGTTTCATGCGCGTTCCCCTTTGATTTGAATATTGATTCAGCGCAATCTCGCAGGGTATGTGTGCGAATTTATTCATTTTCTACTTGCACATATCTCGAGAAGGCGGCGAACTCTATCAAGCGGAATGCCGGGGCTTGTGAGTAATATCATTCTTCTTGTGGATGTATTCGAAGGTCGGTACCTTGAATTTCCTGTCGAAAGGAAGGCGGGAACGGAGGTCGTGACGCGATCGGGAGGGCGGCGCGCAAATGAAAACACCCGGCTGGGCCGGGTGTCGGAGTGGGCGCGGCAGGGCCGCGTCGGCCGGGGCCTTATTCGCGCGGCTTGAAGCTGATCACCAGCAGCGGCGGCACGCGGCCGTCGACGTCGCGCGGCAGCACCTCGGTCTTGTCAATGGCGCGCAGCACCGCGTTGTTCCAGTCGTTGTCGGGGCTGGGCTTGAGCAGGCGGCGGCCAATGATGCTGCCGTCCGGCGCCGCGCGCACTTCCACCTCGGCCTCGGGGTTGGCCGCGCCACCCGGGTCGCTGTAGATGATGTTGGGCTTGATGCGCGCCTTGATGCGGCCGGCATAGCTGGACGAGGGACCGGCGCTCTTCGCGGCGGTGCCGGTCGCGGTGGCGCCGCCGGTGCCACCAGCCATGCCCTGGATGCGCTTCAGGTTCTCCTGGCGCAGCGCCTCGCGCTGGGCCTCGGCGCGGGCGTCGGCGTCCTTCTTGGCCTTGTCGGCCTTCTCGCGGGCGAGCTTTTCCTTGCGCTCGGCGTCCTTCTTCTCAGCGTCCCTGCGCTCGGCTTCCTTCTTCTCGGCCTCTTTTTTCTCGGCTTCCTTGCGCTGGGCCTCCTTCTTGTCGGCCTCGCGCTTCTTCTGCAATTCCTTGCGCTCGCGTTCTTCCTGGGCCTCTTTTTCTTCCTTGAGCTTCTTGGCCTTGGCGATGGCGATCTCGGCCTCGCGCTGCTGCTGCTGGGCCTTGAGCTCCTGCGGATCGGGCTGGGGCGGCGGGGTCTTCGCTGGCTTGGCCGGCGGCTCGGGCTCGGGTTCGGGCTCCGGCGGGGCCTGGGCGCGCGGAGCCGCGGCGACCGGCACGGCGGCCCACAACTCCGCTTCCAGTGCCGGCACGGGCCGGGTGCGCCATTGCACGCCCAGGCTGAGCGCGCCGACCAGCAGCAGGTGAGCCAGCAGCGCAAAGCCGATGCCGCGGCCCAGCCCGCGCTCGGGCGGCGGACGCAAGGGATCGGCGGTGGTGGAAGAAACCAGCGAGCTCATGGCGCTTGGAAAGGGCAAATCGGGGCGGGCGAGGTCGATGCGAGGGGCAAGGCGGGGCTCAAGGCTGGGCCGGGGCGTTCTTCACTGCCAGGCCGACGCGTTGCACGCCGGCGCGCTGCAAAACGTCCATCGCGTTGACGACCGCCTCGTACTTGACCTTGCGGTCCGCCGAGATCACGACGGGCGTGTCGGCGGCGTCGCCCTGGGCGTCCTTGACGCGCTGGGCCAGCAGCTTGAGGGTGACCGACTGCGGCTCGCCGCCGTCGAGCTTGATCTGCATGCTCTCGTCGCTGCCGACGATGACCTGGATGACCTGCTTGGGCTGCTGGCGGCTCTGGCCCACGCTGGGCAGGTCCACGACCCCGGTGGTGATCAGCGGCGCGCTGACCATGAAGATGATCAACAGCACCAGCATCACGTCGATGAAGGGCACCATGTTGATCTCGTTGATGGTGCGGCGGCGTCCGCGGCCGCGGGAGGCGAGGGCTGCCATCGCGCGCTCCTAGCTTCTCAACGCGCGGCGGCCGGCGCCGGCTGGCCGGCGTTGCGCTGCAGGATGTTGGAGAACTCTTCGATGAAGGTCTCCAGCGTGATCGCGCTGCGGTCGATCTGGCGCGCGAAGCGGTTGTAGGCCAGCACCGCGGGGATGGCCGCGAACAGGCCGATCGCGGTGGCCACCAGCGCTTCGGCGATGCCCGGCGCCACGGTGGCCAGCGTCACCTGCTGCAGGTTGGACAGGCCCACGAAGGCGTGCATGATGCCCCAGATGGTGCCGAACAGGCCCACGTAGGGCGAGATGGAGCCCACCGAGGCAAGGAAGGACAGGTGCGACTCCATCGCGTCCAACTCGCGCTGGAAGCTGGCGCGCATCGCACGGCGCGCGCCGTCCAGCAGGCTGCTCGATTCGGTGACGCGGCGCTCGCGCAGTTTCAGGAACTCGCGCATGCCGGACGCGAAGATGCGCTCCAGCGGCGCTGCGTCGCTGCGGTTGCTGACCGAGGCATAGAGCTCGTTGAGGTTCTTGCCGGACCAGAACTCCTGCTCGAAGGCCTCGTTGCGTGACTGCACCTTGGACAGCGCGAAGAACTTGTTGAAGATCACGCTCCAGCTGGCCAGCGACATCAGCAGCAGCGCGGCGATCACCAGCTGCACCGTGAGGCTGGCATGGGCGATCAGAGAGACGATGGAGAGGTCTTGGTTCATGGACGGGCCAAGGTCAGAGAAACGGAATGGACAGGGATCAGGCGGACAGGGTCTGCAGGATAGCCTCGGGGATGCGTGCCGGCCGGAAGTCCTCGGCGCCCACGCAGCCTATGCGGATCTCGCCCTCGGTCAGCAGCGTGTCGCCGCGCCAGGCCTGCTGGGCGATGTTGAGGCTGGCGCGTCCGATCTGCAGCGGCTGCACGGTGATGCGCAGCCAGTCGTCCAGCCGCGCCGGGCGCAGATAGCGCAGGCGCGTCTCGCCGACGACGAACATCAGCCCCTGCTCGCGGCGCAGGCGCTCCTGCTCGAAACCGAGCTGGCGCAGCCATTCGGTGCGCGCGCGCTCGAGGAACTTCAGGTAGTTGGCGTAGAACACGACGCCGCCGGCATCGGTGTCTTCCCAGTACACCCTACAGGGCCAAATGAAGTCAGTCACTTGCGAAGAATTTCCTCAAAAATCAATAACTTGTCTTTGCTCTATGTGACTCTGCTTTGCTTCATTTGGCACACTCGCTTTGCCGTTAGTGTGCCCAAGCGCGAAAGTTGCGATGGGAACCGTTTTTCCTTGTGTGCCAAGTGGCGATGGAGTGGCGTGAGCGGTGAACGTGCATTGAGCAGCAGTATGCTAGGGAAGTATCACGTGCTGTCGAAACCCATCGACCATCGGGCCCGAATAAACGTGTTCGCTACCTGATGCTGCGGCCCGGAAATTGTGGTACTGACAAAGCCACTGCACCTTCTCAAGGACGCTCGGCGTTGAGTTCGCTATCTTGTAGGCCTGAATGGCGTCGAGATGCGGCTTCAATGTGGCCGAGTGAAGGTAGTCCAAAAACGTGAAGTTGTCCCGATCGGTCAGCAGCAAGGAGTGAGCCTCCGCTGCCAACTCCGCCGTAGTTGCTGGGTCATGGAAGTACCAATCAAGCAGATCGGCCGCCACCAGAATTCGAGGAAATCGAGCCTGGTCCCGTTCAAGGACGTACGCCCTGATCAGAGCTTCAGAGAAGACTAGCGATTCATCTGCAAAGTGCTTCCCAAACGCAACGCCGCCTCTGACAAGGACACCTCCTTCGATGAACAGTCTCTGAAGCTCAACGACGGACTTGAGCAGGTTCGCTACCTTGGCGCTCTCAAGTGGTGCCGTTATGGTGATGGAGTCCGAGAAGGCCCGCACGTCCAAATCAGGCGACGCTTCCCGAACGCGCGCAAGTACGGCACTCAGCCTTGGCAAATGGACCGGTGCGATGCTTTTTGCATCGGATTCAACAAACGCTGAGAAACCGAGTACGTCGATGAAAGCAACTGCCCCGTAGGACCATTCAATACTCATTTTCTTCTACGCTAGAGCAAGTTTGGCGAGTGCGAAGAAGCGTTGTTTAAATTCTTCCATTGCTGCCACTCGCTGGTCCCAAACATTCCCTTGCCAATCAGTGTCTTCCTTGGTTAATTTCCAAATTGGCTTGCTGTTTGATAGCATCATTGGAGCAAGGCTGGCAAAGTCATGAATCTCCGCGCATACCGGTTCCGTTAGGCAGTGTTTGGAAACTCCGTCACTTCCCGCTGCTGAAATTAAGGAAGGAATGAGTTCTTCGATTGCGCGGGTTCTTACTCGATCAATCCATACCTTGAAGCCGGCCTTTGCCATGCCTTTATGGCGTTGGAATCGCTGCATGACGATTCCAGAAAGTATCGGAGCCTTCGTAGGTACGTTCAGCGATAGCTTCTGAAAATCAGGAACGATCTGCATGTGCTCAAGAATCCACTGCCTGAGGATTTGGCTGAGTGAACCCATAGCTTGGTAGTTGAACCGGTCAGGCGCGACTGGAACAAGAAATCTGTCGCACGACAGAAAAAATGAGCGCGTAAGAGCTGCTGCACTAGGGCCAACGTCAATCAGAATGACATCAAACTTGTGCAGGTCACCTAGCCGACGAAGCATGTCGTGAACCGCGACATATGTGCGCTTCTGATGCATATCCGATGTGGAGCGCTGGCTGTATGCATACGACAGGCGATCTTCGGCTTCGCTTAACCCAATATCACCTCGAAAAATGAACAACGGCAAGTTGTCGTCGAATTGGGTGAGTTTGATTGCTTCGACATCGACGTTGCCGCGCTCACCTTCCAGTCGAGGCCACAGGGCTTCCTTGACGGATGTTCCGGGCAATACAGTTGCTTCTCCGCCTTCTTCCTGTTCGTCGAGGGCGTCAATAACCTTTGCTAGGCACAATTCAGTCAAATTGCACTGTGGATCAGCGTCCACTACCAGAACCCTCATGTCCATGGACTCCGCAAATGCGTAGGCCAAGTGGTATGTCGTCGTCGTTTTTGAGACGCCGCCCTTATGGTTGTAGAGGGTAATGATTTGAGTCATGGTGTGTCTGCCGGGAATTCGGGCAGCAATGTACTACGCGATCCGGTTAGTGGCGCAACTCAGAACGCCGATGCCATCCGTGTGTTGTGGTTTCACAATGTATGACTGTGCCATGAATGTGCCAAAGCGAAACGCTACTAATGTAGCGTGTATCCCAGGAGACGGCCTCTTTCCATAGTCATTTGACGCACCGCGACCGCGAATTCCAGGAAACTACACTGGCAGCTGTGCACTCCCAGTAGACGCGCAGCTCGTGCTGGAAGACCGCCGCCGTCATGCGCGCAGCTCCTGGAGCCGCGCCGCCATGCGCGCCAGCGCCTCGCGCAGGTCTTCGTCGGCGCTGGCGAAGGACAGGCGCAGGAAGCGCTCGCCGAAGGCCGGGCCGAAATCGCGTCCGGGGGTGAGTGCGACCTGGGCGCTCTGCATCAGGTCCATGCACAGCGCCCAGCTGCCCATCCCGGCGGGCAGCCCGGCGCGCGACAGATCGGCCCAGGCATAGAAAGCGCCATCGGGCTCGACCGGCACCTCCAGCCCCATCGCGCGCAGCGCCGGCACGACGAAGTCGCGGCGCGCGCGCAGCTGAGCCTTGCGGCGCTCGTATTCAGCGATGGACTCGGGCTCGAAGCAGGCCAGCGCCGCCTGTTGCGCGATCGTGGAAGGGCAGATGTAGAGGTTCTGCGCCAGCTTCTCCACCGGCGCCACCAGGGCCTGCGGCAGCACCAGCCAGCCCAGGCGCCAGCCGGTCATGCCGAAGTACTTCGAGAAGCTGTTGATGGAGACCACGTCCTCGCCGGCCCCGGCATCCAGGCCCAGCGCGCTGTGGCCGAAGCGTTCGTCATAGCCCAGCGACTGGTAGATCTCGTCGACGATGGTGACGCCGCCGCGCGCCTTCACGAAGGCGCGCAGGCGCGCCAGCTCGTCGGGCGCGATGGAGGTGCCGGTGGGGTTGCTGGGCGAGGCCAGCAGCACGCCGCGGCTGCGTTCGTTCCAGTGCTGCTCCAGCTGCGCCAGGCTGAGCTGGAAGCGCTGCTCGGGCCCGCAAGGCAGGAGCCGGGGCAGGGCGTCGACCGCGGCGACGAAGTGCCTGTTGCAGGGGTAGCAGGGGTCGGGCATCAGCACCTCGTCCCCGGCCTGGAACAGAGCCAGGCAGGCCAGCTGCAGCGCCGCCGACGCACCGGCGGTGACGACGATGCGCTGCGGCGCGATGTCCAGGCCCTGGGTCTGGCGGTACCACTGCGAGAGCTTGTCGCGCAGCGCCGGCAGGCCGGTCGCCGCGGTGTAGGGCACGCGGCCCTGCTCGACACAGGCCGCCGCGGCGCGCAGCACCGAGGGGCTGGCGCCGAAGTCGGGCTCGCCGATGTTCAGATAAATCATGCGCCGGCCGCCCTGGGCCGGGTCGCACAGCGCCGAGCGGGCGATCTCGTCGGCCCGCTTGGCGCACTCCATCACATAGAAGGGCTCGATCCGAGCCAGGCGATCCGCGACTCGCATGCGACCGGGGCGCGCTGTCTCAGCGGCCGCCGCGCGCGGCCGCCACTTCGACCGGGCGCAGGTCGGCGGCGGCACGGTCCAGCACGCCGTTGACGTACTTGTGGCCGTCGGTGCCGCCAAAGGACTTGGCCAGCTCCACCGCCTCGTTGATCGCGACCTTGTAGGGGATGTCGATGCAGTGCTTCAGCTCGTAGGCGCCGATCATCAGGATGGCGTGTTCGATCGGCGAGAGCTCGGTGGTCTTGCGGTCCGCATGGCGGGCCAGCACGCTGTCCAGGTCGGCCGCCTCGTCGATCGCGCCATGCAGCAGCGCGTCGTAGTGGGCGCGGTCGCACTTGTCGAAGCCGGCCTGCTCGCGCATGTGGGCATCCACGGCGCCGGCGTCCTCGCCGGTGAGCAGCCATTGGTACAGGCCTTGCAGCGCGGCCTCGCGGGCACGGCGGCGTGCCGATCGGGCCGGCGCTTTCTTGGCGGGCGCCTTGGCGCCGGCCGTCTTGGGGGTCTTGTCGGGAGTCGTCACTTCAGTTCTTTCAGCAGCTGGGCCATTTCCACCGCCACCTGGGCGGCGTCGCGGCCCTTGTCCTCGGCACGGGCCCAGGCCTGGGCGTCGTTCTCGACGGTCAGGATGGCATTGGCGATGGGCAGGCCGTGGTCCAGCGCGAGCCGGGTCACGCCGGCCCCGCTTTCGTTGGCGACCAGTTCGAAGTGATAGGTCTCGCCGCGGATGATGCAGCCCAGTGCGACCAGCGCGTCGTAGCGGCGGCTCTGCGCCATGGCCTGCAGTGCGACAGGCACTTCCAGCGCGCCGGGCACGGTGACGTGGCGGATCTGTGCCGCGTCCACGCCCAGGCGGCCCAGCTCGGCCAGGCAGGCCGAGGCCAGCGCGCCGGTCAGCTCGGCATTGAAACGGGCCTGCACGATGCCGATGCGCAGCCCCTGGCCGTTCATCGCGATGCCCTGACCCTTGTCAGCTCCTTGCATGAGGACTCCTTGTCAGACCTGGGCGGCCTGGAAGCCGGTGACTTCCAGACCGTAGCCGGTCATGCTGGGCATGCGCCTGGGGCTGCCCAACAGTTTCATCTTCTGGATGCCCAGTTCGCGCAGGATCTGCGCGCCCACGCCGTAGGTGCGCAGGTCCATCGCGGTCGCCGCGCCGCCGCCACCTTCGCGGGCGGGCTGCAGGCGATCCAGCAGGGCCTCGGTGTCCTCGCCGCAGTTGAGCAGGACCGCCGCGCCGGCGCCGCTGGCCTGCAGCGCCGCGAGGGCTTGCGGCAGCGGCCAGGAATGGCCGCAGCGGCCCGCGTCCAGCAGGTCCAGCGCGGAGAAGGGCTCGTGCACGCGCACCAGCACCTCGTCGCCCGGGCCCCACTGGCCGTGGGTCAGTGCCATGTGCACGGCGCCGGTGCGGTCGCGGAACACCTGGCAGTCGAACTCGCCCTGGGCCGTCTGCATGGGGCGGTGCGCGATGCGCTGCACCAGCGATTCATTGCGGCTGCGGTACTCGATCAGGTCGGCGATGGTGCCGATCTTGATGCCGTGCTGCTCGGCGAAGACTTCCAGGTCGGGCAGCCGGGCCATGCTGCCATCGTCGTTCATGATCTCGCAGATGACGGATGCGGGCGTCAGCCCGGCCATGCGCGAGAGGTCGCAGCCGGCCTCGGTATGGCCGGCGCGCATCAGCACGCCGCCGTCCTGGGCCTGGAGCGGGAAGATGTGGCCGGGCTGGACCAGGTCGCTGGCCTTGGCGCCCTTGGCGACGGCCGCCTGCACGGTGCGCGCGCGGTCGGCCGCCGAAATGCCGGTGGACACGCCGGTAGCGGCCTCGATGGACACCGTGAAGGCCGTGCCGTGCTTGGTGCCGTTGCGGCTGACCATGGGCGGCAGCTGCAGCTGTTCGCAGCGCTCGCGGGTCAGGGTGAGGCAGATCAGGCCGCGGCCGTACTTGGCCATGAAATTGATCGCCTCGGGGCTGACGTGGTCGGCCGCGAGGACCAGGTCGCCCTCGTTTTCGCGATCTTCCTCGTCGACCAGAATGACCATGCGGCCAGCCGCCAGCTCGGCGACCAGCTCAGGGATGGGAGAGATAGGCATAGGGCGGGATTGTAGGCGGGCTCGGGCGCTTCTTTCGTCCGGTCCCCGCGTCTTGCGGACGCGAAAAGGCCTAGCGCGAGGCCGCAGCCGGGCGCAGTCGCAGCCGCAGGTCGGCGCCGAGCGGGCTGCAGTCGACGCGCTCCCAGCGCAGCGCCTGGTCCAGCGAGGTCCACGGGCCCAGGCGGGCCATCGCGCGCCCTTCGCCCAGCAGCACCGGCGCGAGGTAGAGCAGCAGCTCGTCGACCAGGCCGGCGTCCAGCAGCGCACCGTTGAGCGTCTGCCCGGCTTCCACATGCAGCTCGTTGATGCCGCGCCGTCCCAGCTCGTCCAGCACGGCGCCCAGGTCCACGCGGCCCGCGGGGCCGGGCCGGGCGATCAGCTCGGCCCCGTGCTGCCGCAATGCCGCGCCGCGCCGCGAGGCCTGCGCGTCGTCCAGCCCATGGAAGATCCACAGCGATCCGGGCGCTTGCAGCAGCCGGGCTTGCGCGCTCAGCCGCAGCGCCGAATCCAGCAGCACACGCTGCGGCTGCCGCGCGGTGGGGACCTCGCGCACGTCCAGCCGCGGGTCGTCGTCGCGCGCGGTGCCAATGCCGGTCAGCACCGCCGCGGCGCGGCGGCGCCAGGCATGGCCGTCGCGGCGTGCCTCGGCCCCGGTGATCCATTGGCTGACGCCGTTGGGCAGCGCCGTGCGGCCGTCCAGCGACGCGGCGATCTTCAGGCGCACGAAGGGGCGACCGCGCTGCATGCGTGTCAGAAAGCCGATGTTGAGTTCGCGTGATTCGCGCGCCAGTTCATGCGCCGGCGCGAGCAGCTCGGTCTCGATGCCGGCCGCGCGCATGCGCGCCAGGCCTTGGCCGCCCACCTGGGGATTGGGATCGCCCAGGGCCACCACCACGCGGGCCAGGCCGGCGGCGATCAGCGCGTCGCAACAGGGCGGCGTGCGGCCATGGTGGGCGCAGGGCTCCAGCGTCACGTAGGCGGTGGCGCCGCGCAGGTCAGCGCCGCGGCCGTGAGCGTCGCGCAGCGCCATCACTTCGGCATGCGCCTGGCCGGCCGCCTGGGTATGGCCCTGGCCCAGCAGGCGACCCTGGGCGTCCAGGATCACGCAGCCGACGCGCGGGTTGGGGTCGGTCAGGCCTATCGCTTGCGTGGCCAGCTCCAGGGCCTGACGCATCGCGCTCAGGTCCTGGGGCGAAAGAGTGGGTTCGGGCATCCCCGCAGTCTAGGGCCAGCGGCCTCAGGGCCGTGTCGGTGGTGTCGACATGCCGGCGATGGGCAGCATCGGGCGGCCTGCCGGGGGCAGGGCCAGTGCCGCGCTCAGCGCGGGATCCTGGGTCTGTACCAGGCTGTCCAACGCCAACTGGCGCCTGTCGCCATGGCGGTCGCGCCAGCGCACGGTGGCGCGCAGGGCCCGAAGCCCGCCGGGCAGCGAGGAGTCCTCCAGGCTCAGTTCGAAGCGGGTGTTGCCGTTCACCTCGTCCCGCCAGGCGCCTGGGGGTGGCATTGCTGTGGCGGCGCGGCTCTGGCGCTGCGACTCCAGGGCCTCGGCGGCCAGATGGGTGGCATCGCCGAGCTGGCGCGCATGGTCGGCGCTGTGGCGCAGCGAAAGCTGCAGGCCGGCCAGGGCCACCAGCCCCAGGCTCACCAGCAGCAATGCGATCAGGGCCTCGAGCAAGGTCGCGCCCCGACCCGCCTTGCGAAGAGAGCCCCCGGATCTGCCGTGCAGCGATGGGGTCATGGCGGCTGTGCCCATCCGCCGGGCGCCTTCACATAGCTGCCCGCCTGGCGGCTGAGGCGCTGCAGCACGGCCGCGTCGTAGACCAGCTCGACGAGGCCGGGGCCGGCGACGGCGCATTCGCCTTCGCTCACCACGGCGCCCTGGACGCGGCCGCTGCGCCAGGGGTAGGGGTTGTGCCAGCGCAGCCCCTCGCTGGCATGGAGCAGGCCGTGCACCTGCAGCGCGCCCTCCAGTTCCAGCCGGCCCAGCACGACCAGCAGCAGCGGGCGTTCGGGACTGCCCAGCGGGCTGTCCATCGACCCGCCTTGCTGCAGGCGGACCGTGCCACGCGCCACCAGCAGCCGGTGCCCGCCGGCCAGCGCACGATCCAGCGCGGCGCGGCAGTCCTCGGGCGCGCAATGGAGCACAAAGGCGGCCGGCTGCCCGGCGTAGCGCGCCGGCCCCATGCCGAACAGCTGGCTGAACAGGCGGCCAGGCTGCAGCTGCGTGTCGCCCAGAGCCAGAGGCGGTGGGGACGCCGACGACGCGGGCGTGCCCGCCAACCCGAGGACCTCGCCCTGGACGGCCAGGGCGGCGCTGTGCAGCAGCGGTCCTGGCGGCGCGCCCGCCAGGCGCCCCAGCGCCAGCGCGCCGCCACTGTCGACCGGGCCGGCGCAGGTGAGCGGTGCCGCGGGCCAGCTGCGCAGTGCGGGCAGCAGGGCCACGTCCTGGCTGATCTCGTCGCGGCCCACGCGTTCTTGAACCCGCGTAGGCAGGTCGTCACAGCGCGCCAGCGCCGCGCTGCAGCCGCGCGCCTGGAGCCGCAGCAGGCCCTGCCCGCCGGGGACGGCGCTGATGCGCAGGCTGAATGCCGCCTGCGGACGCGAAGGCAGCGCGGGGGCGTCAGTGGCGCAGCGGCATTGCCAGCGCAGGGGCGCACTGAGCGCGCACTCGGCTGGCGCTTGGGCCGGGGCCGCCAGGGGCGACCACGGGTCCGTTGGCAGGACGGCCTGCAACTGGCGCTCGCGAAAGCCCAGGTGGTCGGGGCTGTCGCCGGGTTGGCAGGCGCCGTCGATGGCGCCCCCGTTGAGCTGAGCCAGCGCCCAGGCGATGCCGGCCTGGGCCGCCTCGTTCGCCTGCGCGAGCGGACGCTGCTGCGCGGCCAGGCCTTGTTCCATCAGGACGTTGCGGCTGGCGTACAGCAGGGCCAGAGTCAGCGTGGCCAGCAGGGCCAGGACCAGGCCCAACAGTGCCGCGCCCCGCTGGAATCGGCCCGCCGTCATCACGGCCCCGATGCCGCGGGGGCGGCGCACCGGCCGCCGCGGTCGTCGTTGGGCAGGCGCAGGTCCATGCGGACCTGGCGGCGCAGACCTGAGTCCAGCGCGGACGCGGCCACCAGCCGCAGATGCAACTCGCGCACGGCCACCCAGGGCGGGCAGTCCGGGGTGTCGGCAGGGCAGGGGCGCTCACACAAATCGGGCAGGGGCTGGCGAGGCCCGTCCAGTCTGGCCTCGAAAGCCAGCACGCGCAGCAGCTTGCGGTCGGTCAGCGGCTGGTAGACGCCGGCCAGCCGATATTCCAGTTGTTCATCGCGCAACCGGAAACCGAACTGCTCGTTGGCATCGACGCCGCCGCCTTCATCCGAGCCGTCGGCGCGATCCTCGGCGCGTGCATAGCTGTAGTCCAGGCGCGTGCCGCTGCTGTCGATGCTGACGCGGGCATGGGGGTTGGCCGCCGCTGGGCCGTCGCCGTCTCGCCACACGCCCCGTGCCGGCTGTGCCCAGCCGCCGGCGCGCGGCAGGTCGTGTCGCATCAGCTGCACGATGGCGCGCAGCTCCTGCTGCAGCTGCAGTTCCAGGCTGAGTCGGGCGCGCTCGCCCAGCTGCACGGCCGTCAGGGTCAGCGCGCTGGCCATGATCATCAGGCCCACCAGCAGTCCGATCATCAGCTCGACCAGGGTCAGCCCGCGTTGCCGTCCCAAGCGGTGGGCGAGGCGAGGCGGGAGCGGGGTGGGTCTGCTCATGTCAGTGGGGCCAGCAGTCCTGGCTGCTGTCGCGGCCGAGATGGTCGCGCGCGACGCGGGTCAGCCTGCCGTTGTCCAGGCGCATGCCCATCAGGGCGCAGCGTTGGTCGTCCGCCTGATCGCCCTGGGCGCGGGCATCGACGGCATAGCCGGTGGCGGAACTGTCGGCAAGGGCCAGTCGATAGTGGCCCGCGGGCGATTGCGGCGGCAGGCGCAACTGCTCGACGAGGTCGGACGCGTAGTCGGGGGCCTGGGCACGCCAGCGTTCCTGAGCCTGCGTCACGGCATTGAGCGCCAGCAGCGCGTCGGCCCGGCGGCCTTTGAGCAGGGACTGCCGGTAGCTGGGCAGGGCGAGCGTGGCCAGCACGGCGAGCATCGCCAGCACCACCAGCAGCTCCACCAGCGTCACTCCCGGCGCGGGCCTTCGCGGCGGTGCCGGGCGCTCAGACACAGGCGGGCAACCCGGCATGGGCCTGCGGCAGCGTGCAGCGGCGTGCGCGGCCCATGAGGCTGACGACAACGCGTACCGCGCGGCCATCGGGATGGGCCAGCTCCAGCGTGCCGGTGCTGCTGACCGTGCCCTGGCGGCCGCTGAAGAGCAGGTGATTGACGTTGCTGCGCAGCTCGGTCGGATCCCGGTCCCGCGCGAAGCCCTGGCTGCGCAGGGCCAGCGCACCGGGCTGACAGGTGCTGCGGCCATCCACCCCGCATGTGCAGTCGCCACGCTTGCCCACATGGACGACATAGCAGGCGCCCTCGCTGCCGCGCTGGAGCTGGAAATGGACCTCGGTGGCCAGGCGCAGCGCATCGCTGCGAGATTGCTGCAGGTCGGCCATCAGCTGGTCGGCGCGGCCGTGGAGCCGCTGCCAGTCCAGCATCCGGCGCGCCGAGGGCAGGGCCAGGTTCGTCAGCAGAGCCAACAGGCCCAGGCAGACGAGGATCTCGATCATGCTGACGCCGAGGGCGCCAGGCCGGGCAGGGACGGGGGGCATGGTGACTCCGTCGGCAGTGATGACGGTGTCACTCTAGGAATTCGGGGCGGCGGTGGCTTCGCACCCAAGGGGGATGCCCGCCCCCTGTTGTCAGGACGCGGTGCGGGCGTGCGTTCGGCTCAGATGTCGCGGATCAGCTGGCGGAACTCGTCGACGTCCTCGAAGCTGCGATAGACGGAGGCGAAGCGGACGTAGGCGACCTTGTCGATGCGCTTGAGTTCGCGCATCACCAGTTCGCCGAGCTTGGTCGAGGCCACCTCGCGCGCGCCGCTGGAGAGCAGCTTCTCCTGGATGCGCTCAAGCGCGGCGTCGACCTGCTCGATGCTCACCGGGCGCTTGCGCAGCGCCAGCAGCATGGACGCGCGCAGCTTGCCCATGTCCAGATCGGCGCGCGTGCCGTCCTTCTTCACCACCATGGGCAGCGCGATGTCGGCCCGCTCATAGGTGGTGAAGCGTTTTTCACAGGACGGGCAGCGCCGACGGCGCCGCACCACGTCGCCTTCGTCGGACTCACGCGTCTCCACCACCTGGGTGTCGCCGTGAGCGCAGAAGGGGCAGCGCATGCGGTCGCCTGCGCCGATTCAGCGGTAGACCGGGAACTGGCGCGTCAGAGCCGCGACCTTCTCGCGCACGGCTGCCAGGTTGGCCTCGTCCTGCGGCTTGTCGAGCACATCGGCGATCAGGTGGGCGGTGGCGCGCACCTGCTCTTCCTTGAAGCCACGCGTGGTCATGGCCGGCGTGCCCAGGCGGATGCCGCTGGTGATCATGGGCTTCTGCGGGTCGTTGGGAATGCCGTTCTTGTTGCAGGTCATGTGGGCCGCGCCCAGGATGGCCTCGGCTTCCTTGCCGGTCAGACCCTTGGGTCGCAGGTCCACCAGCATCACATGGCTCTCGGTGCGGCCGGAGACGATGCGCAGGCCGCGCTCGATCAGCGTTTCAGCCAGCACCTTGGCATTCTTCACCACCTGTTCCTGGTAGGCCTTGAACTCGGGCGTCAGCGCTTCCTTGAAGGCGACGGCCTTGCCGGCGATGACGTGCATCAGCGGGCCGCCCTGGATGCCGGGGAAGATCGCGGAGTTGATCTTCTTCGCGATCTCTTCGCTGTTGGTCAGGATGATGCCGCCGCGCGGGCCGCGCAGGCTCTTGTGCGTGGTCGAGGTGACGACGTCGGCGAAGGGCACCGGGTTGGGGTAGACGCCCGCGGCGATCAGGCCGGCGTAATGGGCCATGTCCACCATGAAGTAGGCGCCGATCTCCTTGGCGATCTTGCTGAAGCGCTCGAAATCGATGCGCAGCGAGTAGGCCGACGCGCCAGCGATGATCAGGCGGGGCTTGTGCTCGCGGGCGGTGGCTTCCATCGCCTCGTAGTCGATCTCTTCCTTGTCGTTCAGGCCGTAGGAGACGACCTTGAACCACTTGCCGCTCATGTTCAGCGCCATGCCGTGGGTCAGGTGGCCGCCTTCGGACAGGCTCATGCCCATGATGGTGTCGCCGGGCTGCAGCAGACCGAAGAACACGCCCTGGTTGGCCTGCGAGCCGGAATTGGGCTGGACGTTGGCGAACTGCGCGCCGTAGAGCTGCTTCAGGCGGTCGATGGCCAGTTGCTCGACCACGTCCACGTACTCACAGCCACCGTAATAGCGCTTGCCGGGATAGCCTTCGGCGTACTTGTTGGTCAGCTGGCTGCCCTGGGCCTGCATCACGGCGGGGGAGGTGTAGTTCTCCGAGGCGATCAGCTCGATGTGGTCTTCCTGACGCTGGTTCTCGTGCTGGATGGCCGCCCACAGATCGGGGTCCACATTGGCGACGGTCGAAAGATTGCGGTCAAACATGGTGTGTCAGCTCAAGGGTTGACGCCGGACCGCCCGTGCGACGGCACAGGTTTCAGGCGGCCCAGGCGAACGGCATTCGACGCACCGAACGGTGTCGTCGCTCGCGCTTCCCGGTGGTGACCCACCTCGGCCGCCCCGTTGCGGGGCCGCCTGATCGCCAGTCGCGCGAGCCCGCAGTGTAGCGGACTGCGGCTCGCTCTTTCAGTGCGCCAGCGCGACGCGATCTTCGCGCAGCGGCTCGGCCGGTGCGCTGGGCGCCGCCGGTCGGGCCGGGGCGCGGCCGCCCGAGGCGACGGCACGCAGTTGGTCTTGTTCGGCCAGCACGCGGCCGGCATAGCCGGTGTCGTCGTTCAGGTTGGCGGCGCCGACGTAGTAGCGCAGGCCTTCCTCGATGCCGCCGGCGCGCTGGATGCACTCCTTCAGCACCTGCACGCCCACGCGCAGATTGGTCACCGGGTCGAAGGCGGCGAGGGTGCCGCCGAAGGCCTGGTACTTCTCGTCATGGACACGGGTCATGACCTGCATCAGCCCCTGGGCGCCCACCGCGCTCTGCGCGAAAGGATTGAAGCCGGACTCGATGGCCATGATGGCCAGGATCAGCGTCGGCTCCACGCGGGCGCGCTGCCCGACGTCCCAGGCTTCCTTGACCAGGCGGGCCACCGGCTCCGGCGCGACGCGGTACTTGCGCGCCAGCCATTGGGTCACCGCGGCCTGCTGGCGGTTCAGCTCCTTGGGGTCGGCGGCCGTGGCGCGGCTGATCGCGTCGGGCTCGGCGGTCAGCGCGATCACGTCGCCGTTGGCCTCGTGGCGCGCTTCCTGGCGCGCGTTGAGCCAGCCCAGCACCTCGGTTTCCAGGCGATGACGCAGGTCGGCCTGGCTGCTGAAGACCAGACCGATGGCGACCACGGCAAAGCCCACCAGGGCCAGCGTGTTGTGGCTGACCACGAGCATGCCCTGGGCGATGTCCTTGGCGAACAAGGTCATCGCCGCATGGCTGCGGCGGGCCAGTGAAATCAGATTGTGACGCGCTGTCATGCGACTCCTTTCTGCACCCCGGTCCCGCCTCGGGAGAAGCGGGTGGCCGTTGGCGATAATGGGCCGGGCGGTGGTCGTGCTCATCACGGAGCAAGCAATCCGCGGCGCGGCGTCCATTGGCAGCGAGCGTCCCGGTCGTGAAACACGACATCAAGACAAGGGATAACCCTGAAACAGGGCAGGCGAATTCTAAAGACCCGCAATAACCCGTCAAGCTGATAGGGCATTGTTCTAATTTCTTTTAGTTATGAAGTACAGGGATCTGCGCGACTTCGTTCACGGACTGGAGGGCCTGGGGGCCCTCAAACGGGTGGTGGAGCCGGTGTCCGTGCGTCTGGAGATGACCGCGCTGGCGGACCGGGTACTGCGTGCCGGCGGACCGGCGCTGCTGTTCGAGCGGCCCGAGGGCTACCGCACGCCGGTGCTGGCCAATCTGTTCGGCACGCCGCAGCGCGTGGCGCTGGGCATGGGCGCGCAGGACACCAGCGAGCTGCGCGAGGTGGGGCAGTTGCTGGCTTCGCTGAAGGAGCCCGAGCCGCCGCGCGGGCTCAAGGACGCGGGCCGGCTGGTGCAGATGGCCAAGGCCTTGTGGGACATGAAGCCGGCGCGCGTGCGCCAGCCGGTCTGCCAGCAGGAGGTGCTGCAGGGCGGCGAGGTGGACCTGAAGCAGCTGCCCATCCAGACCTGCTGGCCGGGCGACGTGGCGCCGCTGCTGACCTGGGGTTTGGTCGTGACGCGCGGCCCACAGGGCGTCGCGAAGCCCCGCCAGCGCCAGAACCTGGGTATCTACCGTCAGCAACTGATCGGGTCGCGCCAGCTGATCATGCGCTGGCTGGCGCATCGTGGTGGGGCGCTGGACTTCCGCGATTTCGCGCTCGCCAATCCGGGCCAGCCCTTTCCGATCGCGGTGGCGCTGGGGGCGGATCCGGCCACCATCCTGGGCGCGGTGACGCCGGTGCCGGACAGCCTGTCGGAGTATCAGTTCGCCGGCCTGCTACGCGGCTCGCGCACCGAGCTGGCCGACACCGGCGTGGGCGAGGGCGGGCTGATGCTGCAGGTTCCCGCCCATGCGGAGATCGTGCTGGAAGGTCACATTCCGGTGGCCGAGCCGGGTTTCAGCGGTGTCAGCGAGGACGGCGTGCCGCTGAAGGAGAAGGGCGGCTACCTGCATGCACTGGAGGGCCCCTATGGCGACCACACGGGCTATTACAACGAGCAGGACTGGTTCCCGGTCTTCGAGGTGCAGCGCCTGACGCGGCGCCAGAACCCGATCTACCACTCCACCTATACCGGCAAGCCGCCCGACGAGCCGGCCATCCTGGGCGTCGCGCTGAACGAGGTTTTCGTCCCCATCCTTCAGAAGCAGTTCCCGGAGATCACCGACTTCTATCTGCCGCCCGAGGGCTGCAGCTACCGCCTCGCGGTGATCTCCATCCGCAAGGCCTATGCCGGCCATGCCAAGCGGCTGATGTTCGGGCTGTGGAGCTATCTGCGCCAGTTCATGTACACCAAGTTCATCGTCATCGTGGACGAGGACGTCAACATCCGCGACTGGCAGGACGTGATCTGGGCCATCACCACGCGCATGGACCCGGTGCGCGACACCACGCTGGTGGAGAGCACGCCGATCGACTACCTGGACTTCGCGTCGCCTGTCAGCGGGCTGGGTGGCAAGATGGGGCTGGATGCGACCAACAAATGGCCCGGCGAGACCGACCGCGAATGGGGCCGCGTGATCGAGATGCCGGCGGAGGTCCGCGGGCGTGCCGACGCGCTGTACCAGCGGCTGTTCGGCGTTTGAACGCCGACCTGGGGAAATCCTGAGGCCCGGCGTGCGGCCGGCGCCTTGAAGCGCTCCCGGGTCTCGCCTACTGTTGAGAGGCCTGAGTTCAGGCGACCCGACTGGCGCAGTCTCTGCGCGCCAGGAGCCCTGCGGCAGTTGGCCGTGGAGCCCCAACGGTGGCGTCAGCCATCACCCCCTCCCGCACAGGAAGCCTCCCTGTCCGGGAGGGTTTCTATTTGCCCCGAGTCCTTCAGTGGCCGGCCCACAGGGCCAGGCGCTCGTAGGCCACATAGCGCGCCTGCTGGATCCCGCGTTCGGACGGCAGCCAGTGCAGCCAGCGGCTGCCGGGGCCGGCGACCACGCCCACCGGGGCGGGCAGCAATTCCAGGTCCGGCCCCCAGCTGGCGCGGAAGGCGCGGATCGCGCGCGGCATGTGCTGTTCGTGCGTGACCAGGACGATACGTCGCAGCCCCAGCGGCTTCAGCATCGCGGTCGTGTAGCGCGCGTTGCTGGCCGTGTCCGCCGACTGCTGTTCCAGCCAGCGGGCGCTGTAGCCGAAATCCTCGCGGGCCACCTGGTCCATCAGGGTGGCCTCGGTGGGCAACGGCGGCTGGCGGCCGGGGCTGTGGCCACCGGAGATCAGCAGCGGCAGGCCGCTGATGCGCGCCAGCCGGATGGCATAGCGCAGCCGCTCCAGCGTGAGCGGCTTGGGCTGTGGCGCCTCGTACTCGGGCGACCAGTCCTGGATGCCCCCACCCAGCACGACGATGGCCGTGTACGGATCGGCCCGCGGCCAGTGCGGCAGCGGTGGCACGGGCTCCAGCAGCAGGCGTTGCAGCAGCGCGGCACCCGCCACCGAGCTGCACAAACCGGCCAGCAGCGCGCCGCTCCAGGCCAGCCCCAGGCCCAGTCGCCGCCAGCGCAGCGCCAGCAGCAGTCCGAGCGCCAGCATCAGCAGTGGTCCGCCCGGCGGCAGCAGCAGCGCCGCGACGAGCGCATGCAGGATGGGATACAGATCGCTGAACAAAGGCATGGAGGTCGGCAGAGCGCGAAGAGGCGCCAGCATAATGACAGCCCGATGCTCTGGTGCGCGACCGGAGCCTGTCCGCGCATAACAATGAAGAAGTCCCTGTCTGCGCTCAAGCGCCTCGTCCTTTCGCCGTCATCCCCGCAGAGCCCGGACCGCCCGGGCGGGCTGGGCGTGCTGAAGAAGCCGGTCCGGATCGCGCTCTACGGCGTGGGCACCGTGCTCCTGCTGGGCGCGCTGGCCTGGGCCCTGCTGCCGGTCTGGATGGAGCGCCGGCTGCCGGTGCTGATCGGCGAGGCGCTGGGGCGTCCGGTGCAGCTGCAGGCCGTCCGGGTCCAACCCTGGCGGCTGGGCGTGGATCTGGAAGGGCTGCGCATCGGCGGCCCCGAAGCCGGGGCGGCGCCTTTGCTGGAGTTGCGCCGCGTCAGCGCCGCCGCGTCGCTGCGCTCCCTGTGGCATGGTGCCCCGGTGCTGTCCGAGCTGGTGCTGGACGAGCCCGTGCTGCGCCTTGCCCGCGTGGGCGAGGGCCGGCTGGACATCGACGACCTGATCCGCCGCTTCAGCCAGCCGTCCGACTCCAAGAGCTCCGGCGGCACCCAGCTCGCTATCTACAACATTGAGTTGCACAACGGACAGGTTCTGTTCGACGACCAGCCCAAGAAGGCCCGCCATCGCCTGAGCGGACTGGAGCTGGCGCTGCCCTTTGTCTCGACGCTGGACACCGACGTGGAGGTCAAGGTCCACCCGCGGCTGGAAGGCCGGCTCAACGACGCCGCCTTCGCCAGCGAAGTCAGCAGCCAGCCTTTCGCGAAGACGCGCACCGCCAGCCTGTCGGTCCAGCTGCAGCCGCTGGACCTGGCGCCGTATCGCCCCTATCTGCCCGCCGACCTGCCGCTGACGCTGCGCCAGGGGCTGCTGGACGGCCGCCTGCAGCTGGACTTCAGCCAGCCCGCCGGCCAGGCCCCGCAGCTGCGCCTCAGCGGCGAACTGGGCCTGCAGCAACTGCGCCTGGGCTTGCCCGGCCTGGAGCCGGACTGGCTGGCCCTGGACAGCCTGAAGCTGGGGCTGAAGGACGTGCAGCCCTTGCTGCGCCGTGTCCACCTCGAGGCGCTGGAGCTGCGCGCGCCGCGACTGCTGCTGACCCGCGACAAGAATGGCGCCTTGAGCCTGCCCGGCGCGAAGCCGGCCGCGGCGCCCATGGTCGTTGGCGGCCGTGGCGCCCAGCCCGCGGACGCCGGCAAGCCCTGGCAGCTGCTGCTGGACCGCCTGCAGCTGGAGCAGGGGCAGTTGCGCTGGCAGGACCGCATGGCCGACGCGGCCCTGCGCGTGGATGAGTTGCAGCTGAAGGCCCAGCGGCTGCAATGGCCGGCGCAATGGCCCGCGGCGCGCGACACCGGCCTCAGCCTGGATGCGGTGCTGACCCAGGACGCCGAGCCGGCATCGGCGCCGGCCCCTGTCAAGAAGGCGGCCGCAGCCAAGGCCGCCAAGCCGGCGGCGCCCGCCGCGCCGGTGCTGGCCAAGCTCAGCGTCAAGGGCCGGTGGATCGAGGCGGGCCCGCAGCTGGAGGCCCAGCTCGACGCGCTGCCGCTGGGCTGGCTGCAAGGCTATCTGCGGCCGTTCTGGCCGGCGCGGGTGGACGGCAGCCTGTCGGTGCAGGGCCAGCTGCAGCTGGATTCCCAGTTCGCGCCGCGGCGCCTCAGCGAGGGCAGGCTGCAGCTGAATGGGCTGCAGGCGCGCTCGGACGACAAGACCCCTGATCTCGCCTGGACCTCGTTGACGCTGGAGCAGCTGTCGGCCGATCTGGAGCAGCACAGTCTGAGCCTGGGCAAGCTGGCGCTGGACGGCCCGTCGCTGCGCCTGCGCCGCAATGCGCAAGGCCTGTGGAACCTGCCGGGCCTGGCCTCGGCGCCGGCGGGAGCTGTCCCGGTCGTGCCGGCGGCGGCCAGCGCGTCCTCGTCGACACAGGCCGAAACTCGCGCCGCGCCGCGCTGGCGCCTGGCCGTCGAGCAACTGCTGCTGGACAAGGGGCGCGTGGTGCTGGACGACCAGCAGGTGCAGGCCCGCGTGCTGCGCGACGGGCAACGCGTGCTGCCGGCGGCCGACAACATCCGCCTCAGCCTGTCACGCCTGGCTTGGCCTGCCAGCGGCAGCGTGCCGCTGCAGCTGAGCCTGGAGCCGCGCGCCGAAGTCAGCGGAGCCCTGCGCGAGCGCCAGCGCGGCACGCCGGCCCGCTTGCAATGGCAGGGCAACCTGGCGCTGGAGCCGCTGGCGCTCAACGGCAGCCTGCGCGCGGAGCGGCTGCCGTTGCATTGGCTGGATCCCTACCTGGATCCGCAGCTGGGGCTGCACCTGCGCCGCGCCGAGGCCGGCTTCAAAGGCCAGGTCCAGTTGACCCAATCCGCGAACGCGGCCTGGCAGGCGCGCGTCGGGGGGGACCTGTTGGTGGCCGACCTGCGCTTGCTGCAGAGCCGCTGGGTGGACGGGCAGCGCGAGGCCGGCGATGAGCTGCTCACCTGGCAGGCGCTGAACCTCAACGGCGCCCAGCTGGCCTGGAACCAGGGTCAGGCACCGCAGCTCAAGCTGGCGGAGGTGGCGCTGCAGGACTTCTACGCCCGACTGATCGTCAACGAACAGGGGCAGCTCAATCTGCAACAGGTCGGCGCGGGTGCGCCACCGGCGGCAGCCTCCGCACCGGCATCGTCGGCAGCGCCAGCCGCTGCCGCGGCGCCGGCTCCCGCGGCGTCCGCCCCGGCGCTGCAGCTGAGCGTCGCCCAGACCCGCGTACAGGGAGGGCGCATTGATTTCAGCGACCGTTTCATCAAGCCCAACTACAGCGCGCACCTGACCGAGCTGGGCGGTTCGCTGGGCGCCTTCGCCTACGGCAGCAGCGAGATGGCGACACTGTCGCTGCGCGGCAAGGTCGAGGGCACCGGCCTGCTGGACATCGGCGGCCAGCTCAACCCCAGCGGCCGGCCGCCGGCGCTGGACATCACCGCCAGCGCCAGCGACATCGAACTCGCGCCCCTGTCGCCTTATGCGGGCAAGTACGCCGGCTATGCGATCGAGCGCGGCAAGCTGTCCACCCGCGTGCATTACCGCGTGGCGCCGGACGGCTTGCTGCAGGCCGAGAACCAGGTGGTGCTCAACCAGCTGGAGTTCGGCGAGCGCATCGACAGCCCGGACGCGACCAAGCTGCCGGTGCTGCTGGCCGTCGCGCTGCTCAAGGACCGCCATGGCGTGATCGACGTGAACCTGCCGATCAGCGGCTCCATCAACGACCCGGAGTTCAGCATCGGCGGGCTGGTGTTCCGCCTCATCGTGAACCTGCTGGGCAAGGCGCTGACCGCGCCGTTCTCGTTGCTGTCCGGCGGCGGTGGCAGTGAATCCAGCGAGCTGGCCTTCGTGCCGGGCAGCGTGGAGCTGGCCGAGCCGCAGCGGCTGGAAGCACTGGCCAAGAGCCTGCAGGACCGGCCGTCGCTGCAGCTCAACATCACCGGCTGGGCCGACCCCAAGGGCGAGGCCGATGCGGTGCGCGCGCTGAAGCTGGAGCAGGCCCTGCTCGCCGAGCGCCGTCGCGAGCTGCAGCGTCAGCAGACCGCGCGGTCGCGCGAGCAGGCCGAGTCGAGCGAACTGCAGCTCGATGCGGCGCAGCGCAGCCGGCTGCTGAAGCAGCTCTATGCCAACAGCGACCTCAAGGGCCGGCCGCGCAACCTGATCGGCCTGCTCAAAGACGTGCCCGAGGAGCAGATGCGCCGGATGCTGATGGACAGCTACGCGCTGTCGTCCGAGGCCATGCGCGAACTGGCGCTGGCGCGCGCGGTGGCGGTGCGCGATGGCCTGCTGGCGCGCGGGGTCGCGAACGCGCGCCTCTTCATGGCCGCGCCCAAGCTGCACGAGGCCGAGGAGGGCGCGGAGGGCGTGGAAGCGGCCCCAGGCAAGGCCTGGCAGCCGCACGTGACTCTGGGATTGAGCCTGCGCTGAGCACGCGGCTCTGGTAGAACTGACGGCGTTTGCGGCCTTGCGGCATGAATCGTATGGAACAGTCTGACGACAAACAGATGGAGTTGGGGGGGGCGGACCGCGTCGGTGAACGGATCACGCTGGCCGGGGGCTGCTTCTGGTGCCTGGAGGCGGTGTTCCTGCGCGTTCAGGGTGTTCAGGAACTGCAGTCGGGCTACAGCAACGGCCACGCGCATGCGCCGCATTACGAGCAGGTGTGTTCGGGCAACACCGGCCACGCCGAGGTGGTCCAGATCGGCTTCGATCCGCAACAGGTGAGCCTGCGCGAGCTGCTGGAGGTGTTCTTCACCATCCATGACCCCACCACGCTGAACCGCCAGGGGGCCGACGTCGGCACCCAGTACCGCTCGGGGATCTACTTCCACGACGAGGCCCAGCGCCCGGTGATCGACGCCGTGATGCAGGAGTTGAAGGCCCAGCTGGGCGACCGCGTCGTGACCGAGGTGCAGCCGCTGCGCAACTTCTGGCCGGCCGAGCCCTATCACCACCGCTACTACGAGCGCAACCCGGACCAGGGCTACTGCGCCTTCGTCGTCGCGCCCAAGGTCGACAAGTTCAGTGCCAGCTTCCGCCGCCTGTTGCGCGCGGAGGCGGACCGTTGAGCCTGCTGGCGCTCGCCGGGCTGACGCTGCGCTATCCGGACGGGCCGCTGCTGCGCTTTCCCGACCTTGAGCTGGCGGACGGCGAACACCTGCTGGTGCAGGGGCCGTCGGGCAGCGGCAAGAGCAGCCTGCTGGCATTGATCGCCGGGCTGCGCAGCGCCAGCGAGGGTCAGGTCTTGCTGGCCGGGCAGGACCTGGGCGCGCTGCGCCCGCGCCAGCGCGATGCCTGGCGCGCCGCCCACCTGGGCGTGGTGCCGCAGCGCTTGCACCTGAGCCCGGCGCTGCGCGTCTGGGACAACCTGGCGCTGCCCTATGTGTGCGCCGGGCTGGCACCGCAGGCCGGGCGCATTGCCGAGCTGCTGCTGGCCCTGGGCCTGCAGGGGTTGGAGGACCGCCGGCCGGCCCAGCTGAGCCAGGGACAGGCCCAGCGCGTGGCGCTGGCGCGCGCGCTGTTGCGCCGGCCGCGGTTGGTGCTGGCCGATGAGCCCACCGCCAACCTGGATGACGAGGCCTGCGCCGCCGCGCTGGACCTGCTGGCCGACGCCGCCCGGCAGCAGGGCGGGCTGAGCCTGATCATCGCCAGCCACGATGCGCGCGTGGCGCGCCATCTGGACGGCTGGGCCGGCGTGCGCCGACTGAGCCTGCGGCCCCACGCGACGCGGCCGGGCGAACCGGCGGTGGCGCCATGAGCCGCCGCCTCAACCTGCCCCGGCTGGCCTGGCGCTACCTGTGGGCCACGCCCTGGATGAGCGCGCTGAACCTGCTGCTGCTGAGCCTGGGGCTGGCGGCGATGGGCTTCGTGATCCTGGTCGGCGAGCAGCTGGAGGCCGGGCTGCGCCGCGATCTGGCGGGCATCGACCTGGTCGTCGGCGCCAAGGGCAGCCCGATGCAGATCATGCTGTCCGGCGTCTTCCACCTGGACCCGCCGACCGGCAACATCCCGCTGGACGCCCTGGCCGCGCTGCGCCGCCAGCCGCTGGTGGCGCGGGCCGTGCCCATCTCGGTGGGCGACAGCCTGCGCGGCTACCGCATCGTCGGCACCGAACCCGACTTCCTCGCGCTGTACCAGGCGCAACTGGCGCAAGGCGCGCTGTGGTCGCGGCCGCTGGAGGCGGTGCTGGGCCATGAGGCGGCGCGCGCCACCGGCCTGCGTGTCGGCGATCGCTTCCAGGGCACGCATGGCCTGGGCGAACGCGGGGATGCCCACGAACAGGGCTACCGCGTCGTCGGCATTCTCCAGCCCCAGGGCGGTGTGCTGGACCGGCTGGTGCTGACCGATCTGCGTTCGGTCTGGGTGGCCCATGGGCAGGCGTTGGCGCCAGCGGACGAACCGGCTCGGCCGGGCGACGCGGACCACGGAGCGCCCGGCCAGGACGACCCCGAGGAGCACGACGGGCACGACGGGCACGCGGACCACGGTCCGGTCACGCCCGCCACCGCCCACGGCGGCCATGCCGCCGGCGCGCCGCTGGAGGTCAGCATGGCCCTGGTGACCTACCGCGGACCGCTGGGCGCGGCGCTGCTGCCGCGCTGGGTCAATGCCCAGCCCGGCCTGCAGGCCGCGGTGCCGGCGCTGGAGACCGCGCGGCTGCTGCGCATGCTGGGCGTGGGCGTGGACGTGCTGCGCGGCTTTGCGGCGGTGCTGCTGCTGGCGGCGGCGCTGTCGGTCTTTGTCGCGCTGCTGCACACGGTGCGCGAGCGCCAGCCGGACCTGGCGATGATGCGCCTGCTCGGCGCCACGCCCGGCCGCGTGGCGGCGCTGGTGGCACTCGAGGCGACGGCGCTGGCACTGCTGGCCAGTGCGCTGGCCTGGGTGCTGGCACATGGGGCGGTGCAGGCCCTGGGCTGGGCGCTGGCGCGCCAGCAGTCCCTGCGGCTGGATGGCCTGTGGCTGTCGGCCTGGGAATGGCTGGTGCCCCTGGCGGCGCTCGCCCTGGCGCTGCTCGCCGCGGCCTGGCCGGCCTGGCGCGCCTATCGCCTGGACGTGACCGAGCTGCTGCAGGGCGCCCGTGGCTGAGCCTGGGCGCCGTCCGCGCATGGCATCCGGCACGGCGGCGCCCGAGCAGGCAGAATAGCGGCCCGGAGATTCCATGACGCTGCGAACACCCCTGCCCATGGCCGCGCTGGCGGCCCTGATTGCCTGCGCGGCGGCCCTGCCGGCCGGCGCGCAGACCGGCGCGTCCATGCCCATGGGGCAAGGGCCGGGCTATCACGACCCGCGCAGCCCCTTCAAGCCGCTGCAGGAACAAGAGGGCGTGCTGAGCTGGAAGCTGCTGTCCTCGGTCAGCACGCGGATGGAGAAGAACGCGGTGATCCCGCAGTTCCCGAACGCGGTGCAGAAGCTGGACCGCCAGACGGTGCGCGTGCAGGGCTTCATGCTGCCGCTGGAGCCGGGCGACAAGCAGCGCCATTTTCTGCTCTCCGCGGTGCCGACCAGCTGTTCCTTCTGCGTACCGGCGGGGCCCGAGGGCCTGGTCGAGGTGCGCAGCAGGAATCCGGTCCGCTACACGCTGGAGCCGGTGCAGGTCGAGGGGCAGTTCAGCGTGCTGAGCAGCGACCCCTACGGCATGTTCTACCGCGTGACCGACGCGCGCGAGACCGGCGCCGGCCGCTGAGCCACCGCCCGCCATGCAGCAGCTTCGCCTGATGTCCCCGACCCGCGGCGCGCGCTGGCGTGCGCTGTGGGCCTGGGCGCTGGCTTCGCTGCTGCTGTTCCAGGGCCTGGGGCTGACCCACCGGGTGCTGCACGCCGGACTGGGCGGCGGTGTGCCGGCCCTCGAGCAAACGGCCACGGCGTCGGCGTCCTCCGCGGATGCCGGCAAGACCTGGGACGGCCCCACCTTCTCGCACGAAGCCGGCAGTGCCGACTGCCGGCTGCTGGATCAACTGGCCCAGGGACTGGGCCTGGGCACGGACGCCCCTGTCGCGGTCGTCCTCGCCTCTCTGGCTGCGGAGCCCGCCTATCGCGCGGTGCTCGCAGTGCTCGCGCCGCAATGGCGCCAGGCCGCGCGCGGACCGCCGCGGGGCTGAACTCTCTCGACCTTTCGATGTCGTTGGCGTGGGGGCCAGGCCCTGACGCCGGCGAGGTCCGCCCGTCGTCGCGCGACCGGGCGGCCCAGCGTTCATTCCCGCGCCGCACAAGGCGGCGCCCGCGAGCAAGTCCATGAAGAAACAAGCGAACATCCATCCCCTGGCCTGGGCGGCAGGCCTGTGCCTGACCCTGGCCGGGGTCCAGGCCCTGGCGCAGAGCGCCGCCGACAAACCGAATGCCGCCCCCGCCGACACCGGCAAGACCGCCGCGACGGAGAAGCTGCAGCCGGTGGTGGTCACCGGCAATCCGCTCGGGCAACCCGAAGTCGCGCGCGCCTACCAGGTGCTGGACGACGAAGCCCTGACCCTGCGCCGCGGCGCCACGCTGGGCGACACGCTGGACGGCCTGGCCGGCGTCGGCGCCAGCGCCTTCGGCCCCAACAGCAGCCGGCCCACCTTGCGCGGGCTGGACGGCGACCGCGTGCGCCTGCTCAACAATTCGGGCGCCTCGGTGGACGCGTCCAGTCTCAGCTTCGACCATGCGGTGCCGGTGGACCCGCTGGTGGTGCAGCGCATCGAGGTGCTGCGCGGCCCGGCCGCGCTGCAGTACGGCGGCAATGCGATCGGTGGCGTGGTCAACACGCTGGACAACCGCATTCCGCGCCTGGGCCAGCCGGGCCTGTCGGGCGCGGCCGAGCTGCGCCTGGGGGGCGCCGCCAACGAACGCGGTGTCGCGGTGGTGCTGGACGGCGGCGGGCGCGGCTTCGCCTGGCATGCCGACCTCAGCGGCCGGCGCACCGACGACCAGCGCGCGCCGCGCTTCTCGGTGACCGACGACGAAGGCAACACCAGCCGCGGCACGCGGGTGCGCAATTCCAGCGCCGAGGGGCACAGCGCCGCACTGGGAGGCTCGCTGCTGTGGGGTGACGGCCATGCCGGCCTGTCCTACGACGATTACCGCAACGACTATGGCGTGACGGTGGAGCCGGACGTGCGCATCCACATGCAGCGCCATCGGCTCACCGCGGCCGGCGAATGGCGCAACCTGGCCGGACCGCTGCGCCAGTTGCAATGGCAGTTCTCGCGCAGCCGCTACGAGCACCAGGAGATCGAAGGCAGCGGCGCGGTCGGCACGACCTTCCTCAGTACCGGCAACCAGGCCCGCGTCGAGGCGCGTCATGCGCCGCTGGGCCTGCTGGACGGCATGGTGGGCGCGCAATGGGAGGACAGCGACTTCCGGGTCGAGGGCGAAGAGGCCCTGGTGCCGACCACGCGCACGCGCTCGCTGGGTTTGTTCGTGATCGAGCAGATGAAGCTGGGGGCCTGGACCTGGCAGGGCGGGCTGCGCAGCGACTCGGTGCGCCTGCGCGCGGACGAGTCGGAACGCTTCGGGCCGGCCCGCGACCGCCGCTTCAAGCCCGGCAGCGCCTCGCTGTCGCTGGCCTATGCGCTGAGTCCGCGGTGGTCGCTGCAGCTGCAGGGCTCGCACAGCGAGCGTGCGCCCAGCTTCTACGAGCTGTTCGCCGATGGCGTGCATGTGGCCAGCGGCGCTTATGAGCGCGGCGACGCAACGCTGGGGCTGGAGAAGGCGCGCACCGGCGAGCTGGGCCTGGTCTGGCAGGACGGCCCGGGCCGGGACGCCAGCCGCTGGAGCCTGCAGCTTTTCCAGACCCGCTTCAGCAACTTCATCGCGCTGGAGGCGACGGGCGAGACGGCCCTGCACGAGCACGAGGGCGAGGAGGCCCACGAGGTGCCGGTCTACCAGTACCGCGGGGTCCGCGCGCGCATGCACGGCGTGGAGATCGAAGGGCAGCAGCGCCTGCCCACGCTGGCCGGCTGGGCGCTGCAGGCCCAGGCCCGACTGGACTGGGTGCGCGGCAGCAATCGCAGCACCGGCGAGGCGCTGCCACGGCTGTCGCCGCTGCGCGTGGGCCTCGGCCTGGAGGGCCGGCGTGGGCCCTGGCTGGTGGCGCTGGACTGGCGCGGCGCCGCGCGCCAGAACCGGGTGCCGGCGCTGGACACGGCCACTCCCGGCTACGGCATCCTCCGCCTCAGTCTGGCGCGCCGCCTGGACTGGGGTGGCACCGATGCGCTGTGGTTCCTGAAGCTGGACAACCTGGGCAACACGCTGGCCTACAACGCCAGCAGCATCGCGACCATCCGGGGCTTGGCGCCCCAGGCGGGGCGGAGTGTGGCGACGGGGTTGCAGCTGAGGTTCTGACGGGGGCTTCAGGCTGCCCTGGGGGTTTCGGTCGTTGGTTGTTCGGGTTGTTTGCGCGGGGCGCAGAGCCCGCCGGGTCCCGGCCCGGCAGCCGGGTGACTTTTCCTGCGGGCCCAGGAAAAGTCACCCAAAGGAGGGCCTGAATGCGATTTGACCGAGGTCCGCGCTTCGCACGGAGTCCTGGCCCGACGACCATCGGGGCGGCTCCACCGCTCAGGATGTAAGTCGCTCGCCGAGTACGGCTCGACTCCACACCGGGCCTCGTACCCCGTCGCACAGCCGATGCGCGCGGCTCCATGCCGCGAGCAACGGCGGTATTTGGGGCCGCGCGCCGGGCCGCCCCAAGCCGGCCCGCTTGCCGATACGGGTGGCTGAATGCCACCCGTATCGGCGTCCCCCCGGGGGACCGGCCAGGGTACTCCCTGGACGAGGGGTGTATTCCAGGGCCGAGCGCCGGGCCGCCCCAAGCCGGCCCACGTGGCGATGTGCTGGCGGCTCAATGCCGCCAGCATCGCCGTCCCCTCTGGGGACCGGCCAGCGTACCCGCTGGACGAGGGGCCTTACCCCTGACGAGGGGTCTCTTTCACGGCGCCAACCGCTCCCTCACCCACCGACCCTCTTCGAGCCGATAGCACAGGCGATCATGCAGCCGCGATTTGCGGCCCTGCCAGAACTCCCAGCGCTCGGGCAGCAGCCGGAAGCCGCCCCAGTGCGGCGGGCGCGGCGGGTTCAGGCCGTGTTGCGCGGCGGCCTTGGCGGCATTGGCCACCAGCACCGCGCGCGACGCGATGACCTGGCTTTGCGGCGAGGCCCAGGCGCCCAGCCGCGAGTCCAGCGGGCGCGACTGGTAGTAGGCGTCGGACTCGGCGTCGCTGACCTTTTCGACGCGGCCTTCGACGCGCACCACGCGTTCCATCTCCACCCAATGGAATTGCAGCGCGGCAAAGGGGTGCAGGGCCAACTCGCGGCCCTTGCGGCTGTCGTAGTTGGTGTACCAGACCAGGCCGCGCGCATCGATGCCCTTGATCAGCACGATGCGCGTGGAGGGCCGGCCGTCGGCGCCGACGGTGGCCAGCGTCATCGCGTTGGGTTCGGGAACACCGGCTGCCAACGCCTGCTCCATCCACAGCTGGAACTGCTGCAAGGGTTGGGCGCTGGCCTGGTCTTCGTCCAGCTCGTCGCGTTCGTAGCTCTTGCGGAGATCGGATAGCTTGCTCATGGCCCAAGTATCGGTCAGCGCGCCGCACGGCAAGAGGCCTCAGGTCATGGTGCGTGCACTAGGTAAAGCTCCCAGTAGTGAAGGTCCGGGTAGGCTGGGCGGTTGACGCACTGCATGCTGCGTCTGCAGGGCCGGACCGCGGCGGCAGCGCAGGTCGGCCAGAGGCACACAGGAAGGACAAGAATGATCAAGCAGCGACCGGCGGTGGTCGTGCTGGCGGCGGGGCGCGGTCAGCGCTTCAAAGGCAGCGGACACAAGCTGGAGCAGGTCCTGGGGGATGGCACCCTGCTGCAACGCAGTCTGGGCTGCGTGCTGTCGTCCCAACTGCCGCTGGTGGTGGTGACCTGTTCAGACCTGGCACCGGTGGTTCAGCGCTTCGTCGCCGCGCGCGATGTGGTGGTGCTGGACGAAACCAACCACCTCGGTGAACCGCTGGGCCAGGGAGACTCCATCGCCGCCGGCGTGGCCGCGGCAGGGGATGCGCCGGGCTGGCTGATCCTGCCGGCCGACATGCCGCAGCTGCAAGCCCGCAGCCTGCTCGATGTGGCGGCCGCGCTGGATCAGTACCCGATCGCCTATGCCCAGCACAAGGGGCTGCCGGGCCATCCGGTGGGCTTCAGCGCCGAGCTCTATTCCGAGCTCACCGCGCTGCGCGGCGACGACGGCGCACGCCGGCTGCTGGCCCGCTATCCAGCGCAGGCCGTGGAGCTGGACGATCCCGGCGTGCTGGTGGATGTAGACACCGTCGAGGACCTGCAGCGCCTGCGCGCGCAGATGAAAAAGGACCATGGCGGCTGAGGCGGGCTGAGCAGCGCCGCGCTGTGCTTCACAACAGCCCGTGGGCGCGGGCCAGCGCCAGCTGACGTTCCAGCTCACGGTCGTGGATGCCATGCGCGCGCAGCGTCTCCACGCTCTGGCGCAGGTAGTCCAGCGTGCTGCCGTAGCGGCCGCGCGCATGGCGCAGCACATGCAGCAGCGCCGCGTCGTCCATGCGGCCCACCCAGCCGGGGTTGCGGCGCAACAGCGTGAAGGCCAGCGCCTTGACCACGCCCTGGGCGGTGGCGCAGGTCAGCCAACGCGGGGTGTAGGAGCCCACCACCATCTCGCGTATCCACAGCTGCTCCAGCAACTGCTCGCTGCGCGCGGGATCCAGCCGGTAGACCAGCCCGCGGCAGCTGCCGCCAGACAGCAGCGTCATCACCAGCCCGGGCTGCTCCGCGCTGCCACGATTGACCAGCGAGCGCAGCTGCAGCGCGCGGTGGAAGCCCCGGACCACGCCGGGCTCGCAGCCCACGTGCTCGAAGCCCGGGTTCCACATCAGCGAGCCATAGGCGAACACGGACAGCCCTCGCTCGCGATCCCATTCGCGCTGGAAGCGGGCGAGCCATTCCCGGCTATGAGCCGGCAGCGTGGACACAGGGGGAAGAACGGGGCTGGGGGTGGAAGGCGGGACGCGAACCATGGCCGCATGCTGCCACAAGCGGGCTGACGTCGAATCGCCGCCGCCACAGTCCCCTGCCGCCAAGGGCTTGCAACACTGTATAAATAAACAGTATCATCGCGCCCAATGACGCTGCCGGGGAAGGTCTCCGGCGGTTCCCCCGCCCCGAGGCGCTGAGGAGCAAGACATGGCGATCGTGATCAGGAAATTCGGCCACCGCGCGCAAAACCCCGACGTTTGGATTCTGGGCATAGGCTCCATGGCCATGCTGGGTCTGGTGGTGGGTTGGCTGGGCTGAGGGCTTGGGCGCGCGAGAGGCGGAGCCCGGACGGCGGGCCGACCGCCCTGCGGACGAAAGAGCTTGTGCCCGCCGCGCGCTCAGTGCCCGGCCCAGCGGTTGTGCCGCTCCGAGCCGGCTTCGATCAGCAGCTCGCGCGCCAGCGCGGGATTCTTCTCATAGCCCAGGTCGCCGTTTTCCAGCGCCAGCGCATAGGCCTGCAGCGCCGGCGGGTCGTGCCGGTCGGCGGCGGCTTCCAACCATTGGCGCGCGAGCGGCTCCGACCGGGCCACGCCGTCGCCGCGCGCGTGGGCTTGCGAGAGCAGGAACATCGCGCGCGGATTCCCTGCATCGGCGGCGGCCTGGAGCCAGTGCAGGGCCTGGGCCTCGTCGCGCGCCACGCCGTCGCCATGCTTGAGCAGCAGGGCCAGCTGCAGCGCGGCGTCCGCCTGGCCCTGCCGGGCCGCGAGGCCCAGCCAGCGAGCGGCCTGCGCCGGGTCCGGCTTCAGCCCCCAGCGGCCGAGGCGGTGCAGCTCGCCCAGCCGCTGGGCTGCGTCGTCGTCGCCCCCGCGGGCGGCGCGTTCCAGCCAGTCGCGCGCGGTGGGCCAGTTCGCGGGTGTCTCGGCCAGCGCCAGGGCCAGCTCGCGCTGCGCCACCGTTTGGCCGGCGCGGGCCCATTGCTGCAGCTGGGTCAGGGCCTCGGCCTGACCGGCGTGGCGGGCGCGCAGGCCCATCGACTCGATCTGTTGCGGCGTCGGCGCCAACGCCTGAGGCTGGCAGGCCGTGACCAGAGCCCCCAGCATCGCGGCGCTGCCCAGCACCGCCGCGATGCGGCCAAGCCAGGCGCTCATCGGTTCAGGTCGACGCGGTACTGCGCATAGCCGTTGGCGTCCAGCCCGCCTTCGGCCACCACCTGGCCCAGGCCCAGCGACTGCGCCACCGCCAGCTTGCCGGGTGCGCTGCGCAGGATCACGGGGCCGGCCGTGGCGGTCTTCACGAAGCTCCAGCTGCGGCCATTGCCGTTGGCGGCGCGGGTGAGCTGGGGCTGCTTCTTCAGAAAGTCGGCGACCACGGTCTGGTTGGCGTCGGGTGACTTGATGATGGTCTTGCTGCCGTCGATGCCGGGGAAGCTGCCACCGCCACCGGCGCGGTAGTCGTTGGTCGCGACGATGAAGTCGGCGCCGTCGGCCACCGCCTGGCCCTGGAAGCGCAGGTTGACGATGCGCGATCCGGCCGGCTTGGTCACGTCCACCTGATAGGTCAGCGCGTTGCCCTCGGCATAGAAGACGTCGAAGTTGAAGATCGTCGCGTACGAGGGCACCAGGTCCTGCGGCGCGCTCTGCGCCGGGTCGATCTGCGCGAACTGCCGCGCCGAGGTTTCCAGCCAGGCCTTCAGGTCCGAGCCCTTGATCTTCACGGCCTGGATGTTGTTGTTGCCGTACAGATAGAGGTCGCCGGGGTTGCGCACCTGCAGCATTTGCGGGGCCGCGGCGCTGGCGCCGGGGGCGACATCGGTGAAGTCGCTGGCGCCGTTGCGTCCGGCCTTGAAGGGCGCGCTGCAGGAGATCACCGGGATGTTGCGGTAGGACTGCAGCGTCGGGTCGGTGGTGCTGGCCAGGAAGCCCTTCACATAGTCGATCTGCGCCTGGTTGACGATCTGGATCGCGCTGACGTCGCCCAGCAGCGCGAAGTAGGCCGACATCTGGAAGTCCGTGCTGACGCCCAGCGGCTGTTTGGCGTAGGCGATCGCGTCCTGGTGCTCGTTGGCGATCAGCGTGGCGATCGCCGGGTCGGCGTCCACCGTGGTCTTGCCGTCGGTGTACTTGAAGCCGCGCGCCTCCACCGTGGTCTTGTCTTTCTGCACCACCCACTGGCCGCCCTGGTAGACCAGGGTCAGCTTGATGATGCCCAGGCGGCGGCCCCAGCTCTGCGGCATCACCGTGGGCACGCCGTGCACCAGGCCCTTCACGGCGTCCACCTCGGGCTTGGGCAGCGCGGCCAGCGAGGGGTCCAGCGCCGGGGCGCTGGCCTCGCGCGCGGCCGGGAAGACCAGATGGGCATGGCCGGTCAGCAGCGCGTCGATGCCGGGCACCTTGGCCAGGTGGTAGCTCTGGTTCTCCATCTTGGGGCTGTAGGGCGCGGCGTCCAGCCCGCCATGGGACAGTGCCACGACCAGCTGCGCGCCCTTGGCGCGCATCTCGGGCACGTACTTCTGCGCGCTCTCCACCGAGCCGGCCACATAGACCTTGCCGCTGAGGTACTTGGCGTCCCAGTCGACGATCTGCGGCGGCACGAAGCCGATCACGCCGATGTTCAGCGGCAGCGTGTAGCTTTGCCCGTTGGGGCCCTTGGCCTGCACGGTCTTGCTGATCAGCGCATAGGGTTTCAGGATGGGGGCGTTGCTGCTGCTGCTCAGCACGTTGCTGACCACGGTGGGAAAGCTCGGCGCGCCGCAGTTGCCCGCGGGCTTGCTGACGCCGGCCACGCCCAGGTCGGTGTTCATCACCTGCGACAGGAAGGGCAGGCCGTAATTGAACTCATGGTTGCCCAGGCCGCCGCCGTCGAAGCCCATCGCGTTCATGGCCTTGTGGATGGCCAGCGTGGAGCCGCAACCGATGGGCTTGGCCTGGGCCTGGAAGTCGCCCAGCAGCGTGCCCTGGATGGTGTCGCCGTTGTCCAGCAGCAGGTTGTTGGGGTTCTCGGCGCGCGCCTGTTTGATCAGCGTCGCGGTGCGCTCCAGGCCCAGGCTGGTGTCGGCGGCGAGCGCATAGTAGTTGTAGCTCAGCACGTTCTGGTGCAGGTCGGAGGTCGCGAGCAGCGCGATCTCCACGGTCGTGCCTTCGGCAATGGCCTCGTCACCGTCGTCGCAGCCGGACAGCAGGGCGGCCGCGGCCAGCGACAGCGCCAGCGGACGCAGCAGGGGAGCGGGGCGGGGCAGGGGGCGTGATGACAGCTTCATGTGTGTGTTTCCATGGACCGCCGGCGGCGGTCGGCACGCGGCGGCATGCCGCGCTTCGAGCGCTCGCACCATAGGGGACGCAGATGAAACGCCCGTGACCGGCGCGCCCCGAAACAGCTTCGAGGCGGCCGGGATCCGCATTTGGTACCCCGGCTGTAACCAGGGCCGGTGGACCATCCTGTAATATGGTTACCTTGAAAACTGAGGTCGAGTTACATCGACGCGCCCGCATGAATGCCACCCTCGCGACCCTGGCGAACGTGACCCAGCGCATCCGCGCGCGCAGCGCCGCCACCCGGGAGCGCTATCTGGACCAGGTGCAGCGCCTGGGCCGCCGTCTGCCGGGCGTGGAGCGCATGGGCTGCGCCAATGTCGCGCATGCGGTGGCGGCGCTGCCGTCCAACGACAAGCTGCGCATCGTTGCCGAGCGGGCGCCCCATCTGGCGGTGGTCACGGCCTACAACGACATGTTGTCGGCCCACCAGCCCTACGAGGCTTATCCGGCCCAGATCCGCCGCGCCGCGCACGCGCTGGGGGCCACCGTGCAGGTGGCCGGCGGCGTGCCGGCGATGTGCGACGGCGTGACCCAGGGCACGCCGGGCATGGAGCTGAGCTTGTTCTCGCGCGACACCATCGCGATGGGCACGGCGGTTGCGCTGTCGCACGACGTCTTCGACGCCGCGCTGCTGCTGGGCATCTGCGACAAGATCGTGCCGGGGCTGCTGATCGGCGCGCTGCATTTCGGCCATCTGCCCTGCGTCTTCGTGCCGGCCGGGCCGATGAGCTCGGGCCTGTCGAACTCGGACAAGGCCAAGGTGCGCGAACTCTACGCGCAGGGCAAGGTGGGACGCGACGAACTGCTCAAGGCCGAGTCCGCGGCCTATCACGGCGCTGGCACCTGCACCTTCTACGGCACCGCGAACAGCAACCAGATGCTGCTGGAGGCCATGGGCCTGCATGTGCCGGGCGCGGCCTTCGTGCATCCGCAGGACCCCTTGCGCAGCCGCCTGACCGACGAGGCGGTGCGCCGCGCGTTGGCAATCCAGGCGCGCGGTAGCGCGCCGGCGCCGATCGGCCAGGTGGTCGACGAGCGCGCCATCGTCAATGCCATGGTGGCGCTGCTGGCCACCGGTGGCTCGACCAACCACCTGATCCACTGGGTGGCGGTGGCCCGTTCCGCCGGCATCCTGATCGACTGGAGCGACTTCTCCGAGCTGTCGGCCGTGGTGCCGCTGCTGGCGCGCGTCTATCCCAACGGCAGCGCCGACGTGAATCAATTCCAGGCGGCCGGCGGCCCCGGCTTCGTGATCCGCGAGCTGCTGCGCGCCGGGCTGATGCACGAGGACGTGCTGACCGTCGCCGGCCCGTCGCTGCAGGCCTATGGCCGCGTGCCGGTGGCGGCCGGCGAGCAGGGCGTGGCCTGGCAAGACCTGCCCCCGGCGAGCCGTGACCCCGAGGTGCTGCGCGGCGCCGACCAGCCGTTCTCCGCCACCGGCGGGCTCAAGCTGCTGCAGGGCAACCTGGGGCGCGCGGTGATCAAGGTTTCGGCCGTGCCGGAGGACCGCCATTGGGTCGAGGCGCCGGCGCGCATCTTTGACAGCCAGGAGGCCATGCAGGCGGCGTTCAAGGCCGGCGAGCTGGAGCGCGACGTGGTCGTCGTGGTGCGCTTCCAGGGGCCGCAGGCCAACGGCATGCCCGAGCTGCACAAGCTGACGCCGCCGCTGGCGGTGCTGCAGGGCAAGGGCTTCCGCGTCGCGCTGGTCACCGACGGGCGCATGAGCGGGGCCTCGGGCAAGGTGCCGGCGGCGATCCACGTCAGCCCCGAGGCGCTGGCCGGCGGCCCGTTGGGCCGGCTGCGCGATGGCGACCTGGTGCGCGTGGACGCGCGCAGCGGCGAGCTGCTGGCCCTGGTCGACGCGGCCGAATGGGCCGCGCGCGAGCCGGCGCAGATCCGGCCCGAGGCGGCGCTCGACAACGGCATGGGCCTGGGGCGCGAGCTCTTCGCCGGCATGCGCCGCAACGTCAGCAGCGCCGAACAGGGCGCCATCACCTGGATGTGAGGCCCGGCCACCGCCGGGACGAAAGAGGAAGACAAGCCATGGACATGAACGAGCAGACACTGGCGCTGGCCCAGCATGGGCCGGTGATCCCGGTGATCGTGATCGAGGATCTGGCGCAGGCCGTGCCGCTGGCGCGCGCGCTGGTGGCCGGAGGCGTCAAGGTGCTGGAGGTGACGCTGCGCACGCCGGTGGCGCTGCAGGCGATCACGGCGATCGCGCGCGAGGTGCCCGAGGCCATCGTCGGCGCCGGTACGCTGCGCAGTGCGCAGGATGCCGAGGCGGCCCGGCGCGCCGGTTGCCGCTTTGGCGTCAGCCCCGGTTTCACGCCGACGCTGGCGCGCGCCTGCGAGGACCAGGGCCTGCCGCTGCTGCCCGGCGTGTCCACGGCCAGCGAGGTGATGCAGGCGGGCGAGGCCGGCTACCGTTTCCTCAAGCTCTTCCCGGCCACCGCGGTCGGTGGGCTGTCGCTGCTGAAGGCACTGGCCGGGCCCTTCGCGGACGTGGCCTTCTGCCCCACCGGCGGCATCACGCCGCAGACGGCGCCCGACTTCCTCGCGCTGCCCAACGTGAAGGTCTGCGGCGGTTCCTGGCTGACGCCGGCCGATGCGCTGCGCGGTGGCGACTGGGCACGCATCACGCAGCTGGCGCGGGAGGCGTCGGCACTGCGGGCACCGGCCGCCTGAGCGGTTCACGGCCCCAGGGCCGGAGTCCGATTCTCAGCGCCGCGGCGGCAGGTCGAAGATCAGACAGGTGGTGCTGGCGTGGGCGTACAGCTTGCCGTCGGGCCCCACCAGGTCGGCCTCGGCGGTGGCCATCTGCCGGCCCACGTGGCGGACATTGCCGATCGCGCGCACCAGTGGCACGCGGTCGGACAGCGCGCGCACCAGGTTCAGCTTGAGCTCCAGCGTGGTGTAGCCGCGTCCGGGGTCCAGCGTGGTGTGCACCGCGCAGCCCAGCGCTGAATCGAGCAGCGTGGCGAACCAGCCGCCGTGCACCGTGCCCAGCGGGTTGTAGTGGCGAAAGCGCGGCTGGCCCTGGAACACCGCCTGGCCGGGCGCGACGGACAGCAGCAGAAAGTCCAGCGTATCGGCGATGGGCGGCGCGGGCAGTTCGCCGTCCAGCATGGCCTGCATCTGCTGCAGGCCGGTCTTGCCGGCGAGCTGCTCCGGGCGGGCCACGCCCTGCTCGGGGCGCAGGCGGGCGCGCACCGCGGCCTCTTCGGCCTGCCAGCGCGCGAGGACGGCGGCGAGGTCCTCGCCGGAGGTGGAGGTGGGCTTGACGGCTTCTTGCATCGCGAGGGTCGGTCCGGGTTGATGGTTGTAGATGCAATCGTTGCAGCTACAATGGTTTCATGTCAAGCAAGTCCGCGTCATCCGAGGCGGTGCTGGGGGCGGTTCCCGGCCCCAGCGGCTGCACCAACTTCAAGCTGCGCCAGCTCACGCGCCGCGTGTCGGGCTTTTGCGAGCCCTTCTTCGCGGACAGCGGGCTCACCACGGCGCAGTACGCGCTGTTGTCGCATGTGTTGAAGCTTGGGCCGATCGCGCCGGGCCAGCTGGCGCGCAAGATGGACCTGGACGCGTCCACGCTGTCGCGCAACCTGCAGGCGCTGCTGGAGGCCGGGCTGGTCGAGATGGGGCCGGGTGACGACAACCGCAGCCGGCTGCTGTCGGCCACGCCGGCCGGCGCGGCGCTGCGCCGGCAGGTGCAGGCGAGCTGGAAGAAGGCCCAGCGCGCGTTGAACGAGCGCCTGGGCGAGGCGCGTGTCCAGCAGCTGCACCAGCTGCTGGACGAGTGTCTGGCGCTGATGCGCCAGGAAGCGCCCGACGCCTGAGCGTCCGCGCGGCCTCAGCGGGCGGCCGGCTGCGCCTTCGCCTGCCGGCGCAGCGTCACGGCGTCGACGGCCAGCACCTCGCGCGACTGCCCGGGGCGCAGGCGGAACACCGCCAGCGCCGTCTCCACCTCGCGCGAGCGCTCCAGCAGGCGGGCCGAGCTGCCGGCCAGTTGCTGCACCAGCGCCGCGTTCTGCGTCGTGATGTCCTCGATGTCGTGCATGGCGTCGTGGATCTGCGAGATCCCGCCCAGCTGCTCGCGTGCGCCGCGGTCGATGTCCTCGATCAGGTGGGCCACGCGCTGCACCGAGGCCAGGGTCTGGTCCATGCGCTCGCGCGCCTGCGCGGTCTGGCTGGAGCCAGCCTCCACCTTTTCATGCGCGGCCTGCGTGAGCTGGCGGATCTCGCGCGAGGCGGCCGAGCTGCGCTGCGCCAGCGCCCGCACCTCGCTGGCCACCACCGCGAAGCCCTTGCCATGTTCGCCGGCGCGTGCCGCCTCCACGGCAGCGTTCAGCGCGAGCAGATTGGTCTGGAAAGCGATGCCGTCGATGGTCTGGCTGATGTCGCCGATGCGTTGGGACGAGCGGGCGATCTCGGCCATCGTGGCGTTCACCGACTGCACCACCTCGGCGCTGCGCTGCGCCACGTCGCCGACCTCGCGGACCGTGGTCGCGGCCTGGTCCGCGCTGGCCGTGCTGTGGCGCACGGTACCGGTGATCTGCTCCACGCTGGCGGCGGTCTGCTCCAGGTTGGCGGCCTGCGCCTCGGTGCGGCGCGCGAGGTCCTGGTTGCCCTGGGCGATCTCGCGGCTGACGCCGGCCATGCGCTGCAGCTCCGCCTGGGTGTCGGACACCAGCGCGCGCATGTTGACGCTGAGCTGGCGCAGTGCGGCCTCCAGCTGCTCGGTCATCGCGCGGCCCTGGGCCGGCAGTTCGCGGCTCAGGTCGCCCGCGGCGAGCTGGTTGGCATAGCGGTTGACCACGCGCAGCGCGGCGGCACAGCGGCCGCTGGACCACCAGGCCAACGCCAGCGCGGCCGGCAGCAGCAGCGCCAGGGCCTGCGCGGGCGTCAGCTGGCTGGCGAACCAGCCCAGCGCGGCCATCGCGAGAAAGGCCGGCGTGCCCGCGAAACGCTGCGGGCGCAGGCTCGCCAGCCAGCCGCGCCAGCCCCCGTGCAGCACGCGGCCGCGGTGCAGGCGGATCGCGCCGGGGCGCTCGCGCATGCGGGCATACAGCGCCTCGGCCGCCTGTATCTGCGCGCGGCTGGGCTCGGTGCGCACCGACATATAGGCCACCGGCTTGTCGCCCTCCATCAGCGGCGTGACATTGGCCGAGACCCAGTAGTGGTCGCCGTTCTTGCACCGGTTCTTCACGATGCCCGACCAGGGCAGGCCGCGCTCGATCGTGGCCCAGAGGTCGCGGAAGGCTTCCTCCGGCACATCGGGGTGGCGGATCAGGTTGTGCGGCTGCCCCAGCAGCTCCTCACGGCTGTAGCCGCTGACCTCGATGAAGGCCGCGTTGCAATGCAGGATGCGGCCCTTCAGGTCGGTGGTGGAGACCAGGGCCTGGCCTGAAGGGAAGGGGTGCTCGCGTTGGGTGACGGGCTCGTTGACTCTCATCGCTGAAACTCCGGCCGCCAAGGAAATTGACGGCGATCAAGCATCAGGATGACAGGCCGGCGCTGCCCGTCGCTTGACAGTCGTCAAGATGGGATACGGGTTGCCCCGGATCTGCCCAGGATGTCACAAAGACCCCGGCCGACTGGGGTGTCGGCCGTGCGAATGCAGCAATGATGGGGCGAATGGCGCCTGACCATTGCCCCGGGTAAACCCTTTGTCGGGCCTCAGCCCAAGGTCACCAGCACCGGCGCGTGGTCGCTGGGCCGCTCGTTCTTGCGCGGCAGCTTGTCGATGACGCAGGCCTGCACCTGCGCGCGCAGGCCCTGGCTGACCAGGATGTGGTCGATGCGCAGGCCCTGGTTCTTGCGGAAGGCCAGGTTGCGATAGTCCCACCAGCTCCAGCTCTTGGGCGGCTGCTCGAAGAGGCGGAAGGCGTCGCTGAGCCCCAGCGCCAGCAGCGCCTGGAAGTGCGCCCGCTCCTCGGGCGTGCAGTGGATCTGGCCGGCCCAGGCCACGGGGTCGTAGACGTCGCGGTCCTCGGGGGCGATGTTGAAGTCGCCCAACAGCACCAGCTTGTCGTGGTGCTGAAGCTCTTCGGCCACCCAGCGCTCCAGCGCCTCCAGCCAGGCCATCTTGTAGGCGAACTTGTCACTGCCGGGCGCCTGGCCGTTGGGAAAGTAGGCGCCGATCACGCGGACACCGTCCACCGTGCCGGCGATCACGCGGGCCTGCTCGTCGGCAAAGCCGGGGATGTTGCGCAGCACGTCGGCATGCGGGGCGCGCGTCAGCAGCGCGACGCCGTTGTAGGTCCGCTGCCCGAACCAGCTCACCTGGTAGCCGGCGGCCTGGATCTCGGCGACCGGGAACTTGTCGTCGGTCAGCTTGGTCTCCTGCAGCACCAGCACCTCGACGGGGTTTTGTTCCAGCCAGGCCAGCAGCTGCGGCAGGCGCACGGCGAGCGAGTTGACGTTCCAGGTGGCTAGCTGCACATCTCTTCCTAGGTGGTTGTCTTGAAAAGGACGGACCGCGTTTCACGGCCCGGGCTGCTCTCGGCCCTGAGCCTGGCGGACATCAGCGGGCCTCAGCGGGTGCCAAGGCGCCCATTGTGAAAGAAAACAGGGCCCTTGGCGGCGGCGCGGGGCCCTGGGATCAGATCGGCTGCGCGCCGCGCAGCGGCAGCATCAGCGCCACGCAGATGCGGCCCTGCTGGCCGGCCGCCTCCAGGCGCGCCAGCCCGCCATGCAGCCCGGCGATGCGGCGCACCAGGTAGAGCCCCAGTCCGGCGCCCGGCGACTGCTGGGCCAGGCGGCCGCGGAAGTATTTTTCGAACAGGCGCGGCACCTCGTCGGCCGGGATGGGCTCGCCCGGGCTGGTGACGGCCAGGCGCAGGCCGCCGTCGGCGGCGACGCCGGCCTCCAGCTCCACCGGGCGGTCCGGCGGGCCATGGCGGTCGGCATTCGCGAGCAGGTTGCGCAGCGCCACCTGCAGCAGCCCGGGGTCGCAGTGCAGCGACGTTGGCAGGCCGGTTTCATGAAGCTGGATGCGGCCCATGGGCCAGTCCGCGACCAGGTCGTCCAGCAACTCCACCAGCTCGTCCCGCGAGCATTCGCGCGGCTGGAAGGGCGCCTGTCCGGTGTCCATGCGGTCCGAGGTGAGGTATTCGTCCACCAGCACCGTCATGCGCTGCGCCGCGGCGCGCAGATTGGCGCAGCGCGCCAGCGTCTTCTCGCGCGCCGCATCCAGATTCTTGGCGATCTGCTGCGCGGTGGTGTTGATGATGGCCAGGGGGGTGCGGAATTCGTGCGAGACCATGGCCACGAAGTCCAGCTGCGACTGCTTGGCGCGGCGCTCCGTGTCCAGCGCGGCGCGCAGCTCGATCTCCAGTCGGTGGCGCTGCTCGATCTCCAGGCGCAGGTCGGCGGTGCGCACGCGCACCTCCCGCTCCAGGTTGTCGTTGTGCCGGCCCACGACTTCCACCAGATGCTGCTGGGCGGCTTCCTTCTCGCGCCGGATTGCGTCGTAGCGCCGGTTCAGCCGCTCGCTCATCAGCACCATGTGCAGCAGCGTGCCCAGCGCCGCGGCATTGGCCGTCCAGGCCGTGGTGGGCACATAGCCGAGGTTACGCAGAAAGCTGATGGCGACGCCGACGTGGTAGACGCCGAAGATCAGCAGAAAGCTGCGCGCCTGGCCCTCGTCGCGCGGCAGCAGCCACAAGGCCAGGCCGACCAGGGTGGCGATCCCCAGCATGGCGGACACCTGCATGATCGCCATCGCTTGGCCGTTGTACCCGCTCAGCGACAGCATGGCGGTGGAGAGACTCACCAGCAACGCCACCCGGTTCAGTGCCGAGGTGACGCGCGGCCAGCGCGGCGCGGTCTCCAGCTGCATGGTCGCGAAGCGCATGCCGATGGCCACGCCGATGCACATGTTCACGCTCAGCAAGCCGTCCGAGAAGCGCGCCGGCAGGTCCAGCAGCTGCTGCGGCAGTCCCGCGGTGAGAGCCTCCACCAGCAACGCATTGCCCACATAGAGCAGGTACCAGCCGCTGATGGGCTCGCGCGTCATCTGCCAGAACAGCGTATGGAAGATCAGCAGCAGCAGGCCAAAGCCCAGGCCCAGGCCGTAGAAGAGGTATTCGCGGCGCGCGTCCGCGGCATAGGTTTCCGGAGTGGCCAGGCTGATGCGCGTGGACATCGCATTGCGGGTCTGCAGGCGCAGCAGCAGGGCCGTGGGCTGTGCGTCGTCCAGGCGCAGCGGCAGCTGCAGGTTGCGCGCGTCCACGGCCCAGTGGGAGCGGCCGATCTCTTCGCCGGACTGCTGCTCGAGCTGCCAGCGGCCCGCGGCATCGCGCCGGTACAGGCGCACGTCGTCCAGCAGCGCATGGCTGAGCTGCAGCAGCCATTGCGCCGAGGCCGTGGCCGGCCGCTGCACCTCCAGCCTGACCCAGATCGCGTCGGTCGTGTAGCCGGCATTGACGGCGCCGGGCAGGGCCTTCCAGCCCTGCGCGGCCACGGCTTGTTCGGCGTCCAGCCGGCCCTGGGGGTCGCGCAGCATCGACAGATGGCCCAGGCTGGCGACGCTGGCCTGAGGGTCCAACATCAACGGGGCGGCGAGAACGGGGCAGATGGCGGCGACGAGCAGGACCAAGCCCGTCAGCAGACGACGAACGAAAGGGCGCATTGCGACCGATTATCCGTGCCGCCTCCCTGGGGGATCGACGGACTGGGCGACTGGCGCAGTGACAATCCTCACGACTGTGGCGCGGCGCTTCGATCTGCTCAGATTTGCTCAGATTGACGCGTGAGGGCGCCCCTACCCTCAGCGCATGCATGACCTGATCCTGCTCGAAGACGAGACGGTATTGCGGGACGAACTCGGCGAGTTCCTCCGCGACGCCGGCTATCGCGTCGACGTCGCAGCCTCGCTGGACGAGTTCCGGCGCGCCTACGACCCGGCGCGGCATGCCATGGCGCTGATCGACCTGGGGCTGCCCGACGGCGACGGCCTGACCCTGATCCGCGAGCTGCGCGAGCAGGGCCGCCAGCTGGGCATCGTGGTGCTGACCGCGCGCGGCGCGGTGCGCGACCGCATCGCCGGGCTGGACGTGGGCGCCGACTACTACCTGCCCAAGACCTCCGATCTGGACGAAATCGCGGCCACGCTGGCCGCGATGTCGCGCCGGCTCGGCGATGCCCCGGCGCCGCAGCCGCAGGACGCCTGGGTGCTGGAGCTGAGCCCGCGCCGGCTGATGCCGCCGGGCCATGCGTCGGTCGCGCTGTCCGAGCAGGACCTGGTGGTGCTGCGCGAGCTGATGCGCGAGGCCGGCGGCATCGCCAGCCGGCAGCAGATCGTCGAGGCGCTGGGCGAGGACTACCTGTCCTATGACCAGCGTCGTCTCGACACGCAGATGCGCCGCCTGCGGCGCAAGGTGAACGAGGCCACCGGCCTGGTGCTGCCGATCAACACGGCACGCAGCGCCGGATACCGCTTCCACGCCAAGGCCCTGATCCGTCCCTGAGCCGGGACGGCCCTTTCCCGCTTCCTCCCCGATGGGGCCGGGCTCGCGTGGCGAGCGCCCGGGCCCCGGGGTCTCCCTCCATTCAAAGACGTCGTTGACATGAAGCCTTCCAAGAAAGACGGCCTGCGCCGCCAGCCCCTGGCCGCGCTCCTGATGCTGGGCCTGGGAACGGGTGCCGCGCTGGCGCAGACGCCCGACGCGGGCTCACTGTTGAACCAGCAGCAGCGCCAGGCGCCGCGGTTGCCGCGTCCCATCGGGCCAGAGGAGCTGATCCGCGCGCCGCGCCCCGCGCTGCAGGCGCCGGGCGGCGCGCAGGTGCGGCTCGAGGGCCTGCGCTTCAGCGGCGCCACCGAGCTGCTGCCGGCCGACTGGCTGCAGGCCCTGGCGGCCGAGTCGCGCGGCCGGCGCTATGACTTCGCCGGGCTGCAGGCGCTGGCGCAGCGCGTCACCGACGAGCTGCGCGCGCGCGGCTGGATGCTGGCGCGTGCCTACCTGCCCGAGCAGGACCTGGGCAGGGGCGAGCTGGAGATCGCGCTGCTGGCCGGCCGCGTGGACGTGCCCATGGCCGGGGCCGTCGTGCAGGTGGTGCCGGGCGCGCGCGGGCTGCGCCTGCGCCCGGGCAGCGTGGAGCGCATGGCCGCGCTGCGGCTGCAGGAGCGCGGCGCGCTGCGCGAGGACGAGCTGGAGCGCGTCATGCTGCTGGTCAACGACCTGCCCGGCGTCTCCGCCCGCGCGCGCCTGGAGCCGGGCGCGGCGTCGGACAGCACGCGCGTGCACATCGACGTCGAGGAGGGCCCCTGGTTCGGCGGCACGCTGTGGAGCGACAACTACGGCAGCCGCGATACCGGGACGGCACAGCTCAACGGCCAGTTCATGCTCAACGACCTGCTGGGCGGCGGCGAGCAACTGGCGACCCAGCTCACCGTGGCCGAGGGCTCGCGGCTGCTGCGCGCCCACCTGCGCCAGCCCCTGGGCGCCAGCGGGCTGCGCGCCAACCTGGGTGCGTCGACGATGCGCTACGACATCCGCCGTGGCGTCGGGGCGACGGCCGGCATGGAAGGGCGCTCGCAGACCTTCAACGCCGGGCTGAGCTACCCGCTGGTGCGCAGCCGCCTGCTCAATGTCTATGCGGCCGCGGACGCCACGCGCAAGCAGCTGGCCGACGAATCCAACGCCGGCAACATCCGCGACAAGCGCGTCAGCAGCCTGGCGGCCACGCTGTCGGGCGACCGCTTCGACAACTGGCAGGGCGGCGGCCTGACGACCTGGAGCGTCACGGCCACGGTGGGCAGCGTGAACCTGGATCGCAACGCCGGCGACGCGCTGGGCGACCGGCTGGGCTACCAGACCGCAGGCAGCTTCCACAAGCTCAACATCGGTGCCAGCCGCATGCAGCGCCTGGGCGGCAGCCTCAGCCTGCTGGCGTCGTTCAACGGGCAGTGGGCGGGCAAGAACCTGGACTCGTCCGAGAAGATCATCCTGGGCGGACCCAACGCGGTGCGCGCCTATTCGGGCAGCGAGGCGCAGGGTGACAGCGGCTGGTTCGGCACGCTGGAGCTGCGCTACGACTGGGCCGGCGGGCTGCCCTGGGGGGCGCTGCAGCTGCAAGGCTATGTCGACGGCGGCCAGGTCCAGCTGCACCAGGACACGCGCGGCCTGCCCATCGCGACGGCCACGGGCCGCAACCGCTACGGCCTGGCCGGCGCCGGCCTGGGGCTGACGCTGAGCAAGCCGGGGCGCTACCTGGTGCGCGTGGGCCTGGCGCAGGCGCTGGGCGACAACCCCGGCCGCAGCGTGCAGGGGCTCAACGCCGACGGCGGCGACGGCCGCCGGCGCGGCTGGGTCCAGGGCCTGTGGTGGTTCTGAACGACGGGAGGCAAGACATGACCCCGTCATCCATGCCCCGGCGCATCGCCGGCCTTGCTGCCGCGCTGGCCTGCGTGCTGGCGCTGCCCGTCCACGCTCAGTCCGCGGGTGCCGCCAGCGCCCCGTCCTCCCAGACTTCTTCGCCGTCGTCGTCCATGAGTACCGCATCCCAAACACCGCTGTTCTACCGCCAGCTGGTGCCTTTCGACACCCAGGCCCATGGCCGCCTGGCGCTGCCGCCGAGCGCGCCGGACTACCGCTTCGCCGCGCAGACGAATGCCATTCCGCTCGTCGCCGGCGAGGTGGCCGCCGCGCTGCGGCACTACCCCATCGTCTTCGTCAACGCGCCCGGCCAGGCCACGCCGCTGCTGGGCGTGCTGGTGGGCACGGGCGACGGGCGCAACCTCTACGTCGGCGCCGACGGCCAGTGGCGCGCGCGGACCTACATCCCGGCCTATGTGCGCCGCTACCCCTTCCATGCGCTGCGCGTGCCGGGACGCGACGAGGTGATGCTGGGCATCGACGCCGCCGCGCCGTGGCTGGACGCGGGCGGCCCGCCGCTGTTCGGCGCTGACGGCAAGCCCAGCGCGCGGCTGGAGCAGCTGCGCGCCTTCGCGCAGGACTTCCAGCGCCAGGGCGAGATCACCGAGCAGCTGGTCAAGCAGCTGCAGGAAGCCGGCGTGCTGGAGGCCAGCGGGCTGCGCATCGCGCCGCCGGGCGGCGGCGAGCCGCGCCAGCTCAGCGGCTTCATGGTCGTGAGCGCCGCCAAGCTGCAGGCGCTGGACGCGCCCACGGTGCACCGCCTCCACCAGAGCGGCGCGCTGGCGCTGGCCCATGGGCAGCTGATGTCGCTGGGCAACCTCGGCGAGCTGTTGCCCGCCGCCGAATCCCCGCCCGCCGCCAAGCCCGCCAAGGGCAAGGGCAAGGCCGCCAAGTAAGAACCCCCGATCGATTGCACCGCCATGAACAAGACCTACCGCCTGATCTGGAATGAACTGACCCGCTGCTGGGTGCCGGTGTCCGAAATCGCGCGCGCACGCGGCAAGAAGGCCTCGGCCCGCGTGCTGCTGGCGGCGCTGCTGCCGGGGCTGCTGACGCCACCGGCCGCGCTGGCCGCGCCCGTGGGGCCGCCCAGCCCGGTGTCGGCGCAGACCCTGCCCAGCGGCGCGCAGGTCGTGCACGGCCAGGCCAACATCCAGCAGCAGGGCAGCCAGCTCACCATCCACCAGGGCAGTGACAAGCTGATCACCCAGTGGCAGAGCTTTGACATCGGCAGCGGCGCGCGCGTGGAGTTCAAGCAGCCCGGCAGCAGCAGCGTGGCGCTGAACCGCGTGGTCGGGTCGCAGACGCCGTCGCAGATCTTCGGCCAGCTCAGCGCCAACGGCCAGGTGCTGCTGCTCAATGCCGCGGGCGTGGTCTTCGGTCAGGGCTCGCAGGTCAACGTGGGCGGGCTGGTGGCTTCGACGCTGAAGCTCAGCGACCAGGACTTCCTGAACGGCAAGTACCGCTTCGACGGCGGCCAGCCGGGGGCGATGGTGCTCAACCAAGGCAGCATCACGGCGCTGCCGGGCGGCCGCGTGGCGCTGATCGCGCCGGTGGTGCGCAACGAAGGCAGCCTGCGTGCCGACGCCGGCGCGGCCGCGCTGGTGGCGGCCGAGGCGGTGGACGTGGACTTCGGCGGCGACGGGCTGATCAGCCTGCGTGTCAACAAAGGCACGGTGGACGCGCTGGTGGAGAACCAGGGCCTGGTGTCGGTGGGCGGCGGCGTGGCGCTGCTGAGCGCGCAGGCGGCCGAATCGCTGTCCCGGGCGGCGGTGAACAACACCGGCGTGGTCGAGGCCAAGGGCCTGAGCGAGCGGGGTGGGCGCATCGTGCTGGAGAGCGCGCTCGTCGACCAGAGCGGACGTCTTGACGCGACGGGCCGCCAAGGCGGTGCCGTGGCGCTGAAGGGCGGCCTGCTGAGCCAGACTGGCCAGATCGACGCCAGCGGTACGACCGATGGCGGGCGTGTCGCGATGGACGCGCAGGAGCTGTTGCAGGCCGGTCGGGTCAGCGCCAACGGCAATGGTGGCGACGTGGTCCTGAAGGCCTCGGTCAGCCTCGTGCAAACGCGCGACGCGGTCATCAGCGCCAATGGCGATCTGCGCGGCGGCTCGGTGCTGATCGGCGGTGCGGACAAGGTGTATGTCTCCGGCACGGTGCAGGCCAACGGCGGCCAGCAGGGTGGCTCGGTGGCCCTTGGCGGCAAGCAGCTCACGCTGTCGGCCGCCAGTTTGAGCGCGGACGGCCAACAGGGCGGGCGTCTGCTGATCGGTGGCGACAAGCAGGGCGAGTCCAGCGCAGCCATGGGTACGCTGGCCAACGCACAGACGACGCGCGTGGCTCAGGGTACCCGGCTCAGTGCCCAAGGGCAGGGCGCCAAGCTGGTGGTGTGGGCCGACGGCGATACCGGCTACTGGGGCGAAGCCAAGACCGGGGCAGGCAGCTTTGTCGAGATCTCGGGCCGCGGCACGCTGAACTACGGCGGCAAGGTCGAGACCGGCGTGGGCAGCGAACTGCTGCTGGATCCGTACAACCTGATCATCGACAACCAGGGCATGGGCGGCCGCCATCTGATGCTGGACGATCCCTCGCCAAGTGCCGGCAACCGGCATGGAAGCGGTGGCGTCATCGAGCTGGACAACGGCAACATCCTCGTACTGGCCAGTTCCTCTGACCCCACGGCCAAGGGCGGGCGGGCCTTTCTCTACGACGGAAAGAGCGGTGCACTGATCAGTGCCCTCTACGCCACGACGAGCCCCGCGCTCAGCGCCACCAAGCTCGCCAACGGCCACTTCGTCATCGTCAGCCCTGGGGCCAACATGGGCGACTGGAATGACGAAGGCAGCAGCCATGGCGCCATCACCTGGGGCAGCTCGACACTGGGCGTCAACGGCGTGGTCTCGCGGTCCAACTCGCTGGTCGGCAAGGCCTACGACAGCATAGGCTCGGGCGGTGTGACCGCGTTGAGCGATGGCAACTATGTCGTGGTCAGCCCGTATTGGCGCGGTACGGACGGCACCAAGCCCGTGCTCGGCGCCGTGACCTGGGTGGACGGCAGCAAGACGATGACGGGAACGGTGGCGGCCAGCAACTCCATGGTCGGCACCAAGAACGCGGACTTCGTGGGCAAGGGCGGCGTGGTGGCGTTGAAGGACGGAGCCTATGTCATCGTCAGCCCGGCATGGAGTGGTGAGTCCGGCCCGTCTCAAGCTGAAGTCGGTGCCGTGACCTGGGTGAACGGCAAGGATCCGGCTTCGCGCGTGGGGACGGTTTCGTCGGCCAATTCGATGATCGGTTCCAACCAGTCCGACAACGTGGGCCGGGGAGGCGTGGTGGTGCTGGCCGATGGCAACTATGTCATCTCCAGCCCCTGGTTCTCCAAATGGGATGCGGGGGGACCGACCTGGAACATCGGTGCGGCCACCTGGGTCGATGCGAGCAACCCGGCCTCTCGCGTCGGCAAGGTCAGCGCCGGCAACTCCCTGGTCGGGAGCCGCACCGCCGATCGTGTCGGCGAAGCCGTGACGGCGCTGAGCAATGGCAACTACGTGGTCGCCAGTCCGTCTTGGGACAACGGCGCTATTGCCGATGCTGGCGCGGTGACCTGGGTCAACGCCGCATCGGCCGGATCGCGCGTGGGTACGGTGTCGACCGGCAATTCGCTGGTCGGCGGCAGCAGCAACGACCGGGTGGGCCGCAGTGGCGTCTATGCCCTGAGCAATGGCAACTATGTGGTGGCCAGTTCGTCCTGGGGCGGGGGATTGGGGGCGGTGACCTGGGTGAGCAGCACAAACGCCGGCTCCAGGGTGGGGACGGTTGGCGCCGCCAACTCGCTGGTGGGCGGTTCGACCGAGGATCAGGTGGGATACGGTGGCATCACCCTGCTCAACGATGGCAACTTCGTCGTGCGTAGTCCGCAATGGTCGAACAACGGCAGCGCGGTGGGCGCAGGGGCGGTGACCTGGGGCAGTGCTACCACGGGTGTCAAGGGCACGGTTTCGGCCACGAATTCGCTGGTGGGCAGTACGGCGATGGATCTTCTCGGTGGCTATGCCAGCAGCGGAGGCAATGGCGTGGTCGCACTGGCCGATGGCAAGTATCTTGTCTACAGCCCTCGTTGGGACAACGGCAGCGTGAAGGACGCCGGCGCCGTGGTCTGGGTCGATGGCGCCAGCCCGACGTCCCGCGTGGGCACCGTCACGCCAGCGAATGCGCTGGTCGGTACCAAAGCGGGCGACATGGTTGGGGTAGGCATCACGGTCCTACAGGGAGGCAAGGTCTACCTGGTCAGCAGCTACAACAGTGCGTACGGAGGAGTCCTCACATGGGTGGATGGCACGACGCGCAAGACGGGTGCCTTGCCGCTGACGAGTTCGCTGTTGGGGACGGGAGGGGGATCGTCGGACTCGGTGCTGGCGCTCAGAAATGGCAACTATGTCGTCGTCAACAACACTTGGCGGAATGGCACCATGGACTATGCCGGCGGCGTGGCGCTGGTCGACGGCAGCATGGCGCCCAATGGCGTCTTTGGCGGCTCTGCCGTGGCGCCCAACAGCGAGTTCATGACGCCTGCCGCGGTGGCGGCGCTGGCCACCGCGGGCAGCAAGGTCACGCTGGAAGCGACGAACGACATCTTCGTCAACGCGCAGGTTGCCGTGGCTGGCGAGCTGACGCTGAAGGCGGGTAACAACATCACGCTCAATGCCGGCCTCAGTTCGACGGCGGAGAGCGCTGCTGCGCTGGTGATGGTGGCTGGCAAGTCCTTCATCAACAACGCCGGCAGTTCGGCGCTGAGCACGGCCAAGGGGTCCTGGCAGGTCTGGTCGGCCAACCCGTCGGCGAACCAGACCGGCGGCCTGCAAGCCGACTTCAAGCAGTACGACGCGAAGCACGGCAGCAGCCCGGTGCTGGGGCAGGGTAAGGGCTTCTTCTACAGCGTCGCGCCGACGATCACGGCCAGCTTCGCCACCAAGGTCAACAAGGTCTACGACGGCACGACCGCGATCAAGCTGGATGCCAGCCAGCTGCGCTTCAGCGGCCTGCTGGACGGCGACACGCTGGACATTGCTGCGATCGAGGGATCTGGCCAGTACAACGACCGGAACGCCGGCAGCAATCGCAGCATCACGGGCAGCCTGAGCTTCTCGGGCATGGCGAAGAACGGCAGTACCAAGGTCTACGGCTACAAGCTGGCGAGCACCAGCGTCAGCGGCATTGGGGATATCTTGCGCCGTGAAGTGAACGCCTGGGCCGAGAGCCTGACGTCCAGTGTCAAGGTCGATCCCCAGGCCCTGAAGTACGGCGTAGAGGAAGAGAAAGGTGCCCGGGGCCTGCTCAAGGGAGAAAGCCTCACCGGCGTGCTGGCGTACGGCTCCAGCAGAACCGACAGCCAGGGCGAGACCACGAACATCGTTCAGGGCACGCTGACCGACGCCAACAATCCCAATTACAAGATCACGTTCCGCAATGGAACGATCCTGGTCCCGAAGGATGGAGGCAGTAGCAGCGGCAGCGGCTCCAGCAGTGGTTCGGGTTCGACCAGCGGGTCGGGCAGCAGCAGCGGCAGTGGGTCCACCTCGTCGGGCAGCGGCTCCAGCAGCGGTTCAGGTTCGACCAGTGGGTCGGGCAGCAGCAGCGGCAGCGGGTCCACCTCGTCGGGCAGCGGCTCCAGCAGCGGTTCGGGTTCGACCAGTGGGTCGGGCAGCAGCAGCGGCAGCGGGTCCACCTCGTCGGGCAGCGGTTCCAGCAGCGGTTCGGGTTCGACCAGCGGGTCGGGCAGCAGCAGCGGCAGTGGGTCCACGTCGTCGGGCAGCGGTTCCAGCAGCGGCTCGGGTTCGACCAGTGGGTCGGGCAGCAGCAGCAGCAGCAGCAGCAGCGGGTCCACCTCGTCGGGCAGTGGCTCCAGCAGCGGCTCGGGTTCGACCAGCGGGTCGGGCAGCAGCAGCGGCAGTGGGTCCACCTCGTCGGGCAGCGGCTCCAGCAGCGGTTCGGGTTCGACCAGCGGGTCGGGCAGCAGCAGCGGCAGCGGGTCCACCTCGTCGGGCAGCGGCTCCAGCAGTGGCTCGGGGAGTGGCAGCTCTTCGGGAGGAACTCCGCTTCCGCCAGCCCCGCCTCCGCCGCCGGCTCCCCCGCCTGTGCCTGGCTCTAGCGGATCTGGCTCCAGTGGCTCAGGTTCTGGAGGCTCGGGCAGCAGCAGCGGATTGATTGTGATCGGTGGCAGCGGCTCGTCGTCCGGCGGCGGCGGTGCAGGCGCCAGCGGTTCGGGTTCTTCGTCGGGCTCCAGTGCCGGCAACGGCAGCAGCGGCGCGTCGGGCAGCGGCTCGTCGTCTGGCGGCGCGAGTGGTTCGGGTTCTTCGTCGGGCTCCGGCGCTGGCAATGGCACCAGCGGCGCGTCGGGCAGCGGCTCATCATCTGGCGGTGCCAGCGGTTCGGGTTCTTCGTCGGGTTCCGGCGCCGGCAATGGCACCAGTGGCTCGTCGTCCAGCGGCGCGAGTGGCTCGGGTTCGTCGTCGGGCTCCGGTGCCGGCAACGGCACCAGTGGCGCGTCGGGCAGCGGCTCCTCGTCTGGCGGCGCCAGCGGCTCGGGCTCGTCGTCGAGCTCCGGCGCCGGCAACGGCACCAGCGGTGCATCGGGCAGTGGCTCGTCGTCTGGCGGCGCCAGCGGTTCGGGTTCTTCGTCGGGCTCCGGCGCTGGCAATGGCAGCAGTGGCGCATCGGGCAGTGGCTCGTCGTCCGGCGGCGCCAGCGGCTCGGGTTCGTCCTCGGGCTCCGGCGCTGGCAATGGCACCAGCGGCGCGTCGGGCAGCGGCTCGACGTCCGGCGGCGCCAGCGGCTCGGGTTCGTCATCGGGCTCCGGTGCCGGCAATGGCACCAGCGGTGCATCGGGCAGTGGCTCGTCGTCTGGCGGCGCCAGCGGCTCGGGTTCGTCGTCGGGCTCCGGCGACGGCAATGGCAGCAGTGGCGCGTCGGGCAGCGGCTCGTCGTCCGGCGGCGCGAGTGGCTCGGGTTCGTCGTCGGGCTCCGGTGACGGTAACGGCAGCAGTGGCGCATCGAGCAGTGGCTCGTCGTCTGGCGGTGCCAGCGGCTCGGGTTCGTCGTCGGGCTCCGGCGACGGCAATGGCAGCAGTGGCGCGTCGGGCAGCGGCTCATCGTCTGGCGGCGCCAGCGGCTCCGGTTCGTCGTCGGGCTCCGGTGACGGCAATGGCACCAGCGGCGCGTCGGGCAGTGGCTCGTCGTCTGGCGGTGCCAGCGGCTCGGGTTCGTCGTCGGGCTCCGGTGACGGCAACGGCAGCAGTGGCGCATCGGGCAGTGGCTCGTCGTCCGGCGGCACCAGTGGCTCGGGTTCGTCGTCGGGCTCCGGTGCTGGCAATGGCACCAGCGGCGCGTCGGGCAGCGGCTCGTCGTCTGGCGGCGCCAGCGGCTCGGGTTCGTCGTCGGGCTCCGGCGCTGGCAATGGCACCAGCGGCGCGTCGGGCAGCGGCTCGACGTCCGGTGGCGCGAGTGGTTCGGGTTCGTCGTCGGGCTCCGGCGCTGGCAATGGCACCAGCGGCGCGTCGGGCAGCGGCTCGACGTCCGGTGGCGCGAGTGGTTCGGGTTCGTCGTCGGGCTCGGGCGCCGGCAATGGCACCAGCGGTGCATCGAGCAGTGGCTCGTCGTCCGGCGGCACCAGTGGCTCGGGTTCGTCGTCGGGCTCCGGTGCCGGCAACGGCACCAGTGGCGCGTCGGGCAGCGGCTCGTCGTCTGGCGGCGCGAGTGGTTCGGGTTCTTCGTCGGGCTCCGGCGCCGGCAACGGCACCAGCGGCGCGTCGGGCAGCGGCTCGTCGTCCGGCGGCGCGAGTGGCTCGGGTTCGTCGTCGGGCTCCGGCGGTCGCGGCAGCAGCAGTGGCGCGTCCCACAGCGCCTCCGGTGGCATGACCGGCGCGGGGCAGTTCGGCTCCACCGGCACGCAGCTGTCCTTCAGCGGCGATGCCGCGCAGCTGGTCGTGAGCGGCGAGGGCAGCGGGCGCGCGGGCTCGGCGCTGAGCACCGCAGTGCCGCTGTTCACGCAGGCCGCGGGCGAGGGGCAGAAGCCGGCCGGCCTGCTGAAGATCACCGAGCAGGGCCAGTCCATGAAGGCCAGCTTGGCGGCCGGCGAGGTCGGCAGCCTCCAAAAGCCCAACCTGGCCAAGACGCGCTTCGTGACGCTGGACTATCAGCTGCCGGGCAGCACGCGCAACGCGGTCAAGCTGACCGTGGGGCTGTCGCCCGAGGGGACGCTGGTGATCCGCGTGCCGCAGGCGATGCGCCGCGCGCTGGACGACCGGCACATCGTGCTGATCGGCCTGGCGGTGGCCAAGGAGCGCCTGCAGGCCGAGGCGGCCCGGGTGAAGGCCGTGTTGATCCAGGTGAAGGAGGGCTGAGGCGATGGCGTCCGAAGGTCGAGGGGCCTCGCCCGCGCTGCCGCCATCGGCCACCGGCGGCTGGACGGCGCTGGCGCTGCTGCTGGCCTTCCTGGGCGGACTCGGGCTGCTGCGCATCGGCGCGGTGCCCGGGCTGGGCGGCAACACCGTCCACGCGGCGCTGTTCCTGATCGTGCTGATGGGGGTCGCTGTCGCCGTGGTGGACCTGGGCGTGTACCGGGTCCACCGGCGCGTCAGCACCGGCATGGCACCCGGCCACTGGGCCCCGAGCTGGGAGCGCACGCTGCACAAGTTCGTGGGCCTGCTGGGCAGCGTGGGCTTCGTGGCCTGGCTGTACTGGCTGTTCCCGGAGTACCACGGCGATTTCTATGGCCGCTACTACGAGCTGCTGAAGCTGATCCTGCCGCCCTGGCTGCTGCTGGCGCTGCCCTATCTGTACTGGGTGGACGCACGCATGCCCAAGCCTCAGGACGGCTACTGGATGCTGGGCCGTTTGCTGCTGATGCGGCGCGAGGGCGTGGACCGCGCGCGGGTCTGGAACCACCTGCTGGGCTGGCTGGTCAAGGGCTTCTTCCTGCCGCTGATGTTCACGTACATGTGCAACGACCTGGAGCGCTTCGTGCGCTACGACTTCGCACAGCTGACCGCCTTCCGCTTCGTCTACGACTTTCTGTTCGGCTTCCTGTACTTCATCGACGTGGGCCTGGTGTCGCTGGGCTACCTGATGTCGCTGCGCGCCACGGACACGCACCTGCGCTCCACCGAGCCGAGCATGCTGGGCTGGTCGGTGGCGCTGCTGTGCTATCAGCCGTTCTGGAGCCTGTTCGACAAGCAGTACCTGGCCTACAACGCCGGCAACACCTGGGGGCAGTGGCTGTGGAACACGCCCTGGCTGTACGGGTTCTGGGCCTGCCTGATCCTGCTGCTGACGGGCCTCTATGTCTGGGCCACGGTGGTCTTTGGCGCGCGCTTCTCCAACCTGACGCATCGCGGCATCATCACCAGCGGCCCCTATCGCTTCAGCAAGCACCCGGCCTATCTGGCCAAGAACCTGTCCTGGTGGCTGATCTCGGTGCCCTTCCTGATTGGCAGCGACGGCAGCGCGGCCGAGGCGTTGCGCCACTGCCTGCTGTTGCTGATGCTCAACGGCGTGTACTTCCTGCGCGCGCGCACCGAAGAGGCGCACCTGTCGCGCGACGCGGACTACCGCGCCTATGCGCAATGGATCGCGGCCCATGGCCTGCTGGCGCGCCTGCGCCGGGGCCGTCCGGCCGCCGCGGTGCCGGCGCGCGCGAGCGACGGCGAGGCGATGCCCCAACCCTGAACGGGCGGGTCGGGCCGCGCGGCCACACGGGTGACCGCGCCGCGTGCTAGCGTGGCGCCATGGCCTGGACTCCTGCATCGCTGTGGCGGCGGCTGCGCACCTGGTGGGCGCGGCGGCTGGGCCTGTGGCGGGGCCGCTGGCGGCAGGCCGAACTGGAGGCGCCGGTGGCGCGCTGGACCTGGTGGACCTGGCCCTGGTCGCTGCGGCGCTGGTCCTATGCGGTGTACTGCCCGGCCGGCCTGGCCGACGCCGATCCGGCGCCGCTGCTGGTGCTGCTGCACGGCTGCCGCCAGGAGGCGCTGGCCTTTGCCCATGCCAGCGGCTGGGTGCGGGAGGCCGAGCGCCACCGCTTCCGGCTGCTGTGCCCGGAGCAGCGCCGCGACGCCAATCCCTATGGCTGCTGGAACTGGTTCCATCCCGCGGCCCAGACCGGCCGCGGCGAGCAGGACGTGGTGCTGCAGGCGCTGGCCGCCACCCAGGCCCGCTACGCGGTGGGCGCGACCGCGGTGGCGGGCCTCAGTGCCGGCGGCGCGCTGGCGGCGCTGCTGGCCTTCCACCATGCCGACTGTTTCGATGCCGCGGTGACGGTCGCGGCACCGCCGCTGCTGGGCCGAGCGCCGCTGCAGGACCCGCGCCGGGTGATGCGCCAGGGGCTGCCGACCTCGCCCTCGCTGGCCACGCTGCTGCTGAAGCGTTGCGCGCCGCTGCTGGTGCTGCAAGGCGACGCCGACGAGGTCGTGGCGCCGTGTTGCGCCGACCAGCTGGCCGACCAGGCCCGGGGGGTGCTGGCCCGCGCGCACGGCGAGCTGCGGGACGCGCGGGAAGGCGAGGCCCGCACCTGGCGCGACGACGATGGCCGGCTGCGCCTGGCGCTGCACCGGCTGCCGGGCATGGGCCACGCGTGGACCGGCGCGCCCGGCGGGCACGCCCATGTATCGCGCGACGGACCGCCGCTGACCGCGATCGCGCTGGACTTCCTGCGCCAGCAGCGTGTGCTGGGCTGAGCCTGGCCGGCGCCAACCTGGGCGGGCCGAGCGTCCTCAGGGCCCGACGCTGAGCGCCACCGGCGCGCTGCTGTGCAGCACGGCGCCGGTGCCGGTGTTGTCGATGAAGTCCACCTTGAGGCTGTAGCGGCCGCGCGGCGGCATCAGCCAGGCCTCGGTCTGGCCTTCGGCGAAGTCCATCACCTCGCTGCGTCCGCCCTCGGCCGCCATGCTGAGGCGGAAATGGCCCGTGCCCGGCTGCTGCAGCGCGTGGTGCGAGACATTGAGCTTGGACGCATGGAAGAGCACCTGCAGCGGCGTGCGGACCGGCACCTGGTTCTTGGGCAGCAGCACCGCGACGCCGGGCGAGCTCAGGCTGTCCGGCGCCACGTCGGCGTTGAAGCGCGTCACCGTGATGTGCACCGGCTTGCTGTAGATGAAGTTGGGCACGTGGCGGTGGTCGGCCAGCACCAGGCGCAGCGTGTAGTCGCCGGGCTTGAGCGTCAGCACCGTCTCCATCTGGCCCTTGCCGAAGTGGATGTACTGGTCGTTGAAGGGCAGGGGCTGGGTCAGGTCCATCGGCAGATCGCGGTTGATCAGCAGATGGTGGTGGCCGGTGCCGGCCTGTTCCTTGACGAAGGGCGCCAGCCCGGCGCCGGTGAGGCCGAACTTCAGCACGAAGGGCGTCTCGATGCGGGCCCCGTCGGCCAGGTTGGTGAAGTGGGCCTGCTTGGCCAGGCGCGGCGCCGGCACCAGCCAGGGGTGGGGGGACTGGGACCGTGCGGGCAGCGCGAGCGCCAGGCCCAGCGCGAGCGCCAGCATGCACGGGATCCGCGTCGACCGGGGCATGGAGGCCGCCATGGCGAACGCGTCAGACGTGGAACCAGGCCAGCGCGCCCAGCAGCACGCCCAGGCCGCCGGCGACCAGCGTGGCGCCTTCCATCCAGCGCTTCTTGGTCAGCAGCGCGATCGCCGCCAGGGCGATGGACACCTGCAGCGCGGTCGTGGCCTGGGCCCAGCGATGGTGCAGGTGCAGCTGCTCGTCGCTCTTGTGGTCCCAGTCCTTGGCTTCTTGCTCCAGGGCCTCGGCCTCGCCCTTGATCTCGTTCTTTTCCTTTTCGTAGCGGGCGATCTTGTCCTGGTACTTGGCCTTCTGGTCGGCCGGGCCCAGGTCCAGCGCCAGCTCGGCCAGGTTCTGCTTGCTGCTCTTGGCCTGGAAGTAGGCCCACTTGTTCGCCGCCTCGGTCTTCTTGATGGCGGCGTTGTTCTTGTACAGGCCGGCGTTGGCCTGCGTCGCCCCGCCCTGGTAGGCGAACAGCGCGCCCACCGTGGCGAGCACCGCGGTGATCACCGCGAGCTGACCGGCCAGGCCTTTGGGTTCGTGCTGCGCGGCATGCTCCAGCTCATGGTCATGCGGCCCGTGGACGTGGAAACCGGCTCCGGACATGGGGTACTCCTTGGATGTCTTGAAAGGGATCAGCGGCGTTGGTAGCGCACGAAATGGAAATCCCAGCCATGGCCGCGTTCGGCCGGGCTGTGGCGGGCCTCGCGCGAGGACTCGCGGAACGCGCCCTCGGGCAGGGGCGGGAAGAAGGCGTCGGCGGCGAACTCGGCGTCCAGCTCGGTCAGCTCCAGCGCGTCGGCCAGCGGCAGTGCCTGCGCATAGACCTGGGCGCCGCCGATCACGAAAACCTGCTCGTCGGCGCCGCAGGCGGCCAGCGCGGCCGGCAGGCTGTCGAACACCTCGGCGCCATCCAGCCGCAGGCCGGGCTGGCGCGACAGCACCAGGTTGCGCCGCTGCACCAGCGGGCGAAAGCGCGCCGGGATGGAGTCCCAGGTCTTGCGGCCCATGACCACCGTGTGGCCCAGCGTCAGCGCCTTGAAGCGCGCCATGTCCTCCGGGATGCGGACCAGCAGGTCGTTGTCGCGGCCAATGCCGCGGTGGCGGTCCAGCGCGGCGATGAGGGTCAGGTGGGGCATGGGGCGAATAGAAGGCGAACAGGCGGGACGAGCACCGCCGGGGCGGCCACTCGCGGCTATTCTTCCATAGCTGCCAGGCCTCTTTGCCCTTGCGCCGCCGGACCGCCCCCCCGCCCGGCCGCGGGAGGCGAGGACCCCGCGCCATGCACACGGAGGTGTTGTTCGATGTCTTCTCTGTTGGGGCCCGCCGCCGCGCAAGGCCTGACCTCGTCGATGCCGGGCGCGACAGCGCAGCGCCGCCTGCTCGCGCTGCCCGCGGGCGGCGAGCTGGCCTTGCATCTGGTCGCGTTCGACGCCGCGCGGTTTCGCCCCTCGCTGTTCGACGAGGCGGGCATCGCCAGGCCCGCGTCGGTGGCGCGCAGCGTGGCGCGTCGCCAGGCGGAGTTCTTCTTCGGCCGCCTGGCCGCGCGCGCCGCGTTGATCGAGCAGCGGCAGGGCACGGGGGACGTTGGCAAGGGGCCGGCCGGCGAACCGCTGTGGCCGCCGGGCCTGGTGGGCAGCATCTCCCATGTCGACGGCCTGGCCTGCGCCGTGGCCGGTCCGCAGCACCGCCATCGCGGACTGGGCGTGGACCTGGAGCGCACCGCGACGGGCGAGTCGCAGGCCGCGCTGCGCCAGCAGGCCCTCGACGCGCAGGAACTCGCGCGGCTCGTGGCCCTCGCGGGGCCGCTGTCGCTGGACGAGCTGGTCACCCTGGTCTTCTCGGCCAAGGAGAGCCTGTACAAGGGCGCCTATCCGGTCGTCGGGCGCTTCTTCGACTTCAGCGCGGCGCGCGTGCTGTCGATCGACCCGGCCCACTGCCGCATCGTGCTGCGTCTCGCCGAAGACCTGCATCCGGACGGCTTCGCGCGTGGGCGCGATTGCGAGCTGGGCTACACACGAATCGATACCGACCGCTTCTTGACCTTCTTCGAAGCGCGACCGTGATGACGGGCCACCCTGCTCAATCTGAGAGTTGACACGGGTAGTTGCAGGCCGGCGTGTTGACCCTTGCTGGCCCTGCACCTACATTGAACACGACCTTGGTGTGTTTGCCGAATGAGCAGCGCGTCAGACGTTGCCCTCGGCCCGTGAAGGCGCCAGCGTTCATCGCTCACGCATTGGGAGGTGTCATGTTGTCTCTGCCCCTTGTCCGTCCGTCCTGGTGGCGGCTCTTGTCCATCCGGCGGTCCGCGCGGTCCGCACAGGCCCGGCACAGCCCGGGCTGTTCTACAGGCGGCGCCTAGCGCTGTCCCCGTCCGGTCTCGGGCAATGGAGGCCAGGGTCCGATCGCGCCAAGGCGCTTCGTTGAGCCCCGCCATCCCTCCGGCCTGAGTCCCTTCGTTCGTCGTCTGCCGGGCGCCGGCCCGGCCGGTCCGCCGCGCTGCATCGCTCAGCGCCGCGGACCGGTCCGTGGCCGCGCCAGGACCTCGCTCGCCCGTGCATGGCCATGCCGGGCGGGGGCGGCCCCTTTTCTTCTGGTCGATGCCCGGGCAGAGACGGGCGGAGCCTTTCCTGGAGTTGGACCGTGAAAGAAACCCCGGCGCCCGCCGCGATTGGAATCCCGCATGAAGCGCCCGCCACGTCCGAGGACGCCGTCGATGCGCAGACGCCGTCGCCGCTGTTCGACACCCGTCCGCCAGGGGCGCAGGCTTCGACACCGTTGAGCCCCTTGAGCCCGGTGATCTGGCATCTGGACCGGCGCTGGAAGTCGCGCATCGAGGCCCGGCTGGCCGAGCAGGGCCTGGGCATCGAACTGCTGTTGCTGCTGCTGTGCTGCACCTGCGTCGCGCGCATGCAGATGGAGCCGCGGCCGCTGCGCATCGCGCTGCAGCGCCGTACCGAGTCCGGCCCGGCGGCGCGGCACTGCGGCTGGTCGCTGTCCCGCGATGCGGTGGAGGACTGCCTGAAGGCGCTGGCGCGCGCGCTCGCGCCACCGGATGCCGAAGCCGGTGGCGATGCGGCGCGCGACAACCCGCCGTGGAGCGATGTCCGCATGATCGCGCTGGAGGAGGGCGAGGCGGTGGACTTCACCCGCCTCGAGTCCGCGGCCGGCGCGGGGCGCGGCGGCCTCAGCGCGCTGACCCTGGTGCTGGTGCGCCATGGCTCCGGGCTGGATCTGCGCATCAGCGGCCAGCCGGGGGCGATCGACGACGAACGGCTGGTCGCCATCCAGCACCGCACGGCGCTGATGCTGGGCGCCTGGCTGGACGCGGAGCCCGGCCAGCCGCTGGCGCGGCTGCCCTGGATGGACGACGTGGAACTCCAGCGCGTGCTCTTCGACTGGAACGACGCGGCGAACCGGCCGCGGACCTTCCAGGCCCTGCACCACCTCGTCGAGGAACAGGCGCGGCTGCGGCCCGACGCGATCGCGCTCGAGCAGGACGGCCGGCGCATGAGCTACCGCCAGCTCGACCAGGCGGCCAGCCGCTGGGCGCGCCGATTGCGCCGCCATGGCGCGGCCCCGGAAGCGCGTGTCGCGCTGCTGCTGCCACGCTGCTTCGATCTCGTCGTCGCGATGCTGGCCGCGCTCAAGTCCGGGGCCGCCTATCTGCCGCTGGACCCGGTGAATCCGCGCGCCCGCCTGGACGCCATGCTGGACGACGGCGAGCCGGTCGTGCTGTTGACCCACCGTGCGCTGAAGTCCGCGTTCAGCGCGCGCGACGGCCGCGCCGTGCTGCTGATGGACGCCAGCGATGGCGACCTCAGCGATGCCGACGAGGTCCCGGCGGCGGCGGATCCGGTCCGGCCCGGGCAGCTGGCTTATGTGATCTACACCTCGGGTTCGACCGGCATGCCCAAGGGCGTGATGGTGGAGCATGGCCAGCTCGCCCACATGATGGCCTGGCACCGCGAGCGCCTGCCGCTGGCCGAGGGCGAGCGCAGCTGCTGCATCGCCGGCGTGGCCTTCGATGCCTGCTCCTGGGAGGTCTGGTCCACGCTGAGCATGGGGGCGACGCTGGCGCTGGCGCCACCCGAGGCCGACCCGCTGCAGCTGCTGGCATGGTGGGAGGGTCAGGTCTTGCACAGCTGCTTCATGGTGACGGCGCTGGGCGAGCTGGCGCTGAAGCGGGGCCGCTGCAATCCCGCGCTGCGCCATCTGCTGATCGGGGGCGAGCGGCTCAACCACCGTCCGTCCGAGGCGCTGCCCTTCGAGCTGATCCACTGCTACGGGCCGACCGAGACCACGGTGATCGTGACGGCCGGGCCGCTGCGGCCGGAGGACGCGGTGGCGCACATCGGCCGGCCGCTGCCCAACACGGCCGTCTACCTGCTGGACCCGCAGGGCGAGCCGGTGCCGGTGGGGGTTCCGGGCGAACTGGTCATCGGCGGCGCGCAGGTGGCGCGCGGCTATCTGAAGCGGCCCGAGCTGACGCGCGAGCGCTTCGTGCCCGACCCCTTCGCGGAGCTGCGCGGCGAGACGGGCGCGCGCATGTACCGCAGCGGCGACCTGGCGCGCTGGCTGCCGGACGGGCGGCTGGAATTCCTGGGTCGCAACGACCAGCAGGTCAAGATCCGCGGGCTGCGCATCGAGCTGGGCGAGATCGAGGCGCAGCTGCTCGCGCAACCCGGGGTGCGCGAGGCGGTGGTGCTGGTGCGCGAGGACCGGCCCGGCGACAAGCGGCTGGTCGCCTATGTGTGCGCCGACCGGCCGCCGGACCCCGCGGCGCTGCGCGAGGCCCTCGCGCTGCGTCTGCCGGCCTACATGGTGCCGGCGGCCTTCGTGCCGCTGGACGCGCTGCCCCTGACGCCCAATGGCAAGCTGGACCGCCAGGCGCTGCCGCCCCCCGACGAACAGGCCCTGGCGCAGGGCCGCTACGAAGCGCCCCGGGGCGAGGTGGAGCAGGCCATCGCGGCGATCTGGGCGCGGCTGCTGCGGCTGGAGCGGGTGGGGCGTCACGACGACTTCTTCGCGCTGGGCGGGCATTCGCTGCTGGTGGTGGAGCTGATGGAGGCCTTGCGCGGCGCGGGGTTGGCGGTGGATGTGCGCAGCCTGTTCGCGCAGCCCACGCCGGCGGCGCTGGCGGCGGCCATCGAAGCCGGCCCGCGGGCGGCGCCCACGCCGCGGGCCGTGCCGCCGAATGCGATCCCACCGGACGCCCGGCACATCACGCCGGCCATGCTGCCGCTGCTGCGCCTGGACGCGGCGCAGGTGGACCACCTCGTGGCCCGCGTGCCCGGCGGGGCGGCCAACCTGCAGGACGCCTATCCGCTGGCGCCGCTGCAGGAGGGGCTGCTGTTTCACCACCTGCTGCAGCCCGAGGTCGACCCCTATGTGCTGGCCACCGCCTGGTCCTTCGACAGCCGGGCGGCGCTGGACGCCTTCCTGGCGGCGTTGCAGCAGGTGATCGACCGCCACGACGTGCTGCGCAGCGCGGTGCTGTGGCAGGGCTTGCCGGAGCCGGTGCAGCTGGTGTGGCGCGAGGCGCGGCTGCCCGTCGAGCAACCCGCGCTGCCCGCCGCGGATGACGTTGCCGCGCAGCTGGCGGCCCATGCCGATCCGCGCCGCCAGCGCATGGACCTCGGCCAGGCGCCGCTGCTGCGCGCCTATGTCCAGGGCGATGCGCGCAGCGGCGCCTGGCATCTGCAGCTGCTGCTGCACCATCTGATGCTGGACCACACGACGCTGGCCCAGCTGGTCGACGAGATCGCGCTGATCCGTGCCGGGCGCTCGGCCGAACTGCCCGCGCCGGTGCCTTTTCGCGACTATGTCGCGCGCGTGCGCGCCAGCGAGCGGCGGCCGCAGCATGAGGCTTTCTTCCGCGCGCTGCTGGGCGACCTGGACGAGCCCACCGCTCCCTTTGGGCGGGTCGATGTGCGCGGCGACGGTGCCTCCATCGCCGAGGCCGAGCTGCTGCTGGAACCGACGCTGGCGCAGGCACTGCGTCAGCAGGCCCGGTTGCTGGGCGTGAGCCCGGCGGCGCTGTTCCACTGGGCCTGGGCGCGCGTGCTGGCGGCCAGCGCGGGGCGCGACGAGGCGGTCTTCGGAACCGTGCTGTTCGGCCGCACGCAGGCGGGCGCCGCCACGGGGCCGGCGCTGGGCCTGTACATCAACACGCTGCCGCTGCGCATCGCGCTGGGCGACCTGGGCGTGGCCGAAGGGGTGCGGCGCACGCATGAGCTGCTCGCCCAGCTGGTCTGGCACGAGGACGCGCCGCTGACGCTGGCGCAGGCCTGCAGCGCCGTGCCGCGGGGCGTGCCGCTGTTCTCGTCGCTGATGAACTACCGCCACAGTGCGGCACAGGCCGAGGCGGGGCGGGGCCAGGGGCGCATCCCCGGCACGCGGCTGTGCGCGGTGCGCGAGCTGAGCAACTACCCCTGCAGCATGCGCGTGGACGACCTGGGCGACGGGTTCCGGCTGGCCGCGCTGGCCGCCGCGCCCATCGCGGCCGACGCGCTGTGCGCGATGCTGCGCGAAACCCTTGCGCAGCTGGCGCGGGCGCTGGCGCAGCAGCCGGGGCTGGCGTCGTGGCGCGTCGGGCCGCTGTCTGCGGCCGAACGCGAACGCCTGCTGCATGGCCTGAACCCGCCACCCGCGTCGCGGACGCCGGCGCGGGCCGTGGTCTGCGTGCACCATCGCGTCGAGGCCTGGGCCCGCAGCCATCCGCAGCTGCCGGCGCTGCAGGCGGGCGATCAAAGCCTCAGCTATGCCGAGCTGGACGCGCGGGCGAACCGGCTCGCGCACCGGCTGGTGGAGCTGGGCGTCAAGCCCGAGAGCCGCGTGGCTGTGGTGGCCGAGCGTGGCATCGCACTGGTGCTGGGCTGGCTGGCGGTGCTCAAGGCCGGCGGCGCCTATGTGCCGCTGGACCCGGGCTACCCCGAGGCACGGCTGGCTTTTCTGCTCGACGACTGCCGTCCGCGCGTGCTGCTGAGCACGCGCGAGTTGCAGCAAGGGCTGCCCGCCTGCCGCGCGCTGATGAGCGCCAGCCTGCTCGCGCTGGACGAGGCGATGGAGGAGCCCTTGCAGCCGCAGCCGGCGCCGCCGCCCGAGGTGGCGCTGAAGGGGGAGCATCTGGCGTATGTGATCTACACCTCGGGCTCCACCGGCGAGCCCAAGGGCGTGATGGTGGAGCACCGCCAGCTGGCCAGCCTGGTGGACTGGCACTGCGAGCGC
>NZ_JAKZFD010000014.1 GCF_022549225.1 Pelomonas sp. CA6
TATGGTCGCGGCGTCTCTCCGCGGCGGACAGCTGCCTGTCACGGCACGGCTTGTCAATAGCGCGGCGCGGCCCGCCTGCAACGCATGGGCTCCGGGCAAGCCCCACGGCGCGGGGGGAGCGATTGACGCGCTGCACAACGCGCGGCACAAAATACGCTGTTTAGACTTCTGGCGGCCGAGGTTCTGTTTCCCGAGCCTTGGGACCGCCCTTGTTTTCGTGAGTTCTTCCTCCGCGGACCGCAGCCCCGCTGCCCTGGCTGGTCTCACCATCGCCGCCCTGGGCGTCGTCTATGGCGATATCGGCACCAGCCCCCTCTATGCCCTCAAGGAGGTGTTCCATGGCGGCCATGTGCCGCTGACGCCGGACAACATCCTGGGCGTGCTCTCGCTGCTGTTCTGGACCATGACCATCGTGGTCTCGTTCAAGTACGTGCTGCTGATCCTGCGCGCCGACAACAATGGCGAAGGCGGCCTGATCGCGATGCTGGCGCTGGCCACCACCGCGGTGCGTGAAAAACCCAAGCTGCGCCGTGTGCTGATGATGGTGGGCCTGTTCGGCACGGCCATCTTCTTCGGCGACGCGGTGATCACGCCGGCGATGACGGTGCTGGGCGCGGTCGAGGGCATCGACGTCTATTTCCCCGAGTACGACGGCGCCATCGTGCCGCTGACCCTGCTGGTGCTGGCCGGGCTGTTCACCGTGCAGCGCTTCGGCACCGCCGGCGTGGGCAAGGCCTTCGGTCCGGTGATGCTGGTGTGGTTCACCAGCCTGGCCCTGCTGGGCATTCCGCAGGTCCTTGAGAATCCCCGGGTGCTGGCGGCGATCAACCCGGCCTATGCGCTGGAGTTCTGCCTGCACTACCGCTGGGTGGCCTTCGTGGCGCTGGGCGCGGTGGTGCTGGTGGTGACCGGTGGCGAGGCGCTCTATGCCGACCTCGGGCACTTCGGCAAAAAGCCGATACGCATTGCCTGGTACGGCTTCGTGATGCCGGCCCTGGTCATCAACTACTTCGGCCAGGGGGCCTTGCTGCTGGAGCGCCCCGAGGCGATCAAGAACCCCTTCTTCCTGATCGCACCGAGCTGGGCGGAGATCCCGCTGTTTGGCCTGGCCACGCTGGCGGCCATCGTCGCGTCGCAAGCGCTGATCACGGCCGCCTTCTCGGTCACCAAGCAGGCGGTGCAGCTGGGCATCCTGCCGCGCATGCGCATCCTGCACACCTCGGTGCGCGACACCGGCCAGATCTACGTGCCCTTCGTGAACTGGGGGCTGTTCGCCTTCGTTGTCGTCGCGGTGGTGTTCTTCGGCTCATCCAGCAAGCTGGCTGGCGCCTACGGCGTCGCGGTGACGATAGACATGACCATCACCACGGTGATGACCTTCTTCGTGATCCGCTTCGGCTGGAAGTACCCGCTGTGGCTGTGCGTCGCGGCGACCGGCGCCTTCTTCCTGATCGATGCCACCTTCCTCGCGTCCAATCTGCTGAAGGTCGCGCACGGCGGCTGGTTCCCGCTGCTGATCGGCGTGGGCATGTTCACGCTGATGCTGACCTGGAAGCAGGGGCGCCGGCTGCTGTCGGACAAGTTGCGCGAGGACGCGATCGACCTGCAGAGCTTCCTGAACGCGGTCTTCGTGAACCCGCCCACGCGCGTTGCCGGCACCGCGGTCTTCCTGGCCGCGGAACAGGGCGTGACGCCCAACGCGCTGCTGCACAACCTCAAGCACAACAAGGTGCTGCACGAGCAGAACCTCTTCGTCAGCGTGCGCCATCACGAGGTGCCCTGGGTCGGGTTCGACAAGCGCATCGAGGTCGAGAACCTGGGCCGCGACTGCTGGAAGGTGGTGCTGCACTTCGGCTTCAAGAACGAGCCCGACGTGCCCGAGGCGCTCAAGCTGCTGGAGCAGCGCGGCGTTCACCTGGACGAGATGGAGACCAGCTACTTCCTGTCGCGCGACATCGTGATCCCCACGATAGGCTCGGGCATGGCGCTGTGGCGCGAGAAGCTGTTCGCGAGCATGCACCGCAATGCGGCTGCCGCGGCGGACTTCCTGCATCTGCCGACCAACCGTATCGTCGAGCTCGGCTCCAAGGTCGAGATCTGAGGCGCCTGGTCCAAGGGTGATCTTGGCCTGGCGCGGATCGGGGTGGTCCGGCATTCGACCCGGTGTCTCCTGCCGTGAGAAGGGTGGACGATTGACATGAAACGCTGGACGCAAGACCTGTCCCTGTCGGCCGTGGTGGCCGGCTTCGTCGCCGTGCTGGTGGGCTACACCAGCTCGGTGGCCATCGTGTTCCAGGCCGCCCAGGCGCTGGGCGCGACCCAGGCGCAGATGGGATCCTGGCTGTGGGCCATCGGCCTGGGCACCGGGCTGACCAGTCTGGCGTTGTCGCTGTGGACGCGCCAGCCCGTGCTGACCGCCTACTCCACGCCGGGCGCCGCGCTGATCGCCAGCAGCTCCGGCCTCAGCATGGCCGAGGGCGTCGGCGCCTTTCTGATCTGCGGGCTGCTGATCAGCGTGGCCGGCTGGACGCGCTGGTTCGAGAAGGTCATGGACCGCATTCCCGTCCCCATCGCGTCGGCGCTGCTGGCCGGCGTGCTGGCGCGCTTCGCGCTGGACGCGGTGCTGGCCACCCGCAGCGCGCCGGCTCTGGTGATCGCGATGGCGCTGACCTTCCTGGCCGCGCGGCGCTGGTGGCCGCGCTATGCCGTGGTGCTGGTGCTGCTGGTGGGCACGGCCGTCGCGGCGCTGCAGGGGCGGCTGCACCTGGAGGCCATGCCGGCCTGGGGCGAGGTCTGGGCTCAGCCCGTGTTCACCGCGCCCAGCTTCAGCATGGCCGCGCTGGTGGGTGTGGCGCTGCCGTTGTTCCTGGTCACCATGGCCTCGCAGAACCTGCCCGGCGTCGCGGCGCAGCGCGCCGCCGGCTACCAGACGCCGGTCTCGGCCAGCGTGGGCAGCACGGGCGCGATGTCGGTGCTGCTCGCGCCCTTTGGCGGCTATGCCTTCAACCTGGCCGCCATCACGGCGGCGATCTGCATGGGCCGCGAGGCCCATGAGGACCCCGCGCGGCGCTACACCGCGTCGGTCAGCGCCGGGCTCTTCTACATCGCGGTCGGCCTGGCCGGTGGCGCGGTCGTTGGGCTGCTCAACGCCTTCCCGCGCGAGCTGGTCGCGGCCATCGCCGGGCTGGCCCTGCTGTCCACCATCGCCGGTGGCCTGAGCGCGGCGCTGAAGGACGAGGCCCATCGAGATCCGGCGATCCTGACCTTCCTGGTCACCCTGTCCGGCATCACGATGCTGGGCGTGGGCTCGGCCTTCTGGGGCGTGGTCGCCGGCGCGGTTTCTCTGTTGGTGCAACACTTCAGGAAATGATCGGCGCGCCGCGCCGGTCGCTTCTCCACATTGCATGCCAAGGCCTTCCATGATCCTGCTGTTCGTCGCCGATCCGCTGCCTACCTTCAAGACCGCCAAGGACTCCAGCTTCGCGATGATGCGCGAGGCGGCGCGCCGCGGCCATGAAATCTGGGCCTGCGAGGTTCAGGACCTGGCCTGGCGCAGCGGCGGGCGGGTCACGGCGCATGGCGCGAAGCGCCTCGCGCTGAGCGCGGCGGCGCTGGCCAGCCAGGCCGGCGAGAAGGTGGAGCCCTGGTACGAACTCGCCGCGACGCAAGACCTGGCCCTGGCCGACGTCGACGCGGTGCTGATGCGCAAGGACCCGCCCTTTGATTCCGAGTTCTTCTACGCCACCCATCTGCTGCAGCAGGCCGAGCGCGAGGGCGCGCGCGTCTTCAACCGCCCCTCGGCGCTGCGCGAGCACCCCGAGAAGCTGGCGCTGATGGAGTTCGCCGAGCATGCGCCGCCCACGCTGGTGACGCGCTCGGCCGCGGCGATCCGTGCCTTCCACGCCGAGCAGCGCGACATCATCCTGAAGCCGCTCGATGGCATGGGCGGCATGGGCATCTTCCGCGTCACCGCGGACGGGCTGAACCTGGGCAGCATCATCGAGACGCTGAACAAGGGCGGCGCCCAGTCCGTGATGGTGCAGCGCTTCCTGCCCGAGATCGCCGAGGGCGACAAGCGCGTGCTGCTGATCGCCGGGGCGCCCGTGCCCTACAGCCTGGCGCGCATTCCGCAAGGCGGCGAGGTGCGCGGCAATCTCGCCGCGGGCGGCAAGGGTGTGGCCATGCCGCTGACCGAAACCGAGCGCGAGGTCGCCAAGGCGGTGGGCCCGGTGCTGGCCGCGCGCGGCCTGCTGCTTGTGGGCCTGGACCTGATCGGCGGCCGCATCACCGAGATCAACGTCACCAGCCCGACCTGTTTCCAGGAGATCACGGCGCAGACCGGCTTCGACGTGGCGGCCATGTTTGTCGACGCGCTGGAGCGCTGAGGGTCGGAGGGCGCCTCAGCGCCGCACCAGACGCAGACGCAGCGGCTGTGCGGGCCTCAGCATGATGTTGAGCACCGGCCGGGGCGTGGGCGCGCCAGGCACCGGTGTCAGACGGTGGCGCTGCAGGATCATCGCGGCGATCAGCGTGATCTCGGTCAGCGCGAAATGGCTGCCCAGGCAGACCCGCGGCCCGGCGCCGAAGGGCAGCCAGGCGCCGCGCGGAATCTCGGCATGGCCGCTGGCCGGGTCGAAGCGCTCCGGCCGGAAGGTCTCCGGCTCCTCGAACCAGCGCGGGTCGCGCTGCGTGATCGCCGGGGTCAGGCGCACATTGGCGCCCGGCGGCAGTTCGTAGTCGCCGACGCGGATGGGCGCGGTCGTCGTGCGCGCGAACAGCGCGGGCGCCGGCGGGTACAGGCGCAACACTTCCTTCACGCACAGGCCCAGCCAGCGCAGCCGCGGCAGATCCTCGGCCGTGGGAACGCGCCCTTGCAGCACCTGGTCGACCTCCTCGATCGCGCGCGCCTGCGCCTGCGGATGGGCGGCCATGCACCAGCCCCACCAGGTCAGCGCCGCGGCACTGGTTTCATGTCCGGCGAGGAAGGTGGTCATGCATTCGTCGCGCAGCCGGCGCGGGCTCAGGGGCTGGCCCTGTTCATCGCGCAGCTGCAGCAGGTGCTGCAGCAGGTCCGCCTGCGCCTCGGGGCGTTCGCGCCGGCGCGCCAGCTCCGACAGGACGAGCTGCTCCAGCACCCGCAGCGCCTCCCGCTTGGGCGCTTTCCAGGGCGCCCACTGCGGCGCGCTGACGGGCCAGTACATCTCGCGCATCGCGATCACGCTGATCTGGTGCACCGCGTCGGCGGCGCGGCGGCTCTGCGCTTCGTCGTTGTGCGAGAACAGGCTGCGCAGGATCACGTCCATGGTCAGCTGCGTCATCGCGTGCTCGAACGCAAAGTCCGACAGCGCATCCCAGCGCCGCAGCGCCGTGTCGGCGGCCTGCGTCATCAGCGGCACGAAGGCCTCCACCTGGCGCGGGTTGAAGCTGGGCTGCAGCATCTGGCGCCGACGCTTCCAGTCCTCGCCCTCGGCGGTCAGCACGCTGTGCCCGTGGACGGCGGTAAAGACCTCGATGCCGCGCTTCCAGCGCACCAGGTGGTCATGGCTGGCGATGAGCAGCTCGCGGATCTGGTCGGGATGGGCCAGGCTGTAGTCGCGGTAGTGCATCAGCCGCATGTAGACCAGGTCGCCATGGCGCTGGTGCAGCCGGCCCATGAAACCCAGGTAGTCGCGCGACATCTCGCGCAGCAGCGGCAGGCCCAGCCAGCGGGCGGAGGGGCCGGGAGGGCGGGCGCCGGAAGGCGCGGTGTCCTGTCTTTCCTGCCGCGGGCCGGGGTGCGTCGAAGGCGTCGAAGTGTCCATGGCCGCGATGCTCCCGGGGCAGCCCGGGTCCCGTCTTGAACGAATGCGACATGGCCCAGGGTATTCCCGCATGGCGAGCGCGCTGCCTACACTAGCCGCACATCATGGATCTGCATCCCGATACCGTCGCCCGGCTGCTGGTGCCGGGCCTGTCGCTGGCCGGCTGCGTGCAAGCCCATCTGTGGCGCGATACCACCCCAGCGGCCCACCTGAGCGAATCGCAGCGCACCAGCTGGTTTCCCGCCTCGCCGCTGTGCGCGCTGTCGTGGACGCTGGACGGCGACGGCTGGCGCGTCGACGAAGCCGGCACGCTGTGGCCCATCCCCAGCCGCTGCATGCTGGGCGGGCCGCAGACACGGCCGCTGCAGTACCGCTCGACCGGCGGCGTGCGTGTCTTCATGACCGGCCTGACGCCCGATGCGCTGCACGCGCTGACCGGGCTGGACATTTCCACGCTGACGGACCGGGCCCTGCCCATGGACGAGCTGCTGGGGCCGGAATGGCAGGCGCTGAACCGGCGCATGCTGGCCGCCGCCGACGAGCTGGAATGCCAGCGCCTGCTGGAGGACTTCCTGCTGCCGCGCTGGCGCGCGCGCCGCATGGCGGCGGCCCCGGCCAGCCGGCTCTACCAGGACTGGATGCAACACCTGGCCCTGCGCGCGGTGGCCGCCGGTCATGGCGCCAGCCTGCGCCAGGTCGAGCGACGCATCAAGCAGTGGAGCGGGCAGAGCCTGCGTGCGCTGCGCGGCCTCAGCCGCGCCGACGTGGCCTTCCGCCAGGTGCGCCGCGACGGCGAGTCCGGCTCGCTGACCTGGAGCGTGCTGGCCCAGGACACCGGCTATGCCGACCAGGCCCATCTGTGCCGCGAGACGCGTCGGGTCACCGGCTTCAGCCCCGAGGACCTGCGCCGGCGCCTGGTCGAGGAAGAGGCCTTCTGGGCCTACCGCGTGTGGGAGTAGGCTTGGCGTGGCGCCGGGGCGTGGTGTAAAGAATCGTGCCCGGAGCCGGCCGGCCCGGGCCTGACGCCACAATCGCCGCCATGATGCCGACCCGTCCCGATGTTCCGCGCCGCCGTCTGCTCACGGCCCTCGCGGCGAGCGGTCTGCTCGCGGCCTGTGGTACCGCGCCCGATCCGGCGCAGCGGGTGCGCGAACGCCAGCGCCAGCAGGCCGGCCAGCTGCAGCGCGCCGGCTATCGCGGCGACGAGCCGCCACGCGCGCTGGCCGAGCAACACCTGACCCTGCGTCCGGACGGCGAGCCGCTGGAGTTGCTGCTGTTGCAGCCGCAGGGTGGCGCGGCCCTGCCTTGGGTGCTCTACCTGCCCGGACTGGGCGAAGGGCCGGAGGGCGGGGCGGTCTGGCGCCGCGCCTGGGCGCAGGCCGGCCATGCCGTGCTGTCGGTACAAGCGCTGACGGAGGACGAGCAGGCCTGGCGCTCCGAGCTGGCCCGCGCGGCCGAATTCGCCCGCCTGGGCCGCGAACGCCATGCGCCGGCGGTGCTGGCGCAGCGCCTGGCGCGGCTCAAGGCACTGCTGGCGACCCTGCACGGGCCCGCGGGCGTGGGCCACGGCGTGCTGGCGGGCCTGCGCCGCGGCGGCCACGCGCTGGCGGGCTTCGACCTCGGCGCCAGCACGGCCTGGGCGCTGGCGAATGAGACGGACGTCCCGGCGCCGGCGTCCCTGGTGCTGCTCAGCCCCTCGCTCGCTGAGGCGCAGCGCCAGGAACCGGCCTGGCGCTGGCCGCGCCAGCCGCTGCTGCTGGCGGCCGGCTCGCTGGACCAGGATCCGATGGAATGGGCTCAGCCCGCCGCGCGGCTGCCGGACTGGTTCGCTGCCGCGCCGCGGCCCGGCCAGCACCTGCTGATGCTGGACGGAGCCCGCCATGCCCAGCTCTCGGGCAGCCTGCCGCTGGCGGGCCTGCAGACCGCGCGCAGCACCTTGCCCATGGCCACGCCAGAGAGCGGTGTCGGGCGTGGTCGATCCGGGCGCGGCGCCGGAGGCACCCAGGAAGGCAACCCGCGTCGCCTGCCTTCGGCGGCCCGCCTGCCGGTGGCCGAGACCTATGGCACCGAGTCCTACCAGACCGCGCTGCGCGCCTGCTCGCTGGCGCTGCTGGACGCCGAGCTGCGCGGCCAGGCCGCGGCGCGCGACTGGCTCGCGCGCGAGGCGCCGGGCTGGCTGGGCGCGATGGGCGAGCTGCGCGGCGGCTGACCGCGGGGCGGGGCGCGGCCCTCTGGGACAATCGCGCCCATGGCTGTTCTCTCCCTCACCAATGCCCACCTGGCCTTCGGCCATGTCCCGCTGCTCGATGGCGCCGCCTTTGCTCTGGAGGCCGGCGAGCGCGTCGGCCTGATCGGCCGCAACGGCAGCGGCAAGTCGTCGCTGCTGAAGATCCTGGCCGGCCTGGAAAAGCTGGACGATGGCCTGCTGCAACAGCAACAGAATCTGCGCCGCGTTTACGTGCCGCAGGAACCGGAGTTGCAGAGCGGCGCCACCATCTTCGAGGTGGTCAGCGAGGGCGTGGCCGAAGCCAAGGCGCTGCGCGCGCGCTACGAGGCGCATGCGCCCGGCGAGGATCTCGACGCGCTGCAGAGTCGCATCGAGGCGCTGGGCGGCTGGACCTGGGAGCAGCGCGTCGATGAGACGCTGCAGCGTCTGGCGCTGGATGGCACGCGCCGTGTCGACGATTTGTCCGGCGGGTTGCGCAAGCGGGTCGCGCTGGCGCGCGCGCTCGCCGCCCAGCCCGACGTGCTGCTGCTGGACGAGCCGACCAACCACCTGGACCTGGAGGCCATCGCCTGGCTGGAAGAGCTGCTGAAGGACTTCGGTGGCAGCCTGCTGCTGATCACCCACGATCGTGCCTTCCTGGACGCGGTCTGCACCCGCATCGTCGAGCTGGACCGGGGCCTGCTGCGCAGCTATCCGGGCAACTTCGCCGCCTTCGAGGCCGCCAAGCAGCGCGAGCTGGAGGCCGAGGCGCTGGCCAATGCGCGCTTCGACAAGCTGCTGGCGCAGGAAGAGATCTGGATCCGCAAGGGCGTCGAGGCGCGGCGCACGCGCAGCGTGGCGCGCGTGGCGCGCCTGGTGGGCTTGCGCGAGCAGCATGCGGCGCGGCGCGACGCGCAGGGCCGGGTCAAGCTCAACCTCGACGCCGGCGAGCTGTCCGGCAAGCGGGTCGCCGAGCTGGAAGGCGTGGGCAAACGCTTCGGCGAACGCGTGATCGTGCGCGACTTCAGCACCACCATCCTGCGCGGCGACAAGATCGGCCTGATCGGCCCCAACGGCGCGGGCAAGACCACGCTGCTCAAGCTGATCCTGGGCGAACTGCCGCCGGACGAAGGCCAGGTGCGCCTGGGCACGCGGCTGACCGTGGCCTACTTCGACCAGATGCGCGAGGGCCTGAACCTCGATGCCACGCTGGCCGACACCATCAGCCCCGGCAGCGAATGGATAGAGATCGGGGGCCAGCGCAAGCATGTGATGAGCTACCTCAGCGACTTCCTGTTCGCGCCGGCGCGCGCCAATTCGCCGGTGCGCACGCTGTCCGGCGGCGAGCGCAACCGGCTGCTGCTGGCGCGCCTGTTCGCGCGCCCGGCCAATGTGCTGGTGCTGGACGAGCCGACCAACGACCTGGACATCGAGACCCTGGAGCTGCTCGAAGAGCTGCTGCAGGACTACGACGGCACCGTCTTCCTCGTCAGCCATGACCGCCGCTTCGTCGACAACGTCGTGACCTCCACGCTGGTGGCCGAGGGCGAGGGCCGCTGGCGCGAGTACGAGGGCGGCGTGCAGGACTGGCTGGACCAGTCGCGCCGCGCCCAGGCCCTGGCCGCCGCGCGCGCGCCGGCCCCGGCGGCGCCCAAGCCGGCCGTGGCGCCCGCCCCCGCGGCGGCGACCGCGACCAAGCGCAAGCTCAGCTACAAGGACCAGCGTGAGCTCGACGAACTGCCCGCGCGCATCGAGGCGCTGGAGGCCGAGCAGGCCAGCCTGAACGCGCTGCTCAACGGCAGTGAGCTCTACGGCCAGGGCGCCGCGCGCATCGCCGAGGTCACGACCCGCGCCGGGCAGATCGAGGACGAGCTGATGCAGCTGCTGGAGCGCTGGGAAGAGCTGGGCTCGCGCTGAGCGCGTTCAACAGCGTTCAACAGCGCGAGCGCAGCCGGCCCAGCCCGTCGAAGGCCGCGTCCACCGCGCTGCCCGGGGGCAGGTCCAGCGCCACGCGCCAGGCGCCGGTGGTGACGATGCTGCCCGCGGGCACGACCTGACCCCGGGCGGTGAGCCGCTGCAGCCAGCCGGCGAGCAGCCAGCCCGGGTCGTCCAGCCCATGGCCGCCCGTCCCCGCCTGCGGCGCGCGCGCGGCCGAGCCCGGCGGGCCCTGCACCGCCAGCGACACCGGCTGACGCGCCCAGTCGTGGCCGGGCCGCCAGGCCTGCCAGGGGCCCAGCGCCAGCGCGCCGTGGGACTGGGCGTCGGCATGGCGCAGCAGCGGGTCGGCGGCCAGCCCCTGGCGCCAGCGCGACGCGATCCATTCGATGGCCACCGCCATCGCGTCGATCAGGCCGCCGGTTTCGCCGGGGCGCAGCGCGGCGGCCTCGTCGGGCCCCACGTCGCGCGCCAGGCGCAGCGCGATCTCGGCTTCCGCGCCGATCAGGCGCAGATCGCCAAAGTCCGCCGCGGCCGCGCCCTCACGCACGCCGTCCGGCGCCAGCGGCGCCATGCCCAGCGCCGCGGTGCGCGAGGCCGCCCCGCATTTCCAATACTGCGGGCGGCCCGGCGGCTGCCAGCCCAGCCGGCGGTTCAGCTCGGCCAGCGCGGCCTCCGCGGTGGGCAGATCCGGCAGCGACCAGTCGCGCGCGTCCAGCGGCGGCCCGCCGCGCCAGGCCTGGGCCAGCGCGGCGCCCAGGTCCTGCGGACGCGATGGCGTTGGGGTGGGCGAGGGTGGGGTAGGGGTGGGCGTGGGTGTATTCATGGGTTCAGTGCGCCAGCTCGTCGCGCACCTTCTCCAGCGTGCGCCAGAAGCGCAGGTCCTGCGAGGTGGCAAAGTTGATGCGCATCAGCGTGCCGGGCTGGCGTGTTGGGCTGAACAGCATGCCCGGCGCCACCAGCCAGCCCAGGTCCATCATGCGCTGGGCCAGGCGCTCGGTGTCCATGCCGGTGTCCAGCCAGCCGAACAGGCCCTGCGGCGGACAGACGAAGCGGCAGCCCGCGTCCTCGGCCAGGCGCACGCTGCGCTGGCGCGCGGCGTCCAGCTTGGCGAGCACGCGTTCGGCATGGCGGCGCAGCTGGCCCTGTTCCAGGCACAGTGCGACCGCGCGGTCCATCAGCGGGCTGGTGGTCAGCGAGGACAACAGCTTGGTCTCGGTCAGTTCGGTGATGCGTTCCGCGCTGGCCGCCACATAGCCCACGCGCCAAGCCGGGGAGAGGATCTTGGAGAAGCCCGAGACATAGACCGTGCGCCGCAGCTGGTCCAGCGTCGCCAGGCGCGGCGCGTGGCTGGGCGCGAACAGCGCGTAGGTGTCGTCCTCGACGATCAGCAGGTCGGCCGCCTCGGCCAGCTTCAACAGTTCGTGGGCGCAGGCCAGGCTCAGGCTCGCGCCGGTGGGGTTGTGCAACACCGACACCGTGACATAGGCGCGCGGTTGGTGCTGGGCGATCAGCTGGCGCATCACCGCCAGGTCCGGCCCCTGCTCGCCGCGCGGCACCGGCAGCAGGCGCATGCCGGCGCGCGTGAGGCGGGCGTATTCGATCGCCCAGCCCGGGTCGTCCACCAACACCGCGTCGCCGGGCTTGAGCAGGCTGCGGGTGATCAGGTCCAGGCCATGGGTGGCGCCCACGGTGCTGAGGATCTGCTCGGCGCCGGCATGCACGCCCAGGTCCAGCAGGCGCTGCGACAGGGCCTCGCGCAGGCGCTGGTCGCCGCGCGGCTCGCCATAGCCGCACAGCAGCCGGTCCTCGGCCTGAGCGGCCAGCTTGCGCAGCGTGGACTGCAGCAGGCCCAGGTCCAGCCAGTCCTCGGGCAGCGTGCCCAGGCCGGGCGCGCGCCGCGCGTCGGCCTGGAACATGCCACGGATCAGCGCGCTGGCGTCCACCAGCTTGGGCGACGGCGCGGGCGGCCGCGCGCCCGGGCCGCGCGCCGCCTGTGGCGGCCGGAGCTCGCGCACGAAGAAGCCACGCTTCTTGCGCGCCTCCAGCAGGCCCTGGGCGAGCAGCTGGTCATAGGCCGCGACCACGGTGTAGGGGCTCACGCCATGGTGGCGGGCGCATTCGCGCACCGAGGGCAGGCGCGCGCCGGGCAGCAGCAGGCGCTGCTGGATGCGCTGCGCGAAGCGCTGCGCCAACTGCTGGGCGAGCGACTGGCTGGCCTGGCGGGAGAGGGCGCCCGCAGCGGCGATGGGGGCGGCGAGGTCGGAGGCTGTGCTGGTGTCCATGCCAATACAGACGCGAAATTTGTATGGGCAAGTGTATTGGTTCTGTGCTGGTCGGTGGCCCTAGACTGGGTCGCATCATGTCCAGCAAAACCTCCTCCCTGACCGCGCCTGCCCTGGCGCCTGCGCCCTCGGGCTCCGCCTGGGCCCTGGGTCTGCTGGGCGTGGCCATCTTTGCCCTGAGCATCCCGATGACGCGGCTGGCCAGCGGGAGTGTCGCGGCGCCGCAGCTGCCGGCCGAGTTCATCGCGCTGGGGCGCGCGGCGCTGGCCGGGCTGTGCTCGCTGGTCTATCTGCGCTGGACGCGCGCGCCGCTGCCGCGCGGGCGGCAATGGCAGAGCCTGGCCTTCATCGCCGCCGGCGTGGTGTTCGGCTGGCCGCTGCTGATGAGCATGGCGGTGCAGCAGGTGGACGCCGTCCATGCGTCGGTGATCTCGGGCGTGCTGCCGCTGGCCACCGCGGTCTGTGCCGCGCTGCTGCTGCGCCAGCGCGCGCGGCCGGCCTTCTGGGGCTGCGCGCTGGCCGGGCTGGCGCTGGTGATCGCCTTCGCGGCCTGGCGTGGCGCCGGCGCGCCGCAGTGGGCGGATCTGCTGCTGCTGGGCGGGGTGTGCGCGGCCGCGCTGGGCTATGTGGGCGGTGCCGGGCTGTCGCGCCGCATGAAGCCCGAGCAGGTGATTTGCTGGACCCTGGTGCTCAGCCTGCCGCTGACCCTGCCGCTGACGCTGCTGAGCTGGCCCTCGCAGCCCGTCTCGGGCGCGGCCTGGGGGGGCTTCCTCTATGTGTCGCTGTTCTCGATGTGGTTGGGCTTTTTCGCCTGGTACCGGGCGCTGGCGCTGGGCGGCGCGCTGCACATCAGCCAGGTCCAGATCCTGCAGCCCTTTCTGTCCATGCTGATGGCGGTGCCGCTGCTGGGCGAGCGGCTGGACGCCGGCACGTTGGGCTTTGCGCTGGCGGTGATCGCGGTGGTGTGGGCGGGCAAGAGTCTGTCGGCGCCGCCCACCGACGCACCGCGTTCAGAACGCTGAATTTCGCCACGAAGCCGGTGGTACAACGACGGAATCAATCAAAAGGAGACTCGCCCATGAGCGCCATCTGGACCCAGGCCCGCCGCGCCGCCCGTATGAACCCCTCCATCATCCGGGAGATCCTCAAGGTCACCGAGAAGCCCGGCATCCTGTCCATGGCGGGCGGCCTGCCGTCCAGCGACACCTTCCCGGTGGACGCCATCCGGACGGCCTGCGACCAGGTGCTGGGGCGCCAGGCCAAGGAGGCGCTGCAGTACGCGGCCAGCGAGGGCTACGGCCCGCTGCGCGAGTGGGTGGTGGCCAAGATGGCGACCCTGGGCCTGGCCTGCACCCCCGACCAGGTGCTGATCACCAGCGGTTCGCAGCAGGGCCTGGACCTGGTGGGCAAGGTGCTGTGCGACGCCGGCGCGCCGGTGGCGGTGGAGACGCCCACCTACCTGGGCGCGCTGCAGGCCTTCACGCCCTATGAGCCGCTGTTCAGCAGCCTGGAAAGCGACGAGCAGGGGCCCTTGCCCGAGGCCATCGCGCGCCTGCCGCACGATGCGCCGGGCACCCGCTTCGCCTATCTGCTGCCCAACTACCAGAACCCCACCGGCCGCGTGATGAGCCTGGAACGCCGCCAGGCGCTGGTGGCCGCGGCGCGCCAGGCCCATGTGCCCATCGTCGAAGACAACCCCTATGGCGACCTGTGGTTCGACCAGCCGCCGCCGCCGTCGCTGGCTTCCCTGTGGCCGGAGGGCACCGTCTACCTGGGCTCCTTCTCCAAGGTGCTGACGCCGGGCTTCCGCCTGGGCTGGCTGGTGGCGCCGCCGGCGCTGTATCCCAAGCTGCTGCAGGCCAAGCAGGCGGCCGACCTGCACACGCCGGGCTTCAACCAGCGCGTCGTGCACGAGGTCATCAAGAACGGCTTCCTGGACCAGCATGTGCCCAGCATCCGCGCGCGCTACAAGGCCAACCGCGACGCCATGGCCGTGGCGCTGCGCGAGTACCTGCCCGAGGGCTGCGAATGGCAGAGCCCCGAGGGCGGCATGTTCTTCTGGATCCGCCTGCCCGAGGGCCTGGACGCGATGGCGCTGCTGCCGCGCGCGGTGGACGCGGGCGTGGCCTATGTGCCGGGCGCCGCGTTCTACGCGCACCAGCCGGACCCGCGCACGCTGCGCCTGTCCTTCGTCACGCTGACCCCCGAGCTGATCGCCGAGGGCGTGGAGAAGCTGTGCCGGGTGCTGCACGAGGCGCTGGCGCAGGACGCGGTGCCGACGCCGTGAGCGCGACTGCCCCTGCGATGCACGGGCTCTCGCCCCGCTGCGACGAGGACTGGAGCGAAACCGATCTGGACGCCATCCACGGCTTTCTGGCCCAGGCGTATTGGTGCGAAGGCATCCCGCGCGAGCTGCTGCGCCGCGCGATGCAGGGTTCGCTGAACTTCGTGCTGCGCCTGCCCGCCGAGGGCGAGGCGGCCGCGCCGCTGGTGGGCTATGCCCGCGTGATCAGCGACCGCGCCACCTTCGCCTATTTGTGCGACGTCTTCGTGCGGCCGCCCTGGCGCGGCCGCGGGCTGGGCGACTGGCTGGTGCGCCAGGTCGTTGCCCATCCGCAGCTGCAAGGGCTGCGCCGCTTCAGCCTCGTCACCCGCGACGCCCATGCCCTCTACGCGCGCCACGGCTTCACGCCGCTGGCCGCGCCGGAGCGCGGCATGGAGATCGTGCGTCCCGGCCTCTATCTCAAGCCCCAGGAGTGATCGTCCCCATGACCCAGCTGCGCCGTTTCCTGCAGGTCGATGTGTTCACCGACCAGCCCTTTAAGGGCAACCCGCTGGCCGTCGTTGTCGACGGCGCGGGGCTGGACGACGCCACGATGGCGGCCTTCGCGCGCTGGACCAATCTGTCCGAGACCACCTTCTTGCTGCCGCCCACCGATCCGGCGGCCGACTACCGCGTGCGCATCTTCACGCCGGGCGGCGAGCTGCCGTTCGCCGGTCATCCGACGCTGGGTTCCGCGCATGCCTGGCTGGCCAGCGGCGGTGATCCGAAGAAGCCCGGCGAACTGGTCCAGCAATGCGCGATCGGCCTGGTGCGCCTGCGCCGCGATGGCGCCCGGCTGGCTTTTGCCGCACCGCCGCTGCGCCGCTGCGGACCGGTCGAGCCCGCGTTGCGCGAACAGGCGCTGCGCGCACTGCGCCTGGCGCCGGAGGCGCTGCTGGACCTGGTCTGGGTCGACAACGGCCCGCAATGGATGGCCGCGCGGCTGGCCAGCGCCGACGCGGTGCTGGCGCTGCAACCCGACTTCGTGGCGATGGAGGGCTTGAAGCTGGGCGTGGTTGGGCCCTATCCTGAGGGCGCAGCGCTGCAGTTCGAGGTCCGGGCCTTCGTGCCGGGGCTGGGTGTGCCGGAAGATCCGGTCACCGGCAGCCTGAACGCCGGCCTGGCGCTGTGGCTGATGGAAGCCGGCCATGCCGGCGAGCGCTATGTCGCCGGACAAGGCAAGGCGCTGGGGCGCGACGGACGCGTGCATGTCCATCGCGAGGGGACGGAGTGCTGGATCGGCGGTGACGTGACGCCGCTGATCCATGGCCAGGTGAGGCTGTGATCCCGCCGCGCCCGCGCTCCGCAGGGCTTGTCCGCCCTCCGGGCGCGGACTGACAGAGGGAGTCGGGCATGGAGCTGGATCATCTGGTGGTGGGGGCGGCGACGCTGGAAGAGGGCGTGGCCTGGTGCGAACGCGTGCTCGGGGTCACACCCGGGCCGGGCGGCAAGCATGCCCTGATGGGCACGCACAACCGGCTGCTGAACATCAGCGCGCCCAACCATCCGCGCTGCTATCTGGAGATCATCGCGATCGATCCCGAGGCGCCACCGCCCGGGCGCGCGCGCTGGTTCGACCTCGACCAACCCGCGCTGCAGCAGCGGCTGCGCGAGGCCGGCCCGGGACTCATCCACTGGGTGGCCCGCGTGCCCAACCTGGATGCGGCGCTGGCGCAGTGGCGCGGCGAGGGCGTCGATGCCGGCGAGCCGGTGACGGCGTCGCGCGGCGCGCTCAGCTGGCGCATCGCACTGCGCGAGGACGGGCGCCGGCTGCGCCGCGAGGCACTGCCGGTGATGATCGAATGGGGCGACGCCCATCCCACCGATGCGATGCCGGCCAGCGGCGTGGAGCTGCTGAGCTTCGAGGCGCGCGATGGCCTGCAGGCGCGCCTGCAAACCGCACGTGGCGAGCTGGTGCTGGAGTTGATTGGATGAAGACCGAAGAGCTGTTCCGCGAGGATGCGACGCTGCGCGAATGCAGCGCCACGCTGCTGCGTGCCGACGAACGCGGACTGGTGCTGGACCGCAGCGTGTTCTATCCACAAGGCGGCGGCCAGGCCGGGGACGCCGGCGTGCTGCGCCTGGCCGATGGCCGCGAGATCGCGATCGCCGACACCCGCAAGGGCGAGGGCGGCGAGATCCTGCACCTGCCGGCGCCGGACCAGGCCTGGCAAGACCTGGCCCCGGGACAGCCGCTGACGGCCTGCATCGACTGGTCGCGCCGCCAGGCGCACATGCGTTTCCACACCGCGACCCACCTGCTGTGCGCGCTGGTGCCGCATCCGGTCGACGGCTGCTCCATCACTGCGCAGTACGCGCGGCTGGACTTCCACATGACCGATCCGCTGGACAAGGACCAACTCAACCAAGGCCTGGCCCGGCTGATCTCGGCCGCTCATCCGGTCAGCCACAGCTGGATCAGCGATGCCGAGCTGGACGCCAACCCGGGCCTGGTGCGCAGCATGAGCGTGCAGCCGCCGCGCGGCTCCGGCCGCGTGCGGCTGCTGAAGATCGACGGCGTGGACCTGCAGCCCTGCGGAGGCACCCATGTGGGCAATACCGGCGAGATCGGCGCGGTGGTGGTCACCAAGATCGAAAAGAAGTCCGCGAAGACGCGGCGGGTGGTGCTGGGGTTCGCGCCGCCGGCTCCGGCCTGAGGGGTGGCGATGATCCGCATACTGGGTCGTGCGACCTCGATCAATGTGCGCAAGGTGCTGTGGACCTGCGTCGAGCTGGGCCTGCCGTTCCAGCGCGAGGACGCGGATCTGCAGTCACCCGCCTTTCGTGCGCTGAACCCGAACGCGATGATGCCGGTGCTGGTCGATGGGGATTTCTCGATGTGGGAGAGCAACGCCATCTGCCGCTATCTGGCGCGGCGCGAGCGGCGCACCGACCTGCTGCCCGCGCAGCCGCAAGCCGCGGCGCGGATCGAGCAGTGGATGGACTGGCAGGCTACCGAGCTGAATAACAGCTGGCGCTATGCCTTCATGGGACTGGTGCGGCGCAGTCCGGCGCACCAGGATGCCACGCAGATTGCGGCGGGTGTGGCCCAGTGGAACCGCCACATGGCGATGCTGGACGCGCAGCTGCAGCACACCGGGGCCTATGTGTCGGGCCAGGACTTCACGCTGGCGGACGTGGTGCTGGGCCTGTCGGCGCACCGCTGGCAGGCCGCGCCCATGGAGCGGCCCGACTTGCCTGCGGTGCAAGCCTATCTGCAGACCCTGGCGCGGAGGCCGGGCTTCGCGGTCCACGGGCCGGCGGCCGGCCCGTGAGCCGGGCTCAGTCGTTGCGGTAGTTGTCGTGGCAGGCCTTGCAGGTCTGCGCTGCGGGGCCGAACGCGGCCTTGAGCTGTTCGACGGTGGTGGGCTTGGCGGCGGCCAGCTTGCTCACTTCATCCTGCATCTTCTTGGCGGCGGCGTCGAACTTGGCGCGCTCGGTCCAGATGCTGGCCTTGGCGCTGCCCTTCTCGGTGCCGGCCGTGCCGTCGACGAACCCATGGAAGGGCAGGCGCGACAAGGTCGCCACCAGCTCCGCGTTGGCCGCGACGGCCGCGGCATCGAAAGGTGCACGGCCCTGCGCCATCGCACCGATGCGGCCGAAGTGGGTGGCCATCACGCTGAAGGCGGCCTTGCGGTACTTGACCGCGTCCTCGGGCTTCTGGAACTGCGCGAAGGCGGGCACGGCGCTGCACAGCGCAGCACAACCGGTCAGGGCGAGCAGGAATTTCTTCATTGAACTGTCCTCATGGAAAGAAGGCCCGGATGGGGCTGGAGGTTCCGCGGCAGGCGGTCTCTCTGTGTGCCGGCATGCGCCCGGCCCGCGAAGTGTAGGCAGGCTGGAGGCTTGTTGCGGCGCTGGCGCCTGGGCTATCGTGCGCGCCATGAACGAAACCGCCTCCACCGGCGCGCCGCGCGCCGTCCGCGTCTGGGATTTGCCGACACGTTTGTTCCATGGCGCTCTCGCGCTGTGCGTGGTCGCTGCCGTCATCAGCGCCAAGATCGGTGGCAACGCCATGGTCTGGCATCTGCGCCTGGGCTATGCGGTGCTGGCGCTGCTGGTCTTTCGCCTGCTGTGGGGCTTTGTGGGCGGGCGCTGGTCGCGCTTTACCCACTTCTTTTACAGCCCTGCGGCCTTCTGGCGCTATCTGCGGGGTCAGGCCTTGCCCGGCGATCGCTTCGACGTGGGGCACAGCCCGCTGGGGGCGCTCGCCGCGCTGGCCATGCTGAGCTGGCTGGCACTGCAGGTGGGCAGCGGCCTGATCGCCGACGACGAGATCGCCACCGTCGGTCCGCTGGTGCGGCTGGTCAGCGGCGAGACCAGCCTGTCCTGGACCGCCTTCCACAAGCATTGGGGGCAGTGGGGCGTCTTGCTGCTGGTCGGGCTGCATTTGGCCGCGATCGCCTTCTACACGCTGGTGAAGCGGCGCGCGCTGCTGCCGGCCATGTGGCACGGCGACAAGCCGCTGTCCGGCGAGATGCCGCCCAGCCAGGACGGCGCCGCATCGCGCCTGTTGGCGCTGCTGCTGATGCTGGGTTGCGGCTATGGTGTCTACCGGCTGGTGCTGTGGGGCCTGGGGCCCTGAACGCGCCCGCAGGCCCTAAACTGCGCCCCGTGGATACACCTCAGATAGAACTGATCTGCCCCGAAACGCCTGCGATGTGGGACGAAACGCGGGCGATCCTGCGCGATTACGCGCAAAGCCTGGCGGTCGACCTGTGCTTCCAGGGCTTCGAGCAGGAAATGGGCTCGCTGCCCGGCGAATACGCCAGCCCCGAAGGGGTGATGCTGCTGGCCCTGGTTGATGGCCAGGTGGCCGGCTGTGGTGGCTTTCGTCGGCTGACCGATGTGGATTACCCCAACGCCTGCGAGATGAAGCGGCTTTACGTCCGGCCCGCCTTCCGCCGCTTTGGCCTGGGGCGCACGCTGGCTCATGCGCTGATCGAGCGTGCCGCCGGGGCCGGCTATTCCTGCATGCTGCTGGACACGCTGGATGACATGGAGGCGGCCCGCGGCCTGTATGAAAGCCTGGGCTTTGCCGAGGTACCGCCCTATTACTTCAACCCCATCCCGGGTGCGCATTACCTGAAAGTGGATCTGGGCTGAGGCGGGCCCGGCATGGTTGGCGCCACCGGTTTCGCGGCGTTACCGGCTTAGCATAGGGTGATGCCGATCTCTCCCCGCCATGACCTGCCGTACCGGGCCGAGCCCGCGTCCGACCTCCCTGCGCTGCTGGGCGAATCGCCGCTGTGGCATCCGCTGCGCCGGCGTCTGTTCTACGTCGACATTCCGGGCAAGACCTTGCATGCCCTGGCGGCGGATGGCGAGCCAGCCCGCCGCTGGGCGCTCAACGACGAACCGGGCTGCATCGCGGCCTGCGCGGATGGCAGCCTGCTGATCGCACAGCGCAACGGGCTGTGGCGGCTGGACCCGGACACGGGCGTCTATCTGCCGCTGGCGCCGCCGCCCTATGACCCGACGCGCCAGCGTTTCAACGACGGCAAGCCCGACGTCGCCGGCCGGCTCTGGGTGGGCACCATCGACGACGCGCGGGCGCCCGAGGCGGCGCTGTATCGCCACGGGGGCGAGGGCTTCGTGCGAATGGCGGATGGCATCACGAGCTCCAACGGCATTGGCTGGAGTCCCGACGGTCGGCAGATGTATTGGAGCGACACCAAGGCCCACGCCATCTACCGTTTGCCCTTCGACGGGGCGAGCGGGACCCTGGGCGAGCGCGAGGTCTTTGCGCGCTTCCCGTTGCGCGACCCGGCCGCGCCGCTGGAGGCCTATGGCGGCCGGCCCGATGGTGCGGCGGTGGACCGCGACGGGAACTATTGGGTCGCGATGTTCGAAGGCCAGCGCCTGCTGCAGCTGTCTCCCCAGGGGCAGGTGCTGCGCGAGGTGAGGCTTCCGGTGCGCTGTCCCACCATGCCCTGCTTCGGCGGCGAGGATCTGCTCACGCTGTATGTGACGACGGCACGCCAGGGGCGTCCGGCCGACGAACTGGCCGCCCAGCCCTGGGCGGGTCAGGTGTTGCGCCTGCGCGTGGAGGTGCCGGGTCTGCCAGCCCATCTGGCCCGACTGCCCGACTGAGCCATCCGTGACGGAGGTCATGAATTCCGGGCCGTGGCCCTAATGCCACCGCCTGGGTGGTGTCAAGTTCGCGGTCTAAGGCGCACGCCCGGCTCAGTTACCGGAGCGTAAGGGGAAGCCGCATATAATCTTAGGGTTTTGCCGTTAGCACCCCTGTAGCCGTGTCTTTTCCACCAGAGCGCGCGAGCGATCGCGACGCCGGTTTTCCGGCAGGAAGCCCCCCGAGGCTCCGCAAGGAATGGGAAGACACGAAGCCGGGAGATGAGGACGGCGAAGCGGCTTTCAAGGTCCTGTCCCGCGAGGAAGCGCAGGCCCTGAAGGCGGCCAACCTGCCGCTGTCGCCCTGGCGCATCGTTGCCTGGCAGGCGTTGGCGGGGATGGTGTCGGTCGCGCTGTGGGGTTTCGTCACCCGGCAGGGCGGCCAGGCGGCGTCGGCGCTGTGGGGCGCTGTCGCCACGGTGGTGCCCAGTGCCTTGATGGCATGGGGCATGACCCGGCGCCCGGCCCTGAATGCCGGCACTGCGGTGCTGTCGCTCATGGTCTGGGAGCTGATCAAGATTTCATTGACCCTCGCCATCCTGGTGGCGGTGGTCTGGCGGGTGGAGTACCTGAGTTGGCCGGCACTGCTGGTGACCATGGTGGTCTGCCTGAAAGCAAATTGGCTGGCCCTGCTTCGGTGGGGTCGAATCAAAAATTAATGGGAATCAGGAACGATGGCAGCCGAAGGACACGCGCCGACCGCTGGTGAGTACATCACCCACCACCTGCAGCACTGGCAGAAGAACTTTGCCTTCCAGGACGTGAAGCAGACGAACATCGTCGACTTCGGCGTCTTCAACTTCGATTCGCTGCTGTACACCGTCGTGCTCGGCGCGATCGCCTGCTTCTTCCTGTGGCGCGCGGCGCGCAAGGCGCATGCCGGCGTGCCGGGCCGCTTCCAGGCCGCGGTGGAGATCCTGGTCGAGATGGTGGACAACCAGGCCAAGGCCCTGATCCACAACGAGAGCAGCCGCAAGCTCGTCGGCCCTCTGGCGCTGACCGTGTTCGTGTGGATCTTCTTCATGAACTTCATGGACATGCTGCCGGTCGACTGGCTGCCCAAGCTGTGGGGCAACTATGTCGAGGCCACCGGCCATGACCCGCACCATGCCTACATGCGCGTCGTGCCGACCGCCGACCTGTCCACCACGCTGGGCATGTCGACCTTCGTGCTGCTGATGTGCATCTTCTACAACATCAAGATCAAGGGCCTGGGCGGCTGGGGCCACGAGCTGATCGCGGCGCCCTTCGGCGACCACTGGGCGCTGTGGCCGTTCAACTTCCTGATGCAGATGATCGAGTTCGTCGCGAAGACCGTGTCCCACGGCATGCGACTGTTCGGCAACATGTTTGCCGGCGAACTGGTGTTCATGCTGATCGCGCTGATGGGCGGCGGCTGGGCGCTGAGCGGCACAGGCATCGGCCTGGCCATCGGTCACGTCGTCGCCGGCACGATCTGGACGCTGTTCCACATCCTCGTGATCGTGCTGCAGGCCTTCATCTTCATGATGCTGACCCTCATCTACCTGGGGCAGGCGCACGACGCGCACTGATCCGGCAGACCCCGAAGTTTTCGATTTCCTTTTTCAACCCTTCCTTTACTAAACCTCTTAGGAGCAAACAATGGAAAACATCCTCGGCCTCGTCGCTCTGGCTTGCGGCATCATCGTTGGTCTGGGCGCGATCGGCGCTTCGATCGGTATCGCGCTGATGGGTGGCAAGTTCCTGGAGAGCTCCGCTCGCCAGCCCGAGCTGATGAACGAACTGCAGACCAAGATGTTCATTCTGGCCGGCCTGATCGACGCGGCCTTCCTGATCGGCGTTGCTATCGCCCTGCTGTTCGCCTTCGCCAACCCCTTCGTTCTGAAGTAATCCGGTCGAACCTTTCACGACTGAAAGGATCGAGCCGTGAATATCAACGCTAGCCTTTTCATTCAGTGGATTCCGTTCGCGGTGCTCGTGTTCTTCACGATGCGCTTCATCTGGCCGCCTATCGCAAAGGCGCTGGACGAGCGTGCCGAGAAGATCCGCACCGGTCTGGCGGCTGCTGACCAGGCCAAGGCCGAACTGGCCACGGCCAACAAGAAGGTCGATGAGCAGCTGGCCGCCACGCGCAACGAAACCACCAAGCTGCTGTCCGACGCCGAAAAGCGCGCCGCAGCCATCGTGGACGAGGCCAAGAAGCGTGCAGAAGAGGAAGGCGCCAAGATCGTGGCCGCTGCCAAGGCGGAAGCCGAGCAGCAGTCCGTGCGTGCCCGTGAAGCCCTGCGTGAGCAGGTGGCTGCACTGGCCGTCAAGGGTGCCGAACAAATCCTGCAGCGCGAGGTCAATGCCAGCGTGCATGCCGAATTGCTGGGCCGTCTGAAGACGGAGCTGTAATCATGGCTGAACTCGCAACCATTGCCCGTCCTTATGCCGAGGCCCTGTTCCAGGTCGCGTCCAAGCAGGACGTGAAGGCCTGGGGTGAGCAACTGGCCGCAATCGCCCTGGTCGCCCAGGACAGCGAGCTGCGCCAGTTCGCCGACAACCCCAAGGTCACCACCGAACAGGTGTTCCAGGTCATGGCTGCCGCGGCCAAGGTGGATCTGCTGCCTGGCGTGCAGAACTTCCTGCGCGAAGCGATTGCCAACGGTCGCCTGGCGGCTCTGCCGGCGATGGTCGAGCAGTTCCATGTCCTGGCCAATGCCGCTTCCGGCGTGGCCGATGCCCGCATCTTCAGCGCTTACCCGATCGAGTCGGCCCAACTGGCCGAGGTGGTCGCGACGCTGGAAAAGCGCTTCGGTCGCAAGCTGCAAGCCCATGTCGAGCTGGAGCCCGCCCTGATCGGCGGCATCCGCGTGGTGGTCGGCGACGAGGTGCTGGACACGTCGGTGAAAGCCCGTCTGGAACGCATGAAGACGGCGCTTTCCGCCTGAGGCACTGCCTTGCGCACCCTGGCTTCACCCCGATTCACCCGGAAGGCTGCGGCTCACGCCCGGTCTTCCATGGGAGCAAGCAATGCAACTGAATCCTGCTGAAATTTCCGAACTGATCAAGAGCCGTATCGAGGGCTTCGGCGTCTCGACCGACGTCCGCAACCAGGGCACGGTCGTCTCCGTGTCCGACGGCATCGTGCGCATCCACGGCCTGTCCGATGTGATGCAGGGCGAAATGCTGGAGTTCCCGTCCGCTCCGGACGGCACCCAGACCTTCGGCCTGGCGCTGAACCTGGAACGCGACTCCGTCGGCGCCGTGATTCTGGGCGCTTACGAGCACGTCTCCGAAGGCGACACCGTGAAGTGCACGGGCCGCATTCTGGAAGTGCCCGTGGGCCCCGAACTGGTCGGCCGCGTGGTCAACGCGCTGGGCCAGCCCATCGACGGCAAGGGCCCGATCAACGCCAAGATGACGGACGTGATCGAGAAGGTCGCGCCGGGCGTGATCGCCCGCAAGTCCGTGGACCAGCCGGTGCAGACCGGCCTGAAGTGTATTGACTCGATGGTGCCCGTCGGCCGCGGCCAACGTGAGCTGATCATCGGCGACCGCCAGACCGGCAAGACCGCCGTGGCGATCGACGCGATCATCAACCAGAAGGGTCAGAACATGACCTGCGTCTACGTCGCGATCGGCCAGAAGGCTTCGTCGATCAAGAACGTGGTGCGGGCCCTGGAAGCCGCCGGCGCGATGGAATACACCATCGTCGTTGCCGCCTCGGCCTCCGAGTCCGCCGCGATGCAGTACGTGTCCGCCTACTCCGGCTGCACGATGGGCGAGTACTTCCGCGACCGCGGCCAAGACGCGCTGATCATCTATGACGACCTGTCCAAGCAGGCCGTGGCGTACCGTCAAGTCTCGCTGCTGCTGCGCCGCCCGCCGGGCCGCGAAGCCTTCCCTGGCGATGTGTTCTATCTCCACAGCCGTCTGCTGGAGCGCGCCGCGCGCGTGAACGCCGAGTACGTGGAAGCCTTCACCAAGGGTGAAGTGAAGGGCCAGACCGGTTCGCTGACCGCGCTGCCCATCATCGAAACCCAGGCCGGTGACGTGTCCGCCTTCGTGCCGACCAACGTGATCTCGATCACCGACGGTCAGATCTTCCTGGAAACCAACCTGTTCAACGCCGGCATCCGTCCCGCGATCAACGCCGGTATCTCGGTGTCTCGCGTCGGTGGTGCGGCCCAGACCAAGCTGATCAAGTCGCTGTCCGGCGGTATCCGTACCGACCTGGCCCAGTACCGTGAGCTGGCTGCGTTCGCGCAGTTCGCGTCGGACCTGGACGAAGCGACCCGCAAGCAGCTGGACCGTGGCGCGCGCGTGACCGAGCTGCTGAAGCAGGCGCAATACAGCCCGCTGCCCATCTCGCTGATGGCCGCTTCGCTGTATGCCGCCAACAAGGGCTTCCTGGACGACGTCGATGTCAAGAAGGTGCTGTCCTTCGAGCACGGTCTGCATCAGTTCCTGAAGACCAGCCACGCCGCTCTGCTGGCCAAGCTGGAAGCCGACAAGGCCATGGACAAGGATGCGGAAGCGCAGCTGAACGCAGCGATCGTCGCCTTCAAGAAGTCCTTCGCCTGAGGCCCATGACTTTGAGGGACAGCGTCCTGACGCTTTCACAGCAGCAAGACCTGTCCCCCATCTGAACAGGAGAAAAAGTCATGGCATCGAGCAAGGAAATCCGCGGCAAGATCAAGAGCTTCGAGAACACGAAGAAGATCACCAAGGCCATGGAGCTGGTTTCCGCGTCCAAGATGCGCAAGGCGCAGGATCGGATGCGGGCGGCCCGCCCCTACAGCGACAAGATCGGCAACATCGCCGCCAACCTGTCCAAGGCCAATCCCGAGTACCACCACCCGTTCATGGTCAAGAACGACCAGGGCAAGGCGGTGGGCTTCGTGGTGGTCACGACCGACAAGGGTCTGTGCGGTGGCTTGAACACCAACCTGCTGCGTGCCGTCACCAACAAGCTGAAGGACCTGGAGTCCACGGGCCAGAAGGCCGAAGTCGTTGCCATCGGCAACAAGGGCTTCGCCTTCATGAACCGCATCGGCGCCAAGGTCGTCGCGCACGTCACGCAGCTGGGCGATCAGCCGCACATCGAGAAGCTGATCGGCCCCGTGAAGGTGCTGCTGGACAAGTACGCCGCGGGCGAGCTGTCCGCCGTCTACCTCTGCTACACCCGCTTCATCAACACGATGAAGCAGGAACCGATGGTGCAGCAGCTGCTGCCGCTGTCGGCCGACGCGATGGAGACGGACAAGGCTTCGCACGCGTGGGACTACATCTACGAGCCCGACGCGCCGACCGTGATCAACGAGCTGCTGGTGCGCTACACCGAGGCCCTGGTCTATCAGGCCGTGGCCGAGAACATGGCGTCCGAGCAATCCGCACGCATGGTGGCCATGAAGGCCGCCACCGACAACGCCGGCAACCTGATCGCCGAGCTGAAGCTGGTCTACAACAAGACCCGCCAGGCCGCGATCACCAAGGAGCTGAGCGAGATCGTCGGCGGCGCCGCCGCCGTGGGCTGATCACAGGCAACGCATAGTTTTGAATTGAAGGAACGAAAAAATGGCTAACACTCAATCGGTGGGCAAGATCGTTCAGTGCATCGGCGCCGTGGTGGACGTGGAATTCCCCCGCGACCAGATGCCCAAGGTGTACGACGCCTTGAAGATGGAAGGCTCGGCGCTGACGCTGGAAGTCCAGCAGCAGCTGGGCGACGGCGTGGTGCGCACCATTGCGCTGGGTTCGTCCGACGGCCTGCGTCGCGGCACCGAGGTCTACAACACCGGCGACACCATCCGCGTGCCGGTGGGCAAGGCCACGCTGGGTCGCATCATGGACGTGCTGGGCAACCCGATCGACGAGCGCGGCGACGTGGCTCTGGATCAGACCGCCTCCATCCACCGCAAGGCCCCGGCCTACGACGAGCTGAGCCCGTCGCAGGACCTGCTGGAAACCGGCATCAAGGTGATCGACCTGATCTGCCCGTTCGCCAAGGGCGGCAAGGTGGGTCTGTTCGGCGGCGCCGGCGTGGGCAAGACCGTGAACATGATGGAGCTCATCAACAACATCGCGAAGGCGCACTCGGGTCTGTCCGTGTTCGCCGGCGTGGGTGAGCGCACCCGTGAGGGCAACGACTTCTATCACGAGATGGCCGATTCCGGCGTCGTGAACCTGGAGAACCTGGGCGAGTCCAAGGTGTCCATGGTCTACGGCCAGATGAACGAGCCGCCGGGCAACCGTCTGCGCGTCGCGCTGACCGGCCTGACCATCGCGGAATCCTTCCGTGACGAAGGCCGTGATGTGCTGTTCTTCGTGGACAACATCTACCGCTACACCCTGGCCGGTACCGAAGTGTCCGCGCTGCTGGGCCGCATGCCTTCCGCCGTGGGCTACCAGCCGACGCTGGCCGAGGAAATGGGTCGCCTGCAAGAGCGCATCACGTCGACCAAGGTCGGCTCGATCACCTCGATCCAGGCCGTGTACGTCCCCGCGGATGACTTGACCGACCCGTCGCCGGCCACGACCTTCGCCCACCTGGACGCCACCGTCGTGCTGTCGCGTGACATCGCCGCGCTGGGTATCTACCCGGCCGTGGACCCGCTGGACTCCACCAGCCGCCAGGTCGACCCCAACGTCGTCGGCGAAGAGCACTACAGCACGACCCGCGCGGTCCAATCGGTGCTGCAGCGCTACAAGGAACTGCGCGACATCATCGCGATCCTGGGCATGGACGAACTGTCGCCGGAAGACAAGCTGGCCGTGGCTCGCGCCCGCAAGATCCAGCGCTTCCTGTCGCAGCCCTTCCACGTCGCAGAAGTGTTCACCGGCTCGCCGGGCAAGTACGTGCCGCTGAAGGAAACCATCCGCGGCTTCAAGATGATCGTCAACGGCGAGTGCGACCACCTGCCGGAGCAGGCCTTCTACATGGTCGGGACGATCGACGAAGCCTTCGAAAAGGCCAAGAAGATTCAGTAAGCGGCGCATTCGGGCCTCATGCGTCGCCGACGTGCTCGGTGGACTCCGCGTCCACCGGTGCGCGGGGCGCCTAGCCTGGGGCCCGGCTGCTTGCTGACTGGAATTCCTTCCCACTGTTGGAAAGATTGAACATGGCAACTATCCACGTCAACGTGGTTTCGGCCGAAGAGCAGATCTTCTCCGGCGAGGCCAAGTTCGTCGCGCTGCCGGGTGAAGGCGGTGAGCTGGGCATCCTGCCCAAGCACACGCCGCTGATCACCCGCATCAAGCCCGGCGCCGTGCGCATCGAGCGTGCCGAGGGGGGCGAAGAATTCGTCTTCGTGGCGGGTGGCATCCTGGAAGTGCAGCCCGACACGGTCACCGTTCTGGCCGACACCGCGATCCGCGGCAAGGACCTGGACGAGGCCAAGGCGACCGAGGCCAAGCGACTGGCCGAGGAAGCGATGAAAAACGCCAAGAGCGACATCGACTTTGCCAAGGCCCAGAGCGAATTCGCCGCGATGGCCGCGCAGATCGCCGCGCTGCGCAAGTTCCGCAAGAAGTGATCCCTCTCCGGCGCCCCCGTGGGGGCCCGGTCGCGACGCCCGCAGACGCGAGTCTGGCGGGCGTTTTGTTTTCAACTCCGCCGTCACCCACCATGCCCACTTCGATCGCCATCACCCGCCATCAAGGCCAGGATGCCCTGCAACTGCAGGCTCCCGACGGCGCCCGTGCCACGCTGCTGCTGCACGGCGCCCATCTCGTGTCCTGGATCCCCGCGGGCGCGGACGAGCAGCTGTATCTGTCGCCGCGCAGCGCCTTCGCCACCGGGCAGGCCGTGCGTGGCGGTGTGCCGGTGTGCTTTCCGCAGTTCGCCGAGCGCGGTCCGCTGCAGAAGCATGGTTTTGCCCGTGCCAAGCCCTGGCAGCTGGTCACGGCCGAAGTGGGCACGGACGATGCGCTCGCGGTGCTGCGCCTCAACGACGATGCGGCCACCCGCATGGTCTGGCCCCATGCCTTCGAGGCCGAACTGAGCGTGCGTGTCGCCGGCCGCACGCTGGAGATCGAGCTGGCCTGCTCAAACCAGGGTGACGCGCCGCTGAGCTTTACCGCCGCGCTGCACACCTATCTGCGCCTGGGCAGTGTGATGCGTGCCTCGTTGCAAGGCCTGGGCGGTCTGGCCTACTGGGACTCGGTCGACAAGCGTGCCGCCACGCAGCACGAGGATCTGCTGCGCCTGGACGGCGAGCTGGACCGCATCTACCAGGGCGTCGAGGAGCGCCTGCTGCGCGGCGCGGAGCAGGGGCATGGGCAAGACCTGACCCTGCGCGATGGCGACCGCCGCGTGGCGATCCGCCAGCAGGGATTCCAGGATGCCGTCGTGTGGAACCCGGGCGAGGCCAAATGCGCTCAGCTGGCCGACATGCCCGAGGACGGTTGGCGCCAGATGCTGTGTGTGGAAGCTGCGCAGGTGCTCAATCCGGTGACGCTGGCGCCGGGCGAGGACTGGGCGGGCATGCAGAGGCTGGAACTGCTGTAGTCCATTCGCCCCTGGGCGGATCTTGGTGTTTCCGTGCGTATTTCACGCACAACAGGCGGGTTGGGCGCAAAACGGAGAATAAGTACGATGTCCGCGCATTCGGGGACCCGAAGCGCGATATGTCCTTCGTGGCTGGGTCTAGGCCCGATGCACCAAGGAGGACTCGTCATGCTGTTTCCAAGAAAACCCATTCCCACCCTGCTTGCTGTCGGTTGCGCGCTGGCCTGTGCCCAGGCGGCGGCCCAGCAGGACACCGAAAGGCTGCAACGCGTCGAGGTCACCGGCAGCCACATCAAGCGGGCGGTCGATGAAGGTTCGGCGCCGGTTCAGGTGCTGAACCGCGAAGAGCTCAAGCGTCTGGGCGTCGCCACGGTCCGTGAAATGCTGGACACGCTGGCGTCCTCAACCAACTCGCTCTCGGACATCGGCGGCAGCAACTCCTTTGCGTCGGGCTCGAGCTCGGTGTCCCTGCGCAACATGGGCAAGCAGAGCACCCTGGTGCTGCTGAACTCGCGGCGCGTGGCGCCTTATCCGCTGGCCGACTTCAACGAGGTGTTCACCAACCTGGACACCCTGCCGTCGGAGGTGGTGGAGCGCATCGAGATCCTCAAGAGCGGCGCCTCGTCCATCTACGGTTCGGATGCCGTCGCGGGCGTGATCAACATCATCACGCGTTCGGACTTCACGGGCTTCAACGGGGCCCTCAGCCATCAGCAGGGCACGCAGCGGGGCAAGTTCGCCAACACCCGCGCCAGCCTCACCGGCGGTTGGGGCGACCTGGCGCGCGACCGCTTCAATGTCTTCGGCAACGTCGAGGTCTACAAGCGCGAGGCTATGCATTCCTGGCGCGATGTGCTGCCGGACGTGAACCCGGTCTATCCGGCCAAGTTCTCCACCTTCGGTTCGCCGTCTTCCTATGCCTGGCCGGGCAATGTGATCGGCGTCGGCCCGGTGCAGGGCTGCGCCGTCGTGACCGGCAATCTGTGCCGCTACGACCGCTACAGCGCGTTCGAAGTGCAGCCGGGGGCCCAGCGGGCCAACCTCCTGATCCACGCGCGCTACCTGCCCGCCGACGGCCTCGAGGGCTATTCGGAACTGCTGTATTCGCGCGCCAAGAACGACTATGGCTCCACGCATTCCATCTATGGCATCGGCAATGACTCGACCTGGGGCGACCCCCGCACCGGCAAGGGCCTGACCTTCATCCACCGCGGGCTGCCGGCCGGCCATCCGCTCAACCCGACCGGCGAGGAGGTGGAGTTCCGCTATCGCTTCCTGGACGATGGCGCGGGCCAGAACCTGAAGACCGACCAGTACCGCTTCCTGACCGGCCTGCAAGGTCGGCTGGGTGCCTATGACTGGGATGTCGCCGCCGGCGTGATGGGCGGCAAGACCAAGATGGCGATCCGCGGCAGGCTCAGCGACAGTGGCTTCAAGGAGCTGATCGGCTACTACAACGCCGACGTGCTGGCGCCCGACTTCTTCAACAAGCCCAATGGCTACAAGATCGGGCAGACCAACTCCGCCGCCGTGCTGGCGCGCCTGTTCCCCAGCTATGGCTGGGATGGCGACGTCAAACAGTTCTTCATTGACGGCAAGCTGTCGGGCGAACTGATGCGCTGGAGCACCGGGCCGGTCGAGTTCGCCACCGGTTTCGACCTGCGCCGCGAGACCATGAAGATCACCCCGACCGACAACCTGCAGACCGGCGACATCGTCGGCCTGGGGACCTCACGCTCGGATGGCAGCCGCACCAATGGTGCGGTGTTTGCCGAGGTGAGCTGGCCGCTGGCCAAGACGCTGAACCTGACCACGGCCGGGCGGCTGGACAAGTACAAGGGCTTCGACGCCCACTTCTCGCCGATGGCCAAGTTCAAGTTCCAGCCCCACCCGCAGATCGCGCTGCGCGGCACGGCCGAAGGCGGCTTCCGCGCCCCCAATCTGACCGAGAGCGCGCAGTCGCTGAAGTTCTCGTTCAACAATGGCACGAACGACCCGATGCGCTGCGATCCCGCGCTGGCGCTGGCCGCCGACCTGCGCAAGGCGGCGTCGCAACTGCCTGCGGGCCAGGACCCCAGCCTGCTGCTCGCTCGCGCCGACCGTATCGAGCAGGCCGAGTGCGCGGGTGGCGTGGCCAACCTGACGCGCAACAACCCGGCGCTCAAGCCCGAGACCTCGCGCTCGTGGACCCTGGGGCTGGTGCTGGAGCCAGCCAAGGGCTGGAACCTCACGCTGGACTACTACAACATCTATCGCAAGAACGAGATCGGGCTGAAGCCCATCGAAGATCTGCTCAGCTCCGAGGCCAGCCAGCCGCCGGGCGTGATCGTGCGCGAGACCGACCCGGCCCGCGACACCAGCTTCACGCCGGCCGAGCGGGCCCAATACGGCGTGACGGTGGGCCAGTTGCTGAGCACCTCGGGCCAGTTCGAGAACCTGCTGAAGACCCGGACCTCGGGCGTGGACGTGGCGCTGCAGTCGCAGACCCGCTGGCCCATCGGCACCTTCTCCTGGACCGTGGATCTGAACTACCTGATCAAGTACCAGGAATGGCGGACCGAGCGCGACAGCTGGGGCGACAACCTGGCGGGCCGCTATGGCTATTCACGGGTCACGCTGGGCAACACCTTCGCGTTGAAGTCCGGCGACTTCACCCATGCACTGCGCTATGTGATGAACAGTCCGCAGGCGCTGCGCCGCGACGTCAACGACAGCGGTTGGACGCTTGCCGACTGCCAGCGCAAGAACCTTAGCGTGGCGGAATGCCAGGTCGACCGCTACCAGCGCTTCGACTACGGCATCTCCTACAGCGGCTTCAAGAACCTGGTGCTGTCCTTCCATGTGCGCAACCTGCTCAACGACCGCCCGCCGGTCGACTTCCGCGAGTTCAGCGTCAGTGGTGGCAACATCATTCCCCAGAACCGCGAGGACGTGATGGGGCGGCTGTACCGTCTGACCCTGGAGTACAGCTTCAAGTGATCTGACGGACCGGGTCGCGGCCATGCCGCGGCCCGGCGCTCCGGCCCCGTCACGCCGCGCGGCGTCGCCACCCCAGGCCAGGAAGCGCACGATGTCCAAGGACAAGAAACCCAAGAATCTCAGCAACGCCCGCAGGGATAAAAGCGACAAGAACGGCAAAGGCGCCGGCCGTCACGGCGATCACCTGTCCAAGGCCGACTACCTGACACAGCTGGAGCCGCTGCAGCTGGAACTCAATGGGATGGCACGCTGGCTGCAGCACCATGGCAAGCGCTTGCTGGTGCTGGTCGAAGGGCGCGACACCGCGGGCAAGGGCGGGGTGATCTCGGCGATGTCCGAAACCTTGAATCCGCGCCAGTGCCGCACCGTCGCGCTGTCCAAGCCCAGCGAGCGCGAGCAGGGTCAGTGGTATTTCCAGCGCTATGTGCCGCACCTGCCCGCGGCTGGCGAGATCGTGCTGTTCGACCGCAGCTGGTACAACCGCGCCGGCGTGGAGGCGGTGATGGGCTATTGCACGCCGCAGCAGACCGATGCCTTTCTGCGCCAGGTGCCGCTGTTCGAGAAACTGCTGGTGGACGACGGGTTGCTGCTGTTCAAGTACTGGCTCTGCGTGGACCAGGCGCAGCAGGAGCAGCGCTTCGCGGAGCGCGCGCAGGACCCGCTGAAGCGCTGGAAGCTCTCGCCGGTGGACCTGGAAGCGCGTCGCCACTACGCCGACTACGGCACGGCGCGCGACCGCATGCTGGCCGCCACCCACACCCGCCATGCGCCCTGGACGCTGGTGGACTTCAACGACCAGCGCCGCGGCCGGCTCACGCTGATCCGTCATCTGCTTGATCAGCTGCCCGACGTGGCCGTGCCCGAGGCACGCCTGCGGCTGCCGCCACTGGGCCACGCCCCCCTGAGCGAGAGCTTCGGCGGCCGTCTGCGGCCGATCCGTTCGGCCTGAGTGGCGCGCATCCCGGCAAGACCTGACCCCGCGGGATCAGATCAGGACGATCGCGTCGGGCAGCTCGTTGGGACGGCTGGCGCCCGGCGGCAGCGGGAAGTGCTGCTGCAGCAACGCGTGCACGGCCTCCACCGCCTCGGTCAGGCCGAGTTCGTAGTTGCCGGTCTGCAGCGCGTCGCGCAGCCGGCCGACGACGGCCTGCCACTGCTCGGGGCCCACATGGGCGTTGAGTCCGCGATCGGCGACGATCTCGATGGCGTGGTCGGCCAGCAGCAGATAGATCAGCACGCCGTTGTTGGCCTCGGTGTCCCAGATGCGCAGCTTGCCGAACAGCGTCAGCGCGCGGTCGCGCGCCTTCAGCCCCTTCCACAGATAGGACGGTGGCAGGCCGGCCTCGACGCAGATGCGGATCTCGCCATGGTGCTGGCCTTCGCTCTGCGCGATGCGGCGCTCCAGCCGCGCCACCGCGTCGGCCGGCAGCCGGCGGCGTGTGTCCCGGGCGTCCAGCCAGCGGTGTTTGATCCAGCGGGTCCAGCGATGCATCACCAATCTCCCGAAGCGCCGCCGCCGCCGAAATCGCCACCGCCGCCGGACGAGAATCCGCCGCCGCTGTCGCCGCCGCCCCAGCTGCCGCCCGAAGCGCTGCCACCCCCACCCCAGATGATGGGAGGCCCACCGCTGCCGCCGCCACTGCGGCCACCGCGCCGTGCGCTGCCGCCGCCGGCCCCCATCACGCCGACCAACATCAGCGCCAGCAGGCCCGCGCCCAGGCCCAGCCACAGGCTGGATGTGACCAGCCAGCCTAGCGCGCCGGTGCCGCCCGCGGTCAGCAGGCTGCCCGCCTTGCGACCCAGCAGCATGGACAGCAGGCCGCCGGCGACCGGCACCGCGATGAAGAACAGCATGGCCAGCGTGCCCAGCCCCGGCCCGTCGGTGGCGCTGCCGCGCGTGTTGCGTCGGTCCGTCGGGGCGGGCAAGTGCTCGCCACGTATGCGCGCCTGCAGTGCGTCCACGCCGCGGTTCAGCCCGCCGGCATAGTCGCCGGCCTTGAAGGCCGGCCCCATGTCCTTCTGGATGATCTGGCGCGCCGCCAGGTCCGGTACCGCGCCCTCCAGGGCCTTAGCCACCTCGATGCGCAGCTTGCGGTCCTGCACCGCGACGACGATCAACAACCCGTCGCCGACCTCGCGCCGGCCGATCTTCCAGTGGTCGCCGACGCGCTGCGCATAGGCGGCGATGTCCTCGGGCGCGGTGCTGGGGATCAGCAGTAGCACCATCTGCGGCCCGGCCTCGCGCTCGAAGGCCGCCAGCTTGGCCTCCAGCGCGGCGCTCTGCTCGGGGCTGAGCACGCCGGCGCGGTCGATCACGCGTCCGCTCAACTCGGGCACAGGCTGCACGTCCTGGGCCCAGGCCTGGGGCACGAAACCCAGACCCAGCAGCGCGCAGCACGCCAGCAACAGGGCCCGGCACCAGGCGATCATCGCCAGACTCCGCTTACTTGGAGGCGGCCGGGGCCGCGGGTTTGGCGGTGTCGAAGTTGACCGTGGGTGCGGTGGTGATGGCCGCCTCGTTCTGGACCTGGAAGTTGGGCTTGGGCTTGTAGCCGAAGAGCATGGCGGTCAGGTTCTGCGGGAAGCTGCGCGTCAGCACGTTGTAGTCCTGCACCGACTTGATATAGCGGCCGCGCGCCACGGTGATGCGGTTCTCCGTGCCTTCCAGCTGCACGCGCAGGTCCTGGAAGCCCTGGTTGGCCTTCAGGTTGGGGTAGTTCTCGCTGACCATCAGCAGACGCGACAGCGCGCCGGACAGCTCGCCCTGCGCGGCCTGGAACTGCTTCAGCGCCTCCGGGTCGCGGGCCAGTTCGGGCGTGACCTGGATGCTGGTGGCCTTGGCCCGGGCCTCCACCACGCGGGTCAGGGTCTCCTGTTCGAAGTTGGCCTCGCCCTTGACGGTGTTGACGACGTTGGGAATCAGGTCCGCGCGACGCTGGTACTGGCTCAGCACCTCGGCCCAATTGGCGTTGACCTGCTCGTCCAGGCTCTGGAACTGGTTGTAGCCGCAGCCCGACAGGCTCAGGGTGGCGGCCAGGGTCAGGGCCGCGAGGGCCGAGCGCTTCATCGTCATCTGTGTCCTCCAGGTGGGCAACATGCGTTTCCAGCCGGCAGATGCCGCCGGCTTGAACGAATTCAAGTGTGCCGGCCAGTATCCCATGGGGGGCGGGGGATAATGCCGGGCCATGAGCGCCCCCCTGAAGAACGACACTTTCCTGCGCGCCTGTCTGCGCCAGCCCACCGAATACACGCCCGTCTGGCTGATGCGCCAGGCCGGTCGCTACCTGCCCGAGTACCGTGACACCCGTGCCAAGGCCGGCAGCTTCATGGGCCTGGCCACCAACGTGGACTACGCCACCGAGGTCACGCTGCAGCCGCTGGAACGCTACGCGCTGGACGCGGCCATTCTCTTCTCCGACATCCTGACCGTGCCCGACGCGATGGGTCTGGGCCTGAGCTTCGCGATTGGCGAGGGCCCCAAGTTCGCCAAGGTGGTGCGCGACGAGGCCTCCGTGGCCGCGCTGGCCGTGCCCGACATGGACAAGCTGCGCTATGTCTTCGACGCTGTCAGCTCGATCCGCAAGGCGCTGGACGGACGGGTGCCGCTGATCGGCTTCTCCGGCAGCCCCTGGACCCTGGCCTGCTACATGGTCGAGGGCGGCGGCTCCGACGACTACCGCCAGGTCAAGAGCCTGATGTATGCGCGCCCCGACCTGATGCACCGCATCCTGCAGGTCAACGCCGATGCCGTCGCCGCCTATCTGAACGCGCAAATCGAGGCCGGCGCGCAGGCGGTGATGCTGTTCGACTCCTGGGGCGGCGTGCTCGCCGACGGCATGTTCCAGCGCTTCAGCCTGGACTACTCGCGCCGCGTGCTGGCCCAGGTGAAGACCGAGCATGAAGGCCAGCGCATTCCGCGCATCCTCTTCACCAAGGGGGGCGGCCTGTGGCTGGACGAGATCGCCGCGGCTGGCGCCGACGTCGTCGGCCTGGACTGGACCGTCAACCTGGGCCGCGCACGCGCGCAGGTTCAGGATCGCGTGGCCCTGCAAGGCAATCTGGATCCCAATGTGTTGTTCGCGCCGCCCGAGGCCGTGGCGGAGCAAGCCCGGGCGGTGCTGGACAGCTTTGGCCGGCCGCAGCGGGCCGACGGCGGCTGGGGCGGCCATGTGTTCAATCTCGGCCATGGCATCAGCCAGCACACGCCGCCCGAGCATGTCTCGGTCCTGGTGGACGAAGTACACGCCCACTCGCGCAAGCTGCGTGGCGCGGCGTGAACATCGTCCTCCGTCGCTGACTTATCCCCATCTCGGTGCAAGCGGGCGAACGCCCGCCGCGCCTGATTTCGTCACCTAGGATTTTCCTGGATAGAAGCCTAAGTGATTGATTCAGAACAGAATCTCAGAAGCCTCTGGCGATTGGCGCCCAGCCTTGGTAAGGGCGTCAATCCGCGCCAGCGCCGTGAATCCCCATCCTTGCCCACAAAGTTATCCACAGATTTTTCTGCCTCGGCAAAGGTGTTTGAAATCATGCGTTTAGCCCGGATTTCTCGAAACCCCCGGAGCTTGAACGCCGACGGGAATCGGGCGATCCGGAAGGCTCCGCGTCCCTCGTCGTCGTCGGAGGCCGGGCGTGACTGAGGCCGCCGGCCAGCGCCTGGCCGTGCTGGTGGACACGCCCCAGCACAGCGGCCTGTCGCAGGCGCTGAGCTATCGGAGCCCCGAGCCATGGCCGCCGGGCACTCTGGTGCGGGTGCCGCTGGGCAAGCGTGAGCTGCTGGGCCTGGTCTGGGACGACACGCCGCACACGCCAGAGGGCGAGGAGGTGGATGCGCTGCAGCTGCGTGAGGTGCTGGAGGCCTTCGCGGCGCTGCCGCCGTTGTCGGCGAGCTGGCGCGCGCTGCTGGACTTCGCGGCGGCCTACTACCAGCGCAGTGCCGGCGAACTGGCGCTGGCCGTGCTGCCGCCCCAGCTGCGCGAGATCGACGCCCGCCAGCTGCAGGCCAAGCTGAAGAAGCTGGACAAGGCCTATGCCGGCGTTGCGGACGGCAGCGCCGCCATGGGCACCAAGCCGGTGCTGACCACCGCGCAGCAGGCGGCGCTGGCGCCGGTGACGGAGGCGCTGGAGGCCGCGTCCCGCGCGGCCGCGGGTGCCGAGGGCGCCGCCGGAGCGCCCGCCCCGCTGCTGCTGTGGGGGCTGACCGGCAGCGGCAAGACCGAGATCTATCTGCGCGCCGCCGAGGAAGCGCTGGCCCGCGGGCGTCAGGTGTTGGTGCTGGTGCCCGAGATCAACCTGACGCCGCAGCTGGAGGCGCGCTTCGCCGAGCGCTTTGCCGGCCAGGCCATCGTCTCGCTGCACAGCGCGCTGACACCGGCGCAGCGCCTGCAGAACTGGCTGGCCGCCCATCTGGGGCGGGCGCGCCTGGTGCTGGGCACGCGGCTGGCTGTTTTCGCCTCCCTGCCCGAGCTGGGGCTGATCGTCGTCGACGAGGAGCACGACCCGTCCTACAAGCAGCAGGACGGCGCCCGCTACTCGGCGCGCGACCTGGCGGTGTATCGCGCTCACCTGGCGCGCATCCCGGTGCTGCTGGGCTCGGCGACACCGTCGCTGGAGAGCTGGGCCCATGCCTGCAGCGGGCGCTACCGGCGCGTGGACCTGGCCGAGCGCATGGGTGGCGGCGTGCTGCCGCGGGTGCGCCTGTTCGACATGAACCGGCTGGAGCGCCGCAAGGGCGTGACCACGGCGATCTCCGTGCCGCTGCTGGACGCGCTGCGCGAGCGCCTGGCGCGCGGCGAGCAAAGCCTGATCTTCCTGAACCGACGCGGTTATGCGCCGGTGCTGCACTGTGACCAGTGCAACTGGAAGAGCGACTGCCCGCACTGCAGTGCGCACCAGGTCTTCCATAAGGGCGACCGCACGCTGCGCTGCCACCATTGCGGCGTGGCGCAGCGCGTGCCGCGTGCCTGCCCCGACTGCGGCAACACCGACATCGCCCCCCTGGGTCGCGGCACCGAAAGGCTGGAGGAGCAGCTGGCCGAACTGTTGCCCGGCGCCCGCGTCGCCCGCATCGACGCCGACACTACGCGCCACAAGGGGGCGCTGGAGGCCAGCCTGAGCTCGGTGCATGAGGGCGAGGTGGACATCCTCGTCGGCACCCAGATGGTGACCAAGGGGCATGATTTCCGCCGCATCACGCTGGTGGCTGCGGTGAATCCCGACGGCGCCCTGTTCAGCAGCGACTTCCGCGCGCCCGAGCGTTTGTTCGCGCTGCTGATGCAGGCGGCGGGTCGCGCCGGTCGTGACGCCGCCCAGGCGCAGCGCAGCGAGATGTGGGTGCAGACCTGGTATCCGCAGCATGCGGTCTACCAGGCCCTTCAGCGCCACGACTACGCCGCGTTCGCCTCCGCGCAGCTGGCCGAGCGCGCGTCGGCCGGACTGCCACCCCATGTCCATCTGGCCCTGCTGCGCGCCGAGGGGCGTACGCCGGACGCGGTGCGCGAGTTCCTGCTCGCGGCCCGGCAGGCTGCGCTGGACCTGGCCCAGGCGCAAGTGTCAGGCGTGCATCTCTACCCGCCGGTGCCCATGGCCGTGGCACGCATTGCCAATGTGGAGCGGCAGCAGATGCTGGTCGAGGCCGAGCAGCGCGCCCCGCTGCAGCGTCTGTTGCGCGCCTGGCTGCCCCAGCTGCAGCAGCTCAAGCGCGCGCACAAGGGGGTGCTGCGCTGGGCCGTGGACGTGGATCCGCTGGCCATCTGACACGTTCTGCGCGCCGATACTGGCCGCAAGCGCTTTGCAAAAAGCGCGCAAATGTCACGAATGATGGCCCTTGCGGACAGCGCAGGCTGTGGTGTCTCGAGCCTAAGTGATGGAACTGAAAGGGGCTTGCGGGTTCGGTATCAGCGCAACTCGCCCAGCGAGCGAGCCAGCGAGCGCCACAGCGGCAGCACGTTCGCCCACTGCCGCGCGTCGGCCGTGAGGCGTTCGAGTTCGCGCGCCTGCGTCGACAGGGCCTCATGGCCCAGCGTCAGCAACACGCTCTTCAGGCTGTGCGTCAGGTGGTGCAGGGCCTGTACATCGTGGCGACTGCAGGCGCGGTCGCCTGCGGCGATGTCGGCCGGGAACTGGGCCACGCAGGCGGCGCGAAAGGCCCGGTAGAGCGTCGCGTCGCCGGCAAAGTGGCGCTCGATCGCCTCGGCGTCACCATCGGCGCCAGGCCCCGCGGCAGGCCGCTGGAGCGCCGGCGCAGCATCGGCCGGGACGCCCAGGCCCGCCAGGCAGTCCTGCAGATCGGTCAGCGAGCAGGGCTTGGCCAGGAAATGCGACACGCCCAGCGCCTGCAAGCGCTGGCGCACGTCGGGGGCCAGCCCGGCGCTGAAGATCACCAGCCGGGTCGGCGCGGCGGCGGGCGGGCGCTGATGCAGCCACTGTGCCAGCTCGCTGCCATGGCGCCCGGGCAGCATCAGGTCGGAGAGCACCAGCTCGTAGGGCTGCCGCTCCAGCCGCTCGATGGCCTCGTCGACGCTGATGCAGCATTCGATCGTGGCCATCTCCTCCAGCGCCATCTCGACAAAGCGCTGCAGGGCCAGGTCGTCCTCGACCAGCAGCACCCGCGGCAGCGGCAGCGGCGCCAGCATGGTTCCCGACGCCTCAGCCGCGCGCGCGGATGCGCTGGACCGCCCGCTCCAGCAGCGGGGGCAGGTCGGCGACCAGGCGCGGCTTGTGCACCACCGGCAGGCCGGCCAGCGCGAAGGCATAGGGCTCGCGCTGGGCCTCGTCCAGCGATGTGACGAGGATCAATTCGCTGTTGGCGAACTGCGGCTGCGAGCGCAGGCTGGTGATCAGCGCCGCGCCATCGATGCCCGGCAGCAGGATGTCCACCAGCAGCAGCTGCGGCTGCAACTGGCCGTACAGCGCCAGGCCGGCGATGCCGTCGTTGGCCACATGCAGGTCCAGCTCGGGGAACTGCTGGGACAGCAGCATGCGCACCAGGTTCTGGTAGTGGACCGAGTCCTCGATGAGCAGGGCGCAGGGCGCGGAGGGGCGGGGGCGCGGTGCCGTCGGGCGCGTGTTGGCCGTGGCACCGCTGCGCTGTCGCCAAGCCTCCACCGACTCGCGCGAAATGCGCCGGTGACCGCCAGGAGTCTTCCAGGCGGACAGTTCGCCGCGATCCACCATCAGCTGAACCGAGCGCACGGCCAGGCCCAGCAGACGTGCCACCTCGATGGTGCTGTAGTCGCTGCGTTCGGTGTTGGGGAGGGCTTCGCCAGACATTGCGCAATTTTGCCGAATTCCGGGGCGCAATTGGGGGTCTTGTTGCCCCTTCTTTAATGATAAAAATGATAATCCCTTCACGAGGAGCAATCCATCATGAAGAAAATCCTGATCGTTGACGACCACGCGGACATCCGCAAGCTGCTGCACATGACGCTGGAGTTCGAGGACTACGAGATCCGCGAAGCCCACGACGGCGCGTCTGCGCTGCAGGCGGTGCAGGACTTCGGTCCCGACCTGGTGCTGCTGGACGTGATGATGCCCGGCGCGCTGAACGGCCTGGAGGTCTGCGCCAGCATCAAGTCCGACGCGGCGCTCGCTTCGACGCGCGTGGTGCTGCTGAGCGCGCGCGGCCAGGCCCGTGACCGCGAAGCGGGCCTGCGCGCCGGCGCCGACCTCTATCTGGTCAAGCCCTTCAGCCCGCTGCAGCTGATCGACTGCATCGCCGACCTCTGGGTGCAGGCCTGAGCGCTTGCGCGTGCGGGTTGGCGTCGCTGGCGGCCATGGTTCAGGCCATGGGCGGCGCGCGCCTGGACTCCGGCGTTATGGCCACGTCTTGGCCTGCGCCCCTTGACCCGAGAACGGGAGACACACCGATGCTGGACACCGGAACCGAACTGAGCTTCGACCAAGCCGCGCTGGCGCAGATGGAGTGCCTGGTCAGTGACCTGCGCCGCATGTACCGCGAGCGCAATGACGCCCTGCGCGAAGTCACGCGCGCGCACCACGAGGCCCTGCTGCGGCTGGCGCTGGCCGCCGACTTCAAAGACGACGACACCGGGGTGCACATCGTGCGCCTGGGCTATCTGGCCGAGGCGTTGGCGCTGGCGATGGGACAGTCGGTGGCCGAAGCGGCCATGCTGCGCCGCGCCGCGCCCATGCACGACATCGGCAAGATCGGCGTGCCCGACGATGTGCTGAAGAAGCCGGGTGTCTTCAACGCGCAGGAGCGCACGGTGATGAACCAGCATCCGCTGATCGGCGCCGAAATCCTCGGGCGTTCGCGCGTGCCGCTGTTCCAGCTGGCCGCCGAGGTGGCGCTGACCCACCATGAGCGCTGGGACGGCCAGGGCTATCCGCGCGGGCTCGCCGGCGAAGACATTCCCATCAGCGGGCGCATCGTCTCGGTCGTCGACTTCTTCGACGCGCTGACCATGGACCGTTGCTACCGCGCCGCGCTGTCCGACGACGTCGCGCTGCGCATGCTCGCCGAACGCCGTGGCACGGCCTTTGATCCCGCGGTGGTGGATGTTTTTCTCGCCCATGCCGGGCGGATGATCGCGCTGCGCGATTCCATCAATCACAATCCACCTTGCTTCGAAGAACTGGTGGAGCACGACCAGGGGATGTCATGAGACTCGGGAAGATTCTGGCCTGGGCAGGGTTTGCGCTGTTGGCCCAGGCCGCTTGCGCCGGCGCCACGCTGGACCGGGTGCGCGGCAGCGGTGTGCTGCGCGTCTGCATCTGGCCCGATTACTACGGCGTCAGCTTCCGCGATCCGCGCACCGAGCAGCTGCGCGGCATCGACATTGATCTGTCCGCCGAGCTGGCCAAGGACCTGGGCGTGAAGCTCGCCTATGTGGATTCGTCCTTTCCGCGTCTGATCGACGACCTGAAGGGCGAGCGCTGCGACGTCGCGATGTTCGCGATCGGCATGCTGCCGCAGCGCCTGGAGCAGCTCGTCTTCACCCGGCCCTATCTGCAAAGCGACATCTATGCTGTGACCACGCGCAGCAACCGGGTGGTCCGCGAATGGGATGACATCGATCAACCCGGCGTGATGGTGGCCGTCCAGGCGGGCACCTTCATGGAGCCGGTGATGCGCGACGCGCTGAAGAAGGCGCAGATGGTGGTGATCCGTCCGCCGGCCACGCGCGAGCGCGAGCTGGAGGCCGGCCGCGTCGACGTCTTCATGACCGACTACCCCTACAGCCGCCGCCTGCTGGATACCGCCGACTGGGCGCGCCTGGTGGCGCCGCCGCGGCCTTTCCATGTGCTGCCCTATGCCTATGCGCTCAAGCCCGGCGATGCCCAGTGGCTGGCCGCAGTGGACGAGTTCGTGGCCCGCATCAAGCGCGACGGCCGCCTGCTGGCTGCCGCGCGCAAGAACGGCCTGGCCGAGATCGTGGTGCGCTGACATCGGCGGCGGATGAGTGGCTCCTCGCAATCCCTCAGGCGATTGAGCCGGCTGGCGCTGGGCGTCGGCGCCATGCTGATGTTGCTCAGCCTGCTGGCGCTGGCGGCGCTGGCCTGGTCCAGCCGCGAGGACACGCTGGCCTCGGCGCGCGAGCGCGGCGAGCTGATCGTCCAGGTGCTGGAGGCCGACGCGTCGCGCAGCATCGAGAGCGCCGCGCTGACACTGCGCGCGCTCGGCGAGGCCCTGCCGCGCGAGAACAGTCCGGCGGCGCTGCAGTCGCTGCTTGCGCAAAGCCTGGTGGGGCAGCCTTTTCTGCGCGGCGTGGCCGTGTTGGACGAACAGGGCCGCGTGCTGGGCAGCTCGCAGCCCGCGGACCTTGGCCGGCAGCTGCCGCTGGCCGCGCTGGGGCGGCTGCCCGCGCCGGGCGCGGACCAGCTGATGGACTGGCAACCCGGCCGTGGGCTGGCCGATCTGGCCTTGCGGCCGAATCGCGCGACGGCGTCGCGCTCGCGCGTCGCGGTGGGCATGCTGCCGCTGCTGATGCGCCTGGGCCAGACCGAGCGCGGTGGCGCCGTGTGGCTGCTCGCGCTGATCAACCCGGACGCGCTGGCGAACTTCCAGCAGCGCGCCCTGCCCAGCGAGGACAGCGGCGCCTGGCTGGCGGGCTTTCGCAAGCAGCTGATTGCCGCCACCGACCGCGTGCCCACCGAGCCGGGCCAGCGCCTGGAGGAACACCCGGTGTTCGCGCAGCTGGCTCAGCATGAGCGCGGCAGCTATGAAGGCACGGGCACGCTGCCCGGGCGCTTGCTGGTGTCCTATCGCAGTGCCCGCTCGCGCGCGCTGGTCGTTGCGTTGGAGCAGCGCGAGGACGAGCTGCTGCTGCCCTGGCAGGAGCAGATGCGCTGGCTGGTCGCCGCCGGCGCAGCATTGCTGCTGCTGATCGGCGGCGCGACCGCCGTGGTGCGCCGCAGCCTGGCGGCGCGCGTGCGCGCCGCGCAGGCGCTGGAGCAGGCGCACGAGCGCGTGGCGCTGCGCGAACGCGAGATGAGCGTGCTGCTCAAGAGCGTGCAGGAGCTGATCTTCCGCACCGACGAGCAGGGCCGCATCAGTTTCGTCAACGCGCGCTGGGCCGCGGTCAGTCCGCAGGGCGGTGCCGTGCCCAGCCCCGCGCCGCCCTGGCGCGCTGATCAGCCGCCCGACCAGGCGCCCGAGCAGGGGCTGGGCGGCCGCCTGTCCGAGCTGGTCGAGGGCATAGACCGGGAGCGCGTCGAGGCCTTGTTCGACGCCCGCGACGGGGAGGGCGTGCGCAGCACCGAGGCGGCGCTGCGCGCCCACGACGGCAGCCTGCGCCGCTTCGCGATCACCGTGGTGCCGCTGCTGAACCAGGGGCGCATCGCCGGCTTCGCCGGCAGCGCGATGGACATCACCGAGCGTCATGTGGCGCAGCGCCGGCTGCAGCAGCAGCTGAGCTTCACCGAGCTGCTGCTGGAGATCAGCCCGTTGCCCATTTCCATGATGGACACGGCGGGCCGCTACGTGACCGTCAACCGCGCCTGGGAGGAGCTGACCGGCCGCGCGCGCGACGGCGTGATCGGCCAGCCGGTGGGCTTTTTCCTGCCCGCGGCCGAGCGGGCGCTGCACAGCAGCGAAGATCGCCAGCTGCTGGAGCGCGGCGGTCGCATCAGCTACGAGACGCAGATCCTGCACCAGGACGGCACGCTGCGCGACATGCGCGTGACCAAGGTCGTCGTGGACGGCTCCGACGGGCGCCAGGCCGGCATCCTGTGCACGCTGATGGACGTCAGCGAGTTCCGCGCCGCGGAGCGCGCGACGCGCCAGGCGCGTGATGCCGCGGAAGAGGCCTCGCGCGCGAAGACCGAGTTCATCGCCAACATCAGCCACGAGCTGCGCACGCCGCTGCAATCCATCCTGGGCTTCTCGGAGCTGGGCATGGCGCGAGCGCGTGAGCATGCGCGCCTGGCGGCCATGTTCACCGACATCCATGCCTCGGGCCAGCGCATGCTCGCGCTGGTCAACGACCTGCTGGACGTCGCGAAGATCGAGAGCCCGGTGGGCCATTTCGACCTGGAGCGCTGCGACCTGCGCCAGCCGCTGCAAGAGGTGCTGCAGGAGCTGGCGCCGCTGACCGCGAAGAAGCGCTTGCGCCTGGAGCTGCTGCTGCCGCAGGAGCCGCTGCAGTCCAAGGTGGATCCGCTGCGCATCCAGCAGGTGATGCGCAATGTGCTCGCCAACGCGATCAAGTTCTCGCCCGAGGGGGCGCTGCTGAGGGTGGAGGGCTCGGTCGTCCAGCCCGGCGAGCTGGGCGGCCATGGCGACGTGCTGCTGCGCGTGGCCGACCGCGGCCCCGGCATTCCCGAGGCCGAACTGGAGCGCATCTTCGAGGCCTTCGTGCAGTCCAGCGCCACCAAGGACGGCTCCGGCGGCACCGGGCTGGGCCTGGCGATCTGCCGCAAGATCATCGAGGTGCACGGCGGGCGCATCCGCGCCCGCAACCGCGAGGGCGGCGGTTCGGTGTTCGAGATCGTGCTGCCCTGGCGCTCGCCGGAGGCCGCGCCCAGCGGCCTGGTCGAACTCTAAGCGCCGGGCGGGTTCCGGAACGCCTCAGGGCTTGCCGTTGTCGGCGCGCGGGTCGCCCAGGCAGCCGCGCAGCCAGCGCTGCATTTCCCACTGCACATGGCCGGCCGACTCGCGTGCCTGGTAGCCATGCCCTTCGTTGGGCAGCAGCACGTAGCGCACCGTGCCACCCAGGCCGGCCAGCGCCTGGTACAGGCGCTCGCTCTGCATCGGATAGGTGCCCGAGTTGTTGTCGGCCTCGCCATGGATCAGCAGCAGCGGCTCGCGGATCTGGTGGGCGAACAGGAAGGGCGAGACGCGCAGATAGGTGGCCTTGGCCTCCCACAAGGAGCGCCGCTCGCTCTGGTAGCCGAAGGGCGTCAGCGTGCGGTTGTAGGCCCCGCTGCGCGCGATGCCGCAGCGGAACAGCCGGGTGTGCGCGAGCAGGTTGGTGGCCATGAAGGCGCCATAGCTGTGCCCGCCCACCGCGACGCGGCGCGGATCGGTGACGCCCAGTTCCTCCGCTTTGTCCAGGATGGCGCGGGCATTCATCATGACCTGCTCGATGAAGCCGTCATTCATGCTGCGGCTGTCGCCGACGATGGGCATGGTGGCGTCGTTGAGCACCACATAGCCGTCCAGTGCCAGCAGCAGCGGGCTGATCGCGCTGATCTGCGGATAGCGGTTGCTGGGGCCGGCCTGCTGCGCGGCGAGCGCCGGCTCGTTGAACTCCTGCGGGTAGGCCCAGACCAGCGTCGGCCGGCGCTCGCCGTCCTTGTAATCGGGCGGCAGCGCCAGCGTGAAGGACAGCTCCACGCCATCGCTGCGCTTGAAGCTGACCGTTTCGCGCCGCACCCGCTTCAGCGCTGCGAGCAGATCCTGCCCGCGCAGCAGCACCGTGCTGTGGCCGGCTTCGCGCAGCTGCAACGAAGGCGGCTCGGTGGGCGATTCGCGCGTGAGCAGCAGCGGCGGCATCTGGCCCGCCGCGGCGCGGCGCTCGCCGAGCAGGGCCAGCGGCAACTCGTACACGCCGTCGGCCGACTGGAACAGGCGCTGCGTGCTGCCGTCCCGGACCGACACGCGGTCCAGGAAGGGGCGCTCGCCGCGCGGCCCCGCGCCCTGGCCCACCAGCAGCGGATCGCCGTTGAGCGTCTGCACCGCTTGACCGCCGCCGGGCAGGGTGCGCATCAGCGGGGTGCCCGGGTGGCGGTAGCGCTCGCGCACTGAATGCTCGAACAGCAGCCGGCTCTGCGTGCCGCGCAGCGGCAGCAGGTAGGTGCGCAGCCAGGCACGGCTGCGGTCTTCCTCGGTCAGCAGCGCGTGCTGGCCATCGTCCAGGAAGCGCAGCCGCGAGAAGCGGTGCGGCATGCGCTGCACCTCGAAGGGGTCGCCGGTGTAGGGCGGGTCCAGGCGCATCACGCGGTCGCGGTAGGCGGCGCGCGTGGCGGGGTTGCCGCCGTCCAGCGCCTCCACCCAGTAGATCGCCGCATCGCGCGTCGGTGCCGCATAGAACACGCGCGGGCCGGGCAGCGCGCCGTCGATCGCGACGCCCTGCTTCAGCGGCATGCGCGCCAGTTCGCGGATGAGCTTGCCGTCCGGCGCGCGCAGCTCGACATGGGTGGGGAAGTCGTTCCACTGCAGGCTGTAGCTGAACGGCCGGCCGACGCGCTCCAGCAGCAGGGCCTGGCCCTCGCCGACGCCGCTCAGGCTGCTGTACATCGCCGCCGGCGCCGCCAGTTCGCGCCACTGGCCGCTGACCAGGTCGACGCGCACCGGCCGCGAGCGTGTGTGGTACTCGAACAGCGCCTCGTCCAGCGGCGAGCGCAGCAGGTCGGGATAGGTGCGCTCGGGCGACGCGCGGCCCAGGTTCTCCTGCACCACCGGCACGGTGGCGGCGCGCGTGGGCGCCGCGCCGCGGTCGCGCGGCACGGCCAGCATCACCACCTCGCGCGCGCTCAGCCAGGCCTGGTCGCCTTCGGCCAGCGTGTTGTTCAGGCGCAGCCCGTGGATCTGGCGCAGCCGGCCGCTGGCCGCGTCGCCCACCCACAGCTCGTTGGCCTGCTCGGTGCGCCGTTCGAGCAGGAAGCGCAGACCGTCCGGCGACCAGGCGAAGCCATGCCACAGGCCGCCGGCCGGCAGCTCGATGCGGCGCTCCGGCGCGTCGGCTTGCAGGGCCTTCAGACGCAGTTCGGCAATGCCCTGCAGCGCAATCGGCGTCGCGCTGCGCGCGTCGATGCGCAGGCCGGCCAGGCGCAGCTGCGGGCGCGCCAGGTCGGCCAGACGCGCATAGCGCTGCAGCTCCAGCGCGGCAACCAGGCGGCGGTCGGGCGAAACCAGCATGCGCGGCGGCAGCGGCGCGGCCAGCGCCTCGCGCACCGCGGCCGAGGGTTGCTGGTAGCTCGGCTGGGCCTGGGCGGCCCCCAGACTCAGGCAGCAGCCCATCAGCAGGGCCAGTAGCGATCGCAGCGGAGCAGGGACAGAAGACACGGCAGAGCGGGGGGCTGGGTCGGGGGCGGTGGACGGTGCGCGGCGCAACGATAAGCGAAGACGGCTCAGCCCGGCACCAACCACCAGGCGGCGAGACTGAAACTGGCGAAGGCCAGCACGGTGGAGCTGAGGATGATGCGTGCCACGCGCCCATTGTCCGCTCCGTGGCGCTCGGCCAGCAGCGAGACATTGCTGGCGCTGGGCAGCGCCGCGGCCAGCACCAGGCTGCTCAGCTGCAGCGGCGTGATCGGCGCCCCCAGCTGCCGGGCCGCCAGGCCGAGCGCCAGCACCAGCGCCGGATGCAACAGCAGCTTGAGCGCGGCGATCGCCAGCACCTGGGGCCAGGACGCCGAGCCCCGCGCCTGCCGCTCGCTGCGGCACAGCACGGCGCCTATCGTGAACAGCGCGACCGGGGTGGCGGCGTCGCCCAGCATGCGCACCACGGTGTCCAGCGGCCCCGGCAGGCGCAGTCCGGCGAGCCCCAGCAGCGCGCCCAGCGCGATGGACCAGGGCAGAGGGTTGGACAGCGCGCCGCGCAGCGCCTGGCGCGCCGCCTGGGTCGCGCCGCCCGCGCCCTGCAGCCCGGCCAGCGCCAGGCACAGCGAGCTGGTGACGAAGAGGTCGACCAGCAGCGTGCCGATCACCGGCCCGGCCGCCGCGGCGCCCAGCAGCGCGGTGAGCAGCGGCACGCCCATGAAGCCGCTGTTCGGGAAGGCGGCCACCAGGGCCGCGAAGGCCGCGTCGCGCAACTCCACGCCAGCCATCCGCAGCCCCGCGACGCTGAGCCCCACCATCGCCAGCGCGGCGAGCAGGTAGACGCCCAGCACCACGGGGTTGAGCAGCTGCAGCAGCGGCGTGTTCATGCCGAAGCGCAGCAGCATGCAGGGCAGCGCGAAGAAGAGCACGAAGCCGTTGAGCCCCGGTAACGCGCTCTCGGGCAGCAGGCGCCAGCGCGCGGCCAGGTAGCCGCACAGCACCAGCGCGAAGAAGGGCAGGGTCACGGCCAGGATGGCTTGCATGGGCCGCGAGTATCCCAAGCCAGGCTTGGCCGGACCTGAACGGCCCATGAAGCGCCGACGCCCCCGCGGCCGCCCCCGGCCTCGGGGGGCAGGCGGGTGGGTCCGCGCGGCTAACATCGGTCGGCCATGCTGGACGAGCCCTCTTCCCACGACGATCACGACACGCCCCCGCCGCCGCGCTGGCCGCAGCCCGGCGAGCGCCTGGGCGTCTGGCGCGTCGGTACCGCCTGGCGCGAGGTCGAATCGGGCCGCTGGATGACGGTGGCGCACAGCCTCACGCAGCAACCGGCCCAGGCGCTGGTCTACCGCCTGCGCGAGGACGCCGAGGCGGTGCTGATGCGCTTCGCCGAGGATTCGACGCGCCTGGCCGAGTTCCGCGACCCGGCCTTCCGTGCCGCGCTGGACAGCGGGCTCAGCGCCCAGGGGCTGCCCTATCTGGTCGTCGAGCCGCTGGACGGTCGGCCGCTGCTGCCCGATGCGCTGGAGCTGCCGCTGAAGCAGCGCATGGCGCTGCTGGCCGAATTCGTCGCGCTGCTGGCGCGCGCCCGCGCGCAGGGTCTGGTGCTGCGGGAACTGGATCCGGGCATGCTGTGGCTGGACGAACGCGCCACGCTGCACTGGCTGGGCCAGGGGCTATCACCGGCGGATTCGCGCCCCGGGCCCGGCCGCGTGCGCGCCGCGCAGCCCTATGCCGGCGCCGCGCGTGCCGACACCCCGGGCGGCGAGGCGCACGCGCTGGGCCGACTGCTGTGTCTGCTGGTCAATGGCCGCCTGCCCGCCGGCGAGCTGCCGGCCTCGGCGCAGCAGCCGGGCCACCCGGTGCGCTCGCTGTCGGCCTGGTTGAGCCTGCGGGCCGAAGAGCGCGAGACGCTGGACGCCTTGCTGCGCCTGGCCCTCAGCGGCCGCTTCGACGGCCAGGCGCTGGTGCGAGCGGTGCAGGACTGGATCGAGGGGCGGTTCATACCGCCTCCCACCCTGAGGCCCGAGGAGTCCGAGCCGCAGCCGCCCGCACCGTCGCCGGCCCGGTTGTCGCCGCGCGCCCCGCCGGCCGAGGCGCGGGCCTGGACCCCGTCGCGCCCGCCGTGGCCCGTGGTGCTGGCCGCGGCCTGCCTGGTCGCGTCGCTGGCCTGGCTGGCCTGGCGCAGCTGGGGCTGAGGCCGGCGGGCGCCGCGCTCAGGCCTTCTGCGGCCCCGGGCGCCCGGCTTCCACCGCGAAGCGGGCGGCCGTGTGCACCGCGCTGTCGGCGCGCCAGGGGTCCTCGACCACCTGCAGCCGCACGTCCAGGCGGCTCTGCTGCAGATCGAACAGCATGTAGCCGCGCTGGTCGGGGCGGGCGTAGTGCAGCTGCGGGTTGTGCGGCAGCGCCGCGTCCACCCGCGCCCGGTCCAGGCCCAGGCTGCTGATCGAGGTGCCGCAGAACTCGCTGGCCAGCACCGGGCCCTCGGCGCGGTCCGGGTCCAGGCGCAGGTCGGCCACGTAGTTGGCGTGCACGTCGCCGCCCAGCACCACCGGGTTGCGGGCGCCGGCGGCGCTCAGGCCGCGCAGCAGGCGCTCGCGCGACGCGGCATAGCCGTCCCAGCCTTCGGTCCAGAACATCCCGCCGTCCTTGCCGCGGTCCTGCCAGCTCATGCCGGCCATCAGGGTCTGCTGCGCCAGCAGGTTCCAGCCGCGCTCGTCATCCCACTGGCGCGCCAGCCAGGCCTCCTGGGTCGCACCCAGCAGGCTGCGGCGCGGATCGCGCAGCGCCGGGCAGGACTGCGCCGTGACCGTGTTGCCGCCGCCCCGCCCCGGACGGGGGCAGGCCTGCGGGTCGCGGTACTGGCGGTCGTCCAGCGTGATCACGCGGGCCAGCCGGCCCCAGTCATAGCGGGTGTACAGGCGCATCTGGCCGTCGCGCGGCTGCCAGGACTTGGGGAAGGGCATGTGCTCCCAGTAGGCCTGGTAGGCGGCAGCGCGGCGCTGCGCGAAGTCCGGGGCCAGGTCTTGCCCCTGCTCGCCGGCGTAGTCGTTCTCGACCTCGTGATCGTCCCAGGTGTAGATCCACGGCGCGCGCGCATGCATGGCCTGCAGCTGCGGGTCGGACTTGTACTGCGCGTAGCGGGCCCGGTAGTCGGCCAGCGTGCGGCAGGGGCCGCCGGCATGGCGGCGGGCGGCCTCGCTCTTGGCCGCGGTGGCGTATTCGTAGATGTAGTCGCCCAGGAAGAGCACCAGGTCGGGGTCCTGCTGCGCCATGTCGGCCCAGGCCGCATAGCGGCCGTGGTCCCAGCGCTGGCAGGAGGCGATCGCGAAGCGCAGCCGCTGCACCGGTGCGTCGGCGGCCGGCGCGGTGCGCGTGCGTCCCGTGGCGCTGCGCGCGCCCAGCGCGCTGAAGCGGTACCAGTACCAGCGGTCCGGCCGCAGGCCCTGCGGTTCGGCATGCACGCTGTGGGCCTGGGCGGCGCTGGCGCTTTCCTCGCCGCGTGCGACGACGCGCTGGAAGCCTTCGTCCTCGGCCAGCTCCCAGCGCACCGGCACCTGCTCGGGCAGGGCCTCGCCGGTCAGGCGCGTCCACAGCACCAGGCGGTCGGGCAGCGGGCAGCCGGAGGCCAGGCCCAGCGTGAAGGGGTCGTCGCTGGCCGCGCGCGCCTGGCTCAGCAGCGCGGGCGCCAGGCCCGCGGCGAGCGAGGCCTGCAGCAGATGACGGCGTGACAAGTTGGACATGCGGCGGACTTTCCTGAAGCGTGCGGCCTGCGCGCGGGGGCCGGAGCGGGCGGCGCGGCGCGCACGGGATGCACAATGCGGCCACGCATTGTGGGGCCGTCACGTGACGGCGCATGCCGCGCCGCTGGTCCCCGTGCGAGCCGCGGGCATGTGCGTCCGCGCGATGAGGGCATGGAGCAGGTGAGCGTGAACCTTGGGTCGGTGGGAATGCAGCGGCGGTCCGTGCTGGGCCTGGCCTCGCTGGCGCTTGCGCCGACGCGGGTCCGCGCCGCGGAGGCCGGACCGCTCGCCGTGGGCACCAGCTTCGCGCGTCTGTTCGGGCCCGACCAGCGCGGCCTGGCGGTGGACCTGCTGGACGAGATCTTCGCGCCGCTGGGCCTGCGCCCGCGCTATGAGCACTATCCCTGGCAGCGTGCGCAGAACATGGTGCAGCAGGGCCAGGCCCAGATCCTCATCGGCCCCTACCGCACCCCGGAACGCGAGGGGCGGCTGCGCTTCTCGGAGCAGCCCTTCTACGAAGACGCGCTGGTGATGTTCGGTCGCCGCGGCGAATGCGCCTGGCAGGGCGACCTGACGCAGTTGGGCCGCCTGCGCGTGGCCACGGTGCAGGGCTGGGTCTATGGGCCCGCGCTGGACGCCGCGCTGTCCGGGCTGCGCCACGAGGTGGTGCGCGACGTGAGCATCGGGCTCAAGATGCTGCAGCTGGGGCGCATCGACCTGCTGGCCTGCAATGCGCGCAACACCCAGCCGGTGCTGGAGGAATTGCGTCTGGCCAGCGAACTGCAGCCCTGCGGTCCGCCGGTCGGACAGCTGCGCGGGCATTTCGCCTTTCCGCTGGGCGAGACCGGCCGGCTGTGGCAGCAGCGCGTGGACGAGGGCATGCGCCGCCTGCGCGCCTCGGGGCGGCTGCAGCAGCTGGCGGCGCGCTGGCAGGTGGCGCTGCCGGCGCCGGATTGAGGCGCGTCGCTCAGCCCAGCGCCAGCAGGCCCAGGCCCAACGCCGCGGGCAGGGCCTGGATGAACAGAATCTTGCGGCTGGCGGTGGCGGCGCCGTAGAGGCCGGCCACCAGCACACAGCCGAGGAAGAAGAGCTTCACCGCCGTCCCGCCGCCACTCAAGCCCCAGAACAGCCCGGCGGCGAGAAAGCCGTTGTACAGGCCCTGGTTGGCGGCCAGCACGCGGGTGTCGCGGGCGCGCTCGGGCGTGAGGCCGAAGGCGCGCAGCCCGGCGGGCTTCTCCCACAGAAACATCTCCAGCACCAGGATGTAGACGTGGATCAGCGCGACCAGCGCGCAGACGAGATTGGCGGCGGTGTTCAGCATGCGGCGACTGTAGCGGCCGACGTCCGGTGGCGACGGGGGATTTTCCCGGCCGGCTATCATCCGCGGCCCGCCTCTGTTGTCCTTCGCCCCCTCCGCTCCGCCATGTCCGACGCCACCCTCAACCCCGCCCAGCTGGAGGCGGTGCATCACCTGCACGGCCCCTGCCTGGTGATCGCGGGCGCCGGCTCGGGCAAGACGCGCGTGATCACGCAAAAGATCGCCAAGCTGCTGAGCTGCGGCTACCGGGCGAAGAACATTGCCGCGATCACCTTCACGAACAAGGCGGCGCAGGAGATGCGCGAGCGCGCCAAGCACCTCGTCGGCGCGCGCGCGGGGCAGGAGCTGGTGATCTCCACCTTCCACAGCCTGGGCGTGCGCATCCTGCGTGAGGATGGCCGCCACCTCGGGCTGAAGGAGCAGTTCTCCATCATGGACTCCGACGACGTGCTGTCGGTGTTGCGCGATGCCGGCGGCACCACCGACGCGGCGACCGCGAAGTCCTGGCAATGGACCATCTCGCTGTGGAAGAACCAGGGCCTGTCGGCCTCGCAGGCGCTGGCCTATGCGAAGGACGACATGGAGCGCGCCGCCGCCGTCGTGATGCAGCGCTACCAGGAGCGCCTGGCCGCCTACCAGGCGGTGGACTTCGACGACCTGATCGGCTTGCCGCTCAAGCTGCTGCAGACCTCCGACGAGGCGCGCGGCAAGTGGCAGGAGCTGCTGCGCTATGTGCTGGTCGACGAGTACCAGGACACCAACGCGGTGCAGTACGAGCTGCTCAAGGCGCTGGTCGGCGAGCGTGCGATGTTCACCGCGGTGGGCGACGACGACCAGAGCATCTACGGCTGGCGCGGCGCGACGATCGAGAACCTGAAGAAGCTGCCGGTGGACTTCCCGCAGCTCAAGGTCATCCCGCTGGAGCAGAACTACCGCTCCACCAGCGCCATCCTGCGCGCGGCCAACAACGTGATCGCGACCAACCCCAAGCTGTTCCAGAAGACCTTGTGGAGCGAGTTCGGTGAAGGCGATCCCATCGCGCTGATCGAGGCCGATGGCGAGGAGCACGAGGCCGAGCGCGCGGTGGCGCGCATCCAGGCGATACGCGCCAACCACGGCGGCACCAAGTTCGCCGACTTCGCCATCCTCTACCGCGCCAACCACCAGGCGCGCATCTTCGAGCAGGCGCTGCGCCGCGCGGAGATCCCCTACAAGGTCTCGGGCGGCCAGAGCTTCTTCGACAAGACCGAGATCAAGGACCTGTGCGCCTGGCTGCGCCTGCTGGTGAACCAGGACGACGACCCCGCCTTCCTGCGCGCCGTGACCACGCCCAAGCGCGGCATCGGCCACCAAACCCTGGGCCATCTCAGCGACTTTTCGGCGAAGTGGAAGCTGTCGATGTTCGAGTCGCTGTTTGCCGAGTCGCTGAAGGCCACGCTGTCGGCCAAGGCGCTGCACGGCCTGCACGAGTTCGGCCGCTACGTCGTGGACCTGGAATACCGCGCCCGCCACACCGTGGGCGCCGAAGAGGGCAAGGCGCTGCTGCTGGAGTGGCTGACAGACATCGGCTACGAGCAGTACCTCCTGGACCAGGAGGAGAACGAGAAGGTCGCGGCCGCGCGCTGGAACAACGTGCTGGACTTCGTCGACTGGGTGGCCAAGCGCTGCGGCGGTGAGATCACGCAGGATGGCGGCGCCACCTTCGAGACGCAGAAGCAGTCGGTGCTGCAAGTGGCGCAGACCATCAGCGTGATCCTGTCGCTGGCCGAGCGCGGCGACGAGCAGGACCAGGTCGTGCTGACCACGCTGCATGCCTCCAAGGGCCTGGAGTGGCCGCATGTGATCCTGGCCGGCGTCAACGAAGGGCTGCTGCCCTTCAAGTCCGAGGACGAAGAGATGACCCCGCAGCGCCTGGAAGAGGAGCGGCGGCTGATGTACGTGGGCATCACGCGCGCGCGCCGCACACTGGCCGTCTCCACGCTGCGCCGGCGCAAGAAGAACCGCGAGACCGTGATGGGCATCCCCAGCCGCTTCATCGCTGAAATGAAGCTGCACGAAAGCGGCATCAAGGAAGACCCGCGCGAGAAGCTCAAGCGCATGCGCGAGCAGTTCGCCGCCAAGGCCGCGGCGAGCGCCGCCGCGCAGCAAAAACAGGCCGACTGAGGCCCTCGGTCCCGGCCTGCGGGAAGGCTGGCGCGGTTCAGCCCGCCAGCCGCTGCACGGCGCCGTGGATGGCCGCACCGCCCAGCACCAGCCAGGCGAACAGCAGCAGCGCCAGCAGCAGGGGCCGGGCGCCGGCGCGGCGCAGCGCCGAGGCGTGGGTGTCCAGCCCCAGCGCCGCCATCGCGGTGGCCAGCAGCGCCGCGTCCAGCAGGCCCAGCGCGCGGACCAGCGCCGCCGGCAGCAGCTGCAGCGAGTTCAGCAGCACCACCACGACAAAGCCCACGGCAAACCAGGGCGGCGCGACGCGCGGCGCGCCAGCGTCACCCGCGGGGCGCGGCAGCAGCAGCGGCAGCGCCAGCAGCACCGGCGCCAGCATCATCACGCGCACCATCTTGGCGACGATCGCGGCGTCCGCCGCCTCCGGGCCGATGGCGCGGCCCGCGGCGATCACCTGGCCCACCTCGTGCACCGTTGCGCCCAGGTAGAGCCCGAAGCCCGCGTCGCCGCCGCCTATCCAGCCGGCCTGCATGTTCCAGGCGTGCAGTTGCGGATAGAGCAGCATGGCCAGCGTGCCGAACACCACCACGGTGGCCACCGCGACGCTGACCTGCTCGGCGCGCGCGCGCAACACCGGCTCGGTGGCCATCACCGCCGCGGCGCCGCAGATGGAACTGCCCGCCCCGATCAGCAGCGCCGTTTCACGCGGCAGGCCCAGCCCGCGCGTGCCCAGCCACAACGCCAGCGCCAGCGTGCTGCACAGCACCAGCAGGTCCACCGCGACGCCGCCCCAGCCCAGCTGCGCGATGTCGTGCGTGGTCAGCCTCAGGCCGTAGAGCACCACGCCGGCGCGCAGCAGCGGGCCCTTTGCCAGCCGGATGCCGGCGGCGCAGCGCGCGCCCAGCCCGCGCGGCAGTCCATGGCCCAGCGCCGCGCCCATCACCAGCGCCAGGGTCAGCGCGCCCAGGCCGCGGCTCGCCATCGCCTGCCAGCGCTCCAGCAGCAGCGCGGCGGTGGCCAGCAGCGCGCACAGCAGCAGGCCCGGCCCGATCCAGGCGAGGACTTGGGCGCGGGGAGGATGGGTTGGGACGGAAGACGCGGTCATCGGAACGGGAAGGGGGAGGGGATGGCGGCACTGTAGGAATTCCGAATCAAGCTGTGAAACGGATAATTCAGCTCGGATCAATCGAAACAACAGCTATGAAGACGATTCCGCAGAGTGGCGGCGAGGCCGGCGAATGGCCGCTGCATCTGAGCCTGCGCCAGCTGCAGGTCTTCGTCGCGGTGGCGCGGCAGGGCAGCACCGTGGCGGCGGGGGAGCGCATCGGCCTGTCTCAGTCCGCCACCAGCGCGGCGCTGAAGGAGCTGGAGCGCCTGCTCGGACTGCCGCTGTTCGACCGCGCCGGCAAGCGGCTGCTGCTCAACGAGGCCGGGCGCGGGCTGCTGCCGCGCGCACGCGCGCTGCTGGACGGTGCCTACAGCCTTCAAACCCAGGCCGCGGGCGGCGCGGCTCGTCAGCAGTTGCGGGTGGGCGCCAGCATGACGCTGGGCGCGCATCTGCTGCCCGGGCTGCTGCGCGAGTTCTATGGCGCGTCCGGCGACGCCGCGGACCGCTGGCAGGCACGCGTCCAGGTGGCCAACACCGCCGCGATCTGCGCCGCGGTCGCACGCTACGAGCTGGACCTCGGGCTGATCGAAGGGCCCTGTCCGGAACCGGGGCTCGTCGTCCAGCCCTGGCTGGACGACGAGCTGCTGGTCGTCGCGTCGCCCGTGCATGCGCTGCTGCGCCCGCCTGCGCTGGACGGCGAGGCTCGCCGCGAAGCGCTGCGCGATGCGGTCTGGCTGTTGCGCGAGCCGGGGGCTGGCACGCGCGAGGCCGGCGACGCCTGGTTGCTGCCGCTGCTGCGGGCCTACCGGCGCAGCATCACGATGGACAGCCCGGAGGCGATCAAGCAGGGCGTGATCGAAGGACTGGGGCTGGCCTGCCTGTCGCGCTGGGCCGTGCAGCGCGAACTGGACCAGGGTCTGATGCGGGTGCTGGACACCGGGTTGGCGCCGCGGCGCCGCCCATGCTATTGGGTGCTGCAGCGCGACAAGCCGCAAAGCCCGGCATTGCGCGAGTTCATCGCGCTGCTGCAGGCCCGGCGTGCGCAGCGCGCGCCGGCGCGACGCCGGGCCCCGCACAAGCCCTGAGCCCGTCCGCACCAGGGAGCGGCCAGAATCGGTCCATGCCAAGACTCCTGTTCGCGACCGCGCTGCTGGCCAGCGCCGTGCTGGCGATGCTGGCGCTGATCCAGCCGCCTGTGGTGCCCGCGGCGCTGGCCTTCGTCTTCAAGCCGCTGACCACCGTGCTGATCCTGGTTTGGGCCTGGCCGCGCGGCGGCGGGCAGCCGCGGCTGGCTCAGCGGCTCAAGCTGGGCCTGCTGTTCTCGCTGGCCGGCGATGTCTTCCTGCTCTGGCCCGAGTCCGGCTTCCTGCCCGGCTTGCTGAGCTTTCTCATCGCCCATTTGCTCTACATCGCGGCCTTTTGCTCGCAGGCCCGGCTGGCCGCGCGCGTCTGGCCCTTCGTCGTGTTCGGTGTGATCGCCGCGATGGTGCTGGGGCGGCTGTGGCCCGGCGTGCCGACGGCGCTGCAGATCCCGGTGCTGGTCTATGTGGCCTGCCTGGCCTCGATGGCGGCGCAGGCCTGGGTGTGGTGGCGCGGCAGCCTGGGCGGCGCGGACGAGGCCGGCGCGCGCTGGGCGGCCTGGGGCGGCACGCTGTTCGTGCTGTCCGACGCGCTGCTGGCCATCAACAAGTTCGCCGGCCCGCTGCCGCTGGCGGCGGTGTGGGTGCTGTCCAGTTACTGGGCCGCGCAATACTGCATCGCCAGCAGCCTGGCGCCAGCGCGCGGCAGCGATCCGGCCTGACCCGCGAGGCGCTGTGGGGCTGCGGCTCCGGCGTCAATCCCCAGAATTCGTGGCCCGCTTCCCTCCTTGGCGAAACGCGGCGGGCCGCACAGAATGGCCCGGCGCGGCGGTCGGGAGCAAGGGCCGGCGCGCCAATGTTCGCAGTCAAACCATGGACGATCCGAAGAGGAGTGGGTGATGAAGCAACTGGGCGCGGAATTCCTGGGCACCTTCTGGCTGGTACTGGGCGGCTGCGGCAGCGCGGTGCTGGCGGCGGCCTTTCCCAACGTGGGCATCGGCCTGCACGGGGTCTCGCTGGCCTTCGGCCTCACGGTGCTGACCATGGCCTATGCGATCGGCCATATCTCCGGCTGCCACCTCAACCCGGCCGTGTCCATCGGCCTGTGGGCCGGCGGCCGCTTTCCGGCCGCCCGGCTGCTGCCCTACATCGTCGCCCAGGTGCTGGGCGCGGTCGCTGCGGGCGCGGTTCTCTACCTGATCGCCAGCGGCGCGCCGGGCTTCGATGTCGGCAAGGGCTTCGCGTCCAACGGTTACGGAGCGCACTCGCCGGGCGGTTATTCGCTGGTGGCGGCGCTGGTCTGCGAGGTGGTGATGACGGCCTTCTTCCTGATCGTGATCCTGGGCGCCACCGATGCGCGCGCGCCGGCCGGCTTCGCGCCCATCGCGATCGGCCTGGCGCTGACGCTGATCCACCTGATCAGCATCCCGGTCACCAACACCTCGGTGAACCCGGCGCGCAGCACCGGCGTGGCGCTGTTCGTCGGTGACTGGGCGCTGGCGCAGCTGTGGGCCTTCTGGGTGGCGCCCATCGCGGGCGCGGTGCTGGGGGCGCTGGCCTATCGCGCGATCGGCGGCGACGGCCGGGACCCCAAGGCCTGAGCCAGGGGAGGGGTACGCGATGGCCGTCCGCATCGTCCGCCTGGGCAGTCCACGCGCCGCCGACGAGGGCCTGCGCATCGGCACGGTGAGGCGGCCGCCGCGCGGCGTGCCCAAGTCGGCGTTCGCCACCCAGGACTGGTACGACGTCTGGTATCCCAACCTGGCACCCAGCGCCGAGACGGTGAAGCTGGGCCAGGAGGCCCAGACGCCCGAGCAGTGGCGCGCCTTCGCGCGCGCCTACAAGGCCGAGATGGAGCGGCCGGAGAACGCGCACAGCCTCGCGCTGCTCGCCGCGCTGTCGCAGCGCAGCGCGTTCTCGGTGGGTTGCTATTGCGAGGACGAAGCGCGTTGCCACCGCTCGGTGTTGCGCGAGTTGCTGGCGCGTGCCGGCGCGGTGATCGCCGGTTGAGCCGGCTTGCGCGGCGGGGCCGGCCGGCCCCGCGCGCTCACATGCCCTTGAACAAGTGGGTGTAGCTGCGGCTGACTTCCAGCTTGTCGTTCGCGCCCTTGATCGCGACCAGCTGGCGGCCGCGGAAATCGCGTGAGATGCCGGCGATGGCCTTCACGTTGACCAGCGTGGAGCGGTGGATCTGCCAGAACAGCTGCGGGTCCAGCTCGTCCACCAGCTCCTTGATGGGCTTGCGGATCAGCGCTTCGAGGTTGGCGGTCTGCACGCGCGTGTACTTCTCGTCGCTGATGAAGAACAGCACCTCCTCCACCGGCACCATCTGGATGGACTGGCCCACCGAGGCCTGGATCCACTGCAGATACTGAGGCGCGCCGTTCACCTGCGCGGAGAGCTTGTGCAGCAGCTGCTGCAGATGGCCGCTCGACGGCGCGAGCTCCGCCGCCGCGGCCTCGTCGCCGCCGCGCAGCGCGAGCCGCTTGCGCAGGCGCTCCACGGTCAGCGCCAGCCGGTCGCGCTCGGCGGGCTTGAGCACGTAGTCGCACACGCCCTGCTGGAAGGCCTCGACCGCGTACTGGTCGTAGGCGGTGATGAACACGATCTCGGGCAGGCACCAGCTGTCGTCGTCGGGCAGCTGGGCGATCTGGCGCGCCGCGTCCACGCCGGTGAGCCCCGGCATGCGGATGTCCAGAAAGACCAGGTCGGGCCGCAGTTCGCGGGTCAGCTCCACGGCTTCCAGGCCGTTCTTGGCCTCGCCGACGATCTGCAGCTCGGGCCAGACCTCGGCGAGGCGGCTGCGCAGCTGGTCGCGCATCAGTCGTTCGTCGTCGGCCAGGACGGCCCGGGGCGGGTGGCGGTCGGTCGTGTCGTTCATGGCGCGAATGCTACGTGCTGTCGGGCCGCCTGGCAGCCCCCGGAGCTCATGGCTTTCCTCAGGTACTGGACGAGCGTCGGCCCGAGGCGGGCTTGAGCAGCCAGACCGCCAGCAGCACCAGCAGGATCAGCGGCGAGCCCAGCAGGGCGCCGACGCCCAGCAGCGCCGCCAAGCCCAGCGCCAGGCCGCCGACCAGCAGCCCGCCCATGATCAGCAGCGGCAGGCCCAGCCCCAGCAGCAGGGTCAGCGGCAGCACGACCAGCAGCACCACGCCGGTGATGCCCAGGCCCAGGAGGCAGCCCAGCAGGTCGCCCAGGTCCATGCCGGCGTCGCTGGTCCATTCGTGGCCGTTGACGCTGACCGCGACGCCGGAGGCGTCCTGCGCCAGGTGGATCAGCCCGGCCGTCGCGGCCACCGCGACCAACACGGTGAGCAGGCTCAGGCCCAGGGCCCATTTGAACAAGGTCTTCATGCGCGTTCTCCCGTCGTTTCGTTGGCACTGGTGCTGCGGTAGGGCACGGTGATGGCGACCACGGTGCCCGATGGCTGGTTCTCGGTGACGCTGAGGCTGGCGGCTTTGCCGTAGAGCAGGGCCAGGCGCTCGCGGATGTTGGCCAGGCCCACGCCGGTGCCGGCGGTGGCGGCGCGCCCGAAGCCCAGGCCGGTGTCGGCCACCGTGACCTGCAGCTTGCCGTGCACCACCTCGGCCTTCACCGAGAGGCTGCCTCCTTCGGCCTTGGGCTCCAGCCCATGTTTGATCGCGTTCTCGACCAGGCTCTGGATCATCATGGGCGGGAACTCGGCGGAGAGCAGACCCTCGGGCACCTCGATGCGGATCTGCAGCCGCTCCTCCATGCGCACCTTGAGGATCTCCAGATAGGGCTTGATCACCGCCATCTCGCGGCCCAGGTCGCGCACGCCGTTGGCATTGGCCTCGCGCATGGTCGGCATGGAGGCGCGCAGCAGCGCGATCAGGTTGCGCTGCATCTGCGAGGCGCGCGGTGGGTCGGTCTCGATCAGGTGGTCGATGGAGGCCAGGGTGTTGAACAGGAAGTGCGGTTCGACCTGGGCCTGCATCGCCGCCATGCGTGCCTCGACGACCTGGCGCTTCAGCGATTCGGCCTCGGCCGTCTCGGTGGCCTGGGCGGCCTTGACCTCGGCCTGCATGCGCCCCTTGTAGGTGATCTTGATCACCACCGAGGCCAGCACCCACAGCACGGCCAGGTTGTTCAGGAAGTCGCCCAGGTGCACGGTGTGCTCGCGGGTGGCCTGGCGGCGCGCCTCCTTGATCTCTCGACGGGCCTGCTCACGCGCCTTCTTGGCTTCGGCGATCGCGTTTTCCGCATCGCGCTTGGCTTCTTCCAGCGCCTCGCGGGCCTCGCTCTGGGCGTCGGTGAGCGCGCGCGCGGCCTCCTCGGCGGCGTCGCGCACGTCCTGGGAGCTGGACTTGGGCAGGCGGATGTCGATCGAGGGCAGGTCTTCGACCGACGCGGCCGAGGCCGCCGAGGCCGGCGCGGACGCGGCCGCGCTGCCGGGACGTACCGGTGCGATGCGGATGCCGCGCTCGTCGATCTGCAGTTCGTAGTGGACCTGGGGCCGGGTCTTGCCCGTCGACGAGGAGCGCTGCGCCGGGGCCGGGGCTGCCGGCGGGGCCTTGCTCACCTTGGGCATCTCGGGTACCTCGGGCAGCTCCGGCATCTCGGGCAGCTCGATGCGCTCGGTGGTGCGCAGCGTGAAGGGCGGCAGCTCGGACACGATGTTGACGCCAATCAGCAGCAGCACCGCATACACGATGAAGCGCTTCCAGCTCAGGCTCACCAGCCAACTGGCGTAGACATGGAAGGCCTGCACCGCGGACCGGGCGAAATGCTGCCAGCGCTGGCTGGGGGTGGGAGGGGTGGCGGGGGCGTTCATCGGGGACCTTTTGTTGCGTGCCACTGTACGCAAGACCGGGGGAGGGGCCGAGAAGCAGCCGATGCGCCGTCACCGCGCCGTCATGAAGTGCGCCCAGCGCCGACGGGCGGAGGCCGGCGCGGGCGAAAAAAAGCCCACCGGGGGGCGGGCTCTGGGGGCAGGGTCGGGCGGGGTGGCCGGATTATTGGCGCACGGCCTCGACCTGGATCACCAGCTTGACGGCCTTGGGGAAGCCGTAGGCCAGGCCGTAGTCCACGCCCCACTGGGTGCGGTCGATGGTGGTTTCGAAGTCGCCGCCGCAGACCTCGCGCTTCAGCATGGGGTTCTGGTAGCAGTTGAAGTTGGTGGCCTTGAGCGTGACCGGCGCGGTCTTGCCCTTCAGGGTCAGCTGGCCGGCGACCTCGCTGACCTTGTCGCCGTCGAAGCTGAACTTGTCGCCCACGAACTTGGCGGTCGGGTGGTTGGCCACGTCGAAGAAGTCCGCGCTCTGCAGATGCTTGTCAAAGGCCGCCGCGCCGGTGCTGATCCCGTTCATCTGGAAGGTGATCTCCACCTTGCCGGACTTGGTGGCGCGGTCCAGCACCACCGTGCCTTCCTTCTTCTCGAAGCGGCCGCGGTTGGTCGAGGTGCCGAAGTGCGGGATCTCGAAGGTGGCGTAGGTGTGCGTCGGGTCGATCATGTAATTGGCGGGCTCGGCCTGGGCGGCGGCGGCGGCCAGCAGGGCGACGATCAGCAGGGGCTTCTTGAGGGTCATGGGTGGATTCCTCCGGGTTGGGGCTGGTGGGACGGAAAAGGGGTGGGGGGATGTGTGCCGGGATTACAGCGCGGCGATGCCGGTGAAGGCCAGCTTGAACTTCACCTGGACTTCGTTGGCGACCATGGAGGTGTCGCTCCACTCGCCGTCGCCGATCTTGAATTCGAGCCGCTTGAGCACGAAGCTGCCGCTGGCGGTGGTCGTGGCGCCGGACTGGCTCAGCGTCAGCGGCACCACCACGTCGCGCGACTGGCCCTTCAGGCTCAGCTTGCCGCTGACCTCGTAGCGGCCGCCGCCCAGGGCCTTGATCGCGCTGCTCTGGAAGCTGGCCTGGGAGGCCTTCTTGGCGTCGAACCAGGCCGGCTTGACCATCTCCGCGTCGATCGCGGCGTCGCCCATGGTGGCGCTGGTCAGGTCCACGTTGAAGGCCACGCGGCCGGCCTCGGGCTTCTTGGGGTCGAAGCTCAGCTGGGCCTCGAAGCGTTTGAAGCGGCCCTCCACGGGCACGCCCATCTGGCGGATCGCGAAGCCGAGCTCGCTCTGAGCCGCCTGCAACTGGGCGGCGGCCGGGACGGTGGCCGCGGGCTTGGCGGCGGCCTTGCCCTGGGCCAGAACGGGGCTTTGGGCCAGCAGCAGCCCGGCGCTCAACAGCAGCGCGGCGGCCAGCGGGTGGTTGCCGGGACGGGGCAGTTGAAGTGCGTGGTTCATCATGGGGTCCTGTGGGGGTGAGGGTTCAGCGGGCGCCCGGCAGCATGCGCTGCATCAGGCCGTCCTTCTTGATCAGCAGGTGCTGCAGCACGGCGCCCAGGTGCAAAGCCACCAGGCCGGCCAGGGCCCAGGCCAGGGCTTCGTGCAATTCCTTCAGGGATTCGGCCAGCGGCTTGTCCACCGGCACGAAGTCGGGCAGAGGCAGCACGCCGAACCAGACGATAGGAAAGCCGGCGGCCGAGCTGTAGGCCCAGCCGCTCAGCGGCACGGCGAAGAAGGCCAGGTACAGCAGACCATGGGTCAGGTGGGCCGCGCGGGCCTGCCAGGCGGGCATGGGCAGGTCGGCCGGCGGGCGATGGCTCAGGCGCCACAGCAGGCGCAGCGCGGACAGCGCGAGGATGGTCACGCCCGCCCATTTGTGCCAGTTGTACAGCTTCAGCCGCGTCGGCGACAGCGGCAGATCCGCCATGTACAGGCCCATGCCGAAGGCGCCGATGATGGCCAGGGCCAGCAGCCAGTGCAGCAGCATGGCGGTGCCGGTGTAGCGGGTCTCGGAGTTTCTGGACATCGGGCGCTCCTTGTTGCGATGGCCGCAGTTTGCGCGAACGCAAGTGCAGCGGGTTTCATCATGCTTGAGGCCAGAATTCAGTGCCATTGAATGGTCGGCGCCATTCGCCCGCGTCACACGGGCGTCACCCCCGGGGCCCACACTGCGCGCTTCAACGATCCCGGGGGCGACCATGGACCTGATCGGCAAGATCGACGCATTGTTCCGCCGGCGCGGCCATACCTGCTACAGCGATGAGCGCACCGAGGCCGTCAGCGCGCTCGAACACGCGCTGCAATGCGCGCAGCTGGCGGAATGGGCCCATGCCGACACGGCGCTGGTGGCCGCGGCCCTGCTGCACGACCTGGGCCAGCTGATGGACGGCGGTCCGGACGATGCGCTGCGCGACGACCAGCACGAGCTGCGCGCCCTGCCAATGTTGAGCGCGGGCTTCGGCCCGGAAGTCACCGAGCCGATCCGGCTGCATGTGGCGGCCAAGCGCTATCTGGTCAGCACCGACGAGGCCTACGAAGGCACGCTGTCGCCCGCGTCGCTGCATTCGCTGCGTCTGCAGGGCGGGCGCATGAACGCGGAGGAGCGTCTGCTGTTCGAAAACCATGCGCACGCGGCGGCGGCGCTGAAGCTGCGCCGCTGGGACGACCTGGCCAAGCGCCCGGGCATGCGCACGCCGTCGCTGGACTACTACCTGGGGCTCCTGGAGCAGCTGCAGGGCGAGGCCCGGACACCGCCCCGGCTGAGCATCGTCTGATTCCCTCCTGAGGGGGATGGTGGCGACAAGGCGCGGCCCAGATACTGCATCCGGATCGCTCGCTGCCTGGACCTCAGCGGGTCGATCGAGGGGAGGAGTGCTGTGCCGACCGTCAAAGCCCGTCAGGGCGGCGACGGTCGGCATAGTCATTTCAGCGGGGTGACTTTTTTCTCCACTCCCTTCATCTCGGCGGCTTTTGTGCGATGTACAAGCTGCGAGGCGCTTGATATAAATCGATCAGACCCGATGCGCAAGCGAGCTATGTAACTCAGACTCGCGACGCGTCGGCCCATCGATGAGCCGGGAGGTTGGCTCCATGTCGGGTCCTTTGACTGACTGCGGCGCCGCGCCATGGGCGGGCGCCGCATTGAGGGCATTGTTCGCGAGCCAGCTGCCGGTAGGCCTGGCCCTGCTGGACCGCGAATTCCGCTACCTTGCGATCAACGAAACGCTGGCGCAGGCCAACGGCCTGAGCGTGGAGGCCCACCTGGGGCGCCGCGTCGCCGAGGTGCTGCCCAAGGCGGTTGAACTGCTGGAGCCGCTGCTGCGCATGGTGCTGGACAGCGGCGAGGCCCTGCAGGATTTCGAAGTCCACGCCGAGGTGCCCAGCCTGCCCGGCGAGGCCTCGCAATGGCAAGCCAGCTATGTGCCGGTGCGCGACGATCTGGGCCAGGTGCAGGGCATTCTGGTCCAGGCCGTGAACCACTCGCTGGAGCGCCGCGAACGGCTGCTGCGCCACCAGGGCGAACTGCGCCTGCGCCGCGTGCTGGACAGCCTGTTCACCTTTGTCGGCGTGCTGACGCCCGAGGGGGTGCTGCTGGAAGCCAACAAGGCGCCGCTGGAGGCTGCTGGCCTTGTGCTGGACGAGGTGCGCGGCCAGCCGTTCTGGGAGACGCCCTGGTGGCAGGGCGACGAGGAGCAGCGCGAATGGCTGCGCCAAGCGGTGCGGCGCTGCGCTGGTGGCGAGACCCTGCGCCGCGACCTGGTGGCCTCGATGGCCGAGGGCCGGATGATGGACCTGGACTTCATGATCGCGCCGCTGCGCGACGACCAGGGCCAGATCACGCATCTGATTCCTTCCGCGATCGACATCAGCGCGCGGCGCTCCAGCGAGTCGGCGCTGCGCCACAGCGAGGACCGTTTCCGCCGGCTGTTCGAGGGCGCGACCGTGGGCATGGGCCTGGTGGACAGCACCGGGTTGCTGCTGCTGGCCAACGAAGCGATGGCCCAGATGTTTGGCTATGCGCGCGAGGAGCTGGCGGGCCTGCCCATCCATCAGCTGGTGCCGCTGAAGCATCGCGCGGTCCATGCCGACCATGTCCAGCACTTCATGGAGAAGCCCGCGCTGCGCTACATGGCCAAGCGCCAGGAACTCTTCGCGCTGCGCAAGGACGGCAGCGAGTTCGCCGTCGAGATTGGGCTCAACCCCATGCCGGAGTTGGGCGGGCTGCAGGTGCTGGCCACCATCAGCGACGTCACCGAGCGGCGCGCGGCGCGCCAGCAGATCGAGCGTGCGCTCGCCGACAAAACGGTGCTGCTCAACGAGGTCCACCACCGGGTCAAGAACAACCTGCAGGTGATCTCCAGCCTGCTGAACCTGCAGTCGCGCAACGCCGACGAGGCCTTGCGCCGGGCGCTGCGCGACAGCCAGAGCCGGGTGCATTCGATGGCCTTGCTGCACCAGCTGCTGTACGAGCGCTCGGACTTCAGCGCGCTGGAACTGGGGCCCTATCTGCGCCGCCTGATGCGGCTGTTGCAGGACACCTACCTGGGCGACAGCGACGCCGTGCAGATCGTCGTCGACGTGCCCGACGAAGGCGCGCGCCTGGATTTGCAGCGCGCCGTGCCCTGCGGGCTGGTGGTCAACGAGCTGGTCAGCAATGCGCTCAAGCATGCCTTCGCCGACGGCCGCCGTGGGCGCCTGTGGCTGCAGTTGCACGAGACGCCGCAGCGCGTGCTGGAGATCGCCGACGATGGCGTCGGGTTGCCCGATTCGGTGCGGCTGGGCGAGGTGCGCAGCCTGGGCTACCAGCTGCTGCCGCTGCTGGTCCAGCAGTGCGGGGCCCGGCTGGAGATCGAGCGCGACAACGGCACCCGCGCGCGTCTGATCTGGCCCATGGTGGAGGAGACTCAAAATGCATGACGCGGGATTGCGGCCCTTGCGCATTCAGATCGTCGAGGACGAGCCCATCGTGGCGCTGGACTTGCGCAGCGGGCTGGAGCAGTTGGGCTACGAAGTCGTGGGCATCGCCGCCAACGAGCCCGAGGCCTTGAGCCTGGCCGATCGTCAGCAGCCCGACCTGGTGCTGATGGACATCCACCTGGACCAGGGCAGCGACGGCATCGTCGCGGCGCGGCGCCTGCGCGAGCGGCGTTCGGTGCCCATCGTCTTCCTGACCGCCTATGGCGAACCGGAAACGCTGAAGCGCGCGGCGCAGGCCGCGCCCTATGGCTATCTGCTCAAGCCCTTCGAGCTGCGCGAACTCAACGCCACCGTGCGCATGGCCATCGCGCGCCGCGAGGAAGAGCGTAAGACCGAGGAGGCCGAGCGCCGCCTGCGCCTGGCGCTGGAATCAGGCCGGCTCGCGGTGATGGAGCTGGAGCCGCCCAGCCTGCTGCGCTGGAGCGGCCACGAGCAGGTGCCGGAGCTGAGCCACCTGGCCGATGCGGCCTCGCTGGGTGAGCTGCAGGGCGGGCTGGACGAACGCGGGCAGCAGGCGCTGCACGACCTGGTGCAGCTGGGCCAGCCCATGGACCTGGTCTGCGCCTGGGAGGGGGGCGGGCTGCAGCGCTGGCTGGAGTTCCATGCCCGTCATTTCGAACACGAGGGGCTGATCATCGGCATGGTGCGCGATGTCAGCGAGCGCGTGCAGCACGAGACGCGGCTGCGTCAGGCCGCCGTCGCTTTCGAGACCACCGACGAGGCCATTCTCTTCCTCGACGCCCAGCAATGCGTGCTGAGCTGCAACACCGCCTTCTGCCTGCTCACCGGCTGGGACGAGAGCGAGGTGAAGGGCATGAACCCGGAGCAGTTCCTGTTCGCGCGCCGCCATGGCGACCGTCCCGGCCCCGCCGAGCACGGGCACTGGCAGGGCGAGGTCATCTGCCGGCGTCGCGACGGCAGCAGCTTCCCGGCGCTGGAGCATTTCGCCACGGTGATGGACGACCAGGGACGTCCCGGCCACCATGTGCTCAGCTTTGCCGACATCAGCGAGATCCGCAACGCGCAGCGCGAGCTGCAGCACCAGGCGCTGCACGACCCGCTGACCGGCCTCGGCAACCGGCTCGCGCTGCAGCAGCATCTGCAGGTGGGGGCGCTGCCCGGGCTGGCCTTGCTGTTCATCGACCTGGACGGCTTCAAGGGCATCAATGACACGCTGGGCCACGACCGCGGCGACGACCTGCTCAAGCTGGTCGCCTTGCGTCTGAAGGCCCTGCTGCGCCAGAACGACGAGGCGCTGCGGCTGGGCGGCGACGAGTTCGTCGTGCTGGCGCGCGACGTCAAGCAGGCCGAGGACGCGCTGTTCCTGGCGCAGAAGCTGATCGGCGCGATCGCCCAGCCCTTCGCGCTGGATGGCCAGCAGGTCTACATGACGGCCAGCGTCGGCGTGGCGCTGCATGGCCTGCACGCCGAAAGTGCGCAGGGGCTGATGAAGGCGGCCGATGCCGCGATGTACCGGGCCAAGAGCCGCGGGCGCAACCGCGCCGCGATGTTCGAAGCCGAGATGGCCGACCTGGTCAGCGAGCAGCTGCAGCTGGAGCAGGGCCTGCGCCAGGCGCTGGAATGCGGGCAGCTGCGCCTGGTGTGGCAGCCTCAGGTGGACCTGGGCTCGCGCGCGCTGCGCGGCGCCGAGGTGCTGCTGCGCTGGCGCCATCCGCTGCTGGGCGAGGTCTCGCCGACGCGCTTCATCCCGGTGGCCGAGGACAGCGGGCTGATCAGCGAGATCGGTGCCTGGGTGCTGGACCGGGCCTGCGAGCAGGCCGCTGCCTGGCGCCGCGCCGGCCTGGGGCTGGCGCGCGTGGCGGTCAACTTTTCCGTGCGCCAGTTCGAGCGCGACGACGTGCCGGCCCTGGTGGCGCAGGCCCTGCACCGCCATGGCCTGCCGCCGTCCGTGCTGGAGCTGGAGCTCACCGAATCGCTGTTCGCCGACGGGCCGGAAATGCGCCATGCGCTGGAGCGTCTGCGCGGGCTGGGCGTGGGCTTGGCGCTGGACGACTTTGGCACCGGCTTCTCGTCGCTGGCGCAGCTGGCGCGGCTGTCCATCGACCGGCTGAAGATCGACCGCAGCTTCGTCAACGCGCTGGGGCAGCCCTCGCAGGGCCAGGCGGTGGCCGTGGCCATCGTGCGGCTGGCGCAGAGCCTGGGCCTGGAGCTGACGGCCGAGGGCGTGGAGACCGAGCAGCAGCGCGAGATCCTGCTCTCCATGGGCGCGATGGATGCGCAGGGCTGGCTGTTCTACCGTGCACTGGAAACGGACATGATGCAGGCCCTGTTGGTGGAGCGTCGCAACGCGGCGCTCTGAGCGCTGCGGCCGACCGGCAGGCGTCCGCCCGCCCGACGGTCGCCTCTTTCTTTGGCGACAGGGGCAAGCGCTTGGTCCGATGCCGCTTGCAAGCTAATATGGCCGCCCGTCAGGGATTGAGTCTTTTTGAAACAGACGGGCCGGCCAGCCCCTCCCCCTTGTGCCAGGCCCGCGCCCGATGTCATGAGCCCATACTTGCAGCGACCAGGCGCTGCCGGCGCAGCCTGCGCGGCGTCCTGTCGTGTTTGATTCATGGTGAGCGACCGCTCGCCCGACCAGGCCGCCGTGGACCTGGAGCTGCTGCGCCTGCTCGCCAAGCAGGGGCGGCGGGTGCCTTATCCGGTCAGCATCTCGGCCCTTGCGCTGATGATGATGAGCTGGGGCCGCGTGCCGCACTGGATCTCGGTGGCCTGGCTGATGTGCGCCTATGGCGTGCTCGCGCTGCGCCGCTGGTTGCTGGTCCGCCTGCCGGAGATGCATCACCGGCGCGTGGACCAGCGCGTGCGCTGGGCCGTGGGCCTGAGCCTGCTCAATGGCCTGGTCTTCAGCGCGGCGATGGCCATGTGGCCGTGGCTGAGCGAGTACCAACGCATGGTGCAGACCATTCTGGTGATGGGTCTGTGCGCCGGTGCCGTTGCCACGACCGCGGGCTATGGCCCGGTCTTCCTGAGCTTCCTGGTCCCGGTGGCCGTGTCCAACGCGCTGGCCTGGATGCTCACCTCGGACAGCAGCCAGCTGCCCTGGATGGACCTGCTGCTGGGCGGGCTGATCCTGGCCTTCGCGGCCATCCTGGCCGGACTGGCGCGCGACACCTACCGCGTCTTTGCCGAGTCGGTGCAGATCCGCATGCAGCAGCTGCGCAGCAACCAGCAGCTGCGCCTGGCGCTGACGCGCGCTGAGCAGGCCATGCAGGCCAAGACACGCTTTCTCGCGTCGGCCAGCCATGACCTGCGCCAGCCCATGCATACGCTGACGCTGTTCGGCGCCGCGCTGTCCAAGCGCCCGCTCCCCGAGGACAGCGCCTGCATCGTCGCGCAGATGAACCGCGCCCTGCAGTCGCTGTCCTCGCAGATGGATGCGCTGCTGGATATCTCCAAGCTCGATGCCCAAGTCGTGCCGGTGAACAACCAGGTGTTCGCGCTCGCGCCCTGGCTGGGCCGCCTGGTGCAGGAGTTGCGCCCGGCCGCCGAGCGCAAGCGTCTGAGCCTGCGCCTGGACTGCCCCGAGCAGGCCTGCATTGAAACCGACCCCGTGCTGCTGGACCGCGTGCTGCGCAACCTGATCGACAACGCCATCAAGTACACCACCGAGGGCGAGGTGGCGGTGGAGGTCAGCGGCGGCGGCGATCTGTGGCGGCTGGCGGTGCGCGACACCGGGCCCGGCATTCCCGAGCAGGAGCAGGCGCGCATCTTCGAGGAGTTCTACCAGCTGGGCAATCCGGAGCGCGACCGCAGCAAGGGCCTGGGCCTGGGGCTGTCCATCGTCAGCCGCCTGGTGGACCTGATGGAGCTGCACCTGGCGCTGCGCTCCGCGCCGGGGCAGGGCTCCAGCTTCAGCCTCAGCATTCCGGCGGCCGAGTTCGCGCATGCCGCGCGCAGCGGCGACGCGCCGACGGGCCCGGCACTGCCGCCGTTGCGCGTGCTGGTGGTCGACGAGGAGGAGCCGGTGCGCCTGGCGATGCGCAGCCTGCTGGAATCGCATGGCTGCGAGGTCCTGTGCGCCGGCACCATCCGTGAAGGGCTGCTGCAGTGTCTGGGCGCGCGGCCGGATCTGGCGCTGGTGGACTACCGGCTGGGCAGCGGCTATGACGGCATCGCCGCGGTCCGTTCGCTGCGCACCGCGATGCCGGGCCTGCCGGCCCTGCTGATCAGCGGCGACACCGCGCCGGAGCGGCTGCGCGAGGCCCATGAGGCCGGCCTGACCCTGCTGCACAAGCCACTGACCGAGGAGCAGCTGATCGGCGCGATCCAGGCCGCGCTGGCCGACCGGCGGCGCGAGCACCGAGGCGGCGCCGATCTCCACCAGGGCACGGTCAGCGCGCTCTGAGGGCCGCCGGCGGCCGGGGCGCCGGGTCTCAGCCCAGGCGCTCCATCTGCTCCAGCACGAAGGGATGCCACAGCGCCGCCTGGCGCCAGGGCGTCGCGGCGGGCAGGTCCTGGTTGGGGAAGCGGTGGATGAGGCGCCGGTCGAGCTGGGCCGCCTGCAGCTGCGGGAGCACGCGGCGGCGGAACAGCGCGTCGAAGCTGCCGTCGCGCAGCGCCACCGTGAAGCCCAAGGTCAGGCGGGCGGCCAGCCGCGGGTTGTCGCGGGCGACGAAGAAGTAGTAGGGGTGGGGCATGAACAGCGCCCAGCGCGAAATCATCGCCAACCCGTGCTTGGCGCACATGAAGGGCGCCTCCACCACGCTCTGCGAGATCAGGTCCATGCCGCCCAGTCGCAGCCGCTTCACGCCGGCATCGAAGTGCAGGATGCCCACCACGTTCAGACCGGCGTCGCGATGGGCCTGGGCGATGGGCCAGTCGTGGCCCACGCCCAGGCGCAGCTGGCGCAGGCGCTCCAGCGTGTCGTCGCCCGCGTCCAGCGCCCGCACGCGCTCGGGCAGGCCCACGCCGGTGCGCACGCCCATCAGCCCGCGGTAGAGGCAGCAGCGTATCGGCGTGGCCAGGCGTTCGCGCTCGACGCTGGTGGCCGTTCCGATCACGTCCAGCCGACCCTCGGCCAGCTCGCGGAAGGCACGGCTTTGCGAGACCCGGCCCGCATAGTGCATCTCGTAGTCGCCGAAGCGCTCGCGGCTCCTGTCCAGCAGCAGCTGCAGCACCTCCTCGCGGAAGCTCAGCCCGTGGTCCTCCGGGCCCAGCGCGAAGTTGTGCCGCACCCGCATGGGCGTGGCGCCCAGCGCGCGCGGCACCAGGCAGGCGCCCAGCAGTCCTCCGGCCAGGCGCCGTCGGCCCGGCATCCATCCCTGCATCTTGTGATCCCTCGTCCTGCCCCGGCGGTCATGGCCGCCGGGTTTGTAGGGAGGGCATTCTGCGCAGCCACTCCCCGGTCACTGTGACGGCCGGCGGCGCGCGCGCAAGGCATCATGCACAAATGCACGAAATCGAACTCCGTTACCAGATCCCCGCCGAGCAGCTGGAGGCCGTGCGCGGCTGGATGGCCGGGGCCGGCCCCGGGCGGCCGCATGCCGAGCGCCTGCAGGCCGCCTACTTCGACACCCCCGACCGCGATCTGGCGCGCGCCGGCTTCGCGCTGCGGCTGCGTCGCGAAGGACGGCGCTGGGTTCAGACACTCAAGGGCGCGGCGCCGGACGGCATGAGTCGGCTGGAGCACAACGTGGCGCTGGGGCAGGGCGCCGCGATGCCGGCGCTGCGCCTGGACCGCCATGCCGGCCACCCGGCCGGCGAGGCGCTGCGGGCTTTGGTGCAGCGGCTGGGCGGGGAGCAGGCGCTGCAATGCCTGTTTCGCACCGACATCCGGCGCCAGACGCGCGAGCTGCAGACCGCCAGCGGCGACCGCGTGGAACTGGCGCTGGACCAGGGCCGGCTGCTCGCCGGCGACGGCGCGGCGGACCGCCGCGAGACGGCGGTCTGCGAACTGGAGATCGAACTGAAGTCCGGCCGCCCGCAGGCCGTGCTGGAACTGGCGCGCGAATGGAGCGGCCGCGGCCTGTGGCTGGAGCAGCGCACCAAGGCGCTGCGAGGCGACTTGCTGGCGCGCCAGCAGGCGCATGCAGCCGTGGAGCCGGCCGTCCTCAGCCCTTGGCCGCGCGGCTGCGGCCCCTGGGGCGCGCTGGCGCTGCTGCTGCGCGACGCGCTCGGCCCGGTGCTGGCCAACGCCTCGCAGATCGCCAGCGCGGCCTGGGTCCCCGAGCATCTGCACCAGCTGCGCGTGGGCCTGCGCCAGTTGCGCAGCGGACTGCGCCTGCTGGCGCAGCGGCCCGACGGGGTTCTGCCGCGCGAACGCCTGCTGGCGCTGGCCGGCGCGGCGGCGGCGCTGGGACGGGCGTTGTCCGCCGGGCGCGATGTCGACGCCCAGGCCGCGGCCCCCTGGCGCGCGCGCCTGCAGGCCCTGGCGGCCGAGCTCGGCGTGGGGATGGATGGGGGTGTCCCTTGCGCCGCCGGCAGCGTCGCCGCGACGGCGACGCTGCCGGCGCTGCTGCATGGCGTGCCGGCCCAGCATTTGATGCTGGATCTGCTGGCCTTGCTGGGCGAGGCCCTGGCCCATGAGGGCGACGCGGTGGCCGACGGGGAGGCGTCCCCCGACCGCCGCAAGCAGGCCGCGCGCGACCTGCGCCAGGACTGTGCCGCGGCGCTGGCGCGCTGGACGCGCGCGGTGGCGCGCCGGGCGCGCGCCGTGGACCGGCTGGAGGCCGGCGCGCGCCACGAACTGCGCAAGCGCATCAAGCGCCTGCGCCATGCCCAGGCCTATGCCGCCGACCTGCTGCGCGAGCGGCCGCGCGCGACAAAGCGGCTGGCCGAGCTGCAGCGCGCGCTGGGCGAGCTCAACGACCTTGAACTGGCGCTGGGCTCGGCGCGTGCGCGCCTGGACCACGACGGCGAGGCCCGCGCCGCCGCGTTCGAGCTGGGCTTTCTCGCCCAGGAGCGCCAGCACCGGCTGGCCGCGTTGGACGGTCCGCTGGACGCGCTGGCGCGGCGGCTCGACGCCGCCACCCGTTGATCCCGAGGCGCCCGCCCCGACCCCGGGCGATCGACTGGGGCCGGGGCGTACGCGCTCACCACTTCATCTCGCCCTTGTTGACCTTGGCGCCGATCTCCAGCGCGATGCCCAGACCGGCCTCGGGATAGGCCTTCTTCAGGGTCTCGATCAGCGCGGCGGCATTGGCGGCCTTGGGCAGCTCGGCCTCGAAGCGGGCCAGGTAGGCGCGGGTGTCGGCCAGCACGGAGGCGTCCTGCGCGCTGCCGGGCCGCATGTGGCCGGGCACGACGATGGCGGGCTTGAGCGCGGCCATCTCGTCCAGCTTGGCCATCCAGGCGGCGCGCTCGGCGGGCGTCTGCGTGTCGGCGGTCCAGGCATGCAGCTGGGCGAAGGCGTTCACGCCGCCGGCAATGGCGCGAATGGACGGGATCCACACATAGCCGCGATGGGGCAGGCTGTCGTCCAGCCCGCGCAGCTCCAGGGTCTGACCTTCCAGCGTCAGCGTGCGGCCTTCCAAGGCCTCGGGCAGCACCGGGTGGCGCGGCGCGTTGGCGCCCAGGCGCGGGCCCCAGACCTGCAACTTGGTGGGCAGCGAGGCCTGGATTTTCTTCAGCGTGGGCGCGGCCGTGACGATGCGCGCCTCGGGGAATTCCTGGCGCAGCACCTCGAGGCCGAAGTAGTAGTCCGGGTCGGCCGCGCTGACATAGATGGTGCTGAGGCGCCGACCGCTGTCCAGCACCGCGGCGGCCACGCGCAACGCGTCCGCGCGGGTGAAGCCGCTGTCCAGCAGGAGGGCCTCCTGCCGGCCCAGCACCAGCACGGAGTTGACGTGGAAGCTGCCGGCGCCGTGGTTGATGACCTTCAGCTCCAGGGCCGCAGGGGGTGGGGTGGCGGCGGTTTGGGCTTCGGCGCCCAGCATGCCCAGGCCCAGGGTGGTGGCCAGCAGCGATTTCAGAAAGCGGAGGGTGTTCATGGGTTGGGTCCTTGGTGATGGGATGGACGGAACTTTATTTGTGCGGATCGTGTAGATAAACAGTCTTTGGATAGACTGTTTGTTGCATCAATCGAGCAAATCAACCCAGGAGTGGCGGTCCATGGACAGACTCAGGGCCATGCAGGTGTTTGTCGAGGTGACCGAGAGGGGCAGCCTCACCGCGGCGGCGGACGCGCTGGAGATGTCACGCGCGATGGCGTCACGCCATCTGGAGTCGCTGGAGCACTGGCTGGGGGCCCGGCTGATGCAGCGCAGCACGCGCCGCCTGAGCCTGACGGCCGCGGGTCAGGAGGCGCTCGCGCGCTGTCGGCAGATGGTCGAGCTGGCCGAGGAGACGCGCTCGGCCGCCGGGCAGCACACGCGCCAGCTGCGCGGGCGTCTGCGCGTGACCTGCAGCAGCTCGTTCGCGCAGCTGCACCTGGCGCGCGCGGTGGGCGACTACCTGAACGCGCATGCGCAGACCGAGATCGAGCTGCTGGCGCTGGAGCATGCGGTGGACCTGGTGGAAGAGCGCGTGGACCTGGCGCTGCGCATCAGCAACCAGCTCGATCCGGCGCTGGTGGCGCGGCGGCTGACCCTGTGCCGATCGGTGGTCTGCGCGTCGCCGGACTACCTGGCGCGACACGGCGAGCCGCGCACCGCGCAAGACCTGGCCCTGCACCGCTGCCTGGCCCACGCCCGCTATGCCCGCGATGAATGGCGCTTCAGCCGCGCGGACGGGCAGCAGGAGCAGGTCCGACCCGGCGTGCGGCTGCGTTCGAACGAGGCCACCGTGCTGATGCAGGCCGCGCTGGCCGGCGCCGGCATCGCGCTGCTGCCCACCTATCTGGTCGGCCAGGCCCTGGCCAGCGGCGCGCTGCGCCATGTGCTGCCGGCGTTGGCGCCGGAAACCCTGGGTCTGCACGCGGTGACCACCAGCCGGCGTCACCAGCCGCTGCTGCTGCGCAGCTTCGTCGACTTTCTGGCCGCTCGCTTCGACCCGCAGCGGCCTTACTGGGACGAGGCGCTGGCTGGCAGCGCGTAGGCCAGTTCGTAGTGGTGCACGCCGGCAGCGATGCGCAGGGTCAGCTCGCCGGTGATGCCGGCCAGCGCGCCGCTGCCCGAGCCGGGCACGATGGCAATGCGCAGCGACTGGCCGCCCGCATGCATCAGGCCCAGGTGGGCCATTGCGAAGCCGCCCGGGCGGCCGTCCAGCGTGCCGGTGAAGGACTCCAGCGCCACATAGGCGGCCTCGCCCTGTGGCGGCAGGCCGGCGGCCAGCATCTCGCCCAGCGACTGGCCCTGCAGGCCGCCTTCGAAGCTCTTCTCCAGCTTGCGCCTGGCCATGGCTGGCGCGCCGGGAGGCGCGTCCATGGCTTCGGGCGGCAGCAGGCGAACCTTGAACTGGCCGCTGCAGCGCAGCGGGGCGGCGGAGGTGGCTGAAGAGGCAGGGGTGGACATCGCGGAGGCACTCCAGAAGAGGGCGCCCAGGCCGGGCAGATGGCGGCGGAGAAGGTGCAGGGTGTTCATGCCGCCATCATGGTGCCGGTGGGGTCAGGTCTTGTCAGCAGCGGCGGCCCCGGGGTGGCCGCCGCCGGGGATCACTTGAAGTCGCCGGCGAAGACGAGCTGGAAGCGATCGAGTCGGAAATTCTGGCGCAGCGCGGCATTGACCTGCTCCAGGCTCAGGCCCTGGATCGCGTCGATGAGCTGCTGCGTGCGCGCGAACTTGCGGTTCAGCCGCAGGTTGAAGACCAGCGCGGTCGCCAGGGTGCCGTCCTGCGCCAGCGCCAGCCGGCGCTCGTTGACCAGGGCCTGCTTGGCCTCGTCCAGCTCCTTGGCGCTGAAGCCGTCCTTGAGCGCGCGGGCGACCTCCTCGCGCAGCGCGGCCTCGACCTTGGCGCGGTTCTGCGGCGCGAAGATGGCATAGGCGACCCAGACCGAGGCCGGGTCCTCCGGGTTCAGGTTGAGGCCGGTGCCGGTGGTGTAGGACAGGCCATCTTTCTCGCGGATGCGCGTCCACAGCCGCGAGCTGCCGCCGCCGCCCAGGATGTGGTTGGCCACCAGCAGTGCGGCGCGGTCGGGGTGATCGTCGGTGAAGGCGAGCGGCTGCAGGCCCATCATCATCGCGTTCTGTTTGTCCGGCGTGCCTAGGGTCTGCACCTGCCCGGCCGCGTCCTTGTGGCGGCTGACGAGACGCTCGTAGCGCGCGGAGGAGGACCAGTCGCCCAGCAGCGACTGCGCGGCCGCGCGCAGTGCCGCGGCGTCGAAATCGCCGACCAGCGCGAGCTGCCCCTGGCTGGCGCCATAGAAGCGCGCATGGAAGGCCTTCACCGCGTCCAGCGTCACGGCTTTCACGTCGGCCTCTTCCTCGGCAAAGCTGCGCTCATGGCGCGGATCGCCGGGCTCGAAGGCATCCAGCGCGGCCGCGGCGGCGCGCTGGGCCAGGGCCTCCGGCGCGTCCTTCTGCGCCTGCAGGCCGCTCAGGGCCTGGGCGCGCACCTCGTCCAGCGCCGCAGCTTCCAGGCGCGGGCTGCGCAGCATCTCGGCGATCAACGCGAGCGCCTGCGCCGAGTGCTCGCGCTTGGTGGCCCAGCTCAGCCACACCGAGGAGGCCGAGGCGCGCACCTGCAGCTCCACCTTGGCGGCATCGAGCGCGTCACGCAGCTGCTCGCGGGTCTTGGTCGCGGTGCCCATCTTCAGCATCGCGCCCAGCATCGCCGCGACGCTTTGCTGGCCGCGCAGTTCGTCGGCATTGCCCATGCGCAGGCTCAGCACGCCTTGCACCGCCTCGCCGCGCGTGGGCTTGGCCAGCAGCGCCAGGCCCATGCCGTTGGTCAGCCGGCCCAGTTGGGCGCTGCGGTCGAGGTTGGCGGGGCTGGTGTCGAAGGCGGCCACGGTGTTGGCCGCGAGCTGGGGCTTGAAGCCCTTCATCTGCTCGGCGACGTCGACGAAGACCGGCGCCGGCGCGCGCAGCGGCTTCTCGGTCGGGATGTACTGCGCCAGCGTGCGGTTGGAGGGGACGAAGCGCTCGGTCGCGATGCGCTGGACCTGGTCCACGGTCAGCGCCTTGACGCGGTCGCGCAGCAGGAAGAACAGGCGCCAGTCGCCTTGGGCGATGCTTTCGGAGAGCTGGATGCCGACCTGCTCGGGGCTGGTGAACAGCTGCTCCCAGCGGTTGAGCCAGCGGGTCTGGGCGCGCTTGAGTTCCTGCTCGGTCACCGGCCGTTCGGCAAAGCCCTCGGTCACGGCCTGCAGCTCGCGGTTCAGCGCGTCCTGCTCGGCCTTGGGGGCCAGCTCGGCGGTCAGCATGGTGAAGCCCGGCTCGGCCAGCGCGAGGCCGAAGTAGCCCACCGAGGCGGCGAGCTTGCTCTCTTCGACCAGACGTTTGTGCAGGCGGCCGCCCGGGGCCTCGGACAGGATGAGGTTCAACGCCTCGACCGCCGCGTAGTCGGGATGGGCGCCGGCAGGCACGTGATAGGCCACCAGCGACATGGGCGAGCCGCCCACGCGGCGCACGGTGACGGCGCGTTCGCCGTCCTGCACCGGGTCCACGGTGTAGAGCCGGGTCAGCGCGCGCTTGGGGCGTGGGATCTTGCCGAAGCTCTGCGCCACCCAGTCCAGCACCTGGTCGGCGTCGAACTTGCCGGAGACGATCAGCGTCGCGTTGTCCGGCTGGTAGTAGGCCTTGTAGAAGGCCTGCAGCCGCGCGATGTCGACGTTCTCGACGTCGGCGCGCGCGCCTATGGTGTCCTTGCCGTAGTTGTGCCACTGGTACATCGTCGCCAGCGTGCGCTGGGTGGTGATGTTGCCCGGGTCGTTCTCGCCCATCTCCATCTCGTTGCGCACCACGGTCATCTCGGTGTCCAGGTGGCGGCGCGCGATGTGGCTGTTGACCATGGCATCGGCCTGCCACTGCAGATACCACTTCAGGTTGTCCTCGTTGGCGGCGAAGGCGGCGAAGTAGTTGGTGCGGTCGAACCAGGTCGAGCCGTTGGCGGCCAGGCCGCGCTTGGTGAACTCGGCCCAGGGGTCGGGGTGGCGGGGGCTGCCCTTGAAGATCAGGTGCTCCAGCAGGTGGGCCATGCCGGTCTCGCCGTAGTTCTCGTGCTTGGAGCCGACGCGGTAGGTCACGTTGACCGTGGTCGTGGGCTTGGAAGCATCCGGGGCCAGCAGCACCTGCAGCCCGTTGGGCAGGCGGTACTCGGTGATGCCCTCGACGCGGGTGACGGGCTTGAGCGTGTGGGCCAGCGCCGGGACGCCGGCCAGCGCCAGCGACAGCAGCAGCGCCCGAGGGCGCGGGAGGCGTGGAGACAGGGTCTTCATCGGAGTCGCGGTGTTGGGTGATGGCGCAGTGTGCATCAGTCGCACGAATGCTCCGAAAGTCAGCGTTTCCGTGGGGCCTGTCGTGGGGACGCGCGGCCTCCCGTGGGCCGCATCGTCCAGCGCGCGGCCAGGCCGCCGGCGGGGTGCGGCGGCGGGTCTCGCACCGCCGCCGCGGGGCTCATTCGGCCGCCGGTGTCGCGGGCTTGCGGCGGACCAGCTTGAGCACCAGGCCGCCCAGCCCCAGCAGCGCGATGAAGATGAGCTTGGCGAACTTGGCGAAGAAGGCCGCGGCCAGCGCGAAGAAGCCCAGCTTCTTCGCGCCCACGCCCAGCACCAGCGCGGCGAGGCCGTACTCGGCGACCTTGTCGGTGCTGCTGTTGAAGTCGCTGTAGCGCTTGCCTTCGTTGAACTGCAGCGCACCGAGCAGGGACTGGGCCTCGGTCTTGCCGCGCGCCAGGTCCTTCAGGTCGCCGACCAGGTTCAGGCTCAGATAGCCTTCGCGGCCCAGCGCATAGGTGTTGTAGTTCACGCCCTGTTCCTCGTCGGCCGGGGCGCCTTTGCTGCGCGAGCTCATCGCCCAGGCCAGGCGGTGGCTGTCGGCGCTGTAGCGCGGCGACTCGGCCCAGCCGACGATCTCCAGCGCCGGCACGCCCATCTTCTGGCGTTCGGCGTTGGACGCCTCGGTGCCTTCGCGGTAGGACTTCAGCAGCTCATCGGCGTTCCAGGTCTTGGCGTCGTCGTCCTTGATGTAGCCGGAGTCCTCGTAGCGCAGCACCGCGAACCAGCCGCCCTCTTCCTGGGGAAAGATCAGGCCCAGCAGTTTGTCGTCGTGGCCCGGGTTGCCCATCACGCGCATCAGGCGCGCCGCCTGAGGCTGCGGGATGAAGACGCGGTCTTTGGGCAGGTGCAGCACGGCCTGCTGGGCCAGCACGATGTCGGTGGGGCCTTCGCGGGCGGCGGCCTTGGCCTCGACGAAAGCCTGTTGGGCCTCGTCCCGCGCCGACGCGGGAGCCGAGGCAGCGTCCGCGCCGCGCGCCGTGGGCAAGGCGGCCAGCAGGAGTCCGCCGAGCAGCAAAGAAAGCAGGGTCCGCAGCGCGGCCAGTCTGGATGTCATCGAAGTTTCTCCCTGGGCCCTTGTGGGCCTGTCGTGATGTGGGGGGCAGTCTAGGGCCGCGAAGGGCCATCGATCGCCGGGGTTTGCGCGCCCTTTGGGGGCGCCAAGAAACAGGCCCGCACGCGGCGGGCCTGGAATGGGGAGGGGGCGGCGGCCCCCGGGGGCTAGTCGTAGCGGCCGATCAGGCGGCGGCCTTCCACTGGGCCATCAGCTGCTCCCACTTCTGGCGCGCCGCCTTCAGGTGGCGCTCCTTCACGTGGCCGTAGCCGCGGATCTCTTCGGGGATGCGCGCGATGTCCAGCGCCAGCGCCAGGCGCTCGGCGCTCAGGCCCTTGGCGAGCAGGGCCTCGATGCTGGCGCGGTAGTCCACGATCAGCTGGCGCTCGCTGCGGCGTTCCTCGGTGCGGCCGAAGGGGTCGAAGGCGGTGCCGCGCAGGCCCTTCATCTTGGCCAGCACGCCCATGGCCGGGCGCATCCAGCCGCCGAAGGCGGACTTCACCAGCTCGCCCTTGTCGTTCTTCTTCGCGAACAGCGGCGGCGCCATGTGGTGGACGATCTTGTAGTCGCCCTCGAACTGGGCCGCGATTTTTTCGGCGAAGCCCGTGTCGGTGTGCAGGCGCGCGACCTCGTACTCGTCCTTGTAGGCCATCAGCTTGAACAGATAGCGCGCCACCGCCTCGGTCAGGCGGGTGCTGGACAGCGGGCCCTCGGCGGCGCGCACCTTCTCGACGAAGGCCTTGTAGGTCTCGGCGTAGGCGGCGTTCTGGTAGTCGGTGAGGAACTCCACGCGCTTGGCGATGATCTCGTCCACGCCCGGGCGCTTGACGATGTTGATCACCTGCTGCGCCGCGTAGAGCGACTGCACCGCGGCCAGGTCGTGGGCGCAGCGGCGGCCCCATTCGAAGGCGGCCTTGTTGTTGTCGATCTGCACGCCGTTGAGCTCGATCGCGCGCATCAGCGCCGCGTAGCTCAGCGGCACGCGGCCCTTCTGCCACGCGTAGCCCAGCATCAGCGGGTTGGTGTAGAGCGAATCGCCGATCAGCTTGACGGCGACCTCCTCGGCATCGAACAGGCCCAGGTGCTCCTGGCCCACGGCCTTGGCGATCGCGGCCTCGCAGGCGGCGCCGGGGAAGCTCCAGTTGGCGTTGTTCACCAGCGTCGCGGTGGGCGAGCCATGGGTGTTCAGCGCGACATAGGTGCGGCCCTCGCGCATCACCGCCAGCGTGGTCTTGTTCGCGGCGACGATGGAGTCGCAGGCGATCACCAGCTGCGCCTCGGCCGTGCCGACCTTGGTGCAGTGAATGGCCTCGGGGGTGTTGGCGATCTGGATGTGGCTCCAGGTCGCGCCGCCCTTCTGTGCCAGGCCGGCCGCGTCCTGGGTGATCACGCCCTTGCCTTCCAGGTGCGCGGCCATGCCCAGCAGCTGCCCGATGGTGATCACGCCGGTGCCGCCCACGCCGGCGACGACGATGCCCCAGGCCTCGTCGGCGTTCGGGACCAGCGGCTGCGGCAGCGCCGGCAGGCTGGCGTCGAAGGGGTTGTGCGACTTGTCTTTCTTGGGCTTCTTCAGGTTGCCGCCCTCGATGGTGACGAAGCTCGGGCAGAAGCCCTTCACGCAGCTGAAGTCCTTGTTGCAGGTGTTCTGGTTGATCGTGCGCTTGCGGCCGAACTCGGTCTCCAGCGGCTCGACCGACAGGCAGTTGGACTGGATGGAGCAGTCGCCGCAGCCCTCGCAGACCAGCTCGTTGATCACCGTGCGCTTGGCCGGGTCCACCAGCTTGCCGCGCTTGCGGCGGCGGCGCTTCTCGGTGGCGCAGGTCTGGTCATAGATGATGACCGTCACGCCGGGGATCTCGCGGAACTGGCGCTGGATGGCGTCCAGCTCGTCGCGGTGATGCACGGTCACGCCCGCGGCCAGCGGCTTGCCCTGGTACTTGGCCGGCTCGTCGGTGACGATGACCAGCTTGGCCACGCCCTCGGAGATCAGGCTGTTCATGATCTGCGTGACCGAGTGGCCCTCGGGGCGCTCGCCGACCTGCTGGCCGCCGGTCATCGCGACGGCGTCGTTGTACAGCACCTTGTAGGTGATGTTCACGCCGGCCGCGATGCTCTGGCGGATGGCCAGGATGCCGCTGTGGAAGTAGGTGCCGTCGCCGAGGTTGGAGAAGATGTGCTTCTCGTCGGTGAACGGCGCCTGGCCCACCCAGGGCACGCCTTCGCCGCCCATCTGGGTGAAGGTGGCGGTGCTGCGGCCCGGCATCCAGGTCACCATGTAGTGGCAACCGATGCCGCCCACCGCGCGCGAGCCCTCGGGCACGCGGGTGCTGGTGTTGTGCGGGCAGCCGGAGCAGAACCAGGGCGTGCGGTCGGCGCCGCCGGCGGCCTTCTCCTCGGCCTTCAGCGCGTTTTCCTTGGCGTCGATGAGGGCCATGCGTGCGTCCAGGCGCGCGGCGGTGTCGGCATCCACGCCCAGCTTCTTCAGCCGCTTGGTGATCGCGCGGGCAATGAGGGCCGGCGTCAGGTCGGCCTGCGGGCGCAGCAGCCAGTGCTCGCTGGGGTTGGGCACGCTCCATTCGCCGCCATCGCTGTCGCCGGCGTCGAACTTGCCCAGCACGTTGGGGCGCACGTCGGGACGCCAGTTGTACAGCTCTTCCTTGACCTGGTATTCGATGATCTGGCGCTTTTCCTCGACGACCAGGATCTCCTGCAGGCCCTTGGCGAACTCGCGCGCCACCTGCGCCTCCAGCGGCCAGACCACGTTGACCTTGTGCAGGCGGATGCCCAGCCGGCGGCAGCTGGCGTCGTCCAGCCCCAGGTCGTGCAGGGCCTGGCGGGTGTCGTTGTAGGCCTTGCCGCTGGTGATGATGCCGAAGCGGTCGTGGGGGCCTTCGATGACGTTGTAGTTCAGCTTGTTGGCCCGCACATAGGCCAGCGCCGCGTACCACTTGTAGTTCATCATCCGCGCTTCCTGCTCCAGCGGCGGATCAGGCCAGCGGATGTGCAGGCCGCCGTCGGGCATCTGGAAGTCCTCGGGCAGGATGATGTTGACGCGGTCCGGGTCCACGCTGACGCTGGCGGAGGACTCGACGATCTCCTGGATGGTCTTCATGCCCGCCCACAGGCCGGAGAAGCGGCTCATCGCGAACGCGTGCAGGCCCATGTCCAGGATGTCCTGGACGCTGCTGGGGAAGAACACCGGAAAGCCCACGGCCTTGAACACGTGGTCGCTCTGGTGCGCCGCGGTGGAGCTCTTGGCGATGTGGTCGTCGCCGGCCACCGCGATCACGCCGCCGTGCCGCGCGGTGCCGGCCATGTTGGCGTGCTTGAACACGTCGATGCAGCGGTCCACGCCCGGACCCTTGCCATACCAGATGCCGAAGACGCCGTCGAACTTGCGCTTTTCGGGGAACAGGTCCAGCTGCTGCGTGCCCCACACCGCGGTGGCGCCCAGCTCCTCGTTGACGCCCGGCTGGAAGACGATGTTCTGCTTGGCCAGGTGCTTCTTCGCGGCCATCAGCGCCTGGTCATAGCCGCCCAGCGGCGAGCCTCGGTAGCCGGAGATGAAGCCGGCGGTGTTGAGCCCCGCGATCGCGTCGCGCGTGCGCTGCAGCATGGGCAGGCGCACCAGGGCCTGCACCCCGCTCATGAAGGCGCGGCCATGGTCCAGCGCATATTTGTCGTCCAGCGTGACCTTTTCTAGCGCGCGCAGGATGTGTTCGGGCAAGGGGGCGTTCATGGGTGGGCTCCTGGTGGTGGCTGACCCGCGGCGCTCGCGCTTGTGGCGCGGGGCCGAGCAGCATGCGGCCGTGACTGCAAGTATGGCGGCGGGTGCGTTTTTCGCGCATCGGAGTGTAGGGAAAACCGCCCGCGCAGTGCTTTCTCTTTTTGCCCGTTCCAACTGGCTTTGAGCAAGAATCTTGCGCAGGATGCGCAAAGGAATCGAAATGGCTTCCAGAAATACATCACCAGGGAAAACCATGAGAAGGGCTGCGGATGCTGCGCCGCAGCATGAAACCGAGGAGGGCGGCGGGTCCGCGGGTGGCGAACTGGACCGCTACCACGTGGCCATCCTGGCGGAACTGCAGCGTGAGGCGCGGCTGTCCAACGCCGAGCTGGCGGCGCGCATCGGGCTGTCGCCGGCGCCGACCTGGCGCCGCGTGCGCTGGCTGGAGGAGCAGGGCTTCATCACCGGCTACCGCGCCGAGATCGACCGCCGCAAGCTGGGCCTGGGCGTGCTGGCTTTCGTGCGCGTCGATGCCGACCGCAACAACGCCAGCGCCACCCGCGTGCTGGAAAAAGCCATCCGCGACCTGCCCGAGGTCATGGCCTGCCACTACATCAGCGGCGCGGGCACCTTCGAGCTGCAGGTGCTGGCCACCGACCTGGACGCCTTCAGCCGCTTCACCATCGACACCCTGCTGAACCTGCCCAATGTGAAGGACATCCACACCAGCTTCTCGCTGGGCGAGGTGAAGGCGGGCGGGGCGCTGCCGCTCACGCATCTGAAGGGCGCGGCGCGCTGAACGCTGCGAGGAAACCGAACGGGCCGTCTGCTTTCACAAGCGACGCGGGACGGTATAAGACGCGTCGAGCGCCGCATCCGCAGGCCCGTTTCCCGAGTTCCATGTCCGCTACTTTCCCCCGGCTGCCTGTCTCCCTGCATCGTCCACGGGCCTGTGCGGGCCCCGCCGACGCCGACGCCATGCGTCGGCGCGGAGCCGCTGGCTTGAGCGTGACCCTGGCCCTGCTGCTGGGACTGGGCGGCTGCGCGCTGGGCCCGGACCGCCCCGCCTCGCCACCCACGGATGCCGTCCTGGCCGCGCCGGACTTTCCGCCCGGCTGGCAGCACCTGCCCTTGCGGCCCGGCAAGCCGCTGACCCGCTATGCCTGGCTGCCAGGGTATGAGGGGCAGCAGGGCGTGATCCATGCCGTGGCGGAGCACAGCGCCAGCATGCTGCTGCACGAGGCCGCGGGGCTGGACCTGGCGCGCACGCCAGTGCTGCGCTGGCAGTGGCGGCTGGGCCAGCTGCCCGATGGGGCGCAGCACCACCTCGGCAGCCGCGAGGACGCTGCTGCGCGCGTGATCCTGCTGTTCGACGGCGACAAGAGCCGGCTGCCGCTGGACGAGCGCATGACGCTGAGCATGGCCGAGGCCCTCAGCGGCCGCCCCATGCCATATGCCACGCTGATGTACGTGAGCTCGTCCAGCGCGGCGGTGGACCAGTTGATTGCCAACCCGCACAGCACGCGCATCCAGAAGATCGTCGCCGGTCGCGCGGAGCCGGCGCTGGGCCAGTGGGTCCCGTTGCAGCGCGATGTGCGGCAGGACTACCTGCGCGCCTTCGGCGAGCCTCCGGGGCGGCTGCTGGCCTATGGCGTGATGACCGATGCCGACAACACCGGCAGCCGCGCCGAGGCCTGGTACACGACGCCGGTCTTCGAACCACGTTGAATGCGCCCGGGGGCGGCCATGGCGTGCCGAGGCTGCGCCTGCGGGCCCCGCGCGGCTATGCTGGCCGTGTCGCCATCCGGAGCCGTCGCCATGGACCTCGCCCCTTCCCCGCTCGTGTCGCTGTTTGACTTCAAGGCCTGGGCCCACGAGGAGCTGTTCGCGCTGCTCGCCACGGTCGACGATCCGGCCCGGCAGGCGGCGCTGCAGCCGGCGCTGCGGGTGCTGAACCACATCCATGTCGTGGACCGCATCTTCCAGGCTCATCTGCAGGGGCTGGACCATGGCTTTGCGGGCACGAACACGGCGGAAATCCCGCCGCTGGCGGCGCTGGCCGGCGCCGTGAAGGCGGTGGACGCCTGGTACTGCGGCTATGTGCGCGGGCTTGAGCCGGCGCAGTTGAGGGAAGCGCTCCGGTTCCGCTTCACCGACGGCGACGCGGGCCGCATGAGCCGCGAGGAAATGCTGCTCCATGTGATCACCCACGGTGGCTACCACCGTGGCCAGGCGGGTCAGGTCTTGCGCGACGCCGGACTGGCCCCACCGCGGGAGCTGTTCACGCGCTTTTTGCACGGTCGGCAGCCCGAACGGCGCGCCTGAGGCGCGCGGCTCGTCGGCGCCGTCGCGGCGAGGCGCTATCCTCCTGCGCCTGATGAAGATTCTTCTCGTCGACGACCATCTGCTGCTGGCCGAGGCCCTGGCCAGTGCCGTCGCGGAGCGCATGCCGCAGCTGCGCGTGCAGTGCGCCACCTCGCTGGCCGACGCGCAGGCGCAGCTGGATGCGCAGACTGCGCTGGTGCTGCTGGACCTGGGGCTGCCCGACGCCAGCGGCGTCGAGGCCGTGAGCCGGCTGCGCGAGCAGGCGCCGCAGGTGCGCATCGTCGTGATGTCCGCGAATGATCGCGCCGACACGGTGCGTGCCGCGATCGAGCAGGGCGCCAGCGGCTTCGTGCCCAAGACGGCGGATTTCCGTCAGCTGATGCAGGCGCTGCGCTTCACGCTCGAAGGCGGCGTGGCGCTGCCGGCGGCCCTGCTGGCACAGGACGTCGGCGCCGCCGCGGCGGACGGCGACGACGCGCTGGCGACGCTGCCGCTGGACGAGCAGCTGACGCCACGCCAGTGCGACGTGCTGCGCCTGTTGATGCTGGGCCAGTCCAACAAGCTGATCTGCCGCGCGCTGGGGCTCTCCGAATCCTCGGTGAAGACGCACCTGGAGGCGGTCTACCGCCGCCTCGGCGTCAACAGCCGCACCCAGGCCGTGGTGGCGGCCGCGCGCCAGGGCTTTCGCCTGCCGCTGCAGCTCGGCGACGACCCGACCGGCTCCTAGCCGTCACGACGCCGGGTCGACCGGGCGCGGCGCGTTCAGCGTCGCGAAGATCGCGCTGGCCAGCGTCTCGGTCCGGAAGGGCTTGTGCACCACCGGCAGCCCGCTGGCCTGCAGCCGCGCGAGGTCCTCGGGCGCGGTGTTGCCGGTGACGACCAGCGCCGGCACCGGGCCGCAGGCCTGGCGCACGCGCTCGACCACCTCCAGCCCGCTGCCGCCGGGCAGGCGCATGTCCGTGATCAGCAGGGCCGGCGCCTCTGGCTCGCCGCGGGCCAGCAGCGCGTCCAGCGCCGCTGGCGAGGCCAGCGCCAGCACGCGGGCGCCCCACGCGCGCAGGCGCAGCAGCAGAGCCTCGCGTGCGCCGGGATCGTCCTCGACCAACCAGACCTGGCGCTCCTGCAGCCGCAGCAGCGTGGTCCAGCCGGGCGGCTCCAGCTGCGACGACGGCAGGTCGGGTTGCGGCTCGATGGCCGGCAGCGCCAGGCTGAAGCAGGAGCCGCGGCCGGGCACCGAGCGCAGCTGCACCGCCGCGCCCATCAGCGCGCTGGCACGGCGCACGATGGCCAGCCCCAGCCCCAGCCCTTGGGCGCGCTCGCGCTGCGGGTTCTCCAACTGCACGAAGTCCTCGAACACGCGCGCCTGCTCGGCGGGCGGAATGCCACGGCCGGTGTCGTAGATCGCGACGCGCCAGCCGCCGCGCCAGCGCCGCGCCGCCACCAGCACGCCGCCGCGCTCGGTGTAGCGCAGCGCGTTGCTGACCAGGTTGCGCACGATCTGCTCCAGCAGCACCGCATCGCCCAGCACATGGGCGCGCAGCGGGATGCGCAGGCGCAGCTGCAGGCCGCGGCGCGCGGCGGCTTCCTGCTCGTGCGCGGCAATCGCGCCGATCAGCGCATGCAGCGACACCGGCCCATGGGCGACGCGCAGGCCGCCGGACTCCAGCCGCGACAGATCCAGCAGCCCCGCCAGCAGCCCCTCCATCGCGGCCACCGCCTCGTCCACGCGCCCGATCAGGCGCTGCTGCGCCGGCGTCGACGGCTGCTCGCGCAGCAGCCCCACCAGCACGCCGATGGTCACCATGGGCTGGCGCAGGTCGTGGCTGGCCGCCGCGAGGAAGCGGGACTTGGCGGCATTGGCCTCCTCCAGCGCGGCGGTGCGTTCGCGCACGCGCTGCTCCAGCACCTGTCCGGCGCGCTCGGATTCCTGCAACGCGCTGACCAGGCGGCTGCCCAGCACCATCGCATAGACCATCGCGAGGATGGGCGCGGTCCAGGGCAGCAGGAACTCGCGGGTATGCGCCAGGCGGCCGGATTGCAGCAGATAGTCGTGCAGCCCGCAGGCGGTGATGCTGCTCACCGTGGCGGCCAGCGCCCACAGGCTGCGCTGCGGCCAGCGCCGGGCCGTGCGCACCACCTGTGCCGCCGCGGGCACCGTGGTCACGAAGAGCAGCGGATAGGCCAGCGTGCGCACCCGGTCCAGCAGCACCGGGTCGCCGCCGGTCCACAGCGCGGCGCTGGCGCACAGCAGGCCGATGGCGATCACGGCCAACTGCAGCGGTCGGCGGGCGGCCCCCTGCAGGCTGGCGCCGAAGCAGCCGAACAGCGCGCTGACGGAGACCATCAGCAGGAACATCGCCACCCCGCTGCCCGGCGGCGCCGGCGCGCCGGGGTCGCTGAACAACAGGTTGCGCACCGAGAACACCAGGGTCAGCAGGCCGAACCAGCCCAACTCCACCTCGCTGCGCCGGCGCGCCCACAGCAGCAGCATGAACAGCGCGCTGCCCGCGGCCATGCCGTTGAGCACGCGCAGCAGGTCGACGACGAGCACGCGGTAGGCATGGAACTGCGCGCTCACCAGCGGTTCGGGGCCCACGGTCACGCGGTCCAGCCCGCCGCGGCGCCCGCCGCGCGCGTCGATCTGAAGGCTGTTGCCGCCGGCATGCAGCGCCCCCACCGGCAACGCGATCCGGTAAGGCGTGGTGCGCGGCTGCAGCGCATCCGGCAGGTTCCAGGTGTCGCTGACCAGCGTGCCGTTGAGCCAGACGCGATGGTGGGTGGGCAGGCGCCGCGTCCACAGCGCCCAGGGCTGCTGGGGCGCGGGGCCGGTGATCTCGAAGTCCAGCCGGTAGTGGCCTTGCGCCAGGCGGCCTTGCCCGCGCTGGCCCCAATCGTCCGGCAGTGCGAGGACGGGGCCGTGGGCGAGGTCCGGCGCCGGGCCGGCGCTCCAGCGGGCGCTCTGCAGCGTCTGCGTTGGCGCGAGCGCCGCGGTGCCCGGGTCGCCGTCCGCCCGGGCCATCGTCAGTCCGGCGAGCAGGGGGGCCATCAGGCCTGCCACCAGCCCTGCCAGCAGCAGCACGGCGCTCCGCCAGCGCCGTCGCGCGGGCGCGAGGCGGGGAGCCGGCGATGCGGCGGCGGGCAGGGGATCTGGCCGGTCGGACATGGCGGCTCGCAGCAGGGGGAAGAGGGCCGGTTTGGCGCGCCAGTGTGCCGCATCGAAGCGGGGGCACGGTTCGGCCATCCGGCCGATGGCCCAGGCCGCGCCTTCCTCCTATCGTGACGGCGCTGTCAACACGCGCCTTGCGCGCGGCCGCCCGGCCGCCGCAGGCCATCTCATGGAGCCCCCCATGTCCCGCATCAGAACCTCTCCTTCCTCCTTCCAACGCTCGCTGCTGCTGGCCGCCAGCGCCGCCGCCGCCCTTGCCGCCTGCGGCGGTGGCGGCTCCGGTTCGGACACCAGCACGCCGACGCCGCCCACCAACGGTGGCGGCGGCACGGCGGGCACGACGCTGAGCGGCACGGCCGCGACGGGCGCCCCGATCGCCGGCACGGTGAGCGTGATCGACGTCAACGGCAAGACCGCGACCGCGGTGGCGACCAACCCCAGCACCGGCGCCTACACCGTAGACGTGACCGGGCTGACCGCGCCCTATCTGCTCACCGTGGTGGGCATGTCCGGCGGGCGGCAGGTCATGCTCAGCTCGGTCGGCACCGCCGCGGGCCAGACCGTCAACCTCACGCCGCTGACCGACCTGATCGTTTCCGCCGCCGCCGGCGTGCCGGGCGCCGGGGCGCTGGTGGACAGCTGCACGCCGGTCTCCGGCAGCGTGCCCGCGGCCTGCCTGTCCACGCTGACGGCGGCGACCAGCGGCACGCGCCTGAAGGACGCGCTGCAGCAGGTCAGCGCGATGATCGCGCCGCTGAACAAGGCCGGCACCGACCCGCTGAACGGCAGCTTCAGCGCCAATGGACAGGGCCTGGACGGCGTGCTGGACCGCCTGGTGATGACGCCCGCCAACGCCGGTGCGCCGGCCACGCTGACCCTGGTCGCGTCGCAGACCGTAATCGGCCAGATGAACCTGCCGGCCACCGCCGGCCAGGCCGGCACGGTGACCAGCACGCCGCCGTCGGCGCCGCAGGTGCAGCTGGCCGATGCGGCGGCCACCGTGGTGCCCGAGATCAACACCTGCCTGGGCGCGCTGGCCGCGCTGTATCCGGCGACCGGCTTCAAGCCGCCGGCCGCGGGCCAGGTCTCGCCCTTCATCGCCGATAACTTCCGGCTCTCCACCGCGGGCAAGGCCGAGGTGGTGGGCATGCTGACCAGCGGCGCCGAGATCTTCGTCGGTGGCTTCAACCCCAGGGCCGTCGCCCTCGCCGCGCGGGACATGTCGCCGCTGAGCGCGGCGGAGATCGCGCAGCTGGACAGCGCCGGCTTCGAGGCCACGCTGAAGGCACGCGCCAATGGCGGCGCCCCGGTGCTGCTGGACGGCAGCGGCAAGCCACAGGCGGCCTGGGTGATGACCCAGCTGGAGGCTACCGGCGCCTGGACCGAGGCGACCCAGTTCGTGCGCGGCGAGGCCTATGCCGGCTGCCCGGCCGGCTGGCGCTGGGCCGGCACCCAGCATCTGGACATGCACATGGCCGCGCGCGTCACGCGCAACGAGGACCAGGCCGGCGCGCTGCGCCGTGAGCGGGCCTTCCACATCGAGCGCGGCGAAGTCGCCGACGCCGTGGGCGCCGGCCTCATGGCCGACGTCGACACCGCCGTGGTGGTCGGCCCCGGCATCGTGGCCTACAGCGGTGACCCCAAGGCGCCCATGGGCGACAAGCTCAAGCTGGTGCTCAAGCGCCCCAGCAACGCGCTGATCAACACCTTCGTCATCCGCGACGGCCGCGCCTACTATGGCGACGGCGAGGCGCTGCAGAGCTGCCGCGACCTGGCCGCGCAGAACCCGTCGCCCGTGGCCGGCACGCCCTGCGTGGACGAGGCCAAGGTGGTGCCCGGTGCCGTCTACGGCTGGATCCTGAAGTCCTCCAGCTCGGGCAATGTCGTCGCCGCCTTCCCGTATGAGATCAACGCGGTGCCGCTGTCCACCGGCTTCGCGGCGGCCAATGCGTCCAACCTGTTCGCCACCATCGGGTCCGTCACGCCCGACACCGTGGCCGGGGTGAAGTCCGCCGTCACGGCCTCGGCCAACGCGGTGCTCGACGGGGTGTTCAGCATCGGCTACACCCAGGGCAAGGCCTATGGCTCGACGGCCGACAACTGCAACTGGCGCATCTTCGACGCCAACGGCGCCTATCTGCTCAGCGCCGAGGCGAACGCCGTGGGCCAGCAGACCCGCTGCAGCTTCGCCACCGCCGGGCTGAACTCCGGCAGCCTGCAGCGCCCCGCCGATGCGAACGCGATCGCCAAGGTCTATGTGTCGGTGACGACCAACGCGCTGGGCAACCAGCTGTCCACCGGGCGCTCGCTGCGCTGAGCCGGCGCACTTGAACGCGCAAGCCGCCGGCCCTGCCACGCGCCAGGGCCGGCGCCCTGCGCCGGCGGGGCCGGCCTGGCGGGTCCCGCGCGGGCCCGGTGCCGACACGGGATCATCGGCGGCCCGGCTCCGCGCCGCTGAGCTGCTCGGCCAGCGAGACCAGCCAGGACCGGTCATAGGGCCGCAGGCCGCGGGCGTCCAGCCGGTCCCAGACCGTCAGGGTGTAGTACTTCCTGTCGGTGACCCAGGTCAGTTCCGAGAAGTGCTGCCCGGACGTGGTCTTGCGCGTCACGACGCGTGCCAGGTGTTGGTGAACCTGGGCGTTCATCAGCTCCTTGATGAGCACCACGCCGCCGCCGTCCTGCACGTAGTCCCATTCGTGCAGCATGACCAGCACGCCGTCGGGCCGGGTGTACACCCGGGTGTAGCGGCTCCAAGGCCCGGCCTTGCTCGGCCCTTCGGGAACGAAGGCCTCGTACTTGTAGCCTTGCAGTTCGGAGGTCGAGACATCGGTCCAATCGCTCTTCAGGTTGGCCCGGATCTTGGACTCCTCCCAGTAGACCGCACGGCTGGCGTAGTGCGTCTTGAAGGTGGCCGCCTGGTCGGGAACGGTTTCGGGTTCGCCGCTCTTCGCGGCGCTCCGTTGCAGGCCGAGGTCGCGCTCGGCCATGCCGCGGGTCGCCGGGTCGAGCTGATCGAGCGTGAGCACCTTCACCTGGCCCGTCGAGAGCCCCTGCATTGGCGAGATGGCGGGCTGAGGCTGGGCGAGAACCGACCCCGCGAGGCCGGCGATGACGAGGCTCAACAGCGTGTGGGCGTGATGCATGGCGAGAAGTCCTTTCTGTTGATGCGTGGGCTGTTCAAGGCCGGGTGTGGCGTGTTGGCGTTGAACGCTGGATGCGCTGCGGATCAGGATCCTCCCCATGCGCCGGGATGCAACTCTCTACCTCGGTAGGGGGGACGCGGCCTGTGGGCGCCTGAGTGAGTCCGGCCGACCGCGAAGACGCTGAAACGCGCCGAAACCGCCGGCCTGCTACGCTGCGGCTCATGAGTGCCTCCCACGCCGCGCTGCCGCTGCGCCATTTCCTGCTCGCCCTGTCGGTGGTCGCCATCTGGGGCAGCAACTTCGTCGTGATCCGCTGGGGGCTGGACGTCTTCCCGCCACTGCTGTTCGCGGCCTTGCGCTTCCTGCTTGCCGCGGTGCCGGCGATCTTCCTGCTGCCGCGGCCCGGCGTGAGCTGGCGCAATCTCGCCGCCTACGGGATGCTGGTGGGCGTGGGCCAGTTCGGGCTGCTGTACCTGGCGATGCGCTCGCAGATTTCGCCGGGCCTGGCCTCGCTGGTCATCCAGACCCAGGTGTTCTTCACCGTGCTGCTGGCCATGCGCAGCAGCGGCGAGCGGGTGCAGGGCTTCCAGTGGCTGGCGCTGGCGCTGGCGGCCTCGGGCGTGGGCGTGATCGCCACGCACACCGATGGCACGACCACGGTGCTGGGCCTGGCCATGGTGCTGCTGGCCGCCTTCAGCTGGGCCTGCGGCAACATCGTCGGCAAGCGCGCGACGGGGCAGAACATGCTGGCCTATGTGGCCTGGAGCAGCGCCTTCGCGGTGGCGCCGCTGTTCGCGCTGTCGCTGGTGTTCGAGGGGCCGGCGCAGATGCTGGGCGCCGTGCGCCATGCCGACGCGCCAGCCTGGGCCGCGCTGCTGTGGCAGACGGTGGGCAATACGCTGTACGGCTACGGCGTGTGGAGCTGGCTGCTGGCACGCCATCCGGCTGCCACCATCGTGCCCATGGCCCTGCTGGTGCCGGTGTTCGGCATGAGCGCGTCGGCCCTGCTGCTGGCCGAGCCGCTGCCGGGCTGGAAGCTGATCGCCGCGGCCCTGGTGATCAGCGGGCTGGCGCAGAACCTGCTGTGGCCGCGCGTGCGCGCGCGGCTGCGTCGCGGCGGCGCGGCCATGCAGCCGCCGTCCGGGGGCTGAGCGGCGCGGGGTGCTGGCACACTTGAGGGCCAAACCACAAGTTCACGGGGAGTCCCTTGTCATGTCCAGATCAACCCTTGCCTTCGCGCGCCGCGCTCTGACCGCCGCCCTGCTGACCGTCGGGCTGTGCGCCGCGGTCCAGGCGCAGGAGGCGGCGGTGAGCGCTGAACAACGCGCCGACATCGAACGATTGATGGAGGTCACCGGCGCCGCCAAGCTGGGCCTGCAGATGGCCGACCTGATGTCCGCGCAGATGATGCGGGCCATCAGCCAGCGCGACGGCGGCCTCACCCCACAGCAGGTGGACGAGGTGCGTGCCGTCGTGATGGAGGTGGTGCGCGAACGCATGGAGGGGCCGCAGGGCCTGATGGCGCAGATCGTGCCGCTCTACGCGTGCCACTTCAGCGCCCAGGAGATCAAGGACCTGCTGGCCTTCTACGCGTCGCCGACCGGCGCCAAGGCCGTGGCCGTGATGCCGGCGCTGATGCAGGAATCGGTGCAGCTGGGCGCGGGCTGGGGCGAAGCCATTGGCCCGGAGATTGGACGCCGCGTCTCGGTGCTGTTGAAGAAGTATGCGGATGCCCGCCAGTCGGAGGCGCAGGCGAGTGAGGCCAGCAAGGCCGATGCGAAGCCCGATGCCAAGAAGCCCGCCGCCAGGAAGGGCGAGGCGAAGAAGGGCGAGGCGAAGAAGCCCGCCGCGGCCGCCACGCCCTGAGGCCGCGCCACAGCAGGAGGGGGCTCAGGTGAGCGACGTGCTGCACGACAAGCTGCAGGCCCTGGACGCCAGCCAGGCGCGCGCGGTGCTGGAGGCACTGCTGCGCGCCTACACCCAGCCGGTGTTCGGCGCGCTGCCCAAGTCCGAGCTGGAGGTGGCCATGCTGCACGCGCTGCAGACGGTGGGCCTGCTGCCGGCCCAACCCACGCTGTATGAGCTGATCGCGACCCTGCGCGTGACCCGGCCCAAGGCGCGCGCGCTGCTTTATGCACTGGAGCTGCGCCGCTCCGACGCCGGCTCGCTCGACGCGCGCCTGAAGGCCTTGCTGCGCGAGCCGCTGCTGCTGAAGAACGGCGAACTGTTCGGACTGGAGATCGAGAACCCGCTGCTCGCCGACCATCTGAAGGCGCGGCTGCAGGCGCTGGGTCATGCCAGTGACGGCAGCTTCTCCGCGACCCTGGTCACGCTCAAGGCCGAGGCCCTGGCCGCGCTGCTGGTGTCCTGCCTTGGCGAGGAAGACCAGGAGCGCGCGCGCAAGGCCCTGGTCAAGGCCGGCGCGCCGGACCGCTCGCTGCAAGGCCTGCTGGTGGGCGCGCTGAAGAAGCTGGGCAGCAAGCTGGCCGGCGAAGCGGGCTCGGCCGTGACGGGCGCTTTCGGCGACAAGCTCTCGGACTATCTGGGGCCGCTGCTGGACGTGGCGCTCAAGCCGCTGGGCGACACCTTGGGGAAGCTGCTGAAATGAAACGCCGTTCTCTGCTGATGATGCTGCCGCCGCTCATGGCGGTCCTGCTGGCGGCGCCGGTCGCTGCGCAGCCGCGCCAGAACCTGTGGGTGGAGCTGCGCTGGGTCGAGCAGACCCTCAGTGCCGCCGCGGTGGCCGGCGTGCGCGATGGTGCGGTGGTCGTGGGCACCGGCGGCAGCGTGTCGCCGCGGGGTCAGGTCGTGCTGGGCACGCGGCGCGAGGATGAAAACCAGCGCCAGATCCAGCGCCTGCTGGTGCTCAATGGCAGCCAGGCCAGCATCCAGTTGGGCGAGACGGTGCCGGTGCAATGGGTGGATGTGGGCCTGCAGCGCCAGAACGGCGCGCAGGACCGCGTCTACGCGCTGCCGCGCCAGGGCGTGGTGGAGCGCACCCAGGGCTTCACGCTGAAGCCGCGCTGGCCCGGCGGCCGCGCGCCGGTGACGGTGGAGTTCAGCCAGCAGGCCAGCGAACCGGCGACGCAGGCGCCGCCGTCGGGGCCGCCTGGGGCCGAGGCGCGCAGCCAGGTCCAGGTCGCCAGCACGGTGCAGGTGCCGCTGGGGCAGTGGGTCACGGTGGCGCGCAGTGGCGCAGCGCTGCAGGCGCGCGAGCGCGGCACGCTGAGCACCCGCGATGCCGAGCAGGTCCACCAGCGCGAACTGCAGATCCGCATCGACCCCGCGCCCTGATCCCCGGGAATCGCACAGTTCGGGTTTTTGGTATTTGATTGGTACTAGATTGGCATTAAGCTGAGGGCTCCTCAGGAGGAGAACCCATGCTGCGTCGCTTGCCATTGCCCGCCCGCTCGTCCCCCCGTCTGGTCACCGCCTTGCTGGCCGCGGGTCTGGCGGGACTGCTCTCCGGTCCGGTCGCGGCCCAGCCCGCCACCCCGCAGGCGCGCGGCGACGCCGCGCTGTTCGACGCCCAGCCGCGCGCCTTCGACGGCCGCAGCGGCAAGGTGGTCGGCGTCTACGTGCCCAACTGGGAAGACCCCGGCCTGCTGGAGCGCGTGCCGGCGCGCAACCTCACCCATGTGCTCTATGCCTTTCTGCGCCTCTGCGGTCCCGGCCAACTGCCCAAGGACGCCGCGGCCTGCGTTGGCAAGAAGGACTTCGAGCTGACCGACGGCGCGCTGGAGCGCCGCTTCGACGGCGTCTTCGCCCGCGCCAAGGCGCGCGCGCCGCAGCTGCAGGTGCTGGCCTCGGTGGGCGGCTGGGGCGGGTCCGACCCCTTCTTCCACCTCGCCGGCGTGCCCGAGCACCGGGCCGCCTTCGTGGAGGCCTGCGTGCGCTTCCTGCGCGCCCACCCGGCATTCGACGGCATCGACATCGACTGGGAGCACCCGGGCGGCAATGGCGCGGCCAACGGCGTGCCACTGGGCGGCGCGCAGGACGGCGCGCATTACGCGCTGCTGATGCAGGAGCTGCGCCGCGCGCTGGATCAGCTCGGGCGTGACAGCGGCCGGCGCTACCTGCTCAGCACCGCGGTCAACAGCGGCCAGACCATCGTCCAGCGCATCGACTTCCGCGCCGCGGCGCCGGCGCTGGACCTGGTTTTCATGATGAGCTACGACTTCCACGGCGGCTGGTCCGAGCGCGTGGGCCACCACAGCACGCTGCGCAGCTCGTCCGCCCAGGCCGACGACAGCCTGGAGCGCTCCACGCGCAACCTGCTGGAGGCCGGCGTGCCGGCGTCCAAGCTGGTGGCCGGCGTCGCCATGTATGGGCGCGGCTTCGCCGGCGTGCGGCTGGCCCGGGGCGAGCCGCCCACCGGGGCCGCCAAGACCGGTGCCTGGCCCGCGCCCGAAGGCGCGCTGAGCTACCGCGAGATCGCCGCGCAGGCGCTCGGGCCGCGCGGTCAGGGGGCCCGCGGCTTCCAGCTGCGCCTGGATCCGGTCACCCAGGGCTATGCGCTCTATCACCCCGGCAAGGGGCTGTGGATGGGCTATGACGACCCGCGCGCGGTGCTGGCCAAAGGGCGCTTCGCGCGCGAACAGGGGCTGGCCGGCGTGTTCGCGTGGGAGCTGAGCCAGGACAACGGGGCGCTGCTCAACGCGATGAATGCCGGCGTCGGCAACCAGCCGCTGGACGAGGCGCCGCCGGCACGGCGCTGACGCGGCCATGGGGCCTCGTCTTGCTGAGGCAGATCAAGACCTGGCCCCCGCGCCGGCGCGAGCATGGGGTATGAACGCCCAACGCATCCTGCTGATCCAGGGCCACCCCGACGGCGCGGCCCGCCACCTGTGCCATGAGCTCGCCGAGGCCTATGCCGCGGGCGCTGCCGAGGGCGGCCATGCGCTGCGCCGGCTGGACATCTCGACGCTGGAGTTCCCGCTGCTGCGCTCGGTGCAGGACTGGGAGCACGGCGAGGTGCCCGAGCCGCTGCGCCCGGCGCAGCAGGACATCCTCTGGTGTAGCCATCTGGTGCTGGTCTTCCCGCTCTGGCTGGGCGACATGCCGGCGCTGCTGAAGGGTTTTCTGGAGCAGGTTGCGCGGCCGGGCTTCGCCTTCCACCGCGGGGCCAAGAACCCGATGCAGGCCAAGGCGCTGGACGGGCGCTCGGCGCGCGTGATCGTCACCATGGGCATGCCGGCGCTGATCTACCGCTACGTGTTCCATGCCCACAGCGTGAAATCGCTGGAGCGCAACATCCTCGGCTTCGTCGGTTTCGCGCCGGTGCGCGAGACCCTGGTGGGCGGCGTGGACCAGCTCGGCGAGGCGGGCGTGCTGGGCTGGCGCGACAAGCTGCGCGTGCTGGGGCGGGACGGCGTCTGACCCGGCGCGCGGCCGTGCTCAGCGGCGCTGCTCGGCCAGCCAGGCGGCGATGCCTTCACCCATCTGTTGCAGCAGCAGCTGGCGCCGGCGCAGCTCGGCGCGCTTGCGCGAGGGCACGCTCTCCGGGTCGCGTTCACCACAGCCCTGCACCGGCAGCACATACCAGCCGTCGGCCGCCGGGTGGGCGCCCAGGTCGCACCACAGCGACTCGTGCCGGGTGTGCATGCGGCGGCGGCGCCAATGGTTCAGCACGATGCGGTGCGGGTCGCCGACCAGTCGCAGTTCGACCGCGCCCAGCGCCTGCGCGAACAGCCGCGCGGCGTCGACCAGCAGCGCGGCGGGGCGGCGTCCATGGGCGCTGCGCGTGGCGGTGCGGATCAGGGGCAGCGCGTCGTCCGCGCTGCTGCCCTGCAGCCGGCCCACCTGCAGCGCCAGGCCATGCGCGCTCTCGCAGAGCACGAAGGACAGGCTGTACAGCACGCGCTGGTCCAGCAGCAGGCGCAGGCTCATCTCGCCTTCACGGTGGCCTTCGTGGATGGCCATCAGTTCGATGCTGAGGTTTTCGCCGGCCTTGCCTTCGGCCAGCCAGACCGTCTGCGCCCGCGCATGGGCGCGCGCCGCCAGGCCTTCCAGGCCCAGCGCGGCGAGCAGCCGGTAGTGCGTGCGCAGCACTGCCACGCGCTGGGCCAGGCCCAGACGCGCGTCCAGATAGGGCCTGCAAGGCTTGCAGGCCACACGCGGTTCCGTCAGCCGGCCCAGCACCGGATGGGCGGCGGCGAAGCGCAGCCATTCCATCAGCGCGGAGGGCGCGAGGCCGGCGGTCAACGCGAGCTTGGTCCAGTCCTTGGCGCGCAGCCTCTGGCGGCGCAGGTAGGCCCAGACGGCGGGAGTCGACTGCCGGCCTTGTGTCATCAGAAGCTGGCCTTCAGGCCCACCGAGAGCATGCGGTCCTTCAGACGCGAGGACAGCTTGCCGTAGTCGTCGAAGTCGGCCGTCAGCGAGAAGCCGGGGCTGAGCTTGTACTCCAGCCCGACGCCGATCAGGCGCGTGGTCTTGCGGCCGTCCAGCGTGGCGCCGTCGGTCAGCACATGGGTGCTGTTGGCGCGCGCGCGCGCCACGCCCAGGCGGCCGTTCAGTGCGAAGGACTCGCCCAGCGGCAGGGTGCCGACGACCGCGCCGTAGAAGGCGGAGCCGCGTGCGGTCTGGGTCAGGTCGGCGCCGGCCTGGCGCGCGGTTTCCTTGTAGCGGCCCAGATGGACATAGCCGCCTTCCAGCGCGAAGTTCTCGCTCAGGCGGTAGCCGCCGTAGAACTTGGCACCGAAGGCGCGGCGGTCTTCCTTGATCAGCGGCGTCACGGCGCGATCGGCGCGGAACTGGCTGTAGCCCAGGCTGGCGCCGGCGTACCAGTTGCTTTGCTGCACCGGGGCGGCATGGACCTGCGACGCGGCCAACAGCGGCAGCAGCAGGGCGAGGGTCTTCATGGCATGGGGTCGAAGGGAAACGCTCACAGAACTCTCCAAGGTTGCGGACTGCAGCGCGCCGCGGGGCGGCGCGAACTCAGGCCTTGCATCGTGGAGGGGGGAACTTCAGGGTGTCTGAGCGGCGTGTGAACGTGGGCTGAAGAGGGGCGGCGGAGCGAACAACGATCGCCTCCTCTGTGCGGAGATCGCTCATTGTCACATGTTGTGAACGGTTTGCGTGTCCGGGGTTTTCACTTGCCACCTCGATGTAACCGGGGCCGCCTAAGATTCTTGCCATGATGCAAATCGCGCTGATCGCCCACGATGGCAAGAAGAAGGACATGGTGGCGCTGGCGGCCGAGTTCCGCCCGCTGCTGACCCGCTGCACGCTGATGGCCACGGGCACCACCGGCAGCCGCCTGCACCAGGAGCTGGGGCTCACGGTGGAGTGCCTGCACTCCGGCCCGCTGGGCGGCGACCTGCAGATCGGCGCGCGCCTGGCCGAGGGCCGGGTGGACGCGGTGGTCTTCCTGCGCGACCCGATGACGCCGCAGCCGCACGAACCCGACATCAACGCGCTGGTGCGCGCCTGCGACGTGCACGACGTGCCCTGCGCCACCAACGTGGCGAGCGCACGCCTGCTGCTGAAAGCCCTGGGCGGCTGAGCGCCCCCGCCGCACTACAGTCGGCACCTGAAGCGGCCCGCGTCCGGGCCCATGGGAGGCCGCGATGCCCCGACTGCTCCACCGCCGCGCGCTGCTGAAGGCGCTGTCGCTGGCCTGGCTGGGCGCCCCGCTGGCGGTCGTCGGGCAGGGCGTCGCGACCGACGCGCCGCCGTTGCGCGACTGGTTCATCTTCCTGGAAAGCGGCCAGCCCACGCCGCCCGACAAGGAGGCGGTGGCCGCGATGCAGCGCCGCCACATCGACAATTTCAAGCGCCTGTTCGGCCAAGGCAAGCTCTTCGGCGCCGGCCCCTTGCGCGACCCGGCGCGCGTCAAGCGCGGCATCGTGGTTGTGCGTGCGCACAGCCGCGAGGAGCTGATGGACTTCTTCGCGCCCGACGACTATGTGCGCGAGGGCTACATGAGCGTCCATGCCGTGCCCGCGCGCGTGCGCCAGCCGCTGGGCACGACGGACATCGACCCGAGTGGCATCGAGGAGGTGCGCATCCTGATGCTGAGCCGGCCTGCGCAGGCACCGCTGTCGGCGCAGGAGGACGCGGCGGCCGAGGCCTTGCTGCGGGAGCTGTTGGCGCGCCGCGTGCTGCATGCGGGCTACCAGCTGCAGGAAGGGCCCATCGCCGAGGTGCTGTTCGCGCGCGGCACCGACGACGCCGCGCTGCAGGCCGCGCTGGCCGACTATCCGGGGCTGGCGGACCAGCGCGTGAGCCTGAGCGTGTGGGCGCAGTGGCTGGGCAAGGGCGTGCTGCGCTGAGGCCGGTTCAGCGCGTCAGCGGCAGCGGGAAGCTCGCCAGGCTGGCATGGCCCTGGGCGGTGAGCGCCTGCACGCCGAAGACCAGGTTGTCCTTGGACAGCGGCAGCGTGACCCGCGTCTGTTCCGGCGGCAGCAGCGCGCTGCCTTCCCACATCTGCGCTTCGCTGCGGCGCCAGACCACGCGGTAGCCCGCCAGCTGCGGGTCCGTGCTCGCGGCCCAGCTCAGCGTGGTGTCGTTGCCCAGCTCGCGCGCATCGATGCGCGCGTCGCGCACCGGCGCCGGCGCCCAGGCCAGCGTCGCCAGCCCGGCGAGGTTGATGCGCGCGACATTGGCGATGTAGGCGGGGTCGGTGAACTCCACCCGATCGCCATAGACCACGCCGTTCTCGGTGCGCAGGTTCTGGTGCTGGTGCGCGAAGTTTTCGAAGGGTTCGGAGAAGCGCACCGCGGCATAGCCGCGCTCCAGGAAGGGCAGGTGATCGCCGCCGCGCAGATAGCGGTCGCGGCGCTGGATCAGCTCGATGTGGAAGCCGCTCAGGTAGCGCTCGCCCACCGCCTTCAGGTGCCGGCCCAGCTGCTGCGCCGGCAGGTCCTCGCTGCCGCCAGCCAGCGCGATGGGCTGCAGCCGCGCGCGCAGCGCCTCGTTGGCGCGCTGCTCGTCTGCGCTGGTCGCGCTGTTGCTGCGCGCGTCCACGAGCAGGCGCAGCAAGGGGTCCAGCCCATCGGCGAACAGGCGCAGCCGGCGCGGGTCGTGCTGGCCCGCGTCGCCGCGCGGGCTGCCGATGATGTCGTTGGTGATCATCGCCTCGACATTGAGGCCCTGCTGGCGCGCGCGCCGGGCCCAGTGGCGTGCGCCAAGCAGGCCCTGCTCCTCGCCGGCCACCGCCATGAAGACCAGCGTGGCGTCGAAACGCCCGCGCGCCATCGCGCAGGCCATCTCCATCACCGCGGCGGTGCCGGAGGCGTCGTCGTTGGCGCCCGGGGCCTCGCCCTGGGCGTCCATCACGTCACCGTTGCGCGAGTCGTAGTGCCCACTGACCACCAGCACGCGTTCGCGCGGCGTGCCCGCCGACGCGCCGGGCAGCGTGGCCACCACGTTGACCAGCTCGGTCGCCTCGCGCAGCCGCGGCCCCGGCGGCTCGACGAAGGCGTCCATCGTCACCTGCAGCGGCGTGCCCTGCGCGCAGTCGCGCAGCTGCTTCTCGATCCAGCGCCGCGCCGCGCCGATGCCGCGCGTGTCGGACTGGGTGTCCGACGCCGTGTGGCGGGTGCCGAAGGCGGCGAGCTGGCGGATATGGCCGGCGATGCGCTCGGCGGAGATGCGTTCCATCATCGCGAACACGCGCGCATCGGGCGGTGGCGGCGCTTGCGACACGCCCTGCGCCAGCGCGGCCGACGCCAGCGCCATCAAGCCCAGGCCCAGGCCCAGGCCCAGGCCCAGCGGCAGGCGGCGCGCCTTCATGCCCCGGCCTCGCGCGCCAGATGGCGCCGCAGGAAGTCCAGCGTGCGCTGCCAGGCCAGCGCGGCGGCGCCGGCGTCGTAGACCTCGGGGCGCGCATTGTTGAAGAAGGCGTGGTCCGCCTCGTAGTGGTGCAGTTCGGGCGCCAGGCCGGCGTCGTGCATGCGCCGCGCCAGCGCGTCCACCACGGCCGGCGTGCACCAGTCGTCGCGGCTGGCGAAATGGCCCTGGAAGGGGATGCGGATCTGCGCCGGGTCGGCGAACTCCGCCGGCGGCACGCCATAGAAGCACACCGCCGCGGCCGCCTCCGGCACATGGACCGCTGCGGCCACCGTCAGCGCGCCGCCCATGCAGAAGCCCGCCACGCCCACCGGCAGGCCGCGCGCGCGCAGATGCTGCACGGCGCCGCGCAGGTCCTGGTGGGTGGCATCGGCGAAGTCCAGTCCCGTCATCAGGTGGCTGGCCTCGTCGGCGCTGCTGGCCAGGCGGCCGCGGTAGAGATCCGGCGCCAGCGTCGTGAAGCCGGCCTGCGCGAAGCGGTCCGCGACGGCGCGGATGTGGGCGTTGAGCCCCCACCACTCCTGGATCAGCACCAGCCCCGGGGCCCGCGGCCCGGCGTCCGCCAGGTAGGCGTTGCTGGTCTGCCCGTCGGGTCGTTTGATTTCGATCATCTGTCCCATCGTGTCTCCTTCGCGGCCGGCGCCTGCACGGGTGACTATCATCGCTCAGCCTCCGCCGCGGCCCGCCGTGGCGGTGCGGATTTGCAAAGGCCGCGGAACCGACCCGGCCAGGGAGAAACAATGAGTCTGCATGCGCAGCTGTACCGATGGACGGCCCGCCAGGGCCTGGATGAGCCGCGCGCGCGGCAGTTGTGGGCGCTCAGCGGTCTGAGCGAAACACCCGCCGAACTGATGCCCCGGCTGCGCCTGGGCGCCGGCGCGCTGGCGGCCGGGCTGCTGGGCCTGGGCGTGATGATGTGGGTGGCGGCCAACTGGGCCGAGCTGCCGCGGCCGGCGCGTTTCGCCCTGCTGCAGGCGCTGCTGCTGGCCAGCCTGGCCGGCGCCGCTTGGCGGCCGGCCTGGCGTGCCGCGCTGGGCCTGCTGGGGCTGTTGACGCTGGGCGGACTGCTGGCGTTCTTCGGCCAGACCTACCCCACCGGCGCCGACGCCTGGCAGCTCTTCGCGCTGTGGGCGGCGCTGGCGCTGCCGCTGTGCTGGGGCGCGCGGTCTGAACTCGTCTGGACGCCCTGGGTGCTGATCGTCGTCACCGCGATCAGCCTGTGGATGCACACCCATGCCGGCTTCAGCTGGCGCGTCGAGCCCGACACCCTGCCGGTGCATGCGCTGGGCTTCGCGCTGCTGGGCCTGCTGTGCGTGGGCATGGCCTTCAAGCCGGCCAGCCCGGCGCAGGGCCCTTGGGCCTGGCGCGCCGCGGTGTTGTTCGCGGTGATTGCGCTGTCGGCCACGGCCATGGGTGGGCTGTTCTTCTCGCACCGCGTGGCGCCGCAGTACCCGCTGGGGCTGGGCGTGCTGGCCCTGGGGCTGGCGGCGGCCTGGATGGCGCGCGAGGTCTATGCGCTGAGCGCGCAGGCGCTGGCGCTGGACACCCTGCTGGTGGCCGGCGCGGCGCGCGAGCTGTTCTCCGGGCGCGGCGAAGCGATCGGCTCGCTGCTGCTGCTGGGCCTGCTGGCCGCCGGCTTGCTGGCCGCCAGCGTGCATCTGATCCTGCGCCGCGTGCGCCACCCCGGGGAGGCCGCATGACGCAATCCGCATGGATGGCCACCGCGCGCGCCCAGGGCCTGCTGCCCGAGGGTGACGAAACGGTGGCGGTGGGCCGGCCCTGGCCCGTGGTGTTGCTGACCGCGCTGGGGGCCTGGCTGGCGGTGCTGCCGCTGCTGGGCTTTCTGGCCCTGCTGTTCGGCTCGGCCTGGGACCAGGGGGCCACGGCCTACCTGGTCGGCGGTGCGCTGCTGGCGCTGGCCGTGACCTTGCTGCGCGCGCAAGACCTGGCGCTGTTCCTGGAGCAGTTCGCGCTGCCGCTGCTGCTGCTGGGCCTGTGCGGCCTGGGCTATGGGCTGGGCCGCGACCTGCCGCCCCGCGTGGCGGCGGTGGCCTCGCTGCTGCTGGACGCGGCGCTGATCGCGCTGCTGCCGCGCGCCTGGCTGCGCCTGTTGCTGGGCGCGGCGGCCGCGCCGCTGCTGGTGCTGCTGCTGGCGCCGCACTGGGGCTTGAGCCAGGACCCGGCGCTGTGGGGGGCCGTGCACGGCGTGCTGCTGCTGTGGGCGCTGGGCCTGGCGCTGCAACACCGCCTGGGCCTGGACGCGCGCCGTGCCGCGGTCGCGGCCGCGATGGAGCCGGTGCTGCAAGGCTGGGCACTGGCCCTGCTGGCGATGCTGGCCTGGCTGGCCGGCCCCAGCTTCATGGTGGCGGGCGCGCTGGGCGGTGGCGTGATGCGCGAGCTGGGCGGCCTGGCCTTTCGTCTGCTGGGCAGCTGGGACGGCGCCGTACTGGCGTCCCTGTCCGTGGCGGCCACGCTGGCGGCCGGCCTGGTGCTGATGCGCGCCTGGCCGGTGCTGCGCCGCTGGCGCATGCTGCCGGCGCTGCTGCTGCTGGCCGGGCTGGCCCTGCTGCTGCCCGCGCTGGGCGCCAGCCTGCTGGTGCTGGCGCTGGCGGCGAGCCGGCGCCGCTGGCCGCTGGCGATCGCCGCGGCCGCTGCTGCGCTGTGGGTGTTGGGCAGCTTCTACTACCGGCTGGACTGGCTGCTGGCCGACAAGGCGCTGGTGCTGGTCGGCGGCGGTGCGCTGCTGGGCCTGTGGGTGCGTTTCGCGTTCGGTGGCTTCACGCTGGCGTCTTCCGCCCTGGCAAGACCTGACCCCGGGGCCCGGGGCGGCAGGGTCGCGGTGCTGGCGACGGCGCTGCTGAGCCTGCTGCTGGTCAACGGGCTGATCTGGCAGAAGGAACACCTGATCGCCAGCGGCCGGCCGGTCTATGTGAAGCTGGCGCCGGTGGATCCGCGTTCGCTGATCCAGGGCGACTACATGCGGCTCAACTACGAACTGCCGGGCCAGGTCGCGGTGCAGGGGCTGTGGGGCCGGCGTCCGCGGCTGGAGTTGCGCGTGGACGAGCGCGGCATCGCCAGCGAGCCGCGCCTGCTGGCCGACGGCGAGGCGGCGCGGCCGGGCCTGCAGCTGCTGGAGCTGAGCCCGGTCAACGGCCGCTGGACCCTGGTCAGCGACGCCTGGTTCTTCGAGGAAGGCCAGGAGCCCAAGCTGCGCGCCGCCGCCTATGGCGAATTCCGCGTCCAGCCCGACGGCCGCGCGCTGCTGGTGGGACTGGTCGACGAGCAGTTGCGCCGGGTGCCTTGAGCGCGGGCCGGGGAGGGCCGGGCGTGCCCTTGCGGCGGCATCGCGCCACGGCCTCCCACCCTTTCGCGCTGTTCCTGGTCGCGGGCGTCCACGTGGCGTGCGTGGCTGGCCTCTGGCGGACAAGCCTCGGCCTCAGGGCGAAGCCAGCGTCCTCCGGTCGCATCACCGAAGTCCTGATCCGCCTGCAACCGCCTTCGCGCCCGCGGTTGGTGCAACTGCTGGCCCGCGTAGGCTGGCAAAAGGCCGTGGTG
>NZ_JAKZFD010000015.1 GCF_022549225.1 Pelomonas sp. CA6
TTGAAACAGGATGTCCATGGACCGACTCCGCAGCGACGCGCCCGTGGCGCCGCGTTCATTGGTGGAGCAGGCCCGCCCATAAAAAAGCCCACGGCGGGCGTGGGCGCAATGCCGCCGTCGGGCCTGCAAGTGCGGAAATTCTAGATAGGCCGCACTGCGCACAACGGCTGTGGATTACCCGCAGGGCGGCCCTGCGGCTTCGTGCTAGCGTCCGCCTTCGCGGCTGACGGCGGTCAAGCGCCGGTGTCGTCTTCGCGAGCCTCGTGATTCAATCGGCGCAGCTCGGCCAGGCGGTCGGCGATGCGAATCTCCAATCCGCGCGGCACGGGCTCGTAAAAGCGCTGGTCCTCCAGGCCGTCGGGCAGGTACTGCTCGCCGGCGACGAAGGCACCCGGGAAGTCATGCGCGTAGCGATAGGCCTTGCCATAGCCCAGCTCCTTCATCAGCCGGGTCGGCGCATTGCGCAGATGCACGGGCACCGGGCGGCTGCTGTCCTGCTTGATCAGCGCCCGCACCTGGTTGTAGGCCTTGTAGACGGCGTTGGACTTGGGCGCAATGGCCAGATAGACCACGGCCTGCGCCAGCGTCAGTTCGCCCTCGGGCGAGCCCAGGCGCTCATAGGTGTCGGCGGCGTCCAGCGTGAGCCGCAGCGCGCGCGGGTCGGCCAGGCCGATGTCCTCGCTGGCCATGCGGATCAGGCGGCGGGTGATGTAGCGCGCATCCACGCCGCCATCGAGCATGCGCACCAGCCAGTACAGCGCCGCGTCGGGATCGGAGCCGCGCACCGATTTATGCAGCGCCGAGATGACGTCGTAGAACTGATCGCCACCCTTGTCGTAGCGGCGCAGCTGCTCGCCCAGCGTGCGCTCCAGCAGCGCATCGTCGATCTCGGCGGTGCCCGACGGCGTCAGCTGGGCCACAGTCTCCAGCGTGTTGAGCAGGCGGCGCGCATCGCCATCGGCATAGCCGATGAGGCGCTGGACCGCACTTTCGCTGAACGGCGGGCATTGCAGCGCCGCGATGCCGCGCGACAGCAGCTCGCGTTGGTCCTCTTCGTCCATGGCCCGCAGCACATGGACAGTGGCGCGCGACAGCAGCGCCGAGTTGACCTCGAACGACGGGTTTTCGGTCGTCGCGCCGATGAAGCTGAACAGCCCGGATTCGACATGCGGCAGGAAGGCATCCTGCTGCGCCTTGTTGAAGCGGTGCACCTCGTCGACGAAGACGATGGTGCGCCGCCCCTGCCCGGCCGCCGCCTGGGCGCGCTCCACCGCCTCGCGGATGTCCTTCACGCCGCCCAGCACCGCGGAAATGGCAATGAACTGCGCGTCGAAATGCTGCGCCATCAGCCGCGCCAGCGTGGTCTTGCCCACGCCGGGCGGCCCCCACAGGATCATGGAATGCGGACGGCCGGTCTCCAGCGCCACGCGCAAGGGCATGCCCTCGCCGAGCAGATGGCGCTGGCCGACGACTTCGTCGAGCTGGCGCGGACGCAGGCGCTCGGGCAGCGGCGCGGCGCCGGGTGCGGCGACCGGCGCGCGCGCGGACGACGGCTGCGGCACCGGGTCGAACTCGTCCGGGAACAGCGAGGCGTTGCTCATGCGTGCATTCGCCGGCCTCAGCGCGACTGGACCACGTCGGTGCCGGCCGGCGGATCGAAGCGGAAACGCTCGGCCGGGAGTCGGGTGTTGACCTGCACCTCGCTGAACTGCATCAGCGAGCGTTGACCGAAGGCATCGGTGAACTCCATCGCCGCCAGGGTCTGGCCCTTGAAACCCAGCTTCAGGCCCTGGAAGCCGCTGTCGCTGCGGCGCGGCGAGGCCTGCACCCAGTCCAGGCCCTGTTCGGAGGGCAGGTTCTTCAGTTCGAACTCGCGCTGCAGGTCGCCGCCGGCGAGCAGGGCCACCGGCGTAGCGCCCAGCGCCTGGTCCATCGCGCGCACCGTGGCCTGGGCCAGCTCGGGGTCGTAGACCCAGACCTTCTTGCCATCGCCGATGATGAGCTGAGGCGCCGGCTTCTCGTAGCTGAAGCGGAACTGGTTGGGGCGCTGGAACTCGAAGCTGCCGCTGGAGCTCTTCTTGCGCCGGCCATCGGGCGAGCTGACGGTCTGGGTGAAGCTGGCGCGGCCGCTCTTCACCTCGGCGACAAATTGCTGCAGCGCGCCGACACCATCGGCACGGGCGGCGCCCGCGGTTGCGGCCAGCAGGGCCAAGCCCAGCGCCGAATTGAGGAACAACTTCTTCATGACTTGCTTGTCCATCGCGAAGGGAAAGGGCGTCTCGATCGCCGCGCTCATTCGTCGCGCTTGGGCACGATGATGTCGCGGTTGCCGTTGGTGGCCATGGACGAGACCAGGCCCGACTTCTCCATCTGCTCCAGCAGACGGGCCGCGCGGTTGTAGCCGATGCGCAGATGACGCTGCACCAGCGAGATCGAGGCCCGCTTGTGCTGCAGCACGATGGCGACGGCCTGGTCGTACATCGGATCGGACTCGGCGTCGCCGCTGTTGCCCAGGCCCGGCAGCCCATCGCCGCCTCCGCCCTCGCCGTCGAGCACCCCGCCCTCCAGGATGCCTTCGATGTAGTTGGGCTCGCCGCCCTGCTCCTTAAGGTACTCGACGACACGGTGCACCTCGTCGTCGCTGACGAAGGCGCCGTGCACGCGCACCGGCAAGCCGGTGCCCGAGGCCATGTAGAGCATGTCGCCCATGCCCAGCAGCGCCTCGGCGCCCATCTGGTCGAGGATGGTGCGGCTGTCGATCTTGGAACTGACCTGGAAGGACAGTCGGGTCGGAATGTTGGCCTTGATCAGGCCGGTGATCACGTCCACCGACGGACGCTGCGTCGCCAGGATGAGGTGGATGCCCGCGGCACGCGCCTTCTGCGCCAGGCGCGCGATCAGCTCTTCGATCTTCTTGCCCACCACCATCATCAGGTCGGCCAGCTCGTCGATCACCACCACGATGTGGGGCAGGCGCTCCAGCGGCTCCGGCTCCTCGGGCGTCAGGCTGAAAGGATTAGGGATCTTCTCCTCGCGCTCGGCGGCGTCGGCGATCTTCTTGTTGTAGCCGGCCAGGTTGCGCACGCCCAGCTTGGACATCAGCTTGTAGCGCCGCTCCATCTCGCCCACGCACCAGTTCAGCGCGTTGCCGGCCTGTTTCATGTCGGTGACCACAGGCGCCAGCAAATGCGGGATGCCCTCGTAGACGCTCATTTCCAGCATCTTCGGGTCGATCAGGATCAGCCGCACGTCGCGCGCCTCGGCCTTGTACAGCAGCGACAGAATCATCGCGTTGATGCCCACCGACTTGCCCGAGCCGGTGGTACCGGCGACCAGGCAGTGCGGCATCTTGGCTAGGTCGGCCACCACGGGCTGGCCGACGATGTCCTTGCCCAGGCCCATGGTCAGCGACGACGCGGCATCGGCATAGACCTGGGAGCCGAGGATCTCGGACAGGCGTATGGTCTGGCGCCGCGCATTGGGCAGCTCCAGCGCCATGTAGTTCTTGCCCGGGATGGTTTCGACCACGCGGATGGACACCAGGCTCAGCGAGCGCGCCAGGTCCTTGGCCAGGTTGACGATCTGCGAGCCCTTCACGCCGGTGGCCGGCTCGATCTCATAGCGCGTGATCACCGGGCCAGGCATCGCCGCCACCACCCGCACCTCGACGCCGAAGTCCTTCAACTTCTTCTCGATCATGCGGCTGGTCATTTCCAGCGATTCGGGCGTGACGGTCTCGATGCGCGGCGGCGGCGCATCGAGCAGGTCCACCTGCGGCAGCTTGGCGTCGCTGGGGTCCACGAACAGCGTCTGCTGGCGTTCCTTGGCGACGCGGGTGGACTTGGGCACCTCCACCACCGGCGTCTCGATCACGATGGGTTGGTGCTCCTCGACGACGTGGCGCTCTTCCTCCACCACCTGCTCGCGCTCGCGCTTGGCGACCTTGCCGACGCGCTTGTCCTCGGCGATCTCGCGCTGCGTGACCTGGCGCTCGCGCAGGCCCTCGATCCAGGTACCGATCAGTTCCGCCACGCGCAGCCACGAGAACTTCAGCGCCCAGGCCGAACCCAGCACGAGCGCGGCGATCCACACCACGCCCGAGCCGGCAAAGCCCAGCAGCCTCATGCTCAGCGGCCCCAGGGTGTAGCCGACGATGCCGCCGGCATGGCCCGGCAGGCGCGTCTCCCAGCCATAGAGGCGCGTCCATTCGAGCGCGCAACTGGCCGCCAGCAGCAACAGCAGCCCCCCCGCCGTGGGCAGCCGCTCGCGCAGGCCGCGCGGCGGCGTATCGTCGGCACGCAGCAGGCCAGCCAGGGCGCCCAGCCAGCTGCGCAGGCCCACCAGCATCAGCCACCAGCAGGAATAGCCGAAGCCGAACAGCAGCAGATCGGAGATCCAGGCACCCAGGGCACCGACGCGATTGCGCGTGAGCTCCTGGCCCGCGGCGACGCTGAAAGCGGAATCGGCCCGGTCATGGCTGAGCAGCGCCAGCAAGACCAGGCACCACAGAATCCCGGTCGCCAGCAACCACAGCGGCGTACGCAGCGGGTTGGACGGCGCCGCCACGGGCGCCGGAGACTTCTTGCCGCGCCGCAAGGTGGCGCGTTCGGCGGCCGGCGTCTCGCCGTTCAGAAGGGAACCTGGAAAACTCATCCCGCCATTGTGACGCAGGCCAACCGCTCAGGCCCCGGGGGCGGCGTCCCAGGTGTTCAATCGTGTTGCAGTCGTTCCTTGATGACGACCGACCCGTTCTCCAGAGTCTCGATCACGCCGCGGTCCTCCAGGTCCTTCATGACCCGGCTGACCATCTCGCGCGAGGCGCCGACCACCTTGGCCATGTCCTGGCGCGACACCTTGCCGCGGATGATCTTGACGCCCTTTTCTTCTTCCGCCATGTCCAGCAGCGTGCGGGCGACACGGCCGTACACGTCCAGCAGCGCCAGCGATTCGATCTGGCGGTCGGCATTGCGCAGCCGCGCAACCAGGCCGCGCAGAATGCCGTACGCCAAGCTGTTGGGTTCGGGTAGGCAGCGGGCGAATTCCGCACGCCCCAGCACCAGCATGTCGGTCTGCACCTCGGCGCGCACGGTGGCCGAATGCGGTTCGTTGTCGATCAAACTCATCTCGCCGACATAGTCGCCCGGCTGCAGCACGGCCAGGATCACCTCCCGGCCGCGGTTGTCGGCGGTCAGCACCCGGGCGCGGCCGTTCAGCAGGATGAACAGCGCGTTCGACTTGGTGCCCTGCTCCACCACCAGCTCGCCCCGCTTGAAGCGGCGCTTGACGACGCTGTCGGCGATGGACTGCGCCTGATCGGCCGTGAGCAGCGAGAACAGCGGCACGCGGCGGATCAGGTCAAGGTTGGACAGCATGGCCATGAGAGCTTTCCTCCTGTCTGGTCTTGCTCATTACGTCAGGCGAGTGTATGTGCCAAGACCTAGAATCCGGCCACTGTGTCAACTTGTTCACAACATCTTTCGGTCGCCAGCGCGTAGATTGCGCGATTCCGTGCACGGAATGCGAAGTCGACGCGCTCGCCGGCCGGCCTGACCAAGCCGGATCTTGCGACCCTCATGTCCGCCCCCATCTGCCGATCTCATGAGCCAAACCACCCGCCACGTCCCCCTGCTGATCCTGGGCTCCGGCCCCGCCGGCTTCACCGCCGCCATCTATGCGGCGCGCGCCAACCTGAAGCCGGTGCTGATCACCGGCATGGCTCAAGGCGGTCAGCTGATGACCACCACCGAGGTGGACAACTGGCCCGCCGACGTGATGGGCGTGCAGGGCCCCGAGCTGATGCAGCGCTTCCAGCAGCATGCGGAGCGCTTCAACACCGAGATCGTCTTCGACCACATCAACGCGGTTGACTTCGCCAAGCGCCCCTTCACGCTGAAAGGCGACAGCGGCACCTACACCTGCGACGCGCTGATCATCGCCACCGGCGCCTCGGCCAAGTACCTGGGCCTGCCCAGCGAAGAGGCCTTCATGGGCCGCGGCGTCAGCGCCTGCGCTACCTGTGACGGCTTCTTCTATCGCGAGCAGGATGTCTGCGTGGTTGGCGGCGGCAACACCGCCGTCGAAGAGGCGCTGTACCTGTCCAACATCGCCAACGTCGTGCACCTGATCCATCGCCGCGACAAGTTCCGCGCCGAGCCCATCCTGGTGGACAAGATGATGGAGAAGGTGGCGGCCGGCAAGATCGTGCTGCACACCTTCCAAACGCTGGACGAGGTGCTGGGCGACGCCACCGGCGTGACCGGCGTGCGCCTGCGCCATGTCGAGACCGGCACGACGCAAGACCTGACCCTCAAGGGCTGCTTCATCGCGATCGGCCACCAGCCCAACACCGAGATCTTCAAGGACCAGCTGACGATGAAGGACGGCTACATCGTCACCAAGAGCGGCCTGGAAGGCTTCGCCACGATGACCAGCGTGCCCGGTGTCTTCGCCGCCGGCGACGTGCAGGACCATGTCTACCGCCAGGCCATCACCAGCGCCGGCACGGGCTGCATGGCCGCGCTGGATGCCCAGCGCTACCTGGAGCAACAGGGCCACTGAGCGGCCCCGGGCCGCTCAGTGGCCGTGGCGCGCGCCTTGGCAAACAGATCGCGAGTAGGCTATACTCGCGGTCTTTCTTGCGCATACCTTGCGCTCGTTGATGGCATCGCATCCCTGATGCGGCACGCGTCGACGCAGCAGACACGGCTGTTCGAGCAAGAGAACACGGGTTACCGCCACCCTTTTGGCGAGGTGAGGCCGCCGCTTCACGGTTGCATGCTCAGGTTGTCCTGCGCGCTTCCGGCGTCTAGCGGTCGCTGTATGACAAGTATCGGAGTGTCCTCATGGCACGCGTCTGCGAAGTCACGGGCAAGAAGCCCATGGTCGGGAACAACGTTTCCCACGCCAACAACAAAACCAAGCGCCGGTTCCTGCCGAACCTGCAATACCGTCGTTTCTGGGTCGAGAGCGAGAACCGCTGGGTGCGCCTGCGCATCAGCAACGCGGGTCTGCGCCTGATCGACAAGAAGGGCATCGACGCCGTGCTGGCCGACCTGCGTGCCCGCGGTCAAGCCTAATCACTGAATCAGGAGCGATACCATGGCATCCAAAGGCGGACGCGAGAAGATCAAGCTGGAATCCACTGCCGGCACCGGTCACTTCTACACGACCAACAAGAACAAGAAGACCACGCCCGAAAAGCTGGAATTCATGAAGTTCGACCCCAAGGCACGCAAGCACGTGCTGTACAAGGAAATCAAGCTGAAGTAATTCGGCCCTCTTCCTTGAAGAAGCAAAGCCCGCCATTGGCGGGCTTTGTCGTTTCTGCCGGATCTTGCGCGAAGGCTTACTGGCCCTTGGCCATGCTGGAGGGCTTGCCCACCAGTTCCTTGCTCATCCAGTCGTCGATGAGCTTCTTCTCGTAGCGCATGGGATCGTCCGGTCCATAGCGCACCATCGTGGCGGTCTGGTAGCTCAGATCGGTCAGCGAGGCGTCGCCCCGCTTGAGTTCCTTGCCACCCTCGCTGAGCACATAGCTGAGGGTAATGCGCGGGATGGTGGCACTGCGCATCACGCGGATGCGCTGCATGCCGCTGCCCCGAGGCTCGATCTCGCCCGCAAGATCCACGTCCTTGACTTCGATCTTCAGCTGCTTGCCGGGCAGCTGCTTGGCCGCCTGTTCCTCGAAGTGCGTGGCCAGCACCTTGAGCGCATCATCACGGTCACGCTCGGACTCGCCCGCGTCACTGAACTTCTCCGGAGAAACGAACTTCACCTCGGCCTGGGCCAGGGCCATGCCGGCCTGCAGCGTCAGCACGACGGCGGCGGCACGGGCGATGACCGTGATCCTGTTGTTCATGGCAGCTCCTTGTGGGATTCATCGGAGCTCAAATTATGTGGCCATGATGAAAAAAAGCGCGGCCGGGGCCGCGCTCTTTACTGCTGCGAAACTTCGCGCAACGCACCGGTCATCACCGGTTACGGCTGCAACATTCAGGCACGCACAGTCCGCAGGCCCAGCGCAAACGCCTTCAGTTCGGCAATGCCGCTCTCTTCCGCCTTGCGGCACCAGGCCTGCAGGTCGGCCACCAGCTGCTCGGCGGAGACATTGGTCCGCGTCCAGAGCTGGCGCAGTTCCTCGCGCATGCTGGTGAGTTTGTGCAGCGCGGGGCTGGCCGCCAGCGCACCGGCGATCTGCTCGCGATAGGCGCTGGGAATGCGGTCCTGGTCACGGTGCAACCAGCGCTTGGCCAGCTTGAATTGCGCCCACTGCTCGCTGTGCTGCTGGCCAGCCGCCTTCAGGCGCGCCAGTTCACCGGCGCAGGCGGTGCGCATTTCGCGTGCGTAGCGGGCCATCAGCTCGTAGCGGTTAGCGATGATGGCCTCCAGCGTGTCCTTGTCGGCCACGGCCTTAAGCTCGCCGGTACGCATCTGCGGCGCGGTCTTGCGCACCTTGGCCCAGCCCAGCATCTCGAAGGCGCGGATATAGCCCCAGCCGATGTCGAACTCGAAGGGCTTGACCGAGAACTTGGCCGAGGTCGGGTAGGTGTGGTGGTTGTTGTGCAACTCCTCGCCGCCGATGATCAGCCCCCAGGGCGAGACATTGGTCGACGCGTCCTGCGCCTCGAAGTTGCGATAGCCCCAGTAGTGGCCCACGCCGTTGATCACACCCGCCGCCCAGAACGGGATCCAGGCCATCTGGATCGCCCAGATGGTGACACCGATCGCGCCGAACAGCGCCAGGTTGATGACCATCATCAGCGAGACGCCGAGCACCGAGTGACGGGTGTAGACGTTGCGCTCCATCCAGTCGTCGGGCACGCCGTGGCTGTACTTGGCCAGGGTTTCCTGGTTCTTGGCTTCGGCACGATAGAGCTCAGAGCCGCGCAGCATCACGGTTTCGATGCCGCGGGTGATGGGGCTGTGCGGATCCTCCTCGGTCTCGCACTTCGCATGGTGCTTGCGGTGGATGGCCACCCACTCCTTGGTCACCATGCCCGTGGTCATCCACAGCCAGAAGCGGAAGAAGTGAGACGGAATGGGCCCCAGGTCCAGCGCCCGGTGCGCCTGCGCGCGGTGCAGGAAGATGGTGACAGCGGCGATCGTGATGTGCGTCACGACCAGCGTGTACGCGAGGATCTGCCACCAACTGGCGCCCAGCAGGCCGTCGCTCAGCCAGTTCAGCACGCCATCGTGCACGGTATTCAAGAAGTCCATTCGGTCCTAGCCCGCCCCCGAGAGCATCGGGGGCACTGATCCACAGAAGCCGCAATTGTAGGCGACGCCCCCTAAATCAAGCCCTGCGGCTTTTCCTTGCCCCAAATCAGGCCCACCCGAAGCGCGCAGCATTGCCGCGCGCCATGGGCAGGCGACGAACGGTCGTGGCCTCAGCGATCGCGCTCCCAGACGGCGGCAAAGAAGCCATCGCTCTGGTGACGATGCGGCCACAGGCGCAGATAGCCGTTTTCGCACAAGGCTTGCGCCTGCGCCTCGGACACCTGGGCATGGCTCAGCACCTCCGTGGCGGGCTTGAGCTTGAACTCCGGATGCGCCTCGCTGAAGGCCTGGGCCACGGCCTCGTTCTCGGCATCCAGCAGGCTGCAGGTGGCGTAAACCAGGCGGCCACCCGGCTTGAGCATGCGCGCGGCGCTGTTCAGGATGGCCAGTTGCTTGGCCGCCAGTTCCTGCACGCCTTCGGGCGTCTGGCGCCACTTCAGGTCCGGATTGCGGCGCAGCGTGCCCAGGCCCGAGCAGGGGGCGTCAACCAGCACGCGGTCCACCTTGCCGGACAAGCGCTTCACGCGCTCATCGCGTTCATGCGCGATCTGCACCGGGTAGACATTGGACAGGCCGCTGCGCGCCAGCCGCGGCTTGAGCTTGTCCAGGCGATGACCGGAGACGTCGAAGGCATAGAGGCGGCCGGTGTTGCGCATCGCCGCGCCCAGCGCCAGGGTCTTCCCACCGGCACCGGCGCAGAAGTCCACCACCATCTCGCCGCGCTTGGCCTCCAGCAGCAAGGCCAGCAACTGGCTGCCCTCGTCCTGGACTTCCACCTGGCCACTGGTGAACAGCTCCAGCTTCTGCAGCGCCGGCTTGCCCTCCAGCCTCAGCCCCCAAGGGGAATACGGCGTCGGCACGGCCTTGAAGCCCTTGGCCTCCAGCGCGGCCTGCACCTCCTCGCGCTTGGCCTTGAGCAGGTTGACGCGCAAATCCAGCGGCGCGGATTCGCTCATTGCGGCGGCAAGCGCCCAGAACTCCGTTTCGCCCAGGCGCTGCAGCAGCGGCTCGGCCAGCCATTCGGGCAGGTTGTGACGCAGGCGCGGCGCCAGCTGGCTGCGGTCGACCGCCTGCACCTGCTTGAGCCATTGCTGCTCCTGCTCGGTGAGTGCGCCGCGCAGGAAAGCTTCGTTGCCGACCCAGGCCAGAATGGCCAGCCGGCGCGCCATGGGCCCACGCCCGGATTGCGCCAGATGCTGCAGCAGCAGGCGCTGGCGCAGCACGGCATAGGCCGTCTCGGCCAGGGTATGGCGCTCGCGCTGGCCCAGGGCCTTGCGTTGGCGGAAGAAGGCCGACACGAGATTGTCGGCGGGCGCGTCGAACAGCAGCAGGCTGTCCACCAGTTCGGCGCCAAGGTCCAGAAGGGCATTAGGATGCATCCCCGGATTATCCCCGCCCGCGCGTTCCTGCGCGGAACCCCGCCGACACGATGAGCCTCGACGACGATCTGCCCGCGTTGCCGCCCGCGCCAACCGGCCGCTACCGCCACTACAAAGGCCTGCCTTATGAGCTGGTCGGCGTGGCCCGACACAGCGAGACACTGGAGCCGCTGGTGCTCTACCGCCCGTTGTACGGCCGAGGGGAGTTGTGGGTGCGTCCGTATGCGATGTTCTTCGAGGAGGTCGTGGTGGACGGCGTGCGCCAGCCCCGCTTCGCCCTTGAGGACAGGTCGGCGTGACGTTGCTGCAGCAGCTCAAGCTGCGCCCGCGCCTGCTGCTGGGCGTGGTGGGCGGCGCGCTGCTGGCCGTGCTGTGGCCCAGCGACATGGGCACCCTGGCCCGGGTGCTGACCGGCTGGGCCGTGGCCACCTGGACCTATGTCGTGCTGGTGCTGTGGATGATGGGGCGCACACCCGCCGGACAGGTTCTGGCACACGCCAGGGCGCTAACGGACGGCGTGGCCACCGTGCTGGTGCTGGCCATGCTGGGCGCGCTCGCCAGCCTGGCCGCCATTGCGGTAGAGATTTCCATGCTGCGCCAGGCTGGACTGGGCAAGGCCTGGCCCCATCTGCTGCTGGTGCTGGCCACGGTGAGCGGCTCCTGGATGCTGCTGCCGGTGGAGTTCGCGCTGGCCTATGCCAGCCTCTATCACAGCGGCCGCCACACGCCGCACGGGCTGGAGTTCCCGGGACGCGAGGCGGAGCCCGACTACCTGGATTTCTTTTACTTCGCCGTCACGCTGGCCGCGACCTCGCAGACCTCGGACGTGGCCGTCAGCGCACGCCCCATGCGCCGTCTGGTGCTGGTGCAGGCCGTGCTGTCCTTCGTCTTCAACACCGGCGTGCTGGCGCTGACGATCAACATCCTCGCCAGCCTGATCAGCTGAACCGGCGCCGCAGGCCGCAGGCGCCGCTCAGGCGACGAAGAGCTGGGCCTCGCCAGCCAGCTGGCGCACGCGCGAACCCACGATCTGCAGCTGCCCCTCGACGAACCAGCGCACGGTGCGCGGGTACATGCGGTGCTCCAGTTGCAGCACGCGCGCCGAGAGCGCCGCTTCGTCGTCGCCATCCAGCACCGGCACCACGGCCTGGGCGACGATGGGCCCCTGGTCCAACTCCGCGGTGACGAAATGCACGGTGGCACCGGCCGCGCGGCAGCCGGTCTCTATCGCGCGCTGGTGCGTGTGCAGCCCCGGGAAGGCCGGCAGCAGCGAAGGGTGGATGTTGAGCATGCGGCCCTCGTAGCGGCCGATAAAGCCCGCGGTCAGGATGCGCATGAAGCCCGCGAGAACGACCAGGTCCGGTGCGAAGCCATCCACCACCCGGGCCAGCTCGGCATCGAAGGCCGCGCGCGCGGCATCGCCCTTGCCGAAGGCCTTGTGGTCCACCACGGCGGTCGGAATCCCCTGCTCCGCCGCGAAGCGCAGGCCCGCGGCCTCCGGCCGGTTGCTGATCACCGCGGCGACCTGCGCACGCCACCCTTCAGCGGCGCAGGTCTTGACGATGCCCTCCATGTTGGAGCCTCGACCGGAGATCAGAATCACGATGCGTTTCATGGGGCGGCAGTGTAGCCGCCTCCCTACAATTCCCCCATGTCCGTCCCGCCCCCCTCCTCTCCCGTTCGTCAACGCGTGCTCTCCGGCATGCGCCCCACCGGTGCCCTGCACCTGGGCCATTACCACGGTGCGCTGAAGAACTGGGTTCAGCTGCAACAGGCCTACGATTGCTTCTTCTTCGTCGCCGACTGGCATGCGCTGACCACCCACTATCAGCAGCCCGACAGCCGCCACAACCTGGAACGCAGCGTCTACGACATGGTGGTGGACTGGCTGGCGGCGGGCATAGACCCCGCGCAGGCCACCCTGTTCATCCAGAGCCGCATGCCCGAGCACGCGGAGCTGTTCACCCTATTGGCGATGAGCACGCCCTCCTCCTGGCTGGAGCGCATGCCCAGCTACAAGGAGGCGGTGCAGGGCAACCGCGAACTGGCCACCTACGGCTTTCTGGGCTATCCGCTGCTGCAGGCGGCAGACATCCTGATCTACAAGGCCGACCTGGTGCCCGTCGGCGAGGACCAGGCCCCGCATGTGGAAGTCACGCGGGAGGTGGCGCGGCGCTTCAACCACCTTTACACCCCCGAGAACCCCATCCTCCCAGAGCCGCAGGCCTTGCTTACCGAGACCTCGCGCGTGGCCGGTCTGGACGGGCGCAAGATGAGCAAGAGCTATGGCAACACCATCGCGATGCGCGACGCACCCGAGGTGGTGGAGGAGAAGCTGCGCACCATGCCCACCGACCCGCAGCGCATGCGCCGCGGCGACCCGGGCGACCCGGCGCGCTGCCCGGTCTGGGCCTTTCACGAGCTCTATTCCGACAGCGACACGCGCGACTGGGCCGACCGGGGCTGCCGCAATGCGTCCATCGGCTGCCTGGACTGCAAGCAGCCGCTGATCGCGGCCATCCACAAGGAGCAGGCCCCGTGGCGCGAGCGTGCCGACGAACTGCTGGCCGACCCCAAGAAGGTGCACTGGATCGTCGAGGTGGGCACCGAGCGGGCCCGTGCCGTCGCGCGCAAGACGCTGAAGGACGTGCGTCACGCGATGGGATTGGTCTACTGATGACGGTTCAGCACATGGCCGGCATCCACATCACCGACATCGAGGCCGCGATCAATTGGTGGCGCGCCCGGGAACCGGGCGATGGCATCAGTGCCTGCGCGCCGGTGCGCGCGCTGGCCGAGGTCTATGCGCTGATGGTCTACCACCACGAGCCCGAATGCGACGAGGACGGCCTGCCCGGCCCCGCCAAGACAGCCTGGCTGGATTGGTACGCCAGCACGCCGGACGCCCCCTGCATCGCGATCTGCTCCACCAGCCAGGGCGACGAACGGTGCAAGGGCTGCGGCCGAACCTTCGACGAGGTGCAGAACTGGCCCGTGCTGACGCCGGCCGAGAAGCGCGCCACCTGGCGCCGGATCACGCTGGAAGGCACGGCCTGGCGCTTCAACCGCTATGCCGAACGGGCACTGGAGATCCGCCCGGGGCCGCCGCAGGACATCGACAGCCTCCCCAGGCCAGCGGCCACGGAAGGCGACTCTTGAAGAAGATGCTGGGCGCGCAACGCCTTTACAGTCTGTCGCGCATCCTGCCATTGGCCTGGCCGGTCTTCATCGGCCAGCTCGCGGTACTGGCCTATTCGACCATAGACACCGTGCTGGTGGCACGCTATGGCGCGCTGGATCTCGCCGCGCTGGCGGTGGGCAATGCGATGTACACCAGCATCTTCGTCGGGCTAATGGGCGTGGTGCTGGCGATCTCGCCGCTGGCCGCGCAGCGCTATGGCGCGAAGGACCTGGCCGGCGTCGGCGAGAGCCTGCACCAGGCCGTCTGGCTGGCACTGGGCCTGACGCTGATGGGTGAGCTGGTGCTGCTGTGGCCGGAGCCGCTGCTGGCGCTGGCGCGACCGGAGCCGGAGGTCGAGGCCATCATCCGCCGTCACCTGCATCTGCTGGGCCTGGCCTTGCCAGCGGCGTTGCTGTTCACGGTCTACCGGGGCTTCAACACCGCGGTGTCGCGCCCCAAGGCCGTGATGGCGCTGCAGCTGGGCGGCCTGGCGCTGAAGCTGCCGTTGAGCGCGCTGCTGATCCACGGTGCCGCGGGGTGGGCCGGCCTGGGCGCACCCGGTGGGGCCTTGTCGACGGCGCTGGTGGTCTGGGGCCAACTGGCCGTGGGCTGGTGGCTGATCCGCCACGATCCGCATTACCAGCCCTTCGGTCTGCAGCAGGGCGGCCTGCACGCGCCGCGCTGGCCCATGATCGCCAGCCTGCTGCGCCTGGGCCTGCCCATGGGCATGACCATCCTGATCGAAGTCACCGGCTTCACCTTCATGGCCTTGTTCATCTCGCGGTTGGGCACGACGGCGGTGGCCGGCCATCAGCTCGCCGCCAACCTGGTGGCCATGATGTTCATGCTGCCCATGGCGCTGGGCAACGCCACCGGCGCGCTGGTCGGCCAGCGCATCGGCGCGCGCGACCTGGACGATGCACGCCGCCTGGGCTGGCACGGATTGGAGACGGCCCTGGGCCTCGCGGCACTGATGGGTGGCGCGGTCTTCCTGCTGCGCCACCCAGTGCTGTCGCTGTACACGCAGGACGCCGCCATCCTCGCCGCGGCCGCGCCGCTGCTGCTGTGGGTCTGGCTCTTCCACCTGGGCGATGCGGGGCAGGCGATCGCGGCCTCCGTGCTGCGCGCCCACCACGTCACGGTGGCCCCGATGATGGTGTACGCGTTCGCGATCTGGGGGGTGGGCATGGGCGGCGGCTATTGGCTGGCCTTTGCCCAACCGTGGCCATCGCTGGGCGGCGCGCAAGGCTTCTGGGCTGCGGCCGCGGCCGGTTTGCTGCTGGCGACCGCAGGGCTGATCTGGGTGCAGCGGCTGGTCGAGCGCGCGGAGCGGCCGCAGGCCTGAGTACGCGGACGGTCGCCGCGCCGTCTCAGGCCGTCAGGGGCAGGCGCAGCACGAAGCAGCTGCCCCCGCCCTCGCGCCCTTCGCAGCGCACGCTCCCCTTGTGGAGCTGGGCAATCTGCTTGACCAGATTGAGCCCCAGGCCCACGCCACCCGACACCTCGGCATGGCCGGGCAGGCGGAAGAAGGCTTCGAAGATGCGCTCGCGCATGGCCTCCGGCACGCCGGGGCCGCGATCGCAGACGCGCAGCTCCGCCCAGTGCCCCTCGCGCTTCAGTTCGAGGAGGATCTGGCCGCCGCCATAACGGCGCGCGTTCTCCAGCAAGTTGCGCAGCGCGCGGCGCAGCAGCCGCTCGTCACCCGGCAGTGCCAGCGCCGGCTCGTCGGCACGCAGCTCCGCGCTAACGCGGGCGCTTTCCTCGGCGGCCAGCGGCACCAGATCCACGTTCTCCAGCCGGGGCGGCTGTCCGCCGCTTTCCAGCCGGCTGGCCAGCAACACCTCGTCCACCAATGCGTCCAGCTCGCCGATGTTGGTGTGGATTTCCTTCTGCAGGCGCGCGCGCTGCTCGGGTCCACTGTCCTCCAGCATCGAAAACGCCATCTTCAGCCGAGCCAGCGGCGAGCGCAGCTCATGGCTGGCATTGGCAAGCAGGCTTTTGTGCGAGTTCACCAGGCCCTCGATGCGGTCGGCGGCCTGGTTGAAGCTGTGCGCCAGCGCGGCCACCTCGTCCTTGCCGCCCGCATCCACGCGGTGGCTCAGATGGCCGGCCCCGAACTCCTCGACGCCAGTCTTCAGATTCTCCAACCGGCGCGTCAGGCGCCGCACCACGGGGTAGGCGCCTATCGCCACGCCCAGGAACAGCAGCACCAGCAGCACCACCAGCGTCGTGCCGCCGCCGGGCCGCATCAGGCCCAATCCGGGCCAGGGGCCTTCGGGGCCGGGTCGGCCTTCGCCCCAGGCGCGCGGGGGCCCCGAGCCGCCCAGACCCTCGGGCCTCATGCCCTGGGGCGGACGGTTGCCACGCAGGAACACCAGTTCGCGACCATCGTCCAGCACCACGCGCTGCAGGCGCACCCCGGGGGTGTCGACGCGCCGCTCGAAGCTGGCGCTGGTGGCGATGCGCTCGCCGCGCGAATCATCCATCGCCATCGGCATGCGCAGGCGTTGGCTCCATTCGCGCAACTCCTCGGCCTGCAGCTCGCGCGGCGCATTGGCCGGTGGCAGCGCGCGATGCAGCAGCACGCCCATCGCGACAAAACGCTCGGACGACGCGGCCTCGAAATTGCCACGCTCCTGCTCGATCTGCCCTTGGAACAACCAGGCCGAGCCAAAGGCGAAGGCCAGCAGCACGGTCACCACCGTGAGGTAGATGCGCAGGTAAAGCGACTTCACTCGCCGTGGTCCTGCTTGCGCGCGAACACGTAGCCGGCCCCACGCACGGTCAGCACCCGGCGCGGATTCTTCGGGTCGTCCTCGATCAGGGCGCGGATGCGCGAAATATGGACGTCGATGGAGCGGTCGAAGGCCTCCAGCGGATGCCCCTTCAGCGCATCCATGATTTGGTCCCGCGACAGGACCCGGCCGGGGCTCTGCGCCAGCACCACCAGCAGGTCGAACTGATGGCTGGTGAGATCGCAGACCTCGCCCGACAGCCGCACCTGGCGTGCCGCCAGGTCGATCTCCAGGCGACCGAAGCGCAGCACCTCGTCGCCAGTCAGCTCCGGCCCGGTACGGCGCAACAGCGCCTTGATACGGGCCAGCAGCTCACGCGGCTCAAAGGGCTTGGCCAGGTAGTCGTCGGCCCCCAACTCCAGACCCACGATGCGGTCCATGGGTTCGCCACGCGCCGACAGCATCAGCACGGGCTGGCGGCGCCAACGCTTGTCGCTGCGCAGCTGGCGGCAGAAGTCCAGCCCGTCGCCGTCGGGCAGCATCAGGTCCAGCACCAGCAGGTCGAAAGCCTCGCCCTCCAGCGCGGCCTTTCCATCGGTCAGGGAGCCAGCCACTTCCACCTCGTACCCGGCGGCACTGAGGTAGTCGCCCAGCATGCCGGTCAGGCGGGCATCGTCATCGAGCAGCAGCAGTCTGGAGTTCATGTTCAAAGAGAGCACACCGCCGTGACGGGCAGCCGGCAGCGCTCGCGAGTCCGAAACAGCGTGCAGCATAGCGGCTCCGCCGGGGACTCTCAGCGGCCCGAGGGCTTCTGACGCTGTTCCATGCGCTCCTCGAAGCGGACCCGCATCTTCTTCATGCGCTCCGCCAGCTTGGCACGCTGCTCGGGCGACAGCACGCGGGCCGCGTCAACCAGGGCCTGACTCATGCGCTTGGAGCGCTGCTCATGCAGGGTCTGGGCTTGCTGGCGCAGCGATTCGATCGCCGCGGCGTCGATGTTGGGCGCCGTGAACAGGCCCATCTGCTGCTCGCGGATCTTGCGCAGCGCATCGTGCTGCCCCTGCAGGTCCTTGCGCGCCGCGTCCATGATCTGGTGAATCTGGCTGCGCTGCGCGTCGCTGGCGTCGACCATCTCCAACATCTGCTCAGCATGCCGGCCACCGAAACCGGGCATGTCGGGTCCCGGCCCCATGCCACGGCCGCCATGGCCTTGGGCCAGGGCCATGCCGCCGAAGCTTGCCATCAGGGCGGCCGCAGCGATCAGCTTGGTCAGGGAGGGCTTGACACTCATCATGAATCTCCTGGTTGAACATCCCACTGGATGCATGAGTTCAGTGTCGGAAACCGAGGTAAGGCCCAGATGCCGCCGCCGTAAAGATCTGTAAGCACGTCCAAGGATCGGGCGACATCAAACGATGAAGCCCGTAGACGCCCCTTCGCTGAAGGTTCGCCTACGGGCTTTGCCAAGCGCCAGCCCGGCAATGCCGGGCCCTCGAGATCAATCCGCCGTCGCCGGCTCGGACTTGGGCTTGTTGTCCTTCTTCAGCGGCTGGATGTCCAGCTGGACCTGACCCTGCGCGTCGATGTCCACGCTCAACCGACCGCCGTCGACCAAGCGGCCGAACAGCAGTTCGTCCGCCAGCGCGCGGCGTATGGTGTCCTGGATCAGGCGCTGCATCGGCCGTGCGCCCATCAGCGGGTCGAAGCCCTTTTCGGCCAGGTGCTTGCGCAGCTTGTCGCTGAAGCTGACCTCGACCTTCTTCTCCGCCAGCTGGCTTTCGAGTTGCAGCAGGAACTTGTCGACCACGCGCAGGATGATGTCCTGGTCCAGCGCACGGAAGGACACGGTCGCGTCCAGCCGGTTGCGGAATTCCGGCGTGAACAGGCGCTTGATGTCCGCCATCTCGTCGCCCTGCTCGCGCTTGGTCGTGAAGCCGATCGTGGACTTCTGCATGGTCTCGGCCCCCGCATTGGTGGTCATGATGATGATCACGTTGCGGAAATCGGCCTTGCGCCCGTTGTTGTCGGTCAGCGTGCCGTGGTCCATGACCTGCAGCAGCACGTTGAACACGTCCGGATGGGCCTTCTCGATTTCATCCAGCAGCAGCACGGCGTGCGGCTTCTTGGTGACAGCTTCGGTGAGCAGGCCGCCCTGGTCGAAGCCCACATAGCCCGGAGGCGCGCCGATCAGCCGGCTCACCGCATGGCGCTCCATGTACTCCGACATGTCGAAGCGGATCAACTCGATGCCCAGGATGTAAGCCAGCTGCTTGGCAACCTCGGTCTTGCCGACGCCGGTCGGGCCGCTGAACAGGAAGGAGCCGATGGGCTTGTCCGGCTTGCCCAGGCCCGAGCGGGCCATCTTGATGGCCGCCGCCAGCGCATCGATGGCCGGATCCTGGCCAAAGACCACGCTCTTGAGATCACGGTCCAGGCTCTTGAGCTTGCTGCGATCGTCATTGGACACCGAGGCCGGCGGGATGCGCGCGATCTTCGCGACAATGTCCTCGACCTCGGCCCGCGTGATGGTCTTCTTCTGCTTGCTCTTGGGCAGCACGCGCTGTGCGGCGCCAGCTTCATCGATCACATCGATGGCTTTGTCCGGCAGGTGGCGGTCATTGATGTACTTGGCCGACAGCTCGGCCGCTGCCTGCAGCGCACCCAGCGCGTACTTGACGCTGTGGTGCTCTTCGAAGCGCGACTTCAGGCCCTTGAGGATCTCCACCGTCTGCTCGACGGAGGGCTCGACCACGTCCACCTTCTGGAAGCGCCGTGACAGGGCCGCATCCTTCTCGAAGATGCCGCGGTATTCCGTGAAGGTGGTGGCCCCGATGCACTTGAGCTGGCCCGAGGAGAGCGCCGGCTTGAGCAGGTTGCTCGCATCCAGCGTGCCGCCCGACGCCGCGCCGGCGCCGATCAGCGTGTGGATCTCGTCGATGAACAGGATGGCGCCCGGCTGGTCCTTCAGCTGCTTGATCACCGCCTTCAGGCGCTGCTCGAAATCACCCCGGTACTTGGTGCCGGCCAGCAGCGCGCCCATGTCCAGCGAGTAGACCACCGCATCCGCCAGCACGTCGGGCACCTGGCCCTCGGTGATGCGCCAGGCCAGGCCCTCGGCGATCGCCGTCTTGCCGACCCCGGCCTCGCCGACCAGCAGCGGGTTGTTCTTGCGACGGCGGCACAGTACCTGCACGACGCGCTCCACCTCCAGCTCGCGGCCGATCAACGGGTCGATGCGGCCGTCACGGGCATGCTGGTTCAGGTTTTGCGTGAACTGCTCCAGCGGCGAGGCCTTGCTACCGCCGGCCCCGCCCTCGCCTTCCTCGCGCTCGGACTCGGCGCCATTGCCCTCCTGGCCCTTGGGCGGCTCGGGAGGCTCACTCTTCTTGATGCCGTGGGCGATGAAGTTCACCACGTCCAGGCGGGTCACGCCCTGCTGGTGCAGGTAATAGACCGCGTGCGAGTCCTTCTCACCGAAGATGGCCACCAGCACATTGGCGCCGGTGACTTCCTTCTTGCCATTGCCGGTGGACTGCACATGCATGATCGCGCGCTGGATCACGCGCTGGAAACCCAGCGTCGGCTGCGTGTCGACCTCTTCCGTGCCGCCCACGGTGGGCGTGTTTTCCTTGATGAACTGCGACAAACTCTTGCGCAGGTCTTCGATATTGGCTGCGCAGGCGCGCAGCACCTCGGCCGCCGACGGGTTGTCCAGCAGCGCCATCAGCAGGTGCTCCACGGTGATGAACTCGTGGCGCTGCTGGCGCGCCTCGACGAACGCCATGTGCAGGCTGACTTCCAGTTCTTGCGCGATCATGCGGCCTCCATAATGCACTGCAGGGGATGGCCGGCACGCCTGGCGGCGTCCAGCACCATTTCGACCTTGGTGGCCGCGACATCCTTGGTGAACACACCGCAGACACCACGGCCCTCGTGATGGATCTTCAGCATGATCTGGGTGGCCGTATCCAGGTCATGGCGGAAATACTCCTGCAGAACCATCACAACAAACTCCATCGGCGTGAAGTCGTCATTGAGCATCAGCACCTGGTAGAGGCGCGGCGGCTCCGTCCGCTGGGTGACACGCTCCAGCGTGGTCGCGTTGCCCGCGTCGCCGTCCCCCGGAGGAGCCGGAGGCATGGGTGCGGGCTGATGGGCAAAGACTGGCATGCGCCGATTCTATAAACAGCAACGCCTCCCTACATGAGGCCGGGACTCCGGCAGACAAGCCGCTTTTCCGGATTTCGCGTCAGCCGGCACGGACTGTCCCTCGGGGTGGTCCTGGATTGACACCCGGCTGACACGGATTCCAGAATCCGCGCCGGTGCTCAAGACACCGGGACGGAGTAGGAGGAAATAGAAATGGCGACTGGCACAGTCAAGTGGTTCAACGATGCCAAGGGCTTCGGATTCATCGAGCCCGAACAGGGTGGCGGAGATGTGTTCGCACATTTCTCCGCGATCCAGATGGACGGCTTCCGCACACTGAAACAGGGCAGCAAGGTCAGCTATGAGCTGGTCGACGGCCCCAAGGGTCAGCTGGCGCAGAACATCCGGCCGCTGGAGATTGCGGTCGACAGCATGGATGTGCGCGCCGCGGCCTGAACCCCGCAGGCCCCACGCCAGAAAGGCCCGCCTCGTGCGGGCCTTTTTGCTGCGCTGCCGCGACACGCAGCAAGCGATGGCGGCCTCCCCGGAAACAAAAAGCCCCGCTCCAGGCTGGAGGCGGGGCCAGGCATGCAGAACCGGGGCTCGCCCGGCTGGGCATCACATGTGGTCGATCATCACCTGACCGAAGCCCGAGCAGGACACCTGGGTCGCACCGTCCAGCAGGCGGGCGAAGTCATAGGTGACCTTCTTGGACAGGATGGCCTTCTCCATGGAAGAGATGATCAAGTCGGCCGCCTCGGTCCAGCCCATGTGGCGCAGCATCATTTCGGCGGACAGGATCTCGGAACCGGGGTTTACATAGTCCTTGCCGGCGTACTTGGGCGCGGTGCCATGGGTGGCTTCGAACATCGCGACGGAGTCGCTCAGGTTCGCACCCGGGGCGATGCCGATGCCGCCGACCTGGGCCGCCAGCGCGTCGGACACGTAGTCGCCGTTCAAGTTCAGCGTCGCGATCACCGAGTACTCGGCCGGGCGCAGCAGGATTTGCTGCAGGAAGGCGTCGGCGATGCTGTCCTTGACCACGATGTCCTTGCCGGTCTTCGGGTTCTTGAACTTGCACCACGGGCCGCCGTCGATCAGTTCGGCGCCGAACTCCTTCTGCGCCAGCGCATAAGCCCAGTCACGGAAGCCACCCTCGGTGAACTTCATGATGTTGCCCTTGTGCACGATGGTCACGCTGGGCTTGTCGTTGTCGATCGCGTACTGGATGGCCTTGCGGACCAGGCGCTCCGTGCCCTCCTTGGACACGGGCTTGACGCCGATGCCGGAGGTCTCGGGGAAGCGGATCTTCTTGACGCCGAATTCCTCTTGCAGGATCTTGATCAGCTTCTTGGCCTTGTCGCTCTGGGCCTCGAACTCGATGCCGGCGTAGATGTCTTCCGAGTTCTCGCGGAAGATCACCATATCGGTCTTCTCGGGTTCCTTGACCGGCGAGGGCACGCCCTTGAAGTAGCGCACCGGGCGCAGGCAGACGTAGAGGTCCAGCTCCTGGCGCAGCGCCACGTTCAGCGAGCGGATGCCGCCACCGACGGGAGTGGTCAGCGGACCCTTGATCGAGACCACATAGTCCTTCAGGACCTGCAGGGTCTCCTCGGGCAGCCAGACGTCAGGGCCGTAGACCTTGGTCGACTTTTCGCCGGCGTAGATCTCCATCCAGTGGATTTTCTTGGCGCCGCCGTAGGCCTTGGCCACGGCCGCGTCAACCACCTTGATCATCACCGGCGTGATGTCGAAGCCGGTGCCGTCACCCTCGATGTAGGGAATGATGGGGTTGTTCGGGACGTTGAGCGAGAAGTCGGCGTTGACCGTGATCTTCTGCCCGCCCTCGGGCACCTTGATGTGCTGGTACATGGAGTCGTCTCCGCGAAACGCGTGGTTGGTGATGACGTAAAACGCCGATTCTAAGGCAGTGCAGCTTGCGCGACGCTGAAGCCATCGCTTCCGGCAGGGGCCGCCCAAGCGCTCAAAACGGCGGAGGCCGACAGGAACGGGGCCTCAGGTGCAGAAGGCCTTGACCTGATCCCAGACACCATGCCCGAGCGCCCAGATCGAGCTGCTGGCGAGCACGGCGCCGCCCAGGCGCACGGCCCAACGCATGTCGCCGCCCCGTTTCAGACCGCGGGCCAGCAGCCACGGGCCGACCAGCAGCCCCAGCCCCGAGCTGAGGGCGAAGCCGGCCATCACCGCCGCCCCCTGGACCGGCCCGCTGGCCAGCGCCGCGATCAGCAGCGCCGACTGCAGCAGTCCGCAGGGCCAGGCCAGCCAAGCCAGACCGGCCAATCCCGCGCGCCAAGTCCGGCCCGATGAGGCCACCACTGGCGGGGCCGCCGACGGCACGCTGAGCACCGCCCCCCCCTGGGCCAGCGCCGCCGACAGCTGCGCCGAGCCGATGACGGCGGGACGGGGCGCTGCACGGCCAATATTTTCGATCCAGGCCGGTTGGCGGCCACGCCACAGCAGATACAGGCCGAGCAGCAAAGCGCCCAGGTGCAGCATCACCCACAGCGGCCGCAGCATCGCGCTGCCCTGCGCCCAGCCGGCCAGGCCGCCGACGCTGGCGGCGACAAAGGCACCGCCCGCCATGTAGCTGAGCAAACGACCGAGCTGCAGCGCCGCCGTGGGGCGCGCCGCGCTGCCGGCAAGGCCGGTGCAGGCCGCGCCGCACATACTCAGGCAGTGCGGCGTGCCCGCCAGTCCCAGCAGCAGTGCGGAAAGAAGCAGTCCGGCATCCATGGGCGGCAGTATGCCAACGCGGGGCCGGGCTTCAGATGATGCGCGAGAAACGCTCGCGGGTACGGTCGGCCTGCAGATAGCGGTCGAAGACCATGGCCACGGCGCGCACGAAGAACCAGCCCATCGCGGTCACCTGGATGGCCTGCGGCTCCAGTTGCACCAGCCCGTCCTGTTCGTACTGAGCCAACTGGGCCAGCTCGGCGCGGAAGTAGTCGCGCATCGTGATCAGGTGGGCCAGCTCGATGGACTCGAACTCCACCCGCCCCTGGCACATCAGCGCCATGATGACCGCGCGCCGCACCAGATCGTCGCGACTCAAGGCCAGGCCACGCTGGATCGGCAATTGGCGCTGTCGCAGCGCGTCGTAGTACTCGTCCAGGGTCTTGGCGTTCTGCGCGTAATGGGCACCGACGCGGGAGATCGACGACACGCCGAGGCCGATCAGGTCGCAGTCCGGCTGGGTGCTGTAGCCCTGGAAATTGCGGTGCAGTCGCCCCTGGCGCTTGGCCACCGCCAGTGAATCTTCCGGCAGGGCGAAGTGGTCCATGCCGATGTAGCAGTAACCATGACCGAGGAAGCCGCCGATCGCGCCCGACAGCATGCTGAGCTTGTCGGCGCCGGTGGGCAGCGCATGGTCGGCGATGCGGCGCTGCGACTTGAAGCGCTGCGGCAGGTGGGCGTAGCCGTACAGCGCGATGCGGTCCGGGCGCAGCGATGCGACCTGGTTCACCGTGTTCGCGAAGCTTTCCGGACTCTGCTTGGGCAGACCGTAGATCAGGTCCACGTTGGTGGACTCGAAGCCGAGTTGGCGCGCCTGCTGCATCAGCTGCTGCACGCTCTCGAAGCTCTGCATCCGGTGCACCGCCTTCTGGACCTCGGGATTGAAGTCCTGCACGCCGAAGCTCAGACGGTTGAAGCCGAGGCTGCGCAGGTGGCTCAGGCGCGCCTCGGTCACGGTACGCGGATCCACCTCGACAGACACCTCGGCGCCCGGGGCCAGCCGGAAGCGCTGGCGCAGCGACTGCATCAGCCGCGTCAGTTCGACATCTGACAGAAAAGTCGGCGAGCCACCGCCAAAGTGCAGCTGCGACACGCTGTTGGCCCCGCGCCCCAGGCGCTCCTGGACCAGATCCATTTCGCATTCCAGCGCGTCCAGGTACTCCGCGGCCTTCTCATGGTGCTTGGTGATCACCTTGTTGCAGGCGCAGTAGTAGCACAGCGACTCGCAGAACGGCACGTGCACATAGATGGACAGAGGACTGGCCCCTCCCACGCCCTCGGCCCGCTGCGCGAGCGCCTGGCGGAAATGCTCGGCGGAGAAGGCTTCGACGAAACGGTCGGCCGTGGGGTACGAGGTGTAACGAGGGCCGGGCACGTCGAAACGGCGCAGCAGATCCTCGTTGATCGCGGGGGTGTGGTCAGTTTGCGGAACCATGGCAACACTGTGCCAAGGGCGACGGCAAAACGATTGATCTCAGTCAAGCTTGTCGTGCATCATCGGGGAAACAATGGCGGCGCCTTGAGGACCATCATGTTGAATCCGAAGTCAAGCCCCACCGCTCCCCCGGCCAATGAGTGTGCAGGAGCCCAGATAATCCAGCGCATGAACCCGAATCGCGCGATCCACATCGAACCCTTCAAGGTGGCCTGCTCCAGCTGCAACCTGCGCGAGCTGTGCTTGCCGGTGGGCCTGTCGCAACCCGACCTGGAGCGGCTGGATCGCCTGGTCGCGACGCGGCGCAATGTGAACCGAGGCGACACGCTGTTCCGTGCGGGCGACAGTTTCCAGTCGCTGTACGCGGTGCGCACCGGCTTCTTCAAGACCTGCGTGTCCGCTGAAGATGGGCGCGACCAGGTGACGGGCTTCCAGATGGCCGGCGAACTGCTGGGCCTGGATGGCATCAGCAATGACCGTCATGCCTGCGATGCCGTGGCGCTGGAGGATTCGCAGGTTTGCGTGATCCCCTACAACCAGCTCGAAAGCCTGTCGCGCGAGTTCAACGACTTGCAGCACCAGTTCCACAAGATCATGAGCCGCGAGATCGTGCGCGACCATGGCGTGATGCTGCTGCTGGGCAGCATGCGCGCCGAAGAGCGCCTCGCCGCCTTCCTGCTCAATCTCACGCAGCGCCTGCAGGCGCGCGGCTTCTCGGCCTCCAGCCTGGTGCTGCGCATGACGCGCGAAGAGATCGGCTCCTACCTGGGGCTGAAGCTCGAAACCGTGAGCCGCACCTTCTCCAAGTTCCAGGAAGAAGGCCTGCTCGAAGTGAAGCAGCGCCAGATCCGCATCATCGATCAGACCGGTCTTCAACGCCTGGTCAACAGCGCCGCCTGCTGAAGACACCCGAGAGAACAAAAGGGGCCGTTACCGGCCCTTTTTTGTTGGTGTCTGCGATCGGCACCGGCACGCGCCGTGATCCGGAAACAACAGCGAACGGTACTAATGCACGGATCGCGCGCCCGTGGAGACTGGCAGATGTCGGCCGTTCGCGCTCAGCGCGGCCACATGCGCGGATGCGGCGGCGCCGAGGATTCCGGCGTCACGACCAGCAGCGCGGTAATGGCATTCGAGACGCTGAACAACAGCCATAGCGCGAAGAAGCTCAGGCTGTACACCGTCTTGCGCGACAGCTGCATCTCCGCCCCAAACCAGGTGAGGTCGGCCGGATCGACCAGCGAGAACACGAGGGCCAGCGTCACGCCGGCCATCAAAAAGCTGGGCCACAGCACATACATCGCATAGCGACTCAGTCGCCCAGGCTCAACAACAACACCCGGGCCGACATCCTGCGGATCCGGGCGCGCGTTCATGGCTGCTTGCCACGGCTGGCGTCAGCCGCCGCGTTGTTGCGAGCCTTCATCGCCGGCTGCATCGCGGTGGCGCCATCGGCCGCGTCGTCGGCCGAGATCTGAGCACCGGGCTGAGCCGTGATCACCGGGTCCGGGTGGGTCAGCGCCATGCTGATCGTGATGGCGCAACCCAGCACCACCGCCGCCGGCCCGCCGACGACCAACCACATCACGCGGACCTTCCACCAAGGGGCGCCCGCGCCGTCCTGCGGCACCGCGGCTTGAACTGCTTGACTCATCCTGACCTCCATCTGCCGCGCTCAGCGCGGCAGCACAAATGTGGATTTCTCTTGAACACTGTACTGCCGTTCGCCGCCTTGCGCCTCCCGGACGATCGAGAAGTGGATGGGGTGCGCCCCCGCCTTCTCATTGGCCGCGATCTCCGGCGGCACGCGCAGGGCCAGCGTGACCCAGCGCGCCTGCGCCGCATCAACCGTGATGGTGCCCGGCGCCGGCACAAAGCCCAGGCCCGGCAGTCCGTCCACCGACAGGTGGAAACGCTGCGGCAACTCCGTCGCGTTCATGATCTGCAGCCGGTAGACGTTCTCGATGTAGCCATCCTCGACCTGACGCGCCAGCGCGGCGCGATCACGAACGATGTCCACCTTGAACGGCGTGCGCATCATCAGGCTCACGACCAGGGCGACGCAGATCAGCACCAGCCCGGCGGTATAGACCAGCACGCGGGGCCGGAACATGCGCCGACGGACCTGTTCCTTGGTCCAGCCGTTGGCCATGCCATGCTGGGTGTCGTAGCGAATGAGGCCGCGCGCATAGCCCATCTTGTCCATCACGTCGTCGCAGACGTCGATGCAGGCCGCGCAGCCGATGCACTCGTATTGAAGACCCTTGCGGATGTCGATGCCCGTGGGGCAGACCTGGACGCAGAGCGTGCAGTCGACGCAAGATCCCAGGCCCAGCGCCTTGGGGTCCGCCTTCTTGGAACGCGAGCCCCGCGGTTCGCCGCGCGTCTCGTCGTAGGAAATGATCATCGTGTCCTTGTCGAACATCGCGCTCTGGAAGCGCGCGTAAGGACACATGTATTTGCAGACCTGCTCGCGCATGTAGCCGGCATTGCCATAGGTGGCAAAACCGTAGAACAGCACCCAGAAGGTTTCCCAGGGCCCCAGCGACGCGGCGGTGCGCATCAGGCCCAGCGAACCGAGGATCTCCTGGCCCAGCATGGTGATGGGCGTGAAGTAGCCCACGAAGGTGAAACCGGTCCACAGGCCGATCGCGATCCAGGCCGCCTGCTTGCCGCTCTTGCGCCAGAGCTTGTTCAAGCTCCATGGCGCGGCATCGAGCTTGATGCGTGCCTGGCGGTCGCCTTCAAAGCGCCGCTCCACCCACAGGTAGATCTCGGTGTACACCGTCTGCGGGCAGGCATAGCCGCACCACAGCCGGCCTGCCACCGCGGTGAACAGGAACAGGCCATACGCCGAAATCAGCAGGATGGCCGTCAGGTAGATGAAGTCCTGCGGATACAGGACCAGTTCGAAGATGTAGAAACGGCGCGCGCCCAGGTCGAACAGCACGGCCTGGCGACCGTTCCAGTTCAGCCAAGGCAGCCCGTAGAACAGCAGTTGGGTGAGCCAGACCAGGGCCCAGCGCCAGGTGGCGAACCACCCGGACACGCTGCGCGGATAGATTTTCTTCTGCGCCTGGTAGAGAGAAACGTATTGCGACCCCTCCCCTTCGGAGGACGTGGCGGCAGCTGGCTTGGACTGGCTCATCGGTACGACTTTCGCTTCACCCCCGCGGTCCGCCAGCACCCGACCTTGGATCGGGCCAGGACGCTGGCGGCGCGTCAGCGAAGCAGGGACTCAACGCTTGTTGGAGAGGCTCCAGACATAGGCGCCGAGCACGCGGATCTGCTCGGGGCTGAGGCGGGACTCATGAGCCGGCATGACGTTGTTCTTGCCGTTGTTGATCATGTCCATCACCGCTTGCTCGCCCCAGCCATGCAACCAGACCTTGTCGGTCAGGTTCGGGGCGCCCAGGGCCTGGTTGCCCTTGCCGTCCGGACCGTGGCAGGCCGCGCAAGCACCGAACTTGGGCTTGCCCAGTTGCGCCGCGATCGCGTTGTGCGGGCTACCGGAGAGGCTCAGCACGTAGTTGGCGAGATTGCGGACGTCGTCCGAGGTCCCAACCGCGGCGGCCATCGGCGGCATCACGCCGTTGCGACCCTTGCTGATGGTCTGGATGATGGTGTCGTGGTCGCCACCGTACAGCCAGTCCTTGTCGGTCAGGTTGGGGAAGCCCTTGGAGCCGCGCGCGTCGGCGCCATGGCAGCTGGCGCAGTTGTTGGCGAACAGACGCTCGCCAATACCCATTGCCGCCGGGTCGGTCGCCAGCGCATCGGCGCTCTTGCCGTTGAACTGGGCATAGACCTCGCTGATGGCCTTCTGCGCCTTGGCCTGTTCGTTCTGGTACTGACCGGCACTGCTCCAGCCCAGGGTGCCCGCGTAGGTACCCAGGCCCGGGTAGAGCGCCAGATAGGCACCCGAGAAGACCACGGTCAGCACGAACAGGCCCATCCACCAGCGCGGCAGCGGGTTGTTCAGCTCACGCAGGTCCTCGTCCCAGACGTGGCCGGTGGTGTTGTCGTTGGCCATCACGCGGCGGCGCGCCGCGATCATGAGCAGGACCAGGCAGGCGATCAGACCGACCACGGTCGTGGCAGCCACGAAGACCGCCCAGCCCCCCGAAATAAAGTCACTCATTCTTTGCTCCTTGCTTCGCCACCTCGGGTTCATCCGCGAACGGCAGCGCAGCCAGTTCATCGAAGCGGGCGCGATTGCGCTTGGCATAGGCCCATGCGGCGATGCCGATGAAGGCCACCATGGAGGCGAGCGTCACGAAAACGCGCACGTCATTGATATCCATGGTGTATCTCCTTAGCGCTTGAGCGCGGTGCCCATCACCTGCAGGTAGGCGATCACGGCTTCCAGCTCGGTCTTGCCCTTCACGTCCTCGGCCGACTTGGCGATCTCTTCATCGCTGTACGGCACACCCAGGGTGCGCAGAGCGCGCATCTTGGGCGCCACGTCCGCCGGGTTCAGCGGGCTGGTGGCCAGCCACGGATAGGCGGGCATGTTGGACTCGGGCACCAGATCACGCGGGTTGATCAGGTGGATGCGGTGCCATTCGTCGCTGTACTTGCCGCCCACGCGGGCCAGGTCAGGACCGGTGCGCTTGCTGCCCCACTGGAAGGGGTGGTCGTAGACGAATTCGCCGGCCACCGAGTAGGGGCCATAGCGCAGCGTCTCGGCGCGGAAGGGACGGATCATCTGCGAGTGGCAGTTGTAGCAGCCTTCGCGGACGTAGATGTCCCGACCGGACAGCTGCAGCGCGGTGTAGGGCTTGAGGCCTTCCACCGGCTGGGTGGTCGAGCGCTGGAAGAACAGCGGCACGATTTCCACCAGGCCGCCGACCGCGACGGTCAGCAGCACCAGCACGATCATCAGGAAGTTGCTGGTCTCGATGCGCTCGTGACCGGCAGGCTTGTGCGTCGTTGTTGCCATCTTGTTCTCCTTGTCTCAGGCGTGAGCGACCACGGCCGGGATGGGCTGGGGCTGCACACGGCCCGCGCGCACCGTCATCACCACGTTCCAGGCCATCACGCACATGCCGGCGAGGTACAGCAGACCGCCGCCCAGACGGATGACGTAGAACGGGAAGGTGGCCTTGACGCTCTCGACAAAGGTGTAGACCAGGGTGCCGTCAGGGTTGACCGCACGCCACATCAGACCTTGCATCACGCCGGCGATCCACATCGCGGCGATGTACAGCACGATGCCGATGGTGGCGATCCAGAAGTGCACTTCGATCGCGCGCTTCGAGTACATCTCGGTGCGGCCGAACATGCGCGGGATCAGGTGATACAGGCAGCCCATGGAGATCAGGCCCACCCAACCCAGAGCGCCGGAGTGCACGTGGCCCACGGTCCAGTCGGTGTAGTGCGACAGCGCGTTCACCGTCTTGATCGACATCATCGGACCTTCGAAGGTCGACATGCCGTAGAAGGACAGCGACACGATCAGGAAACGCAGGATCGGGTCATCGCGCAGCTTGTGCCAGGCACCCGACAGGGTCATGATGCCGTTGATCATGCCGCCCCAGCTCGGCGCCAGCAGCACCAGCGAGAACAGCATGCCCACCGATTGCGCCCAGTCGGGCAGCGCGGTGTAGTGCAGGTGGTGCGGACCCGCCCACATGTAAGTGAAGATCAGCGCCCAGAAGTGCACGATGGACAGGCGATAGCTGTACACCGGGCGGCCGGCCTGCTTGGGGATGTAGTAGTACATCATCCCGAGGAAGCCAGCGGTCAGGAAGAAGCCCACGGCGTTATGGCCGTACCACCACTGCACCATCGCGTCCTGCACGCCCGCATAAGCCGAGTAGCTCTTGAACATGCTGACCGGGATCTCGGCGCTGTTGACCAGGTGCAGCAGCGCCACGGCGATGATGAAGGCGCCGAAGAACCAGTTCGCCACATAGATGTGGCGAATCTTGCGGGTGCCGACGGTGCCAAAGAACACGATGGCGTAGGAGACCCACACCAGCGTGATCAGGATGTCGATCGGCCACTCCAGTTCAGCGTATTCCTTGCCGGTGGTCAGGCCCAGCGGCAGCGTGACCACCGCGGAAAGGATGACCAGCTGCCAGCCCCAGAAGGTGAACCAGGCCAGGCCCGGTGCGAACAGCTTGGTCTGGCAGGTGCGCTGGACCACGTGGAAGGCAGTGGCCATCAGCGTGCAGCCACCGAATGCGAAGATCACCGCGTTGGTGTGCAGCGGCCGCAGACGGCCGTAGCTGAGCCAGGAAATGCCCAGATTCAGCTCGGGCCAGGTCAGCTGGGCGGCGATCACCACGCCTACCAGCATGCCTATCACGCCCCAAAGCACGGCAGCGAGCGCAAAGGCTCGCACCACGCCATCTTCGTAGGTCGGTGCTCCTGCACGACCCTTGTCCAGCGCGCCGGCCGGACCCGCAAGGCTTGTCATTGTTGCTCCTTGATCGTCATGATCGACAGGTTGGGATTCTTAGTGGCCGCTTAAGGGAGCGGCTTGATCGCCATCAACAAGCGGTGCCTCCTCCTGGAGGATGCGCCGCCCTTCCTGATCCAGCTCCTCGAGTTGGCCGGTGTGCACCGCCCATCCCAAGACCCCCAGGATCATCAGCACCAGAAGCACCGACAGGGGGATCAGCACGTACATCACTTCCATCAGGCTCTTCCGGTTTTGACGTCAACATCGCCGTTTCGTCCCAGCCTCATGGCATTGGCGACGACCAGCAGCGAACTCAGCGCCATCCCCAGGCCCGCAGCCCAGGGAGGCAGCCACCCCACCAGCGCGAGCGGGATGCAGGCGGCGTTGTAGGCCGCGGCCCAGGCGAGGTTCTGGCGAATCACGCGGCGAGTGTCGTCGGCCTTCTGTAGCGTAGCGACAACATCCAGTAACCTTCCTGACAACAAGATACCGTCGGCGCGCGCTCTGGCGAGTTCGGCGCCCTGCCCCATCGCCAGCGAAACATCGGCCTGGGCGAGCACCGGCGCGTCGTTGATGCCATCGCCCAGCATCAGCACGCGGTGCCCCGCTTGTTGCAGTGCGCGCACATGCGTGAGCTTGTCCTCCGGCGACGCGGCCGCCTGCCATTCGTCGATGCCCGCCGCCTCGGCCAGTTCGGCAACACGCGGCAGCGCATCCCCGGACAGCAGCAGCACTCGCAAGCCGCGCGCGCGCATGGCTTGCACCGCGGCCTTCGCGTCGTCGCGCAGCCCTTCCTCGAAACGCCAGGCCAGCAACGCCTCGCCGTCCAGCGACAGCGCCAACTGGGCGGCCACGGGCAGCGGCGTCGTCGACACCCAGGCCGGCGAACCCAGGCGCCAGCTGCGGCCGTCGGCGTCCACGCCCAGCAACCCCTGGCCTGGAAACTCCTGGATGCGCTGCCAGTGATCGGCCGTGGGGAGCGCCTGCGGATCCAGCCCCCCTGCAAAACGACCGCCATCCGGCACGGCCTGCGCCGCCTCCCCGGGCTGCATCACCGAACGCAGCAGACCCTGGGCGCGGGGATGGCGCGAGGCCTGTGCCAGCGCCACCGCATGCAGCAAGGCCTCGTCGTGCCTGGCCTGTGGCAGGGCCGCGGACCAGCAGGGTTGCGCATGGGTGCGCTCGTCGCTGAGCGTGCCGGTCTTGTCCAGCACCAAGGTGTCCACCCGCGCCAGATGCTCCAACGCATCCAGCCGCGACAGCAGCACGCCGCGGCGCGCCAGCCCGCCGGCCGCCCCCAGCCAGGCGGACGGCGCCGCCAGGCTCAGCGCGCAGGGGCAGGTGACGATCAGCACCGCCACCGACACCGCCAGCGCGCGGCTGGGATCGACGAACTGCCAGGCCACCGCGGCCAGCCCGGCGATCAGCAGCACGGCCCAGATGAAGGGGCCCGCGACGCGATCGGCCATGCGCAGCTCGCCGGGGCGCTGGGTCAGTGCCTGGCGCATCAGCCGCACGATGGCGGCATGGCGCGTGTCTTCGCCCACCCGGGTCACGCGCAGCAGCAACGGCGCCTGCAGGTTCAGGCTGCCCGCCAGCACGGCATCGCCGGCCGCTTTGGGCTGAGGCGTGGCCTCACCGCTCAGCAGCGCCTCGTCGGCGGCGCTGGCGCCCTGGGTCACCACCGCGTCGGCGGGAAAGGACTGCCCGGCGGGAACGCGGATCAGATCGCCGACCTGCAGCAGCTCGGGCCGCACCCAGTCCTGGGTCCGTCCGTCGGGGTCCAGGCGCTCCACCTTGTCGGGCAGGTGGGCCGCGCCTTGTTCCAGCGCCTCGGCCGCGCGCTGGCGGGCGCGCAGTTCCAGATAGCGCCCGGCGAGCAGAAAGCTCAAGAACATGGTCACCGAGTCGTAATAGACCTCGTGGCCGAAGGGCCCGCCCGGGTCCAGCGTCACGCCGGTGCTGGCGACGAAGGCCACCAGCAGCCCCAGCGACACCGGCACATCCATGCCCGCCTTGCGCTGCCGCAGTTGCGCCCAGGCGGCGCTGAAGAAGGGACCGGCGGCCAGCAGCATGGCCGGCAGCGTCAGCACCCATTGCCCCCAGTTCAGCAGCTGCAACTGGTCCGGCGTGATCTCGCCGGGCTCGGCGACATAGCTGGGCCAGGCCAGCATCATCACCTGCATCATCAGGAAGCCAGCGACGAAGAGCCGCCACAGCGCCTGCCGGTGCGCCTGCTTGCGCAGCTTGCGCGCCGGGGCGGCCAGGTCGGGCACGGCTTCGTAGCCGGCGCGCCGTATCGCGTCCTGCAGTGCGCTCAGGCTGGTGCGTTGCGGATTCCAGAGCAGGCTCAGGCGTTCGCTGGCGCCATTGACGCGCGCCTCCACCACCCCGGCGCAGCGCACCAGGGCCTGCTCGATGATCTCAGCGCAGGCCGCGCAATGCATGCCCGCCAGGCGCAGTTGCGAGCGCGCCAGACGGGTGCCGTCCGCCCCCTGTTCCCACTCGGTGAAGCCGGACAGCTCCGCGTCGGGGGACGCTCTCTCCAGATCGCTCCGGGACGGGGATTCGGCTTCGGCGGGGCCGGCGGGAGCGAGGAAGGCGGACATGGCAGCCATAATCCGAAAAACCGCACCCTGGCAACATGACATACATCAAGACACTGCTCACTTTCCTGGCGGCCGCCCTGTTTTCCAGCGCGGCCCCGGCCCAGGACGCCCCCCAGTCGCTGCCCATGGTGCAGTTGAACGCCGGCATGCACCTGATCCACGCCGAAGTGGCGCAGACGGACGCCCAGCGCGCGATCGGCCTGATGCACCGCAGCAGCATGCCGCAGAACAACGGCATGCTGTTCGTGTTCGAACAAGCGGCGCAGCAGTGCTTCTGGATGCGCAACACTCTGATCCCGCTGTCCATCGCCTTCATCGACGACGCCGGCAAGGTGGTCAACATCGCCGACATGCAGCCGATGAACGAAACCTCACACTGCTCGGCCAAGCCGGTGCGCTATGCGCTGGAGATGAATGTCGGCTGGTTCGCCAAGCGCGGCATCAAGGCCGGGACCCAACTGGGCGGGCCGTTCTGGAAGCACTGAGCCCCGCGCTAATGCTTCAGCAGCCAGCTGATACGCAGACCGGCCACCTCTGGGCGCGTCTGCGTGCGCCAGTGGCCACCAAGGCGTTGGACGATCTCGAACGCGATCGCCAGCCCCAGTCCGGAACCGCCATCCCCTCGGATGTCGGCACGCTCGCCGCGCCAGAAGGGCTCGCACAAGCGCGGCAGGTCCTGCTCGGCAATGCCCGGCCCGTCGTCCTCGATCTCCACCCGTACGCCTTGCGGGCTTGACGCGGCGCGCAGCACGATGGCCTGCCCGCCATAGCGCAGCGCGTTGTCCAGCACGTTGGTCAACGCCTCGCCGAGCCAGATGGGGTGCGCGTGCGCGAGCAGCGGCATGGCGGGCAATTCCAGGCTCAGGCTGCGGCCGGCACGCAGCGCGCGCAGAGCCATCGGCTCTGCAGCCTCCCTGAGCAGCGGCCGTATGTCCATCCGCTCAACCTCCCCTTCGGTGGCCAAGGCCGCCTCGGCGCGCGCCAGGCTCAACAACTGCGTGGTCAGGCGGCTCATACGCTCGGTCGATCCCAACAGCGCCCGCGTCAGCGGCGCCACGGCAGCCTCCGCCACGGGGTGCTGACCCAGCTCCAGCGCCAGCTCCTGGGTGAGCACGCGCAGCCCAGCCACCGGCGTGCGCAGCTGATGGGCCGCATCGGCCACGAAACGGCGCTGCAAGGCCACCGACTGCTGAACCTCCTGCAAGAGCTGGTTGATGCGCTCAATCAAGGGCGCGGCCTCGGCTGGCACGCCTTGCAAGGGCAAGGGCCGCAGATCGTTGACCGCGCGCTGCGCCGCCTCGTGCGCGATCTCGCGCAGCGGCCGCACGGAACGGCGGATGCGCCAGGCCAGCAGCAAGGCGCTCAGCCCGCCCAGTGCCAGCGTGGGCAAGGCCAGTGCGACCAGCACATCCTGCATCAGCCGCCGGCGCTTGCCCAGCGACTCCACGACGATCAGCGACACCGAACGGTCCAGCATCGGCGAGGCCAGCGAGAACAGCACGCCGCGCACCGGCTGGCCGCGGTAGCGGCCGTCGAACATCCGCGGCCGCTCGAAACTCTGGCGCTGCGGCTGGGGTTGCGGCACCTGATCGTCGCCGGCCAACACCTGGCCGCGCTCGTCGACCAGCGCGAAGCTGCTGCGCTCGTTGCCCTCCCAGTTGAGCAACTCCATGGTCTGGCGACTGACGTCCAGCAGCGCCGAACGCTCGGTCCAGGCCACCTTGGTGGCCAGCGCGGTCACTGCGTCCTGCAGGCCGCGATCGAAGGCCGAGTTCGCCGCCGCGCGGGCCAGCCAGTAGCCGGTGGCACCCGTGGCTGCACTGCCCAGCACCCAGATCCACAGCAACGGCCCGAGCAGCTGCCGCCGCAAGCTGGAGCGGCGCGGCGGCGCGCTCATCGGCCCCCCGCGGGCGCCGCGCGCGCCGGTCCACGCCCGGCCTCACGGTCCCGTCGCGTCATGGGGCCTCGGCCTCGGCGTCGGCATCGCTGGCGTCGGCGCACTCCATCACATAGCCGAAGCCGCGCACCGTGCGTATCGCGACGCCCAAGGTGGCGAAACGCTTGCGCAGCCGGTGCACATAGACCTCCACCGAGTTTTCGCTGAAGTCGGAGGACCAGCTGGACAGCCGTGCGACGATGGCCTCCTTGCTCACGACCCGGCCGGCGCGCTGCATCAGCATCTCGGTCAACGCGTGCTCGCGCGGCGACAGCCGCACCGGTTCGCCGCGATGGAAGAGTTCGCGGTGCGACAGGTCCAGCACCAGCTCGCCCAGCTGCAGCGTGTCGCTGATCCGCCCTTCCAGACGACGCCGGAGCGCGCGCAGCCGGGCGATCAACTCGGGCAGCTCGAATGGCTTCACGAGGTAGTCATCCGCACCGGCGTTGAGTCCGCTGACGCGGTCCGCCAGTTCGTCCCGCGCACTGAGCAGCAAGACCGGCAACCTGGCGCCCTCGCCGCGCCAGTGGCGCAGCACGCTCATGCCGTCCAGTCCGGGCAGCCCCAGATCCAGCACCGCCAGCTCGAACTGGCCGATCAACCCGGGCGCGACGGCGCTGCGTCCATCGCCCAGCACGTCAACCTGCCAGCCTTCGCGCGCCAGCGCGCGGGCCACGCCCAGGCTCAGCGCCTCATCGTCTTCCACCAACAGAACCCGCATCGGCCACCCAATTCACACCCGTTGCTCACCGGCCGCACATTTCGTGCGGCCGTCGCATTCTGACGAAAAAAAACCGGCCCACAGGACCGGTCGGGATCAGCGGCCGAGGCCGGCGCAGACTCAGGCGAAGTTGGCCTGCGCGAACTCCCAGTTCACCAGATGGTTCAGGAAAGTTTCGACGAACTTGGGACGCAGGTTGCGATAGTCGATGTAGTAGGCGTGCTCCCACACATCGATGGTCAGCAGGGCCTTGTCGCCGGTGGTCAGGGGGGTGCCGGCGGCGCCCATGTTGACGATGTCCACGGAGCCGTCGGCCTTCTTCACCAGCCAGGTCCAGCCCGAACCGAAGTTGCCCACGGCGCTCTTCGTGAAGGCTTCCTTGAAGGCATCGTAGCTGCCCCACTTGGCGTTGATCGCATCGGCCAGCGCGCCGCTCGGTGCGCCACCGCCGTTGGGCTTCATGCAGTTCCAGAAGAAGGTGTGGTTCCAGATCTGCGCGGCGTTGTTGTAGATGCCGCCGCTGGAGGTCTTGACGATCTCTTCCAGCGTCTTGCTCTCGAACTCCGTGCCCTTCTGCAGGTTGTTCAGATTCACCACGTAGGCGTTGTGATGCTTGCCGTGGTGGAACTCCAGCGTCTCGGCGCTCAGGTGCGGCGCCAGGGCGTCCTTGGCATAGGGCAAGGAAGGCAGAACATGTTCCATGAAGACTCCTCTGTATCGGTTGAGTTTGACGGGCGTCAGGGCGGATTGTAGGCAGCCGGCCTTGTCCCCCGGCCCGGTGTTGGCTTGTGCGAACCCGGAACAGGTCAGGGCTGCGGGTCCGCCGGCTCGACCCCTTCCACCCGCAGCGCGGCCCGGCCGTCGGCGAGCACCGCGCCCAGGGCCTGCCCTGGGGCCAGTTGGCGCACCGACACCAGAGCCTGCCCTCGGCCATCGTCCAGCCAGGCGTAGCCGCGCGCGAGCACGCGCTGCGGGTCGAGTGCTTCCAGCCGCTGGCCCAGCGCGTCCAGGCGCAGGCGCTGGCGTTCGCACAGCAGCGGCGCGCTGCGCTGCCAACGCTCGCGCAAATGCTGCAAGCGCTGCTGGCGCGCCGCCAAGGCCTGCGGCAGCAGCATCGCCAGGCGGAACTCCAAATGCCCCAAGCGCTGGGACTGCAGGCGCAGCCGCTGTGGCAAGACCTGACCCCAACGCTGCCCCAGCAGGTCCAGCCTGCGCCGCTGGCGGGCCAGCGCATCGCCGGGCCGCGCCAGCCGCAAGGCCAGCCGGTCCAGGGTCTGGGCCATCACGTCCAGCCGCTGGCCCAGGCGCCGCGCCAGTCTCGCCTCCAGCGCCAGCAGCTGCTCCAGCAGCGCTTCGCGCGGCGAGATGGCGAGCTCGGCCGCCGCAGTGGGTGTGGGCGCGCGCAGATCGGCGACCAGATCGGCCAGGGTCAGGTCGGTCTCGTGGCCTACGCCACAGATCAGTGGCAGTTCACTCTGCGCCACCGCGCGCACGACCCGTTCATCGTTGAAGGCCCACAGGTCCTCCAGCGATCCTCCACCGCGCACCAGCAGCAGCACATCGACCTCGCGCCGCTCATTGGCCAGGGCCAGCGCGCGCACCAGCGCGTCCGGCGCGTCGGCCCCCTGCACCGGGCTCGGGTAGATGACGACCTCGACCTGCGGCGCACGCCGCGCCAAGGCAGTCAGCACGTCGCGCAGGGCCGCCGCGGCGGTGGAGGTCACGATGCCCAAACGACGCGGAAAGCGCGGCAGCGGCTTCTTGCCCGCGGGGTCGAAGAGCCCCTGGGCCTCCAGCGCGGCCTTGAGACGCAGGAACTGCTCGTAGAGCGCACCCTCACCGCTGCGCCGCATCGCCTCGGCGACGAACTGCAGTTCGCCGCGCGGCTCGTAAATGGCCATGCGGCCCCGCAGCTGCACGCGCTGACCATCCTGGGGGCTGAAGTCCAGCATCGCCGCGGTGCGCCGGAACAGCGCACAGCGCAGCAGCCCAGGCCGCCCGTCAGCATCCTTGAGGCTGAAATAGCAATGACCGCTGGCGGCGCGGGTGAAACCGGAAATCTCGCCCTCCACCGTGACCGCGCCAAAGCGCGCCGCCATCGCGTCGGACAAGGCCGACAACAAGGCCGCCACGCCCCAGACCATGCGTGGCGATGCGGGTTTCCAGCCCTCAACCATGCGCAAACCCAGGATTGGCGCGGGTCGGGAACTCCACAGCCGCGCCAATCCTGGTCCGGCGGGCCATTTCACCCGTCACGCCCGCGTCACATGGCGCTAAGCGATTGAATTTGCTTAACTTTTTCATGCTCAAAAATAAGGCAATCCAGCGCAGCCCCCGATCTGATCGGCCGAGGACGCATCCGCTCAGGACTTACGCACAAAGTTATCCACAGCTTCGGTGGATGAGTTGGCAGGCCCCCGACAGGACTCGCCCGGCGGGAGCACCCGCCCCTGTCGCGCGATGCCGCCAGGCCGCCTGGCGGACGCCTCGCTTGGGCCCATAATCGCGGCCACGGGAGGGGCACCCGGCCCCGGGGCCCGGCACCGACAAGAAGGGACGAACACCTTGTTTTCGATCATACAAGCCGCCGGCTGGCCGATCTGGCCCTTGCTGCTGTGCTCGGTCGTGGCGCTGGCCCTGATCATCGAGCGCCTGATCAATCTGCGCGCCTCCCGCGTGGCGCCCGCCAGCCTGCTGGACGAGGTACTGAGCGTGAGCCAGGCCCAGTTACCGACGCCGGACGTGGTCGGCAAGCTGGCCGAGAACTCGTTGCTGGGCCAGGTGTTGGCCAGCGGGCTGCGCGTCGCTGCCGCCGAGCCACGAGCCGCTGAAGCGCGCCTGCGCCAGGTCTTCGAACTGGCCGGCCGTGGCGCCATCCACCAGATGGAGCGCTACCTCAACACGCTGGGCACCATCGCCGCCGCGGCGCCGCTACTGGGGCTGCTGGGCACGGTGGTGGGCATGATTGAAATTTTCGGCAGCCAGAGTCCGAGCGGCAACAACCCGGCGCTGCTGGCCCACGGCATTTCGATCGCGCTCTACAACACCGCCTTCGGGCTGATCATCGCGATCCCGTCGCTGATGTTCTATCGCTACTTCCGCGGCAAGGTCGAGGCCTACGTGATCGACATGGAACAGGCCTGCGACCGGCTGCTGAGCCTGCTGCTGGTGCGCGCCGGCCAGGGAGCGGCGCGATGAAGTTCCGCCGCCGCAGCCAGGAGGAACCGGAGATCAACCTGATCCCCTTCATCGACGTGCTGCTGGTGGTGCTGATTTTCCTGATGCTGTCCACCACCTATTCGAAATTCACCGAGCTGCAGGTCACCCTGCCCACCGCCAGTGCCGACGCGCTGCAGGAGCGGCCGGCGGAGATCATCGTCGCGATCTCCGCAGACGGCCGCTATTCGGTGGACCGCAGCGCGGTCGATGGCCGTTCGGTGGAACTGCTCACCGCGGCGCTGCAACGCGCCGCCCAGGGCAAGCAGGACCCGCTGCTGGTGGTGTCGGCCGATGCCGCCACCGCCCATCAGAGCGTGGTCAACGTGATGGACGCGGCGCGGCGCGCCGGACTGCCCAAGCTGGTATTCGCCGCCAACAAGTCCTCCGAATGAGTCTGTCGCTGCGTCTGGCCCAGCGCCTGCAGCAGGCCTGGCGCGAGGACGATGCGCTGGCCCAGGCACTGCGCCCGCTGGCCGCCTTGCATCGCGTGGTGCAAACGCTCAAGGTCTGCGTCTACCGCCGGAGGCTGAAGCGCAGCGCTGCGCTGCCTGTGCCCGTCATTGTAGTGGGCAACTGGATCGTCGGTGGCGCCGGCAAGACCCCCACCCTGCTCGCGCTGCTGGCCCATTTGCGCGCCCTGGGGCTGCGGGTGGGGGTGGTCTCGCGCGGCTACGGACGCCGGGAGGATGGCGGCGCCCACCTGGTGCAGCCCGGCGACCCCGCCGAGCTCTGCGGTGACGAGCCCTTGCTGATCCGCCTGCGCAGCGGTGTGCCGGTGGCGGTGGGACGCGACCGCGTCGCGGCGGCGCGCCTGCTGCTTGACCGCCATCCCGAACTGCAGCTGCTGCTGTCCGACGACGGACTGCAGCATTGGCGCCTGCCGCGCCAGCTCAGCATCCTGGTCTTCGACGAGCGCGGCTTGGGCAATGGCCGCCTGCTGCCCGCCGGGCCGCTGCGCCAGGACCGAGAACTGCCGCCACCGCCAGGCAGCGCCGGCACACGGCTGGTGCTGTACAACGCGACGGCCCCGAGCACGCCGCTGCCCGGTCATCTGGCCCGCCGCGAACTGGCCGGTGCGGTTCGGCTGCGCGACTGGTGTGCCGGCGAACCGGCCCGGCTGGACGCGCTGCACGCGCTGCGCGGCCGCCCGCTGCTGGCGGCCGCCGGACTGGCCCAGCCGGAGCGATTCTTCGCGATGCTCGAACAACAAGGGCTGACCCTCGAACGGCTGCCACTGGCCGACCATGCCACTCTGCAGCCACTGCCCTGGCCGCGCGAGCGCGAAGTGCTGGTGACCGAAAAGGACGCCGTGAAGTTGCGCCATTTGGCCCAGGACGACCCGCCGATCTGGGTGGTGGCGCTAGACTTCCGGCCCGAACACGCTTTCTTCGAGGCCTTGCAGCACTGTCTGCGGCCGCTGCTGAGCCATGGATCCACGACTGATTGAACTGCTGGTTTGCCCCGTCTGCAAAGGGCCTCTGGAAGACGTGCGGCAGGAGGACCGGCGCGAGCTGGTCTGCCACGCCGACCGCCTCGCCTTCCCGGTGCGCGACGGTATCGCGGTGATGCTGGCCAACGAGGCTCGTCCGCTGGACAACCCCGTGGACGACCCGGCGGGCGCCTGATGGGCTTCGTCGTCATCGTTCCGGCGCGACTTGCGTCGACGCGCCTGCCCGGCAAGCCGCTGGCCGACATCCATGGCCTGCCGATGATCGTGCGCGTGGCGCGGCAGGCGGCGCTGTCTGGCGCCGAACGGGTGGTCGTTGCCACCGACGCCACCGAGGTCCGCGAAGCCTGCCTGGCCCACGGCGTGGAAGCACTGATGACGCGCGCCGACCACGCCAGCGGCAGCGACCGCCTCGCCGAGGCCTGCACCCAGCTGGGCCTGGCCGACGAACAGTGCGTGATCAATGTGCAGGGCGACGAGCCGCTGATCGCCCCCACCATGATCCAGGCCTGCGCGGCGCTGCTGACGTCGCGCCCGGACTGCGTGATGAGCACCGTGGCGCACGCGATCACCGACGCGGCGGAGTTCGCCAACCCCAACGTCGTCAAGTTGGTCTGCGATCGCGAGGGCCGCGCGCTCTATTTTTCGCGCGCACCGATTCCCTGGTGGCGCGACGCGCCCGCGGCCGGCGCCCATCCCTACCCCGAACACCCCGACGCGGTGCTGCGCCATGTCGGCCTGTACGGCTACCGAGCCGGGTTCCTGCGCCGCTTTCCACAGCTAAGCCAGAGCCCGTTGGAGCAGATCGAAGCGCTGGAGCAATTGCGCGTGCTGTGGCATGGCGAACGCATCGCCGTCCATGTCAGCGCGGAGCGGCCCGGCCCCGGCGTGGACACGCCGCAAGACCTGGAACGGGTGCGGCAGCTGCTCGCCGGCTGAGCCCGCTGCGGCCCTGCTGGCAGCCGCGACGACCTGGGGTTACAACCGAGCGCCAAGCGCCGCCGCGTCAGCCGTGCGAAGGCTGGCCCATGCTATCCTCGGCCGCAGTTTGTGAGGGCACGAACGAAAGTCCGCGCCCTCTTTGCATATTGAGGAGACCCATGAGACTGATTCTTCTCGGCGCGCCCGGCGCCGGCAAAGGCACCCAGGCCGCCTTCATCTGCCAAAAATTCGGCATCCCGCAGATCTCCACTGGCGACATGCTGCGCGCCGCCGTGAAGGCCGGAACGGAGCTGGGGCTGGCCGCCAAGAAGGTCATGGATGCCGGGGGGCTGGTCAGCGACGACATCATCATCGGCTTGGTCAAGGAACGCATCGCCCAGCCCGATTGCGCCCAGGGCTTTCTCTTCGACGGCTTCCCGCGCACCATTCCGCAGGCGGACGCGATGAAGGCGGCCGGCGTCAAGCTGGACGTTGTGTTGGAGATCGCCGTCCCCGATGAGGCCATCATCGAGCGCATGAGTGGCCGCCGCGTGCACGTCGCCTCGGGCCGCACCTACCACGTCAAGTTCAACCCGCCCAAGGTGGCCGGCAAGGACGATGTGACGGGCGAGGATCTGATCCAGCGCGACGACGACAAGGAAGAGACCGTGCGCAAGCGCCTGGAGGTCTACCAGGCGCAGACGCGCCCGCTGGTCGATTACTACTCGCGCTGGGCCGACAGCGGCGACGCACAAGCCCCGCGTTACCGCCGCATCGAAGGCCTGGGCTCGGTGGACGAGATCACCGCCCGCGCGCTCGCCGCACTGGGTTGAGACGCGCCGCCAACGCGGCACCGGCACAGCGACCCCGCGCAGGCGGTGGTCGCTCTTTTTTCGGCCACAATTGACGTTTACGTTAACGTAACTCACCCACCCTCTTGGAGCTAGGAGACAGACATGGAAATCGCAGGCAAGGTCTTCATCGTCACGGGCGGCGCATCCGGCCTGGGCGAAGGCACGGCCCGCATGCTGACGCGTGAAGGCGGCAAGGTCGTGATCGCCGACCTGCAGGTGGAACGCGGCGAGGCCCTCGCGGCCGAGCTGGGCGGCGCCTTCGTGAAGTGCGACGTCAGCCAGGAGGCCGACGGCCAGGCCGTCGTGGCCAAGGCCCTGTCCATGGGCAAGCTGATGGGTCTGGTGAACTGTGCCGGCATCGCCCCGGCCGCCAAGACCGTGGGCAAGGACGGCGCACACTCGCTGTCGCTGTTCGCCAAGGTGCTCACCGTCAACCTGGTCGGCAGCTTCAACATGATCCGTCTGGCCGCCGAAGCGATGAGCAAGAACGAACCGGAAGCCACCGGCGAGCGCGGCGTGATGATCTCCACCGCCTCGGTCGCGGCCTTCGACGGCCAGATGGGCCAGGCCGCCTATGCCGCCTCCAAGGGCGGCGTCGTCGGCATGACCCTGCCCATCGCGCGCGACCTGGCGCGCAACGGCATCCGCAACATGACCATCGCCCCCGGCATCTTCGGCACGCCCATGCTGTTCGGCATGCCCCAAGAAGTCCAGGACGCGCTGGCCGCCAGCGTGCCCTTCCCTTCGCGCCTGGGCCGGCCCGAGGACTATGCCAAGCTGGTGCACCAGATCATCACCAACGACATGCTCAATGGCGAGGTGATCCGCCTGGACGGCGCGATCCGCATGCAGCCGCGCTGAGCGCAGGCCCGCGCGCCCCAACGGGCCGCGCCAATGCAAAAAGGCCTCCCGCAGGGGAGGCCTTTTCTATGTGCCCGAGGGTGGCAGGGGCCCACCCCGGGTCAGCCCACGAGGACTTACTTCTTGGCGCTGCGCGCGTGCACGATCCACAGGCGGGCCAGGTCGGCGCTGCCGTCGTTGCCCTTCACGCCACGCCAGGTCTGCTGTGCCTTGCCGGCATCGCCGGCCAGGAACTGGGCCAGGCCGAGATAGAGCTTGGCATCTTCCGGACGCTTCAGGTTGTCCTTGGCGATGCCTTCCTCGACCAGCTTGACGCCCTTGGCGCCCTCGCCGCGGTAGGCCAGCGCCAAACCCAGCTTGATCAGCCCATCGCCTTCCTTGGCGTCGCGTGCATCCTTCTCGGCCGCGGCCTGGCCGGCCTTGGCTTCCTCGATGCGCTTGACCAGCAGGTCGGCCAGACGCTTCTGACGCGCGGCCTCGGCGCCCTGGCCGAGCACGCCGGCGGCGAAGCCCTTGTCCATCACCTTCTTGCCCTCTTCGGGGAAGCCGGCCTGGGCGGACAGCTGAGCCATCTCCATGTAATCGTTGGCGTCGCGCAGGTTGTCCGTCGCCAGGCGCAGGCGATAGACGTCCAGCGTGAAGCGCGGCGAAAAGCCCTTGCGGCTCTGCATCGAGCCCAGCACCTGGGCCCACAGCTGCTTGGTCGGGTAGTAGTTCAGCAGCTTGTCGACAGCCAGCGCCTCGGTCGCGGTGTCGCCCTTCTTGCTCGCGGCGCTCAGCAACAGATTGAGCTTCTGCTGCGACGGCGTGCGGCCGGCCTTCTCGTCAGCCTGGATCTCGGCCAGCGTTTCCTTCAGCACGGCGCCGACGTCACCGGAGTTCCACTGCGAATAGGACTGCACCTGCTTGACCGTGGGGCTGTTGCCGCCGGCGGCGAAGTAGCGGTTGGCCCAGTCCAGCGCCTTGGCGTGGTTGTTGGCGCGCGAATAGGTGCCGGCGATGGACTCCATCATCTGCAGCTGCTGCGCCTGCGACAGGCGGCCCGAGGCCTTCAGCGCCTCATAGCCCTTGACCATCTGGTCGGCATCGCCGGTGCGCGAGGCCGCAGCCACGCGCATCTGCTCCAGTGCCGCGTTCTCGTCGGCATTGCGGCCGCTGACGCCCTCGGCCTCGCGGACCTTGGCGAGCGCTTCCGCGCCCTTGCCGGCCTTCAGCAGGTCGCCCGCCGCCTTCAGATGCTTGCCCACGTCGGGGCGCACCTGCGCCTGCGCCTGGCCCAGGCCCAGCCGACCCTGCGGTGCATTGCCCAGCACCAGCGCTGCGGCACCCACGGCCACCGAGGCCAAAGTCTTCAATTTCATCAGGTTCTCTCCTGCAACGAAAAACGCGCCACCCTTGCGGGCAGCGCGTTCACTGTATCAAGCGTTCAGACCGCCATCAGTTCAGGAACTGCTCGTTCCCGACCATGGCCATCTTCTTGACGCCCAGGCGCTGCGCCGCCGCCATCACCGCGGCCACGTTGCCGTACTCAACCAGCTTGTTGGGCTTGATGTGCACCTCGGGCTGGTCTGGCTCGGCGACGACCTGGGACAGCTTGGCTTCCAGGTCCGCATGGTTGGCAACCGGCGTGCCGTCCCACATCACCGTGCCGTCGAAGTCGATGAAGACCTCGTGCACGATGGGATCCTTCAGCGGCTGCTGGTTGCTCGGTGGCGGCATGTCCAGGTTGATCGAGTGCAGCTGGATGGGGATGGTGATGATCAGCATCACCAGCAGCACCAGCATCACGTCGATCAGCGGCGTCGTGTTGACGTCCAGCATCACGTCCGCTTCATCGCCGCCCGAGGAGTTACCAACATTCATTCCCATGGTTCAACTCCTTGTTCAGCCACCCCGAGCCGGCGGCTCGGTGACGAACTTGACCTGCATGATGCCGGCGCGCTGGCACGCCACCATCACCTTGCCGACGTTCTCGTAACGCGACTTGTCGTCGCCACGGATATGCACTTCCGGCTGCGGATTCAGGACAGACACCTTCTTCAGGCGCTCCACCAGGGCCTCGGTATCAGGCACCAGGCTCACGCCCCAGTAGATGTCCCCGTCCTTGGTCACCGCGATTTCAATGTTCTCCGGCTTGGTGACGCGGACCGCATTGGTCTCTTTCGGCAGGGTCACCCCCACCGACTGCGTCACCACCGGCACGGTGATCAGGAAGATGATCAACAACACCAGCATCACGTCCACGAGGGGCGTGGTGTTGATGGTCGAGACCACCTCGTCTTCGCCGCCGGACGAACCGACGTTCATCCCCATGATGAGTCTCCGGGTGGCTTGGGATTAACGACCGGCAACCTTGCGGTTGCCCATCAGCACGCCGTGCAGGTCGGCAGCAAAGGCACGCACTTGCGACATCACGGCCTTGTTGCGGTTGACCAGCCAGTTGTAGCCCAGCACGGCGGGAACGGCGACGGCCAGACCGATGGCGGTCATGATCAGCGCGGCGCCCACGGGGCCGGCCACCTTGTCGATCGAAGCCTGGCCAGCCACGCCGATCTGGGTCAGGGCTTGCAGAATGCCCCACACGGTACCGAACAGGCCGATGAAGGGAGAGGTCGAACCCACGGTCGCCAGGAAGCCCAGGCCGCCTTGCAGACGCGAGTTCACTTCGCCGACGGCGCGGTCGATGTTCATCGTCACCCAGGTGTTGTGGTCGATGTTTTCGGTCAGCGCGCCTTCATGGTGCTCCGAAGCGTCCACGCCGGTCTGGGCGATGTAGCGGAAAGCGCCGGTTTCGCTCAGGCTCTTCAGGCCTTCTTGCAGGCTGGCCTTCTTGAAGAAGGAGGCGCGCACTTCCTTGGCTTCCTTGTTCAGCTTGGCGGTATCCCACAGGCGGATGAACAGGATGTACCAGGAGCCCATGGACATGATGGCCAGGATCACCAGAACGGCCTGGTCCACGGTGTTGCCGTGGGCAATGATGTTGCCCAGGCTGTAGGGGTTGTCTTTCTTCTCGGTGGCAGCGGCAGCGGCGGGAGCGGCAGCCTCGGCAACGGGAGCAGCAGTCTGTTCGGCGGGAGCGGCAGAGGCGGCGGACGCCTGCTGGTCTTGAGCATGGGCCACCAGGGGCGACACGGCCAGGGTCGCGGCACAAGCCACAGCCGCAATCAAGGCAGAGATACGAGAGATCATGGAGTTAGCTCCTACGCAAAAAGATCTGGCGATCTGGAATACGGGGTTAGGGCTGGAGCGCCTGACGGTGTCCCGGGACAGGCACCCCATGCGGGGAAGCGGGGCTCATGCGGCCCCGCCGGCTTAATCGATGTTGAAGACGAATTCCTGTTCGAACACGTGATCGCCCGGACATTCGTAGGTGTCCGTCAGCGCGCTGACCACGGCAGCGCGCAGAGCACGCTCGGCCTTGCGGTCGTTGGCGCCACGGATCACGGCCAGCTCCACGCTGGTGACACGGCCCGCCTTCACGGTGGCGGTCGCCTTGTACTCGGCACGGCCGGCCCAGTTCACCGCGGGAATGTCAGGCTTGCCCATCTTGGTGCAGACCATGGCGGCGGTGATCTTCGCGGGACGCGGTGCGGGAGCGGCGACCGGCGCGGGGGTCGGGTTGGTCGGCGCCACCGTGTTGGTCGGCGGCGGCGTCGTGCTCTGCACGGCCACCGCGGCCATGGGCGGCGGCGGCGCCGTCACGGTCACCTCGGGCGGCGGCACGAAAGGCGGCGGCGGGGCCTTCAGATCGGGCGGGGGCGGCACCACCTTCTCGGGCGGGGGCGGCGGCTTGACCTTCTCCTCGACCACCTTCACGTCGATCGGACCCTTGACGGCCTCGACCACCTTGGTGGCCAGGCCGCTGGCCAGCGCCCAGACGATCAGCACGTGAATCAAGATCACGATGCCGAATCCGGTCAGACGCGAACCGGCCTTCTGGTCTTGCGCAAAGTTCATGCGCGCTCCTTCATCAAACTGCGAAACACTTTCATCGAGACACTGGAGGGGAAAGTTCGCTCGACACAGCGGCTACGCTGCTCACGGCCGTCACCCCGAGTTAGAAGCGACTCTTGCCGGCGTTGCGGGAGGACGGAACCCCATCTAGGCAGCCAACGGGCTGCTGGATGAGGCGACCCCATGCAGGATGGACAGAAAGACTCAACACTCTGGGCACGGTACGGACCCGATCAAAGCAACAAAAATGCCCGCTGGCTTTTGACCACGGGCCTCTCAAGCAAAGTGACGCGTAGAACGGCTACACCTTTCACCTAGCTTGCGCAGCCCAAATCATAAACGAGCGTCAGCTGGGCTCAAGCATGGGGCTTACCCCAGGCTTTAACGAAGCTTACGCAGCTCGCCAATCCGGACAACCAACGCATCTCTGCACCGGTATTTGGTATTTTAGTGGTATGCGAACACACGACCACCCGGGCACCATATAGGGATTTCCCGCGACCGACAGTCTATACGCACAGCCGTAGGGGGTTGGCGTCTCGGCGCCCCACTTCGCCAGCACGCAAGAACAGGCGACGCTCGCGCCGCTGCGCGCACACAGCCACGGGTACCGGCCAACGGCAACCGTTTGCGCTTCAGGGTCTTTCAGGCGGTCATGCGCGGCACCGCGGCCAGCAGGCGCCGCGTGTAGGGCTGCGACGCGGCCGAAAGCACCTCGCCCGCCGGACCGGACTCGACGATACGGCCGCGCTCCATCACCGCCACCTCGTCGGCGATGTACTCCACAACGCCGATGTTGTGCGTGATGAAGAGGTAGGCCAGCCCATGGCTGCGTTGCAGTGCCTTCAGCAGGTTCAGGATCTGCGCCTGCACGGACACGTCCAGCGCCGAGGTCGGTTCGTCGCAGACGATCAGGCGTGGCTGCACCGCCAGCGCGCGCGCGATCGCGATGCGCTGGCGCTGGCCACCAGAGAACTCGTGCGGGAAACGCTGCAACGCGTCGCGGCGCAGGCCGACCTGGTCCACCAGCTCCTGCAACAGGCGCAGGCGGGCCGGCCCGTCCAGCTCGGGGCGCAGTGCCAGCAGCCCTTCCTCCAGCAGATCCTGCACGCGCAGGCGCGGATTCAGCGAGGCGAACGGGTCCTGAAACACGATTTGAACCTGCCGGCGAGCCGCCTTCAGTGCCGCGCCCTCAAGCTGGAACAGGTCCACCGGCGCATCGCCGGCGTGCAGCAGCGCCTGCCCCGAAACCTCGGCCCGCCCGCGCAGCAGCTGCACGATGGCCTTGCCCGAGGTGGTCTTGCCGCAGCCCGATTCGCCGACCAGGGCCAGCGTACGGCCCGGCTCGATCGCATACGACACTCCGTCGACCGCCTCGAAGACGCGCGCGGGCTGCCCCATCAGCGTGCGCGACAGCACATAGCGCACGCGCAGATCGCGCACCTCCAGCAGCGGGCGGGCGGCCGCGTCCTGCGCCACGCTGGCTGGCGCAAAATCGGCCGCCTCAGCCCGGGCGGCGGTCTCCGGCTTTTGCAGTGGCTCGCTGTAGGGCTCGCTGTAGGGCTCGCTGTAGGCCAGGCAGCGAACCTGCCGCCCGGACTCGCCCCCCAAGGCCGTCAGCGCAGGCCGGCGGCTGGCGCAATGCCGCATCGCCTGGTCGCAGCGCGGCGCGAAGCGGCAGCCGGGGAAACGCTGCCACAGCGGCGGCACGGTGCCGGCAATCGCCGCAAGCCGCTCGCCGCGGCGCTGCGCATCGGGCAGCGCCTGCAGCAGCAGCCGCGCATAGGGATGGCGCGGCGCGGCGAAGAACTGCGCCGCCGAGGCTTGCTCGACGATCTGCCCGGCATACATCAGCGCCACCTGGTGCGCCATGCCCGCGACCACCGCCAGATCATGCGTGATCAGCAGCAGCCCCAGCCCGCGCTCGCGCTGCAGCTCTTTCAGCAGGGCCAGGATCTGCGCCTGTATCGTCACGTCCAGCGCCGTCGTCGGCTCGTCGGCGATCAGGAAGTCCGGCTCGGCCGCCAGCATCATCGCGATCATCACGCGCTGCTTCTGGCCGCCGGACAGCCGGAAGGGATGGTCCCGCAAACGTCGCTCCGGCTCCGGCAGGCCCACGCGGTGCAGCCACTCCAGCGCCTTGGCGCGCGCGGCCTCGCCACGCAGCTCGGTATGCGCCTGGATCGCCTCGACCAGTTGGTCGCCCACGCGCATCACCGGATTCAGGCTGGTGCCCGGCTCCTGAAAAATCATCGCAATGCGACCGCCGCGGACCTGACGCATGCGCGCCTCGCTGAGGTCGAACAAATCCTCGCCGTCCAGCATCAGGCGGCCGCCGGCGATGCGGCCGTTGTCGGGCAGCAGTCGCATCAGCGCCAACGCGGTCATGCTCTTGCCGCAGCCGGACTCGCCCACCAGCGCAAAAGTCTGTCCACGCGACAGTGTGAGGCTGATGCCGTCGATCGCGCGGACCAGCCCCGCGTCGGCGTCCAGTTCGACCCGCAGGTCTTCGATGCTCAGCATGCCCTGCTCTTCCATCAGCCGGTGCCTTCCTCGGCGGCGCGGCGCTGCGCCAGCCATCGCGGACGCAGCTTGCGCGAGCGCGGATCGAAGGCGTCGCGCACCCCGTCGGCGAACAGGTTGGCCGCCAGCACCAGGCTCACCATGGCCCCGAAGGCGGCGGCGAAGCTCCACCAGACGATGGGCTCGCGCGACATCTCCGAGCGCGCCAGGTTGATCATGCCGCCGAAGCTGTTCATGTCGGGATCCACCCCCACGCCCACGTAGGTCAGCACCGCCTCGTAGAGGATGAGTTCGGAGAAGCTCAGCACCACGCTGATCAGCAGCAGGTGCAGCACATTGGGACCAATGTGGCGCAGCATGATGCGGCCATGCGAAACGCCGAAGGCGGTGGCCGCCTGCACGAAGTCCAGCTCGCTGAGCTTCAAGGTTTCGGCGCGTATCAGCCGGCACAGCTGGGCCCAGCCGGTCAGGCCCAGGATCGCGCAGAGCAGGAAGATCTTCAGGTCGGCCCGCTCCGCGCTGGTCTCGAACAACTCGCTGTGCTGGTCCAGGAAGACCTGCAGCATCAGCACGCAGGCGGCGATCAGCAGCACATTGGGCACCGAGGACAGCACGGTGTAGACATACTGGATCAGCTCGTCCACCCAGCCCTTGAAGTAGCCCGCCAAGATGCCCAGCACCAGCGCGAACGGCAAGGTGGCCAACGTCGACAGCGCGCCGATCACGAAGGCCGTGCGCACGCTCTTGAGCGCCTGGTAGAGCACGTCGTTGCCGGTGCGGTCGGTGCCGAACACATGGTAGTGGCCCATCAGCGCGACCACCGGGCCGGCCAGCAGCAGCAGAACGCAGACCGTCAGCCAGGCCGCGCGCCACGGCAGCTCGGTGTGGTCGCCCAGCAGCTGGAAAATCGCCTGGCGCCAGCCCGCCGCGTGCCAGGGCCGTGGCGCCAGCGCCGCGACGAACAGCAGCAGCGCCAGGCCACAGCCCGCCAGCGCGCCGGCCAGCCCCGCCAACGCACGCCGTGCGAGGTCGGCGGCCCAGGCCTGGCGCAGCTGCGACTCGGTCCCATCCAGATGCGCGCCGCCATGGGCCAGCCGCGGGTGCTCGCGCACGATCCGTCCATCATCCAGCGACACCGCCTCCTTGCTGAAGCCGCGGTAGGCCAGCGGCGCGGAATAGCTGGATTCACGCATGCCGATCTGGCGCGCCAGCGCCAGGTCCAGCAACGATTCGGTCCGCGTGCTGTAGAACAGGGTCTGGCCCGCGCCGCCGTCCAGCGCGCGGCGCAGGTGCAGGCTGTCCAGCGCGGCCACGGCCAGAAAGGCCAGCAGCACGATGCCGGCGCTCATCGCGGCCGGATCGCGCAGCACCCGGCGCCAGTTGGCGCGCAGATGCGGCACCCGCCACAGGCGCAGTCCATAGCCCAGCAGCGCGGCGAACAGCAGCCACAGCGCCACATCGGTCCAGAGCACGACGATCTTGAAGCCCATGTCCCTCTCCGCCGTTCAGGTCAGCCTGACGCGCGGATCCACCCAGGTGTAGACCAGGTCGATCAGCGCGTTGCTCGCGATGGTCAGCAGCGCACCGAGGAAGACCATGGTGCGCACGATGGCGAAGTCCTGCCCGGTGATCGCCTCGATGACGAAGGCGCCCAGACCGGGAATGCCAAAGAAGCTCTCGAACACCAGACTGCCCAGGAAGACATAGGGCAGATAGGCGCCTGCGCTGGTGATGATGGGGATCAGCGCGTTGCGCAACACATGGCGCACCAGCACCGCGGGCTCCGACAAGCCCTTGGCCCGCGCGGTGCGCACGTAGTCCTTGCCCACCTCCTCCAGCAGCATCGCGCGGTAGAGCCGCGCCTCGCCGCCCAGCCGTGACAGCAGCGACAACAGCACCGGCAGCGCCAGGAACTTGAAGGCGTCCAGCCCCGGCTCATAGCCGTTGATCGGCACCAGGCGCAGCACGCGCGAGAACAAGTACTGGCCGACGATGATGTAGAACAGGCTGGAGATGGACAGCATCAGCACGCAGGCGACCACGCCCCAGAAGTCGATGCGCGAATGGCGAAAGAACACCAGCAGCAGCGAGAAGCCCACGCTGACGATCAGCTGCAGCACGAAGATGGGAATGGCCAGCTGCAGGCTCACCCCCATGCGTTGCTTCACCTCGTGGCCAATGTCCACGGCCTGGCGCGCATCGGAGCGACCGAAGTTCAGCAGCATCAGCGAGACCGAACGCTCCCACAGAATCGTGTGCGTGAGCCGCTCAGCGCCGCGGGCCTGCGCGTCCCAGACCAGCGGCTTGTCATAGCCGCGCTCGGCCTTCCACTTGTCGATCTGCTCCTGGGTCACGCGCTTGCCGCCGATGTTCAGGCGTGCCATGTCGTCGGGCGTGTTGACCGTGAAAAAGAGAAAGAAGGTCAGCAGGTTCACGCCGACCAGGATCAGCAGGCCGTAGCCGGCCCGGCGCATCAGGTACTTGAACATAGGAGGGGCTGAGCCATGCGCCAGGGTCAGGTGTTGCCGGCCACCGTCGTGCGCGCGGTGGCGCGCTCGCGCGCCTGGAAGCTGCGCCGGGTGGTCCAGACGATGGTCAGCCCGCCCAGCAGCAACAGCCCGAGCGGCCACCAGACCGGCGCGTTCCACTGCGCCTGGCGCACCGCGCGCTCGGCCGCATCGATGCGGTAGTAGCGCCCCACGTCGCGCACGACGATGCTGGGCTTGCCGTTGTGCACCCAGGACTGGAAGGCCAGCCCCACCCAGGGCCAATAGCCCCAGGCCCAGGGCGCGTCCTCGCGCACGATGGCCAGCATGCGGTCCATCACCCGCTGCTTTTCAGGGCCGTCGTCCAGGCTCTGCAAGCGCTTGAACAGCCGGTCGTATTCCGGGTTCTCGTAGTTGGAGGTGTTCTCCCCCGCCTGCTTGGACTTGCTGTTGGGGCCGTAGAGCAGGAAGAGGAAGTTCTCCGCGTCCGGGTAGTCGGCGAACCAGCCCCACCAGTAGATCTGGTGCTTGCCCTTGAGAACTTTCTCCTGGAACTGGTTGAAGTCGGTCGCGCGCACGTCCAGCTGGATGCCCAGCTTGGCGAACTGCTTGACCATCCAGTCGTTCTCCGCCTTCATCTCGGGCGTGACGACGCGCTGGAAGTCGTAGCTCAGCACCAGTGGCTTGCCGGTCCTGGCGTCGCGCCCCTGCGGATAGCCGGCCTCGGCAAGCAGCTGCCGCGCCTCCTCGATAGAGCGGCGCCGCAGCTGCCCGTCGACCACCCGGTGCGTGACCGGGTTGTGCCAGCCCGGCTGTCCCTCGCGCGAGCCGAACACACCCGGCGGCACCGGCCCGTGCGCGGCGTTGCCTCCCTTGTTGCGGAAGATCTGGCCATAGCCCTCCTCCCAGTCCACCGCGATGGAAATGGCCTGGCGCAGCTTGCGGTGGCGCAAGTCTTCTTCGGGGCTTCGGCCATGGCCCACCACCGGGTCCAGCATGTTGAAGCCCAGGTACCAGTTGCTCGGGTCCGTGTCCTGCGGGAACTGGTAGCCACGCGCCTTGAACTGCGCGGCCACCTCGTCCGAATCATCGCGGTCGGCCAGGAACTCCACCCCCCAGTCGGCGCGCTCGATCTCCGGCAGGTCCAGATAGCCCTGCTTGAACATCTCCTTGCGCGGCACCCGCTCCTTGATGAGGTTGGCGACGATCTTGTCCACGAAAGGCATGGGCTTGCCGCAGTCGGCCAGCAGCCCGGCGGCACGGTCGCCCTGCGCGCCCTCGCAGGGATAGGGGTCGCCGCGGTAGTTCGGGTTGCGCGACATCACATGGCGCCGGTCCTGTTCGTACTCGGTCATCATGAAGGGCCCGGTGCCCACCGGCCAGCGGTTCCAGGACAGGCCTTGTTCGTTCATGCCCGGCTGGGCGTAAAACAGGTCCACCTCCCAGGGCACGGGCGCCAGGAAGGTGGTCGCCATCCAGTACTTCCACTGCGGATACTTGCCCTTCAGCGTGATGCGCAGGGTGTGCCGGTCCAGCGCTTGCGCGCCTTCCAGGGGCCAGCGCCGGAAGTCCAGGAAAGGCTTGTCGGGGGCGGATTCGGGCAGGCCCTGCAGCAGCTTGGCGTTTTCCCGCTGGATCCGCTCGCCGTACTCGCGCAGCCCCAGCACATGCTCGGCGAACAGCCCGAAGATGGGCGCCTCCACGCGTGGCGTCGCCTGCCGCTTGAGCGCGTAGACGAAGTCCTCGGCCTCCAGCTCGCGCGTGCCGCGCTGTTCGAACTGCCACGGGCTGCGTTTATCGCCAAGCTCGCGGGCGCTCAGATGGTGATAGAGGTAACGCCCCTGCGCATCCTTCGCGAAGGCGGGATGCGGCGCGTAGCGCACGCCCTTGCGAATGGGGATGTCGTAGACGCTGCGCGCGATGCGCTCCGGGTCGACCTCGTCCGGGAGACGCTGCCCCTGCGCGTCCAGGTAATAGGGCCGCACGACCTCGGCCGCAGCGCGCGGCTCCAGTACATAAGGCCTCTTGAGGTAGTGATAGCCGTAGAGCGGCTCGTAGATCTGGTAGGCGTAGGCCCCTTCGGGCGAGGTGTAGGAGGCGGTCGGATCCAGGTAGCGCGGCGAGCGCTCGTCAAAGGACATGTACAGCGTGTTGTCCCGGGCCGCGCCGCTGCCGTAGGGGCTGTTCGGCGGCGCGCCGCCCTCGCATGCGGCCAGCAGCAGCAGCAGCAGCGCCACGGCGGCCAGCGCCCGCCATGCGGCACGCCCCGCCCTCCCCCACAACCCACCCGGCATGGTGTCCCCAGTGCTCCAAAAGCAATGCCGCGTCGCCTGGCGGCGAAGCGGCATTGCATGCCCATTTTTGCTGCAATCCCTGCCCGTGGGGCAGGCCCGCACCCACGTGCTGGCGACGATCTTAGTCGGGGCGAAGCGCCCCTGGGGACGGGTCTTGCCCGAGGGCTGTCGCGAAGACGCGGCACGGCGCCGCGCCGCGTGGGCTCAGTGCTCGTGCCCGCGGTGGGCGTCATGCCCCCAGGCCAGCAGCACCTCGCGGCCCTGCACCACCAGCTCGACCTTGGCGCCCACCGGCAAACAGACCTTGGTCGGCACATGGCCGAAGGGCAGCCCGCCCAGCAGCGGCGTGCGGGTGCGCGACTGCACCGCCGAGATCGCGGCCTTCAGGTCGTAGCCGCGGTCCAGCGGCGATTTCTTCCAGGCGCTGAAGGCCCCCAACAGCACCGCCTTCTGCGCGTCCAGCACGCCGGCCTGTTGCAGCTGCAGCAGCATGCGCTCGACGCGGTAGGGGTGTTCGTTGACGTCTTCCAGGAACAGAATGCCGCCCTTGACCTTGGGGAAATGCGGCGTGCCCAGCAGCGAGCACAGCACGGTCAGATTGCCGCCCCACAGCAGGCCACGCGCCTCCAGCCCGTCGTGCGGGGTCTGTCCGCGCGGCGCCAGGCTCTCGCGGAAGCCCACCGCTTCGAGCGAGCCGTCCATGGCCTCCAGGAAGCAGTCGCGCGTGATCTCGTCCACGCCGCCGTCGGCGTCGGCCCGGCCGAAGTCGTCGCAGGCCAGCGGCCCGGCCCAGCTGATGCCTTTGGTGTGCGCCAGCAGACCCAGCTGCAGCGCGGTCAGGTCGCTCTGCCCCACCCAGTGGGTGCCGTGCTCGGCGCTGTGCGCGATCAGCGACCAGTCGATGCGGTCCAGCAGCCGCGTGAGGCCATAGCCGCCACGCGTGGCCAGCGCCACGTCCGGCGCGGCGCGTGCCACCCGGTGCAAGGCCTCGAGACGGACCTCGTCGTCGCCGCCGAAGCGCTGATGGCGGGCGAGCGCCGAGGCATCGATCTCGACCGAAAAACCCAGCGATTGCAGGCGCTTGGCCGCACGCTTCAGGGGCTGGGCCTGGGCCAACACGCCGGCCGGGGTGAACAGAATCAGGGAACTCATGGCTTGGGATCGTCCAGGTAGTGGGCCTCGCCGACAGGAATGGCGGCATCGCCCTCCTCTCGCCGCCGCGCCTCGCGGCGCTGGCGCGCCGCCTCGCGACGCTCGGCAAAGAACTTCTTCAACAGATCGCCGGCGGGCCCGGCGAGCACGCCGCCCTGGATCTGCGTGTGGTGGTTGAGCTGGCGCGCCGCGAACAGGTCCAGCACCGAGCCGGCCACGCCGGTCTTGGGGTCCGTCGCGGCGAAAACCACGCGCTTGAGCCGCGCATGCATCATCGCCATCGCGCACATCGCGCAGGGCTCCAGCGTGACGAAGAGCTCGCACTCCGGCAGCCGGTAGTTGCCCAGTAGCTGGGCCGCGTGGCGCAGCGCGACGATTTCGGCATGCGCGGTCGGATCGTGCGTGGTGATGGGCCGGTTGTAGCCGGTGGCGATCACCTGCCCGCCGCGCATGATCACCGCGCCGACCGGCACCTCGCCGACCAGCCAGGCGTTCTGCGCCTGGTCCAGGGCCAGGCGCATCGCATACTCGTCCGCGGCGCTGGGTTGAACAAAGGAATCGCTCATGGTGGATCGGCGGCAGTGTAGCCGCAGGAACCCTGGGGTCGGCACGCTTGGCTATGCTTGGACGCCATGAGTCCGCCGATGTCCGATCCCCGCTCCGCCCCAGCCCCAGACGCCGATGAGGACGATGCCAGCGCGGCGTTGCAAGTCGACCTGTTCGGTGCGGACGAAGCTCCCGCGGCCACGCCGGCCACCACAGCCCGACGCGCTCCGGCCGGAGCCGTGCAGGCCGCCGCGACGCAGCCGGACGATCTGGCGTTGGCGCGCACGCTGCCCGCCAGCCTGAGGCTGGGCACCTCGTCCTGGACCTATCCGGGCTGGGAGGGCCTGGTCTGGGCCGGCCGGCACAGCGAGAGCCAGCTGTCCAAATCGGGCCTGCGCGCCTATGCCCGCCATCCGCTGCTGCGCGCCGTCGGCATCGACCGCGGCTTCTACCGTCCGCTCACGGCCAGCCAGTACGAGCGCTACGCGCTGCAGGTGCCCGAGGACTTTCGCTTCACCGTCAAGGCGCCCAGCCTGGTCTGCGATGCGCTGATACGCAGCGAGGACGGGCGCGGCAAGGAGCTCAATCCGGCCTTCCTGGACCCCGCGCTGGCGGTGCAGGAATTCGTACAGCCGGCACAGGAAGGCCTGGGCGCCAAGACCGGCGCACTGGTGTTCCAGATCAGCCCGCTGCCGCCCGCGCTGCTGCAGCGCCTGCCAGAGCAGCTGGAGCGGCTGCGCCGCATGCTGCGGGCGTTGCCCGCCTTACACGAACGGGCGCCGCAGGCGGTCGTGGCCGTGGAGGTGCGCGACCCGCAATGGCTCACGCCCGATTTCGTCGCCGTGCTGCGCGAAGCCGGGGCCAGGTATTGCCTGGGCTTGCACCCCAAGCTGCCGCCCATCGAGCAGCAACTGCCGCTGCTGCGCGCGCTGTGGCCGGGCCCGCTGGTCTGCCGATGGAACCTCAACCGTCTGCACGGTCCCTATGGCTATGAAGAGGCCGAGCGCCGCTATGGCGAGTTCGACCGCATGCAGGACCCGGACCCATCCACGCGCGCCGTGCTGGCCCGCGTCGCCCATGCCACCGCGCGGGCCGGCCACCCGGTCATGGTCACGATCAGCAACAAGGCCGAAGGCTCGGCCCCGCTGAGCGTGCGCGCGCTCGCTCAGGCCTTGGCCGCGCAAGCCGCCGCCTGAGCCGGCCGCGGTCCGAACAGCCGGCAGCTCCGCGGCGCGAAGCGCAACACCAGGGCCAGCATCAGCAGCACGCCCAGCGCCATCAACACCCAGGCCTGGGTCAGGTCGGCGAGGCGCTCGCGGATCAGGCCCGCCACCACGGGCATCAGGCTGGCGACCAGATAGCCGCCGCCCTGCACGAAGGCCGTCAGCTCGCTGGCGCCCTGCGCGTCGTCCACATGGTCCAGCGCCAGGATCAGCGAGAGCGGGAACAGTGCGCCTATGCCCAGTCCGGTCAGAAACACCGCCGGTGCCATCAGCGCCAGCGGCGCCACGATCAGGCAGCCCAGGCCCGCCAGCAGCGACAGCAGCACCGCCGCCAGCGGCACGCGCCGGTCCGGGAAGCGATGGATGAAGACCGAGACCAGCAGCCCCGAGACCACCTCGGCCACCGTCAGCCCCGCGAGCAGCAGGCCGCCAGCGGCGCGGCTCTGGCCCAAGCTCACGTAATAAGGTGGGAGCCAGGCCAGCACCAGCGTATAGGCGCCGGTACCCAGACCAAAGAACAGCATCAGGCTCCAGGCGCGCGGCAGGCGCCAGACCGCCGGCGTGGACCGCGCCTGCAGCCCCACGCCGGCGCCCCGGGCCGCGGGCGCCGCGCGCCACCACAGCAGTGCCGCCGCGGCCGCCGGCACGGCCCACAGCGCCAGCCCCGCCTGCCAGCCCAGCTGCGCGGCCACCCCGGCCGCGCTGGCCGCCGCCACCGCGGCGCCGCCCATGATGCCGGTGGTGTACAGCCCCATGGCCCGGCCCGCGCCGGCACCGAAGCTCGCCTTGAGCACGCCTGGCATCAGTGCCTGCACCAGTGCGATGCCCAGCCCCGCGGCGGCGGCGCTGCCCAGCAAGCCCGCCGTGCCGGGCAGCAGCAGGCGCGCCGCGCAGGCCAGCGCCACGAGCAAGGTACCGAGCACGATGCCGACACGCTCGCCCAGCAGGCGGCGCAAGCGGCCGCCGGCCAGCGCGCCCAGCCCCATCATCGCCACCGGCAAGGTGGTCAGCAGCCCGGCCCCGGCCGAGCCCATGCCGGTTTCGCGTTCGATGAGGTCCAGCAACGGGCCCTGCACCGCCATCACCGGCCGCAGGTTGAGCGCAACGGCCACGATGGCCAGCAGCAGCAGCCCGGCGGCTGGCGCCGGTGCTGCGGAAATACGAGACTTCATGATCCTCCTTGTCGTCGACGAACCTCGGGTGGGCACCGATGGCCGCCCCGCGTTCCTGGCGCTATTATCTTTCCATCAAGATACTTTTCAGCGAGATAACCATGGGCGAGGTGCAGGCTAAGGACAGAGCCGCGGCAGCCGCCGCGCAATGGCGCGACGAACGTCCGGACATCGACGCATCGGCGATGGAGCTGGTCGGACGGCTGGCTGAACTGGCACTGGTGATCGGCCGCGACCACGTGCAGCCGCTGTTCAGCGACCTGGGCCTGGGCAGCGGCGAGTTCGACGTATTGGCCACGTTGCGCCGCAGCGGCGCCCCTTACGCACTGACGCCGACCGCCTTGTACGAGGCGGCGATGATGTCCTCCGGCGGCATGACCGCGCGCCTCGACCGCCTGGAACAGGCCGGCCTGATCGCGCGCCAGCCGCATCCCAGCGATCGGCGCGGCACCCTGGTGGCGCTGACGCCCGCCGGGCTGGCGCTGATCGATCGCACCTTGCCACTGCACGTGGCCAACCTGGAGCGCGTGCTGGCGCCGCTGGGCGCGGCGCAGCGGCGTCAGCTGGGCGAGCTGCTGACGCGCTGGCTCGCCGGCCTGCAATCCGGCGGCGAACCGGCCGCCTCGCGTCGTCGCGCCTCAGCCGCGGGCCGGCCAACGGCCTAGCAGTTCGTGTCGCGTCAGGCCTTGCAGGCTGTCGATCAGCTGCAGCTCGTCGGCGCGCCAACCGGGCACCGCCAGCGCCTGGGGCGCCAGGCTGCGCTCGTCGTAGAGCAGGGTCAGGTGGGGAACATAGCGCTGCCGCCCCGGCCTCAGGCCCTCGCGGGCAAGACCTGACACCAGGCTCGCATGCAACGCGCGCACGCCGTCCAGCCCGGCGCCCCCGCCCAGCACCCAGGGATGGTGGCCCTCGCCGCGGCCAAAGCTCAGCAACTGGTCGAAGGCCAGCTCGAAGGCCGGCCAGGCCAGCGACTCGCCGGCACGCCTCGCGGCGTCGACCAGCGCCGGATCGGGCGGCTGCTCGGTCGTGCCCAGATGCACCAGCGTGATGTGGAAGCGCTCATCGCGCAGCGGACGGCCGCTCAGGCCATGTGCGGCGCGCAGCTGCGCGGCCAGGCGGCCAATGCGGGCGGCCTCGACCGCTGGCGGCTTGAGGGCAAAGAACAGGCAGTGCCGGACCATGGTCATGCATCCCCTTGCGCCCGTCGTCGGCGCCCGCTCCCATTCGATCGCCAACGAACGATCAGAGAACGTCTGTGGGCCACGAAGACTCGAGATGACAAGCGCACCATACCAAGTTCACGCGTCCCAAGCTCAGGCGGTCCTTATGGCGGGGCTTGCGGGATGGCAACGCCGTCATTCGACGACCCGCCGCGGATCCAGTCTCCCGGGCGCGCCCCGAGCACGACCCATGAAGGCCGCCCGACTGCAGCCCACGCTGCCCGTCACGACGGCACAGGCGGGCCGCATCACCCCCCATCCCTCACTTGCACAATTTCGAATTCGCGCCCCAAGAGCGGGCGAACCAGCAGCCGATAGATGTCCGCATCAAACGACTGCTGAATGCCTGCGCCAATGCGGCCTCGGCGGCTGCAATCGGTGTGGAGATAGCGCCACTCGTGCACCTCGTGGCTCTGGACCCAGTCCCCCGCCCTCTCGACGATGCGGACCGCCGTCGCATAGGGCCAGGCATGCACACGGAATGCGTCGAGGGCTTCTCGCAGACGCTCGTCATGCACCTGCCGCGGCTCGCGCCCCACACAGGCGCCCCGGCAGCGGCCGACCTGAAGCGCGAAACATCCCCGCGAGCCGATGGCCTCCAGCCCCAGCAGGCCCAAGCAGAGGTCGTGCGCCTTCGCCTGGGACCGCAGATGGTCGGCCGCGGCATGCCTGGATTTGAACGGGCCGAAACACCCCGCTTCGCGCCCAAACGGCGCATCGGCCAGCGTCTCGATGCGCGGCTGCAGCGCCCCACCCTCCAGTGGCACCAAGCGCAGGACGTGAAGGCGGCGGGTACGGCGCAGACGCTGATTGAACAACGGCATGCGCTGCTTGATCAGGCTGGCCTCGAGCAGCAAGGCGCCCAACTCGCCCGCGGTTTCGATGTATTCGATCCGTCGCACCTGGCGCATCAGGGCCGCCTCCTCGGGGGCGCGCAGGTGCGACAGGAAGCGGGCCCTCAGATCCACGCTCTTGCCGATGTAAAGCGGCAAGGCCGAATCGCCGAAGTACAGGTAGACACCCGTGCTGCGCGGTAGCGTCCTGGCCAGGGCGCGCGCGCTCGGGAGATCCAGGGCGCTCATGAATCGCCCACGCCGGTTCTTGATGCTCGCGCCACGGTCGTCGCCGCGCCGGACACCGGTTGCCCATTGGCCCAGCCCCGCAGCCCTGGCAGATCCTCGCAGTGGCGAATGCCCTGGATGCTGCGCGCCCACCAGGCCGAAAATGAACGGCAGGTCGGGTCGACGGCCGGGAAGAGCTTCGGCGCGGGGCGCTGACGCACCGCCGCCGGCAGCCAGCGGCTGACATGGGGATTGGCCTGGGTCTGGACCTCCTGGGCACCGCGCAGCAGGTGGGCCAGGGACGCGCCGTCGCCATACCAGTCATAGGAGGCCAGGGCGCCCATGCGCGTCGCCACGAAGCGCCAGCGCCGCCCACGCCAGGGCCAGCGGAGGTGGTAAGGCTCCGGCCACCAGCCAATGCAGAGCCGGTCGGCCGGCAGATCGTCCGGCGGCTCACCCAAGGCCCAAGGATGGACCAGCCACACCGTGCGGCCGCGCACCACCTCCGCCGGCGGCGGCCGGCCTGTCTGCGGAGGGCGGGAGGTCGTTGCGGGCGGCTCACTTCGCGGGCCGCCCTGGGTTCCCGGCCAGGATGCCAGGCCTCGCGCCATCGCCTCCAAATGGGCGTAGCTCGTGTCGATCGGCGTGCCCGGGCTGTGCCAGTCCTCGGGCGCGAAGCGCGACACATTCTCGGCATTGAACAGATAGGGCTTCGCGCTGGCCGTCCCCGCGACCCATTGCCAGCTCAGGTGGTTGCAGCCCAGGTCGCCGTCCATCAGGTGGCCCAGCAGCCAGTCCGCCGCGCAACGCCAATGGACCTGGCGCGCGTGCACCACATAGCTGGCCAGCCAGAGGCGCGCATGGTTGTGCAGATACCCGCTCGCATAGAGCGTGCGCACCGCCCTGTCGATGACCGGCAGCCCGGTTCGGGCCTCGCGGATGTCCCGCGGCATGTCAAGCGCGTAGGCTTCATCGGGACGCGGCCCCGGCCACAGCGATTCGAGAATCGCGTCGCCGCGGGCTTCCCAGACATGATGGAAATACTCCCGCCATCCCAGCTCCATCACCCAGCGGTGCTGCACGGCCCTCAGCGGGCCCTGCGGATCCCGCTGCAAACCGAGCCCCAACACCTCGGGCAGGCTCACCAAGCCATGCGTGATGTAAGGCGACAAGCATGACACCGCGCCGTCCAGCCGATTGCGTGTCCGCGCATACGCCGAAGGGTTGAAGGCGGCGATGCGCGCCAGCGCCGCCTCGCGCGTGGGAGGGAAGTCCACGTGCGGTTGCTCGGCGGTCATCACAGGCCCGGGCCTTGTGCGGCAAGGCGCAGCGCCTGCGCCCGCTCGCGGATGGCGGCGCGTTCCGCGTCGGGCAGGCGCTGCAGGTTGCGGACTTGCATGACCATGCGGCTGTTGCCGGCCAGCAGCACCTCATGGCGCATCAGGAAATCCCAGTACAGCGTGGTGTAGGGGCAGGCGCGCTCGCCCAGCCGCTGCGCCGGGTCGTAGCGGCAGGTCTTGCAGGGCCCGCCCATGCGCTCGATGTATTTGCCGGTGGCCACATAGGGTTTGCTGGCCATCAGGCCGCCGTCCGCATGCTGACTCATGCCCAGGGTGTTGGGCAGCTCCACCCATTCGACGGCATCGACATAGACGGCGAGAAACCAGTCGTGCACCTGGCGTGGCCGCACCCCCAGCAGCAAGGCGAACAGGCCAACCACCATGAGCCGCTGGATGTGGTGGGCGTAGCCCAGCGCCAGGGTTTGCCGGAGCACCTCGCGCAGACAGGCCATCTGCGTGTCCCCGGTCCAATACCAGGCCGGCAGCGCCTCGCCCGCGCCCAGGGCATTGCGCTCCAGGTAGTCCGGCATCTGCGTCCAGTAAAGGCCGCGCACGTATTCGCGCCAGCCCAGGATCTGGCGGATGAAGCCTTCGGCGCTGCGCAGCGGCACGCGCCCGGCCCGGTAGGCGTCCTCGGCGGCCTTCACCACCTCGCGCGCGCCGAGCAGCTTCAGGTTGAGGGCGGCCGACAGTTGCGAGTGGTACAGCCAGGGCTCGCCCGGCCACAGGGCGTCCTCGTAGGGCCCGAAGAGCGCCAGCCGCTCGTCGATGAACTGCTGCAGCGCCGCCAGTGCCTGCTCGCGATTCACCGGCCAGGCAAACGCATCCAGGCGGCCGGGGTGGCGGACAAAGCGCTGCGCGACCCAGGCCAGCACCTCGCGGGTCGTCGCGTCGGGCTCGAAGCGCGGCGGCGGCGGCAGGCGCCCCGGCCCCTCGGGCCCAAAGGCCTCGCGGTTGTCGGCATCAAGGTTCCAGCGCCCGCCCGCGGGCTTGCCGCCGTCCATCAGCACCCCGTGACGCTGGCGCAGCTCGCGGTAGAAGAACTCCAGGCGCAGCTGCTTGCGCGTCCGGGCATGGGCACTGAATTCGCGCACCGTGCTGAAGAAATGCCGGTCTTCGCGCAGCTCAAGCGGCACGCCCGCATCGGCGGCGAGCGCACGCAAGGAGCGCAGGACCCGCCAGTCTCCCGGCGCGGTCATGACCAAGCGCTGCGGGCGCAACTCCGCCAGCGTCGCCTTCAGAGCTTGGTCCAGGCTCGCGGGTTCCGGATCCTCATCCAGCCGACGGTAGTACAGCGGCCAACCCCGTGCCCGCAGGGCCGCGGCGAAATGCCGCATGGCCGACAGGAAGAGCGCAATGCGTGGCTGGCTGGACCAGACATGCGTGGACTCCTCGGCCACCTCGGCCATCCAGACCCCATCCTGGGCCGGATCGAAACCGTCCAGCGCGGAGGCCTGCAGATCGAGCTGGTCGCCCAGCACGAGGACCAGATGGCGGCAGCGCCTCATGGCTGACGCGGCACCGGCCCCGCCCGGCGACAGGCCTCGGAGCAGTACCGCACCTGCTCCCAGCAATGGGCCCAGCGGCGACGCCAGCTCATGGGGCGCTGGCAGCGGACACAGGTCTTGCTGGGCAGCGACTGCTTGTTGCCGCGATGCCCGCGCCGCGGGGCTGCGTTCATGACTCCACCGGCCGCCGCCACAGGCGCCGCAGGCGCAGGAACGCCCGGTACCCCGCCTCAAGCACGCTTTGCACCGGCGCTGGCGCCAGCAAGCGTCCCAGCCAGGCCCACCGTGGCAGCAGGGTCCACAGCGCGGTGAAGGCCGCCGCGCCGCTGAGCAGCCGCCCATCCGCGAGCCGCAGGTGCAGTCGCCCCAAGGCCGCCTCCCGGCTCAGGCCCGGACCGAGATCGGCCGTTTCGCAGCGGGACAGATCGACCCAGCCCAGTTGCTCGGCACCGGGACCGCGGCGATACATCGCGACCTCGCGAGAGCAGACCGGACAAGCCCCGTCAAAGTACAGCGTGGCGCGGACAGCGTTGGTCTTGGACATGCCGGAATCTTAGCAAATCAAACTCAATTCAGATTCATTGAAGGATTCTTCCTATTTTTGTGCCAATATCCAACTCACACTGAACTCAATCCAACAAACCCGATGCCTCCCAAGCCCCACAGCCCTCCTCGTCAGGCCGAAACCATGTTTCGTAGCGCCGCGGCGGCGCGCCTGGTGCAGATGCCGGTGGCCACCCTGCGCATCTGGGAGCAGCGTTACCAGGCCGTGCGTCCGCGCACGGCGCCCTCGGGGCACCGGCTCTACACACAGGCCGATCTTGAGCGCCTCCAGCTGTTGCGCGCGCTGACGCAGCAAGGCCATGCCATCGGCTCGCTCTCCTCCCTGGGCTTGGAAGCCTTGCAGGACCTCGCCGGTTCGCTGCCGCCGCGCGCGGCGGCCGGCACCCCGTCCCTGCCCGCCGTGGGCGCGCCGCTGCGTCTGGTGGTCGTGGGCCCCGCGCTCGCGGCGCGGCTGGCGCGCCCGGCGGTGGCCCGCCAGCTGGGCGCGCCCGTGCGTCTGCTGGCGGTGCACGAGTCGCTGACGGAGGCGGCCCGATCAGCGCTGGCCGGCCCCTGCGACCTGCTCGTCTGGCACACACCCAGCCTGCTGCCGGAAACCCCGGCCGAGTTGCGGGCCGCCCAGTCGGCCCTGCGGGCGCGATCGGTGGCCGCCGTCTACCGCTTCGGCAGCGCAGCGGCGACAGCGGCACTGGCGTCGGACCGGATCCTGCTGCTGCGCGAGCCGCCCGATGACGAGAGCCTGGGCGCCTGGCTCGCGCCGCTGCAGATGCATCCGTCCGCCGCCCCCGCGGCGCCCCAGCCTGTGCCTTCGGTCGACACCGCCCCGGCCCCCGCCCTGCCACCCGCGCGCCGCTACGACGATGCGCAGCTGACCGCCATCGCCGGCATGTCCTCGACCCTGGCCTGCGAGTGCCCACGCCACATTGCCGAACTGCTGATGCTGCTGTCCAGCTTCGAGGCTTACAGCGGCAGCTGCCAGCACCGCAACCCAGAGGACGCAGCGCTGCATGCGGGGCTGCAGCAGGTCGCGGCGCGCTCGCGGGCGTTGTTCGAGGAGGCGCTAGAGCAGGTGGCGCGACACGAGGGCCTGACCCTCACCCCGGTGGGTGTGTGAGAGGCCCCATGGGAGCGCCTTCTGCCGTGAGCGAGAACAGCGGGACCCGACCCGGTCCGTGCGCCGGCCATGTCGCGGAACGAGTGGCCGACGCCCCAGGGTCGCGGGTGCCCGGCATCGCGACGGCGGCCCTCGTCCGGACCGCCCAGGGCCGCGTCACCGCCGCCTGAGGTCTGTCCATGAGCTACGCCCTGGTCTGGTTCAAGCGCGACCTGCGTATCGAGGACCATGCGCCCCTGGCCCATGCGGCGGCGCAGGGCCCCCTGATGTGCCTCTACATCGTCGAGCCCAGCGTCTGGGCGCAGCCCGACGCGGCCGGCCAGCATTACGAGTTCCTGCTGGAATGCCTGCAGGACCTTGCGGAACAACTGGCCCGGCTGGGCCTGCGCTTGCAACTCGTCCGTGGCGAGGCGGTGGACGTGCTGTCGCGGCTGCGGCAGCAGGCCCCCTTCCACACCCTGATGTCGCACCAGGAGACCGGCAATGCGCACAGTTATGCCCGTGACCGCGCGGTGGCCCGGTGGTGTCGCGAGCAGGGGGTGCGCTGGCATGAATGGCCGCAGCAGGGCGTGGTTCGCCGCCTGCCGTCCCGGGACCTCTGGCTGGCGCAATGGCAGGACTTCATGCGTGCGCGGCCATGGCCCTCCCCCGCACCGGGCGCGGCGCAAGGACGGATCTGGACGGCGGCGACTGAATGCTGGCCCTCCGCGGCCGAGCTCGGCCTGCCGAGCCCGCCAGTGCCGCAGCGACAGCGCGGCGGACGCCATCGCGCGCAGCAGGTGCTGCGGGATTTTCTCGACGAGCGCAGTGCGATGTACCGGAGCGGCTTGTCCTCTCCGTTGACGGCCCCCAGCGCCTGCTCCCGGCTCTCGCCCTATCTGGCCTGGGGCTGCCTGAGCGTGCGCGAGGTGGTGCAGGCCACGCGCGAGCGGCTGCGGGCCCTGGCCGATCGGCCGGATCCGCTCGCGCAGCGTCAGCGCCAGGGCTTGCAGGCCTTCCTGAGCCGGCTGCACTGGCAGGGCCACTTCATCCAGAAGCTGGAATCGGAGCCGGCGCTCGAGTTCCGCTGCCTGCACCCCGGGTATGAGGACCTGCGCGACCCCGAGGCCCACCCCGACCGCCTGGCCGCGCTCATGCAGGGGCGCACCGGGTGGCCGTTGGTCGATGCCTGCGTGGCCATGCTGCGCGAAACCGGCTGGATCAACTTCCGCATGCGCGCCATGCTGGTCTCCGTCGCCGCCTACCCCTTGTGGCTGCACTGGAGACCGGTAGGCCTGTGGCTGGCGCGGCAGTTCCTGGACTATGAGCCGGGCATCCATTGGCCACAGCTGCAGATGCAGTCGGGCACCACCGGCATCAACGCCACGCGCATCTACAACCCGCTGAAGCAGGCGCAAGACCAGGACCCCGAGGGCCGCTTCGTGCGGCGCTGGCTGCCCGCGCTGCGTCGCGTGCCCGACGCCTGGCTGGCCCAGCCCTGGCGCATGCCGGCATCGGTTCAGGCCCGCTGTGGCGTGCGCGTGGGTCAGGACATCGCCGAGCCGCTGCTGGACCTCGAACAGGCCCTGCGCGAAGCGCGGGAGCGCATCCATGCCCGCCGCGCGCAGGCCGAGGTCCGGGCGGCCCGCGCGGCGCTGGTCGAAAAACATGCATCCCGCTCGCCCTGGCGCGACACGCGGGCCACCCGCGCGCCACGGGCGGATGCGCGGCAGCAATGTCTGGACTTTTGAACAGGGCTCGCGGCTGACGCTGGACCTGGATCGGCGCCGACAGCAGGGCCCGTGCATGGCGCCTTGAGACCGGGCTCACCCGCCCTCCGATTTGGGCCATGCTCCAGACTGGGTTAGGCTAGACACCTACCCCCCTCTCCAAAAACCATGGTCTCCCCAGACGGTGCTTCGTATTTCGTGCCCTTCGAAGGCACCCCCGCCGACTGCGCGGCTTGCGCCCGGGGTGACAAACTCGGTTTTCACTTCGATTTCGCGTACCAGCCCATCGTCGATCTGGCGCGGCGCGAGGTCTATGCGAGAGAGGCCCTGGTGCGCGGCCCCGCCGGTGAACCCGCCCGTGAAGTCCTGTCCCAGGTGACCCATGACAACCGGTACCGCTTCGACCAGGCCTGTCGCGTCAAGGCCATCAAGCGGGCTGCCGAACTCGGGCTGGACGAGCACCTGTCCATCAACTTTCTACCCAACGCGATCTACCGCCCCGAGATCTGCATCCGCACGACGCTGGAGGCCGCACGCAGCTTTGGCTTCCCGGTGCAACGGATTATTTTCGAGGTGACCGAGGGAGAGCGTGTACAGGACGGGCCATGGTTCGCGGCCATCTTGCGTGAATACAAGCGCATCGGCTTCCAGACCGCCATCGACGACTTCGGTGCCGGCTACGCCGGATTGAAGTTGCTGGCGGACTTCACGCCCGATCTGATCAAACTCGACATGGACCTCGTGCGCGGCATCGACGCCGACCCCACGCGACGCCACATCGTCAACCATCTGGTCCGGCTGTGCGCGGACTTGCGAACTCTGGTGATTGCCGAAGGCGTCGAGACGGCCGGCGAGCGGGATGCCCTCGCGGACCTTGGCATCACCCTGATGCAAGGATTTTTCTTTGCCCGCCCGCAGTTCCGAGGGCTGGCCGAAGTCGAATGGGGGCCGACCTGATCCGGGCGCGCCCGCGCCCCACCCTCAGACGGCCCGGCGAAGCCGCATGCCAAGGTCTTGGAAATGCGCCCCGCCCAGGCCAGCACCCGGCCGCCCTGCTTCGCTGGGTCGGCCTCGACCGGAAACGGCGCCAGGTTTGACCGCCGTGCCGGACGCCCCTCTCACTCCCACTCGATGGTCGCCGGCGGCTTGCTGGACACGTCGTAGGTCACGCGATTGATGCCGCGCACCTCGTTGATGATGCGGCTGGAGGTGCGCTTGAGCAGGCTGTACGGCAGCTCGGCCCAGTCGGCGGTCATGAAGTCGCTGGTCTGCACCGCGCGCAGCGCGACGACATAGTCATAGGTCCGTCCGTCGCCCATCACGCCCACGCTCTTCACCGGCAGGAAGACGGTGAAAGCCTGGCTGGTCAGTTCGTACCAGGTCTTGCCCGTCGCCTCGTCGCGGGTGTTGCGCAGCTCTTCGATGAAGATCGCGTCGGCGCGGCGCAGCAGGTCGGCGTAGTCCTTCCTGACCTCGCCGAGGATGCGCACGCCCAGGCCCGGGCCGGGGAAGGGATGGCGGTAGACCATCTCGGCCGGCAGGCCCAGCGCCACGCCCAGCTCGCGCACCTCGTCCTTGAACAGCTCGCGCAGCGGCTCCAGCAGCTTCAGGCCCAATTGCTCGGGCAGACCGCCGACGTTGTGGTGGCTCTTGATCGTGGTGGCCTTCTTGGTCTTGGTGCCGCCGCTCTCGACCACGTCGGGATAGATGGTGCCCTGCGCCAGGAAGGTCGCGCCTTTGTGGCCCTGGCCGCTCTGCTTGAGCTTCTCGGCCTCGGCCTTGAACACGTCGACGAACAGGCCGCCGATGATCTTGCGCTTCTTCTCCGGGTCGGTCACCCCGGCCAGTTGGCCGAGGAAGAGTTCGCTGGCATCGACGCGGATCACCCGGGCGTGCAGCTTGCCGGCGAACATGTCCATCACCAGGTCGCCCTCGTTCAGGCGCAGCAGGCCGTGATCGACGAAGACGCAGGTCAGCTGGTCGCCGATCGCGCGGTGGATCAGCGCCGCGGCCACCGACGAATCGACGCCGCCGGACAGGCCCAGGATCACCTCTTCGTCACCCACCTGCTCACGGATGCGGGCCACCGCCTCGTCGATGTAGCTGCCCATCACCCAGTCGCCCTGGCAGCCGGCGATCTCGCGGACGAAGCGGGTCAGCAGCGCCGCGCCCTGCAGCGTGTGCGTCACCTCGGGGTGGAACTGGACCGCGTAATAGCCCTTCTCCTCGTTGGCCATGCCGGCGATGGGGCAGTTGGGCGTGCTCGCCAGCAGCTTGAAGCCGGGCGGCAGCGCGGTGACCTTGTCGCCATGGCTCATCCAGACCTTGAGCATGCCGTGGCCCTCCGCGGTGGCGAAGTCCTGGATGCCGTCCAGCAAGCGGGTATGCCCGTGGGCGCGCACCTCGGCATACCCGAATTCGCGGTGGTCGCTCCACTCCACCTTGCCGCCCAGCTGCACCGCCATGGTCTGCATGCCATAGCAGATGCCCAGCACCGGCACGCCCAGGTCCCACACCGCCTGCGGCGCGCGCAGTTCATGGTCCTCGTAGGTCGAAGCATGGCTGCCCGACAGGATGATGGCCTTGGGCGCGAACTCGCGCACGAAGGCATCGCTGACGTCGTTCGGGTGGATCTCGCAGTAGACATGCGCCTCGCGCACGCGACGCGCGATCAGCTGCGTCACCTGGGAGCCGAAGTCGAGGATGAGGACTTTGTCATGCATGGGCTGCAAGGGTCTTAGACCCGTCAAGGTTCAGGAAGTCTGCGGCAGCGCCTGGGCTTGGCCCAGGCGGCTGAAGTGGCGCCAGGCGATCAGCAACGAGCACAGCTGCAGCACGGCGCAGAAATAGAAAGGCGCTCCGATGCGCCAGTCGCCCTTGGGCAGCTCGGCGACGAAGTACATCAAGCCGGAACCGATCACCGGCGCCAGCACCGCCATCACGCTGTTCAGCGACGCGACCGCGCCCATGGTCTGGCCCTGGGTCTTGGCGTCGGCGGCGTTGGAGATCAGGCTTTGCAGCGCGGTCGAGGCGGCGAAGCCCAGCACGTTGATCACGATGACGGCATACATCATCCAGCCCTGCGACGCGGCACCCCACAGCAGGTTGGCCAGCACCGCCGAGGCCAGGCCCATCAGCACCAGGCGCGACGCCGAGAAGCGCTTGAGCAGGCGCGGCAGCAGAAAGCCCTGCACAAGCACCGACATCACGCCCACCGCGAACAGCGACAGCCCGTTGTCCTTGGGCCCCCAGCCAAACTTGAAGCCGGTATACAGCACCCAGCTGGTGTGCAGCACCAACTGCGCCAGACCCGACAGCGCGATCACGCCCACCAGCAGGCCCACGCCCTTGAGCCCGGTGAGCTTCTTCAGCGCCGAAACCGGGTTGGCGGTTTTCCAGTCGAAGGGGCGGCGGTGGTCCGCCGCCAGCGACTCGGGCAACACGAAGAAGCCATAGGCCCAGTTCACCAGCGCCAGCGTGCCGGCGACGTAGAACGGCAGGTGCAGGTTGATGTCGCCCAGCAGCCCGCCCAACACCGGCCCGAGGATGAAGCCCATGCCGAAAGCCGCGCCCAGCATGCCGAAGCGCTTGGCGCGGTCTTCGGGCGCGGTGATGTCGGCCACGTAGGCGTTGGCGACCGCGGCATTGGCCTGCATCGCGCCGGACAGCAGCCGCACCGCGACCAACATCCACAGCGCGGTCGCGGCGGCGGTGACGAAGAAGCTCAGCGCCAGCCCGGAGAAGCCGATCAGCATCACCGGCCGACGGCCGTAGCGGTCGGACAGCGCGCCCAGGATGGGCGAACCGAAGAAGTTGGCGATCCCGAACGCGAAGGTCACGGCCAGGTAGGCCAGCGTGTGTTCGGACGGGGTGCTTGCGAATGTGCCCACCAGCGGCGGCAGCACCGGGATGATCAGGCCGATCGACACCATGTCGATCAGCACCGCGATCAGGATGAACGACATGGCGGCCTTGCGGCCGCCATGCGAGTCGGTGGAAACCGAGTCGGTCAAGAGACTCACTCCAAACGGTAGTTGGGCGCTTCCTTGGTGATCTGCACGTCGTGCACATGGCTCTCGCGGATGCCCGCCGAGGTGATCTCGACGAACTCGGCGCGCTCATGCATCTCGGCGATGCTGGCGCAGCCGCAATAGCCCATGGAGGCGCGCAAGCCACCGGCCATCTGGTAGACGATCGCGATCATCGAGCCCTTGTAGGGCACGCGGCCTTCGATGCCCTCGGGCACCAGCTTGTCCGCGTTGGGATTCGTGGTCTCGTCGTTTTCCTGGAAGTAGCGATCGGCCGAGCCGGCCTTCATCGCGCCGATCGAGCCCATGCCGCGGTAGCTCTTGTACGAGCGCCCCTGGTACAGGATGACCTCGCCGGGCGCTTCCTCGGTGCCGGCGAACATGCCGCCCATCATCACCGTGCTCGCGCCAGCGGCGACGGCCTTGGCGATGTCGCCCGAGTAGCGGATGCCGCCGTCCGCGATCAGCGGCACGCCGGTGCCCTTGAGCGCGGTGGCGACATAGTCGATCGCGGTGATCTGCGGCACGCCGACGCCGGCGACGATGCGCGTGGTGCAGATCGAGCCGGGGCCGATGCCCACCTTCACCGCGTCGGCGCCGGCCTCGACCAGCGCCAGCGCCGCGGCGCCGGTGGCGATGTTGCCGCCGATGACCTGGACCTGCGGGTAGTTCTTCTTGACCCAGCGCACGCGCTCGATCACGCCGGAGCTGTGGCCATGCGCCGTGTCCACCACGATGGCGTCCACGCCGGCCCGCACCAGCAGCTCCACGCGCTCTTCGGTGCCCTCGCCCACGCCGACCGCCGCGCCCACGCGCAGCTTGCCGTGCGCGTCACGCGCGGCGTTGGGGAAGTTGGTCTGCTTGGTGATGTCCTTCACCGTCATCAGGCCGCGCAGCTCGAAGGCGTCGTTGACCACCAGCACGCGCTCCAGCTTGTGCTTGTGCATCAGCGCCTTGCCCTCGTCCAGCGAGGCGCCTTCCTTGACCGTGATCAGGCGCTCGGCCGGCGTCATGATCTCGCGCACCGGCGCCTCCATGCGGGTCTCGAAGCGCAGGTCGCGGCCGGTGACGATGCCCACGACCTTGCTGCCCAGCAGCACCGGGAAGCCGGAGATGCCGTGCTGCTCGCTGAGCTGCTTGACCTGGCGCACCGTGGTCTCGGGCGTGATGGTGATCGGATCACGCAGCACGCCGGATTCGTAGCGCTTCACGCGGGCCACCTCGGCCGCCTGCTGCTGAGGCGTCAGGTTCTTGTGCACGATGCCGATGCCGCCTTCCTGGGCGATCGCGATCGCCAGGCGCGCCTCGGTCACGGTATCCATCGCCGCCGAAACCAGAGGCAGGTTCAGCCGGATGTCGCGGGTGAATTGGGTGGCAAGACTGGTGTCGCGCGGCAACACCTGGGAGAACGCCGGCACCAGCAACACATCGTCGAAGGTGAGCGCTTTTCCGAGTAGGCGCATGAGGGAAGCTCCAGACGCAAAGGCGCATTATAGAGAAGCCGCGGCGCTACACTTGATGGGGCTCCCGGAAATCCCGTCCGGAGACCTCCGTTCACAGCTCCGCCCCCCCTGTCGCGCCATGACTCTTCAACGCACGCACCGCCCCTCGCTGCGAGTCCTGACCCCGGCCCTGCTGCTCGTGGCCATGGCTCTCGCCGCCGGCTCCGCCCATGCGCAGGCGCAATGGAAATGGCGCGATGCCCAGGGGCGCGTGCAGTACAGCGACCGCCCGCCGCCGCCCGAGGTGCAGGACAAGGACATTCTCGTGCGCCCCGTCAGCCAGCCGGCGCGTGTGGTGGTGTCCCCGGTCGGGGCCGCGACCCCCAAGCCGGCATCGGCCCCGGCTTCCTCGGCCCGGCCCGGTGAGGACCTCAGCTCGCGCGACCGCGTCGCGCAGCAGGAAGCCGCCAAGCAGCGCGAGGAAGAGCGCAAAGCCGCCGAGCTGCGCGCCGAAAACTGCCGGCGCGCCCAGGCGCAGTTGCGCATGCTCGAGGAAGGTGTGCGCCTGGCCCGCACCAACGACAAGGGCGAACGCGAAATCCTGGACGACCAGCAGCGCGTCGACGAGACCCGCCGCGTCAAGGCCGTGATCGCCGCCGAGTGCCGCTGAAGCCGCTGAGCGCCTCCAGCTAGCGCTTGGGGCCCAGCGGCCGGTGCCGCGTGACGATGCGCTTGCCGCTGGCCTGGTAGCGCTGGCGGCGCGCCTCCTTGGGGTCGACGGTCAGCGGCCGGTAGACCTCCACCCGGTCCGCGTCACGCAGCGGCGCGTCCAGCGGCTGCAGCCGCCCCCAGATGCCGGTCCTGAGTTCGCCCAGCGGCATGGCCGCCGCGAACCAGCCGGTGGCCCGCAAGGCGTCGACCAGCCGGGCGCCGGCGGCCAGGGTCAGGTCTTGCTCGCGCAGCTCGCCCGGCGACGGGCTCCACAGCACCTGCACGCGCAGCTCAGCGGACGCCATAGACCTGCTCGGCCCGCTTCACGAAGCTGTCGACGAAAGTGTTGGCGATGCGGTCGAACACGGGCGAAACGACCACCTCCAGCGCCTTGCTGCTGAACGCATAGCGCAGGTCGAACTCGACCTTGCAGGCCTGCGCGTCGCCCTCCGCGCCCGGCTTGCCCAGCGGCAGGAACTGCCAGACGCCGTCCAGCAGCGAGAACGGCCCGTCGACCAGGCGCATCTCGACCTGGCGGTCCGTCTGCTGGGTGTTGCGCGTGGTGAAGGCATGGCGCACGCCGCCATAGGCCAGCGACAGCTTGGCCGTCATGCCGTCCTCATGTTGCTCCAACACCTGGGCCGATTCGCACCAGGGCAGGAACTCCGGATAGCGCTCCACCGAGGTGACCAGCTCGTACATCTCGCGCGGCGAGTACCAGAGGAGGACTGACTTCCGAACTTGCTTCATGGTGCTTCTTACAATGCCGGGATTGTATTGGCGCCCCCGCGCCCCCAGATTGAGCCCTATGTCCATTGCAGAAAACCGCCGCGCCCGATTCGAATACCACATCGAGGAGCAGTTCGAGGCCGGCATCGTGCTCGAGGGCTGGGAGGTCAAGGCGATACGGGCCGGCCAGGTGCAGCTGCCCGATGGCTATGTGGTCATCCGCGAGGGCGAGCTCTTCATGATCGGATGCCGCATCAACCCGCTGCGCACCGCCTCCACCCACGTCCATCCGCAGGCCGACCGCACGCGCAAGCTGCTGATGAGCCGCGCCGAGATCCGCCGCCTGATCGGCAAGGTCGAGCAGAAGGGCTACACCCTGGTGCCGCTGGACCTGCACTACAAAAACGGACGCGTGAAAGCGGAAATCGCGCTCGCCAAGGGCAAGGCCCAGCACGACAAGCGCGAAACCGAAAAGAAGCGCGACTGGGAGCGCGAGAAGGGCCGCCTGATGCGGCACAAGGTCTCAGGCCCCGCGAAGGACTGAGAGCGCGCGCGCCAGGTCGGCCTGCAGGTCGTCCGCGTCTTCCAACCCGATGGCGAAGCGCACCAGGGTCTGGCCCTCGAAGGGCAGGCCCAGCGAGCGGCTGCGGCTCAGGTCGTAGGGCACGGCCAGGCTCATCGGACCGGCCCAGGAATAGCCGATGCCAAAGCGCTGCAGCGCATCGACGAAGGCGTCCACCTGCCGCGCCGTGTAGCGCGGCTGGAAGGCCACCGAGAACAGGCAGGCCGCGCCCGCGCTGCTCTGCTGCAGCCAGTGCTCGTGGCCGGGCGACCCCGGCAGCGCCGGATGAAAGACCTTCGCCACCTCGGGCTGCGCGGCCATCCACTGCGCCAGCCGGCGCGTCGTCGCGTCCTGGTGGGCATAGCGCAGCGCCAGCGTCGGCAGATTGCGCAGCACCAGCTCGACGTCGTTCTGCCCCAACCCGTAGCCCAGGTGCTCGTGCATGTCGTTGAGCCGTTCGTGCAGCGCCGCGTCGCGCGTGCAGACCGAGCCCATCAACACGTCCGCGCCGCCGGAGGCGTACTTGGTCAGCGCCTGCATGGAGATGTCCACGCCCAGGCCCGGTTCGGCCCGCGGCAGCAGATCGAAGGGGCGGAAGGCCACGCCCGACCCCCAGGTGTTGTCCAGCGCGCTGACGATGCCGCGCGCCTTGCAGGCACGCACCAGGCCCGCCATGTCCGGGAACTCCAGCGTGATCGAGCCGGCCGCCTCGATCCACACCAGGCGCGTCTTCTCACCCAGCATGGCTTCGAAGGCCGGCAGGTCCAGCGGGTCGTAGAAGCGGTGCGTGATGCCGAAGCGCGGCAGCATGTTCAGCGTCAGATGGCGGTTCTGTCCATAGACGTTGTCGGGCAGCAGCACCTCGTCGCCGGGGCGCAGCAGCGCCAGGCTGACCAGCGTGATCGCGGCCAGGCCGCTGGGCACCAGCAGGCAGTGCTCGGCGCCCTCCAGCGTGGCCACGCGCGCGCACAGCGTGTAGCTGGTGGGCGTGCCATGCAGGCCATAGCGGTAACTCTTGCCGTCGCGCGGCTTGTAGTGATGCAGGTCCGCGGTGTCGCGGAACAGCACGGTGGAGGCCTTGGCCACCGGTACCGGCATCGCCGACCACCCTTGCGGCGGACGGTAGGGGTGGTGGACCAGCTGGGTGCTCAGGCCTTCGGCGGCCGGCGCGGTCTCGGGGCGGTCGGAATGGCTCATGGCGGCCTCAGAGCGGCAAGGCGACCAGGTCATGCCCTTCGGCGGCGACGATGCGCGCGCGGGTGAACTCGCCCACGCGCAGCTGCTTGCTCGCCTTCTCGGGCGGCAGCAGGCGCACGCTGCCATCGATCTCCGGGGCATCGGCATACGAGCGCCCCACCCCGCCCTTGCGGCCCAGCGCCGGCGCGGAATCGATCAGCACCTGCATGGTCGCGCCGACGCGGCGCTGCAGCTTGGCGATGGACACCTGTTCGGCCACCGCCATGAAGCGCGCGCGACGCTCCTCGCGCAGCGCGTCCGGCAGCGCGCCGGGCAGCGCGTTCGCACCCGCGCCCTCGATCGGCGAATAGGCGAAGCAGCCAGCGCGGTCGATCTGCGCTTCCTGCATGAAGTCCAGCAGGGTCTGGAATTCTTCCTCCGTCTCGCCCGGGAAGCCCGCGATGAAGGTGGAGCGGATCACCAGCTCCGGGCAGATCTCGCGCCAGCGCTGGATGCGCTCCAGGTTTTTCTCGCCGTTGGCGGGCCGCTTCATGCGCTTGAGCACGTCTGGGTGGGCATGCTGGAAGGGCACATCCAGGTAGGGCAGGATCAGCCCTTGCGCCATCAGCGGCAGCACCTCGTCCACATGCGGATAGGGATAGACGTAGTGCAGCCGCACCCAGGCCCCATGCGCCTGGGCCAGCTCGCCCAGCTGCGCCACCAGGTCGAACATGCGCGTCTTCACCGGCTTGCCGTCCCAGAAGCCGGTGCGGTACTTCACGTCCACGCCATAGGCGCTGGTGTCCTGGCTGATCACCAGCAGCTCCTTGACGCCGGACTCGAACAGCGCGCGCGCCTCCGACAGCACGTCGCCGATCGGGCGCGACACCAGGTCGCCGCGCATGCTGGGGATGATGCAGAAGCTGCAGCGATGGTTACAGCCCTCGCTGATCTTCAGGTAGGCGTAGTGCTTGGGCGTCAGCTTGATGCCGGCCACGCCGCGCGCCTCCGGCACCAGGTCGATGAAGGGATCGTGCGGCTTGGGCACGTACGTGTGCACCGCGTCCATCACCTCCTGCGTCGCATGCGGCCCGGTCACGGCCAGCACGCTGGGATGCATCTCGCGCACCAGGTTGCTGCCCTCGCCCGCATGGCCCGCCTTGGCGCCCAGGCAGCCGGTGACGATCACCTTGCCGTTCTCGGCCAGCGCCTCGCCGATGGTGTCCAGGCTCTCCTTCACCGCGTCGTCGATGAAGCCGCAGGTGTTGACGATCACCAGGTCCGCGCCGGCAAAGGTCTTGGAGGTCTCGTAGCCCTCGGCGCGCAGCTGGGTCAGGATCAGCTCGGAGTCGGTGAGCGCCTTGGGGCAACCCAGGCTGACGAAGCCGATCTTGGGAGCAGCGGCCTGCTTGCCGGCGGAGGTGTCGTAAGTCGTTGATTCCATTTGAGTTCCGCCGGGCGACCTGGCTGAAGAGCTGGGCCGGTATTGTATGCGAGCCTACCGGATGGGCTGGCGCTCCAGGGCTTCCAGGCCCGCCCCGGATGCAGGGTCGCGGACGCGCTCACGACGTTCCGGATGGCGCAGGAAGACCAGCACCACCAGCGCGGTCAGCACCGTGACGGCGGACAGCCCCTGCAGCAAGCGCGAGAACGCGTCCTCGTAGGCCTGGACCAGCACGTCCGGCGTCAGCCCGGCCTGCAGCTGCAGGGCCTCGGCCAGCCGGCCGGCGGCGAGCAGCTCCGCGGTCGCGGGCGCGCCGGGCAGTGCGGCCAGCCGCTGCTGGATGAGGCCGGCCAGCACGGCGCTGACCAGGGCCAGCGCCACGCCCTCGCCCGCGACACGGGTGGTGCTGAAGATGCCCGCGGCCATGCCGGCGCGCTCCACCGGGACGACGCTGACCGCCAGCCCGTCCATCAGCCCCCAGGGCAGGCTGATGCCGATGCCGATCAGCGCCATCGCCGGAATCGCCGTCATCCCGTGGCGAGCCTGGGCCAGCCACAGCAGGCCGGCCGCCGCCACCAGCAAACCGGCGCCGCAGAGCACGGCCGGCGAGCACCAGCGCGTCGCCCGCCCGGCCGCCAGCGGCAGCACCAGCAGCGGCGCCGACAGCGCGGCCATCAGCCAGCCCGTCAGCCCCGGCGCCATCCCCTCGATGCCGGCGAAGCGGATGGGCAGCAGCACCAGCAACACCACGAAGGCATAGGCCGGCGCCGCCGCCAGCAGCTGGATGCCGATGAAGCGGCGATAGCGGAACAGCGACAAATCCAGCATGGGCGCCGGCGAGCGGCGCTCGATGCCGACGAAAACGCCGAACAGCAGCGCCGCCACGGCCAGACCCGCGAGCACGAAGCGGTCCGCCCCGCCGCTCTGCGCCGACAGCAGCACGGCGCAGGTCAGCGCCGTCAAGGCCAGCATGAAGACCAGCGCGCCGGCCCAATCAAAGGCGCCGGCCCCGGGGTCGCGCGATTCGCGCATGGCATTCAGGCAGAGCAGCACCGCGCCCAACATCAGCACCAGGACCAGCGCGAAGATGGCGCGCCACCCCCAGGCCGCCGCCAGCGCGCCGGCCGTGAGCGGCCCCAGCACCAGCCCCATGCCGAAGCTGGTGCCCAGCCAGCTGAACGCCCGGGTGCGCGCCTCGCCGTCGAACTCCTGCGCCAGCGCGGCGGCGCCGCCGGCGAAGATGGCCGCGCCAGCCACGCCCTGCAGGCCGCGCAGCAGGTTGAAGCTCCACATGCCGGGCGCAAACGCCAGCGCCAGCGACGCCACCAGGAACAACGCCGCGCCGGACAGGAAGACGCGCCGCCGCCCGAGGCGATCGGCCAGCGCGCCCGCGGTGAGCAGGCAACTGCCGAAGGCCAGCATGAAGGCGTTGGTCACCCAGGCCAGCGCGGCCGCGGAGGCCGACAACTCGTCCGCGATGCCACCCAGCGCGACCGCCGGCCCGGTGAAGACCATGGGCATGGCCGCCGACGCCATGCAGACGGAGAGCAGCACCCGGCGTTGCCGGCGGCGCTCGGACGAAAGAGCAGGAACAGGGGCAGACAGGGACATCGTCGTGGCCGGACCTGGGGCCCGGCGCCGTGGTTGAAGTCCATTGAAGATACGATGTCCGCATTCATCAAATACAGCGGCGATATTCCCTTCAACCAGGAACCAAACGCTCTAATTAAACCCAGCCCCTCCCACTCGTCGCCATGGATTCCTCTTCCACGTCCAGCTTTTCCGGCCTACTGGCCTTTGTCCGCAGCGCCGACCTGGGCAGCTTTGTCGCGGCCGGGCGGGCGCTGGGCATCTCCGCGTCCGCTGTGGGCAAGGCAGTCACGCGGCTGGAACAGGAGCTGGGCGTGCGTCTGCTCCAGCGCAGCACACGCCGCATCGCGCTGACCGACGAGGGGCGCCAGTTCCATGAGCGCTGTCGGCGCATCCTGGACGACCTGGATGACGCACGCACCATGGTCTCGCAGGCCGCCGGCGCGCCGCGCGGCCGGCTGCGGGTCAGCGTCCCCATCGTCACCTACCACCTGCTGCTGCCGCTGCTGCCCGACTTCCTGGAGCGTTACCCCGAGATCGAGCTGGATATCGACTTCAACGACCGCCTGGTCGACCTGATCGACGACAGTGTGGACATCGCGATCCGCAGCGGCGACCTGCCGGACTCGCGGCTGGTCAGCCTGCCGCTGTGGCACTACCGGACCGTGCTCTGCGCCTCGCCCGCCTACCTGGCGCGCCGCGGCCTGCCCACCCGCGTGAGCGAGCTGGACCGGCACGACGGCATCCGCTTCCGCTTCCCCAACTCTGGCCGCCTGCTCGACTGGCCCTTGGGCACGGATGAGCACGGCTCGGAGCCGCCCGCGCTGCGGCTGCGCCGCAGCCTGGTGTTCAACAACATGGAGGCGGTCCGCGGCGCGGCGCTGGGCGGGCTGGGCATCGGCTGCATGCCCGACTTCCTGGTGCGCGAACCGCTGGAGAGCGGCGCGCTGCGGCTGGTGCTGGAACTCGACCCGCGCCCCAGCGGCCGCTTCCGCGCGGTCTGGCCCAGCAGCCGCCACCTGTCGCCCAAGGTCCGCGTCTTCGTCGACTTCCTGCGCGAACGGCTCAGGGCCGCGGAGCCACCCCCGCGTCGGCGCGCCGGCTGAGCCTCGGGGGCCGGCGGGACCTCACAGCTGCACGCGCGAGCCCAGCTCGATCACGCAGTTGTCCGGCAGGCGGAAGTAGTCCGCGGCACTGCTGCCGTTGCGCGCCATGGCGGCGAACAAATGGCGCCGCCAGCGCGCCATGCCGGAGCGACTGGGGCCGCCATCCGGCACCACCACGTCGCGGCTGAGGAAATAGGACGCCAGGAAGGGATCGAACTGCAGGTCGTGGCGCGCGCAGCGCCCCAGCGCCAGCGGGATGTTGGGCTCGTCCTTGAAGCCATAGCGGATCTGCACGCGCCAGAAGCCGGCCGGCAGCGCCTCCACCTCCAGCTGCTGGTCCTCCGGGATGTAGGGCAGTACCTCAAAGCGCACCGTGACGAGGATGTTGTACTGGTGCAGCAGCTGGTAGTGCTTCAGGTTGTGCAGCAGCGCGGCGGGCACGGTGTCGGTCTGCGGCGTCGGGTAGACCGCGATGCGCTGTGGCCGCGGCCCGGTCTGGCCCTGCGCCAGCGCCTGCAGGAAGGGCAGCAGCGGCGGGTCGTCGCCCAGCACATGGGCATTGAGCCGCTCGCGCCCCAGGCGCCAGGTAGCCATCACCAGGAACAGCGCCAGCCCCAGTGCCAGCGGGAACCAGCCGCCCTGCAGCAGCTTCAGCGAGCAAGACAGCACCAGCACCGCGTCCACCAGCAGGAAGCCCGCGGTCGCGGCCCAGGCCAGCGCGGGCGGATAGTTCCAGGCATACCGGACGACGAAGAAGGTCAGCACCGTGGTGATCAGCATGGTGATGGTCACCGCGATGCCATAGGCCGAGGCCAGCGCGGAGGAGCTCTCGAAGCCCAGCACCGCCAACAGCACCGCGACGAGCAGCGTCCAGTTGATCGCGGGCAGATAGACCTGCCCCATCGCATGCGCCGAGGTGTAGACCACGCGCATGCGCGGCAGCAGGCCCAGCTGGATCGCCTCCTTGGTCAGGGAGAAGGCGCCGGAGATCACCGCCTGCGATGCGATCACCGAGGCCAGCGTGGCCAGCAGCACCGCCGGCAGCATCAGCGCCGACGGGAAGAGGCGGAAGAAGGGGTTGTCGATCGCCGACGGGTCGTGCATCAGCAGCGCCCCTTGCCCCGCGTAGTTGAGCGCCAGCGTCGGCAGCACCAGCGTGGTCCAGGCCAGGCGGATGGGCTTCTTGCCGAAATGGCCCAGATCGGCGTAGAGCGCCTCCGCCCCCGTCAGCGCCAGCACCAGCGCGCCGACGAGCAGGAACAAGGACCAGCCGCGCGCCTGCAGAAAGCCCAGCCCATGCAGCGGGTTGAGCGCCTGCAGGATCTGCGGCTGCTGCAGGATCTGCATCAGCCCGGTGCCACCCAGCACCAGGAACCACAGCAGCATCACCGGGCCGAACAGCACGCCCACCGTCGCCGTGCCATGGCGCTGGATCAGGAACAGCCCCACCAGCACCACCAGCGAGATCGGCATCACGAAAGGTTTGAGCACCGGGGTCAGGATCTCCAGCCCCTCGACCGCGCCCATCACCGAAATGGCCGGCGTGATCACGCTGTCGCCATAGAACAGCGCGGCACCGCAGACGCCCACCAGCAGCAGCGTGCGCCGCCGCGCCGGCGTGTGGCCCGCCGCGCGCACGGCCAGCGCGGTCAGCGCCATGATGCCGCCCTCGCCGCGGTTGTCGGCACGCAGGATCAGCACCACGTACTTCAGCGTCACCACCAGCATCAGGGCCCAGAAAATGGCCGAGACGGCACCGATGATGTCCGGCGCCTGCAGCTGCACGCCGTTGGCGGGGTTGAGCACCTCGCGCATGGTGTACAGCGGGCTGGTGCCGATGTCGCCATAGACCACGCCCAACGCGCCCAGCGCCAGGGCTGCCGCGCCCTGCCGGGCACCATGGGGAGGGGAGTGTTCAGCCATGCCGCAACGGCGTCGCCAGAGATGACGGCGACTATCGCACGAGGCGCAAGGCGCCATCGAGAGACCGGACGGCAACTGTGGCGGGCAAGCGCCACAATTTCATGGGAGGCGCGAGAACGGTCCGCGCGAAAATATAGCGATCGCTATATTTGAATCACTTCTTCGCGGGCGGGAATCCCGGCATGCCGGGGAACAGGCTGCCGGCCTGTTGGAACTGCTCCTGCATCTGCGAGAACAGGTTCTTGGACTGCGCCATGTAGTTGCCCATCAGGCCCTGCATCACCGGCGCCTGGGCACTCATGAACTGGGTCCACAGCTCGGGGCTGAAGGCCAGGCCCTTGCTCTGCTCGGCGAACTTCTGCTGCAGATCGGTGAAGGCCTGCATGTTCTGCTCGAGATAGGCGCCCATCACGCCCTGCATCGCATGGCCGTAGAAGCGGATGATCTGCTCCAGCGCCGAGGTGCTGAACATGGGCACGCCGCCGGTCTCCTCCTCGAGGATGATCTGCAGCAGGATGGAGCGGGTCAGGTCCTCGTTGCTCTTGGCGTCGCGCACCTCGAAGGACTGGCCCTCCAGCACCATCTTCTTCACGTCGGCCAGCGTGATGTAGCTGCTGGTCTGCGTGTCGTAGAGGCGCCGGTTGGGATATTTCTTCAGCACGCGCGGCCCCTTGGCGGCACTGCCTGCCTCTTCGCTGCCGGTGGCTGCTGTCTTGCCGCGACGGGCCGTGACCATGGTGTCTCCTCTTCTGCTCCTGGCGGGATTCTAGGCGGCGCTTCGCCGCCTCCCCGGTCGGTGTTTCCCCCGTGGGCGAGCGCCGCCCCGCCCGCTGGCGGCGAACACAAAAAAGCCCGGGGCGCCGCCTGGCGCTCCGGGCAAGAGAATGCCGATCGATAGGCGCGGGCGGCAACGCGCCGCCCGGGCCAGGCGCCGATCAGCGCACCACGCCTATGGCTTCGCGCTTGCCGCCCTTGAAGGTGTAGAGCGTCAGCGCGCCATTCTTGATGTCGCCCTTGCTGTCGAAGGCGATCGTGCCGGTCACGCCCTTGTAGCCTTCGGTCTTGGCCAGCGCCGGCAGGTACTTCGCGGGTTCGGCCGAGCCGGCCTTCACCATGGCCGCCACCATCAGGTTGACGGCGTCGTACACGTAAGGCGCGTAGATCTGCACGTCGACGTTGTACTTCTGCTTGAACCGGACCTTGAACTCGTCCAGCGACTTCTTCGATTCGCCCTCGACGCCACCGGCCTCGGCGCAGACCACCTGCTCGTCACCCATGGTGCCGGCGGACAGCTTGGGCAGCTCGCCGGTGCAGACGCCGTCGCCGCCCATGAACTTGGCGCTGATGCCCAGCTGCTTCATCTGGCGCAGCATCGGGCCGGCCACCGCGTCCATGCCGCCGAAGAACACCACGTCGGGCTTCTTCGCCTTCAGGCTGGTCAGGATGGCGGTGAAGTCGGTCGCCTTGTCGTTGGTGAACTCGCGGCCCACCACCTTGCCGCCGGAGGCCTTCACGCCCTTCTCGAACTCGTCGGCCACGCCCTGGCCATAGGCCGTGCGGTCGTCGATCACGGCGATGTTCTTGCCCTTCAGCTGGGTCACCGCGTACTTGCCCAGCGTGCCGCCCAGGTGCACGTCGTCGGCGACCACGCGGAAGGTGGTCTTGTAGCCGTTGCGGGTGAACTTGGGGTTGGTGGCCGAGGGCGAGATCTGCGGGATGCCCGCGTCGCTGTAGACCTTGGACGCCGGGATGGAGGTGCCGGAGTTCAAATGGCCGATGACGCCGTTGGCTTTGGAATCCACCAGCTTCTGCGCCGCGGCCGTGCCCTGCTTGGGGTCGCCGGCATCGTCTTCGGCCAGCAGTTCGAACTTGGCCTTCTTGCCGCCGATGGTCACGCCCTTGGCGTTGAGCTCGTCGATCGCCATACGGGCGCCCAGCTCGTTGTCCTTGCCCAGGTGAGCGACCGCGCCGCTGGTGGGGCCCACGTGGCCGATCTTGACGATCAGTTCCTGCGCCGAAGCGGCGCCCGACAGCAAGGCTGCGGCCGCAGCAACGGCCAGCATCACGGGAAGCTTGTGGTTCAAGTCTGTCTCCTGAAGGTGGTCCGGCGGGTCACCGAGCGCGCGGGCGGGCGCTCTCGCCGGACCGGGGGCTCGCGCCCCAGAAGCCCGCACTGGAAAACTCGGTTCGCGCCGGCACCGCCGGCGCGGCATGCGAAGGCCTCACTCGCCCAGATAGGCGGCGCGCACCTTGGGGTCA
>NZ_JAKZFD010000016.1 GCF_022549225.1 Pelomonas sp. CA6
CGCGGGCCGGTGCACCTGCGCACGCAGATGCAGCCCATGCTCGCCCAGGTCGTCCACGCTCAGGGTGAACGGGTAGTTGCTGCGCTCCTCGCCGGCCAGTTGCTCCACGCCCTGCCAGGCGCCGCCCGTGCCGCTGTCCTGGACCTGCCCATGGCGGTAGTTCAGCAGCGCCGTCACCAGCGGCACGCCGGCGTCCAGCCCGCTGCAGCGTTGTGCCAGCGCCAGCGGCGCATGCTCATGGCGCAACAGCCCTGCCAGTTCGTGCTGCACCTGCCGGACCGTGTCCTGCACCCGGCCCTCGAGCCGCACGCGCAGCGGCAGCGTATTGATGTACAGCCCCAGCGCGCGGTCCGCGCCGGCCCCGGCTTGCATGCGACCGAAGAGCACGGTGCCGAAGACCACGTCGTCGCGACCGCTGACCCGGCCCAGCAGCTGGGCATAGGCCAGGTGGCACAGGCTGGCGACACTGACGCCCAGCCGGCGTGCCTGGGCCCGCAGACCGGCCCCCAGCGCCGCAGGCAGCGCCAGCTGCGCCTCGCTCACCGCGCTGCCGTCGCCCTGCACGTCCGCCAGCCCATAGGGCCGCGTGGCCTCGTCGACCGAGGCCAGACGCTCGCGGAAATAGGCCTCATGCTGCGCGGCGCCCAGCCCCAGGCGGGCCTGGGCCACATAGTTGCGGAAGGGCTGCGCCGGGGCCAGCTCGTCGCCGCGGCCCTCCATCAGCAGCGCGATCTCCTGTTGCAGGACCTCCAGCGCCTGGTGGTCCACCGCCAGGTGATGCACCAGCAGCGCCATCAGCCAGCGCTCGCCGCCGGGCTCGCGCAGCAGCTGCACCTGCATCAGCGGCGCCTGCTGCAGCGACAGCCGCAGATGGCGTGCGTCGCTGTGGCGCAGCAGCGCCCGCAGCGCGTCGTCCGCGGACGCGTCGGCGGCGAGGCCCAGCTCCGCTGCGTCCAGCGTCAGCACCGGCAGCGTGGCCTCGCGCTGCACCAGCTGCACCGGCTCGTCCAGCCCATCCCAGTACAACGCCGTGCGCAGCACATCATGGCGACGCAACACCTGGCGCAGGGCGTCCAGATAGCGCGTCACGCGCGGCTCGCCATCGAAGCGCTGCACGGCGCGCAGCAGATAGACGTCGCCCTCGCCACCCATCAGATGGTGGAAGAGCATGCCTTCCTGCAGCGGCGCCAGCGGATAGATGTCCTGCACGTTGGCGGCGCCGCCCGGCACCTGGGCCACGATCGCGTCGATCTGCGCCTGGCCAAGCTTCGCCAGCGGCAGCATCTCCGGCGTGATGCGCTCCGCACGGTCGGAAATGCGATTGGGCGGCACCTCGACTTCGCGCAGCGCGTCGCCGCCACCGTCCATGCTCTGCGCCAGCTGGGCCAGGCTGGGCGCGCCGAACAGCGCGCGCACATCGCAGGCCAGGCCGGCTTGACGCAGCCGCTCGGTCAGCGTCACCGCCAGCAGCGAATGCCCGCCCAGTTCGAAGAAGTTGTCGTGCCGTCCCACGCGCGGCAGCTTCAGCACCTCGGCCCACAGCGCGGCCAGCTGCTGCTCCAGCTCACCCTGCGGCGCCTCGTAGCCGCGCGTGACATGGTCCAGCACGCCCGGCTCGGGCAGCGCGCGCCGGTCCACCTTGCCATTGGGCGTCAGCGGCAGCGCGTCCAGGCGCACGAAGGCGCTGGGCACCATGTGGCTGGGCAGCTCCTGCTGCAAGCCCTGGCGCAGCGTCTCGACGGATAGCTCGGCCGAGGCTTCCGCCGCGACCACATAGGCCACCAGCCGCTTGTGGCCGGCCTGGTCTTCGCGCGCCAGCACCACGGCGTCGCGCACGCCGGGCTGCGCCAGCAGCCGGGCTTCGATCTCGCCCAGCTCGATGCGGAAGCCGCGCAGCTTGACCTGGTGGTCGTTGCGCCCCAGATACTCCAGCGCCCCGTCCTCGCGCCAGCGCACCAGATCGCCGGTGCGGTACATGCGCGCCTCGCCACCGACGAAGGGGTCGGGCAGAAAGCGCTCGCGCGTCATTTCGGGCCGCCCCAGATAGCCACGCGCCACGCCGGCGCCGGCGATGTACAGCTCGCCAGCCACGCCGGGCGGCACCAGGCGCCCATGGGCATCCAGCACATACAGCTGGGTGTTGGCCACGCCGCGGCCGATGTCGCTCTTGAATCCCTCCTCGCGCGCCATGGCGACCCAGGTGGAGTAAGTCGTGGTCTCGGTCGGCCCGTACAGATTGCACAGCCTTGCCACCCGCGTATGCGTGAAGGCGCGCTCGACCAGCCCCTGCTTCAGCGGCTCGCCGGCCAGGTTGATGGTCTGCACGCTGTCCGGCACGCCCTGCAGGTCCAGCAGCGAGGCCAGCGCCGACGGCACGGTGTTGATCAGCGTCGGCCGCAGCGACGACCCGGCCAGCGCCAGCGCGTTTTCCACCACCAGGCAGGCCCCGCCCACGCTCAGCGGCGTGAAGCACTCGAAGACCGAGAGATCAAAGTTCAGCGAGGTGGCCCACAGCGTGGCGCTCAGCTCCTGCGCGCTGAAGGACTGGCGCGCCCAGCTGACGAAGTTCAGCGCCTGGCGATGCTCGATCGCAACGCCCTTGGGCTGCCCGGTGGAACCGGAGGTGTAGAGCACATAGGCCAGGTGCGCCGGCGTCAGCCCAACGTCGCCGGGCTGAGGATCGGCGATGGGCTCACCGGCCCATGCACCGGCATCGCGCCGCAGGTCCAGGCAAGGCGCGGCGGCGCCGGCCAGCATCGCGGCCAGCGCCTCGTCCAGATCGCCATCGCGCAGGATCACGCGCGGCTGCGCGTCCTGCAGCATCAGGGCCAGGCGGTCGACCGGGTAGTTGGGATCCAACGGCACATAGGCGCCCCCGGCCTTGAGCACTGCCAGCACGGCCCAGACCATGCGCTCGCTGCGGCGCAGGCACAGGCCTACGCGCTCGTCCGGCCCGACGCCCAGCGCGCGCAGCTTCCAGGCCAGCTGGTTGGCGCGCGCATTGAGCGTGGCGTAGTCCAGGTCCTCGCCACCGGGGTGGCGCACCGCCAGCGCCGCGGGGCTGCGGCGCGCCTGGGCCTGCACCAGCTCGTGCAGGCACAGCGACGCGTCGACCGGCAGCGCCGTGTCGTTCCAGGCCGCCAGCTGCGCGCGCTCGGCCGGCGTGCACAGGTCCAGCGCGGACAGCGCGGTGTCCGGCGCCGTGGCCAGCGCGTCGTGCAGCTGCTGCAGCGCCTGCTGCAGGGTGTCGGCCAGCGCGCGCGCCTCATGCGGCCGGCGCAGCTGCACGCTCAGCGCCAGTCCGCCATCGGCGAAGTCGTCGACGTTGAGCAGCAGCGGATAGTTGGTGCGCTCTTCGGCGGCCAGCGGCTCCGCACCCGGCACGGCCAGCGGCGCATGCGCGGCGCCCACGCTGCCATGGCGGTAGTTCAGCAGCGCCGTGACCAACGGCACGCCGGCGCCCAGACCGCTGCAGCGCTGGGCCAGGGCCAGCGGGGCATGCTCGTGGCGCAGCAGGCCGGCAAGGTCGCGCTGCACGCGCTTCACCGCGTCGTCCACCGCGCCGTCCAGGGTCACGCGCAGCGGCAGCGTGTTGATGTACAGCCCCAGCGCCTGGTCCGCGCCCTCGCCACCCTGAAGGCGGCCGAACAGCACGGTGCCAAAGACCACATCGTCACGGCCGCTGATGCGGCCCAGCACCTGCGCATAAGCCAGGTGGCACAGGCTGGCGACGCTGACACCCAGCCGGCGCGCCTGCGCCCGCAGCCCCGCGCACAGCGCCGCCGGCAGCGACCGCCGCGCTTCGCTGACGCCGCGCCCGTCGCCCTGAACGTCCGCCAGCCCATAGGGCAGCGTCGGCTCCTCCACGCGGCCCAGCTGCTCGCGGAAATAGGCCTCGTGCTGCTCGGCCGACAGGCCCAGCCGCGCCTGCGCCACATAGTTGCGGAAAGGCTGAGCCGGCGCGAGCTCGTCGTCGCGGCCTTCGATCAACAGCGAGATCTCGCGCTGCATCACCTCCAGCGCCTGGTGGTCCAGCGCCAGGTGGTGGACCAGCAAGGCCATCAGCCAGCTGTCATGGCCGGGCTCCGGCATGATATGCGCTTCCATCAGCGGCGCGCGTTGCAGGTCCAGCTGGCGGGTACGCGGGTCGGTCAGGCGCAGCAAATGCTCTTCGGCGCTGCTGCCATCCACGGGCGCGTCATGCTCATCCACCGGCAGCACCGCCTGGCGCTGCACGAGCTGCACCGGCTCGGCCAGGCCGCTCCAGCGCAGGCAGGTGCGCAGCACGTCGTGGCGGTCGACCACCTGCTGCAGCGCCGCGAGGTAGGCGCTCAGGCGCGCGCGGCTGTCGAAGCGCAGCGCCACGCGCAGCAGATAGACATCGCCGCGCTCATCGAGCAAGTGATGGAAGAGCATGCCGCTCTGCAGCGGCGCGAGCGGATAGACGTCCTGCACGTTGGCGGCACCGCCTGGGATATCAGCCACCAGCGTGTCCAGCTGCGCCTGGCTTAGCGCCACCAGCGGCAGCATGTCCGGCGTCAGGCGCGTCGCATCGCGTGGAATGGCCGGCGGCGGCACGGAGACGGGCGCCGACGCCGCGACGCCCGTCGCGCCACCCTGGCGGTCGCGCAGCTGCTGCGCCAGATGGGCCAGGCTGGTGCTGGTGAAGAGCAGACGCACGTCGGCGCCCAGCCCGTCGGCGGCCATGCGCGACATCAGTTCCAGCGCCATCAGCGAATGCCCGCCCAGCGCGAAGAAGTTGTCCTGCCGGCCGACACGCGGCAGCTTCAGCACCTGGGCCCAGAGCGTCGCCAGCCGCGACTCCAGCGCGTCGCGCGGCGCCTCGTAGTCGTGCTCGGCAGCGTCCTGCGTGTCCGGTACCGGCAGCGCGCGCCGGTCGATCTTGCCGTTGAGCGTCAGCGGCAGCCGCTCCAGCCGCACGAACGCGCTGGGCACCATGTAGGCCGGCAGGTCCTGCTCCAGCGCGGCGCGCAGCGCCGGCAGCGGATCGGCCTCGGGGTCCTGCGTCTGCGCATCGACGACCAGGTAGGCCACCAGCCGCTTCTTGCCGGGCTCGTCCTCGCGGGCCAGCACGGTGGCCTCGCGCACGCCGGGCTGGGCCAGCAGCCGGGCCTCGATCTCGCCCAGCTCGATGCGGTAGCCGCGCAGCTTCACCTGCTCGTCGTTGCGACCAACAAAGGCCAGCCGTCCGTCGTCCAGCCAGCGCACCAGGTCGCCGCTGCGGTACATGCGCGCGCCGCCGCCCACGAAGGGATCGGGCAGGAAGCGCTGCTGCGTCAGTTCCGGACGCCCCAGATAGCCCCGCGCCACACCCGCGCCGCCGATGTACAGCTCGCCGACCGCACCCAGCGGCAGCTCGCGCTGATGGGCGTCCAGCACATACAGCCGGGTGTTCTGGATGGCCGCGCCGATGTCCGGCGATTCCTGACCCGCGGCCACCACGCCCGAGGTCACGATCGCCGTGGTCTCCGTGGGACCGTAGTTGTTCAGCACGGTCAGCCCCGGCGGCAGGTGGGTCGGCATCCGACGCAGCCGATCGCCGCCGGTGAGCAGCAGGCGCAGCTCCTGCGGCAACGGCCCGTCGGCCAGCGCCAGCTCCGCCAGCGGCGTCACCAGGAAGCCGCTGTGCAGCGTCTGCGTGCGCCACCAGTCCAGCAACGCGATGGCGTCCGGACCTTCGCCGTGCTCGTCCAGCGGTGCGATGACCAGCGTCGAACCGCTGGCCAGGGCCGGCCAGGTTTCCCAGCTGCTGCCATCGAAGGCGACACCGGCGCACAAGGGCGTGCGATGGCCGACCCCCATCTCCATGCGGCGCACATGCCAGTCCACCAGATTGGCCAGTTGGCGCTGCTCCACCATCACGCCCTTGGGCACGCCGGTCGAACCCGAGGTGTAGATCACATAGGCCAGACGCGAGACCGGGTGATTTCCAGGCCGCAGCGCCTCGTGGCCTTCGGGCAGCGGCTGGCCCAGGTCCAGCACCGGCACCGCCGCGCCGTCCAGCAGCCGGCTCATGCGCTCGTGCTGCATCGGCCCCAGGGTCAGCACGGCCTTGGGCGCGCAGTCCTTGAGCGTCTGCGCCAGGCGCGCGTCCGGCCACTGCGGGTCCAGCGGCACATAGCCGGCGCCGGTCTGCCAGCTGCCCAGCAAGGCCTGCACCCAAGCGATCGAACGCGGCATGCACACGGCCACCCGCTCTTCCTCGCCCGCGCCCTGCGCAGCCAGCCAGCCGCCCAGCGACAGCGAATGCGCGAGCAGCTGCGCGTAACTGACACGTTCGCCGCCCTGCTCCAGCGCGATGGCCTGCGGCGTGGCGTCCGCCTGCGCGCGCACCCGGGTCAGCACGTCCTCGCCCATGGGCAGCGGCCGGCAGGTCTGGTCCCGCCACTGCGCCAGCTGCGCCCGTTCGTCGGGCATCAGCGTCGAGATCTCCTTCACGGGCAACGCCGTCTGCTCGACCAGCTGGCCCAGCAGATGGTTCCAGCGCCGCGCCAGCGTGTCGATCTCCCGGTCGTCGAACCAGGCGGTGTTGTAGACCCAGTCCAGCTCGACATCGGTCTCTTCATGGAAGTCGCGGATGAACAGCGTCAGCGGCGTCTGCTGCCAGCCGTTCATCAGCGCCGTGACGGTGGCGGGGCTGTCGCCGAAGCACACGTCGTGGCTGTGCGGTTCGTAGGACAGGCTGAGGTCGAAGATGCGGCGCTCGGCGTTCTTCGCGCCGGAGCTGCTTTGCAGCTCGCCGATGGCGATGCGCTGGTTGCGGTAGTCCTGCTTCAGGCTGCGGGCCAGCTGCTGCGCCAGGCTGTCGAAGGACTGCTCCGCGTCCATCTCGACCAGCAGCGGGCTGACGCCGACGAACAGCCCGCTGCAGGTCTTCCAGCGGGCATGGCCGCGGTTGACGATGGGCAGGCCGATCGCGAAGCGCTGGCGCTGCGACACCGAGCCCAGCAGCACGCAGATTGACGCCAGCAGCCATTGGAAGGTCGACAGCCCCTGTGCCTGCGCCAGCGCGCCGATGCGCCGGTACAGACCGCGCTCGATGCAGGCCCCGTGACGGCGGCTGGGCCGCGGCTCAACGCCGGCGCCGGGCTTGGCCTCGAGAATCGGCTCCACCGGCACCGCGTATTTGTCGCGCCAGTACTGCAGCTGCTTCGCGTGCGCCGGCGAGGCGTGGAACGCCTGGTCGTCACGCACGTAGTCGAGATAGGACGGTGCCGCCTCGGTCGGCGGAGCGTCGGCGTTGTACAGCGCCGCCAGCGAGCGGTGCAGCAGCGAGATGCCCCAGCCGTCGGTGATCAGGTGGTGGTAGGTGTCGACGAAGTAGCTGCGCTCGTCGGCAACCAGGATCAGCGAGAAGCGGCACAGTGCGCGGCCATACAGCTCGAAGGGCTGCGCGGCCTGCTCGTCGATGAGACGCTGGGCGATCGCTTCGCCGTCGGACTCGGCGCGCAGGTCGTGCACCGTCAGCGCCAGGTCCAGCTGCGGCATCAGGGCCTGGCGCGCCACCGCGCCCGGCTCGGCCGGCGGCAGCAGCTGCGTGCGCAGCGAATCGTGCTGCGCGATCAGATGGCGCAGCGCGCGCTGCAAGCGCAGTGGGTCCAACGGCCCGGAGATCAGCAGACGTCCGCCGATGTTGTAAAGCGGCAGCGTGGGATAGATGATCTGCTCGACCCAGATGTCGCGCTGCGACCCCGTCAAAGGCATTGACGCCACCTCGGCCGCCGGCCCTGCCTGCATCTGCGCCGCATGGGCGTGTCGCCGCCCCGATTCCCGATTCATGACCATGGATCCCCCTGTGCTACCGAGCCCGTCCGCCAGTCCGCGCCTGGTGAATGGCCGAGCTCGTCCGCTCGACGCCATGGCGGCGTCGAGTCAGCTTTGATGACTTGTTGATGTCGCGCCGCGTGGCGCTACGAGCCGAATGGCTCGTCTGTCCCGATCAGCATCCCCTGCTCCTTCCACGCGATGACAGATGGATCTGTCACGTTGACTGGCTCGACTTCGTTGAGCATGAAGTTGGCTGGCGTACTCTTGAGTGCTTACTCGATCAGGTGCACGGCCTTGCGAGGAGGTGCGCGGCCTTGCGCCTGCCAAAGAGAACAGCGCCCACTGTCCCATCGGATGCCTTCGCGCACCACCTACATGCCCTGGTAGGTGCGGACTCGAAACAACTGCTGATAACTGTTTGTCGACCTTGACATGGGCCAACACGGCAACGCGATGCCAGGGCCGCGGCGAAGCGCTGCCGCGTGGCGATGCGGGGATACGGGGGCGGGGGCGGAGGAGGAGGAAGGAGGACTGATGCGTCGTTCCGCGGCGCAGCGGTGGCGCGCGCGGCAGCGGACGGTGCCCATCGCATCCCGGGCACCTCCGCGCCGGCCCAGGAGCTGGGCCGGGACAGCGGGCCGGGTCAGCCCTGCTGGCTTTGCAGGTAGTGGGGCAGGCCCAGCTGCTGGATCAGGCGCAGCTGCTGCTCCAGCCAGTGCGCGTGGTCCTGCTCGGTGTCGATCAGCAGCGGCAGCAGCAGATCGCGGGTGACGTAGTCGCGCTGCGTCTCGCACAGCGCGATCACCTCGCGCAGATGCTGGGCGACCTGGACCTCGACGGCCAAGTCGTTGGCCAGCATGGTCGGCAGGTCCGTGGCGACGTTCAACGCGGCGGGCACCATGCGCGGCAGGCCGCCCAGCATGAGGATGCGCTGGATCAGGACCTCGGCATGCGCCGCTTCGTCCGTCGACTCATGGGCGATGCGAGCCGCGATGCGGGCCAGCCCGGCATCGGCGAGCACATGGGCATGGAAAAGATACTGGTCGCGCGCCGCCAGTTCGCCCGCGAGCAGGGCATTGAGGGCGTCGATCACGGCGGCTTGGCCTTGCATGAGGGCACTCCAATCAAAGCGCCCATCATGCCTGCCACGCGCTGCGCCGCCGCCGCGAGCCGCCGCGCTGCTTGCTCTGCGTCAAAGGACGGGACCGTTGCGGCCCCGTGGCCCCGCGGGCCCTCAGGCCAGCTCGCGCAGCGGGTGCTGCTGGGGCGTCCAGGGACTCTGGAAGAAGGCCTCGACCATCCCAGCGTCCACGCCGTCGACCGAGTCCGGGTTCCAGCGCGGCTGGTGGTCTTTGTCCACCGCCAGCGCGCGTATGCCCTCCACCGTCTCGCTCGCGGCACCGGGACGCAGGCGGAAGCAGTGATAGACCAGATCGCGCTCCATGCGCAGGTCCTCGGCCAGCTCCATGCGGCGGGCGCGGCGCACCTGCTCCAGCGTGACCGCCATCATCAGCGGCGAGCGCTTGGACAGCGTCGCCAGCTGCTGGGCGGCCCAGGCATCGTCGGCGTTCGCGGCGGCCTGCAGCGAGGCCAGGATGGCGCGCAGGTCGGGCTGGCCAAAGTGGCGGTCGATGCGCGCGCGCGAGGCCCAGTGCTCGGGCGCCGGCGCGAGGTCGGCGCGCTCCATCACGGTCGCCACCACGTGCTCGGCGCTGTCCTGCCGGCCGTGGCGCAAGGCCTCGACGATGGCGGGCAGCTCGCTGCTGCGCACGAACACATCGCCCAGCCCGAGCTCGATCGCGTCGCCCGCGCCGATGACCTGACCGGTCAGCGCCAGCCATTCGCCGCTGGACCCGGGGCAGCGCGACAGGAAGTAGCCGCCGCCGACATCGGGGAAGAGACCGATGTGGGTCTCGGGCATCGCGAGCTTGGAATGCTCGGTCAGCACGCGCAGCCGCGCGCCCTGGCTGATGCCCATGCCGCCACCCATCACGATGCCATCCATCAGCGCGAGATAGGGCTTCTGGAAGTTGTGGATCAGATGGTTGAGCGCGTATTCCTCGGTGAAGAAGGCATCCAGCTCGGCCAGCGACTCGGGGGTCTGCGCCATCGCGGCCTGGTGGAAGAAGCGGATGTCGCCGCCCGCGCAGAAGGCCGCCGGCTTGCCCTCGCGCCCAGCGCCCAGCACCACCACGGCCTGGATGGCCGGCTCGCGGGCCCAGGCCCGCAGCAGCGTGGTGAGGTCGCGGATCATCGCCAGCGACAGCGCATTGAGCGCGTTCGCGCGGTTCAGCGTGATGAGGCCCAGGCAGCCGTTCACCTCGGCCAGGATCTGGCCTTGGGACTGCAATGCGGGGATCAAAGCGGCAGACATGGCCGACTCCCTTTGTGAGGTGCTCAGAGGTTGGAACGGGGGGTGGTGCGCGAGGCGGGCGGACGGGTCCAGAGGCCCAGCAACTCATTGCCAATCAGCGCAGCCAGCACCATAGCACCGCCGGAGAGCGCCGAGGAAGACGGGATCTCCCCTGCCCCCAGCCAGGCCCACAGCACACCGAACAACACTTCCAGCAGCCCCAGCAGCGCCAGTTCCGGCGCGGGCAGCACGCGCGCCAGCGCGACCACCAACAGGCAGGGAAGCGCGAGCTGCGTGGCGCCCAGCAGCGCGAGCAGGCCCAGGTCATGGGCCGAGGCCTGCATGGGCCAGGCCAGTGGCAGCGTGGCCAGCGCAGAGATCAGCGCGCCCAGCAGCACGGCACTGAGCATGTCCGGCGCCGCATTGCCCGAGCCCGCATGGCGGTCGACATGCGCACGCTGATGCTGCAGCAGGGTCCAGTTGCTGGCCGCGGCCACCGGCACCGCGAAGGCGATCGCCATGCCGGCCAGCGAGCCGGGGCTGCCCTGCATTTCGCGCCCGAACATCCACGCAATGCCACCGCTGGCCAGGCCGATCGCGGCCCAGGTACGGGCGGGCAGCCGGTGGTGCAGGAAGACGCGTGCGAACAGCGCCGTGAGCAGAGGCCCCAGCGCCATCGTGACCAGCACGTTGGCCACGCTGGTCAGGGTCAGCGCCAGCATGAAGGCGGTGTACATCACGCCCCAGCACAGCCCCGACCACCACACCACGCGCGGCGCGCGGCGCAGCTGGCCCCAGAACGCCGCGCCGCGCATCCAGCGCAGCGCGACCATCAGCGTGAGCGCGTTGAAGGCGCTGCGCCAGAAGGTGATCTCGAAGCTGCGCGCCGCCTCCAGATGGCGCGTGACCACGCCCGCCGTGCTCCACAGCAGCGTGACCAGCACCATCAGGAAGACCGCCTTGCGGTGCGTCATACCCCTTTGTGGCTTGCGGCCGCGGACGCCTGCCTCGGACCGCCTCAGGCGCTTTCGCGCGCCTGGCGCTTGCGCTCATGCTCCTGCAGGAAGCGCTTGCGCAGGCGGATGCTCTTGGGCGTGATTTCGACCAGCTCGTCGTCCTCGATGAACTCCACGCCGTACTCCAGCGTCAGCTCGATGGGCGGGGTGATCTTGATCGCGTCTTCCTTGCCGCTGACGCGGAAGTTGGTCAGCTGCTTGGTGCGCGTGGCGTTGACGACCAGGTCGTTGTCGCGGTTGTGCACGCCGACGATCATGCCTTCATAGACCGGGTCACCGGCCTTGACGAACATGCGGCCGCGGTCATCCAGCTTGCCCAGCGCGTAGGTGAAGATTTCGCCGGCGTCCATGGAGATCAGCACGCCGTTCTTGCGGCCGCCGATCTCGCCCTTGTGCGGCTCGTAGCCGTCGAAGATGTTGGAGATCAGGCCCGAGCCCCGGGTCAGGTTCAGGAATTCGTTGGAGAAGCCGATCAGGCCGCGCGCCGGGATACGGTATTCCAGGCGCACGCGGCCACGGCCGTCCGGCTCCATGTTGACCAGCTCGCCCTTGCGCTCGCCCAGCGCCTGCATCACGCCGCCCTGGTGGTTTTCCTCGACGTCCACGGTGACCATCTCGATCGGTTCGCACTTCTCGCCGTCGATGTCCTGGAACACCACGCGCGGCTTGGAGACGGCCAGCTCGAAGCCTTCGCGGCGCATGTTCTCCAGCAGGATGGTCAGGTGCAGTTCGCCACGGCCGGACACTTCGAAGATGCCGTCCTCGCTGGTCTCGCGCACGCGCAGCGCGACGTTGTGCTGCAGTTCCTTCTGCAGGCGGTCCCAGATCTGGCGGCTGGTGACGAACTTGCCTTCGCGGCCGGCCAGCGGCGAGGTGTTGACGCAGAAGTTCATGGTCAACGTCGGCTCGTCGATCTTGAGCATCGGCAGCGGCTGCGGATTGGCCGGGTCGGTGATGGTGACGCCGATGCCGATGTCCTCGATGCCGTTGATCAGCACGATGTCGCCGGGGCCGGCCTCGCTGACCTGCATGCGGTCCAGACCCTGGAACTTCAGCACCTGGTTGACGCGACCCTTGAGCGACTTGCCGTCCGGGCCTTCCATCACCAGCACGTCCTGCGCGGGCTTGAGCGTGCCGGCGTTGATGCGGCCCACGCCGATGCGGCCGACGAAGGTGGAGTAGTCCAGCGAGCTGATCTGCAGCTGCAGCGGCGCGGCCGGGTCACCGGCGTGCGGCGGCACATGCTTCAGGATGGTGTTGAACAGCGGGGCCATGTCTTCGCCCCACTTCTCGCCCGGGGCGCCCTCTTCCAGCGAGGACCAGCCGTTGATGCCGGACGCGTAGACCACCGGGAAATCCAGCTGATCGTCGGTCGCGCCCAGCTTGTCGAACAGGTCGAAGGCGGCGTTGATCACCGCGTCGGGCTTGGCGCCCGGCTTGTCCACCTTGTTCACCACCACGATGGGGCGCAGGCCCAGGGCCAGCGCCTTCTTGGTGACGAAGCGGGTCTGCGGCATCGGGCCCTCCTGCGCGTCGATCAGCAGCACCACGCCGTCGACCATGGACAGCGCGCGCTCCACCTCGCCGCCGAAGTCCGCGTGGCCCGGGGTGTCGACGATGTTGATGTGGGTATCCTGCCAGCGCACCGCGCAGTTCTTGGCCAGGATGGTGATGCCGCGTTCCTTTTCGATCGCGTTGCTGTCCATCACGCACTCGCCGACCTTCTCGTGCTCGGCGAAGGTGCCGCTCTGGCGCAGCAGTTGGTCCACCAGGGTGGTCTTGCCATGGTCCACGTGGGCGATGATGGCGATGTTGCGGATTTGCTTGCTCATAAACAGCTTTCTTGGGAAATTCGCTCAGGCCGCCTGCTGCAACAGCATGGTGGCAATCTCGTTGGGGCTCAGCAGGCGGTCGGCGATCAGCTCGCCGGCCTGGATGTGGGCACTGCCCAGGAAGGCGTGCGGCCGCTGGCCATAGACCCGCACCTGGGGGGCGTCGGGCTGGTCCACGCGGCGGCGCATGCCGGACAGGAAGCGCCCCGCCTCGTCCGGATCCAGCGCCACCGCCGGCCATTCGGCCAGCAGACTGTCCGGCGCCTTCAGCAGCGTGAGGCGCGCGTCCTCGTCCATCGCCTCCAGCTGCTCCAGGGTCACGCTGCCCTCCACCGCCACCGGCCCGCTGCCGGTGCGCCGCAGTCCGGCCAGGTGGGCACCGCAGCCCAGGCGCTCGCCGATGTCCTCGGCCAGCGTGCGGATGTAGGTGCCCTTGCTGCAGCGCACGTCGATCACGAGCTGGTGGCTTGCATCGTCCCAGCCGACGATGGCAATGCGATGAATCGTGATCTCACGCGGCTGGCGCTCGACGGTCTTGCCTTCGCGGGCGAGCTCGTACAGCGCCCGCCCCTGGTGCTTGAGCGCCGAATACATCGGCGGCAGCTGCGAGATCGTGCCGGTGAAGGCCGCGCAGGCCTCGGCGATCTGCGCTGGCGTGACCTGGACCTCGCGCTGCTGCAGCAGCTCGCCCTCGCCGTCACCGGTGGTGGTCGTGGCGCCCAGCTGCAGCGTCGCGCGGTAGGCCTTGTCCGCCTCCAGGCTGACCTGGCTGAACTTGGTCGCCGCGCCAAAGGTCAGCGGCAGCAGCCCGGTGGCCAGCGGATCCAGCGTGCCGGTATGCCCGCCCTTTTCCGCGCGCAGCAGGCGCTTGACCTTCTGCAAGGCGTCGTTGCTGGTCAGGCCCAGGGGCTTGTCCAGCATCAGCACGCCATGCACGGCACGGCGCGGGATCTTGGGGCGGGGAGCGGGAGCGGACATCGTCAAATCGTCATCGGGCGGCCCGGAGGGTTCAGTCCTCGCGGCCGTCGCTGTCGTCCAGCGCGCGGCTGGCATTGGCCTTGGTGATCAGCGCGCCCATCTCGGCCGCGCGCTCGATGGTGCGGTCGAAATGGAAATGCAGGCTGGGCACGGTGTGAATCTGCAGGCGCTTGAACAGGCCGTTGCGCAGGAAACCCGCCGCCTCGTTCAGCGCCTCCTCGTTGCCCTGCGGGTCGCCGACCAGCAGCGAAAAGAACACCTTGGCGTGCGCATAGTCCGGCGTGACCTCGACCGCATTGATCGTGACCATGCCGATGCGCGGGTCCTTCAGCTCGCGGATCAGCTCCGAGAGGTCGCGCTGGATCTGGTCCGCCACGCGCAGACCGCGGTTGGGGATGGATCGCTTGTGTCGCATACCTCGTCCTTCCTTCAAACAACAAAGCCCGGCGGGGCGACCCGCCGGGCATCTGGCCGGGCGCTCGGGGTTTAGAGCGTTCTGGCCACTTCCTTGATCTCGAAGAACTCCAGCTGATCACCTTCCTTGATGTCGCTGTAGTTCCTGAGCTTGATACCGCACTCGAAGCCTTCCTTGACTTCCTTCACATCGTCCTTCTCGCGGCGGACCGATTCGACCTCGCCGGTGTAGACCACGATGTTGTCGCGCAGCAGGCGGAACTTGGCGTTGCGGCGCACCAGGCCGGAGGTGACCATGGAGCCGGCCACCGTGCCGATCTTGGACGCGACGAAGACCACGCGGATCTCGGCCGTGCCCAGCGCTTCCTCGCGCTGCTCGGGCGCCAGCATGCCGCCCATCGCCGCCTTCACCTCATCCACGGCGTCGTAGATGATGTTGTAGTAGCGGATGTCGACGCCATTGCCCTCGGCCAGCTTGCGCGCGCCGGCATCGGCACGGGTGTTGAAGCCGATGACGATGGCCTTGGAGGCGATCGCCAGGTTGACGTCCGACTCGCTGATGCCACCGACCGCGGCGTGCACGATCTGCACCTTGACCTCGTCGGTCGAGAGCTTGAGCAGCGAGGCGGCGAGCGCTTCCTGCGAGCCCTGCACGTCGGCCTTGATGATCAGCGGCAGGGTCTGCACGTCGCCGGCGGCCATGTCGGAGAACATGTTCTCCAGCTTGGCGGCCTGCTGCTTGGCCAGCTTGACGTCGCGGTACTTGCCCTGGCGGAAGGTCGCGACCTCGCGGGCGCGGCGCTCATCGGCCAGCACCATGAACTCGTCACCGGCCTGCGGCACCTCGGTCAGGCCCTGGATCTCCACCGGGATGGAGGGACCGGCCTCGTTCGTCGGCTTGCCGTCCTCGTCCAGCATGGCGCGCACGCGGCCATAGGTCGAACCGGCCAGCACCACGTCGCCGCGCTTGAGCGTGCCGCTCTGCACCAGCACCGTGGCCACCGGGCCGCGGCCCTTGTCCAGCTTGGCTTCGATCACCAGACCCTTGGCCAGCGAATCCTTGGCCGCCTTCAGCTCCAGCACCTCGGCCTGCAGCAGCACCTGCTCCAGCAGCTCGTCGATGCCCTGGCCAGTCTTGGACGACACGCCGATGAAGGGCGAATCGCCGCCGAACTCTTCCGGCACGACCTGCTCGGCCACCAGCTCGCTCTTGACGCGATCCAGGTTGGAGTCGGGCTTGTCGACCTTGGTCATCGCCACGACGATGGGCACGCCCGCGGCCTTGGCATGGTGGATGGCTTCCTTGGTCTGCGGCATCACGCCGTCATCGGCCGCGCAGACCAGGATGACGATGTCGGTCGCCTTCGCACCGCGGGCACGCATGGCCGTGAAGGCCTCGTGACCCGGGGTGTCGAGGAAGGTGATGGTGCCGCGCGGGGTGTCCACGTGGTACGCACCGATGTGCTGGGTGATGCCACCGGCTTCGCCCGCGGCGACGCGGCTGCGGCGGATGTAGTCCAGCAGCGAGGTCTTGCCGTGGTCGACGTGACCCATCACGGTCACCACCGGGGCACGCGGCAGCAGCTCGTGTTCGGCTTCGGCGGCGGCGCCCTCTTCTTCCAGGAAGGCATCCGGATCGTCCAGCTTGGCCGCGAAGGCCTTGTGGCCCATTTCCTCGACCAGGATCATGGCCGTTTCCTGGTCCAGCTGCTGGTTGATGGTGACCATCTGGCCCAGCTTCATCAACTGCTTGATGACCTCCGAGGCCTTCACCGACATCTTGTGCGCCAGGTCCGCGACCGAGATGGTCTCGGGCACATGCACCTCTTGCACCACCGGTTCGGTCGGCGCGACGAAGTTGGAGCTGCTGGCACCACGGTCGTTGCGGTCGCCACGGCGGCCCGGGCCCTTGCCGCCCGGCGCACGCCAGCCCGGACGCGCGGCGCCCGCACCGGCCGGTGCGTCGCCACGAGTCTTCAGGCCGCGCTTCTTGGCGGCGTCGTCGGCCCAGCTGGACGAGAGCTTCTCGCTCTTGACCGACTTCTTGTCGCCCGGCTTGGCACCGGCTCCGGCCGGCGCCGGCGCACCGGCGGCACCCGGCGCGGCGCCAGGCTTCTTGTGGATGGTGCCCTTGATGCCACCGGCGGCGGCTTCGGGCTTGGGCTCTTCCTTCTTCGCGACCAGCACCTTCTTGGGTGCGTTCATCATCGCGCGGATGGCAGCAGCCTCGGCCTCGGCGGCCTTGCGGCGGCGCTCCAGCTCGGCCTGGCGGGCCTTCTCGTCGGCGCCGTTGTCGGCGGCCTTGACCACGCGCAGCACGGGCTTGGGTGCCTCGGCCGGCGCGGCCGGCGCAGCCGGAGCCACGGGGGCGGCCGGCGCCGCAGCCACGGGCGCAGGTGCCGGCGCGGCAGCGGCCGGCGCGGCTTCCTTCTTCTCGGCTTCCTTCTTCTGGGCCTGGGCGGCGCGGCGCGCCTCTTCCTCGGCCGCGGCCTTGGCGGCGGCTTCGGCGGCGGCACGGGCGGCCTCGGCCTCGCGGGCCAGGCGCTCTTCCTCGCGGCGCTTCTCTTCGGCCTCGCGCGCCTTGCGCTCGGCTTCCTCGCGCTCGCGCATGCGCTGCGCCAGCTCTTCTTCCTGGCGGCGCAGAGCCTCGGCCTGAGCCTGGGCTTCTTCTTCGCGGCGCTTCAGCTCGGCTTCCTCGGCGGCCTGGGCGGCGGCTTCGTCCATGCCGTCCTCGCGCTTGACGAAGACGCGCTTCTTGCGCACTTCAACCTGGATGGTACGGGCCTTGCCGGAGGCATCGGCCTGCTTGATCTCGCTGGTCGACTTGCGAGTCAGCGTGATCTTCTTGCGCTCGGCGCCGCCGGTGCCATGCGCATTGCGCAGGTGGTCCAGCAGACGTTCCTTGTCGGCTTCGTTGAGGGTGTCCTCGGCGGACGCCTTCTTGACGCCCGCGGCTTGCAGCTGCTCCAGCAGCGTGCTCGCAGGCCTGTTCAGCTCTGCAGCAAACTGGGCGACGGTGGTCACGGCCATTGTGAAATCCTTAATCCAATACGACGGGGCGGGCGATGCGGTTCGGCTTGCAGCCTTGTTTAGGGCTTATGCGTTGAACCAGTGCTCGCGCGCCTTCATGATCAGCGCGCGGGCAGCCGCCTCGTCCATGCCGGCGATCTCCACCAGCTCGTCCACAGCCAGGTCCGCCAGATCGTCGCGGGTGTGGATGTCGCCGTCGGCCAGCTTGGCCAGCAGCTCCGGCGTCATCCCTTCCAGGTCGCGCAGATCCTGCGAGACTTCCTCGACCTTTTCTTCGCGGGCGATTTCCATCGTCAGCAGCGCGTCCTTGGCACGGGTGCGCAGCTCGGTGACGGTCTCTTCGTCGAAGGCCTCGATTTCCAGCATTTCCTGCATGGGCACGTAGGCCACTTCTTCCAGGCTGGTGAAGCCCTCGGCGATCAGGATGTCGGCGACTTCCTCGTCCACGTCGAGCTTGTCGACGAAGAGCTTGCGCACCGACTCCGATTCCTCGGCTTGCTTGGCCGCCGATTCCTCGGCGGTCATGATGTTGATCTTCCAGCCGGTCAGCTCCGAGGCCAGGCGCACGTTCTGGCCGCCACGGCCGATCGCGATCGCGAGGTTTTCCTCGTCGACGACCACGTCCATCGCGTGACGCTCCTCGTCGACGACGATGGACTGCACGTTGGCCGGCGCCAGCGCGCCGATCACAAACTGCGCCGGGTCCTCGGACCACAGCACGATGTCCACGCGCTCGCCGGCCAGCTCGTTGGTCACGCCGTTGACGCGCGAGCCGCGCACGCCGACGCAGGTGCCGATCGGGTCGACACGCTTGTCATGCGACACGACGGCGATCTTGGCGCGGCTGCCGGAGTCGCGGGCGCAGCTCTTGATCTCCAGCAGGCCCTGCTCGATCTCGGGCACTTCCTGCGCGAACAGCTCCTTCATGAACTCGGGCGACGAGCGCGAGAGCATGATCTGCGGGCCGCGCTGCGTGGGGTCCACGCCCAGGATCACCGCACGCACGCGGTCGCCGGTGCGCAGGTTTTCCTTGGGGATCATTTCGTTGCGGCGCAGCCGGCCCTCGACGCGGCCGGACTCGGCGATGATGTCGCCCTTGTCCAGGCGCTTGACCGTGCCGACGAAGATCTTCTCGCCGCGCGACATGAAGTCGTTCAGCAGCTGCTCGCGCTCGGCGTCGCGGATCTTCTGCAGGATCACCTGCTTGGCGGCTTGCGCACCGATGCGGCCGATGGGCACGGACTCGATGCCTTCCTCGATGTGGTCGTCCACCTCGATGTCGGCGATCTGCTCCTGGGCCTCGAACAGCAGGATTTCTGCGTCCGGGTTCTGCAGGCCGGCCTCGTTGGGCACCACATGCCAGCGGCGGAAGGTCTCGTACTCGCCGGTGTCGCGGTCAATCGCCACGCGAATATCGACCTCGCCGCTGTAGAGCTTCTTCGTGGCCGAAGCCAGCGCGGCTTCCACGGCGCCAAACACCACATCGCGCTCCACGCTCTTTTCGCGCGAGATGGCGTCCACCAGCATCAACAGTTCGCGGTTCATTGCTCGAGACCTCCGTCAACCTTGTCATCCTGTGCGGCAGCCGGCTCGTCCGCCGCCTGCCTGGACTTGGCATTGCTCTTCTTCTTCGATGTTTTCGAAGCCTTGGCCGCCTTGCCCGTGTCTTTCGCGCCCTTGCCGCCTGGTTGGCCCTGCGGGGCGCGCTTGAAACTCACCATGGGAACCAGCTTGGCCGAGCGCACCTCGTCCAGCGCGAAATCCAGCGCCTGGTCCTCTTTGCCGTCGTTGAAGATCACCCGCCACGGCGTCGCTTCGCCTTGCGCATCCGCCACACCGGCGGCCAGCTCGCCGCGGTACTTCTTGCGGCCCTGGAAGGGCTGGCGCAGCGTGATCTCGACCTGTTCGCCGACAAAACGCTCGTAGTCGACGGGCTTGGTCAGCGGGCGGTCCAGCCCCGGCGTGGACACCTCCAGGCGCTGGTAGTCGCAGTTCTCGACCTCCAGCACGTACTGGAGCTGGCGCGTCACGCGCTCGCAGTCGTCCACATTGACAGGCTCCGTCGGATCCTGGCCCGGCGCCCAAGGTTTGTCGATGAACACACGCAGCAAGCCACCGGCGCTGCGCTCGCAGCCCACCAGCTCATAACCCAGACCGGTCACGGTCTTTTCAACAACGGCTTGCCAATTCATTCGACGTGTGACGACTCTCTCAATGTTTCCCCGGCGCCAGAATCCCCAGGGCCGGCGACCCCGGATCGCCTGGCTGGCGATTCCTCAGTACAACAGCCCTGCCCGCCGCCGCAGTGATCGGCGCGCCCCAAGGGGCAACTTCCAACCGCCACGACAGCCCGGCAAGGCCTCACAAAATCCAGACGCTGCAATACTCCAGACCCCAGCCGCGCTCGAAAACCCCACCGGGACCCGCGAAATATCGGCAACAAACCTGAAGGCTCGGTAACGGAGCAAAAAAAATGGGCTGGATGAATCCGCCCAATTCCGTCACTCCCACCCAGCAAGCCTCTAAAGCCCTAAGCTCTTGCGGCCTGCTTTCACAGCGAAGCTCAGATTGTACAACGCAAAGACACCATCAGCAACATGACTGCCAGCCCAGAGTGGCGGAGGCAGCCCGCGGCCCACCGTGCGCGGCCCGCTGGCGGCGGGTTCAAGAAACTCCGGGCAGCCTGTCGTTTTCTTGAGAGAATCCCGGACTCGTTCGAAATACAGGAGTAGACATGGGTTTTCTCGCCGGCAAGCGACTGCTGATCACGGGCGTGCTGTCCAACCGTTCCATTGCCTACGGCATTGCCAAGGCCTGCCGCCGCGAGGGCGCCGAACTGGCCTTCAGCTATGTGGGTGAGCGCTTCAAGGACCGCATCGCCGAATTTGCCGCCGAGTTCGATTCCCAGCTGATCTATGACTGCGACGTCGGCGACGACGCGCAGATCGAGCGCCTGTTCGCCGAGCTGGGCGAGGTCTGGCCCGAGTTCGACGGCTTCGTGCATTCCATCGGCTTCGCTCCGCGCGAGGCCATCGCCGGCGACTTCCTGGACGGCCTGAGCCGCGAGAACTTCCGCATCGCGCATGACATCTCGGCCTACAGCTTCCCCGCGATGGCCAAGGCCGCCCTGCCCCGGCTGCGCGCCGGCAGCGCGCTGCTGACCCTGTCTTACCTGGGCGCCGAGCGCTATGTGCCCAACTACAACACCATGGGCCTGGCCAAGGCCTCGCTGGAATCCAGCGTGCGCTATCTGGCCTACAACCTGGGCGCCAAGGGCGTGCGCGTGAACGGCATCTCGGCCGGCCCGATCAAGACCCTGGCCGCCTCCGGCATCAAGGATTTCGGCAAGCTGCTCAGCCAGTTCGCCGCCAGCACGCCGATCCGCCGCAACGTGACCATCGACGACGTGGGCAACACCGCAGCCTTCCTGCTGTCCGACCTGTCGGGCGGCATCAGCTCCGAGATCATCTACGTGGACGGTGGCTTCAGCCACATCGCGCTGGCCGCCAGCGAGTAAGCATTTCTCGCCTCCGCTGCAAACGCCCGGCACCGCCGGGCGTTTGTCTTTCCGGTCCCTCTCACGATGAATCAGAGCCGCCTGGACCACAGGGCCAGAGCGCTCCGAATGATCCGAGGGATCAGAGATGCCAAAGCGGCCCGAATAATCCAGAGAGCATCAGAGATGCCAGAGCGGTTCCGGATGGATGTGTCGGGTCAGGGCTGCCGCGAGGTCAAGGAGGAGGCCGCAGGCCGGGGGACACGAGTGGCGGCCCTGGCCCGGCGCATCCATCGCGCTCCCACAACCCACAACACAGACTCAGCGCGACGACAGCGGATCCAGCAGCCTCAACACCTTCTGCAGCCCCTCCACCGCCTTGCCCTTGCGCGCGCGCTTGCCCGCATAGCTCGCCAGCGCCGCCCCCTTCAGCAGCTCTTCCTTGGCCTTGCCGCCGCGCCCGCTGCCCTGCACCAGCAACTGCTGGCCGAACGCGGCCACGCTGACCAGCGCGTCCTTGGGCTCCAGATCCATCAGCGTCAGGCCCCGACCGCCCTTGGGCTGGTGCTTCAGCTCGTCCAGCGGGAAGCTCAGCAGCCGGCCGTTCAACGACAGACAACCCAGCTGCAGCGCCGCCAGTTCGCCGGCCGGCACCAGCGCCGGCGCCAGCGGCCGCTCGTCGCCTTCCAGGCTGAGGAAACTCTTGCCCGCTTTCTGCCGCCCCACCAGGTCGCCCACCTCGGCCACCAGTCCGAAGCCGCCCGTGCCGGCCAGCACCAGGCGCTGCGTCGGCGACGCGGCCAGGTAATGCGCGATCTGCGTGCCCGGCTCCAGGTCGATCAGCGTCGTGATGGGCTGGCCATCGCCGCGCCCCCCGGGCAGCGTCGCCACCGCCACCGAGTAGACCCGGCCGTTGCTGCCCAGCACGATCAGCGGATCCACGCTGCGGCAGGGGAAGACGCCGTAGAGGCTGTCGCCCGACTTGAAGCTCAGGGCCGCCGGGTCCACCTCGTGGCCCTTCAGCGCGCGCACCCAGCCCTTCAGGCTCACCACCACCGTGACCGGCTCGTCGACGATGCGCACCTCGGCCACCGCGCGCTTCTCCTCCTGGATCACCGTGCGGCGCTCGTCGCCAAACTGCTTGGCGTCGGCCTCGATCTCCTTGACCACGGTGCGGCGCAGGCTGGCCGGGCTGCCCAGGATGTCTTCCAGCTTGGCGGCTTCCTCGCGCAGCGCCTTCAGCTCCTGCTCGATCTTGATCGCCTCCAGGCGCGCCAGCTGGCGCAGCCGGATCTCGAGGATGTCCTCGGCCTGGCGGTCGCTCAGGTTGAAGCGCGCGATCAGCGCCGCCTTGGGCTCGTCCGAGCCGCGGATGATCGCGATCACCTCGTCGATGTTCAGCAGCACCAGCTGCCGGCCTTCCAGCACATGGATGCGGTCGCGCACCTTGTCCAGCCGGTGCTGGGTGCGGCGGGTCACCGTCTGCAGCCGGAACTCCACCCACTCGGTCAAGATCTGGCGCAGCGTCTTCTGCGTCGGGCGCCCGTCGGCGCCGACCATGGTCAGGTTCACCGGCGCCGAGCATTCCAGACTGGTGTGGGCCAGCAGCGTGGTGATCAGGTCCTGCTGCTCCACCGTGCGGCTCTTGGGCTCGAAGACCAGGCGCACCGGCGCGTCCTTGCTCGACTCGTCGCGCACGCCGTCCAGCACCGCGAGCAGGCTGGCCTTGAGCTGCAGCTGGTCGGGGCTCAGCGCCTTCTTGCCGGCCTTGACCTTGGGGTTGGACAGCTCCTCGATCTCCTCCAGCACCTTCTGGCTGGAGACACCGTGCGGCAGCTCGGTCACGACCAGCTGCCACTGACCTCGCGCCAGGTCCTCGATCTTCCAGCGCGCGCGCAGCTTCAGGCTGCCGCGCCCGCTGGCATAGGCGGCACGGATCTCGTCGGGCGAGCTGATCAGCTGGCCGCCGCCGGGATAGTCGGGCCCCGGCAGCTTGGTGAACAGCTCGTCGTCGCTGAGCTTGTCGTTCTTCAGCAGTGCCACCGCCGCATCGGCGACCTCGCGCAGGTTGTGGCTGGGCACCTCGGTGGCCATGCCCACCGCGATGCCCGAAGCACCGTTGAGCAGCACGAAGGGCAGGCGCGCCGGCAACTGGCGCGGCTCGTCGGTGGAGCCGTCATAGTTGGGCTGAAAGTCCACCGTGCCTTCGTCAATCTCGTCCAGCAGCAGCCGCGCGATGGGCGCCAGGCGGGCTTCGGTGTAGCGCATCGCGGCGGCGCCGTCGCCATCGCGACTGCCGAAATTGCCCTGGCCGTCAATCAGCGGATAGCGCTGGCTGAAGTCCTGCGCCATGCGCACCAGCGCGTCATAGGCCGCCTGGTCGCCGTGCGGATGGAAACGGCCCAGCACGTCGCCGACCACGCGCGCGCTCTTGACCGGCTTGGCGCCGCTGGTGCCGGCGAAGGCCAGCCCCATGCGCTCCATCGAGTACAGGATGCGGCGCTGCACCGGCTTCTGGCCGTCGGAGAACAGCGGCAGCGCGCGCCCCTTGACCACCGACAGCGCGTACTCCAGGTAGGCCTGCTGCGCGTACTGCCCCAGCGTCAGGGCGTTGCCATCGTCGGCCGTCGCACCGGACGGCTGGGCTTGCGGATCGTCGAAATCGAAAGTGTCTTGGTTCATACGGGATCAAGCCGCGCCTAGGGCGTCGGGCTGTGGATTCTCATTTCCTGGGCCAGGCGGCTCTGGCTGCGCTGCAGCAGCGCCCAGTACAGCTCCAGCACCATCTGCACATGGGCCTGGGTTTCGGCGATATCGGGCATGCGCCCGCCGGCGCGGCGCACCGCGCCCTCGCCCGCATTCCAGGCCGCCAGCGCCGCGTCCAGGCGCTCGTGGCGGCGCAGCAGATCGGCCAGCATGCGCGCGCCGATCCGCACATTGCTGCGCGCGTCCAGCAGCAGGTCGGGGCGCTTCTGCTCGGCCTCGCTGGCATAGCGCTGCGCCGCCTGCGGCGTGATCTGCATCAGCCCGGTCGCGCCGCGCGGCGACACGATCTGCGGCTGGTAGCTGCTTTCGACGGCGATGATGGCCTTCAGCAGCTCCACGTCCACGCCGGAGGCCTCGGCCGCTTCGCGCAGATAGGGCTGGACCGCCTTCACCTCCGGCGCGATGTCCAGCCAGGTCAGCACGCCGCGGCCATGGTCGGTCTTGCCCGGCACGCGCTGCACCGCGGTGCCGGTGGACAGCACCGGCTGGTAGCGGGAATCCAGCGGACGGGCGGCGAAATGGGCGATGCCGCGCGCATCGACATAGCCCCACAGCTCCGCGCGCGCCGGGGCCGCCAGGACCAGCGCCAGACCGAGGGCGATCAGGCCCGATCGAGCCCCCGTCACGCCAGCTCCTCGCCCAGCGCCAGCCGGGCCTGGTACTCGCGGTCCAGCATGGACATCACGATCAGGGCGTCGTAGCCATCGGCTCCTTGCACCTTGACGCACTCGCGCAGCCGCCCCTCCTCGACGAAGCCTTCGCTCAGATAGAGCTGCTGAGCGCGCAGGTTCAAGCCCTTCACGTCCAGCCAGAAGCGGTGCGCGCCCAGCTGCGTGAAGGCCATCTTCTTCAGCAGCCGCACGCAGGCGCGACCCAGGCCCTGCCCCTTGGGGCCCAGCACGATGCGCTTGAGCTCCACCGAGCGATGGGGATTGCGGCAGCCCTGCAGGATCACGAAGCCGGCGCGCTGGCCGTCCAGTTCGACGATGAAGTGGCGCGCATCGGGGAAGCGGATCGCGCCCTCGTGCTGGGTGCGCTCCCAGGCCGTGATGAAGGGCAGGTTGGCCGCGTCCTGCTCCACCGTGACGACGAAGTCCAGGTCCGACAGCATGGTCGGACGCAGATGCACGCGAGCCGGTGTCATGGCCATGGCCGATCAGCGCGCCGCCTGCGCGAAGCCCTGCAGCACGGCATGCACGTTCCAGCCTATGGCCTCGGTGGCATAGCCGCCTTCCTGCAGGAACAGCGTGGGCCAGCCCAGGCGCGCCAGGCGCTCGCCCAGGCGCGCGAACTCGGGGCGGTCCAGCTTGAAATGCGAGATCGGGTCACCGCCATAGGTGTCCACGCCCAGCGAGACGACCAGCAGCTGCGGATCGAAGGCCTGCAGCCGGCCCAGCGCCTGCTCCAGAGCGTCGAACCAGCGCTCGTTGTCCACGCCCACCGGAAGCGGAAAGTTGGCGTTGAAACCCAGGCCCGCGCCCGCGCCCTGCTCGTCGGCATGGCCGAGGAAGAAGGGGTACTCGGTTTGCGGGTCGCCGTGGATGCTGGCAAAGAAGACGTCGGCGCGCTCATAGAAGATCGCCTGCGTGCCATTGCCGTGGTGGTAGTCCACGTCCAGGATGGCCACGCGCGCCAGCCCCGCATCGCGGGCGGCCTGCGCCGCCACCGCGGCGTTGTTGACGAAGCAATAGCCGCCGAAGAAGTCGGCCCCGGCATGGTGGCCGGGCGGCCGCGTCAGGCAGTAGGCGCCGCGCTCGCCGGCCAGCACCTGGTCCAGCGCCGTCAGCGCGGACTGCGCGCCCCAATAGGCCGCCTCCCAGCTGCCCGAGGTCAGCGGCGTGCCGCTGTCCATCGAATACAGGCCCATGCGCGCCGCGAAGCTGCGCGGCTCGACGTCGCTGCGCAGCGTGCGCACCGGCCACACGGCCGGGAAGGCATCGCCCTCGCCGCCCAGCTGCTGCCATTCGTCCCAGGCGCCCTGCAGGAAGCGCAGATAGGCCGGCGCGTGAACACGCTCCAGGGGCGCCATCCCGTGGTCCACCGGCGCCAGCAGCTCGCCCAGCGGCCGCTCCCGCAGCGCGTTCAGCACGAAGTCGGCCCGCGCCGGGATCTCGAAGGCCGGCACCAGCCGCCCGCGGAAGAACTCGTGCGTGGCCGCATGCAGACCATGGCGGCCGTTGAACACGGTTTTCATAAGACGGCCCCCGTCGTCATCAGACATCCACCTCCACCGCGTCGCCATGCAGCTCCATCAGCTCGCGGCGCGCGGCAGCCTCGCCCTTGCCCATCAGCTTGTTGATCGCGCCCTCGGTCTCGCCCAGGTCGAGCGCGCCGTAGGCCACCTGCAGCAGGCGGCGGGTCTCGGGGTTCAGCGTGGTGTCCCACAGCTGCTCGGCGCTCATCTCGCCCAGGCCCTTGAAGCGGCTGATGGTCCAGCTGCCGTCGCGGGCGCCTTCCTTGCGCAGCTTGTCCAGGATGGCGCTCATCTCGCCCTCGTCCAGCGCATAGAGCTTGGCCGCGGGCTTCTTGCCACGGGCCGGCGCATCGACGCGGAACAGCGGCGGACGCGCCACATAGACATGGCCGGTCTCGATCAGCTTGGGGAAGTGGCGGAAGAACAGGGTCAGCAACAGCACCTGGATGTGGGCGCCGTCCACGTCCGCGTCCGACAGGATGCAGATCTTGCCGTAGCGCAGCCCGGAGAGATCAGGACTGTCGTTCTTGCCATGCGGATCCACGCCGATGGCGACGGAGATGTCGTGGATTTCGTTGTTCGCGAACAAACGGTCGCGCTCCACCTCCCAGGCGTTGAGCACCTTGCCGCGCAGCGGCAGGATGGCCTGGGTCTCCTTGTTGCGCCCCATCTTGGCCGAGCCGCCGGCCGAGTCGCCCTCGACCAGGAAGAGCTCGTTGTGCAGCAGGTCGCGGCTCTCGCAGTCGGTCAGCTTGCCGGGCAGCACGGCAACGCCGGAACCCTTGCGCTTCTCGACCTTCTGCGCCGCGCGCTGGCGGGTCTGGGCCTGCTTGATGACCAACTCGGCGAGCTTCTTGCCGTGCTCCACATGCTGGTTCAGCCACAGCTCCAGCGCCGGCTTGACGAAGGTGGATACCAGACGCAGCGCGTCGCGCGAGTTGAGCCGCTCCTTGGTCTGGCCCTGGAACTGCGGGTCCAGCACCTTGGCCGAGAGCACGAAGCTGGCGCGCGAGAAGACGTCCTCGGCCATCAGCTTGACGCCCTTGGGCAGCAGGCTGTGCAGCTCGATGAAACTCTTGATCGCGCCGAACAGGCCGTCCTTCAGCCCCGACTCGTGCGTGCCGCCGGCCACCGTGGGGATCAGGTTCACATAGCTTTCGCGCATGACCTGGCCTTCTTCGGTGAAGGCCACGCACCAGGCCGCGCCCTCGCCTTCGGCGAAGTTCTCGCTCTCCTGGCTGTTGGCGTATTGTTCGCCCTCGAACAGCGGGATCAGCGGGTCGGCCGCCAGCGATTGCATCAGGTAGTCGCGCAGGCCGCCCTTGTAGGTCCAGGTCTGGACCTCGCCGCTCTTTTCGTTCGTCAGCGTGACCGTCACGCCGGGCATCAGCACCGCCTTGGAGCGCAGCAGATGCACCAGCTCGCCCTTGGGCAGCTCGGCGCTCTCGAAATACTTGGCGTCCGGCCAGACGCGCACCGTGGTGCCCTGCTTGCGGTCGCCGGCCTTGGGCTCGGCCTTGCGCACCTGCACCGGCTCGACCACGTCGCCGCCGGAGAAGGCCAGCGTCGCCACCTGCCCCTCGCGGTACACCGTGACCTGCAGCCGCTTGGCCAAGGCGTTGGTCACCGACACGCCGACGCCGTGCAGGCCGCCAGAGAAGCTGTAGGCGCCCCCCGATCCCTTGTCGAACTTGCCGCCGGCGTGCAGCCGGGTGAAGACGATCTCCACCACCGGCACGCCTTCCTCGGGATGCAGGCCAAAGGGAATGCCGCGGCCATCGTCCTCGACCGACACCGAGCCGTCGGCGTGCTGGGTCACCGCAATGCGCTTGCCGAAACTGGCCAGGGCCTCGTCGGCGGCGTTGTCGATCACCTCCTGGATGATGTGCAGGGGGTTGTCGGTCCGGGTGTACATGCCCGGGCGCTGCTTGACGGGCTCCAGACCCTTGAGAACGCGGATCGAACCCTCACCGTAGCTGCCGGGGGAAGAGACTGCTTTGCTTGCCATGGGGCGGGATTCTATGCAGCGCGCAGGGCGCCCCGGACGGGCCAGTCCATCCGCACCGGCTTCCGGCGCGCTTGACCGGGCTTAATATGCGCGGCTTGCCAAGCTCTCGCGCGCACTGCCTCACTTCATGCGTCTCCCCGTCTCCGCCCTGCTGGCTTCGCTGCTCAGCCTCTGCGCCCCCGCCATCCAAGCCCAGCAGGAGCCAACGGCCCTGAAGGCCGTTGCCCCCTTCCATGCCAGCCAGAGCCTGACCATGGAGTTGAAGAACGCGCGCTGGTTCGACGGCAAGGGCTTCCAGCGCGGCAGCCTGTTCGTCGTCGACGGCCAATTCGTCGCCAGCCGCCCGGCCAAGGTGCACCGTCACATGGAGTTGCGCGGGCAGTACCTGGTGCCCCCGCTGGCCGAGGCGCACAACCACAACCTGCAGAACCAGTGGGGCTGGGACCGCTTCGCCCAGCGCTACATCCAGGACGGCGTGTTCTATACCGCGATGCTCTGCGGCGACCCCAGCGAAGTGGACCCGCTGCGCCCGCTGGCGGCCCTGGACGCGACGCCGGACACCTTGTTCGTCACCGCCTGCATCACCTCGTCCGACGGCCATCCGCTGGCCATGCTGACCGGCCCCACCGGACCGGACGGCAAGTCGGAGCTGCCGGCCAGCGACTTCATCGACAAAGCTGTGATCGTGATGGACAACCCCCAGCAGGTCCGCGACAAATGGCAGCTGGTGATGGGCCGCAAGACCGACCTGATCAAGGTCGTGATGAGCTACAGCGAGCATCCCGAGCTGCACCAGAAGCCGGAACTGCGCGGCAAGCTGGGCGTGGACGCCGCAACCCTGGCGGCCATCGTGCGCAAGGCGCACGAATCCAAGCTGCGCGTCGCGGTCCATGTAGACAGCGTGGCCGACTTCGAGGCGGCGGTGAATGCCGGCGCCGACCAGATCGCCCACCTGCCGGGCTACTTCAACCACCATGGCGCCGATCCCGACACCTATCTGATCCCGCCCGAACTGGCCCGCCGCGCCGCGCAGGCGCGCATCCAGGTGATCACCACCACGGCCGCGACCCAGCTCTTCCAGGCCGAACCCGAGCGCCTGAACCGCATCCGCGCCGTGCAGCAGCAGAACCTGCGCCAGCTGAAAGAGGCCGGTGTCGCGCTGCTGCTGGGATCGGACGTCTTCACCGCGACCGCGTTGGCGGAATGGCACAGCCTGGACGCGCTGAAGGTGCTGGAGCCGGCCGAACTGCTGCGCATCGCGACCGTGGACACGCCGCGCGCGCTGTTCCCGCAGCGCCGCCTGGGCTGCTTCGAGCCCGGCTGCGAGGCCAGCTTCCTGGTGCTGGCCGGCAATCCGCTGGAAGACGCGGCGGCGCTGGACCTGCCCCTGCTGCGCGTCAAACGCGGACGCATCCTGACCCAGTCCGAACAGGTGGCCGAGAGCACCGAGCGCGAACAAGCGCTCGCCTCGGGCAAGGCCGCGGGCGGCGCCAAGAAGAAAGGCGCCAAGTCCGCCAAGGGGGGCGGCAAGAACACCAAGGCCGGCGCCGCCAAGGGCAAAAGCGGCGGGACCAAGGCGGCGAGCAAGCCCACGGCCAAGTCGGCCGTCAAGAAGGCGACGGCAAGCAAACGCTGAAGCCGTTACATTGCGCCGATGCCCTCCACGCCCCACCCCCAGCCCGCCGCCGCGCCACAGCCCCTGTCCCTGCAGCAGGTGCTGCTCTGCGGCGCAATGATCGTCACGCTCTCCATGGGCATACGCCACGGCTTCGGCCTGTGGCTCACGCCCATCACGGTGGACCGGGGCTGGACCCGCGAGGCCTTCGCGCTGGCGATCGCGGTGCAGAACCTGGCCTGGGGCCTGGCCGGCCCCTTCGCCGGCATGCTGGCGGACCGCTTCGGCGCGATGCGCGTGCTGATCTCCGGCGCGCTGCTGTACGCGCTGGGGCTGGCGCTGATGGCCGTCTCCACCACCGCCAGCGGTTTCCTCGGCAGCGCGGGGCTGTTGATCGGCCTGGCCCAGTCGGGCACCACCTATGCGGTGGTCTACGGCGTGATCGGGCGCAATGTGGCGCCGGACAAGCGGTCCTGGGCCATGGGCGTGGCCGCCGCCGCGGGCTCCTTCGGCCAGTTCCTGATGGTGCCGGTGGAAAGCTGGCTGATCGGCCATACCGGCTGGCAGAACGCGCTGTTCATCCTCGCACTGGCGGCCTGTCTGATCGTGCCGCTGGCCTTCCAGCTGCGCGAACCGCAGCTGGGCAAGGCCGCCAGCGGCCCGCACCAGAGCATCGCCGAGGCCCTGCGCGAAGCCTTCGGCTACCGCAGCTTCCAGCTGCTGATGCTGGGCTACTTCGTCTGCGGCTTCCAGGTCGTCTTCATCGGCGTGCACCTGCCGAGCTATCTGAAGGACCACGGCCTGTCGCCGCAGGTCGCGACCTATGCGCTGGCGCTGATCGGCCTGTTCAACGTGTTCGGCACCTATGCGGCCGGCAGCCTGGGCCAGCGCCTGCCCAAGCGCTATCTGTTGTCGGCCATCTACGGCCTGCGTTCGGTGGCCATCGTTACCTTCCTGAACGTGCCGCTGAGCCCGACCAGCGTGTACGTGTTTGCCGCGGTGATGGGCTTTCTGTGGCTGTCCACCGTGCCACCGACGAATGCCATCGTGGCGCAGATCTTCGGCGTGCAGCACATGTCCATGCTGGGCGGCTTCGTGTTCTTCAGTCACCAGATCGGCAGCTTCCTGGGCGTCTGGCTGGGCGGCAAGCTCTACGACACGACCGGTTCCTACGACATCGTCTGGTGGCTGGCCGTCGCGCTGGGCGTGATGGCGGCCTTGGTCAACCTGCCGGTGCGCGAGACCGCGATCGCCCGCCAGCCGCAGCCCGGGATGGCCTGACGCGATGCGCCAGCGCCTGCGGTCCTGGATCTGGCGGCTGGCCCTGGCCGCCGCGCTGACGCTGGTCTTTCTCGCCTATGCCCAGCCGGCGTTGATGCAGAGCATGGCCGACCAGATCTGGGCCTGCTTTTGAGCGCCGCGCCTGGGCACAGCCTGGCGCGCCACCGACTTTGACGGGAGGAGTGAGTCCATGGACGAGCGAGTGGTCGTGATCACCGGGGCCTCGGACGGCATAGGCGCCGAGCTGGCGCGCCAATGGGCGGCCCGCGAGGGCGGCCGGCTGAAGCTGGTGCTGGCGGCGCGCGGCGAGGACAAGCTGGCCGAGGTCGCCCAGCACTGCCGCGCGCAAGGCGCGCAGGCGCTGGCCCTGCGCTGCGACGTCGAGTCGCAGGACGACTGCCGCGCGCTGATCGACGCGGCGCTGCGGGTCTTCGGCCGCATCGACGTGCTGGTCAACAACGCCGGACGCTCGGCCCATGCGCTGTTCGAGCAGGTCGAGGACCTGGGCTGGTACGAGCGGCTGATGCGCATTAATCTGTGGGGCAGCGTCTGGTGCACCCAGGCCGCGCTGCCCGCGCTGAAGGCCAGCCGCGGCCGCATCGTCGCGGTCTCCAGCCTGGCCGGGCTGGTCGGCGTGCCGGGCCGCACCGCCTACAGCGCGAGCAAGTTCGCGATGAACGGCTTCTTCGAGGCCTTGCGTACCGAGCTGACCGAGGATGGCGTCAGCGTCACCATCGCCTACCCTGGCGTGGTCTCCACGCAGATCCGCTACCGCGGCTTCAATGCGCGCGGAGAACCGGCCGGCGTCAGCGGCCTGGTGGAAGATGGCGCGATGTCGGTGCAGACCTGCGCGCGGCTGATCCTGGACGGCACGCTGGCGCGCCGGCGCGACATCGTGATGACCGTCCAGGGCCGCCTGGGCCGCTGGCTCAAGCTGCTGGCGCCGGCGCTGATCGACCGCCTGGCCTGGAAGGCGGTCAAGCGCGAGGAGGCCGCGCGTTCATGACCGTCGTCGAACAAGGCATGGCCGGCGCGCCCAGCGACTGGCTGATGCGCTGGGCCCAGGCCTGGCGCGAGCGTCCTGGCGCAACGGCGCTGGACCTGGCCTGCGGCTCGGGGCGCCATCTGGCCCTGCTGGCCGAAGCCGGCCTGCGGGTGACCGGCGTGGACCGCGACGCACAGGCACTGGCCACGGCCGCCGCCCGGGCGCCCGCGGCCGAGCTGATCGCCGCCGACATCGAACAAGGCCCCTGGCCTCTGGCCGCGCGCCGCTTCGACCTGGTGCTGGTCACCCACTATCTCTGGCGACCGCTGCTGCCGCGCATCGTTGATGCCGTGGCGCCTGGCGGCTGGCTGATCTACGAGACCTTTGCCCACGGGCAACAGAGCGTGGGCCGGCCCTCGCGGCCGGATTTCCTGCTCCAGCCTGGCGAGCTTCTGCGCGCCTGCGAGGGCCTGCGCATCGTCGCCTACGAGGATGGATTTCTGGGCGCGGGCCACGGCGGCGGCGTCAACGAGCGCTTTGTCCAGCGCGTTGCAGCGGTTCGCGCCGAGGCGCCCGAACCCGGAGGCTTCGCCCGCTACCACCTGGGCTGAAGGGCCCCGGTGCGTGACAACGGTTTCGGGGCCTCGCGCTTCAGTAGAATCCTCCGATCTCAAGGAATCCCTCCATGAACGCATTTGTTGGCAGCATCGTGGCGCTGGTCACGCCCATGCATGAAGACGGCCAGATCGACTTCGACGGTCTGCGCAAGCTCATCGACTGGCAGATCGCCCAGGGCACCGACGTGATCGGCGTGGTGGGCACCACCGGCGAATCGCCCACCGTCACGATGGAGGAGAACCGCGAGGTCATCCGTGTGGCCGTCGAGCATGTCAAGGGCCGTCGCCCCGTGCTGGCGGGCACGGGCGCCAACTCCACCGCCGAAGCCATCGAGCTGAGCCGCTATGCCAAGGCCGTCGGCGCCGACGCGACGCTGTCCGTCGTGCCCTACTACAACAAGCCCTCCCAGGAAGGCATCTACCGCCACTTCAAGGCCATTGCCGAGGCGGTCGACATTCCGATGATGCTGTACAACGTGCCCGGTCGCACCGTGGCGGACATGCAGCCCGAGACGGCGCTGCGCTGCGCCAGCCTGCCCGGCGTGTTCGGCATCAAGGAAGCCACCGGCAACATCGAGCGCGCCGCCTGGCTGATCAAGAACGCGCCCGCCGGCTTCGGCATTTATTCGGGCGATGACGGCACCGCGATCGCGCTGATGCTGATGGGTGGCCGCGGCCATGTCAGCGTCACCGCCAATGTGGCGCCGCGCGACATGCACCTGATGTGCAAGGCCGCGATCGAAGGCCGCGTCAAGGATGCCACCGAACTGCACTTCAAGCTGCTGGGCCTGCACAAGCAGCTGTTCTGCGAGCCCTCCCCGGCCCCCACCAAGTGGGCCTTGAGCCAGATGGGCCATTGCAGCGAGCATCTGCGCCTGCCGCTGACCCCGCTGACGCCGGCCGGCCAGGCCAGCGTGCGCGAGGCCATGCGCGAGGCCGGCCTGCTCTGATTCCCACCCGATTTCCCTGACCTGCGGCGCCGCCGCAGGCCCAACCCCGGAGATGTCTAGCGTGATCCGTTCTCTTTCCGAATCCACCGGCTCCACGCCGGTTCGCCTGGCCTGCGCTGCCCTGATCACGGGCCTGCTAGCCGGCTGCAGCGCCATGGACGGCGTGCTGAGCTCCGACCGGGTGGACTACCGCGGCGCCGCCAAGCAGACCACCGGCCTGGACGTGCCGCCCGACCTGACCCAGCTGTCGCGCGAGAACCGCTCGCCGGTCCAGGGCGGCAGCGTCAGCGCGTCGCAGCTGCTGCAGGCGGCCAATGCCGCGCCGGCCGCCAACAATCCGGCCCTCGTCAACAACGTCGCGGTCCAGGCCGTCGGTCAGGTCAAGCTGATGCGCGAAGGCGATCAGCGCTGGCTGAGCAGCGCGCTGGCGCCCGAACAGCTGTGGCCTCAGCTGCGCAGCTTCTGGCAGGAGCGCGGTTTCGAGCTGCCGCTGGACGACGCGGCCGTTGGCGTGATGGAAACCAACTGGCTGGAGAACCGCGCCAAGCTGCCACAGGACATCGTCCGCCAGACCGTGGGCCGCGTGCTGGACGGCCTCTACTCCACCGGCGAGCGCGATAAATATCGCACCCGCGTGGAACGCAACGCACAGGGGGGCACCGACATCTACATCGCCCACCGCGGCGTGCAGGAGGTGTACACCGGCGCCCAGCGCGACCAGACCGGCTGGCAGGCCCGCCCCAGCGATCCCGCCCTGGAAGCCGAGATGCTGTCGCGCCTGATGCTCAAGCTGGGCGCCAAGGAGGAAGAGGCCAAGGCCGTCCTCGCCCAGCAGGCTGCCACGCCGGCGCGTCAGGACAGCAAGTTCAGCCAGCCCGCGGTGCCGCAGTCGCAGGCCGCCACGCGCCCGCTGTCCGAGGTGCCCAATGCACTGCAGGTCAACGAGGGCTTCGAGCGCGCCTGGCGCCGTGTCGGCCAATCGCTGGACCGCCATGGCTTCACCATCGAAGACCGCGACCGCAAGCAGGGCCTGTTCTTCCTGCGCTACGCCGACCCCAACATGGTGGGCAAGGAAGAGCCGGGCTTCTTCTCCAAGCTCTTCGGCGGCGACAAGGGTGTCGTGGCCGGCCGCTATCGCGTGTCGGTCAAGTCCGAAGGCGAGCGCAGCACCATCACCATCCTGGACGACAAGGGCCAGCAGCAGACCAACGAGATCGCCAAGCGCATCCTGAACCTGCTGATGGACGACCTGCGCTAAATCCAGCAGATCACCGCAAATGCAAACGCCATCGCAGACGCGATGGCGTTTTCTTTTGTGTCCCCGTGTTGCGAGAAACGACGTCTGGACCTCATTTGCGCCAGGGCCAATGCGCCGAGACTCGCAGGGACGTAAAAAAGCCGCCTGGGCGAACCCGGCGGCTTTCTTTGCGGACGCAGCAGAATTAGTTGCTGGCGGCAGCGGAGGCAGCGGGAGCCGAAGCGTCAGCCGCGGGAGCCGAAGCTTCCACCGGAGCCGAAGCAGGCGCCGAGGCTTCCACGGGAGCGGGAGCAGCAGCCGGAGCAGCGGCTTCTTCCTTCTTGCCGCAAGCGGTCAGAGCAACAGCGGCCAGCAGGGAGGCCAACAGGATCGACTTTTTCATACTTGTCCTCAGGTGACTTTGAGACGAACAAATTACCGGTAATTGTGAAGCTCGGGGGAGGCAAGCCTCCGTGAAAGCCCCAATGTCCAAGACGCGGAAACCTCGAGCGCTTCCTTCGCCTAGCCCGCAATTATAGCCACGGCTTTTGTAATCCTTTTACAAGCCCAGAGTGCTAGCGCTGAAGCTATCGCACGAGCGTTGCGCTATTGCGTCAAACGCTTCTCTTGCGTAAAGCAAGTCGGCGGCTTGACAACTCAGCCAGGCCCGCTCCGGCGTCCAGAGTTTGAGCAGCAGCAGCCCCGGCGCCAGCAGCATGCCGCCCGGCAGGTCCTCGCCGGCGGCCTTCAGGTCGTCCGGCTGGAAGCTGCGCGCGCTGATCACGTGGTCGTGCGTCACGCGCCATTGCACGAAGCGCGGATGCTTGCGACGCACCGCCTCGTAGCCCTGCGACAGCAGATGCAGGCGACGATGCGGCAAAGCCCAGGCGTGCAGCGCATCCAGCAGCGCGGGGTCGGACAGCGGCCAGTCGGCCAAATCCGGCGCCATCCAGCACAGCTCGCGTCCGCCCTGTGTCGCGGCCTTCAGCAAGGCCTCGGCCAGGGCGGTCGCGACGCCCGCGCGGGATTCGATCAGCCCTTCGCTCACGCCCATTGCGCTTACCTCACTCGGCCAGCACCCAGCCGTCTTCCGCCCATTGGTCCAGCAGCTCGCGCGCGCCTTCGCTGAGGCGAGCGACTTCGGCGCCCGCGAGGCGGCGGCGGTCGGCCAGACGGCGCATCAGCGTGGCGTCGCGCCCGCCGGCACGGAAGGACTCGCCGTTGATGAACACATGGGCGCGGTCATACATCATGCGGCTGCGCGGACTCAGGCGCACGCCCTCGCCGGGCCGCAGCGGCCGGCCGGCATCGAAGAAGACACGCGGCTTGGGCTCGGTCAGCGCCTCGCCCAGCGCGCGCTCCAGTGCCAGTGGCGCGTTGGCCGCTTTCAGCACGGCGTCGCGCGCGAATTGCTGCAGTGCCGGGGGAATCAGGGCCGGCGCCTGCGTCGCCTCCTGGCGCGGATCGCAGTACATGCGGTCGCCGCGATGGCCGTCTTCCTCCTCCTCGGTCAGCCGCACCAGCAGCTCGTTGGCCAGTTCACGCCCCCAGGGCGTGCGGAAGCCCACCGAAGCCGTCATGCAGTCGCCGCCCACCGCGATGCCGTCATGCGCCCAGCCCGGCGGCAGGTAGAGCATGTCGCCGGGCTCAAGCACGAACTCCTGTTCGGGGTTGAACTCGGTCAGCAGTTTGACGGGCACGTCCTGGCGCAGCTCACCCGTGGTGGACACACCCATGCGGCCGATGCGCCACTGCCTCTTGCCTGCCACCTGGATCAGGAAGACGTCGTACGAATCGAAATGCGGGCCGACACCGCCGCCATCGCTGGCATAGGAGACCATCAGATCATCCAGCCGCGCCTCGGGCACGAAGCGGAAGCGCTCCAGCAGCGCACGCGCGGCCGGCACATGCAGGTCCAGCCCCTGCACCAGCAGGGTCCAGCGCGGCTTGCTCCACGGCGGCAGCTTGGCCACCGGGCCGTGACGCAGCGCCCAGCGGTCGTCGAACTGCGTCACCAGCCGAGATTCCACATCCTCGCTGGTCGCCAGTTGCGCCAGTTCGGCGCGCGAGGCCGGGGGCTGGATGCCGGGCAGCGCCTGGCGGACCAGCAAAGGCTTGCGCTGCCAGTGCCGGCGCATGAACTGCTCGGGGCTCAGTCCCCCCAGCAGCGGGGTCTTTTGTTCGATGTCGATGTCCATGGGCGCGATTGTCGGCGCTGAACGCGGCGCGCAACATCGCGTGAGACAATTTGACGATGCAAATCAATGCTCCCTGCGTCGTCTCCCTCACCTGGAGACTGGAGGACGCCCAAGGCCAGCCCATCGAGTCGCTGGACCAGCCGATGGAATTCTTCTTCGGCGGCGAGGATCTGTTCGAGAAGGTCGAGCAGGCGCTGGCCGGCCAGGAAAACGGCTACGAGGTCAGCGTCGCACTGCAGCCCGAGGACGCCTTCGGCGATTACGACTCCAACCTGGTCTGCTTCGAGTCGCGCGGTCTGTTCCCGGACAACGTGCAGGTCGGCATGCAGTTCGAAGGCCTGCCCGAAGGCTCGGCGACCGAGGACATGCCACCCGACACCATTTACACCGTCACCGAGGTCTATCCCGAGCATGTGGTGCTGGATGGCAACCACCCGCTGGCGGGCCTGGGACTGCGCATGCACATCAAGGTCTGCGACGTGCGCGAGGCCACCGATGAGGAGGCCGAGGCCGGCACGTTGGGCGATACCGGCTTCACGGTGATGAGCGGCCCGTCGGCGGGCGAGTCCCTCCACTGACGCAGCCTGGGGCGGGGCCTCGCCCTGCTCGCTGCGGCCGGGACGGGGTCAGGCCTTGCCGGTCGACCCGAAACCGCCCTCGCCGCGCGCCGAGGCGTCGAAGTCGTCGACGCGGCGGAAGCTGGCCTGCACCACGGGCACCAGCACCAGCTGGGCGATGCGCTCCATCGGTTCGATGCGGAAGGCGCTCTGCCCGCGGTTCCAGCAGCTGACCATCAGCTGCCCCTGGTAGTCCGAGTCGATCAGGCCGACCAGATTGCCCAGCACGATGCCGTGCTTGTGGCCCAGTCCCGAGCGCGGCAGGATCAGCGCGGCCAGCCCCGGATCGCCGATGTGGATGGCCAGTCCGGTGGGAATCAACGTGGTCTGGCCCGGCTCCAGGGTCAGCGCCTCGTCCAGGCAGGCGCGCAGGTCCAGGCCGGCGCTGCCAGGGGTGGCGTACTGGGGCAGTTGCTCGGCCATGCGGGCATCGAGCACCTTCAGGTCTATCGTGGTCATCGCGGGTTCAGGAGTTCAGGAGGCGGAGGCCGGGCTCACCGGCGTGTTGAGCCGCTGCGCGATCTCGCGCACCAGCTCGCGCGCCAGCGTCAGCTTGTCGGCGCGCGAGAGTTCGCGCTGGCCACGGGCATCCACCAGCAGCAGCGCATTGTCGTCCTGGCCAAAAGTGGCCGGCCCCAGGTTGGCCACGATCAGCGGCACGCGCTTGCGCGCCAGCTTGTCGCGGGCGTTCTTCAACAGGTCCTGGCTCTCGGCGGCGAAGCCCACGCACAGCGGCGGCGTCGGCAGCGCGGCCACGGTGGCCAGGATGTCGGGGTTCTCGGTCAGCGCCAGCGCCGGCACGGCGGCCTGGCCGGGCGCGGCGTTCTTCTTAATCTTGTGTTCGGCCACGTCGGCCGGCCGCCAGTCGGCGACGGCCGCGGTGGCGACAAAGGCGTCCTGGGTCGCGGTCTCGGCGAGCACCGCGTCCAGCATCTGGCGTGCGCTCTGCACGTCGATGCGGCGCACGCCCTGCGGCGTCGGCAGGTGGACAGGCCCGGCGACCAGGGTCACCTGCGCACCGGCCTCGGCCGCGGCTCGCGCGATCGCAAAGCCCATCTTGCCGCTGGAGCGGTTGGTGATGCCGCGCACCGGGTCGATCGCCTCATAGGTCGGGCCGGCGGTGATCAGCACCCGGCGCCCCGCCAGCAGCTTGGGCTGGAAATGCGCCACGACCCGATCGAGCAGTTGCTGCGGCTCCAGCATGCGGCCATCGCCCACCTCGCCGCAGGCCTGGTCGCCGGTGCCGGGGCCCAGCAGCTCCGCGCCGTCGGCCACCAGCTGCGCGACATTGCGCTGCGTGGCCGGATGCGCCCACATCTCGCGGTTCATCGCGGGCGCCACCAGCAGCGCGCAGCGCTGCGCGGGCCGCGCCAGCGCGGTGAGGCTCAGCAGCTCGTCCGCCCGGCCCTGTGCCAGCTTGGCGATCATGTCGGCGCTGGCCGGTGCGATCAGCATCGCGTCCGCCTCGCGGCCCAGGTTGATGTGCGCCATGTTGTTGTCCTGGCGGGCGTCCCACTGGCTGGTGTACACGGGACGGTTGGACAGCGCCTGCAGGGTGACCGGCGTGATGAAGGCCTCGGCGGCCTCGGTCATGATGACCTGCACCGTGGCGCCGGCCTTGACCAGCAGCCGCGTCAGTTCGGCGACCTTGTAGCAGGCGATGCCGCCGGAAAGGCCCAGCAGCAGATGCTTGCCGGCCAGGGGTGTGGCTTCAGACATGGTGGCACTCTATCAGCAGCGCGCCGTTGACCGCGGCGCGTGGGGTCAGATCTTGCGCCGGAACACCAGATCCCAGACCCCGTGGCCCAGCCGCAGCCCGCGCGCCTCGAACTTGGTCAGCGGCCGGTAGTCGGGCTTGGGCGCATAACCCGCCGCCGTGTTCTCCAGCAGCGGCTCGGCCGACAGCACCTCCAGCATCTGCTGGGCATAGGGTTCCCAGTCGGTCGCGCAATGCAAATAGCCGCCCGGACGCAGATGCTGCACCAGGCGCGCGACAAAGGCGGGCTGGATCAGCCGGCGCTTGTTGTGGCGCTTCTTGTGCCAGGGATCGGGAAAGAAGATGTGCACGCCGGCCAGAGTGGCGGGCGGGATCATGTGCTCCAGCACCTCCACCGCGTCGTGCTGGAAGATGCGGATGTTGGGGATGTCCTGCTCGCCGATCAGCTTCAGCAGCGCGCCCACGCCGGGCTCATGCACCTCGCAGCCGATGAAATCATGGTCGGGCAGGCTGCGCGCGATCTGCGCCGTCGCCGCCCCCATGCCGAAGCCGATCTCCAGCACCACCGGTGCGTCGCGGCCGAAGGTGGCGGCGAAGTCCAGCGCTGCGGGTTTGAAGGGCAGCACAAACCGAGGCCCCAGCTCGGCCAGCGCCCTCACCTGCCCCGTGCCCATGCGGCCGGCACGGACCACGAAACTGCGGATGGCGCGGCGCGGTGCCTCCGCGGCCCCGGACGCCTGCGGCTCGTCGGACGGGGTGGCCGGATCCGGCGTGGAGGTCGGGGAAGGAAGGCTCATGGTCATCGAAAGAACTGCAGTCGGGCGCGGGATTTTAGGTCCTGCGGCCACCGCCCGCGGGCTCAGCCCAGCCGGTCCATCACCAGCGGATGCGCCTGCCAGGGCGCGTCCGCGTCGATCAGGGTCACGGCCGCCTGCACCTGCGCGACCGCGCGCTGGGCCGCCGCCTCGTCGGCCGCATGCACCAGGGCCAGCGGCTCGCCCGCGGCCAGCACCTCGCCCAGCTGGCGCATGCCGCTCAGGCCCACGCGCATGTCGATCGCGTCGCCGGGCTGGCGGCGGCCGCCGCCCAGCTCGACGATGACCAGACCGATCTCACGCGTCTGCATCGCGCAGAGGCGACCCGCGCGCGGCGCCGGCACCGGACGAACGACCGGCGCGGCCGGCAGGTAGGCCTGGGGCCGCTCCAGCAGATCGGCCGGGCCGCCCAGCGCGGCGACCATCTGCGCGAAGCGCTCCGCCGCCGCGCCGCTGTCCAGCGCCGCCTGCAGCTGGGTGCGCGCCTGCGCGGTGTCGGGTGCCAGCCCGCCCAGCACCAGCATCTCGGCGCACAGCGCCAGCGTCAGTTCGTGGGTGCGCGGCTCGCGCGGGCCGTCGCCCTTCAGATAGGCGATCGCGCCCTGCACTTCGAGCGCATTGCCGACCTCCCAGCCCAGCACCTGGTTCATGTCGGTGATCAGCGCGCGCGTGCGCAGCCCGGCGCCCGCGGCCACCTCGACGATGCTCTGCGCCAGTTCGCGACCGAACTCCGGCGTCGCGGCGAAGGCGCCGTTGCCGCACTTGATGTCCATCGCCAGCCCCTGCAGCCCGGCGGCCAGCTTCTTGGACAGGATGCTGGCGGTGATCAGCGGCACGCTCTCGACCGTCGCGGTGACGTCGCGGGTGGCATAGAAGCGCTTGTCGGCTGGCGCCAGGTCGCCGGTCTGGCCGATGATGGCGCAGCCCAGCCGACGCACCAGCCGGTCGAAGTCGGCCGGCGCCGGCGTGGTGTTGTAGCCCGGGATGGCCTCCAGCTTGTCCACCGTGCCGCCGGTATGGCCCAGGCCCCGGCCGGCGATCATGGGCACGTAGCCGCCGCAGGCGGCGACCATGGGCGCCAGCATCAGGCTCAGCTTGTCGCCGACGCCGCCGCTGGAGTGCTTGTCCAGCACCGGACCGGGCATGTCGGGCCAGCTCAGCACGCGGCCCGAATGCATCATCGCGCGGGTCAAGGCCACCGCTTCTGCGCGGTTCATGCCGCGCAGAAAGACGGCCATGCCCAGCGCCGCCACCTGCCCTTCGCTCCAGCTGCCATCCACCAGGCCGCGCACGAAGTGCTGAATCTGCGCCTCGTCCAGCGCCCCGCCTTCGCGCTTGGCGCGAATGATTTCCTGAGCCAGCATCTTCAGTACCCGTGCGAGGCCGGCGTCGCGCCGGTCTGGCCGGACAACTGCGCCTCGATGTCGTTGAGCAGGCCGCTGGCGCCGAAGCGCAGGCGCTGCGGATTCAGGGCCTGGGCCCCCAGCTTGGCGGCGGCCAGGTCCAGATAGACCTGGGCCTCGGCCACGCTGCGTATGCCGCCCGAGGCCTTGAAGCCGGCGGCCACGCCGCTGGTGGCGATTTCCTGCAGCATCACCGCGGCCGCCTCGGGCGTGGCCGACACCGGGCTCTTGCCCGTGCTGGTCTTGACGAAGTCGGCGCCCGCGGCGAGCGACAGGCGCGTGGCCTCGGCGATCAGTTCCGGCTGGGCCAGTTCGCCGCTCTCGAGGATGATCTTCAGCGTCAGCCCCTCGGCCGCCTCGCGCACCTCGGCAAGGAAGTCGGCCACCTCCGCGGTCTGGCCCGCGATCAACGCGCGGTAGGGCAGCACCACGTCGACCTCCTGCGCACCGGCGCGGGCGATCTCATCGATCTCGGCCCGGGTGCGCGCCAGGTCCAGGCTGCCGTCGGGAAAGTTGGCCACCGCGGCCACGCGGATGGCGCGCGGCAGCGCCTCGCGCGCCTGCGCCGCGAAGCGCGGCCACACACAGACGGCCGCCACCGCACCATGCGGGCCCTGCGCGCGCGCGCACAGCCGGGCGATGTCCTCCGCCGTGTCCTGATCGTTCAGGCTCGTCAGGTCCAGGCATTGCAGCGCCAGTTGCGCCGCGTCACGGATGTTCATGGTCAGCTCCTGAGCGATTCGACCTGGGCCAGCGAGCCCAGCACCCAGCCCAGGTAGTTCGCCGCGCGCTCGCCAGAGAGCTGGGCCTGCTGCAGCGTCAGCGCATGGGTCAGCGCCTCCTCCGACAGGCCGGCGGCCATGTTGGTCATCAAGGCCAGGCCCATCACGCGCAGGCCGGCATGGCGGGCCAGGATGGTTTCGGGCACGGTGCTCATGCCCACCGCGTCCGCGCCCCAGGCCGAGAACATGCGGATCTCGGCCGGCGTCTCGAACTGAGGGCCCAGCGCCCAGACATAGGTGCCCTCGCCCACCGCCAGGTTGTGCGCGCGGGCGACCTTCTTCGCGTGCTCACGCAGCTCGGGATCGTAGGCCGCGCTCATGTCGGTGAAGCGGTCATTGCCGGGCTGGCCGATCAGCGGCGAGCGCTGCGGCGCGTTGATGTGGTCGGCGATCAGCATCAGGCTGCCCGGCGGCAGGTGGCTGCGCAGGCTGCCCGAGGCATTGGTCAACAGCAGCAGCTTGACGCCCCAGGCCTTCAGGCTGCGGATCGCGCCGGCCATGCCGGTGCAGTCGCCGCTCTCGTAGGTGTGGGCGCGGCCGCGCAACATGGCCACGCGCTGTTCGCCCACCTGGCCCACGGCGATTTCGGCCACGTGGCCTTCGACCTTGGGTTGAGGAAAGGCGGGCAGTTGCGCATAGGCCAGATGCTTCGCATCCTGCAGTTGGTGGATCGCGCCGGACCAGCCGGAGCCCAACACGACGGCGACCTCGGGGGCCTTTTCGCCAAAGCTGGACTTCAGCGTGGCAACGCTCTGGGCAATGGCGGCATCCAGCGCCGCGCCGCTCAGGGGCAGGGACATGTGCTTCTCCTTGGCGCCACCAGGATGCGGCGGCGCGTTTCTCGTTGTTCGTCGTCGATCAGCTGGACCGCAGATGGTCCGGGCCGAAGCTCGCCGGCAGCAGCTGCTCAAGCAGCCATTGCTGGCGCACGCCGCCCGCGTCGGCGGCCAGCACCAGCAGTTCGGTGGGCTGCGCGAATTCGCGCAGCTTCTGGCGGCAGCCGCCGCAGGGCGTGATGATTTCCGGGCCGGGCCCGGCCACCAGCACCGCGCGGGCGCGGCGGCCCCCGCCCATGATCATGTGTCCCAGCGCATTCGTCTCGGCGCACCAGCCCTGCGGATAGGCGGCGTTCTCCACGTTGCAGCCGGCGTGGATGCGGCCCAACTCGTCCAGCACCGCCGCGCCCACCCGATAGCGGGAGTACGGCGCGTAGGATTGCTCGCGGGCCGCCAGCGCGGCGCGCAACATCTGCTGCAGCAGATCGTCGGAAAGACTCGGGGCGTTCATGGGGCGATCACCGTTCCTTGACATAGGGGCGCGACAGCGCCTTGGGCGCCACGGCCTGGCCGATGAAGCCGGCCAGCAGCACCACCGTCAGCACATAGGGCAAGGCCTGGACGGCCTGAACCGGCACCTCGCCGCCGCCCAGCGCCGCCGGCAGCGTGACGCCCTGCATGCGTATCGCCACCGCGTCCAGGAAGCCGAACAGCAGGCAGGCCAGCAGCGTCGGGATGGGCCGCCACTTGCCGAAGATCATCGCGGCCAGCGCGATGAAGCCACGCCCCGCGGTCATGTTGGGCGAGAACGAAGCATTCTGCGCCAGCGTCAGGTAGGCGCCACCCAGGCCGCAGAGCACGCCGTTGAGCATCAGCGCAGCGTAGCGCAGGCGCGGCACGGACACGCCGGCGGCGTCCACCATCGCCGGGTTCTCGCCCACCGCGCGCAGGCGCAACCCGGGCCGGGTGCGCTCCAGGAAGAACCACACCACCAGCACCAGCGCGAACGCCAGATACACCAGCGTGTTGTGGCTCAGCAGCCCGTGGCCGACGATGGAACCGAGCCAGTCGCCCGCCGCGGGCTCCGCCCAGCGCGTGGCCAGGCCGGTGATGCGCTGCTCTGCCGCGATGGGCGGCGTTTGCCCGCCCTGGTTGAACCAGGCGATGCCCAGCACCACGGTCAATCCGGCGGCCACCATGTTCAGCGCGACACCGGAAACAACCTGATCGCCGCGATGCGTCACGCAGGCAAAGCCGTGCACGGCCGACATCGAACAAGCCACCAGCACCGCCGCCAGCAGGCCCAGCGGCATGGAGCCGTAGACGCTGGTCACGGCCGCGGCGGCGAAGGCGGCGGCCAGCATCTTGCCTTCCAGCCCGATGTCCACCACCCCCGAGCGCTCGGACAGCAGGCCGGCGAGCGCCGCGAACAGCAGCGGCGTGGTGACGCGCAGCGTCGACCCCAGCACCGAGGCGATCAGCACCTCATCCATGAGTCTTCACCTCGGAACGTTGGACGCAGGCATAGAGCCTGGCGAACAGCGGCGCGCTGACCATGGCCATCGCGCCGGCGAACAGCACGATCAGGCCCTGCACCGTCACCACCATCTCGCGGCTGAAGCCCTGCAGCTCGAAGGACAGCTCCACGCCGCCCTGGTAGAGGATGCCGAACAGCAGCGACGCCAGCACGATGCCGACCGGATGGTTGCGGCCCATCAAGGCCACCGCGATGCCGGTGAAGCCGGCGCCCGCCACGAAGTCCAGCGTCAGCTTGCCCTGCACGCCGGAAATCTCGTTGACGCCCACCAGCCCGGCCAACGCACCCGACAGCCCCATGGCCGCCAGCACCTGCCAGCGCGGCGCGATGCCCGCGTAATGCGCGGCACTGGGGTTGGCCCCCACCGCGCGCAGCACATAGCCGGCGCGGCTGCGCCACAGGAACCACCAGACGAAGACGCAGGCCAGCAGCGCCAACACGATGGACAGGTTCAGCGGCGACGACGGCAGCTCCAGCCCCAGCCGGGCGGCCAGTTCATGGATGGCCGGCATGCGCGCCGAGTCGGCGAAGGCCTCGCTCTCCACCGACATAGAGCCCGCCGGGCGCAGCCAGTTCACGAGCAGATAGCCGTTCAGGCTGGCGGCGAGAAAGTTGAACATGATGGTGGTGATCACCACATGGCTGCCACGCCAGGCCTGCAGATAGCCCGGCACCGCCGCCCACAGCATGCCGAAGCCGGCCGCCGCCAACACCAGCAGCGGCAGCATCAGCGCCGCCGGCAGCTTGGGGCCCAGCCACAGCGCCAGCAGGCCCACGCCGATGCCGCCCAGCGTGGCCTGGCCTTCGCCGCCGATGTTGAACAGGCCGCCATGGAAGGCCACGGCCACCGCCAGCCCGGTGAAGATGAAGGTCGTCGTGTAGTACAGCGTGTAGCCCAGGCCGCGGGCACTGCCCAGCGCGCCGTTGAGCAGCACCGTCAACGCGTCCCAGGGGCTCTGGCCGATCACCAGCACCACGCCCCCGGCCACCAGCAGCGCCACCAGCAGGTTCCACAGCGGCAGCAGCACCAGGTCCATCCAGCGCGGCATCGTCAGCGCCTGGCTGCTCATGGCTCAGCCCTCCCCGTCTCGGACGCGGCGGTGTCGGGCTGCGCCGCCATCAGCAATCCCAGGGTCTTTTCGTTGCATTCGTGAATCGCCAGTTCGCCAGTGATGCGTCCGCAGTTCATCACCAGCACGCGGTCGGACAGGGCCAGGATCTCGTCCAGCTCACTGGACACCACCAGCACCGCGCAGCCCTCGTCGCGCAGGCGGCGCAGCTGGCCGTGGATGAACTCGATGGCACCGATGTCCACGCCGCGGGTGGGCTGGCCCACCAGCAGCACCGCCGGCTTCTGGTTGATCTCGCGCGCCAGGATCAGCTTTTGCTGATTGCCGCCGGAGAACTTGGACGAGCCCAGCTCCGCGTTGCGGGGGCGGACGTCGAACTGTTCCATCATCTGACGCGTCTGGCTGCGCATATGGGCTTGGTCCATGCCCAAGCCCAGCGGCGCGGCGCGGTACTGCGCCTGTTCGTGATAGCCCAGCGCCGCGGTCTCCCAGGCCGGGAAGCTCAGCACCATGCCCAGCAGGTGTCGGTCCTCGGGCACGTGGGCGAGCCGGAAGGCGCGCGCGCTGCGCGGGTCCAGCCAGGACTGGGCCGAGAAGCTGCGGCCAGCCAGCGACAGCCGACCCGCGTCCGGCGCGCGCATGCCTGACAGCAGCTCCAGCAGCTCGCTTTGCCCGTTGCCCGACACGCCGGCCACGCCGACGATCTCTCCGGGACGCAGCGACAGGCTGACCTCCTTGAGCAGCGCCACGCCGGCCTCGCTGCGCAGACTGAGCCCCTCGGCGCTGAGCACCGGGGCCTGGGCCTGCGGCGCGCCGTCCATGTCCGGCCGCGCCAGGTTGACCTTGCGGCCCACCATGCTTTCGGCCAGATCCTCGGGGCTGGTGTCGGCGATCGCGCAGGTCTTGATCACCTCGCCGGCGCGCATCACCGTGACGGCATCGCACAAGGCCATCACCTCGCGCAGTTTGTGCGTGATCAGCAGGATGGTGGTGCCGCGTTCGCGCAGCCGGCGCAGCACCTCGAAGAGCTGGTCGGTTTCCTGCGGCGTCAGCACCGCGGTGGGCTCGTCCAGGATCAGGATGCGCGCGCCGCGGTAGAGCGCCTTCAGAATCTCCAGCCGCTGCAGCTCGCCCACCGGCAGCTCGGACACCAGGGCGTCCAGGCGCACATGCAGCCCGGTCTCCTGCATCAGGCGGTCCAGCTCGCGGCGCACGCGGCGCTGCGCGGCGCCGAGGAAGAAGCCGCCTTCGGCGCCCAGCATCACGTTGTCCAGCGCGCTCAGCGTCTCGACCAGCATGAAGTGCTGGTGCACCATGCCGATGCCCAGCGCGATGGCCTGGTGCGAATTGCCGATCTGCACACGCCGGCCATTCACCTCGATATGTCCCTCGTCGGCAAGGTAGTAGCCGTAGAGGATGGCCATCAGCGTGCTCTTGCCCGCGCCGTTCTCACCGATCAGGCCATGCACGGTGCCCGGCGCCACGCTCAGATGGACGGCGCGGTTGGCCTGCACGGCGCCGAAGCGCTTGGAAATGTCGCACAGACGGACAGCGGGCGGCACGCCCGGGCCGCCGCGTGGAAGTTCAGCCATGGAAGATGCGCTGTGCTGCGGAAGAGCCGGTCAGAGCTTGCAGGCGTTGTCCGCCATGTAGTCCGCCACCTTGATCTTGCCGGCGATGATGTCGGCCTTGTAGGCCTCCAGCTTGGCCTTGATGGGCGCGGGGATCAGCTTCTCGTTGTGCTGGTCGACGGCATATTCCACGCCGCCTTCCTTCAGCCCCAGCACGCTGATGCCGGGCTTCCACTCCTTCAGCACGTTGTACACGGCCACGTCGACGCGCTTGACCATGGAGCTCAGCATGGTGCCCGGCTGCAGGTGGTTCTGGTTGCTGTCCACGCCGATCGCGAACTTGCCGGCATCCTTGGCCGCCTGATAGACGCCCACGCCGGTGCCGCCGGCCGCGGCGAAGACCACGTCCACGCCCTTGGCGAACTGCGCCTTGGCCAGCTCGCCACCGCGCGTGGGGTCGTTCCAGCTGCTCGCGGTGGTGCCGGTCATGTTCTTGAAGACCTCGACCTTGGGATTCGCCACCTTGGCGCCCTGCTCATAGCCGCACTGGAACTTGCGGATCAGCGGGATGTCCATGCCGCCAACGAAGCCCACCTTGGCGCTCTTGCTGGTCAACGCGGCCAGCGCACCGACCAGGAAGCTGCCTTCGTGCTCCTTGAAGACCACCGACTGCACATTGGGCATGGCGACCTTCTCGTCGATGATGACGAACTTGGTCTTGGGGAAGTCCTTGGCCACCTGGCTCAGCGCCGAGGCCTGAGCGAAGCCCACCGAGATGATGGGGCTGGCGCCCCGCTCGGCCATCCGGCGTATGGCCTGCACGCGCTGGGTTTCGTTGCTGATCTCGAATTCGAGGTACTTGCCCTTGGTTTCGGCCTTCCAGCGCTCGACGCCGCGGTAGGCGGCTTCGTTGAAGGATTTGTCGAACTTGCCGCCCATGTCGAAGATCACCGCCGGCGTCGTCTGGGCCGAGGCCAGACCGGATGCCAGCGCCAGCAGGACGCCGGCCAGCTTGAACGACACGGGAATCGGGGCGGAACGCTTCATTGCAAACCCAATGCGACTGATTGATGGACCCGCCAGCATGCAGCAGAAAGCAGGCCATCGCGGCCACCCCTGCCAGGGACTGAACGGAGCAGCGGCAATTCTAAGAAGGCGGGAGTGTAGACCACTCTAAGGAAAACGCTAAACGTTTGCGCCCCTCTGTTGCCTGGGTTGACGGCGCCCAAGTCTGCGGCCCGGCGGTCTGAAAATCGCCCTTTCACTGCGCTGGCGCAAGAACCGGATATTGAGAATCAGTATCATCTGCGGTTTCGAACCGGACCGTCTGCCCAGGACCGCCATGCGCTCCCCCAACGCCCTGAACCTCTCACTCGCTCCGCTGCGCCGGCCCCACCGGGTACGGGCATTGGCGGCTCCCGACCATGCGCCGGAATGGAAATCCTGGCTGGAAGAACTGGGCTTCCTGCCCGGCGAGCATGTCAGCGTGCTGAGCCACGCGCTGCCCGGCCGCGATCCGCTGGTCGTGCGCGTGGGGCAATCGACCTATGCGCTGCGTCGCGCCGAAGCGGCCTGCGTGCTGCTGCACGAGGCCGGCGACGAGCCGGGCAAGGGGGCTTCCCATGCATGAGGCCGTCGTCCACGTCCACCCGGCCGGCCCCCTGCTGGCCCTGGTGGGCAACCCGAACTGCGGCAAGACGGCGCTGTTCAACCGCCTGACCGGCAGCCGCCAGAAGGTCGCCAACTACGCCGGCGTCACGGTGGAACGCAAGGAAGGCCGATTCCGCACCCCCGGCGGCAAGAGTCTGCGGGTGCTGGACCTGCCAGGCACCTACAGCCTCTATCCGCGCTCGCCGGACGAACGCGTGACCTGCGAGGTGCTGGCCGGCCAGGCCCGAGGCGAGAAGCGCCCCGACCTCGTGGTCTGCGTGCTGGACGCCACCAACCTGCGTCGCAATCTGCGCCTGCTGCTGGCCGTGCAACGCCAGGGCCTGCCCTGTGTCGTGGCGCTGAACATGTCCGACCTGGCCGAGCGCCGCGGGCTGCGCGTGGACGTGCAGCGGCTTTCCAGCCTGCTGGGCCTGCCGGTGGTTCAGACCGTCGCCACCCAGGGCGAAGGCCTGGAAGAACTGCGCCAGTTGCTGGATCGCCCGGAAGTCTGGACCCGCCCCGAAACCGCCAGCGCGCCCGCCCAGGACGACAGTCCCGAACAGGACCAGGTGCGCATCCAGGCCTTGCTGAAGGCGCTGGGAATGGACGCCCACCACGGCGAGCTGCCCAGCGACCGCATCGACCGCGTGCTGCTGCATCCGGTGCTGGGCCCGGTGCTGCTGGCCGTGCTGCTGTTCTTCCTGTTCCAGGCCGTGTTTGCCTGGGCCGAGGCCCCAAAAGGCTGGATCGAAGCCGCCACCGCCTGGCTGGGCGCACAGGCCGGCGCCTGGCTGCCCGAGGGCTGGCTGCGCAGCCTGGTGGTGGACGGGCTGATCGCCGGCGTCGGCGGCGTGCTGGTCTTCCTGCCGCAGATCCTGATCCTGTTCTTCTTCATCCTGGTGCTGGAGGAGTCGGGCTACCTGCCCCGCGCCGCCTATCTGCTGGATCGGCTGATGGGCTCGGTGGGCCTGTCCGGGCGCAGCTTCATCCCGCTGCTGTCCAGCTTCGCCTGCGCCATTCCCGGCATCATGGCCACGCGCTCGATCTCCAATGCGCGCGACCGCCTGGTCACCATCATGATCGCGCCGTTGATGACCTGCTCGGCACGGCTGCCCGTCTATGCGCTGCTCATCGGCGCTTTCGTGCCGCAGCGTGAGCTGTGGGGCGGCATTGAACTGCAAGGCCTGGTGCTGTTCGTGCTGTACTTCGCCGGCATCGCCTCCGCGATGGCGGTGGCCTGGGTGCTCAAGCGCTTCACCGTCAGCGGGCGCCAGGTGCGTCCGCTGATGATGGAACTGCCCAGCTACCACTGGCCTCACCTGCGCAGTGTGGCGATCGGCCTGCTGCAGCGCGCGGAGATCTTCCTGAAGCGCGTCGGCGGCATCATCCTGACCCTGACGCTGCTGCTGTGGTTGCTGTCCAGCTTCCCCGGTCCGCCGGAAGGTGCCACCGGCGCGCCGATCGAGTACAGCATCGCCGGCATGCTGGGCCGGGCGCTGGCCGTGGTCTTCGAGCCCATCGGCTTCAACTGGCAGATCAGCCTGGCGCTGGTGCCCGGCATGGGCGCCCGCGAGGTGGTCGTCAGCGCGCTGGGCACGGTGTATTCCTTGTCCGCCACCGGCGACGACACCGCGCAAGCCCTGACCCCGCTGATCGCCCAGTCCTGGGGGCTGCCGACCGCCTTCTCGCTGCTGGCCTGGTTCGTGTTCGCGCCGCAGTGCATCTCCACACTGGCGACGGTGCGCCGCGAGACCGGCGGCTACCGCATCCCCGCGCTGATGGTGGCCTATCTGTTCGGCCTGGCCTATCTGGCGTCGTGGATCACCTTCCACGTCAGCCGCTGGCTGCTGGGCGGGGGCTGAAGCCGGCGCGCCCATGACCGCTGGCGGGCGCGCGAGGACGCCCTATGCTTGCGCCCCATGCAAGCCCGCCCCAGCCCCATCCGCCGCCCGCTCGTCGGCGCCCTGCTCCCCCTGGCACTGAGCCTGTCCCTGGCCGGCCTCGCCCTGCCGCCGGCCCAGGCCGGCACCGCGACCGGCCCGGCGACCAGTCAGGCCCGCGACGCCCAGGCCTTCGAGAGCCTGAGCCACCAGTACATCGAGGCCTTGTGGCGACAGGAGCCCGAGTACGCGGTCGCCGTGGGTCGCTATGAATTCGCCCCGCGCGCCAGCATCCCGGATGCCGCACAGCGCGAGCGCGCACAGCGACTCGCGCGCCACTGGCTGGCGCGGTTCGAGGGCGTGGATGCCGCCCGTCTCAGCGCCGCCCAGCGCACCGACCTGGGCCAGCTGCTGAACAAGCTGCGCGCCGACGTCTTCGCGCTCACCGAATTGCGTGAGCACGAGTGGAACCCTTCGCTGTACAACGTGGCCGGTCCGCTGGACGCGATCTTGAACACCGACTACGCCCCGCTGCCGCAGCGCCTGCGCGCGCTGACGCAGCGCCTGGCCTCGGTGCCCGCCTACTACCGCGCGGCGCGCGCCAGCCTGGGCACACCGACGCTGGAGCACACCGAGCTGGCGATCGCCCAGGCGCCCGGCGTGCTGGCCGTGCTGGACGAGGTGCTCAAGGTGGCGCGGTCCTCGTCGCTGCCGGCGGCCGAGCAGCGTCTGTTGCGGCAACGCGTGGACGCCGCCCGCCAGGCCGTCGACGGCTATCGCGCGCATCTGCAACAGCGCCTGGCCGAACTCAAGGCCAGCGGCCAGGCGCGCTCCTTCCGGCTCGGACGGTCGCTGTACGACACCAAGTTCCGCCACGACATCCAATCGGCCCACAGCGCCGAACAGGTCTACGCCAAGGCCCTGGCCGCGCGCGAGGCGCTGCTGGCACAGATGGAGCAGCTGTCCGACCAGCTGTGGACCCAGACCCAGGGCGATACCCCCAAGCCGGCCGATCGCATCGACAAGATCGGCCGCGTGATCGCCAAGCTCTCCGAGCGCCACGTCCGCCGCGAGGACTTCGTCAAGGAGATCCGCGCCCAGATCCCCGAGCTGGAGCGCTGGATCATGGCGCACGACCTGCTCACGCTGGACCCCGCCAAGCCGCTGGTGGTGCGCGAGACCCCGGTCTACCAGCGCGGCGTGGCCGGCGCGGGCATCGAAGCCCCCGGCCCCTACCGGCCACAGGACCGCACCTATTACAACGTGACCCCGCTGGACGGCCTCAGCGAGGCCGACGCCGAAAGCTCGCTGCGCGAGTACAACCACTGGATCCTGCAGATCCTCAACATCCACGAGGCCATCCCGGGTCACTACACCCAGCTGGTCTACGCCAACAAGTCGCCGTCGCTGGTGAAAGCCTTGTTCGGCAACGGCGCGATGGTGGAGGGCTGGGCCGTCTATGGCGAGCGCATGATGCTGGAGTCGGGCTACGGCGGCAATTCGCCCGAGATGTGGCTGATGTACTGCAAATGGAATCTGCGCAGCGTCACCAACACCATCCTGGACTACAGCGTGCACGTGCTGGGCATGCAGGAGCGCGAGGCCCTGGACCTGCTGAGCCGCCAGGCCTTCCAGACCGAGCGCGAGGCGCAGGAGAAATGGCGCCGGGTGCAGCTCACGTCGGTGCAGCTGACCAGCTATTTCAGCGGCTACAGCGAGATCATGGAATTGCGCGAAGCGCGCCGCCAGGCGCTGGGCCCGGCCTTCCGGCTCAAGGATTTCCACGAGCAGTTCCTGAGCTATGGCAACGCGCCGGTCAGCGCCATCGCGGCGCTGATGGCCCAGCCCGCCACGGGCAAGCCCTGACCCCAGCGGCACCGCCGCTGCTCAGGCGCCGGGGCCGGGAGGCCTCGGCGGCCGGGTGAGCCGGCGCATCACCCATTCGAGCGGCCCCTGCGGTACGCGGCGCATCCAGAGCCAGGCCAACAGCAGCGCCACCAGCGCGAAGCCGAGCGCGGCCAGCAGCACCTCGGGCAGGCCAGCCCGACGCGCCGGGTCCAGCCAACCCAGCGCCTCCAGCACGCCCATGCCGATCAGGATATGGGCCAGGTACAGCGTCAGCGTCATGCGCCCCGCGGGCAGCAGCCAGCCCCAGACCCTGCCGCCCAGGCGTCCCAGCAGCAAGGCCATGCCCACGGCCGCCGTCGCGCTGCCGCCCGCCGACAGCATGTACAGCGGCACCGGTGGCAGCGGGTCCACCCCCAGGAAGCCGACCCAGTCCGGCCAGGCCGCACGCCCCGCGCGAGACACGACGCCCGCCAGCGCCGCCACCGCCGCGCCGCCCGCGACCAGCCAGCACGCGGTCGAGACGCGCTGCAGCGCCAGACCTTGCAGCCACAGCCCCCAGATCAGGAAAGCGCACCAGGGCAGCACCGGATGCCAGCCATTGAAGAGCAGGTGGCGAACAAAGCCGGCCGCGGAACCGAGGCCCACGTATTCCATGCGCGACCAGTCCCAGCCGGCCCCATAGTCGTGCGTCAGCATCCACAGCGTGGACAAGCCCATGACCAGCAGCGCCAGCGCCGGCCAGCTGCGCCGCGGCAGGGCCAGCACGCCCGCGCCCACCAAAAAGTACAGCGCGTAGTAGTGGATGATGTCTGGCGGGAAAACGAGCAGATTGAGCAAGCCGACGGCCGCCAGGAACAGCGAGCGCCGCCAGATCCATGCCCAGCGCTCGGCCCCGTCCATGCCCCGCGTGGCCAGCGCCAAGCCCATGCCGGCCAGCACCACGAACAAGGCCGCGGCGCGGCCGGACAGCGCGTCGAACCCCCATTGCAGCCAGCGCGGCGCCTGAGCGTCCTCTGCCACGCCCATCGCGACGCGGAAGTTGACCAGCAGCATGCCCAACCACGCCCAGGCGCGCGCCAGGTCCAGCCCGATCAGACGTTTGGCGCGCGGCGCCTCCCCTGCCCTTGTTTCCATGCAGTCCCCCCGATGCGCCCGATTCTCGGCATGCCCGGGGCGCCGGCAAGCGCGCGGCGCCGTCACAATGCGCTGCGCGCCCGCCTGCGTCGGGATGGATTTGCGGTCCAATGCGGGCCATGAGCGCAACACATGACCCCGGACAGGAGTCGCCGCTGGAGCGGCGCGTCACCGAACTCGAGATCAAGGCCAGCTTCAGCGAAGACCTGCTGGACCACCTGAACGCGCTGGTGGCTCAGCAGCAGGCGCAGATCGACGCGTTGCTGCGCGAGATCGCCCGGCTGCGCCAGCAAATGCCCGAAGGCCGCGACGGCCCGCGCAGCCTGCGCGACGAACTGCCACCTCACTACTGAACGCCGGGCCCGCGTGAGGCCGGGCAAGGCGTATGCCCGGCCGCGGCCGGCCTGTCAGGCTGCCGGGATCTGCTGTCCGCGCTGCACCGCCGGACGCGCCAGGAAAGTCTTCAGCACGCGATCCACCTGGGCAAAGCCGGCATAGTCCACCAGCTCGCCCGCGGCATAGAAGCCGATCAGGTTGTTGACCCAGGGGAAGATCGCGATGTCGGCGATGGAGTAGCCGCTGTCCAGCATCCAGTCGCGACCCGCCAGATGCCGATCCAGCACGCCCAGCAGCCGCCGCGATTCAGCCACATAGCGATCGCGCGGCCGCTTGTCCTCGTACTCGCGGCCGGCGAATTTGTGGAAGAAGCCCAGCTGGCCGAACATCGGGCCCACGCCGCCCATCTGGAACATCAGCCACTGCAGCGCCTGGTAGCGCTGCGCGGGATCGGACGGCAGCAACTGCCCGGTCTTCTCGGCGAGATAGCAGAGGATCGCGCCGGACTCGAACAAGGCGAGCGGTTCGCCGCCCGGGCCATCGGGATCCAGGATCGCGGGGATTTTGTTGTTCGGATTCAGCGACAGGAACTCCGGCGACAGCTGGTCCTGGCTGTCGAAGCTGACGCGGTGCGCCTCATAGGGCAGCCCGGTCTCCTCCAGGAAGATGGACACCTTCACCCCATTGGGCGTGGGCAGCGAGTACAGCTGCAGGCGGTCCGGATGGCGCGCGGGCCATTTGCGCGTGATGGCGAAACGGGAAAGATCCTTCATCGAATTCCTCGGCAATGAAACAGCCCTGACCGGCGATTCAGCTGGGCTCTGGGTGTGGTCCGCGCGAAGGCGTGGACAGTCGGACGGTGGGGCCGGTGGACCTTGAACATGGGCAGGACCGCGCCGCCGGTGATCGGCGTCTTCAGGCCCATCATGATCCGCGGCTTCGGCCATTGCGGCATCGCATCTCCGCGATCGCCAGACGGCATCCCACGCATGCACTCAAACAATGTTCTGCCTTCGAAGCAACTCATGGATTTGCTGCGCCGCCTCCTGCGCACTCTGCCGGCTGCTGTCGATGCGCAGCTCGGGCTGATCTGGCGCTTCATAGGGCGAGTCGATGCCGGTGAAATTGGGCAGTTCGCCCCGCCTGGCCTTGCGGTACAAGCCCTTGGGATCACGCGCCTCGGCCACGGCCAGGGGCACGTCCACATGAATCTCCAGGAAGCGGCCCGGCTCCATCAGCTCGCGGGCCAGTCGCCGTTCGGCCCGAAAGGGCGAGATCGCGGCCACCAGCACGATGAGGCCGGCATCGACCATCAGCCGTCCCACCTCCGCCAAGCGACGGATGTTCTCCACTCTGTCGACGTGACTGAACCCCAGGTCCTTGCACAGGCCTCGGCGCACATGATCGCCGTCCAGCAGATAGGTGTGACAGCCCTGCGCATGCAGGCGCTGCTCCAGCAGATTGGCAATGGTGGACTTGCCCGCTCCGGACAGCCCCGTGAGCCAGACCAGGGCGCTGCCATGCCCCATGAGCTGCTGGCGCGCGGCCCGGTCCACACTCAGGCGCTGTGGATGCAAATCGCGCGCCGGCGCCAGCGCACGGTGCAGCATGCCCGCGGCGATCGTGGACTGGCTCAGTCGGTCGATCAGGATGAACCCACCGGTATCTCGATTCTCGGCATAGGGATCAAAGGGCAGCGCCCGGTCCAGCACCAGCGTGCACACCCCGATCTCGTTAAGGCCGAGCGCCTCGGCGGCCAGGGTCTGCCCGCCCCCGACATCGAGGCGATGATGAAGCTCGGCCACTTGGGCCCCGACCGTGCGGGCGCCCAACTTGAGCAGGTAGGACCGACCGGGCAGCAGCGGCTCCTCCGCCATCCAGACCAGGCTGCACTCGAAACGCTCCGCCACGGCGGCGGGCGCCTCGGCGGCGCAGATCAGATCGCCGCGCGAGATGTCCAGCTCGCGATCCAGGGTCAGCATCACCGACTCATCCACCCCTGCGTGGTCGCGATCGCCCCCGGGCGAGACCAAACGCTGCACCCGCGCCTCCTGCCCGGAGGGCTGGACGCAAATCGCGTCGCCGGGCTTGACGCTGCCGGCCACGATCAGACCCGCGTAGCCGCGGAAATCGGAATGGGGCCGACACACCCATTGCACCGGCAGCCGCAGCGGGGTTTGACCGCGCGCCGCCCCATCGTCGAGGCGATCATCCTCCAGCGCCTCGATCAGGGTGGGCCCGCGGTACCAATCCATCGCGCCACTGCGCCGGAGCAGGTTGTCGCCCCGCAGCGCGCTGACCGGAATCACCTGCGGCGCGGCCAGCCCGATCCGCGCCGCGAAATCGCCGTACTCGGCCGCGATGCGCGCGGCCACCGCCTCGCTCCAGCCCACCAGGTCCATCTTGTTGATCAGCAGCAGCACGTGACGAACGCCGACCAGGCGCAAGAGCTGGCTGTGCCGCCGCGTCTGGGTCTGCACGCCCTGGCGCGCATCCACCAGCAACACGGCCAACTGGGCCGTGGACGCCGCCGTGACCATGTTGCGGGTGTATTGCTCATGCCCCGGCGTGTCCGCCACGATGAACTTGCGCCGGGCCGTCGCGAAGTAGCGGTAGGACACATCGATGGTGATGCCCTGCTCGCGCTCGGCGCTGAGCCCGTCCAGCAGCAGCGCGAAATCCAGCGCTGCCCCCTGCGTCCCCCAACGGCGGCTGTCCGCCTTCAGCGCCGCGAGCTGGTCTTCGGGAATGGCATCCAGCTCGTACAACAGGCGCCCCATCAAGGTGCTCTTGCCGTCATCCACGCTGCCGCAGGTGATCAGCCTCAGAACGCTTTGAGGAGCGGCATCCACAGCCTGCGTGCCCATCGGGCCGTTCGCCGTCATTCAAAAATACCCCTCTTGCTTCTTGCGCTCCATGGAGGCCGCGCCATCGTGGTCGATCAATCGCCCCTGGCGCTCGCTGCTGCGCGAGGCCTGCATCTCGGCCAGCACAGCCTCGGGCGTCCGCGCCTGCGACTCGATGGCCCCGGACAGCGGATAGCAACCCAGGGTGCGAAAGCGTACCTGCCGCCACTGGGGCTGCTCGCCCGGGCGCAGCCGCATGCGCGCGTCGTCCACCACGATCAGCGCGCCATCGCGCTCGACCACGGGGCGCTCCTGCGCGAAATAGAGCGGCACGGTCTCTATGCCCTCTTGCACGATGTAGCGCCACACCTCCGCCTCGGTCCAGTTGCTGAGCGGGAACACCCGCAAGGACTCGCCCGCGCGCTTGCGCCCGTTGTACAGGCGCCAGAGCTCGGGACGCTGAAGCTTGGGGTCCCAGCGCTGGCTGCTGCTGCGCAGGCTGAAGATCCGCTCCTTGGCGCGACTCTTTTCTTCGTCGCGCCGGGCGCCGCCAATCGCTGCATCGAAGCGGTGCAAGGCCAGGGCCTGCAGCAGCCCCTGGGTCTTCCACAGATCCGTGTGCAGCTGGGAGCCATGGTCGAAGGGATTGATGTCCCGGGCCAGTGCCTCCGGGTTGCGATGCACCAGCAGCTGCACGCCCGGCAGCGAGGCCACCCTGTCTCGTTGTTCGTACATCGCCCGGAACTTCCAGCCGGTGTCCACATGCAGCAGCGGAAACGGCAGCGGCGCCGGCCAGAAGGCCTTGCGCGCCAGATGCAAGAGCACCGAACTGTCTTTACCCATGGAATAGAGCATCACGGGACGCTCGGCCTCGGCCAGCGCCTCGCGCAGGATATGGATGCTTTCAGACTCCAGCAGCTGCAAAGGGGACAAAACCGGAACTCCTTGAGGCCATGTCGGCGGCCTGCTTTCTAACAAACCCCCCATGGCAATCCTGGCGGGCGGCGCGGCGATCTGTGATCCAAGTCTCAGTTGTGTTCCTCTCACAACAAAAACTGCAAGCCCCTTGAAAGGGGACTGGTAGCATCATTCGCACACTTGCAAAGAATAATTTCAAAACAGGGCAGCAGTTCTCATGGGGGCTCGCGGCCTTTTGCTGATTGGGGGAGATTCAGTTTGGCTGTAGCGCCGCAGTTTCACTTCATCTCGGGCCTGCCGCGCGCGGGCTCCACCCTGCTGGCCGCCTTGCTGCGGCAGAACCCCCGTTTCCATGCCGGCATGACCAGCCCGGTGGGCGCCTTGTTCACGAACATGGTCAGCCAGTTCAGCGCCGGCAGCGAGTTCGGTCCGATCATCACCCAGGAGCAACGCCAACGCCTGCTCCGCGGCGTGTTCAACAGCTACTACGCGGATGCCCATGGCAAAGAGGTGATCTTCGACACCAACCGCCTTTGGTGCGCCAGGCTGCCCGCGCTGATGGACCTGTTTCCGCAGGCCAAGGTGATTGCCTGTGTGCGCAATGTGGCCTGGGTGATGGACAGCATCGAGAAGCTCTACCGGGCCAACCCCTACGAAAACACCAAGCTGTTCAGCGACGACACCGAGCGCAGCACCGTGTACAGCCGCGTGGAGACGCTGGCGCAGCGCAATCGTCTGGTGGGCTTCGCCTGGTCGGCCCTGAAGGATGCCTACTACGGCGAGCATGCCAAGTCGCTGCTGCTGGTGGAGTACGAGCTGCTGGCCAAGGTGCCCGACAAGGTGCTGAGGCTGGTGTACGACTTTCTCGGTGAACCCTGGTTTGAGCATGACCTGGAACGCATCGAGTACGACGCCCCGGAGTTCGACGAAGCCCTGGGGCTCAAGGGCCTGCACAAGGTCAGGCCGCGCGTGAGCCTGGAGCCCCGGCGCAGCATTCTGCCGCCCGATCTTTTTGAGCAGTACGCCAAGCTGAGCTTCTGGCAGGACGCCAACAACAGCGAGGCCAGCGTGATCCGGCCGAGCGCCAGTCACACGGCGGCCTGATCGGGCCGGCATGTTGTCAATCATCCAGCGGCCGACATCCGACGCTGCATCTATCTGAGGTGATCCGTCATGTGGTGGACCAAGGACAAGCCTTCTCAGCAAGCGACAACCGGCTCGACTCGCCATACCCCCAAGCACCCGCCGATGACTGGCAGTCCGCTGATGCGGGCGCTGGAACCGCGCATCATGTTCGACGCCGCCATGGCGGCCACCGCAGCCCATGAAGTCGTGGCGGAGGCCGACCATGCCTTGCCGGCGAATCGAGAGACTCACGGAGATCCTCAGCGTGGGGATTCGACGAGCGTGACCGCTGCGGCGCAGGCCACTCCGCGCAAGGAGATCGTTTTCGTCGACACCCGGGCTCCCGACTACCGGGCTTTGCTTCAAGGGGTGGCCCCGGGGGCCGAGGTCATTCTGCTCAGCACGGACAAGGACGGCGTTCAGCAGATCGCCGATGCGCTGGCCGGCCGCAGTGGCATCGATGCCATCCACGTCATTTCCCATGGCGACTCCGGGGTGCTGCTGCTGGGCAACAGCCCGCTTTTCGAGGGCAATCTCACCCAGTACGCGGCTCAGCTCTCGGGTATCGGCAAGGCCTTGACCGCCGACGGCGACATCCTGCTTTACGGTTGCGAGGTAGGCGCCGGCAGCGAGGGCCGAGCCTTCGTGTCGAAACTGGCGGACATGACCGGCGCGGACATCGCTGCGTCCGACAACAACACCGGCGGAGCTGCCCGTGGAGGCGATTGGAACCTTGAGATCAGGACCGGCGAGGTCGCGGCCAGCAGTGCCCTCAATCTGACCCAGCTCGGCAGTTACGACCACCTGCTGGTCACCACCTCGGTGAGCACCCTCGCTCAGCTGAAAAGCGCGATTGCCACGGGCAGCACCGACGGCGTCGACGATGTGATCACCCTCACCGGCAACATCACGTTCGCCGGCATCGCAGACACCATCGCCATTAACGTCACCGACGGCCATACCTTGCAGATCGTCGGTGGTGGCTTCGCACTGGACGGTGCCCACAGGGCCCGGGTGCTGGACATTAGCACCACCGGTGCCAACTCCAAGGTCGCGCTGGACAACATCATCATCCGCAACGGTCTGATCGTCGGCAACGGTGGCAATGAGGGGAGCGCCGCGATGGACAGTGTCGGCGCCGGCATCTACAACGCGGGCGTACTGACCATCACCAACAGCACCATCACGGCGAACAAGGCGTCCGGCGGCGGTGGCGGCGGTGGCGACTCCGGTGGCTACTACGGCGGTGGCGGCGGCGGCGGCGGCGGTTTCGGAAGCACCTCCGGCGGCTTCGGCGGCTCCAGTGCTGGCGCCGGCTTCTCGCCCACGCCCGCTTCCGGCATCACCGGGGGCAATGGCGCGGGCGGTACTGGCACCTTCGGGGGGCGTGGCGGCGGTGCGGCCGGCGGTTCAGGCGGCAGCTACAACGGCGATGGTTCCAACACCAGCGGCTATACCGCAGGAGGTGCGGGTGGGTCGGCCAACAACGGCAGCATCAGCATTGGCGGCGGCGGCGGCGGCGGTGGTGTTTCCGCGGTCGGAGGCAAAGGGGGCGCAGCTGCGGGGGGCATTTTCAACGCCAGCAGCGGCTTCCTGACCATCGTCAACAGCAGTGTGACCAACAACCTGGGGGCTGGTGGCGGAGGCGGCGGCGGGGTCTCCGTCGACGCGGCCACAGGCCCTGGCAACAGAGTGGGCAATGGTGGCGCAGGCGGCGCCGGGGTCGGTGCCATCTGGAACGCCGGCGGCACGGTGCGGATGGACAACACCAGCTTCAACACCCTCTCCACCGGCAACGTCGGCGCAGGCGGGTTGGGCGGCAAAGCCACCGGCGGCGTCAACGTCAACGGTGCCGACGGCTCATCCTCCTCGACGATCTACACAACCAATGGCGGCACCACCGACACCAGCTACAACCCCAACGCCGCGCCCACCATCGGCAACCTCAACGGCGACAGCGTCGCCTGGAGCGGCGCGGGCAATACCGTACGCCTCGACGTGGGCAGCAACGCCAGCCTGGCCGATGCCGAGCTGGGGGCGCTGAACGGCGGCAATGGCAACTGGTCGGGCGCCAGCCTGGTGATCCAGCGCAACGGCACGGCGGTGAGCAGCGACGTGCTGGGCTTCGACACCGCTGGCGCGCTGTTCACCGTCAGTGGCAGCAACCTGCAGTCGGGCGGGCAGACCTTCGCCACCTTCACCAACACCGGTGGCGTGCTGACCATCACCTTCACCAGCAGCGGCACCACGGCCACCACGGCGCTGGTCAACGACGTGGCGCAGCGCATCACCTATCGCAACGACACGCCGGCTGGCGACGCCAACGTCAAGGTCACCCTGAATGACGGTGCCGGCGCCAGCGCCACGGCCAATGTCACGGTGGCCAGCGACTTCATCTACGTCACCAACGCCAACGACACCGCGACCATCGACCCCAGCAACGGCACCAGCTTCAGCGAGGCCGTGGCCATCGCCGCGGCCGACAGCACCGGCACCCAGACCATCGTCTTCGCCAGCAGCCTGGCCGGCCAGACGCTGAACCTCAATACCGTGTCGATCAACGAGAGCCTGACCCTCGACATGGACCAGGCCAGCGGCCTGATCCTCACCGGCGGCACCATCACCCTGGGCGGCGGTACCACGCAGACCTTCACCCACGGCGCCGGCGACACCGCGACCATCTCCAGCATCATTGCCGGCAGCGGCGCCCTGACCAAGGCTGGGGCTGGCAACCTGACCCTCTCCGGCGCCAGCAACACCTTCTCCGGCGCCACCACCATCAGCGCCGGCACCCTGACGGTCAGCGGCGGGGATGCGATCGGCACCAACAGCAGCGTAGCCGTCGCCGCCGGTGCCACCCTGGCCCTGGCCAGCAACGAGACGTTCGGCAACCTCTCCGGCGCCGGCTCGGTGACCCTCGGCAGTTCCAACCTCACCAGCCTCCAGACCGCGGACACCACCTTCTCCGGCTCCATCAGCGGCACCGGCGGAGTCACCTTCAGCCAGAGCGGTCCCGCCACCTATTCGACGACCCTGTCCGGCACCAACACCTACACCGGGACCACCATCCTGGCCAACTACGGCTGGCTGAAGCTCGATGGCGACGCCTCCATGGCCAACAACAACTTCGTGCGGGTCAACGGCAACGGCACCCTGACGCTGCTGTCGGACCAGACCATCGGCAGCCTGGCGAGCAACACCCTTAGCGCCAGGATCCAGCTGGGTAGCTACACCCTCACCGCAGGGGGCGATAACACCAACACCACGGTGCTCGGTGTGATTTCCGGCACCGGTTCGCTGGTCAAGCTGGGCAGCGGCAGCATGAGCCTGCTCGGCACCAACACCTACGGCGGCACCACCACCGTCTCGGCCGGCACCCTGTCGATCGCCGGTGACGGCAACCTGGGCAGCGGGGCGGTCAACCTGGCGGATGGGACCGTGTTCAACATCTCGGGGGCCAGCACCGTCGACAATGCCATCACCCTCACCGGCAACAGCACCATCAACAACGGCAACGCCGTCACCCTCAGCGGTGCCATCAGCGGTGCCTACGATCTGACGAAAACCGGCAGCGGCAACCTGACCCTGTCCGGCAGCAACAGCCACGGCGCCACCGTCGTCAACGGGGGCACCCTATCGGTGGCCAGTGATGCCAACCTGGGCAGCGGCGCGGTCACCCTGGGCAGTGGCACCACGCTGCAGGTCACCGGCCTCACCACCATCGACAACGCCATCACCCTCGCAGGCGATGCCACTGTCAACAACTCGGCGGCCGTCACCCTGTCGGGCGTGATCAGCGGCGCTTTCACCCTGACCAAGGCGGGCGCCAGCACCCTGACCCTGTCCGGCAGCAATACCCATGGGGCCACCACCGTCAGCGCCGGCACCCTCAGCGTCGACGGCGACAGCAACCTGGGCAACGGCACCCTGACCCTGGGCTTCGGCTCCACGCTGGTGGTGACGAGCGCCACCACCATCGACAACGCCATCGCCTTGAGTGGCAGCGCCACAGTCAACACCGGTGCCGACACCACCCTTTCCGGGGTGATCAGCGGCAGCAACAGCCTGACCAAGTCTGGCGCCAACACTCTGACCCTGAGCGGCAACAACACCTTCACCGGTGCCACCAGCGTGAGCGGCGGGACCCTGAGCATCGCCAGCGACGCCAACCTGGGCGCCGGCAGCGTCAACCTGGCCAACGGCAGCACGCTGCAGATCACCGGCAGCACCACCGTCGACAACGCCCTGGCCCTGACCGGCCTGGTCACCGTCAACGCCAGCGCGGCCTCCACCCTGTCCGGCACCATCAGCGGCACCGGCAGCCTGACCAAGACCGGCACCAGCAACCTGACCCTGAGCGGCAGCAACACCAACAGCGGAGCCACCACCGTGGCTGCGGGCACGCTGGTGGTCAACGGCAGCACCAGCAGCGCCACCACCGTGTCCAGCGGCGCCACCCTGGCGGGCGGTGGCACCCTGGGCGGAGACGTCACCGTGCAGAGCGGCGGCACCCTGTCCCCGGGCGGCGCGGGCGTCGCCACCCTGACCGTCAACGGCAACCTGACCCTCACCTCGGGCAGCACCCTGGCCCTGGACATCAACGGCACCACCGCCGGCACCGGCTACGACCGGGTGGTGGTGAACGGCGCCGTTGACGTCTCCGGCGCCACCCTGGCGGTGACCCACGGCTACGCCGCCGGCAGCGGCGACAGCTATGCCGTGATCGTCAACGACGCCGCCGACGCCGTCACCGGAACCTTCAGCGGCGTCAACGAAGGCAGCAAGTTCAACGCCGCCGGCAACGGCACCGAGCTGACCACCAGTTATGTGGGTGGCAGCGGCAACGACCTGAGCCTGACCGCGCCCATCGCTCCGACCGTCACCAGTGTCTCGTCCAGCAGCGCCAACGGCACCTACAAGATCGGCGACGTGATCACCGTCACCGTGCGCTTCGACAGCGCGGTGAACGTGACCGGCACCCCGACGCTGACCCTGGAGACCGGCACCACCGACCGCGTGCTCAACTACGTCTCCGGTTCGGGCACCGACACCCTGAGTTTCAGCTATACCGTGCAGGCCGGCGACAGCTCCGCCGACCTCGACTACGTCTCCAGCTCGGCGTTGAGCCTGAATGGCGGCACCATCAAGGATGGCGCCAACCAGAACGCCATCCTGACCCTGGCGGCCCCTGGCGCGGCGGGCTCCCTGGGCGCCAACAAGGCGCTGGTGGTGGACGGCGTGCGACCGGGCGCCACCAGCATCACCCTCAGCGACACGGCCTTGCGCATCGGCGAGACCGCCACCGTCACCATCACCTTCGCAGAGCGGGTGGTCGGGCTGGATGTCGCCGACTTCAGCGTGGCCAACGGCACCCTCAGCGGCCTCAGCACCAGCGATGGCGGCCTGACCTGGACCGCCACCTTCACCCCCGGCGCGAACATCAGCGATGCCACCAACCTCATCACCCTGGACAACACCGGGGTGATGGACTTGGCGGGCAACGTCGGCAGTGGCACCACCGATTCGGTCAACTACGCCATCGACACCCAGCGCCCCACGGCCACCATCGTGGTG
>NZ_JAKZFD010000017.1 GCF_022549225.1 Pelomonas sp. CA6
GAACCCGGTGGCGGGCCGCTCTTCCACTGCCTGGCCGCCCTGCGGCGGGTCGAATTGCGCGGCCCGTTCCGGCCTGATCGTCGCTTTGCGGTCCCGAGGCTGAACCTACAGTGCAACGAGCCGCTTTCCCCTTGCTGGCCCTCGTCGCCCCCCTTCTTCGCTCCGCTCAAGCCGCCCCATGCCGCCCTCCGCTTCGCCGTCCTCCAACGCCCTGGCCCAGCTGCTGACGCGGGCGCAAACCCTGCTGCAGAACAAGCAATGGCGCGACGGCGCCACGCTGCTGCGCCAGGCTCTGCGCCAGCAGCCCGAAGACGGCGGCCTGTGGCTGACGCTGGCGCGCACCCTGCGCGCCGCGCAGCTGACGCGTGAAGCCATGGAGGCCGCCGAACAGGCCATGCGCCATGCCGCCCGCGTGGACCACGCCCAGGCCGCGACGCTGCTCGCCGCCCAGGCGGCGATGGCCCTGAACGAGCATGCACGCGTCGTCGCGTTCGCCAGCGCGCTGCCCGGAGACCTGTGCGCCAGCGAGCTGGAACTGCTGAAGCTGCACGGCGCGGCGCTGAACCGGCTGGGCCGCTCGCAGGAAGCCATTCCCGTGCTGATGCAGGCGCTGGCGCTGAAGATCGACGAACGCGACGCCTACATCGAGCTCGGCTTCGCCTTCTACAACCTGAAGATGCACGCCGAATCGGCCGAGTGCTTCCGCACCGTGACCGTGCTGCATCCCACCCACCTGGGCGCCCAGGCCTATCTGATCCACCTCGAACAACACGCCTGCCAATGGCAGGACTACGAGCCGCGCCGCCAGGCGCTGCTGGACGCGCAGGCGCGCGCCGCGCAGGACCCGCTGCCGCAGTTCAGCGTGCCCTTCACGCTGGTTTCGCTGCCGCACGAGCCGCAACAGATGCTGGAGGCGGCGCGCATGACCTCGCGCTACCTGAGCCAGAACATCGTGCCGCTGCCCCCCGCCGCGCCACGCGCGCCGCGCGCCACGCGCCGGCTGCGCATCGGCTATCTGTCCAACGACCTGCAATCCCATGCCACCGCGACCCTGATCGCGCAGGTGTTGGAAGAGCACGACCGCGAGCGCTTCGAGATCCTGCTCTTCTCGCACGCGCCGGACGATGGCTCGGCGATGCGCCAGCGCCTGATCGCCGCCTGCGACCGCTTCGAGGACGTGCTGCCGCTGGGCCTGCCCGACACCGCGCGCCGCATCCGCGAGCTGGAGGTGGACCTGCTGGTGGACCTGAAAGGCCATACCGCGGGCAGCCGTCTGCCCGTGCTGGCGTATCGGCCGGCCCCGGTCCAGGTGGGCTGGCTGGGCTTCCCGGGCACCTGCGGGCTGGACGCGGTGGACTATGTGATTGGCGACCCGGAGGTCACGCCGCTGGCGCACGCGCCGTTCTACAGCGAGAAGATCGCGCAGATGCCGATCTGCTACCAGCCCAATGACGGCCGGCGCGCACGCGGCACGCCACCGCCCCGCGCGGCGCTGGGCCTGCCCGAGCAGGCCATCGTGCTGCTGGGCGCCAACCAGGTCTACAAGCTCAACCCGCCGCTGTTCGACGCCTGGATGGAGATCCTGCGCCGCGTGCCCGCGGCCGTGCTGTGGCAGCTGGCCGGCAGCGAGCCGGCCAATGCGGCGCTGCGCGACGAGGTCGCCCGGCGCGGCATCGATCCGCGGCGCCTGGTGCTGATGCCCAAGGCCGACCTGGCCGAGCACGCCGCCCGGCTGGGCGCGGCCGACCTGGCGCTGGACACCTGGCCCTGCAACGGCCACACGACCACCAGCGACGCGCTGTGGGCCGGCGTGCCGGTGATCACGCGGCGCGGCGAAGGCTTCGCCGCGCGCGTCGCGGCCAGCCTGCTGCAGGCCAGCGGCCTGCCCGAACTCATCTGCGACAGCAGCGCCGACTATGTGGCGCTGGCCTGCCGGCTGGCCGACGACGCCGTCGCGCGCAACGCGCTGCGCGAGCGGCTGCTGGCCGCGCGCGACAGCGCCGCGCTGTTCAATGCCCAAGGCTTCGCGCGCGACCTGGAAGCGCTGTACGAGCGCATGTGGGCGCGCCACGAGGCAGGCCTGCCCCCCGAGGCGCTGCCGGCCGCCGCCGCAAGCGCGCACGGCGCATCCGCCTGAACGCCGCGGCGCAAGCGGCGACCCACCATGACAAAAGCCCGCCGGAAGGCGGGCTCGCGGTGCGCGGACGACAGCGCGCCCGCGGGGGAATTCAGTGTCCCTGCAGCCGGGCCAGTTCCGCCTGGGCCAGGGGCTCCAGCTCGGGCGCCTCGGCGCGCAGGCTGGCGCGCGCATCGGGCTGCATCAGGCGCAGCAGCGCGGCGACGGCGCCGGACACATCGCCCAGGCCCGCGCGCGCGAAGCCCAGCGTGTAGAGGCTGGGGCCGTGGGCGGGGCGGGCCTGCAGCGCGCGCATCGCGTAGTCGGCGGCCATCTGCAGCTCGCCGGCGGCCAGCAGCAGCGCGGAGATGTCGGCCATCACCTCATGGCATTGAGGATCCAGCGTCAGCGCGTCGCACAGCAGGTGCAGGCCGTCGCCGAGGCGACCTTGCGCGGCCTGTTCGAACGCGGCCTGGCGCGCGCTGGCCAGCAAGGCCTTCGCCTCGGGCGACAGCTGCGGGCGGCCGGTGTCGGTATCGATGGGCATCACGGCCGGCGACGGAGCACCCTGACCGTGGAGGATGGCGGTTTGCGATGACATGGACGTCTACCTTTCCTGGATGGACGGGTTTGCCTGCTCGGCATGAGTGCTGCTGACTTTAGGCCCCGGACCGTGCCGCAATACGCAGAAAAGCGCCGTTGTGCACGGCCTTCTCGGCCCCTGAGGCGGACACCACCGGTCGAAATCAGCGCTGAGGGCCGCACGCCACGGATCCACCGGACCGGACGGTCGCCCCTTCTGCTCCCCCTTATTCAGACACACAGCGAGGCACGCCCAGAACCCACTCCCCAGTTCCAACCGCCCTACCCGGCCGCGATCCGATGACGTCGAACCGATCGCATGAACAAGGCCAGGACCGGGCCGCTAATCCGACGATCAAGCCTCTTGACAAACAGGGCTCAAGTTTTCTTGAGCGCTGTCCGACAACCATTTCAACGGGTCTGAATTCAGACGCGTGGTCCGGTTAGGAGGCCTGGAGTCGGGACACCCCAAGGGGGGTGGGACTGAAACGGTTGACTAGCGTCGGGCGGGGTCCGCGGACGGTTCGCCGCCCCTGGACCCGGCAAGGGTGCCTACCCGGACACCCGTGTGGTTCGGCGCTTAGCCGGGAGTCTTCAACGCTGAAAGGAGCAGAAAATGCCCGCCATCATCAACACCAACCTGCTGTCGCTGAACGCGCAGCGCAACACCTCGACCTCGCAGCTGTCGCTGGCGACCTCGATGCAGCGCCTGTCCTCGGGTCTGCGAGTGAACTCGGCCAAGGACGACGCCGCCGGCCTCGCCATCGCCGAGCGCATGCAAGCCCAGGTGCGCGGCATGAACGTCGCGGTGCGCAACGCCAACGACGGCATCTCGCTGTCGCAGACCGCGGAAGGCGCGCTGTCCAAGGTCAGCGATTCGCTGCAGCGCATGCGTGAGCTGGCCGTGCAGGCGCGCAACGCCACCAACACCACCACCGACCTGGATTCCATCGGCAAGGAATACACGCAGCTGTCGCAGGAAATCGGCCGCGTGCTGGGCGGCACCACCTTCAACGGCAAGAACATCCTGGCCGGCGATGCGGGCACGCAGACCTTCCAGGTCGGCGCCAACACCACCACCAACGACGTGGTGGACGTGGTGACCACCAACATGGCCACCAACACCGACATCACGACGGTGACCAGCGCGACGATCTCCAACACCTCGGACACCGCGGCACTGAAGGACATCATCGACAACGTCGACAAGGCCATCAACACCGTCAGCGGCGAACGCGCGACGCTGGGCGCCTCGCAGAACCGCTTCGAGGCCATCATCTCCAACCTGCAGATCTCGGTGGAGAACCAGAGCGCCGCACGCAGCCGCATCATGGATGCGGACTTCGCGACGGAAACGGCCAACCTGAGCCGCGCGCAGATCCTGCAACAGGCGGGCAACGCGATGATCGCCCAGGCCAACCAGCAACCGCAGCAAGTGCTGTCGCTTCTTCGATGAAGCCGGGCCAGCCCCGCTGGCCCTAGGCGCAATCGCCGCGACCGCCGCCCAGGCGGTCGCGCCGAGGAGCCAGAGTCCCCCAGCACAAGCCCCCTGAGCGCCGCCCGGCCCACGCCCATCCGGGCCCTGCGGCGGCGCTCTTCTCCCCCTCACGGGAACGGGGTGCGCATCGGCAGCCAAGGCCAAAAGATGCGAGGAGCGGATCAATCCAGCGGATCGGGCTCAAGTCCTTCCAGGTGTCGTCGATAACAAGTCCAACGGGTCCTCCTGGACTGCGTGGTCCGGCAGATGTGATGACCGGACGTCCCTGACACCGAAAGGATTGGATCATGCCCCAGATCATCAACACCAACCTGCAGTCCCTGAACGCGCAGCGCAATCTGTCGACCTCGCAGTCGTCGCTGAGCGTGTCCATGCAGCGCCTGTCCTCGGGTCTGCGCGTGAACTCGGCCAAGGACGATGCCGCCGGCCTCGCCATCGCCGAACGCATGCAAGCCCAGGTGCGCGGCATGAACGTCGCCGTGCGCAACGCCAACGACGGCATCTCCCTGGCGCAGACGGCCGAAGGCGCGCTGTCCAAGGTCGGCGACTCGCTGCAGCGCATGCGTGAGCTGGCCGTGCAGGCGCGCAACGCCACCAACACCACCACCGACCTGGATTCCATCGGCAAGGAATACGCGCAGCTGTCGCAGGAAATCGGCCGCGTGCTGGGCGGCACCACCTTCAACGGCAAGGCCATCCTCGCCGGCGATGCGGGCACGCAGACCTTCCAGATCGGCGCCAACACCACGGCCAACGACGTGGTGGACGTGGTGACCACCAACATGGCCACCAACACCGACATCACGACGGTGACCGCGGCCGCCATCACCAACACCTCCGATACCGCGGCGCTGAAGGACATCATCGACAACATCGACAAGGCCATCACCACGGTCAGCGGCGAGCGCGCGACGCTGGGCGCCTCGCAGAACCGCTTCGAGGCCATCATCTCCAACCTGCAGATCTCGGTGGAGAACCAGAGCGCCGCACGCAGCCGCATCATGGATGCGGACTTCGCGACGGAGACGGCCAACCTGAGTCGCGCGCAGATCCTGCAGCAGGCCGGCAACACCATGGTGGCTCAGGCCAACCAGATGCCGCAGCAGGTGCTGTCGCTGCTGCGCGGCGGCTGAGTCCGCGGCCCGCGAACCGCGATCCAGGCTCCATGCGCACCGCTCCGGCGGTGCGCATGGAGCCTTTCTTTTTGGCCGTGGTTTTCCTGCCTTTTCCGCGCTTCATCGCCATTCGGCACTTCGCACAATGGCCCCATCGGATTCGAGTGCTCGGGTCCGACGTCCGGTCCTACCGACATCGCCGCCGCGGCATGCGCCGCAGCGACAACGCCAGGCAGGCCGCGCCGCTTGATGAAGATCGCCGTAGACCGGATTTCGCGCAGGAGTGCTTATGCCGCAGACCATCAACACCAACATCACGTCGCTGAACGCGCAGCGCAATCTGAACATGTCCCAGTCCTCGCTGGGCATCTCGATGCAGCGACTGTCCTCCGGGCTGCGCGTCAACTCCGCCAAGGATGACGCCGCGGGCCTCGCCATCGCCGAACGCATGAACGCGCAAGCGCGCGGCATGAGTGTCGCGATCCGCAACGCCAACGACGGCATCTCGCTGGCGCAGACCGCCGAAGGCGCGCTGGGCAAGGTCGCCGACGCGCTGCAGCGCATGCGCGAACTGGCCATCCAGGCCCGCAACGCGACCAATGCCAATTCCGACAAGGACTCGCTGGACAAGGAGTTCGGCGAACTGGCCAAGGAAATCCAGCGCGTGCTGGGCGGCACCACCTTCAACGGCAAATATGTGCTGGGCTCCGATGCCGGCCAGCCGCAGGTCTTCCAGGTGGGCCCCAACACCACGGCCAACGACGAGATCGCCGTCACCACGCCCAACCTGACCGCCGACGGGGCGATCACGCCGGTGGCGGGCAACGACATTTCCGGCGCAGGCCGTGCCGTGATCGACAACACGGCCGATGCCACCGCCATCGCCGCGGTGGTGACCAACATCGACGGCGCGCTGAACAAGATCAACGAGGAACGCGCGACGCTGGGCGCCACGCAGAACCGCTTCGACGCGGTGATCTCCAACCTGCAGGTCGCCTACGAGAACCAGACCGCAGCCCGCGCGCGTATCATGGACGCCGACTACGCACAGGAGACCTCCAACCTGTCGCGCGCGCAGATCCTGCAGCAGGCCGGCAATGCGATGGTGGCCCAGGCCAACCAGTTGCCGCAGCAGGTGCTGTCGCTGTTGCGCGGCGGTTGATCGATCGACAACGCTTCTTTCCCGGGCCGGCCCGTTTCCAACGCGCCGGCCTCAAGTTCTGAGGCGAGGGGCCGATAAGCCGGGTATCCGGCGCCCCTGGCGACCCGGAGCGCACTCTTTCGGAGCACTGCCATGGCATCCGTCACCCAAGTCGGCATCGGCAACAACACCAGCTACGAGTCCCTGATCCAGGGCCTGGTCAACGCCGAGCGCACGCCCATCACCCAACTGCAGACGCGGGCCAAGACCATGCAGACGCAGCTGTCGGCCTTCGGCAAGCTGCAAAGCGCGATCAGCGCGGTGCGCGATGCCGCCGCCAAGCTGACGCGGCCCGACACCTGGGGGGCACTGACCGCCACCTCCTCCGACACCAGCGCGCTGACCGTCACCGCCGGCACCGGCACGGCGGGCGGCAACTTCTCGGTGGCGGTGACGCAGATCGCCGCGTCGCAGACCCTGGCCTCGCCGGCCGTCAGCGCCGACACCAAGCTGGGCGCCGGCACACTGACCATCCAGCTGGGCAAGTGGAACGCCGACCAGACCGGCTTCACGCCCAAGAGTGGCGCGACCGCCGTCAACGTGAGCATCGGGGCCGACGATTCGCTGACGACCATACGCGACAAGATCAACAGCGCCGGCGCCGGCGTGGTGGCCTCGGTGGTCAACGACTCGTCCGGCTCGCGCCTGGTGATGCGCTCCAGCCTCACCGGCGAAAGCAGTGCCTTCCGCGTCACCGTGGCCGATGGTGACGGCAACAACAGCGACGCCGCGGGGCTGTCGCGCCTGGCCTTTGACCCCAGCGCGGGCATCAGTTCAATGGGCCAGACCCAGGCGGCGCAGAACGCCAAGGCGGTGATCAACGGCCTGCCTGTCAATTCCGAAAGCAACACCATCGAGTCCGCCATCGACGGCCTGAGCATGACCCTGCTCAAGCCCGCGACGACCACGGTCACGATGAACCAGGACAAGGACAGCATCAAGAAGACGATCAACGAATTCGTCACCGCCTACAACGCCTTCGTCCAGCTCACCCGCGACCAGCTCAAGTACGACGACTCGACCAAGACCGCCGGACCGCTGCAGGGCGACTCCACCGCGATCGGCATGCAGTCGCAGCTGCGCCAGATCATGAGCGGCAGCACCACCTTGGCCGGCAACACCTACAACCGGCTGGCGGCGGTCGGACTGGACATCCAGTCCAACGGCACGATCACGGTCAACGACACCAAGCTCAACACCGCGCTGGGCCATGTCACCGACATGAAGCAGCTCTTCATGGGGCTGGACACCGGCAACAAGGAAAACAGCGGCATCGCGCAGCGCCTGCGCGCCGCCGCCGACGAGATGCTGAGCTTCGACGGCAGCCTGAGCACGCGCCAGAAGGGCCTGCAAAGCCGCATCAAGGACAACGGCGAGCGTCAGGACAAACTCGAGGACCGCGTCGCGCTGATCGAGAAGCGGCTGCGCGCGCAGTACACCGCGCTGGACAAGACCATGGGCAAGATGAACCAGCTGTCCAGCTACGTCAGCCAGCAGATGACGCTGCTGGGCCGCTGAGCCGCTCTCTCCTCTTCCCTCGAAAAGCCCCTGATTCAGGGGCTTTTTCTATGGGGCCGCGCTCGCGGGCGCGCGGCCACTGCACCAAGGACGCGCAACGCACAAAGAGGGCGCCACGGAGCCCTCAAGTTCCTCCCGCCGGGGCCGAAGAATGTCTCAACAGACCTTAGCAACCCCGAGCACCATGTACGGCAACACTTCCCCCTTCGCCTCGCGCGGCCAGCGCGCCAGCCAGATGTACAGCCGGGTCGGTGTCGAGACCGATGTGCTCAACGCCAGCCCGCACCGCCTGGTGACCCTGCTGTTCGATGGCGCGATGGACGCCATGACCCAGGCCCTGGGCGCGCTGCAGACCGGCCAGGGCGAGCTGAAGAACCGCAGCCTGACCCGCGCCGTGCGCATCCTGGACGAAGGCCTGAAGGCCGCGCTGAACCTGGAGTCCGGCTCGCTGGCCGGCGATCTGCGCGACCTCTACGCCTATCTGTGCCTGCGCCTGACCCAGGCCAATCTGCACAGCGATGCCGCCGCGATCGAGGAGTGCCAGCGTCTGCTGCAACCGATACGCGAGGCCTGGATCAGCATCGGCACCCGGGTGGATTCCGCCCAGGCCGCCTGACCCACGCCCTGCCCCCGACAAACCGCTTCCGCACGGATCCCGACATGAACACGCAACTCCTCAGCTACTACGAAGCCATCGAGCAAGCCAGCGCCGACATGCTCAACGCCGCCCGTTCGGGCAACTGGGACGAGGTGGTGAAGCTGGAAGGCGCCTGCGTGCTGCTGATCTCGCAGCTCAAGCATGCCGCCAATCGCGAGCAGCTGGCCCCCGAGGAGGCCCAGCTGAAGACCCGCATCATGCAGCGCATCCTGCTCAACGACGCCGAGATCCGTCACCTGGCCGAACCCTGGCTGGAGGACCTGGACCAGATGCTCAAGGGCAAGTCCAAGATCGTCCACTGAAAGGCCTGCGGCCCCGCGTCCGAGGCCGCCCCGGACAACGAGCCCACGAAGCCATCGCCGAGATGCCTGACACCCGCGCCGCCCGCTCCTCGCCGGCCGAGTTCCGCCTGGACAGCCCGGCCGAGATCCAGGGCTGGTTGCGCGAGTTGCTGGCCCGCCAGCAGCGCATCCAGCTCTGCACGCCGGACGGTCTGGGCGTCCACAGCGTGCTGCTGGCGCTGGATGCAACCCATGGCGCGCTGAGCCTGGAAGTTCCGCCCGAGAACGAAGCGCTGGACGAGCTGCTGCAAAGCCAGGAGGTCCAGGCCACCGCCTATCTGGACCGCATCCGTCTGGAGTTCGAACTGCCGGGACTGTGCCGCGTCGACGGCGCGAGCGGCCGCGTGCTGCGCGCCGCGCTGCCGACCGAGCTCTACCGCTTTCAGCGCCGCCAGGCCTACCGCGTCAGCGCCGGCAGCGGGCTCTACCCGGCGCTGTGCCTGGGTGGCGAAGCCCCGCTGCGGCTGCGGGTGATCAACCTGAGCATGGGAGGGCTGGCGCTGCTGTGGCCCGCCACGCTGGAGCTGCCGGCCGAACAGGCGCTGATCGAAGGGGCCGAGCTGGAGCTGGACCTCGACACCCAGATTGCCCTGTGCCTGCGCGTGCAGCATGTCACGCCCGCCGAAGGCCCCCACCCTGCCCAGCTGGGCTGTGGCTTCGAACAGCTCAGCGCAATGGCGGCACGCGCGCTGCAGCGCTACATCGACCAGGCCCAGAAACGCGAGCGGCTGATGCGCCGCACATCCGGCGCCGACTGAGCGTCGGCGGTCGCGGCCGGACCGGCCGCGGCACTCACACCTGCATGTTCATGATCTCGGAATAGGCCGAGACCAGGCGGTTGCGCACCTGCAGCGTGGCCTGGAAGCCGATCTGCGCCTTCTGCATCGCGATCATGGTCTCTTCCAGGCTCACCGTGGGGTTGTCCAGCTGCACCTCGCGCTGCAGGCGCTGCGCCTCCTGCTGGCTGGCGCTGACCGATTTGAGCGCCTGGCTCATCGCGTCCGCAAAGCTGGCCCCGGCGGCGGCGCGCGTCGAGGCCAGCGGCTGCCCCTGCGGGGTCAGCCCGGCACGGGCGGCGGCTTGCGCGAAATCGAAGGGCTTGAGCTTCAGGTCCATGACGCAGACAGTACGGGTGGATACCCGAGTGCTGCGAATCCTACGCAGCCCCGCCGCCGCCCAAGTGCGGAACAGGGGGCCCTTATTCGGCCTGTTCGCGGCTTTCTTGAGGGCCCGGATCCGAATAATTCATCCAGCAGCGGGCATGGTCGCCCGTCCGAAGTCTTCGCACCGCCCAAAGCCGCCCCATGGACAACGCCCTGAGCCCGAGCAACACCGCCCTGGCGGACCCCGACGCGGCGCCGGCCGCGCCCACCGGTCTGGTCCAGCGGCTCACGGCCCTGCCGCTGCGCAACAAGCTGGGCCTGGGGCTGGGCCTGGCCGCACTGGTCGGCGTGCTGCTGGCGATGGCGCTGTACTCCGGCAAGACCGACTTCCGCCCGGTGTTCACCGGCCTGTCCGACAAGGACGGCGGCGCCATCATCGCCCAGCTGGCGCAGATGAACGTGCCCTACCGCAACGAGCCAGGCGGCACCATCCTGGTGCCCGCCGCGCAGGTGTACGACGTGCGCATGAAGCTGGCCTCCGCCGGCCTGCCCAAGGGCAGCGTGGTCGGCTTCGAGCTGATGGACAAGACCTCCATCGGCCAGACCCAGTTCAACGAACGGCTGAACTTCCAGCGCGCGCTGGAAGGCGAGCTGACCCGCACCATCACCGCGATGGCCGACGTGGCCGACGCCCGCGTGCACCTGGCCATGCCGCAGCAGAACGGCTTCTTCCGCGAACAGCAAAAGCCCAGCGCGTCGGTGATGCTGACGCTGCGCGGCGGACGCACGCTGGACCGCGCCCAGGTGGCCGGCATCGTGCACCTGGTCTCGGCCTCGGTGCCGGAGCTGGCGCCCAAGGCCGTCTCGGTGCTGGACCAGACCGGCGCCCTGCTCTCCAACCCCAGCGACAACGGCAACGGGCTGGACAGCCAGCAGCTGCAGTACAAGCAGCAGGTCGAAGCCAACCTGAACAAGCGCATCTACGAGCTGCTGGAGCCGGTGGTGGGCCGCGAGAACCTGCGCGCCACCGTGACCGCCGACGTCGATTTTTCGCAGGTCGAATCCACCGCCGAGGAATACCGCCCCAACCAGGGCCCCAATGCCCAGGTGGCGGTACGCGCCTCGCAGACCCAGGAATCGATCAACAGCACGCCGCAGCCCCCCACCGGCGTGCCCGGCGCGGCGACCAACCAGCCTCCGGTGCCGGCCACCGCGCCCATCAATGGCGCGTCCGCGCCGCTGCAGACCGCGGGCGGCGCCGCCAACTCGCAGAGCAGCCGCCGCGAGGCGGTGACCAACTACGAGCTGGACAAGACCGTGCGCGTGACCCGCAACGCCATTGGCACGGTGCGCCGGCTCAACGCCGCGGTGGTGGTCAACCACCGCAGCATGACCGACCCCAAGGGCAAGACCAGCACCCAGCCGGTGCCGCAGGAAGAGCTGGACAAGCTCAACGACCTGGTCAAGGAAGCGCTGGGCTTCAGCCAGCAGCGCGGCGATTCGGTCAAGGTCATCAGCGCGCCCTTCGTGACCGAGAAGGTCGAGCCGGTGGACGTGCCGCTGTGGAAGCAGCCCTGGCTGCTCGAGCTGGCGCGCACCGCCGCCATCCCGGCCGCCCTGGTGCTGGTGGCGCTGATCGCGGTGTTCGGCATGGTGCGCCCGGCGATCCGCGCGGCCTACCCGCCGCCCGAGCCCCAGCCCGAGGCCGGTGCCGGCACCCAGCTCAACGCGGTCGAGGACGAGCAGCACGCGCTGCCGGGCGCCGGCGGCCTGCCGGCCCTGGAGGCGCCGATCTCCAACGACAAGCTGGAACGCGTCCGCATCATCGCCAAGGACAACCCGCTCGCGGTGGCCAACATCGTGCGCGCCTGGGTCAATGGCGAAGAGCTGGAAGCGGTGAAGAAAGGTTGATGGGCCATGGACGACAAGGGCGTTGAGGACGCAGCCATCCTGCTGATGTCGCTGGGCGAGGAAGAGGCCTCCGAGGTCTTCAAGCACCTGGCCCCCAAGGAAGTGCAGAAGCTGGGCGAGACCATCGCCAAGCTCAAGGTCGTGCCGCGCGAGCGCGTCGAGAACGTGCTGGACAAGTTCGAGGCCGTCGCCGAAACCCAGAGCATGCTGGTGCAGGACACCGACGAATACGTGCGCACGGTGCTGCGCAAGGCCCTGGGCGAGGACAAGGCCAACCTGCTGCTGGACCGCATCCTGCAGGGCTCCGACGTCTCGTCGATCGAGAGCCTGAAGTGGATGGACCCGGCCTCGGTGGCGGAGCTGCTGCGCAACGAGCACCCGCAGATCGTCGCCGCCATCCTCTCCCACCTGGACTTCGACCAGAGCAGCTCGGTGCTGCGCACCTTCAGCGAGCGCCAGCGCAACGAGGTGCTGATCCGCATCGCGACGCTGGACGGCATCCAGCCGATGGCACTCAAGGACCTCAACGAGGTCATGGGCCAGATCCTGGCCGGCGGCGACCGCATGAAGAAGTCCAACCTGGGCGGCGTCAAGACCGCGGCCGAGATCATCAACATGATGGGCTCCAGCGTCGAGGCCTCAGTGCTGGACTACATCCGCGAGGCGGATGCCGACCTGGCCCAGAAGATCATGGACAACATGTTCACCTTCGAAGATCTGGAAAAGATCGACGACCGCGGCATCCAGTCCGTGCTCAAGGAGGTGCAGTCCGAGTCGCTCATCGTCGCCCTCAAGGGCGCCGGCCCCGACCTGCGCGAGAAGATCTTCCGCAACATGTCCAGCCGCGCCGCCGAGACGCTGCGCGAGGACCTGGACTCGCGCGGCCCGGTGCGGCTGTCCGAGGTCGAGTCGGAGCAGAAGGAAATCCTCAAGATCGTGCGCCGCCTGGTCGACGAGGGCCAGATCGTGCTCGCCGGCGGCGGCGACGACCAGTTCCTGTAAGGCGGCCGGACAGCGACCATGGTCACACGCCCGCCCCGTCAGGTGCCGCCGCCGCAACGCCCCGATGGCGAGCAGCGCACCAGCCACTACAGCCGCTTCATTCCGCGCGAGGAGCTGCAGGGCTTTTCGGCCTGGAACCCGGGCGACCTGGGCGGCCCGCCGCCGCAGCGCCCGCCGGTCAGCGCCCCGATGCCCCCTCAGCCTCCGGCCCCGCCGCCCGAGCCCGAACCGGACCTGGACGAGCTGATGCACCAGGCCCGCCAAGCCGGCTACCAGGACGGCTACCGCGACGGCATGGCGGCGCTGGACGCTTTCAAGCAGAGCTTTGCCAAGCAGATCAGCGCCCAGCTCGGCGCGCTGGTGCAGAGCTTCGACGCGGAGTTCGACGCGCTGGAGCAGCAGATGGCCGACGCGCTGGCGCGCAGCGCCGTGGAACTGGCGCGCCAGGTGGTGCGCGGCGAACTGGTGCAGCGCCCCGAGCTGATCGCCGACGTCGCTCACCAGGCCGTCGAGGCCTTGCTCATCAATGCGCGCCATGTGCGCGTGCGCGTCAACCCCGAGGACCTGCCGCTGGTGCTGGACGGCGCCGGCGAGGAACTGCGTGCCCGCGAGGCCCAGGTCCTGCCCGACCCCACCGTCGCGCGCGGCGGCTGCAAGGTCGACGCCGACATCTGCAGCGTCGACGCGACGCTGCCGGCGCGCTGGCAGCAGGCCATGGCCGCGATCGGCCAGGCCTCGCTGTGGGAAGACCGCCGTGGCAACGGCGCCGCCGAGCCGCCCACCGGAGCCGACGCATGAACACTCGCCTGGGCCGCTGGCAGCAATACCTGGACGACCTGGAGTCCTTCGCCGCCAACCCGGTCGGCCTGGAGCCCCAGGGCAAGCTGGTGCGCGTCGCCGGCCTGGTGCTGGAGGCCACCGGCGTCAAGGTGCCGGTGGGCTCGGTCTGCGAGATCCACATGCCCTCCTCCGCCGCCAACCCGCGCCGCGGCCAGCGCCCGGTGCAGGCCGAGGTGGTGGGCTTCTCGGGCGACCGCGCCTACCTGATGCCCACCGACGAGGTGCACGGCCTGGCCAGCGGCGCGATGGTGCTGCCGCGCCCGGCCGCGCTGCACGGGCCGCAGCTGGGCCAGGCGCGCCACCCCTGGCGGCGCGATGAGGACCGCGGCCTGCACCTGCCCATGGGCGACGGCCTGCTGGGCCGCGTCGTCGACCCGCAGGGCCAGCCGCTGGACCGCCGGGGCCCGCTGGAGCTGGTGCATGGCGAGCCCATGGTGCGCCGCCCGATCAACGCCATGGACCGCGACCCGGTGCGCACCCCGCTGGACACCGGCGTGCGCGCGATCAACGCCATGCTCACCGTGGGCCGCGGCCAGCGCCTGGGCCTGTTCGCCGGCACCGGCGTCGGCAAATCGGTGCTGCTGGGCATGATGGCGCGCTACACCCAGGCGGACGTGATCGTCGTCGGGCTGATCGGCGAGCGCGGCCGCGAAGTGAAGGAATTCATCGAAGACATCCTCGGCGAGGATGGCCTGCAACGCTCGGTCGTCGTCGCCGCGCCGGCCGACGCGCCGCCGCTGCTGCGCATGCAGGGCGCCAGCTACGCCACCGCGATCGCCGAGCACTTCCGCGACCGCGGCCAGCATGTGCTGCTGCTGATGGACTCGCTGACCCGCTACGCGATGGCGCAACGCGAGATCGCGCTGGCCATCGGCGAGCCGCCGGCCACCAAGGGCTATCCGCCCAGCTGCTTCGCCAAGCTGCCCCAACTGGTCGAGCGCAGCGGCAACGGCCTGGCCGGCGAAGGCTCCATCACCGCCTTCTACACCGTGCTGTCCGAGGGCGACGACCAGCAGGACCCGATCGCCGACGCGGCGCGCGGCATCCTGGATGGCCACATCGTGCTCTCGCGCGATCTGGCCGAAGCCGGCCATTACCCGGCGATCGACGTAGAACGCTCGATCTCGCGGGTGATGACCAACGTCGCGTCGCAGCGCCATGTCGAGCAGGCGCGGCGCTTCCGCCAGCTGCTCGCCAAATACAACAAGGCCCGCGACCTGATCCAGCTGGGCGCCTACAGCCCGGGCAGCGACCCGGAGCTGGACCTGGCCGTGCGCCTGCATCCGGACATGGTGCGCCTGCTGCAGCAGGACATGCACCAGCCGGCCAGCCTGGGCGACAGCATCAACCAGCTTGCTGCAGTGGTCAATTTCGCCTGAACGCTGCCGATAACACGAACATGAGGTGAGCCCATGATCAACCAATCCCTGCAGACCCTCCAAGTGCTGTTGGAGCGCGCCGAAGCCGAACGCGACGAAGCGCTGCGCCAGCTCCAGGACGCCCAGTCGCGCGCCCAGGCCGCGCGCTCGCAGCACGATCAGCTGTCCCAATACCGCGGGGAATACCAGCAGCGCTGGACCCAGCAGTTTGCCCAGCGCACCACGACCCAGATCCTGGGCTGCTATCAGAACTTCGGGCTGCGCCTGGACCAGGCGATCCAACAGCAGCAGCATGTGGCCAGCTTTGCCGACCAGCGCCTGGAAGGCGCCCGCGAGCGCCTGCGCGAACGCGAGCTGCGCGTGGCCTCGGTGCGCAAGCTGATCGAGCGCCGCCGCGGCGAGGCGCTGCGCAAGCAACTGCGCCAGGAACAAAAGGCCACCGACGAGCAGGCCGCGCGCGCCGCGCTGCTGGCGATGAACCCGCTGACCCGCCTGGTGGCCTGAGGGGTGTGCACGCGATGAATGCCAGCCCGCCCCTGATCACCGCCGCCGCCACCGGGTCGGCCAGTGCCCATCCGCGCCGCAGCGAGGCCCTGAGCCCGCCCGACAACGGCTTCGCGCAGATGCTGCGCAGCGCGGCGCCAGCGCCGGCGCCAGCCGCGCGTACAGCCCCGCCGCCGCCGCCCGTGCGGAGTGCAGCGCCCGCGGCGCCGCATCAGAACACGGCGCCGGAAAACCGCACGGCGCAGAATGCCGCGCCCAAGTCGCCATCGCGCCCGGCCACGGCGCCCGCCGCGCCGCAAGAGGCCAAGGCCTCATCGGCCGCGGCGTCGAAGCCGCAGAGCGCCGAAGCCACGGCGACGGACGGCGCCCACGGCGAAGACAGCGCCGGCAAGAGCGGCGAGCGCGACAAGGACGACGCCACCGCGCCGGACAGCCCCCTGGCCCGCGAGGTGCTGGCCCAACTGGGCGGCGAGACGGCCCGCGCACGGCCCGAACCGCGTGCGGATGGCGACACCGCCACCCCGCAGGGCGACGCCACGGGCGGCCGCAAGACGTCCGCCATCGGCGACGCTGGCGACGATTCGGCCACGCAGCGCACGGGCGAACGCCAGGCTCGCGCGGCCGCCGATGACGCCGGTGCGACCCGGGGCACGCAGCGCGCCGACGCCGACAAGGCCACGCATGAAGGCGCCGCCGCCGCATCCGGCACCGCCGCGTCCGAACAGGCGGCTCCGGCCGCCAAGGGTGCCGGCGAAGCCGCGCCCGGCAGCTTCCAGGCTCAACTGGCCCAGGCGACCCAGGCCCAGCAGCCCGCCACGCACGCCCACGGGGCGGCCAACACCCCGCAGCGCGAGCTGCAGATGGCCCATCCGCTGCACAGCGATCAGTTCGCGCCGGAGGTGGCGGCGTCGCTGAGCCTGCTGATCAAGGACGGCATCCAACAGGCCCAACTGCAGCTCAACCCGCCCGAGATGGGGCCGGTGGCGGTGCAAATCCAGCTGGACGGCACACTGGCCCAGGTGAATTTCGTCGCCGACCAGGCACAGACCCGCGACGCGCTGGAGCGCGGCCTGCCCGAACTCGCCGCAGCGCTACAGGGCCAGGGCCTGACGCTCAGCGGGGGCGGCGTGTTCGGCCAGAACGCCGGCGGCCAGGCCCGCGAGCAGGCGGGCACGCAGGAACGCTCCGCCGCGGGAGCGACCGGCCCGTCCGGCGCCGCCGACCCCGGCGCACAGGCCCTGAGCGCCCCGCTGCCGCGGGCCCGTCCGCGTGGCGTGCTGGACCTGTATGCCTGAACCTGAACCGCAGTGAACGGTGGCGGGCGCGAAGTCCGACGCCTTTTCCCTGCTATTCCATGCTTGAGGCAGGTCGCGGCGGTCCAATAATGAGGGCATGGAAGGCGAGGTCCGCCTTGCCTGCGCAGGACAAGGAGTTCCCATGGCTGGTGCAGCCGCAGAAGCCCCCGCCGCCGGCGGCGGCGGCAAAAAGAAACTGATCCTCATCATCGTGGCCGTGCTGGTCCTGGTGCTGGTCGGCGTGGCCGCGCTGCTGTTGATGAAGAAGAAGTCACATGCCGAGGACGGCGAGGAGGCCGAGGCCCCGGCCGCGCATGCCACGGTCAAGGCCGGAACCCCGCCCACCTTCGTCCCGCTGGACCCCTTCACGGTCAACCTGGCCGACAAGGAAGTGGACCGCTATGCCCAGATCGGCGTCACGCTGGAGGTCGCCGACCCCAAGGTGGCCGACCAGATCAAGGCCTACATGCCCGCCATCCGCAACAACGTGCTGATGGTGCTGTCGCACAAGACCTCGGCCGACCTGCTCACCCAGGAAGGCAAGGAAAAGCTGGCGCGTGAAATCCGCCGCGAATCGGTGCGCCCCATGGGCGTCGAGCTGGACGACGAGGAAGAGGACGCGGACGCGCCCAAGAAGAAGAAAAAGAAGCGCCGCGCCCCCGACAGCCCTGTGACCCAGGTGCTGTTCTCCACCTTCATCGTCCAGTAATCCCGACCGGGAGACCGCGATGAATCAGCAGATCCTGTCGCAAGACGAAGTCGATGCCCTGTTGCAGGGCATCACCGGCGAGAGCCAGAAGCTGGAGGCCGAGGAGGTCCAGCAGGGCGGCATCCGCGAGTACAACCTCGCGAGCCAGGAACGCATCGTGCGTGGGCGCATGCCCACGATGGAAATCATCAACGAGCGCTTCGCCCGCAACATCCGCGTCGGCCTGTTCAACTTCATCCGCAAGAGCCCCGAGGTCGCGATCGGCGGCATCAAGGTGCAGAAGTACAGCGCCTTCCTGCGCGAGATCGTCGTCCCGACCAACTTCAACATCGTCTCGGTGAAGCCGCTGCGCGGCTCGGGGCTGATCGTCTGCGACCCGACCCTGGTGTTCGCGGTGATCGACTCGCTGTTCGGCGGCATCGGCAAGTTCCACACCCGCATCGAGGGGCGCGACTTCTCCGCAACCGAGCAGCGCGTGATCCTGCGCCTGGTCGAGGTCATCACCACCGAATACATGAAGGCCTGGAAGGGCATCTATCCGCTGGAGCTGGAATACCAGCGCTCGGAGATGCAGCCCCAGTTCGCCAACATCGCCACGCCCAGTGAGATCGTCGTCGCGACCTCGTTCACGCTGGAGATCGGCGAAACCAGCGGCACGGTGTACTTCTGCATCCCCTACTCCACGCTGGAACCCATCCGCGACGTGCTGTACAGCACCACGCAGGGCGACTCCGCGGAGCCGGACCGGCGCTGGGTCAACCTGCTCAAGCACCAGATCCAGTCGGCCGAGGTCGAGCTGGTGGCCGAGCTGGGCCATGCGCCGGCGACGGTGGAGCAGCTGCTGGCCTTCAAGCCCGGCGACTTCATCGAGCTGGACCTCGAACAACTGATCAAGGCCAAGATCGACGGCGTGCCGGTGTTCGACTGCCACTACGGCACGTCCAACGGCAAGTACGCCCTCAAGGTAGACAAGATGCTGACCGGCCCGGACTCGGGCTGGCTGGGAGCACGCAATGTCGGCTGACACCCCCATGGACGAACAGGACGCAATGGCGGCCGAATGGGCCGCAGCCCTGGCCGAGGCCAAGGGCGATACCGCGCCCAGCAACGTGGCCGAAGAGGTCCAGCCCGCCGCGGAGCAGGTGGCGCCGGCCGCCTTCACCAACTTCTCGCCCACGCCCACCAACATGCCGGGCAGCGACATCAACATGATCCTGGACATCCCCGTCCAGCTCACGGTTGAACTCGGCCGCACCCGCATCCCGATCAAAAACATCCTGCAGCTGGCGCAGGGCTCGGTGGTGGAGCTCGACGCGCTGGCCGGCGAGCCCATGGACGTGCTGGTCAACGGCTACCTGATCGCCCAGGGCGAGGTGGTGGTGGTCAACGACAAGTTCGGCATCCGCCTGACCGACATCGTCACGCCGTCGGAGCGCATGCGCCGCCTCAGCAAGTCCTGACCCCCGGCGGCACCGGGGGCCTGACCAGGCGCCGCTCGCGCAGCGGCGACAATCTCGCCCCATGAACACCTCCCTCGCCCCCCTGCTCTGGTTCTTCGCGATCCTGGCGCTGATCCCGCTGGCGCTGTGGCTGCTCAAGCGCAGCCCGCTGGGCGGCGCCGCCGCGGCGGGCCAGCTGCGCAGCGTGGCCCAGTTGCCGCTGGGGCCGGGCCAGCGCCTGCTCATCGTCGAGGTGGGCCAGGACGCCGACCGCCAGTGGCTGGTACTGGGCGTCACGGCGCAGCAGATCCGCACCCTGCATGTGATGCCGCCGCAGCCCGACGTGGCCACGGCGGTGGCCCAGCCGGCCTTCGCGCAGCTGCTCAAGAGCCGCCTGGGCGGCCACACGGAGGGCCCCGATGCGCGCTGAACCGGGCCGCGGCGCAAGCGCCCGCGCGCTGTTGCGCATCGCCGCGCTGACGCTGCTCGCGGCCGGCTCCGCCGCCGCGCTGGCGCAGAGCGCGCCGGCGCCGGCCACGCTGCCGCTGGTGATTGGCCAGGGCGCCGGCGGCAACAGCTACTCGGTGCCCATCCAGACCCTGCTGTTCTTCACCGCGCTGGGCTTTCTGCCCGCGGTGCTGCTGATGATGACGGGCTTCACGCGCATCGTCATCGTGCTGTCGCTGCTGCGCCAGGCGCTGGGCACGCAGGCCGCGCCGCCCAACCAGGTGATCGTGGGCCTGTCGCTGTTCCTCACCTTCTTCGTGATGAGCCCGACGCTGGACAAGGTGTACGCCGAGGCCTGGCAGCCCTATTCCAGCGGCCAGATCGCCTTCGACGAGGCGCTGCGCCGTGCCGAAGTGCCGATGCGCGGCTTCATGCTCAAGCAGACGCGCCAGTCCGACGTCGCGCTGTTCGCCAAGCTCGCCAAGCTGGACCCGGCCACCAAGCCCGAGGCCGTGCCCTTCAAGGTGCTGGTGCCGGCCTTCGTCACCAGCGAACTGAAGACGGCCTTCCAGATCGCCTTCATGATCTTCATCCCCTTCCTGGTGATCGACATGATCGTCTCCAGCGTGCTGATGAGCCTGGGCATGATGATGCTGTCGCCGGTGCTGGTGGCCCTGCCCTTCAAGCTGATGCTGTTTGTGCTGGCGGACGGCTGGAACCTGCTGCTGGGTTCGCTGGCGGCCAGCTTCGCCCAATAGCTTTCGAGGAGCGCGCATGGATGCTCAACAGGTCTTCACCTTCGGCCAGCAGGGCCTGTACATGCTGATGCTGGTCGCCGCGCCGGTGCTGCTGACGGTGCTGCTGGTCGGCGTGGTGGTGAGCGTGTTCCAGGCCGCGACGCAGATCAACGAGGCCACGCTGTCCTTCGTGCCCAAGATCGTCGCGGCGGTGCTGGTGATGGCGGTGGCAGGGCCCTGGATGATGACCACGCTGGTCGAGTACATCCAGCGCACGCTGCAGGCCATTCCGTCCGCGGTGGGCTGACCTTGTTCGGCGTCACCGAGGCTCAGCTGCTGGCGTGGCTGAACCCGCTGCTATGGCCCTTCGTGCGCACGCTGGCGCTGTTCGCCGGCATGCCGGTGTTCAGCCAGCGCAACATGCCCATGCGCGTGCGCGTGGGGCTGTCGCTGTTCGTCGCGCTGGCCATGCAGCCCTCGCTGCCGCCCATCCCGCCGCTGCCGCTGGATGCGCCGCCGCTGCTGCTGGGCCTGGTGGGCCAGCAGCTGCTGATCGGGCTGTGCATGGGCTTCGCGGTGCGCCTGGTGTTCGCTGCGCTGGAGTTCGCCGGCGAGCTGATCGGCCTGCAGATGGGCCTGAACTTCGCCGGCTTCTTCGACCCCGCGACCGGCAGCCAGGGCACGGCCAGCAGCCGCTTCTTCGGCAGCATGGTGGCCTTTCTGTTCATCGCGATCAACGGCCACCTGCTGCTGATCGACGCGCTGGCGCAGAGCTTCCACGCCTTCCCGGTCGGCGAGGAGCCCTTCCGCTTCCTGCGCGTGGCCCAGCCGCAGACCTGGGGCGCCGAGATCTTCCGCATCGGGCTGTGGATCGCGCTGCCGCTGATCACGATGCTGATGTTCGTGAACCTGGTGCTGGGCGTGATCTCGCGCGTGGCGCCGCAGCTCAATGTGTTCTCGGTGGGCTTCCCGCTCACCGTCAGCGTGGGCCTGCTGGGCCTGACCGCGACGCTGCCGCTGATGCAGCAGCCCTTCATGGTGGCGCTGGAGCGGCTGCTGGCGGTGTTCGGCTAGCCCCAGGCTAGCCCTGCACCAGCCCGTTGCGGATCGCGTAGACGGTCAGCTCGGAGTTGTTGGACAGCCCCAGCTTCTCCAGCACGCGGGCGCGGTAGACGCTGACGGTCTTGGGGCTCAGCGTCAGCTCCTCGGCGATGTCGGACAGACGCTTGCCCGACGCGATCATCACCAGGGTCTGCAGCTCGCGGTCGGACAGCTTCTGGTGCGCCTGCTCCTGCGTCGGCGCGGTGAGGCTCTCGACCAGCATCTGCGCGATCTCGGGCGTCACGTACTTGCGCCCCTGGGCCACGGTGCGCACCGCCTGCACCAGCAGCTGCGGATCGCCGCCCTTGTTCACATAGCCGAAGGCGCCGGCGCGCAGCGCGCGGATCGCGTACTGGTCCTCGGGGTACATGGAAACGATCAGCACACGCACCGACGCGCCCTCGTCCTTGAGGACGTGCAGCACATCCAGGCCGCTGCGCCCGGGCATGTTGATGTCCAGCACCAGCACGTCGCAGCCGGGCTCCGGGCCCAGCGTGCGCATCAGGCTGCGCAGCTCGCCGTAGTCGCCGGCCTCGCCGACCACCTCGATGTCCGGCGCGTCGGCCAGCGTGTCGCGGATGCCGCGGCGGATCAGCGCGTGGTCATCACAAAGAATCACCTTGATCATGCTTCGCCCCAGGCGGATGGGTCATGTTCCGGTTCGAAGACCGGTTCGTCATCCTCGTCGGCGGCGATCACCGCGCGCAAGGGGACGGACAGAATGAGGCTGGTGCCACGCGGACCGCTGCTGAGGTCCACCCAGCCGCCCACGGTGGCCGCGCGCTCGTGCAGACCGCGGATGCCGAAGCTGCGCGCCTTGCCCAGCGCGCCGGGGGCCAGGCCCTGGCCGTTGTCCTTGACCTCCAGGGTCAGCACGCCGCCATCCACGCTCAGTTCGATGTCCACGCGGCTGGCGCCGGCATGCTTGGAGACATTGGTCAGCGCCTCCTGCGCGGTGCGGTAGGCCACCAGCGGCACGCCGGCCGGCAGCTGCACGGGCTCGCTGCCGGTACGCACCGTGGTCGTGATGCCGGTGCGGCGCTCGAAGCGCGCCGCCATCCACTGCACGGCCGCCACCAGCCCCTGCTCCAGGATGGCCGGACGCAGGTTGTGCATGATGCGCTGGCTGGCCTCGATCGCGCTGGAGACCGTCTCCAGCGCCGACTGCACGCGCTGCAGGATCACCGGGTCCTGGCTGTGGCGCGCCATCCACGCGAGGTCGAACTTGATCGCCGTCAAGGAACCACCCACATCGTCGTGGATTTCCCGCGCGATCGCGGCGCGTTCCATCTCCACGCTGGTCTGCAGATGGCCGGCCAGCTCGTGCAGTTGCTGCTTGGACTTGAGCAGCTCGCGGTCGGCCTCCTCGCGGGCGCGCTGCGCCTCGGCCGATTCGATCGCGTGCAGCAGTGCCGGCGCCAGCCGCGCCAGGTTGTTTTTCAGCAGGTAGTCCGACGCGCCGGTGCGCATGGCCGCGACGGCCGTGTCCTCGCCGATCTCGCCGGACACCAGCACGAAGGGCACCAGCCGCCGTTCCTGCTTGAGCCGGTCCAGCACCACCAGGCCGGAGAAGCCGGGCAGGTTGTAGTCGGAGATGATGGCGTCCCAGGGCTCCAGCAAGGCTCGTTCGATGTCGGCCAGTGAGTCGACGCGCCTGCATTCGAACTCGAGACCGGCGCGTTGCAGCTGGGCAAGGATGAGCTGATGGTCGAGGTCGGAATCTTCGACATGCAGCAGGCGCAGTCGGCGCTCGGCAACAGGGGCGATGGACATGGCCGCGAGTATGCCAAGTTTGTCTCAGCTTTCCGGCCGGACTGGGCGCGGCGCCGAATCGGCCCTGCACAATGACCAACATGAATCGGGATAACCCTGAAGCAGCCAGCGGCTTTGCCCAACGAATCCGTGAATAGCGCGGGGATTGCCCACATAGTCCTGTCGACAGGGGACACAGAATTACCGAAGATGCCGGGTATTGACGCCGATCAGCCATGCCCCCCATGCGCCAGCCAGGTGGCGCGGCGGGGCCCCATCAGCGTGGAGCCATGATGCAAGTACAAGAGTCCATCCAAGACCCGGGCCCCGGCATGTCGCCACTGCTCGCAGCAGCGGAACTGCAGGACCATCTGATGACGGTCACCAACGATCTCGAACGTCTGCAGCGGCTGCTGGACGACGCCGGGGAGTCGCTGTCCGCGCATTTCTTCAGCGCCTCGGGGCTGGTGGAACAGTTGATGCCCAGCGCCAGCGAGCAGGACCGGCAGCGCCTGCAGACCCTGATGCTGCACCTGGCCGGCGCGATCACCGCCCTGCAGTTCCAGGACATGTCCAACCAGCTGATCGCGCATACCAGCCAAAGACTGCGCAATTGTGCCGATCAATTGGCCCGGGACACCTTCGGCGATGACGAGGACGGGGCCGCCGTCGTCGAAACTGCGCCTATCCGACCCAACCCGGTCACCCAGGACGAGATGGACGCCGGCTCCATCGAGTTGTTCTAAAGAATTTCGGCCCGAAACCGAAAACCGTATGTCATCCGGAGAGAAAACAATGCACTCGATTCTCGCTGTGGACGATTCGGCCTCCATGCGCCAGATGGTCTCCTTCACGCTCAAGAATGCGGGATTCAATGTGGTTGAGGCCGTGGACGGCCAGGACGCCTGGGAAAAGTCGGCGACGCGTGACTTCGACCTGATCCTGACGGATCAGAACATGCCGCGCATGGATGGCATCAGCCTGACCAAGAAGCTCCGCGACAACCCCAAATTCAAGACCACCCCCATCCTGATCCTGACCACCGAGTCCAGCGACCAGATGAAGCAGGCCGGCCGCGCCGCGGGCGCCACCGGCTGGCTGGTCAAACCGTTCGACCCGGCCAAGCTGATCGAGGTCATCGGCAAGGTCATTCGTTGAGAAGGTCGGACAGGAGTACAGCATGGGAGAAATGAGCTCCGAGGGCGCCAACCTGGGCGCAGGCATCGACCTTAGCCAGTTCTATCAGGTCTTCTTCGAGGAAGCCGGCGAGAACCTGGACAACATGGAGCAGCTGCTGCTGAACCTGAATGTCGAGGCGCCGGACGACGAGGAATTGAACGCGATCTTCCGCTGCGCCCACTCCATCAAGGGGGGCGCCGCGACCTTCGGCTTCAATGATGTGGCCGAGCTGACGCACCAGATGGAGACGCTGCTGGACAAGCTGCGCCGCCATGAGCTGAGCCCGACCTCGCCGATGGTGGACGTGCTGCTGCAGTCCGGCGACGCGCTGCGCGCCCAGCTGGCGCGCCACCAGGGCTCCGGCGCCGATGCGCTGGACACCACGGACCTGCTCGCCCGCATCAAGTCCTTCGTCGACGGCGGCTCGCCGGCCGCGGCCCCCGCCGCGGCGGCTCCGGCCCCCGCGCCGGCCGCCGCCGCGCCCGCGCCGGCTCCGGCCGCGCCCACCACCTCGGTGCGCCTGCTGGAGCTGCAGGTCGGCCCGCTGACCGATCCGGCGCAGGCCGACAACCTGCTGGAGCTGTTCAAGGAGATCACCGATCTGGGCACCATCGAGCCGCTGGATGCCGGCGTCTCGGCCGACGGCATGCGCCGCTTCAAGGTCATGACCAGCAGCTCGGACAACGAGCTGCTGGACCTGTTCACCTTCCACGTCGCGCGCGAGCAGGTCAAGATCCTGCCGCTGGGCCCCGGCTATGGCTTCCATGAGGGTGCGCCCGGCGCGCCGCCGGTGGTGGAGAACAAGGACCCTGGCTACGGCTTCTTCGACGACGCCCCGGGCCTGCCCGTGCAGGTGGCCGCCGAGGCCCAGCCGGTCGAGGCGCCCAAGCCCGTCGCCACGGTCGCCAAGCCGGTGCCGGCCAAGGCCGAGGCCGGCCGTGCCGGCGCGGCCAGCATGGACCAGTCCACGCTGCGCGTCTCGGTCGAGAAGGTGGACCAGCTGATCAACCTGGTCGGCGAACTGGTCATCACCCAGGCCATGCTGGCGCAGAACAGCCGCAACCTGGATCCGGCGCTGTACCAGCAGCTGTCCTCGGGCCTGGCCGACCTGGAGCGCAACACGCGCGACCTGCAGGAATCGGTCATGTCCATCCGCATGATTCCGATGTCGGTCGTGTTCAACCGCTTCCCGCGCATGCTGCGCGACCTGGCCGCCAAGCTGGGCAAGAAGGTGGAGCTGGTCACGCAGGGCGAGGCCACCGAGCTGGACAAGGGGCTGGTCGAGAAGATCACCGACCCGCTGACCCACCTGGTGCGCAACAGCTGCGACCACGGCATCGAATTGCCCGCGGAGCGCCTCGCCAAGGGCAAGCCCGAGCAGGGCACGATCACGCTGGTGGCCTCCCACCAGGGCGGCTCCATCGTCATCGAGGTGCGCGACGACGGCCGCGGCCTGAACCGCGAGAAGCTGCTGAAGAAGGCGCGCGAGAAAGGCATCGACGCGCCCGACACCATGTCCGACCAGGAGGTCTGGGGCCTGATCTTCGCCCCGGGCTTCTCGACCGCCGAGCAGGTCACCGACGTGTCCGGCCGCGGCGTGGGCATGGACGTCGTGAAGAAGAACATCACCTCGCTGGGCGGCACGGTGGAGATCGACTCCGCCGAAGGCTATGGCATGAAGGTCTCGGTGCGCCTGCCGCTGACGCTGGCCATCATGGACGGCATGAGCGTGGGCGTCGGCGAAGAGGTGTACATCCTGCCGCTGTCCTCGGTGGTCGAGTCCTTCCAGGTGCAGGCGGACACGATCAAGACCGTGGGCGGCACCGGCCGCGTCGTCGAGGTGCGCGACGAATTCATGCCGGTGGTTGAACTGGAACAAGTCTTCCACGTGCCGCGCTTCGATTTCGAGCACGTCAGCTCCATCATGGTCGTCGTCGAGGCCGAAGGCGGCCGCGTCGCGCTGCTGGTGGATGAGTTGCTGGGCCAGCAGCAGGTGGTGGTCAAGAACCTCGAGGCCAACTACCGCAAGGTCACGGACGTGTCCGGCGCCACCATCATGGGAGACGGCCGCGTGGCCCTGATCCTGGATGTGGGCAGCCTGGTGCGCCGCTCCCGGCACTGATCCCAGCACGCTGGGCCCTCAAGACACAGAAAGTTGGTGAATCGGATGAACCTCAGCGCCCTGCTGCGACAGTTCAGCATCCGCATGCGCATGATCGGCGCGATTGGCGTCGTTCTGGTGCTGCTGCTGATCGTCGGCAGCGTCGGTCTGTTCGGCATGAATTCCATGCGAACGCAGACTCAGCAATTCATGGACATCTCGGTGGCGAGCGGCAAGCTCGTCACGCGCATGGTCGCCGCCCAGGGCGACGTGCGTCGCTACGAGAAAGACATGATCATCGGCTACGAAAAGCCCGAGACGGTCAAGCAACGCCGCGCGCAGTGGGACGAGGCGCGCAAGAGCGTGGAGAGCCTGGGCCGCGAACTCGCGGCGATCAGCCCGGCCGAAGACCGCGTCGTTATCGACCGCTTCAAGACCGCGATGGACAGCTATGCCGAACAGGCCAGCAAGGTCATCAACCAGCTCGAGTCGGGCGGCTATGACAACGCCGCGGTGGCCGACCGCCTGCTGGACGCTGCCAAGCAGCGCGCCGGCGAGGCCGAGAAGCTGCTCGCCGACCTGCGCGGCAAGTTGGACGAGGAAGCCCAGGAGGCCAAGGCCCACGCCGAGACCACGCGCTCGCGCGTGCTGTGGATCTTCGTGCTAGTGCTGGCGGTCGCAGCGCTGATCGTCGTGCCGCTGACGCTGCTGAACATGGTCAGCATCTGCAATCCGCTGGCCGAGGCCGAGGCGCTGGCGACCGCGATCGCCGGTGGCGACCTGAGCCGCCACATCAAGGACATCGAGGGCCGCGACGAAGCCTCCAAGCTGATGCAGTCGCTGCAGCGCATGCAGGAGGTGTTGCAGGGTCTGGTCGGCGAGCTGCGCAGTTCGGCCGATTCCATCCGCACCGCGTCCGCCGAGATCGCCACCGGCAACCAGGACCTGTCGGGCCGCACCGAGCAGACCGCATCCAACCTGCAGCAGGCCGCGTCCTCGCTGACCCAGCTGACCGGCACGGTCAAGCAGACCGCCGATTCCGCACGCACCGCCAACCAGCTGGCCTCCTCCGCGTCCGGCGCGGCGGCCAAGGGCGGCGAGGTCGTGAGCCACGTGGTCTCGACCATGGACGAGATCAACACCAGCTCCAAGCGCATCGGCGACATCATCGGCGTGATTGACGGCATCGCCTTCCAAACCAACATCCTGGCGCTCAACGCCGCGGTGGAAGCCGCGCGGGCCGGCGAACAGGGCCGCGGCTTCGCCGTCGTGGCCGGTGAGGTGCGCAGCCTGGCGCAGCGCAGCGCCGAAGCCGCGCGCGAGATCAAGACGCTGATCGGCGCCAGCGTCGAACGCGTCGAGACCGGCGCGCGCCTGGTGCAGGAAGCGGGCAGCACGATGAGCGACATCGTCAGCAGCGTGCAGCGCGTCAACGACATCATCGGCGAGATCACCGCCGCGGCCAGCGAGCAGAGCGACGGCATCACCAACGTGAACCAGAGCGTGGCCCAGCTGGACCAGATGACGCAGCAGAACGCAGCGCTGGTGGAGGAATCCGCCGCGGCCGCCGAAAGCCTGCGCGACCAGGCCGAGCGCCTGGCGTCTGTGGTCGGCCGCTTCCGCATCCGCGAGGGTGCGAGTGCCGCCATCCAGGCCCGCCCCGTCGTCAAGGCGCCGGCCGCCATCGCACCCGCGCCGGCCGTCCGCGCCACGCCCGTCAAGACGGCCGCGGCGGCGCCCCGCCCCGCCGCGACGCCCAAGCGCCCCGCGCCCGCCACTTCCGCCGCCTCGCCGGCACCGCTCAAGCCCGCGCCCAGCAAGCCCGCGGCCAACCCGGTGGCCGAAGGCGAGTGGGAGAGCTTCTAACCCCCTCACCGTGAGGCTTCCATGGAAATCGTCCAGCAACAGACCCCAAGCACCCCGGTGGCCCAGACCGGCGCCCTGACCCTGCCCTCCGGCAGCGTACATGCGCCCACCAGCGGCGAGTACCTGACCTTCCGCCTCGGCGAGGAGGAATACGGCATCGACATCCTGAAGGTCCAGGAAATCCGCTCTTACGAGCAGCCCACCCGCATCGCCAACGCGCCCGAGTTCATCAAGGGTGTGGTCAATCTGCGCGGCGTGATCGTCCCCATCGTCGACCTGCGCCTGAAGCTGGGCTGCGCGACGGCCGAGTACAACAGCTTCACCGTCGTGATCGTGCTGAACGTGAAGAACCGCGTGGTCGGCGCGGTGGTGGACTCGGTGTCGGACGTGCTGGAACTCAACCGCGAGGCCATCCGCCCCGCGCCGGAGCTCAACGCCAGCGCCGTGGACACCAGCTTCATCATGGGCATCGGCGCGGTCAGCGAGCGCATGCTGATCCTGATCGACATCGAAGGCCTGATGAGCAGCGCCGACATGGGGCTGATGGAAGGTCTCTGATCTCGATGCGCGACCGGGCCTTGCCCGGTCGGCCGCCCGGCGGGGGCGGATGGCCCGGGGAGACCCTCGGGCCATGAACACCGCGGCGGCCGGCGCGCCGCCTCAGCAAAGCGCCACGAATCGAATGAGGGGCAGCATAGCCTCGGGAGGGTTACCGTTGTCTTAGAGCAAGGAAGAACCATGTTCGATTCGATCAAGACCCGTTTGATCGCACTGGGCGTTGGCATCGTGGCCGTCACGCTGCTGGCCGTCACGGTCGCCAACTACATGACGGTTCGCGGCCACTCCATACGCCAGGTCAACGCCAGCCTGGACGAACTGGCCGCGGCGCGCGCCGGCGCCATCCACCAATGGGTGAAGGGCCAGCGCAACATCATCACCGCGCTGCAACCGGCCATCGCCGCCGCGGACCCGGTACCCATGCTGCAGCAGGGCGCGAAGTCCGGCCTGCTGGACGCCGCCTACATCGGCTTTGCCGACAAGCGCATCGTCTTCGACAAGCCGCAGAACCTTCCCGCCGGCTACGACCCCACGTCGCGCCCCTGGTACACCCAGGCGGCCGCGGCCAGCGACACCGTGCTGACCCCGCCCTACATGGACGCCAGCAAGGGCCGGCTGGTCGTCACCTTCGCGCAGGCACAGAAGGCCGGCGGATCGGTGCAGGCGGTGATCGCCAGCGATGTCTTCCTGGACGACGTGATCGCCACCGTGAAGGCGATCAAACCCACGCCGTCCGGCTTCGCCTTCCTGTTGTCCAAGGACGGCAAGATCGTCGCCCACCCCGAGGCCGGGCTGTCGCTGAAGCCGGCCAGCACCCTGTCCGACAAGCTCGATGCGGCCGGCCTGGCCCAGGCCACGCAGGCCGGCGGCCCGTGGCTGGAAGCCGCGATCGGCGAAGGCCAGTACCTGGTGCGCGGCGTGGCCATTCCCGACTCGGACTGGCTGCTCTTCGTCGCCGCTGACCGCCGCGAGGCGCTGGGCTCGCTGAGCTCGCTGCTGAGCAGCGCCGCGATCGCGGCGCTGGTGATGATGGTGCTCGCCGGTCTGCTGATGGCGGGCGCGGTCACCGCGCTGCTGCGGGGCGTGGACCGCGTGCGCGCCGCGCTGGACGAGATCAGCGCCGGCGGCGGCGACCTGACCCAGCGCCTGCCCGTGCATGGCCGCGACGAGGTCGCGCGCATCGCCGGCTCGTTCAATGTGTTCGCCGAGAAGATCCAGCACATCCTGCTGGACGTGCGCTCCGCGTCCAACTCCATCACCACGGCCTCCAGCGAGATCGCGATGGGCGCGCAGGACCTGTCGCAGCGCACCGAGCAGACCGCGTCCAACCTGCAGCAGGCCGCGTCGTCGATGGAAGAGCTGACGGGCACCGTGCGCCAGACCGCCGACGCGGCACAGACCGCCAACCAGCTCGCCTCCTCGGCCTCCAGCGCCGCGGCCAAGGGCGGCGAGGTGGTGAGCCAGGTGGTCTCGACCATGGACGAGATCAATGCCGCGTCCAAAAAGATCAACGACATCATCGGCGTGATCGACGGCATCGCCTTCCAGACCAACATCCTGGCGCTGAACGCCGCGGTGGAGGCGGCGCGCGCCGGCGAACAGGGCCGCGGCTTCGCGGTCGTGGCCGGCGAGGTGCGCACGCTGGCGCAGCGCAGCGCCGAGGCCGCCAAGGAAATCAAGTCCCTGATCGGCGCCAGCGTCGACAAGGTCGAGGCCGGTTCGCGCCTGGTGGAGGCGGCCGGCGCGTCGATGAACGACATCGTCAACAGCGTGCAGCGGGTCACCGACATCATCGGCGAGATCACCGCGGCGGCCAGCGAGCAGAGCTCCGGCATCGCCCAGGTCAACGACGCCGTCGTCCATCTGGATCAGATGACGCAGCAGAACGCCGCGCTGGTGGAGGAGTCCGCCGCCGCCGCGGAAAGCCTGAAGGACCAGGCCCACAAGCTCACCGAGGTGGTGTCGGTCTTCCGCCTGGGTCAGGACACGCCGGCCGCGCAGGCCCGGCCGGTCCACAAGTTCGCGGCCACGCCCGCCGCCGCAGCCCCCAAGGCCGCGGCCGCCAGCCCGAAGCCGGCGCCCTCGCCCGCCGCGCGCAGCGCCCCGCCGACCAAAGCGGTCGTCACGGCCAGCCCCGCGCCGGCGCCGGCCGCGGCCTCGCGCACGAGCACACCGGCCCCCGCCGCCGACGGCGACTGGGAGACCTTCTGAAGCGCGCGCCGACGGGTCGCCCCCAAGCAAGAGCCCCGGAACGGGGCTCTTTTTTCATGCCCTTGCCGCGTGGCGGCCCCGCAGGGTGCGCCGCGCGGTTCAGTTCACATCCGCCTCGCGCAGGGTCTGCGCCACCGGCCGCGTGATCACGCCGCGCAGGCCCCACCAGCCCGCCAGCTGGGCCAGCAGTGCGCCGACGACGACGCAGCCCAGCACCGCCAAGGGCTTGGGCTGCCAGTCGAATTCAAAGACATAGTGCGTCAGGCCCCAGCCCAGGCCCTGCGAGACCAGCCCGGCCAGCAGCCCCGCCAGCGCGCCCACGCCCAGCAGCTCCGCGCGCTGCACCGCGGCCAGCAGCGTGGACGGCGCCCCCAGCGCGCGCATCAGCGCATATTCGCGCGTGCGCGCGTCGCGCGAGCTGGTGGCCGCGATCAGCAACACCACCAGCCCCAGCGCCAGCGCGACCAGGAAGAGCAGCTGCACCGCCAGGATCACCTGCTCCAGCACCTGCTGCACCTGGGTCAGCTGTGCCGACACGTCGATCAGCGTCAGGTTGGGAAAGTCGTGCGACAACTGACGGTCCAGGCCCGCCGGCGAGCGGTAGGCGGCGATGTAGGTGGCCGGCAGCTCGGGCATCGCCGCGCGCGGGAAGAGCACGAAGAAGTTGACCCGCATCGACGCCCAGTCCACCTTGCGCAGGCTGGTGATGCGCGCCTCCACCGGCATGCCGGCGACGTCGAAGCGCAGCTTGTCGCCCAGGCGCAGCCCCAGGTCGCGCGCCAGGCCCTGCTCCACGCTGAGCCCGTCGGCCTCGCCGTCTCGCCACTGCCCGCCGACCACCTGGTTGTGCGCCGGCGCCTGCTCGCTGTGGCTGAGGTTGAATTCGCGCTCCACCAGGCGCTGCGCGCGTTCGTCCTGGAACTGCTCGGGCCGGATATCGCGGCCGTTGATCGCGACCAGGCGGCCGCGGATCATCGGATACCAGTCGTGGTCCTGCACGCCAGCCTTCTTCAGCGCCGCCAGGAAGTCCTGCTGCTGCTCCGGCATGATGTTGATCGCGAAACGGTCCGGCGCCTGCGCCGGCGTGGCCATGCGCCAGCTGGCGATCAGGTCGGTACGCATCAGCACCAGCAGCGCCAGCGCCAGCAGGCCCACCGCCAGCGACGCCACCTGCAGCACCGCGAAGGCCGGACGCGCCGCCACCTGACGCGTCGCCAGACGCAGCCAGCGCGGGCCACCGGCCTGCGGCATCAGCCGGCGCAGCAGCCACACCGCGGCATAAGCCACGATGGCGAACAGCGCCAGCGCCGCGGCAAAGCCCAGCGCCGCCATCAAGCCCAGGCGCAGGTCGCTGGCCAGCGCCACCAGCACGCCGGCAAAGCCCAGCAATCCCGCGGCCAGCACGGCCAGCGAGGTGGCGCGCGGCTGGCCCAGCTCGCGCCGGATCACGCGCAGCGGCGGCACCGCCGCCAGTTGCAGCACCGGCGGCAGCCCGAAGCCCACCAGCAGGCACAGACCCAGGCCCAGCCCCAGCAACAGCGGCCACAGGCTGGGCGCCGGCAACTCCACCAGCAGCAGCCCGCCCAACAGGCCGACAAAGCCCAGGTGCAGCAGCCAGCCCAGCAACACGCCCAGCAGGCTGGCCGCCAGGCCCACGCCGATGAACTCCAGCGCATAGGCCCAGGTCAGGCGGCGCTGCGGCTGGCCCAGCACGCGCAGCATCGCGCAATCGTCCAGATGGCGGTTGGCGAAGTCGCGCGCCGCCAGTGCCACCGCCACCGCGGCCAGCAAGGCCGACAACAGGGCGACGAGGTTGAGGAACTTGGTCGCACGGTCCAGGGTCTGGCGCATCTCGGGCCGGCCCGATTCCAGCGATTCCAGGCGCACGCCGCGCAGGCCCTGGGACTTGATCAGCGCCTCGGCGCGCTCCACGAAGGCCTTGGCCTGCTGAGGCTGCGCGGCCAGCACCGCGAAGCGGTAGTTCACCCGGCTCGCGGGCTGGATCAGCGCGGTCGCCGCCAGGTCGGCCTGCGCCAGCATCACGCGCGGCGCGAAGCCCAGGAAGCCGGCCCCGCGGTCGGGCTCGGTGGCGATCACGCCGGCGATGCGCAGTTGGGCGTCGCCCAGCAGCAGCGGCTGGCCCGGCTGCAGCTGCAGCGCGTCCAGCAGCGCCGGGTCCACCCAGACGCTGCCCGGCGGCGGCGCCCCGACATCGCGGCCGTCGCTGAGGCGGACACGGCCGCGCAGCGGATAGGCCTCGCCGACGGCCTTCACCGAGACCAGGCGGCTGGCGCCGCCCTGCGCGTCCGGCGCCCGCGCCATGCTGGCAAAGGAAACGTTGTCCGCCGCGCGCAGCCCCAGCGCCGCGGCCGCCTCGCGCAGCGCGGCCGGCGTGGGTTGGTCGCTGACCACCACCGCGTCGCCGCCCAACAGCTGCCCGGCATCACGGCGCAGGCCCTGGTCCAAACGGTCGGACAGAAAGGCCACCGCGCAGACCGCCGCCACCGCCAGGCACAGCGCCAGCACCAGCAGCTGCAGCTCGCCGGCGCGCGCATCGCGCCAGGTCTGGCGCCAGGCCATGCGCCAGACGGAGGGGGCCTGCCGTGGCAAGGCCGGTGCCGCGGCGGCGGACGAGGAGGCTGCGGGGGCGGAAGCAAGGTCTTGGTGTGCCATGGCGGGACTTTAACGAAGCGCCCATGGCGGCGTCTCGGGTCATGCAATGGCCTTGAATCCTGCGTACAAGCGCACGCGACGGTCGGCGCAGGCGCGGCTGCTTCAATGAGGGCATGAACACGCCCGACACCCTCCGCACCCCAGGCGTCGCCCAGGCCGCCCAGGCCGGCTTCGCGCCGCTGTTCTTCTCCCACGGTTCGCCGATGATCGCGCTGCATCCCGGCGAGGCCGGGCGCTTCATGCAGGCGCTGGGCCGCCGCCTGGACCGCGCGCGGGGCCGTCCCGACGCGGTGCTGGCCATCTCCGCCCACACGACGGCGCGCCAGCCCGTGCTGCTGGGCGCGGCACGGCACGAGACCATCCACGACTTCGGCGGTTTTCCGGCGCCGCTCTACGCGCTGCGCTACGACGCCCCCGGCGCACCCGCGCTGGCGCAGCGGTTGAGCGAGCAACTGGGCCTGCCGCTGCTGGACCGCGGCGGTCTCGACCATGGCATCTGGACCGTGCTGCGCGCCCTCTATCCCGACGCCGACGTGCCGGTGCTGCCGCTGGCGCTGCCCGTCCAGGCCCCCACGGCCGACTTGTTCGAACTCGGTCGCCGGCTGGCGCAGGCCGTGGGCCCGAGGGTGCTGGTGATGGGCACCGGCAGCATCACCCACAACCTCGGACTGGCGCTGCGCGAGGCGCGCGAGGACGCGCCGGAACTCCCCGAATCGGCGGCCTTCCGGCGCTGGTTTGCCGAACGCAGCGCCGCGCGCGACTGGGCCGCGCTGCGGGACTATCGGCGCCAGGCGCCGCACGCGCAGCTGATGCACCCCACCGACGAGCACCTGCTGCCCTGGTATGTGGCCGCCGGAGCCGGGGGCGAGGCGTTCGCGCCGCAGCGCCTGTACGAGGGCGTGACGCTGGGCAGCCTGGGCATGGACCTGTATGCCTTCGGCCCGCAGGCCGACGCGCTCAAAGCCCCGCCCGGCTTGTCCTGATGTGCCCGATGAGCGGCCGCCAGGCGGCAGGCCGCGTCGCGGTCAGATGAAGATGGCGCCCAGGATGCCCAGAATCAGCACCCACTTCAGCACGTAGTAGCCGGTGCGCGAGCGGGCCTTGAAGGCCTTGGCCTTCAGGCGCACCTGGTAGAAGTGGAAGAAGAACTTGTTCAGCCCGCCGATGGGCTCGCTCTCCAGGTTCTGCGTCGCGGCGGCCGTCATCACGGCCTTGCCGAACCAGCGGTTGAGCCAGCGCACCGGCGCGAACCACAGCGGACGCTCCACGTCGCAGAACAGGATCACGCGCTGCTGGTCGGTGCTGTTCTCGGCGTAGTGGATGTAGGTCTCGTCGAACATCACCGCCTCGCCGTCGCGCCAGTGGTAGCGCTCGCCGTCAACCTCGATGAAGCAGCCCTCGGCATTCGGCGTGGCCAGCCCCAGGTGATAGCGCAGCGAACCGGCATAGGGATCGCGATGGCGCACCAGGCGGGCGCCGGGCGGCAGCGACGCGAACATCGCCGCCTTCACCGACGGGATGCGCTGCAGCAGCTCCACCGTCTTGGGGCACAGCGCCTTGGCCGAGGCCATGTCCACGCCATACCACTTCAGGTAGAAGCGCTTCCAGCCGGTGCGGAAGAAGGAATTGAAGCCGATGTCGTTGTAGCCCGACGCGGCCTTGATGTAGCCCTCGTCATTGAGCCTCAGCGCCTCTTCGCGGATGAGCTGCCAGTTCTCGCGCAGCAGCTCCATCTCCTTGAAGTCGTCCGTCTTCAGGTAGGGCGTGGCCGGGGCCCGCGAGAACAGATACATCAGCGCATTGACCGGCGCGATCAGCACGGTGAAATCGAACAGCGCGCGCTGGATGGGAAAACGCACCCGGCCGCGGAAATGGGCATACAACGCCGAAGCCACGAAGACCATCAGCACCCAGTAACGCACCGGCGGCAGCCACTCGGCCATCTCACTCTCCCTGCGCCGACGCGGGCGCGCGAACCGACAAAAGGCGTGATTATCCGTCGTGGCTTTCCACCTGTTTGGGCGCCGCCTTGACTTCGGACAAGCCGGGAGGGTGCTTCTGCGTTTAGGATGCGCACTCTAAATTTGCTCACTCCTCCCTTTCTGCATGAAACCGGACCCGTTCAGCAGCGCCGAGGCGGCGCCCGCCCCGACCACCCCTGCCCAGGTGCCGCCGGGCGCCCCGCTCCCCGCGCGCAAGCACATCCGCGCCTGGATGGCGCCGGTGTCCGCCCAGCGCACAGGCCTCGCCGTCGCCCTGCTCGTGCTGGACTGGGCCATCTTCCTCGCCCTCATCTGCGCCGTCGTCCTGCTCACCCCTTGGTGGGCCAAGGCCCTCGCCGGCACCGTCGCCGGCTTCGTCATCGGCCGCCTCTTCATCATCGGCCACGACGCCTGCCACCAGAGCTACACCCCCCACCGCAGCCTCAACCGCTGGCTCGGCCGCATCGCCTTCCTCCCCTCCCTCACCCCCTACAGCCTCTGGGAGGTCGGCCACAACGTCGTCCACCACGGCTACACCAACCTCAAGGGCAAGGACTTCGTCTGGGCCCCCTACACCCAGGCCGAGTTCGCGGCCCTCTCCCCCTCTCGCCGCCTGCTCGAGCGCATCTACCGCAGCGGATGGGCCCCGGGCCTCTACTACTTCATCGAAATGTGGTGGCTCAAAATGTTCTTCCCCAGCCGCACCCACATGCCCTCGCGCCGGCCCATCTTCTTCGCCGACAGCGCCCTCGCCCTCGCCGCCGCCATCGTCTGGATCTCCGCCCTCGTCGGTGCCGCACACGCCACCCAGCAATCCGCCTGGGCCCTCGTCGGTTGGGGCTTCGTGCTCCCCTTCGTCTTCTGGAACTTCATGATCGGCTTCGTCGTCTACGCCCACCACACCCACACCGCCGTGGTCTGGCACGAGGACAAGAGCGCATGGGGCGCCGCCGACCCCTTCGTCTCCACCACCGTCCACCTCAAGTTCCCGCTCAAGATCGGCGCCCTCATGCACCACATCATGGAGCACACCGCACACCACGTGGACATGAGCGTGCCCCTGTACGGCCTCAAGAAGGCTCAGGCCATCCTCGAGCACGCCCTCCCAGGCCGCATCGTCATCCAGCAGTTCTCCTGGCGCTGGTACTTCGACACCGCACGCCGCTGCAAGCTCTACGACATCGCCGCACAGCACTGGACCGACTTCAAGGGCCGCCCCACCGGCCAGACCTCCCTCGGACGACTCGCGACTTCGGGCTAGAATGCGCCACCGAACGCGGGCGTCGTTCAATGGCAGGACCTGAGCTTCCCAAGCTCAAGACGTGGGTTCGATTCCCATCGCCCGCTCCAGAATGGAGTACAGCAAGGCCCCGGATCCCGATAGATCCGGGGCCTTGTCGCTTTGCGGGCCTGACCAGCGGCGTCCGCCGAGAATGCCGGAGGTGCCCCCCGCCGGCGCATGCGCCATGCTCGCGACAGCCTGCCCGGGTATACCGATGTCCCTGAGCGTGTCAGAGCAGAAAGGCGTGTATGAGAGTGCTCCTGGTGGAAGACGAGCCCGAGATGGCCTCGGCCCTCAGCGACGCGCTGGCCCGTCACAACATCCTCGTGGACCACGCCGCCAACCTTGCGCAGGCCAGCGCCGCGGCCGCGAGCTGCGCCTACAGCATCGTCGTGCTGGATCGCCAGCTGCCCGATGGCGACGGCCTGAGTCTGATCCCCGAGCTGCGCGCGGCGAAGAACACCGTCCCGGTCCTCGTGCTCACCGCCCGGGGCGAACTATCCGACAAAGTCGCCGGACTGGACCATGGCGCGGACGACTACCTGGCCAAGCCCTTCGCGGTCGAGGAACTGCTGGCGCGCCTGCGCGCGCTGGCGCGCCGCCCCGCCCAGGTGGAGCGCGACGTGTTCACCGCGGGCCTGCTCGTCTATGAGCATGTCAGCAGCGAGGCACGCGTCGGCGAAAAGGTGCTGGACCTGACGCGTCGGGAGATCCTTGTGTTGGAGGCGCTGCTGCGGCGCTACGGAAGGATGGTGCCGCGCGCGTTGCTGATGGAGGCCGTGTTCGCGCTGGACGACGAGGTGCAACCCAATGCACTGGACACCCATGTCTCGCGGCTGCGCAGAAAACTCGTGGATGCCGGCAGCGGCCTGGTCATCAGCAGCGTCAGAGGAGTCGGCTACCTGTTGCGGGAGGCGTGATGAGCTTGATCAAGCCCAAGTCCCTGCGCTGGCAGCTCGTGCACCGGCTCATCCTGGCCCAGGCGGCCGTGGCGCTGGCCATCAGCCTGCTCACCTATGCCGCGCTCACGGGGCTTTGGTACAAGGGCGTGCTGCTGGGCGGCAACTACGAGCAGACCACCATCGACGCGCTGAAGGAGGCGCTGGAGCGCACGCCCGACGGCCGGCTGCGCGTCGCCGACACCTTGCAGATCACGCATTGGCGCCAGACCATCCCCGGCTTCTGGTTCATCGTCCGCGACGGCCACGGCGCCGAGCTCAGGGAAGGCACCCCGCCCGCCGACATCGTCAGGGTCATGCCCGACCTGGACCGGATCCTGGAGGCCCGGTTCGGCGTCGACTCCAGCGGCCTGGTGATCGCCGACTCCGTCGTCAAATGGGTGAACACCCCGGCCGGCCGCGTGCAGATGATCACCAGCGGGAAGGGAACCGTGTCCTTCTGGCAGGTCCTCACCAATGTCCGCCCGGCGTCCGACCTGACCTTCTTCCTGATCCTCCACATGACGCTGGCCACCGTGTTGGTGACGCCCTTCATCGTCCGTCGCACCCTGAGGAAGCTGGACGCCGCGGCCGAGGATGCGCGCAAGATCGACATCGACGAAATCGGGGTAAGGCTCAGCGCCGAAGGCGTCCCGCTCGAAGTGCTGCCGCTGGTCAAGGCGGTGAATGAGGCGCTGGACCGGCTGGACAAGGGATACGAAAGCCACAAGCGCTTCCTCACCGACGCTGCCCACGAGCTGCGCACGCCGATCGCGATCCTGACCACGCGGCTGTCGGGCCTGCCGCCGGGCCAGATCAAGAACCGGCTGCTGGAGGACTCCGCGCGGTTGACGGCCCTGACCGGGCAGCTGCTGGACCTGCAACGGCTGGAGCAGCAGGCCATGTCCTTCGCACCGGTCGATCTCGTCACGCTGGCGCAGCGCGTGGTGTCGGACCTGGCGCCGCTGGCGTTTGGCGCCGGCTACGAGCTGGACTTCGACACCGAGGCGGCACAGGTCCTCGTGTCCGGCGACCAGATGGCGATCGAGCGGGCCCTGACCAACCTGATGCAGAACGCCATCAACTATGGGGGTCGCCAGGGAACCATCGCGGTGCGCGTGTCGACGGCGGCCTGGGTCGAGGTGTCCGACCAAGGGCCGGGCATTCCCGCGGACGCGCGCGACACCATCTTCGAGCCCTTTCACCGGCTCAAGCAGGACGGCCGCGGCGTGGGCCTGGGGCTGGACCTGGTGCAGAAAGTCATGCGGCTGCATGGCGGGCGCGTCGAGCTGGTGGACGGCCCCTCGTCCGGGGCCTGCTTCCGGCTGGTGTTTCCGAGGCTGGATTGAACCGCGGGATCAGGGCCGCAGCAGCCAGCCGGGCAAGGCGGTGGACAGCGCTGGCCACATGGCGATGATCACCGTGCCGACAAAGATCGCCAGCATGGCCGGCAGCACCGCGCGGGCCACATCGCGGATCGGCTTGCCGAACATCGCGGACGCGAAGTAGAGGTTCATGCCCGCCGGCGGGCATAGGAAGCCGGCCTCCATCGCGGCCAGGAAGATGATGCCGAAGTGCAGCGGCTCCAGGCCATAGCTGCGTGCCAGCGGCAGCAGCAAGGGCACCAGCACCGCGATGGCGGCGAAGATCTCCATCAGGGCCGCGGCGACGAACAGGAAGGCGCACAGCGCGAGCAGGAACAGGTAGCGGTTGGGAATGGCCGCTTGCACCCAGTCCACCGCGCGCTCGGGAATGCCGGCGTCCACCAGGAAGTTGGTCAGCGCCAGCGCCATGCCCAGGATCACCATCACGCCACCGATGAGCTGGACACATTCCTGCAGGCAGCGCCACAGCAGCGCCGCGCTCAGCTCGCGGTGGACCAGGCTCTGCGTCAGCAGCGCATAGGCGGCGGTCAGCGCCGCGCTCTCGGTGGGCGTGCCCAGGCCACTGACCATGGCCCCGATGGCCACCAGGGGCGCCAGGGCCTCCCACTTGCCGGCCCACAACGCCGCGATGACGCGCCGCTTCGCCGGCAGCGCCGTCACGGCGCGCGCGCCCTCCTGGCGCAGATAGCCGCCCAGCAGCAACAGGCAGGCCACCATCAGCAGCGCCGGCAGCACGCCGGCAAGGAACATGGCCTCGATGGGCACGCGCGCGATCACCGCATACATGATCAGCGGCACCGACGGCGCCAGCAGCACGCCCAGCGCACTGGCACTGGTCACCAGGCCGATGCCGCGCTGCTCCGGATACCCCGCCTGGCGCAGCAGCGGCAGCAGCAGCCCGCCCAGCGCCAGGATGGTCACGCCGCTGCCTCCGGTGAAGGCGGTGAAGGCGGAGCACAGCAAGGCCGCGGCGACCGCCGTGCCGCGCAGCCCGCTGCCGAACAGCTGCACAAAGAGCTCGCCCAGGCGCGCCGCAGCGCCCGTGTGCGCGAAGACCAGGCCGGCCAGGGTGAACAAGGGCAAGGCCGGCAGCGACGCGTTGACGGTGATCTGGTAGTGCGACAACGCAATCGACGCCAGAGGCAGGCCCTCGCTCCAGAACAGCGCCAGCGCCAGCCCGCCCAGGACAGCGAAGACGGGCGCGCCCACCAGCAGCAGCGCCAGCAGCCCCAACAGCGCGGGCCACAATGGCCAAGGCCGCCCCTCGCCCCAGGCCGCGGCCAGCCAGCCTGCCATCGGCAGCAGCAGGGCCAGCAGCGGCCGCCAGGCGCGCCCGCCGGCCGCGCGAAGTCCCAGACGCAGGCCCAGCAGCGCAAAGCCGACGGGCAGGCTCAGCTGCACCCACCAGATCGGCACGCCGTAGGCCAGCATCTGCGCGGCCTCGCGCTCGGCCAGGACCAGCTGCCCGCCGGCCTGCGCCAGCATGCCGCACACCCCCGCCGCGCCGCCGGCGGCGAACGCGCGCATCCGGGCCTGCGTCGTGGCGCTGCCCAGGCGGTCCAGGCTGCTGCCCAGGGTCGCGAGATGGCTGCTGCGCGCGGCGGCCAGCGCGCCAAACATCGCCAGCAGCAGGCCCAGGTGCTGGACGACCACGGGCGCGTTCTCGATGCCCCGGCCCAGCGCCGGCCGCGCCAGCATCTCCGCGACCGGGATGACCACCATCAGCACCAGCGCGACCACGGCCGGCCACGAGTCCAGCATCGCCAGCCGCGCCAGTCCCTGCGCCCACCCGCGTGGTGGGAGCGGCATGGCCCGGCTCATTGGCCGCGCGAGGCCCGGTAGGCCTTGAGGTGCATGAAGACCTCGTCAAAGGTGTCGGCCGGCACCATGCTGCCGCGGATGCGGGGGTACAGGCTTTCGGCCAGCGCGGTCCATTCGCGCCATTGCTCGGGACTGGGCTTGTTGACCTTCAGCCCGCGCTTGCGCATCGCGGCCACTGCGTCGTCCACCTCCTGGCGCGCCTTGGCGCGCATGGTGGCCGAGGCCTTCTCGGCCTCGGTGCGCAAGGCCTGCTGCGCGGCCGGGCTCATCTCGTCCCAGGCCTTGCGCGTGATCACCAGCGCGCCGACGATGGGCGCCCAGTTGATGTCCAGCATGTTCGAGGCCGTGGTGTAGATCTGGCTGGCCAGCGCGAAGTACGGCGTCGATGGGACGACGTCAATCATGCCGGTCTGGATCGCGGGCAGTACGTCCGCCGTCTCCAGCGGCACGGGCGTGTAGCCCAGGCTCTTCATGATCGCCTGCTGCTCGGGCTCCGAGCCCCAGGAGAAGAACTTCATGGGCTTGAAATCGTCCGGCCGGAAGGCCGGATGCCGCGAGAAAAAGCGCACCCAGCCGGCATCGCCCCAGCCCAGGATGACGAAGCCCCGCTCCATGAAGCGCTTCTCGATGCCGGGCCGCATCTTCTCGCGCACATGGTCGACCTCGTCCCAGCTGCGAAACAGCAGCGGCAGGTTCTGCAGCGCATAGATGCTGCGGTCGATCTCGCGCAGGCCCACCACCGACATCAGCGCGCCCTGGAGCTGGCCGATGCGCATGCGCCGCGCCAGCTCGGTTTCGCCGCCCTGGCTCCCGTCGGTGAAGACGACGAAACGGGCATTGCCGCCCTGCACGCTGCGCCAGGCTTCGCCCATCTCCATCAGCTGCTGGTGATAGACGGAATTGCGGGGCACCACCGTGCCGATGCGCAGCTGCACGGTCTGGGCCGACGCGACGCCGCTGAGGCCCAGGGCCGAGGCCAGCACGATCAGGCGGCGCTGAGGGGATTGCAAGGAGGACATCATGGGGTTTCGCTGTGCGAGGCAAGAAGAAGGGGGACTCAGAAGCGTTCGTTCAGGGTCTTGAGCAGCCAGGCCGCGCGCTCATGGACCAGTTGGTTGGCCAGGCTGGCGTGTTGCGAGGACACGCGCAGCGCCTCGCGCAGCAGCCGCTCGGTGCCGTCGCGGTCGGCGTTGTGCAGGGCCTCCGCACGCGCGACATAGAGGCCCGCATTGCGCCCGTCGCCCGCCTTCTCGGCCTCGTCGAAGAGGCGTGCTGCTTCCGCAAGGTTGCCTCCGGGGCGGGCGGCCTCCAGGGTCGCGACCAGGCTGGCCAGCGACCCCTGGGCAAAGCCGGGCTCGAGCGACCAGGCCAGGCGCGCCAGGCGAACGGCCAGCGGCAGGTCCGCGACCACCTCGGGCTTGTCCTTGGACAGCGAGATGTAGGCGCCCCACGAGGCGGCGGCCCAGTACGCCAGCCCCACCTCGTCCGCCGTCAGCGCGGGGCGCGCCTGCGGGTCGGCAAGCGCCTGCAGAAAGCCCGGATGGCGGTGCTCCAGTACCGCCATCGCATGCCCATGCGCGCGCAGGTACAGGCGCGCAGCGCGCTGCCGCATGCGCAGCGCCGCCCCCGCGTCCCGGCCCTCGGTGCGCTCGGCGTCGAAGCTCACGAAGGCATAGGCGTACTGCGTGAACCCGCTGGCGACCGACTCGCCCAGCGCGGCATGCCCGGGGGTCTGCTTGAGCAAGGACTCGGAGAATTTCAGATAGAAGGCACTGGCCTCCCGCGCCAGGATCAAATCGTCTTCCTCCGCCATCGATTGGGAAGACCATTCATCCGCGAGCCGGCTCACCAGATACCGCTTGGGCGAGCAGGCCGCGAGCGCGCCGATGACCAGCAAGGACGCGACCAGGCGAAACAGCGATACCAGGCCATGGCCTGCCGTTGATCGACGGGGAAATACCATCATCACTCCCTTTGGATGATTCGCCCATTTGCCTTTCCCATCGAAATTCGCAAATGGCCGTCCAGGACCCAAACCCATGGACGGCCATTGTTTTCAGCACTCTGTCGCCAACATGGCGACAACCGGATTCCCCCTGCCGGATTCGGGCCAAGCCGGGACGACAGGCTATCGACACCTTCCCGAGCTAAAGGCAGGCAGAGCGGCACAAAGAATTACATCCAGCGCACGTCATCAACGCCATTCGCCCGTTCGAGTCCTGTCTTCATGTTCTCTACATGACGACGTCATAAACAGCCCCGGGGTATTTGCCGGCAGCGACAGATTGCCGACATGAGCCCTGACTAGCATGACCACCCAACAAATGAACGCTCGTTTCGAGAAGCTCATCCATGGAAATTCAGGGAAACTCCACAACAGCCCCCAGCGCTTCCTTGTCCACGCAAGCAAGCCATGGGCAGGCCAATAAAGCCAAGACCGGAATCTCCGGCGGCGGCATATCCGTCAGCTGGGCCCGGCATCTCGACGAAGTTCGCGAAGTACAGCGGCTGCGTTACGAGGTATTTGCAGGGGAAATGGGGGCCCGTCTGGATACCCCGATCGCCGGCCATGATGTGGATGCATTCGACGATTACTGCGAACACCTGATCGTGCGGGAGCCCCAAGGGGGCCGGGTCATCGGGACCTATCGGGTGCTGACGCCGACGCAGGCCCGGCGGCTGGGCAGCACCTACACGGCAACGGAATTCGATATTTCCGCATTGCACCTCTTGCTGCCCCGGACCCTGGAAGTCGGACGCAGCTGCGTGCACCCGGACCATCGGCAGGGCGGTGTGATCATGGCGCTCTGGAGCGCGCTGGGCGCCTTCATGGCCGGCAATGGGCTCGACGCCATGCTGGGCTGCGCCAGCATCCCCATGGTCCAGGACGGCCGCATCAGCGGCGACGCCGCGGCAAGCCTTTGGCGCAAGCTGCGCGTCAGCCACATGGCCCCGGCCGAGCTGCAGGTCACGCCGCGGGTCCGGCTGCCGGTCGAGCGCTTCGACAGTTCACTGGAGATCAAGCCTCCGGCGCTGATCCAGGGTTATCTCCGCCTGGGCGCCCAGGTGCTGGGGCCGCCGGCCTGGGACCCCTGCTTCAACACGGCGGACCTGCCCATCCTGATGCGCACCCAGCATCTGGCAGAGCGCTATCGCAGGCACTTTCTTGGCGAATAGATGAAAAACAAACGTTCAGACGCCTGGGCCGCAAGCTCGGAGGGCGCATGGGATCCGCAATTCCCCCCCGAGGAGCGCCAGCCCGGCTTCAACCGCTACCTGGCCCATGTGGTCGCAAAGACCTGGGCCGACAGGGACACGGCACCGGTCCCCGACCAAGACTTGGCCTCCGTGTCGGAGCCGCCGCCCGCCCCGACCACTCCTGCCCAGGTGCCGCCCGGCGCCCCGCTTCCCGCGCGCAAGCACATCCGCGCCTGGATGGCGCCGGTGTCCGCCCAGCGCACAGGCCTCGCCGTCGCCCTGCTCGTGCTGGACTGGGCCATCTTCCTCGCCCTCATCTGCGCCGTCGTCCTGCTCACCCCTTGGTGGGCCAAGGCCCTCGCCGGCACCGTCGCCGGCTTCGTCATCGGCCGCCTCTTCATCATCGGCCACGACGCCTGCCACCAGAGCTACACCCCCCACCGCAGCCTCAACCGCTGGCTCGGCCGCATCGCCTTCCTCCCCTCCCTCACCCCCTACAGCCTCTGGGAGGTCGGCCACAACGTCGTCCACCACGGCTACACCAACCTCAAGGGCAAGGACTTCGTCTGGGCCCCCTACACCCAGGCCGAGTTCGCCTCCCTCTCCCCCTCTCGCCGCCTGCTCGAGCGCATCTACCGCAGCGGATGGGCCCCGGGCCTCTACTACTTCATCGAAATGTGGTGGCTCAAAATGTTCTTCCCCAGCCGCACCCACATGCCCTCGCGCCGGCCCATCTTCTTCGCCGACAGCGCCCTCGCCCTCGCCGCCGCCATCGTCTGGATCTCCGCCCTCGTCGGTGCCGCACACGCCACCCAGCAATCCGCCTGGGCCCTCGTCGGTTGGGGCTTCGTGCTCCCCTTCGTCTTCTGGAACTTCATGATCGGCTTCGTCGTCTACGCCCACCACACCCACACCGCCGTGGTCTGGCACGAGGACAAGAGCGCATGGGGCGCCGCCGACCCCTTCGTCTCCACCACCGTCCACCTCAAGTTCCCGCTCAAGATCGGCGCCCTCATGCACCACATCATGGAGCACACCGCACACCACGTGGACATGAGCGTGCCCCTGTACGGCCTCAAGAAGGCCCAGGCCATCCTCGAGCACGCCCTCCCAGGCCGCATCGTCATCCAGCAGTTCTCCTGGCGCTGGTACTTCGACACCGCACGCCGCTGCAAGCTCTACGACATCGCCGCACAGCACTGGACCGACTTCAAGGGCCGCCCCACCGGCCAGACCTCCCTCGGACGCCTCGCGGCCTAGCGTGACATGACCGCCGCGGCGCGCGGCGGTCCGGCGACGGTCAGCGCAGGATGTCGCCCAGGCAGAGGTACTTCGTTTCCAGGTATTCGTCCATGCCCTGATGCGCGCCTTCGCGGCCCAGGCCCGACTGCTTGACGCCGCCGAACGGCACCTCGGCGACCGAGATCAGCCCGGTGTTGATGCCCACCATGCCGTACTCCAGCGCCTCGCCGACGCGGAAGATGCGGCCGATGTCGCGGCTGTAGAAGTAGCTGGCCAGGCCGAACTCGGTGGCATTGGCCAGCGCCACGGCCTCGTCCTCGCTGTGGAAGCGGAACACCGGCGCCACCGGGCCGAAGGTCTCCTCGCGCGCGCAGAGCATGTCGCCGGTCACGTCGGCCAGCACGGTGGGCTGGAAGAAGCGCTCGCCCAGCGCGCCGGGCAGGCGCTCGCCGCCCAGCAGCACGCGGGCGCCCTTGGCCTTGGCGTCGACCACGTGGCGCTCGACCTTGCCGACCGCCTGAGCGTCGATCAGCGGCCCCAGGGCCACGCCGGCCTCGAAGCCGTTGCCCACCTGCAGCTGCCCGGCGCGCTCGGCCAGCTTGGCGACGAAGGCATCGTAGATGCCGTCCTGCACATAGAAGCGATTGGCGCAGACGCAGGTCTGGCCCGCGTTGCGGTACTTGCTGACCAGTGCGCCCTCGACCGCGCTGTCGAGGTCGGCGTCGTCGAAGACGATGAAGGGCGCATTGCCGCCCAGCTCCAGCGAGAGCTTCTTGATCGTCGGGGCGCATTGCGCCATCAGGATGCGGCCGACCTCGGTCGAACCGGTGAAGGACAGGTGGCGCACCACCTCGCTGCCGCACAGCGCCTGTCCGACCTCGATGGAACGCTCGGCGTCGGCGCAGACCACGTTCAGCACACCCGAGGGCATGCCCGCGCGCTGCGCCAGTTCGGCCACCGCCAGCGCAGACAGCGGGGTCTGCTCGGCCGGCTTGATCACCACCGGGCAGCCGGCGGCCAGCGCCGGCGCCACCTTGCGCGTGATCATGGCCACCGGGAAGTTCCAGGGCGTGATCGCGGCGCACACGCCGATGGGCTGCTGCATCACCAGGTAGCGCTTGCCCGGATCGGTGGTGGGGATGGTTTCGCCGTAGACGCGCTTGCCCTGCTCGGCGAACCATTCGATGAAGCTCGCGCCGTAGAGAATCTCGCCACGCGCCTCGGCCAGCGGCTTGCCCTGCTCGGCGGTCAGGATGCGCGCCAGGTCGTCGGCGTTCTGCACCAGCAGCTGGTACCAGCGCATCAGGATGGCCGAGCGCTCCTTGGCGGTCTTGGCCCGCCAGGCCGGCCAGGCGGTGTTGGCCGCGCCAATCGCGCCGTGCGCCTCGTCCGCCCCCAGGTTGGCCACCTCGGCCAGCGGCAGCCCGGTGGCCGGGTCGTGCACCGTAAAGCGGCCCTCGCCCGCGATCCACTCCCCATTCACCAGGGCGTCGGTCTTCAGCAGGCTGGGGTCCTTGAGGGTGCTCAGCGGCGAACTCGCGTTGTCCATCTCGTGCTTCTTTCGTGTCTGGGCTGGCCATCCTAGCGGTTTTCGGCTCCGCATCCGTGAGCAATGGCAAGCCCCTCCTATAATCGAAAACTTCGCCGAATCAAGCACTTGGGGCTCGATCCGGCACCGCTTACCGACCTCGATCAAGCCGCGCCGCGCCGCCGCGCCCAGCCATAAGGACAGGCATGAAAGCCGCAGAGATCCGCAACACCTTCCTGAAGTTCTTCGAATCCAAGGGCCACCAGATCGTTGCCTCCAGCCCGGTGGTGCCCGGAGACGACCCCACGCTGCTGTTCACCAACGCGGGGATGAACCAGTTCAAGGATGTGTTCCTGGGCTTCGACAAGCGCCCGTACAGCCGTGCCACCACGGCGCAGAAGTGCATTCGCGCGGGCGGCAAGCACAACGACCTGGACAACGTCGGCTACACCGCGCGCCACCACACCTTCTTCGAGATGCTGGGCAACTTCAGCTTCGGCGACTACTTCAAGAAGGACGCCATCGCCTACGCCTGGGAGCTGCTGACCGTCCACTTCAAGCTGCCCGCCGAGAAGCTCTGGGTCACGGTCTATTCCGAGGACGACGAGGCTTACGACATCTGGAACAAGCAGGTCGGCGTGCCCGCCGAGCGCATCGTGCGCATCGGCGACAACAAGGGCGGCCGCTACATGTCCGACAACTTCTGGATGATGGGCGACACCGGCCCCTGCGGCCCCTGCACCGAGATCTTCTACGACCACGGCCCCGAAGTCGCCGGCGGCCCCCCCGGCAGCCCGGACGAGGACGGCGACCGCTACATCGAGATCTGGAACAACGTCTTCATGCAGTTCAACCGCACCGAAGACGGCGTGATGCACCCGCTGCCCAAGCCCAGCGTGGACACCGGCATGGGGCTGGAGCGCGTCGCGGCGGTGCTGCAGCATGTGCACAGCAACTATGAGATCGACACCTTCGTCGCGCTGCTCGCGGCGGCAAAGGCCGCAGTCGATGGCGCCGGCGCCGGGGACTGCGACAAGGACAGCGCGTCGCTGAAGGTCATCGCCGACCACATCCGGGCCTGCTCGTTCACCATCGTCGACGGCGTGATCCCCGGCAACGAAGGCCGCGGCTATGTGCTTCGCCGCATCGCCCGCCGCGCCATCCGCCACGGCTACAAGCTGGGTGCCCGCACCCCCTTCTTCCACAAGATCGTCGCCGAACTGGTCCAGCAGATGGGCGATGCCTATCCCGAGCTGCGCCAGGCTCAGGCGCGCGTGACCGAGGTGCTGAAGCAGGAAGAGGAGCGCTTCTTCCAGACCATCGCCAACGGCATGGAAATCCTCGAAGCGGCGCTGGCCGGCGGCCCCCAACAGCTCGACGGCGAGACCGCCTTCAAGCTGCACGACACCTACGGCTTCCCCGTCGACCTGACCGCCGATGTCTGCCGCGAGCGCGGCGTGACCGTGGACCAGGCCGGCTTCGATGCCGCGATGGCCAAGCAGCGCGAGCAGGCCCGCGCGGCCGGCAAATTCAAGATGGCGCAGGGGCTGGAGTACAGCGGCGCGCCCACCGCCTTCCACGGCTACGAACACCTGGCCTGCGAGACCAGCAAGGTCACCGCCGTCTATGTCGACGGCGTCTCCGTGCCCGAAGCGCAGGCCGGCGACGACGTCGTCGTGGTGCTGGACCACACCCCCTTCTACGCCGAGAGCGGCGGCCAGGTCGGCGACCGCGGCGAGCTGCGCAACGCGAGCAGCCGCGTCGTCGTCGACGACACGCTGAAGATCCAGGCCGACGTGTTCGGCCACCATGGCCGCGTGCTCGAAGGCGCGGTCAAGGTCGGTGACGTCTTCAAGGCCCAGGTGAATGCCGAGGCGCGCGCCCGCACCGTGCGCAACCACAGCGCCACCCACCTGATGCACAAGGCCCTGCGCGAGGTGCTGGGCGCCCATGTGCAGCAGAAGGGCTCGCTGGTCAACGCCGAGCGCACCCGCTTTGACTTCGCGCACAACGCGCCGCTGACGGCCGAGGAGATTCGCAAAGTCGAAGCCCTCGTCAATGCCGAGATCCTCGCCAACGCCGGCGCCAAGGCCGAGGTGATGGCGCTGGACGACGCGCAAAAGAGCGGCGCGATGATGCTGTTCGGCGAAAAGTACGGCGAGACCGTGCGCGTGCTCTCCATCGGCTCGTCCAAGGAACTCTGCGGCGGCACCCACGTCAAGGCCACCGGTGACATCGGCCTGTTCAAGATCGTCGCCGAAGGCGGCGTGGCCGCCGGCGTTCGCCGCGTCGAAGCCGTCACCGGCGAAAACGCGCTGGCTTATCTGCAGCAGCTGGAGTCGACCGTGCAGGCCGTCGCCGGCACGCTGAAGACCGCGCCCACCGAGCTGGAGCCGCGCATCCATGCGGTGCTGGACCAGGTCAAGGCGCTCGAGAAGGAACTCGCTGCCGCGAAGAGCAAGCTGGCCTCGGCCCAGGGCGACGAGTTGCTGACCCAGGCCGTGGACGTGAAGGGCATCAAGGTTCTGGCCGCCACCCTGGCCGGCGCCGACGCCAAGACCCTGCGCGAGACCATGGACAAGCTCAAGGACAAGCTCAAGAGCGCCGCCATCGTGCTGGCCGCAGTGGACGGCGACAAGGTCCAGCTGGCCGCCGGCGTCACCGCCGACAGCATGGCCAGGATCAAGGCCGGCGAACTGGTCAACTTCGTCGCCCAGCAGGTGGGCGGCAAGGGTGGCGGCAAGCCGGACATGGCCATGGCCGGCGGCACGCAGCCGGCCGCGCTGCCCGCGGCGCTGGCCAGCGTGCAGGGCTGGGTGACCGAGCGCCTCTGATCCACGCCAAGCGGGGGCAAGACCTGACCCCGTTTGAACACTTATCATGAAGGGCCCCGTCGGGCCCTTCTCCATTGAAGGAGATTCCCATGAACGACATGCCGCTGGACGTCGAGAACGCCCAACGCCTGGCCGAGCTGCTGGCCATCGTGGCCGCCGCCGCCGACGAGAACGCCCCGGCCGTCACCATCGACACGCTGGACGGCTACATGACCGCGCTGCAGGCCGGTCCGGTGCCGGCCGCCCCCATCCAAGCCATGGACGCGCTGTTCGGCGAGGACTGGCCCGCCGCGCTGGAGGCCCAGGAGCAGACCGAAGCCTTCATGGACGCGCTGCACCTGCGCTGGAACGAGATCGGCGAGAGCCTGGACCCGCAGGCGCTGATCGAGGCGCCGGAGCAGATGCAGCTGAATCCGCTGATCTCCGAGTTCGACGAGGACACGCGCGACCAGCTGATCGCCCAGGGCCTGATCAGCGCCGAGCAGATGGACAACCTGCCCGCCCCCGGCGTGATGTGGGCCGAGGGCTTTCTGCGCGCGGTGCGCGACAGCGAGGCCTGGATGCTGGACGACAGCGACGCCGGCCAGGACCTGGCACTGATGCTGCAGGCCATCGCGGCCGTGACCCTGCCCGAAGGCAGCGAAGCGCGCCAGGCCTACATCGGCGAGGCCTATGAAGGGCCCGACGAGGTCGACCAGAATGCGTTGATCGACGACGCACTGTTCACCGTGCAGGACCTGCGCCTGTTCTGGCTGCAGCAGGAAGACGGCTCGACCGACGAAGGCGACGAGGCCGCCAACGACGCGGACGGCGGCGCGGCGCACTGAGTGCCACTCGGAGCGGACCGGCGGGGCCGGTCGCTCGCGTCAGCGACGGGCCCTGCGGGGCCCGTCTGTCCATGGCGCAAGGAATCGATGGGGCGCGTCTTGGGTTGCCCGGTCTGCTCGGGCGTTCAGAGCCGGCCCTTGCAGTTGGGCGCGCCGCAACGGCAGCGCAGCCGCCCCTCGTGGTGGCTCTCGCCATAGTCGCAGCTCAACTCCTCGCCGGCCGCGATCTCGCGGATCGCGTAGAACTCCACCCGCCCCTGGCGGATGCGCAGCACCGCATTGGGCGCGCAGCTGTGGTTGATGTGGCGCAGCGCGCCGGGCGTGTCGCTCGCGTCGACGGCCGTGCGGGCCGATACCTCGACCATGTGGATGCGCTGGCGGCCCTGCACGCGGCGGCGCGCCTCGCGCACCGAGATCAGCTCGCCGCGCATCTCGCCGATCTTGCGCCGGGCCGGAATGGGCTCCAGCGCGAACACGCCCAGGCCGTCGATCGCGCTGTCCCCCACGCGCAATGCAAAGCGCTCGGCGGGCCCGGGCTGCCCCCGCGGCGTCGCGGCAGGCTCGGCCGGGGTGACATTCGAGATGGGAAGCGAGGTGAGGCGTGGCATGGGAACAGGCGGGCGGCTGATGGACGGCGACAGCCCCGCATTGTCGCGCCACCCCCACGCGCCCGCATGACGATTGACGTCGGCCGATCACGGTCCGCATACTGGCCCTCATGTCACCCCGCCCTCACCACTGCGACCTAAGCACCGTCGTGCAAGCCGCCGCCCCCGTCCAGATGGACCGGGTGGGCCAGGTAGTTGGCATGCAGTGTGAGGATCGGTGTCCAGCGCGGTAGACACCCGATTCCAGCCCTCCCCCTGAACAAGGCCCGCGCACCCCGCGGGCCTTGTTCGTTTCCGCCCCGCTCGACCGAGCGACTCTTGCCAAAACCCCGGAGATCCTGATGGAACTGAGCCTGCGCCGCCCCCGCCCCGACGATGCCGCCGCCCTGGCGGAACTGCTCGCCCATCCCGGCGTGCAGCCGGGGCTGCTGCAGCTGCCTTACGCCAATGAAGCCCTGTGGCGCCAGCGTCTGGCCGCGCCGGTGGACCCGGCCAGCACCGAGCTGCAGCTGCTGGCGTTCGATGGCGAACGTCTGGTCGGCAGCGCCGGCCTGCATGCGGTGGGGCCGGCGGTCCGGCGCCGGCATGCGATGACCCTCGGCCTGAGCGTGCACCCCGACGCGCAGGGCCGGGGCGTGGGCCACACGCTGCTGGGCGCTCTGGTGGAGCAGGCGGACCAATGGCTGGGGGTGCTGCGCCTGGAGCTGACGGTGTATGTCGACAACGAGCGCGCCATCCGGCTCTACCGCCGCCATGGCTTCGAGGAGGAAGGCCGGCTGCGCGCCTATGCGCTGCGGGCGGGCCGCTATGTGGATTGTTTCAGCATGGCCCGACTCAACCCGCAGCCGCCGAGCTGGGCATGAGCCAGAACGAGAGGTTCCGGGCCCGTCAGAGGGCCCGGGGCCAGTAACCGCTGCGACGCGCCTCGCCGCCGGCGTCCGGCCCGGCGGCGAGCTGGTCGCCCTCGGCCTCCGAGGCGCGCCGGCCGTGCACCACCACCGGCGGCAGCCGCTGCATCTGGACGTCGCTGCTGATGCGCTTGCCGGTCACGATCAGGCGCGCCAGCTTGACGACTTCGCTGGCCTGCACCGGCGCGGTCGGAATCAGCAGCAGGGCGGCCAGGACGCCGGACGCCAGGCCTTGGACGATGTTGGCAGACATGTTGTTCTCCCCTTGCGGCGTCCATCCCGACTCTCCCGGGAACGGGACAGGCCCGCCCGGCCCCGAAGGGCCACGGAACGCTGCGGGAACCCGCGCATCCGTGAGAGGCTGACGCCACGATGACGGGAGTATCGAAAGCCATGGCTGGAAACACCAGCCGGACGCGACGAACTGCGGTCTTGCCGGTGCCACCTGCTGCAATTCCGGGCGAATCGCGACGTGCGTCCTGCGCCCACGGCACGGACGGCTGCCGCCCCCTGCGCAAAGGCTAAGATCGTCAACCTTTCGCTTTGCCTGGATGCGAGGCCCGCCCGCCTCCATGCTGCCGCCCTGATGCCGACCCTGTCGCCCTTGCTCAGCGAACGGCTGATGCTGTGCCCGCCCTCCCCCACGCTGACGCCGGCGGTGCTGGACTTCTTCGTGCGCAACCAGGCCCACCTGGCGCCCTGGGATCCGCCGCAGCCGGCCGACGTGCTCACGCTGCAAGGCCAGGCGCGGCGCATGGCGCAGGCCCTGCAGGCCTTCGGGGACGGACAAGGCTTGCGCTACTGGCTGTGCATGCGCGCCCAGCCCGAGCGCGTGGTCGGCACCCTGCACTTTTCGGCAATCGCGCGCGGGCCCTTTCAGAACACCTTGCTGGGCTATTCGCTGGACCAGGGCTGCCAGGGGCAAGGCCTGATGGGCGAGGCGCTGGCCCGCGGGCTCCAGGAGGTGTTCTCGGGCCCACTGCGGCTGCACCGTGTGCAGGCCGCGGTGCAGCCGGTGAACCGCCGCAGCAGCGCGCTGCTGCAGCGCCTGGGGTTCCGGCGCGAAGGCCTGGCGCCGCGCTACCTGTTCATCGCCGGCGCCTGGCGCGACCACGAGATCTGGTCGCTGCTCAACCCGGACTGGCCGGACGGGCTGCCGCCCGTGGGCTGAGCGCCGGCGCGGGCTTGGTGGCACCGGCGGGCTCGCGCAGCTGCGCGCCGCGCACCTCGAAACCCAGCTCCTGACGCACCTGGCCGCGCGCGTCGACCAGCGCCAACCGGTGACGCCCGGGCATGGGCAGCCAGTCCAGCGAGCCTTCGCGGCTCACCGCGGCGATGCGCCGCCCGTTGAGCCGCCAGCTCATGCCCGGTTCGGCGCGGCCCTGCAGCGCGAAGCGCAGCCGCTGCGCCTGCGGCGGGATGTCGGGGTCCAGCGCATAGATCGCGCCGTCGCGCGGATTGGCGATGGCCAGCAGGGGCTCCTGCGCCCGTACCAGCGACAGCTCGGTGCCGGCGAGGAAGAGCTCGCGCCGTGCCGGCTCGGCCACGCCGGCGGGATTCTCAAAGCGGACTTCGCGCTCCACGACGCCGACGGGCCGCAGGAACCCCGCGCCGGCTGCCGCCGAGGGCTGCGGCGCGCGCCCGCCGTGCAACGCCAGCATCAGCTCGTGCCAGATCGGCGCGGCGCCGCTGACACCCAGCACGTTATGCATGGGCTCGCCACTGGCATTGCCCACCCACACCCCCACGGTGTAGCGGGCGCTGTAGCCCAGGCACCAGTTGTCGCGCATGTCCTTGCTGGTGCCGGTCTTGGCCGCGGCGGCAAAGGGCAGCGCCAGCGCGTTGTCCAGCCCGAAGCTCAGCGCACGCGCGTTGTTGTCGGCCAGCATCTCGGTGACGATGTGCGTGGCCCCGGCCTGGGTCACGCGCCGCGGCGCGCCGGCGCGCGCGGCCGAGCTCGGTAGCCGGACCTCGCCATACAGCCCGCCATTGGCCAGCGCGCGATAGGCATTGGTCAGCGCCAGCAGGCTCACATCCGCGCTGCCCAGCGCCAGCGAATGGCCGTAGTAGCCGCCGGTCTCCGGCAGCGCCAGGCCCAGTTGGTTGAGCCGCTCGAACAAGGCCTCCGGCCCCAGCTGCAGCGACAGCCGCACCACGGGAATGTTCAGGCTGTTGCCCAGCGCGGCGCGCGCGCTGACCCAGCCACGGTAGCGCTTGTCGTAGTTCTGCGGCAGGTAGACGCCGCTGCCGGTCTGCACCTGGGCCGGGCTGTCGTCCAGCAAGCTGGCTGCGGTGATCAGCCGGCGCTCCAGCGCCAGCTCGTAGACGAAGGGCTTGAGCGTGGAGCCCGGCTGGCGCCGCGCCAGCACGCCGTCCACCTCGGCGGCCGACGAGAGCTGGCTGCCGCTGGAGCCCACCCAGGCCAGCACCTCGCCGCTGGCGTTGTCCAGCACGACGATGGCGCCGTCCTCGACGTTGCGCCCCGAGAGCTCGGCCAGATGGCGGCGCAGCGCCTGCACGGCAAAACGCTGCAGGCGCCCGTCCAGGCTGCTGCGCTGTTCGGCGCCGGTCGGCTGCCCGGCGTCGCCGCGCAAGGCCAGGCGCGCGTAATGCGGCGCCCATTGCAGCGCGGCCGGCGGCGGCGCGGGCCGGCGCTGCAGCACGGCGCCGATCTCCATCTCCAGCCCGCTGCAGTTCACCGACTCAGGCGCGCTCATCAGGCGCAGCACCTGACAGGCGCGCGGCGCCAGCTGGGCCGGCTTGGCATTGGGCGCACGCAGCATCGCCGCCAGCAGCGCCGATTCGCGCGCGTCCAGCCCGGCGGGCGACTTGCCGAACAGCGTCTGCGCCGCGGCCGGCACGCCGACCAGCTCGCCGCGCAGCGGCACGCGGTTCAGATAGGCCTCCAGGATCTCCGCCTTGCTCCAGCGCCGCTCCAGCCGGGACGCGACCCAGGCCTGGCTGAGCTTCTGTCCCCAGCTGCGCCCGCCCCCGCGCTGGGCCAGATCCTCGTGCAGCAGGCCAGCCAGCTGCATGGTGACGGTCGACGCACCGCGCGTGCGCTGGTTCCACAGATTCCCCCACGCGCTCGCGGCCACCGCGGACCAGTCCACGCCGCTGTGCTCGTAGAAGCGCTGATCCTCGGACAGCAGCATCGCGCGCAGCAGCGCGGGCGACATGCGCGCCAGCGGCTCCCAGGGCAGCACGCGCTGGTCCAGGCGCACGCGCAGCATCTGCAGCGCTTCGCCGCGGCGGTCCAGCAGCACGCGGTCGGAGACCGGATGCGCGACCTTCACGCTGGCGAAGGATGGCAGCTCCTCCGCCCGCGCAAGACCTGGCCCCAGCGCGCCCGCCAGGAGCAGCGCGGCCCGGGCCCACCATGCCCGAGACATCAGGGCCCCACCTCCAGCGCCGCGTTGGGCAGCTCGCCAAAGCGGTCGGGTGCATACATGGCTTCGGCCCGCGTCACCGGCATCTGGAAGCGGCCGGCGTTGTTCAGGCGCAGGGTGTACTCGACCACATGGCGGCCCTTGGGCAGGTAGTCCCAATAGCCGCGCCAGGCGGACGCGCCATGCTCCTGGAAGGCCATCCAGGCGCTGCCCTCGCGGCGCTCGCCCTCGTTGTCCAGCGTGCCGGCCAGCACCATCGCGCCGGTGGGCAGCGGGTCGCTCAGCGCCACCCAGCTCATGTCGGCGGCCGCCTCGATCTCCAGGCGCACGCGCATCACGTCGCCGCGGCTCCAGCGGCCGGCGTGCTGCTGGCTGACCGCCTGCACGCTGCGCTTGATGCGGTAGCCCGAGTCCAGCGGCGCGCGCAGCGGAACGGCCGCCAGCGCCTGCACCGTGGCCCAGGGCTTGCCGCCCCCCTCGTGGCGCAGGCTGAGCTCGGACGCGGCTGCGGGCCAGGGCAGGCTCAAGCTGCCGCCCTGGGCCTGCTTGCCCCAATCCAGGCTGGCGCTGGCGCCCGCCTTCAGCGCCGCCGTGCTGCGGCCGGCCACGGGCTGGGATTCGAAGCGCGCGGAGAATTTTTCCAACGCCATCGTGCCCCAGAAGTTGGCCGTGGTGTTGTACCAGGCCCCCTGCTGCTGGCGCGCCAGCGCGCCGGTGACCATGCGCGGCAGGTCCTCGCGCCAGGACGGGTCGTCCAGCAGGGCCAGGATCAGGCGGGCGGCATTGCCGTCGCTGCTGTCCATCAGCCACCACCAGGCGTCCTGCTCCTCGTCGGCGAAGCGCAAGGTGGTGCCGGCGAAGCTCAGCCGCGAGCGCAGCTGCTGCTGTGCGGCCGCGATGCGCGCTTCGCGCTGCGGCGCGTTGGCCATGCGCTGGTGCAGCTGCAGCCAGTCGATCACGGTGGCGGTGGGCCACTGGCTGAGTTGGGCCGTGTCGACAATGGACAGCAGGCGCGGCGTGGCGCGCTCGTAGCGCGCCAGCGCGGCCAGCGCGGCGATGCGGCGCGGCGACTCGTCGTCGCGCGGCGACCAGCGGCGGCGCTGGATGCGCCCTTCCACAAAGGCGGCCAGCGCGTCCAGCGCCTTGCCGCGCGCCGGTTCGGGCACCGCCTCGCCGGCTTCGTGCGCCGCCGAGAGCAGGTAGGCGGTCAGCACCTCGCTGCCGCGCGCCTCGCTGTTGTTGCCCAGCGGGAAGTAGGCGAACAGGCCATCGCCATCCTGGTAGCCGGGCAGCTGGGCCATCAGCGCGCTCCAGGCCGCGCGGTCGTGCAGCGCCAGGGCCTTGGAGCCCTGCTGCTCCAGACAGCTGTAGGGATAGGTCTGGAAGTAGCGGCGTATGCCCGGCAGCGCCGTGGACAGGCGCGGCTGCAGGCCGATCTGCAGGCCGCCGCGCTTGACGCCCTGGTCGGCCAGACCGTCCGCCGGCGCCGCCACCGGCAGGCTCAGCGGTCCGTCCAGCTGGCGCAGGCTCGCCTGCATCACGCGCAGCGGCACGGCGGGCTGGACCTGCTGCTGCACCTTCATCGCATCGCTGGCCGGCTTGGCGCCGCCCTGCTCGCTGGCCTGCGCGGTCCAGCTGATCTGGGTGATGCCCTGAGGCACGGTGTAGCGCCATTGCAGCTCGCGCGACTGACCCGCGGCCAGCTTGACCGTCTGGCGCGCCTCGGCCGCGGGGATCAGCACCGGCGGCTTGACGCCGTCGGCCAGCCCGGCCGCTTCGCCCTGCAGCCCGACCTGCAGCTCCATGGCCCGCTCGCTGGCGTTGCGCACGGTGAGCATGGCCTGCAGGGTGTCACCCTCCCGCACCTGCGGCGGCAGGCCGCTGAGCAGCTGCAGGTCCTGGCTGACGCGCAGCACCGCATCCCCGTTGCCGAAGCGCTGGCCCGGCGCGTCCGCCACCGCGACGAGGCGGAAACGCGTCAGCGAATCATTCAGCGGCACCTGCACCGTGGCCTCACCCCGCGCATCCACGCGCACCGCGGGCTGCCAGGACAGCAGCGTGTCGAACAGCTCGCGCACGCTCGCACCACCCCCGCCCCCGGCGGCGACCGCCTTGCGGCCATAGTGGCGACGGCCGACGATCTCGCTCTGCGCCGTCGCCGTCTGCACGCCCCAGGGACGGGTCTGCAGCATCGCGTCCAGCAGCTGCCAGCTGGGATTGGGCGCCAGCGCCAGCAGACCCTCGTCCACCGCGGCAAACGCGACCAGCGCGTCCGGCACCGGCTGGCCGTCCTGCGTCACACGCAGCTTGACTTGCGCGGTCTGGCGCACGCCGTACTGCGCCTGCGCCGGCAGCACCTCGACCTTGAGCCGGTGCTTGTCGGTGCCGATCTGCAGCGCCGCCATGCCCAGCTTGTACGAGGGCTTGGCCAGGTCCACCATCGCGGTGGGCGGCTGGTAGTCATCGGAGGCGCGCCACTCGCGCCACCAGTTCACCGGCTCGCGCCAGCCCCAGCTGAAGAAGGAGTACCAGGGCACCTCGCGCAGTCGGCCGCGCAGCACCAGCACGCTGACATAGGCGTTCGGCGCCCAATCCTTGTCGATCTTCAGCTCGATCCACGGATCGCGGCCCGAGAGACGGCGCAGTTCGCTGTGCATCACGCCCTCGCGCTCCACGGTGATCAGCGCCTGGGCGTCGCGGTAAGGCATGCGCACCTGCAGGCGCGCCGTTTCGCCGGGCTTCAGGTTGCGGCGCTCGGGCAGCACGTCGATGCGATCGTCGTTGTCCTGCTCGAACCACAGTTCCCCGGCCCGAGTGACCCAGATGGAGCGCGCCGCCTGGGTCTTGCGCCCCGCGCTGTCCGCGCCACTGACCAGCAACTCCACCTGGCCCGAGCTCTTGAGTTCCACCTCGCAATGCACCAGCCCTTGCGCGTCGCTGCTGCCGCGGCACAGCTCGCCCAGCGGCTTCAGCTCGCGCTGGTGCTCATAGGCGTAGAAGCCGCCGACCAGGCGCTTGCGCGTGCTCAGCGTCTGCAGCTGGCGCGCCGAGATCACCACCTCGCGGCCGGACAGCGGCCGGCCCTGGGTGTCCAGGGCCAGCGCGCTGAGCCGCAGCTTGCTGCCGTGGGCCGCCCAGCTCGGCGCGCGCAGGCCCAGCACCAGCTCGGAGGGCCAGACGGTCTGCGACGCGCCACGCGTGTGGGTCTGGCCATCCGGGTCGCGGTAGCTCATTTCCACGCGCAGCTCGGTGGGCCGGTCCAGTTGAGCCGGGACCGGCAGCTTGAAGCGCCAGCCGCCCTGGGCATCGGTCTTCAACGCCTGCTTGTCCAGCAGCAGGCGGTTGCCACCCGGACCGTCCGACTCGCCGTCGGCCGCGCCCTCGTCCTCCTCGCCCTCGCGCGCGCCCGCCTTGGACGGCGGCTCGAAGGCGAAGTCTTCATAGCCCGCGAACTGCGTCCAACGCGGACGCAGCATCGCGCTGAGTTGCAGCGGCGCCTGCGCCATCGGGCCACCGGCCATGAAGTTCAGCTGGCCGGTCCAGATCTGCTCGCGACCGGCCAGCATGGGCTGCTGCTGGGGCGGCTGCAGGCGCGCGTCGACCAGCGGCACGCGGAATTCCTCGACGCGGAAGCTGCCGCTGCCGAAACGACGTCCGCCTCCCCCCGCGCGCTCCATCTCCAGCCGGTACTGGCCCAGCTTGGCGCCCTTGGGCACCAGCCACTCCGACAGCGCGTAGCGCCCGCCCTGCCATTTCAGCGGCAACTGGGCCACGTCTTCGCCGGTCCCGGTGTGGACGATGTGCAGCAGATCGGGCAGCTTGTCCGGCGGCGCATCGCTCAGGCCCTGCAGGCTCTCCAGCCGGAAGAAGTGCTTCATGGACAGCTTCTCGCCCACGCGCAGCAGCGGACGATCCGTCACGGTGTGCGCGCGTGCATCGGGCTCGGCCTCCTGCGAGGTCGGCACATTGAAGCGCCAGTTCTCAATGCCGCGGCGCCAGCTGCTGAACATGAAAGCCATGTCCTCGGGCTGCCCGCTGCTTTGATGGCGGGCGGTGACGAACAGGCCCTGGTCGGCCGGACATCGTTCGTCCCAGCCGGGCTCGCGCAGCGCCTGCGCGATCGTCGCCAGGCCCTGGGCGTTGCTGCGCCCCTCCCACAGGCGCTTGCCATGGCAGTCGTGCACGGCGACGGTCGCCCCTTCCACGGGACGGCCCTTGTCCAGCGAGGTCACCCAGACCAGGCTGTTCTCGCGGCCCAGCTTGAAATGCAGGCCCAGGTTGGTCACGAGCACGCCGGTGCGCACATACATGGGCTGGGCCGGATCCAGCAAGGCCTTGCCGAGCTGGCGCGAACGCAGCTCCAGCACGTGATACCCGGGCTGCGCGATGGGCACGCCCACCACCTCCAGCGCACCCACGGCCTCACCCTTGGCGGCCTGCAACTCGGGCACGGCCAAAGTCTGCAGCCCGGACTCGCGCGCCAGCAGCGACTCCTTGCGCGAGGTCCATTCGCGTTCATCGGCCTTCTGCATGCGCGCGTACCACTGCAGCAGCTCGGCCTCGTTCTGCACACGCTTGACCTTCAGTTCGCTGCGGCCGGGCTGCAGCTCGGGCTGGACGCGGCGCAGACTCAGGGGCACCAGGCTCGGACCGCCACGCTCCCATTCGATGATGCCGAAGGGCGCCGCGGCGAACTTGGCCAGTGGCGGCGCCATGCCCGTGCGCACGCGCAGCGGGAAACTGGCGGCATTGCTCAGGGGCCGGCCGCTCACATCGCGCACCTCCTTGGGCAGGCTGAGCTGGAACTCGGTCTGTTCCGCCAGCGGGGTCGGGAACTCGACCATCTGCAGCGCAGGCGCCTTGTCCGAGCCCTCGTCGGCACTCTTGGGTGCCTGTGCCGCGATGGCCTTGCCGTCGGCTGCGCGCAACTGCGCCTGCAGCGCCAGTTCGCGCGGCACGGGCTCGCTGAAGCTCAGCCGCAGCGGCCGTATCGGCAGGCAGGGTGCATTGGCGCGTTCGCGCTCGCAGCTGAACTCGGCCGTCAGCGGCGCGCGCACCTTGAAGCGGAAGCGCTGGGCCCCCTGCGTCAGCGTGGCCGGGTCGGCCTGCGCGGCGATACCGGGGCCCCAGACCAGGGCCATGTCGGCATTGGCCGGCAGCGGCCGCTGGCAGCCCACCAGCACCCAGGCGCCGCCCTTGCTCGAGCGCACCGCATACTCGGAGCGCATGGCCTTCAGCAGCGCGTCGCGCTCGGCGTCGCCGAACACCTGGACCGGGATGCGCTCACCGACGCCCTGCGATTCGCACCACATGCGCTGCGCCATGCTGGCGCGGTCGGCCGCGCCATTGAGCTGCAGCAGAAAGCGCTGCGACTCCTCGATCGCGCTGCCCGTCCAGGGTAGCACGCGCATCACCTTGGGCGCGGCAATCTGGAAGGCAAAGCGCGTCGTCCCCTGCCACTGCGACTGGGCCTGGGGCACGGTGGGCTTGAAGTCCTCGCGCAGGCGCACCTCGCAGCGCGCACCCGCCGGCAGCGGCTGGCTGAAGCTGAAGACCCACTCCCGTTCGCTGGTCCAGCGCCCCTGGCCCTTGGCCACGATGCCCGACTGACATTGCAGCGTCGCCGGATCCGGCAGCCGCGGGTCACCCAGCTGGCTAACCGGCTCGCGGAAGCGCAGCGCGACGTTCTCCGCCTGGTTCACCAGCCCCTGCGGCGACGCGGACACCACCTCCATGGCCAGAACCGCCTGATGCGACGTCAGTGCGCAAACACCCAGCCCGGCCAGCGCCCAGAGCCTGGACAGCCGGGGAACACGCGGGCAAGACCTGTCCCCGCCGCCCGTCTTCACCGTCCCCGCCACCGTGACAGGCGACGAGAAACGAAGGACAAAGGACGATGAAGACGCCTCCCCTGAGGCGCCGCGATGGCTGTAATGCATGAACTCTCCCCGAACTCCACACGGCGTGACAGCTGCCCATGCGGAAACCGGGCGAGTCTATCCCGCGCCCTGGGCTCGAATGACGACGCCGCGCATGGCGCGCGAACGGGGATTGTGTCCCCGCGTTACCACGGAGAGGGTCGGCCCCTGCCGATCAGCTCTTCAACGAGGCGCTGACACCTTGCACGAACCAGTCCATGCGCGCGATGTCGGCGTCCGTCATCGGACCACCGGGGTGCCGCAGCTGCCCATCCTTGTCCAGCAGCCGGGCCTGGAAGGGGTGGCGACGCCCAGTGACCAGTTCATGCTGTCGGCGCTCGACCAGGCGGCGCCAGTCCTTGGGCAGTTGCGGATGCAGCGCCGACAGACGCACCATGCCGTCATGCATGCCGCCCCAGACGGGCTCGGGCTTCCAGGTTCCCGCCAACACCCGGCGCGCCACCGCGCTGTAGTAATCGCCCCAGTGATGCGTGACCGCGGCCAGCTGTGCGCGCGGCGCGTACTGCGCCATGTCGCTGGTGTAGGCGATGAGGCGAACGCCCTTCTCCTCCGCCACCAGCGGCACGGCGGGCGACGCACTGTGATTGGTCAGCACATCGGCGCCTTGGTTCACCAGCGTCAGCGCCGCCTCACGCTCGCGCGCGGGATCGAACCAGTTGTTCAGCCAAAGCACCTTCACCTGCGCTTGCGGGTTCACCTCGCGCATGCCGATCGCAAAGGCATTGATGCCCTGGATCACCTCGGGCAGCGGAAAGCCCGCGACATAGCCGGCCACGCCGCTCTTGCTCGCCTTGCCCGCCAGCATGCCGGCCAGATAGCGGCCCTCGTAGAAGCGTGCGTTGTAGGTGTTCAGATTGGCGGCCGTCTTGTAGCCGCCCGCATGCTCGAACACCGTTTGCGGAAAATCGGCCGCCACGCGCAAGGCCGGCTCCAGATAGCCAAAGCTGGTGGCGAAGATCAACCGGCAGCCACGCTGAGCCAGATCGCGCATCACGCGCTCGGAGTCCGCGCCTTCGGCCACGCTGTCCACCGCATGGGTTTGGACCTTGGCGCCCAGCTCTTTGACCAGTTGACGCCGTCCCAGCTCATGCTGATAGCTCCAGCCCGCATTGCCGATCGGCGACACATAGACAAAGCCCACCTGCAGGGACGCAGCCGCCGCAGATGCTGAACGGGAAGCCCACGTGGGCCCTGCCGTAGCGGCCAGACCCGCGATCAGGAATTGCCGCCGCGATCCGTACGGTGCCTCTTCGCGCGCAGCGACAGAAGGCCATGGGGTGAGGTTTTGAGACATGGTGTTCCTCGACATGTGAACGGGAAGGCCCGTTCTTTCGGTGGATGGCGCCGACCTGCAGCGCGCATCCACAAATCAGTCCGCCATCAGACGCAAATCAGACGGAATTCGCGCGACGCCCTTGGATCAAGCATACGGCAGGTCCACACCGCGCACTGCGGCCTGGAAGCCGCCCCGAGAACTTATGCACGAATCGGCCCCTGCGCCGAG
>NZ_JAKZFD010000018.1 GCF_022549225.1 Pelomonas sp. CA6
AGGGTGACCATAGATTTCTCATGGGTGGGCCCGGCGGGCCCGGGTCGGACTCAGCGGCCCGCCTTCATCCGCGCGACGATGTCCTCGACGCGGCCCAGCAGCGCCGGCACGTCCAGCGCGCAGAGTTCGCGCTGCTTGAGCCGCTGGCGGCCGCCGACCCAGACATCGGACACATGCTCGCGGCCGGCCACGTAGACCAGCTGCGCGTCGGCGTGGTAGACGGGACGGCATTCCAGCGCATCCAGCGACACGGCCACGACGTCGGCCAGCTTGCCGGCCTCCAGCGTGCCCAGTTCGTCGCCGCGGCCCATGGCCTTGGCGGCGCGCACGGTGGCCATCTCCAGCGCGGTGCGCGCCGAGACGCTCAGCGGGTCGCCGCTGATGCCCTTGGCCAGCAGCGCCGCGGCGCGGATCTCGGCGAACATGTCCTGGCGGTTGTTGGACGCCGCGCCGTCGGTGCCCAGGATGGTGTTCACGCCCCCCGCCTCCAGCGCCTTCACCGGCGCCACGCCCGAGGCCAGCTTGAGGTTGGAGCTGGGGTTGTGCACCAGGTGCACCCCCTGCTTGGCGATGAGCGCGATCTCCTCGTCGTTCAGATGCACCATGTGCACGGCGATCAGGCGCTCGTCCAGCAGGCCCAGCTTGTGCAGGCGCGCCAGCGGCCGCTCGCCGTATTGCTTCAGGCTGCCGGCGATCTCGTCCTGCGTCTCATGGATGTGGCAGTGGACCTGCATCTCGTACTTGTGTGCCAGCTCGCGCAACTTCACGAAGGTCTCGTCCGACACCGTGTAGGGCGCGTGCGGCGCGCTGGTCCAGTCCAGCAGCTTCTCGCCGCGGAACTGCTCGTAGGCGGCCACGCCCTTGGCGATGTAGTCGTCCGGCCCGGAGGCATAGCCAGTGGGGAAGTCAATCACGTTGATGGACACGCCGGCACGGATGCCCGAGTCGACGGCGGCGCGCGCCATCGCGGTCGGGAAGAAGTACATGTCGTTCAGGTAGGTCACGCCGCCGCGCAGCGCCTCGGCCGCGGACAGCAGCGAGCCCTGGTAGACCCAGTCCTCGCTGACCCACTGGCGCTCCAGCGGCCAGATGTGGTTGTTCAGCCAGTCCATCAGCGCGAGGTCGTCGGCCACGCCGCGCAGCAGCGACATCGCCGAATGCGTGTGGGCGTTGATCAGGCCGGGGATCAGCACATGCTGGGGCAGCTCCACCCGCTCGGCCTGCGCGTAACGGGCCAGCGCCTCGTCGCGCGGCAGCACGGCGGCGATGCGCTCGCCCTCCATCACCAGCGCATGCTGCTCCAGCACCGGACAGCCCGGCGTCATCGGGATCAGCCAACGCGGCAGAAGAACGGTCAAGGGTTGCGACATCATGGGGCTCCTTAGAAAACTTGGTCGAACAGGTCCAGCACCTGCGCGGACTGCACGGCGACGCAGACCTGCTGGGCCGGGGCCTCGCTCCAGGGATTGGGCTGGCGCGACTCGGCGCGCCAGTCCTGCACGGTCTGACCGGTGGCGATGCCGTCCAGCACCACGCGCAGCGCGCCGCGGCGGCGCTCGAACAGCTCCGGCCTGAGCAGGCAGACCGCCGCGCTGGCGTCGTGAGCATAGATGCCGCCGATGCCGTCGCGCCCGTGATAGAAGTCCTGATAGTGGCGGCTGGCCTCCCACAGCAGATCGCCGACGCCGTCGCCACGGCCGCGCAGCGCGGCCAGCCGGGCCTCGGTCATCACGACCTCCTGGGTCACGTCCAGCCCGACGACGGTGAGCGGCCAGGCGGCGGTGAACACCGCGTCGGCGGCCTCGGGGTCGCAGGCGATGTTGGCCTCGGCCACCGGGCTCACGTTGCCGCTGTGGCCGCGCAGGCCGAAGGCACCGCCCATCACGACCACCTCGCGTAGCTTGGCGGCGATGGAGGGATCGTGGCGCAGGGCCAGCGCCAGGTTGGTCAGCGGGCCGACCGCGACCAGGCACAGTTCGCCCGCATGGGCATGCGCCAGCTCGCAGATCAGCTCATGCGCGGGCCGCGCGTGCAGCGGCGCGCGCGGCGCCGGCAGGCGCGCCGCCATGCCGCCCAGGCCGTCGTCGCCGTGCACATGAGCGGCCGCGTCGCGGCGGCGCTTGGCCAGCAGCGGCCCCTCGGCGCCGCGCGCCACCGGGGCGTCGTGGCCCATCAACGCCATCAGGCCCTGGGCATTGCGGCTGGTGAGGTCCACCGGCGCGTTGCCGAAGACCGTGGTCACGGCCAGCAGCTCGATCTCGGGATGGCGCGCCAGCAGCGCCAGCGCGAAGGCGTCGTCGATGCCGGGATCGGTGTCGAAGACCACCTTGAGCCGTTGGCGCGCAGCGCCCGGTGCCGGGGCCGGCGAAGGCCTGGCGGACGGCGCGGCGGTCGCGAAATGCGCGGCCAGCTCGGCACGGCGCGGCATGGCCTGCTGCACGCCGGGTCGGCTCACCGCCAGCGCGGCGGCCGCCTGGCCCAGCTGCACGGCGGCCTGGGCCGACAGCCCCTCGGCCAGGCCGACGATCAGCCCGCCCACCAGCGTGTCGCCGGCACCCACGGTGTCGACGGCGCGCACCGCATGCCCGGCCAGCAGCTCGCCCTGCGGCGCGTCGGCCGTGCCCAGCAGCGCGCCCTGCGCGCCCAGCGTCACCAGCACCTGGCGCGGCCCCAGCGCGAGCAGCCGGGGCAGCGCGGCGCGCGCCAGCGCCTGCGGTTCGCCGCCCGAGGGCAGCCCGGCGAGCTGCGCCGCCTCGGTTTCATTGACCACCAGCCAGTCGGTCAGCGCCAGCAGATCGGCCGGCAGGGCCTGCGCCGGCGCCGCGTTCAGCACCGTGGTCGCGCCGGCCTCCCGCGCGATCGAGAAGGCCTGGGCGATCGCCGGCAGCGGCACCTCCAGCTGCGCCGCGACCACCTGGGCCTGGCGCAACGTCGCCGCGCCGGCCCGCACATCGTCGGCCGTCAGCGCGGCGTTGCTGCCGGGCACGACGACGATGGTGTTCTCGCCATCGGACTGGGCCACGGTGATCAGCGCGACGCCGGGCCAGGCCGCGGCGTCCTGCACCAGCGCCCCCAGGTCCACGCCCTCCGCCTTGAGCGCCTCCAGCAGGTCGCGACCCTGCTGGCGCAGGCCCAGCCGCCCGACCAGCGCCACCTGGGCGCCCAGCCGCGCCGCGGCCACGGCCTGGTTGGCGCCCTTGCCGCCGGGCGTGCCGGCGTAGTGGGCACCGAGAAGCGTCTCGCCGGCCGCGGGCAGGCGCGGCGCCTGGGCGACCAGGTCCATGTTGATGCTGCCGACGACCGCGATGCGGGCGCCCGGGGATGGGACTGAAGAATTCATGCGGAAGCGCGCGGCACGGGCGCGGTGGTTTCGCGCAGCACCAAGCGGGGCTGCATGCGCAGGTCCCGCAACGGGGCCTGGGGTTGTTCGATGCGGCTGATCAGGGCCCGGCCGGCCTCGCGGCCCAGTTCCTTGATCGACACGCCCACGGTGGTCAGCGCCGGGTAGACATAGGCGCCCAGCTCGATCGCGTCGAAGCCGACGATGGAGAGCTGCTCCGGCACCGCCAGCTTGAGTTCGGCCGCGGCGCGCAAGGCGCCCATGGCCATCAAGTCGTTGCTGACGAAGAGCGCGCTGAGCTCGGGCCGGCGCTGCAGCAGGCCCTTGGCGGCCTCGTAGCCGCCCGCGCTGCTGAAGTCGCTCTCCACCAGCCAGGCCTCGGGCGCGTTGATGCCCTGCCCGGCCAGCGCGCGGCGCCATCCGGCCACGCGCTCGCGCGCCACCTCGAACTCGCCGGGGCCGCTGACGCAGCCGATGCGGACATGGCCCAGGCTCAGCAGATGTCGAACGGCCTCGTAGGCGCCCGCCTCGTTGTCCACCGCGACACGGTCGGCGCGCGCGCCCGGCACCAGGCGGTCCACCGTCACCGCGGGCACGCTGGCATGGCGGAACAGCCCGGCCAGCGCCTCGGAGTCGCCGGCGGAGCTCAGCAGCAGGCCGTCGATGCGCTTCTCCAGCAGCGTGCGCATGTACTGCTGCTGGTGCTTGGGGTTGTTGTCAGAGTTGCAGAGAAAGACCGAATAGCCGGCCTGGCGGCAGCACTCCTCGACGCCGCAGACCAGCTCGGCGAAGAAGGGGTTCTCCACATTGGGCACCAGCACGCCGACGATGCGCGTTTCGCTCTTGCGCAGCGAGCGCGCGACCGCGCTGGGCAGATAGCCGATCTCGTCCACCGCCGCGAGCACCCGCGCGCGCGCCTCGGCGCTCACCGGGCGGGTGTTGTTCAGCACATGGGAGACGGTGGTGAAGGAAACACCGGCCAGCGCGGCCACATCCTTGATCGTGCTCATCGGGCGTCAGGGCCGGGGCGACCGGCGCGGGCAGGGTGAATCAGCCAAATCAGCAAACGTTTGCTGATCGGCGAGCATAGCGCAAGATCAAGAAAAAACCCCGTGCCAAAGGCACGGGGTCGTGGGGAGGCGCCGGCCCGGCGGAAGCGGGCCTGGCCGTCGATCAGCGCTGACCGATGGGCTTGACGTCGCGCGCGGTGGCGCCGACGAAGAGCTGGCGCGGACGGCCGATCTTGTACTCGGGATCCGAGATCATTTCGTTCAGCTGGGCGATCCAGCCCACCGTGCGGGCGAGCGCGAAGATCGCGGTGAACAGCGGCACCGGGATGCCGATGGCGCGCTGCACGATGCCGGAGTAAAAGTCCACGTTCGGGTAGAGCTTGCGGGCGACGAAGTATTCGTCTTCCAGCGCAATCTTCTCCAGCTCCATGGCCAGCTTGAACAGCGGGTCGTTCTGCAGGCCCAGCTCGCCCAGCACCTCGTGGCAGGTCTCGCGCATCAGCTTGGCGCGCGGGTCGTAGTTCTTGTAGACCCGGTGACCGAAGCCCATCAGCTTGACGTTGGAGTTCTTGTCCTTGACCTGCTTGATGAAGTCGCCGATGCGCGCCACGCCACCCTGCTTCTGGATGTCGTAGAGCATGTTCAGGCAGGCCTCGTTGGCACCGCCGTGCGCCGGGCCCCACAGGCAGGCCACGCCGGCGGCGATGGCGGCGAAGGGGTTGGTGCCCGACGAGCCGCACAGGCGCACCGTGGAGGTGGACGCGTTCTGCTCGTGGTCGGCGTGCAGCGTGAAGATACGGTCCATCGCGCGCACCAGCACGTCGTTGGGCTTGTACTCCTCGCAGGGCGTGGCGAACATCATGCGCATGAAGTTGCCGGCGTACGAGAGGTCGTTCTTCGGGTACACGTAGGGCTGGCCCACGGTGTACTTGTAGGCCATCGCGACCAGCGTGGGCATCTTGGCGATCAGGCGGATCGCCGCGATCTCGCGGTGCTCGGGGTTGTTGATGTCGGTGCTGTCGTGATAGAAGGCCGACATCGCGCCCACCAGGCCGGTCATCACGGCCATCGGGTGCGCGTCGCGGCGGAAGCCGCGCAGGAAGAACTGCATCTGCTCGTTGACCATGGTGTGGTTGGTCACGCGCGAGACGAATTCGGCCTTCTGCGATTCGTTGGGCAGCTCGCCGTTCAGCAGCAGGTAGCAGACTTCCAGGTAGTCGCACTGCACCGCCAGCTGCTCGATGGGATAGCCGCGGTACAGCAGCTCGCCCTTGTCGCCGTCGATGTAGGTAATGGTGGAGTTGCAGGACGCGGTCGACAGGAAGCCCGGGTCATAGGTGAACTTGCCCGTCTGCGCGTACAGCTTGCGGATGTCGATCACATCCGGGCCGATGCTGCCCTTGTACAGGGGCAGGTCCATGCTGGGGCTGCCGTCCGAGAACGACAGGGTGGCTTTCACGTCAGAGGGTGTCATGGGCATTCCTTCAATGACTTCTGGGGATTCTTAGTGGGGCGTCCTGAGCAGGCCCAGGACCTCGAGGACGTCCGGGCGAGCGAGCTCGCCCTCGGGCTCCTTGCGCGCAAGCAGCAGGTCCAGCAGATCGTTGTCCGCCAGGTCCATCAGCTGACGCAGGCCCTCGGCCTGGAAGAAGGTCAGACGGTCTTCGTACTTGCCGAAGAAGCGCTCGATGAAGAGGTCGTTCTCCAGCAGGCCGCGGCGGCAGCGCCACTTCAGCTTGGACAGAGAACGCTCGTCGATGCGTGCATGTACGTCGGCGGTCATGACCTCTCCTTGGCCGGTTTCAGACGGCGCGACGCACCATCAGTTCCTTGATCTTGCCGATCGCCTTCGTGGGGTTCAAGCCCTTGGGGCAGACGTCCACGCAGTTCATGATGGTGTGGCAACGGAACAGACGGTACGGGTCTTCCAGGTTGTCCAGGCGCTCGGAGGTCGCCTGGTCGCGGCTGTCCGCGATGAAGCGGTAGGCCTGCAGCAGACCGGCGGGACCGACGAACTTGTCGGGGTTCCACCAGAAGCTGGGGCAGCTGGTCGAGCAGCTGGCGCACAGGATGCACTCGTACAGGCCGTCCAGTTCCTCGCGCTCCACCGGCGACTGCAGGCGCTCCTTCTCGGGCGGCGGCGTGTCGTTGACCAGGTAGGGCTTGATCGAGTGGTACTGCTTGAAGAACTGCGTCATGTCCACGATCAGGTCGCGCACGACGGGCAGGCCCGGCAGCGGCTTCAAGACCACGGTCTGCGGCAGCGAGCGCATGTTGGTCAGGCAGGCCAGGCCGTTCTTGCCGTTGATGTTCATCGCGTCCGAACCGCAGACGCCTTCGCGGCAGGAGCGGCGGAAGCTCAGCGTGGGATCCACGGCCTTGAGCTTGACCAGCGCGTCCAGCAGCATGCGTTCATTGCCCTCGAGTTCGATCTCGATGGTCTGCATGTAGGGCTTGGCGTCCTTGTCCGGGTCGTAGCGGTAGATCTGGAAGGTACGTTTCTGACTCATGACTGCAATCCTTTAGAAGGTACGCACCTTGGGCGGCACGGACTCGACGGTCAGCGGCTTGAGGTTGACCGGCTTGTACTCCAGGCGGTTGCCTTCCGAGTACCACAGGGTGTGCTTCATCCAGTTCTCGTCGTCGCGGTTCGGGAAGTCGTTGTGCGCGTGGGCGCCACGGCTTTCCGGACGGGCGGCGGCGGAGACCATCGTGGCCTTCGCGGCCTCGATCAGGTTCTCGACCTCCAGCGCCTCGACGCGGGCGGTGTTGAACACCTTGGACTTGTCCTTCAGGCCGATGCTCTTCACGCGCTCGGCCACTTCCAGGATCTTCTGGACGCCCTCTTCCATGCTCGCCTGGGTGCGGAACACGCCGGCGTGCTTCTGCATCGTGGCGCGGATGTCGTTGGCGACGTCCTGGGCGTACTCGCCGCTGGCGTTGCTCTCCAGACGGGCCAGGCGCGCCAGGGTGCGGTCGGCCGCGTCCTTGGGCAGGGGCTTGTGCTCGCGGTTCTTCAGGTTGAACTCGACGATGTGGTTGCCCGCCGCGCGGCCGAAGACCACCAGGTCCAGCAGCGAGTTCGTGCCCAGGCGGTTCGCGCCATGCACGCTGACGCAGGAGCACTCGCCCACCGCGTACAGGCCGTTGACGATTTCGTTGGGCTTGCCATTCGCCGGCACGACCACCTGGCCATGCACATTGGTCGGGATGCCGCCCATCTGGTAATGGATGGTCGGCACGACCGGGATGGGTTCCTTGGTGATGTCGACGTTGGCGAAGTTGTGGCCGATCTCGAACACCGAGGGCAGGCGCTTCATGATGGTCTCGGCGCCCAGGTGGGTCATGTCCAGCAGGACATAGTCCTTGTTGGGACCGCAGCCGCGACCTTCCTTGATCTCCTGGTCCATGGAGCGCGAGACGAAGTCGCGCGGCGCCAGGTCCTTCAGCGTCGGCGCGTAGCGCTCCATGAAGCGCTCGCCATTGGCGTTGCGCAGGATCGCGCCTTCGCCGCGGCAGCCTTCGGTCAGCAGCACGCCCGCGCCGGCCACGCCGGTGGGGTGGAACTGCCAGAACTCCATGTCCTCCAGCGGGATGCCGGCGCGCGCCGCCATGCCCAGGCCGTCACCGGTGTTGATGAAGGCATTGGTCGACGCGGCGTAGATGCGCCCGGCGCCGCCGGTGGCCATCAGCACGGTCTTGGCCTGCAGGATGTGGACCTCGCCGGTCTCCATTTCCAGCGCGGTCACGCCGACCACGTCGCCATCGGCGTCGCGAATCAGGTCCAGCGCCATCCACTCGACGAAGAACTGCGTGTTGGCCTTGACGTTCTGCTGGTACAGCGTGTGCAACAGCGCGTGGCCGGTGCGGTCGGCCGCGGCGCAGGCGCGCTGCACGGGCTTCTCGCCGTAGTTGGCGGTGTGGCCGCCGAAGGGGCGCTGGTAGATCGAGCCGTCCGGATTGCGGTCGAAGGGCATGCCGAAGTGCTCAAGCTCGTACACGACCTTGGGGGCTTCGCGGCACATGAACTCGATCGCGTCCTGGTCGCCGAGCCAGTCGGAGCCCTTGACGGTGTCGAAGAAGTGATAGTGCCAGTTGTCCTCGGACATGTTGCCCAGCGAGGCTCCGATGCCGCCCTGCGCGGCGACGGTGTGCGAGCGCGTCGGGAAGACCTTGGACAGCACGGCCACGTTCAGGCCGGCGCGGGAGAGCTGCAGCGAGGCGCGCATGCCGGAGCCACCGGCCCCGATGATCACGACATCAAACCTGCGCTTGGGGAGCGACGTTCCAACTTGCATTTCAAAGCCTCCAGAGCACTTGGATCGCCCAACCCGTGCAACCCAGCAACCAAACCAGCGTGAACACGTGCAGCGCCAGGCGCAGGCCCACCGGTTTGACGTAATCCATCCAGATATCCCGCACGCCGACCCAGGCGTGATACGCCAGCGACAGCACCAGCGCGAAGGTCAGGAACTTCATCCACTGCTTGGCGAAGATGCCCGCCCACAGCTCATAGCCCAGGGGCTCGGCGGTCAGCAGCACCTGTGCCAGCAGCACGATGGTGAACAGGGCCATCAGCACGGCCGTGGCGCGCTGCGCCATCCAGTCGCGCAGGCCGTAGTGCGCACCGACGACGATGCGCTTGGAACCGAAAGTACTCATTGTTTGTGTGCCTCTTCTTGAGTGCGAGCCGCCGCGGGCTCAGTACAGGCCGAACAGCTTGGCACCCAGGGCCAGCGTCAGCAGCACGCTCAGGGCCAGCGTGGCCACGGCGCTGCTGTGCCCCTGGGCCTTGCTGACGCTGTGGGTGGCGTCCATCCACAGATGGCGCACGCCGGCGATGAAGTGGTGCAGATAGCCCCAGATCAGGCCCAGCGTCACCAGCTTCACGAACCAGCCGGGCACGAAGCCGATGCCGGCCACGAAGGCGGAACGGAAGGCGTCGAACGAGATTTCCGAGCTGACGCTGGTGTCGAACATCCAGATCACGAAGGGCAGCAGCAGGAACATCAGCAGCCCGCTGATGCGGTGCAGGATGGACACGATGCCCGCCGCCGGCAGGCGATAGGTGGGCAAGTCAGAGAAGAAGTTGACGTTGCGGTAGACCGGTCGCGGCCTTGCCGAGTCTTTGGTGATGTCCGTCATGTCCGACCTTGTAATCAGTGTGAAACCCAGGGATTTTATTGCAACGCAACACCACGAAAGGGGGAGTTGCGCGTCAGTGCCGGCATTGCGCGCCGGGTCAATTCAGTTCGTTGCGGTAGAAATGGTGCGATGTGTTGTAGAGGCCGCGGCGCAGCTCCACCGGCTTGTCGCCATAGGTGAAGGAAAGCCGCTCCACGCTCAGCAGCGGCGTGCCCACGGGCAGCTTCAGCAGCGCGGCCGTCTCTTCGTCGGCCGCCACGGCGCGGATCTTTTCCTGCGCGCGGATCATGTGCACGCCGAATTCGGTTTCGAACAGGCCGTAGAACGGGCCGCGGTGCTCGCGCAGCCTCTCGGTCGTCAGCCCCTTGAACAGCGCGCCGGGCAGCCAGATGTCGTCCAGCACCACCGGCGTGCCTTCGCTGTGCAGGAAACGGCGCACCTCCAGCATCGCGTCGCCGGTGCGCATCTGCAGTTCGCGCGCGATCCAGGCCGGCGCGCGCTGACGGCGGCAATCCAGCAGCTGACGCCCCAGGCCGGCATCCTGGCCCGGGTCCGGCGTGAGGCGCAGGAAGCGGTACTGCTGGCGCTGCTCGGCATGCGTGGCCACGAAGGTGCCTTTGCCCTGGCGGCGCACCAGCAGGTTCTCGGCCGCCATCTCGTCGACCGCCTTGCGCACGGTGCCCTGGCTGACGCCAAAGCGCGCAGCCAGTTCCATCTCGCTGGGGATGGCCTCGCCGGCTCGCCATTCGCCCGCTTGCAGCCCCGCGATGATCAAACCCTTGATCTGGCGGTACAGCGGACTGAAGGCCGGAGCGGTTTCCGCCCCCTGCCCGGCCGTCGTCGCCGCGGGCCGGCCGGCTTCGGGCGCGAGCTTGGGAACGGGGACGGACTGCGACGGCATGATGGCCGCGATTGCATCACAGTCGCCGGGGCGTCGTCCATGGAAAGACCCGTTGATCTTGTATAAGACACAAGACTGTCAGATTTGCGCAAACATGCCGGTTTAATTTCGGCGCGATGCCCCTACGCCCGCAGCAGCCGGGGACATCGCGCTGGCGGCTGGCCTACACTTGCCGCACCGGCGCGGCCGTCGCAGACGGCCTTCGCGCGCAATCCGCACACCTTATTGCGCCAGTTTTTGCACCACTCTTTTCGGAGATCCCAATGAGCAAGAAACCCGTTCGCGTCGCCGTCACCGGCGCCGCCGGCCAGATCGGCTACGCGCTGCTGTTCCGCATCGCTTCCGGTGAAATGCTGGGCAAGGACCAGCCCGTGATCCTGCAGCTGCTGGAGATCCCCGACGAGAAGGCCCAGAACGCGCTGAAGGGCGTGATCATGGAACTGGAAGACTGCGCGTTCCCGCTGCTGGCCGGCATCGAGGCGCACAGCGACCCGATGACCGCGTTCAAGGACACCGACTACGCGCTGCTGGTCGGCGCCCGTCCGCGCGGCCCCGGCATGGAGCGTTCGGACCTGCTGGCCGCCAACGCGCAGATCTTCACCGTGCAGGGCAAGGCGCTGAACGCCGTCGCCTCGCGCAACGTCAAGGTGCTGGTGGTCGGCAACCCCGCCAACACCAACGCCTACATCGCGATGAAGTCGGCGCCGGACCTGCCGGCCAAGAACTTCACCGCCATGCTGCGCCTGGACCACAACCGCGCCGCATCGCAGATCGCCGCGAAGACCGGCAAGGCCGTCGCCGACATCGAGAAGCTGGCCGTGTGGGGCAACCACTCGCCGACGATGTACGCCGACTACCGCTTCGCCACCATCGGCGGCGCGTCGGTCAAGTCCATGATCAACGACGAGGCCTGGAACCGCGAAGTCTTCCTGCCCACCGTGGGCAAGCGCGGCGCCGCCATCATTGCTGCCCGCGGACTGTCCTCGGCCGCCTCGGCCGCCAATGCCGCGATCGACCACATGCGCGATTGGGCCCTGGGCACCAACGGCAAGTGGGTCACGATGGGCATCCCGTCCAACGGCGAATACGGCATTCCCAAGGAAGTCATGTTCGGCTACCCGGTGACCTGCGCCAACGGCGAATACAAGATCGTCGAGGGCCTGGAGATCGACGCTTTCTCGCAGGAGTGCATCAACAAGACGCTGAACGAACTGCTGGAAGAGCAGAACGGCGTCAAGCACCTGCTCTAAGTCGGCCGCTTCGGCGACACTCGAGGGGTCGGCTCTGCCGGCCCCTTTTCATTGGCGGCCTGGCACCGCCACGCTTTGCACCGTCGTTCCGCGCACCGCCATGACCACACCTCTGCACCCCAAGCTGGCCCTGTTCGAAGACGGCGAGGCCGCCGCCCCGCTGCCCGTCGTGGACCATTACTGCGGCGTCGAGGCGCGCATGCGCAAGAGCCTGGAACTGCAGGCCGAGATGGGCCCGCTGTTCGACATCACACTGGATTGCGAGGACGGCGCCCCGGTGGGCGGCGAGGCCGAGCACATGCTGCTGGTGCTGAGCCTGCTCAACAGCGAGCTGAACCGCCACGGCCGCGTCGGCGTGCGTGTCCACCCGGTGGGCCACCCGTCCTTCGAAGCCGACGTGGACGCACTGCTGGCCCAAGGCGGCGAGCGCGTCGCCTACCTGATGCTGCCCAAGCCCGAAAGTCTGGCCGACGTCGAACGAGCAACGGCCTTCATCGACCGCTCGCTGCGCCAGCACGGCGTGAAGAAGCCGCTGCCCATCCACGCGCTGATCGAAACCCACGGCGGGCTGCGCGACGTGCAGGCCATCGCCGCCCATCCGCGCATCGAATCGCTGTCGTTCGGGCTGATGGACTTCGTCTCGGCCCACCGGGGCGCGATCCCGCGCTCGGCGCTCACCGCCGAAGGCCAGTTCCACCACCCGCTGGTGGTGCGCGCCAAGCTCGAAATCGCCGCCGCGGCCCACACCCATGGCAAGACGCCTTCGCACTGCGTGGTGACTGAATTCAAGAGCCAGCGCGCCATCCAGGCCGCCGCCGAGCGCGCCGCCCGCGAGTTCGGCTACACGCGCATGTGGAGCATCCACCCGCAGCAGATCCAGCCCATCATCGATGCCTTCGCGCCCAGCGTCGCGGAGATCGACGAGGCGATCGACATCATCCAGGCGGCGCAGGCCGCGCACTGGGCCCCCATTCAGTTCCGCGACGTGCTGCACGACCGCGCCAGCTACCGCTACTTCTGGCAGGTGCTGGAGCGCGCGCACCGCACCGGTCAGGAACTGCCCGAAGAGGTCACGCTGGCCTACTTTGGCGCGGACTGAGGCCGTCATCACCACAAACCCCCATCCGTCCGGCACCGAACCGGAGCACAATCGCGCATCGCGCCAAACCATCCCGCTCATGAGCCCACATTCTTTCCGCCTGATCGGCCCGCTCGCCCTGGGCCTGTTCGTCGCCGGCTCGGCTCTCGCCGCCGCTCCCGCCACGCCGGCCGCCAAGGCTGCCGCGACGCCGCGCAATGCGCTGGTCAAGAAGGTCAAGCCCACGCCGCCGCCGCCGCCGGTGGAGGAAGACCTGCCGCTGAGCGAGGCCCAGCTGGCCGTCGCGCCGCAGGTCAGCCATGGCGATGTGCACTGCGAGTTCAACCAGAAGGTCCAGATCACGCCCGACGCCGACAAGCCTGGCCGCTTCAAGCTGCAGTTCGGCAAGCAGGTCTTCCACATGGCCCCCGAGCCCACCACCACCGGCGCGGTGCGCCTGGAGGACAAGAAAGCCGGCGTCGTGTGGCTGCAGATTCCGTCCAAGTCCATGCTGATGAACACCAAGGTCGGCCAGCGCATGGTGGACAGCTGCATGCACGAGGATCAGAAGGCCTTCCAGGCCGCCAATGCCGCGCCGCCCGCCGGCGAAGGCCTGGGCATCACCAGCCTGCAGCAGCCCGCGCAGCAGAAGCAGTAAGCCCCGCGGCGGGCCGGCGTTCGCCCGGCCCGCCTTTGCGCCGGCGGGAGCCCCCCCCCTCGCGCTCTTTCCGCCTCTTCAGGCCGCGCCGACGTGCTCCGGCGCCCCACCCTTTCTCGCCCAAAGATCTGCTTGCCGGCAATACCGGGGTGCGACGCTGGGATACCTTCGTCCGCAGGCCAAGTACGTATAATCAATACATACTTTTGACGCCATACCGGCGATCGAGACCGAGGAGCCCGCATGGAAGCCACCGTGGCCGAACGAGGCCAGATCACGCTGCCCAAGGCCGTGCGCGATGCACTGGGGCTGACCAAGGGCACCATCCTCAAGGTCGAGCTGGACGGCGCGCGCATCATCCTGCGCAAGAACGTCGACGACGCCATCTCACGTGCGCGCGGCAAGTTCAAGCTCGACGGCTTCGAGTCCACCGACGACGCGCTGCGTCAGGTACGCGGCCGCGCCCCCGGCGACCCGATGGAGGCCTGACGCCTTGATCGCGATCGATTCCTCCGTGCTGATCGACCTGCTCTCGGGCAACGAGCGGGCCGACATGGCCGAGGCCGCGCTGCGCGAGGCGCTCAGCCGCGGGCCGGTCGTGGTCTGCGATGTGGTCGTCGCCGAAGTCTGCGCCGCGCTGCAGGGCGGCGACCAGGTCATGCAGGTGCTCGAAGAAATGGGCATCCTCTACAGCGCCGTCGAGCAGAAGGCCGCCATCCGCGCCGGCGAGATGCAGCGCCGTTTCCGCAGCCGCGCCGCGCCGCAGGGCCGCGCGCGCAGCCTCCCCGACTTCGTCGTCGGTGCCCACGCGCTGCTGCAGTGCAGCGGCCTGATCACCGCCGACGAAGCCTTCTACCGTGACTATTTCAAGGGGCTCAAGCTCATCCGGCCGTCCGCGGCCTGACGCCCGCCCCGCCCCACCCGCCAACCAGGAGTCGCCATGTTGCAAGCCTATCGCCAACACGCCGCCGAGCGCGCCGCCCTCGGCATCCCGCCGCTGCCGCTGGATGCCAAGCAGGTCGCCGAGCTGATCGAGCTGATCAAGAACCCGCCCGCCGGTGAAGAAGCCTTCCTGCTGGACCTACTGACCCACCGCGTGCCGCCGGGCGTGGACGACGCGGCCAAGGTCAAGGCCAGCTTCCTGGCGGCCGTGGCCCATGGCGACCTGGGCGTGGGCCTGATCTCCAAGGCCAAGGCCACCGAACTGCTGGGCACCATGGTGGGCGGCTACAACGTCAAGCCGCTGATCGACCTGCTGGACGACGCCGAAGTGGCCGGCGTGGCCGCCGAGGGCCTGAAGAAGACCCTGCTGATGTTCGACGCCTTCCATGACGTCGCCGAGAAAGCCACGGCCGGCAACGCCCGCGCCAAGGAAGTGATCCAGAGCTGGGCCGACGCCGAGTGGTTCACCAGCCGCCCCGAGGTCGAGAAGAAGATCACCGTCACCGTCTTCAAGGTGCCCGGCGAGACCAACACCGACGATCTCTCCCCCGCCCCCGACGCCTGGAGCCGCCCGGACATCCCGCTGCACTACCTGGCGATGCTGAAGAACACCCGCCCCGACGCGGCCTTCAAGCCCGAGGAAGACGGCAAGCGCGGCCCCATCCAGTTCATCGAGGACCTGAAGAAGAAGGGCCATCTGGTGGCCTACGTCGGCGATGTGGTGGGCACCGGCTCCAGCCGCAAGTCCGCGACCAACAGCGTCATCTGGGCCACCGGCCAGGACATCCCCTTCGTGCCGAACAAGCGTTTCGGCGGCGTGACGCTGGGCGGCAAGATCGCCCCCATCTTCTTCAACACGCAGGAAGACTCCGGTTCGCTGCCCATCGAGGTGGACGTGAATACGCTGGAGATGGGCGACGTGATCGACGTGCTGCCCTATGACGGCAAGATCCTGAAGAACGGCGCGACGGTGGCCGAGTTCTCGCTGAAGAGCGAGGTGCTGCTGGACGAGGTGCGCGCCGGCGGCCGCATCAACCTGATCATCGGTCGCTCGCTGACCGGCAAGGCACGCGAATTCCTGGGCCTGCCCGCGTCCACCCTCTTCCGCCTGCCCAAGGCCCCGGTGGACACCGGCAAGGGCTTCACGCTGGCGCAGAAGATGGTCGGCCGCGCCTGCGGCCTGCCCGAAGGTCAGGGCATCCGCCCGGGCACCTATTGCGAGCCCAAGATGACCACGGTCGGTTCGCAGGACACCACTGGCCCGATGACGCGCGACGAGCTGAAGGACCTGGCCTGCCTGGGCTTCTCGGCCGACCTGGTGATGCAGTCCTTCTGCCACACCGCCGCCTACCCCAAGGCGGTGGACGTGAAGATGCACCGCGAGCTGCCGCAGTTCATCTCCAGCCGTGGCGGCGTCGCGCTGCGCCCGGGCGACGGCGTGATCCACAGCTGGCTGAACCGCCTGCTGCTGCCCGACACCGTGGGCACCGGCGGCGACTCGCACACCCGCTTCCCGATCGGCATCAGCTTCCCGGCCGGCTCCGGCCTGGTCGCCTTCGGCGCCGCCACCGGCGTGATGCCGCTGGACATGCCCGAATCGGTGCTGGTGCGCTTCAAGGGCCAGATGCAGCCCGGCGTCACGCTGCGTGACCTGGTGCATGCCATCCCGCTGTACGCGATCAAGGCGGGGCTGCTGACTGTCGAGAAGAAGGGCAAGAAGAACATCTTCTCCGGCCGCATCCTGGAGATCGAGGGCCTGCCCGACCTGAAGGTGGAACAGGCCTTCGAGCTGTCCGACGCGTCGGCCGAGCGCTCTGCCGCCGGCTGCACGATCAAGCTGAACCCGGCGCCGATCAAGGAGTACCTGACCTCCAACATCGTGCTGATGAAGAACATGATCGCCGACGGCTACCAGGACAAGCGCACGCTGGAGCGCCGCATCAAGGCCGTCGAGGCCTGGCTGGCCAAGCCCGACCTGCTGGAAGCCGACAAGGACGCCGAGTACGCCGCCGTGATCGAGATCGATCTGGCCGACATCAAGGAGCCCATCGTCTGCTGCCCGAACGACCCGGACGATGCCAAGACCATGTCCGAAGTCTCCGGCACCGCGATCGACGAGGCCTTCATCGGCTCCTGCATGACCAACATCGGTCACTTCCGCGCGGCGGCCAAGCTGCTGGGCGGCGCGCGCGACATCCCGGTCAAGCTGTGGGTGGCGCCGCCGACCAAGATGGACCAGAACGAGCTCATCAAGGAAGGCCACTACGCCACCTTCGGCACCGCCGGCGCGCGCACCGAGATGCCGGGCTGCTCGCTGTGCATGGGCAACCAGGCCCAGGTGCGCGAGGGCGCCACCGTGATGTCCACCTCCACGCGCAACTTCCCCAACCGCCTGGGCAAGAACACCCATGTGTTCCTGGGCTCGGCGGAACTGGCCGCAGTGTGCTCCAAGCTGGGCCGCATCCCGACCCTGGCCGAGTACCACGAGGCCATGGGCATCATCAACAAGGACGCCGCCAGCGTGTACCGCTACATGAACTTCGACCAGATCGAGGAATACGCGGACACCGCGAAGACCGTGACGGTCTGAACCCGGGCCGACTCCCGGCCTCGCACAACCCCGCCCGCGCAAGCCGGCGGGGTTTTTTCCGCCCGCGTGGGATCACTCCAGCGGCGCCGTCAGACTGAGCCCCAGGCGCAGCTCGCGGCGCCGGTTCAGCGCCCGGTCCTGTCCGTCGGACAGGTGGTGCCAGCTCAGTTCCGGCGCCACCCGCCAGCTCAGCCCGGCGGCACGCCAGGTCCAGTGGCGGCTCACACTGAGCCCGCGCAATCGGCCATGCGGCGGCGGGCCGACGCGCGGATCGTAGGCGCCCAGGCTGATGCCGATGCGCCCGGCATGCAGGCGCAGCCGCAGCCCCATTTCGGCATCCATCCAGCCCAGCGTCGTGACGCGGCTGCCGCCGCCCTGCGCGCTGCCGATCCAGCGCGCGCCCTGGGTGTAGTTCTGCAGGTAGACGCCGTTGGTGTAGCCCGGGAACTGCGGCTTGTCGTCCCAGGGCAGGCTGTAGGCATTGGTGTTGCTGTATTCAACGAAGAGACGGTGCCGTCCCTGGCCCAGCGTGGTCTCCAGCCCCCACTGGCTCATGAACTTGTAGGGCAGCGGCAGCACCCGGCCCGCCGAGTCCTCGCCCATCCACTGCGTGTAGAAGGCGCAGGAGCCCCAATGCGACGGACAGGCGAGGCGCAGGTCGAAGCCGGCGATCTGGTTGCTGCTGTCGTGGAAGCCGTCGCCCGCATCCTTGTTGGTCTGGCGCCCCAGCAAGGCCTTCACCAAATTGCTCAGCCCGCCGGGCCGGCCGCGGCCGGCGGTCTGCAAACCGCGGCTCAGGCCCAGCTCGACGCCACGCGCCGGCCGCAGGCTCAATCGCATGCCCGCAAACAGATAGCCCACCGGCTGCGCGGCCACGACCTCGGGGTCCTGCGCCTTCGCGACCACCACATCCAGATTCCACGGCCCCATCCACGCCAGCAGCGGATGTTCCGAGCGCTGCGCCGTGGCGCGCTGCAGCCCCACGCCCTGCCAGGCCGGGCTGTTGGAGCCGGCGATCAGGCTGCTCTGCCAGCCCGGCCCCCACCAGTGGCGCGTCGACAGCAGCTGCAGATTCCAGCCGCCCAGGTTCCACGCCAGGGCCGAGTCCTCGGCGCGCAGCATGCGGCCGGACGCCACGCCCCAGCCCGCCCCCGAGGGCGAGTTCAGCGAGCTGGTGGCTTCGTCCACGCGCAGTCCCAGTCGCCCGGCCCAACTGCCGAATGCGCCCTCGCCGCGCCATTCCGGCGAACGCCAGCTGGCGCTGGAGCCCGGCGTGTAGTCCTCATCAAAGCCGGTGAGGCCTTCGCCGCGCTCGCGCACGCTCAGGCGCAGCCGCGATGCCGTACCCGCCAGCTCCCGCTTCAGCTCGGCACTCACGGGAGCCAGCCAGGCCAGCTCGGTGCCCTCGAGCTCGGGCAGGCGATCCAGCGCCTGCTGTACCGCGGCGCGCGGCAGCGGCCAGTGATTGCCTGGCAATTCCAGCCCGGCATGGTCGACCAGCAGCTGGATGCGATGGCGTGCTGGCCAATCCGGCATATAGGGCACGCTGGCCGGCTCGGCCCCAACCACCCAGGGCAACACCCCCAGGGCCAGGCCCGCGCACACGGACAAACCGGCCCGGCTGCGGCGTCTTCCAGCCGCAGGGCCTCTCTTCAGATCCCGAATCAAATCACCCTCCCTGTCGCCCCGCTATCGCGCGGGGCCTGCTCGCGCCGCCCGGCGGTCGCGATCCTCATGGGGCTGCGCTCGCAGCCGGCTTTCATCGAGCCGGCACGAATGACGCGCCTCCTTGTTTGCGCCCAAGATAGCAGCCGGTCGGCCTTGGCCGACGTCCATGCCAGCGTGGCGCCGAAGGCCGGTGCGAACTGCAGCCGACCCGGGGTGGGCGGGGCAAGCACTGCTCCCGCAAGCGCGATTTCGTTCACACAGCGCCCACACGCTGCTTGCTATGCTGAGCCCATGATTCGAAGAAGAACGAGCCAGGGGGGACAGGCCGGCTGGGGCGCGCGCCTGCTCGTGCTGCTGCTGAGCGGTTTGTTTGCCGGCGTCTTCGGTCTGGTCGGCATCGTGGGCGGGCTCAAGCCCTTGGCGCTGATGCTGCACGGCGCCTGGGACGCGCGGGACTGGCAGCCCGTGCCGGTGGAGATCCTCGGCGCCTCGCTGAACGAGAGCCACCACCGCAAGAGCCGCACTCAGGCCGTCCAGGCCCGCTACCGCTACACCTTCGGGGGCCAGGCTTATGAGGGCTGGCAAGTGGGACTGGACGGCGGCATCGCCAGCGACAACCTCGACGACTGGCACCAGCGCTGGCTGGAGCGGCTGAATGCCGCCCAGGCCGGTGGGCCGCAGTTGTTGGCCTGGGTGGACCCGCGCGACCCCACGCGCGCGCTGCTGGACCGCCAGCTGCGCTGGCGCAAGATCCTCGTGCACCTGCCGTTCGCGCTGGTCTTTTCTGCCGTAAGTCTGGGGGCGGCGCTGATGTTCTGGCGCGCGCTGCGCCTGCGCCGCGAAGCGCCCGACCCCGCAACGGACAAGGCTGAGCCCGTGCGCCCACCGGCGCGCGCGACGCTGCGGCGTTCGGTGCGCGGCGACCACAAGGCGGCCTGGGTCCTCGCCTTCGCCTGGTGCGGCATTGCCTTCCCCCTGTCCACGCTGGCGCTAACCGGCAGCGACTGGTGGTGGGGGCGGCTGCTCGCGCTGGTCTTCATCGCCGCCGGGCTGGCGTTGCTGGCGCTGGCCGTGCATCTGACACGCCAGGTCTGGCGCTATGCCGACTCCACCCTCGCGCTGCGCCCCGACCCGCCGCGGGCCGGCGAGCGCCTGGAGCTGCTACTGACCCTGTCCCCCCGCGCCGCCGCGGCCTGGCAGGACACGCCGCTGCGCCTGCGTCTGGCGCAGTACCGCGTGGACGACAGCCGGTCCGGCGCCCCCGAGCGCCGGGTCGAAGCCTTCGAGCACAGCGGCCCGGGCCTGCCCACGCCCGACGGCGGGCTGACACTGCGCGCGGCCTTCTCACTCCCGCAGGATGCGCCGACCCACGGCGGCCAGCGCTCGGGCGAACGCGTGGACTGGCGGCTGGAGTTGCTGCAGCCCGACGACCAGAGCGCCATGCGCTTCCCGGTGCCGGTACGCGCGGCGCAAGATCAGGCGGCCCGGCGCCAGGAACCGGATCGTTTCGCGCCACGCAGCCCAGGGGCGCATGAAGAACCCGTGCCCCTGCCCGTGCCGGAGCACACGGCTGCCACGGACCGGCCGCCGCGCCTGCCGGCAGGCGTGTTCGCCTCCGAGACCCCCGAGGCCTGGAGCCTGCACTTCCCGCAGAGTGGCCCGCGCTGGACCGCCCTGCTCGCGCTGGTGCCGCTGGGCGTGCTGATCCACTATGCCGTGAGCCTGGTCCGCCAGGGCTTGACCCCCTTGAGCCCCTGGTCCTGGCAATGCCTCGTGATGGCCTTGCTGCTGGCGCTGGTCCTGCACGGCCTCACCTGCCGCTGGGAGCTGCAGGTGCGCGACGACGGGCTGCTGCTCAGGCGCAGTTCCTGGCTTTGGTGGCGCAGCCTGCCCCTGCCGGTCGAGTCCACCCGACAGCTGTTCCACAAGCAGCTGTTCAGCACCCGCAGCGCGCACGAAGAGGAGCAGCCCTACCACGCGCTGCACACGCGCTGGCCCGACGCGGAGGGCACTCGCTTGACACCGGGCTTGCCCGACACCGGGCCCGCGCTGGCCGTGGCCGCCGCGCTGCGCTGGGCCCAGACGCAACGCCGCGCCCGCTTTGCGCCAGGCGCGCAGCGCAGTCCGCTGCGGCGCAGCTCGCATCCGCGCTGGGGCTGGCTGGTCTGGCTGGTGCTGATGACGGCGCTGCTGCAACTGCCGCACAGCCTGGGTCCGGTGCGGGACAGCGCGTTCGCATCCGGCCCGCGCTGATGCCAGAGCCGCCGGCTCAGCCCTGCGCCGGCTCCAGCAGACGGGCGACCAGCCCGCCTTCGGCCGGCAGGCCCAGCGGCACCCACACGCGCACCGGATCACCCGGCGCCACCTGCACCGGCTCGCCGTCCAGGTTCTGCATCTGGGTCAGCTCGACGATGCGGTTGCCCTGCGGATGCAGCAGCTCCACCCGGTCGCCGACCGCGAAGCGGTTCTTGGCCTGGACCTGCACCCAGCCATCCTCGCGCACCGCGGTGACCTCGCCGACGAAGTGGCTGCGGTGCAGCGCGCTGTTGCCGCTGAGGTAGTTCTGGTAGTCCTGCGCCGGGCGCCGCTCCAGCAGGCCGCCGGTATAGCCGCGGTTGGCCAACCCTTCGAGCTCCAGCAGCAGTTCGGGGTTGAAGGGCCGGCCCGCCACCGCGTCGTCGATCGCACGACGGTAGACCTGCGCGGTACGCGCCACGTAGTACAGGCTCTTGGTCCGCCCTTCGATCTTCAGCGAATCCACGCCGATGCGCGCCAGGCGCTCGACATGCTCCACGGCACGCAAGTCCTTGCTGTTCAGGATGTAGGTGCCGTGCTCGTCTTCCATGATGGGCATCAGCTCGCCGGGCCGGCCCTTCTCCTCCAGCAGATAGACGCGGTCCGCCGCCGGATGGCGCGCGCCACCGCCGCAGGTGGACGCAAAGCCCGCCTCAGCCTCGGCCTGCGCCTCCGCGAAGCTGAAGTCGCCCTCCATGCGCGCCACCGGCACGGCTTCGCCGCTGGTCGGGTCCTCGGTGGCGCCCTGGGCACCATATTCCCAGCGGCAGGCGTTGGTGCAGGTCCCCTGGTTGGGGTCGCGGCGGTTGAAATAGCCCGACAGCAGGCAGCGCCCGGAATAGGCGATGCACAACGCCCCGTGCACGAAGACTTCCAGCTCCATGTCGGGGCACTCGTTGCGGATGGCCTCAACCTCGTCCAGGCTCAGCTCGCGCGACAGGATGATGCGTTCCACGCCGGCCTTCTGCCAGAACTTCACCGCCGCCCAGTTGGTGGTATTGGCCTGCACCGAGAGATGGATGGGCACCTTGGGAAAGAGACCGCGTTCCATTTGCTCCAGCACCTGCATGATCAGGCCGGCATCGGCCATGATCAGCGCGTCGGGCTTCAGCTCCACCACGGGCTGGATGTCGCGCAGGTAGGTGCGCACCTTGTCGTTGTGCGCGATCAGGTTGCTGGTGACAAAGAACTTCTTGCCGCGCTGGTGCGCCTCGGCAATGCCCTGGGCGATCTGCTCCAGGCGGAATTCGTTGTTGCGCGCACGCAGGGAGTAGCGCGGCTGGCCGGCATAGACGGCATCGGCGCCAAAGTCGTAGGCGGCGCGCATCTTGGCCAGCGAGCCGGCCGGCAGCAGGAGTTCGGGGGCTTTCAGAGACATGCGGCGATTGTCCCAGCCTTGGCGCGTCCGCGGAAACCACGGCCCTTTCGCCCCAGCCGACAGAAGCCCACGCCGAAGCAACGGCAGAATTTCTCTCTTGACAGAAATTTCTGTCTACCTAAGATGCCGGCCATGGAATTGAGTCCTGTCGCACGCCGGTTCGTGGTCCATTGGGGCGAGATGGGCAGTGCCTGGGGGGTGAACCGCACCGTGGCGCAGATCCACGCGCTGCTCTACTTCCATGGCCGCGCGATGAACGCCGAGGAAATCTCCGACACCCTGGCCGTGGCCCGCTCCAATGTCAGCACCAGCCTGAAGGAACTGCAGAACTGGAACCTGATCCGCGTCACCCACCAGCTGGGCGACCGGCGCGACTACTTCGAGACCTCGCTGGACGTCTGGGAGCTGTTCCGCACCATCGTGCGCGAGCGCAAGGAACGCGAGTTCGACCCCACGGTGCGGGTGCTGGGCGAGCTGGTGCGGGACGCATCCTTCGCCGACGAAACCCCGGACGCCCAGGACCGCGTGCGCGAGGCGCTGCGCTTCATGGACACGCTGGGCAGTTGGTCCGAAGAGATGTTGCGCCTGTCGCCGACCACGCTGGAGCGCGTGCTCAAGCTGGGTGCCAGCGTGCAGAAGTTCGTGCGCGGCGACAGCAGCTGAGACCCTTTTTTTGAGCGTTAATTTCTGTTTTGACTGAAATATCGGATAAATCATGAAATCAACATTGCTACCTCACCTACCCGTCCCGCAGCCTCCTTCGCCCCAAGCGGCCACGGGCCCGCTCCCGGTCCGGCTCCCGCGCTGCGGTGCGTGCGGAGCCGCGCGATGAGCCGCGTTCTGCTCTGCGGCAGCCGCGGCTTCATCGGCCGCCACATCGCGGCGCAGCTGCGCGCCCAGGGTCACGAGGTGCTGGAGAGCCATCGCCTCGGGATCGATTTCAGCCGCGATCTCGCGCCCGCCGACTGGCGGCCCCGCCTCGCGGGCCTGGACGCCGTGGTGAATGCCGTCGGCGTGCTGCGATCCTCGGCCGCGCGCCCGATGGAGGCCGTGCACCACCGCGCACCCGCGGCGCTGTTCGAGGCCTGCGCGGAACAGGGCCTGCGCCGCGTGATCCATATCTCCGCGCTGGGCATCGAAGGCAGCGCAACCGAGTACGCGCGCAGCAAGCGCGCGGGCGACGCGGTGCTGCTGTCGCTGCGCGAGCAGGGTCGTCTGGACGGCTGCGTGCTGCGGCCCAGCATCGTCTTCGGCCGCGGTGGCGCCAGCAGCCGGATGTTCATGCAATTGGCCCGGCTGCCGCTGCTGGTCCTGCCCGCCGCGGCACTGCGTGCCCGCGTCCAGCCCGTAGCGGTGCAAGACCTGGCCCAGGTCTGTGCGCGGCTGCTGGCCGCGCACCCGCCGGGCCCCGCGCTGCTGCATGCGGTGGGTCCGCGCGCGCTGACGCTGGCGGAATTCGTCGCCGTGCTGCGACGCGCCGATGGCGCGGGCCCGGCACGCGTGCTCGCGCTGCCCGATTGGCTCAGCCGCGCCAGCGCCCGCGCCGGCGACCACCTGCCCATGCAGCCCTGGTGCCGCGAGACGCTGGCGCTGCTGCAGCAGGACAACGTGGCGGACGCAGCGCCCTTCCAGGCTTGGCTGGAGCGCCCGCCGATCGCGCCGGAACAGCTCAGGGAGCTCGCATGGGACTCGGTCTGATCCCCTTCCCCTCGCGCCACAGCCGCCCTTGGGCGCGCGCCAGCCTGGTGACGCTGTGGCTGCTCACCGCGGCGGTCAGCCTGTGGGAGCTGCAGGGGCGCGGCCAGGCCCTTCTGGTTGCCGCCGGCACGCCGGCGCCCTGGCAGACGCCGCTGATCGTCGCCGGCAGCCTGCTGGACCTGGCGGTCGGGCTGGCGCTGTGGCGCTGGCACCGGCGCTGGGTCTACCGGCTGGCCCTGTTGGCGCTGCTGGGCCTGAGCCTGACGGCCACGCTGATGCTGCCCACGCTGTGGCTGGATCCGCTGGGCTGCCTCAGCAAGAACCTGCCGATCGCGGCCCTGCTCTTCATCCTCCACCAGGATGCACCCGCATGAACCTCTACCTCTGGCTCAAGACCATGCATGTGATCTCCAGCGTGCTGCTGGTGGGCACCGGCTTTGGCTCGGCCTTCTACCTGTTCTTCGCCAACCGCAGCGACTCGCTGGAGGCACGCGCCGTCGTCGGCCGCCTGGTGGTCCGCGCCGACCTATGGTTCACGACGCCGGCGATGCTGGTGCAGCCGCTGTCCGGCGTCTGGATGGCGCATCTGGCGGGCTGGCCGCTCGCCACGCCCTGGATCGCCGCCGCGTTCGCGCTCTACCTGCTGGCCGGGGCCTGCTGGCTGCCGGTGCTGTGGCTGCAACTGCGCATGGCGGCCATGGCACAGGCAGCGTGGCGCAGCGGCGCCGCGCTGCCCCAGGCCTATGCGCGCTACGCCCGCTGGTGGGAGCGCCTGGGCTACCCGGCCTTTGCCGCGATGCTGGCCGTGTTCTGGCTGATGGTCGCCAAGCCCACCCTGGGTTGAGGGCGCGCTCCAAGACGAAGCGGGCCTCGCCTAACATCGCGGCCCATGAACCCTTCCCGTCTTCGTGCCGCGGCGATCGCGCTGGGCCTTTCGCTGTGCGGCCTGGGCGCCGTGCAGGCCGCCGACCTGCGCCTGCGCCTGATGCAGACCAGCGACGTGCACATGAACCTGCTGGACTACGACTATTACCGCGACCGGCCCACCGCCGAGTTCGGCCTCGCGCGGACCATCACGCGCATCCAGCAGGCCAGGGACGAGGTGCCCAACAGCCTGCTCTTTGACAACGGCGACCTGATCCAGGGCAACCCGCTGGGCGACCAGGTCGCCCGCGCCCCGGCGCGCGAGGGCGCCGTGCATCCGGCGATCCGCGTGCTCAATCTGCTGCGGGTGGATGCGGCCAACATCGGCAACCACGAGTTCAACTACGGCCTGCCCTTTCTGCGCCGGACCCTGGCCGGCGCCAGCTTCCCCTACCTGAACGCCAATGTGCTGAGCGCCGACGGGCGCGCTCCCGCCTTCACGCCGACCGCGCTGCTGGAACGCGAGATGCGCGACGAGGCCGGGCAAATCCATCGGCTGCGCGTCGGCGTGCTGGGGTTGACGCCGCCGCAAATCCTGCAATGGGACCGGCAACAGCTGCAGGGCCAGGTGCAGGTGCGCGACATGGTCGAGACCGCGCGCGACTGGGTGCCGAGGCTGCGCCGCGCCGGTGCCGATGTGGTGGTGGTGATCGCCCATACCGGGCTGGAGAAGCACGAGCTGCCGCGCCTGTCGGAGAACATGGCGGTGCAGCTGGCGCGGGTACCGGGCATCGACGCGCTGCTGCTGGGCCATGCGCATGCCGAGCTGCCGGGCCCGGGCTTCGAAGGCTATCCGGCGGTGGACGCGCGCCAGGGCCGCATCCACGGGGTTCCGGCCGTGATGCCCGGACGCTGGGGCGACCATCTGGGCCTGGTCGACCTGCGCCTGCGCCGCGAGCAGGGGCGCTGGCGCGTGGTGGAGAGCCAGTCCAGCCTTCGGGCCATCTTCGACCGGGCGCGGCAACAGCCGCTGGTGGACGCCGACCCCATGCCCGCGGTGGTCATCGCGCGCGAGCACGAGGCCACGCTGGCCCACATCCGGCGCGCAACGGCGAACACCGACACGCCCATCCACAGCTACTTCGCCCAGGTCAGCGACAGCCTGGCGGTGCGGCTGGTGGCTGGCGCCCAGCTGGCCTACGCCCGGCGCGCGGTACAGGGCACGGCGCTGGAGACGCTGCCGCTGCTGTCCGCCGCCGCGCCGTTCAAGACCGGTGGCCGCCAAGGCTGGACGCAGTACACCGACATTCCCGCCGGCCCCATCGCGATCAAGCATGTGGCCGATCTCTATGTCTACGCGAACACCATCAAGGTGCTGAAGCTGCGCGGCGCCGAAGTGCGCGACTGGCTGGAGATGTCCGCCGGCCAGTTCCGCCGCGCGGACCCGCGAGGCCCGGCCGAGCAACCGCTGCTGGACCCGGACTTTCCTGGCTTCAACTTCGACATGCTCTATGGCGCCCCGGGCGAACTGAGCTATGAGTTGGACCTGACCCAGCCCGCGCGCTTCGACCGCGAGGGCCGCCGCATCAGCGACGGCCAACGCGTGCAGGCGCTGCGTTGGCGCGGCCAGCCGCTGGACGACGCAGCAGAGTTCCTCGTCGTGACCAACAGCTACCGCGCGGCCGGGGGCGGCCACTTCCCGCACCTCGGCGCGGACCGGCTGGTGATCGACGCCCCCGACGAGACGCGCGAGGCACTGGCCGCCTTCTTGGCCGAAGGCGGCGTGGCGCCATGGGCCCAGGCAGCGCCGGGCTGGCGCCTGCGCCCGGTGCCGGGGCTGAGCCTGCAGTTGCGCACCGGCGCGGGCGCGCTGGCCCACGATGCCGCTGCAGCCGGGCTGCGCCTGGTGCGCGAACTGGGCGACGGCTCGGCGCTGTTCGCGCTCGAGGCCGATCGCTAGGGGCGCGCGGGGCGCTCCGCCAGCCAGCGCGGCAGATCGGCGGCCTCCAACGGGCGCGCGAACAGAAAGCCCTGGCCCATGTCGCAGCCCATCGCGCGCAGCAACTCCAGCTGCTCGGGCGTTTCCACGCCCTCGGCGATCACCTCCATGCCCAGCTCGTGGGCCAGGCTCACAATGGTGCGGCACAGCGCCAGCGCGCGGCTGTGTGGCGCCAGTTCATGGACGAAGCTGCGGTCGATCTTGATCGCGTCGATGCGGTGGCGCTGCAGATAGGCCAGCGAGGAATAGCCGGTGCCGAAATCGTCCAGCGCGAGCTTGATCCCGGCCTCGCGCAGCGCGTTCAGCTGCGCGCTGACGGCCTCGCCGCCTTCCAGCAGCAGGCCCTCGGTGATCTCCAGCGTGAGCGCCTGCGGCGGCAGCCCGTGTTCGGCCAGCCGGGCCAGCCAGCGCTGCGGCCCATCCCCCGCGCCGAGGAACTGCAGCGGGGATTTGTTGAGACTCAGCCGCAGATCCGACAGCCCCTTGCGGCGCCAGTGCACCAGGGTGCGCAGCGCCTCGTCGAACAGCCATTCGCCGATCTCCAGGATCAGGCCGCTGGTCTCGGCGATGGGGATGAACTCCGCGGGCGAGACCTCGCCCCGTTCGGGATGGGCCCAGCGCAGCAGCGCCTCCGCCTTGCGCAACGCGCCGCTGCGCAGGTCAACGATGGGCTGGTAGACCAGGCGCAGCTGGCGCCGCTGCAGCGCCTCGCGCAGGTCCATGCCCAGCCGCACCCGGTGCAGCGCCGCCCGGTGCAGCTCGGGCGTGAAATAGGCGAAGCGGTTGCGCCCCGCGTCCTTCGCGACGTAGAGGGCCTGGTCCGCATGCTTGAACAAGGTCTCGATGTGCTCGCCGTCGTCCGGATACAGGCTGATGCCCAGACTGGCGGACACGAAGGCGCGCTCGCGCTCGAGCAGATAGACCTCGCTGACCCGCGCCAGCAGCCGGCGCACGGTCTGCTCGACCGCGGCCCGGTCGGGCCGGTGCTGCAGGACCACGGTGAACTCATCGCCCCCCATGCGGGCCACGATGTCATGCGGCTGCAGGCAGTCCTGGATGCGCTGCGCGGCCTGTTGCAGCAGCAGGTCGCCCTTGCCGTGGCCCAGCGTGTCGTTGACTTCCTTGAAGTGATCCAGGTCGATGAACAGCACCGCCAGCGGCCGATGCTGGTTCAGGGCCTGGGACAGCCGCTCGCGCAGCAGGCGCCGATTGGGCAGGCCGGTCAGCGGGTCCATGTGGGCGTGCTGCCAGATCAGCGCCTCGGCCTGCTTGCGCTCGGTGATGTCGGTGTGCGTGCCCACCATGCGCAGCGGCCGGCCCTGGGCGTCGCGGCTGATCACCATGCCGCGGCTGAGCACCCATTTCCACCGTCCGTCCTTGCAGCGCACCCGGTGCTCGTTGCGGTAGATGGGCGTGCGTCCCTCGAAATGCGCCTGCCGATCGCGCTCCATCTGTTCGACGTCGTCGGGATGCGTCAGCGCATCGAAGGTCTCCGGCCGCTGCTCGATCTCATCCGGGTCATAGCCGTAGATCTCCAGGTAGCGCCGCGAGAAGGTCTCCACGCCGCGGTCCAGGCGCCAGTCCCAGACGCCGTCGCCGGTGCTTTCCAGCGCCAGCTTCCAGGTTTCATCGGCCTCCTCCCAGCGCGCCTGCGCGCGATGGCTGGCATCGATGTCGTGCAGCGTGCCCAGCCACAGAGGCTCGCCGTCCAGCAACAGGGGCGAGGCGCGGCAGGACTGCCAGCGCAAGTGTCCATCGGTGGCACGCAGGCGCAATTCCAGCGCCAAGGCCTCGCGTCCGGCACAGGCCTGACGCAGCAACTCGGCATCGCCGTCGGGCAGCCAGTCGGACAACCGACGCTTGCGCAGGGCCTCGGAGGGCTGCCCCAGCAGCCGGCACAGCGCCGCGTTGAAGCTCAGCAGCTCCAGGTCCGAGCGGGCCAGCCAGACCGGCTGCGGCAAGGCGTCCAGCCAGTGCTGCAGTTCGCCGGACCAGGGGCCGGACGCGGGGTCCACCGCGATGGGACGGGGAAGAGAAGGCGGCGATCGCAAGATGGTCTTGAGGCTGGGGGCCGCGGGCAGGACGTTGGGCGGCCTTGAGGCCATTGTGGGCGCATTCCGCGCCGACGAGGCGCAGGTTCAGGCTCGGCGTGACGAATACGCACGCCCCGCGGCCCGGGGTGCCGGCGTGCCGGGCTCAGGCCTGGATGTCCAGCAACGCCCCTTCGGCCCGGACCTGGGTCTGCAGCACGCGCAGGTTCGCCACGTAGGCGTAGGTGGCGGAACGCTGCTCGATCAGCTGGGTCTCCAGGTCGGTGCCGGGTGCCGGCACGCGTTGGCGCGCGGGCTGAGCGTCCTGGCTGGCGGACGGATCCTGCGTGGGCTCGCGGCGGGCCCCTTCGGTGGCGACGTCGGCCATCTTCTGAGCCGACGCGCGCATCCGCTCGTTCGCGGCCGACAGGCCGGACAGGGCGGTGGACAGGCTGATGCTCATGGCGGAACTCCGGGCTCGAGAAAGAGAGACTCTCCCCGATCTCATCGGCCGCCCGCCGGGAAACTTTAGAAAAAGATGGGGTTTCCCGCCCAATTCTCTTTTTGCGCCCCGCCGCCCCGTGGGGTCAGGCGCCTGCCAGCTCGCTGAACGCGCCGTTGGAAACGAACACGCGCACGCAATCCCCGCCGGCTGCCTTGGCTTCCGTGCAGGCCAGCATGGCGGCCGACAGCGCGGCATCCACCGTTTCCAGCGCCGGCTGCAGCTGGACCACGCCGACGCTGGCCTTGACCCGCGCCCGGTGCAGACCCCAGCGCAGCCGGTAGGCGGCGATCGCCGCGCGTATCTTCTCGGCCACGATCTCGGCGTAGTGCTGGTCGCAGTCAGGCAGCAGCACCGCGAAATGGTCTTTCTCCAGCCGCGCCACCAGGTCGGACGCGCGCACCTTGGTGACCAGCATGCGACCGAGCCCGGCGAGGAAATGGTCGGCCACCTCCGGCCCCATGCCCTGGATGATCTCGCCGAAGCGGTCCACGTCCAGGAACAGCAGGGACACCGGCTCATGGCGCCGGCTGCCCACATGGTCGGAGAGCCGGCGGTCGAACTCACGGCGGTTGGCCAGTTCGGTCAGCAGGTCGTGCTTGGCCACCCAGGTCGGCTGCTGGCGCAGCGCGCGCGCCGCCGTCACGTCTTCAACCACCCACATGGCCTCGCCAGCCGGCTGCTCCCAGTGCACCGGCGTGGCGGTCAGGCGGCCCCAGAAGCGGCTGCCGTCGCGGCGCACATATTCCTGTTCCTCGTCCAGCGGCCGACCGGCCGCGAAGGCCTGGCCCATGCGCTCCTGCAGCGCGGCATGGGTGGCGTCGTTGACCTGCACCTGGCGCACGGGGGCGCCGCTCAAGTCGGTTTCGTCGCCATGGCCAAACAAGTGGTTGAAATGCTCGCTGACGATTTCGAAACGGTCGCCATCGACGAAGGCCACCGCCAGCGGCGCACGCACCAGCAGCGCGCGCATGCGGGCGGCAACCTGTTCGTGGACTTCGGGCTGGGGGGCGTGCTGCATGAGGCGTTCTCCTGCCAAGAAAACAAGGGCCGATCGGCCATCGTGCACCCCGAGGCGCACGGTGGCCACCACTATTGCAGGTGTAACCGGTTTGACGCCTAACGAAAACCCCAATCGGGCAAGACGGCGCCGGAACGCCACGCCGCGAGGCCCGCTCCCCCCGGCCTCAGGGGGGCGGCGGCGCGATCTGTTCGGCCCAGTCGTACAGCGCGCCGAGGATGTCCTGGCTGCGCTCATCCTCGGCCGATTCGCCGAGCTGGTCGATGCGCTCGAAGAACTGCTGCAGGGTCTGCGCGCCCCCCTGCCCCAGGTGCAGGCGTTCGGCGCAATGCTGCTGCCAGCGCGCCTGTTCGGCGCCGTCCAGCAGCTGCGGCCAGTTGCGCGCGCGGTAGCGGAACAGCAGCTCGTCCAGCCGGGCGTCCTCGAAGGCGACCTTGCGCTCGGCGACCCGGCGCGCCAGCGCCTCGGGCGCCAGCGCGCGCAGCCGCTCCAGCGCGCGCCGGTCCTCGTTGGACAGGAAGCCGCCGTACAGGTCCTCGTCCACATCCACGCTGGCGTCGCCGCCGGGGCGCTGGAAGACCTGGGGCCACAGCCCGCGCAGCTCGCCGCCCAGACGCTGCAGCTGCTCTGCGTGGCGCAGCCCCTGCGCGAGGTCCAGACCCCAGCGCTGCGCCATCTCGGGCGCCAGCGTCTTCAGATTGCCGATCACGATGGGTGACTTGTTGACGTGGATGGTCTTGATCGGCAGCCGGGTGACGCCCTCGGGCAACTCCTCCTGGCGGGTGAACATGCGCTGGCGCGCGGTCTCAGCGTCCAGGCCCACCAGGCCGGCCGGGTCCTCGGCCAGGTCCCAGACGATGAGTTCGTTCTTGTTGGTCGGATGCGCGGCCAGCGGCCAGACCAGCGCGATGCAGCCACGCTCCACGCCGTACATGCCCGAGACATGCAGGAAAGGCCGCTCGGTGCCGATCTCGGCCCACACGGCGTCTTTTTTGCGCAGCTTCAGGCAGAACTCCCACAGCCGCGGCTGCCGCTCGCGCAGCAGCCGGGCCAGCGCGATGGTGGCGCGCACGTCGGACAGCGCGTCGTGCGCCGCCTCGTGAAGCAGCCCGTTGGCGGCGCTCAGGTGTTCCAGCTTGAACGAGGGCCGGCCATCCTCGTGCCGGGGCCAGGTGATGCCGTCGGGCCGCAGCGCGTAGGCGCAGCGCAGCACGTCCAGCAGGTCCCAGCGGCCGCAATCGTTCTGCCATTCCCGCCCATAGGGGTCGATCAGGTTGCGCCAGAACAGGAAGCGCGTGACCTCGTCGTCAAAGCGGATGCTGTTGTAGCCCAGGCCCACGGTGCCAGGCCGCGCCAGTTCGGCATGGATGGCGGCGGCAAAGGCGTGCTCAGGCAACCCCTGCTCGGCGCAGGTCTGCGGCAGGATGCCGGTAAGCAGGCAGGACTCCGGGTCGGGCAGGCTGTCCAGGGGGGGCTGGCAGTAGATCATCAGCGGATCGCCGATCTCGTTCAGCTCGGCGTCGGTGCGCAGCCCGGCGAACTGGGCGGGGCGGTCGCGGCGCGGCACGCGCCCGAAGGTCTCGTAGTCGTGCCAATAGAAACTCAGGTCTTGCATGGGTCGGCACGATACCCCATGCACGGCGCCCCGCCTTCGGCAGGCACCGCCAACCGGGAGGATGAGGCGATGCTCGGCCTGCCGCTGTTCGCGGATGTGACCGAGCGTCGCTTTCCTGTATGCACTGTGTGACGCTGCGGCATGGCCTGCGGCGGCGGGCGGCAGGATGCGGATAATCCGCCGATTCGAGACTGAAGCCTCACGCGCCGCCTCCGCATGCCATTGCCCCGACTCCAGCCCGCCGCCCTGCTCCAGCGCCTGCGGACCCTGCCCTGGCGGCGCATCGCGCTGTGGAGCGGTCTGGCGATCGCCGCGTTGGTGCTGGTGCTGGCCGCCGCCGCCGCCGTGGTCTATCCCGGGCTGCCTTCGCTGGACAAGCTGACCGACTACAACCCCAAGCAGCCGTTGCGGGTGTATTCGGCCGACGGCGAATTGATCGGCGAGTACGGCGCCGAGCGCCGCACCTATGTGCCGCTGGCGCAAATCCCGCAGCGCATGCGCGACGCGCTTCTCGCGGTGGAGGACGCCAACTTCTACGAGCACCAGGGCATCTACCTGCCGGGCATCGCGCGCGCGGCACTGGCCAATCTGTTCTCGTCGCGCAGCCAGGGTGCCTCCACCATCACCCAGCAGCTCGCGCGCGACCTCTACCTGACGAAACGCAAGCTCTATACGCGCAAGTTCATCGAGGTGCTGCTGGCGCTGAAGATCGAGAGCCAGCTGAGCAAGGATCAGATCCTCGAGGTGTACATGAACCAGATTTATCTGGGTCAGCGCGCCTATGGCTTCGAGGCGGCCGCGCATGCCTATTTCGGCAAGACGCTGAAGGAGTTGTCCATCGCCGAGACCGCGATGCTGGCCGGCCTGCCGCAGAACCCCTATTACGCCAACCCCATCACCAACCTGCAGCGCGCCAAGAAGCGCCAGCTGGTGGTGCTGGCACGCATGCGCGAAACCGGCGTGATCGACGACACGCAATTGGAGCAGGCGCGCAACGAGACCCTGCACCTGCGCCGCCCGCAGGACCAGCGCCTGCATGCCGAATACGCCGCCGAGATGGCGCGCCAGGTGGTGTACGCCCAGTACGGCGATGAGGCCTACACGCGCGGCATCAAGGTCTGGACCACCTTGCAGTCCGAAGCGCAGATCGCCGCCTACCGGGGACTGCGCCGCACCCTGCTGGATTTCGAGCGCCGCAAGGCCTGGCGTGGTCCCGAGGGCCAGGTGGACCTGCCCGAGGACGAGGCGGAGCAGGACAGCGCCATCGCCCACGCGCTGGCCGACCACCCCGACAACGACGAACTGCGCGCCGCGGTCGTGACCTCGGTCGACAAGGGTGTGCTCCGCGCCAGCCTGCAGAGCGGCGAGGACATCGAGGTCCGCGGCGACGGCCTGCGCGCCGCGCTGAGCGGGCTGTCGGACAAGGCCAAGCCGGGGCTGCGCGTGCAGCGCGGCTCCATCATCCGCGTGCTGCAGGGCCCGCCGCAGCGCGACGCCAAGGGCGCGAGCCGGCCGGGCGCCTGGATCATCACCCAGTCGCCCGAGGCCGAGGGCGCGCTGGTGGCGCTGGAGCCGCGCACCGGCAGCGTGCTCGCGCTGGTGGGCGGCTTCGACTTCGCGCGCAACCAGTTCAACCACGCCACTCAGGCCTGGCGCCAGCCGGGCTCCAGCTTCAAGCCCCTGCTCTACTCGGCGGCGCTGGAACAGGGCGCCGGCCCCGGGACCGTGGTGGACGACGCGCCGATCAGCATCGGCGACTGGTCGCCGAAGAACTCCGACGGCCAGTACGACGGCCCGATCACGCTACGCCAGGCGCTGGCGCGCTCCAAGAACATGGTGAGCATCCGCATCGCCGAGCAGTTGAGCCCGGCGCGCGCGCGCGCCTGGGCCGGGCGCTTCGGCCTGGAGGTCGACAAGCAGCCGGACAACCTGACGCTGGCACTGGGCTCCGGCGCCGCCACGCCGCTGCAGATGGCCGGGGCCTATGCGGTGTTCGCCAATGGCGGCTATCTGATGAAGCCGCTGCTGATCAGCCGCATCACCGATGCCCAGGGCCAAGTGCTGTTCCAGGCCGACATCCCCATGCCCGCCGAGGAGCAGCGCGCGATCAGCGAGCGCAACGCCTTCGTGACCAGCAGCCTGCTGCAGGAAGTGGTGCGCAGCGGCACCGCGGCACGCGCCGGCGCGGCGCTGCGGCGTGGCGACCTGTACGGCAAGACCGGCACCACCAACGACGCGGTGGACGCCTGGTTCGTCGGCTTCCAGAAGCAGGTGGCCGCGGCGGTCTGGATAGGCTACGACCAGCCGCGCTCGCTGGGCGACCGCGAATCGGGTGGCGGCATCGCGCTGCCGGCCTGGGTGGAGTTCATGACCACCGCGCTGCGCGGCAAGGCGGTCGAAGAGATCGCCCCGCCTGCCGAGGGCCTGGTGATGCAGGAGGGCCCGCACGGACCGGACTGGGTCTTCGAGGAGTTCGCCGGCGACAACGGCTTGCGCCAGATCGGCCCCGTGCCGCCCCCGCCCGCCGCGTCCGCCGCCCCGGGGCTGTTCGAGACCCTGTTCGGCGGCTCACCCGCCAGCAGCGCTCCCGGCCGCTGAACCCGCCGAGCCCCGGCGAGGAACGGCCGGCGGCCCGGTGCCGCCCGCCGTTCTCTTGGACAACGAAGCCGCCTCAGCGCTTGCGAACGATCACGCTGCCCACCGAGTAGCCCGCGCCGAAGGAGCAGATCACCCCCACATCGCCGGCCGCCAGATCCGCCTTGTGGCGGTGGAAGGCGATGATGGAGCCGGCCGACGCGGTGTTGGCGAACTCGTCCAGGATCAGCGGCGCCTGGTCCGAGCCGGCCTCGCCACCGACCAGCTTCTTGATGATCAGCTGGTTCATGCCCAGATTGGCCTGGTGCAGCCAATACCGACGCACCTGGCTGGGCTGCAGATCCTGCGCGCCCAGATGGCTCTCGATGTGGGCGGCCGCGATGGGCACCACCTCCTTGAACACCTTGCGGCCTTCCTGGCGGAAGGTCTTGTCGCGCGCCAGCGGATCGCTGTCCTCGGAGCGGTTCATGAAACCGAAGTTGTTGCGGATGTTGTTGGAGAACTGGGTCGCCAGCCGCGTGCCCAGGATCTCCCACTGTTCCGCGGACGTCGCCGTTTCGGCGCGCTCCACGACGATGGCGGTGCAGACATCGCCAAAGATGAAGTGGCAGTCGCGGTCCTTCCATTCCAGGTGGGCGGAGGTGATCTCGGGATTGACCACCAGCACACAGCGGGACGCGCCGGAACGCACCGCGTTGTAGGCCTGCTCCAGCGCGAAGGTGGCCGACGAGCAGGCCACGTTCATGTCGAAGCCATAGCCGCCCGCGCCCAGCGCCTGCTGGATCTCGATCGCCATGGCCGGATAGGCGCGCTGCATGTTGGCCGCGGAGCACAGCACCGCGTCCACGTCGGAGCCCTTCTTGCCCGCGGCGGCCAGCGCCTTGTGGGCCGCGTCCACCGCGATCTCGGCCATCAGCGAGAGCTGGTCGTCGCCGCGCTCCTGGAAGCGCGGGTACATGCGCCGCGGGTCCAGCACGCCGTCCTTCTCGATCACATAGCGTTGCTTGATGCCCGAGGCCTTCTCGATGAACTCGACACTGGAATGGGCCAGCGGCTCGCGCTCGCCGCGCGCAATCGCGTCGGCGTGCTGCGCGTTCTGCAGGTCCACATAGCGGTTGAAGGACTCCACCAGCTCGGCGTTGGTGATGGTGTGCGGCGGCTGGTAGAGGCCGGTGCCGCTGATGACGACGGAATGCATGCTGTTCGGTTCCTGTTCCCGGCGGAAGGCGGGCGGGCGAAAAGGCGAAAGTTTAGCGATTCGCCCGCGCACCGGCTTGTCGCAGCACAGGGCCGAAGCGAAGTGCGTAGAATGAGTCACCGGGCCCAAATTTTGGTGTCCGGGTCACCGGACGTCCAAGTCAAGTGCTCGCAGCCCAGGTGGTGCACTGCAGGCAACGCACCCCACTATTGCGAACTTGGACATCATGGAAATCTTCGACTACGACAACATCCTGCTCCTGCCGCGCAAGTGCCGCGTCGAGAGCCGGGCCGAATGCGACACCTCGATCGACTTCGGCCCGCGCCGCTTCAAGCTGCCGGTGGTCCCGGCCAACATGAAGACGGTGGTGGATGAATCCATCACGCAATGGCTGGCCGCCAACGGCTACTTTTACGTGATGCACCGCTTCGACCTGGACAGCGTGGCCTATGCCCGGTCCATGCGCGACAAGGGCTTGTTCGTGTCCATTAGCTCAGGCGTCAAGCCGGCGGACTATGCCGTCATCGACCGCCTGGCCGCCGACGGCGTGGGCGCCGACTACATCACGATCGACATCGCGCACGGCCATGCCGACAGCGTGCAGCGCATGATCGCCCACATCAAGCACAAGCTGCCCGACAGCTTCGTGATCGCCGGCAACGTGGGCACGCCAGAGGGCGTGATCGACCTGGAGAACTGGGGCGCCGATGCCACCAAGGTGGGCATCGGCCCGGGCAAGGTCTGCATCACGCGGCTGAAGACCGGCTTTGGCACGGGCGGCTGGCAGCTGTCGGCGCTGAAGTGGTGCGCCCGCGTGGCGACCAAGCCCATCATCGCCGACGGCGGCATCCGCCACCACGGCGACATCGCCAAGAGCGTGCGCTTCGGCGCCTCCATGGTGATGGTCGGCTCGCTGTTCGCCGGCCACGAGGAGTCGCCCGGCAACACCGTGGAGGTCGACGGCAAGCTCTACAAGGAGTACTACGGCTCGGCCTCGGACTTCAACAAGGGCGAATACAAGCACGTCGAGGGCAAGCGCATCCTGGAGCCGGTCAAGGGCAAGTTCGCCGACACGGTGCGCGAGATGCGCGAGGACCTGCAGAGCTCCATCAGCTATGCCGGCGGCCGCGAACTGAAGGACCTGAAGAAGGTGAATTACGTGATCCTCGGCGGAGAGAACGCCGGCGAGCACCTGTTCATGTGATCGCCCGCCCGGGGGCAAGACCTGCCCCCGGATACCTCAGGCCAGCGTCAGCGCGGCCTCGAAACCCGGCTCGACGTTGCGCAGCTCCAGCCGGCTGCCATGGGCCTCGGCCACCAGCCGGCACAGGCACAGGCCCAGTCCCACGCCGCCGTCATTGCGGCTGCGCGCCGCATCGGGGCGGAAGAAGGGCTGGCCCAACGAGACCAGCGCCTCGGCCGGCACACCGGGCCCATGGTCGCGCACCCACAGCCGCTGGCCCGCGCCGTCGCGGCACACGCCCAGCACCACCGGGCCGCGCGCGGCGTCGTTGTGGCGCAGCGCGTTGTGCAGCAGATTGCGCAACAGCAGCTGCATGCGCAGTCGATCCAGCGGCAGCGGTGGCAGGCCGGACTCCAGGTCCAGCATCACCCCAGGAAGGGCCTGCTCGCGCAGCAGCGCCGCCAGATCGCAGTCCTCGCGCTGCAGCGCGCGGTGGCCATCGCCCAGACGCTCGCTTTCCAGCAGCGCGCTGATCAGGTCGCGCATCTGGCCAAGCTCATGCAACAGCGCGTCGCGCGACGCGCCCTCCCCCACCAGCTCCGCATGCAGCCGTGCCCGCGTCAGCGGACTGCGCAGCTCGTGGCTGATCGCCAGCAAGAGCGCGCGCTTGCCGTCCAGCATGGCCTGGATGTCCGCCGCCATCTGGTTGAAGCGGTGCGCCAGATCGCCGATCTCGTCGCGATGACGTATGGGCACACGATGCTGCAGATCGCCGCGTCCGAAGGCCTCGGCCCCGGCGGCCAGCTCGCGCAGCGGACGCACCATGTGGCGGATGCCGCCATAGGCCAGCGCAGTTACCAGCAACAGCGCCGGCGCGGCCCACAGCGGATCGAAGCGGGCCGTCAGCGCGCCGACCAGGATCAGGCTGCTCAGCAGTGCCAGCACGAGAAAGATCGCGATCAGCCGCGCGCCCAGCGAATGCTTGAACTGGGCATGGTGGCGATGCCAGCGCTGGTGCCAGCGGTGGCGCGCACGCCAGTGCCAGTGCCAGTCCCGCCCACGGCTGCGCGCATGGAGGGCGTGCTGTTGGACGGCAAGGCGCCTCAGCGCGCGGCGCCGCGTCTCGCGGTCGCCGTGCAAACGGCATGGCGACCCCTTCATCGCGCACGCTCCGGCAACGCGAAGCAGTAGCCGGCATTGCGCAGGGTGCGCACCGCCTCCAGCGGCTCCAGCTTGCGCCGCAGCCGGCTGACCAGGATGTCCACCGCGCGCGTGTACAGATCGGCCTCCTGGCCGCGCAGGCGGTTGAGGATCTCGTCGCGCGAAAACACACGGCCGGGCTCGCGCGCCAGCATCAGCAGCAGCTCGTACTCGGTGCCGGTGAGCTCCAGCGGACCGTCGCCGCCCTCCACACGCCGCCGCGCGGTATCGATCTCCAGCCCCTCGAAGCGCAGCAGCGTCGCCGACCCATGGGCCGCCGGCACGGCCCGCGCGCGGCGCAGGATGGTCTGCAGCCGCGCCGCCAGTTCACGCGGCTCGAAGGGCTTGGGCAGGTAGTCGTCCGCGCCCAGCTCTAGGCCGACCACGCGGTCGGTCAGGTCGCCACGGGCGCTCAGCATCAGGATGGGCATGTCCTGCCAGGACTCGCCGCAGGCACGCACGCGCTTGCAGAAGTCGAAACCATCCATCTCCGGCAGCATGCCGTCCAGGATCAGCGCGTCGAAGCGCTCGCCGGCCAGGCGCCGCAAGGCCTCGCTGGGCCGAGTCACGGCGACCAGCTCGAAGTCGAAGCGGCCCAGGTACTGGGCCAGCGGCGCGGCCAGCGCCTCGTCGTCGTCAATCAGCAGCAGTCGGTGCATCGTGGCTTCCATTGTGCCGCTGGGGCTGCAGGCTGATCGCCCGCTCCGGACAGACGCCGACGCAGAGCCCACAGCCGCTGCAGGCCTCCGCGCGCACCAGCAGGGCCTGGCGCCAGCCATGGGCATAGCCCTTGAGCAGGCCGCCTATCTTCAGGCCCTGGCGCTGCGCCACGGGCAGCACGCCCAGCTCGAACACCTGCTGAGGACAGACCGCGACGCAATCGCCCTTGCCCTCGCAGCGGTTGCGGTTGATGCGCGGCGCCACCCGGGGCTTCATGCGGCCTCGCGACGCTGGCGCAGGCGGCGCAGCATGAAGCGCAACGCCTGCTGCTGCTCGAAGTCCAGCGCGTCGAAGAAATCCCCCAGCGCCGCGACCAGCGCGGGGCCGGCGGCGCGCAGCGCGTCCAGCCGCGCGTCGAACAGACGCTGGGCCTCGTCGCGGGCGAAGCTGTCACCGGCCAGCAGGGCCGGGATTTCGGGGCCGCCGGCCAGGGACTTCAGCGCCCGGCGCTGGCGCTGGAGCTGGTCGAGCAGTTCGGCCAGGCGTTCGCGCTGGCCGGCATCGAGGTCCAGCGCGGCGCCGACGCGCTCCAGCAGGCGCTCGCCATGTCCATGGCGACCATGCCCGGGGAAGCCGAAGCGCTCAGCACGGCCGCAGAAACCATGGCCAGCACGCTGACGGCCATGAACGTGATGGAACTCCTGGTGGTGGTGGTACCAGCGGCGAAAGGGATTCATTGAAGGTCTCGATGGGAAGTGAACGATGGGCTCATGATTCCCGGCCACCAGCCACGGCGCATCTCGCTGCGGTATCGCTGGGTTTCGTTTTGTATCGGGTGCGCCTCTACAATCGCCCTCCCGATTCCCAGCTTTGACGACGCCGCCGATCACAGCGGACCGCGCCCCCATGACCGAACTCGCGAAGTCCTTCGAACCCGCCGCCCTGGAAGCCCATTGGGGTCCCCTGTGGGAAGCCCAGGGCCTGTACAAGCCCACGCTGGACCGGCAACGCGAGTCCTTCTGCATCCAGCTGCCACCACCCAACGTGACCGGTACGCTGCACATGGGTCATGCCTTCAACCAGACCATCATGGACTCGTTGACGCGCTACCACCGCATGCGCGGCTTCAACACGCTGTGGGTGCCGGGCACCGACCACGCCGGCATCGCCACGCAGATCGTCGTGGAGCGCCAGTTGCAGGGCCAGGGACTGAGCCGCCATGACCTGGGCCGCAAGAATTTCGTCGCCCGCGTCTGGGAATGGAAGCAACAGAGCGGCAGCACCATCACCCAGCAGATGCGCCGCATGGGCGACTCGGTCTCGTGGGCCCATGAGTACTTCACGATGGACGAGAAGCTGTCCCGCGTCGTGACCGACACCTTCGTCCGCCTCTACGAGGAAGGCTTGATCTACCGCGGCAAACGCCTGGTGAGCTGGGACCCCATCCTGAAGTCCGCGGTGTCGGATCTGGAGGTGGAAAGCGAGGAAGAAGACGGCTCGCTGTGGCACATCCGTTACCCGCTCGCCACCGGCAACGAGACGCTGGTGGTCGCGACCACGCGTCCGGAAACCATGCTGGGCGACACCGCCGTGATGGTCCATCCCGAGGACCAGCGCTACAAGCACCTGATCGGCCAGCAGGTCCGCCTGCCCATCACCGGCCGTCTGGTGCCTGTGATCGCCGATGAGTACGTGGACAAGGACTTTGGCACCGGCGTCGTCAAGGTCACGCCGGCGCACGACACCAACGACTACCAGGTCGGTCTGCGCCACGGCCTGCCCATGCTGACCATCTTCGACCTGGAGGCCAAGGTCAGTAATGCCGAAGCCGGCGAGATCCCGACCGATTACGTGGGGCTGGACCGCTTCGTCGCGCGCAAGAAGATCGTCGCGCAGCTGGAGGCCGAAGGCCTGCTGGTCGAGGTCAAGAAGCACAAGCTGATGGTGCCGCGCTGCGCCCGCACCGGGCAGGTGATCGAGCCCATGCTGACCGACCAATGGTTCGTCTCCATGAGCAAGCCCGGCGCTAATGGCAAGACCATCGCGGAAGAAGCGATGGCGGTCGTCGAGTCCGGCGAGGTCAAGTTCGTTCCCGAGAACTGGGTCAACACCTACAACCAGTGGATGAAGAACATCCAGGACTGGTGCATCTCTCGCCAGCTCTGGTGGGGCCACCAGATCCCGGCCTGGTACGACGAGGACGGCCGCGTCTATGTCGCGCGCAACGAAGCCGACGCCCAGGCCCAGGCCCCCGGCAAGACGCTCCGGCGCGACGAGGACGTGCTGGACACGTGGTACTCCGCGGCCCTGGTGCCCTTCTCCACGCTGGGCTGGCCCGAGGCCACGCTGGAGCAGGACCTCTTCCTGCCCAGCTCGGTGCTGGTGACCGGCTACGACATCATCTTCTTCTGGGTCGCCCGGATGATCATGATGAGCAAGCACTTCACCGACAAGGTGCCCTTCCGCCACGTGTACATCCACGGCCTGGTGCTGGACGCGCAGGGCAAGAAGATGAGCAAGTCCGAGGGCAATGTGCTGGACCCGGTGGACCTGATCGACGGCATCGCGCTGCCTGAGCTGCTGGACAAGCGCACCCAGGGCCTGCGCAAGCCCGAGACCGCGCCCAAGGTGCGCAAGGCCACTGAGAAAGAGTTCCCCGACGGCATTCCCGGCTATGGCGCCGACGCGCTGCGTTTCACCTTCGCCGCGATGGCGACGCTGGGCCGTTCGGTGAATTTCGACTCCAAGCGCTGCGAGGGCTACCGCAATTTCTGCAACAAGCTCTGGAACGCGACCCGCTTCGTGCTGATGAACACCGAGGGGCAGGACTGCGGCCTGATGGAGCACAGCCCCGAGCAATGCGCACCGGGCGGCGCCGCGCACGGCTATCTGCGCTTCAGCCAGGCCGACCGCTGGATCGTCAGCGAGCTGCAGCGCGTGGAGCAGCAGGTTGCCCAGGGCTTTGCGGACTACCGGCTGGACAACGTGGCCAACGCGATCTACGGCTTTGTCTGGGACGAGTACTGCGACTGGTACCTGGAGATCGCCAAGGTGCAGATCCAGACCGGCGACGAGGCACAGCAGCGCGCCACCCGCCGCACGCTGATCCGCGTGCTGGAGACCATCCTGCGCCTGCTGCATCCGATCACGCCCTTCATCACCGAAGAGCTGTGGCAGACCGTGGCGCCCATCGCCGGGCGCAAGCAGAGCGACTACCTGGTCACGGCCGCCTACCCGGTGGCCCAGCCCGAGCGCATCGACGACGCGGCCTGCGCCTGGGTGGCCCGGCTCAAGGAGGTGGTGGGCACCTGCCGCAGCCTGCGCAGCGAGATGAACCTTTCGCCCGCCGAACGCGTACCGCTGCTGGTCGGCGGCGACCAGGGCTTCATCGCCGAGGCCGCACCGCTGCTGAAGACGCTGGCCAAGCTCGCCGAGGTGCAGTTGATCGCCGACGAGGCGGCCTTCCAGCAGGCCAGCGCCAACCTGCCCGTGCTGGTGCATGGGCAGGCGCGCCTGGCGCTGAAGGTGGAGGTCGACGTTGAGGCCGAGCGCGCCCGCCTGGCCAAGGAGATTGCCCGACTGGAGGGTGAGATCGCCAAGGCCAACGCCAAGCTCTCCAACGAGAGCTTCGTGGCCCGCGCGCCAGAAGCCGTGGTGGCCCAGGAACGTCAGCGCGTGGCCGAGTTCGGTGCCACGCTGGAACGGCTGGTGGCCCAGGCGGCTAGGCTGGGCTGAGAGGCTGGGCCAGCACGGAGGCCGGCTGAGCGGCCAGGGCCTCCTGCGGCGCCGGCAGCGTCGGCGCCAACAGCTCGGCCATGCGCCGCGCCACGCCCCAGGCGGCGCGCGTGCGCGACTCGCGCGTTGTGCCGGCCAGCCGCGGCGTGACCTGTAGCCCCGGCGCCGAGGCCAACGGGCGCCCGGCCTCCATCAGCTCGGGTTCCACGATGTCCAGCCAGGCGGCCAGCAGGCGCCCGCCCTGCAGGGCCTGGGCCAAGGCCGCCGCGTCGAACAGGGCCGAGTGAGCGATGCTGACCAGGACCTGCCCGGGCCGCGCATAGCCCAGCACGCGTTCCCCCAACAAGCCTCGGTAGCGCGGAAAGTAAGGCAGCTGCACGCTGACGGCGTCGCTGAGCTCCATCAGCTCCTTCAGCGGCTGAGGTTCTATGCCCCAGCGCGCCCACAAGGGATCATTCACATGCAGCGTGGGGTCGTAGCCCAGCACCCGCGCGCCCATCACCGGCAGCAGCTGAGCCAGCACGCGGGTCATCGGCGTCATGCCGATCAGCCCCACGGTGGAACACCCCAGCTCTCGCCCCACCCACATGCCGTCTTCCATCTGCACCGGCACGCGGCGCAACAGGGACAGCAGCGCGCCGAGCACGAACTCGGCCTCCGCAGCCGCCGTCGCTTCGGGATGGCGGATCAATTCCACGCCGGCGGCGCGACAGGCGTCCTGATCCACGTTTTCGGTACCGGCGCTGATGCGCCCCAGCACGCGCAGCTTCGGCGCGGCGCGCAGCAGCGAGGCGTCCATCGCGACCGCCGCCGGCAGGATCAGCGCGCGCGCCTGCGCCAGCGCGGCGCGCAGGCCTTGCGGGTCGTCGGCCAGGTCCGGGTCATAGACCACGACATGGCGTTCAGCCAGCCATTGGACGATGTCGGCATCGACCGGTTCAAGGATCAGTACGCTCATGCGACGGAGTTTGCGGGCACGACAAATGCTCACTCACTGTAAGGCGCCGCACCGGGGTCTCTCGACAGAGGCACGAAACCTGCGTGACACAATACCCTTTCAAGCACAACGAGTTTACGTAAATGCAGATCACCAAGGCGATCTTTCCGGTAGCCGGCTTGGGCACGCGCTTCCTGCCCGCCACCAAGGCCCAGCCCAAGGAGATGCTGCCGGTGGTCGACAAGCCGCTGATCCAGTACGCGGTCGAGGAGGCCTATGCCGCCGGCGTGCGCGAAATGATCTTCGTGACCGGCCGCCACAAGCGCCCCATCGAGGACCACTTCGACATGAGCTTCGAACTGGAGGTCGCGCTGGAACAGGCCGGCAAGCAAGAGCTGCTGGACGTGGTGCGCAGCGTCAAACCGGACGACATGGAGTGCATCTATGTGCGCCAGGCCCAGGCCCTGGGACTGGGGCATGCCGTGCTCTGCGCGCAGCGCCTGATCGGCAACGAGCCCTTCGCGGTGCTGCTGGCCGACGACCTGATGGTCGGCCGCCCCCCGGTGCTGAAGCAGATGGTGGAGCAGTTCGCCGAATGGCGCGCCTCCATCCTCGCCGTGCAGGAGGTGCCCCCCGAGCACACGCGCCGCTACGGCATCGTCGCCGGCACCCAGGTCAACGAGCAATTGATGGACGTCAGCCGGATCGTCGAGAAGCCCGCACCCGAGGCTGCCCCCTCGCGCCTGGGCGTGGCCGGCCGCTATTTGCTGACGCCCGGGGTCTTCCATGAGATCGCCAACCAGCCGCGCGGCGTTGGCGGCGAAATCCAGCTGACCGACGGCATCGCCGGCCTGCTGCGCCGCGAGAAGGTGTTCGCCTACCGCTACGACGGCAAGCGCTACGACTGCGGCAGCAAGGAAGGCTTCCTGCAGGCCAACGTGGAGTTGGCTCTGGCCCACCCGGAGCTGGGCCCGGGCTTCCGCGACTACCTGCGCGCGCTGGAGTTCTGAACCTCGCCGACCTCCACAGCAAAAAGGCCACGCACTGCGTGGCCTTTGCCTGCGCGCCGAGGACAAGGGCCTCAGCGTCTCTTGAGCACGTGGACGAACGTGTCGCCTTCGTTGCCCTGCTCCACCAGCTCATTGCCGGTCTGGCGCGCAAAGGCCTGGAAGTCGCGCGTGGAGCCGGGGTCGGTGGAGATCACCTTGAGCAACTGGCCGCTCTCCATCTCCGCCAGCGCCTTCTTGGCCTTCAGGATGGGCAGCGGGCAGTTGAGGCCGCGGGTGTCGAGTTCCTTGTGAGCGTCCATCGTCGTCATCCTTGATCTGCGCCGATTCTAGGCCCCGCCTCAGGCGGGAAACACGCCGGTGGACAGATAACGATCGCCACGGTCGCAGACCACGAAAACCAGCGTGGCATTGGACAGCTGGCGTGCCATCTGCAGCGCGACCCAGCAGGCCCCGGCGGCCGAAATGCCGGCGAACAGCCCTTCCTCGCGCGCCAGGCGGCGCGCCATGTCCTCGGCATCGGACTGAGCGACCAGCACCAGTTCATCCACCGCGGCCGGGTTGTAGATCTTGGGCAGATAGGCCTCGGGCCAGCGGCGTATGCCGGGGATGCGCGAGCCCTCGGCCGGTTGCGCGCCGATGATGCGCACGTCGGGGTTGCGCTCCTTCAGGAAGCGGGAGGTACCGGTGATGGTGCCGGTCGTCCCCATCGCACTGACGAAATGGGTGATGCGCCCGCCGGTATCGCGCCAGATCTCGGGGCCGGTGGTCTCATAGTGGACGCGCGGGTTGTCGGCATTGGCGAACTGGTCCAGCACCTTGCCCTTGCCCTCGCTTTGCATCTTCTCGGCCAGGTCGCGCGCGTATTCCATGCCGCCCGAGCGCGGCGTCAGGATCAACTCGGCGCCGAAGGCCTTCATGGTCTGCGCCCGCTCGATCGACAGGTCCTCGGGCATGATCAGCAGCATGCGGTAGCCGCGTATCGCCGCGGCCATCGCCAGCGCGATGCCGGTGTTGCCCGAAGTGGCTTCGATCAAGGTGTCGCCGGGGCGGATCTCGCCGCGCTCCTCGGCACGCCGGATCATGCTGATCGCCGGACGGTCCTTCACCGAACCGGCCGGGTTGTTGCCCTCCAGCTTGGCCAGCAGCACATTGCCGCGCGCCGCCAGCTCCGGCGGCAGCACCCGCTGCAAGCGCACCAGCGGCGTGTTGCCGATCACATCCTCCAGCGTGGGGTAGCGAATTGCGTCAGTCATCGGCGCATTGTCCACCAAGGGCCAGCGGCCCGTCGGCTGGGGGCCGATGACCTCGCCTGGCGCCAGCGGGCCCGGACTGCCTCAGCAAGGTCCGCGGCCATGGCATAATCCGCGCCTTCGCCGCCCCCACACCGGGCGCGGCGAGCTGACGAGCCCGGGTGGCGAAATCGGTAGACGCAGGGGACTCAAAATCCCCCGCCGCAAGGTGTGCCGGTTCGAGTCCGGCCCCGGGCACCACAGACTTAGCATCGTCAGCTTCAAGAACGTTCCGCATCTGTTCCGCGAGTCGTTCCGCAAATGCCCCGCAAGACGGGGCTTTTGTTTGCCCAAGACACCGTGCAAACAAGCAGTTCTCCCGGCTTCGCAATCCACCTGCCCCACCGGAACCGGTGACTCCGGAACCAAGCTCGTCCGCGCCGAGGGATGTGGGCCTGGTCAGTCTGCCCTTCACGGACAAAACGGGCATTAATGCGCTATTCGCACAAACATCAGGCAGGGAACAGAAGAAGGGATGGCTACGATGGGTCATCGCCCTCGGCCCAGTCTCGATTCTGAATGGTGTGCGAGGAGCTCGAATCCCCGCGCGCGAACCTTCTTGCCCGCGCCCGAAGACTCTCCTCGCAGAAAGGCTTGCGTGATGATCAGCAATTTGAAGGTCGGCACCCGGCTTTGGATCGCATTCCTCGCCATGGTGTTTCTCATTGCCCTGGTCGGCGGATTGGGCATGGTCCAGATCACGCGGGTGAACAACGGCGCCGATCAGCTCGCCAACAGCTGGATGCCTTCCATCCGGGTCCTGGGTGACATACGTGCCAGCGCCAACGCGATACGCCGCGCGAACCTGCGCCACGTGCTGGAAACCACCCAGGAAGGCAAGAACACGCAAAAGGCCATCGGCGACAAGGCCAGGGCCGAGCTCGAAAAGAGTTGGAAAGAGTACTACCCTGCCCTGCTCTCTTCTGAAGAGGAGCGGCAACTGGCGGACGATATCCGCAGGCGACTCGATCAATGGCTGGCCACCGACGCCCAATTGCTCGCACTGTCCGACGAAGGCGCGGCCAAGTTTGAAGACGCGCGCGCGCTCGCGGTCGGAAAGAGCGCCACCGACTTCGCCGCGGCGGCGGAGAAAGTGGCTCAGGATGTCACGCTCAACGAAAAGGGCGGCATCGCCGAAGGCGAGCACGCCAAGACCGTCTACGGATCGGCCATCATGGTCGCGGGCAGTTTCATTGCCATCGCCACGGCCATCGGTTTCTTTTTTGCCTGGAGCATCACGCGTTCGATCGTCGCGCCATTGAAGGTGGCCGTCGATGCGGCCAATGCCGTGTCCTCCGGCGATCTGACCACGGCGATCGACGCGCAGGGCAAGGATGAACCGGCGCAGTTGCTCCGGGCCCTGCAAAGCATGCAGGAGAGCCTCTCGCGCGTGGTCTCCCATGTGCGCCACAACTCCGACAGCGTGGCCACGGCCAGCGTCCAGATTGCGCAAGGCAATGCCGATCTGAGCCAGCGCACCGAAGAACAGGCCAGCGCATTGGAGCAAACCGCGGCGACCATGACAGAGCTGGGGACCACGGTCCGCAACAATGCCGAGAACGCCAAGCAGGCCCATCACCTTGCCCAGGGTGCCTCCGGCGTAGCGGCCCAGGGAGGCGAGGCCGTGGGCCGGGTGGTCTCGACCATGCAAGGCATCAGCGACAGCAGCCGCAAGATCGGCGACATCATCGGCGTCATCGACGGCATCGCCTTCCAGACCAACATCCTGGCGTTGAATGCCGCGGTCGAAGCCGCCCGCGCCGGCGAACAGGGGCGGGGATTCGCCGTGGTGGCCGGCGAGGTCCGGGTCCTGGCCCAGCGCAGCGCGGAGGCCGCCAAGGAAATCAAGACGCTCATCGGTCGAAGCATTGAACAGGTCGAGCAAGGCGCCCAGCAGGTCGAGCAGGCCGGCAAGACCATGGGTGAGATCGTCAGCGCCATCAGCCGCGTCAATGACGTCGTGGCCGAGATCACCACTGCAACGGTCGAACAAAGCACCGGTATCCAGCAGGTCGGCGAAGCGGTCAGCCAGATGGACCAGGTCACGCAGCAGAATGCCGCGTTGGTGGAGGAAAGCGCCGCGGCCGCGGAGAGCCTGAAAATGCAGGCCCAGCAGCTGGTGCAGGCGGTGGCGACCTTCAAGCTGAGCTGAAGACACGATCTGCCCGTTAACGGCCCCGGCGCCTGTGCGCCGAGGCCCCTGTCAAGTCCTACAGCCGAGCCAATGCGCTTGCCATCGGCGCCCCGGCACTCGACATACACTCACCCGGTCCGCGACGACAACAGGTAACGACAACCTGCGCGGCCTCGTCCGAGCCATGCCACCCATCCCCCCCGTCACCAAGGCCTTCATCCTCGCCTGCGTCGGCCTGTTCTGCGCCTTCATCCTGCTGCCGCCCGGCATCGCGATGCTGTTCCAGCTGTGGCCCCTGCAGTCGGGCCGCTTCCTGCCCTGGCAGCCGCTGACCTACGCCTTCCTGCACGGCGATGTGCTGCACCTGTTCTTCAACATGTTCGGGCTGTGGATGTTCGGCTCCGAGCTGGAGCGCATCTGGGGTGGCAAGCGCTACATGCAGCTGCTGGCCGCTGGCGCGCTCAGCGGCGCCGCGGCACAGCTGGTGTTCACACTGCTGATCGGGTCCTACACGCCCACCGTCGGAGCGTCCGGCGCGCTGTACGGGCTGCTGCTGGCCTTCGGCATGATGTTCCCGGACCGCATCATCATGCCGCTGTTCCCGCCCATCCCGATGAAGGCCAAGTACTTCGTCGCGCTGTTCGGCGGGCTGGAGCTGCTGATGGGCATCAGCGGCGGCAGCGGCATCGCGCATTTCGCCCACCTGGGCGGCATGCTCGGCGCCTGGCTGCTGATCAGCTACTGGCGCGGGGCGCGGCGTCGCTGAACGAGCCGGCCAGCAGGCCGGTGCTCGGGTCGGGATGGCGCAGCGCCAGCCCGAGTTCCTGCTTCATGCGCGCATTGCGCAAACGCCGCGACTCACTCAGGAAACTCAGGCGCAGCGGCGACAACTGCTGCAAGGCCTCTTCGCGCGAGATGCGCGGCGGTCGCGGCAGTCCGCACAGGTCGGCCGCCAGATCGAAGTAGTCGCCCATCTTCAGCTCGCTGTCGTCGCAGACATTGCAGACCCGCTGCGGCAGCCCACGGCACAGCGCCAGCAGGCAGGCGAGCGCCAGGTCGTCGGCATGGATGCGGTTGGTGTAGACATCGTCCTGCGCGCGCAGCACCGGCGTGCCCTGTACCAGGCGCTCGCGCGGATGCCCACCGTCGCGGTCCCATGCATAAATGCCGGGAATGCGCAGCACGGTCACCGCCGCCCCACAGCGCGCGCCCCAGCGGCGCAGCTGCCGTTCGGCATCCACGCGCCGGTGCGCGCGTTCGTTGCTCGGCGCCAGCGGGCGCGACTCCTCCACCCAGGCGCCCGCGCAATCGCCATAGACCCCGGTGGTGCTGGCATAGACCAGCCGGCTGGGTGGCCGCGACCGCGACAGCGCCTCCAGCAGGTGGCGCGTGCGCGGGTCGCGGCGCCCCTGCGCCGGCGGCGGCGCCAGGTGCAGCACGCGGTCGGCCAGTCCGGCCAGGCGACCCAGCGTCGAGGGGTCGTCCAGATTGCCCAGCAAGGGAATCGCCCCCGCGGCTCGCAGCGCGTCGATGCGCCGCGCCGAACTGGTCAGCGCGAACACCGTCCAGCGCCCCCCCAGCAGCCGCAACACCCGCAGCCCCACGTCGCCGCAACCGATGATCAACAGACGTGGCTTGGCATGGCGGGCGGCATTCATGATCGGGGGCTCAGGCAAAATAGCGGTCAAGGAATCCAGTTTAGGTTCACGGCCCGCTCGACGGGCCGTGTTCGTGTCAGCCCAACCGCATCATGAGCTTCCAGGTCACCGTCCAACCCAGCGAACGCGTCTACGCCGTCGAGGCCGACGAAACCCTTCTGGCCGCCGCCATCCGCGAAGGCATCGGCCTGCCCTATGGCTGCAAGGACGGGGCCTGCGGCTCCTGCAAGTGCCGCCTGCTCGAAGGCCAGGTCCAGCTCGGGCCGCACCAGCCCAAGGCGCTCAGCGAAGAGGAGCGCGCGCAGGGCCTGATCCTGACCTGCTGCGCCCGGCCGCAGAGCGATGTCGTGCTGGAGGCCCGCACCGTGCCCGGCGCCGGCCAGTTCCCGGTGCTCAAGCTGCCCAGCCGCGTGATCTCCATCACCCGGCCCACGGCCGACGTCGCCGTGCTGCGCCTGCAGCTGCCGGCCAATCAGAATTTCCAGTTCCATGCCGGCCAGTACGTCGAGTTCATTCTGCGCGACGGCTCGCGCCGCAGCTACTCCATGGCCAACGCGCCCAGCCACCTGGGCACGCCGGCCGCGATCGAGCTGCACATCCGCCACATGCCCGGCGGCAAGTTCACCGACCACGTCTTCGGGGCGATGAAGGAGAAAGACATCCTGCGCATGGAAGGCCCGTTCGGCAGCTTCTTCCTGCGCGAGGATTCGGCGCGTCCCATCGTGCTGCTGGCCTCCGGCACCGGATTCGCGCCGATCAAGGCCATGCTGGAGCACATCCAGGCCAAGGGCCTGAGGCGCCCCATCCATCTCTACTGGGGCTGCCGCAGCAAGGCGGACCTCTACCTGGATGACTGGGCCCACCAGACCGCCGCCACGATGGGCGCCCAGCTGCGCTACATCCCGGTGCTGTCCGAGCCCAAGCCGGAAGACGGCTGGACCGGCCGCACCGGCTTCGTCCACCAGGCCGTGATGGCCGACCTGCCCGACCTGAGCGGCCACGAGATCTATGCCTGCGGCGCGCCGGCCATGGTGAACGCCGCGCAGGCCGACTTCGTCGCCCGCTGCGGCCTGCCCGAGGACGCCTTCTACGCCGACGCCTTCACCTCCGAGGCCGACAAGCAGAACCCGGTCTGACCGTTCGCGGGCCGCGGCGGGCCCATGCCGCCGCGCCTCGCACGTGTCCCCAGGCCCATGCAGCCTGACGCGACGCCGCAGCGGCATACTCGGGTCATGCAGCAGTTTCCCCCGCCCTACTCCAGCGCCGCGCAGTTCCAGGCCCAGCTCCAGGAACTGGGGCATACCGTCATCGCACCCGAGAGCCTGACGCACTGGCTGGGCATCGCGCCCGAGGCTCTGAAAGCCCTCGAGCCCTACTGGGACGATCTGCCGCCGGACACCTATCTGCGCGACGGAGGCCGCTACCGCTTCCGCCGCCATGCCAGCCTCATCATCGACCGCGCCGCGGCGGCAGGGCAAGACCTGACCCTGGCGCCGCACCGCCCGCACTGGCAACCGCTGGACTACAACGCACTGCACGGCGGCATTGAGCGCCACTTCCAGCCCGTCCATGCGTCCCTGCTCGGGCTGCCGGCCTGGCATGCGCTGCTGCTGGGGCTGGCCGAGGTGGCCGACCGGCTGCGCGGCGCCCGGCGCTGGTATGCCGAGGCGCACCAGTTCCGCATCGACACCACGGACGGCATCGGCCGCCCCACGCCAGAGGGCGCGCACCGCGACGGCGTGGATCTGGTCGCCGTCTTCATGATCGCCCGCGTCGGGATCAAGGGCGGCGAGTCGCGCGTCTTCGAGGCCAGCGGCCCGCGCGGCCAGCGCTTCACGATGACCGAGCCCTGGACCCTGCTGCTGCTGGACGACCTGCGCGTGATCCACGAAACCACACCCATCCAGCCTGCGGACAACGCCCACCCGGGCCACCGCGACACGCTGGTGGTCACGCTGCGCAGCGGGGGCTTTCTGGGGCCATGACCCCTCGTCGGAGGGGGGCCGCGTTGCGGGCAATGCAAAGCTTGCATGAGTCCCCGGGGCGGCTCGCGCACTCGGACCTGCGCGCGGCCCTACACTGAGGCACCCGGCGCCACAAGCGCGCGGGCCGCGACCGGCGTGCCCCGCGCCGCCGGTTTCCATCGCATCACAAGTGCCGCTCCCATGAACGCTCTCACCGACATCGTCCGCGCCCTTTCCGCTGGCGCCTCCGCCGACTCCCTGCCCACCTCGCTGTTCGGCCTGCCCGACCAAGCCCCGCACGAGCGCGTGCTGCTGGCCGCCGATCCGCAGACCGGGCTGAAGGCCATCCTGGCCGTGCACAGCACCGCCCGCGGCCCGGCCTTCGGGGGCTGCCGTTTCTGGAGCTATGACAACGAGCTGGCCGCGCTGAACGACGCGCTGCGCCTGTCGCAGGGCATGAGCCTGAAGAACGCGCTGGCCCAGCTGCCCTTCGGCGGCGGCAAGGCCGTGATCATCAAGCCGGCCGGCTCCTTCGACCGTCCCGCGCTGTTCGCCGCCTTCGGCCGCGCCGTGCAGTCGCTCGACGGCGCCTACATCACTGCCGAGGACGTGGGCACCACCACCGCCGACATGCTGGGCATGCAGGCGCACACCCGGTTCGTGTCCGGCATCCCGCGCGAGGGCGCGTTCGGCGGCGACCCCAGCCCCAAGACCGCCTATGGCGTGTTCGTTTCCATCGACGAAGGCGTGAAGCGCGTGCTGGGCCGCCAGTCGCTGGATGGCGTGCGTGTCGCGCTGCAGGGCCTGGGCGCGGTGGGCTGGCACCTGGCTGAATTCCTGCACAAAGCCGGCGCCCAGCTGGTCGTGGCCGACGTCAACGCCGAGAAGGTGCAGCGCGCCCAGGCCGAACTGGGTGCCACCGCGGTGGGGGTGAACGAGATCCTGGCGGTCCAGGCCGACGTGCTCGCGCCCTGCGCGCTGGGCGCGGTGCTGAACGGCAGCAGCATCCCCGCGATCCAGGCCAAGCTGATCGCGGGCGCGGCGAACAACCAGCTGGCCACCGTGGCCGACGGCGACGCGCTGCAGGCCCGTGGCATCACCTACCTGCCCGACTACCTGGTCAATGCCGGCGGCATCATCAGCGTGGCCCGCGAGTACCGCAACGAAGGCGAAGAGTCCCAGGTGATGGCCGAGGTGGGCCAGATCCGCGGCCGCGTCGCCGAGCTGCTGGAGCGCGTGCGCATCGGTGGCCTGACTCCCGCCCGCGAAGCCGACACCTGGGCCCGCTCGCTGCTGGTCAAGCCGGCCGCCTGAGCACCATTTCGCTCAGCAAGACAAAGGCAGCCCGCGGGCTGCCTTTTTTTGTCGCGGTGCCAGGTCTTGCGCTCCGGAGCGCCAAGCCCGGGCCTTACTCGCCCAGATAGGCGGCGCGCACCTTGGGGTCG
>NZ_JAKZFD010000019.1 GCF_022549225.1 Pelomonas sp. CA6
GTCTCAGCAAACGGCACCAACGCTACCGCGGCCCTCAGAAGGCTGGCCATCTCATTCATTCGGGCTGCTGCCTCGTCAGAGTTCAGCCTTGAGTGCAAAAAGTTCAGTCTTGAGTGAAAACCGACAGTGGAGGTGGCCACGGGCGCCCAGCTGTGCAATTCATCCCCCCTCCCATGCAGTCCGTCGCAGCCGACTGGGGCCGCGCCAGGGTGCTTGTTATGGTGTGCTACATCACCAACACAGCAGGGTCCCACCATGCACAGCTGGAGCGATCACTCTCCCATCTATCAGCAACTGGCCGACCGGTTGGCGGCGCAGTTGCTGGACGGCGATCCGCCCGAGGGGCAGGCCATGCCCTCGGTGCGCACGCTGGCCAGCCGCTATCTGATCAACCCGCTGACCGTCAGCCGGGCGCTGCAGGCGCTTTCCGACGCCGGCCTGGTGGAGGCGCGGCGCGGCCAGGGTATTTACGTGATGCTGGGCGCCCGCGAGCGCCTGCTGCAGAGCGAGCGCGAGCAGTTCCTGCGCCAGGAATGGCCGCGGCTGCGCCAGAAGCTGCGCCGGCTGGGACTGTCGGCCAAGGACCTGAACTGGGAGGAATTGCAATGAGCGCGCTGATTGACGCCAAGAACCTGAGCCTCAGCTACGGCCGCAAGGCGGCGCTGCAGGATGTGAGCTTCCAGATCCCGGCGGGCCGCGTGGTCGGCCTGCTGGGGCACAACGGCGCGGGCAAGACCTCGCTGATGAAGGCCCTGGTGGGGCTGAAGAAGCCCGAGGGCAGCCTGCAGGTGCTGGGCCGGGATCCATTCCGGCAGCGCGAGCAGCTGCTGGCCGACCTCTGCTACATCCCGGACGTCGCGGTGCTGCCGCGCTGGGCCCGGGTGCATGAGCTGGTGCGGCTGATGACGGGGCTGCAGCCGCGCTTCTCGCCGGAGCGCGCGCGCCAGCTGCTCAAGCGCACCTCGGTGGGCTGGGACGACAAGGTCAAGAGCCTGTCCAAGGGCATGGTCACCCAGCTGCACCTGGCGCTGGTGGCGGCGATCGATGCGCGGCTGATGATCCTGGACGAACCGACGTTGGGCCTGGACGTGATGTCGCGCAAGAGCTTTTACGAGATGCTGGTCGACGAGTGGTGCGACGGCGAGCGCAGCGTGCTGATCTCCACCCACCAGGTCGAGGAGGTGGAGTCGCTGCTGTCCGACGTGATCATGCTGGACGAGGGCCGGCTGGTGCTGAACATCAGCCTGGAGGAGATGGACTCACGCTTCGTCGCGCTGTCGCACGACCCGGAGGCGGCGGACGCGGTGGCCTCGGCGCATCCGCTGCTGCGCTACCGGCTGCAAGGGCGGCCCACCGCGCTGTTCGATGGCGCGCCGCCACCCACCGTGGCGGCGCTGGGCCAGCGCGTGCGGCCCAGCCTGGTGGACCTGTTCATGGCGCTGACGCGCAAGCCCGAAATCCAAGCCGGCCAGGCCTGAGGAGACGACGATGAGCAAGACCTTCCAAACCCTGATGCTGCGCGAATGGCTGCAGCATGGCCGCGGCTGGCTGCTGGTGGCGCTGGTGCCGCCGGCGCTGGCGTTGCTGATGCTGTTGCTGCCCTTCGGGACGGTGCAACTCGACGAGCCCCTGGACCCGACCGAGCTGGCGCTGATGAGCCTGACGATCACCGCCTATCTGGTGCTGATGATCAGCTGGAGCATCGCCGCGCTGCAGCTGCCCGGCCTGGCCCGGCGCGATCAGCAGGACCGCTCGATCGAGTTCTGGCTCTCGCTGCCGGCCAGCCATGTGCAGAGCCTGGGCGCGCAGCTGAGCATGCATCTGCTGCTGGTACCCATGGGCGCGCTGTTGATCGGCGCGCTCTGCGGGATGGTGTTGGCGCCACTGGTGACGGCCAAGGCCTTTGGCATTGCCGCGCTGGCCCACGTGTCCTGGGGCGGCATGGTGCTGCCGCTGGCAGCGCTGGGCCTGCTGCGTGGGCTGCTGGGCGTGGCGCTGGCGGTGCTGTGGCTGGCGCCTATCCTGCTGGCCTTCATGGTGGCCTCGGCCTGGCTCAAGCGCTGGGGTGCCCCCGCGCTCGTCGTCGGGACCGCGCTGGTGGCACTGCTGCTGAGGAAGTTCTACGGCTGGACCTGGGTCGGCGAGCTGCTGGCCACGCAGTTCTCCAAGGCTCGCGAGGCGCTGCTGGGCTCCGAAATGACGGTCAGCGCCGGTGGGCCGCGCGAAAGCCTGTCGGCCATGGGGCAATGGCTGGTGCAGGACACCGGGCGGGCCCTGGCCGATGCGCTGTCGCTCAACTTCATCGGCGGCCTGGTGCTCGCGGCGCTGTTGTTCGCCGCGCTGGTGGCGCGCCGCCGACAAGGCTGATCAGCCGAAGGGTCGCACGCCGATCAGCCACTGATGCAGGCCCAGCACGAAGGCCGCCCAAGCGGTGACGCCGATCGCCCCGGTGGCCAGGGTGCCGGCAAGCGTGGACGTGGCCGGCGCGGTGGCCGCGGGACGGCGGCGTGCGGAGCGGAAATCGAGCACGGCCCAGAGCAGAAAGCTGCCGAAGAGCAGCAGATCGGCCGCGGTGTTGTTGGCCAGCAGATGGGCCAGCGCCCAGACCTTGACGGCCAGCAGCATGGGGTGGGCCAGCCGGGACTTCAGGTGGTTGCGTGGCACATAGGCCGCCGCCAGCAGCACCAGCGAACCCAGCATCAGCAGGCCAGCCAAATGGTTCATGCCCTTGGGCACGGCCCACAGCGGCAGGGGCGTCAGGCGGGCCTGGCCATAGCCCCACACCATCAGGCCCAGTCCCAGCGCGGAGACCAGGCTGTACAGGCCCTTCCAGCGTTTCTCGCCCAGGCGGGCCAGCTGACGTGAGCGCCAATCCTCGGCGACGATGCGGGTGGCGTGCACCCCCAGAAACAGAATCAGTCCCAGCGTCAGCCACAGCATGCGTCTCGTCTCCCGGGCACCCATGCCCGCGGGGCGGACTATGCGTCAGCCGGCGGCCCGCTGTCCACCCGGCGCCGTGGCCCTGCAGCGTTGGCGGCGCCGCGGCCGTCAGGCCTGCGCGGGGGCGGTGGGCGCGGCCTGGACCAGGCGCAGGTCGCCTTCGGCCAGTTCCAGCAGGCGCAGACTGCCCCACAAGGCCAGCAGCACCAGCGCCAGCCACAGCAGGGGTTTGAGCACGCGCAGCAGCCGGGCGGGCCGTGGATGGGGGAGATGGGCTCGGGCTTGCATGGGCAACCTCCGTACCGCTCAGCTGACCACCACGCCCAGCCCCCACAGCAGGGCGGGATACACCAAACCCCAGGCGGTGGCGACCAGGGCCAGTACCTTCAGTCCGGTGTAGCGGGAGGAATCCTGCCGGGATGGGAAATGCGTCTTCATGGTGCGCTCCTCGCATGGCTTCCGCCTCAACGCGCAAGCTTCGTGCCAGGAAGACAGGCTCCGTGAAGACCCTTACATGCGATCCACGCGCAGGGCCAGCAGCACCGAGGTGTGGGTCTTGATCACGCCTTCGATCTCGCCGATCTCGTCCAGCAGCGCATCCAGCCGGGCGGTGCTGTCGGCCTGCAGCGTGGCCATGTAGTCGAACTCGCCGCTGACCGAGGCCAGCTGGCGCAGCTCGGGCAGGCGCGACAGGCGCTGAACGACCTCGCGGCCGGCGCGTGGCTGCACGGTGATGCCGACGAAAGCCTGCACGCCGCGCTCCACCGCCTCGCCGCCCAGGCGCACGGTGTAGCCGGCGATCAGCCCTTCGGTCTCCAGACGGGCCAGCCGGGCCACCACCGTGGTGCGCGCGATGCCCAACTTGCGTGCGAGATTGGCCGTGCTTTCGCGCGCATTGGCCTGCAGCAGCGCGACCAGCGCGCGGTCGGTCTGATCGCGCAGCGCGGGCACCCCGGGGCTGGGGGCGGGCAGCGGGGGGGCGGCCGGGACAGGACGTGGGGCGCCCTTTTTTACAGCACTCATGACAAACCCTAGGTTTCGCCGTTGTGGCGGAAGGTGATGACGAAACGTCAGGATATCAATTGTTTTTGACGATATTGCGCTTTATTCCGTCCGTGCCTGTTCCTAGACTGCCCTCCATCCCACACAACTGACAGACATCAAGGAGACCTCCCATGAAAGTGGCACTGCTGGGCGCCGGACACATCGGCCAGACGATCGCGCGACTGCTGCAGGGCAGCGGCGACTACGAGGTCACCGTGATGGACAAGAACGAGGCCGCGCTGAAGCTGCTGGCGGCCCAGGGCCTGGGCACGCAGGCGGTGGACACTGAGAACCCGGCGCAGCTGGCCGCCGCGCTGCGCGGCAAGCAGGTCGTCGTCAACGCGCTGCCCTATCACCTGGCCATCACCGCGGCCCACATGGCGCTGGAGGCCGGCTGCCACTACTTCGACCTCACCGAGGACGTGGCCGCGACCAAGGAGATCAAGCGCATCGCCGCCGGCGCCAAGACGGCCTTCATGCCGCAATGCGGCCTGGCGCCGGGCTTCATCGGCATCGTGGCGCACCACCTGTCCAAGTCCTTCGATTCGCTGCAGGACGTGAAGATGCGCGTCGGCGCGCTGCCGGCCTTCCCGACCAACGCGCTGAAATACAACCTGACCTGGAGCGTGGACGGGCTGATCAACGAGTACTGCCATCCCTGCGAGGCCATCCACGACGCCGAGCGCATCGACGCGCTGCCGCTGGAGGGACTGGAGCATTTCTCGCTGGACGGCGTGGAGTACGAGGCCTTCAACACCTCCGGCGGCCTGGGCACGCTGTGCGAAACGCTGGAAGGCCGCGTGCGCAACCTGGACTACAAGACGGTGCGCTATCCCGGCCACCGCGACCTGATGATGTTCCTGCTCGGCGACCTGCAGCTCAAGCGCGACCAGCAGACACTGAAGGACATCATGCGCCGCTCCATGCCCGCCACCATGCAGGACGTGGTGCTGGTCTTTGTGACCGTGTCGGGCATGAAGAACGGGCAGCTGCTGCAGGAGGTGTTCGCGCGCAAGATCTTCGCGCAGCGCGACGGCGAGCATCCGCTGTCTGCGATCCAGATCACGACGGCAGCCGGCATCTGCGCCGCGGTGGATCTGTTCCGCGAGGGCAAGCTGCCGCAGCAGGGCTTCATCCGCCAGGAGCAGGTGGCGTTGCCCGACTTCCTGGCCAACCGCTTCGGCAAGGCCTATCAGCAGTCGCGCCAGGTCGAGAGCATCGGCTGACGCGCGCGGCGGGAGAATGACTGCATGAACACGAACGAATTGCTGCACGCCCTGGGCGTTGCCCCGTCCGCCGTCACCGGCGGCCCGCTGACCGTGCGCTCGCCCATTGACGGCGCGGTGCTGGGCGCGGTGCCCACTGCCAGTGCCGACGACATGAAGGCCGCGGTGGCCCGCGCCCACGAGGCTTTCCAGGCCTGGCGCGTGGTGCCGGCGCCCAAGCGCGGCGAGCTGGTGCGCCTCTTTGGCGAAACGCTGCGCGCGAAGAAGACCGAACTGGCCGCGCTGGTCTCGCTGGAGGCCGGCAAGGTTGCCAGCGAGGGCCTGGGCGAGGTCCAGGAGATGATCGACATCTGCGACTTTGCCGTTGGCCTGTCGCGTCAGCTGCATGGTCTGACGATCGCGTCCGAACGCCCCGGCCACCGCATGATGGAGCAGTGGCTGCCGCTGGGCGTGGTGGGCGTGATCTCGGCCTTCAACTTCCCGGTCGCGGTGTGGGCCTGGAACGCCGCGCTGGCGCTGGTCTGCGGCAACCCGGTGGTGTGGAAGCCGTCCGAGAAGACGCCGCTGACCGCGCTGGCCACTCAGGCCCTGTTCGAGCAGGCGCTGGCGCGCTATCGCGCGGACGGCCATGCGGCGCCGCAGGGCCTGTCGCAGGTGCTGAATGGCGATGCCGCGATGGGCGAGGCGCTGGTGGACGACGCGCGCGTGGCGCTGGTCTCGGCGACCGGCTCCACCCGCATGGGCCGTGCCGTGGGGCCGCGCGTCGCGCAGCGCTTCGGCCGCGTGCTGCTGGAGCTGGGGGGCAACAACGCCATCATCGTCACGCCCAGCGCCGACCTGGACCTGGCGCTGCGCGGCATCCTGTTCGGCGCCTATGGCACCGCGGGCCAGCGCTGCACGACCACGCGCCGCCTCATCGTGCACGAGAGCATCCACGACGAGTTCGTCGCCCGCCTGGACAAGGCTCGCGCGCAGCTGCGCATCGGCCATCCGCTGGAAGAGGGCACGCTGGTCGGGCCGCTGATCGATGGCCGTTCCTTTGACGCGATGCAGACCGCGCTGGCCAAGGCGCGCGAGCAGGGCGGCCAGATCAGTGGCGGCGAGCGCGCGCTGGCCGACCGCTACCCGCAGGCCTATTACGCGGTGCCCGCGCTGGTGCGCATGCCGGCGCAGACTTCGGTGGTGCGCGAGGAAACCTTCGCGCCCATCCTGTACACGCTCAAGTACCGTGAGCTGTCCGAGGCGATCGCGATGCAGAACGACGTGCCGCAAGGCCTGTCGTCGGCCATCTTCACCAATGACATCCGCGAGGCCGAGCTCTTTGTCTCGGCGGCCGGTTCGGACTGCGGCATCGCCAACGTCAACATCGGCACCTCGGGCGCGGAGATTGGCGGCGCCTTCGGCGGCGAGAAGGAGACCGGCGGTGGCCGCGAATCCGGCTCCGACGCCTGGAAGGCCTACATGCGCCGCGCGACCAACACGGTGAACTACTCGCGCGAGCTGCCGCTGGCGCAGGGCGTGAAGTTCGACCTCTGACCCCGTCGCGGCTCCGCGCGGGACGCGGGGCCGCGTCTTTCTCTTTCCTGTCATGAAGCAAGATCCTCTGGCGAGCGGGCTGTACCGCTTGCTCGGCGCAGCCTTGGGTGAGTCCCGGGCACAACAGGCTTTTGCGCAGCTGGCGGTCGCGCCCGCGCTGCTCGGGCCGCTGGACGAAGCCGCCCGACTGGGGCGCGCCGAGATTGCGCAGGCGCTGAACATGGCGCTGTTTCTGGACGTGTGCGAGCGCGTGCCCATGGCCGCGGCCTATGTGGCGGACCTGCAGCGCGCCGGCCAGCCCCTGGTGCTGGACCATGGCGCGCTGCGCACCGTGGCCTGGGCCAGTGGCGCGCTGCCGCCGGGCGAGGCGGCGATCACCCGCGTGTTGCGGCCCTTGGGCTACGAGATGGCGGCTACCTATCCGCTGCCGCGCCTGAAGATGACCGGCCGCGCCTGGCGACATCAGGATCTGCCGGAGCAGATTTCGCAGTTCTTCGTCTCCGAGCTGCATCCCGAGCGCTTCACGCCGGCCTTCCAGGACGCGGTGGGGCGCGTGCTGGCGAGTTCACGCGACCCGCTGGGGCCGCAGGACATCGCGCGGCTGGAGCGACTGGCGCGCGACCGTGCGCTGCCGCTGGACGACGCGGCGGCGCTGCTGCCGCGCCTGCTGGCCTGCTTCGGCCGCCAGCATGGCGAGGTCGCGCTGTCCGACTATCACCTGCTGCTGGCCGAGTCGGCCGAGATGGCCTGGATCGCGACCGAGGGCAATGCCTTCAACCATGCGACCGACCGCGTCCAGGACCTGGAGGCGGTGGTGGCGGCGCAGCGTGCGCTGGGGCGGCCGATCAAGGCCCATGTGGAGGTGTCAGCCACCGGCCGGGTGCGCCAGACCGCCTTCGTCGCCGCCCGCGTGATGCGTGATTTCGTCGATGGTGGGCGCCGCGTGCCGCTGGAGGTGCCGGGCTCCTTCCACGAGTTCATCCAACGCGCGGCGCTGCCCGACGGGGCGGCGCTGGATCTGGCCTTCGACGCGGGCAACGCCACCGGCATCTTCCGCATGACGGCGGCGAGCGCCGAAACGGCCACGGCCTGCTGAGCGCGTGATGGCGGTGCAGGAGTTCCTGACCCAGGCGCGCGCGTTGTGCGGCGAGGCGCATGTCGCGGGCGCTGCCGAGATCGAGCCGCGCTACCTGCAGCCCGCCCGCTATGGCGCGGGTCAGGCCGCCGCGTGGGCGCGGCCCGGCGACGCGGCGCAGGCGGCGGCGCTGCTGGCGCTGGCTCGCCGGCACGGACTGCGCGTCGTGCCGCAGGGCGCGCATACCGGACTGGTGCGTGCCGCCACGCCGCAGGACGCGCGGCGCGACCTGGTGCTGAGCACCGAGCGGCTGCGCGAGGTGTTCGAGCTGGACGAGCTGGACCGCACGCTGCGGGTCTCCGCGGGCTGGCGGCTGTCCGAGATCAACGAGCGGCTGGCGCCGCTGGGGCTGTGGTTTCCCATCGATCTCAGCGCCGATCCCAGCGTGGGCGGCATGCTGTCCCACAACACCGGCGGCACGCGCATGCTGCGCTATGGCGACGTGCGCGCCAACACGCTGGGGCTGGTGGTGCTGCCGGCCGAGACGCTTGGCCATGATGGGCCGCTGCGCCTGGGCCAGGGGCTGCAGAAGGACAACTCGGCGCTGGCGCTGCAGCAGCTTTTCATCGGCGCTTCCGGCAGCCTGGGGCTGATCGTCGAGGCCACGCTCAAGCTCAGCCCGCTGCCGCGCCAGCGCGCGGTGGCGCTGCTGGCGCCGCGCGACACGGCCGCCGTGCTGCCGCTGTACCAGGCGGCCATGGCGCGCTGGGGCTCGCTGGTTTCGGCCTTCGAGGGCCTCAGCCGCGAAGCTCTGGCGGCCGGCCTGCACGGGCAGGATCTGTCGCGTTGGTTCAGGGGCCGGCTGCCCGAATACGCGCTGCTGATCGAGCTTGGCAGCGAGCTGCCGCGCCAGCAGCTGGACCTGGCCCAGCTGCTGCAGGTCGGGCTGGAAGAGGATCTGGCGTGCGGCCTGTTGAGCGATGCGGTGCTGGAGGCCGACGAGGCGGTCTGGGCGCTGCGCCATCGCATCAGCGAAGGGCTGCGCGCGCAGGGCACGGTGATCGGACTGGACCTCTCGCTGCCGCGTCGCCACTTCATGGCCTTGCGCGAGCGGGGGCGGGCCTGGCTGGCGGCGCACTGGCCGCAGGCGCGCCTGGCCGACTTCGGCCACCTGGGCGATGGCGGCCTGCATTTCAACGTGCTGTGGCCGCGCGAGGCCGGCCCGCTCGCGCCGGGGCAAGACCTGGCACTGCGGCAGGCCGTCTATGCGATGGTGGCCGAGCTGGGGGGCTCCATCAGCGCCGAACATGGCGTCGGCCCGCAACTGGCCCAGGCCTACCGCGCGCATTGGCAGGGGCTCAATCCGGCATTGCTGGCCTGGTCCGGTCGGCTGCAGTCGCTGTTCGATCCCGAGCGTCAAATGGGGCTGGCCGAATGGGGTTTGGAAGCGATGACCGATTGATTTTCAAAAAATGCTTGGCAGATTCGAAAACCATGCTATAGTCTCAATTCTTCGCGAAACGAAGACCTGAAAGCCCAGGTGGCGGAATTGGTAGACGCACTAGTTTCAGGTACTAGCGGGTAACTCCGTGGAGGTTCGAGTCCTCTCCTGGGCACCAAACAAAAAGGCCAGCACGCAAGTGCTGGCCTTTGCGTTTTGGGGCGTCCGGATCGCTCCTCGGGCCTGTGGGGGTGAGGCGAGCACGGAGATCCTTGCGTGCGTCTCGACCTAGTGCCCAAGTGCCCAAGTGCCCAAGTGCCTCACACCAAGAAGAACGGCCCCCGCGGGGGCCGTTCTTGCGTGAGCATCACCAGATGCGGATGCGCTCCGCGCTGGGCTTGAACATCTTGTCGCCCGGCTTGGTGGAGAAGGCCTCGTGGAAGCCGTCGTGGTTGACCGCGGCGCCGTTGGCGCGGAACTCCGGCGGGGAATGTGGGTCCACGGTGAGCAGCTGCAGGCGGCGCTCTTCGCGCGCCTTTTCGCGCCAGGCCTGGGACCAGCCGAGGAAGAAGCGCTGCTGGCCGGTGTACCCGTCGATCACCGGCGCGGGCTTGCCGCCCAGCGAGCGCAGATAGGCCTTGTAGGCGACCTGCAGGCCGGAGAGGTCGGCGATGTTTTCGCCCAGCGTCAGCTTGCCGTTGAGGTGCTTGCCGGGAATCGGCTCGTAGCCCTCGTACTGGGCCACCAGCTTGGCGCCCACCGCCTCGAAGGCCTTGCGGTCGTCCTCGGTCCACCAGTTACGCAGCGCGCCGTCGCCGTCGAACTGGGCGCCCGAATCGTCGAAGCCATGGCTGATTTCATGCCCGATCACGGCGCCGATGGCCCCGTAGTTCACTGCGTCGTCCGCCTTCATGTCGAAGAAGGGCGGCTGCAGGATGGCGGCCGGGAACACGATCTCGTTCTGCAGCGGGTTGTAGTAGGCGTTGACGGTCTGTGGCGTCATCAGCCACTCGCGGCGATCCACCGGCTTGCCGGCCTTGGCCGCCTGGCGCGCCCATTCAAAGTGGGCGGCGCGCTGGTTGTTGCCCAGCGCGTCCCCGGCGCGGACCTCGAGCTGGGCATAGTCGCGCCAGTGTTCGGGGTAGCCGATCTTGACCATGTACTTGGACAGCTTGTCCTGCGCCTGCGCCTTGGTGGCGGGCGTCATCCAGCTCAGGCCGTCGATGGATTCCTTGTAGGCGGCCAGCAGGTTGTCGACCAGCTTGACCATGCGTGCCTTGGCCTCGGGCGGGAAATGGCGCGCCACATAGACCTGGCCCACCGCTTCGCCCAACGCGCCATTGACCTCGGTGACGGCCTTTTGCCAGCGCGGCAGCTCGCTCTTGGCGCCGGTCAGCGCGGTGCCGTGGAAAGCGAAATGTGCGTCGCGCAGCGACTTGGGCAGCACGCCGGCCATCGCGTCCAGGCTGCGCAGGCGCAGGTACAGCTTCCAGTCGGCCAGCCCGACCTCTCCGAAGAGCTTGGCGACGCCGATCGTGAAGCTGGGCTGCGACACCGACAGCAGCTCCTGGTCGCCCACCCGGGCGGCCTTCAGGAATCCGGCCCAGTCAAAACCGGGCGCGGCCTTGGCCAGCTCGGCCGGGCTCATGGGGTTGTAGACCTTGACCGGATCGCGGTTGTCCACTTGCGTCCAGTGCAGTTCGGCGATGCGCTGCTCCAGCGCCATCACGCGCTGCGCGGCCGCCGCGGCATCGGCCTCGCCGGCCGCCTTGGCCAACTGCTCCAGGTAGCCGACGTAGGCGGCGCGGGCCTTGGCCATGCGCTCGTCGTCCTTCTTCAGGTAGTAGTCGCGATCCGGCAGGCCGAGGCCGCCCTGCCAGGTCAGCAGGCGGTTGATGGTGGGTTTCTTGAAGTCCGCCTCGATGGTCAGCAGCACCGGGGTGTTGACCAGACCCTGGGACTGGCCCAGCCAGGCGGCCAGCTGCTCGCCGTTCTGGATCGCCGAGATGCTGTCCAGCCAGGGCTGCACCGGCTTCAGGCCGGCCTTGTCGATCGCGGCGGTGTCCATGTAGGCGGCGTAGTACTGGCCGATCTTTTGCTCGACGCTGCCGGCTTTGGGCTTCTTCGCGGCCAGCTCCTCGATGATGCGGCGCACGCGCGCATCGGATTGGTCGCGCAGCTGGATGAAGGTGCCGTAGGAGGATTTGTCGGCCGGGATCTCGGTGCGGTCCAGCCAGTGGCCGTTGGCGGCGCGGAACAGGTCGTCCTGGGGGCGCGACTGGGCGTCGAACCCCTTCAGATCCAGGCCGGAAACCGGCGGAGCGGCCAGCGCGGCCGTGCCCAGCTGCATCAGCAGGGCCAAGGTGGTGAGTCGGAGAGCTGCTTTCATGGCGGTGGGTGTCTGAGTGCGGGCGGAGCCCGACGGAATGACCAGCCTATGCCAGAAGCCACGCCCAGGCTGAAAGCCATGGGCCCGGCTGTCGCGCGGCGGCTGCGGATGGAAAACGCTGAAGTATCAGGCGCGGCGGGCCAGGCTGTCCTGCAACAGCTGCGCGGTGGCGGCGATCACGGCATCGGGCTGGTCGCGGTGCGGCACATGGCCGCACCGCGCCAGTGCCAGCACGCGGGTGTCGGCATGCAGGCGGGCGACCGCATGGATCTGCTCCAGCGTGCCGTACTCGTCCTCTTCGCCCTGCGTCGCCAGCACCGGGCAGCGCAATCCGCGCAGATCGGCCTCGATGTTCCAGTGCTCGAAGCCAGGGCGCAGCCAGGCGTCGTTCCAGCCGTAGAAGGCGGAGTCCAGGTCCTGGTGGTAGCGCGCCAGGCGCTGGCGCAGATCGCCCTGTTCATAGGCGGCCTTGGCCTCGCGCAGGCCCCGCAGCGTGATCGCTTCGACGAAGAGGTGAGGCGCCGCGGCGACCACGCCCAGGACGTGCTCGGGGAAAGCTGCCGCATACAACAGCGCAAGGCTGGCGCCGTCGCTGTGGCCGAAGAGCAGGAAGCGCTCCTGCTGCAGGCCCAGCGCGTCGAAGTAGCGAGGCAACAGTTCGCGCGCCTGGCGCTGCAGATAGTCCTGGGGCCAGGGCTCGCTGCGCGGCGTGCTGCGCCCATAGCCCGGCCGCGAGAACATCAGGCCGCGGCAGTCCAGCGCGTCGCACAGGCGCTGCGGGAAGCTGCGCCACATCGCGATGGAGCCCAGTCCTTCGTGTAGGAAGACGATCAGCGGCCGCTCGCGGCGCTGCGGGCTCAGCCAGGCGCTCTCGATCTGCAGTTCGCGGCCGGCCGCGTCGCGCATCGGCTGCATCCAGGTTTCCATCATCGGGGTGGTCCTTCGTTTGTGCGCATCTGTGGCCCATCGTCGGGCGCGGGGCGGCGAATGCGGCGATTGTGCGACACCCCGCTGCGATACTTCCCCCAAGACGCGCCGGACGGCCGGGCCATGCCAGCCCATGCCGGACCGACGCTGCACAGGCAAAGACAAGCACTGGAGATGCAGATGGAGACATTGCAGCTGTCGCTGGACGGGCGAGGCGTGGCCACGGTCACGATGAACCGTCCGGAGGTGTTCAACGCCTTCAACGAGGCCATGATCGCGGAGCTCGACCAGGTCTTCGCCCAACTGGGCGACGATCCGGCGGTGCGGCTGGTGCTGCTGCAGGGGGCCGGCAAGGCCTTCAGCGCGGGCGCCGACCTGCAGTGGATGAAGCGCGCGTCCGAGGCTACGCTGGAATGGAACCTGGACGACGCGCGCCGCTTTGCCGCGATGCTGGACCGCATCGCACGCTGCCCCAAGCCCACGCTGGCGCGCGTGCATGGGCTGGCGCTGGGCGGCGGCGTGGGGCTCACGCTGGCCTGCGACCTGGCCATCGCGGGTGCCGATGCGAAGTTCGCGGTCAGCGAGGCGCGCTTCGGCATCCTGCCGGCCGTGATCGGCCCTTATGTCGTGAACGCGGTCGGGCCGCGCCAGGCACGCCGGCTCGCGCTGACCGCCAGCCGGATCGGCGCCGACGAGGCTGGCGCGATGGGCCTGGTGCACGAGGTGGTGGCGCCCGACGCGCTGGATGCGACGGTGGACCGCTGGGTGGATGAGCTGCTGCTCAATGGTCCGCAGGCTCAGCGCGAGATCAAGGCGCTGTTCGCGCAGCTGGAGGTGGGGCCGGTGACCGAGCCGGTGCGCGAGCTCACCGCGCAGACCATCGCCCGCGTGCGCAAGACCGACGAGGCCCGCGAAGGTTTTGCCGCCTTTCTCGGCAAGCGTCCCGCGGCGTGGGTCCCGCGGCAGTCCTGAACCCCGCTCCTAGCAGAGGTCGTCATGAGTGAAGAGAACAAGGGCTGGGCCATCGCCCAGCGGGAGCCGGCGCAGGCGCCGGTGGCGGTGATTGGTGCCGGTGTGATGGGCGCGGGCATCGCGCAGGTCGCGGCGCAGGCCGGGCATCCGGTCCAACTGCTGGATCTGCGCCCGGGCGCCGCGGAGGCGGCGATCGGCCAGATCGGCAAGGCCCTGCAGGGGCTGGTGGACAAGGGCCGCCTGGAGGCCGCGCAGCGGGAGACCGTGTTGGCGCGCCTGCGGCCCGCCGCCGCGGTCTCCGAGCTGGCCGATGCCGTGCTGGTGGTGGAGGTGATCGTCGAGAAGCTGGAGCCGAAGCAGGCGTTGCTGCGCGAGCTGGATGGCCTGCTGCCGCCCGAGGCGCTGATCGCGTCCAACACCTCGTCCATCAGCATCACCGCGCTGGCCAACGGCATGCAGCGCCCGGAGCGGCTGGTGGGCATGCACTTCTTCAACCCGGTGCCGCTGATGAAGCTGGTGGAGGTGGTGTGGGGCGCCGAGACTTTGGCCTCGGCCGCCGCCGCGGTGGAACAGATCGCGCGGCGCTGGGGCAAGACCCCAGTGCATGCCAAGTCCACGCCCGGCTTCATCGTGAACCGCATTGCTCGGCCGTACTACGCCGAGACCCTGCAGTTGCTGCAGGAGCAGGCCGCGACGCCCGCGCTGCTGGACCGTGCGCTGCGCGCTGCCGGCTTTCGCATGGGGCCTTGCGAGCTGATGGACCTGATCGGCCACGACACCAACTATCTGGTGACGCAGTCGGTGTTCGAGGCGAACTTTGGCGACAAGCGCTACCAGCCCTCCCTGGTGCAGAAGGCGCTGGTCGATGGCGGCCGCCTGGGGCGCAAGGTGGGCAAGGGCTTTTATGACGGTGTGCCCGCCGCCGCTGCGCCGGTCGAACCGGGCACGGAGGAGCTGCCGGGGCTGGTGCTGGTGGGCCAAGGTCCGCTGGTCGAGCTGCTGGCCGGCTGGGCGCAACAGCGCGGGCTTGCACCGCGGCGGCGCATCGAGGCCGACTGGTGCGGCCTGGAGCTGGACGGGCTGCAGCTGCACCTGTGCCGTGGGCGCAGTGCCGCACAGCTGGCGCACGAGCGGAAGCACGAGGCACTGGCCGTGATCGACTGGCCGGTGGCGCCGGAGCGCGCCGATGGGCTGGCGATCGCGTTCGCGCCGCGCGTCTCGGCGCCTCAGCGCGAGCAGGCCCGCGCCGTGCTGCGCCGCCTGGGCTGGGAAGCCCTGGTGCTGCGCGACATTCCGGGTCTGGCGGTGGCGCGCACGCTGGCCATGCTGGTCAACGAGGGCGCGGACGCCGTCTGGCAGGGCGTCTGCGATGAGGCCGGTGCCGACACGGCGATGAAGCTGGGCGTCAACTATCCGGCCGGCCCCTTCGACTGGCTGGCCCAGTTGGGCGCGCCGGCGGTCGTGGAACTGCTGGACGCGTTGTTCGAGGCCTATCGCAGCGAGCGCTATCGCGTCAGCCCCCTGCTGCGCCAGCGGATCTGGGGCGCCTGAGCGTACCCGGGCGGGCAAGAAAAAACCGCCGCGGGGCGACCCGGGCGGTTTTCGTCAGGCACACCGGCCCTTGCGAGCCGGTGAAGCGCCGCGCCTCAGAGCAGCATGCGCAGATGAGCCTGGGCTTGCAGCAGCGGGGGCAGGCAGTGCTCCACCAGCTGCTCCATGCTCATGCGCGACGCGTGCACGCTGATGGCCATGCCGGCCACCGTGTCGCCCTTGTAGTTCTTCAGCGGCACAGCGACGGTGCGCAGGCCCTGCTCCAGCTCCTGGTCGATCAATGCATAGCCCAGCGCACGGGCGCGGGCGATCTCAATGCGCAGGCGCTCGGGATGGGTGATGGTGTGCGGCGTCAGCGCCACCAGCTCCTGACGGGCGACGAAGGCGTCGACCTCGGACTGCGGCAGAGCGGCCAGCATCACGCGGCCGTTGCCGGTGCAATAGGCCGGCACACGGGTGCCCGGCTGCAGGGTGGGGGACACCACGCGGCCGGCGCTGGTCGCCGAGATGCAGATGACGTCATTGCCGTCCAGCACGCCGGCGGAGGCGGCTTCCTTCATTGCGTAGGCCAGCTTGTGCAGCTCGGGCTCGATGATGCGCGGCAGACGGGCCGAGTGCATATAGCTCTGGCCCAGGCGCAGCACCTTGGGTGTCAGCGCGAACATCTTGCGATCCTGAGACACAAAGCCCAGATGGGTCAGCGTCAGCAGGTAGCGGCGCGCGGCCGCGCGGGTCAGGCCCGTGCGGGCGGCCACCTCGCTGATGGTCAGGCGGGGGCGTTCCTGGTCGAAGGCTTCGATCACCGCCAGACCTTTTTCCAGGCCGGCCACCAGGTCACGCTTGAGCGGACCGCTGGGCTGGTCGGAAACCGGGGCGGGGGCTTCGGGGGTCGCGACGGCGACCATTTCATCTAGTGCGCGAGCAGACATGGCTATGAAGTGCGGATAACGCCCAAATCTGCTGGGCGCAAGCAGCGAATGCCAGCGACTATAGGGAGATACGCCAGATTGACCAGTGAGAAAAGGCCTGCTCGGGCGTTATTCGCACATCAATGCACCAATTTGGTGAATGCGGCGTACAGTCCATCCCACGGCCCGGTTTTTGGGCAGGTGTCGGTCGAATCAGTCGGTCAAAGGACTGGATCAGCGGGAATGGATGGACGGCAAGGTGGCGATAGGCGAACCAGAGACAGCGAAAGGGGGAGGGAGCGCGCACTTATGTTTGTATATGTGCGAGATGCGCGCCTGTCCCGGGAAGTATCCCATGCGTCGGGCGACTGGTGTCTATCTGGTATCCGCCTGGTCATGACGTTTTTTCAACCGTGATTGAGATTCAGTCATGACCTGGGCTATCAAACCCGTTCCAGCAGAACAGCAATGCCTTGGCCGACGCCGATGCACATGGTGCACAGCGCATAGCGGCCACCGCTGCGTTGCAGCTGCTGGGTGGCGGTCGCCACCAGCCGGGCACCGCTGGCGCCCAGGGGGTGACCCAGGGCGATCGCGCCACCCATGGGGTTGACGCGCGGGTCGTCGTCCGCCACGCCCAGCTGGCGCAACACGGCCAGACCCTGGGCCGCGAAGGCCTCGTTCAACTCGATGAGGTCGATCTGATCGATGCTCAGGCCGGCCCGGGCCAGCAGCTTCTGTGTGGCGGGGGCCGGGCCTATGCCCATGATGCGCGGCTCGACGCCGGCCACGGCCATGCCGACGATGCGGGCTCGCGGCGTCAGTCCATGGCGGCGTGCTGCGTCCTCGCTGGCCAGCAGCAGCGCGCAGGCGCCGTCATTGACGCCCGAGGCATTGCCGGCGGTCACGCTGCCGTCCGGCTTCACCACGCCCTTCAGTTTGGCCAGCGCCTCCAGGCTGGTTTCGCGCGGGTGCTCGTCCTGGCGCACGACCAACGGGTCGCCCTTGCGCTGCGGAATGCTGACGGGGCAGATCTCGGCGTCGAAGCCGCCCGTGCGCTGGGCTGCCAAAGCCTTGGTCTGGCTGGCCAGGGCCATGCGGTCCTGGTCTTCGCGCGAAATGCCGAATTGCTGCGCCACGTTCTCCGCCGTCTCGGGCATGGAGTCGACGCCGTAGCGGGCCTTCATCAGCGGGTTGATGAAGCGCCAGCCTATGGTGGTGTCGTAGACCGCGTTGTTGCGCGAAAAGGCGCTTTCGGCCTTCGGCATCACGAAGGGCGCGCGGCTCATGCTTTCCACGCCGCCAGCAAGCATCAGCCCGGCTTCCCCGGCGCGGATTGCGCGGGCGGCCGACCCGACCGCATCCATACCCGAGCCGCACAGCCGGTTCAGTGTCAGCCCCGGCACGGAGGTCGGCAGTCCGGCCAGTAACGCGGACATGCGGGCGACGTTGCGGTTGTCCTCGCCGGCCTGGTTGGCGCAGCCGTAGAACACGTCGTCCAAGGCCTCCCAGTCGAGCTGGGGATGGCGGGCCATCAGGGCCTGGATGGGCAGCGCCCCCAGGTCGTCGGCACGCAGGCCGGACAGGGCGCCGCCATAGCGGCCGAAGGGGGTGCGTTGAGCATCACAAACAAAAGCATGCATCTTGGGTTCCTGGGTTCTATACAAGCTACTGAGCCATGGGGCCTTGAGAAAGTTCGAAATAAGAACTCAAGTTCCTATCAAGAACCTCACTTCGGGGCATGATAGTGCGCTTTGCAAAATGCGTGACAAGTTCCACGTGCACCGTGGGTGATCCTCGCCGGGCCTGCGTGCCGGGCGGAAATTCACTTAAGTTGTGAAGAAGGACAGCCGATGCTGCAAGCGAGGGCGGCCCAAAGAATGGGTGTGGAATGACATGAAGGACAGATCAGCAGATCCTTTGATCGACGTAAGCCAGCTGAAGGTGGGGATGTTCATCCACCTCGATCTCGGCTGGATGTCGCACCCGTTCCCGCTCAGCAGTTTCAAGCTCAGCTCCGAAGAGCAGTTGCTGATCCTGCGCCGGCTCGGTCTGAAGCAGGTGCGCTGGAGTCCGGGCAAGAGCGATCTGGCCACCGATGCGGTGCCCATGCCGGCGCTCGCCGAGGCGGAGCAGGTGCCGGCGCCAGCGAGCGCGGAGGACTTGGCGCGCGAACGGCACAAACGGGAACTGGCGGCCCAGCGCGAGGCCTTGCTGCAGTGCGAGCGTCAGTACGCCGAAGCCGCCACGGCGTTTCGTGAGCTGATGGACCTGGTGCCCAAGGAGCCGACTTCGGCACGCGACCGTTCGGTGGCACTGTCGCGCGCGCTGCTGGACAAGATGCTGATCGAGGGCGATCTCAATATCCGGCTGCTCAATGAAGGAGCCGGAGACCGGGGTACCGCCCATGCGTTGAATGTCGCCATCATCGCGATGCTATTGGGCCGGGCCTTCGGGCTGGGGCGCGAAGAGATGCTGGACCTGGGCGTGGGCGCGCTGCTGCATGACATCGGCAAGTCCGAACTGGCGCCGCGTTTCCGCCATCGCGACGATGGCTTCACGTCGGCCGAGAACCAGGCTTACCAGCAGCATGTGGCCAAGGGCGTGGCGGTGGCGCAGCAGATGGGCGTGGCGGCAGCGCCGCTGCTGATCATCGCGCAGCACCACGAGCATGCCGATGGCACCGGATTCCCGCAGCGCATCAATGCCGACCGCATGAGCGTGGGCGCGCGCATCGTGGCGCTGGTCAACCGCTTCGACGGGCTGTGCAATCCGCTGCTGGCCTCCAAGTCGCTGACACCTCACGAGGCCCTGTCGTTGCTGTTCGCGCAGGGGCGCAGTCGCTTTGATGCGACCATGCTCAATGCCTTCATCCGCATGATGGGGGTCTATCCACCGGGCTCCGCCGTACAGCTGACGGACGACCGGTACGCGCTGGTCGTCGCCGTGAACTCCTCGCGGCCACTGAAGCCCCGCGTGCTGGTGCACGATCCCAAGGTGCCGCGCGAAGAAGCCCTGGTGGTCAACCTCGAAGACCTGCCCGATTTGGGCATACGGCGCAGTCTCAAGCCGCAGCAGCTGCCGCGCGCGGCGCTGGACTACCTGAGCCCGCGCAGCCGGATCGCCTATTTCTTCGAATCCGCCAGTGTGGCCCCGCCCGGGGAGATGGCGGCATGAGGTCGATCCGGTGAACCTCGCTCGACCAGCGCTCGCGGCCTCCGTGCCGTCACCCTTTCAGGCCCTGATCGATGGGCTTCAGGAAGCGGTGTGGCTGGTCGATGCCGCCACCCATTGTGTGGTGGCGGTCAACAAGATGTCGCAGGCGTTGCTGGGCCTGCCTTCGGATCAGTTGCTGGGCTGCGCCATCGACTCGCTGGCGACCACGCCCGAGGATGCGCTGTTCTGGATGGACGCCGCCGCCGGAGGGCGCGACGGGCTGCACACCGACACCATGATCCGCCATGCCGATGGCCGCATGATGTGGGTGGCGCGGCGCGTCACCCATGTGCCGCAGGCGCAGGGCCAGGGGCTGTGGCTGATCGCGATGCAGGACCTGACCGCGCAGCGCCAGCATGACGAAGAGCGCGAGACCCTGCTCGCCGAGTTGCGCGCCACGCTGGAGTCGACGGCCGATGGCATTCTGGTGACCGACCTGGCCGGCCGCATGCGCAGCTTCAATCAGCGCTTCGCCGCACTTTGGGGCATTCCCGAGGACTTGCTGAACGAGCGCAATGACGAGGCGGTGCAGGCCTGGATGCGGCGCAGCGTGATCGACGGGCCAGCCTATGCGATGCGGCTGGCCTCGGTGCAGGAGTCGCCGCTGCTGCAGACCAGTGACAACATCCGCCTGATCGACGGCCGTGTGCTGGAGCGCGTGTCCCTGCCGCAATGGAGTCGGGGTCGGCCCATCGGGCGCGTGTTCTCCTTTCGCGATCTCAGCGAGAAGCTGGCCGCCAACCAGCGCATCGAGGAGCTGTCGCACACCGACATGCTCAGCGGGCTGCCCAACCGCCGTGCGCTGGCGGAGCGGCTGGATTACGCGCAGGCGATGGCGCGGCGCGAGACCAGCCCATTCGGCCTGCTCAATGTGGACCTGGATCGCTTCAAGCAGATCAACGACACGCTGGGGCATTCCTACGGCGACCGCGTGTTGAAGGAGGTGGCGCTGCGCCTGAAGGAGTCGCTGCGCGAGGTGGACACCGTGGCGAGGCTGGGCGGCGACGAGTTCGCGCTGCTGATCCACCAAGCCGATGCGCGCGGCGCCGAGCATGCGGCACGTCGCGTGCAAGAAGCGATGTCTCGCCCGTTCTGCTTTGACACGCTGAGCTTCACGGTCACCTGCAGCATCGGCATCGCGCTCTTCCCCGGCGATGGCAACAGCGCCGAGGAATTGCTCGCCAGTGCCGAGCGCGCGATGCATTGGGTGAAGGAAAGCGGCCGCAGTGCCTTCCGCTTTCACCAGCCACGCAAGGACGTGGACCTGCTGTCGCGCATGCGCCTGGACCATGCGATGCGCCAGGCGCTGCAGGAGCACGAGTTCCGTCTTCACTACCAACCCCAGGTGGCGCTGGGTACCGGCGAGGTGATCGGTGCCGAGGCGCTGATCCGCTGGCGCGACCCCTTGCGTGGCGAGGTGCCGCCATCGGAGTTCATCCCGGTCGCCGAGGAGAGCGGGTTCATCGTGGCGATCGGCAACTGGGTGCTGCAGCAGGCGGTGCAACAGGCCGCCCAGTGGCGCCGCCAGGGGCTGCGCATTCCCGTGGCGGTCAACGTGTCGGCGCTGCAGTTCCAGCAGGCCCAGTTCGTGGAAACCGTGGCGCAGGCCTTGCGCGCGGCTGACCTGTCGCCGTCATTGCTGGAGCTGGAGCTGACCGAGTCCATCCTGCTGCGTGATGCCGAAGAGGCCTTGCTGCGGCTGCAGGGTCTGGCCGAGCTGGGCGTCTGCATGTCCATCGACGATTTCGGCACCGGCTATTCCAGCCTGGGCTATCTGAAGCGCTTTCCGATTCAGCGCCTGAAGATCGACAAGAGCTTTGTCCGTGGGCTGCCCGGCGATGCCAGCGACGCGGGCATCGTCAACGCCATCATCCAGATGGGACGTGCGCTGAACCTCAAGGTGATTGCCGAGGGCGTGGAGTCCGAAGCGCAGCGCGAGTTCCTGCAGCGCTGCGGCTGCCATGAGTACCAAGGCTATCTGTTCGCCCCTGCATTGGAAGGGCGCGCCTTTGAGGAGCGCGTGATGCGCCAGAACAAGGCCCAGGTGCGGCTGCTTCGCGGCGGTGCCTGAAGAATCCCCTGCCGGATTGCCCTGAGGCGAGCAGACTCTATAGTGCTTGGCATTTCAGGGGGAGGCTGTCGTGCTCTACAAGTTCAAGTCCAAGGCCGGTGCCGATGTGCTGATGCTGCAGGCCCATGGGGACCACCTGCTGCGCGCACTGGGGCGCGAGCCGGCCCCGCGCGGCATCTTCCAGCAACAGGATCTGCCTGCCTTGCTGGCGCGGCTTGACGAGGTGATGGCCGACGAGGAGCGCCAGCTCGAGCAGGCAAGGCGCGATGCGGAGGCCGAAGGGCGTCAGCCGCCCCCGGCGCCCGAGATTCTGCTGCGCCAGCGCGCCTGGCCTTTGCGCGAGCTGATGCGCCAAGCGCAAGCGGCCGGCCATGACATCGTCTGGGGCGTCTGACATGGATGGCAGTTGCCGCATCATCGCGGTCCGTCACGGCGAGACCGCATGGAACCGGGAGGGGCGGCTGCAGGGCCACCAGGATATTCCACTGAACGAGCGCGGTCTGGCCCAGGCCGAGGCGGTGGCCCTGGCGCTGGCCGACGAGGACGTGGACGCCATCTATGCCAGCGATCTCCAGCGGGCCGCCCGCACCGCGGCAGCGATCGCCCATAGACAGGGCTTGGCGGTGCGTACCGATGCCGGGCTGCGCGAACGTGCCTTTGGCGAGTTCGAGGGATGCTGCTGGCCTGAGTTGGAGGCGCGTCGGCCCGAGGACTGTGCACGCTGGAAGCGGCGCGAGCCGGACTTCGCGCCGCCGGGCGGCGGCGAGAGCCTGCTTGACTTCCAGGTGCGCTGCGTCGGTGCTGTGGAGGCCCTGGCGCGCCGCCATCCGGGCGGCAGCATCGTCGTGGTCGCCCATGGCGGTGTGCTGGACTGCCTCTACCGGGCCGCGACCCGCCAGTCCATTCAGGCCGCGCGCACCTGGGCATTGGGCAATGCCACGATCAATCGACTGATCCACAGTGCCGGTGGGCTGTCGCTGGTGGGCTGGAACGATGACCTGCATCTGTCCGCACTGAGTGTGCTGGACGAGTCCGCCTGATAGCGCTTCCGCGTCCGCCGCACCATTGGTCACGGCGAGTATCAGAAGACTGTTGCAATTTCGCGTCGTCCGAGGTTCGCCCAAACAAGGTGACTTCTATACTCCTCGCACACCACACGCCCTAGATCGGACTCCAGTCCGGCATCACACTCAACGGACAAAGGTACATGATGAAGAAGATCGCCATCGCCGCGGCTGTCGCAGCCCTCGCTGCCCCCGCATTCGCCCAGAGCTCGGTGACCCTGTGGGGCCGGATGAACACCACGGTCGAAAGCCAGAAGTTCGGGAACCAGGGCCGCACGGTCGCCGTGGTGAACAACAACTCGCGTCTGGGCTTCCGCGGTACGGAAGACCTGGGCGGCGGCCTGAAGGCCACCTTCGAGCTGGAGCACGGCCTGAACTCCGACGACGGCAAGCAGACCAACGCCGCCTTCTGGAACCGTCAAGCCAGCGTGCAGCTGGCCGGCGACTTCGGTGCCGTGCGTCTGGGCCGCTGGACCCCCGGCTCCTACTTCGCGACCGCTGACTACGTGTCCCTGCACAACCACGACACCGGCAGCTCGGAAGACAAGCTGTACTCGGGCGCTGGCTTCACGCAGACCAACAAGGTCGGCTACTTCACCCCCAACATCAGCGGCTTCACCGGCGAATTCGCCATGCACGCTGGCGAAGGTGCGGATGCCCGTGGCTACGACGCTTCGGTGAACTACGACCAGGGTCCTCTGCACCTGGGCGCCGGCTTCAGCAAGCAAGACAAGGCCAAGCAGTACGCCATCCGCGGCCTGTACGAGCTGGGTGCTTTCACCTTCGGCGGCTACTTCCAGCGTGAAGACCTGGGCGTTGGCGCCAACGCCACCCGCAACATCGGCCGCGTGGCTGTGATGTACACGATGGGCCAGTCCGAGTTCCACCTGAACATCGGTGGCTCCAAGGCGGGTGGTGCCCTGGGTAGCTATGGCGCTTCGCAGTACACGCTGGCTTACAACTACAACCTGAGCAAGCGCACCAAGCTGTACGGCTTCTACACCACCTACGACAGCAAGGCCCCCAACAAGGCCAACGACTTCAACTCGATCGCTGCCGGTATCCGCCACAACTTCTAAGCCCTCGGGCCGGAAGACAAGAAAGGCGACCTTCGGGTCGCCTTTTTTCATGGGCTTTCGGAGAGTCTCGCGGCGGGAGGATGCCGCCGCGTTGCGCCTCAGCTCTCGTCGAACAGGTCGCCCCCGCTGCTGCGCGGTGGCGTCACGCCCAGATGCCGATAGGCGGCCAGCGTGGCGATGCGCCCCCGAGGTGTGCGCTGCAGAAAACCCTGCTGGATCAGATAGGGCTCGATCACGTCCTCGATGGTGCCGCTCTCCTCACCGATCGCGGCCGCGACGTTGTCCAGCCCGACCGGTCCGCCATCGAAGCGGTGCACCACGGCTTCCAGCAGCTTGCGGTCCATCAGGTCGAAGCCGCGCGGATCAACGTCCAGCATGGCCAATGCCTTGTCGGCGATGGGCTTGCTGATCAGGCCGTCGCTCTTGACCTCGGCATAGTCGCGCACCCGACGCAACAGCCGGTTGGCGATGCGCGGCGTGCCACGCGAGCGCCGTGCCACTTCCATTGCGCCTTCGGGGGCAATGGCGGCGCCCAACAGTTGGGCTGAGCGGGTCACGATGCGCTGTAGTTCGGTGTCCGAGTAGAACTCCAGCCGGGCGACGATGCCGAAGCGATCACGCAGCGGGTTGGTCAGCATGCCGGCGCGCGTGGTGGCGCCCACCAGCGTGAAGGGCTGCAGGTCCAGCTTGATGGAGCGGGCCGCGGGGCCTTCACCGATCATGATGTCGATCTGGTAGTCCTCCAGCGCCGGGTAGAGGATTTCCTCGACAACGGGCGAGAGCCGGTGAATCTCGTCGATGAAGAGCACATCGTTGCGCTCGAGATTGGTCAGGATGGCGGCGAGGTCCTTGGGCTTTTCCAACACGGGCCCGCTGGTCTGGCGCAGGTTGACGCCCAGCTCGGCGGCGATGATGTGAGACAGCGTGGTCTTGCCCAGCCCTGGCGGGCCGAAAAGCAGCACATGGTCCAGCGCCTCGCCACGCTTTTTCGCGGCGCCGATGAAGATCTCCAGCTGTTCGCGGGCCTTGGCCTGGCCGACATAGTCGTCCAGCACCTTGGGCCGCAGCGCACGTTCGATCGCCTCCTCGTTGCCACTGGCGGGCTGCGAGCTGACCACGCGCGGCGCGGCGCTGCTGAAGTCGTCGGTCTGTATGCTCATGCGGGCGTCCTCGAGGTCAGCGCGACAGAGACTTGAGGGCCAGCTTGATGCCCTCGCTCACGCCCACATCGGCCGGCAGCGATTTCAGCGTGGCCGCCGCTTCCTTGTCGTTATAGCCCAGCGCCAGCAGGGCCTGCAGGATGTCGGCCTGGTTGTCGGTGGTGACCACAGCCGGCAGGCTGAGGTCGGGGCCCAGCTTGCCCTTGAGTTCCAGCAGCAGGCGCTCGGCTGTCTTCTTGCCGATGCCCGGAACTTTGGTGAGGCGCCCGCTCTCCTGCTGGCTCACGGCCTGCGCCAGTTCGCTGACCTGCAACCCGGACAACAAGGCCAGCGCCATGCGCGCGCCGATACCGCTGATCTTGATCAGCAGGCGAAAGGTGTGGCGCTCTTCGGCGGTGAGAAAACCGAACAGCAGGTGCGCGTCCTCGCGCACGATCAGATGGGTGAGCAGGCTGACCCGTTCGCCCTGGCCGGGAAGGTTGTAGAAGGTGCTCATCGGGACGTCGACTTCATAGCCGACGCCCTGCACGTCGATGAGCACCTGCGGGGGCGATTTCTCCGCGATCACGCCTGTGAGTCTGCCGATCATGGCCGGATTATCCGGCCAGCGGCACGCCCCCGGGCGGGGCGCGTCAGTTGCGGCTGAACAGCCCCAGGCGCTGCGCTTCCAGTGCCGCCTCAGCGCGCGAGGAGACGTTGAGCTTGCGGTAGATCTGCTTCACATAGTCCGCGATCGTGTGTCGCGACAGCCCCAGCTGCACGCCGATCTCCGGCAGCGTGAAGCCCTTGGCCACGCGCAACAGCACCTCGGATTCGCGGTCGGTCAGCGAGACCTCGTGCAGAGGCGCCACCTGCGGGCGGCGCTGTGCCGCGAAGTAGGCGATGACCTTGCGCGCGATCGACGGCGACAGCGGCGGCTCGCCCTGGCTGATGCGCTGCAACTGCTCCACCAACAGCTCGCGCGACTGCTCCTTCAGCAGATAGCCGAAGGCGCCGGCTTGCAGCGCGGGGAACAGGTGCTCGTCGTCGTCATGGATGGTGACGATCACGGACTGCACCTCGGGCTGCTTCTCGCGCAGCGCGGTGACGACGTCCACCCCCGAGCCATCGGGCAGGCCCAGGTCCAGCAATGCCAGCGTGAAGCGCTGGTTGTTGACCTGCTGCAGCGCGTCCTGGATCCGCGAGCATTCGGTGACGACGGCGTTGGCGAACACCTGCTTGACCAGCACCTTGAGCCAGGCGCGGATTTCCGGGATGTCTTCGAGCAACAGGATATGGTTCATGGCGTTCATTCTTTCTCAAGGCACCGGCGGCGCCCCCATGGCTCCCTTGCCATGGTGAGTTATCGACCCTGGCGGTCGCTCCTGCAACAGGAGCTCCCCCTGTTTCAGAGGGGAATCGTGAGGCGGATCACGGTTCCCCAGCCGGGGCCCGATTCCACCAGACATTGTCCGTGCATCTGCTTGGCGCGCGATTTCATACTGGCCATGCCATGGCCTTTGTCCAGGCGCCCGTCCAGCTCCATCGGGATGCCCTGCCCATTGTCCTGGATGACGACCCCGAAATAGCCATCCTGGACCGTGCAGCTGACCACGCAGTGCGTGGCACCGCTGTGCTTGATGATGTTGCTGACGGCCTCGCGCAGGATGCGCGTGGTCTGCACATAGGCGCGCGCGGGCAGTGTGTGCTCCACCTCCTCGGCCGGCGACTTCCATTCCGCCAGGATATTGGCCTGTGCCAGCCGCGAGACCAATTCCGCACGCCAGTCTCCCAGCGCGTCCAGCAGCTGCACCGGTTTGCCGGTCAGTCCCCGGACCGACAGGCGCATTTCCTCCAGCGCCTCGCGCGCCAGCGAGGAGATGCGCTCGGAATCGCTGGTGTGGACGATGGTCAGCAGCTTGGCGCCCAGGTCGTCATGCAGGTCGGCGGCGATGCGCTTGCGTTCGCGCTCGGTCACCTGCTCCAGCTTGGTCTCCGCCAGCTGGTTGTAATGGCGGTCCAGCTCGGCCATGCGCTCCTGCAGGCGCAGCTCGGCTTCATGCGCCTCCAGGGCCGCGCTGCGCAGCGCCAGGCCGAAGCTGTGCACATGCAGGTAGCCCACCATCAACAGGCTCACGGGTACCAGCAGTGCGCTGACCCAGCCCAGCCAGGGCAACAGCAGCAGGGCCACCAGGGCCACCAGCCAAGCCGAGGCCAGGCCCCACCAGACCGCGGAACGGCCTTCGCCCTGAGCCAGCTCCAGGGACGGGAAGGCCTGGGTGCGTCTCACGAGCAGGGCCCAGGCCCAGGCCAGCACCAGCTCGGCGCCCAGCAGCGCGGCCCACAGTGGCAGCATGCGCTGCGCAGCCCATAGCGCCGACAGCGGCACCAGCAGCAGAGCCTGGGTCGCGGCGGCGCGGCGCAGCCACAGTGCCCAGAACTCGTGGCCGCGCAGCATCGGCCACAGCGCGCAAAGGGCGCACAGACCGCCGAGCACCAGCGAGGCCGCGTCGTGCCAGGGCAGCAGCGGCGGCAGTTGCTGCAGCAACACCCAACCTGGCATCAGCGCCAGCACCCAGGTATGGCGCAACGGGGCCGGACGCTGTCGATACAGCAAGCCCAGCGCCAGCGCCAGCGCCAGAAGCATGGCCTGCAAGGCCTGCGGCAACAGGCCCGTGGCAGCGGCGCCGGGCGCGGTTTGTGCCAGCGCCGGCAATGGCAGACCCAGCGCCAGCAGGGATGCACGCAGGCCGAGACGATGGAGCGCCGCGTGTCGTGGAGTCCGTGGCGAGTGGGCGTTCAAAGAGCGTCGCATGGATCGCGATTGTGCAGGACTGCGGCGCTGCTGCGGCCCGGGTCAGCCCGGGCGACAATAGCGGCCGGGCGCTTGGGGCGCCCGGGCCTGGAGACTCTTCCATCTTGATCGTTCGACATCAGTTCAATTCCACCGATAACCAGCGTCTGGCCAATCTGTGCGGCACGCTGGACGACCATCTGCGCCAGATCGAGACGGCGCTGGACCTGCGCATCACGCGCCGCGGCGAGCAATTCCGCATCGAAGGGGCGAAGGCCGCGGCGCAGCGCGCGGTGCAGTTGCTGGACGCGCTGCACGAACGCGCGGACCGTCCCATCAAGCCGGAAGCCCTGCAGCTGGCCTTGGTGGAAGCCGCTTCGGACCTGATCCAGCCAGCGCGGGGCAGCGCCCAGCCCGGGCCGGCCGGCGGAGAGGGCGACGAGGTGGTGCTGCGCACGCGGCGCGCCGACCTGGCCGGCCGCACGCCTAACCAGCATCAGTACCTGCGCAATATCCTGTCGCATGACATCAGCTTTGGCATCGGGCCGGCCGGCACCGGCAAGACTTTTCTGGCGGTGGCCTGCGCGGTCGATGCGCTGGAACGTTCCACAGTGCAGCGCATCATCCTGACGCGCCCTGCGGTCGAGGCGGGCGAGCGCCTGGGTTTCCTGCCCGGCGACCTGACGCAAAAGGTGGATCCCTACCTGCGTCCGCTCTACGACGCGCTCTATGACCTGATGGGCTTCGACCGCGTGACCAAGGCCTTCGAGAAGGGTCTGCTGGAGATCGCGCCGCTGGCCTTCATGCGGGGCCGCACGCTCAACCACGCGTTCGTGATTCTGGACGAGGCGCAGAACACCACGCCGGAACAGATGAAGATGTTCCTGACCCGCATCGGCTTCGGCAGCAAATGCGTGGTCACCGGTGACACCAGTCAGATCGATCTGCCGCGCGGGACGACCAGCGGCCTGGTCGACGCGCAGCGCGTGCTGGCCAAGGTTCAGGGGATTGCGATGACCCAGTTCACGCGCGCCGACGTGGTGCGCCATCCGCTGGTGGCGCGCATCGTCGAGGCCTATGAAGCGCGGCAGGCCGAGCGCGATGCGGCCCGGCGCGAAGGGGGGGCCTCGTGAGCCGTCCTGCGCTGAGCCTGTCGCTGCAGTTTGCGGACCCGCGCCATCGCGCGCTGCTGCCGCGCCACAAGGTGCTGCGCTGGATGCGCGCGGCACTGGAGCTGCCCGGCGAGATCGCCGTGCGCATCGTCGATGCCGACGAGGGCCGCCGGCTCAACCACGAGTTCCGGGGCAAGGACTACGCCACCAATGTGCTGACCTTCGACTATGCGCAAGAGCCGGTGGTCGGGGCTGACCTGGTGATCTGTGCCGAAGTCGTGGAGCGCGAGGCGCGCGAGGCGGGCCTGGATCTGGCGGCCCACTATGCCCACATGCTGGTGCACGGCGTGCTGCATGCGCAGGGCTACGACCATGAAGAGGACGACGAGGCGGAGCTGATGGAGGCCCGCGAATCGGAGATCCTGCTGGGCCTGGGTTTCGCCGACCCCTACGCCGCGCGCTGAACCCGCGCGGCGCCGCGGCCGGTGCTCATGGCTGGGTGCCGAGGTAGCGCTTGCGCCAGAAGAACCAGCCCAGTCCCAGGGCCACCATCGTCATCACCAGCGCGGCGATCCAGAAGCCGCGCGCGCTGTGGATCAGCGGCAGCGCGTCGAAGTTCATGCCGAAGATGCCGGTGATCAGGTTCAGCGGCAGGAAGATCGCGGTCAGCACCGTCAGCGTGCGCATGATGTTGTTGGTGCGCTCGCCGGTCATCGAGAAGTGCATCTGCACCGCGGTCTCGGCGGAGCTTTCCAGCCGGCGCACGTGGCTCAGCACCCGCTCCACATGCTCCAGCACGTCGCGTGAGCGCACGCGCAACAGTTCGCGCTCGCGCTCGGCGGGCGCGTCGTGCGCGGGCCATTCGCTCAGCGCATCCATCCATTCCTGGACCGCGCTGCGCTGGTCCTCGCAGCTGTCCTCCAGCCGGTGCAAGGCATCCCGCGAGGTCAGCAGCACGCCCCAGTCCTTGAAGCGGCTGTGCGGATGCAGCAGCTGGCGCTGCAGCGCGGTCAATTCGCGCGTCAGCTGGCGGCGCAGTTCCAGATAGCCGTCCACCATGTGGTTGACCATGCGCAGCATCAGCTCGGCGGGGCTGGTGGGCAGCCGATTGCTTCCTCGTATGTCCCGCCCCTCATGCAGCTGGCCCAGCTTGACGGCGAAGTAGTCCCGCACCAGGCAGTCGCCCGGATGCACCGTCAGCAGCACATGGTCGAACACCGCGAAGCCGACCGGGTTGGTGTCGATGGCCTGCAGCAGCCGCTCGGCCGTCGCGGCGGTGGGGGTCTCGTCGGCGCCGGCGTTGCCACCATTGCCCGGTTGCGCGGTGGACAGCCGGCGGAACACCATCAGGTCGTACCAGCTGGTGTAGTCAAAGTGCGAGGGCAGCTGCGTGTTCAGCAGGTCGGAGACATGCAGATCCAGCAGCTGGCTGCCGGTCCAGCGCTGCAGCGCGGCCTGCACTTCGGGAAGCTGAGTCTCGAATTCGTGCCGGCTCAGTCCCACCCACAGAAAGCCCTCGTCCGGGCGATCCAGCGGCATAGCCGCCAGCTCGTTGAAGCGTTGCTCGCTGAGGTGGAACAGCCGCATCAGCGCTGGGCCTTGAGCAGGCGCGCTGCGTCGAGCGCGAAGTAGGTCAGGATGCCATCGGCACCGGCGCGCTTGAAGGCCAGCAGCGATTCCATCACGACCGCGTCGTGGTCCAGCCAGCCGTTGGCGGCGGCGGCCTTGAGCATCGCGTACTCGCCGCTGACCTGGTAGGCGAAGGTGGGCACGCGGAACTCGTCCTTGACGCGGCGCACGATGTCCAGATACGGCATGCCGGGCTTGACCATCACCAGGTCGGCGCCCTCGTCCAGATCCATCGCCACCTCGCGCAGCGCTTCATCGCTGTTGCCGGGATCCATCTGGTAGGTCTTCTTGTCGGCCTTGCCCAGGTTGGTGCGTGAGCCCACGGCGTCACGGAAGGGACCGTAGAAGGCGCTGGCGTACTTGGCGCTGTAGGCCATGATGCGGGTATGGATGTGACCGCCGGCCTCCAAGGCCTGGCGGACCGCGCCGATGCGGCCGTCCATCATGTCGCTGGGGGCGACGAAGTCCACGCCCGCCTGCGCCTGGACCAGGGCTTGCTGGGTCAGGATCTCCACGGTGCGCTCGTTCAGGATGTAGCCATGCTCGTCCAGCACGCCGTCCTGGCCGTGGCTGGTGTAGGGGTCCAGCGCGACGTCGGTAAGGATGCCGAGGTCCGGCACTTCTTTCTTCAGCATGCGCACCGCGCGCGGCACCAGGCCGTCCGGGTTGGTGGCTTCCATCCCGTCAGGCGTCTTCAGCGCCGGGTCGATGGCCGGGAACAGGGCCAGCACCGGGATGCCCAGTTCCACGCATTCCCGGGCCACACGCAGCAGGTGGTCCAGACTCAGGCGCGAAACGCCTGGCATCGATGGAATGGGTTCAGTGCGGTCCTGACCTTCATGGATGAAGACCGGCAGGATCAGGTCGCGGGCGCTCAGCGCATGCTCGCGGACCAGATCGCGCGTGAAGGCGTCGCGACGCAGGCGGCGCGGACGGCTGATGGGGAAGGGTGCGGGACGGTACATGAGGTCTGGGGGAAACTGTGACGAATGCCCTGGCGCGGCCCTTAAGTGAAAACCGCAAACACGCAAAGTCGACACTTCTGTTAAACTTGCTCCTGAATGATAACCGCGAGGTTGTTGTTCCCTGCTTTTCCTCCCTGAGCAGGAGCCTTAGCGTGATGACAGCGATAAGGCTTTCCCGCCCCAGCCTACGGCTGGGGCTTTTTTTTGCTCAGACGGGTGCCGGGATGGCCTGCGATGCCAGATCCGGAAGCTCCTCGGCCCTCCCCTGGGGAAGGTCCGGCCCCGAGTGTCCCTCGCTCCGCATGGCGCTGCAGCAGCTGCAGGGCGTTTAGCAGGCCCGCAACGTGGATTTCCTGTTCCAAAGCATCACCGGTGCGCGATGGCCGGCGGCGTGACTTTGGATATTGGTTGGATATTGGAAATATATTTGCGGCCGTTCATCCCATAGGGGGCAAGGTCATGAAGAAGCACGAGCGTTCGCACCCGTCTCCAGTGGGGCCGGCCGGGATCTGGCGGCCAGCTGCGCTCGCCTTGCTGGCGGCGCTGACGGGTTGCGGTTCGATGGACGCGGGCCCGGCCGGCGAGGCGGACCGGGTGCTGACACGCCGCCATGTCTGCTCGCCTTCGCTGCTGCTGCGATCCGAAGCGCTGGATGACGCGCAGTCGCGGCAGATCTGCGCGGAGCTGGCCGCCCTGGAGTCCCGTTTCCACGACCTGTTCGCCACCCGGGGCCGGCCCGTGCCGCGGGACGGCAATGTGCGGCTGCGTGCCAACATCTATGCATCGGTGGCCTCCTTCCGGCAGCATGCGGGGCGGCACTTCGACATGCCGGTCGACAACGGCGGCATGTATCTCGAAGGTTTGCCCGACCGGCCGGGCAACCAGGCCGAGTTCGTCGCCAACCAGCGGCCGGACGGCACGGTCCGCAACCTGGGGCATGAGTACGTGCACTACCTGGACGGCCGTTACAACCTCTATGGGGATTTCTGCGCGGTGTTGCACGATTCGCATGCGCCGCCCGAGAACTGCCCACGTCCCGCGCCATTGCGGCCCTACCTGGTCTGGTGGACAGAGGGCGTGGCGGAGTTTCTGGTCCATGGCGCCAACCACCCTCGGCAGCGCGAATGGGCGCGCGCGCGTAGCCACCAGCTCAGTGAGCTCTTCGATACCGGCTACGAAAGTGCCAACGGCGCCGAGCGCATCTATGGCTGGGGCTATCTGGCCGTGCGCTTCATGATGGAGCGGCACCGCGGCGAAATTGACCGCATGCTGGCCTTCACCCGCGTCGGCGACTATCCGCGCTACCAGGCGCTGGTGCGCGAATGGGGAACGACGATGGATGCGGAGTTCGACAACTGGTTGCGAGCGCTGGCCGACTGAGGCAGTCGTGCCGCCGATAATGGGCCGATGCTCTGGATCAAAGCCCTGCACATCATCTTCGTGGCGGCCTGGTTCGCCGGCCTGTTCTATCTGCCGCGCATCTTCGTCAACCTGGCCATGGTGCCGGGTGACAGCCACGCCGAGCGCGAGCGTCTGCTGCTGATGGCCCACAAGCTCTATCGCTTCAGCAACATGCTGATGCTGCTGGCGCTGGCGTTCGGGCTGACGCTGTGGCTTCACTATGGCATCGGCCGCGGACCGGGGAACTATTGGCTGCACGCCAAGCTCACGCTGGTGCTGGCGGTGGTCGGTTACCACCATGTCTGCCGGCGTCTGTTGCGCAACTTCGAGCAGCTCAACAACCGCCGCAGCCATCGCTGGTTCCGGGTGTTCAACGAGGTCTCGGTGCTGCTGTTCGCGGCCATCGTGATCCTGGTGGTGGTCAAGCCTTTCTGAACCCGCGATGCGCAGGCGCAGTTCGGCCACCTGGCTCGGCCTGAGCTATGGAGGGCTGGTGATCTATGCCAGCCTCTACCCGTTCTGGCCCTGGGTTTGGCCGCCCGGCATGGAGCCGGCCAGTCTGCTGCGCCTGCCCTGGCCGCGCTACTGGCCCAGCTTCGATCTGTGGGCGAATGCGCTGGGGTATTTCCCGCTGGGCTTCCTGGTCTGCGCCGCGTTGTTGCGCAGCCGGGTGCGCACGCTGCCGGCGCTGTGGTGGCCGGGGCTGGGGCTGCCGCTGCTGTCCTATCTGATGGAAGTGCTGCAGTACTTCCTGCCGCAGCGCGTGCCCTCGCTGGCCGACTGGCTGCTCAACAGTGCCGGCGCGGAAGCCGGCGTGCTTTGCGCCTGGCTGTTGCACCGCTTCGGCGCATTGGAGCGCTGGCATGGCTGGCGCGAACGCTGGCTGGCCCCGCACAGCGCGGGTGCGCTGGCCTTGCTGGCGCTGTGGCCCGTGGGGCTGCTGTCGCCGTTGCCGTTGCCGCTGGGGCTGGGCCAACTGCTGCCGCGCCTGCGCGTGTTGGCCGCCGAAGCACTCGAGGACACGCCCTGGGCCTGGCCGCCGAACGATGATTTACTGGCGCCGGCCCTGCCGCCGGGCCTGGAGGCGATCGCCGTGGCGCTGGGATTGCTGGCACCTTGCATGCTGGCGCTTTCGGTCACCCGGCCGGGCTGGCGTCGCGTCGTGCTGGTGCTGGGGGCGTTGGCGCTGGCGGTGCTGTTCAGCACCTGTTCCACGATGTTGAACTATGGCCCCGAGCACGCCTGGGCCTGGTTGTCGCCGGCCACGCTGCCGGGGCTGGCGGTGGGGTCAGGTCTTGCGCTGCTGGCCTGCCTGATGTCGCGTCGGGCCAATGCTGCTTGGGGGCTGGTGGTGCTCACAGCGATGATCGCGCTGATCAGCGAAGCGCCCACCGATCCCTATCTGCAGCAAAGCCTGCAGGCCTGGGAACAAGGGCGCTTCATCAACCTCTACGGGCTGGCGCAATGGGTCGGCTGGTGCTGGCCCTTCGTGACGCTGGGCTGGCTGATGTTCGGCGTGACGCAACGCGAGGCGCCATCCCGCCTGGGCTCTCGGTAAAAACCCTAGACCTCTACAATCCCAACCATGAGCTACTACGAGCGCCACATTTTCTTCTGCCTCAACCAGCGCGACAACGGCGAAAACGCCTGCGCCCAGCATGGTGCGCAGCAGGCCTTCGACCACTGCAAGGCCCGCGTGAAGGCCCTGGGCCTGGCCGGAATGGGCGGCGTGCGAGTCAACAAGGCCGGCTGCCTGGACCGCTGCGCCGGTGGGCCGGTGGCGGTGGTCTATCCCGAGGCCGTCTGGTACAGCTTCGTGGACAGCAGCGATGTCGACGAGATCGTTGAAAGCCATCTGAAGAACGGCCAGGTGGTCGAGCGGCTGGTGCTGCCCGACAACGTGGGCCGCTGAGGGCGTTGGGCGTGAACGCACAGACGCAGCGCCAGCAGATCGCCGGGCCGGCCGGCGAACTGGAATGCGCGATCGATGAGCCGGCCTCCGAGGCGGGCGGACCGCGCGGCGTGGTGGTGGTCTGCCATCCCAATCCCACCCAGGGCGGCACGATGGACAACAAGGTCGTGCAGACCCTGGCGCGCGCCTTCGTGCAGCTGGGATACCGCGTGGTGCGCTTCAATTTCCGCGGCATCGGCCGCTCGCAAGGCGGCTGGGACGAAGGTCGAGGCGAGGTGGACGATGCCCTGGCCGTCGTGCGGGCTTTTCGCCAGCCCGGACTGCCGCTGGCGCTGGCAGGTTTTTCCTTCGGCGGGTTCGTCGCCACGCAGGCGGCGTCAAGGCTGGACGAACCGGCCGAGCGCCTGCTGCTGGTGGGGCCGGCCGCGAGCCGATTCGACGTCGCCACCGTCCCGGCGGACACCCTGGTGATCCACGGCGAGGTCGACGACGTGGTACCGCTGTCGGCGGTGCTGGACTGGGCGCGCCCGCAGGCGTTGCCGGTCATCGTGGTGCCCGGGGTCGGGCACTTCTTCCATGGGCAGCTCCCGCTGCTCAAGAACCTGGTGGTGCGCAGCTGGCATGGCCCGGCTGCCCGGGCCACCTAAGGACTTTTGCTGAATGAAACGACTCCTCGTCTCCCTGCTGGGTGCGCTGTCCACCGTGGCCGCGCTGGCCCAGGCGCCCCAAGCTCCCGAGATCGCCGCGCGCAGTTATGTTCTGCTGGACCTGAGCGCCAACCAGGTGCTGGCCCAGCGCGACGCCGACGCGCAGAACGACCCGGCTTCGCTGACCAAGCTGATGACGGCCTATCTGGTGTTCAACGCGCTCAAGGAAAAGCGCCTGACGCTGGAGCAGCAGCTGCCCGTTTCCCAGCGTGCCTGGGACGAGCGCAAGGGCGATCCTTCGCTGATGTTCATCGATACCACGATGCGCCCCAAGGTGGACGAGCTGCTGCGCGGCATGATCATCCAGTCGGGCAATGACGCCTCGGTCGCGCTGGCCGAGGGTGTGGCCGGCACGGTGGAGCAGTTCGTCGCGCTGATGAACCGTCAGGCCCAGGCCTGGGGTCTGAAGAACACCAGCTTCCGCAACGTCACCGGCATCACCGAGCCGGGGCACAAGAGCAGCGCCCGCGACATGGCGGTGATCGCGGCCCACATCATCCAGGACTTCCCCGAGTACTACCCTTATTACTCGCAGCGCGAGTACACCTTCAACAAGATCCGCCAGCACAACCGCAACCTGCTGCTGGCCCGCGACTCCAGCGTGGACGGCATGAAGACCGGCTACACCGAGGCCGCCGGCTATTGCCTGGTCGCCAGTGCCCAGCGCGAGTTCCCCAATGGCAAGCGCCGTCTCCTCAGCGTGGTGATGGGCACGGCCTCCAAGGAGGCGCGCGCCAACGAAAGCCAAAAGCTGCTGAACTGGGGCTATGCGGCCTTCGACGCGGTGCGCCTGTTTGACAAGGGCCAGGTCGTGACCCAGGCCAAGGTCTGGAAGGGGACGTCCGACCAGGCCAAGCTGGGCGCGGCCGGTCCGGTCTTCGTCGCCGTGCCGCGTGGCGAGGGGGGCAAGCTCAAGACCGAGGTCCAGCGTACCGACCCGCTGGTGGCCCCGCTGACGCAGGGCCAGCGGGTCGGCACCCTGAAGGTTACGACGACGACGGGCGCGCCGGTGGCCGAGCTGCCGCTGGTGGTGCAGGAGGCCGTGCCGCAAGCCGGCATCCTGGGCCGCGCCTGGGATGCGATGCGCCTCTGGATCCAGTAAGCGCACAAGTCACTGCACGACGAGGCCGGGCTCTGCCCGGCCTTTTGTTTTCTCCCCGGTTTCCGCTTGATCCAGGGCGGACAAGAAGCGCCGGGCCAGCGTACAGTGGCAGTATTGCTGCCCCAGCGCTGGAGGTGTCCCGCATGAACCACTGGACCGAGTTGCCCTGCATGCTCAACGGCGAGCCTTGCCTGCTGGGCGAGGCCAAGGTGTCCGCGATGGACCGCGGCTTTTTGTTCGGTGACGGGGTCTACGAGATGGTGCCCGTCTACCAGCGTCGCCTGTTCCGCGTCGATGCCCATCTGGCCCGGCTGCAACACAGCCTGGCCGCCGTGAAAATGGCCTCGCCCATGGAGCGCGATGGCTGGCTGGCGCTGATGCGTGGGCTAGTCCAGCGCCTGCCCGATACCGACCAGTGGGTCTACCTGCAGGTCACACGCGGCGTGGCGATGCGCGACCATGTGATGCCGCAAGGGCTGGCGCCTACCGTGTTCGCGTTCGCGATGCCGCAGCGGCCGGTGCCGGCCGAACTGCGCCACCAGGGCGCCTCCTGCATCACGGCGCGCGATTTCCGCTGGGAGCGCGGCGACATCAAAAGCACCTCCCTGCTCGGCAACGTGCTGGCTCGGCAGATGTCGGCCGACCACGAGGCGCAGGAGACCATCCTGCTGCGCGACGGTTTCCTCACCGAAGCCTCGTCCAGCAATGTCTGGATGGTCAAGGACGGCGCACTGATCGGACCTCCCCGCAGCGAACATGTGCTGGAGGGCGTGCGCATCGAGCTGATGCGCGAGCTTTGCGAGGAGCTGGGGCTGGGCTTCAATCGGCGCCCCATTTCCGAGTCGGAGCTGATCACCGCCGACGAGATCATGCTCAGCTCGGCCACCAAGGAGGTGCTGGCCGTCACGCGGCTGGACCATGAGCCGGTGGGGCATGGCGCGCTGCGCGGCAAGCCGGGCCCGGTCTACGCCCGTCTCTACGAGGCCTACCAGCGCGCCAAGCCCTTGCAAAGCCTCTGAGTCGCCCCATCTGTGTTGCCATGAACGCCTACATCCCGCCCGAGCAGTCGCTGATCGAATACCCGTCCAAGTTCCCCATCAAGGTGATGGGCGCGCATGTCGAGGGTTTCGTCGAAGCCATCGTGATGGTGGCGCAGCAGTTCGACCCGGCGTTCGACCCCAGCACCGTGGAGCATCGCCCCAGCAAGGGCGGCAATTACCTGGGGCTGACCATCACGGTCACCGCGACCAGCCGCGAGCAGCTCGACGAGCTCTACCGCACGCTGACCACCCATCCCATGGTCAAGGTGGTGCTGTAGGCGCGGGCGCCTCGGCCAATTCCTTCAGCTTGTACGGGGCGGCCTCGTCGCCATTGCGCGCGGCCTGTTCGTACCAATAGCGCGCCAGACGCAGGTCGCGCTCCACGCCCAGGCCGCTTTCGTACATCGACGCGATCAGGTACTGCGCGCCCACGTCCCCGCTGCGTGCGGCTTCCAGGTACCAGTGCGCGGCCTGCGCCGGATTGCGCGGTGCCCCGCGGCCCAGGTAGTAGGCCGTGGCGGCCGCGACCTGGGCATCCGCGCTGCCATGCCGCGCCGCGCGCAGATACCAGGCCTGGGCCTGGGCGAGGTCAGGACGTCCCGCGGCGCCGTTTTCGTGAAACTGGCCCAGCGCCAGCTCGGCCCGCACCAGCCCGCCCGCGGCGGCCTTCTCCAGCCACTGGCGGGCCCGCCCGGCGCTGGCATGGGGCAGTTCGCCGCGCAGATGCATCATCGCCAGGTTGTACTGGGCCAGCGGGATGCCACGCCGGGCCAGTCGCTCGAAGCCTTGCGCGGCGCGGGGCCAGTCGTCCTGCGCGTAGGCGGCCAGCGTTTCCTCCATCCCCGCTTCGGCGGCTTGGACGGGTGGCGCCTGCATCAGCAGGGCGAACAAACAGGACAGCAGCGGAACGGGGTGCATCGCGGCGGACTCCTGGGCAGACTGCGCGCAAGCCTAGACGAAATGCTGGCGGACGTGCGCGGCGGGGTCTTGGGCGGGATCGAGGCCCGCTGGTCTAGGATGCGGGCCATGCAGATCAAGACACTGGGCCGGGTCGGCTACGAACCCACGCTGGCCGCGATGCGCGAGTTCACCGAAGGTCGTGGGCCCGACACCGAGGACGAACTTTGGCTGTGCGAGCATCCTCCCACCTACACCCAGGGCCTGGCCGGCCAGGCTGACCATGTGCTGGACGCCGCCGGCATCCCCATCGTGCAGACCAACCGCGGCGGCCAGGTGACCTACCATGGGCCGGGCCAGGTTGTGGCCTATCCGCTGCTGGATCTCAGACGGCTGGGCATCTTCGTCAAGGAGTATGTGTTCCGGCTCGAGGCCGCGGTGATCCAGACGCTGGACGCGTATGGCGTCACCGGCCTGCGCGTGGCCGGCGCGCCAGGCATTTACGTGCGGCTTGAAGAGCCCGGCGCCCATGCCCGGCTGGCCGGTCCGGTGCTGCCGGGCGACCCCTTTCGTGGCCTGGGCAAGGTGGCGGCACTGGGCATCAAGGTCAGCCGGCACTGCACGTATCACGGGCTGGCGCTCAATGTGGCGATGGATCTGAAGCCCTTCCAGGGCATCAATCCCTGTGGTTACGCGGGGCTGCAAACCGTGGACCTCGCTACACTTGGCGTTTACACCGACTGGTCCGATGTGGCCCAGCGCCTGGGCGAACGCCTGTCCGCGCTGCTGAGTCGCTGAACCTTCGTCCCGCCGACCGCCGCGCGTCATGCCTACCGAGAACACCACCCACGTTGCCCAGAGCGCCGACCAGTACGACGCTACCGCCAAGCAGAAATCCCAGGCGAAGACCGCGCGCATTCCAATCAAGATTGTGCCGGCGGAGACCTTGAAGAAGCCGGACTGGATCCGCGTCAAGGCCGGTTCGCCCAGCACCCGCTTCTACGAGATCAAGCAGATCCTGCGCGAGCACCAGCTGCACACGGTCTGCGAGGAAGCGTCCTGCCCCAACATCGGCGAGTGCTTCGGCCATGGCACGGCCACCTTCATGATCATGGGCGACAAGTGCACCCGCCGCTGCCCCTTCTGCGACGTCGGCCATGGCCGCCCCGACCCGCTCGACACGAACGAACCGCACAACCTCGCCAAGACCATTGCCGCGCTGAAGCTGAAGTACGTGGTGATCACCAGCGTGGACCGTGACGACCTGCGCGACGGCGGTGCCGCCCATTTCGTCGACTGCATTCGCCAGATCCGCCAGCAGAGCCCGGCCACGCAGATCGAGATCCTCACGCCCGATTTCCGTGGCCGCATGGATCGCGCACTGGACATCCTGAAGGCCGCGCCGCCCGATGTGATGAACCACAACCTCGAGACCGCGCCGCGCCTGTACAAGGAGGCGCGCCCCGGGTCCGACTACCAGTTCAGCCTCAACCTGCTCAAGCGCTTCAAGCAAGAGGTGCCGGGCGTGCCCACCAAGAGCGGCATCATGGTCGGCCTGGGCGAGACGGATGAGGAAGTGCTGCAGGTGATGCGCGACATGCGAGAGCACGACATCGACATGCTCACCATCGGGCAATACCTGGCCCCATCCGGCCATCACCTGCCGGTGCGCCGTTACGTGCATCCCGACACCTTCAAGATGTACGAGACCGAGGCCTACAAGATGGGCTTCACCCATGCCGCCGTTGGCGCGCTGGTGCGCTCCAGCTACCACGCCGACAAGCAAGCCCAACAGGCGGGCGTCGCCGCGCCCACGCAGGCCTGAACGGCCGGCCCTGCGCCACGGCTGACGCGTGTCTCGTTCCGGGAGAACGGATCGCCGGGGGCGGGTGGCCCCGGCCGGCGTACTCAGCCTTCGGCGAGCAGCTTTTCGATGATGCCGTGCAGCGCCGCGAAATCCGGCGCTCCGACATAGCGCTTGACGATCTCGCCGCGCTTGTTGATCAGGAAGGTGGTGGGCGTCAGCTGCACCTTGCCGAAACTCTTGGCGACCTCGCCGGTGTTGTCGATTGCGACGCTGAAGGGCAGCTTGCGCGTCTCGACGAAGTTGGCCACATAGGCGGGCGGGTCGTAGCTCATCGCCACCGCCAGCGTGTCGAAACCACGCCCCTTGAACTTCTCGTAGGTGGCGACCACCTCGGGCATCTCCGCGACGCAGGTGGTGCAGGAGGTGGCCCAGAAGTTGACCAGCATGACCTTGCCGTTCCACTGTCCGGAGTGCTTCTGGCTGCCATTGAGCAGCGTGTAGCTGACCTCCGGGCTGCGCGGACGCGGAGCCAGTCCCTCATAGGCGAGGAAGGCGCCGCCGGCGAGCGCGGCGACCAAGAGGACGGGACCGGTCCAGCGAGGCAGTTTCATGCGCAAAAGTGTAGTCCAGCCGGAGCGGCCGCGCATGACGCCCGCGTCAGAGGGATTTGGACAGCTCGAACAGCAGCACCGAGGGCAGCGCGTCCGCGATATTGGTCCGCGAGATGCGTGCCATGTGGTCGGAGGTGGCCGTGGAGAGCTGGGTCAGGTGCTCCTGATCCAGCACCTCGACAAAGCAGAAATTGGGCACCTCGCCGAGCACCTCGGCGCGCAGCCGCTCCAGGGCCGGGCCGCGCTGGGCGTTCTCGAACAGGATGCCGTGGGGCAGACCGTCCTGGCAGAACAGCGCGGCCTCGTCCATGTTGCCGACCACGTCGACAATCAATCCCATGTGGCGTATGGCCTCCTGGATCTGCACGCGCAGCTCGCGGCGCGGCGAGACGATCAGCAGATGGCATCCGGCCAGCGGCTTGGAGTTGTGCGAAGGCGTGGGGTCGTCGCGCGGACGCTCGGGCAGGGCCACGCCCGGCTCGTCGCTGAGCGTGTTGGGGAACTCCAGCGTCAGCACGGTGATCGAGGACTCGTCCTCGCGCAGCGGCAGCACGCCCATGGTGAGTGCGGTCTGCTCGACCAGGCGCCAGGTCAGCGAGTTCAGCAGCGGAGGAGGCGCCAAGTCCGCCCGTGTATCCGCCAGGTCCATGGCGCGGTGCGCGAAGCGGCATACCAGCCTCGCCTTGGCCGGCCACGGGGTCAGGTCCAGGCGCAGCTCCAGCGAGGAGTGGGTGTTGATCAGCGCCCAGTCCATCATCGCGTTGAGCAGCGAGAACAGCAGCGAGCCGTCGGCGATCACCTCGATGGGCTTGAGCACCTGGCGCACCTGGATGCCGCGCGCCTGGGTTTCGCGGCTGCGCTGGGCGAGCACGCCGCGCAGCACCTGGGTCAGATGCACCCGCTCGCGCGACAGCCTGAGCCGGCCGGAGGCCAGCCGTGCCAGTTGCTGGCCCACCATGCCCGCCTCACGGGCCAGCTGCACCGATTCCTTCAGCGTGCGCAGCCCCTGGCGGTCGATTTGTCCGGTGGCGCTGAGCTGATGGATGCGCTCCAGCGCCGCGCTCAGCGGTCCGGCGATCTCCGCGCCCAGCTGCTGCACGATCTCGCCCCATTGCGAGTCGCTGGGCCGCTGCGCCACGTCATTGGCGGCGGCCGGCGGGTTGAGGGGCGGGGTGGGGCTGGACATGGGATGGGGACTCCCGGGCACGGGCCGTGCCAGAGGGGAACATGTAACGCTTTGTTGAGGCGGACGCCATGGTCCGGGCGCCCCTGGTCAGCGTCCATCCCATGACTCGGGGGCGTCCGGTCGTCGGCTGGGAGGGCGTGAATTCTTCACGTCCGGCGCCAGCCCTGTCCGGGCCCGGCGTCCGTCCTGCGCACGCGATGAAGTGCCCGGCCTACAACGGAGCGGCGGCCAGCGCCAGCAAATGCTCGATCAGCGCCTGCGGGGCGCTGATCTGGGCGTCATGGCCGGTGGCGATTTCCAGCACCTGCCAGCCGGGCTGACGGCGCACCCGTTCGCGGGCGATCGCGACCGTGGGCAACGGCGGGTCGTTGCAATCGATGAAGCAACGCGGCAATGTGGCCAGGCGCTGGGGATCGAAGTCCAGCGGGCTGTCGTAGACGCCGCCCGGATGCGGTGTCTGCTGGCGTTCCACCCAGGCCTGGTCTTCGGGCGTGAGCCCCATGCCCGTGGCCGGGCTGGGGGGCAGATGGCCGAAACGGGCGATCAGCTCGCGCCGCAGGCGCTGGGTTTCGGGGCTGTGTCGGCTGGACCAGGATTCGCCTGGCTCCGGTACGACGGCGTCCAGGTAGACGAGGCGCGCCAGCCGCTGCGGCAGGCGCTGCGCCACGCCGGTGATCACCATGCCGCTGTAGCTGTGGCCGACCAGCATCACCTGCTGCAATTCGCCGCACTCGATGACGCGGACCACATCCTCGATGTGCGTGTGCAGCGTGATGCCTGCATGCGCCATGTGGCTGCGCTCGCCGACGCCGGTCAGCGTGACGGTATGCACCCGATGGCCGGCCTGCCACAACGCCGGCAGCACGCGTCGCCAGCACCAGGCGCCCTGCCAGGCGCCGTGGACCAGCACGATATCGCGCCCTTGGGGCGTCGCCGTCATCATCGTCATGCCACCACCCCCTGCTCGCGCAGGCCACGGATCCGGTCGGTGTTCAGCCCCAGTTCACCGAGCACCTCGTCGGTGTGCTGGCCCAGGAGCGGCGGCGCCAGGCGATAGCTCACCGGTGTTGCGGACAGTTTGATCGGACTGCCGACCACACGCAGCCCGTCGCTGAGCGGGTGCGGCATGGGCACGACCATGTCGCGGGCCTGCACCTGAGGATCGGCAAACACCTCGCCCAGGTCATTGATCGCGCCGCCGGGCACCTTGGCCGCTTCCATCGCGTTCAGCCAGTGCTGACGGGGCTGCGCCGCGATGCGCTCGGCGATCAGCGGAACCAGCTCCTCGCGGTGGCGCACGCGCTGGGCATTGGTGGCGAAGCGCTCGTCGGTGGCCCAGTCCGGGTGCCCCAGGATTTGGCAGAACTTGGCGAACTGGCCATCGTTGCCGACGGCGACGATCAGATGACCATCCCTGGCCTGGAAGACTTGGTAGGGCACGATGTTCTGGTGCGCGTTGCCCAGGCGGCGCGGTGCCTGGGCCGTGCAAAGGTAATTCGATCCCAGGTTGGCCAACATCGCCACCTGGGTGTCCAGCAGGGCCATGTCCACCACCTGGCCCTGGCCGGTGGCATCCCGGTGGCGTAGCGCTGCCAGGATGGCCACCGTGGCATACATGCCGGTGAACAGGTCGGCCACCGCCACGCCCACCTTCTGCGGGCCGCCGCCGGGCAGCGCATCGCGCTCACCGGTCACGCTCATCAGGCCGCCCAGGCCCTGGATCGCATAGTCGTAGCCGGCGCGGTCCTTGTAGGGGCCGTGCTGGCCGAAACCGGTGACGGAGCAAAACACCAGCCGCGGGTTGAGCGCCAGCAGCGTTGCGCTGTCCAACCCGTAGCGGGCCAGGTCGCCGACCTTGTAGTTCTCCACCAGCACATCGGCGCGCAGGGCCAGTTCGCGGACCAGCGCCTGGCCCTCGGGGCGGGCGATATCGATCGCGATGGAGCGCTTGTTGCGGTTGGCGCCCAGGTAGTAGGCGGATTCGGTGGTGTCCTGGCCTGCGTCGTCCTTCAGGTAGGGCGGGCCCCAGCCGCGCGTGTCGTCGCCGCCGGGATGGGCGCCCGTGGGCGGTCGCTCGACTTTGATCACGTCGGCGCCGAGATCGGCCAGGGTCTGGGTGCACCAGGGGCCGGCGAGCACCCGCGAGAGGTCCAGCACGCGCAGGCCTTGCAGCGCCTGCGGCGCTGCCGGGGAGAGAGGGGCTTGGCTCATGGCGGGCATTGTGCGTCAGCGCGGGTCGGGATAATGGGCCGATGCCGCGCGCTTCAACCCTGCTTCGCCCCGCCATACGTCCAACCGCGATGGCGGCATTCGCCGCGCTGGGTTTGGCGGCTTGCACGCCGGCGCTGGACTGGCGCGAGCTCAGCCCACCGCAATCTGGCGCCACGCTGCTGTGGCCCTGCAAACCTCTGCACCAAGAGCGAGAGTTGCCCGGCCGCTCGGGCCGCCCGCTGAAGATGGGTTTGGCGACCTGCGAGGCCGATGGTCGGCAGTTCGCGCTGTCCTGGGCTGACCTGGAAGATCCCGTCGATGTGGGGCCCGCGCTGCGCCGCATGCGCCAGGCCGTCGCCGACAAGCTCGATGTCCCGCTTCCGGCGCCCGAGTCCGGGGCGTCCGCCGCGCAGCCGATCGGGGCCACTCCCCAGCCCGAGGCGATTCAGCTGAGCCTCAGCGCCGCCCGGCCCGGACCTCGTGCGCACACCCAACTGGCCGTGTTCGCGCGCGGTCTGCGTGTCTATCAGCTGAGCATGTTGGGGCCTCGACTGGACGAGGCCACCTGGGCCCAGTGGCTGGGGTCGGTGCGCTTGAATTGAGTCGGGCGAAGAGAGGCGCCGGGCTTGTTCCGGCGCGTCCTCGCCAGGTGCCGATAATGCAGCCCATGCTAGGCCTGATGTTGATCGCCCATGCCCCGCTGGCTTCCGCGTTGAAGCAGGTGGCGGAACATGCGTTTCCCTCCTGCGCGCCGCAGCTGGCGGTGCTGGATGTGCCGCCCGAGATGGAGGTGGCCGAGATCCAGGCGCGGGCGCGGGCGCTGATCGCCGCGGCCGGCTACCGGGAGGTGCTGGTGCTGTGCGATGTGTTCGGTGCCACCCCATGCAACGCGGCCCTGGGTCTGCGCGAGCTGCCCGATGTGCGGGTGCGCGTGCTCAGCGGTGTCAACGTGCCCATGCTGTGGCGTTCGCTGTGCTACAGCGGCGAATCGCTCGACCAGGTCCTGCAGCGCGCCAGCCAGGGCGGTGCCCAGGGCATCGTGCCGGACGAACCCTCTTCAAACCCTGTCTCATGATCAAGACCACGCTCACCATCAGCAACAAGCTGGGCCTGCATGCCCGCGCCTCGGCCAAGCTGACCAAGCTGGCGGGTGGATTCCGCTCCGAGGTGTTCCTGAGTCGCAACGGTCGCCGTGTCAACGCCAAGAGCATCATGGGCGTGATGATGCTGGCGGCCGGCATGGGCTCCCTGGTCGAGCTCGAGGTGGAAGGCGAAGATGAGCAGGCCGCCAGCGATGCCATCACCGCGCTGGTGAACGACAAGTTCGGCGAAGGCCAGTGAGCAACAGGCCTTCGCCGCGCTGCGCGGCGTTGCTCAGGCGCCCAGGAAATGGCGCCGGTACCGAGCCGGCAGATCGGCGATGCGCATGATCATCGGCAGGTCCGCGGTATTGAAGTCGGGGTCCCAGGCCGGCCGGCCCAGGATGCGGGCACCGCAGCGCAGATAGCCCTTGATCAGCGGCGGAGGCTCCACCTGCAGGTCCTGGCGCAGCTCATCCACCGGCAGCGGCAGGCGCGGACGCACTTGCCATTCGATCGGCGCCATGTGGCTGGTCTGCAGCTGCTTCCACAGGCTGGCGGCATAGTGGCCTCCGTCGCGCATGCTGACGCTGGCGCAGCCGATCATGGTGTCCAGATCGTTGCGCACCATGAATTCGGCCAGCGCGCCCCACAGCGCCATGATGGCGCCGCCGCTGCGGTGGTCTGGATGCACGCAGGAGCGACCCAGTTCCACCATCCGCGAGCGCAGGCCGCGCAGCCGCGTCAGGTCGAATTCGGTGTCGCTGTACAGGCCGCCGGCTCGCCTTGCGGCCTCGGGCGTGAGCACGCGGTAAGTGCCGATCACCTGGGCCGGCCGACCCTGCTCGTCCAGTGTGCGCACCAGCAGGTGCTCGCAGAAGGAGTCGAACATGTCGACATCGTGGCCCGCCGGCGTGCCCAGTGGCGGGCTCAGTCGGGCGCCCATCTCGTCGACGAAGACCTGGTATCTCAGCTGCTGAGCCTGGCGGACTTCCTCCTGCGTGCGAGCCCAGCACACATCGAGGCGAACACGCGCAGCCGACCGGTCCAGGTCCGGCGCGCTTGGAAGTGACCTCCGCGACGCCGCGTCCGGGCGCAGTTCCGAGAAGGGCAGGGTGGGCAGCGGAAGTTCCCTCATGGGTGGCCTCGTCAACGGTGATGCCCGGCATGCTCGGCCGCCGCGGTGACCTCGCCGTGACTGCGGGATGACGGAGTCGTGACGGTCTGCGCCGGGCGGATGGGCCTTGGTGCCGTGAGGACGCGGGGCGCTGCTACAGTCGGCGCATGAGCTTCCAGGTCTTTGGCATCCCCGTGTCCCGGGGCGTCGCGATCGGCCGCGCTGTGCTGGTGGCCTCCAGCCGGCTGGACGTCGCCCATTACTTCATTCAGTCCGGCGAGGCCGATTCGGAGATCGCCCGGCTGGGCCGCGGCCGCGATGCCGTGGCGCGGGAGCTGCAATCCATCAAGGACGACCTGCCCGGCGACGCGCCCCAGGAGCTGGCGGCACTGTTGGATGTGCACCAGATGCTGCTGCACGACGAAGCCCTGATCGAGGCCGCGCATCATTGGATCCTGGAGCGGCACTACAACGCCGAGTGGGCTCTATCCGCCCAGCTGGAAGTGCTGGCGCGCCAGTTCGACGAGATGGACGACGACTACCTGCGCGAGCGCAAGGCCGACCTGGAGCAGGTGGTCGAGCGCATCCTCGCAGCGATGGTGGCCCAGCAAGGCAAGGTGCCGGCGGGCACGGCGGCCGTCGTGCAGCGCGACTTCGGCGGCGAGGACCCGCTGCTACTGGTGGCGGCCGACATCGCGCCGGCCGACATGATGCAGTTCAAGCGCAGCGTGTTCCAAGGCTTCATCACGGACATTGGCGGCAAGACCTCGCACACCGCCATCGTCGCGCGCAGCATGGATATCCCGGCCGTGGTCGGCACGCGCGAGGCCTCCCGGCTGATCCGACAGGACGACTGGGTCATCATCGACGGCGACGCCGGTACGGTGATCGTCAATCCTTCGCCCATCGTGCTGGAGGAGTACCGTTTTCGGCAACGCCAGGCCGAGCTGGAGCGGGCGCGTCTGGCCCGGTTGCGCCATACCCCCGCGATCACGCTGGACGGTCAGCGCATTGAGCTGCATGCCAATATCGAGCTGCCGGCGGACGCGGCCTCGGCCGTTGACGCTGGCGCCACCGGCGTGGGGCTGTTCCGCACCGAGTTCCTGTTCATGAACAGAGATGGAGACCTTCCCGGCGAAGAAGAGCAGTTCGAGGCCTACCGCGCCGCCGTCGAGGCGATGCGCGGCATGCCCGTCACCATACGCACCGTCGATGTCGGGGCGGACAAGCCGCTGGAGCGGCTGACCATCGCCGAATTGCGCCACGAACACGTGCTGAACCCGGCCATGGGGCTGCGCGCGATACGCTGGAGCTTGGCTGAGCCCAGCATGTTCCGCCAGCAGTTGCGCGCCATTTACCGGGCCAGCGCCTTCGGCAAGGTGCGGTTGCTGGTTCCCATGGTGGCCCACCTCGGCGAGTTGCGCCAGATTCACGAGGTGATCAAGCGCGTGCAGCAGCAACTGACGGATGCGGGCCAGGCCTTCACCGCGGTTGAACTGGGCGTGATGATCGAAGTGCCTGCGGCGGCCGTCATGTTGCCGTTGATGCTGCCTCATGTGGACTTCATCTCCATAGGCACCAACGATCTCATCCAGTACACGCTGGCGATCGACCGCGCCGACGAATCCGTTGCCCATTTGTATGACCCCTGGCATCCGGCGGTGCTGCAGTTGATCGCCAGTTCCATCCGGCAGGCCCAGGGCGTCGGCAAGTCCGTCAGCGTTTGCGGAGAAATGGCGGGTGACGCTGCCTTCACCGATCTGCTGCTGGCCATGGGGCTGACCAGCTTCTCCATGCATCCGTCGCAGATTCCGTCCGTGAAGCAGCGCATCCTGCGCGCGGACATGGGGCGTCTGAGTGGGCTGCTGCCGCCCATCCTCGCCAGTGGCGACCCACAGCGAGAGGCTGAACTCGTGTTCCGCCAGGCGGTTCGGCTCCACTGAACACCGCCTGCACACGGCTCTGTCTTGGGCCATGTTCTGGATTCTTTTCCTCCACTCTTGCGGTGATCGGAAAAAGCGTGCTACAGTCACTGTCTTCGCTGATCACTGCCACGCAAAACAAGCCGGCAAGATCAACGAAGCGACCGCAAGCGGTGTGCAGTCTGAATAAGAAATGCGCGCCGCAGGTTCGATCCCAAGCCGGGGTTGGCGGGCTGGATATTCAAGCGGTAATGCTGATTTGAATGTCCCGACAGATTGAAAACGAAAGTTTGAAAATTTGTTGAAAAATAGCTTGACGACTTCTGAAGTTTGAGACAGAATCTCGGTCTTCGCTGATGTTGATCAGCGACGCGAAGCC
>NZ_JAKZFD010000002.1 GCF_022549225.1 Pelomonas sp. CA6
CGCCGAAGCGGGCCCTGGCGTCGCGCGAGGGCGCGGATTACAGGAAGCTGTAGCTGGCGCTGACCGTCAGCGTGCGGCCCGCAGCGCTGTACAGGCCCTTGTCCCAGCCATACAGATCGTAGGTCGGGGTGTAGGGCGCGGCGCGGTCGAAGGCGTTGCGCATGGTCGCTTGCAGGCTCAGGCCCTTGATCGGCCGGAAGGTCACGCCCAGATCCACCGTGGTGTACGAGGCCACGCGGCAATCGCCACCCAGGGCCGCCGTCACCTGCGGGCTGCCCGAGTAGGACGGGCTGCAGTCCTGGCGCTCGCCGGTGGCCAGGTTGTAGCGCGGCAGGCCCATGCTGTGGACATAGTTCACCGCGCCGAACAGGGTCACGTCGCCCAGCGAGTAGGACGAGCTGATGCGGCCCTTGTACTTGGGCAGTTCGTCGGCCATGGAGTCGTTGATGTCCACCATCGGCAGACCCTTGTCGCGCTGCATGCGGAAGTCATGCACATAGCCCAGGAACAGGCTGGTGTTCAGACGACCGCCACCCAGCGCGGCACGGTGCGACAGCTCCAGGTCGATGCCGCGCACGCGGGTCTGGCCCAGGTTCAGGTACTTGCGCTTGACCAGGGCCACGCGCTCGGTGCCGGGGATGACGTTGCCGTCCTTGTCCTTCAGCGCGGTCGCCGGGTCGGCACTGCGGATGATGTCGTTCTTGTACGAGGTGTCCCCCAGTTCGAAGAAGCGCTGCATCACGTCGCTGGAACTCAGGCGGTCCACCTCGTTCTTGCGCGTGATCTGGTAGACGTCCAGCGTGCCGTTCAGCGACTCGATGGGCGAGAACACCATGCCCAGCGTGAAGCTGCGCGACGTCTCAGGCCGCAGGTCCGGGTTGGCCACGATGAAGGCGGCGATGGTGCGCGAGTTGCCGCTGCTGGCGTTGCGGTTGCACTCGTTGGCCAGCTGGGTGTCGTAGTTGGTCGCGCCCGGGATCTTGGCCGGCAGGCCATCGGCGCCCAGCGGGCAGCGCACGGCGTCGCGCCAAGTGCCGATGGACTGGAAGCTGGCCACGGCGGACTTGGAGATCTGCGTCAGGCTGGGGGCACGGAAGCCCTCGGCCGCGGTACCGCGGAAGGCCAACTGAGGCAGCGGCTTCCACTTGAAGCCCAGCTTGGGCGTCGTGGAGTTGCCGTAGTCGCTGTACTGGTCGGAACGCAGCGCGGCTTCCAGCGTGAAGGTCTTGAACACAGGCAGCACCGCCTCGGCGAAGACCGAGGTCACACGGCGGTCGCCGGTGGCCTTGGAGCCGCCGCGGCCGACGAAGTTGCCGGCGTCCAGGTTCGCGTCGGGACGCATGTCGATGCTTTCCTGGCGGAACTCGACACCCGCGGCCACGCCGATCGCGCCACCGGCCAGTCGGCCGAATTCGCGGCTGCCCTTCAGGTTCACCATGGTGACCTTGGTGTCCCCCTTGCTGATGGCGGTCGGGCTGATCTGGGCCAGCAGCTCGGGGCTGTTGTTGCCACCGAAGCGGTACTTGTCCAGCGCGGCCTGGGCGGTCACGGAGTGGATCAGGCCGGTTTCGGTCTCGGTGCGCTTGGAGGTGTTGTACAGAATGCCGCCGTTCCAGTCCCAGCCGAAGTGCGAACCGCTCAGGTCGAAGACCAGTCGCACATCATCCTGCTTGACCTCGGAGCCACGGGGGATGTCTCCCAGGCGCGCGCTGGTCACCACACGCAGCTTGTTGTTCGGGTCCGCCTGGAACAGCGGATTGTCCGGATGATTGGCCGCCATGATGTGGCGGAAGGTGCGGCGGTTGCCGTTCGGGTCGAACCACTCGGACAGGCCGGAACCCAGCGTCGCGTAGCCGGCGGCGTTGGTGTATTGGTTTTCCAGGCGCGAATAGGCCGCTTCCACGGTCGCCGTCAGGTCAGGCGACACGATGAAGGTGGCACGCGAGAACAGGTTGGCGCTCTTGGAGGGCTCCTGGAAGCGCTCGTAGACGCTGGTGTCCATCGCACAGACCGGGGCGCCATTGGCCAGGAAGGTCGTGCTGTAGACAGCGGGCGCCGGGCAGCTGCCGTTCTTGGGCGGGATGGGTGTGGAGGTGTTGAACGAACCCGTGCCAGCGCCGGTCTCGCGCCAGAAGTTGGGCGAGAAGACGAGAGCGCTGTCGGGGTCGGTGCGATTGGACAGCTTGCCGCCGGTGCCGGTGGCGAGGGCCCATTCGTCATAAGACACGCCCTGCAGCTTGTCCACGCCGGTGGAGTAGCGCTTGGAGACGTCCAGGCCCACCATCACGTTGAAGCCCTGGCTGTCAATGTCGCCGAAGCCCCCGAAGATGTTGGCGGAATTGGTGCGGAAACCACCCTGCGTCGCGCCGGAGGCGGTCAGCTTGGCTTCCAGGCCCCGGTATTCCTTCTTCAGAATGAAGTTCACGACACCGGCCATGGCGTCGGAGCCATAGATCGCGGACGCGCCATCCTTCAGCACCTCGATGCGCTCGATGGCGGACATCGGGATGTTGTTCAGGTTGTACAACGTAGACTGGCCGGCGTTCGGGTTGGCCGTGGCGGCGGCGGCCATGCGGCGGCCGTTGATCAGGGTCAGCGTGGATGCCGAGCCCAGGCCACGCATGGAGATCGTCGACACACCATCGGAGAAGCTGCTGCTCGTGCCGTCGGCCTGGCCACCACCGGACACGGACGGCAGCATCTGGATCAGCTCAGCCAGGCTGGTCGCGCCGGAGCGGGCGATGTCCTCGGCCTTCAGCACCTGCAGCGGCGAGGCGGTTTCCGAATCGACGCGCTTGATCGACGAACCGGTCACTTCGACGCGTTCGATCTTCTGGGCAGGCACGGGGGCTTGCTGGGCCTGAGCGTGGGCCGCGATGGCCATGGCGGCCAGCGCGATCAGATGGGGGCGGTGCTTCATCGGTATCCTCTGTGTTCTGTCAATCCGCCTGATGGCGGAAGCTGGACCGTATTTCAGTCATAAGTACGGCACATGAAGCTTTGTTAAGTGGAGTTTCTGGATGGTTATGAACGCGCCGCCAGCGGTATCGCCCGAGCAGGCCGAGGCCTTCGTCGCCCGACGCCTGAGCCTGCGTCATCTGCGGGTGTTACTGGCCGTTGCAGATGGGGGAAGCGTCAGCGCGGCGGCCGAGTTGCTGCATGTCACGCAGCCCGCGGTCAGCAAGGCCTTGGCGGAGCTGGAGCAAGAGCTAGGACAAACCCTGTTCGCCCGCCGCGGCCGTAGCTTCCGCGCGACAGCCGTCGGTGAAAGGCTGCTGCTGCTGGCCCGCAAGCTGGAGGCCGACCTGCGCCGCGGCAGCGAGGACATCGCGTCCATGGTGCGCGGCGCCTCGGGCGCGCTGCTGATCGGCGCCACCAACGCGGTGCTGGCCGAGGTGTTGCCCAATGCGCTGGTGGCAATGAAGGCCGATTACCCGCAGGTCACGCTCAGTGTGCGCACGCACGCGCTGCGCGACCTCTTCGCCGAGCTGCGCGCGGGGCGGCTGGACATGGTGATCGCGCGCACGCCCGAACCGGAAGAGCCCACAGACCTGGAAGGCCACTCGCTAGGGGAAATCCCGGAGGTGGTCATCATGAGCCTCAACCATCCGCTGGCCAAGGCGCGGCGCGTCAGCTGGGAACAGCTGCGCGACCAGACCTGGATCTGGCAGCTGCCTGGCACACGCTCGCGCGCGCTGCTGGACCGCATGTGGCAGAACATCGGACTGCCGCCGCCCACGCAGCTGATCGAGCTGGGCGACGTGATGCTGGCGATGGAATTGATGCGTCGCATGCCGCTGGTCAACATCGTGCCGCTGCACGTGGCGCGCCTGGCGACGCGCCGCGGCATCGCCAAGATCCTGCCGCTGCCCGTGGACATCCGCCTGTCCTCGCTGATGGTCTGGCATCTGCCCGAACCGCAGGGCGAGGCGGTGCAGCACTTCAAGATGCTGCTGGACCGCGCGGCGATCGATGCCGCACAGGCCGGCGACTGACGCGGCGGCGCGCGCCGCGCCGCCGGATCAGCTGTAGTTCTCGGCCTCGGGATCGGTGGCCTCCAGCTCGTAGCTGGCGGCCAGCATGGCCAGGCGGGCGATCACACCGTACATGTAGAAGCGGTTGGGGGCGCTGGCGCCCGGCCGCTCGCCGGGTCGCGGCAGCTGGGTGGCCTGCGCGAAGGCCAGCGGCACGAAGCTGGAGCCCGGGGCGTTGAGGTTTTCGTCCTCGCCGCGCTCGGCATGCACGCGGTAGAACCCGCCCACCACGTAGCGGTCCATCATGTAGACCACCGGCTCGGCCACGGCGTCGTGGATGCGCTCGTGGGTGGCCACGCCCTCCTGCACGATGACCTCGTGCACCGGGCGGCCGTCCTTGATGGTGCACATCTTGTTCTTGGTACGCCGGTTCAGCTCGTCCAGTTCCTTGGCGTCGCGCACCGTCATGATGCCCATGCCGTAGGTGCCGGCGTCGGGCTTGACGACGACGAAGGGCCGCTCCTGAATGCCGTACTCCTTGTACTTGCGCCGGGTCTTGGTCAGCACCGCGTCCACCTGGGCCTGCAGCGCGTCCATGCCCTGGCCGGTCTGGAAGTCCAGCCCGTCGACCGCCACCGACATCGGATGGATCAGCCACGGATCCATGCCCAGCAGCTTGGAGAACTTCTTCGCCACCTCTTCGTAGGCACGGAAGTGGTTGCGCTTGCGCCGCAGCGCCCAGCCGGCATGCAGCGGCGGCAGCAGGTACTGCTCGTGCAGATGGCGCAGCATGTCCGGGATGCCGGCCGACAGGTCGTTGTTGAGCAGGATGGTGCAGGGATCGAAGTCCTTCAGCCCCAGCCGCGAGCGCTGGCGCTGCACCGGCTCCAGCAGCAGCGTGCCGCCGTCGGGCAGGTTCAGGGTTTGCGGCTCCTTGACGCTATCGTCCAGCGTCCCCAGCCGCACATTCAGGCCCGCCAGCGTGAACACGCGCACCAGGGTCTCGATGTGGGTCAGGTAGAAACTGTTGCGGGTGTGGTTCTCCGGGATCAGCAACAGGTTCTTGGCCTCGGGGCAGATCTTCTCGATCGCCGCCATTGCCGCCTGCACCGCCAAAGGCAGCATCTCCGGGGTCAGGTTGTTGAACCCGCCGGGGAACAGGTTGGTGTCCACCGGCGCCAGCTTGAAGCCCGCGTTGCGCAGGTCCACCGAGGTGTAGAACGGCGGCGTGTGCTCCATCCATTCGAGGCGAAACCAGCGCTCGATCGCTGGCATGGACTCGAGGATGCGCTGCTCCAGCTCGTTGATCGGGCCGGTCAGGGCGGTGATGAGATGTGGGACCATGTTGGACAATCGGGCGGGGCCAAACGGATCCGGCCCATTCTAGGGACCGATGAAGGTGGGGGCGCGGGCCAGCCGTTCAAGGGTGTACACAGAGCTTGCGAGGAAGCAGCTGGCATGACCGCCAAGGTATTGATCGTCGACGACCAGGCCGAGATCCGGCGCCTGGTGCGTTGGACACTGGAGGAGGAAGACCTCCAGCTCTTCGAAGCCACCAATGCGCAGCTGGGCCTGCAGATGGCCCGCACCATGCACCCGGACGTCGCGCTGCTGGACTGGATGATGCCGGGCGAGATGGACGGCCTGGCTCTGTGCCAGGCCTTGCGCTCCAGCCCCGACCACGCGCGGCTGCGCATCGTGATGCTGACCGCGCGCGCGGGCACCGCCGACCGCAACACCGCGCTGGAGGCCGGGGCACATGCGGTGCTGCACAAGCCCTTCAGCCCCGCCAAGCTTGTGGAGCTGATCAAGCAGCAATTGACCGAATCCGCTCCGGACTAAGGCACGCGGCGGCGTCAACGCTTGCGCCCGCGGAGTCTCCCCCGCGGGCGCGTTTGGCCGGGTTGGCCGGATTGGCGGCCGTCCGGGGCTCGGCCCGCCCCGAGCCCACCGGGCTCCGGGGCGATCCCGTCACTTGTGATAGGCCGTCTCGCCGTGGGCCGAGATGTCCAGGCCCTCGCGCTCTTCTTCCTCGCTGACGCGCAGGCCGATCACCAGGTCCACGATCTTGTAGGACAGCAGCGACACGACGCCGGACCAGACGACGGTCACGCCCACCGCCTTGGCCTGGGTCCAGACCTGGCCGGCGATGGAGTACGCCTCGGCGGTGATCGCGCTGGCCGTAACCCAGTCGCCCACCGCGCTGGGGCCGCCCAGGCTGGGCGAGTTGAACACGCCGGTCAGCAGCGCGCCGACGATGCCGCCCACACCGTGGACGCCGAACACGTCCAGCGAGTCGTCCGCGCCAAGCAGCTTCTTCAGGCCCGACACGCCCCACAGACAGGCAAAGCCAGCAATCAGGCCGATCACCAGCGCGCCACCGATGCCCACGTTGCCCGCGGCCGGCGTGATGGCCACCAGGCCGGCCACCGCGCCCGAGGCGGCGCCCAGCATCGAAGCCTTGCCCTTGGTCAGCGCCTCGCCCACGCACCAGGCCAGCACCGCGGCGGCGGTCGCGAAGAAGGTGTTGATGAAGGCCAGCGCGGCAAAGCCGTTGGCTTCCAGCGCCGAACCGGCGTTAAAGCCGAACCAGCCCACCCACAGCAGCGAAGCGCCCACCATGGTCAGCGTCAGGCTGTGCGGCGTGAAGGCTTCGCGGCCATAGCCGATGCGCTTGCCCACCATGAAGGCGCCCACCAGGCCCGCCACCGCGGCGTTGATGTGCACCACCGTGCCGCCGGCGAAATCCAGCGCGCCCCACTGCCAGATCAGGCCGGCCTTGCCGTTCATCTCGTCCACCACGTTGGCGGCCGTGTAGGCATCCGGGCCCATCCAGAACCAGACCATGTGAGCGATCGGCAGGTAGCTGAAGCTGAACCACAGCACCATGAACAGCAGCACCGCGCTGAACTTGATGCGCTCGGCGAAGGCGCCAACGATCAGGCAGCAGGTGATGCCGGCGAAGGTGGCCTGGAAGGCGGCGAACACGATCTCGGGGATCACGACGCCCTTGCTGAAGGTCGCCGCGTTGGCGAAGGTGCCGGTGGCGTTGTCCCAGATGCCCTTCATGAACAGCCGGTCGAAGCCACCGATGTAGGCATTGCCCTCGGTGAAGGCCAGGCTGTAGCCGTACAGGGCCCACAGCACGACGATCAGCGAGAAGGTCACCATCACCTGCATCAGCACAGACAGCATGTTCTTGCTGCGCACCAGGCCGCCGTAGAACAGCGCCAGGCCCGGCACCGTCATCAGGATGACCAGCAGCGTGGACAGCATCATCCAGCCGGTGTCGCCCTTGTTGGGCACGGGGGCCGCAGCGGCGGCGCTGGCGGCTTCGGCCGCCGGAGCGGCGGCGGAGGCCGCCGCGGTGGCGACCACGGCGGAGGCGGCATCGGCGGCGGAGGCCGCGGCGGACGCGGCCTCCTGCGCCCAGGCGCCCGGCGCCAGCACCGCCAGCGCCAGCACGGCGCCGGCAAGGAGTTTCTTCAACATGAACGATCTCCGGGTTGTCTAGGGGCTAGTGAGGGAGAGCCGGCGCGCCGTCAGAGCGCGTCCTGGCCCGTTTCGCCGGTGCGTATGCGCACCACCTGATCCAACGGGGAGACGAAGATCTTCCCGTCACCGATCTTGCCGGTCCGGGCAGCTTTTTCAATCGCCTCGATGACCTGCTCGACCACCGCGTCGGCCACCGCCGCCTCGATCTTCACCTTGGGCAGGAAGTCGACGACGTACTCGGCGCCTCGATACAGCTCGGTATGGCCCTTCTGGCGACCGAAGCCCTTGACCTCGGTGACCGTCAGTCCCTGCACGCCGATGGCGCTGAGCTGCTCGCGCACCTCGTCCAGCTTGAACGGCTTGATGACCGCAGTGATCAGTTTCATGGCTCTCTCCTCGAGCGGATTCAGAAGTTGTACTTGAGCGCGACGACCACGCCGGTCTTGCCCAGGAACTTGGTGCTGTTGGCGTTGGCGCCCGGCACGTAGAAGTCCTTGTCGGCATTGGTCGAGACCACGCTGAGGCTGGGGACCAGGCCCTTGAAGTCCTTGGACAGCGCCAGCGAATAGTCGGTGTAGGACGCGGCCGAGCGGGCCGGCCCCTTGATCCACTGGTGGCCCACATGCGGCGCCAGCGTCCACCCATCAACGATCTCGAAGCTGGCCGACACGTCCAGGTAGCCGCTGTTCTTGCTGTCCACGTTGCCGAAGGTGTTGGTCAACGCATGCGAGTACTTGGCCGTCACCGGGCCATAGCTCAGCGCGGCGTACAGCTCGGTGGTGTTGGCGTTGGGGCTGAGCTTGTTGCTGGGGTAGATGTAGGTCAGCGCGCCCACGTCCAGCGTCAGGCCCTGGGCGACCTCGGTCTTGTAGCCGCCATAGACATCGATCTCGACGCTGGCGTCGCCGCCGGGCACGTCCTTGATCCACTTGATCGTCGAGGCCCAGCTGCCGATGTAGAAGCCGCTGGCGTGGGCATAGTCCACCCCGCCCTGCAGCGCCGGCTTCAGGCGCGACTGCGAGATGCCGCGATAGCGATAGTCGCTGGTCGCGCCGATGTTGAAGGTCAACGGGCTGGCCTCCTCGGCGTGGACCGGCAGGGCGGTGGCGGCGAGGCTGGCAGCAAGCACGGCGATCATGGACTTCATGCGAGGGCTCCTGGAGCGTTGAGTAGCGTGGGAGAAAGGGTTCGAGCTGCTTTACGCAGCTTCCGTGCCAGCTCGCGGCGCGGCCTGCACCAGCTCGGGCCTCCCTCCGGCAACCCGCTCCCGGATGGCATCGATGCACCAAGATGGTGAGAATCCGTCTGGCCCCGGCCGGCCGATGTCGCCCCGAAAACGTGCATGACGGCCGCCACGGTGCATGCCCACAATGCGGCCGGCCGCAAAGGCCGGCACGAGGAGGCGCGATGTCGTTGGCGGTGGTGCACAGCCGGGCCCTGGACGGCCTGCATGCGGCGGCGGTGGACGTGGAAGTCCATCTTGCCAATGGCCTGCCCAGCTTCACGCTGGTGGGTCTGGCGGAGACCGAGGTCAAGGAATCGCGCGAACGCGTGCGCGCGGCGCTGATCAGCAGCGGCCTGAGCTTCCCCCATGACAAGCGCATCACCGTCAACCTGTCCCCGGCCGACCTGCCCAAGGAGGGCTCGCGCTTCGACCTGCCCATCGCGCTGGGCCTGCTGGCGGCCAGCGGCCAGATCGCCGCCGACCGCCTGCCCGGACTGGAATGCGCCGGGGAGCTGGCGCTGTCCGGCGAGCTCAGGCCGGTGCGCGGCGCGCTGGCCATGGCCCTGGCCCTGCGCAACGGCAGGCGCGAGCTGCTGCTGCCGCGCGGCAGCGCCACCGAGGCGGCGCTGGTGCAGGGCTTGACGGTGCGCGAGGCCGGCCACCTGCTGGAACTGGTCGCCGCGCTGCAAACCCCACCTCAGCGGACGCTGCCGCCGCCCTCCGGCAGCGCCGCGCCGCCGGCCCCGGACCCGCTGGACCTGCGCGACATCAAGGGCCAGGCCGGCCCGAAGCGAGCGCTGGAGATCGCCGCGGCGGGCGGCTTGAGCCTGCTGCTGATCGGCCCGCCCGGCACCGGCAAGTCCATGCTGGCGCAGCGCCTGCCGGGCCTGCTGCCGCCGCTGGACGACGAGCAAGCCCTGGAGTCGGCCGCGCTGCAAAGCCTGGCCGGTCCCTTCGATCTCGCGCGCTGGGGACGGCGCCCCTTCCGCGCGCCGCACCACAGCGCGTCCGCGGTGGCCCTGGTGGGTGGCGGATCCCCCCCGCGCCCCGGGGAGATCACGCTGGCCCAGCATGGCGTGCTCTTCCTCGACGAACTGCCCGAGTTCAGCCGCCCGGCGCTGGAGGCGCTGCGCGAACCGCTGGAGACCGGCCGCATCCTCATCTCGCGCGCGGCGCGGCAGGCCGAATTCCCCGCCCGCTTCCAGTTGCTCGCCGCGATGAACCCATGCCCCTGCGGCCAGCTGGGCAATCCGCTGACCGCCTGCCGTTGCTCGCCTGAACAGGTGACGCGCTATCAAGGCCGCATTTCCGGCCCCTTGCTGGAGCGCATCGACCTGCGCGTGGAGGTGCCCGTGCTGCCGCCCGAGGCACTGTCCGCCGCGCCCGACGGCGAAGCCAGCACGGCGGTCGCCGCCCGCGTGCGGCAGGCCCAGACCCTGGCGCTGGCTCGCCAGGGCCGAGTCAACGCCCGGCTCGGGGCCGCCGAGCTGGACCAGCAGGCCCACCCCACCGACGCGGCGCTCGCGCTGCTGCACCGCGCGGCCACCAAGCTGGCCTGGTCGGGCCGCAGCTACCACCGCGTGCTGCGCATCGCGCGCAGCATCGCCGACCTGGCGGGCAGTGATTCGATCCAACCGGCACAGATGGCCGAGGCGGTGCAGCTCAGGCGCGGGCTCTGAGCCCGTCTATGCCGGCAAGTCCTCGGTCCAGGGTTGCGCCGGAGCCAGCCGGCCGTCGCTGGCGCTTAGCATGCGCGCATGGACCTGCACACCTGGCTGATCTATCTGCTGGCCGCCACCGGCCTGTCGCTCTCGCCCGGACCCAACGGCCTGTTGGCGCTGACCCATGGCGTGATGCACGGGCCGCGGCGCACGCTGTTCACCATCCTGGGCGGCGCGCTGGGCTTCGTGATCGTGATCGCCGGGTCCATGTTCGGCATCGGCGCGCTGCTGAAGAGCTCGCTGACCTGGCTGATCGTGATGAAGTGGCTGGGGGGTGCCTATCTGGTGTGGCTGGGCCTGCAGGTGTGGCGCTCGCCTCCCATCGGGGTGGAGCTGAGCGCCAAAGCCCAGCCGGCGCGCGGCATGCAGATGTTCCGCCAGGGGCTGCTGTCGGCGGTCACCAACCCCAAGGGCCTGCTCTTCTTCGCCGCCTTCCTGCCCCAGTTCATCGATCCGCAGCGCAGCCTGTGGCTGCAGTTCGCGATCATGGCGGGCAGCTTCGCGCTGGTCGAGATCGCCACCGAATGCCTGATCGCGGGCATGGCCCACCGCATCAGCCCCTGGCTCAAGCGCAGCGGGCGGCGCTTCAACCAGGGCTGCGGCGCGGTCTTCATCGCCATCGGCGCGGCGCTGCCCGCGCGCAGCTGACGCGGGGACGGCTGCGACGGGCGGTGCGCCTCGCGCGCAGCGCCTTACTGACGCTCGATCTGGCCGTCGCGCACGCGCACGACGTCGCCACTGCGCAGGCCGGGGTCATGGCGCAGCTCCATGCTGCGGGTGCTCTGGTCGCCATAACGCAGCCGTACCACCCAGACCTGGTGGGAGTTGGCGCGCTTCTCGATCTCGCGGCCGGCATAGCCACCCGCCACCGCGCCCCCCACCGTCGCGATCTTGCGTCCGGTGCCGCCGCCGATCTGGTTGCCCAGCAGGCCGCCCACCACCGCACCGCCTATCGTGCCCAGCGCGCTGGCTTCGCCCTGGCGAGTCTCGGCCCGCACCGACACCACCGTGGCGCATTCGGCGCACAAGCGAGGCGCCGCGGCCTGAGCCGGGGGAGCCGTTTCGCCAGCCACCACGGGGGGCTTGCCACCACCCTGATGCGTCATCGGCGGCTGGGCAGTGCCCGTGCGCGCCATCGGCGCCGGCTTGGACGGAGCGGCCTCGCGCGCGGCCTCCGTGCCTCGGCTCTCCGTCAGCACGGCCTGACTCGCCGCCGGAGCCAGTGCTTGCGAAGACGCCGCGGCCAGCGCCGCCGGGGCGGTGACCGGTTCCGAGACGCCCTGGTGCCGCCCCAGCGCATAGGCGGCGACGAACACCACACCGGCACCCGCGACGCCGGCCAGGATCTGGTTGGAACTGAGGGCCATGGAACTACTCCTTCTTGTTGCTGCGCCCGGCAGAACCCGGGCACCCATGGAGAAAGAATGCCACGCTGTTACATGTTTGCGGCCCGGGCCGACGCAACGGGTGCAACAGCCTGAAACAGCAGGGCCGCAGGGCGGCGCTGCCGCGCCGGGCCTGCCGCTCAGTCCAGCAAGGGCGCCAGCGCGCGCTGCGCCGCCGCGGCGTCCAGCGCCATGCGCGCCGCCCAGTCCTGCAGCTGGTCGTCGCCGATGCGGCCGACGTTGAAGTACGTGGATTCGGGATGCGAGAAGTAGAAGCCGCTGACGCTGGCGGCCGGCGTCATCGCCATGCTCTCGGTCAGGCCCATGCCGATCGCGTCGGCCTGCAGCACGCGCAGCAGGTCGCGCTTGACCAGGTGGTCCGGACAGGCCGGATAGCCCGGCGCGGGGCGGATGCCGCGGTACTGTTCGGCGATCAGCGCCTCGTTCGACAGCTGCTCATCGGCCGCATAGCCCCACAGCTCGGTGCGCACGCGCTGGTGCAGCCGCTCGGCGAAGGCCTCGGCCAGACGGTCGGCCAGCGCCTTGAGCATGATGGCGGAGTAGTCGTCGTGGTCGGCGAGGAACTGCGCCTCTTTCTTGTCGCAGCCCAGGCCGGCGGTGACGGCAAAGAGGCCGATGTAGTCCGGCACCGTGCCGGCCGGCGCGACAAAATCGGCCAGCGCGCGGTTGGGGCGCTTCACGCCGTCGACCACCGGGCGCTCCGACTGCATGCGCAGCCCGCGCCAGGTCATCAGCACCTCGCGGCGGCTCTCGTCGCTGTAGATCGCGATGTCGTCGTCGCCGACCTGGGCCGCGGGGTACAGCGCCATCACGCCATTGGCGGTGAGCCAGCGCCCTTCGATCAGGCGCTGCAGCATGCGCTTGCCGTCACTGAACACGCGCTGCGCCTCGGTGCCGACGATCTCGTCCTTCAGGATCGCCGGGAAAGGACCGGCCAGGTCCCAGGTCTGGAAGAACGGGCCCCAGTCGATGCACTGCGCCAGCTCGGCCAGGTCGTAGTTGCGGAACTCGCGCCGGCCGACGAACTTGGGCGCAGGCGGCGCATAGTGCGCCCAGTCCACGCGGTGCTTGTTGGCGCGCGCCTCGGCGAGCGTGACCAGCGGCGTTTTCTTCTTGTTCGCGTGCAGCGTGCGGACCTTGTCGTAGTCGGACTTCAGCTCGTCGATGAAGCGGGTGGCGCGCTCGTCGGACAGCAGATCGGCGCACACGCCCACCGAGCGCGAGGCGTCGGGCACGTAGACCACCGGGCCTTCGTAGTGCGGCGAGATCTTCACCGCGGTGTGCACGCGGCTGGTGGTGGCGCCGCCAATCAGCAGCGGGATCTTCTTCATGCGGAAGTAGTCGTCGCGCTGCATCTCGGCGGCGACATGCTGCATCTCCTCCAGGCTGGGCGTGATCAGGCCCGAGAGGCCGATGATGTCAGCGCCCTCCACCTTGGCCTTGGCCAGGATGTCCTGGCAGGGGACCATCACCCCCATGTTCACGACCTCGAAGTTGTTGCACTGCAGGACGACGGTGACGATGTTCTTGCCGATGTCGTGCACATCGCCCTTCACGGTGGCGATGACGATCTTGCCCTTGGGCTTCACGTCCCCGCCGGCCGCGGCCAGCTGGCGCTTTTCCTCCTCGATGTAGGGCACCAGGTGGGCCACCGCCTGCTTCATCACGCGGGCGCTCTTGACCACCTGGGGCAGGAACATCTTGCCGGCGCCGAACAGGTCGCCGACCACGTTCATGCCCGCCATCAGCGGTCCCTCGATCACATGCAGCGGCCGCCCGCCCTTGGCGTGGATGGCCTGCCAGCACTCCTCAGTGTCGGCATCGATGAACTCGGTGATGCCGTGGATCAGCGCGTGCGAGAGCCGCTCGTCCACGGTGCCGGCGCGCCAGGCCAGCTTGGCGCTGTCATCCTTGGCCGCGCCCTTCACGCTCTCGGCCACCTCCAGCAGGCGCTCGGTGGCGTCGGCGCGGCGGTTCAGCACCACGTCCTCGACGCGCTCGCGCAGGTCCGGCTCGATCTCGTCGTAGACACCGACCATGCCGGCGTTGACGATGCCCATGTCCATGCCGGCCTGGATCGCGTGGTACAGGAACACCGTGTGGATGGCCTCGCGCACCGGCTCGTTGCCGCGGAAGCTGAAGGACACGTTGGAGACCCCGCCCGAGACCTTGGCGCCGGGCAGGTGCTGCTTGATCCAGCGCGTGGCCTCGATGAAGTCCACCGCGTAGTTGTTGTGCTCCTCGATGCCGGTGGCGATGGCGAAGATGTTGGGGTCGAAGATGATGTCCTCGGCCGGGAAGCCCACCTCATCGACCAGGATGCGGTAGGCGCGCGCGCAGATCTCGGTCTTGCGCTGGTAGGTGTCGGCCTGGCCCTGCTCGTCGAAGGCCATCACCACGGTGGCCGCGCCATAGCGGCGGATCAGCGTGGCCTGGCGCTTGAACTCGGCCTCGCCCTCCTTCAGCGAGATGGAGTTCACGATGCCCTTGCCCTGGATGCACTTCAGACCCGCCTCGATCACCTCCCACTTGGAACTGTCGATCATGATGGGCACGCGGGCGATCTCGGGCTCGGACGCGATCAGGTTCAGGAAGCGCACCATCGCGGCCTTGCTGTCCAGCATGGCCTCGTCCATGTTGATGTCGATGACCTGGGCGCCGTTCTCCACCTGTTGGCGGGCCACGCTGAGCGCCTCCTCGAACTGGCCGTTCAGGATCATGCGCGCGAAGGCCTTGGAGCCGGTCACATTGGTACGCTCGCCGATGTTGACGAACAGCGTGCCCGCGCCGATCTGCACCGGCTCCAGGCCGGACAGCTTCATCGGCGCGATGGCAAGGGTCGGGGCGGGGGCGGCGGTGGCGGTCATGGCGGCGGCCTTTTTCGGGGTCGGGACGGGACCGTCCCCGCAAGGCCGCGGACTCACCGCGGCCATGGACATGGGACGGTGAGCGTCGTTGGGCTGCGGCCTCCGCCCAGAAGGAAGAAGACCGCCGGTCCGAGCCTGGCGGGCCGGCTTGGCCGGTCCCATCGCAACGCTCCTCGGAACGCGCGCAATTCTACCCGCGGCCGCGCGGAATCCCGTGTCGGGACGCGGGAATTCAAGCGTATGCTGCGCCGCGCCGATAAGCATCTGGGGACGCCCCACGCGTGCCCGCGACCTCATCTTGGACCTGGTTCATCTGCCTCCCCACAGCCTGCGCCTCGGCCAGGTGCTGAGCTTTTCCGTGCGCGACGCGCAGGGCAAGCTGCTGTTCGCCGCCGGCCAGGTGCTCAGCGACACGCCGCAGGTCCGCGAGCTGATCCAGTCCGGCGGCTGGGTCGCCGCACACGAGACACGCGAGTACCAGCGCGCGCTGGCGCACAAGATGGACACCCTGATGCATCAGGGCGCGCCGCTGGCCAAGATCGTGCAGGCCGAGGCCGAATTCCGGCCCGACCGCCCCGCCGCGCGCGGCATCGAGACCGGCGAAGCCGCGCTGTGGGCCGACCTGCAGCTGCAGACCCACACCCTGCTGCGCGACCCCGCGCGCAGCGAACTGCCCGGCCGGCTGGACGAGCTGCACCGACGCCTGCTGGAGCGGCTGGATGCCCAGCCCGACGCCGCGCTGATGCTGCTGATCGCCGAGGCCGGCCACGACTACCAGAACTACAGCGCCCGCCACGGCCTGCTGTGCCTGGTGCTGGCCGAACTGGCCGCCCGCGCGCTGGACTGGCCGGCCGCCGAGCGCCAGGCCCTGGGCCGCGCGGCGCTGACCATGAACCTGGCCATCACGCTGCAGCAGGACCGCTATGCCGGGCAGACCGAGCTGCTCAGCCCGGCGCAGCGCCAGCAGCTGCAAGACCATGGCGAACGCGCCGCCGCGCTGCTGGCCCGCCAGGGCGTGGACGACGCGCTGTGGCTGAACACCGTGCGCCTGCACCACGACGCCGGCCCCGGCGCGCTGGCCGGGCGAGAGCCGGCCGACCGCCTGGCGCGGCTGCTGCACCGCGTGGACCTCTACGCGGCACGCCTGAGCCCGCGCCGCTCGCGGCCGGCGCTGTCGGCCACGCAGGCGGCCCGCGCGATCCATCTGGACGAGCTGCAGCAGTCCGACGAGGCCGGCGCCGCGCTGCTCAGTGCGGTGGGCCTGTACCCACCGGGATCGCTGGTGCGCCTGGTCAGCGGCGAACAGGGCATGGTGCTGCGCCGCGGCCCGCGCCCCAACGAGCCGCGCGTCGCCGCGTTGCTGGGCAAGAGCGGCACGCCGCTGAGCGACCCCGTGCCGCGCGACACGCGCCAGAGCGCCCATGCGGTGGCCGCCAGCCTGGCGCCGCACGAGCTCAAGCTGCGGCTCAACTACGACAAGCTGCTGAAGGCCGCGCGCTCCGCCTGAGCCGGCGCGCGGAGCGTGTCAGCCCTGCACCAGCTCGCTGAACAGCTTGCTGCCCCAGCGGCGCGGCTGGTAGGCCGAAACCTTGTGCGCGATCGCGCGGATGTGCTCCGGCGTCGTGCCGCAGCAGCCGCCGGCGATGTTCAGGAAGCCCGCCGCGGCGAACTCGCCGACCAGGCGGCCGGTGACGTCCGGCGTCTCGTCGAAGCCGGTGTCGCTCATCGGGTTGGGCAGGCCGGCGTTCGGGTAGCAGGAGATCGCGGTGTCGCCCGCGGCCTTGGCCAGCTCCTCGATGTAGGGGCGCATCAGCGTCGCGCCCAGCGCGCAGTTCAGCCCCACGGCCAGCGGCCGCGCATGGCGCACGCTGTGCCAGAACGCGGTCACCGTCTGGCCGGACAGGATGCGGCCCGAGGCGTCGGTCACGGTGCCGGAGATGATCACCGGCAGCCGCTCGCCGCTGTCCTCCATCAGCTCGTCCAGCGCGAAGATCGCCGCCTTGGCGTTGAGCGTGTCGAAGATGGTCTCGACCAGGAAGAGGTCCACGCCGCCTTCGAGCAGCCCCTTGGCCTGCTCGTAATAGGCCGCGCGCAGGGTGTCGAAGTCGACATTGCGCGCACCCGGGTCGTTCACATCGGGGCTGATGGATGCGGTGCGCGGCGTCGGGCCCAGCGCGCCGGCGGCAAAGCGCGGCTTGTCCGGCGTGCTGTACTTGTCGCAGGCCTGGCGCGCCAGGCGCGCCGCGGCCACGTTCATCTCGTAGGCCAGGTCCTGCAGGCCGTAGTCCTCCTGCGCCACCGAGGTGGTGCCGAAGGTGTTGGTCTCGATGATGTCGGCGCCGGCCGCCAGGTATTGCTCGTGGATCTCCAGGATCACCTCGGGCTTGGTCAGCACCAGCAGGTCGTTGTTGCCCTTCAGGTCCTTGGGATGGTCGGCAAAGCGGCTGCCGCGGAAATCCGCCTCGGTGAGCTTGTAGCGCTGGATCATGGTGCCCATGGCCCCGTCCAGCACGGCGATGCGCTGTTGCAGGATCTCGGGCAGGGCGGCACCGCGGGTGTAGCGGACGGAGGCGGGGGCGTTCATGACCACCATTGTAGGAAGGCGGTCAAGCCCCTGGCCGGGAAAGGCCACGGGGCGCTCAGCTCAGTACAGCGTGCGCGCCTGGCGCGCCTCCAGCTCGGCGTCGTAGGCGGCGCCATCCACGCGCGGGCTCAGCGCGGCCAGGATGGTGCCGGTGGACGGCAGCCGCTCGCGCGGGACCTGCGCGGACGGGTCCCACAGCCGCGAACGCTTGACGGCGCGGGCGCACTGGAAGAAGACCTTGTGCACCTCGACCACCAGCACCGAACGCGGCAGCTGCCCGTCATGGCGAAAGCGCTCGCACAGCGGCGGCGACGCGCTGATGCGGCCGCGCCCGTTGACGCGCAGCGCCTCGCCGATGCCGGGGATCAGGAACAGCAGCGCCAGATGGGGATCGTGGACGAGGTTGCGCAGGCTGTCGATGCGCTGGTTGCCGCGCCGATCGGGCAGCAGCAGCGTGTGCGCGTCGGCCACCTGCACGAAGCCCGGCCCGTCGCCGCGCGGCGAGGTGTCCAGCCCATGCGGGCCGCGGGTCGCCAGCACCGCGAAGGGCGCGGCCTCGATGAAGGGCCGGTAGACCGGGTGGATGTGGTCGGCCTCCTTGTCCAGCGTCGCTGGCGATTCCGGCTCCGGATAGACGCGCCGCAGCGCCTCCACGCTGGCCAGGTCGTGCGTCAGGTCCAGCCAGGGCGGCCGGGGATCCGGGCTCATCAGGGCGCCCTCCGAACCCGCCTCGTCGGCGCCCCCACGGTCAGGCACCGAACACCCGCTTCAGGATCGCGCTGCCGGTGCCCACCGGGTCCTGGCGGATCTTCTTTTCCTCTTCGCCGATCATCAGGTAGAGCCCGTCCAGCGCGCGCTCGGTGACATAGCCCTGCAGATTGGCGTCTTCCTTGCGGACCAGCCCGAAGCCGGCGGCGCGGCCGGCCACGGCGTTGTACTTCTCGGCCAGCTGCTGGCGCTCGGTGGCCTGCGTGACGATGGGCAGGAACTTCTGCGTCAGCGGCGCGCGCGTCTTGGTTTCGAAGAAGCGCGTCACCGCGTCGTCGCCGCCACGCACGATGCGCAGCGCGTCGTCCACCGAGATGTTGCGCACGGTCTGCACCAGCAGATGGCGGGCCTCGGGCATCGCCGCCTCGGCCGCACGGTTCATCGCGGTGATCAGCTCGTCCAGACGCTGCCCCTGGCCCATGCCGCGCATCAGCTTGGCGCCGTCGCGCAGCGCGCCGGGCAGCTCGATGCGCACCAGCGGATTGCCCAGGAAGCCGTCGCGCCGGCCCAGGCTGGCCAGCGCGGCATCGGCGCCGCGTTCCAACGCCGCGCGCACGCCGGACGCCGCATCGCTCTCGCTCAGGGCCAGCGCGGGGCGCAGCCCGCCCAGCAGGGCCAGACCGCCCAGGCTGGCGTTGCGAAGCAGACGGCGGCGGCGGATGGGCATGGGGTTCTTCATGGGCTGGTTCCTCCGGTTTCGGTGGGAGCAAGGTCGGCGGCCGGATCGACGAGGTCCAGATCCAGCACGCCGAAGGGTGTGTCGCCGTCGGCATTCTTCAGCAGGATGTGCAGGCTGTCGCCGGGTTGCAGGGCGCCGGTGCGGGCGTCGCCGCGGTCCGCGGTCTCGCGCGCCTGCAAGTCGGCCAGGCAGGCCGGGTCGCCGGCCGGGCAGCCCAGCCCCACCAGGCTGCCGGCCGCGAGCGGGCGGCTGCGCGCCAGCTGGGCCAGCAGTTCGCCGCCACCCCAGCGCTGTCCTTCGTCCAGCGTGGCGCGGCCCAGCTTGCGGCCGTTCCACATCCAGTGCAGCGCCAGCCGCGCCCGCCCCTGCGCCCAGGCCAGGCCCAGCTCATCGGGCGTGACGAACACCGGCGCGAAGCTCAGCGCCGGCCGGCTGTGCAGCGCCGGCTGCCCGCGCTGCAGCTCCAGGCGCTGCAGCGCGCGCGCCACCCAGGCGCAGCCCAGGCCCAGCAGCCGCACGCCCTCCAGCGCCTGCCCCGGCTCCGCGCCCTGCGCGATGTCGCCACAGACCATCACCAGCTGCGGCTCCAGGTCCAGCTCGTGCGCGGCGAGCACGCCACCCAGCGCCTCGGTCGCCCCCAGCAGCCGTTCGCTGCCACCGGCCTGCCAGGGCGCGTCGGTGCCCGGCTCGGGCAGGGCCAGGCCCAGACCGCGCAGCCTCTCGGTCGACGCCGGATAGGCCGCGGCCGACAGCCAGCAGGCCGGGCGCGGCAGCGGCGCCATGCATTGCCTGGGGTCGAAGGCGAAGGCGTGGCGCGCACGGCCCTGGTTCAGGGCCTGCGACAGCGCCTCCAGCTGCGGCGCGACGAAGCCCCAGTCGTCCAGCAGCTCGCGCATGCGCGTGGCGATGCCATTCGCGTAGCATGCCTGGCTCAGATCGCGCGAGACCACGACCAACTGGCCGTCGCGCGAACCGTCTCTGTAAGTGGCGAGTTTCATTGCTTGCGCAATCCTTGATTCAGGCCCAGTTCCCAGCCCGGTTGTTTGCCTGGCTTCGCGCCCATTGTCGCCCGCGGCTCGCGGAGTCCCCGCATGCGCTGCGGCGCTGGTTCGTCTGCCTGGCCCTGGTGCTGGCCGGGCACCTGTGGCTGCTGCGTCCCTCGACGCCCCTCCCGCTGGCCCAGCGGCACGGCGACGCGCGCGCGGTGCAGGCGCGCCTGGTGCTGCCGCCGGTGGCGCCGCCGGCGGCCGTGCCCCAGCCCGTCCCGCAGGCGCGCCCGCGCGGACCCGCGCCCGCCACCCCGACCAGCCCCTCGCCCGCGGAGCCCACGCCGGCAAGACCTGACACCGACATGCCCCGCCCGCTCCCCGACGCCGGGCATGCGTCCACCCGGCCGGTCGCCGGCTTCGCGCTGACCGAGGGCGAGGGCATGCAGGCCTATGTGCTGAGTCAGGGCGACGAAACCGGCGAGGCCCGGCTGGACTGGCAGTTCGGCGATGGCCGCTACCGACTGGAGCTGCAGCGCCAGCTCGGCGAGCGCGCGCTGCCCGGCTGGCGCAGCGAAGGCCGCTGGGACCGCGACGGCATGATCCCCGAGCGCTTCGCGGTGCTGCGCAAGGGGCGCGAACGCCAGGCCCTGCAGTTCCGCAACGGGCGCGATCCTGATGCCGCGCTGCTGCGCACCGGCGCCGGCGCGCTGCCCGAAGGCGCGCAGGACCCGCTGTCCGTCTGGTGGCAGCTCGCCGGCTGGGTGGTCGCCCAGCACCTGGGCTCAGGCGACCGGCCGCTGCCGCGGCCGGGGCTGCAATGGCAGGTGCCGCTGGCCACGCCGCGGCGCGGCCTGCAGACCCAGGTCTACGAACTGATCAGCGCCAACTACGAGGTCTGGAAGCTGCGGGGCCTGCCCCCCGTCGGCGCCCCGCCACAGGCCGCGCACTGGGAGCTGTGGCTGGATCCCACCGGCGCCGGCGCACCGCTGCGCATCCGCCTGTGGCAGGGCGGCGAGCTGCGCTGGGACATGTGGCGCGTCCCGGCCGCGGCGGTGGAGCCCGGCCCGGCGACCGCGCCGGAGGGGTCAGAGGGGCCGGAGCGGCCGGCGTCGGCCCCCTGAACCTCGCGCGCCCGGGGGGCGGCCGTATCCGTGATCTTGTGCCGCGCCCGCCACAAATAAAGCCCCGCCCATCGGCAGCCCGCGCGCTTTCTGCCACCATGGTTCAAGGATGCCCACCTCTTGAGCGGCCGCGCCGGGGTTACCCGGCCGGCTCTTGAAAAGACAGGAGGCGCCCGCAACTCCGCGTCAAAGGAGTCCGCCATGCACATGCTCTACAACTCGTCCAGCTACATCGTGCTGCAGTTCGATGTGCCCCTGCAGACGCAGAGCCACGAACGGCACGAGGACGGGCCGGCGCTGCGCCGCGGCGGCTTCGAGATCGTCGACAAGTTCTCGCGCAAGGAAATCTTCATCGAGGGCGCGCTGGCGGAGCAATTCCAGGAAGGCGTCGCCGCGCTGATCGAGCAAGGCCCCGACGAAGAGGACCTGGACGACTTCATCGGCCGCTATGCCGACATGGGCCAGCAGCCCGTCGTGATGCACTGAGTCCGCACGCACCTCGCACGGCCGGACGCAGCCCCCACGTCGGCCGTGGCAGGGTGGCGTCCTGGTGAACGCCCGGCCGGGCGTGGAAAATCGCCAGGCTCCACCATCGTTCCATGTCCGCCCGCGAACTGCCCTCCACCTTCAAGCTCGCCACGCTGTGGCTGCTCATCCTCACGCTGGGATTCCTGGGCTTCAAGGCCTGGGAGCACCAGCGTGCGCAGAGCCGCATCGAGATCGCCGGCGGCGAGATCGTGCTGCAGCGCGGCCCCGACGGCCATTTCCACTGGCGCGGCCAGCTGCGAGGGCCGCAGCACAGCCGCATGGTGGACTTCCTGGTCGACACCGGCGCCACCAGCACCGCGCTGCCCGAGGCGCTGGCGCGCGAGCTGGCGCTGGAGACCGAGGGCTTCGCACTGTCGCAGACCGCTGGCGGCACCGCGCAGGGCCGCATCGCACGCACCGATCTGCAGTTGCAGGGCGGCGTCAGCGCGCAGCGGCTGCGCGTGATGGTGCTGCCCCAGCTGGAATCGCCACTGCTGGGCATGGATGTGCTGTCGCGCCTGCGCTTCAGCCAGCAAGGCGGCGAACTGCGCATCCAGGCCCCGGTGACCACCCCATGACCCGCGCTCTTCGCCCCTGGCACCGGCTCGCCCGGCTGTTGCTGCTGCTCGCCCCGCTGCGGGCGGCGGCGCTGGAGCCGCCCGCGCCACCAGCCTGCCCCGCCGCGCCCGCGCCGCTGGCCGCCGCCCAGCTGGCCGAACAGGCCAGCGACCGCGGCATGCTGTGGCGGCTGCGCCGCGATGGCCGCGACTCCTATCTCTACGCCACGCTGCACCTGGGCCAGCCCGGATGGGCTTACCCCGGCCCACGGCTGCAGCAGGCGCTCGCGGGCGTGCGCCGCATCGCGCTGGAGCTGGACCCGCTGGACCCCGCCGCGCTGCAAATGCCGCCCACGCCGCCGCTACCCCTGGACGCGCCGCTGCGCCAGCGCCTGGCCGCGCAGGCGCGCGCGCAATGCCTGGACGCCGCGGCGCTGGAACGCCAGCATCCGCTGCTCGGCCTGAGCCTGCTGAGCCTGCTGGACGCGCGCCGCGACGGCATGGACGTGCTCTACGGCCAGGACCTGATGCTGGCCGTCTGGGCGCGCCAGCATGGCCTGCCGGTGCTGGCGCTGGAAAGCGCGGCGCTGCAGCTGCAGGCGCTGATCCCCGCCGATGCCGGGCTCGCCCGCGCCGAACTGGCGGAAGGCCTGGAAGCGCTGGAGCGTGGCCGCAACCGGCCGCAGATGCGCACGCTGGCCGCGCTGTGGGCCGCCGGCGACCTGGCCGCGCTGCAGGACACCGGCCGCTGGTGCGACTGCGACCCCGAGGGCCCGACGCGCCAGATGCTGGCGCGCCTCAATGACGAGCGCAACCCCGCGCTGGCGCGCCGCATCGCCGCGCTGCATGCCGAGGGGCCGCCGCTGCTGGCGGCCGTGGGCGCGCTGCACATGACCGGCCCGCAGGCCTTGCCGCGGCTGCTGCGCGAGCTGGGTTTCGAGGTCAGCGCCGTCCATCCGCGCTGACCCGGGGATCGCGGGCGCCGTTCTGCGGCACACTGCCGCTCTCCGTCCTCTCGAGAGCCCGACACCCGTGGAAGCCCTGCCCTCGGTCCTGCAATCGCTGCTGCTGGTCCCGCTGACCCTGCTGCCCATCATCAACCCGCTGGGCGCCGCCCCTATCGTGCTGACCATGGCCGGCGGCCAGGAGCACATGCTGAAGAAGCTCTCGCGCCAGGTGGCGCTGAACGGCTGGTTCGTGATCGTGGTCTCCATGCTGGTCGGCACCTATGTGCTGGACCTGTTCGGCATCTCGCTGCCCATCGTGCGCGTCGGTGGCGGGCTGCTGGTGGCCAGCAGCGCCTGGCAGATGCTCAGCAGCCAGGAGGCCGACGCGGTGCGCGCCGCGGTGCGCAACCAGTCCAGCCCCGACCTCGGCGAATCCGAGATCGCGCGGCGCAGCTTCTTCCCGCTGACCTTTCCGCTGACCACCGGTCCCGGCTCCATCGCCGCCTGCATCGCGCTGGGCGCCCAGCTGCCGCGCAAACCGCTGCTCTACGTGGCCGGCGCCGGCATCGCGGCGCTGGGCGCGGCGCTGACCGCGCTGGTGATCTACCTGGTGTTCCGCCATGCCGGCCGGCTGCTGATGCGCCTGGGCAGCATCGGCACGCTGGTGATGATGCGCATGAGCGCCTTCATCCTGCTGTGCATCGGCATACAGATCCTGTGGACCGGCTGGAGCGAACTCAACGCCCTGCACGCAGGAGGCTGAAGAAGCCGGCCGACACCCCCGCCCATTAACATCCGCACACTGGCAACGCGAACGGAGGGCCTCATGGCCGACAGCAGCAGCTTCAGCAAATTCGTTCCCGGTTTCGACTTCCTGCAGGGCCTGGTGAAGAACGCCGGCGCCGCGCTGCCGGGCATAGGTCAGTGGGTGGCCCCGACGCTGAACCCGCAGGAGCTGGAAAAGCGCATCGAGGAGCTGCGCACCGTGCAGTTCTGGCTGGAGCAGAACGCGCGCATGCTGGGCGCCACCATCCAGGCCCTGGAGGTGCAGCGCATGACCCTGTCCACGCTGCAGGCGATGAACGTGCCCATGGCCGACCTGAAGGACGTGCTCAAGCCCGCGGCCCCCGCGCCGGCGGCCACGGACGCCGGCAAGCCAGCGGGCCGCGCGTCACGCCCCGCCGCCGCCGACGCCAAGCAACCCGCGGCCGAAGCGGCCGCGCTGCCGGTGGACCCGATGCAGTGGTGGTCCGCGCTCAGTCAGCAGTTCACCCAGCTGGCCACCACGGCGATGAAGGAAGGCGCCACCGACGCCGCGAAGAACCTCGCGGGTGCGATGGTCAAGCAAAGCTTCGATGCCGCCGGCGAAACCCTGCGCAAGGCCGCCGCCGTGCCCGGCGCGATGGCCGGCGCGGTGGCGGGCAGCGTGGCCAAGACCGTCGCCGGCGCGGCGGCCAAGCCGGCCGGCAAGACGACGGCGCGCCGTCCGGCCGCTTCCCGATCACGCAAGACCTGACCCCCGGGCGCCGACCGGCCTCCATGGCGCGCTTCATCCACGCCCACGCCACGCATCCGGACGCCTTCATGGCGCTGGCGCTGGCCGCGGCGCAAATCGACGCCCAGCTGGCCACGCCGCTGTGGGCGGAGGGCCCTCGGCCGACGCTGGGCTGGGTGTATTTCAGCGAGCTCTTCGCCGGACAGGCGCAGCCCCTGCTGGAGGAGCTGCGCCAGCGCTGGCCCGGGCTGGCCTGGGTGGGCTGTTCGGCCGTCGGGCTGTGCGCCACCGGCGTCGAGTATTTCGACGAGCCGGCGCTGGTGCTGCAGGTCTGCGACCTGCCGCGCGACCAGTGGCGGGTGTTCTCCGGCGTGCGGCCGCTGGGCCACTGGCCGGCCGCGACGCTGCAGCTGCACGCCGATGGCGGCACGCCGGAGCTGCAGGAGCTGATCACCGAACTGGCCGGGCGCAGCCAGGACCACTACCTGTTCGGCGGCCTGGTTTCCGGCCGCGAACAGACGCTGCAGCTGGCCGACGGCGTGTTCAGCGGCGGTTTCTCCGGGCTGGCGTTGGGGCCGCAGGTGGCGCTGGTCTCGCGCGTCAGCCAAGGCTGCCAGCCGCTGGGGCCGGAGCGCCGCATCAGCGCCTGCGAAGGCGGGCTGCTGCTGGAACTGGACGGCCGGCCGGCGCTGGACTGCCTGCTGGAAGACCTGGGACTGCCCGCGGCGAGCAACCAGGCCGCGCTGCGCGGCCTGCTGCCGCGCCTGCGCAACACGCTGGCGGGACTGCGCCACGAGCGCGAAGCGCGCCGGCCGGGCTATGGCGCCGAGATCCGCGTGCGCCACCTGCTGGGCGTGGACCCGGCGCGGCGCGCGGTCGCGGTGGCCGAGCGGCTGGAGTCCGGCGATGCACTGAGCTTCTGCGTGCGCGATGCCGAGGCCGCGCGGCGCGACCTGCTGCGCATCTGCACCGAGATCCGCGCCGAGGCCGAGGACCGCGAGCAGCGCATGGCGGGCGCGCTGTACTTCAGCTGCGCCGGCCGCGGCGGCCCGCATTTCGGCGCGCCGTCGGCCGAGCTGCAATGGGTGCGCCACGCGTTGGGCGATCTGCCGCTGGCGGGCTTCTTCGCCGCCGGCGAGATCGCCCATGACAAGCTCTATGGCTACACCGGCGTGCTGACCGTGTTCCTGTCGCCGGCCGAGGGCGCGCGATGAGCCCCCCGCCGCGCATCCCGCCCATCCAGTGCCTGCTCGCGTTCGAGGCGGTCAGCCGGCTGCGCAGCGTGAACTTGGCGTCCGAGGAGCTGGCGGTCACGCCCAGCGCGGTCAGCCACCGCATCCGCCAGCTGGAGTCGCAGCTGGGGCTCAAGCTGTTCAAGCGCGACTTCAGCCTCACCGCCGACGGGCTGGCCTACCTGGGGCCGGTGCGCCAGGGGCTGAAGTCGCTGCAGCAGGTGCCCGGCCGGGCCGACCACGTCGAGCGCCCGGTGCGCCTGCGCCTGGCGGTCACGCCCACCTTCTCGCGCCAGATCCTGCTGCCGCGCCTGGCGCTGTTCCGCCACGCCTACCCGGACATCGAACTGGTGATGCAGGTCTCGGTGCCGCTGGGCGACCAGAAGCACGACGACGCCGACCTGGAGGTCCGCTACAGCCTCGGCCCGCTGCCCGGCATGGAATGCCGGCGCGTGCTCAGCGACGAGGTCACCCCGGTCTGCAGCCCCGAGTACCTGCATGAGTTCGGCCCCTTCGGCGAGTTCGACCGCGCCGAGGACATCGCCCGCGCACGCCTGATCCGCAGCCCGCTCGACCCCTGGAACACCTGGTTCCAGGCCCATGGCCTGCTGCTGTCCGAACCGCGCGAGGGCGCGCAGTTCAACGATGTGGGCCTGGTCGCCGATGCCGCCGCGGCCGGTTTCGGCGTGGCGTTGATGCGCATGAAGCTGGGGCTGATGTGGCTGGACTCGGGCCGGCTGCTGCGCCTGTCGCCGCGCACCGTGCCCTCGCCCTTCCATCACTGGCTGTGCTGGCGGCCCGGCACCCTGGAACGCTGGGAGTGCGCCGCCTTCGTCGACTGGCTGGTGCGCGTGCTCGCCTGAGCCCGCCGCCGCGGACGCCTCCACGCCGCGGCTGTGCCGCCCTGCTCTCAGGGTTGACCCTGTGTCAGCCCTCCGGCTGAAAAATGCTCAATCGGGTTGTCGGGAAGTTTCACGCGCCCGATTCGTGCGAAATCCGACCATTGCGCCTCGCGCACGCACCGGACATCCGTTGTCCGCACGTTTGTGCGCCATCGACAACAGGAGACAAGCATGGTCTGGCAACAGGTCTACGACCCCTTTCACAGCATGACGCTGAGCACCTTGGTGGCGGTGATTCCCGTCGCGGTGATGCTCATCGGCCTGGGCTTTCTGCACCTGAAAGCCCATATCGCGGCCGCGGCCGGCCTGGTCGCGGCGCTGGCGATCGCGGTCTTCGCGTTCGGCATGCCCGCCGGCATGGCCGGGCGGGCGGCTTTGCTGGGCGGCCTGACCGGGCTGCTGCCCATCGGCTGGATCGTGCTCAACATCATCTTCCTGCACCAGCTGACCGAACAGAACGGCAGCTTTCAGGTGCTGCAGGACTCCATCGCCGGCATCACCCAGGACCGCCGTCTGCAGCTGCTGCTGATCGCCTTCGCCTTCGGCGCCTTCTTCGAAGGCGCGGCGGGCTTCGGCACGCCGGTGGCGGTGACCGCGGCCATCCTGATCGGCCTGGGCTTCTCGCCGCTGGCGGCCTCGGGGCTGAGCCTGATCGCCAACACCGCGCCGGTGGCCTTCGGCGCGCTGGGCACGCCGGTGATCACGCTGGCCAAGGTGCATGGTTACGACGTGCTCGAGGTCTCGGCCATGATCGGCCGCCAGCTGCCCTTCTTCTCGGTGCTGGTGCCCTTCTGGCTGATCTGGGCCTTCGCCGGGCGCAAGGCCATGATGGAAATCTGGCCCGCGATCCTGGTCACCGGCGTGGCCTTCGCGGTGCCGCAGTTCCTGGTCTCCAACTACATGGGGCCGGAACTGGTGGATGTGATCGCCGCGATCTGCTCCATGGTCGCGCTGGTCGGCTTCCTGCGCGTCTGGCAGCCCAAGACCATCTGGACCTCGGTGTCGCTGAAGGGCCGCGAGAAGGACGGCGGTGTCGCCAGCCAGCCCGTCGCGCCGCGCCAGCACAGCACCGCGGCCGTGGTGAAGGCCTGGACGCCCTGGGTCATCCTGACCGTCTTCGTCTTCGTCTGGGGCCTGCCCGCGACCAAGACCTATCTGAACGGGCTGTTCGCGCCCAAGTTCCCGATCGAAGGCCTGCACAAGCTGATCGAGAAGATGCCGCCCGTGGTGCTCAAGCCCACGGCCGAAGGCGCCGAGTACGTGCTGGGCCTGCTGTCGGCCACCGGCACCGGCATCTTCGTCGCCGCGGTCATCGGCGGCCTGGTGATGGGCTATGGCCTGCCGTCGCTGCTCAAGCACTTCTTCCGCACGCTGTGGCTGGTGCGCTACTCGCTGCTGACCATCGTGCTGATGCTGGCGCTGGGCACGCTGACGCGCTACTCCGGGCTGGACACCACGCTGGGCCTGGCCTTCGCGTCGACCGGCGTGTTCTACCCCTTCTTCGGCACGCTGATGGGCTGGCTGGGCGTGGCGCTGACCGGTTCGGACACCGCGTCCAACGTGCTCTTCGGCGGCATGCAGAAGGTCGCGGCCGAGCAGCTCGGGCTGTCGGGCAACCTGATGGGCGCGGCCAACAGCTCCGGCGGCGTGATGGGCAAGATGATCGACGCCCAGTCCATCGTCGTCGCCTCCACCGCGACGCGCTGGTTCAACCACGAGGGCGACATCCTGCGCTATGTCTTCGTGCACTCCATCGTGCTGGCCTGCCTGGTCGGCGTGCTGGTGACGCTGCAGGCCTACGTCTGGCCGTTCACGCTGATGGTCGTGCATTGACCCTAGACTAAGCGTCGATGAACGCCTTTTCCGAGCTCCCCGCCGCCGCGCCCGGCGAGCGCGCCGCCGCCCAGGCCCGCCTGGTCGATGCGCTGCGCCCGCTGCTGCCGGCGCATGCGCTGCTGTGGCAGTCCGAGGACACCACGCCTTATGAATGCGACGGCCTCACCGCCTACCGCGAGCGTCCGCTGGCGGTGGCGCTGCCCGAAACCGAGGCCCAGGTGGCCGCGGTGCTGCAGGCCTGCCATCGCCTGGGCGTGCCGGTGGTGGCGCGCGGCGCCGGCACCGGGCTGTCCGGCGGCGCCATGCCCCACCCCATGGGCCTGACGCTGGCCCTGGCCAAGTTCAACCAGATCCTGGCCGTGGACCCGCTGGCGCGCACCGCGCGCGTGCAGTGCGGTGTGCGCAACCTTGCGATCTCCGAGGCCGCGGCGGCGCATGCGCTCTATTACGCGCCCGACCCCAGCAGCCAGATCGCCTGCACCATCGGCGGCAACGTCGCCGAGAACTCCGGCGGCGTGCACTGCCTGAAGTACGGGCTGACGCTGCACAACGTGCTGCGCGTGCGCGGCTTCACGGTCGAGGGCGAGCCGGTGGAGTTCGGCGCCGAGGCGCTGGACGCGGCCGGGCTGGACCTGCTCAGCGTGGTCGTCGGCAGCGAAGGCATGCTGGCCGTGATCACCGAGGTCACGGTCCGACTGACGCCCAAGCCCCTGCTGGCGCGCTGCATCATGGCCAGCTTCGACGACCTGCGCAAGGCCGGCGACGCGGTCGCGGCCATCATCGCCGCCGGCATCATCCCGGCCGGGCTGGAGATGATGGACAAGCCCATGACCGCGGCGGTGGAGGATTTCGTGCACGCCGGCTACGACCTGACGGCCGAGGCCATCCTGCTGTGCGAAAGCGATGGCACGCCCGAGGAGGTGGCCGAGGAGATCGAGCGCATGAGCGCCGTGCTGCGCGACAGCGGCGCCACGCAGATCGCCGTCAGCGAGGACGAGGCGCAGCGCCTGCGCTTCTGGAGCGGGCGCAAGAACGCCTTCCCCGCGTCGGGTCGCATCAGCCCGGACTACATGTGCATGGACTCGACCATCCCGCGCAAGCGCCTGGCCGACATCCTGCTCGCGATCCAGCAGATGGAGCAGAAGTACGGGCTGCGCTGCGCCAATGTCTTCCATGCCGGCGACGGCAACCTGCACCCGTTGATCCTCTTCGACGCCAACGACCCCGACCAGCTGCGCCGCTGCGAGCTTTTCGGCGCCGAGATCCTGGAAACCAGCGTGGAGATGGGGGGCACGGTGACCGGCGAGCACGGCGTGGGCGTGGAGAAGCTCAACAGCATGTGCGTGCAGTTCTCGCCCGAGGAGCGCGCGCAGATGCTGGCGCTCAAGGCCGCGTTCGACCCCGCCGAGCTGCTCAACCCCGGCAAGGTCATCCCCACGCTGCACCGTTGCGCGGAGTACGGAAAGATGCATGTGAAGCGCGGCCTGCTGCCGTTCCCGGAACTGGAGCGCTTCTGATGTCTATCGCCTTCCTGCAGGACCGCATCCGCGAGGCCGGCGCGCGCGGCCAGTCCTTTGAAATCCTCGGCCATGGCAGCAAGCGCTTCTATGGCGGCACGCCGCGCGGCGAGCCCCTGTCCACGCTGGGCCTGGCCGGCGTGCGCGCCTACGAGCCCAGCGAGCTGGTCGTCACCGTCGGCGCCGGCACGCCGCTGGCCGAGCTGGAGGCGCTGCTCGCGACCCAGCAGCAGCACCTGGCCTTCGAGCCGCCGCGCCTGGGCGGCGCGACAGGCCACGGCACCGTGGGCGGCATGGTCGCGTCCGGGCTGTCCGGCCCGGCGCGCGCCACGGCCGGCTCGGTGCGCGACCATGTGCTGGGCGTGGCCCTGCTCAACGGCCGTGGCGAGCTGCTGCACTTCGGCGGCACGGTGATGAAGAACGTGGCCGGCTACGACCTCTCGCGCCTGATGGCGGGCAGCCTGGGCGTGCTGGGGCTGATCGTCGAGGTCTCGCTGAAGGTGCTGCCCCAGCCGGTGGCCACGCGCACGCTGCGCTTCGAGGCCACGCAGGAAGCGGCGCTGCAGCAGCTCAACCGCTGGGGCGGCCAGCCGCTGCCCATCTCCGCCAGCGCCTGGTGGGACGGCGCGCTCGTGCTGCGCCTGGCCGGCGCGCGCGCCGCGGTGGACGCCGCGACCCAGCGCCTGGGCGGCGACGCCATCCCCGACGAAATGGCCACGGCCTTCTGGCAAGGCCTGCGCGACCAGAGCGACGAGTTCTTCGCCGGCGCCCGCCGCGCCGTGGCCGGCGGCGCGCGGCTGTGGCGCATCAGCGTGCCCAGCACCGCGCCGGCGCTGGCGCTGCATGGCGAACAGCTGGTGGAATGGGGCGGCGCCCAGCGCTGGGTGGTGACGCCGATGGCGCCCGAGGCACTGCGGGGCGCCGTCGCCGCGGTCGGCGGCCATGTCACGCTGTTCGCCGCGCAGGACAAGAGTCCCGGCGCCTTCACCCCGCTCTCCGCCCCGCTGGCGCGCATCCACCGCGAACTGAAGACCCGCTTCGACCCGCAGGGCGTCTTCAACCCCGGCCGCCTCTATCCCGAGCTCTGATGCAAACCCATCTGTCTCCCGAGTTCCAAGGCACGCCCGAAGGCGAGGCGGCCGAGGCCATCCTGCGCCGCTGCGTGCATTGCGGCTTCTGCACCGCGACCTGCCCCACCTACCAGCTGCTGGGCGACGAGCTGGACGGCCCGCGCGGCCGCATCTACCTGATCAAGCAGGTGCTGGAAGGCACGCCGCCCACGGCCGCGACCCAGGCCCACCTGGACCGCTGCCTGACCTGCCGCAACTGCGAGTCCACCTGCCCGTCCGGCGTGCAGTACGGCCAGTTGGTCGAGATCGGCCGCCAGGTCGTCGAGGCCAAGGTGGCGCGGCCCGCGGGCGAACGCGCGCGCCGCTGGCTGCTCAAGGAAGGGCTGACCTCGCCGCTGTTCAAGCCCGCGCTGCGCCTGGGCCAGGCACTGCGCCCGCTGGTGCCCGAGTCGCTGCGCGACAAGGTGCCGGCGCGCCCGGGGCCGCGCGCCCACCAGTGGCCCCAGCGCCAGCACCCGCGCAAGGTGCTGATGCTGATGGGCTGCGTGCAGCCGGCCATGATGCCCAACATCAACGCCGCGACCGCGCGCGTGCTCGACGCCGTCGGCATCCAGACCCTGGTCGCCGACGAGGCCGGCTGCTGCGGCGCGATCCGGAGCCACCTCAACGACCATGAGGGCGGCCTGGCCGATGCGCGGCGCAACATCGACGCCTGGTGGCCGCGCGTCCAGGCCGGCGAGGTCGAGGCCCTGGTGATGAACGCCTCCGGCTGCGGCGCGACGGTGAAGGACTACGGCCGCCTGCTCGCCCACGACCCGGCCTATGCCGACCAGGCGCGCCGCATCAGCGAGCTGACCCGCGACCTCAGCGAACTGCTGCCCGCGCTGGCCCCGCGCCTGAAGGCCGTGCTGGACACCCGGGCCCAGCGCCCCACGCTGGCCTACCACCCGCCCTGCACGCTGCAGCACGGCCAGCAGCTGCGCGGCGGCGTCGAGGGCCTGATGCGCGAGCTGGGCTTCCGCATCGAGCTCGCGCCCTGCGACAGCCACCTGTGCTGCGGCTCGGCCGGCACCTACTCCGTGCTGCAGCCCGAGCTGTCCAAGCAGTTGCGCGAACGCAAGCTCGCCGCGCTGGCGCCGCTGCAGGCCCAGACCATCGTGTCCGCCAACATCGGCTGCATCCAGCACCTGCAGGCCGGCACCGGCACGCCGGTGCGCCACTGGGTCGAGGTGCTGGACGAGGCGCTGCAACAGCCATGAGCCTCTCCCGCAAAGACGGGGGCGCCGGCCCCGAAGGCATGAGCCCGGAACTCACGTCCGGCATTGTCATCGGCCTCCTGCATGTGCTCAGCGCGATGACCGACGCGCTGGTGCGCTCCGGCAGGATGCCCAAGGACGAGTTCCTCGCGCTGATCGAGGCGCAGATCCGTGAGGAGACCGGCAAAGAGTCGCCCAGCGGCGCCGCCGTGAAGGCCTACACCTTGGGATTCCTGGAAAGCTACAAGGCCCAGGTCACCCGGATCGACCCCGAGTGAGGGCGGGCAAACGCTGACCGCTGTGCGCCCCTCGGCGCGGCGTGCGGAGCGATACTGCGCGCTTCCCACGCTCCGCCCTGCCCGCACGCCATGGTCCTGCGTCCTGCCTTCTCCCGCCTTCCCTCCATCCGCGCGCTGGCGCCGGCCCTGCTGGCCCTGGGCCTGCTCGCCGGCTGCGCCACCTCCAGCCCGCCGGCCGCCGGCCCCGCGCCCAAGCCACCCAAACTGGTGGTCTTCATGGTCGTCGACGGCCTGCCCATGCGCCAGGTGCTGGGCTACCGCGACCAATTGCAGCCCGACGGCTTCCGCCGCTTCCTGGACCGCGGCCTGTGGTTCTCCGACGCGCACTACGGCCACGGCTACACCGTCACCGCGGCCGGCCACTCGGTGATGCTGTCGGGCGCCTACCCGCAGCGCAGCGGCATCATCGGCAACGAATGGCGCGACCGCCAGAGCGGCGAGCCGGTCTACTGCACCGGCGACAGCCAATACCAGTACATCGGCAACAAGACCGAGCCGCTGGCCGGCACCAGCCCGCGCAACTACAAGGTCGAGACCGTCGGCGATGTGCTGCGCACGCTGCAGCCCGAATCCAAGGTCATCGGCATCTCCGGCAAGGACCGCGGCGCCATCCTGCCCGCCGGCCACAAGGGCACGGCCTATATGTTCATGGGCGCCAGCGGCCAGTTCGCGTCCAGCACCTATTACATGCAGCAGCACCCGGCCTGGGTCGAGGCCTTCAACGCCGCCAAGCCGGCCGACGCCTTCTTCGGCAAGACCTGGGCGCCGCTGCTGAAGGAAGCCGACTACGCCCGCTCGGTGCCGGACGGCCAGCCCTGGCAGGCCAACAGCGGCAACGGCAACAAGCTGCCCGCCGTGCTGGGCGCCGGCATGGACGGCCCGGGGCCGCGCTTCTACGGCAACATCCTGCCCAGCCCCTTTGGCGACGAGATCACGCTGGCCTTCGCGCGCAGCGCGATCGAAGGCGAGCAGCTAGGCGCCGACGACAAGACCGACATCCTGTCGGTGAGCCTGTCCAGCCACGACTACGTCAACCATGCCTTCGGCCCCGAGTCGCGCCTGTCGCACGACCACTTCCTGCACCTGGACCGCTATCTGCAGGGCTTCTTCCAGTACCTGGACGCCAAGGTCGGACGCGACAACTACGTCGCGCTGCTGACCGCCGACCACGGCTTCATGGACACGCCCGAATGGGCCAAGACCCAGGGCCGCGATGCCGGCCGCCTGCCGCCGGCCCAGGTGATCGCGGCGATCAACACCGGGCTGTCGCAGCGCTATGGCGAAGGCCGCTGGGCGCTCAACTTCTCGGCCACCGGCGTGCTCTTCGACGAGGCGCTGATCCGCAGCAAGGGTCTGGAGCCCGACGCAGTCTACGCCGAGGCCAAGCGCGCGGCCGAGCAGCTGCCCGGCGTACAGGCCGCCTTCACGCGCGCCCAGCTGGCCGGCGACGACACGGCCACGCCGCACCTGGCGCAGATGCGCAAGTCCTGGCACCCGGACGTCGCCGCGCCGCTGCAGATCGTCGTCAAACCGGGCTGGATGCTGGGCTCGCGCATCGGCGGCACCACCCATGGCTCGCCCTACCGCTACGACACCCATGTGCCCATCCTCGGCTGGGGACCGGGCTGGCTGGGCCAGGGCGAGGTGAAGACGCCGGTCGAAGTGGCCGACATCGCGCCCACGCTGGCGCGCCTGCTGGGCATTCCCGCGCCGGCGCAGGCCCAGGGCAAGCCGCTGCCCGTGCCCGCCATGGCGCGCTGAGCGCCCGCCCCGGGGCCACACCGGGGCTCGCCGGGCCGCGGGGCCCGGGCGGCGTGCGCATCGCGCGCGCCGCCGTCCAACCGCCCCGGCCGCCATTCGGGCGGCCGCTCCCACCACCCGCCGCCTGCTGACAAGGCCGGCAACCCGCTTGCGCTACGCTGACCGGCTGTTCATCACCCCACGAAGGTGAGCCCCCGTGTTCAGCTGGTTCGAGAGACGCGTCAACCCCTTCCCCGAGACCCCGCCGCCGCAGCCGCCGGCCGGCTTCTTCGCTTTCATCTGGGCGGGCACGCAAGGCATGCGCGGCCTGATCCTCGTGCTCACCCTGCTCACGGCGGGCATCGGCGCCTTCGAGGCCCTGCTGTTCTCCATGCTGGGCTCGGTCGTGGACTGGCTGGCCGCGGTGCCGCCGGCCCAGTGGTGGGACACGCAGAAGCCCAAGCTGCTGCTGCTGTTCGGCATCCTGATGGCCAGCCCGCTGCTGATCGCGCTGCAGGCGATGTGCAAGTACCAGGGGCTGTCGAGCAACTTCCCGATGCGGCTGCGCTGGAACTTCCACCGCCACCTGCTCGGCCAGAGCATGAGCTTCTACCAGGACGAGTTCGCCGGGCGCGTCTCGGCCAAGCTGATGCAGACCTCGCTGGCGGTGCGCGAGGTGGTGCTGATCATCACCGACATCCTGGTCTTCGTCGGCATCTACTTCGTCACCATGCTGGGCGTGGTGGGCAGCTTCGACCTGACCCTGCTGGGCCCCTTCCTGCTGTGGCTGGCGGCCTATGTCGCGGCACTGGTCTACTTCGTGCCGCGCCTGGGCAAGGCGGCGGCGGCGCAGGCCGACGCGCGCAGCCTGATGACCGGCCGCGTCACCGACGCCTACACCAACATCAGCACCGTCAAGCTGTTCTCGCACAGCCAGCGCGAGGCCGGCTTCGCGCGCGGCGCGATGCAGGAGTTCCTGCAGACCGCCTACCGCCAGATGCGCCTGATCAGCGGCTTCGAGATCGTCAACCATGCGCTGTCCATGGGCCTGATCGCCAGCACCGCCGGCATGACGCTGTGGCTGTGGACCCAGGGCCAGGTGGGCGTGGGCGCGGTCGCCGCGGCCACCGCGATGGCGCTGCGCCTGAACGGCATCTCGCACTGGATCATGTGGGAGATGGCCAGCCTGTTCGAGCACATCGGCACCGTGCAGGACGGCATCACCACGCTGTCGCGTCCGGTCGCGATCCGCGACGCCGAGGACGCCCGCCCGCTGCAGGTCAGCCGCGGCGAGCTGCGCTTCGACCAGGTGGACTTCGGCTACGGCAGCGGCAAGACCGTGCTGCACGGGCTGGACCTGACCATCCACCCGGGCGAGAAGATCGGCCTGGTGGGCCGCTCCGGCGCGGGCAAGAGCACGCTGCTGAACCTGCTGCTGCGCTTCCACGACATCGAGAAGGGCCGCGTACTCATCGACGGCCAGGACATCGCCCACGTGACCCAGGACAGCCTGCGCGCCCAGATCGGCATGGTGACCCAGGACACCTCGCTGCTGCACCGCTCGGTGCGCGACAACCTGCTCTACGGCCGGCCCGACGCCGATGACGCGCAGATGATCGCCGCCGCCCAGCGCGCCGAGGCGCACGAGTTCATCCAGGGCCTCAGCGACCCCAAGGGCCGCCAGGGCTACGACGCCCATGTCGGCGAGCGCGGCGTCAAGCTCAGCGGCGGCCAGCGCCAGCGCGTCGCCATCGCCCGCGTGATGCTCAAGGACGCGCCCATCCTGCTGCTGGACGAAGCCACCAGCGCGCTGGACTCCGAGGTCGAGGCCGCGATCCAGCGCAGCCTGTACCGGCTGATGGAGGGCAAGACCGTGGTCGCGATCGCGCACCGGCTCTCCACCATCGCGGCGATGGACCGGCTGATCGTGATGGACCAGGGCCGCATCGTCGAGCAGGGCGACCACGCCAGCCTGCTCGCGCAGGGCGGTCTCTACGCCCGGCTGTGGGCGCACCAGAGCGGCGGCTTCCTGGTCGACGAGGACGCGCCCGCGCCGCGCGAGGACGAGGACGACGACGCGGCCGAGGCGATCACCGAGGAACCCGTCAGCTGACCCGGCGGCGCCGGCTCCAGCCCAGCAGGGCCAGCGCCAGCAGCGCGCAGCCCAGCGAGGCCGGTTCCGGCACCGCCCGTTCGCGCATGAACTCGGCCAGCAGCTCGTGGCCGCGCGCGGTCGGATGGATGCCGTCCCAGAAGAGCGCATGCTCTGGGTCGCAGCCGGCCAGCGCGCCGCAGGCGTCGGCCACATTGCTCAGGCCATAGCCCTGCGCGTTTGCCGCCACCTGGTGCAGCGCCGAGAACACGTCGAAGCGCGCCACCGAGCTGCCCGACAGGCGCTGGTCCAGCGCCTGGTTCATCGCCATCGACAGCGCCGTGGCCAGCCCCGCGCCGCCGGGGCCGAAGCTGCCGGCCAGCGGCGTCAGCCCGAAGTCCGGCGCGTTCCAGACCACGATGTGGCGCGCGCCCGCGGCCTGCAGCCCGTCGACGATGTAGCCCAGGTCATCGGCGAAATGCGCCGCCTGGGTCTGCAGCGTCTGCGCCGGATCGGCGCCACCCAGCACCGCCAGCAGCCCGCGCAGCGCGTTGCCGCCGCCCGCGCTGAGCACATAGAGCGCATCGGGATCGGCCTGCAGCCCGTGGCCGCCCAGGTACATCTGCATCTGCGTGCGCAGGCTGGGCGAGCCGCCGGGCGTCTCGTCGCCGGTCATCGCGCCACCGAAGGCGTAGTTGCTGCCGCCCAGCAGCGCCGGCGCGGCGCTCAGCCCCAGCCCGGCGGCATAGCGCTGGCTCCAGACCGGGCCGGTGCTGTAGGTGCCACCGGCATAGGGCAGGCTGGCGAAATAGCCGTTGCCGCCGATCACCTGCCCGGCGTCGGTGCCACGTGCCACGGCGACATTGCCCGCGTCCGACAGGCTGTCGCCAAAGACGACGAACTGACTGTAAGCACTGGCCTGGACCGCGCCCAGGCTCAGACCCAATACGCCCGCGGCCACGCCCGACCGGACGATCTCAAACAATTTCATGACTGGCTCTCCCTGATGTCCCATGTGCGCTATGCGCCATGCACAGCATCCGGGTCGCGGCCCGACCCTGTCAACGGCAACGCCGGGGGGAGCTCCCACCTGTTTCGAGGGGGTGGCCCGCCGCGATCGCGGGCCGACCCCAGCCCCGGCGATGACGTCGAACAATCACAATCCCACTCAGGGCCGGCCACCAGGGACCGCGCCCGAGGAGGTCCGGCATGAAGTGGGAAGGCGAGCGCGAAAGCGACAACGTGGAAGACCGGCGCGGCCAGCCCGGCGGCGGTGGCGGTAGCGGTGGCGGCATGCGCCTGGGCAGCGGACGCGGCCTGGGGCTGGGTGGCGTGGTCGTCGCGCTGCTGGCCGCCTGGCTGTTCGGGTTGGACCCGGGCAACGTGCTGCAGATGCTGGACGGCGGCGTGCCCGGCACGGCCGCGCCGGAGTCCCCCGCCGCGCCGCGCGCCAAGCCGCAGGACAGCCCGGGCCGCTTCGTCAGCACCATCCTGGCCAGCACCGAGGACGTCTGGCGCGACTACTTCGCGCGCCAGCAGATGGAATACCGCCCGCCCAAGCTGGTGCTGTTCAGCGGCCAGACCGGCACCACCTGCGGCCAGGGCGTCGCGGCCATGGGCCCCTTCTACTGCCCCGGCGATCGCAGCGTCTACATCGACCTGGGCTTCTACGCCACGCTGAAAGAGCGCCTGGGCGCGCCGGGCGACTTCGCGCAGGCCTATGTGATCGCCCATGAAGTTGGCCATCACTTGCAGAATCTGCAAGGCATCACCGCGAAACTGGACGAGGCGCGCAGCCGCGTGTCGGATCGCGTCTACCGTGGCCTCAGCGTGCGGCTTGAGCTGCAGGCCGACTGCTATGCCGGCGTCTGGGCGGCGCGCGCCCAGGCGGCCAAGGGATGGCTGGAGTCCGGCTATGTCGAGGAGGCGCTGAACGCGGCCTCCCGCATCGGCGACGACGCCTTGCAGCGCAGCGCCGGCGGTCCGGTGGTGCCGGAAAGCTTCACCCACGGCAGCAGCGAACAGCGCGTGCGCTGGTTCCGCCGCGGCCTGGAGGCCGGCGATCTGTCCGGCTGTGACACCTTCGGCAGCCAGCGGCTCTGACCCGCCCCCCGGATGGCAGGGGCCGCGCCGGCCCTCCACCCGTTCAGGGGGGCCGCCGCAAACGCCGCGGCGGCCGAATGTGGAACACTTCGCATACACGGCCGGGCGAATCCGCATAGCATGCCTGTCCGCGTTCCGCATTCCACTGAAAGCCCAGCCATGGTCAACCGCAGCACCCCCGAAGCTCCGCAAGCTCGCGGCACCGAGCCCGTCAAGGCTCCGCTGTCGTCCAGCCGCCGCCGCCTGCTGAAGGCCGGCGCCGTGCCGGTGGGCCTGACCCTGGCCAGCCAGCCGGTGCGCGCCTGGCACTGCAACACCGCGTCCGCCTGGGGCTCCGCCCAGGTCAACGCCACCGCCAGCGTGACCGCGCGCGCCGCCGACGCCGAGATCGTCAACGAGTGCTGGACCATCACCGAGTGGAAGAACAACACCTACCACTCGCCGGTGGGCTATCCCTGGTGCAAGCTGGGCACGCAGAGCAGCACCTACGGCGTGACCGGCACCTCCAAGAACTACACGCTGGCGACGCTGTTCGGCAGCTCGGGCCCCTTCCCCAAGGGCTGCAGCGGCAGCCAGACCGTCTGGTACGTGCTGAACAACGGCACCACCTTCCAGAAGTACATGGTCGTGGCCAAGCTCAACGCCAAGCTGCTGCCCGGCACCGTGGGCCAGTGCCTGAAGTCCAATACCTCCGACCAGATCACCGCGATGCTGGACGGGGTCTACTCGCCCAATGGCGTGGATGGCAGCGGCTGGGACGAGTCCAAGATCATGACCTATCTGTACGACAACTGGATCGTCCGCCCCTGATTCCCTGACCACGGGGTGCACTCGCAAGAGGCGTACGCCACCCAGGAGGCCTGGGCCTGGCGCTGGGCCGCGGATCCCGGACGTTTCGTCGCGCGGAGCTGGCCCGACGAGGATTCGGCGCTGGTCTTCGACCGCGCCAGCGGCGACACCCATCTGGTGTCCTCCCTCGCGCTGGACCTGATGGAGCGCCTGCGCACCCACGGCCAGCCGCGCACCCCCGAAGCCCTGCTCGCCGAGCTGCAGGACGAACTGCAGGACGACCCGCCCGGCGAACCGCTGGACGACCAGGCCCTCGCCGTGCTGCTGCAGCAGCTGCGCCGGCTGGAGCGGCTGGGCGTGCTGGCCTCGATCCCGGCCGATGCTTCCATGTCCGCCCGCTCATGAAGGTCGCCGAGCTGAGCGTGCCCGACTTCGCGCGCCGCCTGCGGCGCGGCGAGCTGTTGCTGGACATCGCGCCCTTCGTCGCGCGGCTGCGCAGCGGGCTGCCACGCCTGGCGCAGGAGCTGCAGGGCCTCTATGCCGACTTCGAGCTGCTGCCGCCCGAGCGCTTCGCCGACTTCCACCTGGAAGTGCGCCGCGAACCCGGGCTGCGCGGCTGGCTGCGCCCGCAAGCGCGCTTCTTCTACGACGGCCAGCCCGCCTTCCTGCCGCTGCCCGCGCCGCATGGCCCGGTGATGGTGGAGTGGGGGCTGAACTGGTGCGTCGCGTCGCATGCCCACCAGTACCTGGTGATCCACGCCGCGGTGCTGGCGCGCGGCGAGCAGGCCGTGGTGTTGCCGGCGCCGCCGGGCTCGGGCAAAAGCACGCTGTGCGCGGCGCTGATGCACCATGGCTGGCGTCTGCTCAGCGACGAACTGGGCCTGCTGGACATGCCGAGCGGCCTGCTGCGCGGCATGGCGCGGCCGGTCAACCTGAAGAACGACGCCATCGCGCTGATCCAGGCCTTCGCGCCCGCCAGCCGCTTCGGCACCCCCATTGCCGACACCACCAAGGGCCGCGTCGCGCTGCTCGCGCCGCCGCCCGACAGCGTGCGCCAGCGCCGCGTGCCCGCGCGCCCGGCCTGGGTGGTGCTGCCACGCTATGAGGCCGGCGCCGCCACCTCGATGACGCGCTGCGACAAGGCGCGCGCAATGATCCTGCTCGCCGAGCAGTCCTTCAACTACCACGTCCATGGCGAGGCCGGCTTCGACGCGCTGACCCGCCTGGTCGACGAGGCGCAATGCCTGGAGTTCCGCTACAGCCGCCTGGACGAGGCCATGGCCGCCTTCGACGCGCTGTGCCCGCGGCCGGAGGCGGCGCGATGAGCCTGCTGCTGCGCGTGCTGCTGGACCCGGCGCAGGCGCGGGCGCTGCCCGAGTCCGGCTGGGACCTGCTGGTGCGCCAGGCGCGGGCCGCCCGCCTGCTCGCCGAGCTGGACCGCCGGCTGGCCGCCACGCCGCAGCTGACCGTCCCCGAGGCCCCGCGCCTGCACCTGGAGGCCGCGCGCCGGCTGGTGCAGCGCCAGGCGCAGATGACACGCTGGGAGCTGCGCTGCATCGCCCGCGCGCTGGACGGCGAAGGCCTGCGCCCGGTGCTGCTCAAGGGCGCCGCCTACCAGGCCCTGGGCCTGCCGCTGGCGCGGGGCCGCATGTTCGGCGACGTCGACCTGCTGGTGCCGCGCGAACAGCTGGAGCGCACCGAGAGCGCGCTGCTGCGCCAAGGCTGGGAGCCCGAGCCCATGTCGGCCTACGACCAGCGCTACTACCGGCGCTGGATGCATGAAATCCCGCCGCTGCGCCACCGCCACCGCGCCAGCGTGCTGGACCTGCACCATGCGCTGCTGCCGCCCACCTCGCGCATCGCGGTGCGCAACGCGCTGCTGTTCGACGCGCTGCAGCCGCTGCCCGAATGGCCGGGGCTGTCCGCGCTGGCGCCTGCCGACCTGCTGCTGCACAGCGCCACCCACCTGTTCCAGGAGGGCGAGCTGGAAAGCGGCCTGCGCGACCTGCTGGACCTGGACGCGCTGCTGCGCCACTTCGGCGCCACGCCGGACTTCTGGGCGGCCCTGCTGCCGCGCGCCCGTGCGCTGGGCCTGGGCCTGCCGCTGTACTACGCGCTGTGGCTGTGCCACGAGCTGCTGCAGACCCCCGTGCCGCCCCAGCTGCTCGCCGCCAGCCGCGCCGACGGCCCGCCGCGCTGGCGCGCGCCGCTGATGCGCGCGCTCTACCGCCGCGCGCTGCGGCCCCACCATCCCAGCTGCGACGGCGCCACCGAGCGTCTCGCCCGTTTTGCGCTGTATGTGCGCTCGCACTGGCTGCGCATGCCGCTGCCGCTGCTCAGCGCCCACCTGGCACGCAAGGCCTGGATGCGGCTGTCGCCGCCCGCGCTGCCCGAGCAGGCCTGATCCGGCCCGGCGCCCATGGGACCGCAGGCCCGGGCCCCCTGCCCAGGGTCATAGGTCGCAGACCCGGGACCATCGCGTATGCTGACGGCCATGGACCGACCCAAGCCTTTCTCGATGATCCGCGAGTTCCACCTCGCGGACTGGTTCACGCTGGCCAACGCCTTCTGCGGCGTTGGCGCGCTGTTCTCGGTGATGACCTATCTGCAGACCCGCGAGGTCCTGCACCTGTACTACGCCTGCGCGCTGATCCCGGCGGCGCTGGTGTTCGACGTGCTGGACGGCCGCATCGCGCGCTGGCGCCAGCAGAGTTCCGCGATGGGCCGCGAGCTGGACTCGCTGGCCGACGTGATCTCCTTCGGCGTCGCCCCCGCGGCCATCGCCTACGGCTGCGGCATGCAGGGCCTGTACGACCGCGTCGTGCTGGTCTTCTTCGTCGCCTGCGGCGTGTCGCGCCTGGCGCGCTACAACATCACCGCCGAAAAGCTCTCCGATGGCGGCGACAAGGTGCGCTACTTCGAAGGCACGCCCATCCCGACCTCGCTGCTGCTGGTGCTGCTGCTGTGGGTGGCCGCCGCGCAGGGCGCGATCGGCGACGCGTTGTGGCTGGGCGTCACCACCGTCGCCGGCTTCAAGCTGCACCCGCTGGTGCTGCTGTTCGCGCTCTCCGGTTCGCTGATGATCAGCCGCATCCGCATTCCCAAGCTCTGACGCAGCCGGCCCGCCGACGGCGGGCGCGCCGGGGCGCCCGCCTCGGCGCGGGCTTCAGCGCACGCCCAGGAAGCGGTTGTTGCGCAGCTGCGGTCCCTCGCTGATCGCCAGGCCCGGCAGCGCGCTGTGGCGCGCCTGCTGCGACTGCACCGAAACCGGCGGGCAGCTGCCGTTCAGGCGGTGCTGCAACGCGGCCGCCAGCTGGCCCTCGCGCACGTCGCCCAGGTCGCGGCTCAGGTCGTCGGCCACCTGGCAGCCCGGCACGCCGGTGCCCGGCTGGCTGCTGGCGGGGATGAAGCCGTCCGAGTAATCGCCGAAGCCCTTGGCGTTGACGCCCTCGAACTCGATGGGCAGGAAGCGGTTGCCACAGTTCTCCTGCCCCGAAAAGCCATAGGGCTTGCCGCAGGTGCGCCCGCCGACCAGCCGCACCTCGACGTCCACGCCGCGCAGCCCGTTGATCAGCGCCTCGCTCGCCGAGCAGGTGCCGGACTGGCTGAGCACATAGAGCCGGCGCAGGTTCAGCGTGGGCAGGTTCTGCGGCGTGCTGCACTTGCCGTTCACCGGCAGGCAGGACTGGTTGTAGAAGGGCGTGCTCTCGTTCTCCGTCGAACGACGCGCGTTGTAGCGCAGCTGCTCGAAGGTGCGCCCGTTGGTGGGCTGCGCGCCGGCGATCATGTAGGCCAGCTCGCTGGCCAGGTAGAGGTAGCCGCCGCCGTTGTAGCGCAGGTCCAGCACCAGCTCGCTGACCCCGGCCGCCGAGAAGCCGCGCACCGCGTCGATCAGCCCCTGCTCGGCGGTCTGGATGTGGGTGGTGAAGACCAGATAGCCCACCTTGGCGCCGTCCGCCGCGTTCAGCACGCGCGCCATCGGCACGGCGTTGGTGTTCAGCTGCGCGCTGACCAGGCTCATGCTGCGCGCGATGCCGTCGCGCGTCGTGAACACGAAGTTGTGCGTCTCGCCGCTGGCGCCGGGATAGAGCGCCGCGTTGAGCTTGTCCACGCCCGTGCGGTCGTTGGCGTCGGCGCTGACGCCGTCCACCGTCACCAGCCGGTCGCCGCGCTGCAGGCCGGCCAGCGCCGCCGGGCTGCCCGGCTCCACATAGGCCACGCGCAGGTTGCGCGGCGGCGTCGGCGACCCCATGGACCAGCGCAGCCCGTAGCCGGCCGCCACGCCCGCCTGCATCTCCTGCTGCCATTCCTGCTCCGGCACCATGAAGCTGAAGCGGTCGCGGCGCGCGCCGCTGGCGGTCAGCTGCGGCGTGCGCAGGTCGTCGAAATAGGCCTGCAGCGCCTGCTGCACATCGCTGCCGCTGTAGGCCGCCGCGTCGGCGTTGAGCTGCGGCACCTGATCGCGCCACAGATAGGCCTCGTCGTAGTAGGCGCGCAGCCATTGCTTCTCGGTGCCCAGGCTGGCGGTGCGCCGCGCCGCCGGCGCCAGCATGTTGCCGGGCGCGCACTGCTGGGCGTAGGTGCTGCTGGGCTTGATCGGCTCGCTGCCGCTGCCCGAGCTGCCCCCGCCACTGCCGCCGCCGCCGCTGCTGCCGCTCCCGGGGCTGGGGCCCACCAGCGGATCGCCGGCGCGGCCGCCGCCACCGCCACACCCCTGCAACGCCAGCAACAGCGCCACCGCGGCCGCCAGCAGGCCGCGCTCGTTCCAGTTCCGGTTCTTCTTCGTTCGCAAGGCTTGTTCTCCCTGTGCCGGAAGGTCCGGCTCCCTGTCGTGGCCCGCTTTATACCGTCGGCGGCCCCAAAGACCGAGCAAAACACTCCACTTTGAGCCCTCGGCACTGTTGCGCGCCAGCACATCGAACAGCACGCAACAGCGCCCTGTATTTCCATGGCGGGAGCGTGGATGTCGAACTAGAGTCAAGACCTGACACCCCCCCTGTCACTCCCCAAGGTCCATCATGAAGTCCTTCCACAGCATCAAAACGAGGCTGCTGCTGCTTTCCGCCGTGCTGCTGGCCCTGCTGGCCATCGTCGGCGGCTGGAGCGTCCTGTCCCTCAACCAGGTCCAGGGCGCGCTCGCCACGGTCTACCAGGACCGCGTCGTGCCGCTCAAGCAGCTCAAGCGCGTGGCCGACGCCTACGCGGTCAGCATCGTCGACACCAGCCACAAGGCGCGCGCCGGCTCGCTGGACAAGGCGGCGGCGCTGAAGTCCGTGCAGGACGCCGAAACACTGATCCGCAATGAATGGTCGGCCTACACCGCGACCCGCATCGAGGGCCGCGAGCGCGAGCTGGTCGACAAGGCCAAGGCCGCGCTGGCGCCCGCGCAGGCCGCCACCGAGAAGCTCAAGGCCATCCTGCAGGCCAACGATCACGCCCAGCTGGAGGAGTTCTGCAACAAGGCGCTCTACCCGGCGATCGACCCGCTCAGCGGCACCATCGGCGAGCTGGTCGACGAGCAGCTGCGCATCGCCGCCGCCGAGTACGCCAAGGGCGAGGCCACCAGCCGCCAGGCGCGCTGGGTGGTCATCGCCGTGTTCGCGCTGGCGCTGGCCAGCGGGCTGGTGCTGGCCTGGCGCATCATCGCGTCCATCATGACGCCGCTGGGCGAGGCCCTGCACCTGGCCGAGCGCATCAGCCAGCGCGACCTCTCCGCGCCCAAGGCGACCGCCGGGCGCGACGAAATGGGCCGCCTGCTCGGCGCGATGCAGTCCATGCAGGAGCAGCTGAGCCAGACCGTGGTGCAGATCCGCAGCAGCGCCGACACCGTGTCCAGCGCCTCCGAGGAAATCGCCAAGGGCGGCAGCGACCTCAGCATGCGCACCGAGCAGCAGGCCGCGTCGCTGGAAGAAACCGCCGCCTCCATGGACCAGATGGCCGCCGCCGTGCGCAGCAACGCCGACCTCGCCGCGCAGGCCAACCAGCTCGCCACCGAGGCCTCCGGCACCGCCACGCGCAGCGGCGAGGCGGTGGAGCGCGTGGTTTCGACGATGGCGCAGATCAACCGCAGCGCGCAGCGCATCGCCGACATCATCGGCGTGATCGACGGCATCGCCTTCCAGACCAACATCCTGGCGCTGAACGCGGCGGTGGAAGCCGCGCGCGCCGGCGAGCAGGGCCGCGGCTTCGCCGTCGTGGCCGGTGAGGTGCGCACGCTGGCGCAGCGCAGCGCGCAGGCCGCGCGCGAGATCAAGTCGCTGATCAGCACCAGCGTCGAGGAGGTGCACAGCGGCACCCAGGTCGCCGAGGAGGCCGGCCGCACCATGGAGGAGCTGGTGGGCCAGGTGCGCCACGTCACCAGCCTGCTGGCCGACATCTCCACCGCCACGCGCGAGCAGAGCGCCGGCGTCGGTCAGGTCAACATCGCGATCTCGCAGCTGGACAGCACGACGCAGCAGAACGCCGCGCTGGTGGAGGAGTCCGCCGCCGCCGCCGACAGCCTGCGCTCGCAGTCGCGCCAGCTGGCCGAGATCGTCGGCTCTTTCAGGCTGTAGCCGCGCCGCCGGCCGGGCGCTGCGGCTTCACGCGCAGCGCCCACAGCACGCCGCCCACCAGCAGCGCCACGCCCAGCAGCGTCATCAGCGGCGGCCGGCCGCCGCGCAGCATCAGCGCATAGGCCAACGCGGCCAGGGTCTCGAACACGATCAGCTGGCCCACCAGCGTGGTCGGCAGGCGCTGGCTGGCCTCGTTCCAGCACAGCGTGCCCAGCCAGGAGGCGAACAGGCCCACCGCCAGCATCAGCCCCAGGTACACCCAGGGGCGCGGCCCCAGTGGCGCCGCGAAGCCCGGCGGCAGCAGGTCCAGGCCCGCCGCCTGCAGCCCGCCCAGCACGGCAAAGCCCAGCAGCGCCATCGGCAGCGTCACCAGCCCCTGCGCCGTGGCCCAGACGCGCGGGCTGCGTCCCGCATGCTCGCGCAGCCAGTCGGCATTGCGGATGGGATACCAGGTCCAGCACAGCAGCGCCACGCCGGCCAGCAGCGCGCCCTGCAGATAGCGGCCCAGCTCGCCGTCGGCGAGCGCGGCGCGCTCCACCGCGTTGACGCAGGCGATGCCGGCACCGATCAGCAGCAGCGCCGGTGCCAGCCGGCCCCAGGGGTACTGGCCGTCGCGCGCCGCGTTGCGCCGGTTGGATGCGATCGCGATCACCACCGGCAGCGTGCCGATGATCATGGTCGGCAGCGGCCCGCCGGCGCGCTGGATGGCCGCCGACAGCGTCAGGTAGTAGAGGAAGTTGCCGATCGCGCTGAGCCGCACCGCCTGCCACCAGTCCGCGCGCGTCAGGCGCGCCAGCTCGGCGCGGTCCATCAGCGCCAGCGGCAGCGCGATCAGCCCGAAAGCCAGGTAGCGGCCCGCGGTGAGCCAGGCGGCCGGATAGTCCGGCAACAGCAGCGGCGTGACGAAGACCAGGCCCCACATCAGGCCGGCCGCGAGCGCAAAAAGAAGTCCAGACAGCATGGACGCCACTGTGGCGCCGTTCAGCCCGCGGGTCTTGTACGCGCTTGCGCCGCGCCCACCTGCTGCTGGTAGCGCGACGGCGTCACGCCATAGCGGCGCGCGAACTGGCGCGTCAGATGCGCCTGGTCGGTCAGCCCCACGGCGGCGGCCACCGCGGCCGGCGCCTCGCCGCCGGCCAGCCGGCGCTTGGCCTCGGCCAGGCGCAGCACCATCAGCGCCTGCTGCGGCGTCGCGTCGCAGGCGCTCTTGAAGCTGCGCAGGAAATGGAAGGGGCTCAGCCCCGCCACCGCGGCCAGCTCCTCGGTGGACAGCTTGCGCTCCAGGTGGGCGCGCATGTACTCGGTCACCGCGGCGAAGCGCGGCGACGCGCGCTCGTCCGCCGGCGCCGGGCCGTGGCGCGCATGGCGGGCGAGCGTCTGCAGCAGCTCCATCAGCAGGCTGTCGAAGGCCAGCGGCTCCTGCGCGCGCCACAGCGCCGCGATCAGCGCGGCGGCACGCGCCGAAGCCTCGGCGTCGTGCGCCACCGCCGCGTGGAAGCTCCAGGCCGAGCCGCCGCACAGCTCGCGCAGCAGGCCCTCCTGCAGGTAGACCATGCGATAGCCCCAGGCCTCGCCGCTGGCGGCGCGGCCGGTGTGCAGGTCGTCCGGGTTCATCAGCATCAGGCTGGCGCGCGGCGCGAAATGCTCGCCGCCGCGCCAGCGAAAAGCGCCCACGCCCGCGGTGATCGCCCCCAGCCCGTAGGCCTCGTGGGTGTGCGGCTCGAAGCTGTGGCGCAGGATGTTGGCGTGGTACAGCTCCACCCCGGCGCGGTGCGCGGGGCGGCGGTACTGCGCCTGGTCCTGGGGATGCTCGAAGCCCATGGCCGCGATGATCGCAGATCGTGCCCCCTGTTTCCCCGACAGGGTCGGCCCCAGGTCAGCGCCGCAGCGCCCCCGGCGTCAGCCCGGTCCAGCGCTTGAAGAAGCGGCGGAAATTGGCGGCGTCGAAGAAGCCCAGCGCGCGCGCCACCGACTGGCTGGGTTCGCCGCGGCGCAGCAGCAGGTAGACCGCGCACAGCGCGCGCACCTGGTCCAGCTCCGCCTGGAAGTGGGTGCCGTGCTGGGCCAGGTGGCGCTTCAGCGTGGCCGGGCTCACCGCGAAGGCGGCGGCCGCCTGGTCCAGCGTCGGCGCCTGCTCCAGCCGTGGCGCCAGCCAGTCGTGCAGCGCCGCCAGCAGCCCACGCCGCCGCCCCGCCGGGTCGGCCTCCAGCGCCTGGCGCCACAGCGGCGGCGCCGCCGCGCCGGCCTGCCCGCGCCAGGGCCGCGTCGCGGCGGCCAGCGGCAGGCGCAGCGCGTCCGCCTGGGCGCCGAAATGCAGCGCCGCGCCCAGGTGCACCGCATGGTGGGCCAGCTCGCGCGGCCGGCCACGGTTGAAGCAGAAGGCCCAGGGCAGGCGCTCGCCGGCCAGCCAGTCGCACATGCCCGCCACCGCGGCCACGTGCAGATCCACGATGAAGCCGCGCCGCGCCGGCGGCAGACCGCAGGCGTCGGTCCAGAGCAGCAGCAGCTCGTCGCCCTCCTCCAGCAGCCGCGGCGTCAGCAGGGGCGTGAGCCGGCCGGCATGGCCGCAGAGCAGGCGCAGCGCTTCGCGCGCGTCGGCCGCCTGCTGCAGCGCCTGGCTGGCCAGCCCGTAGTGGCCCGGCAGCCAGGCGCGGCCGAGCACGAAGGCGGCGTCCGGCCCGCAGTCCGCCAGCGGCGCCAGCAGCGCCAGCAGCTGGCGCGGGCTCAGCAGCTGGCCCTCCCGCACGCCCGCGGCGGCCAGCCAGTCGGCGCGGTCCAGCTCGCGGCTGCGCGCGAACTCGGCCAGCAGCACGCCCTGCTCGCCCCAGGGCAGCAGCGGCGTGTCCAGCTGGTAGGGGCGGGCCTCGCCGGGCGCCGGCAGCAGCCCGGGCGGCAGCATCGGGGTACCGGCCTGCGCCGCCATCAGCCGCGCTCCAGCCGGGCCAGCAGCGCCAGCATCAGCGCCTCCGGGTCGGTGCCCTGCGCCACCGGCGCCCAGGCCGTGCGCAGCGTCAGACCCAGGCCCGCCGTGCCGCCGCCGCCGCCGTCCCAGAGCGCCAGCGCGGCCTCCAGCCGCTCACCCAGCCGGCGCGCGCGCGCCGCGTCGGCGCCGGGCAGCAGCAGCACGAAGCGGTCGCCGCCGTAGCGGCACAGCAGCTCGCCGGGCCCCAGGTGCAGCAGGATCAGCTGCGCCGCGTTCTGCAGCAGCCGGTCGGCCTCGGCCAGGCCGAGCGCCCTCGCCCGCGCGTCGAAACCCTGCCAGCCCAGCATCAGCAGCTGCGCCGGTCGATCCAGGCGCCGCTCCAGCGCCACCTGGCGCGCCATGTAGCCGGCGTCGCCCAGGCGCGTCAGCCCGTCCACCTGGCGGTGCTCGCGGAACAGCCGCTCGCGCTCGCGCAGCTGCGCGTTGAGCACCTGCTGCTCGCCGCGCCACAGATGCAGGCCCCAGGTCAGCAGGCCCATGCCCAGCGGCGTCAGCCCCGACTCCATCCAGTTGTCCCACAGCACCGACTTGGGCAGCAGCCAGAACTCGTCCAGCCAGTCGACGAAGCCGCCCAGCATCATCGCCGCCAGGCCCAGGCACAGCAGGTCGGTGACGCGCCCGGCCGGCCGGCTGGCGCGCAGATAGCCCATCCACAGCGCCAGCATCAGCGCGCCACCGCCCTCGCCCAGCACATCCATCCAGCGGTACTGGGCCAGCGGCCGCGGCCCGCCCTGCTGCGTGAAGGCCCAGACCAGCAGCGCCATCGCCAACAGCAGCAGATGACCGAAGTGGCGCAGCCCCAGCACCGGCGCCAGCTGCAGGCGCCGGCGGCGGCGCCCGAGCACGAATCCCGGAGTTCCGATACGCATGGGCGCGCATGCTAGGCCGCGCCTGTGACAGCCCGCGCACGCGCCGGCGCGGGGGGTCAATTCGGCTCAGCCGGCGCGCGCCGCTGCGCCGCGCGGCCCGCGGCGACGGCGCCACGCCACGCTGTCACGGGAGCGCCATCTGCGCCACCCAGGATGCGGCCCCGATCGACTTATCGCCCCGACGCGGGCCCCAACGCTGCACGCAGCCCCCACCACCATGGCCTCCTCCACCCCGACCTCCCTGCGACTGAACCCCTTCTGCGCCCCCTGGGCCGGCCCGCGCCCGGCGCGCGGCCTGCTCACCGGGCTGGGCCTGCTCGGCGTGCTGGGCCTGGCCCAGGCCCAGACCACGGCCGCCCCCACCGCGCCGGCCCGCCCGGCCGACACGCTGGAGCGCGTCGTCGTCACCGGCCAGGCGGCCAGCCTGCGCTCGGCGCTGGACAAGCAGCAGGCCGCGCAGGGCGTGGTCAACGTGGTCCATGCCGACGGCATCGCCCAGCTGCCCGACAACAACGCCGCCGAGGCGCTGGCGCGGCTGCCCGGCGTGTCGGTGGAGCGCGACCAGGGCGAAGGCCGCTTCATCCGCGTGCGCGGCCTGGGGCCGGACTACAACAGCGTCAACATCAACGGCGCGCTCACCCCCGCGTCCGAGTCCGACCGCCGCGCGCCCGGGCTGGACCTGGTGCCCGCCGGGCTGATCCGCGCGCTGGAAGTCGAGAAGACCCTGAGGCCCGAGCAGGACGCCAACTCGCTGGGCGGCCTGGTCACCGTGCGCACGCTGAGCGCCTTCGACCAGCCCGGCTCGCTGTTCAGCCTGGAGCTGGGCGCCAACCACGACGCCAACGCCGGCAAGACCCGGCCCCGCGGCGCGCTGACCTGGGCCGACCGCCTGGCCGGCGGCCGCCTGGGCGTGGCGCTGGCGCTGTCCGCCGACCAGCGCCGCTTCGCCAGCGACAACAGCGAGACCGGCGGCGCCTGGGACGGCGCCAAGCTCGCCAGCTTCGAGCTGCGCCGCTACGAGATCACCCGCGAACGCCTGGGCGGCGCGCTCAACCTGGACTTCAAGCCCGACGAGCACAGCCTGGTCTACCTGCGCAGCTTCAGCAGCCGCTTCACCGACGAAGAAGTGCGCCAGTCCCTGAAGATCAGCTTCAAGAACCCGCAGCTGGAGGGCCAGCGCGGCGATGCCAGCGCCACCCGCGGCCTGAAGTCGCGCCGCGAGGTCAACCGCTCCACCGCGCTGGTGCTGGGCGGCGAGCGCCGCATGGGCGACTGGACGGGCTGGCTGGAAGGCGGCTGGGCGCGCGCCAGCGAGGCCAAGCCCGACGCGCTCGCGTCCTCGGGCTACAAGGCCAGCCTGAAGAGCGTCGGCTTCGTCGACGGCGCGCGCCCACTGCCGCTGGCCGGCCTCGAGCTGAACCTGAGCGGCCCCTACAGCTTCGACAAGGCCAAGCTGCAGGACAGCGAGGCCACCGACACCGTGCGCCATGTCAAGCTGGACCTGCAGCGCGAGCTGGAGCTTTCGGGCTGGGAGCTCACGCTCAAGGGCGGCGCCAAGCACAGCCGGCGCGACAAGGACAACCAGCTGGAGACCTACGCGCCCAGCGCCAAGCTGCTCGGCAAGCCGCCCTACAACCTGAACGACGCCCAGCTCTCGCTGTACGCCGTGCGCGCCAGCGACGCGCTGCGCTACCCCTGGGCCGACCTGGGCGCGGGCATCTCCGAGCCGGCGCTGCGCGCGCTGCTGGCGCCGCTGCCGCGCGCCGCCTTCCGCGACGCGGTGGACTCCGAGGTCAACGACTTCCAGATGCGCGAACGCGTCAGCGCCGGCTACCTGCAGGCCCAGCTGGAGCGCGGCGCCACGCAATGGCTGGTCGGCCTGCGCCATGAGCGCCTGGACTTCGAGGCCCAGGGCCAGGCGGCGCGCGACGGCAAGCTCAGCCCCACCCGGCACGACAGCCGCAGCCGCCACTGGCTGCCCGCGCTGATGCTCAAGCAGGGCCTGGGCAGCGCCACCTGGCTGCGCGCCGCGCTGACCCATTCGGTGGTGCGCCCGGCCTTCGGGCAGCTCAGCCCCGGGCTGACCGTGGACGGCGACCAGGCCACGCTGGGCAACCCCGAGCTCAAGCCGCTGCGCGCGCGCAACCTGGACCTGGGCGTGGAGCACCGGCTGGACCGCGACGGCGCCCTGTCGGCCTACGTCTTCCACAAGACCATCCGCGACTTCGCCTTCCAGACCGACCTCGCCGGCACCCCGGGCTGGACCGCCTTCAGCCATGTGCAGACCTATGCCAACGGCGACGACGCGCGCGTCAGCGGGCTGGAGCTGTCCTACACCCAGGCGCTGCGCCGGCTGCCGGCGCCGCTGGACGGGCTGATCCTGGGCGCCAACGCCAGCTTCACCGACTCGCGCGCGCGCATCGGCGGCCATGGCGCCAAGGGCTATGTGGCGCGCGACATCCCACTGCCCAGCCAGTCCGACCGCAGCATCAACCTCAGCCTGGGCTGGGAGCGCGGCCCGCTGAGCACGCGGCTGGCGCTCAACCACAAGTCGGCCTACCTGCTGGAGGTCGGCGACGTGATGGACGCCAGCAAGGACCGCTGGGTCGCCGCGCAGAACCAGGTCGACTTTTCGCTGCGCTGGCAGATCACGCCGCGCTGGCAGCTGGGCCTGGAGGCGCTCAACCTGGGCAACGCGCGCTACCGCGTCTACCAGGGCGATGCCTCGCGCAACGTGCAGTACGAGCAGTACGGCCGCAGCTACAAGCTGGGCCTGAAGATGGCCATGTACTGAGCCGGCCCCGCAGACCGCCATGCCGACGAACCCGACGAATCCGACGATGACGACCTCTTCCGCCCCCTGGCGCCCGCGCGCCGCGGCGCTCGCCACCCTGCTGGCGGCGGCGCTGCTGGCGCTGTCCGCCCCGCCCGCCGCCGCGCAGACCCTGCGCCTGGACGACAAGAAAGGCCTGCTGCTGCTCGATGACCAGGGCCGCGAGCAAGACCGCCTGACGCTGCGCGCCAAGCGCTGGGACCAGCGCCGCGGCGCCGACGGCGCGCCGCAGGCCGTGGTGCTGGACGCCGACCGCGGGCGGCTGCACTGGCTGGCCGCGCGCGGCGGCCGCCTGCAGCCGCTGGCCACGCTGGACGGCCCGGACTTCGCGGTCGAGCGCCTGTGCCTCTACCGCGATGCCGACCAGGGCCTGCTGCAGCTCTTCCTGCTCGGCGAGGACGGGCTCAGCGAGCAATGGCTGCTGCACCAGGGCCGCGCGCACGTGCTGCGCCGCCTGGCCACGCCGCTGCACCCGGCCGCCTGCCAGGCGCGCGACGCCGACGCCGAGCTGCTCGTGGCCGAACCCGGCGTCGGCCTGTGGGCCTATGCCGCCGACGCCGAGCAGACCCGGCGCCGCCTGCTGCAGGCCCTGCCCGCCCAGGGCGACGGCAAGGCCCAGGAGCAGGCCGCCGCGCAGGCCCTGGCGCAATGGCAGGCCGCCCATCCCGAGGCCGCGGCCCGCCCCGGCCCGGTGCCCGTGCTGCGCCCCAGCGCGCAGACCGAGCCGGTGCGCGGCCAGGGCGACGCCGCCGACGACCCGGCAATCTGGGTCCACCCGCGCCGGCCGGCCGACAGCCTCATCCTCGCCACCGACAAGAAGCGCGGCCTGGCCGTCTACGACCTGCGCGGCCGCGAACGCCAGTTCCTGCCCGTGGGCCGGGTCAACAACGTCGACCTGCGCCAGGGCCTGCGCTATGGCGGCCAGCGCTGGGACCTGGCCGTGGCCACCCAGCGCGACGAGGCCAGCCTGCTGCTATGGGCCATCTCGCCGCAAGGCCGGCTGCGCGAGCTGGCGCGCCTGCCCAGCGGGCTGGACGACCTGTACGGCGTCTGCGTGGGCCGCGCCGCCGGCGGCGAACTGGACATCTACGCCAACGACAAGGACGGCCGATTGCGCCGCCTGCGCGTGGAGCGCGGCGCCGACGGGCGCTGGCAGGGCCGGCTGCTGCGCGAATGGAAACTCGCCAGCCAGCCCGAGGGCTGCGTGGTCGACGAGGCCGGCGCCCAGCTCTTCGTCGGCGAGGAAAAGCGCGGCGTCTGGCGCATCGCGCTGGACGACGCGGCGACGGGCGGCGAACCGCAGCTCGCCATCCCGCTGAGCGACGCGCTGCACGCCGACGTCGAAGGCCTGGCCATCCATGCCGCGTCGCCCACCGAGCGCCTGCTCGTCGTGTCCTCGCAGGGCAGCGACAGCTACGCCGTCTACGACGCCCAGGCGCCGCATGCGCTGCGCGGACGCTTCCGCATCGGCATCCATGCCGAGCTGGGCATCGACGGGGTGTCCGAGACCGACGGGCTGGATGTCGTCGCGGCGGACCTGGGCGGGGCCTACCGCGAGGGGGTGCTGGTGGTGCAGGACGGGCACAAGCGCCTGCCGCAGGGGCGGCAGAACTTCAAGCTGGTGCCTTGGGCGGCGGTGAAGGGGGTGTTGGGGGCGCGGTGAGGGCTAGGCCCTGTGGCCTGGCTGGGTTGCTGGGCCTTCGCCTTGGGCCTGGGATCATCTAACCCGCACCGGAGCTTCGGTGCTCAGGCCAAAAAACGCTCAGTTCGGATTCACCGGCACCGCATCCCCACCGGGAGCAATCCGCCCCGCGCGGTAGCGGTCGTCGGCCCAGGGCCCCAGGTGCCAGCTCAGGCTGGCTTCGGCGCGCTGAACCAGCTCGGTGCCGGAACCGCCCTGCTGCGGGAAACTGGCCGAGCCCATGCTGAGCCCGACGTAGAGCAGGTGTTCGTCCAGGCCATAAGGGCCGTTGAGCACCTCGTGCAGACGCAGCTGCACGATGGCCACTTCGGCCGCGCCGCAGTCGCCCAGCAGCACCGCGAAGCGCTGCGGCCCCACGCGGTAGACCTGGTCGGTGCCACGCACGCGCGCCACCAGGCGGCGGCCCATGGCCTGCTGCAGCGACTCCATGCGCTCTTCAAGCGGCGGGCTGTCGGGATGCTCGCCGCCCAGCACGCGGGCCTGCACCAGCAGCAAACCCAGGCGGCGGCCGTAGCGGCGGCAGACGTGCAGCTCGCGGGTCAGTACCGCGGCCAGCTGCGACGGGGTGGACAACGCGACGGGGTCGGCCAGCGTGCCGCGCGCGCCGTCGGACAAGGCCGGGTCCGCCGCATTGGTGGCCCAGCCTTTCTTGCCCGACGTCAAGTCTCCCTCACGTGCGCTCATCGCCCTCGCCGCCCAAGGCGGTTCCTGTGATTAGTGGGGCATGGTGCGTAATCCCCCGCGCGTTGGCGGCCTCCCCGGGACCACGCTCCTTGCCCTCACCTCTATAAACGCCCGCCCGACAGCAGACCCGACATCGACACCGAAAATAATTTTTCACCGCCTTCCGGGGCCGCCCGAGGCGGCTCGACAAGCCGGGCCACGTTCTTTCATTGCCCTGCCCCACGGACGCGGCTAGAGTGCAGGCCGGCCCGCGGCTTGCCCCGCCCGCGCGCCGCAGCTCGATGAACAACGAAATCACCCAACTGCTGCACAAGGCCGGCGCTGGCGACGCGCAGGCCGCCGATCAGGCGGTCTCCCTGCTCTATGGGGAGCTGCAGAAGATCGCGCGCAGCAAGCTGCGCCACAGCGGCGACCTGACCCTGCTGGACACCGGCGCCGTGGTCCACGAAGCCTGGATGCGCCTGCAGGCCGCCGGCCCGGCACCGCGCGACTTCCCCGACCGCGCCCATTTCCTGGCCTATGCCTCGCGGGTCATGCACTCCGTCATCGTGGACATGGTGCGCGCCCGCCGCGCCGAGCGCCGTGGCGGCGGCCAGATCTTGATGACGCTCAATACCGCGGTCGCCGAACAGCTGGCCCCCGAGGGCGAAGACGAAATCCTGCGCGTGCACGAGGCCCTGGCCGAACTCGCCGAGATGGACCCGCGCCTGGCCCAGGTGGTGGAGATGCGCTATTTCGGCGGGCTGATGGAGGCGGAGATCGCCGCCGCGCTGGGCGTTACCGAGCGCACCGTGCAGCGCGACTGGAAGAAAGCACGCCTGCTGCTCGCCCAGGCGCTCAAGAATTGAGCGCAACGGCCGATTTCCCCGGATTGGACCGACACCTTAGAACGACAAGCCTGCCCGGATGGACAAATCGCGTTGGGCCGAACTGAGCCCTCTGCTGGACGAACTGCTGGACCTGGCCCCCGCCGCCCGCGAGGCGCGGCTGCGCGCGCTGGGCGAGCAGGACAGCACGCTGGCCGCCGATCTGCAGGAACTGCTGGCCGAGGAAGACCAGCTCAGCCGCGAAGGCTTCCTGGACCGCGCCAGCGTGCTGCGCGCCGATGCCGTGGCCCAGGCCGCCGCAGCGCTGGACGGCGGCGCGCCCAAGCCGCAGATGCCCGACCTGGGCGGCCAGCGCCTGGGCCCCTACGAACTGGAACGCGAGCTGGGCCAGGGCGGCATGGGCGCCGTGTGGCTGGCGCGGCGCGCCGACGGGCGCTTCGACGGCCTGGTGGCGGTCAAGTTCCTCAAGGCCGGCCTGGTCGGCAAGACCGACAGCGGCCGCTTCGCGCGCGAAGGCCAGATCCTCGCCCGCCTCTCGCACCCCCACATCGCGCGCCTGCTCGACGCCGGCGTGCAGACCCTGCCGCAGGGCCCGCAGCCCTATCTGGTGCTGGAGTATGTCGACGGCCAGCCCATCGACCGCTACTGCCAGGAGCAAGGCCTGGGCGTGGAGGGGCGCATCCGCCTCTTCCTCGACGTGCTCGCCGCGGTGGGCCACGCGCACCAGCGCCTGATCCTGCACCGCGACCTCAAGCCCAGCAACATCCTGGTGGACGCCCAGGGCCAGGTGAAGCTGCTGGACTTCGGCATCGCCAAGCTGCTCGACGACGCCACCCAGGGCGAACAAGGCGCCGCCGCCACCGAGCTGACGCGCCGCGCCGGCCATGCCTTCACACCGCAGTTCGCCGCGCCCGAACAGGTGCAGCAGCTGGACGTGACCACCGCCACCGACGTCTATGCGCTGGGCGTGCTGCTCTACCTGCTGCTGGGCGGCCGCCACCCCACCGCCGACGACACCCAGACCGAGCTGGACCGCCTGCGCGCGGTAATGGAGCTGGAGCCCAAGCGCCTGTCCGAGATCGCGCGGCGCAGCGGCGACCCCGCCATCTCGCGCGAAGCCGGCCTGCTGCGCGGCGACCTGGACACCATCGTCGCCAAGGCGCTGAAGAAAAAGGCCGCCGAGCGCTACCCCAACACCGAGGCCTTTGCCGACGACCTGCGCCGCTGGCTGGTCCACGAACCCATCAGCGCGCGGCCCGACAGCAGGCTCTACGTGCTGGGCCGCTTCGTGCGCCGCCACCGGCTGGCCGTGGGCGCCGGCAGCCTGGCCGTGCTGGCCCTGGTGGGGCTGACCAGCGTCAGCGTGCTGCAGGCGCGCCGCGCCGAGGCCGCCGAACAGCAGGCCCAGACCCGCCGCCAGCAGGCCGAGGACCTGCTCTCCTACATGCTGGGCGAGTTCGCCGACAAGCTGCGCCCGGTGGGCCGGCTGGAGCTGCTGGACAGCGTGGGCAGCAAGGCCCTGCACACCCTGACCCAGGGCCGTGACGGCACGCTGGGCGCGATGGAGCGCCTGCAGCGCGCCAAGGCCCTTACCGTGATCGGCGAGGTGCGCGTGTCCAAGCGCGAGCTGGAACAGGCCATCGAGCCGCTGACCGCCGCCAACGCGCTGCTGCAGGGCGAACCGCCGTCGCCCGAGATGAACGCCGCATGGCGCAAGGCCCAGGGCGCGACGGCGTTCTGGCTGGGGCATGTGGCCTACACCCAGCGCCGCTTCGACGCCGCGCAGCAGTCCTGGTCACGCTACCGCGAGGTCAGCCGGCAATGGCTGAAGGCCGCGCCGCAGGACCTGGACGCGCAGGTGGAGCTGTCCTATGCCGAGAACAGCCTGGGGTCGCTGCACCTGGACCAGGGGCAGCTGGACGAGGCGGAGCAGGCGTTCAGGCGGTCGATTGCGTTGAAGGACAGGGTGCTGGCGAAGAGACCGGAGGATGCGGATCTGACCGGTTATTGGATCGACAGCGCCAGTTGGTTGGGTTCCACGTTGATGCGTCGGGGACGCTTTCTGCAGGCACGAGCGGTGTCATTGGAGGCGCTGCAGCGTGCCGATCAATTGCGCAGGCGCTACCCAGCAGACCTCAGCTGGCTCAAGCGGTATGCGGACAGCGCATACGCGACTGGACTTGCAGAGTTCCAAATCGATGGACGAGTTGGTGCGTCGGGCTACTTCGCTCAGTCGGTTCAAGGATTTGCCAGCCTGACCCGTCAAGACCCGAGTAACCGCCTATGGGCTTCGGGATTGATCCGCGCAGAAACCGCTCTGCTACGCACGAGCAACAAGACTCCATCGCTGGCGCCAGTACAAGCGCTGTCACAAAGGCTGACTGCGCTGGAAGCTGGGCGCCGTCCCTCTGCTCGCTGGCATCCGTTAAGGGTAGAGCTGGCCCTCATGGAGGCTCAGGCTTTGGCAGGCCAAGGCCAAGGCCGCCTGGGACGAGTGCGGCTGGAAAAGGCCTGGGAGCTGGTTCAGACTGATTTGAGTACCAGCCTTCGTGATTTGGACCTGACGGTCGCGGACTTAGACCTGCAGCTCATGATGGCGCGGCTTACTCAGCAAGGATTGGAGCGCCGAGCAGAGTGCCAGCGACTGATGCACCAACATCCAGTTGGCACTGGTATGCAACTGCTGCGGGTTCATGCCGGCGTCACTAAGGCGTGGGCCGGAGTTCTTGAGTGCGCCGGCCTGAGTTCTGACGCCCGATCACTGCAGCATTGGTTGGAATCCCAGCGAATGTTGCCCGCACAACCCCTTTCTTCCACCCCCTAACCATATTGAGGGAGTTTTCGATGTCCAACACCTTCTACGTCACCGCGCTGGTCTCGGCCGATGGCACCCATGCCGCCTGCGAGTTCTATGACAACCCGCAGGGCACCGGCGAGCCGCTGCAGCAGCCGCTGAAGATCAAGAAGAGCGCCGGCTCCGCGCTCTTTGCGCTGATCCAGTCGCAAAGCCCGGACCTGGTGCTGGTGGGCGCCATCGCCGACCGCGCCGACACGCCGGAGATCGACCCCGCGTTCACCCCTGCCACCTACAACCAGGTGGCGGTGGCCATGCCCACCGACAAGGTGGTGACCAAGGGCGTGCTGCTGACCTTCTCGACCATGGGCGCGGTCACCGAGCTGTACTCCAGCACCGACCCGCAGGTCCTGAACGACGGCCTCTGATCCGCATCCGCCACGATCCCCTAGACATCCCCCGCCTCCCGCGCCACCATCGCAGCACGAACGCGATGAAGGCAGATCCAACAGGGAGGATCGGATGCGCGGGGTGGTGTTGGCGCTGGTGCGGCGGCCGTGGCCGCCCGGATGGAGACCGCGGCGCGCCTGGGCCGTTCTGATCGCAGGCGCGCTGGCCGTGACGGCCGCCCAGGCCCAGCCGGGCTGGGCGGCCTATACCCACAGCACCGGCGAACAGGCCGAGGTGCGCGACGGCGAATTGCGCGGCCGGCCCCACGCCGGCAAGCGCGCCTATTACCTGGAATTGCTGCGCGCGCTGCTGCAGGAGCTGGGGCTGCCGCCCCAGGTCGAGGACGTGCCGCTGGCGCGCGGCCTGATGCTGCTGCAGAACCAGGACCGCGTGGCCCTGGTCAACGTGAACCGCAGCCCCGAGCGCGAAACCCAGTTGCACTGGGTGGGCCCGGTTTCGCTGGAACACTTCTACCTCTACGACAACCCCGGCCGGCCGGTGGCGCTGAGCCGGCTGGAGGACGCGCGCCAGCTGCCCGTCTGCGTGGTCAAGGGCAGCTCGGTCGAGGCGCTGCTGCAGGCGCGCGGCTTCGCGCGGCTGACGCCGGTGAGCAGCTACACCGGCTGCATGCGCATGCTGGTCGCCGGCCGCGTGCGCCTGGCCGTCGCCGCCGAAAGCAACCTGGCCCAGCACCTCAGCGAAGCCCAGCTGGACGAGAACGCCGCGCGCAGCACCGGCGCGCTGGTGCTGCGCATCGAGGGCTATGTGGCGCTGTCGCGCAACACGCCTCAGGCCGAGGTGGCCCGCTGGCAGGCGGCGCTGCACCGCCTGACGCAGAACGGCCGCCTGCAGGCGCTGTGGAGCCAGTACGCGCTGGCCGCGTCGCCGCCCGAGCAGGGCGCGCGTTCGCGCCCGCTGCCCGGCGACGCCACGGCGCGTTAGCATGGCCCACGCACCACGGCCGGACGCCCACCCATGGACCTTCCCCAGATCGCGCGCCTGCTTTCCGCGGCGGACACCTATGCCGTGCCGATCGGCTTCGCGCTGGTGACGATGTATCTGCAGCTGATGTGCCGGGTGTTCAACGCCAAGACCTTTGGCGCCGACCTGGCCGCGGCCGCCACGGCCATGGTGGTGTCGGCGGCGGTGTCCAAGGCCACGGGCATCGCGGCCTCGGGGACCGTGGGGCCGGCGGTGCTGGTGGCCGCGGCCTTTCCCGTGGTCTGGTTCACTTGCCTGCGCCTGGCCGCGCCGGACGAGCGCCGCTTCGCGCTGGCGGCCGAGTCCCCGCCCTCGGCCCGGCATGCGCTGTCGGCCTTCATCGGCCTGCTTTCGCTGTTTCTGGCCACCTGGTTCGTCAAGCAGCTGCTGGCACTGGGCGCAGCCACCACCCAGGGGGCGTGATGCGAATGAACGAACTGGTGCTGGCCTTGCTGTGCGCCGTGGTGGCCTTCCCCCTCGTCTGGTGGCTGGCGTTGCGCGCGCATGCGCGCGTGGGCGGCGCGGCGCGGGCGGTGCTCGACCGCGACCGCACGCTGGGCGACGAGATCGCGCGCCGGCGCGAGCAGGCCGACGCCCAGGCGCGGCAGCTGCGCGAGCAGGCCGAGGCCGACGCGGCGCGGCTGCGCGCCAGCGCCATGCACGAAGCCGCGCAGCTGCAGGCCACGGCCCGCGCCGAGCGCGAGCGGCTGGAGGCCGAGACGCGCGCGCGCGTGCAGGCGCTGGTCGACGGCGGCCTGCGCGAACTGGAAGCCAAATCGCAGGAAGCCCGCGCCCGGCTGCGCGGCGAGCTGGTCGACGAAGTGCTCAAGGTGACGGCCGACGCGCTGCGCCAGCAGGTTGGCCCGCAGGCCGCCACCGAATTCCTGGCCCGCCTGAAGACCGAGCTGCGGTAGACGGAGCCGGCGCATGACCCGACCGCGCATCTTCGCCACCGAGTTCGCCAAGGTCTATCCGCTCTACGTCCAGAAGGCGCAGCGCAAGAGCCGCAGCGCCGACGAGGTGGACCAGATCATCCACTGGCTGACCGGCTACGGCCCGGCCGGCCTGCGGGAACAGATCGAGCGGCGGCACGACCTTGAAACCTTCTTCGCCCAGGCGCCCGCCTTTCACCCGAACGCCGCGCGGGTCAAGGGCAGCGTCTGCGGCGTGCGTGTGGAAGCGGTGGAAGACCCGCTGATGTGGAAGATCCGCGTGCTGGACAAGCTGATCGACGAGCTGGCCCAGGGCAAGGCGATGGAGAAAATCCTGCGCTAGGCGCGGACGCGGGCGCGGGCGTGAGCGCTGGCTTATCGAGGGTCAGGTCTTGCCCTGCTTCTTCGCCGCGCGGTCCAGCGCGTTGACCAGGCCCCACCACAGCGCGCCGCCGATCACAGCCGCCGCCGTCGTGATGAGCGCCGCCCGGCCCAGGCCGGCGAACCACCACAGCCCGCCGAACCCCAGCGGCATGCTGGCCAGCCCCAGCACACCCGCCACCAGGATGGTCAGGCCGTTGGCGCCATTGACCCGGTGGCGTATCGCGCTCCACTCCATCGCCGCGGCCAGGCCGAACAGCAGGGCCAGCGCGGCGACCCAGACAAGCAGGATGTTCATGGGGCGGGAGCATAGCGTGCGCTTGGGGGGGCGGCTGGGTGGCGCCAGACTTGCCGGCTAACGAACGGGTCCCCGCGTGCGTCCTTCATCAGGGGTCGTGGCATCGAACGCCACACGAATGACCGTTTGTAGTTTGGCCAGTCCGTACCTTGTTGTCTTTGCCAGTGCTTGCCTCACGCCACGGCTGCAGGCCCTGAAAAGGAACCGAAAAGCCAATGCCCCGCGGCGCGGGCCATCTGGAGTTCGTTTGGCTTGACGGACGGGGAAGCCCTTGTAGTAGAGGTAACCGGCTGCCGGAGCCGAAGGCGGAGGGGGCCTGCAAGTACTTGCTTGCAGGCCGTCTGATTGACCGCCGGGGTGGACCTACTGTTTTTGGCCACCGCACTTCCTTTCGAGGGAGCGCCACTGCATGTGCTCACGAAGGCGGAGAAAGGCAGCCACGACAAGCGCCACTACGGCTGCGCCGCTGAACACGAGAAAGCCGAGCCAATTGAACTCAACGAGCCAAAACGTTCGGTAGGTTTCAAGGCCGCGCCCTGAAGCGACCATATGGAAGGCCGTGGTCAGCATGTAGCCGAGAGCAGAGAATGACGCCAACCCGACAACCACAAACCCAACGGCGACCCAGCGCGGGAAGTGCCGCGGCTGGCGCGCCTGGGAGGCTGATAGTGTTTGATGGCTCACGGGATTAGTAGGCCCAACTTCAAAGCTCAGCGGCGCCGTCAGGCGCCCGCTGGAGCGCATTGTTGGGATTTACCAGAATTTGAACTATGGCTTTTTCTCAGGAATGGCCTTGGCTCGTTGTTGAAGTTGGCAGTGCAACTGCCCCATAAGGCTTTGATACACCAGCATTGAGAAGCATTGAAGATTCCCCACTTCGAACTTTCCGCCCAATAGAGGGTGTAACTTCCAACCTAAGCACTCAGCTTCGCCGGGCTTAATTTCATTTCCAACAGCGATATCAAACCAGACCGATTGAAAAGTTTCTTCAATCCACTTCTGCGATTTGTTCAGTTGATTGTATTGGACGGAGTCGTCCGCGATCTTTGAATATGACCCATCAAGCATCGAGAGAAGCCATAAGCTTCCATCAGGCGATCCGAAGACCCAATCGCCCATCGCAGTCAGAAACAATGGCGTTTCGGAAGGTGGGACAAGCCAGCGCCACTCATCGAGGAGAGCAGTCGCATCGACATGTTCAGCACCAGTAAAAAACGGACGGAGCATTAACATAGATCCCAACGTGAAAGCTGAGCCGAGAGCGGTGGCTTGCCGACGCGAGTCGGCACGAGTGATGGGATGGACTCCCCCGTTTGTTTGCCGCGCAAGATCACGGTACTGGTTTCCATGGGCGTGGGGATCAGCTTCACAAACACGATGAGTCCGACATGCATGCTACGACCGTGGCCGTGGATTTGGCCAAGAGTGTTTTCCAGATTGCCGTTGCCGATGAGCATTGGCGCCTTGTCGAGACGCAGCGCCTCACGCGCTCTCAGTTCGAACGCTGGTTCCTGAATCGCGAGGTCGGCCTGGTCGTCATGGAAGCCTGCTGTTCGGCTCATCATTGGGCGCGCTGGCTGAACTCGCTGGGCATCGAAGTGCGGTTGTTGCCGGCCCAGTACGTGCGAGCCTACGTGCGGCGCAACAAGACCGACGCTACCGACGCTGCTGGAAGCGGTTCGGGCCTCCGACCTGCGTCCGGTGCGCGTGAAGTCGGTGGAGCAGGATGCGCTGCACGGCCTGCACCGCATCCGCTCGCTGTGGATGGGCACCCGCACCTCGCGCATCAACGCGCTGCGTGGCTTCTGCCGCGAGTTGGGGCGCATCGCCCAGGTCGAGCGCGAGCTGGCCAACGCCGCGCGCCACAGCCCGGCCTGCACGCTGCTGCTCAGAGTGCCGGGGATCGGGCTGCTGACGGCCACGGCCATGGTGGCCGCGACCTCGGGGGATGTGACCCACTTCCAGGATGCGCGGCACTTCGCGAGCTGGTTCGGCCTCACACCGCGCGAGTTCAGCTCGGGCGGCACTCGCCACCTCGGCCCCATCTCCAAGAAGGGCGACCGCTACCTGCGCATGCTGCTCACCCATGGGGCGCGCAGCGTGCTGCGGGCGGCGACCGCGGCTGTCCAGAAGGGCAAGGTCCTGGGCGGTGTGCGCCAGTGGGCACTGCAGGTCCAGGCGCGCTCCAACCCAAACAAGGCCACCTGCGCGCTGGCCAACAAGCTCGCGCGCATCTGCTACGCCACGCTGCGCGACCACGCCACCTTCGATGAGAAGGCGGCTCTTGAAAGGATGGCCCAGCGCCAGAGCTTCGCGATGCCGGCCTGAGCGCCAGCTCCTTCCCCACAACCCAGCTACTTCCACCACTTGCGATGGGTCTGATCGACCATCATGGCCAGCCGGGAACCCTCCCACACCGCGCGACGCCGATAACTCTTCCGGCAGCCTCATGGCCTGCCGCTTGTAGCGTATGGCGCCGCGGTGACGCAGATTCCATGTCGGCACGAGACAAACTCGATCCCACACCAGATGCCGGATATACGACTGCAGGTGCTTCTCCCAGCCAGTCACTAGCGGTCAGGCCTTTGCCGTTGTGGGGGTGTCCATATATGAGGTGTTAGGCCTCACGCGCTCGGCCCTCACTTGGAGACAGGGGCGGATGCTGGTTTGCCAAGCGCCGCCGGAAGAAGATCTCGAAAATAGACCAGCAAGCTCTCGGACTCGCCGAACTGAACACGCTTGGCCACCTTGTGAAACGGCTGAACGATGTTGACCTTGCCGTTCGCCGGCACCTCAAGATGAATGCTGTTTTTGGCTTCAACCCAAGCGCCACCATACGTGGAGACGATGCACTCACCCAGAAACGCGCCGAACAGGCTGATGAAGCGATCTTGTGACTGAGCATCTTTGGTTATCGTGCCTGCTTGACGCGATATGAATGCGTCCAGGTATGCGACAGAATCACCATTGCAGCCAAAGCTCGCTACGCCACTGGCTGGGCCAAACCGGTCGGCAACAAACTTGGCGTTCTGCTTTATCTGATCAAGCTGAGGGCTCGCCATGACTGGCGACAGAACCGCCACACTGAACAGAAGAGCTAAGACGCGACGCATGTGTGATTTTCTCTCTTGAGGCCTAACGAAGCTGTCCAATAACCCACAGCCCACGCCTCATGGACTTTGACGCGCGGAACGGGAGCTGGTTCAGCAGGGTTTTCATTCCGGCTTATTGTGGCGCCAACTGCGGCCGCCTGTGAGCGCTGCCTATCCCTGCTGATGGGGGATATCAGGGCCCTGGCCCTCACCGCCGCCAGCCGCTGTGCGCCAACTTCTCGATGTTGTGCACCAGGCAGAACAGCTGCCACTGCGCCCGCACCTTGGCCGTGCCGCGCAGCGTGAAGCGGCTCAGCCGCTTGTTGTGCCGCAGGTTGGCGAAGACCGGCTCCACGGTGGCGATACGCCGGCTGTACAGCATGCGGCCCTGCAGGCTGTCGATGGCCCGGCGCATGCGCTGGCTCGGATCGTTCGGGTCGAGCTCGCTGGCGTGGAACAGCGAGACCTTGCGAGCCCGGGTGCGTTCGGGGTGGCGCAGGCACTGGGTGCGCAGCGCGCAGTCGTGGCAGTCCTCGGGCCTGGCCTTGAAGTCTTCGCGCCGCTGGCCCTTGCCCACCGGGTAGATCGCCCCGCTGCTGCGCAGGGTCTGGCCGGCCGGGCAGATCGCCGTCCTGGCCTTGGAATCAAAGCGGAAGTCGCTCGGCCCGTCCACCGCGGCCTGCGCCGCGTAGCCCTGGATCACGCCCTTGCTGGTGGCCATCTTGGCGCTGTCCGGATCGGTGATGTTGGTCTTGAGCTCCTGGCCTTTGCGATTGCGCAGCGGCGTGTTCTCGGCCAGAAACGCTCGCGTGCGCTGGGCCTCTCGGCGCAGGGCGTCCACGCGCCGCTGGCGGCGCGCGTCGAGCACTTCATCCCCTGGCGCCCCGGTGCGCCTGTCCTGCGCTTGGTGCAGGCTCACGATCTTCTCGGCCGCCTTCTCCAGCCGCCGTGCCCGGTGGTGCAGTTCCGCATGCGTGCCGCTGCGTTCCTTGCTGGCGTTGGCCGGCAGCTTCACGCCGTCGATGGCAAACAGCTCCCGACCGATCAGGCCCTGCGCATCGCAGGTCAGCAGCACTTGGTGGAACAGCGCCTTGATCTGCGACCCCAGCCCACTGACGAACTTGGCCAGCTGCGCATGGCTGGGGTGGCTGTCCCCGCTGATCGCGATGAACTGGATGTCATGCCCGCAGGCCCGCTCCAGTTGTCGGCTCGACACCAGGCCGCGGCTATAGCCCAGCAGCACGATCTTGAGCAGCACGCGCGGATCGTAGGCGCTTGCGCCCACCGCTTCGTTGCGAAAGCGCGCACCCAGCGCCGAGAGGTCCAGCTCCTCATCCACCAGCAGGTTCAGCGCAAAGGCGAAGCTGCCCGGCACCAGCTGCTCCGAAAGCACCACCGGCAGGAACATCGCACCTCGAACCTGGGGCTTGTAGCGCGACATCCCTGGCCCCCTCTGACTTGGCCTCGATTGCAGCGCCCAGCGCCTGATCGCGCTATTCGGGGATTCTCGCGTGGGGAGGTTTCTTTACAGCCTCAACCCTGTGCCGCGCCATAAGTGACGACGGCGGCGAACGAATGGAGCCCTGCTGAGCGGTTGGTATCTGGGCCCGCACCAAAACCCGAGTGCAACAAGGCCGCTTGTAGATGTGCAATCTGTTCTCTGTGGCGCCGCATCGAACCCGAACTCAGTTCTGGATGGGAGAACAGCAAAGGCACTTATCGGAAACAGTCAGTACCGGGCAGATTTATTCGCTGGGAAGTCCCTGTAGTCTGGTTAGACTAAAGACTCTTGCCCATCAGTCGCCTCCGACAAAGTACGCCATCTTCCACTGGCCGCCATCGAGGCGAAATCCAGCCCGGAATTGTGTTCCGGCCTTCGCCGGGCACTGAATGTATTCGGGGCCTTCAGCACCACACTTCGCCCGTGTCGCTGCAGCGAGGTCACGAAGGTATTGCGGGTATTTCTTCCACTCCGCGATAGCCTGATCGGCGTCTCCGTCGCCTCCAAAGCTCCAGACGAATTCTCGAACCATGGCAGAGCGCAAAGTCACGAAGTCTTTTCTCTTTGCGGCGTCGCCGACCTGGGAAATGAGCTTCTTTAGCTCCGGCGGAACACTCGCCTGCTTCTCAACTCCGTGCTCGCGCGCGCAAGCGTTTATTGCGACGGCGCCAAGCACGATGGCGGCAATGGATGTGCGCATTTCTGTGGCCTAACTTGGCTATATACGGACAGCTGCGCCGCATAACGCGGCACGCTGTCTCCCTAACGTTTTCGATCCAACAGGGCTGCAGCCCGCTTGCAGCATGGCTATGCGCGGCACGGCCTGAACAGAACAACAGCCTTAAATATCAGTCAAACACATCATTCAAATGATGAGCTGCTTTCCTGCTGGCGTGCTCGGTAGCAACCCACAACGGGATGGCTTTTGCATTGGAGACGCCCATGCGCGATCTGCCTATCGCACCGATTGGGGTGTCGAACACAGCGTCAACCCTGCTCGGCCTCTTGGCGGGAGCCCATGAGGCGAGCGCGAGTCTTCCCGCCCACACATCAAAAGATCCCCGAACGGGTCAAGGGCAGCGAGCCGCGCTTTCGCCGCCGGGGGATCGTTCAACGCCTGAATGAAGCCGAACCGAGAGGCGGCGTCGGCTTGGACGAATGGTTGGGCCTGGCAGCGACAAGATGGCGCTCCCGCATCAGCAGGAACAGCGGCAAGGCCAACGAAGGGCCAACCATCAGGCAGAAGAGCGGCAACCACCATCGACGCATGGCGAGCCTGCGACCTTCGGCGACAACGAAGACACCGACGGCAACGCCGGAAATGAGCACATCCGACCAGGCGAAGGCGGCGATATGCGTCGATGTGGCTTGCTGCAGCAGCAGCGGTAGGTCGAGACCCTGCACGGAGAGCCACGGGACGAACTGCGAGAGCGGCAGTGCCGTTCCCGCCACACACAAAAGAAGGTAGATGAGTTGCATGGTGGGTCCTGCGCGTCCTCGACACGGACGCCTGAGGCCGCGGCGGCGGTTGTCCGACGCGGGTCGGACCGGGTGATGCGCCGGACGCCCCCGTTTGCCCCGCAGCGCGAGAGGCGCTCACGGGTCTTCATGAGCGTGGGGATCAGGTCCATGAACGAGAGAGGTCCGCCTTGGATGCTAATGCCGTTGCCGTGGATCTGGCCACGTTCCTCCTTCAACGGGCGGTCGCCGTGCGGACGACATCCGCCCGGTGCAGAAGGGCGAGTTCACGGCGACATGGCCTCGACCCCGATCGGGGCACAGGCGCTCAGGCAGGGGAGCGCAGTTCGAGGCCCGGCTGATGGATGGCGCAATGGGCGGCCAGCGGATGGCCTGCAAGCAGAGGCTCTAGAAGGCCCGTTCCCGGCCGGCCACGGGCGTGAATCACCCCGCGCAGCCCTCGCACGATCCGGAGCGCTCAAGCCCCGTGACTGGCCCCAAGCGGCAGCACGCCCAGGCGTTCAGGCGTAGGTGTTGAGGTTCCGCCCCAGGTGCCCTTCGGTGGCCAAGGCGGGCTGCTGCGGCAAGGCGGCGAGCAACGCGGCGGCGCCGGCTTCCTGGGCGTCCATGGCCTTGCGCAGCACCAGCAGGCTGGCGGCATTGCCGACCGTGCCAGGCGTGCTGTTGGAGGCATTGCTGACCGCGGCGTTGACGCTGAGGGCGTTGATGGTGCTCATGCCTGTCTTATCGGCACCGGCCGCGCAAGGCTGAGTGCCGCGTTCACGAAACCACGTGACGAAGATGGTGAAGACGGGTGGCACGGCCCTCGCCCCCGGCGGCGAGAGGAAGGCGGGCAGGCTAGGTCCTGAGCGCCGCGCGCTGAGTGGCGGGCTCCGCCCCCCAGTAGCAGACCTGGTTGCGCCCGGCTCGCTTGGCGCGGTACATGGCCTGGTCCGCGCACGACAGCAAGTCGTCGGGCCCGCCCTGCACGCCGGGGAGCAGGACGACCCCGATGCTGGCGGTGACCACGGCGGCCGGCCCGTCGCCCAGCACGACCGGCTGGGCGATGCTGGAGAGGACGCGGCGCAGGATCTCGTCGCAGTCGTCCTGGCTGTCGACCGGCGCCAGCAGCAGGACGAACTCGTCGCCGCCCAGCCGCGCCGCCGTGTCGCTAGCCCGCACGCAGGCCTGCAGCCTGTGTGCCACTTCCTTCAGCAGGAGGTCGCCGGCGTCATGGCCTCGTTCGTCGTTGACCGCCTTGAAGCCGTCGAGGTCGATGAAGCAGAGCGCGAAGCTGGACTGGGTTCGCTCGCCCTGCAGCAGCGTCTGGCGGATGCGGTCGGCCAGCACCAGCCGGTTGGGCAGGCCGGTCAGCGGATCGTGGAAGGCGATGTCCTGGACGCGCTGCTGCTGCAGCCGCTGCTCGGTGATGTCCTGCAGCATCCACAGCGACTCGCAATGCTCCGGGCCCAGCATGACCCCGCTCATCTCGGCCCAGAAGAGCTCGCCATTCTTTCTGCGCATCTGCATTTGGGTGCGGTAGGTGCCGCCGGATTGCAGAACGGGGCTGGCCTCCCGGCCCTGGGCATCGTAGGTTTCCTGGTCCAGGTACAGCAGCCGGCTGGGCAGCTGCGCCAGTTCGCCCGCGTCGTAGCCGAACATGCGCTCCAGCGCCCGGTTGGCCCACACCGTGCGTCGATCCCGCAGCCGCGCGATGCCGATCAGCTCGGTGTCCAGCATCGCCTGCTGCAGACGGCTGAGCTGCTGCAGCTGGTCCGACAGCGCCACCTTGCTGCGCGTCATGCGCTCCAGGCAGGCCAGAACAAACCCGATGCCCGCCCCCAGCGGGAACAGAAAGGAAGCCAGGTAGGTCATGCCATTGCCGGCACTGGCCTGGAAGAAATCGGCGTACTCGCCGGGCGACACGGTGGCATGGACCGCGCGCACGATCAGCGCGAAGACCGTCAGGGCCAGGGAGAGGCAGACCGTGCGCAGCGACGGCTCGGCCTGCCACCCATGGGTGCAGACGAGACGCGCCATCGGGAAAATCTGCAGCGCGAACAACAGCGACAGCACCGCGGTCCGGACGGGCAGCGGCTGGTTGACGATGAGAAGAAGCGCCCCCAGCCCCAGCACGAACAGGCTCGGATGCGCCGGCCCGGCGGCGCGCCCGAGGACGAAGCGGCGCAGCGCATGGGCATAGCACCACAGCCCGGCCATCACGCACGCGTTGCCGCCGACGATGGCCAGCCATTCAGGCCCCACGACCCGCGAGATGGTCAGCGCGAACCCGGCGATGTTCAGCCAGGTCCCATGCGCCCACAGGCCCAGCTCCGGGCTTTGCGGCAGCGAGCGCCGGGCAACGACCAGCGTCAGCCCGAAGAGGGCCAAGGCGGCGAACAGCGCAACGAAGAGGGTGGAGGTGCTCAGCATGACGACGGGCCGGTATCTGGCTCGCCACCCGCTCGACGGTCGAGCATGGGCAACCGCGAGCGTTCGCGCCGGCCATCCATCGTTTCGCCGGGCAAGGGCTCGGGGTCAGGATGCGGCGGAGGCGGGAACGCGCAAGGGGGAGGGCCGCCAGAGGCCCGGAAGGTTGATCAAAAGCAAGCAAATTCTAAATTGATCAATTTGATATATGTGATTCATCGGAGAGAACTTCATCACGGTCTGCGCGTTCACGCGTCGTATAAAGGCGGCCCGTCACGTCCACTGTCCAGGGAGATCCTCTTGCGCCCGCCATCCGCCCCCCTGCGCCGCGGGTCCGTCGAGCAATTGCTTGACGAAGCGGCCGCGCTGGACGATCTCGAGGCCGCGTTGCCGCTCTACGAACGTGCGTTGGCGCTGGACCCCGACCACGCCACGACGCACTACAACATCGGCCTGGTGCATAAATACCGCGGCGCCTGGGCCGAGTCGCTACGGCACAGCCGTCGCGCCTCGGAGCTGGACGCCGACAACGAGGCGGCCCACTGGAACATGGGCATCGCGGCGACGGCGCTGCGCGACTGGCCCGCGGCGCGCGACGCCTGGCGCCGCGCCGGACTGCAGATTGCGGCGGGCCAAGGCCCCATCGAGGAAGACTTCGGCATCACCCCGGTGCGCCTGAATCCGGACGATCAGGGCGAGGTCGTGTGGGGGCTGCGCATCGACCCGGTGCGGGTCGTCGTGGGGAACATTCCCTATCCCGCCTCCGGCTTCAGGGCCGGCGACGTGGTCCTGCACGATGGCGCCCCTACGGGCGAACGCCAACACCAGGGGCGCAGCTACCCGGTCTTCAACGTGCTGGCGCTGTTCGAGCCGTCCGCGAACAGCACCTATGAAGCCGAGGTGCGCACGCGCGATGCGGCCGATCTGGAGGCCCTGACCACGGCGCTGGCCGCGGCCCGGATCGCCCACGAGGTCTGGACCACCAATGTCCGCGTGCTGTGCCAACAGTGCAGCGAAGGGACACCGCACGAGCACGACGCCGAGCGCGATCCGCAGCCCGGCTGGCCGGACCGTCATGTGCTGGGTCTCAGCACGGCGTCGCCCGAGGCGGCGCGACGGGTGCTTGAGCACTGGAGCGCGGACGCGGACGGGCGTGGGGCACCGCGCGCCGGCAAGGGCGCTGGCGACCGCCTGCTGCGCTTCGAATGCGCGCTGGCCGGGGCCGGCGTGCCTTGATCGGCGTTGCCGCGGGCGCCCCCCGCCGCGGCATCGAAAAGTGTTGTGCGTGGCCACCGCTGTTTCCGCGGCGTGCGCCTTCCTACAGTGAAGGCCTTGTTCCACTCCTGCGGAATCACGGGGTTCACATGCGTGCAGTCCACATCGAACGGTATGGCCCGGCGGAGTCACTCGCCCGGGTCGAGGTCCCCACGCCCCAACCCGCCGCCGACGAGGTGCTCGTCCAGGTGCAGGCCTGTGGCGTCAACCGGCTGGACCTGCTGCTGCGCGAAGGCCGGGTGTTCCAGGTGCCGCTGCCGCGCATTCCGGGCACCGACTTCGCGGGCACCATCGTCGCGATCGGTGAGCAGGTCCGCGATCGCCGCGTGGGCGAACGGGTGCTCGCGGCCCCCATCCTGTCCTGCGGCCATTGCGGGCATTGCCTGCAGGGCGAGGACAACCTGTGCCAGGCCTTCGGCACGGTGGGCTCGAGCATCGACGGCGGCTACGCGGCTTATGCCAGGCTGCCGGCCCGCAACGCGGTGCCCGTGCCGGAAGGCCTGGACTGGATCACGGCGGCGAGCTTTGCCCTCACCTACGCCACCGCGGCCGCCATGCTGCGGCGCGGCCGCCTGGGCGCGGGCGAGTCGGTGCTGGTGCTGGGCGCGAGCGGCGGGCTGGGCCATGCCGCCGTGCAGCTCGCGCACCAGGCGGGCGCGCGGGTGATCGCGGTCTGCCGCGGGACGCAGCGCGGCGAGGCGCTGCGGGCCGTGGGAGCGGATGCGGTGGTCGAACCCGGCCCGCAGCTGGCCGCACAGGTGCGTGAGCTGACGGGCGGCCAGGGCGTGGCGCTGGTGTTCGAGCATGTGGCCGCGCAGACCTTCGCGCAATCCGTCGCCGCGCTGGCCCCACAAGGCCGTCTGGTGCTGGGCGGCGTGACCACCGGCACCGAGGCCACGCTCGATCTGAAGGCGGTGTTCGCGAACCGGCTGGAGCTGCTGGGTTGCCGCGGCAGTGGCCGCCGGGACCTCGACCAGGTGCTGGATCTGCTCGCCCGCGGCCGGCTGCGACCCCATGTGGAGCAGGTGCTGCCGCTGGAGCGCGCGGCCGAGGCGCACCGGCGGCTGGAGTCGGGCACACTGCTGGGCAAGGTCGTTCTCACCCTCTGACGGATTCCATGTTCATCGTCCTGCTTCACTATCTGCAGCCGCTCACGGTCGTGGAACAGCATCTGGCCGAGCACCGCGCCTTTCTGGACCGGCACTACGCGGCGGGGCACTTCGTGGCCTCCGGTCCGCAGGTACCGCGCATTGGCGGCGCGATCCTGGCCCGCGGCCTGTCGCGCCGCGAGCTCGACGCGGTGCTGGCGGAGGATCCCTTCCACCGCGAGAAGGTTGCGCAGTACCAGGTCATCGAGTTCGAACCCAACCGATTCGCCGCCGGCGCGCAGGCGGCGCTGCTCGGGGAGCTGGCGGCCTAGCCACGGAGCGCCACCATGGACATGCTGGCGGCGATGCGCGTGTTCCAGAAGGTCGCGGCGACCTTGAGCTTCACCGAGGCCGGTGATCGGCTCGGGCTGGCGCCGTCCAGCGTGTCGCGCCATGTCGATGGCCTGGAGACGCAGCTCGGCGTGAAGCTGCTCACGCGCACGACGCGCCGTCTCTCGCTGACGGAGGCTGGCGAGGCCTACCAGCAGCGGGTGGACGCGCTGCTGGCGGAACTGGATGCGGTGCACGAGCACATCGCGGCCTTCGGCGACGCGCCGCGCGGGCGGCTGAAGCTCAGCGCGCCCCGCGTGTTCGGCAAGCGACTCCTCACGCCCCTGGTCCCCGAGTTCCTGGCCGCCCATCCCCAGGTCACGCTGGAGCTGACGCTGACCGACGACTATGTCGATCTGGTCGAGACGGACACGGACCTGGCCGTTCGCATCGGCGCGCTGGGCGACTCCAGCCTGATCAGCCGGCCGCTGGGTCGCTATCGGCGCGTCCTTGTCTGCGCGCCCGCCTATCTGCAGGGGCAGCCGGTGCCGCGCAGCCCCGCGGACCTGGCGGCACACCGCTGCCTGCGCTACCGCCGCGCCGGGGAGCGGGTCGTGTGGACCTTTCTGCGGCCCGAGGGCGAGGGCTATGTCGAGCACCTGCCGCAAGGCGGCTTCGTGGCCAACGACGTCGAGGCGCTGCTGCAGGCGGCCGAGGCCGGGCTGGGCATCGCCATGCTGCCGTACTGGCTGGTGCGCGACGCGCTCGAGGACGGACGACTGGTCCCGCTGCTCGCCGGGCATCCCTGCGCGAGCACGGTGCAGGAGGCCGGCATTCACTTCGTCTACGCACTCAACCGCCGGCAATCGCTCAAGGTCCATGCGTTCATGGACCATGTGATGGGCCGCCTCGCGCCCCTGCTCACTTAGCCATCCGCGCTTCGCCCTTCGCGGACAGCGGACCCGCTACGCCTCGATTGACGCGGGCCGCCCGCCACTGGCAGACTTGCGCCTTCATCAACGCAGCCACAGGAGAAGACCATGGAACAAGCAGATCGTGTCGCCCTTCTCCTGGCCGGCTGCCTGAGCGCCCAGCGCCGCTGACCCCGCCCTCTCTGCGGGTCCATTGATCGCCGCGTCAGCCGCGGCCGGCTCCCCACCCCTTGGTGCCATGCGCCCGCGCGCATGGATAGTTCCGCGCACGCGCGGACCCAGCCCGTCTTCAATGGATTCCCATGATCGACCTCGACTTCGAGACGCTGCACGCGCTCGGGCTCACTCCCCTCATCGCCACCCGCGCCGCGCAGCTCGCGGCCTCCCCACCCGGCACGCGCCTGGCGCGCGTGATCGAATCGCAGCGCGATTGCTTCATGCTGCATGACGGCCGCGCCGAGCAGCAGGCGCGCGCGCTGCCCCGGCTGGTACAGCACCTGCAGGCCACCGCGCAGGCGCTGACCATCGGCGACTGGGTCGCCGTGCAGGAGGACGCGCACGGCCAGGCCTGGATCCTGGAACGCGTCGACCCCGTCACGCAGCTCGCGCGCCGCGCCAACGACGGCCGTCGCCAGCCGCTGGCCAGCAACGTCGACACCGCGCTGCTCGTGATGGGGCTGGACGCGGACTTCAACGCGCGCCGCATGGAGCGCTATCTCGCGATGGTGCGCGCCTGCGAGGTGACGCCAGTCGTCGTGCTGACCAAGCAAGACCTGGCACCGGACGCGCCGCAACGCATCGCGGAGATGCGCGCCCGGCTGCCCGCCGCCGTGCCGGTGCTGCCGGTGAACGCCCTGTCCGGCCAGGGCTGCGCCGAACTGGCGCCCTGGCTGCATGCCGGCCAGACCCTGGTGGTGCTGGGCTCATCGGGCGTCGGCAAGTCGACGCTGATCAACGCGCTGACCGACGCCGGGCAGGCGACGGGCGGGGTGCGCAAGGGCGACGGCCGAGGCCGCCACACGACCACGGCGCGCTCGCTGCACCGCTGTGCGCACGGCGGTTGCATCATCGACACGCCGGGCCTGCGCACCTTCCGGCCCGACGCGGATGCGCGCACGCTGGCGGAGACCTTCGACGATGTGCAGGCCCTCGCTCAGCACTGCCGCTTCCGCGACTGCCACCACGACGGCGAGCCGGGCTGCGCCGTGGCCGCCCAGGTGGATGCCGACCGGCTGGAGAACTACCAGAAGCTGATGCGCGACGCCCAGCGCGGCGAGATGACGGCGCTGGAGCGCATCGCGCAGCGAAGCAAATGGAAGGCGATCGGCAAGGCCGGCAGCAAGCGCGCGCGCGAGAAGAGGTCCTGAGCACCGCGGGCCCGTGGGCCCGTGTCGCCGCGGCACGTTGCCGCGGCGACACGGGCGGGCTTGCGCCGCCGGGGCCGGGTCCCTAGACTGCGCAGCCTTCACCCACCGCTCGCCTCACGGAGTTCATCGTGTCCCGCTGCATCGCCGCCCTTTAAGCCGTCGACCGCCATCCGTCTCATGCCCGCCATGAGCACGGCCGCTGCAGCCGTTCTCCGTGTCCTCCCCGCCCACGCCATGCAGGCGGCGGACCCTCAGCCCGACATGCATCGCGCACGCCCAGTCGTCGGTTCGTTCCATCGAACCAGGAGACGATCATGTCCGTGCACACGGGGTCGACGCCGTCCGTCGCCCCTTCCCCTCACTCCCTGGAGATCCTGAAGTACCCCAGGACTCCGCATCTCGAAGGCTCGCGCCTGCAACCCGGCGACGAAGGCGACGAACACGTCCGCCTGGCCGCGCTGGCGGGTCGCCCTGCCGTGGTCGAAGAGAAGCTCGACGGTGCCAACGTCGGCATCTCCTTCACCAGCGGCGGCGAACTGCTGCTGCAGTCGCGCGGCCACTACCTCGTCGGCGGAGGCCGCGAGCGGCAGTTCGCGCCGCTCAAGCCCTGGGCCTGCGCGCACGAGTCCTGGCTTCTTGCGCGCCTCGAAGACCGCTATGTGATGTACGGCGAATGGCTGTACGCCAAGCACTCCGTCAGCTACGACCGCTTGCCGCATTGGTTCTGCGAGTTCGACATCTACGACCGCGTGGAGCAGGTGTTCCTCAGCACGCCGCGGCGGCATGCGCTGCTGGCGGGCGGGCCCGTCGTCAGCGTGCCGGTGCTGCGGACGGGCCCGCTGCCGCGCGAGGTCAAGGCGCTGCGCGCACTCGTGCGGCCCTCGCTGGCCAAGAGCACGCGGTGGCGCGAGGCCTTCGAGCAGTCCGTGCGGCGGCAGTGCCTGGACCTGGCGCTGGCCTGGCAGCAGACCGACACCTCGGAACTGGCGGAGGGGCTCTACGCCAAGGTCGAGGACGAGCACCGGGTGCTCGAACGCTACAAGTGGGTGCGCCCGGACTTCGTGCAGACCATCCTCGATTCGGGCTCGCACCACAGCACGCGCCCGCTGATTCCCAATGGGCTGGCGCCGGAGGCGGACCTCTACGCGCCACGGGCCATGGCGGGCTGGGCGCCCGCTTGGGACGGCCGCTGAACGCCCGTCCGCAAGGAGAAAGACATGAACCACGAAACGATTCGCGCGCTGTGCCCCACCCACGCCAGCGCCGGCTATGACTGGGCCGATTGCTGCGAGGTCTTCCCGCGCCTGCGCGCGCTGGAGACCACGCCGCAAAGTCCGCGCCACCACGCCGAAGGCAATGTCGGCATCCATACGCGCATGGTGCTGGACGCGCTGCTGGCCTCGGAGCACTTCCAATCGGCCCGCGGCGAGCGCCGCGAACGGCTGTTCCTGGCCGCGCTGCTGCATGACCTGTGCAAGCCCGAAACCACGGTCATCGATCCGGTGACGGGCGACATCGGCCAGCCCGGCCATTCGCGCCGTGGCGCGGTGGACGTTCGCGGGCTGCTGTGGCGCGCGGGCCTGCCCTTCGCGCTGCGCGAGGCCGTGTGCCGCCTCATCGCCGTGCACCAGGTGCCCTTCTTCGCCTTCGACTCGCGGCGCGGCGAGTCGCCGGAGTTCATCGCCCGGCGGCTCTCCTGGAGCCTGGACCTGCCCGACCTCATCTGCGTGGCGCGCGCCGACATGCAGGGCCGCCTCTGCGCCGACCAGCAGGCGCGCCTGGACGACATCGCGCTGTTCGAGCAGTTGGCGCGCGAAGACGGCTGCTGGGACGGCCCGCGCGCGGCGGCCTCGGCGCACACGCGCCTGATGTATGCGCGAGGCGCCTCGGTGCATCTGGACACGCCGCTGTTCCAGCGGCCCGGGTCGCAGGTCACGGTGCTGTGCGGGCTGCCGGCCTGCGGCAAGGACAGCTGGGTGGCGCGCCATGCACGGGGCCTTGAGGTCGTGTCCTTCGACGACGCGAAGGCGGAACTCGGGCTGAAGCATGGCGAGAACGACGGCCTGGCGGCGCATCGCGCGATCGACAAGGCCAAGGCGCTGCTGCGCCGCCACGCGCCCTTTGTCTGGAACGCCACCCACCTCAGCGAACAGATGCGCGGCAAGACCCTGGACCTGCTGTTCGCCTACGACGCCCAGGTGCGCCTGGTCTACCTGGAAGTGCCCTGCCCCACGCTTTTCAAGCGCAATGCCGACCGCGACACGACGCTCAAGCAAAAAGACCTGGAGCGCATGCTGCACCGCTGGGAAGTGCCGCTGCCCTGGGAAGCCCATGAGCTGCGGTACGACGTGACGCCGGCGGGCCACGGCCCCTGATCGCGGCCGGGCCTCAGCGCAGCCGTTCGACGTAGCTCCGGTCCTGCGGCGCCTCGTGGTGTGCGGTCACGCGGTGGTTCTCCAGCACATCGAAGCTGAGCCGCTTGTGTTCGTCGGTCTTGCGCAGCGCGCGGGCGACCTGGTTCTTGGCGGTCTCGATCAGCGTGGTGACGGTCTTCTCGTCCTGGATCTGGGTCGAGTCGTAGTTGCCACTGCCGGGGTCCAGCATCAGGGTGCGCGTGCGCAGGTAGTCGGCACGGAGCTTCTCGCTGCGGGTCTCGGTGATGGCGTCGCCACCGCCCGCGCTGTTGGGCTTGCTGCTGGTGTGCTGGCTGGCCGTGTATTCGGCGTGCCCCTGCTCCTTCAGGCCGCCATAGCGGTTCTTCTTGCTGGTAGCGCCGGAGAAGCTGGCCTCGAAGTCGGCCAGTCCGCTGCGCAGCGAGTCGACCTCGGCCTTCAGCGGCGACGACGGCGCCGGCCTGGCGGCGTCCGGGGCCTCGACGCCGGGCTTCGCCGCGTCGGCGGGAGGCGCCTGCAACTGCTTGAACCCGTCCTTGAAGCGGGCCACCAGCTGCGCGTCCGCATGGCCGCGTTCGGCGGCGGCGTCGATCTGCTGGAGCATTTTGTCGACCGCGGAGCGCCGTTGCGCCGCGCTGCCCTGGCCCAGCGGCGAGGCAGCGTCGACGCGGATCGACATCTCGCCGTTCGCGCTCTTCATCGACAGGTTCTTCGTTTCCGGGCCCAGCTGCAGCGAGAAGGACCCCAAGGCACCCGGCGCCGCGTTGGGCCCCAGGCCTCGGGGGTCCTCGACCTTGAGGTCCAGGCTGGTGAACACCTGCTTGTCCACGCTCATCAGCTGAGCCAGGTCGAGCTGCGGCGCGCCCTGCCCCAGGCCTTCGAGCGCCCGGTCCAGGCCCTCGGACAGATGGGCCAGCGCGGCCTTCTCGGCACTGTCCAGCGGACCGGAACTCTTGAGCTGCACCTGCAGGCCACGGGTGCCGCCCAGGCTGCCGTCGTTGACGGCGATGCTGAGTTCCAGGGTCTGGCCGGAGCGCGTCTGGACCTTGAGTTCCACCGTGGCGGCCTGGGTCGCGACGCCGCTGAGCGCCTGCTGGCGCAGCGCCTCGGGGTCGGCGGCGGCCTCGGTGGCGGCGGCGCCGGCCGCGTCCGCCACGGGCTCGACATAGTCGGCCAGCGTCTGTTTGTACGAGGTCGGCGAATCCGCCAGCTGGGCGAGCAAGGCGCCGCCCAGGCCGCGCCAACGCTCGGCCAGCGGGACCGCGCCGGTGTTCGCGCTGTTGCGCGCCATCAGGCTGCTGATGTCGTCGCGCGCGGAGCTGGCCCAGGCGCGCTGCGGCTGGAAGGCGGCGGCCGACGGCTTGGCGTAGACCACATCGTTGGCGGCGCCGCTGCCCAGCGTGACGCGGGTCGGCGCGCGCGCGGGATCGGCCTGGGCCGGGGCCTCGGCCTCGCGGCCGGGCGCCTTGTAGGGGCGGTTCAACGCGGCGCGGCTGGCGGCGATGCGATCGAGCAAGCCGGAGCCCGTCGACGAAATGGCGGTCATGGTGCGCCCTCCCTGGCGGCGAGGCCCGGCGCGGCTCTGGCGGCCTGGCGCGCGGACCCTGGTTTCTCTCCGTGCTATCGGCGCGGGGCGCTCAGGCTGTAGGGAGAGGCCCGGCCGGGTGGGCGATGGGCGACCCAAGGAGCGCCATCCACCCGATCACGGTTCGCACAGCCGCTTCTCGTCGTTCCAGCGGCCTCCGCCATCCAGGCAGGCGTCCGCCCGAACGAACCGGACCACCGACACGCAGGTCGATGCCAGCGCGAGGACCAAGCCGGCCGCCAGTAGAAAGGCGCCGATTCGCTTCAGCCGCCGAGGACTCAAGGCCGACAGGCCCTGACCGTCGTCGGCCGGTGCGCCCAAGCATCGCGGACGCGGTGCCTCCCCGCGTTCGCGGCGCGGCAAAGGCGGGCGCCGGCCCTCAATGCGTCACCTCGAACTTGTATCGGAGCGGGAAGTCCATACGACACGGTCGACCCGAGCAAACTGCCGGTTTGAATTTGGTGAGAAACATCACCGACGCGGCGAACTGCGTCATTTCCGCGCTGGGCGATCCCAGCGCATCGACGGACGCGACATCGCCGTGGGCGTCGACTTTGGCAATCAGAAAGAGCTCCCCGTTCACGAGAAGCTTGGCCTGGGCCTTCCGCATCGCGTCCAAGATGGGCTTGAGCCCGGCCTCCGGAAATGGCGGCTCGTCTCCTTCACGAATACCTTCCCACCAATCGTGCAGCTTGGCTCGATCGTCGGCGCTCAGCTGCGCATAGCTTCTGTTGATGGGAATCGAGAAGGGCAACACCGAATCGCGGCGCAGCAGCGTGCCGGTGCGGGGTTCGTCCTCCTTGATGCCATGCTGAGCCCTGGGCTCCTCGGCCAGCGCATGGGCGTGAAGCAGGATGCCGAGAAGCACGGCGGCCGCAGGGCGGATGAGCGTGTTTTTCATGGGGCCCGGTTTGAAGCGAAGTCGCAGACACGGGGCTCGCTCGACGCACAGCGCATCAAGCGGCACACCACAAGGTACTGCCCAAGGTCGGATCACGACGACATGGCACCGGCATCGGTTGGAACGACGCCATCCTCACCCCGCCGAGCCCATAGATCCGGGACCAAGAATAGCCAAGCTTCCATCGTTCGCGTAGCTGTGGTTCTCACCAGTCCGTTCGGTCATGTGGGCATCGTGGCCATGGCGTTTGCGCCCAGACAATCCGCGAGGTGGCCCCACGGGCAGTACCGTTTCCGTATGCCGGCAAAGAACGACGACTTGGCCTGTTGACTGCGCTCGCCGGGGTTCCGGCCGAATGCCCGGCGAGGTGTCCATGTCGGATCAGACTCGGAATCCACCGTCGCGGCGAAAGCCGGTCCACGCGCGCCGCGTTGGCACCCCACAACGCAGCCGCTTGCGCACTTGCATCGGCATCCGCATGATTCGCACCCTATTGCTGAAGGCGCCCACGACAGCGCCCGCATGACGGAGATCCCCTTATGTCCTCCCTGTTCATTTCGAAGATCGACTGAACACGGTTCCCATGCCCCGGCTGAACCGTGTCTGTTCCCAGATACGGCCTCAGATCGCGCGGCAAGCAAGGCCCGCAGCCCTCGAGCCGGGGCTTTGCATTTCGGAAACCGCAATGAGTGCACAACTCCGTTCCCGCGCCCTCCAGGAGGGGCGGGTCAAGGCCCTGCGCCGCATGAAGCAACCCATGGCTCTGGTGCTCGAAACGAGCGCCGGCACGCGTGACCCGGTGGCACGCGCGCTCGGCCAGCGTGGCTTGCGCGGCGCAGGCCAACATATCCAAAGCCGCGGCGCACAGCGCCGCGCCGACCGCGTGGCGCTGCAGGCGCTGCTGCGACGAGAGGAATGGGATGAGTGATCCCCAGGAACTGCGCACGCAACTGGCGCAGAGAAACCAGCAGTTGCAAGCGATCGCGGCCCAGCTCAAGACCGAGCTGTTCGGCATCGACGCCATCATTGACCGCGTCATCGATTCGGTGCGTGCCTGGTATGTGCTGCCCGAGCTTGTCTCGCGGCCCGTCATCGTCTGCCTGTGGGGCCTGACCGGCACCGGCAAGACCCAGTTGGTGCGCCGTCTGGCGCAACTGCTGGGCTTTTACGATCGATTCGTTGAAGTGCAGATGGACGGCTTCTCCAACGGCGCGAGCTGGCGCGGCGCGCAGAGCATCTCGGGCATGCTGGCCAAGTCCTGCGTGCGCGAGGGCGAGCCGGGCATTCTCGCGCTCGACGAGTTCCAGCGTTTCCGCACCATCGACAACAAGCGCAGCGAGCTGCGCGTGGAGCGCTACCAGGATGTCTGGGCCTTGCTCTCCGATGGCCGATTGCCGCCCTCTCTTTCGCTGTTGGGCGACATCGAATCGTCCATTGCCGAGGCAGCTTTCGACGCCGAACGCGCCGAGGACAGCGAAGCCCAACTGCGCTTCAAGCTGCGCAGTTGGGAAGCGAAGGAACTGCAGCGCAATCTCAAGCTCGACGCACCGCTGATGGAGATCATGGCCTGGACGCCCGAGCAGCTCCAGGAGCGCCTGCGCGCCTTCCGCGAGAGCGGCGAGCAGCGCTGGGAGACCGATTACAGCCGGTTGCTGGTCTTCGTCTGCGGCAATCTGGACGAGATGTACGAGGACCTGGCCACCAGCGTGGACGACTGCGACAGCGACGCGGACATCTTCCATGCGCTCACCGGCAAGCTGAACGTCATCGACGTCAAGCAGGCGCTCAACCGACGCTTCAAGCCCGAGCAGGTGGCGCGGCTGGGCAATGAGCACGTGATCTACCCGTCCCTGTCGCGCCGTGCGTACGAGCAGTTGATCGAGCAGGGCTGCGTCCGATATGCCCGCGAGACCCAAAGCCGCAGCGGCCTGCGCTTCGAGGTGGACGCCAGCGTGCGCGAGCAGATCTATGCCAACGCCGTCTTCCCCGCCCAGGGCACCCGGCCGCTGTTTTCGTCGCTGCATGCCATCCTCGGTGCGGGGCTGTCCAAGGCGGCGTTGTGGGCGCTGGAGCGCGGCGCGGCGGCCGGCGATAGCGTGGGGCTCACCGCCGATGGCCGCAGCCTGATCGCGCATTGGCGTGGCCAGTCGCATGCCATCGCGGCCCCGTTCGAGATCAACCGGCTGCGCCAGCGCAACAACGCCGACTTCCGCGCCCTGCTGGCCGTGCACGAGGCCGGCCATGGCCTGGTCCATGCCCTGCTGTTCGGCCGCGCGCCGCAGGAGATCAAGATCCACGTGGCCAGCTTCGAGGGCGGCTACAACGCCTACACCTCGCGCAAGGTGTGGTCGCGCCGCAATCTGCTCGACTCCATCTGCACCAGCCTGGCCGGCCGCGCCGCGGAGCTGCTCATCTTCGGACCCGAGCTGAGCTCCAGCGGTGCCGAGAGCGATCTGCGCAAGGCCACCGAGACCGCCGCCCGCATGCTGCGCCACCTGGGCCACGGCCCGCGCATCGGCCGCAGCGATGTGTCCAACGACAGCGAAGACAACCTCTGCACCGACGTGGAAGCCAGCAACGCGCCGATCGAGGCGCTGCTGCAGGCCGAGCATGCGCGTGCCACGCGGCTGATCGAAACCCATCGCACCGCCCTGCTGGCCCTGGTGGACGAACTGATGGACCACGGGCAGATCGCGCCGGCCCGCTTCGCGGAACTGGTGGGACTGCCTTTGGAACGTCCGGAGGATGCCTTGGACCCGTACGCGCGCAAGCTGGCCGAGTTCCGCAGCGCTGGGCCGGAGCGGCTGCGGGCCTAGGAGGGTGCCGCGCCGGCAAAGGGCGGGACGACGAAGGGCAGCGAATGGTTGGCCGGGCAGAAGAGGATCGCTTCACCCGCGCCCACGCGGGACAGGTCCAGGATGGATGAGGAACGCGTCATCGCGACGACCGGCGCGGCGCGCGACTTCAGGCGCCAGCGCAGCAGCGCCATCAGCGCCTCCTGCGAGGCGCGCGACAGGCCTTGCTCGATCATCTCGATGACCAGGGCCAACTCGCCGCCCTTCGCTTCGAGGGCCGACAGCAGCAGGCGCAGGGGCGCCAGTTCCGTCGCTCCCTCGTCGCGCAGCCAGTCCAGATGACCGGCCACCGCGGCGGTTTCGTCCTCGGTCAGCGCCAGGCCGCGCTCGAACGCGGTCGGGTCCTCCAGCCGCTGCAGGCCGACGAAGCGCCCGTGGGGCAGGGTCTGCGCGAGCAACTCGGCCAGCCGGGGCTTGCCGCTGCCCAGCGGTCTTACCCGATAAGTCAAGGGCGAGAGTTCCGCCGGAGTGAAGACTTCGCCGCCTCTGGGGCCAGGTCAAGCACACACCGGTGCGCACAGCGGCGGCGGTGCGGGCCCGGGCCGCCACCGGGCCGGCCAACGCCCTATCATCGCCGCGCGACGCAATGACAACGGCGGCCACCCCGCCTGGATGCCCGCCATGAACACCCCCACCCACATGCCTGGCCTGCGAGCCGCCGCCTTGCTCGCCTGGCTGGTCTTCGTGGCGGCGGCCCTGGTGCTGCTGGCCGGCATGTATCACCGACCCGCCTGGGGAGCTCTGGGCGTGCTCCTGTCCGCCACGCTGACGGTGCGAGCAATCCGCAACGCCCAGCCGCGGGCACCCTTGATGCTGGCGGCCATGGTGCTGGTGCCGCTGACCACCGGCGTGCTGGTCAGCCTGACCCCCTCCCCCGGGGCCTGGCAGGTGCCGGCGATCGCCGCCGCAGTGGTCCTGTTGCTGGGCCTCGGCCTGCTGGCGCTGGCTCGGACCCGCCCGGCCATGGCCGGGCTCGTGTTGAGCTGGCAACTCTTGCTCGCGATCCCGGTCGACATCGCGTTCGCTCCGGGCACCCAAGGCCCGCGTGTCCTGCCGCTGGTCATGGGCCTGCTGAAGGACGAGGACTTGGCAGCCGCCGAGCGGGCAGAATTCATTGTCGGCGGGTGCGCCGTGTCAGGCCTGGAGCCCCGCTGGGTCCTCGCGCTGTGATCGCCCGCCACGCCACCACGTTCCATGCACCTTCTCCCAACCTCGATCATTCGCCCCGCCCGTGCCCAGGAATCCGCGGCACTGGGCGCCGTTGCCTATGCCGCCAAGGCCTTCTGGGGTTATTCGGCGGCGCAGCTGGAGGCCTGGCGTGAGGGGCTGACGCCCAGCCCCGCATCCATCGACGCGGGCTGGACCTTCGTGGCCGAGGTCGACGGCCGCATCGCCGGCTTCTACCAGGTCCACGCGGACGCCCGGCCGCCCGAGCTGGAGCATCTGTGGGTCCACCCCCAGTTCATGCGCCGCGGCCTGGGCCGGGCACTGCTGCGGCATGCCATCGAGGCACTGCGGCGCCATGGCGCCCACGAACTCGCCATCGACTCGGACCCCAACGCCGAGCCCTTCTACCGGGCCTGCGGCGCGGTCCGCGTTGCCGAGATCCCCGCGCCCACCGAGGCGGAGCCGCAGCGCATCCGGCCGCAGTTGCGGCTGGCCCTCACGCCGGCCAGCGCGGGCTGAGCCGCGCGTCGGCCCCCGGGCGGACCCGCCACCCCGTCCAACGCGCCATTCACCGCGTCATCCGGCAGCCGGGCCGCGCGCCCGGTCCGCTCGTCCCGGCCGCCTGGCACCGGCGCCACCCGCCGCCCAGAATGGCCGGTTCGAACGCAAACCCCGGGAGGAGCCCCGCGATGTCAGAAGAACCCCACCGTCCGCCGTTCCCGCAGCCCGGCGCCCCCACGCTCCGGGGCGCCCGCCTGCTGCTGCGCCCGCTGCGGGACGAAGACCTGGAGGCGGTGTTTGGCGCGCTGTCGAACCCACGGGTGATCGCGCACTACGGCGTGCACTACGACAGCCTGGAGGCCACGCGGGCGCAGATGGACTGGTTCGCGCGCATCGAGCAGGAAGGCAGCGGGCGCTGGTGGGCGCTGTGCCGGCCGCAGGCGCCGCAGATCCTGCTGGGCGCCTGTGGCTTCAATGACCGCGACGCGCTGCACCAACGCATGGAGCTGGGCTACTGGCTGCTGCCGCAGCATTGGGGCCAGGGCCTGATGAGCGAGGCGCTCGCGCTGGCGCTGGACCACGGCTTCGGGGCCATGGGCGCGCACCGCATCGAGGCCGTCGTGGAGCCGGAGAACCGCGCCAGCGGCCGGCTGCTGGAGCGGCTGGGCTTCCGGATGGAGGGCTTGCGCCGCGAGTGCGAACGCCGCCAGCGCGGCAGCGGCCCCGACTGGATCAGCCTGTGCGGCTACGGTCTGCTGGCGCACGAGTGGCCGACGACCGCGCCAAAGGACGGGCCCGCGCCAACCGTCGACTGAAGGCCGCCCCGTTAGACCGAATCGGCCTCCAGCGCCTGCTGCACCAGCCGCCCCATCTCGCGGGCCGCGCCGTCCGCGCTCTGCCGCAGGCCTTGCACGGTGCCGCGGCGGTCCTCGGGCGCTTCGTCCTGGCTGGCCTTGAGCTTGCCCTCCAGCCGCGCGATCGGGATTTCGATGCCGACGATGGCGCGCACCAGTGAATCGATGAAGCCCGCGGGCGCGTCGCCCACGCGCCAGGGCTGCGCGTGGCCCGCTTCCTGCGCCTCGGTCAAACGTTCGAGCATGGCGAGCAGCCAGTCGCGGTCGTCGATGGCCCGTGCCTCGCCGTGCGCGTGGACGACGGCATAGTTCCAGGTCGGCACGACCTGGCCATGCGCGGCCTTGCCCGGATACCAGCCCGGCGTGATGTAGGCCTGGGGCCCCTGGAACATCACGACCGACGGCGCGCCGCGGCCCAGCGCGCGCCACACGCCATTGGCGCGCGACACATGCCCGATCAGCGTGCCATGCGGCCCCCGGTCGCGGTCCAGCACAAAGGGCAGATGGTTCGCCACCAGCCCACCGTCCCCGTCCTGGCACACCCAGGCGCCCAGCGGATGCCGGGCCATCAGCGCGAAGAGCGCGTCGCGATCGTCCAGCCGGTGGTCCTTCCTGATGTACATGTCCGTGGCGTCTCCCTGATCGACATCGGCGCCGCCGACGCCGTCAACCGCGCAGCTTGCCAGTGCGCCGCGGCAAAGACAAACTCATTCGCCTCAACCGGCCGAACCGGCACCAGCCCGGCGGCCGTCCACCACGGCGGGAGTTCGACATGAAACGAGTCACGGGCATCGGCGGCATCTTCTTCCAGGCGAAGGATCCGGTGGCGCTGCGCGCCTGGTACCAGCGCCACCTGGGCATCGACGTGCAGGCCTGGGGCGGCGCGGCCTTCCGCTGGGCGGACGAGGCCGGCAGCCCGACCGGCGGCAGCACCATCTGGTCCATCGGCGCCACCGACGGCCAGCCCTTCGCGCCGGGCCGCGCGTCCTTCATGGTGAACTACCGGGTCGACGACCTGGCGGCCCTGCTGCAGGCCCTGCGGGACGAGGGTTGCGAGGTGCTGGACAAGACCGATGACTCCGACTACGGCAAGTTCGGCTGGGTCCTCGATCCCGAAGGCAACAAGGTCGAGCTCTGGCAGCCGCCCGCGGGGCAGTAGCCGCGCAGGCCCGCCGGGACGCGGCGCCGCGCACCCGGCCGGGTCCCGGGGTCAGGTCTTGAGTTCGGCCTGCGGCGACACCCCGGGCAGCGCGGACTCGCCGCGTTCGTAGACCACGTTGGCGCGCCCCACCAGCAGCGGGTCCAGCGCGCCGATGCGGCTCAGGTCCTTGTTGGCATAGGGCAGCTGGTGCAGCACGTAGCGCATCGCATTGAGGCGCGCGCGCTTCTTGCAGTCGGACTTCACCACGGTCCAGGGCGCCTCGGCGATGTCGCAATGGAAGAACATCGCCTCCTTGGCGCGCGTGTAGCTGTCCCACTTGTCCAGCGAGGCCAGGTCGATGGGCGAGAGCTTCCATTGCTTGAGCGGATGGGCCTCGCGCTCCTTGAAGCGGCGGCGCTGCTCGGCGCGGCTGACCGAGAACCAGAACTTGATCACATGCACGCCGGAGCGCACCAGGTTGCGCTCGAACTCCGGGGCCTGGCGCATGAACTCGTTGTACTCGGCATCGCTGCAGAAGCCCATCACGCGCTCGACGCCGGCGCGGTTGTACCAGCTGCGGTCGAACATCACGATCTCGCCCGCGGTGGGCAGGTGCTGCACATAGCGCTGGAAGTACCACTGGCCGCGCTCGACCTCGCTGGGCTTTTCCAGCGCGACGACGCGCGCGCCGCGCGGGTTCAGGTGCTCCATGAAGCGCTTGATGGTGCCACCCTTGCCGGCGGCGTCACGCCCCTCGAACAGGATGACCACTTTCTGCCCGGTGGACTTGACCCAGGCCTGCAGCTTCAGCAGCTCCACCTGCAGGCGGTATTTCTCCTTCTCGTAGGCCTTGCGCGACATCAGGTTCTTGTAGGGATAGCCGCCGCGGCGCCAGTCGGGGGCCAGCTCCTCGTCGGGGTTGCGCGCCTCGGGGCCGGCCTGGTGCAGCTCGTCCAGCAGCGCGCGGCGCAGCGCCAGCGCGTCGTCCGGCGCGGCGCCCGCCACCATGGCGCGCACCGAACTGGCCAGCGCGGCCGGGCCGCCGCTGGCGACGATGTCCTTCAGCGCCTCCAGCTCACGCGCCTGCGCCTTGCTCACCGCTTCGCGCACCACGTGGCGGGCGATGCGCTGGGCGTCCTGGGCCGGCGCGATGTCGCCGCGCGCGGCACGGCGCGGACGCTCCGCGGCGGGCTGGGCTGCCCCCACGCGGCGCGCGGTGCGCATCGCCGGCTTCAGCAGGGGCGTGGCATCGGCCGGCGCGGACGGTTGCGGTTCGGCCTGGGGCTTGGCGCTGCGAGTCATGGCGGGCGTCTCCTCATTCTGAAACCCTGACCATCGCAGCTGAACGGCCCGCGGGCCTTGACGCAACTCAAGCCCCGTGCGCCGCCGGGCGTCGCGACGCCGCGTCGCGGCCACGCCACGGTGGGCGTTACAGAATGGTGGCCCGCCGCCGCACGCCCCATGGGAGCGCAAGCCCCCTCAAGGGCGGCCCTTCGTTTCCTGGGAGAGCCCCATGTGCCCCGACGACCTGCCGCCCCCGCCCGCCACCGCCCCCGCGGCGCGCCTGCTGCCGCCGGACGACGCGCAACGCGCGCTGCTGCACAACGAGATCCACGCCCGCCCCTCGGCGCGCATCCGGCTGCCGGCGCTGATCGTCTATGTCGCGGTGCTGAACGAGGGCGTGAGCCGCGAGGACGAATGCGCCCACCTGCGCCGCCTGCCGGGCCAGCAAGACCTGGCCCCGGCGCAGCTGGCGGGCAATTTCCTGCGCCTGCGCCTGGGCGGGCACACGGTGAAGTGGGAGCGCCACACCGAGTTCACGCGCTATTCCATCGTGCAGCCGCTGCCGCCGGAATGCGGCCTGGGCCAGGACGCGCCGACGCTGGGCCATGCGCTGCGCGTGGACCCGGCCTGGCTGGCCGCGATTCCCGGGCGCACGGTCGCGGCGATCCAGCTGGCGCTGGTGGAGCACGAGCTGTCCGATGCCGGCGCCACGCTGGGCCTGTGCGAGCGCTGGCTGGGCGGCGACCCCGTGAAGCTGGCGTCGATGATGGGCGCGGGCGGCGACATGCAGGGCGGCCATTCGCTGGTGATGACGGACCTGCGCCTGCGCGACGACGGCTTCGAGCGCATGCTGGTGCTGATGCGCCCGGGCGCCAGCGGCGCGCGCGCCGGGCGCATCGCGCAGCGCCTGATGGAGCTGGAGACCTACCGGCTGATGGCGCTGCGCGGACTGCCGGTGGCCAAGTCGCTGGCGCCCACGCTGGGCGAGGCCGAGGCCGCGCTGCAGGCGCTGACCGACAGCCTGGTGCAGGGCGGCCGCGCCGAGCAGGCGCTGCTGGACACGCTGCTGGGCGTGGCCGCGCAGGTGGAGCGCGCGACCGCCCAACACGCCTACCGCTTCTCGGCCACCCAGGCTTACGAGGCGCTGGTGCAGCAGCGCATCGCCGAGCTGCGCGAGCGGCCGCTGCAGGGCTACCAGACGCTGGGGGTGTTCGTGCGCCGGCGCTTCTCGCCCGCGGCCGCGACGGTGGCCGCCACCGCGCAGCGGCTGGCCTCGCTGTCGCTGCGCATCGAGCGCAGCAGCGCGCTGCTGCGCACCCAGGTCGACATCGCGCGCGAGGCGCAGAACCAGGAACTGCTGGCCAAGCTGACGCGCGGACAGTCGCTGCAGCTGCAGTTGCAGAGCACGGTGGAGGGGCTGTCCATCGCGGCGATTTCCTACTACGTGGTCAGCCTGCTGTTGTATGGCGGCAAGGCGGCCAAGTCGGCCGGGCTGCCCGTGAACCCGGAGCTGGCGGCCGGCGCGCTGATCCCGCTGGTGCTGTGGTCGGTGTGGAAGGCCACGCAGCGCATCCATCGCCGGCTGCATGACGACGGGCATTGAGCCGCGCGGCCGGTGCGGCCCTCAGGGCTGGGCCGCCGCCAGCTCCTCGGCCATCGCGTGGGCCAGGGCCTCGACGCCGGAGCCCAGCGCCAGGCGTTCCAGCACGCGGGGCTCCAGCGCCAGCTCGCGCCGGCTTTGGTAGATCGGCTCGCCGATGCGCGGCGGCAGGCCCGGACGCAGCGGGCCCTGGGCCTGCAGCAGCGGATGCAGGCGCAGCCGCAGGATCAGCAGGCCCTGGGCCGGCTCGGCGAACACGGTGCCGTCCAGCACCCGCGTGCAGCCGCGCTCGCGCGCCTGATCGAGCAGGCGCTGCGCGTTGGCCTGCAGGTCGGTCTCGGCGACGCCGAGCCAGAGCCCGTCCAGCGTCCAGCCGGCCTGTGCCAGCCGCTCCATCACGGCTTGGTGGAAGCGGCGGTTGAGCGCGTCCCACTGGCGGTTGGCGGCCTCGTCCCGCGGATCATGGTTGCGGCCATGGCCATGGACCAGGGTGCAGCCGGCCCAGGCCGGCTGCAGCGGCAGCGCGGCGAACAGGACGACGGCGATGCGGGCAAGGCGATGGATGACGCTCGACATGAGCAACCGGGGTGTCAAGGACGACGAGAGCAAGGCGCGGCGCGAGGCCGGCGCCAGTCTAGGGCGGCGGACGCGGCTGCAGGCCCCTCACCCCCGCAACAAGAGGGCTTGAGGCCACAATGTCGCCATGGACGCCCTGACCGCTTCGCCGCTTCCTTCCGCCCCGCCCCAGGATGGCGCACGTACGGCGCGCCGCGCGCTGTGCACCGCCCTGCTGCTGGCCGGCGCCGCGCCGCTGACCCTGCTGCAGGGCTGCGCCGGCCCGGGCCGCGACGCGCGGCTGCAGCCGGGGCGCAGCACTGGCGCGGAGATCATCGCCTGGTGGGGCGAACCCAAGCGCGCCTGGGCCGAGGCCGACGGCGGCCGCACGCTCGAGTATTCCAGCCAGCCCTTCGGCCAAACCTGCTGGCTGGTGCGGCTGGATGACCAGGACCGGGTGCAGCGCGTCTGGGACGGGCTGGCGCCCGACAGCCTGGCCGCCATCGTGCCAGGGCTGAGCGCGCAGCAGGTCAGCCGGCGCCTGGGACTGGAGCGCAGCCGCGTGTTTTTCCGTCTCAGCGGCGAGGACGTCTGGGACTGGAACGTGGCCCCCGACCCGGGCGGCTATCCGGTGCGCTTCAACGTCCACTTCAAGGACGGCGTGGTGCTGCGCACCAGCCGCAGCCTGGTCTTCCCGGACCGGCTGTTCCCCTTCGAGCGTTGAGGCCGCCTGTTGCCGAGGCGCCGCGCAAAATGACGGCGAACCGTGCGTTTTTCTCGGCTTCCCCCCGGTCGCTCGGGCGCTGACACAGTCTTGACTTGCAGCAGGAGACGGCTTGATCTGCAACAGCAGACTCAGGGCTATCCCTAGGCTTCCTGGTGTTCGAGATGTTGTCGCTGAGAAAGATGAAAGTGGCCACGCTGCTGGCCCTGGGCAATGGGCTGCTGTGGCTGTTGATGGCGCTGATGGGCGCCGCGGCCTGGCAGCAGCTGGACCATATCGACGCGCAGTTCCAGCTCGCGCTGGCCGACCGCTACCCGCGCGTGAAGCTGCTGCACGAACTGAAAAACGCCAACAACCAGGTGGCGCGCCTGGTGCGCGACCAGCTGATCTGGCCCGACGCGGACGCGGTGCGCGACAAGGCGCAGCAGATCGCCGAGGTGTCGCGCACGACCACCGCCACGCTGACCGAGCTGGAAAAGCTGCTCGACAGCCCCGAGGGCCGTGCCGATCTGGAGCGCCTGGCCGTGGTGCGCAAGGCCTATCACAGCGAGCGTCAGGTGTTCACGCGCATGGTGGAGCAGGGTCAGACCGACGCCGCGCGCCAGCAGCTGAGCGAGCGCATGCTGCCACGCCACCTGGCCTACATGGGCGAGGTGGACCGGCAGGTGAAGCAGGGCGAGCAGCTGATGCAGGAGGCCGCGCGCGACGCCGCCGCGGCCGCCGCGTCGGCACGCCAGCGCGTGCTGCTGCTGCTGGGCGCGGCGACGCTCGCGGCGCTGGCGCTGAGCGTGTGGCTGCAGCGCCTGATCACGCGGCCGCTGAATGACGCGGTGGCCGTGGCCAACCGCGTGGCCCAGGGCGACCTCACCCGTCCGGTGGAGGTGAGCGAGGCCGACAACGAGACCGGCCGTCTGCTCAAGGCCCTGCAGCACATGCAGCAGCGCCTGGCCGGCATGGTGCGCGAGGTGCGCCTGAACGCCGAGGGCGTGGCCAGCGCCTCGGCGCAGATCGCCACCGGCAACAGCGACCTGTCCAGCCGCACCGAACAGCAGGCCGCGGCGCTGCAGCAGACCGCCGCGTCGATGGACCAGCTGGGCGCCACGGTGCGTGGCAATGACCAGCACGCACAGCAGGCCGACACGCTGGCCCGCGAGGCCGCGCGCATCGCCGACGAGGGCGGCAGCGCGGTCGGCGAGGTGGTGCGCACCATGCGCGAGATCAGCGCCAGCTCGCACAAGGTGGCCGACATCATCGGCGTGATCGACGCGATCGCCTTCCAGACCAACATCCTGGCGCTGAACGCCGCGGTCGAGGCCGCGCGCGCCGGCGAACAGGGCCGCGGCTTCGCGGTGGTGGCCAGCGAGGTGCGCCAGCTCGCGCAGCGCAGCGCCGAGGCGGCCAAGGAGATCAAGGGCCTGATCGGCAGCAGCAATGACCGCGTGGAACAGGGCTGCGCCCAGGTGGACCGAGCCGGCATGACCATCCAACAGGTGGGCCAGGCGATCGCGCGCGTCGCGGCGCTGATGGCCGAGATCAGCCACGCCAGCCGCGAGCAGAGCGCCGGCGTGCAGCAGGTGGGGCTGGCGGTGACGCAGATGGACCGCAGCACGCAGGAGAACGCCGCGCTGGTGGAGGAGTCCGCCGCGGCGGCCGAGAGCCTGCACGAGCAGGCGCGCCGTCTGCTGGGCACGGTGGCCCAGTTCAGGGTGGCGGGCTGACCGGCTGACAGGGGCCGGGGCCCCGCGCCACCGCGGGGCCGTTCAGCCACGCCGGTTCAGGACCGGCCCATGTAGTCCGACTTGCCCAGCGCCACGCCCTGCTGGCGCAGGATGTCGTAGGCGGTCGTGACGTGGAAGAAGAAATGCGGCAGCGCGTAGTGCAGCAGGTAGTCGCGGCCGATGAAGCGCTGCTCGCGCTGGGTGCCTGGGCGCAGCACGATCTCGCGCGACTCGGCGTCGAGGAACTCCTCGGCGTCCACGCCGCCGATATAGCCCAGCGTGCGCGCGATGCGCGACTGCAGCTCGGCAAAGCTCTGCTCCTCGTCGGCCCAGGCCGGCGGCTCGCGGCCGGCCAGGCGCGCCGCCGCGCCCTTGGCGAAATCGCAGGCGATCTGCACCTGGCGCGTCAGCGGAAACATGTCCGGCGCCAGCCGCGCCTGCAGCAGCGAGGCCTCGTCCAGGTCCTGCGCCTGGGCATGGGCCTGGCCCTTGGCCAGCACGCCGGACAGCGCGCCCAGCATCTGTTCGAACACGGGGATGGAAGCGATGTAGAGATTCATCGGAAGCCTCGCGCAAAGCGGTGGGGTGTGCGCGATTCTGGCCGTTTTGCGCGCCCGCTGCCGCCGCGGGCCCAAACCCCTGCGCGACCTGCTGCCGCCGCGCTCGCTAGCGCAGCGCCGCGCCCCAGCGCGCGAAGCGCGGCTGCCAGCGATCCTTGATGTCGGCCGAAACCAGGATGTGGTGGGCACGCCCATTGAGCCGCTCGCGCGGCACCGGGCCGATGACGCGCGAGTCGGCGCTGTCGTCGCGGTTGTCGCCCATCATGAAGAAATGCCCCTCGGGCACGCGCAGCGGCCCGAAGTCGGCACCGCCGTCACCGCGCAGGCCCGGCAGCCATTGCACCGTGTGCGCGTGGCCGCCCAGGGTTTCGCGTTCGCGCCGCGCGTTCAGCATCAGCCCGGGCAACACCGTCTCGGCCCGGGTCTCGCCCTGGTCGTAGGTGGCCGCCTCGCCATTCAGATACAGCCGGCCCTGGCGCAGCTCGACCAGATCGCCCGGCAGGCCGACGATGCGCTTGATCAGCCGCGTGCCGTCCTGGGGCGAGCTGAATACCGCGATGTCGCCGCGCCGCGGCTCGCCCAGGGGCAGCAGGACGTGGTCGGTCAGCGGCAGCTTGAGGTCATAGGCCAGCCGGTTGACCAGCACCACGTCGCCCTCCAGGATGGTGGGGCGCATGGACCCGCTGGGCACCGGGTTCCAGTCGGCCACCGCGGTGCGCAGCACGCCGAAGCAGAGCAGGAACAGCAGCAGGCCGCGCTGCTCGCGCCAATGGCGGCGCCAGAAGGAGTCATGCGAAGAAGTGCTCATGGGGATGCCGAGGTAGGCGGTGGTGACGACGACGCCAATGTGCCCGCGCCGGCCGCGCCGCCGTGACCCGATGCGACGGACGCCAAGTCCACGGGGATGGATGGCGGCGCCGAGGGGCGTTTGACGGCACGGGCGAGCGCGCTCGCCGCCCACGCGCAGCTCAGCGGTCCGACGGCTCCTCCCACTGCACCGGCACATAGCGCAGCGCCTCGTCGTTCCAGGCGGCCACGACGCCCAAAACCACCTTGCCTTGCGCGCTGTGGACCCTGCGAAGTGAGGTCACGTGATACTGGAAGCCCGGACCGGCCTGCTGCGCCGCCAAGGCCTTCGCCCGGCTCGCGGTGTCTCCGAGAAACATGGGCACCAAGCTGCCCGTCACCACGACCAGCCCGCCCCCGACGGCCGCTGGAATTCGCAGGCTGCGTGCTTTGCGACCGGCGGCCGCGCGGGCGGCTCGCACCGGCTCACGCCCCAGCTCGCGCACCACCCAGACCAGCAGCGCGATCGCCAGCGCCCATACAACGCCGGTGCCCAGGATCGTCCAGGTATCCAGTCGCAACTGCGCCCGCGTGAGGCTCATCGGCTGCATGAACGGCCACATGACCACGGCGGCAGCCAGCGTCGCGAGCATGAACACGGCCAGCCATCGGATCACAGACGCGGCCTTCAAGCTGCCGCGCAGCAGAAAAACGCCAGCCAGCACGGCAAACACATTGAAGCGGGAGACGTACGAAATGCCATTGACGATGCAGTAGGCCACCGCCGCCATGTCCACCAGCCCCACCGCCACCAGGACCCAACCGACGCGCTGAAGCACAGGCAGATATGGTTGATCGGTCATCGAAGGTCCTTCATTCGGTTGGCCGCAGCGGGCAAGCGCTGGCGGGGTTGGAGAATCGGCGGGCTGCACGGCGACTGCGGGGGCTCAGAGACACGGCCCCGAGATTGGAGGCGCCCCGCCAACCTCCGTCAATCGCATCAACGGCGGGCGCAGCGAGCCCCCGTCATGGCTCGCACAAATGCAGCAAGGGAAACGGCCGCCCCGCGGCATCGGTCGCCGAACGGCCGAACGGCTTGAAGCCCTGGGCCAGGTAGAAGGCGGTGGCGCCGGGGTTCTGTTCGTTGACGTCGACCGTCAGCGGCCCCTTGAGCGCACGCGCATGGGCCAGCAGGCGCTTGCCGCCGCCGCGACCGAAATGGCTGGGCGCGATGAACAGCGCCTCGAGCTTGTTATCGTCCAGGCCCATGAAGCCCACGGGCTCGCGCGCGTCGCCGCACAGCACCCAGACTTCCAGCTGGGTCAGGGCCTGATCGCGCACGACGGGAATCAGGTCCTCGATGTCCGACTCGGACAGGAAGTGATGCGTGGCCCGCACCGATTGCAGCCACAGGGCCAGCAGCGCGGGATGGTCGGACAAGTCGGCGGGGCGGAGGGTCATGGGGGCGGCAAAGCGCGGGATGATGAATCGACCCGGCCCGGCCGGCCGGTGGTCATGCCGCCGCGCCCGCGCGTCCGTCCCACCAGCGCGCCACCTGGGCCCGCTGGGCCTCGCTGTAGTGCAGGCCCAGCTTGGAACGCCGCCACAGCACGTCCTCGGCGTCGCAGGCCCATTCCTCGCGGCGCAGGTAGTCCAGCTCGCGTTCGAACAGGCCCGGCGCGACTTCGGCGCCCAGCGCCTGCAGATCCCGCGCGTCGTCCAGCACGCGCTCGACGCGCGCGCCATAGGCGCGCGCCAGGCGATGGGCCAGCGCCGGCGGCAGGAAGGGATAGCGGCGCAGCACCTCCTGCACGAAGCGCAGAAAGTCACGCTGCGGATGGCGCGGCTGGGCCGCCCCCACCCAGTCGCTGAGGTCGCCGCCGGGCAGGAAGGCGCCTTCGGTCCAGGCCGGGCGCGGCTGGTCCAGCATCTCGCCGATGCGGTCGGCCGCGTCCTCGGCGAGCTTGCGGAAGGTGGTGATCTTGCCGCCCCAGACGGTCAGCAGCGGCGCGCCGTCGCGGTGGGTTTCGAGCAGGTAGTCGCGCGTCACCGCGGCCGGGTCGCCGGAGGCGTCGTCCAGCAGCGGCCGCACGCCGGCATAGCTCCACACCACCTGCTGCGGCGTGACCGGGCGGCGGAAGTAGCGGCTCGCCTGTTCGCACAGGTAGGCGATCTCGTCGGCGTCGATGCGCGCCCGCGCCAGCCCCTGCAGCGACGCCGCCGGCACCTCGACGTCGGTGGTGCCGATCAGCGTGAAGTCCTGTTCGTAGGGGATGGCGAAGATGATGCGCTTGTCGGGGTTCTGGAAGATGTAGGCGTGCGGGTGCTCGAAGCAGCGCGGCACGACGATGTGGCTGCCCTTGACCAGGCGCAGGCTGCGCGTGGCCAGCGCCTCGCCATGGGCGCTGCGCGCGGCCTCGCGCAGGAACTGCTCGGCCCAGGGGCCGGCGGCGTTGACCAGGGCGCGGGCACGCAGCGTGCGCGTTTCGCCCCGTTCGCCGCGCAGCGTCGCGCGCCACTGGCCCGCTTCGCGCTGCGCCGCCACGACGGCCGTGCGGGTTAGCACGGTGGCGCCCTTGTCGCGCGCGTCCTGGGCATTGAGCAGCACCAGCCGCGCATCGTCCACCCAGCCATCGGAATAGGCGAAGCCGCGCGTGAAGCGCGGCTGCAGCGGCGCGCCGGCCTCGTGGCGGCGCAGGTCCAGGCCCTCGGAGCCAGGCAGCAGCTCGCGCCGCGCCAGGTGGTCGTAGAGGAACAGGCCCACGCGGATCATCCAGGCCGGACGCATCGCCGGGTCGTGCGGCATCACGAAACGCAGCGGCCACATGAGATGCGGCGCGCTGCGCAGCAGCACCTCGCGCTCCTGCAAGGCCTTGCGCACCAGCGCGAACTCGTAGTACTCCAGATAGCGCAGCCCGCCGTGGATCAGCTTGGTGGACGAAGACGAGGTGTGCGACGCGAGGTCCTGCGCCTCGGCCAGCAGCACGCGGTAGCCGCGCCCGGCCAGGTCGCGCGCGATGCCGGCCCCGTTGATGCCACCGCCCACCACCAGCACGTCGACCGGCTCGGGGCCGGGGTCGCTCGGCGGGGTCGGCGCGGCAGAAATTCCGCGAGTGGGGTGGCGGTCTGAAGACGGGCCCATGGACTCCGACTGTAGCCCCAACCGCCCCCCGCCCATGCCAGACTGCGGCAAGATCGCGGCAACCCGCAACGCCCACGACGGGAACGAGGAGACCCCATGAGCTTTCTGCTGGCCCTGGACCAGGGAACCTCCAGCTCGCGCGCCATCGTGTTCGACATCGAAGGCCGCGTGCGCGCGATGGCGCAGCGCGAGTTCCGCCAGATCTATCCCCAGTCCGGCTGGGTCGAGCACGACCCGCTGGAGATCTGGGACACCCAGCTGGCCACCGCGCGCGAGGCGCTGGCACGCGCCGGGCTGACGGCGAGCCAGCTGCGCGCGCTGGGCATCACCAACCAGCGCGAGACCACCGTGGTGTGGGAGCGCGACAGCGGCCTGCCCATCCATCCGGCCATCGTCTGGCAGGACCGGCGCACCGAGCCAATCTGCGCGCGGCTGCGCGAGCAAGGCCTGACCCCCTGGGTGCGCGAGCGCACCGGGCTGGTGATCGACGCCTATTTCTCCGCCACCAAGCTGGCCTGGATCCTGGACCATGTGCCCGGCGCGCGCGAACGGGCGCGGCGCGGCGAGCTGGCCTTCGGCACGGTGGACAGCTGGCTGGTGTGGAAGCTGACCGGCGGGCGCGTGCACGCCACCGATGTGAGCAACGCCGCGCGCACCATGCTCTTCGACGTGCACGAGAACCGCTGGGACGAGCGCCTGCTGCAGGCGCTGGACATCCCCGCCGCGCTGCTGCCCGAGGTCCGCCCCAGCAGCCATGTGCATGGCGAGACCGACCCCGGACTGCTCGGCGCGGCCGTGCCCATCGCCGGCATCGCCGGCGACCAGCAGGCGGCGCTGTTCGGCCAGGCCTGCTTCAAGCCGGGCATGGCCAAGAACACCTACGGCACCGGCTGCTTCATGCTGATGCACACCGGCGACCGCTTCCAGCCCTCGGCCAACGGCCTGATCGCCACCTCGGCGGCGCAGCCCGACGCGCACACCGCCTACGCGCTGGAGGGCAGCGTCTTCATCGGCGGGGCCGTGGTGCAGTGGCTGCGCGACGGGCTGCAGGCCATCAAGGCCAGCGGCGAGGTCCAGGCCCTGGCCGAAAGCGTTCCGGACGCGGGCGGCGTGATGTTCGTGCCCTCCTTCACCGGCCTGGGCGCCCCCTACTGGCAGCCGGACGCGCGCGGCGCCATCGTCGGCCTGTCGCGCGGCTCCACGGTGGCCCACATCGCGCGCGCGGCGCTGGAGTCCATCGCCTTCCAGAGCGCCGCGCTGCTGCAGGCGATGAGCCGCGACGCGGTGGCCGCCGGCGGCCAGCCGGTGAGCGAGCTGCGCGTGGACGGCGGCGCCAGCGTCAACAACCTGCTGATGCAGTTCCAGGCCGACCTGCTGGGCATCCCGGTGCTGCGCCCGCGCGTCACCGAAACCACCGCGCTGGGCGCGGCCTACCTGGCCGGCCTGGCCACCGGCGCCTACCGCGGGCTCGCCGAGCTGGAGCAGCAATGGCAGGCCGAACGCGTCTTCCACCCCACGCTGGCGCGCGCCGCCGCGCAGGAGAAGATGGCGCGCTGGGAACATGCGGTGCGCCAGGCTTGCGCGCCCTGAGCCGCGGCCAGCGGGTGTACCGCCACCCTGGCCTACCCCTTCTGCGCGCGGGGCCGGCACTTCCCCCGCCGCACGCGCGGGCCTACATTGGGCTTCCCCCGGGGCGCCATCAGGCGCCCTTTCCCCCGCCAGCAAGGAGCCCGCGATGCGTATCGAACCCTATCTGTTCTTCAACGGCCGCTGCGAAGAGGCCATCCAGTTCTACAAGACCCGGCTCGGCGCCGAGGTGCAGATGATGATGCGCAACGCCGAGAGCCCCGAGCCGCCGCCGCCCGGCGTGCTGCCCCCGGGCAGCGAGCAGAAGATCATGCACGCCTCGCTGCTGGTCGGCGGCGCGCTGCTGATGCTCTCCGACGGCATGTGCAACGGCGAGGTGGGCGACAAGGCCTTCAAGGGCTTCTCGCTGTCGCTGGACTGCGCGAACGAGACCGAGGCGCGGCGCTGCTACGACGCGCTAGCCAGCGAGGGCGGCCGGGCCGACATGCCGCTGACCAAGACCTTCTGGGCCCCGCTGTTCGGCATGGTGACCGACAAGTTCGGCATCAGCTGGATGGTCGGCGTCTCGGACAAGACGAGCTGACCGCGCATGGGGCGACAACGCCCCGTGCCCGACCTCCGTTCGAGGTCTGACGAACGCCCGGATGCAGCGTTTACATCTTGCGCGTCAACCGATTCCCGGCGCCATCAGTTGGACAGACGTCAAGCCGGCGGTGCCACCAGCGCCCGCGCCGCGGAGCCCAGCGCCGGCAAGGAGCGACAGATGACAACGAAGACCGACACCCGGCAGCGCGCGCTGCAGGCCCTGGCGGCGCTGGCCCTGGTTCTGGGCGCCGGTGCCGCGCAAGCGCGTGGCGACGTGCAGTGGTCCATCTCGATCGGCGCGCCGGTCTATGCACCGCCGCCGGTGGTCTACCTGCCGCCGCCGCGACCCGTCTACCTGGCCCCGCCGCCTCCACCGGTGTACGTGCAGCCGGCCCCCATGGTCTACGGCTACAGCTATGGCTATGTGGAGCGGCCCCACCATCACCACCACCACCGCCGCGGCTGGCGCGACAGCGACGGCGATGGCGTGCCCGACCGCTACGACCGCCGCCCGGGCAACCCCTGGCGCTACTGAGCGCCGGTCCGCGCGGACCGTACAGAGGGTCAGGTCTTGCCTGAGCCGGGCGACTGCCGGCCAGACCGGGCCTGACGCTCGCCAACCGCCCACTCACCCCCCTTTGGAGGGGCAAAAGCCCCCTTCTCCTCCCGGGACAATCCGCCGGCCCCGCGCCACCGTGTCGTGAGTCACGGTCCGGCGCCTCCGGCCGCGCGCCCGTCGGCGGCGCGCACGACCACAACCTCCCCGGGAGTTTCCCTTTGCAATCACAAAACCTCGTCTATCCGCGCGAGCGGACGCTGGGCGTCATCGCGCTGGTGCTGGGCCTGCTGATCTGGCTGGCCCTGATCGTCGGCACGCTGGGCGTCATCCTCGTCGTGCTGCTGTCCTTGTCGCTGGTCTATCTGTTCGCGCAGTCGGCCTTCATCAGCTACATCAAGGGTTCGGGCGTCCAGCTGTCGGAGTCGCAGTACCCGGATCTGTACCGCCGCTACCGCGACTGCTGCGAGCGGCTGGAAGTCCGCGACGAGCCCTCGGTCTACCTGCTGCAGGGCGGCGGCTGGCTGAACGCCTTCGCCACCCGCTTCCTGGGCCGCGACTTCGTCGTGCTGCTGTCCGACGTGGTCGACGCGATGGACGAGCATCCCGACGGTGTGAGCTTCTACATCGGCCATGAGCTGGCCCATATCCGCCTGGGCCACCTGGGCTTCGGCAGCCTGGTGCGCGCGCCGGCGCTGTGGTTCCCGCTGCTGGGCGCCGCCTATTCGCGTGCCAAGGAGTCCAGCTGCGACCTGCACGGCCGCGCCTGCTGCAGCAGCGACGAGAACGCCGCGCGCGCGCTCGCCGCGCTGGCCGTGGGCGGCAAGCGCTGGCAGACCCTGAACCTGGAGAAGTACGACAGCCAGCTGCAGGACACGCGTGGCTTCTGGATGTCGCTGCACGAGCTGTGCAGCGGCTATCCCTGGCTGAGCAAGCGCATCGCCCGCGTCCAGGGCCGCGGCGTGCCGTCGCGCCATGGCGTGGCCTGGCTGCTGGCGCTGTTCGTGCCCTATGGTGGCGGCGGCGCGATCGCCGCGGCACTGCCGCTGATGCTGGTGGCGCTGGTGGGCGTGGGCGCGGCCGTGGGCCTGCCGGCCTACCGCGACTACCAGCAGCGCGCGCAGTTCGCCTCCGACCTGGTCGCCGCGCAGGCGCTGCAGCAGCGCTTCGCCGACCATTACCTGGAGAACGAGAGCATCCCCACGCTGGCCGATGTCGGCGTCAACGAGCTGCTGCCCACCGGCGCCACGCTCAGCGTCAACGAGGACAACATGGTGCTGACCGTGCAGCGCGAGGCCGGCGGCTTCGAGCTGACGCCCTCGGTGAACGACAGCGGCAAGATCGAGTGGAGCTGCGGCCCGATGGAGGGCACGCGGGCCAAGCTGCTGCCCGCCAGCTGCCAGTGAGGCAGGCGGGAGCCACGCGGCTCCCGCGGCACCCAAAACCCGGGCGGCCCAGGCCGCCTTTTTTCATGGGCGCGCGGACCGGCGGACCCGGTCAAAGACCCAGCGAGGCGCCCGCGCCGGCCAGCGTCGCCACGCCCAGCACGGCGAAGATCAGCGCGGCCACGCCATGCACCAGGCGCACCGGCATGTGCTGCGCCAGGCGTCCGCCGACGAGCACGGCCGGCACGTTGGCGATCATCATGCCCAGCGTGGTGCCGGCGACGACCGCGCCGAAGTCGGCATAGCGCGCCGCCAGCGCCACGGTGGCGATCTGCGTCTTGTCACCCATTTCGGCCAGGAAGAAGGCCACCACCGTGGTGCCCAGCACGCCCAGGCGCCGGCTCAGACCGCCGCCGGCTTCGTCCTCGTCCAGCTTGTCGGGGATCAGGGTCCAGACGGCCATCGCGAGGAAGCCCAGGCCCAGCACCCAGCGCAGGGTCTGCGCGCCGACATGGGCGGTGATCCAGCTGCCCACCGCCGCCGCGCCGGCATGGTTCACCACGGTGGCGAGCAGGATGCCCAGGCAGATGGTGCCGGGTTTGCGGAAACGGGCGGCCAGCACAAAGGCCAGCAGCTGGGTCTTGTCGCCGATCTCGGCCAGGGCCACCAGGCCGGTGGCCACGAGGAATGCGTCCATGCAATGACTTTCGCGCGGCCGGGAGGCTTACCCATGACCATGCCTCCTCCGGCCGCAACCCGGGGGCATGGTCAAAGGTCTCGCCAGGCGCGGGACCGACGCGGGTCGGTCCGGACGCTGCCCGCGCCATGATCGCGGTGCACGGAGCACAGCGATGCAAGTCTGTTGACGCGGGCCTGCTCTGAGGTCTCCGGGACGCCGGACCAGATGATGGCTCGGTCGGGCCCGGGGATGGGACGATGGCAGCGGCTACTCCCCAATGACGGGACGCATTGTAGGCGAGGTCGCCGCCCGGCCCGCTCAGGGCGGCGGCTGCAGCGGCACGCGCGGCCAGTTCTGGCGCAAGGCCGCGCGCCCGGCCAGCCCGCCCAGCGCCAGCAGCGCGACAGGGCGGCGCGGCAGCGCGGCGAAGGCCGTCGCCACGGCCTCGGTCGTGGGCGGCCCCGGCGGAAACAGGCGGCGCAGCGCCTCGGCCGGCGCGAGGCCGCGCGCCAGCAGCCGGCACAGCGAGGCGCCCAGCACCAGCGGATCGGTGGCGCGCTGCGCGGCCTCGGCCTGCAGCCGGCCCCAGGCTCGCGCCAGCTCATCGGGCGTGGGCGCGTCGGCCAGCGCGGCGCTCCAGCCGGCCTGCAGCGCGGCAAGCATCTGCGCGGCCTCGCCCCATCGCAGCTGCAGGCGCCAGGTCTCCGGCTGCGCTTCGGGCAGATCCAGCGGATGCAGGCGGCAGCCGTCCAGCAGGCCCTCGTCCGCGCCGCGCGGCTGCAGCCGCAGCGCCACCAGCTCCAGCGCCAGGCGCCGCGCCAGCGCGTCGCCACCCGGCGGCAGCGCGAAGAGCAGCTCGGCATGATCGGGTGCCGCCCCAATTTCCGCGGCCAGATCCAGGAACAGCGAGGACGGCGCGACCGCCGGCCGCGGCGCCGCCGGCACGGCGGCCGGCCCGGGGCGCCAGTCCTCGAACAGCGCGCGCGCCAGCGCCAGCCCCTCCTGGGCCCCCAGCTCCCCGGCCAGCACCAGGGTGCAGCGCTCGGGCCGCAGGTACTGGCGGCGAAACAGCAGCAAATCCTCGCGCCGCAGGCGCTGCAGCGCGGCGGCCGGGACAGGCGCCGCGCCACCGGCCAGGCGTGGCGCCCAGAGTTCGGCCAGCGCGGCAGGATCGAAGCGCAGCAACCGGTCGCGGTCCTGCGCCTGCTGGCGCGCATGCGCCAGCGCCTGCGCACTCAGCAGCGGCTCACGCACCAGGTCGGCGAGCAGGGCCAACGCATCGCCCAGCCCGTCCTCCAGGCCGGCGGGCAGCGCCAGCCCCAGCAGGCTGGCCTGGCCGCCGCCCTCCAGGACCAGCGGCGCGCCCAGCGATTCGGCGGCGTAGGCGATGTCGTCGAAGTCCATGTCCTCGCCGTCGCGGCGCGCACCACGTGCCAGCGCGGCCATGCCCAGCGCGATGACGCCTTCGCGGCCGGCCGGCTCGTGGGCCGCGCCGGCCGCGACCATCAGCTGCAGCCCCAGGCGGGCGCAGCCGGGCCGCGGCAGCACCAGCACGCGCAGTCCGTTGGCCAGGCGCTGCTGGGCCAACGGCGGCGCGCCGAGCGCGGCCAGCGGCTCGCGCGGCGGCGGCTGGTCCAGCCGTACCTGGGCCCGCGCGGGAGGCAGCAGCCCCGCCCCAGCGCCGGCCAGGCCGCCGGCCAGCAGGCGGCGACGGCGCGGATCCGGCGCTTGTCCTTGGATCTCGCTCATGCGTCGCCTCCACCGGGATGGCTGAGGCTCAGCCAGGCGGCCCCCAGCATGCGTTCGCGCCACAGGCGCTGGATCTGCGCGCCGTCCACCGCGCTCCAGGCCTCAAAGCTCTGTTGCAGCGAACGCAGCACGCCGCCCTGCTGCCACTGCTGGCGGGCCAGATGGCCGGCCAGCGCGACGGGGTCCAGCGCGTCGCGCTGCAGCTGCACGCGCAGCAGGCGGCGCGCCTTGTCCAGCTCGGGCGCGCTGATGGGCTCCTCGGCCAGGCGCAGCAGCTCGCGGCGCAGCGCCGCCAGCAGCGGGCCGGCGGCTTGGCCGCGCGCCGCCACCGCGCGCGCCACCAGCAACCCAGCTTGGGCATGCTGGCGCAGCTGCAGCACCAGGCTGTGCGCCACGCCCTGCTCCTGCACCAGGGTCTCGACCAGGCGGCCGGAGCGCCCCTGGCCCAGCACGGCCTGGGCCAGTTCCCACAGCGGACGCTCGGGGCTGTCGGCCGGCGGCAGCTGCCAGACCAGGGCCACGGCCGGCAGCGGCGCGCGCCAGCCCTGCAGCACCAGGCTCTGGCTGGCCGGACGCGCCGGTTCGACCCAGCGCTGCTGCTCGCCGGCCGCCTGCACAGGCGCGCGCAGGCTGCCAAACAGGGTCTCGGCCAGGCGATCCAGCTCGGCCGCGTCGAAGCGGCCGGTGACGATCAACGCGGCGTTGTCGGGCCGCAGCCAGGCGCCGCGGTGCTGGCGCAGCGCGTCCAGACTCAGCGCCGCCCAGCCGGCAGGCTCGCCCAGCAAACCGCGCTGGTAGGGATGGGTCAGAAAGCCCTGGGCGCAGGCCGCCTCGTCCAGCCGCGCATAGGGATGGGCCAGCTGCGCCGCCTGGCGCGCCTGGGCCAGGCGGCGGCGCGCCAGCGCCAGCCCGGCTTCGTCCAGTTCGGCGTTGCCGAAGCGCTCGGCCACCGCCCACATCAGCCGCGCCAGCTGCGCGGCCGGGCCCTGCGCGGTGAAGGCGCAGAAGTCCTCGCCCAGCTGCAGCGACGCGCGGCCGCCGCTTTCTTCCACCAGGGCCTGGTGGCCCTGCGCGTCCAGGTAGCGGCTGCGCAGGCTCATCGCCTGCAGCAGCGCAAAGCCCAGGCCGGCCTGGCCGGCGGGATCGTGGCGGGCGCCCATCTGCGCGCTCAGCACGACACCGACCTGATCGCCAGGCGCGGGCAGCGAGATCAGCCACAGCCCGTTGCCCAGGCGACGCCGGCGTGGCTTCTGGCGCATGAAGGCGCTCAGCGCCTCCAGCGCCTCGGGCGGGTCCTCATCGCCCGGCACCGCCGTGGCGGCGCTGGCGGCTTCGTCGGCGGGCGGCAGCACAGCGGCCGGCCGCGGCGCCTTCAGCGGCGGAGCGGGCAGCACCGGCGAGGCCGGCTTGGGGGCGGCGGCGAGTCGCATCATGGGGCCAGCATAGCCGCGGGGGCGAGGACGATCAGCCTCCCTGACAAGGCGGTGTCAGCAGGGGGCAACGATGATGTCCGCCTGTTACAGCAGGCCCCGGCGGGGCCCAGGGAGCACCTCATGCAATTCGCCTACACCATCCTCTACGTCGACGACGTGCGCGCCTCGCTGGCCTTCTACGAGAAGGCCTTCGGGCTGGAAACGCGCTTTCTGCACGAATCAGGCACCTATGGCGAATTGGCCACCGGCGCCACCGCGCTGGCCTTCGTGGCCCATGAGGTGGCGCGCGACAGCCTGGGCCAGGACTACCGCCGCGTCGGCGACGGTGCGCCGCTGGGCGTGGAGGTGGCGTTGGCCTGCGCCGACGTGCCCGCCGCCTATGCGCGCGCGCTGGAGGCCGGCGCGCAAGGACTGAAGGCCCCGCAGCAAAAGCCTTGGGGCCAGACCGTGGCCTATGTGCGCTGCCCCGACGGCAGCCTCATCGAGCTGTGCACGCCGATGGGCTGAGCCGGGGCAGCGCGCCTCGGCCTCAGGCCTTGCGGCGACGGCTGCGGGCGCCGAAGGCGGCGACCAGGCCCAGCGAGGCCAGCGCCAGACCGCCGGGTTCCGGCACCTGCTGCGGCGCGGTGACGATGAAGGACAGGTTGTCCGCGTAGCCGTCGTTGTCGCCGCCGCCCTGGCGCTCCATGCTCAGCCAGAACTGCACGCTGACCGCTTCCTGCGGCAGATAGCCGGTGGTTTCGCGGTAGAACAGGCCGGTCTGGTTGCCACGGTCACCCGGGGTCACCGGGCCGATGGCGGCGGAGCCGACTTCGCTGCCCCAGGCGTCCAGGAAGGACGCGTAGAGCAGCGCGTTGTCGCCCTGGGCCTGCCAGCCGCCCAGCCAGCCGCTGAGCGTGAAGCTGGCGCTGTGGCCGGCCAGGCTGTCCAGGTTCAGGGTCTGGTAGCCCACGCTGCGCGCGCCCACGCCGATGAACAGGCGCTGGCCGCGGTCGGCCGGGCCGGGCTCGCTGGGACGCACCCAGTTCGGGCCGTAGACGTCGGTCTGGAACAGGTCATAGCTGTCGAAGCCGGACCAGCCGGCGGTGCCGGCTTCAGCGCCGCCGTTGACGATCAGGTTCTGGCCGTAGACGGCCGCGGCCTGGGCGGTGGCGCTGATCGCCAGCGCGAGGCCGGCCAGCAGGGTCTTGAGTTTCATATGCAGTCCTTGCAATGGAGGGTGGAAACAGGGGTCAGAGGCGGAACTGGTCCAGCTGCGCCGGGCCGCTCATGGCCGGATCGCTGATGGAGGGCTCGCCGTTCTCCAGGTGGCCGGCGAGGCGGCGTGCATAGCCCGGCAGTTCCTTGACGCGTAGCAGCAGGTCGTACCAGTGGCGGCTCTCGGCCAGCGGCAGGCGCAGCTCGATGCGCTGGCCGGCGGCCAGCGGCAGCTCCTGCACCGGCTGCTCCAGGTACTTCAGCGCCTGCAGCAGGAAGGTGCAGGGCAGACGGCCCTCGTTGGAAAGCGTCAGCAGCAGCTCGCCGTTGGCGCGGTCGGCACGCGCCAGCACCTCGGGCTGGGCGCGCTGGGGCAGCTGCGACAGCTGACCCATGACATGGCGGTGGAAGCCGTTGGGGCCCAGCACCCACAGGTCGTACTGGCCGTTGGGCGCGGCGGTCCACTGGCCCTCCAGCGACTTGCCCGCTTCCACGGTGTAGCGGCGCGGCAGCGCGCCCAGGTCCAGGCGGTTGTACACATGCAGCACCGCGCCGGCCTCGCCCTCGTTCTCGAAGCGCAGCACGAGGGTGTTGCCCTGCTGGCGCGCCTGCACCTGCAGCTCGTAGGGCAGCGCGCGCGCCGGGCGCACGCCTTCCAGCTGCACCGGCGCCACCAGCGCGCCCGGCGTGGCCGGGGTCTTGGTGTTGACCAGCGCCTGTGCGCGGGCGCGCAGCGCGGCGGTGGCCGGCAGTTCGCCGATGAAGGGGCCGTCCTGCGGCGAGCCGAAGTCGAAGCAGCTGGTCAGGTCGCCGCAGACCGCGCGGCGCCACGGGCTGATCAGCGGCTCCTGCACGCCGAAGCGAGCCTCGATGAAGCGCAGCACCGAGCTGTGGTCGGCCACCTGCGAGTTCACCCAGCCGCCCTTGGTCCACGGCGAGACCACGTACATGGGCACGCGCGGGCCCAGGCCGTAGGGGCGGTGGTGGTAGCGCGCGTCCGAACCGTTGAGCTGGTGGTGGTACTCGCCGGTGGTGTCCACCGTGGAGGCACCGGCCAGGCGGGCCTTCGCGGGGTCGGCGTCATAGGCCTCGTAGGCCGGCACCGCGGGCGGCGGCATGTGGTCGAAGAAGCCGTCGTTCTCGTCGAAGTTGATGAACAGGACGGTCTTGCTCCAGACCTCGGGGTTGGCGGTCAGCGCTTCCAGCACGCGGGCGGTGTAGTCCGCGCCCTGCGCCGGGCTGGACGGTCCGGGGTGCTCGGAGCCCTCGGCGGTGGCGACGATCCAGCTCACCTGCGGCAGCTTGTTGTCCAGCACATCGCGCTTGAGCAGGTCCAGGTCGCGCGTGGACACGCCACGCTCGCGCAGCACCTGCGAGTAGCCGGGACGCTGGTACCAGGCGTCGCGGAAGCTGCGGAAGCCGGCCAGCGGGTTGTCGGTGAAGTTGTCGTCCATGTTCTGGTAGACCTGCCAGCTCACGCCGGCCTGCTGCAGCCGTTCGGCATAGGTCACCCAGGTGTAGTCGGTCGCCGGGTTGGGGTTGAAGCTGTCGTGGCTGTTGTCGGTGCTGGGGCCGCCGGCCACGCCCAGGGGGTCGTTGTGGCCGGTCCACAGGAACAGGCGGTTGGTGTTGGTGCCGGTCTGGGTCGCGCAGTGGTAGTGGTCGCACAGCGTGAAGGCGCGCGCCAGCGCGAACTGGAAGGGAATGTCCGCTTCCTTGAAATAGCCCAGCGAATGGTTCTGCTTGGCCGCGGGCCAGTTGTTCATGCGGCCGTGGTCCCAGGCGGCCTGGGCGTCGGGCCAGCTGTGCGGCGTGCCGCTGACGCGCATCACCGCGAAGTCCTGCTGGGTGTTCAGGTGGAAAGGCGCGATCGCGGCGCGGCTGCCCCAGTTGGGGCGGCCCGGCACCGGCGCGCCGCCGATGGGCTGCACGAACACGGTCTTGCGGCTGTAGGTGCCGGCACGGTCGATGACCGGCACGGGGAAGGGATCGGCAAAGCCGCGCACGCCGGCCAGCGTGCCGAAGTAGTGGTCGAAGCTGCGGTTTTCCTGGGTCAGGATGACGATATGTTCGACGTCCATCAGGGTGCCGGTGCGGCGGTTGGCTTCGATGGCCAGCGCGCGCTGGATCACGGGCGGGAAGCTGGCCAGCGCGGCGCTGGCGCCGACGGCGCTGCCCAGCTGCTGGAGGAAATGGCGGCGGTTGCTCATGGGGAGTCCTGGTTGAGGTTGGGACGGCCGGCACCCGGAGCGCCAGCGCGCCGCGCAGACTAGGTAGCGGTGTTGAAAGCCCCGTGCGGGCCGCGCTGGTCCGTTGGGACTAGACGCCCGCCCCACCCCCGATGAACACGGGCCGTGCGCCCGCCGCTGCGTTCGCTGATCGCCCAGGGCCGGACGGCGCCCCCGCGTTCCAGGGGGGCGGTCGCGGCGCTCGCGCACAATCGCAGCCATGCGCCGAGCCGACCGTTTGTTCCAGATCGTCCAGCTGATACGCGGACGTCGCCTGACCACCGCCGAGTACCTCGCCGAGCGGCTGGAGGTTTCCGTGCGCACCGTCTACCGCGATGTCGCCGCGCTGCAGCTGCAGGGTGTGCCGATCGACGGCGAGGCCGGCGTGGGCTACCGCATGAAGGCCGGCTTCGAACTGCCGCCGCTGATGTTCAACGCCGAGGAGGCGCAGGCCCTGGTCGCGGCGGTGCGCGTCGCGCGGCCGCAGCTGGACAGCGAGCTGGGCCGCTTTGCCGAGGACGCGCTGGGCAAGATCCTCACCGTGCTGCCGGCCTCGGCGCGCGCCGCCGCCGAGCGGCTGGCGCTCTATGCGCCGCTGGTCGGCCTGGACGACGCGACGCGCGAGCGCCTCGCTCAGCTGCGCCAGGCCACCGAATCACGCCACAAGCTGGCGCTGCACTACCTGGACCTCGGCGGCCAGGTCACCGAGCGCCAGGTGCGCCCGCTGGCCTGCTTCTTCTGGGGGCCGGTGTGGACCTTCTCCGCCTGGTGCGAGCTGCGCGAGGACTTCCGCAGCTTCCGCGTCGACCGCGTGCAGCGCCTGCTGGTGCTGGACGAGCGTTTCCGCGACGAGCCGGGCAAGACCCTGGCCGACCTGCAGCGCCACGAGGCGGCGCGCGCCCGCAGCGGTCACTGAGCCGCGCGGAAAGCGGCCGCTTCAGCGCGCCGCGAGCCGCGGCGCGGGCGAAACCAGCTGGCCCAGCCGGCCCGCCGGCCGTTCCACCCAGCGATGGAAGGGCAGCGACGCGGCGTTGCACAGCAGCCAGGCGGCCAGCGCATAGACGCCGGCCCACAGCGGTGCCTGCGGATCCATGCGATCAAAGGCGGCGTTGAGCAGCAGCAGCACCGCGAAGTGGGTCAGGAACAGCGCATACGAATGACGACCCGCGGCGGCGATGCCGGCGGCCAGCGCCGGGCGGCGCTCCAGCCAGGCGTTCCACTGCGGGCGCCGCAGCCACAGCGCCAGCAGCGCCGCGGTGCACAGCGCCAGCGCCAGGCGCTCGCGGAACTCCAGCCACAGCGCCACGCCGCCCAGCGCCAGCAGCAGCGCCATCCAGCGCCGGGGCCGGCCGCTGAGGCTGAGCCAGTGCACCAGCGCGCCCAGGCCGTAGGCGCCGAAGAAATAGGGGGCGATGGTGTCCAGCTCGGGCAGGCGGTTGAACCACAGCATCGCGCCCGCGCACAGCAGGCCCACCAACAGCGGCCCCAGCGCGGCACGCCAGCGCGGCGGCAGCCGCGTCGCGCCGCGCGCGGTGGCCAGCAGCGCCAGCATGAGCGCGAACAGCTGCAGATCGATCGCCACATACCAGGCGCCGACGGTCAGCGACTCATGGCCCAGCAGCGAATGCAGCAGCAGCGCATGGCTGAGCAGCTGCAGCCCGTCGATGCGCTGCGGCACCAGCTCCGGCAGCGTCGAGGCCACCAGGGCCGAGCAGGCCAGCACCAGGCCCACCGCCGCCAGGAAGGGCAGCACCAGGCGCAGATAGCGGCGCCACAGCAGGCCCCGGACCCCGCCCTGCAACAGGCCGCCGCGCGGCGACAGCGCACGCGCGCTGAGATAGCCGCCGACGACCAGGAAGACCTGCACCGCGACGCGCCCCTTGTCATAGAACCACTGCGACAGCACCGGCAGCAGCCCGGACAGGGCCTCGGCGATCGGCCCGTAGGCCGTCAGGTGGTGCAGCATGATGACCTGGGCGGCCAGCGCCTTCAGCGCATCCAGGTGGAGCAGTCGGGGCGTTCGGGAAGGTTCGGACATCGGAGGGCAGCGCGCGGCCCGCCCTCGCCGCCCCGCGAGGGGGACGGGCGTCGGGCGCGGAGGCGGTGGAAAGCGGAGGGATGCGCCGATGCGGGCAGGGCCTGCCGGGGCGCGGGCGGTTTCATGGAGTTTCGGATTTTAAGGAAAGGCGGGCCGGCCCGCCGGTTGCAGAATGTGAACCATGCGAGCCCCCCTTCCCGACCAGATCGAACGCCTGTTCGCGCTCTACCCCGCCGTGGCCGCGCTGCCCGAGGCGCTGCGCGCGCCGGTGCTGAGCCAGGCCACCCTGGCGGTGGCGCTGCCGGCCGCGCAGCTGCTGTTCGAGGAAGGCCAGCCCTGCCGCGGCTTCCCGCTGCTGCTCGCCGGCGAGGTGCGGGTGGCGCGTGGCTCGCCCGGCGGCCGTTCGCTGGAGTTGTACCGTGTGCGCCCCGGCGAGCTGTGCGTGGCCTCCACCGCCTGCCTGTTCGGCCAGAGCGCCCTGCCCGCCCATGGCCAGAGCACCGAGCCCTGCGAGATGCTGGTGCTGGCGCCCGAGGGCTTTGCGCAATGGACCGCCGACCCCGGCTTCCGCCGCTATGTCTTTGGCCTCTTCGCTGACCGGCTGGCCGACCTGATGATGCTCACCGAGGCCGTCGCCTTCCAGCGCCTGGACCAGCGCCTGGCCGCCACGCTGCTGGGCCGCGGCGCGGTGCTGACGCTGACCCACCAGGCCCTGGCCGACGAGCTGGGCACGGTGCGCGAGATCGTCACCCGGCTGCTGCGCCGTTTCGAGCGCGAGGGCTGGCTGCAGCTCGGGCGCGAGCGCATCGAGCTGCGGGATGCCGCAGCGCTGCGCCGCCTGGCCGAGGGCGACGGCGCTCGGTGACCGAGGTCACAGACCGCGCCCCCGGCATGGCGCGACAGTGAGGCCCTGCAACATTCACCTGAAAGGAGAGCCTCATGAAAACCAATGTGGGAACCGTGGACCGCGTGCTGCGCATCATCGCCGGCGCCGTGCTGATCGGACTGGCCGCCACCGGCACCGTGGGCGCGTGGGGCTATCTGGGCCTGGTGCCGCTGCTGACCGGGCTGTTCCGCTTCTGCCCCGTCTACCCGCTGCTGGGCATCAACACCTGCCCCCTGTCCAAGAGCTGAGGCCGCGTCCCGTCGCCGGGGGCGTTCAGAGCCCGCCGGTGAAGATCTTCCCCAGCCAGCCCAGGTACCAGTCCAGGAAGCGCTGCCACAGCGAGCGCGGCGGCGGGGGTGGCGGCTCCGGCGCGGCCGGATGGCGCCGCCGCAGCGCCTCGCCCAGCGCGGCCAGCACGGTGGCCGCCAGCGCCTGCGCGGACTGCTCCGCCGCGCGCGCCTCGGTGCGCGCCGCCTGCCCCTCGGCCCGGCCGATGACGGTGTAGTGCAGCAGGGTCCGGCCCGGGCCCTGCGGTTCCAGCCACAGCTGGACCTGGGCCTCCACGCGCGCGCCGGCCTCGTCCTGCCCGTCGAAGACGAAGCGGCAGCGTGCCGGCGCCTGCACCCCGGTGCGCTGCAGCCGCCCCTGGACCGCCAGCCCCTGCGGCTGCGCCGGCAGAGCCATGCGGCACTCGAAGGTCTGGGCGCCCGAGGGCAGCAGCGCGCCATGGCCGGCGAGCAACTCGCGCAACAGTTCGACGTCGTTCAAGGCGGCCCAGACCCGGTCGCGGGCGGCGGGCAGGCTGTCTTGTCCTTGGATTTGCATGGGCTTCGGGCATGGGCGCCGGGCGGTCCGCGCCGGCAGCCCGCATTGTGGACAATCCGCGACCCGGGTAAAAACCCTCGGGCGATCAGTGCATAGGACACGCCACCATCAAGCCATGGCGCTACCCTGCCGATATCCTGGACATGGAGGGGTTCCCCCTTCGGTCCTGAACACCACGTGCCGCGGCCACTGCGAGGGCCTGGCGCGCCGCCTCGACGCCCATGCTCGCAGTGGAGCCTCACCATGAGCATCAGCAGCGTGATGTCGAACTGGAACAGCCAGATCCAAAACCCTGGCAGCGGCCGGGCGCCGGCCCGCCGGACGGACGCGGACGGTGCGCAGCCCCCCGGCGATGCGCCCCCCGGCCGCGGCGATCACGGCATGGGGGGTATGGGGCGGGCGGTGTTCCAGGCCCTGAGCCAGATGGGCTTGCTCGCGCAGGCGCCCTCGCCGGGCGCCACGAGCCCGGGCGGCGCCTCCTCCCCCGCCCCGGGCATGGATGCCAGCGCCACCACCGCGACGTCCGCGCCGGACACCCTGCGCCGCGACGTCCATGATGTGATGCATGCCTTGTTCGACGCCGTGCGCGAGCAGGTGCCCCATGCCGGCCCCGGCCCGGGCGCGCCGCCGCGCGGCGAGGAGCTCGCCAATGCGCTGGCGACGCTGGCCACCCAGGCCGCCAAGGGCCAGGTTGCGCCGCGGCTGCAGCAGGCCTTCACCCAATTGATGGACGACCTGCGGCCGCCGAGCGCCACCCCGGGCAGCGGCACCGCCTCCGCGCCCGCCCCCGAGGGCGGCAGCGCGGGCACGCCGGCCCCGACCACCGCCAGCGGCGCCGCCGCCAACGAAAACACCCAGCTGCCATCGCCGACGCTGGAGCAGTTCCTGCGCGCGCTGATGGCCAAGCTGACCACCGTGTCGCCGCAGGACGACGGCGCGCGTTTCGAGCCCACCGGCAATCTGCTCGAGGCCCAGGCCTGAGCCCCGGCGCCCGTCAGGCGTCGAACGACACCGCGTCGGCCGGGCTCAGGCTCACCCGCGCGGCATAGCTGTCCAGCCCGGGCAGCGTGGCGTTCTCGTGCGCGCGGATCTGCGCCGCGCTGAGCGCCTCGGAGTCCAGCGTGGTGTGCGCGTCCTGCACCAGCAGCACGTCGAAGCCCTGCACCAGGGCCTGACGCACCGTGCTGTCCACGCAGAACTCGCTCTGCATGCCGCAGACCACCAGGCGCCGCACGCCCGCGGCGCGCAGCCGGGACGCCAGGTCGGTCTGGTGGAAGGCGTCGCTGCTGCGCTTGGCGACGCGCCAGTCCTGTGCCTGCGCCTGCAGATCGGCGTCCAGCTGCCAGCCCTCGCTGCCACGTTCGAGCAGGTCCCCCGGTTCGGCGGACTCGTGCTGCACGAAGATCACCGGCGCGCCGACGGCCCGCGCGCGCTCGGCCAGCGCGCGGATGCGCGCGACCACCGCGCCGGCCTCCCAGGTGGCGTAGCGGCCGCGGGTCAGGGCTTGCTGGGCGTCGATGACGAGCAGGGCGGTGGCGCGGAACATGGCGGGCCTTTCCATGGGGCTGAACGTGACGATGGGGCTCTTGTAGCCCAAACCCCCGGCGCCCGCCATCGGACATGCCGGGCGCGCGGCGCCTGGCGCCCGCTGCGATGATGGGCGCTTGTGCCTCTTCCGATCCCGCCGGCCATGATCCAGCTCCACTACCACCCCAGCAACGCCAGCATGGCGCCGCACATCCTGCTGCGCGAACTGGAGATCCCCTTCGAGCTGCTCCTGGTCGACCGCGACCGCGGCCAGCACAAGTCTCCCGACTACCTGCGGCTCAATCCCAATGGCCTGATCCCGGTGCTGGTCGACGGCGAGCTGGTGCTCTACGAGACGGCCGCCATCCTGCTCCACCTGGCCGACACCCATGCGCGGGCGCAGCTGCTGCCCGCGCTCGGCACGGCGGCACGCGCGCAGGCCTACAAATGGCTGGTCTGGCTGACCAACTCGGTCCAGCCGGCGCTGATCGCCTATTTCTACCCCGAGCGCTGGGTGGACGAGGGCAACACCGCGGGCGTCGCCCAGGTCAAGGCGCACGCCGAGGCGCGCGTGGGCGCGCTGCTGGACCTGCTGGAGGCGGAGTTCGCCCGCCACCGCGGCCCCTGGATGCTCTGCGAGCACTACAGCGCGCTGGACGCCATGGCCTTCATGCTGTGCCGCTGGACGCGCAACTTCGCCCACCCGGCGCGCGCGCGTCCGCAGCTGGCGGGCTTTCTGCAGCGCATGCTGGCGCGGCCGGCGGTGCAGCAGGTGCTGGCAGTGGAGCAGCTGCCGCAGCCCTGGGTCTGAGCCGGGGCCGGGCCGCGCGGCGCGCCTAGGGCCGGCGGAAGGAGAACAGCGCCAGCCGGTTGCCTTCGCTGTCCAGGAATCCAAAGCCGCGCGGCGCCCAGGCATGGGCGGGCTCCGGGATCGGCGCCAGCCCCGGGATCAGGCGCGCCAGATGGGCATGGGCCGCGTCGAGGTCGTCCGTCTCGAAGTCCAGCACCCCATGCAGGATGCCGCTGTGCGTGGCGCGGAAGGACAGCCGCGTCGGATCGTCGGTCTGGACGAGCAGGAGTTGCGTGGCGGCGGCGTCGCCTTCCCGGGCCAGCAGGGCGTGCTGCGGATCGGACCAGCCGCAGGCATAGCCCAGCGCCTCGCCGTACCAGCGAATGGCGCGCTGCAGATCGGACACCGGGATTTCGACGGTGCGCAGGGTCGCGAAGGGCGGCGGCATGGCAGACCTCGGCAGGGGTTCAGTGGTGGGCGACGCATCGCGCCACCGGGCGCGTCATTCCCGCTGCGCGCGCCGCTGTGCGGCACGCCGGCGCAGGCGGCGGCGCCAGTACAGCCCGCCGGCCAGCGCCAGCGGGGCGACCAGCGCCAGCACCAGCTGGGCCTGGCGCCGGCCCGCGGGGCCCAGCTCGCCCAGCCATTGCATGAAGCCGCCGAACAGCAGCCAGGCCAGCAGCACGGACAGCAGGCCCATCGCCACCGCGAAGGCGATCGCGGCCAGGTGCTTGCCCGGGATCACGAGGCGCTCCCGACGCCGCGCCCGCGCCGCATGGACGACGGGCCAGGGCTCTGGGGGAAGACACGGAAACGGCGCGGCGAAAGCATGGTCGAGTCAGTCAGGGCAACAGCCGCATTGTGCTGCGCGCATGGGCCGCGACATCGGATTCGGCGAACCATTGGCGGCGGTAGCGGCCCTGGGCATGGTCCAGCGCCTGGTCGGCGTAGTGGCGGTCGGGCCAGACGCCGCTCTGCCCCACCGGGTTGCTGCCCAGCGCGGTGGCGACGTCGGCGAAGTCGATCACGCGGCGCGTCGACGGACCGTAGGCCACGCGCCAGGGCGCATCGTCCAGCCGCGCCGCCATGTTGTTGGGCATCTCGTGCGAACCGGGCACGGCGAAGGGCCCGACGTTGAAGACGCGATCCAGCGGCGCCTTGCGCCCCAGCGCGTGCTCGTGGGTGAGCTGGTGCAGCCGACCCCAGGTCCAGGCGCCGCGGTCGGCGCCGGCCACCTGCTGCAGCCGTGCCAGCGTCGCCGCCCAGGCCTTGGCGACGATCTGATCGCGCGTTTCGCGCTCGGGCGTGCCTCGGTCGTCCCACCAGGGTGAGTCGGCATCGGCCATCAGGCGCGGCAGCGCGTGGTCGATGGCGCGGACGCGGCGCAGGTTCTCGAACTGGGCCTCGCCCAGCTCGTCACGCATCGCCGCGCGCATCAGCTCGTAGGCCAGCTGCTGGGCCAGCGGCGCGGCGCGGCTGTCCAGCGGATAGTCACCCTGCCATTGCGCCAGCAGCTGCACCAGCGGCTGGTCGGCCGCGGGCGCGAGCCGGCGCAGCAGCGGCAGCAGCGGACCGATCAGACGCGGTCCGTAGGCCGTCTGCACGTCCAGCTGCAGGGCCTGCATCGCCGCCAGGTCCCAGCGCTTGCCGGGCGTGGACAGCAGCTGGTCCAGGCGCCGGCCGCGGTCGCCGAGGTTGTAATAGCCCGGCGGCGCCCCGGCCGGCTGGTGATTGGCGGAAACGATGTAGCCGCGCGCCGGGTTCTCTTCCTGCGGATTGGCGCTGAAGGGCAGGAAGCCGGTCTTTTCGGCCTCGCCACCGGCGCCGTCGAGGATGAAGCTCGGGTCGGCGCCGGCGGCGCGCCGCGGCAGCTTCGCCGCCGCCCACCAGGCGATGTCGCCCTGCGCGCTGGCCCAGACGATGTTGAGCCCGGGCGCATGGATTTTTTCCACCGCCGCGCGCGCCTCGGCCAGCGTGGCGGCGCGGCCCAGCGCATGGAAGCCGTCCAGCACCGGGTTCTCGGTTTCCAGCATGGCCCACCACATCGCGATGGGCGTCTGGCCATCGTCGCCGGGGATGGCGTCGTTGATCAGCGGGCCATGCGGCGAGCGGCGCAGCACCAGGGTCTCGTCGGGCCGGCCCTTGACCTTGATGCGCGCGGTCTGGCGCTGCAGCGTCACCCAGCGGCCCTGGTGCCAGACCTGCTCGGGGTTGGCCGGGTTCACGCGTTCGGCGACCAGGTCCACGTCGTCGTTCTGGAACATGGTCAGCGACCAGCCCGCGCGGGCGTTGTGGCCCAGCAGCGCCATGGGGTTGAGCGCCAGGTGGTGGCCATAGAGCTCGAAGCCGGGCGCCTGCAGATGCGCCTCCCACCAGACGGCGGGCGTGGAAAAAGCGATGTGCGGGTCGCCCGCCAGCAGCGGCTTGCCCGAGCGGCTGCGGCTGCCGGCGATGGCCCAGGCATTGCTGCCCTCGAACTGCGGCACGCCGGGCAGCCCCTCGGTGAGCCGGCCCAGCCCGGCCAGCGCCTGCAGCCTGTCCTCGGGCAGTGCGGCGGCGGATGCCGGCACCGCCAGCGCGGGCGCGGCATGGCCGGGCGCGGCCGTGTCCTCGGGCTGGAAGATGCGCAGATAGTCCGGGCCCAGCTGGCGCACCCGGGTTAGCGCCGGTTCGCTGCGAAAGGCCGTCGCGAAGCTGAAGGCCTGGTAGCCGGCCACGCTGAAGGTGTCGGCCGGCGTGAAGGGCCTCTTGGCGATGCCCAGCAGCTCGAATTCCAGCGGCGCGGGACGGCTGTCCTGGTAGGCGTTGACGCCGTCCAGATAGGCCTGCAGCACGCGCTGCGCGGGGCCCAGGCGGGCGGGGTCGGCGAACTGCTCGCGCGCCATCTCGTCGGCGCGGTCGCGGATGCGCAGCGCGCGGAACAGGCGGTCGGTCTTGAGCAGGTCGGGCCCGAGGATCTCGGCCAGCTCGCCACGTGACAGGCGGCGCAGCATCTCCATCTGGAACAGGCGGTCCTGCGCATGCAGATAGCCCAGCGCGCGGTAGAGGTCCAGCTCATTGGCGGCGCGCAGGTGGGGCACGCCCGCCTCGTCCCAGCGCACCTCCACCGGCGCCTGCAGCCCGGGCAGGCTCAGCTCGCCCTCGCGCTGCGGCAGCTTGCGCTGCACATGCCAGGTGGCGCCCGCGCCGGCCAGCGCCAGCAGCGCGGCCAGCGTCAGCGCCACGCGCCGGAGCGCGCTCATGGCGCCTCCACCGGCCGCCGGCCCAGCTGCAGCAAGGTCTCGACGCGTTTGAGCAGCTCGCGGTCGTTCCAGGGTTTCTTGAACAGGCCGTAGACGCCCTGGACCTGGTGGACGCGGGCATGCAGCTCGTCGTGGCCGGTGATGGCGAGGATGGGCAGGTCCTCGGTCTCGCGGCTGCCCTGCACCGTGGCGATCAGCTCGAAGCCGTCCATGTTGGGCATTTCCAGGTCGGTGATCAGCACGCCGAAGCGGCGCCGGGCCAGCGCGTCCATGGCCTGCAGGCCGTCGCCAGCCGCCTCCACCTCGTGGCCCTCGGTCTGCAACAGGCGGATCAGCTTGGCGCGCACCACCGCGGAATCGTCCACCACCAGCACCGGCAGGCGCGGCGCCGGGGGCGGCGGAGGCGGCACGGGCTGCGGCGCGGCGTCTTCGTTCAGCGCGTCGCCGCGGCGGGTACTGATCAGCCATACGACGATGGCCAGCGGCACCGCGATCAGCAGCGGCAGCAGAAGGGTTTCCAGCGACTCGGGCAGTTGTATAGGCACGGCGGTGCTCCTCGGACGAGCGAGGCTAACACCCACGGCCAGGCCGCGCCCTCCGGTTTCGCCCCGGCTTGGCGCCCACGCATCAGTCTCCCCCCGACTTGAGCAGGGTGCTGGGCGCAGCGCGCCCGCTCAGCGCCAGCTCAGCGCGGACAGGTCGTTGGCGAACAGCGGCGTGTCGCTCCACAGGCCCTGGAGCCCGGCGCGCGCCACGGTGATCCACTGCGGCTGGTAAAGAAAGGCCGCCACCGCATCCTGCGCCACCAGGCGCTGCGCCTCGGCGAAGAGCTTGCGCCGCTGCGCCGGATCGGCGCTGGCCTGCATGCGCTCGTACAGCGCGTTGAACTGCGCGCTCTGGTAGCCCCAGTAGTAGCCCGCGCGGGCGAAGTTGCCGAAGTCGTGCGGCTCCACATGCGAGATCAGCGTCAGGTCGTAGGCCTTGCCGGCATACACGCCGGACAGCCACTGCGCCCACTCGATGTTCTCCAGCTTCACGCGCAGCCCCACCTGGGCCAGTTGCGCGGCGACCAGCTCGCCGCCCTGGCGCGCATAGGGCACGGGCGGCAGCTTGAGCGTGAGCTGCAACGCGCTGGCGCCGGCCGCCTTCAGCAGCGCGCGCGCCTGCGCCGGGTCATGGGGCTGCAGGTCGGTGCAGTCGACGAAGCCCGGCGTCTGCGGCGTCACATAGCCGCCCAGCGGCACGCCATAGCCGTCGGCCGCGGCCTGGATCAGCGCGCGCCGGTCCAGCGCCAGCGCGATCGCGCGGCGCACGCGCACGTCGCCCAGCGGCGCGCGCTGGTGGTTGATCGCCAGGATGGTCTTGGCGCGCGAGGCCGCGACGACGACCTGGAAGCGCCGCGGCTGGTTCTTGAACTGCGCCAGGCTGCGCGCCGCGGCCACGCGCGGGAAGAGGTCCACGTCGCCGGCCAGCAGCGCCGCCACCTGGGCCGCCGGCTCGGAGATGAAGCGGAACTGCGCGCGCGCGATGCGGATGGACGCGGCGTCGCGCCACTGCGGCCAGGCCGCCAGCGTCAGGCTGGCGCCGCGCTGCCACTGCGCCAGCCGGTAGGGCCCGCTGCCCACCGGGTTCTGCGCATTGGTGGCGGCGCTGCCGGGCTCCACGATCACCGCGGTGGCCTGGCCCAGCAGCTCGGGCAGTTCCGGCTCGGGGTTCTTCAGCTGCAGGTGCACGCTCAGCGGGTCGGGCGTGTCGATGCGCTGGATGTTGCTGAAGACGCGCTTGTCCTTGTTGGTGCTGCCCTCGGCGGCGGCGCGCTCGAAGCTGAACTTCACCGCCGCCGCGTCCAGCACGGCGCCGTTGTGGAACCTCAGCCCCGGGCGCAGCTGAAAGATCCAGCGCTTCTGGTCCTCGCTGACGCTCCAGCGCTGCGCCAGCAGCGGCTGCGCGCGGCCGTCGGGCGCGATCTTGGTCAGCGGCTCCAGCACGTTGTAGAGCACGATCTCGGCGATGGCCGAGGCCGCGCCGGTCGTCGGGTCCAGGCCCGGCGGCTCCAGCGTCATGCCGATCACCAGCGGGCGGGCGTTCTGCGCCTGGGCGGCGCCGGGCAGCGCCAGCGTGGCCAGCAGCAGCGAATTGAATTGGCGGCGGTCCGTCGTCATGGCGCGGATCATGCCAGCGCGGCGACGAGGTCGCGCGTGTAGGGATGGCGGGCGGCGCCCAGCAGCGCGGCGGTGGCGCCCTGCTCGACGACCTCGCCACGGCGCAGCACCAGGGTCTGCTCGCACAGCAGCTCCACCACCGCCAGGTCGTGGCTGACCACCACCAGGCTGAGCCCCAGCCGGCGCTGCAGCGCGCGCAGCAGCTCCAGCACCTGGGCCTGCACCGAAACGTCCAGCGCCGAGGTCGGTTCGTCGGCCACGATGAGGCGTGGCCGCGTCGCCAGCGCCCGCGCGATGGCCAGGCGCTGGCGCTGGCCGCCAGAGAACTGGTGCGGATAGCGCCGCGCCGCGTCCGGCTCCAGGCCCACGTCGGCCAGCACCTCGGCGACGCGCGCGGCGCGCGCCGCGGCGTCCAGCGCCGGCAGCAGCAACAGCGGCTCGGCCAGGCTGCGGCCCACACGCCAGCGCGGGTCCAGCGATCCATAGGGGTCCTGGAAGACCATCTGCATCGCTGCGCGCTGGCGGCGCAGCGCGGCGGCCGGCAGCACGTCCACCGGCGTGCCGGACCAGTGCACCGACCCGGCATCGGGCCGCTCCAGCGCCATCAGCAGCCGCGCCAGCGTGCTCTTGCCGGCGCCGGACTCGCCGACGATGCCCAGCGATTCGCCGGCCGCCAGGCGCAGGTCCACGCCGCGCAGCACCCAGTCGGGGCCGTGGCGGCGGCCCAGGTCGCGGGCTTCCAGCAAGGCGGGAGGGATAGGCGGAGGCGTCACGTGCGTACGGGTTTCGGTTCTCTAACGGTCCGGGGCCCAGCACGCCAGGCCGTCCGACCACGGCGGCGGCTCGTCGGCGCAGCGGGGCTGGGCCCGCGGGCAGCGCGGCGCGAAGGGGCAGCCCGCCCCCAGCTCGGCCAGGGCCGGCACGGTGCCGGCCAGCGGGCGCAGCGGCTGGTCGCGGCCGGCCCCCAGGCGCGGCCGCGCCGCCCACAGCGCGCGGGTGTAGGGATGGCGCGCGGCGTCCTGCAGCAGCGCGGCCGCCGGGTCCACGGTCTCCATCATCCGCCCGCCATAGAGGATGGCCGCGCGCTGCAGGCGCCGCGCCACCTGGGCCAGGTCGTGCGAGATCAGCAGCAGCGCCATGTCGCGCTCGGCCACCAGCGCCATCAGCAGCTCCAGCACCTGGGCGCGCAGGCGCGGGTCCAGCGCAGTGGTCGGTTCGTCGGCGATCAGCAGGCGCGGGCCGGCGGCCAGCGCGGTGGCGATCAGCGCGCGCTGGCGCTGGCCGCCGGACAGCTCGTGCGGATAGGCGCGCGCCAGCCGCCCCTCCAGCCCGACTCGCGCGAGCAGCGCGAGCGCCTGTTCGCGCGCCGCCGCCGGCCCCGGCGCCAGCCCATGCAGGCGCAGCGGCTCGGCGACCTGGTCGACCACGCGCTGCAGGGCATCCAGCGCGGTCAGCGGTTCCTGGAACACCATGGCCAGCTCGCGGCCGCGACGGCGGCACCAGGCCGCCTCGTCCAGCGCCAGCAAGTCCTCGCCGCCCAGCAAGACCTGACCCTGCACGCGCGCGCCCTCGGGCAGCAGGCCCATCAGCGCCAGCGCACACAGGGTCTTGCCGCTGCCGGATTCGCCCACCAGCGCAAGGCTCTGGCCGGCGTCCAGCGTGAAGTCCAGCCCGCGCAGCGCGTGAAGCAGCCGGCCGGGCGCGCGCGCGTCGGGCAGCCAGACCTGCAGGTCGCGCACCTGCAGCAGCGGCGCTGGCGCCGCGTTGCCGGCGGGGGGAAGGGCCGCGCCAAGCCCCTCTGCCGCGGCCACGGCCGGCGCAGGCGCGGGGCGAGACGGCGCGACGCCGTTTTCGCGCGGGTCGAGCCGATCGCGCAGGCCATCACCGAGCAGGTTCAGGCCCAGCACGGTCAGCGTGATCGCCAGTCCCGGATAGATCGCCAGCTGCGGCGCCTCGAACCACAGGGTCTGCGCCTCGGCCAGCATGCGCCCCAGCGAAGCCTCGGGCGGCTGGCTGCCCAGGCCCAGGTAGGACAGCGCGGCCTCGGCGAGCAGGGCCAGCGCGAAGGCCGTCGTGCCCTGCACGATCAGCAGCGGCGCCAGCTGCGGCAGCACATGCTGCAGGCTGATGGCCAGCCGCCCGCGGCCGGCCGCGCGCGCCGCCAGCACGAAGTCGCGCGACCACCAGCTCTTGGCGCTGCCGTTGACCAGGCGGGCAAAACCTGGCACCGCGTGCAGGCCGATCGCCAGCATCGCGATGCCCGTGCCCGGCCCCAGCGCGGCGGCCAGCAGGATGGCCAGCAGCAGGGCCGGAAAGGCAAAACCCAGGTCGCAGGCGCGCAGCACCGCCTGCTCCACGGCGCCACGGCAGGCCGCCGCCAGCAGGCCCAGCAGCGTGCCCAGCAGCAGGCCCAGGCCCACGGCGACGCTGCCCACCCACCAGACGCTGCGCGCACCGGCCATCAGCCGGCTGAGCAGGTCGCGGCCCAGCTGGTCGGTGCCCAGCCAGTGCGCGCCCCCGGGCGGCAGCAGGCGTCGCGCCATGTCGATCTGCTCCGGCGGATGCGGCGTCCAGACCAGGGAAGCCAGCGCCAGCGCCGCCATCGCGCCGGTCAGCAGCAGGCCGAGGCGCAGACTGGCCCGCGTCATGCCGCGCTCCCGGTGCGCAGGCGTGGGTCGGCCCAGGCATGCAGCAGGTCCACCAGCGCGTTGAGCAGCAGCACCAGCGCCACCATCAGCATCACGCCGTTGCGCACCACGACCAGGTCGCGGTTGGCGATCGCCTGGCCCATCAGGCGCCCGACGCCGGGCAGCGCGAAGACGTTCTCGATCACGATGGTGCCGGCCAACAGGTTGGCGAACTGAAGCCCGCCCACGGTCAGCAGCGGAATCAGCGCGTGGCGCAGGCCGTGGCGCCACAGCGCGGCGCGCGCCGACAGTCCGCGCGCCCGGGCGCTGCGCATGAAGTCCTCGCGCGCCACCTCCAGCAGCGCGGAGCGGCAGATGCGCGCCAGCACCGCCGACTGCACCAGCGCCAGCGCCAGCGCCGGCAGCAGCAGCGCGCGCAGGCCCGGCCACCAGCCGCCCTGCCCGCCCTCGTCGGCGGTCCAGCCGGGAAAGCCGCCCGCATCCACCCATTGCAGCTTCACCGCGAACCCCAGCGTCAGCAGCATGCCCAGCCAGAAGCCGGGCACGGCCAGGCCCAGCTGGCTCAGCCCCATCACCAGGTGGTCGCCCCAGCGCCCCTGGCGGCTCGCCGCCCACCAGCCGGCGCCCAGCGCCAGCGCCACGGTCAGCGCCATCGCCAGCAGCGCCAACGGCAGAGTCAGCGCCAGGCGTTCGGCCAGCATGCCGGCCACCGGCACGCCGTAGGCATGCGACAGGCCCATCTCGCCCCGCAGCAGGCCGCCCACCCACTCCAGATAGCGCTGCGGCGCGGGCCGGTCCAGGCCCAGCTGGGCGGACAGCGACGCGACGGCCTCGGGCGTCGCCTCGGCCCCCAGCATCAGCTGGGCCGCGTTGCCGGGCAGCCATTCCAGCGCGGCAAAGATCAGCGCCGAAGCCGCGCACAGCGTGGCGACGAGCAGGACGAGACGCCGCAGCAGGCGGGACAGGGCTTCAGGCATGGCGGGCGCGATGATAGGCCAGGCCCCGCACCGGGCGCGGGCCGCGGGCTTGGGCGAGGCGCGCCCATCGACGCAGAGGCGGCCCGGCCGTCAGGACCGCGGCGGCGCGGGCGCGCGGGACAGCGGGCAATAGGCGTTGCGCGGCTGCTCGTCGTGCAGGTAGTCGCGTTCTTCCTGCTCGGTGGCGGGGCGCACCTCGACCAGACGGGCACGCTCGGCATAGAGCTCGCGCAACTCGTCGGCCATCAGCGTGGGCACCGGCGCGTCGGCCGCGAAGGCGCGGAACCAGCGCCGCGGCCGGCCGTCATAGAGATAGTCGACCACCCAGATCGTGCAGTTCCTGAAGAACTCGGCCATGGCTGCAAAGGCGCTCCGCGTGACGGCAGGTGAACCCAGTCTGGCACAGGGCCTGCGCCGGCGCCAGCCGCAAGAACGCCGGCCCCGCACCGCCCTCCCCGTCCGGCGTTCAGCGCCACTCGACCACGGAAACACCCAGGCCCACGCGGGTCTGGCGGAAGTTGTAGTCGATCAGGCTTTCGCCATAGCCGCTGAAGACCTGGGCATAGCCGTGCAGCCCGCCGCCGATCGGGAAGGCCCATTCCAGCAGCAGCGACCCGCGCGAGCGCTCGCCGCCGCGCAGGCTGTGGCGTGCCTGCAGGCTCAGCACATTGCGGCCCAGCTTGTGCACCACGCGCAGCTCGCCGCGGCCCACATAGTCCTCGATGCCGGGGTTGTCGTCGCTGTCCAGGCCCTCCTTCAGCCGCCACCAGGGGCGCAGGGTGACGACGGTTTCGCCGCGCTCCAGGTTCAGCTCGGCGACGACGCGGTTCCAGCTGCGCGACAGCGGCAGCGCGCGGCCGTTGGACTGGTGATTCAGGCTCAGGCTGGCCAGGCGCGCGCGCCAGCCCAGCAGCTCGATGTCGGTGCGCAGCGCGCCGATCAGCTCGGGCTCATAGTTGGTCTCGCGGAAGGGCCGCGAGATCGCCGCGTTGTAGACCTGCCAGCGTGAACTCTGCGTGTACGCGCCCCAGACCGACAGCGGACCGTTGTCGGCCATGCCCCACAGGCGCGACTTGAAGCTGATCTGGAACTTGGCCTCGGCATGGTTCAGGCCCTGCGCCTCGTCCACCTGGTGGCCCGGCGACGGCGAGGACGGCTTGTCGTTGACCTTGGGGGACCAGGTGATGGGCAGCAGGTAGACCGGCTTGTAGGGGCGCGGCAGGAAGTTGGCGAGCCGGTAGCGCGGCTCCAGCTCCCAGCGCTCGTCCAGCGTGGAGCCGAGCACGGCGCGGCGCGTGGCCTCGCCGGATTCGCGCGCCGGATCGGCTTCGGCCTGCGCATCGCTGCGCCGCGCCTCGGCCAGGCCGCGCACCGCCGGCGGCAGCGCCGCGTCGGCCGGCAGCGGCGCCGGCGTGGGCACGCGCCGGTGCAGCTGGTCGTAGCAGGCCAGGCGCTTGGCGTCGTCGGTCTCGGTGGTGCAGGCACTGATCTGCGCGGGCATCAGCAGCACCGGATCCTGGGCGCGGGCGGCCGGCAGCAGCCCGGCCAGCGCCAGGGCCGGAATGCTGTGGCGCCAGGTCGGGGCGCGGGCGTGGGAAGAAGACATGGATGGGGTCGGAAGCCGAAGGATTGCGGCCACTGTAGCCGCAGCCCGCGCCGCCCCGCCCGCGCGCATAGCGCCCAGAAGCCGCCAGGGTCGGACGCGGCGGATTAACCACGGGTTATGCATGCGACCGTCGCTTTCATTGGCCGGCCATGGACGCGCCCCCTAGAGTCGTCCATCCTTTGCGGACCTCCGTTCATCGCCTGACCATGCTTCGTACCGAATCGCCCCACTCCCAGCACCCGGACCTGGATCTCTATGACAGCGCCGAGCTGGTGGAGGTGCTGGTGGCCGACCAGCTGGAGGCGGTGCGCGCGGCGCAGAAGGCCGTGCCGGCGCTGGCCGCCGCGGTGGAGGCGGCACTGCCGCGCATCGCCGCCGGCGGGCGGCTGCTGTACAGCGGCGCCGGCACCTCGGGCCGGCTGGGCGTGCTGGACAGCGTGGAGCTCTACCCCACCTTCTCGTGGCCGCGCGAGCGCGCGGTGGCGCGGCTGGCCGGCGGCGAGGCGGCGATGTTCGTCGCCGTCGAAGGCGCGGAGGACGACCGCGAACAGGGCGCGCGCGATCTGCAGGCGCTGGAGCCCGGCCCCGACGACGTATTGCTGGCACTGGCCGCGTCCGGCGGCACACCCTATGTGCTGGGCGCGCTGGACGCCGCCCGCGCCGCCGGCACGCTGAGCGTGGGCCTGGCCAACAACCCCGGCGCGCCGGTGCTGGCGGCGGCGGACCACGCCATCCTGCTGGACACCGGCCCCGAGCTGATCTCCGGCAGCACCCGGCTCAAGGCCGGCACGGCGCAGAAGATCGCGCTGAACAGCTTCTCCAGCAGCCTGATGGTCCGGCTCAACAAGGTCTACGGCAACCTGATGGTGGACCTCAAGGCCACCAACGCCAAGCTGGTGCGGCGCGCCGTCGCGCTGACCATGCGCGCCTCCGGTGCCGACGAGGCCGCCGCGCGCGCCGCGCTGGAACAGTGCGGCTTCCATGTGAAGGTGGCGGTGCTGATGCTGCTGCGCGAGCTGGACGCGGACGGCGCACGCGCGCGCCTGGACGCGGTGGACGGCAGCGTGCGCCGCGCGCTGGCCGCCGGCTGACGCGCCGCCCCACGCCCGGCCACGGCCCCGGCCCGAAAGCCGCGACACTGCGACCATGCTGAGCCCCTCCCGCAAGCCCGGCCCCTGGGCCTGGGTCCCCACCCTTTACTTCGCCCAGGGCCTGCCCTATGTGGTCGTGATGACGCTGTCGGTCATCATGTACAAGAACCTGGGGGTCTCCAACGCCGAGATGGCGCTTTACACCAGCTGGCTCTACCTGCCCTGGGTGATCAAGCCGCTGTGGTCGCCGCTGGTGGAGATGCTGGGCACCAAGCGGCTGTGGATCGTCGTGCTGCAGTTCGTCGTCGGCGCGGCGCTGGCCATGGTGGCGCTGACGCTGCCGGCGCCGCGCTTCTTCCAGCTCTCGCTGGCGGTGTTCTGGCTGATGGCCTTCGCGTCCGCGTCGCACGACATCGCGGCCGACGGCTTCTACCTGCTGGCGCTGCAGAAGCACCAGCAGGCCGCCTTCGTCGGCGTGCGCTCCACCTTCTACCGCCTCGCCAACATTGGCGGCCAGGGCGGGCTGGTCTGGCTGGCCGGCGAGCTGCAGGAACGCTCCGGCAGCTGGGTGCTGGCCTGGCAGGGCGTGCTGGCCGCGCTGGGCGCGTTTTTCGTGTTCATCGCCGCCTACCATCTGTGGCGGCTGCCGCGGCCGGCGCAGGACCATGCGGCGCCGCCCGAGGCCAACCCCTGGCGCAGCTTCATGGCCGTGTTCGCGGCCTATTTCCGCCAGCCCGGCCTGGCGGTGATCCTGGCCTTCCTGCTGCTGTACCGCTTCCCCGAGGCCCAGCTGCTGAAGCTGGCCACGCCCTTCCTGATGGACCGCGTGGAGGTCGGCGGGCTGGGGCTCAGCAACAAGGCGGTGGGCCTGGCCTATGGCACGGTGGGGCTGAGCGCGCTGACGCTGGGCGGGCTGCTGGGCGGCTGGATCATCTCGCGCCTGGGGCTGAAGAAGGTGCTGTGGCCGCTGGTGCTGGCCATGCACCTGCCCAACGTGGTCTTTCTCGCGATGGCCTGGGCGCACCCGGGCAGCCTGTGGTGGGTCAGCGCGGCGCTGGCGGTCGAGCAGTTCGGCTACGGGCTGGGGTTCACGGCGTATCTGATGTACATGATCCTGGTGGCCGAGGGCCGCGCCGGACTGCGTCCGGGCGAGCCCGGGCCGGCCGGCGAATCGCCCTACAAGACCGCGCACTACGCCATCTGCACCGGCTTCATGGCGCTGGGCATGATGCTGCCGGGCATGTGGAGCGGCTGGCTGCAGCAGCAGCTGGGCTATCTGCACTTCTTCGCCTGGATCCTGCTGTGCACCCTGCCCTCGCTGGCGGTGACCGCGCTGATCCGCGTGCCCGAGGGCTTCGGGCGCAAGCAGGCCCGGGAGGACGCGGCGTGAGGGCCGCGCCGCGGCTGCTGTCGCTGGACGCCTTCCGCGGCTTCACCATCGCCGCGATGCTGCTGGTCAACAATCCCGGCAGCTGGTCGGCGATGTATGCGCCGCTGGGCCATGCCGAGTGGCATGGCTGGACTTTCACCGACTGGGTTTTTCCCTTCTTCGTGCTCATCAGCGGCATCTCGATGAGCTTCAGCCTGGCGCGGCGCCGCCAGGCCCTGGACGACCGCCGCGCGCTGCTGCTGCAGTTCTGGCGCCGCGGCGCGACGCTGGTGGCGCTGGGACTGCTGCTCAACCTGATCCCGAGCTTTGACTGGGCGCATCTGCGCATCCCCGGCGTGCTGCAGCGCCTGGGCCTGCTGGCGATGCTGGCAGCGCCGCTGGCGCTGTATGCGTCCTGGCGCGCCCAGCTGGGCTGGATGCTGGGCCTGCTCGTCGGCTACACGGTGCTGCAGCTGTGCGTGCCGGTGCCGGACGCGCAGGGGCGCTGGCACTGGGGCTCGCTGCAGCCGGGCGAGGACGTCGGCGCCTGGCTGGACCGGCAGCTGCTGGGCGGCCATCTGTGGGCCAAGAGTCGCAACTGGGACCCGGAGGGCCTGCTGAGCACCCTGCCCGCGCTGGCCAGCCAGATCGCCGGGCTGTTGACCGGGCGCTGGCTGGCGCAGCCGCGCGATCCCGGCGAGAAGAGCATGTGGCTGGTGCTGGCGGGACTGGCCTGCCTGTGGGTCGCCGAGCTGCTGCACGCCTGGAGCATGCCCATCAACAAGAGCCTGTGGACACCGGCCTATGTGTTCATGAGCACGGGCTGGGGGCTGCTGCTGTTCGCCGTCTTCCACTGGCTGCTCGACGCGGTCCCGCTGCCGCTGCTGCGCGCGCGCTGCGCCCGCCTCGCGCGGCCGTTGGTGCAGATGGGCATGAACGCGCTGTTCCTCTTCGTCGTCTCGGGCCTGGTGGCCAAGCTGCTGGGCGCTGCACGGCTGGCCGATGGCCGCAGCTGGAAGCAGGGGCTGGTCGACCCGATACAGTCGCTGGGTCTGGACCCGCGCCTGGCCTCCTTGCTGTACGCGCTGGGTTTCCTGCTGTGCTTCTGGCTGCTGGCGCGCGCGATGTGGCGCCGCGGCTGGTTCGTGAAGGTCTGATCCGATGAAGATGCAACGCCGCCTGATCCTGGCCGGCTCCGGTGCCGCCCTGCTGGGCAGTTCCGGCTGTGCCCACTGGTTCTCGCCCAGCTGGGTGGAAGCGCCCGAGCTGGCCGCGCTGGCGCCGCCGGCACCGCGCGAGTTCCGCGCCGCCTGGGTGGCCACGGTGGCCAACATCGACTGGCCCAGCCAGCCCGGCCTGCCGCGCGACACCCAGATCGCGCAGATGCACGCCATCCTGGACCGCGCACGTGACCTGAAGCTCAATGCCATCGTGCTGCAGGTGCGCACCAGCGCGGACGCGCTGTACCGCTCCGCGCTGGAGCCCTGGAGCGAGTACCTCAGCGGCACCCAGGGCCAGGACCCCGGCTACGACCCGCTGGCGCTGTGGGTGGACGAGGCCCATGCGCGCGGGCTGGAGCTGCATGCCTGGTTCAACCCCTACCGCGCGCGCCAGAGCGGCGCCCGCTCCGCGCCGGCCGACACCCACCTGAGCCGCAGCCGCCCCGACTGGGTGCGCCGCTACGGTGACCAGTTGTGGATCGACCCGGGCGAGCCCGAGGCCGCCGAGCATTCGCTGCGCGTGTTCGAGGACGTGCTGCGCCGCTACGACATCGACGGCCTGCACATCGACGACTACTTCTACCCCTACCCGGTCAACGACCCGGCGAGCAAGCAGGAAATCGACTTCCCCGACGGCCCGTCCTGGGAGCGCTACCAGGCCGGTGGCGGCACGCTCGCGCGCGCCGACTGGCGGCGCCAGAACGTGGACCAGCTGGTGCGCCGCCTGTACGAGCTGGTGCGGCGCGTGCGGCCGGACGTGCAGCTGGGCATCAGCCCCTTCGGCCTGCCACGGCCGGACCGGCGCCCGGCGGGCATCAGCGGCTTCTCGCAGTACGACAAGCTCTACGCCCATGTGGAGCACTGGCTGGCCCAGGGCTGGCTGGACTACCTGGCGCCCCAGCTCTACTGGCCGCGCGAGCAGGCCGCGCAGGCCTTCGAGCCGCTGCTGCTGGCCTGGCAGCAGCTCAATCCGCAGGGCCGCCATGTCTGGCCCGGCCTCTACACCAGCCGCATCACCGACAAGCCGGATTCCTGGATACCCCAGGAGATCGTCGAGCAGATCGCCGTCACCCGCCGCCATGGCGCCGCCGGCCATCTGCACTTCAGCATGGTGGCGCTGCAGCAGAACCGGCGCGGCATCGGCGAGGCACTGGGCCCGGCCTACGCCGGAGCGGCCCTGCCGCCGGCCACACCCTGGCTGCAGCAACCGCCCTGCGCGCCGCTGCGCGCGCGGCTGGAAGGCCAGAGCCTGCGCTGGACCGTGATCCAGGGCCAGGCGCCGCGCCGGCTCGCGCTGTGGGTGCACCGCGACGGCGCGTGGCAGTTCCACTTGCATCCGGCGCAGCGCCCCTTCGCGGTGGATGCAGCGCGCGACCGCGCGGTCGTCGCCGCCGGTCTCAACGCCGCCGGAGAAGAGGGACCGCGACTGGCGCTGCAGCCGCGCGGCGGCGCCGGACTGTAGATTCCGCGCAACGTTGGACGACCGCTGGGGCGGCCTGAGAACCCAGTAAAAACCCTAGGCCACGACCTGTTCCGCCCGAGCCATCCGGCCTGGCGAACCCAGCCTCCCGGCCTCGCCGTCCAGCTGCTCAGGCTGGCAGCTGGACCCGCCCGATCCGGCTGTCTCCCTGCAGTCACAGGCCGTCACAATTCCTCAATACGCGCCGGTCAGACTGCCGCTGGGCTTGTGGGCGCGGGCAAATTGCGGCCGCAACGGCCTCGCGCCAGCCCCGGTCGGGGCGACTTGCGGAGCCGTTGGACGGGTTTGGCCGCAATTGCTGGCGCCAGGGGTGGCTGGTAGGCTTCGCGCTGTTTCAGCTGGGCAGGGTGTTTTTGCGCCCTGCGGCAGCCTGTGGGAGAGGTCCTCCCGCCCCCGGTTCCGACATTTTTCCTGGGTCACCCGTTGCACTGTAAAACGTTTGCGGCTTCCTTGACGAAGCGCAAACGGTTGCGCGCCGGGAAGGTCTGGAACCCGCTGACAACGCATTCAAGAAATTTCGGTCTGTTCTCGCACAGGAGCAAAAGATGAGTAGCAAGGATTGGTTGGGTTTCCACCGCAGCGCGCTGGCGGTTGCGGTCGCCATCGTCGCGGCAGCGCCGGCGATGGCGCAGAACACCACCTCGGCCATTGGCGGCCGGGTGACGGCGGCGGACGGCAAGCCCGTCGTCGGTGCCACCGTGGTGATCCTGCACAAGGAGTCCGGTTCCACCAACACCCAGACCACCGACGCCGAAGGCCGCTACAACGCCCGCGGCCTGCGCGTGGGCGGCCCCTACACCATCACGGTGAGCAAGGGCAATGACCGCGAGGTGCGCAACGACGTCTACCTGGCCCTGGCCGAAACCCTGAGCCTGGACCTGCGCCTGGGCGCGCAGCAGCTGGCCGCCGTCGAGGTGTCCGGCAGCAGCGTCGCCAGCAAGTTCAACAGCGGCACCATGGGCGCCGGCACCCAGATCGGCCGCGCCGAACTGGACGCCTACGCGTCCATCGCCCGCAGCCTGCAGGACTACGCCCGCACCGATCCGCGCCTGGCGCAGACCGACAAGGAGCGCGGCGAGATCTCCGCCGCCGGCCAGAACACGCGCTACAACTCCATCACCATCGACGGCGTCGCGATCAACGACACCTTCGGCCTGGAGTCCAACAACCTGCCCACCGCCAAGCAGCCCATCTCCATCGATGCGGTGCAGTCGGTGCAGGTCAACCTGTCCAACTACGACGTGACCCAGAAGGGTTACACCGGCGCCAACATCAACGCCGTCACCAAGTCGGGCACCAACGAGCTCAAGGGCAGCGTCTACTACGTCTACCGCGACGACTCCATGGTGGGCCAGAAGTACGACCGCAAGACGGGCGCCTACTTCGACTACCTGCCCTTCAAGGAAGACACCAAGGGCTTCACGCTGGGCGGCCCCATCGTGAAGGACAAGCTGTTCTTCTTCGTGAACTACGAAGAACTGAAGAGCAACCGCGCCCAGCCCGAGTTCGGCCCCATTGGCAGCGCGCTGCCGGCATCGGCCCACACCCAGAGCAGCATCGACAGCCTGAACAAGATCGCCAAGGAAAAGTACGGCTTCGTGGCCGGCAATCCGCTGGGCGACAGCAACCTGACCGTCAAGGACTACCTGGCCAAGCTGGACTGGACGATCAACGACCGCCACCGCGCCAACCTGCGCATCGCGCGCACCGAGCAGTCTGACACCAACAACGGCAGCTTCAGCGGCTATACCGACGCCAACCTGCAGCTGAGCTCGCAGTGGTGGCAGCAGAAGAAGAAGATCGACACCGTGGTGGCCCAGTGGTTCGCCGACTGGACCGACGACTTCAGCACCGAGTTCAAGGTCTCCACGCGCGACTACAACAGCGTGCCGCTGAACGCCGCCGACCTGCCGGCGATGTCGCTGCGCATGAGCGGCGCGCTGCCCGACGGCGCCCCCAAGGTCAGCGGCAACCGCTTCCTGAACTTCGGCACCGAGCGCAGCCGCCATTTCAACGTGCTGGACACCAAGACCATCGACGCCTACCTGGGCGCCACCTGGATCAAGGGCGACCACGAGCTGAAGTTTGGCGGCGACCTGCAGCGCAACAAGGTCTACAACGCCTTCTTCCAGAACACCAAAGGCAACTACACCTTCGGCTGCGAATCCTCTGTCGCCAGTGGCAAGCCCACCGGCTGGAACTACAACACCCTGCCGGGCGGTTCGATCGACTGCGCCAAGGCCACCGCAGCCCAGGTCGAGGCCGCCGTGCTGGAGAACTTCCTGCGCGGCCGTCCTTCGTCCTACCAGGTGCAGACCGCCGCCAACGGCTCCACGTTCGAGAACGGGGCCGCCCGCTGGACGCTGAGCAACGCCGGCCTGTTCCTGCAGGACACCTGGACCGTCAACGACGCGCTGACGCTGACCGGCGGTTTCCGCGTGGACCGCATGGCCACGGGTGACAAGCCCACCTACAACGCCGCCGCCGCCGCCGCCACCGTGGCCGGCAGCGTCAACGGCACCACCGTGGTGCGCAACACCGGCGGTTTCGGTCTGGACAACAGCCAGACCGTGGACGGCGAAACGCTGTTCCAGCCCCGCCTGGGCTTCAACTGGACGCTGGACAACCGCCGCAATGCCAAGAAGCAGCTGCGCGGTGGCGTGGGCCTGTTCCAGGGCGCGGCGGCCAACGTATGGATCTCCAACCCCTACTCCAACACCGGCCTGGCCACCGCCTTCTACGGCTGCGGCTCGTCGGGCTTCGCCTCCTGCGATCCGACCAAGGTCGACGGCCTGTTCAATCCCGACCCGAACAAGCAGCCGACCAACCTGGCCGGCACCCCGGCAGCCAACGTCGACTTCCTGCAGAAGGGCCTGGGCCAGCCGTCGGTCTGGAAGCTGAACCTGGCCTATGACGCCGAGCTGCCCTGGTACGGCATGGTCTTCGGCGCCGAGTGGATGCACACCCGCGTCAACACCGGCGTTTACTACCAGCACCTGAACCTGGGCGCCGCCACCCGCAAGGGCCTGGATGGCCGCGACATGTTCTACACGCCGCAGTCTTACACCGACGCCTGCTGGAACCCGAGCGGCAGCCTGGTGACGTCGGGCGCCTGTGCCGGCGGCCGTGCGCGCGCACTGAGCAACGCCAGCTACAACAACGTCCTGCAGGCCACCAAGACCAAGAAGGGCGACGGCAACACGCTGACGCTGTCGCTGAGCCGCCCGGCCCGCGACGGCTTCGGCTGGTCGCTGGCCTACACCTACACCGAGGCCACCGAAGTGAGCCCGCTGACCTCCTCGGTCTCGAACTCCAACTTCGAATCGCGTTCGATCTACAACCCCAACGAGGACGTGGCCGCCAACTCGGCCTACCTGATCCGCGACCGCATCTCGGCCTCGTTCAACTGGTCCAAGGCCTTCATCAGCAACTACCGCACCACGGTGGGTCTGTTCTACGAAGGCCGCCGCGGCAAGCCCTACAGCTGGACCTATCTGAACGACATGAACGGCGATGGCGTCAGCAGCAACGACCTGATGTACATCCCCAAGGGCCCGGGCTCCGGCGAGGTGGTCTTCAAGAGCACCCAAACGGGCGAAAGCGCCGCCGCCGCCGAGGCGCGCTTCTGGGACATCGTGAACTCGAACAAGCAGCTGGCCAATTCCAAGGGCTCGGTGGTGGCACGCAACAGCAGCTACGCCCCCTTCGTGAACACCTTCGACTTGCGCCTCAGCCAGGAAGTGCCGGGCTTCTTCCCCGGCCACAAGGGCAAGATCTCGTTCGACATCCTCAACTTCGGCAACCTGCTGAACAAGAACTGGGGCCGCATCAACGAGATGAAGTTCGAGAACTCCGGCGGTTTCCGCCGCGGCTTCGTGAACTTCGCCGGCATCGACGCCCAGGGCCGCTATGTGTACGCCGTCGACACCAATGGTGTGACCGACTACACCCAGCGCCAGGTCAAGGGCGAATCGCAGTGGGCGCTGCAGATCACTGCGAAGTACGAGTTCTGATCGATCACGATCAACCACACTCGCGACAAGGGGGCTCCTACGGGAGCCCCTTTTTTCATCGCGGCCCGTCTCTTGCCCGCGGTACGCGTGCGCCATGAGCCCAGCTTATGCCCGGCCGGCGCATTGCTATGAGCACAGCGCGCGCACTGCTTCTAAGCTGCAGCCTCCACCACTTCGCCCCGCCGCCCATGCCCCATGCCGATGCCGCCACCGCCCCGCCCGTGCTGGGACTGGACGCCGGCGGCACGCTGACGCGCTGGGCGCTGGCCTGGCCGGACGGGCGCCTGGCCGAGGGCGAGGTCGCCGGCTTCAGCGCGCTGCAGCTGGGCGCGATGGCGGCCCGCCTCAGCTTGATGCAGACCCTGCAGGCACTGGCCGGCGCGGTGCTGGCCCACCAGCGGCCGGCGCGCGTGGTCGCCGGCATCACCGGGCTGGGCGAGCGCGACGGCCCGCAGGCGCGCCAGCTGCGCACCCTGCTGGGCGAGGCGCTGGGCCTGGCCGACGCGCGGGTGGACTGCTTCAGCGACATCGAGCTGGCCTGCCGCGCCGCGTTCACGCCCGGCGAGGGTGTGCTGGTCTATGCCGGCACCGGCGCGATCGCCGCCTATGTGGACGCCGGGCTGCAGCTGCACCGCGCCGGCGGCCGCGGGCCGGTGCTGGGCGACGAAGGCGGCGGCTTCTGGATCGCGCGCGAGGCCCTGGCCCGGGTCTGGCGCGGCGAGGACGAGGAGCCCGGCCGCTGGCAGCGCTCGGCGCTGGCGCGGCGGCTGTTCGAAACCCTGGGCGGCAGCGACTGGGCCCAGACACGCGCCTTCGTCTACGGCGGCGACCTGGCGAGCCGGCGCGGCGCCATCGGCCGGCTCGCGCTGGCCGTGGCCCAGGCCGCCCGCGACGGCGATGCCCAGGCCCGAGAACTGCTGCATCAGGCCGGCACCGAACTCGGCCGGCTGGCCGCTGCGCTGCTGCGCCGCCATGGCGCGCGGCCGGTCGCGACGGCCGGCCGTGCCTTCGATCTCCATCCCCTGCTGCTGGACGGACTGCGCGCGGCGCTGCCGGCCGGCATAGAGTTGCGTTCGCTGCTGCTGCAGGCCCACGTCGGTGCGGCCCGCACGGCCGCGCTGTCTTCCTCCGTCCCGACCCCGCCATGACCACCCGACTCGCTTCCGCCGCCCTCGCGCTGCTGCTGTCCGCCTGCGCCACCCGACCGGCCCTCCAGATCGACACCAGCCATGTCTCGCAGAACCAGGACAGCCGGGTGCAGTTCCTGGTGCTGCACTACACGGTGCTGGATTTCGACAAATCGCTGAAGGTGCTGACCACCGGCGGCCGCGTCTCCAGCCACTACCTGGTGTCGGACAAGCCCGTGCGCACCTACCGGCTGGTCGACGAGAACCGCCGCGCCTGGCATGCCGGCCCGAGCAGCTGGGGCAGCCATGCCAACCTGAACTCCGCGTCGATCGGCATCGAAATCGTCCATCCCGGCTACACCGACACGCCACAGGGCCGCGTCTATGCGCCCTTCCCGCCGGCCCAGGTCGACGAGGTGATCCAGCTGGTGCGCGACATCGTGGCGCGCCACAACATCCGCCCCGACCGCATCATCGGCCACGCCGACATCGCCCCAGGCCGCAAGCAGGACCCCGGCCCCAGCTTCCCGTGGAAGCGCCTCGCCGACGCCGGCCTGATCCCCTGGCCGGACGCCGCGCTGCTGGACTACAAGCGCCAGTCCTGGAGCCTGCAGCCGCTGCCCGACGCCGCCTGGGCACAGGCCCGCCTGGCCCAGATCGGCTACGCGGTCCCGCGCAGCGGCACACTGGACGCGGCCACGCGCGAGGTCATCAGCACTTTCCAGATGAAGTACCGGCCCGCCGACTACCGCGGCGAGCTGGACGTGGAAACCGTCGCGCTGCTGGACACCGTCACCACGCCGGGCGCGATGAAGTTGCGCACCCTGCCCAGCGACGCGGCGCGCACCGCGGCCGGCGCCAACGGCTCCGACTACTGAGCGCCCGCCGGGCGGGCCGCGTGCATAACCCCGTGTTATGGTTGAAGCGACTCCCCCGGTCTACGGCCGCCTCCCCGGCCGCGATGTCCATGCAGCGTCCATCCCGCGTCCCGTCCCCGCCCAGGAGAGCGCCATGCGCCTGAGGCATATCGAGGTCTTCCACGCCATCATGCAGGCCGGCACCATCAGCGGCGCCGCGCAGCTGCTGCACATCTCGCAGCCCGCGGTGACCAAGGTGCTGCAGCACTGCGAGCTGCAGCTGGGCATGCCGCTGTTCGACCGCGTGCGCGGCAAGCTCTATCCGACGCCGGAGGCGCAGCGCCTCTTCGTCGAGATCGACAAGCTCAACCGCGACCTGGTCGCGATCCGGCGTCTGGCGGCCAATCTGCGCAATGGCGAGTCCGAACTGCTGCGCCTGATGAGCACGCCCACGCTGGCCGCTGCGGTCATCCCGGCGGCGATGCAGCGCTGGGCCCAGACCTTCCCGCGCAGCCGCTGCCAGCTGAGCACCAACCACACGCGCGAGATCGTCAGCGCGCTGCTGCTGGGCGAGGCCGACCTGGCGCTCAGCCTTCAGGACCCGCGCCATCCCGGCATCAAGGCCGAGGTGCTGGCCAGCGGCAGCCTGATGGCGCTGTGCCCGCTGAGCAGTCCCGAGGCCAGCGGCGAGGGCCCGCTGCCGCTGGACGCGATCCGCACCGAAATGATCGCGATGGCCGAGGACGACCCGCTGGGCCACATGGTGCACAACGCCTGCGAGGCGCAGGGCCTGGAGCCCGCCAGCCGCATCACCGTGCAGACTTACCAGCTGGCGCGCTCGCTGGTCGAGGCGGGGCTGGGCCTGAGCGTGGTCGACCCCTTCACCGCCGCATCGGCCGACCGCGGCCGCGTGCGCGTGCGCGCGCTCGCCCCGGCGATGGGCGTGCAGCTCTACCTGCTGAGTTCGGCCAGCGCGCCGCTGGCCCAGGCCGCGCGGCGGCTGGTGGGCTATCTGCGCGACGCCGCCAAGCGCAGCCTGGAAACCCTGGCATGAGCACCGCCGTCACGCCCCTGTCCTGCGAGGACATCGCCGGCCACCCCGACTTCCGCGCGCTCGCCACGCTGCAGGGCATCGACGTGGACCTGCGCTACGCGACGCGCGACAACTTCGTCGGCCGCGCCGTCTATGGCGGGCTGGACTGCGCCTGGCTGCGCCGCGAGGCCGCCGACGCGCTGGAGCAGGCTGCCGGCTGGCTGCAGCGCCAGCGCCCGGGCCACCGGCTGCGCGTGCTGGACGCGCTGCGTCCGCAGCGCGTGCAGGAAGCGCTGTGGGCCGAGCTGCAGGGCACGCCGCTGACGCGCTACCTCGCCCATCCGCAGCGCGGCTCCATCCATTCCTACGGCATGGCCGTGGACCTCACCGTGCTCGATCCCCAGGGGCGCGAGGTGGACATGGGCAGCGGCTTCGACGAGATGGCCGCGGTCTCCCATCCCGAGTACGAGGCCGAGCTGCTGGCGCGTGGCCAGTTGCGCGCCGAGCATCTCGTCGAACGCGGCTGGCTGCGCGCGGCGATGCGCCAGGCCGGCTTCCATGGCATCAACACCGAGTGGTGGCATTTCGACTTCGGCGACCGCGACCGCGTGCGCCAAGCACTGCCGCGCATTCTTTGACGGAGTCCCGCATGCGCGCCGACCGCCGATCCCTGCTGCACAGCGCCGCCGCGTCGGCGCTGGCTTCCACCACGCTGGGCGCTGCCGCGCAGCCGCGCGCGGGCAGCGCGCCGTCGCCGGCCGCGGCCCCATCGCGCGTGCTCGCGCCGCGGCTCAAGGAAGGCGACACCCTGGGCCTGATCAGCCCGGCCAACGCCACCTACGAGCGCGAACCGCTGGAGATCGCGGTGGAGTCCCTGCAGGCGCTGGGCTTCAAGGTCAAGCTGGGCCAGCATGTGCGCGGCCGCTGGGGCCATTTCGGCGGCAGCGACGAACAGCGCGCCACCGACGTCAACGCGATGTTCGCCGACGACGAGGTGGACGGCGTCATCGCGCTGACCGGCGGCTCGGGCTGCACCCGCATCGTCGACAAGCTCAACTACGCGCTGATCCGCCGCAAGCCCAAGTTTTTCGGCGGCTTCTCCGACCTGACCTGCCTGGTCAACGCGATCCACAAGCAGACCGGGCTGGTGACTTTCCATGCGCCGGTGGCCGAGTCGGAGTGGAATGAGTTCTCGCTGCGCTGGTTCCGTGCCATCGTGATGGAGGGCCAGACGCCGCTGCTGCAGAACCCGCGCGACCGCGGCGCCGGCCTGGTGCAGACCGAAGGCCGCACCCGCGCGCTGCGCGCCGGCCGCGCGCGCGGCCACCTGGTGGGCGGCAACCTCACCGTGCTCAGCGCGATGGCCGGCTCGCCCTATTTCCCGGACTGCCGCGGCGCCATCCTCTTCCTGGAAGAGATCAACGAGTACATCTACCGCGTCGACCGCATGCTCTCGACGCTGCGCCTGTGCGGCGCGCTGGACCATCTGGCCGGCGTGGTGCTGGGCCAGTTCACCAACTGCGGCCCCGGCGATGGCAAGTTCGGCGTGCTGACGCTGGACGAGGTCTTCGACGACTACTTCCTGCCGCTGCAGGTGCCGGTCTACCGCGGCGCGATGATCGGCCACATCCGCCGCAAGTTCACCGTGCCGGTGGGCCTGCCCGCCGAGATGGACGCCGAGGCCGGCACGCTGCAGCTGCTGGAGCCCGCGGTGCGCTGAGCGGCGCGGGCAGCGCTAGCGCGGCGCGCAGGACGCCGCGGGCAGCGCATAGGGCTTGATCAGCGCCGCGCTGCGTCCGCTGCGGCACAGCGCGCGCAGCGCCTGGTCGAACTCGGCGGCCCGGCGCGCGTCCACGCGCAGGCGGCTGAGCCCGAAGGCATAGCTGAACTCCTTGACCGTGCCCACCGCCTGCAGGCCCTGCAGCTGCTCCTCGCGGATCAGCTCCAGCGCGACGCTTTCATTGACCAGCGCCAGCCCCCGCGGCCCGTAGCGCCCGGCGGCCAGCTTGCGCAGCACGACGCGGTTGTCGGGCTCGATCACCGTGTTCACCGCCAGCCCCTCGACCAGCTCGTCCAGCGCCAGCACCGTCGCCGACGGGCCGTAGGCGCCTATCGTGCGCCCCGCGAGCTGGCCGCGATCCTGGAATTTGAAGGCCTCGCCGGCACGCCCGAACAGCGTGTAGCGCGCGACGATCACCGGCACCGAGACATGGAAGTAGGCGCGCCGCTCCGGCGTGTCGACCACGGTGAAAATGCCGTCGACCTGGCCGCTCTGCGCCATCTGCAGCGCGCGCCGCCAAGGCAGCACCTGCACACTGCAGCGCCAGGCCAGGCGTTCGCAGGCCTCGGTCAGCACGTCCACCATGGGACCGGCGGCATGGCCCTCGCGCTCGAAGCTGTAGGGCGGGAAGGACTCGGTGACGAAGCGCAGCTCGGGCGCGGCCGCGGACACGGGCCCGGCAAGAGCCAGCAGCGCGCAGCCCAGCCCCAGGACGGCAGTGTGGACGCAAGACCTGACCCTCGCGATCGCCATGCGGACCCTCCGATGCGCGAAGGATAGCGCCTCCGCGCCGGCCCTGGGGCCGCGGGCGATGCGTTCAGCGGCGGCGCGGCGCGCCGGCGGCGAAATCGTTCACGCCCGCTCAGCTCTGCGTGGCGATCCAGGCAATCAGCCGGTCCAGCACCGCGCGGTGCGCCGGCGCGCGCTCGTCGTTGAGCAGGGCCGCCACCACCCACAGCCGGCCGCGCGCATCCGGCACATAGCCGGCCAGCGCCGTCACGTTGCGCAGCGTGCCGGTCTTCAGGCGCGCGCGTCCCTCGGCCGGGCTGCCCTTCATGCGCCGCGTCAGCGTGCCGTCCACGCCCGCCACCGGCAGGGTGGCGAGCAGTTCGGGCCCATGCGACCCGGCCTGGGCCTGCTGCAGCACCCGGGCCAGTTGGGCGGCGCTGATGCGCTCGCTGCGCGACAGCCCGGAGCCGTTGTCCATCACCAGCCCGGCGTCGGCGATGCCCTGGGCCTGGAACCATTCGCGCACCGCGCGGTCCGCGGCCGCCGCGGTGGCCTCGCCGGGGCGGGCCGCGGCGGCGCCCAGACGCAGATAGATCAGCCGCGCCAGCGCGTTGTCCGAGCTCTTCATCACCGGGCGCAGCAGCTCGGCCAGCGGCCGGTCCTGGTGGCGCACCAGCACGCGCGCGCCGGCCGGCGCGACGCCCTCGACGACGGGCCCGTCCAGCGTGCCGCCCAGTTCGGCCCAGAAGGCGCGCAGCGCCTGCTCGGTGAGCCACTGGCGGTCCAGCACATTGAGCGCCTGCGTGCGTTCGCAATCGCGCGGGAAGCTGCCGCGCAACTGCAGCCGCGGCCCATCCGCCACCCAGACCGGCGGCAGCCAGCCCTCCTCCCACTGCGCGCAGGCGGCATCGACGAAGCGCAGCTGCGTCAGGTCCAGCGCCGGCAGCGGCAGGCGCGGGAAGGACGCCAGGGCCAGGTCTTGTGCCCCCGAGCGCAGCTGGTAGCTCAGCAGGCTGCCGCCCAGGTGCAGCGCGTCGGGGATCACGTTGTAGGGGAACTCGGGCTGCTCGTCGAAGGGCGGCTGGCCCAGCTCGGGCCGCGCCGGCTGGAACAGGCTGCGGTCAACGACGATGCCGCCGGCCAGCTCGCGCACGCCGTGGCGTTCGCGCAGCTCGCGCAGCATCCACGCCAGCGTCGGCCAGTCCAGGTCGGCGTCGGCGCCGCCGCGCAGCACCAGCGGCACCGCCAGGCGGCCGGCGCGCGCGGGCTGCTCGGCCAGCAGCTCGGTGCGGCCGCGGCTGTTGGGCCCCAGGCGGTCCAGCGCCACCACCGCGGTCACCACCTTCATTGCCGAGCCCGGCTGCATCGCCACGTCCGGGCGCAGCCGCAGGCCGCGCTGCGGCGCCTCCAGCGGAAAGGCGACGACGGCGAGTGCCTCCGCCGGCAACCCGGCCTGGTGCATCGCCTCGCGCACCGGCTCGGGCGGTGCCTGCAGCGACGCGCAGGCGCCCAGCAGCAGACTCAGCGCCAGCAGGGGCAGCCGGCGCAGCGCGCGCGCGGCGGGCGAGGTGGGCGGGACGTGGAGGTCGGGCATGACGGGGACCGGCTGTTGCTTGTTCGCCCCATCGGCCGCGTCGCGGCCCTGGGGGACCCGGCGCCGACTTTATAGTCCCCGGCTTGCTTCGCGGGCATCACTTCTTGCAATGGCTTCCCTCGCACAGGGAATGCGTCGGGGCCGCTGCATTCCCGCAGGTTATACGCGGACGACAAGCATTCATCGGGACATGCGCAACAAATGGGTGCCGTCCCTAGCACGGTCGCCGCGGCCCGTGGCTGATCATGGCCGCGAAGCTCGCATCACTGGGTCGACCGCCGCTCCCCCTCCAACACGGCGGTACCCATTCGACAAGGAGAACGACGGTGAAACTTCAACGACTCGCTCAAGCCCTGGCCCTGGTGGGACTGGGCGCCCACCTGGCGGCCTCGGCCCAGGGCACGCCCGCGCAGCCCGCGCCCAAGGTCGAGAACAAGATCGAGCGGGTCGAGGTCACCGGCTCCAGCATCAAGCGCGTCAGCGACGAAGGCGCGCTGCCGCTGGAAGTCATCACCGGCGAGCAGATCCAGGCGCGTGGCCTGAACTCCGCGGAAGACCTGCTGCGCTCGCTGGCGGCCAACACCGCCAACGCCAACAACGCGGTGTCCAGCAACTCGGTGTTCGGCGACGAGGCCGACCGCCTGTCCGGCGGTGGCGCCTATGCCAACCTGCGCGGCCTGGGCCCCACCGGCACGCTGGTGCTGCTGAACGGCCGTCGGCTGTCCAACCAGGGCATGTCCGGCGGCTCGGTGGACCTGAACGCCATCCCGCTGGACATGGTGGAGCGCGTGGAGGTGCTGAAGGACGGCGCCTCGGCGATCTACGGCACCGACGCGATCGGCGGCGTGATCAACTTCATCCTGAAGCGCGACTACCAGGGCGCCCAGGTCAAGGTCAGCTACAGCACGCCCGAGGCCCACGGCGGCGGGCAGCAGCGCAAGCTGACCCTGGCCGGCGGCTGGGGTGACCTGGGCCGCGACGGCTTCAACATCATGGGCAGCATCACGCGCAGCAGGAACACCATCCTGCGCGGCATCGACCGCCCCTGGGCCACCGGCTACCAGCCCGAGCGCGGCCTGGTGCCCGACACCTCCAGCGCGCCGATGTTCGCCAACATCCTGAACTTCGCCAACACGGCGCTGCCGGCCGCCGGCACGACGATCGGCAACGGCACGACCAAGTACACCGTGCTCAACGGCCTGGCGCTGACCGGCCAGTGCGGCGCCGCGCCTTTCGGCGTCAGCCAGCTGGGCAACATCGGCCTGACCGGTGGCTATGCGGCGGCCAACGCCACCTACCGCTGCGGCACCGACTACGGCCGCCAGTTCATGCTCGGCACGCCCAGCAACACCACCAGCGGCGTGCTGCGCGCCAGCTTCAACGTGGGCCGGGACGCGACCGGCTTCGTCGAGTTCGTCGGCTCGCGCTACTACTCGTTGGGCGAGTTCACGCCCTACCAGTTCTCGGCCTCGACCAGCACGACCAACTCCGACCCGTCGGCCATGTACCCGGTCAACGGGCCGTACTACCCCAACATGAAGGCGCTGTACGGCGCCAATGATTTCGACCCCACCAAGCCCGTCGCCTACCGGCTGCGCATGTGGGACTGGGGCTATCGCACGCTGGGCTTCACCTCCACCAACCAGCGCCTGGCCACCGGCATCGAAGGCGCCTGGGGCGACTACGACTACAAGGTCTCGCTGTCGCGCGGTCAGGCCAAGGCCTATTCCGAGATGGTGGACGGCTACGCCGACGGCCGCAAGCTGCTCGCGCTGCTGGCCAGCGGCAAGTACAACCCCTTCCTGATGCCCGGCCAGACCCAGTCGGCCGAGGCGCGCCAGCTGATCGAGGACAGCAAGGCGCACGGACGCCTGCACGGCGGCAAGACCCAGGTCGACGAGTTCAACGCCACGCTGTCGGGCCCGCTGATGAAGCTGCCGGCCGGCGACCTCGCCTTCGCGGTGGGCACCAACCTGCGCCGCGAGTTCTACGGCTTCAGCGGCACCAAGGACTACAGCTGCGTGTCCTTCTTCGACGCCAAGAGCCTGGCGCTGAACAACCCGGTGCTGGGCTGCCCCGGCAACGCCACCGCGCCCGACATGTGGCGCAAGGTCGGCGCGATCTATGGCGAGCTGCTGGTGCCCGTCACCAAGGGCCTGGAGATGCAGCTCGCGCTGCGCCATGACCGCTACCAGCAGATCGGCAGCACCACCAACCCCAAGGTCGCCTTCAAGTTCACGCCGATGAAGGACCTGCTGATCCGCGGCTCGGCCAACACCGGCTTCCGCGCGCCGACCCCGCAGCAGCTCAACCTGGGCACGGTGACGCTGGCGACGACCGGCACCCTCGTCGACCCGGTCAAGTGCCCGGACCCCAGCCAGGTTGGCACCAACCCGGCCTGCGCGATGAACAGCATCCCCTATCTGTCCGGCGGCAACCCCAACCTGAAGCCGGAGAAGTCCAAGCAGGCGACACTGGGCGTGGTCTTCTCGCCGGTCAAGTCGCTGCAGGCCTCGGTGGATTACTGGCAGGTCAAGATGACCGACCGCATCCACAACCTCACCGTCTCGCAGCAGCTGGCCAACTACCCGATCTTCGCGAACAACTTCATCCGCGACGAGACCGGCAAGATCGTGCTGATCCAGGCCGGCTGGATCAACGCCGGCTCCAGCATGACCAAGGGCCTGGACCTGAGCGCCACGCACACCGGCAAGCTGCTCGGCAACACGCTGACCACCACGCTGACCGCCACCAAGATGATCAGCGCCAAGGAACAGCTGATCGTCGGCACGCCGATGAAGCAGTACCTGGGCCAGTGGACCAACACCACGCTGTACCTGCCCTGGCGCGCCGCGCTGAGCACGACCTACAAGCTGCCCAAGGCCTCGGCCACGCTGTCGGTCAACTACTCGGACGGCTACATGGACGAGGACCACACCAGCGCCACCAGCCAGGTGCAGTTCCAGAAGCGCAAGATCTCCAGCTACACCACGGTCAACCTGACGGCCAGCTACACCGGCTTCAAGGACCTGACGCTGAGCGCCGGCGTGATCAACCTGGCCGACCGCCAGCCGCCGTTCACCTGGCACAACGTGGACAACGTGGCCGGCAGCGGCTGGGATCCGCGCGTGGCCGATCCGCGCGGCCGCACCGTGCAGCTGTCCGCGCAGTACAGCTTCTTCTGATCGCCACCGCCTCGGGCCTGCCCGGCCCGGGGCGTGCGCCAAGACAACCGTGCAGCGGCGGCATGCGCCGCCGATTCAGGCCCCGCGTCGCGCGGGGCTTTTTTTCGTCCGTGCCTGGTGTTGGAGGATGGCCGCGAGCCGGCCCCGGGCCGCGCTCAGAGCACGCGCAGGCAGCGCCCGGCGACGTCCATCTCCAGCGCCAGCCCCAGCGGCAGCGGCTCGTGGGGGCAGCAGTGCCCCGAGGGCCAGCCGGCCAGCAGCGGACGGCCCAGCGGATGCAGCCGATCGGCCAGCACCGCGTCCGGCGAGGCCGCGTCGCTGAAGCTGCCGATCAGAAAGCCCGCGACGCCATCCAGCGCACCCGCCAGCCGCAGCTGGGTCAACAGCCGGTCCACCTTGTAGGGCTCCTCGGCGACGTCCTCGAGAAAGAGCAGCGTGCCACGCAGGTCCGGCATATAGGGCGTGCCCAGCAGCGAGACCAGCACGGCGAGGTTGCCGCCGACCAGCCGGCCGCGCGCCACGCCGGGCCGGCTCAGCGCCTGCGCGCCCGGGTCCTGGCGCGGCGCCAGTGTCTCGCCGGCACGCAGGCCCTGGCGCAGGCGGCGCAGCAGGTGGCGCGCATCGTCCAGCCCGGCCTCGTCGCGCAGCCAGTCGGACACCGGCATGGGCGCATGCCAGCCCGCCAGCCCCAGGCCGTCGCGCAGCGCGTGCAGCGCCGTCAGGTCGCTGTAGCCGATCAACGGCTTGCGGCCGCGCGCCATCAGGCCGCGGTCCACGCCGGGCAGCAGGCGCGCGCAGCCATAGCCGCCGCGCAGCGCCAGCACCGCGTCCAGCGTGGGGTCGGCAAAGGCCTCGTGCAGATCGGCGAGGCGGCGTGCGTCGTCCGCCGCCAGGTGGTCCAGATGCGCGGGCCCCTGGCAGCCGGGCAGCAGGCGCGCGTCCAGGCCCAGCGTGTCCAGCACGGCGGGCAGGCGCGCGAGCCGCTCCGGGGCCGGCGGGCCGGCCGGGGCGATCAGGCCCAGACAGGGCCGTTCGGGCAGCGGGGGGAGGCGGTAGGTCGAGGGCATGCGGTGAGACTCAGCGCCCTTCCAGCCAGGGCGCCAGCGCGGCATCGACCGCGGCGCCCAGCGCCGGCAGGCGCCAGGTCGTCGCGGTGCCGGGCTGGGGCGCGTAGCGCGAGCCCAGGTTGGACAGCAGGGCGATCAGGTAATGGCGGCGGCGCGGCGGCAGGCCCAGCACGATGCCAGCGTCGGCGCAGTAGTTCTCGGTGTTGCCGGTCTTGTGCGCGAAGACCAGCTCGCTGTCCGGCCCCGCCACGCTCAGGCGGCGCAGGTCGCCGGGATAGCGCAGCCCGCCGGCCTCCAGCGAGCCGTCCGCGCGCAGCCAGCGTGCTGGCAGCCGCGCCGGCAGGCCGCGCACCCAGCCCGGCAACCCGGCCAGCGCGCTGCTGGAAAGCACCTCGTGCAGCGCCTGCTCCTGCAGGCAGTGCAACACCTGGCCACGGCTTTGCGACGACAGGCGCGGCGCGTCCGCGCCCAGCCAGGGCGGCGGCGGCGCCTGCGGGTCCAGCCACCACAGCAGGCGCACCGTGTCCCAGGCCGTCATCTGCAGCTGGCCCACGCCGGCGCCCGCGCCATTGCCCCAGCCGCCGTCGGCGCGGGTGTTGGCAAAGCGCAGCGTGGGCAGGCCCAGACGGGCGAAGAGCCCGTGCAGCGCGTTGTGCCGCTCGGCGCCGTCCGGACCGCGCTGGATCGCGCCCAGCCGGTGCATCAGCGCCACCAGTGCCGAGGTGGCCTCGTTGCTGCTGAAGCAGCACATTTCGAAGGCCCAGTCGCGCAGCGCCAGCTCGCGCTCGCCATGCACCCAGGGCTGCTCCCAGCGGCAGCGCCCCTGGTCCACCAGCCAGGCGCAGGCCACCAGCAGCATCAGCTTCAGCAGCGAGGCCGGATAGGGCGCGACCACCCGCGGCCCGGCGTCGCCGTGCAGGGGCTGCCAGTCCATGCGTGACCAGTCGCTGTCCGGGCGCCAGGCGATGGACTCGCCGCGCGCGTCGCGCTGGTCGGCAAGGTAGCGCAGCCCGCGCACTGGGCCGGCGCCGGGAGCGATCGTGGCCACCAGGCCCTCGGGGTGCTCGCGCGAGAACAGCACATTGGCCATCACCGGCGCGGCACCGGCCGGAAAGGCGACCACGGCCAGGTCCAGGCTGGGAAAGTGGCGCAGCGGCCGGCCGCCGTCCTGCGGGTCGGCGACGGCGCCGAAATCCTGCGCCAGCACGGCGCCGCGCAGCGCCTGGGCGAGCGCCGCGGCGTCCACCGTCAGGCCGCCTGCAGGCGCAGGCCCTGCAGGTCCAGCGGGCTCTCGCGACCCGAGATCAGTTCGGCGACGATGCGCGCCGAGCCGAAGGCGAAGGTGAAGCCCAGCGCGCCATGGCCCACATTGAGCCACAGCCCCTGCAGCGGCGTCGCGCCCAGGATGGGCGCGCCGCTGGGCGTGGCCGGGCGCAGGCCGGCCCAGGGCGTGGCGTGCTCATAGTCCGCCGCGCACGGAAAGGTGGCGCGCACATTGCGCTGCAGCGCCGCCAGCCGCGCCGGGTCCAGGCGCAGGTCCTCGCCGACCAAATCCACCATCGCCGCGACGCGCAGCTGCTCGCCGATGCGGGCGTACAGGGTCTTGCGTTCGAAGTCGGTCACGCTGACCTCGGGCGGCCGGTGGGTCGGCTCGATCGGCGCGGACAGGCTGTAGCCCTTCAGCGGATAGAGGGGCAGCCGCAGCCCCAGCGGCCGCAGCAGCGCCGCGCTCTGCAAGCCGGCGGCAACCACGAAGCCATCGGCCCACAGCTCGCCGCGGTCGGTGCGCAGCGCCACGACGCGCGACCCGCGCTGCACGAAGCCCAGCGCCTGCGCCTGCACGCGGCCCTGGAAATTGGGATGGGCGGCGAGCCGCTCGCCCAGCTGCTCGCACAGCGCGCGACAGTCGGCCACCGCCTCGCCTTCGGTGAACACGCCGCCGACAAAGCGGGTGTCGCCGTCGCGCAGCGCGGGCTCCAGCGCCGCGCATTCCTCGCCGTCCAGCGCGCGCTCCGGACCCGCACCCTGGGCACGCAGCCGCGCCGCGACGCGCGCGAACTCGGCCGGGTCGCGGTAGAGCACCAGCTTGCCGGGGCTGCGCAGCGCGATCGCGTCCAGCGCGGCGCGCTGCTGCAGCTCGGCGAAGGCCTGCTGGCTGAGGCGGCCCAGCGCCAGCAGGCGCTCGGTGGTGCGGCGGTTGACCGGCCCGCTGCAGCGGGCCAGGAAGGCGGCCAGCCAGGACCATTGCGCCCAACGCGCCTCGGGGCGGAAGCGCAGCGGCCCGTCGGGATCCAGCAGCCAGCGCAGCGCCTTCAGCGGCACACCGGCATCGGCCAGCGGCGAAACGTAGCGATAACTCAGCTGGCCGCCGTTGGCATGGCTGGCGCCCTGCGCCAGCTGCGCCTCGCGCTCAACCAGCTGGACCTTGTGTCCGGCCTCCGCCAGGGCCCAGGCCGTGGTCACGCCGACCACGCCGCCACCGATCACCACCAGCTGCATCATCCTGACTTCTGCAATCTTGGAGGCGGCAGGTTAGGGACTGGCGCCAGCGCCGGCCAATGAAAGCCAGGGCAGCACCCATAACCTCCGCACATGTGGAACGGTCATCGCCCGTTCCACCGCGGCGGCGGGGCGCGCCGGCCTCAGGCCAGCACGGCCGCCATCGCGTTGGCGGTGGCCTCGACGTTGCGGGTGTTCAGCCCGGCGATGCACATGCGGCCCGAGCGCACCAGATAGACGCCGAACTCCTCGCGCAGCCGGTCCACCTGGGCCGCGCTGAGTCCGGTGTAGCTGAACATGCCGCGCTGGGTGAGGAAGTAGTCGAAGTTGCGGCCCGGCAGCTTGGCGCTGATCACCTCGTGCAGCGCGTTGCGCATCGCGAGGATGCGTTCGCGCATCGCCTCCACCTCGCCCTCCCACAGCGGGCGCAGCGTCGCGTCGCTGAGCACCTTGGCGACGATCTGGCCGCCGTGCATGGGCGGGTTGGAATAGTTGCGGCGAATCGTGAACTTGAGCTGGCCCAGCACGTTGGCGGCCTGCTGCGCGTCCGGGCAGACCACGGACAGCGCGCCGCAGCGCTCGCCGTACAGGCTCATGTTCTTGGAGAAGCTGTTGGCCACCAGGAAGGGCAGGCCGGCGTCGGCCATCGCGCGCACCGCGAAGGCATCCGCCTCCAGCCCGTCGCCATAGCCCTGGTAAGCCAGGTCCAGGAAGGGCAGCAGTTCGCGCTCGCGCAGCACCGGGATCAGCTCGTCCCATTGCAGCGGCGTCAGGTCCACGCCGGTGGGGTTGTGGCAGCAGGCGTGCAGCAGCACCACCGAACGCGCCGGCAGGCCGCGCAGCGTCTCCAGCATCTGCGCGAAGCGCAGGCCGCCGGTGGCGGCGTCGTAGTAGGGATAGGTCTTGACCTCCAGGCCCGAGCCCTCGAAGACCGCGCGGTGGTTGTCCCAGGTGGGGTCGGAGACATGGATGGCGCTGTCGGGGAAGTAGCGCTTGATGAAGTCGGCGCCGACCTTCAGGCCGCCGCTGGAGCCCACGCCCTGGATGGTGGCCACGCGCTTGGACTTGAGCGCCTCGCTGTCGGCGCCGAACAGCAGCTGCGCCACCGCCTCGCGGAAGTTGGCCGCGCCCTCCATGGGCAGGTAGGGCCGGGCGCCGGCCTGCTCCACCACCGCCAGCTCGGCCTTGCGCACCGAGTCCAGCATGGGGATGCGGCCCTCGTCGTCGAAGTAGATGCCGATGGACAGGTTGATCTTGCCGGCGCGCGGGTCCTTCTGGAAGGCCTCGTTGAGGCTCAGGATGGGATCGCCGGCATAGGCTTCGACGTGCTTGAACATGGTGGCACTCCGCTCGCAACAGGATGGTGGGAATGGCGGGGATTATCCGCGCCGCGCGCCGCCCCGGACCATCCGCCCCTATGCTTGCGCCTCATGAACACCCCCTCCCAAGACATGGGCCACCAGGGCCTGCCCACCCTGCTCGGGCTGGAAATCACGCGCCGCGAACGCGGCCTGACCGAAGGCCGCCTGCGCCTGCGCCCGGAGCTGATGGCACCCAACGGCTATCTGCATGCCGGCACCGTGGTCACGCTGGCCGACAGCTGCGCCGGCTATGGCTGCATCGCCAGCCTGCCCGACGGCGCGCAGAGCTTCACGACCATCGAGCTGAAGTCCAACTTCCTCGGCACCGCGCGCGACGGCGAGATCCACTGCCGGGCGGTGCTCGCCCACGGCGGCCGCACGACCCAGGTCTGGGATGCCGAGGTGCGCCATGGCGACAAGGTGATCGCGATGTTCCGCTGCACCCAGATGATTCTGTATCCGCGCTGAGGACGGAGCGGCGATGAAGCTGCTGATCACCACGCTGCCGGACCGCGCGCAGGCCGAGGCGCTGGCGCGCGAGTTGGTGGAACAGGGCCTGGCCGCCTGCGCGCAGATCGAGGCCATCCACAGCCTTTACCGCTGGGACGGCCAGCTGTGCAGCGAGCCCGAGCAGCGCGTGCTGCTGAAGACCAGCGACGCCGCCCTGCCCGCGCTGCTGGCCGCCGTGCGCGCGCGCCATCCCTATGACCTGCCGGCGCTGTACACCTTGAGCCCCGACTGGAGCGACCCCGCCTTCGCGGCCTGGGTGACGCGGTCCTGCCCGCCACCGCGCTAGCAGCGGCCCGCGATGGCGGGGGGTGGCTAAGGTGCCGCCTGCCCGCGCAGTTCCCCGCGCGAGATCGCCAGGATCAGCCGCGCGCCGAACAGCAGGCGCGGCACGATGGAGTCCAGCATCACGTACTCGGCGTCGCGCGTGTGGGCGCCCGCGCCGCGCAGCCCCATGCCCTCGATCACCGGGGCGCGGGTCTGCAGCGCGGCAAAGGCGGCGTCGGTGCCGCCGCCGCTGGGCTGGTCGCGCACCACCGGCTGCAGGCCGCTGGCCAGGGCCAAGGGCACGGCCTCGCGCGCGAGCCGGCGCGAGGCCTCGCTGGCTTGCAGCGGCGGGCGGCGGCGCTCGAAGTCCAGCGTCACCTCGGACTCGGGCAGCAGCTTGTTCTGGATGCGTTCGCGCAGCGTGCGTTCGATGCCGTCGAAGTCGGCCACGCGGTCCACGCGGATGTCGGCCGAGGCCTCGGCGGCCGGCGGGATCATGTTGCGCACGATGCCGCCGCGCGCCAGGGTCCAGTGCACCTGGCGGCCGACGCGGCGGTCGGACAGGTCGCGCGCCTGCAGCAGCTGGTGGGACAGTTCGTAGATCGCGTTGACGCCGCGCTCCGGCGCCGCGCCGGCATGCGCGGCGCGGCCCTTGACGCGCAGATAGGCGGCCGCGATGCCGCTGGTGGCCAGGCGCAGGCTGTCCGGCCCGGCGGGCCCGCCGCCGCCCTCGAAGGACAGCACGACATCATGCTCGGCGCCCAGCCGGGTGATGTGGGCGCGCGAGGCCGGCGAGCTGATCTCCTCGTCGCTGTTGAACAGCACCGTCAGCTCGCCCCACTCGGGCTGGCCGCGCAGCATCTCCAGCAGATGCAGCACCAGCGCCACGCCCTGCTTGTCGTCGGCGATGCCCAGGCCATAGGCCTTGTCGCCCTCGATACGGAAGGGCTGCTCGGCCAGCATGCCGCGCGGATAGACCGTGTCCAGATGGGCCAGCAGCAGGATCTTGGCCTGGCCGCGGCCGGCAAAGCGCGCCTCCACCATGGGGCCGACGCGCTCCGGCGTGTCGCCCATGCGGTAGAGGTCATCGCTCGGCTCGATCCAGCGCACGCGGCCGCCCAGCGCCTTGAGGCGCTCGGACGCCAGCGTCGCGATGCGCTCCAGCCCCTCGCGGTCGGCGCTGCCGGACTCGATCTCCACCAGCTGCTTCAAGGTCGCCACCAGCGCCGGCTGCTGCTGCGCGGCGGCGGCGCGCAGCCGGCCCAGTTCGGCATCGGCACCGCTGCCATCGGCCAGCGCCGCGGTGGCGGCCCCCCAGAGGCCGGCGAGCAAGGCGGGCCGCAACAGCCAGGAATGGGCAAGTCGGCGAAGCATCATCGCGGGGTCTCCGGGCACTGAATCAGCGGCGCATGTTGGCACGGACTCCCGCCCGGCCCCAGCGGGATTGCCCTGGCGACGACAGGGCGGCCGCGCGGGGGCGCGCTCAGCCCATCGACGCGGGCGCGCCGGGATCCTCGTCCGCCAGCCACTGGATCCAGCGCCCATGCGGATGCGACCAGGCCAGCGCCTCGCTGCACCGCCGGCCCTGGGCGTCGCGCCACTGCAGGGTCCACAGGGTTGCGCTGCCCGGGGACTCGCCGTCCGGACAGGGTGGCGGCGCATCCAGCGGCGAACGCGCGCCGGCCTCAGCGCTGATCCAGGCCAGTCCGCGCTCCAGCACCAGCTGCTCGACGCGCGCGCGGTGGCGCGCCAGCGCCGCGGTGTCGAAATAGGCCAGCACCCAGGCGTTGAAAAGCACCGGCACCGCGGTCCGCGTGGCGGCGGCGGCGGCCAGCTCGTCCAGCCAGGCCGCCAGCAGCGTCAGCCCATCGTCGCTAACGACGCGCCGATCGCGCCGCTGCGCCGCCTGGGTCAGCGCGGCGCGCAGGCGTTCGCGGCGCTGCGCGTCGCCAGGCCACAGGCAGGCCTGCAGCCACAGCGCCTCCCGCGGCGACGCGGGGTCGATGGGCGCCAGGTCACAGCCCATGCGCGCCGCGATGCGGAACCGGGGCGAGCCCAGCAGCGCGTCGGGCAGCGGGCCGCGCCAGGTCGTCGCGATCTGCGGCGCCTGCGACCCGGCCGCGCCCCAGGACCGCGCCTCGTCGCGGTAGCCATAGGCATCCACACCCAGGTTGAGCCCCGCGCTGCAGCCGAAGTCGAACAGGGCCAGGTCTTGCGGCACCGGCCCGCCCGCGGCCCGCAGGCGACCGCACAAGGCCTGCAGCGCGGGCCACAGCACGGCGCAGCGGCCGATCTCGTTGGTCTGCGTCCGGCGGCTGCGCAGCGTCGCGACCAGCGCGTCGCGCTCGGCGGCGACGAAGCGCAGCAGCGCCAGCGGCAGCGCCTCGTCCGGCGCCCGGCGCCCGCCCACGCTGGGGTAATAGGCCGCCAGCCCATGGTCGGCGCCCGACAGGATGCGTTCATGCAAGGCGGCCAGCAGCAACACCGGCAGGCGCTGGGTCTCGGGCGCGTGCGCCATCAGCGCCAGCAACTCGGGCCGCTCGGCGATGCTGCGCGCCAGCGCCATGTAGAGCGGGTCGTCGCGGCCGTCGATCTCGGCAAAGCGGCTGAAGCGCCGCGCCAGTTCGTCCAGCGGTGTGGCGTCGGCGAGGGAAAGGTGGGTGTCCATGGCGCGAGATTAGAGGCCCGCGCCGGGAGAAAATGTCGGATACCCGACACTCTTCCCCATCCGACCATGGACCTGCGCGAGGCGCTGCTGCGCTGCCTGCCCGAGCTGGCCTGGCCCGAGGCGCTGGACGCGCGGCTGCGCGCGCTGCTGCCCACCCGGCCGCTGGCCGCGGGCCAGACCCTGTTCGCGCAGGGCCAGCCCACGCAGGCCTTCTACCTGGTCGGCGAGGGCGAGCTGGAGGCGCGCCTGGGTGCCGCCGACGGCACGCTGTCCACGCTGGGCCATCTGCGCGCGCCCACGCTGTTCGGGCTGGCGGCCTTCGTCGCGCGGCGGCCCAGCAGCTACGAGGCGCTGGCCACGCGCGCCAGCCGGGTCTTCGTGATCGCCGAGCCGGCCTATGTGCTGATGATGGACCAGTGGCCTGGCTTCGCGCGCGCGCTGATGCGCGAGTTCGCGCGCCATTTCGACGGCAACCTGCGCCTGCTGCAGGCGGCGCGCCACCAGGGCGCGGCCGAGCGCTTCGAGCTGGCGCTGGCCCAGCTGGCGCGCGAGCGCGGCGGGCCGCCGGATGCGCAGGGCACCGTCGAGCTGCGCGCAACGCAGGCCGAACTGGCGCGTCTGGCGCACCTGTCGCGCCAGACGGTCAACGCGCTGCTGCTGCAGGCGCGCCGCGAGGGTCGGCTGACCCTGGGCTATGGCCGCATCCGCGTCGCCGCGGCGCGCTGAGCGCGGCGGCGCTCACTCGATGCCGCGCGCCTTCAGCCAGGCGATCTCCGCGTCGCCATCGTCGACCAGGCGCTCCCAGCCCTCGAAGCGGCCCAGCCCCAGCGAGCGCGCCATGCCCAGCAGCAGGCTCTGGCCCGGCGCGGGGTTGGCGGGCTGCAGCGCATAGACCGGGTCCTCGTAGGCACGCTCGGGCGGCACCACGGTCCAGCCGCGCTGCTTCAGCATCGCGATCACGTCGTCCAGCCACAGCGCGTTGATCAGGTTGTGGTGCAGCAGCAGCACCTGGGCAATGTCGCGTCCCTGCAGGCGCTGCGCCAGCGCGCGATAGGCCTGGGCGCGCTGCCAGACATGGTCCAGGTAGGCCTGGCGGATCAGCGTGAGGTCGGCCTGGGGGTCGCGCCGCAGCACCTGGACCAGCAGCGCGTTGAGCCGCCAGTCGCTGGTGTCCAGGCTCACGGAGGCGTTGCGCATCCCGCGCTCGCGCAGAAAGGCGCGCATGCCATCGCGCTTCTCCGCCGTGTTGCCCTCGCGCAGATAGGTGAAACGGAACCAGGGCTGGGCGCCGGGCAGCTCGCGGATCAGGGCCTGGCAGGCGTCGATCTCGGCCTGGTACTGCGCCAGGCTGAGCTGCGCGCTGTTCAGGTCCGGGTGGGTCATGGTGTGGTTGCCCAGCGCGTGGCCGGCCTCGCCCCAGGCGCGCGCCAGCGCGCGGCCCTCGGGCCGGTCCGCGCCGTTGGCGCCGGTCACGAACAGCGCCGCCTTCGCGCCATGGCGGCGCAGCGCGGCAAGCAGGGCCTCGTTGCGCTGCGCCGGGCTCATCAGCGGTGTGGTTTCCAGCTGCGGGCCATCGTCCAGCGTGATGGCGACGCTCTGCGCGCCAGCGCCGGTCATGGCGGCCAGCAGCGCGAAGCCGGCAAGAACGCAGTGGGGGCGCGGCAAGCGCCAGGGGATCAGGGCCATGGGCGGACTCCGGCAAGGGGGCCCCATGCTAAGGGCCCGCTTCGCGGATGCCGAAACTCAGGCCCCCAGCGCCGCCTCGATGTCGGCGCGCAGGCTGTCGGGCGCATCGTTGGGCGCATAGCGCTTGAGCACGCGGCCATCGCGGCCGACGAGAAACTTGGTGAAGTTCCACTTGATCGCCTGCGTGCCCAGCAGCCCGGGCTTCTCGGCTTTCAGCCATTGCCACAGCGGATGGGCCTGCTCGCCGTTGACCTTGACCTTGGCCATCATCGGGAAGCTGACCCCGTAGTTCATCTCGCAGAAGGACGCGATCTCGTCGTTGCTGCCCGGGTCCTGGCCGCCGAACTCGTTGCTGGGGAAGCCCAGCACGACCAGGCCGCGCCCCTGGTAGTCGCGCCACAGCTGCTCCAGCCCCTTGAACTGCGGCGTGAAGCCGCATTCGCTGGCGGTGTTGACGATCAGCAGCACCTGGCCCCGGTACTGGGCCAGGTCGGCCGGCCGGCCATCGATGGTCTGGGCCTGGAAGTCTTGGAGGCTGGACATGATGCGCCCTTCGCGCAGTGGGAACCGGCGCATCCTAGCGCCGCCGTCGCGGATCCGCCCGCGCGCGGACATCCGACCCGGGCCGCGGGGGCGGCGCGCGTCAGCGGCGCCGCTCCACCGCCGCCAGCAGCGCCGCGGCCAGGATGCACAGCCCGCCCACCGCGGTGCGGGCGTCCAGGCTGCCGCCGCCCAGCCACAGCGCGGACAGCGCCGCCGCCGGCACCTCGGTCAGCATGACCACCGCGGTGACATTGGCCGGCAGCCGGCTGGCGCCGTACTGCAGCGAAAGATTGGACAGGAAGAACAGCAGCGCCATGCCCGCCAGCGGCAGCAGCCAGGCCGGCGCCGGCAGCACGGGCCAGGCGACCAGGCCCTGGCCGGCCATCGCCAGCGCGGCGCCACCGGCCACGACCACGCCGCCGCTGAACATCGCCAGCGCGCGGCTTTCCGGGCTGGACGACGCCGACTCGCGGCGCAGCATCACGTTGTTCAGCGCGAAGGTGGCGCCGCCCAGGAGCCCCAGCCAGTCGGCCAGCCCGCTGGGCAGCGGGAAGCCGCCACCTTCCGGCAGCAGGATGGCCGCGGCGCCGCCCAGCGCCAGCACCACGCGCGCCAGCGACCAGCCGGACAGCGGCTCCTTCAGGATCAGGCGCGCCAGCAGCACGGCCCACAGCGGCATCAGATAGAACAACAGCACGACGCGCACCACGTCGCCAATCGACACGCCCCAGTTGAAGGCCGTGTTGGTGGTGCCGGCGGCCAGCAGCACCAGCCACAGCGCCGGGCGGCGGCGCAGCTCGCGCAGCGCGCCCGGATAGCGCAGCAGGATCACCAGCCAGGACAGCGTGTACATGATCACCGTGGTCCACAGCGGATGCAGACCGCCCTGCTGAAACTGGCGGAAAGGCCACCAGGACAGACCCCAGACCAGGGCGTTGAAGACGAGAGCGAGAACAGGCATGGGCGAAAGAAAACCCCGCCGCATGACGCGGATGGGAGGATGGGCGCCCAAGCGGGCCGGCAGGGCGCGAAAGCGGTTGGTCTGCCGCAACATCCCCCCAGAAAGGGCTGGCTGCACCGGGGGCTCGCGCCAACAATCGCCAGGGTTTATAGCATGGCGCAAGACCTGGCCCCGCTTTCCAATCGGCTCGCTTATCCTTGGGTGCCCCGGGGTAGGCGGTGGCGCATTGAAGTGCCGCGGGGCGGCAGGGACAACTGACTTTAGGAGAGCCCGACTTGGACCATCATCTGGCCTGCTTCAGCACCGAGGATTCGCGGACCGTCACGGCCCCCGAGGGGCCTTATCGGTGGCGCCTGCTGGCCCAGGGGGATTCTTGGTTCTCCGCCTCGGCCGCCAAGCTCAATGCGCATGCCAACCTGCTGCAGGAGCTGGTGTTCAAGGAACAGGTCGCGGCGGTGAACTGCGCCGGCCAGCGCGAGGCACTCGCGCGGCTGGTGGATCTGACCGCGGCCGCGGACTTCCGTGCGCTGCTGTGCGGCGACGGCGCGCCGACCTGGGATGGCATCCTGCTCTCGGTCTGCGGCAACGACCTGGTCCAGGCCCTGCAAAGCCCGGCGCTGGACCCCCAGGGCCAGGAGGTGCCGCTGCACCTGCGCCTGCTGCGCCGCCAGACCGAATGGGGGCCGCCGTCGGCCGGCGTGGGCCGTTATTTCTCGGAGCCCGGCTGGCAGACCTTCGCCGACTACGTGAAGGCCAATCTGCGCCACCTGCTGGGGCTGCGCGACAGCGGCCCGTCGGCCGGCCGGCCGGTCTTCCTGCACTGCTATGCCGTGCCGGTGCCGCGCCCCGCGGGCAGCGAGGACGGCAGCGGCCCCTGGCTGCTGCCCACGCTGAAGGCCTATGCCATCCCGTCCGCCGACTGGGCGGCCGTGAGCCGGCTGCTGGTGCTGCGCCTGGCGCAGCTGTTCAAGTCGCTGATGGCCGACCGCGAACAATTCCCCGGCCTGTTCGTGTTCGATTCCACCGCGGTGCCGCTGGCACCGGCCACCCCGGGCAGCGGTGGCATCAGCGGCGACTGGCACAACGAGATCCATCTGAACCACAGCGGCTGCTTCAAGATCGGCCGCGCCTGGTCCGAGCACATCCAAACGGTGCTGACCCATGGCGGCCTGCCGGCCGCGCCGGCCCCGTCGAGCGGGCGGCGGCGCTCTTCCTGAGCGCCCCCAACCTGCCGCTCCGCGTCAGGTCAGTGCTTGTCCGAACGGGCGATCGCCAGCAGGCGGTCGACCTCGTCCTTGTGCTGCACGCAGTTGTGGCGATGCCAGCGGCCGATCAGCCACATCGTGGCCGCGACCACCAGGCCGAAGATGGTGATGGCGCCGAAGGCCGACATGCCGAAGCGGGTCAGCATGGTGTAGAAGGCGCCCAGACCCAGGATGCAGGCCTGCTCGTTGAAGTTCTGCACCGCGATCGAGCGGCCGGCGCCCATCAGGTTGTGGCCGCGGTGCTGCAGCAGCGCGTTCATCGGCACGACCAGGTAGCCGCCGATCGCCCCCAGCAGGACCAGGAAGGGCGCGGCGACCCAGACATTGCTGATCACGTTCATGAAGATCACCAGCAGGCCCATCGCGACGCCCAGCGGAATCACGCCGGTGGCGCGGTCCAGGCGCATCGACACCGAGGCCACCACCGCGCCCACCGCGGTGCCGATCGCGACCACGCCGACCAGGCCCGAGGCCTGCGTCGTGCCATAGCCCAGCGCCGCCGCCGCCCAGGCCAGCACGATGTAGCGCAGGTTGCCGGACACGCCCCAGAACAGCGTGGTCGTGGCCAGCGAGATCTGCCCCAGCTTGTCCTGCCACAGGCGGGAGTTGCAGGCGGCGAAATCGCGCACCAGGCACAGCGGGTCGCTGCTCATGGGTTGCAGCGCGGTGTCGGTGCGCGGGATGCGCAGATTGAACAGCGCCGCCACGACGTACAGGCTCACCAGCGTGGCGATCGCCGCCTCGGGCGGGGTGTCGATGCCGGTGTCTATCATCGGCAGGTCCACCGCCAGCAGCATCGCGGAGACATGCTCGCCGACCAGTTGGCCACCCAGCAGCACGCCCAGGATGATGGAGGTGATGGTCAGGCCCTCGATCCAGCCGTTGGCCTTGACCAGCTGCGACGGCGGCAGCAGCTCGGTGAGGATGCCGTACTTGGCCGGCGAATAGGCCGCCGCGCCCAGCCCGACGATGGCATAGGCCAGCAGCGGGTGCAGGCCCAGCAGCATCATCAGACAGCCCACGACCTTGATGCTGTTCGAGACGAACATCACCTTGCCTTTGGGCACCGCGTCGGCGAAGGCGCCGACGAAGGGCGCCAGCACCACGTAGAACAGCGCGAACATGGGCACCAGCGCGGCACGCTGCCATTCGGCGGCGCCACTGCTGCGCAGCAACTCGACGGCAGCTACAAACAGCGCGTTATCAGCCAGCGAGCTGAAAAACTGCGCCGACATGATGGTGTAAAAGCCTTTTTTCATGGACCCAAGCCCGGAACTACACGGAGAACACGCCGGGCCCGGCCAAGTGGCGAAGCGGCAAAGCGGCTGCGCCGGCTTTATAGCATGCACACCTGAGCGGGACGTGACCCGCCGCATCCGCTGCGGGGAAACCCGGCGGGCGGTGCAGGCACAATTCCAGCCATGCCACGCCCCATCGAAGCCCTGATCCACCAGCCCGCGCTGGCCCACAACCTCGCCCGTGCCCGCAGCCTGGCGCCCGACGCGCAGGTGCTGGCCGTCGTCAAGGCCAATGCCTACGGCCATGGCATTGCCCACGCCTACGAGGCGCTGCGCAGCGCCGACGGCTTCGCGCTGCTGGACCTGGACGAGGCCCAGCTGATCCGCGAGCTGGGCTGGCGCGGCCCCATCCTGCTGCTGGAAGGCTGCTTCGAGGCGCGCGACCTGGAGCTGTGCTCGCGCCTGCGCCTGTGGCATGCGGTGCACTGCGAACAGCAGATCGACTGGCTGGCCATGCACAAGACGCACGAGCCGCACCGCGTCTTCCTCAAGCTCAACAGCGGCATGAACCGCCTGGGCTTCACGCCCAGCGCCTTCCGCGCCGCCTGGACGCGGCTCAACGCCCTGCCCCAGGTCGACGAGATCTCGCTGATGACGCATTTCTCCGACGCCGATGGCGCGCGCGGCATCGCGCACCAGCTGGCCGCTTTCCGCAGCGCGACCGACGGGCTACCCGGCGAACGCGCGCTGTCCAACAGTGCCGCGGTGCTGCGCCATTGCAGCGACGCCGACGTGCGGGGCGACTTCGTGCGCGCCGGCATCATGAGCTATGGCTGCGCGCCGGACTTCCCCGAACACGACATCCACCACTGGAACCTGAAGCCGGCGATGACGCTGCGCTCGCGCATCATCGGCACCCAGCAGCTGCAGCCTGGCGACACCGTGGGCTATGGCAGCACCTTCCGCGCCGAGGCGCCGATGCGCATCGGCGTCGTCGCCTGCGGCTATGCCGACGGCTACCCGCGCCACTGCCCCACCGGCACGCCGGTGCTGGTGGACGGGCAGCGCACGCGCACCGTGGGCCGCGTCTCCATGGACATGCTGGCCGTGGACCTGAGCGAACTGCCCGCGTCCTGCGGCTTCGGCAGCGAGGTCACGCTGTGGGGCCAGGGCCCGCGCGGCCAGGTTCTGCCCATCGACGAGGTGGCGCTGGCGGCCGGCACCATCGGCTACGAGCTGATGTGCGCGATCACGCGGCGCGTGCCGGTGCACGTCGAGCCCCTGGCCTGAGCCCCTGCCCCGGGCCGCGCGGCGATGCACCTGGACTGGCAGCCGGCGGACTGGGAGCTGGAGATCCACGCGATCCGTGCCTCCGGCCCGGGCGGGCAGAACGTCAACAAGGTGGCCAATGCGGTGCACCTGCGCTTCGACATCCGCCGCTCCAGCCTGCCCGCGGTCATCAAGGAACGGCTGCTGCAGCTGGCGGACCAGCGCATCAGCCAGGACGGCGTGGTGGTGATCAAGGCGCAGGAGTCGCGCAGCCTGGAGCACAACCGCGCCGACGCGATCGCGCGCCTGGTCGCGCTGGTGCGCAGCGTGGCCCACACGCCGCGCCCGCGCCGCGCCACCCGGCCCACCTGGGGCTCGCAGCAGCGCCGCCTAGCCGGCAAAGCCTTGCGCGGCGCGGTCAAGGCGGGGCGCGGCAAGGTGGAACTCTGAGCGCCCCGACGACCTGCGCTCAGCCCGGCGCGCCGCGCATCAGCACCGTCGTGTAGCGCACCTGCAGCTGGCCGCCCTCGGCATGGCGGGCGAAGACCTCGTCCAGCCGCGCCGTCGCCGCCCGCCCGGCCGGCGTGTCGCGTGCCGGCATGTAGGAGCGCGAGAACGCCAGCGCCAGCAGCCCGTCGCGGTCCAGCGCGTGCGCGTGCGGCCACTGCCGGGTCTCGAAGCCGGCCGCGCCGAAGAAGTCGTCCACGCCGCGGCGTTCCTCGTGCGCCACCAGCGCGCTGCGCTTCGCGCCGCCGAATTCGGCGAACAGCGCGTCCAGCGCCTGGTGCAGCGGGTCCCCACCGACGCGGTCATTCCAGACCAGCGCCACCTGCCCGCCCGGCGCCAGCACGCGCCGCGCCTCGGCGCGGGCGCGCGGCACGTCGAACCAGTGGAAGGCCTGGGCGGCGGTGATCAGGTCCACCGAGCCCGCGGGCAAGGGGATGGCTTCGGCCGCGCCGGCGGCGCTGCGATAGCCGGGCGATCCGCCCAGCATCGCATCACAGGCCGCGCGCATGGGGGCGCCGGGCTCGACCGCCCAGACTGTGCCGAAGCGCGCCAGCAGCGCCCGGGTCAGCAGACCGGACCCGGCCCCCAGGTCGGCCACCGTGGCCTCGGCAGCCGGGCGGGCGATCCCGTCCGCCAGCGCGTCGATCAAGGCGCGCGGATAGTCCGGGCGCGCGGCCATGTAGTCGCGCACCTTGTCGTCAAAGATCGCGCCGACGCCGCCCTGCGGCTGGTAGAGCGCGCGCAAGGCGCGACCGGTGTCCGTCATCTCGAGTCTCCCGGCATCAGGGGTCCGGAACGGCATTGGACGACGGGCACGGCCGACGCGCCATCCGGGTCAGTCCGAAGCGCCTTCGGGCACGGAGGCGGCTGGCCGCGCCGGCGCGCCCTGGGGCGAGCGCGTCGCCGCATAAATGCTCCCCAGGCACAGCGCCATGCCCGCGAGCGACAGCGCACCGGGCCGCCAGCCCTCCAGCAGCGCCGACAGGGCCAGCGCGATCACCGGGATGATCACGCCGGTCAGCGCGGCGCGCGCCGGCCCCTGGCGCTGGGCCAGCTTGAAATAGAGCACGAAGGCGATCACCGAGCCGGCCACGGCCAGGTAGAGCAGGCTCAGCAGGTAGGAGGCGCTGAGCTCCAGGCGCAGGCCCTGGCCGCTGAGCAGCGAGGCCAGCAGCAGGAAGAGCGCGCCATAGCCCATGCTCCAGGCCAGCACGGGCACCAGGGCCAGGCCGCGGCGGGTCAGGGTCAGCGTCAGCACATTGCCCACGCAGGCCGCGAGCACCGCCAGCAGCCCCAGGCCCAGCCCCAGCAGCGCGTGGGGGCGCTCGCCGGTGGCGGCGATCTCGGGCCAGAAGATCAGCACCACGCCCGCCACCCCGCCCGCCGCCGCGACCAGGAAGCGCCGCGACACCGTCTGGCCGAAGAACAGCCGCCCCGACAGCGCGTTGCCGAACACCATCAGGCAGAACAGCACCGCGACCAGGCCGCTGGGGATGTGACGCTCGGCCTCGTAGACCGACACATAGTTGCCGCTGTACTGGACGATGCCGGTCGCCAGCATCAGCCCATGCGCCGAGCGCGGCAGGCGCAACGACTGACCCTGCCACCGCGCCAGCCCGGCCAGCATCAGCGCCGCGAGCAGGAAGCGCCAGCCCACCGAGTTCAGCACCGGCACGCCGGAGGCCAGCTGGTAGAGGATCACATGCCAGGTGCTGGCCCAGATCAGCGTGGGGCCCCAGAACAGCCAGCGGTCGGAGAGCTTGGACATCACAAGAGGACGAGCAGACGGGCGAACGGACAACAAAGAGGCCGCCCGCGGGCGGCCTCGGCGTGCGCAACGGGAAACCGGGCGCGGCTCAGGCGGCCTTCTTGAACGAGGCCAGCAGCAGGCCGGCGCCGACGAAGAGGCTGCCGAAGACCCGGTTCAGGGCCTTCAGGTGGGATTCCGAGCGCAGCGCCGACAGCACGCGCGAGGCCAGCACGGTGTAGCCCGCCATCACCACCAGGTCGGTGAAGGCCAGCGTGGCACCGATCACCGCGTACTGCGGCACCAGACTCTGGTGCAGGTTCAGGAACTGCGGCACCACGGCGAGCAGGAAGACCGTGCCCTTGGGGTTGACCGCGTTGATCGCCCAGCCGCGCAGCACCAGCTGGCGGCGCGTGACTTGGGTGGGCTCGCTCAGCTCGGCCACCAGCGGCTTGGCCGGCGCGCGCCACTGCTGCACGCCCAGATAGACCAGATAGGCCACGCCCAGCCACTTGACGATGGCGAAGCCCAGCGACGAAGCCGCGATCAGTGCGCCCAGCCCGGCCCCCACCAGCAGGATCTGCGTCAGGATGCCCAGCACCAGGCCGAAGGTGGTGAAGTAGCCGCGCCGAAAGCCATGGTTGAGCCCCGAGCTCATGGCGGCGATCGCGCCCGCGCCGGGCGACAGGCTGATGGCCCAGGAGGCCGCGAAAAAACCCAACCAGACCGAGAACTCCATGGCGTGACTCCTTGCGAGGAACCGCGGTTTTAGCACGAGGCGGCCGCCATGGCGAAGGCCAGGGGTTATGGCGCGGGCCCGATTCGGAATGCCCGTGGCGCGGACGGCGCCGAATAATCCGCCCCCATGGCCTTCACGCCCAGCGACCCCCAAGCCCCCGCCGCCGCCGCGGCGCCCATCGCGGCCGCCGCGCTGTCCGCCCCGCTGCTGCTGGGCTTCATCCTGGCCTATTTCCTGCTGCTGCTGGGCGTGGCCTGGTGGACCTCGCGGCGCGCGGACAACGAGAGCTTCTTCGTCGGCAACCGCAGCAGCCACTGGGGCCTGGTGGCGTTCGGGATGATCGGCACCTCGCTGTCGGGCGTGACCTTCATCAGCGTGCCCGGCATGGTGGGCGGCAGCGGCTGGGCCTATTTCCAGATCGTGCTGGGCCAGTTCGCGGGCTATGCGGTCGTGGCCTTCGTGCTGCTGCCTCTGTATTACCGGCTGCAGGTGCGCTCCATCTACGCGGTGCTGGAGCAGCGCCTGGGCCCGGCGGCGCATCGCACCGGCGCGGCCTTCTTCATCCTGTCGCGCACGCTGGGCGCCACGGCGCGGCTCTACCTGGTGGTGCGCGTGCTGCAGGACCTGGTGCTGGAACGCATGGGCCTGCCCTTCTGGTTCAGCGCCGCGGTGGTGCTGCTGATGATCCTGCTCTACACGCTGGAGGGCGGCGTGAAGACCATCGTCTGGACCGACACGCTGCAGACCAGCGGCATGCTGGCGGGGCTGGTGATCTGCGTGGTCTTCCTGCTGCAGTCGCTGCAGCTGGACCTGGGCGGCGGCTGGCTGGCGCTGCGCGAGGCCGGGCTGGCGAATGTCTTCGTGACCGACCCGATGAGCGCCGGCTTCTGGGCCAAGCAGCTGCTGGCCGGCGCCGCGATCGCGGTGGCCATGACCGGTCTGGACCAGGAGATGATGCAGAAGAACATCTCGGTGCGCCGCCTGGCCGACGCGCAGAAAAACATGATGGTGATGGCGGCCATCATGCTGGTGGTGGTCGCGCTCTTCCTCTTCCTCGGCGGGCTCTTGAGTCTGTTCGCGCAGCAGCAGGGCCTGGCCGCGCGCGGCGACCGGCTCTTCCCCGCGGTGGTGCTGCAGTACCTGCCGACCTGGGTGCAGCTGGTCTTCGTGCTGGCGCTGATCTCCGCGCTGTTCCCCAGCGCCGACGGCGCCATCACCGCGCTGACCTCCAGCACCTGCCTGGACCTGCTGCGCCTGCAGGCCCGCCCCGATCTGGACGACGCCGCCCGCGCCCGCGTGCGCCGCCGCGTGCACCTGGGCTATGCCCTGGTCTTCCTGCTGCTGACCCTGGTCTTCCGCTGGCTGGACGACCCCAGCATGGTCAACCTCATCCTCAAGCTGGCCGGCTACACCTATGGGCCGCTGCTGGGCCTGTTCGCCTTCGCGCTGCTGGCCCGCCGTCCGCTGCGCGATGGCAGCCTGCCCTGGGCCGCGCTCGCCGCCCCGGCGCTGTGCTGGGTCATCGACGCCCACCAGGCGTGGCTGTTTGGCGACTACCGCATGGGGCTGGAGTTGCTGCTGCTCAATGCGGCACTGACTTACGGGGGGCTGTTCTTGGCGTCCCGGGCCTCCCCCCCCCGGCCCAGCCGCTAGAGTCTCACCCCTGCAGGACCGCCCCAGGTCCACAGGAGAGAGAGTTGAGCACTGGACCCCGCCGGCGACCCGATCCGGCCCGCGCGCTGCGCCGCTGGGAGCAGCAGACCGTGCAGACCCTGCGCCGCGAGCGCTGGCTGCGCTGGCATGTGTCCCTGATCGCGCTGCTGATGCTGCTGCTGCTGATGGCCGGCGGCGCGCTGCTGCGCCTGCTGGGCGTGGAATCGCTGGCCTTGCGCTATGCGCTGCTGCTGCCGCTGGCCTATCTGAGCTATCTGGGCCTGCTGCGGCTGTGGGCCGGCTGGCTGATGGGCCGCAACACGGGGCCCGACACCGTGGATGGCCTGGACCTGGCCGCCGACCTCGCGGCCGACCTGACGCTGTCGCGCGGCGGCCCGCCGGTGATGCTCAGCGGCGGCGGTGGTGATTTCGGCGGCGGCGGGGCGAGCGGCGATTTCGGCTCGGCGCTCGACGTCGCGGGCGACGTCGCCGGCGGCACGGTCAAGCTGGGCGGCGAGCTGCTGGACAGCGACGAAGGCGCCGTGGTGGCGCTGCCGCTGGTGGCCGTGCTGGCGATCGGCGCGCTGCTGGTGGCCCTGCTGGGCGTGGGCGTGTTCGCGCTGTTCGGCGTGGACGTGCTGCTGGCGGTGGCGCTGGAGGTGGGGCTGGCCGGCTTCGCGGGCGGCTTTGCCTGGCGCCGCCAGCGCGAGGGCTGGCTGACGCGCGCGCTGGGCAAGACCTGGCGCGCGGCGCTGGCGATGCTGGTGCTGGGCGTGCTGCTGGGCGCGGCCATCGACCACTGGGCGCCGCAGGCCCAGTCGCTGCCGCAGGTGCTGCGGATGATGACGCGCTGAGCGCGCCGTCCGGAGCGAACCGCGACAATCGCCCCCCATGGCTTCCCCCAAGACCCATTACGTCTGCGCCGAATGCGGCGCCAGCAGCGCCAAGTGGCTGGGCCGCTGCCCGTCCTGTGGCGCCTGGAACACGCTGACCGAGACCGTCGTCGAAACCGCCGGCGGCGGCAAGAACCGCTTCCAGGCCCTGGCGAAGAGCCAGCCGGTGGCCACGCTGTCCGAGATCGAAGCGCGCGATTTCGAGCGCACGCCCACCGGGCTGGAGGAGCTGGACCGCGTGCTGGGCGGCGGCATCGTCGCCGGCGGCGTGGTGCTGATCGGCGGCGACCCGGGCATCGGCAAGTCCACGCTGCTGCTGCAGGCGGTGGACTCGCTGTCGCGGCAGATGAAGGTGCTCTACGTCACCGGCGAGGAGTCCGGCGCCCAGGTGGCAATGCGCGCGCGTCGGTTGGGGCTGGACGGCAGCCAGGTGCGCGTGCTGGCCGAGATCGGGCTGGAGAAGATCCTCGCCACCGTCGAGGCCGAGCAGCCCGACTTCTGCGTCATCGACTCCATCCAGACCCTGTACTCCGAGCAGCTCGCCTCGGCGCCCGGCTCGGTCGCGCAGGTGCGCGAATGCGCCGCGCAGCTCACGCGCAGCGCCAAGGCCAGCGGCTGCGCGATGGTGCTGGTGGGCCATGTGACCAAGGAAGGCCAGCTCGCCGGCCCGCGCGTGCTGGAGCACATCGTGGACACGGTGCTCTACTTCGAGGGCGACACGCACAGCAGCTTCCGCCTGGTGCGGGCGATCAAGAACCGCTTCGGCGCGGTCAACGAGATCGGCGTCTTCGCAATGACGGAGAAGGGCCTCAAGGGCGTGACCAACCCCAGCGCCATCTTCCTGTCCACCCATGGCGAGCCGGTGCCGGGCTCCTGCGTGCTGGTCACGCTGGAGGGCACGCGGCCCATGCTGGTGGAGCTGCAGGCGCTGGTGGACGGCGGCGGCGTGAGCCCGCGCCGGCTCAGCGTGGGCCTGGAACGCGACCGCCTGGCCATGCTGCTGGCGGTGCTGCACCGCCATGCCGGCGTGGCGACCATGGACCAGGACGTGTTCGTCAACGCGGTCGGCGGCGTGCGCATCAGCGAGCCCGCGGCCGACCTGGCGGTGCTGCTGGCGATCCAGAGCAGCCTGCGTGGCAAGCCGCTGCCCAAGGGCTTCGTCGCCTTCGGCGAAGTGGGCCTGGCCGGCGAGGTGCGCCCCGCGCCGCGCGGGCAGGAGCGCCTGAAGGAAGCCGCCAAGCTGGGCTTTGCCGTCGCCGTCGTGCCGCAGGCCAACGCGCCCAAGAAACCCATCCCCGGCCTCACCGTGCACGGCGTGGCCCGCATCGAAGAAGCCATGGACATCGTCCGCGGCCTCTGATCCTCCACAGTCCGGGAGCCCCGATGTTCTCCACCTCCTTGAAGCCGCCCTATTACGCGGTGATCTTCTGCAGCCAGCGCAGCGCGCAGGACGCCGCCGGCTATGGCGAGATGGCGCAGCGCATGGGCGCGCTGGCCGCCCAGCAGCCCGGCTATCTGGGCGTGGAAAGCGCGCGCGGCGCCGACGGGCTGGGCATCACGGTCTCGTACTGGCAGAGCCTGGAAGCCATCCAGGCCTGGCGCCGCGTCGCCGAGCACCAGGCCGCGCGCGACCAGGGCCGGCGCGACTGGTACAGCCATTACGAGCTGCGCGTCGCCAAGGTCGAGCGCCACTACGGCTGGGACCAGGCCGACGGCCCGGCCGACCCGGGGCTGACGGCATGAACCGCTGGATCGGGTGGTTGCTGGCCGTCGCGGCCATGGTCGCTGGCGGCGTGTTCTTCGGCTGGAAGGGCGTGATCCTCGCGCTCACCGGCGTGGTGTTCTGGCTGTTGCTGCAGTTCAGCCAGCTGATGCGCGTGATGCGCGCCGCCAACGAGTCGCCTCTGGGCCATGTGGACAGCGCGCTGATGCTGCAGTCGCGCCTGCGGCCCGGCCTGCCGCTGCTGGAGCTGCTGAAGCTGACGCGCAGCCTGGGCGAGAAATGCCCGTCGGACGAGGCCGGCCTCGCACGCTACCGCTGGACCGACCCGGGCGGCGACGCACTGGAGATCGAGCTGCGCGACAGCCGCGTCGCGCGCTGGGAGCTGCGGCGCGGCAGCGCCGGCCCCAAGGTGTAGCCGCCTTCGACGCGACCCTCTCACGCCAGGTACAAGGCAATTCGATCCGTGGTCCAGGTGGCCACACCGGTCCCAAAGAAATCGGCGTCCTCGGTCCAGACCGGGCAGCCCAAGGTCATGGCGCAGGCCAGGACGGGCCAGTCGTCAGCATCGCGAACGCCAATCCGCTCCAGGGCCTGGGTCCGCATGCCCCGGTACAGCTCGGCCTCCACAGCCAGGACCAGAACCTCGAGGCCATCGAGCACCTGCATCGCCGGACCGGCATCGACCGCGCGCTTCGCCAGCAGCGCGGGCAGGTAGGTTCGGGCATCGGCGTAGGCGACATCCGGAGCAAAGAACCTGACCGTCGCCGCATGGTTGATGATCAGTTCCCGCACCCGCCGCCCGAGAACGGCGCGAATCAGGATGTTGGCATCGAGAACGATGCCCTTGCCGCTCATGGCGCCGTGGTTTTGGATCTTTTGACCGGCACGCTGGTCTTCCTGCGCACGGCCTTGAAGTCAGCCACCACCGCGTCGACGTCCACGTCCCGGACCTCCAACAGCCGGTCCAGCGTCTGGCTGGCCTGCTTCAGGGCGGCAATTTCCGCCTGCGCCTGCCCTAGCGTGGGAATGAAGTAGCCCACCGTCTGGCCGTGGCGCGTCACCGCCACGGGCGTGTTCGACGCGATGTACTCGGCCAGACCTGCACGGAACTCGCGGATGCCTACCTTGGTCGCTTCCATTGCCCTACCTCTCAAGAGAACGCGGAATCGTGTCCGAACTCCTGCCTTTGGGACGCTGCCCCGCACCAACGGCATCGATTTGTGTACACATGGTGTATCAAATCATGGAAAGGGTCAATGCTGCGGGTTTCCCCGCAGGGAACGCCCGCCCATTCATGCCCCAATGGGGCTGCTCCTGGCTGGCAGCGTCGGCAGCGGAGCCGCGGTCGCGACACACGGCGCAGGGAGTGCTCCTTGAACGCCTCATCTTGTCTTCGCCGCGCGCTCGGCGCGGTGGCGCTGGCCGCCGCCAGCCTCGGCGCCCCGGCCGTGCAGGCCGCCGACACCTATACCCAGACCCGCCACCCCATCGTGCTGGTGCACGGCATGCTGGGCTTTGGTGCCATCGGCCCGGTGGACTATTTCTATGCCGTTCCGGCGGCGCTGCGCGCCGGCGGTGCCACGGTGTACGCGCCCTCGGTCTCCGGGCTGGAAAGCAGCGAGGCGCGCGGCGAGCAGTTGCTGGCCCAGCTGCGCCTGCTCAAGGCGGCCCATGGCCACACGCGCTTCAACCTGATCGGGCACAGCCACGGCGGCCCCACCGCGCGCTATGTGGCCGCCGTCGCGCCGGAGCTGGTGGCCTCGGTCACGACGGTGGGCGCGCCGCACCAGGGCAGCGCGGTGGCCGACGGCATTCAGGCCCTGACCTCGGGCACCGGCACGACCGGTCTGGCGAAGACGGTGCTGGAAGGGCTGGCCAAGGCGATCGCCTGGATCTCCGGCCAGCCACAGTTGCCGCAGAACGGGCTGGCGGCGCTGAGTTCGCTGAACACCCGCGGCGCCCGGGCCTTCAACGGCCGCTTCCCGCAGGGCGCGCCCACCCAGCCCTGCGGCCAGGGGCCGGAGCTGGTCAACGGGGTGCGCTACTTCTCGGTCAGCGGCACCCGCGTGCTGACGAATGTGCTGGACCCCAGCGACACCTTCCTGGGCGCGAGCTCGCTGTTCTTCGGCCAGGAGGCCAACGACGGCCTGGTGGGGCGCTGCTCCAGCCGCTGGGGCACGGTGCTGCGCGACGACTACGCCTGGAACCATCTGGACGAGGTGAACATGGCCTTCGGGCTGCGCGGCCTGTTCGCGTCCGACCCGGTGCAGTTCTACCGCAACCAGGCCAACCGGCTGCGCCAGCTGGGCTTGTGAGCGGCCGAGCATGGGCGGCCCTCATGCCCGCCGGCACGGCGCCACGCTGGCGCTGATCACGACCTTGGGGCTGGCGGCCGCGCTGGCCGCATGGCTGTGGCCGCGCGGCGCTCCGCCGCCTGCCCGGACCATGCCCGCAGCGTCCGGATCGCCGGCCGTGGCCGCGCAGGCCGCGCCGCCCGGGCCGGCCGTGGCGCCTTCGGCGTCGCCCACCGACGCGGCCCGGGCCGCGCGCTTCGCCGACTGGGTGCAGCAGCACAGCGCCGTGCGCGGCACGCAGATGGACGGCGACTGGGGCGTGGACGTCGCCGGCCAGCTGCAGCCCAGCCGGGCGCTGCGGCGCCGCTTCGACCACCTGCTGCTGATGCAGGGCCAGGTGCCGGTCGACGAGATCGGCCGCCATCTCGACCACCTGGCCCGCCAGGCGCTGACGCAGCCCGCGGCCGACGCGGTGATGGAGGTCTGGGCGCGCTATCTGCGCCTGCAGCAGACGCCCTTGCGCACCCTGCCGCAGCCGCAGGATCCGGCCAGCCTCGCCGCCGCGCTGGCCGAACGCCAGCGGCAGCGCCGCGCGCTGCTGGGGCCGGCCTGGGCGCATGCCTTCTATGCCGACGAGGAGGCGCAGCTGGCCGAGCTGCTGAACGAGAGCGCCCAGCCCGGCGCGGCCCGCCCCGAAACGCCCGCGCTGATCGACCGCAACTCGCTGGACGCCGCGGCGCTGCAACGGCTGCGGGAGGAGGAGGCGTACCAGGCGCAATGGCAGACCCGGCTGGATGCCGCGCGCCAGGCGCTGCGGCAGCTGGACCGGGACGGCCAGCTCAGCGAGCCACAGCGCCGCCAGGCGCGCCAGGCCCTGCTCGAACAGCGTTTCGACACCGCGGAGCGGCGGCGCGCCGCGGCGCTGCTGGGGCTGGCGGATGCGCCGCCGTGATGCCCTGCGCCAATGGGCGCCGCATAGAATCGCGGGATCCCTCAAGAACAAGGAACCCCCATGTCTTTGGACGACCGCGACGGCAAGATCTGGATGGACGGCGAGCTGGTGGACTGGCGCGAGGCCAAGATCCACGTACTCACCCACACCCTGCACTACGGCTGCGGCGCCTTCGAGGGCGTGCGCGCTTACAAGACCGCCCAGGGCCCGGCGATCTTCCGGCTGCGCGAACACACCGAGCGCCTGTTCAACAGCGCCAAGATCCTGCGCATGAAGATCCCCTTCTCGGTCGAGCAGGTCGAGGAGGCGCAGAAGGCGGTGGTCAAGGCCAACCAGCTGGAATCCTGCTACCTGCGTCCGCTGATCTGGATCGGCTCCGAGAAGCTGGGCGTCAGCCCCAAGGGCAACAAGATCCACCTGATGGTCGCGGCCTGGGCCTGGGGCGCCTACCTGGGCGAGGAAGGCCTGAAGCGCGGCATCCGCGTCAAGACCAGCAGCTACACCCGCCACCACGTCAACATCACGATGACGCAGGCCAAGACGGTGTCCAACTACACCAACAGCATCCTGGCCAACATGGAGGCCACGGACGACGGCTATGACGAGGCCCTGCTGCTGGATGCCTCGGGCTTCGTGTCCGAAGGCGCGGGCGAGAACCTGTTCGTGATCAAGAACGGCGTGGTCTACACGCCCGACCTGTCGGCCGGCGCGCTCAACGGCATCACGCGCAACACCATCTTCCACATCTGCCAGGACCTGGGCCTGAAGCTGGTCGAGAAGCGCATCACCCGCGACGAGGTCTACATCAGCGACGAGGCCTTCTTCACCGGCACCGCCGCCGAGGTGACGCCCATCCGCGAACTGGACCGCATCGAGATCGGCAGCGGCAGCCGCGGCCCCATCACCGAGAAGATCCAGTCGGCCTTCTTCGACATCGTCAACGGCCGCAACCCCAAGTACGCCCACTGGCTGAGCGCGGTCTGAGCGCCGCCCCGCCCCCTGTTTTTAGCGCGGAACTTCCCATCATGAGCAACGCACCTTCCGTCGTCGAAGTCCTCGCCAAGGACCTGCAAGGCCCCGGCGTGATCGCCTGCCCCAACCCCAAGATGCCGCTGTGGAGCAACCATCCGCGCGTCTTCGTCGACCTCAGCCACGAGGGCGAGGGCAAGTGCCCCTATTGCGGCACGCTGTACAGGCTCAAGGCCGGCGAGGTCATCGCCGCCGGGCACTGAGCCTCGCCCATGAACATGCCGCGCCCCAAGGCGCAGACCGCCGCGCTGCTGGCCTCGCCCGAGGACACCGAGGCGCAGTTCTACGAGGCCCTGCAGCATGCCGACCTGGAGCGGCTGATGGCGGTCTGGGCCGATGAGGACGAGGTGTCCTGCGTCCATCCCGGCGGGCCGCGCATGGTCGGCCTGGCGGCGATACGCACCGCCTTCGAAGCCCTGTTCCAGCAGGGCGCGGTGGCCGTCTACCCCGAGCGGGTGCGGCGCCTGGTCAGCGGCGACACCGCCATCCACCAGGTGCTGGAGCGCGTGCAGGTGGAAGGCCCGGCCGGCGTGCAGAGCGCCTGGGTCATCGCCACCAACGTCTACCTGAAGACCGCGCAGGGCTGGCGCCTGGTCGTGCACCACGCCAGCCCCGGCACCCCGCACGATGTGCAGGAAGTCGCCGAGGCGCGCGCGCCGTCCATCCTGCACTAGGCCGGCACAGCGGTGCAGTACCAGTCCCCCCGCTGGCTGCCGGGCGGCCATGCGCAGACCATCTGGCCCGCGCTCTATGCGCGGCGCCACGCGGGCCAGGCCCCGCGCTTCGCGCGCGAGCGCTGGCCCACGCCGGACGGCGATTTCGTCGACGTGGACCGCCTGGTGGACGACACGCCAACCACCGCGCAACGCCCGCTGCTGGTGCTCTTCCACGGCCTGGAGGGCAGCTCGCAGAGCGCCTATGCCCAGGCCTTCGCGGCCACCGCCCGCGCGCGCGGCTGGGCCTTCGCGGTGCCGCATTTCCGCGGCTGCTCGGGCGAGCTGAACCTGGCGCCGCGCGCCTACCATTCCGGCGACTACGAGGAGGTGGGCTGGATGCTCACACGCCTGCGCGAATCGCACGCCGGACCGCTGCTGGCCGTGGGCGTCTCACTGGGCGGCAATGCGCTGATGCGCTGGGCCGAGGAGGCCGGCGCCGACGCCGGCCGCACGGCCCGCGCCGTCTGCTCGGTCTGCTCGCCGCTGGACCTGGCGGCCTCGGGCCGCGCCATCGGCCAGGGCTTCAACCGGCTGGTCTACACGCGCATGTTCCTCGCCACCATGGTGCCCAAGGCGCTGCAGAAGCTGAAGCAGCATCCGGGCCTGTTCGACGGCGAACGGCTGCGGCGCGCGCGCGACCTCTACGAGTTCGACAAGCTCTTCACCGCGCCGCTGCACGGCTTCAAAGACACCGAGGACTACTGGGCCCGCGCGTCGGCCAAGCCGCACCTGCGCCGCATCCGCATCCCGGCGCTGGCGCTGAACGCGCGCAACGACCCCTTCGTGCCGGCCCACAGCCTGCCCGGCCCCGCCGACGCGGGCGACAGCGTCACGCTGTGGCAGCCGCGGCAGGGCGGCCATGTGGGCTTCCCCGGCGGTCGGCCGCCGGGCCATGTATTGACCATGCCGGCGCAGGTCTGCGACTGGCTGGCGCAACACCTGTAGCCGACAATCCCGGCCATGGACGCAATCGTCGAAGCCGCGCTGAGGAAATGGCCCAACGTGCCGCACTGCTACGGCTGGCTGGCGCTGGACGCCCGCGGCGACTGGTACATGCGCGACGAGCGCATCCAGGCCGCCGGCTCCTTCCCGGCCGTCAAGGGCAGCCGCATCACGCATGAGAAGCTGCTCGGCTTCATCCACCGCAACTACGCGCACGACGCCCAGGGCGCCTGGTTCTTCCAGAACGGGCCGCAGCGCGTCTACCTGGAGCTGGAGGCCGCGCCCATGGTCTGGCGGCTGCAACCCGATGGCCGCGTGCTGAGCCATACCGGGCGGGCGGCACAGCCCGAGACGGCCTGGCTGGACGAACAGGGCCGGCTCTTCCTCGACGCTCGGCTGGACGGCGAGCCCGGCGACGAACGCGTGCTGGGCCTGGTCCACACCCAGGACATGGCCGCGGCTGCCGAGCGCGTGGAGAGTGGCGAATGGCAGCCGCGCGACACCACCCATGCCCAGCTGCTGCAGCGCCACGGCTGCCAGCTGCGCCCGCGGCCCGCGTCGACCACCGCCACCTGAGCGGCGCCCGCGCCGTCAGGGCGCTGCATAGGGCGGCGTGTCTCGCCGCCGCGCGATCTCCTGCCACCAGCGCTCCAGGCGCGGGTTCCAGGCCGGGTCCAGCTTCGCGGCGGCGGCCAGATAGATCTCGATCCGCGCCAGCGGCCGCTCGATCAGCTCCAACGCACGGAACTCCGGCTCGCGCAGCAGCGGCTCCAGTTCGCCGCGCATGCCGGCGGCCAGCTCCACGCGGCCGGCCTGCAGCTTGCGCAGCAGCTGGCGGCCACTGAGCGCCTGCTCGTCCAGCCGGAACCCGCGCGCGCGCAGCGGTTCCTGCACCGAACGCAGGCTGGAGCGCACGCCCACCAGCGGCTGGGCCTGGCCGCCGCGCAGCGCCCGGCCGTCCCAGGCATAGGCATCGCCGCGTCGCTTCACCCAGACCAGCTCGATCTGCAGCAGCACGCGGCTGGTGTCGACCCGGCCATCGCGCATCGGAAAGCGCAGCTCGTCGAGGTTCTCGGGCGTCGGCGAGGCCAGCGTCAGTTCGGCCTCGCCCAGGCTCATCGTGTAGCGGCAGCGGCGCACCGGCTGGCGCTGCTCCTGCAGGTCCAGGCCCAGGGCCTGCGCGCTGTCATGCAGCAGGCGCTGGGCCGTGCCGGCCGGCTCGCCGGGTGCCGACAGATAGGGCGGAACGGCGAAATCGGGCAGACACAGCCGGAGCGCATGCCCGGCCACCGGTTCCTGCGCCGGCACCTGCGCCTGAACCCGGGGGGGCGCGGTCAGCGTCAGCAGCGCCGCGCAGGCAACAAAAAACCGACCTCGTCGGGTCGGTTTCCGATGTGTGTTGGCCGGCATGTCGCGGCCTCTGCGGCTGGGCCTCAGTTCGAGGCCGCGGACGCGGCGGCCGGAGCCTTGGGCTCGTCGAACTTGGCACCACCCTGGTTGGCCATGTAGACCACGGCACGGGAGATTTCGAAGTCGCTGAAATCGCCGCCGCCCTGGGCACCCATCGCGCCCTTGCCCTTCAGGGCCGAGTTCAGCAGCGCGTCGAAACCGGTCTTGATGCGCGGGCCCCAGGCGGCGGCGTCGCCCACCTTGGGAGCGCCGGCGGCGCCGGTGGCGTGGCAGGCCGAGCACTGGGCCTGGAAGACCTGCTCACCAGTGCGCAGCGCGGCGGCGCTGCTGGCGTCCTTGATCTCGACGGTGCCGACTGGCTGGATGCGCTCGGCCACGGCCTGGGCGCTCAGCACGTCGGTGCCGGCACCGGGCTTGGTGCCGCTGGCGACATACTGGACCAGCAGCACGATGACCACCACCGGCACGACGAAGGCGAAGGCCACCGCCCAGATCAGCTGCTTGGGGGTCTTGATGGGCCCTTCGTGACTCTCGTGGGCGTGCGCTTGATCCTGGGTTCCGCTCATGAATTCCTCTTCGGCGTCGGCAAGGGAGCGCATGCAGCAGCGGCATCCGGAAAAAAGCAACGCTGCGCCGCGCAGAACCGCCGGATTATAGCCACCGCCCCTGCCCGCCAAGCCTTGCACTGCTTTACTTGATAGACAAACGCCACAGTCCGAGCGCTGCCGATACTGGTTCCGACCCGGCCGCAGCAGCGGCCCAAGAAGCAAGGAGCCCGCATGCCCTCGAACACCCGCCGCGCGCTGCTGGCCGCCGCCGGCCTTTCCGGCCTGGGCCTCGCGACACCGCTGAGGGCCCTGGCCGCCAGCCCCGGCACCGACGACGAGGCCCTCCGGCGCGCGTTGCATGCGTTGAACCGCCTGGGCTACGGCCCGCGCCTCGCCGACCTTCAGGCGCTGCGGCGGCAGGGCGGGCGCGACTGGCTGCAGGACTTCCTGCAGCGCCAGCTGCAGCCCCGCCCCGCCGAACCGCCGCCCGCGCTGAACGAGCGGTTGCAGGCGCTGCCCACGCTGTGGGAGAGCCAGGCCCAGCTGCTGGCCCGCTTCCGCGAGGCCAACGAAGCCCGGCGCGCCGCGATGGCGGCCGCGGGCGCCGCGGCCCCGGACATGGCGCGCACCGACGCCCGGCGCGAGCAGGTGCGCCCGGTGCTGCTGCAGGCCAGCCAGCAGCGCCTGCTGCGCGCACTGTCCAGCCCGGAACCGCTGCGCGAGGTACTGGTCGAGTTCTGGTTCAACCATTTCAATGTCTTCTCCGGCAAGAGCCAGGTCAGCGTGCTGGTGGGCGCCTACGAGCGCGACGCGATACGCCCGCATGTGCTGGGCCGTTTCCGCGACCTGCTGGGCGCGACCGCCCGCCATCCGGCCATGCTGATCTACCTGGACAACGTGCAGAGCGTGGCGCCCGGCTGGCGGCCCGCGGCGCGCGCCGCGAGCGCGCTGCCGCCGGCGCTGCGGCCCTCGGGCCTGAACGAGAACTACGCCCGCGAGCTGATGGAGCTGCACACGCTGGGCGTGGATGGCGGCTATACCCAGCAGGACGTCACCGAGCTGGCGCGCATGCTCACCGGCTGGACCGTGGACTACGCCGCGGCGCGGCGCGGCCGCGAGGGCTCGCTGTTCCTGTTCGACGCACGCCGCCACGACGCCGGCCCCAAGCGCTGGCTGGGGCAAGACGTGACCCCGGCCGGCCAGGCCGAAGGCGAAGCGGCGCTGGACCGCCTGGCCGAGCATCCCGCCACGGCCCGCCACATCGCCTTCAAACTGGCGCAGCGCTTCGTCGCCGACGAGCCGCCGCCGGCGCTGGTGGCGCGGCTGGCAAGCCGCTTCCTTGCCAGCGGCGGCGACCTCCGCACGGTGATGCAGGCCCTGGTCGAAGACCCCGCCTTCTGGGCCCCGGAGGTGCGCGGCGCCAAGTTCAAGACGCCCTACCAGCACCTGGTCTCCAGCCTGCGCCTGCTGGACCTGGACGTCGCCGACCCGCAGCCCTGGATGGGCGTGCTGGCCCAGGCCGGCATGCCGCTGTATGGCGCGCAGACGCCGGACGGCTACAAGAACACCGCCGTCGCCTGGCGCAGCCCCGAGGCGCTGGCGCAGCGCGTGCAGCTGGCGGCCCGGCTGGCCCAGTTGGCCATGCGCCGCGGCACGGCCTCGGCCCCCGCGCTGGATGCGGCGGCGCTGCTGCAGGCCGCCGCCCCGCTGCTGGGCGAGCCCACCCGCCGAGTGCTCGCCGATGAGCCGCCGCCGCAGCAGATCGCGCTGCTGCTGGCCAGCCCCGACTTCCTCTATTGCTGAGCCGCGACGCGCGGCAAAGGACTGCTGATGCAACGACGCCATCTTCTGCGGGGCCTGGCCCTGAGCCTGAGCGGCTGGGCCCTGGCGCCGCTGGACCGCGCGCTGGCCCGCCCGGGCAGCGACCCGGGGCGCCGCCTCGTCGTGCTGATGCTGCGCGGCGCGGTGGACGGGCTCAGCGTCGTCGCACCGTATGGCGACCGCGACTACGCCCGCAGCCGCCCCACGCTGGCGCTGGACGCGCCGGGGCAACCCGCCGGCCTGCTGCGCCTGGACACCTTGTTCGGCCTGCATCCCGCGCTGGCGCCGCTCCACGGCTACTGGGAGCGCGGGCTGCTGGGCTTCGTCCATGCGAGCGGATCGCCGGACCCGACGCGCTCGCATTTCGATGCCCAGGACTACATGGAAACCGGCACCCCCGGCGTGAAGAGCACCGAGGACGGCTGGATGAACCGCCTACTGGGCCAGCTGCCCGATCCGGCACCGCAGGAGGCCGCGCGCGCGATGCGGGCCCTGAGCCTGGGCAACACGCCCGCCCGCATCCTGGCCGGCGCCGCGCCGGTGGCCAGCCTGGGCAGCGGCCCGCGCGCGCTAGACCCCAAGGCCATCGACCAACCGCGGCTGCAGGCGTCGCTGGACAGGCTCTATGCCCAGGACCCGGCGCTGGCCGGCCTTTACCGCGATGCCGCGCAGAGCCGTGCCGAGATGCGCCGCAGCCTGCAGGCCGCCGATGCGGCGCAGGCCCCGGCGGACGCCGCCTCGGCCTCGGCGATGGCGCCCGCCATGGGCGGCGGCATGCGGCGCGATGCCGTCGGCGGCGACCCCGCGGCCGACCGTGGCGCGGCCAGCGCCACCGGCTTCGCGGCCGACGCCTATCGGCTGGGCCGGCTGATCCACCAGGACCGGCGCGCCCAGCTCGCGTTCGGCTCGGTGGGCGGCTGGGACACCCATGCCAACCAGGGCGCCGCCACCGGCCAGCTCACCAACCGGCTGGGCGCGCTGGCCCAGGGCCTGGACGCGCTGGCGCGCGGCCTGGGCGACAGCCTGCGCGACACCGCCATCGTCGTGATGAGCGAGTTCGGCCGCACGCTGCGCCAGAACGGCACCGGCGGCACCGACCATGGCCGCGCCAACGTCATGTGGCTGCTGGGCGGCCCCTTCGCGGGGGGCGCCGCGGGTGGCCGCGTGCTCGGCGAATGGCCGGGGCTGGACGATGCCGCGCTGGAGCAGGGCCGCGACCTGCGCGTCGTGACCGACTTCCGCCATGTGCTCACCCCCATCCTGCGCGGCCACCTGGGCCTGACCGACGCCGGCCTCGCGGCCGTCTTCCCGCAGCTCCCGGCACGCCAGGGGGCGCCGCTCAACCTGCTGCGCGGCTGAGGCCGCGGGGGGCACTGCAGACCCCCGTGCCTCCCGCGGCCCCTGCGGCTCATCAGATTCCGGCTAGAATGCGCGGCTACGGCGACCGTGGTGAAGTGGATATCATTGGGCCCTCCGAAGGCCTAGTCGCAAGTTCGATTCTTGCCGGTCGCACCAGATGTCTCTCGGGATGGGAGATCGTCATCCCCGCAAGTCAGCCATACGTCGGCTTTACGACCACCGGCCGGGATTAGCTGTGAAGCTTCGATCAGTTGTATCCGGTGTTCATCCGGATTGGGTTTGAGAGACTGGGAGTCGCCAAACACCCGATCCACGCCAGAGCCCACACCGGACGACCAGCCATAAGCATGCCCGACTTACTACGCCCGCATCGACAGGTCAAACGGATGATCACAGGCGGTCTCAGTGTCCTTGAAGCTGCCGCTGCGGAAGCGCCGCCCAAGGCGCTCGACATGGAGACCTTTGAGCCTTGACGCAACTGCGTGGCGTTCGAGCGCTGATCGGCATTGCGCCGAGCGGGACGTCAAGAACGCGCTCTTCAACGGGCCTCGGAATCCTTCGCCTCCTCCAAGAGCCAAGGTACGCCACGAATGAGCCGCACGTCAGAGCGAAGGGCGTAACCAAGGCCGAACATCACCATCGTGTTGATGGCGAACAGGCAGACCTCGAAAAGTGTTGCTCGGGACGCTCGATCACCAATGATGAAGTACGCGAGCAAGACACCGACCCAAACGCAAGTCGATAACCAAAGAAGCACTCGGTAAAGCCTTCGCTCTCGGCGGGTAAGAGGAGCATCCACGCTGGTCAGCACTTCTGAGGAATCGGGGGGCACACTTTTGGCTGCGTCAGCACCGGCTGAGCGAGATCCAAGGAATAGATGACGAGCGCGTCGAAGCACGGGAACCGTGTCGGCGGGGCACTCAGCCCAGGCACCCATCCGCCGTAGTTGATGGCGGTTTCATGAGGCGTCGGGCAGAGTTGCGAAGCGAAGTAGAACACGGTCCGCCGAGGCATGGCGGTTTTTCTCCAGAGGCCCATCGCGCATGCGCGCGGGCCCGGGGCCGGCATCCCCTTGTCGATGATCTGCGGCTCGGCGGGCTCCTGCAGCAGCCGGCCCTCACCCTGTTGCTTGCAGCATTGGCAGGCCCACTTGCCGTAGACGTGCCGATGCACGAAGAACTCCGCGGGCACGACGTCCAGCCGCTCGCTCACGTCTTCGCCGATGCGCTGCATTGCCTGGCCGCAGGCGCAAGTGGTGTTCTCGGGCTCGTGATGGTGCTCGACGCGGCGCAGATGCTCGGGCAGCAGGCAGCGGCCAAGTCGCTGCAGCGCAGCGAGCCGTGTTCGGCCACAGCCTGCAGCACGCGCAGCCGGTTCGCGGCCGCGCGCTCGCGCGCCGTGGGTTGCTTGGGTTTAGGGGCGGCGGGCGCAGCAGGCCCGCCAGGGCATCGGGGGAGACTCGCATGGAACACCTCGCATCGGGGATGCGACGTGTAGCGATGACGCATCTGTCGATGCGTCTGCAGCCCCGGCACGCTCGCAGCAGACGCCGCCAGCTCAAGGCCGGGACTGCGGGCGGGCGACCGTGTGCTCTTCGGTGGCCTAGGGGCCACACGCACACTCGCTGGGCTTGGAGGCCCAGCGTCTCCCGTCGTCGCCCCTGTTCGCTGTCGCGCCCAGCGGCTCAGGAGCGCCGCTGCCTGCATGCCACACCGCCTTCGTCGGCGCGTCGCGCAGGAAGCCGCACCGGCGCTTGGACCGCGCCTCGACCTGACCGGCTCCCCCGGCCCTGCGGCGGCCACGCTGGGGCGTGGCGCACCTCCGGGTCAGCCCCGGCGCCTGCCGGTGCTGCCCGCTGTCCTGCGACAGCGGCTCCAACCCATCCCCCCGCCCTTCCCAGGGAAGGGAGCGAGTCGCCCTCTGCCGTCACCGGGGCCTGCCACTTCGTCTGCATGCCCCGCCGAACGGCGAGCGTCGGGTGTTGCGCCGCCGCGTCAAGGCCAAGCCCTTCGGGGTGGCTTGGCGGCCAGCCTGGACCCGGCTGCGCGCGGTGAACCACAGGCGCAACACTACTGGCAAATGCATGCCATCGGACCAGGCCTATTCCCCGATGTTGCTGGGAAATTAGGGTCACGCTTCCAAGCGCCCATACGCGGCTTGCATTGTTTTTCGCATGCCTGCTGTTGTTCTTCCTGGGTTGGGGCGCATTTCATTAGCAATGCAGTTGCAAAAACAACGGCTATTGCTGTCAAAAGCGCGAACTTTCTTTTCATGGCTGCGCAGATGAAGCCCATTGAACACACACGCACGGAGGGGCATTGCCTGGCGAATGCATGCTTGGAATCTTGCTGAAATTCGCATCCTTCGGCTTGCGGCATGCAAGGCCATCGGAATTACTGGCGTTCAAAGAGTCACCTACGGGGACGCACAAATTACATGTGCGGGAAATATTCGGCATGCTCCATGGGAAGTTCAGCCCCACATACGCGCCAGGCAAATTCGGCGCTGGATTCGGCAGATTTGTAAATTGGTTTGTTATCGCCCTAGTGGATGCAATACCGCCGTTCTCTGCCATTCCTGGGGGACTAGACGGCATCTGGCCACGAGGGTAGTAAGTGCCGCGGGCTGGTGGGCCACCGAACCCTTGCAGCCCTTCAGGGTCCACGTAACTCAGCGGGTCCCCCCCGACATATGCGTACGTGTTGATACCACCAGCCAACCCGATGGGGTCACTCTGTGTATACCTCCCCACCGACGCATCATAGTATCGATGCCAGTTCTGCCACAGCCCCGATTCGGCGTCGTAATACTGCCCCGGATAGCCGACATTCATCCCGCCGACTCCGTCCATGGTCACAACGCGGTCGAAAGGCAGATTCCTGGCTTGCCACACAATGGCCCCCGCCGTGTTAGAGATCGCATCCGGCCGGCCTAGGTGATCCGAGTAGACGGCATAGACCGTACCTTCGGCCACCAGTGCCACGATCCGCCCGTTCAGCCACACGTAGTTCCGCTGCTGCCCGTTGGATGCGGCTTCGTACAGGATTTCGCCCGAGTCGCCATAGACGAACCGGCGTTCGACACCACCGCTGGACTTGAAGCTGCGCTGCTGCAGCCCGTTGTAGCGATAGCTGGACACCGTGCCGCCTGGCGAAGCCGGACAGGCCACCGAATCGCTCAGGCGGCCAAGGGCCGACAGCCGGCCGAAGGGATCGTAGTAATGGCAGTTCGTCACCCCGTCCCGCGTCTCTCGCACCAGGTTGCCGGCCGCGTCGTGCGCGTAGCTGCGCGCCGACGTCCCTCCGATCGCCATCAGCCGGTTGCTCGCCCCATCAATGGACAGGGTCTGAGACAGCCCCGCCGCTGAGTACTGCGTTCGGTTGCCCAGTGCATCCAGTCCAATCGCGGTCGAACCCCCGCCCTGGTCAAAGCCCCTGAGCCGGTACGCGTTGTCATAGCGTGCCGTCACCGCATCATTACCGCCAATGGACGTCATCAGGTTGCGGTTGTCGTAGCCGTACGTCCTTGCCTGCACACCCGGAGCGAGAACCTGCGAGATCCTCCCATCCAGGTCATGGCTGAACGACTGGCCGCGGTTGGCAACATCGGTGAAGGACTTCATCGGCCCCAGGGGCCCGTACTCCACCGTCCCCGCCACGACTTGCTCCACACCTTGGACGACAACACTCAGCTTCGCGATCCGACCTTGGTGCCACGCATACCTCAGCACCACGCCATTGGGATAGGTCATCGTCGAGATCTGTCCGTCCGCGTCGTAGTCTTTCGACGTTTCCAGCGTATGTCCCGCGATGACATCGCTGCGGCTGGCCACAGCCCCACTGGGGTGGTACTGCCAGGACACGCCATCGCCGCTGCTCTCCCATATGCTGCACAGTCTTCCCGCGCCGTAGCTGCAGGAGTCATAGCCCATGCTGCGCACCAAGGTCCCCGACGCATTCCCGGCCGTAACCGCCGACAAGCGGCCATCGGTCTGGTAGCTCAGCGACTGGTTGTGCCCATTGGCGGCCACCACCGAGGTCAGCTGACCCGCGCTGTCGTAGTCAAAGCTCGTCGTTCCCGTATCCGGGCTCGTCGTTGACCGCAGCAGCCCCAAGCCATCAATGGCATAAGTCGTCGTGTTGCCGCGAGCATCCTTGACCGACGTCACCCGGCCCTCAGTGTCGTAACCGAAGGTCGTGATGCCACCCGCCCCGTCAGCGCGCGTCTTCAGACGGAAATGCTCGTCGTAGGTGTTCCGCTCCACCGTCACATTGGCCGCGTCCACCACCGTGTCCACCAGCCCGCTTCCCCGGCGCGAATAAGTCCAGCGCTGGCCTGCGTTGCCACGCACGGCACGCACGCGGTTCTCCTCGTCGAAGTCGGTCAAGGACGACTCCACTTGCGTTTCATAGCGCACCCAGACCGTGTCTGGATTCGGGCATTCAGGCCAATCATGCCAAGGGTCCATGGGGCACACCTGCGCCCATTGCCCGCCCGATAGATAGCGGGACTGAGCAATGACATTGCTTGCCACATCGCGCTTCAAGGAAATGCTGCTGTATATCCTTTCCGAGATCGGCAGCGCCGGGTCATGGCCACTGTCACTGATGCGGAACAGGCGCTGAGCAGCGTCATAAGCGAAGCTCCGGCTGACCCCGCTGGACGTCTTGGTTTCGGTCACGGCGCCAAGCACCGAGTAGATGCGCTGATGCGTGATTCCCGCGCGCGACTCCAAGATCATCCGCCCCCGCGCGTCGTAGGTGTAGTAGGTGGTGACGCCGTTCTCGTCGGTGATCTGGCCGGGCAAACCAAGACCGTTGTAGCCCGCGTAGTAGACGGTTCCCGCGGAACTGCTCCGCTGCGTGACATTGCCTGCGGCATCGTACTGGTAGCTCACCGCGTCGCCGCTGCCCGGCAGCGGGCCATCGACCGTCATCTGCTCAGGCAATCCGTTGCCGTCCGAGTCCACATACGAGAAGGTGGTGGTTCTCGCCTGTCCATAGGAACCCAAGGCGGAAATATTGGTTTCCGTGACAGACGCGACACGGTTGCCCGTGTACTCGATGTTGCGTCGGCTCATCGCCCCCTGCACGACACGGATGCGCTTCGGGTAAGCGTCCCACTGCAGCGTGGTCGTCACCGGAGAACCGGTCCCCACGCCCCGGGTCACGCGGATCGGCGAGCCTTCGAGGTCGGTCTCGGTCTCCGTCGCATAGGAATTCGCGTCGCGCTCCGTGCGCACCGTCTGCGAGGACTGGGTCACCGATGTCGAATAGGCGGGGCAATAGGTTGATGCGCCCCCGCTGACCCAGCTGGACTCGAACTCCTGGCCCTCGAAGTTACCGAAGTGATGTTGAGTCCTTCGCCCCAGAGGGTTCGTGACGAAGGTCGTCATGCTGCCGTACTCGAAGGTGAATTTCTCAACACCTCCGGCGTGCTCACTGGAAAGTACTCGACTTTGTCCGTCATAGGTGAATGTCGAGTACCTCACTCCATTGAGAGACTTTCCGACCAGACGACCCAACTCCATGTGGTAGGTGATCGTGTCACTCGATACAGCGTATCCGTCCACCTGATGCGGAGTCGCGGGGTAAGTGGTCTGGGTGAGCTGATCTCCGGTATAGCCGTAGGCGTAGAGGTTCCCCGCTGGATCGGTGATTTGCGAAATTCTGCCACCCGACCATTGAATGCCCATTGATTGACCCCCGGTGTGGCGCACCCTGTAGAGCGAGTCATTGGCAACGGAGGAAGAGACGGCTCGATCGGGATCCGCATAATCGAATGTCCATGTGACGCCTTGCGCGTTAGAGGCATTCAACAAGCTTCCTCCGCGCGAATAGACTTCCAGCGACCCATCGGCTCTTCGATAGACCCAGCGGCCGTTCACCGATTCGATCCAGCTTGAATTGCTGAAGTTGGCGCCAAGTGCCCGGGTCTTCCAGACCGCCCCCTGGAGCTCGAACTTCAGCGTGTCGCCATTGGGGCGATGCAAGCGAATCTCTGCGGGCATGTCCCCTGCCGCCGAGGCCTCTGCTTTCATATCGAAGACGGAATGCCACCTTCGGCCAAAGGCACCCGACTTCTCAGACAGTCCCACATACGTTCGTTCAACGCGCAAACCGTAGGTGGTGGCCGAGGCGAAGTCCAGTTCCTCCTCGATCTTGTTTCCGTTCGATAGCTGTACGGGGTTACCGCATTTTTCTTTGGCACGATCCGACTTGTTCTCGGTTTTGCCTTCGCCCCCTGAGCCACCGACATCGCCAGGGCTCTGCGATAGAGATTCGCCGCCGCCCGAGCTGTCGAAGAAGCTCGAGACACTGCCCATGTCAAAGTACTGAATTACCCTGTGACCATTCGTCTCAACGCGCTGCAGCTTATTTCTGTCTTCAGATACCGCATTCCCGCTCAGCATTGCGGCGATTGCGGCACAGACAGCCGAACGCGCGCAGCCGCGCCTCATCCGACGATGAATCATCATGCCTCTCCCTCAGCGTTAAACGCTTGTTGTGTATTGAGGAGATGGAATGTCCCGGAGCCGCTGCGCTCAAAGCATCAGTAAAAACCCCCTCAATGCGCGCTAACGGACAGGCAAAAGCTGCGCTTGTCGAGAGCGGCTCTTGTCTTTCTACACCGCTCTTCAGTGCGAAGAGCGAATCGCAGCATCACGGCCCCTGCCAATTCCAACGGACTCGTTGACTTGCAAGCGCTTTTGCTTTGGCAAAGAAGGTCAAAGAGCTACTGCAACCTGAACTCAGCTGCAGTCTTTGGCAAACATGCCTATCAGAGTCGAGGGGATTGTCAGCACCGTCATTCGGCACAAGGCTCACCGAACATCATCCGATGCCCGTCCACGGTGCGGATGCCGAATTCGCGCATGCCCCAGGGTTCGTCGCGCAAGGCCTTGATGAAGGCGACGCCACGGGCGCTCAGTTCGTGATGCAGGACCTCGATCTGCTCGACCTGGAGGTAGGCGAAATAGGAATGGTCGCCCAGGCTGGCGGCCGGCGGAGTGTCCGTGCATTCGCCCGCCATGATGACGCAGGCGTCGCGCACGAACAAGCGCCAGCCAGGAACCTCTTCCCATTCGACCGTGAATCCCAGTACATCGCGGTAGTAGGCCGTCGAACGCTCCAGGTCTTGGACGGCGATCACATAGCGAGGTTCGGTGAGCACGGCGACGCTCCAGAGCGAGGGTTGACGAAGGCCGGCGGAGCACATCAAGCGCCGCCGGCTGGGTGTGGCGCCAACTTTAATGAATACCGTGGATACCGCGGATGTCAGGCCCAGGGTGGACAAGCCCCTCCCCTTCGCCGATGCTGAGGCCCGACCATGACAGGGGGAGACGCAGCCCATGAGCACCGACGACAGGCACGCAGCGCCCGACGGGCCCTACCTCGGCGACCGCGTGTTGCTGGAACGCGGGCTGACGCCGACCGAGGCCCATCTGATCGCGTCCATGCTGCAGTCGGCTGGCCTTCAGGCCGAGGCGGGGGACACCCATCTGGTGCAGGCCCATTCGTTGCTGTCGGTCGCGGTGGGCGGCGCCCACGTGCGCGTGCCCGAGCACCAGCTGGCCGAGGCGCGCGAGCTGCTCGAGGCCTTCAGGCGCGGGGCGATGGCGCTGGACGAGGACTTCGACCCCGGCCCGCCCCGCTAGCGGCGGCGGCGCTCACCCGCGCCCGTCGAACGCGGCCTGCAGCGCCGCCAGGTCCAGCTTGACCATGCGCAGCATCGCGTCGCAGGCCCGCTGGGCCTTCGCCCGGTCGGGATCGGCCATCATGAGGTCCAGGGCCTCGGGCACGATCTGCCACGAGACGCCGAAGCGGTCCTTGATCCAGCCGCAGGCCTGGGCGCTGCCGCCGCCGGCCAGCATGGCGGCCCAGTAGCGGTCGATCTCGGCCTGGTCCTGGCAGCTGACGACGAAGGAGATGGCCTGCGTGAAGGGCTCATGCGGGCCCGCGCTCATCGCGCTGAAGCGCTGGCCGAAGAGTTCGAAGTCCACCACCTTCACCGAGCCCGGCGGCCCTGCCGGCGATTCGCTGGGCATCGCGACCACGCTCAGGATGCGTGAGCCGGGGAACACGCTGCAGTAGAAGGCCGCGGCCTCCTCCGCCTCGCGGGTGTACCAAAGGAAGGGGGTGATGCGCTGCGGTGCCATGGGAAGGTCCTCCCGTGAAGTGGGGCGCGGCCGGCGGCCCGTCCGCCGGTCATCGTCGTCAGGACGACGAACCGCAGCGGTGCGTTTCGACAAGCCCGGCGCCGTCGCACCAATCTGTGGCAGCCGCCGTGCACCAGCCCGGAGATCATGCACCGACACCGGGTGCAAGCCGCCCCCGGGACGGGCACGGACCTTGCGTTCACCCGGAGCCAGCTGTTGCCGGAGTCCTGTTCATGCATGCGCTGACCCTGCCGCCCTCGGGGCATTACGACGAGATGCTGCTGCCCAGCGGGGCGATACGCCCGAGCTACCAGCCCTTCGCCGACTGGCTGCACGCCCAGACGCCCGAGGCGCTGGCCAAGAAGCGGGCCGAGGCCGACCTGCTGTTCCACAAGGTGGGCATCACCTTCGCGGTCTACGGCGACGAGGCCGGCGCGGAGCGGCTGATCCCCTTCGACACCGTGCCACGCATCGTGCCGGCCGACGAATGGCGGCTGCTGCAGCGCGGGCTGCGCCAGCGCGTCACCGCGCTGAACCGCTTTCTGTGGGACATCTACCACGACCACGAGATCGTCAAGGCCGGCCTGATCCCGGCCGAGCAGGTCTTCGCGAACGCGCAGTATCAGCCGGCGATGCAGGGGCTGGACCTGCCGCTGGGCGTGTATGCCCACATCACCGGCGTGGACCTGATCCGACATGCCGACGGCGGCTATTACGTGCTGGAGGACAACCTGCGCGTGCCCTCCGGGGTCAGCTACATGCTGGAGAACCGCAAGATGATGATGCGGCTCTTCCCCGAGCTGTTCGCGCAGTACGCGGTGGCGCCGGTGGCCCACTATCCGGCGCTGCTGCTGAACACGCTGCGCCAGGCCAGCCCGGCCGACAACCCCACGGTGGTGGTGCTGACGCCGGGGCCGTTCAACTCGGCCTACTTCGAACATGCCTTCCTGGCGCAGCAGATGGGCGTGGAACTGGTCGAGGGGCAGGACCTGTTCGTGCGCGACGGCTTCGTCTACATGCGCACCACCGTGGGCCCCAAGCGGGTGGACGTGATCTACCGCCGCATCGACGACGCCTTCCTGGACCCGCTGGCCTTCCGCGCCGATTCCATGCTGGGCGTGCCCGGCCTGCTGTCGGTGTACAAGCAGGGCCATGTGGTGCTGGCCAACGCGATCGGCACCGGGGTGGCGGACGACAAGTCCATCTATCCCTATGTGCCCGAGATGATCCGCTTCTACCTCGGCGAGGAGCCCATCCTGCACAACGTGCCCACCTGGCAGTGCCGCAAGCCCGAGGACCTGGACCATGTGCTGGCCCACATGGCGGAGCTGGTGGTCAAGGAGGTGCATGGCGCCGGCGGCTACGGCATGCTGGTGGGCCCGGCCGCCAGCGCGGCCGAGGTGGCGGACTTCCGCGAACGGGTCCGGGCCAACCCCGCCAACTACATCGCCCAGCCCACGCTGTGCCTGTCCAGCTGCCCGACCTTCGTCGAGCGCGGCATCGCGCCGCGCCACATCGACCTGCGCCCCTTCGTGCTCTCCGGCCGCGAGGTGGACATGGTGGCCGGCGGGCTGACCCGTGTCGCGCTGAAGGCCGGCTCCCTGGTGGTGAACTCCTCGCAGGGCGGCGGCACCAAGGACACCTGGATCCTCGAAAACCGACCGGAGACGCCATGATGCTGTCGAGAACCGCCGCGCAGCTCTACTGGATGAGCCGCTATCTGGAGCGCGCCGAGAACCTGGTCCGCATGCTGGACGTGACCCATTCGCTGTCGTTGCTGCCGCAGACGCGCGGCGCGGCCACCGAGCTGGCGGCGCCGCTGTCCGTCACCGGCACGCTGGAGGCCTATACGCGCCGCCACGACAGGCTCAGCGCCGAGCAGCTCTTTCGCTTCATGGGGCTGGACCTGGACAACCCGGCCTCGGTGCTGTCCTGCATCCGCCAGGCGCGCGAAAACGCGCATGCGGTGCGCGGCCAGATCACCGCCGAGATGTGGGAGGCCATCAACGCCAGCTGGCTGGAGGCGCGCGAGCTGGCCAAGCGCGGCATGGCCGACCCCTCCTCCTTCTTCGACTGGGTCAAGGAGCGTTCGCACCTGTTCCGCGGCGCCACCTACGGCACGCTGCAGCGCAACGACGCCTACTGCTTCATCCGCCTGGGCACCTTCATCGAGCGCGCCGACAACACCGCGCGGCTGCTGGACGTGAAGAGCCAGCTGATCGCCCCCGCGGTGGACACGCTGGCGCCGGTGGACGCGCCCAGCGAGAGCGCGCCGGACTTCTATGCCTGGAACGCGCTGCTGCGCTCGCTGTCGGCCTTCGAGGCCTACCACGCCGCCTACCGCGACAGCCTCAACGGCCGCCGCGTCACCGAGCTGCTGATCCTGCGTCCCGACGTGCCGCGCTCGCTGCGCGCCTGCTGCCAGGAGATCCGCGCGGTGCTGCCGCAGATCGAGGCACGCGACGGCGCCGACGACGCCGGCCGCCTGGTCAAGCGCCGCGCCGGCGCGATGGCGCTGCGGCTGGAGCATGGCTGCGTCGACGAGATTCTGGAGATGGGCCTGCACACCTGGCTGACGCGCTTCCTGGAGGTCTCGGCCCAGCTGGGCGACGACATCCAGCAGGCCTACTTCGAGGCCCAATGACGGGAGCGCGGCCATGCATCTGCACATCTCCCATGAAACGGTGTACGTGTACGAGGCACCGCTGTCGCGCAGCACCCAGTACCTGCGCCTGACGCCGCGCGGCGCCCCCGGCGTGCAGGTGCTGGACTGGCAACTCACGCTGCCCGGCCCGGCAACCCGCTGCGAAGACGCCTTCGGCAACCCCCTGCATGTGCTGAGCCTGGACGGGCCGCGGCGCGAAATCCACCTGATCGCGCGTGGCGAGGTGATCACCTGCGACGACGCGCCGCGACCGCAGCCGCCGGACGGCCTGCCAACGCAGCTGTTCCTGCGCGACACGCCGCTGACGCGGGCCGACGCGGCGCTCGCCGCCTTCGCCGCCGGCTTCGCGCCCGCGGCCCAGAACGCACCACACGAGGCGCTGATGGCGCTGATGCGGCAGCTGGGCGAGCGCATGCCCTATGTGCAGGGCGCCACCGACGCCGCCACCGCGGCGGCCCAGGCCTTCGCCAGCGGCCACGGCGTGTGCCAGGACCACGCCCAGGTCTTCGTCGCCTGCGCGCGACGGCTGGGCCTGCCGGCGCGCTATGTCTCGGGCTATCTCGCCACCGACGCCGAGCATGTGGCCAGCCACGCCTGGGCCGAGGTTTTTCTGCCCGCCGGCGAGGACGGCGCGGCCGGCTGGCTGGGCTACGACGTTTCCAACCAGTGCCTGGCCAACGGCCGCCATGTGAAGCTGGCCATCGGCGCGGACTACCTGGACGCCTGCCCGGTGCGCGGCGTGCGCCTGGGCGGCGGGCTGGAGACGCTGCATGCGCTGGTGCAGGTGCGTCCCCGCGATGCGGCCACCGCCGCGCCGGGCGCCGACCAGTGATGCCTTAAGCTCTCGCCCCATGACTTACTGCGTTGCCATGCGGCTGCGGGCCGGCCTGCTGTTCGCCTCCGATTCGCGCACCAATGCGGGCGTGGACCACATCGCCACCTTCCGCAAGATGGCCTTGTTCGAGCAACCCGGCGAACGGCTGATCGTGCTGCTCAACGCCGGCAACCTCGCCACCACGCAGAGCGTGGTGAGCCTGCTGCGCCTGCGCAGCCAGCCCCAGCACGGCGGCAGCCAGCACCTGATGGGCGTGGCCTCGCTGTACGACGCGGCGGAGCTGGTCGGGCAGACGCTGAAGGAGGTGGTCGCGCGTGACACCAGCAACGGCGGCACGCTGAGCCAGGGCGTGGACTTCGGCGCCAACTTCCTGGTCGGTGGCCAGATCCGCGGCGAGCGGCCGCGCCTGTTCCACGTCTATCCGCAGGGCAACTTCATCGAGTCCACCGAGGACACGCCCTATCTGCAGATCGGCGAGTCCAAATACGGCAAGCCCATCCTGGACCGCGTCGTCAACTTCGACAGCAGCCTCAACGAGGCCGCCAAGTGCACGCTGATCTCGTTCGACTCGACCATACGCAGCAACCTCTCGGTGGGCCTGCCGCTGGACATGCTGCTGTACAAGGCCGACAGCTTCGCGCCCGCCGACCCGCACCGCATCACCGCCGAGGACCCCTACTTCAACAGGCTGCGCCAGGGCTGGGGCAGCGGGCTGAAGCGGGTCTTCGCCAAGCTGCCCGACGAAGACTGGTTCCGCTGAGCGCGCCGCCCGGTCCCGTCGGGCCGGCTCAGCGCCGCGCCTCGGCCAGGCGCCGCGCCCACAGGTAGAGCGCCGCGCCCGTGCCGACGAAGGCCAGCGCGCCCACCCAGACCGCGGTTTCGGCAAAGCCCTCGCCGACCAGGGCCAGCGGCGCGCCCTGGCCCGAGAACACCACGATCGCGGCCAGCGCCACGCCGATCAGGCTTTCGCCGACGATCAGGCCGGAGGCCAGCAGCACGCCCAGCTGCTTCGTCGCTTCGGGCCGGGCGGCACGCTCGGCGCGGCGGTCGAACCACCAGCCGGCCAGCGCGCCGACGACGATCATCAGCGTCGACGAGGTCGGCAGGTAGATGCCCAGGCCCACCGCCAGCGGTGGCAGATAGGCGCGGCCGCCCGTGGCGCGCTTGATCAGCGCGTCGACCGCGATCAGGCCCACGCCCAGCGCCGCGCCCAGGCCGATCAGGCCCCAGTCCAGGCTGCCCTGGATCACGCCCTTGGCCAGCGCCGAGATCAGCGCCGCCTGCGGCGCCGCCAGCGCGCGCGCCGGGTCCGCGCCCGGGGCGCCGGCGAAGCCGTAGGCCTGGTTCAGCAGGTCCAGCACCGGCGGGATCACCAGCGCGCCGGCGACCACGCCGACGATCAGCGCCAGCTGCTGGCGCCAGGGCGTGGCGTCCACCAGCTGGCCGGTCTTCAGGTCCTGCAGGTTGTCGTTGGAGATGGTGGCCACCGCGAACACCACCGCGGTGACGAAGAGCGCGAAGGCCACCAGCGCCGGCCCCGCTTCGGCCGGCAGCAGCGGCTTCACGCCCAGCACCAGCAACAGCGACGCGACGATCACCACCAGGATGCCCACGCCCGACAGCGGGCTGTTGGACGAGCCGATCAGCCCCGCCATGTAGCCGCACACCGCCGCGACGAAGAAGCTCATCAGCGCGATGAAGGCCACGCCGCCGACCACCAGCGGCAGCAGCTGCGCCGACAGGCCCGCGCCGCTCGCGAACTGGGCCAGCAGCGCAGCGATGGGCAGCATGCAGGCCAGCGTGATCAGCGCGACCCAGCCGATGGGGATGTCCTGTTCCGTGCGCGGCAGCCGTGCGCCCTGACCGGCGCGGCGCGCGCGCGAGGCCTGCAGCGCCGAGGCCAGGCCGCGGCCCACCGGCAGCGCCAGCTTCAACAGCGTCCAGACCGCCGCCACGCCGATGGTGCCGGCGCCGATGAAGCGCACCTTCTTGCTCCAGGTCGCCTGCGCGATGTCGGCCACCGGGCCGGTCCAGTCCTGCAGGCTGCTCAGGTAGGGCACCGCGCCGGCCCAGGCGATCAGCGCGCCAAGCAGGATGGCCAGGCCCACCCACAGCCCCACCAGATGGCCCACCGCCAGCAGCGCGAAGGACAGGCTGAAGTTGAAGCCGCTGGCCGCGCCGCCCGCCGTGCCGTTGGGCGTCTCGTGACCGCCGCCGAGGCGGAAGAAGCGCGCCACCTCGCCGGCGAACACCTGGGTGGCGACGACCAGCGCGAACGCCGCCGACGCGACGCTGCCCACGACGATGGCCAGCAGGCCCTTGCGCCCGTCCTCGGCCGCGTCGCCGCCGGCCCGCGAGCCGACCTTCAGCACCTCGGCGCAGGCCACGCCCTCGGGATAGGGCAGGTCCGACCCCGTCACCAGCGCGCGCCGCAGCGGGATCGAATACATCACCCCCAGCACCCCGCCCAGCGCGCAGATGGTGAAGGACACCCAATAGGGGAAGCCCTGCCACCAGCCGATCATCACCAGGCCCGGCAGCACGAAGATGATGGAGGACAGCGTGCCGGCCGAGGAGGCCACGGTCTGCACGATGTTGTTCTCGTGGATGGTGGCGCCGGCCGCATAGCGCAGCAGCGCCATGGAGATCACCGCGGCCGGGATGGAGGTCGCGAAGGTCAGCCCGGCCTTGAGGCCGAAGTAGACGTTCGCCGCCGTGAACACCAGCGTGATCAGCACGCCCAGCACCAGGCCGCGCAGACTCAGTTCACGGCCCAGGGCAGCGGGGCTGCCGGCCAACGGGGGGTTCGGGTTGCTCACGGGCGATGTCCTCCAGGTCGCGATGGGGGCGCCGCGGCGCCGTCGCGGCATTCTCCACCCGCGCCCGGGGTCAGACAGCCGTCACGCCGGGGCCGCCGCACGCCGCCGCAGTCCGGCCCGCGCCCGCGGCCCCAAGCCCCTGCAGGCTCAGACCGGCCCGTCGACGCGCATCGAGTAGTCCACCGCGCGCACATCCTTGGTCAGGCGGCCGATGGAGATGCGGTCCACGCCGGTCGCGGCGATCCAGCGCAGCTGGTCCAGCGCGACGCCACCCGAGACCTCCAGCAAGGCCTGGCCCGCATGGGCGTCGCGGTTGATTGCGACGGCCTCGCGCATCATGGCCTCGCTGAAGTTGTCCAGCAGCACGCTGGTTGCGCCCGCGGCCAGCGCCTCGCGCAGCTGGGCCAGGGTCTCGACCTCGATCTGGATGTCCACGCCGGCGTTCAGGGCCTGGGCGTTGGCCAGCGCCTGGCTCACGCCGCCGGCGGCGGCGATGTGGTTCTCCTTGATCAGGATGCCGTCGTACAGCGCCAGGCGCTGGTTGGCGCCGCCGCCCACGCGCACCGCGTACTTCTGCGCCAGGCGCAGCCCCGGCAGGGTCTTGCGCGTGTCCAGCACGGCGCAGCCGCGCGGGTTGGGGCTGGCGCCTTCCACGGCGCGCGCATGGGCGCGCGTCAGCGTCGCGGTGCCCGAGAGCAGCTGCAGGAAATTCAGCGCCGGCCGCTCGGCCGACAGCAGCGCGCGGCCATCGGCCTCGATGCGGCAGACCACGGTGTCGGGCTGCATGTCCGCGCCTTCGGCGTACAGCCATTCGATGCGGCTGTTGCCGTCCAGGCGCGCGAACACGCCTTCGAACCAATCGCGGCCACACAGCACCGCGGCTTCGCGCACCCGCACATGGGCGCGCACGCGGCGGCCGGCCGGCACCAGCTGGGCGGTCCAGTCGCAGCGCCCGATGTCCTCGAACAGCGCGTCGCGGATGTTGCGCTCGCGCGCCTCGGTCAGGGTTTCGTTGTGGTCGAACATGAAGGCACTCACTCCGGCTGGCCGATCGCGAGGCGCAGCTCGCCCAGGCCCTCGATGACACCCAGCAGTTGGTCGCCCGGCTGCACCGGCCCCACGCCCTCGGGCGTGCCGGTGTAGATCAGGTCGCCCGGGCCCAGGTGGTAGTACTGCGACAGGTTGGCGACCAGCTCGGGCACGCTCCAGATCATGTCGGACAGGTCGCCGCGCTGCTTCTCGACGCCGTTCACGGCCAGCGTGATCGCGCCGGCGCGCAGCTCGCCGCTCTCGCTGCGCGGCACCAGCTCGGTGATCACCGCGGCATGCTCGAAGGCCTTGCCCAGGTCCCAGGGCCGGCCGTTGGCCTTGGCGGCGTTCTGCAGGTCGCGGCGCGTCATGTCCAGGCCCGCGGCATAGCCCCAGACGGCCGCCGCCGCCTGCTCGGCGCTGGCACGGAAGACCGGCGCGCCCAGCGCCACCACCAGCTCCATTTCGTAATGCAGGTTGCCGGTGCCCGGCGCATACGGGATGGCGGAGCCGGCCGGCGCCAGGCTGCTGGCGGGCTTGGTGAAATAGAAAGGCGGCTCGCGGTCGGGGTCGCTGCCCATTTCGCGCGCGTGGGCGGCGTAGTTGCGGCCGACGCAGAAGATGCGGCTCACCGCGTAGCGGGCGGACTGGCCGCGCACGGCGACGCTGGCCTGGGGGGCGGGCGGAAAGATGTAGGAGCTCATGGTCGGCACCCGGGATTCGTTCAGGAGCGCAGCATAACCTTGGCAAACCCCCCCGGCTTCGGCTAGGGTGGCGGCCATGCCGAGACCGACCGACCTGATCACCCGCGGCAGCGCGCTGACGCTCGCGCTGCTGCTGGCCGCCTGTGCCAGCCGGCCTCCCTCGAGCGGCCCGGTGCCCGGCGGCGCGCGCCCGGGCTCCTGGCCCGACCGCGACGGCCCCGACGCGCGACCGCCGCCCGACCTGGACAAGGTGCCCAACGCCGCGCCGCGCGTGGAAGCCATCCGCAAGGGTGGCCCCAACAAGCCCTACGAGGTGCTGGGCCAGCGCTACGACCCGGTGGCCGAGGACCGGCCGATGACGGAACGCGGGCTGGCCTCCTGGTATGGCCGCAAGTTCCATGGCAAGCCGACCTCCAGCGGCGAGGTCTACAACATGTACGCGATGACGGCGGCCCACGCCACCATGCCCATCCCCAGCTATGCGCGGGTGCGCAACCCGGCCAATGGCCGCGAGGTGATCGTGCGCGTCAACGACCGTGGGCCCTTCCATCCCGGCCGCGTGATCGACCTCAGCTACACCGCCGCGCTGAAGCTGGACCTGCTGCGCGGCGTCGCGCCGGTGGAGGTCGAGCGCATCACCTACGAGGACATCCGCACCGGCGCCTGGATGCGCGGGCGCGGCCCGGCCGACGCGCCCACGCCGCTGCCCGAGGCGCCGGTTTATGCCGCCGCCAGCCCGAGCGGCGCGCCCGAGACCACCGGCACCCAGGCCTTGCGCCGGCCGTCCGACACCCAGGCCGATGCCGATTCGCTGGACGACAAGATCAACCGCCTGAGCGTGGCCGCGGCGCCCGGCTTCTGGCTGCAGCTGGGCGCTTTCTCGCGCCTGGACGGCGCCGAGCAGCTGCGCGAGCGTCTGGCGCGCGAGCTGGACTGGACCGCGCCGCTGCTGGCCATCTTCCGCGAGAAGAGCCTGCACCGGCTGCAGCTGGGCCCCTTCGGCAGCCGCGACGATGCGCGCGCCGCCGCCCAGCGCCTGCGCCTGGCGGCCGCCATCGAGCCGGTGCTGGTGGAGCGCCGCTGAGCATGGCGCCCCTGCGCATCGGGGCGCTGGCACGCGCCAGCGGCGCCTCGGCCAAGGCCCTGCGGCTCTACGAGAGCCTGGGGCTGCTGCCGGCCCCGCGCCGCCAGGGCCGCTACCGCGTCTACGAGGACGAGCATCTGCAGGCGGTGCTGATGATCCGCGAGGCCCAGGCGCTGGGCTTCCGGCTGCGCGAGCTGCAGCAGCTGGCCGGCCCGGGGCCGCTGACCCAGGCGCTGCCGCTGGAGCGCGCACTGGCCGCCGTGCGCGCCAAGCGCGAGCAGCTGGCACAGGAGCAGGCGCGCCTGGCCGAGCAGGCCGGCCGGCTGGCGCGCTTCGAGGCCCAGCTGCGCGCGGGCTACCAACAGGCCTGCGAGTGCCCGGCGGGCTGAGCGTCCGACGGTCGGGCGACGAGGCGCTTGACTCTGCCCCTAGGGAGAGGGTGGATGCTGCGCGCCATGACACGCATCCTTCTGATCCAGGCCCATCCGCGCCCACACAGCTTCGGCGCCGCGCTGGCCGAGCGCTACGAACAGGCCGCGCGCGCGGCCGGCCATGAACTGCGCCGCGTCGATCTGCACACGCTGCGCTTCGACCCACTCCTGCACCAGGGCTACGACGTGGTACAGCCGCTGGAGCCCGACCTGCAGACGCTGCAGCGGGACCTGCTGTGGGCCCAGCATTGGGTGATCGCCTATCCGGTCTGGTGGGGCTCGGTGCCGGCCCTGCTGAAGGGCCTGCTGGACCGCGTGCTGCTGTCCGGCTTCGCGTTCCGCTACCAACCCGGCCAGGCGCTGCCCGAGCGCCTGCTGCGCGGCCGCAGCGCGCGCCTGCTGGTCACGCTGGACACGCCGGGCTGGTACTTCCGCTTGTTCCAGGGGGCCAGCGCGCACCGCATGATGCGCGACGCGGTGCTGGGCTTCTGCGGCATCCGGCCGGTGCGCATCAGCGCCTTCGCGCCGATCCAGGGCAGCAGCGCGGCACGGCGCGAGGCCTGGCTGGCGCGGGCGGAGGCGCTGGGCCGGCGCGGGCGCTGAGGCCGCGCGTCAGCGCCCGCCCGCGACGTCCAGCGTCGTGCCCACCAGGTAGCTGGCGGCCGGCGACAGCAGCCAGACGATGGCCTGGGCCACCTCGTCGGCCCGGCCCAGCCGGCCGATCGGGATGGCGCGCGCCGCCTCGGGCAGCGCGGCCTCGGTGCCGCTGTCCGCGTGAATGTCCGTCTCGATGATGCCCGGGCGCACGCCGTTAACGCGTATGCCCTGGGCGATCAGCTCGCGCCCCAGGCCCACGGTGAGGCTGTCGACCGCACCCTTGGTGGCCGCGTAGTCCACGTACACGCCCGGCGAGCCCAGCTGCGCCGCGCGCGACGAGACATTGACGATGGCGCCACCAGCGCCGCCGCTGGCGGTGCCCATGCGCCGCGCGGCCTGCTGGATGCAGTACAGCGTGCCGAACACATTGACGGCGAACAATCGCTCCAGGCGCGGGCGGTCAATGCCCTGCACCCCGGTCGATGGCGCGACGATGCCGGCGTTGTTCACCAGGCCGGTGAGCCGCCCGAACTCGGCGTCCACGCGCTCGAACATCCGCGCCACCTGCTGCGGGTCGGCCACATCGGCCGGCAGCAGCAGCACGCGCGAGCCGCGCGCGCGCAACGCCTCGGCCAGCGCCTCGGCGGCCGCGTGGTCGCTGCGGTAGTTCAGGGCCAGGTCTTGCCCCGGTCCGGCGAGCAGGCGCGCCGTCGCCGCGCCAATGCCGCGCGCGGCCCCGGTGACCAAGGTCACGGAGCGCAAGAAACTGTCTGCTTCTGAGCTTTGCATGGGGGAATTCTGCTGTACCGGGCCGCACGAGTTTGCGATGATGCCGCAGGGAGCCCGCGAACCAAGACATGCACAACCTCGACGCCGCCACCTTGCAGATGGTGACTGCCGTGGTGGACCTGCTCGCCTTCTTGGTCTGGCTGCTGCTGGGCCTGGTGCTGCGCGTGGCGCCACAGGCCTCGCTGCTGATCGCCGCCACCCATTTGCTGCTGGTGCCGGCGCTGTGGCCTTCGCCGGCCGGTCCGTGGGGGCCGCCGCTGACCATGCCGGCGACGCTGCTGGCCTTCACCTGTCTGGCATTGGCCATGCATCGGCTGATGCGGTTGGAGCGCATAGCGCTGACGCCCGTCGTGCTGGCCGCGCTGACCGGGCTGGGCATCGCACTGCTCTACCCCGACGAGAACGCCCAGCGCGCGCTGCTCTCGCTGGGCGTGGGCCTGCTGGGGCTGCTGGCGGGGCGCGACATCCTGCTCGGCGCCGGATTCAACCGCCCGATCACGGCGCTGCTGGCCCTGCCCTATTTGTGGCTGACCATCGTCGGCGTGTGGCGCGGCGCCGCCTTGCTGGGTTGGCTCAGCGCCCCGATCCAGACCATGGGCAGCGGCGGGCTCGCGCTGTTGCGGCTGACGATCAACCTGGCGATCACGGCCGGGCTGTTTGCGCTGGTGTTGCAGCGGCTGATCGCGCGCGTGCACCATCTGACGCGCCGCGACCCGCTCACCGGGCTGCTGAACCGCCGCGCGCTGGATGAGCACCTGGCCAGCCTGCAGGCGCAGGTGGACCGCGGCAGCTGCCATGCGGTGCTGCTGCTGGACGTGGACCATTTCAAGCGCGTCAACGACGAGCTGGGCCATGCCGGCGGCGACGCCGCACTGCAGCATCTGGGTGCGCTGCTGAGCAGCGAGCTGCGCAGCCCCGACGTGCTCGCCCGGCTGGGCGGCGAGGAGTTCTGCCTGCTGCTCCCCGACACCCACCCCGAGCAGGCGGTGCAGGCCGCCGAACGCCTGCGTCGGCGCCTTGCCGCCGCCCCGCTGCTGTGGGAAGGCAAGACCTGGCCCCTGACCGCCAGCTTCGGCGTGGCCGGCATGGAGGCGGGCGACCGCCTGGGGCATGACGCGATGCAGCGCGCCGACCGCGCGCTGTACAAGGCCAAGGCGCAGGGACGCAACCGCGTGATCCGCGCCCGCGCGACGGCGGGGGCCGAGGCATGATGAACGCCGACCCGCGCAGCCTGCTCAGCGCCATCATCGCCCTCTTCCTGATGGCCAGTGTGGTCTGGTGGGTGATCGCGCTGGGCTTGCGCGAGTCCTTCCGCGCCAGCCGCTGCATCGCCACGGCCAACGTGCTGCTGGGCCTGGGGCTGGCGCTGCATCCGTCGCTGGGCCTGCTGCCCTGGCTGAAGCTGCCGCTGGGCGACATGCTGGCGGTGGCCGCCTTCGGGCTGGTCCGGCTGGCACTGCCGCTGATGGCCGACCGGCGCGCACCGGTGGCACGCACCTGGGTGATCGTCGTGCTGGTCGCGCTGGGCTCGGCCGCGACGTCCGACGACGATCATCTGCTGCTGTACAAGTTGATCCTGTATGGCGGCGTGGCGCTGCTGAGCATCATCGGCGGCCTGGACGCCTACCGCCTGCTGCGCGCACGCCAGCTGCGCCCACTGCCGGCCGCGCTGCTGACCATGCCGATGTTCCTGCTCGCGCTGCTGCTGCTGGCGCGCCCGGTGGAAGCGCTGCTGCTGCCGCGCAACACGGTGGACCTGAACGTGGACAACGCGTTCAACCTGGGCTGGCTGTGGGGCACGCTGCTGCTCAACCTGACGCTCAATGGCACCATGGCCTTCCTGCTGGTCATGAAGCTGATCCTGAAGATCCAGAACCTGACCCGCCACGATGCGCTCACCGGCGTGCTGAACCGGCGCGCGCTGGCCGAGGCGATGGCGCTGCAGCACGCACGCCATGGCCGCGGCCACCCCTACGCCCTGGTGATGCTGGACATGGACCGCTTCAAGCAGCTCAACGACACGCTGGGACATGCGGCCGGCGATGCCGCGCTGAAGACGCTGATCGAGACCCTGCGGCCCTGCCTGCGCAACGTGGACCGGCTGGGACGGCTGGGCGGCGAGGAGTTCTGTGCGCTGCTGCCCGACACCGACATCCTCGGCGCCACGCTGGTCGCCGAGCGCATGCGCGCCTGCCTGGCCTCGCGCGATTTCGAATGGCAGGGCACGAGCTGGCCGCTGACCGCGAGCTTCGGCGTCGCCCAGGCGCATGGGCGCGACGAGGCCCCCGCCGACGTGCTCAAGCGTGCCGACCGCGCGATGTACCGCGCGAAGAACCAGGGCCGCAACGTGGTCCAGGCCCTGGAGGCCGACGACGACACCGCCTGAGCCGGCCCGCACGAGGCAGACGCGGCCGCTAGGCCAGCGCCACCCGGTTGCCGCCCAGGTGTTTGGCGCGGAACATCGCCGCCTCGGCGCGCGCCAGCAGCAGTGGCATCGAATAGGGCGGCGTGCTCGCCAGCCCGACGCTGAAGGTGGGCGACAGGCCCGGCGCGATGTCGCTCCAGTCCGCCTCGGCCACGCTGGCGTTGAGGCGCTCCAGCACCTCCACCGCGCGGTCCGCCACCGTGTCCACCAGCACGACGAGGAATTCTTCGCCGCCCCAGCGCAGCAGCAGGTCGCTGCCGCGCGTGTTGTCGCGCAGCAGCTCGGCCAGGCGCTGCAGCACGGCATCGCCGGCCTGGCGGCCATGGGCCTCGTTGATGCGCGACAGCCCGTCGGCGTCGATCAGCGCCAGCGTCGCGGGCCGGCCGCCCTGCTCCGCGCTGCGCAGCAGCGAGGGCAGGCGCGCCTCCAGCAGGCGGCGGCTGCCCAGACCGGTGAGTGGATCGCCCAGCGTCCCGTCCTCGTCGGCGGACGCAGACGCGCCGGCGCCGCGGCTGCAGCATTGCTCGGCCTCCAGCCGGTCCAGGAAGTAGCGCGACTGGGCCTGCAACTGGGCCTGGCCACGGCGGCGTTCGAAGCGGCGCAGCTGCTCCACATGAGCCAGCGCCGCCGCGGTATGGCCCAGTTCGCGCGCGCAGCGCCAGCCCAGGCGGTGCAGGCGCAGGCGCAGCGGCTCGGCCAGCGTGACCTGGCCGCCCAGGGCTTCCAGGGTCTGCAGGCGATCCCAGGCCGCGGCGGCATCGCCACGCAGCAGGTCCAGCTCGGCCCATAGCGCATGGATGCGCGCGCCCAGCGCGGCATAGCCCTGGCTGTCGCACAGCCGCAGCGCCGTCTGCAGATGGGCCAGCGCCGCGTCGGCCTCGCCGCGCAGCAGCCGGATTTCGGCCAGATGCGATTCATGCAGCGCCAGGCAGAAGGGGTCGCTGAGCACCGCCAGCTGCGGCTGCAGCTCCTCGGCATAGTGCAGCGCCCGCGCCAGCGCCTGCGCCGCGCCGTCGGCGTCCTCGCCGTCGGCCAGCAGCTGGCGCATGCCCAGCGCCACATGGCAGAGGTTGTTCAGCGAAACAAAGACTTCCTGCGGCGTCGCGATCTCGCGAATCAACGCGGCCGCCTCGTTCATCAGTCGCTCGGCCTGCCAGGGATCGCCCATGCGCTCGAAGCAGGCGCCCAGCGCGTTGAGTGCCAGCGCCCGCGTGCGCAGGTCGTCCGGGTCTTCGGCCAGCAGCACGGCCTCGTGCGCATAGGCCAGCGCCTGGTCGAACTGGCTCAGCTCGGCGGAGGACAGCGCCATCCAGCGCAGCACCTCGGCCAGCATGGCCAGGTCGGACTGCTGGCGCAGCAGCGGCAGCAGCGCCTGGCCCACCTCCAGCAGGCCGGCATGGTCGCCGCGGCGATAGCGGAAATGCGCGCAGAGATGGCCGGCCTCGGTCTGCTCGGCCACAAAGCCGCGGCGCTGGGCCTCGGACCAGACCTGGGCGGCCAGCGCCAGGCCCTCGTCCATGCGCCCGTCCCGGCGCGCCGAACGCGCCTGCGCCAGGGACTGGTGCAGGGTGTCGTCGGTGTCGGGGGTGGTCGACATGGCGCTACAAATTGTCACGGGCGGCAAGCGTACCGCATCCGGTCCCGGATTCCTGCCCCCGAAATGGCGCATAGCGCCCACCAGGAAACCCGGGGGCGCCAAAGATTGCCGTTCCGCCCCGCTGTTTCAGGGGGCAGGGCCGAGAGCGCGTCCGTCGCCCCGCCGCAATGGTGGGCCCAGCGGCGGGCTCAGCGGCTGGTGGGCATCGCGAACTCGGCGCCCTTGGCGATGCTGGCCGGCCAGCGCTGCATCACGCTCTTCTGCTTGGTGTAGAAGCGCACGCCCTCCTCGCCATAGGCGTGCATGTCGCCGAATAGGCTCTTCTTCCAGCCGCCGAAGCCCTGCCAGGCCATGGGCACCGGGATGGGCACGTTGATGCCCACCATGCCGACCTGGATGCGGCGGGCGAACTCGCGCGCCGCATGACCGTCGCTGGTGAAGCAGGCGACGCCGTTGCCGAACTCGTGCGCATTGACCAGTTCCACCGCCTCGGCGAAGTCCTTGACGCGCACGCAGGCCAGCACCGGGCCGAAGATCTCTTCCTTGTAGATGCGCATGGCCGGCGTGACATGGTCGAACAGCGTGCCGCCGGTGAAAAAGCCCTTCTCGTGCCCCGGCACGCGGTGGCCGCGTCCGTCGACGACCAGGGTGGCGCCCTCCTCCACGCCCAGCGCGATATAGCCCTCGATGCGCTCGCGCGCCTCGCGCGTGACGATGGGGCCCATCTCGGCATCCAGCTCCATGCCGTTGCGGATCTTCAGCGCCTTCGCACGCTCGGCAAGCCGCGGAACGATCCGGTCCGCCACCTCGCCCACCAGCACCGCGACCGAGATCGCCATGCAGCGCTCGCCCGCGGAGCCGTAGGCGGCGCCAATCAGCGCGTCGACCGCCTGCTCGATGTCGGCGTCGGGCATCACCACCATGTGGTTCTTCGCGCCGCCCAGCGCCTGCACGCGCTTGCCGTGGCGGGCCCCGGTTTCGTAGATGTACTGCGCGATCGGCGTGGAGCCGACGAAGCTCAGCGCGCGCACGTCGGGATGGGTCAGCAGCGCATCCACCACCGTCTTGTCGCCCTGCACGACGCTGAACACGCCATCGGGCAGGCCGGCCTGCTGCAGCAGTTCGGCGATGAACAGGCTGGGCGAAGGATCGCGCTCGCTGGGCTTGAGGATGAAGCAGTTGCCGGTGGCCAGCGCCAGCGGCGCCATCCACATGGGCACCATGAAGGGGAAGTTGAAGGGCGTGATGCCGGCCACCACGCCCAGCGGCTGGCGCAGCGTCCAGTTGTCGATGCCGGTGGAGACCTGCTCGGTGTAGTCGCCCTTGAGCAGCTGCGGAATGCCGCAAGCGAACTCGACAATGTCGATGCCGCGCGTGACTTCGCCCTGAGCATCGGTGAAGACCTTGCCATGCTCGGCGGTGATCATCGCGGCGAGGGTGTCGCGGTGCTCGTTGAGCAGCTCCAGGAAACGGAACATCACCCGCGCGCGGCGCAGCGGCGGCTGGTCGGCCCAGGCCGGGAACGCGGCGCGGGCGCTGGCCACCGCGGCCTCCACATCGGCCACGCTGCCCAGCTGGACCTGGCGCGCGACGCTCCCCAGCGCGGGGTTGTAGACCGCCTGCGAGCGGCCGGAGCTGGCCTCGCGGCGCGCACCGCCGATGAAGTGAACGATGTCGCGGCTGTCGGTGTAAGGCGTGGGCTGGCTCATGGCGGATCCTCTGCGGACGGGAACGAAGCGATGGCGCCAGTCTAGGCAGCCCGTCACGTCGTGCCTAGCCATGCCGACTGACCAGATTGTTCGATAAACTGAACAATCATGACACCCGCCCCCACTGTCCGCGACGAGGCCCTCTGGGATGCGCTGCACACCCTGACCGTGCTGGCCCAGTTGGGCAGCTTCACGCGGGCGGCGCAGCGGCTGGGCCTGTCCAAGGCGGCGGTGAGCCAGCGCATCGCCGAGCTGGAACGGGTGCTGGGCGTGGGCCTGGTGACGCGCAGCACCCGCTCCATGCGCCTGACCGAGGCCGGCGAACGCCTGGTGCAGGACAGCGGCCCCAGCTTCGCCCAGCTCGCGCGCAGCCTGGCCGCGGCGCGCGATGCCGCGGGCCAGCCGCGCGGGCTGCTGCGCGTCACCGCGCCGGTGGCGCTGGGGCGCCAGCACATCGCGCCGGCGCTGCCGGACTTCCTCGCCCGCTATCCGGAAATCCGCGTCGAGCTGGACCTGTCGGACCGGCTGGTGGCGCTGGCCCAGGAGGGCTTCGACCTGGCGATCCGCCACACCAGCCAGCCGCCCGAAACCCATGTGGCTTTCCGGCTCTGCGCGTCGCGCACCTGCCTGGTCGCGGCACCGGTCTACCTGGCCACCCATGGCCGTCCCGAGCACCCGGCCGAACTGGCGCAGCATGCCTGCCTGCCCTATCTGCGCCCGGGCCCGGCGCAGTGGTTCTTCGAACGCGGCGGCCGCCGGCGCGAACGGCTGCGCGTCGCGGTGCAGGGGCCTTTGCGCGCCGGCAACAGCGAGGTGCTGCGCGACGCGGCGCTGGCCGGCATGGGCATCGCGCTGCTGCCGGACTTCAGCGCCGCGGCCGCGCTGGCGCGGCAGGACCTGGTGGAGCTGCTGCCCGACTGGCGCGCCGTCGGCTTCTTCGGGGACGCCATCCATGCCATCCATCCCTGGAGCGCCAGCACGCCGCGACCGGTTCAGCTGCTGGTGCAGCACCTGAAGCAGCGCCTGGCGGCGGGGTTCTGAACGCCCCGCGTCTCACTGGATGCGCGTGTTCGCCGGGATGCAGTGGTAGAAGCCGCAGAAGGCGGTGTAGGGCCCGCGATTGCAGCTGCGCGGATCGCTGATCAGTTGGCCCGAGTTGTCGATGTTGCGGGCCGGCGTCTGGCCCGGCTTGTGCGACCACATTGCGTTGCTGTCCAGCCGGTACCAGTGGAAGTCCTGGCCCGGCCAGATCACAAGCGCGATGTAGTGCCCTTGCGCCGGCGTGCCGGCGGGCGGCCCGACCGGAATCTGTCCGTCGCGCTGCGACGCCGCGCCAACGTTGGCACAGTCCAGCGCGCTGTAAGCCGCGCCGCTGCCGCGGCCCGGCTGGGCAAAGGTGTTGGTGATCTTGTCGTTCGCGTAGTTGTAGCAGTTGTTCCGGGTGCGGATGATGAAGTCGTTGTTCCACTTGCCGGGGTTGTAGGGCGGCACCGCCATCGGAACCATGGGCCCCGCCAGCGGCTTGACCAGGCCGCCGGACAGCTGGGCTTCGACGTCCTTGCGCACATCATCGGACACCGCGGTACCCGCGGTGGAGAGCAGCCACCGCTCGAGGTCGGCGTCGTCGACGATGCGGTTCAGGTCGAAGCGGTCGCTGTCGACGATGCCGCCATGGATGTAGACATGCGGCTCCAGCCCGCGCTCGGCCACCGAGGTGACCGAGAAGCCGCGGTAGCCCAGGTTGCCAAGCAGGCCGGCCGGCTTCAGCAAGGTGGTCTGCTGGATGCGCTGGATGCGGTCCACCAGTTCCCGGGCCTGATCGTCCGACAGCTCCCAGGCGGGATCGGCGACGCCGGAATAGATGTGCAGGGTGACGGTGACAGACATACTCCCCTCCTCAATGCGTGGGCCTACACAGCGCGCGCAAGCCTGCTCGACCCTCAGCAGACCCCGCTTGTCTGACCGGGTTCAGGGAGATCGTTGCATTGGAGGGGCGCGGAGCCGGCGCGTCAATCGCACCGGCGGGGGAGCGGCGCCGTGCCGCCCGAGGAGCGGGTCAGCGAGGGCCGGCGCAGAGGCCCAGCGTGCGCAGGCGCTCCTGTAGTTCGGCCACGGAGGCCCAGGGCAGGATGGGGGCGTTCTCGCGCTCGTCGGGCGGATTGGCAAGCAGCTCGTCCGACCAACCGCCACAGCCCACCAGCGGCAGCAGCGGCCTTTTGTGCAGCCAGGCCAGATGGACCTCGGACTTGGTGCCGGCACGGCCCCCGATCACGAGGCAGGCATCGCCGGCCAGCGCCATCAGCAGATTGCGCGCGTCGCCCATGCCACAGGGCAGCACCACCGTCGCCGGCCAGTCCGGCGGCGGCATCTGGCCGGGCGGCACGATGCTCAGCACCAGGCCGCCGGCCTGGATGGCGCGCTCGGCGGCCACCCGGGTGGCCGGGCTGCCGCAGCCGCTGACCACGGTGATGCCCAGCCGCGCCAGGGCTTCGCCCGCGGCGCCTGCCAGTTCGTAGGCGGGGGAACCGGGCTCGGCACTGCCGAGGACACAGACCTGGGGTTTGCGGTAGGAACGGTTCATGTCAAAAAAGACGCCTGGACAGCAAGCTGGCCAGGCGTTCCAAGTCCTAGAAGGACGTCGTTGGGACCGGCGCGGTCCGCCAGGACCGCATGGAAAACACTCTAGGGCGTTCCCGATGGGGGCTCTATCCCCATAAGGGGGGGAAACCCGCAACAGAACGCTCCCAGGCTGTCGCCATCGGACCGCCTGCGGCGGGGGCGACGCCAGCCGGGATAATCACGCCATGAACCCGCCCCGCCCCGCCGCTCCCCGCCGTTCCGCCGCCGCCCCTGGCCGTCCCGCGCCGCCCGCGGCGCCGCCCGAGCCCTGGAGCGACAAGGACCTGGACCGGCTGCAGGCCTTGCTGGACCGCGTGCCCGCGCCGCTGACGCCGTTGGACCTGTCGGCGCTGGACGGTTTCCTGGTCGGCGTGATCCTGCAGCCGCGCCCGGTGCCGTTGTCGGCCTGGTGGCCCTGGGTGCTGGACAGCGAGGCCGGCCGATCGGCGCCGGCCGACTACGACGGTCAGGGCCTGCTGAACCTGGTGCAACGCCGCCACCGCGAGCTGAAGCAGGCCATCGCCGAGCGCCAATGGTTCGACCCCTGGGTGTTCGAGCTGGACGACGAGGCATCGCCGTCGGAAACCGTGCTGCCTTGGGTCGCCGGCTTCGCGCTGGCCGCCGATGAATTCCCGGCGCTGATGGGGCTGGACGAGACCCAGCTCACCGAGCCGCTGGCCCAGCTCTACATGCACCTGGATCCGGAAGACCTGGAAGACGCCGACGCGCTGCTCGAGGAGATCGAAAGCCTGGAGCCCCCCACCGACCTCAGCGAAGCGGTGGAAAGCCTGGTGCGCGCCAGCCTGCTGCTGGCCGACGTCTCGCAGCCCCTGCCCACGCGCGCCGCGCCCCGCCCCGGCCCGCGCCGCGGCGGACCGCCCCGACGCTGATCGTCAGCGCCGGGCCGCCCCAAGCCGGCCCTCCTGGCGATGTGCTCGCGGGGCCACCCCCGCGAGCATCGACGCCCCCACGGGGGGCCGCTCAGCGGTCCCGCCGGGCGGGGGGCCGCATTCCACGGGCCGAGCGCCGGGCCGCCCCAAGCCGGCCCTCCTGGCGATGTGCTCGCGAGGCCCCCCCCGCGAGCATCGCCGCCCCCACGGGGGGCCGCTCAGCGGTCCCGCTGGGCGGGGGGCCGATTCACGGCGCCCCCACCTGCCGCTTCATCCACTCGCTCATCTCCCACAGCGTGTGGCCGATGGACTCGCGCGCCGAATAGCCGTGCGACTCGAAGGGCAGCGACACATAGCGCACGTTGCCGCCGGTGCCGGCCAGGGCCTGGTACAGACGCTGGCTCTGCAGCGGGAAGGTGCCGGGGTTGTTGTCGCTGTCGCCATGGATCAGCAGCAGCGGCTCCTTGAGCTTGTCGGCGTAGTTGAAAGGCGAAAGCCGCAGGTAGACGTCCTGCGCCTCCCAGTAGGTGCGCCGCTCGCTCTGGAAGCCGAAGGGCGTCAGCGTGCGGTTGTAGGCGCCGCTGCGCGCGATGCCGGCCTTGAACAGATCGGTGTGGGCCAGCAGGTTGGCGGTCATGAAGGCGCCGTAGCTGTGCCCGCCGACCACCATGCGGTGGCGGTCGGCCACGCCCAGCTCGTCGGCCTTGTCGATGATGGCCTGGGCATTGGCGGTGATCTGGGCAATGAAGCTGTCGTTCACCGTCTTGGGGTCACCGACCACCGGCATGGTGGCGTCCATCAGCACGACATAGCCGTCCAGCAGCAGCATCAGCGGGCTCGAACCGCCGAAGGTGTTGAAGCGATTGGCGGCGCCACTGACCTGGCTCGCGGTCGCGGCGTCGGTGTACTCCAGCGGATAGGCCCAGACGAAGGCGGGGCGGCGTTCGCCGGCCTTGTAATCGGGCGGCAGATAGAGCCAGAACGACAGCTCGACGCCGTCCTGGCGCTTGAAGCGCACCAGCTCACGGCGGATGTTGCGCAGCTGCGGCGTCGGGTCCTTCACCGCGGTCAGCGCCTTCATCTCGCCCAGCGCGGCGCCGCTGCGCAGCATCACGTTGGCGGGCTCGGTGAAGCTTTCGCGCTGGGTCAGGATCCGGCTGCCCTGCGCGTCCAGCACGGCCAGCGGACGCTCGAACCAGGTCTTGTCACCGTCGCGGCCGGACTGGAACACGCGGGTGGTCTTGGCGTCGGCCAGGTTCAGGCGATCCAGGAAGGGCTTCTCGCCTTCGGCGCTGGCCCCGGCTCCCACCAACCAGATCGAGCCGCCATCCACGCGCACGGCGACACGGCCGTTGGGCTGCATGCGCGTCAGCGGCATGCCGGGATCGCGGTAGCGGTCGCGCATCGAGCGCTCGGCAAGCCGGCGCGGCGCGGCCTCACCGCCCAGGCTCAGCAGGTCTTGCGTGATCCACAGGCGGCCGCGGTCGAAGTCGGTGACCAACGCCTGGCGCCCGCCTTCCAGCATCGCAAAGCCGGTCAGGCGCTGCGCCGTGCGATGCACCTCGCGCGGCTCGCCCTGGTAGGGCGCATCCAGGCGCATCAGGCGGTCGCGGTGGGACACCTTGTTGCGCAGGTCGCCGCCGTCCAGCGCCTCCACCCAGTACACCGCGCCATCGGCGGCCGGCGAGGCCCAGAACTGGCGCGGCCCGGTGATCACGCCTTCGACCGGCACGCCCTCCTTGAGCTTGATGCGGCCCAGGCTCTTGATCAGCTTGCCCGAGGCGTCGCGCAACTCAACCTCGCGCGCGAAGTCGTTCCAGCGGACGCGGTAGCTGAAGGGCTGCAGCAGGCGCTCAACCAGCAGCACCTGGCCGGTGCCCACCGCGCTGATCTCGGCATACAGACCCGGCTCGCCGATCTCGCGGACACCGCCCCGGGCCAGGTCCACGCGCACCATCTGCGACTGCGCGTGGTGGGCGAACACGGCCTCGTCCTGCGGGTTGCTCAGCAGGTCCTGCAGCGTGTACTCGGGCGAGACCTTGCCCATGGATTCCTGCACCGCGGGGCCGCTGGGCGCCGCGAAGCTGGGCGCCGGACCGCGCCGCGCCGGCACGGCCAGCGTCACCAGCTCATGAGCGTTGAGCCACACCACATGGGCGTCCAGCATGGTGTGCAGGCGCAGCTTGGGGATGGGGCGCAGCTGGCCCGTGCCCACGTCGCCCACCCAGAGCTCCACGGCCTGGTCGGTGCGCCGGTTCAGCAGGAAGCGCTGACCATCGGGCGAGAAGCGCAGCTGGTGGAAGGCACCGCCGGCGGGCAGCTCGACGCGGCGCTCGCTGCCGTCGGCCAGGTTCTTCAGCGTCAGGCTGTCGATCTGCGCCGTCAGCTGTGGGCTGTCGGTGGCGGGGTCGAAGCGCAGGCCACCCAGCTTCAGCACCGGGCGGGCCAGCTCGGCGACGCTGCGGTAGCGGCGCAGCTCCAGCGTCGCCAGCGTGCGCTGGTCGGGCGAGAGCTGGGTCTGCGGCAGCGCCTTGGCATCCAGCACCGCACGCATCGCGGCCGAGGGTTGCTGATAGGCCAGCGAGGACGAGGCCTCCGCGGCGGCCGACGCAGGCTGGGCGGGCGGCTGGGCCCAGGCCTGAGCGCCAGCAATGCTCAGCGACAGGGCCAGGACCAGAGGACGAAGAACAGGGGTGGACATGGGCGGGACCGGGGATGAGGGGAAGAAAGCGCGCAAGCCTAGCAAAGCCACCGAGGGGTGTCGAACCTCGGCCATGCCGGCGGTGCGGCGCCCGCCTCGGGATCAACCCGCAGTCGCCCCGAACAGCCGCGCCGCGTGCAGCCCCAGGCCGGTGGCCACGGATGCGAAGCGGTCGCCCGTCACCTGGCGTGCCGAGGGATAGTCGGCCGCGATGCGCTGCGCCAGCAGACGCAGCCCGGTGGAACCGCCGGTGAAGTACAGCGCATCGACGTCGTCGGGCCGCAGCCCGGCCTGGGCCACAGTCTCGCGCCCGGCCGCGGCGATGCGTTCAACATCGCCCTGCAGAGCCTCCAACGCCTGCGCTTCGGTGATCGTCAGCGCCAGGCCCGACTCGATCAGCCCCAGGTCCACCTCCGCGTCGCCGCCCTGCGCGACGGCGATCTTGGCCTGCTCGGCGCGCCCCGCCAGCTCGTGGCCCAGGCGTTCCTCCAGCACCGTCATCAGGCGCTGGTGCTGGCGCAGGTCGGCATAGAAGCCGCGCATCGCGCGCAGCTCGGCGATGCGCTGCGGGCTGTAGCAGGTGTTGATCAGGTGCCAGGTGGCCAGGTCGAAATAGATGCCGCTGGGCACCTCGCGCGCCGGCTGGCCGGGCCGCTCCGGGCCCAGCGCGCGGTAGCCGAATTCGCGCAAGATGCCGGCCAGCTCGATATGGCGGTCGAAATCAGTACCTGCGATGTGCACGCCGTGGTTGGCCAGGATGTCCTCGCGCCGGTCCAGCCGCGCGCGCCGCTGCGGCCCCACGCGCACGAGCGAAAAGTCCGAGGTGCCGCCGCCGATGTCGGCCACCAGCACGCGCTCCTCGCGCTCGGCCTGCTGCTCGTAGTCGAAGGCGGCGGCGATGGGCTCGAACTGGAACTGGACCTCGGCAAAGCCCACCGCGCGGGCCGCGGCCTCCAGCGAGGCCTGCGCCGCGGCATCGCGCGCCGGTTCGCCGTCGACGAAGTAGACCGGCCGGCCCAGCACGACGCGCTGCAGCCCCTGGCCCGACGCGGCCTCGGCCTGGCGCTTGAGCCGCTTCAGGTAGCCAGCCAGCATGTCGAAGTACTTCACGCCGCGACCGCCGCCGACGTCGGTGGCCTGGTCGATCAGGCTGGAGCCCAGGATGCTCTTCATCGAGCGCATCAGCCGCCCGTCGCTGCCCTCCACATAGGCCTTCAGCGCAGCGCGGCCGAAGGCGCGCGGCGGGCCGTCGGCGTCATGCCGGCCCTCGCTGAAATAGAACACCGCGGTGGGCATGGTGCTGTGCTCGCCCTCCAGCGGCACCAGGCCCATGCGCTCGCCGCGGGGAATGGCCACCGCCGAGTTGGAGGTGCCGAAGTCGATGGCGCAGAAATCGCCGGGCAGCCGGGAAGCCATGGGAATCCGCTCCAAACAAAAAGGGGCGCGGATTCTAGCCGGGTCTTCGAGTCTTTGCGGCCGGGCCAAGCCCGAGCCGCCGCCGGCGCCGCGATCAGGCGGCGGCCATCTGGCGCACCGGGCGGGCCGGCAGCGCGTCGCCGTAGAAGGCGAAGTCCAGCTCAGGGCGACGGCCGCTGACCAGGTCTGCCAGCGCATGGCCGGAGCCGGCACCGTGGGTCCATCCCAAGGTGCCGTGGCCGGCGTTGAGCCAGAGGTTGGCGGCCTTGCGGCTGCGACCGATGTAGGGGATGTTGGTGGGCGTGCTGGGACGCAGGCCGGTCCAGTAGTTGGGCTCGGACAGGTCGGCCACGCCGGGGAAGAGCTCCTCGTAGCGGCGCACCAGGGCTTCGCAACGCACGCGTGAGGTGGGCGAGTCCAGGCTGGTGTCCAGGCCCACCAGCTCGGCGGTGCCGGCGATGCGGATGTGGTCGCCCAGGCGCGAGATCGCGATCTTGCGCGTGTCGTCGAGCAGGCTGACGACGCTGGCGTCGTCGGGCTTCTTCAGGCGCAGCGTGGCCGAGTAGCCCTTGGCGGGATAGATGTTGAGTGTTTCGCCCAGCGGCTTCAGCAGCGCCGGGGTGTAAGAGGCCATCGCGGCGACATAGGCGTCGGCCTTCAGGGTCTGGCGCCGCCCGTCGGCGCGCGCGGCGATCTGCGCGCCGGCAATGCGCCCACCCTCGGCCTGCAGCGCGAGGACGTCGTGGCCCCACAGGAAGCGCGCACCGCGCGCCTCGCACAACCGCGCCAGCTTCTGCGTGAAGACCAGCGCGTCGCCCGATTCGTCGCTGGGCGTGAAGGTGCCGCCGAAGATCCGGCTGCCGAAGCTGCGCAGCGCCGGCTCCACCTTCAGCACCTCGTCGCGGCTGAGCACGCGACGGTCCACGCCATGGCGGCGCATCACCTCGGCACCGGCGGCGCCGGCGTCGAAATCGGCCTGGCTGGAGAAGAAGTGCAGGATGCCGCGCTCCAGGCGGTCGTACTCGATGCCCGTCTGCGCCACCAGCGACTTCAGCGATTCATGGCTGTAGCGACCCAGGCGCACCAGCTGCTCCACGTTGCGCTCGAAGGCGGCGGTGGTGCACTGGCCCAGGAAGCTCAGGCCCCAGCGCCATTGCGCGGGGTCCAGCCGAGGGCGGAACAGCAGCGGCGAATCGTCGCGCAGCAGCCATTTGGCGACCTTGAAGGGCGCACCCGCATTGGCCCAGGGTTCGCAGAAGCTGACCGAGATCTGCGCGCCGTTGGCATAGCTGGTTTCCAGCGCCGCGTCGTCCTGGCGGTCGACGACGGTGACCTCGTGCCCCTGCTCCAGCAGATACCAGGCCGTACTCACGCCGATGATGCCGGCACCCAGGACAACGACTTTCATGCGGACTCCTCGGAGAAGTTCCTGTTGGGTTTGAATTTAGGTTCCGTCCGCCGCCAGCCGCAAGCGCCAGGGGCGCGGCGGGCATCGCCCCAAGCAGGGCGAAATGCGCACAAATGACGCCGAACGAAATCGCGCGATTGTCGGCAGGCGCGCGGTAAACAAGAAGCGCCATTCATATTTATCGCTGTACATTAGAAAAACTTATGAAAGACCTGGACTCCGCCGCGCTGGACTGTCTGGCCGCGCTGGCCGACGAGCGCAGCTTCGAGCGCGCCGCCCATGCGCTGAACATCACGCAAAGCGCGGTCTCGCAACGGTTGCGCGGGCTGGAGGCTCAGGTGGGCCAGCCGCTGGTGGTGCGCTCGCGTCCGCTGCGACTGACCGAACCCGGCAAGGTGCTGCTGCGCTTCGCGCGTCAGCTGCAGGCCCTGCGCGCCGATGTGTCGCGCGAGCTGGGCCAGCAGGCGGCCCCGCAGGAGCGCCTGCCCATCGCGGTGAACGCCGACAGCCTGGCCACCTGGGTGCTGCCAGCGCTGGACCCGCTGGTCCAGCAGGGTCTGCGCCAGGGCTTCGGGCTGGAGCTGGTGGTGGACGACCAGGACTTCACGCACGACTGGCTGCGCCAGGGCGAGGTGCTGGGCTGCGTCAGCACGGTGAGCCAGGCCTTGCGCGGCTGCGTGGTGCAGCCGCTGGGGCGCATGCGCTATGTCGCGGCGGTCAGCCCGGCCTTCGCGCAGCACCATCTGCCGCAGGGCCTGAGCGCGGCCAACTTCGCCCAGCTGCCCTTCCTGGTCTTCAACCGCAAGGACGACAACCAGGTGCAATGGGTGGCCAAGGCCTTCGGGCTGCGCTCACCGCGGCTGCTGGAGCGCTATGTGCCGTCCAGCGAGGCCTATGTGCATGCGATACGCATGGGCTGGGGGGTGGGCGTGGCGCCGGAACTGCAGCTGGCCCCGCTGATCGCCCGTGGCGAACTGCTCGCGGTGAGGCCCGAGGTCCGCATCGAGGTGATGCTGCACTGGCACCAATGGAAGCTGCAACCCGACCAGCCGGGCGCGCCGGCGGCACTGCTGGATCAGATCGGCCACGCGCTGGCGGCGGGCGCCGCCGTGGCCTTGCATCATTGAGGAAAACCGGCCGGCTTCAGCGCAGGGCCATCAGCGCCGCGGACGCGGCCGCATCGGGCTCGTGGGCCAGCTCAAGCGCGTGCTCCGAGCCGCCACCATGCTGCACGGCGACCCTGACCGGGCCCGAGCCGGGCACGGCTTCCTGGACCTGATGCGCCAGCATCAGGGCGGAAACAATGCTCAGGGCCACGGTGACCCAGGTCACCAGCCGGTGAATAGCGAAACGCATGAACGCATCCAGAGGAATTGGAAGGGGGCGAAGGATAGCGAGCGCTTGTGACCGCAACCATCCTGCCTAGGGGGGAGTGGTATTTTCACGCCGCCCATGTTTCCGCCAGGTTCCAAGCTGTGCGGATTAGTAAACAGCTTAGGCGATTCCACCCACTTCAGTGGTTCAACTTTCGCGCGGAACGCTCACACTGTGATCAGGCCCTGCACACCGGCCCGCAAGCCGGAAACGCCGCGAGGCGGCAGAGCGCAACGACGAAGCCTGTGCAACTTGAAGTCGAGGTCCGCCATGCGATTCGCCCAACATCTGCGCCTGTTCCGCCGCACGACCGCCCCCGCCCATGTCCCCGATCCGGCCGACCTGGGCACCGCCTTCGGCATGGAGGCGACGCTGGACGAGCCCGACTTCGAAACCCGCCCGCGCGCCGAATACGCGCTGGAATCGGCCAGCCGCCAGGACGGCGCGCAGGAGTCGCCGCTGTCCTGGCTGGCGGCCCGGCGCGGCACCTGAGCCGACCGGCCGCATGGCCGGTCCGGGGCTCAGCGCACCAGCAGCACCGGGGTCTCGCAGTGGGCCATCACCTTGGTGGCCACCGAGCCCAGCACCAGGTTGCCCAGCGCGCCATGGCCGCGCGAGCCCATGATCAGCAGGTCGTACTTGCCCTTGGTGGCCGAGGCCGCGATGACGTCGGCCGCATGGCCCACCTTGACCAGGAACTCGGCCTTCAGGCCCTGCTTGCCCATGAAGTTGCGGATGGGCTTGAGCACCTTCTCGGCCTCGTCGTCGTAGTAGGCCTTCAGCACCGCCTTGTCCAGCACCGCGGCGGCGCGCGGCGGCACAGCCGGCACCACATGGACCACGGTGTAGTCGTGCAGTTCACCCAGCCATTCCTCGTGAGCGGCCAGATAGGCCAGCATGCGCTTGGTGTAGGCACTGCCGTCGACGGCAACCAGAATCTTCATGCTCGGGTCCTTTCTCGTGATTTCAGCGCGGCCCCACAGGGCGGCCGTGGTGGGAACGCCGATCCTCGGTCGGCGCTTTGCAGTCTTGCACAGGCCGGCCCTGTCGGTTTGATCCGAGTCAAGCCGACGACCGGCCCGGCCGGTTCCTAGAGTTCCAGCACCCGCAGCGGATCAAAGCCCAGGGCCTCGCCCTTGCGGCCATGGCCCCGCGCATTGCAGACCACGCGGGTCTCGCCTCGGGCGTGGGCCACGCGGTAGTCGTGGCGGCAATGCAGATGGCCATGCACCCACAGCGTGGCCAGCGGCAGCAGGTCCTCGTCGTCGTTGCAGAAGCTGGCCGTGGTGGGCTGCTGGCCGTAGCGCGGGTCGGCGCTGCGCAGGCTGGGCGCGAAGTGGGTCACGACCAGGGTGGGGCCGTCGAACGCCTGTTCGAGCTCGCGCTTGAGCCAGGCCTTGTTGGCCAGGCCCAGCTCGCGCACCGCCGCAGCATCGAACACGCGACCGTCCAGCGTGGCGCCCATCAGGCGCTGGAAATAGCCGGCGGCGCGCATCGCGCGTTCGCGCTGTGCCGCGCCGAACAGTTCGAAATCGCTCCAGCGCGTGCTGCCAAGGATGCGCAGCGCACGGCCATCGGCGCCGGTCCAAACCAGGGCCTCGTCGTCCAGCATGCGCAGACCCAGGTCGGCGCAATAGGCACGCAGCTCGGCCCCGCAGCGACGGATCTCGCGGCCGTCGTATTCGTGGTTGCCGGGCACAAAGAGCACCGGCACCGGCCAGCCGGCGAAGCGGCGCAGCCCCTCCCAGCGGCTGTCCACGTCGCCGGCCAGGATCAGCAGCTCGGCCCCGGGGGCCGGTTGCGGCACGAAGTCCTCGGTCTCCAGGTGGAGATCGGACAGCAGCTGGAAGCGCATGCGGGAAGAGCGGGAACGGCTGGGAGCGGCCAGCCTCAGGCCGCGCCGTGGCAGTGCTTGAACTTCTTGCCCGAACCGCAGTGGCAGGGATCGTTGCGGCCCAGCTTGGGCGCGTCGTGCCGGACCTGCTCGACGTGGAAGCGCTGCGCCTCGGTCGCGGCCTGCAGGTCCACGACGGTCAGCACCAAGTCTTCGATCGCCTCGTCCAGGTTCTTCAGCGGATGCTCGCGTTCCAGCGTGGCGACGATTTCCTTTTCTTCGTCGGTCTCGGCCGGCAGATGGCGGTACAGCCGCGCCAGCAGGGCCTGGACGTTGTCGTCGGCCTGCTCGTGCAGGTCGGGGAAGGTGATCGCCGCGTATTCAAAGCCGGCCACCCAGGGCAGGAGGCTGCGGGTGATCGGATCCTCGGGCAGCGCGGGCTGACCCTCGTCCGGCGCGGCCTCGCCTTGCGTGTCGACCGGCGCGGCGGTCTCAGGGGAGGTCTCAGGGGCGGCTTGGCCTTGGGCGTCGCCATCAGCCTCGGCCTCCAGGTCCAGCACCAGCGGGTAGAACCAGCCCTGCTCCAGCATGCTCTGGTTCAGCGCGGCCTGGCGGCGCGCCACCAGCGTGCGCACGCGCGCCAGCCAGGCCGGATCCACGTCTTCCGGCAGTTGGCCGCCGTCGTAGTCGAAGATGGGCGGCAGCCATTCCTCGATGGGAATCAGGCGCGGCTGCACCAGCACGCCACAGAGGTAGCCGTCCAGCATGGACGCATCCAGCGGCTGCAGCGGCTCCGGGGTGTCGGCCAGCAGGTCGTCGAGTTCGCCGAACTCGGCGTCGGAAAGGTCGTGGGCGATGCTCATGGGCGCGCATTGTCGCCGCTGTTGGCCGGCGCCGGATAGGCGCCTCACTCCATCGCCTGGTGGGCCGCCTCGATCAGGCGCTGGCGCATCCAGCGCTGGGCGCTGCGGTCTTCGTTGCGCAGATGCCAGAGCAGATCCACATGCACCGGCGACAGCGGCAAGGGCAGCGGCCGGTGGATCAGCTGTTCGCGGTAACCGGTGGCGTCCAGAAAGGACAGCGGCAGCGCGGTGAGCAAATCGGACTGCGCCACCACTCGGCCCGCGGTGAAGAACTGGTTCACGGTCAGCATGATGCGCCGGCTGCGCTTGAGCGCCGCCAGCGCCTCGTCGACGAAGCCATGCGGCCGACCCGAAAAGCTGACCAGCAGGTGGTGCGCCTGGCAATAGCGGTCCAGGTCCAGCTCCGCCTCGGCCAGCGGATGGCCGCGGCGCATCACACAAACATAGTGGGAGTCGTAGAGCCGCTGCTGGTGGATGGCCGCCATCTGCCCCAGCCCCTGCAGCGCCGCCACCGCGCTGGGAAAGTAGCCCAGCGCGAAATCGGCCTCGCCCTGCTCCAGCAGGCCGCGCGGGTCGCGCGTGGTCAGCGGCAGCACATGCACGTTGGCCAGCGCGCGCGCCTGCTCCAGCTGGGCCATCAGCGGCGGCAGTACCAGCGCGGCGGTGGAATCTGCCATCGCGAGGCGGAAGGTGTATTCCTCCTGGTGCGGCTGGTAGTCGCCCGGATCCAAGGCCACGCGCAGGCGGGTCAGCGCCGCCCGCACCTCCGGCCACAGCCCCTCGGCGCGCGAGGTGGGCTTCATGCCGAAGGCCTGGCGCACGAACAGCTCCTCGCCCAGCGCCTCGCGCAGCCGCTTCAGCGCATGGCTGACCGCCGGCTGGGTCATGGCCAGGCGCTCGGCGGCGCGCGTCAGGTTGCGCTCGGCCATCACGGCGTCGAACACCTTCAGCAGATTCAGGTCCAGGTTCAGGAAGCTCATGGCGCCAAGATATGCACGTTGCTTATAGGCAGGATGCAATCATTTCATTGGCGTTATTCCTAGGGTTTACCCGATACTTCGTTCCGTTGGCTCACCAAGCCCTACAACACAAAGGAAATCGCCATGAGCGTCGCTACCCAAACTTTCGGTCTGCCGGTGACCCGCACGGTGCGTCACGGCGGTACGTTCGCCACCATCGGTGCCCGTGTCTGGGCGCGCATGATCGCCGACGTGAAGGCCCGCATCGAAGCGGCCCGTCTGCTGCGCGCCGAACGCGAGCTGCTGGCCCTGGCCGCCCAGTACGAGGACAGCATGCCCTCGTTCGCCGCCGAGCTGCGCGCCGCCAGCTGCCGTCGCTGAAGGTTCCGCCTCCCGGTCCGGTCGGAACCGGGCTGCGCCAGTGAGCGCAGACTTTCAATTCTGACCAAGCAAAAAGCCCGCTGACAGCGGGCTTTGGTTTTGGGGCCGCCGCGGCGGCCCTGAGGTGGCGAAGCGCGCGGCCGGCGCGCCGCCGCAGCGGCGCCCCCGCGCGCGTCGCGTCACTCCTGCGCCAGGCGCTCGGCGATCTTGGCCTTGGTGGCCGGCAGTTCCGCCGGCAGGTGGTAGGCCAGCTGCTCGAACAGCGCGTCGTGCAGCTTCAGCTCGGCGGCCCAGTCGGCCTTGTCGATGTGGGTCGCGGCGAGGAACTGCTCGCGGGTGAAGGCCAGGCCTTCCCAGCTCAGGTCCTCGTAGCGGGGGGTGACGCCGAAGGCGTGCATCTCGCCGCTGTCCTGACCCTCGACGCGCTCCAGCATCCACTTCAGCACGCGCATGTTGTCGCCGTAGCCGGGCCAGACGAACTTGCCGTCGGCGCCCTTGCGGAACCAGTTGACGCAGAAGATCTTGGGCAGCTTGGCGCCGGAGGCCTGCAGCTTCTTGCCCAGGTCCAGCCAGTGCTGGAAGTAGTCCGCCATGTTGTAGCCCATGAAGGGCAGCATCGCGAACGGGTCGCGGCGCACCACGCCCTGCTGGCCGGCGGCGGCGGCGGTGGTCTCGGAGCCCATGGTCGCGGCCATGTACACGCCCTCGACCCAGTCGCGCGCCTCGGTCACCAGCGGCACGGTCGTGGAGCGGCGGCCACCGAAGATGAAGGCGTCGATGGGCACGCCGGCCGGGTTGTCCCACTCGGCGTCCAGCGCCGGGTTGTTGGTCGCCGACACGGTGAAGCGGGCGTTCGGATGGGCGGCCTTGGCGCCGGTCGCCTTGGCGATCTCCGGGGTCCAGTCCTTGCCCTGCCAGTCGATCGCGTGCGCGGGCGCGGTGTCGCTCATGCCTTCCCACCAGACGTCGCCATCGTCGGTCAGCGCGACGTTGGTGAAGATCACGTCCTTGTCCAGGCTGGCCATGCAGTTCGGGTTGGTCAGCGTGTTGGTGCCCGGCGCAACGCCGAAATAGCCCGCCTCGGGATTGATCGCGTACAAACGACCGTCGGCGTGGGGCTTGATCCAGGCGATGTCGTCGCCGATGGTCGTGACCTTCCAGCCCGACAGGCTCTTGGGCGGGATCAGCATCGCGAAGTTGGTCTTGCCGCAGGCGCTGGGGAAGGCGGCGGCGACGTGGTACTTCTTGCCCTCGGGCGAGGTCACGCCCAGCACCAGCATGTGCTCGGCCAGCCAGCCCTGGTCGCGCCCCATGGTGGACGCGATGCGCAGCGCGAAGCACTTCTTGCCCAGCAGCGCATTGCCACCGTAGCCCGAGCCATAGGACCAGATCTCGCGCGTTTCGGGATAGTGGACGATGTACTTGGTGGCGTTGCAGGGCCACTTCACGTCGGCCTGGCCGGGCTGCAGCGGCGCGCCCACCGTGTGCACGCAGGGCACGAAGGCGCCGTCATCGCCCAGCACGTCGAGCACCGCGCGGCCCATGCGGGTCATGATGCGCATGTTGACGGCCACATAGGGGCTGTCCGACAGCTCCACGCCGATGTGGGCGATGGGCGAGCCGATGGGGCCCATGCTGAACGGCACGACATACAGGGTACGGCCCTTCATCGCGCCCTTGAACAGCGCGGGCGTGCCGTCGTCCTGGCCGGTCTGCAGCAGCTTGCGCATCTGCGCCGGGTCCATCCAGTTGTTGGTGGGACCGGCGTCTTCCTTCTTCTGCGAGCAGATGAAGGTGCGGTCCTCCACGCGCGCCACGTCGCTGGGATCGGAGCAGGCCAGGTAGCTGTTGGGACGCTTGACCGGGTTGAGCTTCTTGAACGTGCCGGCGTCGACCAGTTGCTGGCACAGGCGGTCGTACTCTTCCTGGCTGCCGTCGCACCAATAGACATCCTTGGCCTCGGTCAGGGCGGCGATCTCGGCCACCCAGGCCACCAGGCGCTGGTGCTTCACATAGGCCGGCACATTCAGGCGCAGGCCTTCCATCACGGGTCGGTTCATGGCGTTATCCAATCTAAAGATGCAAAAGCGGAATTGGGTCAGGCCCGATGTGTTCCGGACCTGACCCAATGCCGCTCGCCAAGGCACGCCCCCTGATCCGATTGTCACCCCAATGTAATCACGCGGTAACTCCACCATGGAACGGGGTTATGCATTTCCGGAATGATTTCATGCAGGGGTCGGCTTGGGTGTACGCGCAGCGGTGTATGGACAACAAAGCCTGTCTGTGCGCTATGCGGGCACGGCGGCGGTGGCGACACAGCCCCTAGTAGTGGGGGACTGGCGCGGAAGTTCGACCACGTACGATCCCGGATCCAGATCCAGAACAGATCCAGGGCGCACGGCACCCGGCCGGGGCCGCAGCGCCTGGACCCGGCCACGAGGAGGGGATATGAGCAGATTGGTACTCGCGGTCAGGGCTCGCATCTACCGGGACGGGCTGGCCAGCACGCTGGCCCAGCGCCCCGCGCTGGAAGTGGCGGCGGCGGAGGCCGACCTGGCGGGCGCGATCGCCGCCGCCGGCCGGTACCAGCCCGACGCGCTGTTGTTCGACATCAGCATGGGCGGCGCGCTGGAGGCGGTGTCGCGCCTGCAGGAGGCATCGGCCTCGACCAAGCTGATCGCGCTGGGCCTGCCGGCGGACAGCGGTGATGAGCTGCTCGCATGGGCGGAGGCCGGCGCGATGGGCTTCGTGACCTGCGACAACACGCTGGACGAGCTGGTGGACTGCGTGCATTCGGTGCTGGACGGCGAACTGAGCTGTTCCCCCCGCATCTCGTCCATGCTGCTGCGGCGCGTCGCGCAGCTGGCCCGGGAGCGCAGCCCCTACGACGGTCGCGAGCTGAGCGCGCTGACGCCGCGCCAGACGCGCATCCTGCAGCTGCTGCGCATGGGGCAGAGCAACAAGCAGATCGCGCGCGAGCTGGGCATCGAACTCGCCACCGTGAAGAACCACGTGCACAACCTGCTGCAGCGGCTGCAGCTGCGCCACCGCCACGAAGCGGCCAGCGTGCTGCTGCCAGCCGACCGCTGGCAGGCGCCGTCGGCCGCGCCGCGCTGACGGCGTTCTGCCTCCTCTCCGCCTCTCTCACCGCCTCCTCCGCCTCCCCGTCGTCCATCGCCGCGCCGGTCGACACGGCGCGGCGCGCACGCGCGCGTCGGGCCGTGCCGGGGATGCAATCCCCGCGGGTCCGGGCCTGGATCGAATTTGAACCTTCGCGCACGCCGCGTGGGCCTTACCGGCCGCCAGCGGCGCGCGTAGGCTGAATGCCGAATCCCATGCTTGCCCACGGAGGCGCGAATCCATGCCGGCCCAGCGCATCCGTGTCCTGATCGCCAGCATCCCGGACCTGTTGAGCGGGATCCTGGCCTCCAAACTGGCCCTTGACCCGGAGATTGAGGTGCTGATCTCTCATGAGCATTCGGCCTTGCTGTCCCATCTCGGCCACTTCCGTCCGCAGGTGGTGATCGCCGCCGCGGACGAGGCCGTCGCCGACTGCGAGGCGCGGCCGCTGCAGGTGTATCTGCTGAGCCCGGATGCGCGCACGGTGCGCCACCTCGAGCTGCGCCCGGTCGACGAGGCCATGGACGAGGTGTCGCTGGACCAGCTGCTGGCGGCCATCGCCGCCAACAAGGAGGGCTGAGGTGCTGGCCGACCTGCGCAGCGACGCTCCTTCCGCGGCCCGGCCTGCCGACACCGCGCCCGCCGATGCAAGCGGCCTGGCACGATCGCTGCAAAGGCTGGACCGCGTGCTCGAGGCCGCGATCGCCGAGTTCGAGTCCGCGTTCGACCGCGACCCGGCCGGTGCCGCCTTCCGCGGTCTCGTCGTGCCCGGCGCCGACGCCGCGCGGCTGCTGGCGCTGCCGCCCGGCGGCCACGCCTGGTCCGTGCCCGCCGGCACGGCCGACCAGGCCCGCTTCCTGCCAGCCGGCGAGCCGTCGCGCCTGGCGCGGTTGCAGCAGCTCTTCGGCCTCGACGCCTTCGACACCGACGCGCTGCTCGTCGCCGCCAGCCCCGACCTCGACACGCGCTACGAGCGCCTGTTCGGACTGCTGCAGGACGACGTGACCCGGCGCCGCCCCATGCTGGCCACCCTCGCGCGGCTCGCGGCGCCGCGGCCCGAGCCGCAATGGCAGGGCCTGGCGCGACTGCTCGGCGCCCAGTCCCGGCTGCAGCGCCACGGCCTGGCCCGCGTGGCGGCCGATCCCGCCCAGCCGCTGGCCGCGCTGGGCGCCCACACGCTGGTGGTCGACCCGCTGGTGCTGGGCTTTCTCTGCGGCCATGACGCGCTGGATGCCGGCCTGCAGCCCTTCTGCGAACTGCGCCAGCCGCTGCCCTGGGCCGGCTTCGAAGGCAGCTGGCAGCGCCACCCCGAGCTGGAGCGCCTGCTGCAGCACCCGGGCCTGCACACGCTTCGGCTGCATGGCGCGACCCGCTGGGAGCGCCTGCACCTGGGGCATGCGCTGGCATCCTGGCTGGGCGCGCGACTGCTGTGCCTGCGGCCGCCGCCCGCTGCGCAAGCGCAGACGCTGGCGCGCGCGCAACTCGCGGCACGGCTGCTGGGGGCCGTGCTCCTCGTCGAGGACGACGGCGGCGCCTCGCTTGCCGACGCACCACCGGACGGCGGGCCGCGCCTCCTCAGCAGCGCGACGGCCGACGAGGGCGTTGGCGTGCCCGCGCTGGAGGTCCGCCTGCCCACGCCGGACGAGCGCCACGCGCGCTGGCGGGACCGCCTGCGCGCCGCGGGCCGGCGCGCGTCCGCGCACGATCTCGCCGAGGTGGCGCGCGAGTTCCCGCTCGATGATGAACAGACCGATGCCGCGGCCGCCGCGGCCTGTGCTGCGGCGGGCGACGAGGCCCTGCCGCGCCAGGCGCTGTTCGCGGCCGCGCGTCGCGCGCTGTCGGTACGCCTGCCACGCGCGCTGCAGGCGATCACCCCGCGGGCCGGCTGGCAGCACCTCATCCTGGCGCCCGACGCCGAGCACCAGCTGCGCGAAATCTGCGTCCACGTGCGCGAACGCGCCAAGGTGTTCGACGACTGGGGCTTCGGCGCGGCGTCCGCGCGCGGCCAGGGCGTGATCGCGCTGTTCTCCGGCGTGTCGGGCACCGGCAAGTCGACCGCCTGCGAGGTACTGGCCGGCGAACTGGGGCGCAGCCTGCTGAAAATCGACCTGTCGCAGACGGTCAGCAAATACATCGGCGAATCCGAAAAGCACCTGGCCGAGGTGTTCGAGGTCGCCGAGCAGTCCGGCGCGCTGCTGATGCTGGACGAGGCCGATGCGCTCTTCGGCAAGCGCACCGGCGTGTCGGACGCGCACGACCGCTACGCCAACATCGAGGTGAGCTATCTGTTGCAGCGCATCGAGGCCTTCCGCGGCATCCTCGTGCTCACCACCAACCTGCAGGCCAACATCGACCCGGCCTTCCTGCGCCGGCTGCAGTTCGTCGTCGAATTCGCCTTCCCCGACCCGGCGCAGCGCGAGCGGATCTGGCGCATCAGCGTGCCGGCCCAGGCGCCCTGCGACGCGGACCTGGACTTCCCCGCGCTCGCGCAACGCTACGTGGTGGCCGGCGGCCACATCCGCAACATCGCGCTGTCGGCCGCCATGCTGGCCGCGGGCCGCGGCGAGCGCATCGCGATGCGCCACATCGCCCATGGCGCGCTTCGCGAGTACCAGAAGCTCGGCAAGGCGCTGCCCGACGGCGACTACTTCTCCAGCGGGGCGCCGCGATGATCGACGACCTCGACCGCAGCCTGGGCCAGCTCTTCGCACGCGAGTTCGGCACGCCGCTGCCCTTCGACCTGAGCTTCGCGATCCCGGACAAGAACTTCAAGCCGGTGTCCACCCTGCGCAGCACGCTCAACTGCTACCTCTACGACATCCGCGAGAACCGCGAGCTGCGCGACGTGGGCCGCTACCTGGAGCGCCACGCCGGCGGCCAGTACGCGCGCGACGCCGCGCCGGCGCGCATCCGCGCCTCGTACTGCATCACTGCGTGGAGCCCCGGCGCGGCCGGCACCGATCCGCATCTGGACGAGCACAACCTGCTCGCCGCCGTGCTGCGCGTGCTGCTGCGCTATCCGGAATTCCCGCCGCCCGCGCTGGTGGGCACGCTGGTCGGCCAGAAGCTGCCGCTGCCGACGCAGATCGCGCAGCCCGACTCGGCGCGCAACTCGGGCGACTTCTGGAACGCGATCGGCGGGCAGCTGCGGCCCTCGCTGGAGTACGGCGTGTCCATCGCGCTGGACTACCAGGCCGGCGACAGCGGACCGCTGGCCACCCGTGTGCTCGCCCGCGTGGGCGAGCGCCGGGGCGACAGGGCCCAGCTCGCCGCGCCGGCCGACGCGCTGCAGGTGGTCGGCGGCACGGTTTGGAGCAGCCCCCCCGCGGCGGCACCGGTGCCCGGCGCCTGGGTGCGCATCGACGAAACCGGCGAGCTGGCCGTGGCCGATGAGGCCGGCCGATTCGTCGTGCAGCGCCTGGTGCCAGGTCTTTACACGCTGCGGGTGCGCGCCACCGGCTTCCAGGAAGCCACCCGACCGCTGCCGGTGCCGCTGGCCGCGGGTTCCTACGACATCCATCTGGTTCCCCTCTGAGAGGAGCGTTCGCCATGGCGCTGAGCTACAAATACCCCGCCGTCTACATCGAGGAACAAGCGGCCACCGGCCCCATCGAGGGCGTGGGCACCAGCACGCCGGCGCTGCTCGGCGCGGCGCTGGACGGGCCGGTCGGCGTGCCGGTGAAGATCACCAACTGGACGCAGTACAAGGCCCTCTTCGGCGAGTTCAGCGCGACGCCGCGCCTGTACCTGCCGCACGCCGTGCGCGGGTTCTTCGAGAACGGCGGCACCGTGGCCTATGTGGTGCGCGTGGGCACCGCGTCGCGCGCCGCCTGGACGCTGCTGGACCGTGGCGCCGTGCCGGGCAACGCGCTGCGCGCCGAGGCGCTGCAGGACGGCGTGGACAGCAACACCGTCACCATCGCCGTGCAGGACGCGGCGCCCGGCCTGGTGGCCGGCGCCAACGTGCTCAAGGGCCGTGCCCCGCTGAAGGCCGGCCCGGCGACGACGCTGGTCACGCTCGCGGCGATCGCCGACGCGGCGAAGTTCCGCGTCGGCGATGTGGTCACGGTGGCCGGTGGCGCCACGCGCTACGAGATCGTGCGCATCGCGGGCGACCAGGTCACGCTGTCCGCCGCGGTGGCGGGGGCGGTCGCGGCGAACGACATTCTGCGCATCGCCGACCTGGCCGTGGGCCAGAAGCGCTTCCGCGTCGACAAGACCGACGGCATGGAGCCCGGCACGGTGCTCAGCCTCACGCAGGCCGGCGGCAACACCGAGGACGCGGTGATCGAGCGGCTGGAGGCCGATGCCGTCGTGCTCGCCAGCGGGCTGGCCAAGGCCTACACGCTGGACCAGGCCGATGCCGCCACGGTGCTCGCGTCCTACGAGTTCACGCTGCTGATCAAGAAACCCGGCAACCCGACCGAGACCTTCGCGCAGCTGTCCATGGACCCGCGCCACAGCCGCTACGTGGCGCGCACGGTCGCCTCGAAGTGGGTGAGCGTGGGGCCGGCGCCGGTGCCCGGCGTGCAGGCGCCGCCCGCCAACCGGCCCGCCGTCATCGGCGACACCGCGCCGGTGCCGCTGGGCAGCAACGACAACCCGGCGGCCGTGGGGCTGAACCACTACAACACGGCGCTCGCGGCGCTGGAAAAGCTGGAGGACGTGAACATGGTCTGCGTGCCCGGCCGCGTCGACGCCGCCGTGCAGGCCGCCGTGGTGAAGCATTGCGAGGCCATGGCCGACCGCATCGCCATCCTGGATGGCGATGCCAGCGCCAAGCCGCCCATCCAGCCCGGCAGCGCGCTGCTGACGCAGCGCGCGGCGGCGCTGTCGGCGCGCGGCTATGCCGCGCTGTACTACCCCTGGATCTGGATCAACGACCCGCTCAGCCGCAGCGGCGACGACCTGGTGCTGGTGCCGCCGTCGGGCCACATGGCCGGCATCTTCGCGCGCAGCGACAGCCAGCGCGGCGTTCACAAGGCGCCGGCCAACGAGTACATCAGCGGCGCGGTCGACCTGGGCGCACTGCTGAGCAACGCCGACCAGGGCGAGATCAACATCGAGGGCATCAACGTGCTGCGCGTCTTCCCTGGCCAGCGGCCCATCGTCTGGGGCGCGCGCACCACCGCGCCCCGGGACGAAGTGCCGTGGCGCTATGTCAACGTGCGGCGGCTCTTCCTCTTCGTCGAGAAGTCCATCCAGCGCGGCATCCGCTGGGCCGTCTTCGAGCCCAACGACCCGGTGCTGTGGAAAAAGCTGGAGCGCACCATCGCCGAATTCCTCACCCGCGTGTGGCGTTCCGGCGCGTTGTTTGGCAAGACCGCCGCGGAGGCCTTCTACGTGAAGGTGGACGAGGAACTCAACCCCGCCTCGGTGCGCGCGCTGGGCCAGGTGATCGTCGAAGTGGGCATCGCGCCGGTGCGCCCGGCGGAATTCGTCGTCGTGCGCATCGCGATGTGGGACGGGGGCTCCGAGCCCAGCGAATCCTGATCCCGCCCATCCAATCATGAGGAGCCTGACATGGCCGAAACCGGACAACGCACCGACCCTTTCCGCAACTTCAACTTCCTCGTCGAGATTGACGGCATCGCCCAGGGCTCCTTCATCGAATGCAGCGGGCTGGGCACCACCACCGAAGTGATCGAGACCCGCGAGGGCGGCGACAACACCACGGTGCGCAAGCTGCCGGGCAAGACCACCTACAGCGACATCACGCTCAAGTGGGGCCTGACCGCGTCCAAGGAGCTGTGGAAATGGCGCGAGCAGGTGGTCCAGGGCACGGTGGCGCGCAAGAACGGCTCCGTCGTCGTCTACGACCTGGCCAACCGCGCCGAGGTCGCGCGCTGGAACTTCGTGGCCGCCTGGCCCAGCAAATGGGAAGGGGCGGCCTTCAATGCCAAGGGCAATGACATCGCGGTCGACACGCTGGTGCTGAGCCATGAAGGTCTGTCGCGGGCGTGAATGGGGCCCCCGGTCCAGCGGAACCGCTGGCCGGTCCCCCCAGGGGGCGGCGATGCTCGCGGGGGTCGCCCCGCTCGCACATCGCCACATGGGCCGGCTTGGGGCGGCCCAGCGCTCGGCCCTGGGGACTCGCCCCTCGTCCAGCGGAACCGCTGGCCGGTCCCCCCAGGGGACGGCGATGCTCGCGGGGGTGGCCCCGCTCGCACATCGCCACGTGGGCCGGCTTGGGGCGGCCCGGCGCTCGGCCCTGGGGACTCGCCCCTCGTCCAGCGGAACCGCTGACCGGTCCCCCCAGGGGACGGCGATGCTCGCGGGGGTGGCCCCGCTCGCACATCGCCAAATGGGCCGGCTTGGGGCGGCCCGGCGCTCGGCCCCAGGGACTCGCCCCTCGTCCAGCGGAACCGCTGGCCGGTCCCCCCAGGGGGCGGCGATGCTCGCGGGGGTGGCCCCGCTCGCACATCGCCACGTGGGCCGGCTTGGGGCGGCCCGGCGCTCGGCCCTCGGGACTCGCCCCTCGTCCAGCGGAACCGCTGGCCGGTCTCACCAAGGGGACGGCGATGCTTGTGGCCCGAGGCCGTGCGCATTGGCCGGCAGCGGGCGAGGGCATGAGGCCCGGTGTGGAGTCGAGCCGTACCCGGCGAGCGACTCGATGCCTGAGCGGCGGGGTCGCACGGGTGGTGGTCGGGCCGGTACTCGGTGCGAAGCGTGGGGCTCGGTCAAATCGTTTTCGGGCCCTCTTCTTTGGTTACTTTCTTCTGGGCCCCCAGAAGAAAGTGACTCGCCTGTCGGGGCGAGACCCGGCAGGCTCTGCGCCCCGCGCAACCCAAGCGAAGCAAGCCACAAATAACCAAAGCCAAAAGACCAGGAGCCCCCACCATGTTCATCACCGAACACGAGTTCGAACTGCCCAAGGGCTATGTCGACCCCTCCGGCACCCTGCACCGCAAGGGCGTGATGCGGCTGGCCACGGCCGCGGACGAGCTGCTGCCGCTGAAGGATCCGCGGGTGCGCGATTTCTCGCCCTATCTGATCGTGCTGCTGCTGTCGCGGGTGGTGATGCGGCTGGGCACGCTGAGCGAGGTCCATCCGGGCGTGATCGAGGGCCTGTTCACCGAGGACCTGGCCTATCTGCAGCACACCTACAACCGCATCAACGGCATGGCGGCGGACGAGGACACGCAATGCCCGCAGTGCGGCCACCACTTCCACCCGGTGCATGCGCCGGGGGGATTCGCGGCTACCCCCTGAACCGGGTCACCAGGGAGGTAGCCATGCTCGCACGCCATGTCCACTGGACCCACCAGGAGCTGATGGAGCTGGACCACGCCGAACGGCGGCGCTGGCTGCGCGCCGTGGTGGCGCAGCTGAACGAGGAGGCCGCATGAGGCGCGCTTGGACGAGCACACGGAGGCCCGGCCCATGAGCCCCGACTTCGTGCCCGAGATGCGCGCGCTGGGCCCGCGGCTGCTGGCCGCCGCGCGCGCGATGCAGACGGCCCGCCAGCAGACGCCCGCCTGGCTGGCGCCACTGGCCCGGATGCTCGCCCGCGTGGCCCAGCCCACGCTCGCGAATCCCGAGCGCTTCGCGCGTGTCGAGGCCCGCGAGTTGAGCGGCCTCGACGCGCCGCTTGCGCCCTCCCCGGCCAGCCCTGGCGGCCAGGGCCTGCCGGGCCACGTGCGCGAGCGGCTGCGCGCGCCGCTGGGCCCGGCGGTGGACCGCCTGCGCGTGCATGACGACGAGGCCGCCGACCGGCTCGCGCGCGGGCATGGCGCGGACGCCCTCTCGATGGGCGCGGACGTCTTCTTCGCGCGCGGCCGCTACCGGCCGCACGACTCGGCCGGTCTGGCGCTGCTGGCCCACGAGGCCGTGCACGTGGCGCAGGCACTGCGCCCCGACGCGGCCTGGCAGCGCAGCGGCGGCGCGGCGCTGGCGGCCGAGGAGGCCCAGGCCCAGGCCGTCGAGCGGGCGATGCGCCGCGGGGAATCCCTGCCGTCTCTCCCGCCCCGAACGGCGCGCGCGCCAGCGCCCGTGGCGGCGCCGCTGGCGGCGCCGCTGGCCGCGGCAGCGGCCGCCGCACCGGCTGCGCAGCGGCCCATGGCCGCCGCCGCCGAACGCGCGCTCACCGATCCGGGCTCGGGCCCTGCGCTGGACCTGGAGGCGCTGAAGCAGTCCCTGATGCGCGATCTGCTGAGCCAGATCCGCTCGGACATGGAACGCGGAGGCTGACGCCATGGACCTCGCCCGCCTGGCCAAGGCCACCATCACCAATACCTCGACCGCCGAGCGCATCCAGGTCATGTACAACCCCGACGAGCTGCGCCTGGAGCAGGGCAACAACTTCGCCGAGGTCGGCATTCCCGGCCTGGACGCGCCGCCGGTCCAGTATGTGCGCGGCAAGGCGCGCACGCTGGCGATGGACCTGTTCTTCGACAGCTACGAGGCCGACCAGGACGTGCGCCAGCACACCGGGCCGCTGGTGCGCCTGCTCGACAAAGAACCGCGGACCAAGGCCCCGCCGGTGCTGCTGTTCTCGATGGGGCAGTTCAACTTCCAGTGCGTGCTGGTGGATGCCTCGCAGCGCTTCACCATGTTCCGCCGCGACGGCACGCCGGTGCGCTCCACCATCGCGGTGCGCTTCCAGGAGTTCGTGCGCGTCGAGATCGAGATCGAGCACGGCCTCTTCATCGGACCGCCGACCCTGCACAACGTGGTGCGCAGCGAGACCGCCAGCGCCATCGCCGCCACCGCGCTGGGCGACCCGTCGCGCTGGCGCGAGGTGGCCGAGGCCAACGACCTCGACGACCCGCTGAACATCCCGCCCGGCATCACGCTGCGGATTCCCCAGGGAGGACCGCGATGACCGCGTGCTTCTACGCCCCCACCTTCCAGGTCCGGATCAGCGGCGTGACCCTGTCGGCCGAGGTGTCCAACCAGGTCATCAGCCTGCAGGTGGACAACAACCTGGACCTCGCCGACATGTTCACGCTGGTGCTGCGCAACGCGGACAACCGGCTCATCGACTCCGCGCTGTTCGACCTGGGCAAGACCGTGGAGGTGCATGTCGGCTACGGCGATCAGCTGACGCCGATGATGCTGGGCGAGATCAGCGCCATCGAGCCGTCCTTCCCCGAGAGCGGCACGCCCACGCTGCGCATCAGCGGCTACGACCTCTCGCACCGGCTGCGCAACGGCCAGGCCGAGCGCCAGTTCCAGTACGTGCCCGACAGCGTGATCGCCGCGGCGATCGCGGCCGAGGCCGGGCTGATCCCCATCGTCGATCCCTCGCCCATCTTCCACCGCAAGAAGATCACCCAGACGGGCAGCGACATGGCCTTCCTGAAGGACCGCGCGCGCGCCAACTTCTTCGACGTCTACGTGCATTGGGACAAGCTCTACTTCCAGTTCCCGCGCCCGCAGACGGAGGCGGTGGTGCTGGAATGGGGCAAGAATCTGGGCTCGTTCTCGCCGCGCCTCTCGGGCGCCGGCCTGGCGGGCATGCAGATCGTGCGCGGCTACAACGAGGAGCTGGCGCAGACCATCGTCGCCTTCGCGATGGCGCCCGACCTGGACCTGGACAACCTGCTCGAGCGCCTGGGCAGCAGCGCGCGCGACCTGCTGCTCTCGCTGGGCCGCAACGTGGTGCGCAACCAGCCGGTCGAATCGCCCGTCGACGCGGTGGTGCTGGCCAAGTCCATCCTGCAGGACATTCTGGAAGGCCTGTACGAAGGCAGCGGCAGCTGCGTGGGTCTGCCCGAGCTGCGCGCCGGCCAGATGATCGAGGTGCGCGGCGTGGGCAAGCGCTTCAGCGGCATGTACCGGCTGCGCAAGGTCACGCACACGCTGGACGACAACGGCTACCGCAGCCGCTTCGAGGTCACGCAGCGCGGCGGCACGGTGCTGCTGTCGCTGCTGCGCAAGTCCATCGCCGAGAAGCCCTCGCCCAACAGCCGCGAGCGCTTCTACGGCGTGGCCGTGGCCCGGGTGGAGGCCAACCACGTGGACCCCACCGAGGGGCCGCCGCTGGCGCGGGTGAAGCTGTCCTACCCCTGGCTGTCGGACCAAGTCGAAAGCGGCTGGGCGCGCTGCGCCGCGCCGATGGCGGGCGACGGCACGGGCCTGTTCCTGCTGCCCGAGATCGGCGACGAGGTGCTGGTGGCCTTCGAGCACGGCGACCTGGCCAAGCCCATCGTGCTGTCCTCGCTGTGGAACGGCAAGCACCTGCCGCCGGTCTCCAACCTCAGCGGCAAGAACTACGTACGCCTGCTCAAGACCGCGGCCGGGCACGAGATCCGCTTCGACGACACGCCCGGCGGCGGCCTGCTCAGCATCAAGGACATGGCCGGCAGCGAGATCGTCATGAAGGCCGACGGCTCGGTCTCGATCAGCGCCGCGACCAGCCTCACGCTCAAGGCCGCGACCACGATCAGCCTGGAAGCGGTCAACGTCAACGTCAAAGTGTCCTCGTCGATGAATGTCTCCTGAGGAGTCGCCCATGCCCGCCGTGCTCGTCGCCACTGACATCGCCAAATGCCCGCACACGCCGGGCGCCGCCGCGCCGGTGACGGCGCCCAAGCTCACCGTGGGCGCGGCCGCCACGCCGGTGCTCACCGGCCTGAACGCGGTCGTCGGCTGCCCCATCGTGCCGCCGCCGGCCAGCAACGTGGCCTGCTCGACGGTCACCATCACCAGCGGCAAGGCGGGCAAGCTCAAGGTCGGCGGCACGCCGGTGCTGCTGTCCACGCTGGCGGCGACCGCCGCCGGCTCGCCGGGGGGCTCGCTGTCGGTCAGCGCGGGCCAAGCCAAGCTCATCGCCGTCTGAGCCGCGCCATGAACAACGAGTACCTCGGTCGCGGCATGGCCTTCCCCGCCTGGCAGGACACGAGCGGCCAGCCGCGGCAGTCGGCCCGCATCGGCATGACCGGCGGCTTCGAGGAGGCGGCGGGCGTGCGCAAGATCGAGGCGTCCATCCGCATCATCCTGGGCACGCAGCAGGGCGAGCGCGTCATGCGCCCCAGCTTCGGCTGCAACCTGAAGAGCCTGGTGTTCGCGCCCAACAACGAGGCCACCGCCAACCTCGCGCGCCACTACGTGGCCGAAGGCCTGGCGCGCTGGGAGCCGCGCATCGAGGTGCTGGAGGTGGTGGTCGGCCGCGAGCTCGGCGAACGCCAGCAGGGCCTGATGCGCATCAGCATCCTCTACCGCATCAAGGCCACGCAGCTGACGCAGAGCTTTGTCTATCCCTTCTACCTGGAGCCGAGGCCCGTATGAACGAATCCGAGCGCGGCCGCCTGCTGGCGCCCAACCTGGACGACCGGACCTGGCAGGACCTGGTCGCCGACGCGCGTGCGCTGATCCCCACCTATGCGCCGCAATGGACCGACCACAACCCCAGCGACATCGGCATGACGCTGATCGAGCTGTTCGCCTTTCTCGTCGAAGGGCTGACTTACCGGCTCAACCGCGTGCCGGAGAAGAACTACATCGCCTTCCTCAACCTGCTGGGCGTAACGCGCGACCCGCAGACGCCGGCGCGCGCCTTCCTCAGCTTCAGCGCCGCGCCCGGCGCGCCGGTGCTGGTGCCGCAGGGCAGCCAGGCGCAGACGCGCGCCAGCGAGGCCGACCCGCCCATCGTGTTCGAGACCGACGAGGCGATCACCGTGCTGCCCACCCACCTGAAGGTGGCGCTGCAGCTGACCAAGCCGACCTACACCAACGTCTCCGCGCGCTTCACCACGCCGCCCGGCGGCGGCGGGCTGATCACGCTGCCGGCCGGACAGTCCCTGATGCTCGCGCTGGGCTTCGACAGCGCGGTGGCGCAGGAGATCCGCCTCGGCCTGCGGCTGTCGCGCCCGATCGAGCTCGACCCGGCGACCCTGCTGCCCAAGGCGACGCTGAGCTGGGTGTATTCGCAGGCCGCGCTGCTGCCCAGCGCCTGGCCCGCCATTCCCGGCGTCGCCGACGACACGGCGGGGCTCACGCGCGACGGCGTGGCCCGCTTCGCCGTGCCGCCCACCTGGACCGCGCAGATCCCGACCACCTGGGCCGGCGCCGTGCCGGCGACCCCGGCCGACGCGGTGGCCCAGCCGCTGTTCTGGGTCGGGCTGCGGCTGAGCAATCCCACCGCGGCGCCGGTCAACCTGGGCATAGACGCCGTGCTGTTCAATGCCGCGTCCGCCTTCAACGCCCTGACCATTCCCGCGCCCGAGGCGCTGGGCAACGGCAGCGGCAAACCCTTCCAGACCTTCGAGCTGCGCAACCGGCCGCTGTTCAAGCGCCCCGACACCGACACGCCCTACGACCACCTGGCCGTCACCGTGGGTGGCGTGCCCTGGACCCTGGTCGACGAGTTGCCGCACGGCCCCGGCCAGGTGTTCCGGCTGGACCCGGTGAGTGGCGACCTCAGCTTCGGCAACCATGACGCCACGCTGAACCCGGGCGGCCATGGCTCCATGCCGCCGCTGGGCGCGCCGGTGGTGGCCACCCGCTACCGCTACGTGGCCGGCGGCAGCAGCGGCAATGTCGGCGCCGGCGCCATCCACCAGATGCGCACGCCGGTGGCGGGCATCGTGGACGTGAACAATGTGTCCGCCTCCTTCGGCGGCTCCGACGAGGAGCCCATCGAGGAGACCAAGCGCCGCGCCCCCGAGCTGCTGCGCAACCGCAACCGCGCCGTCACCGCCGAGGACTACGAATACCTCGCCCGCGAGGCCACCACCGACGTCGCCATCGTGCGCTGCCTGGAGCCGCGCATGAACGCCAGCGCCGGCCCCGGCGCGCCGCCCGCCTGGCAGAAGAACGACCCCTGGACCTTCGGCGCGCTGGACCGCGCCTCGGGCAACGTCAACCTCATCGTCGTGCCGGACTACGGGCCGGCCGAGCCGCGGCCCCAGCCCAGCAACGATCTGATCAACGAGGTACGGCGCTACCTGGACCGGCGCCGCCCGCTGACCGCGCGCCTCATCGTCGGCGGCCCGCGCTACGTGCCCATCAAGGCCACCGTGGAGGTCACGGTGTTCCAGCGCGCCATCGACAACGGCGTGGTCGCCGGCGGCGCCGCCGTGGTGGCCGACACGCAGGCGCGCATCGCCGCCTTCCTGCACCCCACGCGCGGTGGCCGCGACGGCCAGGGCTGGCAGGTGGGGCAGGCGGTGTACATCGCCGATCTGTTCAAGGCCATCGCACCGGCCGACAACGTCGGCTTCATCTCCAAGGTGGCCCTGGAGGCCCAGGTGCCGCTGTACCACCAGCCGCCGCTGGGTCCGGGCGGCGCCTGGAACGACCTGCTGGAGCGCCCCTTCTCGCTGGCGCTGGGCGTGCCGGGCGCCGCGGTGCGCCTGGCCGACTACGAACTGGTGTGCTCGGCGCTGGCCCCGACGGGCCATGCGGTGAGCGCGCTGATCGTCAACTGAGCACCCGCCATGGCCGACAAAAGCAGCTACCTGCGCTTCCTGCCCCCGGTGCTGTGGCAGGCCGAGCCCGACGCGCCCGAGTTCTCGCTGGGCACGGCCCTGCGCATCTTCGAGAAGCTGCTCACCGGCATCGACGATGGCGTGCCCATCCGACACCTGGCGCCGGACGGCACGCCCATCGAGCACGAGGCGATCGGCGCGATCATCGGCCGGCTGCACCGCCTCTTCAACCCCTGGACCACGCCGCCCGAATTCCTGCCCTGGCTGGCGTCCTGGGTCTCGCTGGAATTCCCGGCCGTGTGGGACGAGTACCAGCGGCGCAAGATCAGCGCGGAGATCGTCGGCATCTACCGCCGGCGCGGCCTCAAGCGCGGCCTGGACGAGTACCTGGACCTGTACGCCGTCTCCGACAAGAGGCCGCGCGTGGCCATCGACGAGGGCGGGCGGGTGCTGATGTGCACGCCCATGCCGGGCCGCTTCGCCAGCATCGACACGCTGGTGGGCCATGGCCCGGTGGCGCGGGCCGACAACACCCTGGTGCACGGCGGCCTGATGCGCCCCTCGTCCATCGCCCTCGCGCCGGATGGTGCCCTGTACCTGGGCGATGCCGGCACGCCCACCTACTGGCGCACCGAGGTCGACGAAGCGGTCTGGGCCGTCATGCCGCCCGGGCGCTATGACTTCGGCGGCACGCCGCCGCTGCCCCGCTCTGTGGGCCCGACACCCTGGGTCGCCGCCAATCCCGGCGCGCCGGTCTTCCCCAAGGCGGTCGCCATCGACCGCCAGGCGCCGTGGAACCTCTATGTGCTGGACAACGTCGCGCTCGCCGCCCAGACCGCGCTGTACCGGCTGAGCTCGCCCGGCTTCGCGGCCGTGAGCCAGGTCGCCACCAAGGCGCAGCTGGGGCTGATCAACCCGGTGGCCATGGTGTTCGACGCCAACGGCCACCTGCTCATCCTGGACCGCGGCAACGCCGCCAACGCGCCGCGCGTGGTCGACGTGCAGATCGCCCCGCTGCTGGCCACCCCCCATGTGCTGACCCAGGTGGTCTCGCCCTTCTCCCTCACCGTGCTGGCCGGCGGCGCGGGCGGCGGCGACCTGGTGATCGGCGACGGCGGCAACCAGGCCGCGCCGACGCCGGCCAGCCTCGTGCACGTGAACCGGGCCGCGCCGCTGTGGGTGGAATCGCCGCTGCTGGGGGCCGTGCCGGCCGGGGCCAATCCGCTCGTCGCGCCCACCGGCGTGGTCGAGTTCCGCCCGGGTCTGCTGCTGGTGCTGGACGCGGGCCTGAAGCCGCTCGCGCCCGACCCGGCCGACCCCTACACGCGCGAGATCGCCGAGCCCGCCGCGCTGTACTGGGTGGACATCACCCAGGTGCCGCCGCGCATTACCCGCGCCAGCGAAGCGCAGGGCATGGTGCAGCCCTGCGGCATGGTCTTCGACGGCCGCAACGTCTTCATCTGCGACGCCGGCGAGCCCGAGGTGGCGCCGCTGGAACCGCGCGTCTGGCGCGCGCTGGACCACGAGTTCGCCGCCATCGTGCACTTCTCCAAGCAGCGTCCGGCCAGCGTGCTGGAGCGCCGAAGAATCGTCGGAAACATCCGCGACATCGTCGACCGGAACAAGCCGGCGCACACCCTCTGGACCGTCATCTCGTCGGTCTGACGCCCAAGGAGTCACACATGGCAAGCGAACCGATGGTGCGAACCATCTACACCGATCCCACCAGCAACGGCCTGATCCGGCAGGGCGCGACGGCGCATGCCGAGTCCATGGTCGACCAGGTGAAGTACGCCCAGCCGCTGGAGCGCGTGCACGGCTCGGGCCTGCACGACTGGGGCATCGGCGAGGGCCTGGCGATCGCGGCCACGCTCAACCAGCCCGGCGTGCGCGTGCTGCCCGGCATCGCGCTGGACACGGCGGGGCGGCAGGTCTCGCTCGCGCTGCAGGGCAAGGCCGAGGTCGGGCCCAATGCGGACGACCCGGCCGTCGCCCCGGTGCTCGTCGACGTGCAGGCCACCGGCGCCGTGCTGCCCACCGCGGGCATCACCGGGTCCTTCTTCGTCAGCGTGCGCTGGCGCGAGACCTTCGACACCGACCTGTGGAACTCGTCCAACCAGACCGTGTTCCAGATGCTCCACACCCCCTGGCTCAAGCTGGAGCCGGCCGCCGACATCACCGATGCCACCGACGACGGCAGCCGCATCCTGCTCGGCCGCGTGACCCTGGCCGCCGGCAACGTGACCGCGCTCACCCACGAGCGGCGCCGCGAGGCCGGCCTGCCGGCGGGCAGCCTGAAGTTCTGGCGCGGCGAAAGCACCGGCGCCGCGCCCAACCTGAAGGCCGACAACGTGCCCAGCGCCGAGCTGCGCGCGCGCGCGGCCGGCGGACTGGAGCTGAAGGTGCCGGGCGCGGCCGATCAGGTCGAGTTCAAGCGCGACGGCGGCAATATCGCCAAGGTGGCCTTCGGCGCCGACCTCGTGGTGGGGCGCACCGCCAACGGCACCGAGACCGTGGTGATCGACACCGCGCACGGCAACATCACGCTGGGCACCCAGGGCGTGGAAGGCGACGTGGTCGTCAAGGACCAGCACAACCGGCGCGTCTTCGTGGTGGACGGCTCCACCGCGTCGGCGACGCTGGGCGCGGCGGGGAACGAGGGCGACATCCGCGTGATGGATGCGACCGGGCAGCCATCGATGCGGGTGGATGGGGCGACCGGCACGACGCTGCTCAAGCGCCTGGCCCCGGTCAGCGGTGCCGTCATCGACGTCGACGCGTTCGCCTTCCGCATCCACGGCGGCGACCTGGTGCTGGACGGACGCTCGGGCAACAACAAGCGCGCGCTGGTGGACGCGGGCAACCAGCTGGTCGTCAACTTCGCCGGCGACTACGCCAATGGCGTCCAGGTCGACAAACTGCACCTGTCGCCCCACATACGCACCGGCTTCTGGGAGATCGACGAAGACGGCGGCTGGCGGCCGCAGAACAACGTCTGGACGGAGCTGTTCAGCGTGGACACGGGACTGCCCTGGAGCGAATGGGACTTCGTGACCTTCTGCGAGATCGGCATGCAGGACAAGGGCACGGTCCAGAACTTCTGGTGGGCGACGGTCAACCGAAGCTTCCGCAGCGGCGCCGGCACCATCGTCATCAAGTGGGACATCAACATCAACGACAACGGGACCGACTGGTTCCCCTCCAACCGCAAGGTGTTCTGGCTCGCGTTTCGGCGCTGAAAGGGGACTGCATCATGCTTCACGAGTTCGTGATCTACGAAAAACGCACCGGCAGGATCACCGGCCACTTTCGCACCAGCACGCCGGACCTGCTGCCCAACCCGAGCTCGCCCGAGCTCGCGTTCGCGCCCGTCACCGAGGAAAGCCAGGTGGAGCTCTTGCGCACCCTGGACCGCAGCCATCGGCTGGCGGGCTCGGTGCTCAGCGACAAGGTGAACGCGCTCAAGCTGGAGCCACGCCACCAGGGCAAGCTCGTGCTCAGCTGCGACGCGCGGGACCTGGATCAGGACGGCCGGGCAGAGCTCCCCGCCGACGGGGCCAGCCGCACCAGGCTCGAGGTGAGGCTGGTGACCGCGGACGGACGACCGATCCAGGAGGGTGCTCCCGTCGTGAGCTTCGCCGTGACGCGCGGAACGCTGTCGAGCCGCACGGCAAAGGCCCAGGACGGCATCGCCACGGTCGAGCTGACCTCGGCCGCAGAAACGGTCAGCACCCTGGTGAGCGCGCAAGCCGAAGGGTTCGAAGCCAGCTCGCTGAGCCTGGAGTTCCTGCCCGTCCAGGAGTTCAAGGTGCTGAGCCAGGCCGGCAGCGGCAAGGCCTGATGAACCGCGGAGGCGCACCATGCACCAACGAGAAGCCGCCCGCGCCGCCTGGGCCGAGGCGGGGCTGCTCAAGACGACCGACCTCAAGCTGCGCCGCTTCATGCGCGAGTTCGAAACGCAGACCGGCGACTGCTGGCCGCAGCTGGCCGCGCGGGTCCGCAGCGACTATCCGGAATACCTCGAACGACTCGCGGCACCGCTGTGGAAGAGCGGCGACACGCTGCTGCGCGTCAACCTGATCCGCCATGCCGACCTGGCGCGCAAGGACGAGTCCGAGCTGATCCAGCGCTGGGCCGCGACGCTGGACGCCGAGCGCAACCGCTATGAACTCGCCGCCGTGGTCGACCAGGGCGGCACCGAGCTGCTGGACAAGGTGCTCAAGCGCAAGAAGCTGCCCGACAGCCTGCGCCTGGCGGCCCAGCAGCGGCGCCTGCAGATCGAGCCGCCATGAGCCCACCCAAGCGCACGACGGGCACCACCCCGCAGGGCCACACCCGCGCGCCCCCGGCGCGCGATCCCCCAGAGGCCATGGCTCACGGACCGGCACCGGCCCACGCGCTGCAGCGCTTGCAGGTCCAGGTGGGCAACCGCGGCATGCGCCAGCTGCTGGGCGAGGGCCGGCCGCTACCCGCAGCGCTGCGCGCCGAGCATGAGCGCAGCTTCGGCGTCGACCTCGGCGCCGTGCGTCTGCACGACCACGCGGACGCGCACCGGCTCGCGCAGGCGCAGCAGGCGCAGGCCTTCACCCTGGGCCGCGACATCGTGTTCAACGACGGCTTCTATCGCCCCGGCACGCTGGCGGGCCGCCACCTGCTCGCCCATGAGCTGGCGCATGTTGTCCAGCAGACCGCCGGCAGCGACGCTGCCGGGCGCGGCGCCAGCGGCCCGCAGCACGAGGCCGCCGCCGAGGCCGCGGCGCGGGCGGTGACGGCCGGCGTCAGCGGCCCGCTGTCCGCCGGCCCGGCCGCGGCCCCCGGCATCCAGCGCCAGCCGCTGGCCACGAACGATTTGCTGCCCGGCACCTATGCGAGCAGCCAGTCCGGGACGACGACCTTTTATGTGCGCGGCGTTGCCATCCTGCGCTTCCCGACCGAGAACGCAGACAAGGTGAGGTTCGGCGCCTGGGCCGATTCGCGCCATCCGCAAGTGATCCATGTCGCCGTGCGCGCCACCGCCGACTCCGGCGCACGCGTCGACGAAGCGGCCCTGAGCCGCATCGGCGACTGCGAGGTCCTGCTGCAGACCGTGCCCGCGCCGCGCCGCGGTCGCGAGGACGGCGGCCTGGACCTGGGCGGGCTGGACCTCACGCCCACCCGGCCGCCCCCGCTGAGCGTGGCCAAACCCAAACCCACGCCCCAGCCGGCGCCCGCCAAACCCAAGCCGCCCGCCAAGCCCCCCGACAGCCCGCCTGCCGCCGCCACCGCGGAGCCGCTGCCGGCCCTGCCCACGCCCGCGCTGCCGACGGCTGCGCCCGTCACCGACGGCGCCGCCGTGGCACCGGCCAACCCGGCGCCCGGCACGGCCACTCCCGCCACCGCGCCCACCCCGCTGGACCTGTCCGCGCGGGTGGCGACGATACGCAGGAACCTGCAGAGCTGGACCTTCAACATCTCGTGGCGCCAGGACATCCTCAACGCCTTCAAGGACCTCGCGCCGGACGACTTCCGACGCCTGCAGACCGAGCTGGGTGAAGCGACGATGAACGAGGTCTTCGAGCAGCTGACCCCCTTCTATTCGACGCTGATCGGCACCTACGGCCCCGTCGAGAAGGGCCGCGACAAGCTCAACCAGCAACGCGTCGAGTTCATCGAGGCCATCCGCGACTGGGGCTCGGTCAAGGAGACCTACTACCACTGGATGTTCGAATCCATGAGCCTGGACGACCTGCGCGCGGTGCTGCGCAAGCTGGCGGACGACCAGCGGCTGCGCGACACCGTGCTCGCGGTGCCAGGTCTTGCCGCCGAGCTGATGGCGCGCGGCGTGACGGCCGCGGAGCTGAGCGAGGAAGACATCGGCGTGTTCCAGGGCATAGGCCGCGGGCTGGGCCGCTTCTGGGACTCGGCATGGTCGGGCACCATCTTCGCGACCGGCCCCGGTTTCGAATCCAGCTACCTGCCCGAGAAATACCAGCAAGGCTACGTCCGCAACCTGACCCAGGACTTCGAGAAGGCGCTGACGCCCGGCAACGTGGCGCGTGGCGCCGCCTCGCAGGTGACCCTGGGGCTCAGCGACATCCCGGTCGGCCTCTACGAGGCCTCGGTGCTGACGGTGGACGCGGCGCAGGACATCTGGAACGGCAAGAGCGGCAGCGCCGCCGAGAAGCTGACGCCGCTGGTGCTCACCATCCTGACCGTGCTGATCGTGCACAAGGCCGGCAAGCCCGCCGCCCCGGCCGCCGCGCTGCAAGAGTCCAAGGGACTGGCCCCGCTCGAAGGCGCGGCGCTGGGCGAAACCCGGCCGCCCCAGGTGAGCGGCGGCGCGCCCCAATGGGATCTGCGCAAGATCGGCCAGACCGCCGAGGGCGCCGACCGCTACCTCGCCCGCCACGCCAATGGCGAGTTCGTCGAGCTCATCGTCGACCCGAAGAAGCAGACCCTGCGCGCCACCCGGCTGGCCACCGGCGAGGTCGCCGTCGTCGAGAACGGCCAGATCTCCCGCGGCGGACGGCCGCAGCTGCCGCCCGGCGAAGGCTCCGTGGTGGCGCCCTCCACGCCCGCCACACCGGCCTCGCCGGCCGCTGGCGACGCCGCGCTGGCCCGGCCCGGCCCCCAGGTACTGCAGCAACCGCCCCCAGCGCGCCCGATCGCGCCGGCGCAGCGTCCGGCGCAAGGACCCGCGCAGTTACCCGCCCAGTTGCCAGCCCAGTTGCCAGCCCAGTTGCCGGCGCGGCTTCCCGCCCCTGCCCTCGAACCCAAGCCGCCCGCGCGGCCGGCCCCACCGCTGCTGCCCCCCGCGGCCCTGCGTCCGCCCGACACGCCCGTGGCCAAGCCGGCGACCACGGCCACGCCTTCGGCGGAGAAGACCCCGCCCGCCGTGACGCCCCCCGCGGCGGCGACGCCCACCCCCAAGCCACCGGTCACGGCCAACACCCGGCGCGCCGCGCAGCGCCTGGTCCAGGCCGAGGACGCGCTCGGCAGCGCCCGCAAGGCGGCCCAGGACGCCCGCGACAAGGTCGCGAAGGCCCAGGCCGACCTGCAGGCGGCGCGCGATCTGGCCAGCGAGGCCGGCGGCGGCAAGGACGCGAAAGCCCTGGTCAAGGGCGCCGAGGCCGACCTGCGCCGCGCGCAATCCGCGCTGAAGCCGCTGGAGCGCAGCGAAGCGTCCGCGCTGCGCGAGCGCGATGCCGTGGTGCGCGGCGGTGCCGAGGTGGCCAGGCTGGAACAGGAGATCGCCGCGCTGGACCAGAAGATCCAGGACGAACTGCGCCGCCACCGCTACACGGTGCCACCCACCGGCACGCCCGAAGGCCAGCCCTATCACCGGCTGGTGGCCCAGCGCGACAAGGCGCTGCAGCGCCTGCAGAGCGAGACCGAGGGGCTGACGCGCAGCCTCGGCGAGCAGGTCGCCGCGGCCACGCCCGGCGCCGCCGCGCGACCCACGGCGCTGGCCAATGCCGCGCAGCTCGACCCGGTGCTGCAGCCGGTCCACGGCACGCCCATCGACGTGACCACCGGCAAGCCCATGACCACCGCCGACTGGGCCACCGACCACCTCATGTCGCGTTCCGAGATCGCGCGCGACCCGCGCTTCGCGCGCCTCACCCCGCTGCAGCGCGATGCCATGCTGCTGGAGGTGCCCGAGAACTACCTGCCCTTGACCCCCGAGGCCAACAGCTCCAAGCTCAACCTGTCCGTGGACGACTGGATCAACGCGCGCGCCGCCAACGGCAAGCCGCTGCCCAGCGCCATGGCGACCGCCTTGCGCGCCGCCGACCGGCGCGCGCGGGCCGCGATCGAAGCGATGTTCAACCGTTTCCTGCCGCCGCCATGAAGCTTCACCTGCGCCTGCCCTCCGGCAAGACCCTGAGCGCCGAGGTCGCCGACCGCGATGCGCCCGACGACCACGCCTGGTTCGAGCGCCTGCGCGAACCCGCCGCGGCGCTGGGTCCGGGGCAGTCCATCGAACTGGCGCTGGACTGGGCCGTGCTGCGGCTGGAGGACCACGCGGACGGGCCGCGGCTGCTGGAGCCCGATTACGCCGGGACCGAGCTCGACCGCTTCGTGCCCGGCGTCGCCGCCACCGACCGGGTGTTTGGCGCCCAGCAAGCGCTGATGCGCACGCTGCGGCTGACACCTCAGCCGGTGGGCGCCGAGCAGTACCTGCGCGTGTCGGCCGCGGCGCTGCGGCAGGTGTCGGTCGTCGGGCACCGCCATGCCGAGTCCGCGCCCGAGTTCTGCGGCTGGCAGATCGTCAGCGTGGACACGGACGACGACGAGCCCTTCGGCCAGTACCGCGTGCGCGAACTGGCCCATCTGCGGCTGGCCTGGATGGTCGCGCTGGGCCTGCCCGTCGGCTGGTCCTTCCGCTACGCCGGCCACACGCTGATCGACTGCGTCGCGCCGGACGGCCACACCCACGCGATGAGGCTCTCCTTCGACGCCTGAGCATCGGGCCTCACCCGGCCCCACGCCCGGCGGGAGCGGGCGGCAACGCACGACACCAGGCACGGACGATGCACGCGCCACGCCGTCGCCGCGGACCGCCTCGACAGGGCGGCGGGGCATCCCGTTGCCGACCGCGGCGCGTCAGTCCACCAGGATGTTGCGATGGCGCAGCGCCAGGTGAATCTTGTCGCCGATGGTGTCCTTGTTGAAAGGCTTGACCACATAGCCCGTGGCGCCCAGCTGGGCGGCGCGGATGATGTCTTCCTTGCGGCCCTCGGCGGTGACCAGCAGCACCGGGATCTTGTGCAGCGGATCGGTCTCTGGCTTGGCGCGCAGCGCCTCCAGCAGCTGGAAGCCGTTCATCACCGGCATGTTGATGTCGCTGAGCACGAAATGCACCGGCTCGCCCGACTCCGACGCGATCTCCAGCGCGCGCAGCGCCGCCTTGCCGTCCTCGGCCTCGGCGATCTTGCGAAAACCCAGCTCCCTCAGCAGGCCCGAGATGATGCGCCGCATGGTGGAGAAATCGTCCACCACCAGGAAACTGAACTCTTCGCGCTTGATCGTCGTGACCATCTTGGGCTCCGTGAGGACGGCATCCTAGCCTGAGCAGGCGCCCGCGCCGCCATGGGCGCGCCAGAGGGTCGGCTTATCTCAAACTATCACCGCTTTGTCGCGCCGCGCGGGGCGGGCATCGCCCGCGGGCCGGGGTGGCCGGCGCACTCCGCGCGCCCCCGCGCTCACAACCGGCCGTTGACGCGCAGCGCCTCCAGGCGCAGCGCGATCTGGCGTTCCAGCTCGCCCAGAGCGGCCTGCAGCGCGCTGCGCTCCTCTTCGCGGCCGGCCTCCGCCAGCGCCTGGCGCAGACGGCCGCGCTGCTGGAACAGTTCGACCTCCGGGGGCGCCGCACCGGCGTCCTTCAGGATCTTGAAGCACATGCGGAACTCTTCCGGCGTCTGTGCCCAGCCGGCGTCCTCGGCCAGCGGCTTGCCAAAGCTCTGCGCCGTCTGCAATTCGCCGTTGCGACGCGCCTCTTCGAGCTTCTGGCCGATCTCGTCTTCCGTCAGTTGCAGCTTCAGCATGAAGGTCTCTCCCGCAGTCGGACCCAGTATCGCCGTGGCACGGCCGGTGCGCGTCGCTTCAACGGAGGACTGGCCTCCCCCCTCTAGGCCCAGGTCGAGGCCCACGGGCAGGGTCTGCAGGCCCGACAGATACGGCGCCCTGCGCGCGAAGGCGTCGGAACAAGCAGGACATGGACGGTGCGGCCGCGTGCTGCGGCAGATCGCCGCGATACGCGGCGCGGTGGCCGGCCCAATGGCCGAGGTACTGGAAGACCATCTGCGCGAGCCTGTGGCCGCCGAGCACATCACGCCCGAGCAGCGCCAGGACGAGGTCGAGACAGTCGTGAGCATTTTGCGCACCTACCTGAAGTGAACCGAACCGACTGACTCCGGGGCGACGGTGAGCGCCCAAGCGTGTCGGTCGGTCATTAATCCCGCTACTCCGCCCGGAGACCCCGGAATCGCCGCAAGCTATTAACGTGGGTAGTTGAGCGCCCCAGTAAATTAAGACATTCAAATTTCAAATTCTGTCTGGGGGCGAATTTCATATCAAACAATGACACAAACAAGGGTTAACCCTTTGTTTTAAGAATCAATCCTTCCCTACACTGGTTTTCATTCGCCCGAAGCGGTGGAAACGAGGCCACCGGGCCATGACCCGGTCCCACACGGGGTGTGCAGCACCTCAGGGAGAGGATATTCATGCGATTTCCCATTCAGGGCCGCCCTCGCTGGGCGCGCCTGCTGGCAGAGCTATTGCTCATCGCCGCCGTTTTGGCCATGGCCATACCGGCCAGGAAACTGGCCGCATGGGCCTACCGCGAATATCAAAGCCGACCGGTTCGGGGAGATTTTGGGGAATTTCTGAAAGACAAAACCCATCCGCTGTCCTTGTACGGATCGGCCACCTGTGCGGCCTGCAGGTCCACGCGCGAATATCTGCGCGAACAAGGCATTCCTTTCAACGACCTGCGGATCGACGCGCAGCCCAGGGCCCGGGAAGAATGGGCGCGGCTTGGGCAAAGCAGCGTCCCCGTCCTCGTCACTCACGACTTGATGTGGGTCGGCGACCAGCGCAGACGGCTGGACGCATGGGTGGCCTCACGGTCCGGCGCGCGCTGAACGTCCTCTCTGCCACCGACGCTCTGGAGGGCCGCCCTCGAAAACCGCTGGGAATATTTTCCCCACCAAGGAAAGGAAGTCGAATGGATTCAAGAATCAGGAAAAAAACTGCTGCATTGCTGTTCCTCTGGCTGGCCACCGCCTTCGGGCTGGCCTACGCGGAATTCGATCCCAAAGAGTGTTACCGGAAATGCATGGAGCACGTCAAGGATCGCGAAAAGTGCGAGTACATCTGCTACGGCAAGAAATAACACCCGTACGTCACCCTTCAACGCCCGCTCTGAAATCATGACCAAAAAACTGACTCTTGCCTTCTTGTTTTCGGCGATCGCCTCTGCCTCTTTTGCCGATGCCATCACTTGCATGGTGCGCTGCTCCGAAGCGGGCCTCAAAACCCGGATTTGCGAACAAATCTGCAGCGATTGACGGCCCTGCCTGACGCCGGACGAGGCACGGGAACTCCCCGTGCCTTTATTCATGGCCCGCCCGACACCCCCTCATGCGTCCCAAGCCCCGCCCCGCCCCGCTGTCCCCATTGACTCCACTGTGCCTGGCACTGGGGCTGACGCTCCCGACGCCGGCGCTCGCCGCAGAGGCCACAAGGACGCCGCCGCCGACCGTCCCCGCCGCACCGACGCAGCTCCCCCCGGTGACGGTCGGTGGCGACGCGGCCTCGGACCTGCAGGCGCGCCGGGACTTCGTGGCCGGAAAAATCCTCATCTCCCGCCGCAGCATCGAGGCCAGTGGCGTGACGACGGTGCAGGAGTTGCTCAAGCGCGAGCCCTCGGTCACGGTGGGCGCCGACGGGCGGCTGGGGCTGATCGGCCTGCCGGGTTATACGCAGCTGCTGGTCGACGGCAAACCGCCGCTGCCCGGCCGCCATCCGCTGGAGACCGACCTGGTGCACATCGAGCGCATCGAAATCGTCAAGGGATCGCTGGCGGAATACGGGCCGTTCGGCATCGCCGGCACGATCAATATCGTCAGCCGCCGCGTGGACCGCAAGCCGACCGGGTCGCTGCGCCTCGGGGGCGCGATGGGCCATGGCCTGGCCGACGCTCACGTCGCCGCGTCGAAGTCCTGGCGGCCGGCCGCCACGGCCTGGTCGCTGTCCGGCCGCATCGATGTGCGCAAGCGCGACGAAGACCTGCGCCAGCGCACCACCACGGAGGTCGCCAGCCCCGCCGATCCCGCCGGCCCCCTGCGCCTGGCCGACCAGCAGCAGGAGCAGCGCAACGACACCCGTCACACGCTCACGCTGGGCGGCACGCTGAGCTACAAGGCCTCCGCGTCCGATCGCTTCGAGCTCTCCCCCTCGGTCCTGTCCTGGCGCACCTCGACCGATGGCACGGAACGCCACGCGCCTGGTCCCGACGGCGGGTCGGCCTGGCCGGACACCCTGAACCAGGGCCATGCCCGCATGTCCATGCTGGGGCTGCCGCTCAGCTGGGAGCACCAGACGGCCGGGGGCTCGCGCCTCGAGCTCGAAGCTTCGGTCTCGCGCATGCGCGTCACGCGCCAGCAATCGCGGCTGGACCTGTCCGGAGACATGGATGCGAGCCGGCCCGGCACCCGGCGCGAGATCTCGCGGCTGGACCGCCACGCCACGGACAGTCTGCGCCTGGACTTCTACCCCAAGCTCGGCGAGGCGCATGCGCTGAAGCTGGGAGTGAATCTGGGCCGCATCGCGCGGCGCAACGAGGTCGATGCCACGCTGGATGGCGTGGCCGACCCCGCCTTCACGCTCTTTGGCGGGCGCCAGTCGGTGCGAGGGCCGCTGCACAGCGCCTATGTGCAGGACGAGTGGACGATCGGCCCACGCTGGGCCGCCACGGCGGGGATCAGCGCCGAATGGCGCCGCCTGCGCATCGAGGAAGGGGCGCTGACGGCCTCGCCGTCCCACCGGGTGGTCTCGCCGTCGCTGCACCTGGCCCACAAGATCGACGCGGCCGGCACGCGGCGCCTGCGCTTGTCGCTGGCCCGTTCGTTCCGGGCGCCGGCCGTCGACCAGCTGCTCCAGCGACCCACCGTGCACCCGCTCGCACCCTGCGCCGCCGTGCCGGGCTGCGGCCCCAACACCGTGGAGCACGCCGACACGGCGGGCAACCCCGAGCTGCGTCCGGAGCGAGCCTGGGGCGTCACCGCCACCTACGAGCAGGATCTCGGCAAGGATTCGCTGCTGAGCATTGACCTTTTCCAGCGCCAGCTTCGCGACCTCATCGGCGAACGGATCACGCACGAAGCCGTGCCCTGGTCCAGCGTCGAGCGCTACGTGGTCCGGCCCGTCAACCTCGGAGCGGCGTGGACACGTGGCCTGAGTGTGGACGCGCGCTTGAGCTTCTCGGACCTCGCCCCCTTGCTGCCCAAGCTCGAACTGCGGGCCGGCGCCACCCTCGCCCGTTCGCGCCTGAACACCGTCCCTGGCCCCGACAATCGCATGGCCGACCAGTCGCCGTGGTCGGCCAAACTGGGAGCCCGCTACACCTCAACCTCGCTGCCGCTGCAGCTGTCGCTGGACGCCAGCTGGACACCCGGCCTCTGGGTGCGCTCGGCGGTCGAGCGCCGCGTCTACCAGGGGCGGCGCCAGGAGCTGTCCGCCCAGGCCACTTGGAACGTCAACCCGGCCATGACGCTGCGGCTGAACGCGAACAAACTGCTGTCCCGCGACAGCCGCCGGGCCGAGGTCTTTGGCGCTGGCGACCGCCAGGATGCGGTCGTGTGGACGCACAAGGAGGCCTCGCCACACCTGTCGGTTCAGCTGGAAATGAAGATCTGAGGGCCACGGCCGCTACGATACGCACCCGCCTCGCCGAAGCGCTGAGGCCTCATTTCAAAGCGCCCCTTTTCGCATGCAGCTCCTCAGCCTCAACACCGCCCGCGTCGAAATGATGCCGATCGACGGCAAGCCCGTCGCGACCGCGATCCGCAAGAAGCCCCGCGAGGACACCGTGGCCGTGAAGCCGCTGGGACTGGAGGGCGACGAGCAAGCCGATCCGCGCTACCACGGCGGCCTGTCCAAGGCGGTCTACGCCTATCCCAGCGAGCACTATCCCTTCTGGCAGACGGTGCGCGCGCAGGCCAAGGTAGCGGGCTGGGAGGCGGCCCTGCCCTGGGGCAGCATGGGCGAGAACCTGTCGCTGCAGGGCCTGCTGGAAACCGAGGTCTGGGTCGGCGACGTGCTGTGCTTTCCGGACTGCGAGCTGGCGGTCAGCGAGCCGCGCCACCCCTGCTTCAAGTTCAACGCGGCGATGGGCTTCAACCAGGCCGTCAAGCTGATGGGCCAGAGCGCCTGGTGCGGCTTCTACCTCGCGGTGCGCCAGCCCGGCAGCCTGGCCGCCGGCCAGCGCTTCGAGCTGCGGCCGGGCCCGCGCGAGGTCTCCATCCACGAACTCTTCCGCGCCAAGTTCAGGGCCTGAGCCCGGTCAGGCGCGTGCCATCCATGAGCCAACACGTCAAAGTCGTCGCCGCGGTGATCCGCAACGCACAGGGTCAGGTCTTGCTGGTGCGCAAGCGCGGCACGAAGGCCTTCATGAACCCGGGCGGCAAACCAGAGCCGGGCGAAAGCGATGTCCAGGCCCTGTGCCGCGAGCTGCATGAGGAGCTGGGCCTGGTGCTGCACCCCGAGCAGCTGCTGCCGCTGGGCGGCACCGAGGCGCCGGCCGCCAACGAGCCGGGCTGGGTGATCACGGCCGAGCTGTTCGCCGCGCCGCTGACCGGCACGCCGCAGACCGGCCAGGAGATCGAGGAGCTGCGCTGGCAGGACCCGCAGCGGCCGGACGCGCCGGACACCCCGCTGCTGGCCCCGCTGACGCGCGACTGGGTGCTGCCGCGCCTGCGCGCCGGCAGCATCCCGCTGCCCCAGGCTCAGGTCAACGCTGGATAGTCCGTGTAGCCCTGGGCGCCGCCGCCGTAGAAGGTCTTGGAGTCGGCCTTGGCCAGCTCCGCGTTCAGACGCAGGCGGCGCACCAGGTCGGGGTTGGAGATGAAGGCACGGCCGAAGGCCACCGCGTCGGCGCGGCCCTGCGCCACAGCCTCGATCGCCATCTCGCGCGTGTAGCCGTTGTTGGCGATCCACGGGCCGCCGAAGCGCTCGCGCATGGCCTGGTAGTCGAAGGGCGCGACGTCGCGCGGACCGCCGGTCTGGCCTTCGATGATGTGCAGAAAGGCCAGCTTCAGCGGCGCCAGCTGCTCGGCCACATGGTTGAACAGCGCCTGCGCGTCGCTGTCCTGGCCGGCGTCGTTGACCGGCGTGACCGGGCTCAGGCGCAGCCCGGTGCGGCCGGCGCCGATGGACTGCGCGATCGCAGCCATCACCTCCAGCAGCAGGCGGGCGCGGTTGGCGATGGAGCCGCCGTAGTCGTCCTGACGGTCGTTGACGCTGTCGCGCAGGAACTGGTCCAGCAGATAGCCGTTGGCGCCATGCACCTCGACGGCGTCGAAGCCGGCCTCCATCGCGCATTCGGCGGCATGCACGTATTCGCGCACCAGCGCCGGCAGCTCTTCGCGGCGCAGCGCGCGCGGCGCGGACACCGGCACGAAGCCCTCGGTCGTGAAAGTGCGGCTGTCGGCCACACGCGCGGTGGACGACACCGGCGCCTGCCCCGGCGGCAGCAGGCTGGCGTGGGAGATGCGGCCCACATGCCACAGCTGCACCGCGATCTTGCCGCCTTCGGCATGCACGGCGTCGGTGACGCGGCGCCAGGCACGCACCTGCTCGGCGTTGTGGATGCCCGGGGTGTCCAGATAGCCCTGGCCCAGCGGGCCGATCTGCGTGCCTTCGCTGACGATCAGGCCGGCGCCGGCGCGCTGGCGGTAGTACTCGACGGCCAGCTCGCCGGGCACGCGGCCGGGCGAGCGGTTGCGCGTCAGCGGCGCCATCACGACACGGTTGGCAAGCTGCAGATCGCCGATCTGCACGGGGTCGAACAAACTGGGCATACGAAATCCAATCCGCAACGGGAAGCGTTGAACAGCCGCCAGCCTAGCGAATCGCGCCGCCGCGCACCGCCGCCCGGGCGACACACCCCAGCAAATCCCTGCACTTTCCGGCTATCGTTTGACCTCGACGCGTTTTCTCGTTCCACGCCCTGATGCGACGCCGCCCCCTGCTGCACGGCCTGGCCGCGCTGACCTTCGTGCCCCGCCCGGGCGGCGCGCAAGCGCCAACGGCGCCGACACGGGTATTGCGGGTGGGGCCGGGCGCCTCGATCGGCAGCCTGGCCGAGGCCGCGCGCCTGGCCCGGCCCGGCGACCGCGTCGAGGTGCAGGCCGGCGACTATCCGGGCGACGTAGCCCAGTGGACGCAGGACGGGCTGCAGCTGGTCGCCGTGGGCGGCCCGGTGCGCCTGCGCGCGGCCGGCCGCGCGGCGGCGGGCAAGGGCCTGTTCGTGATCGCCGGCGAGAACGTGCTGGTCGAGGGCTTCGAGTTCAGCGCGGCCCAGGTGGCCGACGGCAACGGTGCCGGCGTGCGCTTCGAGCGCGGGTCGCTGCACCTGCGCCGCTGCCGCTTCGTGGACTGCGAGATGGGCGTGCTCAGCAACAACGACGCGGACGCCCGGCTGCACCTGGAGGACTGCGAGCTTGCCCAGGCGCGCCCTGGCGGCGGCTACAGCCACCTGCTCTACGCCGGGCGCATCGCCGAGCTGCGCCTGAGCGGCTGCTGGCTGCACGGCGGCCGCCGCGGCCACCTGCTCAAGAGCCGCGCCGCCATCAACCGCGTCGAATACTGCCGCCTCATCGACGACCCGCGCGGCGAAGCCAGCTACGAACTGGAATTCCCCGAGGGCGGCGACACCCTGCTGCTGGGCAACCTGATCGGCCAGAGCCTGCACAGCGACAACCGGCTGATGCTGGCCTATGGCACCGACGGCTATCCCGACGGGCGCACGCATGCGCTGGACCTGCTGCACAACACCTGGATCAACCGCCTGCCCTGGCCGGGTCCGCTGCTGCGCGTGCGCCCCGGCCCGCTGCGGCTGCGCGCGGCCAACAACCTCATCCTGGGCCCCGGCGGGCTGGCGCTGGAGCCCGGCTGGGACCTGGGCGGCAACCACCGCGCCAGCCTGCTCGCGGGCGCGCTGGACCCGGCACTGCGGCTGCCGCCCGGCCATGCGCTGAGCGGCCAGGCGGTGGCGCTGCCGGACGGCCTGGCGCCGCCGCGGCGGCAGTACGTCCATCCGGCGCACAGCGTGGCGCTGGCCGGGCCGGCGCTGGACCCCGGCGCGCTGCAACAGAACTGAGCCCGGACACCCCGCGCCGTGCCGCGGGCGCTACAGTGCGGGCATGCTTGCTTATCGACACGCCTTCCACGCCGGCAACCACGCCGATGTCCTCAAACACCTGGTGCTGGCCGAGGTGCTGCGCTATATGGGCGAGAAGGACAAGGCCTACACCGTCATCGACACCCACGCCGGGGCCGGCGGCTATGCGCTGGAGGGCCGCTATGCCCAGAAGAACGCCGAGCACGCCGGCGGCATCGCCGCGCTGTTCAGCCGCGACGACCTGCCCGAGCCGCTGCAGCACTATGTGCAGCTGGTGCGCGACTTCAACCCCGGCAAACGGCTGGAGCAATACCCCGGCTCGCCGGCGATCGCGCGCCTGCTGATGCGCGAACAGGATCGGCTGCGCTGCTATGAGCTGCATCCCACCGACCTGCGCATCCTCGAAAGCTATCTGGAAGACCGGCCCAACACCCAGGTCAGCGGCCAGGACGGCTTTGCGTCGCTGAAGGGCGAACTGCCGCCGCCCTCGCGCCGCGGCGTGCTGCTGATCGACCCGCCCTACGAGATCAAGACCGACTACGGCCGCGTCGTCGCCGCGCTGCGCGAGGCGCTGCAGCGCTTTGCCGACGGCACGGTGCTGATCTGGTATCCGCAGCTGCAGCTGCTGGAGTCGGCGCAGCTGGTGCAGCGCCTCAAGGCCGCGGCCGAGCCCGCGGCCAAGAAGGGCTGGCTGCATGTGCGCCTCACCGTGGCCCAGGCCGACGAGCGCGGCTTCGGCATGCTGGGCAGCGGCATGTTCGTCGTCAACCCGCCCTACACGCTGCACGACCGCCTGCACGAATGCCTGCCGCTGTTGGTGGACGTGCTGGGCCAGTACGACGGCGCGAACTATCTGCTGGAGCAGCAGACGGCGTGATGCGCGTCCGTGCTGCCGCCGTCATCGTCGACGGTGCGCGCCTGCTGCTGCACCGACGCCGCGAAGACGCCTTCTGGGCCCTGCCCGGCGGGCGCGTGGAGGCCGGCGAGACCGGCCCGGAGGCGCTGCAGCGCGAGCTGCTCGAAGAACTGGGCGAGGCCGTGGAGAGCGGCGAGCTGCTGTGGGTGGTGGAGAACTTCTTCCGCGGCACCGGCGACGCGGCCCCGCGGCAGGAGCTGGGGCTGTGCTTCCGCGTGGCGCTGCCCGCGGCGTCGCGCCTGGCGGCGCGGACTGGCCCGTTCGCTGGCATGGAGGAGCACGCCCGGCTGGTGTTCCAGTGGTTCGACCGCGCCGCGCTGGAGCGGATCGAAATCCGGCCCCGGGCGCTGGCGGCCCCACTGCGCCACCTGCTGGACGGCCAGGCCCCGTCCGCCGCCGCGCGGCACCTGGTGCAGCGCGACGGCGCCGATGATCAGTAGCCCACGGTGAAGCGGCGGCGGATGTGCCGCGGCTGCTCCAGCTCGTCGACGATGGCCATGGCCAGGTCGGCGGTGCTGATGTGGGCCGGACCTTGGGCATCCATCACCGGCGTGTCCAGGCTGACGCGGTAATGGCCGCGGCGCTCGCCGGGCTCCAGGTGCACGGCGGGCGACAGGAAGCTCCAGTCCAGTGAGGACTCCTGGCGGATCAGGTTCAGCGCCTCGCGGGCGGCCAGCGCGCCGGCCTTCCACGCCTGCGGGAACTCAGGCGTGTCGACGATCTGCACGCCCGGCGCGGCATAGAGGCTGCCCGCACCGCCCACGACCAGCAGGCGGGTCAGGCCGGCCTGCTTCACGCCCTGGGTGATGGCGCGGCTGCCCTGCAGGAACTCGTCGTACAGGCCGGCCACGCCCCAGCCCGGGTTGTAGGCGCTGACCACCGCGTCCACGCCCTGCAGCGCGGCGGCGACCTGGTCGGCCTGGCGCACATCGGCCTGGCGCACGCTCAAGCCGGCCTGCGCTTCCAGCTTGCCCGGGTTGCGCGCCAGCGCCACCACCTCGTGGCCGCGGGCCAGTAATTCCTTCAGCACGGCGGAACCCACAAAGCCGGTGGCACCGATCAGAGCGACTTTCATCCTTCGTCCTTTCGTCGCGGCGGCGGGCCGCGTTCATCTGTGTTGCGATGGACGAGACTTTATGAACTTCACAATCCATCGGTAAGTCCCTAGGATCGCAGTTCATTATTTAGTCAATCTTCACAATCACCCCATGATCGACCAGCTCCGACGCATGGCCGTGCTCGCCACCGTGGTGGAGCATGGCAGCCTGGTGGCCGCGGCGCGCCAGCTGCACACCACCACCTCGGCGGTGAGCCAGCAGCTGCGCGCGCTGGAGCAGGACATGGGCGTGACCCTGCTGCATCGCTCCACGCGGCGACTGAGCCTGACGCCCGCCGGCGCCCGCTTCGTCGAAGGCTGCAGCGCGATGCTGGCCGCCGCGCGCGCGGCGCAGGCCGAGCTGCAGCGCCTGCGCGACGCGCCGGAAGGGGAGCTGCGCGTCAGCGCACCGGTGGGCTTTGCGCGCACGCTGGGGCCGGCGCTGGCGCCGCTGTTCATCGCCCACCCGGCGCTGCGCCTGCACCTGGAGGTGGACGACGGCTTCACCGACCTGGTGGCCAAGCGCATCGACCTGGCAGTGCGTTTCGGCCGCCTGCCCGACAGCCCCTGGGTGGCGCAGCGCATCGGCGAGCTGGGCATGGTCCTCTACGCCGCCCCGGCCTATCTGGCACGGCGCGGCGTGCCCGCCGCCGTGGCGGACCTGGGCGACCACGACTGGCTGGCGCTGCGCCCGGACACCGAGGGGCCCGCGACGCTGCCCTTTGGTGCGGGCGGCGGCGGCCAGGGCCTGCGCGTCAGCCCGCGCGCCAGCAGCAATAACCAGCTCAGCCTGCAGCAGCTGTGCGAGGCCGGCCTGGGGCTGGCGCTGCTCAGCCCCAGTGACGTCGAGGACGCGGTGGCCCAGGGCCGGCTGCTGCCGTTGCACGGGCCCTGGACCCTGCCGGCACTGCCGGTCTACGCGCTCACGCCGCAGCGCGACGCCCAGCCGGCCAAGGTGCGCCATGCGATCGACGCGCTGCGGCAGAGCCTGGCGGCGAAACGTCCGGCCGGCTGACAGGCCGGGCGTTCAGGCCCGGCCGCGCCACCAGGCGCGCAGCTGGCGCCGCAGCGCCAGGCGCCAGCGGCGCAGCGTCTGCCAGGCCTCGGTGGCATGGATCCAGTCCAGCAGGCCCTGCTTCCAGACCACCCAGCGCGCGTAGGCCCGCGCGAACCAGCCCAGGCGCATCAGCGCCGGCTGCAGCAGCGCAAAGAGCCGCGCCAGCAGCGCCGTCCCCACCAGCTTGGCGGCCAGGACCAGCGCGATGCCCAGCCCGGCCCGCCCCTGGGCCAGCAGCCACAGCGCGAGCAGCTTGACCGGCACCAGCAGCAGCGTGGGCAGCAGCAGCGCCATCAGCGCCGCATAGGGCGGCAGCCGGCGCAGCCCCGCCTCCAGCTGGCGCAGCAGCGGCAGCCCCCCCAGCCAGGCCATCGCGCGCTGCAGCGGCGCCCAGCCCCATTCCTCGAACAGGATGAGCAGCGCGAACAGCAGCCGCAGCAGCGTCTTCGGGAGGGCGAGCAGGCGTTTCAGCATGGTGGGCGCGGCAAACCCTGGCTCAGGCACGGCCCGGCCGGCCCCAACGGGCTTAGACCCCGCGCGCCCGGTCCGCCAGGAAGCGCTGGCGGAAGCCGGCGAAGTCGCCCGCGTCCAGCGCCTCGCGGATCTCGCGCATCAGGTTCAGGTAGTAGTGCAGGTTGTGCACGCTGGTCAGCATCGGGCCCAGCATCTCGCCGCAGCGGTCCAGGTGGTGCAGATAGGCGCGGCTGAAGTTCTGGCAGCAGTAGCAGCTGCAGGTCTCGTCGACCGGGCGCTCGTCGGCCTTGTGGCGGGCATTGCGCAGGCGCAGGTCGCCGAAGCGGGTGAACAGGTGGCCGTTGCGCGCATTGCGGGTGGGCATCACGCAGTCGAACATGTCCACGCCCTGGCGCACGCCCTCGACCAGGTCCTCGGGCGTGCCTACGCCCATCAGATAGCGCGGCTTGTTCGACGGCAGCTGATGGGCGATGTGGTCCAGCACGCGCAGCATGTCCTCCTTGGGCTCGCCCACGGACAGCCCGCCGATGGCGTAGCCCGGCAGGTCCAGCGCCGCCAGCCCGGCGAGCGACTCGCCGCGCAGCTGCTCGAACATGCCGCCCTGCACGATGCCGAACAGCGCGTTGGGGTTGCCCAGGCGGGCGAACTCGTCCTGGCAGCGCTTGGCCCAGCGCAGGCTCATCTCCATGGACTTGCGCGCTTCCAGCTCGGTGGTGATGTGGCCCTTGGTTTCGTAAGGCGTGCACTCGTCGAACTGCATCACGATGTCGGAGTTCAGCACGGTCTGGATCTGCATGCTGATCTCGGGCGTGAGGAAAAGCTTGTCGCCATTGACTGGCGATGCGAACTTCACGCCCTCCTCGCTGATCTTGCGCATCTCACCCAGCGACCAGACCTGGAAGCCACCGGAGTCGGTCAGGATGGGTTTGTTCCAGCTCTCGAAGCGGTGCAGCCCGCCGAACTGCTTCATGATGTCCAGGCCCGGCCGCATCCACAGGTGGAAGGTGTTGCCCAGGATGATCTGGGCGCCCATCTCCTCGAGCGAACGCGGCATCACGCCCTTCACCGTGCCGTAGGTGCCCACGGGCATGAAGATGGGGGTCTCGACGACCCCGTGGTTAAGCGTCATGCGGCCACGACGCGCGCGGCCCTCGGTCTTGAGCAGGTCGAACTTCAGCATGGCGCGGATTGTCGCAGGCAGCGGGCGCAGGACGCCCGGTCATGGGGGTGGACACCGGCCAGCCCCGCGAACGGGCGGTAGCCCGGACACCAGCGCTGAGGCACAGTCGCCCCCCGGCGCCTCGCCAGGCACGCGGACCTCCTTCCCGGCCGCCGACGCGCGATCCACGACAACAAGCACAAGCAGGAACCTGTCATGTCTCTCGCCCTCACGCCGTCCTTTCTCAAGAGCCGCCCGCTGCGCATTGCCGCGCTGACGCTGGCGCTGTGCGCGCCCTTCGCCCAGGCCGGCGCCACGGTGCTCACCTTCGACGATCTGCCGCCGACGGACCCGAGCAAACTGGAGTCTGGCGCCATTCCCAACGGCTATGGCAACCTGAGCTGGTCCGACGCCTTCCAATATGTGCGGGGCAACACGATCCCGAACAGCGGCTATCAGAAGGGCCTGGTGTCCGGCGAGTACGTGGCGTTCAACTCCGCCGGCGCCGAGGTCTCGTTCGGCCGCATGTCCGGCTTCGAGCTGAACAGCGCCTACTTCACCTCGGCCTGGTACGCCGACCAGGAAGTCACGGTGCGCGGCTACATCGGCGAGAACCGCGAGGCCGCCTACACCAAGGTCTTCCACATCAGCAACACGGCCCCGCTGCTGGTGGATTTCGACTGGAAGGGCATCAGCCGCGTGCGCATCACGCCCACGAACGCGGGCTTCACCCGACAGCTCGCGATCGACAACCTGACCATCGACGGCCGTCAGACCGTGCCCGAGCCCGCCAGCCTGGCCCTGGCGCTGGGCGGCCTGGCGCTGGCCGCCGTGGCCCGCCGCCGCCGCGGCTGAGCCCGCCGGCCCGCGGGCGCGGCCGGCGCGACAATGGCGCATGCCTTTGAGCCTGGCCGCCCCCGCCCACCACGAACTGATCATCAAGAAAAGCCGCTTCCTGGCCTGCGTCGAACCCTGTGCCGACCGCGCGCAGGCGCAGGCCCGGGTGGCCCAGCTGCGCGCCCAGCATCCCGGCGCCGCCCATGTCTGCTGGGCCTTGATCGCCGGCGGACAGTCCGCCGCAAATGACGACGGCGAGCCCGGCGGCACCGCCGGTCGCCCCATGCTGGAAGTGCTGCGCCACCAGGACCTGGACGGCGTGCTGGCCACCGTGGTGCGCTACTTCGGCGGCGTCAAGCTGGGCGCTGGCGGGCTGGTGCGCGCCTACACCGACGCGGTCGCGCAGGCCCTGCTGCCGGCGACCAAGATCCCCCGCGTGCGCCAGGCCCGGCTGCGCTGCATCCTGCCCTACGCGCTGGAAGGCCTGGTGCGGCGCGAGCTGGAACTGGCCGGCGCGCAGTTGCTGGACGTCCAGCATGGCGCGCTGGTGCAGATGACGCTGGCCCTGCCCGAGCCGGCGGCCCAGGCCCTGGTGGCGCGGCTGAACGAATCGGGCCAGGGCCGCGTGGGCTGGGGCCCGGCCGACGATCCCGCCCCCAGCGACCCCTGAACCGCGGCGCTCGTCCGCGCCGCGGCGAAGCCTGGCTTGGCCCTTGATGAACTATCGGCCGGGGCCGGGGCCGTCACGCCGCCTAGAATGGGGCACTCCCTCGAATCCGGTCGCCCGCCGACCGCCACTCGACACCCAACACACGAGACGTTCCGTGGCCGCAACAATCCTCCAAAAGATCCCCGCCGGCGAACGCGTCGGCATTGCCTTCTCCGGTGGTCTGGACACCAGCGCCGCCGTGCACTGGATGCGCGCCAAGGGCGCCATCCCCTGCGCCTACACCGCCCACCTGGGCCAGCCCGACGAAAGCGATTACGACGAGATCCCACGCAAAGCCAAGGCCTACGGCGCCGAGATCGCGCGCCTGATCGACTGCCGCGCGCAGCTGGTGGCCGAGGGCATCGCCGCGATCCAGTGCGGGGCCTTCCACATCAAGAGCGGCGGCGCCACCTACTTCAACACCACGCCGCTGGGCCGCGCCGTGACCGGCACCGCGCTGGTCGTGGCGATGCGCGAGGACGGCGTCAACATCTGGGGCGATGGCTCGACCTTCAAGGGCAACGACATCGAGCGCTTCTACCGCTACGGCCTGCTCGCCAACCCTCAGCTCAAGATCTACAAGCCCTGGCTGGACCAGAGCTTCATCGACGAGCTGGGCGGCCGCAAGGAGATGAGCGAATACCTGCAGGCCTGCGGCTTCGACTACAAGATGAGCGTGGAGAAGGCCTACTCGACCGACTCCAACATGCTGGGCGCCACCCACGAGGCCAAGGACCTGGAGTTCCTCAACAAGGGCATCCACATCGTCAACCCCATCATGGGCGTGGCCTTCTGGAAGGAAGAAGTCCAGATCAAGCCCGAGACGGTCAGCGTGCGCTTCGAGGAAGGCGTGCCCGTCGCGCTCAATGGCCGCACGTTCGCGAACGCGGTCGAGCTGTTTGCCGAGGCCAACGCGATCGGCGGCCGCCACGGCCTGGGCATGTGCGACCAGATCGAGAACCGCATCATCGAAGCCAAGAGCCGCGGCATCTACGAAGCCCCGGGCATGGCGCTGCTGCACATCGCCTACGAGCGCCTGGTGACCGGCATCCACAACGAGGACACCATCGAGCAGTACCGCATGAACGGCATGAAGCTGGGCCGGCTGCTCTACCAGGGCCGCTGGTTCGACCCGCAATGCCTGATGCTGCGCGAGACCGCCCAGCGCTGGGTCGCGCGCGCCATCACCGGCGAGGTGACGCTGGAGCTGCGCCGCGGCAACGACTACAGCCTGCTCGACACCGTCAGCCCCAACCTGACCTATGCGCCGGAGCGCCTGTCGATGGAAAAGGTCGAGGACGCGCCCTTCACGCCGGCCGACCGCATCGGCCAGCTGACCATGCGCAACCTGGACATCACCGACACGCGCCAGAAGCTGGGCATCTACACCCACAGCGGCCTGCTCGGCGGCCAGTCCGACGGCAGCATCCCGCTGCTGACCGGCGGCGACAAGGCCTGAACCCGGCCCGGCGCTCTGCGCCCGCATGAAAACGGCCGCCCGAGGGGCGGCCGTTTTCCATGGGCGCCGCGGGCCGCTCAGGCCAGCCCGGCGCGGTCCAGCCCGAAGGCCTTGTCGCGCGAGCCGGGCGTCGCCCGGAAGGCCACGCCGAGGCGGTTCCAGGCATTGATCGTCATCACACGGAAGCTCAGGTCGGTCAGCTCGCGCTCGCTGAACTGCGCGCGCGCCTCGTCATAGACGGTGTCGGACACGCCGCCGGGCGCCAGCCGCGTCAGCGCCTCGGTCCAGGCCAGCGCGGCACGCTCGCGCGCGCTGAACAGCGGCGACTCGTGCCAGACCGCCACGTGGTGCAGGCGCAGCTCGCGCTCGCCGTGCAGCCGTGCTTCCTTGATGTGCATGTCCAGGCAGAAGGCGCAGCCGTTGAGCTGCGACGCGCGGATGTCCACGAGATGGGCCAGGCCGGGCTCGATGCTGCCCGTGGTGTGCAGCGCCAGGCTGAAGTCCATGAACTTCTGGAACAGCTGCGGGGATTGCTGGGGATAGTCGATGCGCGGAGTCATGGCGGTCGGTCCTGTATCTGTCGAAGGTGGGAGCCCGGCGGGCCCCTCATCGATCAAGACGGACCGGACGGGCCGGATGTGACATCGGACGCGCCGGCCAGCCCCGCCAGATGGCCCAGCTTGTCGGGGTTGCGCTGGACGTAGATCTCCGCCACGGTGACGCGCACGCCGCCGTCCCCGCTCGCCAGCGGACGCAGCGCCAGCGCCACCGTCTGGATGGGGCGGCCCTCGGCGTCCTGGACCACATAGCCGGGCAGGCCGTTGATGCGGGTCCGCGTGACGCGCAGCGCGCGCAGGTCCACCTGGCGCGTGAATCCCACCAGCGCCTTCGCGATGCGCGCGCCGCCATGCAGCGGATAGGGCACAGCGTGGGCCTTGCCGCCGCCGTCGCTGAGCAGCACCGCGTCCTCGGCCAGCACGCGCGCCAGCGCGTCGACATCGCCCCCGCGCAGCGCGTCCAGGAAGGCGTCGAGCAGGCGCTGGCGCTCCTCCTCGGCCACCTCCACGCGCGCATAGCCGGCCTTCACATGCTGGCGCGCGCGGCTGGCGAGCTGGCGGCAGGCCGTGCCGCTGCGCAACAGGCGCTGGCCCACCGCGTCGAAGTCCAGCCCGAAGACGTCGTGCAGCACGAAGGCCGCGCGCTCCAGCGGCGTGAGCCGCTCCAGCGTCAGCATGAAGGCCAGCGACAACTCCTGCGCATACTCGGCCTGGCTTTGCGGGTCGGGCTGCCAGTCCTGCAGCTCGTCCACCAGCGGCTCGGGCAGCCAGGTGCCGACATAGAGCTCGCGCTGGTGGGCCGGGCTGCGCAGCCGGTCCAGGCACAGGTGGGTGACCAGGCGCGACAGATAGGCGCCAGCATGCTGGACCTGGGACTCGTCCACCTCGGCCCAGCGCAGCCAGGCCTCCTGCACCATGTCCTCGGCCTCGGCGCGCGAGCCCAGCATGCGATAGGCCAGCGCGCGCAGGCCTCGCGCCTGCTCGCGGTCGAAACGCCGCGCGCGCTCGGCCAGCGTCGGCGGGCCGGACCGAGGCGGGTTCATGCCTGGACCCCGATGTGCAGTTCCACGCAGCCGGGCGCCAGATGGCGCTCGAAGTCGGCGCGGTAGCTGCGCCGCGGTGCGTCCGGCGCCGCGAAATACCGCCAGACCTGCGCCCAGGCCTGGATCAGCGCCTGCGGCATCTCGCCGCGGGCCTCGAAGACAAGGTAGTCGCCGGCCGGCACGAGCACGCCTGGCGCGTCGGCCCGCGGGTTCGCCTCACCCAGGCACAGGCTGTAGGCGCCATGGTGGTCGGATTCATAGGCGTGGTAGACCGCATGCAGCGGACCGGGGGGCCGCGCACCAGCCAGGCATTGCGCCCACAGCCCGGGAATGCGCGCGCGCGCCGGATCGGCCTCGTCGGCATTGCGGGTGCGCAGCGTCGGGCCCTCGACGCGAAAGGCTTGCATCAGGCGCTCGCGGCGCGGCGACAGGTCGGCAGGATGCGAGGTCATGGCGTGAGCCCTTCTTCGTTGATCACCAGGCGCTGGCAGCTCTGACCATGGCCCAGTGCATATTTGAGTGCAGGAAAGCAGCGCGCCACCGTCAGCGCCAGCGCCAGGCTGCTGAGCGCGGAGGCGCCATGGTGCAGGCGCAGCGCCTCGGCATGGACGGGCAGCGCCGCATCGTGATCCAGCGCGGCCTGGGCATAGCGCCAGGCGCGGCGCATGTCCGCGGACATCGCATTCTCGTCGCCCGCCACCAGCGCGCGCAGCAGCGCGGGCGGCACGCCGGCCTCGCGCGCCATGTCCAATGCCAGCTGGCTGCAGGGCCCGCAGTCCTCGCGCCGGGTCGCGGCGAACTTGGCCGCCGCCAGCATGGCGGGGCTCAGACCGGGCGCGAAGCGGGCCACGGCGAAGAGCCGGTTGAGCTGCAGGAAAGCGCGCGGGCTGGCCTCGAAGAGTTCACGGGCATAGCGCATGTCGTAGCGATAGCGGCGCTCGAAGGCGCCCAGGCCGCGCATCACCCACGGACGCATCAGCAAGGCCAGCAGACGATCAAGCATCGCGCCCTCCCGGCCAGGCCAGACCCAGCGCCAGCAACGCGGCCAGCACCACGGCCGGCACGTCACGCAAGAACTGGCCCCAGCCGCACAGGCCCACCATCAACTCCCAGGCATGCACGCCGGCGTGCAGCGCCAGAAAACCCGCGCCGGCCAGCGCGGCCGGCCCGCCCTGGTGCGGCCGCCAGGCCTGCCACGCCAGGCCCAGACCGGCCACCAGATAGGCGCAACCGATGTCGCGGACGAAATGCAGATTCAGCGGGCCGGTGTACTCGACGCCGGGCATGAGCCGATACCAGGCTTGCGGGGCCAGCAGCATGCACAGGCCGTTCAGGCCCAGCCCGGCGGCCAGCAGCCCGCGCAGCAGTGGGCGCAACCGGGCGCGTTCACGAAGAGAAGAGATCGCGTTCATGGGTTCCTCGCAGGATGTCCACCCAAGACGGAGCAGCCTGGTCGAATGTGACATCGTGCCCGCCAGCCGGGTCCGCGCGCAGCTCCGCAGTCGTTCGATGTCCGCACAGTCCTGCGGCAATCACTACACTGCCCACAGCCATGGATTTCAAGAGCTTGATGCGTCGCCGCGACTGGATGGCAGCCGGACTGCTGGCCTGCTGCGGGTCGCCCGTGTCCGCGCAGGGCGAAGAGCCGCAGCTGTCCGGCTTCACCGAGAGCCTCGCGCCGCTGAACTACGAGGAACACGGCCAGCCGCGCGGCTTCAGCGTGGAGTTGCTGGAGATGGTGGCCGAGCAGGCGGGCCTGAAGCTCAGCGTCCAGGTGCTGCCCTGGTTGCGCAGCGTGCAGATGGCGCGCGGACGGCCCAACAGCCTGCTGTTCTCGCTGACCCGCACCGCGGAGCGCGAGGACCAGTACCGCTGGGTGGGCCCGATCAGCGAGCGCCGCCTGCTGATCTACCAGATGGCGAACCAACCGGCGCTGAAGCTGCGCAGCCTGGACGCATTGGGCACGCGCAAGCTGGGCGTGGTGCGCGAATCCGCCGCCGCGCGCGAGCTGCAGGCCGCCGGGCTGCGCCCCGACCGCGAGCTGGAGCTGGCACAGGACGACGGCAGCAATTTGCGCAAGCTGCTGGCCGGGCGCATGGACCTGATGCTGATGCTGGACTGGGCCGCCGCCTGGCATCTGAACCGCCAGGGACTGTCCTACAACAGCCTGCGCGTGGTGATGGCCCATGACGTGGGCAAGTCCTACTGGTACGGCCTGCCGCCGGACACCGACCCGGCGCTGGTGACACGGCTGCAGCAGGCGCTGGACCAGATCCGCCGCAACAGCCGCTACGAGCGCCTGCGCCAGCGCTACTTCCGCTGAGGCCCGACCCCTCCGCGCCGCCTCACCCAAATGGGTGAGGACGTCTCACCGCCGCCGGGGATTCGCGCCGGCCGCGTTTGCAAGACCATGCCTCCCGTTCGCCCCGCCCGCACCGGTCCGGGGCCACGGAAGGAATTGCCATGGTCCTGTACGAATATCTCTGTGACACGCACGGCCCGTTCGAGCTGATGTGCCGCCTCGGGCAGGCCCCCGGCGCCACCCCCTGCCGGCATTGCGGCACACCGTCGCGGCGGCTGTTCTCCGCGCCCCAGCTGCGCGTCGGCCAGCGCGTCGCCTGGACCGAGGCCCAGGACCACGCGCAGAAAAGCCGCCACGAACCCGAGCTGGTCTCGGCCCCACCCGCCAGCGCCACGGCGCGCCGCCAGGCGCCGTTGAACCCGCTGCTCCACACATTGCCGCGGCCCTGAGCCACGGCATTGCCGCCCGCCCCGAGCCCCGGGGTGCCGTCGTCCCCGCCCCCATGAAAGGGTCTCGTCATGCCTAAGAACCTGTTCCCGTTGGACAACACCAAGAAGTTCAAGGACCAGAAGCTGGTCGGCCACAACCGCTGGCATCCGGACATCCCGGCAGCGGTCACGATCAAGCCCGGCACCGTCTTCCGCGCCGACTGCCGCGAATGGTTCGACGGTGCGATCAAGAACGACGAATCCGCCGACGACATCCGCCACGCGCCGCTGAACGGCGTGCACGTGCTCTCCGGGCCCTTCCACATCGAGGGCGCCGAGCCGGGCGACCTGCTCATCGTCGACATCCTGGACATCAACGCCTGCCCGCTGGAGGACGCCGGCCCCTACTCCGGCCAGGGCTGGGGCTACACCGGCGTGTTCGCGCGCTCCAACGGCGGCGGCTTCCTGACCGAGCGCTTTCCGGATGCCTACAAGGTGATCTGGGACTTCCGCGGCGACGTCGCCACCTCGCGCCACATTCCCGAGGTGTCCTACACCGGCATCCATCACCCCGGTCTGATGGGCACGGCGCCGTCGGCCGAGCTGCTGGCGCGCTGGACCCAGCGCGAGACCGCGCTGATCGCCACCGACCCGATGCGCGTGCCGCCGCTGGCACTGCCGCCGCTGGCCGACGGCGCCATCCTCGGCTCGCTGAAGGGTGCGGACTTCGATCGCGTCGCCCGGGAGGCCGCGCGCACCGCCCCGCCGCGCGAGAACGGCGGCAACCAGGACATCAAGAACCTGACCGCCGGCAGCCGCGTGTTCTATCCTGTCTTCGTGCCCGGCGCCAAGCTGTCCTTCGGCGACCTGCATTTCTCGCAGGGCGACGGCGAGATCACCTTCTGCGGCGCAATCGAGATGGGCGGCTACATGGACCTGCATGTGGACATCATCAAGGGCGGCATGGCCAAGTACGGCGTGCGCGAGAACGCCGTCTTCATGCCCGGCAACCGCGACCCGCAGTACTCCGAGTGGCTGGCCTTCTCCGGCGTCTCGGTGGACAGCAAGGGCCGCCAGCACTACCTGGACTCCGGCCTGGCCTACGCCAATGCCTGCAACCACGCGATCGACTACCTGATGAAGTTCGGCTACACCGACATCCAGGCCTACATGATCCTGGGCACTGCGCCGGTCGAGGGCCGGCTCTCGGGCGTGGTGGACATCCCCAACGCCTGCTCGACGATCTACATCCCGCGCGCCATCTTCGACTTCGACATCCGCCCCTCGGCGACCGGCGCGCCGCACCAGGTCAAGCAGGGCTTGCAGGTACCGCGCTCGCCGGATTGATGGGCCCTCCCCCTGCCGGCTTTGCCGGCCCCCGCCAGGGGGCGCACCCGCAGGCCCGGCAAAGCCGGATCCTCGGGTGCCGCCGGGGAAGACACCGCGGCGGGGCCTCGAGGCCGGGTGGGGTGGCAATGACGAAGACACAAAAGCCGTTGCGGCCGGACGCCTGCGGGTCGGTGACACCGACCGGCCGGGTGGGCCCGGTAGACAGGGGCACAGGAGACAAACATGCTGGGACTGGTTCTGTTCTACGTCGGCGCGGTGCTGTGCCTCAACGGGCTGTGGCTGCTCGGGCGCATTGGCGACAACGAGATTTCCATCATCAACTACCTGGTCGGCGGCATCACGCTGCTGGCCTGTCTGGTGCTGGCCTTCGGGCCCGGGGCGGATGCCTCGACGATCAAGGCGGCGGCATTGACGCTGCTGTTCAGCTTCACCTACTTCTGGGTGGCGCTGAACCGCGGCAACGGGGCCGACGGCCGTGGGCTGGGCTGGTTCAGCCTCTTCGTCGCGCTGACCGCCATACCCGTCACCTTGCAGACCCTGGGCGGCGCCCACAGCACCTGGGACTACTGGTTCGGCCTTAGCTGGGCCGCCTGGGGCCTGCTGTGGTTCCTGTTCTTCGTGCTGCTGGCGCTGCAGAAGCCCATCGCCCGGCTGGTGGGCGCGCTGACCGTCGCCGAGGGCATTCTGACGGGCTGGGTGCCGGGGTATCTGCTGTTGAACGGCCTCATGAAGTAAGGCCCCCTCGTCTAAGGAGTCCCTTGGCCGGCCACTGGCGGGGCAGCGATGCTCGCGGGGGTGACCGCACTCGCACATCGCCAGATGGGCCGGCTTGGGGCGGCCAGGTGCTCGGCCCGGAATACCCCCAAGCCTGGCGGAACAGCCTAGCTGTCCCCAGGGGGTGCCGATGCACGGCCCGAGGCCGCGCTTCGGCAGGCAGCGGGCGGGGGCACAAGGCCCAGCGTGGAGTCGAGCCGTACCCGGCGAGCGACTCAAGGCCGGAGGGGTGGAGTCGCACGGATGGTGGTCGGGCCGGGCCGCAGTGCCAGGCGCGGTCCTCGGTCAAATCGCATTCGGGCCCTCCTTTGGGTGACTCTTCCTGGGCCCGCAGAAAAGTTACCCGGCTGCCGGGCCGGGCCCCGGCGGGCTTGCGCGCGGCGCACCAACAAAGCAAAGCGCAAACCCGCCCAAGAGCAATCCAACAAACCACCCCAAATCCAGCCTCAGCCCCTCCCCAGCTCAAACAACAGAAGGAGCCCCCATGCCGCTGTACGACTACCGCTGCACGCCCTGCGGCGACTTCCGCGCGATGCGCCCGATGAGCCAGGCCTTGCAGGATGAGCTGTGCCCCGGCTGCGGGCGCCCGGCCCCACGCCTGCGCGTCGCGCCCTTCCTGGCCGGCGCCGGTGGCGGCAGCAGCAGCGCCGGCCAGGCCGGCTCAGGCACGCGCGGCGGCGGCAGCTGGCGCCACCTGTGCGGCCTCGGCTGCCGGCACGCCGGCTGCAGCTGAGCCCGCGCCCCGCCCCTCGTCAGTGCAGCCCGGCGGCCCCTGCGCCGCCGGAACGAGGACGCCGCAGCGACAGGGCCTCCGGCGCGCAGGCCGGCCCGAACAGCTCGCCCTGCCCCAGCTCGCAGCCCTCCCAGCGGAAGAACTGCAGCTCCTCGTCGCTCGCGATGCCATCGGCGATCGCGCACAACCCCAGGGTCTGGCTCAGCGCGATCAGGGACCGCGCCTGCGCGCTGCGCTCCGGATCGCGGGCCGCGCCGGTCACGAAGCGGGGCGGCAGCTTCAGCCGGTCCGGCTTCGCGCCGCCGGGTCGAGGCAGCAGCAGGCCGCCGGTGCCAAAGTCCACCAGCGTCAGGCTCAGCCCCGCGGCACGCAGGGCCGGGTCTTCGCCCCGCAGCTGGGCCTCGTCGACCAGCAGGTCCAGCACCCCCGGCAGCGGGCCGGCCTGGCGCCGATCCGCGTCCAGCGCGTCCAGCAGGACCTGGCGCAGCGACGCCTCCACCAATGCCTGCGACGCGAGCGGAATGGAAACGCTGGCCAGCTCGCCGTCGCGGGCCCAGGCGCGCATCCAGCCCAGCGCCTGCGCCACCAGCTCGCGCATCAGGCGGGCCAGCGTGGCGCTCCCGGGCGCCAGCGCCAGCACCCGCTCGGCCGTCAGCAGGCCCGCCGAGGTCCGCCACCGCGGCAGCATCTCCACGCCCACGCAGCCATGGCGGGCCAGCGCCAGCTCGGGCCGCGCCTGCAGCACCAGCGCGGCGCGCGCGTCCAGCGCCGCCAGCTCCTGCGCCAGCGCCTCGTCGGCCGCGCTGCGCGCCCGCGCGGCCTCGGGCTCCAGGGCCTCGCCGCGCAGGCTGCGCACATGCCGGTAGGCGCGCAACCCGCCGATCACGATGGAATGCAGGCGCTGCGCGGTGACCTCGGTCTTCAGCACATAGCCGTTGATCTCCTGCTCGCGCATCAGATCGCCCTCGGGCGCCATGCCGGGCTGGCCGGTGCGCAGCACGATCTGCATGTCGCCGTCGCGGCGCGCGCCGCGGATGTGCTGGACCAGGCGCACGCCGGCGTCGTCGCTTTCCATCACCACGTCCAGCAGCGCCAGCGCGACGTCCGTGTGCCGCGCCAGCAGCTCGCAGGCCTGCCCCGCCGACGCGGCGCTGAGCAGCTCGATGCCGCGGCCCTCGAAGGTGAGCCCGGCCAGGATCAGACGCGAAACCTCGTGGACGCCCGGCTCGTCGTCCACCAGCAGCACCTTCCACGGACTCAGCTCATTCATGACTCGGCATCCTGGGCAAGGCGCTCAGTATGTTCCACACATCGGGGCTGTGGCGCACCACGCGCGCAAAGCGCAGCACGAAGCGGGTGCCGCGGCCCGGCTCGGACTCCAGCAGGATCTCGCCGTCCAGCTGGCGCGTGACGATCTGGTTCACGATGTACAGCCCCAGCCCGCTGCCGCCCTGCAGCCGGCGCGTCGTGTAGAAGGGCTCGAATACGCGCGCATGCAGCGGCGCCGCGATGCCGCGGCCGTTGTCGGCCACCTCCAACAGCACCTCGTCGTCCGCCACCGCCTGGACGCGCACCCGTATCCAGGCCTCGCCGCCCACGCGCGCGCCGGGCGCGTCGAAGGCATGCTGCAAGGCATTGATCGCCAGGTTGGTCAGCACCTGGGCCAGCGCCACCGGATAGCCCTGCAGCGGCAGCGCGTCGGGCAGCTCCAGGCGCAGCTGGACCTGCGCCTCTTCGAAGCGCGGCCGCAGGCCGGCCAGCGTGTCGCGCAGCAGTTCGGGCAGGCCGAATTCCTGCCGCGCCTCGGCGATGCGGTCGATCGCCAGCTGCTTGAAGTTGCTCACCAGCTGACCCATGCGCTGCGCATGGGTCAGCAGCAGGCGCGCCGATTCGGCCGCCTCGCCCAGGTAGCGCTCGGCCGCGGCGCCGTCCAGGCCGCCATCGCGATGCGCGGCCTGCGCGGCGCGCGTACGGTCGGCGAGGAAGGACGCGGTGCTCACCGAGATGCCCACCGGGGTGTTGATCTCGTGCGCGATGCCCGCCGCCAGGCCACCCAGCGAGGCCAGCTTCTCCGTCTCCACCAGGCTGGCCCGCGTGCGCTCCAGGTGCTGCATGGACTCCAGCAGCTCGCGCCGGCTGCGCTCCTGGGCCTCGTGCAGCAACACGATCCACCAGCTGCCCAGCGCGGCGACCGCCAGGGTCGCGAGATAGAGCTGCTCCATCAGCACCAGCAGCCGGTCGGGCGCCATCGCGTCGCGCGGGTCCATGAAGCGGTAGGTGAGCAGGAACACCACGCCCAGCAGCGCGGCGACGCTGCAGAACAGCGCGGTGAAGCGGCCCAGCTGGCGCAGCATGCGCGGCCTGAACCGGGGCGGGGACGCCTGCGCGGGCGAGCCCGCTGACGCGCTCGCGGCGCGCCCCGCGCGCGGCGACGGTGCCGGGCCGGCGGCCAGGGCCGGCTTCTTGCAGAAATCGTGGCAATGCAGCTCCAGGCCGCAGCACAGCGAGCACATGGGCCCGCGGTAAAGCGGGCAGTGCAGCATGTCGGGCGCCTCGTAGCTGCGCTGGCAGATGCAGCATTCCACCAGCGTGGTGCGCGGCACGCGGCGGTAGTGCTCGTCGGGCCGCGCCAGGTAGTAGCGGCCGCGCGTCGCCAGCCCGATCAGGATGGCCGACACAAAGGCCGTCGCCAGCGCGGCGACACCGAAGAAGGCCCGCCCCCAGGGCCCGAACACGCCCAGGTAGGACAGGATGGCCAGCGCCGCCGCGATCACCGTCGCGCCGCAGCCCACCGGATTGAAGTTGAACAGATGGCCGCGCTTGAACTCGATGTAAGGCGGCGAGATGCCCATGCGCTTGAGCACGACCAGATCGGCCAGCAGGGCGCCCACCCAGGCCAGCGCGACGGTGGAGTAGACCGACAGCACCGCCTCCAGCGTCTCGAAGATGCCCAGCAGCGACAGCAGCAGCGCGATCACCACATTGAACAACAGCCAGACCACGCGCCCCGGGTGGTAGTGGGCCAGGCGCACGAAGCAGTTGGACCAGGCCAGCGAGCCGCTGTAGGCGTTGGTCACATTGATCTTCACCTGCGACAGGGTGACGAACAGCGCCGCCAGGGCCAGGGCCAGCGCCGGGTCGTCGACCACCTGGCGGTAGGCGTGGACGAACATGTGCACCGGCTCCACCGCCTGCGCGGGGCTCGCGCCCATGCGCAGCGCCAGCACGGCCAGCAGGCTGCCGATGACGATCTTCAGCGCGCCCACGCCGATCCAGCCCGGCCCCGCCAGCAGCAGCGCGCGCCACCAGGCGCGGCGGTTCGAGTCGTCGCGCTCGGGCAGGAAGCGCAGGTAGTCCGCCTGCTCGCCGATCTGCGCAGTCAGCGAGAACAGCACCCCGGTCGCGATGCCGAACGCCATCAGGTTGAAGCCGCCCTGACCGCCGTCCAGCCCGGCATAGGCGCTCCAGTCGCGCAGCACGCCGGGGTCGCGCAGCAGGATGGCGCCCAGCGGCAACAGCAGCATCGCGACCCAGAAGGGCTGGGTCCAGGCCTGCAGACGGCTGATCGCGGTGACGCCGTAGAAGACCACCGGCACGATGGCCAGCGAGCACAGCAGATAGCCCAGCGGCAGGCTCAGCCCCAGAACCAGATGCAGGGCCTGGGCCCAGATCGCCGTTTCCAGCGCGAAGAAGATGAAGGTGAAGGACGCGTAGATCAGCGAGGTGACCGTGGAACCGATGTAGCCGAAGCCGGCACCGCGGGTCAGCAGGTCGATGTCCACATGTGCCTCGGCGCACCACCGCGCGATCGGCAGGCTGACGAGGAAGATCACGACCGCGACCGCCAGCACCGCCAGCATGGTGTTCAGGAAGCCGTAGTTCAGTGTCAAGCTGGCGCCGATGGCCTCCAGCGCGAGAAACGAGATGCCGCCCAGCGCCGTGCGCGCCATCACGCGCGGCGGCCAGCGCCGGTAGCTGCTGGCGGCGTAGCGCAGCGCATAGTCCTCCAGCGACTCGTTCGCCACCCAGGACTGGTACTCGCGCTGGACCCTCAGCATGCCGGCCGCCCCGGCTGCCGCGCGGGCATGGACGACCGCGCGGGCGCGCGCGGCGTTTCGTCGCGGGTCGCCCCAGGCGAGCCTGGGACGAGGCGCTGCTGTGTCATGTCTGGACCTGCCTTCATCGGGACCGGGAGTGAGCCCCTGCCGCGCGCAGCGTAGCCGCGCTCGCCAGCGCGTCGTCGCGGGTTTTCCCGGTGGGCACCGGGCCGGGTCCGGATTGACAGCGTGACGACGAACCCGAGAATGACGCTCCGCCTTCGGGAAACAGGAACGGCCAGGCCCATGACACGCTCGTCACCGGCGGATCGACACGACAGCCACCGCTCGCTGAGCGCGCTGGTGCGCGCCATCCATGCCGCAGGCGGCGACGAGGCGCGCTGGCCCGACGTGCTGGAGCGGGTGCGCGCCCACCTGGACGCGCGCGTGGTGCTGCTCACCCACCACGAGTTCAGCAGCGGCGCCGACGCCACGCTGTTCGAATCGCCCGGCGACGCGGGTTTTGGGGTCAAGCTGGCGCAGTACGGCGCCCGCATTCCCTGGTTCCTGTCCAGCGGCGACTACCAGCCCGGCCGAGTGATGACCGGCGACGAGCTGATACGCCCGGACGAGCTGCGCCGCACCGACTTCTACCGCGACTTCCTGCGCCCGCGTGGTCTGCTGCACCTGTTGTGCGGCGTGGTCGACCAGCGCCGCCGCGGCACGCATGTGCTGGCCGCCTACCGCGCCGAGACGCAGGCGCCCTTCGAGGCGCGCGAGCGCGCCGAGCTGGCCGTGCTGCTGGACCACCTGACCCTGTCGTTGCACAGCCATTGGCGCTGGCAGGAGTCCAAGGACCTGGCGCAGGCCTTGCTGGGCCTGGCCGACCAGGAGGCCCAACCCACGCTGTTGGTCGATGCGGACGCGCGGCTGCTTTACCGCAACCCGGCCGCCGCCGAGCTGCTCGCGCTGCGCCAGGGCCTGCGCCTGGACGGCCCGCGGTTGGGTGCCGCGCATCCCCAGGACCAGCGCCTGTTCGCCGAGACCGTCGCCCGGTTGGCGCGCGCCAGCGCCGACGGCAGCCTGCCGCCGCCGGCCGTGCTGTCGCTGCTCGGCGAGGCCCCAGGGGTGCCGCTGATCGTGGTGCTGCGCCCCGCTGGCCCGGTGTTCCGCTGCGAGGCCGGCACCGCCCAGGGCCTGGTGATGGTCGCGGTGCGCGGCGCGCGCAGCGCGCACGACCCGGCCTCCTGCCTGCTCGCGCGCCGCTACGAACTCACCGCCGCGCAGGCCAAGGTCAGCGCGCTGGTGTTCGCAGGCCAGTCGCTGGCGACGGTGGCGCGCTCGCTGCAGCTGTCGGAAAACACGGTGCGCAGCCACCTGAAGCAGGTCTTCCAGAAGACCGACACCCACGGGCAGATGGAGCTGGTCCACCTCCATGCCCGCGTCTGCACCAGCTTGCCCTAGGCACGGCGCGCGCCGCCACCGCGCTGCAGATGGCGGAAGTGCTCGAACAGCCAGGACCGCATGCCCATCACCAGCGTGTAGGGGCGCTTCTCCGCCTCGGGCAGCTTCTGGTCCAGCAGATGCTGGCGTGCGAAGTCCTCGGCGACGCGCTGCAAACGCTCCACCAGCTCGCGCGCCATCCCGTGGCCGAGCTGGCCGTGGACCAGCATGAGCAGCTCGGCATCGCCGTCGAAGCCGCCAGCGAAGAAATCCTGCGCCACCTCGGCGCGGAAGAACTGCATCACCGGCCCATGCGGGCGCCAGCGGAAGGTCTTGGCCACCAGCAGCTTGTAGCGGTTCAGCGGACGCAGCTCGATGATGCCCAGCCGGTCCAGCTGGACCAGATAGCGCGTCGCCTCGGCCTCGCTGATCCGGTAGCTGGCCAGCACCTGCTCCAGCGTCCACTGGCTGAGGCAGCAGATCGCCATCAGCAGCAGCTTGGGGTCGGCCACCACCGCGCGCTCCTGCGCCAGGCTCAGCTCGCGGCGCAGCGGCATGGCCTGCGCCATGCGGGCCGCGAGCTCGGTGAAATCCATCTGCAGCACGCGGCAGAGCTCATCCACGCGTGACAGCGGCATCTCGCCGCCGGGCGCGAGCATGCGCTTGACGCTGCTTTCCGACAGCTTCAGTTCGCGCGCCACCTCGGCATAGCTGAGCCCGCGCTGCTTGAGTTCGGCCTTGATCGCGGCCACCAGGGTCTGGGTGCTGGACATGGCGCCACGGTAGCGCAGCTTGCGCCCGCGCGGTGCGCGCCGTGGCACTGGCGCGGGAATCCGCAGGCCGGCGCGCCACAGCCCGCGAGCATCGCGCCACCTCCACGGCAAGACCTGACCCCGATGCAACGACGACATCTGCTGTGCTGCGGCGCCGCCGCGGCGGGCGCCCTCTTCACCGGCCTGATGGCGGGCGGGCGCGCGCTGGCCGCCGCCGGCCCCGAATGCGCCGCCTCCACCCTGCCGCCCGCGTTGCGCGAGCATGCGCTGCTGGCGCGATGCTGGGAGGGGCTGGACCCCGGCCAGCTGTGGGACGTCCACACCCATCTGCTGGGCACCGGGGACTCCGGCTCCGGCTGCCGCATCGACCCGCGCATGACCCAGTGGTGGCACCCGGTCGAATCGCTGCGCCGCCGCGTCATCCTGCGCGGCGCCTGCGTGGCCGAGGACGCGCCCAGCATCGACCGCGCCTATGTGCAGCGCCTGCTGCAGCTGGCCGCCGACTTCCCCGAGGGCGCGCGCTGGATGCTCTACGCCTTTGACGAGGCGCTGGACGAATCCGGGCGGCCGCGCCCGGACTGGACCTGCTTCCACGTGCCCGACCACCATGCCGCCGGGGTCGCGGCGCGCCACGCGCAGCGCTTTGCCTGGGTGGCCTCCATCCATCCGCTGCGCGAGGACGCGCTGGCGCGGCTGGACGCGGCGCTGGCCGGCGGGGCGGTGGCGCTCAAGTGGCTGCCCGGCAGCATGGCCATCGACCTGCGCGACGCGCGGCTGCGGCCCTTCTACGACCGGCTGGCCGCGAGCCGGCTGCCGCTGATTGTGCATTGCGGCGAGGAGAAAGCCGTGCCCGGCGCCGGCCGCGAGGACCTGGGCAATCCGCTGCTGCTGCGCGAACCGCTGCGCCACGGCGTGCGCGTGGTCGCCGCGCACTGTGCCTCGCTGGGCATGGCGCTGGACCTGGAACGGCCGCGGCCGCGGCCGGTGCCCGCCTTCGATCTGTTCGCGCGCCTGATGGACGAGCCCGCATGGCGCGGCCAGCTGCTGGGCGACGTCTCGGCGGTGTTCCAGTTCAACCGCCGTGCCGAGGTCTGGCAGACCCTGCTGCGGCGCCAGGACTGGCACGACCGGCTGCTGCATGGCTCCGACTATCCGCTGCCCGGCGTGGGCCCGTTGTACCGGCTGGGCGGCCTGGTGCGCGCCGGCCTGCTGGCCGAGGCCGACCGCCCGGTGCTGGAGGCGGTGCGCGCGCACAACCCGCTGCTGTTCGACCTGCTGCTCAAGCGCCGCGTGCGCTGGCGCGGCCAGCGCCTGGCGGACCCGGTGTTCGCGACGCGGCGGCACTTCGAGCGCGGCACGGCGCCGGCCTGATGCGGATCGGCGCGCGCCTCGGCGGCCGGAGGCATCACGCTCGCGGCAAGGCGCCCGATCGCGCTGAAGTCCACGCTGCGTGACCATGCTCCGTTCGCGCCGCGGCCAAGGGATATCCTCTGCATCACGACAGCTCTGCGCGAGAGTCCCCATGAGCCCCACTCCCATCACCGCCGACTGCCTCGTCATCGGCGGCGGCATCGCCGGCGCCTCGGTCGCGCGCTGGCTGTCGCCGCACTGGCGCACCGTCGTGCTGGAGCGCGAAAGCCAGCCCGGCTACCACGCCACCGGCCGCTCGGCCGCGCTGTTCATGGAAAGCTATGGCAATGCCCAGGTGCGCGCGCTGACGCGCGCCAGCCGCGCCTTCTTTGAACAGCCGCCACCCGGCTATTCCGAGCACCCGCTGCTGACGCCGCGCGGCATGCTCTTCATTGCCACCGAGGCGCAGCGCGAACCCTATGCGCGGCATTGGGAGGTGCTGCGCGCCATCGCCCCGGACGCGCAGCAACTCTCGCCCGAGGCGGCCTGCGCCATGGTGCCGGTGCTGCGCGGCGAGCGGCTGTTCGGTGCGATCTACGAGCCGCAGGCGGTGGACATGGACGTGCACGCGATCCACCAGGGCTTTCTGCGCGAGCTGCGCCATGCCGGCGGCAGCCTGGTCTGCGATGCAGAGGTGCAGGCCATCGAACGCCAGGGCGCCGACTGGCGCGTGCGGACCGGCTCGGCGCTGTACCAGGCGCCGGTGCTGATCAACGCGGCCGGCGCCTGGGCCGACGAGATCGCGCGCCTGGCCGGCGTGCCTCCGCTGGGCCTGGAGCCGCGGCGCCGCTCGGCCTTCACCTTCGCGCCGCCGGCCGGCCTGGACACGCATGCGTGGCCGCTGGTGTTCAGCGCCGACGAGGACTGGTACCTGAAGCCGGACGCCGGGCTGCTGCTGGGCTCGCCGGCGAATGCCGACCCGATGCCGCCGCAGGACGTGCAGCCCGAGGAGCTGGACATCGCGCTGGCCATCCATCGCATCGAAGAGGCAACGACGCTGACGATACGCCGGCCCAGCCACACCTGGGCCGGGCTGCGCTCCTTCGTCGCCGACGGCGGGCTGGTGGGCGGCTTCGACGACGCGGCGCCGGGCTTCTTCTGGCTCGCGGGCCAGGGCGGCTACGGCATCCAGACCTGCGCCGCGATGGGCGAGGCCTGCGCGGCGCTGGCGCGCGGCCAGGCGCTGCCGCAGCGCCTGGCGGACTTCGGACTCAGCGCCGCGATGCTGTCGCCGGCGCGGCTGGCTCGCTAGGCGCCGCGCCCGCCCGCCGGGCGGTCGTCAGCCCCACAGCGCCGCGTCGGGTGCAGCGAGCTGGGCCCCCTCGTAGCGCATCGCGTCCGGACGATCGGACTGCATCAGCAGCGGGCCGTCCAGGTCCACATAGCTGCAGTCCTGCGCGATCAGGTGCGCCGGCGCCATCGCCAGCGAGGTGCCGCCCATGTTGCCCACCATCAGCCCGAAGCCACGCGCCTGGGCCTCGCGCGCCAGCGCCAGCGCCTCGGTGAGGCCGCCGGACTTGTCGAGCTTGATGTTGATGAACTGGTAGCGCCCCGCCAGCGCGGGCAGCGAGGAACGGTCGGCGCAGGACTCGTCCGCGGCCAGCGGGATGGGCGAGGCGAGCCCGTCCAGCTGCGCATCGCTGCCGCGCGGGACCGGCTGCTCGATCAGCTCCACGCGCTGCGCCTGCAGCTCGGGCAGGAGGCGCTCCAGCAGCTCGCGGTTCCAGGCCTGGTTGGCGTCGATCACCAGGCGCGCGGACGGATGCTCCTCGCGCGCGTAGCGCACCCTGTCGACATGGCGCTCCGCGTCGGCCTTCAGCTTGAGCAGCGGCAGGTGGCGCGCGGCGCGGATCTTGCGCCGCGCGTCGGCCTCGCTGCCCAGACCGATGGTGTAGGCCGTCAGCACCGGCGCGACGCGCGCCAGGCCGATCTTCTGCCATACAGGCCGGCCGGACTGCTTGGCGCGCAGATCCCACAGCGCGCAGTCCAGCGCATTGCGCGCCCCGCCCGGCGGCAGCCAGTGCATCAGCTCCTCGTGGGTCAGCCCGGCATGCAGGCGCGGGCGCAGCGGCTCGATCTGTGCCGCCATCGACTGCGGCGTCTCGTCGTCGTAGGGCACGCCGGTGGCCTCGCCATAGCCCTGGTGGCCCTCGCCGTCGCCCAGGCGCACGACGAGCACATGGATCGCGGTCACCACGCTGCGCGAGATCTCGAACGGCTCCTTCAACGCCCAGCTCTCGCTGGTGAGTTCGCATTCAAGCGTCATGGGAAGACTCCTTGTGGTGGTGAATCGCTTCGGCCAGCCGGTCCACGCCGCCACGCAGCGGATCGACGACGGGCAGCCCCAGTTCGGCCTCGACGCGCGCGCGGTAGGCCTGCCATTGCGCGTCGTCCAGCGTGGACGAATTGATGCTGATGCCGACGCAGCGCACCGCCGGATTGGTCAGCCGCCCGGCGCGCAGGTAGGCGTCGATGGCCTCGGCCAGCGAGGGTGTCGGGAAGTCGGGCCAGCCGTCCAGGCGCTCTCGGCCAGCGTGATGACACAACACCAGCGCATCGGGCTGCGAGCCATGCAGCAGCCCCAGGCTGACGCCGGCATAGGCGGGGTGGAAGAGCGAGCCCTGGCCTTCGATCACGTCCCAGTGGCCGGCCTCGTTGTCCGGCGACAGTTGCTCGGCCACGCCGGCGATGAAGTCGGACACCACCGCATCGATGGCCACGCCGCTGCCCGCGATCATGATGCCGGTCTGCCCCGTGGCGCGGAAGCTCGCAGGCACGCCGCGCGCCTGCAGCGCGCGGGTCAGCGCCAGCGCGGTGTACTTCTTGCCCAGCGCGCAGTCGGTGCCCACGGTCAGCACGCGCTGCCCGCGGCGCTTGCGCCCGGTGCCGGTCACGCGGGGCCAGTGGCCGTGGCGCACGTCGTGCAGCTGCACGCCCGCCGCGCGCGCGGCCTCGGCCAGCTCGGGAATGTCGGCCAGCCGCGTGTGCAGGCCGCTGACGATATCCAGCCCGGCGCGCACCGCGGCCATCAGCGTGGGCAGCCAGTGGTCCGGCAGCCGGCCTCCGATCGGTGCGATGCCGATCAGCAGCGAGCCGGCCCCGGCCGCGACCGCCGCCGCGATGTCCATCGCCGGCTTGCCGGTGCTGACCGCGGCCTCGGGGAAGGCCAGCTCGCCGAGCACGTCGTCCGGGCACCAGTCGGCCACGCCCAGCGCGGTCTTGGCGTCCGCGACCGAGGCCGCGTCGCCGAGGAAGATCAGATAGGGTTTGCGCAGTACAAGCATGGTGGAAGCTTCCGCAGGGAAAAACCGGGGGGCCGTCGCCGCAACGCTCGAACGTCAGGAGGCAGGGGCGCGGTAACAGGCGCTGCGCCCCCGCAGCGCCATCCCGACGGCCAGCCCCGGCGCGCCGCCGCGGTCCAGCGGGTCGAGCCGCGCATCCGGCGCGACGCTATGGGACTCGGAGGACATCGGGACGGAAGGCATCGGGGAGGGCTCTGAGGCCTTGTGGCAAGACCTAGACGAGCCACGCGGCCGTTTCCCCCAACAACATGGGGTATCTACCGAGGCCCGCCGTGCGGGCAAAGCCTTTGCGCCCGGCATATCGGAGGGGAGTGCCGCCTCCGGACCAGCGTGCCGGTGGATGCCGTCCATACGTAAGCTCCTCCGTCAAGTAGACAGCTCAGAAGCGGAGACTTACTGGTTGAATACTGTGGGCTTGACAACAGCCGGCGGCACACTGCCCGAGGAATCGTGCGGCCGGTATTCGTTGTAGTCGGTGCGCCAATCGTCGGCGGCCTGGACTTCGCTCGCAGCGTTGAACAGCCAGGCATCGAGCACCTCGAAGGCTCCGGCAGTCAACTCCGGCCCGTTGTCCACGCGGATCGCTTCGGGCTTGCCGTAGACCTCGACCAACTGGCCCATCACGCGCAGCACGCGCGACGACGGGATCGCGGTGACGCACTCGATGCGCAGCGCCTCACGGTTGCCTTCGTCGATCACGTTGAGCGGGCGATCGGCCTCACAATTTTCGCGACAGGACGTCCTTGATCGCGACGTTCTTCAGGGCCAACTCGGCGCACATCTTCTTCAGTCGCGCGCTCTCGGCCTCCCGCTCCTTGCCCCGCTTGAGCTCGTTGACTGACATGCCCGCGTGCTTGTTCTGGCACTGGCAGCACGTCGCCGCCCTGCCGCCGTGCTGTCGGCATACCTCCGCCATCGGCAGGCCAGGGCCCCCTTTTCCCGGATCGCCATGATCTGGGCCTCCGTGAATCTCGACTTCCTCATCGCTCTTTTTCCCGAAGATGCGGAAGCCTCTATTTTCAGACTGTCCCTTTAATAAGGGAGCTTACGGGCATGAATGCGTTCAACCAGGAAAGAAAATCTTTAACCTCAACTCCACACCACCAGCAAATCACCCCAGGGGGTTTCGAATGAAATATCCGATTTACACACAAATCCACTTTCTCCTGACGATGACTGCGTCCACATTTTCAGCCCTCGGACAGACTTGTGCCGCCCTGGTGGAAGGAAATGGAAAACTCTACGCAACCACCAGTGACGGGAAAATACTAAATCAATTTCCCACCAACGCAAGGGATAAATCAAACATTTCTCTCTCCCCCGATTTTAAGAAGGTATCTTTTCAGTCCACGACTGAACCACAATATCTCAGCATAATCAATGCGGCTGGAGTGTCGTCTAAGATCTACATCGCGGGCAACATGTACTCGAATTTATTTGAATCAACCTGGGATTCAGAAGACTTGTTGCAAATACGTCACCGCTACGGCCACATACAAGATAAGTTTTCTTTTATATATGTAGACGAAGCGCCATCCCTCCATATAAAACCAAGTCACATTCGCACGGATTCCGCTGCATGCCAAGCTCATGGGCGCCCAGTTTCGATAGCATGCATTACCGAAGGCGTGGTTGAAATAAATTCGGAAAGAATATATACACCGAACAAGTTCGCACAAGGAAAATCTAGAACTCTGGCCGTACACAAAATTCATGTTGGAACAGGAATTTACACACAAACAGCCCCAAGCTTCCATATTGAATTAATCTCCATCAAAGACGGCATTACACTGAAGTTGAGTTCTCCCACGGGGTACTCCTCAACATCGCGCATCAACGAAGGAGAGGTTTTCGACATACCTCTTGGTGACGACATTTATGGTGTAACAGCAAAGGTTCTTGATTCAAGAACTGGCATCGTCGAAGCAAAACTTCTCAAAAGCGGCTACAACTCAACAATTGCCGAAACTGCAATCGCGTGGAAGGGAAAGGGGAAAGTGGTAATTTTTGAGAGGCTTCATTCGGGAGATAGCTTGGTGATCATCAACACCACTTATCCACACCAGCATACAAAATTCCCTGCTTCACTTCCGATGTCCATTTCCTATATGAAGTTCATCTCTCCTTCAAAAATATTTTTCAAGGGTTCGCCGGATGAGTTCACCTTGGGCACAATCAATCTCAATAATTCAAACGGGAATGTCATTGAATCAATTGAGGTTCTGCCACGCTTACTGGCGGTGAAGTCCGAAGACGAGCCCTTGCCGCTACCTGTCCTCGACTGGGTCTGTGGGGTACAGGCCAAGGATCGCCCTTGAGGGCAGCCCCCGCCGTTCATCATCGATATGCTGCGAGCCGCCTTCTCCCCCCTGGATTCCGCTTGCCCACCATGACTGCTACGCCGCGACCACAGATCCGCCCCTACGCCGCTGCCGACCGCGCAGCCTGTCTCGCGATCTTCCGCAGCAACCTGCCACGCTACTTCGATCCGTCGGAACTGCCGGAGTTCGAGGACTTCCTTGAGCGGCCCAGCGGCGACTACGTCGTGGTGGAACAGGACGGCCTCGTCGTCGCCTGCGGCGGCTGCTATCTCCGCGAAGGCGTCGGGCGCCTGAGCTGGGGGATGGTGTCGCAGCAGCACCACCGGGCCTCGCTGGGCACTGCGCTGCTGGTCTGGCGCATCAACCACCTGTTCCAGCACACCGAGACACCCGAAATCACGATCGACACCAGCCAGCACACGGCGGGCTTCTTCGCGCGCCACGGCTTCCGCACGACGCTGCAGGTCGCCGATGGCTTTGGCCCGGGCATAGACCGGGTCGCGATGTCGCTGCGGCGCGAGGACTGGCTGGCGCGGGCTCAGCCGTCCCCACGGGGCGCCACCGCATCGCCAGGGGCCTGAGGGCGGACGGGCCTACGCCCCCGGCGAGCCGCCACGCGTTGCCGGCACGCGCAGCAGGTCCCGCCGCCGCAGCAGATGGCGCCGAATGAGCAGCCGGCCCCGACGGTCGAAGGCGATCAGCACGCCGACCCAGGCGGCCAGTTCGGGCGGACAGACCCGCTGACGCGCACGCAGCTCCTCGATCAGCGAGCCATAGCGCAGGCACTGCGACTCCAGCAACTCGATGCGGGCCCGCTGCGCGGCGCGCAGTGGCGGCGTCCGTCCGCGACAGGACTGCCAGCACACGCGCTGCCACAACCGCTCCAGCCGTAGACGCTGCCGTTCAAGCGCCCGCAGGGTCTCGGCCATGTCTTCGCTGTGCACCTCGGACAGCGTGGGCGCATCGCGATAGGCCTGCCAGACGGTCGCATCGAAGACCAATGCCACATCCACCCAGGCCCAGCCCTCCCGGTCGCGCAGCGTCACGGCCCAGGCCTGCAGCTGCTCCAGCGCACGGTACTGCGCCGCGCTCAGCGCGTCGAACCCGCCCTCGGGGAGCCCGCGCACCAGGCCGGTCGCGATGGACCCGTACACGCAAGACCCGCCCCCCTGCCCTGACGGCAAGGCGTCCGCGGCCGCCGCCAGCAGCGCCGGCCCGGCATGACCGCTCCCCGGAGCGGGCCTCTTCCTGCCCAGACGTAGCGCTCTCACCGGCAATGCCCCGTCGTGGCGGATTCCGACGGACCGACCGTGTGCAACACCGGCGGACGCGCCGGACCTCGAACCTCTTTGCCTGCTTCAATCACCATCGGGAACCTGAGATCAACACGGGGATCCCTCAATTGTGTGTTACGTATAACGTAACGACAATTATGAACGATGTTACGAGACTCGAAACATGTCTCGTAGCTCCGAAAGTCCATCCGTCCTCGGCCGGCGCATGCGCGCGCGGCGCGAGGAGCTGGGTTGGTCGCAGGAGAAGGTAGGCGTCGAGATCGGCATCGACGAGTCCAGCAGCCGCACCCGCATCAGCCGGTACGAGTCGGGGATTCACGAGCCACCCGGTCCCACGGCCAAGGCGATCGCCAGGGCCTTGAAGGTGCCACTGGCCTATCTGTACTGCGAGGACGACGGCGTGGCCGCGCTGCTGCTGGCTCTGCACTCACTGCGCCGCGAGGAGCGGGACGCCCGGGTCAGGCAGTTCGTCCGCCTGCTGGCCGAAGGTGGCGGCACTCAGGCCGGGCCCGGCCGGATGAACCGCTGAACGCCCCGGGGCCCGGCCCCGGCACGGGTCCGTCATTCACCGCGGGTAGCATCAGACGCGCCCGCCCGGGCCAGCGGCTGCGCCCCCAGGGTTCGGCCTCATCGAAGGGGCGCCGGGGCGGGCGATGATGCGCCCCACACCACCCGAGCCCACCCATGAGCCGACCTCCCGAGCACGCCAACCAGTTCGCCCTGCTGACGCAAGCCCGCTTCGCGCCCTTCTTCTGGACGCAGTTCCTCGGCGCGGCCAATGACAACCTGTTCAAGTTCGCGCTCACCGTGCTGCTGACCTATCAGCTGCAGATCGCGTGGCTGCCGCCCGCGCAGGCCGGGCTGGTGATCGGGGCGCTGTTCATCCTGCCCTTCGTGCTGTTTTCCGCGACCGCGGGCCAGCTGGCCGACAAGCACAACAAGACAAGGCTGATTCGCCTCGTGAAGACGCTGGAGATCGCGATCATGGCCCTCGCCGCCTGGGGCTTCATGGCCGGCCATGTGGCGCTGCTGCTGGCCTGCGTCTTCCTGATGGGGCTGCACTCCACGCTGTTCGGCCCGGTGAAATACGCCTATCTGCCGCAACAGCTGGACGAGCGCGAGCTGACCGGCGGCAACGGCATGGTGGAGATGGGCACCTTCGTCGCGATCCTGCTGGGTAGCCTGGCCGGCGGCGTGCTGGTGGCCTCGCCGCAGGTGGGCGCCACCCAGGTCGCGCTGGCCTGCCTGGCGCTGGCGTTGCTGGGCCGACTCGCGGCCCAGGCCATCCCGCCCGCGCCGGCGACCGACCCGGGCCTGCGCATCAACTGGAACCCCATCAGCGAAACCCTGGCCAACCTGCGCCTGGCGCATGGCCAGCTGGCGGTGTTCCGTTCGCTGCTGGGCATCTCGTGGATGTGGTTCTTCGGCGCGGTGTTCCTGGCCAACTTCCCGGCGTTCGCCAAGGAGGTGCTGCACGGCAACGAGCAGGTCGCCTCGCTGCTGCTGATGGTGTTCTCGGTGGGCATAGGCGTGGGCTCGCTGGCCTGCGAGATGCTGTCGCGTCGCCATGTGGAGATCGGCCTGGTGCCCATGGGCGCGCTGGGCATGAGCGTGTTCGCGCTGGACCTGTACTTCGCCTCGCGCGCGCTGCCGCCGGTCCCGACGGCCTGGAGCGTCGGCGAGTTCCTCGCCCAGCCGGCGCACTGGCGCGTGCTCGCCGACCTGGCCCTGGTGGCGCTCAGCGCCGGCCTCTACAGCGTGCCCATGTATGCGCTCATCCAGCTGCGCGCCGAGCCCACGCACCGCGCCCGCATCATCGCGGCCAACAACATCCTCAATGCGCTGTTCATGATCGTCAGCTCGTTGATGGCCGGCGCCTTCCTCGGCGCGGGGCGCAGCGTGCCGGAGCTCTTCCTCGCGGTGGGCCTGCTCAACGCGGTGGTCGGGGCCTACATCTTCCTGGTCGTGCCGGAGTACCTGCTGCGCTTCGTCGCCTTCCTGCTGTCGCGGCTGGTCTACCGCTACCGCCTGCGCGGCGACGAGCACATCCCGCTGCAGGGCCCCGCCGTCCTGGTCTGCAACCACGTCAGCTTCGTCGACGCGGTGCTGCTGATGGCCGCCAGCCCGCGCCCGGTGCGCTTTCTGATGGATCACCGCATCTTCCGCATCCCGGTGCTGGGCTGGCTGTTCCGGCTCGCCAAGGCCATCCCCGTCGCGCCGCAGAAGGAGAATCCCGCCGTCTACGAGGCCGCGTTCGCGCAGGCCCGCGCGGTGCTGGACGAGGGCGAGCTGCTGGGCCTGTTTCCCGAAGGCGGCATCACCCGCGACGGCGCGCTGCAGCCCTTCAAGGGCGGCATCATGAAGATCCTCGAGACCCACCCGGTGCCCGTGCTGCCCATGGCGCTGCAGAACCTGTGGGGCTCGTTCTTCTCGCGCGTCGAGCAGGGCCAGGCCATGGTGCGGCCCTTCCGCCGCGGGCTGTTCAGCCGCGTCGTGCTGCAGGTCGGTGCGCCGCTGGCGGCGGCCGAGGTGTCGCCGGAGCTGCTGCGCGAACGGGTCGGCGCGCTGCTGGCGTCGGATGCCACCGGGCCCACGCCGGGCCGCGTCGAACTCTCCTGAGGCTCAGGCCGGCGCCCGCTCCAGCAGCATCGCGTCGCCATAGCTGAAGAAGCGGTAGCGCTGCTCGATCGCGTGGCGGTAGAGCGCCATCACCGGCTCGTAGCCGGCGAATGCGCTGACCAGCATCATCAGCGTGCTCTTGGGCAGGTGGAAGTTGGTCACCAGGCGATCCACGACGCGGAACTGGAAGCCCGGGGTGATGAAGATGTCGGTCTCGCGTGCGCCCGGCTCCAGCACCCCGCCCCGCGCCGCCGATTCCAGCGCGCGCAGCGTGGTCGTGCCCACGGCGGTGACGCGCCCGCCGCGGGCGCGGCAGCGCGCGATGGCGGCCACCGTCTCGTCCGGCACCCGGAACCACTCGCTGTGCATCTTGTGCTCGGCCAGCTGCTCGACGCGCACCGGCTGGAAGGTGCCCGCACCCACGTGCAGCGTGACATGCGCGCTGTCCACGCCACGCTCGGCCAGCGCCGCCAGCACGCCTTCGTCGAAGTGCAGCGCCGCCGTCGGCGCCGCCACCGCACCGGGCTCCTTGGCGAACACCGTCTGGTAGCGGCGCACGTCGTCCTCGGAATCGCCGTGCTCGATATAGGGCGGCAGCGGCACATGGCCGTGGCGCTCGAGCAGCTCGAAGGGGTCACCCGACAGGCGCAGATGGAACAGGCCCTGGTCCGGGCCGCAGCGGCCCAGCACCTCGGCGTCGAAGGCGCCATCGGCAAAGCTCACCCGCGCGCCCGGCTTGGGGCTTTTGCTGGCACGCATGTGGGCCCAGACCTCGCGGGTACCGGGCAGCACGCGCTCCACCAGCGCCTCCACCGCACCGCCACTGGCCTTGTGACCGTACAGCCTAGCCTTGATCACCTGGGTGTTGTTGAACACCAGCAGATCGCCGGGATTGAGCAGCTGCGGCAGATCGCGGAAGACGCGGTCCACCGGCGGCCACTGGCGGCCGTCGAGCAGGCGCGAGGCGCTGCGCTGCGCGGCGGGATGCTGGGCGATGAGTTCGGGAGGCAGAGCGAAGTCGAAGTCGCTCACCGTGTAGTGACGGGACATGGTGTTGAGGGCCGGACAGACCCGTGCCAAGCGAAGGATGGGCGGCGATTGTCGCACCGCCCCCCCGGCCGCACGCCGCCGCCGGGCCCGCGCTGAATTGACCCGCGTCAACCTTCGCGGGCGGCGCGGGTGCCACCATGGAAGCGCCAATCGGAACAAAGGACAGACGATGAGCAGCGCGTTGACACCCGGCCAGCATGCCCTTCTGGAAGCCGCGCTGGTCCGCCGGCAGCATGAGCTGGAGCGGACTTTGCACACGCAGCTGGGCGACCAGGACCGCGTGGCCCACGCACGCGAACAGCTGCTGCAGGACCTGGACGGCGAGACCGCGCATGAGGCCGACCGCGAGGTCGATCTGGCGCGCAGCGACCGCGGCCTGCAGGCGCTGCGCGAGATCGGCGCCGCGCTGACCCGGCTGCGCGAGGACGCCGACTACGGAAGGTGCACGGACTGCGGCGCCGCCATCCCCTTCGACCGCCTGAAGCTGCAGCCCGAGGCGCTGCGCTGCGTCGCCTGCCAGGGCGCGCTGGAGAGACAGGCCGGGCTCTCCACCCCCAGCCTCTGAACCCCTTTACTGACCCCGCGCGGCCCGCCGCGCACCCGTGAGCGAGAAAGCGAGAGAACCATGAGCCTGTTTCACGCCGTCGTCTGGCTGGACCACCACAACGCCAACATCCTGCAGTTCGACGCCGAACATGTGCAAGCCGAGAAGGTGAAGTCCAGCAGCCGCCACAGCAAGCAGCACGGCAGCGCCGTGCGCACCGAGCACGAGTTCTATGCCGAGGTCTGCGCCGCGCTGGACGGCATCGCCGAGATCCTGGTCGTGGGCTCCAGCACCGCGCAGGCGGACTTCAAGCACTACGTGGAGAAGCACCGCCCCGCGCTGGCGCCGCAGATCGTGGGCTACGAGACCGTGGACCACCCGAGCGACAAGCAACTGGTCGCGATGGCGCGCCAGTACTTCCTGAAGTACGACCGCATGAACGGCACGCCGACGCCGATGTGAGCCGGACCGGCACGCCGCGTCGCTGAATCAAGGCCCCTCGCGAGGGGCCTTTCTCATGCCGGGTCGCCCCGGGGCCCGTGGCCCAGCACGCGACCCAGCGCGGCGTCCAGCGCCGCCACCGTGCGCTGCGGCTGGGCGAGCTTGTCCAGGCCGAAGAGCCCGATGCGGAAGGTCTTGAAGCCCGGACCCTCGTCGCATTGCAGCGGCACGCCGGCGGCGCTCTGCAGCCCCTCGGCCGCCAGGGCCTTGCCGCTGTGCAGCCCGTCGTGCTCGGTGTAGCTGACCACCACGCCGCTGGCCTCGAAGCCCGGCGCGGCGACGCTGGGCAGGCCATGCGCGCGCAGCATCGCGCGCACGCGCCGGCCCAGGTCGATCTGCGCGTCGCGCAGCGCCTCGAAGCCGCGGCCGCGGCTCTCCAGCATCGCGTCGCGGCAGCGCGCCAGCGCGTCGGTGGGCAGGGTGGCGTGGTAGGCATGGCCGCCGTTTTCGTAGGCCTCCATGATCTGCAGCCACCGGCGCAGGTCCATCGCGAAGCTGGTGCTGCTGCTGTCGTCCAGCAGCGCGCGGGCACGCTCGCTGAGCATCACGAAGGCGCAGCAGGGCGAGCCGCTCCAGCCCTTCTGCGGCGCGCTGATCAGCACGTCCACGCCCAGCGACTCCATGTCCACCCACAGCGCGCCGGACGCGATGCAGTCCAGCACGAACAGCGCGCCCACCTCGTGGGCCGCCTTCGCGACGGCGCGCAGGTAGTCGTCCGGCAGCAGCAGGCCCGAGGCGGTTTCCACATGCGGCGCGAAGACCAGCTCGGGGCGCTGCGCGCGCAGGGTCTCGACGACCTCGTCGAGGGGCGGCGGCGCATAGGGCGCCTGCGCGTCGCCGGACAGCGGCCGGGCCTTGAGCACCAGCTGCTCGGACGGGATGCGCCCCATCTCGAAGATCTGCGTCCAGCGGTAGCTGAACCAGCCATTGCGCAGCACCAGGGTCTTGCGGCCGCCGGCGAACTGGCGCGCCACCGCCTCCATGCCAAAGGTGCCGCTGCCCGGCACGACGATGGCCGAACGCGCGTGATAAACCGACTTCAGCACGCCGGACAGATCGCACATCACGTGCTGGAAACGGCGCGACATGTGGTTGAGCGCGCGGTCGGTGTACACCACCGAGTATTCAAGCAGGCCATCGGGATCGACGTCGGGCAGCAGTCCGGGCATGGGGCGTCTCCTCGTTGCATGACGAAGCCGAGTCCAGCTTAGCACCCATGCGCCGGAGCCGGCGGCAACCGGGGCAGAATCGCGGCCATGTCCGACATGCCCGAGGCCAGCCCCGCTCCCGCGCCCCGTCCCAAGTCCGCGCCGCAGAAGGCGATGGAGAAGCTGGGCCTGCTGCGCGACATCGACCTGGCCCTGCACCTGCCGCTGCGCTACGAGGACGAGACCCGGCTCACCCCCATCGCCGAGGCGCGCGACGGCGACACCGTGCAGTGCGAGGGCGAGGTGGTGGACAACCGCATCGAGCTGCGCGGCCGGCGCCAGCTGCTGGTCAAGCTGCGCGACGAGCGCGGCGCCCAGCTGCTGCTGCGCTTCCTGCACTTCTATCCCGCGCAGCAGAAGGCCATGGCCATCGGCCTGCGGCTGCGCGTGCGCGGCGAGATCCGCGCGGGCTTCTTTGGCCGCGAAATGGTCCATCCCAGCTTTCGCAAGGTGGACGAGGACACGCCGCTGGCCGCCGCGCTGACGCCGGTCTACCCGGCCAGCGCCCAGCTGCCCCAGGCCTATCTGCGCAAGGCCATCGCGTCGGCGCTGAAGCGTGCGCCGCTGGACGAGGTGCTGCCCCCCGCGCTGATGCAGCTGCCGATCACGCGCGGCCTGCCGCCGCTGCGCCAGGCGCTGGAGTTCCTGCACCATCCGCCGCCGGACGCGCGGCTGCAGACCCTGGAGGACCACAGCCACCCGGCCTGGCAGCGCCTCAAGTTCGAGGAGCTGCTGGCGCAGCAGCTGAGCCAGCAGCGCGCCCAGCGCGAACGGGCGCTGCTGAAGGCCCCGGCGCTGCGCGCCGCGCCCGGCGGGCTGCACGAGCGGCTGCTGGCCGCCCTGCCCTTCCGGCTGACCGACGCGCAGCAGCGCGTCGCCGAGGAGATCGCGCAAGACCTGGCACGGCCGCAGCCCATGCACCGGCTGCTGCAGGGCGACGTGGGTTCGGGCAAGACCGTGGTCGCCGCGCTGGCCGCGGCGGTGGCGATCGACGCCGGCTGGCAGTGCGCGCTGATGGCACCGACCGAGATCCTGGCCGAGCAGCATTTCCGCAAGCTCATCGGCTGGCTGGAACCCTTGGCGGTGAAGGTGGCCTGGATCACCGGATCGGTCAAGGGCAAGGCGCGGCAGAAGATGCTGGACGCCGCCGCCTCCGGCGAGGCGATGCTGATCGTCGGCACCCACGCGGTGATCGAGGACAAGGTGCAGTTCAAGCGCCTGGGGCTGGCCGTGATCGACGAGCAGCACCGCTTCGGCGTGGCGCAGCGGCTGGCGCTGCGCAAGAAGCTGCAGTCCCAGGTCGCGCACCTGGACATGGCCCCGGGCGCGCCCGCCACGGCGCAACGCCCCGCCGCGCCGGCGGCATCGCAGGCGCCGGCGCAGGAGCCGCACATGCTGATGATGAGCGCCACGCCCATCCCGCGCACGCTGGCGATGACCTACTTCGCCGACCTCGCCGTCTCCACCATCGACGAGCTGCCGCCCGGCCGCAGCCCCATCGTCACGCGTGTCTTCGCCGACAGCCGGCGCGACGAGATCATCGAGAAGATCGCCGCCGCGGTGCGCGACGGACGCCAGGTCTACTGGGTCTGCCCGCTGATCGAGGAGAGCGAGGCGCTGGACCTGAAGAACGCCACCGAAACCCACCAGGAACTCAGCGCCGCGCTGCCGCAGCAGATGGTGGGGCTGCTGCACGGCCGCATGCCGCCGAGCGAGAAGGCGGCGGTGATGTCCCTGTTCTCCGGCGGGCAGATGAGCGTGCTGGTCGCGACCACGGTGATCGAGGTGGGCGTGGATGTGCCCAATGCCAGCCTGATGGTGATCGAGCACGCCGAGCGCTTCGGGCTCAGCCAGCTGCACCAGTTGCGCGGCCGCGTGGGCCGGGGTTCGGTGGCCAGCGTCTGCGTGCTTCTGTACACCGGCCCGCTGTCCGACACCGGCAAGTCGCGCCTGCGCGCGATGGCCGAAACCACCGACGGCTTCGAGATCGCGCGGCGCGACCTGGACATCCGCGGCCCCGGCGAGTTCATGGGCGCACGCCAGAGCGGCGCCCAGCTGCTGCGCTTCGCCGACCTGCAGGAAGACGCGCCGCTGCTCGGCGCGGCGCGCCGGCTTGCGCCCCAGCTGCTGGACCAGCACCCGGCGGCGGCGGCGGCGCAGGTGGACCGCTGGCTGGGCGGCAAGGCCGAGTATCTGAAGGCCTGAGGTCAGAGGCGCTCAGGACACCCAGGCGATCAGACCCAGGACGCCGACGCCCAGCAGCGGCAGCCACGGCGCAAGCCAGGGATGGCGCGGCCGCCAGGGCCGGTGGCGCCCGCGCCAGAGCAGGGCCAGCGCCTCCAGCCCCAGCAGCAGGCCGACCGCCATGGACACCCACAGCGGCCAGCCCGCATAGGCCCAGACCAGCCCCAGCGCGCCCGCCGCCAGCAGCAGTTCGCCGACTTGCTGCAACCGGCTGCGCGGACGCCAGGCGCCCAGCGCCAGCGCGAGCGCCACGCTGCCCAGCAGCACCGCGCCCAGCCAGACCGGCCACAGCGAACGCGCCGCCGGGGCATCGTCCGGCAGCAGTGGGAACCGCGGGTTGAGCAGGTGCAGCCCCAGGTCATCGAGCATCATCCGCCCGTTGGCCATCAGCAGCACGGCGCGGCCGGTGGCGCGGCTGGTGCCGATGAAGCTGCTGAAGCCGCCGGTACCCCCGACGTGCGCGGTGATGACATCGCCATGCGCGGCGATCAGCGCCCAGCCCAGGCCCATGCTCTGTCCCTGCACCGCGGGGATGTGCGATCGCTGGGCGCCGGCATCGAAGGGCGGCGCCCCATCGCGCAGGCGCTGCAGCAGCGGTGCCATCTGCGCGGCGCTGGCGCGCAAGGCGCCGGCGCCGACAAATGCGTTCAAGGTCCAGGGCGGCTGCGCGCGACGGCCCCGGTAGCCGCTCACCTGGCCCTGGCGCCAGGCGGGGTCGTCGCCCATGCTGGCTCCGTCGGCGCCCGCCGGGACGAAGATCTCGCGCCGCATCAGCTCACCCAGCGGCTGCTGTGCCGCAGCCTCCAGCGTGAGCCCCAGCAGCGCGTAGCCGAGGTTGGAATAGCTCAGCTTCGGCGTGTCCCCCGACGCGGACCAGCGGCGCAGGTCGTCCAGCAGTTCGCTGTGGCTGTAATCGCGGTAGGGGTCCTCCTGCAGCAGAAAGCTGCTGTCGCGCAGGAAGTCCCAGGACATGGGCAGCCGCGGCAGCCCCGAGGTGTGCGTGGCCAGGCTCAGCAGGGTCAGGCGCCCGGCGTCGGTGCCGCGCAGCTCGGGCAGCCAGCGCTGCACCGGATCCTGCAGGTTCACGCGCCCGTCGGCCGCCATGCGCGCCAGCAGGCTGCCCACCATGGCCTTGCTGATCGAGCCCAATTCGAAGACGGCATCGGCATCGAGCGGCCGGCCGGACCGGTCGGCCTGGCCCAGCAGCAGGATGCGCGGGGTCTTTTCCTTCCCCTCCAGCAGCACCGCCGCGATCCCCGTGGCGCCGCCGGCGCGCGCGGACAGCGCCGCTTCCAGCCGCTGCTGCGCCTGTCGGCGCCAGGTCTCGCCCTCGCCGGTCACCGGCGCGTCGGCCGCGAATGCGCCGACGCTGCCGAGCAGCAGGACGGCCACCCCATGGCGCAAGGCCAAGCTCACAACGTTCATGCCTCCCCCCTTTCTCCGTCGATGGCGGCAGGCCGGATGCCTGTCGCTTGAAATGATGTCCGTCACCGCGGCGTCACGCGGTCTCTCCAGCATGCGGCGCTGCCCCCGAACGCCCAGGAGTCATGTCATGGACCGCCGCCGCTTTCTGAATACCAGCGCCCTGTTGCCCGGAGCCCTTTGCGGGGCAAGTCTGCGGCCCGCCACGGCCGCCCCCACACCGGCACCCGCCCTCATCACCCGCGACGCCATGCGCCCGCAGATGCCGCATGGCGTGCAAAGCGGCGATCCACTGGCGCGGGCCGCCATCGTCTGGACGCGCAGCGACCGGCCCGCGCGCCTGTGGCTGGAGTGGTCGACCACGCCCCGCTTCATCAACGCGCAACGCCTGCGCGGCCCCCATCTGCTCGAGACCAGCGACTTCACCGGCCGCATCGACCTGCAGGGCCTGCCCGCCGGGCAGGAGATCTTCTACCGCGTCATGCTGCAGGATCTACGCAACGAACGCGTGATGTCCGAGCCCCTGGCCGGGCATTTGCGCCTACCCGCCGACTTCGGACGCGCCGCGGCGCGACGCGACGTCCGCTTCTGCTGGAGCGGCGACACCGCGGGCCAGGGCTGGGGCATCAACGAGGCCTGGGGCGGCATGAAGATCTACGAGCAGATACGCCGCCTCAACCCCGACTTCTTCCTGCACTGCGGCGACACCATCTATGCCGACGGCCCGATCAGCGCCGAGGTGAAGCTGCCCGACGGCAGCCTGTGGAAGAACCTGGTGACGGAGCAGGTCAGCAAGGTCGCCGAGACGCTGGACGAGTTCCGTGGCCGTTACCGTTACAACCTGATGGACACCCATGTGCGGCGCATGTCCGCCGAGGTCGCGCAGATCTGGCAGTGGGACGACCACGAGGTGAGCAACAACTATTCCGACAGCAAGGACCTCCGCGACGACGCGCGCTACACCGAGAAAAACGTGCCGTTGCTGGAGGCGCGCGGCCGCACCGCCTTCCTGGAATACGCGCCGATGCGGCCCTTCCACGCGGCGGAGTCGGCGCGCGTCTACCGCCACCTGCCGCAGGGCCCGCTGCTGGACCTGTTCGTCGTCGACATGCGCAGCTACCGCGGCCCCAACAGCGCCAATCTGCAGCGCGAGGAGAACGACGACAGCGCCTTCATGGGCCGCCCGCAGATCGCCTGGCTGCTGGATGGGCTGAAGCGCTCCAAGGCGGTGTGGCAGGTGATCGCCGCCGACATGCCACTCGGCCTGCAGGTGGCCGATGGCAAGGACGCCCAGGGCCGCGACCGCTGGGAGGCGATCGCCAACGGGGACGACGGCGCGCCGGCCGGACGCGAACTGGAGATCGCGCGGCTGCTGGCCGGCATCAAGAAGGCGGGGCGGCACAACGTGGTCTGGCTCACGGCCGACGTGCATTACACGGCCGCGCACCACTTCGATCCGGCACGGGCGCGCTTCAGCGACTTCCTGCCCTTCTGGGAATTCGTTTCCGGCCCGCTGCATGCGGGCGGCTTCGGCCCCAACCCGGCCGATGCCACCTTCGGCATGCAGGTGGTCTACCAGCGCGCGCCCGACGCGCCCAACACCCCGCCGACCAGTGGCCTGCAGTTCTTCGGCCAGGTCGACATTGACGCGAAAACGGCGGCGCTGACGGTGACGCTGAAGGACCTGGCCGGACAGGCGCTCTTCAGCAAGACGCTGGCCCCCAGGCGCGCCTGAGGGCCGGCGCCAAACGCGTCACTGCAGCCGCTGCACCCAGTACACCAGCACCTCGGTCTGCGGCCTCAGATCGCCGCTGCCGTAGTCGTAGACCGGCTGCTGGTTGATGGCCTCCACCGTGCCCATGCCAGAGATCACGCGGCCGAACACGGTGTAGCCCGGCTGGCCGGGATTTTGGTAGTCCAGGCCCGGGTTGTCGCGGGTGTTGACGAAGAACTGGCTGGTCGCGCTGTTGGGATCGCCGCGCCGCGCCATCGCCAGCGTGCCGGGCAGATTGGCCAGCCCGTTGTTGGACTCGCTGACGATGGGCGCGTAGGTGGGCGGCTTGTAGCGCATGCCCGGCGTGTAACCGCCGCCCTGGAACACGAAGTTGCGCTCCACATGGTGGATCAGGGTCTGGCTGTAGAAGCCGTCGGAGACGTACTTCAGGAAGTTGTTCACCGTGACCGGTGCGTAGGAGGGATAGAGCTCGAACACCATCTCGCCGGCGCTGGTCAGCATGCACACGGTGGTGTAGCGGCTCTGCGCCGAGGCGGCCAGCCCGGCCGGGCTGCAGCTGTAGGTGGGCGGATAGGGTTGGGGATTGGGCCGCGGTTCGGGCGGCGGCAGCGGGCGGTCGTCGCGACCGCCGCCCCCACAGGCGCTCAGCAGCAAGCCGCAGCTCAGCAGCAGGCCGGTCAGGCCGATCAGACGCAGATGACGACGGGACAGTAGATAGCGCATGGCGGGCTCCTTGCCCCGCTCAACGCGCCCGCCGCACGGTTGTTGACGCCGCTGACAGCCTGTTACCGCGGGCGACCATCGCCCGCGGTGGTGGGCCTCACTGGGTCTGCGTGACCGCGGTGACGACGACGTCCTGCGTCGGCACGTTGCTGTACAGACCTTCGTTGCGCACCGGCAGGTTGCGGATGCGCTCGACCACGTCCGCACCGGACAGCAGCTTGCCAAAGACCGCGTAGCCGTAGCCGTCCGGGTTGGGATAGTTCAGCTTGGCCGCGTTGTCGACGACGTTGATGTAGAACTGGCTGGTGGCGCTGTCGGGCACCTGGGTGCGCGCCATCGCGATGGTGCCGGCGACGTTGGACAGCCCGGTCTTGCTTTCCAGCGCGATGGGCGGATAGGTGGTGGCCTTGTCGACCAGGCGGCCCACGGTGTCGCGGGCCATGCCGCCGCCCTGCACGACGAAGTCCTTCTCGACGCGATGGAACAGCGTGCCGACGTAGTAGCCATCCTTCACGTACTTCAGGAAGTTGGCCGTGGTGACCGGCGCATGCTGGGCGTCCAGGCCCAGTTCGATCTGGCCCTGGCTGGTGGTGATCAGCACCTTGTGGGTGATGACCATGGTCACCGGCGGGATGGGCTGCGGCTGCGGGTTGATGGGGCTGCCGGCGTCGGAGCCGCCGCCGCCGCAGGCGGTGATCAGGGCGGCCGTGCCGGCCAGGGCCAGGGCTTGGCCCTGGCGCTTCAGGTGGGGTGCGCTCATCGTGCTGCTCGCCAAAAAAGCGGGCAGTATGGCGGCCGTCATGCCGCCGTCACACAGGGCGAACCCCGCAGCCGTGCGGGCCGCGCACGCTCATGCGTACGCGGTCGGCCCGCGCACCCGCTGCTCAGGCTTCCAGGTTGTCGATCAGGCGCGTGGCGCCCAGCCGCGCCGCGCCCAGCGCCACCAGCGGCTCGCCGTCGCGCGCCTCGCCCAGGTCGTGCTGGCGGCGCAAGGTGACGTAGTCGGGCTGCCAGCCGGCGTGGCGCAGCGCCTGCATCGCATCCTCTTCCAGCACGGCCAGATCGCGCTCGCCGGCCTGCCAGCGGGCGATCAGCTGCTTGAGCGTCCGCGACAGCAGCAGCGCCTGCTGCTTCTGCGTCTCGCTGAGATAGCCGTTGCGCGAGGACAGCGCCAGGCCCTGCGGGCTGCGCTCGGTCTCGCCGGCGAGGATCTCGATGGGCAGCGCCATCTGCGCCACCATGCGGCGGATCACCATCAGCTGCTGGTAGTCCTTCTTGCCGAACACCGCGACCTGGGGCTGCACGATGTTGAACAACTTGGCCACCACGGTGCAGACACCGACGAAGAAGCCGGGGCGGAAATGCCCCTCCAGGATGTCCGCCAGTTCGGCGGGCGGATGGACCTTGTAACCCTGAGGCTCGGGGTACATCGCCGCCTCGTCGGGTGCGAACACCCAGTCGCAGCCGGCGCCGTCGAGCAGCTCGGCGTCGCGCGCCAGCGTGCGCGGGTAGCGGTCGAAATCCTCATGCGGCGCAAACTGCAGCCGGTTCACGAAGATGCTGGCCACCACCAGCCCCTGCGGCCCGACCGCGGCGCGGGCCTGGCGCACCAGGGCCAGGTGGCCGTCGTGGAGATTGCCCATGGTGGGCACGAAGGCGATGGGGCCGCGGCCCTGCAGCGCGGCGCGCAGCGCGGGGATGTCGTGATGGATCTGCATGATCAGTACCCGTGCAGCTCGTCTTGCGGGAAGCTGCCTGCCTTGACCTCGGCGACATAGCGGCGCACCGCGTCCTGCACCGACACGGCGCCCTGCATGAAGTTCTTGACGAAGCGCGGACGGCGGCCGGAGCTCAGGTCCAGCATGTCGTGCAGCACCAGCACCTGGCCCGAACAGCCGACGCCCGCGCCGATACCGATCACCGGGATGGGCAGGCTTTGCGTCAGCTCGCGCGCCAGCGCGGCCGGCACCATCTCCAGCACCAGCATGCGCGCGCCAGCCTCGACCAGGGCCTGGGCCTGGGCCTTGAGCTGGGCGGCGCCCGCCTCGTCGCGGCCCTGCACCTTGTAGCCCGACAGCGAGACCACGGTCTGCGGCGTGAAACCCAGATGGGCGCAGACGGGAATGCCGCGCTCGGTCAGGAAGCGCACCGTGTCGTCGATCCAGCCGCCGCCTTCCAGCTTGACCATGTGGGCGCCCGCCTGCATCAGCTGCACCGCGTGGGCCAGCGCCTGCTCGCGCGACTGGTGGTAGGCGCCGAAGGGCAGGTCGGCCACCACCCAGGCATGGCGCCGGCCGCGCGCGACGCAGCGCGTGTGGTAGACCATGTGCTCCAGCTGCACCGGCATGGTGGTGCTCTCGCCCTGCAGCACATTGCCCAGCGAGTCGCCCACCAGCAGCACGTCCACGCCCGCGTCGTCCAGCACCGACGCGAAGGTCGCGTCATAGCAGGTCAGCATGGCAATCTTGTCGCCGCCGGCATGCATGTCCAGCAGGCGTTGCAGAGTCATGGGTTTGCGTTCGCTCATGGGGTCCCCCGGGGTACATCGCGGTTGGGAACCGGCCGTAACCGGCATCCGGTGGGCCGGCAGTGTAGCCGCCACCCGCCGCAGCCTCCCATTCTGAACGGACCGCCCGGCGTTCCCTCCGGCGGAGGACAATGCGCCATCCCCAGGAGTTCCGCATGACCTTGACCGAGTTGCGCTACATCGTCGCCGTCGCCCGCGAGCGCCATTTCGGCCGCGCGGCCGAGGCCTGCTTTGTCTCGCAGCCCACGCTGTCGGTGGCGATCAAGAAACTGGAAGAGGAGCTGGACGTCAAGATCTTCGAGCGCGGCGCCAACGAGGTTTCGGTCACGCCGCTGGGCGAGGAGATCGTGCGCCAGGCCCAGTCGGTGATCGAGCAGGCCAGCGCGATCAAGGAGATCGCCAAGCGCGGCAAGGACCCGCTGGCCGGCGCGCTGCGCCTGGGCATCATCTACACCATCGGCCCCTACCTTCTGCCCGAGCTGGTGCGCCACTGCATCGAGCTCTATCCGCAGATGCCGCTGATGCTGCAGGAGAACTTCACGACCAAGCTGCTGGAGATGCTGCGCACCGGCGAGCTGGACTGCGCCATCATGGCCGAGCCCTTCCCCGACACCGGGCTGGCGCTGGCGCCGCTGTACGACGAGCCCTTCATGGTGGCCGTGCCCAGCCACCACCCACTGGCCAGCCGCGAGGCCATCAGCGCCCAGGAGCTGAAGGCCGAGACCATGCTGCTGCTGGGCAACGGGCACTGCTTCCGCGACCACGTGCTGGAGGTCTGCCCCGAATTCGCCCGCTTCTCCAGCGACGCCGAGGGCATACGCAAGAGCTTCGAGGGCAGTTCGCTGGAGACCATCAAGCACATGGTGGCCTCGGGCATGGGCGTGACCGTGGTGCCCTCGCTGAGCGTGCCGGCCCAGCCGCCTACCCATCTGCGCTACATCCCCTTCGAAGGCACGCCGCCCAGCCGCCGCGTCGTGCTGGCCTGGCGCCGCACCTTCACACGCTACGAGGCGATCGCCGCGCTGCGCAATGCCATCTATGCCTGCGAGCTGGACGGCGTCACGCGCCTGAGCTGAGCCGCGCGAGCCCGCTCGCTAGCGCGCCTGCGGCCAGCTGTTCCACAGCGTCGCCACCGCCAGGCCGATCAGCAGCAGCCCCATCGCCCCGGCCAGCAGCGACTGCCAGCGGCCGGTGCCGGGCGTCGCGACCCGCTGCGCGCCCAGCGTCGCGGCCAGCACCGCGCCATAGATCGCGATTTGATTGCCCGCGATGATCAGCGCCAGCCACAGCGCCTGCACCGCCAGGCCGCGTTCCGGACTGCGCAGAAAGGCCGGGAAGACCGCCAGCATGAAGGCATAGGCCTTGGGGTTGAGCAGGCAGTTGACCATGCCGTTGACGAAGATGCGCCGGCCCGGCGGGACCGCGGCGGGTGCCGCGGGCGGGCTCGCCGGAGTGGCCGGCGCCGCCGGCGCCGCGGGCCGCCACGCGGCGCGCAGCATCTGCCAGCCTATCCAGGCCAGGTACAGCGAGCCGGCGACCAGCAGCCCCTGGAAGGCGCCCGGCAGCAGCATCAGCAGCGCCGACAGCCCGCTGAGGTTGAGCAGCACATGGACCAGCCCGCCCGCGACGATGCCGGCCAGGGCCAGCAACCCGCCGCGCCGCCCCGACTGCAGCGCATGGCCGACGATGTAGGCCATGTCCATGCCCGGCAGCACGATGATGCCGAAGGTCAGCAGGAAAAAGAGCCAGAGGCTGTGCGAACTGTCCATGGCTGGGCCCGGCGGCGGTGACGAAGGAGGATGCGCAGTCTAGGCAGCGTCCCTGACAGCCGCTGTCAGCTGCGGCCCGCCCGCAATTCTGGCTATTGCCGCCTTTAGGCTATTAAAATGGCATGTTTGATAGCTGAAATCTAAAGTCTCTCCATCGCCAAGACGCCCCGCTTCCCAGGGGCCGCCACGACCGCAAGGAGAGACGCCATGAAGCCGCAAGACCGCCCCGCCCAGTGCCCCGTGATGCATGACGCGCCGCGCCTGACCACCACCGCCGGCGCCCCGGTGGCCGACAACCAGAACTCGCTGAGCGCCGGCGCCCGCGGCCCGCTGCTGCTGCAGGACTATGCGCTGATCGAGAAGCTGGCGCACCAGAACCGCGAGCGCATCCCGGAGCGCGTGGTGCATGCCAAGGGCTGGGGCGCCTTCGGCACGCTGACGGTCACGCAGGATCTCTCGCGCTACACCCGCGCCCGGCTGTTCGGCGAGGTCGGCAAGACCACGCCGCTGCTGGCGCGCTTCTCCACCGTGGCGGGCGAGCTGGGCGCCGCCGATGCCGAGCGCGATGTGCGCGGTTTCGCGCTGAAGTTCTACACCGAGGAAGGCAACTGGGACCTGGTGGGCAACAACACGCCGGTGTTCTTCATCCGCGACCCGCTCAAGTTCCCCGACTTCATCCGCACGCAGAAGCGCCACCCGGCCACCCATTTGCGCTCGGCCACCGCGGCCTGGGACTTCTGGAGCCTGTCGCCGGAAAGCCTGCACCAGATCACCATCCTGATGAGCGACCGCGGCATCCCGCTGAGCCCGCGCTTCATGAACGGCTACGGCTCCCACACCTTCAGCTTCTGGAACGCCGACGGCGAGCGCTTCTGGGTCAAGTTCCACTTCAAGACCCGCCAGGGCCACCGCCACCTGAGCAATGCCGAAAGCGAGCAGGTCATCGGCCGGAGCCGCGAGAGCTACCAGGAAGACCTGTACGGCGCGATCGCGCAGGGCGACTACCCACGCTGGACGATGTACGTGCAGGTCATGCCCGAGCTGGACGCGGAAAAGACCGCCTACAACCCCTTCGACCTGACCAAAGTCTGGCCGCATGCCGACTACCCGCTGATCGAGGTGGGCGTGCTGGAACTCAACCGCAATGCCGAGAACTACTTCGAGGAGATCGAGCAGGCCGCCTTCTCGCCCAGCAACGTGGTGCCCGGCATCGGCTTCTCGCCGGACCGGGTGCTGCAGGCACGCCTCTTCAGCTATGCCGACGCGCACCGCTACCGGCTGGGCACGCACTACGAGGCGCTGCCGGTGAACGCGCCGCGCTGCCCCGTCCACCACTACCACAAGGACGGGGCCATGAAGTTCTTCCGCACCCCCACCGGCCACCCCGAGGCCTATTACGAGCCCAACAGCTTTGGCGGCGCGGTCCAGGACCCCGGCGTCGCCGAGCCGCCGCTGCGCCTGCGGGGCGACGCGGCGCGCTTCGACCACCGCGTCGGCAACGACGACTACGGCCAGCCGGGCGCGCTGTTCCGGCTGATGGACGAGGGCCAGCGCGCGCGCCTGGCGGCCAACATCGCGGCCTCGATGCGCGGCGTGCCGGCCTTCATCGTGGACCGCCAGCTGGCCCACTTCGATCGCGCGGATCCCGCCTACGGCCTGGGCGTGCGCGCCGCGCTGCGCGAGGCCGGCGTGGTCTTCGGCGCCTGACCGAGGCGGATGGAGCCATGGCGATGAAAAAGGGACGCCGCCTGTTCGGACTTGCGCTGGTGGCGGCCGGCACCTTCATCCAGGTCCGCCATCTGGCGGGCTGGATGTGGCATGCCGGCCTCTAGGAATTGTCCAGATTTGCGCATTCGACGACGATTTGTGCGCAGGACTGGATCCAGAGCAAGAAAGCGTGCGGCTTTCACGCGCGGGCGGCCTTGAGGCAGGTCACCATCGGTGCTTTGTGCGGCCTGCGGCCGTTTCGCTGTACCGAAGGAGGCCCAGATGCGGCAAAACCTCCCCGTCACCCAAAAAGAATTCCCGGTGCCTCCGCACGCGCTGCTGGTGTCCACGACCGACCTCCAGGGGCGCATCACCCACTGCAACCGCGCCTTCGTCGAGGTCAGCGGCTACAGCTACGAGGAACTGCTGGGCGAGCCGCACAACCTGGTGCGCCATCCCGACATGCCGCCCGAGGCCTTCAAGGACCTCTGGGCCACCGTCGGGCGGGGCCGGCCCTGGACCGGCATCGTCAAGAACCGGCGCAAGGACGGCGACCACTACTGGGTGCGCGCCCATGTGACGCCGGTGCTGGACGAGGGCAAGCCGGCGGGCTACATGTCGGTGCGCGAGCCGGCCTCGGCCGAGGAGGTGCGTGGCGCCGAGGAGTTGTACGCGCAGATGCGCGAGGGCCGCGCCCGCGTGCGCCTGCATGCCGGCCGGCTGCGCGGCCGCGGGCTGGGCGAGCTGGTCGCCCGCGTGCACCGGCTGAGCCTGAGCCAGCGTCTCAGCGCCGGCCTGCTGGTGCTGCTGCTGACGGGTCTGTGGGCGCAGCCCTTGGGCCTCTGGGTGCTGGGCGGCGTGCAGCTGGGCGTGGCGCTGGCGCTGCTGGCCTGGTTCCGCATCAGCATCCAGAACCGACTGGACGAGGCGGAAGAGGCGGCGATGCGCCTGGCCAGCTGCAATCTGCGCGGCGTGCTGGAGCCCGTGCATCCGCATCCGCTCAGCGGGCTGACGCGCGCCCTGGGACAAATCCAGGTCAACCTGCGTGCCGTGATCGGCGATGCGCGCGAGGAAGTGCGCGGCACCATCAGCACCACCGACGCGCTGGCGCGCGGCGGCCAGGACCTGTCCAGCCGAACCGAGGTGCAGGCCGGCGCGGTGCAGAAGACCGCGGCCTCGATGGAACAGATCGCCGGCACCGTGCACCAGACCGCCGGCACCGCGCAGCAGGTGGCCCAGCAGGGCGAGCGCGCGGCCGCCACCGCCCATGAGAGCGGCCAGGCCGTCGCGCTGGTGGACGAGGCCTTCCGCGCCATCGAGGACTCCTCGCGCCGCGTCGCCGACATCGTCCAGGTCATCGAGGGCATCGCCTTCCAGACCAACATCCTGGCGCTGAACGCCGCCGTCGAGGCCGCGCGCGCGGGCGAGCAGGGCCGTGGCTTCGCGGTCGTCGCCGGCGAGGTGCGTACGCTGGCCCAGCGCAGCGCCGGCGCCGCCAAGGAGGTGCGCGCGCTGATCGAGGCCTCCACGCGCAGCGTGGCCGACAGCGCGCGGCGCATGGGCGGCGTGCACAGCGCGATCGCCAGCGCGGTCGACGAGGTCGGCCGCATGGGCAGCATGATCCGCGAGATCACCGCGGCCACGACGGAGCAGTCCTCCGGCATCGCCGAGGTCAACCAGGCCGTCGCCGAGCTGGACCGCATGACCCAGGCCAACGCGGACATGGTGGTGCAGACCACCGCCGCGGTCGAGGCGCTGAGCCGCCGCACCGAAACCCTGGACCGCTCGCTGCAGGTGTTCCGCACCTAGGACGACTTCGGGCGGGGCGACACGCAGGAGGCGTAAAGTCCAGGCATCCTCTGTCCACGCCTCGCAACGAAGGGAGTCTTTTCATGGCAAAGAGCAAGTCCACCGCCCCCGCGCTGAACATCGGCATCAGCGCCAAGGACCGTGGCGCAATCGCCGCCGGCCTGTCCAAGCTGCTGGCCGACACCTACACGCTGTACCTGACCACGCACAACTTCCACTGGAACGTCACCGGCCCGATGTTCAACACGCTGCACACCATGTTCATGGGGCAGTACACCGAGCTGTGGAACGCGGTGGACCCGATCGCCGAGCGCATCCGCTCGCTGGGCCATCCGGCCCCGGGCTCCTATGCCCAGTTCAAGGCCCTCAGCTCGCTGAAGGACGCGCCCACGACGCCGCCCAAGGCGCTGGAGATGGTGCGCATCCTGGTCGAGGGCCACGAGGCCGTGGCGCGCACCGCGCGCGAACTCTTCCCGCTGGTGGACAAGGCCAGCGACGAGCCCACGGCCGACCTGCTCACCCAGCGCCTGACGGTGCATGAGCAGACCGCCTGGATGCTGCGCAGCCTGCTCGAAGAGTAAGGCGAGGTGAGCCCGCGCAGAGCGGACCGGCCGCGCCACGCGGGCCGGGCCAGCCCCGCCCTGCCCCGCGCGCCGCGCCGCCTGGCCGCGCTGCTGGCGCTGGTGCTGGGTGGTGCGACGGCCCAGCCGCTGAGCTGGGACGAGGCGGCGGCACGCCTCAAGCAGGCGTCGCCGCGCCTGGCCGCGGCGCGCGCGGCGCTGGAGCAGCGCGAGGCCCAGGCCGAGGGCATACGCCGCCTGGGCGGGCCGGTGCTGAGCCTCTACGGCTTTGCCTACCGCTACCAGGCCAGCCTGGATCTGGACCTGGACCCGCTGAACCAGCGCGTCGACCAGATGACCGGCGTGCTGCCGCCCCCCATCGCCGGCATGCTGCCGTCGCTGCCCCAGCTGCCGCCCAGCTACACGCTGCAGCGCCGCGACGGTGGCAGCGTCGCCAACCTCGGCGCGGTCTGGCCGATCTACACCGGCGGCGCGGCCGACGCCGCGCGCGGCCTGGTCAAGGCCCAGGGCGAGGAAGCCCGCGCCGACCTGGGCCAGCACGAGGACGAGACCCTGGCCCAGCTGGCCCAGCGCTACTTCCTGACCCAGCTGGCCGAGCGCGCGGCGCGGCTGCGCGAGGCCGCCGCCAGCGCGATCGCCGAGCACGATGCCGCCGCCGAGAAGGCGCTGCGCGCGGGCCTGGCCTCGCGTCTGGAGCGGCTGCAGGCCCAGGCCGCGCTGGCCGACGCCCGCCAGGCCGCCCGCAAGGCGCGCAGCGACGCCGAACTGGCCGCCAGCGCGCTGGCGCGCAGCCTGCAGCTGGCCGAGCGGCCACGGCCTAGCACGCCGCTGGCGGTGGACGCCGAGCCGCTGGCGCCGCTGCCGCAGTTCATCGACCAGGCCCTGCTGCGCCACCCCGGGCTGGCCAAGGTCGCGGCCAAGAAGAGCCAGGCCGAGCAACTCAAGGCGGCCAGCGACGCGCTCAACCGGCCGCAGCTGTTCGCCTTCGGCCAGTACCGCATCGGCCACCATGGCGACTGGGTCGCCGGGCTGGGCCTGCGCTACAACCTCTGGGACTCGCTGGACCACCAGGCGCTGGAGCGCAGCCATGCGCGCCAGATCGCGCAGGCCGAGGCCACCGACGCCCAGGCGCGCAGCGACATCGCGCTGCTGGTGGAACAGCAATGGCGCGCCGCCGAGTCCGCGCGCGAGCGCTACCAGTCCATGGCCGCGCAGGATGAGCTGGGCCAGGAGCTGCTGCGCCTGCGCCAGGCCGGGCTGCGCCAGGGCACCAGCACCGCGCTGGACCTGATCGACGCCGAACTCAAGCTCGCCCAGCTGCGCACCGAGCGTGCCCAGGTGGCCTATGACTACCTGATGGCCCTGACCCAGCTGTTGCAGGCCAGCGGCCAGATCGGCCGGCTGGGCGAGCATCTGGCGCGGGCCCGGCTGCGCGTCGAATGAGCGCGCCCGGGCGCCGCCCCCCACGAGGACCGACCGTATGAAAGCCAAGCAAGTCCTGACCCCCGTGCTGCTGATCGCCGCGCTGGCCGGCATCGTCGCGCTGTGGCGTGCCGGTCGCGGCCCCGAGCAGGCGCCGCTGCAGGGCATGATGGAAGCGCAGGAAACCGACATCGCGCCCAAGCTGACCGGGCGCATCGCCGCGATCGCGGTGCAGGAAGGCCAGAACATCGCCGCCGGCGCGCTGCTGTTGCGCATCGACAGCCCCGAGGTCGAGGCCAAGCTGGCCCAGGCCAGCAACGCCGAGGCCGCGGCCTCGGCGGTGGCGGCCAAGGCGCGCAATGGCGCGCGGCCGCAGGAGCTGGTGATGGCGCAGGCCAATTACGAGCGCGCGCGCGCCGGCGCCGAGCTGGCGAAGAAGAGCTTCGAGCGCGTGGACAGCCTCTACCGCGACGGCCTGATCGCCGCGCAGAAGCGCGACGAGGCCGAGACCCACTGGCGCGCCAGCGAGCGCCTGGCCGAGGCCGCCCGCGCGCAGTGGGACATGGCGCGCGCCGGTGCGCGCGCCGAAGACCAGGCCGCCGCCGCCGCGCAGGCACGCCAGGTCGCCGGCCTGGTGCGCGAGGTGGAGGCCGCGCGCGCCGAGACCGAGCTGAAGAGCCCGGTCGCCGGCGAGGTGGCCAAGGTGCTGGCCAAGGTCGGCGAGCTGTCGCCGGCCGGCGTGCCGGTGGTCACCGTCGTGGACCTGAAGGACCAGTGGGCGCTGTTCAATGTGCGCGAAGACCAGCTGGCTCGCTTCGCGGTGGGCCAGGAGTTCGACGCCGAGCTGCCGGCGCTGGCGCAGCGCCGCGTGCGCTTCAAGGTGGTGGCCAGCAAGGCCCTGCCGGACTTCGCCACCTGGCGCGCGACGCGCGGCAACCAGGGCTACGACCTGAAGACCTTCGAGGTCAAGGCCCGACCGCTGCAGCCGGTGGCCGGCGCCCGCCCCGGCATGAGCGTGATCCTGCCCTGAGCCCATGGCCGTGAACCCGTCCGGCGCCTGGTCCGCGGTCTGGCGGCGCGAATGGGCGCGGCTGCGCGCCGCCCCGCTGGACCTGGCGATGATCTCCTGGGTGCCACTGCTGCTGGCCCTGCTGCTGCTGTGGACCTTCTCCGCCGGGCTGGCGACGCGGCTGCCGGTGGCGGTGCTGGACCAGGACCACAGCACCGTCTCGCGCCAGCTGCTGCGCCTGCTGGACGCCGCGCCGGGCCTGCGCCTGGCGCTGCCGCTGGCCGACGAGGGCGAGGCGCGCGCCGCGCTGCACGAGGGCCGCGTCTATGGCGTGGTGGTGATACGCGACGGCCTGGCGCGCGAGCTCAAGAGCGGCCGCGCCGCCACCGTGACCTTGCTGCACAACGCCCAGTTCAGCACCCATTCCGGGCTGATCCAGAAGGACGTGCGCGCCGCGGTAGGCACGCTGTCCGCGGCGCTGGAGATCCTCGGGCGCGAGAAGCGCGGCCAGGCGCCGCTGGCCGCTGCCCAGGGCTTCGAGCCGCTGCGCGTCGCGCTGGCCTCGCAGTACAACCCGGCGGGCAACACCCAGCAGTTCCTCGCCAGCGCGCTGCTGCCGGCGCTGCTGCACCTGCTGGCCATGGTGGCCGGCGCCTGGACCGTGGGCCGCGAGCTGCGCGACGCCAGCAGCCCGCAGTGGTGGGACGCGGCGCGCGGCCGCGCCTGGCCGGCGCTGCTGGCCAAGCTGGCGCCGGCCTGGCTGGCACTGTGCGGCGTGGACCTGCTGGCGGGCCTGGCGCTGCACGGCCTGGGCCTGCTGCCGGGCGCCGCCGCGGCGCCGCTGCTGGCGCTGCATGCGGCGCTGCTGGCGCTGTACCTGGCGCTGGGCGCGGCGGCGGCGCTGCTGTCGCGCTCGCTGCGGCTGGCGCTGTCCGCCGCGGGCTTCATCACCGCGCCGGCCTTCGCGTTTTCCGGCATCGGCTTTCCGCTGATGGCCATGCCCGAGGGCGCGCGGCTGTGGGCCGAGGCCCTGCCGCTGACCTGGCTGATGCGCGCCCAGGTGGCGCTGCAGCAGCAGGGCGCGCCGGCCGCGACGGCGTTGCCGCTGCTGGGCGCGCTGCTCGGCGGCGCGCTGCTGCTGCTGGCGCTGTCGGCCTGGCGGCTGCCGCGCGTGGCGAACGACCCGGCGTCCTGGGGGCGGCGATGAGCGCGCCGCGACCGGGTCAGGTCTTGCCCACCGCGCCGGGCTGGGCCGCCGCGCTGTGGGACACCGTGCGCGCGGTGCTGCGCGACCCCGGCGTGCTGCTGATGCTGGTGCTGGCCCCGGTGCTGTACTCCTTCTTCTACCCCTGGCCCTATGCCACCGAGCAGCTGCAGCGCGTGCCGGTGGCGCTGGTGGACCAGGACCACAGCAGCCTGAGCCGCCAGGTGCAGCGCTTCGCGCAGGCCAGCCCGCGGCTGGCGCTGCGCCTGGTCACCGCCGACGAGGGCGAGGCGCGCGCCGCGATGGCGCGCGGCGAGATCCACGGCTATGCGCTGCTGCCCGCGGGGCTCAAGCGCGATGCCGGCCGCGGCCGGGGTCAGGTCGTGCCGGTGCTGGCCGACGGCGCCTATGTCCTCGTCAACAAGGTGGTGCTGAGCGGCTTTGGCGAGGTGCTGGGCACGGTGTCGGCCGGCATCGAGCTGCGCCAGCTGCAGGCCGCCGGGCAGGCGCCGCTGCAGGCCCAGGCCAGCCGCAGCCCGCTGGGCGTTCAGCTGGCCGCGCTGGTCAACCCGCACGAGGGCTACGGCAGCGCCGTGGTGCCGGCGGTGGCGGTGCTGATCGTGCAGCAGTTGCTGCTGATCGGCGTCGCAATGTGGGTGGGCCAGCGCTTCGAGGACCGCGGCCGCCGCGCCGAGGGCCTGCGCGCCTGGTGCGGGCGCACCACCGCCTTCGCGCTGTTCGGGCTGGCCAGCGCGGCCTGGTTCTTCGCGCTGATCTTCCCCTTCTTCGGCTATGCGCACGGCGGCAACCCGGCCGGTGCCGCGCTGCTGCTGCTGCCTTTCTGCTGGGCCATCGCGGCCGCCGGCGTGGCGCTGGGCGCGTGGCTGGCCGAGCGCGAACGGGCCATGCAGCTGCTGTTGTGCAGCTCGTTGCCCATGGCCTTCCTGGCCGGCTTTTCCTGGCCGCGCGAAGCCTTGCCGGCGCCGCTGTGGTGGCTGGGCGAGCTGATCCCGGCGGTGCCCGGCATCCAGGCCTTCGTGCGCCTGAACCAGATGGACGCGCCGCTGCAGGCCGTGTCCGCCCAGGCGCTCGCGCTGGGCCTGCAGGCCCTGGGCTACAGCCTGCTCGCCGCCTGGGCGCTGCGGCGCGCCGAGCGGCGGCCGGCACGGGGCTAAGGGCCCCGGGCTCTCACCCCGCCGCGCCCCGCATCGCACGGGCCAGCTCGCCGACGCGGCGCAGCGCGGCGGGATGGCGCTCGCTCCAGTCGGCCCCGACGCCGATGCGTAAACAGCTCTTGAAGCGCGCATGGGCGCTGAACAGCGAGCCCGGCGCCACCAGGATGCCCTCGGCCTGCGCGGCCAGCTGCAGCGCCTGGGCTTCCAGGCCGCGCGGCAGCTCCACCCACAGCAGGAAGCCGCCCGGCGGATCGCTGACGCGGGTGCCGGCCGGGAAGTGCTCGGCGATCAGGCCGCGCGCCAGGTCCAGCCGGCCCGCGGCCCAGCTGCGCAGCTGGCGCATCTGCGCGCTGTGCCCGGCCTGCGACAGCAGGTCGGCCACGGCCAGCTCCAGCACCGCGGTCTGCGCGCCCTGCACGTTCTTGAGCCGGCGCAGCTCGTCGGTCCAGCGGCCCGCCTCCACCCAGCCCAGGCGCAGGCCCGGCGCCACGGTCTTGGTGAAGGAATCGCACAGCATCACGTGGCCGCTGGTGTCGTAGCTCTTCACGGTGCGGCGCAACTCGTCGTGGAAGACCAGGTCGTTGTAGACCGCGTCCTCGATCACCGCGATGTCGTGGCGCGTGGCCATCTGCGCCAGGCGGCGGCGCTCGGCCAGCGGCATGCAGCTGCCCAGCGGGTTGGACAGCGTAGGCACCACCATCACCGCCTTCACCGGCTGGGTGTCCAGCGCCAGCTGCAACGCGTCCAGCGACAGCCCATGGCGCGGATGGGTGGGGATCTCCAGCGCGCGCAGATGCAGGCTCTGCAGCAGCTCCAGGAAGGAGTAGTGCGTGGGCGACTCGATCGCGACCACGTCGCCCGGCCGGGTCACGGTGCGCAGGCACAGGCTGATCGCCTCCATGCAGCCCGCGGTCAGCGTGATGCGCTCGGGGTCCAGGCTGCAGCCCAGGTGCAGCGCGTAGCGGGCCAGCGCGCGGCGCGCCTCGACATGGCCATGCGGCTCCGGATAGTGGCACAGCAGGCCGCGGTGGCGCTGCACCGCGCGCACCAGGGTGCGGCGCACGCGCTCGGCGTCCAGCATGGCTTCGCCGGGCGTGCCGCTGCTGAAGCTCACTACGTCGCGCGCCTGCGCCGGCCCCAGCAGGCGCTGGCCCAGCACGTCGACGCAGACCGGATGGGCGCGCCGCAGCGGCCGCGTGAAGCTGGGCTCGGGCAGCCGCGCGGCGGGCTTGCCGGCGACGAAAAATCCCGAGCGCGGCCGCGCCTCGATCAGGCGCGCGTCCTCCAGCCAGTGATAGGCCTGCACCGCGGTGCTGATGGCCACGCCGTGCTGGCGCGCGGTCTCGCGCACCGAAGGCAGGCGCTGGCCGCGCGCCAGGCCGCCGCGGCGTATCGCCTCGGCCAGCCCCTGCGCGATGCGCAAATAGAGCGCCCCCTCCTCGGCCAGGGGCGCGGGCGTGGCCACGGCGGGGGCGCTGTGCTGCAGGTCCATACCTGGATTCTGTACGGGCCGGTGCGAAATGACCCGGTACAGATGGCCGGCGGACCGACCCATACAGATGCGCGCCCGGCCGCTCTGTGCGGCTCCGGCTCGCGCGGCGCTGTGTCTGTCGCACCGGCGTCCCGGCGCCCACAGTGAAGGCCATGAACACGCCAGCCCTCGCCCCCCTTCCCACCGCCCCCGCGGCCCGCAGCGGCGCGCCGGACCACCTGCTGGAGCTGCCGCCCGTGGCCCAGGCCGCGCACCCGGTGCGGGCGCTGGACTGCGAGCCGGACGGCTGGACCGAGCTGCGCGTGCTGCGCGGCCGGGTCTGGCTCACCCGCGAGGGCTGGCCGCAGGACGTCTTCCTGGATGCCGGCCAGCACTGGCGCGTCGAGGGCGCGGCGCGGCTGCACCTCAGTGCCGAGGGCGAAAGCGGCGCCCAGCTGGGCGTGCGCCTGCGGCGCTGGTGAGCCCCCGCGGTGGCCGGATGGAGGGGCTGCCGCGATAATGGCGGGTTTTCCGCCGTCCGGGCCGTCTGCCGGCCCCTGCCCCGCCATGTCCACCGAGCTGAACAGCCGCATCGACACCGAAGTGCGCCGCCGCCGCACCTTCGCCATCATCTCGCACCCTGACGCGGGCAAGACCACGCTGACCGAGAAGCTGCTGCTGTTCTCCGGCGCGATCCAGATCGCCGGCTCGGTGAAGGCGCGCAAGGCCAGCCGCCACGCGACCTCGGACTGGATGGAGATCGAAAAGCAGCGCGGCATCTCGGTGGCCTCGTCGGTGATGCAGATGGAGTACCGCGACTGCGTGATCAACCTGCTGGACACCCCGGGCCACCAGGACTTCTCCGAAGACACCTACCGCGTGCTGACCGCGGTGGACGCGGCGCTGATGGTGATCGACGCGGCCAATGGCGTGGAGCCGCAGACGCGGCGCCTGCTGCAGGTCTGCCGCGCGCGCAACACGCCCATCCTCACCTTCGTCAACAAGCTGGACCGCGAGGTGCAGGAGCCGCTGGCGCTGATGGACGAGATCGAGCGCGAGCTGGGCATGACGGTGGTGCCCTTCACCTGGCCGGTGGGCATGGGCAAGCATTTCCACGGCGTGATGGACCTGCGCCAGCAGCGCATGCGCGTGTTCTCGCCCGGCGAGGACCGCGTCGCCGGCACCGAGGAGGTGCTGGACGGGCTGGACAACCCGGCCTATGCCGAACGGTTCGGCATGCAGTATGACAACGCCCAGGGCGAGATCGAGCTGGTGCGCGAGGCCGCGCCCGAGTTCGACCTGCAGGCCTTCCTGTCCGGCCGGCAGACGCCGATGTTCTTCGGCTCCGCGGTGAACAACTTCGGCGTACAGGAAGTGCTGGACGCGCTGGTCGAGCTGGCGCCCGCGCCGGGCGAGCGCGCCGCGCTGCAGCGCGTGGTGCAGCCGCAGGAGCCCAAGTTCAGCGGCGTGGTCTTCAAGATCCAGGCCAACATGGACCCCTCGCACCGCGACCGCATCGCCTTCCTGCGCGTGGCCTCCGGGCATTTCGAGCGCGGCATGCGGCTCAAGGTCGTGCGCAGCGGCAAGGAGCTGCGCCCCAACACCGTGGTGAGCTTCCTGTCCCAGCGCCGCGAGCTGCTGGACGAGGCCTTCGCCGGCGACATCATCGGCATCCCCAACCACGGCGTGCTGCAGCTGGGCGACACCATCACCGAGGGCGAGGCCCTGCAGTACACCGGCCTGCCCTTCTTCGCGCCGGAAATGTTCCGCTCGGTCGAGGTGGCCGATCCGCTCAAGACCAAGCAGCTGCGCGAGGGTCTGCGCCAGCTCGGCGAGGAAGGCGCGATCCAGGTCTTCCGCCCCGAGGCCGGCACCGTGCTGTTGCTGGGCGCCGTGGGCCAGCTGCAGTTCGAGGTCGTCGCGCATCGGCTGGAGCATGAATACGGCGTCAAGGCCCGCATCACCCCGGCGCGCTACAACGTGGCGCGCTGGGTGACCTGCGAGGACTTCGACGGCATCGGCGGCAGCGGCGAGAAGGAGTTGCGCCGCTTCATCGACCACAACGCCCACCGCGTCGCCTGGGACGCGGTGAACGCGCCCACCGTGCTGCTGGAATACGCCGGCGAACTGCGCGCGATGCAGGACAACTGGCCGAAGATCAAGTTCCACGCGCTGCGCGAGCACGCGGGCCTGGTGTTCCAGCAGAAGATGGACGGTTGAGCGGCGCGGCCGCCATCAGAACCTCAGTTCTGCGCCCAGCAATGTGACCCCGGAACTGATCTTGGTGTAGCGCTCGTAGCCCAGATTCATCGAGAAGCTGGGCGTGATCGCATAGCTGACGCTCAGGCCGCCGGACAGCGAGGTCCGCGAGCCCGAAGCGCTCAGATCACGGCTGCGCTCCATCTTCGTGCGCCCCACCCCCAGGCGGGCATTGAGGGCCCACGAATCGCTCAGGGGCATGGAGCCGATCACCGCCACCCCGAGGTGCGAATCGGGATACTCATAGGACCGGGTCTGGAACATCGGAAAGAGCTCGAAGCTCAGGCTGCGCCAGAAGACTTCCGTCGAGAGGTTGGCGCTGAAGCGATAACCCAGGTTAAAGCCGAAGGACGGGCTGCTGCCGATGCGGTAGGTTTCGGCGCTGCCGCTCGCGCGGCCAATGGCGAGGCCGGCATACACGCCCTCCTGCTTGGCATCGGCGGCCGCGGCCGTCCCCGATGCGACGAGGCCGAGGACGGCCACCCAGCGTTTGCTGTGCAATTTCATTCTGTCTCCCTTGATGATGGATGCGCTCCGCGGTCGGCGGAGCCGGTGGCAGCTTAGCGAGCCGCCCATCGCTTGCGTCAAGCGACACGGCGAGCCAGGGCCAAGGTCGTGCGCTCTGCGCCCCATCCCCTGCCGGCGAGCGGGACTTGGTCGGAAAGCAGCGCCGTGGAGGCATCATGGACTTCATCCTCAGCCGGGCCCTGTCTATGCGACTGCTCCTGATCACCGCCCTCGTCGCCACCATGTTTGCGGCTCGCGCCGCCGAGGCGCCCCCCACCCCGGCGCGGCTGGAACCCGTGGTCACCGGCCTGGAATCGCCGTGGGCGATGGCCTTTCTGCCCACGGGCCGGCTGTTGATCAGCGAACGCCCCGGACGTCTGCATGTGGCCGCGCCCGGCGGCAAGCCGGGGCCGGCGCTGCAGGGCGTGCCTGCGGTGGATGCGGGCGGCCAGGGCGGACTGCTGGACCTGGTGCTGGACCGCGAATTCGCGCAGAACCGGCGCCTGTTCTTCTGCTTCAGCGAGGCCGCGGCCGACGGCAAGACCAATGGCACGGCGCTGGCCAGCGCCCGGCTCAGCGAGGATGAGACGCGCCTGGAGCAGGTCCGCGTGATCTTCCGCCAGCAGCCCAAGCTCGCGAGCCGGCTGCACTTCGGCTGCCGCATCGTCGAAAGCCGCCAGGGCCTGCTCTACCTGACGCTGGGCGAGCGCTTCCACGCGATGGACCAGGCCCAGCGCCTGGACAACCACCTGGGCAAGATCCTGCGGCTGCGCAAGGACGGCAGCGTGCCGCCCGACAACCCCTTCGTCGGGCGCGCGGACGCCCTGCCCGAGATCTGGTCCTACGGCCATCGCAACCCGCAGGGCGCGACGCTGGACGACGCGGACCGGCTGTGGGTGCACGAGCACGGCCCGCAGGGCGGCGACGAGCTCAACCTGATCCAGCCCGGCCGCAACTACGGCTGGCCGGTGATCACCTATGGCGAGAACTACGGCGGCGGCAAGATCGGCGAGGGCATCACCGAGAAGCCCGGCATGGAGCAGCCGCTGCTGCACTGGACGCCGTCCATCGCGCCGTCGGGGCTGGCGCTGCTGCGCAGCGCCCGCTATGGCGCGGACTGGCAGGGCAGCTTCTTCATCGGCTCGCTGAAGTTCCGCCACCTGGAGCGCGTGAAGCTGGACCCGCGGACCCTGAAGGTCCAGGCCCGCGGTCCCGCGCTGCCCGACGTGGGCCGGCTGCGCGACGTGCGCGAGGGCCCGGACGGGCTGCTCTACCTGCTGACCGAAAACCCGGGCCAGGTGCTGCGCCTGCGCCCCGCGGCCGAGCCCGAGTCGCGCTGACGCGCGCCGGCCGGCCCCCTCAGCGCGGCTTGGCGCTGTAGTTGGCCGGCAGCCAGAGATAGCCCTTGCCGTCCGGCCGCAGCTTGCCGATCCCGGGGAAGGACACGTGGGCCACGGCCACGTAGTAGCCCTGGTCCGCCGCATCGGCATAGGCCTGCTGGCGCTGCGGCATCGCGGCCTTGGCGTCGGTGTCGAAGGCGATGGTCACGCTGGGGTCGTGGAACTGCACCGCGGCCACATGCATCAGGTCGCCCCAGACGGCCAGTTTCTGGCCCTTGCTTTCCACCATGTACACGGTGTGGCCGGGCGTGTGGCCGGGCGTGGCGACGGCGCGCAGGCCCGGCAGCAGGTCGGTGTTGCCCTCGAAAGGCTTGAAGCGGCCGGCATCGACGTACGGCTTCATCGAGCTCATCGCGCCCTGGAAAAAGCCCTTGGCCTCGGCCGGCGCCTTGGCCGCCTGCTCGGCGCTGAGCCAGAAATCCGCATCGCGCTGGTCGGCGCGCACCACCGCGTTGGGGAAGACCGCCTGGCCGTTCTGCGTCAGGCCGCCGACATGGTCGGGGTGCATGTGGGTCAGGTAGATCTCGTCCACCTGCTCCGGCTCGTAGCCCGAGGCGCGCAGATTGGCGACCAGCCGGCCCAGCGTCGGGCCGAACAGCGAGGCGGCGCCGGTGTCGATCAGCACCAGCTTGCTGCCGGTGTTGACCAGGTAGCCGTTCACCGAGGTCTCCAGCGGCACGCCCAGGTAGGCCTGCTGCAGCGCGCGCAGCACCTGGCCGGGGCGGCGCTCCTTGAGCAGCTTGTCCACCGGCAGGTCCACCGTGCCGTCGTTCAGCGCGGTGATCTCGAAGTCGCCCAGCATCATGCGGTAATAGCCCGGCGCCTGCGATTTCTGCTGCGGCGCGCCGGCCTGCGCGAGGGTGGCGCCCCCCAGGGCCAGCGCCAAGGCCAGGGCTGCGAAACGTGCGGTCATGGAAGTTCCCTTTCTTGCCACGGGCTCCCGGGGCCAGGCCTTGCCCGACGCCGCCCGGAAGATCAGCGCCGCAGCATAGCGGCCGCCCGCCATTTGTGCACCACCATGGCGCGCCCGCGTCACCCGGAGGACAGCGGCTCCCCGGGTTGACCCTTGCGAAAAACTGCGTACAGGGTAGACACGGGTGCCACCGGGCGGGCTTCGCCCTAGATTTCGGGCTTCCACCTCCCCCGAGATGCCGCCCACGGCATCCATTGCGCCGATGAGTGAACTCATCCTGGAGACACGCAAGCTCAGCAAGTCCTTCAAGGGCTTCACCGCGGTCGATTCGGTCGACCTGCGTGTGCGGCGTGGCCACATCCATGCCTTGATCGGCCCCAACGGCGCCGGCAAGACCACCTGCTTCAACCTGCTGACCAAGTTCCTCACGCCCACCAGCGGCGAGATCCTGTTCAACGGCATCGCCATCACCGGCGAGAAGCCGGCCGAGATTGCGCGGCGCGGGGTGATCCGCTCCTTCCAGATCTCCGCGGTGTTCCCGCACCTGACGGTGCTGGAAAACGTGCGCATCGGGCTGCAGCGCTTCACCGGCACCAGCTTCCATTTCTGGAAGGGGCTGGCGGGCCTGCGCCAGCTGGACGCCCGGGCGCTGGAGCTGCTGGAGCTGGTGGACCTGCACAACATGGCGCAGCTGCGCGCCGCCGACCTGCCCTATGGCCGCAAGCGCGCGCTGGAGATCGCCACGACGATGGCGATGGAGCCCGAGCTGATGCTGCTGGACGAACCCACCCAGGGCATGGGCCATGAGGACGTGGAACGCGTCACCGAGCTGATCAAGCGCGTGGCCGAGGGCCGCACCGTGCTGATGGTGGAGCACAACATGCGCGTGATCTCGCGCATCGCCGACCAGATCACCGTGCTGGCCCGCGGCGCGGTGCTGGCCGAAGGCGACTACGACACCGTTTCCCGGCACCCGGCGGTGCTGGAGGCCTACATGGGCAGCGAAGCCACCGAGCTCCAAGGAGCCCATGGATGAGCGCCGCGCTGGACATCAAGGGCCTGCAGGCCTGGTACGGCGAAAGCCACATCCTGCACGGCATCGACCTGCAGGTGCCGCAGGGTCAGGTCTTGACGCTGCTGGGGCGCAACGGCGCCGGCCGCACGACCACGCTGCGCGCGATCATGGGCCTGACCGACCGGCGCAGCGGTTCGGTCAAGGTGCACGGACAGGAGTCCATCCATCTGCCCCCCCACCGGGTGGCCCACCTGGGCCTGGGCTACTGCCCGGAGGAGCGCGGCATCTTCGCGTCGCTCTCCACCGAGGAAAACCTGCGCCTGCCGCCGCCGCTCAAGAGCGGCCGCGGCAAGCCCATGAGCGAGGCGCAGATCTACCAGATGTTCCCCAACCTCGCCGAGCGCCGCCACAGCCAGGGCACGCGGCTCTCGGGCGGCGAGCAGCAGATGCTGGCCGTGGCGCGCATCCTGCGCACCGGCGCGGACATCCTGCTGCTGGACGAGATCTCGGAAGGGCTGGCGCCGGTCATCGTGCAGGCCCTGGCGCGCATGATCCGCGCGCTCAAGGCCGAGGGCTTCACCATCGTGATGGTGGAGCAGAACTTCCGCTTCGCCGCGCCACTGGCCGACCACTTCGCGGTGATCGAGCATGGCCAGGTCGTCGAGTCCTTCCCGGCTGCCGAGCTGGAGTCCAAGCGCGCGCTGCTGGACGAACTCTTGAGCGTCTGATTCCCCCATTCACCAAGGAGACAAACGATGCAACACAAGCGCAAGCCCCTCACGCATGCGGCCCTGGCCGCGCTGCTGGCCTGTGCCGGCTCCGGCGCCCAGGCCCAGATCTCGGGCGATGTGGTGAAGATCGGCATCATCACCGACATGTCCAGCGTCTATGCGGACATCGACGGCGCCGGCGGCGTGGAGGCGATCAAGATGGCCATCGCCGACATGAAGGGCCTGGCCGCCGGCAAGAAGATCGAGCTGATCTATGCCGACCACCAGAACAAGGCCGACGTCGCCGCGTCCAAGGCGCGCGAGTGGTTCGACACCCAGGGGCTGGACCTGCTGATCGGCGGCACCAACTCCGGCACCAGCCTGGCGATGGCCAAGATCGCCGCGGAGAAGAAGAAGCCCTTCATCTCCATCGGCGCCGGCACCTCGCGCCTGACCAACGAGGACTGCACGCCCTACACCATCCACTACGCCTACGACACCGTGGCCCTGGCCAACGGCACCGGCGCGGCGGTGACCAAGGGCGGGGGCAAGAGCTGGTACTTCCTGACCGCCGACTACGCCTTCGGCGCCTCGCTGCAGGCCGACACCTCGGCGGTGGTGACCAAGAGCGGCGGCAAGGTGCTGGGCAGCGTCAAGCACCCGCTCAACGCCAGCGACTTCAGCTCCTTCCTGCTGCAGGCGCAGGGCAGCGGCGCGCAGATCCTGGGCCTGGCCAACGCTGGCGGCGACACGATCAACTCCGTGAAGGCGGCCAACGAGTTCGGCATCACCAAGACCATGAAGCTGGCCGGCCTGCTGATGTTCATCAACGACATCCACTCGCTGGGCCTGAAGACCACCGAGGGCATGTACCTGACCGACTCCTGGTACTGGAACCAAAGCCCCGAGGCGCGCGCCTGGAGCCGCCGCTTCTTCGAGAAGATGAAGCGCATGCCCTCGTCGCTGCAGGCGGCCGACTACTCCGCGGCCATGCACTACCTGAAGGCCGTCGACGCGCTGAAGAGCGACGACAGCGACAAGGTGCTGGCGAAGATGAAGGACACGCCGATCAACGACTTCTACACCAAGGGCACGATCCGCAAGGAAGACGGCCGCGGCGTGCACGACATGTTCCTGCTGCAGGTGAAGTCGCAGAAGGAGTCCACCGAGCCCTGGGACTACTTCAAGGTCGTGACGCGCATCCCCGGCGCCGAGGCCTTCACCAAGCTGGCCGACTCCAAGTGCCCGCTGGTGAAGAAATGAGCCCCTCGCCCCGGCCCATGGCGCTGAACGCGCGGGGGTCTGGGCGGTTCCCCCAGGGGACGCCCGGCGGGCGCCCCGGCAAAACCTTGCGAGCGCGGCCGAGAAGGCAAAGACCATGAGCGAGGGTCATGACTGAACTCTTTGGGATTCCGCTGCCGGCCCTGATGGGGCAGCTGCTGCTGGGCCTGGTGAACGGCTCGTTCTACGCGATGCTGTCGCTGGGCCTGGCGGTGATCTTCGGCATGCTCAACATCATCAACTTCGCCCACGGGGCGCTGTACATGATGGGGGCCTTCCTGGCCTGGATGGGCATGGAGTACCTGGGACTGAATTACTGGGTCATGCTGGTCCTGGCACCGCTGGTGGTGGGCGCGGTCGGGCTGCTGATCGAGCGGCTGATGCTGCAGTGGCTGTACAAGCTGGACCACCTGTACGGCCTGCTGCTGACCTTCGGCATCACGCTGGTGATCGAAGGGCTGTTCCGCTCCTTCTACGGCGTTTCGGGCCAGCCCTATGCGGTGCCGGAGCAGCTCTCGGGCGCCACCAACCTCGGGTTCATGATCCTGCCCAACTACCGCGCCTGGGTGGTGGTCGCGTCGCTGGTGGTCTGCCTGGGCGTGTGGGCGCTGATCGAGAAGACCTCGCTGGGCGCGCTGCTGCGCGCCGGCACCGAGAACCCGCGGCTGGTGCAGGCCTTCGGCGTCAACGTGCCGCGCCTGGTCACGCTGACCTATGCCGGCGGCGTCGCGCTGGCCGCCTTCGCCGGCGTGCTGGCCGCGCCCATCCTGCAGATCAACGCACTGATGGGCTCCAACCTGATCATCGTCGTGTTCGCGGTGGTGGTGATCGGCGGCATGGGCTCCATCCTCGGCTCCATCCTCACCGGGCTGGGCCTGGGCGTGGTGGAGGGCCTGACCAAGGTGTTCTATCCCGAGGCCTCGAACACCGTGGTGTTCGTGGTGATGGCGCTGGTCCTCCTCGTGCGGCCGGCCGGACTGTTCGGGAAAGAGAAGTGATATGAACCAACGAGTGATCGGCTACGCCGCGATGTTCGCCGGCATTGCGCTGCTGCCGTGGCTGGGGGTCTATCCCATCTTCGTGATGAAGGTGATGTGCTACGCGCTCTTCGCCTGCGCGTTCAACCTGCTGATCGGCTTCACCGGGCTGCTGAGCTTCGGCCACGCCGCCTTCCTGGGCGCCGCGGCCTACAGCGCCGGCCATGCGTTGAAGGTCTGGGGCTTTCCGCCGCTGCTGGGGCTGGCCTATGGCACGGTGATCGCGGCGGCCGTGGGGCTGGTGTTCGGGCTGCTGGCGATACGCCGCTCGGGCATCTACTTCTCGATGATCACGCTGGCGCTGGCGCAGATGCTGTTCTTCTATTTCCTGCAGGCGCCCTTCACCGGCGGCGAGGACGGCCTGCAGGCCGTGCCGCGCGGCCACCTGTTAGGGCTGGACCTGGAGAACGACCTGCTGCTGTTCTACCTGGTGCTGGCCGTCTTCGTGTTCGGCTTCTGGCTGATCTACCGCGCCGTGCACTCGCCCTTCGGCCAGGTGCTGACCTCCATCCGCGAGAACGCGGCCCGCGCCACCTCGCTGGGCTATGACGTGGACCGTTTCAAGCTCGTCGCCTTCGTGCTCTCGGCCGCGCTGGCCGGGCTGGCCGGCGCGACCAAGACCCTGGTGCTGGGCTTCGCGACGCTGACCGACGCGGTCTGGACCACCTCGGGCCTGGTGATCCTGATGACCCTGGTCGGCGGCATGGGCACCATGGTGGGCCCCATCGTCGGCGCGCTGGTCATCATCGCGCTGGAAAACAAGATCGGCGACCTGGGCCAGGCCCTGGCCGGCCTGACCGGCATCGCCTGGTTCAACGGCCTGGGCGAATCGGTGAGCCTGGTCACCGGGCTGATCTTCATCCTCTGCGTGCTGGCCTTCCGCCGCGGCCTGGTCGGCGAGGCGGGCGCGCTGTGGGCGCGCCTGCGCCGCGGGGCGTCCACCTAGGCGCCGGGGGCGCGCGACAATGCGGCGCATGTCCACCGCCGCCCCCTCCCGCTTCGCGCTCTACCTGAACCTGATCCGCTGGGACCGCCCGGCCGGCACCTGGCTGCTGCTGTGGCCCACGCTGGCGGCGCTGTGGATCGCCGCGGACGGCTGGCCGGGCTGGCATCTGCTGGCGGTGTTCGCGCTGGGCACCTTTCTGATGCGCAGCGCCGGCTGCGCCGTCAACGACGTGGCCGACCGCGAGTTCGACAAGCATGTGAAGCGCACCGCGCAGCGCCCGGTGACCAGCGGCGCGGTTTCCATCCGCGAGGCGCTGGGGGTGGGCGCGGCGCTGGCCCTGCTGTCCTTCGCGCTGGTGCTGACGACCAATGCGCCGACCATCCTGCTGTCCTTCGCCGCGCTGGCGGTCACGCTGGTCTATCCCTATGCCAAGCGCTTCGTCTCGATGCCTCAGGCGGTGCTGGGCGTGGCCTTCTCGTTCGGCATTCCGATGGCTTTTTCGGCCGCGCAGGGCGGCAGCGAATGGAGCCTGGCCAGCGTGAACGCGGCCGTGCCGTGGACGGCCTGGGGCCTGCTGGTTTCCAACCTGTTCTGGGTGCTGGCCTACGACACCGAGTACGCGATGGTGGACGCCGACGACGACATCAAGATCGGCATCAAGACCTCGGCGCTGACCCTGGGCCGCTACGACGTCGCCGGCGTGATGGCTTTTTACGCGCTCTTCATCGCCAGCTGGACCTGGCTGGGCCTGCGCCTGGGGCTGGGCCGCTGGTTCCTGCTCGGCATGGCCGTGGCCGTCGCACAGGTGCTGTGGCACTACACGCTGATCCGCCGGCGCAGCCGCGAGGGCTGCTTCAAGGCCTTCCGCGACAACCACTGGCTGGGCTTCGCGATCTTTGCCGGCACGGCGCTGGACCTGGCGCTGCGCTGAGCCCCGGCGGCGCTAGAAGCGCAGCCCCGCCGAGAACCGCGTCGCGTCGTCGGTGGAGAAGTTCTGCTTCGGGTCGCGCGCCAGGCGCAGAAACCAGCGCGGCCAGTCCCAGGTCGCGCTCCAGCCCCAGGCGCGCACCGGCCCGCCGTCGCCCTGGCCGCGCTTGTGCATCAGGTCCAGGGTCAGGCGTTGCCCCTCTGCCAGGGGCCAGCGCAGCAGAACGTGGGTGTCGCGCTGGCCGGTGTGCAGGCGATCGTCGGCGACGACGAAGAGCTGCAGCCCGCGGCCATCGTCCTCATGCCAGCCCAGGCCCACGGTGATCGCGTCGTTGGGATCGAAGTTGAGGTTGTAGTAGGGCTTGAGGTTGGTCCGTCCCCAGCCCAGCAGGCCATACCAGCGCGTGCCCAGCTGCAGATTGACGCTGCCGCCGACGAAACCGCGCGAAGCCAGTTGCAGCGAAGGCTGGAGCTGGGCCCAGCCGGTCAGGTTGATGCTGGCATCGGCGCCGGCCCGCGCCTGCGAGCCGAACTGGGGATCGTGGTACAGGCCGACCCAGGCCTCGCGGTCCTCGCCCCGCCAGCGCAGGTTCAGGTCCTGGCCGGCGTAGCCGCCGTAGTCGTAGTGCCCGGCGGTGAGCTTGAAGGCCGGCTCGTCCGCCTGAGCCGCCGTCGCCATCAGGCCGGCGAGCAGCGCGCCCGCCCACGGCGCGCCGCGCGGCGCAACCGGCAGGAGCCGTCCGGGACGGCGGTGTTCGTGCGAGGTCTTCGGTCCGGGCCAGCGCGCGGCGCGACATTCCGTCATGGCGTGTTCTCCTGGTTGAGCGGCCGGTCCAAGGGCCCTGCCCCCGCCCGCACCGCCGCGGCATGCCGGGCGCAGACTTCAACGAACCGGCTTGCGGCGCCGCAGCGAACCTGGCTTGTAGTTCGCCAGTTCGGGGACGAACAATTCCATCACGCGCAGCTGGGCGCCGCGCCGGGTGAACACCGAGTTGCGCGACCACAGCATCTGCGGCGAGGCCTCGGCGCCGGTCGCCGCCTGCCATTGCTTGAGCATCTGGCGCCGGGTATGGCCCTGGCGGGCCAGGCGGCGCGGCTGCAGCTCGCTGCGCTGGATGCGCGGGTCCTCGTAAAGCAGATGGCCCAGCGGACGTGAGCCCAGGCCCTTGACCGCCTTCCAGGGCCCCTTGAGCGCCACCGCGTGCAGCGCCGAGCGCGCCCACACCAGCGGCCGCCCATCCACGCGCAGCAGCACCTCGCGCACCACCGTGCAGCCGCTACGCGGCAGCCCGAGCGCGCGGCGCTCCAGCTGGCGCAGCGGGGCCACCTCTTGCCGCAAGACCTGCACCTCGAAGCGCTGGCCCAGCGCCGCCACGCGCTTGCTCAGCGAACCCGGTGCACGCAGCCAGCCGCGCAGGCTGCAGCGCGTCGCAATCCCCATCGAGCGAAACTCTCCTCAGCCGCCGAACTCGTCGCCCAGCTCGCGCGCGCGCTGCTCGGCGGCGCGCACCGCGCGCCGCAAGGCCGCGTCCACGCCGTCCGCCTGCAGGCTGGAGATCGCCGCGTGGGTGGTGCCGCCCTTGGACGTGACGCGCTCGCGCAGCAGCGTCGGCGACTCGCCCGACTGCAGCGCCAGCGCGGCCGCGCCGGCGCAGGTGGCCAGCGCCAGCTCGCGACCCTGCGCCTCGCTGAGGCCCATGTCGCGCGCCGCGGCCACCATCTGTTCGACGACGAAGAAGAAATAGGCTGGCCCCGAGCCCGACAGCGCAGTGACCGCGTCCAGGTCCTGCTCGCGCGCCACCCACAGCGTGCGCCCGGTGGGCGCCAGCACCTGCTCGATCCAGCGGCGCTCCGGCTCGCCGACCTCGGCGCGCGCGAACAGCCCGGTGATGCCCTGGCCGATCAGCGCCGGCGTGTTGGGCATCGCGCGCACCACGCGCGCGCTGCCGCTGGCGCGCGCGATCGCGTCGCTGCGCAGGCCGGCCATCACCGACAGCTGCAGCGCCGCGCCCACATGCGGCGCGCAGGGCGCGGCGGCCTCGGCGAAGAGCTGCGGCTTGACCGCCCACACCACCAGTTGCGCATCCGCCAGCGAGGCATCCGCCTGCGCCAGCGCCTGGATGCCCAGTTCCGCCGCGAGCCGCTCGCGCTGCGGCGCATGCGGTTCGACGACGCGCAGATCGCGGGCGGCATGGCCGGCCTTCAAGAGGCCGCCCAGGATGGCGCTGGCCATGTTGCCGCCACCGATGAAGGCAATGCAGGAGCTCATGGAGTTGGGCTGCGGAATCGCTAGGGGTCGTCAGTGTAAGCCGGGGGCAGGCCCGGGCCGGCGCTAGGCGGGCTCGCCCGGCGCTGACAGCGCCCAGGCGGGCGAAAGGTCGACGTCGCGCACCGCGCCGGTCGGTCGCTGCAGGGCCTGCTCGCACAAGCGCCCCAGCGTGCGTATGGCCTCGTGCTGGGCCGCATCCATGGGATGGCCGCAGTTGATGCGCACGAAGCCGTCGAAGCGGGTGGCGTTGGAGAACATCACGCCGGGCGCCAGGCGGATGCCGCGCTCCAGCGCGGCGCCGAACAGCCATTCGGAGGACAGGCCCGGCGGCAGCGCCAGCCACAGCGCCATGCCGCCCGGCGGCAGGCTCAGGCGCGTGCCGGCGGGCAGGTGGTCGGCCAGGGCCTCGGCCATCTGGCCGCGCTGCACGGTCAGGCGGCGGCGCAGCCCGCGCAGGTGGCGGTCCATCTGGCCACCGGAGAGGAAGGCGGCGACCACCGCCTGGCCCAGGGCCTCGTTGGGCCGGCTCTGCGTGTACTTGAGCATGCGCGCGCGCGCATGCCAGCGCCCGGCCGTCATCCAGCCCAGGCGCATGCCCGGCGCCAGGGTCTTGTGCAGCGAGGAGCAGAGGATCACCCGTCCGTCGCGGTCCCAGGACTTGATGGCGCGCTGCGGATCGTCGGCCAGCGCGCCGTAGGTGTCGTCCTCGATCAGGGCCAGGTCCTGCTGATCGCACCAGGCCAGCAGCGCCTTCTTGTGCGCGTCCGGCATGACCGAGCCGAGTGGGTTTTGCAGATTGGGCATGACCACCACGGCGCGCAGCGCGGGCTCCTGGCGGGCGGCCGCCTGCAGCGCGTCCAGCGACAGGCCCGTGTGCGGGCTGGTGGGGATCTCCAGCGCACGCAGCCCCAGGCTTTCGAGGATTTGCAGCAGCCCGTAGTAGGTGGGCGATTCCACCGCGACCGCATCGCCCGGGCGCGCCACGGCGCGCAGCGCGATGGTCAGCGCCTCGGTGCAGCCGTGGGTAACCAGCACCTCGTCGGCGCGCAGCGCGACCTGGGCGTCCAGCGCCAGCCGCGCCAGCGCCTCGCGCAGCGCGGGCAAGCCATCGGGCGGTGGCGGCTCGACCAGCAGCTCGGGATGGCGGCGTAGCAGCCGCTGCCCCTGCAGCGCCAGCGCGCGCAGCGGGTACAGCGCGGCCTGGGCGCTGGCGCCGGCCAGGTTCACCTGCACGCGCGCCGCCAGCGCGCGCGCCAGCAGCGCCGAGATGCGCTGCTGCACGCCCACATAGCGCGCCGGGTCGGGCGGTGCCGGCAGCGGCTCGGCCGCCGGCGGCAGGCGCCGCTGCAACGCCGTGGCGCGCACGAAATAGCCCTGGCGCGGGCGCGCTTCCAGCAGGCCTTCGCTTTCCAGATGGCGGCAGGCCTGCAGCGCGGTGGCCAGGCTGACGCGGTGCAGCGCCATCAGCGCGCGCACCGAGGGCATGCGCGCGGCCGGCGCCAGGCTGCCGGCGGCGATCGCGCGGCGGTAGTGGCTGGCCAGCTGCAGGTACAGCGGGCCCGTGCGTTGCTCGGCGTCCATGGCCCATTGTGCGGGCTGGCCGGGGCCGCGGACCGCAACAGCGCGCCGCATGGCGGACCGGAACAGAGCGCGGGAACCCGCTGTTGCGCATCACAAAGCGCCGCGCTGTGCCTGTTTTCGCCGGGTGCCGCTGCGCACACTGGACCCCGTCATCCCCCACGACGCGGCGCACCACCGCCGCCCCATGCCATGGCCCTGCTGCTCAGCCCCCGCCCCTCGTTCTGGATGCTGCTGCGCGCGCGCTTGCGCGGCGGGCGGCGCGCTGGCACCCCACCCGCCGCTGCCCCGCAGGCCCAGCCGCTGAGGCTGGAACCGGGCCTGAGCCAGGCGCTTTACCTGCCGCGCGGCAGCGTGCTGCACCTGCAGCAGGGCCAGCTGCGCCTGCAGCCGGCGCCGCAACTGCTGGCCGAAACCCTGTGGGCACCGGCGCTACGGCTGCACGCGGGCGCGGTCTGGGAGGCCTCGCAGCGAGGATGGGTGCTGATGCAGGCCGGGGACGCAGGGGCGGTGGTGGCGGTGAGGCGTTGACCGAGGCCTGCGTTTGGCACGGGTTTGGGGCCGAGCGCCGGGCCGCCCCAAGCCGGCCCGTTGGCCGATGTGGGCGGCTCAAGGGCGGCTCAAGGCCGGCCGCATCGGCGCCCCCTCGGGGGGCCGACCAGCGGCCCCGCTGGGCGGGGGGCTTCGTGGTCTACAGCCCCGCCAACAACGCCGCATTGCCCCCGGCCGCGGCGGTGTTGATGGTCAGGGTCTGCTCGGCGGCAAAGCGGTAGAGCTGGTGCGGGCTGGCGGCCTCGGCCAGGCTGATCAGCGGCAGGATGGCGCCGTCACGCGTCGCCAGCTCGCGCTGGACGGCGCGCAGCATGCCGGCCTCGCCGCAGACGCCGGCCAGGCGCGGCGCGCGCAGCACGGCGGCCAGCTGTTCGGCCGCCACCAGGCGCATCGCCGCGGCGGGCACGCCGCCGCGCAGCAGGGCCTGGTGCAGTTCGCGCGCCGGCGCGCCGTCGCCCACCACCAGCACCGCGTTGCCGGCCAGCAGTGCGCCACCCAGCAGCTGGGCCAGCGACTTGGCATCGGCCCCCTGCGCCAGCACCGCGATCACGCCACGTCCGTGCAGGCGCAGCTCGTTGCTCTCACCGGTGGGGCCGGGCAGGCTCTGGTCCACCAGGCGGCGACGCGCCGCCTCGGCCTGCACGCGCCAGGCCTGGGCCACGTCGGCCGGCTGGCCGGCGCCGGCGCGTTCCAGCGCCTGGCAGCGCTCGTCCAGCGCGGTGGCGGACCAGGCTTCGTGCGCCTGGAACAGCGGCTCCAGGTTCTCCACCGCGGTGGTCGGCGGCAGCGCCGGCGACGCGGCCACGGCCTGGGCCGCGGGCTGTGCGATGAAGCGCAGCAGGTAGTGCGGGCCGCCCGCCTTGGGGCCGGTGCCCGACAGGCCCTCGCCGCCAAAGGGCTGGACGCCGACGACCGCGCCGATGATGTTGCGGTTGACGTAGACATTGCCGATGCGTGCCTCGCCGGCCAGGCGCAGCGCGCGGCTGTCGATGCGGGTCTGGATGCCCAGCGTCAGCCCGTAGCCCAGCGCGTTGACCTGGGCGATCACCTGGTCCACATCGCCCTTCCAGCGCACGACGTGCAGCACCGGGCCGAAGATTTCCTTCTTCAGCTCGGCGATGGAGGCCAGCTCGAAGGCCACCGGCGGCTGCAGGCGCGGGCAGGGATCGGAGGCGCGGCCCTCGGCGATCAGCTTGGCGTCGCGCTTGAGGCGCTGCACCTCGCCGGAGATCAGGCCATGGGCCTCGTCGTCGATCAGCGGGCCCACATCGGTGGCCAGGTCGGCGCTGTCGCCCACGCGCAGCTCCTTCACCGCGCCGCTCAGCATCTCGATCACGCCGTCGGCCACCGCCTCGTGCACCAGCAGCAGACGCAGCGCGGAGCAGCGCTGGCCCGCGGAGCGGAAGGCGCTCTGCACCACCGCGTCCACCACCTGCTCGGGCAGCGCGGTGGAGTCGACGATCATCGCGTTGAGGCCGCCGGTCTCGGCGATCAGCGGCAGCGCGGTGCTGCCCTCCTTCGCGGCGAGCTGGCGGTTGATGATTTGCGCCACCTGGGTCGACCCGGTGAAGCACACGCCGGCCGTCTGCGGCGCCGCCACCAGGCGCGCACCGACGGTTTCGCCGCGGCCATGCAGCAGCTGCAGCGCGCTCACCGGCACGCCGGCGGCATGCAGCAGTGCGACGCACTCGCGCGCCACCACCGGCGTCTGCTCGGCCGGCTTGGCGGCCACCGCGTTGCCGGCGGCCAGCGCGGCCACCACCTGGCCGGCGAAGATGGCCAGCGGGAAGTTCCACGGCGAGATGCAGACGAAGACACCGCGCCCCTGCACCGCCACGCCGTCCTGCTGCAGCAGCTCGGCCTGGTCGGCGTAGTAGCGCATGAAGTCGATCGCCTCGCGCACCTCGGCGATCGCGTCGCCCAGGCTCTTGTAGGCCTCCTTCACCAGCAGCGCGCAGTACTGCGGCAGCTGGGCCTGGAGCGCGTCGGCAGCGCGGCGCAGCACAGCGGCGCGCTCGGCCACCGGCGTGGCGTTCCAGCCGCCGAAACCGGCCTGCAGGCGTTCCAGCGCCGCGTCGACCTCGGCCTCGGTGGCCTCGCTCATCGCCGGCACCTGGCAGGCCGCCAGCGCGTCCAGCAGCGGCTGGCGCTGAGACGGCACGGCCAGGTCCAGGCCCGAGGAGTTGTCGCGGCCCCGGCCCTGCGCGTCGCGGTACAGCGCGATGGGCAGCGGCAGGCTGCGCTGCGGCTGAATCTGGGTCAGCGGCGACGCGAGCAGCTCGGCCGGCGCCACCGACGGGTCGGCCAGCTGGTGCACGAAGGAAGAGTTGGCGCCGTTTTCCAGCAGCCGGCGCACCAGGTAAGCCAGCAGGTCGCGGTGCTCGCCCACCGGGGCATAGACACGGCAGGGGATGGAGCCGTCCTTCAGCACCTCGCGGTAAACGCCCTCGCCCATGCCGTGCAGGCGCTGCATCTCGAAGCGGGCGCCGAGCGCATGCGCCATCTGCACGATGGCGGCGATGGTGCCGGCGTTGTGGCTGGCGAACTGCGGGTAGATCACCTCATGGTGCTGCAGCAGCGCCTTCGCGCAGGCCAGGTAGGACACGTCGGTGTGCGGCTTGTGCGTGAACACCGGGTAATCGACCAGGCCCAGTTCCTGGGCGCGCTTGATCTCGCCGTCCCAATAGGCGCCCTTGACCAGGCGCACCATGAAGCGCAGCCCGTGCTTGCGCGCGATCGCGGCCACCTCGTCGACCACCGCACGGGCGCGGGTCTGGTAGGCCTGCACCGCGAGGCCGAAGCCGCGCCACTGCGGGAAGTGGCTGGCGATGCGCTCGGCCAGCGCGTCCAGCAGGTCCAGCGAGATTTCCAGCCGGTCGACCTCCTCGGCATCGATGGTCAGGTTGATGTTGGCCTGCGCCGCCTTCTCGACCAGCTGCCAGACGCGCGGCAGCAGCTCCGCCGCCACGCGTTCGCGCTGCAGCACCTCGTAGCGCGAGAACAGCGCCGACAGCTTGATGGAGATGCCGTCCGCCTCCTCGGGGCTGGCGGCCTGGCGGCCACCGGCGATCGCGGCGATGGCGCTGAGATAAGAGGCCTGGTAGCGCTCGGCGTCGCGCTCGGTGCGGGCGCCTTCGCCCAGCATGTCGTAGGAGAAGCGCAGCTGACGCTGCGCCTTGCGCGCCGCGTCCGCCTCGCCCATCGCTTCCTGAATGTTGCGGCCCAGCACGAACTGGCGGCCCAGCAGCTGGATCGCGCGCACGGTGGCGGCGACCACGGTCTGCGCGCCCAGGCGCTTGATCAAGCCGGCCTCGCCTTCGGCGTCGGGCAGGAATTTCTTGGACAGCGAGATCGCGCTGGCGGCCAGGCCGGCCAGCATCTTGTGCGGGCCGCCGGAACTGCCGTCGAAGTCGGCGCGGCCCAGCTGGTCGGCGGTCAGCGCGATCGCCGTTTCGGCGTCGGGCACGCGCAGCAGGGCTTCAGCCAGGCGCATCAGCGCCAGGCCCTCGGCGCTGGTGATGGGGTATTCGCGCAGCAGCGACTCCATGGCCCAGAACGGTGCCGGGTTGGCGCGCACCTGCTGCACCCAGGGCGTGGCCTGGTCGATCACCGCCGCCCAGGGCAGGTCCTGCAGCTGCGCGGCCAGCTGCTGCACCAGCGGCAGCTCGTCACGGTAGGGATCGGGCAGGCGCGCCGATTCCGGCGGCAGGGCGAAGGCGGTCATGGCAACTCCTGAGCGGGGCGCAACACCCCTAGTGAATGCCGGGACTTTATGGGCGTTGAGTCTGGATTAAATTCGGATGATTGAAATCACGACCGAAGAAAATCCAGCATGGCCGGCGAATTGGACCTGGACACCATCGACCTGCGTATTCTGCGCGTGCTGCAGCAGGATGGACGCATCAGCAATCTGAAACTGGCGGAGACGGTGCACCTCTCCCCCACCGCGGTGCTGGAGCGCGTCAAGCGCCTGACCCGCGAGGGCTACATCCTGGGCTACGAGGCCAGGCTCAACCCCGCCAAGCTGGGCGCGGGCATGCTGGTCTTCATCGAGATCCTGCTCGACCGCACGGTGCACGACGTGATGGACAACTTCCGCGCCGCGGTGCAGAGCCGGCCCGAGATCCTCGAATGCCACCTGGTCGCCGGCGGCTTCGACTACCTGCTCAAGACCCGCGTGCACGACATGGTGGCCTACCGGGAATTCATCGGCGCCGTGATCTGGACCTTGCCCGGCGTGCGCGAAACGCGGACCTACGCGGTGATGGAGGAGGTGAAGAACAGCACGGCGCTGCCCTTGTAGCGGTGCCCCTGGGGTGTCACTGAACAATGACATTCGTCCCCACGTCTATGACATTCCAGCGTGACTGAGGCAGTTGGACATCGGGTGATACCTCCGCCCGGTGCCGGCGCGAAACGCCAATTGGCTGCTCAACATCGGTCGGCCAGGCAGTGGCCCTTCATGCCGCCTGCCGAATCGTTGCCCAGGAGAGCCCAAACTTCAGCAAGTACTTCCGCAGCCGGTCCGCGTCGTTGACGACCGAACGTTGAACGCGCGACCGATCAAACAGCCGGCGTCCCGCCTCAGAGAGCGTGTCCGACTCCTGGCAGATGCGAACCACCGCTTCGAGTTGCAGCCGGTCAAACAGGTCCAAGGCCTCCGCGACGTCCGGCGCCAGGAGCCCATTCAGGCCCACGTCCGCCTCAAGAGGAGCTCCGGGCGACTGCCATAGCCACTGGAGCCGCTGAATCTCAGCTTCCACCAGGCTCGTCGTAATCCGGCCGCCGTCCGCAAGGGTGGCCATTCGAGTTACGCTGCCCGACAAGTCACGGAAGTTGCCACTCCACATAGCGTTGGCCGACTTGGCGAACCGCAGATACGTTGCCTTTGCCTCAACGTTGAACCGCGCCGCTCGGCCCGACTCAGCAGCAAAGCGGCTCAGCAGATGGTCGACATTTGGCTCGATATCCTCTGGTCGCTGAGCCAGGCCCGGCAGCGTGTAGGCCCAGAGGTTGATGCGCGCGAACAGGTCCTCCCGAAATCGCCCCTGCGCCACGTCGACGCGCAGGTCACGATTGGTACCGGCGATCAGTTGGAAATCGCTGCTGACCTCTCGGTCGCTGCCCATGGGGAAGAAGCGCTTTTCTTCTACAGCCTTGAGCAGCATGGCTTGCTCGTCGAGGCCCAGTTCGCCAATCTCATCAAGGAACAGCACGCCTTGATGGGCTGTCCGCAGCAGGCCTGCACGATCCGCCGCCGCGCCGGTGAACGCGCCCTTCTTGTGACCGAAAAGGGTGGATGCTGCGCTGTCGCCACGCAAAGTGGCGCAGTTCACCTCAACGAAATCGCCCTGCACCTGGTGCCGCGTCTTCTTGAGCTCGAACATTCGCCGGGCCAGATGCGATTTGCCCGCACCCGTCGGCCCAGTCAGGAGGACGGGCGCTTGCGAGCGCACGGCGACGCGCTCAATCTCTTCAATGAGGGCGTTGAAGCGCTTGTTGCGAGTGGGGATGCCGCTTTTGAGGAACTCCAGCGCTTCTGCATGGGCCTGGTTGAAACGCTGAGCCAGCACGTCGTAACGGGAGAGGTCCAGGTCAATCAGCGTGTAGCTGCCTGGGTTGCCAAGCTGCTGCTTCTTGGGCGGTGCCGTCTGCAGCAACACGCCAGGGATGAAGCGCGACTCCACCATCAGGAACATGCAGATTTGGGCGACATGCGTGCCGGTGGTGATGTGCGCCCAATACTGCTCGTGCGCCAGGTCAAAGCGGTAGCCCCGCGCCCAGTCGTAGAGGGCGGCATACATCTCGCCGAAGTCCCAGGGGTCCACAACATCCATGGGCACCAGATTCACCACGGTGTCCGGCGATGCGTTGGCAATGTCGCGCACCAACTGCTGCGCCAACGCTGTGTGTTTCGCCGAGTGGAGCAATTCCAGTCGGTTGATCAGCGTGTCTTCATGCTGGACGAGCGAAATCGTCGGCCGCCATTTCTCCCAGCGGCCCGCCCCCATTCCTGAGTCCAGCTGCGACCCAAGGAATCCGATGACGACCGTTCTCTTTGACATAGCCAATCAGATAAGTGACTAGCCAATAGTCTATCTTTGGTGGGCTTGTGTTCATCCCCTGAAATCGCCAAAGGAGTCAGAGAAGTGAAATTCTCCAATTAAATCAATTAGTTACTTGGCGATCTGGTGACGGGAATCAGACCTGGCACACCCATTGCAATAAAGGAGGCACGAACAAGACGTTGAATGCAAAAGAGGAGAACCTCATGGTCAACACGCAACTCTTCCAAACGATCAAGGGCGCCCGGCTGCCGGCAGCCACGGCACGCAACGCCGAGCAAGCGCCTGCCTATGCCTTCGACCCTCGGCATCAGCTGGCACAGCTCGCCGCCACGGGCTGCCTGAGTCGCACCTTCTACGCAAATGCTGAAGACCAGCTCGACCAGGTGCTGGCGCTGACCCAGACGCTGGAACCCTCTTTCGTCGCCAAGACCGCGATTTATGGCCGCGAGTCCGGCTACATGAAGGACGTTCCCGCCCTGCTGGCTGCCAGCCTGGCTGTCCGTGATGTCGCGCTGCTGAGCCAGGTGTTCTCTCGCGTCGTCGACAACGGCAAGATGCTGCGCAACTTCGTGCAGATCCTGCGTAGCGGCGCGGTGGGCCGCAAGTCGCTGGGTTCGCGCCCGAAGAAGCTGGTCCAACTGTGGCTGCAGACGGCGACCGAGAAGCAGTTGCTGAATGCGGCGGTGGGCAACACGCCCTCGCTGGCCGACGTGGTCAAGATGGTTCACCCCAAGCCCGCCGAGGCTTGGCGTGCGGCTTGGTTCGCATGGTTGATTGGCAAGCCGATCAATGAAGCGTCACTGCCGCCTATCACGCAAGCGTTCGAGCGCTTCAAGCGCGAGGCCGTCCTGGGTGTGGCCACCGCGGTGCCCGACGTTCCGTTCCAGATGCTGACGGCGCTGGAGTTGAGCGCCGCGCAATGGGCGCAGATCGCTCGCCAGGGCTCCTGGCACATGGTGCGTCAAAACCTGAACACCTTCGCACGGCAGGGCGTGTTCGACCTACCCGGCATGACCGGGTTGGTCGCAGCCAAGCTGTGCGATGCGCAGGCCGTGGCCAAGGCGCGTGTCATGCCGTACCAACTGCTGTCCGCCTTCAGGGCGACCGGTGACTCTGTGCCGGTACAGGTTCGCGATGCGCTGCAGGATGCGATGGAACTGTCGCTGGCCAACGTGCCCAGCCTCGCGGGTCGTGTCGTCGTGTGCCCCGACGTGTCGGGCTCAATGAGCTTGGCTGTGACCGGTCACCGTGGCTCGGCAACGTCCAGCGTGAGTTGCATTGACGTGGCCGCCTTGGTGGCTGCCGCCGTGCTACGCAAGAACCCGCAGGCCCGTGTTCTGCCATTCGAGCAGGATGTGGTGAAGCTGTCGCTGAATGCCCGCGACTCGGTCATGACCAACGCCCAGGCGCTGGCCAAGATCGGCGGTGGCGGGACCAGCTGCAGTGCGCCACTTGCCCAGCTGAACCAGGAAGGTGCCTCGGTGGACCTGGTGATCCTGGTCTCGGACAACGAGTCCTGGGTTGACACCAACCGGCACGGCGCGACGCAGACCCTGCGCGAGTGGGAAGTGCTGAAGAAGCGCAATCCGCAAGCACGCCTGGTGTGCGTTGACATCCAGCCGACCGCGACCACCCAAGCCGCGGAGCGGCACGACATCCTGAATGTGGGAGGCTTCTCGGATGCGGTGTTCACGATGGTGGCGAACTTCGCCAACGGCACGATGGACGCCGAACACTGGGTGGGCGAAATCGAGAAGGTGTCGTTGGCCGCGCAGTAGGGTCACGGCATATCGAGTAGGAAGGTGTCCCAGGCGAATGCCTGCAGGAGTACAGCACCATTTGGCCGCGCGGGCCGGCAAGCCCGCAACGGAGAACCCGTAGGCCGCTCTTGCAAACTTGGTCGCCCGGGGCATCAACCGAACCGGAACAATCGTCGTCGCGTGGCGAATGCCGGTGGGACTACATCTGCCAAACGTGTCTCACCAACTGTTTGTCGCCACGCGGGGGCTGTCGATTTTTGCGCGAATGCTGGCAGGAATACATCGGAACGCCGGGGGTTCGAATCCTCAACCGGGAAACCGGCATGGCATCTTCTTGCCGATCCTTGTCGCGCTCTTTTGAGATGTCCTGCTGCGAATGCAGGTGGAACTACAGACTATTCATCTCGGTGTCGCGGGTTCGAGTCCCGTCGATCCCCGCAAGGGGACCGTAGCTCAGTGGGTAGAGCACGATGTTTCACCAAAACCTTGTCGCAGCCAGACATCCCATTTCGCGGTGAATGCAGGTGGAATTACAGGTAGACGCACGCAGCGAGAGCTGCGTGTTTCGGGAGAAATCCTGAGGCATCCCGGGTTCAAGTCCCGGTCCAGCAATGGATGGCAGAGTGAAGATTTCATCGCCTCCCGTCACCGCACTTTTGTTGAGAAGAACAGCATGTCAGAACTGAATTACAACGTCGAAGAAGTTCCTGGCGGCGTGCCCGTCAAGATGTGGACCAAGGGCGTCACCATTGAAGACGAAGCCAGGCAGCAGCTCATCAATACGGCCCGCCTGCCCGTCGTGTTCAAGCATGTTGCGGCCATGCCGGATGTGCACTACGGTCTGGGGGCGACTATCGGCTCGGTGGTTCCCACCATCAAGGCCATCATTCCGGCTGCAGTGGGTGTGGACATCGGCTGCGGCATGATGGCCGCGAAGACGACGCTACGAGCCGAAGACCTACCTGACAATCTTGGCCCGCTGCGCTCCGCTATCGAGAAGGCCGTGCCCCACGGTTCGGTGCCGCGAGGCCGCGGCCGCGATACCGGCAGCTGGGAGAACCCGCCCGAAACGGTGGACCAAGTCTGGGCGACTTTGGCCGACGAGTTCGACGCGCTCTGCGAACTTCACCCGCGCCTGAAGAATACGAACAACCGCAAGCACCTGGGAACGCTGGGTACAGGCAACCACTTCATCGAGGTCTGCCTCGATGAACTGGGCTTTGTGTGGTTCATGCTGCACTCAGGTTCACGCGGCGTGGGCAACGCCATCGGCACGCACTTCATCGAGTTGGCCAAGAAGGACGCTGAACGCAACCAACGCAACCTTCCCGACAAGGACTTGGCCTACCTGGAAGAAGGCGCTCAATACTTCGGAGACTATGTGCGCGGCGTGTCCTGGGCGCAGAAGTTCGCGATGAAGAATCGCGAGGTGATGATGGCCAACCTGATCGCCACGGTCCGCAAGGTCATCACCAAGCCCTTCGAGTCGCATGTGGAGGCAGTGAACTGCCACCACAACTATGTGCAGCAGGAACGTCACTTCGGTGAAGACGTGTTTGTGACCCGCAAGGGCGCCGTAAGCGCCAAGCGCGGTGAACTGGGCATCATCCCGGGCAGCATGGGTGCGCGCAGCTACATCGTTCGTGGTCTCGGCAATCCGGAGAGCTTCGAGAGCTGCAGCCACGGCGCCGGCCGCGTCATGAGCCGCACCAAGGCGAAAAAGATGTTCACCGTCGAGGACCAGGTCAAGGCAACGGCCGGCGTCGAATGCCGCAAGGATGCCGACGTTATCGACGAGATTCCGATGGCTTACAAGGACATAGATGCCGTCATGGCCGCGCAGAAGGACCTGGTTGAAGTGGTACACACCTTGAAGCAGGTGGTCTGCGTTAAGGGATGAGTGGGTGAGGGCCTCGTGCTCTCACCCACCCATGACAATGAAATGGGAGGGAAGAGCATGAAGGAAGAAACCGTATTGAGCGCGCACCCCGTCTCTGACGAGATGCGCACCACCGTGCTGGCGAACCTTGCGGCGCTGGAGGAGAAGCATCAGGTGAAGGTGCTTTTCGCCTGCGAGTCGGGCAGCCGCGGCTGGGGCTTCGCCTCGCCTGACAGCGACTACGACGTCCGCTTCGTCTACGTCAATCGACTGCCTTGGTACTTGACGGTAGAGCCTGGCCGCGACGTCATTGAGCAGCCCATCAGCGGCGAGTTGGACATCAACGAATGGGACCTGCGCAAGACGCTGCAGTTGCTGCGAGAGTCCAACCCGACGCTGCTCGAGTGGCTGCGCTCGCCCATCATCTACCAGCAGGAAGACCCATGGACAAACCGCCTCCGGGTGTTGGCCGAACAGAGCTTCTCGTCAGTGCGGGGCTACCACCACTACGTGTCGATGGCCAAGAAGAACCTGCGAGAGCATCTGTACGGGGAGGTCGTTCGGTACAAGAAGTACCTGTACGTCTTGCGCCCATTGCTTGCCGCCCGTTGGATTCGCGAGGGTCGCGGCGTTCCGCCGATGCGTTTTGCCGAGTTGGCTACTCGGACCTTGACGGATCACAAGCTGCTCGATGAGGTCAATGCGCTGCTGGAAGTCAAGATGCGCGCAGGTGAGTCGGCGACAAGCCCGCGCTGGGTGGGGATTCACGACTTCATCGAGGCGGAACTGGCCAATGCGCTGGCGCATACCCCCGACAAAGGGCCGAAGGCGGACGAACCGCTGCTGGACCAGTATCTGCATGACGCGGTTCTGCACTTCGACACGCAGACCTAGAACAAGAAGAGAAGAACATGATCGAAATTGATGGCTCCGTCGGTGAGGGCGGGGGACAAATCCTGCGTACTTCACTGGCCCTGTCCATGTGCACAGGCCAGCCCTTCACGCTGACGAGGATTCGCGCCGGCCGGGCGAAACCCGGCCTGATGCGCCAGCACCTGACTTGCGTGAATGCCGCTACAGAGGTTTGCGGCGCCGAGGTGCAGGGCGCCGAACTGAACTCCCAGGCGCTGACCTTCTCACCGGGACGGGTGCGGGCGGGCAACTACCACTTCAATGTCGGCACGGCAGGCAGTTGCACGCTGGTGCTGCAGACGGTATGGCCGGCTTTGTTGATGGCCGACGCGCAGAGTCATCTGAAACTCGGCGGCGGCACGCACAACCCGATGGCACCGCCCTTTCACTTCCTGGAGCGCAGCTTTGCGCCCCTGATGCGCAAGCTCGGCGCCAAGGTCGAACTCTCCCTGCGTCGGCTGGGCTTTTACCCCGCGGGCGGGGGCGAAATTGAAGTGACGATATGGCCGGCAGCAGACAAGCTCCAGCCTTTCAACTTGCGCGAACGCGGCGCCAGGGTGGAAGGCTATGCCGATTGCCTCGCGCCGGCCGTACCTCGCTCAGTCGCCCGGCGCGAGCTTGAGCGTCTAGGCGGAGCGCTTGGCTGGAGTGACGATCAGTTGCGTGAAGCCCCTGTGCGTCAAAACGAAGGGCCTGGCAATGCGTTGATGGTTACGCTCGTCTATGAGCATCTCACCGAGGTTTTTACTGAGTTCGGAGAGAAGGGGGTGAGCGCCGAGAAAGTCGCTTACAACCTGGTGCGCGAAGTGCGGGCCTATCAGGTCAGCGAAGCTGCACTTGGCCCACACTTGGCTGACCAGTGGGCATTGCCCTTGGCGCTGGCGGCCTGGAAACGCCAGCAAGCAGCGACTTACACCTGCACGGAACTCACTCAGCACGCGAAGACCAATTTCGAGGTGATTGAGCGGTTCTTGCCGGTGAAGTTCTCAACCGGCGCATCAGGGAGCGATTGGCAGGTTAATGTCCAGCCACATGTCTTCTGAATGGGTAGACCGCCGTGACCATGGTGTCTGTGATCGTCCCCAGCTTCAATGCCGAGCGGCATCTGCGCGAGACGCTGGACGCCATCCTGGCTCAGCAGGCCGAGGGGCTGGTGCTGGAGGTGATCGTCGTCGACGACGGCTCCAGCGACGCCAGCGTAGCCATCGCCGCGGCCTACGGCGAGCGCCTGCGCCTGGTGCGCCAGGCCAACGCCGGGGTCAGCCGGGCGCGCAATCTGGGCCTGAGCCTGGCGCGCGGCGAGTTCGTCTGCTTCGTGGACCACGACGATGTCTGGCTGCCCGGCAAGCTGGCCGCGCAGCTGGCCGAGTTCGAGCGGGACCCGGGGCTGGGCGTGGTGTACAGCCGCTTCGCGGTCTGGCATCCGGACCCCGCCGGCCGCTATCCGCCGCCCGCGAGCCTGGCCGAGGAGCGCCCGGGGCTGGACGAGGCGGAATCGGGCTGGATCTACCCGGTGCTGCTGCTGGACAGCGTGGTGCTGACCAGCTGCGCGATGGCGCGCCGCGAAAGGCTGGCCGCGTGCGGCGGCTTCGATGAATCGCTGCCCTATTCCGAGGACTGGGATCTGTGGCTGCGGCTGTCGCGCCAGTGCCGCTTCGCCAAGCTGGCCCGGGTGACAACGCTGTACCGGCAGCAGCCCACGCAGGGCAGCCGGCATTTCCGCGCGATCGACTACCGCACCCGGCTGCTGGAAGGTGCGGTGCGGCGCTGGGGCCTGGTCTCGCCCGACGGCGGCCGGCTGGACCGGCGGCGCTTCCGGCACCAGCTCGCCCGCTATCACATGGATTTCGGCTATGTCTGCCTGAAAGCCGGCGAGCGCGCGCTGGGGCGCCGCGCCTTCGTGAAGGCCTGGCGCCACCGCCCGGCCTGGGCGCGTCCCTGGATCTGCTGGCTGGCGTCCTGCCTGGGCTGGACACCGAAGTGGTGAGCGCGCGGGGCCCCGCCCCGCCGGGGGGAAGCACCCCCACCCCCTCCGCCCGAGGCTCCCCGATGGAGCGATGGCCAGCCTCGCGGTGCGTCCGCACAGTCGCGGCCATGGTCCACCTCGCCACCGGAGCCCGCCATGAACGCGCAGACCGCCCTTCCCACCGACTCCCTCCCCGCCCTGCCTCCCGCCGGGGGCAGCGGATGGCTGATCTCCAGCCTGGAGTTGCAGGAGGGGCTGGAGGTCTGCGAACTGGACGAGGAGCAGCTGCGGCGCTGCTGGCGCGTGGAGCGAGCCGGGGCGGCCGCTGCGGCGCAGCCGTCCTTGAACTAGGCGCCGTGGCCGTGGCCGCAGTGATGACTGACGGGCCGCCCCCGCTCAGGCCAGCTGCAGCCGCTTGGGCGGCGCGCGGCGCAGCGGTTCCGGTGGCGGCGCGAGGTGGAAGTCCTCGGGCGGCATCGGGTGGCCGTAGTACCAGCCCTGGGCCCAGTCGCAACCCTCGCGGCGCAGCCACTCGGCCTGCTCGCGGGTCTCCACACCTTCGGCCAGCACGTCCATGTGCAGGCTGCGCGCGAGCACGATCACGGTGCGCGCGATGGCCGCGACGTTGTCGTCGCTGCCCAGCTCGTTGACGAAGCTGCGATCAATTTTCAGCGTGCGCACCGGCAGCCGGCGCAGATAGGCCAGCGAGGAATAGCCGGTGCCGAAGTCGTCGATCGCGACGCGCACGCCGCGCTCGGCCAGCTCGCTCATCAGCGCCACGGCCTGCTCGGCGTCTTCCAGCAGCAGGCTTTCGGTGACCTCCAGCTCCAGCGCCTGCGGCGGGCAGCCGGTCTCGGCGAGGATGCGGTCCAGCATGAGGACGAAGTCGCCCTGGCGCAGCTGGCGCGCGGAGACGTTGACGGCGACCTGCTGCGGCTTGCCGGGCTGGCCCTGCCAGCGCGCCGCCTGGGCGCAGGCCTGTTCCAACACCCAGCGGCCGATGGGCACGATCAGCCCGGTTTCCTCGGCCAGGGGCACGAACTCGGCCGGCGACACCGGGCCGCGCGTCGGATGGCGCCAGCGCAGCAAGGCCTCGGCGCCCATCAGCATGCCGTCGGCCAGCCGCACCTGGGGCTGGTATTCCAGGCGGAACTGGGCCGCCTCGTTGGCCATGCGCAGCGCATGGGTCAGCTCGAAGCGGTGCTGCACCGCCTCGGTCAGCTCGGGCCGGTAGGCCTGCACGGTGCCACGCGCCTGCAGCTTGGCGCGGCACATCGCGACTTCGGCATTGCGCAGCAGCTCGTCCACGCTGGTGCCGTCGGCCGGGAACAGCGCCAGGCCGATGCTGGCGCCGACATTGAACTGGTGGTGGTCGAAGGCGATGGGATCGTTCATCGCCTGGATCAGGCGCGCGCCCAGGCGCATCGCCGTCTCCTCGTCGACCAGACCGGACAGCACGACGACGAACTCGTCCGCCCCTACGCGCGCCACCGAGTCGCTGACGCGCACCACGTTGACGAAGCGTTCGGCCGCGGCCAGCAGCACGGCGTCGCCGGCGGAGTGGCCGGCGAAGTCGTTGACATCGCGGAAGCCGTCCAGGTCGATGTAGAGCACCGCCACGCAGGTCTGATCGCGCCGCGCCAGGCCGATCTGGCGTTCGATGCGGTCACGCAGCAGCGCGGCGTTGGGCAGGCCGGTGAGGCGGTCGTGCAGCGATTGGTGCAGCAGCTCGGCCTCGGTCTGCTTGATGCGCGAGATGTCGGTCAGCACGGCGAGGATCTGCGGCAGTCCGTCGCCTTCCTCGGCCTCCACCTGGACCAGCGTGGCCCAGATGGGCACGGTGTCGCCGTTCTTGTGGCGCTCCACCAGTTCACCGCTCCACTTGCCGTCGACGCGCAGCGCGTTCCACAGCGCGATAAGCTTCTCGGGATCCTGCTCGCCTTCGCGCAGCAGGCGCGGATGCAGGCCGAGCAGCTCCTCGCGGCCATAGCCGGTGATGGCGCACAGCGCCGGATTGAGGTCGCGGATGCGGTGCTGGGCATCCAGCACCATGATGCCTTCGCCGCAGTGCTCGAACACGGTGGCCGCACGGCGGGCCTGTTCCATGGCCTGCTGCAGCGGCGTCACGTCGCGCGCCACGGCCAGCAGGCCCAGGTAATGTTCGTCGTCCCACACCGGGGCGTGCATCACATCCAGGCAACGGCGCTGGCCGTCCTCGCCGTCCACCCAGCTCAGCGTGCGGCCGGGCAGGTCGCGGCTGGTCCAGGCGGGCAAGCTTCTCAGCGCGTCGTCGCGGCGGCCCAGCAAATGGGCCTCGGGCATGCCCACCTGGCGAGAAAACGCCGGGTTGCAGCCCACATAGGCGCCCTGCGCGTCCTTGAAATACATGGGGTCGGGCAGCGCGTTGAGCAGCGCACGCAGCCGGGCATGCTCGCCGCGCACCTGGCGCAGCTCCTCGCGGCGGCGGCGCAGCCGTCGGCGCTGCTGCAGCGCCAGGCTCAGCACCAGACCCAGCGCCACGCCGGCGGCCACGCTCAGCCCGGCCAGCCAGGCGGCCGCATCCGGGTCGTGCGGCAGAACGGCAGACATCGGACGAGCCTGGGCGGCGCCGGCCAGAGCCAGCCCGGGCAGGGTCGACAGCAAGCGACGAACAGTCCAGAGACGCATCGGAGCAGTGTTGTTTTGGTGACGGCGCGCCGCGCCGTGGCGGCCCGCTGGACAGCGGCGGGCGTTCCCTCGTGCTCGACCTATCGGAGTGTCGCTGCTCCGTTTGATGGCGGCCTAGGGTTTACATGGACAGCGCCACACGCAGACCCTGCAAGATTGCACGCTTTGCATCGAGTTCTGCGGCTTCCAGCGCGCCGCCGAGCAGATGGACGGAACGGCCGGCGGCGCGCAGCGGCGCCTCCAGCTCGCGCAAGGGCTCCTGACCCGCGCACAGCACGATGCTGTCGGCTTCGATCAGCTCGGGGTCGGCGCGCTGCTCGCCGCGGCTGATCCACAGCCCCTCGTCGGTGATGCGCTCGTAGTTCACGCTGGACAGCATCTGCACGCGCATGGACTTGAGCATGGTGCGATGAATCCAGCCGGTGGTCTTGCCCAGGCCGGCGCCGGGCTTGCCGGCCCGGCGCTGCAGCAGCGTGACCTGACGCGCCGGCGCGGCCGGCTCGGGCGCCAGCAGGCCGCCACGGACCTCGGCGGGGTCGCCAACACCCCAATGGCGGCGCCAGGCCGTGGCGTCGAGCGCCAGCGAATGGCCGGACTCGACGAGGAATTCGGCGACGTCGAAGCCGATGCCGCCAGCGCCGACGATGGCCACGCGCGCCCCCACCGGCGCGCCATGGCGCAACACGTCCACATACGAGAGCACCTGACCGCGCGCGCGCCCCTCGTCCTGGCCGGGAATGCGCGGGTCGCGCGGGCTCACGCCGGTGGCCAGCAGCACCTCGTCGTAGTCCATCAGGTCGGCCACCTCCATGCGCCGGCCCAGCACCGGCACCACGCCCAGGCGCTCCAGCCGGCGGCCGAAGTAGCGCAGGGTCTCGTGGAACTCCTCCTTGCCGGGAATGCGCTTGGCCATGTTGAACTGGCCGCCGATCTCGGCGGCGGCGTCGAACAGCGCCACCTCGTGCCCGCGTTCGGCCAGCGTGGTCGCGGCGGACAGGCCGGCCGGGCCGGCGCCGACCACCGCGATGCGCTTGCGCCGCTGGCCCGACGCCAGCGGCACCACGCGCAGCTCGGTCTCGTGACCGGCGCGCGGATTGACCAGGCAGGACGCCACCTTCTGCTGGAACACATGGTCCAGGCAGGCCTGGTTGCAGGCGATGCAGGTGTTGATCTCGTCGGCCCGGCCTTCGTGCGCCTTGCGGACGAATTCGGCGTCGGCCAGCAGCGGGCGCGCCATCGAGACCATGTCGGCGGCGCCATCCGCGAGCAGCTGTTCGGCGACCTCGGGGGTGTTGATGCGGTTGCTGGTGATCAGCGGCGTCGTGATGCCCTCGGCCCGCAGCTGCTCGCGCAGCTTGCGCGTCACCCACGCGAAACCGGCGCGCGGCACGCTGGTCGCGATGGTGGGAATGCGCGCCTCGTGCCAGCCGATGCCGGTGTTGATCAGCGTGGCGCCGGCCCGCACGACGGCGCGCGCCAGCTGCAGCACCTCGTCCCAGTTGCCGCCATCGGGCACCAGGTCCAGCATGGAGAGGCGGTAGATGATGATGAAGTCCGGCCCCACCGCTTCGCGCATGCGGCTCAGGATGTCCACCGGCAGGCGCATGCGGTTCTCGAAGCTGCCGCCCCAGCCGTCCTCACGCCGGTTGGTCGCGGCGCTGAGGAACTGGTTGATGAAATAGCCCTCGGAGCCCATCACCTCCACGCCGTCATAGCCGGCCTCGCGGGCCAGGCTGGCGCAGCGCACAAAGGCACGGATCTGGCGCTCGATGCCGCGCTCGCTGAGCGCCCGCGGGGTGAATGGCGAGATCGGCGATTTGAGCGCCGACGGCGCCACGGCCAGCGGGTGATAGCCGTAGCGGCCGGTGTGCAGGATCTGCAGCGCGATCTTGCCGCCTTCGGCATGAACGGCGTCGGTCAGCACCCGGTGGCGGCGCGCGGCCCCGCCGCTGGCCAGCGTGCCGGCAAAGGGCTTGGCCCAGCCCTCGATGTTGGGGGCATAGCCGCCGGTCACGATCAGCCCCACCTCGCCACGCGCGCGCTCGGCGAAATAGGCCGCCAGCCGGTCCAGATGCTTGCGCGAATCCTCCAGCCCGGTGTGCATGCTGCCCATCAGCACGCGGTTCCTCAGGGTGGTGAAACCCAGGTCCAGGGGGGCCAGCAAAGAGGGATAGGCGGTCATGGCGGTCGGGGCCTGGCGGCGGTCGTGAACTGGGCGGGATGCTAGCGCCCAGCCCTACGCCGGCAAGCCCTTCGCGTAGAGCGCCCTCCCCAGTCGCTGAGCGCACTTTCCCAGAGGGACAGCAATAAAAGTTAACAATATAGAAACATAACGACAAGCGCCAGCAACGGCCAACCTCTCCAATCGCGCGATCTATCCCTGGAGTTCCTAAGATGCGATTCAAGTCCTGGGCCCTGCCCTTGATCGGCCTGTGTGCCAGCGCCCTGCTCACCGCCTGCGGCGGTGGTGGCAGCAAAGACAGCGGCAGCAACACCCAGATCCGACTGGTCAACGCCAGCCCCAGCTATGCAACGCTGGACCTGAGCGTGGACAGCAAGACCATCAACAGCGCCGTCGCCTATGGCGCCGCGGGTAGCTATGGCACGGTCAACACCGGCGCGACCGGCACCCAGATCCTGAACAACGTCGGCAGCGCGGTCGCGCAGCTGACGCCTTCGCTGGCTGCCGACGTGAACTACAGCCTGATCGCCTACGGTTCGGCCGGCGCGGTGCGCACCGCGCTGCTGCAGGAATCCGAAGCCGCGCCGGACAGCGCCAAGTCCAAGCTGCTGGCGATGAACCTGGCCCCCGATGCAGGCTCGCTGGACATCTATGTCACGCTGCCCGCCGACGACCTGACCAACGCGTCGCCAATCGTCAGCAATCTGAGCGCGACTCCCGGAAGCAACACCAGCAGCTACAACCTGCTGAACGCGGGCAACTTCCGCATCCGCGTCACCGGCGCCGGCAACAAGAATGACCTGCGCCTGGACGTGTCCAGCCTGGCCCTGCCGGCCGGCGGCGTCTCGACGCTGATCCTGACCTCCACCGACGGTGGCGTGCTGGTCAACGGCATCCATCTGGTCCAGAAGGGCACGGTGAGCAAGCAGTTCAACACCACGGCGCGTACCCGCCTGGTGGCAGCCGTTGGCGAGGGTGCCTCGGTCTCCAGCCAGTGGGGTAATACCGTGCTGATGCCGCAGGGCAGCGCCCCGGCCATCGGCGACTACACCTCTATCCAAGCTGCCGCCGCCGGCACGCTGAGCATCAAGGTCAACGGCACCGACATGACGCTGACCACGCCCACGCTGGCCGCCGGCAAGGACTACACGCTGCTGCTGTGGGGCCCGGCCAGCGCGCCGGCGCTGAAGGTGCTGGAGGACGACAACCGTCTGCCCACCAATGCCAACCAGGCCAAGCTGCGCCTGATCAACGGCGTCGCCAATTCGACCAATGGCCTGACGCTGAGCGTCGACTACACGCCGCTGGCCACCAACGTGCAGGCCGGCACCACCTCCTCGCCGGTCGCCGTGAACGCCAGCGCCAACTCCTTCCTGAGCGTCAACACGCCCACCCTGGTGTCGCCGGTGTTCAGCGTCACCGGCCTGCCGGTCTCGGCCAGCGGCGTCTACACCGTCTTCATGATGGGTACCAACAACACCATGGTGGGTTCGCTGCGCCGCGAGCGCTGATCCTTCCCCGGAGCGGCGACCCGGTCGCCGCCCCGGCATCCCTATCCTCCCCTTGGGTCCGCTCTTCAACGAAGACGGGCCCTCTTTTTTGGGCCGTCCGACCTGGCGTTTCCGGCAAGATGCAGCCCATGCTGCCCGCCACTCATTTGCGCCGTCTGCGTCAGCTCTGGCGCAGCGCCGGCTGGCCCTGCCAGGACATGCTGGAGCTGGAATTGCTGGCCGGCGGCTACCTGGAGCGCTGCCGCGACGCGGCCGGCCGGGAAACCCTGCGCCTGAGCGACCTGGGCATAGCGGCCCTGCACCAGGGCCTGCAGCGCAACCGCGCCGCGCGCGACGCGCATGAATCGCTGGTGGCCAGGGTCGCGCAGACGCTGCAACAGGGCGGCCGCATCGCCTGGCGCGGCCTGAACCTGCGTGCCGGCCTGCCGCACGCCGACGATCCGCAGCGCCTGCGCTGGGTGCAGGCCATGCCGGACGTCTACTCGCTGCGCCACACCACGGTGGAGGACTACCTGGAGCCGGCCATCCACGAGATCAAGGTGAGCCGGGCCGACCTGCTGGGCGAGCTGCGCCGGCCGGCCAAGTCCGAGGCCTATCTGGCGCTTTCCGGGCAATGCTGGTTCGTGCTCAAGGCCGGCATTGCCCAGCCCGAGGACATCCCGCCGCAGTTCGGCGTGTTGATCGCGCACGAACAATCGCTGGAACTGGCGCGGCCGGCGCCGCGTCGACCCTGCCGGCCCGACTTCCAGACCTGGATGGCGCTCGCCCGCGCCCATCCCGAGCCGCCACCGCTGGACGACGGCCAGCAGGCGCTGGAGGCCTGCTAGGCACGCCATGACGCGGGCGCTTGGTATGCTCGCAAGCACGCTCTGGGGGATGCCAATGAACGCCAGCGACTTGAGCGGCGGCTGCGACTGTCAGGAGATCCGCTATCGGCTCAGCAGCCGGCCCTTGTTCGTGCACTGCTGCCACTGTCGCTGGTGCCAGCGGGAGACGGGCGCCGCCTTTGCGCTCAACGCGATGATCGAGAGCGATCGTGTCGAACTGCTGCACGGCACGCCCGTGGTCGTGCCTACCCCCAGCGCCAGCGGCAAGGGCCAGACCATCCTGCGCTGCCCGCGCTGCCAGATCGCGCTGTGGAGCCACTATGCGGGCGCGGGCACCGCGGTGAGCTTCGTGCGCGTCGGCACGTTGGACCGGCCTGAACTGCTGCCGCCCGACATCCATATCTTCACCGAATCCCGCCAGCCCTGGGTGCAGCTGACGGGCGAGGTGCCGGTGATGCCCCAGTACTACGACCGCAAGACGCATTGGCCCGCCGAGAGCCTGGCGCGGCGCGAGGCGCTGCTGGCCCGGCAACCGGCCCGGAGCGCGCCGTGACGATGCGCCGCCGCACGTTGACGCTGGGGGCGCTGGCGGGAGTACTGGCCCGGCCCGCGCATGCCGAAGAGCTGGCACCCCTGCCGCTGCAGCGCGTCGTCACCGGCGACCTGCCGCCCCTGTCCATCGCCGACCAGCCCACCCGCCCCGGCGTGCTGGTGGAGCTGGTGCAGGAACTGCTGCGTCGCTGCCAGCATGAAACACCCATCAGTTTCTACCCTTGGGCACGGGCCATGCAGATGGCGCAGAGCCTGCCCGGCGTGGCGCTGCTGCCGCTCACCCGCATGCCGGAGCGCGAGGAACAGTTCCAGTGGCTGCTGCGGCTCTATGTCCAGCCGCTGGGCTTCATCAACCTTGCCAGCCAGCCGGCCATCACCAGCCTGGAGCAGGCGCGCCGCCTGCGGCTCGCGGTGCTGCGCGGTTCGGCCGCCCATGGCATGACGCAGCGGCTGCAGCTGGACGCTCGCATGCTGGTGATCTCCAACAGCGTGGAAGACCAGCTGCGCCGGCTGGAGCGCGGCCATGTGCAGGGCATTTTCGGCAGCCTCATGATCAACCAGGACAAGGCGCGCAGCCATGGCCGCGAGCCAGGCTGGCTGCAGGTGGGCATGACGGTGGAAGCCGGCGAAGTCTGGCTGGCCACCGGTCCGCGCACCCTGGTCGCCGAGGAGCACCGCCAGCGCCTGCGCGAGGCCCTGCGCGCGATGTTCCAGGACGGCAGCGTGGAGCGCCTGTTCACCCGCTACGGCGTCAAGCCGCCGCGCGCCGAGGAGTTGCTGCGCTGAGCGGCGTGCGCCTCTTGTGCGAAAACCGTAGGCGCTCAGAAGCCACCCGCATATCCGGCCGCGGCCATTGGCTCCAAAATCCGCGGCTTGCCAACCCGCAAAGGCCGGCCCACGAGGCAGGCACACCGCCCATGAAGCCTACGATTCCGCTCCCCCGCCGTCTGCGCCACAGCCTGCTGGCCCTGGCTTTGCTGTCCGGCGCGGCGCTGGCGCCGCTGCCCGCGTGGTCCGCCAGCGTGGCCAGCACCGCCAGCGTGGCCTGGCAGCCCGCCTCGGGCGACGAGGACATCGCCCGCGCCTTCGCCCAGGCCAAGGCGGGCAAGAAGCCGGTGCTGCTGTATTGGGGCGCCAAGTGGTGCCCGCCCTGCAACCAGCTCAAGGCCACGCTGTTCAACCGCCAGGACTTCATCGAGCTGTCGCAGGCCTTCGTGCCGGTCCACATTGACGGCGACAACCCCGGCGCGCAGAAGCTGGGCGCGCGCTTCAAGGTGCGCGGCTACCCCACCATGATCCTGTTCGGCCCCGAAGGCCAGGAGATCACGCGCCTGCCCGGCGAAGCCGACGCGCCGCAGGTGCTGAAGGTGCTGCAGCTGGGCCTGTCCGGCGGCCGTCCGGTGAAGACCGTGCTGGCCGACGCGCGCGCCGGCAAGAAGCTCAGCGCCAATGAATGGCGGCTGCTGGGCTTCTACGGCTGGGAAACCGACGAACAGCAGCTCGTGCCCGCTGACCAGCGCCCGGCGCTGCTCGTGCAGCTGGCCGCCGCCAGCAAGGGCGTCGACGAGGAAACCACGACGCGGCTGTGGCTCAAGTCGCTGGCCACCAGCGACGCCGGCAAGGGCGTCAAACCCGATGCCGCGCTGAAGGCCCGCGTGCAGCAGGTGCTGGCCAGCGCCACCGAGGCGCGCATCCACGCCGACGTGCTGGCCAACGGCGCCGACGACATCGTGCGCGCGCTGGCCCCCGAGGCCGGCGCCGAGCAGAAGGCCCTGGTGCAGCAGTTCGAGCAGGCGCTCAAGCGCTTCGAGGCGGACGCCTCGCTGTCGCGCGCCGACCGCGTGCAGGCGCTGCTGGCACGCGTGGAGCTGGCGCGCCTGAGCCAGCCCAAGGCCGAGCTGCATCCCAAGCTGGACGCGGCGCTGGTCGCCGAGGTGAAGGCCGCCGCCGCCAAGGCCGACCGCGAGATCACCGATGGCTACGAGCGCCAGGCTGTGATCACCAGCGTGGCCCATCTGCAGGGCCGCGCCGGGCTGTGGAGCGACAGCGACGCGCTGCTCAAGGCCAGCCTGGCCAAGAGCCACTCGCCCTACTACCTGATGAGCATGCTGGGCGGCAACGCCAGGAAGCAAGGCCGCAAGGACGAGGCACTGCGCTGGTACGAGGAGGCCTTCAACAAGAGCGAAGGCCCGGCCACCCGGCTGCAGTGGGGCTCCAACTACCTGTCCGCGCTGATCGAGCTGGCGCCGCAGGACAGCGCGCGCATCGAGAAGCTGGCCTCGCAGCTGCTGGCCGAAGCCGATAAGGACAAGGGCGCGTTCTATGAGCGCAGCGCCCGCTCGCTGCAACGCGTCGGCAGCCAGCTGCTGGCCTGGAATGGCGACGGCAAGCAGGCCGCGACGATCAAGCGCCTGCAGGACCAGGCGGCGGGCGTCTGCGCCAAGGTGGAGGCTGGCGAGCAGCGCGCCACCTGCGACGGCCTGCTCAAGCCGCGCGCCGCCGCACGCGGCTGATGCCGCCCCAGGACGCCGGCGCGGGAGCGCTGGCGTCCATCCTGCGCCACGGTCGTTCATCCTCACGACGCGTCCATCCGTCTTCGGAGGGGATCGGTGCGAGTGCCCGGACACGCACAATGCGCAGCGACCCGCCGCGAACCCGAAGGCGGGCCGCATCAAGGAGAGAGACCCTTCCATGAAAAAACGCACCTTCGCCCTGCTGAGCGTGGCCGCCGCCGCGGCACTGAGCACCCCGCTGCCGCTGCTGGCCCAGACCGCCAGCGACAGCCCGCCCATCGCGCTGCGCGACTTCTTCCGCAGCCCCGACCGCGCGGCCTACCAGCTCAGCCGCAGCGGCAACTGGATGAGCTTCCTGCAGCCCGCGACGGGTGAGCAAGGCGCGGCCAAGCGCATGAACATCTTCGTCCAGGCCTTCGACGGCAAGGCCCTGGTCGGCGAGCCGCGCCAGCTGACGCGCGAAAGTGCGCGCGACATCCGCGGCTATTTCTGGAAGGGCGACGACACGCTGTTGTTCGTCAAGGACTTCGGCGGCGACGAGAACTTCCACGTCGTCGCGGTGGACGTGAAGACCGGCACCGTGCGCGACCTGACCCCGGGCGACGCGCTGCGCGCCAACCTGGTCAACGACCTGCGCGAGGACGCCGACCACATCCTGGTCAGCCACAACCAGCGCGACAAGCGCGTGTTCGACGTCGTCCGCGTCAATGTCCGCACCGGCGAACAGACCGTGGTGGCGCAGAACCCCGGCAACATCGTCGGCTGGCAGACCGACCATGAAGGCCGCGTGCGCATCGGCGTGGCCAGCGACGGCGTCAACAACACCCTGCTCTACCGCGACAGCGAAAAAGACGCCTTCAAGCCCATCATCAGCGCCGACTTCCGCACCACGGTGAACCCGGTTCTGTTCGACTTCGACAACAAGAAGTTCTACGCGATCAGCAACCGCGGCCGCGACAAGGCCGCGCTGGTGCTGGTGGACCCGGCCAAGCCCGACGATGAGAGCGTGGTCTACGCCCACCCCGAGGTCGACGTCAGCGGCGCCGGCTACTCGCGCCTGCGCAAGGTGCTGACCCAGGCCAGCTACGTCACCGATAAGCCCGGCCGCCACTTCTTCGACGCCCAGAGCCGCGAGATCGACGCCAAGCTGCGCGGCCGGCTGCCCGGCTACGAGGTCTCGGTGGTCGGTGCCACCGACGATGAGCAGCGCCTGATCGTCGCGGCCTACAACGACCGCACCCAGGGCACGCGCTATGTCTACGACCGCAAGAACGACGCGCTGATCAAGCTGGGCGAGATCACTCCATGGCTGGCCGAGTCGCGCATGGCCTTCATGAAGCCGGTGCAGTACAAGAGCCGCGACGGGTTGACCATCCACGGCTACCTGACCCTGCCGCAAGGGCGCGAGGCGAAGAAGCTGCCCTGCGTGATCAACCCGCACGGCGGCCCCTGGGCGCGCGACGTCTGGGGCTACAACCCCGAGGTGCAGTTCCTCGCCAGCCGCGGCTACTGCGTGCTGCAGATGAACTTCCGCGGCTCCACCGGCTATGGCCGCGCGTTCTGGGAGGCCAGCTTCAACCAGTGGGGCCTGGCGATGCAGGACGACGTCACCGACGGCGTGCAATGGCTGATCCAGCAGGGCGTGGCCGATCCCAAGCGCATCGCGATCTACGGCGCCAGCTACGGCGGCTACGCGACGCTGGCCGGCATCACCAAGACCCCCGATCTCTATGCCGCCGCGGTGGACTATGTGGGCGTCAGCAACCTGCTGACCTTCATGAACAGCATCCCGCCCTACTGGAAGCCCATGCTGGACAAGCTGCATGCGATGGTGGGCCATCCCGAGAAGGACAAGGAGCGCCTGGTCGCCAACTCGCCGGCGCTCAACGCCGACAAGATCAAGACCCCGCTGTTCATCGCCCAGGGTGCCAAGGACCCGCGCGTGGTCAAGAGCGAGTCCGACCAGATGGTGGAGGCGCTGAAGAAGCGCGGCGTCCAGGTCCAGTACATGGTCAAGGACAACGAGGGCCACGGCTTCGCCAACGAGGAAAACCGCTTCGAGTTCTACGAGGCGATGGAGAAATTCCTCGGCCAGCACCTGAAGCCCTGAGGCGCGCCATCAACAGCAGGGAAAGGGGCCGACGGCCCCTTTTTTTGCGCCCGTCGGGGGCGGCGGGCTCAGCCCGCCTTCAGGCCCAGCGCGGCCAGCTTGGCCAGCAGGCGCGGCCAGCGCGGTTCGCCCTGTCCGTCCTCTTCGGCCAGGCTTTGCAGATCCACCCAGGCCGCGGCGCTGACTTCCGCGAGCTGGGCCTGCAAGGGCCGCTCGGCCCCCGCCCGCATCAGGTAGGCATAGTCGTGGTGCCAGTGCGCGCCCTCGCCCTTGGCGGGGTTGGCCGCGATCGCATGGGTGTCGATGTCCAGCGGCAGTTCGGGCCCCCAGGCCGGATGCGGCGACAGCGCCTCCAGGCCGGTCTCCTCCACCACCTCGCGGCAGGCGGATTGCCACAGCCCGGCATCGCCCTCGCAATGCCCGCCCGGCTGCAGCCAGCGGCCGATCACGCGGTGGCGGATCATCAGCAGACGTCGGCCGGTCGCGTCCAGCACGAAGGCGCTGGTCGTCACATGGCCGCGCAAGTTGCCGCGCCACAAGGGGTCCGACGGGTCCTGTTCCAGCTGGGCGCCCAAGGCCTCCAGCGGCGCAGCCTCATCGGGAAAATGCTGGAGATAGGCCCTCAGCTGGGCCAGAGCCTGGTCGCGCATGGTGGGCGCGATTGTCGCCGCCCGCGCGCGGCGGATTGAGCCGGCCCAGCAGCGCCGGCACCTCCTCGGCCGGCACGGCGCGGGCAAACAGCCAGCCTTGCAGTTCGTCGCAGCCCTCGCGCTGCAGGAAGTCGCGCTGGGCCTCGGTCTCCACGCCCTCGGCGACCACGGTCTTGCCCAGCGTGCGGGCCAGGCCGATGATGGCCCGCGTCAACGTGGCGTCCGCCTCGTCGTGGGTGACACCCTGGATGAAGGCGCGGTCCATTTTCAGCCGCGTCACCGGCATCTGACGCAGATGGCCCAGCGAGGAGTAGCCGGTGCCGAAATCATCCAGCGCCAGCGCCACGCCCATCTCGGCGAGCCGGCCCAGCAGCACCTCTGCCTGTTCGCGATGCGTCATCGCGGCGGTCTCGGTGATCTCCAGTTCCAGCAGGCTGGGTGGCACGTCCCAGCGCTCCAGGCTCTGCTGCAGGCGGTCGGCGAAATGCGGCTGGCGCAGCTGGTGGGCCGAGACATTGACCGCCACGCGCAGCGCCAGCCCCTGCCAGCGCCAGCGCGCAATCTGGGCGCAGGCGGCTTCGATGACCCAGTCGCCCAGGCGCTGGATCAGCCCGGAGTTCTCGGCCACCGAGATGAAGCGCCCCGGCGTGACCTCGCCCAGCTCGGGGTCGCTCCAGCGCAGCAGCGCCTCCACGCCGACCACCTGGCCGCTGCGCGCGCACAGCTGCGGCTGGTAATGCAGGCGCAGCGCATTGCCCTCGATCGCGCGCTTGAGCCGGCCATGCAGCAGGGTCTTCTCCTCCATCTGGTGGGCCATGCGGGCGTCGAACACCGCATAGGTGCTGCGGCCGGCCTCCTTGGCGCGGTACATGGCCATGTCGGCATGGCGCATCAGCGTGTCGGCGTCCTCGCCGTCGTGCGGCGCGAACACGATGCCGATGCTGGCGCCCGGGAAGATCTCGTGGTGCCGGGTCTGCCAGGGCTGGCTCAGCGTGTCGACCAGCTTCTGCGCCACCGCCAGCGTGTGGCCGGCATCGCTCTGGTCGCGCAGCAACACCGCGAACTCGTCGCCACCCAGCCGCGCCAGTGTGTCGCTGGCGCGCAGCACGCGGCGCATGCGCTGCGCCACCTCGCGCAGCAGCTCGTCGCCGACATGGTGGCCATGGCCATCGTTGACGGACTTGAAGTCGTCCAGGTCGATCAGCAGCACCGAGACCGGCAGCCCGCCGCGGCGCGTGTGCTCCACCGCCTGGGTCAGCAGCTCGCCGAACATCGCGCGGCTGAACAACTCGGTCAGGCTGTCGTGCATGGCCAGGTGGCGCAGCCGGGCGTTCATGGCCTCGATCGCGCGCATGTCGCGCACCACGGCCAGGGTCAGCGTCTGCTCGCCGCGCCGGAACATGCCCAGCGAGATGTCCACCGGCACGCCGTGCCCCTCGCGATGCCAGAGGCTCAGCTCGGGCACCCGCCCCATCGCGCGGCTGCGCGGGCGGACGAAGTACTGCTGCAGATGCCGCTGATGGCGCTGGCGCTGCTCGGGCGGCAGCAGCAGGGTCAGTGGCTGTCCCACCAGGGCCTCGGACGGGTAGCCGCTGAGCGCCTCCATCGCCGCATTGGCGCGCAGCACCATGCCCTGCTCGTCGACCACCATGACGCCATCGGGCAGCAACTCGATCATCTGCGCGATCAGCGTCCAGGACAGCGGAAAGACGGGCTGCAGCTCAAGCATCGCGGAACACATCTACGGCACGGGCCAGGCTGGCGGCCTGGCGATGGACCTGGCGTGCCGCGGCGGCGCACTCCTCGCCCAGGGTGGCGTTCTGGCGCGTCATGCGGTCCAGCCGCTCGACGCGCTCGCCCAGCTCGGCGATCCCCTCGGCCTGGCGCCGCCCGCCATCGCGGATGCGCACGATCTCCTCGTGCAGCTGCCCGGCCTCGCCGACCAGCGCCTGCATCGCCCCGCCCGAGCGCTCCGCCCGCGCCGCGCCATCGGCCACGCGCGCGCTGCTGTCCTCGATCAGGCGGCGCACCTCCTGCGCCGCGCCCTGGCTGCGCTGGGCCAGCGCGCGCACCTCGCCGGCCACCACTGCAAAGCCCTTGCCATGCTCGCCGGCGCGCGCCGCCTCCACCGCGGCATTGAGCGCCAGCAGGTTGGTCTGGAAGGCAATGCCCTCGATTACGCCGATGATGTCGCCGATGCGCTCGCTGGACTGGCGTATGCCCTGCATGCCGGACTGCACCTCCCGCACCAGCGCATGCGCGTCGCGCAGCGTCTCGGCCATGGCGTCGGCATGGCCGCCGGCGCTCTCGGCCGCGGCGCTGCACTGGGCCACGCTGGCGGTCAGCGCGCTCAGCGACGCGGCCGCCTGCGCCAGGCTGGAGGAGGTCTGCTCCGTGCGGCTGCCCAGGTCGGCGCTGGCCGAGGCGACCTGGGCCGCCACGGCCTGCAGCCCGCCGACCTGCTCCGAAACGTCGGCCACCAGCGCGCGCACGTTCAGGCCCGCCTGGTTCACCGATCGCAGCATCAGCCCGATCTCGTCGACGCGCTCCAGACGCACATGGGCATCGAAATGGCCCGCCGCGACATCGGCCGCCTGGGCAACCACGGTGCGCAGCGGGCGCAGCAGCTGCCATTGCAGCCACGCCTCCACCAACAGAGTCCAGCCCAGCGTCGCGGCGGTCAGACCGGTCCAGCCGGCGACGTCGCGCAGCCCCAAAGCCCAGGCCAGCGTGGCGGCCAGCGGCGGCAGGCTCCACAGCGCCAGGCGCAGCCGTCCGGCCAGCGGCAGGGTCTTGAACAGATTGCGCCAGCGCTGCCAGCCGCTGCGCACGACCAGGCCCCGATGAAAAGCCAGGCCGCGTGCGCGGCCCTCGCGAAAGCGCCGGTACAGATCGTCGGCGCTCTGCACTTCTTCGGGCGTGGGGCGGATGCGCACCGAGATGTAGCCGCTGACCGCGCCCTCGCGCACCACCGGCGCGACATTGGCCCGCACCCAGTAATGATCGCCATCGCGGCGGCGGTTCTTCACCAGCGCGCTCCAGGCCTGGCCGCTGCGCAGCGTGGCCCACATGTCGGCAAAGGCCTGGCGCGGCATGTCGGGATGGCGGACCAGCTTGTGCGGCGCGCCGCGCAGCGCCTCTTCCTCATAGCCGCTGACGGCGACGAAGGCGGCGTTGGCGTATTGGATATGGCTGTCCACGTCGGTCGTGGACATCAGAGTCGCCCCCGCGGAGAAGCTGAATTCCCGCTGCGTCACCGGCCCTGCTTGCGTCGTCATGCGTCCCTCCGCTCTGCCCCATCGGGGTCCTTGTCCGTGTCGCGTCACTCGCCGTTGCGTCCGGCACGACCGCTCTCCGCGCGATTCTGTGAAGCCTGCACGCAAAGCTCTGACGCAGATCAACCTGGACTGTGAGCCAGCGCACACTGCGGCGTTGCGCCCATGTCGGATCAGTCCGCGCCGACCGACAGCCGCTCCAGCGCGACCACGTCCAGATCCACCGCGCGACGATGGCGGCGACGCACCACGCCGCGCGACTCGAACTCGCGCCAGGCGCGGTTGACACTCTCGCGCGTGACGCACAGCAGCTCGGCCAGCATGGCCTGGCTGGGCAGCTGGGTGGCGAGGCTGGGCTGGATCGCGGCCAGCAGACGCAGCGCCGAGGCCAGCCGCTGCGACAGCCCGGGCATGCGCATCAGATGGCTCCAGGCCGCCAACGCGGCCATGGACTGGCGCGTGTAGCGGCCCAGGCAGATCAGGTCCGGCTGACCGAGCTGGCTCAGGCGCTGCAGCGTGGAGAGCGGAAACTCGCAGACCGAAACCGGCGTCAGCGCCTGCACGGTCACCAACGAGCTGAGCCCATGCGCCGCGGGCTGGCCGATCAGAAAGCCCGGACCGATCACCGCGATCGCGCGGTCCACGCCGTCCAGTCCCGTCTGGCGCACCGCCAGCAGGCCGGACTTCACGAAGAGAAAGGCATTGCTTCGCTCGCCTTCGCGCAACAGCACGCTGGATCGCGAGAAGCTGCGCGGCGCCGCCTCGCAGGCCGTGGCCTGCGGCCCCGGCACGCTGCACATGGCCATGGGGCATTGGGGCGCGAGTACGCACTGCTGACAAGGGGCGCCCCGCCCCCAGCCTGGTTCTGCTCTGGCTGAATTCATCGCTCGACTACCGGGCTGTGGGCCCGGCCGCAAGCCCGAGCGCTTCTCCCTGTTCGCTGGCCGTTCCCAGCACGAACGGAGATTCTGCGGAGCGATGCCGTACGCGCCTGTGAGCTAGATCACAGCGCCGCCACCGGTGCGGGCGACAGCCGCGCGCCACCCCGCGCGAATGCGGGGGGCGCGGGCCTGCCGCGGGAAAAGACGCTTACTTGATCAGGCCTTCGGCCTTCATCGCGGCCTGCACCGCGGGGCGCGCGGAGACGCGCGCACGGAAGGCAGCCAGGTTCTTCAACGCGCCGAGTTCCACGCCCACCATCGGCGCCCAGTTGCTCACGGTGAACAGATAGGCATCGGCGACCGTGAAGTCCGCGCCCAGCAGGTAGTCACGGCCTTCCAGCTGCGTGTCCACCCATGCGAAGCGCTTCACCAGCGCCTCGCGGAACAGCACCTTGGCTTCTTCCGGCATGGCCGGGTTGAACAGCGGCGAGAAGCCCTTGTGCAGCTCGCTGGTGATGTAGTTGAGCCATTCCTGCAGGCGGCTGCGCGCCCAGCTGCCGGCGGCGGGCGCGAGATGCTTCTGCGGGGCCTGGTCGGCCAGGTACTGCACGATGGCCGGGCCTTCGGTGAGGCGTTCGCCGTTGTCCAGCTCCAGCAGCGGCACGGCGCCCTTGGGGTTGATGGTGTAGTAGTCCGTGCCGTCCTGCAGCTTCTTGGTCTTCGTGCTGGTCAGCACCAGTTCAAAGTCCAGGCCCGCCTCGCGCAGCACGATATGGGGCGAAAGCGAGCAGGCGCCGGGGCTGTAATAGAGCTTCATCAGAGGTCTCCCTTGTGGGGTGGTTGGGGGTGGTGGGACAGATCAGGGGCGCACCATAACGCCGCGGCGAATAACCCGCCGGCCCCCAGGGACAGCGCTTCTTGTGGCAGGCAGCAACCCGTCTACGCCCCCGCAAGCCGTTGTTCGTCGCGCCGTCCTGGGCCTCGATCCCATGTGGCCGTCAATCGGCGCAAGCCGCCGCCCAGGCCCGATGCCGCTGCCCATAATGCGCCCGCACGCAAGACCCGCCCCCAATACAGCGAGACGGCTTGGCGTGGCCCGCGTTTCTCAGGAGGACTCCCCGTCATGCATCCCAGAACAACAAGCCGGCGCGGATCGACGCCGGCACCCCGCGCCGCGCTGCGGGCGGCGCTGGCCGGCGCGCTGCTGGCGCTGCCGATGTTGCCCGCGGTCGCGGCCCCGGGCAGCGCGGGCGCCGCGCTGCAGCCTTGCCGCATCGCCGGCGTGCCCAACGAGGTGCTGTGCGGCCAGCTGCAGCGTCCGCTGGATCCGGCGCGTCCTCAGGCGACGCAGATCCAGCTGCGCTACGTCGTCATCCCGGCGCTGGCGCGCAACAAGAAGCCCGACCCGGTGCTGATGCTGGCCGGCGGCCCGGGCCAGAGCGCCGTAGCGCTGGCGGGCCATGTGCTGCAGCAGTTCTCGCGCCTGAACAACCGGCGCGACCTGGTGTTGGTGGACCAGCGCGGCACCGGCGAGTCCGCGCCGCTGCAGTGTGACGAAAACCCGCGCCTGCCACTGAGCGAGGCCATGAATCCCGAACGCCAGCTGCAGCGCTTGGCGCAATGCCGCGACGCGTTGCAGAAGCTGCCGCACGGCGATCTGCGCCAGTACAGCACGCCCATCGCGATGCAGGACATGGACGCGGTGCGCCAGGCCCTGGGCGTGGCGCAATGGAACGTGGTGGGCGCGTCCTATGGCACGCGCGCCGCGCTGGAGTACCTGCGCCAGTTCCCGCAGCAGGTGCGCCGTGTCGTGATCGACGGCGTCGCGCCGCCCGACATGGCCCTGCCCCAGGCCTTTTCCACCGATGGCCAGGCCGCCCTGGACGCGGTGCTGGACGCCTGCGCGCAGGACAGCGCCTGCCACGCGCGCTTCCCCGCGCTGCGCGGCGAATGGCAGGCCCTGCTCGCCGGGCTGCCGCGCCGCGTCAGCGTGACCCACGCGGTCAGCGGCGAGACCGAGTCCTTCGAGCTGACCCGTGCCGGGTTGCTGCGCGCGGTGCGTCCCGCGCTGTATGCACCGGCGCTGGCCTCGGCGCTGCCGGCGGCGATCCACGCAGCCCACCAGGGCCGGCTGGAAGGCCTGCTCAGCCTGGCCGCACAGCTGGGCGGCGGCAGCCGCGCCCGCGCGATGCGCCTCGCGATGGGCATGCATTTCTCGGTGGTCTGCGCCGAGGACCTGCCGCTGATCGCGCTGTCCAAGGACCCCGCCGGCCGCGACTTCGGCACGGTGGACGGCGAGTTCTATGGCGCCGTCTGCCGCGACTGGCCCCGCGCCAGCCTGCCCGGCGCCTTCTACCAGGTCCCGCCGTCGCGCAGCCCGGTGCTGGTGCTCAGCGGCGGCGCCGACCCCGCCACCCCGCCCCGCCATGGCGAACGCATAGCCAAGGCGCTGGGCGCGCAGGCGCGCCACCTGGTCGTGCCCCAGGCCGGCCACGGCGTGATGGGCCTGGGCTGCATGCGCGATCTGCTCTACCGCTTCATCGACGCCGAGACCGCGCCCGACCAGAACGCACTGCAAAAGGACGCCCAATGCGCCACGCGCATGCCACGCCCGCCCGCCTTCCTGCCCCCTCTGCGGCTGCAGGCCGTGCCCGCCGCGACGGCGTCGGACCTGGGAGAGACGCGATGATCCGCATCGAAGGACTGCACAAGCAATTCAAGGCCCGCGGCGCCGGGTCGCTGCTGCGCCGCGCCCCGCAACGCCTGGTGCGCGCGGTGGAGCAGCTGGACCTGCAGGCGCCGGATGGCCGCATCACCGGCTTGCTGGGCCCCAATGGCGCCGGCAAGACCACCTCGCTGCGCATGCTGGCCGGCCTCATCGCGCCGGACGGCGGCCGCATCGAGGTGGACGGCGTGGACGTGCTGCGCCAGCCGCGCGAGGCGCTCGCGCGCATGGGCATCCTGGGCGACGCCCACGGGCTCTACCCGCGCCTGACGGCACGCGAGAACATCGTCTACTTCGCCCGTCTGCAGGGCATGGCGCGCGAGGCCGCCGAGCAGCGTGCCGCCGAGCTGGCCGGGCTGCTGGACATGCACCGCATCCTGGACCGCCGCGCCGAGGGCTTCAGCCAGGGCGAGCGCATGAAGACCGCGCTGGCCCGCGCGCTGGTGCACGACCCGGCCAACATCGTGCTGGACGAGCCCACCAACGGGCTGGACGTGGTCGCCACGCGCGCGCTGCGCGAGGTGCTGCGCCACCTGCGCTCGCCCGAGGGCGGCGGCAAGTGCATCGTCTTCTCCAGCCACATCATGCAAGAGGTGGAACAGCTGTGCGACGAGGTGGTCGTGATGTCGCACGGCCGCTCGGTGGCCACCGGCAGCGTGCCCCAACTGCTGACGCAGACCGGCTGCGACCGCTTCGAGGACGCCTTCGTCGCCCTCGCCTTTCCTTCCAACGGCGACAGGAGTGCCGCCCCATGAACCGCTTTGCTGCCTTCAAGACCGTCTTCGTCAAGGAAGTGCTGGACGCGCTGCGCGACCACCGGACGCTGGCGCGCATGCTGGTCCCGGCGCTGTTGCTGGGACCGCTGCTGCTGATGGCGATGTCCGCGATGGTGTCTTCGCTGGAGGAGCGCGCCGCGCTGCGCCAGGTGTATGTGGTGGGCATCGAGAACGGCCCGACGCTGCGCAACTACCTTGAACGCCAGACCTACCAGGTGGTCCAGGTCAGCGGCGACTACGAGGCCGGGCTGCGCAGCGGCAAGCTGCCCAACCCGGTGCTGATCGTGCCCAAGGACTTCGAGGCCGGTCTGGCCCGCGGCGAGGCGCCGCTGCTGGAGGTGGTCAGCGACAGTTCCAACCAGCGCGCCGAGGCCGGCCTGCGCCCGCTGAAGGGCCTGCTGCAGGGCTTCGTGCAGGAGCGCGCCTCACTGGCGCTGGCGCTGGGCGGCATGAGCGGCGATCTGCTGCGGCCCGTCGACGTGGAGGAGCGCGACCTCGCCAGCGTGCAGTCGCGCGCCACCCGCATCACCAGCATCGTGCCGATGTTCATCGTGATGGCCGTGCTCTACGGCGCGCTGACCGCCGCGCTGGACAGCACCGCCGGCGAACGCGAACGCGGGTCGCTGGAGCCATTGCTGATGAACCCGGCGCCGCACTGGGCGCTGGTGAGCGGCAAATGGGCGGCGGTGGCGCTGCTGGGCATGGTGGTGGCGCTGATGTCCAACCTCAGCTTTCTGCCGGCACAGATGCTGCTGCGCAGCGACTCGCTGCAGGCCATGTTCCAGTTCGGCTGGGGCGAGGTGCTGCGCTTCCTGGTGCTGCAGCTGCCGCTGGCGGCCGGCCTGTCCGCGCTGCTGATGGCCATGGCCATACGCACCAAGAGCTTCAAGGAGGCCCAGGCCAGCACCGCGCTGGTGGTCACGCTGGTGGGCCTGGCGCCCATGGTGACGCTGATGAATCCGGGCGGCGAGGCCGCGTGGTACTACTGGGTGCCGGGCCTGGCGCAGAACACGCTGATGATGCAGGTGCTCAAGGGCGAGGCGCTGCGCCTGACCCAGGTCCTGCCCACGGTGCTGGTCGGCGCGGCCATGACGGTGCTGTGCCTGGGCTTCGTCGCGCGCGAGATGCGCAACGCCGTGGCGCGCTGATTCCCGGCCCCCGCGCCCATGGCGGCAAGGGGTCAGTGGTGGTATCCCAGCACCCGCTGCACTTCCTGCTGCCAGGGCAGCATGTGCACCAGCTCGTTGAGCTGGCGCACCGACTCCATGGGCGCCAGCACCTCGCCCGCCCCGTTGAGGAACTGCAGGTTGGTGACCAGCGCCATCGGGTCGGCCATCGCGACGATGCCATAGGGCAGCCGGACCCAGTCCCAGGCCAGCCCGGCCGAGCCATGCTCCGACTCGCCCGACCAGAGGGTTTGCCCCATGGTAGGACGTTGGTCATCCCCCTCCACCAGCACGCATGTGATTTGATGCGCGAAGTGCAGACGCTGTGCTCGTTCCGCCCGACACAAAATCCGCGGCCAAGCGTAGACAATCCAAGGTGCAGTCATTTTCAGGACATGGTGTTTGGGGCCTGGCCCCGATAGACTGAGTTTCGGCATCGGCGGGCCGACTCGCCAGCTGTAAACATTGCCAGGGATACTTTCGCATTGTTCCCGGCGCGGGACGAGAATCGCGCCTCCGTCCAGTCAATCCAACAATCTGCATTTGATCGATGCTGCAGGGTGGCTACCAATCGGTACTCGAGGCGCAAACCCGGGAGGAATTCCGCGGTGAGGTGATTCGGTTCGCCCATAACCTGGGGTTCAGCACGGTGTCGGCGACCGCGATTCAGGACCAAACCCTGGGCAGCGCGCACTTCGAATGCGTGGACAACGTCCCGAACAGCTTCACTGAGCGATTTGAAGACGTTTCACAGTGGCATGTCGATCCGGTCGCTCAGCACTGCAAGCGCAGCAGCGTTCCTCTGGTCTGGGACCAGGACACCTATGCCCGCTCCGGATTGGGAGCGAAATGGGAAGAACAGGCGGCATACGGGTTCAAGACCGGGCTGGCAGTTGCGCTTCACATGCCCGAGGGTCGTCACTTCTTCGTTGGGGTGGATCGAGATTCGGAATTGCCCAAGGGCTCCACCCTGACCCGCATGGTTGCGGATTTGCAGCTCTTCGCCGTGTATGCCCAGGAGTCCGCATGGCGGTTGCTGATGCCCGAGCCCATCAGCACGGCGCAGGGGCTCTCGACCCGGCTCACGCCCCGTGAGTTGGAATGCTTGCGCTGGACCATGGAAGGTAAAACCGCCTGGGAGGTGGGCGCGATTCTCAGCATCACCGAGCGCACCGCGGTCCTGCATCTGAACAATGCCATGCGCAAGCTGGACTGCGCCAGCAAGCACCAGGCGGTGCTGAAAGCGCTGCGTTTGGGACTCATCCGATAACGGGTTTCCAACTTCAGGCACGACATCCCCTGTAAGAGTTGACAGTTACGGGCCCCAGGGGGGGACTGCTCCAATTTGTTCAACGCCACTGAGCACGTTGACCTTGAGGAGCCCGAGATGAACAAGTCCTTCCGCCTGAACGCCGTTGACACCCAAGCGCAAATCAAGGCCCGTGAAGAACAAGCTGTCGATCAGCCACAGGAACTGTCGTTGGAATTGCTGGAGCAGGTCGGTGGCGGCGACGCCCCCACCAAGGGCTGGCTGGCCGCCGAAGCCATCAGCCCTGATGCTCCCACCAAGGGCTGGTAAGCCCACCCCCGATGCTGTTCCGGCCTGAAGCCCTGAAGGCGCGCGGCCCCGCGCGGCTGGGCAGCATCGACCTGCATCGCCCCATTTCGCTGCGTCTGCTGACCGTTCTGGCGGTCGGGGCCGTGGTCGCGGTGGGGGCCTTTCTGAGCCTGGCCGAGTACACACGCAAGGCGCGCGTCAGCGGCACCCTGGTGCCCGAACGGGGCGTGCTGCGGCTGATGGTGCCGCAGACCGCCACCGTGCTGACCCGCCATGTCGAGGAAGGCCAGCAGGTGCGCGAAGGCCAACTGCTGTACGAGTTGGCGCTGGACGGCGCCGGCAGCGACGGCGAAGGCATCGCGCAAAGCCTGCAGGAGCGTGAACGCTCGCTGGGCCAGGCCCAGCAGCAGCAGCGCGAACTGGCACAGAGCCGGACGCAGGCGCTGCAGGCCCGTCTCGCGAACACGCGGCGGGCGCTGGAGCAGACCGAGCGCCAGCAGGCCTTGCAGGCGGAACGATTGACGCTGGCTCAGCAGGCACTGAGCCGGCAGGAAACCCTGGCGCGAGACCAGTTCGTCTCCAGCGCACAGGTACAGACAAAGCGGGAGGAGGTACTCGGCTTGCAGGCCCAGCAGCAGGGTCTCGCGCGAGAGCGCGAGGAACTGCATCGGGAGGTGCTGGGTCTGCAAGCCGAGCTTGCCGCGTTGCCCTTGCAGACGCAGGTCACGCAGGGCGAACTAAGCCGCGACATAGCGGCATTGAAGGCGCAGGGACTGGAATCCCAGTCCAAGAGACGTCTTCTGCTGCGCGCACCGAGCGCGGGGCAGATGAGCACCGTCCTGGCCCAGCCGGGCCAGGTGGTGCCACCCAATGTCAGTCTGGCAAGTCTGCTGCCGGCCCACACGGCACTGCAGGCCCAGCTCTACGCACCGTCCAGCGCCGTCGGTTTCGTGCGCCCGCAGCAGCGGGTGCTGTTGCGCTACCAGGCCTTTCCCTATCAGAAGTTCGGCCAGCAGGAAGGCGAGGTGCTGCAGGTGTCGCGCACGCCGCTGGCCGCCGCCGAACTGGCCCAGCTGGGGCTGCCGACCGCGCTGGCCCAGGGCGAGCCGCTGTACCGCATCACCGTGCAGCTGCGCCGCCAATCGGTGAATGCCTATGGGCAGGAACAGGACCTGAGTCCTGGCATGCTGCTGGAGGCCGACGTGCTGCTGGAACGGCGCCGGCTGATCGAATGGATCTTCGAACCCCTGCTGAGCCTGGCCCGCCGTGTCTGAACCCTCGCTGATGGAGCGCCTGAACCTGACGGGGCGCCGCCGCCCCCGGGTCATCCTGCAAACCGAGGCCGCCGAGTGCGGCCTCGCCTGCCTGGCCATGGTGGCCGGCCAGTTGGGTCAGCGCTGGACCCTGGCCGAGCTGCGCCAGCGCTTCTCGGTCTCGCTGAAGGGGCTGACGATGGCGGATCTGGTGCGCATGGGCATGCAGCTGGGCCTGAATGCCCGCGCGCTGCGCGCCGAGCCGCGCCACCTCGCGCAGTTGCAGACACCCTGCATCCTGCACTGGGACTTCAACCATTTCGTCGTGCTGCACGAGGTACGCGGCAACGAGGCCCTGATCCTGGACCCGGCCCAGGGCGAACGGCGCCTGTCGCTGGAGCAGCTGTCCCAGCATTTCACTGGCGTGGTGCTGGAGCTCAAGCCGGGGCTGGAGTTCAGCCAGCGCGCCGCCGCGCCCGCGCCACGCTGGCGCGATCTGCTGGGCCGGGTGCGCGGGCTCAAGGGCTCGTTGCTGCAGATCCTGGTGCTGGCGCTGGCGCTGGAGCTCACCGGGCTGCTGGCGCCCTTCCTGCTGCAGTGGACGGTGGATGGGGTGATCGTCAGCGCCGACCGCGACCTGCTCAGCACGCTGATGATTGGCTTCGGCCTGCTGGTGCTGCTCACCGCCGGGCTGCACGCGCTGCGCGCCTGGGCGGTGCTCGTGCTGTCCGCCTCGCTGAACCTGCAGTGGATCACGAATGTCTTCGCCCATCTGCTACGCCTGCCGCTGAGCTGGTTCGAGAAGCGCCACGTGGGCGACATCTGGTCACGCTTCAACAGCGTCCAGGAGATCCAGCGCACGCTCACCAGCAGCTTCATCGAAGCGGTGCTGGACGGGCTGATGGTGGTGCTCACCTTCGCGATGATGTGGGTGTACAGCCCTGGGCTGAGCGCCGTGGCCCTCAGCGCGATGGCGCTGTATGGCCTGTGGCGCGCCGCCCGCTTGCGCGCGCAGCGCGAGGCACAGCAGGAAACCCTGGTGCACGAGGCGCGCCAGAACAGCCACTTTCTAGAGTCGCTGCGCGGCGCGCAGGCGATCAAGCTCTTCAACGCGCAGGCGGACCGCAGCGCCCGCTTCGCGAACCTGGTCGTGGAACAGATGAACGCCAGCCTGGTGGGTCGGCGCCTGGAACTGTGGACCGGGGTGGCCAACAAGCTGCTGTTCGGGCTGGAGCGCGTGGCCATCGTCGGCCTCGGCGCCCTGCTGGTGCTGGAGCAGCAGATCTCGGTGGGCATGCTGTTCGCGTTCCTGGCCTACAAGGAGCAGTTCTCGTCGCGCATCGCGGCGCTGATCGACAAGGCGGTGCAGCTGCGCATGCTGCGACTGCAGGGCGAGCGCCTCGCCGACATCGTGCTGACCGACCCCGAAGCCGAGCTGGACGCGCCCGGCCAGCATGTGCCTCAGCAGGCCGCGTTGGAGCTGGACGGCCTGCGCTTTCGCTATTCGGACGGCGAGCCGGAGGTGATCACCGGCTGCAGCCTGCGCGTGGAGCCGGGCGAATCGGTGGCCATCGTCGGCCCGTCGGGCTGCGGCAAGACCACGTTGATGAAGCTGATGCTGGGCATCCATGCGCCGCAGCAGGGCGAGATCCGCGTCGGCGGCGTCGCGCTGGCCCAGTTGGGCGCGCAGGCCTGGCGCAGCTGCATAGGCACGGTGATGCAGGACGATCAGCTCTTCGCCGGCAGCCTGGCCGACAACATCAGCTTCTTCGACGCTCAGGCCGACGCCGAGTGGATACGCGAATGCGCGCGCCGGGCCTGCGTGCTGGACGAGATCGAGGCCATGCCCATGGGCTTCCAGACCCTGATCGGCGACATGGGCTCCAGCCTCTCCGGCGGACAGCGCCAGCGCGTGCTGCTGGCACGCGCGCTGTACAAGAAGCCGCAGTTCCTCTTCCTGGACGAGGCCACCAGCGCGCTGGACGTGGAGCGCGAGCGCCAGGTCAACGCCAGCCTGCGTCAGCTTTCGCTGACCCGCATCGTGATCGCCCACCGGCCCGAGACCATCGCCGCGGCGCAGCGCGTGATCAGCCTGCAGGGCGGCCGCGTGGTCCAGGATCTGCGCAGCGTCAATCCCGCCCCTTCCGGCGTGCAGAGCTGAGCGAGCGCACGCTCACCTGGCTTGGGGCCATGAGCTATGGCCAACATCGCGAACCGCAATTGGCCGTGGCGACCGGCACTCCTTAGCATGCGGGCATCGCATCCCGCTTCACGACAGGAGGTCCCCGTGGCCAAGACCGCAAGCTTTGGTGTGCTGCACCTGGGAAGCTCGTTCGGCGTGAGTTTTGCGCTGACGGGCAGTGTCACGATCGCCGGCGCGGTGACCCTGGTGGAGCCGGTGGTCAACACCGTGATGCACCATTTCTTCGACAAGCACTGGCCCGCCCTCGCCGCCTGGGGGCAGGCGCTGCGCCAACGCCTGCGTCGGCCGACCTCGGCGCGCTCAGTCCCCCAGCCTCTGGGCTGAGCGACCCGGCTCGGGACAGGTCTCGCGCTCCATCCAGCCCAGCCAGCGCATCGCCTGTTCGCGGCTCTCGCCGCACATGTCGGCGCTGGGCGCCAACGAACCACAGACCGCCGGCCGTTCCGGATGGCCGAAGATGCGGCAACGGTCCGCCTCGTCCAACTGCACACAGCGCACGCCGGCGGGCTTGCCGCCCGGCATGCCGGGGATGGGCGAGCTGATCGACGGGGCGATACAGCAGGCGGCGCAACGGGGCCGGCAGTCCATCGCGGTCAGTGCCCCAAGGCGGCCCCGGCTGCGGCCGGCAGCCGCAGCGGGCAAACGGCCTGCAACTGCTGCAGCACCTGGCCACGCAACTGCTGCAAGGCCTCCAGGCGCTGGTCCATCTGCGCCAGCTTGGCCTGCAACAGCTCCTGGACCTCGGACGAGGCCAGCTCACCCCCTTGCCGGTCCATCAGCCCCAGCACCTCGCGGATCTCGGCCAGGCTGAAACCCAGCCCCTGGGCCAGCCGGATCAGCGCGAGCCGGGTTTCGACATCCGCCGGATAACGGCGATAGCCATTGCCCGAACGTTGCGCGTCAATGAGGCCTTGGCGCTCGTAATAGCGCAGGGTGTCCGTGCTGAGGCCGCTGCGCGCAGCCAATTCACCGATTTGCATGAGGGCGAAAAAACAAGGGAAGCAAGGCTTGACCTTGGAGTGTAGTCCAAGGTTCACAGTCGCCATCTCTGCATTGCTTCACGTGAAACATCATGCGCATTCTCATCACCGGCGCCACTGGCCAGATCGGCCGCTGGTTGCTGCATACCCTGGCACCGAATCCTGGGCTGGAACTGGTGCTCGCGCTGCGCCGGCCGCAGCCACAGCTGGACTCGTTGCGGGCCTGGCTGGCGGCCCGTCACATGCAACCCGCCGCCACACTGCGCGCGCTCCCCTTCGACCTGGACCATCCCGACCGTGCGGCGCGGCTGGTCAAGGAGGCCCAGCCCGACATGCTGGTGCATCTGGCTGCCCGATTCGCCTGGGGCCTGAGCCCACAGCAGGCCTGGCGCGCCAATGGTCTGACCAGTCTCGCGCTGCTGCGCGCCCTGAACCATCAGGCCCCGCAGGCCCGCTTTCTGCACGTCTCCGGCTTCATGTTGCAGCACCGCGCGCACCTGGCCCGGCTCGGCTTGGACGAGACCGGCCAGACCAAGGACTGGCCCGCGGTCTACTGTCGCGCCGGCGGCTACGAGGCGAGCAAGCTGCAGGCCCATGTCGAGATGCGCGCGCTGGCCGCGGCCTTGGCCCACCCGCTGCTGGTGCTGCATCCGGCCACCGTCGCCGGCCACTCGGTGGAAGGTGAGCTGCCCGATCATGCCGCGCTGTACCAGCTGTGCCGGCAGTTGCTGAAAGGTCGGCTCGGCGCCCTGCCCGGCACGCCCGCGCATCGGCTGCCGCTGGTCGCGGTGGACCATGTGGCCCGCTTCATCGCCGCGCTGGTCCAGGACCCGCAACAGCGCGGCGGCGACTATCTGCTGATGGACCCCGCATCGCCGCCGGTACCCGTCTTGGCCCAGCAGCTCGCGCAGGCATTGGGCCGCCCGGCGCCGCGCCGGCATCTGCCCATCCCGCTGCTGCGCCTGCTGTTGAAGGGCCTGCCGGGGCTGGCCCGATGGAGTGGCTCCCATCCCGAGTCGCTGGACTTCCTGGTGCGCGATGTTGCCTTCGATACCGCGCCGGCCGAGCGCCTGGCCGCCGGCTGGGGGTTGGCGCATCCGCCGCTGGAGCAGGTGCTGGCAGCCACCGCGCGGCATGTCCGCGAGCGTGAACTCAGGCGCTGAGAGCCCCGGCCGGGGCCAGGGCAGCGCGCGGGCGGGCTCGCACTTATCCACAGCCCCGCGTAAAATCGTTGCCCTTCCCCCATAGCCCTGGATCCAGGCTCACCCAGCGAATTCCGCCTGGGACGCACGCGCTGGATTGCCCGCCATGCTTTATCCAAAAGAGTTCGACGTCATCGTGGTCGGTGGCGGCCATGCCGGCACCGAGGCCGCACTGGCTGCCGCCCGCATGGGCGCGTCCACCTTGCTGCTGACCCACAACATCGAAACCCTGGGGCAGATGAGCTGCAACCCGTCGATCGGCGGGATCGGCAAGGGGCATCTGGTGAAGGAGGTCGACGCGCTGGGCGGCGCAATGGCCGCGGCCACCGACGAAGCCGGCATCCAGTTCCGCATTCTCAATGGCTCCAAGGGACCGGCCGTGCGCGCCACCCGGGCCCAGGCCGACCGCGTGCTGTACAAGGCCGCGATCCGCCAGCGGCTGGAGAACCAGCCCGGCCTGATGCTGTTCCAGCAGGCGGTGGATGACCTGATGGTCGAAGGCGACCGGGTGGTGGGCGCGGTGACCCAGTCCGGCATCGCCTTCCGCGCCCGCGCGGTGGTGCTGACCGCGGGCACCTTTCTGGACGGCCGCATCCACATCGGGTTGCAAAACCACAGCGCTGGCCGCGCGGGCGACCCGCCGGCGATCAGCCTGTCGGCCCGGCTGAAGGAGTTGAAGCTGCCGCAAGGCCGGCTGAAGACCGGCACGCCGCCGCGCATCGACGGACGCAGCATCGATTTCTCGCGCTGCACCGAGCAGCCCGGCGACGGCATGCCCGGCTCGGACGCGCCGATGCCGGTGTTCAGCTTCATGGGTACGGTGGACCAGCACCCGCAGCAGCTGCCCTGCTGGATCACCCACACCAATGAGCGCACGCACGAGATCATCCGCTCCGGCTTCGACCGCAGTCCGATGTTCACCGGCGTGATCGAAGGCGTGGGCCCGCGCTACTGCCCCAGCATCGAAGACAAGATCAACCGCTTCGCCGACAAGAACTCGCACCAGATCTTCCTGGAGCCGGAAGGTCTGACGACCCACGAGTTCTATCCGAACGGCATTTCCACCTCCCTGCCCTTCGACATCCAGCTGGCCGCCGTGCAGTCCATTCCCGGGCTGGAAAACGCGCACATCCTGCGTCCCGGCTATGCCATCGAATACGACTACTTCGATCCGCGCGAACTCAAGAGCAGTTTCGAAACCCGCGCGATCCAGGGCCTCTTCTTCGCCGGACAGATCAACGGCACGACCGGCTACGAGGAGGCCGCCGCCCAGGGTTTGTTCGCCGGGCTGAATGCCGCGCTGCAGGTGCGCGGCGACAGCCCCTGGCTGCCCAGCCGCGACCAGGCCTACCTGGGCGTGCTGGTCGACGACCTGATCACCAAGGGCGTGACCGAGCCCTACCGCATGTTCACCAGCCGCGCCGAGTTCCGCCTGCAGCTGCGCGAGGACAACGCCGACATGCGCTTGACCGAGATTGGCCGCCATCTGGGCTTGGTGGACGATGCACGTTGGGACGCGTTCAACCGCAAGCGCGACGCTGTTTCACGTGAAACAGAGAAGTTGAAGTCCACCTGGGTCCACCCCGGCATCCTGCCGGCTGGGGACGCGGAGCGCTTGGTCGGCAAGGCCCTGGAACGTGAATACGCGCTGATGGACCTGCTGCGCCGACCTGGCGTCAGCTATGACACGGTGGCCGAGGTGGCCGCCATCGCCAAGCCCGAGGCCGGCATCTCGCGTCCAGCGCTGGTGGCCGAACTGGGGGAAACGCTCGCCGCCGCGGTGCTGGAACAGGTGGAGATCAGCATCAAGTACTCCGGCTATATCTCCAAGCAACAGGACGACGTGGCGCGCGCCTCGGCCTACGAGCACCTGCGCCTGCCGGAGAACCTGGACTACGGCAGCGTGACCGCCCTCTCCTTCGAGGCACGCCAGAAGCTCGCCAAGCACCGCCCCGAAACCCTGGGCCAGGCCTCGCGCATCTCGGGTATCACGCCGGCCGCGATCTCGCTGCTGCTGATCCATTTGCGCAAGGGCCGCTTCAAGGGCTTCACCGACGACCGATCGCCAACGCCTGCCGAGGCTGCCTGACACCGCCACGATGACCGAACCCGAACTGCGAGCCCGGCTCGCCGAGGCCGCCTCCGCGCTGGGCCTGAATCTTAGCGATGCCCAGTTGGACCAGCTGATCGCCTACCTGGACCTGCTGTCCAAATGGAACAAGGTCTACAACCTGACCGCGGTGCGCGACCCCCAGGCCATGCTGACCCAGCATCTGGTGGACAGCCTCAGCCTGATCCCAGCCCTGCGTCGCCATGTCCAGGCCCAGCCCGTCCGCGAGGGCCGATTCCGGCTGCTGGACGTCGGCAGCGGCGGCGGGCTGCCCGGCGTGGTGGTGGCCATTGCCTGCCCGGAGTTGGACGTGGTCTGCGTCGACACGGTGGGCAAGAAGGCCTTCTTCATCAGCCAAGTGGCGGCGGAGCTGGGACTGCGCAATCTGCGCGGAGAACACGCGCGGGTGGAGCAGCTGAAGCTACCCCCCTTTGACCTGATCACATCACGGGCCTTCGCATCACTGGCCGACTTCACCGAGTGGAGTCGCCGCTCGCTGAAGCCTGGCGGTGTCTGGGCGGCCATGAAGGGCCAGCACCCCGCCGATGAATTGGAAGAGCTCGGCCGCCGCGCACCTGGGATCGAGATGTTCCACGTGGAACCTCTGCAAGTTCCGGGGCTGGAGGCCCAGCGCTGCCTGCTCTGGTTGCGCCCGCGCATCAGCGCCGTGGCCTGAGGACACGCTTTTGCTGCAACGCAGCGGTTAAGCTCCGGCCTTGCGCCGGGCCCCGCGCTCTGCCTGCAGTCTCTTACCCCTTGGGGTCATCACCACCAGAACAAGACATGGCCAAGATCTTCTGCATTGCCAATCAAAAGGGCGGCGTGGGCAAGACCACCACCACCGTGAACCTCGCCGCCGGCTTGGCCAAGGTGGGGCAGCGGGTGCTGGTGGTGGACCTGGACCCGCAGGGCAATGCCACGATGGGCTCGGGCGTGGACAAGCGTGCCCTGCCCCTGAGCGTGTACGACGTGCTCTTGGAAACGGCCACCATCGCCGAAGCCCGCCAGCACAGCGAAAAGGCCGGCTATGACGTGCTAGGCGCCAACCGCGAACTCGCGGGCGCCGAGGTGGAGTTGGTGGAACTGGAACACCGCGAGCAACGCCTCAAGGCCGCCATCGCCGCCGCCGACGCGGACTACGACTTCGTGCTGATCGACTGCCCGCCCTCGCTGTCCATGCTGACGCTCAACGGCCTGTGCAGCGCCCATGGCGTGGTCGTGCCCATGCAGTGCGAGTACTTCGCGCTCGAGGGCCTGTCCGACCTGGTCAACACCATCAAGCAGGTGCATGCCAACCTGAATCCGGACCTGCAGATCATCGGCCTGCTGCGCGTGATGTTCGACCCGCGCATCACGTTGCAGCAGCAGGTCAGCGATCAACTCAAGGCCCACTTCGGCGACAAGGTGTTCGACACCGTGATCCCGCGCAACGTGCGCTTGGCCGAAGCCCCCAGCTACGGCATGCCCGGCGTCGTGTTCGACGCCAACGCCAAGGGCGCGCAGGCCTTTGTCGAATTCGCCAAGGAAATGGTGCGCCGGGTCGGGGGCATGCGGTGACGCCGGAGAGCCTGGCCGAGCTGGGACGTCGTGCCGAGCTGGCCGGGCTCAATGCCAGCGCCTCGCCGCACGAGGCCCATCTGGAGGGCTGGCTGCTGCGCCTCTCACCGGGCAAGGCGCGGCGCTCGCGCTGCGTCAACGCCCTCGCCCAGGGCCGGCTGCCGCTGGACGAGATGCTGGCGCGCTGCCGGCGCAGCTTCGATGCGGCTGGCCTGCCGCTGATCCTGCGCATCACCCCTTACAGCCAGCCGGTCGACCTGGACGAGCAGTTGGAGGCGCGCGGCTGGACCCGCTTCGAGCTGTCGCATGTGATGGTGCGTGAGTCGCTGAACGCCCTGGACGACGAACTGCCGACGGGCCTGCGGCTCTGCCCGGTCGATTCTGATCGTTACGCCCGCCTGATCGGCGAGCTGCGCGGCTCGGCCGAAGCCGAGATCCTCGGCCAGCAACAGCGGCTGCGCGCCGCGCCGGTGCGCTACCAGGCATTCATGTTGCAACGCAACAATTCCGATGGGACCGCGGAACTGCTGGCCTGTGGCCAATTCACGCTGGAAGAAGGCCTGGTGGGCCTCTACGACATCTTCACGCCGCCTGCCCACCGCGGCCAGGGCCATGGCCGCGCGCTGTGTGCCGCGCTGCTGCGCGAGGCACGCCGGCAGGGCGCCCGACAGGCCTATCTTCAGGTCAGCGGCGGCAACACGTTGGCGCAAAGGCTGTACACCGGGCTGGGCTTTGAGCTGGCCTACCGCTACCACTACCGCAGTGACGATCCGCGCGCGCTGGGCTGAACCCGAAGCAAGCAGGCAGGCCTTCAAACCGGCTCGGCGTGGCGTTCGAAGTGCAGCCCGTCCTGCCAGACGCCGTTCAGCTCGACGCTGCGCCGTGAGTGGCCGAATTGCTGAAAGCCGTGGTGGCGCAGCACCTGGCGTGAGCCACACCGCCCCCCGCATGGAAGGAGGCCGGCCTCGCATTGATCCTGGACTCGAAGAAGGCCCGGTTGTCGAACTCGAAGGCGCTCAAAGCGGCGAGGTCTTCCGGTCCCAGCCGCTTCAGCAAGGGCTCACTCACGGGGCTTCCACACCTTCATCAGCGTATGCCGGGTGAAGCCGGGGACGAAGTCATGCACGTGAGCGATGCAGGCATAGCCCAGGTGTTCGTACAGCTCGGCGCTGTCGTCGGACAGGGTCTCGATCAGCGCGTCCACGCAGCCGCGGCTCAGAGCCTGGGCCTCGAGGCGGCGCAGGCAGTCGCCACCCAGGCCCTGACCACGCCGATCGTCGCGCACCCACAGGTATTGCACATAGAGCCGCTGGAATTCGCTGCGGCCCCAGGCTCCGGCGATCAGTTCGCCCTGCTCGTACAACGCACAGGCGATGGGCTGGGCATCGCTGCCCTGAGTCTGCTGGCGGCCATGCAGGACGACGGCGTCGCGGATCGCGTCCAGATCGGCCTGAGGCACCGCGTCATCCTGGCGCCAGCCCTGCGGCCGGCCCGGCGCCCGCGCGTCGGTCACAGGCCCAGCGCTTCGTCCACACCCAGGTGCACGTTCATGCTCTGCACCGCCGCGCCACTGGCACCCTTGCCCAGGTTGTCCAGGCGGGCCATCACGAGGATCTGGCTGTCGTTGCCGAAGACGAAGAGGTCCACCCGGTTGCTGTCGTTGCAGGCCTGGACGTCGAAGAAGCCCTCGGCCAGCGTTTCGGGGTCGCGCAACGGCATCACGCGGATGAAGCGTTCGCCCTCGTAGTGCGCGGCGAGCGCGGCCCGGACCTGCTCCGGCGTGGTGCCGGCGCGCAGGCTGCTCAGGTGCAGCGGCACGGTGACCGCCAGGCCCTTGTAGAAGTCCGCGACGACGGGCATGAACACCGGTGCATGCTGCAGCCCGGTATGCGCCATCATCTCCGGCAGGTGCTTGTGGGCCAGGCCCAGCGCGTAGGGGCGGGGCGACTTCAGCCGCGCATCGCCGCCCGCCTCGTACTGCGCGATCATGCTCTTGCCGCCGCCCGAGTAGCCGGTGATGGAGGTCGCGCTGATGCGCGCGTCGCGGGCCAGCAGCCCGGCATCCACCAGCGGGCGCACCGCCAGGATGAAGGCGCTGGCGTGACAGCCCGGGTTGGCGATGCGCTTGGACGCGCGGATCGCGTCGCGCTGGCCGCGCGCCAGTTCGGGCAGCCCGAAGGCCCAGCCGGCCACCGTGCGGTGCGCGGTGCTGGCGTCGATCAGGCAGGTTTTGGGATTGCTCACCATCGCGGCGGCCTCGCGCGAGGCGGCGTCGGGCAGGCACAGGAAGGCCACATCGGCCGCGTTCAGCAGGCGGGCACGCTCGGCCGGATCCTTGCGCTTGTCGGCATCGATGCGCAGCACCTCGACGTCGCTGCGCTGCGCCAGGTATTCATTGATGCGCAGGCCCGTCGTTCCTTCCTGCCCGTCCACATACACCGCGTACTTCATGGGTTTGCGCTCCTGCACAATGCCGTCACATCACAAAAGGATGTGAAGCATAAGGCCAACCGATGACCGAACGCGCGCCCTCCCCTATCTACCTGCTGCCGGGCTGGTTGAATTCCGACCCCGATCACTGGCAGAGCCGCTGGGAGGCGCTGCACGGCGACCAGCGCATCGAACAGAACGACTGGGAATGGCCGCGGCGCGGCGACTGGATGGCGCGGCTGGACGAGGTGCTGCTGAACGATGTCCGGCTCGGCGAAACACCCGCGCTGCTGGTGGCCCACAGCCTGGGCTGCCAGCTCGTCGCGGCCTGGGCCGAGCACTCCAGGCACAGCGCGCGCGTGGCCGGTGCGCTGCTGGTGGCGCCGCCCGACACCGAACACCCCGACACCCCGCCGCAGCTGCACAACTGGCGCCCGATACGGCGCGCGCGCCTGCCCTTCCCGGCCGTGGCCGTGGTCTCCAGTGACGACCCTTTCTGTGCCACGGAACGCGCCGTGCAGATGGCCGCCGACTGGGGCGCCGAGCTGGTGATGATCGGCGCTCGCGGCCACATCAACAGCGCGTCCGGGCTGGGCGATTGGCCCGAGGGACGCGCGCTTCTCGAGGGCCTGGCGCGGCGCTGATCGGGACAACGAACGAATCACCGACAATCGCCCCATGGTGACGAAGAAACCCAAGGGCCTGGGCATGGGCCTGGAGGCCTTGCTGGGCCCCAAAGTGAGCGAATCCCCGGCCCTGCGCGACGGCGAGCCTGGCGTGCTGCCGCTGGCGCAGCTGCAGGCGGGCAAATACCAGCCGCGCACGCGCATGGACGAAGGCTCGCTGTACGAGCTGGCCGAAAGCATCAAGAGCCAGGGCATCATGCAGCCCATCCTCGTGCGCCCCATCGAGCCCAAGGGACCGGTGCGCTACGAGATCATCGCCGGTGAACGCCGCTTCCGCGCCGCCAAGCTGGCCGGACTGGCCGAGGTGCCGGTGCTGGTCAAGCCGGTGCCCGACAACGCCGCGGCGGCGATGGCGCTGATCGAGAACATCCAGCGCGAAGACCTGAACCCGCTCGAAGAAGCCCAGGGCCTGAAGCGCCTGGTCGACGAGTTCGGACTCACTCACGAACAGGCCGCGCAGGCCGTGGGACGGTCGCGCAGCGCGGCGACCAACCTGCTGCGACTGCTCAATCTGGCCGAGCCGGTGCAGGGTATGCTGATGGCGGGCGACCTGGACATGGGCCACGCGCGTGCGCTGCTCGCGCTGGACGGCGCGCACCAGATCACCAGCGCCACCGAGATCGCCGCCCGCAAGCTCAGCGTGCGCGAGGCCGAAAAGCTGGTGCAGCGCCAGCAGGCCGGTAGCGGCCGCCAGGCGCCGCTGCTGCGCGTCAAATCCGAGAAGAGCCGCGATGTGCTGCGGCTGGAAGAAGAGTTGTCGGATCTGCTGACCGCGCAGGTGGAAATCCGCGTGAAGAAGCGCAGCAAGCGCGGCGAACAGGGCGAACTGGCCATCCAGTTCGGCTCGCTCGACGAATTGAGCGGCCTGCTCGACAAACTGCGCCGCGAGTAAAAACCGCGGCCACGCCATCGCCCCCGCTTTCGAGGGGGGGGGGACAACCCTCATCGGGAAAGCACTTCGGGCGGGTGCCAACAGCAAACCATAGCAGCCCATCACGGGCTGCAGGCTTCGCACCGCGTCATAAGCTGGCGCGCGATGCGGCTTTTGCCGCGTTCAGGGCAGGCACGCGGTTCGCCCTTGATGATGAGACCGTCAACGCGGCGCGCAAAGGCAACGTTGATGCGACCAAGGGTCAGGTCTTGCATGCTCGCACGTCGTCTCGATTGCGCGTAGTATCAAAGCCAAGGGTCGCGCACAGGAAATGAACGTGGCCCCGATCCGCCGCTGACGCGCTGACGCTGATGTGTCGAGTTCGGAAAGCTCTGATGGCGCCTTGAGTCATGGACGTCACCAGAACTTCCCGGTCGACGCGGAGCCCCGCCAGGCCCTGCGCCGCCCTCCCGAAGCACGATGGAGGACACAGCATGGACGTCATCAGCCATTTCGCCGCTCGCTACGAGCGCAGCAAGGTCGAGGAACTCACGCTGGAGGAGTACCTGGACGAATGCAAGCGGAATCCCCTCGCCTACGCCACCGCCCCGGAACGCATGCTGCAGGCCATCGGCGAGCCGCAGATGGTGGACACGCGCAACGACCCACGGCTGTCGCGCATCTTCTCGAACAAGGTCATCAAGATCTATCCCGCCTTCGCCGAGTTCTACGGCATGGAGGATTCGATCGAGCAGGTGGTCAGCTACTTCCGCCATGCCGCGCAAGGCCTGGAGGAAAAGAAGCAGATTCTCTATCTGCTCGGTCCGGTGGGCGGCGGCAAGAGTTCCATCGCCGAGCGGCTCAAGCAGCTGATGGAGCAGGTGCCCTTCTACGCGCTGAAGGACTCGCCGGTGAACGAATCGCCGCTGGGTCTCTTCGACCTGCTGGAAGATGGCCCGCTGCTGGAGAAGGAGTACGGCATCCCGCGCCGTTACCTGAACCGCATCCTCAGCCCCTGGGCGGTCAAGCGGCTCGACGAGTACGGCGGCGACATCCGCCGTTTCAAGGTCATCAAGCGCTATCCCAGTGTGCTCAAGCAGATTGGCGTGGCCAAGACCGAGCCGGGCGACGAGAACAACCAGGATATTTCCTCGCTGGTCGGCAAGGTCGACATCCGCAAGCTGGAAACCTATGCGCAGGACGACCCCGACGCCTACAGCTACTCCGGCGGCCTGTGCCTGGCCAACCAGGGCCTGCTCGAATTCGTCGAGATGTTCAAGGCGCCGATCAAGGTGCTGCACCCGCTGCTGACCGCAACGCAGGAAGGCAACTTCAAGGGCACCGAGGGCTTCGGTGCCATTCCCTTCGACGGCATCGTGCTGGCGCACAGCAACGAGAGCGAATGGAAGTCCTTCCGCAACAACAAGAACAACGAAGCCTTCCTGGACCGCATCTACATCGTCAAGGTGCCCTACTGCCTGCGCGTCAGCGAAGAGGTGCGCATCTACGAGAAGCTGATCCGCAACTCCTCGCTCGCCGAGGCCAAGTGCGCTCCGGGCACGCTGAAGATGATGGCCCAGTTCGCCGTGCTCACGCGGTTGAAGGAGCCCGAGAACTCCAGCATCTTCAGCAAGATGCAGATCTACGACGGCGACAACCTCAAGGACACCGACCCCAAGGCCAAGTCCATCCAGGAGTACCGCGACTATGCCGGCGTGGACGAAGGCATGGCCGGCGTGTCCACGCGCTTCGCGTACAAGATCCTCTCCAAGGTCTTCAACTTCGATTCCACCGAGGTGGCCGCCAACCCCGTGCACCTGATGTACGTGCTGGAGCAGCAGATCGAACGCGAACAGTTCCCGCAGGAGCAGGAACAGAAGTTCGTCGGCTATATCAAGGAGATCCTGGCGCCGCGCTATGCCGAATTCATCGGCAAGGAAATCCAGACCGCCTACCTGGAAAGCTACAGCGAGTACGGCCAGAACATCTTCGATCGCTACGTGACCTATGCCGACTACTGGATCCAGGACCAGGAGTACCGCGACACCGACACCGGCGAGGTCTTTGACCGCTCGGCGCTGAACGCCGAGCTGGAAAAGATCGAAAAGCCCGCGGGCATCTCCAACCCCAAGGACTTCCGCAACGAGATCGTCAACTTCGTGCTGCGCGCGCGCGCCAACAACGCGGGCAAGAACCCGGCCTGGACCAGCTACGAGAAGCTGCGCACGGTGATCGAGAAGAAGATGTTCTCCAACACCGAGGAGCTGCTGCCCGTGATCAGCTTCAACGCCAAGGCCAGTGCCGAGGACGCGAAGAAGCACGAGAACTTCGTCCAGCGCATGGTGGACAAGGGTTACACACCCAAGCAGGTCCGCCTGCTCTGCGAGTGGTATCTGCGGGTGCGCAAGAGCAGCTGAAATGGACCATCCCCTACCGGCTGACGCCGGCGCCCCGGAAGGGGGGCGCTTCCCGGGGACCGGCACGGCCGGATCGCCGGAGGCTGTTCGGTTCGGGGGGCTTCATGCGTCGCGAATGCCGCGAGTGGAGCGAACGAGATGACCAGCCTGCAGCAGATCATTGACCGGCGGCTGTCCGGCAAGAACAAGTCGATCGGGAACCGCGAGCGCTTCCTGCGCCGCTACCGCGACCAGATCCGCGAGGCCGTGCGCCGCGCGGTGGACGGCCGCGGCATCCGCGACATGGAGCGCGGCGAAGAGGTCCACATTCCCAAGAAAGACCTCAGCGAACCGGTGTTCAGCCATGGCGATGGCGGCGTGCGCGAGGTGGTCCGCCCCGGCAATACCGAGCATGTGAAGGGCGATCGCATCCCCAAGCCCAAGGGCGGCGGCCAGGGCGGCGGCGGTGGCCAGGCCAGCGATTCCGGCGAGGGAGAGGACGACTTCGTCTTCCAGCTCACCAAGGAAGAATTCATGCAGGTCTTCTTCGACGACCTGGCCCTGCCCAACCTGGCGCGCAACCAGCTCGCCGAGACTCCCGAATGGAAGTCCCACCGTGCCGGCCTGACCAGCGACGGCACGCCCAGCAACCTGCATGTGCTGCGCTCCATGCGCGGTGCGCTGAGCCGGCGCATCGCGCTGGGCATGGACAAGCGGCGCGAGCTGCACGAGCTGGAGGCGCGGCTGCAGGACCTGCAGCGCGAGGATCTGCACAAGCCCGGCATTGCCGCGCTGATCGCCGAGACCGAAGCGCGCATCCTGCTGCTGAAGCAGCGCATCGCCGCCATCCCCTACCTGGACCCCATCGACCTGCGCTACCGAAGCCGGGTGCGCATTCCGGTGCCCACCTCGCGCGCGGTGATGTTCTGCCTGATGGATGTTTCCGGCTCCATGGACGAGTCGCGCAAGGACCTGGCCAAGCGCTTCTTCATCCTGCTCTACCTCTTCCTCACCCGACACTACGAGAAGATCGAGGTGGTCTTCATCCGCCACCACACCCAGGCCCAGGAAGTCGATGAGCAGAACTTCTTCCATGCCACCGAGACCGGCGGCACCGTGGTCTCGTCGGCCCTGGTGTTGATGGAGCAGATCATCCGCCAGCGCTATCCCAGCAACGAGTGGAACATCTACGGCGCGCAGGCCAGCGACGGCGACAACTGGCACCACGACAGCGGCCGCTGCCGTGAACTGCTGGCCGAAAAGATCCTGCCGCTGTGCCGCTACTACGCCTACGTGCAGGTGGCCGAGGCCGAGCAGAACCTCTGGGAGGAGTACGCCCGGCTCGCCGAGGACGTTCCCCAGTTCGCGATGCGCAAGGCCGTCGAGGTCTCCGAGATCTACCCGGTCTTCCGCGATCTGTTCAAGAAGGAAGGGGCCAATTCATGAGCGCCACGGAAAACCGTCGACGCGTGGGCCTGGGGCCCAGCGAGCGTGAGTACGGCGGACGGCGCGCGCATGCGCCGCTGCGCGCGATGAAGCCGCTGGAGCGCCGGCCCGAGCATCCCCTGCCCTCGCCCAGCGACTGGACCTTTGAGCTGGTCGAGCAATACCACGACGTCATCCGCCAGACCGCCGAACGCTATGGGCTGGACACCTATCCCAACCAGTTGGAGGTGATCACCGCCGAGCAGATGATGGACGCCTATGCCTCGGTGGGGATGCCCGTGCATTACCGCCACTGGAGCTATGGCAAGGAATTCATCGCCACCGAGCGCAACTACAAGCGCGGCCAGATGGGCCTGGCCTATGAGATCGTCATCAACTCCAACCCCTGCATCGCCTACCTGATGGAGGAGAACACGATGGCGATGCAGGCCCTGGTGATCGCGCATGCCTGCTACGGCCACAACAGCTTCTTCAAGAACAACTACCTGTTCCGCATGTGGACGGACGCCTCGTCCATCATCGACTACCTGGTCTATGCCAAGACCTACATCGCCGCCTGCGAGGAGCGCCATGGGCTGGACGCGGTGGAGGCCATGCTGGACTCCTGCCATGCGCTGATGAACCACGGCGTGGACCGCTATCGCCGGCCTGCCAAGCTTTCGTTGGCCCAGGAGCAGGCCCGCCTCGAGGAGCGCGAGACCCATGCCCAGCGCCAGATCAACGACCTCTGGCGGACCCTGCCGCGCCGCGGCGACGACAAGGCCGAGGCCGAGGAAAAGCGCCGCTTCCCCGAGGAGCCGCAGGAGAACATCCTCTATTTCATCGAGAAGAACGCGCCGCTGTTGGAGCCCTGGCAACGCGAGATCGTGCGCATCGTGCGCAAGATCGCGCAGTACTTCTATCCCCAACGCCAGACCCAGGTGATGAACGAGGGCTGGGCCACCTTCTGGCACCACCGGCTGCTGAACCAGATGTACGACGACGGCTATCTGTCGGACGGCATGATGATCGAGTGGCTGAAGTCGCACACCAACGTGGTCGCCCAGCCGCCGATGGCGCAGCTCAACCCCTATGCGCTGGGCTTTGCGATGTACACCGACATCAAGCGCATCTGCGAAGCCCCCACCGACGAAGACCGTGAGTGGTTCCCCGAGATCGCCGGCGCCGACTGGCTGCCCACGCTGGACCACGCGATGCGCAACTTCAAGGACGAGAGCTTCATCGCGCAATACCTGTCCCCCAAGCTGATGCGCGACTTCCGTCTCTTCGCCATCGTCGACGACGAGCGACTGAAGGAATACGAGATCTCGGCCATCCATGACGAACCGGGCTACCAGCATCTGCGCGAGGCCTTGTCGCGCCAGTACGACCTCTCCACCCGCGAGCCCAACATCCAAGTCTGGAACGTCAACCTGCGCGGTGACCGCTCGCTGACCCTGCGCCACACGCAGCACCAGGACCGGCCCCTGAACGACGACGCGCAGGAGGTGCTCAAGCACGTGGCCCGGCTGTGGGGCTTCGGCGTCCAGCTGGAAAGCGTCAATGCCCAGGGCGATGTGACGCGCCGCTGGTCGGTGCCGGCGCCGGCCTGAGGTGGGTCGACCTCAGTTCGACGTCACGACGCCGCAGGCCACGCGCGCCCCGCCGCCGCCCAGCGGCGCCGGGTGATCGGCATGGTTGTCGCCGCCGGCGTGCACCATCAGCGCATGGCCGATCACATCCGCGAGCTTGAGCCGTGGCGCCAGCACCGGCGTCGTCGCCTCCCCGTCAGCGGATACGAAGAGCGGCGGCAGGTCGCCCAGATGACCATCACCCCAGGGTTCGCCATGCTTGTTGGCGCCGCGCGGGTCCAGGTGCCCGCCGGCACCCAGGGCCGCGACCATGCTGCCGTTTTGCTCCGCGGGCGCGCAAGAAGGCTTGGCGTGGAAATGAAAGCCATGCAGGCCCGGCGCCAGACCGGTGAGGCGGGGGTAGAGCGCCAGCCCATAGGGCGTCTCGACCAGCCTCACGCTGCCGAGTTCGGCCCCCGGGCCGCTCGGTTCCGCGCGTTGCATCGGGACCGTCAGTTCGGCCGCCGCAGCGGCGCCCGTGGCGGCCAGGGACAGGATCAGCAGCAGTCGCTTCATCGCAGAGCTCCCTCTCGAAGAAACACAGGGCCGGCCCGAATGTTCCCGCCCCTCGACGGGCGCGCTCAGGACGGCAGCATGGATCGCGTCACAGGGCAAATACCTTGCCTGGGTTCATGATGTTATGCGGGTCCATCGCCCGCTTCAACGCGCGCATCTGTGCCACCGCACCCTCGCCGGCCTCGTCGATCAGGAAGCCCTGTTTGTGCAGACCGATGCCGTGCTCGCCGCTGCAGGTGCCTTCCAGGCGCAGTGCGCGCGCCACCATCTGCGCCGACAGCCGTTCGGCCGTCTCGCGCTCGGCTGGCAAGGCCGGATCGATCAGATAGGCCATGTGGAAATTGCCGTCGCCCACATGGCCAACGATGAAGTAGGGCAACCCGCTGGCCTCGACCTCGCGCACCGATTCGTTGATGGACTCGGCCAGCCGAGAAATGGGCACGCAGGTGTCGGTGGTCACCGCGCGGCAGCCCGGCTTCATCTGCAGTCCGGACAGATAGGCGTGATGGCGCGCCGTCCACAGCCGCGTGCGTTCCTCGGGCGTGGTGGCCCACGCGAAGTCGGTGCCGCCGAAGTCGCGCGCGATCTCCTGCACCGTCTGCGCCTGCTCGGCCACGCCGGCCTCGGAGCCGTGGAACTCCATCAGCAGCATCGGCGATTCGCGCAGCTGCAACTTGTCGTGCCGGTTCACCGCGCGCACCGCATGGGTGTCAAGCAGCTCGCAGCGCGCGATGGGCACGCCCATCTGGATGATGGCGATCGTGGTCTGCACCGCGGCATCGACCGTCTCGAAGGAACACACCGCCGCCGACACCGCCTCAGGCAGCGGGAAGAGGCGCAGCGTGACCTCGGTGATCACGCCCAGCGTGCCCTCGCTGCCGACGAACAGCCGCGTCAGGTCATAGCCGGCGCTGCTCTTGCGCGCGCGCGATCCGCTGCGGATCAGCTCGCCCTGTGGCGTGACCACCTGCAGGCCCAGCACGTTCTCACGCATGGTGCCGTAGCGCACCGCGTTCGTGCCGCTGGCGCGCGTGGCCGCCATGCCGCCGATGGAGGCATCGGCGCCGGGGTCGATGGGGAAAAACAGCCCCTGGTGGCGCAGCTCGTTGTTCAGCTGATTGCGGGTCACGCCGGGCTGCACCGTCACCGTCAGGTCCTCGGCCTGCACCTGCAAGATGCGATTCATGCGCGAGACATCCAGGCTCACGCCGCCCTGCACCGCCAGCAGATGGCCTTCCAGCGAAGTGCCCGCGCCATAGGGAATCACCGGCACCCGGTGTTCATGCGCCAGGCGCACCACGAAGACCACGTCCTCACTGCTCTCGGCGAACACCACCGCGTCGGGCGGCGGCACGTCGAAGGGCGACTCGTCGCGCCCATGCTGTTCGCGCAGCGCCAGCGCGGTGCTGCAGCGCTCGCCGAAGCGCTCGCGCAGCGCCTCCAGCATCGCGTCCGGCATCGGGCGGTGCACCAGTTGCGGGTTCAGCGGGGCGTTCATCGGGCGTCTCCTGGCCATTCCTTGTCTGCGGATTCTAGGAAGCCTGGGCTGAACAGAGGCTGAGAGCGCGGCCGCCCTGCGCCCTCGCCCCGCAGCGAGGGTGGCCGCAACGAAAAAAGGCGGGGTCGCCCCCGCCTTCGAACTCAGGCCCGTGGCCCGCTTCAGCTCACTCGCTAAGCTGCACGCTGCGATAGCCCGGATCGGCCTTGATCTCCGCATCGCTGAAGGGCAGCTTGGCCCATTTGGCGCCCTTCAGGAAGATGTCGGAGTACAGCTTGGTCTGGTCCGAGAAGTTCGGCGACAGCAGATGGCTGGACTGCGAATAGGTCAGCAAGCCTTCCGCCACCGGACCATTGGCATCGAAGGTGACCCACTGCATGTAGCTGTTGCCATAGAAGGGGTCGCCGTAGCGCATCTGCCCGTCCGGGCTCGCGCCCAGATTGCCGCGGCCGTTGTTGAAGGTGTAGCGGCCGCCCGGGATGGGAATGCCCGCGCTGTCACGCACCAGCACCTGGCGGCGTGCGTTCACCTCTTCCACCGGGATGCCGTTGGCCCCCATCCATTGCACCGCGTCAGCGAAATTGCGGGCCGCGCTGGTGTTGGCGGTGTTGAAGCCGCGCGGCGTGTACACGGGGTCGGTCGGCGTGTAGGCCACGCGCCAGTAGCTGGCATCCTTCAGTTCGCCCGAGAACTCATAGAGCTTGCGGAACAGCAGCGCTCCGGGGTCGGTCATGCCCTCGGTCTTCTTCCAGGCCGTGGCCAGCACACCGCAGGCCTTGGTCACATCCACCGGCTTGCCGTCGCTGGCCGTCAGCGTGATGGGCTGCGGCTTGCCCGCGCAGGTGGCGGCGAGGAATTCGTCCAGCCATTGCTCGGCCCGGAAGAAGCGGCTCTTCGCATAGACCTGCTGCAGGTTGGCCACCGTGAACCCCTTGCCCGGCAGGCCGTCCGTGCCCTTCATGCGGTCCAGCACCTGCGCGATGCCGGCGCGGGTGCGCTCGCCCTGCGGCATGCCTTCGGCATCGGGTCCGGTGGCGATGATCTTGGGATAGCCAGCGAGCCGCGCCTGGTCGTTGGGCAGCCAGTGGCTGTCGTTGGCGTTGACGACATAGTCGTCGCTGAGCAGATAGGGCCGCTGTGCCGCGGGGATGGCACCGTTCCACTGGCAGCTGGATTTGCTGCCATCCATCAGCACGATGCCGCGTGAAGCCATCAGGAACTGCGCGGTCGGGTTGTTCACGCAGGCGGCCAGCTGGGCGTCGGAGACATTGGCCGCCACCGAGTAGTTGGCGTACAGCGACTTGCCGTCCTTGTCCGCGGCCATGGTGTTGACCCAGGGCATCGCGTTGTAGGTGGCCAGCGCCTCGCGCAGCGACGCGGCACTGCTGGCGCGGCCGTTCAGCATCGCCTGGTCCAGCAACCGGTAGTTGGTCAGGTTGGCGTCGCGCAGCGCCACGGCGGTCTGCTTGCCCCAGGCAAAGCTGGCGCCGTCGCTGATCACAGGGCCATAGTCCGTGCCGTACAGCGTGCGCTTGTAGGTCTTCATCGAACCATCCGGCTGCAGCGCATCCACGCTGAGGTCGGTCTTGCTCATGGCCTTGAACTGGCCGTCGACCAGGTAGCGCGTCGGATCGGCCGGGTCCAGGATCAGCGTGAACAGCGTGAAACGGTTGTCGGTCGAGAAGGTGTGGGTCCAGGCCACGTCCTTGTTGAAACCGATCAGCGGCACCGGCGCGCCCAGCAGCGAGGCGCCCATCACGTCGTACTTGCCATTGACCGTCAGGTGCAGCTGGTGCAGTCGCAGCGCGCCCCACCACGGGAAGTGCGGGTTGCCCATCACGATGCCGCGGCCCGACTGCGTGACACCCTTGCCCAGGCCATAGCCATTGGAGCCCACCACGTGCTCATGCAGCGTGTTGGTGGCCTGCACCAGCGGGCTGTTCAACAGCGCCAGTTGCTGTTGGCTGTTCAGTGCGCGACGTGCCGCCATCAGCGTGGTGCCGCGTGCCGCGGCGGCCTTGATCACCGGCGGCTGGGCCGAGCCGATGGCCTCGATGAACTGCAGCGAGCTGCCCGTGACACCGGCCTGCATGAAGCGCAGGTAGGCGTCCTCCTCGGTCATGGGGCGGACCCAGGCCGCGCCCTTGCATTCCATGGGCAGCGCATTGACGCCCTGGTCGCGCAGGTAGCGGTTGTAGCCGGCCACAAAGCCCTTCACCAGGTCACGCAGGTCTTCGCTGGCCGCGGCCTTGACGTCGGCCGCCAGCTTGGGCGTGAAGTGCAGCTTGTAGAAGAAGTCCGATGCGAGGTTGGGCACGAAGCCGCCCAGCTGACCCAGGTAGGTCACGGGCGCGCCCTTCGCGTCCACATCGCCGAACCAGCGCGAACGCTCGCCCCGCAGCGTCACGAGCTCCTGCGCAAAGGAACAGATGTGGTCGTTGGCAAAGGCGAACCCGTAGCCGTAGCCGGCCCCCTTCCAGTCGTCGGCCTTCACATGAGGCACGCCGTAGCTGGTGTAGCGGATCTCGGCCTTGAACGCCGGGTCGGCCGGGGCCGGGGCGTTGGCGGGATTGGGGTCGCCGGATCCGCCGCAGGCGGCCAGCAGGGTTGCAGCCATCAGCGCTGACAGGCGCAGGGGCGATGCTCGCATCGTGTCTCCTTCCTTGTTGTATTGGACGCGGCTCTCTAATGCTTAGGAGCATGTTCAAGGGCGCGCTGCAGGCTATCATCAAAAGCCTAGTCATCGCTAGCGCGTATCACCCCCTAAGAATTCCACAATGGAGACACTCATGCGCCACACTCGTCACGCCTTGGGCTGCGCCTTGCTCACTGCCTTCTGTGCGCAGGGCGCCTGGGCTTCCGGCTATCACTTCGGCACCCAGTCGGCCTCCGCCCAAGGCACGGCCAACGCCGGTGCGCTGGAGGCTTCCGATGCTTCCGTGCTGTTCTACAACCCCGCGGCCATGACCCTGCTGGACGGCACCCGCGCCAGCGGCGTGCTCAACGTCGTGCTGCCCAAGGGCCGCTACGAAGACCAGGGCAGCTTCACCTCGCTGAACCAGCCCATCCAGGGCGGCAACGGCGGCCGCTTCGTGTCCGCCACCGCCGTGCCGCACGGCTACTTCACGCACAAGTGGAGCCCGGACATCACCGTCGGCGTGGGCGTCTTCGTGCCCTTCGGCTCCAAGAGCGAGTACGACGCCGACTGGGTGGGCCGCTACAACACCATCGGCACCGAGCTCAAGACCATCGCGATCAACCCCTCGCTGTCCTTCAAGCTGAACGAGAAGTTCAGCGCCGGCGTGGGCTTCACGCTGCAGCACATCGAGGGCAAGCTGTCCAAGGGCGCGGACTTCGGCTCCGGCGCGCTGAACCTGATCATCGACCAGCAGGTCGCCGCCAATGCGCGTCCCGGCGTGCCCACCGAGGTGGTGCGCGCCGCGGTCGTGAACCAGCTCAGCGGCCTGATCAAGCAGGTCTCGGGCAACCCGCTGTACTCCGGCCGCGTCGACGTGGAAGGCAAGGACTGGGGCGTGGGCTTCAACCTGGGCCTGATGTACCAGTACGACAAGGACACGCGCTTCGGCCTGGCCTATCGCTCCAATGTGCGCCACAAGCTCAAGGGCGATGCGCACTGGCAGGTGCAGACCCCCGCCGCCAATCTGGCCGCGCTGCTCAACGGCGCGCTGGGCAACGGCGTCGGCACCACCGTGCAGCAACGCCTGGTGGGCCTGTACACCGACAGCGACGCCAGCCTGAACGTCAACACGCCCGAGTCGCTGTCGCTGAACTTCTACAAGCAGCAGGGCAAGCTGGGCATCATGGGTGACGTGACCTACACGCGCCACTCGCGTTTCCAGGAACTGCGCATCGACTTCGCGAACAACCTGGCCGACTCCAACACGCCGCAGCGCTGGGTCAACACCACCCGTGCCTCCTTCGGCCTGAACTATCAGTGGAGCGACGCGCTGAAGCTGCGCGGTGGCGTGGCCTTCGACCAGTCGCCGATCGATGCGATCTCCAACCGCACGCCGTCCATCCCGGACAACGACCGCACCTGGCTGTCCGCCGGTTTGAACTGGAAGCTCAGCCCCAAAAGCTCGCTGGACTTCGCGCTGAGCTACATCCACGTCAACGCCAGCCAGATCAACTACTACGACAACGGTGCCGTGACCAACGCGTCCGGCTCGGCCGTCTGCGATCCCAGCAAGAACACCTCGAGCTGCGCGACCATCCGTGGCCGCTACAACCTGCACTCGGCGCTGCTGGGCATCCAGTACAACCACGAGTTCTGATCCGGCCCTGGACCGTCCCCGCGGGCGGCCCAAGCCAGGACTTCGCCAACGCCCGGCCCTGCCGGGCGTTTCTTCTTGCGCCGCCGCAAACCCGCGGACTTGATCGCGACGGGCTGCCGTGCCAGCATGGACGCGACTGCACCGTGGGAGCTAGCCATGTCGGGTCTCTGGGTTTTCGTGCTCGTGCTTCTGGTCGCGCTGGCGCTGCTGGGCGCCTTGCGGCTGGACCTGCTGAAGCTGTGGTTCGCCAGCCTCTTCAACCCCGCTCAGGCGGCCGGTCGCGGCACGCCGCCGGTGCAGAAGCTGCCAGTGCCACGCGACGAACCGGTGCAGTCGCAGACCCACGGCCACAAGCCCGAACACCACCAGCACACCGGCCGCCATCACTGAGGGCGAAAGCCCCGGGAGCCGCGATGCCCAAGCGGGGTCAGGCCTTGCCGTTTGCGGCAAGATGCGGGCTTTCGCAACCCCGAGCAGCGCTTCCATGGCCAACCGACTCTCTCAGATCGCAACCCGCACCGGCGACGACGGCACCACCGGCCTGGGCGACGGCACGCGCGTACCCAAAGACCATTTGCGCGTCCAGGCCATGGGTGATGTCGACGAGCTCAATTCTCAGATCGGCGTGCTGCTGGCCGAGCCCCTGCCCGAGGATGTGCGTGAACTGCTGATCACCATCCAGCACGAGCTGTTCAACCTTGGCGGCGAGCTGTGCATGCCCGGCTATGCGCTGCTCAAGGACGACGCCGTGCTGCGCCTGGACCAGGCGCTGGCCCATTACAACGCCGCTCTGCCCCGTCTGGCCGAATTCATCCTGCCCGCGGGCACGCGCAGCGCCGCGATCTCCCATGTCTGCCGCACCGTGGCGCGGCGCGCCGAACGCGCGGTCGTCACGCTGGCCGCGCACGAGAGCGTCAACGCCGCGCCGCGTCAGTACCTGAACCGTCTGTCCGACCTGCTGTTCGTGCTGGCCCGCGTGCTCAATCGCGCCAATCTGGACGGCAAGGGCGGCGACGACGTCTACTGGCACAGCGAGCGGCTGCAGCGCCAGCAGCAGGGCTGAGTCCCGCCGCCCACCACGGGCACAGGGTCACAGCGCGTCGGCGGCCTCGCGCAAGCGCCGGGCGTAGGCCTGCGTCAAGCTGTCGGGCGCCAGCACGCGCACCTGGCCGGCATGGCGCAGCAGGTCCATCAGCAGCTCGGTCGCGTCCACAAAGGGCAGCTCCAGCCGCCAGCGGCCGTCCTCCAGCCATTCGCTGCGCTGCGCCGGATGCCATTCCTCGCTGGCCACCCAGGGCGCCGCAGCAGCCGCAAACTCCAGCACCGCCCATTGCGGTGTGCCGCCGGCAAAAATGCCATAGCCCTGGTCCAGCTCGCCCTCCAGCTGCTTGATGGGCAGGGACCTGGCCTTGCTGCCCTGCAGCGCCTCGGCAGCCTCCACCGCGTCCAGCGCAAAGCGGCGCAGACCCTCGCTGGCATGGCACCAGGCGTCCAGGTACCAGGTGTTGCGGTAGTGCACCAGGCGCTGCGGCGACACCTCGCGCTCGCTCAGCGAGCCGCCATCCCTGCCGCGCTTGCGGTAGCGCAGCCTCAGTCGCTGCCGTTTCACCAGAGCCGAGCCCACGGTCTCGAAATGCTCCGAGGGCACGCGCCGGCGCGCCGTGGAGATCAGCTTGACGCGGCGCGTGATCTCGCGCGCCTCGTCCTCGTCGCTGCCCAGCATGCCGCTGAGCTTGTCGAACATGGGTTGCAGATGGCGGTTCAGCAGACCGTCCTCATCCAGCCCGGCCAGCAGCTGGTGCATGGTCAAGAGCGCATGCAGCTCCTTCTCGCTGAACCACAGGCCCGGCAGCTCATGGCGCTGGCCGCGCCATTGCTGGCCGAAGCGGTAGCCGTTCTCCGCCGCGTCGTACTCGATGGGCGCATCCATGCGCTCGCGCAGGTACTGCAGGTCGCGCTTCAGCGTGGCCGGCGACACCTCCAGCACCTCGCGCAGCTGCGCAAAGCTCACGCAGCCACGGCTGCGTATCAGCATCTCGATCTTGTAGAAGCGCTCGGTGCGATCCATGCCTCGTTCCCCGGCCCTGTGGCAAAAAAACCGCCTTCGGACGGGTGGTGCCGAAGTGGCTCATCAGGTAGCTCACGCCATGAGCCACCTGGCCCACACACTGTGCCATACCCACACACCGTAGGAGCCACTCATGGAACAGACCCGCGTTGCCGCGATCCAGCTCTCGCTGCCCATGCCCGAGGCCGCCGCCGCCCCTTGCGCGCAAGACCGCGCACCCAGCCTCCATGAGCAACTCGGCTTCGAACTCGGCTGGGACCATGCCCGCTACGGGTCGGTGCCGCCGGTGGATCAGCTCTTCCAGCAGTCTCCGCTGCGCCAGGGCTGGCAGGCCGGCCGTGCCAGCTTCGGCCGCCGAACCCTGCGCGCCAGTCCGCATGTGCGCCAGTGGCTGGCCCTGCGCTGCCATGCCTGGCTGCGCGGGCGCAGCTTCGAAACCTTGCTGGTCACGCCCAACTATCTCCAGCAGCTGGAAGCCAGCCACTGCCCCATCACCCGCCAGCCGCTGCAGGAGCAAGCCGGCACACAGCAGCGCCGCATCGACCGCGTGCGCGACGATGCCGGTTATGCCGCCGGCAACCTCGTGCAGATGAGCCAGCAGGCCAACCAGGCCAAGGGCGACCGCGACTTCGCGGCACTGCAGGCCCTGGCACTCAGCCTGCGCCAGGGGCCGCTCCAGCAGGCCGGAGGCCTGGACCTGGCGTCCTGGGACCGCCTGGTCACGCTGGCGAGCTTCGTCACCGAACTGCCGCACGAACAGGCGGCGCGCCTGCCGCTGCGCGTGCTGCCGCCCAACCGCTTGCGCCTCTTCAATCCCATCCAGGCTTTGCAGGCCCTGCTGACGCGCCAGCTGGCCACACCAGGCTGGAGCCAGCGCCTGACGCGCATCGAAAGCCTGCTGGGCAGCGACTCGTTGCGCGCGGACTTCAGCCGCTTCGTCCTCGCGCTGGCGCCACGCGTGCTGCGCAGCCGCGAACTGCTGCAACGCGAACAGATCCGCTGGGCGCTGGAGGATGCCTGGCAGGACGCGCTGGTGCTCAAGCGCTGGACCCAGTTCGCGCTGAACCTGGGCGCTGCCCAGGCCGAAGCGCTGGTGCACAAGGCCGCCGCGAAGAAGCTCAGCCCCGTGCATGTGGAGCGCCATGCCCATCCCACCGAGGGCTGGGCCCTGGAGCGTCAAGGCTTCCGCGCGGCCGCCTGAGCGCGCCCGGCGGGCTGGTCAGGGCAGGCCCTGGTGCAGCTTTTCCAGCTCGCCGTTCTGATCCTGCAGCGCCACGGCATAGCCTTGCTCGCCAAACCAATGCGCCCATCTGCGCGCCTGCTGACGATCGGGCAGCCAGGGACCCGTGCGGTCAACCTGGACGCGATACCCGCGGCGTTCATAGAACACCACGCGCCACATGTTGTTGTTGATCTTTGCGTCAAAAGCGCCCATCGGAAGCTGCTGAAGAGTCCCATCCCGAAACGGGGCGCAAATCTAGCAGAAGCATCATTCACGGGCGAGAGAAGAACCCTCAAGCCCCCACGACGACCCAGATCAAAGCGCGAGAAATTCCTCAAGCCGCCGCAGCCCTACCCGTTTGATGTCCGCTGATCGGCTGCGCGCGAGCCATTGCGTCAGCAGCGCATCGTGGCTGATCAGCTCAGCCGTCTCGCCCTCCAGCGCCAAGGCCAGCAAATCGGCATGGGCCGGCGTGGGCGCGCTCCCGCGGCCGCTCTTCGGCGTTGCGGGGCGCAGCGCCTGGGCATAGGGCAGGAAGTCGGCCAGCAGTTCCTGGCGCTGCGCCAGGCTCAGTCCGAAGCGGGGAAAGGCCAGCGCCGTCATCAGCCGCGTGGCGCTGTCCGGACTGACACGCGGCAGCCAGCGGCCGTCCTGCCAGCCGCGCCGCAGTGCCTGCGCCTGCTCGTCGGTGCACAGCAGCGCACGCAGCAACAGCGGCGTGTCGATCACAACGGGACGGCTTGCCGTCTTCGCCGCCGAACGGACGCGGCTCATCGGCTCACCACCTTGGTTGCACGTTTTGTTACAGATCCCTCATTTTTCGCGCGGCTGGCTGCGGCCTCGCGGCGCGGCGCCGGTTTCTTGGCGGCGGCACTCGATGTTTTTTTTGCCGGGCTGGCCTTGGCTGCAGCGGCCTTTTTACGACTCCCCGTTTTTTGGGCTCCTTCCCCCGAGGCCCAGGCCGCGGCGGCCTCCAGCGTTTTTTCGTCCAGCGCGAGTTCCGCCAGCTTGGCGCGCAGCGCGTCGCCGCGCTGGATGCGCACGGGGGTCAGCACGATTTGCCCGGCCCGGGCCTGCACCTCGAAGTACTGCACGGGACCGATGGCTTCGGTCACGCTCTTGGGAAGGGTCAATTGATTCTTGGAAGTAAGCTTGGCCAGCACGGAGCACATTCGCAAAGTAAGGGGCCATTACTTTAGCGCGTCCTGGCTTTCGTCGCGGCGATGCACGCAGCCGGGCGCGATGCGGCGCGAGCACGGCCAATTCAGCTGAGGCAAGACCTGACCCCAGCGGAACTCAAGAAAAAAACGGGCATGAAAAAAGGGCCGCATCAGCGGCCCTCTTTGTCAGGGGATAGAGGCGAGCGATATCGCCTTCGGTCTTGCCAGGGGATTCAGGCGACCGTGCGCTGCAGGCGCAGCTGCTGCAGCTTCACGCCTTCCACATCCACCGTCTTGGCGGAATCGAACTCGGGCTCGAAGCCGGCCTGCTCGAAGAAACGCAGCGCGCGTCCATTGCCCTGATAGGTCCACAGCGTGACCTTGGTGCAACCTTCCTCCTGCAATCCCTCGCGGGCGGCCTGGACCAGGGCCTGACCCACGCCCTTGTCCCAGTGCTGGGGGGCGGCATAGACGGCCCAGATCTCACCGGTGGTGGACGGCGTGCCCTTGTCGCGCGAGCGATCGAAGCCAACAAAGCCCATGGGCTCGTTGTCCACGTGCGCGACCAGCAACTGGGGTTCGCAGAGTTGAATGGCCTCGCGCCAATAAGCCTGGCGCTGTGCCACCGACAGATTGGCCAGGGCGGAGTCGGGCCACAGACCCTTGTATGCATCCTGTGCGGCAGCCACTTGGATCTGGGCGATGACCTTGGCATCGCGCAAGGTGGCCGGACGGACCTCAATACTCGACATAGCTAACGAAAGCGGGCAGCAGAAAACCAAAGCCCAAGATTGTCCTCGCCAATTGCGGCCGAAGCCGCCCTTGACAGCAGCTTTTTTTGTGGCCCCGAAGTGAGGCCCCGGATCAGGCCAGGCTCAAACAGGCCTGCCGACGCTGCGAAAGCTCGCGCGCATAGGCCGCGACGCAGCGCCCGAACTGGGGCCGGGTCACGCCCTGCAGGCGCGCCAGCAGCTCGTGGCGCACCGGCAGACCCTGGAGCTGCTCGCTGAACTCTCGTTGCAGATCCTGCTGCATGCGCAGCAGCAGCTGCGCGGTGGTCAGCGCATCCGCCAACGCCCGGTGCGCCCGCCCGTTGTCGGGCAACGCATGGTGGCGTGCCAGCGTGCCCAGCTTGCAGTTGGGCGCCTCCGGATAGAGCCGGCGCGCGAGCTTCACCGTGCAGGCGAACTCGGGCGCCCGCTCGGGTGCGCAGTCGGCGCGTTGCAGCTCATGGAGCCAGAAGCCGCGGTCGAAGCTCGCGTTGTGCGCCACCATGCCGCAGCCCGCCGCGAAGCGGTCCACCTCGCGCATCACCTGCGCGGCATCGGGTGCCTGCTCCAGCATCTCATTGCTGATTCCGGTGAGGCGCTCGATGAAAGGCGGCACCCAGGCCCCGGTGTTCATCAGGCTCTGGTACTGGCCGACGATCGCCCCGTCGCGCACCAGCACCGCGGCAATCTCGGTCGCCCGCCCGCCGCCCTGCGGTGAATGGCCCGTGGTCTCGAAGTCGATCACCGCGATGGTGTCGAGCAGCGCGTCGGGAAAGCTCATGCAGGTTCCGGGTACTTCACGGCGTTCTTCAGCAGCTTGCGCTCCACCGCGTCGGCCACATCCACGCCGCTGCGATCGGCGATCTGCAGCAGGTACATCAGCACGTCGGCGATCTCCTCGCCCAGATGCTCACGCGTCGGCTCGTCCAGCGCCAGCGACTCCTCGGCGGTCTTCCATTGGAAGATCTCGACCAGCTCGGCCGCCTCCACCACCAGGGCCATGGCCAGGTTCTTGGGCGTCAGGTAGGGCTGCCAGTGGCGGGCCTCGGCGAAGGCACGCAGACGGCGCTGAAGGTCTTGTACATCCATGGGTTGCAGTGTGCCCAGCCCGTCCGGCCGGCTCAAGCGAAGCATGTCCGGCGAGGGCGTGGCTGCAACGCCGCCGCGCTTTTTCTGCCCTCTGTTTTCAACATGAGGTTTTAGATATCTCTTTCTGGTGGTCTTAGTAGAGGGGCGGGTCTTCTGTGGACAAGCCAGATTTTTCGTTTGCAATCAAACGCTTGCTTGTGAACAAACCCTGTGCACCCAGCCCCTGGATTCGGCGGGACTGACAGACAACAATCCGCCCCCGGGCTCGGCTCCTGTGGACAAATGGGGGCTTGCTCCAAAGTTTTCCACAGCCTTGTTGGCTTGACGCGCCGGGGCCATCCGGCCTAGCGGTGCCCGCGCGGCCTCAGTCGATGCCCACCACCTTGTGCATCTGGATGGCCAGCCGCCATTGCGGATGGGCCAGGCAGTAGGCCACCGCGTCGCGGGTGTGTTGCTTCTGCAGCACCGAATCCATGGGCTGCAGGAAGAAATGGCGGAAGTCCAGCCCGGCGAAGCGCTCCGGCGCCGCCAGCGGCTGCGGATAGACGAGCTTGAGCTCGTCGCCTCGGGTCAGCACCAGCGGCGCATCGGCCTTGGGGCTGACGCAGATCCAGTCCAGCCCGCGCGGCGCGGGCTGGGTGCCGTTGGTCTCCACCGCGACCTCGAAGCCGCGTGCATGCAGGGCGTCGATCAGTGCCTCGTCCAGCTGCAGCAGCGGTTCGCCGCCCGTGCACACGACATAGGGGCGGCCGCCCGCGGAAGGAGCTCCGGCCGGCCATGTCGCCGCCACGGCGTCGGCCAGGGCCTCGGCCGAGGCGAACTTGCCGCCCCCCGTGCCGTCGGTGCCGACGAAGTCGGTGTCGCAAAAGCTGCAGACCGCGCCGGCACGGTCCTGCTCGCGGCCGCTCCACAGGTTGCAGCCGGCAAAGCGGCAGAACACCGCCGCGCGCCCGGCCTGGGCACCCTCGCCCTGCAGCGTGTAAAACAATTCCTTGACGGCGTAGCTCATCGTCGGGCCCTCACACCGGAATCAGGTCGACGCTGGCACCCAGCGCGGCGATGGCGCCGCTGCCGCGCGTCTCGTACAGGTCCACGCGCTCGAGCTGTGGCAGCCGCGCGCGGGCCTGCTGCAGCACCCAGTCGGCCAGGCTGGCGGTGTCGCTGTCGGGCAGGCCGGCGATCTCGTGCAGCGGATGATGGTCCAGGGACTTGAACAGCGGATCGAACTGCGCCTTGACGTCGCCGAAGTCCACCGTCCAACCCGCCAGCTGGTCCAGCGCCGCGCGCAGATGCAGGCGCAGCGTGAAGGTATGGCCATGGATGCCGGCCAGTGCGTGGCCTTGCGGGGCCCGCGCCAGGCGCACCGCGCTGTCCAGCGTGAACTCCTTCCAGATGCGGTAATGCTGGCCGTCGAAGTTGGCGCCGCTGGAGCCGGTCTCGTACACCGTGACCCAGGACAGCTCGGGCAGCTGCGGCTTCAGCCGGGCCCACAGCCACGACGAGATGATCTCGCTGGTCGGGTTCTGCAGCCCGTCGATCTCGTTGAGGCAGTGGTAGTTGAGCTGGTGGTGATAAGGCGCCCAGAGCTCGTCCAGATGGTCGTAGTCCACCGCCAGATCACGCTCGCCCAGGTCCTGGTTGGCATGCAGGATGAGCTCGAAGCCATGGCCATGCATGCGTCCGCATTTATGGCCGGCCGGCACATGGGGCAGCTGGTGCGCCGCCTGGAAGCGGTAGCGCCGCCAGACATGGGCCTGGCCGCTGGCGTCCAGGTCCACGCCGGAGTTCGCGGTGCTCTGCACCCCCACCTGCGTGATGCCGGGCACGTCGAACTCGGACTGCAGGCGCTGGCGTATCCAGCGCGCGAGGTTCTCATCGGTGGGCTGGGCCACATGGTCGTTGAGCAGGCCATGGTCCAGCGTCGCGACGCAGGCCTCGACGCGCTCGCGCAGCTGCTGCACCTCGCCGCCCGGAAAGGCCGCCCAGCCCGCGGGCAGTTCGGCGCGCACGGTGGCGAAGTAACTGTGGCCATGCAGGCCGCGGCTGCGGTGGCCGGCCGGCAGGGCGGGAATGTGACAGGCGGATTCGAAGCCGGCCGAAGCGCAGAACAACGGCGGCGCGCCCGGAACGGGCGGGGCGGAGGGGGCGTGGGACATCGCGGCGCACGCCGGAGCCTGGAACCCCGGCGAAGTCTTCAAAACCGCAGTTTGACACGCCCCTCTTCTTATTCCTTGGTTTAGATATTCTGTTTAGTCGTTTTAGTAGGGGCGGCCCCGCGCTGTGGACAAGCCCCGATTTCCCTTGCGGATCAATCAGTTGTTCGCCGTCCAACGCTGTGGGCGCGGACCGGGGCAACTGCGGGAGGAACAGACAACAACTTGGGCGGGCCAGCCGGGGCTGTGGACAAGCGGGGACTTGTTCGAATGTTGCTCACAGCTTTGTCCACAGGGCGGCGGCGGGGCTCAGCGCTTGTCGCCGTCCGGCCAGATGGCGCGCAGCAGCTGGGCCAGGCGTGCCCCGCCCTTGATCAGCTGGCCGCGGATCTGCGCGACGCTGCGCGCCTCGTAGCCCTCGGGCAGGCTCACGGTCCAGCGCGGGCCGCGCAGGCTTTGCGCGCGCGGGCCGAAGCCCATGCCTTCGAAACTCTGGCGTGCCTGCAACAGCGATTCGCCGGCCCAGGCCTCGGCCCAGCCGTCCACCGGGCCGGCGCTGGCGGGCACGGCCCGCGCCGGCTCCACCAGGGCCGCCAGTTCGGCCAGGGTCAGCTTGTTGGGCAGGTTGTCCCAGTAGGCGTGCAGATTGCCGCCATAGCCGCCCTGGCCGTTGGGCAGGGTCAGCGCGTTGCCGCCCACAGTGTGGGTCTGCGCGTCCAGCCCGGTGGCGTCGGGGTCCACCTGGGCCCCCTTCTCGTCCAGGTAGATGGAGCCCATGTGCAGCGGCTGGTGCATGTCGCCCAGCGCATGCACCAGCAGGGCCAGGGCCTCGCGCTCGGTCTCCAGGCTGAAGGGCGCCGGCACCGGCTGGCCGCGCAGCCGCGCCGTCGCGGCCTTCACCGCATGGACGATGTCGTGGTCGCTGGTGCCCACCGCGCCGGGCTGGTAGCGGCCGCGCTGCAGCGCCACGTTGGTGTAGTGGTATTGCTTGTGGCAGTTCTCCTCGCCGGGTTTGGGGCCGCATTGCTCGTTGTTGCGCTGCACGTAGGCGCGCATGAGCGCCTCTTCGTCGATCTTGTTCTCGAAGGGCGCGCATTCGGGGAAGCGCCCGGTCGTCGCGTACTTGAAGTCGTTGTACACGTCGATGCCCTTCACGCAGTCGCCCCAGACGGCAATGTCGCGCATGCTCACCGGCCCGAGGATGCGGCGCAGTTCGGCCTGGGCGCGCTGGCCTTCCAGCAGCCGGTCGGCGATCTCGCCGATGGTGGAGTGGCCCTGGGCGCCAAAGGCGAAGGCGGAACCGGCGCTCAGCAGCGCGACGGCGGCACAGGCGCGCGCCAGCAATTGGGAGGTCTTCAGCATGATGGACGATGAACTTTTGAGAGTGCGCGGATTGTCGCGCGCACCCATGGCGGGCGCATGGCGGAGCGGGAGCGGGGTCAGGGCTTGCCGCACGCGACTCGCACGTGAAAACCCCAAGAGGGACGCTCAGAGCCGGCGGTAGAGGTAGCGCCTCAGGCCCTGCGGGTCCAGAGGCTTCCAGCCTTCGCGCGGCTGCGCCAGCCGGTCGGCGATCGCGAGCATCACCAGCGGATTGGCCGGCAGCCCCATGTGGCTGGCGGGCACGACGATGTTTTCCGCCAGCGGACCCGGCTCCAGCACGCTGCACTGCCAGGAGACCACGCCATCGCTGCGCGAGAAGATGGAGGTCGTGGGACAGGGCGGCGCCTCGCGGATCTGGGCCAGGGTCGGCGGATCATGCGAGTCCAGCCCGCTGACCCAGTCGTAGAAGCGCCAGGCATGCGTGGCGCGCGGATGGCCGGTGAAGGGCGTGCCCAGCGTGATCACATTGCGCACCTGCTGCGGCGAGCGCTTGGCGATTTCGCGCGCGTAGATGCCGCCCAGGCTCCAGCCCAGCAGGCTCACCGGCTGGCCGCCGTGCTGTTCATGGACCTGCTGCAGCAGTGCGTGGCAGCGCTCCAGCACGCCGTGGCGCGGCCCGACGTTGAGCCCCAGGCCCCAGCCCCGCGTGGGATAGCCCAGCCGTTCCAGCACGCGCCGCAGGGCCCGGGTGCTGAAATCGCTGGCGGCCAGGCCGGGAAAGACCAGCACCGGGTGGCCATCGCCGCGCGGCAGCTTGCGCAGCCAGGGGCCACCGGCCAGCAGCGCGGCATATTCCCAGGGCGCCCGCCCTTCCAGCATCACATGCCAGAACCGGGGCGGCCGCGGCAAGGACGCCGGGGACGTGGACGATTCGGAAGACAAGGAATCCGTGATGGCAGGTTCCCGCGGAGATCGAGGGAGATCGGGCGGATTCTAGGAGATCGCAGGAGATAGACTCCGCGCCCAAGGTCCATCTGCACGCCATGTCCCAGCTCAACTACCGCCATCTGCATTACTTCTGGGTCGTCGCCAAGGAAGGCGGGCTGGCGCGCGCCGCGGACCGGCTGGGCATGGCGGTGCAGACCGTCAGCGCCCAGGTCAAGGCGCTGGAAATGGCGCTGGGCCACCAGCTCTTCAAGCCCCAGGGCCGCGGCCTGGTGCTGACCGAGGCCGGCCAGGCCGCGTTCGCGCGCGCCGAGGAGATCTTCCAGATCGGCCAGCTGATTCCCGCCGAGGTGCACCAGGCCGCCACCGGCCACCGCGTGCGCCTGGCCGTGGGCCTGTCCGACGGCATCTCCAAGCTGGCCGCGCATGCGCTGCTGGAGCCGGTGCTGTCCACGCCCTCGCTGAAACTGGTCTGCCATGAAGGCGAGGTGGAGGAGCTGCTCTCCGAGCTGGCGCTCCACCATCTGGACCTGGTGCTGGCTGGACAGCCGGCGCCGCCCAATCCCAACCTGAGGCTCAGCAGCCGGCGCATCGCCGTTTCCGAGGTGGATTGGTACGGCCCCGGCCAATGGGTCAGCAAGGCCGCCAGCCGGCGCTTCCCGGACTGCCTGCAGGAATTGCCGGTGCTGCTGCCCACCGGGCATTCGGCGCTGCGCGCCAGCGTGGACCGCTGGCTGGAGCAGCATGGGCTGCGCCCCCAGGTGGCCGGCGAGTTCGAGGACAGCGCGCTGATGGCCGTGTTCGCCAGCGGCGGCATGGGCGTGTTCCCGGTCAGCCGGCTGGGCAACCAGGAACTGGGCCTGATGCGCGAGCTGCGCCTGCTCGGGCGCTGCGACGACCTGCACGAGGAGGTCTACGCGATCCGCTCGCGGCGCAGCCAGCACCATCCGCTGGTGCAGCGCCTGATGGGCGAGGACGAGGCCGGTTGATTTCGGTTTTATAGGAATGTTCCTTCCTTGACCGATGGTTTTTCGGAAGGGTGACTTGTCCTAAGGTGCGCGCTCGGACAAGCCCCTCTGGAGGACCGTCATGCATCCGTCTCACTCTTCTTCCCCCTACGCCGGGCCGTCGACCGACGCCGTCGTGATCCGCGCCGGCGCGCAGGACGGCGCGCGCGCCGAGATCACGCGCGTGCTGCGCAACACCTATGCGCTGCTGTCCATGACGCTGATCTTCAGCGCCGCGGTGGCCGCCGCCGCGGTGGCGCTGAAGCTGCCGGCGCCCGGCATGATCCTCACGCTGGTCGGCTACTTCGGCCTGCTGTTCCTGGTGCACAAGCTGCAGAACCGCGCGGCCGCGCTGCCGGCCGTGTTCGCGCTGACCGGCTTCATGGGCTATACGCTGGGGCCCTTGCTGAGCCAGGTGCTCAGCCTGCCCGGCGGCGCGCAGACCATCGCGGTGGCGCTGGGCCTGACCGGGCTGAGCTTCCTCGCGCTGTCGGCCTATGTGCTGACCACGCGCAAGGACTTCAGCTTCATGGGCGGCTTCCTGATGGCCGGCATGGTCGTCGCGCTGCTGGCCATGCTGGGCGCGGTCTTTTTCGAGATCAAGGCCCTGGCCGCGGTGGTCTCCGGCCTGGTCGCGCTGCTGTCGGTGGGCATGCTGCTGTTTGAAACCAGCCGCATCGTCAACGGCGGCGAACGCAACTATGTGCTGGCCACCGTCGGGCTGTTCGTGTCGCTGTTCAACCTGTTCACCAGCCTGCTGAGTCTGCTGGGCCTGGGCGGCAGCAACGAATGAGGCACGCGCTCGGAGCGAGGATCTCTCGATGAAGAAGGCGATCTGGATCCTCGTGTCGCTGCTGGGCCTGCTGTGGACCAGTCTGGCCTGGCTGCTCGCCTCGCTGAGCGACTGGCTGGCGCGCGCGCTGGCCTCGGGCGAGGCGGGCCGCGCCGGCCAGGCCGTCGCCGAATGGCCGCTGCCGGACTGGCTGGCGGTTTGGATCGACGCGGAGCGTCTGCGGGCGCTGCAGGCGCTGTTGCTCGATCTTCTGGACCGGGCCCAGTCCGCCCTGCCGCTGCTGGGCTCGGCGCTGCAATGGCTGGAACCGATGATCTGGGTGTTGTGGGCGCTGGGCCTGGGACTGCTGTTGCTGCTGGGCGGCCTGGTCCACTGGTGGGCGGCCTCTCTGCCCGCCGCCGGGAGGGCGGTGGCGGCGGCCTCGCGCTGAGGCTTCAGCGGGCCGCGTCGCGCACCAGCAGCAGCGCCAGCCGCGTGGCCTTGGGCACCTCGCCCTTGGCCTCCGCGCCGTCCAGGCGCACGGCCCAGCCCATCATCGCCATCTGTTCGCCGCCGCCATCGCCGCGGCCGCGCATCACGTTGTCATAGCGGTAGGGATTGACGCGGCCCGGCTCCACATGGGCGGTCGCGGTCCAGTACCAATCCAGCGGCAGGCCCGGCACCAGCGCGCGCTCACGCGGCGTGACCAGCTGGCGCGCGAGCAGGCGCAGCTCCTGCACGCGGGGCAGTCGCCAGCCTTCGCCACGCTTGCGCGCCAGCGCGACGGCCTGGGCCTGCGTCAGCTGCAGGGCCTCGCCGGTACAGCGGCGCCCATTCCATTGCATGCCCTCGGCGCAGCGCGACCAGACCAGGCCCGCGCGGCCGTCCACCAGCAGCGAGGCCGGATCGCCGGGGCGCAGCGCAGCGTCCTGCGGTGCGTCCGCGGCCCGGGCGCCACCCGACAGCAACAACGCCAGCAGCAGGGTCGCAGGCAGGGCGACGGGCCTTTCGGTCGGCAGACGGATCATCGGAAGGAGAGCGGGACAAGGGGAGGGTCGGGTGTTGCGCGCATTGTGCGGCAGGGCCGGCCAGGGTTCGTGCGGCATGCGCAACAGGGGCCCATGCTGCTAGCATGCCCTGCCCCCCGAACGGAATGACGACGTCCCGCGAGCCGCCCGAACCCGCCGAGAGGACCATGAGCCAAGCCCTGCCACCGCTGGAATTGCGCCGCGCCGCGCCCGATGACCTGCTGCGCATCGAGAACCTCATGCAGTTCTACAACTACGATCTCAGCCAGTGGACGCCCGTGCCCTTCGGCGACAACGGGCTCTACCAGCTGCGGCCTAAGGCGCCCTACTGGGCGCAGCCCGGCGTGCACCCCTTTTTGATTCACATCGATCAGCAGCTGGCCGGCTTCGCGGTCGTCGACGACGAAACGCAGGAAGCCGACACCGATCACAACATGGGCTACTTCTTCCTGGCGCGGGGCTACCGCGGCCGCGGCCTGGCGACCCACGCCGCCGGCGAGGTGCTGCAGCGCTTCCCGGGGCGCTGGGAGGTCTATCACCTGCTGGTCAACACCCCGGCCGCCGAGTTCTGGCCGGAGGTGATACGCCACCATGCCGAAGGCGAGATCCAGCGCGAGCCGCGCCTGATCCATGAGGATCCCTGTGTGCTCTACCGCTTCAACGTCGCGGCGCGCGGCGGACTCGCCTGAGCGTGGAAACCCAACATGACCACAAGCACGCAAGCCCTGACCCCCGATCCCTCCCGGCTGCCGTGGCTGCTCAGCCCGCTGCTGCTGGCTGCGCTGCTGCTGTCGGGCTGGCACCCGTATGACCGCACCACCTGGTGGCTGGAGGTGCTGCCGGTGCTGATCGCCTGGCCGCTGATCCTTGCCAACGCGCGCCGCTATCCGCTCACGCCGCTGTTGCTGGGCCTGGTCTTTCTGCATTGCCTGGTGTTGATACTGGGCGGCGCCTACACCTATGCGCGCGTGCCGCTGGGCGAATGGGCGCGCGAGGCCTGGCACCTGAGCCGCAACCCCTATGACAAGCTGGGGCACCTGATGCAGGGCTTCGTGCCCGCGCTGGCGGCGCGCGAGATCCTGCGCCGCGGCGCCCATGTGCGGGGACGCAAGATGCTTGCCTTTGTCGTCGTCTGCATCGTGCTGGCGATCAGCGCCGGCTACGAGCTGCTGGAATGGGCCTCGGCGCTGGCGCTGGGCCAGGGCGCGGATGAGTTCCTCGGCACCCAGGGCGATCCGTGGGACACGCAGTCCGACATGTTCTGCGCCCTGGTGGGAGCGGTTCTGTCGCTGCTGTTGCTGAGTCGCTGGCATGAGCGCCAGCTGCGCGCGCTGGGCGTGCCGCCGCCCTGAGCGCCCCGCGTCCCCTGCCTCAGCCCACGACGCGGCTGAGCAGCCCCAGCAGCGCGCAGGCCGCGATCACCTCCATCACGCCGCGCCGGTAGCGCAGCAGCGCCACCGCGGCGCCCAGCGCGATCGCCGCGGCGCGCCAGTCCGGCGCCTGGGCCAGGCCCTGCGGCCACAGCACCTGCACGCCGAAGAACAGCGCCAGGTTCAGGATCACGCCCACCACCGCCGCGGTCACCGCCGTCAGCGGCGCGGCCAGGCGCAGCCGACCGTGGGTGGCCTCCACCAGCGGTCCCCCGGCGAGGATGAACACGAAGGACGGCAGAAAGGTGAACCAAGTCACCACGGCGGCGGCCAGCACGCCGGCTCCCACCGGTCCCAGTGCCGCGGCCAGGGCCAGGTCTTGCCACCCGGCGACAAAGCCCACGAAGCTCACCACCATGATCAGCGGCCCCGGCGTGGTCTCGCCCAGCGCCAGCCCGTCCATCATCTGGGCCGCGCTGATCCAGCCGTGCTGCTGCACCACGCCCTGCAGCACATAGGGCAGCACCGCGTAGGCGCCGCCGAAGGTCAGCAGCGCCGCCTGGCTGAAGAAACGCCCCGCCTGCACCGGCAGGCTGTGCAGCCCGAACAGCGCCGCCAGCGCGGCCATGGGCAGCAGCCACGCCAGCGCGCCCAGTGCCAGCGTGACGCACAGGCGAGCGCGACGAAAGCGCGCATGCGCCGGCGTGGGCGTGTCGTCGTCGATCACCGCCGGTGCATGGGGGGCGGCGCTGGCCGGCGCGTGCCCGCTGGCCGCGCCGAACTGCCGAGGTGCCCAGCGCCCGCCCGCCACGCCCAGCAATGCCGCCACGCCGATGATCAGCGGAAATGGCAGGTGAAGCCCGGCGATCGCGACGAAGGACGCCGCGGCGATGCCCCACAGCCAGCCGCCCTTCAGCGCCCGCGCGCCGATGCGCTGCACCGCCTGCACGACGATGGCCGCCACCGCTGGCTTGATGCCGTACAGCAGACCGGCGATCAGCGGCGTCTGGCCCCAGGCCATGTAGATCCAGGACAGCCCGATCAGGATCAGCAGCGAGGGCAGCACGAACAGCCCGCCGGCGATCAGGCCACCCGGCGTCCTGTGCAGCAGCCAGCCCAGGTAGGTGGCCAGCTGTTGCGCCTCCGGTCCCGGCAGCAGCATGCAGTAGTTCAGCGCATGCAGAAAGCGCCGCTCGCTGATCCAGCGCCGCCGCTCCACCAGTTCCTGGTGAAGGATGGCGATCTGCCCGGCCGGACCGCCGAAGCTGATGAAGCCCAGCTTGAGCCAGAAGCGCAGCGCTTCGGCCAGCCCGGGATGGGGTGGACGATCGGCCGGGACGGGGGCAGTGGACATGGCGCCATTGTGCGTGCGCGCCGATGACGGTGCGCCAAACGCCCTTGCAAACGGCAATCGATCATGAATATACGTATTTACTGATGTTTGGATGGGCACGGCGGGCCTCGGGGCGCTAAATTCGGCCCCGCCTTACGGCGGCCTGGCCGCCGCTGAGCCGGCGCCCGCCTTCAGGAGCACGGCCGACAACACAGGGAATCACGATGAAGAACTTGCGATTCAGCACCCGTTTGCTGCTCTGCGCGGTCGTCCCCGCGCTCTTCTTCCTGGCCGCGGTCGGCGCCTCGCTGGCCGGCCTGTTCAGGACCGAAGGCGACTTCGCGCGCCTGATCGAGCGCGAACTGGCGATCGCCAACGGCTTCAACGAGATGTACGGCCAGGGCCTGCAGATGGGCCAGGCGCTGCGCAACATCGTGCTGGCGCCCGAGAACAAGAAGGCCTATGCCAACTTCGATGCCGCGCGCGAGGCCTTCGACAAGGCGCTGGAAGGCGTGCGTCCGCTCACCGCCGGCCTCGCCATCGAGGCCTCGCTGCCGCGCCTGGCCGAGCTGCGCCAGACCCAGACGGTGGCGCAGAACGAGGTGCTGTCGCTGTCCGGCAAGGACCAGGCGGCGGCCATCGCGGCGCTCAATGCGCGCGAGACGCCGGCCTGGCGCGAGCTGCGCGCCGAGGTTCTGAAGCAGGTCGAGGCGGCGCGCCAGATGGCCGAGCAGGCGCGCGAGGAAACCAACCGCGCGGTGGAACGCTCGCAGCGCTGGGCCGCTGCGCTGGCGCTGCTGGCCGCGCTGGTGGCCGGCGTGCTGCTCTTCACCACCCAGCGCACGGTGCGCCGTGAACTGGGCGGCGATCCGCAGGATGCTGCCGCGGCGCTGCGCCGCATTGCGTCGGGCGACCTGTCCGAGGACGTGCCGTCCAGCAATGGCGGTGCGCAGAGCCTGATGGCTGAGCTGGCGCGCATGCAGGAATCGCTGCGTACGCTGGTGGGCCAGGTGCGCGGCGCCAGCGAAAGCATCCTGGTGGCCAGCTCCGAGGTCGCGCAAGGCAGCGGCGACCTGTCCGCGCGCACCGAGCAGGCCGCGTCCAGCCTGCAGGAGACGGCGGCGTCGATGGAGCAGATCACCTCCTCGGTGCGCAGCAGCGCCGACGCGGCATCCACCGCCAACCAGCTGGTGGCCAATGCGGCCGACACCGCCGGCCGCGGCGGCCAGGTGGTGGCCGATGTGGTCAGCACCATGGACGACATCCGCGCCGGCTCGCGCCGCATCGGCGACATCATCGGCGTGATCGACGGCATCGCCTTCCAGACCAACATCCTGGCGCTGAACGCCGCGGTGGAGGCCGCGCGCGCCGGTGAACAGGGGCGCGGCTTCGCGGTCGTGGCCGGCGAGGTGCGCAGCCTGGCGCAGCGCTCGGCCGAGGCGGCCAAGGAGATCAAGACCCTGATCACCGCCAGCATGGAGCAGGTGGAATCCGGCGCCGAGCGCGTCGGCGCGGCGGGCCAGACCATGGACGACATCGTCGCCAGCGTGCGCCGCGTCAACGACGTGATCAACGAGATCAGCGCCGCCAGCGCCGAGCAGAGCAGCGGCATCGAGCAGATTGGCGCCGCGGTGGGCCAGCTCGACGAGGCCACCCAGCAGAACGCCGCGCTGGTGGAGGAGTCCGCCGCCGCCGCCGAATCGCTGAAGGAGCAGGCCCAGGCGCTGGCCCAGCTTGTGGGGGAATTCCGGCTGCAGCCGGGGCGTTGAGTCGCTGCCCGATGAACCGCGGGCGGTCGCAGATCGCCCGACGTCTGATGTTCTGGTTTTCCTCCCCTGTCAAGCTTGACAGGGTGTGGAATTTCGCCTGGCAGCTACCCTCATCGTCACAAAAAAGATGCGGGGGAGTTAGCAGGAATGTTCAAACAGAACATCAAGAAAAGAGGCATCGCGCTCTTGATGCTGTTGGCTGCTGGGTACAGCAGCGCCGAAAACCCGACAACGCGCCCAATGGGTGCGGACGACCACGTTGCCGAAGTGAATGCGGCTCCGGGAGGTAACCCCACCCCCCCACCCTACTTCGAGCAGAACATCCTCGTGCGCTCGGGAGAGACGGTCCGGGGACTGGGCCCTGACTTGATGGGGGACTCCATCAACGAATACAGCGGCGGCCTGGTGTTCAACCACACCGATGTCGCTCTGCCTGGCAATCACGCGCTCCCGGTATCGGTCGGAAGACGGCTGGCGGCCGGCACGAAGCAGGCCGCCTTCCATTCGGGGCTGTTTGGAGACTGGGACCTGGAGATTCCTCACCTGCATACCGTGGTCGGGAAAGGAGAGACCTGGTACGGCGATGCCTATCAGACCCGCAACGGTAACCGATGCAGCCAGTTTGTCCTGCCTGCCCCCGTTTCTGTCAACGGCGGGAACAGAATGCTCAGCGCCCATCCCTACCAGTACTGGGACGGTTATCACCTGTACACCCCCGGGGACGGTGATCAGACCATGCTCAGCCGCCCCGCGGCCGCCGGAGGTACGGGCCTGCCACAGCCCTCGAACGGCGGACCTTATCCGATCGTCACCAAGAAGCATTGGACATTCAGCTGTCTTCCGTCGATGGCGCGTGGATCCGGGGAAGGCTTTCTGGCGCATGCCCCCGATGGCACGCGTTACCAGTTCGACCATATGGTGAGCCGGGTGCATCCCAGCTTCAAGTTGGCGGCCGGTGCTGTCATGGAGCGGAGCCAGATCTGGATCCTGCCCACCCAGATCATGGATCGTTTCGGGAACTGGGTGCGCTATAGCTATGGCGGAGCAGATGGATGGCAGCTCAACTCGATCACCTCTAGTGATGGGCGGTCCATCACCTTCACCTATGGGGGCAATGGCAATCGCGTGCAATCGGTCAGCGACGGCACACGGACCTGGAGCTATGTCTACGACGGCAACGGCGCCTTGCAGCAAGTCGTGCAACCGGATGGCTCGCGGTGGCAGTTCGCCCTGTCGCAGATCGAGAGAGATCCCCTTTCCTCACCCGACCCCGACTGTGGTGACGGCGCGGCCGAAGCGCCCTGGGATAACGAGGTCCGCACCGGAACGATCACGCATCCCTCCGGGGCCGTGGGCACCTTCAATCTCCGCATGACGATGCATGGGCGCTCAAATGTGCCCCAACCGCGCGTATGCATGGCCGCTACGCTCTCCCGCTACTTCACGAACTACGCGCTGAGAAGCAAGACCCTCAGCGGACCCGGCTTGGCCCCCATGACCTGGTCCTATGCGTACAGCACGGCGGAGGGCAGCTATGCGCCTTGCAATGGCTGCACCTCGACCAAGACGGTCAGCGTGACGGACCCTCTGGGCCATGTTGCCGTCAGCACTTACGGAACGCTGCACGGCCTCAACGAAGGGTTGCTGCTCGGCCAAGCCATCAGCAATTCAGAGGGCGGTCTGTTGCGCACCACCAGCTATGCCTATGCGGCACCCAACCGAGGGCCCTACCCCGCGTTTGTCGGTAACAACGGCAGCATCACCGATCCGATGAGCGCGATCTGGGTACCTCAGAGCCAGCGCGTGATCAACCAGCAAGACGTCTCATTCACTCAGGAAGTCACGGGATTTGACAGCCTGGCTCGGCCGACCGGATGGCTCTCGTCCAGCAGTCTGGGCCACAGCCGGACTGAAGAGATAGCCTACTACGACCACACCGGCTTGTGGGTGTTGGGTCAGACGGCAAGCCGGACGGTTGCGGGCGTCACCACCTCCAGCACTGCCTACGACGGCGGCACGGCGCAACCCAGGGCCACCTATGCCTTCGGCAAGCTGCAGACCGTTTTCACCTTCAATGCCGACGGAACACTGGCCGCCACCAAGGATGGGCTGAATCACGCGACCTCCTATGCCAACTACAAGCGAGGACTGCCGCAGAACGTCCAGTATGCCGACGGCAGCACCCTCAGTGCCGCCATCAACAACATTGGCGGCATTGCCAGCGTGACCAACGAAGCTGGCGTGACCTGGAACTTTGGCTATGACGCCATGGGGCGGCTCGCCAGCAAGACGCCGCCCGGAGGCGACGCCCAGCCCTACAACACAACCCACCTGTCCTTCGTTCAGGCGAATGCACCGGCCTACGGCCTGGAAGCCAACCACTGGCGCCAGACCGTCACCACAGGAAGCGCCGTAAGCACCCATTACTACGACGCGCGCTGGCGAAAGCGCCTGACTGTGATCCACGACGCGAACGACGTCGCCAACACGCAGCGCGTGCAGCGGTTTGACTACGATCCGTACAACCGCTTGGTCTTCGTCAGCTATCCGGCACGGTCCCTGCCATCGGTTCAGGCCACCATCGCGGGAATCGCCACGACTTACGACGCATTGGGTCGTTCCACCGGCACGCGGTCCGACAGCGAGCTGGGCGTCCTCACGACGACGACCCAGTACATGCCCGGCTTTCAGCGGCAGTTCACCGACGCGCGCGGCCATACGACTTTGACGGGGTTCCAGGCGTTTGACGAACCCACCGAAGCCGCGGTGGCGTGGGAACAAGGCCCGTCGGGCTACAACCTGAGCATCGAAAGAGACGTCTTCGGCAAGACCCTCCACCTCACCCGCAGCGGCAGCTACGAGGGGGCTGTGATCAGCGTTACCCGAAGCTATGTGTACGACGAATACCACAGGCTGTGCAAAACCGTCGAGCCAGAAACGGGCGCGACGATCCAGTATCTGGATGCGGCCGACAACGTCGCCTGGCGCGGTCTGGGCCTGAGCCTGACCAGCCTGTCCGGGTGCGACTGGGGTGACGTTCCGGCGAATCGAATCGTGGGCTATGCCTACGACACGCGCAACCGGCTGACGAGCACCTCCTACGGCGATGCAAGCCCGGGCATCGAGCGCAGCTACACGCCGGACGGTCTGCTTGCGAGCGTGAGTTCCGATGGTTCCACCTGGACCTATGGCTACAACAACCGGCGTCTGTTGACGGCCGAACAACTGAGCCTGGACGGTGCCAGCTACGTCATTGGCCGCAACTACGAAGCCAACGGACATCTCAGCGCGCTGAGCTATCCAGAAGGCGCGACGGTGGCCTACCAGCCCAATGCGTTGGGAGAAGCCACGCAAGTGAGCGGCTACGCCAGCGGGGTGAGCTACCACCCCAACGGGATGGTGGCGGGCTACCGCTTGAGCAATGGCATCCAGCACACATTGACGCTCAATGCACGGGGCCTGCCGTATCAAAACATTGATGCAGGCGTGCTGAACGACGTCTATGGCTATGACGCCAACGGAAACGTCACGAGCATCGTGGATCAGCAAGAAGGGGTGAGCACGCGAACGCTGGCCTATGACGGTTTGAACCAGCTGACTGTGGCCAACTCGAATGTGTGGGGTTCGGGGAGCTACGAGTACGACCCGCTGGGCAACCTGCGCAAGAGCGTGATCGGAGCGCGCAGCTCAGTGCACGGGTATGACGGGAGGAGCAACCGGCTGGTGGCGATCAACACGAATGGCAGCGTGACGGGCTACGGGTACGACGCCAACGGCAATGTGAGGCAACGAGGGACGCAGAGCTACGTGTTCGATCTGGGGAACCGGCTGAGGCAGGCGGTGGGAGTGGCGAGCTACAGCTACGACGGGCATGGCCGGCGCACGAAGGTGGCGGGAAGCGCAGGAGCAAGCCAGGTGCAGGTGTACTCGCTGGAGGGGCAATTGCTGTACGGGAAGCAGCAGCAAGGGGGCCAGGGAGAGGGGATACGCTACGTGTACCTGGGGAGGCAGGTGCTGGCGCAGACGAGCAGCGGGAGCGGGAGCCAGTACCTGCACAAGGATGTGCTGGGGAGCGCGGTGGCGCGCACGGGAAGCGGAGGTGAATGGGTAGGGGGGCGCACGCGGTGGGAGCCGTACGGAGGACACAGCGGGGCGGCGCCGGGGAGGCTGGGCTTCACGGGGCATGTGGAGGACGCGGATACGTTGCTGACGTACATGCAGCAGCGGTATTACGATCCCATCGCAGCGCGCTTCCTATCGGTGGATCCTGTAGTGACCGATGCTGCGACTGGGAAGTCGTTCGGGCGCTACCACTACGGGGACAACAATCCATACAAGTACACAGACCCGGATGGACGCGAAGTCAAGGTGGTCGGCAGCAACGACTTCAAGAAACAAGTTGCTGCAAACATTAAGCAGATCGAGTCCGGACCGAATGGCAAGGCATTGATGCAAGAGGCCTACGCAACGCCCCGTGTTATCACCATTACGGAAACCAAGGGCGGAAACTTCAACGAGACTTCGAGCAAGGCCGATAAGCAGCCCTCGGACTCCAAGATTGGATTCAATCCGTCTAGCAAAGAGGGCGGCAAGGATGCGACTGGCAGCACGAATCGTCCTGCTTTTGTTGGCTTAGGGCATGAGGTGGGCCATGCGGTTGCCGCTTCTAAAGGAGAACAGAGCTTCGATAGGGGGAGTGGGAAGGCGGGCACTACACCACCAAGCGAGAAGCAATCCCTGAAGGCTGAAAATGGAATCCGACAAGATCACAAGCTGCCACTGCGGCCTTCTTACTACTAGTATTCCTTGTCAACTATGACTAAGAAGCAAGTACCCCCCGTTGAGCTCTTGCATCGCAGGGCATCGCTTCGACGTTCTGCCGCCGCGATCCTTGCAGGCATCGGCTTTGGTGCGGCCAGCCCGGTTCATAGCAGCGGTGAACCAATGCCCTTTGTTCTAAATGCTGACTTCATCGCGAAACATGTCGAGCCCAAGATCAAGATGCCCAAGGGCGCTCATGCGCTGACCTCATATAAAAGGTACTACGCTGTTGATCGCTCGCGGGCAGGCGCTGTGAGCGTTGTGGGAGCCTTTATCCACGATGTCTCCGCTCCCGGCGTCGTGATTGTCGAGATGGACGATTTGCCAAGGCGGCTTGACGGCGGTTGCGATGTGATCGACGTGCGTTACTCGGTAGCTGCTCGGCGCGTCCTCTCTGCCAGATGCAACGGTGTTGCATAGCAAGCTGACCACACCCGTGGTCGGCCTGCGATGTAAAACCTCCTCGCAACGACGTTGCGGCCCAGCAGGCCCCTGGAGTGGCCTGCTGGGGTTGAGGCAAAATCGCTCCCGCAAAGACAACGAGCTGACGTTTAACTCAGCACACCCCTACGGACCACTGGGGCCCATTGCGGCACTGGTGACTCTGCCCAAAAGCCGAGCAGGTCACTTTGTGCCGTGCTTGCGCGCTGACCAATGACGGTTTGAACCCACTGACGGTGGCCAACTCCAATGTGCGCTTGCGAGCAAGCTTATGCGCCGAACTCAGTTGGCCCCGGGCCAGGCCTGGCCTAGTCTCCAGGCCATCGACCACCCGCGCTGAGAGAACCGGCATGAGCGACCCCCGTCCCCGTTTCGAGACCCTGGCCCTGCATGCCGGCTACCGGCCCGACCCGACGACGCGTGCTGTCGCGGTGCCGATTTACCAGACGGTGGCCTATGCCTTCGACAGCGCCCAGCATGGCGCCGATCTGTTCGATCTGAAGGCCGAAGGCCATATCTACACCCGCATCAACAACCCCACGCAGGGCGTGCTGGAGGAGCGGCTGGCGGCGCTGGAGGGCGGCATCGCCGCGCTGGCGCTGGCCTCGGGCCAGGCCGCGGTGACTTACGCGATCCAGACCCTGGCCGAGGCGGGCGACAACATCGTCGCCAGCAGCGCGCTGTATGGCGGCACCTACAACCTGTTCGCGCACACGCTGCCGCAGTTCGGCATCCAGACCCGCTTCGCCGACGTGCGCCACCCGGAGCGCTTCGAAGCGCTGATCGACGCGCGCACCAAGGCCGTCTTCGTCGAAGCGCTGGGCAATCCGCAGGGCCATGTGACCGACATCGAACGGCTGGCCGAGCTGGCCCATCGCTACGGCGTGCCGCTGATCGTGGACAACACCGTGCCCAGCCCCTATCTGAGCCGGCCCATCGAGCATGGCGCGGACATCGTCGTGCACAGCCTGACCAAATACCTCGGCGGCCATGGCACGGCGGTGGGCGGCGCGATCATCGACGCCGGCCGCTTCCCCTGGGCACAGCACAAGGCGCGCTTCCCGCGCCTGAACGAGCCGGACGTCAGCTACCACGGCGTGGTCTACACCGAAGCCGCCGGCGCCGCGGCCTACATCACGCGGGCGCGCGTCGTGCCGCTGCGCAACACCGGCGCGGCGATCTCGCCCTTCAACGCCTTCCTGATCCTGCAGGGCATCGAGACCCTGGCGCTGCGCATGGACCGCATCAGCGCCAACGCGCTGGCCGTGGCGCGCCACCTGCAGCGCCATCCCAAGGTGGGCTGGGTCAACTACGCGGGGCTGGAGGAGCACCCGGACCACGCGCTGGTGAAGAAATACCTGTCCGGCCAGGCTTCGGGCTTGCTGACCTTCGGCATCCGCGGCGCGGCGGGCGAGGACCCGCGCGCCGCCGGTGCCCGCTTCCTGGATGCGCTGCAGCTCTTCACGCGCCTGGTCAACATCGGCGACGCCAAGTCGCTGGCTACCCATCCGGCGTCCACCACCCACCGCCAGCTGTCCCCGGCGGAGCTGGACGCGGCCGGCGTGGGCGAGGACGCGGTGCGGCTGTCGGTGGGCCTGGAGCACATCGACGACCTGCTGGCCGACCTCGACCAGGCGCTGGCCCAGGTCTGAACCGGCGCGCGCAAGCGCCAAGTGTGCGAGACGGGTGCCCCGGCACCCGGGCGACCGACCCCTCGGGCCGGTTGCCGAAAGCCGGGGCGTGCGCCCGGGCCGTGGCTGGGTCTGGAGGGTGGTCTGGGGAGTCTTCGCGGACAGTTCCGGCCACGGCCCCGGGGGTGCGTTCCCCTGCTTAGTGCCTTAAAGGCATAAGCAAATCCGAAATATGTTGTTCCATGAATAAGGAACCCTGGGCAAGCTGCGAAGCCTTCACACTTGCCCGAGTTCCCGCCATGTCGCTGCGTACCCCCCGCCTGAACCGCCGCACTGCTCTGAACGCCCTGCTCGCGCTGGCCGCCCTGCCGCTGATGGCCGGTCCGGCCCGGGCCAGCGACGCCAACACGCTGCTGAACGTCTCGTACGACGTGGCCCGCGAGCTCTACAAGCAGATCAATCCCGCTTTCGCCGCCCACTGGAAGGCCAAGACCGGCCAGGCGGTGACGCTGAACCAGTCGCACGGCGGCTCGTCCAAGCAGATCGGTTCGGTGATCGGCGGCCTGGAGGCCGACGTGGTGACCATGAACCAGGCCACCGACGTCGACACCCTGGCCGAGAAAGGCCTGACCCCGGCCGACTGGCGCCAGCGCTTCCCGAACAACGCGGCGCCCTACAGCTCCACCATCCTCTTCCTGGTGCGCAAGGGCAACCCCAAGCAGATCAAGGACTGGAACGACCTGGCCCGCGCCGGCGTCTCGGTGATCATCCCCAACCCCAAGGTGACCGGCAATGGCCGCTACAGCTATCTCGCGGCCTGGGGCAGCGTGCTGGCCAAGGGCGGCAGCGAGGCCCAGGCCAAGGACCTGGTGACCAAGATCCTGGCCAATGTGCCGGTGCTGGACGGCGGCGGCCGCGGCGCCACCACCACCTTCACCCAGCGCGGCATCGGCGACGTGCTGCTGACCTTCGAATCCGAGGCCGAGCTGATCGAGAACGAGTTCGGCAAGGGCCAGTTCGAGGTGGTCACGCCCTCGGTCTCCATCGAGGCGGAGGCGCCGGTGGCCATCGTCGACAAGGTGGTGGCCAAGAAGGGCACGGCCCAGCTGGCCAAGGCCTATCTGGACTTCCTGTGGACGCCCGAGGCCCAGGAGATCATCGCCAGGAACAACTTCCGCCCGCGCGATGCCGCGGTGTTCAAGCGCCACAGCCAGCGCTTCGCCACCATCAAGCTGTTCAGCGTCGAGCAGCAGCTGGGCGGCTGGGCCAAGGTGGGCAAGACCCACTTCGCCGATGGAGGCCAGTACGATCAGATCATGGCCGGCATCAAGCGCTGATCCCGGGCCGTCGTCCGCTTCTCCCTTGCTGAGCCGTTCATGAACACCGCCGTTCTTCCCGCCGCACCGGCCGCGGGCGCGCCCGCGCGCAAGCGCCGCCGCGTGCTGCCGGGCTTCGCCCCGACGCTGGGCTACACGCTGTTCTACCTGTCGCTGCTGGTGCTGATCCCGCTGGCGGCGGTGTTTCTGAAGTCGGCCGGCCACGGCTGGGCGGCTTTCTGGGACGCCGCCACCTCGCCGCGCGTGCTGGCGTCCTACCGCCTGAGCTTCGGTGCGGCGCTGCTGGCGGCGCTGATCAACGTGGTGTTCGGCTTCATCCTCGCCTGGTCGCTGGTGCGCTACGAGTTCCCAGGCAAGAAGCTGGTGGATGCGCTGGTGGACCTGCCCTTCGCGCTGCCCACCGCGGTGGCCGGCATCGCGCTGACCGCGCTGTACGCGCCCAACGGTTGGATGGGCAGCTGGCTGGAGCCGCTGGGCATCAAGGTCGCGTTCACGCCGCTGGGCGTGCTGGTGGCGCTGATCTTCATCGGCCTGCCCTTCGTCGTGCGCACCGTGCAGCCGGTGCTGGAAGACCTGGACACCGAGCTGGAGGAGGCAGCCGCCTCGCTGGGCGCGCACCGCTGGCAGGCCTTCCGCCTGGTGCTGCTGCCCATGCTCTCGCCGGCGCTGCTCACCGGCTTCGCGATGGCCTTCGCGCGCGCGGTGGGTGAGTACGGTTCGGTGATCTTCATCGCCGGCAACATGCCCATGGTCAGCGAGATCACGCCGCTGATGATCATCACCAAGCTGGAGCAGTACGACTATGTCGGCGCCACCGCGATCGCGACGGTGATGCTGGTGTTTTCGTTCACGCTGCTGCTGGCGATCAATGGTTTGCAGGCCTGGAGCGCGCGGCGCAACGGCCTGGATGGGAGGCGGTGATGGCGGGGGCCGTATCGACTTTGAACGCGGGCAACCACGCCGCCGTCGGCGCGGGCCGCTACCAGCGCAACGCGGCGACGCGCGAGCAGCCCTGGGTGCGCTGGACCCTGCTGGGCCTGGGCCTGGGGTTCTTCGGTCTCTTCCTGGTGCTGCCGCTGGTGGCGGTGTTCACCGAGGCGCTGCGCAAGGGCTTCGAGGTCTACCTGGCCGCGCTGCTGGAGCCGGACGCCGTGTCGGCGATCCAGCTCACGCTGATCGCGGCGGCGGTCTCGGTGCCGCTGAACGTGGTCTTCGGCGTTGCCGCGGCCTGGGCGATCACCAAGCATGACTTCCGCGGCAAGCAACTGCTGATCACGCTGATCGACCTGCCCTTCTCGGTTTCGCCGGTGGTGGCGGGCCTGATCTATGTGCTGATCTTCGGCGCGCAAGGCTGGTTCGGCCCCTGGCTGCAGGCGCATGACCTGAAGATCATCTTCGCCGTGCCGGGCATCGTGCTGGCGACGGTGTTCGTGACCTTCCCCTTCGTGGCGCGCGAGCTGATCCCGCTGATGCAGGCCCAGGGCCGCGACGAGGAAGAGGCCGCCACCGTGCTGGGCGCCAGCGGCTTCAAGACCTTCTGGCATGTGACGCTGCCCAACATCAAGTGGGGCCTGCTGTACGGCGTGATCTTGTGCAATGCGCGCGCCTTCGGCGAGTTCGGCGCGGTGTCGGTGGTCTCCGGCCACATCCGCGGCCAGACCAACACGCTGCCGCTGCATGTCGAGATCCTCTACAACGAATACCAGTTCGCCGCGGCCTTCGCGGTGGCCTCGCTGCTGGCGCTGCTCGCGCTGGTGACGCTGGGCATCAAGCAGTTCATCGAGTGGCAGGCCACCCGCTCGACCAAGGAGTCCTCATGAGCATCAGCGTGCGCAATGTCCACAAGTCCTTCGGCAGCTTCACCGCGCTGGGCGACGTCAGCCTGGACTTCCCGACCGGCGAGCTGACCGCGCTGCTGGGCCCTTCGGGCTGCGGCAAGACCACGCTGCTGCGCATCATCGCCGGGCTGGAGACGGCCGACCGGGGCCAGGTCTTGCTCGACGGCGAGGACGCCTCGGACACCCATGTGCGCGAGCGCCAGGTGGGCTTTGTGTTCCAGCACTATGCGCTGTTCCGCCACATGACGGTGTTCGACAACGTCGCCTTCGGGCTGCGCGTGAAGCCGCGCAAGGAGCGTCCGTCCGAATCCGTGATCCGCAAGAAGGTGCACGAGCTGCTGAACCTGGTGCAGCTGGACTGGCTGGCGGACCGCTATCCGCCGCAGCTCTCCGGCGGCCAGCGCCAGCGCATCGCGCTGGCCCGCGCGCTGGCCGTGGAGCCGCGCGTGCTGCTGCTGGACGAGCCCTTCGGCGCGCTGGACGCCAAGGTGCGCAAGGAGCTGCGCCGCTGGCTGCGCCGCCTGCACGACGAGCTGCATATCACCAGTGTCTTCGTCACCCACGACCAGGAAGAGGCGCTGGAGGTGGCCGACCGCGTGGTGCTGATGGACCATGGCCATGTCGAGCAGGTCGGCACGCCGCAGGAGGTCTACGAGCGCCCGGCCACGCCCTTCGTCTACGGCTTTCTCGGCGCGGTCAACCGCTTCGTCGGCCAGGCCGAGGGCCGCGTGCTGCGCCTGGGCGAGCAGTCGCTGCTGACGCAGTCGGGCCTGGACGCGCAGGGCCAGGTCCAGGCCTATGCCCGCCCGCATGAGCTGCGCATCCTGCGCGACCCCGACGCGCCGGGCCTGCCCGCCACGGTGGACCGGGTGCTGAGCTTCGGCGCCGCCGCGCGCGTGGAGCTGACCGGCCCGGCCGGCGAGCACCTGGAGGCCGAGCTCAGCCGCACCGAGGCCGAGGCGCTGCAGCTGGCCAATGGCCAGCGGGTGCGCCTGCAGGCCGCGCGCCTGAGCCTGTTCGACGTCGATCGGGCGGCCTGATCCGCCGCCGCGCCGCGCCATGAACTTTCAGCAGCTGCGCATCGTGCGCGAGGCGGTGCAGCGCCAGTTCAACCTCACCGAGGTCGCGGCGGCGCTCTACACCTCGCAATCCGGCGTCTCCAAGCACATCAAGGACCTGGAGGACGAGCTGGGCGTGGAGCTGTTCCAGCGCCGTGGCAAGCGGCTGCTGGGGCTGACCGCGCCGGGCAAGGAACTGGTCGTGATCGCCGAGCGCATGCTGCTGGACGCGGGCAACACCAAGCGCCTGGCCCAGCAGTTCTCCGGCGCCGAGCAGGGGCAGCTGAGCATCGCCACCACCCACACCCAGGCGCGCTATGCGCTGCCGCAGGTGGTGGCGCGCTTCAAGGCGGCCTTTCCCAAGGTCCACCTGGTGCTGCACCAGGGCAGCCCGGCGGAGATCGTTTCGCTGCTGCAATCGGGCGCGGCCGACATCGGCATCGCCACCGAGGCGCTGGACCAGGACCCCGGCTTCGCCACCTTCCCGTTCTACGACTGGCAGCATGCGGTGGTCGTGCCCGAGGGCCATGCGCTCGCGCGGCAGCCTCTGACGCTGGAGGCGCTGGCCGAGCATCCGCTGATCACCTACCACGAGGGCTACACCGGCCGCGCGCGCATCGACGCCGCCTTCGCCGCGCAAGGCCTGACCCCGGACATCGTGCTTTCGGCGCTGGACGCCGACGTGATCAAGACCTATGTGCAGGTCGGGCTGGGCGTGGGCATCATCGCGCGCATGGCCTTCGAGCCCGCGCGCGACACCGGGCTGCTGCGCCTGGACGCCGGCCATCTGTTCCCGACCAACGTCGCGCGCATCGCGCTCAAGCGCGGCCACTACCTGCGCGGCTTCGCCTACCGCTTCCTGCAGGAGTGCTCGGCCGAGCTGAGCGAAGAGGCGGTGCGCGCCGCGCTGCAGCCGGCGTCGTTGACTGTCTGAACTCGTCGAAGTGCGCGATCCAGCCGTCGGGCGCCTCGCCGCACTCGGCCAGGCCGCCTGGGTAGCCGTGGCGCACCAGCCAGACCGCGATGCCGGCGGCGCGCGCGGTGCGCAGGTCGGTCAGGGAATCGCCCACCAGCAGCGCCTGCGCCGGCGCCAGGCCCAGGCGCTGCAGCGCCAGCCAGACCCCGTCCGGATGCGGCTTGGCGCGCGCCAGCGTGTCGCCGGCGATGACCAGGTCGAACAGCGGTGCCAGCGCGTGGCGCTGCAGGATGCGGCGCGCGAAGCGCTCCTCCTTGTTGGTCAGCAGCGCCAGGCGCAGACCCGCCGCGCGCGCCCGCCGCAGCAGCGCGGCGGCACCCGGATAGAGCCGGCTGCGCGTGCCGCAGCGCCGCTCGTAGTCGCGCGCGAAGCCGGCCCAGGCCGCGTCCAGCCACTCGGCGCGGTCCGCGGCGACCAGCGCGCGCATCAGCAGTTCGCGCGTGCCCCCGCCGATCCAGCCGCGCACCTGCTCTTCCGCCACCTCGGGCAGGAGGAGGCGGCGCAGCGTGTCGTTCAAGGCGTCGGCGATCTCGGCGCTGGTGTCCGCCAGCGTGCCGTCGAGGTCGAACAGCAGCAGCGCGATGGTCCCGTTCACCGGAGGCCTGTCGGGCGAAGCGGCGCTCATGGGGTGCTGCGCCGTGGCGCCAGGCAGCGCAGCACACAGGCCACGACGCCGTCGACGCTGAAGCCGAAGTGGCGCATCAGCACCGGCCCCGGCGCCGATTCCCCGAAGCGCGCCAGGCCCAGCACCGCGCCATCGCGGGCCGTCTGTCGCGCCCAGGCCTGCGGATGGCCGGCCTCCACCGCGATGCAGGGCAGCTGCGGCGGCAGCACCGCATGGCGCCAATCCTGCGGCTGGGCCTCGAAGCGTTCCAGACAGGGCATGGAGACCACGCGCAGCGCCAGCCCGTGGGCGGCGGACAGCCGTGCCTGCGCCTGCAGCACCAGGGCCAGCTCGGAGCCGGTGGCCAGCAGCACGCCGTGCTCGACGCGGTCGCCGCGCGCGGCGCTGAGCACATAGCCACCGCGCGCCACGCCGTCCGGATCGGCGGCGAAGGCCACCGGCGCCAGCGCCTGGCGCGACAGCACCAGCGCGCTGGGTCCGTCGCGACGCGCCAGCGCCTGGGTCCAGGCCACCGCGGTTTCCAGCCCGTCGGCCGGGCGCCAGAGTTCCAGCCCGGGGATCAGGCGCAGCGAGGCCAGGTGCTCCACCGGCTGGTGCGTGGGGCCGTCCTCGCCCAGCGCGATGGAGTCGTGGGTGAAGACATGGATGACGCGCTGGCGCATCAGCGCGGCCATGCGTATCGCGCTGCGGCTGTAGTCGCTGAAGCACAGAAAGGTGCCGCCGAAGGGGATCAGTCCGCCGTGCAGCGCAACGCCGTTCATCAGCGCCGCCATGCCGAACTCGCGCACGCCGTAGCTGAGGTAATTGCCGGCGCGCCCCGGGCCGATGCGGCGGTGGCCGCGGAAATCGGTCAGGTTGGAGCCGCTGAGGTCGGCGCTGCCGCCCAGCAGTTCGGGCAGCCCCGGCGCCAGTGCATCCAGCACCTGGCGCGAAGCGGCGCGGGTCGCCAGCGGCTTTTGCGCGTCGCCGCGCCAGGGGGCCAGCGCCGCCGCGACGCGGGCGCGCCAGTCGGCGGGCAGCTCGCCGGCGATGCGGCGCCGGAACTCCGCCGCCAGCGCGGGATGGGCCCGCGCATAGGCCTCGAAGCGCGCCTGCCAGGCGCCGCGCCGGGCCGCGCCGGTCTCGCCGGCGTGCCAGTGCGCGCGAAGCTCCTCGGGCAGCTCGAAGGGCTCGTGCGGCCAGTCCAGCGCCTGCGCCAGCGCCTCGCGGCGGCGCGCGCCCAGCGGAGCGCCATGGACCTCGGCGCTGCCTTCCAGATCGGGCACGCCCTTGCCTATGGTGCTGCGGCAGACGATCAGCGCCGGCCCGGCGCCCTCCACCGCGCCTTCGCGTGCCTCGCACAGCGCGGCGTCCAGCGCGCGTACATCATGCGCGTCCACCGGGCCGATCACGCGCCAGCCGCAGGCGGCGAAGCGCGCCGCGCTGTCGTCGGCGAACCAGTCGCCGATGGCGCCGTCGATGCTGATGCCGTTGGCGTCGTACAGCAGCGTGAGCCGGGCCAGGCGCAGCGTGCCGGCCAGCGAGATGGCCTCCTGGCTCAGGCCCTCCATCAGGCAGCCGTCGCCGGCGAAGACATAGCAGCGGTGGTCGACGATGCAGTGGCCGGGCCGGTTGAACTCGGCCGCCAGCAGCCGCTCGGCCAGCGCCATGCCCACCGCATTGGCCAGGCCCTGGCCCAGCGGGCCGGTGGTGGTTTCGACGCCGGGGGTCAGGCCTTGCTCGGGGTGGCCGGGCGTGCGGCTGCCGAGCTGGCGGAAGCGGCGCAGTTCCTCGCGCGGCAGCGCGTAGCCGCTCAGATGCAGCAGTGCGTAGAGCAGCGCGCTGGCATGGCCGTTGGAGAGCACGAAGCGGTCGCGGTCCGGCCAGTCCGGGCAGGCCGGGTCGTGCACCAGATGGCCCTGCCACAGCGCCAGCGCCATCTCGGCCATGCCCAGCGGGGCGCCGGGATGGCCGCTGTTGGCGGCTTCCACCATGTCCACGGCCAGCATGCGCAGCGCGCTGCTCATGCGTGCCGACAGGCGTGCGTCGTCCAGGCAGGCGGCCGCTCGCCGCCCCTCATGTGCGTTCATCGGGAACTCCAGGTTGGGGGTCAGGCCAGTGCGCGCCGCTTCTGGTCCATCAGGCGCAGGATCAGCGGCGTGAAGATCAGCTGCATGGCCAGCCCCATCTTTCCGCCCGGCACGACCAGGGTGTTGGGCCGCGTCATCAGGGCCCCGTGCAGCATGGACAGCAGGTAGGGGAAGTCGATGCCCTGGGGCTTGGCGAAGCGGATCACGACCATGGACTCGTCGGCGCTGGGGATGTCCTTGGCGATGAAGGGGTTGGAGGTGTCCACCGTGGGCACGCGCTGGAAGTTCACATGGGTGCGGCTGAACTGCGGGCAGATGTGGTTCACGTAGTCGGGCATGCGGCGCAGGATGGTCTCCACCACCGCCTCCTGGCTGTAGCCGCGCAGGGTCTGGTCGCGGTGCAGCTTCTGGATCCACTCGAGATTGATGATGGGCACCACGCCCACCAGCAGGTCCACATGGCGCGCGACGTCGACGCCGTCGGCGCCCACATAGCCGCCATGCAGGCCCTCGTAGAACAGCAGGTCGCTGGGCGCCATGGGCTGCCAGGGCGTGAAGCGGCCGGGCTCGCCGCCGAGTTCGCGCGCCTCGGCGGCGTCGTGGATGTAGCGGCGCACCTGGCCGCTGCCGCTGGCGCCGTAGTCGGCGAAGGTGGTGGCCAGTTCGGCGAGCAGGTTGCTCTCGGGCCCGAAGTGGCTGATGCGCGGTCCCTCGCCAGCGTCGGCGCGGCGCACGCGCTCGCGCATCTCCTGGCGGTCGAAGCGGTGGAAGGCGTCGCCTTCGACAATCTGCGCGCGCAGGCCCTCGCGGCGGAAGATGTGGGCGAAGCTCTTCATCACCGTGGTGGTGCCGGCGCCCGAGGAGCCGGTGATGGCGACGATGGGGTGGCGGGTGGACATGGGGCGGCTCAGGCGGAGGGCTGCAGGCCGAACAGCGAACGCGCGCTGAACAGCGGAGACGCGAAGGGGCGGTCCCGCCCCTCGTCGTGCTCGGCGTGGTAGCGCTCCAGGCGCAGCACCTCGGCGGCGCAGCCCAGGATCACCGGCACGCGCTGGTGCAGCGATTCGGGCTGTAGCTCCTGCAGGCGCTGCCGCCCGGTGGAGGCCAGGCCACCGGCCTGCTCGATCAGCAGCGCGGCCGGGTTGGCCTCGTACAGCAGGCGCAGGCGGCCGGGGCGCCGTGGTTCGCGGCTGTCGCGCGGATAGAGGAAGACGCCGCCGCGCATCAGGATGCGGTGCACCTCGGCCACCAGGCAGGCGATCCAGCGCATGTTGAAGTCCTGCCCGCGCTCGCCCTGACGGCCGGCCTGGCATTCGGCGACATAGCGCTGCACCGGCGGCTCCCAGAAGCGCGCGTTGCTCATGTTGATCGCGAACTCGCCGCAGGTCTCGGGAATGCGCAGCGCCGGATGGGTGAGGACGAAGTCGCCCGTGTCGCGGTCCAGCGTGAAGCCGTGCGTGCCCCGGCCCAGGCTGAGCACCAGCATGGTCGCCGGGCCGTAAATCGCATAGCCGGCGGCGACCTGGGAGCGCCCGGGCTGCAGGAAGTCCGGCTCCCGTGGCGCGGGGTCCTCGTCGTGGCGCAGCACCGAGAAGATGCTGCCCACCGAGATGTTGACGTCGGTGTTGGACGAGCCGTCCAGCGGATCGAACACCAGCAGGAAGCGGCCGCGCCGCCGGCCCGGATCGGCCGCGACGGCGATGGGGGCCTCGGCCTCCTCGCTGGCCATGCCGGCGACGCGGCCGCTGGCCTCGAGGCCGCGCACCAGGGCCTCGTGGGCCAGCAGGTCCAGCTTCTTCTGCGTCTCGCCCTGGACATTGCACTGCGCCAGCGCGCCCAGGTAGCCGCCGTCGGCGAGGCCGCATTCCGGGCCGCCCAGCGCCCCGCGCGTGGTCATCGCCGCGATGTCGCGCAGCGTCGCGGCCACCTCCAGCAGCAGCGCGCCCAGCTCGGCGGTGTCGCCGGACGCGCCGTCGGGAACGCCGGTCGGGTCGCGCAGGAATTGGGCGAGGGTGATGCGGCCAGTTGTCTGCATGCGGGTCTCCTGGGGGGCCTAGGGCGTGGGGACGTCGGGGGCGAAGAGGCGGCTGGCGCGGATGTCGCCGGCGGCGATCAGGCTCAGCGTGTCGCGGTCGAACTCGCGCTCGCGCTGCTCGAACAGGCGCGAGGCCTGGCGCAGCCGGGCGCGGTCCAGCGCGTTGCGCACGCTGCGCGCGTTGGCGAAATGGGGCTGGCGCCGGCGCAGCGCCAGGTAGTGGGCAAAGGCCTCGCGCGCGCCCGGCCCGAAGCGGTAGGCCTGCTGCGCCAGCAGGCGCTCGGCGATCAGCAGCAGTTCGTCGTCCGCATAGTCGGGAAAGCTCAGGTGGTGGGCCACGCGCGAGCTCATGCCGGGGTTGGACTGGAAGAAGCGGTCCATGCGGTCCGGGTAGCCGGCCAGGATCACGACCAGGTCGTCGCGCTGGTTCTCCATCACCTGCAGCAGGATCTCGATCGCCTCCTGGCCGTAGTCGCGCTCGTTCTCGGGGCGGTAGAGGTAGTAGGCCTCGTCGATGAAGAGCACGCCGCCCATGGCCTTCTTCAGCACCTCGCGGGTCTTGGGCGCGGTATGGCCGATGTACTGGCCCACCAGGTCGTCGCGCGTCACCGCGACCAGATGGCCCTTGCGCACATAGCCCAGGCGATGGAGGACCTGGGCCATGCGCAGCGCCACGGTGGTCTTGCCGGTGCCGGGGTTGCCGGTGAAGCACATGTGCAGGCTGGGCGGCTGCGCGGCCAGGCCCAGGCCCTGGCGCAGCCGCGCGATCACCAGCAGCGCGGCGATGTCGCGGATGCGCTGTTTGACCGGCTGCAGGCCCACCAGCTCGCGCTCCAGCTCGTCCAGCACGGCCTCGGCCTGGCTGTGCGCCAGCACCTGGGCCACGGTGCGCGGCGTTTCCGCCTCCGGGGCGGCGGCGGTCGCGTTTGCCGGGGGGGCGGGCGTCGGCGCGGGGGCCGGGCGGGCGCCGGGAATGCGGTAGTTCATCATCGGGGGCGCTCCCTGCGGCGTACCGCTCAGCGATCCGCGCCCGCGCTGACGCAGGCGTAGTGCTGCTGGCGGCCCGGCCCCTCCTGGCGCGCCAGCCGGAAGCCGGGCTCGTGTGCGGGCCGCTGGACGATGAAGCTCATCGCGATGGACTCGACGCCGCGCGTGGCGTCGAAGGCCTGCAGCCGGATGTAGTGCGTGGGAAAGGTCTTGCGACAGTCCGCCAGCTCCAGCATCACGCCGGCGGCGTCGCGCAGGTCGAACATGGGCATGCCGAACATCTCCCAGTAGGTGTTGCGCGGATGCGGGTCGTCGGTGGTCTCCAGGCTCCAGGCATAGCCTTGGCGCAGGCCGTACTCGACCTGCCGCGCGATCTCGGCGTCGCTCAGGTCGGGCAGGAAGCTGAACTGACCCTGGGTCAGCCGGCCGGTGGGGTTGTTCATCATCGCGGGGCTCCTTGGCATGGCGCTCAGGCGCCGAGGGATGGCGTGGCGACGTAGTCGCTGGTGTCGGTGGAGGCGTAGTTGAAGGCCACGTCCTTCCAGGTCTCCAGCGCCTGCTGCAGCGGGCGGCAGAAGCGCGCGGCCTCGTGCAGGATCTGCGGGCCCTCGGCGGTGAGGTCGCGGCCCTCGTTGCGCGCCTTGACCATGGCCTCCAGCGCCACGCGGTTGGCCACCGCGCCGGCCTGGATGCCGGCCGGGTGGCCGATGGTGCCGCCGCCGAACTGCAGCACCACGTCGTCGCCGAAGAGCTGCAGCAGCTGGTGCATCTGGCCGGCGTGGATGCCGCCCGAAGCCACCGGCATCACCTTGCGCAGGTCGGCCCAGTCCTGGTCGAAGAAGAGTCCGCGCGTGAGGTCGCGCCGCGTGTAGGCGTCGCGGCAGACCTGGTAGTAGCCCTGGACCGTCAGCGGATCGCCCTCCAGCTTGCCCACCGCGGTGCCGGCATGCAGGTGGTCGCAGCCGGCCAGGCGCAGCCACTTCGCGACCACGCGGAAGCTCACGCCATGGTTCTTCTGCCGCGTGTAGGTGCCATGGCCGGCACGGTGCATGTGCAGAATCATGTCGTGGCGGCGGCACCAGTTCGCCATGCTCTGGATCGCGGTCCAGCCCACGACCAGGTCCACCATCAGCACCACCGAGCCCAGCTGTTTGGCGAACTCGGCGCGCTCGTACATCTCCTCCATGGTCGCGGCGGTCACGTTCAGGTAGCTGCCCTTGACCTCGCCGGTGGCGGCGCTGGCCTTGTGGACGCCGTCCATCACATAGAGAAAGCGGTCGCGCCAGTGCATGAAGGGCTGGGAGTTGATGTTCTCGTCGTCCTTCATGAAGTCCAGGCCGCCCTTGAGGCCCTCGTAGATCACGCGGCCGTAGTTGCGCCCCGACAGGCCCAGCTTGGGCTTGGTGGTGGCGCCCAGCAGCGGGCGGCCGAACTTGTCCAGGCGTTCGCGCTCGACGATGAGCCCGGTGGGCGGGCCCTTGAAGGTCTTCACATAGGCGACCGGGATGCGGATGTCCTCCAGCCGGCAGGCCTTCAGCGGCTTGAAGCTGAAGACATTGCCGATCAGGCTGGCCGTCATGTTGGCGATGGAGCCTTCCTCGAACAGGATCAGGTCGTAGGCCACCCAGGCGAAATACTGGCCCGGATTGCCGGGCACCGGCTCCACGCGGTAGGCCTTGGCGCGGTAGCTGTCGCAGGCGGTCAGCCGGTCGGTCCAGACCACGGTCCAGGTCGCGGTGCTGGACTCGCCGGCCACCGCGGCGGCGGCCTCCACCGGGTCCACGCCGTCTTGCGGCGTGATGCGGAACAGGCACAGCACGTCGCTGTCGCGCGGCGGGTAGTCCGGCGCCCAGTAGCCCATCTGGCGGTACTTCAGCACGCCGGCGGCATAGCGCTGGCGGGCGTCGGTCACCGGGCCGGGCTGGCCGTCCTGCAGCGGCAGGGGCTCGGCGGGCTTGTTCATCGTGCGTGCTCCATCGGGTGGCGATGGAGCCACTCTAGGGAGCAAGACAGCTCAGGAAAAGTCAAATATTCTTCGCTTCCAATTCAGCAATTCCTTAACTGAGGCGCCGATGAACCTGAGCTTTCGCCAGCTGCGCGTGTTCACCGAGGTCGCCCGCCTGGGCAGCGTGCAGCGCGCCGCCGAGACCCTGCACCTGACGCCGCCGGCGGTGTCCATGCAGATCAAGGAGCTGGAGTCCCAGGTCGGGCTGGCGCTGTTCGACCGCAGCCGGCGCCGCCTCTCGCTGTCCACCGCGGGGGAGTACTTCCTGGTCTACGCGCGCCGCCTGCTCGCCACGCTGAAGGAGGCCGACGACGCGATGGCGCGCTTCAAGCGCGTGGAGTCGGGGCTGCTGACCGTGGGCATGGTCAGCTCGGCCAAATATTTCCTGCCGCCGCTGCTGGCGCGCTTCCATGCCGAGCATCCGGCCATCGAGCTGCGCCTGAAGCTGGGCAACCGCGAGCAGCTCGCCGCGCTGATGGAGGCCAACGAGCTGGACCTCACCGTGATGGGCCGCCCGCCGCAGGCGCTGGCGACGCGGGCCGAGCCATTCGCGATGCATCCGCATGGGCTGATCACCGCGCCCGAGCACCCTTTCGCGCAGATGGAAAGCGTGCCCGCCGCGGCACTCGCGCGCGAGCCCTTCATCGTGCGCGAGGACGGCTCGGGCACGCGCGCCGCGTTGATGCAGTACCTGGAGCACCACCGGCTGCAGCCGGTGTTCGTGATGGAAATGGACTCCACCGAGGCGATCAAGCAGGCGGTGATGGCCGGCCTGGGCGTCAGCCTGGTCTCACTGCACACCATAGGCCTGGAGATGCGCCACGGGCTGCTGGCCGCGCCCGCCGTCGAAGGACTGCCGCTGATGCGGCGCTGGCATGTGGTGCACCTGGCCGCCAAGCTGCTGTCGCCGGCGGCCGAGGCGCTGCGCTACTTCATCCTGGAACGCGGCGAGGCCCATCTGGCGGCGATGTTCGCCGCCGCCGACGGCGCGCGGGGCGCGCGCTGAAGGCCGCGGGCCGGGGTCTCAGCCGGCCGCCTCGTCCGGCTGCCAGCCGCCGCCCAGCGCCTTGTACAGCGCGACCAGGCCGGTGTAGGCCGCGGTTTCCGCCTCGGCCAGCGCGTCCTGCGCGCGCAGCAGGCTGCGCTGCGCGTCCAGCAGCTCCAGGTAGGGGGCCACGCCTTCGCGGTGGCGCGCCTGGGCCAGCTCGGCGGCGCGCCGGCTCTGCTCGGCGGCCTGCAACAGGCTGCGCATGCGCTGCTGGTTCTGGCCGTGCTGGCTCAGCGCGTTCTCCACCTCTTCGACCGCCAGCAGCACCGCCTGCTCGTACTGCGCCTGCGCGCCGTCGACACGCGCCTGCGCGGCGCGCAGCCGGGCACGCGCCGAGCCGCTGGGCAGCGCGGCCCAGCGCGCGCCGGTGTCCACGCTGAAGGCGCGGCTGGCCGCACTGCCCAGGTCCGCGCCGCGCAGCGCGACAAAGCCCAGGAAGCCGCCCAGATCCAGGCGCGGATAGAGGTCCGCGCGCGCCGCGCCAGCCTCGGCGCCGCGCGCCGCCAGCGCGCGTTCGGCGGCGTGCACGTCGGGCCGGCGGCGCAGCAGCTCGCCCAGCTCGCCGATGGGCAGGCGCTTGTCCAGCGGCTGCAGCGTGCGCGGCTGCAGCAGCGGGGCCAGCTCCGCCGGACGCAGCCCGGCGAGCACCGCGACGCGGTGCGCGGCGAGGCGGCGCGCGTTCTCCAGCCGCGGCTGCTCGGCCTCGGCGCTGGCCAGCGCGGCGCGCGCGCTGGCCAGGTCGCCGGGCAGCGCGCGGCCGGTCTGCACCTGCGACTGCACCACGTCCAGGCTGCTCTGCAGGGCCTGCAGCGTGCGCTTCAGCAGGGCGAGCCGCTGTTCGGCGCCGCGCATTTCGTAGTAGTGGCGCGCCAGTTCGGCGACCGCGACGACGCGCACCTGGGCCAGCTCGGCGGCCTGAGCCTGGGCGCGCGCATCGGCGGCGGCCTCCAGCCGGGCCAGTCGGCCGAAGAGGTCGATCTCCCAGCGCACGTCGAAGCCGGCACGGCTGCTGGTCGACAGGCTGCGCGCCTCGGCCGGCGCGCCGTTGCCCTGGGCGATGCCGCGCGTGCGGCTGGCGCTCAGGTCCAGCGTGGGCAGGCGGTCCAGCGCCGCGCCGGTCTGCGCCGCGCGCGCCTCGGCCAGCCGGGCGTGGGCCAGGCGGATGTCGTGGTTGGCGGCCAGCGTGCGTTCGACCAGCGCGTCCAGCTGCGGATCCTCCAGCTGGCGCCACCAGTCGCGCTGCACGGCGTCACTGGCGAAGAGCTGCTGCTCGGGCGCCGCGATCGCCACCGGCGCGACCGCTGGTGCCAGGTGTTGCGGGCCGCTCGCGCAGGCGCTCAGCAGGCCCGCCAGCAGGGCCAGCGCGAGGCCTGCGCGCGCGGCCGGGGTCTTGTCCGTGTTCATGGGCATCTCCTTCATGCCGCCTCCCCGGGGCCGGCCAGGGCCTGGTCCAGCTCGCGGGCGCGCGCCGAGTTGCCGGCGGCGCGGTGGTCGCGCGCCAGCAGCGTGTACATGGTCGGCAGCACGAAGAGCGTGAACAGCGTGCCCACCAGCATGCCCACGACGATCACCAGGCCGATGCTGTAGCGGCTGTTGGCCCCGGCCCCGCTGGCGAACAGCAGCGGCACCAGGCCCACCACCATGGCCGCGGTGGTCATCAGGATGGGGCGCAGGCGGATGCGCGCGGCCTCCTCGATCGCGCCACGGCGGTCCAGCTGGTGGCTCAGCTGGATCTCGTTGGCGAACTCCACCATCAGGATGCCGTGCTTGCTGATCAGCCCGATCAGCGTCACCAGCCCGATCTGGGTGTAGATGTTCAGCGTGGCATAGCCCAGCGCCAGCGGGATCAGCGCGCCGCACAGCGACATGGGCACGCTGACCAGGATGATCAGCGGATCGCGCAGGCTTTCGTACTGCGCCGCCAGCACGAGGTAGATCACGACGATCGCGAACGCAAACGCGAATACCAGCGCCGAACCCTCCTGTGCGTACTGGCGCGCGTCGGACTGCCAGTCGAAGCTGAAGCCCACCGGCAGCTGAGTGGCCTGCTGGCTGAGGAAGTCCACCGCGTCGCCCATGCTGACGCCGGGCATGGGGATGGCCTGGAAGGTGGCCGCGTTGAGCTGGTTGAACTGGGTCAGCTTGTTGGGCTCCACGCCCATGCTCAGCTGCACCAGGTTGGACAGCGGCACCGGCTGGCCGCTGGCGCTCTTCACGTGGTAGCGGCCCAGCGACTCGGGGGTCAGGCGTTGCTCGCGCGGCGCCTGCGAGATCACGTCGTAGGAGCGCCCGTCCAGGCTGAAGCGGTTGAGGTAGTTCTCGCCCACCAGCACCTCCAGCGTGTCGCCGATGGCGCGCATGCTCACGCCCAGGCTGTTGGCCTTGGCGCGGTCCACGCGGATGCTGACGACCGGGTTGTTGTAGTCCAGGTCGCTGTCCACCACCATGAACTTGCCGCTCTCGCGCGCGGCGGTCTTGAGCCGCTCCATCGCCTCGTACACCACGCGGTGGTCGGCCGCGCTGCGGATCACCATCTGCACCGGCAGGCCGCCGGTGGAGCCCGGCAGCGGCGGCAGCTGGAAGGCGAAGACCTGGCTGCCCTCCACCTCGTTCATGCGCGCCTGGATGTCGGCCTGCACCTCGGGCTCGCTGCGCTTGCGCTGGCCCCAGTCGGACAGCATCAGCCCGCCGATGCTGCTGGAGACGCCGTCCACGCCGTTGATCAGCCAGCGGCCGGTGCCCTCGGGTACCTGCGCCAGCACCGTGTCCCACTTGCGACCGAAGGTCTCGACGTAGTCGATGTTGGCATGCTGCGGCGATTTGATCGCGGTCAGCACGTTGGCCTGGTCCTCGGCCGGCGCCAGCTCGCGCTGCGCGGCGTTGTAGAGCAGCGGCAGGCTGGCCATCACCGCCAGCGCCACGCCCGCCGTCACCCAGCGGTGGTGCAGCGACAGGTCCAGCACCCGGCCGTAGATCACCGACAGGCGGTGGAACAGCGCCTCCGAAAAGCGCTCCATCGGGCCCTCGCTGATGCGCGGCTTCAGCAGGTAGGAGCTCATCACCGGCGACAGCGTCAGCGCGATCACGCCCGAGACCACCACCGATCCGGCCAGCGTGAACGCGAACTCCTTGAACAGCGAACCGGTGAGCCCGCCCATCAGGCCGATGGGCGCGTACACCGCCGCCAGCGTCAGCGTCATCGCGATCACCGGGCCGGCCACCTCGCGGGCGCCGATCAGGGCCGCCTGCACCGGGCTCAGCCCTTCTTCGATGTGGCGGTGCACGTTCTCGACGACGACGATGGCGTCGTCCACCACCAGGCCGATCGCCAGCACCATGGCCAGCAGCGTGAGCAGGTTGATGCTGAAGCCGAACACCAGCATCAGCGCCGCCGCGCCCAGCATGGACAGCGGGATGGTGACCACCGGCACCAGCACCGCGCGCAGCGAGCCCAGGCACAGGAAGATCACCAGCACCACGATCACGATGGCCTCCACCAGGGTGTGCTGCACCTCGTCGATGGAGGACTGGATGAAGCGCGCCAGCTCGAAGGGCAGCTGCGCCTTGACGCCCGGCGGCAGGTTGCGTTCGATGGTGGGCAGCAGCTCGCGGGCGCGCTTCACGATGGTCAGCGGGTTGCCGTTGGGCGCGGCATGCAGGCCGAAGTACACCGCGGGCTCACCGTCCATGGTGGCGCTAATGTCGCTGGACGCGGCGCCCAGCTCCACCGTCGCGACGTCGCCCAGGCGCACCAGCGTCGAGCCCTGGCGCTTGACCACCAGGTCGCGGAACTCGGCCACGCTGTTGAGGTCGGTGTTGACCTTGATGTTGGCCACCACGTAGAGCCCCTTGGCCTGGCCCGGCGCCGCCTGCACGTTGTTCTGGCGCAGCGCGTCGGCCACCTCGCCGGCCGACAGGCCCTGCGCGGCCAGCCGGTTGGCGTCCAGCCACACGCGCATCGCCAGCGTCTGCCCGCCGCTCATCTCCACGCTGGCGACGCCGTCGATGGAGGCCAGCTTGGGCTGCACCACGCGCGAGAGGTAGTCGCTCAGCGCCGGCACGCTCATCGTCGTGCTGGAGAAGCCCAGATAGGCCACCGCCGTGCCCTCGCCGGAGGACTTCAGCACCACCGGGTCATAGGCCTGGCGCGGCAGCTTGTACTTGACCTGGTTGACCTTGGCCATGGTCTCGGTCAGGGCCTTGTCGGCGTCGGCATTGAGCTTCATGCGCACCGAGATCACGCTGCGGCCCTGCGTGGACGAGGAGTTCAGGTAGTCCACGTTCTCGATCGTGGCCACCGCCTCGGCCAGTGGCTGCGTCACGAAGCCCTGCATCAGCTCCGGCGCCGCGCCGGGGTACTGGGTGGTGATGGTGATGGTGGCGCTCTCGGTCTGCGGGTACTGGCGCACCGGCAGGCTGAAGAAGGCGCGCAGGCCCAGCAGCAGGATCAGCGCGCTGACCACCAGCGCCAGCACGGGCCGGCGCACGAAGAGGTCGGTGAATTTCATGGCTGGCCCTTCCCGGCTTCGGGCTGCGCGCCCTGCGGCGCCGAGGCCGCGGCCGCTGCGGGAGTCTTGGGCGCCAGCGTGTCCTGGGCGCTGATCTCCACCGCCGCGCCGTTGTACAGGCGCAGCTGGCCCGAGGTCACGACGCGCTCGCCGGCCTTCAGCCCCTGGGTCACGACGACGCGGCCCTGGTCGCGCTCGCCGGTCTTCACCTGCACCTGGCGCACGCTGAGCCCGCCGCCCTTGGCGCCGGACTCCACCACGTAGACCGAATCGCCATAGGCGTTGTAGGTCACGGCGGTTTCGGGGACGCTCAGCACGTCGGGGCGCGGCGCCAGCGCGACCGCGGCATTGACGTACATGCCGGGCACCAGCAGGCCGTCCGGGTTCTTCAGCGTGGCCTGCAGGCGCACGGTGCGCGTGGCCGGGTCCACCTGCGGCTCTATGGTGCTGAGCGTGGCGACGAAGTCGCGGCCCGGATAGGCGTCCACGCGCAGGCGCACGCGCTGCTCGCGGCGCAGCACGGCATAGGCCGATTCCGGCAGCGTCAGGTTGGCATGCATGACGCGGCCGTCGGTCAGGGAGACCAGCGCGTCGCCGGCGCGCACGAACTGGCCCAGGTGGACCTGGCGTATGCCCAGCACGCCGTCGAAGGGCGCGGCGATGCGCTTCTGCGCAATCAGCGCGCGCACCCGCTGCAGCTCGCCCTGCACCTGGTCATGGGCGCTCTGCGCCTGGTCCATCTGCTCCTGAGTGGCGGCCTGCTGCGGCAGCAGGCGGCGCGTGCGCTCCAGCGCCGCCTTGGTCTGCACCGCCTGGGCCTGCAGCCGTGCCAGCTCGCCCTGCTCGGGCGCGTCGTTGAGCTGCACCAGCAGCTGACCGGCGCGCACCCGCTCGCCGGGCGAGAACAGGATCTGCGCCACCCGGCCATCGCTCTCGGCCGGCACGCTGACCTGGCGTGCCGCCTCCAGCGTGCCGATGCCGGTGAGCTGCTGGGCCTGCGTTGCCTGCAGCACCGCGGCCACCGCCACCTTGGTCGGCGGACTGGTCCAGGCCGGCGCGGCCTGCGCGCGACCCTTGGTCAGCATCCAGCCGCCGCCGGCCGCGGCCAGCCCCACGATCAATGCGCCGCCCAGCAGCCATGGTTTCGTCGATCTTGTCACCCGGGACTCCCACTCTCTGTTCATCAATGAAGCCCCGCGGATTGTTCAGAGGGCGGCGTAACAGGGCTAGAACAAAATCGCTTTGGCCCCCTGTGTGAAGGTCTATCGCGCGCTGTACGCACCAATTGCGCTTGTTTGAGAACTAACGAGCCAGGAAGCGCCCGTTTGAGGGTGCGCCGGGGCTCACAGCGTCTTCAGGAAGGCCTCCAGGTCCTGCACGTCCTGCGGGCTGAGCTTGAGCGGCTGGATCAGCGGCGAGGGCGGCGGCAGCGGCGGCTCGCGCTTGGGCGGCTGGACCATGCCGACGTTGTACATGTCGATCACATTGCGCAGCGTGGCCAGCAGGCCCTGGTGCATGTAGGGCGCGGTGCGCGCGATGCCGCGCAGCGTGGGCGTGCGCATGCTGCCCAGGTCCTCGGCCTTGCCGGTGACGGCCTGGCGGCCCAGGTCCTGGCGCGGCCGGCCGAGCAGGCTGATGCCGATCTGGTGGAACTCATGCTGGGTGAACTGCGGGCCGCTGTGGCAGTTCATGCAGCGGCCCTGGGTGCGGAACAGGTGCAGCCCGCGCAGCTCCTGCTCGTTGAGCGCCTGGGGCTGGCCTTCGATGAAGTCGTCGAAGCGGCTGCGCGGCGCGGCGATGCCGCGCTGGAAGGCGGCCAGCGCCTGGCCCAGGCGCTGCACGGTGATGGCCTCGTCGCCGAAGACGCGGGCGAAGCGCGCCGGGTACTCGGTCTCCTGCGCCAGGCGGCGCTGCAGCGTGGGCAGGTCCATGGCCATCTCGACCGGGTTCTGCAACGGCAGCAGGGCCTGGCTTTCCAGGTCGGCCGCGCGGCCGTCCCACATCAGCGCCGGCACCAGGCCCACGCCCAGCAGATGCGGCGTGTGGCGCGGCCCGGCCTGGCCGTCGTGGCCCACCGCGACCCGGCGTCCGTCGCCAAAGCCCAGGTGCGGCGCATGGCAGCTGGCGCAGCTGATGTCGCGCGCACGGGAGAGGCGCGGGTCGAAGAAGAGCTGCTCGCCCAGCCGGCTCAGCGCCGGCGGCGCCTCGGGCGAGGCGGGCCGCGGCCCCAGCTCCTGCCAGCGCACGCCGGCGTCCACGCTGGGCGCGGGCCAGCGGGCCACCGGCTCGCGGTAGACGCGCGCGGCGCATTCGGGCCGCTCGCGCAGGCCCTGTGGCGTGGCCAGCGCGCGGCGGCAGTCGGCCAGCGCGTCGGCGCCGCCGCGCGCGTCGGCCTGGGCGGATCCGGCCGTGGGAAGCACGGCCGCGGCCGCCATCAGGCCGGCGGCGAGCGAGCGGCCCAGGAGGTGGCGCAGGCGCTCAGAACTCATAGCCCACCTGCAGCGAGGCGCTGCGCCCCTTTTCGTACGTCATGGTGTCTCCCGCGCCGGTGATCACGTTGCGCCGGTTGGTCAGGTTCTCGACGCTCAGCGTCACGAAGGGCCGATGGCGGCCGAAGCGCGGCTGCCAGCTCAGGCTCATGTCCCAGGCGAAGCTGGGCTTGAAGTCGGTCTCGGCATAGATGGTCGCCAGGCCGCCGTCGAAGGGCTCGCTCTTGTTGGTGCTGGCGACCTTGCGGTAGCCGCCCTGCCAGCGCGCGAACTGGTAGAGGCTCAGGTGGGCAGCCGGCCATTCGGTGGAAAGGCTGGCGCGCGCGGTCCAGGGGCGGTTGTAGTTGTCCGCCGGCTTGTCGGACAGGCGGATGAACTGGCCCTTGTACTTGATCCAGGGATCGCTGCCGTCCGCGGGCAACAGGGCTTCGTAGTCGGCATGGTTGCTGCGCTGTTGCGAGCGGCTCAGGCTGAGGTTCCAGCGGTGGTAGCCGCCGGCCCAGGCCAGCGCGCGCGCGCCGTTGAGTTCCACGCTCCAGTTGTCGGCACTGCCGCGACCCTGGTTGGTGTAGACATAGGGGCCGACGCCGGCGTACTGGCCGCTGCTGTCCTTGGGCCGCGTGCGCGTGAGCTGGTCGCGCGACTCGCGGTGCACCCACTTCAGCGCCAGGCTCCAGTCGCGCGCCTGGTAGGCGGCGCCCAGCATGCGCTCGTCGTCATAGGGGCTGCGCAGGTCCTCCAGCCGGTTCTGCGGCTTCTCGCGCGCGCCGTCGTGCCACAGCAGGTCCTTGCCGCGGCTTTGCGCGTACTGCAGGGTCTGGCGCTTCTCGCGCAGCGCCGCGTTGAAGAAGCTGCGCCCGTAATAGCGGTTCAGGCCGAACTGCAGCTGCAGGGGCCAGGCCTCCAGCGGCGTCCAGCTGCCGGCCAGGCGCGGCGCCAGCGTCGGCCGGCTGGCCAGTTCGTCGCGGTCGGCGCGCAGCCCCAGGCGCAGGCTCAGGCCTTGCCAGCGCGCCTGGTCTTCCACCCAGGCGCCAAACTGCGCGGCGGTCAGCGCCAGGCGGCCGGCCTGGAAGACGTCGCGCTTGGCGAAGTACTGGCCCTGGCCGGGGTTGGCCAGCGTGGGTGCGAGCGAGCAGGCCTCGGTGTCGACCACGCCGTTGGCATCCGTGCAGTTGCGCGTCAGCGCGCGGTTGTTGGCGCCATAGCTGTAGTGGTCGCGCAGGCGCTCGTAGTGGGCCTCGCGCTGCCTCAGGCTCAGGCCCCAGCTCAGCCGGTGCTCGGCGCCGGCCAGCGGCAGCGCGCGCTGCAGGCGGCTGTCCAGCGAATAGGCCAGCGTGCGCTGCACCGTGTCGACGTCGCCCCAGGAGCCCTCCGCGCTGCCCTTGGTGGGGTCGCCCCAGTTCTTGTCGGCCGACCAGTACCAGAACTTGAAGTAGGGCAAGGCGGAGCGGCGCGAATTCTCCATGCGCTGGTAGCTCAGTTCGTGGCGCAGCTGCTGGCCCGCCCAGTCATGGGCCAGGCCGCCGGAGAGGGACTCGCCGCCGCCGCGCACGGTGAAGTCGGTGCCGCGCCCGTTCTGCAGGAAGTATTGGTCGCGCATCGGTTCGTGGCGCAGCGTCGCCCAGGCATGCAGGTCGCGGCGGGGGCGCCAGTCCAGCTTGACCAGCCCGTCAGTCTTGCGCCGCGTCTGGTCCTGCTCGGCCAGCGAGGGGTCGGCGGGGGTTTGCGAGGCCGCATAGCCGCGCAGCGGGATCAGCGAGCGCGTCTGCGTCAGGTAGGCCGTGATGCCCAGCGTGTCGCTCGGCCGGCCCTGCAGGGTGGCGCGCAGCGTCTGCTTGCTCCAGCGCGGCTGCCGGGCCGCCGAGGTGGAGTTGCGCAGGTCTTCCTCTTCCTGCGGGTCGACGAAGAGGGTGCTCCATTCGCTGCGCGCCAGGCTGTAGCTGACGCGGCCGCTCAGGCTGCGGCGCGCCTCGCAGAGCTCGGCGCGGACCACGCCGCCCTGGAACTCGCCATAGCGCGCCGAGACATTGCTGTCGTGCACCTCGACGCTGCACAACAGGTCCTTGTCCACCGGCATGCCCTGGGAGGTGCCCGGCACATCGGCGACGGCGGCGGCGTTGCTGGCCACCGGATCCAGGTCGTTGTTCAGCGAGACGCCGTCGAGCAGGAAGAGGTTCTGGTAGTACTTGGCGCCGTTGATGGAGATGTCCGCCGCGGCGATCTCGCCCTGGGTCAGCGCGGACAGCTGGGCGTTGTCGAATTGCAGCTGCGGATGCAGCTTCAGCACGCTGGTGACATCGCCGTTGACGGCCGGGAAGCGGCGCAGCGTGCGTTCGCCGATGTGGCTGACGCCGCCATGCTCATCCAGCGCGCCGGCGCGGGTGCGCACCAGCGGCAGCACGGGCAGCGGCGTGGATGGGGCGGCCGCGCCTGGCGCCTGTGCGCCCGTCGCGGCGGACGGCGGGCGTCGGCGCAGCGTGTAGCTGCCGTCGCTCAGCGCCACCAGTTCCAATTCGCTGCCGGCCAGCAGCAGCTCGGCGGCCATGCGGGCCGACAGCGAACCGCTCAGCGCCGGGCTGCGCAGCCCCTCGGCCAGCGCCGGTTCGAAACTCAGGCCCAGTCCGGATTGCGCGGCGAACAGCGCCAGCGAACGGCCCAGCGGCCCGGCCGGGATCTCGTAATGCCGCGCGGCGACGCTGTCCAGCGTCGGCCGGTCGGGCGCCGCACCGCTGCTGCCGCAGGACGCGGCGATGGCCAGGACGAGCAGGGTCTTGCGCAGGGCGGGCTGGCGTCGGGCTGGCCGGGAAGCAGGGAGGAACAGGGACATGTCGGTGTGACGCGGAGGTGGCGATACCTCCTTGCCCGCCGAGCCCGAAAAAAGAATCAGTCTTGTGGGCGCGTCGGTGCGATCTGCGATCACTCAGCGCGCGACCAGCGTGACCCAGAGCCCGCGGGCGCGCAGCCTGGCTTCCAGCGGGTGGGTGGAGACCAGCATGACCAGCACGCGCTCGGGGTCGTCGATGGGGAAGGCGCCGCTGATGCGCAGCCCCGCCACCGCCGCATCGCAGCGCAGCAGGCCGGGCCGGTAGCGCGACAGCTCGGCCAGCAGCGCGTCCAGGCGCAGGTTGTCGGCCACCAGCATGCCGCCGGTCCAGGCCAGCGCGGTCGGGTCCAGCGGCACCGCGTCCTCCACCGCGCCGGCGTCGAAATGCGCCTGCTGGCCGGCGCGCAGCACGCGCGCCGCCGTCGCCGGGCCGTGCCGCGGTTGCACGCGCACCGCGCCGTCCAGCACGGACAGCAGCGCGCGCCCGGGGTCCAGCAGGCGCAGCGCGAAGCGCGTGCCCAGCGCCTCCAGCTCGCCCAGGGCGGTCGCCAGCACGAAGGGGCGCGGCGGCGTCCGCGCATCGCGCGCCGTCTGCACCAGCAGCTCGCCGCGGCGCAGCCGGACCTGGCGGCGGTGGGCGTCGAAGCGCAGGTCCAGCGCCGTGTCGGTGTTCAGCGTCAGCCGCGAACCATCGGCCAGCCGCAGCTCGCGCCGCTCGCCCACCGCGCTGCGGTGCTCGGCGGTCCAGGCCTGGGTCTGGACCAGCTGCCAGCCCAGCGCGCCCGCCGGCAGCAGCGTCAGCGCGCCGGCCAGCTTGAGCAGCGCCCCGCGCCGCCCGCCGCCGCGCGGGCGCAGCAGCGCGGGCTTGGCCAGGGCGGGCGGCAGCGAGCCCAGCTTGTCCAGCAGGCGCTCGGCGCGGGCCCAGGCACGCGCGTGTTCCGGGCTTTGCTGCCGCCAGCGCTGGAAGGCGGCGCGATCCGCGTCGCTGGCCTGGCCGCTCTGCAGTTGCACCAGCCAGTCGGCCGCCTGCTCGAGGATGGCCGGGTCCAGGCGCACGCCGTCCGCCGCTTGCGTGTCGCGCATCGTCAGTCCATCAAGTTCAGGCAGGCCAGGAAGGCCTGCTTCATGTAGCGCTTCACCGTGACCTCGGCCACGCCCAGCCGGCGCGCGATGTCCGCGTAGCGCAGGCCGTCCAGCTGGGCGAGCAGGAAGGCTTCGCGCACCGGGCCGGGCAGGCCGTCCAGCAGCGCGTCGATTTCCTGCAGGGTCTGCAGGATCTGCAGGCGCTGCTCCGGCGCCGGCGCGCAGGCCTCGGGCAGCGCCGCCAGCGCCTCCAGGTAGGCGCGCTCCAGCGCCTGGCGCTGGAACCAGTTGACCAGCAGCCCCCTGGCCACCGTGTTCAGGTAGGCACGCGGCTCGCGCAGGCTGGCCGGCGGCGTGCGCGCCGCCAGCAACCGCGCGAAGGTCTCCTGCGCCAGATCGGCCGCGTCCGCCGAACTACCCAGGCGGCGCCGCAGCCAGCCGTACAGCCAGCCATGGTGGTGGACATACAGCTCGTGCAGGGCTTGGGGATCCAGGGAGGAATCGGCGGCGGACACGCGGGGCGGGCGGTGCCTCGTGCCCCGCCTTGCAAATAGGAATTGTTCGCATTCTAACGATTGCTCACGTCCTGTGCGCCGTCGCCGGGCGACCGGCAGTCCGAGGGGGCGGTCCTCGATCCTGGCTCAGCCCGCCCCTGCGGGGCAGGGTCGGGCCTTCGCCAGGCGTTGGACAGTCCGAGGGGGCGGTCCTCGGTCCTGGCCCAGCCCGCCCCTGCGGGACAGGGTCGGGCCTTCGCCAGGCGTCGGACAGGCCGCAGGGCCTGTCCTCGGTCCTGGCTCAGCCCAGTCGCACTTCCCAGTGCAGGGTCTGGCCCGGGGCCGGCCGGGGCAGGGCCACCGCGCCCAGGCGGTAGCGGTGGCGCAGGCGCTCGAAGGCCAGCGGGCCCTGGGCATCGCGCACCTCGTTGACGCCATGGCCGCGCGGGCCCACGCGGTAGTGCAGCGCCAGGTCCAGGCCGCCCAGTGTCAGCCGCACGCGCAGACCGTCCAGCGAAGCGGGCATCACCGGGTCCAGCACCAGCGCGTCGCGCTCCAGGCGCAGTCCCAGCAGCCCGGAGATCACCAGCCCCAGCGCGATGCCGGGGCCGCTGGAATAGACGCGCCAGCCGCCGTCCAGCAGCACGCGGCCCTCCAGCACCTCGGCATAGCGCTGCTGCGCCTCGTAGCGGTCGGGGAAGGCGGCGTCGGAGCTGGAGTAGTAGCAGTTGGCCTGGCGCCGGCTGGCGCAGGCCAGCCGATCGGGCAGCGCCACCGGATGGGCCTGGGCGAGCGCCTCGAAGAAGGCCTCGGCGCGGCCCAGGTGGGCCAGCATCTGCGCATAGCGCAGGTGGGCGTGCATGTACATCACGCCGATCTCGCGGCCGAAGAAGCTGCTCGTCTCGGCGCGCTGGAACAGCCGCGTCGGGCCGCCGCGGTAGGGCAGCGGCGCGTCGAACAGCCGCGCGCCGTCCGGCCCCTTCAGATGGCGCTCGATCAGCGCCGCCTGGGTGTCGGCCTGCTCGGGGCTGAGCAGGTTCTCCAGCACCGCATGCATCATGGGCAGCAGGCTGTAGCGCAGGCCGGTCAGGGTGTCGCGCGGGTGCAGCCACAGCTGCTCGGCGCCGTCCTCGGCGCGGTGCAGATAGCCGGCCACCACGTCGTCGCGCACCAGGTGGGCCTGGAAGGCGGCGTTCACTTCGGCGGCCTCGGCCTGCAGCTGGCGCGCTTCTTCCTCGCGGCCCAGCCCGGCCAGCGCCTCGGCCAGGCGCAGCAGCATCTGGTGATGCAGGGTCACGGTCCAGGCGCTGCACAGGCGCTCGCGCAGCGCCGGGTCGGCGGGCTGCAGCGAGTCATTCCAGTCGCCATGCCAGTAGGCGGCCAGCCGCGTGCCGGGCACGCAGCGCGCGCGGATCAGCGCCAGCGCGCGCTCCACATGGGTCCAGACCGTGGCCGGCGCGTCGTCGTGGAAGGGCAGCGCCTGGTCCAGCAGCCCGGCGTCGCCGCTGGCGATCAGGTACTGCGCCAGGGCCAGCAGCGGCCAGAAGACGATGTCGCCATGCGAGTCGCCGGCGCGGATGGCGCGCTCGCGCTCGAAGAACATGAACCACTGCGGCCAGTCGCCGCTGGCATCCTGGGCCGAGAACACGCGGCACAGCAGGTCGCGTACCGGTTCGGTCCGGCCCAGCGCCAGCAGCATCTCCAGCGGGCCCTGGCAGACATCGCGCGTGCCCCAGCCGCCGCCGGAGTACTGCTCCAGCCCGCGCGGCGACAGGTAGTGCACCAGCGCGTTGTGGCGGTACCAGGGCAGGATGTCCGCCAGCTGCGCCAGGCGCTGGCCGTCCGCGCCGGGGGGCGGCTGCCAGCTCGGCAGCGTCAGGCTGTCGAGCTCGTCCAGCCCCGTCGCCTGCGCGGGCGGCGCCGCGTCCAGCAGCTCGCCGCGCAGCTGCAGCGCCAGCTCCTGCACGCGCTCGAAGTCCAGGCACAGCAGCGGTTCGCCGCGGCTGCGCCCGTCGGGATAGAGCCGCCCATCGTCGCCCGCCTGCGCCTGGCCGCCCTGCGGCAGCACGAGGCGGAAGGCGCCGTCGGGGAAGCGCCGCGCCAGCTCGCTGCCGGGCGGCGGCGCGAGGCGCAGGCTGCCGTCGGGCTGCCATTGCAGCGGCACCGGCGCGGGCTGGCTGCCATCGTCGCCGCCCAGCGCCAGATGCAAGGTGGCGCGCAGCCGCGCCACCGGGCCGGCGAGCACGCGCACGCGCAGATCCATCCGCTCGGGCGCGTCGGGCGCCTCGGCGCGGACCTCGATCAGCCCGCCCGCGTGGGCGTAGAGCCAGCGGCAGGACTGCGGGCGCATCTCGAAGGCCGAGGGCAGGCCCAGCAGCTGCCATTCGCCGCCGGGCGCCTGCATGAACAGGCGCAGGCCCTGCGAGCGGAACAGCCCCAGCAGGCTGTGCTGCGCGGAGAGCAGGCGGTTGAAGCTGACATGGCCCTGGGTCAGCATGGAGTGGAAGACGCCGCCCATCCAGCAGGTGCTGGTCAGCGCCCGCTCGTCGGGCACCAGGTGGGCGCCGCTGCGCAGCAGGTGGCCGTGCGGGCGCTGCACGCGCAGCTCCTTGGCGCGCAGCACCACGTGGGCATCCTCGGCGTGGAAGAAGGACAGCAGCCGGCCCGGCTGCCCCTGGCCGTCGCGCGCCTCGCGCTCCTCATGGCGGCGCGGACCGGGAAAGAATTGTTCGATCTCGTCCGGTTGCAGCTCGCGCGTGGCCAGCAGCGGCGCGGTCGCGAACAGGCTGGCGGATTCGCGCGCCGGGCGCGGCGCGGGGGTGCCGTCGGCGGGGCCGGCCGCCAGCGTCGCGACGGCCTGCGGCAGCGCGAGCAGGGCGGCGAGTCGCTCCAGGTCGGTGGCGTCGCTGGCCTGCGGATGGTGGGCTTCCAGGTGCAGCACGAAGCCGGTGCGGCCCTGGGCGCCGGCGGCCAGCACCAGGTCCTGATCCTCCAGCGCGGCCATCGCATGCTCGTGCTGCAGCCGCCGGCCGGGCAGGCCTTCCAGCAGCGCGGCGGGCAGCAGCCCTTCGTGCGCGGCATGGCCGAAGACCTGGGCCGCGTCGGTGGCCCAGCGCACGCAGCGGCGCAGCGAACCGGCGAGCAGCCAGGGGTGACGGCCGCGCTGGGCCTGGTTCTGGCGCACCGCCAGCAGCACGCCGTGGCGCTCGTGCGTCAGCGGCTGCAGGTCCAGGTAGTGGCTGACGTAGTACTCGTTGAGGCGCAGCGCGCCATAGTCGGCCAGCCCCAGGTCCTGCAGCAGCAGCAGGTTCAGCGTGCAGGGCGTGCCGCCCTCGTTGCGCGCGCTCAGGTGCCAGAAGGCGGTGGTCTGCTCCGGCACCAGGCGCAGCTCCAGCGTCAGGGCCAGGTCTTGCCAGCGGCCGCGCATCGCGAAGCTGTCGCCGTCCTGGCTGCCGACGCAAGGCGCCAGCGGCGAGCCGGGGCCCAGCAGCGGCGCGAGCTGCACGCGGCCCTGCGCGTCGCGGCGGCGCAGCCACAGGTTGGCGGGACCGCCTTCCAGCTCGTTGCCGGGAAAGAGGTTGACCATCAGGCCGGGCGCCAGCAGCCGGCGCAGCGCGCCATGCGTCAGCAGCTCGGCCTGCAGGCCCTGGGGACGGCCCAGGAGGATGGGATGGGGGATGGGAGAACTCATGCTCGAACGGGCTGGGGGTCAGCGCCGCACCTGGGCCAGCAGCCAGGGCAGCAGTTGGGGATCTTGGTAGGCGGGGGTCCAGGCGTCGTGGCCCACGCCGGGAAAGACGGTCAGCGTGGCCTGCCCGCCGGCCGCGCGCAGCGCGTCCACGCAGGCCTGCTGGCGCGCCAGCGGCACGACGGTGTCGCGATCGCCGTGGTAGGCGCGCACCGGCACCTCGCGCATCGCCGCGACGGCGCGCGGATTGCCATAGCCGCAGACCGGCGCGATGGCGGCAAGGTCCTGCGGATGGGCGCAGGCCCAGTCCCAGACGCCGTGGCCGCCCAGGCTGAGCCCGGTGGCGCTGACGCGGTCGGGGTCCACGCGCAGCCGGCTCTTCAAGGCCTCCAGCAGCGCATGCAGCCGTGCCGGCGCCCAGCGCGCGCCCTCTTCCAGCTGCGGGCTGGCGAGGATGCAGGGCAGCTGGGCGCCGCCCTCGTCGGCCAGGCGCGGCGGGCCGTAGACCTTGACGCGCTGTAGATCCTCGCCGCGCTCGCCCGAGCCGTGCAGGAAGACCAGCAGCGGCCAGGGCTCGCGCCGCTGCGCGTAGCCGGGCGGCAGCCACAGCCAGAGCCGGGCGAAGCCCGCCGCGCCATCCAGGCGCCAGGCGCTCTGCCGGCCTTCGGCCAGGCCATCCGGGATGGACGAGCCGGTGGCGCAGCCGGCGCCGCTGAGGACGGCCGAGGTGGCGGCCAGGGTTTGCAACAGATGTCGGCGGTTCATGGTTCCAGGCGGCGGCCCTGGGCATCGAAATGCAGGGCCTGTTCGGGGTCGAAGTCCAGCGCCACGCGCTCGCCGCCACGCAGCGGCGTGTCGGCGGGCGCGCGCGCCACCAGCAGCGCGCCATCGTCGGTGCGCACATGGGCGTAGGCCACGTCGCCCAGATGTTCCAGCAGCTGCAGCTCGCCCGCCAGACGTCCCCCCTCGGCCGAGGGGCGCAGCCGCAGCTGCTCCGGGCGCAGGCCCAGCTCGTGCGACGCGGCGCCGGGCAGGGCCTGGCGGCTGGGCAGGAGGTTGATGCGCGGCGAGCCGAGGAACTCGGCGACGAAGCGGTTGGCCGGCTGGCGGTAGAGCGTCAGCGGCGCGCCGACCTGCTCGATGCGGCCCTTGTTGAACACGACGATGCGGTCGGCCAGGGTCATGGCCTCGGCCTGATCGTGGGTGACGTAGAGCACCGTGCTGCCCAGCTGGGCATGCAGCCGCGCCATCTCCACGCGCATCTGGCCGCGCAGCGCGGCGTCCAGGTTGGACAGCGGTTCGTCGAACAGGAAGATGCCCGGCCGGCGCACGATGGCCCGGCCGATGGCCACGCGCTGGCGCTGCCCGCCGGAGAGCTGGGCCGGCAGGCGCTGCAGCAGCGGCGTGAGCTGCAGCGCCTCGGCCGCCTCGGCCACCGCACGCTCCACCTCGGCGCGCGGCGTGCCCGCCAGCTTGAGCCCGAAGGACATGTTCTGCGCCACCGTCATGTGCGGATACAGCGCATAGCTCTGGAACACCATGGCCAGGCCGCGCGCGGCCGGGTCCACCTCGTTCATGCGCCGATCGTCGATGCGCAGCTCGCCCTCGCTGATGCTCTCCAGCCCCGCGATGCAGCGCAGCAGCGTGCTCTTGCCGCAGCCCGAGGGGCCGACGAAGACGACGAACTCGCCGTGCGCCACGTCCAGGTCGATGCCGTGCAGCACCGGGGTGCTGCCATAGTGTTTGCGCAGTCCGCGCAGGCTCAGGGAGGCCATGGTTCAGACCCTCTCAGGGCTCCAGTTCAATGCTCGAAAGACCGGGCGGCAGCACCAGCTCGCGGCCGTCCCAGGCCAGCGCGCGGCCCGCGTGGACGGCGCGCGGCAGTGCCCCCTCGCCGGGCCAGGCCAGGCGCAGCGCGCCGGGCAGGCGCTCGGGGCGATGCGCCACCGCCAGGGTCCAGCCGCCGCCGGGGCGGCGCGTCAGGCTGTAGTCCAGCCGGCCATAGGCGGTGGACAGGCCGGCCACGCGCAGGTCGCCGGCCTCGCGCCAGGCCGGCAGAACGCCGGCGCCCAGCACCAGGTCCTGGCGCGGCTCGTCCTCGTAGGCCAGCAGGTCCAGCGCGGCGCGCAGATAGTCCGACGAGACCCAGGCATGCGGCATGTCGCCCAGGAAGCGCGGCTCGCGCGGGTCGGGCAGCACCACCTCGGCCCACTGGTTCCAGCCCGCCGGGCGCTGGTCGCGGAAGAAGAAGTCCAGCAGCCGGTGCGCGCGCTCGGGCTGGCCCAGGCGCAGCAGCGCGCTGACGTTGCGCAGCTCGTAGGGCGTGTAGTCCTTCCAGGCCAGGCGGCCCTCGGCGCGCGCCAGGGCCTGGACCCAGTAGCGCTCGAAAGTGCCCTGCAGCAGCGGCGCGGCCAGCCGGTCCTGCATCTGGGCCGGATTCAGCGCCATGGTGGTGGAGCTGGCGTCGAAGTCGCCGCGGTCGGCGGCACCGGCGATGTGGTCCAGCCGATAGTGGCCCGCCGTCATCGCGATGGAGGCGGACAGCTCGCGCGCGAACTCGTCGCGCCAGCCGGCCCAGCGCCGCGCCAGCGCGGGCTGGCCCAGCGCCTGCGCGATCTGCACCGCGTCCTGGTAGCCGCGCAGGGCCCAGAAATCGTCCCAGTAGGCGTAGGCGGGCTTGTCGGCATAGCCTTCATGGCTGATGGACGGCGGCATCAGGCCGAAGAAGCGCAGCCGCTCGGGCGTCCGGTTGGCCGCGCCGCGCTCGCTCTGGCGCAGCGCCTCCATCCAGGCCAGCACGCGCTGCACCTGGGGCCAGTGGCGCTCCAGCAGCGCGCGATCCTGCGTGTGGCGCCACAGCTCGGCCACCGCGTACAGGTACTGGCCGTGGCTGTCGTTCTCGGTGACCGGGTCGGCGCCGCGCTGGTCCACGCAGCAGGGCACCTTGCCGGACTCGAAGATGTAGCCGGCGAACCAGTCGACGAACTCGCGCGCGGCCTGCTGCTCGCCCATGCGCAGCAGCCCGGCCACCATCATCGCGCCGTCGCGCACCCAGGAGCGCGCATAGGAGCGCGTGCCCGGGCGCAGCGCCGGCCCCTCGCGCGACATCAGGATCTGCGCCAGCGCGCTGCGCATGTTGCGCTCCAGCGCCCGGCCCGGCGGCGGCAGTTCGATGCGCACGCGGCCCAGGCGCTGCTGCCAGCGCGCCGCGGATTGCTCGAAGCGCTGCGCCAGGGCCTGCGCCGACAGTGTGCCGGCTCCCGGCTCGGGCGGCGCGGCCTCGGGTGGCGCGTCCGGCGCCGGGGCCTCATCCACGGCCCGCGACGACGCGCGGCGCGGCTTGGCGCTGTCGCTGGGCGCGGCGGGGCCGCTGCGTTCGCTGACCCAGCCGATCTCGCGCTGCTCGCCGGGGCCCAGGTCCAGGTCGAAGCGCAGCAGCGCCGATGCGCTGCCCTGCGGGTCGCTGAACACCAGGCCCGGCTCCAGCGCCAGGCCCTGGCGCACCGAGGCCAGGCCCAGCCCGCCGTCCAGACCGGTGGCGGTGATGCGCTGCGGCGTGCTGCTGAAGCGCAGCTGCCAGGCCGGCGCGCCGCCCTCGCCCGCCTGCACCCGCAGGCGGCCGTCCTGCCAGCGCAGGCTGCGCAGCGCGGTGATGCCGCCCGGCGTGGAGAGGAACTGCTGCGGCGGATTGACCTGCCAGGGGCGCAGCAGCAGCAGCAGGCTGAGGCGCTGCGGCCGCGGGCCCGGGTTGCTGACCGTGTAGCGGGCGAGCAGGCGCGGCGCGCGCGCCGGGCCGTCGGCCGTGGCTTCGACGCGCAGCCCGGCGGCCTCGTGCTGCCATTGCACCGAGGGCAGCGGCAGCGCGTCCTCGCGCAGGCCATGCTGCATCTGCACCTGGGCCCAGCCCAGGCTGCGGCCGTCGGCCAGCAGCAGCAGCGGTTCGATGGAGGGGCCGCCGCGGTCCAGTTCGATCGCGCCGTCCTCGCTGATCAGGCCGGCATGCTGGGCGCCGCCGTCCACGCCGACCACGGTCCAGTAGTTCTGCTCGCCGACGAAGGCGCGCGGCATCTCGCCGCGCGGCAGGCCGCGTGCCAGTTCGGACAGCATGGCGTTGCGGTCCGGCCATTGCGCCGCGTCGCGCAGCGCCACGCGGGGCGCGGCCTGGCCGCGCGGATAGCGCAGGCGCAGCCAGCGCCATTCCTGCTCGGGCAGGTAGAGCGCATCGCTGCCGCCGTCGCTGCCCTGCACCTCGCGCAGCAGGGTCCAGCGCTGGCCGTCCTGCGAGGCCTCCAGCCGGTAGTCCAGGCCACGCGCCATCTGCGGCCATTGCAGCCACAGGCCGTTGAACTCGCGCGGCCGGCCATGGTCCAGCACGGTCTGGCCGGGGCTGTCGCTGCGCTGCGGCGCCGGCCACGCGGCCGGCGCGGCAAGGCGCGGCTGCAGCTTCAGCGCCGCCACGCACAGCTGCCCGCGCCCGCCGCCCTGCTGGCCGGCGACCACGGTGAACTCCAGGAAGCGCGTGCTGCGCAGCTGGCGGTCCGGCGTTGGCCCCCAGGCAAAGCTGACATGGCGGCGCTTGAAGGCCAGCTCCGTCAGCGTGCGCGGCAGCGCCAGCGCCGGGCGGTTCACCCACCAGACGTTGTCGCCGCTGGCGTCCACCAGCTTGAGCTGCAGGTCGTTGCCATCGCCACGGCCGCGCAGCCGCGCCTGCAGCACGAAGTCCTCGGGCCAGTCCATCGCCAGCTCGCGGCGCATCACCGCATAGCCGGAGACGCCGGCGAAGTCGTAGTTCAGGCACAGGCTGCCGTCGCGCTCGCGCGCCAGGCTGGCGCGCACCTGGTCCGAGGCCGAGGCCGTCCAGCGGCCCGCGTCTTTCATGTCGTCCAGCAGGCGCGGCGCCTGCGCCAGCGCCGCCAGCGGCGCGAGCAGGCCGGCGACGCAGCCCCACAGCGTGGCACGCAGTCTCATTCGGTCATCCATGGCAGAGGCGTCGCCGCGGGGCGCGCTGGGTCGAGCCGGCCGGAGCCGGTGTGGCGGTGGTCATTTGACGGAGCCCATCAGCAGCCCCTGCATGTAGAAGCGCTGCAGCGCCAGGAAGAGCAGCAGCACCGGCAGCACGGTGATCACCGCGCCGGCCATCATCAGCTCGCTGTCCTGCACATGCTCGCGCGACATCGCCGCCAGCGCGACCGGCAGCGTGTGCATGCCGCTGTCGGTGAGCACGATCAGCGGCCACATGAAATCGTTCCAGCTGCCCAGGAAGGCGAACACCGCCAGCGTGACCAGCACCGGCTTGAGCACCGGCAGCACGATGTGGAAGAAGATGCGCCATTCGCCGGCGCCGTCCATGCGCGCCGCCTCGATCAGGTCATCGGGCACGCCGCGCGCGTACTGGCGCACCAGGAAGATGCCAAAGATGCTCGCCATGCTGGGAATCAGCACGCCCATCCAGGTGTTGACCAGGCCCATGCTCTTGAGCATCAGGAACAGCGGCAGCATCGCCACCTGGCCGGGGATCACCAGCGCGGCGATCAGCCAGCCGAAGACGCGCTCGCGCCGCGCGAAGCGCAGCTTGGCGAAGCCATAGCCGGCCAGCGTGTTCAGCGTGGTGGACAGCAGCGTCGCCGCCAGCGCCAGCCCCAGGCTGTTGACGAAGGCCTGCGCGATGCCGCCGGCGCGCAGCAGCTGCTGGTAGTGCGCCAGCGTGGGCTGGCGCGGCAGCAGCGGTGGCGGCAGGCTGGAGGCGCTGCCGGCCGGCATCAGCGAGACCGACACCATCCACAGGAGCGGGAAGACGGCCAGCAGGGCCAGGCCCCACAGCAGGCCGTTGACGAACCAGGCCCGGGCCTTCATGCGCGGCCTCCGGACAGGCGCGCCTGCAGGGCCATCAGACCCTTGCTGACCGCGACGATGATGAGGAAGAGCACGAAGGCGACCGCCGAGGCCAGGCCCAGGTTCCACCATTTGAAGCCTTCCTCGTACATCAGGTAGAGCACGCTGACCGTGCTCTGCAGCGGGCCGCCCTGGGTCATCACATAGGGTTCGGCGAAGAGCTGGAAATAGCCCGCCGTGGTCAGGATGCTGACCATGAGCAGCGTCGGCGCCAGGCTGGGCAGCGTGATGTGGCGGAACTGCGCCCAGCCGCGCGCGCCGTCCAGCCGCGCGGCCTCGTAGAGGTCCTCGGGGATGGCCTGCAGCGCGGCGATGAAGATGATCATGTTGCCGCCGAAGTTCTTCCACACCGCGAACAGGATGATGGTGGGCATGGACCAGCGCGGATCGCCCAGCCAGTCCACCGGGTCCAGCCCGAGGCCGGTGAGCGCGTAGTTCACCAGCCCGTACTTCACGTGGAAGAGATAGCGCCAGATCACCGCCACCGCGACCAGCGTGGTCACCACCGGCGCGAACAGCGCGGTGCGCAGCACCGGCTTGAAGCGCGCGAGCCGGGACTGCAGCAGCACCGCGCACAGCAGCGAGGCGGCGATGGACAGCGGCACGCCCAGCACGACGAAGTAGGCGGTGTTGGCCAGCGCCTGCCAGAACAGCGGCATGGACAGCACCTGCAGGTAGTTCTGCAGGCCCTGCCAGCGCAGGTTGCGCCAGTCGGCCAGCGCGTAGATGTCGAAGTCCGTCAGGCTCAGGCTGAGGCCGGCGAGCACTGGCACGCCGAAAAACAGCGCGATGACGGTCAGCGCCGGCGCCACGAAGGCCCAGCCGGCCAGGGCCTCGCGGCGCGCGCTGCGCGTCGGTCCCGAAGCGGTGTCAGGCACCTTGCTCTCCTTCTTCACGCGGCGCCTCCGCGTTGCGCCAGCATCCAGCGGCGCTTTTCCAGGATCGCGTCGACGCGGCGGTCCAGCTCGGCACCGAGCTGGCGCGCGGTCGCCGCCACGGCGGCCTCGCCGCCGCGCGCCGGGTCCACCGCGTGGGCGCCGCGCGCCGCCGCCAGCTGCATTTCCTGCACGATGCGCTCCCATTCCGGCACCGCCGGCGCCGCGCGCGCGCGCTCCAGCTGGCGGTAGAAGGCCGCCGCATGGCGGTCCTGGCGCAGCGGCGGCTCGCCGGCGCGCGCCAGCGTCCAGCTGCTGCGCCGCGACGGCAGGTCGCCGGTCAGCGCGTAGAAGCGCTGCTGCACCTCGGGGCGGCTCAGATAGCGCATCAGCGCCCAGCACTCCGGCTTGAGCCGGGAACGGCGGAACATCACCAGGCTGGCACCGCCGGCGATGGATGCGCCGGGCCCTTGCGGGCCGGGCAGCTCGGCGGTGCTCCAGGCCTGGGCCAGCTCGGCGCCGAGGCGGCGCTTGAACTCGCCGATGTTCCAGGGCCCGGAGATGTAGAAGGCAAAGCTGCCGCGGCCGAATTCCTGCCAGACGTTGGCGATCTGGTTGTTGCTCAGGCCCGGCGCCTCGGCGCGCGCGAAGCGCTCCAGATAAAAGCCGAGCGCCCGCTGGAAGCCGGGGCCGGTGAAATGGCCGTAGCGCCCGCCGTCGCGCAGCAGCTCGCCGTCCTGCTGCAGGGCCAGCGCCAGCAGCGGCTCGAACTCATTCGTGGGCAGCAGCAGCGGCGTGGCCATGCCGGCCCGGCGCAGCCGCGCCAGCGCCTCGCGCCACTGCGCCCAGTCGCGCGGCGGCTGCGCGATGCCGGCCCGCTGCAGCAGGTCGTGGCGCACGAACAGCAGCCGCGTGTCCACATACCAGGGCAGGCCCACGCGCGCGCCCTCGGGTGCGTTGGTGGCCCAGATGCCCGGGAAGTAGTCCTCGGCCGGCGGCGCGTCGGGCTGCGCCAGCCAGGGCGCCAGCGGCTCCAGCGCGCCCAGCGCCTGCATCTCCGGGAGCCAGGTGTTGCCCATCTGGGCCAGGTCCGGTGTCGCGTCGCCGGCGAAGGCGGTGAGCAGCTTCTCGTGTGCCGAGGTCCAGGGCAGGGTCTCGACCTTGACGCGCAGGCCCGGGTTCTCGCGCTCGAAGCCCTCCACCAGCTCGGCGGCGACCTCGCCTTCGCGGCCCATGGCCCAGAAGCGCAGCTGCTTGCGCTCGCGCGGCGCGCAGCCGCCCAGCAGCGGCGCGGCCAGGCCCGCCGCGGCGGCCTGGAGCACGGCGCGGCGCGGTCGCGGGTCCGGGGCCGCGCCGGATTTCACAACCATCCGCCCGTGAAGCCGGCGCGCTGCAGGCCGCGGCGCAGGTGGGCGTTGCGGCGCAGGGTCTGCCAGATCAGCTCGCCGCGGTGGTTGCCCAGCATGGCCAGCAGCGGGCCCTGGTCGATGCCCAGGTAGTCGGTGTCCACCCAGCCGCGCCCGGGCTCGATGCGGCCATGCTGCAGCTTCACGTCGGTGTAGGTGAAGCTGGGGTTGAAGCAATCCAGGAAGCCATAGCGGCCCCAGACATGCGGATGGCGCTCGCGGATCGCGCGCAGCGCGGGCACGACGATCTCGGGCGCGAAGGCGATGGACGAGCCTGCCGCATAGGGCGCCAGCGTGCCGTCGTCGTAGTGCCCCATGCCGCGGCCGGCGTAGCTGATGAAGCGGCGCTTTTCCGCGGCGCGGCCGGCATCCCAGTGCGCGCCCTTGAACATCCGTTCGACGTCGGCCGGGCCGTCGCTGGCGCTGATGCCCCAGACCTCGGCGCTGTAGCCGTTCCAGCCCAGCGGGTTGGCGCGCGCATAGGCCTGCTGCGCGTAGGTGGCGCGGCGCGAGTTCTCGAAGTAGTCCAGCCCGCGCTGGCGCATGTAGGCGTCGCGCAGGCCGCGGAAGTCCACCCAGCAGTGGGTGAACTGGTGGCCGAACAGCGGCGCGAAGCGCAAATGGGTCTGGCCGTAGTCCGTGCCCCAGCTGTCGCGGTCGTAGGTGCTGGTCCAGGCTTCCCAGGCCTCGGGGCCGACCGGCTGCGTGGGCGAGCCCAGCGCCAGGAAGTAGACCATCATGGCCTCGTTGTAGCCCTTCCAGTCGGACGTGATGAAGCCCTGCTCCGGCGTCCAGCCATGGCTGATGGCCGGCGGGCGCACCTGGGCCCAGCGCCAGTCCACGCGGCCGTAGAGCTGGTCCACCAGCGCGCGGATGCGCGCCTCGTCGGGCTGCTCGGCGTCGAAGAAGCTCTGGCAATGCAGCGCGCCCATCAGCATCAGCGCGGTGTCCACCGTGGACAGCTCGCAGCGCTCGAAGCGGTGGCCGGTCTTCATGTCCAGGAAGTGGTAGAAAAAACCGCGGTGGCCGGCGACGCCGCGCGGCTGCGGGCCCTGCGGCAGCCCGGCGAGAAAGTCCAGCGTGCGCAGCACGCGGCCGCGCGCCTGCTCCCGCGTGACATAGCCGCGCGCCACGCCCAGCGGATAGGCGCTCAGCGCGAAGCCCACCGCCGCGATGCTGGCGAACGAAGGGCTGGGCCAGCGGTCCGGCGCGAGGCCGTTGTCGGCGCGCGTGGTCTCCCAGAAGAAGTCGAAGGTGCGCCGCTCGAGGTCGTCGAGGAAGGCGGTGTCTTGCGCCGACAGGTCCGGCGCGCTGGCGGGGGAAGCGGGCCGCGGCGGCGAAGCTTGGACGCCGGCCGCAGCGCCGGATGGGGCGAGCCCCAGCGCCTGCGCGAGCAAGGCGCTGCCCGCGCCGGTCAGCAAGGAGCGGCGATTCATGGATGTGTCGTTCATGCCAGGGCGATGGCAGCGCCGACTGTAGGCGCTGCCACCTTTGCTCCGTTGTTAGAAGCTGTACGAAGCGGTCACCTTGTAGGTGCGCATATCTCCGCGAATGTCGTTGGCCTTGCCCAGGTTGGGATTGTCGCCACCCAGGTAATTCTTCGGGGGGGTGCCCGGGCCACCGACCCAGTCGTCGTAATAGCCCCAGTTGGTGCGGTTGAACAGGTTCAACACATCGGCGCGCACGCGCAGGGCACCCGGACCGATGCGGAACTCCTTGGACAGGCCCAGGTCGAACTGGCTGAAGTTGCCGGCCTTGCCCTCGACATTCATGCACTGGTTCCAACCGCCCGCGCAGTTGGTGATGCGGCGCGGATTGCCCGTGTCCCAGGTCCATTTGCCGGACAGGCCCAAGCCCCAGGGCAGGCGGTCGGTGAAGCCGGCCAGGACCAGGCGGTCCTTGGGCGACAGCACCGACTGGTTCCATCCCCGCGTGCCCTTGCCATAGGTCCAGTCGAAGATGTCGGTGTTCCAGTCCTTGTTGGTGGTCTGCCCCTTGGCATGGGTGTAGGCGGCCGTCACGCTCCAGCCGCTGGCCACGGTATAGGGCTTTTCCAGTTTGACGAACAGGCTGGTGGTCTTGATCTCGCCGACGGTGTCGCCCAGGATCAGGTTGCCGTAGCCCTTGGGTCCGCCCCACAGCGGGTCGATCGAGCTTTGGGTCCCCCAGCCGCCGTTCGGATCGCGGTTGCCGCTGAACCAGATGAACTGGTTCTTCGCGTGCTGCCGAGACACCGAGATGTCGGCATTCCACTCGCCCACGGCCTGACGCACGCCCAGGCTGATCTGGTCCGCGAAAGGCATCTTGTAGTTGTTCTTGATCAGCCAGATTTCGCCGTTGGCCTGCGCGTTGTGCTGAAGCTCCTGCAGCGCCTGGTTGGCCATCGTGCGGTCATAGCTGCGTCCCAGGCCGCCGTAGACCACAGTGCTGCGCGTGCCCGTCACGTCGTAGGAGAAGCCCAGGCGGGGGGCCAGCGCGCCCTTGAAGGCCTTGCGCGAACTGCCGGTGGCGATGTAGTCGTCGATGTTGATGCCGCCCTTGGCGAGCGACTGTGCATAGGTCTGGTTCGCCGGTGCGGTCACGCCACCGATGGTGCGGCCGTCGAGCCCGCGCAGCGCTGTCACGATGTCGGCCGGCGTGGCATAGCTGTTGTTGAGCATGTTGGTCTCGTAGTCCCAACGAAGGCCCAGCGAGACGTCTAGCTGGCGCGTGACCGACCAGTCGTCCTGCAGGTACAGGCCGATCTGCTTGTTGTCGTAGTTGACGTTGATCGGCTCGGCCGAGCGCGTGATCTGGCATTGGTCGCTCTGCAGCCCGCCGGAGGCGACATTGGTGCCCGTGCAGACGCCGTTTGCGTAATAAGGCAGGCCGGTGGTCTGGTCCACCACGACGTTGATCGCGGGCACGCCGTACTGCGTGCCGCCCAGCCGGTAGCCCATCAGCTTGAGCTGGGCGCCCCCCTTGATCACATGGCCCTGGATGCCGGTGAAGCTGAGGTCGTTCTTGACGTACACCTCGTTCTGCTTGCGGTCCTGCGCGTCGGGCGAGCCGCCCGTCCACAAAATGTCCTGCGAGTTCTTCAGCTCGTTCGTCGGCGAATACTTGTAGCGGAACAGCGGCGAGTTGGTGACGCCGTGCGGGTTCCAGCGCGACCGAGACACGCCCACCTTGGCCTCGTTCAGCCAGGCATCGCGTGCCCATTCATGCGACAGGTCCACGCGGGTCTCGGTGTTCTTGCTGTTCGATTCCGTGCTGGCGGCGGACAGGCCGTTGTCGCTGACCAGGTTCTTGGCGTCTTCGTCGCGCACCGTGAAGCTCAGGTCCAGCTTCTGCTCGTCGTTGATCTGGGTCGAAAGCTTGCCGAACAGCAGGTGTTCCTTGAACTTGCGGGTATAGGGGCCCTGTTCCGACTTCAGCTGCGGGATGAGGCCGGGCGAGGTCGGGTATTTCTCGAAGTTCTTGCCCGCGGTCTGTACGGGACGGTCGATGGACTTGCCGTCATAGGCCAGGAAGAAATGCAGCTTGTCCTGCACGATCGGGCCACCCAGCGAAAAGCCGGTTTCGATCTGGGTGAACGAGGGGCGCGGAATGCCGGCGGCTTCGTTTTCGCTTTGCTTGGGGCTGTAGGCGCGCCAGTTGGATCCGGTCCGGTTGCCGTACACCTCGCCGTGGAACTCGTTGGTGCCGGACTTGGTGACCGCCGCAATGCCCAGCGAGGTCAGTTGATCGAACTCCGCCTTGTAGTTCTGCGTCAGCACACGGTACTCGCCGATGGCTCCTTGCGGGAAGGGGTTGCCCTGGCTTTCCTGCTGCCCGACGACACCGCCGCGCAGGATGTTGTTCTTGCGGCCCACGCCGTCGATGAAGATGTTGACGCTGTCCTCGTTCTGCGCGCCGCCACGGATACGGGTGCTGCCATCGCTGCCGGTCTCGAAGCGCGCGCCGGGCGCCAGGTCCACCGCGGAGAGGAAGTTGCGCGTGATCTGAGGCAGGTTTTCGATCATCTTGTTCGACACCAGCGTGCTGACCTGGGTGTCGCGCACGCCTTGGCGCTGCGCCGATCCCGAGACGACGACGGTGCCGAGCTGGCTGTGGCTGGTGGAGAGATCAACGGTGGCGTTTTCGCCGACGGAGAGCGTGATGAGGCTGCCCTGGCTGGCCCCGCCGACACGGATCTCATAGGCCCCCGGATTCAGTCCCAGCAGCACATAGCTGCCATCGGACAGCGTCCTGGTGCGGTAGGTGTTGCCGTTGGCCTTGTTGATGGCCACCACCTCCGTGCCTTCGGGCGCCTTGGCGCCTGCGGCGGAAATCTGGCCGCGCACCGTGGCGCCGGTGATTTGTGCCTGCGCCGCCGTGCCGGCCAGCGCCAGCACGATGGCGGCCGCCACGGCATGACGACGGTAAGGTCGAAGGGGAGGGGTTCTGCTCATGTTGTCTCCTGTTGTGAGATGAGTCGCTCTACGGGGATCTCCGTGTGCAGGACTCGCGCACGACCAGCGCCACCGGCATCACGGCGGGCGCCGTGTGGGTGTCGGTGTCGGATCCGGTGTCGAGTTCCGCGGCCAGCGCCACCAGCGCCTGCCCGCCCAGCGCGGCAATGGGCACGCGCACGGTCGTCAGCGCCGGGCGCACATAGCGGGCGATGGGGATGTCGTCGAAGCCGGCCAGCGCGATGTCCTCGGGCACGCGCAGGCCGGCGTCGGTCAGCGCCTGCAGCGCGCCGACGGCCATGATGTCGTTGGCGCAGAAGAGCACGTCGGGCCGCTCGGGCGGCTGCTGCAGCGCCAGCGCCCGGCCGGCGCGGCGGCCGCCGTCCTCGCTGAAGTCGCCGTCCAGCAGCAGCGCGCGGCGGCCCGGGGGCAGGCCGTCGCGGTAGCCGCGCAGGCGCTCGCGCGCCTCCCAGTTGCCGGCCGGGCCGCCGAGGAAGGCGATGCGCTGGAAGCCCTGCGCCACCAGGTGCTCGGTCATCGCGCGCGCGCCGCCGAAGTTGTCGACGACGAAGGCGGGATGCTGGGTCTGCGACACGCCGGAGTTGAGCAGCACGGTGGGCAGGCCCGCGGGCAGGTTGCGCGCGAGGAAGTCCTCGTCCTCGTCGGCATGCGGCGACATCACCAGCAATCCGTCCACGCGGCCGTTCATCGCGCGCAGCGCGGCGGCGGCTTCCTCGGCATCGCCGTGGGAGCTGGACAGCAGCAGGTGCAGGCCGCGCGCGCGCGCCGCCTGGTCGATGCCGCGGATCAGCTCGGAGAAGAACTCGCCGTGCAGGTCGGGCAGCAGCGCACCTATGGTGTCGGTGCGCCGCGTGATCAGGCTGCGCGCGGCGCCGGACGGGGCATAGCGCAGTTCGCGGGCGAGTTGCAGGATGCGCTCGCGCGTGTCGGGCAGCACGTTGTCCGCGCCATTGAGCGCGCGCGACACGGTGGCCACCGAGACTCCGGCGGCGCGGGCGACATCCTTGATCGTGGCGGGCATGGGGCTCATCCTGAGTGGCGGGGGAGGCGATGCTAGCGCGCCCCTCCTGCGGGTCCCCTCCTCCCGTCCGCCGGCCAGCGCCACCCGGGCCGCGCCCAGCAGCACCGGCTGCGCATGCGTCACCAGGCGCACCGGCACCTCCGCCAGCGCCTGCGAAAAACTGCCCTTGGCCGCGAAGCGCGCGCGGAAGGCCGGATCGGCCAACCAGGCCCGCGTGGCCTGCGGCAGCCCGCCGACCAGGTAGACGCCGTCCCAGGCGCCCAGCATCAGCGCCGCGTCGCCCGCGACCGCGGCCAGCGCCTGCGCGAACAGCCGCAGCGCCCGCTCGGCGCGCGCGTCATGGCCCTCGCGGGCGCGCCGCACGATCTCCTCGGGCGCGCAGTCGTCGCCAGCGGCGCCGTCGTCCGCCAGCGCGGCATACAGATGCGCCAGCCCCGGGCCACTGGCCACGCGCTCCCAGCTGACGCGGTCGAAGCGCCGCCTCAAGGCCTGCGCGACGGCGGCTTCCTCTTCGTTCTCCGGCGCGTAGGCGGCCTGGCCGCCCTCGGTGTCCAGCACCTGCACCTGGCCGTCCTCCACCAGGGCCAGCGCAATGCCCAGCCCGGTGCCCGCGCCGACCACGGCGTGGCGGCGCCGCGCCGCGGGGGCGGCCGCGTCGGCGTTCGCGCAGGGCCACAGCAGCGGCGCCTCGTCCTCCTGCAGCAGCGGCAGCGCATGGGCGGCGGCGGCCAGGTCGTTGAGCAGTGCGACGCGCTCCAGTCCCAGCTCGCGCTGCAGCGCATCGGCGTCGACCAGCCAGGGCAGGTTGGTCATCTGCACGCGGCGGCCGCGCACCCGGCCGGCCACGCACAGCAGGGCGTGGCGCACCGTCGCGCCGCAGCTGTCCAGGTAGGCGCGGCAGGCCTCGGCGGCGCTGGCGAAACCCGCGGCCGCATGGCTCTGGAGGTGCAGCAGCCGGGGCTGGCCGTCGGCGCCGGGCTCGGCCAGCGCCAGGCGCATGTTGGTGCCGCCCAGGTCCACGACCAGCCAGCGCTGCAGGCTCATTTCAGCGGTCCAGCGCGGCGCCGTGGCTGGCGATCACGTCGGCGTAGAAGCGCGCGCTGGCCTTGGGCGTGCGCTGCAGCGTCTCGAAGTCCACATGGACCAGCCCGAAGCGCTTGGCAAAGCCCAGCGCCCATTCCAGGTTGTCCAGCAGCGACCAGGCGCAGTAGCCGCGCACGTCGGCCCCGCGCGCGATCGCGTCGCGCACCGCGCCGAGGTGGGTGCGCAGGTAGTGCACGCGCAGCGGGTCGTCGACGCGGCCGTCCACCGGCTTGGGCGGGTCGTAGAAGGCGGCGCCGTTCTCGGTCACGTACAGCGGCAGCCCGCCATAGCGTTCGCTCATCCACAGCAAGGTGTCGGTGAGGCTTTGCGGATGCAGCTCCCAGCCGGTCTCGGTATAGATGGCGCCGGGCTGGCGCACCGGGCTGGCGGGCACCGGCCAGGCCTGCGCGTCGTGGCGCACCACCGCGCGGGTGTAGTAGTTCAGCCCGAGGAAGTCCACCGGCGCCTTCAGCGCCTCCACCTCGGCATCCGACCAGTCCGGCCAGGCGGCGCCGAAGACCTCGCGCAGCTCCTCCGGGTAGCGGCCCAGCAGCGCCGGGTCCAGGTACTGGCGGTTCATGTAGGCGTCGGCCAGGCGCTGCGCATGGCGGTCGGCCTCGCTGGCGTCGGGCATCACATGCTTGGGTTCGATGTTGACCACCAGCCCGATCTGCTGCCGGCCCACCGCCCGGTAGGCCTGCACGGCGCGCGCATGCGACTGCATCAGCCGGTGGGCGGCAATCGCCGCCTCGTGCGCGCTGCGGTGGCCCGGCGCGAGCACGCCGTGCATGTAGCCGCCGTCGGCCACCACCCAGGGTTCGTTGATGGTCGCCCACAGCGGCACGCGGTCGTCCAGCGCGCTCCAGCAGACTTGGGCGTAGTCGGCAAACCAGTCGGCGATGTCCGGGTTCAGCCAGCCGCCGCGGTCGTCCAGCGCGGCCGGCAGGTCCCAGTGGTACAGCGTCGCCATCGGCGTGATGCCGGCGCGCAGCAGTTCGTCCACCAGGCGCTCGTAAAAGCCCAGGCCGGCGGCATTGACGCGGCCGCGCCCCTCGGGCATCACGCGGCCCCAGGCGATGCTGAAGCGGTAGGTGGTGAGCCCCAGCTCGCGCATCAGCGCGACGTCCTCGCGCATGCGGCGGTAGTGGTCACAGGCGATGTCGCCGGTGTCGCCGCCCAGCACGCGGCCCGGCGTGCGCACGAAGCGGTCCCAGATGCTGGCACCGGCGCCATCGGCGCGCGGCGAGCCCTCGATCTGGTAGGCCGAGGTGGCGCAGCCCCACAGGAAGCCGGGCGGAAAGCCGGACGCGGCAGCAGACCTTGAATCCATGTCTCCTCGTTCTTTCTGACGCCATGTAAACGTTTACATGGACTGTCGCAGCAGCCAGCTGGGCTTGTCAATAGCGCGCTTACCCGGGGCTGCCGGGCTGTCGCGCGGGCGCCGCGCGGTGCCGCCGGCCATCGTTCGTGCGGCGCCCGGACGGCGAAGGGGTGGCGCGCTGAATAAGATCTCGCCTATGCGATTTCCCTTTCGTGGCCTGGCGCTGCTGTTGTGGATGGGCGTGGCTGCCGCGAACGCGAATCCGGCGGGCCAGAGCCTGGAGGTGCAGTTCCGCAGCGTGGCCGTGCCCCAGAACACCGTGCCCACGCTGGCGCAGGACCGCGCCGGCTTCATCTGGGTGGCGACCAGCCGCGGCCTGACCCGTTACGACGGCTACCGCCTGCGCCCCATCGAGCAGGCGGGGCCGACGCCGGCCCAGCGCAGCCTGGGCTGGGTGCGCGCGCTGGCGCCCACGCGCGATGGCCGCATGTGGATAGGCACGGAGTTCCTCGGCCTGATGGTCTTCGACCCGGAGCAGGAGCGCGTGGAGGCGCAGGGCAGCGTGCGTGGCGCGGCCGGGCCGCATGCGCCGATCCGCGCGCTGGCCGAGGACGCCGAGGGCACGATCTGGGTGGGCACCGTGGGCCAGGGCCTGCAGCGCTATCACCCGGCGACGCGCCACTTCGAAGCCCAGGATTTGCGCTGGCAGGGCGAGCCCGAGACCCGCGTGCTGGCGCTGCGCGTGGGGCGCGACGGCACGGTCTGGGCGGGTCACTGGCGCGGGTTGTCGCGCCGCCATGAGGGTGTCTGGGAATCGCTGGCGCTGCCGGACCTGCCGCCCGGCGGCAGCCCGGTGCTGGCGCTGACCGAGACGCGCGACGGCCGGATCTGGCTGGGCACGCAGGACGGTCACCTGGGCGTGGTCGAGGAACAGGACGGCGGCGCCCGCGTGCGCTGGGTGCAGCGGCTGAAGGCGCCCATCCAGGCGCTGGCGCAGGCCGAGGACGGCTTGCTGTGGGTGGGCAGCAAGGTCGGTCTGCTGTGGGTGGACCCCGAGCAGGGCCGGCTGCAGGCCTGGCTGCGCCACGACGCGCGCCGGCCCACCAGCCTGGCGGGCAATGACGTCAGCGGGCTGCTGCGCGACCACAGCGGCGCGATGTGGGTGACGGGCTACGGCCTGGGCCTGCAGCGCCACCGCCATCATCCGGCGTTGGCCGTGCGCGGCCCCGACGCCGCCGGGCCGCTGACCGAGGTCGACGTGCGCGCGCTGCTGGCGCGGCGCGATGGCGAGGTGCTGGCGCCCACCCAGGCCGGCCCCGTCGTGCGGCTGGACGGCCGGCCCGGGCGCGAGCTGGCGACGCTGGGCGTCTGGCCGCGCGAGCGCGGCGCCATCGTCGACGCGCTGACCGAGGCGACCGACGGCAGCGTCTGGCTGGCCTCCGCCGGCCGGCTGGAGCACCGCACGGCCCAGGGCCGGCTGCTGCGCGACTGGCCGCTGGACGGCGGCCGCGCGCAGCGCCTGCTGGTGCGCGCCAATGGCGAGCTGTGGTTGGGCATGCAGGAGGGGCTGTACCGGCTCGCCGGTCCCGCCGCCGCGGCCGTCGACCGGGTGACGCTGGCCGGCGGCGAGGCGCTGCACGGCGGCATTTACGCGCTGCTTGAAGAACCCGGCGGCGCGCTCTGGGTGGGCGGCCAGCAGGGCCTGTTCCGCGAACAGGGCGGCGCGCTGGCGGCCGTGGCGCAGGCGCCGGACGAGGCCTTGGGCAGCCCCATCGTGATGGGCCTGCTGCGCGCGCGCGACGGCACGCTGTGGGTGGACACGCCGGCCAGCGGCCTGCACCGCCTGCGCGGCTGGGACGGCCAGGGCCGGGCGCGCTTCGAGCGCGTCGGCGAGCGCCACGGCCAGGAAGGCGTGTTCGGCGGCAACCTGCACGAGGACGCGCAGGGCCGCATCTGGAGCCAGCTGGCCGTCTACGATCCGCGCGCCGACCGGCTGGACAGCTTCGGCGCCGCCGAGGGCGCGGACTTTGGCAGCTTCTGGTTCTTCGCCAGCACCGAACTGCCCGGCGGCGGCCTGCTGTTCGGCGGCAGCCGCGGCTTGCTGCGTGTGCAGCCCGAGGCCTACCGGCCGACCGCGCAGCCGGTGCCGCTGGTGATCAGCGCGCTGCGCGTCAACGGCCAGCCCTACCACCCGCAGGGCCTGCAGCAGGGGCTGCGCCTGCCCGCCGGCACACGCACGCTGGGCGTGGAGTTCGCCGGGCTGGACTACGCCGACCCCGGCCGGCTGCGCTACCAGTACCGGCTGCAAGGCCTGGACAACGAATGGACCAGCGCTGACGCCAGCGCGCGCAGCCCCAGCTTCGGCCCGCTGTGGCCGGGCCGCTATGTGCTGCAGATGCGCGCGGCCGCGCAGCCGGCCGTCGGCGAACCGGCCGAGCTGGACCTGCCGGTGGTGCTGCTGCCCGCCTGGTGGCAGACCCTGTGGGCGCAGCTGGCCGCCGTCGCGCTGGGGCTGGGCGCGGTCTGGGCCTGGGTGCGCTGGCGCACCCGCGTGCTGCGTCGCCGCGAGGCCGAGCTGCAGGCCCAGGTGGAGGCGCGCACCGCCGAGCTGCGCGAGGCCAGCCTGACCGACACCCTCACCGGCCTGCGCAACCGCCGCTACCTGGAGCTGCGCCTGCGCGACGACCTGCGGCTGTGCCTGCGCCGCTTCGAGCCGCCGGGCGGCGAGCCGGGCCTGGACGGCGACCTGGTCCTGATGCTGCTGGACCTGGACCTCTTCAAGCGCATCAACGACACCCATGGCCATGCCGCCGGCGACGCGGTGCTGACCCAGCTGGCGCAACGGCTGCGCGCGGTCTTCCGCGACACCGATTCGCTGGTGCGCTGGGGCGGCGAGGAGGTGCTGGCGCTGGTGCGCGAGACGCGCCGCGAGGATGCCGCCGATCTCGCCGCGCGCGTCTGCGCCGCGGTGCGCGAGCAGCCTTTCGACATCGGCGACGGCCACCGGCTGCAGGTCACCGTGTCCATCGGCTTCGCGGCCTTCCCGCTGGACCTGCGCCGACCGCGCGCCTGGGACTGGCAGAGCAGCCTCAACCTCGCCGATTCGGCGCTCTACGCGGCCAAGGCGCTGGGACGCGATGGCTTTGTGGGCGCCGTGTCCGCCGACGGCCTGGATCCGCGCGACGCGCCGCGCGACGCGCGGGACTGGCTGCGCGGCGACCCGCGTCTGGTCGTGCGCGCCAGCCGGGTGCTCAGCGTCCCGCTTGCAGTGTGACGAAGTCGCTGCCCTGGTGGGCGCCGGGGCCGTAGCGCAGCGCGAAGCCGCCCAGGTCCAGGTCGCCCAGCTGTTCCAGCGCCTGCTGCAGGCCTTCGCGGGTGACCGGCGCGGGCGCGCGGCGCAGGGCCTCCACGAGCACGCGCGCGGACAGATAGCCCTCCAGGCTGATGCTGTCGAACTGGCGGTCGCCGGCCTCCGTCATCGCGCGCTGGTAGGCGGCGACCACCGGCAGGCTGGCGTCGTGGGCGTCCGGCACCACCTGCGACAGCGTGACGCCCTGCATCTGCCGGCCCAGGGCCTGGCGCAGCGGTTCCATCCCGGTGAAGGACAGGCCGTAGAAGGGGCCGCGGAAGCCGGCCTCGCGCGCCTCGCGGACGAAGGCGGCGCAGCTGTCGTAGGTGCTGGCCATGAAGATTGCGTCGGCCGGGTTGCGGCCGACCAGCGCCTGCACCGCGGCGGCCACCTCGGTGGAGTTGCGCTTCACGGTGGCCACCGCGCCCAGCTCGATGCCGGCCGGCGCCACCGCGGCGCGTATCGCTTCCAGCCCGGCGCGGCCGTACAGGTCGGCCTGGTAGAGCACATTGAGCCGGCGCACCTTGGCCGCGCGCATCGCGCGCACCAGCACCTGGCCCTCCTCGCGGTAGCCGGCGCGCACGTTGAAGACCTGGACCTGCGCCGGATCGCGCAGGAAATCGGCGCCGGTGAAGGGCGCGACGAAAGGCAGCCGCGCGCGCCGCGCATAGGCCAGCGCGACGCGGCTGGTGGGCGTGCCCACGTAGCCGAACAGCGCGACCAGGCTGGAGTCCTGGCTCAGCTCGCGCGTGTGGGCCTCGGCGCGCTCGGGCTCGTAGCTGTCGTCGCGGCGCAGCACGCGGATGCGCGCGCCGGCGATGCCGCCGCCGCGGTTGACCTGGTCGAACAGCGCCTGCGCGCCCGCGTGATAGCGCTGCCCCAGCAGCGCGGCTGGCCCGCTGAAGGCGGCCGATGAGCCAAGCAGGATTTCGCCGGCGCGCGACTGCGCGCGCGCCAGCAGAGGCGCGCCAGCCAGCAGCGCCAGCAGGGAACGACGGCGACAGGGGAGGTTCATCGTGCCCTCATCTTGGCACCGCCGGCCCGTGCCAGCCAAGACAGGCCCCATGGATCGGGATCAAGAAGCCGGCATGCATGGGCGATCACCAGATGCGGCAGCGCTGCGCATCCGGCTTGACCATCTTCTGCCCCGGTTTGCAGGCGAAGGCTTGCTGGAACTCGGGCATGTTCACCGCGACGCCGTTGATGCGGTAGCGGCCCGGCGAATGCGGGTCGGTGCGCGCGCTGACGCGCAGCGCCTCGGGCCGCGCGTGGCTGCAGTCCCATTGCGCGAAACCGACGAAGAAGCGCTGCGCCGGCGTCAGCCCGTCGCGCTCGGCCGGAGCCCTGCCCTGGGCGCTCAGCTCGGCCACCTGGGTCTGCCAGGCCGCCCAGGCCAGCACCAGGCCGCCCAGGTCGGCCAGGTCCTCGCCCAGCGTCAGCTTGCTGTTGATCTTGAGGTCGTCGACCACGGTGTAGCGCGCGTACTGGTCGGCGACGCAGGCGGCGCGCTTCTCGAAGGCCTTGTTGTCCTTGGCGGTCCACCAGTCGCGCAGGTTGCCCTTGGCGTCGAACTGGCGGCCCTCGTCGTCGAAGCCATGGATCAACTCGTGGCCGATGGTGCCGCCGGTGTTGCCGTAGTTGGGGCCGTCGTCCGTCTTCGGGTCGAACAGCGGCGGCTGCAGCACGCCGGCGGGGAAGTTGATGTCGTTCATCTGCGCGTCGTAGTAGGCATTGACGGTCTGCGGCGTCATGCCCCACTCGCCGCGCTCCAGCGGCTTGCCGATCTTGGCGAGCTGGCGGCGCGCCTCGAACTCGTGGCCGCGCTCGACGTTGCCGGCATGGTCGTCGGCCGCGAGCCGGTAGGCGCCGTAGTCGCGCCAGCGCTCGGGGTAGCCGACCTTGTTGACGATGGCGTGCAGTTTCTCCTGCGCGCGCTTCTTGGTGTCCGGCCCCATCCAGTCCAGCGCGGCGATGCGCTGCGCCATCGCCTGCTCGATCTGCTGCGTCATGCGCAGTGTCTGCTCCTTCAGCTCGGGGCTGAAGTTGCGTTCGACGAACTCGCGCCCCAGGTCCTCGCCCAGCTGCTGGTCCACGCCCTCGACGCAGCGCTTCCAGCGTGCCTTGAGCTGCGGGATGCCGTGCAGGGTCTGGCCGAAGAAGTCGAAATGCAGCTGGACCATCGCGCGGTCCAGCGCCGGCGCCTGGCTGCTGACCAGCTGCCAGCGCAGGCTGCTGCGGATCTGCGCCAGGGTCAGGTCTTGCCACTGGCGGGCGAGCGCGCGGAAGAAGGCGGGTTCGGTGACGTTGTAGCGCTGCGGCGCCTCCAGCCCCAGCGCGCGCTGGTAGGCGCCCCAGTCGAAGCCCGGGGTGAGCGCCTGCAGGCCGCGCGCGTCCATCGGGTGGAAGCTCTTGTACGGGTCGCGCTGCTCCACCGGGCTCATCGACGCGCGCGCCAGGCGCGTCTCCTGCGCCAGCACCTCGCGCGCCTGGCGCCGCGCCGCGGCGGGCTCGTCGCCCAGACGCTCGAAGTTGCGCGCAACGTGGTCGAGGAACTGCGCGCGCATCTGGCGCGCCTTGGGCGTCTGGTCCAGGTAGTAGGAGCGGTCGGGCAGGCTCAGCCCGCCGGCATAGGCGAAGGCGATGACGCGGCTGGAGTCGGCCAGGTCCTGCCCGGCGCCGAAGCGGAAGAAGAAGCGCGCGTTGTTGTGCGCCAGGTGCAGCGCGGCGAGCAGTTCGGGCAGCTGGTCCTTGCGGCTCAGCGCGTCGATGCGCGCGAGCCAGGGCTTCAGCGGCGCCAGGCCGCGGCGCTCCACCGCGTCCTCGTCCATGCAGGCGGCGAAGTAGTCGCCGATGCGCGCCTGGCTGGGCGTGCGCTCGGCGCCACCGGCGGCCAGCTTTTCCAGGATGCCCCACAGGTAGCGGCGGTTCTCATCGGCCAGCTTGGCGTACACCGACCAGCGCGACTGGTCCGCCGGGATGGGGTTGCGCTGCATCCAGCCGCCGCAGGCGAACTGGTAGAGGTCCTCGCAGGGATCGGCGTTGCGGTCCATCGCCTCGGTATCCAGGCTGGGCGTGTAGGGCAGGCGCTCCAGCGGCCGCTGGGGCTCGGCGTCGGCGCGCGCGGCGGTGGCGGCGCCCAGGGTCAGCAACGCGGCCAGGGCCAGCGCGGCCGGACGGTGCGATTCGGTGAAGTTCATCCCTGTCTCCTTGGTGGTTCGTCGATCAGCGCGCCGCGGCCCGCGGCGCCAGCAGGCGGCGCGCGAGCCAGGCGCAGGCCCCGCCCAGCGCGGCGCCCGCGACCACGTCGGCGGGGAAGTGCACGCCCAGGCTCAGGCGCGACACGGCTGCCAGTGTCGCCCAGACCAGCAGCAGCGGCCGCCAGGCGGGGGGCGCCCAGCCCCACAGCCAGCCGGCCAGCAGGGCCGCGCTGGCGGCGTGGCCGCTGGGGAAGCTGTATGGAGATTCGGGCGGCTCCAGCAGGTGCAGCGCGTCGGGCGGCAGCATCATGGAGGGCCGCGGCAGTGCGATGCCGGCCTTGAGCAGGCCCACGGCCAGCGCGGCGAGCACGAAGCCCAGCAGCAGCTGGCGCGCCGCCAGGGTCAGGTCTTGCGCGACGGGGCCGGCGACGCGGCGCCGCGCCACCAGCGCGCCGGCCGCGAGCAGTGCCAGCAGCAGCGGGATCAGCCGGTAGTCGGCCGACCCGGAGACGGCGCGCATCAGGCCGTCCCACAGCGGATGGCGGATCCCGTTGACCGCCTGGAAGAGCCAGGCGTTCAGCCCCAGCCCGTCATAGAACACATTCTTCAGCATGGAGCGCGCATTCTCGCGGCTCCGGGGCGTCCGGCCGCCGGGACGCACCCCGCGCTTGCGCGGGGTGCGTTCAGGGCCGGTCGGGGGTCTCGTAGAGCGGCTCGGCCAGGCCTTGCAGCGTGGGGGCCGCGCCCGTGGGCGGCTGGGTGCTGAAGACCAGCACCTCGTTGGCGCCGGCGCGCAGCCAGGAGGCCGGCAGGTACAGGCTCTGTTGCGGGCCGATGTTCCAGAAGCGGCCCAGGTGCTGGCCGTTGACCCAGACCTGGCCCTTGCCCCAGCCGCGCGTGTCCAGGAAGCTGTCGGCCGGCTGCGCCAGCTGCAGCGTGCCACGCCAGAAGCCCGGGCCCTGCGGCGCGGCGCGGGCCGCGGCGTCCGTCGGTCCCAGGCGCTCCAGGCCCGTCATCGGCAGCGTGTAGACCTGCCAGTCCAGCAGCTCCTGGTCGTTCAGGCGCACCGAGCGGGTGATGCCCTTGTGCTCATCCACCAGCCGGGAGCCGAAGCCGATGCGTCCCATGGCCTCGACGAGCAGGTCCAGCCGCGTGCCGGCGGGCAGGTCCAGCGCCAGCGCGTTCTGGCCCAGGCGGCGGTCCAGCGTGCCGATCACGCGGCCGTCGGCCATCACGACGGCGTGGTCGCGCAGCTCGCTGAGCACCAGCTTGCCGCGCGCCGGCGCGTCCAGCTGCTTGCGATAGAGGATGTAGCCATGGTTCTGACCAAAGGCTTCCATGGGCCGCACGCGGCGCGAGGCCTGGGGTTTGGCGAGCCTGTCCAGCACCGCAACGAGCGTGCCCACGGGCTGCAGCGCGAACGCCGGCAGCGCGCGCACCACGGGCGCCGGCGGCAGCGCGGGCAGGCGTTCGCCGGGCGACAGATGGCGCGCGATCACGGCGCGCAGCGCGTGGAACTTGGGCGAGGGTCGTCCGGCCTCGTCCAGCGCGGCGTCGTAGTCGTAGCTGGTGGTGTCGGGTTGGTAGGGCTCGCTGGCCGAATAGTTGGCGCCGGCCAGCCAGCCGAAGCTGGTGCCGCCGTGGAACATGTAGAGGTTGAAGGACACGCCCTCGCGCAGCAGCCAGTCCACCGTGTCGGCGTTGGCCTGCGCGTCGCTGCGATGGTGCCGCTCGCCCCAGTGGTCGAACCAGCCGGCCCAGTATTCGCCGACCATGGCCGGCCCTTCGGGCCGCCAGGCGCGCAGCGCGCGCAGCGAGGCCTGCGCATCGGCCAGCCCGCCGCCGAAGTTGACCACCGCGGCGACGCCCGGCAGGGTGCCGCCCTCGAACAGCGATTCGCTGCCGCCGTCGGAGGTGAACAGGGGCGCGTCGAAGCCGGCGCCGCGCATCTGCGCCAGCATGGCCTGCATGTAGTCGCGGTCCTGGCCGAAGGAGCCGTATTCGTTCTCCACCTGCAGCATCAGGATGGGGCCGCCGCGGCTGCTCTGCAGGTCGCCGATCTCGTCGCCCAGGCGCTGCAGGAAGCGCGCGCTGGCGGCCATGAAGCGCGGGTCCAGCGAACGCACGCGCAGCCCGGGGGTGCGCAGCAGCCAGGCCGGGAAGCCGCCGAAGTCGACCTCGGCGCAGACATAGGGGCCGGGGCGCAGGATGACCTGCAGCCCCTCTTCCTGGGCGGTGCGGATGAAGGCGCGCAGGTCCCGGTTGCCGCTGAAGTCCCACTGGCCCGGCTCGGGCTCGTGCTGAGACCAGAAGGCGTAGGTCGTCACCGTGTTGAGCCCCATCGCGCGCGCCATGCGCAGGCGCTCGCGCCAGGCGGCGCGCGGGATGCGCGGGTAGTGCATCTCGCCCGAGCGGATCACGAAGGGGCGGCCGTCGAGCAGGAAGCGCCCGCCCTGGATGGCGAAGCGCGCGGTCGCGGTGCTGGCGGTCGCTGCGCTGGGGGCCTCGGCGGCGCGCGCTGGCTGCGGCAGCCATTGGGCGGCCAGGCCCAGCGCCATGAGCAGCGCGGCGGCGGCGGCGCCCCGGCCCGGGCGGGTGGAGCGTGAGGTGGGGAGGCGGTGTCGTGGCGGCATGGGTGGCGCCGGCGCGGGGCGCGCCGCGCTCGGCGCGCCTCCGCCGTGGCTCAGTAGCGGTCGTCGAAGGCGAAGATGGGCTTGCGCGTCTTCCACTGCCCTTCGGTGAAGTCCGGGAAGGCCAGGGTCTTGAAGCCCTCGGCGATGGACTGCTCGGACAGCGGCGTGATCGCGCTCCAGGCCACCGCGTCGTAGATGTCGATGGGCATGGGCGCGTTGGCCTTGAGCGCTTCGACGAAGGCATGAATCACGAAGTAGTCCATGCCGCCGTGGCCGGCGCCTTCCGCCGCCGCGGCGTACTTCTTCCACAGCGGGTGGTCGAAGCGGTCCTGGTAGCGCTTGAAGTCCTCCCACTGGTGCGGCGGGCTGATGCCCTCGATGTGGATGGAGCGGTTCAGGTCCATCCACAGTCCGTCGGTGCCCTGCACGCGGAAGCCCAGCGAGTAGGGGCGCGGCAGCGAGGTGTCGTGCTGCAGCACGATGGTCTCGCCGTTCTCGCAGGCCAGCGTGGTGGTGACGATGTCGCCGAGCTTGAACTTGGCCTTGGCGCTGGGATGGTCCTTGGCCTTCATCTTGTTCACCACGTAGTCGTGCAGCCCGCGCGCCTTGCTCGCGAAGCTGTTGATGTGGGTGAAGCGGTTGCCACGGTGGATGTTGACGTACATCGCGCAGGGGCCGATGCCGTGGCTGGGGTAGAGCTCGCCGTTGCGCTGCACCGAGTGCTCGGTGCGCCAGCGCGCTTCGGACCAGCCCTTGGCGCCGAACTCGACGCCGCTGCCATAGGGCTTGGCGGGATCGCCGGAGTTGAACTTCACCGCGCGCAGGTCATGCTGGTAGCCGCCCTGCAGATGGACCAGCTCGCCGAACAGGCCGGCGCGCACCATCTGCAGCACGGCCATCACGTCGCGGCGGTAGCAGACGTTCTCCAGCAGCATGTAGGGCGTGCCGGTGCTCTGCTGCGCGCGCAGCACGTCCCAGTGATCCTGCAGCGTGACGCCGGCCACGACCTCGCAGCCCACCGGCACCTTGGCCTGCATCGCGGCGATCGCCATCGGGGCGTGCAGCTCCCAGGGCGTGGCGATGATCACGCCGTCCAGCCCCGGGTGCTCCAGCAGCTTGAGGTAGGCCATGGGGTCGCCACGGCCGGCCGCGTCGACGCCGAAGGTGGCCGGGCGCGGCTTGCCCGCCTTCTCGACCATGGCCAGCGCGCGCTGCAGCATCAGCGCCTCGATGTCGCACAACGCGGCCACCTCGACATCGTCGCGGCGCACCAGCTCGCGCAGCAGCACCTGGCCGCGCATGCCCGTGCCTATCATGGCCAGCCGCAGCCGGCTGCGCGGGGCCGCGGCGGCACGCGCGCCGCCGCTCAGTGCCGCGGCACCGAGCGCCGCGGCGGAACCATTGCGAAGAAATTCTCTGCGTTGCATGAGCGTCATCAGAACTTGTAGTTGGCCGACAGGCTGTAGATGCGACCGAACAGGTTCTGGCTGTGCGGGTAGCCTTCCCAGCCGTTCGGGTCGTAGTAGGGCTTGCGGTTGAACGCGTTCTTGACGTTGAGGCCCAGCTTCAGGCTCTTGATCGGCGTCCAGCTCAGGCCCAGGTTGACCGTGTAGTAGGAGGGCGTGCCGTTGCACAGGTTCTCGGGCAGCGAGACGCCCGCGGCCTTGCACTGGCCCGGCGCGTTGGTCGTGTCGCTGCCGTCGTATGCCCACTTGGTGGAGCCGGTGTAGTTGACGAACACGCTGGTGACGAAGTTGCCATAGCTCCAGTCGGCATTGACCGTGGCGCGCAGGCGCGGGTTGTTCCAGTAGCCCACGTAGTTGCCGCTGAAGCCGCTGCCGTCGTCGCCGTTGTAGCTGTTGCGGTTCATCACGGTGGCCGCGGCGCCGACGTTGAGGCGGCCCCATTCGCCCAGCCCGAAGCGGGCGCGGGCGTCGATGTCGAAGCCATCGACCAGGCTGCGGCCCCGGTTGCGATAGCTGTTGATCAGGCCGGCCAGGTTGCCCACGCTGTAGCCCGGCACGCCGCCGGCGCAGGCCGCCGCGTTGGCCGGGTTGGCGCACATCGCGGCCGCGGCCGCCATGTTGGCACGGTCGGTCTCGGAGATGGCCAGCCGGGTGGCGCCGGGCGCGCCCGCCAGCGAGGGGCCGTACTTGGCAACCAGCTCATCGAAGAGTTCGTTGAAGCCCTGGCGCTGGATCTCGTCCCGGCGGTAGACGAACCAGTAGTCCATGGACACGTCCAGGTTGCGCGTGGGCTGCAACACCACGCCCAGCGTGGCGATCTTGGCCTTCTCGGGCTTGAGGTTCTTGTTGGGCGGCGTCAGGCCGCCGATGGTCATGCTGCAGTTGGAGTTCAGCAGCTGCTTGCCGAGGTCGCGGTCGGTGGCCGAGACGGACTTCTGCAGCAGGTTGGCGATGGCGTTGGTCTCGTTGCAGCGCACGGTGTCGCGGATGCCGCCCGCCTGCGCGTAGACGCCGCCCTCGCCGGACTCGGCCAGGTTGGGCGCGCGGAAGCCTTCGGAGTAGGTGCTGCGCAGCAGCAGCTCGGGCATGGGGCGGTACTTCAGGCCCACCTTGGGCGCCACGTTGGCGGCGAAGTGGGGGTATTTGTCCACGCGCGCGGCGACGTCCATCTCCAGGGTCTTGGTCAGCGGCACGACGGCCTCGCCGAACACCGCGCCGATGGTGCGCTTGCCGTCGAACCACGAGCCGCCCTGCTGGGTGATCAGGCCGTTGGCGGCGTCCGGGTTGCCCGGGGTCACAAAGGACTCGCGCATCAGGTTCACGCCGAAGGCGCTGCGCACCTCGCCGGCGGGCAGCTTGAACAGCGTGCCCTCGACCTTGGCGTCCCAGGTGATGAGCTGGGTCCGGGACTGGATGTCGAAGGTCGGGAAGGCCTCGCGGATCAGCGCGGCGTTCTTGTCGTTGATCACGCCGAACTGGTAGGCCGGGTTGTCGGCGATGTAGCTGCGGCCGGTGACCGGGTCGGTGGTGAAGGGACCGAAGGCCTTCTCGAAGCCCTTGGTGTTGATGTTGATGGTTTGATAGAGCACCGAGTGGCTGCCGGCGACGGACATCGCGGTCTCGAAGTCCCAGTTGCCCAGCGTGCCGCGCACGCCGGCCAGCGCGCGGTAGCTGTTGTCGGTGTTGCGCTGGCCGAAGTGGCCGGTCGCGTCCTGCAGCAGGTAGTTCAGGCCCACGGCGCCGCCCATCTTGGCTTTGAGCTCGGGGCTGGCCTTGTTGTAGACGTTGTTGGGGCCCAGGTAGGGATAGATGAAGGTGTTGAGCGTGTTGCCGGTGTTGCGCGAGTACCAGTTGATGGTGGAGCCGCTGTTGAAGGAGCGCGGGCCGTTGCGGCCGCGCATGTCGATGTCGGTGTAGGTCAGCTCGGCGAAGCCTTCCAGCGCGTCGCTGATGTTCAGGCGGCCGTTCAGGTACAGCGTGGTGCGCTGGGAGCTGGGCACCACGTCCAGCCCATAGGGCAGGCTGTTCCAGATGCAGCGCTGGCCCGAGGCCTCCTTCAGCGTGTTCTGGCAGCCGGGCGCGACTTCCTGCGAGCGCGCGTTGTTGGCGGCCTTGTCGAAGACGAAATAGGTGCCGGGATTCAGCACGCCCGGCTCGGAGCCGGTGCCGATGCGGAAGTTGGGAATGAAGTTCGGGTTGTTGACGTAGAAGTGCTCGGGGCGTTTGTCATAGGTGTCCGACAGCGCGACGGCATCGCGCTTGAAGAAATTCACCGAGCCATAGACATTGAAGCGGTCGCGGTCCAGATCGCCGAAGCCGTAGATCGCGGTGGCTTGGCGCTCGCCGAAGCTGCTCACGCGGTCGGAGAAGTCGGCGGTGGCGCTGAGCTCCAGGCCGCGGTAGCTCTTCTTGGTGATCACGTTGATCACGCCGGCCACCGCGTCGGAGCCGTACACGGCCGAGGCGCCATCGGTCAGCACTTCCATGCGTTCGATTGCCGCGGCGGGAATGGAGTCGATGTTGACGAACTGCTTCTGGAAGCCTTCCGGCGCGCCGTAGAAGGACAGGCGGCGGCCGTTCAGCAGCACCAGCGTGCCCTGGGCACCGAGGCCACGCAGGTTGGCCTGGGAGGCGCCGTCGGAGCCGGTGAACATGGAGCGGTAGTCCTGCTGCGCCGGGCGGGCGGCGGGCAGGTTGTCCAGCACCTGCATCAGCGTGCGCGCGCCCATGGCCTGGATTTGCTTGGCGTCGATCACCTGCACGGGCGAGGCGGTCTCGGCATTGATGCGCTTGATGCTGGAGCCAGTGATTTCCACCTTCTCCATCTTCTGCGCGCCCTTGGCGTCATCGTCCTTGGCCGGGGCCTCGGCGGCCAGCAGCGGGGTGCACAGCCCAGCGGTCATCAGCACAGCCATCAGCTTGGTGGGTTTCATCGCGTCTCCTGGTTGAATTTCTGCGCCCGGCGAGCCGGGCAGGGGTTCGGGGGTGTCAGCGCTTGCGGTTCGCGGGGGGGCGTTCCGCGGTCGGTTCGGTGGGCAGGGCCTGGACCGTGTCGCCCTCCTGGCCCAGCAGCAGGGCATTGGCCCAGTTGCCGCAGACCCGCTCGGGTTGGGCGCCGCGCGCACCCAGGGTGCGCAGCGACAGGCGCTGCAGGCCGCGCAGGTCCAGCTCCGGCTTGACCACCGCGGGGGCCTGGACCAGGCCGCTGTCGTACAGCAGGCGACCGTCGCCCCAGACCTGGAACTGCATGCCGCCGGCGGCGCGGCAGCTGTCGTCCATGCCCAGATCGGCGCGGAAGAGCTGCCAGTGGCCGCCCAGCTGCAACTCCAGGCGCTGGCCCGGGCGCATGCCCAGACCCTTGCGGAACTGCAGGCCGTTCATGCGCATCGCGTCGGCGCCGCTGGCGGGGCGGTCGCGGGTGATGCCGGCGGGCAGCGTCAGTTCGGACAGCGCGCGTTGCAGCGGCCGGCCTTCGGGCGCCTGGTGCTCCAGCACCTTGAAGCGCGACAGCGTGATCGGCCCGACCTCGGCCGGCACGAACGCGTTGTAGGCCTTGGCCGGCGCCTCGCCGGCCGCGCTGACCATGGGGTCGGCGCCGTTGGCGGCGTCGCCTGCCGGGTTGTGCACCGACAGCACGCGGAAGCGCAGCAGGCGGCCGGCGCTGGGGCGGAACTCGATGCGCTGCGCCTCCTGCTGCAGCTTGAGGCGGCCGCGCGCGACGGGTTGGCCCCAGTCGCCATTGTTGTCGGCCAGGTAGACCTCGTAGTCACGCACCTGGCCGTGCTTCCAGTGCTTGTCGGTGCGCGGCGCCAGCTCGATGCCGTCGATCAGCCGGCGTTCGCCCAGGCCCAGCACCCATTCGTGCGGGCCGGTCCGCTGGGCCTGATTGCGCGTGCTGCGGAACCAGGTCTCGGGCTTGTCGTCGAAGGCGTTCTCCAGCGGGTGGCCGGGCTCCTCGGCCGGACGGCCCACGACCAGCAGGCTGTCCGGCGCCACGGCGCGGCCGGTCTCGGGCGCGTCGGCGAACTCGGTGCTGCGCGTCTGCGCGCTCGCGGCGTCGATGCGGACCTGGATGTCCAACGCCTCGCGGATGTCGACGCGGCGGCTGCGCACCCAGGTCGTGCCCTGGCGGTCGCTGGCGTCGTGGACCCAGCCCTCGGCGTCCGCCGGCAGCGCCGCCAGCGCGGCGCGGTCGGCGACGCGCGGCAGCTCGCGGCCGTTCAGCAGCACGGCTTGCGGCGCGGCGTGCGCATGCAGCTGCAGCGCGTAGCGGCGCGCCGGCTCCTGGCCCTGGTACTCGCCGCGCACCGGGTCGATCTGCACGCGCACGTCGCCCACGGTCGCGGCGCCGTGCGACGGCGCCTGCATGCGGATGCGTTGCTCGCTGAAGGCGCCCTTCGCGTAGCGGCGGGTGTTGCCGTCGTCTTCGTACAGCAGGTACTGCGACTCACCGTGAGGGTAGAGGTCCAGGGTCAGCTCGTCCTTGGGCTTTTCGCCGTCGTACAGCACCTCGGGATACATCGGCAGGATGGCGCCGGCGCGCACGAAGACCGGCAGCGTGGCCAGGTCCACCTGGCGGTCCAGGCGCCGGCCCTCACGCGGGGCCTGCACCTGGCGACCGTCCCAGTAGTCGAACCACAGGCCCTGCGGCAGGTGGATGCCCTTGCGCCAGCCCTGGCTGGCGGCCTGGCTGCGGAACACCGGCGCCACCAGCAGGTCCGGCCCGAGCAGGAACTGGTGCTTGTGCGCCTCGGTGGCGGCCTGCGGATCGCCGGCGTGGTCCCACATCAGCCCGCGCACCAGCGGCGCGCCGGTCTGCTCGGCCTCGCGCGCCAGCGTGTACATGTAGGGGGTCAGGCGCAGCTTGAGCTTGAGGTAGCGCCGGTTGATCGAGCGGTAGGGCTCGTCGAACCACCAGGGGTGCTTGCGCGCGGCCTCGGCCCAGCCGGACATGCCCATCAGCACCGGCGTGAAGCTCTTCCACTGCAGGTCGCGCGTGTAGGTCTCGGGGCTGCCGCCGAAGATGGCGTCCACGTCGCCGGTGGCATAGGCCTGGCCGGAGAGGCCGGAGCCGATCAGCGTCGGGATGTGCCAGCGGATGTAGTCCCAGCTGGCCGACTGGTCGCCCGTCCAGGTGACCGCATAGCGCTGGATGCCGGCCCAGCCCATCACGGTCCACAGGAAGGGGCGCGAGTCGGAGTTGTCCAGGATGCCCTGGTAGGCCGAGCGGTTGGCATCGAGGGCGAACTGATAGCCCTTGCCGGTCCAGGCCACGTCCAGCTTCTGCACGCGCGAGCCGGCCTGGCCCACTTCCCAGGCGATCTTGTCCACGCCGTCCTCGGTCCACAGCCCGGTGCGGAAGCCCAGCTCGGCCAGCCCCTTCACCACGCGCGGCAGTTCGGTGTAGCCGCAGCCGTAGCCGTCGTTGGGCAGGATCCAGCCGCCCGGCATGTCGTGCTCGCGGTACTTGCGCGCCACGGACTCGATCACGTCCGGCGTCTTGCCCGTGGGGCCGTCGCTCCAGCCGCGCGGCACGGTGCCGGGTTTCTTGACGTTGTCGCCGTCGTTGTAGCAGTCGGCGTCGCCGTACTCCAGGGCCCAGCGCGGCAGCAGCCGGGCGCGGCCGGTCAGCTCGGTGTAGGCGGCGAGCACCTCGCGCAGCCCCTGGGCTTCGGTGCCGGCGACGAAGTAATAGGCGTCGAAACGACCCTCCTGGTGCTCCAGGCTGACCTGGTCGTCCAGGCGCAGGTCGTAGCTGCCATTGCTCCAGGTGTTGCGCAGCATGCCCCAGCCGCGCGAGCTCATCAGGAAGGGCGCGGGGCTGGGCCGGTCGCCGTCCTCCCAGCCACCGGAGTAGGAGATGTCCAGCTGGCGGCCCTTGAACTCGAAGCGACCGTTCTGCTGGCCTCCGCCGTAGAAGCGCTCGTCGCGCCGGCTGCTGAGCGTCTGCACCGCGCGCTTGTCGGCCAGGTCCAGCGGTTGCAGCTCGCGCCACAGCGCGTCGCTCTCGCCCGCGCGCAACAGCTCGAAGCGCAGCGGCTTGCGGTGGATGCGCAGCGTCAGCGCGGCGGTCTGGATCTCGATGCGGTCTGCGTGCTCGACGATGCGGTGCTCCACCTCGGCCCAGCGGCGCGGCAACACGATGGGCGCGGCCTTGTCGCCGGCGCCACTGAGCTGGCCCTTGGCGCCGGCCTGGATATGGATCAGGTCGGCGCGCAGCAGGCTCACGCGGATGCGCGTGCCGGCGTCGGTGCGCAGCTCGAAGCGGGTGGCTGCGCCGTCCTCGCCGGGCTGGCTGCCCGGCTGGTTGTCGACGGCGGGCAGGGGCTCCAGCTTCTGCAGTTGCCCCACCGAGGCCGCCTGGGCCCAGCCCCCGGCCAGTCCCGCGCCCGCCAGCAGCCCTGCCGCCAGCAGCGGCATGCGCCGGTTCGCCGCCCGCGCCGCCCTGCCCTTGCCCACCGACCGTCCCGCCTTCTTCATTCGATGTCCTTGCGCGCCGCCGTCGCGGCCTGTTTCGAAACCAATGCGCAAACTCTAGAAACCGCTTCGAAAGAAGTCAACGAATCGAAACCATGAATCGAAAGTTATGACAGTTTTTAGGGGTAATCCATGAGCGACAAAAGGCAACAAACTTTCCTTTTTCGGCGCTAGTCGCTCAACATCTTTTCATTTTTGTGCGTGCAAGATCGTTGGGACGGCGGAACTCCGGTCCAGCGCAAGGCAGGCGTCGGCCTTTGCTCATCGGGTCTGGCGGTTGTCTGGGCCTGGCTCCCACCGGAATCGAAAAGTTTCTTTTGTTGGCAACTTTCGAATCCTAAGTAAAAACTTTCTTTGTTTGACAGTTCGAAAGTTAGGGGCTATCGTTTCGCGGCACATGGAACCTGCAATGAGCTCACTACTGCACCGCGAGAACACAGACTGGCAGCGCCTGGGTGGCCTGCACACGGCCGAGGAAATCGATCACCAGCCCGCCATCTGGCGCGCGCTGGCGGCGACGCTGGGGGGCCAGCAGCCGCGTATCGACCGCTTTCTGGGCGACTGGCTGAGCCAGCCGGGGCATCGCGTGATCCTCACCGGCGCGGGCAGTTCGGCCTATATCGGCGAGATGGTGGCGGACACGCTCAACGCCGCCTGGCCGGCCGAGGTGCGCGCCATCGCCAGCACCAGTCTGCTGACCCATCCCGAGCTCTACCTGCGTGCCGAACAGCCCACGCTGCTGGTGTCCTTCGCGCGCAGCGGCAACAGTCCCGAGAGCCTGGCCACGGTGGAGCTGCTGCGCGGCTTCGTGGCGCGGCCGCGTTTTCTCAACATCACCTGCAATGCCCAGGGCGAGCTGATGACGGGCAGCGAGGGCCGCGAGGACACGCTGAACCTGCTGATGCCCGAGGGCAGCTGCGACCGCGGCTTTGCGATGACCAGCAGCCTGTCGACGATGATGCTGGCCGCGCTGGCTGCGCTGGGCGCGGGCCCCTGGACCGAGCGCATCGCGCGCATCGGGCGCCTGGCCGGCCTCGCGGAGACCGCGCTGCGCCGCTGGGCCGAGCCGGTCCAGGCGCTGGCGCAGCAGCCGGTGCAGCGCATCGTCTACCTGGGCAGCGGCGCGCAGGAGGCGCTGGCCCGCGAGGCCGCGCTCAAGGTGCTGGAGCTGACCAGCGGCCGCGTGATGGCGGTCGCCAACTCCCCGCTGGGTTTCCGCCACGGGCCCAAGTCCATGCTGGATGGCGAGTCGCTGGTCGTGGTGCTGCGCAGCCGCGGCGAGGTGGCGCGGCGTTATGAGCATGACCTCGTGCAGGAGTTGCGCCGCGATGGCGTCGCGCCGCACGTGCTCACCCTGGGGCCCGAGGATGAGGCCGAGGCGCTGCCCTCCTTCCTGCCGGTGCCGGATCTGCCCCAAGGCGACGCCGCGCTGGACGACGTCTGGCTGATTCCGCTGTGGCTGATCGCCGCGCAGCTGCTGGCGCTGAACAAGTCCGTCGCGCTGGGCCTGACGCCGGACAACCCCTTCCCGGACGGCACGGTCAACCGCGTCGTCCAGGGCGTCACCATTCACAGCCATGACGGACGCTGAACACGCCGCCCAGCCGGCCCAGGGACCGGTCTACCTGGGCCTGGACATCGGCGGCACCAAGATCGAGCTGGTCGCCTGCGACGAGCGGCTGTCTGTCGTGCAGCGCGAACGCATCGCGACGCCGACGACGGATTTCGAGGCCTTCATCGCCGGCATCGCCACGCTGGTGCAGCAGGCCGAGGCCAGGCTGGGCCGGGCAGCCACGGCCATAGGCCTGGGCATGCCCGGAGTCACCGACGCCGCGAGCGGCTGCCAGATCAGCTCCAACGTACCAGCGCTGAACGGCCGCCGCGTCGCGCCGGCGCTGCAGCAGCGCCTGGGCCGTCCGGTCCACATGGGCAACGACTGCCAGTGCTTCGCACTGTCCGAGGCGCAAGGCGGCGCGGCCGACGGGCTGCCCAGCATGTTCGGCGCCATCCTGGGCACCGGAGCCGGCGGCGGCTTCTGCGTCGACGGACGCCTGGTGGCTGGCTACAACGGCCTGGCCGGCGAATGGGGGCACTGGCCGGTGCCGGCGGCGCTGCTGCAGCGCCACGGCCTGCCGCTGCTGGACTGCCCCTGCGGTCTGCGTGGCTGCCTGGAGCGCTATGTCTCGGGTAGCGGGCTGTCCACGCTGTACCGGCTGCGCAGCGCGACGCCGCAGGGGCAGACGCTGGACGCCGCCCAGGTGCACGAACGCGCCGCGCTGGGCGACGCGCTGGCGCGCGAAGCCCTGGCCCAGCACCTGGACCTGCTGGCCCAGGGGCTGGCCGGGTTGGTGCTGGCGCTGGACCCGCATGCCATCGTGCTGGGCGGCGGCTTGTCCAAGCTGCAGCGCCTCTACGACGAGCTGCCCGCCGCGGTGGCGCGCCACCTGTTCCGCGGCGCGCGCGTGCCGCCCATCCTGGCGCCGCGCTTCGGCGATGCCGGCGGCGCGCGCGGCGCGGCGCTGCTGGCGCGCCAGCGCAGCCGCGGCTGAGCCGCGCCCTTTTCCCGCTCCCGCAACGACCCCGGATCTCCGCCATGGCCTTCTCTTCTCCCATCCTGGACCGCATCGCCGCCCACCGTCGCGGCGAGCCCGTGGGCATCACCAGCGTCTGCTGCAGCAACACCCATGTGCTGCAGGCGGCAATGCAGCTGGCGCGCGCGCGCGGCGGGCTGCTGCTGATCGAGTCCACCTCCAACCAGGTGGACCAGTTCGGGGGCTACACCGGCCAGACGCCGCCGCAGTTCCGCGACGCGGTGCACGCGCTGGCACGGGACTGCGGGCTGGCGCCGGCGCAGCTGGTGCTGGGCGGCGACCACCTGGGCCCCAACGCCTGGCAGCACCTGGGCGCCGCGGAGGCCATGGGCCATGCGCGCGAGCTGATCCGTGCTTATGTGAGCGCTGGCTTCCACAAGATCCATCTGGACTGCAGCATGGCCTGCGCCGACGATCCGGCGCGCCTGCCCGATGAGTTGGTGGCGCAGCGTTCGGCCGAGCTGGCCGAGGTGGCGGAGGCCGCCGCGCGCGAGGCCGGCCTGGCGCCGCCGGTGTACGTGATCGGCACCGAGGTGCCGGTGCCGGGCGGCGAGGCGCAACTGGGCGGGGGCGTCGCGGTGACGCGACCCGAGGCCGCGGCGCAGACCCTGGAGGTGCACCGCCGCGCCTTCGCCGCCACGCCCGCGCTGCGCGAGGCCTGGCGCCGTGTCGTCGCGATGGTGGTGCAGCCGGGCGTGGACTTCGATCCCACTTCGGTGCAGCACTACGAGCGCGGCGCCGCCGCGGCGCTGTCGCGCTTCATCGAAGGCCAGCCCGGCCTGGTCTACGAGGCGCACTCCACCGACTACCAGACCGAGGCCTCGCTGCATGCCATGGTGCGCGACCACTTCGCCATCCTCAAGGTCGGCCCGGCCGCCACCTTCGCGCTGCGCGAGGCCTGGTTCGCACTGGCCCGGTTGGAGCGCGAGCTGCTGCCCGAGGCGCAGTGCTCGCGCCTGGTCGAAACCCTGGAGCAAACCATGCTGGCGCAGCCGCGCCACTGGCAGAAGCACTATCCCGGCTCGGCGCAGACGCAGCGCCTGCTGCGCGCCTACGGTCTCAGCGACCGCTGCCGCTATTACTGGGGCGAAGCGCCGGTGCGCGTGGCGCTGCAGCGCCTGATCGCCAACCTGGACGCCCAGCCGCTGCCGCTGCCGCTGCCGCTGCTGAGCCAGTTCCTGCCCGAGCAGGCGCAGGCCGTGCTGGAGGGGCGGCTGGCCGCGCGTGCCGAAGACCTCGCGCGCGACAAGGTCGCCTCGCTGCTGGCCCGTTACGCCCGCGCCTGCGAGGCCAACGAAGCGCCGCCGCGGGAGCCGGACGAAAGAAATACTGCGCAAGTCCTTTCGAACCATTAAGCTGGACCGCTTGTTCGAAACGGAATCGAAACCATGCGAAACACCAGCCAGCGGCGCGAACAAATCCTCCAGCTTCTCGTGAAGCAGGGCAGCGTGCAGGTGTCGGACCTGGTCACGCTGACCGGCGTGTCGGCGGTGACCATACGCACCGATCTCGCGCAGCTGGAGCTGCAGGGCCTGGCCACGCGCAACCATGGCGGCGCGACCCTGATCCGCACGCCGCCGCAGGAACAGAGCGTGCGCCAGCGCGACAGCCTCAACAGCGGGCTCAAGGAGGCCATCGGCGCCTGCGCGGCCCGGCTGGTGCAGCCGGGCGACAACATCATCATCGACTCCGGCACCACCACCGTGCCGCTGGCGCGCCACCTGCTGGACCATCGCGAGGTCACGGTGATGACCAACGGCCTGAACATCGCCTGGGAGCTGGCCAATGCACAGGGCGTGGAGGTCATGCTGACCGGCGGGCTGCTGCGCAAGCAGTCGCTGTCCTTCCATGGTGCGCAGGCCGAGGCCTGCCTGAACGCCTACAGCTTCGACACCCTGTTCCTGGGCGTGGACGGGCTGGACCTGCAGTTCGGACTGACCACCCACCACGAGGCCGAGGCCAGCCTGAACCGCAAGATGGTGGAGCGCGCGCGCCGCGTCATCGTGCTCAGCGATGCGTCCAAGTTCGGCCGCGTGAGCCTGCACCGCATCGCGCTGCTGGAGCGCGTGGACGTGGTGATCACCGACGCCGGCATCAGCCCCGAGTACCGCGACGGACTGCAGCGCCTGGGCATCGAGCTGCTGGTGGCGGAGTGAGCATGGCCGAGATTGCGCCGCGCAGCGTCGAAGGCCGCGTGCTGACGCCCCAGGGCTGGATCACCGGCCGCCTGCATTACGACAGCCATGTGCGCCGCATCGAGGCCTGCGACGGCGTGCGCGCGGACCGCATCGTGCTGCCGGGCTTCATCGACCTGCATGTGCACGGCGCCGCCGGCGTGGACATCATGCAGGGTGGCGACAGCGCCACCATCGTGGCGCGCGCCCATGCCCGCCATGGCACGACGCTGATGCTGGGCACCACCATGACCGCGCACGAGCGCGACATCCTGCGCGCGCTGCAGGGCCTGGCCGGCGCGATCGCGCACAAGGCCGCGGACGGCGCGCGCGTGCTGGGCGTGCATCTGGAAGGGCCATTCCTGAATCCGCACCGGCTGGGCGCGCAGCCGCCGCTGACCGTGCCCGCGACGCGCGAGGCCGTGGCGCGCCTGAATGCCATCGCGCCCATCCGCGTGCTGACGCTGGCGCCCGAGATGCCGGGCCACCTGGCTCTGATCCCCGAGCTGGCCGCGCTGGGCCTGCGCGTGCAGCTGGGCCACAGCGCCGGCAGCTACGAGGACGGGGTGGCCGCGCTGCGCGCCGGCGCCGCCGGCTTCACCCATTTGTTCAACGGCATGACTGGGCTGCACCACCGCGAACCCGGCATCGTGGGCGCTGCGCTGGCGCATGCCGAGTACGCCGAGCTGATCCCCGACCTGGAGCATGTCAGCCCAGGCGCGATGCAGGTCGCGCTGCGCGCCATTCCGCGGCTCTATGCGATCACCGACGCCACCGCGGCCACCGGCATGCCGGATGGCGAGTACGCGCTGGGCCCGCAGCGCGTCTACAAGTGTGCCGGCTGCGTGCGCCTGGCCACCGGTTCGCTGGCCGGCAGCGCGCTGACCATGGACCAGGCGCTGCGCAACCTGGTCGCGTTGGGGCAGGACTTGGCGCTGGCCTCGCAGCGCTGCTCGCGTTTCCCGGCCGACTATCTGGACCTGCAGGACCGCGGCCGCCTGGCGCCCGGCGCCTGGGCCGATCTGGTGGTGCTGGACGAGGCGCTGGCGCTGCGACAGGTCGTCAGTGAGGGCCTGGACGTGCCGCTGGCCGCATCGCCCTGAGACACAAGGACAACACCCGGAGACAAGGACCCCCGATGAACGCCACCGCCCCCCTCCCCGCGGCGCGCGGCGCCGCCCTCAGTGGGCTGCGCTACATGCGCTACCAGCTCTTCATCGCCGGCATGGGCGGTCTGCTGTACGGCATCGACATCGGCATCATCGCCGGCGCGCTGCCCTATCTGGAGTCCACCGCGGTGACGGCCTGGCGCTTGAGCGCCCAGCAACTGAGCTTCATCGTCGCGGCGGTGCTGCTGGGCAGCGTGCTGTCCTCGCTGTTCGCCGGTGCGCTGGCCGACGCGGTGGGGCGCAAGAAGGCCATGGTGCTGGCCGGCGCGCTGTTCACGCTGAGCATCCCGCTGATCGCGCTGGCCGACGGCTACACGCCGCTGCTGCTGGGACGGCTGTTGCAGGGCATCAGTGGCGGCCTGATCGGCGTCGTCGTGCCGTTGTATCTGGCGGAATGCCTCAGCGCCGACCGGCGTGGGCGCGGCACCGCGATGTTCCAGCTGCTGCTGACCGTGGGCCTGGTGGTGGCCGCGCTGATCGGCCTGGTCCAGGCGCACTCGGTGGAGTCGGCCAGCGCCGCGGCCCAGGCCGCCGGCGTCAACGTGGAGCAGGCGGTGTTCGCGGCACGCGACCAGGCCTGGCGCAGCATCTTCTGGATGTGCCTCATCCCCGGGCTGGTGTTCACGCTGGGCGGCCTGCTGCTGGCCGAATCGCCGCGCTGGCTGCAGCGCCGCGGCCGTGACGCCGACGCGCTGAGCGCGCTGAGCCGCAGCTTGCCCGAGGACCAGGCCCGCGCCCAGCTGAAGGAGATCGCGCAGAGCGGAGCCGGGACGGCCTCCGGTGCCGGCGCGCGCGACGCATTGCTGTCGCGCCGCTATGTGCTGCCCTTCCTGCTTGCCTGCCTGGTGCTGGCCTGCACCCAGGCCACCGGCATCAACTCCATCCTGGCCTATGCGGTGAATATCCTGAACACCGCGGGCCTGCCCGGCTCCATGGCGAACTGGGCGGATGTCGCGATCAAGCTGCTCAACGCCGCCGTGACCGTGCTGGCGGTGAGCCTGGTGGATCGCAAGGGGCGCAAGTTCCTGCTCATGCTGGGCAGTGGCGGCATCGTTGTATCGCTGCTCGCCGCGGCGCTGCTGTTCCAGAGCGCCGAGCGCGGCCAGCGCGACGTGCGCGAGGCCCTGGCGGCACAGCAGCAGGGCGATGCGCTGCTGCTGAAGCTGGACGAGGCGCAGTGGCGCCGCCTGGGCGCCGATCCGGCGGCCGGCGCGCAGCTGCTGACCGTGGCCTGGGCCTATGGCGAGTTCAGCAATGTGCAGACCCTGCGCAGCGACGCGATCACCGGTGCCACGCTGCGCATCAGCCGTGCCGACACCGTGCAGCCGGACAGCGTGATCGGCGCCTTCTTCCGCCGCCTGCACCTGAACCCCTTCGCCGATCCAGCCGTGTCGGCGCAGGCGCCGCTGCAGATCACCTCGGCGCGCCTGGGCGCGGTGCCCAGCGCCGCGCACGGCGGCTGGGTGGCGCTCGCCATCCTGGCCTGTGTCGCCTTCTTCGCGGTGGGGCCGGGCGTCTGCGTGTGGCTGGCGCTGTCGGAGCTGATGCCCACGCGCATACGCTCCAACGGCATGAGCATCGCGCTGCTGGTGAACCAGTTCGTGTCCACCTCCATTGCGGCGGTCTTCCTGCCCACGGTGGGTCAGCACGGCTATGCGGCGATGTTCTTCTTCTGGGCTGGCTGCACGCTGGTCTATTTCCTGACGGCCGCCTTCCTGCTGCCCGAAACCAAAGGCCGCACGCTGGAAGAGATCGAGGGCTTCTTCAGCCCTCGCAAGACCTGACCCCGCGCGGCCTCAGCCGCCGCGCACCAGCAGCACCGGCACCGGCGCCTGGCGCAGCACCATCTCGGCGTCGCTGCCCAGCAGCGCGCGGCTGGCGCCGCGCCGGCCGTGGGTGCCCAGCACGATCAGTTCGGCACCGCAGTCGCGTGCTTCCTGAACGATCAGGTCGCTGACGCGCGAGGCCAGGCTTTCGATCAGATGGGTCTGCACCGGCAGGCCGGCCGCCTCGACCTGGGCTCGCGCCGCGGCCAGCACCTTTTCGCCGCCTTCGCGCAGCAGGTCGAAGTTTTCCGGCGTCAGTCCGAGGCCGGCGCTGGAGAACATCGCGAAGGAATGCAGGTCCACCGCGTTCATCAGATGGAGCTGGGCGCCGCACAGGCGCGCGACCTTGATCGCCTCGGCCAGGCCGGCGTCGGAGGTGGGGCTGCCGTCGACCGGCACGAGAATCTTGGCGTACATCGTGGCTCCTTCTGGAGAAAAGACCGGAGATCACGATGCTGCGTCGGCGCCGCCGCCTTTGGATTGACCGACATCAAGAGGCGGCGGGCCGCCGTTCACGCCGTTCAGTCGGACGAGGCTTCGCCGTGGGCCTGGTCCAGGCGCGCCAGCAGGTGCAGGAACAAGGCCTCTTCCTCGTCGTCCAGCGCGGCCAGCAGCCGGCGCCGGGCGCGGCGCGCCAGCCGTTCGGCCTCGTGCAGCCGTTCACGGCCCGTGGCGCTGAGCTCCAGCAGCAGGCGGCGGCGGTCCTGCGGGTCGGGCCGGCCCTCCACCCAGCCGCGTCCGCACAGCAGGCGCACGACCAGCGAGGTGGTCGCCCGGTCCAGCGCGATCATCCGGCCCAGCTCGTTCTGGCCCAGCGGCGCCGCCGAGGCCAGCGCGCACAGCGCGGCGTATTGCGACGGGGTCAGGTCCAGTTCCGCGCAGGCGCTGGCGAACAGGCTGCCGGCGGTCTGGTGCGCCCGCCGGATCAGGTATTCGGGGCTGCGGAGAAGGCGGTCCAGCGCCTGGCTCTTGGGGCGTTGCGGCATGGGGCAGAGGGGGTTGGGAGGGCGGAGGTCGGCCGAGTCTCGCGCAATTCCTGCTCCCGGTCTGACTGCAAACAGGGGACATCCCGGCCGGGTGGATCGGCCGTGAGGCTGACGCCAGGCTGTCGGACATCCGGGTTGTTGCTTGACAGTTGTCAAACGGTGCAGCGAATATTTGGCAGCCCCCCGCCCTTCCAGTAGATTCCCGGCCGGCGTCCGTGCCGAGAGTCACATCAAGAAGTGACGTATTGCCACAGCCCATCCGGAGACACCGGGCCTGACCCCGAGCGGCCATCGCGGCGCGGGGGAGCGGGCCCGTAGCGGACGCTCAACGGAAAACAAGATGCAAGAACGGAGCTGTCTGCCGCTGCGTGCCGAGGCCCCCCGATGACGGCCCGGTATGCCACCCGTCCGCGCAAGGCCGGTTCGCTGGCCTCGCTGGCTCGGCCCGCGCCCGCTGCCGCGGTCGCCGGCCAGCCCGGTCGCCCGCAGCCCTTGCGCGTGCTGCTGGTGTCGGACCAGTCGGCGGTGGCGGAGGCGCTGCTGGCGCTGCGCGACAGCCTGCAGCTGGAGCTGCTGCTGCATCCCGAGCCCGGCAGCGCGCTGCAGCGCTTCGTGCAGGAGCGCGCCGACTGCGTGCTGCTGGACGACGCGATGGGCGACGACGCCCTGCTCAGCCTGCTGGAGGGGCTGCGCTCCAGCCTGCACAGCGAATGGCTGCCCATCATGCTGCTGGTCGACGATGCCGCGCACTGGCGCCGGCTGGCGCTGCGCGCGCCGGGCATGGTGGACTATGTGCTGGCCAAGCCGCTGGAGCCGCTGGCGCTGCACGAGCGCTTCGTCGCGACGCGGCGGCTGGTGTCGCTGCGCCGCGTGGCGCGCAGCGCGCTGGACCGTGTCAGCGAGGGCGTGATCGTGATCGACGAGCAGGGCCGCATCCGCTCCTTCAATGCCGCGGCCGAGCGCCTGTTCGGCTGGAGCGCGGGCGAAATCATCGGCAGCAAGATCAACGCGCTGATGCCCGACCCGCACCAGAGCCTGCACGACAGCTACCTGAACCACTACCTGGACGGACGCGCGCCGCGCATCATCGGCGTCGGCCGCGTGGAGATGGCGCGACGCCGCGACGGCGGGCTGTTCCCCATCCACCTGACCGTGGCGGACATCTCCGACGAGACCGGCATTCGCTTCGTCGGCGTGGTGCGCGACCTCTCGCCCGAGTACGAGCGCCGCGATCTGGAGGCCATGGCCTTCCGCGACAGCCTCACCGGCCTGCCCAACCGCAGCTTCGCCGAGCAGGAGCTGCAGCACCAGCTGGAGCGCGCCGCGGTGCTGGGCGGCAGCTTCGCGCTGCTCTTCGTGGATCTGGACGAGTTCAAGCAGGTCAACGACAGCCTGGGCCATGCCGCGGGCGACGCGCTGCTGCGCGAGGCGGGCCAGCGGCTCAAGCGCGCGGTCTCGGCCGACGACCTGGTGGCGCGGCTGGGCGGCGACGAATTCCTGGTGCTGCTGCAGGGGGTGGATTCGCGCGAGTCCGCGGCCGCCATCGCCGCGCGCATCGCCGAGCAGCTGGGCCGCCCGGCGCTGCTGCAGGGCCAGGCGCTGTCGCTCAGCGCCAGCATCGGCTGGTCGGTCTACCGCCATGACGGCATCGACGCGGCCAGCCTGATGCACAAGGCCGACCTGGTGATGTACCAGCGCAAGCGTCAGCGCTGAACCCTGGCGTCCGCGGTTCGCCCTGCGCCCGGACGGGCGAAGGCGGTGGCGGGGATAATGGCTGCCTGTACATCAGGGACGTTTCGCGATGTCTGCATCTTTGACCCGCACCTGGCTCGCGGCCGTCGCCGCCGCCGCGCTGCTGGCCGGCTGCGGCAGCCTGGGCAGCGAGAGCGGCGCGTCGCGCCGGACCTCGGTCTACCAGAACGAGCGTTTCCAGGCCGACGAGACCTTCTCGCGCCTGTTCGACGCCAGCGTGGAAGACACCTGCGAGGCCGCGCGCCGCGCGCTGCTGAGCCAGGGCTATGTGATCACCACCGGTCAGCCCGACTCCATCTCCGGCCGCAAGCGCTTCCAGCCCGACGGCGAGGTGCATGTGGAGCTGAGCTTCAACATCGTCTGCGTGCCCGAGGGCAATGGGGGCAAGCTGGCCACGGCCTATGTGTCGGCGCTGCAGGACCGCTACGCGGTCAAGAAGAGCGCCAACTCCACCAGCCTGGGCGTTTCCGCGATCGGCTCGATCTCGGTGCCGCTGTCCTCGACGCAGGAATCGCTGGTCAAGGTGGCCTCCGAAACCGTGCCGGCGGGCCAGTTCTATGACCGCTTCTTCGCGCTGATGCAGCGCCTGCTGCGCGACCAGGGCAGCGCCACCGCAGCCACCACGGCGTCCGGTCCACGCGACGCCGACACACGCTGACACAAAAAAGAGCCCCGCCCGGTGACCCGGAACGGGGCTGCTCGCACAGAGCAAACGGTCGGCAGTGACAGACCCCGGTGAAACCAGGACCGACCGAGGAGACAAACGGAATACGGGAGGCCCGCCGCCGGACGCGGCGGCCCTCGGTCGCGCTCAGCGGCGCGCGTAGATCTGGTCGAAGAGGCCGCCGTCGTCGAAGTGCTGCTTCTGCGCCTGGCGCCAGCCGCCGAAGAGCTCGTCCACCGTGAAGAGCTGGGTGGCGGCGAACTGCTTGGCATAGCGGGCCGCGACCTTGGCGTCGCGCGGGCGGTAGTAGTGGCGCGCCGCGATCTCCTGGCCCTCGGGGCTGTACAGGTACTCCAGGTAGGCCTGGGCCTGCTTGCGTGTGCCCTTTTTGTCGACCACCTTGTCGACCACCGCGACCGGCGGCTCGGCCAGCACCGAGATGCTGGGCGTGACGATCTCGAACTTGTCCTTGCCCAGCTCCTTGACGGCCAGATAGGCCTCGTTTTCCCAGGCGATCAGCACGTCGCCGATGCCGCGCTCGACGAAGGTGGTCGTGGAGCCGCGCGCGCCGGAATCCAGCACCTTGGTGTTCTCGTAGATGCGCTTGACGAAGGCCTTGGCCGAATCGGCATTGCCGCCCGGCTGCTTCAGCGCATAGCCCCAGGCGGCCAGATAGTTCCAGCGCGCACCGCCCGAGGTCTTGGGGTTGGGCGTGATCACCTCCACGCCGCTGCGCGCGAGGTCGGGCCAGTTGCTGATCTTCTTGGGGTTGCCCTTGCGCACCAGGAAGACGATGGTGGAGGTGTAAGGCGAGGCGTTGTGGGGCAGGCGCTTCTGCCAGTCGGCCGGGACGAGCTGGCCATGGTCGTGCAGCGCGTCGATGTCATAGGCCAGCGCCAGCGTCACGACGTCGGCCTGCAGCCCGTCGATCACCGAGCGCGCCTGCTTGCCCGAACCGCCATGCGATTGCTTGATGCCGAGCGCCTCGCCGGTCTTGGCCTGCCAGTGCTTGGCGAAGGCGCGGTTGAAGTCCTGGTAGAGCTCGCGCGTGGGGTCGTAGGAGACGTTGAGCAGCTGGGCCTGGGCCAGGGCCGGCGCGGCGCCGCCCAGCAGGGCGGTGGCGGCCAGCAGCGAAACAGCGAGGCGACGGGTGACGTTCACGGCAGGGTTCCGATGGGTTGCGGGAGGCTTGCCAATGTAGGCGAGGGCCTTCATGAGGGAAACCAAGAAGAAGTGCTTTGCTTAGCAGCTTCGCGCAGAAGGCGCGAGGGCGGCGGTGCCGGCCCCGCTCCCCCGGCCCCGGAAAGGCCGGGGCCGGGGAGCGGGGCCTCAGCCCTCAGCCTTTGAAGCGGTGCTCGAAGCCCACCCAGAACTGGCGTCCGTAGGGCAGGTAGTAGCCCACCGGGTAGTAGGGCCAGGCCGCGCTCTCGTCGCGGCGCACCTTGTTGAGCAGGTTGTTGACCGTCAGGCTCAGCGTGCTGCGCGCGCTGAGCTGGTAGCGCGTGTCCAGGTTGAGGTTCCAGTAGGGGCCCAGCCAGCCGGCCTGGTCGTCGCGGGCCACCTTGCCGTTGCGCTGCGCGCTCAGCGTGGCGCCGATGTCGCCCAGGGTCCAGTTCAGGCTGGTGTTGAGCCGGCTCGGCCAGTCGCCGTAGTCGAAGGTGCCGACGCGGTTGATCGCGGCGTCGCCGTCGAAGGCCTGGTAGACGTAGCTGCGCACCTTGCTGTACTTGGCGCTGGCCTGGAAGCGGCCCAGGCTCGCGGTGCTCCAGCCGTAGCGCAGGCTCAGGTCCCAGCCCCAGGTGCTCTTGCGCGCCGCGTTGATCGGGTTGACGCGGATCTCGCTGACCTCGCCGGGGCGCAGCAGTGCGTCCTCGGGGTTGCGCACCACGCGCGCCAGCGTGGCCTGGCAGCTGGGCGAGCTGATGTCGTAGAGGCCGGTGCGGCAGGCCGATTCGTCGCGCAGCACCTGGTCGCCGCTGAGGTTGGTGACCAGGTCGCTGATCGCCACCTTCCAGAAGTCCAGGCTCAGGTCCAGCTGCTGGGTGGGCTGCCAGACCAGGCCCAGACCCCAGGATTTGCCGTGCTCGGAGCGCAGATCCTTGGAGCCCGAACGCACGAAGTTGAAGCCCGGCGAGACGTTGGCGAACTCGCACTTGTCCAGCGGCAGGCCGGCCTTCGCGCAGCGGTAGTAGTCGGTGGAGCCGCTGTAGTAGCCGCGCGTGCGCTCGGCGAAGATGTAGTTCATGTCCGGGGCGCGGAAGCTGGTGGCATGGTGGGCGCGCAGCAGCAGCTCGGGCAGCGGGCGGAACTCCAGCCCGGCGTTGTAGGTGGTGCTGGCGTCGTCGCGGCCGGCGAAGCGGTAGCTGTCGTGGCGCGCGGCCAGGTTGGCGCTCAGTGTGCGCAGCAGGGGCAGCTGCAGCTCCAGGCCCAGGGCCTTGCGGTCGCGCGTACCGCGCACCTCGGCGGCTTCGCTGGTGGCGTAGAACACGCCCTGGCCCAGGCGCGGGTCGGACAGATTGCTGAAGCCCTGCTTGCCCGCCTCGGCGACGACGGCGGCGCGCAGCGGGCCGGCGGGCAGCGCGAGCAGCTCGCCGTTGGCGCTGGCCGACAGCGTGTGGGTCCAGCTGGTGTTGCGGCCCCAGCTTTCGCCGACGATGCGGTCGAACTCCTGCGCGCTGAGCGGGCGGTAGAGGCGCTTCTCGTCGGGCGTGTAGCGCCACACGCCCTGCGCGTCCTGGCCTTGGCGCGGGCCGAGGAAGAACTCGTCCACCCCGGCCAGGAAGCGCGGCGTGCGGGTGCGGTTCTGGTAGTAGCCGCTGCTTAGCGCGGCCTCGTAGCTCCAGCTGCCGAAGAGGTCGCCGCGCGCGCCCAGCGCGACCTGGTGAGTGCGGTCGGTCCAGTGGCGGTTGAAGCGGTCTGCGCCGCCCATCTCCTCGGGCGAGATACGCCGCGACCAGGTCTCCAGCCGGTTGCTGGCGGTGTTGCGGAAATAGCCCTGGTTGGCCGATTCCGAGGTCCAGGCCGGGCCGCGCGTGTTGTTCTCGGTGTCGGTCCAGCCGGTTTGCAGGTCGGCGAACAGCTCGTGCCGGTCGCTCAGCGTGTAGGTCAGCACGCCGGCGAGCTGGGCGCTGCGGTTGCCGGTCTGCGTGGTCCAGTAGGTCGGCGAGACGCGGCCGCTGCCGCAGTAGCTGCCCGAGCTGCCGGTGTACAGGCCCACCGAGCCTTCGAACAGGCCCTGCACCGGCGCGCAGTCCGCGGGCGTCACGTAGCGGCGCGACTGCACGTCGCGGCGGCCGAAGACCACCGTGGGCGCGCCGCCCTTCAGCGTGGTGTCGGCCATGAAGGGGCGCTGGCGGCTCCAGATGGGGTCGCGGCCGCTCAGTTCCACCGCCGCGGCGGCGCGCAGCGCGCCGCTCTGGAAACCGCCGGACAGCTGGGCGCGCGCGTTCGTGCCGCCGCCGCGCTGCGTGGTGCCGGCGCGCAGGTTGAGCTGCAGCCCGTCGAGCTCGCGCTTGAGCACGATGTTGACCACGCCGGCCACCGCGTCCGACCCGTAGATGGCCGACGCGCCGCCGCTGAGCACCTCGATGCGGTCCACCAGCGCCGACGGAATGTTGGCCAGGTTGACGAAGTTCACCGAGCCCTCGTAGGCGGTGGGGTACTCGGTCAGGCGGCGGCCGTTGACCAGCACCAGCGTGTGGTTGGGGCCCAGGCCGCGCAGGCTGATCGCGTTGGCCGCCGGCGTGAAGGTGTTGCCGAAGTCCTCGCCCTGCGTGAAGCCGGAGTTCTCGGTCAGCGCGGCCAGCGCGTCGGAGACGTTGCGGTAGCCCAGGCGATCGATGTCCTCGGCCTTGATCACCGTGACCGGCGTTGCGCCCTCCTGCTGCAGCCGGCCCAGGCGAGAGCCCGTGACCACGACCTGCGGCAGGGGCGCGCCGGCCTGGGCGGCGGGCTGCGCCGGCGCGGCTTCTTGGGCCTGGACGGCGGTGGAGGACAGGGAGGCAAGGGCCAGCAGCGCCAACGCCAGAGGCGTCGGCCGGCCCGGGGCACGGGACAGCATGTTTCTTCCTTTGATGAGGTGACGAGAGGGCAGGCGCGCCCGCGTGTCGCGGGAGCCTGGCGGCTTGCGCCCTGGCGGAGCGGGCCGTCTTGTGGAGGCCGACTCTAGGCAGCCCCGGGCGGGGCGTGAACGAACAAAGCCGTCTGTGCTTACTCGGTCTGCGCGGCCGTCTGCGCGCGCGCGGACTCCACTTCGGCGCGCGTCAGCGGCGGCGCAAAGGTGGTGATGAAGTCGTAGACGTAGTCGCGCAGGTAGGCGTCGCGGCGCACGGCCAGGCGGGTCAGGTTGTCGGCGAACAGATGGCGCGCGTCGATCGCGCGCAGCTGGGTGTCGCGCTCCTCGTCGTAGGCGATCGCCGCGACGATGCCCACGCCCAGGCCCAGCTCCACATAGGTCTTGATCACGTCGGCGTCCATCGCCACCAGGCTGACGTCGAAGGCGAGGCCGGCGGCGTGGAAGGCCGCGTCGATGTGCGAGCGCCCGGTGTAGCCGCTCTCGTAGGTGACGATGGGGAAGCGCGCCAGGCGCTCCAGGGTCAAGACCTGACCCTCGGCGGCTTCGCGCGCCAGCGCGTGACCGGGCGGCACCAGCACGGTATGGGTCCAGCGGTAGCAGGGCAGCGTGAGCAGCTCGGGATGCAGCGCCAGCGCCTCGGTGGCGATGCCCAGGTCGGCCTCGCCCTCCAGCAGCAGCTGCGCCACCTGCTGCGGCGAGCCCTGCTTGAAGTGCAGCAGCACCTCGGGGTGGCTGGCGCGGAAGTCGCGCACCGCCGGCGGCAGCGCGTAGCGCGCCTGGCTGTGCGTCGCGGCGATGCGCAGCGTGCCCTGGCCGGCGCGCGCGAAGTCCTCGCCGGCGCGGCGCAGGTTCTCGGCCTCGCGCAGCAGGCGCTCGACGATGGGCAGCACATGGCGCCCCGGTTCGGTCAGGCCCAGCAGCCGCTTGCCGGAGCGCACGAAGAGCTCCAGCCCGAGTTCGTCCTCCAGCTCGCGGATCTGGCGGCTCACGCCGGGCTGGGAGGTGTGCAGCGCCTGGGCCACCTCGGTGAGGTTGAAGCCGCGGCGCTGGGCTTCGCGGAAGGATCGCAGCTGCTGGAAGTTCACGGGCGTGTGGGTCTGGAGTCCGGGGGTGGGGCCGGATTCTTGCCAGACGCGCGCGCCTTGTCCTCCAAGAAAAAGTGCTTTGCTTATGCGCGCCCGCGCTGACGCCGGGCGGCACGGCCGGATGTCGGGCTCAGGTCGCGAAGGACCATTCGCGGAAGTCGGCATGCAGTGGGCGCTGTTCGCGCGCCGCGCGGGCGCGTGCCTGCTCCACCCAGCGCCGGGCCAGCGGCAGCGGACCGAAGCCGGCCTCTGCATTGATGTGCCCGACGCGGCCGAGGTTGCTGTAGCTGCTGCCCCAGCGGCTGGCCCAGCGCAGCGCGCTGGCGGCGCTCATCCAGGGGTCGTTCTGGCTTGCGATCAGCTGCGTGGGGCGCGGCAGGCGCTGGTGCGGCAGCTGTTCGGCCAGGCCGAACTTGTCCGGCTCGGCGGGCGCCACCAGCAAGGCCTCGCGGATCGGCGAGTCCGGCCGCGCGGCCAGGTGTTCGGCCAGTGCCAGGCAGCCGAAGCTGTGCGCCACCGCGATCCAGCCGCCGCGATGGCCATCGGACTCGGCGCTCTCCAGCGTGCGCTGGATGCGTTCGCTCCAGCGCGGCAGGTCCGGCGTGCTGAAGTCGCGCTGCTGCACGCGTCGCGCGTCGCGGTACTGGATCTGCAGCCAGCTCTGCCAGTGGGTCGGGCCGCTGTCGCGCAGGCCCGGGATGATCAGCAGTCGGGGCGGGTGGTAGGGCATGGCAACTCCTGTGGGGGCCGGGGCTTTGCCCGACCCCGGGGCTCACAGCGTGGCGATGGAGACCTCGGTGGACTTCACCAGCGCCACCACCTCCTTGCCGAGGCTGAGTCCCAGCTCCTTGATCGAGCGCGTGGTGATGACCGAGGTGACGACGATGCCGCCGGCCGCCTGCACCGCGATCTCGGAAACCACCGGTCCCTCGTTGATCTCCTTGATGGTGCCGCGGAACTGGTTGCGGACGTTGATGGCGCTGATGCTCATGGTCGGCTCCTGGGCGGGCCTGGCGGCCCTGGGTTGAAGGATGGAGCCAGCTTAGGCGGTGCGTGGCGCGCACAGAACTGCGCATTGCGCAGCAGGGTATGTGCTGCGCGCATGAGGGCGTCGGGCGCCCCGGGCCTGGCGTTCAATGGCGGCGCGGGAACAGCCGCGCCGTGAGCTCGTGGGGTTTCTCGTGCACCAGGTCCAGCGCCTGCTCGCGCGTCACGGCGGCGGCCACGCGCGTGCTCAGCGCCTTGCGCAGCAGGCCCAGAAATCGCGGCGCGGCGACCAGGTCCAGCGTGCGGAAGCGGCCCGCCTCCAGCGCCTCGTCCAGCGCCTGCGCCACGCGCGCGGCGAAACCGCGGGCCTCCTCGTGCGATTCGTCCAGCCCGGCCGAGGTGGTGGTGCTGCCGCCGCGCCGCCCTTCGGCGTCGCGGCGCAGGTCGGCCTTGTCAGCATGCGCGGCGGCGTCGGTCAGCGTGTGCTGCGCTTCCAGGTCGCCGGCGGCTTCGGGCAGGCGCAGCAGGTGGGCCACGCCCTCGTCGGCCACCAGCACCCAGTGGCTGCCATCGTCGCGCGGCACCGGGCGGCCGGGCGTGGGAGAGAAGGGGGCATCGGCGTTCATCGTGGATCCTGCCTTGAAGCGACAGGTCTTGCCGGGCAAGCCGCGTGCCCGGCCGGGGCCGGACCGGCGCGCATACACTGCCGCCATGGAATTCAAGATCGTCGTCTACTCCAAGTCGGCCTGCCCGCAATGCGACACGGCCAAGATGCTGCTCAAGACCCGCGGCCTGGCCTTCGAGGAAATCCGCATCGACGACGAGGCCGAGCGCCTGGCCTTCTACGCCAAATGCGGCCCGGCCGTGCGCCAGATGCCGCAGGTCTTCATCAACGACCAGCGCGTGGGCGGCGTTGCCGGCCTGCAGGCGGCGCTGGCCCAGCTGGGGCGCTGAGCCCCCTGCCCTGAGCCGAGGCCGGCCCGTGAAGACCGCGCCGGCCCATCATCTGCGCGATCTGGCGCGGTTGCGCCGAGTGCGCGACCGCATCGACCGCGAGTACGCGCAGCCGCTGGACGTGGAGGCGCTGGCGCGCGGCGTGCACATGTCGGCCGGCCACCTGAGCCGCCAGTTCCGGCTCGCCTACGGCGAATCGGTCTATGCCTATCTGATGACGCGGCGCATCGAGCGCGCGATGGCCCTGCTGCGGCGCGGCGATCTGAGCGTGACCGAGGTCTGCCTGGAGGTCGGCTGCAGCTCGCTGGGCAGCTTCAGCGCGCGCTTCGCCGAACGGGTGGGCATGCCGCCCAGCGTCTACCGGCAGCAGGCGGCCGGCGTGGCGGCGGGCCTGCCCGCCTGCGTCGCCCGGCAGGTCATGCGACCGGTCAGGAATGGAGAAGCGCCGCCCCCGGGGCCGCCTCTAGACTGAGTTCCATGGCCACCCGGTCCTCGGGCGGCCGAACCCCAAGGAGGCAAGTGCAGCATGAACCTGAGCATCCATTCCACCTTTCTGCCGCACGAAGACCCCGAACGGTCGCTGGCCTTCTACCGCGACCTGCTGGGCCTGGAACTGCGCAACGACGTCGCCTACGGCGGCCATCGCTGGCTCACGCTGGGCGCGCCCGGCCAGCCGGTCTCGCTGGTGCTCTTCCCGCCCGGCGCCACGCCCGGCGTCACCGAAGAGGAGGGGCGCGTGCTGGCCGAGATGATGGCCAAGGGCACCCTGGCGATGATCATCCTGGCGACCCCTGACCTGGACGGCGTCTTCGAGCAGCTGCAGGCGCGCGGCGAGGTCGAGATCGTCCAGGAGCCCACCGACCAGCCCTATGGGGTGCGCGATTGCGCCGTGCGCGATCCAGCGGGCAACATGGTGCGCATCCAGCAAACGGCATGAAGCGCCCGCCGCCGCCCGCCGCCGCCGACCGCCATCCAGCGGACCGCCACGACACGATCCGCGTGCACGGCGCGCGCGAGAACAACCTGCAGGACATCCACATCGAGATTCCCAAACGGCGGCTGACCGTGTTCACCGGCGTGTCCGGATCGGGCAAGAGCTCGCTGGTGTTCGGCACCATCGCCGCGGAGTCGCAGCGGCTGATCAACGAAACCTACAGCGCCTTCGTGCAGGGCTTCATGCCCGCGCAGGCGCGGCCGGACGTGGATGTGCTGGACGGGTTGACGACGGCCATCGTTGTCGACCAGGAGCGCCTGGGCGCGCAGTCGCGCTCCACGGTGGGCACGGCCACCGACGCGAACGCGATGCTGCGCATCCTCTTCAGCCGGCTCGGCCAGCCGCGGATCGGGCCGCCCGGCGCCTTCTCGTTCAACGTGCCCACGGTGCGCGCCGCTGGCGCGATCACGGTGGAGCGCGGTGCCGCCCGCACCGTCAAGCAGAGCTTCAGCCGCCTGGGTGGCATGTGCCCGCGCTGCGAGGGCATGGGCACGGTCTCCGAGATCGCGCTGACCGAGCTCTACGACGACAGCAAGTCGCTCAACGAGGGCGCGCTGCGCATTCCCGGTTTCAGCATGGACGGCTGGTATGGCCGCATCTTTCGCGGCTGCGGCTTCTTCGACCCGGACAAGCCGATCCGCAAGTTCAGCAAGCGCGAGCTGCAGGACCTGTTGCACAAGGAGGCGACGCGCATCCAGGTGGACGGCGTCAACCTGAGCTACGAGGGGCTGATCCCGCGCATCCAGAAGTCCATGCTGGCCAAGGACGTCGACGCGCTGCAGCCGCATGTGCGCGCCTTCGTCGAGCGCGCGGTGCGTTTCTCGACCTGCCCCGACTGCGGCGGCACGCGGCTGGCCGAGGCGGCGCGTTCGTCGCGCATCCGCGGCCTCAACATCGCCGAGGTCTGCGCGATGCAGATCAGCGACCTCGTGCCCTGGCTGGCCGGCCTCGACGCGCCCGAGGTCGCGCCGCTGATCGCGGCGCTGCGCCGCACGCTGGATTCTTTCGTCGAGATCGGCCTGGGCTATCTGTCACTGGAGCGGCCCACCGGCACGCTGTCGGGCGGCGAGGCGCAGCGCACCAAGATGGTCCGCCACCTGGGCTCGGCGCTGAGCGACGTCAGCTATGTGTTCGACGAGCCGACCATCGGCCTGCATCCGCACGACATCCAGCGCATGAACGAGCTGCTGCTGCGGCTGCGCGACAAGGGCAATACCGTGCTGGTGGTCGAGCACAAGCCGGAGACCATCGCGATCGCCGACCACGTGGTGGACCTGGGTCCGGGGGCGGGGCGCGACGGCGGTCGCGTCTGCTTCGAAGGCAGCGTGCAGGGCCTGCGCGACAGCGGCACGTTGACCGGCCGCCACCTGGACGACCGCGCCGCGCTCAAGCCCGCGACGCGCCAGCCCCGCGGGGCGCTGCAAGTGCGCGGCGCCTGCACCCACAACCTGCGGCAGCTGGACGTGGACATCCCGCTGGGCGTGCTGGTGGCGCTGACCGGCGTGGCGGGCTCAGGCAAGAGCTCGCTGGTGCAGGGTTCGCTGGCCGGGCGCGACGGCGTGGTGCTGGTGGACCAGGACGCGATCGGCGGCTCGCGGCGCAGCAATCCGGCGACCTGCACCGGGCTGCTGGACTCGATACGCAACGCCTTCGCCAAGGCCCATGGCGTGAAGCCGGCGCTGTTCAGCGCCAACTCCGAGGGCGCCTGCCCGGCCTGCGGCGGCGCCGGCGTGGTCGAGATTGACCTGGGCAGCATGGCCGGGGTCGCCGTGCCCTGCGAGGACTGCGGCGGCAAGCGCTTCCAGGCCGCTGTGCTGGCCTACCGGCTGGGCGGTCAGGACATCAGCGAGGTGCTGGCGATGTCGGTGCAGCAGGCGCTGGCGTTCTTCGCCAGCGGCGAGGCGCGTCTGCCCGCGGCGCTGGCCATACTGCGCCGGCTCGCCGATGTGGGGCTGGCCTATCTGACGCTGGGCCAGCCGCTCACCACGCTGTCCGGTGGCGAGCGCCAGCGGCTCAAGCTGGCGATGCGCATGGCGGAGAAGGGCGACGTCTACGTGCTGGACGAGCCCACCGCGGGCCTGCATCTGGCCGACGTCCAACAATTGCTGGCCTTGCTGGACCGGCTGGTCGACGAGGGCAAGTCGGTCATCGTGGTCGAGCACCACCAGGCGGTGATGGCGCATGCCGACTGGATCATCGACCTGGGGCCCGGTGCCGGACACGAGGGCGGCCGCGTCGTCTTCCAGGGCACGCCGGCCGAGCTGGTGGCCGGCCGCGCGACGCTGACCGGCCAGCATCTGGCGGACTATGTGAAGGCGGCGCCGACGACGGCGCGGGCCGCGCGTCAGAAGCGGTAGTCGGCCCTCAGGAACAGGCGCGGGTTGCGGTCCGGGCGTTCCGCCGTGCTGGTGCCGCCGCGCAGCCGCGCGGCCAGCGTGGCTTCCAGGGTCCAGCGCTCCAGCGAGGCGCGCAGCCCCAGGCCCGCGCCGGCCAGGGCCCGACGCGCGGCCGAGCCGGCGTCCCAGGACTCGACGTTGGCGCGCGTGCGCGCGCCGTCGACGAACAGAAAGGGCGTGGTCGGGCCGGCTTCCATGCGCAGCTCCAACTGCGCGAGCCAGCCGGCGTCGCCGCTGCCCTCGCCCATCGGGTAGGCGCGCACGCCATAGGAGCCGCCGGCGCCGAATTTCTCGGAGGCGTCCAGGTTCTGCGCCGCCCATTGCGCCGACAGCCGGCCGTACAGCGTGAAGGGCCCGCCCAGCTTCTGGATGCGCGCGATGTCCAGGTTGAGCTTCTGGAACCCGCCCTGGGTGCGCGCGGTGAGCGCGTCGGTGGCCAGCGATCCGGCGTCCAGGTTCAGCCGGCCGGCCGTCAGGCTCAGCAGGCCATAGGTGACGCCGCCACCGCCCAGCGCGTCGCGGCGGTCGAACTGCAGCCCCGCGACCAGCAGCCGGCTGGACTTCTCATGCACCACCTCGACGGCGCGCAGGCGGTCTTCCATGCGCTTGTGCTGCAGGCTCAGCGTCGCGAGCAGATTGCTGGCCTGCGAGCGCAGCACCGGATAGCTGAGCCGGGCCGTCGCCACGCGGGCATAGCCGGCGGCGTCGAGTTCGGCGAACTCGCCGCCCAGCTGGTAGCTGGTGCGCGCCATCCCCAGCATGCCGCGCAGGCCGCTGGGGCCCAGCGGGGTTTCGTATTCGGCCGAGCCCAGGCCCATGCGGCGGTCCGTGTACAGCGCGCTGAAGCTCAGTTTGTCGCCATAGCGCCAGGGGCTGTTGATGCGCAGGTTGGCGGTGGCGCGCGTGCTGCCGGTGTTGCGGTTGCCGGCGTTGTCCAAGCCCAGTTCGCCGCTGACGGTGTCGGTGCGGCGGATCTCCACCAGCAGGTCGCCCTCGCCGCGTTCGCCGCCGGGGCGCAGCACCGGGCGGACCTTGCGCGCCGGCTGGTCGTCCAGGATCAGCAGCGTGCGCTCCAGGTCCGCGTCGCGGATCACCTCGCCGCGCCGCAGCCCGTGGTCCAGAAAGGGCTGGGCGCCCTGCGCGTCGGCGGCATCGTCGGTTCCGACGGCGAGCACTTGGCCGAAGCGGCCTTCGACGATCTGCACCACCAGCGCGCCGGCGCTGCTGCTTTGCGGCGGCACATAGACCTGCACGAAGGGATAGCCGCGGCGGCGGTAGTGGCCCATCAGGGTGTCGGTCAGCGCGCGCAGCTGGGCCAGCGTATAGCGCCGGCCCTTCCAGTCGCCCAACGCGGCGAGCAACTCGTCGCTGGGGATGGCGAGGTTGCCGCGCAGCTCCAGGGTTTCCAGCTGCAGCGTGGGTCCGCTGCCCTCGCCCCCCGGGGCGGAGGCCGCGGCGGCGGGTGGCGGCGGCAGCGCGCTCTGGTCGGAACGCAGCGGGCGCGGCGGCTGCCGGCCCTGGAGGTCCTGGGCCTCGCTCGGGGCCGCGCCCTGGGCGATCGCGCCGCTGCCAAAGACCAGCAGGGCCAGCAGCGGGGGGGTGTGTTTCAGCTTCCTCACAGACGCATGCTCCGGCTTCAGGGCCTGTCTTATTTGGTCGCCGCGGTGGCGACCGCCGAGGGAGGTGCACCGATGTTAATGCCACCCTCGATCACGAACACATCCAGCGGGCCATTCGCGCTGGGCACGACGACGGCGGGGTTCAGCACCTTGTTCTTGCCGTTCTTGCCCGTGCTGTTCTCCACCTTCGCGCCCACCTCGGCGCTGCTGGCGACAGGGCCGGTTCCGGGCGTGGTGTAGACCAGGATCGACGCGTCGCCAGCGGCGGCGGGCGCGGCGGCCGGGATGCCGCTCGTACCCGCGCCTGCGCTCGTACTCGCGTTCGCGCCCGCACCCGCACCCGCAACGGCGGCGGTCGGTGCCGCCGACAGCGTGATCGCGGAGCCGCTCGGGGCCGCGCTGACGGCGGGCGTACCGGGGGTGAGCGGAATGTAGTTGAGCGTGCCGTAGCCGCTGCCGCCGGTTTCGCGGGCCAGCGCGGGCACGGCGTTGTCGGCGAAGGCCGGTACCGAGACGGGCTTGGGCACCAGTTCCTGGCCGCTGGACGGGGCCGGCGTGACGCTCAGCGCCAGCTCGTTGCCGGGGGCCTGGACGAAGACATAGTTGCCCTTGTTGGCGCTCAGGCCGCCACCGCTCACCGCGTAGCTGCCCACCGCGCTGGTCGGCGTGGCCGGGCTGGCGAAGCTCAGCGCGCCGGTCGTGGCCGAGGCCAGCGTGTCGCCGCCGACGAAGCCGCTGACCGTGCCGATGAGTACCGGATTGTTCGCGCCATAGATGCGCGAGGCACTGCCGGCCACATAGCTCAGCGTGGCCGGCGTCACGCTCAGCGTGCCGGGCGCGTAGCGGATGGCGTAGTTGGTGCTGCTCAGCCCCTGGGGCTGCAGCGTGTAGCGGCCGGCGTCGACCGCGCCCTGGGCGCTGCCGCCGTAGCTCAGCGTGCCGCCCAGCACCGCCGCGCTCTCGTTGTTGACGAAGCCGCTGAAGCTGACGCCGGCGCCGCCCGCCCAGGCCTGCGCGTCGTAGGTCTTGCTGGCGTTGCCGGCGCTGACCAGCAGCGGCGCTGGCGTGATGCTCAGCGCCGTCGCGTTGCCCGGGGCCTGCGCGAAGACATAGTTGCCGTGGTTGGCGACCAAGCCGCCGCCGCTGACCGCGTAGCTGCCCACCGGGCTGGTGGCGCTGGCGCCGCTGCCGAAGCTCAGCTGCCCGCTGGTGGCCGAGGCCAGCGTGTCGCCGCCGACAAAGCCGCTGACGCTGCCGCCAAAGCCGGGGTTCGCGGCGCCATAGCCGCGGCTGCCGGTGGTGGCGGTCAGCATCAGCGTGGCGGGGTTGATCGTCAGCTCGGCATTGGCGAGGTGCAGCTCGTAGTTGCCGGCGTCGCGGCCGGAGACGCTCAGGTTGGACGCATAGCGGCCGGCGTTGCGGCCGCTGGCGAGCCCGTCGACGACGATGTGGTCGCCGGCCAGGAAGCCGCTGGTGCTGGCGGGTGCCTGGCTTTGCACCGCGCCGTTGTAGACCGTGCTCGCCGGCGCCACCGAGACACTGGCCACCGCGCGCGTGATGCTGCTGCTGGTGTCGGCCACTGTGCTCACCGTGTAGTTGGCGCCGCCGTTGCCGTCGTTCACGGTGTAGCCGGTCACGAGCATGGTCTTGCCGCTGCCGGCGTTCTTGTCCACGTAGGCCTGGGTCAGGCCACTGACCGTGTCGTTGCCCTGCAGGCCCGCGACCGTGGGCGTTGCGCTGGAGAGGGTCGTGCCGTTGTAGGTCCGGGTGGCAGGCGTGGCGCTCAGGGTCAGCGCCGCCGGGTTCACCGTGAGGCTGCCGTCCACATAGCGGATCGCGTAGTTGCCGGAGCTCAGGCCTTGCGGCGTGATCGTGTAGCGGCCGGCGTTGACCGCGCCCTGGGCGCTGCCGCCGAAGCCAAGCGTGCCGCCCAGCACCGCGGCGCTCTCGCCGTTGACGAGGCCGCTGAAGCTGACGCCGGCGCCGCCGTTCCAGGCCTGTGCGTTGTAAGTCTTGCTCGCGTTGTTGGCGGCCACCGTCAGCGCCGCCGGCGTGATGCTGCCGATGCTGCCGCTGACGCTGGACGGCAGCGTGTAGTTGGCCAGGTTGGTGCTGCCGGTGGCGGCGAAGTCGCTGTTGTTCAGCGCGACCGTGACCCACTTGTTGGCGCCGGCGTTGGCGTCGGCATAGCGGCCGATGGTCTGGGTCACGGTGGCGCCCTCGCCGGCCGCGAAGCCGCTGAGCAGGAAGTTCTGCGGCGCCAGCAGCGCGGTGGTCGTGCCGTCGTAGACCTTGCTGGTGCTGCCGGTCAGCGTGCCGGTGATCAGCGTCAGGCCGGCCTGCGTGATGTTCAGCGTGCCGTCGACGAAGCTCAGCGCGTAGTTGCCGGCCGTCAGGCCTTGCGGCGTGATCGTGTAGCGGCCGGCGTTGACCGCGCCCTGGCTGCTGCCGCCAAAGCTCAGCGTGCCGCCCAGCACGCTGGCGCTCTCGCCGTTCACGAAACCGCTGACGCTGACGCCATTGCCGCCGCCGTAGGCATTGCCGCTGTAGACCTTGCTGTCGTTGTTGGCCGTCACGGTCAGCGGCGCCGGCGTCACGGCCAGCGCGTTGGCATTGCCGGCGGACTGCACGAAGACATAGTTGCCGTGGTTGGCCGTCAGGCCGCCGCCGTTGAGGGCGTAGCTGCCGACGTTGCTGGTGGCGGTGGCCGGCGTAGCGAAGGCGAGCGTGCCGGTGGTGGCGTTGGCCAGCGTGTCGCCGTTGACGAAGCCGGTGACCGTGCCGGTGGCGGCCGGGTTGCTGGCGCCGTAGAGCCGCGAGGCGTTGGCGGCGGTCAGCGTCAGCGTGGCCGGCGTCACGGTCAGCGCCGTGGTGTTGCCGGCGGCCTGCGCGAAGACGTAGTTGCCGTTGTTGGCGGTGAGGCCGCTGCCGTTGATGGCATAGCTGCCGACGTTGCTGGCGGTGGTAGCGGGCGTCGCGAAGGCCAGCGTGCCGGTGGTGGCGTTGGCCAGCGTGTCGCTGCCGACGAAGCCGGTCACCGTGCCGCTGAAACTGGGGTTGGCCGCGCCATACAGTCGCGACGCGCTGTTGGCCGCCACGGTCAGCGTGGCCGGGGTGACGCTCAGCGCGCTGGTGTTGCCGGCGGCCTGAGT
>NZ_JAKZFD010000020.1 GCF_022549225.1 Pelomonas sp. CA6
ATCGTGCTGATGCAGCAGGAGGTGCTGGCCTGCCTGCAGGGTCAGCAGGGGCAGCTGCCGCCGTCGCTGCCGTTCAGGGACTTCGTCGCGCTGTCGCGGCGCGAGGAGGCGAGGCGCGGGCAGGAGGCCTTCTTCGGGCGGCTGCTGGGCGAGGTGGACGAGCCGACGCTGCCCTATGGGCTGGAGGAGGTGCACCGGCGCCAGCGGCGCAGCCGCTCGTCCGAGCTGATGCTGCCGCAGGCGCTGGGCGCGTCCTTGCAGAAGCAGGCGCAGGCGCTGGGGATCAACAGTGCGAGCCTGTTCCACCTGGCCTTCGCGCTGGTGGTGGGGCGGCTGTCGGGCCGGGAGGACCCGGTGTTCGGCACGGTGGTGATGGGGCGCATGCAGGCCGGGGCGCACGCCCAGCAGGTGATGGGGCCCTTCGTCAACACGCTGCCGCTGCGCTGGCGGCTGGACCAGGGCACGGTGCGCGAGGCGGCCCGTGGCATGCACGGGCTGCTGGCGGAGCTGATGCAGCACGAGCAGACGCCCTTGGCGACGGCGCAGCGCTGCAGCGGCGTGCAGCCGCCGCGGCCGCTGTTCAGCGCGCTGCTGAATTGCCGCCGCGTGGCACCGGCTCCGCTGGGCGCGGGCGATGAGGGCGACATCCAGGCCGTCGCGGTGGAGGGCCTGAGCGAGCATCCGCTGAGCCTGAACATCGAGGACGACGGCCAGGCCGTGGTGATGCAGGCCAGGGTCGACGAGCCGCATGATCCCGCCCAGGTCTGCGAGTTGATGGTGCAGGCGCTGGAAAGCCTGGAGCAGGCGCTGCGCGACGGCGGCCAGATGGCGCTGAGCGAGCTCACGCTGCTGCCGCGGGCGCTGCGTACGCGACTGCTGGAGCAGTTCAACGACGCCCAGGGCGATGTGCCCCGAGGCCTGATCCATGAACGCTTCAGCGCGCAGGCCGCGCGCACGCCCGAAGCGCTGGCCGTGCAGTGCGGCGAGCACAGGCTGAGCTACCGCGAACTGGACGAGCAGTCCAACCAGCTGGCCCGCCACCTGGCCGAGCGCGGAGCCGCGCCGGGTTGCCGGGTTGCGCTGCTGCTGCCGCGCAGCGCCTCCATGGTGCTGGCCATGCTGGCGGTGCTCAAGACCGGGGCCGCCTATGTGCCGCTGGATGCCGGCTGGCCGGTGCAGCGCGTGCAGGCGCTGTTGCAGGACGTCGACCCGGTGCTGCTGCTCGGCGCACCGGGCGGGGCCGAGGCGGTGAGCCTGCCGCCCGGCTGCACCCGCGTCGAGCTCGCGGACGGCGTTCCGGCCGCCTGGTCCGGCGCATCGCCGGACGCGCTGCCGGTGGTCGTGGACGAGGATACCGCGCTGGCCTATGTCATCTACACCTCGGGCTCCACCGGCACGCCCAAGGGCGTGATGGTGGGCCACCGGTCCGTGCTCAATCTGCAGCAGGCGCTGACGCAGCGCCTGGCGCTGGAGCGCCCGCTGCGCCTGAGCCTGAACGCGCCGATGAGCTTCGATGCCTCGGTGCAGCAGCTGTGCCAGCTGATGGCCGGCCATGCGCTGGTGGTCGTGCCGGAAGACATCCGGACCGATGCCCAGGCGCTGATGCGCTTCCTGGGCGAGCAGTCCATCGACCTGCTCGATGCCACGCCGACCCAGCTCAAGCTGCTGCTGGGCCAGGGCTGGGCGCGCGAGTCCTGGCGCCGCCCGTCGCTGCTGCTGGTCGGTGGCGAGGCGATCGATGCGGCACTGTGGCAGCAGCTGGCAGCGCTGCCGGGCACGCGGGCCTTCAACGTATACGGACCGACGGAATGCACGGTGGACAGCACAGCGGCCCTGATCAGCACGGACAGCGCGCCGCACATCGGGCGCGGCCTGGCCAACGCCCGCCTGTATGTGCTGGATGCGCAGCAGCGTCTGCTGCCGCCGGGCGTGGTGGGCGAACTCTTCATCGGCGGAGCCGGTGTGGCCGAAGGCTATCTGCGTCGACCGGAACTGACGCGCGAGCGCTTCCTGGCCGATCCCTTCGTGGGCGGCGGGGCGCGCATGTACCGCAGTGGCGACCTGGTGCGCTGGCGCGAGGACGGGGTGCTGGAGTACGTGGGTCGCAACGACCACCAGGTCAAGCTGCGCGGCTACCGCATCGAGCTGGGCGAGATCGAGGCCCGGTTGCTCGAACAAGCGGGCGTGCGTGAAGCGGCGGTGCTGGCGCGCGAGGACCAGCCCGGCGACCAGCGGCTGGTGGCTTATGTGGTCAGCGACACCGCGCCCGACGCCGAGGCCTTGCGCCAGGCCTTGGCGCGCGAGCTGCCGGCCTACATGCTGCCCAGCGCCTTCGTGCGCCTGGATGCGCTGCCCCTCACCTCCAACGGCAAACTGAACCGCCGCGCGCTGCCGGCGCCGCAGGCCCAGGACCACGCGACGCGCAGCTACGAGGCGCCGCAAGGCGCGCTGGAAGAACAGCTGGCCGCGCTGTGGGCCGAGGTGCTGCAGCTGCCGCGCGTGGGCCGGCACGACAACTTCTTCGAGCTGGGCGGTCACTCGCTGCTGGCGGTGACGCTGATCGAGCGCATGCGCCAGGCGGGCCTGGCCAGCGATGTGCGCGCCTTGTTCAGCGCGCCCAGCCTGGCGCAACTGGCGCAGCGCATGGACGGCGGCGAGGACCTGCCGCGCGAGGTGGAGGTGCCGCCCAACGGCATCCCGGACGGCGCGCAGCACATCACGCCGGCGATGCTGCCGCTGGTGACGCTCAGCCAGGCGCAGATCGACGCGATCGTGGCCCAGGTGCCGGGTGGCGCCGCCAACGTGCAGGACATCTACCCGCTGGCGCCGCTGCAGGAGGGCATGTTGTTCCACCACCTGATGGCGGAGCAGGGCGACGTCTACCTGCAGGACGTGTTGTTCAGCTTCGACCAGCGCGACAAACTGGATCGCTTCGCGCAGGCGCTGGACCAGGTCGTGCAGCGCCACGATGTGCTGCGCACCGCGCTGCACTGGGAAGGCCTGGACGAACCGGTGCAGGTGGTGTGGCGCGCCGCGCCGCTGGTGCTGGAGGAAGAGCAGCTCGATGCCGGCCTTGCGCTCGACGCCGAAACCCAGCTGCGCCAGCGCTGGGATCCCCGCCATACCCGCATCGCGCTGACGCAGGCGCCGCTGATACGGGCCCACGTGGTGCACGACGCGGCGAACCAGCGCTGGCTGCTGTTGCTGCTGATGCACCACCTGTCGACCGACCACCAGGCGCTGGACGTGATGCAGCAGGAGATTGCCTTGCTGCTGAGTGGTCGCGAGCAAGACCTGGCCCCGCCGCAGCCTTTCCGCAACTATGTGGCGCAGGCGCGGCTGGGCCTGAGCACGGCGCAGCATGAGGCCTATTTCCGCGAACGCCTGGGTACGGTGGAGGAGCCGACGCTGCCCTACGGCTTGTCGGATGTGCAGGGCGACGGTCGCGAGATCGGCGAGGCCCGTCTGCAGCTGCCCGAGGCTTTGAGCACCGGGCTGCGCAGCCAGGCGCGCCGGCTGGGCGTCAGCGTGGCCAGCCTGTGCCACCTGGCCTATGCCCAGCTGCTGGGCCGGGTCAGCGGCCGCGACGACGTGGTCTTCGGCACCATTCTCTTCGGCCGCATGCAGGCCGGGGTCGGCGCCGACCGCGCGCTGGGGCTGTACATCAACACGCTGCCGCTGCGGGTCCAGCTCGCCGGTGGCGTGAGGGACGCGGTGCGGCGCGTGCAGCACGAGCTCGCCAGCCTGCTGCGCCATGAGCATGCGCCGCTGGCGATCGCCCAGCGCAGCAGCGGGCTGGATGCCGGCGTGCCGGTGTTCACCGCCTTGCTCAACTACCGCCACAACGCGGCCGCCACGCCGAGCGACGCGGCGCACGGGGCGCTGTCGGACTTCCTCCAGGGCGTGGATGTCGCCACAGGCACGGAACGCACCAACTATCCCTTCGTGCTGACGATCGACGACGACGGGACCGGGCTCCAGCTGCGTGCGCAGGTGCAGTCACCCGTCCCGGCCGAGCGTGTCTGCGAGACGATGGCCGCGACGCTGCAGGCCCTGCTGCAGGCACTGGGCGACACGCCCGAGGCCCCTTTGTCCGCGCTGGACGGCATGGCCCTGGGCGAGCGCGAGCGCCTGCTGGCGCTGGGGGCCGCGCAGTCCAGCTTCCCGGTGAGCGAGGGCCTGCACCAGCGCTTCGGGGCGCAGGCCCGACAGCATGCCGAGCGGCTGGCGCTGCAGCTGGGTGAGCAGACGCTGGGCTATGCCGAGCTGGAGCGCCAGGCCAACCGGCTGGCGCATGAGCTGCGCCGCCGTGGCATTGGCGCGGAGTCGCGCGTCGCGCTGTGCTTCGAGCGCGGGTTCGAGATGCTGGTGGCCATCCTGGCGGTGCTCAAGGCCGGTGGCGCCTATGTGCCGCTGGACCCGTCCCAACCCATCGAGCGGCTGCGCTACTGCGTGCAGGACAGCGCGCCGGAACTGCTGCTGTCCCACCGCGCCGTGGACAGTTCGCTGCGGGCGCAGCTGCAGACCGAACTCGCCGCGCGCGAGCGCCTGCTGCTGATCGATCCCGGGCTGCCCAACCTGCAGTTCCTGCCGGACACGGAGCCGGACCAGAGCGGCTTCCGCGTGGACCAGCTGGCCTATGTCATCTACACCTCGGGCTCCACCGGACAGCCCAAGGGGGTGATGGTGGAGCATGCGCAGGTGATGCGGCTGTTCGCATCCTGCGAGGCTTGGTACCGCTTCGGGCAGGAGGACGTGTGGACCCTGTTCCATACCTATGCCTTCGACTTCTCGGTGTGGGAAATCTGGGGCGCGCTGCTGTACGGCGGCCGCCTGGTGATCGTGCCCGGCGCGGTGGCGCAGGACGCGCAGGCCTTCTATGCGCTGCTGTGCGAGCAGGGCGTGACGGTGTTGAACCAGACGCCCAGCGCCTTCCGCCAGCTGATCGCGGTGCAGGCGCTGGACGAACGTCCGCATGCGCTGCGCGAGGTGATCTTCGGCGGTGAGGCGCTGGAGCTCGCGACGCTGCGGCCCTGGTATGCCCGCGCGGTGAACGCGCGCACGCGGCTGGTCAACATGTATGGCATCACCGAGACCACGGTGCATGTCAGCTACCGGCCGCTGCTCCCGGCCGACGCGCAGCGGCCCGGCCCCGGCCCCATCGGCCGGCCGCTGCCGGACCTGAGCCTGCGCCTGCTCGACGCGCACGGGCGGCTCGCGCCGATCGGCGTGCCCGGCGAGATCCATGTCGGCGGCGCCGGCGTGGCGCGCGGCTACCTGAACCGGCCCGAGCTCAGCGAGCAGCGCTTCATCGCGGATCCGCTGCTGCCGGGCGGACGCCTGTACCGCTCGGGCGACCTGGCGCGCTGGAAGGAGGACGGCGAGCTGGAGTACCTGGGCCGCAACGACCACCAGGTCAAGCTGCGCGGCTACCGCATCGAGCTGGGCGAGATCGAGGCCAAGCTGCTGGAACTGCCCGGCGTGCGCGAGGCCGCCGTGCTGGCGCGCGAGGACGAGCCGGGCCACAAGCGCCTGGTCGCCTACGTCGTGGGCACGGACGGCGCGGCGGATGACGGGGCGAGTCTGGGCGCCGAGGCGCTGCGCCATGCCCTGGAGCAGCTGCTGCCGGCCTACATGGTGCCCAGCGCCTTCGTGCGCCTGGAGGCCATGCCGCTGACCGCCAACGGCAAGCTGGACCGCCGTGCGCTGCCCATCCCGGGCGGCGAGGACCATGCGCACCGCGGCTACGAAGCGCCGCAGGGCGAGGTCGAAGAACGGCTGGCCGCGCTGTGGGCGGATGCGCTGCAGCTGCCGCGCGTCGGACGCCACGACAACTTCTTCGAGCTGGGCGGCCATTCGCTGCTGGCGGTGAGTCTGATCGAGCGCATGCGCCAGGCCGGGCTGGCCACCGATGTTCGCGCGTTGTTCGGTGCCCCCAGCCTGGCGCAGCTGGCGCTGCAGCTGGAGGACGGCGAAGGGCTGCCGCGCGAGGTCGAGGTGCCGCCCAATGCGATCCCTGAAGGCGCGACCCGGCTGGCGCCGGAGATGCTGCCGCTGGTGAGCCTGAGCCAGGCGCAGCTGGACGCGCTGGTCGCGCAGGTGCCGGGCGGGGCTGCCAATGTGCAGGACATCTACCCGCTGGCGCCGCTGCAGGAGGGCATGCTCTTCCATCACCTGATGAGCGAGTCGGGCGACGTCTACCTGTTGCGTGCCGTGCTTCGGTTCGACGGCCGGCCGCGACTGGACCGCTACCTGGAGGCGCTGCAGCGCACGCTGGACCGCCACGATGTGCTGCGCACCTCGCTGCACTGGGACGAACTGGACGAGCCGGTGCAGCTGGTCCGGCGCCAGGCCGCGCTGCCGGTTCTGGAACTGGCGCCCGAAGCGCTGGGGCTGGCTGACGATGCCGACGGCGAGGCGGCGCTGCAGGCGCTGCTGCATCACAGCGATGCCCGTCGCACGCGGCTGCCGCTGCAGCAGGCACCGCTGATGCAGGTGCAGCTGCTGCGCGAGCCCGGCAGCGAGCGCTGGTTGATGGCGCTGCTGGTGCACCACATCGCGGTGGACCACCAGGCGATGGAGCTGATGCAGCAGGAACTGCTGCTGCAGATGCTGGGGCGTGCAGAGGAGCTGCCTCCCGCACGGGCTTTCCGCGAGCACGTGGCGCAGGCGCGGCTGGCCATGACGGCCGCGCAGCACGAGGACTTCTTCCGCCAGCAGCTGGGCACGGTGGACGAACCGACGCTGCCCTATGGCCTGTCGGACGTGCAGGGCGATGGCCGCGCGGTGAGCGAGGCCCACCTGGCGCTGCCCGAGGCGCTGAGCACCGGCCTGCGCGCCCAGGCGCGTAGGCTGGGCGTCAGCCTGGCGAGCCTGTGCCATCTGGCCTATGCGCAGCTGCTGGGGCGTGTCAGCGGGCGCGACGACGTGGTCTTTGGCACCGTGTTGTTCGGGCGCATGCAGTCGGGCGCCGGCGCGGACCGCGCGCTGGGGCTGTACATCAACACGCTGCCCTTGCGCGTGCGGCTGGAGGGTGGCGTGCAGGACGCCCTTGGGCGCGTGCAGCGCGATCTCGCGGGCCTGCTGCGCCATGAGCATGCGCCGCTGGCGCTGGCGCAGCGCTGCAGCGGACTGGACGCCGGTGTGCCGCTGGTGACGGCCTTGCTGAACTACCGCCATGGCCAGGCGCAGGCCGGCGAGGCGGTCGACATCCCCGAAATGCTGCAGGGCATGGAGTTGCTGGCTGGCGAGGAGCGCAGCAACTACCCGTTCACGCTGAGCGTGGACGACCAGGGCGCCGATGGCCTGAGCCTGAGTGCGCAGGTGCATCAGCCGGCTCAGCCGCAGCGCGTCTGCGCGCTGATGCAGCAGGCGCTGCAGGAACTGCTGCAGGCGCTGCAGGCGCAGCCGCAACGGGCGCTGGCGGATCTGCCGCTGCTGACGCAGGAGGACCAGGCCGAGCTGGCCGCGCTGGCGGACCATGTCCGACCCTATCCCGGCACGCAGACCCTGGCGCAGCGGTTCGAGGCGATGGTGCGCGAGCATGCGGACTCGGCCGCCGTGGTGCATGGGGGACGCCAGCTGAGCTATGCGCAGCTGGACGCGGCCGCCAATCGCCTGGCCCGCGCGCTGGCGGCGCGGGGCGTGGGCGTGGGGGCGGCCGTCGCCACCCGGCTGGAGCGCTCGCTGGAATTGGTGGTGGCTCAGCTGGCCCTCGTCAAGCTGGGGGCCGTGTATGTGCCGCTGGACCCGCAGATGCCCGAGGCACGCCAGCAGCTGCTGGCCGAGGACAGCGGGGCTGGGTTGATGCTGCTGGCGCCGGATTCGGCGGCGCCCGGCTTTGGCGTCGCGACGCTGGCCGTTTCGCTGGACGCGCTGGCGGACTTCGATGCATCGCCCCTGCAGGGCGTGCCGCAGGACGCCGAGGCACCGGCCTACATCATGTACACCTCGGGCTCTACCGGTCGGCCCAAGGGCGTGCTGGTGCCGCATCGCGCGATCTCGCGCGTGGTCGTCAACAACGGCTATGCGGCGTTTGATGCCACCGACCGGGTCGCGTTCGCATCCAATCCGGCGTTCGACGCCAGCACGGTGGAAGTCTGGGGTGCGTTGCTCAACGGCGGCTGCCTGCAGGTGATCTCCGCCGACACCATGCTGGACGCCCAGCGCCTGGCCGAGGCGCTGCGCACGGGCGGCGTCACCTCGCTGTTCCTGACCACCGCGCTGTTCAACCAGCTGTCGGCGCTGATTCCGCAAGAACTGTCGCGGCTGCGCTACCTGATGACCGGTGGCGAACGGCATGACGAACAGGCGTTCGAGCGCGTGCTCGCGGCGAAGGGGGAGGTGCGGCTGATCCATTGCTACGGCCCGACCGAAACCACGGTCTATGCGCTGACCCATGACGTCAGCCCGGCCGATGTGCAGGCGCGCTGCATTCCCATCGGCCGGCCGATCGGCAATACCGAGGTGCATCTGCTGGATGCGCATCTGAGGCCGGTGCCGCGCGGCGCGGTGGGCGAGATCTGCATCGGCGGACCCGGCCTGGCTCTGGGCTATCTGAACCAGCCGGAGCTGACGGCGCAGGCCTTCGTCGACCATCCGTTGAAACCGGGGCGCAAGCTGTACCGCAGCGGCGACCTGGGGCGGTGGAACGAAGACGGCAGGCTGGAGTTCATCGGCCGGCGCGACCAGCAGGTCAAGCTGCGCGGCTTCCGCGTGGAGCTGGGAGAGATCCAGTCCGCGCTGCTGGCCCAGCCCGGCATCCGCGAGGCCATCGTGCTGGCGCGCGAAGACGAACCGAGGCACAAGCGCCTGGTCGCCTACGTCGTCGGCGAGCCCCAGGCCGGGCCTGGCCTCGAGGCGTTGCGGGACGCGCTGGCCCTGACGCTGCCGGGCTACATGGTGCCCAGCGCCTTCGTGTCGTTGGAGGCGCTGCCCCTGACGCCCAACGGCAAGGTGGACCGCCGGGCGCTTCCCGCCCCGGAAGCGGATGACCTGGCCCGCCGTGGCTACGAGGCGCCCCAGGGCGAGGCGGAGGCGCAGATGGCGGCTTTGTGGGCCGAGGTGCTGCAGCTGCCGCGCGTGGGCCGCCACGACCACTTCTTCGAACTGGGCGGCCATTCCTTGCTGGCCATCAGCCTGATCGCGCGCCTGCGCCAGGCCGGGCTGGACAGCGATGTACGCACGCTGTTCGCGCAACCCAAACTGAGTGACTTTGTCGCAGCCATTGCGACCGTGGAGATCGTGTTGTGATGATTGAAGATCTGCTGATTGAACTGGACGACCTGGGCATCCAGCTGGAACTCCGCGACGGGGAGCTGGTCCTGCAGGGCCAGCGCCAGGCGCTGACCCCGCATTTGCTGGACCGGCTGCGCCAGCACAGGGCTGCGGTGGTCGAGCACCTGCGGGCCCGACCGGCCCCGCGGCGGGCGGCTCAGGCGTTCACGGTGCCGGCCAATGCGATCCCGGCGGGTGCGACGGCGATCACGCCGGAGATGCTGCCGCTGGTGGCGCTCAGCCAGGCGCAGATCGACGCGCTGGTGGCCACGGTGCCAGGC
>NZ_JAKZFD010000021.1 GCF_022549225.1 Pelomonas sp. CA6
AGGCTGCTGGCGCAGCCCGGGGTGCGCGAGGCCGTGGTGCTGGCGCGCGAAGACGAGCCGGGGCTGAAGCGGCTGGTGGCCTACGTCGTGGGTCAGCGCGATGACGAGCAGCTCGACGTCGACACGCTGCGCCAGGCCCTGGCCGGCGAGCTGCCCGGCTACATGGTGCCCAGCGCCTTCGTGCGTCTGGACGAGATGCCGCTGACGCCCAATGGCAAGGTGGACCGCCGCGCGCTGCCGGCACCGGAACATACGGAACGTGCCTACGAGGCACCGCAGGGCGCGCAGGAAGAACAGTTGGCCGCGCTGTGGGCCGAGGTGTTGCAGCTGCCGCGCGTGGGCCGGCACGACGACTTCTTTGAGCTGGGCGGGCATTCGCTGCTGGCAGTGCGCGTGCTGTCGCGCCTGGGCCAGCTGGGCCATGGCGCGCCGGAGCTGTCGCAGCTCTTTGACGCGCCGACGGTGGCGCAGTTCGCGCACGTGCTGGGCGAGGTCCGCGAAGGGCTGCAGGACCCGGCCGCCGTGCTGCCGCCGCTGGTGGCGGAGCCGGCGCGCGGCGATACCGCGCCGCTGACCCATGCCCAGCAGCGCCTGTGGTTCCTGACCCGGCTGCCGGGCATGAGCCAGGCCTATCACATCCATCTGGCGCTGCGGCTGCGCGGCTCGCTGGACCGGGCCGCGCTGCGCGGCGCGCTGCAGCAGCTGGTCGACCGCCACGAGGCCCTGCGCACCGGCGTCCTGCTGGAAGACGGGCAACCCATCCAGCGCATCGCCGCACAGGCCGTGCTGCCCTGGCGCGAGGCCGTGGTGCAGGCCCATGAGCTCATGGAGGCGGTGCGTCAGGAACTGCAGCAGCCCTTCGACCTGGAAAAGCCACCGCTGCTGCGCGCCGCGCTGTTCAACGAGCAGGTACATGCCGGCGACGATGACGACGGCGAGACCCATGTGCTGGTGCTGACGCTGCACCATCTGGTGGCGGACGGCTGGTCGGTCGACGTGCTGTGGCAGGAACTGCAGGCCCATTACAGCGCCGCCGTGGCGGGGACGGCGGAGCCGCTGGCGTTGGCGCCCCTGCCGCTGCAGTACGCCGACTACGCCCTGTGGCAGCGCCGCTGGATGCAGGGCGACGCGCTGGCCGGGCAGGCCGACTACTGGCGCCGCACGCTGAGCGACGCACCGCAGCGCCTGGAGCTGCCCACGGATCGTCCGCGTCCCGCCGAGCAATCGCTGCAGGGCGCCCGCGTGGCGCTGCGCTTCGATGCGGCCTTGAGCGCGCAGCTCAAGGCCTGCAGCCAGCGCCAGGGCGTGACGCTGTTCATGCTGCTGCTGGGGGCCTGGGGCAGCCTGCTGTCGCGCTGGTCGGGCCAGGCGGAGGTGCTCATCGGCACGCCGGTGGCCAACCGCTCGCGCCGCGAGCTGGAAGGGCTGATCGGCCTGTTCGTCAACACCCTGGTGCTGCGCATGCCCGACGCGGGCGAGCTGACGGCCGGCGCCTGGCTGCAGCGGGTGCGCCAGCAGGTGCTGCAGGCCCAGCAGCACCAGGACCTGCCTTTCGAGCAGGTGGTGGAACTGGTCAAGCCCGAGCGCAGCCTGGCCTACACGCCGCTGTTCCAGGTGATGTTCGCGTGGCAAGGCGCGGTGGCCGACCGCTGGCAACTGCCCGGGCTGCAATTGGAAGGCCTGGGCAGCACGGACGCGGTCGCCAAGTTCGACCTGACGCTGGAGCTGATGGAGTCGCAGGGCTGCATCGTGGGACATCTGGAGTACGCCACGGCGCTGTTCGACCGTGCCACCATCGAGCGCCGCGTGCGCAATCTGGAGCAGCTGCTGCGCTCGCTGGTGGCGGCCGATCTCGCTTGCACCGCGATGGCCGCGCTGCCGCTGCTCAGCGATGACGAGCAGACCCAGCTCCAGCAGTGGCGCGATGACGCGGTGTGGCCGATGGCCGGTGCGTTGGACGTGCTGGCACGGGTGCGTGAGCAAGCGGCGGCCACGCCGCAAGCCATCGCGCTGGAGCAGGGCGATCAAAGGATCAGCTATGCGCAACTGCAGCGGCAGTCGCTGGCGCTGGGCGGCTGGCTGGCTGCGCGGGGCGCGGGCGAGGAGGACCGCGTTGCGGTCTGCATCCCGCGTTCCATCGCGTGGACGCAGGCGCTGCTGGGCACCTGGCAGGCGGGTGCGGCCTATGTGCCGCTGGATCCGCAATGGCCGGACGCACGGCTGGCGCAGACGCTGCGGGACTGCGCGCCCAAGGCGGTGCTGACGCTGGGAGCGGCGCAGCACGAGCGCATGGTGCGGCTGCTGGATGGCGCCGCGGTGCCGGTGCTGGACCTGAGCGAGCCGCTGCCGGACGACATCGTTCCGGTGCAGCCGCGGGAGCGGGCCGAGTCGCGCCTGGCCTATGTGATCTACACCTCCGGCTCGACCGGCGTGCCCAAGGGCGTGATGGTGGAGCAGCGCCAGCTGGCGCAGCTGGTGGAGTGGCATGTACGCAGCTTCGGGCTGGGTGAAGGGCACCGCACCGCGCTGACGGCCGGCGTGGGCTTCGACGCCAGCACCTGGGAGACCTGGCCGGCGCTGGCCAGCGGGGCCACGCTGGTGATCCCGCCGCTGGACGAGCGGGGCGAGGTGCTGGACGCGGCGGCGCTGCTGGGCTGGTGGCGGGCGCAGCAGCTGGACAGCAGCTTCCTGGTGACGCCGCTGGCCGAGCTGGCGCTGGCCGACGGCCCGCTGCCGCAGGGGCTGCGCACGCTGCTGACCGGCGGCGAGCGGCTGCGCCGCGTGCCGGAGCAGCTGCCGCAAGACCTGACCCTGGTGAACAACTACGGGCCGACCGAGACCACGGTGGTGGCGACCTCGGGAGCCTTGAGCGCGGGGCAGGAATCGCCGGACATCGGCGCGGCGATCAGCAACACGCGGCTGTATGTGCTGGACGCGCAGCAGCGCGAACTTCCGCTGGGCGCGGTGGGCGAGCTGTACATCGGCGGCCCGAGCGTGGCGCGGGGCTACCTGGGCCGGCCGGAGCTGACGCAGGAGCGCTTCCTGGCCGATCCGTTCGCGGGCGGCGGGGCGCGCATGTACCGCACCGGTGACCTGGTGCGCTGGCGGGATGACGGGCGGCTGGCCTTTGTCGGCCGCAACGACGAGCAGGTGAAGCTGCGCGGCTACCGCATCGAGCTGGGCGAGATCGAGGCGCGACTGCTGGCGCAGCCCGGGGTGCGCGAAGCCGTGGTGCTGGCGCGCGAAGACGAGCCGGGGCTGAAGCGGCTGGTGGCCTACGTCGTGGGTCAGCGCGATGACGAGAAGCTCGACGTCGACACGCTGCGCCAGGCGCTGGCCGGCGAGCTGCCCGGCTACATGGTGCCCAGTGCCTTCGTGTGCCTGGACGAGATGCCGCTGACGCCCAATGGCAAGGTGGACCGCCGTGCGCTGCCGGCACCGGAACATACGGAACGTGCCTACGAGGCACCGCTGGGCGCGCAGGAAGAACAGTTGGCCGCGCTGTGGGCCGAGGTGTTGCAGCTGCCGCGCGTGGGCCGGCACGACAACTTCTTCGAGTTGGGCGGGCATTCGCTGCTGGCGGTCACGCTGACCGAGCGCATGCGCCAGCGGGGGCTGTCCAGCGACGTGCAGGCCTTGTTCAGCACGCGCAGTCTGGCGGAACTGGCCGAGCGCATGGCCGACAGCGGGGCGGGCGTGGGCGGCCTTGAGCTGCCGCCCATGGGCATCCCGGACGGTGCCGAGCGGATCACGCCGGAGATGCTGCCGCTGGTGTCGATCAGCCAGGCACAGCTGGATGCGCTGGTCGCGCAGGTGCCCGGCGGGGCTGCCAACGTGCAGGACATCTATCCGCTGGCGCCGCTGCAGGAGGGCATGCTGTTCCACCACCTGACGGGCGGCGATGGCGACGTCTACCTGCTGCGCGCGGTGATGCGCTTCGACGGCGAGGCCAGGCTGCAGCGCTACCTGGATGCGCTGCGCCGGTCGCTGCGCCGCCACGACGTGCTGCGCACGGCGCTGTACTGGGAAGGGCTGGACGAGCCGGTGCAACTGGTGCAGCGCGAGGCCGAGCTGCCGGTGCTGACGCTGGACGCGGCGGATCTCGGCGTGGACGAGGCCTCGCGCGGCGACGAGGCGCTGCAGGCCTTGCTGCATCACAGCGATGCACGCCGCCTGCGTCTGTGCCTGCAGAAGGCGCCGCTGCTGCAGGCGCAGCTGCTGCGCGAACCCGGTCGCGACAGCTGGGTGATGGCCTTGCTGGTGCATCACCTGGTGGTGGACCATCAGGCCCTGGACGTGCTGCAGCAGGAAATCGGCCTGCTGCTGTCCGGCCGCGAGCAAGACCTGGCCCCACCGCAGCCCTTCCGCAACTTCGTCGCGCAGGCCCGGCTGGGCATGCCGACGGCCCAGCATGAGTCCTATTTCCGCGAGCGGCTGGCCGCGGTGGACGAACCGACGCTGCCGTACGGCTTGTCGGACGTGCAAGGCGATGGCAGCGCGGTGGCCGAGGCCCACCTGAGCCTGCCGGCGACGCTGAGCAGCAGCCTGCGCGCCCAGGCGCGCCGGCTGGGCGTCAGCGTGGCCAGCCTCTGTCATCTGGCCTATGCGCAGCTGTTGGGCCAGGTCAGCGGGCGCGACGACGTGGTGTTCGGCACGGTGTTGTTCGGCCGCATGCAGTCGGGTTCCGGCGCGGACCGGGCGCTGGGGCTGTACATCAACACGCTGCCGCTGCGTGTCCAGTTGCAGGGTCGGGTGGATGACGCGGTGCACCGCGTGCAGCTCGACCTGGCGGCGCTGCTGCGCCACGAGCATGCCTCTCTGGCGCTGGCGCAGCGCTGCAGCGGGCTGGCGTCCGGCGTGCCGCTGGTGACGGCGCTGCTGAACTACCGCCACAGCCACGCGCAGCCGGGTCAAGGCGATCCGGTCGCCGCCTTGCCGGGCGTGGAGACGCTGCGCGGCGAGGAACGGACCAACTATCCCTTCACGCTGAGCGTGGACGATTTCGGCGACCACGGCCTGCGGCTGAACGCGCTGGTGGCGGCCCCGGCGCAGCCGGAGCGGGTGTGTGCGCTGATGCAGCAGTCGCTGCAGGCGCTGGTGCAGGCGCTGGAGACGACGTCGGCGCTGCCCCTGCCGGTGCTGCCGGACGCGGAACGAGCGGCGCTGCTGTCGCTGGCGGAGCACACGCGCCCCTATCCCGGCGGTCGGACGCTGGCCCAGCTGTTCGACGCGGTCGTGCGCGAGCACGCTGGATCGACCGCCGTGGTGCAGGGAGAGCGCCAGCTGAGCTATGCGCAACTGGATGCGGCGGCCAATCGCCTGGCGCGGGTGCTGCAAGGCCAGGGCGTGGGCGCGGGCGATGCGGTGGCGACGCGGCTGGAGCGGTCGCTGGAGCTGGTGTTGGCGCAGCTGGCCATCCTGAAGCTGGGAGGCGTGTATGTGCCGCTGGACCCGCAGATGCCCGACGCGCGCCAGCAACTGCTGATCGCGGACAGCGGGGCGCGGTGCTTGCTGCGCGCGCCGGGCTCGGCGGAACCCGCTTGGGGAATGGACTCGCTGGCCGTGTCGCTGGACGCGCTGGCGGACCTCGACGCCTCGCCGCTGCCGGATCGGCCCCAGGACGCCGAGGCGCCGGCCTACCTC
>NZ_JAKZFD010000022.1 GCF_022549225.1 Pelomonas sp. CA6
GGCGAGGCCTTCGCGCAGCGGCCATACGAGGCGCCGCGGGGCGAGGTGGAGCAGGCCCTGGCGGGGCTGTGGGCGGAGCTGCTGCAGCTGGAGCGGGTGGGGCGGCAGGATCATTTCTTCGAGCTGGGCGGGCATTCGCTGCTGGCGGTGCAGCTGATCGAGCGGCTGCGCGCCCAGGGCTTGCGCGCCAGCATCCGCCAGCTGTTCGCGCAGCCCACCGTGGCGGGGCTGGCGCTGGCGCTGCAGGCCGGGCCGGCGGCGTCGCAGGCGGTGCCGCCCAACGCCATCCCGCCGGGCTGCGAGCGCCTCACGCCGGACATGCTGCCGCTGGTGGACCTGAGCCAGGACGCGCTGGACCGCATCGTCGCCCAGGTGCCGGGCGGGGCCGCCAACGTGCAGGACCTGTATCCGTTGGCGCCGTTGCAGGAAGGCATCCTCTTCCACCACCTGCTGCAGACCGAGGGCGACCCCTACCTGACCTCGGTCACGCTGGCCTTTGACACGCGCGAACGGCTGCAGGCCTTCGTCGACGCGCTGCAGCAGGTCATCGACCGGCACGACGTGCTGCGCACCGCGGTGCTGTGGCAGGGCCTGCCGGAGCCGGTGCAGGTGGTGTGGCGCCAGGCGCGGCTGGTGCTGCAGACGCCCGAGCTGGCCGACGGCGACCGGCCGGCCCAGCTGGCCGCGCTGGCCGACCCCGGGCGCCACCGGCTGGACCTCGGCCAGGCGCCGCTGATGCGCGGGCTGATCGCGCAGGACGACGCGCGCCAGGGCTGGCTGCTGCAGCTGCTGTTGCACCACCTGGTGCTGGACCACACGACGCTGGAGCAGGTCTTCCACGAGATGGCGCTGCTGCGCGACGGCCGCGGCGCCGAGCTGGCGCCGCCGGTGCCGTTCCGCGAGTTCGTCGGCCGCGTCCGGCTGGACGGCCGGGCGGCCGCGCACCAGGCCTTCTTCCGCCAGATGCTGGACGGGGTGGACCAGCCCACCGCGCCCTATGGCCTGATGGACGTGCAGGGCGATGGCCGTCAGGTCGACGAGGCGCAGCTGCAGCTCGACGCGGCGCTGTCGCGGCGGCTGCGCCGGCAGGCGCGCCGGCTGGGCGTCGGCGCGGCCAGCCTGTTCCACTGGGCCTGGGCCCAGGTGCTGGCCGCGGGCTCGGGGCGCGACGACGTGGTCTTTGGCACCGTGCTGTTGGGCCGCATGCAGAGCGGCGAGGGCGCCGAGCGCGCGCTGGGCCTGTTCATCAACACGCTGCCGCTGCGCGTGGACACGGCCCGGCGCGACCTGCGCGCCGCGCTGCGCGACGTGCACGAACGGCTGGCGCGGCTGGTGGACCACGAGCAGGTGCCGCTGTCGCTGGCGCAGCGCTGCAGCGCGCTGCCCATCGGCACGCCGCTGTTCTCGGCGCTGCTGAACTATCGACACAGCGCGACCCGCGCCGACCCCGCGGACGACCGCCTGCCCGGCTGGGGCGACGGCCTGCGGGTGCTGGCCGCGCATGAGCGCAGCAACTTCCCCTTCGGGCTGATGGTCGACGATCTGGGACAGGATTTTCTGCTCAGTGCCCAGGTGGCGCGCCCGATCGATCCGCGGCACATCCTGGCGCAGATGGACGCGACCTTGAGCGCCATGGCCGACGCGCTGGACGGCAACGGCCAGACGCCCGCGCGGGCGCCGGCCTGGGGCGTTGCCGCCGCGCCGGCGCCGGTGATGCCACCGGCCCCCACGGTCTGCCTGCACACGCTGTTCGAGCAGCAGGTGGCGCGCACACCGGCCGCGGTGGCGCTGTGCTTTGGCGAAGCGTCGCTGAGCTATGGCGAACTGAATGCGCGCGCCAACCAGCTCGCGCGCCATCTGCGCCGGCGCGGCGTTCGGCCCGACGACCGGGTCGCGATCTGCCTGGAGCGCGGGCTGTCGCTGGTGGTGGCCATCCTCGCGGTGCTGAAGTCCGGCGCCGGCTACGTGCCGCTGGACCCCGCCTATCCGGCCCAGCGGCTCGCCTTCGTGCTGCGGGACTGCGCCCCCGTGGCGGTGCTGACCGAGGCCGGGACCGCCGATCTGCTGGACCCGGCCGTGCCGCGCCTGCTGCTGGACGCGGTGGACCCGCCCTGGGCGGCGCTGGCGGACTCCGACCTGGACGCCCACCTGGATTCCGGCCTGGACATCGGCCCGGGTGCCAACGGGAGCGGCCCGCGGCCGCATCACCTGGCCTATGTCATCTACACCTCCGGCTCCACCGGGACGCCCAAGGGCGTGCTGGTGGAGCATCGCCAGGTCACGCGGCTGTTCAGCGCCACCGCGCCCTGGTTCGGCTTTGGCGCGGACGATGTCTGGACGCTGTTCCACTCCTGTGCCTTCGACTTCTCGGTCTGGGAGATCTGGGGCGCCTTGCTGCATGGCGGCCGGCTGGTCGTGGTGCCCCAGGCGCTGACGCGGTCGCCGGAGGACTTCTACCGCCTGGTCTGCCGCGAAGGCGTGACGGTGCTGAACCAGACGCCCAGCGCCTTCCGCCCGTTCATGGCCGCGCAGGCGAGCTGCGCCGAGACGCATGCGCTGCGCCACGTGGTCTTCGGCGGCGAGGCGCTGCAGGTCGCGATGCTCGCGCCCTGGTTCGCCCGCAACGGCGAACGCACCCGCCTGGTCAACATGTATGGCATCACCGAAACCACGGTGCATGTCAGCGGGCGCGCGCTGACACCGGCCGACGTCGAACGGGGCGGCAGCCCGATCGGCGAGCCCATCCCGGACCTGAGCCTGCACGTGCTGGACGCGCAGGGCCGGCCGACGCCGCCGGGCATCGTGGGCGAGATCCATGTCGGCGGCGCCGGCGTGGCGCGTGGCTACCTGAACCGGCCCGAGCTGGACGCGCAGCGCTTCATCGCCGATCCCAAGCGGCCCGGCGAGCGCCTCTACCGCAGCGGCGACCTGGCGCGCCGCACGCTGGAGGGGGAGCTGGAATTCGTCGGCCGCAACGACGGCCAGGTGAAGATACGCGGCTTCCGCATCGAGCTGGGCGAGATCGAGGCCCAGCTGCTGCAGCAGCCCGAGTTGCGCGAGGCCGTGGTGCTGGCCCTCGGCGCGGGCGATGGCGACGTGGGCGGCGCGAAGCTGGTGGCCTATGGGGTCCCCCATGACGGCATGGCCGCGCCGGACCCGGCCGTGCTGCGCGAGCGGCTGGCGCGCGTGCTGCCCGAGCATATGCTGCCCGCCCATGTGCAGCTGATCGAGCGGCTGCCGCTGACGGTGCAGGGCAAGCTGGATGTCGCCGCGCTGCCGGCGCCGCAGGCGCAGCATGCGCCGGGCGGCTATGTGGCGCCGCGCACGCCCACCGAGCGGGCCCTGGCCGCGATCTGGGCCGAGGTGCTGCAGCTGGACCGCATCGGCGTGCACGACAACTTCTTCGCGCTGGGCGGCGACTCGATGCGCACCATCGCCATCGTGTCGCGGGCGCGCGAGCGCGGGCTGGCGCTGGCGATCGAGCAGATCTTCCGCCATCTCTGCGTGGCCGGCATCGCCGCGGAGCTGGATGGGCCGCCGGCCCCTCCGCCTCCGGACGCCCAGGCCCCAACCGAGGCCGGCGCCTACGGGGACTTGTCGCTGTGCCCGGCCGTCGACCGCGAGCGCCTGCCGGACGGCGTGGAAGACGCCTACGCGCTGACCCAGCTGCAGCTGGGCATGGTGTTCCACAACCAGATGTCGGCGGACGCCAGTGTCTACCACGACGTGTTCAGCCACCACCTGCGGGTGCGGGACTGGGACGCGGAGTGCTTCCAGGCGGCACTGGACCTGCTGTCGCGCAGGCACGAGCTGCTGCGCACCGCCTTCGACCTGCGCCACTACAGCCAGCCGCTGCAGCTGGTGTATCGGGACGCGCGCGTGGTGGCGCGCCTGCAGGATCTCGGCGCGCTGGACCGCGCGGCGCAGGACCGCCGCATTGCCCAGTGGCTGGAAGAGGAGCGGCGGCAGCCCTTCGCGCCGGACGAGCGGCCCTTGCTGCGCGTCTTCGTGCATGGGCGCGGCGGCGACCATCTGCAGCTCACGCTGAGCTTCCACCACGCCATCCTGGACGGCTGGAGCGTGGCCAGCCTGGTGACCGAGCTGTTCCAGGTCTATGCCGACCTGCGGGCCGGGCGGCCGGTGAACCCGGCGCCGCTGGCCAGCCGCTTCCGCGACGCGGTGGCGCAGGAGCGGGCGCTGCTGCGGTCGGCGCCGGCGCGCGCCTTCTGGCAGACCCAGCTGGCCGGCCACACCGTGGGCCGGCTGCCGCCCCACGACGGGACGCGGCGCGGGGAAGGACATGAGGGCGGCGAAGTGGACGAGGACCCGGCCTCGCGCAGCGCCGCCGTGCCCCTGTCGGCCGAGACCGCGCGGCGGCTGGGCGCGCTGGCGCGCGCGCTGAACCTGCCGCTGCGCGCACTGCTGCTGGCGGCGCATCTGCGCGTGATGTCGGTGTTCAGCGGCGAGGAGGACGTGCTGACCGGCGTGGTCTCGCATGCGCGGCCGGCCACGCGCGATGGCGACAAGGTGCTGGGGCTGTTCCTCAACACACTGCCGCTGCGCCTGGCGCTGGCCGGCGGCAGCTGGCGCTCGCTGATCGACGCGAGCTTCCGGGCCGAGATGGCGCTGATGCCCTACCGCGCCTATCCCTATGCCCGCATCGTGCAGGACAACGGCCGCCGGCCGCTGTTCGAGACCGCGTTCAACTTCGTCAACTTCCATGTTTATGGCGACCTGGGGCGCGACGCGTCGCTGGAGTTCCTCGGCGGCACGGCCTTCGAGGCGACCAACCATGCGCTGAGCGTCAACGCCGCGCTGCAGGGCGATGCGCTGCAGCTGTCGGTGCAGCGCGATCCGGCGCGCTTGTCGGCCGCCCAGGCGCGGCGCATCGCCGAGGCCTTGGGCATGGCGCTGGACGCGATGGCGCGGGACCCGGAGCAGGACTACCGCGCCGCGGACCTGCTGTCCGACCCTGAGCGCGAGCAGCTGCTGCGCGGCTGGAACCGCACGCGGCAGGACTACCGGCAGGACCTGTGCGTGCACGAACTGTTCGAGCACCAGGCGCAGCAGACGCCGCGCGCGCTGGCGCTGCAGGCGG
>NZ_JAKZFD010000023.1 GCF_022549225.1 Pelomonas sp. CA6
CGCAGACGGGCCTCGGCGTCCTCGTCCGCCGACAGGTCGTGCTGCAGCAGCACGAAGTCCGCGTGGGCGGCGACGCACTGCAGCACCTCGCCGTCGCGCGCGACGAAGCGCGTGCGCAAGGCTTCGTGGCGCTGCACCAGGCGGCGCAGCGCGCCGCGCAGCGCGGCCGGGTCCAACGGCCCCGCCAGCCGCAGCGCCACGGGGATGTGGTACGCCAGGCTGGCGCGCCGGTCCATCTGCGCGAGAAACCACAGCCGGCGCTGCGCCGGCGACAGCGGCACGTCGCCGCGCCGCGCCGTGGGTTCGACGACGGGCAAGGCGCTGGCCCCGGCCTCGGTGACCGCCGCGGCGAAGCGATGCAGCACCGGGTGGGCGAACAGACGCGCCAGCGGCAGCTCGACCCCCAGGCGCTCGCGCAGCCGCGAACTCAGCTGCACGGCGAGCAGCGAATGCCCGCCGAGCGCGAAGAAGTGGTCGCCGCGGCCCACGCGGGGCAGCTGCAACAGCTCCGCCCACAGGTCCGCCAGCGCCTGCTCCAGCGGTCCCCGCGGCGGCTCGTAGGCCTGCTGCGCATAGGCCGCGCCGTCCGGGGCCGGCAGCGCGCGCCGGTCCAGCTTGCCATGGGGGGTGAGCGGCAGCGCGGGCAGCGGCACGAAGGCGGCGGGCAGCATGAACTCGGGCAGCTGGCGCGCCAGATCCTCGCGCAGCCGCAGCGGATCCACGTCACCGGCCACATAGGCGACCAGGCGCGGGTCTCCGGGCCGATCCTCGCGGACCACGACCGCCGATTCGCGCACGCCCGGCTGGCGCGCCAGCTGGGACTGGATCTCGCCCAGCTCGACGCGGAAGCCGCGCAGCTTGACCTGCTGGTCGTTGCGGCCCAGGAATTCCAGCTGCCCGTCGGGCCGCCAGCGCGCCAGGTCGCCGGAACGGTACATGCGCGCGCCGGGCTGGGGCGTGAAGGGATCGGGCAGGAAGCGCTGGCGTGTCAGCTCGGGCTGGTTGAGGTAGCCGCGCGCCACGCCGGCGCCGCCGACATGGATCTCGCCCGGCACGCCGACGGGCACCGGCCGGCCATGGCCGTCCAGCAGATAGACGCGCAGGTCCGGGATGCGTTCGCCGATGGGGCTGGCGTCGCCGCCCTGCGCAAGGTCGGCCGCGACGATGGGCCGGTAGCTCACATGCACCGTGGTCTCGGTGATGCCATACATGTTGACCAGCCGGGTCCCCGCCACATCGTCGCGCGCGAACCAGCCGGCCAGGCTGGCCGGCTCCAGGGCCTCGCCGCCGAACACCACCAGGCGCAGGCGGTGGGGCCGGTCGCCGCGCTGGCCCATCAGCTGGCGGAAGGCGCTGGGCGTCTGGTTCAGCACCGTCACGCCCTGCTCGCAGAGCAACGCGTAGAAGTCCTGCGGCGAGCGCGTGGTTTCCTGTGGCACCACGACCAGCCGGCCGCCCTGCAGCAAGGCACCCCAGAGTTCCCAGACCGAGAAGTCAAAGGCGAAGGAATGGAACAGCGTCCACACATCGTCGGCGCCAAAGCCGAACCAGGGCGCGGTGGCGCCGAACAGGCGCGTGACCTGGCGATGCTCCACCATCACCCCCTTGGGCTGGCCGGTGGAGCCAGAGGTGTAGATCACGTAGGCGAGGTGCTGCGGCATCACCGGCGTCTCGGCGGGGTCCAGGTCGCTGGCGGGCAGCGCCGCCCAGGGCGGCTCGGGCGCGTCCACGCAGACGCGCGTCAGCGGCGCCGGCAGCTCGACGGGCAGCGCGAGGTCCACGCCCGTCAGCAGGGCCATGGGCGCGCAGTCCTGCAGCATGAAGGCGAGCCGCTGCGCGGGATACGCGGGGTCCAGCGGCACATAGCCGGCGCCGGACTTCAGCACCGCCAGCAGCGCCACCACCAGATCCAGGCCGCGCTCCAGGCAGACGGCCACGCGCTGGTCCGGGCCGGCGCCGAGCGCGCGCAGATGGCGCGCGAGGCGGTTGGCCCGCGCGTTCAGCTCGCGATAGTTCAGCGTGGCCGCGCCAAAGACCAGCGCCACCGCATCCGGGCGGCGCTGGGCCTGGCGCTCGAACAGCCGGTGCAGGCAGGCCGACTCCGCCGCGGGCTCGGCCACCTGGTTCCAGTCCTGCAGCACCCGCCGCCGTTCCTCGGCGGGCAGCAGGTCCAGGGCCACGGCCGGCGTGTCCGGGGCCTGCTCCAGCGCCTGCAGCGTCGCGTCCAGCGCGTTCAGCAGCAGGCCGCCCAGGCGCTGCGGGCAGACCGGGCGGGCCGCCTGCAGGCTCCATTCGAAGTCCTCGCCCAGATCGTCGACCGACAGGCACAGCGGATAGTTGGTGCGCTCGTGGGCCGAGAGCATCTGCACACCCTGCGTCGCGTCGGCCGCTTCGTGGGCGATGCGCACCACGCTGTGGCGATAGTTCAGCAGCGCCGAGAACAGCGGCGTGCCGGTGGGCAGCGCGCTGCAGCGCTGCGCCAACGCCAGCGGCGCATGCTCGTGGGCCATCAGTTGGACCAGATCGTCCTGCGTGCGCCGCAGGCCCTGCAACACCGTGACGCCATCCAGGCGCACGCGCAATGGCAGGGTGTTGATGAACAGGCCCATGCTGCGCTCCACGCCCGCGCCGCCCTGCATGCGGCCGAACAGCACGGTGCCGAAGACCACGTCGTCGCGCCCGGTGCCGGCCGCCAGCAGCTGCGCATAGGCCCAGTGGAACAGGCTCGCGGCGCTGAGGCCGTGGGCGCGGGCCTGCCGGCGCAGCCGCCGCGACAGCGCGGCGGGCAGGCGCAGGCGCTGCTCGTCGACCGCGCTGCCGTCGCCCCGCACATCGGCCAGCCCGAAAGGCGTGGTCGGTTCCGACAGGTCGCCCAGCTGGGTGCGGAAGAAGTCCTCGTGCGCGCGCGCCGCGCCGGCCCGCCGCGCCCGCGCGACAAAGGCGCGGAAGGGCACGGGCTCGCGCAGCGCCTGCGGCTCGCCGGCCTGAATCAGCCGCACCTCCTCGAACAGCAGGTCCAGTGTCGTATGGTCCAGCACCAGGTGGTGCAGCAGCAGCTGCAGCAGCCAGCCCGGGCGCGCCGCGTCGCGCGCGATCAGTCCGCGCAGCAGCGGCGCCTGGCACAGGTCCAGCAGGTAGCGCCGCGGATCGGCCGCGTCGCGCAGCTGGGTCAGCACATCGCCCGGCGCCAGCGGCGGCTGTTCGATCACGAACGGCGCGCGGCGCCACACCACCTGCACCGGCTCCGGCAAGCCCTGCCACAGCACCGCGGTGCGCAGCACGTCGTGCCGGTCGATGACCTGCTGCAGCGCGTCGACGAAGGCCTGCAGCCGTTCGCGCGTGTCGAAGGCCAGCGTGGTCGAGGTCAGGTAGGGGTCGCCCTCGGTCTGCAGCAGGTGGTGGAAGAGGATGCCTTCCTGCAACGGCGCCAGCGGATACAGGTCCTGCACGTTGGCGGCCCCGCCCGGCACGCGGGCCACGATGCGGTCCAGCGCGTCCTGGCTCAGGTCCACCAGCGGCAGCATGTCCGGCGTGAGGCGCTCGCAGCCGGGCGGGATGGCGTTGGGCGGCACGGCGTCCTGCGGCGCAACCTGTGGATCCGCCTCGATGGCCGCCGCCAGCGCCGCCAGCGTCGGCTGCGCGAACAGGCTGCGGATGTCGGCGCGCAAGCCCTGGGCGCGCAGCCGCTCGATCAGCTGCACCGCCAGCAGCGAATGCCCGCCCAGCTCGAAGAAATGGTACTGCCGCCCCACCCGCTCCAGCTGCAGCAGCTCCGCCCACAGCCCCGCCAGGGCCTGCTCCACCTCGCCCCGCGGCGCCTCGTATGGCCGCTGCGCGAAGGCCTCGCT
>NZ_JAKZFD010000024.1 GCF_022549225.1 Pelomonas sp. CA6
CAGTCTTGAAGAAGGCTGTTGTTCTTTAACAATTTGTAGAGTCGAATCAGCGTTGTCCGCGGAAAGCACTGAGGTGCACCGTGCCGCGGACAACATTTGATTGCGTCACCAGACTTCAACTCTGATTAGTCAGAGAGTAATTGAAGAACGGCATAACGTGAATACTCAAACAGTCCAAGAAAGAAGTTGGACTGCAGTCCTTGACGACATCAAGCGATGTCAAAGTTATAGGGTCAAGTGACTAAGTGCATGTGGTGGATGCCTTGGCGATTACAGGCGAAGAAGGACGTGATAGCCTGCGATAAGCTTCGGGGAGCTGGCAAATAAGCTTTGATCCGGAGATTTCCGAATGGGGAAACCCACCTCGCAAGAGGTATCGCACACTGAATACATAGGTGTGCGAGGCGAACCGGGTGAACTGAAACATCTCAGTAGCTCGAGGAATAGACATCAACCGAGATTCCGAAAGTAGTGGCGAGCGAAATCGGAGTAGCCCTCGTGATTTAGCAGATGGCATATCAGAACGGAATGGAAAGTCCGGCCATAGCGGGTGATAGCCCCGTATGAGAAATGTCGACTGTGGAACTAGGCACGAAAAGAGTAGGGCGGGACACGTGAAATCCTGTCTGAAGATGGGGGGACCATCCTCCAAGGCTAAATACTCGTAATCGACCGATAGTGAACAAGTACCGTGAGGGAAAGGCGAAAAGAACCCCGGGAGGGGAGTGAAATAGATCCTGAAACCGCATGCATACAAAAAGTCGGAGCCCTAAGGGGTGACGGCGTACCTTTTGTATAATGGGTCAGCGACTTACATTCAGTGGCGAGGTTAACCGAATAGGGTAGCCGTAGAGAAATCGAGTCCGAATAGGGCGTCTTAGTCGCTGGGTGTAGACCCGAAACCAGGTGATCTATCCATGGCCAGGATGAAGGTACCGTAACAGGTGCTGGAGGTCCGAACCGACTAGTGTTGCAAAACTAGCGGATGAGCTGTGGATAGGGGTGAAAGGCTAAACAAACCTGGAGATAGCTGGTTCTCTCCGAAAACTATTTAGGTAGTGCCTCAAGTATTACCTTCGGGGGTAGAGCACTGTTTAGGCTAGGGGGTCATGGCGACTTACCAAACCTATGCAAACTCCGAATACCGAAGAGTACAGCTTGGGAGACAGAGCACCGGGTGCTAACGTCCGGACTCAAGAGGGAAACAACCCAGACCGCCAGCTAAGGTCCCTAAAATTGGCTAAGTGGGAAACGAAGTGGGAAGGCTAAAACAGTCAGGATGTTGGCTTAGAAGCAGCCATCATTTAAAGAAAGCGTAATAGCTCACTGATCGAGTCGTCCTGCGCGGAAGATGTAACGGGGCTAAGCCAGTTACCGAAGCTGCGGATGCACAGTTTACTGTGCGTGGTAGGAGAGCGTTCTGTACGCCTGTGAAGGTGTCTCGTGAGGGATGCTGGAGGTATCAGAAGTGCGAATGCTGACATGAGTAGCGTTAAAGGGGGTGAAAAGCCCCCTCGCCGTAAGCGCAAGGTTTCCTACGCAACGTTCATCGGCGTAGGGTGAGTCGGCCCCTAAGGCGAGGCAGAGATGCGTAGCTGATGGGAAACAGGTCAATATTCCTGTACCGATCTATAGTGCGATGTGGGGACGGAGAAGGTTAGCTCAGCCGGGTGTTGGATGTCCCGGTTCAAGCATGTAGTCGTGGCCCTTAGGCAAATCCGGGGGTCTTAGATGAGGTGTGATAACGAGTCTGCTTGCAGACGAAGTGAGTGATACCCTGCTTCCAGGAAAAGCCACTAAGCTTCAGCTATAGACGACCGTACCGCAAACCGACACTGGTGCGCGTGATGAGTATTCTCAGGCGCTTGAGAGAACTCTGGAGAAGGAACTCGGCAAATTAACACCGTAACTTCGGAAGAAGGTGTGCCTTGAGTAGGTGAAGTTGTACAAATGGAGCCCAAAGAGGCCGCAGAGAATCGGTGGCTGCGACTGTTTATTAAAAACACAGCACTCTGCAAAGACGAAAGTCGACGTATAGGGTGTGACGCCTGCCCGGTGCTGGAAGATTAAATGATGGGGTGCAAGCTCTTGACTGAAGTCCCAGTAAACGGCGGCCGTAACTATAACGGTCCTAAGGTAGCGAAATTCCTTGTCGGGTAAGTTCCGACCTGCACGAATGGCGTAACGATGGCCACACTGTCTCCTCCAGAGACTCAGCGAAGTTGAAATGTTTGTGATGATGCAATCTCCCCGCGGAAAGACGGAAAGACCCCATGAACCTTTACTGTAGCTTTACATTGGACTTTGAACAGATCTGTGTAGGATAGGTGGGAGGCTTTGAAACCTGGTCGCTAGATCAGGTGGAGCCAACGTTGAAATACCACCCTGGTGTGTTTGAGGTTCTAACCTTGGCCCGTGATCCGGGTTGGGGACAGTGTATGGTGGGCAGTTTGACTGGGGCGGTCTCCTCCCAAAGCGTAACGGAGGAGTTCGAAGGTACGCTAGTTACGGTCGGAAATCGTGACGATAGTGCATTGGCATAAGCGTGCTTGACTGCGAGACTGACAAGTCGAGCAGGTACGAAAGTAGGACAAAGTGATCCGGTGGTTCTGTATGGAAGGGCCATCGCTCAACGGATAAAAGGTACTCTGGGGATAACAGGCTGATACCGCCCAAGAGTTCATATCGACGGCGGTGTTTGGCACCTCGATGTCGGCTCATCTCATCCTGGGGCTGTAGCCGGTCCCAAGGGTATGGCTGTTCGCCATTTAAAGAGGTACGTGAGCTGGGTTTAAAACGTCGTGAGACAGTTTGGTCCCTATCTTCCGTGGGCGCTGCAAGATTGAGAGAGCCTGCTCCTAGTACGAGAGGACCGGAGTGGACGCACCTCTGGTGTACCGGTTGTCACGCCAGTGGCATCGCCGGGTAGCTAAGTGCGGAAGAGATAACCGCTGAAAGCATCTAAGCGGGAAACTCGTCTCAAGATGAGTCTTGCCGGGGCCTTGAGCCCCCTGAAGGGTCGTTCGAGACCAGGACGTTGATAGGCTGGGTGTGGAAGCGCAGTAATGCGTTAAGCTAACCAGTACTAATTGCCCGTGAGGCTTGACCCTATAACTTTGACAGTCCCTTGATACAGGCACTGTTCAAAGTGAGGACTTCAAGTTAACCGTTCTTCAAAGCCTGAAGACGCAATCAAATCAAAACTGATTCACGCTCGCTGGCACCACCAGCAGCAGACTCTACAGATTGTTTGACCCATTCGGCTGCCTGGCTCAACGCCTCGCAGCCAACCCGTCAAGCCTGATGACCATAGCGAGTTGGCCCCACCCCTTCCCATCCCGAACAGGACGGTGAAACGACTCAGCGCCGATGATAGTGCGGATTCCCGTGTGAAAGTAGGTCATCGTCAGGCTATTA
>NZ_JAKZFD010000025.1 GCF_022549225.1 Pelomonas sp. CA6
CAGATAAGCAGGAGCTTCGGCACTGGGCGGCACGCGCAAGACGGGCGTCGGCTTCTGCGCCGCCAGCACCTCCACCGACACCGGCAGGGTCGCGACCTGGCCCAGCGGCGCGGAGTCCGGAGCGACCAGCACCAGCCGGGCCCCGCTGTCCTCGACCAGCAGGGCCTGGCGCGCGGCGGGCATCTGCGGATCCAGCGGCACATAGACCGCGCCCACCTTCAGGATGGCCAGCTGCGCCACCACCAGTTCCAGTGACCGCTCCAGCCGCGTGGCGACGGCATCGCCAAGGTCCACGCCCTGCTCGATCAGCGCATGGGCCAGGCCGTTGCTGATCGCGTCGAGTTCCGTGTAGCTGAGCCGGCGCTCGCCGTGCACGGCGGCCAGGGACTCCGGGTAGGCATGCACCACCAGCTCGAACAGCTGCGGCAACGTCCAGGTGGCCGGATAGGGACGCACCCGCTCGGACAGGGCCAGCAGTTCGGCCTGCTCCGAGGCCGGCAGCAGGGGCTGCGGCCAGGCAGCCCCCGTCGCCAGGGACTGCAGCAGCCCCTGCAGCGCCTGCTGCATCAGGGCACAGACGCGCTGAGGCTGCGCCGGCGACTGCGCGAGCACGCTCAGGCTCAGCCCGTCGCCGCCCATGTCGTTGACGCTCAGCGTGAGCGGGTAGTTGGTGCGCTCGTCCGCAACCAGGGGCTCGATGCCCACCAGGGCCTCCGCGTCAACGCCGGCCTCGGCGGCGGGCTGGCCGCCATGGCGATAGTTCATCAGTGCCGTCACCAACGGCACGCCGGACTCCAGCCCGCTGCAGCGCTGCGCCAGCGCCAGCGGCGCGTGCTCGTGGCGCAGCAGCGCCGCCAGGTCCTGCTGAACGCGGCGCGCCGCGGTCTCGGCCTCGCCGTCCAGCAGGACGCGCAGTGGCAGTGTGTTGATGTACAGCCCCAGCGCCCGGTCCGCACCGGAACCCGACTGCATGCGGCCGAACAGCACCGTGCCGAACACCACGTCGTCGCGCCCGCTGACCTGGCCCAGCAGCTGCGCATAGGCCAGATGGCAGAGGCTGGCCACGCTGACGCCCAGCCGGCGCGCCTGGGCGAGCAGGCCGGCGCTCAGGGCCTCGGGCAGGTCCAGATGCGCCTCGCTCACCGCGCTGCCGTCGCTCTGGACGTCGGACATGCCGTAGGGCAGCGTCGCCTCGTCCACCGAAGCCAGGCGCTCGCGGAAGTAGGCCTCATGCTCGGCCGTGCTCAGGCCCAGCCGGGCCTGAGCGACGTGGTTGCGGAAAGGCTGCGCGGGCGCAAGCCCATCGCCGCGCCCGGTCTGCAGCTGAGCCACCTCCTGCTGCAGCACCTCCAGCGCCTGGTGATCCACGACCAGGTGGTGCACCAGCAGCACCATCAGCCAGCTGTCCCGGCCGGGCTCGCGCAGCAGCTGTACCTGCATCAGCGGCGCCTGCTGCAGGCACAGCCGCGTGCGCCGCGCATCGCTGTGCGCCAGCAACGCCTGCAAGGCTTCGTCGCCGCGCGAGGCTTCGTCCACGCCCAGCTCCGCGGCCGTCAGCGTCCGAACCGGCAACTCGGCCTCGCGCTGCACCAGCTGCACCGGCGCATCCAAGCCTTCCCAGTACAGCGCCGTGCGCAGCACATCGTGGCGGCGCAGCAATCGGCGCAGCGCATCCAGGTAGCGCTGCAGGCGCGCCTCGCCGTCGAATCGCAGCGCCGTGCGCAGCAGATAGACGTCGCCGTCGCCGCCCATCAGGTGGTGGAACAGCATGCCTTCCTGCAGCGGTGCCAGCGGATAGATGTCCTGCACGTTGGCGGCCCCGCCCGGCACCTGGGCGACCAGCCCATCGAGCTGTGCCTGGCTGAGCGCCACCAGCGGCAGCATCTCCGGACTGAGGCGCTGCGCGCCGTCCGGAATGCCGTTGGGCGGCACCGCGACCTCGCGCCAGGCACCCTGTTCTCTGCCAAGACGCTCGGCCAGCTGCGCCAGGCTGGGCGCGCTGAACAGCGCGCGCACGTCGCTGGCCAGCCCCGCCTGGCGCATGCGCTCGATCAGCGTCACCGCCAGCAGCGAATGCCCGCCCAACTCAAAGAAGTTGTCATGCCGGCCCACGCGCGGCAGCTGCAACACCTCGGCCCACAGCGCGGCCAGCTGTTCTTCCAGCTCGCCTTGCGGCGCCTCGTACGCGCGCTGCGCATGGTCACCCGCCTCCGGTGCCGGCAGCGCACGGCGGTCCACCTTGCCGTTGGGCGTCAGCGGCAGCGCGTCCAGACGCACGAAGGCACTGGGCACCATGTAGCCGGGCAGCTCGCCGGCCAGCGCCTGGCGCAGCGTGTCGACGTCGAGCTTCTCGTCATCGCGCTGACCCACGACGTAGGCCACCAGCCGCTTCAGCCCCGGCTCGTCTTCGCGCGCCAGCACCACGGCTTCGCGCACCCCGGGCTGCGCCAGCAGTCG
>NZ_JAKZFD010000026.1 GCF_022549225.1 Pelomonas sp. CA6
CCGCTGAAACGTCTCGTCATAGAGAGGATGCCGGCGCACGACGCCGCTGCGCGGGTCGGTGGAGTGGTGATCCTGCGGAAAGACCCAGAACCAAGCCTAGCTGACGCCGGCGCGCGGGTACTTCCGCTCCAAGGCATACGGCATCTCCACGCCGGCTTGGCCTTGCGCAACATCGGCGGCCCAGACCTGCCGGCATTCGCCCAACTGCCCCCTCAGGGCAGGGAGCAAAGACTGCGGCAACATCACCACCCGGTCCTTGCCGCCCTTACCCTCGCGGACATAGATGGCCCGGTGGCCGAAATCCACATCCTTCACTCGCAGACCCAGCGCTTCCGAGATGCGCATGCCCGTGCCGTACAGCAACTCGACCAATAGCCGATGGACGCCAGACATCGCCGCCAAGATTGCCTGGCCCTCATCACGGCTCAGCACCACCGGCAGGCGCGGCTTCGGCACCGGCCGACCAATGTCCTTCATCCAAGGCAGCTGATGACCCAGCACCTTGCCGTACAGGAAGAGCAGGGCCGACAGCGCCTGGCGGTGACTGGACGGCGACAGCTGGCGCTCAGACGCCAGGTGGGTCAAGAACGCTTCGACCTCGGGCCCACCCATCTCGGCGGGATGCTTGAGCTGATGAAAGCGGATGAACGCACGAGCCCAGTGAACATAGGCCCGCTCCGTGCGCAGGCTGTAGTGCACGAGCCGGCAACGCTCACGCATCTGATCGAGCAGACGTACCGAACGAAGCGGTGGAAGGTCTACGACCGGCGCAGGACGTAGGGTTCCCCGGGGGACGGTTGGACCCGAAAGAGATGGCAACATTGCGGCCTGCCTTCCTCCTGAGGGGGCGCCGCGCGAACCCTTCAGGACACATGTAAGAGGCGCGGCATTTGCCGTTAAAAATAGTACTGTATGAAAGTACAGCCACAGGGAGAAAGAACAGATGGGACAGTGGCTTACGCACGCCATGGCGCAGCCGTTACCGCACGGCCTCCGGTGTTATCCGACACTTTCTGTCGGTATATAACTAGTTGAACCGCTCCGCGCACCAGATGCTCAAGTACGGTCCGCCCGAACAAGTCTTCGTTGAGAACGAGTGGTACGACGGTCCACGCGCCGGAATTGCCAACGTGAATGGACAGCCTCACCGCTTTGTCTCGCAATGGGATGAGCACGGGGACGATTACCTCGGAACGTTCCTCGTGTGGCCGGTTCGATCCGAGGAGCTTTCCCTTGAGCAAGAGCAATGGCGAATATTTGTCAGTTGGAATGACAAATATGAAGCCGGAGCGGCGAGCACCGACACGCACCCTGGAAATCCGGGCACAAACAGTCGATGGGATGAGCTCGCGCGTCTGCTTGCGACGCTTCGCGCGCCGACGCCAGAACATGCCCAAAGAGCCCGCGCAGAAGTGGTGCCGTTGGACAGGGAGCGGCGCTACGACGAGTCCGGCCCCTGCTATCAAATGTCTTGGAGCCTGCTATGAGCGGCAGATTCAAAGAGCGGTTCAACCTTTTGCTGCAACGGACGGCTTCGCCGCCCGCTGAGCGCCGACGTTAGGCCCAACGACGATGGAAGACCAGGATCTGATCTGCGACGAGTGTGGGAGCGGCTATCTCGCCAAGTCGTCCCAAATGGCCAAGCTTTGCCCAGAGTGCGCTCATCGTCTTTACGGGTATCCGGAATGCGTGCACGTGTTCGAGAACGGGCGTTGCACCAAATGTCATTGGGGCGGAAAGTCGTCCGCGTACTTGGGTTCGGACGCGGCGGGAGGCTGAGTGCTAGTCGAGAGCATTTGGCCTAACCAGTTACAGGGACTGCCCACCGCGTCAACACCGTCTCATTGAATTCCCCCGCAAGAACTGACCCCGATTGATCTGGATTTCACACGCCGACTCGAACGAAGGGCTGAACAGAGAACAGACTGCCACTCTACAGACGGCCTTGTTGCAGTCGCTGGCAGGTACCCTGGCGCTGCGGACCCAGATACGAACCGCTCAGCAGGGCTCCATTCCATTCGCGTGGACTGGGTCCGAAGACCGCGTGCCACCACTGGTTAGTCGAGCTTA
>NZ_JAKZFD010000027.1 GCF_022549225.1 Pelomonas sp. CA6
ACGGTCGGCCTGCGCCCATCCGCCGCGCCCCTCGCACGAAGGCGGCGACGCGGATCGGCGAGGGATGGCGCAGCGGGGCAAGAGGCCTCCCGGCCCCTTGTTCAAAGGGATTCAGACGCGGTCAGACGCGCCGCGCCAGCACTTCCATGCAGGACTTGTAGCGCGGGCTCACGGTGTAGTCCACCGGCATGAAGCCCTCCTCCACCAGCAGGCGCATCAAGGTCGCGCGGCTGAAATTGTGGAAATGCTCCAGCTCGGCCCAGTAAGGGTTGTGGCCCTGGGCTGTCATGGCGCGCCAGGACGCGGCGTCCAGATTCGGGCAGGACAGGTAGAGCAGCCCGTCCTGCGCCAGCGCGGCACGCGCGCGGCGCAGCGCCTGGCGCGGGTAAGGCATGTGCTCCAGCACGTCGGCCATGGACAGCACGGCCACCGGGTCGCTGACCTCCAGCCGGTCCAGGTCGCCCTGCGCCGCGCGATAGCCCAGCGCCTGCAGGCGCTGCACGGCCTGCTCGCGCACGTCCAGGCCCATCGCGATGAAGCCGTACTCGTCGGCCGTCATCACCAGCCCGCCGTTGCCGCAACCCACGTCCAGCCAGACCAGGTCGGACAGCCAGGGCGCCGACGCCAGCTGGCGCCCCACCCGCTCGACCACCGGGGCCCAGGTGTGGCGCAGGCGGTCCAGGTCGCCACCGGCCACCTGGCCCTCGTTGGCGCGCGAAAACAGCAGCTCGAAGCCGCGCGGGCCCCAGTAGTGGCGGCTGAACACATGCTCGCAGCCCTGGCAGTGCATCCAGTCCAGCGTCTCGCCCAGCTCCGGATGCCACAGCGGATGGGTGTGGCAGGCGTCGCTGCGCAATCGTGCGATGTCGGTCGATTCGCACAGGGGGCAGGCGGCATAGGCCTGGCGCAGCGAAGCGGAAGTGGGGGCGGACGCGGAAGAAAAATCGGGATTCATCGGGACACTCCGGGAGCCCCCGGCGCGGCGGGGGCGGGATGGGCCAGGCGGACGGCACGGGCCTCGTCGGCGCGGCCGCCGAAGTCCAGCACCAGGGCCAGGTTGTGCGCGGCCAGCCAGCTGCCGCGGCCGGCGACGGCGCCGGGCTGGTCGGGCCGCTCGCCGATCTCCAGGCAGCGGCGCCAGGCCTGCTCCATCACGGGCAGCAACTCGTCGCCGCGCTCGGGATGGTCAGCGGCGAAGTCCAGCAGCAGATCGCCCAGCGCAAAGAAGAAGTCCGGCGAATCGGCGCAGCGCTGCAGCTGGGATTCGGCGAAGTCCATGCCCTGCTCATGGCGCTTGAGCTGCTTCAGCGAGAACAGCCGGCGCGCCGCCAGGTCCGGCCACCAGCCGGCCGTCGCCGCACCCAGGGCCGCGGCGCGGGCGAAGCCCTGCTCGGCCAGCGCATGGTCGTCGTAGACGAAACCGTCCTTGGCGAGCTGATACCAGAGATAGGCCTCGCCCGGATGCTCGCGCAGCGCGACTTCCAGCAGGGCGCGGTTGCGCCCGCTCTTGCGGCGCAGCGCCTCGGGCAGGTAGCCGTCGTGGCCCACGGTCACGGCCAGCTCGCGCAGCGGCAGCGCATGGACGGGCTGCTCGTGGATGCGGCCCTGGTAGCGCACGCGGCCGGGCAGCACCCGGCTCAGGCGCGAGCAGACCCGCTGCGCGGTCCCATCGGGGCCCTCGCGCGTGTGGTCCTGCAGCAGCACGCTGCCGACGAAATCGGGCGCCTGTTGGCGCAGCGCCGCCAGTTGCTCGCCGCCCTGCTCCAGCCACTCGTCGGCATCCAGCACCAGGTGCCAGTCGGCGTCGGCCAGTTGCAGCGCGTGATTGCGGGCGGCGGAGAAATCGTCGCACCAGTCGAAATGGGCGACCTGGGCGCCCGCGGCGCGGGCACGCTGCGGCGTGTCATCGCGCGAGCCGGTGTCCAGCACCCACATCTGGTCCACCCAGGGGCGGACCGAGCCCAACAAGCGCTCGATGCGCGCGGACTCGTCCCGCGCGATCACGACCAGCGCGGTGCGGTAGGAGTCGGCCATGGCCCGGGACTCAG
>NZ_JAKZFD010000029.1 GCF_022549225.1 Pelomonas sp. CA6
TCGCAAGGCGCTGCCGCCTCCCGACCCGGACGCCTTCGATGCGCGGCGCTATGCCGCCCCGCAGGGCGAGGTGGAGGTCGAACTCGCGGCCATCTGGTCCGAGCTGCTGGGCCACCCCCAGATCGGCCGGCACGACAACTTCTTCGAGCTCGGCGGCCACTCGCTGCTGACGCTTCGTCTGCTCGAACGCATGCGCCAGAGCTCGCTCAGCGCCGATGCCTCGACCTTGTTCCAGTCACCCACGCTGGCGCATTTCGCCGCCAGTACCAAACGAATCAGGGAAATTGTTCTATGACCACGATGGAGTTGCTGCGCAGTCTGAATACGCGGGGCGTTGCCCTCAGCTTGAAGGGCGAAGAGCTGTCGGTGAAGGCGGAGGACGGCGTTCTCGACGACCCGGAGCTGCTGGCCCTGCTGCGCCAGAACAAGGCCGCGCTGATCGCGGCGCTGAAGGCGGGCGCGCTCAGTGTGCAGGGTGACGGCCAGGTCGTCGTTCCCCCCGTGGCCATCCCGGACGGTGCCACCGCGATCACGCCGCAGATGCTGCCGCTGGTGTCGCTGACCCAGGATCAGATCGATGCGCTGGTAGCGCTCATCCCGGGTGGCGCCGCCAACGTGCAGGACATCTACCCTCTGGCGCCGCTGCAGGAAGGCATGCTGTTCCATCACCTGATGGCGGAGCAGGGCGACGTCTACCTGCTGCGCAGCGTGATGCGCTTCGACGGACGCGCGCAGCTGGATGGCTATCTGTCCGCGCTGCAGCGCGTGATCGACCGCCACGACGTGCTGCGCAGCTCGGTGCATTGGGAGGCGTTGCCGGAGCCGGTGCAGCTGGTGTGGCGCCACGCGACGCTGCCGGTGCGTGAGTTGCCGGCCATGAGCAGTGCCGACATGGTGCGGCAATCCGACCCCCGCCAGCTGCGCCTGGACCTGGGGCAGGCCCAGATGCTGCAGGCGCTGGTCGCCCGCGAACTCGACGTCGACGGCGGCGAGCGTTGGCTGCTGGCGCTGCTGGTGCAGCATCTGGCCATCGACCACACCGCGCTGGACACGGTGCAGCAGGAGATCGAGGCCATCATGGCCGGCCGCGAGGACCTGCTGGAGCCGCCGCAGCCCTTCCGCAACTACGTGGCACAAACGCGGCTGGCGATGCCGCGCGAGGCGCATGAGCGCTTTTTCCGCGCCATGCTCGCCGGCCTCGACGAGCCGACCACGCCCTATGGCCTGAACGACGTGCTGGGCAGCGGGCTGGACATCGCGCAAGCGCAGCTCAGCATGGACAAGCCCCTGGTCGCACGCCTGCGCAGCCTGATCCGTCCCCACGGCATCAGCATGGCCAGCGTCTGCCACCTGGCCTACGCGATGGTGCTGGGCACGCTGTCCGGCCGCGACGACGTGGTCTTCGGCACGGTGATGTTCGGTCGCATGCGTGCCGGGCCCGGCGCCGACCGGGCGCTGGGTCTGTACATCAACACCTTGCCGCTGCGGGTCAGGCTGTCCGGACAGGGCGGGGCCGCGTCGCTGCAGCAGACGCACAAGGATCTGGCCCTGCTGCTGCGCCACGAGCATGCCCCCTTGTCGCTGGCCAAGCGCTGCAGCGAACTGGCTGGCGACCAGGTGCTGTTCAGCGCGCTGCTGAACTACCGCCACAGCCAGGACCTCGAGACGCTGCCTCAGCGCTGGTCGCAGGACCGTGGGCTGGCCTTGCTGCATTCGGAGGAAAGCAGCAACTACCCGGTGAACCTGGACGTCGATGACTTCGGTGATGGACTGCGCCTGAC
>NZ_JAKZFD010000003.1 GCF_022549225.1 Pelomonas sp. CA6
ATGTACTCAGGGCGGGAGGTAGCGCCGTGCGCAGCCCTTTGGACTCATTGGCCGGCAGTGAGACACCCCAAAGCGGCCGTTGGTGAACTTCCGCAACCAGCCTGCCACGGCCTTTCACAGGATGGCAGGCAGGTCCGCAGCGGCTGCGGCACTTCACATTGCCAAACTTGACGCCCGAGAGCGGCCGCTAAACGTTGGAGGAAAGTAGTTGGTTGTAGGGAACTCGCAGACAAGCATGCTCATGCATGCGCGACGTAGGCAAAGCCAGTACCCGGAACTGAGCCTCAGGGATTTTCTGAGACGGCTTCGGGCGGGCGTGGCTCAGAAGGGTTGCCCGAGGGAACCCCAGCCGTTCTTCTTCGGGCGTTGGCAGCAGGCCATCGGCAGAGGAGATAGCACAGCTACAGCGGAAGGATTGTTTCGCATGGATGACTGGCCGGTGTGCGAAGTCGGCGAGCACACGCAGCCGCTGATCCTCGTGCACCTCACGGGCCACCGTGTTGCCCTCTCGGGTGGAACAGTAGTACATCGGCGGCCCCCCCGAAAGGTCAATCGTGCCTAGGCTCGGCCGGGCACTTGGCACTTGGGCCGCCTGCAGTCAGGAATGCCAGTACATCAATTTCGTCCTTAAGGATTTCTCTCTCTGGAATCCCGTGCATCCGTGCAAGGTGCGTACTCAGTCGAATGCACTGAGCATTGGCTTCCGTGGAGAAGACGAATTCAACCATTCGCGCCTTCGGCAGGAACTCAGCACGCAACTCCTCCAACGCCTTCCGATGCTCAGCACTCAGGGCCGCGAGGTTGTCCTCCAACTTCTTCTGCACCGCATCCTGCAACTCCTTTGACGCATTGCTCACGATGGTGGTGACCATCTTGCCGGCAATAGAGCCGATGAGCGCGCCGAGAATGGGGACAGGGATTGCCGTCTGACCAGCGACAGCGAACATCGTCGCGATGCTCACGTCCGTACACAGGAAAAGCGCTTGGTCCACGAAGGCCGGAGCGTCGATTTCGCCGGATGTATAGCTCGGCAGGAGCACCGCGATGCCGCGGACTGCACCCACAAAAGCACCGGCTACAGGAGCAGACGTCCCAACGAAGTTCGTCAACACATAGATTACGCCAGCCGAAACGCCTCCGACAGCCGCGCCTTTGGCGGTGTCGAGCCCCACGTCCTTCCAGTCTTGGTTGCTGAAGTCGCCTTTAAAGAGGTTCTTACCTTCCTTGAAGTACTTGTTCGCTGCACTGCCCACGAAGCCAAATGCGCCGCCAACCGCCGCGCCGCCAGCAGCGGCCTTCAGCGCACCGCCTAATGAAGGTGCGTGTTCGTCAACGATTTCCTGTTCGCGTTCATCGTTCTTCTCGTACAACTCCTCTTCGACGTCATCCAGCGTCTTATGCACCGCTCCCTGCTGCACTTGGGCATATGTCGTCGACGATGCCTTCACTACCTCATCGAACGGCTTTCCAGACAACCGTTCAATCTCAGCAACCTTCTCCTTGATGGCGTCGACCGTTGACGATTTCAGTCCGGCCGTATCCCCTGCAAGTACCCTCTGAATGGTTGCGAGCTGGTCCTTTGGAATCAAGTAGAACGACTCGTCGCGTCCGAACTCAGGATACTTGCTCATGTGCTTCAACACATGGTCAAGCCCCTTGTTGACCCCGTTGATAGTTTTCATCTGAACGTCGACTCCGTTCAGAACGATGTCCTCGGGTGCGGTGCGATTGGAAGCGAGTTCCGCAGTCGGCGTCTGTTGGGTGACGTAGTCGAAGGCGTTCCGAACCCCAACCTCCACCACCTCAGCAATCTCTCCGTGCTTGGTGTCTGGATTGCCCAAAATCTCTTCAGGGCGGCCGATGAACTCTCGAACGTTTATGACCTCGGACAGCGCCTTGGAAAGGGCGTCTCGCTGGGTTTCAATCGCTGCGGCCTCGCTGGCGTGGCGGGCGGCATTCATCGCGCCGACCATCGCTGCCGACAGCTGGGCCTCACCAGCTGAGTTCGACGCGTTTTCCTGCTTCTTGCTGCCCCCTTGCGCCCTCATCGGAATGTCCCCACAAATCGCGAGAACCAGCCTTGGCCCTCGGCGCCTCGCGCGACATCGGCCGCAAGTGTCTTCAAGGCATCGTCGATGTCAGATGACCGCGGAGCAGCACCGCCCACCATGATGAAGTTGGGCAAGTCGGAGCTAGGTGCTTCCAGAGCAAGCGTTGCGTGCGGCTCAACGGCCGTCGGCGCGCCTTCCTCCTCGGCTTGCGCAGCCTCGGTCGCGTCGCCTGACTCTGCTGCCTTGGCCCTTCCTTCCACCGTCGTGTTCAACAGAACCGAGAGTGAATGCACGTGGTTCACAAGGGCTCCAATGGCCTCCAGCTGCTCCGTGCTGAAATCCCAATAGGACGCGGGGAGCGACATCCCTTCAAGCCTGTTCAGTAGCTGCCGCACTCCAGAGGCATGTAGCGTCGTCTGCTCGAGCAGCTGGGAGACGAGCTCGCGAGCCTCGAGAATTTGGTTGGTAGCCCGTTCAACCGACAGACGCGCCTCGTTCGCGCTCTCAATCGTCTGCTGGTTCTTGTAGTAGAAGTAAACCAGTCCACCAGCAGCGCAGACGCCAGCAGCCGTCCAGCCGATGGGACCCGCCAGCGCCAGCAGTGCATTTCCGGCGGCCATTCCACCGCCACCGGTCGCAAGCGCGCCGCCTCCGAGCCAGGCCAATGCCGCATTGGTAGCCGCAGCACCGGAGAGCCCAGAAATGGCAGCGCCCGTGGAAGCCGTACCAAATGTCGTGGCGACCGCCATCGCGGCGGTTGGTCCAACGAATGCCGTAGCTGCGCCCGCAGCAATGCCGACACCAGCAGCGGAGCCGCTTTCGATTGCAGCGTCGCGATGCTGCTTGCCTATGAGGTCTTGGATGTCCTGGAACTTGGCAGCCTCAACGTGGAACTCAGCGAACGTCTTGTCGAATTCCTTCGGGTGGTCGGCAATCTCATTGACGAAGGCCTCGGCCCTCCCAATGAGTGCCTCCCCAACTTGCTGCCTGAGTTCGAACAGCGACGTTGAAGCCTCAAGCACTTCTGCTTGGAAGCCATTGAACTTCTTGATTGCCGCTTCTGCAGCTTCTTTCGCATCTGCAGCAGCACTTCGGTTCAGCATCACTCTCTCCCTGTTTTCCGTGTTCTTTGGCCGGGACCTACTTAATGGCTCCGACGGTCGGCGATGTTGGAGGCTGGCTTGGCCTTTCTTGCACCGTAGGCCGTCATGGCCAGCGTCGAAATGACGCCCATTGCAAAGACGATGGCGAAGGCGGCCAAGTGCTCCAGCGGCGAGTTGTTCCCATTCATCGGTCGTTCTCCCAATTAAGATGTTGATGGTCTGGTGGAGTTTTCACCACCAGTGGCTCACCAAGTGAGCCACCCAAAGAAATCGTGAGAAATTCACGATGAAAGCGCCCCCTCGGTATGAGCCAGTATTTCTCTCAAACCGGCGGGGGTATCCGAATGAATCGGCAGATGCTGCGACATCCTCAACAATGTCGCCTGTTTGTGTTAGTCACATCGCATTAACCAGGTGAACTGCTCGGTCATCTGTGTGCGGGTGGAAGCAGCTGCTGGTGAGCTAGCGATGCACCGGTGTCTAAGGAACCCGGCGCTGATCCGAATTGAATCGACCTGGGTTCCTTAGGCTTAGGCGCACTTTGGCCTCTAGTGAGCTGCCGCACAGCAGTCACTCGTGAACTTCCGCTTCCAGCCTGAAGCTGACATCCCGTGGCTAACGGCAGCAATGCAGCGGGTGCCGACATCCGCGTCATCGAGCTGGGCTCACCCTCCGGAAGCTGAAGCCGTCATCGGTTCATCGGTCGACGCGCCATCGGCGATGACCGCTCTCGAAGGTGGAGCAGCCGTCCACGTCGTCGGGCCGCCGCAGACCACATCGGCCCGCAGTGAACGTCCGCTGCCGAACGTGTCGAGCTGGTGCTTTCGACCCAGTGCTGTCGATCGGCGTGTGGCAAAGCAGTCATTCGCTGCGGCCACAACCTTCCGGCCGTTCGGTGGGTTCAGCGACGTCAAGAGGGCCACCCGCCCAAACCGCAGGGGCTCCGCTGGACCAGGCTGCTGAGCGCAATGCGATGATCGCCGCGCCACGTTCCGACCGCGCCAGCGTGACTCAACTTCTAGTAGGCGGATCACGAACTTGCGCCGCGTAGGACATCTTCATAGGGCCACCATGACGCACCGAAGCGATTGGAATTCGAGTGCGGACATGCAGACGCGCGGTCGCATCCGAAAAGCCGCCGAGCAGGTACTGACCACACGCCGAATAGTCCCCGCCCCCCGTGCTTTCACGAGTGGGCGAGTGAATCATGGTCGGCGTTAGCAGCCAACCGGACAAGAGCTGATGCGGATCGTCAGCGCCAAGCGTCGGATAGTAGGTGAACTGCACTGGTGCCTGGACGTCGCGAAGATCAAGCTGCAACGCAAGACACTGCCCGCCCACGGAGAGTGTTTCGCCGCTTCTCTCCGCGATCGCATCGACGATGCGTCGCTCCACGTCGTCGTGCGTGAGCCTTTCGGTTGTGTGCGCGATGGCGCTCATCCGCTTGTCAAACGCGTGATTGGTGTCGCCCCATGAATCCATCCAGAGTCCGGTCGGATACTGCCGAAAGTGCTTGGCCACCTGGTGCCGGACGATCAACATCGACCCGCCGACCTTCTCAGCTTCAGGCCGCCATTTCATTTCCCAAACGAAGGGCCCGGGCTTGGGCCCCATGTGCCAACCCGCGATCGCGAGCGTCAGCCCGAGCGTGGATACCGACGGCACCGACCTAAGCCGAATCGGCAGATTGAATGCCAGATTCTCGAGCAACTCGTGCACAGGTCGAGCGAGGAAGAACCCTCCGCCTGGCTGAACCATCGCCGGCTTGATTTGTCGAAACGCCAAGCAGCTGGCGATGGCTTCGTCCATCCACATTTCGCTTGCCACCGCAATGCCGGTATACGAGATGGAAAACAGCGCATTGGCGCACATCACGACCAAGAGCTTTGAAGCCTCGGCGTCAACCACCTGTAACCCCGAGGGGGTCCGTCGCGATACCTGCCGGTCGACGACGACCGACACCCGCCCTCCCCAGACCGATGCCGCGAGAATAGTCACAGTAGCGATGATGCACGATTGCCCGCGGGTGGTACGACCGATGACCGTGAATGGCTTCTTCGATCGCTGGCAGCATCATCGACCCAACGTGCATCCGGCTGCGATGCCGACGTTGCGAGGTGAACACCTCGGTGCCCAGGCGAGCCCTGGTCGACGGCAGCAGTTCTAAACCAGAGCTCAGCGTCCAACTTGAGTAGCGGCTACTTTTCCACCTTCGGCTACAGATTGCCGTCCGAGAATCGGGCTGCGGCTGCACGCGCTAGGACCTCGCAGTATCGGAGTAGAGCGGAGATGACCTCCTCAAGGAAGCCCTCCTGCAGCTCAAGCTTCTTCCTGTGCAGGGTCAATAGCGTGGTCTCCTTGGTGTAAGCGGTGATGGTCCTGTCGCCCTCCTTAACGATCCCGTCAGCATGCACGAAGCAGTTGCGGACTTCGCGGATCTTCGTGATCGCGTTCCATTCCCTTTCTCCGGCGCTGAGGTCGAAGCCACCGACCTTGATGAGATAGTTGCGAGCCCGCTCGACGCCGTTGCCGTTGAGGTCTTGAAATCGCAGGCCTGAACCGACCGCGCTTTGCACTAAGTCGCACAGCCGGTTCAACTCGTTCTCGAACGCGCTGTAGATCGCGGCGAGGGCAGAACTCCGTTGCAACGACGGAAAGTACTCTTCGAAGACGTCTTCCAAGTCCTTGACGTGGCCTTTCAAGCCGGCATGCTCGAAGTCCGGCTCCTCGGGGTGCGGCTCGCTCTGCAGCAGTTCGGTGAGTTCGTCTTCCCAGTCCTTGCGCCGCGCGTGATACTCGGTGATTGACGTTTTGACCTGGACCTCAACGCTCTGTGCGTATGACCGCAGGATGTCCATCGAGTAGGCTGCGTCGAAGTGGAACCACTGCTTTAGGCGAGTCTGCCGTTGAAACTCCGACAGGGGCAACTTTGAGAGAGCCATGAGTGATTTAAGACTCTTTGCTCTTCAAGATCGGTTCGCCAGGACCGGCACTACTTGGGAACTGGTAGCCCATGACCGTCACGGAGTCGATCACATCGCAGGCTAGCTCAAGCGCTTCGGCACGGAGCTGCCGCAGCCAAGCGATATCAATGCGCGTCCCGAACTTCTCAAGGTTCGCAACCTTCCTTCCAGGCATGCTGAAGTAGGAGAGCTCCGATTTGCCGGAGGAATCGGGAATCCCCCAGAATCCATGGCAAAGGGCGTTTCGACTCTCCGCAGCCTTCTTAATCGATGCTTCCAGGGCATCGATCCCGGGAAAGTTTGCGGTCTTGTTCCTGCGTACGGAAGCGGCGTACTTTTGCGCAAGGGAGACGAGCGTGTCCGCCATCGCGAGTGCGAGCTGCTCGCCCCATTTCTCGACCGCTGCCTTCGCCTCTTCCTCAGTCTGCCATTCGTACGAGGTCGTGCCCGTGATCGCGAAATACGCCTTAACGAGCACGTCCTCAAGGAAGCCGAAGGTGGCAATGGTCCGGCCAAGCTCGTCCCAAAACTCGGGTGGGTGCGCGTGCGTCGGGTAGTTAGGGAGAAGTGCGCTTCGGTTTAGCTTGTTCGGTGACTCGGGCATGGTGGCAGTGGTTGTTGGGACGGCTCGAATGGTAGCGTTCGCAGTGCCCAGAGTATCCGCGCAAAACGACACAGGGGGGCCCATCACATCGTGCATTTCCGGCTTTTCGCGTCCGAGCAGCATCTGCATCACGCGCAGGTTCCTCGTCTGCTGGAAAACAGCTTCGCGAAGTTGGACGAACGCTGACTGGCGGCACGCCAAACGTCTCTTGATGGCCGTCAGCGTGAGGTCAACCAGGCGCCCGAAAGCTGACCCTCGCACTGCGGACGGCGGCCAGCGCGGTCAGTACCGCAACGACGCATGCTGTTGGGCCCTCAACTCGATGGGAGACCATCATGGGATCACCAGCCAGCATCCTCTCGCGCGAGCCGTGGAACAAGGGCAAGATCGTCGGTCAGAAGGCACCCTTCAAGGTCAAGGACATCTGGGCACTTCGCGTCCGGCTACAGATGGAGAACCGTGTGCGCGAGCTAGCGTTGTTCAACCTCGGCATCGACAGCAAGCTTCGAGGCTGTGACCTCGTCGCGCTTAAGGTGCGAGATGTCTGCCACGGTGACGCCGTCGCTAGCCGGGCGGTGGTGATGCAGCACAAGACGCAGCGCCCCGTTCAGTTCGAGCTCACGCCGGTGACCCGCGACGCCGTGCAGCGCTGGATCAAGCAAGCCGCACTCAGATCCGAAGACTTCCTGTTCCCGAGTCGCATGCACGGCTCGCCACATCTGGGCACACGGCAGTACGCCCGAATTCTGGAACGCTGGGTGGAAGAACTCGGGCTGGACCCCGCCGACTACGGAACGCATTCGATGCGAAGGACCAAGGCGACGCTGATCTATCGGAGGACAAAGAACTTGCGCGCCGTACAGCTGCTGCTCGGGCACTCCAAGCTGGAATCTACGGTCCGGTACCTTGGCATCGAGGTGGATGACGCGCTCGAGATTTCGGAGCAGACGGAAATCTGAGAAGCCACCCGGTGGTCGCTGCTTGCCATGGGCCGGTCGGCCGGGCGCAACGCCGGCTTTCGGGTACGGGGGCACGTCGAAGCTCCCGGCCTGCTCCGTGATTCCGACGCAGCGCCGCGGATGGCGGCGTGGTGCCCAAAGCCGACGCTCCCGACCGACGACGGATGACAGATCGGCAGCTAACGCTGGCAGATGGCTGATTTTGGGTAGGCTAGGGGTTGGCGTCGCAATAACTCACTGAGCATTGGCGCCTAGAGGGAGGAGCGTCATGCCCGACACGTCGTCAACGACCTTGAAGATGCCAGAGCTGCTCGTGTTCACGCGGGCCATACTGCTGGGCGCAGTGCTGTTCGAGATTTTCTGGGTAGCACTGCTAGCCACCGAGCCGTTCGGGCGCTGGCTCTATGCCCGAAACGGGATTGGACTGGCCATCGTGGCCTGGACCTTGGCCATCTTCTTCATCGGCGCGTACGGCCGCAAGCGAGGCGTCTATGACCACGCCAAGCGGATCTACGAAGGCCGTCGGCTGGATCTGCTGCTGCTGACCGTACTGGGCGCGGTCGCGGCCTGTATGCTGGAGCCGCAACTCGCCAAATTCCATACGGCGGTGGGGCGCGCTGGCGCGGGCTGGGCGCCGGTCGCCTTTGGCGTTCTGTTGCTGATGCTGGTGTCGCCGATGTGGCGCGAATTCATGCGCCGCAAGCGGCCCGACACAACGCAGCTCTACTTCCTGGCCGACGCCGAGATCAAGGATGCCGAGCAGGACGTGCTAGGTGTGGCCCGCCAGGCGAGCGAGTTTGCCGACACCGTGCTTACAAGCGGCGCGCACTCCGGGTTGGTCTTCGGTGTCGACGGGCCGTGGGGCGTCGGCAAGACCAGCTTCCTGAACTTGGCCAAGAAGCGCTGGGAGACCGAGGCCGGCGACTCGGTGATCGTCTTCACCTTCGAGCCGCTGCGCTATGCGTCGGAGCCTGACCTGTCAGAGCGGTTCATTAAGGATCTGTGCGCGGCGATCCAGCAGAAGGTCTTCGCGCCCGAGTTCCTGCCCGCGGCGACACGCTACTCCCGAATGCTGAAGGGAAAGACCGATTTTTCACTGCTGGGCATCAAGCTCTCGCTGGAGCCGTCGTCCGAAACGATTGACGAACTGCTGGACGACATCGACGACCTGCTCAAGCAGATCGACCGGCGGCTCATCGTGATCGTCGATGACCTGGATCGCCTTGAAAACAAGCTGGTCAACAACGTGCTGTTCACCGTCAGGCGCACCTTCAAGTTGACCCGGGCCACCTACATCCTCTGCTACGACACCGACACGCTGATCGCATCGGCGACAGGCAAGGACGACGGCGCGCGAGCCCGCGAATTCCTGGAGAAGTTCATCACCGCGAAGTTGAGCCTCTTTGTCGATCTCAAGGCCATCCACGACTACCTCGGCACCGGCTGGGAAACAAAGGCGATCAAGAGCGACACAGTGTCCGCCACGGCTAAGGGGCAGCTCAAGAGGCTCATGACGGCGACGCAAGCCCTGCTCAAAGACAAGGACGGGTACCGCTATGGACCGCTGCTGGGCGACATGCGCAAGGTGAAACGCTTCGTCAACGCGGCGCTGCTGATGAGAATGGATACCGTCAGGCTGGACGGCACTGACTTCGACGAACGGGACCTCATACACCTGATGCTGCTGCACCTCTGCTATCCGGGTCTCTTCCGCCGGATCTATGCCGAGGAGACCGAAGGCCACGCCGGGACGTTCAGTGCGCAACAAGGCGACAGATCGACCCACACGGGTCCAATCAACGGCAGTGGCTTGGACGAAGCGATCAAGCACGCGGACCCGGCGGCCAAATTCCTGCTCAGGCAGCTCTTCGACGTCGAGTCCTGGAAACCGTGGACGGCTTCGAACGATGAGACGCCATGGCGGACACGGGCCTGCTTTAACCATCCGCACCGCAATCTTGAAAAGTACTTGCAGCTCATCGTGCGACTGAAAGTCCCCGAACCGAGGGAGAGCTATCGCCTGTACAAGGATCTGCTGCAGGCGGTCATGGACCACCAAATCAAGGTGGCCGACGTGCTACTTCGGCCTGACTTCGCCCTGAACATCTCCGAGTCAGCGCAGGACAAGTTCTGGACTATGGTGGTCAATCACGCCCACGCACTCGACCGAAGGGCGGCGAACGATGTCATAGATACGCTGGTGCAGTGGCTACCGAAGTACTCCTCCCTGCAGTTCAGCCACTACAGCATGAGACACCGGGCTGTCGTGTCGTTGCTATTCATCTTGGATCGAGCTGGCTTTGGCGAACTCCCAGGCGGTGACCGAGTTCGCGACCTGGCCGACCTACCTCAGTTGGCGATCCGGTTGTTGGGCGGCGGCCTGTCTGCGTCGTCGCCATCGCTCATCCAGCAACTGGTGGCGCCCGACAGGGGCGCTCTGGGATGGGGTGACCTCATGCTGCTGCGCCTGTGTTGTTCGGCCGACCGGCAGTCCAGCGCACACAACATCTACACCGCGCTCGCGAGGCTTGAAGAACCCGCCGACAAGGTGACCGGCAACGTCGAGCACATCGCAACGAGGTCGATGCGCCGCCTATCGCAGCGGGTGTTCGAGGAGTTCCGGCGGAACTATATTGACGCGCGGGTCAACTACTTCCTTGAGGCCGACCGCATTACAGATGCTCAGATCCTGGGTGAAGGTGGCCACGCCATCCTGGAAGACGTCAAGGATCTAGAAGCGGAGCTGAAGTCCTCGATTTCGGGTCTCAAGAGCTTTGTGATGTACCAGCTGATCAACGACCGGGGCGGCAACGGCGAAGGCATCGGGTGCGGCAGGTACGACGAGGTGGGCACGTTGGACGGCGGCGGTATCCGCAAGGCCATGACGGACTACCTGCTGGGCTTCTGCTTCGACCCCAGCTACGGCCTTGCTCATGCCCGGGCCTTCGCCGACTACTGCATCCGCAGCCTGCGAGACGAGCCTTTCGAGTTCATCGGCGTGGACAACGTGGAAGGCACGATGAAGGCGGTCACCAAGCTGCTCGGACGGGATGCGATGGTCGCCTTTTGGACTAGGTCAGGTGACCAGATCAAGAAGCTGCTGGCGTCGGCCCGAGGCACCGTCTATTGCTATAACAACTTCAAGGCGTCCTACGAGGACCGGATTCCCACACTTTTCCTGGCAATGGATCGGTTGGTCAAAGAGCCTCCACTGGCGGCCGAACCAATGCCACCTGCGAAGTCAAAGTCGCCCCTTTAGCCGGCCAGCGTCGCGGCAAGCACGCGTGAGAGCTTCACGACGACCGTGCACTCGACTTGCTGGCCCTCCTGCAGCGCAGCAAGGTGAACGCCCCCGGTATTTCGGGTAATGGCGTCCTGTCGGTCTTGGCTGTCGAGCATCCAAGCTTGGTGGAACTCCGGCACGAGACCGACACCTTAGCCGTGATGGCGCGGAGCCAAGAGAGCCGCCTCAACATCCAGCGTCGGAGGACGGCTTTCAGCCTCCTGCCCCTACCCGATCAATTTCGGCTTTGGGCACATAGCTGCCGGCCGGGACCGAGGGGCCGCGGTGGCAATGGATCGCATTGAGCCGGACAGGGTCTGCGGGAGCGGTCGCTTGGCGCCGCCTCCCGGTCGCCGGCCGTGTTCAGACGGGAATGGGCGGTCAAGCGGTCGGCCGAGGCTACCGGCGCTCGATGACCGGTGTTCGCTGCTCCCGTCGTTCAAGCCTCCAGCGACGAACGTCTCACACCAGCCTAAAACTGCCGTTGCTCCAGAAAAGGCAATCACGCAGCGAGCGTGACCCTCGCAAGGACCCGTGACCTGCGTGATGTGGACGAAGCGAGGTCGTTGAACCGATGCCGAGCGTGTCGGCTCGCTTCAGATGAGGGCGATGGGCCCGAGGAGTCGACTCCAACTCGGGGCAGGCCTCGTTGGCCAGCCCCGAGCTCATCGTCATTCGCTCGCCGCAGACTCTTGCTCTCCCGTGTGCCGCTCAGGCTCCATGGTGCGGAGGATTTCGTTCAGGACGGAGGTGGCGTAGTTCCCCGCAGGCAAGGTGAAGGTGAGCACCAGCTGCTGGGCCTGCGGCCATTCCCATGTCATGTCCGCCGGGCTCGCCACCAGGGCGCGGCGTTCCTGGTCCAGGCCGGCGTGTTCCATGCCGTCGCACAAGGCGGCGTGACGTTCGGCCACGCCCATTTCCAGGGCCTGCGCTTGATCGGTGCTGCTCACGCGGCCCCGGCCCCAGAGCGGTCCGGTGGGTTGGCCCGCCTCGTCCATCACGTCACCGGGCAGGGTCTTGCCCCAGAGCCCCTGCTGAATGCGCAGCGCCAGCACTTCATTGAAGACGAAGGCGCGCACCGCCGACAGGTAGAGGCCTTTCTTCTTCGGGTTGCGCACGCGGATCTCGCGCGCCAGCATGGCCCGTCCCTGCTCGACGTTGCCGCCATCGTGGCCGAAGCGCTGAGCGCCGAAGTAGTTGGGCACGCCCTGTGAGGCCACGGCCTTGAGGTTGGCTTCGATGGCGTCTCGGTCACCGCTCACGTCACGCAGCACGATGCGGAATCGGTTGCCCTGCAGATCGCCGGGGCGCAGTTTCTTCACGTGGCGGCTCTGGCTCAGCACCTTGAATTCGGGGTGCTGAAGCTGGGTCAGGTCGGGCGTCTCGCCCTTGGGCAGATAGATGCTGAACCATTGGCGGGTGAGGGCGTAGCGGTCCTTGAGTCCGGCATAGCCCACGTCCCGCTCATGCACGCCGGCGGCCTCGGCCAGCTGCTGGGCGACGAAGGCGGTGTTGGCGCCGTTCTTTTCGACATCCAGCCAGAGGTGCTCACCCTCGCCGGAGGGCAGCTGCAGCGGCAGTTCGGTCACGATGAAATCTTCGTTGAGGCGTTTCAGCGTGGCGCTGGCGCCGCTGATCGGATAGGCGTTGGGCCACTGCGGCAAGGTCGTGTATTGGGCGTCGGTCATGAGCGGTTCGGCGGCAGCAGCTGTAGATGGGGGCGGACTGCCCGGCCGGCCTGGGGCAGTCCAGGCCGCGATTCTCCCCCCACCCGCGGGTCTCAGCGCGACCCCAGGCGGAGGACCGCGCCGACCGCCTGCGCGCTACGGGATCGGTCCGGCCGCCGCAAGATCGAGGCTGCGCTGCCGTTCGACAAACCACGATCGCGCCAGCCCACTTTCCGAGCCGCCCCAAGCCATGCGCTTAAGCTCTTGACCGAATACGAAGAGACTTCCCGCCCTCGGGCACATGGCGTCGATGCGCCAGGATTGGTGGTGTTCGAAGTCATCAATCTGCAGCCATGTGAAAAGAGAAGTCCATGAACGAAATTGCCCGAGTCGGGGTGAATCTGGCCAATCGGGCTATCCAGGTGCACTGGCAAATCCAATGACACCGCCGGCGAAGGCTCCTAGGCACAGGCCTCAAGAGAGTCCGTGGATGTAGATGTTCTGGTCCGGAAGCAGTGAGGCCCCTGCCAACAACAATGCCGACGCAGCAATCGCGTAGAACAGGTATTCACGCCAGAGCACAAAGAACAACACCGCTGCGCAGACTGCGGCGACCACCATAGCCCCAATCACCAGCGGCGGGTACTTAGTCTTCAAGTAGAGCATGACCTTTAACCTGTGCGGTAAGCGGACAAGCCAGCGTAGCTGGCGCAGGTCCGCTTGACCAACAGGTTGGCCCTGGCGTTAATCATGGTGGTGGCCTGATTGATTCTGCACAGACGCAGGCCGAGGTGGCGGGCGTCGACGGATAGCGCGACCCGACAGTGGCATTGACGCGGTACTGGGCCTTGCCAAGCGATGATTCGCCACAGAGCAGTTCGCAATCTCGCGTTTTCACTTGGACAAAGGTATACGAAATGCCAAAGACAAGAACAACTGCGGCGGCGATGAGCCACGCCAGTCGGCTTCGTAGAAGGGCAACGACTCGCGACATACCTGCGGCCTAACTAGGTTGTAGCGCGACAGATTCGCTGCATGACACCGGAACCTGTCTGCATAGCATCGAACTCCTCCCCGGCCTCCAGGCCGCGCCATTGTTGGGCTGCATGTTGATCGAATATCAATTTGTACAGCATTCACAGACCGGCCAATCTGGCGCGCCGTAAGTGCCATCGTCGAGGCCCACAAGAAGACTTTGCGCTGACGGATGTCCGTTTCGTGGGGCGGATTGGATGCAAGGGTGCCGGGCTCGTCAATCGCACCTGAGAGGGGGCACCACCGGTCGTGGTCGTCAACTGCCCCCCCTCCACTGCAGTCGATGCGGCTCCCGGACCAGTTCAGAGAGCCTGTTCGTTTGCTGCATTACAGCTCAAGATTTGTCCGCAGCCGCCAAGGTCATAAGCAGGTCCTGGACGACGGTGAGCGCCGCTTCCAAATTGATCGCGCGGCATCGCTCCCCAACTTGCCTTGCCATCGAACCGGACAAGGGCGCGCGGCGCGCGGCTGTCCACACCGGAATGACCGATGGCAAGGGCGGCGCCGACCCTGACAATGCGCAGGCGCGAAGCGCAACGTCGGCCTTTTCCAAGGCCCCGACTGACGGCCCTCTCTTCGAGCCCACGACATGGACCGCTTCCTCTTCGCCGCCCTGTCCGCCATTCGCCAATGGACCCTGGCCGCGGCGTTGACGCTGCTCGCCGCCTGCGCGGCGCCGCCCGACGCCGGCCCGGCCACGGCGGGGGCCTCGCCCGGTGAGCAGCTGCAGCGCCTGGCGCAGCGCCACCAGATCTGCGCGGCGGCGGTGGCGGTGATCCGGCAGCGCCAGCTGCAGTCGGTCACGACGGCATCGGGCTGCAGCCCCGCGCTGGCGGTGCGGCCGGACAGCGTCTTTCAGGCCGCGTCGCTTGGCAAGCCGGTGTTCGCGTACGCCGTGCTGAAGCTGGTGCGGGAAGGCCGGCTGGCACTGGACGCCCCGGTGCTGCAGTACCTGCCGCAAGGCTATCGGCATGCCTTCGACCCGTTGCAGCCCGGGCTCGACGGGCGGACCGACGAGGTCACCGACCCCCGCCTGCGTTCGGTCACCGTGCGCATGCTTCTGCAGCACACCGCCGGGTTTGCGAATTGGGCCCGGGGGCCGCTGCGCTTCGACACGGAACCTGGCGCGCGCTGGGCCTACTCGGGCGAAGGCTATGTGTTGCTGCAGCGCGCGGTCGAAGCGGTGACCGGCCAGCCCCTGGACGAGCTGATGCGGGAGCAGGTCTTCACGCCGCTGGGCATGACGCACAGCAGCTATCGCTGGACCCACGAGATCGCCGAGCGCCTGCTGCCCGGCACCAAAGCGAATGGCGCGCCGCGCAAGACCCTGGCGCTGCGGCAGCCGGTGGCGGCGTTCAGCCTCTACACCAGCGTGGAGGACTACGCCCGCTTCCTCGTCGCGCTGCTGAACGACCCGGCGCTGTCGGCGCAGATCGCCGATGCGCCGGTGGAGGTCGACCCCGCGCTGAACCTGGCGTGGGGGCTGGGCTGGGGCCTCGAGCAGGCGGCCGATGGCGTGCACCTCTGGCAATGGGGCAACAACCCCGGCTATCGCGCCTTTGCGATCGCCAGCCCGGGCTCGGGCGACGCGCTGGTGATGCTGAGCAACAGCGACGGCGGCCTGAAGATGGCCGCACCCCTGGTGCGCGCCGTCATGCCCGGCGAGCACCCGGTGCTTCGCTCGCCCTTCCTGAGCGAAGGCCTGTGGGTCACGCTGTGCGAGGCCTTGCGCCTGTGCTTCTGAGCCCCAGCGGGCCCCCGCCGGAGATCAAGGCCGCCTGCCGCCCGCCGCCGGCCCCGCCGCCACGTCATGCCAGCGGCCGTCGCCATAGCGAGCGAATCCTCCGTCGTCGCCGAAGCGCCAGAGGTGCAGCCATCCGTGGTCGACCAATTGCCGGACCACCGTGTGGCGGTCCATCACCCGCTCGATCGCCGCGGCCGGGGCGTCGATCAGCACCGTCAGCCTGAGCGGCTCGTGCAGCCAGCGTGAACCGTCGTGCAACGACTGGCGGGCGAGGCCGATGCGCAGGTCGCCGCCGTTGCCCTCGAACACGCCAATGCGGCCGCCCACCACGTTGTGCAGCAGTTTGTTGCCGCTGCCCAGCCGCTGCGGGTCGCAGGTGGAGGCGTGGTACTGCCAGTTGATCCAATGCGTCACCAGCATCGGCGCGGTCATCAGCGTTTCCAGCAGGCGGCCGTCGGGGTCGTTCGCCGCGTCGTAGTCGTGCAGGAAGGCGCGACCCTCGAGCACCGCGCCCCGGCTGCGCGCGCGGGGCGCGATCAGGAAGGCGGCGTTGCCGGCCAGGCCCCATTCGGGCCGCGTCTGCGCGCCGTCGTTCGCGCGGCGGCGCAGCTGGTCAAGCAAGGCCCCGCGCGGCGCCCTAGGGTCCAGACCGAAGGCCGCCGCACGCAAGCGCCGCGCCTGGTCCCCGGCCTGGTCGAACACCGCGCGCAGCCGGGACCAGCGTTCGCGTGCCGCGTCGTGGAGCAGGTCCAGATCGAAGCCCTCGACTTCATCGGTGGTGGTGTTGTGCAGAGCGGCGACGAAGGCCGTGCCCTCCGGCACCGGGATGCCGCGGCCGCGCAAGCCGTTCTGAACCTCCGGGTCGTTGAGCAGCCGTGCCAGCGCCCGCGCGTTCACCTCGCCCGATTGACCGCAGCAGGCGCCGCAGTCCAGCGCGGCGGCCTGGGGGTTGTTGGCGCTCTGGCTGCCATGCCCGACCAGCAGCACCAGCGGCGCCATGTCGCGGTCCAGCCCCATGGCCTGCAGCACGCGGGCGGCCAGATCGATTTGCGCGGCCCGGTCCAACCCCGTGATCACCGGCCTGCAGACATGGCGATAGCGCGGGGCCAGGCCGGCGCCGTCGAGTCGGTGGCGCGCCGCCGGCCGTGGCCGCAGCCACTGCGCGAGTTTGCCGAGGTAACCCAGGCCGGCCGCTTCGACAAAGGAGAAGGCGGCGTGCGGCCAGCGCCGACCGGCCTCCCATTGATCGAGCTGCGCGAAGCGGCGTTGCCGCGCCTGGCGCGCGGGCTCCTGCAGCGCGTCGCCCTGGGGGCCGAGATCCGCCGCGCTCGCGGCGATGCGCTCGTGGACCTCCAGCGACGGCGCCAGCAGCCCTGGCAACTGGGGGCGCCGCGCCGCGGTGGCCAGAGGCGTGTAGGCCAGGGGCAGGCCGAAGAAGCCCGCAAAGCCCAGCGTTTGAACCGCGGGCGAGACCGACTCGATCGCGCGCCGCAGCGGCTCGCTGCGCACGTCGATGCAGAAGACCGCCTGGGCCTCCGCCGGCGGCGCCATGTCGACGGGCCGCGGGGCGACAGCCGCGAGCCGCTGCGCCAGCTCGCGCTGATAGCCCAGGTCGTAGGCGAGTTGCCAGACCTCGTCGACGAGCAGCATGTCCTCGGCCTGGCGCAGCAGCTCGGCGGCGCGTTCCCACTCGACCTGCAAGGCGGCGAAGGCTTGCTGTGTCTGAGCGTCCTCGCGGCATTCGAGCAGGACCGCTCCCCAGGCCAGGCGGATCGCGAGCAGGTCGCGCAGATGCGCGTCGCCGTCCCCGCGTAGGCGCGCCTCCCAGGCCAGATAGGCGCACCACGACGCCCATCCGTTCACCGTGAGCAGCACCGCCTCGAGGTAGTCGGCCCAGCATTCCTGGGGCAGCCCGAGTCGACGCAAGGCCCACCGCTCGGCGTCGGCGCGGGTGGCGGGCAAGGCCGCAAGACCGCGCGCGATGTCGGGCAGCCCCATCAGCCGGCCGATGCCGTGGTCGTGCGTCAGCGTGTCGCGCCAGAAGGCGTAGAGGCCGCCGGTCCGCTCGGGCTGCCAGTCGGCCTGCTGGCGGTCGAAATAGGCTGCGCAGACCTGGCTGACCTGGTGGGCGATGGCCTGGCGCCATGACAGGCGGGTGTGGCCCTGGGGATCGTCGTCCAGCACGTCGATGAGCAGCGGCAGTCGCGGCAGCGCCGGCGTCTCGTCGAGCGCCGCCACCGCGGCTGTCGCGTCGATCCCGGCGTGCTGCGCGGCGGGCAGCTGTGCCAAGGCCTGGTCGAGATCGGCGCGGCGGATGCGCCCCGACGTCCAGGCCTCGCGCAACCGGCCGCGCGGCGGGAGCACACGGATGTCGCCGAGCACCGCCATGCGCGCCGCGACGCCGCGCAGCGACCGGTCGATGCGCTGCCAGTGCGGGTTGACCGCGATCGCCCGGTCCAGAGGCCAGGCGGGCGCGATGGTTCGGCAGGCCTGCACGCAGGCCTCGTCGATGTGGCGGTTCAACGCGGCCGGGTCTGCGGGCGTTGGCAAGGTCGCTGCGGCTGCCGGTGCGGGGGCTCCGGCCAGCGGCGGTTCTGCACGCGGCATCAACAGGGTGTCCATCAACACGTCCTCGGTTGGGTTCGGTTCTGTTCGCTTCATTGGGCGGCCGTGGCCGTCCAGCGCGTCGGCCACAGGCGCAGCGAGGCGCGCGTGACGAACTCGTCGATGTAGAAGCCGGCATAGCTCCAGCGGCGCCAGCCGGCCAGCGCCTGCGGGCGCACCTGCAGCAGGGCCAGGCACAGGTAGAGCCCGGTCAGGCCCCCCAGCACCAAGGGGCCGGCTGCCGCATGCGGCGCGTCGCTCAGCCCGAAGGGCAGGGCGTGCCCCAGCAGCGCCGCGAGGGTCAGCGCGGCGATCATCAGGCCGCCCGCACCGGCGCGGCGCACCGCGCCAGCCGCGCCCGCCTGCGACGAGGTCGGCATCCACAGCAGCGGTGCCCAGGCCAGCGCAAGAACGCCGCTCCACCACCAGGGCCAGGCGGCGACTGGCGCCGCGGCGACCAGCGCGGCGATCAGTGCCCCCGCCCCGGCAGGTGCCATGGCCAGACTCGCGAGCGAGGGGCGCGGGGGCGCGCGCAGGGCGCGCAGCCGGGTCTCGTCGACGGCCGTCGAGGCGGCCAGGAACGCATGCGCCTTGTAGAGCGAATGGCCGATCAGGTGCAGCAGCGCGAGCGTGTACAGGCCGAGTCCGCACTCCATCACCATGAAACCCATCTGCGCGATGGTGGACCAGGCCAGGCGCACCTTGATGCTCACCCGCGTCAGCATCACCAGGCTGGCGAGCAGCGCGGTCGCGAGGCCCAGCGCGACCAGCAGCCCGCGCGCCACCGGCGCCGCCTCGAGCAAGGGCGCGAAGCGGATCAGCACGAAGCCGCCGAGGTTGACCACGCCGGCATGCAGCAGCGCGGACACCGGTGTCGGGGCCTCCATCACTTGCGTCATCCAGCCGTGCACCGGCAGCAAGGCGGTGCGCAGCACCACGGCGAGCGCGAGGCAGACCGCACTGGCCTGCAGCGCGGCGGACGGTGCGCCGGCCTCGAGATGGCGCCACAGCGCGGGCAGCGACCCGGACCCCACGTCGGCCCAGGCCAGCGCAGCGGCGACGAGCAGCAGCGCGTCCGCGAGCCGGTCGGCCAGGCGCTTCTTGTGCGCGGCCAGCAGTGCCCAGGGCCGGTCGGTGTAGAAGCACAGCAGCTGCTGCAGTGCGACGCCCACGGCCGCCCACGCGGCGATCAGCAACAGCCAGTGATCGGCCAGCAGCAGCACATGCACCGCGGCCAGAACCCCGGCCAGTGCCGCGACATAGCGGGGCTGGCCCGGTTCACCCTGCAGATAGCGCGACGAGAAGCCGGCGATGACCACACCGAGCAGCTGCACCAGCACCGCCACCCACGCGCCGGGCAGGGTCGTGCCCAGTCCGGGCGGCAGTGTGGCCTGATGGGCGGGCGTGGCCGCCAGCTGCAGGCCCAGGTGGGCCAGGGCGCTGGTCAGGGCCGCGGCCCCCAGCCAATGCAAGCGGCGCCACGCCGGCCGCTCCCCCGCGCCGCCGCGCCGTGGCAGGGCCGCGAGCATCAGCGCGGCAGGCAGCAGGGGGAGCAGGGCGGAGAGGCTGGCAGGCGTCATGGTCATCGCTCGGGTGCGGAACGGAGCGAATGATGGGCGGCTGCCTTGGTTCTGTAAATTACATTAATGCGAACGGATTGATATGGAAAACAGAATCGTGGACCTGGGGCAGCTGAACTTCCATCACTTCTTCTACTTCTGGCGCGTCGCCAAGACCGGGCATCTGACCCGGGCCGCGGAAGAGCTGCATGTCTCGCAGTCGGCCCTGTCCAGCCAGATCCGCCAGCTCGAGGAGCGCCTGGGCGACGCGCTGTTCGAGCGCACCGGCCGCCGCCTGGTGCTGACCGACACGGGCCAGCTCGCGCTGTCCTATGCCGAGAACATCTTCGGCCTCAGCCAGGAGCTGCTCGGTCGTCTGCAGGGCCGCAGCGCCGGCATGGTGAGGCTGCGCGTCGGCAGCGTCGCGACGCTGTCGCGCAACTACCAGGAGAACTGGATACGTCCGCTGCTGAGCGACCCCACGGTGACCCTGTCGCTGGAGTCCGGCCTGCTCGACGATCTGCTGCACCGGCTGCTTCAGCACCAGCTCGACGTGGTGCTGGCCAACGACGCGGTGCCGGCCGATGCGGACCGCCCGCTGCATTGCCGCTTCCTGGGCAGCCAGGCGATCTCGCTGGTCGGCCCGGCGGCCGCATGGCGCGGGCGCACGCTGCGCCTGCCCGAGGATCTGCAGGGGGTGGAGCTCGCGCTGCCCGGTCCGCGCCACGCGCTGCGCGGGCAATTCGACGCGCTGTGCGCGGCCGCCGGCGTCACGCCCCGCCTGCGCGCCGAAGTCGACGACATGGCGATGCTGCGCCTGGTGGCGCGCGACAGCGGCTGGCTGACGGTGCTGCCGGAGGTGGTCGTGCAGGACGAGCTGCGCTCCGGCGTGCTGGTGAAGGTCGGCGGCTCCACGCGGCTGAAGGAGCACTTCTATGCGATCACGACGTTGCATCGCCATCGCATCGAGCGGCTCGAGCAGCTGCTGGCGGGAGCGCCCCGCAGAGCGCGCAAGCACGCCGGCCAGCCCGAGGACGGCGAGGCGCGCCGCCCTGCGCGTGGTGCCTGAGCGCCGCGTCCCTGCCCTGGCGGACGCCCGGCCGGTTCGCTCAGCCCTGCGGCGCCTCGCCGTCCTGCATCAGGTCGATCAACTCGCGCACGAAGGCCAGCGCCTCCTCGGCGGTGGCGAAGTAGTACTCGCCGCCCAGGTCGGCGGCGTCGCCGTCGGGGCCGACATGGACCACCGACCAGCCCTCCGCGCCGCCGCCGATCGCGCAGACGCCGAAGCTGCCCGGGGCCAGCTCGCGGGCGCTGCCGGCGGTGATGAAGATGTCCTTGCCCCGATGGGCGTGGTAGCGCTTGAGAAGGCTCATAGGGCATTGTCCCTGGGCCACAGCGCCCACAGGCGCAGGGGCTGTTTCATGCGGCCGGCCTGGGCCTCGGCCTCGCTGCCCCAGCCCCAGAAGAAGTCGGCGCGCACCGCGCCGACGATGGCGCTGCCGGTGTCCTGCGCCATCACCAGGCGGCGCAGCGGGGTGCTCGACAGTGGCTCGGTGCTGTCCAGCCAGACCGGCGTGCCGTAGGGGATGCTGGCGCGGTCCACCGCGATGGAGCGCCCCGGCGTCAGCGGCACGCCCTGGGCGCCGCGCGGCCCCACGGCCAGGTCGGGCAGCGGTTCTTCGCGGAAGAACACATAGCGCGGGTTGGCGCCCAGCATCTCGCGCAGGCGCTGCGGGTTGCGCCGCGCCCAGTCCTTGATGCCGGGCCAGGAAGCCTCGCCGGGGCGCAGCTCGCCCTGGTCCAGCAGCCAGCGGCCCACCGAGCGATAGGGCTGGTCGTTGTGGCCGGCGAAGGCCAGGCGCACCCAGCGGCTGCTGCCATCGGGTTCGGTGATGCGCAGCCGGCCCGAGCCCTGGATGTGCATCACCAGCGCGTCCAGCGGGTCCTCGACCCAGGCCAGGCTTTCGAAGAGCGGACCGCCGCCGCGTGCGTCCTGATGCCGCGGGGCGCCGTGGCGCGCCAGCTGGGCGGCGGCCTCGGCCTCGATCTGCTGGCGCGTCAGGTAGGGGCGGCGGCGTGCCAGGTCTTGCGGCGGCGCGAGCAGCGGCACGCGAAAGCCCGCCTGGGCCTGGCGGCGCGCTTCCAGCTGCGGCTCGAAGTAGCCGGTCACCAGGCCCTCGGCCTGGCCCTCCAGGCTTTCGACGCGCCAGGGCTGCAGGTGCTTCATCAGCCACAGCCGGATCTCCCAGTCGTCCGCCGGGCGGGCCTGGCGCGCCTGCGCGCACAGCGCGGCCCAGCCAGCGGCCGGCTTTTCGCAGCCGCGCAGCAGGGCTGGCCAGGCGGCCTGCACGGCGTCGTCGCCCCAGCCGGGCAGTTCGGCCCAGTCGGCCGAGACCCAGCGCGAGCGCTCGCGCAGCAGCGTGCGCCGCTCGCCGGAGGCGGCCGCGGCTTGCGGCGGCGGGGCGGGCGTGGCGGGCGTCGCGAGGGGAGGCGCGCTGCGCGGCGTGGCCGGAGCGCCGGAAGGCGAGGGGGGCTGGGGGGTGCTGCAGCCAGTCAGCACGCCTAGAATCGCGGCCGCCGCCCAGCCGGGGCGGCCCATCCAACGGAACATCATGGGCGTGATTTTGCTGGAGGCCCTGGGCGCGCTGGCCCTGCTGGTCTTTATTGTGTGGTGGACCATGTTCTCCGGCCGCAAGAGCGGGGAGCGCCACGACGAGGAGGCGCCGACGTCTTCCCGTCCGGATCGCCCGGACGAGAAGGGCTAGCGGGGCGCGAGCGCCTGCCGCCCCCGCTCAGCGCGGCGGCAGCAGGAAACTCAGCGGCGCGCGACGCAGGCGCTGCCAGATCGCGGCGCGCAGCGCGCGCTGCTGGTCCACGCGGATGCCGCGCGAGCGCAGCGCCACGCGCAGCGCCAGGTAGAAGCTCACGCCCACGTTGAGGAAGCCGGTGAACAGGATGCCGGCCACGCAGAGCCAGAACGCGGGCAGGCTCAGCACCGGCATGCCCAGCGCGCCGGCGGCGGCGGCCAGCTGCCCGGTGGACAGCGTGACGTGGCGCACCTCCAGTGGCAATCCGAAAAAGCCCAGCAGCGCCGGCACCAGGCCCAGCATCAGGCCCAGGCTGATGTTGGCCGCCAGGCCGGAGATGTTGGCCCGCCACCAGGCCGACCAGCGCTGCGCGCGCGCCTGGCCCAGCCGCGCGACGATGCGCGGGTTCCATGCGATCGCGCTGTCCAGCCGGTGGAACACGAACCAGTTCTCCACCCAGCCGGCGATCAGGCTGGACGAGAACAGCAGCACCCCGGTGAAGGCGGCGAACAGCAGCGACGGACCCAGCAGTGTCAGCGTCTCCAGCACATGGTGGGCGTCCTTGGCGCCGACCAGCGGACGCCCGAAGGCCCACTGGCACAGCAGCTGCACGCCCAGCACCAGCGGCGCGCAGACCGCGAGGTTGCCCAGAATGCCGGCGGTCTGCGAGCGGAACAGGTGCGCCACCTCGTCGACGAAGCCCTGCACGCCCTCGGCGTTGTCCACGTGCTGCAGCTTGGCGGCCATCGCCGGCGCCGTCATGGCCGGCTGCTTGGTCGCCACCGTCCAGTGCAGCAGGTGGATCAGCACGAAGCTGAGCGCGTAGTTGGCGCCGGCCCAGAAGCCCGACCAGAAGGCCGACAGCCCCAGCGCCATGATCGCGAACTTGGCAAAGGTGGTGCCGGCGATGACCGCACCGCCGCCGCCGGCACGTCGCAGCATGTCGCGGTATTCCTGACGGTTGCGCGTGATGTAGTGTTCGCCGGTCTCGGCGCTGCGCTCGGCCACCTTGCGCGCCAGCAGCGAGTAGTGGCGCGCGAACAGGGTGCGCAGGCTGCGCCGCTCGTGCACCACGCCGACCAGGCTGGAGACCAGACGCAGCAGCTCGCGGCGCGGATGCGGCGCCAGCAGGCAGGCCAGCAGGTCCTCGACGCGGCGCAGGCGCGATTCCATCTGCTCCACCGAGAACATCAGGTCCACCGAGACGCCGTGCGCCTCCAGGTGGTCGGGGATGGAGCGCAGCGCGCGGCGGCATTCGTCCAGCAGTCCGCGCAGGTATTGCAGCCGGGCCGGCAGGGCCTGGACGTCGCCGTCCTGCAGCGCGGTGTCGGTCTGCTCCCAGGCCGTGGCCAGGCGGGTGAAGGGGCGGTTCTGCAGCAGCTTGGGGTCCATGCGCTGGCGCAGCGGGCCGGCCAGGCCGCTGGCATGCACGGAGCCGATCAGCACGGTGACGGCCTCGCGCATCTCCTCGCGCCAGTCGCCCTCGGGCGCGCCGGCGAACAGCAGGCTCAGGCGCTCCAGCAGCTCGTCGTCCAGCGCGGCGATCCAGTGCTCGTCTTCCTCGTCGGGAAAGAGCAGCTCGAACAGCGTGGCGAGGTCGCGCGTGTCGGCGCTGTCGGGCAGCAGGCGGCGGCGAAGCCGACCCAGGAACTCGTGCCACAGCGCCATGCGCGGCGCGAAGCCGACCTCGGCGAACAGGCTGACCGCGTCCACATCGGCCCAGACGCTGGCGATCACGCCGGCGAAGGCGCGCGCATGGTCGGGGTGGCGCTCCAGCACGTTGAGCAGGTGCTTGAGCCGGCGCAGCGGCATGGGCGTGGGACCGGCGCCGCGGCTTTCGTCCTTGGGCGCGGGGGCGTGGCGCAGCCATTCCACCAGGCGCACCAGCCACAGGTTGCGTTCCGCCAGCGGGGCCTGCGGATCGGCGGCGTTGAGCAGCGCGGTGAGGTCCCAGCCGCGCGAGAAACCGGGCAGACGCAGCGCCATCAATGCAGGCTGCCAGCCTGGGCCAGCAGGAATTCGGGCACCTCGGCGTAGAACACCTCGGCCGTGTCGGTCACGCACAGATAGCGGCCGCTCATGCTGCCCTGCGGCGTGCTGATCTGAGCCCAGGAGCTGTACTGGAAGCGTTCGCCGGGGCGCAGCAGCGGCTGCTGGCCGACGACGGCGAGGCCGCGGACCTCCTCGATCTGGCCATTGGCATCGGTGATGCACCAATGCCGGGCCACCAGCTGGGCGCTCACGTCGCCGCGGTTCTCTATCGTGACCGTGTAGCTGAAGGCGTACTGCCCCTGCCGTGGGTCCGTGTGCTCGGCCAGCGGCGTGACCATCACGCTGCAATGGAAATGCGGGTTTGCCATGCGATCGATTCTAGGGGGAGGGTCCGCTATGCTCTCAACGGTCACACAAGCAGGACACGGCGCACACCAAAGACACACAGGGAGCGGGGTATGCGCGCAAGCACGGATCGACGGTGGGTCCTGGGTTGGCTGGGACTGCTGCCCTTCGCGGCCCGCGGGCAGCCGGACGCGCTGCACCTGCGCAGCGCCGCGCAGGCGGGGGCGCCGTTCAAGTACGGCAGTGCCGCGAGCGCGCGGCCGGGCTTGTGCCTGGAGATCGCGCAGGCGGTGGGCCAGGGTGGATCGGGGCTGCGCATCGTCGGCCTGGACCGCGAGGTGACGCTGCGCCGCCTGGAGCTGCTGCTGGAGCAGGGCGAGCTGGACGTGTTCTTCTGCCTGCTGCGCTCGGAGCGGCGGCTGCGCATGATGCGCTACCTGCCGGTGCCGCTGTACCGCGTGCGCCATGTGCTGGCGATGCGCATGGAAGACATGGACATGCCGCGCACGCTGGACGAACTGCGCGAGGTTTCGCGGCGCCGGCCGGTGCTGGTGGCGCAGGGCACGCAGCTGGCGCAGACGCTCAAGGACGCGCGCGTGAACCATGTGGAAGAGGCCAAGTCCGACCGCGAGGCGCTGCAGATGCTGCTGCGCGGCCGCGCGGACCTGGTCTATGGCCAGGAGCAGAACCTGCGCGCGCTGGTGCGAGAAGCGCAATTGGAGGCCTTGCTTCGCGTCGGCACGCAGGCCTTTGCCGAGGAGTTCCAATATGCTGTGGTGTCTCGCCAGTTGCCGGAGAGCGCGGTGCAGCGCCTGCTGCAGCGGCTGAGGCAGCTGGAAGCCAGCGGCGAACTGGCCCGCATTGTCCGGAGATACGACTGAATGAGCTTGAAGACGGTGAGCTGCGACGACGGCCGCACGCGCTGCGCCTGGTGCGAGGTGCCAGGTTTTGCCCCCTACCGCGACTACCACGACCGCGAATGGGGCTTTCCGGTCGACGAGGACCGGCGCCTGTTCGAAAAACTGTGCCTGGAGGGCTTCCAGTCCGGCCTGTCGTGGCGCACCATCCTGGCCAAGCGCGAGGGCTTCCGTGCCGCCTTCGCCGGTTTCGAGATCGACAAGGTGGCGCGCTTTGGCGAGGCCGACGTGCAGCGCCTGCTGCAGGACGCCGGCATCGTGAGGCACCGCGGCAAGATCGAGGCGGCGATCCACAACGCCAGCCGCGCGCTGGAGCTGCAGGCCGAGGCTGGTTCGCTGGCCGCCTTCTTCTGGGGCTTCGAGGAGCGCCTGCCCGAGGGCGAGTTCCGCGCCGAGTCGCCGGGCTCGCGGGCGCTGTCCAAAGCGCTGCGCCAGCGCGGCTGGAAGTTCGTCGGGCCCACCACCGCCTATGCCTTCATGCAGGCCATGGGCCTGGTCAACGATCACGCGCCGGACTGCGCCGGCCATGCCGCGGTGCAGGCCGCGCGGCGCAAGTTCAAGCCGCCGCGCTAGCCGCGGACGGGGCGGCGGCCGCTCTTCCTACAATGGCGGCTTTCCTCCCGTCACGAGCCCAGCCATGAGCGCCATCCAGCACCGCATCGCCCCCAGCATTCTTTCCGCCGACTTCGCCCGTCTGGGCGAGGAGGTGCGCGACGTGCTGGCCGCCGGCGCCGACTGGATCCACTTCGACGTGATGGACAACCATTACGTGCCCAACCTGACCTTCGGCCCCATGGTCTGCGAGGCGCTGAAGAAGCACGCCGTCAAGCCCGATGGCAGCCCCGCGCCCATCGACGTGCACCTGATGGTGCAGCCGGTGGACGCGCTGGCGCAGGCCTTCTGCAAGGCCGGCGCCGACCTGGTGAGCTTCCATCCCGAGGCCTCGGCCCATGTGGACCGCACGCTGCAGCTGATCAAGGGCGAGGGCAAGCAGGCCGGGCTGGTCTTCAACCCCGGCACGCCGCTGGACGTGCTGGAATGGGTGATCGACAAGGTGGACCTGGTGCTGATCATGAGCGTCAACCCCGGCTTCGGCGGCCAGAGCTTCATCCCGTCCGCGCTGAAGAAGCTGGCGCAGGCGCGCCGCCTCATCGAGGCCAGCGGGCGCGACATCCGCCTGGAGATCGACGGCGGCGTCAAGGTGGACAACATCCGCGCCATCGCCGATGCGGGGGCCGACACCTTCGTCGCCGGCTCGGCCATCTTCGGCAAGCCCGACTACAAGGCCGTCATCGACGCGATGCGCGCCGAGCTGGCGCGCTGAACGGCGCCGGACCCCGTTTCCGCCCGCCGCCGCGCGCCGCGCGTCCTCCCGCATGACCTCGGTCCTGCTCGTCTGCGCCGCCAACCTCTGCCGTTCGCCAATGGCGGAGGTGGTGTTCCGCGCCCGCGCGCCGCTGCTGGGACTGCAGCAGATCGCGTCGGCCGGCGTCTGGGCCGCGTCGCGCCCCCAGCCCATGGACCCGCGCGCCGTCGCCGCGCTGCAGCGGCGCGGCTACAAGCCGGAGCGGCGCTGGCATTCGCGCCGCGTGCAGCCGCTGGACTTCAGCCGCTACGAGCTGGTGCTGGCGATGGACCAGGAGGTGCTGGACGGCCTGCACAAGAGCCGTCCCGCGCACTGCGCCGCGGAGCTGGGCCTGTTCCTGGGCGGGCGCTTCGCCAGCCCGCCGCAGGAGGTGCCCGACCCCTACTACGGCAGCGCACAGGGCTTCGACCGCGTGCTCGACCTGATCGAGGCGCGCAGCAGCCACTGGCTGCAGCACGGGCCCTGAGCGGCGCCGCGGGCGCGCCAGGGCTCAGGCCTGGTGGTGCTCGGTCATGCGCACATGCGCGACCTCGCGCGTGTCCGGACCCTTGCCGCTGAAGCGGTCCAGCGCCAGGTAGATCACCGGCGTGATGTACAGCGTCACCGCCTGCGACAGGACCAGCCCGCCGACCACGGCCAGGCCCAGCGGCTGGCGCAGTTCGGCGCCGGCGCCCAGGCCCAGCGCGATGGGCACGGCGCCCATCAGCGCCGCCAGCGTGGTCATCATGATGGGGCGGAAGCGCAGGATGCAGGCCTCGCGGATGGCCTCGGCGGGGCTCATGCCGCCGTTGCGCTGGGCGTCGAGCGCGAAGTCGATCATCATGATGGCGTTCTTCTTCACGATGCCGATCAGCATCAGGATGCCGATGGTGGCGATCACGGTGAGCTCCATGCCCGCCAGGCGCAGCGTGATCAGCGCGCCCACCGCGGCCGAGGGCAGGCCGGCGAGGATGGTGAGCGGGTGGATGTAGCTCTCGTAGAGCACGCCCAGCAGCACGTAGATCACCGCCAGCGCCAGCCCGATCAGCAAGACCTGGCCCCCTTGCGAGTCCTGGAACACCGCGGCGTCGCCGCCGTAGCTGGTGATGATGGAGGAGGGCAGCTTGATCTCCTTCGCGTAGCCGTCCAGCTTGGCCGTCGCCACGCCCAGCGGCACGTCGGGCGCGAGGTTGAAGGACAGCGTGATCGCCTGCAGCTGGCCCTGGTGGTTGACCGCCGTGGGCCCCAGGCCGCGCTCGACGCGGGCGAAGGCAGTCAGCGGCACCAGCGCGCCGCTCTTGCTGCGCAGATAGATCTTGGCCAGCGCGTCCTCGCTGGTGCGGTCGGCGTCGCTGGCCTCCATGATCACCTGGAAGGTGTTGCTCTCGGCGTAGATGCTGGAGATCTGGCGTTCGCCGAACGCGCTGTACAGCGCGTTGCGCAGGTCCTGCATCTGCACGCCCAGCAGCGTGGCGCGCTCGCGGTCGATGACCAGGTTGGCCTGCAGCCCACGCAGCTGCGAGTCGCTGGTCACATCGCGGAAGATGGGATCGTTGCGCAGCTTGTCCTGCAGCTGCGTGGCCCAGCTGTTGAGCTCGCCGGCGCTGACCGACTGCAGCGTGTACTGGTAGCGGCTCTTGCTCTGGCGGCCGCCCAGCTGCAGGTTCTGCACCGGGCGCAGGTAGACGGCGATGCCGGGCACCTGACGCAGCTTTTTGCGCAGGCTCTCCAGCACCTGGGCCATGGGGGGGCGCTCGGCGCGCGGCTTGAGGTTGATGAACAGGCGGCCGGCGTTGACGTTGCCGCCGCTGTTGCCGCCGCCCACCGCGGCGGCCACGCTGGCCACGGCCGGGTCGCTCTTGATCACCGCGGCCACGCGCTCCTGCAGCACCGACATCGCGGCGAAGGAGATGTCCTCGGCGGCCTCGGTGCTGGCCTGGATCTGGCCGATGTCTTCCTCGGGGAAGAAGCCCTTGGGAATGCTGACGTAGAGCCAGGCGCTGCCGACGAAGGTGGCCAGCGCGACCAGCCCGACCAGCGCACGGTGGCGCAGCGCCCAGTCCAGGCTGCGCGTGTAGGCGTTCAGCACGGCGTTGAAGCCGGCTTCGAAGAAGCGGCCCAGCCGGCCTTCCTCCACCTCGTGGTGCGGGCGCAGGAAGCGGCTGCACAGCATGGGCACCAGGGTCAGCGAGACGCCAGCCGACACCATGATGGACAGCGAGACCACCACCGCGAACTCGTGGAACAGCAGCCCGATGACGCCGGGCATGAAGAAGATGGGGATCAGCACCGCGACCAGCGACACCGAGATGGACACGATGGTGAAGGCCATCTCGCGCGCGCCGCGTATCGCCGCCTCGAAGGGACCCGCGCCCTCCTCGACATGGCGCACGATGTTCTCCAGCATCACGATGGCGTCGTCCACCACCAGGCCGACGGCCAGCGTGATGCCCAGCAGCGAGATGTTGTCCAGGCTGTAGCCCAGCGCGTAGAGCAGGGTCAGCGCGCCGATCAGCGAGATGGGCAGCGACAGCGTGGGGATCAGGGTCGCCACCATGCGGCGCAGGAAGAGGAAGATCACCAGCACCACCAGCGCCACCGTCAGCGCGAGCGTGAAGTACACATCGTGCAGCGATTCGCGGATGGACAGCGAGCGGTCGTTCAGCGTCGTCATTTGCACCGAGGCCGGCAGCTGCGCGGCGAAGCGCGGCAGCATGGCCTTGACCGCGTCGACCACCTTCACCGTGTTGGCGTCGGGCTGGCGCTGCACGGCCAGCACGATGGAGCGCTCGCCGTTGAAGTTGGAGAAGGACTTGACCGTCTCGTAGCTGTCCTCCAGGTCGGCCACGTCGCGCAGGAAGACCGGCGCGCCATTGCGCGTGGCGACCACGATGGCGCCGAACTCGGCCGCGCTGCGCAGCTGCTTGTTGGCCTGGATGGTGAGGGTCTGGCGCGAGCCGTCCAGCGTGCCCACCGGCGTGTTCGCATTGGCGCCGCGGATGGCCGCCTGCAGCTCGTCCAGCGTCAGGTTGCGCTGGGTCAGCAGGTCGGTGCGCGCCTTGATGCGCACCGCATAGCGCTTCTGGCCGAAGATCAGCACCTGGGCCACGCCGTCGATGGTGGACAGGCTGGGCGTGATCAGGTTTTCGGCGAAGTCGTTCAGCTCCGACAGGTTCAGCGACGGCGAGGTCAGCGCCACCAGCAGCACCGGCGCGTCGGCCGGGTTGACCTTGCGGTAGGACGGCGGGTTGGTCATCTCGGCCGGCAGCGCGCGCAGCGAGCGGAACAGCGCCGCCTGCACGTCCACCGCGGCGGCGTCGATGTTGCGCGAGGGGTCGAACTCCAGCGTCAGCGAGGTCGAGCCCAGGGTGTTGGTCGACGAGATCGTCGTGATGCCGGCGATGGTGGAGAACTGCTTCTCCAGCGGCAGCGCCACCGACGAGGCCATGGTGTCCGGGCTGGCTCCGGGCAGCGAGGCCTGCACGTTGATCACCGGCGTGTTGAACGAGGGCAGGGCCGCGACCGGCAGCTTGCCCCAGGCCGCGAGGCCGGCGATGACCAGCGAGATGTTCAGCAGCACGGTCATCACCGGCCGCCGGATGAAGAGTTCGGTGAAGCCGCCGGCGATCATGCCGAGGCTCCGGAAGCGGCGCGCGTCGCGGCGGCCGGGTTGGCCGCCGCCGGCTGCTCGCGCACCGGGGTGCCGGGGCGCAGGTTCTGCTTGCCGTCCACCACCACGCGGGCGCCAGCCGGCACGCCGTCCACCACGGCCTGCTCACCGAAGGTGTAGCGCAGCTTCACCGGGCGCAGCTGGGCCTGGTTCTGCTCGTCGACGGTGTAGAGCTGGCGGTCATTGCCGCGCAGGATGATGGCCGCCTGCGGCACCACCACCGCGTCCTTCAGCGTGCGCAGCGTCATGCGCACGCGCAGGTACTGGCCCGGCCAGAGCTGCTGGCGCGGGTTGTCGAACTGGGCCTTGAGCTTGATGGTGCCGGTGCTGGCATCGACCTGGTTGTCGACGAAAACCAGCCGGCCGCGCGGCCGCTCGCCGGCCGGGGCGGCGCTGTTGTTGCGGCGGCCGCCGCGCGACGCGCCTTCCTCCACCGGCGGCACGACCTCGACGACCGGGGCCGCGTCGGGCTTGCCGGCGGCGGCCTGCATCGCGTCCAGAATGGGTGGCAGCTGGCTTTCCGGCAGCGTGAAGCTGACGCCGACCGGATCGATCTGCACGATGTTCAGCAGCGGCGTCGCCGTGGCGCTGGGCTGCACCAGGCCGCCCGGCCAGACGTTCACCGCGCCAGCGCGGCCCGCCAGTGGCGCGCGCAGCTCGTTGTAGCCGGTCGAGACCGCCGCGGCCTGCACCGCGGCCTCGTCGGCCTGCACCAGGCCACGCCCGGCGTCCAGGTTGGCGCGCGCGGTGTCCACCGCGCTCTGGGTGACGAAGTTCTGCGCCAGCAGCTCCTGCGCGCGCTGGTATTGGCGCTCCAGGTCGGCAAGGCTGGCGCGGTCGCGCGCCAGCTGGGCGCGCGCCTTCTCCAGGTTGGCGCGGTCGGCGCGGTCGTCGAAGCGGAACAGCAGCTGGCCCTTGGCGACCATCTGGCCTTCCTTGACCAGCACCTCGCGCACGGTGGTGGTGGTCTGGGCGCGGATGTCGACCTGGTTGAGCGCGCTGACCGTGCCGCTGGCCTCCACGACGACCGGCACGTCGCGCTGCTGCGCCAGCACCACGCCGACCGCCTGCGGCGCCGGACCGCCCGCCTTGGCCGCCTGGCCCTCGGCGGCGGGCTGGCCGCCGCGCCAGCGCCACCCCACGCCGGCTGCAATCAGGACCACGGTCAGCAGGGCGAGGAGGGCGAGAGGCTTGCGGCGCATGCGACAACTTTCTTCTGGGTCGGGGCCTGGATCCCCAGCGGGGCCGGGCCGTTGCGGCGACGCCGCACCAGCCCGGAAGGCGCGCTAGCTTAGGCCTCCATGTCGCACGCCTTATTTCGCGAATGTGAAGTTGCGTCGCCGGCACGCGCCGGTGGGACATCCCTCACATTCGCGCCGCCCATTGTGCGTCCTTGTGCGCAGAGCGCGCGCTCAGCGGTCGGCCCCCAGGGCCGCGGCCAGCGCGGCGCCGGCGCGGGCGTTGTTCAGCACCAGCGCGATGTTGGTGGCCAGGCTGCGGCCGTCGCTCAGTGTCTTGATGCGGGCCAGCAGATAGGGCGTGACCGCCTTGCCGCTGATGCCCTGGGCCCGTGCCTCGGCCAGTGCCTGGCTGATGTAGCCGTCGATCAGCGCCGCGGGCAGCTCGTGCTCGGGCGGCACCGGGTTGCTGATCACCGCGCCGCCGCCCAGGCCCAGCGCCCACTTGGCGCGCAGGAAGGCGGCCTGGTCCGCAGCCTCGTCCATGCGGAAGTCGGCCTTGAGCCCGCTGCTGCGGCTGAAGAAGGCGGCGAACTCATCTTGCTCGCGCGCGATGACCGGCACGCCCTGGGTTTCCAGGTATTCCAGCGTCAGCCCCAGGTCCAGGATGCTCTTGGCGCCGGCGCAGACCACGGCCACCGGCGTGCGCGCCAGCTCCTGCAGGTCGGCGGAGATGTCGAACGATGTCTCGGCGCCGCGGTGCACGCCGCCGATGCCGCCGGTGACGAAGACCTGGATGCCGGCCAGATGGGCGCAGATCATGGTCGCCGCCACCGTGGTGGCGCCCACCTTGCCGCTGACCAGCGCATAGGGCAGGTCGCGGCGGCTGAGCTTGAGCGCGTCGGACGAGCGGCCCAGCAGCTCCAGCTGCGCGTCGTTCAGGCCGACGCGGATCTTGCCGTCCAGCACCGCGATGGTGGCCGGTACCGCGCCGTGCGCGCGCACCGTGGCTTCCACCTCGCGCGCGGTCTGCACGTTCTGCGGATAGGGCATGCCGTGGGAGATGATGGTCGACTCCAGCGCGACCAGCGGCCGGCCCTGTTCATGGGCCTGGGCGACTTCGGGGGAGAGTTCCAGATGGGGATTGAGCGTCATGGGGCGAGCAGCGCGGGGCTGAGTTCGGGGGACACGGTGGCGCTGCTCCTGAGGGTCAGCGCGGAAAGCCTCTGGCCCAGGCGGCAGGCGGCCGCCAGGTCCTCGGGGTTCTGGGACAGCGCGGCGCAGACGCCGGCCGAGAAGGCGTCGCCGGCGCCGGTGACGTCGATCAATTGGTCGGCGGCCACGGGCTCGGCTGCCAGGGTGGACCAGCCGCCGTCGCGGTCGGCGAAGCGCAGACCCTGCCGGCCCTGGGTGACGATCACCCGCGCCAGCCCCTGCCCGCGCAGTTGCGCCAGCGCGGCCTGCCAGTCCGCCGCCTTTTTCAGCGCCAGGCCGCAGCGCGCGGCCAGTTCGTCGCGGTTGAGGATCAGCAGCGCCAGCCCGTCCAGCCGCTGCGGCAGCCGCGCCATCTTGGCCACCGACACCGCCACCGCCACCAGCGGCACGCCATCGGCGCGCGCCTCGGCGATCAGCGCCGCCTGGGTGGCGGCGGGCAGGTTGAGGTCCATCACGCGCATCGCGGCGGCGGCGCGCTGCGCGGCGCTGTGGCGCAGGAAGTCGGCATCCAGCCGCTCGCACAGCCCCATGTGGGCCAGGGCCAGCTGCATCTGGCCGCGCGCGTCCAGCACCGCGGTGTAGCTGGGGGTGGGCTGGTCGGCGCTGAGCAGGCTGCCGTCGGTGCCCACGCCCAGCTGCTGCAGCTGTTGCAGCAGGGCCTGGCCGGCGCCGTCCTGGCCCAGCGCCGTGAGCAGGTGCACCGGCAGGCCCAGCCGGGCCAGATTTTCGGCCACGTTGCGCGCCACGCCGCCGGCGGACTCGTGGCAGCCCTCCACGGGGTTGGAGCTGCCCATCACCAGCGGTCCGGCCAGCCGCAGCTTGCGGTCCAGGTTGGTACCACCCACGCAGACGATGGGCCGGCGCTGCGGCAGCACATAGGCGCGGCCCAGGATGCGCCGCTCGCGCGTCAGCGCGGCGATGTGGCCGGCCACGGCGGAGCGCGACAGGCCCAGCTGGTCGGCCAGCTCCTGCTGGCTCAGAAAGGGATTGCCTTGCAGCAGCGCGAGCAGCTCTTCCTTCATGCGGCGACGGCCGGCGGTGGCCGGTTAAAAACAATTGTCCGTCGATTATGACAAATGTTTAGTCATCGGAGGGCAGGGGCTTGTTGATCCAGCGCTCCAGCCAGCCGACGATGCGGCGCACCGCGTCCAGCCGGTGCGCCGGCCGGCCCTGGCCGATGAGGTGGTGGGAGCCGCCTGGGTAGAGCACCAGCTCGGTGGGCGTGCCGGCGCGCTGCAGCTTGACGAAAATCTCTTCGGACTGCCCGCGCGGGCAGCGTTCGTCGTCCTTGCCCTGGATGAACAGCGTGGGCGTGCAGGCCTGCTCGATCTGCGCCATCGGCGACAGCCGCAGCATCAGTTCGCGGTTGGACTCCGGCTTGCCGTCCATCGAGTACGGGTCGGCGAAATAGCCGCTGTCCGAGCTGCCGAAGTGCGACTCCAGGTTGGCCACCGGCGCCGAGATCACCGCGGCGCGGAAGGTTTCGCAATGGCCGATGGCCCAGGCGCCCAGATAGCCGCCGTAGGAGCTGCCGGAGATGGCGACGCGCTCGTCCGCCAGACCCTGCTCGCGCAGCGCCTCGATGGCGCCCAGGTGCTGGGGCAGGTCCAGCTCGCCCCAGCGCGCGCGCAGCCGCTCGCTGAATTCGCGCCCGTAGCTGCTGGAGCCGACCGCGTCCAGCGCCAGCACGGCCCAGCCGCGGCTGGCCAGCACCTGCCAGTGCGGCGAGGTCCCATACTGCAGCGAGACATAGCTCGCCGGCCCGCCATGGACGTCCACCAGCAGCGGCATGCGGCCCTCGGCGCCAGCCCGGCGCAGCAGCCAGCCTTCGACGGTTTCCTGTCCGCCGCGCCCGTCGGGCAACTCGAAGCGGCGCCGCTCCAGTTGCAGCGGCTGGCGCTCGCGCCACCAGGCGTTGAAGTCGCTCAGCCGGCGCGGGTTCGCGCCGCAGGCGTCCGCGCCGTGCAGCTCCTGCGGATGGTCCACGCCTTCTTCGGTGTAGAAGAGCCGCTCGGCCGCGACCAGCGCGCCCACCTGTCCACGCTCGGGGGCCACCAGGGCGCGCACCTCGCGCGTCCGCAGCGTCAGCTGCGCGACCTGCTGCGTGCCGCGGTGGGCGCGGATGAAGCGCAGGCGTTCGCTGTCGGCGCTCCACTGCAGCGGCTCGGGCACCACCTCCAGGTCGGCGTCGCCGACCGGCCGCACCTGGCCGGTCGAGACCTCGCGCAGCCACAGCCGCATCACCGCGTCGCCGCCGTCGAGCGCGCCGACGAAGGCCACCCAGCGTCCGTCGGGCGACCAGGCCGGCGATGCGGCGGTGCTGAGCTCGCAGCGCCAGCACTCGGGCTTGCCCTCGGCGCCCTGCGGGCCCAGGTTCAGCACCCACAGATCGCTGCAATGCTGCTGCCGCGCCTCATCACGGCTGCGGCTGTAGACCAGGCGCCGGCCATCGGGCGACCAGGCGATCTCGCCGACATCGAAGTCCCCGTGCGTCAGGAGGCGGCCCTCGCCGCTGTGCGCGTCGACGAGGACCAGGTGCTGGCGGGACGCCAGCGCATAGCCCTGGCCATCGAGCTTGTAGGGCAGCCGCCAGGCCAGCTCCGGGTCCTCGGTCGAGCGGGGCTTGCGGTGCAGGTCCAGGTCTTCGCAGCCCTTGGCGCGCCGCTCGGGGTCGACCGCGAGCGCGCACACCGCGGCCAGCTGGCGGCCGTCGGGGCGCCATTGCAGCTCGCTCACCGCGCCGGCGAAATCGGTCAGCGCGCGCGCCTCGCCGCCGTCCGGCGAGATCAGGTGGATCTGCGCCGTGTCGCCGGCGCGGTCGCTCAGGAAGGCGATGCGGCGCCCGTCCGGAGACCAGCGCGGCGACTGCTCCCGCGCTTCGGCGCGGGTCAGCTGGCGAGGGGGCTGCGGCTGGGCCGGATCCAGGTCCACGAGCCAGAGCTGGCTGAGGGTGCGGTCCTGCGGCCGGTCCACCTGCTTGAGGCTCAGGGCCAGGCGGCTGCCGTCGGGGGCCAGATGCAGTTCGGTGATGCGGCGCTCCAGAAAGAGATCGTCCGGAACGAATGGGGCGGTGTCGGTGTGGCTCATCGGGGCGACCTCGGGGCGTTCAGCAATCGTGGACGCGGGCCAGGTCGCCGGCGGCGAGCCGGTCGCGGTAGGCCTCGATGGACAAGGTCGCGTGGCGCGCCAGTCCGTCCTCGGTCCAGCTCAGGGTGGCCTGCTGTTCGCCCTGCTGCAGCCGGCAGGGGCCGCGGGGCACCTGCTGTGTCGCGCCGGAGCGATCCCGCAGCGTGAAGAGGCGCCGCACCAGGCCTTCGCAGGGGGCGGCCAACGGTCCTTCGAGCGGCGGCCATCCCGGCCCGGGAGGCGCCGCGGCCGGCGTGCCGGCCGGCTGCAGCGACCAGTCCCGCGCGTCGCGCAGCGTGGTGTGGGGTTCCAGCACCTGGGTCGCGGCCGTCGCGGCGATCGGGTCGCTGGCGGGAAAGGTGGCCTCCAGCGCACTGTCCAGCAGCTCCTGGTAGGTGGGCAGCCGGTGTTGCGGCAGCCGGGCCTGCCCGGCCATCCGCCGCGCTTCGTTCTCGAGTTGGTCCGCCTGAGGCATCTGGGGTTCCTTCCGCGCGGCTTCGCCACCGCGGCGAAGCTGGCAGCCCAGCGGCAATCGGCGGACCCGCTGCGGCGTTCAGCGCGGCGCCGCGGGCTCCGGCCAGACGAAGGTGACCACGCCATGCGCCGGCAACTGGTGGCTGAACTGGCGGCCGCCTTCACGCACCGTGAAGCGCTGCGCGCGCCGGCTGGCGTTGCTGACGATGAGCACGCGCGAGCCGTCGTCGGCGTTGCGGAAGGCCACATGGTCCAGGTCCGGCCGCAGCGCGCCGGAGTCGATGCGCTCGGCACCGGGGCGAACGAAGCGGCTGGCATGGCCGAACACCGCGTACTCCACGTTGCGCGTGATCGCGCCCGTGCGGCTGTCGATCGTCACCACGCCGCGGCAGTCGCCGCAGCCGCCCAGGTGCGGGCCATGGTTTTCGTCCAGCGCCAGGTTCCACATCAGCACGCCGCGCGCCCAGTGGCGCGTGCTGCCGATGATCAGCTGCTTCATCATCCAGCTCATGGACTCGCCCCAGCGCGGCGCCCAGTTGCCGCCCGAGCATTCGGTGAACCAGACCTCCTTGTCCGGATGGGCCTCGCGCACCCGGCTCTGCGCCGCGACGTCGCCGGCATAGCAATGCCAGGCCACGCCGGCCACATAGGGGCGGGCGACCGGATCGGCCAGCACCACCAGCGGCGATTGCGGCTGGTCCCAGTTGTGGTCCCAGTCCAGGATCCGCAGCTGGCCCAGGCCGCGCTGCTGCAGCAGCGGCCCGAGGTGGCGGCCGATCAGCTCGGCGCGCTCATGCGGCGACACGCGCATGCCGGGGTAGTTGTCGGGCTCGAAATGCGGTTCGTTCTGCACGCTCAGCGCGAAGATGGGCACGCCCTCGGCGCCCATGGCCTCGACATAGCGCACCAGGTAGTCGGAGAAGGCGCCATACATCTCGGGCTTGAGCCGGCCCTGGACCAGGCTGTTGCTGGTCTTCATCCAGGCCGGCGCGCTCCAGGGCGTGGCCATGATCTGCAGCTGCGGGTTCACGGCCAGCGCCGCGCGCACCACCGGCAGCACGTCGTCGCGCTGCTTGTCCAGCGAGAAGTCCCGGCCCAGGTCGGGGTCGGTCCGGCCCGGCGGCAGGTCGGCCAGCGAATAGTGGCGCGAGGAGAAGTCCGACGCGCCGATGGTCAGCCGGGTGAAGGAGAAGCCCAGGCCGCCCTGGTCGCGACCGAACAGCTCGGCGATCAGCGCCTGGCGCTGTTCGGGCTTGAGCCTGCGCTGGATCAGCTCCGCCGACGCGTCGGTGATGGACGCGCCGAAGCCGGCCATGCGCTGGTAGCGCTGCCCGGCGTCCACGGTGATCAGCGCGCCGCGCGCCGCGCCCTCGGGGGCCGGGGCCAGGGCCTTGTCCGGCTGCGCGGCGAGCAGTTGGCGGCCGTCGCCGCTGGTCTGCCAGGCCTGCACCGGCTGGGCCTGGGCCAGGCCGGCGCCCAGCAGCGCGGCCAGCAGCAGGGCCTGCGGGAGGAGGCGGCGCCCCGGGCGGGCGCTGCGGGAGAAGGGGGTCGGGTCTTGCATGGGTCCTCGTGAGCGGGTCGTCGATGCGGGCGTGGCGGGGGTGTTCAGAGGCGCTGGCCGCTGGCGCTGTCGAACAGCGAGGCGCGTGTCAGTTCGGCGCGCAGCCGCAGCCGGGCGCCGGGTGCATGGCCGCGCGCGGTCTGGGTGTCCAGCGCGGCGAGCGACTGGCCCTGGGCCTCCAGCCACAGCACCTGGTGGTTGCCCATGCGCTCGACCACGCTCAGCGTGGCCTCGTGCGTGCCGTCCGGGTCGGGCAGCAGCTGCTCGGGCCGCAGGCCCAGCTGCACCGCGCGGCCTTCGGCCAGCGATTCGGGCGCGACCTCGGCGGGCAGTGGCAGCGCGCCCAGGGCCAGGGTCTGCACATACCAGCCCTGCGGCCCATGGCACAGCGTGCCGGGCAGCAGGTTCATCGGCGGCGCGCCCAGGAAGCCGGCGACGAAGAGATTGGCCGGACGTTCGTAGACCTGCTGCGGCGTGCCCAGCTGCTGGATGCGGCCCTGGCGCATCACCGCGATGCGGGTGGCCAGCGTCATCGCCTCCACCTGATCGTGGGTGACGTAGATCATGGTGGCGCCCAGGCGCTGGTGCAGCAGCTTGAGTTCGCGGCGCAGCTCGCCGCGCAGCTGCGCGTCCAGGTTGGACAGCGGTTCGTCGAACAGGTAGACGGCCGCCTCGCGCACCAGCGCGCGCCCGATCGCGACGCGCTGGCGCTGGCCGCCGGAGAGCTGCGCCGGCTTGCGTTGCAGCAGCGCCTCCAGCTGCAGCATGCGCGCGGCGCGCTGCACGCGTTCGTCGATCTGCGCGCGCGGCAGCCCGGCCACGCGCAGGCCGAAGCTCATGTTGCGTTCCACCGTCATGGTCGGATAGAGGGCGTAGCTCTGGAACACCATGCCGATGCCGCGCTCGGCAGGCTCGGCCTCGGTCATGTCGCGGCCGGCGATGCGCAGCCGGCCGGCGCTGACCGGCGTCAGGCCCGCGATCGCGTGCAGCAGCGTGGACTTGCCGCAGCCCGAGGGGCCCAGCAGCACCAGGAACTCGCCCGGTTCCACATGCAGGTCCAGCGCGGGCACGACCTCGTGCTGGCCGTAGCGCAGAGTGAGCTGTTCGATGTCGACGGCGCTCATGGGGGATCAGCCTTTCAATGCACCGGCCGCGATGCCGCGCACGAACCAGCGGCCGGACAGCAGATAGACCGCCAGCGGAACGGCGGCGGTCAGCAGCGTGGCGGCCATGTTCAGGTTGTAGAGCCGCTCGCCGGTGGTGGTGTTGATGATGTTGTTCAGCTGCACGGTCATCGGCAGCTGCTCGCGCCCGGCGAAGACCAGGCCGAGGATGTAGTCGTTCCAGACGCCGGTGATCTGCATGATGGCGGCGACCACCAGCATGGGCGTGGACATGGGCAGCATCAGCTGCAGGAAGATGCGCCAGAAGCCGCCGCCATCGACGCGCGCCGCCTTGAACAGCTCCTGCGGCAGGCTGGCGTAGTAGTTGCGGAACAGCAGCGTCATCACCGGCATGGAGAACACCAGGTGTACCAGCACCAGCCCCGGCAGCGAGCTGTACAGCCCCAGGCCGGCCAGGCCCTTGACCAGCGGGTAGATCATCACCTGCACCGGGATGAAGGCGCCGACCATCAGCACGCCGAACAGCCATTGCGCGCCGCGCGGACGCCAGAAGGACAGCGCATAGCCGTTGAGCGCGCCGACCAGTACCGGGATCACCGTGCTGGGCAGCGTGATCGCGACCGAGTTCCAGAAGCCGCCGGCGATGCCCTCGCAGGCCAGGCCGGTGCAGGCGCCGCTCCAGGCCTCGCGCCAGGCGGCCAGGCTGGGCGCCGCGGGCCAGGCGAGCAGGCCCGCGCCGTGGCGGATCTCGTCCATGCTCTTCAGCGAGGTGGCAAGCATCACGTACAGCGGCGCCAGGAAGAAGGCGGCCGCGGCGAGCAGGAAGGCGTACAGGCCCCAGCGGCCCCAGCGCTGCGTCTTCATGCCTGGCCTCCCGCGGCCGCGCGGCGGCTGCGCCAGTACAGCAGCGGCGCCGCGACCGCCAGCACGCCCAGCAGCAGCACGATGGCGCCCGCCGACGCGAGCGCGATGTTGGCGCGGCCGAAGAGGTGGTCCATGATGAAGCGCGCCGGCACGTCGCTGGCCGTGCCGGGGCCGCCCTGGGTCATCGCGACCACCGCGTCGAAGACCTTCACCGCGGCGGTGAACAACAGCAGCAGCACGGTGGCATAGGTGGCGCCCAGCTGCGGCAGCACGATGGAGGCGTAGCAGCGCCAGCGCGGGATGCCGTCCAGCGCGGCGGCCTTCCAGACCTCCTCGTCGACGCCGCGCAGGCCCGCCAGCACCAGCGCCATCACCAGGCCCGAGGCCTGCCAGACGCCGGCCAGCGCGACCGCGTAGAGCACTTTGTCCTCGTTCTGTAGCCAGTCCAGCTCGAAGCCGCCGTTGCCCGGCGTCAGCAGCCATTGCCAGATCAGGCCGGTGGCGACGAAGGACAGCGCATAGGGGTAGAGGAAGGCGCCGCGCCACAGCGATTCGCTGCGCACGCGCTGGTCGATGGCGATGGCCAGCAGCGTGCCCAGCACCAGCGTCGCGGCGATGAAGACCAGCCCGTACAGCGCCAGATGCTCCAGCGACTGCAGCCAGCGTTCGTTGCCGAACAGTCGTTCGTACTGCGCCAGGCCGACGAAATCGTCCTTGGGGAAGCTGCGCGAGCTGGACAGCGAGATGCGCAGCGTCCACAGCGCCGAGCCCAGGTAGGCCAGCAGCACGGTGGCGGCCATGGGCATCAGCGCGCCCCAGGGCGTGAGCCGGCGCAAACGCCGGGCGAGAGGGCGCGGGGCTGCGGCCATGGCTCAGTCCCTCAGCGCCGCGGCGATGTCCTTCTGCACCTTCTCCACCGGCAGGTTGCGGTTCCAGTAGGCGGTCAGGATGTCGGCGAGCGCGCCGTTCTGGTCGGGCGTCAGGTAGACCTCGCCGTTGCCCAGGTGGCGGCTGCGGTCCTTCATGATCGCCAGGCCCTTTTGCGCGCACAGATCCAGCGCGCCGGCGTCGACATCGGTGCGGATCGGGATGGAGCCCTTGCGCGCGTTGAAGGCCAGCTGCGCGGCCGGCGAGGTGACGACCTTGGCCAGCAGCAGCTGCGCCTGGACCGTCTCGGGCTGGCGGCTCTTGGGGAAGACCAGGACATCGCCCTGGATGATGTAGGGCGACTGCGGGCCGAAGCCGGGGATGCAGCCATAGTCGCGGCCGGGCTGCTGGCGCGCCAGCGTGAACTCGCCCTTGGCCCAGTCGCCCATGAACTGGAAGCCCGCCTTGCCGCCGATCAGCAGCGCGGTCGCGTCGTTCCAGTTGCGGCCCGGCGAGTTGCGGTCCACATAGCCCTGCAGGCGCTTGAAGCTCAGCAGCACCTGCTTGAAGGCCTCGCCCTGGATGGCCTTGGGATCGCGGTCGCGCAGCACCTTGAGGTAGAGATCGCGTCCGCCCTGGTTGGCCAGCACCGCGGTGAAGACGATGTTGTCCTGCCAGGCCTGGCCGCCGTGGGCCAGCGGCGTCAGGCCGGCGGCGCGCAGCTTGTCCATCGCGGCGAAGAGCTCGTCCATGCTGCGCGGCTCCTGCGCCACGCCGGCCTTGGCGAGCGCGGCCTTGGAATACCACAGCCAGGTCGGCATGTGGATGTTGACCGGCGCGGCGTAGTAGTGGCCCTTCACGCGGATCACGTTGAGCACGGTCTCGGGCAGGAACTTGTCCCAGCCCTCTTGCTGCGCCACCGCGTCGACCGGGTTGAGCATGCCCTGCTCGACCAGGTCGAGGAACTGGCGCGAGGTGTTGAACTGCGCCGCGGTCGGCGGCTTGCCGCCGACGATGCGGTTCACCGCCACCGCGCGCGCCTGCTCGCCCAGCGCCACCGCGGTGTCCACCCATTCGCCGCCGGCCGCCTTGTACGCCTCGGCCAGCGACTTGACCGCCGCGGATTCGCCACCCGCGGTCCACCAGTGGATCACCTCGGCGCGCAGCGGCGCCTTCTGCGCCATCGCGGCGCCGCAGGCGGCGGCCAGCGCGCAGGCCAGGACGGCGAGTCGGACGCGGCGGGGCCGGCGTCCGTGGCGGGAGAGAGGGGTCAGGTCTTGCATGTGAGGGGTCTTGCGCGGATGGGCGGATGGATCAGGCGGCGTCGCCGCGGCCGTGCAGGAAATCGCTGTACCAGCGGCCGCTGGCCTTGATGCGGCGCTGCTGCGTGGCGTAGTCGACGTGGACCAGGCCGAAGCGGCGCGTGTAGCCCTCGGCCCATTCGAAGTTGTCCAGCAGGCTCCAGGCGAAATAGCCGCGCAGCGGCACGCCCTGCGCGCGCGCGTCGCGCGCGGCGGCCAGGTGGCGCGCGAGGTAGCTGCGCCGCTGCAGATCCTCGATGCGGCCGTCGGGCAGCAGCTCGTCCTCGTAGGTCGAGCCGTTCTCGGTCAGGTAGACCTCGGCGGGCGCGTAGTCGCGCTGCACGCGCTGCAGCAGCTCCACCATGCCCTGCGGGTCGACCTGCCAGCCGAACGCGGTGCGCTCGACGCCCTCGGGCTCGACCACGCGGGTGCCGATGGGGTTGGCGCCGGTGGCGTCGGCGACGACCTCGGGGAAGTAGTAGTTGATGCCCAGGAAGTCGCAGGGCCGCGCGATCTCGGCCAGGTCGCCGTCGTGCATGCGCGGTGCATGCGCGCCGTACAGCGCCCAGGTATCGGCCGGGTAGCCGCGCCCGTGCAGCGGATCCAGGAACCAGCGGTTGCGCGAGCCGTCGTGGCGCCGCACCGCGGCCTGGTCGGCGTCGCTGTCGCTGGCCGCACGGATCGGGTGCAGGCTCAGCGTGATGCCCGCGCGGGCGTCCTTCACATGGCTGCGCAGCACCGGCAGCGCGCGGCCATGCGAGAGCAGGATGTGGTGGCAGGCCTGCAGCCCGGCCGCCAGGCTCTTCAACCCCGGCGCGTGCACGCCGTCGTGATGGCCCATCAGCGCGCTGCACCAGGGCTCGTTGTGGGTGATCCAGTGCTTCACCCGGTCGCCCAGCCGGCGCGCGACGAGCTCGGTGTACTCAGCGAAGGCGTCCACCGTGTCGCGCGACAGCCAGCCGCCCTGCTCCTGCAGCGCCTGCGGCAGGTCCCAGTGGTACAGCGTCAGCCAGGGCTCCAGGCCGCGTGCCAGGCAGCCGTCGACCAGGCGCTCATAGAAGTCCAGCCCGCGCTCGTTGACGCCGCCGCGCCCCTGCGGCAGCACGCGCGGCCAGGCCACGGAAAAACGATAGGCGTTGACGCCCAGCGCGCGAGCCAGGTCCAGATCCTCGGGCCAGCGGTGGTAGTGGTCGCAGGCGACGTCGCCATGGCTGGCGTCGCGGATGCGGCCCGGGGTGGCGCAGAAGCGGTCCCAGATGGACTCGCCCTTGCCGTCCAGCCGCGCGGCGCCTTCGATCTGGTAAGAGGAGGTGGAGCAGCCCCAGCGGAAGTCGGCGGGGAAATCGCTGCGGGCCAGCGAGGGCATTGGCTTGGTGCTCATGTCGGGCTTCGGGGTGAATTCGCGTCGGTGTTGAGGTGCGGCCCCGCGCTGCGTGCGCGGGGCCCGCCGGGCCGAGGCCCGGCGGCGGTCGTCACGGGGTCAGGTCTTGACAGGCGAGGGCCTCGGGGCCGCGCGCCGCGCCGGCGACGATGCGCACGCGCGCCAGGCTGAGGTCCAGGCCGGCGTCGGCCTGCAGCGCGAAGGGCATCTCCACGCGGCTGGCGTCCAGCCCGGCGGCGCCGAAGCAGGCCAGCGGCACGGCATAGCGCTGCACGCGGCCGGGCTCGGCGCGGCGCAGCAGCGCCTGCAGGTCCAGCGTGGCGCCGCAGCCCGCGCCGCAGCCCATGCTCAGGCGCACCGGACCGGCGGGCGGCTGGTCCACGCGCAGGTCGAAGACCAGGGCCGCGTCGGGATAGACGCTCAGCGCGGCGCGCTGCGGCGCCCACAGCGCCAGCTGCGCCGGGCCCTGCCATTGCAGGCGCTTGGCGTCCTGCTGGGTGTGCAGCTGCACGGTGGACAGCAGCAGGTCGGGGCGCTCGGCGCCCTCGGGCAGGCGCCATTGGCGGTTCAGGTCGTCGCCGATGCGCTGCGCCGCCCAGCGTCCCGGGCCGCCGGAGACCTGCATCTCGTAGGGCGCCTGGGCATTGCGTTCGAACAGCAGCAGCTCGGTCTGCGCCGCGCAGCCGCCGCTGGGGCTGCGCTCGTCCAGCCGCGGCAGCCGCGCGGCCTGGCCGTAGCGCAGGCCGTGGCCCAGTGCGAACAGCGGCGTGCCGCCTTCGCCGCGGTTCAGCGGTGTCTGACAGGCGCCGCGCGGCCAGGAGAAGGGCAGGCGGCCCGCGATGGGATGGGCGACGCGGCCCTGCGCGTCGCGCAGCAGCACGTCGGCGATGCCGCCGCCCTCGGTGCCCGGCAGCCAGGCGGCCACGAAGGCGTCCGAGCGGTTCAGCAGGTCGTTGACCCACAGCGGCCGGCCGGCGATGAACACGGTGACGACGGGGCGGCCCTGGCCCGCGACGGCGTCCAGCACGGCCAGGTCTTCCGGATGGCGGCTGCTGTGGCGCAGCGTGCCGGACGGCGGGATGTCGCCGTTGCCTTCGGCATAGGGCGTTTCGCCGATCACGGCGATGACGGCGTCGTAGTCGGCCACGCGCACGTCGCGCCCGTCGGCGCTGTAGCGCACCCGCGCGTCGCCCAGCGCGGCGCGCAGTCCGGCCAGCGCGGTCTCGCCGGCGGGGAAGTCTTCGTTGCGGTTTTCCGTGCCCTGCCAGGTCAGTGTCCAGCCGCCGTTCTGGTTCTGCAGGCTGTCGGCGCTCTTGCCCACCACCAGCACGCGGGCGTCGCGGCGCAGCGGCAGCACCTGACGCTCGTTCTTCAGCAGCACCAGCGATTCGCGCACCGCGCGGCGCGCCAGTTCGCGGGCCTGCAGGGCCTCGGCCCGGCCGGCGTGCACGTTCTGCTGCGGGGCGCGCTCGAACAGGCCGGCGCGCAGCTTGACGCGCAGGATGCGGCGTACCGCGTCGTCGATGCGCGCCATCGGGATCTCGCCGCGTTCGACCTCGGCGATGGTGTTGGCGATGAAGCGCTTCCAGTCCTCGGGCACCATGACCAGGTCGATGCCCGCGCGGATGGCCTGCGGACAGCTGGCGTCGCGGCAGCCGGGAATCTGCGCAATGCCGTTCCAGTCGGAGACGACCAGGCCGTCGAAGCCCATCTGGCCCTTCAGCACCTCGCCCAGCAGGTAGGCGTTGCCGTGCATCTTGCCCTGGTCGAGCTGGCGGCCGCTGTCGTACCAGCTGTTGAACGAGGCCATCACCGTCTGCGCGCCGGCGCCCAGCGCGCCGACATAGCCGCGTCCGTGCAGGTCGCGCAGCGTGCGCTCGTCGACGCGGGTCTGGCCCTGGTCCTTGCCCTGGTGGGTGCCGCCGTCGCCGATGAAGTGCTTGGCGGTGGCGATCGCGCTGTCGTCGCTGCCCAGCCGGCCCTGCAGGCCGCGCACATAGGCCGTGCCCAGGCGCTCGACCCAGGCCGGGTCCTCGGAGAAGCTCTCGTAGCTGCGGCCCCAGCGGTCGTCGCGCGTGACGGCCAGCGTGGGCGCGAAGGTCCAGGCAATGCCGGTGGCGCGCAGCTGGCGCGCCACCGCGGCGCCGATTTCCTGCACCAGGGCCGGGTTGCGGCTCGCGCCCAGGCCGATGTTGTGCGGAAACAGCGTGGCGCCGCGCACGTTGTTGTGGCCGTGCACGGCGTCCGTGCCCCAGATCACCGGGATGGGCTCGGCCAGGTCGGTCTGCAGCGAGGCCTCGTGGTAGGCCTGCGCCAGGCGCAGCCAGTCCTGCACGCTGGCGTTCTTGTCGTTGCCGGGCCAGGAGCCGCCGCCGTTGAGCACCGAGCCGATGTAGTAGCGCCGCACCTCGTCGGGGCTGATGTGCTTGATCTCGGGCTGGGTCATCTGGCCCACCTTCTGGGCCAGGGTCATGCGCGCGAGGATGCGCTCGATGCGCGCCTCGATCGCGGCGTCGCGCGGCACGGCGCTGGCGACCGCGGGCCAGCGCGTGGCGGCGGCGGTCGGGCTGGCGCCTGCGAGCGCCGGCAGGGCCAGCAGGGCGGAGGCAAGCAGAAGGCGGGGGCGCATCATGGCGTCTGTCGTCAACTCGGTACCGGGACGACGGATTCTTAACGAAGCGCGATGTTTGTTAATATAACGTTAACCCTTGATCGAGGACCGATGGCGCTACAGTGCGGCCACATCCCTGGTCACCCCAAGACATGGCTTCATCGATGCATCTGCTGCTCGCCGAGGACGACGCCCTTCTCGCCGACGCGCTGTCCGCGCAGCTGCGGCGCGCCGGCTTCGAGGTCGAGCATGCGCCCAATGGCGCGGTGGCGGAGTACCTGCTGGGCAAGCAGAAGTTCGATGTCGCCATCCTGGACCTGGGCCTGCCCCTGGTGGACGGGCTGACGGTGCTCAAGCGCGCGCGCGCGGCGCAGCGCCTGCTGCCGGTGCTGGTGCTGACCGCGCTGGACAGCCTGGACGACCGCGTGTCCGGGCTCAACGCCGGCGCCGACGACTACCTGACCAAGCCCTTCGATTTCCCCGAGCTGGAGGCGCGGCTGCATGCGCTGATGCGCCGCGGCCGTCCGCCCAGCAGCGCCGCGACCATGGGCAGCCTGGTGTTCGACCGCGGCACGCGGCGCGCCGCCGTGCGCGGCGAGACGCTGGACCTGAGCCCGCGCGAATGGATGCTGCTGGACCTGCTGCTGACGCAGCGCGACCGCGTCGTGACCAAGGACCAGATCACCTCGGTCTGGGCCCAGGACGGCTCGGACACCAGCGGCAGCGGCTCCATCGAGGTCTACATCCACCGGCTGCGGCGCAAGCTGGAGCAGTCGGGGCTGGCGATACGCACGGTGCGCGGGCTGGGCTATCTGCTCGAAGACGAGCCCGGCGCGGCGGGATGAGCGCGGAGGGTCGCCGCCACTGGCTGGTGTCGGTGCCGGGCGCGCGCTCGCTGCGCCGCCAGCTGCTGGTGTGGCTGCTGCTGCCGCAGATCGTGCTGTGGGTGGCGGCGGCGATCTTCACCTACAACCTGGCCGCGAGCTATGCCAGCCGCGCGATCGACGCCAGCCTGTCGCAGGCCTCGCGGGCGCTGGCGCGCCAGGTCAAGCCGCTGGACAGCGGGCTGCTGATCGACTTCCCGCGCGCCGCGCAGGACATCCTGGAGGCCGACCCCAGCGACCGCGTGCTCTACATGGTCAGCACGCCGCCGGGGCAGTTCATCCTCGGCAACCGCCATTTGCCCGGCGTGCCGGCGGGAGTGCCGACGACCGAGGGCGAACCGTATTTCTACGATGGCGTGCTGCGCGAGGCCGATGGTGCCTCGCATGTTCGCGTGGCCGCGCTCTACCTGCGCTATGGCGAGGCCGATGGGCCGGCGCAGACCATGCTGGTGCAGGTGGCGCGCTCCAGCGCCAACCGCGAGGAGCTGGCGCGCGAGATCCTGCGCGACACGGTGCTGCCCCTGTCGGTATTGATCGTGCTGATGACCATGATCGTCTGGACCGGCATACGCGCCGGGCTGGCGCCGCTGTCGGTGCTGCAGCGCCAGGTCGAGGGCCGGGCCGCGAACGACCTGGCGCCGATCAAGATCAGCGCCGCGCCGCCCGAGGTGCGCGCGCTGGCCGGCGCGATCAACACCCTGCTGGGCGAGGTGCAGCACAGCGTGGCGGTGCAGAAGCGCTTCATCAGCGACGCGGCCCACCAGCTGCGCACCCCGCTGGCCGGGCTGAAGAGCCAGACCGAGCTGGCGCTGCGCGACGCCAGCGACCCCGAGCTGCTGGCCCGGCTGCGCCGCGTGCACGAGAGTGCGGTGCGCAGTGCCCACCTGATCAACCAGCTGCTGCTGCTGGCGCGCGCCGAGCCGGAATCGGCCTCGCTGCAGGACCGCCGGCCGCTGGACCTGCGCCGCCTGGCGCGCGAGCTGTGCACGGAGATGGTGCCGCGCGCGCTGCAGGCGGGTGTGGATCTGGGCTTCGACGAGTCCGGCGACGAGGAGCCGCCGGTGATGGTCAGTGGCATCGCGCTGCTGCTGCGCGAGGCGATCAGCAACCTGATCGACAACGCGATCCGCTACGCGGGCCGCGGCGCGACCGTCACGCTGCGCGTGCGCCAGCAGGGCGCGCAGGCATTGCTGGAGGTGGAGGACAACGGGCCCGGGCTGCCGCCGTCCGAGCTGGAGCGCGTGTTCGAGCGCTTCGTGCGCGCCACCCACGACGGCAGCGGCTGCGGCCTGGGGCTGGCCATCGTGCGCGAGATCGTCGAGCGCCACGCCGGCCAGGTGCGCCTGGCGCCGCTGCGCCCGCACGGGCTGGTGGCGCGTGTCACCCTGCCTTGCGACGACGGCCGGACGCCGGCCCAGGGTTAGCCCTTGCTTTAAGGCGTTAAAGTTTCATTAATAATCCGTCGCAGGCACCGGCTGCGAGGCCGGGGTCTCAGAGATCAGGAGACACCGCGAATGAATTCCCCCTCCCCGAAGGCGGCGCGCCGCCGCCACCCGCAAGCGCGACCCCTGCTGTTGGCCGCGGCCCTGGGCCTGGCGGCCCTGGGCGCCCGCGCCGGCGAGGTGGAGGTGCTGCACTGGTGGACCAGCGGCGGCGAGGCCCGCGCGGCGCAGGCGCTCAAGGCCACGCTGCAGGCCAAGGGCCACACCTGGAAGGACTTTGCCGTGGCCGGTGGCGGCGGTGATTCGGCGATGACGGTGCTGAAGTCGCGCGTGGTCTCGGGCAATGCGCCGTCGGCGGCGCAGATCAAGGGCCCGGCGCTGCAGGAGTGGGCGCGCGAGGGCGTGCTCAGCCCCATCGACGACGTCGCCCGCGCCGAGCGCTGGGACGAGCTGCTGCCCAAGGTGGTGGCCGACCAGATGAAGTACCGCGGCAGCTATATCGCGGTGCCGGTCAACGTTCACCGCGTCAACTGGCTCTGGGCCAATCCGGAGGTGTTCAAGAAGGCCGGCGCCAAGCCGCCGACCAACTGGGACGAGTTCTTCGCCGCCGCCGATGCGCTGAAGAAGGCCGGGGTGATCCCGCTCGCCCATGGCGGGCAGAACTGGCAAGACCTGACCCTGTTCGAGGCGGTCGCGCTGGGCCAGGGCGGCCCGGAGTTCTATGCCAAGGCGCTGGTCCAGCTCGACCCCGCGGCGATCGCGAGCCCGACCATGGAGAAGGTGCTCGCCACCTTCAAGCGCATCAAGCCCTACACCGACAAGAACGCGCCCGGCCGCGACTGGAACCTGGCCACCGGCCTGGTGATCAAGGGCGAGGCCGGCATGCAGATCATGGGCGACTGGGCCAAGGGCGAGTTCCTGGCCGCGGGCAAGAAGCCCGGGCGCGACTTCGTCTGCCTGGCCGCGCCGGGCGCGGTCAAGACCTTCAGCTACAACATCGACTCGCTGGCGATGTTCGCGCTGAAGAAGGACGCCAACGTCAAGGCGCAGAAGGACCTGGCGGCCGCCGTGATGGGGGCGGAGTTCCAGGAGAGCTTCAACCTGGCCAAGGGGTCCATCCCGGTGCGCCAGGGCGTCAAGCTGGACCGCTTCGACGACTGCGCCAAGGCCTCGGCGGCGGACTTCGCCGCGACCGCCAAGGCCGGCACGTTGCTGCCGTCCATCGCCCATGGCATGGCCGTCTCGGCCGCCGCCGAAGGGGCGATCAAGGACGTGATCAGCAACTACTGGAACAGCGAGCGCATGACCCCGGCCGACGCGATCAAGCGCCTGCTGGCGGCGGCCAAGATGCGCTGAGCGGCGCGGCGGCACGTCGCCCGCCACCGCGGCCCGCGCGGCCGCACCATGAGACCGACGCCGGTGGCAGGCCCCCGGCGCGGGAGGACTTGCGCGGGTCGACCGGCCCGCGGAACTTGCGCGGGTCGCCGGACCCGCGGGGGGAACGAGGTGCGCTCGAGATGAAGTTTCAGACCTGGTTGCCGCGGCTGGTGGTGGCGCCGTCCTTCGTGCTGTCGCTGCTGTTCATATACGGCCTGATGGCGTGGAACGGCTACCTGAGCGTGTCCGCGTCGCGGCTGCTGCCCAACTACGAGTTCGTCGGGCTGGCGCAGTACGAGATCCTGTTCGAGAGCGAGCGCTGGTGGGTGGCGCTGCGCAACCTGGCCGTGTTCGGCGCGCTCTTCATCGGCGGCGCGATGGGGCTGGGGCTGCTGATGGCGGTGTTGCTGGACCAGAAGGTGCGCGCCGAGGGCGTGCTGCGCACCATCTACCTCTACCCGATGGCGCTGTCCTTCATCGTCACCGGCACAGCCTGGAAGTGGATGCTCAACCCCGGCACCGGCGTGGAACAGCTGTTGCGCGACTGGGGATTCGCGGACGCGAGCTTCGACTGGCTGGTGGATCCGGACATGGCGCTGTACTGCATCGTCATCGCCGGCGTGTGGCAGAGCGCGGGCTTCGTCATGGCGCTCTTCCTGGCGGGGCTGCGCGGCATCGACGACAGCATCCTCAAGGCCGCGCAGGTCGACGGCGCCAGCCTGCCGCGCATCTACTGGCGCATCCTCATTCCCAGCCTGCGCCCGGTGTTCTTCTCGACGCTGCTGGTGGTCAGCCATCTGGCGATCAAGAGCTTCGACCTGGTGATGGCGTTGACCGGCGGCGGCCCCGGCTATGCCACCGACCTGCCGGCCACCTACATGTATGCGATGGCCTTCAGCCGCGGCCAGATTGGGCTGGGCGCGGCCAGCAGCATGGTGATGCTGGCCACCGTGGCGGCCATCGTCGTGCCCTATCTGTACAGCGAACTGAGGGTCAAGCGATGAAGGCCTCGCGCATGCTGCTGCTGGCCGTGCTCGTGCTGCTGGCCCTCGTCTTCCTGGCGCCGCTGTACGTGATGCTGACCACCTCTTTCAAGGGCATGGACGAGCTGCGCGACAGCGGGCTGCTGTCGCTGCCGTCCCAGCCCGGCTGGGACGCCTGGGCCAAGGCCTGGTCCAGCGCCTGCACCGGCGCGGACTGCGCCGGGCTGCGGCCCTATTTCATGAACTCGGTGCTGATGGTGCTGCCCGCCGTGCTGCTGTCCACCGCGGTCGGCGCGCTCAATGGCTATGTGCTGTCCAAGTGGCGTTTCCGCGGCAGCGAACTGCTGTTCGCGCTGATGCTGTTCGGCGTCTTCATGCCCATGCAGGTGGTGCTGCTGCCGATGAGCCAGGTGCTGGGCTGGCTGGGCCTGGCCAGCTCGCTGTGGGGGCTGGTGCTGGTGCATGTGCTCGCCGGCATCCCCAGCACCACGCTGTTCTTCCGCAACTACTACGCCGGGCTGCCCGATGAGTTGGTCCGCGCCGCGATGCTGGACGGCGCCGGCTTCTGGCAGATCTTCTGGCGCATCGTGCTGCCGCTGTCCGCGCCCATCCTGGTCGTGACGCTGATCTGGCAGTTCACCAACATCTGGAACGACTTCCTCTACGGCGTGGTCTTCTCCGGCGCGGACAGCAAGCCCATCACCGTGGGGCTGAACAACCTCGCCAACACCTCCAGCACGGTCAAGGAATACAACGTGGACATGGCCGCGGCACTGATCGCCGCGCTGCCCACGCTGGTGGTCTACGTGCTGGCCGGCAAGTACTTCGTGCGCGGGCTCACCGCCGGCGCCGTGAAAGGCTGATGAACATGGGCGCCCTGGCCATACGACAACTGCGCAAGACCTTCGGGCACACCGAGATCCTCAAGGGCATCGACCTGGAGATCGAGGCCGGCGAATTCCTCATCCTCGTCGGCCCGTCGGGCTGCGGCAAGAGCACGCTGCTGAACATGATCGCCGGGCTGGAGCAGCCCAGCAGCGGCAGCATCCACATCGGCGATCGCGAGGTGACCCGTCTGCCAAGCAAGGACCGCGACATCGCGATGGTGTTCCAGAGCTATGCGCTCTACCCCAACATGAACGTGGCGCAGAACATCGCCTTCGCGCTGGAGATGCGCAAGGTGCCCAAGGCCGAGCGCGAGGCCGCGGTGCAGCGCGTGGCCGCGATGCTGCAGATCGAGCATCTGCTGCAGCGCCGCCCGGCGCAGCTCTCGGGCGGCCAGCGCCAGCGCGTCGCGATGGGGCGGGCGCTGGCGCGCAACCCGCGGCTCTTCCTCTTCGACGAGCCGCTGTCCAACCTGGACGCCAAGCTGCGCGTGGAGATGCGCGCCGAAATCAAGCTGCTGCACCAGCGCACCCGCACGACCACCGTCTACGTGACCCACGACCAGGTGGAGGCGATGACGCTGGGCGACCGCATCGCGGTGATGCGCGCCGGCGAGGTCCAGCAGTTCGGCACGCCGCAGCAGATCTACGAACGGCCGGCGAACAAGTTCGTCGCCGAGTTCGTCGGCTCGCCGGCGATGAACTTCTTCGCCGCGCCCGACCGGCCCGGGCAGGAGTTCGGCGTGCGCCCCGAGCATCTGCTGCTGGGCGCGCCCGGCGACGGGCTGCCTGGCCGCGTGCTGATGCTGGAGCCCACCGGGCCGGAAACCTATGTGAAGCTGGAGACGCCGCTGGGCACCATGACCGCGCGCGTGGCCGGCCGCGCGAGCCAGCAGGCCGGCGACAGGGTCGGGCTGAGCTGGGCCGCCGAGCATGCGCACCGCTTCGACGGCGACAGCGGCCGGCGCGTGGAGGCCGCCTGATGGACGCGCCGGATCCCGCTTTGCCGCGCCTGCTGGCCGACATCGGCGGCACCCACGCGCGGCTGGCGCTGCAGCGCCACGCGGACGCGCCGCTTGAAGCAGTGGCGAGCTATGAATGCGCGGACTTCGCGTCGCTGTCCGCGGCGCTGCAGCACCATCTGCGGTCCTGGTCCGGACCAGCGCCGCGGGCGATGGCGCTGGCCGTGGCCACGCCGGTGGACGGCGCCGACGCGGTGCGCATCCTCAACAACCATTGGAGCTTTTCGCGCGCCGCGCTGCAGGCTGAGTTTGCGCTGCAGCGCCTGGTGGTGCTGAACGATTTCGCTGCGCTCGCGCTGGCGCTGCCGGTGCTGAGCGAGACCGAGCTGGAGCCGGTCTGCGCCGGCCAGGCGCAGCCGGGCGCCCCGGCGCTGGTGATGGGGCCGGGGACCGGCCTGGGCGTGGCCGCGCTGCTCAGGCCGCCCGGCGGCCGTCCGCTGGTGGTCAGCGGCGAGGGCGGGCATGCCACGCTGGCCGCGAGCACCCCGCGGGAGGCCGCGGCGCTGGAGCGGCTGTGGCGGCGCTTCGGCCATGTGTCGGCCGAGCGGGTGCTGTCCGGCCCGGGGCTGGTCAACCTCTACGTCGCGCTGAGCGAGCTGGCCGGCGCGCCGGCCCAGGCCCTGCGGCCCGCGGACGTGGTGGCGCGCGCCCAGGCGGGCAGCGATGCCTGCTGCGCCGAGGCGGTCGCGCTCTTCGTCGACTTCCTCGGTTCGGTGGCGGGCAGCCTGTTGCTGAGCTTCGGCGCGCAGGGCGGGCTCTACCTGGCCGGCGGCGTGCTGCCGCGCCTTGGCGCCTTGTTCGACCACGAACGGTTCGCGACGCGGCTGCGCGCCAAGGGCCGCCTGCAGGGCTATCTCGCCGCGCTGCCGGCCTGGCTGATCCGCGCCTCGCAGCCCGGGCTGCTGGGCGCCGCCCAGTCCCTGCGCTGAGCCGCCCCGCGTTGCGTCATTGCCGACAGCGGGGGTATTCCCGTAATGTTAATTAATTAACAAAACATTAAAAATGCAAGCAAGGCGATGGGAGCCTCTTGTCCCGCCGCCGGCGCAACGACCCATCCACGTGGGTCGGGCTTCTCTCCCGGCCGAATCCGCGGGCAGATCCATTAACAGACAGTTAACGGATGCGCCGGCGCAGACGGCCCCCGAATCGCGTCCCTCCCCAGCCGGCGCGTGCGACCCGAGCCTCGACGAACGAGCTGATCCACAAGACCACAAGACAGGAGACCCTTGCATGAGTACCCGATCCCACTCCGCCGCCTCCGCACGGCGCCTGCTTGCCACGCCGGTGGCACTGGCCTGCGCGACGTTCGCGCTGCACGCGGGCGCGCAGACCCAGCCTGCGGCGCCAGCCTCCGAGGTGAAGGCCTTGGACCAGGTCGTCGTCACCGGCATCCGCGGCGCGATCGAGAGCTCCATCTCGGTGAAGCGCAATGCCGATTCCATCGTCGAATCCATCACCGCCGAAGACCTGGGCAAGCTGCCCGACGTCAGCATCGCCGAGTCGCTGGCGCGCCTGCCCGGCCTGGCCGGCCAGCGCGTCAACGGGACGACGCAGGGCATCTCGATCCGCGGCATGGGGCCCAAGTACGGCGTGACCCTGCTCAATGGCCGCGAGATGATCAGCAGCGGCGCGGACCGCTCGGTGGAGTTCGACCAGTTCCCGTCCGAGCTGATGGGCGGTGCCACGGTCTACAAGACGCCCGACGCGGCGCTGGGCGCGCAGGGCCTGTCGGGCACGGTGAACATGCTGGCGGTGCGGCCGCTGGCCTTCGCTGGCCGTCAGGGCAGCATCAACGTGCGTGGCGAGTCCAACTCCAACGGCGCGCAGATCCCCGGCATCAGCAACAAGGGCAAGCGCCTGAGCTTCTCCTACGTCGACCAGTTCGCGAACCGCACCCTGGGTCTGGCCGTGGGCTTCGCCCATCTGGACAGCCCCGAGCAGCAGCAGCACTACAAGAACTGGTGGTGGGCCAACACCGCCAACACCACGGCCTATCCGCCGGACTGGTGCGGCGGCGACTGCGGCATCAAGGGGCTGGCGCGCGACGCCGTCGCGCTGCAGGGCTTCGAGGCCACGGCCTACTCGGCCAACCAGGTGCGCAACGGCACCATGGCCGTGCTGGAGTACCGGCCCAACCCCCAGATGCACACGGTGCTGGACCTGTACTACTCCGACTTCAGCCGCAAGTTCGTCGGCCGCGAGTTCCAGGCGGAGATGAACCCCTGGAACGGCGTGACCTATCGCAACCCGGTGTACGGCGACTTCCAGGGCGAGAAGGTGGTCGTCGGTGGCGCGATCGACGACATCTCGGCCAAGCTGCTGTCGCGGCGCAACCGGCGCGACGACCACATTGGCGCGCTGGGCCTGAACCATGAGCACAAGCTGGGCGACTGGACGCTGATCGGCGATCTGGCCTACTCCAAGGGCAAGCGCAACGAACGCACCGGCGAGCTGTATGCCGGGCCGGTGGGCGCGTCGGGCTTCAGCAGCATCAACGTTTCGCTGAACGGCTTCTCGCAGTTCGTGCCGACGCTGGACTGGGCCGATCCGTCCAAGGTCCAGCTCAAGCAGGTCGACGCCTGGGGCCAGATCGGCTCGACGCGCTACTTCGACGTGCGCGACGAACTCAAGAGCGCGCGTGTGGCGGTCAAGCGCGACCTGGAATGGGGCCCGGTGACCCACTTCGAAGGCGGCTTCAACTACAGCGAGCGCAGCAAGGACTACAGCCAGATCAAGGAAGCCTACGACCTGAAGAACGGCGCGAAGAGCCTGCCCTTCCCGCAGGGCAGCCTGATGGCGCCGGCCAGCCTGGGCTTCGGCAGCATCCCGGCGGTGGCCAACTTCGACGTGCAGGCGCTGCTGGACATGGGGTTGTTCAATGCCCGTCCGTCCGACCTCAGCGACGCGCCCAACCGCCAGTGGGGCGTGCGCGAGAAGGTCACGACCGGCTTCGCGCGCTTCAACCTGGACTTCGTCTGGGGCCTGCCGGTGCGCGGCAACGCCGGGCTGCAGGTGGTGCACACGCAGCAGACCGGCTCGGGCATCCGCTGGCAGGACAACACGGCCGCGCCGATCAGCGGTTCGCTGAGCTACACCGACGTGCTCCCCAGCCTGAACCTGGCCGCTGACCTGGGCGCCAGCAGCGTGCTGCGCCTGGGCCTGGCGCGTGTGCTGGCGCGTCCGGCGATGGAGGACATGCGCGCCGGCATCCGCGACATCTCGCGCGCGCAGACCGGCCCGGGCCTGTGGTCGGCCAATGGCGGCAACCCCAAGCTGGAACCCTGGCGCGCCGACGCGGTGGACCTCTCGCTGGAGAAGTACCTCAGCAAGCGCAGCTATGTGTCGGCCGCGGTGTTCTACAAGAACCTGAAGTCCACGGTCTACAAGCAGAACGTGCCCTATGACTTCAGCGGCTTCCCCGACCCCTGCAAGGAGCCCACCTGCAAGCCCATCGTCACCTACATGGGCAGCGTGAACGCGCCGGCCAATGGCAATGGCGGCTGGGTGCGCGGCACCGAGTTCACCGCGGCGCTGGACGGCGCGATGCTGACGCAGGCGCTGGACGGCTTTGGCGCGCTCGTCAACGCCTCCTTCACGAAGAGCAACATCCACCAGGGCAATGACCTGAAGAACCCGCTCGACGGCCTGTCCGGTACGGTCTACAACCTGAGCGTCTACTACGAGAAGCACGGCTTCCAGGCGCGCGTGGGCCAGCGCTACCGCTCGCGCTTCCTGGCGCAGGAGCGCACCGCGATCGGCGACACGGAGTACACGCTGATCGAGCCCGAGCGCCTGGTGGACCTGCAGATCGGCTATGGCTTCGAGCAGGGGCCGCTGAAGGGCCTGTCCTTCACCTTCCAGGTCAACAACCTGACCAACGAGCCCTATCGCACCAAGATGAGCGTGGCGGCGAACAGCGGCAAGGTGGCGGACCTGCTCTATCCGGCCATCTACGAGAAGTACGGCCGCCAGTACCTGCTGGGCGCGAGCTACAAGTTCTGATCGCCAGGCGCCAAGGCGCCATGAACGGCGCGCTGCCTCCGGGGCGGCGCGCCGTTTTTTCATCGCCGTCTACACTGCCCACCCATGTCCGCCTCGCTGCCCACGCCCCATGCCTTTCTCGTCGATCTCGACGGCACCCTGGTCGACACGCTGGGGGATTTCGTCGCCGTGCTGGCGCTGACGCTGCAGGAGCTGGGCTACCCGGCGGTGTCGCGCGACTTCGTCGAGCACACGGTGGGGCAGGGCAGCGAACACCTGATCCGCAGCTGCCTGCGCGAGGTGGGCGCGCCGTCCGAGCGCTACGACGAGGCCTGGGCCGCCTACCAGCGCCACTACCGCGCGCTGAACGGCCGCCATGCGCGGGTGTACGACGGCGTGGAGCCGGGGCTGCGCGCGTTGCGCGCCACCGGACGGCCCATGGCCTGCCTGACCAACAAGCCGGCGGCCTTCGCGCGCGAGCTGCTGCGCGTGAAGGGGCTGGACGGCTATTTCGACCGCGTCTTCGGCGGCGACGATTTCGAGCGCAAGAAACCCGATCCGCTGCCCATCGTGAAGACCTGCGAGGCGCTGGGCGTGGCACCGGCGCAGGCCTGGATGATTGGCGATTCAAGCAACGACGCGCGTGCCGCGCGTGCGGCCGGCGCCGCCGTGCTGCTGGTGCGCTATGGCTACAACCACGGCCAGCCGGTGGACGCGGTTGGCGCCGACCGGCTGCTGGACAGCCTGGACGACTTGCGCGCGCTGCTGCCGGCCTGACGCCGCGCCAGGGCCCGTCGTCAGCGCTTGGACTGGCCGAGCAGCGCGTCCTTGAGCTGATGGTCGGCGGGCGACTTGCCCAGCCAGATCTTCAGCAGCACGGTGTAGAACTCGGGCTCCTTGATCGCGTCGCCCGGGACCTGCTTGCCGTTGACCAGCACCACGGTGCCGGTGCCCGGGATGTAGTCCACCGTGAAGTTCTCGCCGCTGCTCAGCTTCTTCTTCTGGGCAAAGATGTCGGCGATGCGCAGCACGCCATTGATGGCCTTGCCGAACTCGTCGCGGCTGGCGTTGTCCTCCATGCCCTTGGTGAACAGCTTGCCGAGCTCGTTGCCGTCGATCTCGCGCAGCATCTGGATGTGCAGGCGCTTGGGGCCGCTGGCGCCCAGCGCCGCATCGGCGCTGCCGGCACGGCTGCCCAGATAGAGGCCGGCGGTGTACACCTTGAAGATGGCCTTGTAGCGGATGCCGGCTCCATTGAGCTGCAGCTTCTGCCCCGCGACCTCGGCCACGGGCTCGTACTTCACACCGGCCACCTCCACGCCCTGAGGCGGCGCCGACGGGGCCACCTGTCCGGAGGTCTGAGCCTGGGCGGCGAAAGCCATGAGACCGGACATCAACAGTCCGACCAGCAACGTGCGACGCATTGTCTCGCTCCATCTGGGACCGGCTCGACATGGCCGGCTGACCCGGAGTATGCGTCAGCGCCCTGCAAGCTTGGGATAGGGGCAAGCCTGCTACACTGATCCGCATCATGTTCATCACGCGCAAGCACATCAAGGGGTCGAACGACCGGGGAGCCTGGCCCTGGCGACGCCTGCCCGACTTCGCCTGAAGCCGCTTGTTGTTGCTTGCTGCCCGTCATCGCGCGGGCACACCCTGGCGTCACCATGCCTGTTCTGGGGCAGGTCCAACAAGCGACCTGATACCGTGTGGCTGCGCGCTTGCGCGGCCGCACTCCCGACAGGGTTGACGACGTGATCACCGAACTTGAATTCCAGAGCCTGGCCGCCGAAGGCTACAACCGCATTCCGTTGATCAGCGAGGCCTTCGCCGATCTCGAAACCCCGCTGTCCCTCTACCTCAAGCTCTGTGCCGGCTCCGGCCAGGGCCGCCACAGCTTCTTGCTGGAATCGGTGGTGGGCGGCGAGCGCTTCGGCCGCTATTCCTTCATCGGGCTGCCGGCGCGCACCGTGCTCAAGAGCGAAGGCCAGACCACCCGCGTGCTGCGCGATGGCGAGCTGGTCGAAACCCACGAGGGCGATCCGCTCGCCTTCATCGAGGCCTACCAGCAACGCTTCAAGGTGGCGCTGCGCCCGGGCATGCCGCGCTTTTGCGGCGGCCTGGCCGGCTACTTTGGCTACGACGCGGTGCGCTACATCGAGCCACGCCTGGCCGACAGCACGCCGCCGGGCGGGCTGCCGACGCCGGACGTGATGCTGCTGCAGTGCGAGGAACTGGCCGTCATCGACAACCTGAGCGGCAAGCTCTACCTGATCGTCTATGCCGACCCGGGCCAGCCCGAGGCCTTTTTCCGCGCCAAGAAGCGCCTGACCGAGCTGCGCGACAAGCTCGCCTATAGCGTCAGCGCACCGCAGGTGCGGCGTGGCCAGGCCCATCCGGTGGAGCGCGAGTTCGCGAAGGCGGACTTCCTCGCCGCGGTCGACCGTGCCAAGGCCTACATCGCCGCGGGCGACTGCATGCAGATCGTCTTCGGCCAGCGGCTCAAGAAGCGCTACACCGAGTCGCCGCTGAGCCTGTACCGCGCGCTGCGTTCGCTCAACCCCAGCCCCTACATGTACTTCTACGACATGGGGGACTTTCAAATCGTCGGCGCCTCGCCGGAGATCCTGGTACGCCAGGAGTCCACGCCGGAGGGGCGCAAGGTCACGATACGGCCGCTGGCCGGCACCCGCCCGCGTGGCGGCACGCCCGAGCAGGACCAGCAGCTGGAGGTCGAGCTGAAGGCCGACCCCAAGGAGCGTGCCGAGCACCTGATGTTGATCGACCTGGCGCGCAATGACGTCGGCCGCATCGCCCGCACCGGCAGCGTCAAGGTGACCGACGCCTTCGCGGTGGAGCGCTACTCGCATGTGATGCACATCGTCAGCAACGTCGAGGGGCTGCTGAAGGAGGGCGTGGGCAACATGGACGTGTTCCGCGCCAGCTTCCCGGCCGGCACGCTGTCCGGCGCGCCCAAGATCCGCGCGATGGAGATCGTCGACGAGCTGGAGCCGGTCAAGCGTGGCATCTACGGCGGCGCCTGCGGCTATCTGAGCTTTGGCGGCGACATGGACCTGGCGATCGCCATCCGTACCGGCGTGGTGATGGACCAGATGCTCTATGTGCAGGCCGCCGCCGGCATCGTCGCCGACTCGGTGCCCGAGCTGGAATGGAAGGAGACCGAGGCCAAGGCGCGCGCACTGCTGCGTGCGGCCGAGCTGGTGGAAGAAGGCTTTTGAAGGAGTGCCCAGATGCTGCTGATGATCGACAACTACGACAGCTTCACCTTCAACCTGGTGCAGTACTTCGCCGAGCTCGGTGCCGAGGTCCAAACGGTGCGCAACGACCAGATCACGCTGGACGAGATCGCGGCGCTGAAGCCCAGCCACCTGGTGCTCTCGCCGGGGCCCTGCACGCCCAACGAGGCCGGCATCTGCGTGCCCGCGGTGCAGCGCTTCAAGGGGCAGTTGCCCATCCTGGGCGTCTGCCTGGGACACCAGAGCATGGGCGCCGCGCTGGGCGGAGCCATCGTCCGCGCCCGGACGCAGATGCATGGCAAGGCCAGCACCATCACGACCGACCGCAAGGGCGTGTTCAAGGGGCTGCCCGAGCAGTTCAGTGTGATCCGTTATCACTCGCTGGTGATCGATGAGGCCACGCTGCCGCCGGAGCTGGAGGTCAGCGCGCGCAGCGAGGACGGCGAAATCATGGGCGTGCGCCACCGGCAGCTGGCCGGCAGCGCGACGCCGCTGGAAGGCGTGCAGTTCCACCCCGAGTCCATCCTGTCCGAACACGGGCACGCGATGCTGAAGAACTTCCTCGAGCTCGCGCTCTGACCCCCGGGAGGCCCCGATGAGCATCGTGGATTTGCGCAGCGACACCGTCACCCAGCCCAGCGCCGCGATGCGCGAGGCCATGATGGCGGCGCCCCTGGGCGACGACGTGTTTGGCGATGATCCCAGCGTCAACACGCTGCAGGCCGAGCTGGCCGAGCGGCTGGGCTTCGAGGCCGCGCTGTTCATGCCCACCGGCACGCAGAGCAACCTCTGCGCGCTGATGAGCCATTGCCAGCGCGGCGACGAATACCTGGTCGGCCAGTACGCGCACACCTACCGTTGGGAGGGCGGCGGCGCGGCGGTGCTGGGTTCCATCCAGCCGCAGCCCATCGCGCATGCGCCCGATGGCAGCCTGCCGCTGGACGAGATCGAGGCACAGATCAAGCCCGACGACGCGCACTTCGCCCGCACCCGGCTGCTCGCGCTGGAGAACACCATCGGCGGCAAGGTGCTGCCCATGGGCTACCTGGCCGCCGCGTCGGCGCTGGCGCAGCGCCGCGGCCTGGCGCGCCACCTGGATGGCGCGCGGCTGTTCAACGCCGCGGTCGCCGTGGCGCAGCGCGGCGAGGCGGCCGACGCCCATGCGGCGGCGCGCGCGATCTGTGGCCATTTCGACAGCGTCTCGGTCTGTTTTTCCAAGGGCCTGGGCGCGCCGGTGGGCTCGGTGCTGTGCGGCTCGCGCGAGTTCATCACCCGCGCGCACCGCTGGCGCAAGATGACGGGCGGCGGCCTGCGCCAGGCCGGGTTGCTGGCCGCGGCGGCGCGTTACGCGCTGCACCACCATGTGGAGCGCCTGGCGCAGGACCATGCGCTGGCGCAGCGCCTGGCCGATGGCCTGGCCGCGGTGCCAGGTCTTGCCGTCGAGGCGCCGCAGACCAACATCGTGTTCGCCGACGTCAGCGCGCCCGGCAAGGCCCAGGGCCTGCTGCCCTTCCTGAAGTCGCGCGGCGTGCTGGCCACGGGGCTGTACCGGCTGCGCTTCGTCACCCATCTCGATGTCGATGCCGCGGGCGTCGACCGCGCCATCGCCGCGACGCGCGAGTACTTTGCCGCCTGAGAGAGGATCCGTCATGCCGATCACCGACCATGAAGCCCTGACCCGTGTCATCGAGCACCGGGAGATCTTCCACGACGAGATGCTGGCGCTGATGCGCCGCATCATGAGCGGCGAGGTGTCGCCGGTCACCGCGGCCGCGCTGCTGATCGGGTTGCGCGTCAAGAAGGAGACCATCGGCGAGATCACCGCCGCGGCGCAGGTGATGCGCGAGTTCTCCGTCAAGGTGCCGCTGCCGGCGCTGCCGCATCTGGTCGACGTGGTCGGCACCGGCGGCGACGGCGCGCACACCTTCAACATCTCCACCTGCTCGATGTTCGTGGCCGCCGCGGCGGGCGCGCAGGTTGCCAAGCATGGCAACCGCAGCGTCTCCAGCAAGACCGGCAGCGCCGATGTGATCGAGGCGCTGGGCGCGCGTCTGGACCTGACGCCGCCGCAGGTGGCGCACTGCGTCACGGAAAGCGGCATCGGCTTCATGTTCGCGCCCAACCACCATCCGGCGATGAAGAACATCGCGCCGGTGCGCCGCGAGCTGGGCGTGCGCACCATCTTCAACATCCTGGGCCCGCTGACCAACCCGGCGGGCGCGCCCAACATCCTGATGGGCGTCTTTCACCCCGACCTGGTGGGCATCCAGGTGCGCGTGATGCAGCGCCTGGGCGCTGAGCATGCGCTGGTGGTCTATGGCAAGGACGGCATGGACGAGATCTCGCTGGGCGCGGCCACGCTGGTCGGCGAGCTGAGGAACGGCGAGATCCGCGAGTACGAGATCCATCCCGAGGACTTTGGCCTGCCCATGGCCTCCAACCGCAGCCTCAAGGTCGAAGGCCCGGCGCAGAGCAAGGCCATGCTGCTGGGCGTGCTCGGCGGCGAGACCGGCCCGGCGCGCGACATCGTGCTGCTCAACGCCGGCGCCACGCTGTACGCGGCGAATGTCGCGGCCAGCATCGCCGAAGGCATAGACCGGGCGCGCAGCGCGCTGGACAGCGGCGCCGCGCGCGCCAAGCTGGACCAGTTCGTCGCGGCGTCCCAGGGGAGCTGACGATGTCCGACATCCTGCATCGCATCAACGCGGTCAAGCGCGAGGAGGTGGCCGCCGCGATGGCCCGGCGGCCGCTGGCCGCGCTGCGTGCCGAGGCCGAATCCCGCGGCGAGGCGCCGCGCGGCTTCGAGCGCGCGCTGCGCGCCGCGATCGCGGCCGGGCAGCCCGCGGTGATCGCCGAGATCAAAAAGGCCAGCCCCAGCAAGGGCGTGCTGCGCGAGGACTTCCGTCCCGCCGAGATCGCGCAGAGCTATGCGCGCCATGGCGCGGCCTGCCTCAGCGTGCTGACCGACCAGCCCTTCTTCCAGGGCAGCGTGGCCTATCTGCAGCAGGCGCGCGCCGCCTGCGCGCTGCCGGTGCTGCGCAAGGACTTCATGGTCGACCCCTACCAGGTCTACGAGGCGCGGGCGATGGGCGCGGACTGCATCCTGCTGATCGCCGCCAGCCTGGACGACGGCCCGATGGCCGAGCTGGAGGACTGCGCGCGTGGCCTGGGCCTGGATGTGCTGGTCGAGGTCCATGATGGCGACGAGCTGGAGCGCGCGCTGCGCTTGAAGACCCCGCTGCTGGGCATCAACAACCGCAATCTCAAGACCTTCGAGGTCACGCTGGACACGACGCTGGCGCTGCTGCCGCAGGTGCCGGCGGACCGGCTGCTGGTGACCGAGTCCGGCATCCTGGCGGCCGACGATGTGCGCCGCATGCGCGACGCGCAGGTGAACGCCTTCCTGGTCGGCGAGGCCTTCATGCGCGCGCCCGATCCCGGCGCCGCGCTGGCGCAGCTGTTCGGCACCACGGCCCGCTGATGCAGATCGATTGGACGGTGGAGGCCGGCTGGCAGCCGGTGCTCGATGCCTGGCGCGACGGGCCCGAGGGTGCGCGCATCCAGGCGCTGCTGCGCGAGCGCCTGGCGGCCGGCGCGACGATCTACCCGCCCGAGCCGCTGCGCGCGCTGCGGCTGACCCCGCGCGCCGCGGTCCATGCCGTGATCCTGGGCCAGGATCCCTACCACGGGCCCGGTCAGGCCGAGGGGCTGGCCTTCTCCGTGGCCGAGGGGCAGAAGTTCCCGCCTTCGCTGCGCAACATCTTCAAGGAACTGCAGCGCGACCTGGGCCAGCGGCCGCCGATGTCCGGCAGCCTGGTGCCCTGGGCCCAGCGCGGCGTGCTGCTGCTCAACACCAGCCTGACGGTGGAAGACGGCCAGCCGGCCAGCCATGCAAAAAAGGGCTGGGAATCGCTGACCGACGCGCTGATCGCCACCACCGCGCGCGACCCCGCGCCCAAGGCCTATCTGCTGTGGGGCGCGCATGCGCAGGCCAAGGCCGCGCTGATCGAGGCCGCCGGCCAGGGCCACCTGGTGCTGCAGGCCAACCACCCCTCGCCGCTGTCGGCCAACCGCCCGCCGCTACCCTTCCTGGGCTGTGGCCACTTCGGACAGGCGCAGCGCTGGCTGGCCGAGCGCGGCGTGGCGCTGGATTGGCAGCTCTAGGCGGGCGCGACTCAGGGCATCTCGCAGCGCAGCCAGCGTCGGCTGGCATCGACCCAGTCAATGTCCTGGAAGCCGGCCTCCCGGGCGAGTTGGCGCAGCGCGGGTTCGTCCAGCGGCTGGATGCGAAAGTAGTGCGTCCATTGCCGTCCATCGGCCCGCGCATAGCGCAGCGTCATGGCCACCTGGCCCTGGGTGCGCTCCACATGGTAGACCCACAGGACCAGGTCCTTGTCGTCGCCTTCGTCTCCGGTGACGCGGCCCGGCGTGACCCGTGCCAGCCAGTCGGCGTCATGAACCTGGACCAGCCACAGTCCTCCGGGTCGCAGATGGCGGGCGGCGCAGGCGGCAAAGGCATGTCGGGTTTCGGCGGCCGGCATGTGAATCAGCCCGGCCGCCAGCAGCACCACGTCGAAACGCTCTGCCAGGGTCAGCGTCTCAATGCCCGCATGCATGGCCTGCGCCCGCAATGGAAGATGAGTCAGCATCTCCGCCGAGTTGTCGACCGCGACCACGGAACAGCCCTGCGCCAACAGGGGGCGAGTGAGGCGGCCGGGGCCGCAGCCCAGTTCCAGGACTCGGGTGCCGGCGCCCAGCCAGGGGCTTAGCGCCTGCAGTTCTCCGCGATAGGGCAGGTCACGGTACAGCTCCACTGAGCAGCCGTCGGCGGTCTGTGGGCCGGGGCCGCTGCCGGAAAACAGCGGCTCGGTGGTCGTCGGCTTCATGCGGACTCCTGGGCGGGCCTGTGCGCGGATTGTGCGGGTCCGGAGGTGCGCGCGCCGTTTGTTGCGTGATCCGTCCTCGGGCAGACCCCGGTTGGCGCCGCGACAATGACTGGTATCGTGGTGGTCGCGCCAGCGGGTGCTTGGCTGGTGCCCAGCCTGATCGAGGCATAACCCAGACGGCAAGGGGCATGAGTCCCCGTTCTGACTCGATCGGACCTGCCCCGGAAAGTCCTTCGCACCGTGCGAAGCGAGTCCAGTGAAGTACCAATTGACGTTTTCAAATTTTTGGTACTAAACTGGTATTAACATGACTCGTTTCTCCCAGGCCTTGTTGCTGGCCGCTCCTCTCAAACCCGCGTTGGCCGGGCTGCGCTTTCTACTTGGCGTGGATGGCGGCGGCACGGGGACGCGTGTGCGTTTGACCGATCTGCAGGGGCGGGTGCTGGGTCAGGGCGAGGCCGGGCCGTCGGCGCTGGGGCAGGGCGTGGCCCAGGCCTGGCGCCATGTGCAGCAGGCCGCGCAGGCGGCCGCGCAGCAGGCCGGGCTGAGCGAGCTGCCCCTGGAGCAGACCGCGATCGGCCTGGGGCTGTCCGGTGCCGGCGTGCCGGCGCAGGCGCGCGATTTCCTCGACCGGCAGCCGGGCTATGCCCAGGTGGCGCTGGACAACGATGGCTTCACCACCGTGCTGGGCGCCCATGGCGGCGAGCCCGGCGGCGTGATCGCATCCGGCACCGGTTCGGTGGGCGAGGCCTTGCGCGGCGATGGCTCGCGGGTGCTGGTCGGCGGCTGGGGCTGGATCGGCGGCGACGAGGGCAGCGGCGCCTGGCTGGGCCTGGCGGCGATGCGCCAGGCGCAGAAGGCCCAGGATGGGCGCGCGGCCGAGGGGCCGCTGGCGCACGCCGTGTGGCAGGCCTGCGGGGCGCTGGACGCCCAGGGCCGGCCCGACCGCGACGCGCTCTCCGCCTGGGTGGCGCAGGCGCGCCAGCACGCCTATGCGCAGCTCGCGCCGCTGGTGTTCGAACATGCCGCGGCGGACCCCGCGGCCGCGGCCCTGGTGCGGGACGCGGTGGCCGAGCTGGCATCCGTGGCGCTGGCGTTGGATCCGACGCAGCAACTGCCGCTGGCACTGTGCGGCAGCATCGCGCTGCGTCTGCGTGACGGTTTCTCAGGCAACATTCGGGCCCGCTGCGTGCAGCCCCGGGGCGATTCCGCCGACGGCGCCCTGCTGCTGGTGCGCAGCGCCATCACAGAAAGCGCCTCATGAGCCACAAGCTGCCCTTCCAGTTCAAGCCCGATTCCGAAGCCGCCTCGCCGCTGTACATGCAGCTGGCGCACAAGCTGGCGCAAGCGATACGCGAAGGCCATTACCAGGCCGACGAGGCGCTGCCGTCGGAGCGCGTGCTGTCGGAATCGCTGGACCTGTCGCGCGTGACCGCGCGCAAGGCGATCGACCGGCTGGTGGAGCAGGGCCTGATCGTGCGCAAGCGTGGCTCGGGCAACTACATCGCGCCCAAGCTGGAGCAGCCGCTGTCGCGCCTGACCAGCTTCTCCGAGGAGCTGCACCAGCGCGGCTTCAAGCCCAGCAGCCGCTGGCTCACGCGCGGCTTTGCGATGGCGGCGCCGGATGAGCAGCTGGCGCTGGGCCTGACCACCGGGCAGCGCGTGGCGCGTCTGGAGCGCCTGCGCCTGGCCGACCAGGTCGTGATGGCCTATGAGCTGAGCGTGCTGCCAGAGGCGCAGCTGCCCGACCCGCAGAAGGTCGGCTCCTCGCTGTACGAATACCTGGCCCAGGCGGGCCGCGCGCCGGTGCGGGCGCTGCAACACATTCGAGCCATCAACGCGGATTCGCGCCTGGCCGGCCTGCTGGAGGTTCCGGTGGGTCAGGCGGTGCTGTTCATCACGCGGGTGGGTTATCTGGAATCGGGTCAGGCAGTGGAGCTGACCCATTCGTATTGCCGCAGCGATTACTACGACTTCGTCGCGGAGATGAGGCGCGACGGATGACGGACGCACAGCACATCGAGGGCTACATACTGACACCGGCCGGCTTTGTCCGCGGTGTGCTGGAACACAGCGAGGGGCGCATCACCGCGGTACGCGGCGAGCCCGTCGCGGAGTACGAGGTGCGCCACGGTGCCCCGTCCCTGCCGCTGGTGCTGCCGGGCTTCATCGACGTCCACGTCCATGGCGGCGGCGGCCACGACACCATGGAAGGCGGCCAGGCCGCCGAGCAGATCGCGCGGCTGCATGTGCGCCACGGCACGACCGCGCTGCTGGCCACGACCATGACCGCGCCGCTGGAGGAGATCCAGTCCGCGCTGGTCGCGCTGGCGCCGCAATGCCGCGAGCGCGCGCCGGGCAGCGCCCGCGTGCTGGGCGTGCATCTGGAGGGGCCCTACATCAACCCCGGCAAGCTGGGCGCGCAGCCCGACTTCGCGAAGAAGGCCAGCCTGGACGAGGTGCGCGCGCTGGACGCGATCGCGCCGATCCGCCTGATCACGTTGGCGCCCGAGCTGCCGGGCAATCTGGAGCTGGTCGAGCAGTTGCGCGCCGCGGGCTTCCAGGTGCAGATCGGCCACTCGCTGGGCAGCTATGAAGACGGCGTGGCCGCGCTGCAGCGCGGTGCCGGCGGCTTCACCCATCTGTTCAACGCGATGACCGGGCTGCACCACCGCGAGCCCGGCATGGTGGGCGCGGCGCTGGCCCATGCGCGCTATGCCGAGATCATCCCCGACCTGCTGCATGTGCATCCCGGCGCGATCCGCGTCGCGCTGCGCAGCATCCCCTGCCTGTTCTGCGTGACCGATTCGACCGCGGCGGCCGGTATGCCCGATGGCGAGTACAGCCTGGGCCGCCACCGCGTCACCAAGTGCATGGGCGGCGTGCGCCTGCCCGACGGCACGCTGGCCGGGTCGACGCTGACCATGGACCAGGCGCTGCGCAACCTGGTGCTGCAGCTGGGGCTGGAGATCGCCGAGGCCTCGCTGCGCGTCTCCACCCATGCCGCCGATTACCTGGGGCTGGAGGACCGCGGCCGGCTGGCCGCCGGCGCCTGGGCCGATTTCGTCGTGATGGACCGTGACTTGCAACTGCAACGCGTGGTCGTGGAAGGAGAAGAGTGTGACCTCGCGAATGCTTGAGGAGGCGCTGAGCGCGCCGCAGGTGGTGGCCCGTCAGCTGGCGGCCGACCAGGACGCCTATGCCCGGTTGGGGCAGGCCCTGCGCGACAAACCGCCCACCGGGCTGCTGACCATCGCGCGCGGCAGCTCCGACCATGCCGCCCACTACATGGCCTATCTGGTGATGGCGCGCCTGGGCCGGCTGGTGACCTCGCTGCCGATGTCGCTGATCACGCTGTACCACAGCCAGATCGAGTCGCGCGGGCTGGTGTCGCTGGCCTTCTCGCAGTCGGGCCAGAGCCCGGACCTGGTCTCGCCGACGCGCTATTTCCGCGAGGCCGGCGCGCGCACCGTGGCCTTCGTCAACGCGGCCGGGTCGCCGCTGGCGGACGCGGCCGAGCATGTGTTCGCGCTGCATGCCGGCCCCGAGCAGAGCGTGGCCGCGACCAAGAGCTACATCGCCCAGCTGCTGGCCGGTGCCCGCGTGGTCGCCGCCTGGCAGGGCGATGAGGACCTGGCCGCGGCGCTGCAGCAGCTGCCGCAGGCGATGGAGCGCGCCGCCGCGCTGCGCTGGGATGCGGCGGTGGATGCGCTGGTCGGCGCCGACAAGCTGTTCGTGATCGGCCGTGGCACCTCGCTGCCCATCGCGCTGGAGGCGGCGCTGAAGTTCAAGGAAACCTGCGGCATCCAGGCCGAGGCCTTCTCGGGCGCCGAGGTCAAGCACGGGCCGATGGCGCTGGTGGAGGAGGGCTATCCGCTGCTGGTGTTCGCGCCGCGCGGACCGGCCCAGGCCGGCCTGCTGGCACTGGCCGAGGAGATGCGCGGCCGTGGCGCGCGGGTGCTGCTGGCGGCCCCCGAAGGCACGCCCGGCGCCGAGCTGCAACTCGCCTGCACCGGCAACGAGGACCTGGATCCGATCGCCGCGGTGCAGAGCTTCTATCCCATGGTGGAGGCGCTGGCCCGTGCGCGCGGCCTGAATCCCGACCAGCCGCGCCACCTGGCCAAGGTGACGAAGACGCATTGAGCGATGTCCCCGTCCGGGGCGGTCCCTGGCCGCCTCGGGCCTCTTCCGGCCCATGCCGGGCTTGCAGGCAGAACAGAACACGATGAGCAACGAAGCAATTCATCCCGGCCGCCTGGTGATGGTGGACATCCAGGGCAAGCAGCTGGACGCGGCGACCGCGGACTTCCTGCGCGAGCACCGCATCCGCGCGGTCTGCCTGTTCCGCAAGAACCTGGGCACGGAGGAAGAGGTGCGCCGGCTCACCCGCGAGCTGCGCGAGGTGATGGGGCCGGACGCGCTGATCGGCCTGGACCAGGAGGGCGGCTCGGTGGTGCGCGCCACCTTCCTGCCGCAGCCGCCGTCGGCCATGGCCCTGGGCGCCTCGGGCGACGCGGCGCTGGCGCGCGAGGTGGGTGCGGCGGTGGCGCGCGGGCTGCGTGGCATTGGCATCAACTGGAACTTCGCGCCGGTCGCGGACATCAACAACAACCCCGCCAACCCGGTCATCGCCGAGCGCAGCTTCTCCGAGAGCGCCGACGAGGTCACGCGTCTGGCGGGGGCCTGGATGCGCGGCTCGCTGGACGAGGGCGTGGCCTGCTGCATCAAGCATTTCCCCGGCCATGGCGATACCCATGTGGATTCGCACCTGGACCTGCCGACGGTGGAGAAGTCGCGCGCCGAGCTGGATGCGCTGGAGCTGCGCCCCTTCAAGGCCCTGTGCACGCCGGACGCCACGGGCCGGGTGGCCGCACCGTCGGTGATGACGGCCCACATCGTCTACCCGCTCATCGATCCCGATCATCCGGCCACGCTGTCGGCGCGCATCCTGGGCGGCATCCTGCGCGAGGAATGGGGCTATGACGGCGTGGTGATCACCGACGCGCTGATGATGAAGGCCATCGCCGACCGCTATGGCTATGCCCGCGCGGCCGAGCTGGCGATCAACGCCGGCGCCGACCTGATCCTGGCCCAGGGCTCGCTGGCCGAGCAGGCGCAGTCGCTGCGCGCGCTGCACGATGCGCTGGCGCGCGGTGTGCTGAGCGAGGCGCGCGTGGCGCAGGCCGCGGCGCGCATCGACGCGCTGGCGCGCGCCTATCCGGTGGACCATGCCGACTACGCCGCGGCACAGCGCGCCGCCGACGACGCGCTGATGCGCCGCGCCTGGGCCGCCGGCCTGACGGCGCTGCGCGGCGCGCAGGCGCCCGCGCTGGACGCGCCGCTGCGCGTGCTGGTACAGGACGAGGTGCCCACCGATGGCGTGTCCGAAGCGGGGCCCACCGGCGCCCAGGTGCGCGCGCTCTTCGCCGCGCACCGCGACGTGGAGGTCGTCGCGCTGGCCGACATCTCCGCGCTGGACTGGATGCAGCTGCCGCGCGACGGCCGCTTCACCGTGCTCGCCTCCACCCACCGCGCTCGCTACGGCGCCGAGGCGGCGGGCTGGCGGCCGGACCTGCATCTGGTGCTGTGGAACCCCTTCCAGGCGCTGGACGTGAGCGCGCCGACGCTGGTGAGCTGGGGTTATGCCGACGGCGCTCTGGCGGCCATCGAAGCCTGGCTGCAGGGTCGTTCGGCCGCGGCCGGCCATGCGCCGGTGGCACTGGGTTGACGCAGCCCTGAACACTCCCCCTCAACCCTCGGATCGGCCGACCATGAGCTCTTCTCCGCTGCGCTGGGTCCCCAGCCTGTACTTCGTGCAAGGCATGCAGTTCTTCGTGGTCATGCTGATCGCGGGGCTGATGTACAAGAACATGGGCGTGGCCAACGACCAGATCGCGCGCTGGACCGGCGTGCTGGGCCTGGCCTGGGCCTTCAAGCCGCTGTGGAGTCCCTTCCTGGAGCTGGCGCGCAGCAAGAAGCTGATCGTCGTGGCGATGCAGTTCACCGGCGCGGCCGGTCTGGCGCTGATGGCGCTGGCGCTGCAGCTGCCGTTCTGGTTTGCCGCCAGCCTGGGCGTGCTCTTTGTGCTGGCCTATGCCTCGGCCACGCACGACATCGCCTGCGATGGCCTCTACATGGCCTCGCTGGACGCGCGCCAGCAGGCGGCCTATGCCGGCTGGCAGGGGGCTTTCTTCAACGCCTCCAAGTTCCTCACGCTGGGCGGGCTGCTGGTGCTGGCGGGGTCGCTGGAGCGCAGCATGGGCGTGATGAACGCCTGGTCGGTGATCTTCGCGCTGCTGGCCGTGCTGCTGGCGCTGCTGGCGGCCTACAACGCCTATGCGCTGCCCGGCGTGCTGAACACCGCGCATGGCGAGCTCACCGCGGCCAGCGTGTGGCGCACGCTACGCGAGGTGATCGCGGATTTCCTGCTCAAGCCCGGCATCTGGACGGCCATTCTGTTCATCGTGCTGTTCCGCTTCGCCGAAGGCCAGGTGCAGACCATCGGTCCGCTGTTCCTGATCGAGGCGCGCGCCAAGGGCGGCCTGGGGCTGAGCACCGAGCAGGTCGGCGCCGTCTACGGCACGGTGGGGACGGCGGCCTTTCTGGTCGGCAGCATCCTGGGTGGCTACTTCACGTCCTGGCTGAGTCTGAAGCGCGCGATGCCGGTGCTGATCATCGCGATGGCCGTGCCCAACGTGACCTTCTACTACCTCTCGGTCACGCTGCCGCAGGACATGCTGCACATCAGCGTCGCGGTGGCGGTGGAGATGCTGGGCTATGGCTTCGGCTTCGTCGGCATGATCCTCTACATCATGCAGGCGGTGGCGCCGGGCCGCTTCTCGACCGCCCACTACGCGCTGGGATCGGGCGTGATGCAGCTGGGCTTCATTCTCTCCAAGTCGATCAGCGGTGACATCCAGGTGGCCATGGGCTACGAGCGCTTCTTCCTCTGGACCATCGTCTGCGGCGCTCCGGCGCTGCTGATGCTGCTCTTCGTGCGCCTGCCCGCGACGCGCGCGGCGCCGCCGCAAGGCGCGGCGGATCCGGCTTGAGGCGCGCGTCATGCAAGCCTGGCACGACATGGCGGCGGTGTGGCCGCGGGGCTGGCTGCTGACGGCGCTGCTGGCGCTGGCCGCGGCGGCGCAGGCGGCGCCCGAGCGGGCGCCGGCGCGCTGGTTCTTCGACGACTTCGGCTATGCCTCGGTGGAGGCGCTGGAGCAGCAGGGCGGCTGGCAGCGGCGCAGCGCGGCGGGCCATCCCGGGGTTCCCGGCGCGCGCTGGGCGCCGGAAGGCGTCTCGCTGCTGAACGACCCGGACAGGCCTGGGCGAGGGCTGCTGCGCCTGCGCGCGCAGACCGACGGTACGCCGGCCGGCACCCAGCAGGTGCAGCTGTGCCACCAGCGCAAGCTGTTGCGCGGTACCTATGCCGCGCGCGTGCGCTTCAGCGACGAACCGGTCGGCGGCGTGGACGGCGACCCGGTGGTGCAGACCTTTTACGCCGTGGCGCCGTTGCGCCACGACTTCGACCCCGAGTTCAGCGAGCTGGACTGGGAATACCTGCCCAATGGCGGCTGGGGCAGCGAGAAGACGCGGCTGTACGGCATCAGCTGGCACACCGTGCGCCTCGATCCCTGGCTGGCCTTCAACCAGTCGCACGAGGAGTTCGGTTCGATGGGCGGCTGGCATGTGCTGGTGACCCAGGTGGAGACGGCGCGCGTGCGCTGGTGGCTGGATGGTCGGCTGCTCGCCGAGCATGGCGGGCGCAACGTTCCCGCGGTGCCCATGGCGATCAGCTTCAACCAGTGGTTCTCGCCGGCCGGGCTGCTGCCGGCAGGCGGCGCGCCGCGCGTCTATGAGCAGGACGTGGATTGGGTGGCCCATGTCCAGGACCGCATCCTGAGCCCGCAACAGATGCTGGACCAGGTGAACCGCTTCCGGCGCCAGGGCGTGGCGCGCCTGGACCAAGTGCCGCCGGCCGATCCGCCGCTGCAAAGCCGCTGCGATTTCTGATCCCCTTTCGCATGAACACCTCTGTGCGCCTCACCTCGGTCGACGTGCTGCGCGGCCTGGCCGTCGCGGCCATGCTGCTGGTCAACAACGCCGGCGACTGGAACCATGTCTATGCGCCGCTCGAGCATGCGGCCTGGGATGGCTTCACGCCGACCGACCTGATCTTTCCACTGTTCCTGTTCATCGTTGGCGCGTCCATCTCGTTGAGCCTGGGCGCGCGGCGTGAAGCCGGCACGCCGGCTGCGGTGCTGGCCGGCCCGATGTTCCGACGCGGGCTGCGCATCCTGCTGCTGGGGCTGGCGCTGCATGCGCTGCCCTGGCTGCTGCGCGACGACGCGGTGCTGCGCTGGATGGGCGTGCTGCAGCGCATTGCGCTGTGCTTCATCGGCGTCGGCGCGGTCGCGCTGTGGCTGGACTCGCTGCGTGCGCAATGGACCTTGCTGGCGGCGTTGCTGCTGGGTTATGGCCTGCTGCTGGCGCTGGGCGGGCCGCTGGACAAGGCCGGCAACATCGCGTCGCGGCTGGACGGCTGGCTGCTGGGCGCGCATGCCTATGAGTGGAACGCCGCGACCGGGCAGGGCCATGAGCCCGAAGGACTGCTGAGCACGCTGGGCGCGCTGGCCAGCTGCCTGCTGGGGCTGATCGCCGGGCGTGCGCTGCGCCATGGGCAGGCGTCGTCGCTGGCCGGATGGGGCTTGGTTGCGCTGCTGCTGGGTGGGGCGCTGGATGCGCTGCAGCCCATCAACAAGCAGCTCTGGACGCCGGCCTATGTGCTGTGGAGTGGCGGTCTGTCGCTGCTGGCGCTGTGGGCCGTCCATCAGCTGGTGGACCTGCGCGGCTGGCCTGCGCTGGGGCGCAGCTTCGGCGTCAATGCGATCGCCGCCTATGCCGGCGCCTGGGTGATGGCGGTGCTGCTGGAGCACTTCGGCTGGCAGCAGCGCCTGGTGCAGGGCCCCCTGGCGCCTATCGGCCAATGGCTGGGTCCCGAGGCGCAATCGCTGGCCTTCGCGCTGGGCTTCGTGCTCGTCTGGGCGGTGGTGGTGCGGGTGCTGGATCGGCGCCGCATCTACATCAAGGTGTGATCTTGGGCGCCAGGGCCGGGCGATCATGGGGAGATGAAATGAACGATCCGTATGCCCTGCGCATGCCCCCGGACATCCAGTCGGTGCAGGTGGGCGAGCACCAGGTGGTCTTCATCGACGACTTCCTTGAAAACCCCGAGGCCCTGGTCGAGGCCGCCTGCCGCAGCGAATTCCAGCCCTATCCGGGTGTCGCCGAGCGCAAGGGCTATCCGGGCCTGCGCGCCGCGGTGCCGGAGGACTATTCCCTCAATCTCACGGCGCTGATGGATCCGCTGATCCGGCTCAACTTCCAGGTGCCCGAGGCCCTGCCGCTGCGCAAGAGCGAGTGTGCCTTCTCGCTGACCACGACGCCGCCGCAGGCCCTGGGCCCATTGCAGCGCACGCCCCATTTCGACGCCAGCACGCCGCACCACATGGCCGTGCTGCTGTACCTGTGCGACGAGACGCATGGCGGCACGGGCTTCTACCGGCACCGGGCCACCGGGCTGCAGCAGGTGACCGCGGACAACCGCGAGCACTATCTGGACGTCTACTACGAGGAAATCAATGCACGTCCGCCACGGCCGCGCTACTTCGACGTCTCCGACGAGCAATTCGAATTCCTCGGCCGCATCCCGGCGCGCTTCAACCGACTGGTGGCCTACCGGGGCAGCCTGCTGCACAGTGCCTGCATCAACCCCCTGAACAGCCTGTCCAGCGACCCGCGCCATGGTCGGCTGACCGTCAACACCTTCTACGATTTCTAGCGAGCCGGTCCGCTGCCCGCGGCAATCGCCGCCGGGCTGGCGACGACGCCGTTGCTGGCATGAAAAAAAGCCCGGCATCTGCCGGGCTTTTGCATGCGGCCGCGAGGCCGATCAGAACTTGGCGCTCAGTCCCAGGCGATAGGTGGTCTCGCCCATGAAGGACCAGGCCGGATAGCCCACCTGCAGCGGTGCCTTCACCGTCGTCGTCGTGGCGGCGGCACCGTACTGCTTGTCGTCCTGCTTGAGCAGGTTGGCGGCCTCGAACGACAGGCGGATGTTCTTGGTGACGTTCCAGCCCAGGCTCAGGTCCAGCGTGCCGTAGGCGTCATGCATGCGGTTGCCGTACCAGCCGGTCTCGCGAATCATGTACTTCGAACGCCAGTTGTAGGCCAGGCGGGCGGAGTAGTCCGCGTTCTCCCAGAAGCCCACCAGGTTCACGTTGTGCTTGGACGCCAGCGTGAACATGTTCAGCTCGTCCTGGTAGCTGGTGGACGGCGCCTTGGCGTCGGAGTAGGTGTAGTTGGCCACCACGCCGAAACCGTTCGCGAACGAATGGTTGATCTGGGCTTCGATGCCGTTGATCTTGCCGCCACCGGCGTTGACGTACTGGTTGACCGTCCAGCTGTCCTTGCCGCTCTTGGGATCGACCACGCCGATCTTCTGGTCCACCTTGGTCAGCGCGGTGATGAAGTTGTCGATCGACTTGTGGAAGTAGGCCACCGAAACCATGTTGCCGCGGCCGTAGTAGTACTCGATGCCCAGGTCGAACTGCTTGGACTTCATCGGCTTCAGGGCTACCGTGCCGTAGGTCAGCGTTTCGTTGCCGGCGCGGTCGTCGTTGTAGCCTTCCTGTTTGGTCAGGAACATGTTCTCGAAGTTCGGGCGCGTCATGGTCTTGGCGGCCGCGAACCGGAGGATGGTGTTCTTGTCCAGGTTGTAGGCCACGTTCAAGCTGGGCAGGAAGTCGTGGTACTTCGAGGTCTGGGTGGCCTTGACCGTGCTCCAGCCGGTGTTGTGGCTCACGTCGCCATCGGCGAGCGGCGTGCCGTCGAACTTGTAGCCCGAGCCCAGCACATTGGTCTGGATGTAGCGCACGCCGAAGTTGCCGTGCAGCTCATCCTTGTCGAACTCGAACATGCCATAGGCCGACTTGTTCTTCTCCTCCAGCAGCACGTAGTTGGCGCGCTGTTCGATCCACTTGGCGATGTTCTGGTTGGTCAGCGCCACCATCGCGCCGATGTCCGGCTTGGGGAAGTTCCAGCCCGGCGTGCCCATGGCCATGCTGCCGTTGTACAGGCTGGAGGTGGGCGCGGTGATGGGGTTGGTGTCGAAGTCGGCCTTGAACACCGCCCGGTCGGCGTACTGCGAGAAGGTGTGCTTGGTCGCGCGCAGACCGGTCTTGAAGCTGGAGATCACGCCCCAGTTCAGGTCCATGGTCAGGTCGGCCTGGACGAAGGTTTCCTTGTCCGAGTTGGGCGCGCGCAGCGAGGTGGCCCAGCCGGTCGGCGCCATCTTGGCCGGCAGGTTGGCCAGCGTGACGTCCTGGTTGGACGCGGGCGTGATCTCGATCTGCTTGCCGGTGGCATCGATGCTGCCGGTCCACTTGGGCAGGGCCGCGCCGCCATCGCCGAAGTTGATGGTCTGCGAAGTACCACCCTTGGCCTTGGTCGTGCCGCCGACCACGTCCAGCTTGTAGGCGTCGGCCTTGTAGCTGCCGTTCAGCACCAGGCTGTCCGAGGTCATCTTGCCGGTGCGCGCCCAGGTCTGGACGAAGGCGGTCGTGGCGTTCGCCGCGGTCGTGTTGCTCTTGATGCACAGGCCCGCGGCATTGGTCAGCTGGCAGTTCTGCGCGTTCTGGCCCGGGAACAGGTAGTGGCTGGTGTTGGAGTTGTCGCCGGTCAGCTCCAGCTTGATGTAGTTCAGCCCGAGGTCGAAGCCGGCGGCCGGACGGGCCTGCAGGTTCACATTGATCGCGGTGCGCTTGCGGTCCTGCACGAAGGTGGTCGGCGCCACGTCACCGGACCAGCGGGCGTCCGACTCGATGCCGCGGCGCATGTACTCGCCGTTCTCGATGGCACCCGCCACCAGCACGCCGAACATCTGCCGCGAGTCCTTCCAGCTGAAGAGGCCGGAGACCTCCTTGTTCAGGTCCTTGCTGACCGTGCCCTTGCCCAGCTTCACGCCGACGAAGGCCGAGCCCGCGGGCAGGTCCAGCGGCTTGCGGGTCTTGACGATCACGGTGCCGCCGATGCCGCCTTCGGTCAGGTCGGCCTGCGAGGACTTGTAGACCTCCATGCCGCCGATCAGCTCAGGCGGCAGCAGCGAATAGTTGAAGGAGCGGTCCACCGTCTGCTGGTCATACCAGCCGGTCGACGCGACGGTTTGGCCGTTCAGCGTCGTGTAGGTCATCTGCGGGTCGGAGCCGCGCACCGACACCGACGCGCCCTGGCCGAAGGCCCGGCCCACGGACACGCCGGGAATGCGCCCCAGCGACTGACCGACGTCGGAGTCGGGCAGCTTGCCGATGTCTTCCGCCGACACCGCGTCCACCACGGCGTTGGCATTCTTCTTGATGTTCACGGCGGTCTGCAGCGAGGCACGGATGCCCGTCACGACCACTTGTTCGAGCTGACTGGGCTCGGCCTTCTTGTCGGTCTGGTTTTCAGCCTGCTGGGCGTGCGCCAGCGTGGCACTCAACAGCGTGATCGTCACGGCTGCCGCGATAGGGGTCTGTCTGACCTTCATGAACTGCTCCTCAAGGTGGCCTGTGGATTTGTAGTGGCCTGTTAAGAAGACTCGGCGCCCGCAGCACGCTCTCTGTGACGAGAGGATGAACGGTGCCCCCGATACACCTGAATACAACCAATGCGATGCCACTATAACGGTCGGTAGTGCCACTTTGCTACCAGTTTATGGGCCGTGTTTCCCCTGATGTGGCGCGTCGGATACCGCGGATTTCGGTGCAAACCGGGGGGCTTCTATCAAGGGAGGGGCATTGATTGGAATCGATGCGCACAAGTGGTACTTGATTGGTTTTCTTGGACTGGTGCCTACCAGTCATGAGTGCGGGTGATGGGTGTCCTGCGGCATCCTGCACCGGAGCTTGGTGGTTGCTATGAGGAGAAGGTGGGTGTCGTGGGTGGATTGGTGGGTACGGCGTGGGGAGCCGGGCGGCGGCTCGGGCGCACAGCGATCGGGCCAACAAAAAATGTTTGCATCGAAAAATAGTCGTGCTATAGTCTATGGCTTGCCTCGGAGGGGTGCCCGAGTGGCTAAAGGGGGCAGACTGTAAATCTGTTGGCTTACGCCTACGCTGGTTCGAATCCAGCCTCCTCCACCAAAGGCAAATGCTTGGAACTGACGCGTGCAGCCCGGCGTCCTGTCACGGACTCGTGATGGGATGGGTGTGTGGCGACGGGGAAGGGCGACGACTCCCGGGCGGGAGTAGTTCAATGGTAGAACCTTAGCCTTCCAAGCTAATGACGCGGGTTCGATTCCCGTCTCCCGCTCCACGGAAGGTTCGAGGTTGTGGTGTCGTGAATGTCGGCACTGGTTTGATGGTCGTGGTCGTCAAACCTGTGTCGATGCCCATGTGGCTCAGTGGTAGAGCACTCCCTTGGTAAGGGAGAGGTCGGCAGTTCGATCCTGCCCATGGGCACCACCTCTCATCCGTTTCTCTCTTCTGAATTCCCCAGATCTCTGATCGCCAGGAGCGCAAGATGGCAAAAGGTAAGTTTGAACGTACCAAGCCGCACGTGAACGTGGGCACGATTGGTCACGTGGACCATGGCAAGACGACGCTGACGGCTGCGATCGCGACGGTGCTGGCTGCGAAGTTCGGCGGCGAGGCGAAGAAGTACGACGAAATCGACGCGGCGCCGGAAGAGAAGGCGCGCGGCATCACGATCAACACCGCGCACGTGGAATACGAGACGGCCAACCGCCACTACGCCCACGTGGACTGCCCGGGCCACGCTGACTACGTGAAGAACATGATCACGGGTGCGGCGCAAATGGACGGCGCGATCCTGGTGTGCTCGGCCGCTGACGGCCCGATGCCCCAGACTCGCGAGCACATCCTGCTGGCGCGTCAGGTGGGCGTGAAGTACATCATCGTGTTCCTGAACAAGTGCGACATGGTGGACGACGCCGAGCTGCTGGAGCTGGTGGAAATGGAAGTCCGCGAGCTGCTGAGCAAGTACGACTTCCCGGGCGACGACACGCCGATCATCAAGGGTTCGGCCAAGCTGGCGCTGGAAGGCGACCAGGGCGAGCTGGGCGAGGCGTCGATCCTGCGTCTGGCCGAAGCGCTGGACACCTACATCCCGACGCCGGAGCGTGCCGTGGACGGCGCCTTCCTGCTGCCGGTGGAAGACGTGTTCTCGATCTCGGGCCGCGGTACCGTGGTGACGGGTCGTGTGGAGCGTGGCATCGTCAAGGTCGGTGAAGAAGTGGAAATCGTGGGTATCCGCGATCTGCAGAAGACCACCGTGACGGGCGTGGAAATGTTCCGCAAGCTGCTGGACCAGGGCCAGGCGGGCGACAACGTGGGTATCCTGCTGCGCGGCACGAAGCGCGAAGAAGTCGAGCGTGGCCAAGTGCTGGCGAAGCCGGGTTCGATCAAGCCGCACACGCACTTCACCGCTGAGGTGTACGTGCTGTCCAAGGAAGAAGGTGGCCGTCACACGCCGTTCTTCAACAACTACCGTCCGCAGTTCTACTTCCGTACCACGGACGTGACCGGCGCGGTGGAGCTGCCCAAGGACAAGGAAATGGTCATGCCCGGCGACAACGTCGGCATCACCGTGAAGCTGATCGCTCCGATCGCCATGGAGCAGGGTCTGCGCTTCGCCATCCGTGAAGGCGGTCGTACCGTCGGCTCGGGCGTCGTGGCCACCATCATCGAGTAAAGTCTGAGAAGGACCACAGGGGCATAGCTCAATTGGCAGAGCGTCGGTCTCCAAAACCGAAGGTTGGGGGTTCGAGACCCTCTGCCCCTGCCAGCAATCGACGATAATCGAACGCTGGTTTCAGTGGTCAAGCCAAGCCCGCGGGAGTTGATCCCGGCGGGCTTTGCTGCTGGTGGGTCTGCGAGCTTTGGAGGCTTTGCGGATCGTGGGTCTGGCGCAAGCCCGGCCGGGAAGTGAGTTCAATGTCCAATCCTCAAGTCGAAACGGTGACCACGGGCGCCGACAAGGCCAAGCTGGCCGGCGCCGTGCTGCTGTTGGTGGCGGCCTTGGTGGCGTTCTACCTGTTGAGCAAGCAGGGTGCCCTGGTGCAGTGGGGGGCTCTGATCGTGTTGCTGCTGGCAGCGGCCGGGTCGTTCTTCACCTCCGAGTCGGGCAAGTCGCTGATCGCCTACGGCCAGGACTCCATGCGCGAGGTGCGCAAGGTCGTCTGGCCGACTCGCAAGGAGGCGATGCAGATGACGGGCTATGTGTTCGCCTTCGTGGTCGTGATGGCGCTGTTCCTCTGGCTGACCGACAAGACGCTGGAGTGGGTGCTGTATGACCTGATCCTGGGCTGGAGGCGCTGAAGGCGCCGCCCGGACGACTAGATAGGACCGAGATGAGCGAAGAGCAAAACATCGCCGCGAACGAGCCGGCCGTGCCGGCGGGCCCGCCCAAGCGCTGGTATGTGGTGCATGCCTATTCGGGCATGGAGAAGGCCGTCGAGCGCAATCTGCGCGAGCGCATCGACCGCGCCGGCATGCAGGACAAGTTCGGCCGCATCCTGGTGCCCACCGAGGAAGTGGTGGAACTGAAGAACGGCAAGAAGTCCGTCACCGAGCGTCGTTTCTTCCCTGGCTATGTGCTGGTGGAAATGGTGATGGAAGACGACACCTGGCACCTGGTCAAGCACACCTCCAAGGTCACCGGCTTCGTCGGCGGCGCGAAGAACCGCCCGGCGCCGATCTCGGAAGCCGAGGTCATGAAGATCGTCAACCAGATGCAAGAGGGCGTGGACAAGCCGCGTCCCAAGGTCGAGTGGACGGTGGGCGAGATCGTGCGTGTCAAGGAAGGTCCGTTCACCGACTTCAACGGCAGCATCGAGGAAGTCAACTACGACAAGTCCAAGCTGCGCGTGTCGGTCACGATCTTCGGTCGTGCCACCCCGGTGGAGCTGGACTTTGCGCAGGTGGAGAAGGTCTGAGGGCGCTTGCCCTCCTGGACGCCTCCCGAGGTTTAGGGCCTGGTAGCTGCCCCAAAGCTGCCCGTAGCCAGTCTGCGACGTGATGCGGACACGAGGAGCCAGGGTGTGGGCGCAAGCCTGAGTCCCTGGCGCTAGCACTCAGGCAGTGCGGCGAGGCCGCCGTGCTGCTGTCAGGAGAAATCATGGCCAAGAAGATTGTCGGCTTCATCAAGCTGCAAATCCCGGCCGGCAAGGCGAACCCGTCGCCTCCCGTCGGTCCCGCGCTGGGTCAGCGTGGTCTGAACATCATGGAATTCTGCAAGGCGTTCAACGCCCAAACGCAGAGCTATGAGCCGGGCCTCAAGCTGCCCGTCGTGATCACCGCGTTCGCGGACAAGAGCTTCACCTTCGTGATCAAGTCGCCGCCGGCGACCGTGCTGCTGAAGAAGGCGGCCAAGATCGAGAAGGGTTCGCAGCGTCCTCACCTGGACAAGGTCGGCAAGCTGACCCGCGCCCAGCTGGAAGAGATCGCCAAGACCAAGCAAAAGGACCTGACGGCTGCCGACATGGACGCCGCGGTTCGCACCATCGCCGGCTCGGCCCGCTCGATGGGCATCATCGTGGAGGGTGTCTGACATGGCCAAGCTGACCAAGCGTCAACAAGCCCTGCAGGGCAAGGTCGAGACGACCAAGCTGTATCCCCTGACCGATGCGCTGAATCTGGTCAAGGCCTGCGCCACCGCCAAGTTTGACGAAGCCATCGACGTGGCCGTGCAGCTGGGCGTGGACGCGAAGAAGTCGGACCAGGTGGTCCGCGGCGCCGTCGTGATGCCCAACGGCATCGGCAAGACCAAGCGTGTCGCCGTGTTCGCGCAAGGCGCCAAGGCTGAAGAAGCCAAGGCTGCCGGCGCCGATGTGGTCGGCATGGAAGACCTGGCCGAGCGCGTGAAGGCGGGCGACATGCCCTTCGACGTCGTCATCGCTTCGCCCGACACGATGCGCGTCGTCGGTACCCTGGGTCAGATCCTGGGTCCGCGCGGCCTGATGCCCAACCCCAAGGTCGGCACCGTGACCCCGGACGTCGCCACGGCCGTGAAGAACGCCAAGGCGGGTCAGGTCCAGTTCCGCGTCGACAAGGCCGGCATCATCCACGCCACCATCGGCCGTCGTTCGTTCGACACCGACAAGCTGGAAGGCAACCTGCGCGCGCTGGTCGAGGCCCTGAACAAGGCCAAGCCGGCGTCGAGCAAGGGCATCTACCTGCGCAAGGTGGCCGTGTCCTCCACGATGGGCGTCGGCGCCCGCGTGGAAGTGGGCTCGATCAACGCTTCGACCGCCGTCTAAGCGTTTGCTTCAGATGAGGTGTGGCGCGAGTCTGGCGCCGCACTGATGAATTGGTGGGGCGCCGTGGGTCTCTGGATCCGCGGCGCGTCATCCAAGACCGCTGGCGCGAAGCCCCGCAGTCCCGGGGGTGACGCTTAATCGCAGGCCCCAGGCCTTCGGCCAGCGCAGATGGCGGTCCCGCTGAAAGGAAAGGTTCTCGACCTGTCGAGATGGTTTCCTGACAGAAGGTCGCTAAATCCCGGTGTGCCCGTCGTCGCAAGGCGCGGGCGCGTAATGTGAGGAGTAGACCTTGAGTCTCAATCGCAACGAGAAAGCAGCCGTTGTGTCGGAAGTGGCAGCGCAAGCCGCCAAGGCCCAGACGCTGGCGCTGGCTGAGTATCGTGGCCTCACCGTGGAAGCTCTGAACAAGCTGCGCGTCACCGCGCGTGCCCAAGGCGTGTACCTTCATGTGCTGAAGAACACCCTGGCGCGTCGTGCGGTCGCCGGCACTTCGTTCGAAGCGGCCTCGGATGCCATGGTCGGCCCGCTGATCTACGGCTTTTCGGAAGACGCTGTCGCCGCGGCCAAAGTCATCGCTGACTTTGCCAAGGGCAACGACAAGCTCGTCATCAAGGGTGGTGCGTACGGTGGCAAGGCTCTGGACGTCAACGGCGTGAAGGCGCTGGCGGCGGTTCCGAGCAAGGAAGTGCTGCTGTCGCAGATCGCCGGCCTGCTCAAGTCGCCGGTGCAGCGCACCGCGGCCGTGCTGGCTGCCCTGGCTCAGCAAAAGGGTGGCGGCGCCGAAGCCGAAGCCCCGGCTGCGGCCTGATCGACCCCCGCAATCAATCTCTGTTATTTAGGAAACTATCATGGCATTCGATAAAGACGCCTTCCTGGCTGCCCTGGACAGCATGACCGTTCTGGAACTGAACGACCTGGTCAAGGCCATTGAAGAGAAGTTCGGCGTGTCCGCCGCTTCCATGGCCGCTCCGGCCGCTGGCGGCGCTGCCGCTGGTGGCGCTGCCGCCGCCGAAGAGAAGACCGAGTTCACCGTGGTGCTGGCCGAAGCCGGTTCCAACAAGGTGGGCGTGATCAAGGCCGTGCGCGAAATCACCGGCCTGGGTCTGAAGGAAGCCAAGGACCTGGTCGACGGCGCTCCGAAGCCCGTCAAGGAAGGCGTGTCCAAGGCCGACGCCGACGCCGCCAAGAAGAAGCTGGAAGAAGCCGGCGCCAAGGTCGAGCTCAAGTAAGACCTTGGGGAGTGCGGGTGGCCTGGCTGCCCGGCTCCACCGCGAAAGGGGTGGTCCTCTGGGCCTCCCCTTTCGTCGTTTCAGGGTTTTTCCCTGTTGCCTTTGGGATCATCAAGAGCAGTTGAAAGGCTCGTGCGTTATCATGCGCGGTTCTTTCAAGTGTTCTCTGATCCGACTGCAGAGAACGGGTTTGGTCGGGCCTTGGTGCAACGCCTAGGTTGTCCGCCAGCGGTTGGTAGTGGCCAACCACCAAGCTTCGGTCCGTCCGCGAGGGATGAGGACCGAAAAGCCAGTCGCCGACGAAGTCCGTGCCACGGCCAGGCGCGGTCTCTCGACACGGAGTGTTTATGGCGCAAGCAACCCCCTACAGCTACACCGAGCGCAAGCGCATTCGCAAGAGCTTCGGCAAGCGCGTGAGCGTGCTCAACGTCCCGTACTTGCTGACGATGCAGAAGGACTCATATGTCGCCTTCCTGCAGAAGGACACCGCCCCGCTGAAGCGCAAACCCGAAGGCCTGCAGGCGGCCTTCCTGTCCACGTTCCCCATCGTGTCGCACAACGGGTTCGTGGAAATGAAGTTCCTCGAATTCAACATCGCCAAGCCGCCGTTCGACGTTCGCGAATGCCAGCAGCGTGGCCTGACCTTCGCCGCCGCCGTGCGCGCGAAGCTGCAGATGATCATCTATGACCGGGAGAGCCCGCAGCCCAAGACGGTCAAGGAGATCAAGGAGCAGGAGGTCTACATGGGCGAAGTGCCCCTGATGACCGACTACGGCTCCTTCATCATCAACGGCACCGAGCGCGTCATCGTCAGCCAGCTGCACCGCTCGCCCGGCGTGTTCTTCGAGCACGACAAGGGCAAGACCCACTCGTCCGGCAAGCTGCTGTTCTCGGCCCGCATCATTCCCTATCGCGGCTCCTGGCTGGACTTCGAGTTCGACCCGAAGGACATCCTGTACTTCCGCGTCGACCGCCGCCGCAAGATGCCGGTCACGATCCTGCTCAAGGCCATCGGCCTGAACCCCGAGCAGATCCTGGCGCACTTCTTCGTCTTCGACAATTTCCGCCTGATGGACTCGGGCGCGCAGATGGAGTTCGTCGCCGAGCGCCTGAAGGGCGAGGTCGCGCGCTTCGACATCACCGACAAGAGCGGTGCCGTCATCGTCGAGAAGGACAAGCGCATCACCGCCCGCCATGTGCGCCAACTGGAGCAATCCGGCACGCAGCACATCACCGTGCCCGAGGACTTCCTGGTCGGCCGCGTGCTGGCCAAGAACATGGTCGATCCGGACACCGGCGAGATCATTGCCAAGGCCAACGACGAGCTGACCGACTCGCTGCTGAAGAAGCTGCGCCAGGCCGGTATCAAGGACATCCAGTGCCTGTTCACGAACGAGCTGGATGAAGGCGCCTACATCAGCCAGACCCTGGCCTCGGACGAGACCGCCGACCAGCTGGCCGCGCGCGTGGCCATCTATCGCATGATGCGCCCCGGCGAGCCGCCGACGGAAGACGCGGTCGAGGCCCTGTTCAATCGCCTGTTCTACAGCGAGGACACCTACGACCTGTCGCGCGTCGGCCGCATGAAGTTCAACGCCCGCGTGGGCCGCGACATTCCCGAAGGCGCGATGACCCTGTCCAACGAGGACATCCTGGACGTGGTCAAGATCCTCGTGGAACTGCGCAACGGCCGCGGCGAGGTGGACGACATCGATCACCTGGGCAACCGTCGTGTGCGCTGCGTCGGCGAACTGGCCGAGAACCAGTACCGTTCGGGCCTGGCGCGCATCGAGAAGGCCGTGAAGGAGCGTCTGGGTCAGGCCGAGACCGAAGCCCTGATGCCGCATGACCTGATCAACTCCAAGCCGATCTCCGCGGCGCTGAAGGAGTTCTTCGGGGCCTCGCAGCTGTCGCAGTTCATGGACCAGACCAACCCGCTGTCCGAGATCACGCACAAGCGTCGCGTCTCGGCCCTGGGCCCGGGCGGTCTGACCCGCGAGCGCGCCGGCTTCGAAGTCCGTGACGTGCACCCCACCCACTATGGCCGCGTCTGCCCGATCGAAACGCCGGAAGGCCCGAACATCGGTCTGATCAACTCGCTGGCTCTGTACGCGCAGCTGAACGAATACGGCTTCCTGGAGACGCCGTATCGTCGCGTCGTGGATGGCAAGGTCACCGACCAGATCGACTACCTGTCGGCCATCGAGGAAGGCAAGTACGTGATCGCGCAGGCGAACGCGACGCTGAACGAGCAGGGCCAACTGGTGGACGAGCTGGTGTCCGCGCGTGAGAACGGCGAATCGGTGCTGACCTCGCCCGAGCGCATCCAGTACATGGACGTGGCGCCGACCCAGATCGTGTCCGTCGCGGCCTCGCTGGTGCCCTTCCTGGAGCACGACGATGCGAACCGCGCGCTGATGGGCGCGAACATGCAGCGTCAGGCCGTGCCCACGCTGCGCCCCGAGAAGGCCCTGGTCGGTACCGGCGTCGAGCGCGTCGCGGCCAAGGACTCCGGCACGGTCGTGGCGGCGCGCCGCGGCGGCGTGGTCGACTATGTGGACACGAACCGCATCGTGATCCGCGTGAACGACAACGAGACCGTGGCTGGCGAGGTGGGTGTCGACATCTACAACCTCATCAAGTACCAGCGTTCCAACCAGAACACCAACATCCACCAGCGCCCCATCGTGAAGCGTGGTGACCGCGTGGCGGCCGAGGACATCATCGCCGACGGCGCCTCGACCGACATTGGTGAACTGGCGCTGGGCCAGAACATGCTGGTCGCGTTCATGCCCTGGAACGGCTACAACTTCGAAGACTCGATCCTGATCTCCGAACGCGTGGTCGCCGAGGACCGCTACACCTCGATCCACATCGAGGAGCTGGTGGTGAACGCCCGCGACACCAAGCTGGGCTCTGAGGAAATCACCCGCGACATTCCGAACCTGTCCGAGCAGCAACTGGCGCGCCTGGACGAGTCCGGCATCGTCTACATCGGCGCGGAAGTCGGCCCCGGCGACGTGCTGGTGGGCAAGGTCACGCCCAAGGGCGAGACCACGCTGACCCCGGAAGAGAAGCTGCTGCGCGCGATCTTCGGCGAGAAGGCCTCCGACGTGAAGGACACCTCGCTGCGCGTGGATCAGGGCACCTCCGGCACCGTGATCGACGTGCAGGTCTTCACCCGTGAAGGCATCCAGCGCGACAAGCGCGCCCAGCAGATCATCGACGACGAGCTGAAGCGCTTCCGCCTGGACCTGAACGACCAGCTGCGCATCGTCGAGGCCGACGCCTTCGACCGTATCGAGAAGCTGCTGATCGGCAAGGTCGCCAACGGCGGTCCGAAGAAGATCGCCAAGGGCACGGTCATCAGCAAGGACTACCTGGCCGAGGTCGAGAAGTTCCACTGGTTCGACATCCGTCCCGCTGAGGACGACATCGCCAACCAGCTGGAGTCGATCAAGAACTCGCTGGAGCAGACCCGCCACAGCTTCGACCTCGCCTTCGAAGAGAAGCGCAAGAAGCTGACCCAGGGCGACGAGCTGCCCGCCGGCGTGCTGAAGATGGTCAAGGTCTACCTGGCCGTCAAGCGCCGCCTGCAGCCCGGCGACAAGATGGCCGGCCGTCACGGCAACAAGGGTGTGGTGTCCAAGATCGTGCCGATCGAGGACATGCCCTACATGGCCGACGGCACGCCTGCCGACATCGTGCTGAACCCGCTGGGCGTCCCGTCGCGGATGAACGTGGGTCAGGTGCTGGAAGTGCACCTGGGCTGGGCCGGCAAGGGCATCGGCCAGCGCCTTGGCGACATGCTGCAGCGCGAGGCCCGCGTGGCCGAGTTGCGCCAGTTCATGGACCAGCTCTACAACCAGAGCGGCGGCAAGAGCGAAAACCTGGACGAGCTCTCCGACGCCGAGGTGCTGGAGATGGCCAAGAACCTGTCCAGCGGCGTGACCTTCGCGACCCCGGTGTTCGACGGCGCCAAGGAAGAAGAGATCCGCGCGATGCTGCAACTCGCCTACCCGGACGACATTGCGCAGCGCAAGGGCCTTACCGCCACCCGTACGCAGGCTTACCTGTATGACGGCCGTACCGGCGAGCGCTTCGAGCGCCCGACCACGGTGGGCTACATGCACGTGCTGAAGCTGCACCACCTGGTGGACGACAAGATGCACGCCCGTTCGACCGGCCCGTACTCGCTGGTGACGCAGCAACCGCTGGGCGGCAAGGCCCAGTTCGGCGGCCAGCGCTTCGGCGAGATGGAAGTGTGGGCCCTGGAAGCCTACGGCGCGTCCTACGTGCTGCAGGAAATGCTGACCGTGAAGTCCGACGACGTGAACGGCCGCACCAAGGTCTACGAGAACATCGTCAAGGGCGAGCACTCGATCGATGCCGGCATGCCGGAGTCGTTCAACGTGCTGGTGAAGGAAATCCGTTCGCTCGGTATCGACATGGAACTCGAGCGCAACTAAGAGACGGAACAGGAGAGACACATGAAAGGTTTGCTGGACCTGTTCAAGCAATTCACGCCCGACGAGCACTTCGACGCGATCAAGATCGGGCTGGCTTCGCCCGAGAAGATCCGTTCGTGGTCCTTCGGCGAGGTGAAGAAGCCCGAGACCATCAACTACCGCACCTTCAAGCCGGAGCGGGATGGTCTGTTCTGCGCCAAGATCTTCGGCCCGATCAAGGACTACGAGTGCCTGTGCGGCAAGTACAAGCGCCTGAAGCACCGTGGCGTGATCTGCGAGAAGTGCGGCGTCGAAGTCACCCAGACCAAGGTGCGCCGCGATCGCATGGGTCACATCGACCTGGCTGCGCCCTGCGCCCACATCTGGTTCCTGAAGTCGCTGCCGTCGCGTCTGGGCCTGGTGCTGGACATGACGCTGCGCGACATCGAGCGCGTGCTGTACTTCGAAGCCTATGTGGTCGTGGACCCCGGCATGACCCCGCTGAAGAAGTTCAGCATCATGTCCGAGGACGACTACGATGCGAAGCGCACCGAGTACGGTGACGAGTTCATCGCGCTGATGGGCGCCGAGGGCATCAAGAAGCTGCTGGAGGAAATGGATCTCGACATCGAGATCGACAAGCTCCGCAACGACATGACCGGCTCCGAGCTGAAGGTCAAGAAGAACTCCAAGCGCCTCAAGGTGATGGAGGCCTTCAAGCGTTCCGGTATCAAGCCGCACTGGATGATCATGGACGTGCTGCCGGTGCTGCCGCCGGACCTGCGTCCGCTGGTGCCGCTGGACGGTGGCCGCTTCGCGACCTCGGACCTGAACGACCTCTATCGTCGCGTCATCAACCGCAACAACCGTCTGGCCCGCCTGCTGGAGCTCAAGGCCCCCGAGATCATCGTGCGCAACGAAAAGCGCATGCTGCAGGAAGCCGTGGATTCGCTGCTGGACAACGGTCGTCGCGGCAAGGCCATGACCGGCGCGAACAAGCGCGCGCTGAAGTCCCTGGCCGACATGATCAAGGGCAAGAGCGGTCGCTTCCGTCAGAACCTGCTGGGCAAGCGTGTCGACTACTCCGGCCGTTCGGTCATTACCGTGGGCCCGACGCTCAAGCTGCATCAGTGCGGTCTGCCCAAGCTGATGGCGCTGGAGCTGTTCAAGCCCTTCATCTTCAGCCGACTGGAGGCGATGGGCATCGCCACCACGATCAAGGCCGCGAAGAAGGAAGTCGAATCCGGCACGCCGGTGGTCTGGGACATCCTGGAAGAGGTCATCAAGGAGCATCCGGTTCTGCTGAACCGCGCGCCGACGCTGCACCGCCTGGGTATCCAGGCCTTCGAGCCCGTGCTGATCGAAGGCAAGGCGATCCAGCTGCACCCGCTGGTCTGCGCGGCATTCAACGCCGACTTCGACGGTGACCAGATGGCCGTCCACGTGCCGCTGTCCATCGAAGCGCAGATGGAAGCCCGCGTGCTGATGCTGGCCTCCAACAACGTGCTGTTCCCGGCGTCGGGCGAGCCCTCCATCGTGCCGTCGCAGGACGTGGTGCTGGGCCTGTACTACGCCACGCGTGAGCGCACCAACGGCAAGGGCGAAGGCATGGTCTTCTCCGACATTGCCGAGGTGCTACGCGCGCTGGACAACGGCGTGGTGGAGATCACCGCCAAGATCAGCGTCCGCCTCACCGAGTACACGAAGAACAAGGACACCGGCGAATGGGTCCCCGAGACCAAGCTGGTGGACACGACCGTGGGTCGCGCGCTGCTGTCGGAGATCCTGCCCAAGGGCCTGCCCTTCAGCAACATCAACAAGGCGCTGAAGAAGAAGGAAATCTCGCGCCTGATCAACACCTCCTTCCGCAAGTGCGGTCTGAAGGAAACCGTGGTGCTGGCCGACAAGCTGCTGCAGTCCGGTTTCCGTCTGGCCACGCGCGCCGGTATCTCGATCGCGATCGACGACATGCTGGTGCCCAAGCAGAAGTACGAGCTGATCGACCGCGCCGAGAAGGAAGTCAAGGAGATCGAGCAGCAGTACGTCTCGGGCCTGGTGACCGCTGGCGAGCGCTACAACAAGGTCGTGGACATCTGGGGCAAGACCGGCGACGAGGTCGGCAAGGTCATGATGTCGCAGCTGTCCAAGGAAAAGACCCTGGACCGCAACGGCAAGGAAGTCGACCAGGAGTCCTTCAACTCCATTTACATGATGGCCGACTCCGGTGCGCGCGGTAGCGCGGCGCAGATCCGCCAGCTGGCCGGCATGCGCGGCCTGATGGCCAAGCCCGATGGCTCGATCATCGAGACGCCCATCACCGCGAACTTCCGCGAAGGCCTGAACGTTCTGCAGTACTTCATCTCCACCCACGGTGCCCGTAAGGGTCTCGCGGACACGGCGCTGAAGACCGCGAACTCCGGCTACCTGACGCGTCGTCTGGTCGACGTGACGCAGGACTTGGTCGTGACCGAGTCCGATTGCGGCACCGACAACGGCATCAACATGCGCGCCCTGGTGGAAGGTGGTGAGGTCATCGAAAGCCTGCGCGACCGCATCCTCGGCCGCGTCGCGGCGATCGACGTCGTGCACCCCGAGACGCAGTCCGTGCTGCTGTCCGCCGGCAACATGCTGGACGAGGACACGCTGGACGTGCTGGAGCAGGCCGGCGTGGACGAGGTCAAGGTGCGTACGCCGCTGACCTGCGGCACGCGCTTCGGCCTGTGCGCCAAGTGCTATGGCCGCGACCTGGGCCGTGGCGGCATGGTCAATACCGGCGAAGCCGTCGGCGTGATCGCCGCCCAGTCCATCGGCGAGCCGGGCACCCAGCTGACCATGCGGACCTTCCACATCGGTGGCGCGGCTTCGCGTGCCGCGGTGGCCTCCAGCGTGGACGCCAAGTCCGACGGCATCATCGGCTTCAATGCCACGATGCGCTACGTGACCAACGGCAAGGGCGAACTGGTGGTGATTTCCCGTTCCGGCGAGATCGTCATCACCGACCCGCACGGCCGTGAGCGCGAGCGCCACAAGGTGCCTTACGGCGCGACGCTGAACGTCAAGGCCGACCAGACCATCAAGGCTGGCACGGTGCTGGCGAACTGGGACCCGCTGACCCGCCCGATCATCACGGAATTCGCCGGTCAGGCGAAGTTCGAGAACGTCGAGGAAGGCGTCACCGTGGCCAAGCAGGTCGACGAGGTGACCGGCCTGTCCACGCTGGTGGTGATCGACCCGAAGCGCCGCGGCGCCGCCAAGGTGGTGCGCCCGCAGGTCAAGCTGCTGGATGCCAACGGCCAGGAAGTGAAGATCCCGGGCACCGACCACTCGGTGACCATCGGCTTCCAGGTCGGCGCGCTGATCCAGGTGCGCGACGGTCAGGACCTGGCTCCTGGCGAGGTGCTGGCGCGTATCCCGGTGGAAGGTCAGAAGACCCGCGACATTACCGGCGGTCTGCCCCGCGTGGCCGAGCTGTTCGAAGCCCGTTCGCCCAAGGACAAGGGCGTGCTGGCCGAGCAGACCGGCACCGTGTCCTTCGGCAAGGAGACCAAAGGCAAGGTTCGCCTGCAGATCACCGATCCGGACGGCAAGGTCTGGGAAGAGCTCGTGCCCAAGGAAAAGAACATCCTGGTGCACGAAGGCCAGGTGGTCAACAAGGGTGAAGGCATCGTCGACGGCCCCGCGGATCCGCAGGACATCCTGCGCTTGCTGGGCATCGAGGAGCTGGCGCGCTACATCGTCGACGAAGTGCAGGACGTCTACCGTCTGCAGGGCGTGAAGATCAACGACAAGCACATCGAGGTGATCGTTCGCCAGATGCTGCGCCGCGTGCAGATCGTCAACCCGGGCGACTCGTCCTACATCGCCGGCGAACAGGTCGAGCGCTCCGAGCTGTTGGACACCAACGACCGCCTGCGCAGCGAGGGCAAGCTGATCGCCACGCACGCCGACGTGCTGCTGGGCATCACCAAGGCTTCGTTGTCCACCGATTCCTTCATCTCGGCGGCCTCCTTCCAGGAGACCACCCGCGTGCTGACCGAGGCTGCCATCATGGGCAAGCGCGACGAGCTGCGAGGCCTGAAGGAAAACGTGATCGTCGGCCGTCTGATTCCCGCCGGTACCGGCATGGCCTTCCACCAGGCCCGCCGTGCCAAGGAGGAAATGGACGACGCCGAGCGCCGCGCGATCGCGATGCAGGAAGCCGAGGAACTGGCGGCCGTGCAACTGGCCGCGGTCGACGAGCAGCCCAGCGAAGGCTCCGCCGAGTAAGGGCCTGCGATGGGGTGCCGCCCCATCGCGCCGCTCCGGTCGGCCACATAGCCGCCGCACCCGCAAGGGGCGGCGGTTTTTTCATGCCTGTGCCGGAACCTGGGGGACGCCGGTCAGTTCGCGCGGGCTTGCCAGAGCGCGCACCAGGGCTCGGGCGTCAGAATCTGCGGCCCCAGGCGTGCGACGCGCTTGCGCAGGGCCAGCACGGCCTTGTCGCGTGAAATCAGCCAGTCCACCCGCTCCGCGATGGCGAGATCGACGAACTTCTGATCGTCCGGATCCGTGCAGCGCGGCCGGCCGTGCCCCAGCGTCGGCAGTGGCCTCATTCGGCAGTGGCGCGCGAAGACCGCCTCGATGTGGGCGAGGTCGGGAGACCAGCGTGCCGCGACGCCGCGTCCGAGCACATGCTTCAGCTCATCCAGCATGCTCGGTGTGCCGATCCATTCGACCGTGCCCAGTTCCAGTGCATTGATCAAGGCGCCCATGCCCTGGTAGCCGAAGACCAGCCAGTCCATCACCACCTGGGTGTCCAGGATCAGCACAGGGGGGGGGCTGGCGGCGGGGGCGAGTGTCTCCATTGGACGGCGAGCATACCCTGCCATGGACGTGGCTTGTGCATAACTGGGGACCTGCACTACAATCACGGGCTCTTCCGGCTGGTCTTGCCGTGCTTGCGCTCGTCTTTGAGTGCCTCTGGGTTTCCTGAAGGCAGATGAAGCGAGTCAGACGGGCGCGGCGGTGAACAAGGGCGCGGCTTCGCAATGGACTGCGGGCTGCGCTGTTGTCGTTGTCTCTGGTGATGAGGCCGAGGCCGGAGGTTGTGACTTCAAACGGGAACAAGTTACTTATGCCAACCATCAATCAACTCGTGCGCCAAGGTCGTGAGACCGAGGTGACGAAATCCAAGTCGCCGGCCATGCAGGCCTGCCCCCAGCGTCGTGGCGTGTGCACCCGCGTGTACACCACGACCCCCAAGAAGCCGAACTCCGCGCTGCGTAAGGTGGCCAAGGTTCGCCTGACCAATGGGTTCGAGGTCATCTCGTACATCGGCGGTGAAGGCCACAACCTGCAAGAGCACAGCGTTGTGCTGGTGCGCGGTGGTCGTGTGAAGGATCTGCCCGGTGTGCGTTACCACATCGTGCGCGGCTCGCTGGACCTGCAGGGCGTGAAGGATCGCAAGCAGTCGCGTTCCAAGTACGGCGCGAAGCGTCCGAAGAAGGCCTAATCAAGCCAAGGTTTTGGCGGTTTGCGGGGCTAGCCCGGAGGTCGTCAAGTTGTTGCGGACCCGGTGCCAACATTGAAAGAGGCGCCAGAGGCCGAGTAAGTGGGTCCCCCCAGAAGTTGGTGGAGATCCGCGGTGCGGGGCAAGAGCCCTGGCCAACTGAAGCATTGAAGGAAGAATCCCATGCCACGTCGTCGCGAAGTTCCCAAGCGCGAGATCCTGCCCGATCCCAAGTTCGGCAATGTCGACCTGTCCAAGTTCATGAACGTCATCATGGAATCGGGCAAGAAGGCGGTCGCCGAGCGCATCATCTACGGTGCTCTCGACCAGATCGAGAAGAAGGCCGGCAAGGATCCGCTGGAAGTGTTCATCACCGCGCTGAACAACGTGAAGCCCATGGTCGAAGTGAAGTCCCGCCGCGTGGGCGGTGCGAACTACCAAGTTCCCGTGGAAGTTCGTCCCGTCCGCCGGATGGCTCTCGCCATGCGCTGGCTGAAGGAATCCGCGCGCAAGCGCGGCGAGAAGTCGATGGCTCAGCGCCTCGCCAATGAGCTGATGGAAGCCTCGGAAGGCCGTGGCGGCGCGATGAAGAAGCGCGATGAAGTTCACCGCATGGCCGAAGCGAACCGCGCGTTCTCGCACTTCCGCTTCTAAAAACTGACCTCTTCGGCCGCCTCGGGTTTTTACTAACCCGTTGGCGGCTCACTGCATCTGGAGTGACACCATGTCCCGCAAGACCCCCATCGAGCGCTACCGCAATATCGGTATCTCGGCGCATATCGATGCCGGCAAGACAACCACGACCGAGCGCATCCTGTTCTACACCGGTGTGAACCACAAGATCGGTGAAGTGCATGATGGCGCGGCCACCATGGACTGGATGGAGCAGGAACAGGAGCGCGGCATCACCATCACGTCGGCCGCGACGACCTGCTTCTGGAAGGGCATGGACCTGTCCTATCCGGAGCACCGCTTCAACATCATCGACACCCCGGGCCACGTGGACTTCACCATCGAGGTGGAGCGTTCCATGCGCGTGCTGGATGGCGCCTGCATGGTGTACTGCGCCGTGGGTGGCGTGCAGCCCCAGTCGGAAACCGTCTGGCGCCAGGCCAACAAGTACAAGGTGCCGCGTCTGGCCTTCGTGAACAAGATGGACCGTACCGGTGCCAACTTCTTCAAGGTCGTGGACCAGATGAAGACGCGCCTGAAGGCCAATCCGGTGCCCATCGTGATCCCCATCGGTGCCGAAGATAACTTCAAGGGCGTCGTGGACCTGCTCAAGATGAAGGCCATCATCTGGGACGAGGCGTCCCAGGGCATGAAGTTTGAGTACCAGGACATCCCGGCCGATCTGGCGGATACCGCCAATGAGTGGCGCGAGAAGATGGTCGAGGCCGCGGCCGAAGCCAGCGAAGAGCTGATGAACAAGTACCTCGAGTCAGGTGAACTGACCGAGGAAGAGATCAAGCTCGCCCTGCGTCAGCGCACCATCGCGACCGAAATCCAGCCCATGCTGTGCGGCACCGCGTTCAAGAACAAGGGCGTGCAGCGCATGCTGGACGCCGTGATCGATTTCCTGCCCTCTCCGGTGGACATTCCCCCGGTGGCCGGCACGGACGAGGACGACAAGGAAGTCACCCGCAAGGCCGACGACAACGAGAAGTTCGCCGCGCTGGCCTTCAAGCTGATGACCGACCCCTTCGTCGGCCAGCTGACCTTTGTGCGCGTGTACTCGGGCGTGCTGAACTCCGGCTCGACCGTGTACAACCCGATCAAGGGCAAGAAGGAGCGTATCGGCCGTATCCTGCAGATGCACGCCAACCAGCGTGAGGAAATCAAGGAAATTCTGGCTGGTGACATCGCTGCCTGCGTGGGTCTGAAGGAAGTGACCACGGGCGAAACCCTGTGCGATCCGGATGCTGTGATCACGCTGGAAAAGATGGTCTTCCCCGAGCCTGTGATCTCGCAGGCCGTGGAACCCAAGACCAAGGCCGACCAGGAGAAGATGGGTATCGCGCTGGGTCGTCTGGCTGCGGAAGATCCGTCGTTCCGCGTGCGCACCGACGAAGAATCCGGCCAGACCATCATCTCCGGCATGGGCGAGCTGCACCTGGAAATCATCGTCGACCGCATGAAGCGCGAGTTCGGCGTGGAAGCCAACGTCGGCAAGCCGCAGGTGGCCTACCGCGAAACCATCCGCAAGACCGCGACCGACGTCGAAGGCAAGTTCGTTCGCCAGTCCGGTGGTAAGGGTCAGTATGGTCACGTGGTGCTGACCGTCGAGCCGCAGGAAGCCGGCAAGGGCTTCGAGTTCGTCGACGCCATCAAGGGCGGCGTGGTGCCGCGCGAGTACATCCCGGCGGTCGAGAAGGGTGTTATCGACACCCTGCCGAACGGCGTGCTGGCGGGCTATCCGGTGGTGGACGTGAAGGTCACGCTGACCTTCGGTTCGTACCACGATGTGGACTCGAACGAAAACGCGTTCAAGATGGCTGCGTCGATGGGCTTCAAGGAAGCTTGCCGTCGTGCCAATCCGGTGATCCTGGAGCCGATGATGGCCGTGGAAGTCGAGACCCCGGAAGACTACGCCGGCACGGTGATGGGCGATCTGTCCAGCCGTCGCGGCATGGTCCAGGGCATGGACGACATGGTCGGCGGTGGCAAGATCATCAAGGCGGAGGTGCCTCTGTCCGAGATGTTCGGCTACTCGACCTCGCTGCGCTCGGCGACCCAGGGTCGCGCCACGTACACGATGGAGTTCAAGCACTACAGCGAAGCTCCGAAGAACGTGGCCGACGCCATCATCACGGCGCGCGCTAAATAAGAGGCTCCAGGCCGGCCCTCTTCGGAGGCCGGCCTTCGAATCGTCTTCATCGCGCTTCTCCCGGTTACCAGTCGCCGGGGTCAGAGAATGCGGTGGAAACGCTAAACCAACAGACTGGCGGAATGCTCTTTTTGGAGAATAGAAATGGCAAAGGGTAAGTTTGAACGTACCAAGCCGCACGTGAACGTGGGCACGATTGGTCACGTGGACCATGGCAAGACGACGCTGACGGCTGCGATCGCGACGGTGCTGGCTGCGAAGTTCGGCGGCGAGGCGAAGAAGTACGACGAAATCGACGCGGCGCCGGAAGAGAAGGCGCGCGGCATCACGATCAACACCGCGCACGTGGAATACGAGACGGCCAACCGCCACTACGCCCACGTGGACTGCCCGGGCCACGCTGACTACGTGAAGAACATGATCACGGGTGCGGCGCAAATGGACGGCGCGATCCTGGTGTGCTCGGCCGCTGACGGCCCGATGCCCCAGACTCGCGAGCACATCCTGCTGGCGCGTCAGGTGGGCGTGAAGTACATCATCGTGTTCCTGAACAAGTGCGACATGGTGGACGACGCCGAGCTGCTGGAGCTGGTGGAAATGGAAGTCCGCGAGCTGCTGAGCAAGTACGACTTCCCGGGCGACGACACGCCGATCATCAAGGGTTCGGCCAAGCTGGCGCTGGAAGGCGACCAGGGCGAGCTGGGCGAGGCGTCGATCCTGCGTCTGGCCGAAGCGCTGGACACCTACATCCCGACGCCGGAGCGTGCCGTGGACGGCGCCTTCCTGCTGCCGGTGGAAGACGTGTTCTCGATCTCGGGCCGCGGTACCGTGGTGACGGGTCGTGTGGAGCGTGGCATCGTCAAGGTCGGTGAAGAAGTGGAAATCGTGGGTATCCGCGATCTGCAGAAGACCACCGTGACGGGCGTGGAAATGTTCCGCAAGCTGCTGGACCAGGGCCAGGCGGGCGACAACGTGGGTATCCTGCTGCGCGGCACGAAGCGCGAAGAAGTCGAGCGTGGCCAAGTGCTGGCGAAGCCGGGTTCGATCAAGCCGCACACGCACTTCACCGCTGAGGTGTACGTGCTGTCCAAGGAAGAAGGTGGCCGTCACACGCCGTTCTTCAACAACTACCGTCCGCAGTTCTACTTCCGTACCACGGACGTGACCGGCGCGGTGGAGCTGCCCAAGGACAAGGAAATGGTCATGCCCGGCGACAACGTCGGCATCACCGTGAAGCTGATCGCTCCGATCGCCATGGAGCAGGGTCTGCGCTTCGCCATCCGTGAAGGCGGTCGTACCGTCGGCTCGGGCGTCGTGGCGACCATCATCGAGTAAATCTTTTGCGTGACCGGCCGGCCTGCCACCTGCGGGCCGGTCCAATCACCTCACACGCGGCGCGAGCCGCACGCTCTTTGAAGGAATAGTCATGCAAAAGCAAAAGATCCGCATCCGTCTGAAGGCCTTCGATTACAAGCTGATCGACCAATCGGCTCTGGAAATCGTCGACACGGCCAAGCGTACCGGCGCGATCGTCAAGGGCCCCGTGCCCCTGCCGACCCGTCTGGAGCGTTTCGACATCCTGCGCTCGCCGCACGTCAACAAGACCTCGCGCGACCAGTTCGAAATCCGTACGCACCAGCGTCTGATGGACATCGTCGACCCCACCGACAAGACCGTGGACGCGCTGATGAAGCTCGACCTGCCGGCTGGCGTGGACGTTGAGATCAAGCTGCAGTAATCGGCGGCAACCCGGGTGTCCCGGGATCTGAAAGAGGCGATCGCGAGATCGCCTTTTTTCTTGTGCTGCCGGGGCTTGCGCTTGCTCGCAAACCCTCACGCTGCTACACTCGCAAGCTTTTCCGCGCAGGCCTTGGTCGTGCGCGGTTTCGTCGCATCGCATCCTCTGGGGCTTTCGGGTTTCTTGGGTGGGTTCATCAGGCGTTCGGGGCCTTTACTCCTGAGGTCTGAGGTCCTGGCGGTGCATTTTGGTCAGCCCGGCCAATCGATGTCGGGTGTGTGAAACGGCTTTCGGGCCCGGCTGCTGGTGTCTCCAGTGGGCGTGTTCGGGGGTCTGGAGAAAAACATGAGTCTTAGCAATCGCCTCGGATTGCTGGGCCGCAAGGTGGGCATGATGCGCATCTTCACGGACGACGGCGACGCCGTGCCCGTGACCGTGCTGGATGTGTCCAACAACCGCGTGACCCAGGTCAAGACCGAAGAGACCGACGGCTACAGCGCCATCCAAGTGGCGTTCGGTACGCGCAAAGCTTCGCGCGTGTCCAAGCCGGAAGCTGGCCACCTCGCGAAGGCGGGCGTGGAAGCCGGTGAAATCATGAAGGAATTCCGCGTGGCCGCTGATGTGGCTGCCGAGTACAAGGCCGGTGCCCAGCTGCCCGTGACCCTGTTCGCGGCGGGCCAGAAGGTGGACGTGCAGGGCACCTCCATTGGTAAGGGCTTCGCAGGCACCATCAAGCGCCACAACTTCGGTTCGCAGCGCGCCTCTCACGGTAACAGCCGCTCGCACAATGTGCCCGGCTCGATCTCGATGGCGCAGGACCCGGGTCGTGTGTTCCCCGGCAAGAAGATGTCGGGCCACCTCGGCGATGAAACCGTGACGACGCAGAACCTGGACATCGTGCGCGTTGACGAAGCTCGTCAACTGCTGCTGGTCCGTGGTGCGGTGCCTGGCGCGAAGAACGGCCACGTGGTCGTGCGCCCGGCCGTCAAGGCCAAGAAAGGAGCCATCTGATGCAACTCGAGCTCCTGAACGAGCAGGGCCAAGCCACCTCCAAGGTGGATGCGCCTGACACGCTGTTTGCCCGCGAGTACAACGAAGCCCTGGTGCACCAGGTGGTCGTGGCCTATCAGGCCAACGCCCGTCAAGGTACCCGTGCCCAGCTGACCCGCGCCGAGGTTCATCACTCGACCAAGAAGCCTTTCCGCCAGAAGGGCACCGGCCGCGCTCGCGCCGGTATGACTTCCTCGCCGCTGTGGCGTGGGGGTGGTCGCATCTTCCCGAACAAGCCGGACGAGAACTTCTCGCACAAGCTGAACAAGAAGATGTACCGCGCCGGCATGGCTGCGATCCTGTCGCAGCTGGCTCGCGAAGGCCGTCTGGCCGTGGTGGACTCGATCGCCATCGAGGCGCCCAAGACCAAGCTGCTGGCTGCCAAGCTGAAGGCCATGGGTCTGGATCATGTGATGGTGATCTCCGACCAGGTCGACGACAACCTGCTGCTGGCCTCGCGCAACCTGGCTAACGTGCTGGTGGTCGAGCCGCGCTACGCCGATCCGCTGTCGCTGGTCTTCTACAAGAAGGTGCTGGTGACCAAGGCTGCGATCGAGCAACTGAAGGAGATGCTGGCATGACCGCTCCCAAGTTTGCCGAAGGCCGTCTGGCCAAGGTGCTGCTGGCGCCCATCGTGTCCGAAAAGGCCACCATGGTTGCCGAGAAGCACAACCAAGTGTTGTTCAAGGTCCTGCGTGACGCCACCAAGCCCGAGATCAAGGCTGCCGTTGAACTGATGTTCAAGGTTGAAGTCGAATCCGTGAGCGTGGTGAACACCAAGGGCAAGGTCAAGCGCTTTGGCGGCCGTCTGGGCCGTCGCGACCACGTCAAGAAGGCGTATGTGTCCCTGAAGGCTGGCCAAGAGCTCAACTTCTCCGGGGAGGCTGCGTAATGGCCGTCGTTAAAGTCAAACCGACCTCGCCTGGCCGTCGTGGCGTGGTGAAGGTGGTGCACAAGCACCTGCACAAGGGCGCTCCCGAGGCTTCGCTGCTGGAGCCGCAGAAGCAGAACGCTGGCCGTAACAACAACGGTCACATCACGATGCGCCACAAGGGCGGTGGTCACAAGCACCACTACCGCGTGGTGGACTTCCGTCGCAACAAGGATGGCATTCCCGCGAAGGTCGAGCGCATCGAGTACGACCCGAACCGTACGGCTCACATCGCGCTGGTGTGCTATGCCGATGGCGAGCGTCGCTACATCATCGCTCCGCGCAACCTGGAAGTGGGCTCCACGCTGCTGAGCGGCGCCGAAGCCCCCATCAAGGTGGGCAACACGCTGCCGATCCGCAACATCCCCATCGGCTCGACCATTCACTGCGTCGAAATGCTGCCTGGCAAGGGTGCCCAGATCGCACGTTCGGCCGGCACTTCGGTGGTGCTGATGGCCCGTGACGGCGTCTACGCTCAGCTGCGTCTGCGCTCCGGTGAAGTGCGTCGTGTCCACATCGACTGCCGCGCCACGATCGGCGAGGTCAGCAACGAAGAGCACAGCCTGCGCCAGTACGGCAAGGCCGGTGCGATCCGTTGGAAGGGTATCCGTCCGACCGTCCGCGGCGTGGCGATGAACCCGGTGGATCACCCGCACGGTGGTGGTGAAGGCCGTACCGGCGAGGGTCAGGCCCCTGTGTCTCCGTGGAACACCCTGACGAAGGGCTACCGCACTCGTAACAACAAGCGCACGCAGACCTTCATCGTCTCGCGTCGCAAGAAGTAAGGGGTAGGCCATGACTCGTTCGCTGAAGAAGGGCCCGTTCGTTGACCATCACCTGATGGCCAAGGTCGACAAGGCCGTCGCCAACAAGGACAAGAAGCCCATCAAGACCTGGTCGCGTCGCTCGACGATCCTGCCCGAGTTCATCGGTCTGACGATCGCCGTGCACAACGGCAAGCAGCACGTGCCGGTCTATGTGTCCGACCAGATGGTGGGCCACAAGCTGGGTGAGTTCGCGCTGACCCGGACCTTCAAGGGTCACCCCGGTGACAAGAAGGCCAAGAAATAAGGACTGAGACGATGGAAACCCGTGCAATCGTTCGCGGTGTTCGCCTGTCGGCCGACAAGGGCCGTCTGGTGGCGGACCTGATCCGCGGCAAGAAGGTGGACCAGGCGCTCAACATCCTGGAATTCACCCAGAAGAAGGCGGCTCTCATCATCAAGAAGGCGCTGGAAAGCGCCATCGCCAACGCCGAACACAATGACGGCGCTGACATTGATGAGCTGAAGGTGACCTCGATCTATGTGGAGCAGGGCACCACGCTGAAGCGTTTCTCGGCTCGCGCCAAGGGCCGTGGCAACCGCATCAGCAAGCCCACGTGCCACATCTTCGTGTCGGTCGGCAACTGAGGGCTGAAGGAAGACTATGGGACAGAAAATTCATCCGGTCGGCTTCCGCCTGCCTGTGACCCGTAACTGGGCTTCTCGTTGGTACGCGAACAACCAGAACTTCGCCAGCATGCTGGCCGAAGATCTGCAGGTTCGTGACTTCCTGAAGGCCCGCCTGAAGAATGCCGCGGTGTCGCGCATCCTGATCGAGCGTCCGGCCAAGAACGCCCGCATCACGATCTTCTCGGCTCGTCCGGGTGTCGTGATCGGCAAGAAGGGCGAGGACATCGAGAACCTGAAGGCCGAACTGACCAAGCGTCTGGGCGTGCCGGTGGCCGTGAACATCGAAGAAGTGCGCAAGCCCGAAGTCGATGCTCAGCTGATCGCCGACTCGATCACCCAGCAGCTGGAAAAGCGCATCATGTTCCGCCGCGCGATGAAGCGCGCGATGCAGAATGCGATGCGTCTGGGTGCTCAGGGCATCAAGATCATGTCCGCCGGCCGTCTGAACGGTATCGAAATTGCTCGTACCGAGTGGTATCGCGAAGGTCGTGTGCCCCTGCACACCCTGAAGGCCGACATCGACTACGGTTTCTCGGAAGCCAAGACCACCTATGGCGTCATCGGCGTCAAGGTGTGGGTGTACCGCGGTGACCGTCTGGCCAATGGCGAGGCTCCCGTGATCAACACCCCGGCTGGTGCCGAGGATGACCGTCGTCCGCGCCGTAACGCCCGTCCGGGCGCCCCGGGTGGCCGTGGTCGTGGCGACAAGCCCGCCGAAGGTGGCGACAAGCCTGCAGCCAAGCGTGTGGTGCGCAAGCCCGCCGCGGCTGGTGAGGCCAAAGGAGAATAAACATGCTGCAACCTGCTCGTCGCAAATACCGCAAAGAGCAAAAGGGTCGTAACACCGGCGTGGCGACCCGCGGCGCCACCGTGGCTTTCGGCGAATTTGGTCTGAAGGCTACCGAGCGTGGCCGCATCACGGCTCGCCAGATCGAAGCGGCTCGTCGTGCGATCTCCCGCCACATCAAGCGCGGTGGTCGCATCTTCATCCGCATCTTCCCGGACAAGCCGATCTCGCAGAAGCCTGCCGAAGTCCGTATGGGTAACGGCAAGGGCAACCCGGAGTACTACGTGGCTGAGATCCAGCCCGGCAAGGTGCTCTACGAGATCAACGGTGTGCCGGAAGCCCTGGCGCGCGAAGCGTTCACGCTGGCCGCTGCCAAGCTGCCCCTGCGCTGCACCTTCGTTGCCCGCCAGCTCGGCGCCTGATTGGAGAACACCATGAAAGCATCTGAACTGCGTGGCAAGGACGTGGCTGCCCTGGAGAAGGAAGTCACCGACCTGCTGAAGGCCCACTTCGGTCTGCGCATGCAAAAGGCGACGCAACAGCTGACCAACACCTCGGTGCTGGGCAACACGCGCCGCGACATCGCTCGCGCCAAGACCATCCTGGCCGAGAAGAAGAAGGGAGCCGCGAAATGACGCAAGCTCAAGAGAAGAACACCCGCACCCTGATCGGTCGCGTGGTCAGCGACAAGCGCGCCAAGACCGTGACCGTGCTGGTGGAGCGTCGTGCCAAGCACGAGCTGTACGGCAAGATCGTGGCTCGCTCCCGCAAGTACCACGCCCATGACGAAAAGGGCGAGTACAAGATGGGCGACGTGGTCGAGATCGCGGAGGGTCGCCCTCTGTCCAAGACCAAGAGCTGGGTTGTGACCCGTCTGATCGAGAAGGCCCAACTGGTCTGATCGATCACGCCAATCCCGGTGACGGTTGCGGTCTTTGACCGCGGCGTCATCCGATGGCCGGAACGCTGGAATACTGGCGTCCGGCCATTTTCATTTCGGGGCGTCGTTGTGCCCCACAGTCAGGAGCATCACATGCTGAAAGTCGGAGACAAGCTGCCCGCGGGCATCTTGCAGGAGTTCATCGAGGTCGAGGGCAATGGCTGCTCGCTGGGGCCTAATAGCTTCGAGGTCGAGCGCCTGGTCGCCGGCAAGACCATCGCCATCTTCGCGCTGCCTGGCGCGTTCACGCCGACCTGCTCCGCGCAGCATCTGCCGGGCTATGTGGCGCAGGCCGACGCGTTGCATGCCGCCGGCGTGGACGAGATCTGGTGTCTGTCCGTGAACGACGCGTTCGTGATGGGGGCCTGGGGGCGTGAGCAGAAGACGGCGGGCAAGGTGCGCATGATGGCCGATGGCAGCGCTGTCTTCACGCAGGCGACTGGCCTGACGCTGGATTTGACGTCCAAGGGCATGGGTCTGCGTTCGCAGCGCTATTCGATGCTGGTCGTCGATGGTGTGGTCAAGACACTGAATATCGAGGCACCTGCCAAGTTCGAGGTCAGCGATGCCGGCACGCTGCTGGCACAGGCCAAGGCCCTCTGACGGCGCGGTTCGCGGCCGCCCCGAAGGCGGCCGGCCCTGTGGATAAATCGCCCTGGGGTGCTTGACATCCGGGTTTGCCTCAGGGCACAATCCAATGCTTCGCCGAGCGTCTATGCGTGTCGTTCGATACGTGCGGTGCTCGGTTCTCGGTTTCTCGCCCTCAAGGGCCAGGCGCGCGTCGCCATAGCAAGGTTCGTTCTAGGTCAAACACTTGGGACGGGCTGCGGCTCCAGCGACAGTGCATGGCTTACGGGCCCAAGACTGACCGCTTGGTCGCTGCGATGGTCGCAGTGGTCGTTGCGGGACAAGTTGGGGACAGACATGATCCAAATGCAATCGCGACTCGACGTCGCGGACAACACTGGCGCCAAGTCCGTCATGTGCATCAAGGTGCTGGGTGGTTCCAAGCGCCGTTATGCCCATATTGGCGACATCATCAAGGTCAGCATCAAGGAAGCTGCGCCGCGTGGCCGCGTCAAGAAGGGCGAGGTCTATAACGCGGTCGTCGTGCGTACCGCCAAGGGCGTGCGCCGTCAGGACGGCTCCCTGGTGAAGTTCGACGGCAACGCCGCCGTTCTGCTGAACGCCAAGCTGGAGCCCATCGGCACCCGCATCTTCGGCCCGGTCACGCGTGAACTGCGTACCGAGCGTTTCATGAAGATCGTGTCGCTGGCGCCTGAGGTGCTCTAAGCCTCGCCTGAGAACAAAGGTATTGCCATGAACAAGATTCGCAAAGGCGACGAGGTCATCGTTCTGACCGGCCGCGACAAGGGTAAGCGCGGCACCGTGACGCTGCGCGTGGACGCCGACCATGTGGTGGTCGATGGCGTCAACATCGTCAAGAAGCACGTGAAGCCGAACCCCATGAAGGGCACCACCGGCGGCATCGTGGACAAGGCGATGCCCATCCATCAATCCAACGTGGCGATTTTCAACGCCGCTTCCGGCAAGGCCGATCGCGTGGGCATCAAGCTGCTCGCCGATGGCAAGCGGGTGCGCGTGTTCAAGTCGACCGGCGAAGAGATCAAGGCTTAAGAGGTTAGACATGGCTCGTTTGCAAGCGTTTTATCGCGAAAAGGTCGTGCCCAGCCTGACCGAGAAGTTCGGCTACAAGTCCGTGATGGAAGTGCCGCGCATCACCAAGATCACGCTGAACATGGGCGTGAGCGAGGCGGTCGCCGACAAGAAGGTCATGGAGCACGCCGTGGGCGACCTGACCAAGATCGCCGGCCAGAAGCCTGTGGTCACCAAGTCGAAAAAGGCCATCGCCGGCTTCAAGATCCGTGACGGTGTGCCCATCGGCTGCATGGTCACCCTGCGTGGCGCCCAGATGTATGAATTCCTGGACCGCTTCGTGACCGTGGCTCTGCCGCGCGTGCGCGACTTCCGTGGTATCTCGGGTCGTTCCTTCGATGGCCGTGGCAACTACAACATCGGCGTCAAGGAACAGATCATCTTCCCGGAAATCGAGTACGACAAGGTGGATGCTCTGCGTGGTCTGAACATCAGCATCACCACCACCGCCAAGACGGACGACGAAGCCAAGGCTCTGCTGGCTGCGTTCAAGTTCCCGTTCAAGAACTGAGGTGACCTGTGGCAAAACTCTCGATCAAGCAACGTGAGCTGAAGCGCGCCCAACTGGTCGCCAAGTACGCAAAGAAGTACGCGGAACTGAAGGCCATCATCGACGACGCCAAGAAGTCCGATGAAGAGCGCTATGCCGCTCGCCTGGAGCTGCAGAAGCTGCCCCGCAATGCCAACCCGACCCGCCAGCGCAACCGCTGCGAACTGACCGGCCGTCCCCGCGGCACCTTCCGTAAGTTCGGTCTGGCCCGTAACAAGATTCGTGAGCTGGCCTTCAAGGGCGACATCCCCGGTGTCGTCAAGGCCAGCTGGTAATCGGCAGGTTTAGGAGATTTCGTATGAGCATGAGTGATCCTATCGCCGATATGCTGACTCGCATTCGCAACGCCCAAAGCGTTGAGAAGGCCAGCGTCGTGATGCCTTCGTCCAAGCTGAAGGTTGCGATCGCCAAGGTCCTGAAGGATGAAGGCTATATCGACGGTTTCGTGGTGCGCGGCGACGCTGCCCGCCCCGAGCTCGAAATCGCGCTGAAGTACTACGCCGGCCGCCCGGTGATCGAGCGCATCGAGCGCGTGAGCCGTCCTGGCCTGCGCATCTACAAGGGCCGCCACGATATTCCCCAGGTCATGAACGGCCTGGGCGTGGCGATCGTCACGACCCCCAAGGGCGTGATGACGGACCGCAAGGCCCGCCAAGCCGGTGTCGGCGGCGAAGTGCTTTGCTACGTCGCCTAAGCGCAAGGAGAGACAGACAATGTCCCGCGTTGGAAAAATGCCGGTCGTCGTCCCGCAAGGCGTGGAAGTGACGATCTCCGCTGAGCAGATCAGCGTCAAGGGTGCTCAGGGCACGCTGGTTCGCGCCGCGAATCCCCTGGTCACGATCAAGAACGAAGGCGGCAAGCTGAGCTTCGCGCCGGTCAACGAGTCGGCCGAAGCTGATGCGCTGAGCGGCACCTTCCGCGCGCTGGTGGCCAATATGGTCAATGGCGTCAGCAAGGGTTTCGAAAAGAAGCTGAACCTGGTCGGCGTGGGTTTCCGCGCCCAGGCTCAAGGCCAGAAGCTGAACCTGCAAGTGGGCTTCTCTCACCCCGTGGTGAAGGACATGCCGGCTGGCATCAAGGTTGAGTGCCCGACCCAGACCGAAATCCTCATCAAGGGTGCCGACCGCCAGGTCGTGGGCCAGATCGCCGCCGAAGTGCGCGCCATCCGCCCGCCCGAGCCCTACAAGGGCAAGGGCATCCGCTACGCCGATGAGAAGGTCTCCCTCAAAGAGACCAAGAAGAAGTAAGGAGCAGCGCCATGTTGAACAAGAAGGAACAGCGCATCCGCCGTTCGCGTCAAACGCGTGCTCGCATCGCCCTGCAGCGCGTCGCCCGCCTGACGGTGTTTCGCTCCAATCTGCACATCTACGCCAGCGTGATTTCCGAAGACGGCACCCGCGTGCTGGCCAGCGCCTCCACGGCCGAGAAGGAAGTGCGCGCCCAGCTGGGCGCTGGTGGCAAGGGTGGCAATGTGGCCGCCGCGGCGCTGATCGGCAAGCGTATTGCCGAGAAGGCCAAGGCTGCCGGCGTCGAAAAGGTCGCCTTCGACCGTGCGGGCTTCGCCTACCACGGCCGTGTCAAGGCTCTGGCCGAAGCGGCTCGCGAAGCCGGCCTGCAGTTCTGACGCAATAAGGATTACGAAATGGCAAAGTTTCAACCTCGCGCTCAGACCGAAGGCAACGACGACGGCCTGAAGGAAAAGATGATTGCGGTGAACCGCGTCACCAAGGTGGTGAAGGGTGGCCGTACGCTGAGCTTCGCAGCTCTGACCGTGGTCGGTGACGGCGATGGCCGCATCGGCATGGGCAAGGGCAAGGCCAAGGAAGTGCCCGTCGCCGTGCAAAAGGCGATGGAATCGGCCCGTCGCAACATGGTCAAGATCGCTCTGAAGAACGGCACCATCCAGCACAACGTGGTGGGTGAGCACGGTGCTTCGCGCGTCATGATGGCCCCGGCCCCGGCCGGTACCGGCGTGATCGCCGGTGGCCCGATGCGCGCCGTCTTCGAAGTGATGGGTGTGACCGACATCGTGACCAAGAGCCACGGTTCGACCAACCCCTACAACATGGTCCGTGCCACGCTGGACGCGCTGAAGCGCTGCTCCACGCCCGCCGAAGTGGCGGCCAAGCGCGGCAAGACGGTTGAAGAGATCTTCAACTGATCGCCGCCTGGAGAGTCATATGTCCGACAAGAAAACTCTGACGGTCAAGCTGGTTCGCAGCCCCATCGGCTGCCGTGCCTCGCACCGTGCCACCGTGGCCGGTCTGGGCCTGCGCAAGCTCAACAGCGAGCGCACGCTGGAAGACACCCCGGCGGTCCGCGGCATGATCAACAAGATCGCCTATCTGGTGAAGGTGCTGTAAGCGCCGCGCCGAAGAGGAACACAAGATGCAACTCAATACCATCAAGCCCGCCGCTGGTGCCAAGCATGCCAAGCGTCGCGTGGGCCGTGGCATCGGCTCCGGTCTGGGCAAGACCGCTGGTCGTGGTCACAAGGGTCAGAAGTCGCGCGCCGGTGGCTTCCACAAGGTGGGCTTCGAAGGCGGCCAGATGCCGCTGCAGCGTCGCCTGCCCAAGCGTGGCTTCAAGTCGCTGGCCCGTCCCTTCGTCGCGGAAGTGACGCTGGACGAGCTGCAGAAGCTGGGCAGCGAAGAGGTCGACCTGCTGACGCTCAAGGCCGTGGGCCTGGTGTCCGAGCTGGCCAAGACCGTGAAGGTCATCAAGTCCGGCGAAATCAGCCGCAAGCTGACCGTCAAGGGTCTGGGCGTGACCGCTGGTGCGAAGGCTGCCATTGAGGCGGCCGGCGGCACCGTCGTCGCTTGATCGCTGGCAAACAGGGCTAGGCAACAGTGGCTACCAACGCAAACCAGCTGGCCAAGAGCGGCAAGTTCGGCGACCTGCGTCGCCGGCTTGTGTTCCTGCTTCTTGCGCTGGTCGTCTACCGCATCGGGGCGCATATCCCCGTGCCCGGTATCGACCCGGCGCAGTTGCAGCAGCTCTTCAAGGGCCAGCAGGGTGGCATCCTGAGCCTGTTCAACATGTTCTCGGGCGGTGCGCTGTCGCGCTTCACCGTCTTCGCGCTGGGCATCATGCCCTACATCTCGGCTTCCATCGTCATGCAACTCATGACCTATGTGGTGCCGAGCCTGGAGGCGCTGAAGAAGGAAGGCGAGTCGGGGCGTCGCAAGATCACGCAGTACACGCGCTACGGTACGCTGGGTTTGGCGATCTTCCAGTCGCTGTCCATCGCCCTGGCGTTGGAAAGCTCGCCGGGTCTGGTCATTGCGCCGGGTCTGGGTTTCCGCGTCACGACCGTGACCAGCCTGGTGGCTGGCACCATGTTCCTGATGTGGCTGGGCGAGCAGATCACCGAGCGCGGCCTGGGCAATGGCATCTCGATCCTGATCTTCGGCGGTATCGCTGCGGGTCTGCCGGGCGCCATCGGTGGCCTGCTGGAACTGGTGCGCACCGGTGCCATGGGCATTCCGACGCTGCTGCTGATCTCGCTCATCGTGGTCGGTGTGACCTATCTGGTGGTGTTCGTGGAGCGTGGCCAGCGCAAGATCCTGGTCAACTACGCCAAGCGCCAGGTCGGGAACAAGGTCTACGGTGGCCAGAGCTCGCATCTGCCGCTGAAGCTGAACATGTCGGGCGTGATCCCGCCGATCTTCGCGTCGTCGATCATCCTGCTGCCGACCACGCTGGTCAGCTGGTTCGCCACCGGCGACAGCATGCGCTGGCTGAAGGACATCGCTGGAGCGCTGAGCCCGGGGCAGCCGATCTACGTGTTGCTGTACTCGGCAGCGATCGTGTTCTTCTGCTTCTTCTACACGGCGCTGGTGTTCAACAGCCGTGAGACCGCGGACAACCTGAAAAAGAGCGGCGCCTTCATTCCCGGGATTCGTCCTGGCGAGCAGACGGCCAAGCACATCGACAAGATCCTCTCCCGGCTGACGCTGGCGGGCGCGATCTACATCACCGGTGTGTGTCTGCTGCCCGAGTTCCTGACCTTGAAGTACTCGGTGCCGTTCTACTTCGGTGGCACGTCGCTGTTGATCATCGTGGTCGTCACGATGGACTTCTGGGCCCAGGTGCAGTCCTATGTGATGAGTCAACAGTACGAGTCGCTGCTGAAGAAGGCGAGTTTTAAGGCTGGTTGAGGCCGGTCCTGTTTTTAACCATCAACTGATCCAACGAGACGACAAGAGGCATGGCGAAAGACGACGTCATTCAGATGCAGGGTGAGATTGTCGAGAACCTCCCCAACGCCACCTTTCGCGTCAAATTGGAGAACGGGCACGTCGTTCTCGGTCACATCTCCGGCAAGATGCGCATGCACTACATCCGCATTCTCCCTGGCGACAAGGTGACCGTTGAACTGACGCCTTACGATTTGAGTCGTGCTCGCATCGTGTTCCGGGCGAAGTGAGCTGCAGGGCAACCCCCGGAACCGCTGATTGAGCGATAAAGAGTAGGTCAAGGAGCAGACCATGAAAGTTTCGGCATCCGTCAAAAAGATGTGCCGCAATTGCAAGATCATCCGTCGCAATGGCGTGGTGCGTGTGATCTGTACCGATCCGCGCCACAAGCAGCGCCAGGGCTGATGGCGGCACGACTGCAAGCGAATTAGAGGACGCACATGGCACGTATTGCTGGTATCAACATTCCGCCGCACAAGCACACCGAGATCGGTCTGACTGCGATCTACGGCATTGGCCGTACCACCGCACAGAAGATCTGCACGACCTGCGGCATTCCGTTTGACAAGAAGGTCAAGGACCTGAACGACAGCGACCTGGAAAAGCTCCGGGAAGAAGTCGGCAAGCTGACCATCGAAGGCGATCTGCGCCGCGAGATGTCCATCAACATCAAGCGCCTGATGGACCTGGGTTGCTATCGCGGCTTCCGTCATCGCCGCGGCCTGCCCGTGCGTGGCCAGCGCACCCGCACGAATGCTCGCACCCGCAAGGGTCCGCGCAAGTCCGCGGCGACCGGCAAGAAGTAATTCTCCGCGGCAACCTGAAGAAAGCTCACCATGGCAAAAGCACCCAATAATTCGGCTGCCCAGCGCGTTCGCAAGAAGGTTCGCAAGAACGTTGCCGACGGCATCGCCCACGTTCACGCGTCGTTCAACAACACCATCATCACGATCACTGATCGTCAGGGTGGCGCTCTGTCCTGGGCCTCTTCCGGTGGTCAGGGCTTCAAGGGCTCGCGCAAGTCGACCCCCTTCGCGGCCCAGGTGGCTGCTGAAGTGGCCGGCCGCGCCGCTCAAGAGCAGGGCATCAAGAACCTGGACGTGAAGATCAAGGGCCCGGGCCCTGGCCGCGAGTCGTCCGTGCGCGCACTGGCCGCACTGGGCATCCGCATCACGTCGATCTCCGACGTGACCCCGGTGCCGCACAACGGCTGCCGTCCGCAGAAGCGTCGCCGCATCTAAGGCCTGTGCCTTTTTTGCAGGACGTGTGATAATTGCGGACTGATTTTCTCCGCGCCGGCGGGCACGAAAGTGCCGCGCCGGCTGTTTCGTTGAGTCGTCTCGCTTCGCGCGAGTCGGCTCGTTGTGGAGGCCGGAAGGCTTCCTCTTAAGCCCACCGTCTGGTCGCCCAACAACATTGGCCAGACTCGCGCAGGGTACCTTTCCGGGGCCTGCGTCAGATTGAAAAGGATAAGCAAGTGGCACGCTATCTCGGCCCCAAGGCCAAACTGTCCCGCCGCGAAGGCACCGACCTGTTCCTGAAGAGCGCCCGTCGCGCCATCAGCGACAAGGCCAAGTTCGACACCAAGCCGGGTCAGCACGGCCGCACCTCCGGTTCGCGCACCTCCGACTTCGGTCTGCAACTGCGTGAAAAGCAGAAGGTCAAGCGCATGTACGGCGTGCTGGAGCGCCAGTTCCGCCGCTATTTCGCCGAAGCCGAGCGCCGCAAGGGCTCGACCGGCGTGAACCTGCTGCAACTGCTGGAATCGCGTCTGGACAACGTCGTCTACCGCATGGGCTTTGGCTCCACCCGTGCCGAGGCCCGTCAGCTGGTCTCGCACAAGAGCATCACCGTGAACGGCGGCGTGGTGAACATCGCTTCCTACATGGTCAAGGCCGGTGACATCGTGGCGGTGCGCGAGAAGGCCAAGAAGCAGCTGCGCATCCAGGATTCGCTGAAGCTGGCGGAATCGATCGGCCTGCCTGCCTGGGTCCAGGTGGACGCGTCGAAGATGGAAGGCGTGTTCAAGAAGACGCCGGATCGCGATGAGTTCGGCGCCGAGATCAACGAGTCCTTGATCGTTGAACTGTACTCGCGCTAATTCTCCCGTCTGAGCCGGGCTGCCCCTTCAGGGGCCGCTCGGCTGTTCCTCGTCCGGGCTTTGCGCCAAGGGCCGGCCCGGTTGGTCCCTCAGCCTTATCGGTGTAACGAACCGAGGGTATTGAAAGAAAGACCTCATGCAAACCAATCTGCTCAAACCCAAGTCCATCACTGTGGAGCCCCTGGGCGGTCATCGCGCCAAGGTGATCCTGGAGCCTTTCGAGCGCGGTTACGGTCATACCCTGGGCAACGCCCTGCGCCGTGTGCTGCTGTCGTCGATGGTGGGTTATGCGCCGACGGAAGTGACCATTGCCGGGGTGCTGCACGAGTACTCGGCGATCGATGGCGTGCAGGAAGACGTGGTTCACATCATGCTGAACCTGAAGGGCGTGGTCTTCCGCCTGCACAACCGTGAGGAAGTGACCCTGGTGCTGCGCAAGGAAGGCGAAGGTCCTGTCACCGCCGCCGACATCCAGACGCCGCACGACGTCGAGATCATCAACCCCGGCCATGTCATCGCCCACCTGTCGCAAGGCGGCAAGCTGGACATGCAGATCAAGGTCGAGAAGGGCCGCGGCTATGTGCCCGGCAACATGCGCCGCTATGGCGACGAGCCGACCAAGTCCATCGGTCGCATTGTCCTGGACGCGTCTTTCTCCCCGGTCAAGCGCGTCAGCTATGCGGTGGAGAACGCCCGCGTCGAGCAGCGTACCGACCTGGACAAGCTGGTGATGGAGATCGAGACCAACGGCGCCATTTCGCCGGAGGAAGCGATCCGTGCCTCGGCCAAGATTCTGGTTGAGCAACTGGCCGTGTTCGCACAACTGCAGGGCACCGACCTGGTCGACGCCTTCGACCAAGCGCCGGCCGCTCGCTCCAGCAGCTTCGACCCGATCCTGCTGCGTCCTGTGGACGAGCTGGAACTGACTGTGCGCTCGGCCAACTGCCTGAAGGCCGAGAACATCTACTACATCGGCGACCTGATCCAGCGTACCGAGACCGAGCTGCTGAAGACCCCCAACCTGGGTCGCAAGTCGCTCAACGAAATCAAGGAAGTGCTGGCCTCGCGCGGCCTGACCCTGGGTTCGCGTCTCGAGAACTGGCCTCCCCAAGGTCTGGACAAGCGTTAATTTTTGAAGGTGGGTGGGCTCCTTGCCCACCCGGTGCCCCGGCAGTACCTGATACGGCTGCCGGTATTACACAGTAGGAAAGGAAAGCACCATGCGCCACCGTAACGGCCTCCGCAAGCTCAACCGCACCAGCGAACATCGCGCCGCGATGTTCCGCAACATGGCGGTCTCGCTGCTCCAGCACGAAGCCATCAAGACCACCCTGCCCAAGGCCAAGGAACTGCGCCGCATCGTCGAGCCGCTGATCACGCTGGCCAAGGAGCCCACGCTGGCGAACCGCCGCCTGGCCTTCGATCGTCTGCGCGACCGCGACATCGTGACCAAGCTGTTCAACGAACTGGGCCCGCGCTTCAAGGCGCGTCCGGGCGGCTACACCCGCATTCTGAAGATGGGCTTCCGCGTCGGCGACAACGCGCCGATGGCCTATGTCGAGCTGGTGGACCGTGCCGAAGAGGCTGCCCCGGCCGAAGCCGCTGCTGAGTAAGCTCTTCGCTTGCCCCGAAGCCGGTCCGCCCGGCTTCCATCCACCCTGCCAGCGCGAGCTGCCAGGGTGTTTTTCTTGGTGCGTTCGGCACGGACCGCGCCTCGACGTCACCGGCGCCGCATGAGCTCATGCGCCGACTGCGGGCGAGGCGCCGCGCACCGCACTGCGCCGGCCCTGACGGACGGCCGGGTTGATGGAATCGCGCTAAGCTCCCGCCCTGGCCGCGACCGGCGGCACTTGCTACCCCGACAATGACCGCACTGATGACTAGAGGGATGCGCGCCTTTGCCGCGCTCATGCTGCTGGGGCTGCTTGCCCTGATCGGCCGCCCGGCGCTCGCCGACGATTTCCTGGATCCCGAGCAGGCCTTCAAGCTGGCTGCCACCGTGCAGGACGACAAGAGCCTGCGCCTGGATTTCGAGATCGCACCGGGCTACTACATGTACAAGGACCAGTTCAAATTCGAACTGGCCCAGGGGCGGATCACCGGCCCCGCCTGGCCCGAAGCCAAGCGCAAGTTCGACGAGACCTTTCAGAAGGAGGTCGAGACTTACCGCGAACGCCTAAGCCTGGTGCTGAGCATCGACGAGGCGCCGCAGGGGAATGTGAAGCTGCGCATCACGGGGCAAGGCTGTGCCGACAAGGGCCTGTGCTACCCGCCCATGACCAGCGAACTGAGCGTGCCGCTGAAGGCCTACGGCGGTGTGGAACCCCTGAAGATCGCGGCGGCCACCGATGCGATGAGCGGCTTCGGGCGCTCGGAAGGAAGCCAGGCGGTCTCGTCGGGCGCGGCGACCCCGTCGGCTGAAGCACCCGCGCCAGCGGCAAGCAGCGGCGGCGACGGTGCCCTGGATGGCGTGTTGCGCTCCGGGCGCCTGTGGCTGGTCCTGGGAGCCTTCTTCGCGGCGGGGCTGCTGTTGTCCTTCACGCCCTGTGTGCTGCCGATGTTGCCCATCCTGTCGTCCATCATCGTGGGCCAGGGGGCGCAAGGCTCGCGCCTGCGCGGTTTCCTGCTGGCTTGCAGTTATTCGTTGGGCATGGCGCTGGTCTACACGCTGCTCGGCGTGGCCGCCGGCCTGGCGGGCGAGGGGCTCGCCGCCTATCTGCAGAAGCCCTGGGTGCTGGCGCTGTTCGCGCTGTTGCTGGTGGGCTTCTCACTGTCCATGTTCGGTGTGTACGAGCTTCAGCTGCCACATCGCTTCACCGGTGGCGTGAACCAGGCGACTCAGAAGCTGCCGGCGGGGCGGGTGTTCAGTGTGTTCGCGATGGGGGGACTGTCAGCGCTGATCGTAAGCCCCTGTGTGGCCGCGCCGCTTGCGGGGGCGCTGCTCTATTTGAGCCAGACGCGCGATGTGTGGCTGGGTGGTGCGGCCTTGTTCGCGCTGGCCGCTGGCATGAGCGTGCCGCTGCTGGTGCTGGGTCTGTCGGCGGGCACGCTGCTGCCCAAGGCCGGCCCGTGGATGGAGAGTGTCAAGTACTTCTTCGGTCTGCTGCTGCTTGCGGTTGCGTTGTGGACCGTGCAACCGGTGCTGGCGCCTGTGGTGGCGCAGGCCCTGTGGGGCGCTTTGCTGGTCGGGCTGGCGGCCTTGCTGGGTCTGTTTCATGGCGCCGAGCCGCATGCGCCGCGGACCTGGCTGCGCAAGAGCGCGGCGCTGGCGGCTGTGGTATTCGGCCTGGCCCAGTTCATCGGGGCCGCCGCAGGTGGCACGGACCCGCTGAAGCCCCTCGGCGGCTTGGTCGCCGGTCGCAATGCCGCCGCCGAAGCGCTGCCTGGCGCCGTTGGCGGGGTGCAGTTCCGCAAGGTAGCCAGTGTCGAGGAACTGGATGGCCTGCTGCGCAGTGCGGGCAAGCCCGTGATGCTGGATTTCTACGCGGACTGGTGCGTCTCCTGCAAGGAGATGGAGCGCTACACCTTCAGCGACGCGCGCGTCCAGGCGCGGCTGGCCGGTGCGCTGCTGCTGAAGGCGGACGTGACCGCCAACAGCGCCGCTGATCGCGAGCTGCTGAAGCGCTTCAAGCTCTTCGGGCCGCCTGGCACCATCTTCTTCAATGCCCAGGGCGAGGAGCAGACCGGTGTGCGCGTGATCGGTTACCAGGACGCGGCACGTTTCCTCCAGTCGCTCGATGCGGCAGGAATTTGATCGACATATCCATTTCGTGCTACACTCACAGCTTCAGTCGCGGGGTGGAGCAGTCTGGTAGCTCGTTGGGCTCATAACCCAAAGGTCGCAGGTTCAAATCCTGTCCCCGCAACCAGAACATCGTTGGGTGGTTCGAAGCAATTGTGGCGAGAACGACCTGGCGCGCCGCCGAAATCGGGCGGCTTTTTATTTCCCCCGCATCGAGGGCATCCGGCTCTCTGTGTGGCGGGCGCGAAGATCAGTCGCGGGGTGGAGCAGTCTGGTAGCTCGTTGGGCTCATAACCCAAAGGTCGTAGGTTCAAATCCTGCCCCCGCAACCACATGCATGCAGCATGCAAAAGGCCCTCGTCGAGGGCCTTTTTGCTTTGCAAGCCCGAACGTCAGTCAGGCAGGCTGACGCGCTCAGCTCAGCACCAGTCGCTTTTCGTCCGCGGGCTCGAGCCTCATCTCGCCGATGACGGCGGCCTCGGCAAACCCCTGGCTTCTGAAGATGGCGAGCACCTGCTCCACGGTGTCCGGCGCGCAGCTGACCAGCAGGCCGCCGCTGGTCTGCGGGTCACTGAGCAGTGCCTGGGCCTGGGCGTCGATGCCCGCGGGCAGGCTGATGTCCTGCCCGTAGGCGCTCCAGTTGCGCCCCGAGGCTCCCGTCACCAGTCCTTGTTCGGCGAGTTCGCGCACCCCCGCCAGCAAGGGTACCGCCGCCCAATCCACGCGAGCCTGCAAGCCAGAGCCTCGGGCGACTTCGAGCGCGTGGCCTGCCAGGCCGAAGCCGGTCACGTCGGTGATCGCATGCACGCCATCCAGCGCCGCGAGTGCCGGGCCCGGGGTGTTCAGCCGGGTGGTGCTGTCTATCATTTGGCGATAGCCGGCCTCGTTCAGCCGGCCCTTCTTCAGCGCCGCCGACATCACGCCCACGCCCAGGGGCTTGCCCAGCACCAGCTTGTCGCCGGCCCGTGCGTCGGCATTGCGGCGCACCCGCTTGGGATGGACCAGTCCCAACGCCACCAGCCCATAAATGGGTTCCACCGAGTCGATGGTGTGTCCGCCGGCGATGGGGATGCCGGCGCTGCGGCACACGGACGCGCCGCCTTCGAGCACGCGCGCGATGGTTTGTGGACTCAGCACATTGATGGGCATGCCGACCAGCGCCAGCGCCATGATGGGCGTGCCGCCCATGGCATAGACGTCGCTGATCGCGTTCGTCGCGGCGATGCGGCCGAAGTCGTAGGGATCGTCGACGATGGGCATGAAGAAGTCGGTGGTCGCGACCAGCGCCTGCTCGTCATTGAGCTGGTAGACGGCGGCATCGTCGGAGGTCTCGATGCCCACCAGCAGCTGGGGCGGCACAGGCAGGGCGCTGCAGCCCTGGAGGATCTGGGATAACAGTCCAGGTGCGATCTTGCAGCCGCAGCCGCCGCCATGGGACAGGGAACTCAGGCGCGGTTCAGTTGCGATGGGGGCGGTCATGGGTGGCATCTCCTCGAAGACCAGCGGGGGGCCGGCCATTCAATCAATCGGATGGGAGCATAGCGGGCTCCGGCCAGCCCGCCTTCTGGTGCGTGCGCATGAAGTCTTCCAGGACCTGGTGTAGGGGTGCGTAACGCTCGGGATCAGACTCCAGCTGCTCCAGCGCCAGCATGCCGGCCTCCAGCGTGCTGAGCTGGTGCGCGGCATGAGCGCGGCGGATCCGGTAACGCGCGGTGTGCCCCTTCAGATCCAGCGATAAGCGGGGTAGCGCACCCAGCCAGGGGTTGAGGTGCATCAGCTTGCGGCTATGGCGCCAGGTGCCATCAAGCACGATCAGCGCATCCACCGGCGCCCCCGGTTCCAGTCGAGCTGCACTCGGTGTGTGCGGATACAGCAGGGCCAGGCGACCGCCGGGTGGTGGAGGCGCATGCCGCTCCCCCGTCAGCAGGCTGCAGCGCGCCAGGCAGCGCCGCAGCAGCGCCGCCGTGCCCTTGGGGTGATCACGCTCGCTCGGGTGCTGCAGGATGAGCACTGGCGTGCGGTTGTCAACGTGCTTCACGCAGCCGCACCAGCAGGCCCGCAGGGGCCGCCGGCAGCCGTCGCAGCACGCACGCATGCCGGACGCGCGCGGATCAGCGACCGCGACGGGGGGGAGCCGACGCCTTGTGCTCCCGCCGCGGACCTTGCGGACGGCCCTGGGGGCGGCCAGGCTCGTGCCGAGGCGGGCGATCCGGACGCGCGGGCATGTCCTGGGCCTCCTGACGGGCCTGGGCCAGCAGCGGCTCCAGTTGCTCGGGGGCGATGCCCTTGAGCGCGCAGAAATTGGCCGGCGTCAGCGTCGTGCGCTCAAAGTCACGCAGCAGCTGGGCGCGATTGCGCCGCTCGGATTCCTCCTGGGCGCGCCGGCCCTCGGTGACCAGGCGACGACGCGCCAATTCCTGCCGAGCCGCCTCACGGTGCTCCTCGCTGAGCTCACCTGCGGGCTGGCCGTCCAGGTCGAAGCGATGCTGGGCTTTGGTGAGGGCGATCAGATAGCCGGTGCCGCCGGTATAGCGGCGCAGAAAGGCGGACAGCTGCTGCTTGCTGAACTGGCCCGGTGCGCGCTCCTGGATGTCGGCCTGGATGCGGAGCTTGATGGGCTTGGCCGGGCCGGCAAACAAGGCCGGGAACAGGCGCTTGAGTTCGGCCGCGCATTGCTGGGGATCGGCCTTCTCGGCGGGGCGGGCCGTGGGTTCCTGGCCGGGCTCGATCGGGGTCTCGGCGGCCGGAAGGCTGGCCTGCGGTTCGGTGGACGACATGAAAACGGTCGGCAAGCGACGTGAAGAAGCAAAGAGCGGCATTGTGCCCACAGCGTCCAAGCGCTGGCAAATGCCGTCTGGCTAGCCTGGCAAGGGAGTTGCCAGGCCTCAAATCTTCAGGTCTTGGGGGCGCAGGAGGGTTTGCAGACCAGTTCGCTGCGGCCCAGGACGCGCAAGGCTTGCAGGCTGCTGGTGGGGCGGTGTCGTCCGCATTTGAAGCAGGAACGGGTTTGGCCGCTGCCCTGAAAGGGGGAGCCTCCGACCTTGGAGGCATATCGGAGTCCGTCTTCACGCACGGCGGTGCAGGTGTCTTTGCTCATGATCTCCTTATCAAGGCCCGGCCGGGCCCGATGCTGGTGAATATCGGCGATCCTGTCTTCCTTCATCCTAGGCTTCTGTTGTGACGGGCGCTACAGCGCTTGCCCGGGGTGGCTCAGGCCACAGCGTCACTTGTGCGATGGACAGTGCGGCATCGGCGATGATTCGGCATGGCCAAGCTTTTCTTCCGCTACGCCGCGATGAACGCGGGCAAGTCGACCGCGCTGCTGCAGGTGGCGCACAACTACGAGGAGCGCGGTCACCGAGTGCGCATCTTCACTGCCGGTATGGACGACCGCTACGGCCGCGGCTATGTGACGTCCCGGCTGGGCCCGCAGCGGGTGGCCGAGCTGTTCGATGCGACGACGGACTTCCTGAGCCTGATTCCGGTGCAGCCGGACATCGCCTGCTTGCTGGTGGACGAGGCGCAGTTCTTGAGCGCCGACCAAGTCTGGGCGCTGCATGAGCTGGCGCACATGCGCAATCTGCCGGCGATCTGCTACGGCCTGCGCACGGATTTCCGCGGTCAGCTATTTCCGGGTTCGGCGGCCTTGCTGGGGTTGGCGGACGAGATGGACGAGATGAAGACCATTTGCGACTGTGGTCGCAAGGCCACGATGAACATGCGCGTGGACGGCAGCATGCGGCGTGTCACCGAAGGCGCACAGGTGGAAATTGGCGGCAATGCGCGCTACCGGGCCGTCTGCGGGCGCTGTTTTCGCGCTGCCTGACGGAAAGAAGCCGGCCCAGGACGGGCCGGCTAGGGTTCACTTCTTGACGGCGAGCTGCTCTTCCAGCTCCTTGCAGGACGGCGCGCAGACCGGCTGTGACTTGCCCAGCAGCTTGCGCGACTTCAGCATGGCCCGTGGGCGATGCTTGCCGCAAAGAAAGCAGGACATGGTCGCTGCGCCGAATGAAGAGGTCGCCGCGAACGGCGAACCGGGGGCTTTTGAACGGTATCGGAGACCATCGGCTTCGATAGTCGTCTTGGTCGTTTCCTTGGCCACGCTGATCCTGATAGTGATAAAAGTGTGAAGCGTCCTATGGCGCGCGCCCGAGTCCCTCGCCTGTGGGCTGCGCCGACGAAACCCGTATTTTCCTATAACCGGGCGTATTCCCGCATCGGGCCTACGCTAATGAGCGCAGGCGTCTGGCCTTTGGTCTCGGCGATGGCTTGGTAAATCTAGGGTAAACACCTAGAATCGAGGGTTCGCCCTAGGGAGGGCAAGTCAAACCAGGGAGCGGCATGTCGATCGGCCGAATGGAGGGGTTGTACGCGGAGTTGCGTGCGGCCATGCCGCTGGAGGTGGCGGCGCCGGGGCGAGAGTTGCGCTATGCGCAGGCATTGGGGCGGTTGCTCTGCGAAACGCTGGCATGCGATCACGCGAGCCTTTGGCGGCTGGTGGGGCTGCCCGGTCACTATCGACTCCAGGGCGTGGGCGGCCATGAACCGGGGCGAGAGTCATCCGTGCAGCTTGAGGCCTGCGACCAGTCCCGTTGGCCAGGTTACTTCGCATCCCTGCTGGAGGCCGGGGTCTTCGCCTGCAGCGACAGGTGGACGGACGCGCGGCTTGGCCACTTTGCAGAGGACGCCACGCGGTCGGACTGTCGCTGGCGGGCCATGTTGGACGTTGCGGTGCAGGTCAATGGTCGCATCGTCGGCGTGGTGTCCGTGGCGCAGAGGGAGGGCATCCGCCAGTGGAGCCCTGCCGAGGAACTGGCGCTGCGCCGGGTCGCCGTCCGCGCTGGCCTGGATCTCTACCCTGAGCTGGAGCTGGCGGACACGATCTCCGTCTGAATCCTTCCGCCCTCGCGCAACGGCTCAGCAGCCTTGGAAGCGCGGTGCGCGCTTCTCCATCCAGGCTTGAACGCCTTCCTGAAGATCCTGCGAAGCATTGGCGGCGGCGAGATCTTTCGCCAGCGCGTCGACATCCAGCCGGCCATTGGCAATGGCGTTCAGGTGTTTCTTCATGCCACTCATCGCCAGCGGCGCCTGGGCGCATAACTGGTCGCAGAAGTGCGAGACCGCTGCGCGCAAGGCTTCGGCGTCGGGTAGCAGTCGGTCCAGGAAGCCGCAGTCGCGCATCGCGACGGCGTCCAGCGTCTCTCCGCCCAGCAGGACCCGCTTGGCCATGCCCAGACCCAGCCGGTTGACGTAGCGCTCCATGCCACCGCGGTAGAAGTGCAGCCCCAGTCGCGCGGCCGGCACAAACATCTCGCAGGAAGCCACGCCGAGCCTGAAGTCGCAGGCCAACGCCAGGTCCGTGGCCCCGCCGAACACGCCGCCCTGGATGGCCGCCACCGTGACCGGTCGGGCCTGTTCCCAGGCATCGGTCAGCGCCTCGAACAGCGCTCCCGCATCCACGCCCGGCACCGCGCCGATGTTGAAGCCGCTACAGAAATGCCGGCCTTCGGCCTGCAGCAGCAGCACGCGCGCGTCGCGCCTGGCGTTGACCTCCTTGAGTTGGTCCTGCAGGCATTGCAGATCGGCGATTTCCAGCCGGTTGGCCACCTGCGGGCGGCGCAGCGTGATGCGGGCCAGATGGCCGTGGAATTCGAGCAAAGGGGGCGCGGAAGACATCGGCGCAGTCTAAGCCCAGGTTCGGCCTGCGCCCGTGCTGCGTGCGGCTGGCGCCGCATGTCCCCCGGCTGCAGTCGGGCAAATGCGCTGCCGACGGCGCGGAAGCCGGGCGGAGTCCTCCTGGGGGCGTGTCAGCGGCCTGTCAGTCTGTGCGCCAGGCCGCACCAGTGCTGGCTTTGCGGGGGTTGTGATATTTCGACCGACCGGTCGGCTGATTATTTGAGCTTTGTCAATGCGGCATCGCACCAAGCATGCCGCAAGGGTTTTTCGCTAGAGTGATTTGACAAAGCGGCAACAGCCGTAGCTGTACCCGAGGAGACAAGGTGGACGGGACAATCGCAAGCATCCTGATGCTGGATGGGGTTACGAACGGCGCGATCTACGCGTTGTTGGCGCTGGCCCTTGTGCTGGTTTTTGCGGTCACGCGGGTGGTGTTCATCCCGCAGGGCGAGTATGTGGCCTTCGGCGCGCTGACGCTGGCCGGGCTGCAGCTGGGCAAGACGCCGCTGACCATTCATTTTCTGATCGCGATGGCGCTGCTGGCGGCGCTGCTGGATCTGGTCGAGGCCTGGCGCGAGAAGAAGCCGCTGGCCCAGGCCCTGCCGCGCATCCTGCGCGATGCCGCCCCGGGACTGCTGATCGGCCTGTTTGCGCTGTGGGCGGCCACATTGCAACTGCCGCTGGTGCTGCAGGCGCTGCTGACGCTGGCCATCGTCACGCCCATGGGCGCGTTGTTGTACCGGTTGGCCTACCAGTCGCTGGCCGACGCGTCGGTGCTGGTGCTGCTCATCGTGTCGGTGGGCGTGCATTTCGCGCTGACCGGCCTGGGCCTGGTCTTCTTTGGTGCCGAGGGGTCGCGCAACCCGAGCTTCTGGGACGCGAGCTTCACGGCCGGGCCGCTGATGCTGTCCGGTCAGACCCTGATCATCGTGGGTGCCTCGATCGCGCTGATCCTGGCGCTGTGGCTGTTCTTTGAGAAGAGCCTTTACGGCAAGGCGCTGCGCGCCACCGCGGTGAACCGGCTGGGCGCGCGGCTGATGGGCATTTCCAGCGTGTCGGCAGGTCGGCTGTCCTTCACGCTGGCGGCCTTCATCGGCGCATTGTCGGGGCTGCTGATCAGCCCGACGACGACGATCTTCTATGACAGCGGCTTCCTGATCGGCCTCAAGGGCTTCGTCGCGGCGGTGTTCGCGGGGCTGTCCAGCTATCCCGGTGCGGCCATCGGCGCGCTGGCCGTGGGGCTGATCGAATCCTTCAGCTCTTTCTGGGCGAGCGCCTTCAAGGAGGTGATCGTGTTCACCACCATCCTGCCGGTGCTCTTGTGGCGCAGCTGGCGCGATCCTCATCACGAAGAGCATTGAACGCGGCAGGACGCTAGAACCATGAAATCCAACAAGCTGTTCCCCGCGCTGGGCCTGATGCTGCTGGCATTGCTGCCGGTGCTGCCGGTGCCGGAGTTCTGGATCACTCAGGCCAACTACATCGGGATGTTCGCGCTGGTGGCCCTGGGCCTGGTGCTGCTGACCGGGGTCGGCGGCCTGACCTCCTTCGGCCAGGCCGCGTTCGTCGGTGTCGGCGCCTATGCGAGCGCGCTGCTGTCCACCCGCTATGGCCTGTCGCCCTGGTTGGGTCTGGTGGCGGGGCTGGCGGTCACTCTGGTGGTGGCGCTGGTGCTGGCCTGGATCACGCTGCGCATGTCCGGTCACTACCTGCCGCTGGCCACCATCGCCTGGGCGCTGAGCCTGAACTACTGCATCGCCAACATGGACTTCCTGGGCAAGTACGACGGCCTGCTGGGCGTGCCGGCGCTGGAGCTGTTCGGCTTCAGCCTCGCGGACGGGCGGGCGATGTATTACCTGATCTGGATCTGCGCCATCCTTGGCGCGCTGGCGGTGCGCAACCTGCTCGACTCGCGGCCGGGGCGGGCGATCCGGGCCCTGGGTGGCGCAACGGTGATGGCCGAGGCCATGGGCGTCTCGACCTTCCGCTACAAAGTCATCGTCTTCGTGATCGCGGCGCTGCTGGCGTCGGTCTCGGGCTGGCTGTTCGCCCATGTGCAGCGGACCGTCAACCCCAGCCCCTTTGCCCTGAAGATGGGCATCGAGTACCTCTTCATGGCGGTGGTCGGCGGCGTGTCCTCGGTCTGGGGCGCTTTTGTCGGCGCGGGCGTCTTCAAGATCATCGAGGACCAGCTCAAGGAGCTGCTGCCGCAACTGCTGGGCAGCAATGGCAATTTCGAGATCATCGTGCTGGGCATCGTGCTGGTGCTGATGCTCAAGTACGCGCCCAAGGGCCTCTGGCCTTCGGTGCAGGGGTTGCTTGCGCGCTGGTTCCCGGCGCGCGCCCGGGTGCGCGACTGGGAGGGGGCGGCGGCGCTGGCGTCGCGGCCCAAGCCGCAGCCGGGTGAGCTGCTGCTGCAGGTGGACAAGCTGCGCAAGCAGTTCGGCGGCCTGGTGGCGGTCAACGACGTCAGCTTCACCATCAAGGCGGGCGAGATCATCGGCCTGATCGGTCCCAACGGTGCGGGCAAGTCCACCACCTTCAACCTGATTTCCGGCGTGCTGTCGGCGACCAGCGGCCAGGTGCGCTTCCTGGGGCAGAGCATCGCCCGTCTGCCCTCGCGTGAGATCGCGCGGCGCGGCATGTCGCGCACCTTCCAGCACGTCAAGATGATCGCGGACATGACGGTGCTGGAGAACGTCGCGCTGGGCGGCTATCTGCGCTCGTCCAATGGCACGGCGCGCGCCATGCTGCGCCTGGACCGCGAGGAGGAGCGGCGCCTCTTCGCCGAGGCCGAGGCGCAGCTCAAGCGCATCGGCATGGAGGCCCAGATGAACGAGCTCGCCGGCAACCTGGCGCTCGGCCCTCAGCGCCTGATGGAGATCGCCCGCGCGCTGTGCTCGGACCCCGCGCTGCTGCTGCTGGACGAGCCGGCCGCCGGTCTGCGCCACAAGGAGAAGCAGGCGCTGGCCGCGGTGCTGCGCCAGCTCAAGGCCGAGGGCATGAGCATCTTGCTGGTGGAACACGACATGGACTTCGTGATGGGCCTGACCGACCGCATCGTCGTGATGGAGTTCGGCACCAAGCTGATCGAGGGCACGCCGGCCGAGGTGCAGGCCAGCCCCGAGGTGCGCGCCGCCTATCTGGGAACCGAGCACTGAGGTGGTGTGATGAGCGAATTGCTGAACGTCAAGAATCTGCAGGCCGGCTATGGCCGTGCCGAAGTGCTGACCGGGCTGAACCTACGTCTGCGCCAGGGTGAGGTGGTCACCGTGATCGGGCCCAACGGCGCGGGCAAGAGCACCACGCTGAACGCGCTGATGGGCGTGCTGCCCAGCAAGGGGCAGATCTTCTTCGACGGCGAGGAGCTGTCCTCGCTGGGGCTGGAAGAGCGCGTGATGAAGGGCCTGGCCCTGGTGCCCGAGAAGCGCGAGCTGTTCACGACCATGAGCGTGGAAGACAACCTGGTCCTGGGCGGCTTCCGGCCCATGCGCCTGGGGCAAAGCGACTGGCGCGACGGCCTGGAGCGCGTCTACGAACTCTTCCCGCGCCTGCGCGAGCGGCGCGCCCAGCTCTCCGGCACGCTGTCCGGCGGCGAGCGGCAGATGCTGGCCGTGGGCCGTGCGCTGATGGCGCGCCCCAAGCTGCTGATGCTGGACGAGCCCAGCCTGGGTCTGGCACCGCTGATCGTCAAGGAGGTGTTCCGCATCGTCGAGCGGCTGCGCGAGGCGGGCGTGTCCATCTTGCTGATCGAGCAGAACGCGCGCGCCGCGCTGGAGGTGGCCGACTACGGCTATGTGCTGGAGACGGGCGAGATCGCACTGGAAGGCAAGGCCTCCGACCTGGCGCGCGATCCGCGCGTGGTCGAGACTTATCTGGGCGCAGCCAAGAAGGGCTGAGCGGCGCATCCGCGCGCATCACGGCCTGTGCCGTCGATCGCGCGGTCCGTCGCTTCGTGCAGGGCGCCTCGCGGCGTCCGGCCTACATTGGGACCGTCGTCATTCCCACGCAGGCCCCATGTCCACCACTCTGTCTCGCCTCTCTCGCGTGCTGTCTCGCGGTCTGCCGATCGGTGCCTGCGTACTGGCGCTGAGTGCCTGCGCCGCACCACCGGCCCAGCCCGCGGCCTCCACCCCCGGCCTCGGCGCCGGGGTGGTGGTCAGTCCGCAGGCGAGCAGCGCGGACCTCGGCTTGCCCCTCTATCCAGGCGCGCAGGCCTACCGCGAACACAAAGACGACCAACCGGCCGTGAACTTCGGGCTGTGGGGCGGGCAGCTTGGTTTCAAGCTGGTGATTGCCAAGTACGAGTCCGCGGATTCGCCCGAGCGCGTCGCGCGCTTCTATCGCGAGGCGCTGGACGCCTACGGGCCGGTGCTGGACTGCGGCGATCCCAAGGCGCCGCGCACCAAGCAGAAAGGCCAGCTCAGCTGCGAGCAAGACCGCCCCGCGTCCGGCGGCAGGCTCTACAAGGCCGGCCGGCCTGGCAACGTGCGCATCGTCGGGATCGAGCCGCACGGCAGCGGTACGCGCTTTCACCTGATCCGTCTCGAGGGGCCCTGAATGTCCGCCTGAGCTGCTCTGGCTCAGTATCGGCGGGGAGAGGGCTGCCGTAGGATGGGGTCAGGTCTTGCGCATCGCCGCGAGTCGCGACGCGGGAGGCCCTGGAGCGCCCCATGATCCCGCCGGTATCCCTCTTTCTCCTCGTCCTGCTTCTGGCCTGGGCCGTGAGCCTGCCCCTGATGCCGGCTGCGGTGACCAGCCTGCTGCCCTGGCCGATCTATCTGCAAGGGCTGTGGCTGAGTGGCGCGCTGGCGATCGCCTGTTTTTCCGCCGCAATGCTGCTGGCCTTGCGCTGGCCCGTGCTCTCGCGGCCGCTGGGCGGGCTGGACCGCGCCTATCGCATCCACCGCCGCCTGGCGCTGTGGGGAACCGGCCTGGCTTGGCTGCATTACGGGCTCAGGCTGGCGGTGAAGTCGGCGCGTCGCGCCGGGCTCATCGTCAAGCCCGAAGGCTTCCCCAGCCAAGCGCTGGACCTCTTCGACGCCTGGCACCACAGCGCGAAGGAATGGGCCGAGTGGGCCTTGTTCATCGCGCTGGGGTTGGTGCTGCTGGCGCTGTGGCGGCGCGTGCCCTACCGGCTCTTTGCGCGTCTGCACCGGCTGATGCCGCTGGTCTATCTGGCCTGGGTCTACCACGCGCTGGTGTTCATGCCCGCCGCCTGGTGGCGGGCGCCCATGGGCGTGCTGCTGGCGCTGCTGATGCTGGCCGGTGCCGCGGCGGCCTTGCTGTCATTGGCCGGGCTGATCGGTCGCCGCCGTCGCGTGGCCGCGACCGTCAATGGATTGCGCGACCGCGGTGACGGCGTGCTGGAGCTGAGCCTGGATGTGCCGGCGGGATGGCCTGGGCATCGCAGCGGGCAATTCGCGCTGTTATGCCTGGACGCCCGCGAAGGCGCCCATCCCTTCACCATTGCCTCGGCCTGGGCGCCGCGGCCCGATGGCGGCGGGGAGCTGCGCTTTGGCATCAAGGCGCTGGGCGATTTCACCCGCGGGCTGGCGCGTCGCATCGCGGCCGGCGACGCGGCCTGGGTCGAAGGCCCCTACGGCCTTTTCGTGTTCGACGACCGCCGGCCGCGCCAGATCTGGATCGGCGCCGGTATCGGCATGACGCCGTTCCTCGCGCGCATGCGTGCGTTGGCTCAGCAGGGCGGCACGCGCCAGCCCGTCAGCCTCTACTACTGCACGGCGACGCTGGAGCCCAACTGGCTGGAGGACTTTCTCTCGCTGGCCCATGCCGCCGGCGTCGAACTGCATGTGGTGCGCAGCGCCTGGGGTCAGCGGCTGGACGCTGTCCAGCTGATGCGCGAGCAGCCCGACTGGCGCCATGCCGGCATCTGGTTCTGCGGTCCGGCGCGCTTTGGCGAAAGCCTGAAGGCCGAGCTGGTGCATGCGGGCCTGGACCCGCAGGACTTCCACCAGGAAGCCTTCGAATTCCGCTGAGTCCGGGGCAGGGCGCTCAGAAGCCCCAGGCGAAGGGATCGGTCGGGTCCAGCACCAGCGTGGCGTCCAGATTCACATGGGCACGGCCAGTGAGCGTGACGACGACGGCGCCTTCCGGCGCGTCGGCATTGGCTGGGCGGTAGCTGGCCTCGAACACGCTGCCTATGCTGCTTTCCTGCCGCCACGGCTGGCCGGGTGCCAGCTTGCCATCGGCGGCCAGGCAGGCGAGCTTGGCGCTGGTGCCGGTGCCGCAGGGACTGCGGTCATAGGCCTTGCCGGGGCAGAGTACGAAGTTGCGGCCCTGGTTGTCCGCCGATTGCGGCGGGCCCAGCAGCTCGATGTGGTCAATCTCGGCGCCGTCGGCGCCGCACAGGCCCTGGGCCCGCAGCGCCTGGCGCAGGGCCCAGGCGGTCTCGGTGAGATGTTCCGCATGGGCCTTGTCCAGCGTCAACCCATGGTCCTCGCAGAGGAAGAACCAGTTGCCGCCCCAGGCGATGTCGCCGTGCAGCGTGCGCTCGCCCAACCGCACGGGCACCCGCCGCGCCAGCCGGTAGGCCGGCACGTTGGTGATGCTGACGCGGCCGTCGGCGTGCAGCTCGGCGCTGATGCGGCCCACCGGCGTCTCGATGCGATGCCAGCCCGGCGCGATGCGCCCCAGGTGGGCCAGGGTTGCGACCAGGCCGATGCTGCCGTGGCCGCACATGCCCAGATAGCCGACGTTGTTGAAGAAGATCACGCCAGCGCTGCTGTCCGGCTCGGCCGGCTCGCACAGCAGCGCGCCGACGACGACGTCCGAGCCGCGCGGCTCGTTGACCAGCGCGCGGCGCCAGGCGTCGTGGTCGCGCTTCAGCCGCTCCAGGCGCTCGGCCATGGAGCCTGCGCCCAGGTCGGGGCCGCCGCTGATGAGGATGCGGGTGGGTTCGCCCCCGGTGTGGGAGTCGATGATGCGGGCAGGGGTGTTCATTCGATGACCTTCAGCACGAAGCGGCGCAGTTCGTCCAGCAGCTCATGGGCTCGCTGCTGGGCCACGACTGGATCGCCGGCGACGATGGCGGCGGCCAGGGCCTGGTGCAACGCGGCGCCGCGCCCCATGTCGCCGTGATGCTGGTGCGCATACCAGAAGCGGCGGCACTGGATGACCATGGGCAGGATGGCGGCCGTGGCGAAGCGGTTGCGGCTGGCGGCATGGATCTGGCGGTCCAGCGCCTGGTCGGCGGCCATGTAGGCATCCAGGTCGTCGGCCTGTGCGGCGTCGGCCATGCGCTGGGCGCAGGCCAGCATCGCCTCGCGCTGTGGCGGCGTGGCGCGCCGGGCCGCAGCGCCGGCGATCACGCATTCCAGCGCGCGCCGCGCCTCCAGCAGATCCAGCTGCTCGTCAAGCCGGATCTCGCTGACCAGCATGCCGCGCCGCGGCAGCTGCACGATCAGCCCGGCGGCGACGAGGCGCATCAGCGCCTCGCGCGTCGGCGTGCGCCCCAGGCCCACCGACTCGATCACCTCCGCTTCGACGATGGGCGCGCCGGGGCGCAGCTTCAGCGTGGCGATCTGGGTCTCGATCGCGTCATGGGCCTGGTCCGCCAGGCGTCGGCCGTGGGACAAGGCGTCCCGGCCAACGGGCTCGGGCAAGGCTGCAGGCATGGATAAATATATTTATCGAATATTTGCCCACTCTATGGATTGAAATTCCGCCCGTCAACCCCATATACGGCGGGCTTGGTCCTCGGGGAGCGTCGCATGGCACAAGCGGCGGGCCTGGGGCCGGGCCTTACAATCAAAAGTTCGTTCGTCCGCGGTCCGGAGGCACCGGATGCGGCAAATTGCAGAGGACTCCATGTTTATTTCCAACGCTTACGCACAGGCCGCCGCGCCTGCGGCCGATTCCGGGCTGCTCGGCATGCTGCCGCTGGTGCTGATGTTCGTGGTGCTGTACTTCGTGATGATCCGGCCCCAGATGAAGCGCCAGAAGGAGCACAAGGCCATGATCGAAGCCCTGGGCAAGGGCGATGAGGTCGTGACCGCCGGCGGCCTGCTGGGCAAGGTCAGCAAGATGGGCGAGAGCTACCTGAGCCTGGAGATCGCCAATGGCGTGGAGATCCAGGTGCAGCGTTCCGCCGTGGTCCAGGTGCTGCCCAAGGGCAGCATCAAGTAAAGAACCCGACTCCGGCGCATGGCGCCGGAGTCGCCTGCACCCGGTCGTGGCGAACATGGCCGGGTGATTTTTCAGGTGACCGGCTTCCCGGGGTGGTCGACGAGGCCGCTGCCGGGGGCTCCGACGGGAGGTCGCCGCCATCGGCGCGATCGTCGTCTGGGCCGGCACCGTCCCGAGGTTTCCCGAGGATGCCTTCATGAACCGTTATCCGCTGTGGAAGTACGCGCTGCTGCTGGTCGCGCTGCTGGTCGGATTCATCTATACCCTGCCCAACCTGTTCGGCGAGGCGCCTGCGGTGCAGGTGTCCAGCGCCAAGGTCACCGTCAAGATCGACGCGGCGCTGCGCGAGCGCGTGCAGAAGACGCTCAGCGACGGCGGCATCCAGGCGGACTTCGTCCAGCTCGAGACCAATTCGGTCCGCGCACGTTTTCAGGATACCGACACCCAGATCCGCGCCAAGGACCTGATCAGCAAGACGCTGAACCCCGATCCGAGCGAGCCGACCTATATCGTCGCGCTGAACCTGGTGTCGCGTTCGCCGCAATGGCTGGCCTCGCTGCATGCCTTCCCGATGTATCTGGGTCTGGACCTGCGCGGCGGCGTGCATTTCCTGATGCAGGTGGACATGAAGGCGGCGCTGACCAAGAAGGCGGATGCGCTGGTCGGCGATGTGCGCACCATGCTGCGCGACAAGAACCTGCGCCATGCCGGCATCAGCCGTGATGGCAACAACGTGGTCGTCGCCTTCCGCGAGGCGGACACGCGCCAGAAAGCCCAGGCCGTGCTGCGCGACCAACTGCCCGATGTCGTGTGGACGCCGGTCGGCGACGGCGCGGAGCTGCGCCTGATCGGCGCGCTGAAGCCGCAATCGCTGGTCGCGGTGCAGGAAGCGGCGCTGAAGCAGAACATCACCACGCTGCACAACCGCGTCAACGAGCTGGGCGTGGCCGAGCCGGTGATCCAGCAGCAGGGCCTGGACCGCGTGGTCGTGCAGCTGCCTGGCGTGCAGGACACGGCCAAGGCCAAGGACATCATCGGCCGCACCGCGACGCTGGAACTGCGCATGGTGGACGAGAGCACCGAGGCGCAGGCCGCGCTGACCGGCCAGGGGCCGGTGCCCTTCGGCTCCGAGCGTTACAGCGAGAAGAACGGCGCCCCCATCATCGTCAAGCGCCAGGTCGTGCTGACCGGCGACAGCCTGAACGACGCCCAGCCCGGCTTCGACGACAACCACAACCCGGCCGTGCACCTGACCGTCGACGCCAAGGGCGCGCGGATCATGAAGGATGTCTCGCGCGAGAACATCGGCAAGCGCATGGCCATCATCCTGTTCGAAAAGGGCAAGGGCGAGGTGGTCACCGCGCCCAGCATCCGCGGCGAGCTGGGCAACCGCTTCCAGATCTCCGGCGCGATGAGCACGCAGGAGGCCAGTGACACCGCACTGCTGCTGCGCGCCGGCTCGCTGGCGGCGCCGATGGAGATCATCGAGGAGCGCACCATCGGCCCCAGCCTGGGCGCCGAGAACATCGACAAGGGCATCGCGTCGGTGAAGTGGGGCTTCATCGCGGTGGCCGTGTTCATGTGCCTGTACTACATGCTCTTCGGCCTGTTCTCCGCGCTCGCCCTGGGCTTCAACCTGCTGCTGCTGATCGCGGTGCTGTCCATGCTGCAAGCCACGCTGACGCTGCCGGGCATCGCGGCGATTGCGCTGGTGCTGGGCATGGCGATCGACGCCAACGTGCTGATCAACGAGCGCATCCGCGAGGAACTGCGCGCCGGGCTGTCGCCGCAGCAGGCCATCCACGCCGGCTACGAGCGTGCCTTTGCCACCATCCTGGACTCCAACGTCACCACGCTGACCGCCGGCGTGGCGTTGCTGGCCTTCGGTTCGGGCCCGGTGAAGGCGTTCGCCGTCGTGCACTGCCTGGGCATCCTGACCTCCATGCTGTCGTCGGTGATGTTCTCGCGCGCGCTGGCCAACCTCTGGTACGGCCGCCGCAAGCGCCTCAAGAGCCTGTCCATCGGCACCGTCTGGAAGCCCGCCCCCGAGGCCGGTCAGGCGCCTGAAGCCCAGTAAGACCAGAGCAGAAACACATCATGGAATTCTTCCGAATCAAACGGGACTACCCGTTCATGAAGTACGCGTTGGTCTTCAACGTGGTGTCCTTCCTCACCTTCGCTGTGGCCGTGTTCTTCCTCGTCACGCGAGGGCTGCATTTCTCGATCGAGTTCACCGGCGGCACGGTGATCGAGGTCGAGTACGCGCAGACCGCCGACATCGAGAAGACCCGCCACACCGTCGAGAAGATGGGCTTTGGCGAGGTGCTGGTGCAGAACTTCGGCACCTCGCGCGACGTGATGGTGCGGCTGCCGCTGCGTGGCGAGGTCAAGCAGGCCGAGGTGGTGGATGGCGTGTTCGCCGCGCTGTGCAAGGCCGAGAACGGCCAGGTTTCGCAGCGTCAGATGGTCAGCGACAAGGGCGAGGCCATCAGCAAGCAGGTCTGCCTCGCCGGCGAGGCCGAGCCGGTCAAGCTCTCGCGCAGCGAGTTCGTCGGCCCCTCGGTGGGCGCCGAGCTGGCGCGCGACGCGGCCTGGGCCCTGGGGTTCACCGTGATCGGCATCATGATCTACCTGGCTTTCCGCTTCGAGTGGAAGTTCGCGGTGGCCGGCATCATCGCCAACCTGCATGACGTGGTCATCATCCTGGGCTTCTTCGCCTTCTTCCAGTGGGAGTTCTCGCTGGCGGTGCTGGCGGCGGTGCTGGCGGTGCTGGGCTATTCGGTGAACGAGTCGGTGGTGATCTTTGATCGCGTGCGCGAGGCCTTCCGCAAGTACCGCAAGCTGGACACGCCGCAGGTGATCGACCATGCGATCACCTCGACGATGAGCCGCACCATCATCACCCACGGTTCGACGCAGATGATGGTGCTGTCCATGCTGCTGTTCGGCGGCCAGACCCTGCATTACTTCGCGGTGGCGCTGACCATCGGCATCCTGTTCGGCATCTACTCCTCGGTCTTCGTGGCCGCGGCGATCGCGATGTGGCTGGGCGTCAAGCGCGAAGACCTGGTCAAGCAGTCCGTCAAGCGCGAGGACCCCGACGATCCCAACGCCGGCGCGGTGGTTTAATCGGTCCATCACTTGCTCTGCCGCAGCGCTGATCGCCGACGCCGGACGCCCTGACCATGCCTGCCGACGCCCGCTCCCTCGTCCTGGCCTCGCAGGCCAGGCGCGTCTATGTCGAAGCCCTGTCCCGGGGCCTGCCCGTGATGGTGCACAACCTCGGGCTGGCGGTGCGCGCGCTGGCGGATGCGCCGGCCGAGTACGCGCTGCAGGTGGCGCGGCGCGATGCGATGAGCGCCTGGCTGCGCTGCGGCACCCTCTGGCAGGAGCAGCTGGAGCGCTCGTTGCGCCAAGCCTTGCTGCCGGGCGGCGCGCTGGAGCCCGCACGCCCTCTGCCCGACCGCGGCGCCGAAGGCCTGAGCCTGGTCGACGACGACACCATCGAGCGCGAGATCACCGCCTCCCGGCTGGTGCTGGCGATGATGGACAAGGCCAGCTGGGAGTTCAGCGACCTGCGCAGCCGCATGCAGCGCCTGGAGGACACGCAGGATGTGGCCCCTCAGGATCTGCTGCGCGCCCAGGTGCTGGCCCGCCATGTGCTGGAGGCCTGGCGCGGCGCCGGCCTCGGCGATGCCGAATGGAAGATGCTCCAGGCGCAGCTCAACCATGAGCTGGCGCTGCTGCTGGGCGAGGCCTATCACGAGACCAACCGCTGGCTGATCGCCAAGGGCGTGATGCCCGAGGTGGATCTGCGGCCCTTCATTCGCCGGGCCACCTCGGCGGCCGCGCCGGCCCCCGCGGGCACCGCCGCCGGCACGCTGAGCGGGGTCCCCATTGGCGCCACGGTGTCCGCCGCGCTGCATGGTGCGATGGGCGCTGCCAGCGCCGCCCTGCCCGCCGGCTCGGGCGCCAGCCGCGCGGCCGACCAGGTGATGGCGCAGCTCCAGCGGGTGCTGTCTCGCCAGGTGCCGGAGATGGTGCCGGCGCGCCGCGCCAGCGACGCCGGACGCGGTGGCCATGGCGGTGGCGGCACGGGATCGGGCACTGGCCAGGGCCATCCGCTCAGCGGGCATGGCGGCCACACCACCGCGTCGCCACGCCTGCAGGCGGCGATCGGTCATGTGCAAGAGGCGCTGCAGCGCCAGTCCGAACAGATCAGCCAGCGCCCGGCCCACACCGCGCCGCAGGCGCTGGACGAGATCCGCGTCCGCAACCAGGCGCTCAAGCAGGTCCTCAAGCAGGCCGCCGACAGTCCGGCGGAACGCGCCACGATCGAGATCGTCGCGCTGCTGTTCCAGAGCATCCTGACCGAGGAGCGCATCCCCCCGTCGGTGCGTGTCTGGTTCGCGCGGCTGCAGATGCCGGTGCTGCGCGTCGCGATCACCGAGCCCGATTTCTTCGCCAGCGCTGACCATCCGGCGCGGCGTCTGATCGACCGCATGGGCGCCTGCGTGATGGGCTTCAGCTCGGGCGCCAGCGAGATGGGGGACGCGCTGGAGCGCGAGATCAAGCGCGTGGTCCAAGTCGTGGAGGCCTACCCGGACACCGGCCGGCGCGTGTTCCAGACCGTGCTGACCGAATTCGAGAAGTTTCTGGACCACTACTTCCAGCAGGAGAACCAGGCCTCGCGCAAGGGCGTGTCGCTGGCGCAGCAGATCGAGCAGCGCGAGACCCTCGCCATCCAGTACACCATCGAGCTGCGCAAGATGCTGGCCGAGGTGCCGGTGCAGGACGGCGTGCGCGACTTCCTGTTCCAGGTTTGGGCCGATGTGCTGGCGGTCACGGCGGTGCGCAGTGGCGTGCAGTCCGAGTCAACCAAGACCATGCGCCGAGCCGCCGCGGACCTCATCTGGTCGGCCAGCGCCAAGGTCTCGCGCGAGGACCGCGCCGAGGTCATACGCCGGCTCCCGCCGCTGCTCAAGACCCTGCGTGACGGCATGGGGCAGGCCGGGCTCAGCGTCGAGCGCCAGGACGAACACATCCGTGCGCTCAACAACGCGCTGGCCGCCGCCTTCACCGCCAAGGCCGCGGTGATCCCGCGCGAGCGCCTGGACGAACTGATGGGCCAGCTCGAAACCCTGGAGGCCATGCTGCCCAGCACCGAGAGCGGCGAGCTCAGCGAGGCCCTGGTGCGCGACCTCTCCAGCCACGAATGTGAGGATCTTGAGGTGGTGGCCGAGGGTGGCACGCCGCCGACGCCGGCCATGCTGGCCTGGGCGCGCGAGCTGCAGGTGGGCGGCTGGTACATGTTGGACTACCGGGGCCGTGCCGAGCCCATGCAGCTGGCCTGGCGCGGCATGCGCCACCAGCTGACGTTGTTCGTGTCGCCGCAGGGGCGCGGGGTGCTGTTCCAGCTCAGCCGTCTGGCGGCCTTCCTGCAGGCGGGGCTGCTGCTGCCGGCGCAGGAAGAGGCGCTGACGGTGAAGGCCACGCGCAATGCGCTGGCCAAGCTGGAAGTCGATCCCAGCCGTCTGTTGAATTGAGACCAGGGCGGGCGCGGTGCCCGCTTCAAGCTCAGTGGATCAGCCGCTCCTCGGGTGCGACGAACAGCTCGTCCAGAATGAGCGCGTCGGGCTCCTCGCCCAGGCTCCAGAACACCATCAGCACGATGATCTTCAGGTCTTCCAGGTCCATCGGGCCGCCGGAGATGGCCATGGCCCGGTCCACCACCATCTCGCGCATCGCGGGCGGCAGCACGCCGGCCGATTCGAGGAAGCTGATGAAGCCCACCGAGGCCTCGCCCAGATGGTCCAGTTCGTTGCGCGAATAAATGCGCAGGCTCTTCTCGCCCTGCGAGCCGTGATAGGACTGCGCCGACGAGGCCAGTCCGTCCAGCCAGGAGAGGGCCTCCTGGATCTCGTCGCTCTCGAAACCCACGGCCGACAGCTTGCGGGTCAGCTGGGCATGGTCTGGGCAGGCATCGGGCCGCCAGTAGGTTTCGTACAAGTAGACGAGCACGTCGAACATGAGGGCATGATAACCCACCCCCCAAACGGAGTGCCTGCCGGGCATGGGCCGCAATGCGGGCGAATGCCGGACCTGTTCCCTGCCTCGCCTTCAGGCCCGTGTCAGCGTGGCAAAGCGCGCGCCCGGCTGGCGCTCCACCCATCCGTCCAGCTCCAGATCCAGCAGCAGCGCACTGAGCCGGTCGGTGGGCCAGCCGCTGCGTGCCTGTAACTCGTCCAGTGTCAGGGCCTCGAGGCTCAGGTGCTGCAGCAAGGCCTGCTGGTCCGCGCCCAGCGCGACCGCTGCCTTGTCGTCGCGCGCGGAGCGGTGCTCGGCGTCGGCGCGGGCCAGGGGCCTCAGCTCGGCCAGCACCTCGTCCGGGTCCTGCACCAAACAGGCGCCTTGGCGTATCAGCTCATGGCAGCCGCGGGCCAGCTCGGATTGGATGGGGCCGGGGATGGCGAAGACCTCTCGCCCGGCTTCGCTGGCCAGCCGCGCGGTGATCAGGGAGCCGGAGCGCAGGGCGGCCTCCACCACCAGACAGCCTTCGCTGAGGCCGGCGATGATGCGGTTGCGGCGCGGGAAATGGGCCGGCAGCGGCGGCGTGCCCAGCCCGTACTCACTGAGCAGCAGGCCGTGTCGGCCGATCTCGGCGCGCAGCGCTCGGTGCGTGGGCGGGTAGTCCTGGTCTGCTCCACAGCCTAGCACGGCGATGGTGCCGCCCGCGGTGTCCAGCGCGCCGCGGTGGGCCGCGCCGTCGATGCCCGGCGCCAGGCCCGAGACGATGCACAGGCCGGCGTCTCCCAGCGCGCGGGCGAAGCGCTCGGCATGGAGCCGCCCCTGGCCGCTGGGCTTGCGGCTGCCGACGATGGCCAGGCTGCGCCGAGCCAGCAGCTCCAGTCGGCCTTCCCAGTAGAGCAGCAGTGGCGGATCGGCCGTCTGCAGCAGGGCGGCGGGATAGCGGAGGTCGTCCAGGCTCAGCAGGCCGCGCGGGCGCTCAGGGCTGGCGTCGTCCAGCCAGCGCCGGGTCCGCTGCAACGCGTCTTCGCCGAGGGTGTGCGCGCGCGCCAGCGTCGCGCATTGCGTGGCATCCAGCAGCCCGGCGCCACCGGCCGCGCCCGCGTCCAGCACCGTCTGCGGCGAGCCATGGCGGGCGAGCAGGCGGCGCAGCGCCGCGCCGCCCAGGCCGGGCAGTTCGGTCAGTCGTATCCAGGCGGCGGCGTTGTCGTCCATGGCCGCCAGACTGGTGGGGTGCGCCGTGCCCGGTTCAGGGCTGGCTGAACCGGTCGCCGGGCGACACCGGCTCCTTCACCGACAGGATCAGCGCATAGGCCACGCGCTGGTAGACCTGGAACACGAACAGCGTGCCATGCTGCTCGTCAGGCAGGCGCACCGACTCGCGTTTGCCGTTGGTGTTGTCGCGCACGGTCCGGCCGGCGCGCCACAGCGCCAGGACGTGGCCGCGCTCCAGGCCGTCCTTGCGACCGCGGTTGAGCGCGACGATCTGGTTCTGGCCGCCGGTCAGCGCCTCGCCATAAATGGAGATGATCTGGCCGCTGAGGGGGGCGCTGGGTGGATGGGGGATGTAGCGGGTGAAGCCGCGCTCCTCCACTTCCGCCAGGCGATCACCGACGCCGATCTCCTGGCGCACCGCGTTGACCCGCAGCGTGGCCGGAACGACGTTCTTCTCGTTCTCGCTGCCGGCGCGCAGCAACTCGGCGGTGCCCATGTAGGCGGCCTCGTAGCCGAGGATCTCTTTGGTGGTGGGATCGCGCAGCGGCTGGGCCTTGCGGAAGATGCGGAATTCGGTGGCGCGGCCCAGGTTGCCGCGGGCATAGGCCAGGTCGCCCTGGGTCATCATCACGCGGCTTTCCGGGGCGGCGATGATGCGCGGGGCACGCTCCAGCTGGTCGGTGTCGAAGACCACGGCCTCGGTCAGGAAGGGCTGGATCAGGTGCTGCGGGATGGCCTCGATCGCGCTGCTGCCCACATCGCTGCGGCGCACGCGCGGGCTCAGCTTGATGGTGTCGCTGCCGGCCGCGCCGCCGGACGCCGCCGCGCCGCCGGCGTTGCGCGCCAACTGCAGCATCGCGCGACCGTCCTTGCGCACCAGCATCAGCACCTGTTCGGGATAAATCAAGTGGGGGTTGCGGATCTGCTCCTTGTTCATGCCCCACAGCTCGGGCCAGCGCCACGGGCTCTTCAGGAACAGCGAGGAGATGGCCCACAGCGTGTCGCCGCTCTTCACGGTGTAGGTGTCGGGTGCGTCGGGGGCCAGCTCCGACAGCGGAACGCCGGCCTGCGCAACCTGCTCGGCGGTCTGGCGCTGCTCGGCGGTGACCGGATAGCCGGTGGCCTGGGCCGCAAGGCTCAGGCCGCCGAGCACCAGGCCGAGCAGGGTCGCCAGCGCGGGGAGGCGGGGAGCAAGAGGGCGCGTCGGACGCTGCCTGTTCTTCGTCATGAGGGATTCTCCGGCGCCGTCTGCGGGCCGGATAGCCTCGGGGCGCTGCTTGTATTGTGGGGCCGTGGGCATGCGGACCAGGATCAGAGTACAGGCCGAAATCGCACCCCCGGGGATCGATCAGGGTGCCGGCAGGCGGACGGGCTAAAGGCCACAAGCCTTCGCCAGCCTGGCAAATCAGCGAAAATCCCCAGGATTGGCGGCGATTCTGCCCAGAATCCCCAGGGGCGGCAACGCGCGAGCCCCGGCCTCATTGCAAGCCCTTACAACCCGGCGTTGTGCTTCGTCCACAACCCGCTTCTTCATGTCCAAGCTCAACATCCTCCGCTATCCCGATCCTCGCCTGCACACCGTGGCCCAACCGGTGGCCCAGGTCGACGGCCGCATCCGCCAGCTCGTTGACGACATGCTGGAGACCATGTACGACGCCGAGGGCGTGGGCCTGGCCGCGACGCAGGTGGATGTGCACGAGCGGGTGGTCGTGATCGACGTCTCCGAAGGGCGCGACGAGCCCCGCGTGCTGATCAACCCCGAGCTGGTCGCCACCAGTGCCGAGATGGTGGATGGCGAGGAAGGCTGTCTGTCCGTGCCCACCATCTACGACAAGGTGCCGCGCCATGCCCGCGTGACCGTGCGCGCGCTGAACCGCGAGGGCCAGTCCTACGAGTTCGAGGCCGAGGGCCTGCTGTCCGTGTGCGTGCAACATGAGATGGACCACCTGATGGGCAAGGTCTTCGTCGAATACCTGAGCCCGCTGAAGCGCGAGCGCATCAAGACCAAGCTGGCCAAGAAGGCGCGCGAGGACGCGCGGGGGCGCTGATGCGAGTCGTGTTCGCCGGTACGCCGGAATTCGCCGCCGTCGCGCTGCAGGCGCTGATCCAGGCGGGGTTCGAGATCCCGCTGGTGCTGAGCCAGCCTGATCGGCCGGCCGGCCGCGGCATGAAGCTGCAGGCGTCGCCGGTCAAGCAGCTGGCCCTGCAACAGGGCATCGCTGTGGCCCAGCCGCAGAGTCTGCGTCTGGATGGCAAGTTTCCCGACGAGGCGGCGGCCGGCCGTGAGGCTCTGCGGGCGGCGCGCCCGGATGTGATGGTGGTCGCGGCCTATGGCCTGATCCTGCCGCGCTGGGTGCTGGACCTGCCGCGCCTGGGCTGCCTGAACATCCATGCCTCGCTGCTGCCGCGCTGGCGCGGTGCCGCGCCCATCCACCGCGCCATCGAGGCCGGCGACGCGGAAACCGGCATCACCATCATGCAAATGGACGAGGGCCTGGACACCGGGGACATGCTGCTGACGGAGCACCTGCCCATCCAGCCCGACGAGACCACCAGCCATCTGCACGACCGCCTGGCCTCTTTGGGTGGTCGCCTGATCGTCGAGGCGCTGGAGCTGGCGGCCTGTGGCGGGCTGACGGCCCGGCCTCAGCCGCAGGAGGGCGTCTGCTATGCGCACAAAATCGCCAAGGACGAGGCCCGCATCGACTGGCGTCAGGACGCGGCGCAGATCGCGCGCCGCCTGCGCGCCTTCGACCCCTTCCCGGGCGGTGCGGCACAGCTGGGCGAGGAAACGCTGAAGATCTGGCGCGCCGAGCCGCTGCCTGCGCCCGCGGCGCCCGCCGAACCGGGGCGGGTCCTGGCCGTCGATGCGCAGGGGCCTGTGGTGGCCTGCGGTGAGGGCGCGCTGCGCCTGACCGAGCTGCAGCGCGCCGGCGGCAAGCGCCTGCCGGCGGCGCAATTCCTGCAAGCCCGGCCCATTGTGGTCGGCGAGCGCCTGGCTTGAAAGCGCCGGGCCCAGCCTCATCTGCCTTGGCTGGGGCCGCAGTCCGGTCCACCTGAAGGAGGGAACGCGATGTTCAACCTGTTCAAGACGGCGGTCCTGATGGCCGCGATCACCGCGCTGTTCATGGCGATCGGCTCCGTGCTGGGCGGCCGCCAAGGCATGCTGCTTGCCCTGGTGATCGCGCTGGGCATGAATTTCTTCAGTTACTGGTTCTCGGACAAGATGGTGCTGAAGATGTACAACGCCCAGGAGGTGGACGAGCGCAGCGCGCCGCAGTTCTTCCGCATGGTGCAGGAGCTGGCGCAGCGCGCCCAGCTGCCCATGCCGCGCGTTTATCTGATCGACGAAGCCGCTCCCAACGCCTTCGCGACCGGTCGCAATCCCGAGCATGCCGCGGTGGCCGCCACCACCGGCATCCTGCGCGTGCTGTCGGAGCGCGAGCTGCGCGGCGTGATGGCTCACGAGCTGGCGCACGTGAAGCACCGCGACATCCTGATCTCCACGATCAGCGCGACCATGGCCGGCGCGATCTCCATGCTGGCCAACTTCGCGATGCTGTTCAGCCCGCGTGACAGCGAGGGGCGGCAGACCAACCCCATCGTCGCGATGCTGGTGATGTTCCTCGCGCCCATCGCGGCCGGCCTGATTCAGATGGCGATCAGCCGTGCACGCGAGTTCGAGGCCGACCGCGGCGGCGCCGAGATTTCCGGCGACCCGGCGGCGTTGGCCTCGGCGCTGGACAAGATCCAGCGCTATGCCCAGGGGCAGCCGCTGGAGGCGGCGGAGCGCCATCCCGAAACGGCGCAGATGATGATCATGAACCCGCTGTCCGGCGGGGGCATCAAGGGGCTGTTCAGCACCCATCCTTCGACCGAGGAGCGCATCGCTCGGCTGATGGCCATGGCGCGCGGCTGAGCGGCGCACTCAAGAAGCGGCGGGGGCGGCCGATATGCTTTGCATGAAGCCCGTCTCCGCTCTCGCTGCCCTCGGACTGCTCGCTCTGCTCGCGGGCTGCGAGCAGCTGGGCATCGAAGACCCGGCCAAAATCGCTGCCGCCAAGGAGGCCGAGGGCAAGGCCATCGGCAGTGCCTGCCGCCATGCGATGCGCGCCATCGAGGACTGCTACGCGCTCAATCCCAAGGCGCAGAAGGCCGCGGTGTTTGCCGGCTGGCGCGAGATGGACGAATACATGCGCGAGAACAAGCTGGAGGGCGTGCTGCCCCAGGTGGCGCACCAGGCCGAAGGGCGCTCCTCCGAGGGCCAGTCCGATGAGGGCGCCTCGGCGCCCGCGGAAGGCGGCAAGTCCAAGTCCGCGGGCAAGGGCAAGTCCTGAGCCGCGCCGCATTGGCGGCGCCTTCGTTCGATCACTATCGAGTCGGCCTGAGGGGCGCGCATCCGTGCCTTCGGGGCGGCAATTCATCGCGCCGCCCCGCACTTGGTCGCCTGGCGCTTCGTGGATAAGGGGGCGGCTGCGCATCATGCCGGCCATGCCAACAACAAGCCCGTCCCGGAGCGACGGGCTGCCAAGGAGCCTGCCATGATTCCCTCCGCCGCTCGTTCTTCTTCCTCCGGTCTGCGTCGTCGCGCTGCCCTGGCCCTGCTGGGGCTGGCCGTTGTCGCGGGCTCGGCGCAGGCCTGGTCGTTCAGCTATGGCGGTCATGAGCGCGTGGAGGGCTCGGGCGATGTGATCGCCGAAGTGCGCGAGCTGGGCAGCTTCGACGCGATCGCGCTGGCCGGCAGCTTCAATGTGCAGGTGCGCCAGGGCAGCAGCGACAAGGTGGAGGTGCGCGCCGACCGCAATCTGCTGCCCTACATCGAGACCCGCGTGTCCGAAGGCGGCCGGGGCCGCTCGCTGGAGATCGGTACCCGCAAGGGCTACCGGCTCAGCGCCAGCCAGGCGCCGCAGATCATCATCGAGATGCGCCAGCTGCGCGCGGCGGTCGTCGCCGGTTCGGGCACGATCCAGGTCGACGCCGTGAAGACCGGCTCGCTGGACCTCAGTGTCGCGGGCAGTGGCAATCTGCGCTTCAGGGATCTGGCGGCCGACAAGCTCAGCGTCGCGGTGCATGGCAGCGGCGACCTGTCGCTGACCGGCAAGGCGACCACCCTCGCGGTGGCCGTGGCCGGCAGCGGCAAGGTGAACGCGCGTGATCTGCGGTGCGACGAAGCGCGGGTGAGCGTGGCCGGCAGCGGCGACGTGGACGTGAACGCCGCCCGGCTGCTCAAGGTCAGCATTGCCGGCAGTGGTGACGTCAGCTATGTTGGCGATCCCGAATTGAGCGTTTCCACCGCGGGCAGCGGCAAGGTGCGCCGACTCAAGCCCTGACTCCCAGGGGGCCGCCGCAGGGCGCAAGGCGCCCCCGCGGCCGGCGTGGCCGGCCGGCAATGCCCCGCTGCCAGCGGACTTTAAGCCGCAGACGGGACAATCGCCGCATGGCAGAAGGTCTTGCGGCGCTGGTGCGTCATCCCGAATTCAAGCGCGGCATGCGCGACATGGCCGGCATCATGCCCGGCATCTCGGCCTGGGGCCTGGTCACCGGCGTGGCCATGGTCAAGAGCGGCCTGGGCGTGCCGCTGTCGCTGCTGATGAGCCTGGTGGTCTTCGCGGGTAGCTCGCAGCTGGCCTCGCTGCCGCTGCTGGCCAGCGGCGCGCCGCTGTGGGTGCTGTGGGCCACGGCCTTCTGCGTCAACCTGCGCTTCGTGATCTTCAGCGCGCAGTGGCGCCTCTATTTCGAGCCGCTGTCGCGCCGCCAGCGCATGCTGCTGGGCTATTTCGCGGCCGACCTCAACTACGTCGCCTTCCTGAAGCGCTTCCCCGAGCTGAAGCCCGATCCGGAGCGCCAGCTGCCCTATTTCTGGGGCGGGGTCGCGCTGAACTGGGTGGCCTGGCAGATTCCTTCGGTGGCCGGCATTCTGCTGGCGGACCGCATTCCCACCCACTGGGGCCTGGGCTTTGCCGGCGTGCTGGCGCTGCTGGGGCTCAGCTATTCGCTGCTGAAGGACCGCAACACCTGGGTGTCCGCCGCGGTGGCGGGCTGTGCCGCGGTGGCCGCCTATGCGTTGCCGCTGCGCATGAACATCCTGGTCGCGATCGCCGCGGCGGTGGCCGTGGGGCTGATGATGGAGCGGCTGCAGCCGCCGACGCAGGGAGGGCTCGCGCGATGAGCACCTGGGACATCGTGCTGGGCATTGTCGGCATGGGGCTGATCACGTTGCTGACACGCAGCTTTTTCATGATCCCGCGCAAGGAAATCCCGCTGCCCGAATGGGCGCGCGATGGCCTGCGCTATGCGCCGCTGGCGGCGCTGGCGGCGGTGATCGTGCCGGAGATCGTGATGACCCAGGGCCAGCTGATATCGACCTGGAAGGACGCGCGGCTGTTCGCGGTCGCGGTGGGCACGGCCTATTTCTTCTGGCGCCGCGGCATCCTCGGCACCATCGTCAGCGGCACGGCGGTGATGCTGGCCTTGCGTTTGGGCCTGGGGTGGTGAGCGCGGGGCGAGGTAAGCTTGCCGGATTGCGTGCGCCGCGCTGACGGCGCGCCGCCTCTTTCCTCACTTCAAGCCCTGAATCCCATGAACGTTCTGCGTTTTGCTGATCTGGTCGCCGCCGGCAAGGTGGCTGGCAAGCGGGTCTTCATCCGTGCCGACCTCAATGTGCCGCTCAACGAGGCCGGCGAGATCACCGAAGACACGCGCGTGCGCGCCTCCGTGCCGGCCATCGAGCTCGCGCTGAAGGCCGGCGCCGCGGTGATGGTCACCTCGCACCTGGGCCGCCCCACCGAGGGCGAGTTCAAGCCCGAGGATTCGCTGGCCCCGGTGGCCCGGCGCCTCTCCGAGCTGCTGGGCCGCGAGGTGCCGCTGGTGTCCCACTGGGTGGACGGCGTGGCCGTGCAGCCGGGCCAGGTCGTGCTACTGGAGAACTGCCGCGTCAACAAGGGCGAGAAGAAGAACAACGAAGAGCTGGCGAAGAAGATGGCCCAGCTCTGCGACATCTTCGTGCACGACGCCTTCGGTACCGCCCACCGCGCCGAGGCCTCCACCTACGGCATCGCGCAGTTCGCGCCCGTGGCCTGCGCCGGCCCGCTGCTGGCGGCCGAGATCGATGCGATCAGCAAGGCCCTGGCCAATCCCAAGCGTCCGCTGGTGGCCATCGTCGCGGGCTCCAAGGTCAGCACAAAGCTGACCATCCTGCAGTCGCTGGCGAAGAACGTCGATGGGCTGGTCGTCGGCGGTGGCATCGCCAACACCTTCATGCTGGCCGCCGGCCTCTCGATCGGCAAGAGCCTGGCCGAGCCCGACCTGGTCGGCGAGGCGCGCGCGGTGATCGACGCGATGAAGGCGCGCGGCGCCGAGGTGCCCATCCCCGTGGACGTGGTCACCGCCAAGACCTTTGCCGCCGACGCGCCGGCCACCGTGAAGGCCGCGACCGAGGTGGCGGACGACGACTTGATCCTGGACATCGGCCCCAAGACGGCCGCCATCCTGGCCGACAAGCTGAAGGCCGCGGGCACCATCGTCTGGAACGGCCCGGTGGGCGTGTTCGAGTTCGATGCCTTCGCCAAGGGCACCGAGACGGTGGCGCGCGCGATCGCCGAGTCGCAGGCCTTCAGCATCGCCGGCGGCGGCGACACGCTGGCCGCGATCGCCAAGTACGGCATCGACAAGCAGGTGGGCTACATCTCCACCGGCGGCGGCGCCTTCCTGGAGGTCTTGGAGGGCAAGACCCTGCCGGCCTTCGAGATCCTCGCCCGCCGCGCCAACGGCTGAACCCGGAACGGGGACAAAATCCCCGGCGGTCTTGCCATCTTTGCATGGCAGGCAAAACAGTCCGCATCGGAAGGTGCGGCCGCCGGGATTAAGCTCTGCGGCCCTCGCGAGGAAACGCAGGGCTGCCGCCCCGTTTCCTTGCCCCTCATCGCGATGGAGACCGCATGGACAGCCCCAAGAACAAGACCCTGAGCCCGGCCGAGGCCGCATTGCGCGAGGCCGCGCTGGAGTACCACCGCGCGCCCAGCCGCGGCAAGATCGCCGTCACGCCGACCAAGGCGCTGTCCAACCAGCGTGATCTGTCGCTGGCCTATTCGCCGGGCGTGGCCTATGCCTGCCTGGCGATCGAGGAGGACCCGTCACTGGCCGCCGACTACACCTCGCGCGCCAATCTGGTCGGCGTGGTCACCAACGGCACCGCGGTGCTGGGCCTGGGCGACATCGGCCCGCTGGCCGGTAAACCCGTGATGGAGGGCAAGGGCTGCCTGTTCAAGAAGTTCGCCGGCATTGATGTGTTCGACATCGAACTGGCCGAGCGCGACCCGGACAAGCTGGTCGAGATCATCGCCGCGATGGAGCCCACGCTGGGCGGCGTGAACCTGGAGGACATCAAGGCGCCCGAGTGCTTCTACATCGAGAAGCAGCTCAGCAGCCGCATGAACATCCCGGTCTTCCACGACGACCAGCACGGCACGGCCATCATCTCCAGCGCCGCGCTGCTGAACGGGCTGGAGCTGGTCGGCAAGGACATCGCCCAGGTCAAGGTGGCGGTCTCAGGCGCCGGCGCGGCCGCCATCGCCTGCCTGGACGTGATGGTGGGGCTGGGCGTGCGGCGCGAGCATGTCTTCGTCTGCGACTCCAAGGGCGTGATCCAGAGCGAGCGCGCCGATGCTGGCCGGCTCGACGAATCCAAGAAGCGTTACTGCCAGACCACCGAGGCGCGCAGCCTGGCCGACGTGGTGCGCGGCGCCGATGTCTTCCTGGGCTGCTCGGCCGCCGGCGTGCTGACGGCCGAGATGGTGGCGACCATGGCCGACAAGCCCATCATCCTGGCGCTGGCCAACCCCGAACCGGAGATCCGTCCCGAGCTGGCGCTCGAGGCGCGGCCGGACTGCATCATCGCCACCGGTCGTTCGGACTATCCCAATCAGGTCAACAACGTCCTCTGCTTCCCCTACATCTTCCGCGGCGCGCTGGACTGCGGCGCGACCAAGATCACCGAGGCGATGAAGCTGGCCTGCGTGCGCGAGATCGCGCAACTGGCCAAGAGCGAGACCCCGCCCGAGGTGGCCGCGGCCTATCCGGGCCAGGAACTGGCCTTCGGCCCCGAGTACCTGATTCCCAAGCCTTTCGATTCGCGTCTGATCCTTCGCATCGCGCCGGCGGTGGCGAAGGCGGCCGCGGAGTCCGGCGTGGCCACGCGGCCCATCGCCGACATGGCGGCCTACCAGGAGCAGCTGTCGCGCTTCGTCTACCAGACCGGCATGTTCATGCGCCCGGTGTTCGCCGCCGCCAAGGCCGAGACCGCCCAGGGCCGGCCGGCGCGCGTGATCTACGCCGAGGGCGAGGACGAGCGCGTGCTGCGTGCCGTGCAGGTGGCCTTGGACGAGGGCCTGGCCGCGCCGACGCTGATCGGCCGCCCCGAGGTGATTGCGATGCGCATCCAGCGCGCCGGGCTGCGCCTGAAGCTGGGCCAGGACGTCGCGGTCATCGACCCGGAGAACGACCCGCGCTTCCGCCGCTACTGGGAGAGCTATCACCAGATCATGGGCCGCAACGGCGTCACGCCGGAGATGGCCAAGGCCGCGGTGCGCCGCTCGGCCACCACCATTGGCGCGCTGGCCATCCTGCTGGGCGACGCGGACGCGATGATCTGCGGCATGGTGGGGCGCTTCGATTCGCACCTGGAACATGTGCGCGACCTGATCGGCCTGAAGCCTGGGGTGCAAAGCTTCGCGACCATGAACGCGCTGATGCTGGACCAGCGCACGCTGTTCATCTGTGACACCTTCGTCAACGACGATCCGGGCGCCGAGCAGCTGGCCGAGATCGCCGAGCTGGCCGCCGAGGAGCTCAAGCGCTTCGGCCTGCCGCCCAAGCTGGCCTTCCTGTCGCACTCGATGTTTGGCTCCAGCAAGAGGCCCTCGGCGCTGAAGATGCGTCGCGCCACCCAGCTGTTCGCGGCACGCCACCCGGAGATCGAATGCGACGGTGAAATGCACGGCGACGCGGCGCTGTCCGAGTCTGTGCGCGAGCAGTTCCTGCCCGACAGCCGGCTCAGCGGCGAGGCCAATCTGCTGGTGCTGCCGACGCTGGATGCCGCCAACATCCTCTTCAATGTGCTGAAGATCGTCGGCGGTCAGGGCGTCACGGTGGGGCCGGTGCTGCTGGGCGCGGCGCGGCCGGTGCACATCCTCACGCCCTCGGCCACGGTGCGCCGCATCGTCAACATGACCGCGCTGGCGGCGGCCGACGTCGCGGCGGCGCGCGGCTGACGCCTGCCGGGGTGGCGGCGGTTTCGGTAACTCGCCGAAACCGCCCCAAGCGCGTTGCGGCGCTTCATAATCGGCTGTAACTAAATTTCAGACTGAGACACGCCATGTCCCGAGCCACCAAGATCGTCGCCACCCTGGGCCCCGCGTCCTCCACGCCCGAGGTGCTGGAGCGGATGATCCGGGCCGGCGTCGACGTGGTGCGGCTGAACTTCTCGCACGGCAAGGCGCAGGACCACATCGACCGCGCGCGTCTGGTGCGCGAGATCGCGGCGTCGGTCGGCAAGTCGGTGGCCATCATGGCCGACCTGCAGGGCCCCAAGATCCGCGTCGGCAAGTTCGAGAACGGCAAGATCCAGCTGGTCAACGGCACGCGCTTCGTGCTGGACGCCGCCCGCAGCGAACTGGGCAACGAAGAGATCGTGGGCCTGGACTACAAGGAGCTGCCGCGCGACGTGAAGCCGGGCGACACCCTGCTGCTCAATGACGGCCTCTTGGTGCTGACGGTGGACGTGGTGCGCGGCTCGCAGGTGATCACCACGGTCAAGCTGGGCGGTGAGCTGTCCAACAACAAGGGCATCAACAAGCAGGGCGGCGGCCTAACCGCGCCGGCACTGACGGCCAAGGACATGGAGGACATCAAGACCGCGGTGTCCTTCCAGTGCGAGTACCTGGCGGTGAGTTTCCCGAAGAACGCCACCGACATGGAGATGGCGCGCCAGCTCGCCAACGTGGCCGGCGAGCCCTGGCGTCACAAGCCGGGCATGATCGCCAAGATCGAGCGCTACGAGGCCATTCCGCAGCTGGAAGCCATCCTGAAGGCCAGCGACGGCATCATGGTGGCGCGCGGCGACCTCGCCGTCGAGGTCGGCAACGCGGCCGTGCCGGCGCTGCAAAAGCGCATGATCCGCATGGCGCGCGAGCTGGACAAGCTGACCATCACCGCCACGCAGATGATGGAGTCCATGATCGTGAACCCGGTGCCCACGCGCGCCGAGGTGTCCGACGTGGCCAACGCGGTGCTGGACGGCACCGACGCGGTGATGCTCTCGGCCGAGACGGCGGCCGGCAAATTCCCGGTCGAGACCATCGAGCAGATGGCCGCGATCGCGCAGGAAGCCGAAGGCGCCGAGTTCGTCACGATCGATACCGACTTCGCCAACCGGCAGTTCGGCCGCATCGACCAGTCCATCGCCATGGGCGCGCTGTTCACCGCCCATCACCTGGGCTGCAAGGCCATCGTCGCGCTGACCGAGTCCGGCTCCACCGCGCTGTGGATGAGCCGCCACCGCATCCACGTGCCCATCTACGCGATGACCACGCAGGCGGTGAGCCAGCGCAAGATGAGTCTCTATCGCAATGTGCGCCCGCTGCTGATGCCGGCCTTCGACGACCGCGACACCGCGCTGCGCGCCGCCGAGCAGCTGCTGGTGGAGCAGGGGGTGCTGATGCCGGGTGATACCTATGCGATCACCTGCGGCGAGCCCATGGGCTACCCGGGCGGCACCAACATGCTCAAGGTCTGCCGCGTCGGCTGAGCGGCGGGACTTCGGGAAGCAGGGGTTCGGGCGTAGTCGCCGGCCACGGCCGCTCGGTAGAATCAGCGGCAGTTACGGCGCGGTTACGGCGGTGGCGGTCTCGGGCCGCGCGGCCCGCGCCAGAGGATTTCCCACTTCCTTGGAGCTTCCCATGGCCCTCGTTTCTATGCGCCAGCTGCTGGACCATGCCGCCGAGCACGGCTACGGCATCCCGGCCTTCAACGTCAACAACCTGGAACAGGTCCAGGCCGTGATGGCCGCCGCCGACGAGGTGGGTGCGCCGGTGATCCTGCAGGCCTCGGCCGGTGCGCGCAAGTACGCCGGCGAGCCCTTCATCAAGCACCTGATCCAGGCGGCCACCGAGGCCTTCCCGCACATTCCGCTGGTGATGCACCAGGACCATGGCACCAGCCCCAAGGTCTGCGAAGGCGCGATCAACCTGGGCTTTGGCTCGGTGATGATGGACGGCTCGCTGATGGAAGACGGCAAGACGCCCTCGTCCTTCGACTACAACGTCGAGGTCACCCGCAAGGTGGTCGAGATGGCGCACAAGGTGGGCGTCACCGTTGAAGGCGAGCTGGGCTGCCTGGGCAACCTGGAAACCGGTGATGCCGGCGAGGAAGACGGCATCGGCGCCGCCGGCAAGCTGGACCACAGCCAGATGCTGACCGACCCCGAGGAGGCCGCCACCTTCGTCAAGGCCACCCAGCTGGACGCGCTGGCCATCGCCATCGGCACCAGCCACGGCGCCTACAAGTTCTCGCGCAAGCCCACCGGCGACATCCTGGCCATCAGCCGCGTCAAGGAAATCCACGCCCGCATTCCCAACACCCACCTGGTGATGCATGGGTCGTCCAGCGTGCCGCAGGAGCTGCTGGCAATCATCAACCAGTACGGCGGCAAGATGAAGGAGACCTTCGGCGTGCCGGTCGAAGAGATCCAGGAAGCCATCAAGTACGGCGTGCGCAAGATCAACATCGACACCGACATCCGCCTGGCGATGACCGGCGCGGTGCGCAAGTTCCTGCACGAGAACCCCGAGAAGTTCGACGCCCGCGAATGGCTCAAGCCGGCGCGCGAGGCGGCCAAGGCGGTGTGCAAGCAGCGTTACCTGGAGTTCGGCTGCGAGGGCCAGGCCGGCAAGATCAAGCCGCGCACGCTGGTGGACGTGGCCGCCGCCTATGCGCGCGGCGAGCTGAACCAGATCGTCCAGTAAAGCCGCGTCCCGCGGTGGCGCACTGCTTCACCTACGGCTCGCTGATGTGGGCCGACATCATGGCGCGCGTCAGCGGCGGTCATTTCGCCAGCTGCGCCGCCGTGCTGGATGGGCACCGGCGTCATCCGGTGCTGGGGCAGGACTATCCCGGCCTGCGGCCCGCCGCCCGCGCCCGCGTGGCCGGGCGCCTCTACCTGGATCTGGACGCCACGGCGCTGGCGCGGCTGGATGCTTTCGAAGGCGAGGAGTACCAGCGCTGCGAGCTGAGCGTGCGGGCGGAAGACGGCCGATCGCTGCGCGCCTGGACCTATCTGTACCGCCCCGAGTTCGCGCACCGGCTGGCGCCGGGCGACTGGGACCCGCAGCGCTTCGCGCAAGAGGGCAAGGCCCGTTTCGAGGCCCGCTACGTGGGCTTCGACCTGGTTCCGCCGGCCGCGCCTCGTTGATGCAGAGGGCGAAAGCGCGGCCGCCCCTCGCCTAAAATCCGCGCTTTCCCGGACGAGCCCATCATGACCGCAGCCCTGCACACCTCCTCGCTGACCTCCCTCCCGCTGATCGCCCGTGGCAAGGTGCGCGAGAACTATGCGGTGGGCGGCGACCGTATCCTGATGATCGCGTCGGACCGCATTTCCGCCTTCGACGTGATCATGAGCGAGCCCATCCCGGGCAAGGGCGCGCTGCTGACGCAGATGGCGCTGTTCTGGTTCAAGAAGCTGGACGGCATCGTCCCCAACCACCTGACCGGCGACGACCCGCTGTCTGTCGTCACCGAGGCCGAGAAGGATCAGGTGCGTGACCGCGCGATGCTGGTCAAGCGCCTCAAGCCCTTGCCCATCGAGGCCGTGGTGCGCGGCTATCTGGCCGGCAGCGGCTGGGCCGAGTACAAGGCGCGCGGCGAGGTCTGCGGCGTCGCGCTGCCCGACGGGCTGCAGAACGCCAGCAAGCTGCCCGAGCCCATCTTCACGCCGGCGACCAAGGCCGAGATGGGCGACCACGACGAGAACATCAGCTTCGAGCGCTGTGCCGAGATCATCGGCCGCGAGATGGCCGAGAAGGTGCGTGACATCTCCATCCAGCTCTATCGCCGTGCCGCCGACTATGCGCTCACCAAGGGCATCATCATCGCCGACACCAAGTTCGAGTTCGGCCTGGACGAGCAGGGCACGCTCACGCTGATGGACGAGGTGCTGACGCCCGACTCCTCGCGCTACTGGCCCGCCGAAAGCTATGTGCCCGGCAGCAACCCGCCCAGCTACGACAAGCAGTACCTGCGCGACTGGCTGGAGCAGGCCCAGGTAGACGGCAAGCCCTGGGGCAAGGTGGCGCCGCCGCCCGCGCTGCCGGCCGAGGTCATTGCGCGCACCGCAGCCAAGTACCAGGAGGCGCTGCAGCGCCTCACCGTCTGAACGAGACGCGCATGCCGGCGCTGCGCATCAAGTCGCGGCTGCTCAGGCAGCTGGACAAGGACATCGCGGCGGCGCCGACGTCCGTGCGCGCCGCCTGCCTGCGTGCGAAGCGGGCGATGCTGCTGGCCCGCCATGGCGCGCTCACCGACGCGCGCGAAGCGCTCACCGAGCTGCACCAGCTGGCCTTCCAGCATCCCCATCCCGAGATCAGCGCCTGGCTGCACATGGCCGAGGGGTTGATGGGCTATTACACGGACTTCAGCGAAAGCGCTCAGGACAAGGTGCTGCGCGCCTGCGTGATCGCCCGCGCCGAGGGTGGGATGCCCGAGATCGAAGGGCTGGCGCTGGCCTGGCTGGTCCACTTCGCCTATTACCGCCACGACTATGCCGCGCTGGTCGAGTATGGCCGCGACTGTCTGGCGGTGCTTCGTCCCGAGCACCATGTCGCCCACGCGCGTTTTGCGATGGCGCTGGGGCTGGCCTGGCATCACGCCGGCGACGCGGCGCGGGCCCAACCCTGGTATGCGCGCGCGCGCCGCCATGCCGCGAGCGAGGGCGACGATGCCAGCCTGTCGGCGCTGATGTACAACATGGCCGAGATGCGCGCCGCGCAGGCCTGCCGCGAGACTCTGGACCTGGCCCATCGCAACGCCGCCGAGCTGCTGCTGGGCGCGGATTCGGTGCGTCACTACGACGAGGCCGTCGGTGCCGCGGTGATGAATGAACTCACGCCGCTGCTGAGGGCGCGCATCTTGGTGCTGCAGGGCCGCTATGCCGAGGCGCGCCTGCTTTACGAGCAGAACCTGCCTCAGGCGATGTCACGCGCGCTGACGCGCCTGGACAGCAGCCGCCTGTCCGACCTGGCCTGGTGTCAGGCCAATTGCGGCAGTCCCGAACAGGCGCTGAGCCAGGCGCGCAAGGCCGAGGCGGAGCTGGATCCCAGCTGCGATCCGGACGACCGCGCGATCACCCACGGCCGGCTCGCCCAGGTGTTCGCGCTGCTGGGCATGGCCGAAGAGGCGCAGCGCCACCGCGCGATGGCCGCGCAGGAATGGACCGGCTTTGCCGAACTGCAGCAGGACTGGCGCGGCCGGCTGGAGGCGGCGGGCTTTCAGCCCTGAGGCCGACTGTCCAAGGCGCCGGCCGGCATCTGACCGGCCCGGTTCAGGTCAGAACAGCGCCATGCTGAGCTTGCGGCGGTACTGGTCCAGCAGCGGGTCGCTGGGCGCGACGGTCGCGGGACCGGCCAGTTGCAGGCCGCCCGCGCTGGCCGCCTGCGCGCCCGGTGCCGCGGCGGGCGCGGGCTTGCTCATCAGCTCCAGGATCGCGACATAGGTCTTGCGCGCCAACTGATCGTTCCAGCCCTTGTCGCGCATGATGATTTCCAGCAACTCGTCCATCGCGCCGGTGAAGTCGCGCGCGGCCAGCAGGCCCTGAGCCAGTGCGTAGCGGGCGTCGAAGTCGCGTTTGTTGGCGGCGATCGCGGCCTCCAGGGCCTGCGCGTCCAGCCCGGCCCGCGCGCGTTCGGCGGCGGCGATCCAGACCGCCAGCGCCGCGAAGCGCGGATGCGGGGTGATGGTATCGGCGGCGCGCGCGGCCACCGGCGTGAAGGCGGCCTCGGCCTCGTCCAGGCGGTCGGCTTCCAGCAGTGCGCGGACGAGGTCGAAGCGCGCGGTCTCGTTGCCCGGGTCGGCCTCGACCGCGGCGACCAGCTTGTCCAGCGCGGCGTCGGCATCGCCATCGGCCATCAGGGCCTGGGCCTGGGCGATGTCCTCCTCGGCCTCCAGCGCCTCGGTGCTGGGCACATGGCGATCCAGGAACTCGCGGATCTGGGCCTCGGGCAGCGCGCCGACGAAGCCGTCCACCGGCTGGCCGCCGACGAAGATCACGCAGAAGGGGATGGAGCGCACGCCGAAGGCCTGGCTCAGCTGGGTGGCGATCTCGGGCTGGTCATCGCTGTTGAGCTTGGCGAGCTTGAAGCGGCCGGCGTAAGCCACCTCCAACTTCTCCAGCAGCGGCCCCAGCGTGCGGCAAGGGCCGCACCAGGGTGCCCAGATGTCCAGCAGCACCGGCTGCTGCAGCGAGGCTTGCAGCAGTTCGGTCTCGAAATTTTGCAGGGTGATGTCGATCATGGCGGACCGGCGCCGCGGCGGCGCCGTGATGGCGTTGCTAGGAAACTGCCCCAGGCCTTGGCAGAGGCGCGGGCCGCAAGGCGAGCACCTGGGGGCGCCCGCCTACAATTCAAGGTTTAGCGATTTTGGAGCGAGCCGTGAGCAGCGCCGCAGCACCCCTCGAAGCCTCCCCCGAATCTCCTCAGGACTCTTCTCCGGTCTCTCCCCTCGTCGGCGTGGTGATGGGCTCCAGCAGCGACTGGGAGACCATGAAGCACGCCGCCGACATTCTGACCGAGTTCGGCCTCCCCTTCGAGGCACGCGTGGTCTCCGCGCACCGCATGCCCGACGACATGTTCGCCTATGCCGAACAGGCGCAGGCGCGTGGGCTGCGCGCCATCATCGCCGGCGCCGGCGGCGCGGCCCACCTGCCGGGCATGCTGGCCGCCAAGACCACGGTGCCGGTGCTGGGCGTGCCGGTTGCCAGCCGCCACCTGCAGGGCGTGGACTCGCTGCATTCCATCGTGCAGATGCCCAAGGGCGTGCCGGTGGCCACCTTCGCGATCGGCACGGCCGGGGCCGGCAATGCCGCGCTCTTCGCCGTCGCGATGCTGGCGGCCGGGAACGCGGCATTGCTGACCCGGCTGGAGGCCTTCCGCGCCCGCCAGACGGCCGCCGCGCGCGCGATGAGCGAGGAGCTGCGTTGATGGCCGCCGCGCTGCCGTCTTCGTCGCCGTTGTTGCCGGGCGAGGCCGTCCTGGGCGTGATGGGCGGCGGCCAGTTGGGCCGCATGTTCGTCCATGCCGCGCAAGCGCTGGGCTACCACTGCGTGGTGCTGGACCCGGACGCCGACAGCCCCGCCGGCGCCGTCGCGCAGGAGCATCTGCGCGCCGGCTATCTGGACGAGGCCGCGCTGGACGCGCTGGCGCAGCGCTGCGACGCCATCACCACCGAGTTCGAGAACGTGCCGGCCCAGGCGTTGCAGCGCCTGGCGCAGACCCGCACGGTGGCGCCGGGCGCGGCCTGTGTCGCGATCTGCCAGGACCGTGCCGAGGAAAAGGCGCACTTCGTGCGCAGCGGCGTCCCCTGTGCGCCCTACGCGGTGTTGCGCGGCGCGGCCGATGTGGCGGCGGTGCCCGACGCGCTGCTGCCGGGCATTCTGAAGACCTCCCGCATGGGCTATGACGGCAAGGGTCAGCGTCGGGTCGCCGACCGCGCCCAACTGGCGGCCGCCTTTGCCGAGCTGGGGGTGGACTGCGTGCTGGAGCAGCTGCTGCCGCTGCGGCTGGAGCTCAGCGTGATCGTCGCGCGCGGCGCCGACGGTGCGGTGGTGAGCTATCCGGTGCAGCAGAACCTGCACCGCGACGGCATTCTCGCGGTCACCGAGGTGCCCGCGCCGCAGGCCGACGAGGCGCTGCAGCGCGAGGCGCGTGCCGCCGCGGCGGCCATCGCCGCAGGCATGGGGTATGTGGGTGTGCTGTGCGTGGAGTTCTTCGTGCTGCAGGACGGCCGTCTGGTGGTCAACGAGATGGCTCCGCGGCCGCACAACTCCGGCCACTACACGATGAATGCCTGCGATGTCTCGCAGTTCGAGATGCAGGTGCGCGCGATGGCGGGGCTGCCGCTGCGCGAGCCGCGTCTGCATTCCCCGGTGGTGATGCTCAATCTGCTGGGCGATCTGTGGTTCGACGCCGCAGGTCGCGAGCGCACGCCCGACTGGGCCGGCGTGCTGGCCCTGCCTGGCGCGGCGCTGCACCTCTACGGCAAGGCGCAGGCGCGACCCGGCCGCAAGATGGGTCATTTGAACCTGGTCGCGGCGACGCCCGAGGCCGCGCGCGACAGCGCCCGCCGCGCCTGCGCGCTGTTGGGCCTGCCCGAAACCTGGTGAGCGCGATGCTGCTGGACGGCAAGCACCCCGAAAGCGTGGAGCAGGCCGCGCGCGCGCTCGCTGGCGGGCGCCTGGTGGCCATTCCGACCGAGACCGTCTATGGCTTGGCCGCGCGCGCCGATCAGGACGCCGCGGTGGCGCAGATCTTCGCCGCCAAGGGGCGTCCGGCGGACCATCCGCTGATCGTCCATGTGCTCGACGAGACGGGCGCGCGCCGCTTCGCGCAAGACCTGCCCCCGGTGGCATTGCGCCTGATGGCCGCCTTCTGGCCCGGACCGTTGACGCTGATCGTCAAGCGCGCGCCTGGCGTGGCCGGCGCGGCCGCGGGCGGGCAGGCCACGGTGGGGTTGCGCAGTCCCTCGCATCCGCTGGCGCGCGCGCTGATGCAGCGTTGCCGCGAGCTGGGCGTGGAAGGCCTGGCCGCGCCCAGCGCCAACCGCTTCGGCCGCGTCAGCCCCACGCGCGCCGATCATGTGCAGGGTGAATTCGGTCCCGCGATGCTGGTGCTGGACGGCGGCGACTGCCCGGTGGGCATCGAGTCCAGCATCGTCGACTGCAGCCGGGGCGCGCCGGTGCTGCTGCGTCCCGGCGTGCTGACGCCGTCCGAGCTGGAGGCGGCGGCCGGCGAGCCGCTGCGCGCGCCCGATGCCCGTGCGCCCAAGGCCTCGGGCACGCTGGCCGCGCACTATGCGCCCAGCGCGGTGGTGCGGCTCCTGGCTACCGAGCCCTTGAAGCGGCAACTTTCGGAAACGCGGCCCGCGGGGCTGGCTGTATATTCGCGCACGGTCTACGAGGGCTTGCCTCTGTGGCGCGCGATGCCGGACTCGGCCCGCGCGACGGCACGTCAGCTGTTCGCCGTGTTGCGCGAGCTCGACGCGGCCGGCGCCCGCGAGATCTGGATCGAGGCCCCCCCCGAAGGGGCCGAATGGGATGGCGTGCGCGACCGCTTGTCACGCGCTGCGGCGGCATTCGCGCCGCGGCAGGATTGAATGAACGATGGAGTTTGCATGAAGAGTATGAAGCGCTGCCTGGGGCTGCTGCTGAGCGTGTCGGCCCTGCTAACGGCCTGTGGCGGCAGCGGGACCCAGATCGACCCCTTCAAGCCCACGCGCATCATGGCCTTCGGCGATGAACTCAGCGTGATCAACAACAACGGCTACAAGTACACCGTCAATGCCGTCTCCGACGACGTGACCCCGGTGCTGCAGTGCCAGAACAACCCGATCTGGACCCAGTTGCTGGCCGCCCAGTTCGGCCTGGTGTTCCCGCAGTGCAACCCCAGCAATGCCACCAATCCGCAAGGCCTGATCCTTGCCCAGCCGGGCGCCAAGGTCGACGATGTGCGCAAGCAGATCGACAACCAGCTGGCGCTCAACGGCGTGAACAGCAAGGATCTGATCACGGTGTTCGCCGGCATGAACGACGTGCTCGAACTCTATGGCCAGTTCCCGTCGCTGGGGCGCGAGTCGCTGATCGCCGAGGCGAGCACGCGAGGCAAGACCCTGGCCGAGCAGATCAACCGCCTGGCCCGCGCTGATGGCCGTGTGATCTTCGCGACCTCGCCGGACATGGGGCTGTCCCCGTTCGCGCTGAAGGAGAAGGCCACCCATGCCGACACCGACCGCGCCCGTCTGCTGACGGATCTGAGCCAGGCCTTCAATGTCGCGCTCAAGCTCAACGTCATCAATGACGGCCGCATGATCGGTTTCGTCGAGTTCGCCGAGGACATGCAGCTGCAGGCCCTGGCCCCGGCCTACTACGGCTACAGCAACATTTCGGATGCCTCGTGCAAGACCGATGTGGTGATTCCCAAGTGCACCAACAAAACCCTGGTCGCCAACGCGACCGGCGCCTCGCACATGTGGGCCACCGACCTGTTCTTTGGTCCGACGCTGCATAACACCCTGGGGGCGACGGCGCGCTCGCGCGCGGTGAACCTGCCGTTCTGACCACCTCTCCGCTGGACCGGGCCGCGCCCGGTTCGTCAAGGGCAAGACCCCGGCGCCGCAAGGCGTCGGGGTTTTTACTTTGGGCCCTCATCCGGGGGGTGCTTATAGTGATGGCTACAAAATCGAACGGTCGTTCGATTCGTCCCGCAAGACCAGAACCCGATCGAGAGGCACGCATGAAGACTCGCAAGTTCCTGCCCCTGACCCTGCTGGCGCTGAGCGCCGCGGTGCTGACCGCCTGCGGCGGCGGCGGCGACGATCCGACGCCGCCGCCCAGCCCGACGGCACGCGCGACGGTGGTCTTTGGCCAGCAGATGGGCAAGGCCAGCGCGGCCGAGATCGATGCCGGCACCCAGGCCAGCGGCCTGCAGCCCATCAGCGGCAAGGCCAAGTGCGGCGTCGATGTGCGCTATGTCCAGTACTACACCATCGATCCCAAGAACCAGCCCGTCACCGCCACCACCGCGGTGCTGGTGCCCAATGGCAGCGATGCCGCCTGCAGCGGCGAGCGTCCCGTGGTGCTGCATGCCCACGGCACGACCACGCTGAAGAGCTACAACATGGCCCAGGTCAGCAGCAACCAGGAAGCCGCGCTGATGATGGCGATGTATGCCGCGCAGGGCTTCATCGTGGTCGCGCCCAACTACGTGGGCTACGACCTCTCCAGCCTGAATTACCACCCCTATCTGAACGCCGAGCAGCAGGCCGCCGACATGGTCGATGCGCTGCGCGCCGCCAAGAAGGACCTGGCCGCCAACAGCGCGGTCAAACCTTCGTCCAAGCTGCTGCTGACCGGCTATTCGCAGGGCGGCCATGTGGCGATGGCCACGCACAAGATCATCGAGCGCGACTACGCCAGTGAGTTCACCGTGACCGCGTCGGCGCCGATGTCCGGCCCCTACAACCTGGTCAAGATGGGCGACGTGGTGACCGGCCCGGGTCCCATCAACGCCGGCGCGACGCTGTTCGTGCCGCTGCTGATGACGTCCTACCAGAACGCCTATGGTGGCCTGTACGCCTCCCCGTCCGAGGTCTACCAGGCCCCGTTCGACCAGAGCGCGCCCACGCTGTTCCCGACCGACACGCCGGTGGCCACGCTGATGGCCCAGGGCAAGCTGCCGGCTGATCCGACGCTGACCAAGCTCTTCGGCACCGGCGGTCTGCTGACCGACGGCTTCCGCAGCGGCTATCAGAACTCCAACTACCGCAAGGCCCTGCAGACCAACACGCTGCTGGGCTGGGCGCCCAAGAGGCCCATGGTGCTGTGTGCCGGCGGACAGGACCCGACCGTGTTCTTCTTCAACACGACCGACGTGCAGGCCGACTTTGCGTCGCGGGGCGCGACCGTGCCGGCCTGGAACCTGGAGAACCGCGCCAGCATGCCCGCGGGCGCCGCCTTCGACACCGCCTACGGCGGCTTCCAGCTGGCCAAGGCCGCGGCGGGCGCGAACGCCCAGGCCCAGTACCACGGCGGGCTGGTGCCGCCGTTCTGCCACGCGCTGGCGCGCGGCTACTTCCAGCAGGTCCTGGCCAGCGGCCAGTAAGCCCTGCGCTGACGCGCGGCGGCGGCCGAGATCACCCGGGGGGCTGCGGCCCCCCGGTACACTTCGGCCATGCTATTGGCGCTGGACAGTTCGACCGAGACGATGGCCCTGGCCCTGGTCGGCGAGGGCAAGGCATGGCACCTGGACGCCGAGGGCGGAGCCAAGGCCTCGCAGCAGATGGTGCCCGAGCTGATGGCCTTGCTGGCGCGCGCGGGCCTGTGCCTGGCCGAGGTGCAGGCGATCGCCTTTGGCCGCGGTCCCGGCGCCTTCACCGGCTTGCGCACCGCCTGCGCGGTGGCCCAGGGCCTGGCGCTGGGCGCGGACAAGCCCGTGCTGGCGCTGGACAGCCTGATGCTGGTCGCCGAAGACGCCCGCCAGCAGGCCGCGGACCGCGGCAACCCCCTGGCCGCGCAAGACCGCCTGTGGGTGGCGATGGACGCGCGCATGGACGAAATCTATGCCGGGCTCTACCGCTGGGACGGCCAGGGCTGGCAAACCGACCACGCGCCGGCCCTGTACGAGCCCGAAGCCTTGCGCGCGCAACTGGCCGCACGGCCCGCGGCGGGGCTGGCGGGCAGCGCGCTGCAGCCCTTCGGCCTGGCGGCGGGGGCGGCCGCCACCTATCCCTGGTGTACCTCGCGCGCGCGCGCGCTGGGTCGGCTGGCGTGTCAGGCTTGGGCGCAAGGCCAGGCCATCGCCGCCGACCAGGCGCTGCCTCACTATGTGCGCGACAAGGTGGCGCTGACCACTGCTGAACGCGAGGCCGCCGCGGCCGCGCGCGCCGCCGGAGGCCCGCTGTGAGTGCCCTGCTGCGCGACCTGGCGCCCATGGCCATCCAGGCCATGGCCGTGGCGGACCTCGACGAGGTCCTGGCCATCGAGCAGCAGGCCTACAGCCATCCGTGGACCCGCGGCAATTTCATCGACTCGCTGTCGTCCGGCTATCTGAGCCATGTCTGGCGCGACGACCAGGGCCAGTTGCAAGGCTATTTCCTTGCCATGCAGGTGCTGGACGAGATGCACCTGCTCAACATCACGGTCCACCCGCGGCTGCAGCGCCAGCGCCTGGGCTGGCGCATGCTGGAGCTGCTCGCCCAGCTGGCGCGTGAGCGCGGCTGCCGCCAGCTGTGGCTGGAGGTGCGCGAGAGCAACGCACCCGCGCGGCGGCTCTACGAGGCCTTCGGCCTGCGACAGCTGGGCCTGCGCCGTGACTATTACCCCGCCCATGGCGGCCGCGAAAACGCGCTGCTGATGGGCCTGGACCTGCCGCAGGAGAGCCCGTCATGAGCTGGAGCGAGCGCCAGCGCCGCATGCTGGAGATGATGGGCCTGCGCGTCTGGGCGCCCGAGGCGGCCGCAGTCCCGCCGGCTGACGAAGGCGCCGCCGCAGCCGTCGCGGTGGCGCCGTCCGCCGCGGCCGAAACCCGGGCCGAGCCCGCCGTCGCGCCGCGACCACCGGCCTCTGCCCGTTCGTTGGAGCCCGTCGCGCCGCCGCCCGCGGCCACCGGTCCGCGTGCCGCGCCGCCGCCTGAGGGCGTGGTCGCCACACCCGTTCCCGCGCCGTCGCGCGAGCGTGGCGCCGGCCGGGCAGCGCTGGCGCAGATGGACTGGACCCAGCTGCGCGAACAGGTGGCCCAGTGCCGCGCCTGCGCGCTGTGCGAGACGCGCAAGAACACGGTATTCGGCGTCGGCCACGAGCGCGCCCACTGGATGATCGTGGGTGAGGCCCCGGGCGAGCAGGAAGACCTGCGCGGCGAGCCCTTCGTCGGTCCGGCCGGGCAGCTGCTGGACAGCATGCTCGCCGCCCTCGGCCTGTCGCGCCAGGACGGGCCGGCCGAGCGCCAGGTCTATATCGCCAACACGCTGAAGTGCCGGCCGCCGCGCAACCGCAATCCCGAACCGTCGGAACTGGCGCAATGCGAGCCCTATCTGCAGCGCCAGATCGAGTTGATCCAGCCGCGCATCATCCTCGCGATGGGCCGCTTCGCGGTGCAGCAGCTGCTGGGCAGCAGCGAGGCGATTGGTCGCCTGCGCGGGCGCGTCCACGAGTACCAGGGCGTGCCCCTGATCGTCACCTACCACCCGGCCTATCTGCTGCGCAACCTGCCCGACAAGGCGCGCGCCTGGGACGACCTGTGCCTGGCGCTGCAGACCCTGGAGCGCGCCCCGTGACCGAGGCCACGCCGCCGGCCCGCGACAGCGACCAGGCGGCGCAGTTTCGCCTGCTGGCGGACAACGTGCCGGTGCTGATCGCGGTGTTCGAGGCGGGCGAGTCGCGCTGCGTGTTCGCCAACCGGCAGTACGCGCGCTGCTTCGGGCGCAGCGAGGACGAGGTGCTGGGCCTGCACTTCGCCGACATCATCGGCGCCGAGGCGGCACGCGAGATCGGTCCGCATGTGCAGCGCGTGCTTCACGAGCAGGTCAGCGTGCACTACGAGCGCCGGCTGGACGACGGCAGCGGCGCGCCGCCACGCTGGCTGGACGTCAACCTGATCCCGCATCTGGATGGGCAGGGGCGGGTGGTCTCGACCTTTGTGCTGATCTCCGACGTCACCCGCTTCCGCGAGGCCGAGCGGCTGGTGCGCGAATCCGAGGAGCGGCTCGCCAAGTTCATGCAGGCCTCGGTGGAGGGTATCGTCTTCCACCGCGACGGGCGGGTCACGGATGCCAACCCGCCGGTCTGCGAGCTGGTGGGCTACCGGCTCGAGGAACTGGTCGGACGCGACACGCTGAGCCTGATCGCCCCCGACCAGCGCGACCGCGTCGGCGCGGTGATGCGCGCCGGCGCCGAACTGCGCTACGAAACCGCGGTGCTGCACAAGAACGGCGAGCGCATCCCGGTGGAATTCATCGTGCGCACGCTGCGCCGCAATGGCGAGAAGCTGCGCATGACCATCGTGCGCGACATCCGCGAACAGCTGGCCGCGCATGAGCGCATCCACCACCTGGCCCACCACGACTCGCTGACCGGGCTGCTCAACCGCAACACCTTCATGGAGCGTTTGCGCGAGCGCCTGGCCTCCGGCGAGCGCAGCCTGGCGCTGCTCTTCGTGGACCTGGACAACTTCAAGCGCGTCAACGACTCGCTGGGCCACCTGGCCGGTGACCAGGTGCTGCGCGCGGTGGCCGAGCGGCTCAGCGCCTGCCTGCGCGAAGGCGACCTGGTGGCGCGCTTCGGCGGCGACGAGTTCGTCGTGCTGCTGGAGGGCGTGAGCGCGGCCGAAGACGCGCAGGTGGTCGTGAACGCGCTGCTGCGCGTCGTCGAGGTGCCGGTGCAAGCCGATGGCCGCGACCTGTCGGTCACGCCGTCGATCGGCGTCGCGCTGCACCCCGAGCACGGCCACAGTCCCGAGCAGCTGCTGCAGCATGCCGACACCGCGATGTACCTGGCCAAGGCGGCGGGCCGCGCCACCTACCGCTTCTTCGAGCACGAGATGGCCGCCACCGCCTATGCCGACCTCGTGCTGGAGAGCGAACTGGCCCAGGCCATCACCGCAGGCGAGTTCGTGCTGCACTACCAGCCGCAGGTCGACGCGCGCAGCGGCGCGCTGTGCGGCGCCGAGGCTTTGCTGCGCTGGCAGCACCCGCGCCGCGGGCTGCTCAGTCCCGAGGCCTTCATCGAGGTGGCCGAGCGCCACCGCCTCATGCTGCCGCTGGGCGAATGGGTGATGCAGGAGGCCGCGCGCCAGAGCCGGCGCTGGCACGAGAGCGGGCTGGCGCCGGTGCCGCTGGCGGTCAACCTGTCCAGCATGCAGTTCCGCCTCGCCAGTTTCGCGCGCTCCGTCGCCCAGGTGCTGCAGCGCGCCGGCGTGCCGGGCGCCTGGCTGGAGCTGGAGCTCACCGAGCGCATGCTCACCGACGACATCGAGGCCCTGCCCGAACTGCTGCAAAGCCTGCGCGCGCTGGGCGTGGGCATCTCCATCGACGACTTCGGCACCGGCTACACCGCGCTGGCCCATCTGACCCGGCTGCCGCTGGACAAGCTCAAGATCGACCAGAGCTTCGTCGCCGGCCTGCCCGACGAGCGCGGCGCGCTGGCGATCACGCGCGCCATGGTGCAGATGGGCAAGGATCTGGGCCTGCGCGTCAGCGCCGAGGGCGTGCGCAACGCCGACCAGCAGCGCCTGCTCGCCGGCTGGGGCTGCGACGAGCTGCAGGGCGAGTTCATTGCCGCGCCGATGAGCGCCGCCGACTTCGAGGACTGGGTGCGGGTGCGGGCGCCGGCCTCTGCCGGCTCCTAGAATCCGGCCATGAGCGAAGCGACCCCGCCTTCCCCGGCGCTGATGGACCGGCTGCGCGAAGCCCTGGCGCAGGCCGGCGGCTGGCTGCCCTTTGACCGCTACATGAGCCTGGCGCTGTACGAGCCCGGCCTGGGCTATTACACCAACGCGCGGCGCAAGTTCGGCCACATGCCGCAATCGGGCTCGGACTTCGTCACCGCGCCCGAACTCTCGCCGCTGTTCGGCCGTGCGCTGGCCCACCAACTGCGTCAGGCCCTGGACTGGTGCGGCGGCGACACCGTGCTGGAGTTCGGCGCCGGCAGTGGCGCGCTGGCCGAGCAGCTGCTGGACGCGCTGGGCGAGCGTGTCGCGCACTACCAGATCGTCGACCTGTCCGGCGTGCTGCGCGAACGCCAGCGCGAACGCCTGGCGCGCTTTGGCGAGCGCGTGCAATGGCTGGACCGCTGGCCCGAGTCCATCACCGGCGTGGTGGTCGCCAATGAATTGCTCGACGCGATGCCGGTGCAGCTGCTGCACTGGACCGGCCAGGCCTGGCAGGAGCGCGGCGTGGCGCTGGACGGGCAGGGCCGGCTGGTCTTCGAGGACCGTCCCAGCGCGCTGACCCCGCCGCCCGATGTGGCGGGGCCCTGGGTGCCAGGCACGGTGACCGAGATCCATCCCCAGGCCGAGGCCTTCGTGCGCACGCTGGCCGCGCATCTGAGGGGCGCCGCCTTCTTCATCGACTACGGCTTCCCCGAGGCCGAGTACTACCATCCGCAGCGCGTCGGCGGCACCCTGATGTGCCACCACCTGCACCGCGCCGATCCCGATCCGCTGCAGGCCCCGGGCGAGAAGGACATCACCGCGCATGTCAACTTCACCGGCATTGCGCTGGCGGGCCAGGACGCGGGCCTCACCGTGCTGGGCTACACCAGCCAGGCCAACTTCCTGATCAACTGCGGCCTGATCAACATGCTCTGCGAGGCCGACCTGCCGCAGCGCGCCGCCGCGCACCGGCTCATCGCCGAGCACGAGATGGGCGAGCTCTTCAAGGTGCTGGGCTTTGCCACCGGCACCGGCTTCGACGCGCTGGGCTTTGCCGCCGGCGACCGCAGCCACATGCTCTGACGCGCCGACGCAATCCCCTTCCCATGGGGAGGCTGTCGCGCGCACCCGACGCGGCGCTCCGCGCCGTGGCTCGCACAATGCGCCTGCCTTGCGCTGGCGCACACCCCAGGCCGGCGACCGCTGCACATTGGATGGGCGGTCTCCGCGCGGGCCCGCGCCCCAGACAAGCCTTGATTCAGGAGTCGTCCCATGTCCGTTCGCATCCCCTTGGGTGGCCTGGCCGCCCTGTCCACCTTGCTGCTGGCCGCCTGCGGTGGCGGCGGTGGCGGCAGCGAGAGCAGCACGCCGCCGGTGCAGACCGCCACGGCGCTGGCGGTGAGCGCCAGCAATTACACGACCGTGGCCCAGCAGTCGGTGTCTTCGTCGCTGTATCTGCTGGACAGCGCCGAGTCCGTGCTGGGCGCGCAGAGCGCCGGGCTGAATGCGCCACTGCGGTATGCGCTGGCGCAGACCGAGCGGCTGGCGGCCTGGTTCGCCAAGGCGCCGCGCAGCGTGGCCGGCGCGACCCAGAGCTACAGCGAGGCCTGCGCGGGCGGCGGACGCATCGATCTGGTGCTGACCGACGTCAATGGCAACGGCCAGCTGGACGCCAACGACGGCGTCAAGCTGACGGCGGTGAGTTGCGTCGAATCCGGCGTGACCCTCAACGGCACGCTGGACATGACGCTGACCGCCGTCACCGGCTCTTTCGGGACCGTCAGCTACAGCGGCAGCGTGCGCCTGCGCCTGAGCAATTTCTCCTCGCAAACGGCCACCGCCAGCGCTACCGGCAATGGTGAGATGACGGTGGATCTCAGCGTCAATTCGGCCACCAGCAGCAGCGCCACGCTGACCGTGCCCGCCTTCACGCTCAGCGGCCAGAGCGGCGGGGTCAGCTACAACAGCAGCCTGAGCAACTACCGGCTCAGCGTGGTCAAGGCCCCCACGACGGCGTCCTATACCGTCGCCGTGAGCGTCAGCGGCGATCTCAGCGGCTCGCTGCTGGAGAGCAAGCAGATCAGCCTGAGCACGCCGACGCCGCTGCTGCGCAACGCCACGGACACCGACCCGTCCAGCGGCCAGCTGCTGGTGCGCGGTGCCGCGGGCAGCCAGGTGCGCATCAGCGCCCAGGCCGGTGGCGTCGCGCTGATCGAGTTGGACGCGGACGGCAACGGCAGCTATGAGCTGTCCACCACGCGCAGCTGGAGCCAGCTGCGTTGAGCCCCCGCGTGCGCCTGGCCGCCATGCTGCCGCTGCTGGCGGTGGCCTGGCCGGTGCTGGCCGGCGGCGCACCAACGGGCGCGGCGGCGGACTGGCAGTTCAGCGTCGCCGCGCTGTCGGTGCACAGCCGCTGGGACGAGCATGACGACGAGGACCGTCGCCTGCTGCAGGAGCGCGGCCGGCGGCCCGGGCTGATGTTGGGCCTGGCCCGGCAGCAAGGGCCCTGGACGCTGGCGCTGGCCTGGCGTGGGCAGCGCGGTGGGCGCGACTACCAGGGGCAGAGCAATGCCGGCACGCCGCTGCGCACGCGCAGCGCGCTGCGTGACGACGCGTTGCAGCTGACGCTGTGGCGCGCGCTGCCGGTCGCCTCGCTGCCTCTGCAGGCCGGGCTGCAGCTGCGCGGGGACCGACGCGAGCGCACCTTGGCCGGCGTCGGCGCGGTGCAGGGATATCCGGAACGCCACCAGGCCTGGACCCTGTGGGCCGGCCTGCGCGGCGAACAGGCGCTGCCGGCCGGCTGGTCGCTGGGCGGTGAGCTGTGGCTGGGCGGCGGGCCGCGAGCCCATGTGGATGTGGCGCTGCCCCAGGCCGACCCCGTGCGCCTGCCCACCGGCGCGCGCAGCGGGCTGGCCGGGGCCGTCGAGCTGGCGACGCCGCGCAGCGGCGGCGGCTGGCGCGCCAGGCTGGCGCTGCAGGGACTGAACGAGCGCGTGCGCGCCGGTGAAGCGCGTCCGTTGTGGCGCGAGGGCGCGCTGGTGGGCGGCGCCCGCCAGCCGGCCCATCGCCTTCTGGAATCAGGACTGGTGCTGGGACTGGACGGGCGCTTCTGAGCGGCCTGAGGTCAGGTCTTGCCCCAGGCGCAGTCGTCCCTCAGGCTTCCTTCAGCGCCGCCAGGCGGGCGCGCTGGATCGCGCGGCCCACGTCCGGACCGGACAGGCCACGTGCCAGCGCCTGTGCGCTGACTGCGGCCTGGTCCAGCGCCTGCAGCCGGCGCAAGTCGGCCAGGCGCGCCGCGCGCTGCGGATAGTCGCGCTGCTGCAGCCCCGCGCGGCCGCGCGCATCGCATTCGCAGGCCAGCAGCAGCTGTTCGAAGCGCTCCGGCCGGCGCAGCGCATCGCAGCGCTCCAGCAGGCGCAGCCGGGCCTCGGGGCTCAGCGACAGGCTCTGGTGGATGTGGGTGTGCTCGCGCGCGGTCAGCTCGGCCAGTTCACGGCAATCGCTGGGCACCTTCCAGCGCTCGGACAGCTGCTGCGCCAGCCTGGCGCTGCGGCTCTCGTGGGCGATGTGGCGCGGCCACTCCTCGCGCGGCGTCAGCCCCTTGCCCAGGTCGTGGCATAGCGCGGCATAGCGCACCGGCAGCGGCGCGTCGGCGCGCGCGCATTCGTCCAGCACCAGCAGCACATGGGCGCCGGTGTCGATCTCCGGATGATGCGCCTCGGGTTGCGGCACGCCCCAGAGCCGGTCCAGCTCCGGCGCCAGCCGCGCCAGCGCGCCGCAGTCGCGCAGCACCTCCAGCATGCGCGAGGGCCGGGTCTCCATCAGCCCGCGAGCGAGCTCCTGCCAGACGCGTTCGGCCACCAGCGCGTCCACCTCGCCGGCCTCGGCCATGCGGCGCATCAGCGCCAGCGTCTCGGGCGCGACGCGGAAGGCGGGCAGGCGCGCCGCGAAGCGCGCCAGGCGCAGAATGCGCACCGGGTCCTCGGCGAAAGCCTCGGAGACATGGCGCAGCACGCCGTCGCGCAGGTCGCGCTCCCCGCCATAGGGGTCGATCAGGCGGCCTTCTTCGTCCTCAGCCATCGCGTTGATGCTGAGATCGCGGCGCGCCAGGTCTTGCTCCAGCGTGACATCGGGCGCGGCATGGAAGGCGAAGCCGTGGTAGCCGGGCGCGGTCTTGCGCTCGGTGCGCGCCAGCGCGTACTCCTCATGGCTGTCCGGGTGCAGGAAGACGGGAAAGTCCTTGCCCACCGGCATGAAGCCGCGCGCGCGCATCTGCGCCGGGTCGGCGCCCACCACCACCCAGTCCACGTCGCTGACCGGCCGCCCGAGCAGCCGGTCCCGCACCGCGCCGCCCACTTTGTAAATCTGCATGTCGTGCCGTGCTCTCGCCGGGGTCAGGTCTTGCTGGGTGCCGGGCGATAGGGTTCGTCGTCGGCGATGAAGTCGTGCTCGGCACGCGCGTCGTCCATCCATTCGCGCACCGCGGGCACCTCGATCATGCGCGCCGCGTAGCCGGCCACGGTGTCGGACATCGGCAGGCCGTAGCCGCGCAGCCGCATCACCACCGGCGCGAAATAGGCGTCGACCGTGCCAAAGGCGCCGAACAGGAAGGGGCCGCCGCTGGCGCGCAGCGCGTCCTCGAACAGCGCGTGCACGCGCGCCAGGTCGCGTTGCAGGCCGGGTTCGCGCTGCAGCAGCTGCGGGCCGAGCTCGCTCAGCTCCGCCTCGATGTTCATCGGGCAGAGGCTGCGCAGCTGGCCGAAGCCGGCATGCATCTCCGCGCACAGGCTGCGCGCACGGGCGCGCAGGCGGGCCTCGCGCGGCCAGAGGGCATGCTCGGGATGGCGGTCGGCCAGGTATTCGGCGATGGCCAGCGTGTCCCAGACCGCGAAGCCGTCGTCCTCCACCAGCACCGGCACCTTGCCGGCCGGCGTGACGCTGGCGAGCTCGGCGTAGAAGGTGGAGCCGGGGTTGAAGTCGAAGCGCAGCTTGCGCTCGACGAAGGGGATGCCGAAATGCTTCAGCAGCACCCAGGGCCGCATGGACCAGGACGAGTAGTTCTTGTTGCCGATCACCAATTGCATGTTGTGCTCCTTGCCGCGAAGGGGGCAGCTTAACGATTCGCGGCGCCCCGTTGATGAGGCTTGTGCAAGTGATTGATGCGCCGCCGCTCAGCGCCCGGCGCGCATGCGCCAGGGGTCCAGCCGGGCGGGCCCGGTCTGCGGCGCCAGATAGCCGGCCGCCACCGCCTCGAGTTCCGCGGCGGCGATGCCCAGCTCGGCCAGGCCCGGATGGCGGCCCGACGCCACATTGGGCAGCCGCATGGAGCGCAGGTTGTCGCGCGACATCAGCGGCTCGCCGGGCAGGCATTCCAGCGCCAGCGCCTGCAGCCAGCCCAGCGCTTCGGGCAGCGGCAGCAGGGGCCGCGGCTGGCCGCTGAGCCGGCCGGCCAGGCGCACCAGCTCGGCCAGGGTCCAGATGCGCGGGCCGGCCAGCTCATAGGTTTCGCCGATGGCGGCGGGGCGGGGCAGCAGGCGGCACAGCGCCTGGGCCACGTCCTCCACCCAGACCGGCTGGAAGCGTGCGTTGCCGCCGGCCAGCGGCATCAGCGGCCAGCTCGCCTGCAGCGCGGCGAACAGGTTCAGGAAGCGGTCGTCCTGCCCGAAGATCACCGACGGCCGCACCAGCGTCCAGTCCAGCCCACTGTTGCGCACGCTGTTCTCGCCGCGCGCCTTGCTGCGCAGGTACAGCGACGGCGCCTCGCCGCCGCCGTCGGTCACGCCCAGCGCGCTGACATGGACCAGGCGGCGCACGCCGGCGTCGTGGCAGGCGGCCGCCAGCCGGCGCGGCAGTTCGGCATGCACCTGCTCGAAGCGCGCGGCGCTGCCATGCAGCACGGCGATCAGGTTGAGCACCGCGTCCTGGCCCTGCAGCAGCCGGCGCAGCTGTGCCGGGTCGAACACATCGGCCTGCTGTACGACCAGGCCGGGCAGCGGCAGCAGCGGCTGGGCATGCGTCAGCCGGCGCGTTGCCACGGTGATCTGCGCCGCGCCGCCGTGGGCGCGCAGCCAGTGTTCGCAGAAGCTGCGGCCGACAAAGCCGCTGCCGCCGAGTACGAGGAGGTTCATGTTGGCGCTAGGGAAGGTCAGGTGCCGTCTCCGGCACAGTGCGCGGCCCGATCACCTTGCCCAGCCGTTCGCGCAGGCTGCTGCCGTCGCGGCCCAGCAGCTGGGCGTAGATGCTGGCATTGGCCAGCACCTTCTTCACGTAGTCGCGCGTTTCGTTGAAGGGAATGTTCTCGGCCCAGATCGCGGCGTCCAGCACCGGTCCGTCGCGCCAGCGCCGCGGCCGGTTGGGCCCGGCGTTGTAGGCCGCCGCGGCCATCGCCTGCGAGCCGCCGAAGTCGTCCAGCACCAGCTTCAGATAGCCGGTGCCCACGCGCAGGTTGAAGTCGCGCTGGTGCAGGAATTCGGGCCGGTACTCCAGCCCCAGCTTCTTCGCGGTCCAGCGCGCCGTGGCCGGCATCACCTGCATCAGCCCGGAAGCCCCCACCGACGAGCGCGCGTCGACGACGAAGCGCGATTCCTGGCGGATCAGCCCGTAGACATAGGCCGGGTCCAGCCCGATCTCATCGGCCTTGGCCACCACCTCGCGGCGGAAGGGCATGGGGAAGCGCTGTGCCAGGTCGACCTGTTCGCGCGTGCGCTCGCTGGTGTTGATGCAGCGGTCCCAGACCTCGCGTTCGCAGGCCAGCTGCGCGGCGGCGAGCAGCTGGCGGTCGGACAGCCCGCGCAGGCTGAAGTTCCATTCGCGCACGCCCTCGTTGCGCAGCCCCAGCGCGATCAGCGCCAGCGCGCGCTGCAGGCCGGGCTGGGCCGCGGCCTCTTCGCGCTCGGGTGTGCTCAGCGGCGCGGGCGGGGCGGGCAGCGGCAGGCGCACGCGCAGGTCGTCAGCGGCGAGCTTGCCGTAGTAGTTCAGCGGCGAGGCCAGCTGACGCAGCGTGTCCAGCGCCTGCTGGCGCTGGGTCTCGCCCGAGGGGCCGGCCGGCGCCAGCTGCAGCTGCGCGCGCGCCTGCCAGTACTGCCAGTGCGTTTCGCGCTGTTCGGCGGGCTTCATCAGCGCCAGCACCGCCAGCAGCTGCGCCGGACGGCCGCTGCCCTCGTCCGCGCGCAGCATCGCGCGCGCCGCCCAGGCCAGGGTGTCGTCGCTCCAGCCCAGGGTCTGGCCGCTGCGCGCCTGCAGCTTGAGGGCGCGTTCGAACTGGTCGGCCGCCTCGTCGCGCAGCCGGAACGCGCTGGCGCGGCCCAGCTGGGCCCAGGCCCACGCGGCCTGTTCGGGCCCCAGGCGGGCGGCCCATTGGCGCACGTCGTCCTGGGCCTGCTCGGGGTCCTGTGCGGCGAGGCGGATCAGCGCCAGCAGCGTCAGTTCGGCCGCGCTGCCCTGGGGACCGCCATGGCGCTTCAGCGCACGATCGGGCTTGTCCATCAGCTCGGTGATGGCCTGGGCTTCGCGCTTGCCCAGCAGCGCCGCGGCCTGGCGCACCGCGCGCGGGCGGTTGAACTCCACCGCCTGGCGCAGCTTCAGCCAGACGTCGGCGTCCTTCAGCACGCCGGCCTGGTGCAGGTCGGAGGCCAGCATCGCGCAGCCCTCGTCGCCGTCGCGCTGGGCCAGCCAGGCGGCCAGCGCGGTTTCGCGCAGGTGGCGCGGCGCGCGCCCCTGGGCCTGCTCGGCCAGCAGCGTGTAGCAGACCACCTCGCGGTCGTCCTGCATCTTGTAGGCGGCCAGGTCGCGGCGGAAGTTGCTCCAGTCGCGGCGCCGGCCCAGCTCCAGCAGCCAGTCGTTGCGCAGCCGGTCCTCGACATAGCTGCCCGCCCAGCGCGCGTAGAAGGCGTCCAACTCGGGCTGGCTGGCCTCGGCGAGCCGGACATTCAGCGCCCAGTAGTCCACCCACGCGGCCAGCGGATGGCGTTGTTCCAGCGCCGCCTCGCGCAGCTGGACCAGGCGTTTTTTGTCGCGCGCGGCCCAGGCGTCGCGCCCTTGCACCGCCAGGTCGGCGGAGGGGACCTGGGCTCCGGCGGGCGCCAGCGGGACGAGCAGTCCCAGGGCCAGGGCGGCGCGGGTGACAGTGGTGAGCAAGGACTTCATACTGCGCAAATGACTTCTTCCCAGACGATGGCCGGCGGCAAGACCTGGCCCCATGACCGCGCCGAACTGCGGCGCGCGCTGCTGGCGCAGCGCCGCGCGTGGTGCGACAGCCCCGAGGCCGCAACGGCCCATGCCCAGCTCGACGGCCAATTGCTGGCGCTGCTGCGCCAGCTCGAACCGCTGAGTCTGGGGCTTTACTGGCCTCTTGTCGGCGAATTTAACGCAGTCGTGTTCGCGCGGGCGCATGGTCTTGCGAAAGACATGCAGCTGGCGCTGCCCTATGCGCGCAAAGCGGGCGGCTCGGCGCCGCCCAGCATGGAGTTCCGCCGCTGGGACGGCAGCGAGCCCACGCTGAAGGACGAATGCGGCATTCCCAGCTGCGCCGGCCCGGCGCTGGTGCCGGAGGTGCTGCTGGTGCCCTGCCTGGGCTACACGCGCGAGGCCTTCCGCATGGGCTATGGCGGCGGCTATTTCGACCGCTGGCTGGCCGCCCATCCCGGGGTGACCAGCGTCGGCCTGGCCTGGTCCTGCTGCGAGGCGGGCTTCGAGGTCCAGCCGCACGACCAGGCCCTGACCCTGGTGCTCACCGAGCGCGAGCTGCTGATGCCTTGATCTCGCTTCGCGCGGGGCGGCCGACTCAGTCGGCGCGCGCGGTGTCGGCCTGCCGCACGGGTTCGCCGATTGCCTCGCGCGTTTGCATCGCCTGGTCCACGATCCAGCGCGCGAACTGCTCCACCTCCGGCCGCATGCGTCCCTGGCGCGACAGCAGCAGCCAGTAGACCGCCGGGCTGCCCATGCGGCCCTCGAGCCCGAAGGGTTCGACCAGCTCGCCGCGCTGCAGCGATTCGCTGATCAGCGGCAGCCGGGCCAGCGCCACGGCCTGGCCGGACAGGGCCGCCTGCACCTGCTGGTACGTGAAATTCAGGTACATCCAGCGCCGCGGCTGCAAATCGGGCAGACCATGCTCGCGCAGCCAGCGCCTCCAGCTCAGGTAGAGGCCGCTGGGGCGCTGGTCGTCCTCCTCGGCCAGCGTGTGGCCCGCCAGGTCGCGCGCGCTGGACAGCGGCGGCAGCTGGCCGGTACCGGCGCGCTGCACCAGCCAGGGGCTCACCACCGGTGTCAGCACCTCGCCGAACAGGCGTTGCGCATGCGGCGGCACGCGCTGCGGTTCGCAGTAGCGCAGCGCCAGGTCCAGCTCGGTGTCGTCCAGGTCCTGGATCTGGTCGTGGGCGGAGACGCGGATGTCCAGGTCGGGGTGCTCGCGCTGAAAGGCTTCCAGACGCGGGATCAGCCACAGCGACGCGAAGGACGCGAAGGTGGTCACATTGATGACTCGCCGGCCCTTGGCCTGGCGGATCTGCCGCACCGTCGCGTCCAGGCGCTCGATCAGCGCCACCGCGGCACCCTGCAGCGCCAGACCGTCGGCGCTCAGCTCCACATGGCGCGTGCCGCGCAGGAACAGCGTGGCGCCCAGTTCCTCCTCCAGCGAACGGATCTGGCGGCTGATCGCCGACTGCGTCAGGTGCAGCTCCTCGGCCGCGGCGCGGAAGCTGAGCAGCCGAGCCACCGCCTCGAAAGCCCGCAGCGGTCCGATCGAAAGTGGGCGATGGCGTACCTGATTCATGAGCAAATGGTATCAATCGGTGAATCCGAACTCATTGGACCCCGCTTCAGGCAAACCCTAGGATTCAACCCATGCTTCGCGGTACCAGGTGAAAGGCCCGCGGGGGCTCAGAGGAGGTCAGACATCATGGACAAGACGGAATTCTCATCAATCGGCGCCGCCGCCACGCCCGTCGTCGTGACCCGCCACGATCCCCAGGGAGCGTCCTGGGCGTTGGAATCCGGCGAGGTGCTGCGTCTGCCCATCGGGCCGGGCCCGCGCCGCCTGCGCGTGCTTGAAGGCCGCATCTGGGCCACGCCGCAGGGCAGCCGCAAGGCCGGCTCGGTGACGCCGGACTGGTGGCTGGATGCCGGGCAAACCCTGGACCTGCCTTCGGGCGCCGAATTGGTGATCGAAGCCTGGCCGCAGGCCCGTTTCGAACTGCTGGTGCCGCCGCAGGCCTGTGCCGTGCCGCGCCGCAGCGCGCGGCCCGCGAAGGCGGCGGGCTGGCACAGTGGGTTGGCGGTGGCGGGGTAAATGTTGTGTTGGCCCCCCCGCCCAAGGAGTACCTTGGGCGGCCCCCCGAGGGGCGGCGACAAAGGCGGGGCTTGCCCCGCCTTTGTCGCCTGAGGGGCCGGCTTGGGGCGGCCCGGCGCTCGGCCCCAAGCATCCCCCAAAGCCCAGCGGTTCCGCTGGGCTTTCCCCTTCCAGGGGACGCCGGTGCTGGCGGCGTTGAGCCGCCAGCACCGCCAGGGCGCATGCCCGATACGGCAGCGAGACCTGGCATGAGGCTCCGCGCACGGTGCGGGATGCGGACTTCCGCCCACGCCCCGCGCCGGTTCCTTACTCCATCTTTCCGGACTTGCGCTTCACTGGCTTGCGCTTCGCGTCCCGAGGCCGCTTCACCGCCTTGGCATTCGCGGCCCGCAGGGCCGCCTCGACGGCCATCCTCGCCCAGGGCAGCATCAGCGCCGCCGATTCCATCGCGTCCTCGGGGGGCTGGTAGTAGACCAGCCGCGCCATCGCGACCGAGCCATCCGGCTGGCGACGCGGGTAGCGGAACGGCGCGCAGCCGGCCTGCTCGAAGCGCGGCAGCGTGCTCGCGTCCGCCTTCAGATAGAGCTGCTCGTCGGAGACGATGGCGATGAAGAGGTCGTCGGCATAGATGCCATGGCCGCCAAACATGCGGCGGGCGCGCAGCGGGCCCGCGTGGGCAATGCCGCCCAGCAGTTCCAGGCAGTGGTCGATGAAGTCATGGGGCATGGGCGGATGGGCGCTCGGTGGTTTCGCCTATCTTCGCCGCTGGCTTGTTCGACGTCACCCGACCGACGCGGATCCGGGCATTACAGCCTCTAACATCAGCAGCTTTTGACGGGTGCCGCCCGGCTTGGCCGGGGCGCGTCGCCCAGGCCCCGGAGCGCGACCTTGACCTCTGCTTCTTCTGTCCCGACGGCGCAAGCCTGGTGGCACCGCATTCCCGAAGGGTCCGCGGTGCTGTTCTTCGTGCAGGTGTTCGCGACCCTGGCCTACGCAGTGCTGTATTCCAGCCTGGTGCTCTACGCCACCGACCACCTGAAGTTCAGCCACGAGCAGGGCGCTCGCATGATGGGCGTGTTCGGCGCCTTCAACTACGGGCTGCACCTGCTGGGCGGCTACCTGGGCGGGCGCTTCCTCAGCAACCGCAACCTGTTCGTGGGCGGCATGGCGCTGCAGGTGCTGGGCTGCGTGCTGATCGCGCAGGGCACGGCGCCGGCGCTGGACGGCGGGCTGGCCTTCTTCCTCACCGGCAGCGGGCTGAACGTGACCTGCCTGAACATGATGCTGACCCAGCGCTTCGCGCCGCAGGACCAGCGCCGCGAGACCGCCTTCATGTGGAACTACGCGGGCATGAACGTGGGCTTCTTCATCGGCTTCGCGGTAGCCGGGCACTACCAGCTGACGCAGCGCTACGACGCGCTGTTCCTGTTCGCGTCGCTGGGCGGCCTGGTGTCGGTGCTGCTGTCGCTGGCCTTCTGGCGCACGCTGGCCGACCGCGACACGCCGCTGCGCCAGGCCTCGGGCCGAGCCTTCGCGTGGCGCTTCGTCGTCGGCTGGGTTCTGGTGCTGGCGCTGGTGCCGCTGCTGTGGATGCTGCTGCAGCACCTGGAGGACACCGACCGCGGCCTCAAATGGGCCGGCGCGGCGGTCGCTCTGATGCTGGTCGGGCTGACGCTGCGCCACCGCGACCGGCTCGAGCGGCGGCGCATGTGGGCCTATCTGCTGCTGACCCTGGGCTCGCTGGTGTTCTGGTCGCTCTACCAGATGGCGCCCAGCGGGCTGCAGCTGTTCGCGGTGGGCAATGTGCGCATGGAGCTGGCCGGCACCGTGATCGCGCCGCAATGGGTGCAGAACATCAACACCGTGGTGATCGTGCTGATGGGCCCGGCCCTGGCCCATGGCTTCGTCGCGCTGCGCGCGCGCGGCTGGCCGGTGGACGTGCCGCAGCAGTTCGCGCTCGCGCTGCTGCTGATGGGCGCGGGCTTCCTGGTGCTGCCGCTGGGCATCGCGCTGGCCGACGCGCAGGGGCGGGTGGACTTCGGCTGGCTGGCACTGAGCTATGTGCTGCAGGCGCTGGGCGAGCTGCTCATCTCGCCGATCGGCTACGCGATGATCGGCCAGCTCGCGCCGCGCGCCTACCAGGGCATCATGATGGGCAGCTGGATGCTGGTGACCGGCCTGGCCTCGCTGTTCGCCGCCGACTTCTCCAGCGTGGTGCCGACGCCGGCCGAAGGCGCGACGGCGCTGGTCAGCAACCCGGCCTACCAGCAGCTCTTCCTGCGCCTGGGGCTGGGCGCGGTGCTGGTGGGCGTGCTGATGGGGCTGGCCATTCCATTCCTGCGTCGTTTGATCGATGGCATGAAGAAGCCGGCCTGAGCGGACCAAACCCCTAGCAAAATCGGGGCTTCGCACTCAACCCTGGAGACGGCATGGGAAGCGGATTGGAGGATCGCCAGCAACTGCGCGCGCAGCTGATTCAAGACCGCCTGAACCTGCCCGACCGGCTGGACCTGGCCGAGCGTCTGCAAAGCGTGCTGCGGGTGTGGTTGGTGACGCGCAAGGAGTTGCGCATCGCCGCTTACTGGCCGATCAAGGGCGAGTTCGACCCGCTGCCGGCGCTGTACCGCTGGAGCGAGGTGGAGGCCCGCCGCCGCATCGGCCTGCCGGTCGCCGACCGCGAGCATGGCCGGTTGCGCTTCCACGTCTGGTATCCGGGCTGCCCGATGGAAGAGGACGCCACCGGCATTCCCAAGCCCAAGGACACCGAGGCCTTCGAGCCGGACCTGCTGCTGCTGCCCTGCCTGGGCTATGGGCCGGGCGGCCTGCGCCTGGGCTATGGCGGCGGCTTCATGCTGCGCACCATCAGCCAGATCGAACCGCGGCCGGCCATTGTCGGCCTGGGCTATGCGCACGGCTTCCTGCCGCTGCTGCGCCATGAGCCCAATGACGTGCGCCTAGACGCGATGCTCACCGAGATGGGCGCGGTCTGGGAGAATTCGCGCGCATGACTGACGCCCGTTCCGACCTCTCGCCCGCCGCCGACCTGGCCGCGCTTTACACCGACCACATCGCGCAGCTGCAGGCGCGCAGCGCCCACGCGCTGGGCCTGAGCGGGCACGAGGCGCTGCTGATCGCCTCCGGCGTCGAGAAGTTCGCCTTCCTGGACGACCGCCCCTATGTGTTCCAGGCCAACCCGCACTTCAAGGCCTGGCTGCCGCTGACCCAGCACCCGGACAGCTGGCTGCTGGTGCGCCCGGGCCACAAGCCGCGCCTGATCTATTGCCAGCCCGAGGACTACTGGCATGTGCCGCCCCAGGCGCCGGCCGGGTTCTGGGTGGAGCACTTCGAGCTGATCGTGGTCCGCCGGCCCGAGCAGGCGCTGGAGCACCTGCCTGCGGCGCTGCTGGGTGCGGGCCGGCTGGCCATCGTCGGCGAGGCGGACGCGGCGCTGGGCGATTTCGTGCCCAACAACCCCAAGGCGCTGCTCGACGCGCTGCACTTCGCGCGCGGCGCGAAGACCGGCTATGAGCTGGAGCGCCTGCGCGAGGCTTCGCGGCTGGGCGCGCGCGCGCACCGCGCCGCGCATGCGGCCTTCCGCGCCGGCGCGTCCGAGGCGCAGATCCACCGCGCCTACCTGGAGGCCTGCGGCCACGCCGAGCGCGAGCTGCCCTACGCCAACATCGTCGGCCTGAACGAGCATGCCGCGGTGCTGCACTACCAGTATCAAGACCTGACCCCGCCGGCGCAGTCGCGCTCGCTGCTGCTGGACGCCGGCGCGCAGAGCGGCGGCTACGCCTCTGACATCACGCGCACCTGGGGCAACGGCGATCCCGCCTTCCAGACCCTGCTGGACGAGATGGAGGCGGCGCAGTTGCGCCTGGTCGACCGCGTGCGCGCGGGCACCGACTACCGCGACATCCACCTGGCGGCGCATGCCGAGGTGGCCGGCGTGCTGCGCCGGCTGGGCATCGTCGCGATGGACGAGGAGGCCCAGGTGGCCGGCGGCATCAGCGCGGTGTTCTTCCCGCATGGCATCGGCCACCTGCTGGGGCTGCAGGTGCACGACGTCGGCGGCTTCATGGCCGACGAGACCGGCACATTGCTGCCGCGTCCCGAGGGCCACCCCTATCTGCGCATGACGCGCCGGCTGCAGCCGGGCATGGTGGTCACGATAGAGCCGGGGCTGTACTTCATCCCCATGCTGCTGGAGCGGCTGCGCGCGCGTCCGGAGTCCGCGCAGGTGGACTGGGCGCTGGTGCGGCACCTCAGCGCCTTCGGCGGCGTGCGCATCGAGGACGACGTGGTCTGCCGCGCCGACGGCGCGCCGGAAAATCTCACGCGCGACGCCTTCGCCCGGCTGGGCGACTGAGCTTCCGCGCGGCGGCGCTCAGCGCGCGCCTTCGGCGCGCTCCATCATGCGTTCGCGCAGGCGCTCGTCGGCGTTGATGTCCAACGCATCGCGCAGCCGGTTCTGCGCGCCAGAGGCCGCGGCCTTGGCCGCCGCGGCGGCGCGCGCGCCCGGGTCGGTCACCACGTTGACCGTGCCGGCCCCCACCTCGCGCTCGCGGTAGCCCTTGGGGCAGGGCTGGTCGGTGTAGATCACATCGCCGGCCTTGGCGTCGTTGCGATGGCATTTGCGCATGCTGCCGGGCGGCAAGGGCGTGCCGGGCGCCGCGGGCTCGGGGGCCTTGTACTGGCGCACCGTGCCGTTGTCGAACTCGATGGGGCGGGGCTTGGCGACCTCCGCGTTGCCGCGCAGGAAGTCGGCGTCGCGGAACTTCCAGACGGTGGCGGCGCCCAGCGCGAGGGCGAGGATCCAGATCAGGCTGCGTAGGGACATGAGGCGTTGTCGTGTGGTGGTCCGCCCCGGCCGGAACACTCCCGGCCCCTCCTGGAAACGGGCGTCCGGCGCGCATTTCAGCGGTTGGGCCCGCCGCGGTCAATCGCCCCAACTTGGGGGGGCGGTTCGCGTGGCGCCCGCGGGCGGCGGAGCCCCAGGCATGAAAAAGCCGCCCGGGCTTGCGCCGGGGCGGCAATCGTACGGTCGGGTCCTTGTTCGTCGAACTCGTCCCGGGCAGCTGCCTGCTGCTTTAGGAGCCTCAGGCGAGGATCAGAAGCGGTAGCCGACGCCCACGCCGACCAGCAGGGGGTCAACCTTGAACTTGCCGATGTCGGTGCCCTTGGAGCTGACGGTGGTGCCGATCTGCACCTTCTTCACGTCAACGTTCAGCGACCAGTTCTTGTCCAGCATGAAGTCGAAACCGACTTGAGCGGCCAGACCGAAGCTGTTGCGCTTCAGGTTCAGGTCCAGCGGGCCGACATTGCTTTCCCACTTCACGCTGGAGATGTTGGTGTAGTTCACGCCCAGGCCCACATAGGGACGGAACTGGCCGTTGGGGATGAAGTGGTACTGCGCGGTCAGGGTCGGGGGCAGGTGCTTGAAGGAACCGACCTTGCCCAGGCCGCCGATGGACAGCGTCTGCTTCTGCGGATAGGTCAGGATCAGCTCAGCCGCGATGTTGGGCGTGAAGAAGTAGCTGATGTCGAACTCGGGCAGCCACTTGTTGTTGATCGAGGCTTCAGTAGCGCCCAGCGAGGCCAGGGTGCCCTTCAGCTGGGCATTGTTGGTGTTGGCCGAGTCCAGGTTGACGGCGCGCACGCGCACCAGCCAGTTGTCTTGTTGGGCGTGGGCGGCACCAGCCACCAGGCTCAGGGCGGCGGCGGCAACGGCGATCAGCTTGGCGTTCATCGAGATCACTCCTTGGTTGGGATGACCCAGATTGAACGCGCCGCCCCCCGGGCTTCGTTTGAGCTAGAGCAAGTCGCTACCCGGGTTAGCCCCGATGGGGTCGCGACTTTGCGCGAGATCAAGTCTTGCGGTTCAGACCGAGGCGTTCACACAACGCCAGCGTCAGCGCCGATTGGTTCAGGGTATAGAAGTGCAGCCCCGGCGCGCCGCCGGCGATCAGCCGTTCGCACAGCCCGGCCACCACGTCCAGGCCGAAGGCGCGCACCGACGCGGCGTCGTCCATGTAGCCTTCCATCTTCAGCGCGACCCAACGCGGGATCTCGATGCCGTCGCGCTGCGCGAACTGCGCGATGCGCGCGTAGTTGTTGATCGGCATGATGCCCGGCACGATGGGCGCGGTGACGCCCAGCCGGCGCACCGCGTCGACGAAATGGAAGTAGGCGTCGGGGTTGTAGAAGAACTGCGTGATGGCCCCGCTGGCGCCGGCGCGCATCTTGTCGGCGAAATGCTGCAGGTCGCGCGCCGCATAGCGCTGCTGCGGGTGGTATTCGGGATAGGCCGCGACCTCGATGTCCCAGTCCTGACCCTGGGTCTCGCGGATGAAGCGCACTAGCTCGGCCGCGTAGCGGAACTCGCCGGCGGTGGCGGTGCCGCTGGGCAGGTCGCCGCGCAGCGCGACGATGCGGCGGATGTTCTGCGCGCGGTAGGTGGCGAGGATCTCGGCGATCCCTTCGCGCGTGGAGCCCACGCAGGACAGGTGGGGCGCGGCGTCGAAGCCCATCGCGGCGATCTCGCTGACCGTGGCCAGCGTCTTCTCGCGCGTGGAGCCGCCGGCGCCATAGGTGACGCTGAAATACTGCGGATTCACCGCCTGCAGCTCCTGCACCACGCTGCGCAGCTTGTCCGCGCCGACGGGGGTGTTGGGCGGGAAGAACTCGATGCTGACCGGGGTGGCCGTGGAGGACGCGCTGCTCATGGTGATCCTTGAGGTGTCGGGGGCCGTGCGGGCGCTGCCGCCTCGGCCCAGAGGAAGAATTCCGTGTTGCCATCGCCGCCGGTGATGGCGCTGCCGAAGTAGTCGCGCACCCGCCAGCCCAGGGCCTGCGCCGCCTCGCGGGCCTGTTGTTCCAGCCGCGGGTAGAGCGCCGGATCCTTGACCAGCCCGCCCTTGCCGATGGCCTGCGGCCCGAGTTCGAACTGCGGCTTGATCAGCAGCAAGACCTGACCCCCGGGCGCCAGCCAGGGTGCCAGGTGGGGCAGGGCGCCGATCATGGAGATGAAGCTGAGGTCGCCGACGATCAGTGCGAAGCCGCCGTCCGGCGCCGCCTGCGCGAGCGCCGAGCCGGCCAGCGCGCGCACGTGCAGGCCCTCCAGCGGCGTCACGCGCGCGTCGCCGCGCAGCCGCTCGTGCAGCTGGCCGTGGCCCACGTCCACGCCGACCACGCGCGCCGCGCCGGCCTTGAGCAGGCAGTCGCTGAAGCCGCCGGTGCTCTGGCCCATGTCCAGCACCGTGAGCCCCGCGACCGACAGCCCGCAATGCGCCAGCGCGCCTTCCAGCTTCAGCCCACCGCGCGAGACATAGCGCAGCTCGGCGTCGTCCGTCAGGCGCAGCGGCGCCGTCTGCGGCAGGTCCTCGCCGGCCTTGCGCACGGCCGTCCAGCCCCGGGCCGCCGCCCACTCCACGACGCCGCGCTCGATCAGCCGCTGCGCGGCCGAGCGCGTCGGAGCGAGTTGTTGGGCCACGAGAAGCTGATCAGCACGCATGCACGGAACGAAAACGGTGTATCGGGGTGTCCGAACCCCTGTCAGGCAGGCTGCGGAAGGTCCCGCAACGACGCATCACAGGGGCGCGGAAGCCCTCGCTCAATAGCGGTAGGTATCGGGCTTGTAGGGGCCTTGCTTCGGCACGCCGATGTACGCCGCCTGCTCCTCCGTCAGCTCGGTCAGCTGCGCGTTCAGCGTGGTCAGCTGCAGGCGGGCCACCTTCTCGTCCAGGTGCTTGGGCAGCACATAGACCTTGCCGATGTCATAGGCCTCCTTGTGCGCGAACAGCTCGATCTGCGCGATGGTCTGGTTCGCGAAGGAGCTGGACATCACATAGCTGGGGTGGCCGGTGCCGCAGCCCAGGTTCACCAGGCGGCCCTTGGCGAGCAGGATGATGCGCTTGCCGTCCGGGAAGATCACATGGTCCACCTGCGGCTTGATCTCCTCCCACTGGTACTGCTCCAGCGAGGCGACGTCGATCTCGTTGTCGAAGTGGCCGATGTTGCAGACGATGGCGTTGTTCTTCATCGCCGCCATGTGTTCGTGGCGGATCACGCTCTTGTTGCCGGTGGTGGTGACGAAGATGTCGGCCTTGTCGGCGGCGTACTCCATCGTGACTACGCGGTAGCCCTCCATCGCCGCCTGCAGCGCGCAGATCGGGTCGATCTCGGTCACCCAGACCTGGGCCGACAGCGCGCGCAGCGCCTGTGCCGAGCCCTTGCCCACGTCGCCGTAACCGGCCACGACGGCGATCTTGCCGGCCACCATGACGTCGGTGGCGCGCTTGATGCCGTCCACCAGCGATTCGCGGCAGCCGTAGAGGTTGTCGAACTTGCTCTTGGTGACCGAATCGTTGACGTTGATCGCGCGGAACAGCAGCGTGCCCTTGGCGGACATTTCCTTCAGGCGGTGCACGCCGGTGGTCGTCTCCTCGGTCACGCCGATGATGTCGGCGCTCTTGCGGGTGTACCAGGTGGGGTCCTGCGCGATCTTGGCCTTGATCGCGGCGAACAGGATGCGCTCTTCCTCGCTGCCCGGGTGGGCCAGCACCGAGAGGTCTTTCTCCGCCTTCTGGCCCAGGTGCATCAGCAGCGTGGCATCGCCGCCGTCATCCAGGATCATGTTGGGGCCTTCGCCGGCCGCGCCCTTGGGGCCGAATTCGAAGATGCGGTGCGTGTAGTCCCAGTAGTCCTCCAGCGTCTCGCCCTTGTAGGCGAACACCGGCGTGCCGCGTGCCACCAGCGCCGCGGCGGCGTGGTCCTGGGTGGAGAAGATGTTGCACGAGGCCCAGCGCACCTCGGCGCCCAGGGCCTGCAGGGTTTCGACCAGCACGCCGGTCTGGATGGTCATGTGCAGCGAGCCGGCGATGCGGGCGCCCTTGAGCGGCTGGCTGGCGGCGTATTCCTTGCGGATGGCCATCAGCGCGGGCATCTCGTGCTCGGCGATGTTCAGTTCCTTGCGGCCCCAGTCGGCCAGCGAGAGGTCGGCGATCTTGTACTGGTCGGCGGCCAGGTCTTTTTTCAGCACGGCGGCATTCATTGCAAAGCTCCTTCGGTAAGAAGCCGCAACGACCGCTGGGGAGGGACGAACATGGAAGACGGTCACCCACGGCAGACGTTGCGGGTGAGCGCGGTTGCAGGGGCCTGTGGTTGACAGGGCTTCCGAGCCTGGCCTCCTGGTGCGGAGGTTGCAACGCTCCTCGGAATCTGGTGCGCATTCTAGCGGCCCTGTGGCGGCTGGATGCGGGAATTTCCCCGCCGCCGATGGAAAATCCGCGCCCATGCAGCCTCTTTCCCGCTGTCCGGCGGCGGCCCTGCGCGGCCTGGCCGGTGTGCTCACCGACATCGACGACACCCTCACCGCCGACGGCGCGATCGCCCCCGAAGCGCTGGCCGCTTTGCAGGCGCTGCGGGCGGCCGGCCTGCCCGTGATCGCGATCACCGGCCGCCCGGCGGGCTGGAGCGAGCCCTTCGCGCTGGCCTGGCCGGTGGCGGCCATCGTCGCCGAGAACGGCGCGGTGATGCTGCGCAACGACGGCGGCCGGCTGCGCCGCGACTTCACGCAGGACGAGGCCACGCGGCGCGCCAACTTCGCGCGCCTGCAGACCTGCGCGGCCGCGGTGTTGGCGCGCGTGCCCGGCGCCACGCTGGCGCGCGACAGTGCCGGGCGGCTGACCGACATCGCGGTGGACCATGCCGAGCATGCCCACCTGGACGCGGCGCAGATCGACGCGGTCTGCGCCGTGATGCGCGAGCACGGGCTCAGCGCCACGGTCAGCTCCATCCACGTCAATGGCTGGATCGGCGCGCACAGCAAATGGAGCGCCGCGCAATGGGCGGTGCCTGAGCTGCTGGGCCGGCCCTTCGCGCCGCAGGACTGGGTCTATGTGGGCGACTCCAGCAACGACCAGCTGATGTTCGAGCGCATGCCGCTGTCGGTGGGCGTGGCCAACATCGCGCGCTTCCTGGACCGCCTGCAGCACCGGCCGGCTTATGTCACGCCGTCCGAACGCGGGCGCGGCTTCGCCGAGCTGGCGGACGCGCTGCTGGCCGCGCGCGCCGGAGCCGCGTGATGGGCGCGCGGTTGCTGCTGGTCGAGGACGATCTCAAGCTGGCCACGCTGATCGCCGGCTATCTGGCGCAGCACGGCTTCGAGGTGCTGCAGGAGGCGCGCGGCGACCGCGCGTTGGAGCGCTTCCGGCGCGAGAGCCCGGACCTCGTCGTGCTGGACCTGATGCTGCCCGGGCTGGATGGCCTGGCCGTGTGCCGCGAGCTGCGCCGCCATAACGCGGCCGTGCCGCTGCTGATGCTGACCGCGCGCGACGCGCTGGCCGACCAGGTGCTGGGCCTGGAGGCGGGCGCGGACGACTATGTGCTCAAGCCGGTCGAGCCGCTGTTGCTGCTGGCGCGGCTGCGCGCGCTGCTGCGCCGCCCGGTGGCTGCGGCGGCCGGGGCACCCGCGCCGCTGCGCGTGCTGGGCGGGGCACTGCGCCTCTGCGCCGCGCGGCGCGAGGCCGAGCTGGACGGTCAGGCGCTGGCGCTGAGCACGCAGGAATTCGAGATGCTGTGGGCCCTGGGCCGCCGCGCCGGTCAGGTGGTGTCGCGCGACGATCTGCTGCAGGCCGTGCGCGGCCTGGACTTCGACGGCCTGGACCGCAGCGTGGACCTCTGCATCAGCCGGCTGCGGCGCAAGCTGGGCGATTGCGCACGCAGCCCGGTGCGCATCAAGACCGTCTGGGGACGCGGCTACCTGCTGCTGCCCTGAACCCCGCCGGCTCCCGCCATGCTGCGCCTCTATCTGCGACTGCTGGCCCTGCTGCTGGGCGTGGGCGCGCTGGCCGTGTGGCTGGTGAGCCTGTGGACGCAGCAGCACCACGGGCCGCGCACGCTGGACTACTTCCACGAACTGACGCGCGGCCAGATGTACGAGCTGCGTGAGCGCCTGGCGCCACTGGCGCCGGCGCGGCGCCCGGCGGCGCTGGCGGCGTTGCAGCCCCACTACGGCCTGGTCCTGAGCCTGCGCCAGGGCGCGCCGGTGGCACTGGACGCGCCGCAGCGCGACACCCTGGCGGCGCGCGGCTACCTGCAGAACCAGGAGTACGAATTCCTGCTCATGCCGCTGGATGCCGACCTGCTGCGCGGCGACTGGCTGCAGGTGCGCTGGCCCACCGAGAAGGGCGTGGGCGAGAACGCCTGGGTGCTGGCCGTCGCGATTCCGGTGGTGCTGGCGCTGGCGTTGGCGCTGTTGCTGTGGTCGGGCTTGCTGTGGCGCGACCTGCGCCGCCTGCGCCTGCTGTCGCAGCGCCTGGCCGGCGGCGAGCTGGGCGCGCAGCTGCGGCTGTCGCGCTTTTCCGAGCTGCGCGGGCTGGGCGAGCAGTTCAACACGATGAGCCGCCAGCTCGCGCAGTCGCTGGAGCAGCAGCGCGAGCTGACGCGCGCGGTCTCGCACGAGCTGCGCACGCCGGTGGCGCGCCTGCTGTTCGAGCTGCAGCTGTTGCGCGAGGCGCCCGATGCGGCGCGGCGCGACGCGCTGATCGACGCGCTGCGCGCCGATGTCGGCGAGCTGGAGCGCCTGATCACCGAGCTGCTGGGGCTGGCCCAGCTGGAGCATCGCCACGACCGGCCGGCGCCGGTCGGCGTGGCGGCGCGGCCCTGGTTGCGGGCGTTGCTGGACCAGGTCGGGCGCGAGGCCGGACGGCAAGACCTGACCCTGGCGCTGGAGGCGCCCGACGGCCAGACGCTGGTGCTGCATGAACGCCTGCTCAAGCAGGCCGTGCTGAACCTGCTGCGCAACGCGGCCCGCCATGCGCGCACGCGCGTGCTGCTGCGCCTGGAACCGCTGGCCCAGGGCTGGCGCCTCAGCGTGGAGGACGACGGCCCCGGCATCGCCCCCGTCGACCGCGAACGCGTGCTGCAGCCCTTCGTGCGCCTGGACGAAAGCCGTGACCGTGCCAGCGGTGGCATGGGCCTGGGCCTGTCCATCGCGCTGCGCGTCGCGCAGTGGCACGACGGCCGGCTCTGGGTGGACGCGTCCGCGCTGGGTGGGGCGGCCTTGCGCCTGCAATGGCCGCGGCCGGCGGCCTGACGCACCTCGCGCGCTCGCTACAAGTTTCTACAGATCCTCCACAAGGCCTGCCGGATCGCCGGACAGGCCCTGCCTAGCATGGCTGCATTGCCGAACGCCTTGCCGACCATGCATCCGCCCAGCCTGACCCTGCCCCGCGCCACGGCGCCGCCGCGCCGCTGACGCCGCCGCTCTCCTCGCCATCCCCGGATTCCGCGCACTGACCTGCGGCCCCGCTTGGGCCGCCGGATGGGTCCGCGCGCGCCTCCGAACCCCAGCCTGCCCCTTCAGGGCGCGGCCTCGCGGCCGCGTCCGGGGTCAGGTCGTGCCTTCGCCTCGCCATGACGAATCCCGCCTTCCTGCCGTCCCTGTCTTCCCCCATCCCTGGCAACCGCGCCAGATCCTGGTGCCGCCCCTGGCGCGGGCTGCGGCGGCTGCCCCTGCTGGGTCTGCTGGGCGCCGCCCTGGCGCTGCCGGCCGCGGCCCAGCCGACCCAGAACGCCTGGAGCCTGCACCTCGCCAAGGGCAAGACCTACAAGCGCGTGGGCCTGAACTGGCACAGCGAGGCGCTGTGGACACGGCGGCTGGGCGAGTCCGGCCGCGTGGAGCTGAGCGCCGAACTGGGCCTGGCCTGGTGGCGCCCGGACGCCGGCGCGCCGGCCGGCGACATGCTGCAGTTCAGCGCCGTCCCGCTGTGGCGCTTCTGGGCCTCGCCGCAATCGCGGCTGCATGTCGAGATCGGCATCGGCCCCAGCCTGCTGAGCCGGCGCCAGTTCGCCGGCCGCAACCTCAGCACCCACTTCCAGTTTGCCGACCACATCGGCCTGGGCTATGCGCTGGACGAGCGCAGTCGGCTGGGCCTGCGCTACTCGCATTTCTCCAACGCCGGCATCAAGCGGCCCAACCCGGGCCTGGACGTGCTGCAGATCACCTGGACCAAGGGGTTCTGATCCCCCCGCGGCGGCGTTCAGCGGGCCGGATCCAGGCCGAGGAAGCCGTGCATCTCGTGCAGCGCCTGTTCCAGCGCACGGCGAAAGGCCGGCGTGCGCGGACGGCTGTCGACGAAGCCCAGCTCGTGCCGCAGACGCCCGTCCTGCACGCTGAGATTGGCCCAGCCCAGCATGCGATCGCCCCACAGCATGGGCAGCGCGTAGTGGCCCATGGTGCGCTGCGCGGCGGGGGTGTAGGCCTCGAACTTGTAGGTCCAGCCCCACAGCTGCTCGAAGCGGCGCCGGTCCCAGACCAGCGGGTCAAAGGGCGCGAACCAGCGCAGCCGTTCCGGCTCCACGCGGTGGCGGGCCGAGCGCGGGTTCTCGCCTTCGGGCCAGACCCAGGTCTCGCCATCCAGGCGCAGATGGGGATGGCGCTCGCGCACCGTCTTGAAGGCCTGACGACATTCGGCCTGCAGCTGCGGCGCGCCGTAGCGCAGCAGCGAGGTCAGATAGCCCAGGCTGGCCAGCGGCAGCGGCGCATAGAGCCGCAGCACCAGGTCCAGCAAGGCCTCGGCGCGCGCCTGGCGCGCCTGGGGCGAATCGTCCTGCACGGCATGGTCCACCGGCGCATAGATGCGCGTGCCACCTTCGCGGCGCAGCACGCGCAGCTGGCCGCGGTAGTGCAGCCCGTCCAGCAGCTGGGTGCTGGCGTTCTGCTCGCCGCCCCAGTAGCCCACCGTGCGGCCGTGGTGGGCAAAGACCTGCTGCACCTCGCGCGGATGGGCGCGGCCGTGCGCCCGCACATGGGCCAGCAGCTCCGCGGCCTGGGCCTGGGTCTTGGCGTCCCAGGGCCGGCGCGCCTGGCGTGGGTGCAGCAGCGCGAGCAGCTCGCGCGGCACGAAGCCGTAGTTGACGACGCAGTCCTCCTCCAGCCGCAGGCGCGGATAGCGCTGCTCCAGCTCGCCGGCCCGGTAGTCGCGCACGCGGTGCATCAGGATCAGGTCCTGCGCGCGCGCCGGCGCCCGCATCGGGTCGGCCTGCAGAAAGCCCAGCCGGCGCACCGCCTGCGCCAGCGTGGTGGGGCGGAACAGGGTGCGCGCGATGGCGTGGCGGCGCAGGTCGTCGATCTGGATGGCGGCCATGGAGGGGCGAGGCGGGGCGGGCGGGGTCAGCGCATCAGGCCGTGGCGGTGTTCCTCGGTGTCCATCTGCATCTCGTAGCTGAAGAAGCGATTGCGACCGCTCGCCTTGGCGTGATAGAGCGCGTCGTCGGCGCGGATCAGCAAGCCTTCGGCCGTCGTGCTGGCGTCGGGCACGCAGGTGGTGATGCCGCCGGACAGCGTGACATGGGGGCTCACCGGCGAGTCGTGGTGCGGAAGCTGCGCATGGGCCACGGTGCGCATCAGCGCGCGCGCGAAGGTCATCGCGCCGGAGCGCGGCGTGTTGGGCAGGACCATCGCGAATTCCTCGCCGCCGTAGCGGCCCACGCAGTCGCTGGGACGGCGGCAGGTCTCCTGCAGCAGCCGGCCAATGCTGCGCAGGCAGGCGTCGCCCTCCACGTGGCCGTGGCTGTCGTTGTAGCGCTTGAAATGATCGACGTCGCACAGCACCAGCGTGAGCGGCAGCCCGTCGCGGCGGGCCTGCTCGATCTCCTGCTGCAGCCGGGCGTCCAGCGCGCGCCGGTTCATCAGCCCGGTCAGCGCGTCCACGCTGGAGAGCTGGTGCAGCTGGTTGTTGGCATGGCGCAGCTCTTCCGACAGCTGGACCAGGCGCTGGCGCATCTGTGCCAGGCGCAGCATCGCGCGCAGCTTGGCGTGCAGCACCATGGGCGAGACGGGCTTGATCAGGTAGTCGTCGCCGCCGGCTTCGATGCCGCGCCAGACGTCCTGGTCCTGGCCCATGCGCGACAGGAAGATGATGGGCGTCCAGCCACCCGGCTCGGCGGCGCGCATCTCGCGCGCGATCCAGTAGCCATCGTGGCCGGGCATTTCGACGTCCAGCAACACCAGGTCGGGGCGGTGGCGCGCGAACAGCTGCAGCGCCCATTCGGCGTCGCCGGCCTCCAGCACGCGGTGGCCGACCCGGTCCAGCTCGGCGGCCAGCGCGACCCGGGTGGCGTTCTGGTCGTCCACGACCAGAATGTTCAGCGAAGGAGCGGAAAAGTTCGGCGCATTCATGTTCGTCCCGGCCGCAGCCCCCGAGGCTGGACCTGCCGGTACGCCAGTCTGACACGGCTCGCCACTGTTGCCGCGCGATGTGCGCGCAGAGCGTTGCGCCCTCTTACGGACGGCGGCGGCGGGGCCGCCGACTTTGCGCTTGACGAAAATCAAGAGGCCGCCCGGAGCCCTCCGGGCGGCCCCCGGGGGGCTTACTTCAGGCCGGCGAGGTCGCGCAGCACGGCGACCTTGTCACGCGCTTCCCAGCTGAACTCCGGCTCCTCGCGGCCGAAGTGGCCGTAAGCGGCGGTCTTGGCGTAGATCGGGCGCAGCAGGTCCAGCATCTGGATGATGCCCTTGGGGCGCAGGTCGAAGACCTCGTTGACGATGGCGGCGATCTTTTCGTCGGAGACCACGCCGGTGCCCTCGGTGTAGACCGTGACGTTCATCGGGCGTGCCACGCCGATCGCGTAGGCCACCTGGATCTGGCACTGGCGCGCCAAGCCGGCCGCGACCACGTTCTTCGCGACATAGCGCGCGGCATAGGCGGCCGAGCGGTCCACCTTCGTCGGATCCTTGCCCGAGAACGCGCCACCGCCGTGCGGGCAGGCGCCGCCGTAGGTGTCGACGATGATCTTGCGCCCGGTCAAGCCGCAGTCGCCCTGCGGGCCGCCGATCACGAAGCGCCCGGTGGGGTTGACCAGGTACTTGGTGTCCTTCAGCCACTCCTTGGGCAGCACCGGCTTGATGATTTCCTCGATGACGGCCTCGTAGAACTCGGGCTTCATCTTGTCGCCCAGGCTCATCTCGGGGCTGTGCTGGGTGGACAGCACCACGGTGTCGATGCTGTGCGGCTTGCCGTCCACATAGCGCATCGTCACCTGGCTCTTGGCGTCGGGGCGCAGGAAGGGCAGGCGGCCGTCCTTGCGCAGCTGGGCCTGGCGCTCCACCAGGCGGTGCGCGTAGTAGATGGGCGCGGGCATCAGCTCCGGCGTTTCATCGCAGGCGTAGCCGAACATCAGGCCCTGGTCGCCGGCGCCGGTGTTCAGGTGGTCGTCGCTGGCGTGGTCCACGCCCTGGGCGATGTCGTTGCTTTGTTTGTCGTAGGCCACCAGCACCGCGCAGCCCTTGTAGTCGATGCCGTACTCGGTGTTGTCGTAGCCGATGCGCTTGATGGTGTCGCGCGCCACCTGGATGTAGTCCACATGGGCGTTGGTCGTGATCTCGCCGGCCAGGACCACCAGGCCGGTGTTGCACAGCGTCTCGGCCGCGACGCGCGAGCGCGGATCCTGGGTCAGGATCGCGTCCAGGATGGCGTCGGAGATCTGGTCCGCCACCTTGTCGGGATGACCTTCGGAAACCGATTCCGAGGTGAAGAGGAAGTCGCTCGCCAATTTAAACTCCTGTCGTTTTGGGTTGCCCGGCGTTGCCGTGCTGAGGAGTCAGGCGGCGAACGCTTTAGCGGAATGTTTGGAGCATTGCTGCCCGCGCCGGCCCATTGTGTGGAACCGAATCGCATCGCCCCGCAAGTTGTTCAGTAACTCGGCGATGCGGCAATTATAGAAACCAAGATGTGGCTGCTGCGTTGGATGTCGCGCTGGCCTTTATGGCTTTTGCACGCGTTGGGAAGCACCGCGGGGGTGCTGGCCTGGGCGTTTTCGCCCACCTACCGGCGACGCATGAACGAGAACGCCGCGCTGGCGGGCTACGGGCCGGGCGTCGTCCGCTCGGCCGCGCGCCATGCGGGACGGCTGCTGGGCGAGCTCCCCTGGCTGTGGGCGCGGCCGCGCCAGGTGCCGCTGGGCGAGCGCGTGAGCTGGGAGGGCGACGCGCTGCTGCAACAGCTGCGCGATGAAGGCCATGGCGTGCTGCTGATCACCCCTCATTTGGGGTGTTTCGAAGTCGCCGCACAGGCCTATGCCGAACGATTCGGGCCCATCACCGTGCTTTACCGGCCCTCGCGCCAGGAAATCCTGCGCGGCGTCGTCGAGACAGCGCGCGACCGCCCCAACATCGAAGGCGCGCCAGCCAGCCTGCTGGGCGTGCGCAAGATGCTGCGCGCGCTGCGCAAGAAGGAGGCGGTGGGCCTGCTGCCCGACCAGGTGCCGCCTGAGGGGCTGGGCGTCTGGGCGCCGTTCTTCGGCCGCGAGGCCTACACCATGACGCTGGCGACCCGGCTGCTGCAGCAGACCGATGCGCGCGCCGTCGTGCTGTGGGCCGATCGCCTGCCCAAGAGCCGCGGCTATGTGGTGCGCGTGCAGCCCGGGCCGGAGATCGGGCCGGAAACGAGCCCCGAAGAGGCGGCGGCCCGCATCAATGCCGCGATGGAGGCGCTGATCCGCCAGTCGCCGCAGCAATACCTGTGGGGCTACAACCGCTACAAGCCGCCGCGCGGCGTGAGCCTGGAACAACTGGGAGACGGCTCTTGAAGCCCTTGTTGACGCGTGGGGCGACCTACCTGGTGATTTTTCTGCTCTGGCTGCTGCACTGGCTGCCGCTGCCGCTGCTGGCCGCCGTGGGCTGGGGCCTGGGCGGGCTGCTGCACCGCGTGGCGGCCTCGCGCCGGCGCATCGCGCTGCGCAATGTCGAGCTGTGCTTTCCCGACAAGCCGCAGGCCGAGCGCGAAGCCCTGGTGCGCGAGCACTTCGGCTGGCTGGGCCGCAGCATCCTGGAGCGCGGCCTGCTGTGGTTCGCCAGCCCGGCGCGCCTGCAGCGCCTGATGCACATCGAAGGCAACATCCGGCTCTCGGAACAGGTGGACCGCCCGGTGATGTGGCTGATGCCGCACTTCGTCGGGCTGGACTGGGTGGCGCCGGCGCTGATGCTGAACCAGAGCCGCCCCGGCGCCAGCATCTACCAGCGCCAGAGCAACGCCATCTTCGACCGCCGCCTGCGCGACGCGCGCTCGCGCTTCGGCACCACCAAGCTGGTCGACCGCCACGACGGCGTGCGCAGCGTGCTGCGCCACATCCGCGACGGCTACTGCTTCCTGAACCTGCCCGACATGGACTTCGGCATCAAGGACTCCGCCTTCGTGCCCTTCTTTGGCGTGCCCGCCTGCACGCTGCTGGCGCCGGCCAAGATCGCGCAGACCATGAAGATGGTGGTGCAGCCGGTGGTCGTGACCATGCTGCCGGGCGGCAAGGGCATACGCGTGACCGCGCACGAACCGCTGCCCGACTACCCCAGCGGCGACCTGGTGGCCGACGCCAACCAGTTCCATCGCTGGCTGGAGGCGCGCATCCTGGAGAACCCGGCCCAGTACTTCTGGGTGCACAAGCGCTTCAAGACGCGGCCCGAGGGTGAGCCGTCGCTGTATGCGCGGCGATAATCCGGCCATGAAGTTGCGCTTCACCAAGATGCACGGCGCCGGCAACGACTTTGTCGTGCTGGACGCCACCCGCGAGCCGCTGCGGCTGGACGCGCGCCAGCTGCGCCATCTGGCCGACCGCCGCTTCGGCGTGGGCTGCGACCAGATCCTCGTGATCGAGCCGCCGCCCAGCGCGGCGGTGGACTTCGGTTACCGCATCTTCAATGCCGACGGCTCCGAGGTCGAGCATTGCGGCAACGGCTCGCGCTGTTTCGTCCGTTACGTGGTGGAGCATGGCCTGACCCCCAAGCGCCAGGTGCGCGTGCAGACGATGAACCGCCAGCTGGAGCTGGTGCTGCAGGACGATGGCCGGGTCACCGTGGACATGGGCGCGCCGGTGTTCGCGCCGCAGCGCGTGCCCTTCAATGTGGAGGGGCTGGTGGCGCGGCAGGAAAACGGTTTCGAACTCTGGCCGCTGGCGCTGGCCGACGGCATGGGCTGCGAGGTGGCCGTGCTGTCCATGGGCAACCCCCATGCGGTGCAGCGCGTGGCCGACGTCGATCAGGCGCCGGTCGCGCTGATCGGCCCGCAGGTGGAGGGCCATGAGCGCTTTCCTCAGCGCGTCAACGCCGGCTTCATGCAGGTGGTCTCGCGCGGCGAGGTCCGGCTGCGCGTCTACGAGCGCGGCAGCGGCGAGACCCTGGCCTGCGGCACCGGCGCCTGCGCGGCGGTGGTGGCGGGCATACGGCTGGGCTGGCTGGACGAGGCGGTCGAGGTCCACACCCATGGTGGCGACCTGCGCATCGAATGGGCGGGGCTCAGCCAGGGCCTGACCGCGCCGGTCCGCATGACCGGCCCGGCGACGACGGTTTACGAAGGAGAGATCACGCTGTGAGCGGCATCGAAGGCATCACCGAACAAGACATCGCGGACTACCTGGTCAACGATCCCGCGTTCTTCGAACGCCACGCCGAGCTGCTGGCCAACGTGCGTTTTGCCCATCCGCATGGGCAGCGCGCGGTGTCGCTGCAGGAGCGCCAGGCCGAGATGCTGCGCGACAAGATCAAGGGGCTGGAGCAGAAGATCGTCGAGATGATCCGCAACGGCCAGGAGAACGTCGCCATCGCCGACCGCCTGCACCGCTGGACGCTGGCGCTGATGCACACCCACGACGACGCCAGCGTGCCCGAGGTGCTGCTGCGCGAGCTGCGCCACCAGTTCCTGATCCCGCAGGCCGCGCTGCGCCTGTGGGAGGTGGCCCCGGCGCATGCCGAGGCGCCGTTCGCCGCGCCGGTGAGCCAGGACGTGCGCACCTTTGCGTCCAGCCTGGGCCAACCCTATTGCGGCGTGAACTCCGGCTTCGAGGCGGCGCGCTGGCTGGGTGAGGACGTCGCCTCGCTGGCGCTGATCCCGCTGACCCGCGGCACGCCGGCCAAGGCCTTCGGCCTGTTGGTGCTGGGCTCGCCGGACCCGACCCGCTACACCGCGGAGATGGGCACCGAGTTCCTCAGCCGCGTCGGCGAGCTGGCCGGTGCCGCGCTGGCGCGCCTGCTGGCGCCCGCCGCGCAAGCTCCCGGCGCCTGACAGCGTGAGCAGCGCGCCGCCGTCCGCGCCCGCCGCAGCGCCCGACGACGGCCCGCTGCCGCCGCTGCAGCAGCGCTGGCTCGAGCACCTGCGCGTGGAGCGCCGGCTCGCCGCGCGCACGCTGGCGCTGTACCACGCGGCGCTGCGCGAGCTGAGCGCGCTGGCCGCCGACGATGGCGTGGACCTGATGCGCCTGCAGCCCGCCCAGGCGCGGCGCTGGATGGCGCGGCTGCATGCGGCGCAAGACCTGTCCCCGCGCAGCCTGGCGCTGCGCCTGTCGGCCTGGCGCGGCTGGTACCGCTGGCTGGGGCGCGAAGCGCTGGTGGCGCTCAACCCGATCGACGGCCTGCGTCCGCCCCGCCAGGGCAAGCCGCTGCCCAAGGCGCTGGGCGTGGACGATGCGCAGCGGCTGGCCGACCATGCCCAGCCCGGCGCCGACCCGGTTGCCGAGGCGCTGGAGCGCTGCCTCGTCGAGCTGCTCTATGGCTGCGGACTGCGCGTTTCCGAGCTGGTGGGGCTGGACCTGCGCCACCATGCCGGCGCGGCCGGCTGGATCGCGCTCGACGCGGCCGAGGCGCAGGTGCTGGGCAAGGGCGGCAAGCGCCGCGCCGTGCCGCTGGGCCGCGCCGCGCTGCAGGCGCTGCAGCAATGGAGCGCGCTGCGCGGGCAATGGGCCGGCGCCGACGAGCCCGCGCTGCTGGTGGGGCCGCGCGGCGCGCGGCTCAGCACCGCGCAGGTGCGCAGCCGGCTCAAGAAGCGCGCGCTGCAGTCCGGGCTGCCCACCCATGTCCATCCGCACATGCTGCGCCATTCCTTTGCCTCTCATTTGCTGCAGTCCAGCGGCGACCTGCGCGGCGTGCAGGAACTGCTGGGCCACGCCAACATCAGCACGACCCAGGTCTACACGCGGTTGGACTTCCAGCATCTGGCCAAGGTCTACGATGCCGCCCACCCGCGCGCCCGAAAAAAATAAGCCCCCCCGCGGCCCCATCCCAGACTCTCCGATGCGACTCCTGACCCGCCCCCTGACTCCCCCTCTGACCCTGCTCACCTTGCTGGGCGCCGGCCTGGCCCAGGCCCAGGGCAGCAGCACGCCCGCGACCCCGACCGCGACCGCGACCGATGTGCGCCCCGCCGCGCTGGAGATGAACTGGACGCCGCTGAAACTGCCCAATGGCGCCCGCGCCGCGATGCTGGGCGGCAGCTACATGGTGGCGCTGGACGAGGACTGGGGCCTGGGCCCGGCCGTCTATGGTGTGGCCAAGGGGTCCTATGGCGGCCTGTTCACCGCCGGGGTCAACCTGCAGCGGCGCTGGCGACTGGGCGCGCAGACGCATTTGGCGGCTTCCTTCTATGCCGGCGCCGGTGGTGGGGTCAGCTCCGAGCAGGTGCGTCCGGGAGGCGGCTTCATGATCCGCCCCGAGCTGAGCCTGCGCACCGAGTTCAACCAGTGGTATGCCGGCGTGGGCGTGGCCCAGGTCCGCTTCCCCAGCGGCAACATCCGTGACACGACCTGGGCCCTGACCCTGGGCCGGACGGACCGCTTCCTGAGCTTCTCTCCAGCGGAGTCTGGCCGCCCCGCGCGCGCGGGCGACCGCACCGGCATGGGCTTCGACGAGATCGCGCTCAGCGCCGGCCTGGAGAAGCCGCGCGCTTCGCGCAGCCGCACGCGTGCTGGCGATGTGCTGAGTGGTCGCAAGGGCAAGGCCGGCGCCGATCTGCGCCAGTACTTCGGCAACGGCTCCTCCTGGTGGGGCATCGAAGCCTCCGGCGCGGCCCAGGGCGGGCACGATGGCTACATGGAGATCCTCGCCAACGCGGGCCAGGACTGGCCGCTGTTCAGCGAGCGTGTGCGCGTCGGGGGCCAGCTTTCGGTGGGCCTAGGCGGCGGCGGCGACCTGGACACCGGCAGCGGCTGGCTGCTGCGCGCCGGCCCCACGCTGCGCTGGATCACCCCCTGGGGACCGACGCTGCGTCTGGACGCCGGCTTCATGAAGGCGCCGCGCGGCCATTACGAATCCAGCCAGGTGCGCCTGTCGCTGGCGCTGCCGCTGGAGGCGGCCAGCCGCAGCCTGTCCGAACCGCCGCTGGAGTCCGGCAAGGTGAGGGTGCAGCAGTGGTATCTGAGCCTGCCGCACTTCCGCAAGATGCTGTTCAAGGACGGCAGCCAGGAGTCCGTGACCGGCCTGGCGCTGGGCATGACGCGCGAATTCGGCGGCCCGCTTTATGGCGTGGCGCAGGCCGGCAGCGCGGCCTTCGGCAAGGCCGGGGCCTACTCCTTCGGCATGTTCGGCCTGGGCCTGCAGGGCCCGCGCTGGTCGGGCTGGCGCGTGGGTGCCGAGGCGCTGGCCGGCGCGGCCGGCGGCGGTGGCGTCGCGGTGGGCAGCGGCGCGGCGGCGCAGGCCGAGGCCTGGCTGCAGTGGGAAGGCCGTTCGGCCTCGGACCGCCTGCGCGTGCGCGTGGGGGCCGGCCAGTGGCGCGCGCTGGGCGGCGAGAAGCACAGCACGCCCATGGTCAACCTCAGCCTGGGCTACGCCTTCGGCGCGCTGGGCCAGTAAGCGGTCGGCCGGAGCCGTCGCGAGCGCGGCCCGGCGCCGGCCGTGAGTGGCGGATGGGCCTCGCGGACCCGGCATCGCGGACAATGGCGGGATGAAAGTGATTCGTCTCCGCGCGGGCAAGGACCGCTCGCTGCTGCGCCGCCACCCCTGGGTGTTCCAAGGTTCGATCGAGAAGGGCAAGGCCGATCCGGGCGAAACCGTGCGCGTGGAATCGGCCGAGGGCCGATTCCTGTGCTGGGCCTCGTTCAGCCCCAGTTCCATGATCCGCGTGCGTGCCTGGAGCTTCGACGAGGCCGAGCGCGTCGACGAGGCCTTCTTCCACGGCCGCATCGCCGCCGCGCTGGCCTTGCGCCAGCGCCTGCCCATTGCTTCCAATGCCCAGCGCCTGATCCATGGCGAGGCCGACGGCCTGCCGGGTCTGATCGTGGACCGCTACGACGACACGCTGGTGGCGCAGTTCCTGTCCGCCGGCACCGAGCGCTGGAAGTCTCTGATCGCCGACCAGCTGCTGGCCGCCACCGGCCTGACGCGGCTGTACGAGCGCTCCGATTCCGGCGTGCGCCAGCTCGAAGGCCTGGAGCCCGCCACCGGCTGGCTCCGTGGCGACGGGAACACCGCCGTCACCATCGCCGAGCACGAATGGAAGCTCAGCCTGGACGTGGCCGAGGGTCACAAGACCGGCTACTACCTGGACCAGCGCGACAACCGCAAGAAATTCGCCGAGCTGGTGCGCCACTACGGCTGCCAGTCGGTGCTGAACTGCTACAGCTACACCGGTGGTTTCTCCGTCGCCGCGCTGGCCGGTGGTGCGCAGCAGGTGATCAGCGTCGACTCCTCGGCGCCCGCGCTGGCGCGTGCCACCGCACACGTGGCGCTGAACGGCTTCGACGCCGAGCGCCACCAGGCGCTGGATGCCGACGTGAACCAGACCCTGCGTGACATGCTCAAGGAAGGGCGCAGCTTCGACGCCATCGTGCTGGACCCGCCCAAGTTCGCGCCCACCGCGGCCCATGCCGAGCGCGCCGCCCGTGCCTACAAGGACATCAACCGCCTGGGCCTCAAGCTGCTCAAGCCGGGCGGCCTGCTGTTCACCTTCTCCTGCTCGGGCGGTGTCGGCCCCGAGCTCTTCCACAAGATCGTCGCCGGTGCCGGCCTGGACGCCCAGGTCGACGGCTTCATCCTCGATCGCGTCGGCGCCTCGCCCGACCACCCGCAGACCATCTGCTTCCCCGAGGGCGAGTACCTGAAGGGCTTGCTCATCCTCAAGCGGTAGATGGAGCCCCCGGCCCAGCTGGAGCCCCCGACCCAGCGGGGACGCTGGGCCGCCCCCCGCGGGGGCGGAGAGGAAGGCGGGGCGTGCCCCGCCTTCCTCTCCCGATGGGCCGGCTTGGGGCGGCCCGGCGCTCGGCCCGAAATACGGCCACGCAGCGTTGAGAGCCCCCCGGCATGAGGCCCGATGTGGCGTCGAGCCATACCCGGCGGGCTCTGAGCCCCGCACAGGGATCGGTCCGCCGCCAGCGCAGCCAGCCCACCACTCAGCCCCCCCGCCCTCAGGCACAACCCTTGCCACCTCCCCACCATTGTTGGCACATTGGCGATGCCGCCCCGCGCGCAAGCACCCGGGGCGCGAAGTCGGAGGAAACGCCATGGGTTTCGATCTGGCGAAGTGGCATCCTGGCCCGGGCTCCAGCCGCTCCGGCAGCGCGCGGGAACTGGTGAACGACTGGTTCGCGCAGGCGGATGTGCGCCTGGATGGTGAGCGACCCTGGGACCTGCAACTGCACGACGAGCGCGTGCCAGCGCGCTGGCTGGCCGGCGGCTCCATGGCCTTTGGCGAAAGCTACATGGATGGCCAGTGGTCCGCCGCGCGGCTGGACCAGTTGTTCGAACGGTTGATCCGCAGCCGCATCGCCGAACGCACGCGGCCCGTCTCGCTGCTGTGGCATGTGGCGCGCGCGCGCCTGGTGAACCTGCAGGACCCCCGTCGCGCCTGGCAGGTGGGCGAGCAGCACTACGACCTGGGCAACGACTTCTACGCCGCGATGCTGGACGCCCGCATGGTCTACACCTGTGCCTGCTGGGAGGGCATCGAGCCCGGCGTGGCGGGCCTGGACGCCGCGCAGGAACGCAAGCTGGACCTGGTGTGCCGCAAGCTGGACCTGCGCCCCGGCATGCGGCTGCTGGACATCGGCTGCGGCTGGGGCAGCCTGATGCGCTTTGCCGCCGAGCGCTACGGCGCCCACTGCGTCGGCGTGACCATCTCGGCCGAGCAGGCCCAGCTCGGGCGCGAGCTCTGCGCCGGGCTGCCGGTCGAATTCCGGCTGCAGGACTATCGCGAGCTGGACGAGCGCTTCGACCGCGTCGCCAGCCTGGGCATGTTCGAGCACGTGGGCCACAAGAACATGGACCACTACATGGCGGTGGTGCGCCGCTGTCTGGCCGACGACGGGCTGTTCCTGCTCCACACCATAGGCCGCAACGACAGCGCCCATGGCACCGACCCCTGGATCCACCGCTACATCTTCCCCAACGGCGAGCTGCCCAGCATCGCGCGCATCGGCCGGGCCTGCGAGCCGCACTTCGTCGTCGAGGATCTGCACAACTTCGGCGCCGACTACGACCCCACGCTGATGGCCTGGCATGCCCGCTTCGAGGCCGCGTGGCCCCGCTTTGCCGACCGCCTGGGCGAGCGCTTCCACCGCATGTGGCGCTACTACCTGCTCAGCTGCGCCGCGGCCTTCCGCGTGCGCGACACCCAGCTGTGGCAATGGGTGATGTCGCCGCGCGGCGTGCCGGGCGGCTACCGGCGCCCCGCGGGCTAGGGCCGGCCGGGCAGGGCGATGCGCGGGTCGAACTTGGCCCGCTTCACGCTGAAGAAGGCCTTCACGTTGCGCACGTTGGCATGCTGCGTGAACAGGCGCTGCACCAGCCCCTGGTAGGCCGGCATGTCGGGCACCTGCAGCACCAGCACGAAGTCCGGCCCCGGCGCCACGCGCCAGCACTGCTGCACCTCCGGCGCCGCCACCGCCAGCGCCTCGAAGGCGTCCAGGTGCTCGGCGCCCTGGCGGTCCAGTGTGATCTCCACCAGCGCCGTCAGCCCGGCGCCCAGCCGGTCCGCCGACAGCAGGGCCACGCGGCGCTCGATCACCCCTTCGTCCACCAGCCGCCGCACGCGGCGCAGCGCGGTGGCGGGCGAGACATGGGCGCGCTGCGCCAGCGCCTGGTTGGACAGCGAGGCGTCCTGCTGCAGCAGCTCCAGCACCCTCAAATCGATGGGGTCCAGATTGACGGTTGATTTCATGATTTGATGGATTTTGAAATATTCATGCACACGGCTCGAGGTGGGGAATGATATTTCATGGATTGATAAATTCCGAAAGCTTCTTTCTGATGCTCCTGCCTAGGATGCCGCCATTCGTGATTCACCGGGCACAGCCCCAGGAGACCTGCATATGTGTGGCATCGTCGGCGCCGTCAGCCAGAAGGACATCGTCCCCATCCTGATCGAAGGCCTGAAGCGGCTGGAGTACCGCGGCTATGACTCCTGCGGGGTGGCCGTGCACCAGGACGGCCAGCTGCGCCGGTCGCGCAGCACCTCGCGCGTGGCCGAACTGCAGGCTCTGGCCGACCAGGACGGCGTGGCCTCCGGCACCGGCATCGCCCACACCCGCTGGGCCACCCATGGCGCACCGGCGGTGCACAACGCGCATCCGCACTTCTCGCACGGCACCGGCGAGCAGGCCCATGGCCAGCCCGGCCGCGTGGCGCTGGTGCACAACGGCATCATCGAGAACCACGACGAACTGCGAGCCGAGCTGAAGGCGCGCGGCTACGTCTTCCACAGCCAGACCGACACCGAAGTCATCGCCCACCTGGTGGACCAGCTCTACCACGGCGACCTGCCGGAGGCCGTGCAGCAGGCCGTGGCGCGCCTGAAGGGCGCCTATGCCATCGCCGTGTTCCACCGCGACGAACCCCACCGCGTGATCGGCGCCCGCGAGGGCTCGCCGCTGGTGCTGGGCGTGGGCCGCGATGAACACGAGGGCGCGCACTTCCTCGCGTCCGACGCGATGGCGCTGGCCGGCGTCACCGACCAGATCGTCTACCTGGAAGAGGGCGACGTGGTGGACCTGCAGCTGGGCCGCTACTGGATCACCGCGCGCGAGGCCGGCAGCGACCGCTTCCAGACCGTGCAACGCGAGGTGCGCACCGTGCATGCCCACAGCGGCGCGGCCGAACTGGGCCCCTACCGCCACTACATGCAGAAGGAAATCTTCGAGCAGCCCGTGGCCATCGCCAACACGCTGGACGCCGTGACCGGCATCAGCCCCGAACTCTTTGGCGACGGCGCCTACCGCATCTTCAAGGACGTGGACTCGGTGCTCATCCTCGCCTGCGGCACCAGCTACTACGCCGGTTCCACCGCCAAGTACTGGCTGGAGAGCATCGCCAAGATCCCCACCAGCGTCGAGATCGCCAGCGAATACCGTTACCGCGACAGCGTGCCCAACCCGCGTACCCTGGTCGTCACCATCAGCCAGAGCGGCGAGACCGCCGACACCCTGGCCGCGCTCAAGCACGCCCGCTCGCTGGGCATGAAGCAAACGCTGACCGTGTGCAACGTCTCCACCAGCGCCATGGTGCGCGAGTGCGAACTGGCCTACATCACACGAGCGGGCGCCGAGATCGGCGTGGCCTCCACCAAGGCCTTCACCACCCAGCTGGTGGGCCTGTTCCTGCTGACCCTGGCGCTGGCGCAGACCCGTGGCCATCTGGACGACGCGCAGGAGGCCGAGCATCTGAAGGCCCTGCGCCACCTGCCCGTGGCCGTGCAGGCCGTGCTGGCGCTGGAGCCGCAGGTCATCGCCTGGAGCGAGGAGTTCGCGCGCAAGGAGAACGCGCTCTTCCTGGGCCGCGGGCTGCACTACCCCATCGCACTGGAAGGCGCGCTCAAGCTCAAGGAGATCAGCTACATCCACGCCGAGGCCTACCCCGCCGGCGAGCTGAAGCACGGCCCGCTGGCCCTGGTGACGGCGCAGATGCCCGTGGTCACCGTCGCGCCCAACGACGCGTTGCTGGAGAAGCTCAAGAGCAACATGCAGGAAGTCCGCGCCCGCGGTGGCGAGCTCTATGTCTTCGCCGACGGCGACACCCGGATCGAAAGCGAGCCTGGCCTGCACGTCATCCGCATGCCCGAGCACTACGGCGCGTTGAGCCCGCTGCTGCACGTCATCCCGCTGCAGCTGCTGGCCTATCACACCGCCTGCGCGCGTGGGACCGATGTCGACAAGCCGCGCAATTTGGCGAAGAGTGTGACGGTGGAGTGAGGGGCGGCGCCTCAACTGACTCAATGGAATTAAGTCTGTCGCTGAAAAACAAAGTCAGTCGAGACTGATCTGCTCGGTCACCAGCTTGCCCGCCTCGACTTTGAATTCCTGGCTGAACTGCCGTCTCGTCTTCATCAACCTTCTCCGGTTTGAACTTCCACCTTACCAAGGAGTCCTTCAAACCGGCAGCAGCCCACTGATCCTCCTTTGCGCCCTAACGTAGCTGAGCCGCGAGCGGCGGCTGGGCAGCCAAATGATGCTGCCGTGCAAGCCCGCTGCGGCCACCAACTCACTATGACCAATTTTCCCGCAAGCTTCACTGCAGGGCAGAGGCCATTTTCTCGAACGCTTGCCTGAGTTGGGTGACGAGCGCGTCGTAGATTGTGAACAGGTCAGCAGACTCTCCGGCGATGCCCAGCCTGTCAATCACTTTCGTGACGATCTGAGCCTGTTCATCCACTGACCCCAAGTGCGAGTAGGCGACCCGCAGATCGTAGAGAACAAAAAGGGGGGCTACTGTCGTGGCGGCCTCCACGGGCGACGCCATGGTGCTCTCAAGGAGTCTCTCCAGGCGTTTGAGGCTTCTAATGCCATCATGGGAGCGGTCCACCATATCGAGTGCCTTGGCAAGCGCCTTGTTGTCGAGCGACTCAAGGTAGACCTTGTTCAAGGCGTCTGCGATGTGTCGTCGCTCAGCGGGCGTGTCCACAACAGGACGCCGGATGGAGATGGCGAGGTCAAGGACCTCTTTCTCAAGGTGGGCGGCTTTCACGCCGAATTTGGCGAAGAAGGCTTCAAGAAAGCGAGATCGCTGTTCGAACAGCCTATCCTCAGGCGTTCGCTCCGTGAATATGCATTCGATCTGGCCATCGTAAAACTCAGACCCGATGGAGTGGTCTGAGGCTATGTTCTCAGACCTTAGATAGAACTGTTCGCTTTCCGGAAGAGTGGCGATATCTCCAAGCCACATAACCAATCGGCCATTTCGATTGATGCCAAACGCGATGTCAAAGTCATCTTTGCGGATCGTTCCGTACGTGCGTGAAGCGAAGTCAACGCGGTACGACGGGTGAGCGTCGTACTTAAGCAAAGCTTCCTTGTTGAAGAAGACAGGTGTTAGAAATCCAGGATCAAACTCTCGGCGCAACCCAGGGATGTAGTGATAGTCGTCTGAGTCGTACAAAAACGGGACCTCCGTGAACCCGAAGTTTTGGTTCGTCTTCTTGCGAACGACATTGACGGCTGAGGATCGCTTCTCCAGCGCTTGTCGATGGGTCTCGATAAGCGCAAAGCGAGAGCGATCGGGCAGGAAGGTCGACTGACATGCCGGGCAGCGGAGTTGCGGGAGTCCCTCGATGTGAATGTGAACGCCCGAAACATCGTCTTCAAAGTCAAGAAACCCTAACTCAAGGTGGGTCGAGCACTTGTCGCAGTAGATGTTGCGATGCGTGCCTTCAGCGGGGAAAAGGTCACCGACGTTCATCCTGCGAAGCCTAACAAATTCAGCGGACCAGCCAGCGAAGCTGGCGCACGTCCGCTGCAATGAAGGGGAGCCACCACCGGCTTCGAGCACGAGAGCCAGTAATCGTCAAACCGGATTTCCGCCTCAGTGGTACGGCCGGAGGGTAGGCGACCACGCCACTGGGACCTCGGCCGCCTTGGTGCAGCCAAGGCGAAGACCTCCTTCGACCGTCCGCACACCCCCGGGGCAGGGTGCCGTCTGTCAGCACTCGGTGCAGGCTGGCCGTCGGATGCTGCGGCCCGTCTCCCGCCGCGGTCTGTTTGACGCTCAGCATGTCATGCTGAGGTCGCCGCTGAACGCCCCGCCTGCGACACCATGGTCGGGCCGTCGACGGGAACAGGCGCGGCCACCGAGTCGCCGACGTGACCCCAGAACCTTTGTCCAGAGAGGACCCATGAAGCGATCAACTTCGCTCTACCTAGCCGCTTGCCTCGGGCTCTGCGCCGCATCCTCCTTGGCCGCCGGGTCGGCACCCGCTGATCGGGCTGCGTTGACCCGCGAGATCGAAGCGAACGACAGCGCCCTGTTCGAGGCTTTCAACCGCTGCGCCGACCCCGTCCAACTGCAGGCGCATGCCGAGTTCTTCAGCGAGGACACGGAGTTCTATCACGACAACTCGGGCGTCACCTGGACCCGCGCGGACATGCTGGCGAGCACGGCCAAGTACGCCTGCGGCCGATACACGCGCCGCCTGGTGCCCGGCACTCTGAAAGTAGTGCCCATCCAAGGATTCGGCGCGATCGCGGAAGGCCGACACCTGTTCTGCGATATGCGCGGCGAGGCTTGCCAAGGAGAGGCCGACTTCGTCATGGTGTGGCGCCACAGCGGCGATCGCTGGGTCGTCACGCGCACGCTGAGCTTCGGTCATCGACCGGCCGCGCGCGTGGGACCGACGACGGCGCGGCTGGATGTGCCTGCCGTCCAGGGGCTGCTCAGCACACACCGGGTGGAAAGCATCTCGCTGGCGCTGCTTCGCGATGGGCACCTCGTGGCCTCCCACGCTGTGGGGCAGGCCCGTCAGGGCGTGCCCGCCACCGTTGCGACCCTGTACAACGTGGCGTCCCTCGCCAAGCCGCTCACGGCGGAGGTGGCGCTGCAACTGGCCGGCCAGGGCGTCATCTCGCTCGACGAGAACATGTCCGCGGCCTGGCGTGACCCTGACCTCGGCCAGGATTCCAGGGCCGACCAGCTGACCCCGACGTTGGCCCTCAGCCACCGTACCGGGTTCCCGAACTGGCGACAGGGGGCGCTACGGTTTGAACGAGCCCCGGGCGCCGCGTTCGGGTACTCCGGCGAGGGCTTCGAGTACCTGGCGCGCTTCATCGAGGCCAAGACCTCCACACGACTGGATGTCTGGGCCGAGCGCCTGGTGTTCGGGCCTCTGGGCATGCGGCACACGAGCTACACCCGTCAACCCTGGTTTGCCGACCGCGTTGCGCTGCCGCATGACGATCAAGGCCGGGCAATGCCACCGGACATCCGAGATCAGCCCATCGCATCCGACGACGTGTTTTCCACCCCCACGGACTACGCGATCTTCATCGAATCCCTGATGCAGGCCGGCCCCAGCCGCTTGAGGCAATTGCAGCGCACCGTGATCACGGACCGGCGCGCAGAACTCTGCAAAGCCCTGCCACCCACCGCGTGTCCCAGCGAGGCTGGCTTTGGTCTCGGCTGGGAATCATTCCTGATCGAGGGGCGCCGGTACCTGATGCACACGGGTTCCGACAAAGGGACCTTCACCTTTGCCTACTTCTCGCCGGATACGCGGTCTGGCGCGGTGTTCTTCATGAACAGCGGCCACGGCGCTGATGTCGTGCTGCCTCTGCTACGGATGTCAGGCGCCGATCCCGCCTTCATTGACTTCCTGGACAGGTGGGTGAGTTCGTCCGCCTCGAAGTAAAGCCTGCGGCCTCGCGGCCGCCGGCATGGCCAGCGGGGTCTGTCAACGGGTCAAGCGTCGGCCCGGCGCGCGAAGCCCATCAGGCCGGCACGGGACCCTCTGCAGGCACTCAAGGTCATCCTGTACGTGGCCGAGCACGGCCGCAAATGGCGAGGCCGGCCCAAGCGATTCGGCAACGGGCACACCCGCTGCACACACATGAGTCGCGGGGCCAGGTCGGGCGTTCTTGATCGGGCTTTCGGGCCGTTGCCGCGGGCGCAAATCGTGCGGACCAGGCTCGAAGCCGTGTCGTTGGACTCATCCAGCGTCAAGGCGCATCAGCGCGCTGAACTTGGCCCACACATACGCCTGGCCCTTGCAGCGGCCCGTCGAATCCGCGGGGACGACTTCACCAGGGCAGCGGAATCTCTTCGCCGTTGGCCTTCTCCCCGTAGTAAAGCGACGGCAAGAAACGGGAGAGAAAGGTGAACTCGGTGTAGCAATGCCGCATCAGCGCCAGCCCCAGGGCTTCGCTGGGTGCGTGCTCCGCGTGTTCGTCGTCAAGGCCCAGCACGAAACGACTGCGAAGCACGCAGCCGAACGGGGTGTCCCGGGTGACATGCAGCATTTGCCCGCTCATCGGGTCGCCATTGGCGTCCAGCTTCACGTGATCTCCGAAGCCAATCCGGGCCGCAACAATGGCCGACACCTGCTGGCTGGCGAAGGCGTCTTCCACCACCTGGGCAGAAAAGACGTCGCGAGGATCATGAAATTTGAGCTTGGCGCTGACCGGCGGGATTTCCGCCAAGGATTCGACCGCGGAGATGCTGGCACCGTGGTAGCTCTTGCCTCGCTGCCAGTTGGCATCCCATCCGCGGTGTTCGACGTGATCCACGGGGTGCCACCACTTGATGTGCTGGGTGGTTTCGAAGAACGTGAACCACCAATCCAGCATCCTTCCCTTGCAGCCATGCAGGTCGGTGCGCACCGCCACCAGCAGGCTGCGGTTTTCGAGACGCTGCACGCCCATCTCCAGGGCCATGGGCGCGGGGTTGAGAAGCGGGGTGTGGTCGAGCCACGGCTTGGCGAACTGGGACATCATGTGCTCCTTTCGTGAATGGCGAGCTTGCATGATATTGGAAACGCACATCGTTTCCAATATCTTGTGCGTGCCTGTCGCACACCCCAGAAATCCCCTATGACCGAACCTGTAAAGAGACCGCGCGGACGACCGCCGCGACCTGAGGAAGAGACGAAGCAGGCGCTCTTGCAAAGCGCCATGGACGTGCTGCTGGAAGGCGGCTATGAAGCCGCCACGATGGAGGCGATCGCCAAGCGGGCGGCCGTGGCCAAGAAGACGGTCTATCGCCATGCGGCGAACCGACAGGAGCTGATCGGCCTGGCGGTTCGTCAGTGGACGGATGGCTATGCGCCGTCCATGCAGATCGAGCCGCGGGACGCCGATGATGTCCTGCAGGCGCTTCGAGCGATCCTGGAAGACGTCTGCCGGCATGTGCTGTCTGAAACCGCGGTGCGCGTGTTTCGCCTGCTGACCACGGAGTTCCCCGGGAAGCAGGAAATTCTGGAGAGCTATCAGCGCAATGGCATTGAGCGGGGGCAGATGCTGCTGGCCGCTTGGCTCGAGAAGCAGTCTCGCAAAGGGCTTCTGCAGGCCCCCGACCCCGCCGCGCTGGCCACCGCCATCTTGGCCATGGCCGTGGCTGAGCCGCTGCGCCAGATGGCGCTGGGCGTGATGCCGCCTCTGCCTGAGGGAACGGTCTCTCCTCACATCGAGGCATGCCTGCAGGTGCTTGTGCCGCTGATGACGCAACCGCGCAGACCACGGGCTTAGCCGCGGGCCGCTGCTGGTGGCTTGGGACTTGGAGCGTGCACCTGCGGTATCTGGCGAGACCGCATGAAAGCAGCAATGAGCTCATGGCCTTAGCGGCCGAGAACGTCGGGTCGCCCGAGTTCGCGGAGTCCTCTTGTCTGCGCGGGGGGGCAATGGGGCGGGGCGACCGATACGAGCGCCAGCATCGGCCGCGGCGACGCCTTTCTCCTCGCTCGAGCCGACTTACGCCCGTCTGGCACTTTCCAGCTTCCAGGATGGGTTCATCGACCGAGAGAGCGGCGCGCTCAATGCTGCTGTCACGCATGGATCCGCTGGACAGCTCTTGCGTGAGATGCGAGCTGCGGTTGGTGCAGTCCTTGAAACCCAGGGCCTGGGCCTGCGCTGACCCTCTTGCGTCAAGCCAGTTTCTCGGCGCCAGGCGCTCGGTAGCGCAGGTGTTCGACCAGCACACGCAAGGCCGGCGTGACCGTGCGTCGGCTTGGGTAGTACAGGTAATCGCCTGGATACACGACAGTCCAATCCGGCAGCACCTCGACGAGTTCCCCCGACTGCAGCAAGCCGGCCGCGCTGCCGCGCAGCAGATAGCACAGGCCGACGCCTTCACGCGCCGCGCTGCGAGCGACGTGCACATCGTCCACGACCAGCGCATGAGGGACGCCGACCTCGAACATGCGCCCCGACTGCGCGAAGCGCCAGCGATGCACCGTGCCGGCGGTATTGAAGCGATAGCCGATGCATCGGTGGTGTTTAAGGTCCTCGGGCGTTGCCAACGGGGGGGCGCCACGCAGATAGTCCGGTGAGCCCACGACCACGCTCGATTGGTCGCCGCTGATGCGGACGGCGACCATGTCCTTGTCGAGCAACTCCCCGTTGCGCACGCCGGCATCGCATCCGCTCGCGACGACGTCGCTCGTGCCGTCGTCGATGCGCAGTTCCACCCGCAGATCGGGATAGGTTCGCTGCAGCGCCGCGAGCCTGGGCAGGATCAGCGACTCCGCGGCGGAGCGGTGGACGTTCAGGCGCAAGAGACCGGCAACACGCTCGCTCTGCCCGGCCAGTTCCAGCAAGCCGCCGTCAATGGACTCGAAGGCCGGTTGCAGCCTGTCGAGCAGACGCACCCCCGCTGGCGTGGGGGCCACGCTGCGCGTGGTGCGCAGTAACAAGGCCACCCCCAATCGGTTTTCCAGCCTCCGCATGGTGTGGCTCAAGGCCGAAGGCGACATGCCCAGCCGCCGCGCCGCGCCGCGGAAGCTGTGCTCTTGGGCGATGACCCAGAAAGCCAGCAGGTCGGGCAGGTCATCTTTCTCCATTGATGAATTCTATGCACCTCTACGTACAGAAAGTTCTGTCTAGTCGAACATCCAGGACAAATCTATCGTCCTGACCACCAACCACCCCCTCACCCACAAGGAGCAAGGAACATGGAACGTTGGATCGTCAAGGCCGGGGCGAAGTCGCTGGAAAGCCTGGTCAAGGAAAAGGTCCCCACTCCGCAACCCGGGCCCGGTCAGATCCGGGTCGGGATGAAGGCGGTCTCGCTGAATGCGCGTGACCAGCTGCTGCTGAGCGGCCAGTACGGCGTCGCGGCGGCGGACTTTGTGCCCCTGGCCGACGGCGCTGGCGTGGTCGAAGCCGTCGGCCCGGGCGTCGATGCCTGGGCCATTGGCGACAAGGTCACGAGCATCTATTTCAACGGCTGGCCCGACGGCCCACCAAGGCCAGGCCTTGGCTGGGGGCTTGGCTCTCATGCGGGGGAGCCGGGCGTTCTGGCGCAATCTGTTGTCCTCGACGCGGCGCGTGTGGTCCGCATGCCCCGCACACTGTCCTTTGAGGAAGCCGCGACCTTGCCCTGTGCCGCCCTCACGGCCTGGTCGGCGTTGAACGGCGATCGTCCCTACAGGAGGGCACTCGCCAAGGGTGACAAGGTGCTGGTGACAGGAACCGGCTCCGTGGCCCTGTTCGCCTCGCTCCTCGCCGTGGCCGCCGGCGCCCAGGTCGTCGCCACCACCAGCCAGGACAGCAAGACGGATCGACTGCTGTCGCTTGGCGTTTGCGACGTCATCAACTACCGGACGCAGCCGGACTGGGGCTCGGTCGCGGCCGAGCGCTGGGGTGGGTTCGATCGCGTGGTCAACGCCGCCGGCAGCGGCGTATTGGACCAGTGCATCGCTGCGCTGGCGCCGGGCGGCGAGATCGCTCTCATGGGGCTGTATCAACACGCGCAGGCCGCGCCGGACTTCATTTCGCTGATGATGAAGGGCGCTTCGATCCGCGGAACGGCGGTCGGCAGCGCCAATGCCTATCGCGACATGCTCGAGTTCATCGACGCGCATGCGGTCAGGCCGCCGATCGGTCGCATCTTTGACTTCGACCAAGCCCAGGACGCCTACCGCGAAGCAGCGGCCGGGAAGATCCTGGGGACGGTGGTGATTCGTCTTGCAGCTTGAGTCGGGGCCAAGCCGATCAGGGGCGCATGCAACCCGGGACTTCAATGCCTTGCGCATGGGCCCAGAGGTTCGCCTCGGGACGCGGCGCGGCTCCATCTGCCCGACGTCCTCGGGCAGGTCCGGCTGGCCGAGCACCATCTTCTTCGATGACCCTTGCGTGCACCCGGAGCCTCCCTCATCGCCCATGCCCTGATCGAGGTTCTGACCCAATGGATCGTCATGCGCTTGCACATCGATCCCTTCATGACCACCGATGGTCCGCTGACGGGTTTGTCCAAGTCCCAGGCCCTGGGCCTTGTGGCGGACGCCCTACCCGGGGCGAAGCGGTGGGCGAGGCCGGCCCAGGCGCCGCTTTGGTCATGCGCCCCTTTGCTCCTTCATTCGTCTTCCACGCCGCAAGGCACGGAGCGGCTGCGTGTGCTCCGCGTTCTCCGCGGGCCGCGCGATCTGCTCTGCTGGCCCCCATGGCCTGACAACAGGCCGAGCCGGAGCCTGCGTTCCGCCCATGTTTGCTTGGCTTGATTTCCATCAAGACCTTTTCGAGCCGGGCGTCTACATATCGCTTCAACATGCCGAAGCGTCCTCTTCGTCTTTACCTGCTCGCCCTTGTCATGGGCGTTGCGGTCCCGGCTTTGCTGCTCGCGATGGTCCAGGCCATGGACAGCGCGGCCCGGCAGCGGGCCGCGGTCGAAGCGGGGCTGACCAACACGTCGCGGGTGCTCGCCACTTCGGTGGAGCATGAGCTGCTGCGCAGCGTGGCGGCACTGGATGTGCTTGCCGCATCGCCCAGGTTGGCCGCGGGCGACCTTGCCGGCTTCTACGAAGAGGCTCGAGCCGCCGCGGCCCAGCTGCCCTGGTACACAGTGTGGCTGGCGGATGCCCACGGGCGCCAGCTCATGAACTTGCTCGCGCCGCTGGGCGCGCAGCTGCCCTCTCTGGCGGACCGGCCCTATGTCGCCGAGGCCCTGCGCAGCGGACGATGGACGGTGTCCGGGCTCATCGTGGGGCGAGTCTCCGGCAGCCAAAACGTGACGGTGGCGGTGCCGCTGCTGCGGCAGCCCGGAACGCCGCTCTATGTCGTCGGCGCGGCCCTGCGGCCGGCCACCTTCAATGTCTTGCTCGAGTCGGTCAATCCTTATCTGCACACCGCCACCGCGTCCATTGTCGGGCGCGATTTCATCGTCATCGCCCGCAACCGCGATGCTGAACGGTGGCTGGGGCAGCGCGCGCATGCGAAGTACATCGAATCCCTGGCCGAGGCCCCGGAGGGGCTGGCGCGGACGACGACGTTGGAAGGTGACGCAATCTACGCGGCCTATCGCCGATTGCCGGACAGCGGTTGGACGATAGGCATGGGGGTGCTCGCCTCGGAAGTGGAGGAACCGGTGTGGCGCACGCTCCGGACCTCCGCGGCGCTGGGTCTGTGCGGGCTGTTGCTGGCCGGTACGGTGGCGGTTCTGCTGAGTCGGCGCATCGCCCGCCCCATCAAGCAGCTGGCGGACACCGCCGACGGCATCGCCCGGGGGCATTACGACCCGGCACCCGTGGGGTCAGGTATTGCCGAGATCGAAACCCTGGCGCGCGCTCTGCAGTACGCCGCCCAGGCCGCGCGCGAACGGGATCAACTGGCCGAACAGGCCCGCCACATCACGGCCGAGCTGGAGCGCGTGGAGATCCGCGAGCGCCAGCAGATCGCCCGGGATCTGCACGACGATCTGGCCCAGACGCTCGCCGCCGCGCTGATCCGGCTGACCGTTTTGCAGCAGCATGCCGACCCGGCGGTCGCGCGCCGCGCCACCGAGTTGGCCGACCTGATCCAGCGCGCCAATCATTCGACGCGCTCGCTCGCGGAGCAGCTGTCACCGCCGGCCCTGTATGAGCTGGGTCTGGTGCCGGCGCTGGAATGGCTGGCGCAGGAGCTGGAGAACGACTACGGCCTGCAGGTGCAGATCCATGACGACGGCCAGCCCAAGCCGCTGTCCATCGAGGCGTCGTCCATCGTGTTCCGCTGCGTGCGCGAACTGCTGATCAATGTCTTCAAGCATGCGCAGACCCCGTCCGCCAGCGTGCGACTGTCGGTCGAGGGCGAGCAGACCCTGGTCATCCACGTGCTGGACGCCGGACGTGGCATCGACCCCTCGGCCGTCGCGCACGAGGTCGGCGCGGGCCGCCTGGGGTTGCGGGCCGTGAAGGAACGCCTGGGGCACCTGGGCGGCAGCTTTCACATGGCCTCGCAGCCCTCCGGGGGCAGCGACGTGTCGCTGCGTCTGCCCCTGATGCCCCGTGACAGCGCGCCGACTGGCTCGCACGGGGACGAGCCCCCGTCATCCGCAGGTCCCACAGCGTAGGCGGGGGCGCCCGTGCCGGACCTACAGGCCCATGGCCACCGTCTGGCCCCGTGTCGAAATCGGTCTACATCAAACGGCCAGCGCTCCTGGAGCGCGCCCGCGCCGCAGGAGGCCTGGCGGATACTTGGGCTCAAAGGGCAGGGAGAGAGTTCTCATGAAGATGGCTTGCGCAGGGGTGTTTCTGGCCTTGATGCTGGTGTCCAAGGTTGCCGATTGCGCCGAAACGGCGCTGCAGGCGCCAGGGCCGCAGGGCCCGTTGAAGGGCACCCTCTTGACGCCCGATGCCGTCAGCGCCCGCCAGGCGCCGGCCGTGCTGATCATTCCGGGCTCCGGACCCACGGACCGTGATGGCAACAACCCGCTGGGCGTCAAGGCCGCGCCCTACCGGCTCTTGGCTGAAGCGCTGGCGCAGCGAGGGCTGAGCAGCGTGCGCATCGACAAGCGGGGGATGTTCGCGAGCAGCGGCGCCATCCCGGATGCGAACAAGGTGAGCATCGACGACTATGCGAACGACGTTCGCGCCTGGGTCCAGGTCATCCAAGGCGAAACCGGGCAGCCCTGCGTCTGGCTGCTGGGCCACAGCGAGGGAGGCTTGGTCGCACTGGCCGCGGCCCGGAATCCCGAGGGGCTGTGCGGCCTCATTCTGGTTGCGACACCAGGACGAAGCTTGGGCGACATCCTGCGCGCGCAACTCAGGGCCAATCCCGCCAATGCCCCACTGCTGGCGGAAGCGGAGGGCGCCATCTCGAAGCTGGAAGGCGGCAGCCGCGTCGAAGTGTCTTCCATGCATCCGGCCTTGCAGAGGCTGTTCGCTCCGGCCGTGCAAGATTTCCTCATCTCCAGCATGCGCCTCGATCCCGTGGCGCTCATCCAGTCCTACCGTGGGCCCGTGCTGCTCATCCAGGGAGACAAGGATCTGCAGGTGAGCGTCGAAGACGCGCAACGCCTGGGGCGAGCCAACGCCTCGGCCCGAGTCGTCGTCCTCGCGGACGTCAACCACGTGCTCAAGACCATGGACAGCAGCGCGCGCGCTGCGAACCTTGCCGGCTATGCCGATCCCGGCTTGCCCCTTGCGCCGGGCATCGTGGACGCCATCGTCGATGTCGTGCAAGGCGCACAGCAGGGGACGGCGGAGTCTGTGAAGGCGGGATCAGTTCGCCACTGAGCGCGCCCTGTGCTGTGGCGAGCTGGCGTGCCAAACACATACAGCATGTCCGGGCAGAGCTCCTCGTGGTCGCTGCCGTCGGAAGAGCGCACCGCCTGGTCGCCATGGCGTTCGTAGAAGCGGCGGGCTTGCTCGTTGGCCTGGAAGGTGAAGAGTCGGATGCTGGCTGGTTGTGACGTGGCATCTGCCGCGGTGCCAGGACGGGCCCCGTGCGCCGGCGTTCATGCCGGAAGATCTGGATGGCGGCGCGCCCTAGCGAGCCGTCTGGGCCGGCCACCGCGCGGCTGCAGATCGCCCAGCGCTGGCGCGGCGGGTTCGCGTAGCGAGCGCGGGGCAATCCAGGTCAAGGCCTTGGGGCGCGGCGCAGGCGACACTTCGGCCATGTCGTGTTTCGCGCGCTCCGTTACCGTTCCGCAAGGCCTCCGGCCTTTCGCGGCGCGGCCCGCGCACGCCGCGACATGAGGACGCTGAACCAGCGCCTGCGCGCCTCGGCGTGGCTGCGCGGCTTGGCGCTGGCGGCCGCGCTGCTGCTGGCGGTCATGCCGTCGCTCAGCCGGGTGGTGGTGGCCCACCAGGCCCAGCCCGAGGCGGGCTGGGGCGACATCTGCCATGCGGCCAGCGCGTTCGGCCTGGCATCGCCGGCCGAGGCCGCGCCGGCCCATCACGGCACCAGCGGCGACTCGGCCAGCGGGCCGGCCTGCGATTACTGTCTGCTCATTGGTGGGCCCCCGGTGCCGCATTGGGGCGGACTGGGCTTTGACCGCCCGCCCGGCCAGGACGCGCCGGTCGTCGGCCAGGCCGAGGTCTGGCTGCGCCCGGTCGTCAACGCGCGCGGCCTGGGCAGCCAGGCGCCGCCGCGCGGCTGAATCCGGCCGGCCCCAGCGCCGGCCGTTCCTTCTCCCTCCCATTCCATCTTCTACGGGCGCGCCCGCCATGTCGGCGCGCCTGCATCGACGTGCGTGCCAGGTCTTGCCTTGCCTGCCTGGCCGCCCGTGAGCGAGAGAACCATGAGCTTCCGTCCCCATCCCACGCCCGTGGCCCTGGCCATCGCCATGGCCATCGCCGCCTCGAGCGCGGTGTCGGCCCCCGCCGATCCCGTCGTCGTCCAGACCCTGGCGCCCGTCGTCCTGACGACGACGCGCATGAGCGATCCGCTGCAGGTCGACACCGACCCCAAGGCGCCGCGCCAGCCCATTCCGGCCCACGACGGCGCGGACCTGCTGAAGAGCATTCCCGGCTTCTCGGTGATCCGCAAGGGCGCCACCGATGGCGACCCGGTGTTCCGCGGCGCAGCCGGTTCCCGGCTGGGCATCCTGCTCGACGGGCAGGAGCTGTACGGCGGCTGCGGCGGGCGCATGGACCCGCCCACGGCCTATGTCTATCCGGAGTCCTATGACCGCGTGCGCATCCTCAAGGGACCGCAGTCGGTGCGTTACGGCGCGGGCCAGTCGGCCGGCGTGGTGCTGTTCGAGCGCGACTACCAGCGGCCGCAGGCCTGGCGCGTCAGCGCCGACGCGAGCCTCACGCTGGCCCGCTTCGGCCGCAACGACCAGATGCTGGATGCGGGCCTGGCGAGCCCGGACTTCTACCTGCGCGCCGGCGGCACGCGGGCCGACGCCGACAACTACCGCGACGGCAACGGCAAGGAGATCCATAGCTTCTATACGCGCTGGAGCAGCCACGCCGCGCTGGGCTGGACGCCCGACGCCGACACCCGGGCCGAGCTGTCCGTCGACCTGAGCGATGGCGAGGCGGCCTATGCCGACCGCGGAATGGACGGCGCCAAGTTCCGGCGCGAGAACAGCTCGCTGCTGTTCGAGAAGAAGCGCATCTCGTCGTTGTGGAAGGCCGTCGAGGCACGCCTCTACCGCAACCATGCCGACCATGTGATGGACAACTACAGCCTGCGGCCCAACCCGGGCACGGCCATGTCGTACGCGGCGATGAACCCCGACCGCACGACGCAGGGCGGGCGCGTCAGCGTCACGCTGACGCCGGCCGGTCCGTGGGAGCTGACCCTGGGGGTGGACGCGAAGCAGGACGACCACCGCTACCGCAGCGCCATGATGAAGGGCAGCGCGCAGGCGGCGACGCAGCTCTACCTGTCGCTGCCGCGCCAGTACGACATCAAGTCGCGGCAGTCCGGGGTGTTTGGCGAAGCCAGCGTGCAGCTGAGCGAACAGCGCAAGATCCTGGCCGGCCTGCGCGTCGACCGCCACCATGCCGAGGATCTGCGGCCCGACGGCTTCAGCGCCGCCACCTCGCCGGTCAACACCACGCGCGGGCAGGCGGACAAGCGGACGCTGAGCAGCGGCTTCGTCCGCTACGAGCAGCGGCTGCCCGACAGCGGCGGCTATGTCTACGCGGGGCTGGGGCATTCCGAGCGCTTCCCCGACTACTGGGAGCGCCTGCACAAGAGCCCGGCCGGCGGCAGCGTGTTCCTGTCGGTGAAGCCCGAGAAGCTCACGCAGTTGGATGTCGGTGCCAGCGTGGTGGTTGGCGCGCTGCAGCTGTCCGTTTCGGGCTTTTATGGCCGCAGCGCCGACTACATCCTGTTGAACTGGGACAAGGGCCAGACGCGCAACGTCGACACCACCTCCTACGGCGGCGAGCTGGATGCGCGCTACAAGCTGAGCCCGGCCTGGGACCTCACCGGCAGCCTGGCCTATGTGCACGGCCAGAACCGCACCGACCACAAGCCGCTGGCCCAGCAGCCGCCGCTGGAGCTGCGCCTGGGCAGCAACTACAGCCACGAGCGCCTGACGCTGGGCGTGCTGTGGCGCCTGGTGGCGTCGCAGGACCGCTTCGACCTGGGCTCGGGCAACATCGTTGCCAACGGCAAGGACCTCGGGCCGACGCCGGGCTTCGGCGTGCTGTCGCTGAACGCGGGTTACCGCTTCAACGAGAAGTTCCTGCTGACGGCGGGCATCGACAACCTGCTCGACAAGGCCTATGCGGAACACCTCTCGCGCGCCGGCCAGTCCGCCGGCATGAGCGGCATGGACCTGTACCCGCCCAACACGCGCATCAACGAACCCGGGCGCACCGTCTGGGCCAAGCTGCAGTTCAGCTATTGAGCGGGAGGCGGGTGCGGCGCGTGGCACACCGGTTCGATGCCGTGTCCGGCCGGGCCGATCGCGCGGGCCCGCGTGGTGGCGGGCGTGATCTTGCGGGCGCGGTGCCGCGCGGCGCGCTTCAGGCGGCTTGCGCGTCAGGGCGTACTGGGCGCTGGTTCGCCGCCCAGTACTCGAAGCTTGCATCCAGCATCGCCTCCAGCTCGCCGGCGCGGTAGCCCAGCTGAGTTTCGGCGAGCCGCGAATCGCCCAGCATGTCGCCGGTGAGGATCTCCGCGAGCGCGGGGTTCAGGGCCGGACGCCGGCCGCTGACCTGTGACCACAGCGCGGAGAGCCGGCCCACTGCCTTCAACAACGGCGCGGGCACGGTGGCGGTCACGGGGCGGGCGTTCAGCCGGGCGGCGATGCCCGCGAAGACCTCCAGGTAGCTCGCCTGCGGGCCGGCCAGCACATAGCGCGCGGCGGGGTGCGCGTGCTCGGCCGCGGCGACGTGGGCGCGCGCGACCTCCCGCACGGGGCTGAAGCAGGCCCGGCCGCCCGGTGCCGCGCGGACCTTGCCGGCCGCGACGTCATCGAACATCCGTATCCAGCCGGCCTTGTCGAAGGGGCCCAGCATGTGCGAAGGGTGCAGGCTGACGGTCAACAGGCCGTCGCGCGTCGCTTGCTGGAGCAGGTCGTCGGCCATGCGCTTGCTGCGCAGATAGGGATTGGGGTCGCGGTCGCCGCGCAGCTCCGATTGCTCGTCGACCACGCCCAGGTCGGTGCGGAACAGGCCCAGCGTGGAGGTCGCGACGACGCGGCGGGCCTCACGCTGCAGGGCGGCGCGCAGCAGGGTGCGCGTGGCGGCCACGTTGTCGCGCAGCAGCAGGTCCAGGTCGCCCATCCACATGGTGGTGGCCGCGGCGACATGGAACACCGCGTCGGCGCGGCGCGGGATGGCGGCCGTGGTGGTGGTCAGGTCCTGCAGCGAGCCCTGGCGCACGGTGATGCGTTCGCCACGCATCCAGTCCGGCACCTCGCCGCGAACCAGCGCGTGCACCTCCCAGTCCTGCCGCAGCAGCTCGCCGATCAGGTGGCGGCCGAGGAATCCGGCGCCGCCGGTGACAAATGCAGTCTTCTTCATGTCCAGTCGTCTCATCATGCAAGGCTGCAGCGTAGTGGCCGGCCTTCCTAGAATGGAAGGCCTGCAAAGCCGTTGTGCATTTATGAAAAACATCAGCTGGGACGACATCCGCCTGCTCGTCGCGTTGTCGGAACACGGGTCGCTGCTCGACGCGGGCCGCGCGCTGGGGCTGGCCACGACGACGGTGTCGCGCCGCATCGCCAGCCTGGAGCAGGGCCTGGGCGCGCACTTGGTGCACCGAACCTATGGCGGCACCTTGCTGACCGATGCCGGGCGGCGCCTGGTCGGCGCGGCGACGCCGGTGGCGCTCCAGTTCGAGGCGCTGATCCGCGCGGCGCTGGGATCGGACCAGGCGCTCGAAGGCCTGATCAAGCTGACGCTGGTGGAGGGCCTGGCACCGCTGGCCGTGCAGGCCATCCAGACCTTCAGGCTGCAGCATCCCAAGGTGAGTTTCGAACTGGACAGCGCCAACCGGCCGCTGGACATGAGCAAGGGCGAGGCCGACATCGCGCTGCGCACGGTGAGGCCGGCGTCGCAGGGGTTGGTGCTGCGGCAGGTGGGGACGATTCACTTCGGCGTGTATGGCGCGCGAGCCCAGTTCGGCACGCGCGCGGTGGCGCAGGGCAACGAACTGCTGTCGCGCTGCGACGCGGTGGTGCTGGGTGGCGAGCTGCAGGGGCTCAAGGAAAGCCGCTGGCTGGCGGCGCGGGCGCGCGCGGTGGTGCTGCAGACGCAGACGCTGTCCTCGCTGATGGCGGCGGTCGCCAGCGGCGTGGGGATCGGCGTGATCCCGGACGAGCTGGCGGCCGGCGACGCGTCGCTGTGCCGGCTGGGCACCTGCACCGCGGTGCCGCGCAAGGCGCTGTGGCTGGTGATGAACCGGCGCGCGGCGCAGACGGCGCGGGTGCGCGCCTTTGCCCAGCACATGGCGCAGACTTTGCAGGACTTCGTGCGCTGAGCGCGGCGCGCCGCCGCGCGGCCTATTGGGGGAACAGGGTGGAGCGGTGCGCGCCAAACGCCGCCATCACGCCGTCGGCCACCGCCAGCGCCACGCTGCCCGCGGCGCGCGCGGCGTCCCCACAGGCGAACACGTGGGGCACGCTGGTGGCCTGCACGGCGCCGACCCTGATGAACTCGCCCATGGGGCTTTCTTCGATCTCGCAGCCCAGCTGGCGTGCGACCGGGCTGGCCAGCCGGCAATACGGCTGGGTGAACAGCCCATTCATCGCGAACCGGCGGCCGTCCTCCAGCCACACATCGGCCAGGCCATCGATGCGCGCGATGGGCGCGGACTCGAGTCGGGTGCCGCGCGCGGACAGCGCGGCCAGGTCCTCGTCGCTGGGGATGTAGGCGCCGTTGGTGAACAGCGTGGTCGGGCCCCAGTCGGGCAGCATCAGCGCGTGGTGCAGGGCCAGCGGCGACGCGGCGACGATGCCGATGGGGCCCGCATCCAACTCGTAGCCGTGGCAGTAGGGACAGTGGAAGACGCTGCGCCCCCAGCGTTCGGCCAGGCCCGGCACCGGGGGCAGCTCGTCGCGGACGCCGGTGGCGAGGATGAGCCGGGCCGCGCTGACGGTCTGCTCGCCGACCTCGAATTGCAGCCGGCCATCGTCCGCGACCCGGGCCGCGTCGGCGCGGCCGTCCAGCCAGCGCACGCTGGGGTAGCGCAGCAGCTGCCGGCGGCCTTCGTCGGCGATGGCCGCGGGAGCCTGGCCGTCGCGGGTCAGGAAGCCATGGGCGTGGCCGCCCGCGTCGTCGACGAAGCGGTTGCGGCGCTGGCCCGCGTCGACCACCAGCACCTGGCGGCGCGCCCGTGCCAGTTGCAAGGCGGCGGACAGGCCGGCGTAGCTGCCGCCGATGACGGCGAAGTCAGTCTTCATCATGGGAATGCTCCTCGAGTCGATGCCAGCCCTGGCCCTGGGCGGCCATGCGGCGGTGGAAGTCCTGCGCCAGCGCGGCCAGGGTCACGCGGCCCAGCCGCTGCAGCAGCGCGGCCTCGGCCTCCTGGACCGCGGCGCCCAGCGCCTCGTTGACCGCCAGCGCCACCAGGCATTGCGGACGGTCTTCGCGAAAGCCCAGCGACACCAGGGCCGGCGCGCCCAGCGCCTCGTGCACGTCGCGCAGCGTGATGCGCTCCAGCGCGCACGACAGCACCCAGCCCCCGCCATGGCCCTTGGCCGAGGCCACGAAGCCGGCCTCGCGCAGCCCCGTCATCAGCCGGCGCAGCGCCACGGGATGGGTCTGCATGGCCCGGGCCAGGGATTCGGAGGTGCTCGGCTGGTCGTTCTCGGCCATGTGCAGCAGCACATGCAGGATGTCGGAGAGCTGGCTGTTTCTTTTCATGCAACATTATTAGTTGCTTGATGAATGCCTTGCCCGACCCAGGGGCTTTGCGCGCGGCAGGGGGGGGCCGCGCGCCGGCCCCGTCCGTGCAGGGCCCCGGGGTGACCGGTTGTTTGTATCAGTTTGGACCGGGTGCCCGTCAGCGTGCCGGGCCCGTGCATGGGCGCGCAATTTTTCGCACTCTCATGACCCAGAGCGAGGTCCGATCGCGGGCGGGGGCAAAACGTGAAATAGGTCAAGTCCGCCGACTATCGACTATCGTTTCTATCACTTAGGATTTGATCCATTGCAAGAAGCCGGTGGGTCGTTTAAAGCGGCCGGTCCTTGCGAGTGCCTTCCGGGCCCAGGGCTGTGTACCTGGGGCCGGCCCCAAGCCTGGCCGGAGACCGCCACGATGGAGCGTCAGCTCGCCGATCAGCCCAAGCCCCTGATGCGCCTGGCGCCACTGCTGGTGCTGGGCAATCTTGTCGTCGCCGCGATCCTGGTCATCGTGACGGTGCTGAGCCTGAAGGAGAGCCGCGAGTCCGACAAGGCCTTCGCGCGCCAGGCGGCGGACAACCTGGCGAACAGCGTGGCCATCGAGGTCGGCGCGGAACTGCGCCTGGTCGACAACGGCCTGGCCACGATCGCGGGGCTGTATGCCCGGGCCTCGGAGGCGCAGCGGCAGCAGGTGCTGGCGGAAGCCGTGGCGCAGCAGCGGGTGCTGCTGCCTCAGGTCATGGCCTTGAGGGCTGCTGACGCGCATGGGGCGGTGCAGGTCGGCCTGGGCCGCGACGAGCCGCCCACATCGGTGTGGGACCGCCCCTACTTCGAGCAGGCCCGGCATGTGGACACCATGGTCATGTCCGAGCCGGTGCGGAGCCGGGTGACCGGTCAGTGGAGCATCGTGCTGGCGCGGCGGCTGGTGGGCGCGGACGGCGGGTTCGCCGGGGTCGTGTATGCGGTGATGACCTCGGACCATTTCACCGACCGCTTCCGGACACTGGACCTCGGCGATGCGGGCGCGATGGCGCTGCGCACGGATTCGATGCGCCTGGTCTCGTGGTTTTCCACGGCCGAACCCCGCATGGCCCGAGGCTACGGCGAAGTGAATCCGTCGCCGGGCTTGGTGCGCCAGTTCTCGATCAACCGGGATCATGGAGAATTTGAGGGCCGCACCGGGCTGGATGGCCAGGAGCGCATCTCGGCCTACCGCCGCATTCCCGACTACCCGCTCATCGCGATCACCGGTCTGGGGACACAGAGCGCGCTGGCGTCCTGGCGGCGGGAGGCCCTGGTTCAGGCCGCGCTGGTGGCCGTCATCCTGCTGACGATCGCGGCGTTCTCCCTCTACATCCATCGCAAGCACGGCCAGGAGCGCCGCGCGCGCATCGCGGCGCTCAAGCTGGCGCGCGAGCAGAACCTGATGCTGGACAACGACCTGGTCGGCATGATGCGCGTGCGCGACCGCAGCATCGCCTGGAACAACCGCGCGCTGGATCAGATCCTGGGCTACCTGCCGTCGGAGCTGCAGGGCGCGCCGACCCGCCAGCTGCACCTGGACGATGCGTCGTACGACAAGGTCTGCAACGCCGGTGGGGCCGCGCTGGCCGCGGGCCGGCGCTTCCGTACGCAGATCAAGATGCGCAAGAAGAACGGCGATCCGGTCTGGATTGACGTCAGCGGCATGGCGGTTTCCGAGACCGAGAGCCTGTGGATGCTGGCCGACATCGAGGCTCTGAAGCGCAGCGAGGAGTCGGCCTACGACCTGGCGCTGCGCGACGCGCTGACGGGCCTGCCGAACCGGCGTCTGTTCGAGGAGAAGCTCAGCGACGTGCTGGCCCATGCCTCGCGCGACAGCCGCAACGCGGCGGTCTGCTTCATTGACCTGGACGGCTTCAAGCTGATCAACGACACGCATGGCCACGACGCCGGCGACGCGGTGCTGCGCGAGGTGGGCACGGTGCTGCAGGACACGGTGCGCGGCAACGACGTGGTGGCGCGCCTGGGCGGCGACGAGTTCGCGCTGGTGCTGAGCAGCGTGCCCACGCTGAACGAGGCCATCCAGGTGATGCAGCGCTGCCGGGAGCGCATCCGCCGCCAGATCTCGCTGGGCAAGGGGCTGCAGGTGTCGGTCGACGCCAGCGTCGGCATCGCGATCGGCAATGGCACGATGGCGGCACCCGATCTGATCCGGCGCGCCGACGAGGCCATGTACATCGCCAAGCGCGGCCACACCGGCATCCATGTGTGGCAGGAGGCGCGCGGCCACCTGCAGGTGGTGCAGGGCAAGCGCTGAGCGGCGGTGCCGCTCAATCGCCGGCGTCGGGGTTGCCGCCGGCCGGTGCGGCGGGGGAGGGCGCCTGCAGCGGCGATTCCGTCGCGTAGCTCTGCATCCCGAAGCTGTAGCGCAGACGCCCCTGGCCCTGGCGCCCTCGGCTCTCGGCTTCGATGACCTCGCGGTTGAGCTGGTCGGCGAAGCGCCGGCCCCAGCGCCGCACCATGGCGTGCAGCTGTGCCACATCCTCGGGCAGCAGGTCTTCGCCGCGGACCGAGAACAGGTAATGCGCGTCGGGGTCGTGGTAGAGCCGGTCCCAGGCCGCCTCCAGCCGGTGGGCGGCGATCACGGCGCTGCGCGCCAGGCTTTGCAGCTCCTCTCCCGCGGCGCGCTCGGGCGCGGCCCAGCACACGCGGCCCTGCTCGTCCAGGCTGACCGCGCCCAGCTGCAGCCAGGTGTCCAGCAAGGCCTTGGGTGGCACGCCCTTGGTGACCTCCTCGATCAGGTCCTCGAAGGTGGGCCGCAGGGCCTCACGCGCCTGGCTGCGCCGCTCCAGCGCGCGCGGCGCGCCCTCGTCGTCGACAAAGCGGGCATCCCCGCTCCAGAGCGACATCACCAGATCCAGCAGGCTGCGGCGGCGACGCTCGGACTGGTCCAGCGGCGCCTCGGTGCCGATGCGCTTGACGTCCTTGCGGTGCACGCCGGTGAGGGTGCTGAGCGCCGCGTCGGTGACGCGCCGGCCCTCCTGCGTCAGCTGCTGCGTGGCCTGCTCGATGTAGACGCGCTTGGACAACTCCACGAGGTCGTTGAGCCCCACGCCCTCGCGCACCATCAGGCGGATCAGCGGGCGCAGCAGCAGGGTCGCGATGTGCAGGGTCTGCTCTTGGGTGTTGGTGCTCATGGACGGACGGGGACGGGGGTCTGCGGGTTAGCCTGTATTTGCGATTTTTTCGCACAAATTGACAATGGCGGGCAATCGCACCTCATTCTCCGTCGTCATGAAGCCGTCTTTCTTCCTCTTGCGCACCGGCCTGGCCGGCCTGGGCCTTCTGCTGGGCGCGCTGGCGCATGCCGCCTCGCCGGAGTGGGAGTCGCCGCCCACCAGCCACAAGGCCGTGCGGCCCTATGCCGACGCCAGCGCGCTGTACCGCTCCGTGCTGCCGCCGGCACCGGAACCGGGGTCCGCGCAGGACCGCGACGATGTGGCGGCGGTCCTGGCGCGTCAGCAGGTGGCGCCCGAGCGGCGCGCGCAGGCGGAGGCTGATGGCCGCTGGCTCTATGACCGTTTCGCCCCCGTCCTGGGCCTGCAGACGCTGGGACGCGATCACCTGCCTCAGCTGGTGAACCTGCTCAACCGGGCGGTCAAGCAGGTCGGCGGGCCGGCCTTCGCCGCCAAGAACGAGTACCGCCGCCTGCGCCCGCACCAGCGCCTGCCGCTGGGCCAGGTCTGCGGCCGTGCCGAGGGGGCCCAGCCCGACCCCGATGCCACCCAGCGCACCTCCTATCCGTCGGGCCATGCGGCCTATGGCTGGACGACCGCGCTGGTGCTGGCCCGCGTCGCGCCGCAGCAGGCCGGCGCGCTGCTGCGGCGGGCCCAGGACTATGCCGAGAGCCGCGTGATTTGCGGCATGCATTTCCCCAGCGACGTCGAGGCGGGACGGCAACTGGCCACGGCGGTGGTGGCCCAGCTGGACGGGAACCCCGAGTTCCAGCAGGACCTGCGGCTGGCGCGCAGCGAGCTGGCGGTCCGGCTCGCCGCACTTACTGCGCCGCGCTCCGTCCCGCCCGAGCCGGAGTCCCCGCCCGCCAGCGCGCCGCGCTGAGCGTCCCCCCCGGGCGGCCCGCTGCCGCCCCTTCGTTCCCGTCAGCCCTTTCCGCCGGCCTCGCGGCCGACGCGGACAGGCCCTGTCTTGCCCGCATGGCTTGCCGCCATGGCCCTTCCACCCCCGGAGTCGCCCATGAACCCCTCCTTGAACCTCGTCGCGCTGGCCTGTCTGGCGGCCATGCTTCCGGCCCAGGCCCAATCCACCCACCCCGCCAGCCCGCCGTCGCCGCCCGGGACCGCGGCCAAGCTGGAAAAGGTGGAAGTCACCGGCACCATGATCAAGCGCACCGACGCGGAAACGCCCGCTCCGGTGACCGTGCTCAAGCGCGAGGACATCCTGCGCAGCGGCGCCACCTCGCTGGACGAGCTGCTGCGCATGGACCCGTCCACCGGCGCCGGCGGGCTGGACGACATGGGCACCGGCAGCGGCTTCGCGGCCGGCACGGCCAGCATCTCCCTGCGCGGGCTGGGCTCGGCGGCCACGCTGGTGCTGATCAACGGGCGGCGTCTGGCGCCGGCCGGCGTGGTGGACCCCAACAGCGGCCAGTCCACGGTGTTCAACATCAATGCCATTCCCATGTCGGCCGTCGAGCGCGTGGAGATCCTCAAATCGGGCGCCTCGTCGCTGTACGGCTCGGACGCGCTGGCCGGGGTGGTCAACCTCATCCTGCGCAACGACTACCGGGGCCGGCTGGTCGAACTCAATGCCAAGCAGCGGCTCGATGGCCTGTTCAAGAACCAGACCGCCAACGGCATGCTGGGCGTCGGCGACATCGCGCGCGACGGCTACAACCTGATGGCCGGCGTGGAGCTGTACCGGCGCGACGGCGTGGGCATTGCCGAGAACCCTTCGCTGGTGCGCCAGGACCTGCTGGGGCCGCTCTACAACCGCCTGGTGCCCAGCTCCAGCTCGTCCTACCCTGGCAACCTCTACACCTACAAAAACGGCAGCTCCGGCAGCTTCCTCGGCATGCTGTCCAGCCGCTGCGAGAACCAGGCGCCGTACTCCTCCAGCGTGGCGACGCCGCGCTGCCTGTGGGACTCCACCCGCTACGCCCAGTACACCGGCGACCAGACGCGCGGCTCGGGCTTTCTGCGCGGCAGCCTGCAGCTGGGCGCCGACACGGTGATCAGCGCCGAGCTGATGGCCTCGCGGGTCAGGAACGACTACACCGACTCGCCGACCAGCCGCAGCGAGTCGCTCACCACCTGGGGCGACGCCCAGGGCCGCACCGTGCAGTTCATGGGTCTGGCCCTGCCGCCCACCCATCCCGACAACCCAACCCGCCTCGCCACCGCCAGCAACCCGGTCAGCCTGCCCAACAGCAGCGGCAGCACGACCAAGTTCACCAAGCCCACGGCGCTGGGCCTGCGCTACCGCTTCGCCGACCTGCCTTACGACTATCACACCCAGGCCGACAACGTCCGCCTGGTGCTGAGCGGCAGCAGCACGCTGGGCGCCTGGGATGTCGATGGCGGGCTGCTGCATCACCGCCAGCGCAACACCAAGACCCTCACCGGCCGGCTGAGCCTGTCCGGCCTCAACAAGGTGCTGGCCGATGGCAGCTACCGCTTCGGCGGCGTCAACAGCCCCGAGGTGCTGGCGCTGATGTCGCCGGACCTGGACGACTGGGGCAAGGCGGCCACCAGCTCGCTGGACCTGCGCGGCTCGCGCGAGCTGGGGCGGCTGGCCGGCGGCGCGGCCATGCTGGGCCTGGGCGGCGAGCTGAGGCATGAGAGCTTCGAGGTCGGCGCCGACCCGCGCACCGCGGCCGGCGACATCATCGGCCGCGGCATTGGCGTGGCCAGCGGTTCGCGCAACGTGGTGGCGGCCTACGCGGAACTGCAGCTGCCGCTGATCCAGGGCCTGGAGACGCAGACCGCATTGCGCGCGGAGCACTATTCCGACTTCGGCCATGCGGTGACCGCCAAGCTGGGCGCCAAGTACAAGCTCGCCCGCGGGGCCGCGCTGCGTGGCACCTGGGCGAATGGCTTTCGCGCGCCGTCGCTGTCGCAGATCAGCACCTCGTCGGTGTTCTCGTTCAGCTCGGGCTACCGCGACCCCAAGCTGTGCCCGGTGGTGAGCAGCAGCAACAGCCATTGCTCGCTGAGCCTGTCCACCGTGTCGCTGGCCAATCCCGCGCTGAAGCCCGAGAAGTCGGACTCCTACACGCTGGGCCTGCTGCTGGAGCCGACCGACTCCAGCGAGATCGTGCTGGACGCCTGGTACATCGAGCGCCGCGGCGAGGTGGACCGCCTGAGCGCCCAGGAGATCCTCAACCGCGAGGACATGTTCCCCGGCATGGTGATGCGCCTGCCGCCGGCCAATGGCGAGGCGCTGGGCCAGGTCTACCAGGTCCGCAGGCCCTACCTGAACCTGGCCAAGTCGCGTACCTCGGGGGTGGACTACGAGCTGAGCCAGCGCATCTCGCTCGAGAGCTGGGGCCGGCTGCGCCTCAGCCTGAAGGGCACCCGCATGCTCAGCCAGAAGCAGCAGTACGAGCAGGGGCGGCCCGTGGTCGACGTGCTGGGCTTTTACAAGTCGCCGCGCAGCAAGCTGCAGCTGAGCGCCAATCTGAGCGTGGGCGACTGGTCCATGAGCCTCAGCGGCAACTACCAGAGCGGCTTCCAGAGCTTCAGCGCGGGCGATGCCTGCGACAGCACCCTGGTCGCGGCCGGCCGTGGGGACCTGTGCCGCATGAAGGCCTGGCGCACCGCCGATCTGTCGCTGAGCTACAAGGGCTTCCAGGGCCTGCGCCTGAGCGGCACGCTGCGCAACCTCGCCGACTCCCGGCCGCCGCTGGACCCCAACAACACCGACGTGGGCGTCAGTGGCGGCGTGGCCAACGCCTATGGGCGCTATCTGTCGCTGAACGCGTCGTACGAGTTCTGAGCGGGCAGGGAAGGTCAGCACCATGGCGGTTTCCGTCTTCGACCTGTTCAAGATCGGCATCGGGCCGTCCAGCTCGCACACCGTGGGCCCGATGCGCGCGGCGCGCCTGTTCGGGCTGCGCCTGCGCCACGAGGAGCTGCTGGAGCGCACGGTGCGTGTGGTCTGCCAGCTCTACGGTTCGCTGGGCGCCACCGGCAAGGGCCACGGCAGCGACAAGGCGGTGCTGCTGGGCCTGGCCGGGCATGAGCCGGATCTGGTCGACGTCGAACAGATCCCGGCCATCCTGGACGGCATCCGCGTGGGCAAGCGCATGCCGCTGCTGGGCGAGCGCGAGATCGCGTTCGACGAATCGCGTGACCTGGTCTTCTACCGCCGCCAGAGCCTGCCGCTGCATGCCAACGGCATGCGGCTGATCGCCTACGACGCCGACGGCAACGAGCTGCAGAACCGGGTGTACTACTCGGTCGGCGGCGGCTTCGTCGTCAGCGAGGAGGTGCTGGCCGATGGCAGCAAGCAAAAGCAGATCGCGCCGGACACCACGGTGCTGCCCTACCCCTTCAAGACCGGCGCCGAGCTGCTGGCGCTGACCGAGCAGGAGGGCTGCTCCATCGCCGAGATCATGCGCCGCAACGAGCGCCACTGGCGCAGCGACGAAGAGACGCGCGCCGGGCTGCTGAAGATCTGGCGCGTGATGCAGGACTGCGTGACGCGCGGCTGCCGCACCGAAGGCATCCTGCCCGGCGGGTTCAAGGTCAAGCGCCGCGCGCCCGAGCTCTACCGCGGGCTGACCCGCCACCCCGAGGCGGCCGGCCGCGCTTGGAGCGGCCCCGTGCTGGGGCCGCGCGACCCGCTGCAGGTGATGGACTGGGTCAACCTCTACGCGCTGGCGGTCAACGAGGAGAACGCGGCCGGCGGTCGTGTCGTCACCGCACCGACCAATGGCGCGGCCGGCATCGTGCCCGCGGTGCTGCACTACTACAGCCGCTTCGTGAATCCGCCCCCCACCTTGCCGTGCGGCGGCCCCCCCGAGGGGGGCACGGCGGGCTTGGGGCGGCCCGGCGCCCCCCACGGCGCCACCGAGGACGGCGTGGTCGACTTCCTGCTCACCGCCGCCGCGATCGGCATCCTGTACAAGGAGAACGCCTCCATCTCCGGCGCCGAGGTGGGCTGCCAGGGCGAGGTGGGCGTGGCCTGCTCGATGGCCGCCGGTGCGCTGTGCGCCGTGATGGGCGGCACCCCGGCGCAGGCCGAGAACGCGGCCGAGATCGGCATGGAACACCACCTGGGCCTGACCTGCGACCCGGTCGGCGGCCTGGTGCAGATCCCGTGCATCGAACGCAACGCGATCGCATCGGTGAAGGCGATCAACGCGGCGCGCATGGCGCTGCGCGGCGATGGCACGCACTTCGTCAGCCTGGACCAGGTGATCAAGACCATGCGCGAGACCGGCGCGGACATGATGACCAAATACAAGGAGACCGCGCGCGGCGGTCTGGCCGTCCACATCGTCGAGTGCTGAGGCCGCGTCTTTCCGCGGCCCCGTGCCTCAGTCCCAGGCAGGCGCAAGCCCTTCGGGATTGACTTCTCGTCCGTTGCGCTCCAGCGCGGCGATCGCCGCCATGTCGTCCTCGTCCAGCCGCAGGTCGCGCGCGCGCAGATTGCTCGCCAGGTGCTCGCGCCGGGTGGACGAGGGGATGACCGCATAGCCCAGTTGCAGCGCCCAGGCCAGCGCCACCTGCGCCACGGTGGCCCCGTGCTTGTCCGCGATCCGCGCCAGCACCGGATCCCGCAGCACCTTTCCGTAGGCCAGCGTCATGTACGAGGTCACGGCGATGCCCTGCTGCCGCAGGAAGGCCACCAGCCGGCGGTTCTGCAGATAGGGGCTCAGTTCGATCTGGTTGGTGGCGAGCTGGTCGCGGCCGACGGCGGCGATGGCCTGACGGGTCAGCTCGATGTTGAAGTTGGAGACGCCGATCCGCCGCGTCAGCCCCTGAGCCTGCGCCTCGGCCAGCGCCGCCATGTACTCGGTCAGCGGCACCGCATGGCCCGGCGCGGGCCAGTGGATCAGGGTCAGGTCGACATGGTCGGTCCCGAGCTTGTCCAGGCTTTCGCGCAGGCTTTGCAGCAGCCGGTCCCGGCCGAAGTTCTCGGTCCAGATCTTGGTGGTGATGAACAGTTCGGACCGCGCCACGCCGCTGGCCGCGATGGCCCGGCCGACATCGGCCTCGTTGGCGTAGATCTGCGCGGTATCGATGGCGCGATAGCCCAGTTCCAGCGCCATGCGCACCGAGTCGGTCGCGGCCTGGCCGCTCAGCCGGAAGGTGCCCACGCCGAAGTTGGGAAGAGTCATGGAGGTCTCCTGAAATGACTAAGGGGAAGGAAAGGGAAGGTCGGCGGCGGGCTCAGCAGGCCCGTGCCAGGCGGGGCTGGCTTGCGCGCCGGTCCAGATGGCCGGACCAGGCGGTCAGCCCCAGCGCGCCCAGCGTCACCAGCGCGGCCACCCAGGGCGTGTGCGCCAGACCCAGGTGCTGCACCACCTGTCCGCCGGCCCAGGCGCCGCCGGCCACGCCCACATTGAAGGCCGAGATGTTGAGGCCCGCGGCCACCTCGGTCGCGTCCGGGGCGACCCGCTCGGCCTGGCGCACCACGTAGACCTGCAGACCCGGCACGTTGCCGAAGGCGACCGCGCCCCAGGCCAGCACGGTCAGCGCGACCAGCGGCCTGCTTGCGGTGCTGAAATTCAGCGCCAGCAGCACGGCGGCGAGCAGCGCGAAGATGAGCAGCAGCGCGGGGATGGGGCCCCGGCGATCGGCCAGGCGGCCGCCCCAGACATTGCCCACCGCCACCGAGGCGCCGTAGGCCAGCAGGACCACGCCCACCAGCGCGGGCTCGAACCCGGCGACGTTCTCCAGGATGGGCGCGAGAAAGGTGAACGCGATCAGCGAGCCGCCATAGCCCACGGCGGTCATCGCGTAGACCAGCAGCAGGCGCGGCTGCAGCAACACGCGCAGCTGGCGGCGCAGCGGCGCCGGCGCGGCGTGCGCGATGCCGCGCGGCACCAGGATCTGCGCGCCGACCAGCGCCACCAGGCCGAACATGGCGACGACGAGAAAGGTGGCGCGCCAGCCGAAATGCTGGCCGATGAAGGTGCCCAGCGGGACGCCGCTGACGAAGGCCACGGTGAGGCCGCTGAACAGGGTCGCGATCGCGCGGGCGCCCTGGTCGCGCGGCACCAGGCCGGTGGCGACGACGGAACCCACGGAGAAGAACACCCCATGCGCCATGCCGGTGAGCAGGCGTGCGACGACCAGGGTGGCATAGCCGGGTGCCAGCCAGGCGACGAGGTTGCCGACCGTGAACAGCGCCATCAGCCCGACCAGCAGCGGCTTGCGCGCCACGCGGCCGGTCAGCGCGCTGAGGATGGGCGCGCCGACCGCCACGCCCAACGCATAGAGGCTGACCAGCAGGCCCGCCGAGGGCAGGGAGACCGCGAGGTCCGCGGCGATGGTCGGGATCAAGCCGACGATGACGAATTCGGTGGTGCCGATGGCAAAGGCGGCCAGGGTGAGGGCAAGCAAGGCGGGAGGCATGGCTGCAATCCGGTGGGGGTTGATCGACGGGCTGCAGTGTGCGGTTTGGATATTTGCCAATAAAGTCCTGCTGAGTCCAAAGACTTTTGAACAAATTTCAAAGATGAAAACAACCCTGGACGAGCTGCAGGCCTTTGTCGCGGTGGTGGAGGCCGGCTCCATCACGGCGGCCTCGGAGTCGCTGCGGCTGACCATCTCCGCCACCAGCCGCACGCTGGGCCGCCTGGAGGAGAAGCTGCAGACGACCTTGCTGCGCCGGACCACGCGCCGGCTCGAACTCACGGAAGAGGGCGCGGCCTTTTTGCAGCATGCGCGCGCCATCCTCGCGTCGGTCGACGCGGCCGAGGAGCAGATGGCGGCACGGCGCCAGCGCCCCGCCGGGCGTCTGCGCATCGACGCCGCGACGCCCTTCATGCTGCATGTGCTGGTGCCGCTGCTGGAGGGATTCCGCGCGCGTTATCCGGACGTGACGCTGGAGCTGAATTCAAACGAGGGCATTACCGATCTGATCGAGAAACGGACCGATCTCGCATTTCGCATCGGTATGCTGAAAGATTCCAGCCTACATGCGCGTCCGATAGGCAGCAGCCGAATTCGCGTTCTCGCCAGCCCACAGTACTTGCGCAATTTCGGCACGCCGACGCGGGTCGCGCAATTGATCGGGCCGGCAAACGGGCATGTGCTGCTGGGATTCAACCAGCCCGAGACCTTGAACGATTGGCCCTTGCGCGGCGCGGATGGACAGGTGCTGCGCATCCAGCCTCATATCGCGTCGTCCAGCGGTGAAACCCTCAGGCAGATGGCGCTGGCCGGGCTGGGCATCGTCTGCCTGTCGGACTTCATGACGCGCGAGGACCGCCGGCGCGGCAGCCTGGTGCCGCTGTTGCAGAAACAGACATTGGACGTGCGCCAACCCATCAGTGCCATTTACTATCGCAACACGGCCCTGGCTTCGCGCATTACCTGCTTTCTCGACCATGTGGTGGATGTGTTGGGAAAGAAACCATTTGACGAATGAACCGGGCCTTCCGCGTGGATACACTCGCGGGCGAATGGGGAGCATTGGGAGCATTGCGGGAAACATCGCAAACCAACGTCATCACATGGAGCTGTTTCAATGGCCAAGTCTCTCTCTCGAATCCTGGATCAGATCAACCGTCTTCAAAAGGAAGCGGATTCCATTCAACAAGAGGTGATCGCCCGAGTTCGCAAGGAGATTGCCAAATACGGGCTGACGGCCGAGCAATTGTTCGGGGCGTCGTCGGCGCGCCGTGGCGCGAAGGCCAAGGCCGAGGGCGCCAAGCCCGCGAAGTACGGCGACGGCCAGGGCAACACCTGGGGCGGCATGGGCAAGCGCCCCGATTGGCTGCGTCAGGCGCTGGCGGCCGGCAAGGCGCTGGAAGACTTCCTGCTCGACGCCGTCGGGGCGGCCAAGCCGGCCGCCGCCAAGCGCGGCCGCAAGCCCGCCGCGTCGGCGGCCGCCAAGGCCCCGGCCAAGAAGCGTGCGGCGCGCAAGAGCGTGGCGCCCGCGGCGGACCAGCCGGCCAAGGGAGTGCGCCGTGGGGGTGGCGCGCGGGCGCTGGCGTCCGGCGTCGCGAAGAAGGCCGTCGCGCGCAAGAGTCCCGCCAAGGGCCGGGCCAAGGCGCCCAAGGCCGCCGAAGCGGCAGCCGTGGCTGCGGATTGAGCGCAGGGTTGGCATGAGCCCGGTTCAGGCGCGACGAACACTGGTCCTTGGCGTTTCGCTGTCGCTGCTGCTGGGCTGCGCGCAGCCGCCCCGGGCTCCTGTCACCGCGCCGCCTTCCGCGCCGGCTGAGGCGCCGCTCGCCACCGTGTCGCTGTACCGTGGCCTGAAGCTGGACGCGAACGGCCGCATCGATTGGAGCGCCGCGAGCTTCGGCGTTTCGGGCTTTCCGGCGACGCTGTCGCTTTTCGATTCCCCGGCACGCTTTCCCAACCCGGCGCGCATCGACTGCTGGCTGAAGTTCGAGGTCGTGCTGCCGGGGCCGCTCCCGCCCCGGCCCCAGTCCACCGCGGTGCTGCGCATTCCGGCGCTGGCCGATGCGCCCGCGGGGGCCCAGCCCGGTCCCTGGACGGTGGTCTTCGACGGCGACCCGCCGGGCCATTGGTCGATTGCAGCCGCGCAGATCGGCAGCGGCATGAAGAATGCCGCGGCCAGCCGCTGGTCGGCCCAGGTCTTTGCCGCGATGCGTGAGAGCCGCAGCGCCGAACTCGTCGACGGCGCCGCCGCGGACTGCGCCGCGCGTTAGCGCCGGCTAGCCGCGGCCGCTGGCGTGGCGCGCCAGCCCGCTGACCAGCGCATCGAACACCACCTTGCAGCGCGGGCTGTGCCGCAGGTCCTCGTGCATCGCGACCCAGGTTTCCAGGGGAAGGCTCAGGGCCTTGGCCAGCACGCGGCGCAGCGCCGGGTCGCGCTTGGCGACCGGCACCTGGCACAACCCCAGCCCGGCGCCGGCGCGGATCAGCGCCAGTTGCGCAAGGTCACTGTCGGCGCGTAGTGCGAAGCGCTCGCGCGCCAGCTGGGGATGGCGGCGCAGCAGCTCGCGCACGAAGGGGCCGGGCTGGTCGAAGCCGATCAGCGCATGGCCGTCTGTTGCCAGCGCCTCGAGCGTGCGCGGCGTGCCGTGGGCGGCCAGGTAGCGCTCATGCGCATGCAGCCCCAGTTCGATGCTGCCCACGCGGCGCGCGATCAGCTGCGCCTGGCGCGGTGGCGTCATGCGGATCGCGATGTCGGCCTCGCGTCGCAGCAGGTCCTGCAGCCTGTTGCTCAGCACCAGCTCGAACTCCAGGTCCGGATGCTGCGCGCGCAGCGCCGTCAGCAGCGGCGGCAGCACCTCCACGCCCACCACCTCGCTGGCGGTGATGCGCACGATGCCGCGCACGCCATCGCCCTGGCTGCGCGCGGTGCGCTCCAGTGCCGCCGCGGTGCTGTCCATCGCCTCGGCATAGGGGCGCAGCGCCAGCGCCGCTTCGGTGGGCAGCAGCCCTGCCGGCGTGCGCAGGAACAGCGGCTGGCCCAGCTGTGCCTCCAGCGCAGACACATGCCGGCCCACCGTGGGCTGTGTCAGCCCCAGCGTCCGTGCCGCGCCCGACAGCGAGCCTTCGCGCAGCACCCCCAGGAAGGAGCGGTACCACTCCCATGCAATCGTCGAAGCCATGCATCAATGTATAGCGGCTGGTCGTTGTTCGGCAATTCCAAACAGGCCCTGTCTTGCCAAGAATCGCGCCAGTTCTTTCTTACGCAGCACAGGAGCAAGGCATGGACACGGGGACACAAGGGATGGCTGCCAGCGCGGCCGGGGCGGCGCGGGCGCCAGCGGACGGGCGCTGCGCGCTGGTCCTGGGCGCCAGCGGGGGCATCGGGGGCGCGGTGGCGCGGGCGCTGCGCGACGCGGGCTGGACGGTGCGGGCGCTCAAGCGCGGGCTGGCGGCCGAGTCCGAGCACCGCGACGGCCTGCACTGGCTGCGCGGCGACGCGCTGGATCGCGACGACGTGCGTCGCGCCGCGCAAGGGTGCGCCGTGATCGTGCATGCGGTGAATCCGCCCGGCTATCAGCGCTGGCAGGAGCTGGTGCTGCCCATGCTGGACAACACCTTGGCGGCCGCGGCGGACGTCGGCGCCACCCTCGTGCTGCCGGGCACGGTCTACAACTACGGCCCCGATGCGTGGCCGCATCCCGCGGAGGACGCGCCCCAGCGCCCGACCACCCGCAAGGGCGCGATCCGCGTCGAGATGGAGCGCCGCCTGCGCGAGGGCGCCGAGCGCGGCGCCTTCCGCGCGATCGTGCTGCGCGCGGGGGACTTCTTCGGGCCTGGCGCGGCGAACAGCTGGTTCTCGCAGGGCCTGGTGCGGCCGGGGCGGCCGGTGGCGAGCGTGCAGCAGCCGGGCCGCGACGGCGTGGGACACCAATGGGCTTATCTGCCCGATGTCGCGGCGACGATGGTGGCGCTGATCGAACGCCGCGCGCGCCTGCCGGCCTTTGCCCGCTTCCACTTCGGCGGGCATTGGGACGCGGACGGCCGCCAGATGGTCGACGCGATCCGGCGCGTCGTCCTGCAGCGTGGCGGCGCGCTGCCGCGGGTGCGGCGCTTCCCCTGGTGGGCGGTGGTGCTGGGGCAGCCCGTGCTGCGCTTCTTCCGCGAGCTCGCCGAGATGCGCTATCTGTGGCGTGAGCCGCTGCGCATGGACGACGCGCGCCTGCGCGCCGAACTGACCCACGACGGCGGCGTGCCCCACACCCCGCTGGACCTGGCGGTGGAGCGCACGCTGGAGGCGCTGGGCTGCCTGCCGGCCTAAGCGGTCGACGAGAGCTTCAGCCCGGCGATGCCCAGCACGATCAGCGCCAGGCTGGCGATGCGGACCAGGGAGGGCGCCTCGCCCAGCAGCGTCATGCCGACGATGGCGGTGCCCACCGCGCCTATGCCGACCCAGACGGCATAGGCCGTGCCCACGGGCAACTCGCGCATCGCCCAGCTCAGCAGGCCCAGGCTCAGCACAAAGGCCAGCGCGGTGCCCACGGAGGGCCACAGCCGCGTGAAGCCCTCGGTGTATTTCAGGCCCACGGCCCAGACGATCTCGAACAGTCCGGCCACGACAAGAATCAGCCAATTCATCAGGAACTCCACGGTCATGTGGGGCCGTCCCCGATGAAACCCGCGCGGCAAAGTCGTCCCTGCCCGCGCCCACGCGCGTCATGGCGTGAGGCCCGCAGTCTAGCAACGGCCGGGGCTGGCCGGTGCCGTGGGCTCAGATCCCGGCCCAGGCATGGCGCAGGAGCAGGGCGGACAGCAACAGCATGGTCAGGCCGATCAGCGTGTCCAGCCACTGCCAGGCGCGCGGGCGGGCGAACCAGGGCGCCAGCCCGCGTGCGCCGAAGCCCAGCAGCCCGAACCACAGTGCGCTGGCGCTGCTGGCCCCGGCCACGAACCAGCCGCGCAGCGCCGCGGGCTGCTGCGCGCCGATGCTGCCCATCAGCAGCACCGTGTCCAGGTAGACATGCGGATTGAGCAGCGTGAAGGCCGCGGCCTGGGTCAGGGCCGCCGCGCGGCCCAGCCCGGCGTCCGCGCCGCTGGCCTGCAGCTGGCCGGGGCGGCGTGCGCGCCGCAATGCCCGCGCGCCGTAGACGGCCAGGAACAGCGCGCCCGCCAACGCCATCGCGCGCGCCAGCGCGGGGCGTTCTCCCAGCGCGCTGGCCATGCCCATGACGCCCGCCGCGATCAGCAGCGCATCGGCGACGGCGCAGAAGAGCACGATGCTGCCCACATGCTCGCGACGCAGGCCCTGACGCAGCACGAAGGCGTTCTGTGCGCCGATCGCGACGATCAGGCCCAGGCTCAGGAGCAGGCCCTGCACGAAAGCGGCGGAGGGCGCTGCGGCGGCTGCGGTGGCGGTCGAGGTCATCATCGGGCGCAGCTTGCCAGCCGCAGCGTGTGAAGACAAACTAACTCTCCTAATCATCATTTAGAAAAACTAATGCTCGACTACGCCGCGCTGTCCGCTCTTGCCGCCGTGGTCCGGGAGGGCAGCTTTGAGCGCGCGGCCCGTGCCCTGCATGTCACGCCTTCGGCTGTTTCGCAACGCATCCGCCTGTTGGAAGAGCGCGTCGGCTGCGCCCTGGTGGTGCGCGGCCAGCCTTGCGCGGCGACCGAAGCGGGACGCCGGCTGTGCCGGCACGTGGACCAGGTGCGGCTGCTCGAACAAGACCTGCAGGTGGCGCTGCCCGCGCTCGCGCCGCAAGACCCGGCGCGCGTGCGGCTGCCCATCGCCGTCAATGCCGACAGTCTGGCGACCTGGGCGGCGCCGGTGTTGGCCGCCTTCGCCGCCGAGCATCCGGTGCTGCTGGAGGTGGTGGTCGACGACCAGGACCACACCAACGAGTGGCTGCGCAGTGGCGCGGTGATGGCCGCCGTGACCGGGACGGCCCGGCCTGCGGCCGGCAGCAACAGCCAGCCGCTGGGGGCGATGCGTTACCGGGCCGCGGCCAGCCCGGCCTTCCTGGCCCGCCACTTTCCACAGGGCGTGGGCGCGGGCACCCTGGCCCGGGCACCCAGCCTGGTCTTCAGCACCAAGGACGATTTGCAGTCGCGCTGGGCGCGCCGCCTGTGCCATCGCCATGTCGAGCTGCCGCGCCATGTGCTGCCCTCGTCCCAGGCCTTCGTCACCGCGGCGGAGGCCGGCATGGGCTGGGGCATGTGCCCGGAGGCGGACATCGCCGCGCAGCTGCGCGATGGCCGGCTGGTGGAACTGGTGCCCGACACCCCGCTGGATGTCGCGCTGCATTGGCAGCACGCCAGGGCGGCCTCCACGCTGCTGGAGCGACTGACGGCCGCCATGCTGGCGGCCGCGCGCCGGGCGCTGCGGCAGGGCTGAGCACAGGCCGGGCGGGGTAGTGGCCTGGTCCTGGTCGTGGTGCTGCTCCTGCTGGAACGCGTCTGGGGGCATCGTGGCCCCGCCGTCCATGGGCGCCCGCGCCATCTGCCACGTCAGGAAGCCGGTGAAGTCCAGCACCAGAGCTGTGGCTAGCAGGCCATGGTTGGAATTGGCGAGGTCTGAGCCCGGCCCCGCGACGCGGCCGGTCAGTATGGGGCGGGCCAAGTTCCTGCATCGCTGCAAACGCAGGGATCAGCGCTAGGTGGGCGAAGACCAAGGGTAAGGTGTGCCAATAGCTCAAGGTTCTGCACACGCTTCGCTTGGACGAGTGACGTTACAAACCCATTGCCATTCGACCCATGCTGTTTCTTTTAGCTCCACTGAGAACGTCAACATCCCGGGAACATTGACGTCTATCTTCAAGGGTGTGCCTGTCACGACGGAATCGTATGGGTTTTGCATGCCGCGAACGACATCTACAGGAGCCCCTTTGCTTAGCTTTATGGTCATCTGACTATTTCGTGTGATGTAGTCAAAATTGTTCCAGATGAAGTCCCCGATTCTGAATTCCTGACCATTGGGAAGGCGCACTACAGAAGATTGAGGGACGAGCTGCTGAAGCCCTGAGCGAAAGTTGTTCCCTTCTGCCACGACAAATAGCGATGAACGAATATTCTTGGAGAAGTTGACTACTGCTTCTTCAAGCTGCGTGTCGAGCTTGCCTGAGATTTTGTCGACGAGTAGTTCTCCGACTATGGGGAGAAGCCAAGAGAGATTGCTGTCGCACGCCGTAGAAGATGTTGGGTTTAACTCCAGTGCGACTGTGCCTGGAAGTATGGGGCCGGCAGTCCCAGCCTGACCAATGACGCGAATATTGTTAAAAGTAAGGACGTTCTGACAGTCGTAGCGAATAATGCCGCCCATTTTCCCTTGGAATGAACTCACCGCGCTGTATGATGGGCCCATCACTTCTATGCGAATTACGCCCGCCGGCGTTGGTGTTAAGGTTATATTCAGATCTCCGCTGATCCTGCTACTCAGGAACTGGGCGCCATTGAGTTCCACTTTGGGACGAAGTGCGCTGTCGATTCCGTTCTTAATAAGCAGAGGTGCCCCGATGGCCTCTCCAGCGAGCGTGTGCAACGGTCCATAGATTGAACGAGGCTCAGTGATGGCAGATGAGCCGCCGTTGACTGTGACTGTCGCGGTGTAGAAGCGGTTTTGAACCTGTGGTACCCAATCAGCTCGCGCTGAGCCCATCGTGACCATCGGAACTAGTGCGAGAACGCGAGCTAAGTGCTGTATGGTTTCCAATCGTTTCTCCCAGTGCGCATGCCAATCTGGCACCTAGGGATCCTAGAAGAGGCCGCTTCAGTTCGGCTCTGTAAGAGTTGACAGGATCAGAAATTGGTTTCAAAGAAAGATTGGACGCAGGAAGCGCAATCAGTCTCCTATGGCAACGACGGGGCGGTATCTCTGTCGCTCACGACACTGAGGGTTTGGGAGCTGTAAGTTGGTTGGCCAAACGGCCTTTGCTGGTCACTTTGAGAATCTGTCGGTGGACCTTCGGTCTGTCCAGGGAGGGCGACTGCTCGGACGCGAAGGCCGAATACTTCGGCGAAGGCTTGGCCGCCGCGCTGCCATTGCGCAGAATGGCAGCGGGTGTTTTCCCATGTCCGACCTGGAGCCGCGATGACGAGCAGCAAGCCCTTGGTGAACCTCGACGAGGTTGAGTTCACCGACATCGAGGAGAACGGCTACTACAGCTCCCGGCGCGCGCAGTTCAGCGCGTCGATCGGGGCGCGCAAGCTGGGCTACAACCTGACCGAGCTGCCGCCGGGCAAGGCGCAATGCCCCTTCCATGCCCATCGCGCCGAGGAGGAGATGTTCCTGATCCTGGACGGCGAGGGCGAGCTGCGCTTCGGCGACCGGCGCTACCCGCTGCGCCGCCACGATGTGGTCGCCTGCCCCACCGGCGGCGCCGAGGTGGCGCATCAGATCATCAACACCGGACGCACGACCCTGCGTTATCTGGCACTGTCCAACCTGGCGCCGGTGGAGGTCTGCGAATACCCCGATTCCGGCAAGCTCGGCGCCTTTGCCGACGAGCCCGGCACGCCGGCGCTGCGCGGCATGTACCGGGCCGAGACCACGGTCGACTACTACGACCGCGAGTCGACCGACGCGCCCCCGCGCGAAGCCTGACACCGCGCGGCCGCGCCGCCGCATCCCCGCCGTCACCGTCGTTCTGCTGACCCGTTCCGCCCGTTGTGCCGGGCGGAACGATCACCCCTGCGCGCCGCCGCGGTGCCCGTTTCCGCGCGGGCCGCCCCCGTCCAAGCGGCCTAACAAAGCCCCTGGGGCGTCACAACCTATGCAATCAGGTAGCTACCAGCGCGGGTTTGGAACGCCCAAAGTCGCATCGTTTCTTGCCTGAATCAATGCGCCGAAATCGAGTTGGGAACGCCGGGTCCCGGCCTGCATCGGGCCACCGGATGGGCTCTCTTCCGGGTGTTTCGAATGGAAGGAAGGGGGTGGCGGGATGCTGATTTCTGAAACGACCCAGGCCCTGCAGGAATGGGCCGAACGGCCTGTTGCGCAGCGGTTCCCCTACGCGCCGACGCTGAACGCGCTGCGCCGTCGTGGCAAGCACTTCATGGCCGCCGAGCTGCTGGCGGCACTGGCCCAGGCGCGCCGCCAGTGGCTGGCCAGCCACGAGGCCTCGCCGGAACTCTTCCTGGGCAAATTCCTCGACGTCGTGCTCGACAAGTACGACGGCCGCTACGACTACCTCAGCTACACGGCGCTGCCGCTGCTGGAGCATGGGCGCACGCAGGCCGGCGACGAGGCGGACCCCGCGCTGATCCTGCAGGTGCACGACAGCGCGCTGTGTTCGCTGATCGGCGACGCGATCCGCTTCGAGCTGCGGCGCCTGCACGGCGACACCGGCTATCTGCGCGAGATGCCGCCGGATCGCGAGCTGCTGGAGCGCCGCATCGGCTTCGCGCTGCGCAGCCTGGAGCCAGCGCTGCGGCGCCTGGGCTATCCGGGCGAGCGCGAGCCGGAGGCCCTGCCGCTCACCGCGGCGCGCGTGGTGCGCTTCTGCGCCAACCTGCCGCTGGCGCACAGCCCCTTCGTGCTCGACGTGTCGATGCAGCCGGTCTATGTGGCGCATGACGAGCATCTGTTCCTGCGCATCCTGCAGGCGCTGGACAGCAGCTTCATCAGCGTCTGCGAGCTGCTGACGCAGGCGCTGCGCCTGTTCGACGGCGCGCCGCAGCGCAGCGTGCCCTTCATCCGCGCGGCAGAGACCCTGCTGGACGAGGGGCTGCGCCACTTCCACACGCTGTCGACCATGCAGCGCGAATCCTTCCGCTGCTTCCGCGAGTTCACCTCCGGGGCCAGTGCGATCCAGTCGCTGAACTACAAGCGCATGGAGAGCCTGTGCTCGCGGCCCGCCGACGAGCGGCTGGATTCGCCCGCCTATGACGCGGTGCCGCTGCTGCAGCAGGCGCTGCGCCAGGGCGGCGCATCGCTGGACGACAAGCTCGCCGCACTGCGCCGCCAGCCCGGCGCGCATGCCGCGGCGATTCCCGTGGTGGAGGAGGCGATGCAGCGGCTGGGCGTCACGCTGACGCGCTGGCGCCATTCCCACTACGGCATCGCTAAGAAGTACCTCGGCGACAGCACGGGCACCGGCTACACCGAGGGCACGCCCTATCTGAAGAAGGTCAAGGACCTGCAGGTCTTCCGCTCGCTGCGGGCGGATGCCGGCGCGGTCGGCGAGTAACGAGAGAGCGAGGAGGAGACCACCATGGCAGCGCGCGTCTGCATCGTCGGGGCCGGTCCGGTGGGCCTGAGCCTGGCCCTGCGTCTGGCCGACTTCGGCATCCCGGCGGTGATCTACGACCAGAATCCCGGCCTGAAGCAGGAGGGCTCCAAGGCCTGCCTGATTCAGGGCGACGTCCTGGAGATCCTCGACAAATCGCGCTGCGCGTCGGCCGTGCACGCCGAGGGGGTGCCGTGGGCCTGTTCCAACCTCTACATCGGTGGCGAGCCGATGGAGCGCACCCGGCACCGGCTGGACAACCGCTACGGGCCCTTCGTCAACATTTCGCAGTACCGCATCGAGCAGATCCTGCTGGCCGAGCTGATGCGCCGCCCGCAGCTGAGCGTCGAATGGTCCAGCCGCGTGGTCGCGCTGGAGCAAAAGGAAGGCGGCGTCGCGGTCGAGATCGAGCGCGAGGGGCAGCGCGTGCGCCGCGAGTACGCCTATGTCGTCGCCTGCAACGGCCAGCGCAGCAACCTGCGCGATCTGGTCGGCGCCACCTGGCTGGGCTATCGCCACAGCGCGCAGTTCCTGATCACCGACATCAAGGCGCGGCTGCCCTGGGCCAAGGAACGCCACTTCCATTTCGACCCGCCGTTCAACCGCGGCTACCAGGTCATCATCCATCCGCAGCCGGACGATGTCTGGCGCATCGACTGGCAGCTGCCGCCCGGCGTCGACGTCGAACAGGAGCGCCGCGACGGCGGCCTGGAGCGGCGCATCCGCGCGGTGATCGGCGAGGTGGACTACACGCTGGAATGGCTGAGCGTCTATCGCTTCCAGCAGCGCCGCGTCGAACGCATGCTGCACGGGCGCGTGCTCTTCGCCGGGGATGCCGCGCATGCCCTGCCGCCCTATGGCTCGCGCGGCATGAACAGCGGCATCCAGGACGCGGACAACCTGGCCTGGAAGCTGGCGCTGGTGATGCAGGGAGTGGCCGACCCGCTGCTGCTGGACACCTACCACGTCGAGCGCAGCGCCGCGGCCAAGGAAAACATCGAGGTGACCGAGAAGACCCTGCGCTTCATGGTGCCGTCCGGCCCGGTCGCGCGACTGCGCCGCCGGCTGCTGCTGGCGCTGGCGCGCCGGCACCGCTACTTCCTGCGCCATGTCAACCACGGCACGATGGCGCGGCCGCATCGCTATGTGGAGTCGCCGCTGGTGCAGGCGCCGGTCACCGCGCCGGTCGTGGGCTGCTTCGCGGCCGACGTCGCGCTGCAGATGGAAGGGCGCCGCCTCCAGCTGCGCGAGCTGCTGGGGCGGGGCTTCTGCTTCGTCTACGTCGGGCAGCAGCCGCCGCGCGCGCTGCCGGCGCGGCTGGAGGCCTTCGGCACGCTGGCCACCGCGGCGCTGGTGCTGAGCGTGGATGGCCCCGCGCCCCTGCCGCGCTCCATGCTGCCGGGGCTGCAGTGGGCGCGCGCCGACGCGGCGGCGCTGGCGCATTACCTGCCCGATCACTGGCACCTGGTGCGTCCGGACATGCATGTGGCGGGTGTCTACGACTTCGAGCGCCCCGAGCAGTTCGACGACGCGTTGTGCGACTTCCTCGTCGCCGCCTACCAGACCTCCGAGCCCCTGTGGCTGGCCGCCTGAACATGGAGCCAAGCATTGCCATGAATCAACCCAGCGAGTTCCCGGCCCACGCCTGGATGGACGGCGAGATCCTGCCGTGGAACGACTGCCGGCTGCATGTTCGCAGCCAGGGCGCCTTCTGGGGCGCCAACGTGTTCGAAGGCGTGCGCGGCTACTGGCAGCCGGCGAGCGGCCGCATGCATTTCTTCCGCCTCGACGAGCATCTGCAGCGGCTGCGCGATTCGGCCAAATGCCTGCGCATGGCGGTGCCGTTCAGCGACGAGCAGCTGCGCCGCGGCCTCGGTGCGCTGGCCGAGGCCAATCTGTTCACCACCCATGTGCACGCGGTCATCGGTCTGGCGTATGGCCTGGGGCCGCGCTGCGAATCGCTGGGCCATATCGACGCGGTCCATGCCCACATCACCGCGCTGGAGATGCCGCGCAGCCCGCATGGCCGCAGCGGCATCGCGGCCGGCACCTCGTCGTGGCGGCGCATCGGCGACGACGCGATGCCACCGCGCGTGAAGACCGGGGCCAACTACCACAACAGCCGTCTGGCCCACCAGGAGGCGCTGGCCGCCGGCTACCAGACCGCGCTGATCCTCAACCACCGCGGCACCCTGGCCGAAAGCCCCGGGGCCTGCGTGGCCGCGGTGATCGGCGGCCGGCTGGTCTCGCCGCCGCCCACCTCGGGCGCGCTGCCGGGCATCACGCTGCGCGCGGTCGCGCAGATCGCCGCCGAGCTGGGCGTGGCCTTCGAGCAGCGCGAGATCGACCGCAGCGAGCTCTACCTGGCCAGCGAGGTGATGCTGTGCGGCACGCTGGTGGAGATCCTGCCCATCACGTCGATCGACCGCATCCCCGTCGGCGACGGCGAGCCGGGGCCGGTGGTGCGCCGGCTGCAGCAGCGCTTCGACCAGATGGTGGGCGTGAGCCATGACTGAGGCGGACGCGAGGGCGCCCGGCGGCCCGCCGGCGCCGGGCCTGCCCGATCAACTGCTCCAGGGCCTGGCCTCGGGGCGGCTGCGCATCGTCGACCTGACCGCGCCGCTGCACGAGCAGACGCCGATGATCCGGCTGCCGGCCGAGCGTGGCCAGCCCTGGCCCTTTTCGCGCGAGCCGATCAGCCGCTACGACGCCAAGGGGCCGCAGGTCTACTGGAACAACCTGCGTCTGTGCGAGCACACCGGCACGCACTTCGACGCGCCCATCCACTGGCTCAGCGGCCGCGCGTTCGACGACGTCTCGCAGGTGCCGGTGCGGCGCCTCGTGGCGCCAGCGGTGGTGATCGACCTCGAACGGGAGGCGGGCGAAGACCCGGCCTTCCTGCTCGAGCGCCGCCACGTGGAGGACTGGATCGCGCGCCATGGCGCGCTGCCCGAGGGCGGATGGCTGCTGCTGCGCAGCGGCTGGAGCCGCCATGGACAGGACCCCGAGGCCTTTCTGAACGGGGGCGTCACGCCGGGCGTGCATCCGCTGTGCGCGCAATGGCTGGCCGAGCAGACCGCGATCCAGGGGCTGGGCGTGGAGACGGTGGGCACCGATGCCGGCCAGGCCGGCGGCTTTGAGCCGGCCTATCCCTGCCACTGGTTCTTCCACGGCGCCAACAAATACGGGCTGACCCAGTTGCGCCATCTCGCCGAACTGCCGGCGCGCGGGGCGCTGCTGATCGTCGCGCCGCTGCCCATCGTCGGCGGCTCGGGCAGCCCCTGCCGCGTGATCGCGATCTTCGAGAAGGAGGCGCCATGAGCCCTGACCCACGCCCCGGCGCCGCCGCCGCGCCGGGCTCCGAGTACGCGCGCTACATGCGCACCGACGAGCTGCTGAGTCTGCAGCGCAGCGACGCCCAGCTGCTGCACCGCGACGAACGCCTGTTCCAGTGCGTGCACCAGTCCACCGAGCTGTGGCTGAAGCAGGCCCATTTCGAGATCGACCATGCGCGCGCGCTGATCGAGGACGGCCGCCTGGCCGCGGCGCAGGCGCTGCTGGCGCGCGCGCGCGGCTGCGTCGAGCAGACCACCGGCCAGCTGCGCCTGCTGGAGAGCATGTCCTCGCTGGATTTCGGCCTGCTGCGCCCGGCGCTGGGGCGGGGCTCGGGGCTGGAATCGCCCGGCTGGCGCGCGCTGCGCGAGGCTGCACAGGGGCTGCTGGCGGCCTTCATGGCGCGCTGCGAGGCCCACGGCCTCACCCTGGACGAGCTCTTTCGCCGCGGCGTTGACGCGCCGCTGTACCCGCTCGCCGAGGCTTTGCTGGACCTGGACCAGCAGGTGACGATCTGGCGCGTCAAGCATCTCTTCGTCGCCGTGCGCACGATAGGGACGGGCGGCATCGGCACCCAGGGCATGCCGGTGCAATCGCTGGCCCGGCTGCTGGAGCAGCGGCTGTTCGCGACGCTGTGGGAGGCGCGCGCGGCGCTGGCCGGCGCCTATGGAGGAGCGGCCCATGCCTGAATGGTTCCGTGCCCTGTTCCCGTCGCTGGAAACCCGCGTGCACCTGGCCTGCTGCAGCCATGCACCGCGCAGCGCGCCGATGAAGGCGGCCATGGAGCTGATGCTGGACGACCTGGAGCGCGACCAGCCCTGGCCCCTGTTCGAGACCAAGCTGGTCGAGCTGCGCGGCCTGCTCGCCGAGCTGCTGGGCTGCGTGCCGCGCCAGCTGTCGCTGCAGCCCAATGCCAGCGTCGCCGCCTTCCAGGTCGCCAGCAGCATGGACTGGCGCCAGCGGCCGCGCATCGTCACCTGCCGGGCCGAATTCCCGTCGCTGGCCCAGGTCTGGAAGGCGCAGGAGCAGCGCGGCGCCGAACTGCTCTTGCTGGACGCGCCCGTCGACGCCGACGCGCTGCTGCAGGCCTATGGCCAGGCCATCGACGAGCGCGTGGGCCTGGTCTCGGTGCCGGCGCTGGACTTCGTCGGCGGCACGCGGCTGCCGGTGCGCGAGATCGCCGCGCTGGCGCACCGCCAAGGGGCCCGCGTGTTCTGCGACGCCTACCAGCTGATCGGCACCGAGCCGGTGGATGCGGTGGGCCTGGACCTGGACTACCTGGTCGGCGGCACGATGAAGTACCTGCTGGGCCTGCCCGGCCAGGCCTTCCTCTATGCCCGCCAGCCCGTCGACGTGCAGCGCTGCTCGCTGCTGACCGGCTGGCAGGGGCGCCGCGACCCCTTCGCCTTCGACCCGCTGGCGCTGGACCATCCGACCGACTCCGCGCGCCGCTTCGAGACCGGCACGCCGGCCATCGCGCCGGCCTATGCGGCGGTGGCGGGACTGGGCGTGCTGCTGGACCTGGGCCTGCAACGCATCGCGCTGCGCATCGCCGAACTCAAGACCCTGGCCAGCGTCTGCCTGGCCGCACTGGACATGGAGCGGCTGCTGGTGGCGCCGCCGGCCGCCTGCGGCGCCCACATCGCGCTGCGCCTGGATGACGCGAGCCGAGCGCTCGCGCTGGAGCAGCACCTGCGCGAGCACCACATCCAGGTCAGCCCGCGCCGCGAGGCGCTGCGGCTGGCCTTCCACGCCTACAACGAGGTCGAGGACATCGACCGCCTCTCCGAGGCCCTCTGCGCCGCGCGTGCGCGGGGGCTTGTTCCGCCCTACCGGTCCCGAGCCGCGCAGAAAGCGCACAAAGCATGAGCACCATCGCCAAGTATGTGAAGCCCGCCGTCCTCCAGGTCGAGCGCGAGATCCTGCGCGACGAGCTGGCCGAGCGCCCCGCCTATCTGCGCCTGGACAAGAACGAGAACCTGCACGCCTTCGACGACCCGGCCTTCGAGGCGTTCAAGGCCACCTTCACGCAGGAGATGGTCTGGGGCTATCCCGATCTGCGCGCGCTCTACGAGCGGCTGGCCGCGCACAGCGGCGTTGGTGCCGACCAGCTGCTGCTGGCCAATGGCTCGGACGCTGCGATCAAGGCCTTGTTCGACGCCTGCGTCGCGCCGGGCGACCAGGTGATCCTGCATGCGCCGTCCTATTTCATGTTCGACGTCTACGCCCGCCTGGCCGGCGCGCAGGTGAGCGCGGTGCCGGTGTGCGACTGGCTGCCCAACGTGGAGCAGATGCTGGCCGTGGCCGGTCCGCGCGCCAAGCTGATGGTGATGGAGGACCCCAGTGGCTTCGTCGGCACCGCGATCAGCGTGCACGAGATGCGCGCGCTGGCCCACCACCTGTGCGAGCGCGGCATCCTGCTGCTGATCGACGAGGCCTACCTGTACGTCGGCGCCGACCGCAGCGAGCACCTGGGCCTGCTGCGGGACTATGACAACGTGGTCCTGTCGCGCACCCTGTCCAAGGCGCATGGCCTGGCGGGCGCGCGCGTGGGCTTCCTGATCTCCAACGCGGCGCTGATGGCGCAGATCGCGAAGTGCCGGCCGCTGTACGAGATTTCGGCGCTGTCCGCCCATGTCGCGTGCTGGGTGCTGGAGCATCCGGAGGTGGTCGAGGACTTCCGCCAGACCGTGGCCGAGAGCAAGGCGCGTCTGTTCGAGACGTTCGCGCGCCTGGGCCTGCGCTACCGCGACACGCGCGGCAATTTCGTGCTGGTGCACTGCCAGGGCTTCAGCGCCGACGAGATGGTGGCGCGGCTGGCCGCCGAAGGCATCCTGGTGCGCCGCCCCTTCGCCGACGCGCAGATCACCGACTGGCTGCGCGTCAGCGTCGCCGGCCCCTGGGCGACGCGCAAATTCCTCGAGGCGCTCGAGAAGTCGCTGCCCGCCGCCCTGGCCCCCACCGCCGCCTGAACCCGGGAGATCGCGATGACGCTGGCCCGTGCCGTTGGCATCAACCATGTCTCACTCGAAGTGGGGGACATCGCCGCGGCGGTGGACTTCTACACCGCGCTGCTGGAGGTCGAGGTCGACGACCTGAGCGAGGACCGCTGCTCGCTGGAGCTGGGCGACCAGTTCATCGCGCTGACGCGCGGGCGCGAGCAAGGGCGCGACGGCGAGCGCCATTTTGGCCTTGTGGTCGACGACAAGGAGCGGCTGCGCGCGCGGCTCATCGAGCTGGGCATCCCGCTGCTGCCGGGGCGCTTCCTGGGCTTCCTGGACCCCTGGGGCAACCATGTCGAGATCGTGGGCTACGCCAACATCCGCTTCGCGAAGACGCCCGCGGTGCTGGAGGACATGGGCCTGTCCGCGCTGCGCAAGAACCCGCCCGCCGCGGCGTCCTGAGCCCGGAGGCGCAGCGACATGCACAGCCAGCCTTTGTTCGAAGTCCGCGACCCCGCGCGGCTCCATGAGCTGATCCGCGCGCACGCGCTGGGGACGCTGATCATCCAGACCGTCGCCGGCCCCTATGTGGACCATTTGCCCTTCGCGCTGCAGCCGGACGGCGGCCGCCTGGGGCGCCTGGAGACCCACGCGGCGCGCGACAACCCCTTCTGGAGCCAGCTGCCGGACGGCGTGGACTGCACCGTGGTCTTCAGCGGCCCGAACGCCTACATCTCGCCGTCCTGGTATCCGTCGCGCCAGCTGCACGGGCGCGTCCAGCCGAGCTGGTACTACAGCGTGGTCCACGCGCGCGGCCGGCTGCGCCAGGTGCGCGACGCGGGCGCGCTGCATGCCGGCGTGCGCCGCATGACCGAGTACTTCGAGCGCGGCCGCCCCGAGGCCTGGCGCGTGGACGAGGCGCCGGCGCATTTCACCGAGGCGCTGCTGGCGCACATCGTGGGCATCGAGATCGAGATCGACGAGCTGGTCGGCAAGTGGCAGGTGGGTCAGCAGCGCAACCAGGCCGACCGCGAGGGCATCGCCGCCGCGCTGGCCCGGGCCGACACCCCCGCCGAGCACCAGCTCGCGCAGACCATGCTGGCCTGCGCGCCACGGCGCTGACGCGCCGCCTTCATCAAGGATCTTCCATGCCTGTTTCACGCAAGGGCCAGGACTACTGCCTGGTCCTCGGATCGGAGAAATTCCGCCATCGCGCGCTGCTGGGCGCGGCGCGCGTGACCGACCTGCCCATCGCCATCCTCGCGCCGGACGCCTGCGTCAACGGCCATGCCTTCGCCGACTTGAGCCTCAGCGGCAACCACTGCCATCCGCGCCAGGCGCTGGCGGCGATCGAGCGCTGGCAGGCGCGCAGCGGGGCCCGGCCGCGCGCCGTGGTGCCGCTGATCGAGATGTGCCTGGAGGCCGGCCAGGCCATCGCCCAGGCCTACGGGCTGCGCTATCTCAGCGCCGCCGCGATGGGCCGCGCGCGCAACAAGTACGAGATGCGCCGCGCCTTCGAGGCCGCCGGGCTGCCGGTGCCGCGCTACCGGCCCTTCGGCCACCTGGACGAATTGCGCCAGCAGGCCGCCCAGCTGCGCTTCCCGATCGTGATCAAGCCACGCAACGCCGGCGGCAGCGAGGGCGTGGTGCTGGTGCGCACGCCGCAGGAGCTGCCCGCGGCCTTCGAGCACCTGGCGGGCGCGATGGCGGGCTACCGCGAACGCCATGCCCTGGACGAGTCGCTCTTCCTTGCCGAGGAATATGTGGACGCACCCTACGAGGTGTCGGTGATCCTGGCCACCTCGCCGCGCGGCATCGCGGTGCTGGGCGTGGAAGACAAATACCTCGGCGCGCCGCCGTACTTCGTCGAGATGGGCCATTCCATGCCCAGCGTGTTCGCCGGCAGCGAGGTGGTCCGCGCCACCGCCATCGCCGCCTGCCGCGCGCTGGGCGTGGACCGCGGCGTGGTGGAGGTGGAGATGAAGCTGCACGACGCCCAGCGCGTCGTGCTGATGGAGCTCAACGCGCGCCCGCCCGGCGATTGCAGCCTGGACATGCTGGAAAGCGCGTCGGGCGTCAATCTCTTCGAGACGCATGCGCGCGCCTACCTGGGCGACGACGTGGAGCCCGAGCCGGTGCCGCTGCAGGGCCGCGCCGCGATCGCCTTCATGAACGCCGCCCCCGGCACGGTGGCGCGGGTGCGCCTGCCGGGTGCCGATCAATTGCCCGATGGCGTGGTCGCGCTGCAGGCCTGGCGCCGCCCCGGCGAGCGCATCGTGCGCAGCCACGATTCCAACAGCCGTGACGGTTCGGTGCAGTTCTACTGGCCCGAGGACCCGGCGACGCACTGGCTGACCGAGCACCTGCGCGTCGCGGCGCAACTGGCGGAACAGATCTATGAGTGCCGGTGAACGCGTGGCCGCGGCCGCGGCGCTGGCGGGCGCCGAGCCTGCCGAGTCCGCCGTGCTGGGCCGGTGGCCGCGGCTGGCGGTGCTGCTGGCCATCCTGCTGTGCTCCTACGCCATCGCACTGGAGGCCACGGTGGTCAGCGCCGCGATTCCGACCGTGATCCAGGGCTTTGGCGGGCTGTCCGATCTTTCCTGGGTGTTCAGCGCCTACCTGATCGCGCAGGCGGTCACCATGCCGCTGTTCGGCGGCGCGTCGGACCGGCTGGGCCGCAAGCGCTGCTACGCCGTCGCGGCGGCGCTGTTCTTTGCCGGCACGCTGGCCTGCGGGCTGGCCTGGGACCTGGCGTCGCTGGTGCTGTTCCGCGTGCTGCAGGGCGTGGGCGCGGGTGGGCTGATCACCGTGGGCACGGCGGCGCTGAACGACATCATCACGCAGCACCAGCGCGGCCGCTACCAGGCGCTGATCAACGCGGTCTGGGGCCTCGCGGCGGTGTCCGGGCCGGTGGTCGGCGCGCTGGTCATGCAGTGGCTGGACTGGCGCTACATCTTCTGGATCAACCTGCCCATCGTGCTCGTGTCCACCGCGCTGCTGATGCTGTACCACCGCGGCCGGCCCGCCGCGGGCGGGCAGGGCGGCGAGCCGGAGGGCGGGCTGGCGCTGATGCCCTCGCTGTACCTGTGCGCCGCGCTGCTGTCGGCGATGGTCATGCTGGTCCATGGGCAGACGCTGACACGGGCCCAGTGGATGGCCAGCGCCGCGCTGCTGGGCGTCGGCGCGCTGCTGCTGTGGCAGTCGCAGCGCACCGGGACGGCGCCGCTGTTCCCCGCGGGGCTGCTGCGCCTGCCCATCGTGCCGCTGGCGGCCGGGTCGGCCTTTCTGTGCGGCGCCGTCGCGATGGGCGCGACCGTCTACGTGCCCAGCTTCGCGGCGTTGATGCTGCGCGCCGACACGCTGGCCATCGGCTCGACGGTGGGCCTGATGACCCTGAGCTGGACCTGCAGCGGCATCGCCGTCGGTCTGCTGCTGCAGCCCGGGCAGTTGCGCCGCGCGGCGATCGTGGCCAGCGCGCTGGTGCTGGGCGGGCTGCTGCTGCTCGCGGCGGCGGCGGGGCAGGCGGGCGGCATGGCCGTCGTGCTGCTGGCCTGCGGCCTGCTGGGCCTGGGGCTGGGCGGCTGCAGCGTGGTCTTCTCGGTGGCGCTGCAGTCCCTGGTCGGCGACGCGGTGCGCGGCAGCGCGACCTCTACTTTCTACCTCGCGCGCATGCTGGGCCAGGCCATCGGCGTGGCGCTGTGCGGCGGCGTGCTCGCCGGCAGCGATGCGCAGGCGCGCCAGCTGCTGCGGCAGCAGACCGACCCCGCGGCGCTGGCCGCCGAGCTGGCACGCGGCCTGGGCGATGGCGCGGCGCTGGCGGCGTCGCTGCGCGGCGGCTTCGTGCTGTTGTTCGCGCTGCTCGCCGCGCTGGGGCTGGCCCATCTGTGGCTGGCGCTGCGCACGCCGCGAGCCGCGTTACCCGTTTCCTCCCCGACGACCTGAGCCCGAAAGGCCCCCATGAAGATCCTGATCCTGCACCGCGTCGCCTACGACAAGATCGCCTACCACCGTGGCATCGACCATGCGGCCCATGAGGTGGTGTACGTGGGGCTGGCCGACAAACTGCGCGACATCCCGGCCGAGCTGCGCTGCCGCCGCATCGTGCGCGAGGACCTTGGCGAGCAGGTCTGCGATTCGGTGCTGGCGGCGCTGAACGGCGAGCGCGGCTTCGACCGCGTGATCTCGCTGTCGGAGTACGAGCTGCTGGAAGCGGCGCGCTTGCGCGACCTGTTGCATGTGCCGGGCCCGTCCTACGAAGACGTCCGCCTGGTGCGCGACAAGGTGGCGATGAAGCGCGCGGTGTTCTCCGCTGATCTGGACGCACCGCGCTATGTGGCGCTGGGGGCGCTGCGCGACGGCGCGGCCTGGCTGCCCTGGACCGGGCGCACCGTGCTCAAGCCCACCCATGGCGCGGGCAGCGAAGACGTGGTGATCTTCGATACCGCGGCGGCCTGCCTGCACGCGCTGCTGAACCGCAGCACCGGCGTGGCCGCGCTGGACGACGAGAACCCGCGACCCGACGGCTACGAGCTGGAGGAATTCGTCAGCGGCCCCATCGTCCACTTCGACGGCCTGGTGCAGGATGGCGTGGTCCGCGCCGCGCTGGGCAGCCGCTACATCGGCAACTGCCACCAGTACAACGAGAACCGGCCGCTGGGGTCCTACCAGTTCGAGCTGGACCCCAAGCGCCTGGCCTGGGTTCAGCACGTGATCGGCGCGCTGCGGCTGCGCAGCGGCGCCTTCCACCTGGAGGCGATCGAATCCGAGCGCGGGCTGGTGTTCCTGGAGATCGGCAACCGCAGCGGCGGCGCCGGCGTGCCGGAGGCCAGCTCGCGGGCCTGGGGCGTGGACTTCCAGTCGCTGGAGCTGGCGCTGCTGCTGGACGACGGCCATGTCGACCTCGGCGGGCTGGCCCACCAGGGCCGCCATTACGGCTGGTATCTGCTGCCGGGCCATCGCTACGCGCAAGGCCGCTGGGTGGCGCCCGACGGGCTGGATCGCTTCAGGCAGGACCCGCGCGTGATCCGCTGGCACGAGCGCCCGGCGCACGAGGACTTCGACGCCAGCCCCAGCTACGACCTGCCCGCGCTGCCCTATGCCGGCATCGTCGGCGCCGAGCGCCCGGAGGCGGTGCGCGACTACCTGCAGGCGCTGTTCGCGGCGCTGCAGTGGCGCGGGCGCGAGGCGGGCTGAGCCGGCCCGCGTCAGCGCTGCGCCGACTGCCGCTGCAGCCGGCGCAGCGCGTCCAGCGCCGGCTGGGCCGAGTCGACGGGCACGAAGAGGTGGTCGTGGAAGGCGGCGGCCATCACATTGCAGCTGATCCCCGCGTCGCCCAGCGCGCGCGCGAACGCGGCCGTGAGCCCCACCGCCTGCAGGTCGGAATGGACCGTCAGCGTGATCCATGCGGCGCGGAACAGCACCGTCAGGCCGGCCCGCGCGGCATCGGCCTCGGCGGCGATCACCGTGAGCCCCTCCGCTTCGCGGAAGCTGGCGACCAGCGGCAGGCCGCCCAGATCGGTGCCCAGCGGCACGGAGGCGTAGACGTAGACGCCGGGGTTCAGCGTCGGCTCCATCGTGGCGAGCAGCGTCGCCAGGTCCGAGACGGGCGCGGTCATGGCATCTCCTGGACGGCGCAGGCGGATGGGCCGCGGCGCATCATGGGGTGGCGGCGCGCATCGCCGTGGCGATGTCGCGGTAATCGCCGGGCGCGAGCCCGCAGGACTGTCGCCAGGCGTGGCCGAAGTGGGCCGAGTCGAAGAAGCCGGCGGCCTGGGCCACCTCGGTCAGCGAGGGGGGCGCGGGCTGGCGCAGCAGTTCGCCGGCGAGTTCGATGCGCGTGGCCTGGCGCAGCAGGTTGAAGCTCAGCCCGGCCTGCGTGAAGCGGCGCTGCAGCGTGCGCGGGCGGCAGCCCAGCGCGGCGGCGCTGGCGACGAGGTCGGCCTCGGGCTGCTGGCGCAGCAGCGCCAGGGCCTCGGCCAGGGTGTCGCCGGCCGCGTCGCCCAGGCTGCGGGCGGATTCGGCCAGCGAGCTGGGCAGGGCCTGGGCCGCGGCGTCGCGCAGCGCGGCGATGCAGGCGGCGACGGTGTCGCGCCGGAAGCCGTCATCGGCGATGCCGGCGCGCGCCTGGCGCTGCAAGGCCGGGCCGGGGGCCTGCAGCTGGGTGTCCACGCCCAGCGGCGCGAGCCGGTTGTAGCGGTTCCAGCCCAGGCGGAAGGCGGCGTCGTCGCGGGCGGGGCGCACCAGGCGGGCCATGGGGTTGGCGTCCAGCCGGGCCAGTTCGCGCAGGCGCGCCTCGAGCGGCCGGTCGCCGCGTCGCAGGCGCCGCGCGCGCTGGCTGCGCCGCAGGTAGTCCGCATGCGCGACCAGGCCGCGCACCGCGCTGCGCACGCTCCAGGCGAACAGCCCGCCGGGCGGCTCGGTGGCGCCGTCCAGGGCGGCGGCCAGCAGGTGGTAGCTCTGGGGGGTGTTCATGTCGACAGGCGGGTGGCGCGTTCATACAAGCCGGCGGCGGCCTGCGCGCGCAGCATCGCGTCCAGCAGGGATTCTTGCAAGGGGCGCGCGGTGCGCTCCGGGGTCTTTGGGAGCGATCATGGAACGACGAGAGGTATTGCGGCAGGCCGCGGCGGCGCTGGGCACGCTGGGGCTGGCGGAACACGGGCTGGCGCGGGACGCTGCGCCGGATCCGCTGGCGACGCTGGACGGCAGCGCGCAGGCGGCGCTGGTGCGCGCGGGCACGGTCTCGCCGCTGGAGTTGGTGGACGCGGCCATCGCGCGCATCGAGCGGCTGAACCCACGCCTGAATGCGCTGGTGGAAACCGGCTTCGAACAGGCCCGCGCCCGCGCGAAGCGCGGCGTGGGGGCGGGCGACGGGCCGTTTCCGGGTGTGCCCTATGCGATCAAGGACCTGCTGGACGTGCAGGGCCTGCGCCGCACGTCGGGCTCGCGCCTGCTGCGCGCGCAGCGTCCGCAGGCCAGCGCCGAGCTGGTGCTGCGCTCCGAGGCCGGCGGGCTGATCGTGCTGGGCAAGACCAACACGCCGGAGTTCGCGCTCAACGCCAGCACCGAGCCGCTGCTGTTCGGCCCCTCGCGCAACCCCTGGGACCCGCAGCGTTCGGCCGGCGGTTCCTCGGGCGGCGCGGCGGTGGCGGTGGCCTCGGGCATGCTGCCGCTGGCCCATGCCAGCGATGGCGGCGGCTCCATCCGCATTCCGGCCTCCTGCTGCGGGCTGTTCGGCCTCAAGCCCAGCCGCAGCCGCATGGTGGGATCGCTGCCGACCGACAGCGGCGTGGAGCATGCCCTCTGCCGCTCGGTGCGCGACAGCGCGCGGCTGTTCGCGTGGAACCAGCGCCGCGACGCGCAGGCGCCGCTGCCGCCCATGGACGCGGTCGAGGGGCCGTCGCCGCGGCGGCTGCGCATCGGCCTGTGCGTGGAGGACGTGCTCGGCCGCCCGCCCAGCGCCGAGGTGCGCGCCGCCACCGAGGCCGCGGCGCGGCTGTGCGAGAGCCTGGGCCATGCCGTGCAGCCGGTGCGGCTGCCGGTGGACGGCGAGCGCTTCATGGACAGCTTCATGGTGGCCTGGAGCGGCGGCGCGGAGCGCATGCTGCAACTGGCCGAGTCGCAGGGCGCCGACCCGGAGCAGGTGCTGGAGCCGTGGACGCGCCACCTGGCCGCGCACGCGCGCGGCCTGCCGGCCGAGGCGCTGCCCGCGGCGCGGGCGGTCTTTGCCCAGGTCGGGCGCGACCTGGACGCGCTGCTCACGCGCGTCGATGTGCTGCTGACGCCGGTGCTGGCCGACGAGCCGCCGCCGCTGGGCGTCCTCGGTCCCCAGGTGGCGCCGGCGCAGCTGTGGGAGCGCCTGATGCGCTATGTGGGCTACACGCCGATGCACAACGTCGCCGGCACGCCGGCGATGTCGGTGCCGCTGGGGCGCAGCCGCGCGGGCCTGCCCATCGGCACACAGTTCGCGGCGCGCGTGGGCGCGGAGGGGCTGCTGTTCGCGCTGGCCTTCGAGCTGGAGGCGGCGCGGCCCTGGACCTATCCGGTGCTGTGATCCTCGGCGGCGGCGCGGGCGCGCCAGAACGCGGTGTCGATGGGCTGGCTGGCGCCGCTGCGCTCGTTGACCAGCCAGAACTGGCGCCCGTCCGCGCTGATGCGTGACACCTCGCCGACCTGGCGCCCCGCGCGCACGCGCAGGCCCAGCGCGTTGGCCGGGAAGTCGGGATGGCGGGCCAGCTCCTCCAGCGGCTGCACGCGGCGCGTGTCGCCGGCCAGGCGCAGGCGCTGCACCAGTGGCGCCAGCAGCGGGCTGGCCGCGTCGACCGGCGACAGGAACAGCAGCAGCTTGGCCTGCGCGCGGCTGAGCGCGACGTTGAGCAGCCGCGCCGCCTCCTCGGTCTGCAAAAAGGGCTGGTCGCCGGCCACTGGGTCGAACAGCAGCACCGGGGCCTCGCTGCCCTGGGCGCGGTGCACGGTGCTGACGCGCACCGCGTCGGGCAGCGCGCGGGCACGCAGGCAGTGACGGATCAGCGCGCGCTGGGCGCGGAACGGCGTCAGCACGACCAGCTCCCGCGCCGTCCAGGCGCCGTCCCGCAGCGCGGCGGCCACGGTGTCGGCGATGGCCTCGGCGGACTCGCGCCGCAGCGGGCCGCGCGCGGCGGCCGACCAGGCGCCGCCGCTGGCGATGGGTTCGATGTGCACGGCCGTGCCAGCGTCCAGCGCGCCCAGTGCGCGCTGGCGCGCGGCGCGCCAGGCGGGCGAGGCGAGGGCGTCGTCGGCCACGCGCAGCGCGCCGTCGTAGAACAGCTCGCTGACCAGTTCGCCGATGGGCTCGGCCATGCGCGACTGCTCGTCCAGCATGCACACCGACGGACCCTGGCGCGGCATGTGCGCGAAGGCAGACCGGCCCAGCCAGAGCCGCGCGCCGCGGTCGCTGCTGCGCAGCACCGGCGAAAGCTGCTGCGGGTCGCCGGCGAACAGCCGCGCCCGGCCCAGCGGCATCAGCGCCAGCACGTGCGCCAGGCTCACCTGACTGGCCTCGTCGAAGACCAGCAGGTCGAAGGGCGGCGAATCGTCCTCCGACAGCGCGCGCAGCGTGTCCAGCGTGAACAGCGCGCGCGTGGTCGTCATGCAGGCCAGGCGGCAGTGGCGCAGCACCTGCAGCGAGGCGGCGCGCAGCGCCTGGCGCAACGCGGCGACGCGGTCGGACCAGGCCTTCAGCGCGGCGGCGTCGCGCGTCGCGGGGCGGGCCGCCTCGGCATGCGCCAGGCGCGCGATCAGCGCCGGGTCCGCGGCCGGGATCAGGTGCTCGCGGCCGGCGTAGGCCGTGGCGTCGAAGCGCGTGCCCAGTCGCTGCACCGCGCCGCGGTGGGCCTCGCGGCGGCCCTTCTGCAAGGCCTTGTCGACCGCGACCGTGGCCAGGTCCACCGCCTGATTGGTGCTGGACAGCAGCAGCACGCGCGCCTGCGGGCGGCGCTCCAGGTACTCGGCCAGCAGCACGCCCAGCGTGGTGGTCTTGCCGGTGCCCGGCGGCCCCCACAGATAGGCGCTGCTGTGGCGCGGCAGCGCAAGCGCCGCGCGCTGCGCCGGACGCAGCCAGCGGAAGGGGCTGCCGTCCAGCACCGGCGCGTCCGCGCAGGGCGCGGGCCGGCCGAGGTCCGCCAGGCTGGCGAGCGCGCGCTGCGCCCAGGCCTCGTCGCGCCAGGACTCGGCCAGCGCATTCAGGAAGCGCGGCGGGTAGAGGCGGATCAGCTGCTCCGGCCCGGGCGGCGCGCTGCTGGCGTTCTGCAGCAGCAGCTGGTCGTCCTCGGCCAGCACCGCGAGCACGCGGGCCCCGCCCTTGCGCGGCGCGCCCCACCAGGCGGCGGCGCCGTCCAGGCTGTCGTCCAGCAGGGCCTGGGCGGAGGCCTGGCCCGGCCGCAGGCCGGCGGCATACACATGGTCCGGATCCAGCGTGACGCGCCACAGCGCGTCCTCGCGCTCGCAGCGCAGCACCTTGAAGTCGTAGTACTCGGGAGTGGCCGCCAGCTCGGCGTCCAGCGCGGCGCGCAGCTCGGCAAGGCGGGTGGCCATGGGCGGGGGAGGCGGACGAAACGAGGGCGCGACTATAGCCGCGCGTTCTCGGTAGAACTACCAGGATCGTTGAAAACATAATAACCGTTATGATGAATCGCAAGAAAGCCGACCTCCCACCTCCTTCGACCCAGCGAGCAGGCCTTGAATCCATTGCCCGACTTTGTCCACGCCGGCGCGCTGCGCCTGGCCTATGAAACCCAGGGGCCGCGCGATGGCGTGCCGGTGCTGCTGGTCCATGGCCTGGGTCAGCAGCTGACCGGCTGGCCCGACGCGCTGGTGGCGATGCTGGCCCAGGCCGGCTATCGCGTGATCCGCTTCGACAACCGCGACGTCGGCAAGTCCAGCCGCCTGCGCGGCCGGCCCTCGCTGGGCTGGCTCTATCTGCGCGCGCGGCTGGGGCTGCCCGGGGCCGCGCCCTATCGGCTGGACGACCTGGCGCACGACACCGTCAGCCTGATCGACCAGCTGTGCCGCGGGCCGGTTCATCTGGTCGGCGCGTCCATGGGCGGCATGGTCGCGCAGATCGTCGCGGCGCGCTTCCCGGCGGCGGTGCGCTCGCTGTGTTCCATCATGTCCAGTTCCGGCGAGCGCGGCCTGCCGCAGGCGCGCGCCGACGTGATGCAGCTGATGATGAAGGCGCCGCGTGCCGGCGCGTCGCTGGAGCAGGTGGTGGCCCATGGGGTCGCGCTGTGGGAGCGCATCGGCAGCCCGGACTACCCGACCCCGCGTTCGCGGCTGGAGCTCAAGGTGCGCCGCGACCTGGCGCGCAACGGCGCCGACGCGGGCGGCGCGGACCGGCAGTTCGCCGCCATCCTGGCCTCGGGCTCGCGCGTGCCGCTGCTGGCCCAGGTGCTCGCGCCCACGCTGGTGCTGCATGGCGAGGCGGACCCGCTGGTGCCGCCGGAGGCGGGCCGCAGCACGGCACGCCACATCCCCGGCGCGCTGTTCGAGGGCATTCCCGGCATGGGCCACGACTTTCCGGACGCGCTGCTGCCGCGGCTGGCGGAGCGGTTGATCCGCCACTTCCGTTTCGCCGACCGCGCCGCGGCGGGCGATCCCGCGCCGGCTCAGCCGGGGCAGCCACACATCACGCAGGGAGCATGGGCATGAGGGTTCTGGCATTGGGAGGCTGCGGCCTGATGGGGCGGCACTTCGTCGAAACGGCGATCCGGCTGCAGGCCTTCGACCATCTGACGATCGCCGACCGCAACCGCGACGCCGCCGAGCGCTACGCGGCCCGGCTCGCCCAGCCGGCCATCGACGCGCTGGAGGTCGACGCGCGCGATCCCGAACGGCTGACCCAGGTGCTGCGCGAGTACGACGTGGTGGTCTCGACCATCGGGCCCTACTACCTGTTTGGCTGCGGGGTGCTGGAATGCGCGATCGCCGCGGGCTGCCACTACATCGACATCTGCGACGACCCCGAACCGACGCTGGCGATGCTGGCGCTGGACGCGCGGGCGCGCGCCGCCGACATCACCGCCATCGTCGGCATGGGTGCCAGCCCCGGCGTCGCCAACCTGCTCGCCAGCCAGGCGATACGCCGCGCGGGCGAGCCGCATCGCGTCGTCACCACCTGGGGCAGCTCCTCGCGCGCCAAGGAGGACGCCAACAGCGACCAGGACCTGGGCGCGGCGCTGGACCACTGGGTGGAGCAGCTGACCGGTCAGATCCCCGTCTATGCGCAGGGCCGCATCGTCGCCAGCCGGCCGCTCGCCGCGGTGGACCTGCATGTGCCGGGCCTGGGCCGGGTTCTGGCGCACACCGTGGGCCATCCCGAGCCGGTCACGCTGCCGCGCGCCTTTCCCTTCATCCGCGACAGCGTCAACGCGATGGTGCTGTCGCGCGGCCTCTTGGGCCTGCTGCGCGTGCTGCAGGCGCGCGTGGACCGGCGCGGCCACAGCGTGCGCGACACGGCCGAGCTGCTGCGCCGCGTCGCGCTGCACAAGGACATGTCCGGACTCAGCGCGCGCGAGACCTGGTCGCTGGCGCTGGGCGCGATGTCGGAGTCCGTCTTCGGGCGGCGCTACATCCCGGCCGAGATGTCGGCCATCGCCGAGGGCCGGCGCGACGGCCGGCGCCAGATCTGCAGCGCCTGGCTGAATGGCGAGATCCCCGGCGGCATGGGCCCCAACACCTGCATTCCCACCGCCGTCGCGCTGCTGATGCTGCGCCGCCAGCAGATCAGCCGCCGCGGCGTGCATGCGCCCGAGGCGGTGGTCGACCCGGACCTCTTCTTCGCGCTGCTGAGCCCCTTCGTGCGTGCGCAGGACGCCAGCCAGCCGGTCGTGACCCTGCGAGAGGCCTGGGTCTAGCCCGTTCCCCAGTTCCCGCCCCCTGACCACCCGACCACCCGACCACCAGACCCCCGAGGAGGTTCCATGCGCGTGCTCTCCCGTCCTCTCGATGCCGGTTCCCGGCGCGGCCGCCCTCCGGCCTGGCGCGCACCGGGCGCCGCCGCCCTGCTGGCCCTGGCGCTGACGGCGGCGCTGGCCCAGCCCGCGCCCGCGCCGACGGCCTCGTCCACCGGCTTCGAAGGCCTGTGGCGCACGCCGGACAAGTCCGTCATCGAGATCGCCGCCTGCCCGACGCGCGGCCATCTGTGCGGCTACATCCGCTGGGCGCGCGAGGGCGGCGTGGACGAGGCCAACCCGCAGGAGGCGCTGCGCAAAAGGCCGATCTGCGGGCTGCCCATCCTGGAGCTGCACCGCTACGACGGCAGCAGCTGGCGCGAGGGCTGGGTCTACGACCCCGAGGAAGGCAAGACCTACCAGGCCGCGCTGCGCAAGCGCGACGGCAAGCTCTTCCTGCGCGGCTTCGTCGGCGCGGAGGTCTTCGGCGAGACCGAGACCTGGACGCCGGTCGCCAGCCTGGACTCGCCCTGCAAACCCTGAGGTGCCCGCGATGAGAACTCCCCTGATCGCCAGCCTGGCCCTGTGGCTGGCGCTGCCGGCGCATGCCCAGCCCGCCCCCGCGGACGGCGGGGACGCCGCGCCGCGGCTGCACGCCAACCTGAGCCTCTCGCTGCTCAGCGACAGCCGCGAGCGCGGCCTCAGCAACAGCGCGAACCGGCCGTCGGCGAAGGCCGCGTTGGAGCTGCTGCATGCCAGCGGGCTGTTCGCCGAGCTGGAGCTGCTGCGCGTCAGCAAGGCCCAGTATCCCGGCGGCTCCGGGCTGCGCACGCAGCTGGCCGGCGGCTACCGCTGGGGCGACCCGGACACCTGGCACTACGAGCTGGCGCTGCTGCACACGCGCTTCCCGGGCAGCGCGCAGACCGGGCTGGCGGACTACCGCGAGGTGCTGGATCCCGTGTCCGGCGAGGTCGTCGATCTGGAGCCGGTGCTCACGCGCGTGAAGCCGACGACCACCGAGCTGCAGGCCCGGCTCAGCTACGACCAGTTCTCGCTGCGCTACTACCAGACCCTGTCGCGCGACTTCTATGGCATCAACAGCGAGACGATCTGCGCCGCGCTGGAGGACCCGCTGCTGTCCTACGAGTGCCTGCAGCAGGGCCCCCAGCATTCGCGCGGCAGCGTCTACCTGGAACTGGCCTACCGCTACCGCGTCGGCAAGGCCGGCAGCCTGGAGGCGCGCGTGGGGCGGCAGCGGGTGCGCCATTTCCGCGAGTTCGACACCACCAGCTTCAGCCTCGAATACCGTCACCTGTGGCGCGGCTTCGAGTTCAGCGCGGCGCTGGTCGGCGCGCGGCCGCGCGAGCGCGAGCTCTACCGGGTCAACGTGGGCGACGGCCGTTCGCGCGATTCCGCACGGACCACGCTGGTGCTGGGCCTGACGCGCGGCTTCTGAGGAGGGACGGCATGACCCGCGAAGCCCTTCCCGCGCGCCCGGCGCGCATGCCGCGCTGCGTCCCCACGCCGCCGCCGGCCCCGGCCACGCCGGCGAGTGGACCGCCGGGCCTGCCACAGACCGCCGAGCGCCGCGAGATGCTGGCGCTGCTGGAAGCGCAGCTGGGCCGGCCGGTGGCGGGCTATGCCTGGGGCTTTCGCCTCATCCACCCGGTGGCGCTGCTGGTGATCAGCTTCGCGATCTCGCAGGCGCTGAACGAGCTGCTGATGTACGAGCTCTTCGAGGCCTACGGCACGCGCAGCCTGGCGCGCACCGTGGCCGAGGTCCTGTCGCCGCTGACGCTGTGGTTCTTCGTCGACACGCTGATCCAGGTCTTGTTGACCCTGGTGGGCCGGGGCCACCGCGTGCTGGTGCAGACCTGGGAGGGCGAGCTGCTGGTGCTGCACCGGCGGCTGCTCAGCTCGCGGCCGGACGCGCTGGAGCACCGCGTGCCGGGCTCGCTGGCCATTGCGCCGGGCTCGCTGGGCTACGCGGTCGACCGGCTGGACACCGCCGTCGGGCGCTTCTACATCTGGGCGCGCTGGCGCGACATGCGCCTGCTGCTGGGCCAGGGCCTCAGCGCGCGCCCCGCGGCTGGGCCAGAAAGGCCTGCAGATGGCGGCTGACCAGCAGGCGCTGCTCGGCCGGCGGGAAACGCTGCGGATCGATCACGCGGCCCACGCCCAGGCCATCGGCCAGCGCCACCATCGCGTCGGCCTCCAGCCGCGGATCCAGGTCCTTGCGGACCACGCCCTGCTGCTGCAGCGCGCGCAGCTCGCGGCTCAGCGCCTCGCGCATGAAGCTGTAGCGCCGCTGGTGCTCGGCCGAGAGCTGGGCATTGCCCACCGAGGCGCGCAGAAAAGCCAGCCAGATGCGCCAGCCCATCTCGCCTTCATCGTCCAGCGGCAGCGAAGCGCAGAGGATGCGCTCCAGCCGCGCCATGCCGGTGACGCCGTCGAGCTGGCGGTGCACCTCGGCGACCATGCTGGTGATCAGGTGGTCCAGCGCGTACAGCAGCACCTCGTCCTTGGTGCGGAAGTAGTGCACCACCGCGCCGGTGGTGGCGTTCATTTCCGCGGCAATCTCGCGGATGGTGACGTTGTCCAGCCCGACGCGCAGGATGGCGCGCCAGGTCGCCTCCAGCACCTCGACGCGGCGGCGTTCGTAGGCCTCGTCGCGGCCCGAGTCCGGGGCCACGGCGGGGGCGGACGCGGCCGCCGCGGCGCGGCGCTTGCGGGCGGGAGGTCGGGCGAGGGGGCTGCTCATGCGGGGCTTTCGAAGTTTAGGGCCGGGCCCGGGTGGCGCCGGCTTGATCTGGAAATAATAACCGTTATGTTTGAGAGGGAAGGGGCAGGATCATGAGCTGCATCAACGCCACGGCGGACTGCCCGCCACTGGATGCCGAGATCATCATCGTCGGCACCGGCTTTTCCGGCCAGTGCATGGCGATCCGGCTGCGCGAGGCGGGCTTCTCGTCGCTGCTGCTGCTGGAGCGCGCCCAGTCGGTGGGCGGCACCTGGCGTGACAACCACTACCCGGGCGCGGCCTGCGACATCCCGTCGCACCTCTACTCCTTCTCGTTCGAGCTGGACCCCGACTGGTCGCGCGTCTACCCGGGGCAGCGCGAGATCGAGGCCTATCTGCAGCGCAGCGCCGAGCGCCACGGCCTGCTGGACAAGATCCGCTTCGGCACCCGCGTCACCGGCGCGCGCTTCGAGCCGGACCGGCAGATCTGGCGTGTCGAGACCAGCCGCGGACCGCTGCGCGCACGCATCCTGATCCTGGGCACCGGCGGCCTCAGCGAGCCGGTCACGCCCTCGCTGCCGGGGCTGGAGCGCTTTGGCGGCCGGCATTTCCACTCGGCCCGATGGGACCATGGCTATGCACTGGAGGGCCGCCGCGTCGCGGTCGTCGGCACCGGGGCGAGCGCGATCCAGTTCGTGCCCGAGATCGTGTCGCGCGTGCAGCGCCTGCATGTGTTCCAGCGCACGCCGCCCTGGGTGGTGCCGCGCCATGACCAGGCCTTCTCGCCGCTGCGCAAGGCGCTCAACCGGCATGTGCCGGGCTTCATGCGCCTGAACCGCTGGCGGCTGCACTGGCTGCACGAGCTGTCGGCGCTGGGCACGGTGGTGGACCCGCGCTTCATGGCGCTGGGCATGCAGGTGGCGCAGCGCCACCTGCGCCAGCAGGTGCCCGACGCGGCGCTGCGCGAGCGGCTGACGCCCGACTATGTGATGGGCTGCAAGCGCATCCTGATTTCCGACGACTGGTACCCGGCGCTGCAGCGGCCGCAGGCCGAGCTGGTCAGCGAGGCCATCGATCGCGTCGAGCCCGAGGGCATCGTGACCCGCGACGGCCGGCTGCGGCCGGTGGACGCCATCATCTTCGGCACCGGCTTCCAGGCCACCGAGGCGCTGAGCAAGCTGAAGATCTTCGGCCGCCTGGGCGTGGAGCTGAACGAGGCCTGGCGCAGCGGCGCCGAGGCCTATGTGGGCGCCAGCGTCAGCGGGTTTCCCAACCTCTTCCTGATCACCGGGCCCAATACCGGGCTGGGTCACAACTCGATGGTTTTCATCATCGAGGCCAATGTGGCGCACATCGTCGGCGCGCTGCGCCGCGCGCGCGCGCAGGGCGCGACGGTGATCGAGGTGAAGCGCGAGGTGCAGGCGAGCTATAACCGCGGGCTGCAGCAGCGCCTGCGCCGCTCGGTGTGGACGACCGGCTGCAAGAGCTGGTACCAGGATGCGCGCAGCGGCGGCAAGATCACCACGCTGTGGCCCGGCTTCAGCACCCAGTACTGGGCGCGCGCGCGCCACTTCGACGCGGCCGACTACCTGCTGTTCGGCGCCCGTCCGAGCGGCGTCTGAGCGCGCCGGCGCGCCGCCTGGATCAGGCCTCCGGCGAGACCACCTCCCAGGTGCCGAACAGCGTCAGCCCGGCGGCGCGCGCGAGCGCCGAGGAGGCGACGTTGTCGAGCTGGCAGCGGTACTGCGGCTGGTAGCCGCGCGCCAGCGCATGGCGGCAGATCGCGCGCACCACGCGGCGCGCATGGCCGTGGCCGCGCCAGGCGGGCAGCGTGATCACGCCCAGGTCGACGATCTCGCGGGTCTCATCCCAGGGATACAGGCTGGCCGCGCTGACCAGCGGTCCCTGCGCGAAGGCGCCGTAGACCAGCCAGTGGTCCAGCTCCACATAGGCCTCGTCCAGCTCCTGGGCCGGCGCGGCGCCGCGGAAGGCCTGGAACAAGGCCTGGTCCTGCGCGCCCAGCGGGCGCAGCCCGTCGTCCGGCTCGGGCTCCTGAAGCAGTGCCTGCACGGCAAGCTCGCTGAAGTGGAACACCCGGTCCGCGCCATGCAGGCGCACGCCGGCCTGGGCGAGCGCCTGGCGCAGGTCGGCCTGGGCGCGCAGCGGTCGGTGCTGCAGGGCGAGCTGGCGCGCCAGCGTCGGTGTCAGCACGGCCATGCTGCGGCCGTCGCAGGTGTTCAGCAGCATGGCCCGCCGGTCATGCGCCAGGGCCGGGTCTTCGCAGAGCGTGAAGGTGTCGTCGTGATAGAGCGGCTCGCCGACCAGAAAGCGGCGGTGCCAGAAATGTGTGATGGCGGAGGGGAACATGGGTCGTGCACCAGGGTTCAGGGCCGGACCGCGGCTTCGGACAGGGCCAGGGCGCGGTTCAGGTCGATCGCGGCCAGGCATTGGTCGCGGCGGGTGGTGTGGGTGCTGAGGGCGCGCTCGCGGTACTCGCGCTCCAGCGGGCTGGCGGCCAGGCGGCTTTCCAGACCGGCGTCCACGCGGATACGGGCGCGGCGCCAGGACTGCTCGGCACTGAGGGCCGCCTCTTGCTGCTGGCGCAGGGCCTGGTCCAGCGCGGCATGGCGCTGCAGCGCGGCTTCGGTTTCCTCGGCGGCGCGCAGCACGGTCAGGCGGTAGTCGGCCGCCACGGCCTCGCTGCGGGCCTCGGCGGCACGCGCCTCGGCGCGGCGCTGCCCGCCGTCCAGCACCGACCAGGCCATCTGCAGGCCCAGGAACTGCTGCGTGCTGCGCATCAGCAGCGCGGGCAGGTCGCGGCTGCGGTCGCGCTGGCGCTCGTCGCTGGCGCTCAGGCTGAAGCTGGGCAGCAGCGCGGCGCGCGCGCTCCGCGCGCCGGCCACGGCGGACTCCAGCCGGGCCTGCGCGGCGGCGACGTCGCGCCGCCCGGTCAGCCATTGCAGGGGCACGCTGCGCGGCGCGTCCAGGCTGCAGGGCTGTTCGGCGGCCTGCGCGGCGGCGCGTATCTCGTCCAGCGGCACGTCGCTGAGGCTGCGCAGGCGCAGCGGCAGGCTGTCCTGCTCGGCGCGCTGCTGCGCCAGGCCCGCTTCGCGCGCGCGCAACTCGGCGCCCAGCCGCGACAGCTCGGTCGCGTCGACCAGGCCGGCCTGCACGCGCCGGCTTTCCATCGCATGGCTGGCGCGCAGCGTCTCCAGCAGCGCGTCGGTCAGCGCCCGCTCGCGCAGCGCCGCGCGGTAGCGCACCAGCTCGGCGCGCACGGTGTTGGCCAGGGTCACGCGCGCGGCGGCGAGGTCGGCCGCCGCGGCATCGCTTTCCAGCACCGCGGCGCGCGAGGCCTGGCGGTTGCGGCCGAACAGGTCCAGCTCCCAGGACAGGCTGGCGCTGGTGCTGGTGCGGCGCACACGCGGGCCCTTGGCGTCCGCCGCGGGGTCGGTGGGCGTGCCCAGGCCCTGGCCGGCCGAGGCGCCCAGCTCCACGCCCGGCCACAGCCGTGCCGACGCCACGCCGGCCTGGGCCTGCGCCTCGCGCAGCCGCGCCTCCACCTTGGCCAGCTCGGGGCTGCGCTGCAGCGCCAGCGCGACCAGGCGCTCGGCGGCCTCGTCCAGCTGCAGCGGTTGCGGACGCGGCGGGGCCTCGTCGTCGCGGGCCGGGGCCGCGCTCAACGACTGCGGCAGCGCGGCCGGGGTGGGCGGCGGTGTGCTGCAGCCGGCCAGGGCCGCCGCCAGACAGATCGCGCTCCAGCGCCACGAAACACTCATGTCGACTCCTTCGCGGGCCGCAGACGGGCGACCCAGGCCTTGAAGCGATGCTCCAGCGCATCGATTTCCAGATAGACGAGCGGCACGAAGACCAGGCTCAGCAGCGTGCTGGTCAGCAGCCCGCCGATTACCGCGATGGCCATGGGCGCGCGGAAGCCATCGTCGTGGCCCCAGCCCAGCGCCGCCGGCAGCATGCCGCCGACCATGGCCAGCGTGGTCATCAGGATGGGCCGCATGCGGTCGCGGCCGGCGTGCAGGATGGCCTCCATGCGCTCGGCGCCGGCCTTGCGCGCCTCGACGATGAAATCCACCAGCAGGATGGAGTTCTTGCCCACGATGCCGAACAGCATCAAGAGCCCGATCACCGTGGACAGGTTCAGCGAATGCCCGGTCATCAGCAGCGCCGCCGCCGCGCCGCACAGCGACAGCGGCAGCGCCAGCATGATGGTGAGCGGCTGCAGCCAGTCGTCGAACAGCAGCACCAGCACGGCATAGACCGCCACCAGTCCCGCCATCGCGGCGATCGCGAACTGCTCGAACATCTCGTTCATGTACTCGGTCTCGCCATAGGCGGCCTGGCGCACGCCGGCCGGCAGGCCCTTGTAGGCGGGCAGGGCCTCGATGGCTTCCATGGCCTGGCTGATCGTGACGCCGGGCGTCAGGTTGGCCTGCAGCTGCACGCTGCGCTCGCGGTTGAGCCGCGTCAGCCCGGCGCGCGCGCTGTTGCGCTGCAGCTCGGCCACCACCGCCAGCGGCACGGTGCCGCCCTTGGCGGTGGGCACCGGGATCTGGCGCAGCTGCTCCAGGTCCAGCGACTTGCCGCCGGCCAGGCGCGGCCGCACGACGATCTGGCGGCTGTCCAGCGGCAGCTGCGGCAGCAGTGCGTCCAGCTCGCTGATCGTGGCCAGGCGCAGCGCGTCGGCGACCGCCTGGGTGTCCACGCCCAGGCGCGCGGCCTCCTCGGGGCGCAGGCGCACGTCCAGCGTGCTCATCAGCGGCTGCTGGGCCAGCTCCACATCGCGCAGCTGCGGCAGCGCGCGCACCTCGTCGGCCAGCTTTTCCATCGATGCGCTGAGCTTGGCGCCATCGCGCGACACGAAGCTCAGGTTCAGCTCCTTGCTGCCGTCCAGCAGCATGAGCGTGCTGCGCAGGTCCGGCACCGAACGCATGCGTTCGCGCAGCGCGGCCTCCAGCTGGCCCTGCGACTGCTGGCGCTCGGACAGCGGCTTGAGCAGCACGCGCAGCCCGCCCAGCTCCGGGCTGCCGCGGTCGTAGGCGAACACGCCCAGCACGTCGGGCAGGCCGTGCAGCGCATGGCGCAGCGATTCGGCGGCGCGCGCCGAGTCGGCCAGGGTCGCGCCGGGCGCCAGCTCGTAGTTGAGCTCGATCGCCAGCGGCCGCGTCTTGGGCATGAAGCCCGACGGCACCGCGCCGACCAGGCCCAGCGTCAGCACCAGCAGCGCCGCGCCGGCCGCGAGGCTGCGGCGCGGATGCGCCAGCACCGCGTTCAGCAGCCGGATGTAGCCGCGCTCCATGGCGCCTTCCTCGCGCTTGGCATGGGGCTTGGGACGCAGCAGGTGGGCGCACATCAGCGGCGTGACCAGGCGCGCCACGACCAGCGAGGACAGCACGGCGAAGGTGGTGGTCAGGCCGAACTCGGAGAAGTACTTGCCGACCACGCCGCCGATGAAGCTCACCGGCAGGAAGACCGCCACGATGGTCAGCGTGATGGCCACCACCGCCAGTCCCAGCGAGTCCGCGCCGGTCGCGGCCGCCTGGCGCGGGCTTTCGCCGCGCTCGATGCGGCGCTCGATGTTCTCGATCTCGACGATCGCGTCGTCGACCAGGATGCCGATCACCAGGATCAGCGCCAGCAGGCTGACCGAATCGAGCTGGAAGTCCTTCAGCTGCATCACCAGCATGGTCGGCAGCAGCGACAGCGGAATGGCCGTCGCGGCGATCCAGGTCGCGCGACCGTCGCGCAGGAAAAGCCAGATCACCAGCACGGTCAGGATCACGCCTTCGATCAGCGTGTCGCGCGCGCCGCCGAAGCTCAGGCGCGTCGCGTCCACGCCGTCGTAGAACAGCTCCAGCCTCACCTGCGGTTCCTCGGCCTCGAACTCTTTCAGCGCGGCCTTCACCGCCTCGGCCATCGCCAGCTCGGAGGCCCCGCGCTTGCGGTAGAGGTCCAGCGTCACCACCGGCTGGCCGTCCAGCAGCGCCAGCAGCTCGCTGGCCGATTCGGTGTCCTGCACCGCGCCCAGGTCGCCCAGCGCGACGGTGCGGCCCGAGCTGAGCAGAATGGGCCGGCGCGCCAGCGCCGCGGCGCTGTCGCTGCTGCCCATCACGCGAATGGGCAGCAGCTGCCCGGACGCATTGCTGACCGTGCCGCCGGGCGCGTTGACCTCGGCGCCGCGCAGCTGGCGCACGATCTCGCCAACGGTGGCGCCGGCCGCGCTCATGCGCGCCGGGTCCAACTCGACGCGCAGCTCGCGCACCGCGCCGCCCAGGCGCTTGAACTGCTGCACGCCACGCACGCCCAGCAAACGCGGGCCCAGGCGCTCGTCCACCAGGCGGCTCAGCTCGGCCGGCCCCAGTGTGTCGGAGCGCACCGCATAGCTCAGCAGCGCGCCGCCGCTGACGTCCACGCGCGTCACCTGCGGCTCGGCGATGTTCTGCGGCAGCTGCGGCCGGGCCTGCGCGACGGCGTCGCGCACGTCGTTGGCGGCGCGGTCGATCGACGCCTCCAGCACGAACTCCAGCGTCATCTGCACATTGCCGTTGGCGATGGTGGTCGTCGTGTGCTTGATGCCGGCCACGCCGGCGACCGCGTCCTCCAGGCGCCGCGCGACGTTGGCCTCCAGTTCCTCCGGCGAAGCGCCGGGCTGAGACACGCTGACGTTGATGATGGGCAGTTCCACGCGCGGGTTGCCGGCCACCGGCAGCTTCCAGTACGCCGCCAGGCCCAGCAGCGACAGCAACAGGAACATCAGCACCACCGGGGTCGGGTGGTCGATGGCCCAGCTCGAGATCTTCAGCTTCATCGCGAGGCTCCCGAGGCTGGCGCCGAGGCGGCTGCCGAAGCGCTGCCGGCCGGCGGCGAGGCGGCGCGCAGCGGCTCGATGCGCTGGCCGTTGTTCAGCAGCGCGGCCGAGGAGCGCACCACCCAGTCGCCGGCGCGCAGCCCGGCGACGACGAGCGCGCCGTCAGGCCCCAGGTCGACGCGGCGCTTGCGCACGATGGCGTTGTCGTCCACCACATAGACCCAGGGATGGGGGTCGAACTGCACGGCCGATGCGGGGATGCGCAGGCCGTCCGCGGTGAGCGTGTCCACGCTGGCGCTGGCCGCCATGCCCAGCGACAGCGGCGGCAGCGCGCCGGCGTCGAAGGCGATGCGCACCAGACCGCGTCGGCCCTGGTCGCCCAGGCTGGCGTCCAGCGCGCGCACCCGGCCCGGCACGCTGGCGCGGCCCAGGCGGTCGGCGCGCGGCACCTCGATGCGGGCGGGCGCGCCGATGCGCAGCCGCTGGGCCTGCGCCGGATCCAGCGCGGCCTCGAACTCGCGGTCCTGGCCGGCCGCGAGGCGGAACAGCGGCTCGCCGCTGGCGCTGGTCAGCATGCCGGCGACCGCATGGCGCTCGCTGATCACGCCGGCCACCGGCGCTCGCACCAGCGTGTCCTGCGCGCGCTGGCGCGCCAGCGTCGCGGCGGCCAGGGTGGAGGTCTGCTCGGCCTGCGCGGACTGCAGCGCGTGCAGCGCGGACTGGCGCTCCTGGCGCAGCTGTTCCGCGAGCGCCTTGCGCGCGCCCAGGTCCAGCGGGCTGACCGCGCCGCTGTCCGCCACCTGCTCGAAGCGGCGCGTCTCGTCCAATTGCTGGGTCAGGCGCGATTCGACCAACGCCAACTGCGCGCGCGCGCTGGCCAGCGCGGCGCTGGCGCGCTGGTGGGACTGCTCGGCCTGCTGCTGTTCGGCGCGCAGCGCGCGGCCGTCCAGCTCCACCAGGGGCTGGCCGGCGCGCACGCTTTCGCCCATCTCGACCAGCACGCGCTGCACGCGCAGGCCCTCGTGCTGGGCATAGATCAGCTGCGCGTCGCGCGCGACGATGCGGCCGTTGAGCTGCAGCGGCGCGGTGGCGGTCTGCGGCTGGGCCTGGATGACCTGGACGCGCATCGCGGCGGGGCCCTGTGGCGTGGCGGCAGGGTCGCCACCGCAGGCGCTCAGCAGCAGCAGGGGAAGCAGGGCGGCCGGCCAGCGCGGCGGCGGTGTTCGGGGCGTGGAGTGGCGGGCGGTCATGGCGGGCCGTCTTGGCGTTGTGGTTGAAGGGCGTCGAAGCCTGAAATCTAGGCAGGGCAAGGCGGATGCGCATGAGACTGGCGCCGGGCGGGGGAGCCCCGGGTCTCGGGCGGACCGGGACTTTGGTCCCAGACGCGGGGCGCAGTGCGCCACGGCGAGGGCTAGACTGCGGCAGCCTGCTCACCGTGGGCGTTTGCCCATGAAGCCAATCGTCAAATCACTGTGGTGGAAGCTCGCGCTGGCCGGCGTGGGCATCATCCTCGTCGGCTCCGTCGTCGCCACGCTGGCCATCGGCCCCTTCTTCGACCTGATGGCCTTCCGCGACATGGTGCGGCCGGAGCGGCTGAAGGACGAGGTGCGGCGCGAGCGCGCGCTGCTGGGCGGCCGCCTGGGCGACGCGCAGCTGGCCCGCAGCCTGCTGGAAGCGATGCAGGACCGGCTGCACGACATTGAGGGCTCGGCGACCAGCTATGGCCTGGCCTATTCGGCCACGCCGCGCATCAGCCTGGCGGCCTACGATGCCGACGGCAGCGCGATCGCGCGCATCGACGCCCCGGGCCTGCCCACGCCCCAAACCTGGCTGCCCAGCGCTGAGCGGTTGCAGACGGTCTCCGCCAGCGAACGCCTGCTGGTGCTGCCGCTGCAGCCCGAGGGCACACTGCTGGTGCGCCACTACGCCGAGTTCAGCTTCCGCAAGAATCTCAGCAGCGCCCTGCGCGACACCGGCGAGGCCTTCTGGCTGCTGGTCGCCATCATCTCCATCCCCGGACTGCTGCTGGGCGTGACGCTGACCTACTGGCTGTCGCGCCGCCTGGGCGCGATGACGCGCGCCTCGCAGGCCTGGTCGCGCGGCGACTTCTCCACCCGCATCGGCGACCGTGCGACCGACGAACTGGGCAGCCATGCCGCCGCGCTGGACGCGATGGCCGGGCGCATCGAGGACATGCTGCGCGCCGAGCAGGAACTGGCCGCGCTGAAGGAGCGCCAGCGCCTGGCGCGCGAGCTGCACGACAGCGTCAAGCAGCAGGTCTTCGCGACCGGGCTGCAACTGCATGCGGCCGCGCAATGGCTGCGCAAGGAGCCGGACAAGGCGGCCGCGCTGCTGGAGCGCGCCACCACCATCAACCAGACCGTCTACCGCGACCTGACCGAGATGCTGCTGCGCCTGCGCCCGGTGGCCAGCGAGCGGCCGCTGGCGGCGCTGGTGGACGAGACGCTGGCGGCCTGGACCGGGCAGATCGGCTGGCGCCTGGAACTGGACGCGGTGCCCGCGTTGTCGGCGCCCCAGCAGCACCAGCTGCTGCGCATCGTCGCCGAGGCCGCGGCCAATGCGGTGCGCCATGCCGGCGCGCGCGAGCTGCGCGTCGCGGCGCAGGCGGCCGACGGCATGCTGGAGGTCCGCATCGAGGACGATGGCCGCGGTTTCGACCCCGGTAACACCCGCCCAGGCCAGGGCCTGCAGTCCATGAGCGAGCGCGCCCAGGCGCTGCCGCGGGGCTCGCTGGCCGTGCACTCGGGCCCGCAGGGCACCGTGGTGTGCCTGCGTTTCCGCCCCGACACGGGCAAGGAGGATGAATGATCAAGGTGTTGATCTGCGACGACCATGCCGTGGTGCGCTACGGCATCATGGCGGTGCTGGAGGCGCATGGCGGCTTCCAGCTGGTCGCCTCGGTGCCCGACGCACAGCAGGCGATCGACGCGGTGCAGCGCGAGGCGCCCGACGTGGTACTGATGGACCTGCTGCTGCCGGGCCGCAACGGCGTCGAGGCGACGCGCGAGATCAAGCGCCTGAGCCCGCGCAGCCAGGTCATGCTGCTGACCAGTCATGAAGGCGAGGAGTACCTGGCCGAGGCGATGCAGGCCGGCGCCATCTCCTACCTGCTGAAGGACACGCCGGCACCCGAGCTGGTGCAGGCCATCGAGCGCACCGCGCGCGGCGAGCCGGCGCTGCATCCGCGTCTGGCCGCAGCGACCATCCGCGCGCTGACCGCGGCGCGCGACGGCACGGCGGCGCCCGACGATGCGCTCACCCCGCGCGAGGCCGAGATCCTGGACCTGATCGCCACCGGCATGAAGAACGCCGGCATCGCGGCGCGTCTGGGCCTCAGCGAGAAGACCGTGAAGAACCACGTGACCAGCATCCTGGACAAGCTGCAGCTGGAGGACCGCACGCAGGCGGCGGTCTATGCGCTGCGCCGTAAGCAGGGCGGCGCGCTGCGCTGAGGTCGATCCGCCCGGCCCCGCCGCGGGACCCCGCGCCGCTGTATCTTTCGCAACCCGCGCGAAACAGTCGTGGCCAGGGCGAGCACCCACCTGGCCGACGGCCCGTGGGGATGCCATGATGCGCCCCGCATCCTCCTGGATCCGGCCGCGGAGCCCGCGGCGCGCCTCATCGCCGCGCTGCCCGGGACCGTCGTGACGCCAAGGCGTTGACCACTCGAGACCTTCGATGACACGCGGGCGGCCGGCTGTTGGATCCGGGGGCATCGGTCAAGGGGGGAAATGGATGCTGAGACAGGTCTTGTTGCTGGTGCACCTGCTGTCCACGATGGCGTGGATGGGGGGCATGTTTTTCGCGTACTTCTGCCTGCGTCCGGCGGCGGCCCAGGTGTTGCAGCCACCGCAGCGCCTGTCGCTGTGGACCGCGTCGCTGGGGCGCTTCCTGCGCTACATGGCCGTGGCGGTGCTGCTGGTGCTGGGCAGCGGCGCGGGTCTGCTCGCGCCGGTGGGGTTCGCCGGCGCGCCAGTGGGCTGGCATGCGATGGCGGCGCTGGGGGGCGTGATGGCGGTGGTCTACGCCGTCATCGCGCTGCGGCTTTTTCCGCAGCTGCGAGGCTGCAGCGAGGCGCAGGACTGGCCGGCGGCGGCGGCGGCACTGAATCGCATCCGGCGGTTGGTGGCGGTGAACCTGGCGCTGGGCGTGGGGGTGGTGGGGATGGCGGTGTTTGCGAGGGGGTGACGGGGGTCTGTGTTGTGCTTTGCGCGCATCTCGTGCTCCTCGCGTATCTCGCGCTTCTCGCCTATTTCGCCTATTTCGTGCTTCCCGTGCGTGGCACAGAGCCCGCCGGGTCTCGCCCCGGCAGGCGAGTCACTTTCTTCTGAAGGCCCAGAAGAAAGTAACCCAAGAAGAGGGCCTTGAATGCGATTTGACCGGGGCATGCGCTGAACGCCCAGTGCTGGCCCGACAACCACCCGGGCAAGGCCACCACACAGGCTTTAAGTCGCTCGCCGGGTACGGCTCGACTCCACGCTGGTCCTCTTGCCAGGGCTCGCTGATGCGGCGGGCGGCTCTGGGTCATGAGCGCCGGCGCTTCCGGGGGGCCGCGTGTTTGCTGGCCGAGGGGGAATCAATCCAGCTCGAACGGCGCGATCCAGCGCCCGTCGATGTCGCGGAAGCCGTAGTGGCGGGCCAGGTCGCCGACGCGCAGGACCTGGCCGCTGCGGGCCAGGATCTGTGCATCGCCCGCCAGCGCGACGACGGCGCGGCCCAGGTAGCGCGGCGATTCGGTGCGCGCGAGCGCGGGATGTTCCCGCCAATGGGCTTCGTCGGTGTGATGGCCGGCAAGCACGAATTCGGTGCGCATCCAGCCCGGTGACACGGCCACGGAGGCGACCCCCTGCGGACGCAGCTCCTGCGCCATCGCGAAGGCCAGTCGCGTCATCGAGGCCTTGGCGAGGTCGTAGAAGAGGTTGCCGTCCAGGTAGCGGTCCCGGTCCCAGAAGGTGGTGGTGACGATCAGCCCGGCACGCCGGCGGATCATCAGCGGCGCGGCCAGGCGGCTGCTCAGCACGTGGTTGCGCACGCCATGCTCGAACATGGGCGCCCATTGCGCCATCGAACGCTCCCAGAAGGGCTGCTGGAAGACGCCGTCGAAGACCTCGTGGCCGCCCCAGGCGTTGTTGACCAGCAGGTCCAGCCGCCCCTGCTCGCGCTCCACGCGCTCGAAGAGTTCCGCCACCTGCGCCTCGTCGCTGTGGTCGCAGCGCAGCGGGATGCCCCGTCCACCGGCCGCGGTGACGGCCTCGGCGGTCTCGTCGATGGAACCGGGCAGGCGGGTCAGTCCGGACAGCGCCAGGATCTGGCCGTAGCGGTCGGCCGGTTCGGCGCGCGTGCTGCGCCCGGTCACATAGACCGTGGCGCCGGCCGCGCCCAGCTCCTCGGCGATGCCGCGCCCGGCGCCACGGCTGGCGCCAGTGACGACGGCGATGCGGCCTTCCAATGTCTTCATCGTGCGCCTCCTCGGTTAGGGGATGAAGCCACTGTAGGCGGCGGCTCAGGCCCGCGTCTTGGACAAATCCGAAACGGCCGGCGCGCGCGCCTCGTCCAGGTACTGCTGCGGCGTCAGGCCGCACAGGGCGCGGAACTCGCGGATCAGATGCGACTGGTCGTAGAAGCCGGCCTCCAGCGCAAGCTCAGGCCAGCGAGGCGACCGCGCGGCGGGCCGGCGCAGCAAGCGCAGGCAGGCATGCAGGCGCGCCAGGCGGCCGAAGGCGGCGGGGGTCAGCCCCATCTGCGCACGGAAGACCTGCTGCAGTCGCCGCTCGCCCAGCCCCAGCTGGCGCGCCACCTCGGCGACGGAGCGCCGGCCCTGCCCCTGCTCGAACAGCCGGCCGGCGGCCAGCACGGGGCGGGGGTCCGGTGCCGCGCCATCGCGCCGCATGGCCTCCAGGGTCTGGAGCAGGCACCGCGCCCGCGCGGCATCGCCGCGCCGGGCCTGCAGGCGCTCGGCGAGATCGCGCCAGCGCGGCGCCACCACGGCGTCCCAGGGCAGCACGCGCTCGGCCAGCTCGTGGGCGGGCAGGCCCAGCAAGGCCTGGGCGGCGCCCGGCCGCAGCGTCAGCGACAGCCCGTGCTGGCGACCGCTGAGCTGCAGCAGCACGGGCTGCGTGCTCGGGCCCGCCAGCATCAGCCTCGGTCCGGCATCCAGGTCTTCGACGATCAGCCGCAGCGCGCCGTCGGGCAGCACGCGCTCGCGCAGCGTCAGGCCCGCCGGCAGCTCTTCGCGGTAGGCCAGCAGATGCGCCACATGGGGGCGCAGCGCGGCGGGCAGCGCCAGCTCGCGCAGCGCGCCCGCGGGCACCGAGGTCTCGGGCGCATAGAGCGGGTCGCCGTCCAGGCGAAGAAACAGGCGGTCCGTCATCGCCGCCGATTGTGGCGCCGCCGGCCGCTGTGCGCACGCGGCGGCGGCGGGCGGCGGCGCGCCTGTCGTGCGCTGGCGGGCCATGTCGTTCTATAGAAGGGGCAGTGCGCCCCGAGCCGGCCGCGCCACAGCGCGGCCACGACGCCCGCCGGTTCCGCCGTCGGCCGGCGCCGGGCATCGCCGACGGGTCGCCCCTCGGTCGGCGCGCGACGGCTTTCTTGGGAGTCAGCCATGGGTTCCAATCTGAACGTGCGCATCCTGCCGCTGGACGCCGGCGATGACGAGTTGCAGCCGCGCGCCGGCCCGCGCTCCGTGGGGCTGTGCTTTTCGGGCGGCGGCAGTCGCGCGCTGAGCTGCGCGATGGGCCAGCTGCGCGGGCTGCGCTACCTGGGCCTGCTGGACCAGGTCTTCGCCAGCTCCTCGGTGTCGGGGGGCACCTGGGCCAACGCGCTGTACACCTACCTGCCCGAACGCATCTCCGACGACGACTTCCTCGGCGAGGTGGAGCTGGACCCGTCCAAGCTCAGCTGGGACCGGCTCTCGCGGCAGACGCCCAACAACCTGGGCCGCGTGCCAACGCGGCTGAGCCTGGGCGGCATCCTCGACGAGCTCTACCGGCTCAAGCAGCATTACCACTATGCGAACCCGCAGCTGTGGCAAGGGCTGATCGGCCAGTTCGTGCTGCGCGACTACGGACTGTGGGCGCCGGATGCGCGCGGTTTCGACACGCGCTTCTTCAGCTGGACCGACGCCTATCTGCACGCCGCCAACGGCCCGCTGGCACGCAACCCGGGGCTGAAGGCCGAGCAGTTCATCACCGTGCAGCGGCACCGGCCCTTCCCCATCTTCAACACCGCGCTGTTCACCAACGATGGCACGGACGCCGAGCTGGTGCCCTTCGAGGCCAACTTCATGCTGGGCGTGCGCGCCGCCTTCCCCAAGGACGCGCAGCAGCAGGGCGCGCTGGGCGGCGGGCTGATCGAGTCCTTCGCGATGGGCGGCAGCTACCTGGGCGAATCCAAGCCGGGCCAGGTGCTGAGCAGCCGGCCGGCGCGCGCCTTCAGCCTGAGCGACATCGTGGGCAGCAGCAGCGCCGCCTTCGCGCAGATGTTCGAAGAACAGTACCCCGACCTCAACGGTCTGGTGCCGCGCTACCCCTACTGGCCGGTGCAGGGCCGGCAAAGCCAGCAGGTGCTGGCCTACCGCTTCGCCGACGGGGGCAGCCTGGAGAACCTGGGCGTCAACGCCATGCTGGCGCGCGGCGTGCCCCGCCTCATCGTGTTCGTCAACACCGACCAGGCCATTGCCCGCGATCCGGAGCGCGGCGAGGTCATCGTTTCGGACGACATCCCGCCGCTGTTCGGCCTGCAGCCCTATTCGTCGGCGCAGGGTTATGTGCCCTACGGACCGGACCAGCCGGGGCAGGGCGCGAACCGGTTGTTCCGCCACAACCAGGTGTTCGAGACCAGTGCCTTCACCGCGCTGCAGCAGCAGCTGCTGGCGGCCCGCGTGGCGGGCGGGTCCATGCTGGTGCGCCAGACGCTGAAGGTGCTGCCCAACCCCTGGTTCGACGTGCCGGCGCAGGACAGCGTGGAGCTGCTGTGGGTGTACAACGACCACGTCGCCAGCTGGTGGGCCCAGCTGCCCCCCTACACGCAGGGCTGGCTGGACGTCGAAAGCCTGGGCGACTTCCCGCGCTACGACACCTTCCTGCAGCTGCGCCTGACCGCGCCGCTGGTCAATGCGCTGGCCCACCTGGCCTGCTGGAACCTGGCCTCCGACTCCACGCTGGGCAACCCCGGTGGCCTGAGCAACGCCCAGGTGCTGCGGCAGATGTTCCAGTGACGCGAAGGGGGGCTCAGTCGGCCAGCTCGGGCGGGGGCGGGTCGTCCGCGGCGTCGTCGTCCGCCGCGTCCCAGGCGGCGCGCCCGGCCGCCAGGCGTTCCTGCCAGGCGGCCTCCGCCGCACGGGCGCGTTCCAGCCGGTCGCGCAGGCGCGGCGAGCCTTCGATCAGCTGCCCCGCCGCATTGATCGCATGACGGTACTGCGGCCGCAGCGCGGCCAGATCCTTCAGCAAAGGCCCATGGCGTTCCGGATAGACCTCCCACCAGCGGACGATGCTGTTCGGGTCGTTCAGGTCCAGCAGCATGGCGATCTCCTTGTACGGGCAAAGCCTTGTGATGCGCCATGATACTGTATAAAAATACAGTTATCCATCGAACCGACAGACATCGAACAAGCCGGCCCGAGCCGGCCCCAGACAGGAGGATTGCCGTGCGCCGCTATCGCATCGTTCTGGACCAGGTGATGGTCCCCTACCACCAGCGCCCGCTGGCCGAGGGCGTGGCCGCCCGGGTGCTGGAGGCGGCCCTGGGCGGGCCGCGTGGCGTGGTGCAGACCTGGCTGGACGGCCGCCTGGCGGCCGGCGAGGGCGCGGACCGCTGGCATTGCGCCGCGCGCGCTGCGCTGGATGCCATCGAGGCGGCCTTCGCCCATTTCTTCGTCGGCATGAGCCGCGCGCAGATCGACGAGGCGCGCGCCGGCGAATCGCTGACGCTGGTGCTGCTGGACGAGAACGGCGAGGACCTGCTGGATCCGCTCGCGCAGGAGGAGGGCGGGCGCATCGCGGCCTGAACGAGCGCTTGCGCCCTGTCTGGGGCGCCGCGTTCCGGCCTGCGAGGACTTGCAAGATCCGGTCCCGGCGCGCGTGCCGGCGCTGCGCTTTTGCGCTGGCGCAAGACTTGGCTGGGTCGACGGTGGATCGAGTGAATGCACTACCTATAGTGTGCCGCTGTCTCGAACGCCACTAGATCTAGTCATGTTCACGCGCCAGACCGCCTCAGCCTCTTCCCTCCACGCCCACCCTCTGCCCGCTCTGGTGCGCAAGCGCGACGGCCGCCTGCTGCCCTTTGATGCCGCCAAGATCGCCCATGCGCTGGCCCGCGCCGGCGCGGCCACCGGCGAGCTGGACCCGGCCGGCGCGCGCCGCATCACCGAGCAGGGCGTGCTGCCCCGCCTGGCCGAGGCCGCGGCCGACGGCGCGCCGCCCGATGTCGAGCAGGTGCAGGACGCGGTGGAGGCCGCGCTGTTCGACGCCGGCCTGCGCGCCACGCTGCGGGCCTACGCGGTCTACCGCGAGCAGCACCGCGCGCTGCGCGACGCACGCCAGACCCTGGTCGACGTGCAGGCGACCATGGACGAGTACCTGCAGCAGCGCGACTGGCGCATCAAGGCCAATGCCAACCAGGGCTGGAGCCTGGGCGGGCTGATCCTCAACGTGTCCGGCAAGGTGGTCGCCAACTACTGGCTGGACCAGGTCTATCCGCCCGAGATCGGGCGCGCGCATCGCGAGGCCGACCTGCACATCCACGACCTGGACATGCTCAGCGGCTACTGCGCCGGCTGGTCGCTGCGCACCCTGCTCAACGAGGGGCTCAACGGCGTGCCGGGCAAGGTGGAGGCCGGGCCGGCGCAGCACCTCAGCAGCGCGGTCGGCCAGATCGTCAACTTCCTGGGCACACTGCAGAACGAATGGGCCGGCGCGCAGGCCTTCTCCAGCTTCGACACCTACCTGGCGCCCTATGTGCGCAAGGACGGCCTGGACTATGCGCAGGTGCGCCAGGCCATGCAGGAGCTGATCTACAACCTCAACGTGCCCTCGCGCTGGGGCACGCAGACGCCCTTCACCAACCTGACCTTCGACTGGACCTGCCCCGAGGACCTGCGCGAGCAGGTGCCCATGATCGGCGGGCGCGAGATGCCCTTCCGCTATGGCGAGCTGCAGGCCGAGATGGACCTGATCAACCGCGCCTATATCGACGTGATGATGGCCGGCGACGCCAAGGGCCGCGCCTTCACCTTCCCCATCCCCACCTACAACATCACGCCCGACTTCGACTGGGACAGCCCCAATGCCCAGGCCCTGTTCGACATGACGGCGCGCTACGGCCTGCCGTACTTCCAGAACTTTCTCAACTCCGAGCTGCAGCCCAACATGGTGCGCTCCATGTGCTGCCGGCTGCAGCTGGACCTGCGCGAGCTGCTCAAGCGCGGCAATGGTCTGTTCGGTTCGGCCGAGCAGACCGGCTCGCTGGGCGTCGTGACCATCAACTGCGCGCGCCTGGGCCATCTGCACGCGGGTGACGAGGCCGGGCTGCTGGCGCGCCTGGACCGCCTGCTGGCGCTGGGCCGCGACAGCCTGGAGATCAAGCGCAAGCTGATCCAGCGCCTGATCGACGAAGGCCTGTTCCCCTACACCCGGCGTTATCTGGGCACGCTGCGCAACCATTTCTCCACGCTGGGCGTGAACGGGATCAACGAGATGATCCGCAACTTCAGCGCCGACCGCGAGGACATCACCACGCCGGCCGGCCATGCGCTGGCGCTGCGCCTGCTGGACCACGTGCGTGCGCGCATGGTGGAGTTCCAGGAGCAAACCGGCCACCTCTACAACCTGGAGGCCACGCCGGCCGAGGGCACGACCTACCGCTTCGCGAAGGAAGACCGCAAGCGTTTCCCGTCCATCCTGCAGGCGGGCACGCCGGAGCAGCCCTACTACACCAACAGCTCGCAGCTGCCGGTGGGCCATACCGATGATCCCTTCGAGGCGCTGGAGCGCCAGGACGAACTGCAGCGCAAGTACACCGGCGGCACCGTGCTGCATCTGTACATGAACGAGGCGGTCTCCAGCAGCACGGCCTGCCGCGAGCTGGTGCGGCGCGCGCTGTCCAACTTCCGCCTGCCCTACATCACCGTCACGCCGACCTTCTCGATCTGCCCCAAGCACGGCTATCTGAGCGGGCACCACGAGTTCTGCCCCACCTGCGACGCCGAGCTGCTCGCGCGGCGCCAGCCCTGCGGCAGCGAGGCCGGCTGCGCCTGCGCCTGACGCCCCGCCCGACGATTTCTTCACCACGCCCAAGGAGGCCACCGATGATGCAAGACCCGACCCCCGCCACCCGCGCCCCGTCCGTGCCGCCGCTGCGCGACGAGGAGCGCCAGCGCTGCGAGGTCTGGACCCGCGTGATGGGCTACCACCGCCCGGTCAGCTCCTTCAACACCGGCAAGCAGGGCGAGTTCGCCGAGCGCCAGCACTTCGTCGAAGCGCGCGCCCAGCTGCGGGACTGAGCGATGCACGCCACCCGGCCCGTTCCGCCCGACGCGCTGGCCCTGCAGGTCGGCGGGCTGACCCGTTTCAGCTCGGTGGACTGGCCGGGACGCATGGTGGCCGTGGTCTTCGTGCAGGGCTGTCCCTGGCGCTGCCTGTATTGCCACAACGCCGGTCTGCAGCCGCGCGAGCCCGGGGCGCTGGACTGGGCGCAGATCGAGGCCTGGCTGCAGCGCCGCCGCGGGCTGCTGGACGGCGTGGTCTTCAGCGGCGGCGAGCCGCTGCTGGATGCCGCGCTGCCGGCCGCGCTGGCGCGCGTGCGCAACCTGGGCTTTGCCACCGGGCTGCACACCGCCGGCATCTACCCGCAGCGCCTGGCCCAGGTGCTGCCGCTGCTGGATTGGGTGGGCCTGGACTTGAAGGCGGCGCTGGACGAGGCCGGCAGCTATGCGCGCGTGACCGGCGTGCGCGCAGCGCATGAGCCGGTGCTGGCCTGCCTGGCGCTGCTGCGGGAGGCCCGTCGCAGCGCCGGCCTGGACTACGAATGCCGCACCACGGCCGACGCCGACTGGCTGGACGAGGTCGAACTGCTGCGCCTGGCCGCACAGGTGGCCGCCGCCGGCGTGCCGCGCTGGGCATTGCAGCAGGCGCGCGCCGGCGGTCAGTGGTCGCCCTCGGCGGGTCGGCCCTGGGGGGCGGCGCGTGAAGAATTGCTGCTGGCGCTGCGCCGGCTGGTGCCTGAATTGATCCTGCGCAGAGCCTGAGTCGCCCCGCCGCGACAGCGTCTCAGGGGGGCTTCTGCCCGCGTGCCGATGCGGATAGAGTGGGTCGCACAGCGCCGCTGCGGCGCAGGCCCACTTCCAGCCGTCCAGCCGCCCCTCGCATGCCCGAGCGCCTACTCCTCGACCGCGACCGCATCCTGTTGCGCTATCTGCTGGCGCTGGCCATCTTCACCGTGGCCACGGCGCTGCGCATGGTGCTCATCCCGGTCGAGGTCCGCCTCACCTACGCCACCTACTATCCCGCGGTGGTGCTGGCGCTGTATTTCTGCGGGGTCGGCCCGGGCCTGCTGGTCATGGTGTTCAGCAGCGCGGTCGGGGTGTATTTCCTGTCGCCGCCCTATCACTCCTGGCACAGCGACCGGCCTGGCAATTTCGCGCTGATCGCCTTCGTGTTCACCTCGCTGGCCTGCGCCTATGTCGTGCAGCGGCTGCGCAGCCTGTCGCGCGACCTGTTCGCCGCCAACCAGCGGGCGCGGCAAAGCCAGCGCGAACTGCAGACCGTGATCGACGACCAGACGGACATGCTGTTCCGCTTCGACCGCGAGGGCCATTTCCTGCTGGCCAACCCGGCCGGCCGCGCCGCCTTCGGGCTGGAGGGTCAGGACCTGTCCAACAAGACCTGGCACCTGCTGGTGGGACCGGAGGACCGGCCGGCGGTCGACGCGCGGCTGGCGCGCCTGAAGCCGGACAACCCGGTGGTCGTGACCGAGAGCCGCTTTCGCAATCCCAAGGGCCGGCTGCGCTGGGGCGAATTCGTCCACCGCGCGTCCTACGACGAGGACGGCCGGCTGCTGCAGGTACAGACCGTCGGGCGGGACATCACCGAAAGGCGCGAGCTCAAGGCGCAGCTGCTGGAGATCACCGCGCGCATGCACGATCTCTACGACAGCGCGCCCTGCGCCTACTATTCGCTGGACGCGCAGGGCAAGTTCTGCCAGGCCAATGCGGTGATGCTGAACTGGCTGGGCTGTTCGGAGGAGGAATTGATGGGGCGGCTGGGGCCGCGCGATTTCTTCACGCCGGAGGATCAGCGCCGCTTCGACGAGCACTTTCCCAAGTTCCTGCGCGACGGCGTGATCGGCCCGCTGGAGTTCGACCTGCAGGGGCGGCAGGGTCCGCCACGGCGGGTCAGCGTGTCGGCCACCGCGGTGTGGGACGCCCAGGGGCGCTTCGAGCGCAGCCGTTCGGTGATGTACGACATCACCGAGCTGGATGCCACGCGCAAGGCGCTGCGCCAGCTCAATCGCCAGCAGGAGGCGATGCTGGACAACGACCTGATCGGCATCCTGAAGCTGCGCGAGCGCCGCATCGTGTGGAGCAACCGTGCCAGCGAGCGCATGTTCGCCTGCGGGCCCGGCGAGCTGCTGGGGCTGGAGTCGCGCGCGCTCTACCGCACGCAGGAGGAGTACGAGGAATTCGGCCGCGTCGCCTACCCGGTGCTCCAGGCGGGTGCCCCTTACCGGGGGCAACTGCAACTGCTGCGCCGCGACGGGCGCCCGGTCTGGGTCGACGTCAGCGGTGCGCTGCTGTCGCCCGAAACCGGCGAATACCTGTGGATGTCGCTGGACATCACGGCGCTGAAGGCGCAGCAGGAGCGGGTGGAGCATGTGGCCTTCCATGACGGCCTGACCGGCCTGCCCAACCGCCTGCTGCTGATGGACCGGCTGCGCCAGGCCGTGCAGCTGAGCCGGCGCACGCAGGAATGCCTGGCGGTGTGCTTCCTGGATCTGAACGGCTTCAAGCCGGTCAACGACCGCCATGGCCATGCCGCCGGCGACGAGTTGCTGCGCGAACTGGGCCGGCGTCTGTTGGCCGGCGTGCGCGCGCACGACACGGTGGCGCGCGTCGGCGGCGACGAGTTCGTGCTGCTGCTGCCCGCGCTGCACGACCGCCAGGAATGCGAGCTCATCCTGGCCCGGCTGCGCGCCGAGATCGCACGTCCGGTGGCGCTGCCCAGCGGGGTCTGGGTGCGCGTCACGACCAGCGTCGGCTATGCACTGTGTCCCGACGATGGCTTGAGCGAAGACGAGCTGCTCGCCCATGCCGACCGTGCGATGTATGCCGACAAGGCCGGCCACAAGACGGCGGCGCCCCACGATCCGGGCGGGCCGCAGGGCTGATCCGGTGCGCCGCGCGGCGGGGCTTCAGCCGGCGCTGCCGCCGAAGCGGGCGCGGTAGTCCTGCGGCGACACGCCCAGCCGGCGCGCGAACAGCTTGCGCAGCGCCTGCTCCGACGCGAAACCCACGCGCGCGGCCACGGTCTTTTGCGGCAGCTCGCTGTCCTCCAGCAGGCGGCGCGCCGCCTCCAGCCGGGCGTCCTCGATGAAGCGCGCCGGGCTCTGGCCCACCGCGCGGCCGAACTGGCGGCGGAAATTGCGCTCGCTCATCAGCGCTCTGGCGGCCAGCTCGGCCAGCGGCAGCGGCTGGTCCAGGTGAGCGAGCACCCAGTCCTGCGCCGCGCGTATGCCGGGATGGTCGGTGCCCTGGCTTTGCAGGTGGACGCTGAACTGCGACTGGCCGCCGGGCCGCTTCAGGTACATCACCAGGTCGCGCGCCACCTCCAGCGCCAGCGCGCGGCCATGGTGCTCCTCGACCAGCGCCAGCGCGAGGTCCATGCCCGCGGTGACGCCGGCCGAGGTCCAGATGCGGCCGGCGCGCACATGGATGCGGTCGGGCTCCACGCGCACCGCGGGGAAGCGGGCGCGCAGCAGCGGGACGGCGCTCCAGTGCGTGGTGGCCGGCTGGCCGTCCAGCAGACCGGCGGCGGCGAGGAAGAAGCAGCCGGTGCACAGCGCCACCAGCGTCGGCAGCCGCGGCGCGGCGGCGCGCACCCAGTCCACCAGCGCCGGCTGGCGCTGCAGCGCGCTGTCGATGTCGCGCACGCCGACGATCACGGCCAGGTCGGGCAGGTCCTGCAGCGACAGTGGTGCCGCGGCCTCCAGCGCCATGGGCATGTCCGAGGCCACGCGCCCGGCCTGCGGCGCGACGATGCGCAGCGCATAGCCGCGCGGGCGTCCGTGCTGCAGCAGGTGGTGGTTGGCGTACTCGAACACGCTGAGCGTCTCGATCGCCTCCAGGGCCTTGAAGCCGGGGTAGACGATGAGATCGACGCGCAGGGGCTGGGACATGGGCGCGGGCGGGGGGGCGTTCCGGGGCGGCCGATTATCTGTCCGCGCCGGCCAAGCGGCGTGCCGCGGCCGCCATCGCCGATGCGCTGCGGCCCGGACTCTCCTACAGTCGGACCCTATCGACCATTCTGCCGACGGAGACACCCCATGAAGACTCGCGCCGCCGTGGCCTGGGCAGCCGGCCAGCCGCTCACCATCGAAACCCTGGACCTGGACGGGCCGCGCGCCGGCGAGGTGCTGATCGAGGTGAAGGCCACCGGCATCTGCCACACCGACCACTACACCCTGTCCGGAGCCGACCCCGAGGGCATTTTCCCTGCCGTGCTGGGCCATGAGGGCGCGGGCGTGGTGGTCGACGTCGGGCCGGGCGTGACCACGCTGCGCCGCGACGACCATGTGATCCCGCTCTACACGCCGGAATGCCGGCAGTGCAAGTTCTGCCTGTCGCGCAAGACCAATCTGTGCCAGCTGATCCGCGGCACCCAGGGCCGCGGCCTGATGCCCGACGCCAGCTCGCGCTTTTCGCTGAACGGCAAGCCGGTCTTCCACTACATGGGCACCAGCACCTTCAGCAACTACATCGTCGTGCCCGAGATCGCGGTGGCCAAGGTGCGGCCGGACGCGCCTTTCGACAAGATCTGCTACATCGGCTGTGGCGTCACCACCGGCGTGGGCGCGGTGATCTTCAGCGCCAAGGTGGAGGCCGGCGCCCATGTCGCGGTCTTCGGCCTGGGCGGCATTGGCCTCAACGTGATCCAGGCAGCACGCATGGTGGGCGCCGACAAGATCATCGGCGTGGACATCAACCCGGCCCGCGAGGCCATGGCGCGGCGCTTTGGCATGACGCATTTCATCAACCCGCGCGAGGTCGAGAACGTGGTCGACACCATCGTGCAGCTGACCGATGGCGGCGCCGACTACAGCTTCGAGTGCGTGGGCAACACCACGCTGATGCGCCAGGCGCTGGAGTGCACGCACAAGGGCTGGGGGCGCAGCCTCATCATTGGTGTCGCCGCGGCCGGCGCCGAGATCAGCACCCGGCCCTTCCAGCTGGTGACCGGGCGCAAGTGGGAGGGCTCGGCCTTTGGCGGCGCGCGTGGCCGCACCGACGTGCCCAAGATCGTCGACTGGTACATGGAGGGCAAGCTGCGGATCGACGAGCTGATCACGCACCGGCTCACGCTGGACCAGATCAACGAGGGCTTCGCGCTGATGGAGCGCGGCGAGTCGATTCGCTCCGTGGTCCTGTACTGAGCCGGCCCATGGACCAGCCTCTTCGCATGCTCGGCGAACATGCCTGCTTCGGCGGCGTGCAGCGCTTCTACGAACACGACTCGACCAGCACCGGCACGCCGATGCGCTTTGGCCTCTACCTGCCGCCGCAGGCCGGTGACGGACCGCGGGGCCGGGTGCCGGTGCTGTTCTTCCTGGCCGGACTGACCTGCACCGAGGAGACCTTCGCAATCAAGGCCGGCGCGCAGCGCGAGGCGGCGCGGCTGGGGCTGGCGCTGGTCACGCCGGACACCAGCCCGCGCGGCACCGGCATCGCCGGCGCCAGTTCGGACTGGGACTTCGGCCATGGCGCCGGCTTCTACCTGGACGCCACGCGCGCGCCCTGGTCCGCGCATTTCCGCATGGCCCGCTATGTGACGCAGGAACTGCGGGCGCTGGTGCTGGAGCAGTTCCCGCTGCGCGCCGACCGCGTGGGGCTGATGGGGCACTCCATGGGCGGCCATGGCGCGCTGACGCTGGCGCTGAAGAACCCGGGGCTCTACCAGTCGGTCTCGGCGCTCGCGCCCATCGCCGCGCCCATGCACTGCTCCTGGGGCCGCAAGGCCTTCGCCGGCTACCTGGGCGAGGACCGCGAGGCCTGGGCCGCGCACGACGCCTGCGCGCTGATCCGCGCCGGCGCGCGGCTGCCGCCGCTGCTGGTGGACCAAGGGCTGGCGGACAAGTTCCTGGCCGAGCAACTGCATCCGCAGCTGCTGGAGGCGGCCTGCGCGGACAGCGGCCAGCCGCTGCGGCTGCGCCGTCACGAGGGCTACGACCACGGGTACTACTTCGTCGCCAGCTTCATCGCCGACCACCTGTGCCACCACGCCGAGCTGCTGCTGGACACCCCCGCAGGCAAGAACTGACCCCCTGCGGCGCGGGGCCGCGCCGGGTCTGGGCCGTGCGCCAGCCGCCCCGACATCGTCCTCGTGTAATCTCCCGTTCCAACAGGGGGCGGCCGGTGCGCCGTCCCCTCCTATAAGTTGGGGAGTGTCTTGTCTCTGTTTGCGGTGGTCTCAGCCTGCCGGCGCCTGGAAGCCAGGCCCGTCGGGCCGCAGGGCTGGCGGGGTCCATGGGCCGGCGTGCTGCTGGCATGGTGCCTGCTGTTCGTGGGCGGCCGGCTGTGCGCGGCGCCGGCCGAGCCCGACGTCGCCCGGCTGCTGGCTTCGCCCACCGGGGCGCTGACGCAGTACAAGGTGGACGGCTGGCAGACCGAGCAGGGGCTGCCGCTGAACACGGTGCAGGCGCTGCTGCAGAGCGCCGATGGCGCGCTGTGGGTGGGCACCGCGGGCGGGCTGGCGCGCTTCGACGGCGTGCGCTTCACCACCTTCGACGAGAGCGTCGCGCCGGGCATGGGCTCGCAGCCGGTGTTCGGTTTCATGGAGGATGCCCAGCACCGGCTGTGGATCGGCCACAGCCAGGGCGCCGCCGTCTACGAGAACGGGCGCTTCCGCGAGGTCCTGCCCCCCGAGGTCAGCGGCGGTCGGCGCGTCTGGGCCTTCGCGCAGGCGCCGGACGGGGTGGTCTGGATCGCCACCGAGAACGGCCTGGTGCGTTGGCAGGACGGCCGCACGCGGCTCTACCAGCGCGCCCAGGGCCTGCCCACGGAACGCCTGCGGGCGCTGACGCTGGACCGGCGCGGCGTGCTGTGGATCGCCACCTCGGGCGGCGGGCTGGTCGAGATGACGAAGGAGGGCGTGTTCACGGTCCACGACCCGTCCAACGGCTTCCCGCATCTGCAGGTCCGCCATGTGCTGGCCGATCCGCGCCAGGGCGTCTGGGCCGCCACCGCGGGCGGTGGCCTGGTCCATCTGGATGGCGGCGCGACGCGCATCTATACCCGCGCCGACGGTCTGCCCACCGACCACCTGACCACGCTGGCCTTCGACGCGCAAGGCTCGCTGTGGATCGGCAGCTGGGGCGAGGGTGTGGTGCGCTTCAGCGAGGGGCGCTTCAGCACGCTGGGTGCGGCCGGCGGGCTGGCGGGCAACCAGATTTGGTCGCTGGCCACCGACCGCGAGGGCAGCGTCTGGGTGGGCACCTGGGTGGGCGGCCTGAACCGGCTGCGCAACCGCGCTTATGTGGTCTTTGGCGTGCCCGAGGGGCTGTCGCACGACAACGTGCGCGCCGTGCTGCACGGGCGCACCGGCGTGCACTGGGTGGCCACCGCCGGCGGCGGGCTCAATCGCATCGAGGGCGGCCGCATCCGCGTGATCGGGCGCGCGCAGGGGCTTCCCACCGAAGAGATCTCGGCGCTGCACGAAGACACCGACGGCAGCCTGTGGGTGGGCACCTACACGGCCGGCGTCGTGCACCTGACCGACCAGGGGCCGCGCATCTACGGGCCCGAACAGGGACTGCCCGGCGTCGAGGTGCGCGCCATCCTGCGCGACCGCCAGGGCCGGCTGTGGGTCGGCACGCGCGCCGGGCTGGCGCGGCTGGACGGGCCGGGCTTCGTGCCGGTGCTCGATCCCGGGCTGCCCCGCGAGGGCGTCGTCGCCATGCTGGAGGCGCGCGATGGCACGCTGTGGTTCGGCACCGCCGGCCAGGGCCTGGCCAGCCTGCGCGAGGGGCGCTTCCGCACACTGACCAAGGCCGACGGGCTGGTGTCGAACTGGATCCTGTCGCTGTACGAAGACGGCGCCGGCAGCCTCTGGATCGGCAGCAATGGCGAGGGCCTGAACCGGCTGCGCCAGGGCCGGCTGACGGGCATACGACCGGCCGATGGCCTGTGGGACGGGTTGGCCCAGACCATCCTGGAGGACAGCCAGGGCCAGCTGTGGATGAGCTGCAACCGCGGCTTCTACCGCGTCGCGCGCGCCGACCTGGATGCCTTCGCCGAAGGCCGGCTGCGGCGCGTGGCCTCGGTGGGCTTCGGCCCCGGCGATGCGCTGCGCGGCACGACCTTCGCCGGGGGGCTGCAGCCGGCCGGCGCGCGGGACGCGCAGGGGCGGCTGTGGCTGCCGTCGGCCAACGGGCTGGTCATCGTCGATCCGCGCCACCCGCCGGGGCCGGCGCGTCCTCCCGGCGTGCGCCTGGACGGTGTGCTGGTCGACGGCCAGCCCCAGGCGCCCGGCGCCGAGGTGGAGCTGCCGCCCGGCGCGGTGCCGCTGCTGCTGCGCTACAGCGCCGACACGCTGCTGCATGCCGACCGCGTGCGTTTCCGCTACCGCATGGAGGGGCTGACGCGCGACTGGGTGGAGGCCGGCGCGGCGCGCGAGGCCGCCTTCGCGGCGCTGCCGCACGGGCGCTACCGCTTCCGCCTCGCGGCCTCGGCGGACGGCCAGCGCTGGACCGAGGCCGAGCCGCTGGCGGTCACCGTGCGTCCGCGGCCCTATGAGACGCCCTGGTTCATCGCGCTGGCGCTGCTCGCGCTGGCCGGCGCGGTGCTGGGCCTGGTGCGCTTGCGCACACGCAGCCTGCAGGCGCGCCAGCGCGAGATGGAGCACCTGGTGGCCCTGCGCACCGAGGAGCTGCGCCAGGCCAACGAGCATCTGTCGCGCCTGTCCTTCGTCGACCCGCTGACCGGGCTGGCCAACCGGCGCCGCTTCAACGAGGCGCTGGACGACGAATGGCGCCGTGCCCGGCGCACCGGCAGCCCGCTGGCGCTGATCATGGCCGACATCGACGGCTTCAAGGCCTACAACGACCTGCTGGGTCACCTGCAGGGCGATCACTGCCTGGGCGCGGTGGCCGGCGTGTTCGCGCAGGCCGTGGGGCGCGCCGGGGATTTGGCGGCGCGCTATGGCGGCGAGGAGTTTGTCGTGCTGCTGCCCGGCGCCGACCCGGCGGCCGCGGCCGCGGTGGCGCAAGAAATCCGCGTCCGCTGCGAGCGGCTGGCCATCCCCCATCCGGCCTCGCCGACGGGGCCGGTGGTCACGCTGAGCCTGGGCGTCGCGGCCTGCGTGCCGACCGAGGGCGGCAAGCCCGAGTCGCTGATCTCCGAGGCCGACGCGGCGCTCTACCGCGCCAAGCAGGAGGGGCGAAACAGGGTGTGTTGAGACGCGCTCGCCGGCTGTCGCTCGGGCAGGCTTCGTCGTAGGATGGCTCCATGCCGTGCCAGCGAGCGCGGTGGGAGGCACACATGCACTACAAGGGAAGCTGCCATTGCGGCCGCATCGCGTTCAGCGTGGACGGCGAACTGGACGGCGCGCTGGCCTGCAACTGCTCCATCTGCCAGCGCAAGGGCTCGCTGCTGTGGTTCGTGCCGCGCGAGGCGATGCAGCTGCAGACGCCCGACGAGGACGCCGCCACCTACACCTTCAACAAGCATGTGATCCGCCACCGCTTCTGCCCGGTGTGCGGCATCCACCCCTTCGGCGAGGGCGCCGACCCGCAGGGCCGGCAGATCGCCGCGATCAACATCCGCTGCCTGGACGACGTGGACCTGGCCGCCGTGCCGGTGAACACCTTCGACGGGCGGTCGGTCTAGCCACAGGAGTCCGTCACCATGGCTCTACCCCATGCCGCTCCCGGTCAGGTCATCGACCTCCAGCCGCTGGGCGCCGCGCTGGCCGAGGCGCGCACCACGGCGCTGTTCAAGTCGGACGACCTCGAACTGATGCGCCTGGTCCTGCCCGCCGGCAAGTCGCTGCCCATGCACGCGGTCGCCGGCGAAATCACCGTGCAATGCATCGAAGGCGAGATCGACGTCAGCACCGAGGCCGCCAGCCATGTGCTGCGCGCCGGCCAGCTGCTCTACCTGCGCCGCGGCGTGCCGCATGGCGTGCGCGCGCTGCGGGACGCGTCCGCGCTGGTCACCGTGGTGCTGCGGCGCGGCTGAACCCGGCGCCCGCTCAGCGCCTGGCGCGCCGGGCGGTCCGCGCCGCGGAGCCCGCGGGCCCGGTAAAGGCGGCGGCCTGCTCGGCCTGGCGTTCAAACTTGCGCGCGATGTTGCCGCAGACCATGTCGCACAGCGCGTAAATGGCCGGATCGGCGATGCGGTAGTAGGCCGCATTGCCGCGCGTCTCCCGGCTCACGAAGCCCTGCTGCGTCAGCAGACTCAGGTGGCGCGAGATGTTCGCCGAGCTGTAGCCGCACAGCTCGGCCAGCTCGCCGACGTTGCGCTCCTGCGCGCGCAGCAGGTTGAGGATCTGCAGCCGGGTCGGCTCGGCCAGGGTCTGGAAATAGGCGGCGACCTGGGCCAGCGCCTCCGGAGTGAGCCCGTCCATCTCTATGCACAGCGGTGATCTTGGGGTGCCCATCATGCCTCAGCTTTCACGAGCCCGTGCCTGCGTGCGGAAATTGGCACTGAATAACGTACGCACTTGACTATTTAACTACATGCGCAAATACTAACGCAACTGCTGATGAATCTCCGCAGGTCGGGCGCCGCGACGCACCCGTTCCGCGGGGCCGCGTTGGAGACCGCGCCGTGATGCCTTGCCTTGTTCGATCCCCGATGTTTCTGTTCCCGCGCAAGCGCCATGCCGCCTCTGGCGCCCCCGGCGTCGCCGCGGGGCTGGTGAGCCTGGTGCTGCTGCTCGCGCCGCCGGCGGGCGAGGCCGCGCCGGCGCAGGCCGCGGCGACGGACTGGCCCACCGTGCCGGTGCAGGTGGGCGGCGCGGCGGCCGCGCAGGCCTATGACGGCGTCGTCGAAGCGCTGCGCCAGACCCAGGTGGCGGCCCAGGTGGCCGGCGCCATCGTGCGCCTGGATGTGAAGGCCGGCGACGCGGTGCGCGCCGGCCAGGTGCTGATGCGCATCGACCCGCGCAGCGCCGACCAGAGCGCCGCGGCCAGCGCCGCCCAGGTGCGCGCGGCGCAGGCGGGGCTGGCGCTGGCGCGGCGCGAGTACGAGCGGCAGCAGCAGTTGCATCAGCAGCGCTTCATCAGCCAGGCGGCGCTGGACCAGGCAGAGGCGCAGTTCAAGGCCGCGCAGGCCCAGGCCCAGGCACAGCTGGCGCAGGCCGACGCGGCGCAGACGCAGAGCAGCTTCTACACCGTGCGCGCGCCCTATGACGGCGTGGTGTCCGAGCTGCCGGTGATGCTGGGCGACATGGCGCTGCCGGGCAAGCCGCTGCTGACCCTGTACGACCCGCGCGAGCTGCGCGTCGCCGCCGCCGTGCCACAGAGCCTGGACACGCGCGGCGGCGTGCGTGTGGAGCTGCCTGGCCTGGCCGGCGGCGATGCGATCGTGCCGCGCGCGCTGGAGCGCCTGCCCACCGTGGACGCGGCCAGCCACACGGCGCTGTTGCGCGCGCTGCTGCCCACGCCGCTGGCCGGCGCGGCGCCGGGCCAGTTCGCCCGCGTGTGGCTGGCGGATGCCGCGCCCGCGGCGGGCGCGGCGCGGCTGAGCGTTCCGGCCGCCAGCGTGCTGCGGCGTGGCGAGTTTTCCGCCGTCTATGTGCTGGGCGCGCAGGGCCGTCCGCTGCTGCGCCAGGTGCGCGTCGGCGCGCGCCAGGGCGACCGGGTGGAGGTGCTCAGCGGCCTGGCGGCCGGCGAGCGCGTGTTGGCCCAGCCGCAGATGGCGGCGCGCGCCGCGCAATGAGGGCCCGGCCATGACGCAAGCCTCCAAGGGCCCTGGCCTGGGCATGTCCGGCCGCATCGCGGCATTCTTCCAGTCCGCGCAGATCACGCCGCTACTGGCCTTGGTGGCGCTGCTGCTGGGCGTCTTCGCGGTGCTGGTGACGCCGCGCGAGGAAGAGCCGCAGATCAACGTGACCATGGCCAATGTGCTGATCCCCTTCCCGGGGGCCGGCGTGGCCGACGTCGAACAGATGGTGGCGACGCCGGCCGAGCAGGTGCTGTCGCAGATCGCCGGCATCGAGCATGTGATGTCGGTCTCGCGTCCCGGGCTGGCGGTGATCACCGTGCAGTTCAAGGTCGGCGTGCCGCGCACCGAGGCGCTGGTGCGCCTGCACGACACGGTGCAGGCCAACGCCGACTGGCTGCCCGCCGGGCTGGGCGTGATGCCGCCGCTGATCAAGCCCAAGGGCATCGACGACGTGCCCATCCTCACGCTGACGCTGTACAGCCCCCAGGCCGCCGACGAGGGGGCCGACGCGCTGCAGCGTGTGGCCCACACGCTGGAGGCCGAGCTCAAGCGCGTGCCCGGCACGCGCGAGGTGGTGACGCTGGGTGGTCCCGGCCGCGCGATCCAGGTCGCGCTGGACCCGGCGCGCCTGAACAGCATGAAGCTCACGGTGGACGAGCTGCGCCAGGCGCTGCAGTCGGCCAACCTGGGCGCGCCGCTGGGCGAGCTGCTGCAGGGCAATCGCGCGATCCTGCTGGAGGCCGGCCCCTGGCTGCGCGACGCGCGCGAGCTGGGCGAGCTGGTGGTCGCGGTGCGCCAGGGCCGTCCGGTCTTCCTGCGCGAGCTGGCCACGATCAGCGATGGCCCGCCGCCGCCCAGCCGCTATGTCTGGCACGGCACGGCCGCCAAGGACGGTGTGCCGGCGGCCGAGTATCCGGCCGTCAGCATCGCGATCACGAAGAAGCCGGGCGAGAACGCGATCGACGTCGCCGAGGCGGTCACGCGCCGGGTCGACGCGCTGCGCAACACGCTGATCCCGGACGAGGTGAAGGTCGCCGTCACGCGCAACTACGGGGCGACCGCGAACGACAAGGCGCAGAAGCTGATCCAGAAGCTGCTCTTCGCCACCGCGTCCGTCGTCGCGCTGGTGTGGCTGGCCCTGGGCCGGCGCGAGGCGGCCATCGTCGGCAGCGCCGTGCTGCTCACGCTCACCGTCACGCTGTTCGCCTCCTGGGCCTGGGGCTTCACGCTGAACCGGGTATCGCTGTTCGCGCTGATCTTCTCGATCGGCATCCTGGTGGACGACGCCATCGTGGTGGTGGAAAACATCCACCGCCACATGGCGCTGCACCCGGACCGGACGCTCGCGCAGCTCATCCCAGGCGCGGTCGACGAGGTCGGCGGCCCCACCATCCTGGCGACGCTGACCGTGATCGCGGCGCTGCTGCCCATGGCCTTTGTCAGCGGCCTGATGGGGCCCTACATGAGCCCCATCCCCATCAACGCCAGCATGGGCATGCTGCTGTCGCTGGCGATCGCCTTCGTCGTCACGCCCTGGCTGGCGCGGCTGTGGATGAAGGCCGCGCCGGGCACCGACCACGGGCCGGGGCGGGTCCAACGCGCGCTGGCGCCGCTGTTCCAGCGCGTCTTCCGCCCGCTGCTGGATGCGCGGCGCGGCGCGCGCAACCGCGGCCTGCTGGGCCTGGGCGTGGCGGCGCTGGTGGCCGTGTCGCTGGCGCTGCCGGCGCTGGGCCTGGTGATGCTGAAGATGCTGCCCTTCGACAACAAGTCGGAGTTCCAGGTGGTCGTCGACATGCCGGCGGGTACGCCGCTGGAGCAGACCGCCGCGGTGCTGCACGAGCTGGGTGCGCACCTGGCCGGCGTGGCGGAGGTGACCGACTACCAGGCCTATGCCGGCACGGCCGGTCCGATCAACTTCAACGGCCTGGTGCGTCAGTACTACCTGCGCAGCGGCGGCGAGGTGGGCGAGCTGCAGGTCAACCTGGTCGACAAGCACCACCGCGCGCTGCAAAGCCATGCGATCGCGATGCGCGAACGCCCGGCGTTGCAGGCCATCGGCAAGCGCTTCGGCGCCAACGTCAAGGTGGTCGAGGTGCCGCCGGGGCCGCCGGTGCTGTCGCCCATCGTCGCCGAGGTCTATGGGCCGGACGCCGCCGGCCGGCGCGCGGTGGCGAGCGAGCTGCGCCGCGTGTTCGAGAGCGAGCCGGGGCTGGTGGACGTGGACGACAGCGGCATCGCCGACGCGCCGCGCCGGCTGCTGCTGGTGGACCGCGCCAAGGCCGCGCAGCTGGGCGTGGCGCAGCAGGCGGTGGTCGCCGCGCTGCGCACCGGCCTGGGCGGCGAGGCGGTCAGCTATCTGCATGACCAGAGCAAGTACCCGGCGCCGGTCTGGCTGCAGCTGCCGCCCGAGATGCATGGCCAGCTGGACGCGCTGCTGAGCCTGCCGGTGCGCGGCGCGCAGGGCCAACTGGTGCCGGTGCGCGAACTGGTGCGCGTCAGCGACACGCTGCGCGAGCAGCCCATCCACCACAAGGACCTGATGCCGGTGCACTACGTCGTGGCCGACATGGCCGGCCGCATCGACAGCCCGCTGTACGGCATGTTCGCGATGCGCGGCCGCGTCCAGCGGATCGCGACGCCGGACGGCGGCACGCTGCAGGAGGCCTTCATCCGCCAGCCCGACGACGGTTGGCGCGCCTACACGTTGAAGTGGGACGGCGAATGGCAGATCACCTACGAGACCTTCCGCGACATGGGCCTGGCCTATGCGGTGGGCCTGGTGCTGATCTACCTGCTGGTGGTGGCGCAGTTCGGCTCCTACCTGGCGCCGCTGATCATCATGGCGCCCATTCCGCTGACCCTGGTGGGCGTGATGCCGGGCCATGCGCTGCTGGCCGCGCCCTTCACCGCCACCAGCATGATCGGCATGATCGCGCTGGCGGGCATCATCGTGCGCAACTCCATCCTGCTGGTGGACTTCATCCGCCTGCAGCAGGCCCAGGGCATGGCGCTGGGCGAGGCCATCGTGCAGTCGGCCATCACCCGCGCGCAGCCCATCCTGCTGACCGGGCTGGCGGCGATGATGGGCGCCTTCTTCATCCTCGACGACCCCATCTTCAACGGGCTGGCGATCTCGCTGATCTTCGGCATCTTCGTCTCCACGCTGCTCACGCTGGTCGTGATCCCGCTGCTGTACTACGTGGCCTACCGCCCCCGCAACCCGGAGGGCGCGCCCGCGGCCTCCGTCCACTCCTGAAAGGCATCGTCATGAGTTCCTGGCAAATCGTGCGCGTCGTCGCCGGCACCTTCATCCTGCTGTCGCTGCTGCTGGGCGTGCCCGGCAGTCCGCTGTACGCCAGCACCTGGTGGCTGGCCTTCACCGCCTTCGTCGGTCTGAACCTGCTGCAGAGCGGCTTCACGCGCTGGTGTCTGATGGAAACGCTGCTGCGCAAGCTGGGCGCGCGGGCCGGCGACTGAGGGGCGGAGGCGACGCGGCGGCCGCCTGGCGGACAGTCGCTCGCGGAATGTGTCCAGCGCCGCGTGGAATGCTGAAAAAATCGCGGCTGCGATGCCGGCCGAGGCCCCACGAGGGCCGGGACCCTGACCGGCGGCCCACCATGAATGCGCATGCAACGATTCTTGCCTGCGCACAGGAGACGTTCTCATGAGCCTGCGCTCACGGCTGGAGGTCGAAGCCTTCTTCGATCCCGACACCTGGACCCTCAGCTATCTGGTGCTGGACGGCGCCACGCGCGAATGCGCCATCGTCGACAGCGTGCTGGACTACGACCCCAAGTCGGGCCGCACCAGCACTGGCAACGCCGACCGGCTGATCGCGCGGGTGCGCGAGCTGGGCGCGCGGCTGTGCTGGATCCTGGAGACCCATGTCCATGCCGACCATCTGTCCGCCGCCACCCATCTGAAGCAGCAGCTGGGCGGTCAGACCGCGATCGGCCGCCACATCACGGCGGTGCAGAAGGTCTTTGGCACCCTGTTCAACGCCGGTGACGAATTTCACCGCGACGGCCGCCAGTTCGACCGCCTGCTGGACGACGGCGAACGGCTGGACATCGGCGGGCTGTCGCTGCACGCGATGCACACGCCCGGACACACGCCGGCCTGCATGAGCTATGTGGTCAGCGACGGCGAACAGTCGGCCGCCTTCGTCGGCGACACCCTGTTCATGCCCGACTACGGCACCGCGCGCTGCGACTTCCCTGGCGGCGATGCGCGCACGCTGTACCGCTCCATCCGCCGGGTGCTGGCGCTGCCGCCGCAGACACGGCTGTACATGTGCCACGACTACCTGCCCGGCGGGCGCGAGTTGCGCTACGTCAGCACGGTGGCCGAGGAGCGCCAGTACAACATCCATGTGCGCGACGGCATCGGCGAGGACGAGTTCGTGGCGATGCGCGTGGCGCGCGACGCGACGCTGTCCATGCCCACGCTGATCCTGCCTTCGGTGCAGATCAACATGCGCGCCGGCGAGTTCCCGCCGCCCGAAGACAACGGCACGCGCTACATCAAGATCCCGCTGAACGCGCTCTGAGCGCCGCGGGCCTGCCCAACATTCCCACAGCCTTCACACCACCATGAGCGACAGCCCCATCCAGGTCGAACTGCGCCAGCAGCAGGACTATGCCTTCACGGTCGAATTCGGCGCCGGCGTGCCGGCCCTGCGCGCGGACGAGCCGCCGCCGCTGGGCCAGGGCAGTGGCCCGTCGCCGGTGCAACTGCTCGCCGCCGCGGTGGGCAACTGCCTGAGCGATTCGCTGCTCTTCGCGCTGCGCAAGTTCAAACAATCGCCCGAGCCGCTGCGCTGCGTCGTCGAGGCCGAGGTGGGCCGCAACGAGCAGGGCCGGCTGCGCGTGCTGCGCCTGCGCGCCGCGCTGCACCTGGGCGTGCCGGCCGCGTCGCTGGAGCACCTGGACCGCGTGCTGTCCAGCTTCGAGGCTTATTGCACCGTCACGCAGAGCGTGGGGCAGGGCATCGCGATCGAGACCGAGGTCTGGGACCGCGACGGTCTTCGTTTGAAGTAAGCCGATGAGGCATCCGACACCGCTGAAGTTCCTCGGCCCGGTCTGGTTCACCGCGGTGATGGGCCTGGCCGGACTGGCGCAGGCCTGGTGGCGCGCCGGCGGGCTGATGGGCGAATGGGCGCAGGGGGCGACGCTGGTGCTGTCCGCCGCCGCGCTGCTGGCCTTCGTGCTGCTGCTGGCGGCCAGCGCGCTGCGCGCGCGGCGCCATGCGCAGGCCTGGGCCGACGATTTCTCTCATCCCCTGCGTCATCCGCTGCTGGCGGCGATCCCGGTGTCGCTGATTCTGCTGGGCACGCTGGCCACCGCGCTGCTGGGTCCCACGCGCTGGAGCGGGCTGGCGTGGGGCTTGGGCTGCGCGCTTCAGCTGGCGTGCACGCTGTGGGTGCTGTCGCGCTGGTGGCGCGGCCAGGGGCCTGGCGGGCCGCAGTGGATGGGCGTGACGCCGCTGCTGATCATCCCGGTGGTGGGCAATGTGCTGGCGCCGCTGGCCGGTGTCGCGCTGGGCGCGGGCGACTGGGCGGCCGCGCAGTTCGGGCTGGGCGTGTTCCTGTGGCTGCTGGTGATGGCGCTGCTGCTGGCGCGGCTGGCCGTGCAGGGCTTGTGGCCCGAGCGCCTGCTCGCCAGCAGCTTCATCCTGGTGGCCCCGCCGGCGGTGATCGGCCTGGCGCTGCTGGCCCTGGGCGCGCCCGCGGTCTGGGCGCAGGCGATGTGGGGCGTGGCCCTGCTGTGCCTGCTGTGGGCGGCGCAGCTGCTGCGGCGGGTGCTGGCCCAGCCCTTCACGCCGGCCTTCTGGGCGCTGGGCTTCCCCACCTCCGCCTTTGCCGGCCTGACGCTGGCGCTGGCCGATCACTCGGCGTTGATGCGGCTGCTGGCCGTGCCGGTGCTGGCGCTGGCCTCGCTGCTGGTGCTGGCGCTCGCCATGGCCACCTGGCGCGGGCTGCGCGACGGCAGCCTGCTGGCGCCGGAGCCGGTGGCCGTGCTGCAGAGCGGGGCGCCGCCGGCCGCATCGCGCTGAATCGCCCTTGAGTTGGCGCAACGCGGCCGGCTTGACCGCGGCGTCCAATGACCTTACCAATAAGGAGGTCTTATGCAATTGCTCAAGGAGTTGTTCACCACCGACGTCGGTCTGCTGAGTGCGGCGGTGCTGCTGTTCATCCTCGTGATGGGCGGCTACTACATCCGCTACTTCGTCGGCCACATGCACGCCGACGAAGCCAAGAACAAGCAGTAGGTCCGAGGCCCCCGCGGCGGGGCCAGGTCTTGCGGGGGCGGTAGCCAGGGGCGGCGAGAATGCGGGGCTGGAACCCGCCCATGAAGAACGCGCTGCACCTGCTCACCCTCAGCCATGTCCACCTCGCGGTGGAAATCGTCGCCACGCTGGCCTTTGCCCTGTCGGGCCTGCTGGAGGCGGCGCGCAAGCGCCTGGACGCGGTGGGGGTCTGCGTGGTCGCGGGCCTGGCCGCCTTTGGCGGCGGCACGCTGCGCGATGTGCTGCTGGACCGGCGCCCTTTCTTCTGGGTCGAGCACGCCAACTGGCTGTGGGCGCTGCTGGCGCTGTGCCTGGGCGCCATGCTGTTCATGCGCAGCAAGCATGTGGCGCCCACCCAGCGCGCGATGCAGTGGCCCGACGCGCTGGGTCTGGGCCTCTTTACCGCCAGCGGCGCGCAGATCGCGCTGGATGCCGGCATGCCGGCCATCGTCGCGGTGCTGATGGGCATGGTCACCTCGGTGTTCGGCGGCGTGCTGCGCGACATCGTCTGCAACGAGATTCCCAGCGCCTTCCGCGACCACCAGCCCTATGCGGTGTGCAGCTTTCTCGGCGGCTGGGCGCTGATCCTCGCCCAGTCGCTGGACGCGCCGCAATGGGCCGCGCTGCTGGCCGGCGCCGGCACGGCCACGCTGCTGCGCGTCGCGGCCATGCTCAGTGGCTACCGGCTGCCGGGCTGGGGCATGCGCGGCGGCGCCTGAGCGCCGCCGCTGCGCTCAACCGCCGATCATGCCCAGCCACCTGGGCAGCGCGGTGGACAGCCCCGGCCAGTAGCTGACGATGATCAGGAAGACCAGCATGGTCTTCAGCCAGGGCCAGACGGCCACGGTCAGCTCGGTGATGCCCATCTTGGTGATGCCCGAGGCCACGTAGAGGTTCAGCCCCACCGGCGGGTGGCACATGCCGATCTCCATGTTCACCGTGATCAGGATGCCGAAGTGCACCGGATCAATGCCCAGCTTCATCGCCACCGGGAACAGGATGGGCGCCATGATCAGGATGATGGAACTGGGCTCCATCACGTTGCCGGCCAGCAGCAGCAGGATGTTGACCACCAGCAGGAAGGCCACCGGTCCGAAGCCCTGCGCGATCATCCAGTCGGCCATGTGCTGGGGCACGTTCTCGCTGGTCATCAGGAAGCTGAACAGCACCGCGTTGGTGATGATGTACAGCAGCATCGCGCTCATGCTGGCCGAATCCAGCAGCACGCGCGGCAGGTCCTTCAGCTTCAGGTCCTTGTAGACGAAGACGGCGATGAAGAAGGCGTACACCGCCGCCATCGCCGCGGCCTCGGTGGGCGTGAAGACACCGGTGTAGATGCCGCCGATCACCACCACCACCAGCATCAGGCCCCAGGCGCTTTCGCGGAAAGCGGCCCAGCGCTCGGCCAGCGTGGCCTTGGGCAGGCGCGGGTAGTTGTTCTTGCGCGCGATCCACCAGGTCGTCAGGCCCAGCGCGAAGGCCAGCGCCAGCCCGGGGATGATGCCGGCGATGAACAGGGTGCCGACCGAGGTGTTGGTCGAGACCGAGTACATCACCATCGCGATCGACGGCGGAATCAGGATGCCCAGCGCGCCCGAGGTGGTGATCACGCCGGCGCCGAAGCGCGGCGGGAAGCCCTGCTTGACCATGGCCGGCAGGATCACCGAGCCGATCGCGACCACGGTGGCCGGCGAGGAGCCGGACACCGCCGCGAACAGCGCGCAGGCGAGCACGCCGGCCAGGCCCAGGCCGCCGTGCCAGTGGCCGATCATCGAGGTCGCGAAGCGCACCATGCGGCGCGCCACGCCGCCGTGGGTGAGGAAGTTGCCGGCCAGGATGAAGAACGGGATCGCCATGATCTCGAACTTCTCGATGCCGGTGAACAGCTTCAGCGCCACGCTCTGCACCGGGACCTCGGTCATGGTGAAGAGATAGACCAGCACCGTCAGGCCCAGCGCGATGGAGATCGGCATGCCGGTCAGCATCAGCAGCAGCAGCAGCGCGAAGATCAGCCCCGTGTTGCCCAGCAGGGCGATGCCCAGCAGCGCCAGCGCGCCCAGCACCAGGCCGATCTTGCCGCGGGTGCTGAAGCCGGTGGCGTCGGCGGTTTGAATGTTGCTCATGCCTTGGCTCCCAGGGCTTCGTCGTCCAGGCCGTCCACATGGGCCACGTTGTGATGAGGCAGTTCACCGCTGCGCAGATAGCGCCACGCGACCTGCAGGAAGCGGAAGCACATCAGGCCCGATCCCAGCGGCACGCACAGGTAGACGATCCACATCGGCGCCTCCAGGTCGGGCGAGGTCTGGTCGGTCTGCGACATATGCCAGACGAAGTTGCCGCCCAGCACCGCGATCACGCCGGTGAACAGCGCGCCGGCGAGCAGCGCGAACATCACGAAGGGCACGCGCTGGCGCCCGGGCAGCTTGCGCACCAGCACGTCCACGCCGACGTGGATGCCTTGGCGCACCCCGAAGGCGGCACCGAACTTGGCCATCCACACGAACATGAAGATGCACAGCTCCTGGGCCCAGGAGAGGTCCAGGCGCAGCACCCAGTCTTGGACCAGAGGCATGGTGGCCAGGAAGCGGTGAGTGACGGCCGCGAAGATCACCAGGGTCGCGGCCGCCATCAGCGTCGCGATCAGGATCTCCTCGGCCTTGTCGAGGATACGCATCAGCATGTCGGCCTCACTTCGGAGCAACGAAGCCGGCGGCCTTGTAGGCCGCGTCCACCGTGGCCTTGCCCACGCGCGAGGTCATGTCGCGGTGCACCGGCATCAGCGCCTGCTTCCACTCGTTGGCCTCGGCGGCGCTGGGCGTGTAGACGGTGCTCTTGCCGCTGGCCTTGATCTTCTCCAGCGCGGTCGCGTTCTCGGTCTGCGCGATCGCGTTGGCGTAGGTGGTGGCGTCCTTCACCGCGCTGTCCAGCACCGCGCGCAGGTCGGCCGGCAGGCCGTCGTAGAACTTCTTGTTGATGATCAGCGCATAGGCCAGGTGGCCGTGGTTGGACAGCGTGATGTGCTTCTGCACCTCGTAGATCTTCTGCGTGTAGAAGTTCGACGCCACGCCCTCGGTGCCGTCGACGACGCCGGACTGCAGCGCCTGGTACAGCTCGGAGAAGGCCATCACCTGCGGAATCGCACCCAGCGCGCGCATCTGCGCGTCCAGCACCTTGGAGCTCTGGATGCGCATCTTCAGGCCCTTGAAGTCGGCCACCTTGTGCAGCGGCTTGTTGGCCGACATGATGTGGAAGCCGTTGTCCCAATACGCCAGGCCCTTGATGCCCTTGCTCTCCAGCTTGGTGAACAGGTCCTTGCCCAGCGTGTCGGTGGTGTTGCGGAAGGAGGCCTCGTCCTTGAACAGGAAGGGCAGGTCGAAGACCTCGTACTCCTTCACGCCCAGCGGGCCGAACTTGGCCAGCGAGGGTGCCAGCATCTGCACCGAGCCCAGCTGCAGCGCCTCCAGCTCTTCCTTGTCCTTGTAGAGCTGGCTGTTCGGGTAGACCTCGACCTTGATGCGGCCCTTGCTGCGCTCCTCGACCAGTTCCTTCAGGCGCTGCGCGCCCTTGCCCTTGGGCGTGTCGGGCGCGACGACGTGGCTGAACTTGATGACCACGGGCGTCTGGGCCAGCGCGGGCAGGGCAGCGAGTCCGCCCAGGGCCAGGGCGGCCGAGAGCAGGAGGCGGCGGGGCGTGACGAGCTTCATGCGTTGTCTCCGTTGTGCTTGGAATAAGGGCAGGATGAATGCGGCGGATTCTGTGAATTCGCGCGGACAGCGCCCAGTTGTGGACTTCCACACCGCGGAGAAACCCTGGCCGGTTGAGCCCCTAGACTGCGCAGCATGGCCGCGCTGATCCGATTCCTGCGCCAGACCAGTTGGGCCTGGCCACTGCTGCTTTCCATGGGCTTCACCGCCTCGGTGGCGGCCTGGATGCATGCCAGCGAGCGCCATGAGCTTGAAGACGAGCGCCTGACCCTGATCGCCGACGCGCTGACGCTGGAGGCGCGCATCTCCGACTGGCTCAATGCCGAGCAGGCCACCGTGGCGCAGCTGGCGCGCCACCTGCCCGAGCGGCTGGACGAGCCCGCGCTGCTGAGCCAGCCGCAGGTGGCCGAAGGGCTGCGCCGCATGTGGGTCAGCGTCACCGTGCTGGACGAGGCCACCCGCGTGCGCGTCCACGTGCCGCAGCAGATACCGCAGAACGAGATGCCGGGCCGCGAGCGCAGCGGCGTGAGCCTGGACGAGGGCGGGTTGAGCGCGCACTGGAGCACCCAGCTGCCGTCCGGCGGCCGGCTGGTGATCCGCTTCGCACCGACCAGCCTGCTGCGCCAGACCCTGCCCTGGTGGCTGGCGCAGAAGTACGACGTGCGCCTGGTCGACGCCTGGGGCCAGCGCATCGCCCAGGCCGGCGACGCCTTGGCACAGCCCGGCAGCCAGAGCTACCGCGTCAGCCTGGACCCGGCGATGCGCGAGACCTGGCTGGAGCTGAACACGCGCGCCCGCCATGTGCCGTGGTGGCGCACGCTGCCGGCGGTGCTGATGGCGGTCTTCGTGCTGCTGTCGGCGGTGGCCAGCGCGATGCTGCGCCGGCAGATGCGGCGCACCCGCCGCGCGGTGGAAGAGGCGCGCACCGAGGCCGCGTGGCGCCGCGCGATCGAGGACTCGCTGACCGTGGGGCTGCGCGCGCGCGACCTGCAGGGCCGCATCACCCACCTGAACCGCGCCTTCTGCGACCTGGTGGGCTTCAGCGCCGAGGAGCTGATGGGCCGCATGCCGCCCATGCCCTACTGGCCGCCCGACGAGATGGAGGACAGCCTGCGCCGCCACCAGCGCAACATGGCCGGCGGCGCCCCGCGCGAAGGCTACGAGGCGCGCTGGCGCCACAAGGACGGGCGCGTGCTGGACGTGATGATCTTCGAGGCGCCGCTGGTGGACGGGCGCGGCGAGCAGGTCGGCTGGATGGGCTCCATCGTCGACATCGGCGCGCGCAAGCAGGCCGAGGAGCGCGAGCGGCGCCAGACCGAGACCCTGGCCCACCAGGCGCGCCTGAGCATGCTGGGCGAGGTAGCCTCGGCGCTGGCCCACCAGCTCAACCAGCCGCTGGCCGCCATCACCGGCTACAACGGCGGCGCGCTGCGCCTGCTCGAGCAGCACCCCGGCCAGGACCCCATGGTGCTGCAGGCGCTGCGCCGACTGGGCGAGCAGGCCAACGAGGCCGGGCGCATCGTGCAGCGCATCCGCGCCTTCCTGACCCGGCGCGCGCCGCAGCCCGAGCGCTGCGAGGTGACCGAGCTGGTGATCCGCGTGCTGCGCCTGCTCAAGCGCGACCTGCAGGGCGTGCGCCTGGATCTGCAGCTGGCGCCCGAGCTGCCGCCCGTGCAGGCCGACGTGGTGCTGGTGGAGCAGGTGCTGATCAACCTGGTCCGCAATGCGCTGGACGAGCTGCGCGTGCACGCGGCGCCGCAGCTGCGCATCGCCGCCGCGCTGGCCGGGCCGCGCTTCGTGCGCCTGGACGTGGAGGACAACGGGCCCGGGCTGGGCGGGCGCAGCATCGAGCAGCTCTGCACCCCTTTCCACTCCACCAAGCGCGACGGCATGGGCATGGGGCTGACCATTTGCCGCTCCATCGTCGAGGCGCATCATGGCGGCATGGAGGCGGGCGAGAGCACGCTGGGCGGCGCACGCATCAGCTTCACGCTGCCCGTTCATCCCGAGGCAGGGCAGCGCCAGGACGCCGAGGCAGGATCCGCGGCGCAACGATAGGAGGGCAGGGCGGTGAACACGGAAACGGACGGGGCCGTGGTGGTCCATCTGGTCGACGACGAGGCCGCGGTGCGCGACGCGCTGGGCTTTCTGCTGCAATCGCATGGCTTCGCGGTGCAGGCGCACGACGGCGGGCCCGCGCTGCTGGACTGGCTGCAGCGGCATCCGCAGCCGCGCGGCTGCATCGTGCTGGATGTGCGCATGGAGCCGATGTCGGGGCTGCAGGTGCACGACGAACTGCTTGCCCGCGGCGTGCCGCTGCCGGTGATCTTCCTCAGCGGCCATGGCGACATCCCGATGGCCGTCGACGCGCTGCAGAAGGGCGCGCTGGACTTCATCGAGAAACCCTTCAATGACCGCAGCCTGGTCGACAAGGTGCAGCGCGCGCTTCAGCGCGACGGGGAGCGCCAGGCCGAGTCCGGCGAGCTGGCGCTGATCGAGCAGCGCCTGGCTCTGCTGACCGAGCGCGAGCGGGAGGTGGCGACGCGCGTCGCCGCCGGCCGGCTCAACAAGCAGGTGGCCGACGAGCTGGGCATCGCGATGCGAACCGTGGAGGTGCACCGCGCGCGCGCCTTCCACAAGCTGGGCCTGCGCTCCGCGGCCGAGCTGGCGACTTGGCTGGAGCGGCTCGCGCGGCGCGGCTGATCCGGCGGGGCCCGCGCGGGCCGAGGTTGCGTTGGCGCAACGTGAGGCGACATGGGATCTCCGGCGTCTGGATTGGTAAATACAATTGCGAACAATTCGCATTAAAACAATCCAAGCATCATGCTGATCGACGTCGTGGGTGGTCCGCTTCGGGCCGGGTCTTTCTTTGCCTCTTCCTCTCCTGCGGGGCGTGGGTCCCCCCGCGCTGCCGGGGCGCTCAGGCCGCATGCGCGCGCGCTGGCGGTCGGGCTGGTGCTGGGCTTGCCGCTGCTGGTGGCGGCGCAGCCGGCGGACGGCTCCGACGCAGACGCCTCGTCTGCGGCGCCGGCGCAGTCGCTGGAGCGCGTGGTCGTGACCGCGACGCGCGGCAGCAAGGCGATCGAGAAGATCCCCGGCGCGGTGACAGTGATCGCCTCCGAGGAGATCCGCACCCAGACCCTGGTGGCCGAGGACCTTAGCCAGGTGTTGGCGGTGCTGGCGCCCTCGTATGCGCCGTCGCGCCAGAAGCTGACCAGCTTCGGCGAATCCATGCGCGGCCGCAGCGCGCTGCTGCTGTTCGACGGCGTGCCGCAGAGCAACCCGCTGCGCAACGGCGCGCGCGAAGGCTATTTCGCCGACCCCTCGCTGGTCGAGCGCATCGAGGTGATCAGCGGCGCCTCGGCGGTGCAAGGCCTGGGCGCCACCGGGGGCATCATCAACTTCATCTCGCGCACCCCGCGCGAGCCGGGCACGCGCCACAGCGTGGAGCTCAAGTACGGCACCCAGGGCCGCAGCCAGGACGCGCTGTGGAAGGCCGGCTACACGCTGGAACACAAGGCCGATTTCGATCTGCTGCTGCACGTGGGCGGCACGCGGCGCGGGGTCGGCGTCGACGGCAACGGGCAGCGCCTGGGCCTGGAGGCCGTGCAGGGCGACACCCAGGACTCGCGCGCCGGCGACGTCTTCCTGAAGCTGGGGCGCGACTTCGGCGAGCAGCGCCTGCAGTTCTCCTACAACCGCTTCCGCCTGGAGGGCGAGGGCGACTGGAAGCCCGTGCCCGGCGACCGCAAGACCGGCCTGCTGACCGGCGCAGCGCCGGGCACGCCGCCCGGCCAGCCGCCGCGCAACGATGTGCGCACCGCGTCGCTGGAATGGACGCACCAGAACCTGGGCGGCGGCCAGCTGCGCGCGCAGGCCTACAAGCAGGACTTCAGCGCGCTCTATGGCGCGACCGCGGCCACCACCTTCCAGGACGCGGCGATCGCGCCGCCGGGCACGCTGATGGACCAGTCCGAGGTCGTCGCCGACAAGGCCGGGCTCAAGCTCAGCTGGGTGCGGCCCGACCTCTTCGTCAACGGGCTGGAACTGACCACCGGGCTGGACTGGCTGCGCGACACCTCGCAGCAGCGCCTGGCCACCACCGACCGCATCTGGGTGCCGCCGCTGAAGTTCCAGAGCACCGCGCCCTTCGCGCAGCTGGAGTACGAACAGGGGCCGCTGACCCTGCGCGGCGGTCTGCGCTACGAGAGCGCGCGCCTGCGCGTGGACAGCTACAAGACCCTGGCCTACTACAAGAACACCGCGGTGCAGGGCGGCGAGCGCAGCTTCGACCAGTGGGTCAAGAGCCTGGGCGCGGTGTGGCGCCTGGGCGGTGGCTGGTCGACCTTCCTGTCCTACAACGAGGGCTTCGGCCTGCCCGACGTGGGCCTGGTGCTGCGCGCGGTCGCGACGCCCAACCAGTCGGTGGACCGGCTGATTTCGCTGGAGCCGGTGGTCACCGACAACCGCGAGCTGGGCCTGGCCTGGCGCGGCCGGCTGGGCAGCTTCTCGGCCTCGGTCTACGACTCGCGCTCCGACCTGGGCTCGCAGATCCGTGTCGACGCCAACACCGGCGTGGGCGCGGTGCAGCGCGTGCCGGTGCATGTGAAGGGCCTGGAGTTCAGCGGCGAACTCAAGCCCTGGCAGGACTGGAGCTTCTCGGCCAGCTATGCGCGCACGCGCGGCAAGACCGCCGCGCAGGCCGGCGCGCCGATGGACGTGGACCTGGGCGCGCGCTCGCAGGGACCGGACAAACTGGTGCTGGCCGCCGCCTGGCAGTTCGCGCCGCGCGGCCAGGCCCGGCTGCAGGCCACGCGCCTGGCCTCGCGCGAGATCAACCTGGGCCGCGTGGTCGGCACGGCGCGGCTGGAAGAGCGGTTCCAGGGCTACACGCTGGTGGACTTTGCCGCCACCTATGGCACGCGCTGGGGCGACTTCGGTGTCGGCATCGAAAACCTCTTCGACCGCCAGTACGTGGGCTATTACGCGCAGTCCAACCCGGCCGGCACCAACGACGATTACTTCGCCGGCCGCGGACGCACGCTGACGCTGAGCTGGCGGCGCGGCTTTTGAGCGCGCCCAAGCCCGATGCGGCGCGGCGCCGCCTGTGGCTGCGTCTGCACCGCTGGATCTCGCTGGCGCTCGCGCTGCCGCTGATGCTGGTGGCCCTGCTGGGCAGCCTGCTGGTGCTGCTCAAGCCGCTGGATCAGCAGTGGCTGAACCGCGCGCTGTTCCAGGTGCCGGCGGGCGCACAGGCGCCGGACCTGCTGGAACGCAGCCGGGAGCGGCTGCAGGCCGAGTTCGGCGCCGGCAGCGCGCTGACCTTCCGGCCGCCGCGCGAGCCCGGCGAGAGCCTGCGCGTGATCGTGCGTGGCGCCTGGCGCGGCAGCGTCTACCTGGACCCGCGCGACGCGCGGGAGCTGGGCCGGCGCGGCGAGCGCGAAGGCCTCTACAACCTGGTCTTCGCGCTGCACAGCCATCTGCTGCTGGATAAGGCCGGCAAGCCGCTGCTGGCGCTGATCGCGCTGGCCTACGGGCTGCTGCTGGTCGCCGGGCTGGCGCTGTGGTGGCCGCGGCGCTGGCCGCGCCCGTGGACGCGTGCGTTTGCCTGTGCGCTGGACCGCGGCGCCCTGCGCGCCTGCTTCGACCTGCACCGCAGCGGCGGCGTGCTGCTGGGGCTGTTGATCGCCGTGCCGGTGGCCACCGGGGCCTACATGGCCTGGAAGCCACTGGGCGCGGCGGTGAACGCCGTCGCCGGCCGCCAGCCGGCCGCGCCGCCGCGGCTGGGCGACGCGGATGCGGACGCGCCACGGGTGTCGCTGGATGCCATGGTGGCGCGGGCGCAGCAGTCGGTTCCCGGCGCGGCGGTGGGCTTTGTGCAATGGCCGGGCCAGGCCGGCCGGCCGCTGCGCGTGCGCCTGATCCTGCCCGACGATCCGCATCCCAACGGCCTCAGCTCGGTCTGGCTGCACCCGCGCAGCGGCGCCGTGCTGGCACTGCAGCGCTGGGACGCGCTGGATCCCGGCGCGCGCGCCAACAGCGTGGTCTACCCGCTGCACACGGGCGAGCTGGGCGGCTGGGCCTACGAGAGCGTCAATGCCCTGCTGGGCCTCGCGCTGGTGCTGCTGGGCGGCACCGGGCTGTGGCTGTGGTGGCGGCGGCGCTGAGCGGCGCCATCAGCCGCCCAGCAGCGACCACAGCATCGCGCCCACGGTCAGCGCCATCAGCACCGTGGTCAGCCAGCCCAGCACGCTGAGGCGGCGGCCGATCACGTGGTGGCCCATGGCTTCGCGTCGCGTCGCCAGGTGCATCATCACGGCCATGATGGGCACCGAAATCACGCCGTTGAGCACCGCGGACCAGAACAACTCGCGCACCGGATCGACGGGCGTGAAGCACAGCAGCACCCCGCCCAGCGTCGCGGCAGCGACCACGCCGTAGAAGCCCTGGCCTTCGCCCTTGTCCAGGCGCAGGCTCAGGCTGCCTTCCCAGCCCGCGGCCTCGGCCACCGCATAGGCCGCCGAGCCGGCCAACACCGGCACCGCGAGCAGCCCCGTACCGATGATCCCGAGCGCGAACAGCGCGAAGGCCAGCTCGCCGGCCAGCGGGCGCAGCGCCTCGGCGGCCTGGGCCGAGGTCTGGATGTCGGTCACGCCGGCCTGGTGCAGCGTCACCGCGGTGGCGAGCATGATGCACAGCGCGATGCCATTGGAGAAGCCCATGCCCACCAGCGTGTCCCAGCGGATGCGGCGCAGGTGCATCTTCACCTCCTGCGGCGTGTGCGGCTGGCCCGGGCCGGCCTGGCGGTCCTCCATCTCCTGCGCGGCCTGCCAGAAGAACAGATAGGGGCTGATGGTCGTGCCCAGCACCGCGACGATGGTCAGCAGCATCTCGCGGTTCCAGCTCAGGCGCGGCAGCAGCGCCTCGTACGCCACCCGGGCCCAGTCCACGTGCAGCGAGAAGATCACCGCGACATAGGCTAGCAGCCCCAGCGTCAGCCACTTGAGCCAGCGCACATAGTGTCCATAGGGCAGGAAGACCTGCATCACCAGGCACAGCAGGCCGAAGGTCACCGCGTACACATGGGCCGAGCCGCCGACGACCAGGCGCAGCGCCTCGGCCATCGCGGCGATGTCGGCGGCGATGTTCAGCGTGTTGGCCGCCAGCAGCATGCCCACCACGGCCAGCAGCACCGGTCGCGGGAAGTTCTTCTTGATGTTGGCGGCCAGGCCGTGGCCGCTGACATGGCCGATGCGGGCGCTGATCATCTGGATCGCCGTCATTAGCGGCCAGGTCAGCACCAGGGTCCAGAGCAGACCGTAGCCGAACTGCGCGCCCGCCTGCGAGTAGGTGGCGATGCCGCTGGGGTCATCGTCGGCGGCGCCGGTGATGAGGCCCGGGCCCAGCCGATGCAGCGCCTGGCGCAGGCGGGCGAGGGGCCGCATGGCTCAGACGGGCCGCAGCAGCAGCGACACGTTGCTGCCGCCGAAGGCAAAGGAGTTGGACATCAGCGCGCGCGGCGCGATCTCGCGCGGGCCGCCCTGCACCAGGTCGATCAGCTCGCCCAGCTGGCTCTTGCGCACATGGGCGCTGGCGGGCACGCGTCCGCGCCGCAGCGCCTGCACCGTGGCCACCAGCTCCAGCGCGCCGCCGGCGCCGATCAGGTGGCCGTGCAGCGCCTTGGTGGCGCTGACCGCGACGCCGCGCACGCCGAACAGCTCGGCCAGCCCCTGGGCCTCGACGGCATCGCCGACTTCGGTGGCCGTGCCATGGGCATTCACATAGCCGACGTCGGCGGGGTTCAGCTGCGCGTCCGCCAGCGCGGCGCGCATCGCGCGCAGCTGCCCGGCGAGTTCGGGCCGCGACAGGTGAACCGCGTCGACGCTGTGTCCATAGCCCGCCAGCTCCGCGAGCGGCCGGGCGCCGCGGCGGCGGGCATGGCTGGCGGTCTCCAGCACCAGCGCCGCCGCGCCCTCGCCCAGCACCAGGCCGCTGCGGCCGTCGTCGAACGGACGGCAGCTCTGCGCCACGTCCTGGGCATCGGGCGGCGCCATCACGCCCATGGCCCGCCAGGCCAGCACCGAACCATGGTTCAGCATGGATTCCGACCCTCCCACCAGCGCGATCTCGGCGCGACCGCTGCGCAGCAGCAGCAGGGCCTCGCCGATGGCCTGGGCCGACGAGGCGCAGGCATTGGAGAAGGCCAGCATGGCTGCCTGGAGCTGGTAGCGTATCGCGAGATGGGCGGCGGCGGAGTTGCTCATCACCCGGATCACGGTGTAGGGATGGATGCGCGGCGTTTCGCGCGTGAGCATCTCGGTGTAGGACTGCTGCAGCGAGTTGGAACCGCCCAGGCCGGTGCCCCAGGCGCAGGCCGCGCGCTCCGGGTGTTCCACCTGCGCGGGCAGCCCGGCCTGGGTCCAGGCCTCGTCGGCCGCCTGTAGCGCCATCAGGCCGTGGCGGTCATACAGGTTGCGCTGCGCCGGCGGCATGGCCGCGCCCAGCGCCGTTTCCACCGCGGCGGCGGGAAACGGGGCCACGCCATGGGCGGCGTCGCCCGGCTGCAGGCGCACGCCCGAGCGGCCCTGCTCCAGCGCGTCGGCAACGGTTTCGGCGTCCTGGCCCAGCGCGCAGCAGGCGCCCAGGCCGGTGATCCAGACAGCGTCCCGCATGGGCTCAGTGCGCCGGCGTCGAGGCCGTGGCGGCGACGGGCGCCGCGACCAGGCGGTCCACCAGGCCGGCCAGGCCCACCAGCGTGGGGTTGAGCATGGCCTGGTCGTGGTCGATGTTGATGCGGTAGTGGTCTTCGATGGCGAACATGAAGTCCACCAGCATCAGCGAGTCCAGCCCCAGCTCGGTGAAGCTGGTCTCGGCCTGGATTTGTTCGGGCGGCACGCCCAGCTGGGTGCTGGCGATCTGGCGCAGTTGCTCTAGGGTGGTGCTCATGACGGAGTCCTTTCAGGAAAACGCGGGGCCGCGCCAGGCGGGCTGAGCCTCGCCGGAGGGCGCGGTGGACGGGGTCCGACCCTGGCGCAGCGGCGCGGCGGGGGCGGCGAGAGAGACCGGAGACAAGGCTGGCTGCCGTCCGGCCGTGGCGACGGGTACGGTGCGGAGCAGGAAATCGCGCGCTGCGCCGGCCACCGCGACGCGCTCGTTGTCCAGCGTCAGCATGTGATAGCTGTCGTGGAACCAGTGCACCTCGGGCTCGTTGCCCAGGTGCTGCTGCAGGTCGCGCACGGAGCGCGGACCGGCGACATCGTCCTCGCTGGCATGCAGCACGACGGCCGGTGCGTCGATGGCCGGCAGCGCCGCCCGCACATGGCGCAGCAGCCGGCTCGCCTGGTACAGCGACGCGGCCGGCAGCCGGGCGGCGCCCGCCGCCGAAACGCCCAGCTCGGACTGCATGGCCTGCGCCACCCAGGCGCGCAGACGCTCGTTCTTGATGCCATAAGGCGAGGTCTCGCGGAAGCTGAGCCACTGGCGCAGCGGCGGCACATAGGCCAGCGGCAGCAGGCGGCGCCAGGGCGAGACGTTCCAGCCGTCGAAGTGCAGGGTGGTGGACACCAGCAGCAGCGCCGCCGCGCGGCGCCGACGCGCCAGCGCCAGCGCCAGCGTCGCGCCCATGCTCAGCCCGCCCAGCACCACCTGGGAATGCTGCGCGGCCAGCCGGTCGTAATGGGCCTGGGCCATTTCCAGCCAGGCCTCGTAGCGTGGCACGGGCGCACGGCGTCCGTCCTCGGCGCTGACGCCGTAACCGGGCAGCGCGGGGATGTCGACCACATAGCCGGCCTCGCGCAGCACGCGGCCCAGCGGCATCAGTTCCAGCGGGTTGGCGCACAGCCCATGCAGCAACAGCACGGCGGGGCGGGCGGGGTTGGGAGCGGCTTGCATGGCCGGGAGTCTCGCGGGCCTGGGTGTCTGTCACTTGTCGGCAAGCTTTCAGAAACCTGTCGGAAACAATCCGTCCGCCAGGCGCAAGCCCGCCGACAGCTGGCAGCAAGCTTGGCGCGTGACCGCGGCCAGCCGCGGACGATATGCTGTGCGATATGAGAATTTTGCTGGTCGAAGACGATGAATTGCTGGCGGAGTCCACCGCGCGGGCGCTGCGCTCGCAGTCCTGGGTGGTGGACTGCAGCGCGCGTGGCGAACCCGTGCCGCTGTCGCTGCGTCAGGACCGTTACGACCTGCTGATCCTGGACATCGGCCTGGCCGGCATCGACGGCTTCGAAACCCTGCGCCGGGTGCGGCAGCAGGGCAGCAACCTGCCGGTGCTGCTGCTGACGGCGCGCGACGCGGTCGAGGACCGCGTGCGCGGTCTCGAAGGCGGGGCGGACGACTACCTGGTCAAGCCCTTCGCGCTCAGCGAACTGGTGGCGCGTGCGCGTGCGCTGGTGCGCCGCAGCCAGGCGCGCACCGGCAACGAGCTGTGCCTGGGCCTGCTGCGCCTGGACCTGGAGGCGCGGCGCGGCTATGTCGGCGAGGAGCCGCTGGCGCTGTCCGCGCGCGAATGGGAGGTGCTGGGCTTTCTGCTCGCGCGCGCCGGCAAGGTGGTCGCCAAGGAGCAGATCGCCTCGGCCAGCAGCGGCTGGGAGCAGGGCGTCAGTGACAACGCGATCGAAGTCTGCGTTTCGCGCCTGCGCGCCAAGATCGAGCCGGCGGGTCTGCGCCTGCGCACCGTGCGCGGGCTGGGCTATCTGCTGGAGGAAGGCGGAGCCCGGGAAGGCGGGGGGTGAGCAGCACGGAGCGCTCCCCGGGGCGGCCGGCGCCCAGCCTGCGCTGGCGGCTGCTGGCCTGGCTGATCGCGCCGGTGCTGCTCACCGCGCCGCTGCTGGGCTACGGGCTGTACCGCGCGATGCTGGAGGCCGGTGTCGGCTGGCTGGACCAGTCGCTGGGCGATACCGCGCTGGCGCTGGCCAGCCTGGTGCGCGAGCGCGATGGCCAGCTGCTGGTTGAACTGTCCAGCGAGACGGACCGCGCGCTGCGCTTCGACCGCCAGGACCGGGTCTATTTCCTGGTGCTGGATCCACGGGGGCATGTGCTGTATGGCGACCCGCAGCTGCTGGCGCTGCGCGGCAAGCTGCAGCGGCCGCTGACGCGTGGACGCCTGCGCTTCGCGGACGCGCACCAGGAGGGCCAGGCCCTGCGCGTGGCTGCGCTGGAGGCGGCCTGTGGCGCCCAGCAAAGCTGCGCGGTCATGGTGGCCGAGACCCTGCACAAGCGCGACGCGCTGAAGGACCAGCTGTTGCTGGCGATGGGGCTGGTCGGCGCCTCGCTGATCGGGCTGCTGGTCCTGGGCGGCGCGCTGGCCATCGGCCAGGGGCTGCAGCCGCTGGCGCGGCTGGGGGCCGAGATCGAACGCCGCGACCTGGACCGCCTGGACCCGCTGCAGGGCCCGGTCGCCACCGAGCTCAGGCCGCTGATCGCGGCCTTCAACCGCCTGTTCGAGCGCCTTCGCCATGCGGCCGCGGCGCAGCAGGAATTCCTCGCCAATGCGGCCCACCAGCTGCGCACCCCGCTGACCTCGCTGCGCACCGAGATCGACCTCGCGCTGCTGGAGCCGCACGACGCCCAGGTGGAGCCGTTGCTGCGCCGTCTGCAGACCTCGGTGGACCGCAGCGCGCGGCTGGCGCAGCAAATGCTGTCGATCGCGCGTGCCGAGTCCGAGCCGCTGGAGCAGCCGCGCCCCGTGGACCTGCGCGAGATCGCCGCCCAGGTGGCCGAGGACTGGGTGCCGCGCGCGCTGGACGGCGACCTGGACCTGGGTTTCGAGCTGGCACCCGCACCGGCGGTGGGCCAGGCCTTCCTGCTGCGCGAGCTGCTGGAGAACCTGCTGCACAACAGCCTGAGCTATGCCGGCGCCGGGGCCCGCGTCACGGTGCGCAGCCGCTGCGAAGGCGGCGAGGCGCTGCTGGAGGTGGAGGACAACGGCCCCGGCATCGCGCCGGCCGAGCGCGAGCGCGTGCTGCAGCGTTTCCAGCGCGGCGCGCAGACGCAAGGGTCGGGCAGCGGCCTGGGGCTGGCGATCGCGCGCGACATCGCGCAGCGCCACGGCGGTGTGCTGGAGCTGCTGGATCCGCTGCAGGGGCAGGGCCTGCGCGTGCGGTTGCGCATGCCGCGCGCCCCGGGTTGAACCCTCTCCCCCTTCGCGCGTGCGCTGCGCGCGCCCGTGGGCGATGCGCGCTGGTTACAGTGCGGCGATGCGATCCATCTCAAACCCCTGGGCCGCGCTGCTCGCCAGCCTGGCTGTCCTGTGCGGCGCGTCGGTGGCGCGGGCGTCCGAACGTGTGGTGCAGGACAGCATGGCCGAGCGCGTGCAGGCCTGCGTGCTGTGCCATGGCCGCGAGGGCCGGGCGACGCCGCAGGGCTACTTTCCGCGCATCGCCGGCAAGCCAGCCGGGTACCTGTACAACCAGCTGCTGAACTTCCGCGACGGGCGCCGCCCCAATGCGACCATGGCGGGTCTGCTGCGCAACCTGTCCGACGATTACCTGCTGGAGATCGCACAGCATTTCGCCGCGCTGGATCTGCCCTATGCGGCGCCGGCCCCAACCCCCGCGCTGTCCGCGACCGAGCAGGCGCGCGCCCGCGCGCTCGTGCTGCAGGGCGACCGCGCCCGCGAGCTGCCCGCCTGCGCGCAATGCCATGGCGAACGGCTGGGCGGCCGCCAGCCCTTCGTGCCCGGATTGCTGGGGCTGCCGCGCGACTACCTGGTGGCCCAGCTCGGGGCCTGGCAGACCGGCCAGCGCCGCGCGCAGGCGCCGGACTGCATGGCGCGCGTCGCACGCGCGCTCAAGCCCGACGAGGTGGAACTGATGGCGCGCTGGCTGGCCCAGCAGCCGGTGGCCGGTGCGCCGGAACCGGCGCGCGAGTCGCCGCTGCCCATGGACTGCGGCGGCATGGCGACGGCGCCGCAGTCCGCGAAGGAGGGCGCCCGATGAGTCGCCGTCGCCTGCTCACCGGCTTCGCCGTCCTGTTGGCGCTGCTGGCCTTGCTGCCCACGCTGGGCTGGCTGCACGAACTGTGGCTGACGCGCAGCCTGGCTTCCGCGGCGCCGCTGGCGCTGCCGGCCGAGCGCGGCGCGCAGCTGCAGCGCGGCGCCTACCTGGCGCGCATCGGCAACTGCGCCGGCTGCCACACGGCCCGTGGCGGGCCAGCCTATGCCGGCGGCATGGGGCTGCAGACGCCTTTCGGCACCGTGTTCGCCAGCAACCTGACCCCGCATCCGCGCGACGGCCTGGGGGGCTGGAGCGCCGACGATTTCTGGCGCGCGCTGCACCACGGCCGCTCGCGCGACGGCCGCCTGCTCTACCCGGCCTTCCCTTATCCCAGCATGACGCAGATGACGCGCGCCGACGCCGATGCGCTGTTCGCCTGGCTGCAGACCCTGGCGCCAGTGGAGAAGCCCAACCGGCCGCACGAGCTGGACTGGCCCTACCGCAGCCAGACCGCGCTGGCCGTCTGGCGCTTGCTCTATTTCCGCCCCGGCCAGACGCAGCCGGCCGAGATCGAGGCACCGCTGGCGCGCGGCCGCTACCTGGTGCAGGCCGTCGCCCATTGCGCCGAGTGCCACGCGCCGCGCAACCGCTGGGGCGCGCTGCAGGACCTGCCGCGCATGGACGGCGGACTGCTGACCAACGAGATGTGGACCGCGCCGTCGCTGCACGACGCGCGCGAGGCCGGGCTCAAGGTCTGGAGCGAGGCGCAGCTGGCGCAATGGCTGCGCAGCGGCTGGTCGACGCAGGGCGTGGCGCTGGGGCCCATGGCCGGCGTGATCGGCGACAGCCTGCGCCATCTCACGGAGTCCGACGCGCGCGCCATGGCGCAATACCTGCTGAGCCTGCCGGCGGAGAACCCGCCGCGCGCCGTGCCCAAGCCGGCGCCGACGGCGCAGATGCAGCTGGGCGCGCGTGTCTACCGCGACCATTGCGCGAGCTGCCATGGCAGCCAGGGCCAGGGGCTGGGCGCGCATGGAACGCCGGCCTACCCGGCGCTGGCGGGGAACCGGACGGCGTTGCAGGACTCACCGCTGAACCTGCTGCAGGTGCTGGCCAATGGCGCCTATGCGGCGAGCACGCCGGCGCATCCGCGGCCCTATGGCATGCCGCCATTCCGGCATGCGCTCAGCGATGCCGAGCTGGCCGCGGTGGCCAGCTTCGTGCGCCAGTCCTGGGGCAATGCGGCCGCGGCGGTCAGCGAGCTGGAGCTGCGCCGCGTCAAGTGACGGGTGCGGCGAGCCAAGGGCCCCCAAATAGGGCCGTCGCCCCGCCCTTCAAGAGGGGGCGGGGCATTTGTTTGCAGGGTCTTGAAGGCGGCCAGGGCCGCCCCTAGCTGTCGGCTCATGCGGACGATGCGTCCGCGCCGACAGCCAGGAGGCCCCATGTACCGTAGCTTGTTCCCCCGTGATTTGTTTGCCGAGCTCGACCGTCTGCAGCGCGATGCCGGCAGCCTGTTCGACCTGTCGCCCAGCATCCGCGGCAGCAGCCGCGGCGCCTATCCGGCGCTGAATGTGGGCAGTTCCGCCGAGGCGGTGGAGGTCTATGCCTTCGCCCCGGGTCTGGACCCGGCCAGCATCTCGGTGGACCTGGAGCGCGGTGTGCTGAGCCTGTCCGGCGAACGCGCCGCGGCGCTGCCCGCGGGCGAGGATGCCGGCACCAGCTTGCACCAGAACGAGCGCTTCTCCGGTCGCTTCCGCCGCGTCGTCAGCCTGCCCGACGACATCGACGCCGACAGCGTCAACGCCAGCTACCGTGACGGCGTTCTGCGCGTCAGCATCCGCCGCCGCGCGCCGCAGCAGGCCCGCCGCATCAACGTCCAGTGAACGCGCAGGAGATCCCGACCATGAACACCCTGACCCCGACCCCACACCAACACCCGGCTCAGCCGCAGTCGTCTTCGCCCGCGCAGACCGAGCGCGGCGCGCGTGCCGAGCCCGCGCTGCTGCCGCCGGTGGACGTCATCGAGGACGCCCAGGGCATCACCCTCTATGCCGACCTGCCCGGCGTGCCGCGCGAGCTGCTCAGCCTGCAGGTGGACGGCGACCAGTTGCTGGTCGAGGCGCAGATGCGCCTGGATCTGCCGCAGGGCCTGAGCCCCAGCCATGCCGAAGTGTCGCTGCAGCGCTACCGGCGCGCCTTCACGCTGAGCAAGGAGCTGGATGCGCAGCAGATCTCCGCCGAACTCAGCCAGGGCGTGCTGCGCGTGCGCATCCCCAAGGCGGCGCATGCCCAGCCGCGCCGCATCCAGGTGCAGCTCGGCTGAGCGAGCCGGAGCGGCCTCAGTCGCGCAGCTGCTGCAGCGCGGCCTCGGCCGCCTGGCCGGCGCGCGCGGCGTCGTCCAGGCTGACCTTGAGCCGGCGCAGCAGCCAGGGCCTGAGGTCGGTGCCCGGATCGGACATGGGCAGCAGGCTCCAGTCCTGCAGCGCCTGGATGGGGTGGGGGACCGGCTCCTGCCCCGCCAGCGCGCGCTGCAGCGCGGCCGAATGCGTGGGCAGGCGCTGCGCGATGTCGCCCAGCGCGTCGCTGCGGCGCAGCAGGCTCTGGCGCACCATGGACAGGTGGGCCATCAGCCGGTAGCCGTGGTCCAGCAGCGTGTTCAAGGCCTGTTGCGGCGGCTGCACGCGGCGCGGTTCGGCGCCGCTGCGCTTGAGCGCTGCCGACAGCGCGTCCAGCGCGTCGTAGGCCTGGCGCCGCGCCAGGCGCTGGGCCATGCCCTCGGCCGGAATCAGGGCCAGTTCGGCATAGCGCTGCAGCGCGGCGCGGGTGCGCAGCACCGCGCGCGGCAGGTTGCGCCGCTCCCAGGCCGGCAGCACATAGCTGAAGCCCCAGGCCAGCGCAGCGCCCAGCACCGTGTCCGCCAGGCGCTCGCCGATGGCCAGGCCCAGCGTGGGGTTGGCCAGATGGGCCTGCAGCAGCGCCATGATGGTGGCGGCGGTGGCCGTGATCAGGTAGCGGCGCGACACATAGGCATGGGCCAGGCCCACACAGGCCTGCAGCACCAACGCCCACAGCCAGGGCGACGGGATCTGCGCCAGCGCCAGCACCAGCGCGCAGCCCAGCACCGTGCCGGCGACGCGCAGGTTGCGCCGCGCCAGGGTCTGGTCCAGGCTGCCGCGCAGCACCACGGCCACCGACAGCACCAGCCAGTGCGGATGCGAGGCCCAGGGCAGCACCAGCGCGATCGCATAGGCGCAGGACAGCGCCAGCGCGCTGCGCAGCGCATGGCGCAGCACCGGTGAGTCCAGGTGCAGCTGGGCGCTCAGCGCAGCCAGCGGCCAGCCTTCCGGCGCGGTGAACTGGCGCAGCTGCGCGGCCTCCAGCGGCAGCGGCGGCGGCGGGCGCGACGGGTCCAGCAGCGCCACCATCGCGTTCAGCTCCACATCCAGATGCCGCAGCCGGTCCTGCAGCGCCAGCTGCAGGCGCTGGCGGGTGTCCTGCGGCGGCAGGGCCTGCCAGTCAGGCGCGCGCGGCACCGGCGCCGGCGCGGCGCGGCCGTCCAGCAGCGCGTCGCGGCAGTGCTGCAGCGTCAGCGCCATGTCGCGCAGGCGCTGCACCAGCGTGTCGCGCAGGCGCTGGCCCACCGGGTCTTCGCCCAGCAGCTCCAGGTCCAGCCGGCTCGCCAGTAGCAGGTCGCGCAGCTCGATCGCATGCAGCAGCAGCGCCGCCTCGCGCGGGCATTGCTGGGCGTCGGGGAAGAGCAGGTCGCGCGCGGCCTGCAACTGCTCGGCCAGCTGCGATTCATTGCCCAGCCAGTCGTTCATCGCCGCGGCGCCGCCGCCGCTGGACAGCAGGGCGGCGCGGCCGGTCAGCAGCTGGGCCAGCCCGTCCAGCGCCTGGGCCAGCGCGAGCACGCGGTAGCGCCGCTGCAGCAGCCGGCTGCTCAGGCCCGCCCAACCCAGGTAGAGCAGCACACCGGTGCCGCAGGCGCCCAACACCAGCGGCCAGGGCAGCGCGGGCCAGGACAGCGCGAACACCAGCGCCAGGATGGGCGCGAAGGAGACGGCCGCGGCGCGCAGCCCCCAGCTCAGGCACAGCGCGCCGACCAAGCCCACGCCGCCGACCAGCAGCGCCACCGCGGCGGCCCAGGGGTCCAGCAGCGTGGCCAGCACGCTGCTGCCCAGCGCCAGCAGCCCGCCGGTGGCGACGCGCTTGAGGTTGCGACGCGGATGGCCGGGCGTGTCGGCCAGGCTGGCGACGATGGCCGCGGCCATCGCCAGCTGGGCCGCCATCGCGGCCTGGGCGCCGGGCCACAGCGCGGCGACCAGGGCATGGACCAGCGCCACGCCCAGCGCGACGCTGAGTCCGTTCCAGACGTGCGCGGGCCAGCGCCGCGTGCGGGCCCTCAGCCCCGCCGGCGTTCCGGGGGGCGTGCCCACGGGAGTCAAGCTTCCTGGATGCGCCGGGCCAGGTGGGCCAGCGCCTCTTCCACCTGGTCGACCAGCACCAGGCACAGGTCGCCCGGCTGCAGCCGCTCCAGCGCCCGGTCAATGGCGACGAATTCGCCGCGGATCTCCTCGATGTGCTTGGTGCGCGCGGCGTTCTGCAGGCCTTCGCGCAGCAGTGCCAGCACCTCGCCGTCCTCGCGGCCGCGCTGGCAGGCGTCCTGGAACAGGATGGCCTCGTCGAAGGCGTCGCCGAGGATCTGGGTCTGGACGCGGATGTCCTCGTCGCGGCGGTCGCCGGCACCGGAGATCACCACCGAGCGCTTGTGCGCCGGCATCGCCTGCACGGCGGCCACCAGCGCGCGCATCGCGTCGCCGTTGTGGCCGTAGTCGGCGATCACGGTGGCGCCGCGGTAGTCCATCACGTTGAAGCGGCCGGGCACGTTGTCGGAGTCGCTGTTGAAGCTGGCCAGGCCGCGCTTGATCGTGTCCCAGTCCAGCCCCACGCCCCAGGCGGCGGCGACGGCGGCCATCGCGTTCTCGACCTGGAAGGGGATGCTGCCGGCGCGCGTAAACGGGATGTCGCGCAGCGGGATGGACTCGCGCCAGGCGCCCTGCGCGGCCACCAGGTGGTCGCCGTCGACGTAGACACAGCGCTTGCCCTGGGCGCGGTGGGTGGCCATCAGCGGATGGTGGCGGTCGCTGGCGAAGAAGATCACCTGGCCGGGGCAGACCGCAGCCATGTTGGCGACCACCGGGTCGGCCGCGTTGAGCACCGCATAGCCGTTCGCGGCCACGTTCTGCACGATCACGCGCTTGACCAGGGCCAGTTCCTCGACGGTGTTGAGGAAGTTCATGCCCAGGTGATCGCCCTCGCCGAGGTTGGTGACCACCGCGACCTGGCAGCGGTCGAAGCCCAGGCCCTCGCGCAGGATGCCGCCACGGGCGGTCTCGAACACCGCGGCCTCGACGTCCGGGTGCATCAGCACGTTGCGCGCGCTCTTCGGGCCGGAGCAGTCGCCGCTGTCGGTCTGGCGGCCGTCGACATAGACGCCGTCGGTGTTGGTCATGCCCACGCGCAGGCCCAGCGTCGCGAACATGTGCGCGATCAGCCGGCTGGTGGTGGTCTTGCCATTGGTGCCGGTCACCGCGACGACGGGGATGCGGCCGTCCTCGGCCTTGTGGCCGGTGCCGAACAGGCTGGCGATGATGGCTTCGCCGACGTTGCGGCCCTTGCCGTAGGACGGCGACAGGTGCATGCGCAGCCCCGGCGCGGCGTTGACCTCGACGATGCCGCCGCTTTGTTCCTCCAGCGGGCGCAGCACGCTCTCGGCGACCACGTCGACGCCGCAGACATGCAGACCGACGATCTGCGCCGCCGCGATGGCGCGCGCGGCGACCTCGGGGTGGACGTCGTCGGTCACGTCGGTGGCGGTGCCGCCGGTGGACAGGTTGGCGTTGTTGCGCAGGATCACGCGCCGGCCCTTTTCAGGCACCGAGTCGGGGGTCAGGTCTTGCAGCGCCAGGCGCGCGATGGCGATGTCGTCGAGGCGGATCTTGGTCAGCGAGGTCGCGTGGCCGTCGCCGCGCCGCGGGTCCTCGTTGACCTTGGCGACGAGCTGGCGCACGGTCTGCTGGCCGTCGCCGATCACGTTGGGCGGGTCGCGCCGCGCCGCCGCGACCAGCTTGTCGCCGACCACCAGCAGCCGGTAGTCGCTGCCGGGCAGGAACTTCTCGACCATGACCTGGCCGATCTCGTCGGCCGACTTGTAGGCCACCGCCATGTGCTCGCGCGTGGCGACGTTGACGGTCACGCCCTTGCCCTGGTTGCCGTCCTGCGGCTTCACCACCACGGGCAGGCCGATTTCCAGCGCCGCGGCCCAGGCGTCATCGACCGAATCCACCGGCCGGCCGGTGGGCACGGGCACGCCGGCCGATTCGAGCAGGCGCTTGCACAGGTCCTTGTCCTGCGCGATGGACTCGGAAACGGCGCTGGTGGCGTCGACCTCGGCGGCCCAGATGCGGCGCTGCTTCACGCCCCAGCCCAGCTGCACCAGGCTGCCCTGGGTCAGGCGGCGGAAGGGGATGCCGCGCTTGACCGCGGCGTCGACGATGGAGCCGGTGGACGGGCCCAGGCGGATGTCCTCGTCGGTCTCGCGCAGCTGCGCGATCACCGCGTCGGCATCGAAGCTGCCGCCGGACAGCGCGGCGTTGACGAGTTCGCTGGCGCGCTCGAACGCCATGCGGCCGACGTCTTCCTCGCTGTACTCGACGACAACCTGGTAGGTGCCCGCCTCGGCGGTCACCTGGGTGTGGCTGTAGGTCACCGGGCAGCCGGCCTGGGCCTGCAGCGCCAGCGCGGCCTGTTCCAGCACATGGGCCAGCGACAACGGCGTCTGCTGGCTGTTGCTGGGCTGCAGCGGTCCGATCGCGGGGAACAGCGCGCGCAGTCGCGCCTCGAAACCGGGCAGCCCGGACATGGCGCGTTCGGCCGGCTCGCACAGGACCACCGCTTCGATGGCGGTGTGGCGGCTCCACATGTTGGGGCCGCGCAGGGCGCGGATGCGTGAGACTTGCATGGTGTGGCGAAGTGGGTGTTCTCGAAAGGATGGCGCGCGCTTGTTACGGCAGTGCGGGCACGAAGGTGTCCAGGCCGGCGGAGATCAGCTCCGGCGAGACGCCCAGCGCCCAGGCCGTGGCCACCGCGGCCAGCACCACCTCGGCCTCGACCGGCTGACCGGCGGCGGCGAAGCGGGCCTGCAGCTGTTCGACATTGGCGCCCGACGTCTCGGCGCCGCCCTGGGCCAGCACCGCGGCGCCGCCCTGCAGGAAGACCGCGCGGCCGTCCCTGTCGCGGTGCTGGGTGATCGCGTCCAGGCCGCCGTCCAGCGCGTAGAACACGACCTCGCCATCGGACAGCTCGGCCATCTGGACCAGCTGCGGGTGGGCGGCGTTGAGCACGGCGGCGCCGTCGGGCAGCACCACGTCGACCTGGGTGCGCAGCACCTTGTACAGCTGCTCGTCGCTGCGGATGTCATGGGCTTCGAGCTGCGCGAGGCCGCCCATGTCCATCACCACGCCGACATGGCAGCGGTCGTAGGCCAGGCCGTGTTCCAGAATGCTGGCGGCGCCGTTCTCGGTGACGATGGCGTCCACCGAGCGGTTCATCAGCAACCGGTGCGCGGCGGCCCAGTGGGCGCAGTCGCGGCGCTCGACGCGGCGGGTGCCCAGGAACAGCCCGTCGCCGCAGGCCAGGCCCACGTGGCGGCCGTTCAGGTGCAGCAGCCAGGCCACCAGGCGCGCCACCTGGGCGCCACCGCTGGAGCCGGCCACGCCGACGATGGGCACGCGGCCATTCTCGTCAGCGGCGAACAGGTGGTCGATGATGGCTTGGCCGACCGGCTGGGGCATGCCCTCGGCCGGCTTCAGGTGCATCAGCAGGCCGGGCCCGGCATTGACCTCGACGATGGCGCCGCCGGTCTCGCTCAGCGGCTTGCTGATGTCGGTCGTGACCAGGTCCACGCCGGCGATGTCCAGCCCCACGGTGCGCACGGCCAGCGACACCGCATGCGCCACCTCCGGGTGGACCAGCGGCGTGCAGTCGTTCGCGACATTGCCGTTGCGCTGCACCAGCACGCGCCGGCCGGCCTCGAGTACCGAGTCGCCGGTCAGGCCCTGGCGCTGCAGGTCCAGCAGCACGACGGCGTCTTCGCGGATGTTGATGCGGTTGAGCGGGAAGTCCTCGGTCAATCCGCGGCGCGGATCGCTGTTGATCTGCAGGTCGATCAGCTCGATGACCGTATGCTGGCCGTCGCCGGCGATCCAGGCTTCCTCGCCGCGTGCCGCAGCGACCACCTGGCCACCGACCACCAGCAGGCGGTGCTCCATGCCGGGGATGTAGCGCTCCACCAGCACCTCGGAGCCTTCCTTCTCGGCGAGCTCGAAGGCCTGCATCACGTCTTCGCGCCGGCGCAGGTCCAGCGTGACGCCACGGCCGTGGTTGCCGTCCGAGGGCTTGACCACCACCGGCAGCCCCAGGTCCTCGGCGACCTCCCAGGCCTGTTCGGCGCTCTTCACCGGCTGGCCTTCCGGCACCGGCACGCCGACCGCCTTCAGCAGGCTCTTGGTCAGGTCCTTGTCGCCGGCGATGCTCTCGGCGATCGCGCTGGTCATGTCGGTTTCGGCGGTCCAGATGCGGCGCTGGCGGGCGCCATAGCCCAGCTGCACCAGGTTGCCGTCATTGAGGCGGATGTGCGGAATGCGCCGGTCGGTGGCCGCGGCGACGATGGCGGCGGTGGACGGGCCCAGGTAGCAGTCGTCCAGCTTGTCGCGGATCGCGTTGACCGCGGCGGCGACGTCGAACGGTTCGTCGTTGATGGTGGACATCAGCAAACGGTGGCCATGCTCCAGCGCGCAGCGCGCCACCTGCTCGTCACGGGCACGGAAGACCATGCGGTAGACGCCGGTCTGCGAGGTGGAGCGGGTCTGGCCGAAGCCGGTGGGCATGCCCGACAGGTTCAGCAGCTCAATGACGATGTGCTCCAGCACATGGCCCATCCAGGTGCCGCCGGTGAGGCGCTGCAGGAAACCGCCGCGCTCGCCGACGCCGCAGTGGTGCTCGATCAGCGCCGGCAGCCGTTCGGTGAGCCGCTCGTTGAAGCCGGCAATGGTGTTGGAGGGGAATTCCTCCAGCTCTCCCAGGTCCAGCCAGGTTTCCAGCACCGGCCGGTAGGTCCACATGTTGGGTCCGCGCAAGTAGTTGATGCGCAACAGCTTGATGTCTTGGAATCGTCTGCTCATGAGGAAGAGGGCGAGATGAAGGGCGTGGCCGTCAGGGAAACGCAAAACGTCATTGTGCGCTTAAGCGAAAATCCCGCCAAAGATTCGCCGCCCTCGCGGGCAACTCGCACAATTCGACAACACAGACACGATGCAGCATCCACATTCGGCGGCGGCGCCCGGTCAGCACCCGGCATGGGCAGAGATCCAGAAGCGCCTGAGTCCAGGCGAGAACGTTTGTGGCGGCCTCGAGGTTGACCTCGATGCCCGCATGCACTTCTCGCCCTGCCTGCTGGCCTTCACCGAACGACGCCTGATCGCCTGGGACTGCGCCAGTGGCGTCCTGCAGGACTGGCCGCTGCGGGCGGGCATGCGGCTGCGCATCTCGGACCAGTCCGGGCTGGGACAGCTGGACCTGATGGACGAACGCGGCCGCCAGGCCCTGTGGCGCTTCACGCTCAAGGTCAACCTGCAGGCGCAGCGCTTCGAGGAGGCCTTCAACCACCGCGACCAGGGGCAGGATGTGCAGGCCGACGAGGCCCAGCTGTGCCCCAGCTGCCAGGCGGTGCTGCCCGAGGGCAGCGAGGAATGCCCCAGCTGCCAGCGCGAGCTGCACACGCCGCCGTCCACCTGGGTGCTGCTGCGCCTGTGGCGCTTCGCCAGGCCCTACCAGGGTCAGTTGTTGCTGGGCTTCCTGCTGATGATGGGCGCCACCGGCGCGACCCTGGTCTCGCCCTACCTGACCATGCCCTTGATGGACAAGGTGCTGATCCCGTTCCAGAACGGCCAGCAGATCGACCCCGGCCTGGTGGCGATGTACCTGAGCGGCCTGCTGGGCGCGGCGCTGGTGTCCTGGGTGCTGGGCTGGGCCAAGACCTACATCCTGGCCCTGGTGTCCGAGCGCATCGCGGCCGACCTGCGCACGGCGACCTTCGAACACCTGCTCGGGCTGTCGCTGGAGTACTTCGGCTCCAAGCGAACCGGCGACCTGATGAGCCGCATCGGCTCCGAAACCGATCGCATCAGCGTCTTTCTGTCCTTGCATGCGCTGGACTTCATCACCGACGTGCTGATGCTGGTGATGACGGCCCTCATCCTGTTCTCCATCAACCCCTGGCTGGCGCTGGCGACGCTGCTTCCGCTGCCCTTCATCGCCTGGATGATCCATCTGGTGCGCGACCGGCTGCGCACTGGCTTCGAGAAGATCGACCGCGTCTGGGGCGAGGTGACCAGCGTGCTGGCCGACACCATTCCCGGCATCCGCGTCGTGAAGGCCTTCGCGCAGGAGCGCCGCGAGGCGCAGCGCTTCAAGGACGCGAACGCGCACAACCTGGCCGTCAACGACAAGCTGAACAAGACCTGGAGCCTGTTCTCGCCCACGGTGGCACTGCTGACCGAGATCGGCTTGCTGGTGGTCTGGGCCTTCGGCATCAGCCTGATCGCCGGCGGCCAGATCACCGTCGGCACGCTGACCGCCTTCATCGCCTACATCGGCCGCTTCTACGGCCGGCTGGACTCGATGAGCCGCATCGTCTCGGTGACGCAGAAGGCCGCGGCCGGCGCCAAGCGCATCTTCGACATCCTGGACCACCAGTCCAACGTGCCCGAACCCAGCAACCCGGTGCAGCTGGCGTCGGTGCAGGGCGGCATCATGCTGCAGGACATCGGCTTTCGCTACGGCAATCGCAGCGTGATCCGGGGCCTGAACCTGGAAATCAAGCCCGGCGAGATGATCGGCCTGGTGGGTCACAGCGGCTCGGGCAAGAGCACGCTGGTGAACCTGATCTGCCGCTTCTACGACGTGACCGAAGGCGCGATCAAGGTGGACGGCGTGGACCTGCGCCGCTTCCGCCTGGCGGACTTCCGCCGCCACATCGGTCTGGTGCTGCAGGAGCCCTTCCTGTTCTTCGGCACCATCGCCGAGAACATCGCCTACGGCAAGCCGGGCGCGACGCGCGAGGAGATCGTCGCCGCGGCGCGCGCCGCGCATGCGCACGAGTTCATCCTGCGCCTGCCGCAGGGCTATGACTCGCTGGTCGGTGAGCGCGGCCAGGGCCTGTCCGGTGGCGAGCGCCAGCGCATCTCCATCGCGCGCGCACTGCTGATCGACCCGCGCATCCTGATCATGGACGAGGCCACCTCGGCGGTGGACACCGAGACCGAGAAAGAGATCCAGAAGGCGCTGGACAACCTGGTGCGGGGCCGCACCACGATCGCGATCGCCCACCGCCTCTCCACGCTGCGCAAGGCCGATCGCCTGGTGGTGATGGACCGCGGCGAGATCGTCGAGGTGGGCCCGCACGACGAGCTGATCGAAAAACAGGGCGCCTACTGGCGCCTGTGGGAGGCGCAGGCCCGGCGCGTCGAGGCCGAGGGCGAAGGCGGTTTGATCGTCGTCGCACCGAATGCCAACGCCCACACCGCCAATGCCTGACGAGGACGCAGCGATGACGACGATTCAAAGCCTCAGCCGCAATGCCTTCGGCCTGCTGGAACTGGTGGATGCGCAGGGCCAGCGCCACGAGGGCGTGACGCCGGTGCGCGCGCACCCGCTGTCGGCGCCGGAGGAGGGCATCGCCCTGGTCGGCAGCGACGGCCACGAGCTCGCCTGGATCGACCGGCTGGACCAACTGCCCGCGGCGCCGCAGGCCCTGCTGCGCGAGGAGCTCGCGGGCCGCGAGCTGACCCCGGTGGTGCAGCGCCTGCTGGCCGTGTCGACCTTCTCCACGCCCAGCCAATGGACGGTGGAGACCGACCGCGGCACGACCGATTTCATTCTGAAGAGCGAAGAGGACATTCGCCGCCTGGGCGATGGCCGGCTGCTGATCGCCGGCAGCCATGGCCTGCACTATCTGGTGGCGGACCGCTTCGCGCTGGACCGCCACTCGCGCAAGCTGCTCGAGCGCTTCCTCTGACCCCCGCCGGGGCTGGAGGCGGCGCCGCGGGGCGCCGCGCTGCCAGCCCGGCGGCGGGCCGGATCAGCTCAGCTTGAAGGTCGCGACCGCCTCGCTGAGGCGATGCGCCTGTTCGCGCATGGACTGCGCGGCGGCGGCCGACTCCTCCACCAGCGCCGCGTTCTGCTGGGTCATTTGATCCAGCTGGGTGACGGCCTGGTTGACCTGCTGGATGCCGTCGCGCTGCTCGCTGGCCGCGGCGGCGATCTCGCCGATCATGTCCGAGACGCGGCGCACCGCGGCGACGATGTCCTGCATGGCCTGCCCGGTCTGCTCCACCAGCGTCGCGCCTTGTTCGACATTGCCCACCGAGGTGCCGATCAGGCTCTTGATCTCCTTGGCCGCCTCGGCCGAACGCTGCGCCAGGCTGCGCACCTCGCCGGCCACGACCGCGAAGCCGCGGCCCTGCTCGCCAGCGCGGGCGGCTTCCACCGCGGCGTTCAGTGCCAGGATGTTGGTCTGGAAGGCGATGCCGTCGATCACGCCGATGATGTCGCCGATCTTGCGCGAGCTGTCGGTGATGGCCTGCATGCTGTCGGTGACCTGCTGCACCACCTCGCCGCCGCGCTGCGCGGCCTCGGCGGCGGAAACGGCCAGCTGGTTGGCCTGACGCGCGGTGTCGGCCGACTGCGCGACGGCGCCGCTCATCTGCTCCATCGAGCTGGCGGTCTGCTGCAGGTTGGACGCGGTCTGTTCGGTACGCGCGGACAGGTCATGGTTGCCCTGCGCGATCTCGCCGGCCGCGGTGCTGATTGAGTCGGTCGCGGCGCGCACCTGGCCCACGGTGTCGCGCAGCGAGTCCACCATCTGCTGCAGCCGGCCCAGCAGGCTGGTGTGGTCGCCGGTGCGCAGGCTCAGCGCCAGGTTGCCCTGGGCGACGTCGGTCATCGCCGCCATGGCGACCGAGGGTTCGCCGCCCAGCTGCTTCAGCACGCTGCGCACCACCGCCATGCCGACGGCCGCGACCCCCAGCAGCACCAGCAGGCCCAACCCGATGCGCGACAGCGCCTCGCTCATCACCAGGGTCTTGATGTCGTCCATGTACAGGCCCGAGCCCACCATCCAGTCCCAGTTGGGCACGCGCTTGACGTACTGCAGCTTGTCCACGGCCTCCTTCTGGCCGGGGCGGGGGAACTGGGTCTCCACATAGACCTGGCCGTCCGGGCTGCTGCGCATGCCGGCGACCAGCTTGGCGATGATGTCCTGGCCGCTGCCGTCCTTGACCTGGCCCACCATGTTCTTGCCGGCCCATTCGGGCTTGAACGGGTGCATCACGCTGACACCGTCCAGCGTCCAGGCGTAGAAGTACTCGGTCTTGCCGTCCTTGCCGCCATAGCGGCCCAGACGTATGGCTTCCTTGGCCGCGGCCTGCGCGGCGTCCTGGCTCAACTTGCCGCTGGCGGCCTGCTCCTGGTAGGCCATCACCAGGCTGTGCATGGACTCGACCGAGAGCTTCAGGGCCACTTTGCGGCCCTCCAGAATCTCTTGGTAGGACTGGTAGGCACTCATGCCGACCAGGATCAGCATGCCCGCCATGGCGGCCAGGACCAGCAGTGCGATGCGCTGCTTGAAACTCACGGGGCTGTTCATCGCGACGTCTCCTTGAACTTACTCTTGTGTGCGGCCGGTGGACCGGGCGCTACGCGCATTCTTGTGGCGTTGAACGTATGTTGATCGCAGAAAAAGACGAGTTGAGTGAACCTGATCACTGCAGTTGGTGCAATGCACAACTTTTCCTCATCCGGTCCTACAATTGACGTTTACGTAAACGTCACTCAAGCGACAGATCCGGTCCGCGGACGCGTCGCCATAAAACCAGGAGACACGCGATGAACCTGCCCGGACTGAACCATCAACTCGGCGAAGACATCGACGCGCTGCGTGACGCGGTGCGCGATTTCGCGCAGGCGGAGATCGCGCCGCGGGCCGCCGAGATTGATCGCAGCGACCAGTTCCCGATGGACCTGTGGCGCAAGATGGGCGACCTGGGCGTGCTGGGCATCACCGTGGCCGAGGAATACGGTGGCGCCAACATGGGCTACCTGGCCCACATGGTCGCGATGGAGGAGATCAGCCGCGCCAGCGCCTCGGTCGGTCTGTCCTATGGCGCGCACAGCAATCTGTGCGTGAACCAGATCAAGCGCAACGGCAGCGAGGCCCAGAAGCAGAAGTACCTGCCCAAGCTGATCAGTGGCGAGCATGTGGGCGCGCTGGCGATGAGCGAGCCGGGCGCCGGCTCCGACGTGGTGAGCATGAAGCTGCGCGCCGAGGACAAGGGCGGCCACTACCTGCTCAACGGCAGCAAGATGTGGATCACCAACGGCCCGGACGCCGACACGCTGGTCGTCTATGCCAAGACCGAGCCCGAGCTGGGTGCGCGTGGCATGACCGCCTTCCTGATCGAGAAGGGCATGAAGGGCTTCTCCATTGCGCAGAAGCTGGACAAGCTGGGCATGCGCGGCAGCCACACCGGCGAGCTGGTGTTCCAGAACGTCGAGGTGCCGGCCGAGAACGTGCTGGGCCAGGTGGGCGGCGGCGTCAAGGTGCTGATGTCGGGCCTGGACTACGAGCGCGCCGTGCTGGCCGCCGGCCCGATCGGCATCATGCAGGCGGTGATGGACAACGTCGTGCCCTATATCCACGACCGCAAGCAGTTCGGCCAGAGCATCGGCGAGTTCCAGCTCATCCAGGGCAAGGTGGCCGACATGTACACCGTGCTGCAGGCGGCGCGCGCCTTCTGCTACACGGTGGGCAAGAACCTGGACATGCTGGGCAGCGACCATGTGCGCCAGGTGCGCAAGGACTGCGCGTCGGTGATCCTGTGGTGCGCCGAGAAGGCCACCTGGATGGCCGGCGAGGGCATCCAGATCTTCGGCGGCAACGGCTACATCAACGAGTACCCGCTGGGCCGGCTGTGGCGCGATGCCAAGCTCTACGAGATCGGCGCCGGCACCTCCGAGATCCGCCGCATGCTGATCGGCCGCGAGCTGTTCGCCGAGACGATGTGATGTCCTCGGCCGTGGCCCAGCCGCAGGAAGCGCGACCCGAGGTGCCCGGGCGCGAGGCCTTGATGCGGGTCACGCACTGGGGCCGGCGGGACGAGCCCGGGATCGGCCCGCTGTACGCTCCGATGCTTGCGTGGAATGCCGCGTCCCACGGCCTGGCCCTGGGACGCGGAGCACGCCAGCGCACCGCAAGACGGCAATAGGACAATGACGGCATGAGCACCTCCCAACTCCAAGACCTGCTGGACAACAACAAACGCTGGGCCGACAAGACCGAGGCCCGCGAGCCCGGTTTCTTCTCCCGGCTGCTGAACCAGCAGACCCCGCAGTACCTCTGGATTGGCTGCGCTGACAGCCGCGTCCCCGCCAACGAGCTGGTGGACCTGCTGCCCGGCGACCTGTTCGTGCACCGCAACGTGGCCAACGTGGTCGTGCATTCGGACCTGAACTGCCTGTCGGTGATGCAGTTCGCGGTGGATCAGCTGAAGGTCAAGCACATCATCATCGTCGGCCACAGCAGTTGCGGCGGCGTGCGCGCGGCGCTGCAGGACATGCGCGTGGGGCTGGTGGACAACTGGCTGCGTCACGTGCAGGACGTGCGCAACCACCACCAGGAATGGCTGGACAGCCTGCCGCAGGACCAGCGCGTCAACGCGCTGTGCGAGCTCAATGTGCTGGAACAGTCGCGCAACGCCTGCCAGACCACGGTGGTCCAGGACGCCTGGGCGCGCGGCCAGTCGGTGGCCATCCATGGCTGGGTTTACGGCCTGCACAACGGGCTGCTGGAGGACCTGAGCATGACGGTGGCGCGGCCCGAGGACGTGCAGCCGGCCTTCCAGCGCTCGCTGGCGCTGATCAAGCGCCGCTTCGGGCAGCCGCAGAGCCAGCCCGCGCACGACGCGGTCCCGACACGCTGACGCCCACGCCCCGCCGCCAGGAGCCGCCATGTTCCCGCAGAAGCTCACCGACGCCCGCGCCTTCCTGATCGCCAGCGCGCTGCTGGAGGGCTTCAACAAGCATTACCGGCTCTTTCGCGCCACATCGGCGCAGGCCAAGAAGCGCTTCGAGCAGGCCGACTGGCATGGGCAGCAGCGCGCGCAGCGCGAGCGCATCGAGTTCTACGACATGCGCGTGGACGAGGCGGTGGCGCTGCTGGAAGAGCGCTTCCAGACCAGTCGTTTGCCGATGGAGGTCTGGCAGCAGGTCAAGCTGCACTACATCGGGCTGCTGACCAACCACCACCAGCCCGAGCTGGCCGAGACCTTCTTCAACTCGGTCTGCACGCGCATCCTGCACCACAGCTACTTCCACAACGACTTCATCTTCGTGCGTCCGGCGGTGTCCACCGAGTACATCGAGAACGACGAGCCGGCGGCGCTGCCCACCTACCGCGCCTACTACCCCAGCCGCGAGACGCTGCGCGACACCATGATGCGCGTCATCTGGAACTTCCAGCTGGAGCGCGAATTCGAGGATCTGGGACGCGACATCGACTGCGTGCTCGGCGCGGTGCAGCGCGAGCTGGGGCTGTTCCGCTGGCGCACCAACTTCCAGATTCAGGTGCTGTCCAGCCTGTTCTACCGGAACAAGGGCGCCTACGTGGTGGGCAAGATCATCAACGGCTTCACCGAGACGCCGTTCGCGCTGCCCATCCTGCACAACGAGCAGGGCCTGCTGTACATCGACGCGGCGCTGTTCGGCGAGGACGACCTGCTGATGCTGTTCAGCTTCGCGCGCGCCTACTTCATGGTCGACATGGAGGTGCCCAGCGCCTATGTGCAGTTCCTGCGCTCGATGATGCCGCGCAAACCGCGCTCGGAGATCTATTCGGCGCTGGGGCTGCAGAAGCAGGGCAAGAACCTGTTCTACCGCGACTTCCTCTATCACCTGCGCCACAGCAGCGACAAGTTCCGCATCGCCCCCGGCATCAAGGGCATGGTGATGCTGGTCTTCGACCTGCCGTCCTATCCCTTCGTGTTCAAGGTGATCAAGGACTTCTACCCGCCGCAGAAGGAAACCACGCGCGAGCTGATCCAGGGCAAGTACCTGCTGGTCAAGACCCACGACCGGGTCGGGCGCATGGCCGACACGCTGGAGTACACGCGCGTGGCCTTTCCGCGCCACCGCTTCGAGGACGAGCTGATCGCCGAGCTGAAGCATTTCTGCCCCAGCCTGATCGAGGAAAACGGCGACGACCTGGTCATCAAGCACCTCTACATCGAGCGCCGCATGGTGCCGCTGAACATCTACCTGCAGGAGGCCACGCCGGCCCAGCTGGAGCATGCGGTGGTCGAGTACGGCAACGCGATCAAGGACATGCTGGCGGCCAATATCTTCCCCGGCGACATGCTGTGGAAGAACTTCGGCGTCACCCGCCACGGCAAGGTCGTGTTCTACGACTACGACGAGATCGAGTACATGACGGACTGCAACTTCCGTCGCGTGCCGCCGCCGCGCAACGAGGAGGACGAGATGTCTGGCGAGATCTGGTACCAGGTCGGCCCGCGCGACGTCTTCCCCGAGACCTTCGGCCCCTTCCTGCTGGGCCATCCCGGGGTGCGCGAGGTCTTCATGAAGCACCATGCCGAGCTGCTGGACGCCGCCTTCTGGCAGGCGCACAAGGAGCGCATCCAGTCCGGCCATGTGCACGACGTGTTCCCCTACGACCCGCACAAGCGGTTCTATGTCAAGTCCGCCGCCCCGGTGGCCCAGGCGCCCGAGCCCGAGCACCGCGAGTTGCCCATCCAGTAACCCCCGACACCACCCAAGGAGCTGTCCATGTCCGATTCCATCGTCATCGTCTCCGCTGCCCGCACGCCCATAGGCGGCCTGCTGGGCGACTTCGCCAACCTCGCGGCCTGGGAGCTGGGTGCGGTGGCCATCAAGGCCGCGGTGGAGCGCGCCGGCGTGCCCGGCGACGCCATCCAGGAAGCCTTCATGGGCAACTGCCTGATGGCCGGCCAGGGCCAGGCCCCGGCGCGCCAGGCGGTGCTCAAGGCCGGCCTGCCGCAGTCGGTCGGCGCCGTCACCCTGTCCAAGATGTGCGGAGCCGGTATGCGCGCCGTGATGTTCGCCCACGACACGCTGAAGGCCGAGAGCGCCGACATCCTGATCGCCGGCGGCATGGAGTCCATGACCAATGCCCCGCACCTGATGTTCGCGCGCAAGGGCGTGAAGTACGGCGCCACGCAGATGTACGACCACATGGCGCTGGACGGCCTGGAAGACGCCTATGAGCGCGGCAAGGCCATGGGCGTGTTCGCCGAGCAGTGCGTGGCCAAGTACAGCTTCAGCCGCGAGGCCCAGGACCAGTTCGCGATCGCCTCCACCGAGCGCGCCAAGCGCGCCAACGAGGACGGCAGCTTCGCCTGGGAGATCGCCCCGGTGACGCTGGCCGGCAAGGGCGGCGAGCTGCAGGTCGGCAAGGATGAGCAACCCTTCAAGGCCAAGCTGGACAAGATCCCCGGCCTCAAGCCCGCGTTCAAGAAGGACGGCAGCATCACCGCCGCGACCTCGTCCAGCATCTCCGATGGCGCCGCCGCGCTGGTGCTGATGCGCGAGAGCACCGCCGCCAAGCTGGGCGTCACGCCGGTGGCGCGCATCGTCGGCACCGCGGTGCATGCGAACGCGCCGGAGTGGTTCACCACCGCGCCGGTGGGCGCGATCCAGAAGCTGCTGGCCAAGAACGGCTGGGACGCCAAGAGCGTGGACCTGTGGGAGGTCAACGAGGCCTTCGCGGCCGTGACCATGGCGGCGATGGCCGAGTTCAAGCTGCCGCACGAGATCGTCAACGTCAACGGCGGCGCCGTCGCGCTGGGCCACCCGATCGGCGCCTCCGGCGCGCGCATCCTCGTCACGCTGCTGGGCGCGCTGAAGCACCGCGGCCTCAAGCGCGGCGTCGCGTCGCTGTGCATCGGCGGCGGCGAGGCGACCGCGGTGGGCGTGGAGCTGATCTGATGAGCCAGCCGCAGCGACGCCCGGGAGTGCGCTAGGCATGGCCCAGGTCCTCATCATCGGTGCGTCGCGCGGCATCGGCGCGGAGTTCGTGCGCCAGCACCTCGCCGCGGGCGACCGCGTCGTGGCGACGGCGCGCGACGAGGGCGCTCTGGCGCGGCTGCGCGCCAGCGGCGCGGGCGCGATCCGGCTGGACGTGGCGGACATGGTCAGCATCGCCGGGCTCGCCTGGCAGCTGGACGGCCACCAGTTCGATCGCGTGGTCCATGTCGCGGGCCTCTACGGTCCGCGCACCCAGGGCCTGCAGCCGCCCAGCGAGACGGACTTCGACGCCGTGATGCATGCCAACGTGCTGGGTCCCATGCGCGTGATCCCGCAGATCCTCGATGCGCTGGCGCCCGGCGCGCGCATCGGTCTGCTGTCCTCGCGCATGGGTTCGCTGGCGCTGCGCGCCAACGCCGCCGGCTGGCTCTACCGTGCCTCCAAGGCCGCGCTGAACTCGGTCATGAAGGACATCGCGCTGAGCCTGGACGGACGGGCGCTGTGCGTCAGCCTCCACCCGGGCTGGGTGCGCACCGACATGGGCGGCGATGCGGCCGAGATCGACGTGCAGACCAGCGTGGCCGGCATGCGCCGCACGCTGGACGAGCTGACGCCGGCACACAGCGGCGGCTTCTTCAATCACGACGGCAGCCCGCTGCCCTGGTAACCACGGCGCGCCGCGCACGCCCTGGCGGCCGCCCATCCTTCTGATTCCCTGGACTCCACCATGCTTCTTTCCGACGACCACCGCGCCGTGCAGGATGCCGTGCGCGCCTATGTGCAAGACCAGATCGCGCCCAAGGCGGCCGAATGGGACAAGACCCACCACTTCCCGGCCGCCGAGCTGAAGGGCCTGGCGGCTCTGGGCTGCTACGGGGTCGCCGTGCCCACCGAATACGACGGCGCGGGCCTGGACTACCTGGCGCTGGCCATCATCCTGGAGGAGGTCGCGGCCGGCGACGGCGCCACCTCCACCGTGGTCAGCGTCAACAACTGCCCCGTGTGCTCCATCCTGATGGCCTTCGGCAACGAGGCGCAGAAGGAACAGTTCCTGAAGCCACTGGCGCGCGGCGACATGCTGGGCGCCTTCTGCCTGACCGAGCCGCACGTGGGCTCGGAGGCTGGCGGGCTGAAGACCACCGCGGTGCGTGACGGCGACGACTACGTGCTCAACGGCGTCAAGCAGTTCATCACCAGCGGCAAGAACGGCGACGTGGCCATCGTGATGGCGGTCACCGACAAGGCCGCCGGCAAGAAGGGCATCAGCGCCTTCCTGGTCCCCACGCGCACGCCCGGCTACACCGTGGCGCGTATCGAAGACAAGATGGGCCAGCATGCCAGCGACACCGCGCAGATCCTGTTCGAGAACTGCCGCGTGCCCGCCGCCAACCGGCTGGGCGACGAAGGGCAGGGGCTGAAGATCGCGCTGTCGGGCCTGGAGGGCGGCCGCATCGGCATCGCCAGCCAGAGCGTGGGCATGGCGCGCGCCGCCTTCGAGGCCGCGCTCAAGTACAGCAAGGAGCGCGTCGCCTTCGGCGTGCCCATCTTCGAGCACCAGGCCATGCAGCACAAGCTGGCCGAGATGGCGACCCAGATCGAGGCCGCGCGCCAGCTGATCTGGCATGCCGCCAGCCTGAAGGACGCCGGACTGCCCTGCCTGAAGGAAGCGGCGATGGCCAAGCTCTTCGCCAGCGAAATGGCCGAGAAGGTCTGCTCCGCGGCGATCCAGATCCACGGCGGCTACGGCTATGTCTCGGACTTCCCGGTGGAGCGCATCTACCGCGACGTGCGCGTGACGCAGATCTACGAAGGCACCTCCGAGGTGCAGAAGATCCTGATCGGCCGCGCGCTGGTCTGATCCAGGCCGCGGCGCCGGGTGCCTTCAGCCCAGCGCCGTGTCCAGCACCATCATCAGCGCAAAGCCCAGCATCAGGCCCTGGGTGGCCCAGCGCTCGTGGCCCTGGCGGTGCGACTCGGGGATGATCTCGTGGCTGATCACGAACAGCATCGCCCCCGCCGCGAAGCCCAGGCCCCAGGGCAGCAGCGCGGGCCATTGCGACACCACGCCGACACCCAGCAGCGCGCCCAGCGGTTCGACCAGACCCGAGGCCATGCCCAGTGCCATCGCGGGCGCGCGCGCATAGCCCACCGCCATCAGCGCCGCGGCGATCACGAAGCCCTCCGGCAGATCCTGGATCGCGATGGCCAGGCTCAGGCGGCTGGCGCTTGGCGTGTCGCCGCCGGCGAAGGCCACGCCCATCGCCAGCCCCTCGGGCAGGTTGTGCAGCGTGACCGCCATCGCGAACAGCAGCGCGCGCCGCGAGCGCCGTGCCTGGCCCGCGCAGGCGCGGCCTTCGCGGCCCTTGATGAAATGCTCGTGCGGCAGCCAGCGGTCCAGCGCCATCAAGGCCCAGGCGCCCAGCAGCAGCGCGAGCGCCAGCTGCAGCGCCGCGGAACCGGCGCCGCTGGCGGTCCGCGCCGCGGCCAGTCCGGGAAGAATCAGCGAGAAGGAGCAGGCGGCCAGCATCACGCCGGCGCCGAAGCCGGTCAGCGCGTCCTGCACGCGCGCCGGGAGCTGGCGCGTGCCCAGCGCGGGCAGGGTGCCCAGCGCCGTCGCGGCCGCGGCGATCAGACCGGCCAGCAAGGCCTGCCCCAGGCGCGCGTCGTGGGTCGAGGCCAGCGCCTGCCAGGCCTCGCCGGCCAGCAGGCCCAGGCCGGCCGCCAGGATCAGCCCGCCCAGCAGCAGGCGGAGATGGCGGAGTGCGGGCGCGGTGGCGGAAAGCATGGGCGAGGATGGGCCGTGAAGTCCTTGGGCAAAAAGAGGGGGCGGACCGTCAGCTTGTGTTGCGCCAACCCGATCACGGACCGCCCCCGGCAGAGCATGGGCTGCTTCTCCCTCCCCAGGGGGCCGGACCGGCCACACCTCTCCAGCTCGCAGCGTTCTTGTCGTTTGTTGGGAATATAAATGAGAATCAATCTCAAATGAAATGACCGACAAACCCGAGGGGCAAGGCGTGCGCCTCGTCTGGGTTCAGCGTGGAGGGGGCTCGGGCGTCGCCAGCCGGGCCGGATCCAGCAGGGTCTGCAGTTCCTCGCGCGACAGCGGCGTCATCTCGGCGGCCACGTCCAGGATGGGGCGGCCCTGCGCATAGGCGGCCTTGGCGATCTCGGCGGCGCGCAGATAACCGATGCGCGCATTCAGCGCCGTCACCAGGATGGGGTTGCGCGCCAGTGCGCGCTGCAGCGCCTCGTCGTTGACGCGAAAGCCGCGCAGCGCCTGCTCGTCCAGCGAGCGGCAGGCGCGCGCGAGCCAGGCGGTGGCATCGAGCAGATTGGTGGCCACCAGCGGCAGCATCACGTTGAGCTGGAAATTACCGGACTGGCCGGCCACAGTGATCGCCGTGTCCCAACCGATGACCTGGGCGCAGGCCATGGCCACCGCCTCGGGCACCACCGGGTTCACCTTGCCCGGCATGATGCTGGAGCCGGGTTGCAGCGCAGGCAGCGTGATCTCGGCCAGGCCGGCCAGCGGGCCGGAGTTCATCCAGCGCAGGTCGTTGGCGATCTTCATCAGCGTCACGGCCAGCGCCTTCAGCGCGCCGGACAACGCCACCGCGGTGTCCACGCTGGACAGCGCGGCGAAGAAGTCCGGCGCCGGGCGCAGCGACAGCCCGCTGAGCTGGGACAGCTCGACGGCAAAGCGCTCGGCAAAGCCCGCCGGCGCGTTGACGCCGGTGCCCACCGCGGTGCCGCCCTGGGCCAGTGCGCTCAGCGGGCCGTTCAGCAGGTCCTGCAATTGCTCGCGCCGGGCGCGCAGCTGGGCCGCCCAGCCGCCCAGCTCCTGGCCCAGGCGCAGCGGCATGGCATCCATCAGATGGGTGCGGCCCGTCTTCAGGTGATGGCCAGCGTCGGCCATGCGCGTGGCCAGCGTGGCCTGCAGCGCATCCAGCGCCGGCAGCAGCTCCTCGTGCAGCGCCAGCGCCGCGCTCAGGTGCAGCACGGTGGGGATGCTGTCGTTGCTGCTCTGGCTGGCGTTGACATGGTCGTTGGGGCTGATTTCGCGCCCGCCAAGCTGCTGCGAGGCCAGCCGGGCGAGCACCTCGTTGGCGTTCATGTTGCTGCTGGTGCCCGAGCCGGTCTGGCAGACGTCGATCGGAAAATGCGCCATCAGCCCCGGCGATTCGCTCAGGCCGATCGCGCATTGGGCGATGGCCTCGGCCACCTCGCCCGGTAGCTGTCCCAGCGCCGCGTTGGCGCGCGCGGCGGCGGCCTTCTGCAGCAGCAGCGCCTCGACGAAGGCGCGCGGCAGGGGGCGCTGCGCAATACCGAAGTTCTGCACCGCGCGCTGGGTCTGCGCGCCGTACAGCGCGTCGCCGGGCACGGCGACCTCGCCCATGCTGTCGCGCTCGACGCGGGTGGCGGAAGAAGGGTGGGGGGTGTTCATCGCGGCTCCCTGTGGGTCTGGACCGGGCAGCACCGGGCCGCCCTGGGCCATCTTGGAGCAAGCCGCTTGCCGCAGACAAGCCCAGGGCCATGTGCGCTGTGCGCCATGGCCCTGGGCGCCCCGCCCGGGTCGTCAGAGCTCGGCGACGCCCTTCACGCGCGCCGGCGCGGCCACGACCTGCACCGGCGCCTCGGCCACGCGGCCATGGAAACGGTCCAGCAGGTCCTTCCACTGCGCGCGCGCGCTGAGCACGTTGGCCAGCTTCACATGGCCATAGCCGCGCATGCCCTCGGGCAGGCGCGCCAGCTTGAGCGCCAGTTCCAGCTTCTGCGCTGCGTTGTCCGCGTTCAGGTGGGCCAGCATCTCGTCGACCAGAGCTTCGTAGTCGGCGATCAGCTGGCGCTCCATGCGCCGCTCCTCGGTCTTGCCGAACACATCCAGCGGCCCGCCGCGCAGGCCCTTGAGTCGCGCCAGGCCCTTGAGCGCCTTGAAGGTCCAGCTGCCCAGCTCGATCTTCTTGGCGCGGCCGTCGGGGCCGGGCTTGGACAGCAGTGGCGGCGCCATGTGGAAGGACAGGCGCTCCCAGTCCTGGAACTGCGCCTTCAGCGCGGCCTCGAAGGCGCCGTTGGTGTAGAGCCGCGCCACCTCGTACTCGTCTTTGATCGCCAGCAGCTTGGCGTAGTAGCGCGCCACTGCCTTGGTCAGGCGCAGGCCGCGGCCGGCCTCGCCCCAGCCCTGCTCGGCCGTGCGCACGCGCTGCACCAGGCGCTCGTAGCGCTGCGCATAGGCGGCGTCCTGGTAGTCGGTCAGGAAGGCCTTGCGGCGCGCGATCAGGCCGTTCTCGCCGTCGAGCTGGTCGAAGTTCATCCACTGCACGGTGGCGGGCGCCTCGCCGGCCAGGCGTTGCAGCGCGTCGGGCGCGGCGATGGCCAGCCGGCCCAGCGCGAAGGCGGTCTTGTTGGCCTCCACCGCCACGCCGTTGAGCTCGATCGCGCGCATCAGCGCCGCATGGCTGACCGGCACCAGGCCGCGCTGCCAGCACGCGCCCAGCATGATGATGTTGCTGGGCATGGTGTCGCCCAGCAGGCGCTGCGCGATGCCCTGCGCGTCGATGCTGGCCAGCAGGCCCGGCTCGCCGCCGGTGGCGTGCTGCATCTTGGCCAGCAGCGAGGGCGCGCGCAGGTTGGCATCGGGGTTGCGCACGAAGGCCGCGGTGGGCAGCTCGTGGGTGTTGGCCAGGATCACGGTGCGGCCGGCCTTGACCGTGGCCAGCGCGTCGGCGCTGGCGCCAACCACCATGTCGCAGGCCAGCAGCACGTCGGCCTGCTGCGTGTCGATGCGCACCTGGTTGAGCAGGTCCTGCGTCGGCGCCACGCGCACGAAGGACAGCACCGCGCCGCCCTTTTGCGCGAAGCCCATGAAGTCCAGCACCGAGCTCTGCTTGCCTTCCAAGTGGGCGGCCATGGTGACCAGCGCGCCCACCGTGACGACACCGGTGCCGCCTACGCCGGTGACCAGCATGTCGAAGGGGCCGGTCCAGGCCCAGGGCGACGGCGCGCCGATCGCGTCCAGCTCGCGGGTCAGGTCTTGCGCGCTGAAGCCCGCGCCGGCGCGCTTGCGCAGCTTGGCGCCGTGCACCGAGACGAAGCTGGGGCAGAAGCCGTTGACGCAGCTGAAGTCCTTGTTGCAGCTGGTCTGCTCGATCGTGCGCTTGCGTCCCCAGTCGGTCTCGACGGGCACGACCGACAGGCAGTTGCTCGCCTGGCCGCAGTCACCGCAGCCCTCGCAGACCGCCTCGTTGATGAAGAGGCGCTTGGGCGGGTCGGGGAACTCGCCCTTCTTGCGCCGGCGGCGCTTCTCGGCGGCGCAGGTCTGGTCGTAGATCAGCACCGTGACGCCCTCGATCTCGCGCAGCTCGCGCTGCACCGCGTCCAGTTCGCTGCGGTCGTGGAAACGGGTGCCGGGCGGGAACAGGTTCTCGTGGCCGCGATATTTGCCGATCTCGTCGGAGACCACGCACAGGCGCTTCACGCCCTCGGCCTCCACCTGGCGCGCGATCTGCGGCACGCTGGTGCTGCCGTCCACCGGCTGACCGCCGGTCATCGCGACGGCGTCGTTGTAGAGGATCTTGTAGGTGATGTTGGCGCGCGCCGCGATGGCCTGGCGGATCGCCAGATAGCCCGAGTGGTAGTAGGTGCCGTCGCCCAGGTTCTGGAACACATGCTTCTCGGTCGTGAAGCGGCTGTGCGCGGCCCAGTCCACGCCCTCGGCGCCCATCTGGATCAGCCCCGAGGTGCCGCGCTCCATCCAGCTGGCCATGAAGTGGCAGCCGATGCCGGCCAGCGCGCGCGAGCCCTCGGGCAGCTTGGTGCTGGTGTTGTGCGGGCAGCCCGAACAGAAGTAGGGCTGGCGGCGCACGCCGTCGGCCTCGTTGGACAGCAGGCAGGGGGTGAGGAAGTCCACCACCAGGTGGCGGCGGTCCAGCGCCGGGTTCAGGCGTGCCAGCCAGTCGGCCACCGTGGGCATGATGCGCGAGGGGCGAAGCTCGCCGAGCGCGCTCAAGACCTGCCCCCCCTGCGCGTCGGTCTTGCCGACCACGCGCGGGCGCTGCGCGTCGGGCAGGTGGTAGAGCAGCTCCTTGATCTGGCGTTCGACGACCGGGGCCTTCTCTTCGATCACCAGCATGTCCGTCAGCCCCTGCGCGAACTCGCGGATGCGCGTCGGCTCCAGCGGGAAGACCAGGCCCACCTTGTAGACGCGCACGCCGGCCGCGGCCAGCGCGTTCGGGTCCAGGTCCAGCCGGCGCAGCACCTCCATGAAGTCGTAATGCGCCTTGCCCACGGTGACGATGCCCAGCTGGGCGCGCGGGCTCGTGACGATGTGCTTGTCGATGGAGTTGAGTTTGGCGAAGGCCAGCACCGCGTCCAGCTTGTGGGCCAGGCGCGATTCCAGTTCCAGCGAGGGCAGGTCGACCTGGCGGATGTGCAGGTTGGTGGGGGGCTTGAAATCCACCGGCTGCTCGAAGTCCAGTGGCACATGGTCCAGGTCCACCGTCATGCCGGACTCGACCACCTCGGAGATGGCCTTGAAGCCCACCCAGGTTCCGGAGAAGCGCGACAGCGCCCAGCCATAGAGCCCGAACTCCAGGTACTCGGCGACATTGGCCGGGTGCACGATGGGCATGGACCAGGCCTGCAGCGCCAGGTCGCTCTGATGCGGCGTGCTCGAGGAGACGCAGCCATGGTCGTCGCCGCAGACCACCAGCACGCCGCCCTGCGGCGCGCTGCCATAGACGTTGCCATGCTTGAGCGCGTCGCCCGAGCGATCCACGCCGGGGCCCTTGCCGTACCACATCGCGAACACGCCATCGACCGTGCGTTTGGGGTCCAGCGCCACGCGCTGCACGCCCAGGCAGGCGGTGGCGGCCAGGTCCTCGTTGATCGCCGGCAGGAAGTTGATCTGTGCCGCGTCGAGGAATTTCTTCGCCTTCCACAACTGCTGGTCCACCATGCCCAGCGGGCTGCCGCGGTAGCCGGACACGAAGCCGGCCGTCTTCAGCCCCTGCCGTTCGTCCAGGGCCTTCTGCGCGAGCAGCAGCCGCACCAGGGCCTGGGTGCCGGTCAGGAAGACCTGGCCGCCCTGGGCCGCCAGATTGTCGGAGAGCTGGTAGGGCCGCAGCGCGGGCTCGGTCGTGGGCGCGCGGGCGGGCAGGGCGGGGTCGGACACGGCAGTCTCCTGGCGCCTGCGGGCGGGCGGCGCCTTGATCTAGGTTGGGCTGGAGCGTGATTCTTCGCCAGTCCCGGCGGAGATTCTTGTCTTGTTGACTCCAATCAACGGTTGGAAAGAGATAATTTCTCTCAGAACAATGGAGACAAACGATGGAAGCTTTCGATCGGGCGACGCGCCTGATCCTCGAGGCGCTGCAACAGGACGCGCGTCAGAGCACGCAGCAACTGGCCGAGCGCGTGGGCCTGTCGCCCACGCCCGTGTGGCGGCGCATCAAGGAGCTGGAGGAGCGCGGCGTGATCCGCCGCGAGGTCGTGCTGGTGGACCGCGAGAAGCTGGGGCTGTCGATCTGCGTGCTGGCCAATGTCAGCCTGGTGCGGCACAGCGAGGGCGCGGTGGAAGCTTTCGAGGCCATGGTGCGCGCCAGCCCCGAGATCATCGAATGCCAGGCCATCACCGGCGAGGCCGACTATGTGATCAAGGTCGTGGCGCCGGACATGAAGGCCTATGACCAGTTCCTGCAGGCCAAGGTGTTCAAGGTCGCCGGCGTGGCCAGCGTGCGCAGCAACGTGGTGCTGCGCGAGGTCAAGTACGAGACGGCGCTGCCAGTGCCTTGAGTTTCGGGGCGCGGTCCGGCGCGCCTCAGGGGGCGGTGGGCGCCGAGGCCGCGGCCGACGGTGGTGCTTCGTCGCCGGAGACCGCATCCACGGTCTTCTCGACCACCTTGCCGCCGACCTTGACCGTGGTCGTCACGACCGCGCTGGTGACGCTGATCGCCGCGCCCGCGGCGGCGCCGGCGACGCTGACCACGGCGCAGGCGGACAGTCCCAGCGCGGCCAGGACCAGCAGCAGCGAGGTCGCTGGCGAGAGGGGGCGGAGCGGGTGTTTCATCGTGCGGACAGCGTACGGCGGCGGCAGAAGCCCCGCATTGTGCCCAAGCCGGCGCCATGCGATCCTCGCGCCCATGTTTGCGGTCTATGGCATGCAGGGACGCGTCTACAGCGGCGCGATGGAGCAGGTGCGCGATCTGGGCGCGGTGCAGGCCGTGGCGCGCACCCGCGCCGTCGCGCCGGTGGCCGGGCAGGACACGCCCAATCCGGCCTCGGTGGTGATCGCGCTGGCCGAGCGCGAGGCCGGCGGTGGTGCTGGCGCGCGCCAGGGGCCGCCGATGGCGGGGCCGGGCGCCGCGCTGGCCGCCTATGCGCAGGCGCCGGACCGCCACCCGCTGCGCGAGGTGCAGCAGCTGATGAACCCGCGCGTCGTCAGCGTCGCGCAGACGGCGACGCTGCGCCAGGCCTGGGGCCGCCTGGCCGAGGCCGGCGTGGGCCAGGCGCCGGTGCTGTCCCCGCAGCGGCGACTGGTGGGGCTGGTGTTGCGCGCCGACTTGCTGCGCGACCTGCCGCAGGATCCGGCGCTGATGGCTGACTGGCTGGCGCGCCTGGACCAGCCGGTCAGCCGCTTCATGTGGACCCCGGTGCCGGTGGCCCATCCCGAGACCCCGCTGCGCGAGGCGGCGCAGCTGATGCTGGACCTGGGCCTGCCGGGCCTGCCGGTCGCCGATGCCGACGGCGCGGTGCAGGGCTTTCTGTCGCGCAGCGACCTGCTGCGCGCGCTGACGCGCGAACCGCCGCTGGACCTCTGGAGCTGATCCCACCGGCCCCGCCCGGAGCGCAGGAAATCCGCCCGGCTGCCAACAATTCGACACCGCGGCGCGGTGCGGCGGCCGCGTGATCGCCTGTCGCACGTAGCATGGGGCCCATTGCCATCCTCGTCCCCCCGGGCCGCCGCCCAGGCCGCCCCTCGACCCGGAGGCGGGCCTCGCCCGATCAGCGTCATGTCCCAAGCCGTTCCGCATGAGCCCCCCAGCATCGATGCCACCCTGCACCATTTGTTGCAGGAGCTGCCCGACGCCTGCGAGCGTCTGGCCTATGTCGAACAGATGACGGAGCAGGCGGCCAACAAGGTGCTGGGGCTGGTCGAGGCGGCGCAGGAGGAGGCCGGCCATGTGTTCCGCCAGGGCGCGGACCTGTCCGAATCGCTGATGCGCCTGTCGCAGGCGCAGGACCTGTCCGTCGAGCGCGCACGGGCGATGATGCGCCTGTGCGCGGCCTACGCGGCCAAGGCCTCGGACTTCGCCCGGCGCACCGGCGGCCTGCATACCGAGCTGGTGTTGGCGCAGGAGTTCCAGGACCTCTCGGGTCAGGTGATCAACAAGGTCATCGCGATGCTGACCCGTTCCGAACAGCCGCTGCGCGAGCTGCTGGGCAACGAGCCGGCACCTGCTGCGGCGGCGCCCTCGGCCCAGGGCCTGGAAGGTGTGCAGACGCCGGACAAGGCGCTCAAGCAGGACGACGTGGACGCGCTGCTCGCCGAGATGGGATTCTGAGCGGTCCGACCTGTCCTCAGGCCTGCCAGAGCCGGGGATCGACGCCGTAGTAGCGGCGCAACTCGGCGTGCAGCGCCGGGTACTGGCGTGCCAACTCGGTGCTGGCGCCGAAGAAGCGCTCCGACGCCACCGCGAAGAATTCCGCCGGCGCGCTGAGTGCATAGTCGCCCATCAGCTCGCCCTCGTCTCCCTGTGCGCGGCGCGCGGATGCCTGCGCATAGGCCTGGTTCCAGACCTGTGACCAGCGTCGCCGCCACCAGGCACCGGGCAGCCAGGGCGCGCCATTGGCCGCGCCGCCGGCCTGGTCCAGCTGGTGGGCGAACTCGTGCACCACCACATTGCTGCCGCCATCGGGCTGGCCGGCCTCCTCCCGCACATGGTCCCAGGACAGCACCACCTGCCCCCCGCTCCAGGACTCGCCCGTCAGCACGCGGCGGTCGTGGCGCTGCAACAGGCCGTCCTGCTGCAGGCGGTCGACCACGAAGGCGCCGGGGTAGACCAGCACACTGCTCAGCTCCGGGTAAAAACCGCGCGGCCGGCCCAGCAGCGGCAGGCAGGCCTGGGCGGCGATGGTCACGCGCACCTCGTCGGTAACGGTCAGACCGGCGCAGCCGACGATGGACTTTTCGGCCAGGAAGACCTGGATCAGGCCCTTGAGCCGCAGCTGCAGGTCCACCGGCAGGCGCTGCACCAGCGGCACGCGGCGGCGCAGGATGGCTCGCCATGCGGCCGGAAAGGGCCGGCGGGCGATCCGGGCACGGCGCCATGCCAGCCGCCAGGGTTGGCTGATCCACCAGCCGCATAACAACAGCGCCACCAGCGCCAGCACCAGCATGCCCATGGGCCGCCGTCCTTTTGCGCGGGCGAGGGCCCCCGCCCAGCCATGTTAGATGGGCATGCGGGCGGCGGATTCAATGCCCGGCCGCCCGCACCGGGTATGGCGTTCGGCCGCAGGCCCCCGGATCCGGGGCGCCCGCTGCGGCGCCAGGGGCTGGCTGCACTACCATGCCGGCGAAATCACATGAACGCCGCGCGCGCAGTCCGCCCGCGGTGGGGAGAACGCAATGCCTGTCCTGTCCCGGCCCCTGGCCACCCTGGTTGCCGTCGCGCTGGTGCTGCCGCCGCTGGCGGCGCGCGCCGACGAGCAGACCGTGGAGCTGCGCTCGCGCGGTGAGTACCAGTCCTATCCGCTGCCCGAGGGCACGACCGAGGTGGACCTGGACGAACAGTTGTCCGGTGCCTGCCGCTTCAACAGGACCTGGGGCTATGACCTCAGCAACAAGGAGCTGTGGGTCAACGGCGGCTGCGCCGCGCGTTTCCGCATCACCACCGAAGCGACGCGCGAAGACAAATCCTCCAACGTGGGGCTGGCGATCGCCGCCGCCGCGGCCATCGCCGGCATCGCGATCCTGGCCAGCAAGCACAAGGACGACGACCGCCCGGACGGTGGCAATCCCGGCTCTGGCTGGGGCTCACAGATCCGCGGCATGGGCGACATGTGCCTGGACATCGAGGGCAGCGCGCGACCCGGCAACGGACTGATCGTCTTCAACTGCCACGGCGGCACCAACCAGCGCTTCGAGTGGACGCGGCGCGGCGAGTTGCGCGTGGCTGGCCTGTGCCTGGACGTGGCCAACGGCGACGACCGCGACGGCGCCCGCGTGATCGCCTGGAACTGCAACGGCCAGAGCAACCAGCGCTGGCGCGCCTATGGCGGCCAGATCCGCAGCGAGGCGACGGGCAAATGCCTGGACCTGAAGGAAGGCCAGTCGCGGCCCAAGCAGCCAGTCATCATGTGGCGCTGCAATGGCGGACAGAACCAGCGCTGGAGCTGGTGATCAGGGGCTAGGCCCCGAAGGGAGCGGCGATGAAGGGAGCGGCGATGAAACGAGGATGGCAACGCTGGATCGGCCTGTGCATCGCCTGTGCCGGCGCGCAGGTGCATGCGGCCCCCCCGGTGGCCCCGGGGGCCGCCCTGTGGCCCGGCGTGAGCCCCAGCGAGGCGCGCGCGGCCTTCGACGCCGCGGACCTGAACCACGACGGGCGCATCACGCTGGCCGAGTTCCACAAGGACGTGCTGCGCGCCTGGCAGGCGCTGGACCGCAACCGCGACGGCGTGATCGACGCGCACGAGCTGCAGGCGCTGCCGCAGCAGGTGCGCCGCGCGATGCTGGAAAGCCTGGGGCGCAGCCCTGATGCACTGGAGCCGCCGATCCGCTTTGCCGAGGTGGTGGCCGCGCGCATGGCGGCCTTCGAGGCGGCCGACGCGAACGACGACGAGCAGCTCAGCCTGTCGGAGGTGCTGGGCTACCCCGACCGGATGCGCAGGACGCCCCGCGAACCGGGCCGCGGCCTGTCGCGCTGACAGGCGGTCCCGCGGGCTCAGTCCGTGGCGAGGTCCTGGCCGTCGTCCGCGGCCGCGTCGTCATGCCCGGCATCCTGTTCGCGCTGGGCGTCGCGGGTGCCGCGCCGCGACTCGGCGCGGGCTTGCTCACGCTCGGCGGCCTTGGCTTCTTCCAGCGCCCTGGCGGTGGCCTGCCAGGCGGCGAACTGGCGCGGCGTTTCCAGCGTGATGCGACCCAGCACGCCGGCGCGCAGGTCGTTGAGCAGGATCTCCGCCGCCTTCTGGGTGTTGATGCGCCCGCCCGCGAGCACCGCGCCGCGGCGCCGGCCCAGGGCCTCCAGCAGCTCGCCCTCGGCGAGCGCCTCGTTGAGCTCCAGCTGGTAGCGGCCCTTCAGCGCGAGCGGATAGTTCTGGCGCAGATAGGCCAGCAGATCCAGCGCCACCACCTCTTCCTCGAAGGCGTTGCGCCCCACGGCGCCGCAGGCGGCCAGATTGATGCCGGCCTCGGGCACGGTGATCTTGGGCCACAGCATGCCGGGCGTGTCGAACAGGTAGACGTCCTTGTCCAGCACGATCTTCTGCTCGTTCTTGGTGATGCCGGGCTCGTCGCCGGTCTTCGCGGCGCGCTTGCCGACCAGGGTGTTGATCAGCGTGGATTTGCCCACGTTGGGGATGCCGCAGACCAGCACGCGCAGCGGCTTGTCCAGCCCGCCGCGGTTGGGGGCCAGCGCCCGGCATTCCTGGGCCAGCGTGCGCGCCAGCCCCTTCATGCCCTGGTCGATCGCCACCGCCCGGGTGTCGGGGCGGGCGTTGTAGTGGTCCAGCCAGAGCCGCGTGCGCTCGGGGTCGGCCAGGTCCTGCTTGTTCAGCAGCTTGAGCGCCGCCCGTCCGCGGGTGAGCTGGGCCAGCAGTGGATTCGCGCTGCTGGCCGGCACGCGCGCGTCCAGCAGCTCGATGACCACGTCGATCCCGCTCTTGATGCGCTCGCGGATCGCGCCCCGGGTCTTGTGCATGTGCCCGGGAAACCATTGAATCGCCATGCGGCGATTGTCGGTGATAGGCACGGCGCCGTGGCGCCGTGCGCGAGGCCAGGCCTCAGTCTTCGTTCTTGAAGACCAGCTTGACCTCGTGGGTCTGCTTTTCGCCGCTGGCCTCGAAGCGCCATTCCATCAGCGCGCGGGTCACCGCCTTGTCGAAGACGCGGCGCGGTTCGGCCTCGAGGATTTCCACCGCGGAGACCTTGCCGTCGGGGTCGATGCTCATCTTGGCGCGCACCGAGCCGGCCGAGATGGACTGGCGCGCGGCCTCGGGCGGGAACTCCGGCGGCACCTTCTTCACCACCTTGGGCGCGGCGTGGGCACCCAGCGCGAGGGTCAGGGCGGCGCCCAGCGCCAGCAGGGAACGGATCAGAGACTTGTTGTTCATGGGCAGATTCTGTTGTCGTGAGGGTGAGAAGGGGGGCGCTGCGTTCAGGTGGCGCGGAAGAAGCCGACCGCCTGCTGCAGGCGCGTGGAGCTGTCGCGCAGCGCGTCGGTGGAGCGGCTCAGGGCCTGGACCAGCGAGGTGTTCTGCTGCGTGGTGCGGTCCAGCTCGTTCATCGCGCTGTTGACCACGCCGACGCCGGCCGCCTGCTCCTGGGCCGAGTGCGAGATCTCCTCGATCAGCTGGCCCATGTTGTTGACCTCGTCCACCACCGAGCGGATGGTGGCGCCGGCGTTGTTGACCAGCGCGGTGCCGTTGTCCACCTTCTCGGTGGATTCCTGGATCAGCTGCTTGATCTCCTTGGCGGCCTGCGCGCTGCGCGAGGCCAGCGCGCGCACCTCGGAGGCGACCACCGCGAAGCCCTTGCCATGCTCGCCGGCGCGGGCGGCTTCCACCGCCGCGTTCAGCGCCAGGATGTTGGTCTGGAAGGCGATGCCGTCGATCACGCCGATGATGTCGCCGATCTTGCGCGAGCTGGCGCTGATCTCTTCCATCGTGGAGACGACCTGGCTGACCACATTGCCGCCTGCCGAGGCCGACTGGCGCGCCTTGCTGGCGATGCCGGCGGCCTTGCGCGTGAGTTCGCTGGCGCCGTTCAGGTTGGAGGCGATCTGCTCCACCGACGCGGCGGTGTTCTGCAGGCTGGCCGCAGAGCGCGCGGTGCGGTCCGACAGATCCACGTTGTTGCCGGCGATCTCGTTGGAGTTGTGCGCCACCTCGCCGGCCGCCGCGCTGACGCTGGAGACCACGCCGGAGAGCGCCTGCTGCATGTCGCGCATCGCGGCCAGCATCTGGGCCAGTTCGTCCTGGCCGCGCACTTCGATATGGCGCGACAGGTCGCCCGAGCTGATCGCCTGTGCGGCGTCCTTGGCTTTCTGGGCCGGCAGGATGATGGAGCGCGCGATCATCAGGCCGCCGCCACCGCCGACCAGCACGGCCATGAGCACCAGCACGCCGGTCACGATGACCGAGCGGCCGGCCAGCGCCGCGCCCGATTCGGCGAGCGCATGGGCGTTCTGGAACTGCAGGTCCGCCAGCGCCTTCAGCCCCTGCTGGTAGGCCTGCTGGGCCGGGCGCACGTCGGTGATCAGGCTTTCGCGCGCCTCGTCCGGGCTGCCGTCCTGCTGGATCTTCAGGAACTTGGCGACCGCGGCGAAGAACTTGCCCTGGCGCTCGCGCACCTGGCCGGCGATTTCCTTGTCCTTGCCGTCGGTGAGCGAGGACTCCAGCGAGCCGAGCTGTTTCTCGCTGTCCTGCAGCGCGCCATCGATGGCGGCCTTCTGCTTTTTGATCTGCCGTGCCTCGTCCAGCAGCAGCAGGTCGCGCGCCGCGGCGGCGATCACGTTGACATTGCCCTCGAGGCTGTTGGCCGCGGAGATCTTGACCAGGCTGGAATTGGCCGTTTTGTCCAGATCGCCGGCCAGTCGGCTGGCATTCTGGGCGCCGTAGGCGCCGATGACAATCAGCAGCAGGATGAGCAGCGCATAGCTCAGCGCCAGGCGCTGTCCGATGCGCAGACCGGATAGAAACGTCATGGGTTTCCCTCGCGAAGATCTGTTTTTTGACGGGTTGGACGCTGGCCGCGTGGTGCGCGGCTCCGTCGCTGGGCTTCGACGGCTTCTTCAGGCGTCTTGATCAGGGTTAACGAGAATCCCGCCACGGCCCGTGAACTGCAGCACGGGCGGTCTGTCCCAGGGCGGCCAGTATGCGAGCGCCGTAAGCGCGCGGTCAGGAGAAAAGGAAACGTGACCGGCTGTAACCGCAACTATTGACGCAATCGGCCACTGTCGTTGGACGACGTACGAATCGGCCACTAGCCTGGCGCTCGGCCCCTGCACAGCCGTGGTGCGCCGGCCAGAAGATCTGGGCGGAATGCGCGCGGCGCGGCCCGCCCGCGCCCGGGGCATGGTTCAGTCGGTGGCGAGTTCGATGCGGTCGCGGCCGTTCTGCTTGGCGCGGTACATCGCGGCGTCGGCGCGGCGCAGCCAGGTCTCGATGTCCTGGTCCGCAGGCCGCAATTCAGCGATGCCCATGCTGACCGTATAGGCGATGCGCTCCTGCCCCCAGGGCACCGGCTGCGCGGCGATGCGTTCGCGCAGGCGCTCGGCAAAGGCCCGCGCGCCGGCGAGGTCGCTGTGCGAGAGCCCGATCACGAACTCCTCGCCGCCGAAGCGGCCGGCCACGTCGACCTGGCGCACCGCGTCGCGCATCAGCTGGGCCAGGGCCTTGATCACCGCGTCGCCGGCCGCGTGGCCATGGGTGTCGTTGACGCGCTTGAAATGATCGATGTCCAACATCAGCACGGTGGCCGGGTCTTTGTAGCGGCGCGCGCTGCGCCACAGCGTGCGCAGCAACTCCTCGCTGGCAAGCCGGTTGTGCAGGCCGGTCAGCCCGTCGGTGCGCGAGCGGCGCTCCAGCTCGGCATTCGCATGCGCCAGCTGCTGTACCAGGGCGCGCGTGCCGCGCATCCAGCGCGACAGCGCCTGGTAACCGAAGAAGGCCACGAACAGCACGATGAGGCAGAACACCCAGAAGAAGACCCAGGCCGTGCCCATCATCGCGCGCGCCGCGGCCTGCAGCGGCTGCCACTGGCCGCCTTGGAGCGCCGTGGCGAGCTGCGCTGTGCCCAGCCCCAGGCTCACCGCGCCATAGGCCAGCACGCCCAGCACCAGGGTCAGCAGCAAGCCCAATCCCAGCGCTCGCGTGCCCTGAGGCAGCGGTTGCAGCAGCTCGGGCCGGCGCGTCAGCCAGGCCTGCATGGCGGGCCAGCTCAGCGCCATCCAGGGGCCGGTGATGAACACGCTCTCGAGGAAGGCGCCCATCCACCAGCCCTGCCAGATGGGCAGCAGCCGCGCCGCGTCCAGCCCCAGGCTGTAGGTCCACAGCAGGGCGCCGGAGGCGCTGAACACCGAGGCGATGAAGGCCAGCGGCACATAAAACAGCAATGTCCGCGGCTCGCGCAGCGCGCGCGAGGCGCCGATGGCGCGGTAGCCCAGCGTCATCGCGCCCAGACCCAGCGGATTGGCGCAGGCGAACAGCAGGGCCAGCGGCAGGGCCATGCCCGAATGCAGCGCCAGGGTGAGGGTGGCGAGATAGGCAGGTACCGCCCCCCAGCCCCAGCCCAGGCTCAATGCCCACCACAGGCAGATGGGCAGCGGCGGGTAGAAGCTGACGTAGACGCGCAACCCGCCGACCTCGATCGGCAGGCCGGACCAGCCCTGCAGCACGCTGCCCAGCCCGAGCGCCACGCTGGCGAGGAGGCTGAGCAGCCAGCCGGCCAGCACCAGGGTGCGCTCGCGTGCGCTGCCCAGCGCCAGCAGCCGGCGCAGCGACAGCCGGCCCGCCGGCTCACCGATGCTGGTGGCCGCCGGCGTCATCGGGTCAGCCTTCCTGCCGCGGCTGCGGCGGGCGCGCGCCGAAGATCGCGCTGCCCACGCGCACCAGGGTCGCGCCTTCCAGGATGGCGGCCTCCATGTCGGCGCTCATGCCCATGCTCAAGGTGTCCAGCGCCAGCCCGCGCTGATTCAGCCGTGCCAGCAGCTGCGCCAGCGCGCGATGCGGCTCGCGCTGTGCCTCCAGAGTCGAGGCTGGCTCGGGGATGGCCATCAGGCCGCGCAGGCGCAGCCGCGGCAGGGCGGCGACCTGCGGTGCCAGGTCTTGCGCTTCATCGGGGCTGAGGCCGCTCTTGCTCGCCTCGCCGCTGATGTTGACCTGCAGGCAGACCTGCAGCGGCGGCAGGTGCGCGGGGCGTTGCTCGGAAAGCCGCTGCGCGATCTTGAGCCGGTCCACGCTGTGCACCCAGTCGAAGGACTCGGCAACCACGCGCGTCTTGTTGCTCTGCAAGGGGCCGATCAGGTGCCACTCGATGCGCGCGCGCAGCTCGTCCAGCGCCTGGATCTTGGCCACGCCTTCCTGTACATAGTTCTCGCCGAAGCGGTGCTCTCCGGCGGCAAAGGCCTCGCGCACCGCGTCGGCAGGAAAGGTCTTGCTGACCACCAACAGCGTGACGCTCTGCACGGGGCGGCCGGCCTGCTCGCAGGCCGTCGCGATGCGGCCCCGCAGCTGTTGTATGTTCTCGGAGATCGTCGCCATAATCGCCCAGGCTCTTTCAGGTACTCATGGACATCACCCAACTGCTGGCATTCTCGGTCAAGAACAAGGCCTCCGACCTTCACCTCTCCGCCGGCTTGCCGCCCATGATCCGTGTGCACGGCGACGTGCGGCGCATCAATGTCGAGGCCCTGGAGCACCGCCAGGTGCATGACATGGTGTACGACATCATGAACGACGCCCAGCGCAAGGCCTACGAGGAAACCCTGGAGTGCGATTTCTCGTTCGAGATCCAGGGCCTGGCGCGCTTCCGCGTCAATGCCTTCAACCAGAACCGCGGCGCCGGCGCGGTGTTCCGCACCATTCCGTCCAAGATCCTGACGCTGGAGCAGCTGAACGCGCCCAAGGTGTTCGCCGAGCTGGCGCTGAAGCCGCGCGGCATGGTGCTGGTGACCGGCCCCACCGGCTCGGGCAAGAGCACGACGCTGGCGGGCATGATCAACCACCTGAACGAAAACGAGTACGGGCACATCCTGACCATCGAGGACCCGATCGAATTCGTGCACGAGTCCAAGAAGAGCCTGATCAACCAGCGCGAGGTGGGGCCGCACACGATGAGCTTCTCCAACGCGCTGCGCTCGGCGCTGCGCGAGGACCCGGACGCCATCCTGATCGGCGAAATGCGCGACCTCGAAACCATCCGCCTGGCGCTGACCGCGGCGGAGACGGGCCACCTGGTGTTCGGCACGCTGCACACCTCGTCGGCCGCCAAGACGGTGGACCGCATCGTCGACGTCTTCCCCGCCGCCGAAAAGGAGATGGTGCGCGCGATGTTGTCGGAGTCGCTGGTGGCGGTGATTTCGCAGAGCCTGTGCAAGCTCAAGGACGGCAGCGGCCGTGTCGCGGCGCACGAGATCATGCTGGGCACCTCCGCGATCCGCAACCTGATTCGCGAGAACAAGGTGGCGCAGATGTACTCGTCCATCCAGACCGGCAACAACCTGGGCATGCAGACGCTGGACCAGAACCTCACCGATCTGGTCCGCCGCAACATCATTTCCCCCGCCGAGGCGCGCGCCAAGGCGAAGTTCCCCGAGAACTTCCCCGGCTGACCGGACCGGAGCCACCATGGAACGCGACCAGGCCTCGAAATTCATCAACGACCTGCTGCGCCTGATGGTGTCGCGCAAGGGGTCGGACTTATTCCTGACCTCGGAGTTCCCGCCCGCGATCAAGGTGGACGGCAAGGTCACCAAGGTGTCGCCGCAGCCGCTCACCGGTCAGCATACGCTGCAGCTGGCGCGCTCCATCATGAACGACAAGCAGGCGGCGGAGTTCGAGCGCACCAAGGAGTGCAACTTCGCGATCTCGCCGCAAGGCATCGGCCGCTTCCGCGTCAACGCCTACATCCAGCAGGGCCAGGTGGCGTTGGTGTTGCGCACGATTCCGCAGACCCTGCCGACGATCGCGTCGCTGGACCTGCCGCCCATCCTGAACGACGTGGTGCAGACCAAGCGCGGCCTGGTCATCGTGGTGGGCGCCACCGGCTCGGGCAAGAGCACGACGCTGGCGGCGATGATCGACCATCGCAACGAGACCACCTACGGCCACATCATCACCATCGAAGACCCGGTGGAGTTCGTGCATCCGCACAAGAACTGCATCATCAGCCAGCGCGAAGTGGGCCTGGACACCGAGGGCTGGGAGGCGGCGCTGAAGAACACGCTGCGCCAGGCGCCGGACGTGATCCTGATGGGCGAGATCCGCGACCGCGAGACCATGGAGCACGCGGTGGCCTTCGCCGAGACGGGCCACTTGTGCATGGCCACGCTGCACGCCAACAGCGCCAACCAGGCGCTGGATCGCATCATCAACTTCTTCCCCGAGGAGCGGCGGCCGCAGCTGCTGATGGACCTGTCGCTGAACCTGAAGTCCATCGTGTCGCAGCGCCTGCTGCCGCGCCAGGAGGGCAAGGGGCGCATCGCCGCGGTGGAGATCCTGCTGAACTCGCCCTTGATTTCGGACCTCATCTTCAAGGGCGAAGTGGGCGAGATCAAGGAGATCATGAAGCGCTCGCGCGAGCTGGGCATGCAGACCTTTGACCAGGCGCTGTTCGACCTCTACGAGAGCGGCAAGGTGAGCTACGAGGATGCGTTGCGCAACGCCGATTCGGTCAACGACCTGCGCCTGCAGATCAAGCTCAACAGCGAGCGCGCGCGCAGCGGCGACCTGTCGTCCGGCACCGAGCATTTCTCCATCGTCTAGTCTTCACCCTTCCTCGCCCATGAGCAGTATCCAACCCAGGCCCTACGAGGCCCTTCCGTCGCGCCGAGTCGCCTTTCTGGGCCTGGGCGTGATGGGCTTGCCGATGGCCGGCCACCTGGCCCGCGCCGGCCATCAGGTCACGGTCTACAACCGCACGGCCGCCAAGGCGCAGGCCTGGGCCGGCGAGTTCGGCGGCCGCGTGGCGGCGACGCCTGCCGATGCGGCGCGCGATGCCGACTTCGTGTTCGCCTGCGTCGGCAACGACGAGGACCTGCGCCAGGTTGTGCTCGGTGACCAGGGCGCCTTTGCCGGCATGAAGCCGGGCGCGGTGTTCGTGGACCACACGACCGCGTCGGCCGAGGTGGCGCGAGAGCTCCATGCCGTGGCGCGCGAGCGTGGCCTGCATTTTGTCGATGCGCCGGTCTCGGGCGGCCAGGCGGGGGCGGTCAATGGCGCGCTGACGGTGATGTGCGGGGGCGACGAGGCGCCCTTCGACGCGGCCCGGCCGGTGGTGCTGGCGTTCGCCCGCGCCGTGACGCGGGTCGGGGATGCGGGGGCCGGCCAGCTCGCGAAGATGGTCAACCAGATCTGCATCGCCGGCCTGGTGCAGGGGCTTGCCGAGGCGATCGCCTTCGGCGAGAAATCCGGCCTGCCGATGGAGCTGGTGCTGCAGGTCATCGGCAAGGGGGCGGCGCAGAGTTGGCAGCTGGACAACCGCGGCAAGACCATGGTCGAGGACCGTTTCGACTTCGGCTTCGCGGTGGACTGGATGCGCAAGGACCTGGGCCTGGTGCTGGAGGAGGCGCGGCGCAACGGCGCGCGTGTGCCGGTGACCGCGCTGGTGGACCAGTTCTATGCCGACGTCCAGGCCATGGGCGGCGGGCGCTGGGATACGTCCAGCCTCATCAAGCGGCTGAAATAAGGCCCCCGGCCCAGCGGGTACGCTGGGCTACCCCCGGGGGAGCGATGCCTGCGGCGTCTTGGCAGCGAGACAGAGCATGGGGCCCGAGGTGGAGTCGAGCCGTACCCGGCGGGCTCTGCGCCGCGCAGCCCTTGGAGCAAAAGGCCACACACCCTCAGGAGCGCAAGAAGCCCCCCGGCGCCGCGGTCGATCCCGCGGCCCGCTGCTCTCAGCGGCTGGCCGCCGGCTCCGGCGCCTTGGGCGTGATCCGCGCCAGCTCTTCCTCGCTGATGATCTCGAAGGCGCGAACCACCTTCTTGACGCCGCTGACGCCGCGCGCGATGGAGACCGCGCGGGCGGCCTCGCGCTCGGTCACGCGGCCCATGATGTACACGTTGCCGGCCTCGACGACCACGTAGAAGGCGTTGGAGATCAGGTCGCGGGCGTCGATCAGGCTGGCCTTGACCTTGGTGGCGATCGCGACATCGTTGGCGCGGCTGGAGACCGAGCTGAGCATGCCCACCTCCAGTTCGTTGAGCACCAGGGTCACGTTTTCCACGCCGCGCGCGATGCGTTCGGCGGCTTCCTTGTCGGCCTCGTTGCGGGTCTGGCCGGTCAGCAGTACCACGCGGTTGTAGCTGTTGACGCTGATGTTGACGCGGTCGCCCAGCTGCTCGCGCAGGCGGTTGGAGGTCTTCAGTTCGATGCCCTGGTCCTCCACCTGGGTGCCCGAGGTGCGCCGGTCGGTGGCCATCAGCGCGCTGCCCACGGCCATGCCGCCGATCACCAGCGGCGCGCAGGCGGTCTGCAGCAGGCTCGCCGCAGCGGCCAGCGCCAGCGTGGCGCTCAGGATCAGGGGACGGGGGAGGTGGCGTTTGCGATTCATGACAGGCACAAGTCCTCGGTTGTCGGGTCCGGTGTGGGGTCCAGAAGGGGCGGGTGCGGCCTCAGTCGCCAGCGCCCAGCAGCTGCAGGTCGACCGCGTCGCCCAGGCAATGGCTCAGCAGCCGGTGGGCCTCGGCCACGCGCGGACTGCGGCTGTGCGGCACGCGCAGCTGCACGTCCGTTTCGGTCAGCGCCGCGCGCAGGTCTTCGTCCTGGCTGCCGGTGAGGGCGATCACGCTCATTTCCTGGGCATGGGCCACCTGCAGGAGCGCCGGCGCCGCGCCGCTGGGGAGGGCTTCAAACAGCACCAGCAGGTCGCCCGGATGGCCCAGGGTCTGGATCTGTCGCATCAGCCCGGAGGCGGTGTCGCCATAGGCCATGGCCTGTCCGTCCAGCGCGATGGCGGCCAGGCCCGGCCGTTCCTGTTCGAAGCGGCCCGCGAGCAGGGCGGCCAGATAGCCCGCGTCGCCGGCCGAGGTGCCCAGCCCGGCGCAGAAGACGCGCCCGCCGGCGGTGATGGATTCCACCATCATCTGCGCCGCGGTCGCGACCGGCCGCGAGAGGTTCTCGGCGACCTGGTAGAGCAGGTCGGCGCTCTCGAAAAACTGTTGTTGTATGCGTTGCTCAAGCATCGGTGCGGATGATAAGGCCTGGCCCGGGTCAACCCTGATCGGCATCGAAGGCGCCGCGCAGCCATTGCAGCCGTTGCTGGCCGGCCTCCCCTTCGAGAGTCACGACGTCGAAGCGGCAGGGTGGGGGCGAAGGAAATTGCAACAGATAGTGCCGCGCGGCATAGACGATGCGACGCTGCTTGGCCCGCGTGACGCTGGCCGCGGCGCCGCCATGGCTGCCCGAACGCCGCGCCCGCACTTCGACGAAGACCAGGGTGCCCCCGCCATCGTGCAGGATCAGGTCGACCTCGCCCGCGCGACGGCCGGGCCCGGCCGCCACCCGATAATTGCGGGCCACCAGGCGCAGCCCCTGGCGCAGCAGATGAGCCAGCGCCAGGGCTTCGGCGTCGTCGCCCTGTGCCTTGGTGTCTGTTGTGGAGAACTTCTTGAACATCGCCTCGTCCCCGGCCCAGGCCTTCAGCGCGGCCGCCGCGGCGGCGGCCGGCCAGCAGCAGTATCCGGCCGCCACGCTGTACCTGGTGGCCACGCCCATCGGCAATCTGGCGGACATCAGCCTGCGTGCCATCCACGTGCTGAGTCTGGTTGACGCCGTCGCCTGCGAGGACACCCGCGTGACCGCGCAGCTGCTGAACTGGCTGGGGCTGCACAAGCCGCTCGTCGCGCTGCATCAGCACAATGAGCAGCAGGCCGCGCAGGGCCTGGTGCAGCGCTTGCGCGACGGGCAGCGGGTGGCCTACGTTAGCGATGCGGGTACGCCGGCGATCTCCGATCCCGGGGCCGTGCTGGTGCAGGCGGTGCAGGCGCAGGGGCTGCGGGTGCTGCCCTTGCCTGGAGCCAGCAGCGCGGCCACGGCGCTCAGCGTGGCCGGAGACACGCGGGCCCAGGGGTTCCGGTTCGTCGGCTTCCTGCCCACCAAAGCCGCGGAGCGGCGCACGGTACTGCAATCGCTGGTCGGCGCCCCTTACAGCCAGATCCTGTTCGAGGCGCCGCACCGCATCGCCGAGCTGCTGGCGTTGCTGGCCGACCTGGCGCCGCAGCAAGACCTGACCCTGTGCCGCGAGCTGACCAAGCAGTTCGAAACCGTGCACACGGCGCCGGCTTCGACCTTTCCCGAATGGCTGGCCGCCGATGCGCAACGCTCGCGCGGCGAGTTCGTGCTGGTGTTGCACGCTGTGGAGCCGGCTGCTCGCGACGAAGGCCTCCCGGAGGAGGCCTTGCGTGTGCTGCGTGTCCTGCTGGCGGACTTGCCCTTGAAGCAGGCCGCGGCCCTCGCCGCGGAGATCACCGGCGTCGCTCGCAAGCTGCTGTACCAGCAGGCACTGGCCTGGAAGGGCGATCAGGACTGAGGCCGCCTTGCGGCCAGGGGCCTCACCGGTCTTCACTCAGGGCTGGGAGGCCTTGCGCTCGTTGTGCTTCAGGCGCTTGATGTCCGCGCTGGCATGGTTTTGCATGTGCTGCAGGTGGCGGCGCTCCTTGCGCGTCACCGTGCCATCGGACTTGGCCTGGGCTTCGGTCTTGTTGATCGCGGCCTGCTCGCGCTCCAGGCGCTGGGTTTCGTGAGCCGTCAGGCTGCCGGAGGCGGCCCCCTGGGCGATGCGGGCCTGCTGCTGGGCCTCACGCTGGTCCACGCGTGGGGTCGCGGTCTGGGCAAAGCTGGTGGCGGTGATCAGGCTGGCGGCCAGAGCCAGGCCCAGGGAGAACGTGCGCTTCATCGTGGTCTTCCTATCAAAGCACGGCGAGATGCCGTTGCTGACCTTAACGACCGCTTTGAGAGGGCTGAGGACAGGCCGTTGGTGAAGCCCAGGTAAAGAAACTTGAATGGCCCTGGCGGCATCCGGCCGTCGTGTGCACCGAGTCGCAAACCCTCTTGCCTGCCTACAATCACTCGCATGATTTCGCGCGAACCCACCCTGGCCCGCCTGGCCACCGCCCGTGCCCAGCTGCTGGAGCCTTTCGGCCTGACCGAGGCCACGCTGGCCAAGGCCCTGCGGCTGATCACCGAGCACCGTGTCGACGATGCCGACCTCTACTTTCAGACCACGCGCGCCGAGGGCTGGAGCCTGGAGGAGGGCATCGTCAAGAGCGGCAGCTTCGCGATCGACCAGGGCGTGGGCGTGCGTGCGGTGGCGGGCGAGAAGACGGCCTTTGCCTACTCGGATGACATCTCCGAGGTCGCCCTGCTGGACGCGGCGCGCACCGTGCGTGCCATCGCCGCGGCGGGGCAAAGCCGGCGCGTCAAGGTGCCGGGCGAACCCAGCGTCGCGCCCAGCCGTTCGTTGTATGGCGATGCCGATCCCATCCAGAGCCTGGACAGCGCCGAGAAGGTGGCGCTGCTGGAGCGCACCGAGCGCCTGGCGCGCTCGCGCGACCCGCGCATCGTGCAGGTGATGGCCGGGCTCGCCGCCGAACACGAGGTGGTGCTGATCGCGCGCGCCGACGGCACGCTGGCCGCCGATGTGCGCCCGCTGGTGCGGCTGTCGGTCACCGTGATTGCCGAGAGCAACGGTCGCCGCGAGATCGGCTCGGGCGGCGGCGGCGGCCGCTTCGGCCTGGCGTATTTCAACGACGAGATGCTGGCTCTTTACGTGGACCAGGCCGTTGGTGCCGCGCTGACCAACCTGGAATCCCGCCCGGCGCCGGCCGGCGAGATGACCGTGGTGCTGGGGCCGGGCTGGCCCGGCGTGCTGCTGCACGAGGCGGTGGGCCATGGTCTGGAAGGCGACTTCAACCGCAAGGGCTCGTCGACCTTCAGCGGCCGTCTGGGCCAGCGCGTGGCGGCCAAGGGCGTCACGGTGCTGGACGACGGCACGCTGCCGGATCGGCGTGGCTCGCTCAACGTGGACGACGAGGGCTGTGCCTCGCAGCGCAATGTGCTGATCGAGGACGGCATCCTGAAGGGCTATATGCAGGACGCGATGAACGCGCGCCTGATGAGGGTGGCTCCCACCGGCAACGGCCGGCGCGAGAGCTACGCCCACCTGCCCATGCCGCGCATGACCAATACCTACATGCTGGGCGGCGACAAGGACCCGCAGGAGATCATCGCCAGCATCAAAAAGGGCCTCTACGCCACCAACTTCGGAGGCGGCCAGGTGGATATCACGTCGGGCAAGTTCGTCTTCTCGGCCAGCGAAGCCTTCTGGGTCGAGGACGGCAAGATCCAGTACCCGGTCAAGGGCGCGACCCTGATCGGCAACGGCCCGGACGCGCTGACCCGCGTCTCGATGATTGGCAACGACATGCGCCTGGATACGGGCGTGGGCGTCTGCGGCAAGGAGGGGCAGAGCGTGCCGGTGGGCGTGGGCCAGCCCACGCTGCGCATCGACGGGCTGACCGTCGGCGGCACCGCGTGAGTCCTGCCGCCGATGGCATCCGTGCCACAGACGCTTGCGCGCCGCGGTTGACGCGGTGCAGCATGCCGGTCTACATTCAGTCCATGCGTTCTGTCGGCAAGTTTTATTTTGCTTTCTTCTGGTTCTCGCACCGCACCGGCGGCAGGAGAGGCGAACGCGTAGCTTGAACAGCGCCAACGAACTCCTAAAGACCGCCGGGACCTCCCGGCGGTTTTTTTTCGCCCGCGCTGCCCCCATTCGAACCCCATCCAGGACATGCCCACGATGAATGCCAAGACCACCCAGCCTCATCCGTCCAGTTCGGCCGAGCGCTGGTATTCGCCCCAGGACAAGACCAGCCAAACCGACGATGAACGCATCCTGGATATCACGCCCTTGCCTCCGCCCGAACACCTGATCCGCTTTTTCCCCATCCGTGGCACGCCCATGGAGCAGCTGGTGGTCGGCACGCGCCAGCGCATCCGAGACATCATGCGTCGCAAGGACGACCGGCTGCTGGTCATCATCGGGCCCTGCTCCATCCACGATCCGGGTGCGGCGCTGGAGTACGCGCGCCGCTTGATGGCGGAGCGCGAGAAGCATGCCGACGCGCTGGAGATCGTGATGCGCGTCTACTTCGAGAAGCCGCGCACCACGGTGGGCTGGAAGGGCCTGATCAACGACCCCTACCTGGACGAGAGCTACCGCATCGACGAAGGCCTGCGCATCGCGCGCCAGCTGCTGCTGGAGATCAACCGGCTGGGCATGCCGGCGGGCTCGGAATTCCTCGACGTGATCTCGCCGCAATACATCGGCGACCTGATCTCCTGGGGTGCAATCGGCGCGCGCACCACCGAAAGCCAGGTGCACCGCGAGCTGTCCTCGGGCTTGTCCGCGCCCATCGGCTTCAAGAACGGCACGGACGGCAACATCAAGATCGCCACTGATGCGATCCAGGCCGCCGCGCGTCCGCACCATTTCCTGTCGGTGCACAAGAACGGCCAGGTCGCGATCGTCGAGACCCGCGGCAACAAGGACTGCCATGTGATCCTGCGCGGCGGCAAGGCGCCCAACTATGACGCGCAGAGCGTCGCGGCGGCCTGCGCCGAACTGGAGGCGGCCAAGCTGGATGCGCGCCTGATGGTCGATTGCTCACATGCCAACAGCAGCAAGAAGCACGAGCGCCAGCTCGAGGTGGCGCGCGACATTGCCGAGCAGATCCGCGGCGGCAGCTCGCGCATCTTCGGCGTGATGGTCGAGAGCCATCTGCATGACGGGGCGCAGAAGTTCAGCCCCGGCAAGGACGATCCGGCCAAGCTTGAATACGGCAAGAGCATCACCGATGCCTGCCTGGGCTGGGATGACTCGCAGGAAGTGCTGGCGGTGCTCAGCGAAGCGGTGCGCGCGGCGCGTCGCTGATGCACGGGCTGGCTGGGTCACAATCAGCCATCCCCACAGCAGGAGTCCTTCATGCGCAGCGAGGTGAAGATCGTCTTCGGACCGGACCAGGAACTGGACCTGGCGGTGGATGGCAGCGAGGTGTTGAGCTTCGACGCCGCCCGCCGCTGGCTGGACGAGCAGTTCGTGCGCATGGAGTGCGAGCCGATGCGCGGCTCCGGCAAGGTGCTGGTCGCCGACAAGATCCTGGCCGTGGCCGTCGCGTCGGGCCGGCCGGCATTCGACGACGCCGCCTTTGCGCTGGACTACGCCCGCGCCGTGACCGGCGCGCTGAGCAAGGCGCTGGTGCGGGTGGACATCCCGCGGCTGAGCGTGTCCTACTGACGGCGGCTTTCAGCCCCAGGCCTTGAAAAGGCCGCTGCCGCCCCCAGTTCCGGAGGCGCCAGCGGCCTTGCCGCTTTTGAAACCCTTTGTCTTTCGAACCGCACACCAAACACGCCATGGACAAGAAAACCCATGCCTTCCAGGCCGAGGTCAAGCAGATCCTGCATCTGGTGACCCATTCGCTGTACTCCAACAAGGAAATCTTCCTGCGCGAGCTGGTCTCCAACGCCTCCGATGCCTGCGACAAGCTGCGCTTCGAGGCGCTGGACGACAACGCGCTGTACGAGGATCAGCCCAATCTGGAGATCCGCGTCAGCTTCGATGAGCAGGCGCGCACGCTGACCATCTCGGACAACGGCATCGGATTGTCGGCCGAAGAAGCCATCGCCCACCTGGGCACCATCGCGAAGAGCGGCACGCGCGAGTTCATGGCCAAGCTGGAGGGCGACCAGAAGAAGGACGCCAACCTGATCGGCCAGTTCGGTGTGGGCTTCTACTCCGGCTTCATCGTGGCCGACCGCATCACGGTCGAGTCGCGTCGCGCCGGGCTGCCGGCGGAGCAGGGCGTGCGCTGGAGTTCCGAAGGCACCGGCGACTTCGAGGTCGAGACCATCAGCAAGCCCGGCCGTGGCACCGACGTGATCCTGCATCTGCGCGAGGGTGAGGACGAGTTCCTCAAGACCTGGCGCATCAAGTCCGTGATCGGCAAGTACTCCGACCACATCTCGCTGCCCATCCTGATGCGCAAGGAGGAATGGGATGCCGAGAAGTCCCAGCAGGTGCTGAAGGACGAGTGGGAACCGGTTAACAAGGCCTCCGCGCTGTGGACGCGCAGCAAGAGCGAGATCACGCAGGAGGAGTACGACAACTTCTACAAGCAGATCAGCTACGACACCGAGGCGCCGCTGGCGCACACGCACAACCGCGTGGAGGGCCGCAGCGAATACACCCAGCTGCTCTACATCCCGGCCAAGGCGCCCTTTGATCTGTGGAACCGCGACAAACGCGGTGGCGTGAAGCTCTATGTGAAGCGCGTCTTCATCATGGACGACGCCGAGGCGCTGATGCCGGTCTATCTGCGCTTCGTCAAGGGCGTGATCGACTCGGCCGACCTGCCGCTGAACGTCAGCCGCGAGCTGCTGCAGGAAAGCCGCGACGTGCGCGCGATCCGCGAAGGGTCGACCAAGCGTGTGCTGTCCATGCTGGAGGCCTTGGCCGACAGCAGCGAGCAGGCCGACAAGGACAAGTACGCGAAGTTCTGGGCCGACTTTGGCCAGGTGCTGAAGGAGGGCGTGGGCGAGGACCACCAGAACCAGGAGCGCCTGCTCAAGCTGTTCCGCTTCGCGTCCACCCATGCGGATTCCGGTGTGTCCTTCGCCGACTATGTTTCGCGCATGAAGGAAGGCCAGGAGGCAATCTACGTCATCACCGCGGACAGCCTGGCCGCCGCCAAGAACAGCCCGCAGCTGGAGATCTTCCGCAAGAAGGGTATCGAGGTGCTGCTGCTGGTGGACCGCGTGGACGAGTGGATGCTGTCCCACGTCTACGAGTTCGAGGGCAAGCCTCTGCAGTCCGTGGCCAAGGGCTCGGTCGACCTGGGCAAGCTGCAGGACGAGGAAGAGAAGAAGAAGGTGGAAGCCGCAGCCGAGGCCTTCAAGCCGGTGCTGGAGCGCCTGAAGGTGGCGCTGCAGGACCGCGCCAAGGACGTGCGCGTGACCAGCCGCCTGGTCGATTCACCGGCCTGCGTGGTGGTCGAGGAGGGCGACATGAGCGCGCACCTCGCCCGCATGCTGAAGCAGGCCGGCCAGCAGGCGCCCGCGACCAAACCCACGCTGGAGGTGAACCCCGAACATGCGCTGGTGAAGAAGCTGGAAAGCCTGGTGACGGTCAGCGAGGCCGAAGGGCGCTTCTCCGACCTGGCCCAGGTGCTGTTCGACCAGGCCTTGCTCGCCGAGGGCGGCCAGTTGGAAGACCCGGCGGCCTATGTCCGCCGCGTCAACGCGTTGCTGCTGGGTTGAGGCGGCGTCCCGGGCAGCCCGGGCGGGTTGCCCGGGCTCAGCGGAAGCCCTTGTCGAACTCGAAGTCCTCGTCGTCCTCGGGCCGGCTGCCGTAGCCCAGATGTTCGCCGTGGCCCGGGACGGCCGCGTGCATCGCCTCCAACTGCTCGCGCAGCTTGACGGTCTGGTCGCTCCAGTAATTGGGCGTTCCGAACCAGGGGAAGGCAAGCGGGAAGGCCGGGTCGTCCCAGCGCCGCGCCAGCCAGGCGCTGTGATGGATCATGCGCTGGGTGCGCAGCGCCTCGATCAGGCGCAGCTCGCGGTGGTCGAACTCGCGCACGCTCTCGTAGCCGTCCAGCAGTGCATCCAGCTGCCGCCGCGCGACCTCGGGATCGCCGGGCAGCAGCATCCACAGGTCCTGCACCGCCGGTCCGTTGACGGCGTCGTCCAAGTCGACGAAGTGCGGACCGTGGTCCGGGGTCCAGAGGATGTTGCCCGGGTGGCAGTCGCCGTGCAGGCGCAGGGTCGCCAGTGCTGGCTGGGCCTCGAAGGCCGCGGCGATCGCCGCGATGCATTGCCTGGCGGTCTCATGCCAGGCCGTGGCTTGCTGGCTGCCAACGCTGTCGTGGCGGGCCAGCCAGTCCTGCGCCTCTCGCGCCGGCGCGGCGCTGTCCCAGCGCACGCGATGTTGGAAGGGCTGCCGCTGGCCGACCAGATGCAAACGGGCCAGAAAGCGGCCGATCCAGCGCAGCACCTCCGGGTCTTCCAGTTCGGGTGCGCGGCCGCCCTGGCGCGGGCTGACCGCGAAACGCAGGCCGTCCATGTGGGCCAGCGTGCTGTCGCCCAGCATCAGCGGCGCGACCACTGGCACCTCGGCCTGCTGCAGCTCCTGGGCGAAGGCGTGCTCCTCCAGGATCTGCGCATCGCTCCAGCGGCCCGGGCGGTAGAACTTGGCGACCACGGCGCGGCCATCCTCCAGGTGCAGCTGGATGACCCGGTTCTCATAGGAGTTGAGCTGCAGCATGCGGCCATCGCCATGCAGGCCCACGCGGGCCAGCGCGTCCAGCATCCGATCCGGGGTCAGTTGGGCAAAGCCAGGGTCCAGGTTCATCGCAACACGCTGCTCCAAGAGAAACGGCGCCCAGGCTGGGCGCCGCTCTCGGGATTGGAGCATAGCTTCAGCGCTGCCGGTAACGCGGCGTGTCGACCACCACGCCGACGATGTCATGCGGCGCGTCGCTGTCCGGGTAGCGCTCTGGCACAGGCCTGTCGGCTGCGCTTCGCTCAGCGCCGAATTCGGAGCGCATGGGCTCCATGCCGGTGTAGGAGTCGTACCGACTGTCCGGCGAAAAGAAGGAATCCTGGAACATCGCCGAGTCCTGCCAGAGCGCGGGCCGGCCATAGCGGCGCGAGGCGGCCATGGGCGCCGGAGCCGGGCGCTGCGCCGCGGACTGCGGTGCGCGCGCGCTGCTGTTGCTGAACGGAACCAGCAACTGCAGCTCGGCGGTGCTGGGCAGGCTGTCTATGGTGCAGCGCAGGTAGCGCACCCGGCAGGCGGTGAGTACCGACTGCTTGATCTGCAGGCTGCGGGTTGCGCTGTCGCGTCCGTGGTCCAGATCCACCGCCGCCAGCACTCGCCCATTGGGACTGCAGATCGCGAAATTGACGCTGATGCCGCCCAGCAGGTCGTACCAGAAGCGGACTTCCCTGGCCTCCGTGGGCTGGCAGAAGCGCACCAGCGGCAGCTTGCAGAGGACCACATGGTGGGGCAATGCCTCGCGTAACAGCCGGAAGAGGCGCCGCTCGTCCGCGCTGAAAACCGGGCGCGCCGCCAGTGCCCAGGCCGTGGGCAGTGGCCTGGCCTTGGGGGCGGGGCGACGCCAGAGCCAGCCGCCCAGCATGGCCAGCAGCGCCAGGCCGGAAACGGCGGCAATGATCCACGGCAGACTGTTGTACATATGCCTGGGGGAGGGCAGGTGGAGCGACACGCCGCGGCCCGGACGCCACCGAAGCTCGGCGCAGCTGCCGGCAATGTAAACGACAGATGTTACGAAGTGCAGCCGTGAGCCCCCCAATCGGTGGGGGCTGGGCGCTAGTGGTTTGCGCTAATCCGCGCAGCGCACGGGCTGGCTGGAACAGCCGCTTACTGCTTCGCGGCCTTGCCGGCGTCCCCGTATTGCTGCTTGACCTCGGCGACACCGTCGATGAAGTCGCTCAGGTTGCGCAGATGGCGTTTGAACTGGAAGTCCAGCTCGGCCATGTGGCGCTCGATCGCCTCGCCCACATGGGAACTCACCGAATCCGGCGGCAGGCGCAGCCAGCCCTCGGATTCGCTGCCGTCTCGCTCAACCGTGGCGCCAGCATTGCGTGCGATACGCAGCATGGGGGCGTTCTCGCTGAGTGCGTGGATGAACAATGTGTCGATGCCGCGGTTGCGCGCATGCAGTGCGGCATGCTCGAACAGCCGGGCGCCGAAGCGGCGGCCACGCGCCGAGGGCAGCACCGACACGCCGAACTCCGCCATCGCCGGGCGGCCCTGGATCTGGGGCGCCGGCTCATAGGCCAGGTGGGCCATCGCGATCAGCTCCAGCTTGCGGTTGAAGATGCCCAGCACCTCGTCGCGTTCGAAATCCAGGCCATTCGCATATTTCTGGATCTGCTCGTCCGAGGCCGGATAGCCAAAACGCAGGTAGCGATCACGCTCGCCCAGCGATAGCAGGTGCTGCGCGATGCGGCGACGGTGGCGGCGTGCCAGTGAGCGCACCGGCACCCAGTCGGCCCAGCGCTGCAAGGCCGCGGGCGCGCGCCAGCCGCTGCGGTCGGGGGAGGGCTTGGGGGAGGGGGTGTCGCTCATGATGGCTAAGTGTTAACCCTGATTTTAACGGGAGCGGGCGCCGCCGTGTCGGGGCTTGGCTCCAGGCAGACCCTGGCGTGCTGCGGTCAGCTCTGCTATAGTCGCGGACTTTCCCGTAATTGGCTGCGGGGGAAGACCGTCTGCGAGAGGCTGCAAACCGGGTCGAATGCACGAACTCTAGTGCTTTTTCCTGGGTTGGAACCATGTTCCGGCGACATAAGCAGCACCGAGCGCGGTGTATTTGACAGCCATCAGATTGCTCGAGGTTGGACGTCAAGACCGACCCCGGGCCTACGAAAGAAACTCATGAAGACCTTCAGCGCCAAGCCGGCCGAAGTGAAGCACGAGTGGTATGTGATTGACGCCACCGACAAGGTGCTCGGACGTGTTGCCAGCGAAGTGGCACTCCGTTTGCGCGGCAAGCACAAGGCCATCTACACGCCTCACGTCGATACCGGTGACTTCATCGTCATCGTCAACGCCGACAAGATCCGCGTCACCGGCAACAAGGCCACCGACAAGGTGTACTACCGTCACTCGGGCTTCCCCGGCGGCATCTACGCCACGAAGTTCAAGGACATGCAAGCCAAGCATCCGGGCCGTGCCCTGGAGAAGGCCGTGAAGGGCATGCTGCCCAAGGGTCCGCTGGGCTACGCGATGATCAAGAAGCTGAAGGTGTATGCCGGTGCCACGCACCCGCACACCGCCCAGCAGCCCAAGGCGCTGGAAATCTAAGGAGCGGTGATGATCGGAAACTGGAACTACGGTACCGGCCGCCGCAAGTCGTCGGTCGCGCGTGTCTTCATCAAGAAGGGCACGGGCCAAATCGTCGTCAACGGCCGCCCCATCGAGCAGTACTTCGGCCGTCAGACCTCGATCATGATCGCGCGTCAGCCGCTGGTGCTGACGAGCAATGGCGAGGCCTTTGATGTCAAGATCAATGTGCACGGCGGTGGCGAATCCGGCCAGGCCGGTGCCGTGCGCCTGGGCATCACCCGCGCGCTGATCGACTATGACGCGGCCCTGAAGCCCGAACTGAGCCGCGCCGGCTATGTCACGCGTGACGCGCGTGAAGTCGAGCGTAAGAAGGTCGGTCTGCACGGCGCTCGTCGCCGGAAGCAGTTCAGCAAGCGCTGATGCTTGCCGGGCCCGGTGCTGCCGGGCCTGCGCTCCGGGTGTTGGCATCCGGATCGACTCTCAAGGCCGCTGCTTGCAGCGGCTTTTTCATTGTTTCTTCCGCTCTGCCCCGCGCCCTGCGCGGTCATTGCGCCTGGGCCATAATCAACTTATTTCCTAGTAATTTCATCAGGATCCAGCATGAGCGCAGTTCTTGACACCTCCACCGCCGGCACGGGCGACATGCCGGCTCCCCTGGTCTTCACCGACAGTGCCGCCTCCAAGGTGGCTGAGTTGGTGGCAGAAGAGGGCAATCCGGACCTGAAGCTGCGCGTCTTCGTGCAGGGCGGCGGTTGCTCGGGCTTCCAGTATGGCTTTACCTTCGACGAGGCCGTCAACGAAGACGACACCCAGATGAACAAGAACGGCGTCACGCTGCTGATCGATGCGATGAGTCTGCAGTACCTGATGGGCGCTGAGATCGACTACAAGGAAGACCTGCAGGGCGCGCAGTTCGTGATCAAGAATCCGAACGCCACCACCACCTGCGGTTGCGGCTCCAGCTTCACCGTGTGAGTTTCCCGGCCCGGTCATCCCGGGCCGCGCTGTTTCGGAGCCGGCTTTTCTTGAGTCGGCTTCTTGAGTGGGTGTCAGGCCGGGCTGAAGCTGCCCAGCACGCGGTGCCCGCGGGCGCCGGTCACCGCGGGCAGGTTGCCCGGCAGCTGGTGCAGCCAACGCATGGCCAGCCAAGCGAAGGCGGCCGCCTCCATCTGCATCGCGGGGATGCCCCGCGAGTCGGTGCTCATCACGCGGCTCACGGGCAGTTGGGCTTGCAGCTCTTGCATCAATCGGCCGTTGAGGCTGCCGCCGCCGCAGACCAGCAGTTCCTCATAGTTTCCCTGTCCCCAGCGCCGCAGGCTGTCGGCCACGCAATGGGCACTCAGGGCCAGCAGCGTGGCTTGCACGTCGACGGGGTGGGCGTCTGCGGCGTGGTCGGCTTGATGCCGGTCCAGCCAGGCGGCATTGAAGAGGTCGCGTCCCGTGCTGCGCGGCGGAGCCTGCTGGAAGTAGGGCTCGCTGAGGAACGACTGCAACAGTTTGGGCAAGACCTGCCCCTGTGCCGCCCAGCGGCCATCGGCGTCATAGGGCTGTCCTAGATGCCGAGAGGCCCAGAGGTCCATCAGGCAATTGCCGGGGCCGCAGTCGAAGCCGCGGGTGTCGCCATCGGCTCGGAGCAGGCTCAGGTTGCTGATGCCGCCCACGTTCAGCACGGCGATGTTGGCGTCCGGCCGCCCTAGCATGGCGCGGTGGAAGGCGGGCACCAACGGGGCACCCTGGCCGCCGGCGGCCAGGTCGCGGCTGCGCAGGTCGTGCACGACGCCGATGCCCGTCAGTTCCGCCAGCAGTGGAGCGTTGAGCAGCTGGAGGCTGAAGCCGGTGCCGTCAAAGGCGCCCGGGCGGTGACGCACCGTCTGGCCGTGGGCGCCGATGGCGCGGACCTGTGCGGGGCGGATGGCCAGTTGCTCGAGCAGTGTCAGGCTCAGCGTTGCATAGCAGCGCGCCACGCCGTTGGCGGCCAGCGCCGCGCGTTGCAGCTCGTCGTGACCACCGCTGTCGTTGAGCGCCATCAGTTCGGCGCGCAAGGCTTCGGGAAAGGGCAGGAAACGATGGCCCAGCGGATGCGGGGTCGTGCCGTCGGACAGTTCCATCAGCACCGCATCGACGCCGTCCAACGAGGTGCCGGACATCAGTCCAAGGTAGAGCTCGCGCATCATCGCGCGCCGCCTTTCCCGGGCTTACTCGGCGCTCAGGCCGCCGCCCAGCCCGGAGGCGAGCTCCAGTTGGGTGCGCGCGCTGGCCATCTGCTGCTGGAAGGCCGTCTTCGCGTGGGTCGGCAGGACCAGGGCTTCGGATGCACGTGCCACGGCGCGCGGATCCATCTGCTTGCCGCCGACGCGGAACTCGAAATGCAAGTGCGGGCCGGTGGCCCAGCCGGTGGCGCCGACCGCGCCTATGCGCTGTCCCTGCTCGAGTTTCTGGCCTTTCTTGACGTCGATGCGGCTGAGGTGGGCATAGACGGTACTCCGATTGCCACTGTGGCGCACATGGACCACATTGCCGAAGCCGTTCTGCCAGCCCGCGAAGTCGACCGAGCCTTCGCCGACCACGCGCACCGCGGTGCCGGTGGGGGCGCCGTAGTCCACGCCCAGGTGCTGTCGCCAGGTCTGCAGGATGGGATGGAAGCGCATCGCGAAGCCCGAGGTCACGCGCGAGAACTCCAGCGGGCTGGCCAGGAAGGCGCGGCGCTTGCTCTGTCCGGCGAAGTCGTAATAGCTGCCCTTGCCGGAACCGCTGTCGCGGAACCACAAGGCCTGGTAACTTTTGCCGTTGTTGACGAACTCGGCGGCCAGCACGCGACCCGAGCCGCCGTCCCAGTTCACCGGCTCGCCATCGGCGGTGAGGGACTCGTAGACCAGCGAGAAACGATCGCCCTTGCGCAGTTCGCGGTGGAAATCGATGTCGCCGGCGAACATGTCGGCCAGCTGCGAGGCCACGCTGTCGGGAATGCCGGCATCGTCGGTGGCGGCGAACAGCGAGCTGTTGATGGTGCCGCTACCCAGGCGGATCTGCGATTGCAGGGGCACGGTTTCGGTCTTGGCGACGAAGCCCCCCTGTGCCAAGCGCTCGATGCTCAGACGCGTGAAATGGGTGGCTTGCAGTTCGGGCTTGTCGGCCGGGAAGCGGGCGACCAGCTTGTGCACCGTGCCGCCGCTGCTGGCGACCAGCTGAATGCGCTTGCCGGCGCGGCCTTGCAGCACCAGCCGGGCGGTGGCGTCTTCGCGCAGGAAGCGGGAGGCCTGCGGGTCGAAGGCGCCCATGCGTTTGAGCAGGCTGTCGGCGGTGTCGGCGGCGCGCGTGATGTCGTTGCGCGACAGGCCCAGGTCATGGCGAGCCAGTTCGGCCAGCTGCTGGTCGAGGTCGTCGATGCGGATCTGCTCGGAAACCTGCTGTCGAGGCAGATCGCTGGCGTCGGGGGCCAGCGGGGCAATACCGAAGGCGGTCACTGCAAAGCCGCTCAGCAGACCGACCACGGTGCCGGTCAGTGCGCGCGGATGCCGGGCCGCGAAGGCTTCGGCGCGCGCCTGCGCCTGCGTCAGCGCGCGCTTGCATTCCTCAGTCCAGTGCTTCACTCGTTCGGGTCCCAGGGCACTTGTTGTAGGCCGTGCGCTTGCCGCTGCGGCCCGGGCGTCCGCCGTAGGCGGCGTCCACTAGAATTCGGGGGCTCAGGCACGGGTCCAGCGGGCCCGGCAAAAGCAGCCGCGAGTATACCCAGCGGCCTGCCGGCGCAATGCCGAGGAAACACCATCCAACTCCATCCCGGTCCGCCGCGTGCGGACTGCGTAGCGCAATGTCCGAATCGCGAACCCAGAACGAGGCCCCCGTCCCCAGCCATCCCGTCACCGAGCGCGTGCAGGAGGCCATGGCGCAGTCGCTGCGCGGCTGCGACGAGCTGCTGCCGCAGGACGAGTGGCTGAAGAAGCTGGCGCGCGCGGAGGCCACCGGCGTGCCGCTGCGCATCAAGCTGGGCCTGGACCCGACGGCGCCGGACATCCACCTGGGCCACACCGTGGTGCTCAACAAGATGCGCCAGCTGCAGGATCTCGGGCATCAGGTCATCTTCCTGATCGGCGACTTCACCTCGACGATCGGCGATCCGTCCGGGCGCAACACCACGCGCCCGCCACTGACCGCCGAGCAGATCAAGGCCAATGCCGAGACCTACTACAAGCAGGCCAGCCTGGTGCTGGATCCGGCCCGCACGGAGATCCGCTACAACAGCGAATGGTGCGACCAGCTGGGCGCGCGCGGCATGATCCAGCTGGCGGCCAAGTACACCGTGGCGCGCATGATGGAGCGCGAGGACTTCAGCAAGCGCTTCGCGGCGCAGACCCCGATCTCGGTGCACGAGTTCCTCTACCCGCTGATGCAGGGCTATGACTCGGTGGCGCTGAAGGCGGACCTGGAGCTGGGCGGCACCGACCAGCGCTTCAACCTGCTGATGGGGCGCCACCTTCAGGGCGAGTACGGTCAGGAGCCGCAATGCATCCTGACCATGCCGCTGCTGGAGGGGCTGGACGGCGTCGAGAAGATGTCCAAGTCCAAGAACAACTATGTGGGCATCACCGAGCCGGCCAACACCATGTTTGCCAAGATTCTGTCGATCAGCGACGAGCAGATGTGGAAGTGGTTCGAACTGCTGAGCTTCCGCTCCATCGCCGAGATCGCCGCGCTCAAGGCCGAGGTCCAGGCGGGCCGCAATCCCAAGGATGCCAAGGTCATGCTGGCCAAGGAGATCACGGCGCGCTTCCACAGCGCGGCCGCGGCCGATGCGGCGGAGCAGGACTTCAACAACCGCGCCAAGGGCGGCATCCCGGACGACATCCCCGAACTGAGCCTGACCGGTGCGCCGCTGGGCATTGCCGCGCTGCTCAAGCAGGCCGGCCTGGTGCCGTCCAGCAGCGAGGCCATGCGCATGATCGAGCAGGGCGGCGTGAAGATCGACGGCGCCGCGGTCAGCGACAAGGCGCTGAAACTGGACGCCGGCTGCTATGTCCTGCAGGTGGGCAAGCGCAAGTTCGCGCGCGTGACCCTGGCCTGAATCGGCACCCGTCGGCCCGGCCGCCACGTCGGGCGGCCGGGCCCTGTGTCGCCCCCGCAGGGGCGTCGGCTCACTGCTTGATGGGTCGCAGGTAGGCGCCCGGCGTCGGCAGCTTCACCGGCTTTTCGTCGATCGCTTTTTTCAGGACCTGGATCGCAGCGTCCAGTTGCGCGTCCTGGCCCATCGCGGTGGCGCGCGGCGGGTTGTCCACCTCGATGTCGGGCGTCACGCCCTGACCTTCGATGATGAAGCGGCCTTCGGGCGTCATCTGGCCGAACTCGGCGGCGCGCATGATGCCGTTGTCGATGAGCCGGTTCTGATCGGACAGCCACACGCCGGCGCCCGAGGTCGTTTTGCCGATCACAGGCCCCAGGCCCAGGCGCTTGAAGCCCTCGGAGAAGGTCTCGCCGTCGGAGTAAGTCTCCTCGTTGGCGAGCACGACGATGGGGCCGCGGAAGGCCTGCTGCATGTTGGGATAGGGCGCGGCACCCGAGGGCGAGCGGGCCTGCCAGTACATCCAGGCGCGGCGCATCAGCTTCTCCAGGATCCAGCTGTCGATGTTGCCGCCGTTGTTGTAGCGCACGTCGATGATCAGTCCCTCGCGGTCCACCTGGGCATAGAACTCGCGGGCGAAGTCGGCGATGTCGGCCGGCCCCATCGCGCGCAGGTGGAGGTAGCCGATGCGGCCCTGGCCGGCGGACTGAACCAGGGCGGCGCGCCCGTAGCGCCAGTCGTTGAGGCGCAGCTGGGCCTCGCGGGCCGCGTCAACCGGCGTGACCACGACCTGGCGGCTGCGGCCGTCGGGCTCCTTCAGCTGCAGCAGCACCTGCTTGCCGGCCTGACCGCGCAGCAGCTCAGACGGATGGGCGACGCCAGCGGCGGCGCGGCCGTTCACCGCGGTGATCACGCTGCCGACGGCGATCTGCAGGCCGGGCGCGGACAGCGGACCGGCCTCGGACGGCAGCTCGGGGTCGCCGCTGTAGAGCTTGGCGACGCGCCAGCCGGCCGGGTCGGCGACCAACTGCGCGCCCAGGCCCGCGAGCCCGGGCTCTTCCGGCCCCTTGCGCACATCGCTGGCGGCCACCTGGCTGTGCAGCAGGCTCAGTTCGCCCACCAACTGCTGCATCAGGTCGGCCAGTTCGCCGCGCTCGGTGACGCGCTCCACCAGCGGCTCGTACTTGGCGCGCATCGCGGCCCAGTCGACGCCGTGCATGTTCTTGTCGTAGAAGAAGTCGCGCTGCATGCGCCAGGCGTCGGCGAACATCTGGCGCCATTCGGCGCGCGGGTCGGTGGCGATCTGCCAGTCGCTCCAGCCCACCTGATGCTTGGCGAGCTCGGCGGGCAGCTTGGCGGCGGCGTCGACGATCAGGATTTCCGGCGTCGCGCCCGGGGCGCCGCGGCGCAGCATCAGCTTCTTGCCGTCACGGCTCAGGCCGAACTGCTGCACCTGCTCGGACACGGTCTCGGTCTTGCTCTCTTGCGGGCCGATGTTGAGCAGCTTGAGCTGCGCGTTGCGGCGCGCGCCGTCCAGCAGCCACAGCCGCTTGGCGTCCACCTGCAGCTCGCTGTAGTTGCTGGCGGCCACGGGCACCTCGTAGAGGCGCTGGGCCAGGCCGGCGGTGACGATGGCGGGCAGGTTCTTGGGCGCGGGCTTGGCGTCGGACTTCGCGTCACTCTTGGCGCCGGAGGCCGCGTCCGCCTTGGCCTCGGGCTTCGCGTCGGCCTTGTCGGCAGCCAGCTCGTCCGTGGCGGCGAAGGGGAAGCGCAGTCCGGGTTGCAGCGCCAGCGCATAGACCTTCCAGGCGCGGTCGAACTGCGGGCCCATGTTGCGGTCGCCCCAGGGGCCGCTGGTGTTGGTGGCGCCGAACTGGCGGCGCGACAGGAAGTACAGCCATTGGCCGTCGGGGCTGAAGGCCGGCGAGGCGCTGGCGTAGCGGTCGCTGGTCAGCGGCAGCGGCTGGGGCTTGCCGTCGGCGACCATCACCAGCATCAGCTGCTCGCGCCAGGGATTGCGCAGGTTGCGCGTGTAGGCCAGCGCGCGGCCGTCCGGCGACCAGCGCAGATCGGCGATGCCGCCGCTGACGGTGTCGCGGTCGAGCACGCGGGTGGACTGGGCGATGTCCTTGGCCTGCAGGTCGGTCAGGTGCAGCCGGCCTTGCTTGTCGGTGTGCGCGATCCAGCGGCCGTCCGGCGACGGCAGCAGGCTTTGGCGCATCGCGTCGGCGCCCTGGGTGATCTGCTGCGGGGCGGCCAAGCCATTGGCGGCGAAGCGCCAGATTTCCAGCTCGCCGCTGTAGTCGCACAGCGCGAACACGCTGCGGCTGTCGGCGCTGAACTCGGCGTCGCGGCAACGGCCGGCATCCGCCAGCCCGGCGGGCGCGGCCAGCTCGGCACGGCGCAGCGGGGTCACGCCCTGGGTGGCCAGGCGGCCGCGGCTGGTCAGCACCACGCGTTCGCCGTTGGGTGCGAAGGCCGTGTGGGTGAGGAAGTCCTGCGGCTTGGCGACCCAGCGCTGGCGCTGCTGATCGAAATCGCCGGACAGCTGGATCGCCAGCTTTTGCGCGGCCGCGGCCTGGTTCAGGTCCAGGCGGTACAGGTCGGCGCCCAGCGCATAGACGAGCTGGCTGCCCCCGGCGCGCGCGTCCAGGCTGGCGTGACGCACATCCCAGCCCTTGTGTTGGGTGTGCTGGCGCAGGTCGCGGCCCTGGGCGTCCACCGACCAGACGTTGAAGCTGCCGTCACGGTCGGACAGGAAGGCGATGCGCTGCGCGCCCGCGGCGTCGCGGTAGGGCATGGGGCGGCGGTCGTTGTGGCCCTCGGCCAGCAGCGGCCTGGCCTCGGCTTGGCTGGAGAGGTCCAGCACCCACAGCCGCGCGATCGCGCCGCCGCGGTACTGGCGCGCGTTGTCGCCGCGCAGGCCGTTGCGGGTGAAGTACAGGGTCTTGCCGTCGGCCGACAGCGCCCCGTCGCTGGCCTGGCCCACCGGCAGGCTGCGGCGCTTGGCGCTGGACAGGTCCACCGCATGCAGCTGCGTGCCGGGCTGGCCGCTGTCGGTCGGGCCGGTGTAGAGCACCTCGCCCTGCGCGGTGATGCCCCAGACCTTGAGCTGGTTGCTGGCATGCCAGCTCAGGCGCTTGGGCACCCCGCCGGCCACCGGCATCACATAGACATCGCCCGCGCCGCCGTCATACTGGCCGACGAAGGCCAGCCAGCGGCCGTCCGGCGACAGCGCCGGCATGGTCTCGGCGCCCGCATGCGTGGTCAGCCGTTGCGCGGGCCCGCCCTGGACGGCGCTGCGCCACAGGTCGCCCTCGGCGACGAAAACCAGTTGCTCGCCCTGCAGCGCGGGCTGGCGGTAGTAGCCGGGGTTCTGCGCCTGCACGGGCGTCAGCAGCAGGGCCATCACGGTGCCCAGCGCGGCGGCCAGGGGCGAGAGGCTTGGGGTGGCGTGTTTCACGGTCGTCCTCTTTGTTGTCAGCGCCATGGGGGTGGCGTCGTGGTTGCCGCAGCGGATGGCGGCGGGATCGCGCGGCCGCATTGTGGCGGCCGGGGCACGGCTCAGGCGTTGGTCACGCCCGCCGCCACATGGCCGGAGGGCACATGGGGCGCGGCGCCCATGACATGGCCGGCCTGGTCGTCGAAGAAGAAGTCGGGCTCGAACTCGCGCAGGAATTCGCCCTTGGCCAGTCCGCCCAGGAACATGGCCTCGTCGACCTCGATGTGCCAGTCCATCAGCGTGCGGATCGCGCGCTCATGCGCCGGCGCGCTGCGCGCGGTGACCAGCGCGGTGCGCAGCTTCATCTGGCCCTGGGTCTGCTGCTGCAGCCGCTGCAGCGCCTCCAGCACGGGCTTGAAGGGGCCGGGCGGCAGCGGCGTGCGGGCGCGCGCGCTCTCGTGGTCGCGGAATGCGTCCAGGCCGTCGCGCTGGTAGACCTGCTCGGCCTCATCGGAGAAGAGCACCGCGTCGCCGTCGAAGGCGATGCGCAGCTCGAAGGGATGGGCGCTGGACGCGCGCGCCGACTCCGGGAAGACGCGCGCCGCCGCCACGCCGGCGGCCAGCGCCGAGCGCACGTCGGCCTCGTTGGCCGACAGGAAGAGCTGCGCTTTCAGTGGCCGCAGATAGCGCCAGGGATTGGTGCCGCGCGTGAACACGCCGCGCTCAATCGGCAGACCGTAGTGCTGTGCCGAGCGGAACACCCGCAGCCCGGAGATCGGGTCGTTGCGCGACAGCACGACCACCTCCACCTGCGGTTCCGGGGCGCTGAAGCCCAACAGCTTGTTGACCAGCGAGAAGGCCACGCCGGGCTTGGCCGGATGGTCCAGGCGCTGCTGCTGCAACTGCATGTAGGCACGGTCGTCGCTGGCTTCGAAGACCTGGTTTTCCTCTTCGAAGTCGAACAGCGCACGCGATGAGATGGCGACCACCAGTCGCCCGTCCAGGGTGGCAGGCATGGCGCGCATGATAGTGGCGCCATGGCGCGCCGCGTCCGCGGGGCGACCCGGAGGGTCGCTATCCGCGCAGCGCCGATGCCGGCCCGGGTCAATGCACGAAGCCGATGGGCTTGCGGCGCGGCGCGTCGGGCGGCAGGTCCTCGGGCAGCACCTGCTCGCGGCCAGCCAGCTTGGCATTGCCGAAGGCGCTCATCCAGGCCCGCCGCATGTCGCGCGGCGCCAGACCGGCCATGCGCTCCAGCACCGCGTCGCCGGGCTGCTCGTCGAAGCGGCTGCCCCAGTCATGCTGGTCGCGGATGGACTGGTACAGCCGCCGCGCGATGCGGCAGGCGGCGTCGTGGTCGGGTGGCTCGACCTCGTACACGTTGACGCGGTTCAGAATGGGCTCGGGGATGGCGCGCGCGTCATTGGCCGTGGCCACCCAGATCAGCTGGCTGGCGTCCACCGAGACCTCGGCGAACTCGTCGACGAAGCCCTGCGCGGTGTCATGCTCCAGCAGGCTGTAGAGCGCGCCCAGCGGGTCGTAGCAGGCTTCGGCGCCCGCCTTGTCGATCTCGTCGACCACCATCACCGGGTTGGCGTAGTCGCCGTCCACCAGCGCCTCGAAGACCTTGCCGGGGCGCGCGCCCTTCCACTGGCTGGAGGCGCCGGACAGGATCCAGCCCGCGGTCAGCGAGCTCATCGCGACAAAGCCCATGCCGGTGCCGAGCAGCTGGGCCAGCTGGCGCGCGAAGTGGGTCTTGCCCACGCCGGGTGGACCGAGCAGCAGCAGCGGGGTGATTTCCAGCGCGTCGCTGCTGTCGGCGCACAGCGCGAGCTGGCGCTTTACGTCGTCCAGCACCAGGTGGAAGTTGGGCAGCTCCTCGTACAGCGCGTCCATCGCCGGCAGCCCCGAGGGCTTGACCTGAAAGCGCTGCGGGCCTTTGTCCAGCATGCGCTGGTAGGTGGCGCGCAGCGGCGCGTGTTCCTGGCCTTCGAGCTTGGCGAGCTTCTTCTCGACCTCGACGACGCTGAACACGCTGCGCATCTGCGCGATGGGGATGCGCGCGGGCGAAACGCAGGCCAGGGCGTGGCTGGGGCGGGTGCTGGAATTCATGAGCGACTCCGTGCAGCGATGCGCAGACCTTCATTCAAGCGCATGCCGCCGGTCTCGTGTATTCCGAGAAAGCCCCGGCTTGTGAACTTTTGCGCCCGCTGGCAGATTGAGCGGGTTCTACTTCACCCAGGTGTTGAGCTGGATGATGGGCAGCAGCACGGCCAGCACGATGAGCATCACCACGGCGCCCATGCCGACGATCAGCAGCGGCTCCAGCAGCGTGGCGGCCGCCATCGCGCGGCGCTTGACCTCGGTGCCCAGCTGGCGCGCGGCGCGCGTCAGCATCTCCGGCAGCTGTCCGGTCTGCTCGCCCAGGCGGGCGAACATCGCCAGGATGCCGGGGAAGCGCTTCTTCGCGGCCAGCACCGGGCCCAGCGGCGCGCCTTCGCGCACCTGCACCAGCGCGTCCAACGCATCGGCGCGCATGGCGCGGTTGGACAGGGTCTCGGCGGCCGCCTGCAGGGCCTTGAGGATGGGCACGCCGGCCGCCGCCAGCATGGCCAGCGTGGCGGCGAAACGCGCCGCGTTGTAGCCGCGCGAGAGCCGGCCCAGCAGCGGCAGGCGCAGCCAGCCGGCGTCGAAGCGCTCGCGGAAAGCCTCGCGCTTGAGCGCCGCGCGCAGCGCGAGCGCGGCACCCACCAGTCCCGCGGCCATCGCCCAGCCCCAGCTGCGCACGAAGGCGGACAACGCCAACATCGCGGTGGTCAGGAAGGGCAGGCTGCGCTTGGCGCCGGTGAAGACGCTGGCCACCTGCGGCACCACGTAGGTGACGAGGAAGATCACGATCACCACCGCGATCAGAGACACGATGGCGGGATAGGCCATCGCCCCCACCAGTTCGGCGCGCAGCGCCTGGCGCTCCTCCAGGTCGTCGGCCAGGCGCTCCAGCACCTGGCCCAGCGCGCCGCTCTGCTCGCCGGCGGCGACCACGGCGCGGTAGACCTCGTCGAACTCGCGTGGCGCGCTGGCGAGCGCGCGCGCGAAAGGCGCGCCGGCGTTGACCTCGGCCTTCAGCTGCGCGATCAACTCGCGCTGGCGCGCGTCCTCGGCTTCGTCGGCCAGCGCCGACAGCGCCCGCTCCAGCGGCAGGCCCGCGCCGACCAGTCCGGCGAGCTGGCGCGTCCAGACCGCGAGACCGGTGGCACCGAAGGCGCGACGCGCAAATGGGCGGGCCGGGCGCTGGGCCTCGGCCTGCACGGCTTGCACCTCCAGCGGCACCAGCGACTGCGCGCGCAGCTGGGCGCGCGCGGCGCGCGGGTTGTCGGCCTCCAGCAGGCCCTTGCGGGTCTTGCCGTCGGCGTCCAGGGCTTCGTACTTGAAGGCGGGCATGAGGTGGGGGCTCGTGGCCTCAGTCGCGGGTCACGCGCAGCACTTCCTCGGCGGAAGTGATGCCCTGTCGCACCAGGCGCTCGCCGTCCTCGCGCATCGCGCGCAGGCCGCCGGCACGGGCGGCGCCGAGCAGTTCGCTCTCCGGCGCGCGGCCGTGGATCAGGCCGCGGATCGTGTCGTCGCAGACCATCAACTCGTAGACGCCGGTGCGCCCCTTGTAGCCGCTGTGGCCGCAGTCGGGGCAGCCCACCGCATGCCACAGGCCCTGCTCGTCCTGGCGCTTGCAGACGGGGCAAAGCTTGCGCACCAGGCGCTGCGCGAGCACGCCCAGCAGGCTGGAGCTGAGCAGGAAGGGCTCGACGCCCATGTCGGTGAGCCGCGTCACCGCGCTGACCGAGTCGTTGGTATGCAGCGTGGCCAGCACCAGGTGGCCGGTCAGCGAGGCCTGGATGGCGATCTGCGCCGTCTCGTAATCGCGGATCTCACCGATCATGATCACATCCGGATCCTGGCGCAGGATGGCGCGCAGGGCCTTGGCGAAGCTGAGCTCGATCTTGCTGTTGACCTGGGTCTGGCCGATGCCGGGCAGCTCGTACTCGATCGGGTCTTCGACGGTCAGCACGTTGGTCGTGCTGGTGTCCAGGGTCTGCAGCGAGGCGTAGAGCGTGGTGGTCTTGCCCGAGCCGGTTGGCCCGGTCACCAGCACGATGCCGTGCGGCTGCTGCACCAGGCGCTCGAAGCGCGCGAGCAGCTCGCCATCCATGCCCAGCGCGCCCAGCGTGAAGCGCGACTCGGACTTGTCCAGCAGGCGCAGCACCGCGCGCTCACCATGGGCGGAGGGCAGGGTGGAGACGCGCACGTCGATCGCGCGGCCGCCGATGCGCAGCGAGATGCGGCCGTCCTGCGGCAGGCGCTTCTCGGCGATGTCCAGCTCGGCCATGATCTTCAGTCGCGAGATCAGCGCCGCATGCAGCGCGCGGTTGGGCCGCACCACCTCGCGCAGCGTGCCGTCGACGCGGAAGCGCACGCTGGACGCGCGCTCGAAGGGTTCGATGTGGATGTCGCTCGCGCCGTCTTTGGCCGCCTGGGTCAGCAGCGCGTTGAGCATGCGGATGATGGGCGCGTCGTTGGCCGCCTCCAGGAGGTCTTCTACCGCGGGCAGGTCCTGCATCATGCGGGACAGGTCCACGGCGCTCTCGACCTCGCCGACCACCAGCGCCGCACTGGACTCGCTGCCGGAGTAGGCCGCCTGCAGCCGCTCGGCCAGCAAGCCCGGCTCGAGGATCTCCAGATGGTCGATCGCGTACACGCGCTGCAGCTCGGACAGCGCCGGCAGGTCGGCGCGCGGCGTGGCCCACAGGGTCAGCCGGGCGCCGTCGTCCTCCAGCAGCAGCTGGTGGGCCTTGGCGAAGGCGTAGGGCAGGGGGTGGCGGCTGGCCATGCGGTCCTCAGTGCTTGGGGGCGGCGGCGGGCTGTTCGGCCGCGCGCTCGCCTTCTTGGGCGGCCTGGGGCTTGGCCGCCGGCTTGTTCAGCAGCGAAGGGGCCGGCTGCGTCGGCAGCAGCGGGGCGCCGGTGTCGGGCAGCAGCGGCACGGACTGCGGCTGGGCCTGGGTCTGGAAGGCTCGGATCGCGTCGTAGCGGTCCAGCGTCACCTGGTTGGCGCTGTCCTTGTCGCGGATCACCACCGGGCGCAGGAAGACCATCAGGTTGGTCTTGATGCGCTTGCGCTCCTGGCTCTTGAACAGATTGCCCAGCAGCGGGATGGAGGCAAGACCTGGCACGCGGTCCTCGCCATCGGTGTACTCGTCCTTCAGCAGGCCGCCCAGCACGAGAATGTCGCCGTCGTCCACCGCGACCGTGGTTTCGATCGAGCTCTTGTCGGTGGTGGGGCCGGCGGTGGTCGTCGCGCCGGGGACGACCGAGGAGTTCTCCTGGTAGACCGTCATGCGCACGGTGCCGCCCTCGCCGACCTGGCTGCGCACGCGCAGCGTCAGGCCCACGTCCTTGCGCTCGAAGGTCTGGAAGGGGTTGACCGAGCCGGTGCTGGTGCTGCCGGTGTTGGTGTAGGCACCGGTCACGAAGGGCACGTTCTGGCCGATCACGATCTTGGCTTCCTCGTTGTCCAGCGCCACGAGGTTGGGCGTGGAGAGGATGTTGGCGCCGGTCTGCTGCTGCAGGAAATTGGCGATCGCGCCCAGCGTGTAGAAGTCGCCGATCTTCTTCAGGAAGCCGATGTTCAGGCCCGCGGGCACGTTGCCCGAGGCCAGCGCTGTAGCGGCACCCGTGCGTCCGGTGGCGGTGGCCGCGCTGAGGTTGAGGATATTGTTGTAGCTGGTGCCGAAGTTGGTGCCGGCGCCGATCAGCGTGTTGTCGCCCTTCTTGCCCCAGAGGTTCTGCCACTGCACGCCGAACTCGGCGCTGCGGCTGGCGTCCACCTTGACGATCATGGACTCCACATAGACCTGGGCGCGGCGCGAGTCCAACTGGTCGATGACGCTGCGGATCTGGCGGTAGAGCGGCTCGGCGGCGGTGATGATCAGCGAGTTGGTGGACGGATCGGCCTGGATGAAGCCGCCGGTCGACGGGCTGGGCGAACCGGAAACCGGCGTGCTGGCCGCGGCCGAGTTCATCGAGGTGCTGGAACTGCCGCCGCTGCTGCTGCTCATGCTGTTGGCTTGGCCGAGGCCGGAGCCGGTCAGCGCATTGCTGCCCACGCCGGAGAGGCCGGAGCTGCTACTCGTGCCCGAACTGCCCGAGCTGTTGGAGCCGCTGTTGCCGAAGGCCGCGCGCAGCACGGCGGCCAGCTTCACCGCGTCGGCGTTTTTCAAATAGACGACGCGGATGTTGCCGTTGGCGTCGGAGCCGGGCTGGTCCAGCTTGGCGATCATGGAGCGCAAGCTGGCGAGGCGGGCCGGGTTGCTGGCGCGCAGGATCAGCGCGTTGCCACGCGGATCGGCCAGCACACTGGTGCCCGAGGGCGGTACCGACCCGGGGGCCGCGGCGGCGCCGCCATCGGCCAGGCGCTGCACCAGCGCGGCGAGGTCGGAGGCGACCGCATGCTGCAGCGGCACCACCTCGATCTCGGTACCGCTGGAGACGTCCATGGCCGCGATGATGCGGGCGATGCGCTGCAGGTTCTCGGCGTAGTCGGTGATCACCAGGCTGTTGTTGCCCGGGTTGGCATTGATCGTGTTGTTGGGGCTGATCAGCGGACGCAGCACCGCGACCAGGTTGTTGGCGTTCTCGTGGTTGAGCTTGAAGACCTGGGTCATGACCTGGTCGCCGCGCGCGCCGGCGTTGCCGACGAGCACGCTGCCGGTCTGCAGCTTGGCATCGGCCTCAGGCACCACCTTCAGCAGGCCGCCGGCTTCCACCACCGCATAGCCCAGCCCGCGCAATCCGGCCAGGTAGCTCATGTAGGCCTCTTGCACGCTCAGCGTCTGCTCGCTCTGCAGCGTCAACGTGCCCTTGACGCGCGGGTCGACGAGGATGGGGCGGTCCAGCATGGCCGCCATCGCGCGAGAAACAGCCTCGATGTCGGCATTGACGAAATTCAGCGTGACCGGGGTGCGCGCCTTCAGTGCCGGACCCTGCTTGCTCTGTGCCCAGGCCGGCGTGCCCGCCTGCACCAGTGCCACGGCCAGCGCCGCCGCCAGCGGGGTCGTGCTCCGCTTGATGACCTTGTTCATGCTCATCCCACTGAAATGATGGAGCGCGCCCCCTGGCGGCGTCCGATGATGTTCAACAAATTGGCCAGCGCCGCTTCGGCGCCCGGGGCGGCCGAGGCTTCGCCGCGGAAGCTGGCGCGCGGCGCCAGGCTGCCCTGGCCCTGCAACTGCAGCGCGCCACGCAGGGTGATCAGCTCCAGTTGCGGCGCGCCGTCCGCGCCGGCGACAAGGCTGAACCGGTAGCTGCCCAGCGGCGCCAGCGTGGACACGCGCGAGGAGATGTCCTGCAGCCCCAGGTCCAGCCGGCCGCGCAGTGACCAGCGCCCCTGGGCCCAGTCCATGTCCAGCCCCGGCGAAGCCAACGTCAGCACGCCCTGCGGCTCCAGCGAATTCATCGGCGTGCCCAGACCGGCGAGCAGCTCGGCCGGCCAGCGCAGCAGCCATTCGCCTTGCGGCGGCAGGCTGAGTCCGAAGCGGCCCAGCCCGGGGCGCAGCAGCAGCTTCAGCTCGCCGTTGGTGCAGCAGTCCTGGCGCAGCGCCAGCGCGAGGCTGCTGCCTTGCAGACCCAGGCGCCATTGCAGCCGGCCCGGCAGCTGGCGCGCGTCGCGGCTGCCCTCGCCGGCGCTGAGCACCAATTGCGCGCTGCCGCTCCAGATGCTGCCGCGGGCCTCGGCCAGCAGCAGGCGCTGCTGCGTCGCCTGGGCGAGCCCGGCCGCCAGCCAGCGCGCGGGCGCGAACGCGACCAGCGCGCCCAGCAGGCCCAGCGCAGCTCCGGCCAGTGCCCAGCGCCGCGTTCCGCCGGCGCTCATTCCTCCAGCCCCAGCGTGATGCGGCCGCTGTAGCCCTTGGGGCCCAGTTGCAGCTGGGCTTCCTGCGGGCGTATGCGTGCGGCCTGGCGGACCTCGGCCAGCCAGTCCATCAATACGGGGCCGGGGAGGTCGCGGATCTTGAGGACCGCGCGCGGACCCTGGATGCTCAACTCGGCACCGTCGCCCAGCCGCCCCGCCGCGGCGCTGAGCACCTGCTGGGCCTGGGCGGCAGAGACCGCGGGCTGCGCGCGCAGCGTACTGGCCTCCTGGGCCTGGGCGCGCATCAGCTGCAGTTGCTGGTCGGCCTGGTCCAGCAGCGCGGGCGTGCTGCGCAGTGTGCGCCAGGCCGGCGCCACGCCCAGTTGCCAGAACAGCAGCAGGCCGAGGGCCGCGGCGGCTATCCCGAGCAGCAGGCGTTCGCGCTCGGCCAGCTCGCGCCAGCGCTGGTGCAGCCGGGCGCGGGCCTGGGTCAGCGCAGTCTTGGAAAAGGGCGTGCTCATGGCGTGTTGGCCTTGGTCTGGCGGCTGAGACTGATGCGCCCCTGGCCGGCTTCGAGCAGCCAGCCCTCACCGGCGAGTCGTTGTTTCATCGGGGCGATCTGGGCCTGGCTCAGGCCCGGCGTGGCCAGCGTGAGCCGTCCGCCACTGAACTCCAGCCCGGGCGGCGCACCGCCGCCATCGGGCCAGGCCCGCGCCAGCACGGCCAGCTGGCGCTCCAGGTCGCCGTCGCCCAACTGGCCCGCCGTCGCGCGCAGCAGGTCCAGCTCGCGGCCCATTTGCAGCGGCGCGTCGTAGACCGCCTGGACCTTGGGGAAGGCCTGCGTGAGCAACTGCGACATGGCCGCGTGGCGCTGGGCCAGTTGATGGCGTTGCTGCCAGGCCCACAGATTGAGCCCCAGCAGCTGGACCAGAAGCAGCCCGGCCAGTCCCCAGCGCACCGGACGCCAGCCGGGCTCCATGAAGCTGCGCCAGGCCTGCTTGAGCTGGCGCAGGCCGCGCGTGCGCGGCGCGAGCTCGAACTGGCGCAGGTCCCAGTCAAAGCCCAGCGCGGCGAGCGCGCGCTCGCCGCGTGTCTGGGCCGCCACCGCAGCGCCCAGCCAGGCCTCGGCCGGCTGCGCCGCAGCCGGCGCCGCCAACCAGCGTGTGCCTTCGGGTTCACCCAGCCATTGGCGGGCGCCGCCGCCTTGCAGTGGCAGCGTGGCCGCGCCGTCTGGCCCGCTGTAACGCAGCCACAGGCGGTCGGTGCCCGGTTCGTCGAGGAAGAACCCCTGGGCCTGGGCGCCGGGCCAGGACAGTGGCAGCACGCGGTCCACATCGCGGCGCGCCTGTTCCATGGCGGCCAGGTGGGCCTGCAGCGTGGCCTTGCGGCAGACCGCGACCCAGGTCGGCTCGTTGGCCTCGCCCTGGGGGGCGAGTGCGAAATGCAGGTCGTTGGTGTCTTCCAGCAGTCGGTCTTCGAGCAGCCCCGCCAGCGCCGCGCGCAGGCGCGGGCCTGTGGCCTTGGGGCGGTCGACGCGTTGCCAGCTCAGCGCTTCGTCGGGCAGCAGCAGCACGCAGCGGTCGGCGGTCGGAAGCTCGGCCAGCGGTTTGCGGCCATGGGCCTGGACATGGCGGCCGTCCCCGCTGAGCAGGAACTCGTAGTCCTGGCCGGGAATGGCCGGGGCCGCGGCGGATGCCGAGGCGTGGAGCCGCGCGGGGGCGGGCAGAAGAATGAGCAGGGTACTCATGGGTCGGCGCATTCTAGGAGCGGTTCATGTCCATCCGACTCAGGGCCGGGCCGGGGGCGGGATTCAGGGGCGTGGAGGCGTGCTGCCAGGCGTGAGGCGCTGCCGGTCCAGCACGCGGACATCGCGCCCCTGGCGCTCGACCAGCGCACGCTCCTCGACGAGGCGATCGTCCAGCCGCAGCCTCGCGGTGACGAGGAAGTAGTTGCTGTTCACCGAAACCCGGTCGGCCTGCGGCATGGCCTGCGCGGGGAAGTAGGCGGCGGCATCGTTGACGTTGGACAGCTCCTTGCTCTTGCGTGCCTGGACCAGGCGCTCCGCGGCCCCCAGGTCCATGCCCTCGGCCAGGGCCGCGATCACCTCGCGCGGGGCGGTGTTGAGGTTGACCGGTGTCTTCTTGGGCAGCAGCGTGATCCACGGCGACAGCCGGGCCAGCGCGAGCTCGTCCAGCCCGAGCCAGCGCAGCTGCTCGATGCGCTGCGGCGGCAGCACGGCATTGGCGGTATCGCTCGCGTCGCGCTTGCCGCTGTCCGATGCGGGCGCCGAGGCCGGCTTGGCGGCCGTCAGGCTGGTGCGCAGCTGCAGTGCGAACTGCTGGGCCTGGCTGGCGGAAATGCCGGCCATGTCGCACAGGCGTTGAAACACGCGCTGCTCCAGCGCGGTATCGCTACCGTCGACCAGGTTGCGCAGGTTGTAGCGCCCCTGGGCGTCTTCGATGCTGCCGGACAGAAAGGCCTCGGGGCCGTCGTCCGCGGCGGCCTTGTCGCGGTCCGCCGCCAGAAAGGTGGACAGGCGCGATTCGGCCAGCGGCACGGCCCAGACCTCGTTGAGGTGGTCGACCGGCGCATTGCGGTTGGCGAACGCATCCTCGCGCAGGATCAGCCGCGCCCAGTCCAGCGCGCCGACCAGGATCCAGCCGGCCTGGCTGCGCGCGCGCTCGGCGGCTTCCACCTGGACGGCACGGGCCTGGCGCCAGACCATGGCCGCGGCCAGGCTGGCGACCAGGGTCACGATCAGCATCGCGGTGAGCAGCGCGGCGCCGCGCTCGCCCCGGGTGGTCCGCCTCATGGCGCGCCCTCCAGCACCACCTGGCGCGTCAGCGTGCCTTGCAGCCCACCCCCTGGCGCGAACTCCAGGCGCATGCGCACGCCATTGACGCTCTGGCCGGAGGACATGGCATTGCTCCAGGCGTTGTCTCGGTAGAAGTACATCTGCCAGCCCAGCAGGCCGTCCAGCGCGGGCAGGGCCTGGGCCGTTCGCAGCGCGGGGACCTGGCGGCTGCGCTCCAGGCTTTGTTCCAGTTCGCCACGGCTGCGCACCGGGCGGTCTTCCCACCGATAGAGCCGGCCGTCGACCAGGGTCCAGGTGACGACTTGCAGCCCCTCCTCGCGCTGACGGGTCAGACGCAGGTTGATGCCGTCGAAGGCCAGGCGTGGGGTGAGACCGCTGTCCTGCAACTGGCGCAGATCCAGCTCCCATTGGGCGAGCACGGCCTGCAGCCGCTCGGCCTGCTGCAGCTGGGTCTGGCTGATCTCGCGCGAGCGCAGCAGGGTGTCCAGCCCCTTCCAGGCGATGGCCGCCATGCTCGCCATCACGAACAGGGCCACCAGCACCTCCACCAGCGTGAAGCCGTGGGCGCTGCAGCGGCGCGCGGAGAGCGGAGCCTGCCGGTTCATAGCCGCCCCATGATGGTGGAGAGCGTGATCAACGCGTGGCCGGAGTCGTCCAGCACAGCGGCATCGACGCGGCGGAAGTTCGGGTTGGGCGTCGGGCGGACGATCATCTGGCCGCGGTAGCTGCGCCCCAGCTGGTCGCAGCTGAACTCGCTGTCTCCGGTGCCGGGAAAGGCGCGCGCCAGGCGCAGCTCGACCAGCTGGTTCTCGGCGCACCACTGCGCGGCGCTGACGTCCATCAGCCGCTGCGCGTTGTCGGTGAGCGCGCTGGCGGCCTTGATGCCGGCGGCCAGCGCGACTGCGACGATCACCAGCGCGACCAGCACCTCGATCAAGGTGAAGCCGGCGCTGGCATGCGCCGGGTGCCGCGTCGGTCGCGGGAGGATGGTCATGGGGCTTCGCTCGCGGACTGCAGTTCGAAGGGGCCCAGTCCGTCGGTGCGCAGCACGATCTGCTGGCGCCCCAGCGTCAGGCGCAGGCTTTGCGCGCCGATCACCGGCTCGGGGCCCAGCTGCAGCATGGGTGCGCCGGAGAGGATCTCGACGCCGGGCACGGCATCGCCCAGCCAGCGCCGCGGCAGCGCCTGGCGCGGCGGCAGACCGACAAAGCGGAAATGCTCGTCCGCGTTGGGCAGCATCGAACCGCGTGACGCGGGCTGCCAATAGACGGCCGCGCCCGAGGCACGAGCCTCGGCGCGCGCAGCCTCCAGCAGCGCGGCGAGGCGCTCGGCCTCTCGCTCCAGCTGGGTGGCCTGTGGATCGCGCATCGCCATCACCACGGTGGCGCTGGCAATGGCCAGCAGAGCGACGACCACCAGCAGCTCGATCAGCGTGAAGCCGCGGGCGATCGTGGCGGGTTTCACTGCCAGGAGCCGATGTCGGCGTCGTTGCCTTCGCCGCCCGGCTTGCCGTCGGCGCCCAGGCTGAAGACGTCGATCTCACCCTTGATGCCCGGATTGGCGTACTGGTAGGGCTGGCCCCAGGGGTCCTTGGGCAGCTTGTCGATGTAGGACTTCCAGTTGGGCGGAACGGGCGTGGCCGTGGGCTTGCGCACCAGCGCATCCAGGCCTTGCTCGGCCGTGGGGTAGCGCTGGTTGTCCAGCTTGTACAGCTTGAGCGCCTGCATCAGGTTGTTCACGTCGGTGCGCGCCGCGGTGACGCGAGCGTCGTCGGCGCGGTTGAGCACATTGGGCACGACCAGTGCGGCCAGCACGCCGATGATGACCAGCACGACCAGCAGTTCGATCAGCGTGAAGCCGCGCGCGCGGCGAAATGAACGGGCGCGGTAATGGAGCTTGGGCATAGGAAAGAAGATCCCTGGTGCGCCGCCGGGGCGGCTGTTGGGCTGCATCATAATCAACGCATGTTTGCGAAGACCTCGGCATTCCTGGTGTGGGGCCTGCTGGCCGGCTCGGTGGCTTTCTGGGGCCTGACCCTGGGCGGTCGGCCTCTGTCGGCTCCGCCGCATGCCCAGACCGTGGCCTCGTCCGCGCCCGCTGCGACGGACTGGACGCGGCTGTTCGGCGCTGTCGCCGCCAGCCCCGTGGCGGCGACCTCGGACACGCGGTTCGTGTTGCTGGGCGTGGTCGCGCCCAAGGCTTCGCAGGGGCGCTCTGCGCCCACCGAAGGGGTGGCGGTGATCGCGGCGCATGGCAACCCGGCCAAGGCCATCCGCATCGGGCAGGCCGTGGACGGTGATCTGGTGTTGCTGGCGGTCGGCCCCCGTAGCGCGGAACTGGGACGCGGCGGCGTTCGCTCGCTGCGGCTGGAACTCAGCACGCCCGCTCCGGGCACGGCGCCCGCTCCGGGGCTGCCGACAGCCGCGCCCAACCGCTTGCCAGCACCCGAGCCCGTGGCACCGGAACCCAATTCCCCTCCCATCCGCGTTCAGGGCTGAATCCGCGAAACCGACGGCCCTAGGGTTTCGAGGCCGGAGGGGCGGGCGTCCATGGGGCCGGTGCGCTGGTGTCGACCAACTGGCCAGGGCGGCTGCTGATCGCGCCTTCGGGCAGATCGCGCAAGTCGGCGAGCAGGGCGGAGGCGCCGCGCACCAACGGCCAGGCCATCGCCGCGCCGCAGCCATCGCCGCTCTCCAGACCCAGGTCCAGCAGTGCCGTGGCATGGAACAGCGTGAAGGCCTCGTCCAGGCCGCGGTGGCGGGTGCTGCGGCAGAACACGGCGTAGTCGGTCACCGGCGGAGCAATCATCGCCGCCACCTTCAGCGCGGCGCAGGCGGCCAGACCGTCGACCAGGATCAGGTGCCGCTTGGACGCGGCGACCAGCATGGCCCCCACCATCACGGCAATCTCGAAGCCGCCGAACGCGGCCAGCACGTCCATGGGCTCGATGGCCTCGCGATGGCGTGCCTGAGCACCGTGCAGCACGACCAGCAGATGGTCCAGCTCGGCCTGGTGCATGTCCGGGCCGGACACGACGAAATCGCGGACCGGCAGGCCGGCCAAACGCGACAGCATCAGCGCCGCAGCCTCCCAGCTGCCCTGGCCGAGGCCGGCGCAAGCCAGCACATTGCCGGGCAGATTGTCGGCCACCTCCATGCCGACGCGCACGCCGGCATGGGCCTGCTCCGGGCTCATCGCCGGGCCGACGCGTGCATTGCGGGTGCCATGGGCGATCTTGCGTGCGAACAGCCGCGGCAGCGGCGAGACCGGTTCGGCGATGCCGCAGTCGACGATGCACAACTCCATGCCTTGACCGCGTGCCAGGGCGCTGCAGGGCAGGCGTTGCTGCAGCGCCAGCAGGGCGTGTTCTCGGGTCGTGCGGCCATGCAGCAGCGGCAAGCCATCAACGGCCAGCCCATGGTCGGCAGCGAAGACGACCAGCGTCGGCTCACGGAAGCGGGGGCTGAGGCTGGCCTGGATCAGACCCAGACGCACGGCCAGCGGCTCCAGCTGGCCCATGGGGCCGGCCACCTGGCCCCGCTGTTCCAGACGCGCACGCAGCTCACGCTCCAGCTCCGGATGCGTGGTGGGCGAGATCAGCGACTGGTGGATGGACATGGCGGGTGCGTGCGACGATGGCGATCATTTTCGCCGGCTCCCGCCCGGGTGGCCCAAGGTCAGGCAAGAAAGAGCTTGTACACCGGGTTCTGGCTCTCGTCGACGAAGGGATAGTTCAGTGTCGCCAGGAAGGCCTTGAACGCGGCGTTGTCGCGCCGCGGCACCTGGATGCCGACGAGGATGCGGCCGTAATCCGCGCCCTGGTTGCGGTAGTGGAAGAGGCTGATGTTCCAGTCCGGGTGCATGCTAGACAGGAAGCGCATCAGCGCCCCCGGGCGCTCCGGGAATACGAAGCGGAACAGGCGCTCGTCGCGGGCCAGCTCGCTGCGTCCACCGATCATGTGGCGCAGATGCTGCTTGGCCAGTTCGTCGTCGCTGAGGTCCAGGGCTGCGAAGCCGTGGCGTTCGAACTGGCGCGCCAGCTTGTCGGCCTCTTCGCGCTTCTGGATCGCGATGCCCACGAAGACATGGGCCTGCTGAGCGTCGGAAATGCGGTAGTTGAACTCGGTCACGCTGCGCGGTCCGATCAGCTCGCAAAAGCGCCGGAAACTGCCGCGCTCTTCGGGAATGGTCACCGCGAACAAGGCCTCGCGCTGTTCGCCGACCTCGGCCCGCTCGGCGACGAAGCGCAGCCGGTCGAAGTTCATGTTGGCGCCGCTGGTGATGGCGATGAAGTTCTTGCCCTTGACGCCGTGCTCGGCCACGTACTGCTTGATCGCGGCCACGCCCAGCGCGCCGGAGGGCTCGAGGATGCTGCGCGTGTCGACGAACACATCCTTGATCGCCGCGCAGACGGCGTCGGTGTCCACCAGCACATAGTCGTCGACCAGCGCCCGGCAGACGCGGAAGGTCTCCTCGCCCACCTGCTTGACCGCGGTGCCGTCGGCAAAAAGGCCGACGTCATTCAGCATCAGGCGCTTGCCGGCCTTGACGGAGCGGACCATGGCGTCGGAGTCGCGCGTCTGCACGCCGATCACCTGGATGTCCGGGCGTACCGCCTTGATGTAAGCGGCCACGCCGGAGATCAGCCCGCCGCCGCCGATGGCGACGAAGATCGCGTCGATCGGACCGGGGTGCTGGCGCAGCAGCTCCATCGCGATCGTGCCTTGGCCCGCGATCACGTCGGGGTCGTCGAAGGGGTGGACAAAGCAGAGCTGCTGCGCGCGCTCCAGCTCCACCGCGTGCTGATAGGCGTCGCTGAAGGAGTCGCCGTGCAGCACCACTTCGCCACCCAGGGCCTGGACCGCGTCGATCTTCACGCGCGGCGTGGTGACCGGCATCACGATCACGGCACGGCAGCCCAGCTTCTTGGCCGATAGCGCCACGCCCTGGGCGTGGTTGCCGGCCGAGGCGCAGATCACGCCGCTGGCCAACTGTTCCGGGCTCAAGTGCGCCATCTTGTTGTAAGCGCCGCGCAGCTTGAAGCTGAACACCGGCTGCTGGTCTTCCCGCTTGAGCCAGACCTTGTTGCCCAGGCGCTTGGAGAGATTCTTGGCCGCGTCCAGTGGCGTTTCCTCCGCGACCTCGTACACCCTGGCGTTCAGAATTCGCTGCAGGTAGCTGCTCCCGGCGGGAATCAGTTCCGGGTGGGCGGCAGCCGCGTGCGGCGCGGAATTCTTGCGGGGGCGGGGCGCAGGGCGTGGGCCGGCCATGGGGCTCTCCGGAAAGATGTTGCGGCGCAACATCATATGCGAGGGGTGCGACGCCACCTTTCGCGTACGGGGCGGCCTAGCTTGGCGCAAAAAAAAAGCCCGAGACGTGAATCTCGGGCTGAATCCACCATGGAGGCGGTGGAGGAGACAAACTGCGCAGTGCCCCTGGAAAACCCCTGGGCGACCGCATGCCTAGAATTCTATGCCGCTCCATGTTGCGCTGCAATAAATTTGCGCGTTTCGCCATGGAGCGCAAGCTCTAAACGTGAACAGTGCCCGCTCGTGCGGCAGCAAGGTAATCAGCAATGGAATGCACGATCAACTGGATGGGGGCCGACGGCATGGCCTTTGCGGCCGAAACCGGTAGCGGTCACTTGGTCACCATGGACGGCGCGCCCGACGGTGGCGGCCGCAATCTCGCGCCGCGCCCCATGGAAATGGTGCTGGTGGGAACCGGCGGGTGTACCGCCTACGACGTGGTGCTGATCCTGAAGCGCGGCCGTCATGATGTGCGTGCTTGTCAGGTGAAGCTGCAGGCGGAGCGGGCCGATACGGATCCCAAGGTGTTCACCAAGATCCACATGCATTTCGTGGTCCAGGGGCGAGGTCTGCCGCTGGCGGCTGTCGAGCGCGCGGTGGCCCTGTCCCATGAAAAATACTGCTCCGCCAGCATCATGCTGGCCCAGTCCGCGCAGATCAGCACCTCGGTGGAGCTCATCGAAGTCTGAGCCAGGCTCTTTTTCTGCGCTGGGCTTTGGCGGTGATTCGACTGAGCGCCTAGATGTGGTGGGCGGTGCGCGTCATCACGCCGGCGGCGAGGCGCATCAGCTGCTTGACCGGGCCCGGCAATTCCAACGCGCCGCGGGCTCGTGCTGCCTCTGCATGCTGGGCTTCCTCATCCTTCATCTGGGCGACGATGGCACGTGAGGCATGGTCGGCCGCCGGCAGCCGGTCCAGGTGCGAGTCGAGATGGGCTTCCACCTGCTTCTCGGTTTCGACCACAAAGCCCAGGTTGACGCGATCCCCGGCCAAGCCTGCCAGGCTGCCGATCGCAAAGGCGCCGCCATACCAAAGCGGCGTCAGACGACTGCGATGGGTGCCCAGCTGCTGCAGGCGCTCGGCCGTCCAGGCGAGATGGTCCTGCTCCTCGGAGGCGGCGTGTTCGAGGTGGGCGCGCAAGTCCTCATCCTGGGTGCACAGGGCCTGGGCTCGGTAGAGCGCCTGGGCACACACCTCGCCGACATGGTTGACCCGCATCAGAGCCCCACTCAGGTGCCGCTCCTCTTCATCCAACGCGGGCTCCTCGTTCGTCGCCGGTGACGGTCGACGCGAAAAAGCAACGCCCGAGATGGTCTTGAGACTCTGATCCAGTGCGATCAGGTACTGATCCAGGCGCGACAGATGGATAAACGCGGGCATAGTTAATAGATATGAAGCGTGGCGGACGTCGGAATTGAGCGTAGTGTAGGAAGTCCATGGACCTCGTTTTGCCCCCCGCACAACGATGGCTTTGTCTCTGTGTCCATGAAGTTTGGTGCGCATACCGATCGATCGTGGGCGATATGCAAATGACAAAAAAATGTAAACACCTACGCGTTGTCTGTCTGCAACGAAATCGGGATTTTTACGGGGGGACTTCTGGATTGATGCGGCGGGCTCTGATGCAATACGGCCAACTTCCGTAGCGGAGGTTGGATTGCTAGGGGCAACCCCGCGTCCTTACTGAAGATCTAGGAGTCTCGAATGAAGAAATCTCTCGTCGTGCTGGCTGCTCTGGCCTCGTTCGCCGGCGCCGCGGCCGCGCAATCGTCGGTCACCCTGTTCGGTACGGTTGACCTGGCTGCCCGCTATGTCAAGGCCAACGGCCAGAACGTCAAGAAGCTGTCGCGTGACGGTCTGAGCTCCAGCCGCCTGGGCGTGCGTGGTGTGGAAGATCTGGGCGGTGGTCTGAAGGCCGGTTTCTGGCTGGAAGGCGAACTGTCCGCCGACACCGGTACCGCCGGCAGCGCCTTCTGGGGCCGTCGTGCCACCCTGAGCCTGATGGGCGACTTCGGTGAAGTCCGCCTGGGCCGCGCCAAGACCTCGGCTCGCCTGGTGGTGGACGATTTCGACGTGTACGGCACCGTCGGCCAAGGTTCCGTGGCCAACCTGTACTCCGGCTTCAATGTGCTGGGTACCGCTCTGGCCTCGAACTCGTACAAAGTGAGCCCGATCAACCGTTCGGACAACCAAGTGCAGTACCTGCTGCCGGGTGACCTGGGTGGCATCTACGGTTCGTTCGACGTCGCCGCTGGCGAAGGTACCGACGGCAAGAAGGCCATCGGCGGCCGCCTGGGCTACCAAGCCGGCCCGCTGCACGTGGCTGCTGGCTACCAGACCGTGGATGTGGCTTCTTCCAAGTACAAGATGTTTGTGCTGGGTGGCAGCTATGACTTCGGTGTCGTGAAGGCCAACGTGATGTGGACCCAGAACAAGTTCCTGGGCAACCGTCAAAACGTGATCACCGTCGGCGCCGTGGTGCCGGTGACGTCGGCTGGCTCGGTGACCGCTCAGTTCACGAACGCCGCAGGCAATGCCACGGCCGATCTGAACAAGGGTGGCGATGCCAAGCTGTACACCGTGGGTTACCAGCACAACCTGTCCAAGCGCACTGCGCTGTACACCACCGTGTCGCTGATCGACAACGGCAAGACCGGTATGTACGCCCTGACGGACTCGCCCGCCGTGGCCGCCAATGGCCGTTCGGGCAGCGTGGACGTCGGTATCCGCCACAGCTTCTAATCGCCTCGATCCGCTCCGTGAGGAGCGGAATTTGGCAAAGCCCGCCCTTGTGGCGGGCTTTTTCTTTCAGGGACTTGACGCTTTGTCTCCGGGGTGACCTTTCGGCAGGGTTTGCTCTTGTGGGTCTGTCGCAACAAGACGTGCGGTCTGAGGGTGTCATCACTCAGAATTAGTGCGGATTCAGACCAATCACTAAGGAGACATCGATGAAAAAAGCCGCACTGGCTCTGGGTATTCTGGCCGCGAGCACCAGCGCCGCATGGGCTCAATCCAGCGTGCAGCTCTATGGCATCTTGGATGCCGGCGTGCGCTTCACCACCAATTCCGGCCCTGCTGGCAATCCCAACCAATCGCTGAAGCAGGTCATCCCCGGTGGCATGTCGCAAAGCCGCCTGGGCATCAACGTGACCGAGGACATGGGCGGTGGTCTGAAGGCGATCGTCAACCTGGAGCATCGTCTCAACTCCGACACCGGTACCCAGGCCGCCACCGAGTTCTGGCGCCAGTCCTGGGTGGGGCTGCAGTCCGATGACTTCGGCCGCATCATGGTGGGTCGTCAGTACAACGTGCTGTTCGACATCTACACCTCGACCTATGCGTCCTTCAAGTATTCCCCGTACATCGAGGCGTACAAGCCGGAAATCGGCCTGTCCATGGGCGCTCGCCAGGACAACATGGTGAAGTACGTGGGTGAAATGGGGCCGGTGCGCGGCGAGATCCAGGTCAGCGCCGGCGAGGGCAACTCCAACAACAAGTCCATGGGCGGCCTGCTGCGCTACGCCGATGGCCCCTTCGCGTTTGGCGGCGCCTACCTGCAGGTGACCGACGTCGGAGGCAAGAAGGTCAAGGGCGCCACGATTGGCGCGGCTTACACCGCGGGCCCGCTGTATGTGAACATCTCCTGGGCGCAGAACAAGTTCGATGCCGGCAGCGCTCTCGGCGCTGCCTACACGGCCGGTCTGCTGGGCAATGTGCTCAATGCCGCGGCCAACGATGTGAAGAAGCGCGACATGATCTCGTTCGGCGCGACATACCAGCTGACCACCCAGCTGAACCTCGGTGGCCACTACTGGCGCGCCACGCAGTCGCACTACGCGCCGACGCTGACCGACAAGAGCAAAGGCGACTACCTGGCTTTCGTCGCGGACTACGCCTTCTCGAAGCGTACCGATGTCTATGCCGAGGTGGACTACACCAAGCACAGCGGTTACGTTGCTTTCTCGAACGGCGCCACCAAGCGCACCGGCGCCACGGTGGGTCTGCGTCACCGCTTCTGAGCTTCCATCCTCAGGTCGTGACAGGAGCCGCCGCAAGGCGGCTCTTTTCTTTCCATGTATGCGGCGCCGAGCGGAGATGGGATGGGCGGGTAGCAGCTAGGGCTTTCCCTTTTGTCTGATCAGGTGGGCTCCCGGATGATGGCGCCTCTCGCACGATGCGCCTTCCTGTGGAGGGCCTGGCCTGCTCTTGGCTTGCCCGCCGCGCTCAACAGATGCTGGTTTTCATTCTCCGCCGCCTGGCGCAGGCTCTGGTCGTGATGCTGACCGTGGCCTTCATTGCCTTCATGCTGTTCCAGTATGTGGGTGATCCGCTGACCAATCTGCTCGGTCAGGACGCAACACCGGAACAGCGGGAACAACTGCGCCAAGACCTGGGGCTGGACCAGCCCTTCTTCGTTCAGTTCGCCCATTTCGTCGGCAACGCGGCCCAGGGTGAATTCGGCATCAGCTTGCGACAGGGCCGCAAGGTGTCGGCGCTGATTGCGGAGCGTTTTCCCGCCACGCTGGAACTGGCCGCTGTGGCTGCGTTGATCGCGCTGGTGGTGGGCATTCCTGCGGGTGTCTACGCAGCCTTGCGGCGGGGCAAGCTGATGTCTCAGGCGCTGATGGCCTTGTCCTTGCTGGGGGTGTCTCTGCCGACCTTCCTGATCGGCATTCTGCTGATCCTGGTCTTCGCCGTGCAGCTGAAATGGTTCCCCAGCTTTGGCCGCGGCGACGTGTTGGCCTGGGGGCCATGGACCACGGGGCTGCTGACCGTGGATGGACTGAGGCATCTGCTGTTGCCGGCCGTCACGCTGTCGGTGTTCCAGCTCACGCTGATCATGCGTCTGGTGCGTGCCGAAATGTTGGAGGTGCTGCGCGCCGACTACATCAAGTTCGCGCGTGCGCGCGGGCTGTCCGACCGTGCGGTGTATTTCGGCCACGCCCTGAAGAACACGCTGGTGCCGGTGATCACGATCACCGGGCTGCAGCTGGGTTCGCTGATCGCATTTGCCATCATCACCGAAACCGTCTTCCAGTGGCCCGGCATGGGGCTGTTGTTCATCCAGGCCGTGCAGTTCGCCGACATTCCGGTGATGGCGGCCTATCTCTGCCTGATCTCGCTGATCTTTGTCGTGATCAACTTGCTCGTCGATCTGCTGTATTTTGCGGTGGACCCGCGTTTGCGCGTGCGGGGTGGAGCGCACTGATGACGATGCAAAGCTTGAGCAGCGCCGCGGCCGGTCGCTACCTGCGGCTGTCCGAGGCCAAAGGCGAACTGGTGGCGTTGCGACGCGAACTGCACGCGATGCCTGAGCTGGGCTTCGAGGAGCGCCGTACCGCCGCGCGCCTGGTCGAGGCCTTGAAAGCCTGCGGTGTCGATGAGATCCATACCGGCATCGCGCGCACCGGGCTGGTGGCCTTGATCCATGGGCAAGCCGGCGCGGGCGAACGCCTGCTCGGGTTGCGCGCTGACATGGATGCGCTGCCCCTGCAGGAGCAGAACGATTTTGCTTGGCGCTCGGCGACCTCCGGGCTGATGCATGCCTGTGGACATGATGGGCACTGCGCCATGCTGGTCGGCGCCGCGCGCTATCTGGCGCAGACACGCCGCTTCGCCGGCACCGCGGTGCTGGTGTTCCAGCCCGGCGAAGAAGGCTATGGCGGCGCGAAGGAAATGATTGCTGAAGGCCTGTTCGACCGCTTCCCGGTGCGGGCGATTTATGCGATGCACAACTGGCCGCATCTGCCCCCGGGCAAGATCGGGCTCAACCGCGGCGCCATGATGGCGGCGGCGGACCGTGTGCAGATCACCGTTCAGGGGCGCGGCGGCCATGGCGCGCACCCGCATCTGTCCATCGATCCGGTGCTGGTCGCCGGCCATCTCATCACCGCGGTGCAGAGTCTGGTGTCGCGCAATGTTGCGCCCGTGGACCAGGCTGTCGTGAGTCTGTGCGCGATGGCGGCTGGCGACGGCGCGGCGTTCAGTGTGATTCCCGAGTTGGCCCGTCTCACCGGTACCGTGCGCAGTTTCAAGCCTGAGGTCCAGCAGTTGCTGGAAGACCGTCTGACGCGGTTGGTCGAATCGGTCGCGCTGGGCTTTGGTGCCAGCGCGACCGTGGACTACAAGCGCTTGTATCCGGCCACGATCAACAGCGAAGCCGAGGCAGATTTCGCGGTCGGGGTTGCGCGCTGGCTGGTCGGGGCGGAGAACGTCGACGACCAGTTGCCGCCCAGCATGGGCTCGGAGGACTTCGCCTTCATGCTGCAGGCGCGCCCCGGCGCCTATCTGCGGCTGGGGCAAGGTGGGGTCTGCGGTCTGCATCAACCGCGCTACGACTTCAACGACGAGGTACTGCCGCTGGGGTCGGCACTGTTGGCGGCCCTGGTGGAACAGGGCCTGCCTCTGGGTAGCGAGTGAGGGAGTTTGGCTGATGAGTTCCACTGTGCCGCCATCGGCGGCTCCCGGCGTGCTGAAGCGCTTTTTCGATGGCGACGTCTGGTATTCGTTCACCCGCTCGCCGATGGCCATGGTAGCTGCTGCGGTCGCGTTGCTGTGCGCCATCTGCGCCGTGTTCGCGCCCTGGCTTGCCCCCTACAACCCTTTCGATCTGGCGGCGCTGGAACTGATGGATGCGCGGCTACCGCCGGCCTGGGTGGAGGGCGGCAGTGGCAAGTACCTGCTCGGCACTGATGATCAGGGGCGAGACATCCTGTCGGCGCTGATGTACGGGGCGCGCATCTCGTTGCTCGTCGGCCTGGCCTCGGTGCTGCTGTCCATGGTGATTGGCGTGGGCCTGGGGCTGCTGGCTGGTTTTGTGGGTGGCAAGGTGGACGCCTTCATCATGCGCATCTGTGACGTGATGCTGTCCTTTCCCTCCATCCTGATCGCGCTGCTGATCGATGGTGTGGGGCGGGCCATGTTTCCCGACGCCCACGAGACCCTGGCCTTCGCCGTGCTGATCCTGGCCATCGCGCTGACCGGTTGGGTGCAGTACGCGCGCACCGTGCGCGGCTCCACGCTGGTGGAGCGCAACAAGGAATATGTGCAAGCGGCGCGCGTGATTGGCGTGAAGCCGTTGCGCATCATGGGCCGTCACGTGCTGCCCAATGTGCTGGGGCCGGTGCTGGTGCTGGCCACCATCCAGGTGGCCTCTGCCATCCTGACCGAGGCCACGCTGTCCTTCCTGGGGGTGGGGGTGCCGCCCACCAGTCCCTCGCTGGGCACGCTGATCCGCGTGGGCAACGATTTCCTGTTTTCCGGCGAATGGTGGATCACGATCTGGCCGGGCGCGATGCTGGTGATGATCGCGTTGTCGGTGAACCTGCTGGGCGACTGGCTGCGCGACGCGCTCAACCCGCGTCTGCGATGAACACGAAGAGCTTGCGATGACGGCATTGTTGGAAGTCCGCAATCTGCGGGTCGAGTTCCCGACCCGGCGCGGCACGCTGGTGGCGCTGGACGATGTGTCCTTCGCGATCGCGCCCGGCGAGGTGCTGGGCGTGGTCGGGGAGTCCGGGGCGGGCAAGTCACTGACCGGGGCGGCCATCATTGGTCTGCTGGAACCGCCGGGGCGCATCGCCGCCGGAGAAATCCGGCTGGAGGGGCGCCGCATCGACAACCTGCCCGCGGAGGAGATGCGCCGGGTGCGTGGCCGCCAGATCGGGGCGATCTTCCAGGATCCGCTGACCTCGCTGAATCCGCTGTACACGGTGGGACGCCAGCTGACCGAGACCATCGTTCACCATCTGGGGTTGAGCGATCGGCAGGCGCGCGCGCGCGCGATCGAGCTGCTGGCCGCGACGGGCATCCCGGCGCCCGAGGCGCGCGTGGACCAGTATCCGCATCAGTTCTCTGGTGGCATGCGCCAGCGTGTCGTGATCGCGCTGGCGCTGGCCGCGGATCCCAAGCTGATCGTCGCCGACGAGCCGACGACGGCGCTGGACGTGTCCATCCAGGCGCAGATCATCGCGCTGCTGAAGAAGGTCTGCCGCGAGCAGGGGGCGGCGGTGATGCTGGTCACGCACGACATGGGCGTGATCGCCGAAACCTGCGACCGCGTCGCCGTGATGTATGCTGGTCGCGTGGCCGAGATCGGTCCTGTGCAGTCGGTGATCCATCAGCCCGGCCACCCTTACACCGTCGGCCTGATGGGTTCCATTCCGGCGATGGACGAGGACCGCGAGCGCCTGCTGCAGATCGACGGTGCCATGCCGCGCCTGAATGCCATTCCGCCCGGCTGTGCCTTCCATCCCCGCTGCCCGCGCGTCTTCGAGCGCTGCCACGGGCAACGGCCGGAGTTGCTGGACGCCGGGGCCACGCGAGCGGCCTGCTGGCTGCATGGAGCGCAGGCATGAGCGCCACGGTGGGCATGGACAGCAAGCCCTTAGTCGAAGTCCAAGACCTGGCCAAGACCTTCGATGTCTCCGCTCCCTGGCTGAACCGGGTGGTGGAGCGAAAGCCGCGGCAGTTCGTGCATGCGGTGGACGGCGTCAGCTTCGCGATCCCGCGTGGCCGCACGCTGGCGTTGGTGGGAGAGTCCGGTTGTGGCAAAAGCACCGTGGCGCGCCTGTTGGTGGGGCTGTACGAGCCCAGCCGCGGGCAGGTCCGCTTCGACGATGCGGACATCGCGGCCACCTTGAAGTCCCGTGATGCGTTGGCTCTGCGGCGGCGCATGCAAATGATCTTCCAGGACCCCTATGCCAGCCTGAACCCGCGCTGGACGGTGCAGGACATCATTGCCGAGCCGCTGCGCGAGCATGGTTTGCTGAAGGCCGGCGAGTCGGTGGCGGACCGCGTGGGCGCCCTGCTGCAATCCGTGGGGCTGTCGGCGGCGGACCGCGAGAAGTTTCCGCATCAGTTCTCAGGGGGGCAGCGCCAGCGCATTTCCATCGCGCGCGCGCTGGCCACCGAGCCGGAGTTCCTCGTCTGCGACGAGCCCACGTCGGCGCTGGACGTTTCGGTGCAGGCCCAGGTGCTCAACATCATGAAGGATCTGCAGCAGCGCCGCGGCCTGACTTACCTCTTCATCTCGCACAACCTGGCGGTGGTGCGCCATGTGTCGGACCAGGTGGGTGTGATGTATCTGGGGCGGCTGGTGGAGATGGCGGACAAGAGGGAGTTGTTCGCCCGTCCCCGTCATCCCTATACGCGCATGCTGCTGGACGCGATCCCGGACATCCACATGAGCGGCCGAGCGCGCACACCGGTCCAGGGCGAGGTGCCCAATCCGCTCAACCCGCCGGCAGGCTGCTCCTTCCATCCGCGCTGCCCGCATGCCCAGCCCCGCTGCAGCGCCGAGCGCCCGGTAATGCGGGAGTTCCAGGGCATACGTGTCGCCTGCCACGCGGTGGAGGAGGGGCGCTTGTAGCCGTACCTCGCTCCGACCCCTTGCCGGTATTCAGCGGCTGGGCAGCGGGGCGGGCGCGGAGGCCGGAGTCGACGCCGTGGGCGCGGGCACGGGTGCCGCCTGCGCCGGACGCGGTTGCGGCAACTGCAGCGGGCGTTTCTGCCCGCAGCCGGTCAACAGGCCGACAGACAGCATCAGGCCCAGCAGGGCCATCGCGGGGCCGCGGGCGGCGGCACGCGGCCGCAGACATACACTTCGGGGCTTGGACTCACTCATAAGCTCGAAGTCTATCGAGTTCCCGCCCATGACCGCCGCTGCCACCCCGCTGACCGACGCCGAGTACGACACCCAGACCGCGCAGATCCTGTCGCGCATCGAGGCGCAGGTGGATGCATGGCTGGAGCAGGATCTGATCGACATCGATCAACATCGGACCGGCGGGCTGCTGGAGTTGGAGTGCCCGGATCGCAGCAAGCTGGTGATCAACACGCAGCCGCCGTTGCATGAGCTCTGGCTGGCCTCGCGCCGGGGCGGCTTCCATTTCCGCTATGTGCAGGGGCGCTGGCTGGACACCAAGGACGGCGGCGAGTTCTTTGACAAGCTGTCCGCCGAGGCCAGCTTCCAATGCGGCAAGCCGCTGCGCTTCAGCGCTTGAACAGGTCGAGGATGCTCTTGCGCTCGTCGTCCGTGACCTTGTGCGGGACGCGCTGATCGTCATTGCTCAGTTCGCGCACGCCCTGGCTGCCGCTGTATTCGTCGTAGTACCACTCGCCGTTGATCTGCACCACGCCTTCGGGCGGTTGGATCTCGGCGACCTGCACATTGCGCAGCACATAGCCCATGTATTCGATCCAGACCGGTAGCGCCAGCCCACCGCCGGTCTCGCGCGAGCCCAGCTTGCGCGGCTGGTCATAGCCGATCCAGACCACGGCCACCGCCTCGGGCTGGTAACCGGCGAACCAGGCGTCCATCGAGTCGTTGGTGGTGCCGGTCTTGCCATACAGGTCGGGGCGCTTGAGTGTGCCCTGGGCGCGGGCCGCCGTGCCGCTGCGTGTGACCTCCTGCAGCAGACTGCTCATCAAGTAGGCGTTGCGCGGCTCGATCACCTGTGGCGTGCCTGCCAAATTCACCGGCTTAGCTTCGTAGAGCAAGCGCCCCTGGTGATCGGTCAGGCGCATGACCAACTGGCTGGGGACCAGGTGCCCGCCGTTGGCAAACACGCCATAGGCCTGGGCCATTTGCATGGGCGTGACCGAGCCCGCGCCCAAGGCCATGGTGAGATAGGGGGGGTGCTTCTCGGCCTCGAAGCCGAAGCGTGCGATCCACTGCTGCCCCTCCTTGGCGCCGACGGCCTGCAGCACGCGGATGGAGACCATGTTCTTGGAGCGCGCCAGCGCGCGGCGCAACGGCATCGGGCCTTCGAAGGTGCCGTCGTAGTTCTTCGGCTCCCAGGGCTGGCTGCCGGTGGTGCCGGCGTCGAAGAACAGCGGACCGTCATTGACCACCGTGCTGGGCGTGAAGCCCTTCTCCAGGGCGGCGGAATAGATGAAAGGCTTGAAGGCCGAACCCGGCTGTCGCCATGCTTGGGTCACATGGTTGAACTTGTTCTTGGCGTAGTCGAAGCCGCCAACCAGTGCACGGATGCGGCCATCGCGCGGATCCAGCGATACCAGCGCGCCCTCCACCTCGGGCAACTGGGTGATGCTCCAGTCTCCCTTCGGGCCACTCGTCTTGACCACGCGGACCACCGAGCCGCGCCGGATGCGCGTCTTGGGATTGCCCTTGTCCGACAGTCCCGAGGTGACCGGCTTGAGACCCTCGCCGGTGATGCTGAGGTTCTCGCCGGTCTGCAAGGCCACCACCACCTTCTTGGGGTCGGCCTCCAGCACGACGGCCGCGAGCAGCTCGTCATTGGCCGGATGGTCGGCCAGGGCCTCGGCGATGCGTACATCCAGATCCTTGGGATCGGCCGGCAGGTCCACGAAGGCCTCGGGGCCGCGGTAGACCTGGCGCCGCTCATAGTCCAGGATGCCACGCCGCAGTGCGCGGTAGGCGCGCTCCTGCTCCTGCGAATCCAGGCTCAGGTAGACGTTCAGGCCGCGCGTGTAGGCCTCGTCGCCATACTGCGTGTAGATCAGCTGGCGCGCCGTCTCGGCGACGAATTCCGCATGGCTGGCCGTGGGCTGGGCGGGGCGTATGCGCAGTTTCTGTGCCTTGGCCTCGACATGCTGCTCGGGCGTGATGAACCCCATCTCCAGCATGCGGTCGACGATGTACTGCTGGCGCACCGTGGCGCGGCGCGGATTGTTGATCGGGTTGTAGGCCGATGGCGCCTTGGGCAGGCCGGCCAGCATCGCCGCCTCGGCGATCGTGATGTCCTTCAGCGGCTTGCCGAAGTAGACCTCGCAGGCCGCGGCAAAGCCATAAGCGCGGTGACCCAGGAAGATCTGGTTCATGTAGATCTCGAGGATCTTCTCCTTGCTCAGCGCGGTCTCGATCTTCAGCGCCAACAGGATCTCGTAGATCTTGCGTGTGAAGGTCTTCTCCGTGGAGAGATAGAAATTGCGCGCCACCTGCATGGTGATGGTGGAGGCGCCCTGGCTGCGCGATTCGCTGACGTTGGCCAGGCCGGCTCGGATCACGCCCAGATAGTCCACGCCGCTGTGCTGGTAGAAGCGGGCGTCCTCGATGGCCAGCACCGCGTCCTGCATCACCTTGGGGATTTGCTGAATGGGCAGGTAGCTGCGCCGCTCCTCACCGTATTCGCCCAGCAGAACGTTGTCTGAGGACAACACTCGCATCGGCAGCTTGGGTTGGTAATCCGTGAGACCGCCAACGTCCGGCACATTGCGGTACGCGACGACCAGCGCCATGCCAACCACCAGCGCCAAGGCCAGCGTGCCGGCGGCGACCAGACCCAGAAGCCAGGCCAGCACGCGCATGGCGGCCCTGCTCATGGGATGGTCGGCAGGGGCGGGGGATTCCGGCGCTTGCGCGCGAGGTGAGGATTTCTTTGAACTGGGGCTCATGGCCTGCAAGTCGCGCCGCAAATATGGCGCCGTGGCGGCGGATTATAGGAAGGGGGTCGCCCGGTGCTGGGCGGCACGGTTGGGACGACAGAAGCCTTTGGCGGCGGGGAATGGCCCGTTTTTTCCCTGTTTTAGCGCAACATCCGGCCGTGTATGTTACGCAACGTGGTGTTACTTGCTGTGACCGCTTTCCCTTGGGCTGTCATAGGCTTTGCTGCTAGCATTCAAGTAACTTATTAACAAACCCGCGCAGGTGCGGCGCGTTGGGGGACTTTTTCATGGGGCTACTTGACGTACTCCTGGGTCGCAAGCATCCGCCCATGATTGGCTTGGATATCAGTTCTTCCAGTGTCAAGCTGGTGGAATTGGGGCAAAACGCCGATGGCGAGTTTGTTCTGGAGCGCTTCGCCACGGAGCCCTTCGAAAAAGGCTGGATCACCGACGGTCAGATCGAGAAATTCGACGAAGTGGCCGATGCCGTGCGGCGCGTGGTGACGCGCAGCGGCACCAAGACCCGTGATGCGGCGCTGGCCATGCCGCAGTCGGCGGTGATCACCAAGAAGATCATGCTGCCAGCCGGCCTGCGGGAAGAGGAGCTGGAGCTGCAGGTCGAGGCCGAGGCCAACCAGTACATTCCTTTCTCGCTCGATGAGGTCAGCCTGGATTTCTGCGTGATCGGCCCCAGCCCCACCTCGGTGGGAGACGTCGAGGTGCTGATCGCGGCCTCCCGCAAGGACCGTGTGCAGGATCGCCAGGGGCTGGCGGAGGCGGCCGGGCTGCGCCCGATGATCCTGGACATCGAGTCTCACGCCTCGCGCATGGCGATGGGGCGCTTGATTGCCGACCTGCCGGGCGAAGGCAAGGACGCACTCGTGGCATTGTTCGAGATCGGTGCCGACACCACCAGCCTCAAGGTGCTGCGTGACGAGGAAATGCTCTACGACCGCGACCAGGCCTTCGGCGGCGCGCAGCTGACGCAGCTGATCGCGCGTCAGTATGGCTTCTCCTTCGAGGAGGCCGAGCAAAAAAAGCTCAATGGCGACCTGCCCGAGGACTATGAGAGCTCGGTGCTCAATCCGTTCGTCGACAGCCTTTCGCAAGAGATCGGCCGGGCGCTGCAGTACTTCTTCACCAGCACGCCGCACCACAAGGTCCACTACGTGATGCTGGCCGGCGGCACGGCCACGCTGCCGGGCCTGAAGGAGCGGGTCACCGAACTCACGGGTTTCGCCTGCATGGTGGTCAACCCGTTCGAGAACATGGCGCTGGGCTCTGCGGTCCGTGAGGCCAAGCTCAGGCGCGAGGCGCCTGCTTATCTGACGGCCTGCGGCCTGGCGATGCGGAGGTTCTTTCAGTGATTCTGATCAACCTTCTTCCGCATCGCGAAGAAAAGCGCAAGCGTCGCAAGGCCCAGTTCTTCACCGCCGTCGGCGCCTCCTTCGTGCTGGGGCTGCTGATCACGGCGGTGGGCTATCTGCTCTTGCAGCAGCTCACCGCGGCGCAGGCCTCGCGCAACCAGTTTCTGCAGAACGAGATCAACCAGCTCGATGCGCAGATCAAGGACATCGCCAATCTGCGCGAAGAGATCGAATCGTTGCGCGCGCGCCAGCGCGCCGTCGAGGACCTGCAGACCGACCGCAACACGCCGGTCCATCTGCTCAGCGAGCTGGCGCGCTTCACGCCCGACGGTGTCTACCTCAGTTCCATCAAGCAGTCCGGTCGCTCGGTCACGGTGGCCGGCGTGGCGGCCACGAACGAGCGGGTGTCGGAATTTCTGCGCAATGTCTCGCGTTCGGACTGGCTGGAGAAACCCGATCTGGTCGAGATCCGGCTTGCCAACGTGGCCACGAACTCCCGAGATCTGCGTCGGCTGTTCGACTTCTCGCTGCGCCTGACCATCAAGACGCCGAGCTCCGAGGCCGGTGAGGCGGCCGACGCGCCGGCCCGGCCGGCCTCGGGCATTCGCAAGAGCTGAGGAATCGCGATGCTGGACAAGTTGAAATCGCTGGACCTCAACGCCTGGTTCGCCGACGTCACGGAGCAGTTCCGCGGCCTCAATCCCAACGAGCCGGGCCAATGGCCGCCCGCGCCCAAGATCGCGACCTATGTGGCGGTGACGCTGGCTGCCGTGGTACTGGGCTGGCTGCTGTTGCTGTCCGACGAACAGTCGGCGCTGCAGGCCGAGCATGACAAGGAACCGCAGCTCAAGGAAAGCTACCGCAACAAGCTGACCCAGGCCGTCAACCTGCCCGAGCTGCGCAAGCAGAAGCGCCAGGTCGAGGAGTACGTGCTGCAGCTGGAAAAGCAGTTGCCGGGCAAGGCCGAGATGGACGCGTTGCTGTCCGACATCAACCAGGCTGGTTTGGGTCGCGGGCTGCAGTTCGAGCTGTTCCGCCCCGGGCAGGTCGCGGTCAAGGACTACTACGCGGAACTGCCGATCTCGGTGCGTGTCTCCGGCCGCTATCACGATATTGGCGCCTTCACGGCCGATGTGTCGAACTTGTCGCGCATCGTCACCTTGCACGACCTCAATGTGGCCGTGGCGCAAGGCAAGGATGTGCCGGCCGGGCAATTGAGCATGGAGGCCACCGCGCGCACCTACCGCTATCTGGACCAGACCGAGATCGAGGACCAGAAGAAGGCCGCCGCCGCGGCGAAGAAGGGCAACAAGTCATGAGCACGCGTCTGGCATCGGTGGCGGCGTTCGCGGCTTTGTCGCTGGTGCTGCCCGGTTGCAGCTCGGATGCCGACGAGCTGCAGCAATGGATGGAGCAGCAGCGGCGCGAAACGCGGACCACGGTCAAACCGCTGTCGCCGCCGAAGAAGTTTCTGCCCGAGGCTTATGGCGGGGCTCAAGTCGTCGACCCCTTCAGTCCGCAGAAGCTCACGGTGGCGTTGAAGCAGGAAGCGGCCCAGCCCAGTTCGCTGCTGGCCGCCGAGATGAGCCGGCGCCGCGAACCCTTGGAGTCCTATCCGCTCGATAGCATGTCCATGGTGGGCAGCGTGTATCGCGGCAAGGCGCGCTACGCGCTGCTCAAGGTGGACAGCCTGCTTTATCAAGTGAAGGTCGGCGACTACATGGGGCAGAACTTCGGGCGGATCACCAAGATCACCGAAACCGATATTTCGTTGAGGGAAGTCGTCCAGGACGCTGCGGGCGAATGGATCGAGCGCACCAGTACCCTCCAGCTGCAGGAGACGGGACGATGAATGCAATACAGGAGAATGCCCGAATGACCCGTACACGTGCTGCCAGGGCTGTGCGCGGCCCCGACTGGCGGGCGCTGGCCTGCGTCGCGATGCTTGCGGTGTGGGCGCCGGTGCAGGCGATGGCGCAGAACCTGATCCGCTCCATCAGCAGCACGCAGCAGGCCGGTACCGAGGTCGTGCGCGTCGAGCTGACCCAGTCACTGACCGAATTGCCCCGGGGCTTCACGGTGCAGACGCCGCCGCGCATCGCGATCGATCTTCCCAATGTCGGCAACGGCATGGGGCGCAACTCGGTCGAGATCAATCAGGGCAATCTGCGCACGGCCAATGTGGCGCAGGCCGGCGATCGCACGCGCCTGGTGCTGAGTCTGCGCCAGGCCTCCAGCTACCGAGCCACCCTGGAAGACAAGGCGCTGGTGCTGGTGCTGGATCCGGCACCTATGCCCTCGACCGCCACGGCAAGCAGCGGCGGCCAGGCCGTGCAATTCGCGCCCAGCCAGAACGCGGCGACCGCGATGCTGCAGGACATCGACTTCCGCCGTGGCGCCGACGGGGCCGGACGTGTCGTCGTCAACCTGCCCAGCAGCCAGGTCGGCGTGGACATCCAGCAGCAGGGCCAGTACCTCGTCGTTGAATTCCTGCGCAGCACGCTGCCGCCAGCGCTGCGCAAGCGCATGGACGTGACCGACTTCGGCAGTCCCGTTCATACCGTGACGGCCAGCCAGCAGGGCGACCGCGTTCGCCTGGTCGTCGAGCCCAAGGGGGCCTGGGAGCACAGCGCCTATCAGAGCGACAACCAGTTCGTGCTGGAAGTCCGTCCGCAGAAGCTGGATCCCAACAAGCTCACGCAGGGGCCGGGCTATGCCGGCGACAAACTGAGCCTGAACTTCCAGAACATCGAAGTGCGGGCGCTGCTGCAGGTGATCGCCGATTTCACCAACTTCAACGTGGTGACCAGCGATACCGTGACCGGTACCGTGACCCTGCGCTTGAAGGACGTGCCCTGGGACCAGGCGCTGGACATCATCCTGCAAGCCAAGGGCCTGGGACTGCGCAAGTCTGGCAATGTGCTGTGGATCGCGCCCAAGGACGAACTGAACACCAAGGAGAAGCTGGACCTGGAGGCCAAGGCCCAGATCGCCCAGCTCGAGCCGCTCCGCACCCAGTCCATCCAGCTCAACTACACCAAGGCCGAGGAAGTGGCCAAGGGGCTCACGGGACAGAGCTCGTCCGGGGGGACCTCGGGCGCGAACTCGACTCGCATCCTGTCTCCGCGTGGCAGCGTGATCTTCGAGCCGCGCACCAACCAGCTTTTCGTGACCGACATCCCGTCCAAGCTGGAAGAGATCCAGGCCATGGTGGCCAAATTCGACATTGCCGTACGGCAGGTGTTGATCGAAGCCCGCATCGTCGAAGCCGACGACAAGTTCGGCCGCAACCTAGGGGTGAAGCTGGGCGCCTCGGACTTCCGCGGCCTGCAGGGCGGTGTGCCCGGCTGGGGCGTGGGGGGCGGCAACTACGTCACCGTGGGCGGCAACTACAACGCCGTGGGCGGCCAGACGCTGCAGCTCAAGAAGGACGACTTCAAGTACAACGACACGCAGTTCGTCAACCTGCCGGCCAACAGCATCAATGGCGTGAATCCGGCGAGCTTTGCGCTGTCGCTGTTCAGCGCGGCCGCGAACCGGTTCCTTAACCTGGAGTTGTCGGCCCTGGAGGCCGATGGGCGCGGCAAGATCGTGTCGAGTCCGCGTGTCGTGACGGCTGACCAGACCAAGGCCGAGATCGAGCAGGGCGAGGAAATTCCCTATCTGCAAGCCTCCTCGTCGGGGGCGACGTCGATCTCTTTCAAGAAGGCCAGCATGCGCCTGGAGGTCACGCCGCAGATCACGCCCGAAGGCAATGTGATCCTGGACGTGCTGGTGACCAAGGACAGCCGCGGTGATGCCACGCCTTTCGGTCCGGCGATCAACACCAAGCGGGTGCGTACCCAGGTGCTGGTCGAGAACGGTGGCACGGTGGTGATCGGGGGCATCTTCACGCTGACCGACCAGGACAGTGTCAACAAGGTGCCCTTGCTGGGCGATGTGCCGGTTGTGGGACATTTGTTCCGCAACACCGCGCGCATCTCGAACAAGACCGAACTGTTGGTGTTCATCACGCCCAAGGTGGTGAGCGACCGGGTCAGCGCGCGTTGATCGCGAAACGGGAGAGCGCGTCACTCGCGCATTGGAGTATCAAGATGACGGTTTTGAAGTGGTTGCTGGCGGCTGCCCGACGGGCGGGCCTGGCCATGCTGATGCCGCTGGCGCTGGTCGCCTGCGGCGGCGGCGGCGGTGATGCAGGGGCCCCGGTGCTTGGGGGCGGCGATGGGACGCCCACGCCGCAGGCAGCAGACCTCGTGGTGGTGCTGAGTACCTCGGCGCTGCCGGTGGATGGCTCGAAAACGGCCTTGATCACGGTGACGGCGGTCGACGGCCAGCGCAACGCGGTCAAGGCGGTGCCGGTGTCCATGAGCGTGGACAGCGGTGGCGTGCTGACGCCCAGCGGCAAGGTCACCAATGACACGGGCAACGTTTCGGCGTCATTGACCATCGGCTCTGACCAGAGCAAGCGCACCATGACCGTCACGGTGACCAGCGGCTCCATCACCAAGACCGTCAAGGTCGATGTGGTCGACTCCGCGGTGTCCGGCAATGGCCCGACGCTGACCGTCAGCCTGAGCTCCAACCAGATCACGCCGGCTATCCCGGCGACGGCCTTCATCACTGCGCGCTCGACCTCGGGCGCGCCGCTGGCCAATGTGGTGGTCACGGTGGGCACGGTGCGCGGCGGCCTGGTGAACCTGTCGGCGACGACGGCCATGACCGATGCCAGCGGCGTGGCCCGCGTGCAGATCGACGCAGGCAGCAGCGGCCTGACCGGTGCGGACGAACTCAGTGCGTCGGCGACGGTGGGCGGAGTTCAGATCAGCTCGACCATCGCCTTCTCGGTGACCGGTGCCAGCCCGACGCTGTCTCTGGTGGCCGACAGCACCACGCTGAAGCTCTCCACCGGCAATGTCATGCTGCGAGCGCGGGTGCTGGACGAGAAGGGTGTCGCGGTCCCGGGCGTGACCGTCAAGTTCAGTTCGACGACCGGCAATGTGGCCCTCAGCGCCACGACCGCGCTGAGCAGCGCTTCGGGGGATGCCGTCACGACGATGTCGCCGAGCAAGGGCGGTGTGTCCGGCGCCGACACCTTGCAGGCGACCGCGACCGTCAAGGGGCGTGACCTGGTGGCCCAGGTCGGCGTGCAGATCGTTGGCGAGCAGCCCACGCTGACGATGACGCTGTCCAACTCGTCGATCAGCGTCGCCCAGCCCGCGCAGGTGCGCGTGCTGGTGCGCGACGTGGCCGGAGCCGTCGTGTCCGGCGCGCTGGTGTCCTTCAAGGCCGACAACGGCCTGCTGGCCTTCGACGCGGCCACCGCGCGGACGGATGCGACCGGTGTGGCCACCATCACCGCGGCTCCGCTGTCGGCAAGCACCAATGGCGCCGACCAACTGACAGCCTCGGCCACCGTGAATGGCATTGCCGTCACCACCCAGCAGGTGGTGCAGGTGGTCGCAGCCAATGCGCCCGGCGTGCCCTCGTTGCAGCTGGCGCTGAGCGTCAACTCCATCACCTCTGGTTCGCCCGCCACCGTCACGGCGACGCTGCTGGATGCGCGCGGCAATCCCGTGCCGGGTAGCGTTGTGAGCTTCACCGCCGTGCGCGGCCTCGGCAAGCTCAACGTCGGTACCGCGCTGACCGATGTCAGCGGCCGTGCCGTGGTGCAGCTGAGCCCGACGACGACGCAGTCGGCCGGTGCCGACGAGGTGGTGGCCTCGGTGCGCTATGCGGGCGTGGACCTGCAGGCCTCCAAGGGCTTCCAGATCCAGGCGACCAATGTCTCCATCGTCAGCTTTGTCCGCAATCCGGATCCGGGTCCGACGGTGCCGCTGAGCGCCTATGCGCAAACGCCGCTGCAGGTCACGCTGACCGGTGCCGGCGTGGATTCGCCGGTGAAGCTGTCGGTGTCCTCGTCCTGCGTGGCGCAGGGCAAGGCGACGGTGTCGCCAGCCAGCTTCACGACCACCAGCAACAGCTACACCCTGCAGTACCGCGACAACGGCTGCGGCGCGCTGCAGTCGGCCGACCAACTGCAGCTGGTCATTGATGGCACCGCGTCCTCGCAAAACCTGACGCTGCCCATCGCGACGCCGGCCACTGCCAGCCTCGCCTTCGTGCAGGCCACGCCGGAGGTGATCTACCTGAAGGGCTCGGGCCTGACCGAGACCTCGGTGGTGACCTTCGAGGTGCGCGACGTCGCCGGCAATCCGCTGCCAGGGCGCGTCGTCGAGCTGCGCCTGCTGACCGGTGCGGGCGGCGTGACCATGGAAGGCCGTGGCGTGGAGTCGGTCAATCCGCCCTCCGCCTCGCCGTTCACGCAGAACTCCGATGCCGCCGGTCGCGTGTCGGTGCGCGTCAATTCCGGCACCCAGCCCACGCCGATCCGTGTCCATGCGAAGCTGCAAGGCACCAACATCGCGACCGTGTCCAGCAACCTGACGGTGGCCGTTGGCCTGCCCTCACAGCTGAACTTCTCGCTGTCGCAGACCACGGTCAACATCGAGGGCGCCAATATCGACGGAACGACCAACAACTACGTGGTGATCGCTTCCGACCGAAATGGCAACCCGGTACCGGCCGGCACGACGATCAACTTCGTCACCGAGGGTGGCCAGGTCGAAGCCAGCAAGCAGATCCAGTTGGTCAGCGGGCTGGCGCGAGCCTCGTCCAACTTCCTGTCGGCCGAGCCGCGTCCGCTGGACGGCCGCATCACCATCGTGGCTTATGCACTCGGCGAAGAGTCCTTCATCGACCGGAACGGCAACAACATCTGGGATGCCGGCGAGCCTTTCCAGGACTTGGGCAACATCTTCAAGGATCGCAACTTCGACGGCGTCTTCGACAGCGCGGTGGACGAGTACGTGCCAGTCGGGGCGAACAACAGCGGGCTTTGCTCTGCGCCGGGCGACACCTTGCTGGTTCGTGACGTCAGCATTCCGTCGATGGACGGCACCTGCGACAACACCTGGACCGGCATGGGTCAGGTCTACGTGCGCCGCGCGGTGGAAACCGTGCTGTCGACCTCGATGGGTCGCCCGCTGTGGTTGTCCACGGGGAGCCACATCACGAAGACGGGAACGCCCATCCAACTGCGCACCACGGGTAACCCGGCTCCGACGCCCAGCTTCACGCCGGTTTCCTCGGGCGACACGGTCTGTCTCGCGTCGCCGGCGGTGGCCGGGTCGTTCAGCCTGATCGTGGCCGATGCCAACCCAATTCGCCTGAATCCGATGGCCGCGGGCACGGTGGTGACCGCATCCACGCCGACGACTGGCCTGTCGGTGACCGCGTCGACGGGCACCTACACCGTGGCCAACACCTCCGAGGCGCCAGGCGTGCCGGTGTTCTTCTCGTTCGATCCGACCAAGGCCACCAGCGGTGTGGTTTCGGTGAGCTTCAAGTCGCCCAGCGGCGCGACCACCACGGTGTCGATCAACGTGCGGATGGCTGCGACTTGCCCCTGAGGCTGGCGCTCGTCGGCATGCCCGGCGGTGGCAAGTCCACCGTCGGGCGTAACTTGGCGCGCCTGCTCGATGCGCCCTTCGTCGACAGCGACGCGGAGATCGAGCAGCAGCTGGGAGGCGAAACCATCAAGGCCTTCTTCGCCCGCAAGGGCGAGGAGGCCTTTCGCGATTTGGAGAGCCAGACGCTCGCGGCGCTGTTGCAGCGTCCTGGCGAACTGGTGCTGGCCACTGGCGGCGGCGCGGTGCTGCGCGAGCCCAACCGCGATTTGCTGCGCAAGCATGCCACGGTGGTCTATCTGCGCTCGTCGCCCGACGAGCTGTTCCGCCGCCTCAAGCACGACACCCAGCGTCCGTTGCTGCAGGTGGCCAACCCTTTGGCCAAGTTGCGCGAGCTGTATGCGCAGCGCGATCCGCTGTACCGGCGCTGCGCCCACTTTGTGCTCGAGACCGGCCGGCCGTCGGTCCAGGGACTGACCAACATGATCCTGATGCAGCTGGAGTTGGGCGGACAGCTCGATCCCGCCCGCGTCGCCGCCACCGTTGGCGCGCGTGAAGACGCGCCGGCACGCCCTCCGCAGCACTGATCGTGTAGTGCCGGCCATGCGGGCGCGGCCTGCCTGCCGCAGCCCCGTACACTCAAGGCATGAGCATTCCCAGTTCCGACACCACGGCCTGCGTGTACATCGCGCTGGACGACCGCAGCTACGACATCCGCATCGCACCCGGTGTGCTGGACGCGCCAGCCAGCTGGCAAGGCTTGCCGCGTGGCGCATCGGCGGTGGTGGTCACGAACGAAACCGTAGCGCCGCTGTACCTGGAGCGCTGCCGCCAGCAACTTCGGGCCCATTACGCACGTGTCGACGCCGTGGTGTTGCCCGACGGCGAGCAGCACAAAGACTGGGACTCGCTGAACCGCATCGTCGACCATCTGCTGGCCACTGCTGCCGACCGCAAGACCGTGCTGGTGGCGCTGGGCGGCGGCGTGATCGGCGATCTGACCGGCTTCGCCGCCGCCATCTACATGCGTGGCGTCCCCTTCGTGCAGGTGCCCACCACCTTGCTGGCCCAGGTGGATTCCTCAGTGGGTGGCAAGACCGCGATCAACCACCCGCGCGGCAAGAACATGATCGGGGCCTTCTACCAGCCCGCGCGCGTGATCGCCGATCTGGACACACTGGACAGTCTGCCGGCGCGCGAACTGTCAGCCGGTCTGGCCGAGGTGATCAAGTACGGCCCGATCGCCGATCCGGACTTCCTGCTCTGGATCGAGGCCAACCTGGATGCCCTGCTGGCGCGCGACAAGGCGGCGCTGGCCCATGCCGTGAAGCGCAGCTGCGAGATCAAGGCCTGGGTCGTGGGGCAGGACGAGCGTGAGTCCGGGCTGCGCGCCATCCTCAACTTCGGCCACACCTTCGGCCACGCGATCGAGACCGGCCTGGGCTACGGCGAATGGCTGCACGGCGAGGCGGTGGGTTGCGGCATGGTGCTCGCTTCCGAACTGTCGGTGCGGCTCGGGCTGATGCCGCCGGACTTCGTGACCCGCATGCAGCGCCTGGTCGCGCGCGCCGGGCTACCCGTGCTCGCGCCTCGTCTGGGGCTGGACCGTTATCTGGCGCTGATGCGGGTGGACAAGAAGTCCGAGAGCGGCGAGATCCGCTTCGTCTTGATCGACGGGCTGGGCCGGGCCACGATGCGCGGCGCTCCCGACGAGCTGGTCGCGCAGGTCCTGGCGGCGCACAGCGAATCCAAGGCCTGAACCGATGATGCGCGCGCCCTATGCCTCCCATCCGGCGCGCAGCCGCGGTCGCCGCCACCCGGAGGCTCCGGCGCCGACGCGCTCCGAGTACCAGCGCGACCGCGATCGCATCGTCCACAGCACCGCCTTCCGGCGCCTGGTCTACAAGACCCAGGTCTTTCTCAACCACGAAGGCGACCTGTTCCGCACCCGCCTCACCCATTCGCTGGAAGTGGCCCAGCTGGGGCGCTCCATCGGGCGCAGCCTGGGCCTGGACGAGGATCTGATCGAGACCATCGCGCTGGCTCACGACCTGGGCCACACACCCTTCGGTCATGCCGGCCAGGATGTGCTGGACGACTGCATGAAGGCGCATGGCGGCTTCGAGCACAACCTGCAGTCGCTGCGCGTGGTGGACAAGCTGGAGCAGCGCTACCCCCCCTTCGACGGGCTCAACCTGAGCTTCGAGAGCCGTGAGGGCATCCTGAAGCACTGCCGACGCCACGACGCCGAGCGCATCGAGGCGCGTGAGCCCGGCGGCATCGCGGCGCGTTTCCTTCACGGCGGACAGCCCAGCCTGGAAGCCCAGTTGTGCAATCTCGCCGACGAGGTGGCCTACAACGCGCATGACGTCGACGACGGCGTTCGCTCCGGGCTCGTGACGCTGGAGCAATTGGAGCAGGTGCCGCTGGTTCAGCGTTTTCTGCGCGAGAGCCTGCAGGAGTACCCCGCCTTGCAGGGCAAGCGGCTGCTGGCCGAGACCATACGGCGCATGCTGTCGCAGCAGGTCTACGACATCATCGATGCGACGCGTCGCCTGCTGGACGACAGACAGCCGGGAACGCCCGACGAGGTCCGCCAGGCCGGGCCCTTGGTGGCCTTCAGTCCCGAAATGCGCCGCGCCAGCACCGAGCTCAAGCGCTTCCTGTTCGCCAACCTCTACCGCCATCCGCTGGTGCAGGAAAAGCGCCTGCGGGCGGAGCGGGTGCTGCGCGAACTGTTCCAGATCTATCTGAATGATCCCGGGCGTCTGCCGCCCGATTTTGCCGATGGCGAAGACCATGCGCGCGCCTGCGCCGACTACATTGCTGGCATGACCGACCGTTTCGCACTGCGCGAGCATGAGCGGTTGACCGGGCAGAAGCTGCTCTAGCGCGGCCTGCTTCGGCGCTGGGGAATAATGGGGTCAGATCAAACCTGACCCCGGGGCGCAATGCCATGGCAAGACTCACGCGGCTGGCGCTAGCTGGCCATGTCCACCATCTGATTCATCGCGGCCACAGCGCCCAGCCCATTGCCCGCGACGAACAGGACTTCCGTCAAATGCTGGCGGCGCTCCAGGACAGCGCGGCCACGCACAAGGTCACCATCCACGCCTATGTGCTGATGCCGGACCACCTGCATCTGCTCGCCACCCCGAGCAGCGACCAGGGGCTGAGCCGGATGATGCAGGCCTTTGGCCGCCGCTATGTGGCGGCCTTCAATGCCCGCCATGGGCGGTCCGGCACGCTGTGGGAGGGGCGCTTTCGCGCCGCGCCACTGGACGCCTCCACCCATCTGCTGGCCGCCATGCGGGCCATCGAACTGAATCCTCAGCGTGCCGGCCTGGTGGCCGCTGCGGTCGACTATCCCTGGTCTTCCTGTGCCCATCACTTGGGGCGGCGGCGTGACCCCCTGGTGGTCGATGCGCCGGCCTATTGGGCCCTGGGCAACACACCGTTCGAGCGCGAACTGGCCTGGCAACGCTGTTTGGACGACGGCGAGCCCGACGCGGAGCGTCGTCTGCTGATGGCGTCGGCGCTGAAGGGGTGGCCGCTCGGTGGGGCTGCCTTTCTGGCTGCGCTGGGGGAGCAGACCGAGCGTCCGCTGACACCGCGGCGGCGAGGACGTCCCCGCCGTCTCCCGCAGTAAATCTGACTCTGTCCCTAATAAATGATCGGCTTGGCGTGGCTGGATTGTTAAATAGAGTCTGACCCCATTTAGTTCTTGTTGTCCTTCATGCTGCACCGCATTAATCTGCGCACATCTGGTTTTGGAACCCTGGAGGCCACCGATGTCGGCAGCACAACAATCGCAGGGGCAGGCGCAAGGCGCCGCGTCCGCTCCTCTCCGCGCAACGTCCGCGCCGCAGCTCGTGGCCACGTCCGAGGAAATCGCCGCGCTGACGCGCGACGGCCTGTACCGCCCGCAAAACGAGAAGGACGCCTGCGGTCTGGGCTTCGTCGCCCACATCAAGGGCCAGAAGGCGCACAGCATCGTGCAGCAAGGCCTGAAGATCCTGGAGAACCTGGACCACCGCGGCGCGGTGGGCGCGGACAAGCTGATGGGCGACGGCGCCGGCATCCTGATCCAGATCCCTGACGAGTTCTACCGTGAGGAGATGGCCAGGCAGGGCGTCGAGCTGCCGCCGCCGGGCGAGTACGGCGTGGGCATGATCTTCCTGCCCAAGGAGCACGCCTCGCGCCTGGCCTGCGAGCAGGAGCTGGCGCGCGCGATCAAGGCCGAGGGTCAGGTCTTGCTGGGCTGGCGCGATGTGCCGGTGAACGCCGAACTGCCGATGTCGCCCACCGTGCGCGAGAAGGAACCCATCATCCGCCAGATCTTCATCGGCCGCGGCCCGGACATCATCGTGCCGGATGCGCTCGAACGTAAGCTCTACGTGATCCGCAAAACCGCGTCCAGCGCGATCCAGGCGCTGAAGCTGACCCACAGCCGCGAGTACTACGTGCCCAGCATGAGCTGCCGCACGGTGATCTACAAGGGGCTGCTGCTGGCCGACCAGGTCGGCGCCTACTACAAGGACCTGGCGGATCCGCGCGTGGTCTCGGCCATCGCGCTGGTGCACCAGCGTTTCTCCACCAATACCTTCCCGGAATGGCCGCTGGCCCACCCGTATCGCATGGTGGCGCACAACGGCGAGATCAACACCGTCAAGGGCAACTTCAACTGGATGCGCGCCCGCGAAGGCGTGATGAAGTCGCCGGTGCTGGGCGAGGATCTGAAGAAGCTCTACCCGATCAGCTTCGAGCACCAGTCCGACACCGCCACCTTCGACAACGCCATCGAGCTGCTGACCATGGCCGGCTATCCGCTGGCGCATGCGGCCATGATGATGATCCCGGAAGCCTGGGAGCAGCATGAGCTGATGGACGAGCGCCGGCGTGCCTTCTATGAATATCACGCCGCGATGATGGAGCCCTGGGACGGCCCCGCCGCGATGGTGTTCACCGACGGCCGCCAGGTCTGTGCCGCGCTGGACCGCAACGGCCTGCGTCCCGCACGCTACTGCGTGACCGACGACGACCTGGTCGTGCTGGCCTCCGAGTCCGGCGTGCTGCCCATCCCCGAAAGCAAGATCGTCAAGAAGTGGCGCCTGCAGCCGGGCAAGATGTTCCTGATCGACCTGGAGCAGGGCCGCATCGTCGACGACGAGGAGCTCAAGACCCAGTACGCCAACGCGCGCCCCTACCGCCAGTGGATCGAGAACGTCCGCGTGAAGCTGGACGACATCCCCGCCGAAACCGCAGGCCCGGCCGCCTTCGAAACGCCGCTGCTGGAGCGCCAGCAGGCCTTCGGCTTCACCCAGGAAGACCTCAAGTTCCTGATGGCGCCGATGGCGACCAACGGCGAGGAGGGCATTGGCTCCATGGGCAACGACTCGCCCCTGGCTGTGCTGTCCAGCAAGAACAAGCCGCTGTACAACTACTTCAAGCAGCTCTTCGCCCAGGTCACGAACCCGCCGATCGATCCGATCCGCGAGAACATCGTGATGTCGCTGAACAGCTTCATCGGGCCCAAGCCCAACCTGCTGGACATCAATGCGGTCAACCCGCCGATGCGCCTGGAGGTCACCCAGCCCATCCTGGACTTCCAGGACATGGCGCGGCTGCGCGGCATCGAGGCCCATACCCACGGCAAGTTCAAGCCTTACGAGCTGGACATCACCTACCCGCGCGAGTGGGGCCGTGAAGGCGTGGAGGCGCAACTGGCCTCGCTGTGCGCCGAAACGGTGGACGCGATCAAGAGCGGCCACAACATCCTCATCATTACCGACCGTCGCCTGAGCGCCGGCCGCGTCGCCATCCCGGCGCTGCTGGCCCTGTCTGCCGTGCACCATCACCTGGTGCGCGAAGGGCTGCGCACCACGGCCGGCCTGGTGGTCGAGACCGGCTCGGCGCGCGAGGTGCATCACTTCGCGGTGCTGGCCGGCTTTGGCGCGGAGGCCGTTCATCCCTATCTGGCGCTGGAAACGCTGGCCGGGATGCATGCCGAGCTGCCGGGCAATCTCTCGGCCGAGAAGGCGATCTACAACTACATCAAGGCCGTGGGCAAGGGCCTGTCGAAGATCATGTCCAAGATGGGCATTTCGACCTACATGTCCTACTGCGGCGCGCAAATCTTCGAGGCGATCGGCCTGAAGGCCGACTTCGTCGAGAAGTACTTCCGCGGCACCCCCACGCAGGTGGGCGGTATCGGTGTGTTCGAGGTGGCCGAGGAGGCCATCCGCCTGCACCGGGCGGCTTTCGGTGACGACCCGGTGCTGGAGAACGCGCTGGACGCCGGTGGCGAATACGCCTGGCGCACGCGCGGCGAAGAGCACATGTGGACGCCGGACGCGATCGCGAAGCTGCAGCACAGCACGCGCTCGGGCAAGTTCGAAACCTACAAGGAATACGCCCAGCTGATCAACGACCAGAGCAAGCGCCACATGACGCTGCGCGGCCTGTTCGAGTTCAAGTTCGATCCCAGCAAGGCCATCCCGGTCGAGGAGGTGGAACCGGCGGCGGAGATCGTCAAGCGCTTTGCCACCGGCGCGATGTCGCTGGGCTCCATCTCCACCGAGGCGCATGCGACGCTGGCGGTGGCGATGAACCGCATCGGCGGCAAGAGCAACACCGGCGAAGGCGGCGAGGATCCGGCGCGCTACCGCAATGAGCTCAAGGGCATCAAGATCGTCAAGGGCACCCTGCTGTCCGATGTCGTCGGCAAAAAGGTGGTCGAAGCCGACTACGCGCTGAACGACGGCGATTCGCTGCGCTCCAAGATCAAACAGGTGGCCTCGGGCCGCTTTGGCGTGACGACGGAGTACCTGGTCTCGGCCGATCAGATCCAGATCAAGATGGCCCAGGGCGCCAAGCCCGGCGAGGGCGGCCAGCTGCCGGGCGGCAAGGTGTCCGAATACATCGGCTTCCTGCGCTACTCGGTGCCGGGCGTGGGCCTGATCTCACCGCCGCCGCACCACGACATCTATTCCATTGAGGATCTGGCGCAGCTGATCCACGACCTGAAGAACGTGAACCCGCGCGCCGACGTGTCGGTCAAGCTGGTCTCCGAGGTGGGCGTGGGCACGATCGCTGCCGGCGTGGCCAAGGCCAAGGCCGATCACATCGTGATCGCCGGCCACGACGGCGGCACCGGCGCGTCGCCGTGGAGCTCGATCAAGCATGCGGGCACGCCCTGGGAGCTGGGCCTGGCCGAGGCGCAGCAGACCTTGGTGCTCAACCGCCTGCGCGGCCGCGTGCGCGTGCAGGCCGACGGCCAGATGAAGACCGGGCGCGACGTCGTGATCGGCGCGCTGCTGGGCGCCGACGAATTCGGCTTCGCGACCGCGCCGCTGGTCGTCGAGGGCTGCATCATGATGCGCAAGTGCCACCTGAACACCTGCCCGGTGGGCGTGGCCACGCAGGACCCGGTGCTGCGCGCCAAGTTCTCGGGCAAGCCCGAGCATGTGGTGAATTACTTCTTCTTCGTCGCCGAGGAAGCGCGCCAGATCATGGCCCAGCTGGGCATCCGCAAGTTCGACGAACTGATCGGTCGCGCCGACCTGCTGGACACCCGCAAGGGCATCAGCCACTGGAAGGCCAAGGGCCTGGACTTTGGCCGCGTGTTCCACCGGCCTCAGGCGCCGGCCGAGGTGGCGCGCCTGCACAACGACCAGCAGGACCATGGCCTGTCGCGAGCGCTGGACGTCAAGCTGATCGAGAAGTGCCTGCCCGCCTTCGACAAGGGCGAGAAGGTGCAGTTCATGCAGGAGGTCACCAACGTGCGCCGCACGGTGGGCGCCATGCTGTCGGGCGAGCTGATCCGCCGCCATCCCGAGGGGCTGCCGGACCACACCATCTTCATCCAGATGGAAGGCACCGGCGGCCAGAGCTTCGGCGCCTTCCTGGCGCCGGGGATCACGCTGTACCTGATCGGCGATGCCAACGACTACACCGGCAAGGGGCTGTCCGGCGGCCGCGTGGTGGTGCGTCCCAGCATCGACTTCCGCGGCGATGCGACCAAGAACATCATCGTCGGCAATACCGTGCTCTACGGTGCCACGCGTGGCGAGGCCTTCTTCCGCGGCGTCGCGGGCGAGCGCTTCGCGGTGCGCCTGTCTGGCGCGAAGGCGGTGGTGGAAGGCACGGGCGACCATGGCTGCGAATACATGACCGGCGGGACCGTGGTGGTGCTGGGCAAGACCGGCCGCAACTTCGCGGCCGGCATGAGCGGCGGCCTGGCCTACGTCTTTGACGAGGACGGCCAGTTTGCCAAGCGCTGCAACACCAGCATGGTGGCGCTGGACAAGGTGATGACCAGCGAGGAGCAGGAGGCGACGCTGGACCGCGCGATCTGGCACCGTCTCAATGCGGGTGACGACGCGCAGACCGACGAGGTGATCCTGAAGAAGATGATCGAGGACCACCACCGCTGGACCGGCAGCCAGCGCGCGCGTGACATCCTGGACCACTGGGCCGAATCGCGGGCCAAGTTCGTCAAGGTCTTCCCGCACGAGTACCGCCGCGCACTGGGCGAGCTCAACGCGGCCAAGGAAGCCGCCGCCACCATCGCGCATGCCAAGGCCCCCGCGGCCAAGGCCAAGGTCTGATCAGGAGTCATCATGGGAAAAGTCACCGGCTTCATGGAGTACGAGCGCCTGGACGAGGGCTATGAGCCCGTTGCCCAGCGCCTGAAGAACTACAAGGAATTCGTCATTGGCCTGAACACCGAGCAGGCCAAGGTGCAGGGCGCGCGCTGCATGGACTGCGGCACGCCGTTCTGCAACAACGGCTGCCCGGTCAACAACATCATTCCGGACTTCAACGACCTCGTGTACCGCGGCCGTCCCGAGGACTGGAAGCAGGCCATCGCCGTGCTGCACAGCACCAACAACTTCCCCGAGTTCACCGGCCGCATCTGCCCCGCGCCCTGCGAGGCCGCGTGCACGCTGAACGTGAACGACGATGCGGTGGGCATCAAGTCCATCGAGCACGCCATCATCGACCGTGCCTGGGCCGAGGGCTGGGTCGCGCCACGGCCGGCTAAGCACAAGAGCGGCAAGACGGTCGCCGTCGTCGGCTCCGGCCCGGCCGGGCTCGCGGCCGCGCAGCAGCTCGCGCGCGCCGGACATGCGGTGACCGTGTTCGAGAAGAACGACCGTGTCGGCGGCCTGCTGCGTTACGGTATTCCTGACTTCAAGATGGAGAAGTCTCACATCGACCGGCGCGTCCAGCAGATGGAGGCGGAAGGGGTGGTCTTTCGCACTGGCGTGCTGATCGCCGCGCTGCCCGAGGACAGCAAGGTCACCAACTGGGCCAAGGAGGCGATCAGCCCCGAAGACCTGAAGGCCCAGTTCGACGCCGTGCTGCTGGCCTGTGGCGCCGAGCAATCGCGTGACCTGCCGGTGCCGGGCCGCGACCTGGCCGGCGTCCATTTCGCGATGGAGTTTCTGCCGCAGCAGAACAAGGTCAATGCGGGTGACAAGCTCAAGGGCCAGATCCGCGCCGATGGCAAGCATGTGATCGTGATCGGGGGCGGCGATACGGGCAGCGACTGCGTGGGCACCAGCAACCGCCATGGCGCCAAGAGCGTGACCCAGTTCGAACTGCTGGCCCGTCCGCCCGAAGAAGAGGACCGGCCGCTGACCTGGCCTTACTGGCCCTACAAGCTGCGCACCTCGTCCAGTCACGAGGAAGGCTGCGAGCGCGAGTTCGCGATCGCCACCAAGGAGTTCATCGGCGAGAAGGGCAAGCTCACCGGCGTGAAGACCGTCCGCGTCGAATGGGCCGGGGGCAAGATGGCCGAGGTGCCGGGGTCGGAGCAGGTGTTGAAGGCCGATCTGGTGTTGCTGGCCATGGGCTTTGTCTCGCCGGTGGCGGCCATCCTGGAGGCCTTTGGCGTCAACAAGGACGCGCGCGGCAATGCCAAGGCCTCGACCGACTTCAGCGGAGGCTATGCCACCAACGTGGACAAGGTATTCGCGGCGGGCGATGTGCGCCGCGGGCAGTCCCTGGTGGTCTGGGCCATTCGCGAGGGCCGCCAGGCGGCGCGCGCGGTGGACGAGTTCCTGATGGGCGACAGCGAACTGCCGCGCTGATTCGGCGCCGCGCGCTTGCGCCGGTGCCCACCCCTCCCTCGGGCCGCCTTCGGGCGGCCCTTGTTTTTGTGCGTCACCCGGTGTGCCGCTTGTCGGTGCCGCCCGTCCGTCCGTCGAACCGAGGGGTCGATTCGTGCAGGAATTCACGGGCCGATGCCTCCGCCTTGCCGAGAATTGCTCCAACTGCAGCCCCGACCCGAATTCCGACCATGAAACTGAGCACCTTCCGCGCCTCCCGGGGCTTCACGCTGATCGAAGTGATGATCGTGGTGGCCATCGTCGGCATCCTCGCCGCGGTCGCGCTGCCGGCGTACAGCGACTACGTGCGCCGGGGCCAGGTGCCGCAAGGTCTGGCCACGCTGGCCGACTATCGCATCAAGATGGAGCAGTACTACCAGGACAACCGCGCCTATGGCACGGCGGCCTGTGCGGATGGGGCCAACGCGCCGGGCTGGTCGGGCTTCGCCAGAGACAACTACTTCAGCTACGCCTGCAACCTGACCGGCAACGGCCAGGGCTATCTGATCACGGCCACCGGGCGCGATGGCACGCGCGTCAAGGGCAACGACTTCACGGTCGATCAGGCCAACCAGCGCACGACGGTGAACTATCGTGGCAACGCCAGTGGCAAGCCCTGCTGGTTGGTGCGCGGGGACGAGTGCTGATGAACCCGATCGCCCGCTCCAGGTCTTGCGCCGGCGGCTTCTCGCTGATCGAGTTGCTGATCGTCATCGCCATCCTCGGCTTCTCTGCCGCGATGGCGGTGCCGGGCGCGGTGAGCTGGGTGCGCGGGTTGAGCGTGCGCAACACCGCCGAAGGCATGCGCGCGGGCATCGAGAAGACGCGCCTGGAGGCCTTGCGCGCCAATACCAGCATGACCTTCTGGCTGATGAGCAGCGGCGCGGACCAGCCGCTGGACAACCATTGCGGCCGCAGTTCGACGGGCACGTCCTGGGTGATCAGCGTGCTCAACCCCGCGGGTTCATGCCTGGCCGCGCCGTCCGCGACGGTCGACCCGATGCTGGTGGAACGTTGGTCTGGCCGCGAGGGCGGCACCTCGATCAATTTGGTCGGAACCTCCGCTGCGGGCGCGGCGGCCGACAGTGTCACCTTCAACAGCTTGGGGCAGGTCGAACCCACCGGCGTCCAGTTGGCGCAGATCGACATCACCCATCAAAGCGGCGACGGCCGGCGTCTTCGCGTGCAGATCGATCCGGGCGGTTCCGTCCGTACCTGCGATCGCGATGTCGCGGCGGGCGATCCGCGCGCCTGCCAGTGAGGAGGACCCCGGTGAAGCACATGCATTCTTCTGGCGGACAGCGCGGCATCGCGCTGATCGAGGCCCTGGTGGGGATTGCGATCTTTTCCTTCGGCGTGCTGGGGCTCATCGGGCTGCAGGCGTCGATGACCAAGTCGCAGAGCGCCGCCAAGTACCGGGCCGATGCCGGCAACCTCGCCGGCGAGCTGATGGGCGTGATGTGGGGCGATGTCGGCGGCAACCTGGTCAATTACGGCGGCGACAGTTGCAAGGCCTATCCCCGTTGCGCCGAGTGGGCCAGCAAGGTCGCGCGCACGCTGCCGCTGGGCACGAGCAGGGTGGCCGTCAACATCGTGCAGCCGGGACCCAGCTGGATTGCCGACGTCACCGTGGAACTGCGCTGGAGCCAGCCGGGTGAAAGCGCGAACGTCTATCGAACCCAGACCCGGGTGCAGCCGCAATGAAGTCCGTCATACGTCATTCGACCGGGCAGCAGGGTTTCACGCTGGTCGAGCTCATGGTGGGCATGGGCATCGGCCTGCTGTGCACGCTGGTGATCGCGACCGCGATGAGCGTGGCCGAAGGGCAGCGGCGCGGAACCTCCGCGGGCTCGGACGCCCAGGTGGGCGGCACGCTGTCCATGTATGCCATTCAGCGCGAGGTGGCGATGGCGGGCTACGGCTTTGCCAGCGAGGCGATGGCGCTCGGCTGCCCCTTGAGTGCCCGCTTTGCAGGCTCGGCATTTGGCATGTTTCCGCCCGTGCTGGGACCGGTGTTCGTGACTACCGTCGGCAATGACAGCCAACTGCGCATCCTGGCCAGCTCCAAGGCCGTGACCGGCGATGGCGCGATCAACCAGGTGGGCTATTCCGTGCCGCTGCGGGTGGTGCCTCCGCATTACGACCCGAACAGCGGCAATGCTCAGCAGCGCACGCAGTTCAGCGTCAATGGCATGGTCGGTGTGCTGCAGAACGATTTGATGGTGCTGGTGCCCAACGCGCCCAACCCGGGCGTGGTTTGCGAGGTGTTCCAGGTGAACCAGGCGCCGGCCGCGTTCTCGATTCCTCGTGCGGACGACGCCGGCTGGAACGCGCCGGGCTTCCCCACCATGGCGACCTCCAGCAAATGCCTGCCGGCCAGTTGCGCCGTGCCCAATCCCAGCGGCAGCATTCTGCTCAACATGGGCAGCTTTGTGGACGTGATCTACAGCGTCAATGGCCAGCAGCAGCTGGTGGAGAGCCGCCTGGACACCCGTACTCGCACGCGAACCAACCGCGTGCTGCAGAGCAATGTGGTGCGCTTGCGCGCCTTCTACGGCATGGACTCCGACGGCGATGGCGTCGTGGACAGCTATACCAACGTGCAGCCGGCGAACCCGGCTCAATGGGCACAGCTGCTGTCCGTGCGCGTGGTGCTGGTGACGCGCAGCGCCCAGTTCGAGCGTGATCCCGTGACCACGGGGCCGATCAAAGTGGTGGTGGGCAGCGTGGCCCCGGTCACTGGGTCGGTCGATTGCACCGAAGGCAAGTGCCTGAACCTGGCGGTGAACGATCTGGCGAACTGGCAGAACTATCGATACAAGGCGTTTGACACCGTGATTCCGCTGCGCAATCAACGGTGGAAGTCGCCCAGCTGATGTGGACGAGACGGCGGGCAAGGTGGATACGGCCAAGCGCCAAGCCCCGCCCGGCAAGGATGCGGCAATGAAAGTCATGAGCATGCGCACGATGAGCTCTTCCGGTCCGGCTCGCAGCCGCGGACTCGCGATGATCTTTGCGCTGATCGCGCTGGCGGTGTTGACCACGGGCGCCGTGGCGCTGATCCGTTCGATCGACACCGGGGCCATGGCCATGGGCAACCTGGCCTTCAAGCAGTCGGCGCTGAACAGCAGTTCGGTCGGCACTGACGCGGCCATCGGCTGGCTGGACGGACAGACCCAGCTGATGGCGGCCAACCCCGGGCAACTGGACCAGGACAACCCGGCGGCGGGGTACTACGCCACGGCCATGGATGCGCTGGACCCGACCGGCAACTCGGTGGGTACGGCCCGTGTGCAGGCGCTGGTGGACTGGGACCGTACCAACTGCCTGGTGAACGGCAAGAATGTGGCACCGGCCGCTTGCATTCAGCCTTCGAATCCGGTGCAGGTGGGCAGTGACACCGTGAGGTATGTCATCACGAGGATGTGCTCGTCGCTGGGCTCATCGTTCAATGCGGTGCCGCCCAATTCCTGCGCCACCGGCCCGATGCCCGACGCCAAGGACTCCACTTCGAAGAACACCGGGCAAGGCTACAGCGACTACTCGCAGAGCAGCGCGCCGGCCAATCCCTACTACCGCATCATCGCGCGGACCGTCGGCGCGCGCGGGACGGTGAGCTACACCGAAACGCTGGTGAGCTACCCGCCCGACCCGAACAAGTCATAGGTGAACCCCATGCGAAATTTCTTCGAGCCGCGAGCTTGGCATGCCCTGGCGCAATCGGCCCTGGCCGGCGCGGCCTGCGTGGCGGCCACCTGGTCCCATGCCGCGCTGACCGACGTCTCGCAGACGCCGCTGCTGACGGCCTCCAGCACCCCGGTCAAGCCCAACCTGATGTTCGTCCTCGACGATTCGGGCAGCATGGCTTTTACCTATTTGCCCGAGGTTGCCGGCGATTTCCAGTACGACAACTACTACTATCCGGACACCTGGATGGCGATCAAGCATGGCTTGAAATCCATCCAATGCAACGGCCTGGCCTATGACCCGGATCCCAAGGTGAGCTACTCGCCGCCGCTGAACTATCTCGGCGCGGCAGCAGCGAACGCGAGCATCGACTCGGCCATGTACGCCGACCAGACGCTGGCCGCCAAGGATGTCAGCACCTCGTCGAACCTAGCCATCGTCAGCACGGGCAGCATCACGCTCAATGGCATCGGCAGCAGCTACAACAGCAGTCTCAACCAGCCGGTCACCATCTATGACAACAGCGATTCCAGGCGCTGGATGCTGGGCATCCTGACGGCACGCGACAGCAACAACAATCGCGTCACCGTCAGCATCAAATACGGCTCTGGCAGCGGCACGATCTCGCAGCCCGTGCTGGGCAAGGGCTGGCCCCAGTTCGTCTATTTCACCTACTCCGGCACCCAGCCCAGGCGCAGCTACACCTACGCGGCCGACGGCACACCCATCACCACCTCGACCTTCTACAGCGAGTGCAACACGGTGATTGGCAGCAGCAGCGTGTTCACGCCGGTTGTTGTGCGCTCCAACAGCGCGGAGGCGCAGCGCCTGGCCAACTGGTGGGCCTACTACAGCACCCGCATGAAGATGATGAAGGCGGTGGTGAGCCAGGCCTTCCGGAACATCGACGACAACTTCCGTGTCGGCTACATGACCATCCATGCCAAGCAGGCCACGGATGACGGCAGCAAGAAGTTCCTGCATATCAACGATTTCACCTCGACGCAGAAGTCCAAGTTCTACGACTACGTCAACGCGGCGCCCACATCCAACTCGACGCCGCTGCGTGGCTCGCTGGCGCTGGCCGGGCGCTACTACGCACGCAAGGCCAGTGGGCAGGGCACGGTCGATCCGGTGCAGTACTCCTGCCAGCGCAACTATGTGATCGTGGCGACCGATGGCGCCTGGAACACGGGTGACGAGGACTCGACGCTCAAGTTCGGCCCCTACGATTTGTACGGCAACAACGTGGGCCAGCGCGACTCCCAGGTTGACCGGCCCTATCAGGACGCAAGCAGGGGGGGCACATCGGGCGGTTCGTCCGACTCGCTGGCCGACGTCGCGATGTACTACTACGCGACCGATCTGCGCACCACGGCGCTGGGGAACTGCACCGGGGCCATGGGCGCGGATGTCTGCAACAACAACGTCAAGCCCACCGGCACCGACGCCGCGCAGTGGCAACACATGACGACCTTCGCGATGAGCCTGGGGCAGGATGGCACGCTGAAGTACGACCCCAACTACCTGACCCAGACCTCGGGCGACTACAAGAACATCCTGCAGGGCACCAAGGTCTGGCCCAACCCGACGAACGACGCCCCTAAGGTGGACGATCTGTGGCATGCCGCGGTCAACGGGCGCGGCGTCTACTTCAATGCCGCCGATCCAACGACCGTGACCCAGGGCCTGCAGGCCGCGCTGGCCACGATCAAGGGCGATACGGCCTTCGGCTCCGCGGCGGCGACGTCCAGCCAGCGGCCGGTGCCGGGCAATGACAAGGCCTTTGTCGGCAGCTACACCTCGGCCGACTGGATCGGTGACCTGCGCGCCTACCAGATCAACCTGGACACGGGCGCGATCACGATGACCGACGCGGCGGGCAAGGACACCCGCCTGTGGAGCGCATCCGATCAGCTCAAGAGCGCCGACAAGACGGCACGCAAGATCTACTATGCCAAGGGTCAGGTCTTGCGCGACTTCCAGTACAGCAACCTGGTGGCGGATGGCTTCAACGGCGACTTCGACAATGTCTGTAGCAAGCTGTCGCACTGTGCCTCGCTGAGCACGGCCGACCAGACCACGGCCAACTCCGGCGCCAATCTGGTGAGCTATCTGCGCGGTACCGATCTGTCGGTCTATCGCTCGCGTCTTGCGGTGCTGGGCGACATCGTCAACTCGGCGCCCGTGTACCTGGGCGCATCGCCCAAGTCCTTCGGCGGTGCCGACTTCCTCAGCTATGCCCAGGGCACGGCGCAGCGTCGACCCATGGTCTATGTCGGCGCGAATGATGGCATGCTGCACGCCTTCGACGCCGCCACCGGCAACGAGGTCTGGGCCTTCGTCCCCAGCGCCGTGCGCGCCAATCTGTACAAGCTGGCCGATCGCAACTACGCGACCAACCACCAGTTCTATGTCGACGGTCAGATCACGCTGGCCGACGCGGTGATCAACGGCGCCTGGCGCACCGTGCTGATCGCAGGCCTGGGCGCGGGCGGCAAGTCCTATGTGGCGCTGGACGTGACCGACACCTCCGGACCACCCACCTTGCTGTGGGAGTTCTCCGACAGCAACCTCGGCTACACCTTCGCTCAGGCGCTGGTGGTGCAGCGTGCGTCCGGCAGCGGCGAATGGGTGGCGGTGCTGAGTTCGGGCGTCAACAACGTGGGCGACGGGCAGGGACGGCTGTACATGGTGAGCCTGCAGCCGGGCGGCGCCGTCCGCGCGCAGATCAGCACTGGCCAGGGCTCCAGCGGCTCTCCCGCCGGCCTGGGGCCGCTGGCGGCCTGGGCGGACAGCGGCGGCGACGCGGTGGCCAAGCGCTATTACGCCGGGGATTTGCTGGGCAACGTCTGGCGCTTCGATCCCGATGGCACCCTGGGCGCGCCAGGGGCGGTGCGCATCGCGCAGCTGCTCAGCGCCTCGGGCGTGGCCCAACCGGTGACCACGGCTCCGGTGCTGGCCGAGATCAACGACCATGGGTTCAAGACGGCCGCCGTCTTCGTGGGCACTGGGCGGCTCTGGGGGCTGTCGGATGTGTCCAATGTCGACGGGCAGTCCATCTACGGGATACGGGATCGGCTCACCAGTTCCGACTGGGGCAATTTCCGCAATTCCGGCGCCGTTGCGCAGACACTGCAGACCAGTGGCAACGTGCGCACCGCGACCAAGAACCCGGTGGACTGGAGCACCAAGTCCGGCTGGTATGTGGACCTGCCCGATGCCGGCGAACGGATCAACGTGCCCATGCTGCTGCAGTCGACAACGTTGGTGGCGCTGGGCAATGTGCCGCAGTCGGTGGCGGCCTGCGTGGACGGCGAGGCAGGATATTCCTGGCTCTACATGCTGGATATCGCGACCGGTTCCGCGATCACCGACATCACCCGACTGTCTGACCTGGCCACGGGTCTGAGCCGCTACGTGCTGCCCAGTGGCAAGCCGGTGGTGTCGATCACGCAGAAGAAGACCATCGACACCCGGCAGGTGCCGCCCAAGGTCAACTTCCAGACCAACGCCAAGAAGGTGTCCTGGCGAGAGCTAATCGATCGCCAGTAAGCCGGGCAGGACGCGCCTTTGCCGGGCCGGCCGCCGGAATCGGTGGCCGGCAAGCTCCTGGTGTTTCCCCTATGATGTGAGCTTTGCGTGTCCGGGGCCCGTCCCCGCCTGCACAGGCTCATGGCCCCATACTCCAGAGCAGAACAAGCCACACAGCCGCTGATTGAACTCAAGGCCCTGAACTGCGGATATGCCGACCGGCTGGTGCTGGAAGGCGTCAATCTGCGGATCGGGCGCGGCAAGGTGTTGGCGCTGATCGGCTCTTCCGGGGGCGGCAAGACCACGCTGCTGCGCCTGATCACGCGGCAGATCCGCCCGCAGAGCGGTCAGGTGCTCTTTGACGGGCAGGACCTGGATGCACTGGATCAGGCCGGACTGTATGCCGTGCGCCGACGCATGGGCATGCTGTTCCAGTTTGGCGCCTTGTTCACCGATCTCTCGGTGTTTGACAACGTCGCCTTCCCGCTGCGCGAGCACACCCGCTTGTCCGAGCCCATGATCCGCGACCTGGTGCTGATGAAGCTCAACGCGGTGGGCCTGCGCGGCGCGCGCGACCTGATGCCCAGTGAAATCTCCGGAGGCATGGCACGCCGCGTGGCGCTGGCGCGGGCGATCGCGCTGGACCCGGACCTGGTGTTGTACGACGAGCCCTTCGCGGGGCTGGACCCGATTTCGCTGGGCGTCGCGGCCCGGCTGATCCGTGATCTGAATGACGCCCTGGGTCTGACCAGCATCATCGTTTCGCACGACCTGCATGAAACCTTTGGGATTGCCGACGAGGTCGTGATGGTGGCCAATGGTCGCATCGTCGCCCACGGTACGCCCGACGAGTTGCGCCACAGTGACGATCCGCTGGTGCGCCAGTTCGTCGGCGCCCATGCCGACGGTCCGGTGCGCTTTCACCAGCCGGCGCCCCCGGTGGGGCAGGACTTCGGGCTGGAAGCCGCGGGCGACGCGACAGGAAGGATGTCCCCGTGATGGGCCTGAACCATGCAAGCCGAGCCCTGGGCCGCAGCCTGCGCCTGAAGCTGGCGGACTGGGGCGCGTCGGCGAGGCTGCTGCTGCGCCTGATCCTGCTGCTGCCGGCGGCGCTGGGTCGCTTCGTGCTGGTGCGCGAGCAGCTGTTCTTCGTCGGCAACCGTTCGTTGTCCATCATCGGCGTCTCCGGTCTGTTCGTCGGCTTCGTGCTGGCGCTGCAGGGCTACTACACCTTGCAGCGCTATGGCTCGGCCGAGGCCGTCGGTCTGCTGGTGGCGCTGAGCCTGGTGCGCGAGCTGGGGCCGGTGGTTTCGGCGCTGCTGTTCGCCGGCCGGGCCGGCACCTCGCTGACAGCGGAGATCGGCTTGATGAAGGCGGGCGAGCAGCTGTCGGCGATGGAGATCATGGCGGTCGACCCGGTGCGCCGTGTGCTGGCGCCGCGCTTCTGGGCCGGCGTGATCGCGATGCCCCTGCTGGCGGCGGTGTTCTCGGCGGTCGGCATTCTGGGCGGCTGGCTGGTCGCGGTGCCGCTGATCGGCATCGACGGCGGGGCCTTCTGGTCGCAGATGCAGGGTGGGGTGGAAGCCTTTGCGGACGTGGGCAACGGTGTGGTCAAAAGCCTCGTGTTCGGCGTGACGGTCAGCTTCGTGGCCTTGCTGCAGGGCTATGCCTGCAGGCCCACGCCCGAGGGCGTGGCCCAGGCCACGACCCGTACCGTGGTGATGTCGTCTCTGGCGGTGCTGGCACTGGACTTCGTGCTCACCGCCATGATGTTCTCGATCTGAATTTGGAGTTGCGCGATGCAATCCTCTCGTTATGACGCCTGGGTCGGTGCCTTCGTGCTGGTCGGCGCGGCGGCCCTGCTGTTCCTGGCGTTGAAGGCCGGCAATCTGTTGAGCCTCAACTGGGGCGAGGACAGCTACACCGTGTCCGCCAAGTTCGACAACATCGGCGGACTGAAGGCACGTGCCGCGGTCAAGAGCGCCGGTGTGGTGGTGGGCCGCGTCGAGTCCATCAGCTTTGACGACAAGAGCTTCCAGGCACTGGTGATGCTCAAGCTCAACAAGTCGGTGAACTTCCCCAAGGACAGCTCGGCGAAGATCCTCACCTCCGGCCTGCTGGGCGAGCAATACATCGGGCTGGAGCCAGGCGCGGACGAGAAAAACCTCGTGGCCGGCGACCGCATCCAGCGTACCCAGTCCGCGGTGGTGCTGGAGAACTTGATCGGTCAGTTCTTGTACAACAAGGCGGCGGATGCCGGCGGCGGGGAGGGCAAGTGATGGCCGCCCGCATCGTCAATCGCAGCGCGAGCCTGCTGCTCGCGGCACTGATCGCGACTCTGGCGCCCTTGGCTGTCCAGGCCCAGGACGCCGCCGCGAATGCGCCGAGCCAGGTCCGGCACAAGCAGGACCCTTGGGAGCGCTGGAACCGCAAGGTCTTCAACTTCAACGAGGGGCTGGACGAGAAGCTGCTGCGCCCGGTGGCCACGGCCTACAGCGAGCTCGTGCCCTCGCCGGCTCGTGTGGCGGTGGACAACTTCTTCGGCAACTTCAAGGACGCCTGGTCGGCCGTCAACCTGGTGCTGCAGGGGCGCTTCAAACTGGCGGCGCAGCAGACCATGCGCGTCTCCGTCAACAGCGTGCTGGGCCTGGGGGGGCTGATCGACATCGCGGCGCCCGCGGGTCTGGAGAAGCACAGCGAGGATCTGGGCCTGACCTTCGCGCATTGGGGCTTTTCGTCGGGACCCTACATCGTCTGGCCCTTGTTCGGTCCCTCGTCGTTGCGCGATGCCATCGCCGAGCCCGCCAACGTGCTGACCTCGCCGTCTTTCCTCTTCGACCGGGGGGAGTACAAGGTGGCGGTGTTCTCGCTGCAGACCATCAACAAGCGCTCCAATCTGCTGCGTGTCACCGACATGCTGGATGAAATCGCATTGGACAAATACACCTTCGTCCGCGACGCCTACCTGCAGCGCCGCAACCTCAAGGACCGCAAGGTCCCGGCCGAGGACGACGAATACGAGGTCATCACCGAAGAGCCGCCGGCCAGCGCACCGGCCTCGCGGTGAACCTCCAACCGTGCCGTAGCGTTATAGATTGGCCGCGACAGGCGGCCTCTGACAAGGACATTGCAATGCGTTTGATCCCCTCGAGCTGTTCCAAGCGTTGGTTTCTGCAACTGATGGCCGGTGCCGCCATCTCCATGTCGGTGGGTCTGGCCCAGGCGGCCGATGCCACGGCGCCGGACCAGCTGATCCGCCAGCTGTCGGTGGAGGTGCTGGATGCGGTCAAGAGTGACAAAGCCATCCAGGGTGGTGATGTGCAGAAGGTGATCGCGCTGGTCGACGCGAAGATCATGCCGCACGTGAACTTCCAGCGCATGACGGCCTCGGCCGTCGGGCGCTTCTGGCGCCAGGCCACGCCCGAGCAGCGCCAGCGCCTGCAGGACGAATTCAAGAGCCTGCTGGTGCGCACCTATGCCGGGGCGCTGACCCAGGTGAAGGACCAGACCATCGCGATGAAGCCGCTGCGCGCCGCCGCGGAGGATACCGATGTGGTGGTGCGCACCGAGGTGCGCGGCAAGGGCGAGCCCATCCAGCTGGACTACCGGCTGGAGAAGACCGACCAGGGCTGGCGCATCTATGACGTCAACGTGCTGGGCATCTGGCTGGCCGATCAGTACCGCAACAGCTTTGCCCAGGAGATCAATGCCAAGGGCATAGACGGCTTGATCAAGGCCCTGGCGGAGCGCAATCAGAAGGCCGCCGCCGCCGGCAGCGCACCGTCCGCCAAGCCCTGACCGGCGCGGTCTCCTTTCTTTCCCAGCCCGGACACGTGCGATGCTGAAGCTGCCCCAGGAGATTCTGCTGTCCAACCTGCCGCAGGTCTGGGCCACGCTGGAGGCGGCGATGCGCGCCGAGTTGGCCCACCTGACCAGCGCGGCGGGTCAGGTCTTGCGGCTGAATGCCGCGACGCTGGAGACCTTCGACTCCAGCGCCTTGAGCCTGCTGCTCAGCGCAAGGCGTTTGTGCGTCCAGCATGCGCTGGAGTTGCGCATCGAGGGCGTGCCGCCTAAGCTGCGTGAGTTGGCGAGGGTGTATGAGCTGGGGGAGTTGCTCTGGCCTTGACGGCCAGGTGCTCCCTGGATGACGAGCGCTGAGGCCCAACGAAGGCCTTCCCAGCTCACGTCGCGTAACGCTTGCTGCGCAGGTTGCGCTTGATCTCCTGCAGCAGCGGGCGCAGCTTCTGGCCCAGGCGCAGCGCGACGCCGGTGGTCAGGATGTCCACCACCATCAGGTGCAGCAGCCGCGAGACCATGGGGCTGTAGCGGTCGTAGTCCTCGGGATGGTCCACCGCCAGCAGCACCTGGCCGGGCTGCTGGCCCATCTGCGCCAGCGGCGAGCCGCTGGCGGTGATGATGATGGTGGTCGCGCCCTTCTTGCGCGCGATCTCGGCGGCGTCGATCAGGTCACGGCTGCGTCCCGAGTTGGAGATGATCACCGCGCAGTCACCCGGCCCCAGCATGGTGGCGCTCATCAACTGCACATGGCCGTCGCTGCAGGCGATGGTGTTGACGCCCAGCCGGAAGAACTTGTGCTGCGCGTCCTGCGCCACGATGCCGGAGTTGCCCACGCCGTAAAACTCGATGCGCTTGCCTTGGCGGCCCGATTCGGCCAGCGCCGCGATCGCGCGCTCGAACGCATGGCTGGCGGCGTCGTTGCGGTAGTGCAGCAGCGCGGCGACCGCGTTGTCGACCACCTTCACGATCAGGTCCGCCGGCTTGTCGTCCTCGTCCACCGAGCGGTGCACGAAGGGCACGCCTTCGTTGACGCTGCCGGCCAGCTTGAGCTTGAAGTCCGCCAAGCCGTCGTAGCCCACACTGCGGCAGAAGCGCACCACGGTGGGCTTGCTGACATGGGCGCGCTCGGACAGCTCGCTGACCGGCAGATTGGCGAAGGCGCGCGGGTCGGCCAGCAGCAGCTTGGCCACGCGTTGCTCGGCCGGCGGCAGCGCGGGCAGCGCCGCCTTGATGCGCTCCAGCATGCTCATGACGGGGACCTCCTGACGGCTTGCGACATCAGCATTCCTCGGCCCAGCTGAAGCCCTCGCGGGCCACCAGCGCGCTGGCGGCCGGTGGCCCCCAGCTACCGGCGACATAGGTGCGGGGACCGGTCGGGTCGTTCTTCCAGGCCTCCAGCACCGGCTCCACCCAGCGCCAGGCCTGTTCCTGCTCGTCGCTGCGCACGAAGAGATTCAGCCGCCCGGCGATCGCGTCCAGCAGCAGGCGCTCGTAGGCGCCGACGCGGTTGGATGCGAAGGCCTTGTCGAAGTCCAGGTCCAGCGAGACCGAACTCAGCGCCTCGCCATGCGCACCGCCCTTGGCGGCCTGCAGGCGCAGCTCCAGCCCGTCCTCGGGCTGCAGCTTGATGATCAGCTGGTTGGGCCGGTTGGCGCCCGGGAAGATGGGGTGGGGCACGGGGCGGAAGTTGACGACGATCTGCGCGTCGCGGGCCTGCAGCCGCTTGCCGGTGCGCAGGTAGAAGGGCACGCCGGCCCAGCGCCAGTTCTGCACCTCGGTGCGCAGCGCAACAAAGGTCTCGGTGTGGCTGCCCGCGGGCACCTTGGCTTCGTCCAGGTAGCCGACCACGGCCTTGCCATCCACCGTGCCGGCGCGGTACTGGCCGCGCACCACGTCGCGCTCCACGCTTTCGGGCGTGAAGGGCTTGAGCGCGCGCAGCACCTTGAGCTTTTCGTCGCGTATCGCGTCGGCGTCGTTGCTGGACGGCGCCTCCATCGCGATCATCGTGAGCAACTGCAGCGCATGGTTCTGGATCATGTCGCGCAGCGCGCCGGTACCGTCGTAAAAGGCGCCCCGCGTGCCCACGCCCAGTGACTCGGCCAGCGTGATCTGGATGTTGGCGATGCTCTCGCGGCGCCACAGCGGTTCGAACAGGGCGTTGCCGAAGCGCAGCGCCATCAGGTTCTGCACCGAGGGCTTGCCCAGGTAGTGGTCGATGCGGAAGGCCTGCGACTCGGCGAACACCGAACGGACCACGCGGTTGATCTGCTGCGCCGACGCGAGGTCGTGGCCCAGCGGTTTTTCCAGCACCACGCGCACGCGCGGCTCGTTCAGCCCGGCCGCGCCCAACTGCTCGCAGATCTGCGTGAACAGATGCGGGCTGGTGGCCAGATACAGCACCACGGTGTCGGCCTGGCGCTGGCCCAGCCATTCCTTCAGCCGCTGGTAGTGCTCGGGCTGCGACAGGTCCATGCGCCGGTAATGCACCAGCGCGGCAAAGCGCTCGAACTCCTCGTCGCTGGGGCGCTTGCCTTCCTCGACTTCGCGGAAGCGCTCCTTGAGCCATTCGCGGTAGCGCTCGTCCGGCATTTCGTCGCGCGCGACGGCGAGGATGCGGCCACCTTCGGGCAGCTTGCCGTGGCGAAAGGCCTGGAACAGGGCGGGCATCAGCTTGCGCCAGGTGAGGTCGCCGGTACCGCCAAAGAACACGAGATCAAAGGACATGCGCACAGGCCTCCAGCGATGGAGGCAGAAGTTGTTAGCGGAATGCCGCTGTACTGTTGATGTAACGAAGTTACCGGATTTATGATGCATGAGTTTCTTTTTCCGGTCAATCCGAGCGGCCCCAGCGGTTCTAATACGGGCCTGCTTTCCACCCTCGGGTCGCCCTCATGAACCAGCTCGAACAACTCAAGGCTTTCACCACCGTCGTCGCCGATACCGGCAACTTCCTGCAACTGGCGCAGTTCACGCCGCGTGACGCGACGACCAATCCCTCGCTGATCCTGAAGGCGGTGCAGTCGGCCGACTATGCGCCGCTGCTGAAGGACTGCGTGGCCGCGCACAAGGGCCAGCCGCTGGACCAGGTCGTCGATCAGGTGCTGGTGCGCTTCGGCCTGGAGATCCTGAAAGTGGTGCCGGGCCGCGTGTCCACCGAGGTCGACGCGCGCCTGAGCTTTGACAAGGCGGCCACGCTGGCGCGGGCGCGCCGCCTGATCGCGATGTACGAGGCCGCGGGCATTCCGCGCGAACGCGTGCTGATCAAGATCGCCTCCACCTGGGAAGGCATTCAGGCCGCGCGCGAGTTGGAGCAGGAGGGCATCCACTGCAACCTCACGCTGCTGTTCTCCTTCTGCCAGGCGGTGGCCTGCGGCGAAGCCGGTATCCAGCTGATCTCGCCCTTTGTCGGTCGCATCTATGACTGGTTCAAGAAAGCGGCCGGCACGGCCTGGGACGAAGCCGCGAACGCGGGCGTCAACGACCCGGGCGTGAAGTCCGTGACCGCGATCTACCAGTACTTCAAGAAGCATGGCATCCGCACCGAGGTGATGGGGGCGAGCTTCCGCAACATCGGTCAGATCCAGGCGCTGGCGGGTTGCGATCTGCTGACCATCAGCCCCGACCTGCTGGCCCAGCTGCAGGCGGAGAACGCCCCGCTGCAACGCCGCCTCGATGCCGATGCGGCGCGGGCGCTGGACTTGCCCAAGGTTTCGCTCAACGAGGCGGACTTCCGCTTCGCCCTCAACCAGGACGCCATGGCCACCGAAAAATTGGCCGAAGGCATCCGCCTGTTTGCCGTCGACGCCGGCAAGCTGGACCAGATGATCACCAGCCTCTGATGAACCTGTTCCCGCGCTGCGACCGCAGCCCCGCCTGGGCCGCGCTGCAAGACCACTTCCGTTTGGAGGGCCGCCAGTTCGATCTGCGCGAGGCCTTTGCGCGCGAGCCGCGGCGCTTTGAGGACTGGTCGTTGCAGGCGCCCGAGGTGTTGGCCGACCTGTCCAAGAACCGCATCTCCACGGCCACCCTGCAGCTGCTGCTGCAGCTGGCCCGGGACTGCGGCCTGGAGGCGCAGCGCGAGGCCATGTTCCAGGGCGAGGCGATCAACCACACCGAGGGTCGCGCGGTGCTGCACACCGCGCTGCGCGCGCCGCAGGGCCAGGCGCCGCATGGTGACGAGGTGCAGGCGTCGCTGCAGCGCATGCTCGCGTTCGCCGAGTCGGTGCGCGCGGACGATCGCGGGTTCAGCGATGTGGTGCACATCGGCATTGGCGGCTCCGACCTTGGGCCGGCCATGGTGGTGCAAGCGCTGCAGTCCTGCGTGAAGCCGGGGCTGAGGCTGCACTTTGTCTCGAATGTCGATGGCCACGACCTGGCCGGCGTGCTGCGGGACCTCAAGCCCGCCAGCACGCTGTTCATCGTCGCGTCCAAGACCTTCACGACGCAGGAGACGCTGGCCAATGCCCGGGCCGCCAAGGCCTGGTTTCTGCAGCAGGGCGGGAGCGACATCGCGCGTCACTTTGCCGCGACGACCAGCAACGCCCAGGCCGCGGCGGAGTTCGGCATCACCACCACCTTCGGCTTCTGGGATTGGGTGGGCGGGCGCTATTCGCTGTGGTCGGTGATCGGCCTGCCGATCGCGATCGCGATCGGCGCCGCGGGCTTCCGCGAGCTGCTCGCCGGTGCGCATGCGATGGACGGGCATTTCCGCGGCGCGCCGCTGGCGCGCAACCTGCCGGTGCTGCTGGGGCTGCTGGATCTCTGGTACCGCAATTTCCATGGCTTTGGCAGCCGCTCGATCGCCCCTTACCATCAGGGCCTGCGCCGCCTGCCAGCCTATCTGCAGCAGCTGGAAATGGAAAGCAATGGCAAGCGCGTGGACCGCGAGGGTCAGGTCTTGCCTTATGCGACCAGCCCGGTGGTCTGGGGCGAGGCGGGCACCAACGGTCAGCATGCCTACTTCCAGATGCTGCATCAGGGCACGGACGTCATTCCGGTCGAGTTCATCGCGGTGCGCCAACCCGATTTCGGCGCCCATGTGCAGGGCGCGCTGCGCGAGTGCCTGCAGGATCAGCACACCAAGCTGCTGGCGAACTGCCTGGCCCAGTCGCAGGCGCTGATGCAGGGCAAGACCGAGGCCGAGGCGCTGGGAGAAACCGCGCCGACCGCCTCCAGGACGCTGGCGACGCAGGCGCTGGCCCGCCATCGCAGCTTCCCCGGCAACCGGCCCAGCACCACCTTGTTGCTGGAGCGGCTCTCGCCGCGCAGCCTGGGGGCGCTGGTGGCGCTGTACGAGCACCGTGTGTTCGTCAGCGGCGCGCTGTGGGGCATCAACAGCTTCGACCAATGGGGTGTGGAGCTGGGCAAGGCCTTGTGCAACCGCCTGCTGCCGCGCTTCGCCAGCGGCGACGGCGGGGGGCTGGACGGCTCGACAGCGGGGCTTCTGGCGCATCTGCGCGGCCCGGGGCCGGAGGTCTCGGCATGAACATCGTCTTCGACTTCGGCGGCGTGCTGTTCCGCTGGCATCCGCCCAGCTTCCTTGCGCGTGTCTGGCCGCACCGCGTTGCCGACGAGGCGGCGGGGCAGCAGGCCGCGGCGCAGTTCTTCCAGGCCTACAGCGGTGACTGGGGCGCCTTCGACCAGGGCCTGGCGGATGCACCCACCACCGCGCGCCGCATCGCCGAACGCACCGGCTGGCCCTTGGCCGAGGTGGAGCAGGTGATGGCCGAGGTGCCGGACGAGCTGGCGCCCATCGCCGGCACGGTGGCGCTGATTGAGGCGCTGAAGGCGGCCGGCCACCGGCTCTTCTACCTGTCCAACATGCCCGAGCCCTATGCCGACCACCTGGAGCGCAGCCATCCGCTGCAGCACTGGTTCGAGAGCGGCGTGTTCTCCGGCCGGGTGAAGCTCTCCAAGCCTTCGGCCGCGGTCTTCGAGCTGGCGCTGGCGCGTTTCGGCGTGCCGGCCGGCGAATGCCTGTTCCTGGACGACCATCCCGCCAACGTCGACGCTGCGCGCCGACAGGGCTGGCAGGCCCTGCTGTTCACCACGCCGGAGCAGGCCTGGGCGCAGCTGCGCGAGCGTGGGTTGCTGGCGGCGCCGGCTTAATCCGCCGGGGCGTCGTCCTCGTCCGCGCTGCTGGGTGCGGCGGGCACCCGGAACGACTCATTGGCCCAGGCGCCCAGGTCGATCTGTCGGCAGCGTTCGCTGCAGAACGGGCGCCAGGGATTGCTGGGGGCGAACACGCTGTCGCCGCCGCAGGTGGGGCAGGGCACGACGCGCTGCTGGGCGGGAGCTGTCATCAGGCGCAGAGGGTGAGTTCGAAGCTGGCGTCCTGGGCGGCCGGCTTGAGCCGGCCTTCCTCGTCCTGGCGCATCAGCCGTATCGAGACCATCAGCCGGTGCCCCGAGATCTCGGGAATCAGGCCCAGGCTGGGATCGATGCGCATGCGCAGCAGCTGAAAGCTGCGCCCCTGTGGCAGGCTCTGCTGGTACTGGCCCGCCTGGGCCGCCACCTTGTGCGGCGAGCCGCTGTCGCGCAGCAGGCTCAGCAGCACGCTGAGCCCTTCGGCCAGCGGCATCAGGGTCTGGGTCCATTGGACCAGGTCGTTGCGGCGCTTGGCGGGCAGCAGCTGCTGCCAGTTGTAGTAGGCGGGCAGGTCGAACTCGCAGGTGCCGCCGGGGATGGAGATGCGGCTGCGTATGCTCATCAGCCAGTCGTTGGCGGTCAGCGCCTGGCCGGCCTTGCCGGGCAGGGCATTGAGCTGCTGGAAGGCGTGGTCGATGCGCGTCACCACCTCGTCCAGCGCGGCCTCGGAGATCGCCGGATTACCGCGGTAGCTGTTGAGCTGGCTGCGATGGCGGTCCAGGTCCTTGAGCAGGTCAGACTTGAGGTCGGCCCGCGAGGCCACGTCCATGATTTCGAAGATGGTGGCCAGCGCGAAGTGGTGGTCCAGCGCCGACTCGCGCGCCATCAGCTGGCCCAGGCGGTCGAACAGATGCTCCAGCCTGAGCATCGTGCGTATGCTCTCGTTGAACGGGTATTCGTACAGGACCAATTCGGCCATCCCTGCGATCAGGTTCGTGGCGCGGGATTGCGCACCTGCCCATTGTTCCACAGCGGGCGGGTCATGCAGCCCTCGCGTCGGCTTGCCAGGCGCTCACCAGCTGGCGGACCTGGGCCTGCAAGGCGTCGAGGCTCAGGGCCTCGTTGTGGATCACCGCGTCGGCGATGGCGCGGCGCGCGCGCCGGCTGGCTTGCTGTGCGATCACGGCCTGCACCGCGGCTTCGGTCCAGCCGGAGCGCTGCATCACGCGGCGCACCTGGGTCGCCTCGTCGCAATCCACCACCAGCACGCGGTCGACGCGGCGGCGCCAACGCTCGCCAGCCTCGGTCAGCAGGGGCACGTCGAAGACCACCAGCCGTCCGGGCGCGGCTTCTTCGGCCTGTGCCGCCTGAGTCCAGGCCTGCGCCAGGATCATGGGGTGGAGGATGTCCTCCAGCTGCTTCTTGGCCGCGGAGTTGCGGAAGACCTCGGCGCGCATGCGATTGCGATCCATGGCGCCATCGGCGTCCATCATCGCATCGCCGAATTGGGCGCGGATCTGCGGGAGGGCCGCGCCGCCCGGTTCGGTCAGCGCGCGCGCCAGCGCATCGGTGTCGATCAGCGCGGCGCCGGCTTGCGCCAGCGCGCGCGCGACCGTGCTCTTGCCGCTGCCAATGCCGCCGGTGAGTCCGATGCGCATGGGGCGTCGGTGCGGCGGCTCAGGCCCAGCCCAGCCAACCGAGCACGCGCGGCGCCCCGGCGAACAGCACGACCAGCCCGCCGCCGACCAGGAAGGGGCCGAAGGGCACGTAGCGGCCCTCGCGCAGGCTGGCGCGCAACTTCATCGCGATGCCGACGATGGCGCCCAGCACCGACGCGATCAGCACGATGGGCAGGATCATGGGCCAGCCCAGCCAGGCGCCCAGCGCGGCGAGCAGCTTGAAGTCGCCCTGGCCCATGCCCTCCTTGCCGGTGAGCAGCTTGAAGCCCCAGTACACCGACCACAGCGACAGATAGCCCAGCAGCGCGCCGGCCAGCGCGCTGCCCAGCGGCACGGTCCAGCCGATCCAGGCGGCGGCCAGGCCAGCCCACAGCAGCGGCTGTGTGATGGCGTCGGGCAGCAGCGTGGTGTCCCAATCGATGCCGGCCAGTGCGACCAGCGCGGCGGCGAAGCCACACCACAGCAACACGACCGGTTGCGGGCCGAAATGCCAGGCCAACGCGGCGAACAGGGCGCCGGTCAGCAGCTCGATCAGCGGGTAGCGCTTGGCGATGGGCGCGCTGCAGGCCGAGCAGCGGCCGCGCAGGCGCAGCCAGCCCAGCAGCGGCAGGTTTTCATGCCAGCGCAGCGCATGGCCGCAGTGCGGGCAGCGCGACGGCGGCATGGCCAGCCCTAGCCTGGGCCGGGCACCCAGCGCGGCCTCCAGCATCTGGCCGGTCGCCTGCGCCTGCTGAGCCTGCGCGTCGGACAGCCCGGCGTGGGCGCGCAGGTCCTCCGCTTGCGTGAGCTGGGCGGCGCAATCGGCGATCCACTGGCGCTGCATCATGGCGGGCAGGCGATAGATCACCACGTTCAGAAAGCTGCCGATGCACAGGCCAAACACACCCAGCACGGCCGGCGACAGCAGCCAATCAAGATCCTGACCCATGTTGTCTCAAACCACCTGACCGAGCTTGAAGATGGGCAGGTACATCGCGACCACGATGCCGCCGATGACCACGCCCAGGAACACGATGATGAACGGCTCCATCAGGCTGGACAGGGCCTTGACGGCTTCGTCGACCTCGTCCTCGTAGAACTCCGCGGCCTTGCCCAGCATGTGGTCCAGCGAACCGGATTCCTCGCCGATGCTGGACATCTGCAGCACCATGGTGGGGAAGATGCCCGTGGTCTGCATCGAGGTGGTCAGCGCCGCGCCGGTGGAGACGTCGCGCTGGATCTTCTCGGTGGCCTCGACGAAGACCGCGTTGCCCGACGCTCCGCCCACCGAGTCCAGCGCCTCGACCAGCGGCACGCCGGCCGCGAACATCGTCGACAGCGTGCGCGTCCAGCGCGCGACCGCGGCCTTGTAGATCAGGTCGCCGAACACGGGGATCTTCAGCAGCATCCGATCCATGGACTTCTGCATCTTCTCCGAGCGCTTCCAGCTCTGAAAGAAGAAGTACAGCCCGCCGCCCAGCCCGCCGAAGATCAGCCACCAGTATTGGACGAAGAACTCCGAGATCGCGATCACCACCAGCGTGGGTGCCGGCAGATCGGCGCCGAAGGACTTGAACACGTCCTTGAAGGCCGGCACCACGAAGATCATGATGATCGCGGTGACGACGAAGGCCACCACCATCACGGCGATGGGGTAGGTCAGGGCCGACTTGATCTTGTTCTTCAGCGCGACGGTCTTTTCCTGGTAGATCGCCAGGCGGTCCAGCAGGGCTTCCAGGATGCCGCCCGCCTCACCCGCCTCGACCAGGTTGCAGTACAGCGCGTCGAAGTACATCGGGTGCTTGCGGAAGGCGGCGGACAGGCTGGTGCCGGTTTCCACGTCCTGGCGGATGTCGGTCAGCAGCTTGGTCAGGCGCGGGTTGGGACTGCCCCGCGCCACGATGTCGAAGGCCTGCAGCAGGGGCACGCCGGCACGCATCATCGTCGCCAGCTGGCGCGTGAACACGGCGATGTCCTTCTGTTTGATGGACTTGCCGCCGCTGGTGCGACGCTTCTTGACCTTGGTGACCAGAATGCCCTGGCGCCGCAGCGTGGCGCTGACCATGGCTTCGCCGCCGGCTCGGATCTCGCCTTTGGCGATCTTGCCGTTGCGGTCCTTGCCTTCCCACTCGTAGACGTACTCCTTGACGCCCTTGTTGGCGTTTCTGCTGCTGCTCGCACTCGCCGTCGCCATACTTGCTCCTCGCTGCGCGGGACCGCGCAACTGCCTGTTATTCGTTGGTTGCCGCCAGCACTTCCTCCAGGGTGGTCACCCCGGCGCGGACCTTGACCAGTCCGGACTGGCGCAGATCTCGCACGCCTTCGGCGCGGGCCTGCTCGGCGATGTCCATCGCCGTGCCTTCGGAAAGGATGATGCGCTGAATTGCCTCGGAGATCGGCATCACTTGGTAAAGACCGACACGTCCCCGATAACCATTGTTGCAATTTGAGCAACCTACGGCACGGTAGGGGCGCCAGCTGCCATCCAGCTCGGTCTCGGCAAAGCCAGCGCGCAACAGCGCGTCGCGCGGATAGTCGGCGGGGGCCTTGCAGTTTTCGCACAGGCGCCGAGCCAGACGCTGCGCTGTGATCAGCAGCACGCTGGACGCGATGTTGAACGGCGCCACGCCCATGTTCAGCAGCCGGGTCAGTGTGGTCGGCGCGTCGTTGGTGTGCAGCGTGGACATCACCATGTGGCCAGTCTGCGCGGCCTTGATCGCGATGTCCGCGGTTTCGAGGTCGCGGATTTCGCCCACCATGATCACGTCGGGATCCTGGCGCAGAAAGGCCTTCAGCGCGGCGGCGAAGGTCAGCCCGGCCTTGTCGTTGACGTTGACCTGGTTGATGCCCGGCAGGTTGATTTCCGCCGGATCTTCGACGGTGGAGATGTTGGTGCCAGGCTGATTGAGGATGTTCAGGCAGGTGTACAGCGAGACCGTCTTGCCCGAGCCGGTGGGGCCGGTGACCAGGATCATGCCGTAGGGCCGATGGATCGCGTGCAGCAGGCGTTCTTTCTCGATCTTCTCGTAGCCCAGCGCCTCGATGCCCAGCTGGGCCGACGAGGGGTCGAGGATACGGATGACGATCTTTTCGCCGAACAGCGTGGGCAGCGTGGAGACGCGGAAGTCGATGGCCTTGCTGCCGAACTTCAGCTTCATGCGGCCGTCTTGCGGCACGCGCCGCTCGGCGATGTCCAGCCGCGAAATCACCTTGATGCGCGAAGACAGCTTGTCCTTGATCGCGATGGGCGGCTGGGTGATCTCGCGCAGCTCGCCGTCGACGCGGAAGCGCACCCGGTAATGGAACTCGTAGGGCTCGAAGTGCAGGTCGGAGGCGCGCATGTTGATCGCGTCCACCAGCATCTTCTGCAGGAAGCGCACCACCGGGGCGTCCTCGACCTCGGCGATGTCGGCCGTTTCCTGCGGGGTGGCCGGCTCATCGTCGGCGATGTCGAAATCGAAGTCGCCGCCGGCCAGCGAGTCCAGCGCCTCGGCCGCGCTGGCGCCGGTCGCATTGAGCAGCTTGGCGAGCTTGTCGTGTTCGACGATGACCCATTCCGGCGTGAGCTGGGTCGTGAACTTCACGCGCTCGATCACGTCCGGCTCGGTGGGGTCGGCGCCGCCGATGAAGAGCCGGTTGCCACGCCGCGCCAGCGCCACCACGCCGTACTGCTGCGCCAGCTTGGGGTCGATGATGTTCTGCGGCAGCTTGTGCGGATCGATGGCGTTGAGGTCCAGCAGCGGCAGGGCCAGCGCCACCGACAGGGTGTGGGCCAGATCGCTGGGTGTCACGGCACCGGCGGCCATCACCGCATTGACGAAGCTGACGCGCTTCTCGCGCGCCTGCTTCACCAGATCCTCGGCGGCCTTGGCCGGCAGCTTGCCGGCATGAACCAGGACGCGGGCCACGCCGGAGAGGGCGGACTGGGGCGGATCGATCAGGGTGCTATCCACGGGCGGGCAGGATCCTCGGTACAAGTCGGCCCGCGGCCATCCATGCCGCAGGCGCGCCTGGCGCACGAGGGGAGGATGCGTCCCAACCTCGCGTTCCAATGACGCTCATTGGCATGGACTGTATACGAGCCGGACGGACGGGCGGCGACCGAAGTCGCCGGAAGAAACCCCGCATTTCGCCCCTTGGGCGGAGCCCGCGCCCATGGCAGGGCTCCGGTCCGCGCCTCTTTACTGAACCGGCAGGATGATCACCATGCCGGACCCGCCGTTGGTGGGCTGGGTCTTGGTCGCCAGCACCAGCCCGTTTCCGCCGCTCCCTGGCGCTCCAGCGCCGGCGCCTTGGGCGCCGACGCCGCCGGCCCCGGCCGAACTGCCCAGGCCCAGGGCCGGCGCGGCGAACGAGGCGGTGCCGCCGCTGCCCGGCGTGGCGAATATGAGATCGCCGTTGTCGCTGCTGTAGATGTGGGGTGAGCCGGCCTTGCCCCCTCTTGCCGTGAGGACGGTGAGGCCCTGGTAAACGACCAGGGAGTCCCCCCCGTCGCCAGACGCGGGCGGGGGGTAGCTGACCGGTACCCTCACGCCAGGGATGCTGGCGACCCCGGGACTGCCTGCCGCGACGGTCAGTACGCTGCCAGGGGTCACGCTGAGGTAGACCCGCTGGTAGGCGCCGGCCCCTCCGCCTCCGCCATTGTTGGCCCCGTAGTAGGCCTCATCGACTTGCGCACATAGGGATACCGAGGGGCGGCAATTGAAGGCATTGCTTCCTCCGCCGCCACCGCCCCAGGCCTCGATCAGCACGGCATGGATGCCCGCGGGCACGGTGTAGCTTCCGGAGGAGGTGAAGAGCGCGGCGCCCGGCCCGGCAGGGCCTGTCGGTCCTGTCGGTCCTGTCGGTCCGGCCGATCCGTTTGTCCCATTGCAGACAAAGCTGGAGGACTGTATTTCGGCTGCATCGAGAATGCCGTTGGCGTTGCTGTCCAGGCCCACGCTGATGCGCTGGCCGCCGTTGCTGCAGTTGGCGCCGGCAAGCTCGGGCGTCACCAGCATGCGTGCGGTCAACCCGGAGGGACCGGTGGGCCCCGCAGGCCCTGTCGGGCCGGACGCGCCGTTGCAGATGTAGCTGGAGGACTGGATCTCGGCTGCATCGAGAACGCCATTGGCGTTGGCATCCAGCCCCACGCTGACCCGCTGGCCGCCGTTGACGCAGTTGGCGCCTGGGAGCTCGGGTGTCATCAGCATGCGGGCCGTGAGGCCCGAAGGCCCGGCCGCTCCGTTGCAGAGATAACTGGAGGACTGGATCTCCGCGGAGTCCAACACGCCGTTGGCATTGCTGTCCAGCCCCACGCTGACACGCTGCCCGCCCGTGGCGCAATTGGCGCCGGGCGGCTCGGCCATCATCAGCATGCGGGTGTTGAGGCCGGAGGGGCCCGTCGGTCCTGTGGGGCCTGTGGGGCCTGCCGTGCCGTTGCAGGCGTACTGGACATTGGCGACCTCGCTGGCGCTCAGCACGCCATCGCGATTGGCGTCGACACCTGCCGAGATCTTGCTTCCGCCGGCGCTGCAATGCGGGCCGGCCGGCTCCGCCTGCACATCGACCAGGCTGGCCAGGCCGTTGCCTCCGGGCGCACCGTTGCACAGATAGCGGGTGGCGCTGACCTCGTCGGCATCCAACACCTGGTTGCGGTTGCGATCCAGCCCCAGCGTGACCTTGTTGCCGCCGACCGCGCAGTTCGTCCCGGCCGGCTCGACCACGAGGGCGAACAGGCTGTTCAGACCCGATTCGCCGGGGCTGCCATTCGAACCATTCGAACCGTTCGTGCCGTTGCAGACATAGCCGGTCGATTCGATCTCGTCGCCATCCAGCATGCCGTTGCCATTGCGGTCCGGTCCTGCGCTGATGCGTTGTCCGCCAGCGGGGCAATGGCTGCCCGGTGGCTCGGTCGTCTGCAAGATGCGCGTGCTCAGGCCCGGAGCCCCGGTGGGGCCGGTCGGGCCGGCGGTGCCGGAGCACACGTACTGGACCGCGGCGATCTCGTCGCTGTCCAGCACCTGGTTGCGATTGCGGTCCTCGCCCGCGGTGATCTTGCTGCCACCGGCGACGCAGCGCTCTCCGGCTGGCTCTGCCACGACATGGACCAGGCTGGCCGCGCCGGCCGGTCCCGTCACGCTGCACAGGTAATGGGTGGCCGCGATTTCCGACGCGTCGAGCCGGCCGTCGCCATTGCGATCTTCTCCTGTGCTGACCTTGCTGCCGCCTTGAGCGCAATAGGTGCTGGCCGGTTCGGCCTGCAGCGCCATGAGGCGCGCGGGGCGGGCGGCGGCGGGCTTGGCCTCGCACACATGGGAGACCGCGCTGATCTCGGCACCGTCCAGCACGCCGTTGCCGTTGGCATCCAGCCCCGCCTGCACCCGGGTGCCGCCCTGCGCGCAGCGCGCGCCGGCTGGCTCGATGGCCAAGGCCACCAGTGTGGGCCGGGCCGCCGTGTCACTGCGGCAGACATACTGGGTGTTGCGGATCTCCGCGCTGTCCAGCACGCCGTTCTGGTTGAGGTCGGCGCCGGATTCGATCCGCGTGCCTCCCAGCGCGCAGCGGGCGCCGGCCGCTTCGGGCTGCAGATTCACCAGTGGTGACAGCGCCAAGGGTGTGCCGGGCGCGTTCTGCGGCTCCGGGGTCCCGCCGCCATCGCCGCATGCTGCCAGCAGCGCGCCCAGCGCCATTGCCAGCGCGCCTTGTCCGAGACGCCGCTCCATCGTCGACGGCTTCTTCACGCCCGTCGTCCGCTTGTACTCCTTCATCCGTCGCCTTCCTCTGCCGGTCTTGGGCGCAGGACTCTAAGAAAGCAACGTAAGCAGGTCGTGAGAGTGGGATCGGCGGAGGACGAAGGGGCGCCGCCGAATCGGGGACGCCGCTCAGCCGCCCTGCGTCAGTCCGTGGATCTGCGCCAGTCGGTCCAGACGTCGCAGCAGTCCGGCCGCGTGCTGGTCATGCGCCAGCGCGCGAGCCTCGGCGCTCAGCGCCGCGGCTTGCTGCGCCTGCCCTTGGCGGGCCAGGCCGATGGCCTGCAGCAGCAGGACCTCGGCCTGGCAGTAAAGGTCTTGGGACTGTTCCAGATGGCGCCGCGTGTGGGCCACCGTGTCGGCCAGCTCCTCGTGGAGGTCCAGTTGCAGCAGGATGGATGTGACCACCCAGTTGGCCGTGGTGCTGCCGGCCTGGTAGGCCTGGCGGAAAGTCTGGGCCGCCTGCTGCACGGCGCCCACATCGCTCAGCCGATCCTCCCGGGCGTCGCACCACAGCACGAACAGCCCATGGATGCCTTGCCACAGCGGGAAACCGAAGCGGCGCGCCAGGCCCAACCCCTCCTCGGCGTGTCGACGCGCGGCCCGCGCGTCGTCGTCGGACCAGTGCATTGCCGCGACGAAGGCGAGCACGAAGCACAGCGCGTGGGGCTGGCCGCCCTGGCGTGCCAGGGCAAGACCCTGCCGTGCCGCGACCTGGGCTTGGGCCATGTCGCCGAGGAACCAGCAGGTCCAGACCTGGAAGGCGCGGATCAGCACACCCAAGTCGTCGCTCCAGTAGCGGGTGCGTTCCTCGGCCGGCAAGGCCTCGGCCAGCGCCGCACCTTCCTGCTGGTAGGCCAGCGCCTCCTTGAACTCGCCATGCCAGAACAATGAGTTGCCCAGCGCGAAGCAGACCATCAGCCGCTTGGTGGGCGAGTCGGCGAGCCGCTCCAGGCGTCGGCCTATCGCCAACCCCTCCGTGCTTTTCTGCGAACTGCCACCCATGTACAGGCCGCTCAGGGCCCGGAACAGATCTTCGTCGTCCTCGGGGCGCCCGTTGGCCTTGATCTCCTTGGCGATGGACTCGAACAGCGCATAGCCGAGTGCGGATCCGTAGCCCTGGCTGAGCAGCGAGGCGTGGGCGACCGCGAACTGCAACGCGCGGATCAGCGCCGGCTCGTCGGCTGCATGCCATTCGGCCAGCGCCAGCGCGCGTTGCAGGCTGCGCAGCGCATCGCTGGCGAACTGTCGACCCATGGCCGCCATGCCGGCGCGCTGCCACCAGGCGATCGCCGGGCGCCACTGCTGGGAGGCCTCCAGGTGGGCCGCGACCTCGCCGGGCATGGCCTCGGGCTGCACGGCCAGCCAGCCGGCAAAGCGGGCGTGCACCTGGCGGGCCTGGCCGGACGGCAGGCTGCGGTAGGCTGCATCGCGGATCAGGGCGTGACGGAAGGCGTAGCTCTGTCGGCCCAGCGGCACGATCAGACGGCAATGGCAGGCCAGTTCCAGCACGGGCTGCAGCTCCTGGTGTGGCCACAGCAACGTCAGATGGCTGGCATGGAACTCATTGCCCAGCACGGCGGCCGACTGCAGCACCGGCTTGAACGCACCCATCCGGTCCAGCTCCAGCGTCAGCAGCTCGTCCACCTGGTGGGCGGGCGAGGACTCGCCCGCCAGGCGCCGGCGAACCAGATGCTCGATGAACAGCGGCACGCCGGCGCTGTCTGCCGCGATTTGGCGGTGCGCAGCCTCGTCCAGCTGTCCGTGAGGGTCGCACAGGGTAACCAACTGGCCTGCGGCCCCCTGTGCCAGTGCGCCGAGTTCCAGCAGATGCGGCGGCGTTGCCGCCGCGCCCGCGCCGGCATCCGGCCTTGTGGTGCTCAACAGCAGTAAGCGCTGCTCGGCCAGCAGGCCGGCATAGTGCGACAGCCATTCGCGGGTGGCCAGGTCGGACCAGTGCAGATCGTCCCCCCACAGCAGCACCGGCTGCCGCTGAGCGAGCGCATCGAGGAGGGCGAAGCAGGCCCAGAAGCGCTGGTCGCGGCCTTCCAGCGGGGCGCTGGCGGCCGTGTCTTCGTCGAAAAGAAAGTGCAGCAGGGTGGCGAGCAGTTCCTCGCGGTCGGGCAGGCCGGTGAGCAAGGCGGCGAGGCGCGCCTGGGCGGCGCTCCGGCCCAGCGCTTGTGCATCTGGCGACAAGGCACTCAGCAGCGCCGCGCGCAGCGGCGCCAGCGGGGACGACTGCCGCTCCAGTGCCCCATGCATGCGCAGCACCAGGCCTCCTTGCGCTTCCACCTGCGCAGCGAAGGCTTGCGCCAGCCGGGTCTTGCCCACGCCGGCCTCGCCCTGAACCACCACCCAAGCCGGCCGACCTTCGGTGGCGAACCGCCAGTGGCGTATCAGGATGGCCAGTTCCTTCTCGCGGCCCACCAGCGCGTAGCGGCGTTGCGCGGGCGGATCTTCCTCGCGGGATTCGGGTTGGAGGACAAGGGCGCCCTGCGCGGTGGTGGCGAACATCGCCACCCGGTCGGCCAAGGCCTTGTTGCCCAGCGCCATGCCGGGGCCGGCCTGCTGTGACAGTGCCCGGGCCTCGTCGGGGAGGTCGCCAAACCAGTCCACGCCCTCGGGGCCGGAATGGCAGCCCATCTGCCCCCAGACGAGGCCGACGCGCAGGCGCCCAGGCAGGGCCTTGAGCAGTTCTCGCACGGCCAATGCACAGCGGCGTGCCGCCTGCTCGGGGTGGCCGGCGTCGCCGAAGCCCGCGTGGAATCCTCGTCCGGTGACGGGCCGCACATCGGCGTGCCAGGGTCGCAGCAAGGTGCGCGCGGCCTGCAAGGTGGTCGCGTCCAGCTCGCTCGACGAGGCTGCCGGTGCCGCCACGGTCACGAAACACCAGGCCATGGCGCGCGTTTCGCGCATCAGCGGGGCCTCGGGCCCGCAAGGCTCGGATTCCAGCGGCACCGTGCTGCGCGGTTCGACCAAGGTGCGTAAACGCGGCGAGACCCGCAGGCCTAGCTCGCCAAGCAGCTTGCGGTCCAGCTCGACCAGCACCTGCTGGGCACCGCGGCGGTCGCCCACCCGAAGCAGCAGCCGCATCAGTCGCTCGGCGGCGGGTTCGGACAAGGGGTCCTGTTCCCAGAGCAAGCGGGCCGACAGCACGGCCGCGGCCAGTCGGTTGCTGCGTTGCTGGGCTTCGCAGACCTGCAGGCGTAGCGACTGTTGCCAGGACCTGACCTGCAGGCGGCTCGTCTGCAGCCAGCGGAGATAGGCGTCGCCGCTTGCCTGCTCCAGGCCTTCGAGCAGGTCGGCCGACAACGACTGCAGCTGGGGTTCGACCACCTGCGCCAACTCGTCGGCCTGCAGCAGGGCGGGGCTGTCGGCGCTGTCTCGGCTCAGGCGTTCCAGCGCCAGCGTGTCCACCCACAGCAGCGGGTCGGGGTCCAGCCGCACCCGTTCACGCTCGACCTGCAGGCAGGTCCGGCCCAGGTGCTTGCCCAGCACCTGCTGGAGATTGCTCAGGATCTGGCGCAGATTCGTCAGAGCGGCCGTGCTGGCGAGATCGGGCCAAAGCAAGGTGGCCAACTGGCTGCGTGCCTGCCAGGTGGCGGGCGGGAAGCACAGCAGGCCCAGCAGGGCCCAGGCCTTGCGGTAGCGGATCTCTCGCCCCAGGTCCATCTCTCCGCGCATCAGGCGCGGCGCACCCAGCAGATGCAGCCTCAGGGAATCCGGATTCATCGAGCCAGCGCTCATCGATATGCTTTTCCAGCGGTGCGCAAGGGGCGCAGCTTAGCGGCCCGGCCCGCCGTTCCGCACCCGGTGAGACAGGGAGCCGTTCGCAGCGCGAGCAAAACAAAAGGGCTCCTGGATGGAGCCCTTGTTGCTTCCCCGGTGACCCGGGGGTTCTACGAGTCGATGACGCACACCGTTGACTCGCTGACCAATCTGGTCGGGGTGAGAGGATTCGAACCTCCGGCCTCTACGTCCCGAACGTAGCGCTCTACCAGGCTAAGCTACACCCCGATTTCAGTGTTGTCGAACTGCTCTTGGTTCAGAAAGAGCGCTCAACCGACTGAGCCGCAAATTCTAGCAGAAGTTCTCGCCACTTGTTAAGAGGTAGCGACGAAAGATTTTTCTTGGCGGCTTCGATCTCGGTGCGTGCTGCCTCGCGCGTGGCCTCCAGTGCGCCGGTGCGACGCACGATGGCGACGATGTCCGGCAGTCGCTCGACCTCGCCGTGCTCGATGGCGTGGCGGATCAGTTGGCGTTCGTCCTCGCTGCCGCGCTCCATGGCGATCAGCAGGGGAAGGGTGGGCTTGCCTTCGCGCAGGTCGTCGCCGACGTTCTTGCCCAGGGCCTGGCTGTCGCCTTCGTAATCCAGCACGTCGTCGATCAGTTGGAAGGCCGTGCCCAGCGCGCGGCCATAGCCGGCGCAGGCTTCCTCAACCTCGGCCGGAGCGTCCGCCAGCACGGCGCCCAGGCGTGCGCTGGCCTCGAACAGCTTGGCGGTCTTGTAGCGGATCACGCGCAGGTAGCTCTCCACCGTGGCGTCCGGGTCGTGCATGTTCATCAGCTGCAGGACCTCGCCTTCGGCGATCACGTTCGTTGCGTCGGCCAGCACTTCCAGCACGCGCATGCGCTCTACCGAGACCATCATCTGGAAGGCGCGCGAATAGAGAAAGTCGCCCACCAGCACGCTGGCTGCGTTGCCGAACAGTGCATTGGCGGTCTTCTTGCCACGGCGCATCGCGGACTCATCGACCACGTCATCGTGCAGCAGCGTCGCCGTGTGAATGAACTCCACCACGGCCGCCAGCTCGCGGCTTGCGGGGCTGTCGCAGCCCAGAACGTTGGCGAACATCAGCACCAGCTTGGGTCGCATCCGCTTGCCGCCGGCATGGATGATGTAGGCCGAGATCTGGTTGATCAGCGCGACATCAGAACTCAGGCGGCGGGCGATGACGGCGTCGACCTCCTGCATCTGTGTGTTCAGGGCCGCTAGGGCCTCTGCGACCGGATTCGAGGCAGTGGGGGCTTGCACTCTGGGCTCACAAAGAGGGGAAACAGCGATTATAGGAAGCTGCGTCTAGGCTCTCGCCGCTTGGCGGGGCGATTTCTGAGCGGCGCAGCGCAACGGGGGCAGTTCTTGCGCCAGGAGGGAGCGGAGCGGTGGATGGCTTGCGCAAGGGCTAACCCTATGCTAGTATCGCGGGCTCCGCATCTTGGCGGAGTTGTGGTTTGCGTTTTCTTCTTGCTTTGTCGCCGTCTTCGGGTATGTCTTTGTGTCCAGGAGTGCGGTGTATTCGTTGCGGGGCCATGAGCATGGCTCTGCGTGAAGGCTCGGCAGGGATAGTCGCGGACTTGTGTATTTGAAAGGGCTGATATGTACGCGGTCATAAAAACCGGTGGCAAGCAATACAAGGTTGCTGCTGGCGAAAAGATCAAGGTAGAACAGATTGCTGCGGAAGTTGGCCAAGAGATCGTGATCGACCAAGTTCTCGCCGTGGGTAACGGCGCCGAACTGAAGGTTGGCACTCCCTTGGTTGCTGGCGCGAGCGTCAAGGCCACCGTGGTGGCTCATGGCAAGCACGACAAGGTGCGCATCTTCAAGCTGCGTCGTCGCAAGCACTACAAGAAGAGCCAGGGCCATCGCCAGACCTACACCGAGCTGGCGATCAGCGCGGTCAACGGCTGATCGGGTTCCCGCTGAAGCCAACCATCAAGGAGTAATCCATGGCACAGAAAAAAGGCGGCGGCTCGACTCGAAACGGCCGCGATTCCAAGCCCAAGATGCTGGGCGTGAAGGTGTTTGGTGGCCAGGTCGTGTCGGCCGGCTCCATCATCGTGCGCCAGCGTGGCACCAAGTTCCACGCCGGCACCAACGTGGGCATGGGCAAGGACCACACGCTGTTCGCTCTGATCGACGGCCAAGTGTCCTTCACCACCAAGGGCGAGAACAACCGCTCCACCGTCGTCGTCACGCCGGTCTGAGTGTTGTTGCCCTGATCGAGTCCGGCGTGCGGGGTTGCCCCGTGAGTCCGGACCCGTATCCCAAGCCCCGGCATGTCCGGGGCTTTTGTTTTTCTCCGCAGCCGGGGCCCGCCAGGGGCTTGGCTTACGATAGTCCCGGTTCCGGGAGCCAAGGTTCACCATGAAATTCGTAGACGAAGCCACCATCGACGTCGCGGCCGGTAACGGCGGCGCGGGCTGCGCCAGTTTTCGCCGCGAAAAGTTCATTCCCTTCGGCGGCCCGGATGGCGGCGATGGGGGGCGCGGCGGCAGTGTCTATGCGGTGGGTGACCGCAACCTGAACACGCTGATCGACTACCGCTATGCGCGCCGCCATGAGGCGCGCAACGGCGAGGCGGGGCGAGGCTCCGACCAGTTTGGCGCCGCGGCGGACGACATCGTGCTGCGCATGCCGGTCGGCACCATCATCCGCGACCTGGAAACCGACGAGGTCATCGCCGAACTGCTGGAACCGGACGAGAAAGTGCTGATCGCCAAGGGTGGCGATGGCGGCTTCGGCAATCTCCACTTCAAGAGCAGCACCAACCGTGCTCCGCGCCAGAAGACGCCGGGCTGGCCCGGCGAGGTCAAGAAGCTGAAGCTGGAGCTGCGCGTGCTGGCCGACGTCGGCCTGCTGGGTCAGCCCAACGCGGGCAAGTCCACGCTGATTGCCGCAGTCTCCAATGCGCGGCCCAAGATCGCGGACTATCCGTTCACCACGCTGCACCCCAACCTCGGTGTCGTGCGCGTGGCTCCCGAGAAGAGCTTCGTGATCGCGGACATTCCGGGTTTGATCGAAGGCGCGGCGGAAGGTGCCGGCCTGGGCCATCAGTTCCTGCGCCACCTGCAGCGCACCCGCTTGCTGTTGCATGTCGTGGACCTGGCGCCCTTCAATCCCGAGGTCGATCCGGTGGCCGAGGCCAAGGCCATCGTCGCCGAGCTGAAGAAGTACGACCAGGCGCTGCACGACAAGCCGCGCTGGCTGGTGCTGAACAAGCTGGACATGGTGCCCGGGGAGGAGCGCGCGGCGCGTGTCAAGGACTTCGTCAAGCGCTACAAGTGGAAGGGTCCGGTTTTCGAGATCTCGGCGCTGACGCGCGAGGGCTGCGAGCCGTTGATTCGCGCCATCTACGACCATGTGGCCGCCGAGCGCCAGCCGATGCCCGAGGAGCCGGATCCGCGTTTTACGCCGGTGCAGGAAGAGGCGGAGGTCGATCCCCGCTTCGCGCCCATCACCGAGGCGCCGGTCCGCAAGCGCCGCAGCACCAAGAAGCAGGACGACGTGTGATGGCCAGCGCGGCGTTGAAGGAGGCGCGGCGCATCGTCGTCAAGGTGGGCTCCAGCCTGGTCACCAACGAAGGCCGGGGCGTCGACGCCGAAGCCATCGGCAACTGGTGCCGACAGCTTGCCGAGCTGGCCGGGCAGGGGCGCGAGGTCGTGATGGTCTCCAGTGGCGCGATCGCCGAAGGCATGAAGCGCCTGGGCTGGGCCACGCGGCCCAAGGAATTGCATGAGCTGCAGGCCGCCGCCGCGGTGGGCCAGATGGGCCTGGCCCAGATGTACGAGACCAAGCTGCGCGAGCACGGTCTCACCAGCGCCCAGGTGCTGCTGACCCATGCGGACCTGGCCGACCGAGAGCGTTATCTCAATGCGCGCTCCACATTGCTGGCGCTGCTGCAGCACCGCGTGCTGCCGGTGATCAACGAGAACGACACCGTCGTCAACGACGAGATCAAGTTCGGCGACAACGACACCCTGGGCGCCCTGGTGGCCAACCTGGTCGAGGCGGACGCGCTGGTGATCCTGACCGACCAGAAGGGGCTGTATTCGGCCGATCCGCGCAAGGACCCGGAGGCTCGCTTCATCAGCGAGGCGATGGCCGGCACGCCGGAGCTGGAGGCCATGGCCGGCGGGGCCGGCTCCAGCCTGGGGCGAGGCGGCATGATCACCAAGATCCTGGCGGCCAAGCGTGCCGCGGGCAGCGGTGCCTCCACCGTGATCGCCTGGGGGCGCGAGCCCGACGTGCTGCTGCGGCTGGTGCAGGGCGAGGCGATCGGCACCGCGCTGCTGGCGCCCACGGCCAAGCTGGCGGCGCGCAAGCAGTGGATGGTGGACCATCTGCAGCTGCGCGGCTCGGTGCGCGTGGACGCGGGCGCGGCGATCAAGCTGCGCGAGGAAGGCAAGAGCCTGCTGCCCATCGGCGTGCAGGAGGTGCAAGGCGAGTTCCACCGCGGCGACGTCATCGCGGTGCTGGATGCGCAGGGGCAGGAGCTGGCTCGCGGCCTGACCAACTACGCCAGCGGCGAGGCGCGCCTGATCGTCCGCAAGCCTTCGTTCGAGATCGAACGCATTCTTGGCTACGCGGCCGAGCCCGAACTGATCCACCGCGACAACCTCGTGCTGCGCTGAGCGCCCAGGGCGGCGCCCTTCACCCAGCGGGTGCTGCAGGCCGCTCCTGCTGCGCGGTCAGTGGCCGTCGGTCTCGCTGCCGGTATCCGGCCCCGGGGGCAAGACCTGGATCTCTGCGGTGTCGTGGCGCGGGCCCCGTTCGCCGCGCGGCGCCGGACGCATGCCGGCGCGCAGGTAGCGGTTGTGGTGGTTCAGTCGCGGCAGGAAGCGCGCGAGTTCGGTCAGCGCCATCTGGTAGACGCCGCGCTTGAACTCGATCACGGCCTCGAGCGGCACCCAGTACTCGTTCCAGCGCCAGGCGTCGAACTCGGGGTGATCGGTGGCGCGCAGATTCATGTCGCTGTCGCGGCCCGTCAGCTGCAGCAGGAACCAGATCTGTTTCTGTCCGCGGTAATGGCCGCGCGCATCGCGCCGGATGAAGTGCTCGGGCACCTCGTAGCGCAGCCAGTCGCGGGTGCGCGCAATGATGCGCACATGATCCGCCTTCAGCCCCACCTCTTCGTGGAGCTCCCTGTACATCGCCTGCTCGGGCGTTTCTCCATGCTTGATGCCCCCCTGGGGAAACTGCCAAGAATGGGTGCGTATGCGCTTACCCCAGAACACCTCGTTCTTGTGGTTGAGCAGGATGATGCCGACGTTGGGCCGGAAGCCTTCACGGTCGAGCATAATCAACCTCAAATCTTTCGTTGGATTGATTATTGCACCGGGGCCACGGCCTCGCGTGATCCTCGCTAACCCTCGGGTCGTCCCCGTGCTCTTCTCATCCCGCCCGACCGCCGTCCGGCCGGGCTTTTCGCTCTTGTCCTGCTGCCCATGAAAGCCACCCAGTTCTTTGTCTCCACGCTCAAGGAAGCCCCCGCCGACGCCGAGGTCGTCAGTCATCAGCTGATGATGCGTGCGGGCATGATCAAGCGCCTGGGCGCCGGCATCTACAACTACATGCCGATGGGCCTGCGCGTGATCCGCAAGGTGGAGGCCATCATCCGCGAGGAGATGAACCGCGCCGGCGCCGTGGAGCTGCTGATGCCGGTGGTGCAGCCCGCCGAGCTGTGGCAGGAGACCGGGCGCTTCCAGGCATACGGGCCGGAGCTGATGCGCGTGAAGGACCGCCATGGCCGCGACTTCATCATCCAGCCGACCTCCGAAGAGGTGATCACGGATATCGCCCGTCAGGAGTTGCGTTCCTACAAGCAGCTGCCGCGAAATTTCTATCACATCCAGACCAAGTTCCGCGACGAGCGTCGGCCGCGCTTCGGCGTGATGCGCGGCCGCGAGTTCACGATGAAGGATGCCTATTCCTTTGATCGCGACAAGGCTGGCGCCCTGGCGAGCTACGAGGTCATGTTTGGCGCCTACAAGCGCATCTTTGACCGGTTCGGTCTGCAGTACCGGGCCGTGGCGGCCGATACCGGCTCGATCGGCGGCGATGCCTCGCACGAGTTCCAGGTCATCGCCAAGACCGGCGAAGACGCCATCATCTACTGCCCCGACAGCGACTACGCCGCCAACATCGAGCTGGCCGAGGCGCTGTCGCTGCTGCCGCAGCGCGCCGCCGCGACGCAGCCGCTGACCAAGACGCCCACGCCGGGCAAGGCCACCTGCGCCGATGTGGCCGAGTTGCTGGGCCTGCCGCTGGCGCAGACGGTGAAGTCCCTGGTGCTGGCCACCGACGAGACCAACGAGGCGGGTGAGGTCGTCAAGACGCAGGTCTGGCTGCTGATGGTGCGCGGCGATCACGAGCTCAATGAGATCAAGGCGGGCAAGCTGGAGGGGCTCAAGGGCGGCTTCCGCTTCGCCACGCTGGCCGAGATCGACGAGCACTTCGGCTGCAAGCCCGGCTACCTGGGCCCGATCGGCCTGAAGAAGCCGGTGAAGATCGTCGCCGACCGCACGGTGGCCCACATGGCCGACTTCGTCTGCGGCGCCAACGACGCCGACTACCACTACACCGGCGCCAACTGGGGCCGCGACCTGCCCGAGCCCGATCTGGTGGCTGACATCCGCAACGTGGTCGCCGGCGATCCGTCGCCGGATGGCAAGGGCGTGCTGGCGATCGAGCGCGGCATCGAGGTGGGCCACGTGTTCTACCTGGGCACCAAGTACTCGGCCGCGATGAACGCGACCTATCTGGACGAGAACGGCAAGCCCCAGCTGATGGAGATGGGCTGCTATGGCATCGGCGTGACGCGCATCCTGGGCGCTGCGATCGAGCAGAACCACGACGAGCGCGGCATCATCTGGCCGGCGGCGATCGCCCCGTTCGCCGTGGTGATCTGCCCGATTGGCATGGACCGCAGCGACGAGGTCAAGACGGCCGCCACGCGCCTGTACGAGGACCTGCTGGCCCAGGGCATGGATGTGTTGCTGGATGACCGCGGCGAGCGCCCCGGCGCCATGTTCGCCGACTGGGAGCTGGTGGGCGTGCCGCAGCGCGTGGTGATCTCGGACCGCGGCCTCAAGGAAGGCTTGGTGGAGGTCCAGGGCCGCCGCGACAAGGAAGCCACCAAACTGGCACTGGCCGAGGTGGCGGGCCACCTGAGGCAGCGCCTGGCGTGACCCTGCCGGCCCCGCCGCGCGGGCGCGATACGGCGGTCGACGCACTGCGCGCCCTGGCCCTGCTGCCGGTCGTCGCGATCAACTGGGTCGGCTATGCCAGCCTGCCCGACGGCGGGCCGCTGGGTGCCGCCCAGCCCTCCGGATCCTGGCTGGCGGAGGCCGTCAACTGGCTGCTGGCCGTGCTGGTGATGGGCAAGGGGGTCAGTCTGCTGGCCTTTCTGTTCGGCTACAGCCAGTCGCTGTCGCGGCGTGGGCGTGAGGGCTCGCAGGCGCTGCGGCATCGGCGCCGGCGCATGGGGCGTCTGTTGCTGCTGGGGCTGCTGCACGGGTTGCTGCTCTACATGGGTGACATCCTCACCACCTATGCGCTGTGCGGGCTGCTGATGCTGCGCTGGTCCGGCCTGCGGCTGGCTCAGTTGCGCCGCCGCCTGGTCCTGCTGCTGGGCCTGGACCTGCTGCTGTCCGGGGTTCTCGCCGTGGCGCTGTGGAATTCGCCGGCGATGACGCCGGCCGTGTCGCTGAGCACGCCGATGGACTGGAGCGGCTGGCTGGGCAGCAATGCCTACAACTTCCTGTTCACGCAGTTCTGGTCGGTGCTGTTGGGGTTGCCGCTGCCGTTGAGCCTGATGACCGCGGGGCTGATGGCCGGCCGGCTGCGGCTGTTCAGTCATCGTCGCTGGCGCGCCGGCATGCGGCGCTGGTCGCGGCGCTGTCTGCTGCCGGCGCTGGCGCTCAACCTTGCCGGAGGCAGCGCCTACTGGTGGGCGCTGAGCGGGCGTGGTGACAGCAACAGCAGCTACCTGGCCTTCTACCTCTATCCGGCGGTGCTGCTGCTGAGTGCTGTCGTGCCCATGCTGCTGCTGGGCTGGCAGGCCGGGTCGGCTTGGCTGGGGCGGCTGGCGCCGGCGGGGCGCCATACGCTGAGCCTCTATCTCTGCAGCTCCGTGCTGAGCCTGCTGTTGTTCAGCGGTGCCGGGCTCGCCTGGCAGCCGGGGACCGTGCTGCTGGCCTTGCTGGCTTTGTTGTACTGGGGCGGCTGGCTGTGGCTGGCGCCCCGGCTGGGCGGGCGGCGCCTGCCGCCGGAAGCGTGGCTGGCGCGTTGAACGCTGCGGTCGGACGATGAGGTGCGAAGCCCAGCTCCCGCCAGATCCGTGGGTCCACCGCGGGCGGCGCGTCTTTCTGTGCGCCGCGCTGGCCGCCGCGCTGCCGCAGCGCGCGCGCGCCGGGGCGCAGGTGGAAGAGCCGCTCGCCGACGCGGTGCGCTCGGCGCTCAGCGCGGCGATCGCGCACGGCGCGCCGCCCAAGCCTCGCTTCGGCGCCATCGACCAGCGACTGGCCTATCTGCGCTGGCTGGGCGAGATGAGCGATCGCCTGAAGCGCCACAAGACCGAGGCGCAGACGCGCATCGAGTTTCTCGAGACGGTCTGGTACGAATCGGTGCGCGCGGGGCTGGAGCCCAGCCTGGTGCTGGGCCTGATCCAGGTGGAGAGCGGCTTTCGCAAGTACGCGATCAGCGTGGCGGGCGCGCGCGGCTACATGCAGGTGATGCCCTTCTGGGCGCGCCTGATCGGCGATGGACAGGCCTCGCGCCTCTTCCACATGCAGACCAATCTGCGCTTCGGCTGCGTGATCCTGCGCCACTACCTCGACCGCGAGAACGGCGATCTCTACATGGCACTGGGCCGCTACAACGGCAGCCGGGGCCAACCGCAATATCCCAACGCGGTCTTCGCGGCACGCCGCAAATGGCTGCTGCCGGGCGAACGCTAGCTCAGCGTTGCCGCATCCGTCGCCACAGCCGCGCGCCCAGCAGCAGCGCCAGCAGCGCGCCATAGACCGCGGGTTCGGCGAAGTTGTTCTTGCCGGCGCGCATCCAGATGAAGTGCATCAGCGCGACCAGCGCCACGGCGTAGACGGCACGATGCAGCGCCTGCCAGCGTGGGCCGCCCAAGGCTTTGATCGCGCGGTTGAACGAGGTGGCCGCCAGCGGCAGAATCAGCAGCCAGGCCGTGAAGCCCATCAGGATGAAGGGCCTCTTGGCGATGTCGCGCGCGATCTCGGCGGGCTCCAGGCCCATGTCCAGCCAGCCGTAGGCCAGCAGGTGCAGGCAGGCATAGGCGAAGCTGAACACGCCCAGCATGCGCCGGAAGCGCAGCAGCGCGGGCTGGCCGCTCCAATGGCGCAGCGGCGTGATGGCCAGCGTGAGCCAGAGCAGGCGCAGCGTCCAGTCGCCCAGCCCGCGGATCAGCGCCTCGGCCGGATTCGGGCCCAGGCTTTCGCTGGCCGCGGCCCACACCAGGTGCGCCAGCGGCGCCAGGCAGAGCAGGAACAGCAGCGGCTTGGCCGCGGGATGCAGCCAGATCGGGCGCTTCGCCATGGCCTGCGTCAGAAGAAGCGCTTCAGGTCCATGCCGGCATAGAGCTGGCCCACCTGGGCCTCATAGCCGTTGAACATCAGCGTGGGCCTCTTGCGCGCGAACAGCCCGTCCTCGCCGATGCGGCGCTCGCTGGCCTGGCTCCAGCGCGGATGGTCCACCCGCGGGTTCACGTTGGAATAGAAGCCGTACTCCTGCGCCGCCGCCTGCGTCCAGCTGCTGACCGGCTGCTTCTCGACGAAGCGGATGCGCACCAGCGACTTGGCCGACTTGAAACCGTACTTCCAGGGCACGACCAGGCGCAGCGGCGCGCCGTTCTGCTTGGGCAGCAGCTCGCCATACATGCCGAAGGCCAGCAGCGTCAGCGGGTGCATGGCTTCGTCGATGCGCAGGCCCTCGACATAGGGCCAGTCCAGCACACCGGAGCGCAGCCCCGGCATCTGCGCCTTGTCGGCCAGCGTCGTGAACTCGACGAACTTGGCGCGGCTATTGGGCTCCACGCGCTTGATCAGCTCGGCCAGCGAATAGCCCACCCAGGGGATCACCATGGACCAGCCCTCGACGCAGCGCAGCCGGTAGATGCGCTCCTCCATGGGGGCAAGCTTGAGCAGATCGTCCAGGCCCCAGCGGCCGGGCTTGGCCACCTCGCCGTCCACCATCACGCTCCAGGGGCGGGTCTTGAGCGTGTGCGCGTGCTGGGCCGGGTCGGCCTTGTCGGTGCCGAACTCGTAGAAGTTGTTGTAGCGGGTCGCGTCCTCGACCTTGGTCGGCTTGTCCATCGCGATCGCGCCGGGCACGGCGCTGCGCGCGCCGATGAGCCGGTTCGTCGCCGGCGCAGCGCCTTGCGCCTGGGCCTGCAAGCCGAGGCTGGAGAGGGTCGTGAGGGCGGTGCCGGCGCCCGCCAGCTTCAGGAGCTGGCGCCGCTGCGCATAGACCTGCGGCGGCGTGATCTCGGACGCGGGGAGGGTGAAGCCTTGACGGGCGAGGGAGGGCTTGGGCATGGCGGGACCTTTGCGGCGGGCTGACGATGGTCGTCAGTCGTACGACAGTTCCCGCACCTTACGCCAGAGCGCGGGCCCGCGCCTGAAGTCGGGCTTAAGGGCTGGATTAAGGGCTGGATTAAGGGCTGGAGGGCTTCGGCCCGCCCTGGGGCCGCCTTCTCCCGCATGGGCACCCGGTCCCGCCGAGCGGCCCGGCGTGGGGCCGGGCCTGCCCATCAACGCTTACAGCGTGCCGTAGGAATGCAGCCCCGACAGGAACATGTTGACGCCCAGGAAGGCGAAGGTGGTCACCAGCAGGCCGATCAGCGCCCACCAGGCCGACACCGCGCCGCGCAGCCCCTTGATCAGGCGCATGTGCAGCCAGGCGGCGTAGTTCAGCCAGACGATCAGCGCCCAGGTCTCCTTGGGGTCCCAGCTCCAGTAGCCGCCCCAGGCCTCGGCGGCCCAGAACGCGCCCAGGATGGTGGCGATCGTGAAGAAGGCAAAGCCCAGCGCGATGGCCTTGTACATCAGGTCGTCGAGCTGCTGCAGGGCCGGCAGGCGCGCGGTGAGCGGCTTGCGCAGCACCACGGCCGCGGCCAGGAAGACGGCCAGCGCGCCCATCTTGCGCGCCCAGCCGTCCAGCCCGGCGCGGGTGTCGGCCTCCAGCGTCAGCCCGAAGCGGAAGCCCAGCAGCACCAGCACCAGGGCCACCGGCACCGCGATCAGGCCGATCTGCAGCGCGCGCGGCGTCGCGGTCTTGAGCAGGTAGGCCAGCGCCACCATCGCGGCCAGCGCGAAGCCGCCGTAGCCGACGAAATTGGCCGGCACGTGGATCTTCATCCACCAGCTCTGCAGCGCCGGCACCAGCGGCTGGATCTCGTGGGCATCGCGCGCCACCGTGTACCAGAGCAGGAAGCCCACCGCGGCGCTCACCACCAGCATCACATAGGCGCCCAGCGCGCGCGTCGCGAAGCGCTGCTCGTAGTAGAGGTACATCAGCGTGGTCAGCCAGGCGAACAGCACGAAGACTTCGTAGAGGTTGCTGACCGGGATGTGGCCGATGTCCGGCGCGATCTGGTGGCTCTCGAACCAGCGCACCATGGTGCCGATCAGCGCCATGCCCACCGCGCCCCAGGCCAGCTTGCTGCCGATGACCTCGGCCGTGCTGTGGCCCTCGCGCTTGAACAGCCCCAGGGCGTAGAACAGCGTGCTCATGAAGGTCAGCACGCTCATCCACAGGATCGCGCTCTGGCTGGAGAGTACGTACTTGAGCCAGAACTGTTGTTCGCCGGCGGCCAGGTCGGCGCCGAAGGCATCGGTCTGGCGCAGGTAGAGCTGGATCGCGAGCAGACTGGCGGCGCCCACCACCAGACAGAGCACGCGCAGCGGCTTCCAGCCCCAGCCCAGCAGAATCAGCGCCGGCACGCTGCACACCAGGATGCCTTTCTCGTAGACGTCCATGGAGCGTCCATAGAGCGAGAACGCGAAGGCGGCGCCGCCGACGATCAGGGCGGCGAACAGCCAGTCGAACCAGTCACGCGAGGAGACGAGGCCTCGCTTGCCGATGACCAGGGTGGTGGTGGCGGTGTTCATGCGTCTTCCTTTGGTGCAGGAGGCTCTTCGGGCAGCAGCTCGCGTCTGAGGGCCTCGAATTCGGTCTGCAGGTCCGGCGATTCTCGCGTGCTCGACAGGGCCATGCGCAGGCGCGTCTGCTCCGGCTGGGCCGGCGTCGGCTCCAGCCAGATCCACAGGCGGCGGTCCTTCACGTACAGCATCGCCAAGACGCCGACGATCAGCAAGACCGCGCCGAGATAGACCATGAGCTGGCCCGGGGCGCGCGTGACCTGGAACACGCTGGCCTGGATTTGTTTGAAGTCGGCCAGCTGCAGCAGCACGGGGGCCGGGTAGAACATGCTGTCGGACAGCGACAGCACGGCCTGGGTCATGAAGGCCTGGGTCTTGGCGTCGGTGGCCGGTGCGCCCTGGCCGCTGCGCTCGCGCTCCAGCTTGTAGAGCTCGAACAGGCTGCCGTTGAGGATGCGCAGCAGCACCTCCGAGACACGGCTGCGCTCGGCCTCGGGCACGTCGCGCTCAATGAACTGCTGCAGCGCCGGCAGCCCGCCCGGGGGCAGCGGGGCGCCGCTCTCGGACTTGAGCCCTTCGGCGCCGGCGAACAGGGTCAGCGTGCGCAGGGCGGTGGCCTGCAACTGCGGCAGCATCTGAGGCTTGTCGGTGGGGGTCGCGGCCTGCGCATAGCGCAACGCGGCCTTGGCGCGCTGCTCGGGATCCAGCAGCGCGCTGCGCAGCGAAAGCCAGCCATCCATGCCGTCCTTCTCGTCCACCGGGATGCGCAGGTAGCGGAAGGCCTCGGCCGGCGTCTCGCGCATGCCCGCCAGCATCACGCGCTGGCCGTCCAGGTCCACCGGCAACATGTAGTTGTTGAACTCGCGCGCCTGACCGGCGGCGTCGCGCAGCTTGTAGCTGAACGACGGCCCGATGTTGTGCAGCTGCTTGCTCTTGCTGTCGGAGGCGCTGCTGCCCAGGTGCTGCTGCACGCGGTCCACCAGGTCCACCTTGCGCACGTCGGTGGCGCTGCCGCCGTCCTGGCCCAGGTTCTCCACGTTGATCACGCGCAGACCGCTGAATTCCAGCGTCAGCTTCTGGTCGCCGCTGACCAGCTCCGTGCTGCCGCCGACCTGGCCGGCGATCTCGAAGGGCGTGCCGCCGGCCAGCGGGCGCGCGCGCAGGCTCAGCTGCGAGCCGCCGTCGTCGAAGCTGCTCTGGTACAGGGTCACGCCGCGGTGCGTGACCGGCTGGTTGACCTTCACCGTGGCGGCTCGCGTCTGGCCGGTGTCGTGGTCGCGGATCACGATCTCGCTGGCGAAGAGCTTGGGCATGCCGGTCGAGTAGTACTCGACGATGAATTTCTTCAGCTCCACGTCGAAGGGCAGGTCCTGCAGCACCACGCCGTTGGGCATGGACAGGATGGCGGTGCCGGCGCGCGCGCCCTCGGGCACCATCAGGTTGCCGCGGAAGCTGGGGTTGGACGCGGAGAGGCGATGCTCCGGCCGCACCTCGGACACCAGGCCGCCGCCCTGGTAGACCGCCTTGCCCTGCGCCCACATCAGCGCGCGCACGATCAGATCGCCGTCGAACAAGCCGCCCAGGCAGATCAGCACGATGGCCGAGTGCGCGGCCAGATAGCCAATCTTGTGCCCGGCCCCCTTGCGCGCGCCGATCATCACGCCATTGCTGCGCACCTGCGCGCGCGCCTTCCAGCCACGCGCGGCCAGCCAGGCCGAGATCTGTTGCAGGCTGGCCTCCGGGTTCATCGCCAGATGACCCAGCGCCTTGTGCTTGAAGGCCTGCAGCGATTGCTCGCGCACGGTCTCCTTGTAGGTCTTGAGGTCGCGCAGGATCTTGGGCGTGTGACGCGCCACGCACAGGCTGGTCGATACGACCAGGAAGGCCAGGATCAGCAGGAACCACCAGGCGCTGTACACCGTGTACAGGTCAAAGCGGCCGAAGAGCTCGGACCAGAAGGGGCCGAACTGGTTGACGTAGTTGTTCAGCGGCTCGCGCTGCTTGACCACCGTACCGATCACCGAGGCGATGCAGATCACGGTCAGCAGCGCGATCGCGAAGCGCATCGACGCCAGCAACTCCATCGCGTCGGCAAGAAGGGGCCGGCGGCCTGGGGCAGGGGGGCGGGCGGAATCGGTGGCGACAGTCATGGCGGGATTGTCGCGGCCCCGGGGCCGGGGCGGGGCGACAAATGACAAAGGCCGGTGTCAGGCACCGGCCTTGGTTGAACTCTCAGGGCGCTCAGCGCGCAGCGCGCGCGCCGGGCGGGTCAGCGCAGGCCGGCGATGTAGTCGGCGACGGCCTTGATTTCGCGGTCGTTCATCTTCGCGGCGACGCCCAGCATCTGGACGTTGTTGCCGCGCGTGCCGGCGCGGAAGGCGTTCAGCTGGGCTTCGGTGTAATCCGAATGCTGGCCAGCCAGGCGCGGATACTGGGCCGGGATGCCGGCGCCATTGGGGCTGTGGCAGCCCGCGCAGGCCGGGATCGAGCGGTCGGCGATGCCACCGCGATAGATCTTCTCACCCAGCAGCACGGTGTCCTTGCTCTTCGCGGCACCGGCCTTGGCCTGCTTGCTGGCGTAGAACGCGGCCACGTTGCGCATGTCTTCGTCGCTCAGCGGCGCGGCCATGCCGGCCATGATGGGGTTGGCGCGCTTGCCGCTCTTGAACTCCTGCAGCTGCTTGACCAGGTAGTCGGCATGCTGGCCGGCGAGGATGGGGTTGGCCGGACTGCCACGGGTGCCGTCGGCGGCATGGCAGGCCGCACAGATCTGCGTGGCGGTGGCCTGGCCTTTGGCCAGGTCGGGCTTGGGCGGCGCCGAAGTTCCGGAGGCCAGCGCGGTGCCGGCAAGCATCAGACCCAACAACAGGGAAGCGGCAGTCTTCATGAGCATGAGGGTTTCGGTAAGCGCAACCGAGCGATTTTACAATGCACAGCTGCACAGCCCGGAAGCGACATGACCCCAGTACACAACAGTTCCGATCAAACCATGACGCCTCCGGGGGCGGATCCGGCCAAACAGGCCCTTGCATGGACGCACACCGCCCGCTTTCTGACCACGGCCAGCCAGCTGCACCAGCTGCCCCAGCCGCCTGAGCACAGGCTGCCGGAGATCGCCTTCGTCGGCCGCTCGAATGCGGGCAAGTCCACCGCGATCAACACGCTGGCACAGCAGAAGCGGCTGGCGTTTGCCTCGAAGACGCCGGGCCGGACGCAGCACATTAACCTGTTCTCGCTGGGGCCCAAGGACGCGCCGGACGCGCTGTTCGCCGACCTGCCAGGCTATGGCTATGCCGCCGTCGCGCGCGACGCCAAGCTGCGCTGGCAGCGCGTCATGGCCGACTACCTCGCCCAGCGCGAGGCGCTGCGGGGCGTGGTCCTGATGGTCGACTCGAGGTTGGGTTTGACTGATCTGGATCAGCAGTTGCTTGAATTTGTCGCCGAGCGTGTGGCCGACGGCGAGGTCCGCCTGCTGGTGCTGTTGACCAAGGCCGACAAGCTCAACCGCAAGGAAGCCCAGGCCATGCTGGTCAAGGTGCAGGACCAGCTGGCGCCGATGGCGACCGAGGCGGCCGATATCGGCGTCACGCTGTTCTCCGCGCTCAGCAAGCAGGGGTTGTCCGACGTCGCCGAGCTGCTGCATGAATGGGCGCACGCCGAGGCCGGCGAGTCCGACGAGCCGGCCTCGGAGCCCGCGCAGGACTGAGAACGCGGCGCGCCAGGCCGCGCAATTGTTGCCGTTTGTGTGTCTGTCGCCAGAATGACAAGGGCGGCGCGCGCCGGCGCCGGATACTCGAAGCCCCCGGGTTCGCGAGAAGGCTGGTGCGATGGAGACCCTGACGCTGGAACTGCCGCACGGCGTTTCGCTGGCCTGCCGCGTCAGCGGGCCGCCGGACGCGCCGCGTGTGGTGCTGCTGCACGGCTTTCCCGAGGGCGCCTTCATCTGGGACGGCGTGATGCAGCGGCTGGGCCAGCGCTGGCGCTGCATCGCGCCGGATCTGCGTGGATACGGCGAATCCAGCCACCCGGAGGCGGTTGAGGCCTATCGTGCCAAGCACCTGGTCCAGGACATCGTCGCGCTGATCGCGGCGACCGGACCAGGGCCGCTGGCGGCCCTGGTGGCGCATGACTGGGGCGGGGCGGTGGCCTGGAACCTGGCGGCGCAACGGCCGGGCCTGCTGCAGCGCCTGGTCATCCTGAACTCGCCCCATCCCGGGACCTTTCTGCGCGAGCTGCAGCTCAACCCGGCGCAACGCGCGGCCAGCGCCTACATGAACGAGTTGTGCCGCCCGGACGCCGAACAGCGTTTGATGGCGGACGACTTTGCGCGGATGTGGCGCTTCTTCACCCTGATGGGCGAGGCACCCTGGCTGGACGAGCCGCTGCGCGAGCGCTACCGCGCCCACTGGCGGCGCGGCCTGAACGGTGCGCTGAACTACTACCGCGCGTCGCCGATGCGCCCACCGCAGGCCGGCGATCCCGGCGCGATGGCCCTGGAGTTCGCGCCTGGCTTCGTCACCGTGTGCGTGCCCACCACGGTGCTGTGGGGCATGAAGGACGTGGCGCTGCCGCCGGCGCTGCTGGATGGGCTGGAGCGTTTCGTGCCCCGGCTCACCGTGCACCGTGTGGCGCAGGCCACGCATTGGATCGTGCACGAGCAGGAGGCCCTGGTCGCCGAGATGATCGGCCGCGCGCTCGCGGAGGCCTGAGCGACCGCCGCTTGCGAGAGCGCTCAGGGGCGGCCGATGAACACGTACAGCGCGGTGCTGCCGCGCGGCGCATAGCCCAGGCCCACATACAGCGGGCCGATGCCGGTGTCCGTGCCCAGGAAGAGGCTGGCACCGTAGCGCATGTCGCTGAGGCGCACGTCGCGCCGGCTGGCCCAGGTGTTGCCGGCCTCCAGCGTGCCGCCGACGAAGAAGCCGCGCGTCAGCAGCGAATCGGTGATGCGCCTGTAATAGGTCAGGCGGCCCAGCAGCAGCGCATTGCCGCTGAGCTGGCCGGGCTGGTAGCCCGAGAGCTGGTGGAAGCCACCCAGCGAATAGCCGCCCAGGCCGCTGTCGTCGGGCTGGTCGACCAGCACGCCGCGCAGATGCATGTTCAGCGTGTTGGGGCCCCAGCTGCGCACCAGGCTGCCCTGACCTTCCAGGCGGAAGAAGCGGCCGCTGGCCAGGTTGCGGTTGCTCTGGTGGCCCACGGTGGCCTCGGCGGCGACGCGGTAGCCATGCAGCGGGAAGTTGGCGAAGTCCAGCTGATCGACGATGGTCTTCAGTCGCAGCCCGCGTTCCTGGCTGTTCCAGCGCAGCCCCGCGCCACCCTGCAAGGTGATCAGGTCCGGGCGGGCGCTGCGCGTGCTGGCCAGCAAGCCCAGCCGGATCTCGCCAAACTGGCCCCAGGGCTGGCCCAGGTCCAGTCCGATGCGGGCCTCGCGGCGCACCAGGCGGGCCAGGCCCTGCCCGCTCTGCGCGTCGTAGACGATGGGCTTGTTCTGCGAGACCTCGGCCCAGCCGGACGCGAACCAGTCGTCCGAGACGCCCAGCCGGATGCCCAGCGGGTGGTAGAGCTCGGAGTAGAGGCGCGGTGTCTGGCCGATCGCCAACTGATTGCGCCACTCGGTGCCGGTGGGCGTGAGCCAATGCCGGTTGTGGCTGATGCGCAGGTTGAAGCTGCTTTCGCCGCTGGAGTCGGTGGACAGGTCCAGGCCGACGCGGAAGTAGTTGGGCCCCCAGGGCTTGTCCTCGGTCGAGAAGACCAGGGTCTCGCCGCCCTCGCGGTCCTCGACGTGGTAGTCCACGCGCAGGTAGTCGCCGCTGGAAGACAGGAAGCGCGCGTCGCGCTCGGCCTTGTCGGCATCGAAGGCCTGGCCGGCCTTGGAGACCAGCTGGGCCTTGAAGCGTTCCGGATTGGTCTGGCTGCTGCCCTCGATGCGCACCGCGGCCAGCAGCGGCGTGGGCGTCTTGAGACCCGAGCGAGCCAGCCGCCATTCGGCATAGCGCTGCTCGTCCACCGCGAAGGCGCGCAGGCGCGGCAACATGGCCTCGGCGGCGCGCTCGCCGGACTCGATCAGCTCGCGCGCCTTGTCGAAATCGCCCGACGTGAGCTTGCCCAGCCGCGGCGTGATCAGCACGTCGTCCTCGTCCAGCGTGGCGAGCGAGCGCTGCACGTTCTGTTCGGTCAGGATGTTGATCATCTGCGCGGTCAGCCCGATCAGCGAGCCCAGGCTCTCGCGCCCGCCGACCGGCGTGCCCACGTTGACCGCGATCAGCCGCCGCGCGCCCATGCGGCGCGCCACGTCCAGCGGCAGGTTGTTGACCAGGCCGCCATCGCCGAGGATGCGGTCGCTCCATTCCACCGGCGCGAAGACGCCGGGCACGCTCATGCTCGAGCGCATCGCCAGCGCGAGATCGCCGTGATCCAGCACCAGCTGCGCGCCGTTCTCCATGTCGGTGGCCACGGCCCGGAAGGGCGTGGGCAGGCGGTCGAAGGCGCGCACGTCGCGCACCGGCAGCGTCAGCCGGCGGATCAGTGCCTCCAGTCCGCGGCTGGACAGTGTGCCCTGCGGCACGCGGACCTCGCCGTCGCGCAGGCCGAACTCCAGCGTGGTGGAGAACTCGAAGTCCTCCTCCTTGCGCCGTTGCGACAGATCCTGTCGGTCCACCCGGCTGGCGAAGATGCGGTCCCAGGAAATCTTCAGCAGCTCGGTCTGCAGCTCCTCGGCCGTCATGCCGCTGGCGTAGAGGCCGCCGATGATGGCGCCCATCGAGGTGCCGGCGATCACGTCGACCGGGATGCGCTCGCGTTCCAGGACCTTGAGCACGCCCACATGGGCCAGGCCGCGCGCACCGCCGCCGGACAGCACCAGGCCCACGGCCTGCGGTGGGGGCGGCGCCTCCGGGGCCGCACTGGCGGGAAGGAAGATCGCGAACAAGCACGGCAGCAGGACACCCCGCAGCCGCCGCGAGGGGGTCGTCTTCAGGCGGTGTGGGTGCTGGCGGGGCGGGACGGCGCCGGAGGCGATCCTGGACATCGGCTCAGGCCTGGTCGTCCAGGTCCTGCAGCAGGCTGCCCATGGCGCGCTGCACCAGGTCTTCCTCCTCCAGGTGAGCGATCAGTCCATTGACCAGCAGCTGCTCCAGCGCGCCGCGCGTCAGCGAATGGCGCTCCTGGGCATCCTGGCCGACGAAGAGGAAGAGCTGGCGGCTCTCGCTGATCCAGGCGATCTGCGCCGTCCGCCATTCGCCTTGCACGAAGAGATGGAACCAGGCGCCGATCTGCAGCTGGTTCAGCCAGTCGGCCATGGCCTTGCGCGCCTCCGCGCTGTCGTGCTGCTGGTACAGGCCCAGCGGCACGGTGGGCAGCACGCCGCGGTCCACCCGCTCGTGGGCCCAGCGCGAGGGCAGCTGCGACTCGCGCTCGCTGAGCAGCTGCTGCAGCAGATCCTCCGGCGACGGGGCGGCGGCATGCACCGCTTCGTGTCGCCCGTCCGGCTGCGCGGGCAGGCCGCGCAGCACGCGGCCATGCATGGCCATCAGCTCGGCCATGAAGGCCTGGCGCTTGTCGGCCGGCAGCTGGATGTCGGCCATGCCCTGCTCCAGCGCCTGGACGAGTCCCGGCAGCTGCACGCGCAGGGCCTTCAGCGCGGCCGCGTCGCGCGGCGGCTGCACGCTGGCCAGCAGGCGGTCCACCAGGTCGACCGCGCGTTGCGCCTGCGCGGAGTCGCGGCCTTCCTTGACCATGGTCTGTGTGATCACCTCGGTCCACGGGCCGAGCAGAAAGTCGCGCAGCAGCTGGCCCGCACCGGCTTCGTCCAGCTGCGCCTGCAGCTGCTCGCGCAGCAGGCGGCGCCAGCTGTCGCGATGTTGTTCGCGCTCCAGGCTGGCCAGCGAGCTGGCACTGGATCGGCTGCGCCGCAGCGCCTGCTCGCGGATGAAGTGCTCCACCTCGGCCGACGCGGTCTGGAACATGGCCGCGCTGGGCTGCGCGGTCTCCAGCAGTGGCTGGATCTGGCGCTCCAGCGCCTGCAGGAACTCGCGCAGGTCGGGGTCGTCGGCGCGCGCGAAGCCGGCGCCATGGGCGGCGACGCGGTTCAGCAGCTGCCAGGTGGGATGGTCCTGGCGGCGCAGCAGTGAGACGTCCTGGCGCGACAGGCGGACGATGGCGACCTGCAGGCGCGCCAGAACAGCCTTCAGCGGCGGCAGCAGCGTGGGGTCGGCGAGGATCTGGTCGTACAGCCGCGAGAGCAGGTCGGCGCCCGGGGCGCCCAGCGCCGAGGCAGGCCCCATGCGCGGCGGCGGCTCGGCCTGGCCCAGGCGCTGCGGGCGCGAATTGACGTCCTCAACGCGCTGCGCCAGATGGTCCAGCGTGGCGCGGCCGTCCTGCAGGCTCAGGGCCTTGAACTGGCGCTGACGCAGGTCGCTGGCCCGTTCGCCGGCGCCATGGCTGGCCACCATCTCGGACAGCTTGGCTTCGCGCAGGCGGCGGCACAGCAGGCTGTAGAACTCGTGCAGATGGCGCGCCAGCGGATCCGCCGCGGCGCGCATCAGCGCATAGCGGCCGTCGGCGTCCAGCGGCTGCTGCTGGACGGCCTGGTTCAGCGCATGGGCGTAGAGCGCGGCGCGCAGCGGGTTGTCGCTCTTCAGCGGCCGGGCGATGCCGCGCAGCGCGGCGAAGAAGTTGCCCAGCTGGTGCAGCTCCGCGCGGCTTTGGTCCTCGATGGTAGCGATCACGTGGGCGATGCCCACGTCTTGCAGGGCCTGGCGTTCGTCGACCAGACTCAGGCTGTCGGCGTCGCGCGGGCGGTCCTTGCCCAGCGGGTCGCGCCCTTCGCGGGCGGCGGCGAGCGCCTGGCCCAGCGCCGACTCCAGGCTGGCGGAAAAATCTACCCGGCGGCGGTTCCACGCCTCCAGCAGCATGTGGTACTGAGGCCGGCTCTTGAGCTCATCGCTGAGGCCGTTGAACAGGGCCAGCGACAGCGCCGGTGCATCGGCAATCGCTTCGTCGATCAGGGACTGGAACGTGAGGGCTTGTGCTTGCATTGTCGCGCGACAGGATGTGGCGCGATTATCTGCGCAGGTCCAGTCCACAAGGCCGCGGCCGGCGCCACAAAGCGCCGTTTGCGCCACAAATGCAAGCCTGCTCCGAGAATGCGCATGGGCCCGGGAGTGGGGCCCATG
>NZ_JAKZFD010000030.1 GCF_022549225.1 Pelomonas sp. CA6
GCGCCCCCTTGAGGGGGCCGGCGCAGCCGGTAGGGGGTGGGCCGTCAGTGCGCAGCGTGCGCGCCGAGGTAGGCCTCGATGACCTTCTCGTTCTTCTGCACGTCGGCCGGCGTGCCTTCGGCGATCTGCTTGCCGTAGTCCAGCACCGTCACCCGGTCGCACAGCCCCATCACCAGCTTCACATCGTGTTCGATCAGCAAAATGGTCCGCCCGTCCTTGCGGATGCGGTCGATCAGCTCGCGCAGCACCACCTTCTCGGTCGCGTTCATCCCCGCCGCCGGCTCGTCCAGCGCGATCAGCTTGGGGTCGGTCGCCAGCGCCCGCGCGATCTCCAGCCGGCGTTGGTCGCCGTAGGACAGCGTGCGCGCCTTGAACTCCGCGTACTGCCCGATGCCCACGTAGTCCAGCAGCTCCTGTGCGCGCTTGGCGATCGCGGCTTCCTCGGCCTTGAAGCCCGGCGTGCGGAACACCGCCCCCAGCAGCCCGGACTGGGTGCGCACATGCCGCCCCACCATCACGTTCTCCAGCGCCGTCATCTCGGCGAACAGCCGGATGTTCTGGAAGGTCCGCGCGATCCCGGTCTTGGCCACCTGGTGCACCGCCTGCGGCCGGTAGGCCTGTCCCCCCAGCTCGAAGCTGCCCGCGTCCGGCGTGTACAGCCCGGTGATCACGTTGAAGAAGGTGGTCTTGCCCGCCCCGTTGGGGCCGATCAGGCCATACACCTGGCCCGCGTTGATCTGGATGCCCACGTCCGACAGGGCCTGCAGCCCGCCGAAGCGCTTGGACACGCCCGACACCTTGAGCACGGTTTGCGTCATCTCTGGTGCTCCTTCCTTGCTCAGTTCTTCTTCAGCGGCTGCGGCGCCGCCTTGCCATGCTCCGGCGCCGGCCACAGCCCGCGCGGTCGCAGCAGCATGATCACGATCATCGCCAGCGCCACCAGCAGCTGGCGCAGGATGGCCGCGTCCAGCCGACCCCCGGTCATCTCCTGCAGCGGCCCCGCCACGTAGCGCAGCACCTCCGGCAGCGCCGCCAGCAGCAGCGCCCCCAGGATCACGCCCGGGATGTGCCCGATGCCGCCCAGCACCACCATCGCCACGATCATCACGGACTCCTGCAGGCTGAAGGACTCGGGGCTCACGAAGCCCTGGAAGGACGCGAACATCGTGCCCGCCACGCCCCCGAACGTCGCCCCCATGCCAAAGGCCAGCAGCTTCATGTTGCGCGTGTTGATGCCCATGGCCTTGGCCGCGATCTCGTCTTCACGGATCGCCATCCACGCCCGCCCGATGCGCGAGGTCTCCAGCCGGTAGCAGATCAGCACCGACCCCACCACCAGCGCCAGGAACAGGTAGTAGTACAGCGTCACCGACGGCAGCGTCACCCCGAACACCTCCAGCGACTTGCCCAGGTCCAGCCCGAAGAAGTGCACCGCGTCGATCTGCCCGATCCCGCGCGGACCGTTGGTGATGTTCAGCGGGTACTCCATGTTGTTCAGGAACACCCGGATGATCTCGCCGAAGCCCAGCGTCACGATCGCCAGGTAGTCGCCCCGCAGCTTCAGCGTCGGCGCCCCCAGCAGCACCCCGGCCATGCCCGCCAGCGCCGCCCCCAGCGGGATGATGATCCACAGCGGCGAGTGCAGCCCGTCGGGGAAGGCCGCCCGGAAGCTCTCGAAGTTCTCGCTCAGGTGCGGGCTGGCCAGCAGCGCGAACATGTACGA
>NZ_JAKZFD010000031.1 GCF_022549225.1 Pelomonas sp. CA6
AAGGCCGCAGCTGGAGCTACCGCGAGCTCAACGAGGCGGCGAACCGCCTGGCGCGCCATCTGCGCGAGCTGGGCGTGGCGCCGGACGAGCGCGTGGGGCTGTGCCTGGAGCGCGGCGCGGACCTGGTGGTGGCGCTGCTGGCGGTGCTCAAGGCGGGCGGGGCCTATGTGCCGCTGGACCCCGGGCTGCCCGCGCAGCGCCTGGCGCGCATGCGGGCCGACAGCGCGCCGCGGGTGCTGCTGGCCGGCGCCGCGCAGCGCGGCCTGCTGGACGCGCTGGCGCTGCCGGACACGCTGCCCGTGCTGGTGCTGGACGAGCCCGAGCCGGCCTGGGCCGGGCAGTCCGGCGGCAACCTGCCGCGCCTGGGGCTGATGCCCTCGCACCTGGCCTATGTGATCTACACCTCGGGCTCCACCGGCGAGCCCAAGGGGGTGATGAACGAGCACCGCGGCGTGGTCAACCGGCTGCTGTGGATGCAGCAGGCCTATGGCCTGAAGTCCGGGGACGCGGTGCTGCAGAAGACGCCGTTCGGCTTCGACGTGTCGGTGTGGGAGTTCTTCTGGCCGCTGATGAGCGGGGCGCGGCTGGTGATGGCGAGGCCGGACGGGCACAAGGACCCGGAGTACCTGGTGCGGACCATCCAGGCGCAGCGCATCACGACGCTGCACTTCGTGCCCTCGATGCTGCAGGCCTTCATCGAGCAGGAGGGGGTGGAGGGCTGCGACAGCCTGGAGCGCCTCATCTGCAGCGGCGAGGCGCTGGGCGGGGCGGTGGCGCGGCGCACGCGGGAGCGGCTGCCGCGGGCGGGGCTGTACAACCTGTACGGCCCGACGGAGGCGGCGGTGGACGTGACGGCCTGGGACTGCAGCGTGGCGCCGGGGCAGGTGCCGGATCAGGTTCCCATCGGACGCCCCATCGCCAACACCACGATCTACATCCTGGACCGGCATGGACAGCCGGTGCCGCAGGGGGTGGCGGGCGAGATTCACATCGGCGGCGTGCAGGTGGCGCGCGGCTACCTGAACCGGCCGGAGCTGACGCGGCAGCGCTTCATCGCGGATCCGTTCTCGGGGGAGCCCGGCGCGCGGCTGTACAAGACCGGCGACCTGGGGCGCTGGCGGGCGGACGGCGCGATCGAGTACCTGGGGCGCAACGACCAGCAGCTGAAGCTGCGCGGGCAGCGCATCGAGCCGGGCGAGATCGAGGCGCAGCTGCTGGCACAGCCGGGGGTGCGCGAGGCGGTGGTGGTGCTGCGCGAGGACGAGCCGGGGGAGGCGCGGCTGGTGGCCTATGTGGTGGGTGAGCTGGAGGCCGCGCCGCTGCGCGAGGCGCTGGCGCGGGTGCTGCCCGAGGTCATGGTGCCGGCGGCCTATGTGCGGCTGCCAGGGCTGCCGCTGACGCCCAACGGCAAGCTGGACCGGCGCGCGCTGCCGGCGCCGGACGGGGAGGCGCTGGCGCGGCGTCCGTACGAGGCGCCGCGGGGCGAGGTGGAGCAGGC
>NZ_JAKZFD010000032.1 GCF_022549225.1 Pelomonas sp. CA6
GGCCCTAATGAGATGGTCACCCCCATCTCGTGTTTGCCCCGAACACCCCGGTGACATAAGTTGCCGGGGTGTTCTTCTTTGTGGCGGAGGTCACCATGGACTCTGTGACGCTGGTCGGCATTGACCTGGGCAAGCACTCGTTTCACCTGCACGGACAGGACCGCAAGGGCCAGGCGGTGTTCCGCAGGAAGCTCAACCGCAAGCAGCTCGTCGAGTTCTTCGCCAAGTTCCACCCCTGTACGGCCGTGATGGAGGCTTGCGCCGGCGCCCACTACCTGGCGCGCAAGCTTGTTGCCATGGGCCACGAGGTCAAGCTGATCTCGCCGCAGTACGTACGGCCCTTCGTGAAGGGCAACAAGAACGACTTCATCGACGCCGAGGCGATCTGCGAGGCCGCTTCGCGGCCGACGATGCGCTTCGTGCCGCCCAAGACCGAAGCCCAGCAGACGCTGTCCATGCTGCACCGCGTGCGCGAATCACTGGTCCACGACCGCACCAAGACCGCCAACCAGATGCACGGCTTCCTGCTGGAGTTCGGCATCGGCCTGCCCACCGGCTTTGCCGTCATCAAGCGGCTACCAGCCCTGCTGGCCGAGCATGAAGACTTGCCGCCGCAGCTGGTCTCGGTGCTCGAGCGGCTGCATGAGCACTTCCAGTACCTCGATGGCCAGATCGCTGAGGTCGAGAAGCAACTGAGCCATCAAGTCCACCAGGACGATCTGGGTCAACGACTCATGACACTGCCGGGCGTCGGCCCCATCACCGCCAGCGTGCTCTCAGCCGAGATGGGCGACGGGCATCAGTTCGCCGCCAGCCGCGACTTCGCGGCGTCGCTGGGGCTGGTGCCGCGGCAGTACAGCACCGGCGGCAAGGCCACGCTGCTGGGCATCAGCAAGCGCGGCGACAAAAACCTGCGGCGTCTGCTCGTGCAGTGCGCCCGGGCCTTCATGCAACGCCTGGACAAATACCCCAGTCCACTGGCCGACTGGGTGCGCTTGCTGCTCACGCGCCGACATTCGAACGTCGTGGCGTGTGCGCTGGCCAACAAGCTCGCGCGCATGGTCTGGGCCCTGGCCCGCGGGCACACCGTCTACGAATCAGGCAAGCTGCGGCCGGAGCCGACTGCAGCCTGACCGGTATTCGCTTCAAACCTTTACAACCAGCACCCAACCGGTTTTGCGACTGCTGTAGCAGTGATGACGTGAACGGCCCATTCGGCCCAGCGGGCATCCAGACCATGAATTCGGCTCTCGAAGCCGAGGCCCTTTTTAGGACCGCCGGGCGCGACTCTCATCGTGGCGCGGGGCTCTTCGAGCCCCACTCAGACGCCGGATAGATTTACGCAAGCCATCTCCGCTTCACACCGCCATCAGCTCTTGCAAAAGTG
>NZ_JAKZFD010000033.1 GCF_022549225.1 Pelomonas sp. CA6
GGCCGGTTCCTGCACCAGAGCGCTCAGCGCCAGGCCCTCGGCGCCCAGGTCTTCGACGCTCAAGGTGAAGGGATAGTTGCTGCGCTCCTCGCCGGCCAGCAACGCCATCCCTTGCAACGCCTCGGGCACCCCGGCCGCGTCGGCCGTCTGCGCCTGGGCATGGCGGTAGTTCAGCAGCGCCGTCACCAGCGGCACGCCGGCGTCCAGCCCGCTGCAGCGCTGGACCCAGGCCAGCGGCGCATGCTCATGGCGCAGCAAACCCGCCAGGTCTTGATGCACCTGCACCGCCGCCCGCCGCACACCGCCGTCAAGAGACACCCGCAGCGGCAGTGTGTTGATGTACAGCCCCAGCGCACGGTCCGCGCCGGCGCCCGACTGCATGCGGCCCAGCAGCACCGTGCCAAACACCACGTCGTCCCGGCCGCTGACCCGGCCCAGCAGCTGGGCGTAGGCCAGATGGCACAGGCTGGCGACACTGACGCCCAGGCGGCGCGCCTGCATGCGCAGGCCCGTGCTCAGCGAGCCGGGCAGCAGGCGCGTCGCGCCCCCCACCGCGCGACCCTCGCCTTGCACATCCGACAGGCCATAGGGCAGCGTCGGCTCGTCCAGGGTCCCCAGGCGCTCGCGGAAATAGGCCTCATGCTGCTGATCCTGGACCCGCCGGCGCGCCTGCACCACATGGTGACGGAAGGACTGTGCCGGTGGATCCGCCAGCGCATCCCCGGACAGCAGTGACAGCACCTCCCGCTGCATCTCGCGCATGCCGGTGTCGTCCAGCACCGCATGGTGGATCAGCAGCAGCAAGAGCCAGCGCTGATTCGCTTCGTCGCGCATCGCATGGGCGCGCATCAGCGGCGCCTGCGTCAGATCGATGCGGATCTGGCGCGGATCCCAGCGCTGGCGCAGCTGGGCCTCGGCGTCGAGCGTGCTGTCGGGGTCAATGCGCTCTTCTTGCAGAACGAGCGGCGCGTCGCGCCATACCACCTGCACCGGTTCGTCCAGCCCTTCCCAGTGCAGCGCGGTCCTCAGCACATCGTGGCGCTGCACGACCTGGCCCAGCGCCTGCACGAAGCGCTCCAGCTTGCCGCGCTGGTCGAAGCCGAACAATGGATCCTGCAGATAGACATCGCCCTGCTCCGCCATCAGGTGGTGGAACAACATGCCTTCCTGCAGCGGTGCCAGCGGGTAGATATCCTGCACATTGGCGGCGCCACCGGGCACCCGGGCCACGATCGCGTCGATCTGCGCCTGGCTGAGCGTCACCAGCGGCAGCATCGCCGGCGTGATGTGCTGCGCGCCGTCCGGGATGCCGTTGGGCGGCACCTCCACCTCGCGCGGCAGGTCCTCGTCACCGTCCATGCGCTGCGCCAGT
>NZ_JAKZFD010000034.1 GCF_022549225.1 Pelomonas sp. CA6
ACCAGCCCGAGTTCGTCGCCGCTGTCGTCGACGTCCAGGTTGAGCGGGTAATTGCTGCTTTCTTCGCTGTGCAGCATCTCCATGCCCTGCAGTGCCTCCAGCTCCAGCGCGGCCAGCGCCTCCTCGTCGGCCTGGGGAGCCCGGGCGTTGTGGCGGTAGTTCAACAGCGCCGAGAACAAGGGTTCGCCCGTGGCATGGCCGCTGCAGCGCTGCGCCAGCGCCAGCGGCGCATGCTCATGGCGCAGCAGACCGGCCAGCTCACGCTGCACCTGCTTGACCGCGTCCTGCACGCGGCCGTCCAGCCCGACGCGCAGCGGCAGCGTGTTGATGTACAGCCCCAGCGCGCGGTCCGCGCCGGCCCCGGCCTGCATGCGCCCAAACAGCACGGTGCCAAAGACCACATCGTCCCGCCCGCTGAGCTGGCCCAGCACCATCGCATAGGCCAGATGGCACAGACTGGCCACGCTCAGGCCCAGCCGGCGCGCCTGGGTCCTCAGCCCCAGAGTCAGCGCCGGGGTCAGCGCCAGGCGGGCTTCGCCGAACTGGCTGCCATCGCCCTGCACATCCGACAGACCATAAGGCAGTGTCGGTTCATCCACCGTGCCCAGGCGCTCGCGGAAATAGGCCTCGTGCTGCTCGGCCGTCATGCCCAGCCGCGCCTGCGCCACATAGTTACGGAAAGGCTGCGGCGGGGCCAGGTCTTGCTCGCGACCACTCAGCAGCAAGGCGATCTCCTGCTGCATCACGTCCAGCGCCTGGTGGTCGGTCGACAGGTGGTGCATCAGCAGCAACAGCAGCCAGCGCTGGTTCGCCGCGTCGCGCATCGCATGGGCGCGCATCAGCGGCGCCTGCGTCAGCGTGATGCGGGTGTGCTTGGGATCCCAGCGCTGGCGCAGCTGGGTCGCCGCGTCCAGCGCGCTGTCAGGATCGATACGCTCTTCCTGCAGCAACAGCGGCGCGTCACGCCACACCACCTGCACCGGCTCGTCCAGCCCTTCCCAGTGCAGCGCGGTCCTCAGCACATCGTGACGCTGCACGACCTGGCCCAGCGCCTGCACGAAGCGCTCCAGCTTGCCGCGCTGGTCAAAGCTGAACAGCAGGTCCTGCAGATAGACGTCGCCCTGCTCCGCCATCAGGTGGTGGAACAACATGCCTTCCTGCAGCGGCGCCAGCGGGTAGATGTCCTGCACGTTGGCGGCGCCACCCGGCACCCGGGCCACGATCGCG
>NZ_JAKZFD010000035.1 GCF_022549225.1 Pelomonas sp. CA6
TGGCACGCCGGTGGCGAACCGGCCGCGCGTGGAGCTGGAAGCGCTGGTGGGCTTCTTCGTCAACACGCTGGCGCTGCGGCTGGACTTCAGCGGCGGGCCGGACGTCGGCGCGCTGCTGGCGCAGGTGCGCGACTGCGTGCTGCAGGCGCAGGCGCACCAGGACCTGCCCTTCGAACAGGTGGTGGAGGCCGTCCGGCCACAGCGCAGCCTGTCGCACAGCCCCGTCTTTCAGCTGATGTTCGCGTGGCAGAACACGCCCGCGCAGCGCCCCGCGCTGGGCGGGCTGACCGTGGAGCCGCTGGCGTCCGTGTCACGGGGCGCCAAGCTGGACCTGGTGCTGGACCTGGAGGAAGGCGAGGGGCGCGTACGGGGCCGTATCGGCTATGCCAGCGCGCTGTTCGACCGCGCCACCGTGCAGCGCCATGCGCAGTACCTGCAGGCCTTGCTGCGCGGCATGCTGCGCGACGAGAAGGGCCTGCCGATCGAGGCAATCCCGCTGATGGACGACGACGAACGGCGTGCGCAGCTGCGGCGCGGGCAGGGTGGCCTGCAGCCCCAGCGGGATTCGTCCTGCGTGCACCATCGCTTCGAGCGCCAGGTCCGGCTGACGCCGCGGGCGCTGGCGCTGCAGGCGGGCGATCAAGGCCTCAGCTATGCCGAGCTGGACGCGCGGGCGAACCGGCTCGCGCGCCGGCTGGTGGAGTTGGGCGTCAAGCCCGAGAGCCGCGTGGCCGTGGTGGCCGAACGCGGCATCGCGCTGGTGCTGGGCTGGCTGGCGGTGCTCAAGGCCGGCGGCGCCTATGTGCCGCTGGATCCGGCCCATCCGCAGCCGCGGCTCGCGTTCCTGCTGGACGACTGCGCGCCGCCGGTGGTGCTGGCGAGCGCCGCGTCGCGGGCCGGCCTGCCGGACTGCCAGGCCCTGCGCCAGGCCACGGTGCTGGACCTGGACGAGGCGATGGCGGAGCCCTTGCAGGCGCAGCCGGCGCCGCCGCCCGAGGTGGCGCTGAAGGGGGAGCACCTGGCGTATGTGATCTACACCTCGGGCTCCACCGGCGAGCCCAAGGGCGTGATGGTGGAGCACCGCCAGCTGGCCAGCCTGGTGGACTGGCACTGCGAGCGT
>NZ_JAKZFD010000036.1 GCF_022549225.1 Pelomonas sp. CA6
CCGCAGATGCGGCGCGATCTGCGCCGCCAGCCGGCCCGCCAGCGCGTCCAGTTCGGCATAGCTCACACGCTCGTCGTCGCTGACCAGCGCCAGCGCCTGCGGCGTTCGCCGCGCCTGCGCCTCCACCAGGCCATGCAGGCTGCCGCGCTGGTCGAAGCGCTGTGCCAGTGCCTCCGGCAGCGCCTGCGCCGGCTGGCCAAAGGCCAGCAGCTGCGTCTGCAACCCTGAAGGCAGCAGTGCCAGCTCGCTCAATGCCGCCTGGCCGCCCTCGCGCAGCGCCTGCTCCAGGCTTTGCAGCGCCTGCGCCATCAGCGCGCAGACCTGCTGCGGATCCTGCGGCATGTCCACCGTGGCGCAGACCCTCAGCCTGCCGTTCCTGTCCTCGATGTCGACGGCCAGCGGATAGTCGCTGACGGTCACCGGAGCCAGCGCCGCGTCGCGCTCGGTCGCGCTGGCGTCCGTCTCGTCCGCGGCCCCGACCGGCAGGCTCAGGCGGCGGCAGTTCAGCAGCGCGCTGAACAGCGGCCGCGGCGGCTGCACGCCGCTGCAGCGCTGCGCGGTCGACAGCGGTGTCTGCTCATGGCGCATCAGCTCCACCAGCAGCGCATGCAGACCCAATGCCGTGTCCTGCACGCGGCCCCTCAGCGACGTGCGGACGGGCAGCGTGTTGACGAAGGGCCCCATCACCTGCTGGGCATGCGCCCCGGCCTGCATGCGCCCCATCACCACCGTGCCGAACACCGGGTCCTCCCGGCCCGACAGCCGCCCCACCACCAGCGCGAAGGCCAGGTGGAACAGGCTCGCGCTGTTGATCCCCAGCGCCTGCGCCTGCTTCTGCAAGGACGCGCCCAGCGCCTGCGGCAGCACCCGCTCGGACGAGCGGCTGTGCCGCTGGCGCCGGTGCACCTCCTCCAGCCCATAAGGCAGCGTCGGCTCGTCCACCTCGCCCAGCAGCCGCCCGAAGAAGGCCTCCTGCCCGCGCCTCGCCTCCTCGCGCCGCGACAGCGCGACGAAGTCCCGGAACGGCAGCGACGGCGGCAGCTGCGCCTGCTGGCCCTGCAGGCAGGCCTGCACCTCCTGCTGCATCAGCACCAG
>NZ_JAKZFD010000037.1 GCF_022549225.1 Pelomonas sp. CA6
ACCCAGCGCGTCGATCTGCGCGGTGGAGAGCGAGCGCAGCGCGGCGGTGTTCATCGCACGCAGGTCCTGCGTTTCCAGCGCGGCCATCTGGTCGGTGCCCAGGCCGGCGACCTGGCGTGAGCTCAGCGCGGCGACCTGTTGCGAGCCCAGCGCCTCGACGTTGGCGGTGGACAGCACGCCCAATTGGCTGGAGCTCAGCTGGGTGACTTGGTTGGTGCCCAGCGCGGCGACGTCGGCGCTCTCCATCGTGGAGACCTGCGCGGTGGACAGCGCGCCCAGCTGCGCGCTGCTCAGTGCGCGGATCTGGTCGGAGCCCAGCGCGTTGAGATCATCGCTGGACAGGTTGGCGACCTGAGCCGTGGTCAGGCTGGCCACCTGGGCGGTGGACAGCCCCTGGATCTGGGCCGAGCCCAGCGCGTCGATTTGCGCGGTGGAGAGTGCACGCAGCGCGGCGGTGTTCATCGCACGCAGGTCTTGCGTTTCCAGCGCGGCGACCTGGTCGGTGCCAAGTCCAGCGACTTGGCGCGAGTTCAGCACGGCGAACTGCTGGGTGTCCATGGCCTGGAGGTTGGCCGTGGAGACGGCGCCCAGCTGGGCCGAGCCGAGGTTGCCCACTTGGGCGGTGGACAGCGCGACGAGGTCAGCGCTTTCCATCGTGGAGACCTGGGCCGTGCTCAGGGCACCCAGCTGCGCGCTGTTCAGCGCGCGGATCTGGTCGGAGCCCAGCGCGTTGAGGTCATCGCTGGACAGATTGGCGACCTGGGCCGTGGTCAGGCTGGCCACCTGCGCGGTGGACAGGCCCTGGATCTGGGCCGAGCCCAGCGCGTCAATCTGGGCCGTGCTCAAGGCACGCAGCGCGGCGGTATTCAGCGCACGCAGGTCTTGCGTTTCCAGCGCGGCGACCTGGTCGGTGCCCAGGCCGGCGACCTGGCGCGAGTTCAGCGCGGCGAACTGCTGGGAGTCCATGGCCTGGATGTTGGCCGTGGAGATGGCACCCAGCTGGGCCGAGCCGATGTTGCCGATCTGCGCGGTGGACAGCGCGACGAGGTCAC
>NZ_JAKZFD010000038.1 GCF_022549225.1 Pelomonas sp. CA6
GGGGCGCCGGCCTTCTGGCAGCGCTGCCGCGAGCACGGCATCAGCGTGGCCGATCTGCCGCTGCAGTTCTGGGACCAGCTGATCCAGCAGGACGAGCCCATCGCCGAGAGCCTGCGGCTGATCATCGTCGGTGGCGAGGCGATGAACCCGCGCGCGCTGGCGCGCTGGTGGCAGCGCGACGGCCACCGGCCGACGCTGCTCAACGCCTATGGCCCGACCGAGACCACGGTCAACGCGAGCTTCCATGAACCGAGCGATGGCGCCGACGAGTGGCGCGCGATCGGCCGGGCGATGGCCAACACGAGGCTGTATGTGCTGGACGGCCAGCGCCGACTGGTGCCGCCCGGCGTGGTGGGCGAGCTGTACATCGGCGGCGAGGGCGTGGCGCGGGGCTACCTGGGCCGGCCGGAGCTGACGCAGGAGCGCTTCATGGCCGATCCCTTCGTGGGCGGCGAGGCGCGGATGTACCGCAGCGGCGACCTGGTGCGCTGGCGCGAGGACGGGGTGCTGGAGTACGTGGGGCGCAACGACCACCAGGTCAAGCTGCGCGGCTACCGCATCGAGCTGGGCGAGATCGAGGCCAGGCTGCTCGCCCAGCCGGGCGTGCGCGAGGCGGTGGTGCTGGCGCGCGAGGACGAGCCGGGGCACAAGCGCCTGGTGGCCTATGTGGTCGGCGCTGAAGCGTTGGACGTTGACACGCTGCGCGCGGCGCTGGAGCAGGAGCTGCCGGCCTACATGGTGCCCAGCGCCTTCGTGCGCCTGGACGCGCTGCCGGTGACGCCCAATGGCAAGCTGGACCGCCGCGCGCTGCCGGCGCCGGATCACACCGAGCGCGACTACGAGGCGCCGCAAGGCGCGCTGGAAGCGCAGCTGGCCGCGCTGTGGGCCGAGGTGCTGCAACTGCCGCGCGTGGGCCGGCACGACAACTTCTTCGAGCTGGGCGGGCATTCGCTGCTGGCGGTGACGCTGATCGAGCGCATGCGCCAGGCGGGCCTGGCCAGCGACGTGCGCGCCTTGTTCAGCGCGCCCAGCCTGGCGCA
>NZ_JAKZFD010000039.1 GCF_022549225.1 Pelomonas sp. CA6
ATGTACACCTCGGGCTCGACGGGCCGACCCAAGGGCGTGTTGGTGCCGCATCGCGCGGTCTCGCGCGTGGTGCTGAACAGCGGCTACGGGGTCTTCGACGCGCAGATGCGCATGGCCTTCGCCGCCAACCCGGCCTTCGACGCCAGCACGCTGGAGGTCTGGGCGCCGCTGCTCAACGGCGGCTGCCTGGTCGTGATCGAGCGCGACGAACTGCTGGACGGCGAGCGGCTGTGCCAGGTGTTGCTGGCGCAGCAGGTGGACAGCCTGTGGCTGACCGTGGGGCTGTTCAACCAGCTGGCCGCGGCGCTGGGGCCGGTCTTCCCGAGGCTGCGCCAGCTGCTGGTGGGCGGCGACGCGCTGGATCCGGCCACGGTGGCCGAGGTGCTGGAGCGCACGCCGCCGCAGCGCTTCATCAACGGCTACGGGCCGACGGAAACCACGGTCTTCGCGCTGACGCATGAGGTGAGCCTGGCCGAGGCGCGCGCGGGCCGCATTCCGATCGGCCGGCCCATCGGCAACACCGAGGTGCATCTGCTGGACGCGCGGCTGCGGCTGGTGCCGCGTGGCGCGGTGGGGGAGATCTGCATCGGCGGCCAGGGGCTGGCGCTGGGCTATCTGAACCAGCCGGAGTTGACGGCGCAGGCCTTCGTGGATCACCCGCTGAAGCCGGGACGCAAGCTCTACCGCAGCGGGGACCTGGGGCGCTGGCGCGAGGACGGGACGCTGGAGTTCCTGGGGCGGCGCGACCAGCAGGTCAAGCTGCGGGGCTTCCGGGTGGAGCCTGGGGAGGTGCAGAGCCGGCTGCAGTCGCACCCTGCGGTGGCGCAGGCCGCGGTGGTGGTGGACGCGACGCCGGACGGGCACAAGCGGCTCATTGCCTACTACGAGCAGGAGGAGGGGGAGGCCCCGGCGCCGACGCCGCAGCAGCTGCGCGAGCACCTGGCGGCGCAGCTGCCGGACTACATGGTGCCCAGCGCCTTCGTGCGGCTGGACGCGCTGCCGCTGAACGCGAACGGCAAGCTCGA
>NZ_JAKZFD010000004.1 GCF_022549225.1 Pelomonas sp. CA6
AGCACCACTCTCTATCCGCGCCAGTTCCCGCTCGGAAACCCTCGCATAACGGTTCCGCAACCATTGCGCCTCCGACGGAAGGTGTGAGTGCGGAATTTCTCACGCATCCACTCATGCTGCCGCCGTTGCACTTGTAACAAAATGGGCTAATCGTGCTCAGCACTACAACAAGGCATGAGGGAGAAAATGAGCTTTGCGGCTGTCACCGTAGAAATCGCACAAGGCTTTCCTAAGGCAAAGACGGAGAGCCTCAAAGCGCATCCGTTGGCAAAGAAGATCGAGCGAGATTGGCAGGACGAATTACGTGCCATCGTCGCCCCTTCCGCGCTGACCCCCTTCTTGCTCAGTTCGAGCGCAGGCATTGGAGCGTGGAATGCCGCGCCATGGCTGGCTATCTTCCATCCCGACGTTACGAGATCGGCCAAGGCGGGCTTCTACCCGGTCTACCTATTCGAGCCCGGCTTCAAGACCGTTTGCCTAGTCATGGGCCAGGGCGCGGCAAGCCTGGAGGAGGCCGTCGGAAAGAAGGCCGCGCTTGTAGAACTGGCGCGACGTGCTGAGCTTCTGCGCAACCATGCAACTGGCTGGGCAGATATGGGCTTCAGTGCAGGCCGCTTCGACACTCTACGCAAAGCCGCAGTGGCTAGCACCCCAGACGCGGGCCGTGATCCGTGGTCCATTGCCGTTGCATTCGGCAAGCGCTACGAAATTGATGGCATGCACACGGACCAAGAGCTTTCTAGTGACCTCGTCGGCATGCTGAACATCTATGCCGACCTTGTGCGCAAGGGCGGCCTCGAGTTCGCTCAACAAGATGATGACCTGCTAGGCCTGAAGCAGACGGGCGAGCTGCCCAAGGGGACGGTGGATGGAGCAAAACAGGTCCTGGAGCACAAAAGGTTCGAAACCAGGAAGCGCAACTCCAAGCTGATCGCTGATGTGAAGAAGAACCTTGGGTATGCATGCTCTGCTTGTGAATTCAAGTTCGGCGACATGTACGGTCGCTCTATGGCGCAATACATTGAAGCGCACCACTTAGTGCCGATTTCGACGGTCGCCGATGAAGGTGTCGAGCTGAGCCCAACGGGCGAGCACTTCGCGGTTCTATGCAGTAACTGCCACAGGGCTATACATGCCGCCGGCTGCCCGTCCCTCCCAACTTTCAAGAAAGCCCTGCAGCGAAAGCTGAAATTTGAGCCGACGTAGCTCGTTAACGTGCTTTGCACGCTGGACGCTGTGTGCGACTTGAGTTTGAAAAGGTCCCGTCACGCTAGGCAAGCATGAGTATGTGGAGCCGATGGGTCGCACAGCGTTCGATCATGTTGCGGCCCCGTGCGACGGGCGTTGCCGCGGAACCATGGCGGCCAGGGGAGGGATTTTGGCGAACGCATTCACGATTTACTGGGGAGCACAGGGTTGGCGGAGCTATGAGGCAGGCAAACGGCTCATGGGCGCCGGGGGAGCCGACTTCACCGGACGGATCAGAAAGGGCGACCGCATCTATGTGACCAACATCGCGGGCGGCGTGCTGCGCTTGCTGGGGGCATTTACGGTCGACCAGGTGAGCGCCGCCGCAGAAGGTGTGCCGCCGGGTGTCTCCTGGGACGCTAAAGAGTACCTGTGGCCCGCAGCGGGCACGGCGACCGAGTTTGCGATTCGAGAGCTACCACTGGCGATCGTGGACAGCTTGCGCTTTCAGGGTGGCGCAGACAGGGTGGCTATGGATCAGCATCGACCTGGTCATGTGGAGCGCAATGCCATGCGGAAGGTGCGGCGACTATCGCCAGCCTCTGCCCAGCTGCTAGAGGATGCACTAAGCGCCTCGGGCGCTAGAGCAGCTGTGCCAAATGACCGCCGAAGCTTGGAGCGGCTTCCTGCTGAGGTGCTGAGGCAAGTCACCCCCGATTTCATCTTTGCTGGGGTCGCGGCGGCTTTGAGCGGTGCTGCGCATGAGTTCGGGGAGTCCACCGATTACGACCTCATCACCGACGAGGGCCAACGCCTTGCACCCAAGGCCGTGTTCGGGTTGGCGCTTTCTCTTGCGACCAATCGAGCAATCGTGCCTAAGCACTTCGCAGGTGGCGATGGCTCCTTGTGCTTCCGGCTTCTGAGAGATGCGGGCTACAGAGTGGTCCCGAAGGGTGAGCAGCCCAAAGAAGATTTGGACCTCAGCATGGAAGGCGCCGAGGAAAGCTGGACTGAAGGCTCAAGTACGTTCAAACGGCATGTAGGCCGAGAGCGCAGGCCTGCGGCGGCTCGAGCAAAGAAGGCGGCCTTCATCAAGCAGCATGGCCGACTCTTCTGCGAAAGATGCAAAGCTGACCCGATCACCATTTTCGGCTCGGAGCATGGGGAAGCATGCATCGAAGTGCACCATGCGCTTGTTCAGGTGAGTGACATGCCAGCAGACCATCTGACCAAGCTGGAGGACTTGCAATGTCTTTGCGCCAACTGTCACCGGTACGTTCATCGCCTGTTGCGACTTGGCTTGAATGGCGAGACCAGATAGAAAGGGAGAGATATGCAGCACGCAAGATGCGCAGTTGATGGAGAGGTCTGGGAGGCAGAAAGATTCGCTGCTCTGCCCGCTGCGGAACTGGACGCCAAGCGGCGGAGCCTCTCTTGTGTCCAGTGTGATGAGTTCGCCTGGTTCAGGAAGGAGAGCACTCACGGCCACCCTGCCCACTTCTGCGCTCACCATAGGGACGACTGCGACCTAAAGGTCAACTATGTCGTGGTCGATGATCGACGTGGTGAGCCGAGTAGCGCTGAGGAGGAAGTCGAGGCCGGCGATGACATCGTTGTTCGACTGGACCAGGAGCGCGGAACGGCTGTTGACGTTACGGAGGTGCAGACGCCTCCAATGCCTGGTGCCGGCGGTGGTGGGCGCACCTTCGCCATTCCAGGCCAAGGCCGTGAGTCTGCACAACACTTCACGCTCCGCCGAATTCTCTTGAGGCTAATTCAAAGCCCGGACTTCCGAACTTCCCGCCGTCGGATCGCCTTGTATAGGGACGAGAAAAGCACCCTCGTTCGCGGCGAAGCGCGGGATGTTGTCGCGGCCTTCGATGAGGTTCGCCCGGCTCATAACGGGGAAACTCAACTGTTCTGGGGGCCGATTGCAACCGCAGGAAGAACGGCCGATGGCAAGGTCTGGTTGAACTCCTCAGACCGCTACCAGGGCGTCAGTGTTGCGATCTTTCAAGACATCGCTGAAGAATTCTTGAGCACATTCAATATTGAAGACCTTGATGACCTCGAAGGCGCGCATGTTCTGGTCGCCGCCAAGTGCTACGTGGCACCTACCGGGAAGATCATCTTGTATTGCTCATCACCGAAGAACATCGTTGTTCGGCGCTATCGGGATGCCCGCCTTCAAGCGGAGCTTTAGCGCCGGTGCCGAGCTTGTCAGGCACATCATGTCGAGTCGCGGTAATGCGATTGGTGTCGAGGCGTCCGATGCCTCGTTCTCTCAGAGAAACATATGTTCGGTGACCTTGGAAAGGTTCGCTTCAGCGAGCTTGCCGCTATTCAGTACCACGGCTTGAGCGGCATATCGCGAAGCTGCCTTGACGCTATTCGTCGGATTCTGCAGTTCGGCGAGCGACCGGACCTGGCACTTCTGTTGACCGTAGATCACGGACACGCATTTTTGCTGTGCTCGGAGCAGGACGGAGATGTCGCCATCAAGAGTGGCCTCAGTTCTGGATATCGAGGGGAAGGTCCAACGGCTTTGGCCGACGCACTACGCGCCCTTATGGCAGCCGACATCGAGATCGAGGAGGTTAGAGTCTCTGCAGATTTGCTGGAGCGCCTTGAACTGTCCGCATTGACCAAAGCCGATCTCGATTTCATCAAAGCCAGCGAGCCGGTCAGGCCTACAAGTTGGTACGACTACATCTATGGCATCTTTGAAGACAAGGATGTCGAGAGCTCGACATGGCAACAGTTCCCCGAGGTCATGCCATGGCATGTGATCGACGAGCGCTTGAATGATCTGGCCGTGCGGTTCTCCGAGAGCCCGGACCGCGCAATCTTGGACGGCTTTAGGCGTCTCGAAGACCGCATTCGAGAGCGACTTAAGTCAAGAGAGCACGGCACAAGGCTGTTCTCGATCGCCTTTGCGGGCGACAAGCCCGCATTGGTGTGGCTCGAGGAAGTGGATGAGAACGCCCGTCTGTTGGCGATGCTCAAGGGAGCCGAGTCGCTAAATGAGCTTGAGCGGCCTCAGCCGTTGGAGCTAATCGATAGGGGGGAGCAGACTGGTCGTGCTCAGCTCTTCACAGGTGCATATCAGGCGTTTCGCAATCCTCGCGCTCACAGGCATCTCAATGAGTCGAGATCGGAGCAGCTCGCAGAGTTTCTGGTGCTGAATCAGCTCTTTCTTCTTGAGAGAGCCGCTGTTGCCTCCCCTGAGAGCGTGGAAAAGGGGGAGTCCACATGAAGTTCTGGGCTTACGAAACGCCCTATTGCAACAACATCGTGTTCGCTGCCGACATCGAGGCCAACAAAGCCGCACGGCGACTCATTGGCCGCGGGTGGACTTCTCCCAAGTTCTACAGCGACGGTGACCCCGGTCGTAGAGAGGTCATGTTCCAGCGCACCAACCCAGGTGGCAAAGGGGGGCACTTCTACTTCCGGTCTGAAGACTCGGACCGGGAGGGCGAAGGGGCACGCGAAACGTTGTCACATGCTTTGTGCAAGCGCGCGATCAGCGAGTTAACGGGCACGACGCTCCGAGTGGGCGGCCGCGAGATTTCGATCCGCATTCTGGAAAGTTCCTCTGAGACGGATGTGGTCATCGGCGAAAACCGCTACCGGCCAGACGTGTCCTTCCGATTCGAGTCCGATTGCGAGCACGAGATGAAATGGGGCGGCGTCCTCCACGTGGAAGTCTGGCACACGCACGCGACGGGAGAAACGAAGGCGAAGGACTTCTTTAACGCTGGGTTGGCGATGTTCGAGATGCGAGTGACAGAAAAGCTGCAGTTCAACGTTGCAGAGAACGTCGCCACTAGAGCTGACATGGACCAGCATGTGGAATGGCTCAAGAGGCTCTTTTCTGGATGGATAGGGGGAAAGATGTTGAGCGATCCCAAGTCGAGGGAATACCTTCTGAGCGAGAACAAAAGCCTTTTGAAGTCCCTAGGCCAAGCAAGGATGGAGAAGTCTTCCGTTGAGAAGGAACTTGAGGAGGCGAGGGGCCAGGTCTCCGGAGTGCGCAAAGAATTGGCTACCGAGCGCCTGATCAGCGCAGGGCGCCAGACGGATGCCAATCAGCTGAAGGAGCTGGTAGCGCAGAAGGATCGAGAGCTTCAGAAGGTGAACACGGAGAAGGGGCAGATGAGGGCGGCCAACGCGGCAGCGGGGGAGAGCCTACTCCTTTGGCGTCTGGTTGCAGCGTGTTCCATTTCCCTGCTGGCACTACTCATGATCGGGCTGCTTTGGCTCCGATTCGCCGCTGGAGCCCACAACTGACCGTTAGCGCGCATGGTTGATCTCGAACAGGCATTAGGCCTGCCAGCACCAGAAAATCCGTGCCCCGCGAAAGTCCTCTGTCGACCTCAGTGCCTGCCATTCCCGCCCAGCTTGCCAACCCGCAATGCGGGGGCGAAGCGAAAGTTCAATCTTCAGCGAATCGAACGGCCGAAAGTTCAAAGTTCAGTGAAACGCGGGGTCAGCCTTGGCCGAGCGGATCAGTTGTAAGTGGCTGATCGAGCTGGCCAGGGTGTTCAATGTTCAGTGAAAACCGACATCCACGCGAGGCAAGTCCGTGCGCCGAACCGCGGAACTAATCCGGGATTACCCGATGAGGGATACCCCCCGCCCGCTCGTCCTGTCTCGTGGCGGGCCATGGCGCCGGCCGCAACAGGAGAGAGGAGAAGCGATGAGGGGCGCTGGTTCTGGACGCGAGACCATCGTGTTGGGCGCGGGCATGGTGGGGACCTGCACGGCACTGGAGCTGGCGCTGCGCGGCCACCCGGTCACGTTGATCGACCGCCGGGCGCCGGGCTGCGAGACCTCGTATGGCAATGCCGGCGTGATCCAGCGCGAAGCGGTGGAGCCCTATGCCTTCCCGCGCGACCTGCCCACGCTGCTGAGCGCCGCCCGGGGCCGCCGGCTGGACATCCGCTGGCAGGCGGCCGGCCTGTGGAGCGCCTGGCCGCAGCTGCTGCGCTACTGGTGGCATTCGGCGCCGCGCCGCCATCAGGCGATCAGCCGCGACTATGCCTCGCTGATCGCGCAGGCCACCTCGGCGCATGAGCACTATCTGCGCCTGGCCGGCGCCGAGGCGCTGGTGCGCCGCCAGGGCCTGCGCTTGATCTACCGACAGCCACGGGTGTTGGAGGCCGCCGTGGCGCGCGCCGAAGGCCTGCGGCGCGCGCATGGCATCGCGTTCGCCGCGCTGGACGGCCCTGCGCTGGCCGCGGCCGAACCGGCGCTGCGCCTGCCGCTGGCTGGCGCGGTGCATTGGCTGGATTCCTGGAGCGTCACCGACCCCGGCGCGCTGGTGCAGCGCTATGCGCTGCTGTTCGAACAGTCGGGCGGGCGCTATGTGGCGGGCGACGCCATGAGCCTGCGCCAGACCCGCCACGGCTGGCAGGTCGCCACGCAGGACGGTCCGCTGGACGCCGCGCAGGTGGTGGTGGCGCTGGGGCCGTGGTCGGACGCCTGCGTGCGCCGCTTCGGCTACCGCCTGCCGCTCTTTCCCAAGCGCGGCTACCACCGCCACTTCCGCGACGGCGCCACGGTGGCGCTGCCCACGCTGGATGCCGAACGCGGCTATGTGCTGACGCCGCAGAGCCGCGGCCTGCGCCTGACCACCGGGGCCGAGATCGCGCGTCTCGACGCCCCGCCCCGGCGCGCTCAGATCGACGCGGCCGAGGCCGAGGCGCGCCGCCTGCTGGACCTCGGCGTGTCCGTCGAGGCGCAGCCCTGGCTGGGCGCCCGGCCCTGCAGCGCGGACATGAAGCCCATCATCGGCGCGGCGCCCCGCCACCCGGGGCTGTGGTTCAACTTCGCGCATGGCCATCAGGGCTTCACGCTGGGCCCGGCCAGCGCGCGGCTGCTGGCGGACCTGATGGCGGGCCAGGCACCGGCCGTGGATGCGGCACCCTTCCTGCCGGACCGCTTCGCGGGCGCCGCACGGCCGGCTTGAGACGGCTATGTCACTGTTTTTCGTTACGACTATGGGGGATGTCGCGAGCTCGCGCGTCGTGCATTCATCATCCGCAGGTCCGGGGCGTGTCGTTTCCGGCTGCGCGATGCGCCGAGGCCACCCCCTGCATGAATCTGATCGAGATGTATCAGCGCCGCAGCAAGGCGTTGGAGCGCTACGTCCGTCGGCTGCTGGGCAACAGCGCTGACGCGGCCGACGTTTCGCAAGAGGCCTTTCTGCGCGTCTACGCCGCCGAGCTGGGCGGCCAGACGCCGGTGAGCGAGGCCTTGCTGTACACGGTGGCGCGCAACCTGGCGCTCAGCGAGCTGCGCAAGCGCACCACGCGCGCCACCGACACCATCGCCGACCTGGATGCGCTGGGCGTGATCGCCCCCGGTGCCAACCCCGAGGCGCAGCTGCAGGAGCGTCAGTACATCGGGGCCGTTGAATTGGCCATGCAGCGCATGGCGCCCAAATGCCTGGAGGTGTTCCGCCTGCGCAAGATCGACAACCTGTCGCATGCCGAGATCGGCGAACGCCTGAACATCTCCACCAAGACGGTGGAACGCCACATCACGCGGGCGCTGCAGCTGTGCCACGAGGCCCTGGCCGATTGCGAAGACGGTGGACGGCGCGCGGCGCGGCGGCCTCCCGAGCACACGAAGGAGAAGCGGGCATGAACGGCAAGGTGATGAGCTTCGGACGGTCGCCTCGGGCGGAAGCCGAGGCTGAAGCGTGCCGCTGGGTGATGCGCATTGACGCCGGTCCGCTGGACGCGGACGAACGGCGCCAGTTGCAGGACTGGCTGGCCCAGGACCCCGAGCACCCGCGCCTGCTGGACCGGCACGCGCTGCTGTGGGCCACGGCCAGCCGTGCGCGTTTCCCGCAGCCCGCCGCTGCACGCCGGGACTCGCCTCGGCCGATGCTCCCCGGGAGCCGCTCGCGGCCGATGCTGCACTGGGGCCGCACACGGCCGCGGCCGACGGTCTGGGCGCTGGCCTCGGTGGGGGCCGTCGCGCTGGCGGCGACGCTGTGGCGCGGCCTGCCCCCACTGCCGACCGGTCATGCGCCGGAGCTGGCCGTGCTGCACAGCACGCCGGTGGGTCGGCCGGCGCCGGTGGCCCTGCCGGATGGTTCGCGCACGGAGCTGAATGCCGCGTCCGCGCTGCGCGTGGCCTACAGCGCGACCCACCGCCGCGTGCTGCTGGAACGCGGCGAAGTTCTGTTCGATGTGGCGAAGGACAAGACCCGGCCCTTCGAGGTGGTGGTCGGCGACACCGTGGTGCGCGCGGTGGGCACGCGCTTTCTGGTGCAGCGGCGCGAGGGCGGGCGCGTCGAGGTCACGGTGTACGAGGGCGTGGTGGAGGTGTCCAAGACCCCCGAGTCCGGCCCGGAAGACGCGACGGACGAACAACACCCGGACGAGGTGATGGGGCCGCCCGCGCCCCAGCCCATACGCCTGGGCGCCGGCCAGGTCGCCATCAGCGCGCCCGAGCAGATGCTGGTGGCGCTGTCGCAGCCCCAGGCCCTAGGGCGCAAGCTCGCGTGGCAGCAGGGCCGCCTCGAGTTCGACCGCAGCCCGTTGGCCGATGCGCTGGAAGAGGTCAACCGCTACAGCGCCGTGCCGATCCGGTTGGGCAGCGCAGAACTGGGCGCCATGCAGGTCTCGGGATCGTTCTCCACGCGCGACACCCTGGTCTTCCTGCGCAGCCTGGAGAAAGGCTTCGGCCTGCGCGTGCAGCGCGTCGGCGACGCCTGGGTGCTGAGCCAGCCGGCGCCCTAGCCACCGCGCCGGCGGCACGAGCCCTGGTTTGCCCCTATGGGGGAAGCGGCGCCCCGGGGAGTCATACCCAGCGGCGGCGGCATGCCCTGCATCACAGCGCCCGACCTGGGCCGACAACAACATGACGACAACACCTCTGACCGTTGATTTCCCGCTGACCGGGGAGTGGTTCGTGGGTGCCGATGGCACCGAACCGGGCCATGAACTGGCGTTTGATTTCCTGCGCCTGGACAAGCGGCTGAAAGCCACCGACCAATCGCTGTGGCGCGAGTTGCTGACGGCCGTCCCGTATCAACACCACCTGGGCTGGGGTCAGCCCATCCTGAGCCCCTTCAAGGGGAGAGTGGCCCTCGCGGTGGACGGCGTGCCCGAGGTGCCGCGGGCCTATCTGCTGAAGGTCCTTTCCGTGCTGCGGTCCGCCCTGTCGCCGGCCGAGAGACGCCGGCTGGAACGCCTGCTGGCGGACCCCAACACCGACATCCGGGAGTTCGCCGGCAACCATCTGGTGATCGAGTCGCTGGAGCATGCGGGCGTCTATGCCTTCCTCGCGCACGCACGCCAGGGATCCCTGCTTGTTCAACCCGGCGATATGGTGGAGGCCTTGCAGCCCGTGGCCCAGGTCGGCGACAGCGGGCAGTCCAACGCCCCGCATCTGCACTTCCATCTGATGTCCAGCCCCAATCCGCTGGACCAGCATGTGCTCCCCTTCCGGTTCTCGGCCTACGAGGTGCTGGTCGATGGCAGCTGGACCCTGAAGAAGGACGCGCTGCCCACGCGGCGCCAGCGCGTCCGCAGCGTGACCCAGGTCTGCCCGAATGCCTGAGCGCGTCGCCCAAGGCCGGGGCGGGGGCGGCGCTCAGAACGCGTAGCTCGCATAGACGGCGGCCACCGGCTGCGTGGTCCGGCGCGTCAGCGGGCTTTTCGCCGCGTCGCCCTGCAGGCGCTGGACGCCGAGTTGCCCGGTCAGGCTCCAGGCATTGGAGAAGCGGTGCTGGTGGCTCAGCGTCGCCTCCAGCTGATACACGCCGGCCTTGGGCGCGAAGGCGGCATAGCCGGCGTTCGCGGCCTGCATCGGGCTCACGCCATGGTAGGTCTGCATGTATCTGCCATCGCCGGCGCTGAGCGAAGCCGACAGGGTCGTCGTGTCCTGCGCCGCCTGCAGCACCTTGGCGCTGGCATCCAGCCCATATCGTGCCCCGTTGCCGCGCGCGCTCAGGGGCTGCTCGGTATAGGCGACCAGGTCCAGCCAGGGCTGCACGCTGTAGCCCACCAACGCCAGGGCGGTGGCGCTGCCTTTGACGTCGCCCATGCCGTGGAGGTATCGGCTGCCGGTGCCGAAGCCGGCCGGGCCACGCGGCTTCTCATGCCGCGGCACGCGATAGCCAAGGGCCACGCTGTAGAAAAGCTGGCCGGCCGATCCGGCATAGCCCAGACCCCGCAGCGTGCTGGCGAAGAAGCCGTCCGGCCGGACGTAGTCGAGCACCAGCAGCGGCAGGGCCACCGTCTCGTTGGAGCCGCTGTAGCGGGTCGACACGGCGGCGCCCAGGCCCACGGTGAACGACGCGGCGGCGGGCGCGGTCCTTGGCGCCTTGGTGACGAGCGGGGAGTCCGCGGCCGGCGCCGCCTCGTCCGCGCGGACGGGCCCGGCGGTGGCCAGCAGAGCCAGGGCCAGGGTCATGGGCAGGGCGGCCGTGGGGACGCGATGCGACGGCGAAGAGATTCGTTTCATGGTCTTGAAGTCAGAGGAAAGGCGGGATGCCAAAGGCTTCCTGAAGGCGTGCGTGGAGGCTCACTCGTAGCGTCCGTGCCGGTCGCATTCGGTCACCAGGCGCTTGGCCCGCTCGCTGCGATCGATGACGCGGTAGCGGCCCTCGCAGGCTTCTTCCGCGGCGCGATAGCAGGCGGGCCAGCCCTGCGGGCTGTCGCAGGTCACGACAAAGCCCGTGCGGCCCCGAGGGGTGGTGATGGGGTCCACGGTGGCCGCGCAGGCGCTCAAAAGGCAGATCAAGGCGTAGACCAGCGGCGCGGGCAGGCGGTGGCGCGTTCGCGCGGCGGAGCCGCGGGCATCCGTCCTCGGCAGGTTCGATTCATTCACTGTGGTAGTCCTGTGCAATGCGGGCCGGCAGCAGGCTGGACCGCCCACGCAGTGTCGAAAGCCCCAATGAAGCGGGCTTAGGCAATCCATGAAGAACGCATGAAGCGCCCGTCGCGGCGCCGCTTTCATTGCGCCCGCGCTGGTCCAATGGAGGCCATGAAGATCTTGCTCATCGAAGACGACCTGGACCTCGGCAATGGCGTGCGCATCGCGCTGAACGACCGCGGGTTCGAGGTCGTGTGGACACGCCACATCGACGCCGCGGCACGCCACCTCAAGGAGCAGCCCTGCGACCTGGTGCTGCTGGATCTGGGCCTGCCCGATGGCGATGGCCTGCACCTGCTGGCGCGCATCCGGCGCGACCATGGCGCGCTGCCCGTGCTGATCCTGAGCGCACGGGAGGCCTTGACGGACAAGGTCCACGGCTTGGATGCCGGGGCGGATGACTACCTGGTGAAGCCGTTCGAAGTGGCCGAACTGGTGTCCCGGATCCGCTCGCTGGCCCGGCGCAGCTACGGCTTCGAAGGCGAGCTGCTGGTGCTCCGTGGCCTGCAGCTGCACACGCCGACCCGCCGCGTCACGGTGCAGGGACGCGCCGTCGAACTGACCGCCAGCGAGTACGAAGTGCTGCGCCTGCTGATGATGCGCGCGAACCGCATCGTCACGCGGCGCACGCTGGAAGACTCGGTGTTGCCGGGGGGCGCCAGCCTGGCCAGCAACTCGCTGGACGTGCACATGGCCAACCTGCGCCGCAAGATCGGCGACGGCGTCATCCGCACCGTGCGCGGCATCGGCTTCGTGATCGACAACCAGGGGGCGGAATGACCTCGCCCCCGGCCGGATGGCGGGGGCAGGCACGGGACCGCACCTGCCGCTGCTTTCGGTGGGTGGGAGGCGGGGTGCGTGCCGTGGTCCGCCCCAGCCTGCTCCGACGGCTGTTGATCGCGCAGATGCTGCTGCTGATGCTGATGTGGACGCTGGGCATCGCCTACCTGCTCAGCCTGGGCGGCCGGTCCTTTCTGCTGCTCGAAGCGACGCGCCTGTTCGAAGCGATCAACCTCGTGGCCGACGACCTGGAACAGGCACCCGACAAGCGCCAGCGCCTGCTCGACAAGATGCACGAGACCATCGTCGAGGACTACGGCGGCAGGCCGGAGCGCTGGCCCACCTTCGTCGTCGTGCAGCATGGTCAGGTGGTGTACCGGACGCGCTATGCCCCGTCTGCCCTGCCGCCTCAGCCCTCGGACCAAGTCAGCTCGGTCCAGCTGGATGGCACCCTGTACCGCAGCCGGACCCTGCGGGCGGACTCCGGCACGCAGGTCACCATGTTCGCGCCGGACGATGGCTGGAATGTGCTGCGCACCGTGTATTCCGACGGCTTCTATTTCATGCCCCTGCTGACCTGCCTGCCCTTTCTGGTCATCCCCGCCTGGGTGTCGATTCGCCTGGCGATGCGCCCCTGGACGGAGGTGGCGCGCGAGGTCAAGCGACGGGGTCCGAAGGAGCTGCAGCCGCTGCGCTATCGCGACAGCCACCAGGAGCTGGCCATCATGGTGGACGCCATCAACGGCTGGATGCTCCGCGTCGCCGCCAGCTCGGAGCGCGAGCGTTGCTTCGTCGCCGATGCCGCGCACGAGCTGCGCACGCCGCTGGCCGCGATGATGGTCAACGTGCAGGCCCTGGACAGCCGGGCCCGCGACGACCGCGAGCGCCAGCTGATGGCCGGCATCCTCAGCAGCGGCCATCGGGCCACGCGGGTGGTCAATCAATTGCTGAGCCTGATGCGCAGCGAAGCCAGCGAGGCCGACGCCGCCGAAGGCGTGGAGCTCGAGCGCCTTCTGCAGGACAGGCTGGCCGCGCTGGCGCCTCTGGCGGCCTTGAAGGGGGCCGGGATCGAGCTGCAGGCTGAGGTCGAGGCCGAGCCCGGGCTGCGCGTGCTGGCCTCGCCCACGGCGCTGGCCTCGCTGGTGGACAACCTGGTCGAGAACGCCATCAAGTACGGCCCCCGGGGCGGCGTGATCCGCGTCGACCTGCGCCGCCAGGGCGACCTGGCCTTGCTGGTGATCGAGGACGAGGGGCCGGGCATTCCTCCGGCGCTGCGCGAACGGGTGTTCGACCGCTTCTACCGAGATCCCAGCCAACGCGAGCCCGGCAGCGGGCTGGGGCTGGCGATCGTGCGCGCCGTGCTGCGCCGGCTGGAGGGGCAGATCCGGCTCGCGGACGGGGAGTCGGGCGGACTGCGCGTGGAGGTGTCGATGCCGCTTGCACCCTGACCCGGTGACGGGTGCCTAAGGGGCTGCGCGCCCCCTAGGGGTTTGTACTTGTGAGGGCCGCGCCGCCTGGGTGCGTCATAGCTGCATCGCCGACACGGCGGCCGGCCCCGTCAGGCTCTCCCACAGGAGGCCCATGTGCATACCCTGAAGCAGCGCATGCTGCGTTCCTTCGCCGTGGCCGTGACGCTGGTCCACGGCCGCCTGGACTGCAGCCTGGCACAGGACATCGCTCCGCCGCACGCGGCCAGCGCGACGGCCGCGACGCCCCACGGGGCGCCAGAGCCCGCGTCGCCGCCCTCGCCGCCCGCCTCGGATGCCGACCGGGCGCGGCTCGAATCGGTCGTCGTCAGCGCCAGCCGGCGCCGTGAGCCAGTGCGCGAGGTGCCGATGCAGGTCGGCGTGCTGGGCGCCGAGCGGCTGAGCCGCAGCGGTGCGCGCGGCCTGCAGGACTACCTGGCCGACCAGGCCGGCGTCGACGTCAAGAGCGCCGGCGGCGCGGGCATGGGCACGATCAGCATCCGCGGCGTCACCACGGGCCGGCAGACCATCACCACGGTCGGCGTGGTGGTGGACGACGTGGCCTTCGGCTCCAGCGGCCCCTTCGCACGCGGTGCGTCGATGGCGCTGGACCTGGGCTTGCTGGACCTGAAGCACATCGAGGTGCTGCGCGGCCCGCAGGGCACGCTGTACGGTGCCGGCGCGATGGGCGGCCTGCTGAAGTACGTGACCCACGAGCCGGACAGCGTCGAGTGGTCCGGCAAGCTCACGCTGGGGCTGACGGCCGCGCGCGGCGGTGGCCTGGGCCACACCGCGGGCGCGGTCATCAATCTGCCGTTGAAGGAGGACGTCGCGGGGCTGCGGCTGTCGGCCGCCAACGAGCACTTCGGCGGCACGGTCGACGCCATCGGTCCGCAGGTGCGGCGCACGAACAATGACCGCGGCGACACCCGCGGCCTGCGCGCCTCGCTGCTGCTCACGCCGACGAACCGGCTGAAGCTGCGCCTGACCGGCACGACGCAGAAGATCCGCCGCGACGGCAACGACTTCGTCGAGTACCGCGCCGCCGACAGCCGGCCGCTGCATCCGGGCCGCCAGCGCCGCCTTTCCGAGCCCGAGCCCTACCGGGTCAGGACCGACCTGCTGTCGGCCGAGCTCGAGTACGACTTCGGCTGGGCCCGCCTCAACTCGATCAGCTCGCGGCAACAGCTCGCGGCCCGCGCGCTGAGCGACATCACGATGATCTACGTGCCCCTGCTGGCCAGCCAGGGCCTGGCGCTGCGCAGCGTGTCGGTCAGCGGCGATGTCGGCCTGTCCAAGACCACGCAGGAGCTGCGCCTGACCTCGAAGTCGGACAAGCGGCTGGAGTGGCTGCTTGGCGTCTACTGGGCCGACGAGAAGTCCAGCAATGACCAACGGGCCCCCAGCATCCTGCCCGATGGCGGCCCCGGGCCGGTGCTGTTCACGGCCGCGCTGCCGGCGCGCTACAGGGAGATGGCCGTCTATGGCGACCTCACCTGGAAGAGCGCCAGCGGCCTGGCGCTGACGGGCGGGTTGCGCGTGGCGCGCAACCGCCAGCACTTTACGCAGATCACCTCGGGCCCGTTGGCCGGCGGCAGCCAGACGCTGCCGGGCGCGTCCCGCGACACCAGCCGCACCTGGCTGCTGACCGCGCGCCAGGCGCTGGGCCCGGACCGCAGCGTCTACCTGCGCGGCGCCAGCGGCTACCGGCCCGGCGGCCCCAACCCCGTGCTGAATGACCCGGTGAGCGGCGAGCCCACCGGCGTCAACCGCTTCCGCCACGACACGCTCACCAGCCTGGAGGCGGGCTACAAGGCCGAGCTGGCGGACCGGCGCTTGTCCGTGGAAGCGGCCGTGTTTGACATCCGCTGGAAGGACCTGCAGCAGTTCAAGCCGGTGCGCGGCATCTCCACCATCGTCAATGCCGGCGCGGCCCGGCTGCGCGGCGCGGAGCTGGTGCTGAGCTGGCGCCCCGACGCGCACTGGAGTCTGAGCGGCAATGCCGCCTACCTCGACGCCCGACTCAGCGAGGAGGCACCGGGCCTGGGCGCCGCGGCCGGCGCGCGCCTGCCGTCCAGCGCGCGCTTCTCGGCGGCGCTGTCGGCGCACTACGCCTTCCAGCTGGGAGGCCGCCCCGCCTATGCCGGCCTGACGCAGCGCCATGTGGGCGCGCGCACCAGCGGCTTCGAGGGCAGCGCGCTGTCGCCGCCGTACCGCCTGCCGGCGTATGCGATGACCGATCTGCAGGCCGGCATCGAGTTCCCGTCGCTGCAGTTGGCCCTCTCCGTGCGCAACCTGTTCGACCACAACGCCCAACTGTCCAGCGACAACGCGCTGCTGCCCTTCGGTGGGCCGGCGCTGGTGTCGCTCGCGCCCCCGCGCAGCGTCGGGGTGACGCTGACGCTGCCGTTCTGACCCACCCCGAAGGAGGACCCCGTGCTCATGCAGAAGCAGCCCTTGTTACGCCCGCTCGCCGTGGCCTTGTCACTGGCTTTGTCCAGCCTGGACGGCCTCGCGCAGGACGCCCCGCCGACCACGAATGCCGCAACGCCCGGCCATGCGCTGGCCATCCCGGCCCAGGCCGCGGCGCTGGCATTGCAGCAGCTGATCGAGCAGACGGGCATCCAGCTCGTCTATGCGCCCGAGCTGGTGCAGGGTCTCGTCACTCGGGCGGTGAACGGCCATTTCACGCCCCGCCAGGCCTTGGCCCAGATGCTGGAGGGCAGCGAGCTCCAGGCGGTGGAGACCGGCGAGAACGCCTGGACTCTGCGCCGCGCGCCCGCCGCGCCGGCCGCAGGCGAGGAACGGGCGCGCCTGGAATCGGTCTTCGTCAGCGCAAGCCGGCGCCGTGAACCGGTGCGCGAAGTGCCCATGCAGGTCAGCGTGATGGATGCCGAGCAGCTCGGCCGCGGCGGCGCGCGCAACCTGCAGGACTACCTGGCCAACGAGTCCGGCGTCAACGTGAAGAGCAACGGCGGTCCGGGCATGGGCACGGTCAGCATCCGCGGCATCACCACCGGCAGCCAGACCATCAGCACCGTCGGCGTGTATGTGGACGAGGTGGCCTTCGGCTCCAGCGGCCCCTTCGCCCTGGGCACCACGCAGGCCCTGGATCTGGGCCTGCTGGATCTCCAGCACATCGAGGTGCTGCGCGGCCCGCAGGGCACGCTGTACGGCGCCGGCGCCATGGGCGGCCTGCTGAAGTATGTGCCCCACGAGCCCGACACCACCGAGTGGTCGGGCCATCTCACCGCCGGGGTGTCGGTGCCACGAGGCGGCGGCCTGAGCCACACGGTGGGGGCGGTGGCCAACCTGCCGCTGAAGAGCGGCGTGGCGGGCCTGCGGCTGTCGGCCTTCAACGAGCATGCGGGCGGCACGATCGACGCCATTGGCCCGTTCGTGGTGCGGGCGAACAACAACCGAGGCAACACCCATGGCCTGCGGGCCTCGCTGCTGCTCACGCCGCTGAACCGGCTGAAGCTGCGCCTCACCGGAACGACGCAGACCCTGCGCTACGACAGCGGCGAAGTCATCGACTACCGGCCCGACGGCCGACCGCTGCACGGCGGCCGCCAGCGCCGGCTGTATGAGTTCGAGCCCTATCGCATCAAGATCGACCTGCTGTCGGCCGACGTCGAGTACGACTTCGGCTGGGCTCGTTTCAACGCCATCACCTCGCGACAGCGGTCGGCAAGCCGCGTCCGCACCGACAGCACCGAGGACGACCGCCCGATCCTGGAGGAGCTGGGCGAACTGGTGCGCAGCGTGCGCGGCAGCAACCACGTGACCCTGGACAAGACCACCCAGGAGCTGCGCCTGACCTCCAAGTCGGACAAGCAGCTCGAATGGCTGCTGGGCCTCTACTGGGACGACGAGAAGTCCACCAACGACCAGCGCACCGCCGCCACCATGGTCGATGGCACGCTGGACAAGGAAATGTTCAGGGCCGCGCTACCGGCCCGCTACCGGGAAATCGCCGTCTATGGCGACCTCACCTGGAAGTTCGCCAACGGCCTGGCCGTCACCGGGGGGCTACGCGTGGCGCGCAACCGGCAGCACTTCACGCAGAGCTCCGAGGGCCTGCTGGCCGGCGGCTCGCAGTCGATGCCCGGCGCGTCCAGCGACACCAGCCGCACCTGGCTGCTGACAGCGCGCTATGCGCTGGACAGACACAGCGACGTCTATCTGCGCGGCGCCAGCGGTTACCGGCCCGGCGGCCCCAATCCGGTGGTGACCGACCCGGTGACCGGCCAGCCCACCGGCGCCACCCGCTTCGGGCATGACACGCTCACCAACCTCGAGCTCGGCTACAAGGCCGCGCTGCTGGACCAGCGCCTGTCGGTGGAGGCGGCGGTGTTCGACATCCGCTGGAAAGACCTGCAGCAGTTCAAGCCGGCCCGGACGGTCGCGACCATCGTCAACGCGGGCGCGGCGCGCGTGCGCGGCGTGGAGCTGTCCGCGAACTGGCGCCCCGACTCGCACTGGACGCTGGGCGGCAATGCCGCCTACATCGACGCCCGGCTCAGCGAGGACGCCCCCGGCCTGGACGCGGCAGCCGGCGCGCGGCTGCCCATCAGCGCGCGCTTCTCCGCGTCGCTGTCGGCCTCGTATGCCTTCAGCCTGGGCGGCTATCCCAGCTACGCGGGGCTGACGCATCGCTACGTGGGCGCGCGCCTCACGAGGTTCGAGGACAGCTCCGGGAGCCCGGCCTACCAACTGCCGGCCTACTCGCTGACCGACCTGCAGGCGGGCATCGACTTCAAGCGCGTGCAGCTGGCCTTCTTCGTGCGCAATCTGTTCGACCGGGAGGCGCAGCTGTCCGGGTACGCCACCAGCACGGCGGCCTACGTCTTCCTGGAGCCGCCGCGCACCGCCGGCCTCACGCTCACCGTCCCGTTCTGACCCATCCGAAGGAGACTCCACAGTGCCTAACTTGCACGAGCCTTTGTTGAGACCGCTCGCCGTGGCTGCGACGCTCGCCCTGTCCAGCCTGGCCTGCAGCGCGCAGAGCAGCACCGCCACCCTGGCCACCACGCCGCCCGCGTATGCGCTGAACATCCCCGCACAGCCCGCGACGCAGTCGCTGCAGCAGCTCATCGAACAGACGCGCATCCAGCTTGTCTATTCGCCGGAGCTGGTGCAGGGCCTCACGACCAAGGCCGTGAGCGGGCACTTCACGCCGCTCCAGGCGCTGGTTCGCATGCTGGACGGCAGCGGGTTGCAGGTCGTCGAGACCGGCGTCAATGCCTGGACCATACGCCCCACGCAGCCGACGTCCGGACCGAACGGGGACCGGACACGGCTGGACTCGGTCATCGTCAGCGCCAGCCGGCGCAACGAACCGGTGCGCGAGGTGCCCATGCAGGTCAGCGTGCTGGACGCCGATCAACTCGGCCGCAAGGGCGCGCGCAGCCTGCAGGACTACCTGGCCGACCAGGCCGGCGTCAACCTCCGCAGCAGCACGGGCGGGCCCGGCGCCGGCACGGTCAGCATCCGCGGCATCACCACCGGCAGCCAGACCATCAACACCGTCGGCGTCTATGTCGACGAGGTGGCCTTCGGTTCCAGTGGCCCCTTCGCCGGCGGCGGGCAGCTGGCGCTGGACCTGGGGCTGCTGGACCTCAAGCACATCGAGCTGCTGCGCGGCCCGCAAGGCACGCTGTACGGCGCCGGCGCCATGGGGGGCGTGCTGAAGTACGTGACCCACGAGCCGGACACCGCCGAGTGGTCCGGCCGGCTCACGCTGGGCCTGTCGGCGCCGCGCGGCGGCGGCATCGGCCATACGGCGGGCGCGGTGGTCAATGTGCCCTTGAAGGAAGACCTCGCGGGTCTGCGCCTGTCCGCGTTCAACGACCACCACGGCGGCACGGTCGACGCCATCGGCCCGCGGGTGTTCGCGACCCACGTCGATCGCGGCGACACACGCGGGCTGCGCGGCTCGCTGCTGATCACGCCCACGAGTCGCGTCAAGATCCGCGCCACCGGCATGACGCAAACGATTCGCCGTGAGGGAAGCGGGCTGGTCGAGTACCGCCTGGACGACCGCCAGCCGCTGCTGGGCGGCCGGCAGATCCGCCTCTATGTGCCTCAGCCCTACGAGGTGAAGGTCGACCTGCTGTCGGCCGACCTCGAGTACGACTTCGGCTGGGCCCGGATCAACGCCATCCTTTCCCGGCAAAGAATGGTGAGCCAGCAACAGGTGGACACCAGCCTGCTCGACCTGCAGAGCCTGCCCGCGCTGGGGCTGAGCAGCACCCAGACCAACGGCCGCATCGCCCTCCACAAGAACACCCAGGAGCTGCGCCTCACCTCGCGCGCAGACCGGCAGCTGGCGTGGCTGCTGGGCTTCTACGCGAACGACGAGACCTCCACCAACGACCAGCTGGCATCCGGCAATCGCGTCGACGGGACCCCTGGGCCCGAGCTGATCCGGGCCGCCCTGCCCGCGCGCTACAAGGAGATGGCCGCGTATGGCGACATCACCTGGAAGTTCGCCAATGGCGTGGCCGTCACCGGCGGGCTGCGCGTGGCCCGCAACCGCCAGCACTTCACGCAGATCACCTCGGGCCCGCTGGTGGGCGGCTCGCGGTCGCTGCCGGGCGCATCCCGCGACACCAGCCGCACCTGGCTGCTGACGGCGCGCTATGCGTTGAACCCGCACAGCGACGTCTATCTGCGCGGCGCCACCGGCTACCGGCCCGGGGGCCCCAACCCCGTCGTCAACGATCCCGTCACCGGCGAACCCACCGGCGTGGCCACCTTCAAGCACGACACGCTCACCAGCCTCGAAGCCGGCTACAAAGCCGAGCTGCTGGACCGCCGCCTCACGCTGGAGGCGGCCGTCTTCGACATCCGCTGGAAGGACCTGCAACAGTTCAAGACCGGCCGCGAGGTCACGACCATCGTCAACGCGGGCGCGGCCCATGTGCGCGGCGCGGAGCTGGGGCTGAGCTGGCGGCCCGATCCGCGCTGGACCCTGGCCGGCAATGCCGCCTTCGTCGACGCCCGGCTCAGCGAAGACGCGCCGGGCCTGGGCGCGGTGGCCGGCGACCGCCTGCCCGTCTCGCCGCGCCTGTCCGCCGCGCTGTCGGCCCGCTACGCCTTCAGCCTGGCCGGCCATCCCGGCCATGTCGGACTAACCCAGCGCTACGCAAGTTCGCGCCGCACGGGCTTTGGCGGCAACGCCCGCACGGCGCCCTACACGCTGCCCGGCTATGCGGTGACCGACCTGGAGGCCGGCCTGGACTTCAGGCGCGTGCAGCTGTCCTTCTTCGTGCGCAACCTGTTCGACCGGGCGGCGCAACTCTCGGGCGGCAACGCCCTGGTGCAGCCGTCGGACAGCGTGTCGCGCGTGGTGCTGGAGTCGCCGCGCACCGTCGGTGCCACGCTCACGGTGCCCTTCTGAGTCCTCCGCCGACCTGTCGCCGCGCGGCAGGCCCTCGGCGCCGCCGCGGCCGCCGCGTCCGGTAGGGGTTTGTCCTTGTGAGGGAGGGTCCGCGGCGGTGCGTCATACCTGCACCGCGCAATGCGGTGGCCGGCCCTGCCAGGCGACCTCCACACAAGATCCAGGAGACCCAGGTGCGCACCCTCCACACCCCCTCGATGACCCCCCTCGTCCTTGCCCTCGCGCTCGCGCTGGGCAGCCTCCACAGCGTGGCCCAGACCCGGGCTTCCGCGACCAACGATCCGCCGCCGTCCCACGCGCTGGACATTCCGGCGCAGCCCGCCGCCCAGGCGCTGAAACGGCTGGTCGATCAGACCGGCATCCAGCTCGTGTACGCGCCCCCGCTGCTGCGCGGCATCACCACGCGCGCCGTGAACGGCGAGTTCACGCCGCTCGAGGCCTTGCGGCAGATGCTGGAGGGCAGCGGCCTCCAGGCGGTGCAGACCGGCAGCAACGCCTGGACGCTCAGCCACGCGCCGGCCTCGCCGAACTCGTCGACCGAGGTCGACAAGACCCGGCTCGACTCGGTCTTCGTCAGCGCCAACCGGCGCAACGAGCCGGTGCGCGAGGTGCCGATGCAGGTCAACGTGCTGGACGCCGAACAGCTCGGCCGCCAGGGCGCCCGACATCTGCAGGACTACCTGGCCAACCAGCCCGGTGTCGACGTCAACAGCGCCGGGGGCCCCGGCTTCGGCGCGATCAGCATCCGTGGCGTCACCACCGGTGAACAGACCATCGCCACCGTCGGCCTGTACGTGGACGACGTGGCCTTCGGCTCCAGCGGCCCCTTCGCCAACGGCCAGCTGATGGCGCTGGACCTGGGCCTGCTGGACATCAAGCAGGTGGAGCTGCTGCGCGGCCCGCAGGGCACGCTGTACGGCGCGGGCGCCATGGGCGGGCTGCTGAAGTACGTGACCCACGAACCCGACACCGCCGAGTGGTCCGGCAAGCTCACGCTGGGCAGCTCGGCCACGCGCGGTGGCGGCCTCAGCCACAACGCAGGCGTGGTGATCAATGTCCCGCTGAAGGAAGACGTCGCGGGCCTGCGCCTGTCGGCCTTCAACGAGCATGCGGGCGGCAGCGTCGAGGCGATCGGCCCGCTGGTATGGCGCCGGCACAGCGACCGCGGCGACACCCGCGGCCTGCGCGCCTCGCTGCTGCTCACGCCGACGAATCACCTGAAGCTGCGGCTCACCGGCACGACGCAGACCATACGCCGCGAAGGCGCCGACAGCGTCGACTACCGTCCCGAGGACAGCCAGCCCCTGCACGGCGAACGCCAGCGCCGCCTGTACGAGGCCGAGCCGTACCGGGTCAGGACCGACCTGGTGTCGGCGGACCTCGAGTACGACTTCGGCGCGGCGCGCCTGAACGCGATCACCTCGCGGCAGCGCGTGCGCGCCAACTCCGTGGCCGACGTCAGCGATGCTTATCTGCCGTCGCTCGCCCAACAGGGCCTGCTGTTCCGCAGCGTCGCCGCCAGCGGCAGCAACAGCCTGGACAAGACCACGCAGGAGCTGCGCCTGACCTCGGCGTCGGACAAGCAGCTGGAATGGCTGCTGGGCTTCTACTGGGACGACGAGAAGTCCACCAACGATCAGTTCACCGCCGCGACCCCGCCCGAAGGCCCGCCCAGCCAGGTCCTGTCCAGCGCGGCACTGCCGGCCCGCTACAGGGAAGCGGCGCTCTATGGCGACGTCACCTGGAAGTTCGCCAACGGCCTGGCGCTGACCGGCGGGCTGCGCGTGGCACGCAACCGGCAGAGCTTCACGCAGAACTACGACAACAGGCTGGACAACGACACGCAGTGGCGCGAGGGGGCCTCGCGCGAGACCAGCCGGACCTGGCTGCTGACCGCGCGCTACGCGCTGGGGCCCGGCAGCAGCGTCTATCTGCGCGGCGCCTCCGGCTACCGGCCCGGCGGCCCCAATCCCGTGGTGATCGACCCGGTGAGCGGCGCCCCCTCCGGACCGAGCAGCTTCCAGCACGACACGCTCATCAACCTGGAGGCGGGCTACAAGGCCGAGCTGCTGAACCAGCGCCTGTCGCTGGAGGCCGCCGTCTTCGACATCCGCTGGAAAAACCTGCAGCAGTACAAGGTGGCGAACGCCGTTTCCATCATCACCAACGCGGGCGCCGCCCATATGCGGGGCGCGGAGCTGGCGGCGACCTGGCGCCCGGACGAGCACTGGTCGCTGAACGGCAACGCGGCCCTGATCGACGCCAAGCTCAGCGAAGACGCGACCGGCCTGGACGCCCGGGCCGGCACGCGCCTGCCGTCCAGCGCGCGCGTCTCCGCGTCGCTGACGGCCACCTATGCCTTCAGCCTGGGCGGGTACGCGAGCTACGCCGGACTGACGCAGCGCTACGTGGGCGAGCGCCTGAGCGCGCTGGCCACCGGCGCGCTGCCCTCGCCCTACCGCCTGCCGGCCTATGCGATGACCGACCTGCAGGCGGGCATCGACTTCAAGTCCGCGCACCTGGCCCTGCATGTGCGCAACCTGTTCAACCGCGCCGCCCAGCTGTCCGCTCGCGACCCGCTGGTGCCCGGCAATCCCGCCCTGGTGTCGCTGGAGGCGGCCCGCACCGTCGGCGCCACGCTGGCCCTGCCGTTCTGAGTCCCCGCGCCGGCGGCCTGCCGCTGGCGCCTGTATTTCCAAAGGTCTTCCCCATGGACACTTCCCTCCCCGGACACCAGCCCCAGGCCCAGCCGCCGCACGCCCGCAGAACCGGCTGGGCCACCACGCTGATCGCCGCCTACGGCATGCTGGCGCTGATCGTCGCCAGCCTGTTCACCACCCTGGACGGACCCATCATCCTGCTGATGGAGGAGTCGATCCGGCAGTCACTGCGGATGACGGACACCCAGCTGGGCCTGCTGCAGGGCGCGGGCTTCACGCTGGTGGCAGGCATCGCCTCCGTGCCCATCGCCTGGCTGGCCGATCGCTACGGCCGGCGCGGCCTGCTGGCGCTCAGCGTGCTGGTCTGGGCCGGCGCCACGGTGGGCTGCGGGCTGGCGCCGGACTTTCCGTCGCTCTTCCTCGCCACCGCGGGCGTCGGCATCGGGGCGGCCGGCCTGGGGCCGGTGGTCTTCGGGCTGATTCCGCAGATCGTTTCGGCGCGCCATCGTGTGCTGGCCAACGGGGCGTTCATGCTGACCACCATGCTGGGCGGCAGCCTCGCGCTGATCCTGAGTGGCGCGCTGGCGGAAAGCCTGGAGGCCCTGCGTCCGCTACTGCCCGCCGTCTGGCAGGGGCTGGAACCATGGCGGGTCGCCCTGCTGGTGCTGACCCTGCCCAGCCCGCTGGTGGCGCTGGCCCTGCTGCTGATCCGCCTGCATCCGGCGCGCGCCGACGCCGAGGCTCCGGCCGAGCCGGCGCGCGCCACGCCCTCGGCCTTTCGTCCCTACTGGCAGCAGCATGGGCGCACCCTGACCCTGGTGTTCGCCGGCGTGGGACTGGCCTCGGTGGGCCTGGTCGCCAGCGCCAGTTGGCTGCCCGTCATCGCCGGACGCCATTTCGGTTCCAGCATGGCCGACGTGGGCCAGGGCATAGGCCTGGCCAATCTGCTCGGCGTGGTGCTGGGCGCGGTGGCCGGCGCCGTGGGCGTGAAGCTGCTGGGCGGCCGGCTGGGCGTGGCCCTGCCGATGCGCGTGATCGCGGTCGGTTCGCTGGTGGCCACGGTCGCGACCGCCGCCATGCCCATGGCGCCCAGCGCGGACGTGCTGTATGTGCTGTTCGGCGTCCAGGGTGCCTCGCTGGTCGCGGGCACCGTGCTCGTTCCCACGCTGCTGCAGGACATGACGCCCGAGGCACTGCAGTCGCGCGTGATCGCGCTGGGCTCGGTGGTCACCGTGGTGATCGCGTCGGGCACCCCGGTGCTGGTCGGGGCCCTCTCCGACCTGATCCAGGCCTCCCCGGCGGGCCTGCTGGCGATCTCCGCGGGCCTGGGTGCCGCGGGCCTGGCGCTGGGCGCCTGGCTGATGTTCGTCGCCGAACGACCCTACATCCGCACCGTCCATGCCGTGCACCCGGACATGGCGAAAGCCCCTCTCACCCTCTAACCCAACGGAGATCCACATGAGCGAAACCAACGCGTCCACCGACCTGCGCGGCGCACTCGACGCCCTTTTCGCGGACGTCAACCGCAGCGATGCGCCCGGCCTGGTGGTGGGCGTGGCCCACCAGGGCCGGGCCCTCTACCGCCGCGGCTTCGGCCTGGCCAGCCTGGAGCATGGCGTGACCAACACGGTCTGGACCCGCATGCGCATCGGCTCGACCAGCAAGCACTTCACCTGCCTGGCCGCGCTGCTGCTGGCCGAGGAGGGCCGGCTCGACATCGACGCCAGCGTGCGCCGCTACCTGCCGGAACTGCCCGCGCTGCAGGGCGAGCCCAGCCTGCGCCAGCTGATGCAACACACCGGCGGCTACCGCTGCTACCTGGACGTCGGCTTCCTCGCCGACGGCGAGACGGCGATCAAGCCCAAGGGCGAGGCGCTGAGCTCGCAGATGCGCCAGAGCTGCGTCAACTTCGCGCCGGGCGAGAAGATGATGTACTGCAACGGCGGCTACCACCTGCTGTCGCACATCATCGAGCGCGTCAGCGGCCAGCCCTTTCGCCAGTTCCTGCGCGAGCGCATCTTCCTGCCGCTGGGCATGCGCGACACCGCGCAGGTGCCCAGCGACTTCGAGATCCACCGAGGTATGGCGACGCTGCACGACCCCGTGCCCAAGGAACAAGGCGGCGGCTGGCGGCGCGGCATCTTCCCCACCGAGGACCTGGGCGGCGAAGGGGCGATCATCTCGACCATCGACGACATGCTGACCTGGCTGGCCCATCTGCGCGGCCCCAAGACCGTGGGCAGCGAGGCCAGCTGGCGCCAGATGCTGACCCCCGCGCGGCTCAACAACGGCACCGAGATCCCCTATGCGCTGGGGCTGATGGTCCACCCCTACCGCGGTGTCGGCGTGGTGCACCACGCGGGCGGCGTGATCGGCGGCGCCTGCCAGATGATCACCGTGCCGTCGCATGAGCTGGACATCATCATCATGAGCAACGGCGCCCTGGTCTCGCCGACGGCGCTGGCCTTCCAGGTCATCGACACCGTGCTGGCCGACGCGCTGCCCGCCGAGCGCGCGGCCAAGCCGGACAGCGAGCCCTTCAAGCCCATGCTGGGCACGCGCTACCACGCGCCCGGCTCGGGCCTGGTGATCGGCTTCGACGAGGCGGCCGAGGGCAAGCTGGGGCTGCGCATTCTGAACAACCCGCCACTGCCGCTGACCGAGAACGGCTCGGTGCTGCAGTTCGGCGTCGAGGACATCGCCGCGGGCCCGCTGTGTGTCAGCACCGCGGCGCTGGCCCGCGAGGGCGAACCGCCCTCCGCGCTGGACATCAGTGAAGGCGGGCATGTCGAACGGTTTGAGCGCCTGCCAGCCAACCCGCCCAGCGCGGAAGAGGCCAGCCACGGCCTGCTCGGCCGCTACCGCGCGCCCGACCTGGAGGCCCAGGCTGAGTTGCGCCTGGACGAGGGCCAACTGCGCCTTGAGGTGATCGGTGCCTACGGGAGGCACACGATGGCACTGGAACCGTTCTCCACCGACGTGTTCGGCTGGCGGGAGAAGAGCACGCTGCCGCTGTTCGGCGTGCTGAACCTGGAGCGCGACGCCGACCGGCGCGTGCAGGCCCTGCGGATCGACACCGTGCGCACCCGCGGCCTGCGCTTCGAGCGCCTGCCCGACTGAGCACCGCCGCGCCCCCGCCATGCCGGCGCCCCGTCGCCGGCCCCCGCCCCTGCCGCTACCCCTGCCCGGACCTCGACCATGCAAAGCTCCGCCCCCGAACTCCCGCACGCGATCGCGCCGCCGCACCGGCCCGCCGCTGGCGCCGGCACCGCCGCGATCGCGGCCTACGGCATGCTGGTGCTGATCGTCGCCACCGTGTTCGCCGCGCTGGACCGGCAGATCCTGGTGCTGCTGGCCGAGCCGATGCGCCAGTCCCTGCGCATGTCCGACACCCAGATCGGCCTGCTGCAGGGCGCCGCGATCACGCTGGTGTCCGGCGTCGCGGCCCTGCCCATCGGCTGGCTGGCCGACCGCTACGGCCGCCGCGCCATGCTGGCCGCCTGCGTGCTGGTCTGGGCGGCGGCGACGGGCGCCTGCGGGCTGGCCCAGGACTTCACGACGCTGTTCGTCGCGGCCGCGGGCCTGGGCATCGGCGAGGCCGGGCTGGGGCCCATCGTCTACGGGCTGATTCCGCAGATCGTCTCGGCACGCCGCCGCGTGCTGGCCAACGGCGTGTACGCGCTGGCGGCCATCTTCGGCGGCGGCCTGGGCCTGACCCTGAGCGGCGCGATGGTGAAGAGCCTGGACGCCGTGCGCCCCTGGCTGCCCGTGGCCTGGCAGGGGCTGGAGCCCTGGCGGCTGGCCTTCCTGGCCGTCGCGATCCCGGGCCCGCTGGTGGCGCTGGCGGTGCTGCTGATCCGGCTGCATCCCTGGCGCGCCGACAGGCAGCCCATGGACGCCTTGCCCGGGCGGCTGGCCCCGTTCCGCCCTTACCGGCGGCAGCATGGGCACACCATGGCCACGGTGTTCGGCGGCGTGGGCCTGGCGACGCTGGGCGTGGTTGTCACCAGCACCTGGCTGCCCATCATCGCGACGCGCCATTTCGGCGCGTCCATCGCCGACGTCGGGCAGGGCACGGGCCTCGCGACGCTGCTCGGCACGGCCGTGGGCGCGCTGGCCGGCGCCGCGGGCGCCAAGCTGCTGGGCGGCCGGCTGGGCGTGGCCCTGCCGGTGCGCGTGATCAGCGTCGGCTCCGTGGTGGCCGCGCTGGCGACCGCCGCCATGCCGCTGGCCAGCCAGGCCTCCACTTTGTATGTGCTGCTGAGCATCCAGGTGGCGTCGCTGATCGCCGGCAGCGTGCTCATCCCCACGCTGCTGCAAGACATGACCCCCGAGGCGCTGCGCTCGCGCGTGATCGCGCTGGGCACGGCCGTCACCGTGGTGATCAGCTCGCTGAGCCCGGTGCTGGTGGGCCTGGCCTCCGACCTGCTGCGCGCCTCGCCAGCGGGGCTGCTGGCGCTGGCGGCGGCGCTGGGCACGACGGGCTTCGTGCTGGGGGCCTGGCTGATGTTCGTCGCCGAACAGCCCTATGTCCGCACCGTCCATGCGGTGCATCCCGAACTCGCCCGCGGCCATCGCACGCCGTGAGCGCCTGGACCCCCATGAGCCACCCCGCCTCTCCCCATGAGCTCCGCGCGACGCTGGACACGCTGTTCGCGTCGGTCAACCGCAGCGACGCCCCCGGCCTGGTCGTCGGCGTGGCCCACCAGGGCCGCGCCCTCTACCGCCGTGGCTTCGGCCTGGCCAGCCTGGAGCATGGCCTGGCCAACACGGTGTGGACGCGCATGCGCCTGGCCTCGACCAGCAAGCATTTCACCGCGCTGGCGGTGCTGCTGCTGGCCGAGGACGGCCTGCTGGACATCGACGCCAGCGTGCGCCGCCACGTGCCGGAACTGCCCACGCTGCAGGGCGAGCCCAGCCTGCGCCAGCTGATGCAGCACACCGGCGGCTACCGTTGCTACCTGGACATCGGCTGCCTGGCCGACGGCGAGACCGCCTGCAAGCCCAAGGGCGAAGCGCTGCACGCGCAGGCGCGCCAGCAGGGCGTGAACTTCGCGCCGGGCGAGAAGATGATGTACTGCAACGGCGGCTACCACCTGCTGTCGCTGGTCGTCGAGCGGGTCAGCGGCCTGCCCTTCCGGCATGTCCTGCGCGAACGCATCTTCGCGCCGCTGGGCATGCACGACACCACGCTCGCGCCCAGCGATTTCGAGATCCACCGCGGCATGGCCACGCTGCACGAGCCCGTGCCCGCCGAGGAAGGCGGCGGCTGGCGGCGCGGCATCTCGCCGCCCGAGGACGTGGGCGGCGAGGGCTCCATCGTGTCCACCGTCGACGACATGCTGCGCTGGCTGGCGCATCTGCGCGGCCCCCGGCGCGTCGTCGGCCGCGACGCGAGCTGGCGCCAGATGCTGACGCCCACCCGGCTCAACGACGGCACCGAGATTCCCTACGGGCTGGGGCTGATGGTGCACGGCTACCGCGGCGTCGAGGTGATCCACCACGCCGGCGGCGTGAACGGCGCCCTCTGCCAGATGATCACCGTGCCCGCGCAGGCGCTGGACATCATCCTCATGACCAACGGCGCGCCGGTTTCGCCGACGGCGCTGTCCTACCGGATCATCGACGCCGTGCTGGGCGACGCCCGGCTCGACGCCCCCACGCCCGAAGCCGCCAGCACCGCGTTCACACCCATGCTGGGCACGCGCTACCACGCGCCGGGCTCGGGCCTGGTGGCCGCGTTCGCCGAAGCGCCGGACGGCCGGCTGGGCCTGAGCTTCCTGAACCATGCCCCGCTGCCCTTGAAGGACGACGGCGAGCGGCTGCAGATCGACCTGGACGCCATCGCGATCGGCCCGATCAGCGTGGCGAAGGCCGCGCTGGCGCGCGACGGCGAGGCCCCGTCCACGCTGGAGATCCGCGAAGGCGGCCATGCCGAGCGCTACCAGCGCCTCCCGGCCACGCCGCCCGGCGCGCGTGCCGTCAGCGACGGGCTGCTGGGTCGCTACCAGTGCGCGGACATGGCGGCCCAGGCGCGACTGCGCCTGGAGGGCGAACGTCTGCGCCTGGAGCTGGTCGGCGCCTACGGCCGGCAGACGCTGGACCTGGAGGTCTGGGCCGACGACGTGCTGGGACTGCAACCGGCGCTGGGCGTGCTGAACCTGGAGCGCGACGCGGACCGGCGCGTGCGTTGCTGGCGACTGGACACGCTGCGCAGCCGCGGGCTGCGCTTCGAACGGCGGTCCGACGGACCGAACGAATGCTGAGCGACTGGAGAACCCATGGAACGACAGGAGAACCCGATGAGCGAGCCCTCTTCCCGCCCCGAACTGCGCGCGGCGCTCGACGCCCTGCTCGACGGCGTCAATCGCAGCGATGCGCCAGGCCTGGTGGTGGGCGTGGCCCAGCACGGCCGGGCGATCTACCGCCGCGGCGTCGGCATGGCCAGCCTGGAGCACGGCGTGGCCAATACGGCGTGGACGCGCATGCGCATCGGCTCGACCAGCAAGCACTTCACCGCGCTGGCCGCGCTGCTGCTGGCCGAGGACGGCCTGCTGGACCTCGATGCCGGCGTGCGCCGCTATCTGCCGGAGCTGCCGCCGCTGCAGGGCGAGCCCAGCCTGCGCCAGCTGATGCAGCACACCAGCGGCTACCGCTGCTATCTGGACGTCGGCTTCCTCGCCGACGGGGACCGGACCCTCAAGCCCCAGGGCGGACTGCTGGACACGCAGATGCGCCAGAGCCGGGCCAACTTCGCGCCGGGCGAGATGATGATGTACTGCAACGGCGGCTATCAGCTGCTGTCGCTCATCGTCGAGCGGGTCGGCGGCCAGTCCTTCCGGCACTTCCTCAAGGAGCGCGTCTTCGCGCCGCTGGGCATGCACGACAGCGCCGTGGCGCCCAGCGACTTCGAGATCCATCGCGGCATGGCCACGCTGCATGAGCCCGTGCCCGCCGAAGAAGGCGGCGGCTGGCGGCGCGGCATCTCGCCGCCCGAGGACGTGGGCGGCGAAGGCGCCATCATCTCCACCGTCGACGACATGCTGCGCTGGCTGGCGCACCTGCGCGGCCCCAAGCGCGTCGGCAGCGACGCGAGCTGGCGCCAGATGCTGACGCCCGCGCGGCTCAACAACGGCCTGGAGATCCCCTATGGGCTGGGGCTGAGGCTGGGCCGCTACCGCGGGGTCGAGGTGATCCACCACGCGGGCGGCGTGGTCGGCGGCGCGAGCCAGATGATCACCGTGCCGGCGCACGCGCTGGACGTGGTCGCGCTGAACAACGGCGCGGAACTCGACCCGGTGCCGCTGGCCTACCAGATCATCGACACCGTGCTGGGCGATGCCCTGCTCGCCGCGCCAGCGGGCGAACCCGCTGGCGCGTCGTACCGCCCCATGCTGGGCACCCGCTACCGGGCGCCGGCGTCGGGCCTGGTGGTCGGCTTCGACAGCACGGCGGACGGACGGCTGGCGGCGCGCGTCCTCAACAAGCCGCCCGTGCCGCTGCACGCCCAGGGCGCCATGCTGCAGGTGGAGCTGGAGATCCTGGCCCTGGGTCCGATCGCCCTGCCCGCCGCGGCGCTGGCGCGCGAAGGCGAGCCGCCCGCCACGCTGGAGATCAGCGAAGCCGGCCGCGTCGAGCGCTTCGAGCGCCTGCCGGCCACGCCGCCCGTCGCGTCACAGCTCGGCCGCGGCCTGCTGGGCCGCTACCGCGCGCCGGACCTGGCCGCGACGGCCCTGCTGCGCCTGGACGGCGAGCAGCTGCGCCTGGACGTGCTGGGACCGTATGGCCGGCACACGCTGCTGCTGCAGCCCTGGTCGGACGGGGTGCTGGGCTGGCAGGAGAAGGGATCGCCCTCGATGTGCGGGGCGCTGACCCTGGAGCGCGGGGCGGACCGACGGGTGCAGGCCCTGCGGATCGACACCGTGCGCACCCGCGGCCTGCGCCTGGAGCGCCTGGCCGACTGAGGGGGCAACGACCGAATGACGACCCACCGCATCAAGGAGAACGGCATGAAGATATTCGTGGCACAACTGGCCACCGAGACCAACACTTTCGCCTATGCGCCCACCGGCTGGGGCGCGTTCGAGGAATTCGGGATCTACCGGGGCGACGCGAGCCGCGTGGCGGCCGACGGCGCGGGCGCGCTGCTGCGCTTCGCGCGCGACATGATCGAGGCCGACGGGCACGAGATGGTGGAAAGCCTGTGCTGCTTCGCGCAGCCGCTGGGCCGCACCGTGCGCGCGGTCTACGAGACGCTGCGCGACCGCCTGCTGGAAGACCTGCGCGCCGCGCTGCCGGTGCAGGCGGTGATGCTGGTGCTGCACGGCGCGATGGTGGCGGAGGGCTATGACGACTGCGAGGGCGACCTCGCGGCACGGGTGCGCGAGATCGTCGGTCCCGGCGTGCCGATCGGCATGGAGCTGGACCTGCACTGCCATTTCACCGAGCTGATGCGCCGCTCGGCCGACCTGATCATCGCCTTCAAGGAGTACCCGCACATCGATGGCGAGGAGCGCGCGCGCGAGCTCTACCACCTGCTCGTCGCGATGGCGCATGGCCGCGTGCGGCCAACCACCGCCGTGTTCGACTGCAAGATGGTGGGGCTGTGGCACACCACGCGCGAGCCGATGAAGGGCTTCGTGCAGCGCATGCAGTCGCTGGAGGGGCGCGAGGGCGTGCTGTCCATCTCGCTGGGCCACGGCTTCCCGTGGGGCGACGTGCCGGAGTCCGGGGCCAAGCTCTGGGTCATCACCGACCACGATGCCGACAAGGCGCAGGCCCTGGCCGAGCAGCTGGGGCGGGAGTTCTGGAACCTGCGCCACAAGACCGGCGACAACTCGCTGCCGCTGGACCAGGCGCTGGACCGCGCGATGGCGGTGGACGGCGGCCCGGTGGTGCTGGCCGACGTGGCCGACAACCCCGGTGGCGGCGCGCCCAGCGACAGCACCTTCGTGCTGCGTCGCGTGCTGGAGCGCCGCATCCCTCAGGTGGTGATCGGCGCGTTCTGGGACCTGGGCGCGATCCAGATCTGCCACGACGCGGGTGTCGGCGCCGAGGTCGATCTGCGCGTGGGCGGCAAATGCAGCCCCGCCTCGGGTGATCCGGTCGACCTGCGCGTGACCGTGCGCAACATCGTGCAGAACCACTCGCAGGGCATTCCCGGCGTCACCGGCCGCGTGCCCATGGGGCGCTGCGTCTGGGTGGAGGCCGCCAACGGCCTGCACCTGCTGCTGTCCTCGGTGCGCGGGCAGGTCCTGGGCACGGACGCTTTCACCGGCATCGGCCTCACGCTGGGCGACAAGAAGCTGGTGGTGGTGAAGTCCACCCAGCACTTCCATGCCGACTTCGCGCCCATCGCCCGCGCCGTGCTCTATGCCGCGACGCCCGGCGCCATCACGCCGGACTTCGCCGCGATCCCCTACCAGCGGCGCGATCTCGACTACTGGCCGCGCGTGACCGATCCGCACGCGGCGCAGGCCTGAGCGCTCCGGCGGCGGGCGGCCTCTGTCTCAGGCCGCCGCCTCGGCGGCCCGCAGCGCCAGCACCAGGTAGGCCGCAAGCTGCTTGTCCCGGAGGTCCTGAAGCCCCCGCAGCTTGAGGTGGCGGCGCCCCTTGCCGGCCCCTTCGAGATGGCCATGGGGATCGGCGATGGCCGCGCCATGGCTGAATTCGAACGACACATGCTGCTTGTACGCGAACACGCCGCCGAGCTGGACGCCACCGGCCGAGAACAGCAGACCGCCGTACTTGAGTTCCTCGTCGACGGCGCCCAGGGTCTGGTGCACCAGGGCGCGCGCGGCCACCACCACGGCGTGATGTTCTTCGGACAGCAGACGGATGTCTTCGAGCAGTCCCTGGACAGTTTTTGCGGCCATGGCGGCGTCCTGAAGTGGCGGGTCTCGCGACCGCGCAAGGGGATGGGCGGCGGGGGCGGCCGCCTTCAGCGGCCGTCCGGCCTGAGCCGCAACGCGCTGGGCGGCTGGCCGACGATGCGCTTGAAGGCGCGGCTGAAGGCCGCCTCGGAATCGTAGCCCAGGCGGTGCGCCGCGACGGCGACCCGCATGCCCTCCTGGGCGATCCAGCGCCGCGCCTCGGACATCCGCACCTTGGCGACATAGCGCGCCGGACTCTCGCCCAGCGTGCGCGTGAAGGCGTCGGCGAAGCGCGAGCGCGACGCGCCCATCAGCGCCGCCAGCTGGGCCACGCGCCAGTCGCGCGCGGGCTCGCGGTGGATGGCGGCGACCACCTGGCCCAGGCGCGGGCAGCGCAGCGCGGCGATCCAGCCGCTGGCGTCGCTGCAGCCGCATTCCACCCAGGCACGGATCACGCTGGCCGCCAGCACGTCGGCCAGCCGCGCCAGGATGCCGCAGAACCCGATGCGGTCCAGCGCCACCTCGCGCTCCATCGCCTCCAGCAGCACCGGCACCGTGGGGTCGCGCTGCGCCAGCGCGCCCGCGTGCATGCGCTCGGGCATCAGCGCCATCAGCGGATGCAGCGGGTCCAGGTTGAAGCGCATGCTGCCGCAGAAGACCACGTCGGGCGGCGCCGCCGCGCCGGCCCGCGGCGCGGTACAGCGCACCCGGCCCTCGCAGCGCACCAGCGTGATGGTCTCGGTCACCGGCGTGCGCTCCAGCGCGTCCAGCGCCACCGGCGGCACCTCGGGGTCGCTGGCCAGCACATGGGCCCCGCCATGCGGCAGCAGCAGCGCGTCGCCGGCCTCCAGGCGCATCCACGCCGAACCGGGCGACTGCAGCCAGGCCGTGCCGCGCGCGACGAAGAGAAAGCGCGCCGCCGCCTGCGCCGGAAAGCCGATCGCCCAGGGGCCGTGCAGCACGCAGCGGTCGTAGGCCACGCCCTCCAGGCGCAGCCCGAGCAGGATCTGCGTCAGGCTGTCACGCGTGGCCTCGGCCTCTTCCAGGGCGATCTGCGGTTCATTGGACGAATGAGCAAGCATTGCGGCTTTTCCGGCATGGAAACGCCGGGATCCTATCCCTAAGCTGCGCGCTCCTTCCACCGTCTCAGGAACAACCCAAGGTGTCTTCCGTCTGCCGCCCCGACGGCCCGGCCGCTGCGGCCCCGGCCCCCTCCGCCCTCTCCAGCCCCACCGCGGCCCCGCCGGCCGCCGAGCACGCGCACTGGCCTGCCGTCGTCGCGCTGACGCTGGGCGTGTTCGGCCTGGTCACCGCCGAGTTCCTGCCCGCCAGCCTGCTGACCACCATGGCCGCGGACCTGGGCGTTTCCGACGGCGCCGCCGGGCAGACCGTCACCGTCACCGCGCTGGTCGGTGCCCTCGCCGCGCCGACGCTGCCGCTGCTGACGCAGCGCCTGGACCGCCGCCGGGTGATGCTGGCGCTGACGCTGCTGCTGGTGCTGTCCAACCTGCTCGCGGTGCTGGCGCAAAGCCTGACCCCGCTGCTGGTGTCGCGGGTGATGCTGGGCGTGGCGCTGGGCGGCTTCTGGTCCATGTCGGGCGCGCTGACCCTGCGCCTGGTGCCAGCGACCCTGTTCGCGCGGGCGATGTCGGTGATCCTCACCGGCGTGTCGGTCGCCACGGTCTGCGCCGCGCCGCTGGGTGCCTGGATGGGCGGGCTCTGGGGTTGGCGCAGCGCCTTCGTCGCCGCCGGCGGGCTGAGCCTGGTCACGCTGGCCTTCCAGTTCGCCACCCTGCCGCCGCTGCCCCCGCGCGAGAAGGCCGACCTGCGCGTGCTGGGCGCGCTGCTGAAGCGGCCCGGCGTGCGCACCGCGATGCTGGCGGTGCTGCTGATCATCCCCGGCCACTTCGCCGGCTTCACCTATGTGCGGCCGCTGCTGGAGCAGGTCACGCGGCTGCCGGTCGCGAGCATCTCGGCGGTGCTGCTGGGCTATGGCGTCGCGGGCTTTTTCGGTAACTTCGTCGGCGGCTGGCTGGCGCAGCGCAGCGAGCGCCTGGCCATCGTCGGTGGCAGCGCGCTGATCGCGCTGCTGGCGGCGACGATTCTGTTCGCCGGCCACTGGCCCGTGGCGGCCGCCGCGTCGGTGGTGCTGTGGGGCTTTGCCTTCGGCGCTTTTCCGGTGGGCTTCCAGACCTGGACCGTGCGCGCCGCGCCGGACCAGGCCGAGGGCGCCGGCGGGCTGCTGGTGGCGGCCTTCCAGATCGCCATCGCCAGCGGCGCCATCGTCGGCGGCCTGCTGGTGGACCGGGTGGGCGCACTGGGAGCACCGGGCTTCGCGCTGCTCACCGTGAGCCTGGGCTGCCTGCTGGTGTGGCGCCGCGGGCCGCGCCGGCAGCCCGACTGACGCGGCCGCGCCGCCTCACTCGTCCAGGCGGTAGACCCACCAGCTGGCGTCGTCGCTGTGCACCGCGCGGCGCAGCGCGTCGGGGCTGTGGCCGGCGATGGCCTTGACCTCGCGGCCCAGATGGGCCTGGTCGGCATAGCCGTGCTGGGCGGCCACGCCGGCCCAGCCGCCGGCCTGCTCGGCCAGCAGCGCCGCGCGCACCGCGGTCTCGGCGCGCTGCAGGCGGCGCAGCTCGGCCGGACGCAGCCCGGTCAGCGCGCGGCCGCGGCGCTGCAGATGACGCTCGGACCAGCCCATCCACGCCGCCGCCGCGCGCACGCCCAGCTGCCCGATGCCCGCCAGCACCGTGCCCAGGCGGTCGGGCTCGCCGGCGCAGCGCTCGCGCCACAGGGGCCGCAGCCAGTCCAGGCTGGCGCGCCAGCGTGCCGCATCGTCGGGCGCGGCGAGGATGCGCTCGTGCAGCGGCTGCAACGCGCGGGCCAGCTCGGGCACCTCGTCCAGCGCCACATGCCGGTCGCGGTAGTGCTCGGGCTCCAGCCCGAACAGGCGCGCCAGGCCGGCGGGCTGGAAGACCAGGAAGAAGGAATGCAGCGGCCCCAGGTTCAGCGACTGCACCGGATGGCGCTGCGGGCCGCTGAGGAAGACCCGCGGCAGGCGCCGCTGGCAGTCCTGGCCACCGCAGCGCGTCAGCACCCCATCGCCTTCGAGCAGCCAGGTGATGCCGCAATAGGGATGGGCAGGGAAGCGGTTGATGCGCTGCGCCAGCGGCAGCTCGCCCAGCGCGCGGGTGTCGCGCATCACGCCGGCGCGCAGGCAGGGCGCCAGTTCGGCGTCGGGCATCCACAGCGCGGCGGCGGGCGAGGCGGACATGGCGCGGACGGTGGTCGGGTCGGGGACGGGCCTGGAGCTTCAGCGCGACAGCGTCGCGCGGGATTCGCGGATGCGGCGCTGCAGTTGCAGGATGCCGTAGATCAGCGCCTCGGCGGTGGGCGGGCAGCCAGGCACGTAGACGTCCACCGGAATGATGCGGTCGCAGCCGCGCACCACCGAATAACTGTAGTGGTAGTAGCCGCCACCATTGGCGCAGGAGCCCATGGAGATCACATAGCGCGGCTCGGCCATCTGGTCATAGACCTTGCGCAGCGCCGGCGCCATCTTGTTGGTCAGCGTGCCCGAGACGAACATCAGGTCGGCCTGGCGCGGGCTGGCGCGCGGGATCATGCTGAAGCGCTCCATGTCGTAGCGCGCCGCGGCGGCATGCATCATCTCCACCGCGCAGCAGGCCAGCCCGAAGGTCAGGTACCACAGGCTGTTGCCCTGCGCGGCGCGCACCGCGTCGTCCAGCCGCGCGAGCACGAAGCCGTCGCGCTCCAGGGAATAGGCAGGTTCGGTTGCAGTCATGCGCGCATGCTGCGCCCGCCCCGGGCCCGCCGTCTTGAAGAAAAACGACATGGCCCGGGCCGCGCCGGGCGCGGGTTTGAGCCGGCCCGGGATGGCCTCAGGCCGGAGACCCGCCGGCCTTGAGCGCGGCGAGCCGCTCGGTGTCGGCCTTGCGGTCGGCCGCGACCTTCTGCGCCGCCGGACGCTCGCCGATCAGCTTGACATACGTCTTCCAGTCCAGCCCGTGCGCGGCCAGCAGGTCCTCGCCCAGCACGTTCTTGGTCGCCGCGCCGATCAGCGGCAGGCTGGCGTAGGCCGAGCAGTCGGCCATGGTGAACTGCTCGCCGCCGACGTAGGGGGCGAAGCGCGCCAGGCGCTTGAAGGCGGGGATGTTCTTGTTCAGCTGCTGGCGCACCCAGTCCTTCTTGCTCTCGCTGACCGTGCCGCCGAAGAAGGCCTCCGCGTACAGCTCGCGGGCCACCAGCTCCAGGTGCAGGTCGATGAAGGTGATCAGCTCGCGCAGCTTGGCCGCGGCGAAGGGATCGGCGGGCAGCAGCGGCTGCGCGGGGTGGGTGGCCTCCAGGTAGTCCAGGATGACCTGGCTCTCGCACAGCGAGCCCTGCTCGGTGCGGATGAAGGGGATCTTGCCCAGCGGCGAGCAGGCCAGCACCGCCTCGTCCTTGCTCTTGGTCATCACCACCTCTTCCTGGAAGGGGATGCCCTTCTCCAGCAGCGCCAGCTTGACCTTGTTGTAGTAGTTCGACAGCGAAAAGCCACAGAGCGTGATCATGGGTTTGTCTCCTGGTGAAAAGCCCAGTCTAGGGGCGGGAAGCGGCGTTTGTCCGTCCGCTTGGCGACCTTTGGGCGCTCAGCGGTTGACGAGCAGGATGCCGGCGGCCAGCCCGCCCAGCGCCAGCATCAGCCGCGGCGTGATGGGCTCGCCCAGCAGCAGCGCGCCGGCCAGCAGCCCGAACAGCGGCGTGCTGAGCGTGAAGCTGGACAGGCGCGTGGCCGGGTAGTGGCGCACCAGCCAGAACCAGACCAGATAGCTGGCGAAGGTGACGATCACCGCCTGGAAGCCGAACAGGCCCCACAGCCGCGCCGACCAGGCCAGCGGCAACGCCTCGCCGGTCGCCAGCGCGCCCAGCGACAGCGCCACGGTGGAGACCGCCAGCTGGTAGAGCAGCGTCTTCTCCGCGCTGGCCTGCGACAGCCGCGTCGCGCGGATCGCCAGCGTGGTGCCGGCCCACAGCAGCGCCGCGCACAGGCCCAGCAGGTCGCCCAGCCATTGGCGCGGCAGCTCGCCGGTGGCGGTGAGCCCCTCGCCGAAGGCGAAGGCCACCGCGCCGAAGGCCAGCAACAGGCCCAGGCTGCGGCGCAGCCCCAGGCGCTCGCTGGGCGCGATCAGGGGCATGCCCAGCGCCACGACAAAGGGCGCCAGGTAGAGGAAGACCACCATGCGCGAGGCCGTCGTGTACTGCAGGCCCAGGAAGATGCAGGCGAACTCGGCGGCGAACAGCGCGCCGGCGAGCAGCCCGCCCGGCAGGCTGCCGTCGCGCGTGAACAGCGCGATGCCGCGCGCCAGGCTCCAGCCCCAGACCAGCAGCGCCGCCACACCGGAGCGCAGCGCGGCCTGCCACAGCGGCCCGATCTCGCTCAGCGCCGCCTTGGCGGCGACCTGGTTCAGCCCCCACATCACGCAGCAGGCCAGCAGCAGCAGCACGGCCAGCCCGTCGAGCTGGGACTTGCGCTGCGGCGGCGCCGGCACGGCGTCCGCCAGGGGGTCGGGGGAAGAGGTGGTGCTCATGGTGGTGACGAAAGTGAAGCGCCGTGGCGGCGTCGCCCGCGCGGCGCGAGCCACGCGCCGACGAGCATCAGGATCAGCGTGCAGGCGGCGCCCGCGACGGCCCCGCTCAGGTGGGCCAGCGGCGCCACCGCGATGTCCCAGCCGGGCGCCTCGCGCAGCCAGGGCGCGGCCCAGCCACGCTCCAGCGCCAGCTTGAGGGCAAGCCCGGCCACCAGGCCCAGCCCCACCACGCGCGGGCGGCCCGGCCGCGCCAGCAGTTCCAGCGCGGCCACCGCGACGCCGGCATGCAGCACGCCCGACAGCCCGCCGAAGCGCTGCAGCGCCGGGGCGAGCACCAGCGCCGCCTGGGTCAGCGGCCACGCGGCCAGCCAGGCCAGCGCGGCGCGTCCCCCCAGCCCGGCGCGGCGGCCCAGCCAGGCCAGCACCGCGCAGCCGGCCAGGTTGGCCAGCAGGTGCTGCAGGCTCCAGTGGCGCCAGGCCGCGCTCCAGGCGCGCCAGGGCTGCTCGGCCGCCAGCGCGGGGCGCCATTCCAGCGCCTGCTGCGCGGACTCGGGCAGCCACCAGGTCGCCAGCGCGCCCAGGGCCAGCAACGCCGCCAGCAGTTCCCAGGCCGGTCGCCGCGTCATTCAGGGCTGAAGACGGCCCGCCACAGCGCCAGCACGGCGTCGCGATGCGCCGCCAGCGGGGCGGCGGCGGCCTCGTCCAGCGCGGTCGACTGCTCGTCCAGCCGCGCGCGGTGCTGGAAGCGGCGCAGCTCGCGGTAGGCATCCGCCGCCGCGTGGCCCACGCCCTCGGGCAGCAGGCCCGCCGCCTCGGCGCGCTGCAGCAGCGCGATGTTGCCGGCGTTGTCCAGCAGCTCGGGGTGGGCGTGCGAATGCGCCAGGATGAGGAACTGCAGAACGAACTCGGCGTCCATCATGCCGCCGGGGCTGTGCTTGACGTCGAACAGTCCGGCGCGCACCGGCCGCGCCTGGCGCACCTTCTCGCGCATCGCCTGGACCTCGCGGCGCAGCGCGTCGGCGTCGCGCGGCGCGGTCAGCACGGCGCGGCGCACGGCCTCGAAGCGCGGCGCCAGTGCCGCGTCGCCGGCGCAGAAGCGCGCCCGCGTGATCGCCTGGTGCTCCCAGGTCCACGCGGTGTTGCTGCCGCGGCCGCTCTGGTAGTTCTCGAAGGAGTTCATCGAAGTCACCAGCAGCCCCGAGTTGCCATTCGGGCGCAGCGCGGTGTCGATGTCGAACAGTTCGCCGGCCGAGGTGCGCAGTGTCAGCCAGGTGATCAGCTTGCGCACGAAGGCGGCATAGATCTCGGGCGCGTTCTCGTCCTCGTCGTCGAACAAGAAGACCACGTCCAGGTCGCCGCCATAGCCCAGCTCCTTGCCGCCCAGCTTGCCGTAGGCGATGACGCCAAAGCGCGGCTGTTCGCGGTGGCGCTGCTTGAGGCGCTGCCAGGCCCAGCGGATCACGCATTGCAGCGTGGCATCGGCAAGCAGGGACAGCTCGTCGGCCACTTCCTCCACCGTGATGCTGCCCTCGACGTCGCGCACGAGGGTGCGGAAGACCTCGGCATGGTGGGCGCGGCGCACGCTGTCCAGCAGCGCTTCCTCGTCGGCCTCGCCATGTTCGGCCCAGGCGTCGTGGCGCGCCTGCAGCTCGGCGATGAAGGCCGCGCCGTCGAAGCGCTGCTGCAGCAGGCGCACGTCGGCCAGCTCGTCGATCACGCCGGGATGCTGCATCAGGTAGCGCATGGGCCAGCGCGCCAGCCCCAGCAGGCGCAGCAGGCGCTGCTGCACCGCGGGGCGCTCGACCAGCAGCGCCAGATAGCTTTCACGGCGCAGCAGCGGCTCCAGCCAGTCGACGAAGCGCAGCGCGGCGTCCAGGCCGCACTCGCCCTGCTTCACGGCCAGCGCCGCGCGCCCGACCAGCTTGGCCAGGCGCAGGCGCGATTCCTCGCGCAGGTTCTGCACGCGCGGCTGTTGGGCCCAGCGACGCACGCTTTGCGCCAGTTCCTCGGGCAGCCGGGCGAGGAAGTCCTCGGCATCCACCGGCAGCGGCGGGCCGCCGCAGCCCTTGCAGCCGCCGCCGGACGGCGCCGCACCGTCGTGCAGCAGCGCATCGAACTCGGTGGCGACCAGTTCGCGCACCTCGCAGAGCCGCTCCAGCAGTTCGCAGGTTTCCTCGCGGCAGACCAGGCCCAGGCTGCGCGCGATCCAGCCCAGGTCCTCGTCCGCCGAGGGCAGGCAGTGGGTCTGCTGGTCGTCCAGGTACTGGATGCGGTGTTCGACACGGCGCAGGAAGTCGTAGCCCTCGGCCAGCTTCTGCGCGGTCTCGGGCTTCATCAGCCCGCGTGCCGCCACGCGGTTCAGCGCCTTCAGCGTGGAGCGGGTGCGGATCTCCGGGAACTGCCCGCCGCGCACCACCTGCAGCAGCTGGACGATGAACTCGATCTCGCGGATGCCGCCGCGCGAGAGCTTGACGTCATTGGCACGCTCGGGGCGGCCGGCGGCGCGCTTCTGCGCCTCGTCGCGGATCTTGCGGTGCAGCTGGCGCAGGCCCTCGAAGACGCCGTAGTCCAGGTAGCGGCGGTAGACGAAGGGCGTGACCAGCGAACGCAGCGCCTGCACCTTGGCGCCCTGCACGCTGGCCAGCGGCGCGACCACGCGGCTCTTCAGCCACGCGAAGCGCTCCCATTCGCGGCCCTGGACGAAGAAGTACTCCTCCAGCATGGACAGGCTGACCACCGAGGGCCCCGAATTGCCATTGGGGCGCAACGCCAGGTCGACGCGGAACACCTGGCCGTCCTCGGTGACCTCGCCGATCAGCGCGTAGAGCTTGCGCGCCAGCTGGGCGAAGTATTCGTGCGCGGTGATGGTCTGCGGGCCGGCGGTCTGGCCGTCCTCGTCGTACACATAAATCAGATCGATGTCGGACGAGACGTTGAGCTCGCGCCCGCCCAGCTTGCCCATGCCCACGACCCAGAACTCGATGACCTCGCCGGCCGCGTCCAGCGGCGCGCCGTACTGCGCGTCCAGCTCGGCGCGGCCCTGGGTCACGGCCAGGTCCAGGCTGATTTCGGCCAGGTGGGTCATGGCACGGCAGATGTCGGCCATCGCGGTACCGGCCTCGATGTCCAGCACCGCCAGCCGCTCCAGCACCAGCTGGCGCATCACGCGCAGCGCGCTGGCCAGCGCACGGCCGCGCTGCTGCAGCGCGGCCACGGTGGCAGCCATCGTGTCGCGGTCCGGCAGACCCGGCGGCAGCAGCGCCAGCTCCTCGGCGTAGCGGCGCCGGATGCGCTGCACAAAACGGCTGTGATCGGCCCGCGCGGGCGGGGGTAAAGACTTGTCTCCGTGGCTCATGGGAGGGCGTGGCTGTGCTAGATTCCCCGTCACCGGGACGGGGTGGCGATCTGGGGCAGGCGCTCAGTGGCCAAGACTTCTCTTGTTCTGTTGTTCTGGCTCATCGATACGCCGCGCTCCGTCTCATTCCCTCGACATGTCCTGGTCAGCCCATATCCGTCCCGTCCTGAGCGGCACGGGCTCCGCGCTCTGGCGTTGCGGACGCTGGGCCCTGGGGCTGGTGCTGGTCGCACTGGCCCTGCTGCTGGCGGCCGGACTGGCCTTGCACTGGGCGATTCTGCCGCACATCGACGACTGGCGTCCGGCGCTGGAACAACAAGCCTCCAAGGCGCTTGGGGTCAAGGTCCGCATCGGCCGCATCGGCACCCAGGGCGGCGGCCTGGTGCCGGCGCTGGACCTGCAGGACGTGCGCCTGATCGACCCGCGCGGCCGCGAGGCGCTGCGCCTGCCGCGCATCAGCGCGCGGCTGTCGCTGAGTTCGCTGCCGGCGTTGGAGTTGCGCTTTGCCCAACTGCTGCTGGAGCGCCCCGAGCTGCTGCTGCGCCGCGACGCCCAGGGCCGCATCACGATAGGCGGGCTCAGCATGGAAGGTGGCGGCGACGCCGAGGCCACCGAGCAGGCCGCCGACTGGTTCTTCCAGCAGCATGAATTCATCATCGTCGACGGCCGCGTGCGCTGGCAGGACGAGCAGCGCCAGGCGCCGACGCTGGAGCTGGGCGCGCTGAACCTGGTGGTGCGCAACGGGCTGCGCCGCCACGAGCTGCGTCTGGACGCCACCCCGGGCGCCGCCTGGGGCCAGCGCTTCAGCCTGCGCGGGCGCTTCACGCAGTCGCTGCTCAAGCGCCCCGGCGCGGTGCAGCACTGGAGCGGCCAGCTCTTCGCCGACCTGCCGCGCACCGACGTGCGCGAGCTGCGCCGCTACGTGGACCTGCCCTTCGAGCTGCGCGAAGGCGACGGCGCGCTGCGCGCCTGGCTGGACCTGGACCAGGGCCGGCCCAGCGGGCTGACACTGGACATGGGCCTGCGCTCGGTGCGCCTGCGCGTCGCGCCCGACCTGCCCGAGCTGCGCCTGAGCCGCATCGGCGGCCGGCTGTCGCTGCAGCGCGAGGCCCAGCACTTCAGCGTCCAGGCCCGCCAGCTGGGCTTCACCGGCGAGGACGGCATGGACTGGCCCCATTCGGACTGGTCCTTCCGCCTCAACCATGCGCGCGGCGACACCACCTCCGTCACCGGCGGCGAGATCGACGCGCAGCAGCTGGACCTCGCGCTGGCGGCGCAGATCATGGAGCGGCTGCCGCTGGCCCAGGCGCAGCGCGAGCTGATCAAGGACATGGCGCCGACCGGCCGGCTCAAGGCCGTGCGCTTCGCCTGGGATGGGCCGCTGGCGGCGCCACGGCGCTACAGCGCCAAGGGCCTGCTGGAGGGCCTGTCGGTGCGCGCCGAGGCGGCCGCCGAGGGCGCGGCCGGCCCGGGCGCGCATGCGCCGGTGGGCCGCCCCGGCCTGTCCGGCGCGCAGCTGCAGTTCGACGCCAACGAGCAGGGCGGCCATGCCGCGCTGCGCATCCAGCAGGGCCACTTCGCCTTCCCCGGCGTGTTCGAGGACCCGCAGCTGCCGCTGGACCAGCTGCGCGCCGCGCTGGAATGGAAGCTGCAGCCGCAGCCCAACGGCGTGCCACGCCTGCTGGAGCTGCGCCTGCCGCAGATCCAGGTGGCCAATGCCGACCTGCGCGGCGAGCTGGAACTGCAGTGGCGCGCCACCGAGCGCGCGCTGGGCCGGCTGGAGCTCAGCGGCCGCCTGGACGAGGTGCGCGCCACCCGCGTGGTCGACTACCTGCCGCTGGGCGTGGGTTTCGACGCCCGCCACTATGTGCGCCACGCGGTGCGCGGCGGCACCGCGCACAAGGTGCAGATGCGCGTCAGCGGCGATCTGCAGGACTTCCCCTTCGACAAGCCGGGCCCGCAGGGCCAGAAGGGCGTCTTCCGCATCAGCACCCTGGCGCAGGACGTGACCCTGGCCTATGTGCCCAGCCATCCCGAGGCCTGGGGGCGGCCGGCTTACCAATCGCCCTGGCCGGAGATGGAGCAGGTGCAGGCCGAGCTGGTCTTCGAGCGCGCCGGCATGAGCATCCGCAACGGGCGCGCGCGGCTGATGGGCGTGGAGCTGAACGGCGTGCGGGGCGCCATCCCCGACATGGGCTCGGACCATCCGGTGCTGGAGATCGAGGGCCAGGGCCGCGCGCCGCTGGCCGACCTGTTGCGCTTCATCCGCAGCTCGCCGGTGGGCGAGTACACCGGCCATGCGCTGGCCCAGGCCAGCGGCAGCGGCCCGGCGGCGCTCAAGCTGGCCCTCAAGCTGCCGCTCAACCATCCGGAGCAGAGCGCGTTGAAGGGCCAGGTCCAGCTCGCCGGCAACGAGCTGCGCATCACGCCGACCACGCCGCTGCTGACCCAGGCGCGTGGCCGCATCGAGTTCGACCAGAAAAGCGTGCAGCTGCGCGGTGGCCAGGCGCGCGCGCTGGGCGGCGACATCAGCATCGAGGGCGCCAGCCATCCCGACGGCAGCCTGCGTTTCAGCGCCCAGGGCCAGGTCAGCGCCGAAGGCCTGCGCGGCGCGCCCGAGCTGGGGCTGACCCAGCGCCTGGCCCAGCAGATGAGCGGACAGACGCCCATGCGCCTGGAGCTGGCCGTGCTGAAGCAGCAGACCGAGCTGAGCATCAGCAGCAGCCTGCAGGGCCTGGCGCTGGACCTGCCGGCGCCGCTGCGCAAGCCCGCCGACGACAGCCTGCCGCTGCGCATCGCGGTGCGCGCGCTGCCCGCGCCCAACGGCACGCCGCGCGAGGAGCTGCGCGTGGAGCTGGGCACGCTGCTGCAGGCGCAGTACCAGCGCGAGCTGCCCGAAGGCGCCGAGCCGCGCGTGCTGCGCGGCGCGCTGGCGCTGCTGGACAAGCTGCCCGACCTGCCCGCCCAGGGCGTCATCGCGCGCGCGCAGCTGGGCACGCTGAACCTGGACGCCTGGCAGCAGCTGGCCCAGCGCCTGGGCCCCGCCGGCCCGGGGCTGGAGCAGGACAACCCCTATGTCCCCGGCCAGCTCAACCTGCGCGCGCAGGCGCTGCAGCTGGGCGGGCGCACGCTCAACAAGCTGGTGGCCGGTCTTTCGCGCGAAGGCAGCACCTGGCGCGCGTCGCTGGATGCCGAGCAGCTCAGCGGCTACGCCGAGCTGCGCCCGGGACGACCCGGCAACCCGGGGCGGGTGTACGCGCGCATGGCGCGGCTGGCCGTGCCGCGCAGCGACGCCGACGACCTGGACCAGTTGATGGACCAGCACCCGCGCTCGGTGCCCACGCTGGACATCGTGATCGACGACTTCGAGCTGCGCGGGCTGCGCCTGGGCCGGCTGGAGGTGCAGGCGCAGCAGCAGGCCGAGGCTCGCGAATGGCGGCTCTCCAAGCTGCAGCTGAAAAACCCCGACGCCACGCTGAGCGCCACCGGCCAGTGGGCCCCGGCGGCCGGCCAGGGCGCGCGCCGCACCGAGCTGGACTGGCGCATGGAGGTGGCCGACGCCGGCAAGCTGCTGGAGCGCCTGGGCCAGGGTCAGGTCTTGCGCAACGGCAAGGGCGTGCTGGCCGGCAAGCTGGACTGGAGCGGCTCACCGCTGTCGCCCGACTACGCGAGCATGAACGGCGCGCTCAACCTGCAGATCGACGCCGGGCAGTTCCTCAAGGCCGAGCCCGGCGTCGGCCGGCTGCTGGGCGTGCTGAGCCTGCAGTCGCTGCCGCGCCGCCTGGTGCTGGACTTCCGCGACCTGTTCTCGCAGGGCTTTGCCTTCGACGGCTTCGCCGGCGACATCCGCATCGCGCAGGGCGTGGCGCACAGCGACAACCTGAAGATGCGCGGGCTGCAGGCGGTGGTGCTGATGGAAGGCCAGGCCGACCTCGCGCGCGAGACCCAGGACCTGCATGTGCTGGTCGTGCCTGAGATCAACGCCGGCGGCGCCGCGCTGGCCTATGCGGCGATCAACCCCGCGATCGGGCTGGGCACCTTCGTCGCCCAGTGGCTGCTGCGCAAGCCGCTCGCGGCGGCCGGCACCGAGGAATTCCGCATCACCGGCAGCTGGTCCGAACCCAAGGTGGAGCAGCTGCAGCGCCGCGCCGGCCAGGCCGAGGCGCATTCCCCCACCGACACCGTGCAGGAGGCGCGCCAGCCATGACCAAGATCGCCGCCATCCAGATGGTCTCCGGACCCGACCTGGCCACCAACCTCGCCCGCGCCCGCCACTGGATGAACGAGGCCGCCGCCCAGGGCGCCAGCCTGGTGGCGCTGCCCGAGTACTTCTGCCTGATGGGCCATGGTGACGAAGCCAAGCTGCAGTTCGCCGAGGCGCCCGGTCAGGGCCCCATCCAGGCGGCGATGCAGGCCGCGGCGCGCGAACTGGGCCTGTGGATCATCGCCGGCACCCAGCCCATGCGCTGCGCCGACCCGGCGCGCGTGCGCAACAGCTGCCAGGTGTACGCGCCGGACGGCCGGATCGCCGGCCGCTACGACAAGCTGCACCTGTTCCGCTACGACAACGGACGCGAGCACTACGACGAGGGTCGCGTGCTGGAGGCCGGCGACGCGCCGGTGCGCCTGGCGGTGGCGCCCGGCGGACAGACGCTGCAGCTGGGCCTGTCGGTCTGCTACGACCTGCGCTTTCCCGAGCTCTACCGCCAGATGAGCTTCACACCCGGGCTGGCGCCGCTGGACCTGATCAGCGTGCCGGCCGCCTTCACCCACACCACCGGCCAGGCCCACTGGGAGCTGCTGCTGCGCGCCCGCGCGGTGGAGAACCAGGCCTATGTGATCGCCGCCGCCCAGGGCGGCCGCCACGAGAACGGCCGCCGCACCTGGGGCCACAGCCTGGTGGTCGACCCCTGGGGCGAGGTGCTGGCCTGCCTGCCCGAGGGCGAAGGCCTGGCGCTGGCCGAGCTGGATCTGCAGCGCCTGGCCCAGGTGCGTCGCCAGCTGCCGGCGCTGGAGCATCGGCGCTTCTGAGCCACCCCGCCGGGCCGGACGGCGTCAACGGCGCGTTTTGATCCGCCGCAAGCCGTGAAAAGATACGGGTAAACCCTGTGTATTGGTGCGCATAGCGCCGTCGCCAAGGCGACACTGCGCGCTCTCCAAATTTCAGGGTTCCCATGTTGAAGTCCATCAAGGCACGCCTCACGGCGGCCTCCGCCGGCATCGTCATCGCCGCGATCGCGCTGGCCACCGTGACCAGCTACCGCACCGTGCGCAACACGGTGATGCGGGACGTGGCGCAGCAGCTCGCCGACGCCGGCGACACCCAGGCCGCCGCGATCGCCGCCTGGGTGCGCACGCAGAAGAACGTGGTGCGCGCGCTGGGCCCGGTGCTGGACCAGGCCGACCCGAATCCCGCGCTGCAGCAGGCCCAGACCTCCGGCGTGCTGGACATGGCCTACATGGGCACCGCGGACAAGCGCATGGTGTCGATACCGGCGCGTCCGCGCGCGGCCGACTACGACCCCACCGTGCGCCCCTGGTACAAGGCCGCCGCCGCGGCCCGCGAGCCGGTGCTGACCGCGCCCTACATCGCGACCTCCACGCAGAAGCTGGTCGTGACCTTCGCCACCGCGGTGCGCCAGGGCGACGAGGTGCGCGGCGTGGTCGGCTCCGACGTGCCGCTGGACGAGGTGGTGGAGCGGCTCAACAAGATCCGGCCCACGCCCAGCGGCTTCGCGCTGCTGGCGGACCGCGAGGGGCGCATCATCGCCCACCCCGATCCCAAGTACACGCTCAAGCCGCTGGCCGAGCTGTCGCCCGAGCTCAGCGCCGCGGTGCTGGGCCAGGCCGCCGCGACGCTGACCGAGCTGCGCGTCGGCGCGCAGCAGGTGTTCGTCAAGAGCGCGCCCATCCAGGGCACGGACTGGCTGCTGATCAGCGCCGCCGACCGTGGCGAGGCGCTCGCGTCGCTGAGCGAGCTGCTGCGCAATGCCGGCATCGCGCTGGTGCTGGTGGTGCTGGGCGCGGTCGCGGTGTCGACCTGGCTGGTGCGGCGCCTGCTGGGCCGCCTGGTCAGCGTGCGCAACGCGATGGAGCAGATCGGTTCGGCCGGCGGCGGCGACCTGACCCAGCGCCTGGACGAACAGGGCGAGGACGAGCTGACCGACATCGCGCACGCCTTCAACCAGTTCGTCGGCCAGATCGAGCATGTGATGCGCGACGTGCGCAGCTCGGCCGAGTCCATCGCCACCGCGTCGCGTGAAATCGCGATGGGCGCCCAGGACCTCAGCGCGCGCACCGAGCAGACCGCCTCCAACCTGGAGGAGACCGCCTCCGCGATGGAGCACCTGACCGAGACCGTGCACCGCAGCGCCGCGTCCGCCGGCTCCGCCAGCGCACACGCCGGCAACTCGGCCGAGGTGGCCCAGCGCGGCGGCGCCGTCGTCGGTCGGGTGGTCCGCACCATGGACGAGATCAGCGCCAGCTCGCGCAAGATCGGCGACATCATCGGCGTGATCGACGGCATCGCCTTCCAGACCAACATCCTGGCGCTGAACGCCGCGGTGGAAGCCGCGCGCGCCGGCGAGCAGGGCCGCGGCTTCGCGGTCGTGGCCGGCGAGGTGCGCAGCCTGGCGCAGCGCTCGGCCGAGGCGGCCAAGGAGATCAAGACCCTGATCGGCGGCAGCATGGCGCGCGTCGACGAGGGCGCGCAGCTGGTCGCCGAGGCGGGCCGCACCATGGACGAGATCCTCGCCAGCGTGCGCGGCGTCAGCGACACCATCGGCGAGATCAGCAGCGGCGCCACCGAGCAGAGCCGCGGCATCGTCGAGATCAACCAGGCCGTGTCCCAGCTGGACCAGATGACCCAGCAGAACGCGGCGCTGGTGGAGGAATCCGCGGCCGCCGCCGACAGTCTGAAGGACCAGGCCGCGCGCCTGAGCCAGGTCGTCGGCACCTTCCGCCTCGGCGGGGTCTGAGCCCTCGCCGGGCGGGGCCGCGCCCGCCTAGAAGCTCACCTTGACCGAGTCCGCGCTGCGCTGCGCCGGGCCGTGGAAGACGGCCTCGATGTTGTTGCCATCCGGGTCCAGCACGAAGGCGGCGTAGTAACCCGGGTGGTAGGGGCGCTCGCCGGGCGCGCCGTTGTCCTTGCCGCCATGGGCCAGCGCGGCGCGGTAAAAGGCCTGCACCATGGCCGCGTCGCGGGCCTGGAAGGCCAGGTGCACGCGGCCGGTCAGCCGCCCCTGCGCGGCCGCGCTGTCGGAGCTGGAGACGAAAAGCTCGTCGGCCCAGAAATAGTCCTCGGCCTCGCCGCCCATCGGGATCTCCAGCGCGGCCAGCACCGCGGTGTAGAACTCGCGGCTGGCCTCCAGGTCGGCGACCACCAGCTGCAGGTGGTCGATCAGACGGCCACGGTGTATCTCATGGGTTTCCATGTGGGGCTCCTTCCCTTGCCTTGTGGCGTGATGACGGATCTATCCTAGCGCCGCGACCCGTGGCCGGTCAGCCCGCGACGCGGCGCGTGTAGGTGAGGAAGACCTCGTCGCGCACCCAGCCCAGCGACTCGTACAGCGACTGCGCCGCGTGGTTGGTCTTGGCCGTGGTCAGGTCCATGCGCACCTTGCCCTGGGCGCGCGCCGTCGCCTCCGCCGCCAGCAGCAGCGCGCGGCCCACGCCCTGCTGGCGCGCAGCCGGGGCGACAAAGAGGTCGTAGAGGCTGTAGATGGGCCGCGCCTCCAGCGAGCAGAACAGCGGATAGAGCTGGCAGAAGCCCAGCAGCCGGCCCCCGGCCTCGGCCACCAGCAGCTGCGAATCGCGCCGCTGCAGCCGCTCGCCGATGAAAGCCAGCGCGGCCGCGCGGTCGGGCGCGCGCTCGTAGAACTGTCGATAGAGGTCGAACAGTTCGGCCAGCGGGGCCAGGTCGGCCGGACGGGCTTCGCGCAGGGTGGGCGTGGCGCTCATGGCAAGCACAAGGATGGGATGGCGCGCATTGTGCGGCCCGGGCGGGCGCCGAACACCGCCGCTTCCCGCCCGCATTTCCGCGCATCGCACCGCGATGGCGGGCCTACAGTGCGCAGCATGCGCTCCCTGCCCGTCCCGCCCCCGCGCCGCCGCGCCGCGCTGTTCGCGCTGCTGGCCGCCACGCTGCTGGCGGGCTGCGGCACGCCGGCCGAGCCGGACGGCATGCGGCTGGCCGAGATCGAACGCATGCAGCTGCGCGGCTGGCTGCCCGAATCGCTGCGCGGCCAGGTCGTGCTGGGCACGGTCGAGGGCGGCGTGCCCACCGCGCGCTACTGGGGCTCGCGCCTGGGCAACGAGGCGCTGCGCGTCGCGCTGGACGAGCTGCTGCGCGGCACCGGCCTGATGTCGCTGCAGCCCGACGGCGGCCGCTACGAGCTGCGCCTGAAGGTGCTGGGCCAGGCCCAGCCCTGGATCTCGGTGCTGGACGCCAACGTGACGGTCTATGTGGAATACCGGCTGGTGGAGCGCGCCAGCGGGCAGCTGGTCTACCAGCGCCAGATGCGGCTGCACCACGTGACGCCCTGGTCGGATGCGATGCTGGACCCCAACGAACGCATACGCCTGGCCAACGAAGGCGCGCTGCGCCACAGCTTCTCCGAGCTGATGCGCGAGCTGGTCGCCGCGCCGCAGCTGCGCGGCTGAGCCCGCCGTCCGCCGCTCCCGCGGCGGAATTTGCTTATTACGAACGAATTCTAGGGAGCCCTCGGGTTTCCACTAGGATTCCGGCTCCCATGCGCCGCCACGGCGCGGCTCCGACGACAAGAACAACGACTCCCCGCGTGATCCGTCTCGAACACATCCACAAGCATTACGGCCAGGGCGCGCGCCGCGTCACGGCGCTGCAGGACCTCTCGCTGGAGGTGGCGCCGGGCGAGGTCTACGGCATCGTCGGCGCGTCGGGCGCGGGCAAGAGCACGCTGCTGCGCGTGATCAACCTGCTCGAGCGCCCCGACCAGGGCGAGGTCCAGGTCGACGGCCAGGCGCTGACGCGGCTGGACGCGCCGGGTCTGCGCGCCGCGCGCCAGCGCATCGCGATGATCTTCCAGCACTTCAACCTGCTGAGCTCGCGCAGCGTGGCCGACAACGTGGCCTGGCCGCTGCGCATCGCCGGCTGGGACAGCGCGCGCATCGCGCCGCGCGTGGCCCAGCTGCTGGCCCGCGTGGGCCTGGCCGACCAGGCGCACAAATACCCGGCCCAGCTGTCGGGCGGCCAGAAGCAGCGCGTGGGCATCGCCCGCGCGCTGGCGCTGGAGCCGCGCGTGCTGCTGTGCGACGAGGCCACCAGCGCGCTGGACCCCGAGACCACGCGCGCCATCCTCGCGCTGCTGGCCGAGCTCAACGAAGAACTGGGGCTGACCATCGTGCTCATCACCCACGAGATGGAGGTGGTGCGCCAGGTCTGCGACCGCGTCGCGGTGCTGGAGGGCGGGCGCATCGTCGAGCAGGGGCCGGTCAGCGAGGTCTTTCTGCACCCGCGCTCGGAAACCGCGCGCCGCTTCGTGCTCGCCGCCGAGCATCTGGACGAGCAGGCCCAGCGCGAGGACTTCGCCCACGTGGCCGGCGCGATCTGGCGCCTGAGCTTCCTCGGCGACAGCACCTATGCCCCGCTGCTGGGCGAGGTGGCGCGGCGCACCCAGCTGGACTTCGGCATCCTCAACGGCCGCATCGGTCGCATCAAGCGCCAGCCCTATGGCCAGCTGGACATCGCGGTGAGCGCCGGCGACCTGCCTGCGGCGCGCGCGCTGCTGGCCGAACGCGGCGTCGACGTGCAGGAGCTGCGCGCATGATGACGCTGCTCGCCGCGATGGACTGGGCCGAGATCGGCTGGGCCGGCGCCGACACCTTGCTGATGCTGGGTGGCTCGCTGCTCTTCACCGCCGTGCTGGGGCTGCCGCTGGGCGTGCTGCTCTTCCTGCTGGACCGCGGCCAGCTGCTGGATTCGCCGCGCCTGTACGGGCTGCTGTCGCTGGTGGTCAACGTGCTGCGCTCGCTGCCCTTCGTGATCCTGCTGATCGTGATGATCCCGCTCACCCTGCTGATCACCGGCACCTCGCTGGGCGTCGCGGGGGCGATCCCGCCGCTGGTGGTGGGCGCCACGCCCTTCTTCGCCCGCCTGGTGGAGACCGCGCTGCGCGGCGTGGAGCGCGGCATCGTCGAGGCCGGCCTGGCGATGGGCGCGACGCCGCGCCAGATCGTGCTGCAGGCCCTGCTGCCCGAGGCGCTGCCGGGCATCCTGTCCGGGCTCACCGTCACCGCGATCACCCTGGTGTCCTACACCGCCATGTCCGGCGTGATCGGCGGCGGCGGCCTGGGCGATCTGGCCATCCGCTTCGGCTACCAGCGCTTCCAGACCGAGGTGATGGTGGTCACCGTGGGCCTGCTGCTGCTGCTGGTCCAGGCCCTGCAGATGCTGGGCGACTGGCTGGTGCGCCGCGTCAGCCATCGCTGAAACCGCTTTCCTTTTGCCTGTCATTCACAAGGAGTTCCCGATGAAGAAACTGCTCGCCGCCGTCGCCATCGCCGCGCTGGCCCTGACCGGCGCCGCCCGCGCCGAGAAGCTCAGCGTCGCCGCCACCGCGGTGCCGCACGCCGAGATCCTGAACCAGCTGAAGGCGCCGCTGGCCAAGCAGGGCGTGGAGCTGGAGGTCAAGGTCTTCACCGACTACGTCCAGCCCAATGTGCAGGTGGCCGAAAAGCGCCTGGACGCCAACTTCTTCCAGCACAAGCCCTACCTGACCGAGTTCAACAAGGGCAAGGGCACGGGCCTGGTGGCGGTGGTCGCGGTGCATGTGGAGCCCTTCGGCGCCTATTCCGCCAAGCACAAGAAGCTGGACCAGCTGCCCGAGGGCGGCGTCGTCGCGCTGCCCAACGACCCGACCAACGCCGGCCGCGCGCTGCTGCTGCTGGACCAGGCCGGCCTGATCCAGCTGAAGGACAAGAGCAACATCCTGGCCACCACCAAGGACATCAGCGCCAACCCCAAGAAGCTGAAGTTCCGCGAGATCGAGGCCGCGACGCTGCCGCGCATCCTGCCCCAGGTGGACCTGGCGCTGATCAACACCAACTACGCGCTGGAAGCCAAGCTCAACCCGCAGCGCGACGCGCTGGCCCTGGAAGGCCGCGAATCGCCCTATGCCAACTGGCTGGTGGCGCGCGCCGACAACCAGAACAGCCCGGCGCTGAAGAAGCTGGCCGCGGCGCTGCAGAGCCCCGAGGTCAAGCGCTTCATCGAGACCCAGTACAAGGGCGCCGTCGTGCCCGCGTTCTGATCGCCCGCCGCCGTCCGCACGCGGACAGGCCCGCATGGCAAGGCCCGGCACCCGCCGGGCCTTCTTTTTGGCGCCGCGCGTGGCTTTAGGCCGCCTAAGCCGGTGAATGAGCGGCGGAAGCCGTGCAATTGCCACAGCGCGCGCCGTGAATCACCGGCACCATAGCGGCTGCCCGGTCCCTCCCCCCTTGCCCGTGCCTGCCCCGCATTTTTCCTGGTCCGATTTCTTCCTGTGGCCCGACGGCAGCCCCGCGCTGCTGCTGATCGGCAGCCATTCTCCCTGGCTGGTCCTGCTGTCGGTGCTGGTCGCCACGGCGACCTCGGTGATGGCGCTGCAGTTGGCCGGCAGCGCCCGGCGCGAGCGCCACCCGCGCCTGCGCCAGCTCTCGCTGCTCAGCGGCGCCGCCGCCATGGGCTGCGGCATCTGGTCCATGCATTTCATCGGCATGCTGGCCTTCCGGCTCTGCGCCGATGTCAGCTACGACACCGGCATCACGCTGGCCTCGCTGCTGCCGGCCGTCGCCGCGTCCTGGGTGGCGCTGACGCAGCTGGCACGCCACCAGCTCTCGCGCTGGAGCTGGATCGGCGGCGGCGTGCTGGTGGGCGCGGGCATCGGCACCATGCACTACACCGGCATGGCGGCCATGACCATGGCGCCGCAGCTGCGCTACGACCCGCTGTGGTTCGCCGTCTCCATCGCGGTGGCGGTGCTGCTGGCCATGCTGGCGCTGTGGATACGCTTCGGGCTCAAGGGCCGCCTCGGCGGCTGGCACTCGGCGCTGCTCGCCGGGCTGGTGATGGGCGGCGCGATCTCCGGCATGCACTACACGGCGATGGGCGCGGCCCGCTTCGTCGGCCGGCCCGAGCTGCCCTGCGAGGACGCCTGGGCCGGGCATGGCGCGCTGGCGCTGGGCATCGCGCTGGTGGCGCTGTCGGTGGGCGCGCTGGTCGCCGGCGCCAACGGCCTGCTGCGCTACCGCCGCCTCAACCGCGACCTGCTCAGCGGCCAGCTGCGCATGCAGGCCATGGTGGATACCGCGGTGGACGGCATCATCACGATCGACAGCCGCGGCCTCATCCAGTCCTTCAACCGCGCGGCCGAACAGCTGTTCGGCTGGCGCGCCGCCGAGGTGCTGGGGCGCAACGTCAACATGCTGATGCCCGCGCACGACGGCAAGCAGCACGACGGCTATCTCGCCACCCACCTGAGCACCGGCGCGACGCGCATCATCGGCGTCGGCCGCGACGTCGTCGGCCAGCACCGCGACGGCCACCCGCTGCCGATACGGCTGGCGATCGGCCGCATGGACTTCCAGGGCGAGACCAGCTTCATCGCCTTCGTCAGCGACATCAGCGAGCGCCAGCGCATGGAGCAGGCGCTGCGCGACAGCGAGCAGCAGTACCGCGACCTGATGGCCAACAGCCCGGGCGTGAGCTTCCGCGGCCGGCTGGACGCGCAATGGACCAAGGTGGTGATCGGCGAGGCCGTGGCGGACCTCACCGGCTGGACCGCGCGCGAGGTGCTGGACGGCCAGGTGCAGCTGTTCGACCTGATGCATCCCGAGGACGCGCCCGGCGTGCTGGCGCAGATCCGCGAGCGCCTCGCGGCCGACCAGCCTTACACCGTCGAATACCGGCTGCGCCGGCGCGACGGCCTGCAGCGCTGGGTGTCCGAGAGCGGCCGCGGCGTGCGCGACGCGCAGGGCGCGCTGTGCTGGGTGGACGGCGTGATCCTGGACATCACCGGCGCCAAGCAGATGCAGCAGGCGCTGGAGCTGTCCAAGCAGCGCGCCGAGGCCGCCGCCGAGGCCAAGAGCGCCTTCCTCGCCAACATGAGCCACGAGATCCGCACGCCGATGAACGCCATCCTGGGCTTCACCGAGCTGCTGCTGGACACCACGCTGAGCGAGACCCAGCGCAAGCACCTGGGCACGGTGCGCAGCTCGGCGCGTTCGCTGCTGGGCTTGCTCAACGACATCCTGGACACGGCCAAGCTGGAGAAAGGCGCGGTGGAGCTGGAGCAGGCGGACTTCTCGCTGCGCGCGCTGTGCCAGCAGACCCTGGCCTCGCTGCGCCTGGGCGCCCAGCGCAAGGGCCTGGCGCTGAACCTGGACTATCCGGCCGACCTGCCGCAGTACTTCGTCGGCGACGCGCTGCGGCTGCAGCAGATCCTCGTCAACCTGGTCGGCAACGCGATCAAGTTCACCGAGCGCGGCGCGGTGACGCTGCGCATGCGCTACGACGGCGGCCAGGTCCAGCTCAGCGTGATCGACACCGGCATCGGCATCGCGCCGGACCGGCTGGAGCGCATCTTCGACGCCTTCGCGCAGGCCGACGCATCCACCACGCGCCGCTTCGGCGGCACCGGGCTGGGCACCACCATCGCGCGCCAGCTCGCCGAGCGCATGGGCGGCCGCATCACCGTCGAAAGCGCGCAGGGCGAAGGCAGCCGCTTCCATGTCTGGCTGCCGCTGCGCGAAGGCCAGCCGGTGCGCGCCGAGGCCGCCGAGGCCGGCCCGGGGCTGCCGCCGCTGCGCATCCTGGTGGCCGACGACGTCGAACAAAACAGCGAACTGCTGCAGCTGCTGCTGAGCCGTGACGGCCACCAGGTCAGCCTGGCGGCCGACGGGCTGCAGGCCATCAGCGCGCTGACGCAGGCGCCGGCCGACCGCTACGACCTGGTGCTGATGGACGTGCACATGCCGCGCCTGGACGGACTGGAGGCGACGCGGCGCATCCGCGCCTTCGAGCTCAGCCATGGCCGTGCGCGCACCCCCATCATCGCGCTCACCGCCAGCGTGCTGGAGGAAGACCGCCAAGCCTCGCGCGCCGCCGGCATGGACGGCTTCGCGGTCAAGCCGGTGGAGGCGGCGCGGCTGCGCGCGGAGATGGCGCGCGTGCTGGGCCTGGAGCCGCTGAGCACGCCCGCACCGCCCAGCCCCGAGCCCCTGCCCGACGAAGAGGCGCTGGACACGCTGCAGGGCCTGCAGCTGTGGGGCAGCGCCGACGCCTGGCAGCGCGCGCTACGCCGCTTCGCGCAGGAGCAGGGCCAGGGTGGCGAGCGCCTGCAGGGCCTGGTCGAGCGCCAGGACTGGCTGGAGGCGCGCGCGCTGGTGCACCGCTGGCGCGGCGTGGCCGGCAGCCTGGCGCTGCCGCGCCTGGCACGCGCCGCGCAGCAGGCGGAGGACCTGTTCCGCGACAGGACCGTGGGCACGGCGCTGGACGAGGCGGTGCGCGCGCTGCGCGAGGCGCTGGCCCAGGCCCTGGCGCTGATCGCGGCGCAGCAAGACCTGCCCCCCACGCCGGCCGTGGCGGCGCCCCCGCCGGCCGGCGGCACCGAGGCCGGGCTGGCGCTGCAGGATGCGCTGGAGCGCCTCGCCGCGGCGCTGCGCCACGGCGAACTCGACGACGCGGCGCTGGCCGTGCTGCGCCGCCAGCTCGCGCAGGAGCAGCGCGCGGCGCTGGACGAGGCGCTGGACCAGTTCGATTTCGACGGCGCGCTGCGCGCGCTGCAGCCCCTGCGGCACCGCCCGGAGCAAGCATGACCTTCCCGCAAGATCCGCGTCCCAAGCTGCTGCTGGTGGACGACGAACCCGTCAACCTGCAGGTGCTGCGCCAGATCCTGCAGCAGGACTACCGGCTGCTGTTCGCGCGCGACGGTGCGCGCGCGCTGGAGCTGGCGCAGGCCGAGCAGCCGCAGCTCATCCTGCTGGACGTGATGATGCCGGCGCTGTCCGGGCTGGAGGTCTGCCGCCGGCTCAAGGGGCAGGCGGCGACGCGCGCGATCCCGGTGATCTTCGTCACCGCGCTGGCCGACACGCAGGACGAAACCGAGGGCTTCGCCGCCGGCGCGGTGGACTACATCACCAAGCCGGTCAGCCCGCCCATCGTGCGTGCGCGCGTGCGCACCCACCTGTCGCTGGTGCATGCCGAGGAGCTGCGCGAGACGCGGCTGCAGATCGTGCGCCGGCTAGGCCGCGCCGCCGAGTACAAGGACAACGAGACCGGCTGGCACGTGGTGCGCATGAGCCACTACGCGCAGATCCTGGCGCGCGCCGCCGGCTTCGGCGAGGCGGCGGCCGACGAGATCCTGCACGCCGCGCCCATGCACGACGTGGGCAAGCTGGGCATCCCGGACGCCATCCTGCAAAAGCCCGGCAAGCTGGACGAGCAGGAGTGGGCCATCATGAGCCGCCATCCCGAGATCGGCGCCGAGATCCTCGGCGAGGACCCCTCCAGCCTGCTGCAGATGGCGCGCCGCATCGCGCTGGCCCACCATGAAAAATGGGATGGCAGCGGCTATCCGCGCGGGCTGGCCGGCGAGCAGATTCCGGTGGAGGCGCGCATCGTCGCCATCGCCGATGTGTTCGACGCGCTGACCAGCGTGCGCCCCTACAAGCCGGCCTGGCCGGTGGAGCGCGCGGTGGAGCTGCTCAAGTCCGAGAGCGGCCGCCATTTCGAGCCGCGCCTGGTGGCCCTGTTTCTGGATCATCTGCCCGAGGTGCTGGAGGTGCGCTCGCGCTTCCTCGAAGAAGGCTGAGCCCGCGCCGGCCGCGACCCCAGGTTATGGCCGGCGCCGCGATCGTGATGCCCGCGCCGCGTCGGCGCGACGGTGCGGCGCGCCGCGCCCCGGAATAATGGGCGCCCGAAAGGACCCGCCCATGGTGCTCAACTACATCTGGATCGCCTTCTTCCTGATCGGCTTCGGCGTCGCGCTGCTGCGCCTGCTGCAGGGCGATCTGCTGATCTTCTCGCAGGTGCTGACCGGCATCTTCGACACCGCGAAGACCGGCTTCGACATCTCGCTGGGCCTGGTGGGCGTGATGTGCCTGTGGCTGGGCATCATGAAGATCGGCGAGAACGCCGGCGTGATCCAGCTCTTCGCGCGCGTGCTGGCGCCCTTTTTCGCGCGCATCTTCCCCGAGGTGCCCAAGGGCCATCCGGCGGGCGGCTCCATGGTGATGAACTTCTCGGCCAACATGCTGGGGCTGGACAACGCCGCGACGCCGCTGGGCCTGAAGGCGATGAAGGAGCTGCAGGAGATCAACCCGCAGAAGGACGTCGCCAGCAACGCGATGATCATGTTCCTGGTGCTCAACACCGCGGGCATCACGCTGATCCCCACCTCGGTGATCGCGATCCGCCAGACCATGGCGATCGACCAGGGCCTGCAGAACTTCAACGCGGCGGACATCTTCCTGCCCACGCTGATCGGCACCTTCATCTCCTTCGCCGCCGGCCTGGTCGCGGTGGCCTGGGTGCAGCGCATCCGGCTGCTGAGCTGGCCGGTGATGGGCTTCTTCGGCGGCTTCGTCGCCATCATGGCGGCGCTGTGGACCTGGCTGCACGGCTATCCGCCGGAGCAGATGTCGCGCCTGATCGGCCTGCTGGGCAGCCTGGTGATCATGAGCATCATCGTCGCCTTCATCGCGGTGGGGGCCTGGCGGCGCATCAACGTCTATGAGAGCTTCGTCGAGGGCGCCAAGGAAGGCTTCGGCGTCGCGGTGCAGATCATTCCCTACCTGGTCGCGATCCTGGTCGCGATCTCGGTCTTCCGCAGCACCGGCTGCATGGACTACGTGGTGCAGGCCATCGCCGCGCTGGTGGGCCTGCTGGGCCTGCCCACCGACTTCGTGCCGGCGCTGCCGGTGGGGCTGATGAAGACCCTGTCCGGCAGCGGCGCGCGCGGCCTGATGGTGGACGTGATGAAGACCTATGGCGTGGACAGCTTCCAGGGCAAGCTCGCCGCCATCATCCAGGGCTCCACCGAGACCACCTTCTATGTGCTGGCGGTCTATTTCGGCAGCGTCAACATCAAGAAGACGCGCTATGCGCTGAGCTGCGGGCTGTTCGCCGACCTGGTGGGGCTGGTGGGCGCCATCGTCGTCGGCTACTGGTTCTTCAAGTGAGCGCGGCGCGCGCGATGCGGTCGCGCCCCTCCTGCTTGGCGCGGTAGAGCGCTGCGTCGGCACGCGCCAGCAGCTCGTCCAGCGTCGGCGCGGGCTGGGTCCCCGCAGGCAGGCTGATCAGCCCGCCGCTGAGGCTGGCCGCAGGCTCGCCCTGGCGGCCCGCGACCGCCGCGCGCACCCGCTCGGCCACCGCGGCCGCGGCATCGGCGCCGGTCTCGGGCAGCAGCACGACGAACTCCTCGCCGCCGAAGCGGCCGATCTGGTCGGACTGGCGCAGCCCGGTGCGCGCCAGCGCCACCACCTCGCGCAGCACGCGGTCGCCGGTCAGATGGCCGTGCTGGTCGTTGATGCGCTTGAAGTGGTCCAGGTCAAAAATCATCAGCGACAGCGCATGCCCGTAGCGGCGCGCGCGCTCCAGCTCCAGCACCGCCAGCTCCATCCAGGCGCGCCGCGTCAGTGCGCCGGTCAGGTCGTCGTGACGGGCGATGTGGCGGAACTCCTCGCGCAGCCGCTCGCTGGCCATCAGCAGCACGCCCACGCTGGCCAGCAACAGCGCGAAGTTGAAGGCCGAAATGTAGAGCGCCTGCGCCAGGCTGGGATCGAAGCGGCCCGAGTCCGGGCCATCCACCCACAGGCCGCTGGCCGCGCGCACCGCCATGATCAGCGCCATGGCCAGCAACACCATGGCCGTGAAGCGCGAGCCGAAGCTGCGCTCCTGCCGCGCCAGCACGCGCACATGGGCCAGCAGCAGCACCGCCGCGCTGAGCGTGAAGATCCAGACGCGCACCCGATAGTCCGGCCAGACCTGCAGGAACAGCGCCAGCGCCAGCAGGCTCAGCGCCAGGCCCAGCAGCACCGGCTTCCAGCGCGTAGGCAGCCCGTAGAAGCGCCGCGTGCCGATCAGGAACAGCGCCAGGCCGCCCAGCAGCAGGCCGTTGCCGGCCACCACCACCAGCAGCTGCGGCAGCAGGGGCTCCAGCGCGTAGAACAGCACCGAGGCGGCGCAGGTGAGCGGCGCCCAGGCCCAGGCCAGGCTGCCCGGCGTCGCGGCCGGATGGTTGCGGCGCACGCCCAGCAACAGCAGGCCCAGCACCGCGCCCATCAGCCCGGCCATCACGGCCAGCGAGCGCAGGTCCAGGCTCAGCATCGCGCCACGCGTGAAAAGAAAGTCATCCGCATTGACGCAATGTAGCGGCGAGCCGCGAGGGGGCGGACTGCGCATCGCACGCGCGCCGTGGATTCGTTTGCGCTATTGCGAACAATTCTCATTTGCTAAGCTATGATTCGGGTGGCGCCCTGGTGGCGCCATTTGTCAGGCCAGCCGTCGCCCGCCTGCCCGTTCCTCCGGGACAGGGTGCCGACGCCGAAGGCCCAGGTTCCCGGAGGCGGCCCACCGCCCTGCCGCTACGGCTTCTGACTCCGGAACACACCATGCCGTCCCCGATTCCACCCCTGCCGGCCCCCAGCCGGCGCCTGGGCCTCGCGCTGGCCCTGCTCCTCGGCGCCTCGGGCGCGTCCGCCCACCAGCTCTGGCTGGAGCAGGCCGATCAGGTCATCCACCTGCGCTTCGGCGAATACGCCGACAACCTGCGCGAACGCTCGCCGGGGCTGCTGGACAAGTTGGTCCAGCCGCAGGCCCGGCTGCAGCGTGGCGACCAGTTGCTGCCGCTGGCGCTGCGCCGGGGCAGCGACGGCTTCGCGCTGCCCATGCGCGCCGGGCGCGGCGAGTCGCTGCTGGTCCAGGACGACAGCTACCCGCTGATCGAGCGCCGCGACGGCGAGCGCGTGCTCTCGCACAGCGCCTGGATTCCGGCCGCGCGCTGGGTCTTGGGGCCGGGCGCGCTGGCGCCGCAGCTCACCCTGGACCTGCTGCCGCAGGACGAGCCCGGCAGCTTCCGCGTGGTCTACAAGGGTCAGGTCTTGCCCAAGGCCAGGGTGGAGGTGGTGTCGCCTTCGGGCTGGAGCCGCAGCGTGCTGGCCGACGAGCAGGGCCGGCTGCGCCTGGAGCTGCCCTGGCGCGGTCAGTACGTGCTGGAGGTCAAGCACCAGGACCCGAGCGGCGGCGAACGCGCCGGCCAGCGCTACGAGCAGGCGCTGTACGTGACCACGCTGAGCCTGGTCCAGCCCCTGGGACCGGCCGCGCCGCCGCCCCCGCCCCCCACCGCGCCTTCGCAGCCCTGAGCACGACGCCCCGCGTCGCCCCCGTTTCAGCGCCTCCCCCTTTCATCGTCCCCCCACCACCGGCCCGCCGCATGCGCCGCCGCCGGTTTCAGTCCACCATGATCCCGTCCCCACACCGCTCTTCCGGTTGCCTCGCCGCGCCGGTTTCCCCCATCGCCCGCGCCGCGCTGCTGTGCCTCGTGCTGAGCGGCCCCGCGCTGGCCCAGCAGGCCGCGCCCCTGCCCGAGCCCGAGCCGGCCGAGTCCGCTCCCGCGGCGGGCGCCGAGGCCGCGCGCCCGGCCGCCGCGCAGCGCCTGGACAAGGTCCAGCTCAACGGCAGCCGGCGCGCCAGCCTCAGCACCCGGCTGCCGCTGAGCCGGCGCGAGACGCCGCAATCGCTGACCAGCGTCGGCGCCCAGCGCCTGGAGGACGAGCAACTGCTCAGCGTGGACGATGTGCTGCGCCAGGTCACCGGCGTCAACGTGAGCCACTACGACACGCAGCGCCCGCTCTACTTCGCGCGCGGCTTCCAGATCACCGACTTCCAGGTCGACGGCATGCCCAGCTACAGCGGCTCCACCAACCAGGAGTACGACACCGCGCTGTACGAGCGCATCGACATCGTGCGCGGCGCCAACGGCCTGCTCAGTGGCGCGGGGCTGCCCTCGGCGACCATCCACCTGCAGCGCAAGCGCGCGCAGCGCGACTTCGCCGCCGCCGCGGCGCTCACCGTCGGCGCCTGGAACCTGCGCCGGCTGCAGGGCGACCTCAACGTTCCGCTCAGCGAGGACGGCCGGCTGCGCGCCCGCTTCGTCGCCGCCCTCCAAAAGCGCGACAGCCACCTGGACCGCTACCAGGAGGACAAGGCCGCCTGGATGGCGGTGCTGGAGGCCGAGCCGCAAGCCGGCACCGTGCTGACCCTGGGCGTGCAGAACCAGGACAACCGGCCCACCGGCTCCACCTGGGGCACCATCCCGCGCTTCGCCGCGGACGGCTCACTGGCCCGGCTGCCCGTCTCGACCAACTTCGCGCCGCGCTGGACACGCTGGTCGCGCGAGTCCGGCACCCTCTTCCTGAATGCCGAGCAGCGCCTGGGCGAGGACTGGGCGCTGAAGGCCGCCTACAACCACACGCGCGGCGAGGTGGTGAGCCGGCGCGCCTATGCCAGCGGCTTCCCCGACCCGCGCACCGGCCAGGGCGTCTACCTGCTGGCCGGCGTCAGCGACGGCGAGGACCGCCGCGACGCCGCGGACCTCTACCTGTCCGGCCGCTTCTCCTGGCTGGGCCGCCGCCACGAGCTGGTGCTGGGCGCCAGCAGCCAGCGCCTGCGCGCGCTGTCGCCCACGCTCAGCGCGGTCGGCAAATGGCGCTACGACATCCCCGACCTGGCGCGCTGGGACGGCAACGCCCCCGAGCCGGAGGTCACCCGCACCGGCGCGCGCCGCGTCACGGTGACGCAGCAGAGCGGCCTCTACGCCACCGCGCGCTGGCGCCTGACCGAGCCGCTGGCGCTGATCACCGGGCTGCGCGTGAGCCACTGGAAGACCTGGACCGACGCCTGGAACGCCCAGGGCGGCTACAGCGGCCGCAGCGCCGCCTACCGCGTCGGCGACGAGCTGACGCCCTATCTGGGCCTGGTCCATGAGCTGGGGAGGGGCCATTCCGTCTACGCCAGCATCACCGACATCTTCAAGCCGCAGAACTACCGCGACCGCGACAACCGCCCGCTCGCCCCGGTGCGCGGCAAGAACCTGGAACTGGGCATCAAGGGCGAGCTGGACAACGGCCTCGCCTGGTCGGCCGCCGCCTTCCGGACGCGCCAGAACGGCCTGGGCGTGCGCGACAGCAGCGTGCCCGAGGGCAGCCTGCCCGACGGCAGCTCCGCCTTCATCGGCGTCGACGGCACCGAGAGCCGCGGTCTGGAGCTGGAGCTGTTCGGCGAACCGCTGCCCGGCCTCAGCCTGCAGGGCGGCTACACCTATCTGCATACGCGCCGCCAGGCCACCGACCTGATCTGGACCAATCTGCCCGACCACTACCTGCAGGTCTCGGGCCGCTACCGCTTCGGCGGCGCGCTGCAGGGCCTGAGCCTGGGCGCCAGCCTGAATTGGCAGAGCGCGGTGGAGGGCTTCAACATCCCCCACCCGCTGCTGGGCACGACCACGGTGCGCCAGCCCGCCTATGCGCTGCTGGGCCTGAGCGCCGGCTGGCGCTTCAACGAGCGCTACAGCCTCACGCTGTCGGCCCGCAATGTGCTGGACCAGCGCTACTGGGCCAACCTGGACTATCCCAACTACGGCGAGCCGCGCAACTGGCTGCTGAGCCTGCACGCCCGTCTCTGAGCCATGGCCACGCCTCCGAACGCCCCGCTGCCGCTGCGCTACCGCGGCGCCGTGCTCTCGCGCAGCCTGGCCGCGCTGGCGGGCGGCTACCTGCTCGCGTCGGCGCTGGCCGCGGCCTGCGCGCTGCACCTGCCGCTGGAGCGGGTGGAAGCCACGATGACCGGCACCCTGCTGGGCAACCTGGCTTATGCGCTGGCCGTGCTGGGCGCCTTCGCGGCGCGCAGCGCCGCGCGCGCCTGGGTCTGGACCCTCGGGCCGGCGGCGCTGCTGGGCCTGGCGGTCTGGGCCGCGCCGCGCTGAACGCCAAGGAGACGCGATGAGACCCGATGGAGCCAAGGAAGGCCTGCGCCAGTCCATGGCCTGGCTGCACACCTGGGCCGGCCTGCTGCTGGGCTGGCTGCTGTTCGCGATCTTCGTGACCGGCACGCTGAGCTTCTTCCGCCACGAGATCAGCCTGTGGATGAAGCCCGAGCTGCGCGGCCTGGGCGCCGCCCATGCCGGCACGCCGGCGCTGGCCGAGCGCTGGCTGCGCGCGCATGCGCCGCAGGCCCAGAACTGGACCGTGCGCCTGCCCGACGCGCGCGAGCCGGCGCTGCGCGTGTCCTGGCGCGAGCCGGCGGCTCGGCCCGGCGAGCGGCCGCGCTTCGAGACGCGCTGGCTGGACCCCGCCAGCGGCGCCGAGCTGCGGCCGCGCCCGACCTTCGGCGGCGATTTCTTCTACCGCTTCCACTTCGAGTTGCGTTCCGCCGAGAAAAGCCGCTGGATTCTGGAGGGGCGCTGGGTCGTGGGCTTGGCAACGCTGGCGATGTTCGTCGCGCTGCTCAGCGGCATCGTGACCCACCGCCGCCTGTTCGCCGACTTCTTCACGCTGCGCTGGGCCAAGGGCGGACAGCGCGCCTGGCTGGACGCCCACAACGTCAGCGGCGTGCTGGCCCTGCCCTTCTACCTGCTGATCACCTTCAGCGGGCTGATGATCTTCCACAGCCTCTACCTGCCCGCCGGCATCGCCGCCGCCTACGGGATGAAGGACGGCGCCTACTTCAGCGATCTGGCCGGCGAGCCCGCCGGCAGCGCCATGCGCGGCCGCGGCGGCGCGCGCGCGGCCACGCCCGCGCCCGGCCCCATGCCGCCGCTGGCGCTGCAGGCGGCGCTGGACCAGGCGCGGCACCACTGGCCGGACCTGCCGCTGGAGAGCCTCAGCGTGCAGCGCGACGGCCCCGAGGGCCTGCGCCTGGAGCTGCGCGCGCGGGACGGCGGGCGGCTGCAATACCCGCCACCGCGCCTGGTGCTGGATGGCCGCGACGGCCGCCTGCTGCACGCGGTCGACCGCGGCACGCCGGCCACGCGCGTGTACGGCGTGCTGTACGGGCTGCACATGGCGCGCTTCGCCGACTGGGGGCTGCGCTGGACCCTGTTCGCGCTGGGCGTGCTGGGCAGCGCGATGATCGCCACCGGGCTGCTGCTGTGGCGCGTGAAACGGCGCGCCCAGACGGCGCGCCGCGCGGCGCGCGCCTCGGCCGGAGAGCGCCTGGTCGACGCGCTCAACATCGCCAGCCTCGCCGGCCTGGCGCTGGCGCTGTGCGCCTACCTGCTGGCCAACCGGCTGCTGCCGGCGCAGCTGCCGCAGCGCATGGACGCCGAGCTGCAGGCTTTCTTCGGCGCCTGGGGCCTGGCCCTGCTGTGGGCGCTGTGGCAGCCCACCCGGGCGACCTGGCGCCGCCTGCTCGCGCTGGCGGCCACGGGCCTGGCGGCGCTGCCGCTGCTGGGCGCGGCCAGCGGCGCCGGCCATCTGCTGGACGACCTGGCCCACGGCGAGCACGTGCGCGCGCTGGTGGAGCTGGGCTGGCTGGTCGCCGCGGCACTGCTGGGCGCGCTGGCCTGGCATTTGCGCGAACCGCGCGCCGCGCGCCGCGCCACCGCCACCCCGCCCGGCGATGGGGAGGCGCGGCCATGCTGATGCTGCAGATGCTGCTGCACCTGGGCGCGATGACCGCGCTGGCGCTGGCGATGGACCGCCATCACGAGGACCTGCGCGGCCGCCCGCCCGCGCCGCGGCAGCGCCGCCTGCTGCGCGGCCTCGCGCTGGCGCTGCTGGGTCTGGGGATGGGACTGGCCGCCAGCGCGGACCGCCCGGCGCAGGCGCTGGTGGACTGGGCCGTGGCCGCGACGCCGGCGGCGCTCGCGGTGGTGCTGGCGCTGTCCGTCGCGCCACGGCGGCCGCGGCGCTAACGCCGGCCGGCGCCGCGGCGCGCGGCCCCTGCGGGGCTCAGTGCAGCAGCTTGAGCCCCAGGATGCCGGCCACGATCAGGCCGATGCAGCCCAGACGCGCCAGCGTCGCCGGCTCGCTGAACAGCACGATGCCCAGCAGCGCCGCGCCCACCGCGCCGATGCCGGTCCAGACCGCGTAGGCCGTGCCCACCGGCAGTTGCTTCAGCGCCAGGCCCAGCAGCCAGAAGCTGGCCCAGGCCGCGACCAGGGTCACGCCGGTGGCCCAGGGGCGGCTGAAGCCGTCCGAGGCCTTCATGCTGAGGGACCACACCACCTCCAGCACGCCGGCCACGGCCAGCAGCCACCAGGGCGAGACTTGGGACAGGAAAGACGGCATGGGGCTTCACTCCTCGCTGAGGGCCTGGGCAGGCCCGGCCCGGCATTCTGCCGGGGGCGGCCCGCCCTGCGGCCCCGGTGAGGCGGCTGGCGCGCGCGGGCCGCCCCATCGCGCGGCGATCACCTGCGCCCGCCAGGGACATTGCCGTCCGCCCGGCGTCCGTGCGACAGTCGGCCGCTTGGCGCGGCCAGCCCGGCCGGCCGTCACCGCGGACACCCCCGATGAGCTATCTGCTGCTGATCCAAGAACCCCTGGGCCAACGCGAGGCGCGCACCCCCGAGGAAGGGCGCCAAGCCTATGCGCGCATGACCGACTTCGCCGACCGGCTGCGCGACCAGGGCCTGCTGCAGGCCGCGCAATCGCTGCAGTCGCTGAACCATGGCAGCCGGGTGAGCCGGCGCGAGGGCCGCATCAGCACACTGGACGGCCCCTTCGCCGAGGCCAAGGAAATGGTGGGCGGCTTCTTCTGGCTCAACTGCCAGGACCGCGAGCAGGCGCTGGCCATCGCGCGCGAATGCCCGGCGGCCGAATGGGCGACGGTAGAGGTGCGCGCGCTGGGCCCCTGTTTCGCCGAATCGCGCGGCTGAGGCCGCTTTTCTTCGCCGTCCTGTCGAAATGCGCGCGCCGGCTTCGTCGTCGGGATGCAGCCCCGCCCTCGCGGGGCGGGAGCGCGCGATGCGATACATGATCCTGGTGAAGGCCGCCTGCGCCGCGCCGGCCCCGCTGCCGCCGGAATGGCAGGCGCGCATGGCCCGCTTCCGCGCCGAACTGGCCCGCGCGGGCGTGCTGCTGGAGGGCATGGACCTGGGCCCCGGCCCCGCGGGCTGGCGCGTGGACTATCCGGCCGACGGCGGCCGGCCCAGCGACGGTCCACCCGATGCGCCCGAGGTCCAGCTGGCCGGCTTCTCGCTGATCGAGGTGCGCTCGCGCGAGGAGGCGCTGGCTTGGTCGCGCCGCTTTCCGGCGGCCCCGCGGGGCGGCGGGCTGGCGGCCCGGATCGAACTGTGCCCCGTGATCGAACCGCCGCCCGCCCCAGGCCCCCAGCTTCATTGACCCCCGGAGGAGACCCGCCATGACCCACCATCACATCTTCGTCAACCTGCCCGTCAAGGACCTGCCGCGCAGCATGCGCTTCTTCGCCGAGCTGGGCTATGCCTTCAACCCGCAGTTCACCAACGACGCGGCGGCCTGCATGGTGATCTCGGAGCACATCTACGCGATGCTGCTCACCGAACCCTTCTTCCAGGGCTTCACCGCCAAGCCCATCGCCGACGCGACCCGGAGCACCGAGGTGCTGGTCTGCCTGTCCTGCCAGAGCCGCGAGGAGGTGGACGCGCTGGTGGCCAAGGCGCGCGCCGCCGGCGCCGCGGTGCCGCGCCAGCCGCAGGACCACGGCTTCATGTACGGCCATGGCTTCGAGGACCTGGACGGTCACATCTGGGAGCTGGTGTACATGGACATGGCCGCCGCGCCGGAGCGCCCCCAATGAGCACCGCGGCCGACGCCGCGACGGGCGCGGCGATCGCCGCCGTCTGGCGGCTGGAGTCGGCGCGCATCGTCGCCAGCGTGACCCGGCTCACGCGCGACCTCGGCCTGGCCGAGGATGCGGCGCAGGACGCGCTGGTCGCCGCGCTGGAGCACTGGCCGCGCGAGGGCCTGCCCGACAAGCCCGGCGCCTGGCTGCTCACCGCGGCGCGCAACAAAGCGCTGGACCGGCTGCGCCACGGCAAGCTCAGCGACACCCGGCTCAACGAACTGGGCCTGGAGCTGGAGGCCCGGGAGGCGATGATCGTGCCCGACTTCGTCGACGGCCTGGACGACGCGCGCCGCCAGCGCCAGCTCGGCGACGACGTGCTGCGCCTGATCTTCTGCAGCTGCCACCCGGTGCTGTCGCGCGAGGCGCGCGTGGCGCTGACGCTCAAGCTGGTGGCCGGGCTCTCCACCGCCGAGATCGCGCGCGCCTTCCTGCAGAGCGAGCCCACCGTCGCACAGCGCCTGGTGCGCGCCAAGAAGACCCTGGCCGGCGCCGGCGTGCCCTTCGACCTGCCGCAGGGCGAGGCGCTGCAGGAGCGGCTGGCCGCGGTGCTGGAGGTGGTCTACCTGGTCTTCAACGAGGGCTACACCGCCACCGAAGGCGAGGACTGGCTGCGCACGCCGCTGTGCGACGAGGCGCTGCGCCTGGCGCGCATGCTGACCGAGCTGGTGCCCACCGAACCCGAGGTCCACGGCCTGGCCGCGCTGCTGGAGCTGCAGGCCTCGCGCAATGGCGCACGCGTCGACGCCCAGGGCCGGCCGGTGCTGCTGATGGCGCAGGACCGCCAGCGCTGGGACCGCCTGCTGATACGCCGCGGCCTGGCCGCGCTGGCGCAGGCGCAGGCCCTGGCGGCGCCGCAGCCGCCGGGCCCCTATGCGCTGCAGGCCGAGATCGCCGCCTGCCATGCACGCGCCGCGCAGGCGCAGGACACCGACTGGGCGCGCATCCTGGCGCTGTATGGCGAGCTGGAGGAGCGCCAGCCCTCGCCGGTGATCGCGCTCAACCGCGTGGTCGCGCTGTCCATGGCGCAAGGCCCCGGCGTCGCGCTGCACGCGCTGCAGCCGCTGCTGGCCGACCCGGTGCTGGCCCGCTATCCCTGGCTGCCCAGCGTGCATGCCGACCTGCTGCAGCGCCTGGGGCGGCATGGCGAGGCGCGTGCCGAACTGCTGCGCGCCGCCACGCTGACCGCCAATGTGCGCGAACGCGAGCTGCTGCAGGCGCGCGCCGCCGCGTTGGACGCCTAGGCCGGCCGCCGGTAGGCCATGCCCACCGAGCGCGGCGCGGTCGGCTCGAAGCCGAACTGCGCATACAGGTGCTGGGCCTGCCCGTCGGCGATCAGGCTCACATAGCCGCTGGCCGGCACCTCGGCCTGCACATAGGCCATCAGCTCGCGCATGATGCGCTTGCCCAGCCCGCGCCCCTGGTGCTCGGGCCGCACGGCGATGTCCACCACCTGGTAGAAGCAGCCGCCGTCGCCGACGATGCGCCCCATGCCCACCGGTTCGCCGCGATGCAGGATCTGCACCGCGAACAGGCTGTTGGGCAGGCCGCGCAGCGCCGCCTCCTCGCTTTTGGCGCTGAGGCCGGCCGCGGTGCGCAGCGCGCGATAGGTCTCGGCGGACGGGGTCTGCCGCAGCACGTCGTAGTGGGGATCCGGGTTCTGACTGTTCATCGTCATGGGTTCAGGGGTGGACGGCGTCGCGCGAACGCTTGGCCGCATACATCGCCGCATCGCTGCGCGCCAGCAGGCTTTCGACGCTGTCGCCGGGGCGCAGCGGCGCGAAGCCCACACTGATGCCGACCGCCAGCCCGGGCGCCAGCGCCGTCCAGTCGTGGCGGCGCACGCCGTCGCGCAGGCGCTCGCAGGCACGCTGCGCGACGGCCTCGCTGGCACCGCGCAGCAACAGCACGAATTCGTCGCCGGCCAGGCGCGCGGCGAGGTCGTGCTCGCGCACATGCTCGCGCAGCAGCCGCGCGATCTGCGTCAGCACGCGGTCGCCGACCAGGTGCGAATGGCCGTCGTTGATTTGCTTGAAGTGATCGACGTCGATCAGCGCCACGCAGGCCTGGGGGGGAGGCCGCGCCTCCACCAGGACCTGCAGCTGGCGCTCGAAGGCGCGCCGGTTCGCCAGCCCGGTGAGCGCGTCCTCCATGGACAGCTTTTCCAGCCGCTGCGCCTCGCTGGCGAGCAGGTCGCGGTCGGCGGCGCTGCGCCGCGCCTCCAGCTGCCACTGCACGGCTTCGGCGCGGCTGTCCAGGCGCTGCACGCGCACGCGAGCCTCGCGCACGCGCAGCCGGCGCAGGCGCAGCAGCGCCTCGCCGCTGCGGCCCTGGGCCTCTTCGATGCGGCTGGCCAGGGCCTCGCCGAGCTGGGCCAGCGGTTCGTGCTTCAGCCGGTCGGCCTCGACGACCACCTGTTCGGCATGGTGCAGCGCCAGCGCCGGGTCACCGCCCAGCCAGGCCTGCTCCGCCTGCACGACCAGCACCACCAGACTCATCCAGTGCTCGCGGCCGACACGGACGCGCAGCGGCGCCAGCGCCAGCAGCTCGCGCCGCGCCAGCTCCGCCTCGCCCTTCCAGACGCGGCGCAGCGCCGACATCAGCTGCCACTGCAGCAGCTCGGCCGGGTCGGGTTCGGCCTGCTCGTCCAGCAGATGGCGGGCATGCAGCAGATGGGCGTCCAGCATGCCCAGCGTGACCGCCGCGCCCAGGCGCTCGCGCTGCTCGGCCAGGCGCATCAGCTCGTTGCAGGCCAGCGCCAGGCAGGCCCGCAGCGGATGGCGCGGCGGCTTGCAGGCATGGCAGGCGTCGACCGCCTTGCGCAGCGCCTCGGCGGCGCGCTCATGGCTGCGCGCCCACATCAGCGCCTGCCCCAGGTCCTGCTGCGCCAGCGCCAGCGCGCCGGCGTCGCGGCTGGCGCGCGCCAGGCCCACGCCCAGCAGCGCGGCCTCCACCGCTTCTTCATGCTCGCCCGACAGGCTGGCACTGTGCGACAGCACCGACAGCGCGGCCGCCTCCCCGGCGGCATCGCCCTGCTGACGGAACAGGCGCACCGCCTGCTCGCTGCGCGCGCGCGCCGCGGCGCGCTGGTTGAGCCAGGTGTCGCAGCGCGCCAGGTGCAGCAGCGCACAGGCCTGCTGCAGTTCGTCCGCGCGCTCCAGCGCGTCCAGCCACCATTCCTCGCCCAGGCTCACGGCCAGCGCCAGACGCCCCTGTTGCAGGGCGTTGCTGGCGGCGCTGGACGGGGCGGTCGTCACCGGCGCGGGCTCCTCAGCGGCGGCCGAACATCATCTGGCGCGCCAGCGCGCTGCGCAGCGGCGGCAGCGCCTGCAGCGCCGCCAGCCCCAGCCCGCGCACGGCGGGCAGGCCCGGCCAGCGCCAGGCGAAGCTGCGCGCGAGGAAATCGGTGGTGGCGATGGTGCTCCAGCGGTCCGGCGCGCGCGCCCATTCGACGCGGCGCAGCGCCTTGTCGACGTCGCCGCCCTCCTCGGCCTGCGCCCGGCGCAGCGCGTCGACCAGCGTGTAGGCGTCGCGCAGGCCCAGGTTCAGGCCCTGGCCGGCCACCGGATGAAGGGTCTGCGCCGCGTTGCCGATGCGCACCACGCGCCCCTCCACCAGGCTGCGCTCGGCATTGAGCCCCAGCGCGAAGCACTTCAGCGGGCTGATCGCGCGCAGCCGGCCCACCCGCTCGGGCAGCTGCTGCTGGATCACGACCAGGCGCTGCGCGTCGCTGAGGCCGGCCACCTCGTCCTCGTCCTGCGGCAGGCACCAGACCAGCGCGGCGCGGCGCGTGCCGTCGGCAAGGGCGCGCAGCGGCAGCAGGGCCAGCGGGCCGTGGCGGGTGAAGCGTTCGTAGGCCACGCCCTCGGGGCTGTCGGGTGCCAGCTCGACGCTGCCCACCCAGGCGTTCTGGCGGTAGTCGTGCGCCAGCGCCTTGCGCGCCTGTTCGGCGAACACGCCGCCTTCGGCGACCACGACGAGGTCATAGGACTCGGCCAGGTGGCAATCGCCGGTGTCCAGCTCCACCTGGCCGCCGGGCAGCGGCTTGATCGCCGCGACCGGCTGGCCGAAGCAGGCGGCCAGGCGCTGCGGTTCGCGCTCGCAGGCGGCCAGCCAGGCCTGCTGCAAGGGCGCCACCAGCTGGCCGTAGCTGAGCACCGCGCCCAGCATCTCGCGGCCCTGCTCGCGGGCGTTGATGCGCACCTCGGGCTCGCCCGCGGGCCCGAACAGCGGGCCGCTGAGGGTGGGCGGCGCCTGGCTCACATGCACCTCGGCGATGGGCTGGGCCGCCGCCGCGGGCCAGACCTGCAGGCGCTGCAGCAGCTGCACGCTACCCAGCGACAGCGCCAGCGTGCGCGGGTCGCCCGAGATGTCGCGCGCCAGCGGGCGGGCGTCGAAGAGGCGGATGCGGGCCGCAGGCAGATGGCGCGCCGCCAGCAGCGCCAGAGCCAGCCCGGCCGGGCCGGCGCCGACGACCGCCAGGCGCAGCGGGTGGGCAGAATCGGTGTGGGAGCTCATCGGTGACGGACTATACGGTGACGGCCGGTGCGCCAGCGCGCTTTCGGCTAGGCTTTCGCTCCCATTGTTCATCCAAGACTTCCCGGAGGAATGTCCACCATGCAATACCGTCGTCTGGGCCGCAGCGGCCTGCAAGTCTCCGAACTGTCGCTGGGCTCCTGGGTCACTTACCACACCCAGGTGGACACGGGCGCCGCCGTCGAGCTGATGGCCGCGGCCCGCGACGCCGGCGTGAACTTCTTCGACAACGCCGAGGTCTATGCACTGGGCCGCAGCGAGGAGATCATGGGCCAGGTGTTCAAGCAGCTGGCCTGGCCGCGCCACAGCTATGTGGTCTCGACCAAGTTCTACTGGGGCCTGGCGCGCGAGGGCAACACGGTCAACTTCCAGAACACGCTGAACCGCAAATACCTGATGCAGGCCATCGACGGCTCGCTGAAGCGGCTGCAGCTGGACTTCGTGGACCTGGTCTACTGCCACCGCCCGGACCCGAACACGCCCATCGAGGAAACCGTCTGGGCGATGAGCGACATGATCAGCCAGGGCAAGGCGCTGTATTGGGGCACCAGCGAGTGGAGCGCCGCCGACATCCGTGCCGCCTGGGAGATCGCCGAGCGCCACCACCTGCACAAGCCGGTGATGGAGCAGCCCCAGTACCACCTGTTCCACCGCCGCCGCGTCGAGCAGGAATACGCCCGGCTGTACGAGGACCTGGGCCTGGGCCTGACGACCTGGAGCCCGCTCGCGTCGGGCCTGCTGACCGGCAAGTACCGCCAGGGCGTGCCCGAGGGCAGCCGCGGTTCGCTGGAAAGCATGAACTGGATGCGCGAGCAGCTGCTGGATCCGGCGCGCAATGCCGCCGTCGGCGAGCTGGAGGCGATCGCCCGCGAGCTGGGCGGCACGGTGGCCCAGCTGGCCATCGCCTGGGTCAACAAGAACCCGCGCGTCTCCACGGTGATCCTGGGCGCGAGCAAGCTCGCGCAGCTGCAGGACAACCTGGGCGCGCTGGCGCTGACGCCCAAGCTGACGCCCGAGGTGATGGCGCGCATCGACGCGATCTCGACGCCGCTGGCGCGCTGACGGGACGGTCACCGGCGTCGGCTACGATCGTCGCCGATGCTGTTCCGTCTCATCGCGCCCCTGATCCTGGCCGCCGGTGCCGTCGGCGCCGCGCCGCTGCAGGCCCCGCCCGCGCGCGCGGCGTCCGAGGCTGGCCGCGACCCGGTGGCGGCCGCGCCGCTGCGCTTCGAGTCGCTGGGCGCGAACTCGCCGCTGTCGCTGGGTGTGATCTCCGCGCTGGCGCAGGACCCGCAGGGCCTGATGTGGATCGGCACCTCGGCCGGCCTGCTGCGCTATGACGGCTACAACTTCCGCGCCCAGACCGCGGTGGGCGCGCAGTCCAAGAGCCTGAGTTTCGTGCGCAGCCTGCTGGTCGCGCGCGATGGCCGGCTCTGGATCGGCACCGAGGCCGACGGCCTGGCGGTGCTGGACCCGCGCAGCGAACGCCTGCAGTTCTTCCGTAACGGCGAGGGCCGGCCCGACGGCATCGCGCCGGGCACCCTGCGCGCGCTGGCCCAGGACCGCGACGGCCGGCTGTGGGTGGGCACCATCGGCCATGGCCTGGACCGTTACGACCCCGACCGCGACCGCTTCGACCATGTGCGCCAGGCCAGCGGCCTGGGGCTGCCGGACGACCGCGTGCAGGCGCTGCTGGTGGACCGCGAGGGCACGCTGTGGGTGGGCACCTGGCGCGGCCTGGCGCGCCGCGTGGCGGGCTCCGAGCGCTTCGAGCCGGTGCGGCCGGACAACGGCGAGCCCGATCTGGCCGAGCACATCGTGCTCGCGCTGTTCGAGGCGCCGGACGGCCAGATCTGGGTCGGCACCCAGCAGGGCGAGCTGGCGCTCGTCGATCCGCGCAGCGGGCGCAGCCGCCGCGTCCCGGCCGATGCGCGGCTGCGCGGCGCGATCAACAGCTTTGTGCTGACGCCGGCGGGCGAGGTCTGGGTCGGGCGCACCGGCGGGCTGGAGATCCGGCGCGCCGCGGACGGCGCGCTGCTGGGCCTGGAGCGGCACGATCCGGAACGGGCGCAGAGCCTGGCGGGCAACGAGGTGCGCGCGCTGCTGCGCGACCGCGCCGGCTGGCTGTGGGTGGGCGGCTACGGCGGAGGCCTGCAGCGCCACAACCCGGGCAACCGCAGCCTGCAGGTGCTGGGCCGCGAGCGCTTCGCGCGCCTGGGCAGCGACCTCAATGTGCGCAGCGTGGCCCAGCTGTCCAGCGGCGAGGTCTGGCTGGGTACGAACGAAAGCGGCGTCTACATCCTGGACGCGCAGCTGCGGCCGCGGGACGCGATCCGGCCGCAGGCCGAGGGCGGCGTGCTGCCGCCGGGCCGCGTGTCCAGCATCGCGCAGGCCGCCGACGGCACGGTCTGGCTGGGCCATGACGCGGGCCTGCACCAGATCGACGCGCGGCACCGCGTGCTGCGCGTGCTCCGGGCCGGCCCGGGCCGGGCGCGCCGGCTGCTGGTCGACGCGCAGCAGGTGCTGTGGATCGGCACGCAGGACGGCCTCTACCGGCTCGGTCCGGCGGAACGCGAACCGCAGCGCGTCCTGGCCCAGGGCGGCACGGCGCTGACGGGCGACGTCAACGCACTGATCGAGGACCCGGCGCGCGGGCTCTGGGTGGGCACCGAGAAGGGTCTGTTCCTGCGCCCGCGCGACGGCGGCGAGCTGCTGCCCCTGCGCTCGGTCGCGCCGGACGACCTGGGCCATCCGTCGGTCGTCGGCCTGCTGCTGGCGCGCGACGGCACGCTGTGGGTGGACACCGCGGCCGGGCTGCACCGGCTGCGCGCGCTGCGCGGCCAGGAGGCCGTGTTCGAGCGCGTCGGCGCGCGGCATGGTGTGTCCGGCCGCGCCTTCGGCGCCAACCTGCTCGAAGACGAGCGCGGCCGCATCTGGACCCAGCAGTTCGTCTACGACCCCGCCCGCGACCGCCACGACGAGCTCACGCCGGCCGACGGCGCGGACCTGGGCACCGGCTGGTACCGCGGCTACGCGCAGCTGCGCGACGGGCGCATGCTCTTCGGCGGCGCCAAGGGCGTGCTGGTCGTGGCGCCGGAGCAGTTCGAGCCCTGGCGCTACCAGCCGCCGCTGGCCTTCACCGAGCTGCGCATCGACGGGCGCCGCGCGCCGCTGGCCGGGCTGCAGCCGGAACTCACGCTGGCACCGCAGGCGCGCGGCTTCAGCGTCGAGTTCGCGGCGCTGGACTACAGCGACCCGACGCGCAACCGCTACGCCTACCGGCTCGACGGTTTCGACACCGACTGGACCCAGGTGGGCGCGGACCAGCGCGTGGCCAGCTACAGCAACCTGGATCCGGGCGAGTACCGGCTGCAGGTGCGCGGCACCAACCGCAGCGGCGCCTGGAGCCCGCAGGAGCTGGACCTGCCAGTGCGCGTGCTGCCGCACTGGTGGCAGACCTGGTGGGCGCGCGCGCTGGCGCTGGCCGCGCTGCTCGCGCTGATGTATGCCTGGATCCTGATGCGCACCCGCTATCTGCGCGCCCAGCAGGCCGCGCTGGAGCAGCGCGTGCGCGAGCGCACCGCGGCGCTGGAAGCGATGTCCAGCGCGCTGCAGCGCAAGACCGTGGAGCTGGAAGAGTCCAGCCTCAGCGATCCGCTGACGGGCATGCGCAACCGGCGCTTCCTGACCCAGCAGATCGGACCGGACGTCGCGCTGAGCCTGGCGCGCCACGAGGCGACGCGCCAGCCCGGCGAGCCCGCGCCGCACGACGCGGACCTGCTGTTCTTCCTCATCGACCTGGACCACTTCAAGGAAGTCAACGACGAGCTGGGCCATGCCGCCGGCGATGCCGTGCTGCGCCAGATCCGCGCACGGCTGCAGCCCGTGTTCCGCGAGACCGACCACCTGATACGCTGGGGCGGCGAGGAGTTCCTCATCGTCGCGCGCAGCACCACGCGCGCCCATGCGGCCGAGCTGGCCGAGCGCGCGCGCCAGCAGGTCGCCAGCCAGCCCTTCGACCTGGGCGACGGCCAGTGGCGCGCGATGACCTGCTCGGTGGGCTTTGCCTGCTTCCCGCTGGACCCGGAGCATCCGCGCGACGCCGACTGGAACCTGGTCGTCGCGCTGGCCGACCAGGCCATGTACGCGGCCAAGCATGGCGGCCGCGATGGCTGGGTGGGCGTGCTGCGCGCCCAGGCGCGCGAATCGCGCCGCGCGGGCCGGCGCGTGGACGATTGGCTGCGCAGCGGGGAGCTCGAATGGACCGCTCTTCGCCCACAGGCACTGCCTGTCGCCCCGGTCTTGGCGCATGATCCGGCGACGCGTCGCAGTGCCTGAACCCGGCCCGGCCCCATGGGCACGGGCAAGGGCGCGAATGCGCCCGCGGTATACCCGCTGGCCCAGGCGTGGGCATTGCCCCGGCGAGCCGTTGACGCCGGTCTAGACTCTAGAATCGTTTGGCCTCTCAAGGGACCCAGGTCCGCCCAGGTTCCCTTGCCCCTCGCGCGGGGCGGCAAGCCGTTTGCCATCGCCCCGGGGGAGCTCTTCAGTCTGGCCCGCTTTGCCGGTGCCACCCTTTATCTGCAAGGAGATGCAACGGTTTGAACCCGCTCGCCGACTTCCTTCAATTCAGTGCCTGGCCACCGCGCGTGGACTGGATTTTCTGGGCCACCCTGATCCTCTTCGTGGCAGGACTGCTGGGTGAGGCGGTCTACCGCCGCATAGGCCTGCCCCGGGTGGTGGGCTACAGCGTGGTGGGCATGCTGATGGCCGTCACCGGACATGGTCTGTTCGCCAATGGCGCGATGGACCAGCGGCTGCGCCTGGTCGTGGATCTGGCGCTGGCGCTGCTGCTGTTCGAGATGGGCAGCCGGGTCAACCTGCGCTGGCTGCGCGACAACAAGGCCCTGCTGCTGGCCAGCGCGGGCGAATCGCTGCTGAGCTTTTCCGCGGTGGCCTATGTGTTGTGGCTGCTGGGGCTGTCGCCGCTGCTGGCGCTGAGCTGCGCGGTGCTCACCGTGGCTGCGTCGGGCGCGGTGATCGGCCGCGTCGGCACCGAGCTCAAGGCCGCCGGCCAGGTCAACGAGCGCATGCTGGTGCTGACCGCACTGAACACCGTCTACGCCGTGCTCGCCCACCGCCTGCTGCTGGGCTGGCTGCACATGGACCGCGCCGGGGACTGGCTGGAGGCGGTGGCGCAGCCGCTCTATGTCTTCGTCGCGTCGGTGCTGCTGGCCGCCGCGCTGGCGCGCTTGATCGCCGTGCTGATGCGCCGGCTGGACCTGCGCGACGAGAACACCGTGCTAATGCTGCTGGGCCTGGTGCTGCTGGCGCTGGGGCTGGCGCGCGCGCTGAACCTCTCGACGCTGCTGGTGCCGTTGCTGGCCGGCGTGGTGCTGCGCAACACCACCGCGCGGCCCTGGGTCTGGCCGCGCCACTTCGGCACCGCCGGCGGCGTGCTGGTGCTGCTGCTGTTCGTCGCCGTGGGCTCGGCCTGGACGCTGCAGGCGCTCGCCGCGGGCGTGGGCCTGGCCGCCGTGCTGCTGCTGACGCGCCTGATCGCCAAGGGCCTGGCCCTGGTGGGGCTGGCGCGCGTCAGCGGCATCGACGCCCGCCAGGGCCTCGCGCTGGCGGTGTGCCTGAGCCCCATCTCCGGATCCACGCTGGTGCTGTTCAGCGAGATCCAGGCCCTGCATCCCGAGGTGGCCGCGCAGCTGGCGCCCATCATCCTGTCGGCCATCGCGCTGATGGAACTGGCCGGCCCGATCGCGGTGCAGTGGGGGCTGCGCATCACCGGTGAACAACAGCCCGGCGGCGGGAGCAAGTCATGAGCCTGGAGACCTTTGCCACCTCGCGCGCGCTGACCATGGGCGTGGAGCTGGAGCTGCAGATCGTCAACCGCCACGACTACGACCTGACCCCCGGTTCGCGCGATCTGCTGCGCCTGATGGAAGGCGTCAAGCTGCCCGGCGGCGTGACGCCCGAGATCACCGACAGCATGATCGAGCTGTGCACCGGGGTTTGCGAGACGCACGGCCAGGTGCTGGAGCAGTTGAGCCAGACCCGCAACGCGCTGGTGCGCTGCGCCGACCGGCTCAATCTGGGGCTGTCCGGCGGCGGCACCCATCCCTACCAGAAGTGGAGCCGGCAGCGCATCTTCGACAAGCCGCGCTTCCAGGAGCTGTCCTCGCTGTACGGCTATCTGAGCAAGCAGTTCACCGTGTTCGGCCAGCACGTGCACATCGGCTGCGCCGGGCCGGACCAGGCGCTGCGCCTGTTGCACGGGCTGTCGCGCTTCATCCCGCACCTGATCGCGCTGTCGGCCTCCTCGCCCTATGTGCAGGGCGCAGACACCGGTTTCCACTCGGCGCGGCTGAACTCGGTGTTCGCCTTCCCGCTGTCCGGCCGCGCGCCCTTCGTGCTGAGCTGGGACGAGTTCCGCGTGTTCTTCGACAAGATGACCCGCACCGGCGTGGTCAAGAGCATGAAGGACTTCTACTGGGACATCCGCCCCAAGCCGGAGTACGGGACCATCGAGGTGCGGGTGCTGGACACGCCGCTGACCATCGAGAAGGCGGCGGCGCTGGCCGCGCTGATCCAGTGCCTGGCGCGCTGGCTGACGCAGGACCAGCCCTTCGCGCTGCACGAGGACGATTACCTGCCCTACACCTTCAACCGCTTCCAGGCCTGCCGCTTCGGGCTGGACGGCAGCTTCGTCGACCCCAAGACCGGCGAGCACCGCAGCCTGCGCGAGGACCTGGTGCTGACGCTGCAGGCGCTGGAGCCGCATGCCGCGGCGCTGGGCGCCGAGGGCGCGCTGAAGCTGGTGCGCGACGAGGTCCGCTGGCAGGGCAACGACGCCACCTGGGCGCGCGGCGTGGTGGACAGCGAGCAGCTGCTGGCCGAGCTGGTGCGCCAGAGCTGCGAGCGCTGGGCCGGCCGGCCGGTGTAGGGCCGCGACGGTCCTCCGGCGCTCAGGCGTTCAATTCCGCCAGCCGCTGTGGCGTGCCCACGTCGCGCCACAGCCCGGTGAACAGCTCCGCACTGATCGCGCGCTGCGCGATGCCCAGTTCGAGCTGCGGGCGCAGCGGCCTTGCCGTGCCCACCGGCACATCGGCGAACAGCGCGCGGCGGAACAGCCCGGCACAGGTCCAGGTGTAGCGCGGACCCGGCAAGGCGTCGGGCTGCGCGTCGCTGATCGCCAGTCCGTCCGGGCCGATGCCGAAGTCGCCACCGGGCTTGTGCGGCGGGTTGTGCGTCATCCACAGATGGGCCAGGCGGGTGCTGTCGGCAAAGGCGCGCGCGGCCGCGGGGTCGCAGCGGAATTCGGGCATGAAGACGTCGCCCGAGATCACCCAGAAGGCCTCGTCGCCCCGCTCACACAGCCAGGGCAGCGCCTTGGCGATGCCGCCGGCCGTTTCCAGCGCGCCGCCGTGGTCGCGCCGCTCCAGGCTGTAGTGCAGCGACAGGCCGTAGGCACTGCCGTCGCCCAGCGTGGCGGGAAACTGCTCCTCTAGCCAGGCGCAGTTGATCAGCACCTCGCGCACGCCGCCCGCGGCGAGCGCCAGCAAATGCCATTCGATCAGGCGGCGGCCGCGCACCTGCAACAGCGGCTTGGGGGTGTGGTCGCTCAGGGGCCGCATGCGCTCGCCGCGCCCGGCCGCGAGAATCATCGCGCGCATCGGAAGACTGCCATCGGGAAGCTCAGGAAGAAGTGATCAGCGCGGCAGTGTAGGCCCGCGCCTCGGCGGCGCCCGACCGAGGCCCGGCGACGGGCACCCAGACGCGAAAGCGCGCGCCCTGGCCCGGCGCGGATTCCAGCTCGATGTGCCCGCCATGTTTCTTGACGATGGAGAAGGACAGCGACAGCCCCAGCCCCGTGCCCTGGCCCACCGGCTTGGTCGTGTAGAAGGGCTCGAAGATGCGCCGCTGCACCTCGGCGCTCATGCCGTGGCCGTCGTCCTGCACCTCGACCCAGGCCCAGTCCTCGCCGTCGCGCGGCGCCACCCCGGTGCGCAGCGTGATCACGCCGCGCGTGGGAATGGCATGCGCGGCATTCACGATCAGGTTCATGAACACCTGGTTGAGCTGGCCGGCCAGGCAGCGCACGGGCGGCATGGAGCCGTACTCCCGGCGCAGCTCGGCCTTGTACTTGACCTCGTTCATCACCATGTTGAGCGTGGAGTCCAGGCCCGCGTTGAGGTCGGCCATCTGCCAGTCGGCATGGTCCACGCGCGAAAAATCCTTCAGGTCCTGGACGATCTTCTTGACCCGGCTCAGCCCCTCCTCGCTCTCGGTCAGCAGCAGCGGCAGGTCCTCGGCCATGTAGTCCAGGTCAGCGGACTTCTTGAGCTGCAGCAGCTCGGGGTCCTGCGCGGCCGTGCCGTCCTCGCGCGCGACATAGGCCTGAAGCAGTGCCAGCATGCCGCTGACATAGCGGCGCAGCGAGCTGAGGTTGGCGTTGACGAAGCCGATCGGGTTGTTGATCTCATGGGCCACGCCGGCGGCCAACTGGCCGATTGAGGCCATCTTCTCGGACTGCAGCAGCTGGCTTTGCGCCTCGGCGACGCGGGCATTGGCCTCCTGCAGGTTGCGGTAGTTCAGCACCAGCTCCTGCTGCGCCTGCCAGACCGCGGTGCGGTCCTGCAGCAGCCACCACACGCGCGGCGGCGTCACCTGCGGGTCGGCCACATAGGCGATCAACTGCACCCACAGCGCGGCGCCGCCGGCGTGGCGCATCTTCATCTCGTGCGTCACCGCGCGGCCGGCCATCAGCTGTGGCGCCATCAGCCGGATCAGCCCTTTGTAGTCCTCGTCGCTGACGAAGAAGGAGCGGCCGGTCAGCTCGCCGATGTTGGCGCCGTCCAGCCCGAACATGTCGCAGAAGGTCTTGTTGCTGCGCACGATGCGCTTGTGCTCGGTGGCCAGGATGCCCACCGGCGCGTTCTCCATGAAGGCGTCCAGGTCGTGGTGGGTCATCAGCAGCTCGGCGGTGCGCTCCGCCACCATCTGCTCCAGCGCGTTGCGGTGGCGGCGCAGCTCTTCCTCGGCGCGGCGCCGCGCGCTGACGTCCTGCAGGGTCTCGATGGCGCCGACCACGCGCCCCTCCAGGTCCAGCAGCGGCGCGGCGTTGAAGAACAGCCAGCGCCCCGATTCGCCCAGGCGCGGGAAGAAGTCCTCGCGCTCATAGGCCTGCGGCACGGCCGGAGATGCGCGCAGCGCATCGCCGTAATGGCGGGCCCCCTGCTCGGCGATGCTGCCATCGACGATCAGGTCGGCCATCATGGGCCGCGGCTGGTCGTAGAACGCGCGCCAGGCCTCGGTGCTGCCCAGCATGCGATGCGCGGGGATGCCGGTGAGCTGGGCGCAGGCCGCGTTCCATTGCGTCACGCGGTGCTGGGCGTCGATCACGAAGGTGGGTACGGGGTCGTTCTGGACGATCTGGCGCATGGCCTGGCCGACCTCCAGCAGGCTGTTCTGCACATGGCGGATGTCGCTCAGGTCCTGGGCCGTCACCAGCACCAGCGGCGGCTCCTCGCCCGCCAGCCGCCGGGCGCTGATCTCCAGCTGGCGGCGCGCGCCGCTGGCGGTGAGCGCCTCCACCTCCAGCACGGGGAGTTCGCCGTCTTCGCTGAGCGCACGATGGCCATAGGCGGCCAGCATCTCGCGCGCCTCCGGAGCCGCCCAGGCGGCGGCATCCATCGCCTGCAGCTGGGCCTGGGTGTAGCCCAGCAGCCGCTGCATCGCCGCGTTGGCCAGCAGGATGCGGCCGCCGCCATGCACCAGGGTGGCGGCGCTGACCGCCTCCAGCACGCGCGCGCAGTCCGGCAGCGCGGTGGTCACAGCGGGACCTCCATCAGCAGGCTGCCATCGCTGTCCCACTCGGCGTGGGTGATACCCGGCTCCAGCAGCTCCAGGCGGCGCCGCTCCAGCTCCTGTGGCGTGATCTCGCCGCGCCGGGCACGCATCTGGTCGGCCAGTCTTTCGGTCTCTCGGCGCGCCGAGACCGTCATCAGCGTGCGCGCCACCACCTCGGCCAGCAGCTCGTCGTTCCAGGGCTTGGCGAGGAAGGCATCGATGCACGCCTCGTTGATCGCCGCCACCAGGCCGTCGTGGTCGACCTGGCCGGACAGGATGAGGCGCCCCGCCTGGGGCTGCAGGCCGCGGATGCGCACCAGCAGCTCCACGCCCAGCAGGCCGGGCATGCGGTAGTCGGAGAGGATCAGGTCGAAGGGCTGCTCGGCGGCGCGTCGCAGCGCCTGCAGCGGATCGCTCTGGGTTTCCAGCACCACGTCGTCGAAGCGCTGGCGCAGGCTGTGGCGCAGGCTGCGCGTCAGCGCGCTGAGGATGTGGGGCTCGTCGTCGACCAACAGCAGACGGGGCCGGGTCAGGGCTTGCATGAGGTGCTCCGTCATCTCAGCGCTCCGCCAGCGCCACCGGCCGTGTCTCGGCATCGGCCGGCTGTACATGCAGGCGCAGCCGCAGGCCCTGGCGCGCCACATAGTCGTGGATCTTGCGCACCGCCTGCGCGTCGAAGTGAAAGCCGCGCGCCAGCAGCAGGGTGCCGCGCTCGCTCATCAGGTCGCGCGACAGCACCATGCCGGCGCGCAGCGCGCTGGCGTCGATGCACAGGTCCTCGGGCGGGACCTCGCGCATGCGCGCCATGAGCTCGCGGAAAGCCTGCACCACGGTCACGCTGTAGCGGCTGCCGGCGCCGCCGGCGATCAGGGCCTGGGCCTGCTCCGGCGTGTGCGGCCGGCTGGACAGGCGCCCGCCGAGCAGGCCGCGGTATTCCACGGCCAGCGCCAGGGCCTGCGCCGCGAAGCCGAAACCTTCGCCCTGCAGGCCGTCGGGCACGCCCTTGCCGTCGAGCCGCTCCAGCTGCGCGCGCACCAGGCGCGCGCTGCGCTGCAGCGCGGCCAGCGGCATCAGCGCCGCCTCGGCCACCTGGGGATGGCGGCGGAACTGCGCCTGCTCCTCCGCATTCATCACCGAGAAGGGCTTGCGCAACAGGGAGTCGGGCAGACTGATCTTGCCGATCTCGTGCAGCAGTCCGGCGGCGAAAAGGTCCTGCTGGTCGCGCGGCGGCAGGCCCAGTTCCTGCGCCAGGCCTTGCGCGAGCCGCGCCACCTCGCGCGAATGGCCGGCCGAGCCGCGGTCGCGCAGCTCCAGCAGGCCGGCAAAGACGTCCAGCGACAGCATGAAGTTGTCCTGCAGCTGCGCGTAGGCCTTCTCCAGCATGCCGTTGACCTGCTCCAGCTCGGCGGTGCGCTCGCGCACGCGCTGCTCCAGCTGGCCGTTGACGCGCTGCAGCGCGTCATTCTGTTCCTGGGTCAGCGCGAGCAGGCGCCGGTTTTCCTCGGCCAGCTGGCGACGCGACAGGGCGTCGCGCAGCGCCAGCAGCAGGTCCTGGTCCTCCCAGGGCTTGGCCACGTAGCGGTGGATCTCGCCGCGATTGACCGCCGCGATGGTGGCGTCCATGTCGGCATAGCCGGTCAGCAGCAGGCGCTGCACCGTCGGCCAGCGCTGGCACACCTGCTCCAGGAAGGTGGCGCCGTCCATGCCGGGCATGCGCATGTCCGACACCACCAGGTCCACCGGCTCGCGCTCCAGCAGGGCCAGGGCCTCCACGCCGCCCTCGGCGGTCAGCACGCGATAGGGCAAGGGGCGCAGCAGCCGCCTCAGCGCGCTGAGGATGGAGGGCTCGTCGTCGACGAAGAGAATGCTGGGAAGAGTTTCTGCGGACATCTCGGGCCTCGTGACCATGCTGGACACCGCCGCCACCGCGGAAGTACCAGAGCCGTGGATTCGTCAGCCCGAGCATTCCATCAAATCTGCTTTATTTGATATTTTTGATTCTCAGTTCCAGCAGTTACGTGATTTTTTTGGCGCGGACCGGCCCGCTCAAACGGCCGGCGCAAGCCCCAGCGGGGCCGGCAGCGCGTTGAGGATGCGCTGGAACAGCGCCTGGTACAGCCCGTCGGGCGCGCTGACGACGCCACCTTCCGCGGCCAGCGGGTCCTGGTTGCGCGCGAAGGCCTCGTCCAGCTCGCGCCAGTCGGCCTCGCTGAGCAGGCGTTCGGCGGCGGGCAGGATGTCGCGCTCCTCGGTGCCCATGTGCTGCAGATAGCCGCTCACATAGCGCTGCAACAGGGTTTCGAAGGCGTCGCGGCGCGGCTCGCCCAGCATCTCGTAGGCCAGCAGCGCGTGCTCCAGGTCGCGGATCGCGCGCTCGCCGCGTTCATGCTCGTCCTCCAGCTGGTCCAGCACCTCGCGCAGCTGCGGCGCGCGGGCGCGCAGCTTGGGGAAGAGCAGCAGCGACTCCTTGGGGTGGTGCAGGCGCTCGGGGAATTCGTCCACGTAGAACAGCATCGCGCGCAAGGCCTCGAAGTCCGGCGCGATGCCGCGGCTGCGCTGCTGGGCCAGCAACAGCGGGATGGACCGCAGCATGGCCGCCAGGGCCTGGTGCTCGTTGCGGATCACGCGCAGGGTCAGAGGGATGGGGTTGGCCATGGGTGTTCTCTCTTGCCAGTTGTCTCCACGTTGAAGACTGAGGCCGCACCCGCCCCCCGGCATTGCCGTGGATCAAGTTTTGCGCGCCGCTTCGGGCCACCCCCTGCGGGTGGGCAGTGCCCCCCGGCACGGGCCGACATGGCCCTGTAAAATCCCGGGTTTACCCCGCAACTACCGCCGCCCGCACCATGTCCGACGCCCTCGCCGCCAGCCCCACTCCCGGCACCGCCACCGGCACCGCCAACCAGATGGCCAACGCCATCCGCGCCCTGGCCATGGATGCCGTGCAGCAGGCCAACAGTGGCCACCCGGGCGCCCCGATGGGCATGGCGGACATCGCCGTCGCGCTGTGGGGCCGCCACCTGCGCCACAACCCGGCCAACCCGCTGTGGGCCGACCGCGACCGCTTCGTGCTGTCCAACGGCCACGGCTCCATGTTGATCTACGCGCTGCTGCACCTGAGCGGCTATGCGCTGCCCATCGAGGAGCTGAAGGCCTTCCGCCAGATGCACAGCAAGACGCCGGGCCACCCGGAAGTCGGCATCACCCCGGGCGTCGAAACCACCACCGGCCCGCTGGGCCAGGGCATCACCAACGCGGTGGGCATGGCACTGGCCGAGAAGATGCTGGCCAAGGAATTCAACCGCGAGGGCCACACCGTCGTCGACCACCGCACCTACGCCTTCCTGGGCGACGGCTGCCTGATGGAAGGCATCAGCCACGAGGCCTGCGCGCTGGCCGGCGCCTGGAAGCTGAACAAGCTGATCGCGATCTACGACGACAACGGCATCTCCATCGACGGCCAAGTCGCGCCCTGGTTCATCGACAACACCGCGCAGCGCTTCGAGGCCTATGGCTGGAACGTGATCGGCCCGGTGGACGGCCATGACGTGGACGCGGTGGACACCGCGATCGCGAAGGCCAAGCAAAGCACCGACAAGCCCACGCTGATCATCGCCAAGACCCACATCGGCAAGGGCTCGCCCAACCGCGCCAACACGGCCAAGGCCCACGGCGAGCCGCTGGGCGGCGAGGAGATCAAGCTGACCCGCGAGGCCCTGGGCTGGACCCACGAGCCCTTCCAGATCCCGGCCGAGGTCTATGCCGCCTGGGACGCCAAGGCCCAGGGCGCCGAGACCGAGAAGGCCTGGGACGAGCGCTTCGAGGCCTATGCCGCGGCCCATCCCGAGCTGGCCGCCGAGTTCCAGCGCCGCATGGCCGGCGTGCTGCCCGCCGATTTCGCGCAGGTCGCGGTGGACGCCGTCGTCGCCGCGCACGAGAAGGCCGAGACCGTCGCCAGCCGCAAGGCCAGCCAACTCGCGCTGGAGCACTTCACCGCGGCGCTGCCCGAGTTGCTGGGCGGCTCGGCCGACCTGACCGGCTCCAACCTCACCAACACCAAGAGCACGCCGGCCTTCCGCCTGGAAGCCGATGGCAGCGCCAATGGCGGCCGCCACATCAACTACGGCGTGCGCGAGTTCGGCATGGCCGCGATCATGAACGGCATCGCGCTGCATGGCGGCTACATCCCCTACGGCGGCACCTTCCTGACCTTCAGCGACTACAGCCGCAACGCGATCCGCATGGCCGCGCTGATGAAGCAGCGCGTGATCCACGTCTTCACGCACGACTCCATCGGTCTGGGCGAGGACGGCCCCACGCACCAGTCCATCGAGCATGTCTCCAGCCTGCGCCTGATCCCGGGGCTGGACGTCTGGCGTCCCGCCGACACCACCGAGACCGTGGTTGCCTGGACCATGGCCATCGGCAACGCCAGCCGCCCCAGCGTGCTCGCGCTGTCGCGCCAGAACCTGCCCTATGCGCCCAAGACCGCGGTGGACGACATCGCCAAGGGTGCCTACGTGCTGGCCGAGCCGGCCGAGGTGGGCCTGAAGAAGAAGGCCCGCGCGGTGATCATCGCCACCGGCTCCGAGGTGCAGCTCGCGCTGCATGCCCAGCAGCAGCTGGCCCAGGCCGGCATCCCGGTGCGCGTGGTCTCCATGCCCAGCACCAGCGTCTTCGACCGCCAGGACGTGAAGTACAAGAAGAGCGTGCTGCCCGAGGGCCTGCCGCGCGTGGCCGTCGAGGCCGGCGTGAGCGACTTCTGGTGGAAGTACGGCTGCGCCGCCGTCGTCGGCATCGACAGCTACGGCGAATCGGCGCCGGCCGGCGTGCTCTTCAAGCACTTCGGCTTCACGGCCGAGAACGTCGCCGATGCGGTCAAGGTCGCGGTCGGGGCGGCGCGGTTGAAGGCGCGCAAGTGACAGAGTCGCATCACTGAAATCATCGCGACAAATCAGGGAGAACTGCTTGAACCACCAGACGAAGAAATCGGGGTTCGGGCGCCGTGTACTGTGGGCTGGCCTGCTTGTCGGGACCAGCCCTTTTGCATGGGCGCAGACCACGGACATCACACCGCTGTCGCCAGCGCAGTCGCTGAGCTGCCTGGAACGGCCGGAACAGCGGCCCAGCTTTCCGATGAAGAACCCGCATGACCAGTCATTTGGCTTCATGCGCGTGCAGCTGCATTTCACTTCGCCGAACTCATCGCCTCGGGTCGAGATCCTGCAGAACACCGCCCGCGAAGACATGCAGAACCGCGTCTACCGCTATCTGAGAGGCTATCGACTGCCCTGCCTGCGGCCCGAGGACGGCGAGGTCCGCGCGGTGCAGGAGTTCCGCTTCGACAATACGGGGCGGGACCCCCTGCCCTTCCCGGATGACGACAAGTCCGGCAATGAGCAATGCCTGGTCCGGCCGCGTCGCGACATCAAGCCAGGGTTCATGTCGGGCGACAAGCCCTTCCACACCGTCATCGCGGCCGCATTCACGGGGGATGGTTCGGCGCCGCCGGAGACCAAGGTTCTCTATAGCAACGCGCCCGAGGACCTCGTCGAGTCGGCCAAGGCTTGGATGCAAGAGTTCCGCATGCCCTGCCGCAAGGCGGGCCAGGCGCCGCGCGTGGTCCAGCAGGCCTTCATCATGGTCCCCGCCTATGCGAAGCGTCGCGTTTTCAAGCGCCCGCAACTCACGCTCATGGAGTTCCTCGGCCTCACGCAAGATGTGGAAACGCTCGAAGCCGACTTCGACTTCACGACGATGAACTGTCCGTTCAAAGTCAACTACACGCTGTACGGGCCACACCTGCCCAACGAAGTGTCCGCGGGCAAACCGATCGACCCCAACCGCGTGCTCTTCCTCAAATGGCTGGCGGAGCGCAACCTGGCCCTCAACGACGAGCGCGCCGCCCGTGATCTGTTCGGCGAAGTGCTGCAGATCCAGGTCCCCTGCGGTCAACTGCATCTCACACCCTCATCATCAACGTCTCAAACCACACAGGAGAGCTCCCAATGACGATCAAGATCGGTATCAACGGCTTCGGCCGCATCGGCCGCATGGTGTTCCGCGCCGCCATCGCGAACTTCAAGGACATCGAGGTCGTGGGCATCAACGACCTGCTGGAGCCTGACTACCTGGCCTACATGCTCAAGTACGACAGCGTGCACGGCAAGTTCGACGGCGAAGTCTCCGTCGAAGGCAACACCCTGGTCGTCAACGGCCAGAAGATCCGCCTGACCGCGGTGAAGGACCCGGCCGAGCTGAAGTGGGGCGAGGTTGGCGCCGACATCGTCGTCGAGTCCACCGGCCTGTTCCTGACCAAGGAAAGCGCCGAGAAGCACCTGGCCGCCGGCGCCAAGAAGGTCATCATGTCGGCCCCGTCCAAGGACGACACGCCGATGTTCGTGTACGGCGTGAACCACAAGACCTACGCCGGCCAGGCCATCGTCTCCAACGCCAGCTGCACGACCAACTGCCTGGCGCCGGTCGCCAAGGTGCTGAACGACAAGTGGGGCATCAAGCGCGGCCTGATGACCACCGTGCACGCCGCCACCGCGACGCAGAAGACCGTGGACGGTCCGTCCAACAAGGACTGGCGCGGCGGCCGCGGCATCCTGGAGAACATCATCCCCAGCAGCACCGGCGCAGCCAAGGCGGTGGGCGTGGTGATCCCCGAGCTGAACAAGAAGCTGACCGGCATGAGCTTCCGTGTCCCGACCTCCGACGTGTCGGTGGTGGACCTGACCGTGGAACTCAACAACGCGGCGACCTATGCCGAGATCTGCGCCGAGATGAAGGCGCAGAGCCAGGGCGCGCTGAAGGGCGTGCTGGGCTACACGGAAGACAAGGTGGTGGCCACCGACTTCCGCGGCGACGCCCGCACCTCCATCTTCGACGCCGAGGCCGGCATCGCGCTGGACGGCACCTTCGTGAAGCTGGTCGCCTGGTACGACAACGAGTGGGGCTACTCCAACAAGGTGCTGGAGATGGTCCGCGTGGTCAGCCAGTAAGCACGCCGCAGGCCCTCGCGGGCCGGACGACAAAGCCGGGCCTGGCCCGGCTTTTTTTCGTCCGCGTGGCGGCTCGGGCAACACCTGACCCCCGCCTTGCATCACGGCAATCCCCGGACGCCACGTCCGCGACACCAAGCCTTACAAAGACCGGCCAAAGGAGGGATTCCCCGCGCAGGTTTCTACTGGCTATGGTTGGTCCCCACAATGGGAGACCGACCTTGAACCGAGCCCCCCTGTCCGCCCTGCTGGCCGCGACCGTGTCGCTGCTGGCCGCCTGTTCGGATGCCGGCAGTCCAGCCACCCCGGCCCAGCGCCCAGTCCCGGCGCAAGATGAGTCGCCGCCCCTGCGCATCGTCCGCTTTTCGCCAATCAGTCAGAGCGCCGAGTACATCGTCCAGCTGGAGGGTCTGGTCGCGGGATGCCGGCTCCAGCACGGACTTCCACCAGCGGCCTTCACGCCCCCGTCGCTGGCGGACATCCATCTTCTTGAAGAGGAGGAGCTGTTCGACGGTCCTCGCCACGCCGTCTACAACATGATCGCCCGCGTCGCCCCCGATGCCGCGCGCGGCTGCGAACTGGCGCTGTGGATGGAGCGGTCGGTGTCGATCGAAACCAGCTGTGGCCCGCGCTTGCACGGCACGAGCACGCCCATCCGCGAACTCCTGTTTGATCATCGCCCCGCGTCAGTCCACTGGGAGCAGGATCCGCCGCCCGAAGGCGGCTGCGACACCCGCCAAACACCGGAAGCGTCCGAGTCCGTCCCCCGCGAGCAACTGCCAGGCGGCGCCTCCTGCGTCTGGTCCAGCGCGCTGACAGCGCTGGCGGTGAACAGCAGTGCAGCGCCTGCCCCGGGGCCCAGCCCCGACGCCACCGATGTTTGCTTCCATGCGCGGCGGCCTGTCCATCGCTACAGCGATGCCTCGGGCATGCCCATTCCCGTGGTGCTGCGCAGCCATGCCCCTCGCACCAAGCCCGCCTTGCAAGCGCTGGGTCTGCCGCGCGACGCCATGGCGCAGGAGCTTGCAAGCCTCACCGAGGGCGTCCCCATCGCGCCCGCCCGGTTCACCCAAGCCGGCGCCCAGTCCTTCCTGAACCAGCCCCCCAGGCGCAGCCTGGGGCCCGCAAGGCCCTGACTGCGCGAAAGCCCGTGGACGGGCGCATCCGGCTCCCGGACGCCCGGCTTTGCACTTCTTCATCCATGGCGCGTGGTGCCCGTCACACACCGACGCCCCAGCTTCGGGGCATGATGCGGGGAGCCCGCGTCGACCAGGAGAGCGCCGTCATGAAGTCCCGACTCCCCCTTTGCCCGTTTCCCTGTCCACCGAGCCGCGCGGCCCAACAACGGGGCCAGAGAGCACTGAGCGGCATGCTGCTGGCGGCACTGATAGGGGTGATGGGCGGCGCACTGCCCGCGCAGGCCGCCGATGCCGAGGGCCGCGTGATCGTGCGCTTCAAGGAATCCGCGCAGAGCGTGCGCGCCCAGGCCCTGGGCCACGCCAGCACCGTCGGCGAGGCCCGCCAGGTGGCGCAGCTGCGCGCCGATGCCATGGGCCTGCGCCAGGGCCTGGCGCTGCGCGCCCGCCTCAGCCTCGATGAACGCACCCATGCGCTGAGCGTCAGCGGCCTGGGCTCGGACGAGCTGGCCCGGCGCCTGGCGCGCGACCCGGAGGTCGAATGGGTGGACGTGGACCACCGCCGCCGCCGCGCACTGCTGCCCAATGATCCGCTGTACGCCACTGCGCTGCCCAGCGGGCCCGAGGCCGGCCAGTGGTACCTGAAGCCGCCCGGCGCGACCGTGGTCTCCAGCATCAACGCCCCGGCCGCCTGGGATCTGACCACCGGCAGCAGCAGCGTCGTCGTCGCGGTGCTGGACACCGGCATCCGCAAGGACCACCCCGACCTGACCGGCAAGATCGTCGGCGGCTACGACTTCGTGGCCTACCAGAACGGCAGCATCGCGCAGGCCAACGACGGCGACGGCGCCGACCCCGACGCCAGCGACCCGGGCGATTGGGTGGACCAGGCCGACCTCAATGCCGGCGGCCTGGGCAGTGGCTGCACCAGCAGCGACATCGCCAACAGCTCCTGGCACGGCACCCGGGTGGCCGGACTGATCGGTGCGGCCAGCAACAACGGCCTGGGCATGGCGGGCGTGGCCTGGGGCGCGCGCATCCTGCCGGTGCGCGTGCTGGGCAAGTGTGGCGGCTGGGATTCCGAAATCCAGGCCGGCATGCGCTGGGCCGCCGGCCTGGCCGTGCCCGGCGTGCCGACCAATCCCAATCCCGCGCGCATCCTCAACCTCAGCCTGGGCGGCGGCGGCAGCTGCGGCGCCAGCTACCAGAGCACGGTCAGCGCCGTCGTGGCGCAGGGCGCGCTGATCGTGGCGGCGGCCGGCAATGGGCAGGAAACGCCCGGCAACCAGGGCGGCGTCGCGGTGACCGCGCCGGCCAACTGCGCCGCGTTCAGCAGCGGCGTGATCGCGGTGGCGGCCCTGCGTCATGCCGGCACCAAGGTGGGCTTCTCCAACCTCGGCCCCGAAGTGACGCTGTCCGCCCCGGGCGGCAACTGCGTCAACGTGGACGCCAACGGCAACGCCACCGGCCCCTGCCTCTATCCCATGCTGGCCACCAGCAACAGCGGCAGCAAGGCGCCGGTGGCCGCCGACAACGCCTACAACTACGGCGGCGTGGGCACCAGCTTCGCGACCCCGCTGGTGTCCGGCACCGCGGCGCTGATGCTGTCGGCCGATCCGACGCTGACACCGGCCCGGCTGACCCAGCTGCTGCGCGGATCGGCGCGCGCCTTCGTGACCAGCGGTGCCGGCGGCTCGGTACCACAATGCCGCGCGCCCAGCAGCACCGCGCAGCTGGAGTGCTATTGCACGACCAGCACCTGCGGCGCCGGCATGCTGGACGCCGCCGCCGCGGTGCAGGCGGCCGCGGCCGTTTCCACCCCGACCGCCACGATCACCGCCAGCGCCAGCACCGTGCAGACCGGTGCCAGCATCACGCTCAGCGGCAGCGGCTCCGTCGCGGCGGGCGGGCGCAGCATTGCCAGCTACCAGTGGAGCATCACCAACGGCAGCGGTTCGGCCACGCTCAGCGCCAGCAACGGCGCCAGCGTCACGCTGAGCGGCGGCAGCGCCGGCACGGTGACGGTGAGACTCACGGTCACCGATTCACTGGGCGTCAGCGCCTCGCAGGACCTGGTGCTGACCATCAGCGCCACGCCGGTCAGCAACGTCTCCTCCGGCGGCTCTTCCGGCGGCGGGGGCGGCCTCGCCCACCCGGGCTGGCTGCTCGCACTGGCGCTGGCGGCGCTGGCGCTAGGGCGGCCGGGCCGCCCGTCGGCGGGCGCCGCGTCAGCGCACGGCGCCTGACGCGGGTGCCGAGGCGGCCGACGCTGGTGCGGACGCCGCCGAGGCCGCCTGCGGCGCCGGAGCGCTGCAGGCGCTGACCAGCGCGGAGCCCCAGGTGGAGGCGGGCAGCGCGCGCAGCTTTTCAAACTGCAGCCCGTCCAGGGTCTGGGCGCGCAGGAAGTAGCGCCGCTGCGGCGCCTCCAGCTGCAGCACGCGCAGGCCCTTGAAGCTGCGCTGCTCCAGCGCGTCCAGCGCAGCCTGGGCGGCGGCCTGGCTGGGGTGGCGGCTGAGCAGCAGCGAGGGTTGCTCGTCGGGCAGGACGGTCAGCGGCTCGAAGGGCAGGCGCATGCGCCGGTAGGTTTCTTCCTTGCGCGCCTGGAAATCCTTGCTGGGCATGCGGATGGTGGCCACGGCCCAGACGCCGCCCTGCTCCTGCATCTGCGGCTGCCACACGGCCAGGCTGATGCCGTTGCGCTGCAAGGCCTGGCGCGCCTGGCGCAGGGCTTCCTCGCCATCCAGCGGCCCCAGTTCCACACAGCTGCGCTGCTGCAGCCGCGTGGCCCGCTGCGCGTTCAACAGCTGCAGCCGCTGGGGCTCCAACTGCTGGGCCATGTGGGCATCGGGCGCGGGTTTGCCCACCCAGCCCTGGGTCCAGACGAGGGCCGCCAGGTTGGCCAGCAGCAGCAACACGACCAGCGCGCGCAGCATCGGCCGCCCCTCAGCCGGCCTGCGGCCCAGGGGCCGCCGCCAGGCGCACGCTGACCTCGCCGCCGGCCACGGCCTGCAGGCCCTGGGCGGTCTGGATCAGCAGTTCGCCACGCTCATTGACCCCGGCACCGCGGCCTTCCTGCGCGCCGCTGATCAGCGGACGGTCGCGCAGCAGGTCGCGCGCCGCGAAGCGCTCGCGCCAGCCGGCAAAGCCCTGATTGGGAAAGTCCGCGAGCGCGCGCAACAGCCCCGGGGCCAGCCGGGCCAGCGCCCGCGGCGGCGTGATGCCGGGATGCAGCTCCTGCAAGCAGGCAAAACCTGTCCCCAGCAGCCCTTCGGCGACGCGGGCCCGCTCGGACACATTGAGGCCAATGCCGATCACCCCCATGCGCGTGGGACCGGCCGGCACGGTCTCGATCAGAATGCCGCCCAGCTTGCGGCCATCCAGCCACAGGTCGTTGGGCCACTTCAGCTGCAGCCGCGGCGCCTGCCCGGGCGGCAGCGGATCGAGCGCCTCGGCGATCGCGCAGCCGACCACCAGCGACAGCCCCGACCAGTCGGCCACGTTCAGCGGCAGCGACAGCGAGAAGGTCAGCGAGGCGCCCACGCTGGAATACCACTGCCGACCCAGACGGCCGCGGCCGTGGGTCTGGTGCTCGGCGATCAACAGGCAGGGCTGCAGGTCGTGCTGGCGGCGGCCATAGGGCGCGTCGCGCCCGCGCCCTTCGGTGCGCACGCGCTCCACCAGCGCGGCATTGGTGGACTCGACCCGAGCCAGGACCTCGATGCTGAGTCCGGGCAGGATGGGTTCCAGGTCTTGCCACAAGGCTTCGACGCCCCAGTGTTGGTGTTCTTGCATCGGCAGCAGCTCGGCGTCCAGGGTGTCAGACAAGCTCATCGTTTGGGCGCCAGCATGGTGCCACGGCAGAGCGGACTGCCGCAACGGCAGGCGAAGCGCTTCTTCAGCGCCGGGGTGTAGCGCTCGTCGATCACCAGGCCGTAGTCGTAGAACAGCTCCTCGCCGGGCAGGATATCGCGCAGCGCATGGATGAAGACGCGGCCGCCCTCCTCGCGCGCCTCGCAATTGGGTTCGCAACTGTGGTTGATCCAGCGCGCGCTGTTGCCGCCGTACAGCGCGTCAATGACCTCGCTGCCATCGCCGAGATGGAAGTAAAAGGTATGGTCGGGCTGGCGCGGATCGTGCGGATGGCGCCGCAGCGCCTCGTCCCACCCAATGCGCTCGCCCCTGTATTCAATGATGAGATCGCCAGCGGGGATCTCCGCCACCGCATAGACTCCGCGCCCATGAACCCCCGAGGCCCGCACCAGAATGCGCCGGCCGCCCGAGGCCGCCCGGACACTCCCGCGCGGCAGGACAGCCGGCGAGGAACGGGAATCCCGAGGCGACCTCTGGGTTTCCGGAGAACGGTCGGCGGGCTTGGCTTGCGGCATGAGGCGAGTCCGTTACATTGAAATCATGGGTGCGCGCGCGTGTGCGCGCGAGGCCGGATTGTAGGCAGGCGTTCGCGGTGTTCCGCGCCGCCCGCTCCAACGAAAGAGAAGCAGGATGAGCAAGGCATTGGTGATTGCGGAGAAGCCCTCGGTGGCGCAGGACATCGTGCGTGCGCTGACGCCGCTCGCGGGCAAGTTCGAGAAGCACGACGAATACTTCGAGAACGATCAATACGTGGTGAGCTCCGCGGTCGGCCATCTGGTGGAGATCAAGGCGCCGGAGGACTACGACGTGAAGCGCGGCAAGTGGAGCTTCGCCCACCTGCCGGTGATCCCGCCGCATTTCGAACTCAACCCCATCGACAAGAGCAAGGGCCGGCTCAACGCCCTGGTCAAGCTGATCCGCCGCAAGGACGTCACGCACCTGATCAACGCCTGTGACGCGGGGCGCGAGGGCGAGCTGATCTTCCGCCTCATCGTCCAGTACGCGCAGCCCGCCAAGGGCAAGCTGGACAAGCCGGTGCAACGCCTGTGGCTGCAGTCGATGACGCCGCAGGCCATACGCGACGGCTTCGAGCACCTGCGCAGCGACGCGCAGATGCTGCCGCTGGCCGACGCCGCACGCTGCCGCTCCGAAGCCGACTGGCTGGTGGGTATCAACGGCACGCGCGCGATGACCGCCTTCAATTCGCGCGACGGCGGCTTCTTCCTCACCACCGTGGGCCGGGTGCAGACGCCCACGCTGTCCATCGTCGTCGAGCGCGAGGAAAAGATCCGCAAGCACGTCTACCGCGACTACTGGGAAGTCCGCGGCAGCTTCGACGCCCAGGCCGGGCAGTACGAGGGCAAGTGGTTCGACCCCAAGTTCAAGAAGAACGCCGACGACCCCGAGCAGCGCGCCGACCGCGTCTGGACTCAGGCCGAGGCCGAGGCCATCGCCGCCGCGGTGCGCGGCCAGCCGGCCAGCGTCACCGAGGAATCCAAGCCCAGCACCCAGGCCAGCCCCGGGCTGTACGACCTGACCACCCTGCAGCGCGAGGCCAACTCGCGCTTCGGCTACTCGGCCAAGACCACGCTGGCGCTGGCACAGGCGCTGTACGAAAAGCACAAGGTGCTGACCTACCCGCGGACCGACTCGCGCTACCTGCCCGAGGACTACCTGTCCGTCGCCAAGCAGACCGCGCAGATGATCGCCAGCGAGGAACTGCCAGGGCCGCTGCTGGGCCTGGCCACGCACGCCCACACCGCGCTGCAGCAGGGCTACATCAAGCCGACCAAGAAGGTCTTCGACAACAGCAAGGTGTCGGACCACTTCGCCATCATCCCCACGCTGCAGCCCCCGCGCAGCCTCAGCGAGGCCGAGGCCAAGCTCTACGAACTGGTCGTCAAGCGCTTCCTGGCGGTGTTCTTCCCGCCCGCCGAATTCCAGGTCACCACGCGCATCTCCACGGTGAAGGCGGGCGGCAAGGACTACAGCTTCCAGACCAACGGCAAGGTGCTGGTGAAGCCGGGCTGGCAGGCCGTGTACGGCAAGGAGGCGCAGGAGGAAGGCGCCGAGGGCAGCGGCGCCAGCCTGGTGCCCGTGCAGCCCGGCGAGCTCGTGCGCACCGAGGGCGCCGAGGTCAAGGCGCTGCAGACCAAGCCGCCGGCGCGCTACACCGAAGCCACGCTGCTCTCGGCGATGGAAAGCGCGGGCAAGCTGGTGGACGACGACGAGCTGCGCGAGGCCATGGCCGAAAAGGGCCTGGGCACGCCGGCCACGCGCGCGGCCATCATCGAAGGCCTGCTGACCGAGAAATACATGCTGCGCGAGGGGCGCGAGCTGATCCCCACCGCCAAGGCCTTCCAGCTGATGACGCTGCTGCGCGGGCTGGGTGTGGTGGAGCTGACCAAGCCCGAGCTGACCGGCAACTGGGAGTTCCAGCTCGCCGAGATGGAAAAGGGCCGGCTCAAGCGCGAGGCCTTCATGGCCGAGATCGCCGCGATGACCCAGCGCGTCGTGCAAAAGGCCAAGGAATACGACCGCGACACCATCCCCGGCGACTACGCCACGCTGAAGACGCCCTGCCCCAACTGCGGCGGCATCGTGAAGGAGAACTACCGCCGCTTCACCTGCTCGGGCAAGGCCGGGGACGGCGAAGGCTGCGGCTTCTCCATCGGCAAGATCCCCGGCGGACGCAGCTTCGAACTGCACGAGGTCGAACAATTCCTGAGCGACAAAAAGATCGGCCCGCTGGAGGGCTTCCGATCCAAGGCCGGCTGGCCCTTCACCGCCGAGCTGGCGCTGGTCTACGACGACGAAATCCGCAACTGGAAGCTGGAGTTCGACTTCGGCGAGGACGCGAAGAAGGCTGAGGAATCCGGCGAACCGGTGGACTTCAGCGGCCAGGCCTCCCTGGGCCACTGCCCCAAGTGCGGCGGCTCGGTGTTCGAGCACGGCAGCAACTACGTCTGCGAACGCGCCGTGGGCGCCAACGCCACCTGCGACTTCAAGAGCGGCAAGGTGATCCTGCAGCAGCCCGTCGAGCCGGCGCAGATGGAGAAGCTGCTCGCGACCGGCAAGACCGGCCTGCTGGAGAACTTCGTCTCCAACAAGACGCGACGCAAGTTCAAGGCCTTCCTGGCCTACGACAAGAAAGAAGGCAAGGTGGTGTTCGAGTTCGAACCGCGCCCGCCGCGCGCCGCGCCGGCCAAGAAGGCCGCCGCCAAGAAAGCGACCGCCAAGGGCTGAGTCCCGGCGCCGGGGCCAGGTCTTGCCCCGGCGGCCTCGCCACACCGCCCCCACTTGGGGGGCGGTGCCATCCCGCCTAGCCGCGCCCCGCCTTTTTGGAGGACACTGTTTCTCCACTGGCCCGCAGAGAAAGGCTTGGGATGTCGCGACCCCCGTGGAGCATTCAGACACGGCTGATGGCCGGCCTGAGCCTGAGCACGGCGCTGCTGATGGGCCTGATCGGCTGGTACTGGGTGCAGCGCAGCGAGCGCGCGCTGAACCTGGCGCTGGACCAGCGCCAGGAGCGCATGGCGCAGATGGTGGCGCGCGGCTTTGCCGAGCCGGTGTGGAACCTCGACCTGTCCTCGCTGTCCGATTTGCTGGACGCGGTGATGGCCGACCCCGAGGTGCAGTCCATCGAGCTGGAGGCGCCGGGGCTGGACCGGGTCTCGTTCAGCCGCCGCCGCGCGACGCCGGCCGCGCAGACACAGACGCGCGAGGTGGCGCTGCTCTATCGCGCCGGCACGGGCGACGGACATGAGCTGGGCCGCGCCCGCCTGACCTACACCCGCGCGCTGGTCAACCAAAGCCTGGCCGACACCCGCGAGCTGGTCATCAGCCTGCTGGCGATGGCGCTGCTGGCCACGCTGTGCAGCAGCTACTGGCTGCTGCGCCGCCTCGTGGAACGGCCGGTGCTGCGCCTGAGCCGGCTGGCCGGCCGCGTCGCCGATGGCGAGCTGGGTGCGCAGATCGAGGTCGAGCGCGAGGACGAACTCGGCCAGCTGACGCGCCAGCTCAACGCGATGAGCCTGCGCCTGAAGGCCTCGGCCCAGGAGCTGCGCGACAGCGAGGCGCGCAACCGCAGCGAACTGGAGCAACTGGTGGCCGAACGCACCGCCGAGCTCAGCCAGGCCATGCAACGCGCCGAAGCCGCCAGCCAGGCCAAGAGCCGCTTTCTGGCCGCGATGAGCCACGAGTTCCGCACGCCGCTCAACGCCATCCTGGGCTTTGCCCAGCTGCTACAGCTGGACCCCCGGCTGGAGGCCCAGCAACAGTCGCGCGTGCGCCTGATCCGCGATTCCGGCGACCACCTGCTGGCGCTGATCACCGATCTGCTGGACGTGGCCAGCATCGAGGCCGGCAAGCTCAGCCTGTTTCCCACCCAGCTGGACCTGCGCGCGCTGCTGGACATGGCCTGCGATTCGGTGCGTCTGCGCGCGACCGAGAAAGGCCTGCGCTTCGAGCAGCAGTTCGCGCCCGACCTGCCCTCGCAGGTGCGCGCCGACGGCCAACGCCTGCGCCAGGTGTTGCTGAACCTGCTCAGCAACGCCATCAAGTTCACCGACATGGGCCAGGTGACGCTGGCCGTGGAGCGGATCCATGAGGAACCCGGCCTCGCCCTGCTGCGCTTCGCGGTGCAGGACACCGGCATCGGCATCGCCGCGGAGCAGCTGGATCGCATCTTCCAGCCCTTCGAGCAGGTGGCCGAAGGCCGGCGACGCCAGGACGGCACCGGCCTGGGCTTGGCGATCAGCCAGCAGCTCGTGCGCCTGATGGGCAGCGAGATCGAGGTGCGGACCCAGCCCGGCCAGGGCAGCCGCTTCACCTTCACGCTGAGCCTGCCCACCCCGGCCTCAGGCTGATCCTTGCATTCATTTCCATAATTCGACTATTATGGAAATATGGAAGAAAACGAGGTGGTCCGCGCCCTGGGCGCACTGGCCCAGCCCCTGCGACTGCAGGTGTTCCGGGCTCTTGTGGTGGTCGGCGAGGCCGGCCTGACGCCGAGCGCCATCCAGGAAGGCCTGGGGGTTCCCGCCGCCACGCTGTCCTTTCACCTCAAGGAGCTGGTCGCCGCGGGGCTCGTGACCCAGGAACGCGCCGGCCGCCACCTGGTCTACCGGGCCGCCTATGCGCGCATGAACGCGCTGCTGGGCTACCTCACCGACAACTGCTGCCAGGGCAGTGCCTGTGCCGTGCCGGCACAGGCGGCCTCCTGCGCTTGCTGACCCCCTCAACCCATCCCCGCATGACCACCAACGTCCTCATCCTGTGTACCCACAACTCGGCCCGCAGCGTGCTGGGCGAGGGCATGTTGAACCACTGGGCCCGCCGCCTGGGCAAGGACCTCCGCGCCTTTAGCGCCGGCAGCGCGCCGAGCGGCCGGATCAACCCCCACGCGCTGCAGGCGCTCGGCGACGCCGGCCTGGACACGCGCGACTTCCGCAGCAAGAGCTGGGACGAGTTCGTCGCGGACGACGCCCCGCGCATGCGCGTCGTCATCACCGTCTGCGACAGCGCGGCCGCGGAAACCTGCCCCTACTGGCCGGGCAGCCCGGTCCAGGTCCACTGGGGCTATGCCGACCCGTCCACCGCGCCCGAGGCGGACCGGCCCCAGGCCTTCGAGCTGACCCGCCAGGCCATCGGCTACCGCATGCTGCAGCTGGCGCTGCTGCCGCTGGCCTCCATGAGCGATGCCGAGCTCCAGCGCGCGCTGGAGGCGATCTCGGCTTCTTGAGCCTCCCTCATGAACACCACCCCCCTCGACTCCACCGCGCGCCCTGCCCCGCCCGCGATCGGTTTCTTCGAGCGCTATCTCAGCGTCTGGGTGACGCTGTGCATCGTCGCAGGCGTCGCGCTGGGGCAGCTCTTCCCCGCCGCGTTCCGGGCGGTTGCCGCGCTCGAGCTGGCGCGGGTCAACCTGCCGGTGGGCTTGCTGATCTGGGTGATGATCGTGCCGATGCTGCTGAAGATCGACTTCGCGGCGCTGGGCCAGGTGAGGGCGCATGTCAGAGGCATCGCCGTCACGCTCTTCATCAACTGGGCAGTGAAGCCCTTCTCGATGGCGTTGCTGGGCTGGATCTTCGTGCGCCAACTGTTCGCGCCATGGCTGCCGGCCGACCAGCTCGACAGCTATGTCGCCGGACTGATCCTGCTGGCCGCGGCACCGTGCACGGCCATGGTCTTCGTCTGGAGCCAGCTCTGCAAGGGCGATCCCTATTTCACGCTCTCGCAGGTGGCGCTCAACGACGCCATCATGGTCGTCGCCTTCGCGCCCATCGTCGCGCTGCTGCTGGGCCTGTCCTCAATCACCGTGCCCTGGGACACGCTGCTGAGCTCGGTCGGCCTGTACATCGTCGTGCCGGTCATCCTGGCGCAGCTGTGGCGCCGGCGGCTGCTCAGGCGCGGCACCGCGCATTTCCAGGCGGTCGCGGCCCGGCTCGGCCCGCTGTCCATCGCCGCGCTGCTGCTGACCCTGGTGCTGCTGTTCGCCTTCCAGGGCGACCAGATCCTGCGCCAGCCCCTGGTCATCGGCCTGCTGGCCGTGCCCATCCTGATCCAGGTGGTCCTGAACTCGGGGCTGGCCTACGTGCTCAACCGTCGGCTGGGCGTGCGCCACTGCGTCGCCGGCCCCTCGGCCCTGATCGGCGCGAGCAACTTCTTCGAGCTGGCCGTGGCCACCGCGATCAGCCTGTTCGGCTTTCAGTCCGGCGCCGCCCTCGCCACGGTGGTGGGCGTGCTGATCGAGGTGCCAGTGATGCTGGCGGTGGTCGCCCTCGTCAACCGCTCGCAGGGCTGGTATGAACAAGGAGCCTCACGTGCCTGAACTGGAACCCACCTTTCCTGCGCTGCAGCCGGAGCTCTTCGACGTGCCGGACCTCGCCCGATTGACGGCGCGCCAGGCGTCGACGCACCGGCCGCGTTTCCTGTTGCTTTATGGCTCGCTGCGCCCGCGATCCTACAGTCGCCTGCTGACCTTCGAGGCGGCGCGCCTGCTGGAGGCCATGGGCGGCGAGGTGCGGATCTTCGACCCGTCCGGCCTGCCGCTTCCGGACGACGCGGCCGACACCCACCCCAAGGTGCGCGAGCTGCGCCAGTTGGCGGCCTGGGCCGAGGGCATGGTGTGGTGCTCGCCGGAGCGCCATGGTGCGATGACGGGAGTGATGAAGTCGCAGATCGACTGGATCCCCCTGTCCGAGGGCGCCATCCGTCCGACCCAGGGCAAGACCTTGGCCGTGATGCAGGTCTGCGGCGGATCGCAGAGCTTCAACGCGGTGAACCAGATGCGCGTGCTGGGACGCTGGATGCGCATGCTCACCATCCCCAACCAGTCCTCGGTCGCCAAGGCCTACGCGGAGTTCGACGACGAGGGGCGCATGAAGCCTTCCGCTTACTACGACCGCGTCGTCGACGTGATGGAGGAGCTGTTCAAGTTCACGCTGCTGACGCGCGACCTGGGCGCCTACCTGCTCGACCGCTACAGCGAGCGCAAGGAGGCTCGGGCCGCCACGACCGCGCCAGGCGTGGACAACGGCGTTCCGGCCGCCGCGCCGATGGCGGGCTCCGTGGCGACCGGTGCCGGCTGTTGCCGCCCCGCCCAAGAGGGCGCCGCGTCCCCTTGCGGCGGACGCTGAGGCGCGCGGGGCTGGCTCGGGCCGCCATGTCCTCGGTCACCCGCGCCGCGCGCCGGCATACTGCCCGGCCATGAGCGCTTTTCGATTCGCCGTCGCCGCCACCCTCGCGCCGTCGCAGCTGCATGCCGCCTTCCGCGCGGCCTTTGCCGATTACCTGATCGGGCCCTTCACGCTGGACCTGGCGCAGTGGCCGGTCTTCCTGGGCCGCCAGGGCGTGGACCTGGCGCTCAGCCGCGTGGCGCTGGACGCGAGGGGCCAGCCGCTGGCCTTTGCGTGGGTCGCGCCGCGCACCGGACGTTGGCGCCTGGCCACCATGGGTGCGCTTCCCGAGGCTCGCGGCAGCGGCGCGGCACCGGCCCTGTTGGACGACGTCATCGCCCGCGCCGCGGCCGCCGGCGCCGCCGCCGTGGAGCTGGAGGTCTTCGCGCAGAACGAGCGCGCGCTGCGGCTCTATGAGGGGCGGGGCTTCCAGACCCTGCATGCGCTGCACGGCTATCTGGCCGAAGCCGGCACGCTCACGGCCGGCCCGGCGCCCGACGGCGTCGACGCGGTGGACGCGGACGCGGCGCTGGACTGGCTGGAGCGGGCCGAGGCCCGCCTGGCCGGGCTGCCGCTGCAGGTCACGCGCGCTTCGCTGCGCCACGCCCAGGGCCTGCGGGCGCTGCGCCGCGGCGGCGCGCAACTGGCCTACACCCTGCCCGACGCGCACAGCGTGGCGATCGCCAGCCTGATCGCGCCGCCCGGCTGCGAGGCCGATGCCCGCGCGCTGGTCCTGGCCCTGGCCGCCGACCATCCGCAGCGCAGCCTGCGCGTGCCGCAGTTGCAGCGCCTGGACCTCGGGGGTCAGGTCTTGCGCGACCTGGGCTTCGCGCCCCAGCCGCTGCACCAGTTGCTGATGCAGCGGCCGCTCTGAGCACGCCCCCCACGGGGGCCTCATCCCCGCCTTCGTCCTTGTTCGGGGCCCGCCCTTTGCCACTTGTGGCGAGGCGTCGGTCGCAGTAAGGTGCGTCGCTTCGCCACCGTGCATTCCGAGAGCTGCCCGTATGCGTGACATCCCCGCTCCCCAGCTGCGCCGCCGCGCCGTGATCCAGGCTGCGGCCCTGGCCCCCACCCTCGCGCTGAGCCTGCCGCAGGCCGTCCAGGCCGCCGCACAGGGCGCCGTCAGCACACAGGACGGCCGGCTGGCCGTGCGCCACGAGAAGCTGCGCCTGGCCAATGGCTTCGAGCTCATCCTGGTCGAAGACCACCGCCTGCCGCTGGTGGCCTTCAACCTGTGGGTCCACGCGGGCCCGCGCAACGAGGCCAAAGGCCAGACCGGCTTCGCCCACCTGTTCGAGCACCTGATGTTCGCCGGCACCAAGCACATCCCGCGCGGGCAGATGGACAAAATCGTCGATGCCGCCGGGGGCACCGATTCCAACGGCACGACCGACTTCGACCGCACCAACTACTTCTTCACCCTGCCGTCCAACCAGCTGGCGCTGGGCCTGTGGCTGAAGTCCGACATGCTGGGCTACATGATCGACGAGGTCGATTCGGTGGCACTGGCCAACCAGCAGGACGTGGTGCGCAACGAGCGCCGCCAGTCGGTGGAGAACCGCCCCTATGGCATCGTCGACGAGGCCGTGTTCCAGGCGCTCTTCCCCAAGGACCATCCCTATCACGCGCTGGTGATCGGCTCGCACGAGGACATCCAGTCCATCCGCCTGGCCGACGTGAAGGCCTTCGCGCGGCGCTACTACCGCCCCAACAATGCCACGCTGGTGCTGGCCGGCGACTTCGACCCGGCCGAGGCCAAGGCACTGGTCGAGAAATACTTCGGCCCGCTGAAGGCCGGCGACCCGGTGCCGCCGGTGCAGGTGGCCCAGCCGCGCATCACGCAGGAGAAGCGCCTGGTCGTGACCGACCGCATCGAGCTGCCGCGCCTGAACCTGGCCTGGCACACGCCGGCGGTTTTCCAGGCCGGCGACGCCGAGCTGGACATGGCCGCCCACATTCTGGGCGGCGGCAAGGCCAGCAGGCTCTACAAGACCCTGGTGTACGAGAAGCAGCTGGCGCAGTCGGTCGCGGTGCAGCAGTACTCGCAGTCGCTGGGCTCGGTGTTCAGCATCGAAATCGTCGCCCGGCCCGGCAAGTCGCTGGACGAGATCGAGGCCCTGGTCGACGCCGAACTGGCCCGCCTGGCGCAGCAAGCACCCAGCGCCGAAGAGCTGCAGCGCGCCCGCACCACGGTCGAGACCGCGCTGCTGTCGCGCATGGAGAAGGTCGGCCAGCTCGCCGACCTGATGAACTACTACAACCAGCAGGCCGGCGATCCGGGCTATGTGGGCCAGGACCTGGCGCGCTACCAGGCCGTCACGCCGGAGCAGATCCGTGCCGCCGTCGCCGCCCAGCTGGGCAAGGACGCGCGCGTGGTCGTGCATGCGCTCAAGGGCGAACAGAAGCTGGCGCCCGAGGTGCCGACCCCGCCCATGCCCACCCGGGCCGGCAAGGGCGAGCGCGAGTCGCTCAACGCCGAAGCGCCGTGGCGCAAGACCCAGCCCAAGGCCGGCCGCGCGCCGACGCTGCGCCTGCCCGAAGGCGAGCGCTTCCAGCTCGCCAACGGCCTGACCGTGATCCACGTGGCGCGCCCGGGCCTGCCGCTGGTCAGCGCCAGCCTGGTGCTGCGCGCCGGCCAGACCGCCAATCCGCCCAAGCATCCCGGACTGGCCTCCTTCACGGCCGCCATGCTGCAGCAGGGCACGCGCACCCGCAGCGCGCAGCAGATCGCCGACGAGGCGGCGCTACTGGGCAGCAGCGTGGGCAGCGCGGCCGGCCGCGACGAGGCGCGCCTGGAGTTCAGCAGCCTCAAGACCCATTTCGGCAAGGGACTGGCACTGCTGGCCGACCTGGCACTGAACCCCGCCTTCGATGCCGCCGAGGTGGCCCGGCTGCAGGCCTCGCGCCTGGCTGCGCTGGCGCAGCAGCGCGAGCAGCCGGCGCAGCTGGCCGGCCTGATGGGCAACCGCGCCGTCTACGGCGCCGACCATGTGCTGGGCCAGAGCGCGCTGGGCGACGAGGCCTCGATCCGCGCGACCGACAGCGCGGCGCTGCGGAGCTTCTGGCAGGCCCACTACCGCCCCGACCAGGCCGCACTGGTCGTGGCCGGCGACCTCACGCGTGACGAACTCCAGCGCCTGGTCGAACCGCTGTTCGCCCCCTGGGTCCGGCCGGACACGCCGGCGCCGCAGCCCAGCAGCGCACCGCCGCAGCCCACGGCCGCCCGCCTGGTGCTGGTGGACAAGCCCGGCGCGCCGCAGACCGCGCTGGCCGTGGTCGCGCCCGGCCCGCAGGCCGGCGCGCCCGACGAGATCGCCCTGAAGGTGGGCAATGCCGCGATGGGCGGCCTGTTCACCTCGCGCATCAACCACCAGCTGCGCGAGGTCAAGGGCTACACCTATGGCATCTACTCGGCCTTCGCGATGGACCGCGGCAGCGGCCAGTTCGGCATCCGCGGCAGCGTGCGCACCGAGGTCACCGCCGCCGCGCTGAAGGACATGTTCCAGGAGATCCGCGGCATGCGCGCGGCGCCCATGGGCAAGTCCGAGCTGGAGCGCGTGCGCAATGCCCAGCTGCTGGCGCTGCCGGGGCTGTTCGACACCAACCGCGTCGTCGCCAGCAGCTACGCCACCGAATGGGCCCTGGGCAAGCCGCTGGACTCCATCGCCCGGCTGCCGGCGCGCTTTGCCGCGGTCAATGCCGCGCAGGCGCACCAGGCCCTGCTGCGCCATGTCGATCCGGCACGGCTGGTGGTGGTGGCCGTCGGCGACAAGGCCAAGCTGCTGCCGCAGCTGAAGGACTTCCCGCGCGCGCCGGTGGAGGTGTGGGAGTAGCGCTGGAGCGCTGAAGCGACACCGCCGGCCTGATCCCCGGGCCCGGCGCGCGCCATCGTTCAGAATGGCGGCATGAGCACGTCTTCCCCCGACCAGACCCGCCCCGCCGTCGACCCCGAGCTGGGCGCGCTGATGCAGCGCATCGGCCGCCAGGCCCGCGCCGCATCCACGCTGATGGCCGCCGCGTCCACCGCCGCGAAGAACGCCGCGCTGCGGGCGCTGGCGCGCCGCCTGCGCGAGGCCGGCCCCGCGCTGGCCGCCGCCAACGAACGCGACCTGCGGGCCGCGGTGGCCGCCGGTCTGGAAGCGCCGCTGGTGGACCGTCTGCGCCTGACGCCCCAGGTCATCGCCACCGTCGCCGAGGGTTGCGAGCAGATCGCCGCGATGCCCGACCCCATCGGCGAGATCACCGGCGTCAAGCGCCGTCCCACCGGCATCAGCGTGGGCCAGATGCGCGTGCCGCTGGGCGTGTTCGGCATGATTTACGAGAGTCGGCCCAACGTGACCATCGAGGCCGCGTCGCTCGCGATCAAGAGCGGCAACGCCTGCATCCTGCGCGGCGGCTCCGAGGCGCTGCACACCAACCTGGCGCTGGCCGCGCTGGTGGCCGACAGCCTGCGCGAGGCCGGCCTGCCCGACACCGCGGTGCAGCTCATCCCCACGACCGACCGCGCCGCGGTGGGCCTGCTGATCGCGATGCCGGAGCATGTCGACGTCATCATCCCGCGCGGCGGCAAGGGCCTGATCGAGCGCATCAGCCGCGAGGCCCGCGTGCCGGTGATCAAGCACCTGGACGGCAACTGCCACAGCTATGTCGACGAGCAGGTCGACCTCGAGCAGGCGCTGGCCGTGGTGGACAACGCCAAGACGCAGAAGTACAGCCCCTGCAACGCCACCGAATCGCTGCTGGTGCATGCGGCGCAGGCGGCCGCCTTCCTGCCGCGCATCGGCGCCGTCTTCGCCGCCAAGGGCGTGGAGATGCGCGCCTGCCCGCGCAGCCTGGCGCTGCTGGGTCCGCTGCCCGGCGCCCGGCTGCAGCCCGCCACCGAAGAGGACTGGTCCACCGAATACCTGGCGCCCGTCATCAGCATCAAGGTGGTGGACAGCCTGGACGAGGCCATCGCCCACATCAACCGCTACGGCTCGCACCACACCGACGCCATCCTGACCACCCACCATCCCCACGCCATGCGCTTCCTGCGCGAAGTCGACTCGGCCAGCGTGATGGTCAACGCCAGCACCCGCTTCGCCGACGGCTTCGAGTACGGCCTGGGCGCCGAGATCGGCATCAGCACCGACAAATTCCACGCCCGCGGTCCGGTCGGGCTGGAGGGGCTGACGTCGATGAAGTGGGTGGTGCTGGGGCAGGGGGAAGTTCGTCAATAAGGTGGTGCCCCCGGCCCAGCGGGTGCGCTGGGCCGCCCCCCGAGGGGGCGGAGACGAAGGCAGGGCATGCCCCGCCTTCATCTCCCGATGGGCCGGCTTGGGGCGGCCCGGCACTCGGCCCGAAATACGCCGCAAACATCGTCGGGATCGCTGGCATGAGGCCCGGCGAGCGACTCAAGGCCTGAGCGTTGGCGTGGCCCGGGTGGTCGTCGGGCCACCTCTCGGTGCCCGGCGCAGGCCTCGGTCCAATCGCATACAGGCCCTCTTCGTTGGTGACGCTCCTGCCGGGCCCCACGAAGAAAGTGCCCCGGCCGCCCGCGCCCCCAGCGGCTTCAGCCCGCCAGCGGCAGGTGCAGCAACAACTCCCCCTGCTGCGCCGGCACATCCGGAAAGAGGGTCAGGCGTTGCAGCCAGGCGGGCCGGTCCACGAGTTCACAGCCGCTGGCGGGCAGCCAGTGGCCGTACATCCAGCGTAGGGCCCGCTCCAGCATCGCGTCCGGCCCGACCACGCGCAGCACCGCATGCGGGCCGCCGGGGATCACCGCGGCCTGCAGGCCCTGGGGATTGGGCTCGACCGCGCCGTCATAGGCCACCGCCAGCCCGAAGCGAAAGTCCTGCGGCGCCACGGCCTCGGGGTCGTCGTAGAGCAGGTTGTAGGTGGCGGCACGCTCGGGGCTGAGGCGCCGCTCGCGCCGCCAGGCGATGAAGTCGCCCAGCGACGCGGCCAGTTGCGCCGGCGGCCCACGATGCACCCGCAAGGCCACGGGGATGTCAGGCAGGTGGACGCGCCGGACGGCGTCGATCTGGAAAAGGCTGTCGTTCATGGTGGCGTGCTCCGCATCGTTCAGTTGACGCTCCAAGGCCGCCCAGCCCGCGCAGGCGGCCAGCCGCAGCGGCTCGCGCCGCAGCGCCGACGGTGAGAGGCCCAGCTCGCGACGAACGGCACGCGCGAAGGCCTCGCCACTCTCGTACCCGCTGCCCAGCGCCACGTCCAGCACACGCAACCGAGGCCGGTGCAGCAGCTGCAGCACGGCACGCCGCAGCCGCGAGAGCTGCACATAGCGCGCCAGCGGCAGTCCGCACCAGGCGCTGAACTGGCGATGGAAGTGGCAGGGCGAGCTGTGCGCCAGCGCGGCCAGCGTGGCCAGCGAATGCGCCGCGTCGGGCCGCGCATCCACCTCGCGCAGGACCCGCGCCAGGCGCTCGCGCCAACGGGCGCGCGCGGCACGCTCGGGCGGCGCGCCTTCGGCGGCATGGGGGGCATTCATGCGGTCGTTCATCGTGACGCCACTGTGCCCTGCGGCCACGCCGCCGGCCTGACCGGGCTTGCGCAATCAGCGCCAGCCGCTCATGACCGCGTCCTTGGGGCTGCTGACCGTGTAGTCGGCCTCGAAGCGCTGGGACTGGCGCGGCGCCAGCTGCAGCGACCACAGCTGCAGCCCCGGCTGTTCGCGCCAGTTCGCCTGCGAGGGCGTGGGCGAGAAGCGGCGCTGCAGCTTGATGTCGTCGTGCTGCGCCACCGGCGCGGCCTCCAGCACCTGCAGCGCGATGGGCTTGTCGCGCAGGTTTTCCACCACCCAGGCGCGGCGCAGACGCTGCTCGCGGCGGCTGCCGACAAAGCCGGTGTCGGCGCCCTCGCGCTGCTCGGGCTCGACGCGGACGCGCAGCCGCTCGTCGACGCCAAAGAACAGGTCCTGCACCGCATCGCCACTGAACTGCAGCCGCGACTGCCCCACCAGGCTGCCGTCGCGATAGAGCTGCAGGGGGCCGGCCGGCCAGCTGCCCTCGGGCCGCGCCAGCTCGGCCACCAGGTAGGCGCGCGCATCGCGCTGCGGCAGCACGCGCGAGGCCAGCGTCACCGCCGGCTGCACGCGGCCCAGCGCCACCACCAGCGGCCGGCCATTGCCGCGCAGGCTCACGCGGCCGGCCAGCTCGTATTCGGTGGCGAACTCGCCGACAAAGACCGCTGGCTCGAAGACGCGCGAGCCGGTCACTTCCACCTTGGCGAGCGCGGCGGCCGGCGCCGGTGCCGCGGCCATCGCGTAGGCGGGCGCCGCTTCGCTGCGCGGGTCGCGCAGGTCCAGGCGCCAGGGTGCCAGGGCGCCCGGCGACACCGCCTGGCGCGGCTGCACGGTGGACAGGCGCAGGCGAACCTCGGACCAGTCCTCGCCGCTGGACTGCGCGATCTCGGCCAGGCGCTCCAGCTGCAGCTGCGCCGCCGCGCTGTCCAGATGGGCGCGGTACTGCGGCTGCCAGCCGGCCTGGCGCACGCGGTAGCTCAGGCGCAGTTCGGTGCCCTGCGGGGCCGACAGGCGCAGCTGCACCACGCTGACCTGCCCCTCGGCGCGCTCACCCTCGTCGCGCAGCGCGCGCAGCTGGCGGTCCAGGTCCTCGATGCGCTGCTTCACGCCCTGCTGCCGGACCAGGGCTTCCTGCCCCTGGCGGCGCACCGACTCCAGCAGCGCCGGCAGCCCCGCCACGGCGCCGCGCGGCTCGGTGCTGCTCCAGCCCTTCAGCGCGCCCAGTGCCAGGTCCAGTGCGCCCAGTTCGGCCTCGGCGGCGGCACGTTGCGCCTCCAGCTCGCGCAGGCGCGGATCGCGGCGCTGGCATTCGGGCAGCTGTTCGCGCGGCAGTTGCAGGATCTGCAGCTCGCCCAGGGCCACGCCGGGGCCGGCCTGGACCTGCAGCGAATCGCGCTCCAGATGCTCGGACAGGCAGGCAAAGCGCGCCTGCGCGGCGCCCGCTGGCACGCGCTGCACGCGCTCCACCTGCGCGCCACCGGGGAACAGCAGCACCTGTTCGATGCGGCTGCCCGCGTCCTGCGACTGGGCCTGGAGCGGAATGCAGGCCAGCGCCAGCGCGGCCAGGATGCAGGGGCGGGAACTCAGGGTCATCGCGGACTCTCCGGGATTGCAGGGAGGGGCAACGGTAGCATGCAGGCCCTGGCACACTTGCGCCCTGACCTCGCCGCCCGCTCCGCCCATGTCCGCCCCCACGACCACCGCCTCTCCCCACGCCGCCACGGCCCGCAAGGCCCTGGTGCTGTTTTCCGGCGGGCAGGATTCGACCGCCTGCCTGGCCTGGGCGCTGCAACGCTATGCCGAAGTCGAGACCCTGGGCTTCGACTACGGCCAGCGCCATCGCGTGGAGCTGGACTGCCGTGCCGAGGTGCGGCGCGAACTCGCCGCGCGCTTCCCCCAATGGGCGGCGCGCCTGGGCGAGGACCACCTGCTGGACCTCGCGCTGCTGGGCCAGATCTCCGACACCGCGCTGACCCAGGCGCGCGCGATCGAGCTTCAGGCCAACGGCCTGCCCAACACCTTCGTGCCCGGCCGCAACCTGCTGTTCCTGACTTTTGCCGCGACCCTGGCCTACCGGCGTGGCGCCTCGGTGCTGGTGGGCGGCATGTGCGAGACCGACTTCTCCGGCTATCCCGACTGCCGCGACAACACGCTGAAGGCGCTGCAGGTGGCGCTGAGCCTGGGGCTGGACACGCCCATGACGCTGGAAACGCCGCTGATGTTCCTGACCAAGGCGCAGACCTGGGCCCTCACCGAGCAGCTGGGCGGCGCCGCGCTGAACGCGCTGATTGAGGAACACACCCACACCTGCTACCTGGGCGAGCGCACCCTGCGCCACCCCTGGGGCTATGGCTGCGGCAGCTGCCCCGCGTGCGAACTGCGCGCCCGCGGCCACGCCGAATACCTCGCCGCCCGCGCCCCCCACCCATGACGCCATGGACCTGGTCCGCCTGGATCCTTGTCGCCCTGCTCGTGTTCTGGGGCATAGGCGCCTACAACCGTGTGATGGGCCTGCGCAACGCGATCGCCAAAGCCTATGCGCAGTTGGACGAGGCCCTGGTGCAGCGCGCCGCGGCCTGCGAGAAGCTGCTCGCGCTGCTGCGCCCGCGCATGGCCAGCGAGCAGGCCACTTTCGACACGCTGGATTCGGCCCAGGCCGACGCACTGGCGGCGGCACGCGCGGCACGGCCGCGCCCCTATGCGGCCGACCCGGTGGCGCAGCTGGCCGTCGCAACCGCCGTGCATGCGGCGGCGGTGACGCGGCTGATGTCGCTGGTGGAACACCACCTGGAACTGGCCACCGACCCCGAGGTGGCGCCGCTGGTGGATGAGCTGAAGATGGTGGAGCGCCAGCGCGCCTTCTCGCGCCAGGTCTTCAACAAGGCGGTGGCGCAGTACAACGAGGCGGTGGGCCAGTTCCCCACCCGCGTGCTGACCAGCTTCTTCGGCTTCAGCGAGGCGCGCAGCCTGTGAGGGCCGGCGCGGCGCGGCACACGCTCAACCGCACTCGATCGCGCCGGAGCTGAGCAGCTCCTCGAACAACGCGGTCAGCGCGCGCCCGCTCATCGCATAAGGGTCCAGGCGCTGGCTGCTGCTGTACTTCAGCACCAGCGCGGGATTGAGGCGCTGCAGATTGACCTGCCCCATGGTCCAGCCGGCGAAGCGGCGTTCCTGGATCTCGTCGTAGCTGAGCAGCACCAGATCCCCGTGGCGCTCGTCGCCCATGATGTATTTGTAGCGCGCGTTGACGGCGTCGCGTCCGCCTTCCAGCACCTGGATGAACTGCCCTTCGCTGAAGCAGAGCAGGCCGGTAATGCCTTCGGCATGGTTGTGCTCCCGCGACTGGCGCAGGATGGCGGCCAGGTCGGCGGCGCCGAGGGCGCGCGTCGCGCGGCTGGCATAGACAAGGCGGACGAGCATCAGGAACTCCTTGTGGGTGCAGGCCCGGGGTCAGGTCTTGCGGATCAGAGACAGGAACTCGCGGCGCAGGTTGGCATCCTTCAGGAAGGCACCGCGCATCACACTGTTGATCATGGTCGAGTCCATGTCCTTGACGCCGCGCCAATGCATGCAGAAATGGTCGGCATCCATCACGAGGGCCAGGCCATCGGGCTGGACGCGGCGCTGCAGCTCGTTGGCGAGCATGGTCACGGCCTCCTCCTGGATCTGCGGACGGCTCATCACCCAGTCGGTCAGCCGCGCATACTTGGACAGGCCGATCAGGTTGGAGTGCTCGTTGGGCAGCAGGCCGATCCACACCTTGCCGATGATGGGGCAAAGATGGTGCGAGCAGGCGCTGCGCACCGTGATGGGGCCGACGATCATCAGCTCGTTCAGGCGCTCGACATTGGGGAAGTCGGTGACCGGCGGCGCGGCCTCGTAGCGCCCGCGGAACACCTCGCGCACGAACATCTTGGCGACGCGCTTGGCGGTTTCCTGGGTGTTGTGATCGCCCTCGGTGTCGATCACCAGCGCGCGCAGCACCTCCTGCATCTTGGCCTGCACCTCGGCCTGCAGTTCGTCCAGCTCGCCCGCCGCGATGTGTTCGGAGATGTTGTCATTGGCGTGATGGCGCTGGCGCGCATTGACCAGGCGATAGCGGATGCGTTCCGAGGCCGGCAGCGCGGCCAGTTCCGCCTCGCTCAGGATGGGTGAGCCTTCGTTCATGGTGGTCCTGCGGTTCTGACCGCGGCATTGTCCTGGCAAAGGGATGTCCTTGCATCGCGGGGGGCCAGCGTCCGCAGTGGCGCCGACCGCCGCGCGGACACCCCGATACACTGCGGCCCGTGTCCGCTTCCCCATCCCCCCTCGCCCCGGCCCGCGCCCCGTCGCTGGCGCGCCTGTTGCTACAGACCGCCCAGGCGGTGCAGGCGGTGCGCGCCGGCCGCTCGCTGACCGAATGGCTGGCGCAATGCCCGGGCGAGCTGCGCCCCGGGGTCCAGGCCCTGAGCTTCACCGTGCTGCGCCGGCTCGGCGCCGCGCAAGCACTGCGCCGCCGCCTCGCGCCACGCAATCCGCCGCCGGCGGTGGACAACCTGCTGCTGTGCGCGCTGGCGCTGCTGTGGCCCGAGGATGCCCCCGCCTATGCCCCGCACACGGTGGTGAACCAGGCGGTGGCGGCGGTGCGCGAGCGCGCCGCGCCGAGCAGCGCCTTCGTCAACGCGGTGCTGCGCCGCTTCCTGCGCGAGCAGCAGGCGCTGCTGGCCGAGCTGCGGCAGGACCCGGTGGCGCTGTACAACCATCCGTCCTGGTGGGTGGACATGCTGCGGCGGGACTGGGGTGAACTCGCCCCCGCGCTGCTCGCGGCCAACAACGAACGCGCGCCGATGACGCTGCGCGTCAACCGCCTGGGCCCCGCATCGGAGCCCACCGCCGGCCACGACCGCCGCGCCGACTACCAGGCCCGTCTGGCCGCGCAAGGGCTGCCCTCCCAGGCGCCCCCGCTGCCACTGCTGGACCAGGCCCTGGTGCTGGACCATCCGGTGCCGGTGCAGGAGCTGCCGGACTTCGCCAGCGGCGCCGCCTCGGTGCAGGACGCCGCGGCGCAGCTCGCCGCGCCGCTGCTGATCGGCGGCCCCGGCACTCCCTGGCCGATGCTGCCGGCCGGCGCCCGCGTGCTGGACGCCTGTGCCGCACCCGGCGGCAAAACCGCCCATCTGCAGGAATTGGCGGGCAACCGGCTCGATCTGCTGGCGCTGGACGCCGACGAGAAGCGGCTGCAACGGGTGCGCGAGAACCTTGCGCGGCTGCGCCTGGACGCCCAGGTCCGTGCCGCCGATGCCGGCGACACCGCCGCCTGGTGGGATGGGCGCCCCTTCGACGCCATCCTGCTGGACGCGCCCTGCAGCGCCTCGGGCATCGTGCGCCGCCACCCCGACGTGCGCTGGCTGCGCCGTGACAGCGACATCGCCGCGCTGGCGCGCACCCAGGCGCGGCTGCTGGACGCGCTGTGGCTCTTGCTCAAGCCGGGCGGTCGCCTGGTCTACGCCACCTGCTCGGTCTTCAAAGACGAGGGCGAGCACCAGACCGACGCGTTTTTGCAACGCCACGCCGACGCCAAACGCCTGGAGCTGCCGGGCTGCACCGGCCACCTCCTGCCGCTGGCCGACAATGGGCCATCGTCCGTCCCGGCGCTGGACGGCTTTTATTACGCCCTGCTGCACAAGGCCTGACCCCGTCCGTGTCCACCCCCTACGCCCTGCCCACCCTGCCGCAGCGCCTGTTCGCCGCGCTGCGCCGTGCGCCGCTGTGGCTGGCGCTGCTGCTGGGCCTGTGGGCAGGAATGGCGCCCGCCCAGGGCATCCAGCTGCTGCACCTGGACAGTGAGCGCGCCGAGGACGGCGGGCTCAACCTGGGCTTCAGCACCCGCTTCGAGCTGCCGCGCACGGTGGAAGACGCGCTGTCCAAGGGCGTGCCCATCTATTTCACCGCCGAGGTCTCGGTCTACCGCAGTCGCTGGTACTGGCGCGACGCCCGCGTGGCACGCGCCTCGCGCAGCTGGCGCCTGAGCTGGCAGCCGCTGACACGCCAATACCGCGTCTCCACCGGCGGCCTGCACCAGAGCTATGAAAGCCTGCCCGAGGCCGTGGCCTCGCTGCGCGGGCTGTCGGGCTGGCGCATCGCCGAGGCCCGCGACCTGGAGGACGACGGCCGCTACTACCTGGAATTCAGCTACCGGCTGGACTCCAGCCAGCTGCCCAAGCCCATGCAGATCGGCCTCGGGCTGCCGCATGGCTGGAACCTCGCGATCGAGCGCAGCCTGACCCTGAACCTGGAAGCCGCCGCGGTCAAGACCACGCCATGAGAGTCATGCTGTGAGCAAGGGCGCGCGCCTGGCCTGGCTGGCCTCGCTGTTCGCCATTTCCGGCGCCAGCGCGGTCCTGGCCTTCCTGCTGTCGGTCAGCACCACCGCGCAGCGCGGCTTCTTCGAGCGCCATTACGACTGGCTGTTCTGGCTCAACGTCGCGGTGGCGACGCTGCTCACCGTGGTGATCGTCGCGGCCGGCGTGCGCCTGGTGCTGCGACTCAAGCACGGCCGCTTCGGCAGCCGGCTGCTGCTCAAGCTGGCCGGCATCTTCGGCATGGTGGGGCTGGTGCCCGGCCTGCTGATCTACACCGTGTCCTACCAGTTCGTGAACCGCAGCATCGAGAACTGGTTCGACCAGCGCCTGGCCAGCGCGCTGGACGCCGGCCTCACCCTGGGCCGCGGCACCCTGGACAACCTGGTCAACGACCTGGGCAACCGCACCCGTGGCGCCGCCGACCGCTGGACCGAGACCGGCACCTCGCCACTGGCGCTGGAGCGGCTGCGCGACCAGCTTTCGGCGCGCACCGTGGCCGTGGTCGGCAGCAACGGCCAGGTGCTCACCAGCGTGGGCGGCGAGCCGAACGCGCTGACGCCCGACCGGCCGTCCGCCAGCCTGCTGCGCCAGGCGCGCACCGCCGGCGTGGCCACCCAGCTGGAGGGCCTGGAGGACGAGAACCTGGCGCTGCAGGGCCAGGCGCGCATCCGCGCGCTGGCGCTGCTGCCTTCGCTGGAGCTGCAGCTGGGCAGTTCCGACCGCTATCTGATGGTGGTGCAGCGCCTGCCCAGCAGCGTGGTCGCCAACGCGCTGGCGGTGCAGACCGCCAACGTCGAGTACCAGGCGCGCGCGCTGGAGCGCGACGGGCTGCGCCGCATGTACCTGGGCACGCTGACCCTGGTGCTGGTGCTCGCCGTGTTCGCCGCCTTCCTGCTCGCCGTGGCGCTGGGCAACCAGCTCGCGCGCCCGCTGCTGCTGCTCGCCGACGGCGTGCGCCAGGTGGCGCAGGGCGACCTCACCGCCAAGCCCGTGTTCCGCTCGCGCGACGAACTGGGCGGCCTGACACGCTCCTTCGCGGACATGACCCAGCAGCTGTCCGACGCTCGCAGCCTGGTGGACCGCAGCCTGACCCAGCTGGAGAGCGCACGCACCCACCTGCAGACCATCCTGGACAACCTGACCGCCGGCGTCATCGTGTTCGACGCGCAGCGCCGCATCGAGACCGTCAACCCCGGCGCCACGCGCATCCTCAAGCTGCCGCTGTCGGCCTATGTCGGCCGCCGCCTGGACGAGGTGCCCGAGCTGCAGGACTTCGCCCGCGCCGTCTGGCAGCGCTTCGAGCTGCAAAGCCCCGAGGCCGGCGAGCGCGACCACTGGCAGGAGTCCTTCGAACTGCCGCTGGACCCCAGCAACGCGCTGACCCTGCTGGTGCGCGGCGCGGCGCTGCCCCAGGACGCACGGCTGATGGTGTTCGACGACATCACCGAGGTGGTGTCGGCGCAGCGCTCCGCCGCCTGGAGCGAGGTCGCGCGCCGCCTGGCCCACGAGATCAAGAACCCGCTGACCCCCATCCAGCTCTCCGCCGAGCGGCTGCAGCACAAACTGGAAGCCAAGCTGGAAGGCGCCGACCAGTCCATGCTGGTGCGCTCGGTCGGCACCATCGTGAACCAGGTGCAGGCGATGAAGCAGCTGGTCAACGAGTTCCGCGACTACGCCCGCCTGCCCGCCGCCAAGCTGGACCCGCTGGACCTCAACGCCCTGGTCAACGAGGTGCTGGCGCTGTACATCCCGGCACAGGAGTCCGGCCATCTGCGCGCCGAGCTGACCACCGAGCCGCCCGCCATCCTGGGCGACGCCACCCAGCTGCGCCAGGTCATCCACAACCTGGTCCAGAACGCGCTGGACGCCGTCACCGACCGGCCCGACGGCCATGTGCTGGTGCGCACCCAGAAGGCGCTCAACGACGCCGGCGAGCTGCGCGCGCTGCGCCTGGTCATCACCGACAACGGCCCCGGCTTTGCCGAAAGCGTGCTCAAGCGCGCCTTCGAACCCTATGTGACCACCAAGACCAAGGGCACCGGCCTGGGCCTGGCGGTGGTCAAAAAGATCGCCGACGAACATGGGGCGCGCATCCGGCTCGCCAACCTGGGAACCGAGGACCAACCCTCAGGCACGCCGACAGGCGCACAAGTTTCGTTATCATTTTCAAAACTCGCGACTGCACCGGGCCCTCTGCAGGACACGAAGCCGCAGCCCGTGTGAACAGTAGGCATACATGGCAACCATTCTTGTTGTAGACGACGAACTGGGCATCCGTGCCCTGCTGTCAGAAATCCTCTCCGACGAGGGCCACACCATCGAGCTGGCGGAAAACGCCCAGCAGGCGCGCGCCTATCGCGAGCGCATGCGCCCCGATCTGGTGCTGCTGGACATCTGGATGCCCGACGTGGACGGCGTCACGCTGCTCAAGGAATGGGGCAGCAACGGCCAGCTGACCATGCCGGTCATCATGATGAGCGGCCACGGCACCATAGACACCGCGGTGGAGGCCACCAAGTTCGGTGCCATGGCCTTCCTGGAAAAGCCCATCACGCTGCAGAAGCTGTTGCGCGCCGTGGAGCAGGCGCTGGTGAAGACGGCGCCGCGCCCGCTGCCGGCCGCCGCCGCGCCCGTGGGCCTGCCCACCTACACCCGGCTCGATCCCGGCGTGGGCGCCGGGGTTGCCGCGATGCCGGTGATGAGCGGCGGCCACAGCCCCGCCCTCATGGGCAACCTGCCCAGCGCCACCCTGCCCAGCCAGGGCCTGGCCTCCGAGCAGCTGTTCGAACTCGACCGCCCGCTGCGCGAGGCGCGCGACGCTTTCGAGAAGAGCTACTTCGAGTTCCACCTGGCCAAGGAGAACGGCTCCATGACCCGCGTGGCCGAGAAGACCGGCCTGGAGCGCACCCACCTGTACCGCAAGCTGAAGCAGCTGGGTGTGGATCTTTCGCGCAACAAGCGCAACAGCGGAATTTAGTGTTATAGTCTCTGTCTTCGCTGATCGACGCGCCTCGCAAGAGGGTCGCGGCGGCAGACAGAACAAGGCCAAGTAGCTCAGTTGGTAGAGCAGCGGATTGAAAATCCGCGTGTCGGTGGTTCGATTCCGCCCTTGGCCACCAGAATTCCCGAGTGCCCACAAGCACTTACAGAGAGCCCCGCGCAGTTCGACTGTCCGGGGCTTTTCTACAATCTTCGCGACCATCTACAAATCCGCGTTCGAGCCACCTGGGGGGGGCATTGCGTTGGTGACTGAAGCGAACTGGCCGACCATCGTGCAGGGAAGCGAGGCGCCCATGTTTAGAGGGGCCGGCGACGGAGCTCTCGCATGCGTCGGTTGCGGACACATCCTTATTGATGGGTACATTCCAAGGCTCTTCGCAGCAGTGGACCTAGAGTGCTTTCGCTGTCAGCGGATTACTCGGACACCCCAATGGCCAGCCGGCGAACCTTTGCCTTTCAGCGTTGTTTCGTTGGGAGACGCAGGTCGCTTTCGTATAGCAGGTACCGTCGATCAAAGGGGTCGCGCGGTTGTCCTCGCGCCCGCTCAAGAAATCGCAAGGGTTACTAGGGAGAGCGGGATTGGTGCCCCCCCAGCAGCCAGCCCATTGGAAATTAGTCCCGAAGGGCTCGCCGCGCTTGAAGTGACGCTGGGCGAGACGTTGGACGGTTTCCAGAGCTGTATGCGCCGTGTCAGAAACGCTATGCAGAGAGGTAACCAGCGATTCATCGAGTGCCCTCCGGCTTGGGCGTTAGCCTGGCTTCAGCAATGCGTCGCTGCCAGGGCGCTTGACCTTGATACGGTGGATGGAGTCGCGTTGGCGACGCTGCATACCCTGCTGGGCCTGCTGCCGCGTTGGCAGCACCACGAACGGTTTCCCGCCATTCGTGCGGCGCTGCTGTCTGAGTTCAATCACTCCATGGCGCAGTTGATCGCGGCGAGCTATTTGGCCGAGGCCGGAAATCGGATTGGTTTTGGAGAGCCGAGAGCTGGCGGCGGCAGGAGTCCGGACATGTTCATCAACTTGGATGCAGATCGCAGGCACAGCATCGAAGTCAAGGCTCCGGCGGAACTGCAGTGGCCTGTGACGATGCCGAGTGAAGACCGGCTCGCCCGTATCGTTGAGGAGAAGCTTCGGGCGACACGCGGTCAGATTACGCAAGACGGCGGAGGTGTCCTTGTCCTCGGGGCGTCAATTGCTGAGCCCGGATTTGGGGCCATGATCCGACGCGTCATCGAGCAACTGGCGCAGAACGATCGGATACCAACTCGAATATCTGGTATCGCTGTAGTGAGTCGCTCACTTCGTCCTGACGTCAGGTTCGCCCTGAGTGCGTTGGATCTGACGACGAACTCTGAAGTATTTGCGATCAGGAACGCCAGGTATGACGGCCCAGGCGGGCTTTCCGTTGGCTAGCGCAATGGTCTAACCCGCTCACCGATGCGTGTTCTGACGTAGTGCTCGGTCATTTCGCGATTCCGATGGCCGAGCAGCTTCTGCGAATGCGCCAAGTCGCCCGTGTCGGTTGCCGCCTTGGCCCGAATGTCCCGAAACTGGAACTCCACGCCGGCCGCGCGCCGCGCCTTGTCGAAGCGTGAGCGCAGGCCGAAGGTGCCCAGCGGCTTGCCGTCATCATCCTGAATCAGCCAGGCGCTCAGGCGCTCGCGCGGTCTGGCCCCGATGCGCTCGATCAGCGCGGCCAGCTCGCCGGTGATCTCGATGGCGCGCTTGGCCTTGGTCTTGTTCTGCACGATCCACAGCGCGCCGTCGCGCAAGTCCTCGCGCTTGGTCTTCAGCACATCGGCTGGCCGCTGGCCGGTCAACAGAGCCAGGTCCATCGCGTCGCGCAGGGTCTGGTCCGCCTTCTCCCACACCGCCCGGAATTCGTCGTCGCTCACGTAGCGGTCGCGCCCGACTTCCTTGAAACCCTTGACCCCCTGGCAGGGGTTGGTCGCGTCCGTGTAGGGGCCGAACCGCCGAAAGACTAACGCTCAGCGTGTCTCAATTTATTCAATGCGGATCAGTTCCCGATGTACATGCCATCTGGATGCCGAACTTCTTGCTTAGCGCTCCCCGCCTTTCCGCCTAATTTCCGCCATATCCACCCCAGTCCAGATATACCCAAAATTCAAATCCATCATGGCATGATAAAATACCCCTCTAACAAAGGGAGGGCCGCACAGAGCCATGTGCCCCAATCGCCACCCGAACCATTCTCTATAACAACCAAGGCGGCAAGAGACATGAAATGGGATGAACTAAAAGCAGACACATATCGGCAATATGGCAAATTCAGCTGGGGGCACGTTGTAAAGGGTATGGTCTTACGTCGGACTTTTCGCCCCGTCGTTACGATGCGTCTTTGCCAAGCTGTGGCGACTCGCCGCGGGGCTTACCGATTCATGCTTCTCCCCTTGAAAGTGATGCATCGCATCGCCACACATTCCGCAGCGATGGATTTTTCGTGGCAGACGAAGATAGGAGGAGGACTTGCCCTCACGCACGGATGGGGGCTTGTCGTCAATCAAGGCGCTGTCATCGGTAGAAACGTAACGCTATTTCACGGGGTTACTCTCGGACAACGAGATCGCATCGCGCCCGATGGGACCCGCCTGACTGAATACCCAGTCATCGAAGATGACGTATGGGTCGGTCCGAACGCAATAATCGTCGGGGGCGTGACGATTGGCCGTGGTAGCAGAGTCGCCGGGGGGGCATTCGTCACAGAAAGTGTGCCCGCCTATTCGGTTGTCGCTGGCAACCCCGCCGCAATCGTGAAAGAGAACTGCACGCCCGATGTCATGAATCCGGCGCCGCTGTAGCGCGGCCGCTCAAATCTGCAGGTCAACGGACGCGATACAGCGTCGCTGAACGTCCTTGATTTGATAGACCAGCCGGACGCCTTGCTTGCGCAGCTTGATCTCATGCGCTGTACCCCGACTCGGCCGGCTCTGTCCGCGGCGCCTGGTGGCCCAGATCGCGCGGCATGCCGCAGCGCGCGGGGACCGGCCCCCTCAAAGCGGGGACCGGCCTCGCTCACGCGGTCCGCGAAGCGTCAGAACCAGACCTCGACCTGGGCACCGAAGCGGGTGCCGCGGGTCTTGCCGTCATCCGCGCCGGTCAGGCTGGCGGGACCGGCGGCGCCGGCGGCCTGATGCGCTCCGCCTACTGGGGCGAGCTGCTGACCGTCACCGCGCGCATGCGCGGCGCCAACGGCGCGGTGATCGACGGCTATCACCGCGACACGCCCATGGTGCTGGCCCAGCAGTGGCCGGTGTTCAGCCGCGGGGCCTTCGGCCAGGACTCGGCGGTGCGCACCGGCATCGTCGACTTCCGCTGCGAGATCGAACTGGGCGGGGTCTGGATACGCCCGGGCGACCTGGTGTTCGGCGACATGGACGGCGTTGTCGTCGTGCCGCGCGCCTGCGAGGACGAGGTGTTGCGCCGCGCGCTGGACAAGGTGGGCAGCGAGAACCGGGTGCGCCAGGCCATCGAGGCCGGCATGAGCAGCACCGAGGCGCTGGCGCGATTCAAGGTGTTGTGAGCCCACCCTGAGGGGTCACGTGCCTTTAGGAGCGGTTTGCCCCGCGCCGGACAGCTCGCGCTTCTCGCCCCGGCCGAGCTGGCGCAGCTCGCGCGGGCTCTGCCCCAGCGCCCGGCGCACCACCCGCGCGAAATTGGCGCTGCTCTGGAAACCGCATTCCAGCGCAATCTCGGTCACCTCCAGGTCGGTGTGCTGCAGCAGCCAGCGCGCGCGCTCCAGGCGCAGGCGCTGGCGGTACTCGGCCGGGCTCAGGCCCACGTCGCGCTGAAAGCGCCGCTCCAGCTGGCGGCGGCCCAGGCCCAGTGGCGCGCACAGCTCGTCAATCGTGCTGGGCGCATGCAGCTGCTGCTCCAGCAGCAGCATGGCCTTGTGCACCACGCTGTCGGTGCTGCGCAGCGAGATCACCGGCTCGGGCTGCAGCGTGCGCGAGGGCAGCGGCTGCTCCTCGATCATGATGCGCAGCGCCTTGACCGCATTCGCGCGGCCCAGGCTGCGCTCGATGATGTGGGCCGCGAGGTGGACCACGCTGGTGCCGCCGGCGCAGGTCAGCCGGTCTCGATCGACGACGAACATCTGGTTGGAGACCACGCGGCAGGCCGGGAACTCGGCCGCGAACTCCTCGCGATGAAACCAGCTGACGCAGGCCAGGTGGCCCTCCAGCAGCCCCGCGCGCGCCAGCACGAAGGAGCCGGTACACAGGCCCACGAGCTTGACGCCCGCCGCGGCCGCTTCGTGCAGAAAGGCACTCAGGCGCGCCGGCACCCGCTGGCCGCCATGCAGCAAGCCGCCGATCACGACGAGGTAGTCATAGTCCCGCGGCGCCTCCAGCGGCGCATTGGGCAGCACGGCCACCCCACAGCTGGAGGACACCGGCCCGTCGTTGGCATCCAGCACCGCCCAGCGCGCCTGGCGCGGCCGGCTGCGGTCGCGGTCGTCGGCGGCCAGGCGCAGCGCATCGGCGAAGCCGGCGAAGGCCGTCAGCGTGAAGCGCGGTGTGAGCAGAAAGCCCACGCGCAGCGGCGCCACGGCGCCCTCCGCCGCGTCGCGCCTCGAGTGGTGGCCAGGCCGCGCCGGCGTTGTGGTTGTGGTTGTGGGGAGCGATGTCGTAATTGGCATGTTGTGCGTCGCAATCGGATCAGCGCTGGAGGCGCTGCGCTCGGAAGATTCGCTCACTTCGCGATCCACCTCGGGACCCCTCCATGTTCAGCACCCACACGCATTCGCTCAAGGCCGTCGACCCCGATTTATGGGAGGTCGTGCAACAGGAGCACCAGCGCCAGGAGCAGCACATCGAACTCATCGCCAGCGAGAACTACACCTCGCCGGCCGTGATGACGGCCCAGGGCAGCCAGCTCACCAACAAGTATGCGGAAGGGTATCCCGGCCGGCGCTACTACGGCGGCTGCGAGTACGTCGATCAGGCCGAGCTGCTGGCGCTGGCGCGCGTGCGTGAGCTCTTTGGCGCCGACCGCCACGGCTGGGCCGCGAACGTGCAGCCGCACTCCGGCGCGCAGGCCAACGAGGCGGTCTTCATGGCGCTGATGAAACCCGGCGACACCTTCATGGGCATGAACCTCGCCGAAGGCGGTCACCTGAGCCACGGCATGGCGCTGAACATGAGCGGCAAGTGGTTCAACGTGGTCAGCTACGGCCTCAACGCGCAGGAAGAAATCGACTACGACGCGATGGAGCGCAAGGCCCACGCGTGCCGGCCCAAGCTCATCATCGCCGGCGCCTCGGCCTATGCGCTGCGCATCGACTTCGAGCGCTTCGCGCGCGTCGCCAAGGACGTCGGCGCCCTGCTGATGGTGGACATGGCGCACTACGCCGGACTGATCGCCGCCGGCCTGTACCCCAATCCCATCCCGCATGCCGACATCGTCACCAGCACCACGCACAAGAGCCTGCGTGGCCCGCGCGGCGGCATCATCCTGATGCGCCCGGAGCACGAGAAGGCCATCAACAGCGCCGTCTTCCCTGGCCTGCAGGGCGGCCCGCTGATGCATGTGATCGCCGCCAAGGCGGTGGCCTTCCACGAAGCGCTGCAACCCGGGTTCAAGGCTTACCAGCAGCAGGTGCTGAAGAACGCGCAGGCGCTCGCCGAGACCCTGGTGGAACGCGGACTGCGCATCGTCAGCGGCCGCACCGAAAGCCATGTGATGCTGGTCGACCTGCGCGCCAAGGGCTTCACCGGCAAGGCCGCCGAGGCATTGCTCGGCCAGGCCCACATCACGGTCAACAAGAACGCCATTCCCAACGACCCCGAGAAGCCCATGGTCACCAGCGGCATACGCCTGGGCTCGCCGGCCATGACCACGCGCGGCTTCCGCGAGGCGCAGGCGCGCGAGGTGGGCCATCTGATCGCCGACCTGCTGGACCACCCCGCGGACGCGGCCACCTTGGCCCGGGTGCGCGCCCGCGTCGAGGCGTTGGCACAGGCCTTCCCGGTCTACGTCGACACGCCGGTCTGAGGGCGCCGCCATGGCCGTCAGCACCTTCGACCTCTTCAAGATCGGCATCGGGCCGAGCAGCTCGCACACCGTGGGCCCGATGCGCGCCGCCCGGCTGTTCGCCGTCGCGCTGGGCCAGAGCGGGCAGCTGGATGCCGTGCGCCGCGTGCGCTGCCAGCTCTACGGGTCGCTGGGCGCCACCGGCAAGGGCCATGGCAGCGACAAGGCCGTGATGCTGGGGCTGGAAGGCGAGGAACCCGACCGCATCGACCCCGACACCATCGCCGAGCGGCTGCAGCGCATCCGCGAGCGGCGCCTGCTGCGCCTGGCCGGCAGCCATGCCATCGCCTATGTGGAGCAGGAGGACCTGCTGTTCCTGCGCCGCGAAACCCTGCCCTTCCATCCCAATGGCATGCGCCTGACCGCGCTGGACGCCGAGGGCCGGCCGCTGATGGAGCGCTGCTACTACTCGGTCGGCGGCGGCTTCGTCGTCATGCAGGACGAGACCGGCGAGCCGCAGCTACGGCCCGATGCGCGCGCGCTGCCCCACCCCTTTCGCAGCGGCGCCGAGCTGCTGGCGCAATGCCGCGCCAACGGCCTGTCGGTCGCACAGCTGATGTGGCGCAACGAGCTGGCCTGGCGCAGCGACGACGAACTGCGCGCCGGCCTCACCCGCCTCTGGGAAGCGATGCAGGCCTGCGTGCGGCGCGGCATCGCCACCGAGGGCGTGCTGCCCGGCGGCTTCAAGGTGCGCCGCCGCGCCGCCGAGCTGCACCGCGGTCTGACGCAGAACCCCGAGGCGGCGCTGCGCGACCCGCTGCAGGTGATGGACTGGGTCAACCTCTACGCGCTGGCGGTCAACGAGGAAAACGCGGCCGGCGGCCGCGTCGTCACCGCGCCCACCAATGGCGCGGCCGGCATCGTGCCCGCGGTGCTGCACTACTACCACCGCTTCATTCCCGGCGCGAACCTGCAGGGCGTGTTCGACTTCCTGCTCACCGCCGCGGCGATCGCCATCCTCTACAAGGAAAACGCCAGCATCAGCGGCGCCGAAGTTGGCTGCCAGGGCGAGGTGGGCGTGGCCTGCTCCATGGCCGCCGGGGCGCTGTGCGCGGTGCTGGGCGGCTCGCCGGAGCAGGTGGAGAACGCCGCCGAGATCGGCATGGAGCACCACCTGGGCCTGACCTGCGATCCGGTCGGCGGCCTGGTGCAGATCCCCTGCATCGAGCGCAACGCGATCGCGTCGGTGAAGGCCATCAACGCCGCGCGCATGGCGCTGCGCGGCGACGGCACCCACCACGTCAGCCTGGACAAGGTGATCAAGACCATGCGCGACACCGGGGCGGACATGAAGACCAAATACAAGGAAACCTCGCGCGGGGGGTTGGCGGTCAATGTCGTCGAGTGTTGATGTGGAGCCCCCCGCCTCCGGGGTACCGGAGGCGGCCCCCCGAGGGGGCGGCGATGCTCGCGGGGCCTGCCCCGCTCGCACATCGCCAGGTGGGCCGGCTTGGGGCGGCCCGGCGCTCGGCCCGGAAATGCGTGGAGCCCCTCGCCCAAGGCGTGCCTTGGACGGCCCCCCGAGGGGACGGCGATGCTCGCGGGGACTGCCCCGCTCGCACATCGCCAGGTGGGCCGGCTTGGGGCGGCCCGGCGCTCGGCCCATGGCATGAGGCTTCGCGCCTGGGGCTGCGGCGCGCGTGCCGCTTTGAAGAGGACTGAGAGGAACTGAGATGCAGAAGTTTTCGATCTGGTCGTTGCTGCGCAATGCGATGTCCTACCACGAGGGCTGGCAGCCGCAGTGGCGGTCGCCCGAGCCCAAGCGCGAGTACGACGTGGTGGTGGTGGGCGGCGGCGGGCATGGGCTGGCCACGGCGTACTACCTGGCCAAGGAGCATGGGCTGCGCAACATCGCGGTGGTGGAGCGCGGCTATCTGGGCGGCGGCAACACCGCGCGCAACACCACCATCGTGCGCTCCAACTACCTGTGGGACGAGGCCACGCAGCTCTACGAGAAGTCCATGCAGCTGTGGGAAGGCCTGTCCCAGGACCTCAATTACAACGTGATGTTCAGCCAGCGCGGCGTGATGAACCTGGGCCACTCGCTGCAGGACATGCGCGACATCCAGCGCCGCGTCAACGCCAACCGGCTCAACGGCGTCGACGCCGAGGTGCTGACGCCGCAGCAGGTCCAGCAGATGCTGCCCTTCATCAACCTGAACTCGCGCTACCCGGTGCTGGGCGCGTCGCTGCAGCGCCGCGCCGGCGTCGCGCGCCACGACGCGGTGGCCTGGGGATTCGCGCGCGCCGCCGACGCGCTGGGCGTGGACATCCTGCAGCACTGCGAGGTGCACGGCCTACGCCGCGAGGGCGGCGCGGTGATCGGCGTGGACACCGCGCGCGGCTTCATCAAGGCCAAGAAGGTCGCCCTGGTCGCCGCTGGCCATTCCAGCGTGCTGGCCGAAATGGCCGGCATCCGCCTGCCGCTGGAAAGCCATCCGCTGCAGGCCCTGGTGTCCGAACCGCTCAAGCCCATCTTCCCCACCGTGGTGATGAGCAACGCCATCCATGCCTACATCAGCCAGTCCGACAAGGGCGACCTGGTCATCGGCGCGGGCATCGACCAGTACGCCGGCTACGGCCAGCGCGGCAGCTACCACGTGATCGAGGGCACGCTGCAGGCCATCGTCGAACTCTTCCCGCTGTTCTCGCGCGTGCGCATGAACCGCCAATGGGGCGGCATCGTCGACGTCTCGCCCGACGCCTGCCCCATCATCGGCCTGACGCCGGTGAAGGGCCTGTACATCAACTGCGGCTGGGGCACCGGCGGCTTCAAGGCCACGCCGGGCTCCGGCTGGGTCATGGCCCACACCATTGCGCGCGACCGTCCGCATGCGCTCAACGAAGCGTTCTCGCTGGAGCGCTTCTCCAGCGGCCATCTGATCGACGAGCACGGCGCGGCGGCCGTGGCCCATTGACATGAGGAGCCCCTCGTCCAAGGCCAACCTTGGCCGGCCACTGGCGAGGCGCCGGTGGCGCTCGCGGGCCGGTTTGGGACGACCCGGCGCTCGGCCCAGCAAGGCGCGCCCCCCTTGTCCGAGGCGTACCGTGGACGGTCCCCCAGAGGGTGCGGCGCTGCTCGTGGCAGCGAGCCCGTGCACGAGGCCCGGCGTGGAGTCGAGCCGTACCCGGCGAGCGACTCGAGGCCTGAGCGTTGGCGTGGCCCGGGTGGTCGTCGGGCCGCTGCTCGGTGCGCAGCGCGGGTCTCGGTCAAATCGCATTCAGGCCCTCTTCTTTGGTTACTTTCTTCTGGGCCCCCAGAAGAAAGTGACCCGGCCGCCAGGCCGGAACCAGGCGACCAAGCGACCAAGCGACCAGGCGACGAGGCAACCCTCAAGCCCAAGCGCACGCCCCTGCCCCCCCGCCCCACCACTGAACCCCAAGGGACCCACCCCATGCTGCAACTCCACTGCCCCTGGTGCGGCCCGCGCGCCGAATCCGAATTCAACTGCGGCGGCGAGAGCATCGCCCGTCCGCTGAACACCGAGACCCTCAGCGACGAGCAATGGGGCGACTACGTGTTCATGCGCCACAACCCCAAGGGCGTGCACCACGAGCAGTGGCGCCATAGCAGCGGCTGCGGCCGCTGGTTCAACGCGCTGCGCGACACGGTCAGTTATCGCTTCGTCGCCATCTGGCGCATCGGCGAACCCGCGCCGGCCGTCGATGGCCAGCCCACCCCCACCGCCCCCAGCACCACGACCAGGAGCCCCGCATGAAGGCCCGCCTCGCCACCGGAGGCCGCATCGACCGCGGCCAGACGATTCGCTTTCGCTTCAACGGCCGCAGCTACGCGGGCCATCCCGGCGACACGCTGGCCTCGGCGCTGCTGGCCAACGGCGTCGCGCTGGTGGCGCGCAGCTGGAAGTACCACCGGCCACGCGGCGTCCTCAGCGCCGGCGTGGAGGAACCCAATGCGCTGGTGCAGCTGTTCGATGGCGCGCGCACCGTGCCCAACGCGCGCATGACCGAGGTCGAGCTGGTCGATGGCCTGAGCGCCCGTTCCATCCACGCCAGCCCCAGCATCGAATTCGACCTGAAGGCGGTGAACGGCTGGTTCTCGCGCCTGATCCCGGCCGGCTTCTATTACAAGACCTTCATGGCTTCGCAGTCGGCCTGGCATTTCTTCGAGAAGCACATCCGCGCCGCCAGCGGCCTGGGCGAGTCGCCCGTGCTGCCCGATCCCGACCGCTACGAAAAGCGCTACGCGCACTGCGATGTGCTGGTGGTCGGTGCCGGCATCGCCGGGCTCAGCGCGGCGCTGGCCGCCGGACGCAGCGGCGCGCGCGTGCTGCTGTGCGACGAGCAGCCCGAACCCGGTGGCTGGCTGCTGTCCAGCGACGAACAGGTGGACGGCCTGCCTGCCGCCGAATGGGTGGCTCAGGCGCTGCAGGAACTGGCCACGATGCCCGAGGTGCGCGTGCTGCCGCGCACCACCGCCTTCGGCTACCACGACCACAACCTGCTCACGCTGCTGGAGCGCCGCGCCGACCACCTGCGGTCGGAGCAGGCCCCGGCCTTCCGCGAGCGGCTGTGGAAGGTGCGCGCCCACCAGGTGGTGCTGGCGACCGGCGCGCACGAGCGTCCGCTGGTGTTCGGCAACAACGACCTGCCGGGCATCATGCTGGCCTCGGCCGTGTCCACCTATGTGCGCCGCTATGCCGTGCTACCGGGCCGGCGCGCGGTGGTCTTCACCAACAACGACGCCGGCTACGACGCGGCGCTGGCGCTGCAGGGCGCGGGCGCGTCGGTCGTGGTGGTGGACGCGCGCAGCGAGGTCACCGGCAGCCTGTCGCAACGGGCGCGGGCCCGCGGCGTGGAGATCCTTGCCGGCCAGGTGCTCACCGAAGCCATTGGCCGTCGACGCGTGCGGGCCGTGCTCGTGCAGGGCTTGGACGCGCAGGGCCGCCTCAGCGGCGCGGAGCGCCAGCTCTATTGCGACTTGGTCGCGCTGTCCGGCGGCTTCAGCCCGGTGGTCCATCTGTACTGCCAGGCCGGCGGCAAGCCGCAATGGGACGAGGAGCGCGCCGCCTTCGTGCCCGGCGCCCCGGCCCAGGCGGAGACCTGCGCCGGCGCGAGCCGCGGCCTGCAGAGCCTGTTCCTGTGCGCGCACAACGGCTGGTCTGCCGGCGTGGCCGCCGCGCAGGCCACCGGCTTCGCGGTGCCGCCCGGCACGCCGCCACGCGTGCCCGAGACCCACGCAGGGACGCTGCGCCCGCTGTGGCTGGTGCCGCATGCGCGGCCGGCGAGCCGCGCGCCCAAGCAGTTCGTGGACCTGCAGAACGATGTCGCCGCCTCCGATATCGAGCTGGCGGTGCGTGAAGGTTTCCGCTCCATCGAGCACGTCAAGCGCTACACCGCGCTGGGCTTTGGCACCGACCAGGGCAAGACCGGCAACATCAACGGCATGGGCATCGCCGCGCAGGCCCTGGGCCGGCGCATTCCCGAGGTGGGCACGACGACCTTCCGGCCCAACTACACGCCCATCAGCTTCGGCGCCGTGGCCGGGCTGGAGCTGGGCGACGCCTTCGAGCCGGTGCGCACCACCGCCATGCACCCCTGGCATCTGCGCCAGGGCGCGCTGTTCGAGGACGTCGGGCAGTGGAAGAGGCCCTGGTACTTCCCGCGTAAGGGCGAGGACCTGCATGCCGCGGTGCGGCGCGAGGTGCTCGCGGTGCGCCAGGGCGTGGGCACGCTGGACGCTTCCACGCTGGGCAAGATCGACATCCAGGGCCCCGACGCCGCCACGCTGCTGAACTGGGTGTACTGCAACGCCTGGTCCAAGCTGGAGGTGGGCAAGTGCCGCTACGGGCTGATGCTGGACGAGAACGGCATGGTCTTCGACGACGGCGTCACCGTGCGCCTGGCCGAGAACCACTTCCTGATGCACACCACCACCGGCGGCGCGGCGCGCGTGCTGGCCTGGCTGGAGCGCTGGCTGCAGACCGAGTGGCCCCAGCTCAAGGTCTACCTGACCAGCGTCACCGACCACTGGTCCACCACCGCGCTGGCCGGCCCCAAGAGCCGCGAGCTGCTGCAGAAGCTCTGCCCCGACGTGGACTTCGACGACGCCGCCTTCCCCTTCATGTCCTACCGCGAGGGCACGGTGGCCGGCGTGCGCGCCCGCATCATGCGCATCAGCTTTTCGGGCGAACGCAGCTACGAGATCAACGTGCCCTCGGCCGAGGGCCTGCGCGTCTGGGAGGCCATCCACGCGGCCGGCGCGCCGCTGGGCATCACGCCCTACGGCACCGAGACCATGCACGTGCTGCGCGCCGAGAAAGGCTACATCATCGTCGGCCAGGACACCGATGGCTCGGTGACCCCGGTGGACCTGGGCATGGGCGCGATGGTGACCAAGACCAAGGACTGCCTGGGCAAGCGTTCGCTGGCGCGCAGCGACACCGCGCGTGGCGACCGCAAGCAGTTCGTGGGCCTGCTCAGCGATGACCCGCAAGTCGTGCTGGAGGAAGGCGCCCAGGTGCTGGACGCGCCGCCCACCCGGGTGCCGACGCGCGCGTCGGGCCATGTCACCTCCAGCTATGCCAGCCCCACGCTGGGCCGCTCCATCGCGCTGGCGCTGGTGCGCGGCGGCGCGCAGCGCATGGGCGAACGCGTCCATGTCTCCATGCAGGGCGGCCGCGTGGTCACCGCGACCATCGCCAGCCCCGTGTTCTACGACCCCCAATCGGAGCGCCAGAATGCTTGAGCTCAATCCCGCCCGCCACGAAACCCGCGGCCTGCTCGCCGGCTGGCGCGAGGGCCTGGCCATCCTCAATCTGCGCGGCGACGGCGAGCAGCCCGCCTTCCGCGACGCCGTCGCGCGGGCGCTGGGCGCGCCGCTGCCGGTGCAGTCCTGCAGCTTCAGCGGCGGCGCGACGCTGCGCATCGTGTGGGTCGGCCCGGACGACTGGTTCGTCATTGGCCCCAAGGGCCAGCAGCAGGCCCTGACCGATGCGTTGCGCCAGGCGCTCGCCGGCCAGCTGCATGCGCTCACCGACGTCAGCAGCGGCTACACGGTGCTGCACCTCAGCGGCACGCCGGCGCGCGAGGTGCTCGCCCAGGGCTGCCCGCTGGACCTGCATCCGCGCGTGTTCGCGCCGGGCCGCAGCGCCGGTTCGCATTTCTTCAAGGCCTCGGTTTGGCTGTGGCAGCTGTCCGACACGCCCGAGTACGAGCTGCTGGTGCGGCGCAGCTTCATGAGTTATGTGTGGCTGATGCTGGAGCGCGCCAGCAGCGAATGCGGCCTGATCACGCGGCGGTTCGCATGAGCGGCGGTGATGGCGCGCCGCCGCGCTGCGGTGCGGCCGAGGGCCGCTACTGCCTGACCCTGGCCTGCCGCAGCGAACGGGGGCAGGTCGCGAAGGTGACCACGCTGCTGGAGAGCCGCGGCGCCTACATCGAGGAGTTCGCCGTCTTCGACGATGTGCTGAGCGAGCGTTTCTATCTGCGCACGGTCTTCCGCATCCGCGACACCGGCGCCCAGGCCCTGCAGACCCTACGTGCCGACTATGCGCGCGTGCGCGCCGGCATCGGCGATGCGCAGGGCGAGATCCACGACACGCGCCGGCCCACGCGCGTGCTGATCCTGGTCTCCAAGGCCGACCACTGCCTGATCGACCTGCTGGCGCAGCGCCGCCGCGGCGAGCTGGACATGGAGGTGGTCGCGGTGGCCTCCAACCATGCCGACCTGCAGCCGCTCGCGCAGGCCGACGGCATCCCCTTCCACCACCTGCCGATCACGGCGCAGACCAAGCCGCAGCAGGAAGCGCAGCTGCTGCGTTGCATCGAAGACAGCGGTGCCGAGCTCGTGGTGCTGGCGCGCTACATGCAGGTCTTGTCGGAAGACCTGTGCCAGCGGCTCGCCGGGCGCGTGATCAACATCCACCATTCCTTCCTGCCCGGCTTCAAGGGCGCGCGCCCCTATGCGCAGGCGCATGCGCGCGGCGTCAAGCTGATCGGCGCGACCGCGCACTTCGCGACCACCGACCTGGACGAGGGCCCCATCATCGAACAGGCCCTGGAGCGCGTGGACCATGCTTTTTCGCCCGAGCAGCTGATGAGCGCGGGCCGGCATGTGGAATGCCTGGTGCTGGCGCGCGCGCTGCGCTACGTGCTGGAGCACCGCGTGTTCGTCAACGGCCTGCGGACCGTGGTGCTGAGGTAAGCCGCGCGGAGGGCCGCGGCCGCGCCCCCCGGCGCCAAGACCTCTTCTTCAGGACCCGCCAAAAAAACGGGCGCGCATTCCGGACCGGATGCGCGCCCAACCGCCTTTGTGGGGCGGGGACTCAGACTCAACTGGGGTTCTCGGCCTCAGGCGGCGCCCCGGGCCACCAGCCCGTGCGGGTCGATGACGAACTTCTTGGGCGCGCCCGCATCGAACTCCGAATAGCCGCGCGGCGCGTCGTCCAGCGAGATCACCTCCACCCCCACGGTCTCGGCGATGCGGATGCGGTCCCACAGGATGGCCTGCATCAGCGCGCGGTTGTACTTCATCACCGGCGTCTGCCCGGTGAAGAAGCTGTGCGACTTGGCCCAGCCCAGGCCCAGGCGGATGCTCAGCGAACCGGTCCTGGCCGCGTTGTCCACCGCGCCCGGATCCTCGGTGACGTAGAGGCCGGGAATACCGATGCGACCGGCCGCGCGCGTCACCTCCATCAGCGAGTTCAACACCGTGGCCGGTGCCTCGACCTGGGCGCCCGCATGGCCATGGCCGCGCGCCTCGAAGCCGACCGCGTCGACCGCGCAATCGACCTCGGGAACGCCCAGGATCTGCGCCACCTGCTCGCCCAGCCCGGCGTCCAGCGACAGGTCCACCACCTCATAGCCCAGCGCCTGGGGATGGCGCAGCCGGGCCGGGTTGACGTCGCCGACGATCACCGCCGCCGCGCCCAGCAGCCGCGCCGAGGCCGCGGCCGCCAGACCCACCGGTCCGGCGCCGGCGACATAGACCGTGCTGCCCGGCCCCACGCCGGCCGACACCGCGCCGTGGTAGCCGGTGGGCAGGATGTCGGAGAGGCAGGTCAGGTCGCGGATCTTTTCCATCGCCTGCGCCTTGTCCGGGAACTTCAGCAGGTTGAAGTCGGCATAGGGCACCATCACATACTCGGCCTGGCCGCCGATCCAGCCGCCCATGTCCACATAGCCGTAGGCGCCGCCGGCGCGCGCCGGGTTGACGCTGAGACAGACGCCGGTGCTCTGCTCCTTGCAGCAGCGGCAGCGGCCGCAGGCCACATTGAAGGGCACCGAGACCAGGTCGCCCTTGGCCAGCGTCTCCACGTCGCGACCCAGCTCGATCACCTCGCCGGTGATCTCGTGGCCCAGGATCAGGCCCTCGGGCGCCGTGGTGCGTCCGCGCACCATGTGCTGGTCGGAACCGCAGATGTTGGTCGAGACCACGCGCAGGATCACGCCATGGTCGATGCGCCGGCCGCGCGGGTCCGACAGCGTGGGAAAGTCGATGGAGCGGACCTCCACCGCCCCGGGCCGCACATAGGCGACGCCGCGATTGCTGGACATGCTGTTCTCCTGAAGCTTAGAAGCTGTGCGCGAGGCCCGCGCCATAGGCCGTCTGGCTGCTCGCACCCAGCGACGGGGCCTTCTTGCTGCCCAGGCTGGCGTAGAGCGTGGTGCGTTTGGACAGCGCGTAGTCGGCGCCCAGACCGACGAAGCGGCCCTTGACGCCGTCGACGTCGATGCGCCCGTAGCCGGCCTTCAGCTCGACCTGGCCCAGGCGGTAGGTCGCGCCCAGCGTCGCGGTCTTGGCCTTGGAATCCGCGCTCGTGCCTTTGTACGTACTCTGGTCATAGCTGCCCATCACGGACCAGGCGCCGCTGGCGTACTTGGCGCCGGCGAAGGTCTCGGTATCGCCCCAGCCGTTGCGCGTGCTGGCCAGCATCAGCGAGACGCCGTTCTGGTTGTAGTTCAGCGACAGGCCGGCGTTGTTCTTGGTGGCGCCGTCGGACTTCTCGAAAGAGCCGCTGACATGGGCGCTGAAGCCGGCCACCGTGGGCGAGTCGTAGAAGACGCCGTTGTTGAGGCGGTTGTATTCGGCCGAGCCGTTGTTGCTGGCCCGGTTGGCGGCGTAGTTGTATTCGACGAAATGCCAGCTGGGCGACGCGATGCGGTTGAAGGCGTACCAGGGGTCGAAGGCCCAGTAGTTGGCCGAGATCACATCCAGCGCGCGCCCCAGGCGCAGCGCCCCCCAGCCGCCCTTCAGGCCGACGCTGGCCTCGCCATGCCAGAAGGGCTTGGCGCCATCGCCCTCGACGCGGCCGGTGTCGGCATCGAAGCGGTGCGACAGCATGAAGGTGGCGGCCATGCCGTCGCCCAGGTCCTCGCTGCCGCTGAAGGCGATGTTGCTGCGCTGGATGGTGCCGACTTTCTTGGTCTTGTCGAAGTCGCGGTAGGCGCCGATGTCGATCAGGCCCGAGATGCTGACCGAGGACTGGGCCTGGGCCAGGCCGCTGGCCAGCAACAGCGCGCAGGCCGCGAAGGGAACGGCGGTACGTCGGAACGAAGTCATGTCTCTCTCCGGTTGTCGATGGGGGTGAGGAAGGGAGGGGCAGCGGCGCAAGCCGATGCGGGGGAATCTGCCGATGGATGCTAGGGAGGCGCCGCGGGCGCCCTTGCCGCGCGGCGACGCAAACCGGCCGCGATCCGACATGCGTCCGACGCCGCGCAGCGCGCGGGCTTCAGAGGCTGGGAGGCCCGGCGCGTCAGGGGTCAGGTCTTGCCCACCCCGTCGCCGCAGGCGGCCGCGCCGTCAGCCTTCGAGGTGGCGCGTGCCGAAGCTCTCGGTGAGGCGGTCCAGGATGATGGCCAGCAGCACCACCGACAGCCCGCTCTCGAAGCCCAGGCCGATGTCCAGGCGCTGGATGCTGGACAGCACGTCGTTGCCCAGGCCACCGGCGCCCACCATGGACGCGATGATCACCATGGACAGCGCCATCATGATGGTCTGGTTGACGCCGGCCATCAGCGTGGGCAGCGCGATGGGAAGCTGCACCTTCCACAGCAGCTGCAGCGGCGTGCAGCCGAAGGCCTGGCCGGCTTCGACCTGCTCGGCATTCACCTGGCGTATGCCCAGCGCGGTGAGGCGCACCACCGGCGGCATCGCGAACACCACGGTGGCGAGGATGCCGGGCACGCGGCCCAGCCCGAACAGCATGGCCGCCGGGATCAGGTAGACGAAGGCGGGCATGGTCTGCATGAAGTCCAGCATGGGGCGCAGGCTGGCGTTGAAGCGGTCGTGGCGCGCGCAAAGGATGCCCAGCGGCACGCCGACGAGCAGACTGATCAGCGTGGCCGAGAAGACCAGCGCCAGCGTCACCATGGTCTGGTCCCAGAAGCCGGTGAGGCGGATCACCAGCAGGCTGGCCAGCGCGAAGAGGCCAAAGCGCCATTTCAGCCGCCAGGTGCCCACGCCCACCACGATCAGCAGCACCAGCCAGAAGGGCAGCGCGAGAAAGGTCGTCTCGACCTGGCTGGCGAAGTTGTCGACGACGCGGCCCACGGTGTCGAACAGGCCCGCGCCGCGGCTCAGCAGCAGCTTGACGCCGTCGTTGACCCAGGCGCCCAGAGGCAGCACGTCCTTGTCTTGACCCTTCAGCAGGGCCTGGAGAAGTTCAGAAAGCATGGCGGGTGCTCGCAATCTTGGTGAGAAGGCTCTTGGGCGTGATGCAGCCGACCAGGCGCTCGGCCTCGTCGAACACGCCCACGGGTTGATCCAGCCCGAGCACGGTGCGCAAGGCATCGGGCAGCGTGGTCGACGCCGAAAGTCGGTTCCTGCCGTTGAAATGCGCGAGCGGGTCGACGGCACCGCCCGTGTCCACCAGGTCGGCGGCGGTGAGATAGCGCGAGGTGTCGACGCCCTTGAAGAAGCGCCGCACATAGTCGTTGGCCGGGCGCGTGACGATCTCGTGCGGCGTGCCCTGCTGCACCAGCAGGCCGCCTTCCATGATGCCGATGCGCGAGCCGATCTTCAGCGCCTCCTCCAGGTCGTGCGAGACGAAGAAGATGGTGCGCCGGTGCTCGCGCTGCAGCTCCAGCATCAGGTCCTGCATCTCGGTGCGCTTGAGCGGGTCCAGCGCGGAGAAGGCCTCGTCCATCAGCAGGATGTCGGGGTCCACCGCCATCGCGCGTGCCAGCCCCACGCGCTGCTGCATGCCGCCCGAGAGCTGGCGCGGGTACTTCTGCGCGTAGGCCTTCAGGCCGACCTGCTCGAGCACGTCCATCACGCGATCGCGGCAGCGACTGCCGGCCTCGCCGGCGATCTCCAGCCCGAAGGCCACGTTGTCGAACACGCTGCGGTGCGGCATCAGCGCGAAGCTCTGGAACACCATCGCGACGCGCTTGCGCCGCCAGCGCACCAGCTCGGCCGGGCGCATGCGCACCACGTCGCGGCCGTCGATGGTGACGGCGCCCGAGGTGGGTTCCACCAGCCGGTTGATGAGCCGGATCAGCGTGGACTTGCCGGAGCCCGACAGGCCCATCAGCACATAGATCTCGCCGGCCTCCACGTCGAAGCTGACGCGGCTCAAGCCGACGACCTGGCCGGTGCGCTGGAAGATCTCGTCCTTGGACAGGCCCTGGGCCAGCAGGCTCAGTGCCTGCTCGGGCCGGGTGCCGAAGACCTTGGTCAGCTCGCGTATCTGAATCTTCGCCTGGGACATGCTCGACTCCTGGGTCGTGGAGAAAGGGGTGGAGGGCCGCGGCGCCGCTAGCGGTCCAGCTCCAGATCGCTCAGCGGCCAGCTGCAGCAGGGCAGCACCCAGCCCTGCGCCACCTCGCGCGGGCGCAGGCCGCCGCCCTGCTTCATCTCCACCTCGCCGGCATGCTTGCGCGTGCGGCAGGTGCCGCAGATGCCACTGGCGCAGGAGAAGGGCCAGCGCAGCCCGGCGCGCTGGGCGGCGCCCAGCAGGGTCTCGTCGGCGCCGCAATCGAAGCGCTCGCCGCGCGAGCGCAACGTGATGCTGAAGCGCCGGGGCGCGGCCTCGGGCACGCCGGCGTCCGCCGCCGGCACCTCGCCGGCCGGTGGTGCCGCGAAGCTGAAGCTCTCTTCGTGGTAGCGCGCCATCTCGAAGCCGGCTTCAGCGAGCAGCGCGCGCACCGCGGCCATGAAGGGCGCCGGGCCGCAGCACCAGACCTCGCGCGCCAGGAAGTCCGGCACCTGGGCCTGGAGCAGCGGCAGGCTGAGCCGCCCCAGCAGACCGTCGTAGCCGGGCACGGCACCGCGCGTCTCGCACAGCACGGTGGCGCGCCAGCGCGGCAGCGCGCGCGCCAGCAGCTTCAGCTCGTCGGCGAAGACGATGTCCTGCGGGCTGCGCGCGGCATGGAGGAACTGCACGTCGGCGTCCAGCCCCAGATCGGCCCAGGCGCGCGACATGGACATCAGCGGCGTGATGCCGCTGCCGCCGGACAGGTAGAGCTGCCCGCGCGCCGGCGCCACGACCGGCCCGGGCGGAAAGCAGAAGGCGCCCGCCGGCCCGGTGGCCGACACGCGCATGCCGGGCCGCAGCGTGTCATGCAGCCAGTTGGACACGCGACCGCCGGGGACGCGCTTGACGGTGATGGTGAGCGTGTCGGGCCGGGTCGGGCTGGAGCACAGCGTGTAGCAGCGGTTCAGCACCTCGCCCTCGATCTCCAGGCGCAGCGTGATGAACTGGCCGGGCCGGTAGCGAAAGCAGCGTGGCTGCAGCGGGCGCAGCACGAAGCTGCGCACGTCGTGCGTCTCGTCGCGCACGCGCACGCATTCCAGCCACTCGTCGTCGGGCCCCCAGGGGCTGGCGGGCGCCAGCGCCAGATCGGGGTAGGCCGGCTCCATCACCGGTCGCCCTGCAGGCCGGCGCGCAGGCGCGTCACATACCAGTTGGAGAAAGCCTCGACCAGGCCTTCGGTATACGGCGAGTAGGGGCCGGGCTGGTAGGCCGGGCTGGCCACGCCGCGCTGCGTCGCCTCGACCAGGCGACGGTCCTGCGCGTTGGTGGCGTTCCAGACGGCGGTGAGGTTTTCGACGCTGTAGTCCACGCCCTCGACCGCGTCCTTGTGCACGCACCACAGCGTGCGCACCAGCGTGCGCCCGGGGTCCAGCGGCAGCGTGGAGAAGCTCACCACGTGGTCGCTCATGAAGTGGTGCCAGGAATTGGGCTGGGTCCAGAAGGACAGCCCGCCCAGCGACTTCTCGCGGAAGTCGCCGAGCAGCTTGCGGCAGGCGACCTCGGCGTTGAGCGTCTGCGACTGCCCGGCGCGGTCCAGCGGCAGGCGCTGGGTGCGGAAGCCCGACACGCGGCTGTCCAGCTCCTCGATGCGCGCGCTGGGCAGGCCCAGCGATTGCCAGCGGGCGTGGTTGCTCTTGACGATGTCCTCGAAGCGCGCCACGCCGTCGGCGTTCTGCGGCCCCGGCTGCGCGCCAAAGCCGTGCTCGTACAGCGAGACGGTCAGCTCCGGGTGGTTGGCCACGCAGTGGTAGCACTCGCGGTTGTTTTCCAGCGTGAGCTTCCAGTTGCCTTCCTCGATGATGTCGACCTGGGCCGCCACCTTGCAGTCTTCCAGGCGGTGCGGCGCCAGATAGGGCTTCATGCGCGCCGCGACCTCGTCGAAGTCCTCGGGCGGCTGGTCGGCCAGGCAGACGAAGATCAGGCCTTCGAGGTTGCGCAGGTGCACCTTGTGCAGGCCATGCTGTTCGCGCAGAAAGGCCTCGCCCATGTGGTCGGCATGGACCAGCCGGCCGCCGAGGTCGTAGGTCCACTGGTGATAGGGGCAGACGATGTGGCCCAGGCTGCCCTGGTGCTCCTGGCAAAGCCGCGATCCGCGGTGGCGGCAGACGTTGTGGAAGGCGCGCAGGCCCATGTCGTCGTCGCGCACGATCAGCAACGAGTCCTCGCCGATGTCCACCGTGATGTAGTCGCCCGGCTCCGGCATCTGCGGCGCGACGCCGACGAAGATCCAGTGGCGACGGAAGATGTAGGCCATGTCGGCCTGGAAGACTTCGTCGCTCAGGTAGAACGGCGCCTCCAGGCTGTAGCCGGGGCGGCGTCGGTCGAGCAAGGCATCCAGAAATGCGCGCGAGGCGCCAAGGCGGGGATGCAGGGTCAGGGGATGGGACGGGATGGACATGACGCAGGTCCTTGGTATCCGTTGAATGGGCCTCGCGGGAACTCGCGGCCGACAGGCGGCCGGCTCCCTGCTGCGGCATTGTTCGGCGGGCCGTCGTGGCGACCTTGCATGCGTCGGACGCGGACTTGTCTGGAATCGACATGCCGGTTTCTGCGCCATCAAACGCGGTGCCGGCGTCGCCGCGCGGCCCCGCGCCTTGTCGTGAATCGTCAAGGACACGACGCTTGCAGACCAGCGTTCGCGATGCCGATTCCTATGCTGGCGCGATGCCACACGACACCTCCACCCCGACCAGCGCCAGCACCGGCGACACCAGCGCCAGCGACGCCCTCTTGCTGCTGCTGGACGGCCACCACCTGCACTACGAGCGCGTCGAGCATGCGCCGGTGTTCACCATCGCCGACGCGCTCGCCGCGACGCCACGGATCGACGGCCTCCGGACCAAGAACGTGTTCCTGCGCGACGCCAAGGGCAGCCGCCATTTCCTCGTCATCGTGCCGCACGACCGCCGGCTGGACCTGGCGGCTCTGGCACCGATTCTTGGGACATCCAAGCTCAGCCTGGCGTCGGCGGAGCGGCTGCAGCGCCACCTGGGCGTGACGCCGGGCGCGGTCAGCGTGCTGGCGCTGATGCAGGACCGCGAACGACGCGTCGAGCTGGTGCTGGACAGCGCCGTCTGGCAGGCGGGCAAGGTGCAGGCCCATCCGCTGCGCAACACCGCCACGCTGGCGCTGACCCACGAAGCGCTGCTCGGCTTCCTGGCGCTGACCGGGCATGCGCCGCGCGTGCTCGAGCTCTGACCGCCACGGCCGGACGCGCCGCCGTCGGCCATGTCGGATTTGTGCAAGTGCGTGTCCGCGCCGCACAAGCCCCACGGGGCGCTGACTCGAAGAATTCAGCCCTGCAGGAGCACACCGCCGGTGGCCCCCGCGAGCGCCCCGCAGCCGATGCGCGCGCCCCAGACCTGCCGCATGGCGGCGGGCCTTCCGACAGGGGCCGGACAACTCGGGGCGGCCCTTCGTTTTCTTGAGAGGACCCAGCCATGAACGCCATCCACGCCAACGCCATCGTCATCGACGGCCTGATCATCTCCAAGTGGGACCGCGCGGTGTTCGAGGACATGCGCAAGGGCGGCCTCAGCGCCGCCAACTGCACCGTCTCGGTGTGGGAGGACTTCCGCGCCACGGTGCACAACATCGCCGAGATGAAGGCACACATCCGCGCCAACGCCGACCTGCTGACCCTGGTGCGCAGCACGGCCGACATCGAACGAGCCAAGCGCGAAGGCAAGACCGGCATCATCCTGGGCTTCCAGAACGCCCATGCCTTCGAGGATCACCTGGGCCACATCGAGGCCTTCGCCGACATGGGCGTGCGCGTGGTCCAGCTCTGCTACAACACCCAGAACCTGATCGGCACCGGCTGCTACGAGCGCGATGGCGGCCTCTCCGGCTACGGCCACGAGGTCATCGCCGAGATGAACCGCGTCGGCATCATGGTGGACCTCTCGCATGTCGGCGCCAAGACCAGCGAGGAGGCCATCCTCGCCTCCAAGAAGCCCGTCACCTACAGCCACTGCCTGCCCGCCGGGCTGAAGGCGCATCCACGCAACAAGAGCGACGAGCAGCTGCGCTTCATCGCCGACCACGGCGGTTTCATCGGCGTGACCATGTTCCCGCCCTTCCTGCGCCGCGGCATCGAGGCCACCGTGGACGACTACGTGGAGGCCATCGCCTACGTGATCGACCGCGTCGGCGAGGACTGCGTGGGCGTGGGCACCGACCACACCCAGGGCCATGGCGCCGAGTTCTTCCACAGCCTCACGCACGACAAGGGCCGCCACCGCCGCCTCACGGATTTCGGCACGGTGCAGAACCCCGCCGGCATCCGCAGCATCGGCGAGATGCCCAACCTCACCGACGCGATGGAACGCGCCGGCTGGCCGGCCCGTCGCATCGAGAAGGTGATAGGCGCCAACTGGCTGCGCGTGTTCAAGGACGTCTGGGGCGCCTGAGCCCGCCCCCGCCTCCTCATTCGCCTTCACTTCCCCCGTCCCCCGAGGCCCCGCCATGCAACCCCAACTCCCCATCGACATCCACCCCGACACCGGCATCTGGAGCACCGATGGCCTGCCCATGATCTATGTGCCGCGCCACTTCTTCGTCAACAACCACGTCGAGGCCGAGGCCGCGATCGGCCGCGACACCTATGCGCAGAGCCTGTACAAGGCCGGCCACCGCTCGGCCTACTTCTGGTGCGAGCAGGAAGCGCGCACCCACGGCCTGCGCGGCCTGGCGGTCTACGAGCACTACCTGAAGCGGCTCTCGCAGCGCGGCTGGGGCCTGTTCAGCTTCGAGTCGGTGGATGCGCTGACCGGCCACGCCCGCATCCGGCTGGAGCACTCGGTTTTCGTGCTCGCGCAGGGCATCGCCGGCGTTCCGGTGCGCCGCGACAAGCTCTGCTATCTGTTCGCCGGCTGGTTCTCCGGCGCGATGGACTGGGTCGGCCAGGACGGCGACCAGCGCTGGACCACGCACAGCGAGGAGACCCAGTGCGCCGCCGAAGGCCATGCGCACTGCGTGTTCAGCGTGACGCCCCTTCCCTCCCGAACCTGACGAGGCCGCCCGACCATGCGCTACCCCCATCTGTTCGAACCCATACAGCTGAACCAGCTGAAGATCCGCAACCGGATCGTGAGCACCGCCCACGCCGAGGTCTATGCCGAGAACGGCATCCCCGGCGAGCGCTACATCCGCTACTACGAGGAAAAGGCACGCGGCGGCGTGGGCCTGGCGATCTGCGGCGGCTCCAGCCCGGTCTCGCGCGACAGCCCCAGCGAATGGTGGAGCTCGGTCAACCTGGCCCGCGACGAGACCATGGAGGGCCTGGCCCGCCTGGCCGAGACCATGCACGCGCATGGCGCCAAGATCATGATCCAGGCCACCCACATGGGCCGGCGCACCGCCTGGCACGGCTTCGACTGGCCGCACCTGGTCAGCCCCTCGGGCGTGCGCGAGCCGGTGCACCGAGGCAACGCCAAGACCATCGAGATCGAGGAGATCCGCCGCATCGTCCAGGACTATGCCCAGGCGGCGCGCCGCGTCAAAGAGTCCGGCCTGGACGGCATCGAGATCTCGGCCGCGCACCAGCACCTGATCGACCAGTTCTGGAGCCCGCGCACCAACCACCGCCGCGACGAGTACGGCGGCTCGCTGCAGAACCGGCTGCGCTTCGGCATCGAGGTGCTGACCGCCGTGCGCGAGACCGTGGGGCGCGACTTCTGCGTCGGCCTGCGCCTGTGCGGCGACGAATTCCACGAAGACGGCCTGGACCACGAGGCGCTCAAGGAGATCGCGCAGGCGATGAGCGAGACCGGGCTGATCGACTACCTCAGCGTGATCGGCTCGGGCGCGGACACGCACAACACGCTGGCCAATTGCATGCCGCCGATGGCGCTGCCACCCGAGCCCTTCGCCCATCTGGCCGGCGGCATCAAGAGCGTGGTCAAGATCCCGGTGATGCATGCCCAGAGCATCCGCGACGCGCAGCAGGCCGAGCGCCTGCTCGCCAGCGGCACGGTGGACCTGGTGGGCATGACGCGCGCGCAGATCGCCGACCCGCACATGGTGCTCAAGATCCGCGAAGACCGCGAGGACCAGATCAAGCAATGCGTGGGCGCCAACTACTGCATCGACCGGCAGTACAACGGGCTGGACGTGCTGTGCGTGCAAAACGCCGCGACCAGCCGCGAGCGCAGCATGCCCCACATCATCCAGAAGAGCAGCGGCCCGCGGCGCAAGGTGGTGGTGGTGGGCGCCGGCCCGGCCGGGCTGGAGGCGGCGCGCGTGGCGCGCGAGCGCGGCCACGAGGTCGTGCTGTTCGAGAAGCAGGCCCAGGTCGGCGGCCAGGTGAACCTGGCGGCCAAGGCGCCCAAGCGCGAACAGATGGCCGGCATCATCCGCTGGTTCGACCTGGAGACCACGCGGCTGGGCGTGGACCGACGCCTGAACTGCGAGGCCGACGCCGCGATGATCCTGGACCAGCGGCCCGACATCGTCGTGCTCGCCACCGGCGGCATCGCCCATGTGGACCAGATCGCGGACTGGGGCGCGGACCAGGGGCTGTCGGTGTCCAGCTGGGACATTCTCAGCGGCCGCGTCGCGCCGCAGGGCAATGTGCTGGTCTACGACGGCGTCAGTACCCATGCCGGCGCCAGCGTGGCCGACTACATCGCCAGCCGCGGCCACCTGGTCGAGATCGTCACGCCGGACGTCAAGGTCGCCGACGACACCGGCGGCACCACCTTCCCGATCTTCTACCGCCGCCTCTACGCGCAAGGCGTGATCCAGACGCCCAACTGCTGGCTGGACCGCGTCTACCGCGAGCACACGCCCGACGGCAACAAGCTCGTCGCCGTGCTGCGCAACGAGTACACCGAGGTGCAGGAAGAGCGCGTCGTCGACCAGGTCGTGATCGAGAACGGGATACGGCCCAACGAGGCGCTGTACTGGCAGCTCAAGGAGCGCTCGCTGAACCGCGGCCAGACCGACACCGAAGCCCTCTTCGCCGCCCGGCCCCAGCCGGTGCTGTCGCAGCCGCTGGGCCAGGGCGGGTTCGCGCTGTTCCGCATCGGCGACGCGGTGTCCATGCACAACATCCACGCCGCCATCTACGACGCGCTGCGCCTGTGCAAGGACTTCTGACATGGACGGCTTCACTTCCTCCTTCCTCGCGTCGCCCACGGCCGGCGGGCTGGTGTGGCGCGACCTGGTCACGCTGCTGTTCTGGCTCGCCGTCGCCGCGCTGCTGCTGGGCACCTGGCGCCGCGCGCGGCTGTGGCGCACCGGGCGCGCGGCGCCGCTGGCCTGGCGCGGCCTGCTGGCCATCCCCAGGCGCTACTTCGTGGACTTGCACGAGGTCGTCGCCCGCGAGCCCGCGGCGGCGCGCGCCCATGTCGCGGTGGCGGGCGGCGCACTGGCCTGCCTGCTGCTCGTCGCGCTCAACGACGGGCTGCGCCTGCGCCTGCCGCTGCTGGACCTGGCGCTGGTGCTCAGCGCGCTGGCCATGCTGGCCGGCGCGGCGATGATGGCGCGCCGCCGCGCGCAGCCCCAGGTGGCCGCGCGCGTGTCGCAAGGCCCGTGGCGGCGCCTGCCCTGGACCCTGGGCGCGGGCGCGGCCGGCTTCGCGCTGCTGGCCGCCGGCGCGCTGTGGTCGGCGCAGATCGCGCCCTGGTGGGCGGCGCTGTGCATGCTCGCGCTGGGCGCGGGCGCGGCCGAGCTGGCGCTGGGCGTGGGCCTGGCGGGGCCGATGAAGCATGCCGTCGCCGGGCTGCTGCACCTGGGCCTGCATCCACGCCCCGAGCGCTTCCAGCCGCAGCGCGTGGGCCCTGGCGCGCAGCGCCCCGCGAGCAGCCTCAAGCCGCTGGTGCTGACGCGCGACGCGCCCGGCGTGGCGCGTCCCGCCGACCTGGCCTGGAACCGGCTGCTGTCCTTCGACGCCTGCGTGCAATGCGGCAAGTGCGAGGCCGCCTGCCCCGCCTACGCCGCGGGCCAGCCGCTCAACCCCAAGAAGCTGGTGCAGGACCTGGTCGTGGGCATGAGCGGCGGCAGCGACGCGCGCTACGCCGGCAACCCCTACCCGGGCCGCGAGACGGGACGCCATCGCGGCGCGCCACAGCAGCCCATCGTGCCCGGCCTGATCGAGGCCGAGACCCTGTGGAGCTGCACCACCTGCCGCGCCTGCGTGCAGGCCTGCCCCATGCTGATCGAGCATGTGGACCTGGTGGTGGACCTGCGCCGCCATCTGACGCTGGTCGGCGGCACGCTGCCCAACAAGGGCGCCGAGGCGCTGGCCGCGCTGCGCGAAACCGACACCCAGGGCCGCTTCCCGCTCGCCGCGCGCTACCACTGGGCGGCCGACCTCGACCTGCCGCTGGCCCCCGCGCACCCGCCCGGGCAGGCCAACGCGGCGGCGGTCGAATGGCTGCTGCTGGCCGGCGAGGCCGGCTTCGAGATGCGCGGCCAGAAGACCTTGCGCGCGCTGGTGCAGGCGCTCGCGGCCGGCGGCATCGTCCCGGCCGTGCTGGGCGAGGCCGAGACCGACTGCGGCGATCTCGCGCGCCGCCTCGGCGACGAGGCCGGCTACCAGCGCCTCGCGCGCCAGCTGATCGCGACGCTGTGGACGCGGCCGGCCGCCAACATCGTCACCGCCGACCCGCATCTGCTGCACGCGCTGCGCAACGAGTACCCGCTGCTGGATGCCGCCTGGGCCCAGGCGCTGGCCGAGGGCCGCACGCGCGTCTGGCACCACACCGAGCTGCTCGCCGAGCTGCTGGAGCGCCGCGCGCTGCGCCCCGCGGCCCCGACGCCTGGCGTGGAGCCGCCCGCCGTCACGCTGCACGACCCCTGCTACCTGGGCCGCTACAACGGCCAGACCGAAGCGCCACGGCGCGCGCTCAAGGCCATCGGCATCCGCGTGGTCGAGATGGAGCGCCATGGCCTGAACGCGCGCTGCTGCGGCGGCGGCGGCGGCGCGCCGGCCACCGACATCCCGGGCCAGCGTCGCATCCCCGATCTGCGCATGGATGACGCCCGCGCCACCGGCGCCGACATCGTCGCGGTGGCCTGCCCGCAGTGCACCGCGATGCTGGAAGGCGTGGTCGGCAAGAGACCCCAGGTGCTGGACGTCGCCGAACTGGTGGCCCGCGCCGTACGGCCCGGCACGGGCCAGGAGAGGCCAGCATGACCCGACGCATCGACCCCCGCCGCCCCGCCACGCGCAATGCACAGGGCCTGCGCCGCCTCGTGCTCGGCGGCACCGAAGGCGAACGCGACCTGCGTCCCGGCGCCCATGGCCAGGCGAGCGCGCGCCGCCCGCGCCTGAGCGGCGCCGCCCGCGGCTGCCTGATGGTGATCGCCCAGCCCGAGGCGGGCGGGCTGGACGAGCATGCCTGCGAGACCCTGGCCGCGGCGGCGCTGCTCGCCGCGCCGGACGAGGCCGTGGTCGCGCTGCTGCCCGTTCCCGCGGCCGAGCTGCCGCTGCAGCTGGACGCCGCGGCGCTGGGCATCGACTGCCTGGAAATCCTGCCGCTGGCCGGCGCCACGCCGCCGGACGCGCAGGCCCAGGCCCTGCTGCAGCGCTGGCAGCACTGGCGGCCGCGCCTGCTGCTGATGCCCGACCGCGGCGACGATGCCGACCTGGGCCGCCGCCTGGCCGCGACCCAGGGGCTGGCCACGGCGGCCGGCGTGGTCGAGATCGCGCAGGAGCGCGGCGACTGGCGGGCCCGCGTGCGCCACCTGGGCGCCCCGGGCCGCGCCGCCGGCGATGCGACGGCGGCGCTGGCGCAGCTGCAGCTGCTGCTGCTGGCGCGTCATGTCGCGCGCACCGAGCTGCCCTTTCTGGGACTGGGCGAGCAGGTGCAACTGCCACCGCCCGCGGCACGCCCCATGGCCGGCGTGCACGACCTGGGCCTGCTCGCCGGCCAGGCCCGGCAGCTGGCCCTGGACGAGGCCGACTTCATCATCGCCGCCGGCAACGGCGTCACCGATGTCGCGCTGTTCCACGAGCTGGCCCAGGCCCTGGGCGCCAGCGTCGGCGCATCGCGCGTCGCGGTGGACGACGGCCGCTTCGCGCGCAGCCAGCAGATCGGCGCCACCGGCCGCACGGTGCAGGCGCGCGGCTATCTGGCGCTGGGCATTTCCGGCGCGGTCCAACACCTGCAGGGCATCCGCGAATGCCGCCATGTGATGGCCGTCAACACCGACCCCGCCGCACCCATCGTGCAGCGCTCCGAACTGACCGTGGCCGAGGACGTGCAGGCGCTGATGCGCGCGCTGCTGAGCCTGCTGCGCCGCGAGCCCGGCCCGTCCCCCGCCCAGGAGACCCAGCCATGACCACGACGACCGTCTTCAAGCCCTCGGACCTGATGGTGCTGGTGGGCCCGCGCATCGACCCGACCTGCGGCCGCGCGACGCGCAGCCGTGCCGATGCCGCGACCGTCGCGCTGGCCCAGCAGGCCCTGGGCCCAGCGCACGAGCCCCGGCTGTGCAGCGCCGGCGCCCTGCCGGCGGGCGTGATGCGCGACTACCTGGCCCAGGGCCTGAGCCGGCTCACGCACCTGGCCCTGCCCGACGAAGCCACGCAGGGTGAGCTGGTCGCGGCGCTCGCCTATGTCTGCCGCGACGCGGGCCTGGTGCTGTGCGGCGCGCGCGGCGAGGCCGGCATGTCCAGCGGCATGCTGCCCTATGCGCTGGCCCAACGCCTGAACCGCCCGCTGATCCACGACGTGATCGACCTGCAGCGCGAGAAGGACGGCGGCTGGCGGGTCCTGCAGGCCCGGCCGCGCGGCGCGCGCCGGTGCTGGCGGCTGGAGCCTGGCGTCGCCGCGGTGCTGGTCTGCAGCCCGCGCCTGGCGCAGCGCGAGGACCTGCCGCAGCGCCATGCCTGGGCGTCCGCGCAGGCCGGCCGCATCGAGGAGCTGCGCGTCGCGGCGTCGGCCCATCCGGGTGGCGCCACAGCGGCGCCGTGGCAGCTCGAGCCGACGCGCAAGCAGCGCCGTCCGCTGGCCGCCGCCAGCCAGGCCAGCGGCGCCGAACGCATGGCGCGGGCCACCGGCGCGGCCGAACCGGCCGGCCGCGGCGGCACGGTGCTGCACGAAGGTTCGGCGCTGGACAAGGCGCGGCAGTTGCTGGACCACCTGCGCCAGCGCGCGCTGATCCCGCCGCAGGCCTGAGCCTGCATGCAAGTGCCGGCCCCGGAACGGCCGGCCCTGCGGGGCTCGCGTCGCCCCCAGGGGCTACGCAAAAGACCCGACAGCCTTGGCGGCATTCATTGATCAGAATCAACGAACGGACGACATCGAACGCTTAGCGCCGCTCCGACGGAGGGCGAGCCTGGCGATCGATGCACGGCAGTCCGCCGATCACGATCACGGCCTCTTGCGATGACAGCTTCCACGTCCTCCGGGCCCACGGCCCGCCACTTCGGCTTCCTGCTGCTGGACAGCTATTCGATGATCGCCTTCGCCAATGCGCTGGAGGTGCTGCGCATGGCCAACCTGCTCAGCGGGCAGCCGCTCTACACCTGGACCGTCGCGACGGTCAACGGCGAACACGGCACGGCCAGCAACGGCCTGAGCCTGGCGCAGCCGGCGCGGCTGGCCGATCTGGACGGCTGCGACGCGGTCTTCGTCTGCGGCGGCGTGAAGGTGCAGCGCGCGATCAACCCCACCGTCGTGCAGGACCTGCGCCGCCGCGCCGCGCGCGGCCAGGTGCTCGGTGGCCTGTGCACCGGCGCGCATGCGCTGGCCGAGGCCGGCGTGATGGGCGGCTACCGCTGCGCCGTGCACTGGGAGAACCTGACCGCGCTGCGCGAGGCCTGCCCGCAGGCGCGCTTCACGCTGGAGGTCTTCGTCGTCGACCGCGACCGCCTCACCGCATCGGGTGGCATCGCCCCGCTGCACCTGATGCTGCACCTGGTGCGCGGCCATCACGGCAACAAGCTGGCGATGGCGATCTCCGAGCAGTTCATCGTCGACCGCGTGCGCGACCAGAGCGACCAGCAGCGACTGCCGCAGCCCGAATTCGTCGGCCCGGGCTACGAGCATCTGGTCGAGGCCATCGCGCTGATGTCCGCCAACATCGAGGAGCCGCTGTCGCTGGCCGAGATCGCCGACGCCACCGGCGTGTCGCTGCGCCAGCTGGAGCGGCTGTTCCACCGCTACCACGACGTGACGCCGGCGCAGCACTACCTGGCGCTGCGCCTGCGCCGCGCCCGCGAGCTGCTGGCGCACACCAGCGCGCCGGTCATGCAGATCACCGTGGCCTGCGGCTTCCAGACCGCCTCGCATTTCTGCAAGGCCTACCGCGCCCAGTTCGGCCATTCGCCCAGCGACCACCGGCGCCAGGGCGGCAACCAGGGCCTGGTGCACCTGCAGGCGCCGCTGCACGCCAAGGGCCACCGAGCGGTGGCGACGCCGGGCCTGCCGCTGCAGGCCTCCTGAACGAACACGGCCCCGCCTGTGAATGCGGGGCCGCGGGGCTCAGGGCCAGGGCGGCGCATCGCGCCGCCCACGGGCTCGGACGCTCAGGCGCCCGTCAGCCACTGGTTGACCAACTCGCCATGCGAGGCCACATAGGCGGCCGCTTCCTTCGCGGCATTGCTGTCGCGCGCCTTGAGCATCACGGCCTCCAGATCGGCCAGCGGCATCTTCAGGTTGCGCACGAAGGCGGCCGCCTTGGGGAAGGCCGCCGTGAAGCCCTTGCGCGCCAGGCCGTGGATGGACTCGGCGCCGCCCAACGTCTGCTTGGGGTCCTCCAGATAGCGCAGCTTGTACTGCGAGAACATCCAGTGCGGCGACCAGGTGGTCACGACGATCCACTGCTTGCGCTGGATCGCGCGGTCCAGCGCCGACACCATCGCGGCGTCGGATGCGGTCAGCAGCTTGTAGTCCAGGCCATAGGTCTTGATCGTGGCCTCGGACAGCTTCATCAGCCCGGCCCCGGCGTCGATGCCCTGGATGCGCGAGCCCAGCTTCTCGCGGACCTCGGGCTTGGCCAGGTCCTCGATGCTGCGCAGCGTGCCGACCGGGATCTCGTCCGGCACGGCCCAGCCCAGCCGCGCGCCGGTGTACAGCGCGCCGAGGTCCTCGACATCGTCCTTGACCTTCTCCCAGTAGCTCTTGTGCGTGCCGGGCAGCCAGGCCATCAGCATCAGGTCGATCTGGCCGCGCTGCAGCGCGGCGTACTGCAGCGCGACGTCGGTCATCACCAGCTCGACCTTCTGGCCCAGGCGCTGTTCGAGGATGAGCTTGGCGACGTGGGTCACCACCTCGGCATCGGACCAGGCGGTCCAGCCGATGCGTATGGGCTTGGTGTCGGCCAGCGCGCTCAGCGGCGCGGCGGGCAGGGCCAGCGCGGCGGCGCCGGCGATGAAGTGGCGGCGTTGCAAGGTCTTGGGGGGGCGGCTCATGGGCGGTCTCCGTTCGGCAGTTGACCCAGTGCACTCTAGGCCTGTGCCGCCGGCCAAGTGCTCCCGGCGCGACGCCGACATGTCCAGGCCCGACATCCCTGCCGCCACCGCGGGAAGACCCTCGGTGGCAAGACCCGGCCCCGCGCCACGACGGGCTCAGGACGGCGTGTCGAGCGCGCCCAGCACCCGCTTCAGCACCGCGCTGTCGCGCCGCACCGAGTCCCAGCCGGAGATGTCGGCGCGGTAGACATAGCGCGGCCCGGCGTCGCCGGCCAGGCGCTCGCGCAGCGGCGCCAGCGCCTGCGCGGCGGCATCGGCCTGGCCTTGGCGGCGCAGCGCGGCGGCGCGCACGATCAGCGCGGTGTCGCACCAGGGGCCGCGGCGCAGCGCCTCGTCAGCCCGGGCCAGGGCCTGGCCGGGCTGGCCGTCGACCAGGGCCAGCCAGCCTTCCATCGCCAGCAGCTGCGGCTCGGTGGGATTCAAGGTGCGTGCTTCGGCCAGCTGAGCGCGCGCCGGCTCCACGCGGCCGGCCAGCAGCAGGTCGCGCGCCAGGTCCAGGCGCAGCGCGATAAGGCCGGTGCGCAGCTTCAGCACCTGGCCGTAGACGGCGAAGGCCGTGTCCCAGCGGCCCGCCAGCGCCAGCGTCGCGGCGCGGCCCCACAGGGCCTCGGGGCTGTCGGCCTGGTAAGCCAGCGCCGCCTCGTAGGCGGCCAGCGCCGCCTCGGTGCGCCCCTGGTGCAGCGCATAGCCGGCACGCGCCATGTCCAGTTCGAAGCGCTCGTCCGGCGCCAGCGTCTGCGCGGCGTCGGGCTCCAGCAGGGGCAGCAGCGCGGCCAACGGCTGCCCGCTGTGCCATTGCGCGGAAACCGCGGCAACGCGCAGGCTGGCGCTGTCCGGGTGGCGTTGCAGCGCCTGGCGGGCGAGCGCCTGCACCGGCGCGGGCTCGCCCTTGAGCGCCAGCCCGTACAGCGCGGCGGCCAGCACCTGCTCGTCGTCGGGCGCGCGCCGCAGCGCCTGCTGCAGCTGGGCCAGCGCGCGGTCCAGCTCGCCGTTTTCCTGGTGGCGCTGCGCGTCGTTGACCAGCGCCACCGGCAGGCTGGCGGCCACGTCGCGGCGCGCGAACTCGCGCAGCACCAGGGCCTGCAGCGCCGGGTCCAGCGCGGCCAGGCGCTCGCGCGCGATCTCCTTGTGGTCGTGGCGGTCGCGCCGCGGCGAGGACTGCGCATTGGCACCCTCGGCGAAGTATTCCCAGATGGAGCCACCGGCATAGCGCGACAGAAAGGCCTGGCCGCTGCGCGCGTCGCGCTCCTTGGCCTGGCTGTAAAGCGCCTGGATCTCACGCTTCTGCGCGCTGGTCATCACGCCATGAACCTGGTGGGTCAGCTCGTGCAGCACGGTGTTGTAGCGGCCGTAGATGGAGCGCTCCACATCCTCGATGCCGGTGACGGTCATGTGTCCGCCCATGCCGCGCACGTCGTCCCACAGCCGCGAGTCGTAGTCGATGCGCGCGTCGCGCAGCGACTTGGCACCGGGCGTCTCGGACAGGCGCATGTGCAGCGGCTTGATGTAGTGGTGGGCGCCGCCGGCCACGAGGATGGGCACGTAGGCCTTCCAGGGCTCGACCGACAGTGCGACGCGCTTGCGGTGGCGCGGCGTCAGATCCTTCCAGTTCAGCACATAGCGCTCGATGCCGGGCACCTGGGGCATGGGCGTCGCCGCGAAGCGGCGCTCGTCCTCGGCGCGGTGGACGTCCACGCGCATGCGCTCGCCCTCCACCGTCTTGGCCAGCACCGCATGCGCACGGCCATAGCCGGGGCAGGCGGCCAGCGCGGCGCGCGCGTCGCCACGGGCCTGCGCGAGCCGACCGGCCTCGAAAGCGTCGGAGGCGCGGCGCGTGAGCCGTGCCGCGCGCGCCAGCTCCGCGCCGCAGCGTGCCTGCAGCTCGGTGTAGTTGGCGCGCGTGTAGCCGTTGCCCAGCTGGTAGTTGGCGACCTCGTGGAAGGGGTTGCGGCGCACCGCCTCCTCGCTGGCGGCGACGGCGTCGTTGGTGCGGCCCAGGCGGATCAGCGTGTCGGCCAGTGCCATCAGCGTGTCGGGTGACGCCTCCTGCTCACGCGCCGCCTCCAGCAGCGGCAGCGAGCGCTCATAGTCGCGCTGCTGGTAGGCGATCTGGCCCAGACCGCGCAGCGCCTGGCCGCGCTCACGGGCATCGCGCGCGCGCGTTTGCGCCTGCTCGAAGTGCTGGCGGGCCGGCGCGAACTCGCGCGCGTTGAGCGCCAGCCGACCGGCCGCCAGCAGGTCCACGGCCGCCGCGAGGCCACGCTGCGTGCGCCGCTCCACCTCCGCCAGGTCGTCGACCGCGAACAGCCAGTCGTAGATCAGGGCGCGCTGGGCCGCGTCGGGCTGGGCCAGCGCCAGCAGGCGACGCAGCGCCGGCTGCGCCTGTCGGAACTGCTGCGCATCCAGCAGCGCGGCGGTGGCGGCGAGGTCGATGGCGACGCTCGGCGCGGCCTGCGCGGCCGGAACGAGCAGACTGCTGGCCAGCAGCAGCGCGGCCAGGACGGAGGGTTGCGGCAGGGTGTTGTTCATCACGGTCGTGGAGTCTCAGGGGGCCTCGCGGTGGGCCAGGGCATCGAGATAGGCAGGGTCCATGCGGCCCTGGCTGAGCGTCTGCATCAGCGCCAGCATGAACTCGCGCTTGGCGTTCAGCACCGGGTCGTCGCGGCTCCATTGCATCACGCGCGCGGCATAGCCGGGCGTCATCATCCAGCCAAAGACCTCGGCCTTGTCCTCCTCCGGCCCGTACAGCGCATAGCGGCTCACGAAGCCGGGGCGCGGATGGCCCAGGTTGTGGAAGACGCCACCATAGGCGCTGGCGCCACCGTTTCCATAGGTCACGCCGGCGGGGTTGAGGGCCAGCCAGCGCGGGTCGCGGTGGTAGTAGTCGCCGAACAGCCGCGCCTCGATCAGGTGGTAGAGCTCGTGGTGGATGCGCGCCTCGATGCCGGCCTCGCAGATCGCGGCGCCCGGCGGGTCGCCGATGTCGGCATACGCGACGGCGTCGCGCTGCACGGCCGGCATGGCGCGGCGCAACTGGCCGGCCACGCGCAGATCCTGGACCAGCTCCAGCCGGCGCAGCCCCACGCGGGCAAACAGCTCGCGCGGGTAGCGCTCGTAGGCCGGCAGCACCACGCTGAGCAGCGCGCTCAGGCGCTCACGGTCCTCGGGCAGGTCCTCGAAGGCACGCGCCTCGGGCGCGCTCCAGGCCGCCTCCAGCCCGAGGCGGCCCAGGCGCGCCTGGGCCATGGACTGCAACTCCGCCAGCGTCAGCGCGCCATGCCCAACACGGGTATAGCGGGTCGGGAACGGGCACTCCGCGGCCATGCTGTCCTGGCCGGCCGGGGCGGCGCGGTGCAGCGGCGCGCAGGCCGCCAGCAGCAGGGCCAGCCCGACGAGGGAGGCGAAAGCGCCGGCCCTCATGCGGTCACCGATGCCGGCGGCCGGGGGCTGTGCTGGGCCAGCGGCACGGTGCGGCGCAGCAGCCAGTCCAGGGCCTCGCCGCGCAGCAGCGGTGCCAGCCGGTCGCGCACGCGGGCGTGATAGGCATCCAGCCAGGCCTGTTCGGCCTCGTCCAGCAGCGCCGTGTCGACGCAGTCCAGGTCCAGCGGGCACAGGCTCAGGGTTTCGAAGGCGAGGAACTCGCCGAACTCGGTGTGCCGGTCGGGCACGCACAGCACCAGGTTCTCCAGCCGCAGGCCCCAGCGGCCGGCGCGATACAGCCCCGGCTCGATGCTGATCACCATGCCCGGCTGCAGCGCCATCTCGGGCCGCGGCAGGACCTGCGCGAAGCACTGCGGCCCCTCATGCACATTGAGGTAGTGGCCGACGCCATGGCCGGTGCCATGGCCATAGTCCAGGCCTTGCGCCCACAGCGGCAGACGCGCCACCGCGTCCAGCATGGGCGCCAGCGTGCCGCGCGGGAAGCGCGCGCGCGACAGCGCGGCCAGGCCCTTGAGCACCAGGGTGTAGTCGCGCCGCAGCTCGGAGCTGGGCGGGCTCAGCGGCCAGACCCGCGTGATGTCGGTGGTGCCGCCCAGGTAGTGCGCGCCGGAGTCGATCAGCAGCATCGCGGCGCCGCGCAGCGGCCGGGCGCTGGCGGCGCTGGGGCTGTAGTGGGGCATCGCGGCATGGGCGTCGACGCCGGCAATGGTCTCGAAGCTGGGGCCGCGGAAGTCCTCGCGGCGCGCCCGGCAGGCGGTGACGGCCGCATGCAGGTCCAGCTCGGTGAGCGGGTCGCCGGCGTCCAGGCGGGCCTCCAGCGCGGCGTAGAACTCGCACAGCGCCGCGCCGTCCTGCGCCATCGCCTGGCGCAGGTGCGCGGCCTGCGCGTCGTTGCGCCGGCTCTTCAGCAGCAGCGCGGGATTGCGGGCCTCCAGTCGCTGCACCGACGCGGGCAGCACCTGCGCCAGCGCCAGCCCCACGCGCTCCGGGTCCATCAGCAGGCGCGCGCCGGCCGGCAGCCCGGCCAAGGCCTGCGCCGCCTCGCGGTAGGGACGCAGGTACACCCCCTGCGCCCGCAGCGCGTCCTGCAGCGCGGGCGCCAGCGCCTGCGGCTCGGCGAAGAGCTGGCACTGGTGCTCGTCGAGCAGCACATGGGCGAGGAAGACCGGGTTGTAGGGCACGTCGCTGCCGCGCAGGTTCAGCAGCCAGGCGATCTCGTCCAGCGCCGAGACCAGGTGATGGCTGGCCCCGTGCTCGGCCATCGCGGCGCGCAGCGCGGCCAGCTTGGTGGCCCGTCCCTCACCGGCCTGCGCGCACTCGTGGTCCAGCACCGGCCGGGCAGGCAGGCCGGGCCGATCAGCCCAGACCGCGTCCAGCGGGTCCAGGTCCGTTCTCAGCGCCAGCCCGGCGGCCGCCAGCGCCTCGCGCAGCCGCGCCGCCGCGGCACAGGCGAGCACGCCGCCATCCACCGCCACGCAGGCGCCCGCGGGCAGATGGCGCGCCAGCCAGTCGCGCGCCGCCGCGTCGGCGGCAGCGGCGCTGGCGATGGGCTGGACCGCCACGCCGGTCCCGGCCAGCTGGGCCTCGGCCTGGAGCCGGTAGCGCCCGTCCACCAGCAGCACCGCCGCGTCGGCGCTCACCACCAGGTGGCCCACCGATCCGCTGAAGCCGGTGAGCCAGGCGCGGCCGCGCCAGCGCTCGGGCAGATACTCGGACAGATGCGGGTCGGCGGACGGGATCAGCAACGCCGAGAGGCCCTGCGCCGCCAGCACCGCGCGCAGCGCCGCGAGGCGGGCCGCATGAGCTTGGGAGTCCATCGCGCTCACCAGAATCGGTACTTCGCGCCGAGCTGGATGTAGCGGCCCAGCTGGTTGTGATAGGCCGGATTGAAGCCCTGCAGGTAGGCGATGCGGTCGGCGTCGAAGGGCGCGGCGCGGTCGTCCAGGTTGCGCACCGACAGGCTCAGCTCCAGGTTCTGAATGCCGCGGTAGGCCAGGTAGGCGTCGGCGGTGAGCCAGGACTTGATGCGGCAGTACTCGGGTCGCGCCAGGGCCTGCGTGGCATAGCTGCAGGACACGCTGGGATCGTCCTTCTGCGCGTAGGCGCCGGTGTAGTTCCAGTTGACGCTGAGCTGCCAGGGCCCGCGGTCCCAGGCCACGCCGAAGCGCATGCGCTCCTTGGGCTTGAGGTAGTAGCCGGCGGTGTCCAGCATCTCGGCGCCGGGCGCGTTGGCCTGCTCGTACTTGGCAAGCCGGTTGTAGGTGGCCTGCAGCTGCAGCCGGCCCAGGCCTTGGGGCAGGTCGACCTGCGCCCGCCCCTCGGCGTCGAGCCCGCGCACATGGGTCTGCGCCAGGTTGGTCGAGGTGAGGTAGATGGTGTCGATCTGGCCGGAGCTCGCGCCGCGCACCACCTTGCCGGGGAACTGATCCTCGTGGTCCAGCAGGTAGCTCGTGCTCATCGCCGCCACCTCCCCGCGCCGCTTGATGTCGTAGGCGTCCACGGCCAGGCTCAGCTGGCGCAGCGGCTGGAACACCAGGCCCAGCGAAATGCTCTTGGAGGTCTCGGCCTTGAGGTCGCCGGACGCGCCGTAGATGCCCACCACATAGCGGTCGCAGTCGGGGTTGGCGGCATCGAAGCTGGGGCAGCGCTTGGGATCGCGCACCTTCACGTAATAGGTCTGCGTGCCCATGTGCTGCTCGGGCAGCGTGGGCGCGCGGAAGCCCTCGGCATAGGTGCCGCGCAGCAGCAGCTGCGGCAGCGCCTGCCACTTGAGTCCGACCTTGGGCGTGCTGGAGCGGCCGAAGTCGCTGTTGTCGTCCATGCGCAGCGCCAGCGACAGCTCCAGCCCCTTCAGCAGCGGCGCCACCGCTTCGGCATAGACCGCGCCGACGCGGCGCGAGCCGGCGACGCCCTGGACGTTCCACAGCGAGATGGCGCCGGAGGACAGCAGCGTGTCCGGCACCGAGTCCACCTTCTCGCGGCGGTACTCGGCGCCCAGCGAAACGCCCAGCCGGCCGCCCGGCAGCTGCCACAGTTCGCGGCTGCCGCGCAGGTCGATGGACTCGGTGGCGGTGTGGCCCACGCTGCGCAGCGTGGGATAGAGCCGCGCCATCAGCCCGGCGTCGTTGGCCCCGGCGTTGCCCAGGATGAAGCCGGGGCGCACCTTGCCATTGGCGTCCAGCACTTCGTTGACGAAGACCGCGTCCTGCATCAGCCCCTGCTGCGTGGTCGTGTTGCGGGCGCGCGAGATCATCAGCGCCGACTCCAGGTCCCAGCCGCCCAATTCGCCGCGCAGGCCCAGCGTGTAGCGCTGGTTCAAGCTGTGGCTCTTCATCTGCCCGGGCACGTCATTGAACAGGTAGCGCACCCCCACCTCGGCATCGGCCAGCGGGTTCTGCGGATGGCCCACCGGCAGGATCAGGTAGTTGATCTGAGCGCCCGGCGCATTGCCGTAGCGCCCCGCTTTGTCCACCTGGTTGTAGGTGTAGTAGCCATAGGAGTCGCTGCCGTAACTGAAGTTGGGCGCGTGGTAGGCCGAGCGCGTCAGCGCGGCATCGGCGAACAGCTCGAACCCCGCCGGCAGCGCCAGCACCCCGGCGCCGTAGACACTGTCCATGGTCCAGCCGGCGGACAGGCTGACGGAGCGGGTGTTGTCGTTCAGGCAGCGGCCGTTCAGCGTTGCGGTGGTGCCGCTGGCCGGCGTACAGGGCTGGTCCAGCCCGGTCAGCGGGCCGAGGAAGTTGGCCGGGTCGTTGTTGATCGGGCCGGAGCTGGGCGTCAGGCGGTAGACATTGCGGTAGTAGGAGGAGCGCCGGTCGGCCAGGTCGTAGCGGCGGAAGTCGGCGTCGCGGGTGCGCTCGCGCGCGGAGGCGCGCACCGGGTCCTGCTCGCGGTGGGCATAGGTCAGGAAGAGGTTGTAGCCGTCGCGCGCGACGTTGCCGCGGCCATAGGTCAGGGACAGGTTCTGGCTCTGCCCGTCGTCGCGGCTGGAGCGGCCGTAGCCGCCGCTGCCCACCAGGCCTTCGTAGCCCTTGCGCAGAATGATGTTGACCACGCCGCCGATCGCGTCCGCGCCGTAGATGGCCGACGCGCCGTCCAGCAGGGTCTCGATGCGCTCCACCGCGTCCACCGGGATGGCGCTGGTGTCGACGAAGGACGCCGTGCCAAAGCCGAAGGGCGCCACGCGCCGGCCGTTGATCAGGACCAGCGTGGAGCCCACGCCCAGGCCGCGCAGCGAGATGCCGGCGCTGCCGAAGGTGGCGTCCACCGGCCCGTTGCTGGAGATGCCACCGACATTGCCCGCGGGCAGGTCGCGCAGCACGTCGGTCACGCTCAGCGCGCCGGAGCGGGCGATGTCGTCGCGGCTGATGACCTGCACCGCCGACGCGGTCTCGGCCTCCAGCCGCTTGATGCGCGAGCCGGTGACCTCCACCCGCTCCAGCGCCTGTGCGCGGGGCTCGGCCTCGGAGGTCTGGGCGAACAGAGGCCAGGCGGCAAGCCCGGCGCAGACGGCGGCGGCGGCCTGGGCCACGCGCCGGAAGTGGCTGGAGGGGAAGGAGGTCATGGGGAGGGCTTTCGTTTGAGAACGCGGCGCGATTCTCAAAGTCCACCCGGCGCCCTGCTTCGCAAATCCTGCCGGACTTGCCGATTCCTGCTGCCGCGGCACGGCAACCGCGGGAAAGCCCTCAGCCGCGCTGGCGGCGGTAGCTGGCCGGTGGCTGTCCGTAGCGCTGAGCGAAGGCGCGCGAGAAGTGGCTGGCGCTGGTGAAGCCCAGCTCCAGCGCGATGTCCACCAGCTTGGCCTCGCTGCCGCGCAGCAGCTCGCAGGCGCGCTCCAGGCGCAGCTTCATCACGTACTGGTGCGGCGGCAGCCCCATCGCGGCGCGGAACTCGCGCGAGAAATGCGAGTCGCTCATCGCGCAGAGCTGGGCCATCTCGCTGATGCTGGGATCGCGCGTCGCGTTCTCGGCCAGGAAGGCCAGCACCTTGCGCAGCCGTCCGCCGCTGAGCCCGGGCCCGCCGGCGCGCGCCTCGCCCATCGCGGCATGGCGCTCCAGCAGATAGCACAGCAATGCGTCGACCAGCCCATCGCAGTAGCGCGCAGCCAGCGGCCCGGCGGCCGCCTGCGCATCGAGCATCTTCCAGACCAGGTCCAGCACCTGGCGGTCCGGCGCGAACAGGGTGCCGGCCAGCCGCGCCCCGTCCGGCAGCCCGGCGTCGGCGCACAGCGCCTCCACGGTGTCCACCGGGATGAAGAGATTGACGATGTCGCAGCCACTCAGCTGGCGCCAGCGGCTGGGCGCGCCGGGCGGGCAGATGCGGAAGCGGTTGGCGCCGATCATGCCGCCCCACACGACGCGGTCGCCGACCCAGATCTGAGATTCCAGTGGCTCCAGCATCACGGCGATGCGGTAGCTGTCCGGATGCGGGCTGACCACCTGGATGGCGCTGTCGGCCTGTCGCCGCGACCAGCGCGCGATCGACGCCCGGGTCCGCGGCAGCGGCCCGACGCAGGTCAGCAGCGGACTGGTCACGCCGCTGCGCAGAAACCAGTCCTGCAGCGCCTGGGGGCTGTCGATGAGGTCGGGGGGCATGGCGGGATCGGGGAGTCACGCGATGGTAACGGCAGCGTGACAGGGCCGGCCGGTCCGTAGTGTGCGCAGGTCGCGCAAGGCGCGGCCGGCACCGCACACCTGTGAACCTAGGTAGGGCGCGGTCCGGGGGTCGGCACGGGACACTAGCGAGCTCGCGCGTCGCACCATGACGGCGGACCTCGGGGAGAAACGTGACCACACCAAGCACTGCGTTGCTGGACCTGCAGCAGGCCGGCAAGACCTACAGGCGCGCGGGCCAGAGCATCCGTGCGCTGGATGACTTCTCGCTGCGCGTGCAGGCTGGCGAGATCGTCGGTCTGCTCGGCCCCAACGGCTCGGGCAAGACCACGCTGGTGAAGCTGGTCACCGGGCTGTGCGGCGCCGATCAGGGCCAGTTGCGCTGGCGCGGCGGCGACGCGCTGCCGGCGGGCCAGGCCGGTCCGCACCTGCGCGAGATCGGCGTGATCCTGGAAGGCCGCGGCGCCGCCTACGAGCGCCTGTCGACGCTGGAGAACGCACGCTACTTCTGCGGCCTGCGCGAAGCGCGCTTCGACCGCGCCCACTTCGACCAGCTGGCCGCGCTGCTGGAGATCCCCGACGTGCGCGCGCCGGTGCGCCAGTTCTCCACCGGCAACAAGCTGCGCGCGGCGCTGCTGGGCGCGCTGATCCACAAACCGGCGCTGGCGCTGCTGGACGAGCCCACGCTGGGGCTGGACCTGCTGGGCGTGGAACGGCTGCAGGCCCTGGTGCGCCATGGCGCGCAGCAGGGCATGGCCTTCGTGCTGAGTTCGCACGACCTGCACTTCATCGAACGGCTGTGCGGTCGCATCGTCTGCATCGCGCAGGGACGCAAGGTCTTCGACGGACCGCGCCAGTCCTTCGTGCAGCTGGAGCACCACTACCAGCTGCGCCTGCAGCCCCCCGCAGGCGAGGCGCCGCCGGCGCTGCCGCTGGCGCTGGCCGGGCTGCGCTGGCAGGCCCCGGACACCACCGGCCATGGCGATGGCAGCTGGACGCTGCCGCTGCGCAGCCATGCCGAGACCTGCCTGCTGCTGACCGCCTGGCAGCACGAGCTGCCGCGCTGTCGCGGCCTGGAACTGCGCCGCGTGGATCTGCGCGACCACTACCTGGGCCTGGTCGGCGCCGACGCGTCGCGCGCCGAGCCCCAGCTCGAAGGAGAAGCCGCATGATGGCGCGCTGGATGCACCACCTGCTCAACGAAGCGCTGCGCAGCCTGGGCCTGGCGCGCCGCTACTGGGTGGAGAGCCTGATCGGCCTGGGCTTTATCTTCGGCCTGTTCGGCGGCCTGCTGTTCGCGGTGCTGTCGGTCAGCGGCCAGAGCCTGGGCTCCGGCGAGGCGGACGGACTGATCGTCGGCTTCGCCATCTGGCTCTTCGCCGCCGGCGCCTTTGGCAGCGCCTGCAAGGAAGTGCAGGAGGAGACCGAGCAGCGCACGCTGGAACAGCTCAGCCTGGCGCCGCGCCCGCTCAGCTTCACGCTGGCCGTGCGCACGGTGCTGGGCATGCTCGTGGGCCTGGGCCTGCTCGCGCTGACCCTGATGCTGATCAGCCTGCTCACCGACGGCCGGGTGGCGCCGCTGCAGCCGCAGGTCCTCGGCCTGCTGCTGCTGGGCGCGCCCGCGCTGGTGGGCGCGAGCTACGCGCTGGCCGGCGTGATGCTGCTGGTCAAGCGCGGCGAGCTGCTGCTGGTGAGCGCGCAGCCGGCGGTGATCGGCCTGGTGGCGCTGCCGGCCTTCCCGATCAACGCGCTGGCCCTGCTGCCCTATGCGCTCAGCGCGGCCGCGGCACGCGCGGCCGCCACCGGCACCCCGCTGGGCAGCGACGTGTGGATCGCGGTGGCGCTGAACAGCCTGCTCTACCTGCTGGCCGGGCTGGCGGTCTTCATCCTGTTGAACCGGCGCGCGCGCCGGCTGGGCGTGCTGGGCCACTACTGATACGCGGCATTGCCGCCGCGCGCTTGTCGCCTGTGGGGGCGCGAGGACGGGATCCGGCTCCGCATGCACACGCGGACTCAGTCCAGGCCGGGCCATTGAAGCCGGGAAGGCGGCAAACGACAGGGGGTCAGGTCTTGCCCGCGCGCCGCACCCACAGCTGCAGCAGCACCGCGGCCACCAGCGCGCAGGCTGCCGAGGTGGCGAAGGCCGTTGCCGGCCCCAGCCCCTGGTAGAGCGTGCCGAAAACCAGCGAGGCCGGCAGCAGCATCGCACCGCTGACCAGATTGAACCAGCCATAGGCCGTGCCGCGCCGCGCCTGCGGCACCAGATCGGCCACCAGCGCTTTCTCCACGCCTTCGGTCGCGGCGAGGAAGACGCCATAGCCGGCGAACAGCAGCGCCAGCGACACGCCGTCGCCCGAACTCAGCCAGCCCAGGCCCAGATAAATCAGCGCATAGGCCAGCCAACCCAGGGTCAGCACCGGCCAGCGGCCCCAGCGGTCCGACAGCGCGGACAGCGGCGTGGACAGCAGCATCGCCACCGCCGAGACGCCCGCCCACAGCAGCGGCACCTGCGCCTGCGGCATGCCCAGCTCGCGCGCGCGCAGCAGCAGGAACATGTTGGACGAGTTGCCCAGCGTGAACAGCGCCACCACCACCAGATAGCGGCGGAAAGCCGGCGGCAGATCGGCGAGCGTCCATTCGAAGCGCGGCGCCGGTTCTTGCGCGCCGGCGCGCGGCTCGCGCAGCGCCAGCGCCAATGCCAGGCACACCAGCCCGGGCAGCAGCGACCACAGAAAGATGTCGCGCAAAGGAAACTGGCCGGCCAGCAGCGCCGCCGCGAGCAGCGGGCCGATGACGGCGCCGGCGTTGTCCATGGCGCGGTGCAGCCCGAAGGCCAGCCCGCGCTGGCCCGGCGCGACGCTGGCCGCCAGCAGCGCGTCGCGCGGCGAGGTGCGCAGCCCCTTGCCGACGCGGTCCGCGAAGCGCAGCGCCAGCACCGCCGGCCATGCGGTGGCCAGCGCCATCAGCGGCCGGCCCAGGCCGGCCAGCCCGTAGCCGGCCACGATCCAGGGTTTGCTGCGCCGGCTGCGGTCCACCATGACGCCGGAGAACAGCTTGAGCAGGCTGGCCACGGCTTCGGCCAGCCCTTCGATCAGGCCCAGCACGCGCGGCCCCGCCATCAGCACCGACGACAGGTACAGAGGCACCAGCGGATAAAGCATCTCGCTGGCGCTGTCGTTGACGAGGCTGATCAGGCCGACGAACCAGACCGTTCGCGGCAGCGCGCGGATGCCGGCCAGCAGCTTCACCAGCTGCCGGTATTGGGCATGCTGGCCCAGGGCTCGGCCGGTGCCAGTGCCGCGCCGATCTGCAGCAGCTCGATGGAGATCTGGTCGGGCGAGCGCACGAAGGCCATGCGGCCATCGCGCGGCGGGCGCAGGATGGTCACGCCATGGTCGGCCAGGCGCTGGCAGGCGGCGTAGATGTCCTCGACGGCCAGCGCGATGTGGCCGAAGTTGCGGCCGCCGGTGTAGAGCTCGCCCTTGCCGTCCGCGTCGGGCCAGTTGTAGGTAAGCTCGACCTGGGGCTGGTAGGGGCCGGGCTCGTCGCCGGGCGCGGCCAGGTAGACCAGCGTGAAGCGGCCGGCCTCGTGCTCGGTGCGGCGCACCTCGACCAGGCCCAGCGCATCGCGGTAGAACTTCAGCGAAGCGTCCAGATCGGTGACGCGCACCATGGTGTGCAGGTATTTCATCGGTACAGAGGCTCCCGCGAGGGTGGCGGTGAAAAAACAGACAGAACCGCATTGTCCCCGCCCGGCGTCCGGGCCGCAGCACTGCGGCTTTGGCGCCGGCCGTGCCTACACTGCGTGCTTGTGCAGCGGAGCGAGAGAACAGCGATGAAGATGGCCATCGTGGGAGCCGGCGCGATCGGCGGCTGGATTGCGGCGCAATGGGCCACGCAGGCCGCGCCGGACGAGCGGCCCGAACTGAGCGTGCTGGCGCGCGGCGCCACGCTGGCCGCGCTGCAGACGCAAGGGCTGCGCCTGCGGCACGCCGATGGCGAGACCTGGCACTGCGCCGTGCGCGCCAGCGACCGGGCCGAGGCGCTGGGGCCCCAGGATTTGGTGGTGCTGGCGGTCAAGGCCCCGGCACTGCCGCAGGCCGTGCCGGCGCTGCTGCCGCTGCTGGGGCCCGACACCCGCGTGCTGGTGGCGATGAACGGCGTACCCTGGTGGTTCTTCGAATCGCTGGACGGCCCCTGCCGGGGCCTGCGGCTGGACAGCGTGGACCCGGGAGGCCGCCTGGCCGAGATGCTGCCGGCGTGGCGCGTCGTCGGCTCGGTGGTCCATGCCTCGTGCCGGCTGGCCGCCCCGGCCGTGGTTCAGCATGTGATGGGCCGCGGGCTGATCCTCGGCGATCCGGCCGGCGGCCGCGATCCGTTCGTCGACGAACTGGCCGCGAGGCTGCAGCGCGCCGGCTTCGAGGCGTCGGTGTCCGAGCGCATCCAGCGCGACATCTGGTTCAAGCTCTGGGGCAACATGACCATGAACCCCATCTCCGCGCTCACCGGCGCCACCTGCGACCGCATCCTGGACGACGAGCTGGTGCGGGGGCTTGTGACGGCCGTGATGCGCGAAGCCGCGGCGATCGGCGAACGCATCGGCTGCGCGATCGACCAGACGCCCGAGCAGCGCCATGCGGTGACGCGCAAGCTGGGCGCCTTCAAGACCTCCATGCTGCAGGACGTGGAAGCGGGCCGCCCCATCGAGCTGGACGCCCTGGTGGGCGCAGTGCGCGAGACCGGCCAGCACCTGGGCCTGCCCACGCCCTTCACCGACGCGCTGCTGGGGCTGACGCGGCTGATGGCGCAGTCACGCGGCCTGCTCTGAAAGCACAAGGCCCGCGCGAGGCGGGCCGGGTCGCTGTGCGGCGCGGGATCAGGCCGCCGGCGCCGGGCCGGCGCCGGCCTGCGTCAGACGCTGCGACAGCTCCTTGCGGAAGCGGTTGAGCTCCTGCACGCTGGCAAAGCTGCGCTCCATCAACAGGCTCATGTTGTGCAAGATGCGCTCGACGACCTTGTTCTCCCACACGGCGTCGAACTGGATCTGCTTGTCCAGCCAGTGTTCCAGCCACTGCGGATCGGGCAGCCGGCTCTGGATGGTGTCGCGCGGGAACAGCTGCGCGTTCACATGCAGGTTGGTCGGATGCAGCGCCTGCGCGGTGCGGCGCGCGCTGGCCATCAGCACGCCGACCTTGGCGAAGGCGGCACGCGCCTCGTCGCCGAACTTCTGCATCGCCCGCTTCATGTAGCGCAGATAGGCACCGCCATGGCGCGCCTCGTCGCGGGCCAGCGTCTCGTAGATGGCCTTGATCACCGGCTCGGTATGCCACTCGGCCGCGCGCCGGTACCAGTGGTTGAGCCGGATCTCGCCGCAGAAGTGCAGCATCAGCGTCTCCAGCGCGGGCGCGGGATCGAACTCGAAGCGGATCTCGTGCAGCTCCTGCTCGCTGGGCACCAGATCCGGACGGAAGCGGCGCAGGTACTCCATCAACACCAGCGAGTGCTTCTGCTCCTCGAAGAACCAGACGCTCATGAAGGCGGAGAAGTCGCTGTCGTCGCGGTTGTCGCGCAGGAACATCTCGGTGGCCGGCAACGCCGCCCACTCGGTGATCGCGTTCATCTTGATGGTGCGCGCCTGGTCCTCGGTCAACAGGCTGGCATCGAACCGATCCCAGGGGATGTCCGTGTCCATGTTCCAGCGCACGGCTTCGAGCTGCTTGAAAAGTTCGGGATAGAGCATGGGACCATCCTGGGAGCTTGAGGGCGGGCGGATTCTAGCCAGCGCCGTGTGACAGTCGCTGTTCTGGGGCCATTGCACTGTCGCGGGCCGCCCGCGGCCACCGTACCCGTGCAACGGTTTTCGGCTCGGTCTAGGATGGCAGCCCTTGATCGCGGAACACCCACAGGATCGCCACCATGATGCACGTCCACCGATTCAAGGGCCTGCGCGCCTGGGGCCTGAGCCTGGCGCTGGCCCTCGCCACCGGCCTGGCGCAGGCCGCCGACTGCCCCAGCCTGCTGCAGCGCGAGATGCCGCGCCTGCAGGACGAAAAACCGCAGGCCCTGTGCCAGTACGCCGGCAAGGTGGTGCTGGTGGTCAACACCGCCAGCTTCTGCGGCTTCACGCCGCAGTACAAGAGCCTCGAAGCCCTGCACGCCCGCTATGCCGCCAAGGGGCTGGTGGTGCTGGGCTTCCCGTCCAATGATTTCGGCAGCCAGGAACCCGGCAGCAACAAGGAAATCGCGGAGTTCTGCGAGAACACCTTCAACGTCAAGTTCCCGATGTTCGCCAAGTCCAGCGTCGCCGCCGGCAAGCCGGACCGCAATCCGCTGTTCGCCGAACTGGCCCGGCGCACCGGCCAGTCGCCGCGCTGGAACTTCCACAAATATCTGGTGGCGAGAAACGGCACCGAGGTGCTAAGTTTCGGCTCCATGACCGATCCGGAAAGCGCCGGCTTCGTCCGCGAGCTGGAGCGACTGTTGGCCCAGCCGTGAACACCCCACAAGGGTTTTCACCAATCAGCAGATGTCAAACGGCCTATTGAGTCGCCGGAATGTCTGAAATCGCACAACAACCCGAACGATAAGTCGGGGTTTCTACCAGCTTTGTGCGCAAAGCGGTTAAAGTGACAAGGAGATTTCAGCCGCAAGACCTTCCATCAGGACTGAAATTCCGGAGCCTTTTTCCTCCTCCTCCCTCCCTCCCTCGTTGGCTCCGGGGCGTCTTGAGGCTTCTTTTATGCCCAGGCGGTCGCGTTTCGCGACCGCCTTTTTCTTTGCCTCGCCCCGGTGTGCCTCGGCGGCGGAACGACGCCTCCGGGAGACCCTACTTCAGCCAGCCCTTGCGCCGGAAGTAGATGAAGGGCGCCGCGACCGAGGCCAGCATCAGCCCCAGCGCGAAGGGGTAGCCCAGCTCCCAATCCAGCTCCGGCATCATCTTGAAGTTCATGCCGTAGATGCTGGCGATCAGCGTCGGCGGCAGCAGCGCCACGCTGGCCACCGAGAAGATCTTGATGATCTTGTTCTGGTTGATGTTGATGAAACCGACCGTCGCGTCCATCAGGAAGTTGATCTTGTCGAACAGGAAGGCGGTGTGCGAGTCCAGCGAGTCGATATCGCGCAGGATCTGGCGCGACTCCTCGAACTGCTCGGCGTTGAGCATGCGGCTGCGCATCATGAAGCTCACCGCACGGCGGGTGTCCATCACGTTGCGGCGGATGCGGCCGTTCAGGTCTTCCTCGCGGGCGATCGCCGCCAGCACCTCGCCGGCCGCGGCATCGTCGACGTCGTTCTTCAGCACGCGCGCGCTGATCAGTTCCAGCTTGTCGTAGATGCCCTCCAGCACGTCGGCCGAGTACTCGGCATCGGCGTCATAGAGCTTGAGCAGCACGTCCTTGGCGTCCTCGATCAGCGCCGGAATGCGGCGCGCGCGCAGGCGCAGCAGGCGGAACACCGGCAGGTCCTCGTTGTGCACCGAGAACAGCACGTTCTTGTAGAGGATGAAGGCCACGCGCACGTTGCGCGGCGTGTCGGCATCGTCGATCAGGAAGTCGGAGCGGATGTGCAGCTCGCCGTTGTCTTCCTCGTAGAAGCGCGCCGATTCCTCCAGGTCTTCGTCGACGATATCCTCGGGCAGCTCCAACCCGAAGCGCTCGCGTATCCAGGCCTTGTCCTCGGCCGTGGGCGACTCCAGGTCCACCCACACGGGGCGGACGAGGCCATCCTGGGGGGAGCAATCGATCTCGTCCTGGAGCTGGCCACCCTTGAGGCGGCCGTTGTCCAGCGTGAAGACGTTCAGCATGCGGCAGATCTCCGGCGCGCGCACCGCGGCGCACGATTCGCGGGATGGGTCGGGCCGCGCACTCGGCGGCCCGGCTCGTCCGGTCGGTGAGGGCTTCCTCGGGGCCAGGCTGGGCCGGGCACGCTCCCCTGGGGGATCAAGAAAGCCGGTATGACCCGGGCTCTTCTTGAGAGGCTTGACGATAGGCGGTGGAACCCCGTCTCACTCCGGACAAGGCGCGGTGCGAAAACTCGGGCTGCTCCGGGGGATCAGCGCGGCTTGCGGCGCATTGACACTGGAGTGGACGGCCACCGAGGGTGGTCGCTGTCCAAGGACATCTCCAGGAATTGGGACGCGGCATTATCACACCGCGCATTCGCCGCCATCAAGCCGACGCGCCGACAACATCCGGCATTCCAGCACAGCTCTTAACCCCAGCCAAGAACGCGCGAATAACCGTCCATTTCGCTGCGCCAACCCTCTTGCCACACTGGGGCAGTGGGAGCACACTCGTTTCACGAAATCTTCATCTGCTACCAGGTCCTCCCACCGCAGTTCCATCTCCAGCCCCCTCCGCGGGGCAGCTTCCAGATCCCCACCCCAGCCTCAGAAAGCCAAGACCGCAAAAGCCACCTACCGTCTCCCCATCCTGTTTGATTTGATTCGCTTTCCCGACCAAGCCCTTGTGAAAGGAGGCTTTATGAACCTGACGATCAGCGGCCACCATCTCGAAGTGACACCAGCCCTGCGTGAGTACGTGCTCACCAAGCTGGACCGGGTGACCCGCCACTTTGACCAGGTCGTGGACATCAACGTCCTGCTCACCGTGGAGAAGCAAAAGGAAAAGGAGCGCCGGCAACGTGCCGAAGTCACGCTACATGTCAAGGGACGCGACATCTTTGTCGAGCAATCCCACGAGGATTTGTACGCCGCGATCGACCAACTGATGGACAAGCTGGATCGACAGGTCTGCCGCCACAAGGACAAGCTGCAGGACCATCACCACGCGTCCGCGAAGCGGCTGGACCTGCCAGCCACCTGAGAACGATCCCGTGCGCTTGACGCACTGACGCAAGGCGACCCCCGGACGGTCGCCTTTTTGTTGTGCAGGCGCCGATCAAATCACGCCCGCGCCACGCCCGGCCCACCGGGATTCCGCGCGGCTTCCTATAATCCGCCCCCTACCCCTTGACCAAAGCGTCTCGCCCAAGGCCCCAAGCCGTAATCGGCGCTGTGCCCCGATGAACCGTCTCGCTGCCATCCTGCCCGCCAGCAACGTGCTGGTCGATGTGGACGCTTCCAGCAAGAAGCGCGTGTTCGAGCAGGCTGGCCTGCTGTTCGAGAACAATCATTCCATCGCCCGCGCCTCGGTGACGGACAACCTGTTCGCCCGCGAACGCCTGGGCTCCACCGGCCTGGGCCATGGCGTGGCCATTCCGCATGGCCGCATCAAAGGCCTGAAGAACCCGCTCGCCGCCGTGCTGCGCGTGCAACAGCCGATCGGCTTCGACGCGCCGGACGACGAGCCCGTCAGCCTGCTGATCTTCCTGCTCGTGCCCGAGGCCGCCACCCAGCGCCATCTGGAGATCCTCTCCGAGATCGCCGAAATGCTGTCCGACCGCGAACTGCGCGAGCGCCTGAAGACCGAGGCCGAGGCCGCCACGGTCCACCGGCTGATCGCCGAGTGGGAACCGCTGAAGTCGGTGGCCTGACCGGCCGGACCGCCGCGTGAAACCCACCTTCATCAGCGCCGACCGGCTCTTCGAGGAGCATCGGGAAAGCCTGCGTTGGGAATGGATCGCCGGGCATGCCCATCCCGAGCGCCGCTTCGACGAGGGCGCGCTGCGCGACGCCCAGTCTTCCGCGGACCTGGTCGGCTACCTGAACTACATCCACCCCTACCGGGTGCAGATCGTCGGACGCCGCGAGGTGGCCTACCTCAGCAACGCCTCCGACGACGTGCTGGACCGCCGCATCGCCCGCATCGTCACGCTGGAGCCGCCGGTGATCATCGTCGCCGACAACCAGACGCCGCCGGACCGCCTGGTCGCGATGTGCGACCGCGCCGAGATCCCGCTCTTCGTCACCCAGGAGTCAGCCGGCCATGTGATCGACGTCGTGCGCAGCTACCTGGCACAACTGTGCGCCACGCGCACGACGCGCCACGGGGTGTTCATGGACATCCTCGGGCTGGGCGTGCTGCTGACCGGTGAGTCCGGTCTCGGCAAGAGCGAACTGGGCCTGGAGCTGATTTCGCGCGGCCACGGACTGGTCGCGGACGACGCGGTGGACTTCTTCCGCATCGCGCAGACGGCCATCGAGGGGCGCTGCCCCGAGCTGCTGATGAATCTGCTGGAGGTGCGCGGCATCGGCCTGCTGGACATCAAGGCCATCTTTGGCGAGACCGCGGTGCGCCGCAAGATGCGGCTCAAGCTGATCGTGCACCTGGTGCGCAAGGAAACACTGGAGCGCGACTTCGAGCGCCTGCCCTACGAGCCGCTGTACGAGGAAGTGCTGGGCATGCCGGTGCGCAAAGTCGTGATCGCGGTGGACGCGGGCCGCAACCTGGCGGTGCTGGTCGAAGCCGCGGTGCGCAACACCATCCTGCAACTGCGCGGCATCGACACCTACCGCGAATTCGTCGAACGCCACCAGCGGGCGATCGAACAGGGGCTGGATCCGTCCGCCGACTGACCCAGGGCCGCCAGGGCTGTCATCCACCCGTCCCGGGACGGGCCCTCAACTCCCGCGGTGCGGGCAGTCCTTCTTGATGCAGGTCGCGTACAGCGCCAGCGAGTGCTCCTGCAGGTCAAAGCCGCGATCCTTGGCGATGGTGTGCTGGCGCTCCTCGATCTGCGGGTCGTAGAACTCCTCGACGCGACCGCAGCTCAGGCAGACCAGATGGTCATGGTGATGGCCTTCGTTGAGCTCGAACACCGCCTTGCCGGACTCGAAGTGGTTGCGCGACAGCAGGCCGGCCTGCTCGAACTGCGTCAGCACACGGTAGACCGTGGCCAGGCCGATGTCGGCACGCTCGTCCAGCAGCGCCTTGTACACGTCTTCGGCCGTCATATGACGTTGCTGCGCCTTCTGGAAGATCTCCAGAATCTTGATGCGCGGCAGCGTCGCCTTCAGGCCGCTGTTCTTGATTTCGTCTGACCGGTTCATCGCAGGGAGTGCCGGCCGGTCCGGCATGGACCAACCGCTAGAATGCCCGCATCATAGCCAGCTTGCGCATTTGCGAACGACCGAGATGCCATTGACCCCTAGCTTCGCCGCCGTTGTGCGCCTGCCCGCGGCCGCTCTGGCGCTGGTTGCCCTCAGCGCCTGCTCCCAAATGCCCACGCTGAACTCCATCACCTCCGTCAGCGGCGACAAGGTCCTGGGGCTGGTGCGCCCCTACCGGGTCGAGGTCGTCCAGGGCAACGTGCTGACCAAGGAACTGCTGGCCCAAGCCAAACCCGGCATGAGCCGCGCCCAGGTGCGTGACATCCTCGGCTCGCCGCTGCTGACCGACGTCTTCCACGACAACCGCTGGGACTATGTCTTCACGATCCGGCGCCAGGGCACCGAGCCGCAGCGCCGCGCCGTGGTGCTGTGGTTTGACGGTGACCTGCTGAAGTCCGTCGACGCCCCATCGGACCTGCCGTCCGAGTACGAATTCATCGCCTCCATCGACACCGCCCGCGCCAAGGGCAAGGCGCCCAAGTTGGAGCTGAGCGAAGAGGAGCGCAAGGCGCTGCCGGTGCCGGCCAAGCAACCGGTCGAAACGCCCGAACCCATGGGCGTGAACCGCAGCTATCCACCGCTGGAGACCCAGCGATGAGCGGGGCGCAGCCCTTGCGCATCGCGATCGCCGGAGCCTCCGGCCGCATGGGGCGCATGCTGATCGAGGCCGTGCTGGCCGCGCCGGACTGCCGGCTCGCCGCCGCGCTGGATCGCGAAGGCTCCGCGGCGCTGGGCCAGGATGCCGGCGCCTTTCTGGGCCAGAGCACCGGCGTTCTGATCGCCAGCGACCTGCGCGCGGGCCTGTCCGGCGCCGATGTGCTGATCGACTTCACCCGCCCCGAGGGCACGCTGGCGCACCTGGCGCTGTGCGCCGAACTGGGCGTGAAGGCGGTGGTCGGCACCACCGGCTTCGACGAGGCGCAGAAGGCGCAGATCGCCACCCATGCGCGCCACACCGCCATCATGATGGCCCCCAACATGAGCGTGGGGGTCAACGTCGTGCTCAAGCTGCTGGAAGTTGCCGCCCGTGCGCTCAACGAAGGCTACGACATCGAGATCGTCGAGGCCCACCACCGCCACAAGGTCGACGCCCCCAGTGGCACCGCGCTGCAGATGGGCCAGGTGGTGGCCGATGCGCTGGGCCGCGACCTGAAGCAATGCGCGGTCTATGGCCGCGAAGGCGTCACCGGCGCGCGCGACCCGTCCACCATCGGCTTTGCAACGGTGCGCGGCGGCGACATCATCGGCGACCACACCGTGCTGTTCGCCGGCACCGGCGAGCGCATCGAGATCAGTCACAAGGCGTCCAGCCGCGGGATCTATGCCCAGGGCAGCCTGCGCGCCGCGCGCTTCCTGGCCCAGCGCCCCCACGGGCTGTTCGACATGGCCGACGTGCTGGGCACGCGCTGAGCCGGCGGGACACGATGGACGGCCTGAGCCAATACTGGGAACAGGGCGACGCGATCTCCCGCGCCGTGGCCCTGATGCTGCTGGCGATGTCGGTGCTCTCCTGGGTGCTGATCCTGTGGAAGGGCTGGACGCTACGCCGCGCGCGCCTGGACCTGGCGCGCGCCGTGCCGGCGTTCTGGGCCACGCCCGACCTGGCTGCGGGCCGAGAGCTCCTGCAGCGCCTGGATGGTGAGGGCCTGCTGCTGCCGCTGCTGGACGCCGGCCTCGCCGAGGCCGCGCCGCAGACCCTGGCCGCCAGCGCGCGCCACGAATCCCAGCTCACGCGCCGGCTGCGCGACGCCCTGCATCAGGTGCTGAACCAGCTGGGCAGCGGTCAGGTGGTGCTGGCCACAGTGGGGGCGACCGCACCCTTCGTCGGCCTGTTCGGCACCGTCTGGGGCATCTACCACGCGCTGCTCAGCATCTCGTCCGCCGGCCAGGCCAGCATCGACAAGATCGCCGGCCCGGTGGGCGAGGCCCTGATCATGACCGCGGCCGGCCTGGCCGTGGCCATCCCGGCGGTGCTGGCCTACAACCTGTTCGGCAAGCGCGTCGGCGCCTGCGAAGCCGAGCTGGAAGGCTTCGCGCACGACCTGCGCGAACTGCTGGAGCCGCGCTGACGCGGCCGCCCCGATGAGCTTCGGCCGACTGGAGCGACGCGAGCCGCCCAAGCCCATGGGCGAGATCAACATGACGCCGCTGATCGACGTCATGCTGGTACTGCTGGTGATCTTCATCATCGCGGCGCCCCTGATGAGCAGTTCGCTGAAGCTGGACCTGCCCAAGGCCGAGGCCACCGCTCCGCAGCAGGGCCCGGCCGCGATCCAGGTCGCCATCGACCCCGAGGGCCGTTACTACCTGGACGAGCAGCCCCAGGACGCCGCCGCGCTGAAGCGCCGGCTGAGTGAGCTGGGGCGCGAGCGCCCCGACCCGGAGCTGCAGCTGCGCGCCGACCGCCGCGTGCCCTATGGCCAGGTGGCCGAGCTGATCGGCTGGGCCCAGGCCGCGGGCATCCAGCGCATTGCCTTCTCCGCCGAGTCGACCGACGCGGTCGGCCCGTCGGACCGCGCGGCGCGCTGAGCCACGACCGCGCCGACCCGGCGTGTCCGTCGCGGCCTCCTACAATCGGGCGCACAGCCTCTTGCCCACCATGAACGACAAGTACTCCCCCTCCGAGGTCGAAGCCGCCGCGCGCGCGCACTGGAATGCCCGCGACGCCTACCGCGTCAGCGAAGACGCGAGCAAGCCCAAGTTCTACGCCTGCTCCATGCTGCCCTACCCCAGCGGCAAGCTGCACATGGGCCATGTGCGCAACTACACGATCAACGACATGCTGACCCGGCAGCTGCGCATGAAGGGCTATAACGTCCTGATGCCCATGGGCTGGGACGCGTTCGGCCTGCCGGCGGAAAACGCGGCGATGAAGAACAAGGTCCCGCCCGCCGCCTGGACCTACGACAACATCGCCACCATGAAGCGCCAGATGCAGGCGATGGGCCTGGCGATCGACTGGTCGCGCGAGGTCGCCACCTGCACGCCCGAGTACTACCGCTGGAACCAGTGGCTGTTCCTGAAGATGCTCGAAAAGGGCATCGCCGAACGCCGCACCCAAGTCGTCAACTGGGACCCGGTGGACCAGACCGTGCTGGCCAACGAGCAGGTCATCGACGGCCGCGGCTGGCGCTCCGGCGCGCTGGTCGAGAAGCGCGAGATCCCCGGTTACTACCTGAAGATCACCGACTACGCCGAAGAGCTGCTCGCCGCGGTGGCCGATCCCGAGGACAAGAACTACCTCGCCGGCTGGCCCGAGCGCGTGCGCCTGATGCAGGAAAACTGGATCGGCAAGAGCGAGGGCGTGCGCTTCGCCTTCCCGCACCAGATCCGCGACGCCAGCGGCGAGCTGATCCAGGGCGGCAAACTCCACGTCTTCACGACGCGCGCCGACACCATCATGGGCGTGACCTTCTGTGCGGTGGCGCCCGAGCACCCGCTGGCCACGCATGCCGCGGCCGGCAATGCCGCGCTCACCGCCTTCATCGAGGAATGCAAGCAGGGCGGCACCACCGAAGCCGAGCTGGCGACGCAGGACAAGAAGGGCCTGGCCACGGGCCTCTTCGTCACCCATCCGCTGACCGGTGCGCAGGTCGAGGTCTGGGTCGGCAACTATGTGCTGATGAGCTACGGCGATGGCGCCGTGATGGGCGTGCCGGCGCATGACGAGCGCGACTTCGCGTTCGCGAAGAAGTACGGCATCGCCATCCGCCAGGTCGTCGCGGTCGGCGATGAGACCTTCTTCACCGAGGCCTGGGCCGAGTGGTACGGTGACAAGCAAAAGGGCCGCTGCGTCAACTCCGGCGTGCTTGATGGGCTGGACCACAAGCAGGCGGTCGACAAGGTCGCCGAGCTGCTGGGTGCCCAGGGCCTGGGCGAGAAGAAGACCACCTGGCGCCTGCGCGACTGGGGCGTGAGCCGCCAGCGCTACTGGGGCACGCCCATCCCCATCATCCATTGCGACGACTGCGGCCCGGTGCCGGTGCCCGAGAAGGACCTGCCCGTCGTGCTGCCCGAGGACTGCATCCCCGATGGCAGCGGCAACCCGCTGAACAAGCGCGCCGACTTCCTGAACGTCGGCTGCCCCAAGTGCGGCAAGCCGGCGCGGCGCGAGACCGACACCATGGACACCTTCGTGGACTCGTCCTGGTACTTCATGCGCTACTGCGACGCGAAGAACGAGCAGGCCATGGTCGGCGAGGGCACGGCCTACTGGATGCGCCAGGGCGCCGCGATGGACCAGTACATCGGCGGCATCGAGCACGCGATCCTGCACCTGCTCTATGCGCGCTTCTGGACCAAGGTGATGCGCGACCTGGGCCTGGTGAAGTTCGACGAACCCTTCACCAAGCTGCTCACGCAGGGCATGGTGCTGAAGGGGGCCTTCTTCCGCAAGCCGCCCGACGCCGGCAAGAACTACTACTGGGAGCACGAGGTCGACGTCATTCGCAACGAGCACGGCGTGCCGGTGGGCGGCACGCTGAAGGCGGACGGACAGCCGCTCGAGTACGAAATGACCACCATGTCCAAGTCGAAGAACAACGGCGTGGACCCCCAGGCCCTGATCGACGAATACGGCGCCGACACCGCGCGGCTGTTCGTGATGTTCGCCAGCCCGCCGGAGCAGACGCTGGAATGGAACGACGCCGGCGTCGAGGGCGCGCACCGTTTCCTGAAGCGCGTCTGGGGCTTTGGCACCAAGCATGCCGCCGCGATCCAGGCCGCCAAGGCCGACTTCGGCGCGCTCAGTGACGAGGGCAAGGCCCTGCGCCGCGAGGTGCATCTGGTGCTCAAGCAGGTCAGCTACGACTACGAGCGCATGCAGTACAACACCGTGGTCTCCGGCGCGATGAAGCTGCTCAATGCGCTGGAGGGCTTCAAGGCCACCGGCCAGGACGCCGCGCTGCGCGAAGGCTTCTCGGTGCTGCTGCGCGTGCTCTACCCGGCCTGCCCGCACATCACCCATGCGCTGTGGACCGATCTGGGGCTGGCCGCCGAACTCGGCGACCTGCTGGACGCGCCCTGGCCACAGGTGGACGAGTCCGCGCTGCAGCAGGACCAGGTCGAGCTGATGCTGCAGGTCAACGGCAAGCTGCGCGGCGCGATCAAGGTGCCGGCCGGCGCCGACAAGGCCGCGATCGAGGCCGCCGCGCTGGCCAGCCCGGACTTTGCCAAGTTCGCGGAGGGCCAGACGCCCAAGAAGGTGATCGTGGTGCCGGGTCGCCTGGTCAACGTGGTGGTCTGACGTCATGCGCCGCCGCCAGCTGCTGCAAGCCCTGGTTCCCGCGCTGGCCGCGCCTCTGGCCGGCTGCGGCTTCGAGTTGCGCAAGGAGCCGGAGTTCCAGTTCCGGACCCTGGCGCTGGCCGGTTTCGCGCCGGCCTCGCCCCTGGCGCGCGAACTGCGCCGCCAGTTGGAGCGCACGCCGCTGCAGCTGCTGGAGGATCCCAACCGCGCCGAGGTGGTGCTGGAGGCCCGGCGCGACTGGCGCGACAAGAGCGCGGTGGTCACGACCAGCGCGGGCCAGGTCCGTGAATGGCAGCTGCGTCTGTCGCTCGACTACCAGATCCGCAGCGCCGCCGGCGAGATCCTGCTGCCGCAGACCGAGCTGCGCCTGGCCCGCGACATGAACTACACCGAGAGCGCCGCGCTGGCCAAGGAGCAGGAAGAGGCCACGCTCTACCGTGCGATGCAGTACGAGGCCGTGGGCCTGCTGCTGCGCCGCCTGGCCGCCGTGCGCCTGCCGGGCTGAGGCATGCAGCTCAAGCCCGAGGCGCTGGCCGGCCACCTGGCCAAGGGGCTCAAGGCCTTTTACACCGTGCATGGCGACGAAGCCCTGCTTGCGCAGGAGGCGGCCGACGCGGTGCGCGCGGCCGCGCGCCAGGCCGGCTTCAGCGAGCGCCATGTCTTCACCGTCAGCGGCGCCTATTTCGACTGGGCGCCGGTGCTGGCCGCGGCGCAGGCGATGAGCCTGTTTGCCGAGCGCCAGCTGATCGAGATCCGCATCCCCGGCGGCAAGCCCGGCAAGGAAGGCTCGGAGGCCCTGCAACGCTACTGCGAGGCCGCGCCGCAGGACGTGCTGACCCTGGTCACGCTGCCGCGCCTGGACAAGACCCAGCTGGGCAGCGCCTGGTTCAGCGCGCTGGATGGCGCGGGCATCTCAGTGCGCGTGGACCCGGTGGAGCGCCGCGAGCTGCCGACCTGGATCGCCCGCCGCCTGGCCCAGCAGGGCCAGCCGGTGGCCGGCGGGCCGGACGGTCAGCGCGCGCTGGAATTCTTTGCCGACCGCGTGGAGGGCAACCTGCTTGCCGCCCACCAGGAACTGCAGAAGCTCGCGCTGCTGCATCCGCCCGGCGAACTGAGCCTGACGCAGATCGAAGAGGCGGTGCTGGACGTGGCGCGCTTCGATGTCTTCAAGCTCAGCGAGGCCGTGCTGTCCGGCCAGGCCGGCCGCGTGATGCGCATGCTGGACGGCCTGCAGGCCGAAGGCGAGGCGGCCGTGCTGGTGCACTGGACCCTGGCCGAGGACATCCGCGCGCTCAAGAGGGCCCGCGATGCGATGGCCGCCGGCAAACCCCTGCCCATCGCGCTGCGCGAGGCGCGCGTCTGGGGTCCCAAGGAGCGCCTGTTCGAGCGCGTGCTGCCGGCACTGGCCGAGCCCCAGCTGCTCGAGCTGCTGCATGCCGCGCAGGTTTGCGACGGCATCGTCAAGGGCCTCAGGCATCCCGAGTGGCCGGCCAACCCCTGGGATGCGCTGAACCGGCTGGCGCTGATGCTGATGCAGGCCCTGCGGCGCTGAGACCCTCGCGGCGCGCCGGGCGGTTCAGTACCCTCGTCCCGTGTCCACCAGGTGCCAGGGCGTCTGGCCGGCGCGCAGCCGCGCCAGGTTGGCGGCGACGACCTCGGCCGCGCTGCGCGGGTCGGTCTGCGCCGCGGTATGCGGCAACACCGTCACGCGCGGATGGCGCCAGAACGCATGGCCGGCCGGCAGCGGCTCCTGCCGGAACACGTCCAGCACCGCATGCCCCAGCCGCCCGTCGTCCAGCGCCGCGAGCAGGGCGACCTCGTCCACCTGAGCGCCGCGCGCCAGGTTGACCAGGGCCGCGCCGCGCCGGAACTGCGCCAGGCGGCTGGCATCGAAGAAGTCGCGCGTCTGCGCCGTCAGCGGCAGCAGGTTGATCACCACGTCGGCCCGGCCCAGCGCTGGCGCCAGCTCGGCGTCACCACTCAGCGCCAAGACGCCCGGCGGCGGCTTGCGGCGACTGCGGCTCCAGCCGCTCACCGCATATCCCTGGGCCGCCAGCGCCTGCGCCACGCGTCCGCCCAGCTCCCCCAGGCCGAGGACCAGCACCTGGCATTCGGCGGCACGCGCCTGCGGTGGCGGCCGCCAGAGGGCCTCGCGCTGCTGCGCCAACACCTGGAAGAAGCCCCGATGCAGTGACAGCGTGGCCCACAACGCCGTCTGCGTCATGGCCTCGTTCATCGCCGGATCCACCATGCGCGCGATAGGCACGCCCGGCGGCAGCGTCGGGTCGTCCAGCAGCCGGTCCACGCCGGCCCACAGCGACTGGATCAGGCGCAAGCGCGGCAGGCCGCGCAGACTGCCCGGCGGCGGGTTGGCCACCACGGCCAGCTCCACCTCGGCGGCACGCGGGGCCTGCGGATCCAACACCCAGTCCTCGCCGGGCAGCGCGGCGCGCAATCGTGCCAGCCAGTCGTCGCGCTGCGCGTCCGACCACTGGCCCCACAGCAGCAAAGCCATGGTCAGCGGTCGCGGTCTTCCAGCGCCTCGCACAGCGCCGTCAGACCGGCGCGCACGGTCTGCAGCCGCACCTCCTGGCGGTCGCCCGGAAACAGCTCCTTCCAGACCCGCACCGGCTGGCGCTCGTGCACCAGCGCCAGCCAGACCGTGCCCACGGGCTTGGCCTCGCTGCCGCCGCTGGGTCCGGCGATGCCGGTCACCGCCAACGCCCAGTCGATCGGCGCGTGGGCCAGCAGGCCGTGCGCCATGTGCGTGGCCACCTCGCCACTGACCGAGCCATGCAGCTCGATCAGCGCGGCCGGCACGCCCAGCAACTCCGTCTTGGACTGGTTGCTATAGCTGACGACGCCGCGCTCGAACCACTGGCTGGAGCCCGCCAGGCTGGTGCAGGCCGCGGCGATCAGCCCGCCGGTGCAGGACTCGGCCGTGCCCATGCGCTCGCGGCGCTGGATCAACGCCAGCGCGATGCGTTCGATCAGCTCGGATTCCTCGGGACAACGCATGGCAGCCTCCTCATCATCGGGGTGGGGTCAGGTCAGGAAATGGCGCGCCAGCGCCATCACCAGCAGCGTACATCCGGCCGCGACCAGGTCGTCGAAGAGAATCCCGAAGCCCTGGACCCAGCCGACGCGCGCGCCGCGCTCGCCCTTGAACAGCCGGTCGGCCCAGCCGACCGGGCCGGGCTTGGCGGCGTCGAAGAAGCGGAACAACGCAAAGGCCAGCGCCTGCCACGCCAGGCCTGCGGGCATCACCAGCCACAGCACCAGCCAGAACGCGATCACCTCGTCCCAGACCACCGCGCCAGGATCGGGCGTGTTCAGATGGCGCGCGGTCACGGTGCAGGCCCACCAGCCCAGCAACAGGCCGCCCGCCAGCACCACGCCCCAGGCAGCGGGGCTGAGCCAGAGGTCCAGCACCAGATAGGCCAGCCAGGCCCACAGCGTGCCCACCGTGCCGGGGGCCTTGGGCGACAGCCCGCTGCCAAAGCCCAGCGCGATCCAATGCGCCGGATGAGACCCCATGAAGCGCGCACTGGCGCGCCGCGGCGCGGTGTCCTCGCGTTCGCCGCCGGGCGGCAGTTCGGTACTGCTCATGACTTGAAGTGGTCGAAGCCGTCCGGCATCGCGGACAGGAACTGGCCCGCCTCGTCCAGCACGCGCAGCCCGGCTTGGGCGTCGATGCAGCCCACGCAGGTGACCGGTGTCGCGCAGGCCGCCGCGGCGGCGCGCACCGCGGCCTGTTCGGCCGCGGGGGCGGTGAACACCAGCTCGTAATCGTCGCCGCCCGCCAACAGGCAAAGCCGTTGCAGGGCCGCCGGCTGCGCGGCCAGCACCTCGGAGCGCGGCAGCGCGGCCAGCGCCAGCGTCGCACCGACGCCCGAGCGCTTCAGCACATGGCCCAGATCGCCCAGCAGGCCGTCCGACAGGTCGATCGCGCTGCTTGCCAGCCCGCGCAACGCCTGCCCCAGCGCCACGCGCGGTTGCGGGCACTCCATCGCGTCGCGCACCCGCTGGAACTGTTCGCCCGGCAGGGCCACGCGGCCGCGGAACATTTCCAGCGCGAGCCGCGCGTCGCCCAGGCGTCCGCTGACCCAAATCTGGTCGCCGGGACGCGCCCCGTCACGCAACAAGGCCTGGCCGCGCGGCGCCTCGCCCATCACGGTGATGCTGATGTTCAGCGGGCCGGCCGTGGTGTCGCCGCCGGCCAGCACGATGCCGTGGACGTCCGCCAGCGCGAACAGGCCCTCGGCAAAGCCGGCGAGAAAGGTCTCGTCCGCCCGCGGCAAGGCCAGCGACAGGAAGAAGGCCCGCGGCGTGGCACCACAGGCCGCCAGATCACTGAGGTTCACCGCCAGGGCCTTGTGGCCCAGGCGCTCGGGCGCCACGGTGGAGAGGAAATGCCGGCCCTCGACCAGCATGTCCGTGGAAACCAGCCACTGCATGCCCGGCGTCGGGCCCAGCACCGCGCAGTCGTCGCCGATTCCCTGGACGACCACCCCGCCTTCGCCGCGGCCAGGGCGCGTGAAGAAGCGCGCGATCAGATCGAATTCACCCATGGCCGCATTGTCGCCCGCCTCGCCCCGGGGTTCGCTCCATGCGCATTCGGCATACGCAGGAACCGCACTGCCGCGATCGCGGAGCGACTCCTACAATCGCCGACCCGCTCTTCAATTGCCGATCATGTCCACGTCCGAACAGAAACGCGCCCAGCTCCGCCAGGCTGCCCTGGAGTACCACGAGTTCCCGACGCCCGGCAAGATCGCCGTCGCGCCCACCAAGCAGCTGGTCAACCAGCGCGATCTGGCGCTGGCCTATTCACCCGGGGTGGCCGCCGCCTGCGAGGAAATCGTCGCCGATCCGGCCAACGCCTTCCGCTACACCTCGCGCGGCAACCTGGTCGCGGTGGTGACCAACGGCACCGCGGTCCTGGGCCTGGGCGACATCGGCCCGCTGGCCTCCAAGCCGGTGATGGAAGGCAAGGGCGTGCTGTTCAAGAAGTTCGCCGGCATCGACGTCTTCGACCTCGAGATTCAGGAAAAAGACCTCGACAAACTGGTCGACGTGATCGCCGCGCTGGAGCCCACCTTCGGCGGCATCAACCTGGAAGACATCAAGGCGCCGGACTGCTTCTACGTCGAACGCAAGCTGCGCGAGCGGATGAAGATCCCGGTCTTCCACGATGACCAGCACGGCACGGCCATCGTCGTCGGCGCGGCGTTGCTCAACGGGCTGAAGGTCCAGGGCAAGGACATCAAGAAGGTCAAGCTGGTCACCTCCGGCGCGGGCGCCGCGGCGCTGGCCTGCCTGAGCCTGCTGGTCAAGCTGGGCCTGCCGCGCGAGAACATCTGGGTGACCGACCTCGCCGGCGTGGTCTACGAGGGCCGCACCGAACTGATGGACCCGGACAAGGCCTTGTTCGCGCAAAAGACCGACGCGCGCAGCCTGCGCGAGGTGATCGCCGGCGCCGACGTCTTCCTGGGCCTGTCGGCCGGCGGCGTGCTCAAGGCCGACATGGTGGCCAGCATGGCGGCCCATCCGCTGATCTTCGCGCTGGCCAACCCCACGCCGGAGATCCTGCCCGAGGAAGTCAAGGCGGTGCGCGACGACGCCATCATGGCCACCGGCCGCACGGACTACCCGAACCAGGTCAACAACGTCCTGTGCTTCCCCTACATCTTCCGCGGCGCGCTGGACTGCGGCGCCACGACCATCACCGACGAGATGGAAATCGCCGCGGTGCATGCGATCGCCGAGCTGGCGCAGGCCGAGCAGAGCGAGGTCGTCGCCGCCGCCTATGCTGGCGCGACGCTGAGCTTCGGCCCCGACTACCTGATCCCCAAGCCCTTTGACCCGCGGCTGATGATCAAGATCGCTCCCGCGGTGGCCCAGGCCGCCGAGGACTCGGGCGTGGCGCTGCGCCCCATCCAGGACTGGGACAGCTATCGAGAGAAGCTGCAGAGCTTCGTCTATGCCTCGGGCACGACGATGAAGCCCATCTTCAACCTGGCCAAGCGGGCCGTGCACAAGCGCGTCGCCTACGCCGAGGGCGAGGAGGAGCGCGTGCTGCGCGCGGTGCAGGTCGTGGTCGACGAAGGCCTGGCGCGTCCGACGCTGATCGGCCGTCCCGCCGTGATCGCCGAGCGCTGCGAGCGCTTCGGCCTGCGTCTGCAGGAGGGCCGAGACTACGACGTGGTCAACGTCGAGCAGGACCACCGCTACCGCGACTACTGGCAGACCTACCACCGCATGGCCGAGCGCAAGGGCGTGACCCAGCAGCTCGCCAAGATCGAGATGCGCCGCCGCCTGACCCTGATCGGCTGCATGCTGCTGAACAAGGGCGAAGTCGACGGCATGCTCTGCGGGACCTGGAGCAACACCGCGATGCACCTGCAGTACATCGACCAGGTCATCGGCAAGCGCCCCGGCGTCAAGACCTATGCCTGCATGAACGGGCTGATCCTCCCCGGACGCCAGGTCATGCTGGTCGACACCCACGTCAATTACGACCCCACCGCCGAACAGATCGCCGAGATCACCATCATGGCCGCCGAGGAGATGATGCGCTTCGGACTGCGCCCCAAGGCGGCGCTGCTGTCGCACAGCAACTTCGGCTCCAGCAACTGCCCGTCGGCGGTAAAGATGCGCGATGCGCTGGCGCTGATCCAGCAGACCGCGCCCTGGCTGGAGGTCGACGGCGAAATGCACGGCGACACCGCGCTGGACGCCAACTACCGCGCCCAGCTGATGCCGCGCTCCACGCTCAGCGGCGAGGCCAACCTGCTGGTGCTGCCCAACATCGACGCTGCCAACATCAGCTACAACCTGCTGAAGACCGCGGCCGGCGGCGGCATCGCGATCGGCCCGGTGCTGCTGGGCGCGGCCAAGCCGGTCCATGTGCTGACGCCGTCCGCCACCGTTCGCCGCATCGTCAACATGACTGCGCTGACCGTGGCCGACGCCAACGCCGCGCGCTGAATCCGGTGCCGCCGGGCCCGCTGCGGACCGGCATCCGCTCGCGCCCGCCGCCCCCTCGAGGGGGCCGGCGGGCGTTTTTTCATGCCCGTTTCCGCTGAGATCTGAGCGGTGTCCCACGACCCGATAGCCGTCGCGAAGGCCCGCTAAGGCCTTGAAGCGCGCTCGGCAATACAAAAGTTTGCACCGGCTCACCAGCGCTGATTTCCGCAGGAATCCCCCGTATACGCCTACTGATTTCAGACAGTAAGCGCATGCTCACATTGCTTCAATATGAGGCAAGAGCAAGCCCCCCGGCTTGAGAAACTTCGGCGCCTTCGGTACCATGAGGGCTTCAGGATTCAGGGTAAACCCGTGTTTTTGCTCGACAAGTCGGCGATCAGGGCCACTTGGCACCGCCTCGGTGCCGCCACGCTGATCGCGGCCACTCTCGCGGCCGGTCAAGTGGCTCAGGCCCGCGAATCGACACCTCGGCAGGACACAGTCGCCTTGTCGGCACTGCCGGCCGAGGCTCAGAACACCTACCGCCTGATCCATGTCGGCGGCCCCTTCCCCTACGACAAGGACGGCTCGGTGTTCGGAAATCGGGAACGCCTGCTGCCGGTCAAGGCACGAGGCTATTACCGCGAATATACCGTGAAGACGCCGAGGGCCCGCAACCGCGGGGCGCGGCGGCTGGTCTGTGGCGGCAAGCCGCCCACCACGCCTGATGTCTGCTATTACACCGACGACCACTACGCCAGCTTCAAGCGCGTGGCGGAGTGAGCGGCGGTGCGGGTTTTTGAACTTTGAGGAGGAACGTGACCATGCTGTTGCAGACCGTCCGTCCCAACATCGTGCAGGCCATCCGGGCCTACAGGGTCGAGGACTTGATGCAAGCCGCTCAGGGCGCGGGCCAGCATTTCCTGTACGCCAGCCTCGCCGACGCCGAGACCAAGCAGGATGTGCTGGAGCAGATCGCCCAGTCCTTTCTATTTCCGGCGCATTTCGGCAAGAACCTGGATGCGCTGTACGACTGCATGACCGATCTGGTCCACAAGTCGGGCAGCCAGCCAGGTTTTGTCGTCGTGCTGGATCAGCTGCCCGACCATGCCCGCTTCGACCGCGAGGCGCGCGAGCAGCTGCTGGATGTGTTCCGGGATGCCGCGGACTTCTGGGGGGAACGAAAAATCCCCTTCCGATGTTTTTATTCTTTTCGGTAGCCCGCTCCCAGGAAAACGGGTCATGGGAGCGGGCGACTGAGGTGGCCCAACAGCCGGTGATCAAAAGCACCAAGACGAATCCGAACCCCAACTTCGGCATGAACATGCCGATGATGTGCAGCGCGTTCGATACCTCGATGTGGCTCAACGCGGCCTGAACGCCGCGCATCGTCCGCCAGACGATGTGCCCCCGGGAAAGAAAAAGCCCTCCGCCGGAGGGCTTTCTTCATGGGCGCGGGAACAGCCGCCTGCGCCTTGATCAGTCCAGGCTCTGCGCCAGCGCGACGAACTCCTGCACCGGCACCTCCTCGGCGCGGCGCTGCAGGTCGAAGTCGCCGCCATAGCCTCGCGCCTCCAGCCAACGCCCCAGGCTGTGGCGCAGCAGCTTGCGGCGCTGCGAGAAGGCGCTGGCCACCAGCTCGCTGAGCAGCCGGGCATCCAGCGCCGCCGGCTCGGCGCGCGGCAGCATGCGCACGATGGCCGAATCCACCCGCGGCGGCGGGTCGAAGGCCTCAGGCGGCACGTCAAACAGCCATTCAACGTCGTAGCGCCACTGCAGCATCACGCTGAGCCGGCCGTAGTCCTTGCCGCCCGGCTCGGCGGCCATGCGATCCACGACCTCCTTCTGCAGCATGAAATGCTGGTCCACCACCTGATCCACGAAGTTCAGCAAATGGAAGAGGATGGGCGAGGAGATGTTGTAGGGCAGATTGCCGACCACACGCAGCTTGCGTCCACGCTCGGCAGCCAGCGCCGCGAAGTCCACCTGCAGCACATCGGACTCGACGACATTCAGATCGCCCCGCTTGCGCAGGCGCGCCGCCAGGTCGCGATCCAGCTCGACCACGGTCAGCGGCTGGCTGGACGCCGGCAGGCGCGCCAGCAGCGGCAGCGTCATCGCCCCAAGGCCGGGGCCGATCTCCACCATGGACTCGTTGTCGCCCGGGGCGATGGCGTCGACGATCGCGTCGATCACCGCGCGATCGGTCAGGAAGTGCTGGCCGAAGCGCTTGCGTGCGACGTGGCTCAATCCAGCCATTCCCGGGTTTCGACGAAGGCGCGGGCCCGCAGGTCCTTGACCCATTCGCCGTAGGCTTCGTCGTACTTGCGTTCGCGCAGCGCGGTGCGCGCCTGCTCGCGCAGTTGCTTGTTCTCCATCACCACGTCGCGACGCTCCAACACCTGGATCAGGTGGATGCCGAAACGCGACATCACAGGCTCGGAGATGCCGCCCAGCGGCAGGGCGTTCATCGCCTCCTCGAATTCGGGCACAAAGCCGCCGGACGAGACCCAGCCCAGGTCGCCGCCGCCTTCGGCGCTGCCGTCCTCGGAATTCTGGCGCGCGATCTGCTCGAAGGTGGCGCGGCCGGCCTCGATCTGGCGCTTGAACTCGCGCATGCGCAAGGCCGCCTGTTCGGCGCTCAGCTGGGCCGAGGGCCGCAGCAGCACATGGCGCGCATGGGTCTGCAGCACCATGTTCAGGGAGCTGCCCTTCTGGCGCTCCACCAGCTTCATCACGTGGAAGCCGGCACCGGAACGCAGCAGCGTCGCGCTCACTTCGCCGCTCTTCAAGTCCTTGACCGCTTCGACAAAGAGGTCTGGCAGGCGGTCCGCCGGACGCATGCCGATCTCGCCGCCACGCGCCTTGTTGGCGTCCTCGGAGACCTCGGCCGCGACCTTGGCAAAATCTTCGCCCGCCTTGACGCGGTCCAGCGCCGCCTGAGCCTTGGCGCGGCGTTCGGCCTCCACGGCGGGCGACGCGCCCTCGGGGACGGGGACCAGGATCTGCGCCACGTTGATCATGGCGCGTTCCTGAGCGGCGGCCTGGCGCTCCTCCAGGTAGCGGTCGATGTCGCCGTCGGTGATGCGGATGCGGCCCTGCACCTCGCGCTCGCGCACGCGCTCGCTCATCAGCTGGTCGCGCAGGTTTTCGCGGAAGCGCTTGTAGTCCATGCCCTCGGCCTTCAGGCGCTCGCGCAGCTGCTCCATCGTGAGCTTGTTCTGGGCGGCCACGTTGCCCACCACGCGATCCAGCTCGGCTTCGTCGACGCGCGGGCCGTTTTCGCGCGCATAGGTGACGATGACGCGGTCCTCGATCAGCGCGTCCAGCGCCTGCTTGCGCAGCAGCTCCGGGTCCGCGTTGTCGCCGCGGCGGCGCGCCTCTTCGCGCAGCCGCTCGACGCGCTGGACCACCTCGCTGGCGGCCACGACGTCGGAGTTCACCACCGCGGCGATGTAGTCGCCGGGTTTCAGGGTTGCCGCCGCAGCCGGCGTCGAGCCCTGGGCATGCACGCTGGCGCCGGCCATGGCCAGCAGGATCGCGGCCGCGCTGGCCAGGCAGTTCTTACGCATCGACAGGAATTCAGTCATTGGTGGCAAACACCGAACGCTCGGAACTCAGCGCGCGGTAACCGGGAATATTGTCTCTCAAGACCTTCAGCGCATTGGAACCCACAGCCGACAGGCCCACCAGCTCCAGTTGCAGCATCAGGCGGGTGTTCGCCTCGGCACGACCGGTGGACAGCCGCTCCACGCCCACGCGCAGGATCCAGCAGCCCGCGTCGTACTCGGCGCCGACGACGGAATCGGTGAGCCGCTTGTCGCGCAGGCTGTACTGCAGACGGCCCGCACCATACCAGGCTCCCTGGCAGGACGAACCGCCAGACGCCGCCTTGCGCTCGCGGCCGAACAACGGCCATTGCCAGGCCAGCTCGAGCTGCTCGCTCTGCCCGCGCGCCAGCCGGTAGGACGCGCTGAGGCTGCGAAACGGCCCCGGCGAGTAGCGCGCGCGCAGCACGGTGCGCTCCAGCTTGCCGCTGGAGGAATTCAGCTGCGCCGAGCTGTCCACCCACCAGGCGTCGTTCAGGTGCGCCGACGCCAGCAGCACCATGTCCGAGAGCTTGGATGTGAGCGGCTTGCCGTCCGGCGTGACGCGCTGCTCGCGCAGCAGGTAGCGCTGCACCAGGCCCAGCCGCAGCTGCTCCTCGCCGCGCTCCTCCTCGATCCAGCGGGTGGTGGCGCCAAAGGCCAGCATGTGCGTATCGGCGACCCGGTCCACGCCGGAGAACTGGTTCTCGGCGAAGACGGAGTCGAAGTTGTAGTCGCGCGCCGCGGCGTCGAAGTTGGGCACCAGGTCCTGATTGCGGTACGCCGTGTTCAGGTACATCACGCGCGGCTCCAGGGTCTGGCGCATGGCCCGGCCCAGCAGGCGCGTGTCGCGCTCCAACAGCCAGCCATGGTCGATGCTGAAGCTGGGGATGGTGCGGCTGATACTGCGCCGGCCGTCCGCCAGCGGCTGGTCCACACGGTAGCTGGCGGCATTGACCGAGATCTTGGGAATCAGCCACCAGGCGGCGCCGCTCATCGGCAGGCTGAGGTGCCCCAGCACATGGGCCCGCTCTCCGGTCTGGGTCTGGTCGCTCAGGCGGCCGCTGGGCAGGTCGAAGCGGTTGTACTCCAGTTCCACGCCGCCCTCGAGCCGGGTGCGGCGCCCCCAGGGCCGGTAGCCGGCCAGCACCACGTCGTCGGCCTGGCTGTTCAGGCGCACGCCGATCTGCGGCGAGCGCTGGTAGGGCGAGGCGAACTGGGCGTCCGTGTCGGTGCCTTGCAGCGGCTGCCAGCGCTGCACGCGGGCATAGGTCTGCAGCTCGCCCCAGCCGAGCTGGAACTCGCGGTGGGTCTGGGCATCCAGGCTCAGCAGGCGCGGCGTGGGGCTGACCATGCGCCGGCGCAGGTCTTTCCAGTACTCGTCGTCGGACACGCGTTCGGACTTCAGCTCGTAGCGCCAGTCCATCAGCTGGCCCTTCAGGTCGGTGCGGAAGTCCCAGCGCGAGCGCCCCATCACGCGGTCGTTGGGCAGCATGGCCAGGTTGAGCTGGCCGGCGTGCTGGGGCTCCAGGTAGCGGAACTCGCCGTCCACGCCAGCGCCGCGGCGCGTGGTGATGAAGGGCGTGACGGTGGCGTCGCGGTTGGGCGCCATGCTCCAGTAGTAGGGCAGGCCCAGCTCGACACCGGTACGGCTGTCCATGTTGAAGTTGGGCGGCAGCCAGCCCGATTTGGGCTGGTCACCGAGCGGGAAACTGAGCGCCGGCGCAGCCAGGATGGGCACGCCGTAGAAGCGCACCACGGCATCGGTGGCCACGCCCTCGCCGGCCTCGAAGTCCAGCTTCAGGCTGCGCGTGACGAGCTGCCAGGCCGGCGTCTCGCCAGGCTCGCGCGGCATGGGGCAGGTGCTGTAGGTCGCGGCGTCGGCGCGCAGGCGTTGCTCGCCGAGGAAGCTCAGGCGGGCAGCGCTGCCGCTGCCTCCGGTGGCCGAGAAGAAATAGGTAGGGCTGGTCAGCTCACCCTCGAAGCGGTCCACGAACAGCGTCAGCTCGGGGCCACGCAGCACCGAGCCGCCCTGGCTCAGCTCCACGCCGCCCTTGGCATGGGCGAGGTCCTTTGCGACGTCATAGCTCAGCGAATCGGCGCGCAGATTCAGGTCGCCATAGCGCAGCTGCACATTCCCGCGGGCCTGGGCGCTGCGGTCGACCTCGCTTTCGGCGCTGTCGGCGCTCAGCACCATGGCCGGGCGCCGCCCTTCGCTCTTCAGCGGCGCGAGCTGCTTGACGGGTTTGAGCTTCAGCGATTCGGCGGACTCCTGCGCACCAGCGGTCGCGCACAGGCTCAGCATCAGCAGGGCCGCCTGGCACAGCGGCGCGAGTCGGAAATGGGGGCTCAAGGCGGTATCGGCAACGGCAGGTGCGGGAACGCACCCGCGAGGTCCGGGCGCAGCGGTTTGTAGAATTCATTATCCACGAGCCCATGCCCGCGCCATGCAGGCATGCGGCCGTCAATGCAACGCCTTGTCGGGCTCATGATGCCGGGCTCCGGCCCACGCCCACCCTCCTGCCTTCGCCACCACCCGATGAACTCTGCCGCCCCGGCCGCCCTCGCCCGTGAGCACCAGCTCCATGCCTGGCTCCAACCCCTGGCCGCCACCCATGGACTGCGGCTGTCCACGCTGGGCCTGGCCAGTGGCGACGCCAGCGTGCGCCGCTACTTCCGCGTCCAGACCGAAGGCGGCCCGTCGCTGATCGTGATGGACGATCCGGCCTCGCCCAACCAGATGGCGCCCTTCGTCACCGTCGGCGCGCAGATGGCCCGCTGCGGCCTGCATGTGCCGGTCCTGCATGCCGTGGACGCGGAGGCCGGCTTCGCGCTGATGGAGGACCTGGGCGAGCAGAGCTATCTGCGGGCCCTGCTGGACGCCCAGCGCCGCGAGGACCGCGCGCTGCCGGCGCGGCTCATGCGCGAAGCCAGCGTCGCGCTGCTGCAGTGGCAGCTGCTGGGCGACGCGAGCCAGCTGCCGGCCTATGACGAGGCCTTCGTGCGCCGCGAGCTGCAGATCTTCGTGGACTGGTGCGTGCAGGGCCTGTTCGGCCGCCAATGGAACGCGCAGCAGCAGGCCTGGTGGGAGCACACGGTGGCCCTGTTGGTGCGCAATGCGCTGGAGCAGCCCCAGGTGCCCATGCACCGCGACTTCATGGTGCGCAACCTGATGGTGATGGCCGACGCGGACGGCCGCCCCGGCGTGCTGGACTTTCAGGACGCGGTCCGCGGCCCGGTGAGCTATGACATGGGTTCGCTGCTGCGCGACGCCTTCATCTCCTGGGACGAGGAGGAGGAGCTGGACTGGGCGGTGCGCTACTGGGAAGGCCTGCGCATGAGCCGACTGCTGGGCGACGGCGACGCGGCGCATCCCATGGCGCAGGACTTCGGCCTGTTCTGGCGCGCGCTGGAATGGACGGTGCTGCAGCGCCAGCTCAAGATCATGGGCATCTTCAGCCGCCTGAAGCTGCGCGACGGCAAGCCAGCCTATGCCGAGGACCTGCCGCGCTTCTTCGCCTACACGATCAAGACGGCCAGCCGCTATGTGGAACTGGCCCCGCTGCTGCGCCTGCTGGAAGACCTGCAGCCGCAGTTCGTGCAGACCGGCTTCAGCCTGCGTTGAGCGGCCCCGGCGTGGCGCTGGGGCAGCCGGCCGCCGCCAGCCAGGGGTCGCGGTCCTCGCCGCCGAAGACCTGGAGCAGGAAGTCCAGGAAGGCGCGCGTGCGCGCCGGCACGAACTTGCGCGTGGGCATCGCGGCCCAGATCGTGTAGTCGAACAGCCGCCATTCGGGCAGCACGCGCTCCAGCGCCCCCTCCATCAAGGCGTCGCCGATCACGAAGGACGGCAGGCCGGCGATGCCGAAGCCGTGCAGCGCCGCGGCGTACTTGGTGTCGATGGACGAGGTGGTCAGCGCGACGCGGCTGGGCGTGCCCTGGAAGTCCTCGCCGCCGGGCACGCAACTCTGGAACAGCAGGCCGCGCTGCAGCTGGGCCACCGGCGGCATCATGGTGTCGTGGGCCTTCAGGTCGCGCGGATGGCGCGGACGGCCGCGCCGGTCCAGGTAATCGGGCGAGGCGCACATGATCACCTCGGTGCGCGCCAGACGGCGGGCGACGAACTCGCCATCCAGCGGCTGGCGGGTGGACAGAATGGTCAGGTCGTAGGCCGCGTCCAGCATCTGCACCGGCCCCAGCGCATCCAGCTCCAGCGTCACATGCGGGTGCTGCTCGCGGAAGCGCGGCAGGTGCTTGGCCAGCTGGTGCACGGCGATAGCCGGCGGCAGCAGCACGCGCAGATGCCCGCGCGGCTCGTTGGTGGCGGCCGAGGCCAGGGCCTCGGCCTCCTCGATGTCGCTGAGGATGCGGCGCGCGCGCTCCAGATAGGCCTCGCCGACATCGGTGAGCGACAGCCGGCGCGTGCTGCGGTGGAGCAGCCGCGCGCCCAGATGCTCCTCCAGCTCGCTGATCAGGCGGGTGACCACCGCGGGCGCCAGGTCCAGCGCGCGCGCCGCGCCGGCCAGACTGCCCTGGTCGATCACATGGCTGAACACGCGCATCGCGCGAACCTGGTCCATGCCTGCGCTCCGCGACGGGGCCTGCTCAGGGGTGGGCGGCGATCACCTGCGCCACCGCGGCCGTCAGGCGCTTGCCATAGGGCACGTGCAGGAACTCGTTGGGACCATGGGCGTTGCTCTTGGGGCCCAGCACGCCGCAGACCATCATCTGCGCGGCCGGGAAGCCCTTCTGCAGCATGCTCATCAGCGGGATGGTGCCACCCTGGCCGATGTAGCCCACCGGCGCGCCAAAGTGCGCCTGGCTGGCCTCGTCCAGCACGCGGCTGAGCCAGGGCGCCAGGTCCGGCGTGTTCCAGCCCGTGGCGCCGAACGCGCCGGCACGGCCGTCGGGCACGAAGCTGACCTTGGCGTTGTAGGGCGCGTTGTCTTCCAGCAGGGCCTTCAGGCGCAGCGCGGCCTCGTTGCCATCCACCAGCGGCGGCAGGCGCAGCGAGAGCTTGAACGCGGTGTAGGGGCGCAGCACGTTGCCCGCATTCTTCAGCTCCGGGAAGCCGTCCACGCCGGTCACCGACAGCGTGGGCCGCCAGGTGCGGTTCAGCAGCACCTCGACCGGGTCGGTGGTGACCGGCAGCACCGGACCGCCATCGGCACCGCAGGCCCAGGGCAGGCGCTTGTACACCTCTTCCTTCAGGATGGCCGCGGTGGCCTGCGCCTGCTCCAGCCGCGCGCCGGGAATCTCGCAATGGAAGCTCTCGGGCAGCAGGCGGCCGGTCTTGGCGTCCTCCAGCCGGTCCAGCACCTGGCGCAGGATGCGGAAGGACGACGGCACGACGCCGGAGCCGTCGCCAGAGTGGATGCCCTCGGTCAGCACCTCCACCTTCAGCACGCCGGAGACCATGCCGCGCAGCGAGGTAGTCAGCCACAGGCGGTCGTAGTCGCCGGCGCCCGAGTCCAGGCAGACGACCAGCGACACGTTGCCCAGGCGCGGCTTCAGCGCCTCGATGTAGGCCGGCAGGTCATAGGAGCCGGATTCCTCGCAGGTTTCGATCAGGCCCACGCAGCGCGGGCGCGGCAAGCCCTGGCGGTCCAGCGCCATCAGCGCGGTCAGCGAGGCATAGATCGCATAGCCGTCGTCGGCGCCGCCGCGGCCATAGAGCTTGCCGTCCTCGTACTTGGGCGTCCACGGCCCCAGGTCGGCGCGCCAGCCGTTGAACTCGGGCTGCTTGTCCAGATGGCCGTAGAGCAGCACGGTGTCGCCGCTGTCCGCCTTGGTCGCGGGCAGCTCGAAGAAGATCACCGGCGTGCGCCCTTCCAGGCGGATCACTTCCAGCGTCAGGCCGGGCATCTTCTTGCTCTCGACCCAGTCGGCCGCGTCGCGCACCACGCGGTCGATGTAGCCATGGCTGGCCCAGTCGGCGTCGAACATCGGGCTCTTGGCGGGAATGGCGATGTAGTCGGTCAGCTTGGGGACGATCTCCTCGTCCCAGACCTTCCCGGCAAAAGCGCCCAGGGCGCCCGCTTCATCGGCTTGCAGCGGCAACGACGGGTCACGTGCGTTCATCGAAGCTCTCCTCATGAGAAAACGAAGGACCGCCCCGGGTGCTCTCGCCCCTTGCGGGGCGGTCCGGGCCGTGGTCCGGGCGTGAGGGGCGCATGCGCGGCCGGTTCAGCCGCGCGGAAAGACGATTTTAGAAGCGCGCGTCCAGCCATGCCCGCAGCCGGGTCAGCACCTGTTCGCGCTCCGGCTCGTTGAAGATCTCGTGGAACAAGGTTTCGAAGGCCTGGGCCTGCAGCTGCTGCGGCGGCAGCGCCTGCGCCAGCGTCGCGCTGCCGGCCGGGTTCACGCAGCGGTCCGCGCCGGCCCACATCAGCAGGGTGGGCACGGTCCAGCCGGGGGCGAGCCGCAGCACCTCTCGGCCCTCCTCGGCGATCATCGCCGCCAGCGTGGCGCTGATGCGGTTGTGCACCAGCGGGTCGTCGACATAGGCGCGCACCACGGCCGCGCTGCGCGAGATCCACTCCGGCTTCAACCCGTTGCCCACGGCCAGATGCGGCGCGACCTTGAGGCTGGTTGCCAGCAGGGCCTTCTGAAAGCCCGACAGCCCCGGATCCATGGCCGGCGAGCTGAGCACCAGCCCGTCCACCGGCCGCGACCAGCGCGCGCCTTCCAGCGCTCCGGCGACGAAGCGCGCCGCGACCAGCCCGCCCATGCTGTGGCCGAGCAGGATCAGCGGGCCGTCCGCCAGCGGTTCGGCGCGCAAGGTGTCCACAACCAGGGCCAGGTCTTCCAGCATCGCGTGGCGCTGCGGCAGGTCGCCGCGCGGCCCCCCCGAGGCCCCATGGCCGCGGTGGTCATAGCCCACCACCGGCCAGCCCCATTCGTTGAGCCGGCCCGCCAGCGCCTCGTAGCGCCCCACATGTTCGCCCAGCCCGTGCACCAGCAGCACGGTCCCGCGCGTGGCCGTGCCCGCCGGGGGGCTCCATTGCCGCCAGTGCAGCGGCAGTCCGTCTTCAGTCTTGAGGCTGCGCATGCGGCGCAGTGTAGGGGCTGCCCGCGCGCGTCCGGCTTGTCACAATCCCGGGCATGCACACACCGCCAGACCTGCTGCCCCCCGACCTGTCGCCCCACGCCGCCGGCAACACCGGCACGCCCTATGTCCACCTGCTGGACAGCGGCCGGCCCGGCCCCACGGTGATGCTGCAGGCGCTGATGCACGGCAACGAGCTGTGCGGCGCGATCGCGCTGGACCGGCTGCTGCGGGAGCAGGTGGGCGCGCAGCTGCGCCGCGGTCGGCTGATCCTGGCCTTTGCCAACATCGAGGCCTTCCTGCGCTTTGACGCCGCCCATCCCTTCGATTCGCGCTGCGTGGACGAGGACATGAACCGCGTCTGGGCCGACGCGGTGTTGCAGGGCCCGCGCGACTCGCTGGAGCTGCGCCGCGCGCGTGCGCTGCTGCCCTTCGTCGAACAGGCCGACGTGCTGCTGGACCTGCACTCCATGCAGGAGGACGGCGCCCCGGCGCTGGCGATCTGCGGCACCCAGGACAAGAGCGCGGCACTGGCGCGCGCGCTGGGCCAGCCGGCCACGCTGATGGTGGACACCGGCCACGCGGCCGGGCTGCGCCTGATCGACCGCCCGGGCTTCGCCGACCCGGCCAGCCCGCGCCAGGCCCTGCTGGTGGAATGTGGTGCGCACTGGGCGCGGGAATCGGCCGAGATGGCGTTCGACGTCTGCCTGCGCCTGCTCGCCCAGCAAGGCCTGGTGGACGCCGCGTGGGCGCAGGCCCGCCTGCCGCTGGCCGCGGCCACACAGCAGCGCCTGCTGCGGGTGACGTCGGCCTGGACCGCGCAGAGCGAGGACTTCCGCTTCCTGCGGGACGTCCATCACCTGGACTGCATCCCCCGCGCCGGCACGCCGCTGGCCGAGGACGGCGGGCGCCTCCGCGCGACCCCGTTCGACGACTGCGTGCTGGTCATGCCCACGCAGCGGCCGCTCAAGGCCGGGCAGACGGCGGTGAGGCTGGGGCGCTTCGATCCCTGAGCGCCCGGCCGCTCAGCCGCGGTCGAACTTGAAGACCGCCATGCTGGCCATCAGGTTGGGCAGGCGGCGCACCGCGCGGCCGGCCTGCACGCCAAAGCTGTCCAGCACGCGCAGCCCGCACTTGCGTGCCAGCACCTCGAAGTCGGCATGGGTGCCGACACGGATGTTGGGCGTGTCATACCACTGGTAGGGCAGCACGCGGGTCACCGGCATGCGGCCGGTGAGCACCTGCAGCCGGTTGGGCCAGTGCGCGAAGTTGGGGAAGCTGACGATGCCGACCCGCCCCACGCGCGCGGTCTCGCGCAGCATGGCCTCGGTGTTGCGCAGGTGCTGCAGGGTCTCTAGCTGCAGCACGACGTCGAAGCTCTGGTCTTCGAAGATCGCCAGCCCCTCCTCCAGGTTCAGCTGGATCACGTTGACGCCGCGCTGCGCGCAGGCGAGCACGTTGGCATCGTCCAGCTCCACGCCATAGCCGGTGCAGCCCCGTTGCGTCTGCAGGTGGTGCAGCAGCTCGCCGCTGCCGCAGCCCAGGTCCAGCACGCGCGAGCCCGGGGGCACCAGCGCGGCGATCATCTCCATCACGGCACGGTCGCTCATTGCCCAAACTCCTTGGCCACACGCTCGAAGTAGGCGCGCAGCACGCCGTGGTAGCGCGGGTCCTCCAGCAGGAAGGCGTCGTGCCCGTGCGGCGCGTCAATCTCCGCGTAGGACACGTCGCGCTTGTTGTCCAGCAGCGCCTTGACGATCTCGCGCGAGCGCGCCGGCGAGAAACGCCAGTCGGTCGTGAAGCTGGCGACGAGGTAGTTGCAGCGGCTGCTGGCGAAGGTGCGGCTCAGGTCGCCGCCGAACTCGCGGGCCGGGTCGAAGTAGTCCAGCGCGCGCGTGATCAGCAGATAGGTGTTGGCGTCGAAGTACTCGCTGAACTTGTCGCCCTGGTGGCGCAGATAGCTTTCGATCTGGAACTCGATGTCCTGCGTCGAATAACCCAGTTCGGCGGCGCGCATCTGGCGGCCGAACTTCTGCTCCATCACGTCGTCGGACAGGTAGGTGATGTGGCCGATCATGCGCGCCACGCGCAGGCCGCGCTTGGGCAGCACGCCATGCTCGTAGAAGAAGCCGCCGTGGAAGTCGGGGTCGGTGATGATGGCGCGCCGCGCCACCTCGTTGAAGGCGATGTTCTGCGCCGACAGATTGGGCGCGGTGGCGATCGCGATGCAGTGGCGCAGCCGCTCCGGATAGCGCAAGGACCAGTCCAGCGCCTGCATGCCGCCCAGCGAACCGCCCAGCACCGCGGCCAGCTGCGAGATGCCCAGGCGTTCCAGCACGCGCGCCTGTGCGTCCACCCAGTCGTGCACCGTCACCACGGGGAAGTCGGCGCCGTAGACGCGGCCCGTGGCCGGGTTGTCATGCATGGGGCCGGTGGAGCCGAAGCAGGAGCCGAGGTTGTTGATGCCGATCACGAAGAAGCGGTCGGTGTCCAGCGGCTTGCCCGGTCCGATCAGGTTGTCCCACCAGCCCTCGCTGCGCGCCTGCCCGGCATAGGTGCCCGCCACGTGGTGGCTGGCGTTGAGCGCATGGCAGACCAGCACCGCGTTGGATTTGTCGGCATTGAGCTGACCGTAGGTTTCCACCATCAGCCAGTAGTCGCCGATGCTTGCCCCGCTGCGCAGCCGCAGCGGCTCGCTGAACGCCATGCGCTGTGGCGTCACGTCTCCGACCGAGCCCATTCTTGACACTCCAAAAGCAAAAACGCCCGGCGTCGCATCAGAAGCGGACACCGGGCGATGCTGGATCGGGCGTCCCTCTTTAGCTGGATTTCTTGAGCGCCCGCAAGCCGGAACAAATCGGCGCTGTGGGGCGCATTGTAGCGCCCCACGGGGGTCCTCAGGGCATGCCGCAGAGGCAGTGCGCCAGCGCGGGCACGCGGCCCTTGGCGCCGGTCTGGGCCTGCTCGACCAGCCAGCTCATGTCGCCCTGAACGGCCTGGACCGACTGCGGCAGCACGGGCACGCCGGACTGGCGCAGCGCATCGCGCACCATGGCCTGCACGGACGGCGCCAGCGCGTCGCCAAAGCTGTCGGCCACCTGCTCCCACTTGCTGCGCTCGGTCTCGACATAGCGGACCTGGGGCTTGTCGCCCAGCTTGGCGCGCTGCGCGGCGGACGCGACCGCGTCCTCCAACCGGCCCAGCTTGTCCACCAGCCCGCGCTCCAGCGCCTGCTGGCCGGACCACACGCGGCCCTGGCCGACCTGATCCACCTCCTCGACGGTCTTCTTGCGCGCCTGCGCGACGCGCGCGGTGAACTCGCCGTAGGTGTGGTTGATCGCACCCTGGATCACCGCTTCCAGCCGCGGGTCCAGCGCGCGGCGCGGGTCCAGCCCGCCGGCCAGCCAGGTGGTGGTGTAGCCGCCGGTGCGCAGCGACAGCTTGTCCATCAGCTTCTCGGCGGTGGGCAGCACGCCGACCACGCCGATGGAGCCGGTGACGGTGGAGGCGTCGGCGAAGATCTCGTCGGACGCGGTGGAGATCCAGTAGCCGCCCGAGGCCGCCACGCCGCCCATGGAGACGACGACCGGCTTGCCCGCGCTGCGCGCCAGCTCCAGCTCGCGCCGCACCAGCTCGGACGCGAAGGCGCTGCCGCCGGGCGAGTTCACACGCAGCACCAGGGCCTTGATCTTGTCGTCCTCACGCGCCTGGCGGATCAGCTTGGCGGTGGACTCGCCACCGATCTTGCCGGGCGCGGCCTCGCCGTCGACGATCTCGCCTTCGGCCACGATCACGCCCACGGCCCCTTCGGAGGATGGCAGCTTGGGCGGGATGCGCGCCAGATAGGCGCCGAGGCGGATCTGACGCAGCTGCTTGTCGTCGAGCGCGCCCTTCTTCTCCAGCAGCTCCTTGAGCTGGTCGCGGGTCTTCAGGCCGTCGATCAGCTTCTCGTTCAGTGCCAGCTTGCCGGTGTTGCCGTTGACGGCGGCCAGGCGCTGGGGCAGCTCGTCGATCGCCTGCTTCAGCGCACCGGGCTGCAGCTTGCGGGCCTTCTCGATGCCCTGCTGGAAGCGGCCCCACAGGTCATCCCACAGATAGGCCTCCGCCTCCAGCGAGGCCTTGGACGGGCCATTGGCCATGTAGGGTTCGGCGAAATTCTTGTAGGTGCCGACCTTGAGCACGTGGGCGGTGACGCCCACGCGGTCCAGCGCATCCTTGTAGTAGGTGCGATAGCGGCCGAAGCCCTCGATCAGCACCGCGCCCATGGGGTGCAGATAGACCTGGTCGGCCTGCGCGGCGAGATAGTAGCTGCGCTGGTCGTAGTTGCTTGCGAAGGCGACGACGGGCTTGCCACCGCTGTCCTTCTTGAAGCGCTGCAGCGCCGCCTCCATCTCGCGCAAGGTCGCGGGGCTGGCGCTGCCCATGCGGTCCAGGTCCAGCACCAGCTGGGCCAGCTTGTCGTCCTTGGCCGCGCTGTCCAGCACGGCAAGCAGATCACGCAGCCGGGTCTGGTGGCGCGCGTCGCCGCGCAGCTGCGCCAGGGCCTGGTCGCGCGGCGAGCCGGAGAACTGCTCGACGATGTCGCCCTGCAGGTCCAGCACCAGCGTGGTCTTGTCCTTCAACGGCTTGGGACCGCGCGTCGCCAGTCCCCACACGATGGCGACGATCAGGGCCAGCAACAGCAGGTTCAGCAGCGCACGGCGGGTGCCGTCCAGCAGCCACCAGAATTTCTTCAACACCCACCAGATCGGTGAGAACAGGCTCTTCACGGACACTTCATTCCCCCTCAGTGACTCGAAGAGCGCCGATTGTGCAGCAGCAGGGCCGCGCCGACGAAAGCCAGGCGACCCACTCTTGGGGGTAGGAAAACACGCAGAGCGGGCGCGGCCCCGCCCTCCGGGTTCGGCCTAGGTCAAACCTTGGGCGGCTGGGTATCCTGGAAGCTGGGCCGGGTCATGAGCTTGTCGTAGTGGCGCGCCAGGTTGGGATGGGCCTCGCGCCAGGCGATGGCCGGGAAGCGGAAGTCCAGGTAACCCAGTGCGCAGCCCAGCGCCACGTCGGCCAGCGTGAAGTGGTTGCCGGAGCACCAGGGCTTCTCGCCCAGCCCATGGGCCATGGCCTTCAGCGCGGCCTGCAGCTTGTCGGTCTGGCGCTGGATCCATGCCTGGCTACGCTCCAGTTCGCTGCGGCCGGACCAGGTCTGCTCCAGGCGCGCGGCCAGCGCCGCGTCCAACAGGCCGTCGGCCAGCGCCTCCCAGGTGCGCACCTCACAACGCTCGCGGCCGCGCTCGGGGATCAGCTTGCCCACCGGGCTGAGCGTGTCCACGTACTCGACGATCACGCGCGAATCGAACACTGCGCCGGTGATCGAGTCCTGTCCCTCCATCACCAGGCAGGGCACCTTGCCCAGCGGGTTGACCTTGAGGATGGCATCGCTGGCCCAGACGTCCTCCAGCTCGAACTGGTAGTCGAGCTTCTTCTCCGCCATCACGATGCGGACTTTGCGGACATAAGGGCTGGTGAGGGAACCGATCAGTTTCATGGGATCTGTAGGGCGAAGCCCGCAGGCCTCTCAGGGAAACGCAGCGCCGCACCGGGTTCTCTTGCCGAGAAGGCTGTGTGCCGACGGGAACCGTCGCTGGTGACAACTTGAAAATCATTCTAGCCAAGCGTCTGCCGCCCGCCTGTCAGGGCGCCACCACGCCCTTGCGGGGGTGCTTGTCGGCAGCTCGGGGCTGCGCCACACTCTTGCCGCCCCAGCGCCGCAAAGGACATCCGACCCCGGAGTGCCGCAGCCGCCTAGACTCATGGCCATGAGCGACTACCTCCTGCTGGGCACCCGCGGTTCCGGTTCGGCGATCGCCGAGCTGGGTCTGGCGCGCTGCGGCCAGCCCTATCGCGTCGTGCAGGCCTCGTCCTGGGAAGACCAGTCAGACCGCGAGCTGCTGCGCCAGCTCAATCCGCTGATGCAGATCCCCACGCTGCGCACCCCCGAGGGTCAGGTCTTGACCGAAAGCGCGGCCATCCTGATGCATCTCGGTCTGCGCCACCCGGACAGCGGGTTGCTGGGCGACACGTCGGCGCAGCGCGACCAGATCCTGCGCGGGCTGGTCTACATCGCGGCGAACTGCTACAGCGCGATCAGCGTCAGCGATTTCCCCGAACGCTGGACCACGCAGACCGACACGGCCTCGCTGGAGGCACTGCGCCAAGGCACGCGTGCCCGGCTGCACCACCACTGGGCGCTGTTCGCCGACCAGTTCCCCGCGCAGCCCTTCCTGAGCGGCGCGCGCGCCGGCGCGCTGGACTTCATGGCGGTGATCGTGTCGCGCTGGTCCGGCACCCGCCCCTTTCTGAAGGAGCAGCGCCCGGATTTCCATGCGCTGCTGGGCCGCATCGAGGCCCTGCCCGAGGTGGCCGAGCTGCTGGGCCGCCACTGGCCCTGAGCACGCGCGAACAGGGTCGGGCGACGCGCCTCAGGCCGCGGCGCGCACCTGCGGTAGCAGCCGACAGTGGGTGTAGCGGGCGTCGCCCTCCACCGCCGCGAAGCCGCAGCGCGACCAGAAGGTGGCCGATTCCGCGCTCTCGCAGTTGACGTGCAGGCGGTCGAAATGCCCTTGCGCGCTGGCCAGCACCGCGCCGACCAGGCGCCGCGCCAGCCCCCGGCCGCGCCATTGCGGATGCACATAGAAGCGGCGCATGCGCGCGGTGCCGCGCCGTCCCGGCGCCGGCTCCTGGTTGAGGCCGCCGACGGCCACCACCTGGCCCTGCGCGTCCATCCAGGCCCACAGCGATTCGCCGGGGCGGTCGTAGCGATTGGCGGCGCTGCGCCACTCGTCCAGCAGACGCCGGACCATGCGCCGGCCCTCGGCCTCGGCCGCCGCGAGCAGCGGCGCCCAGGCCAGCGTGTCGATCTGGTGCACCCGGATCAGGCGCGGGGCGACGCCATCGGAAACCAAGGCCATGCAGGCTGAAGCTCGTGCGGGAAAAAGCGTGCATTAAGCAGCAAGCCCGCACCGGCGGCATCGGGGAAAGCCCATGGGCGCCGCGCATAACATCGGCACGCCGCCGCACCGGGCGGCGCCCTTGCGCCAGGAGCTCGCCCCACCATGATTTTGCCCACCGTCACGCTGAGACATGTCCGCGAGGACGACATGCCACAGCTGATCCGCGCCGTCACCGACCCGGCCTGGCGCGGCGCCTATTCGCCCACGCGCATGACCAGTCCGCAGCAGCTGTGGGCGCGCTTTCGCGACAACGGCTTCGCGAGCGAGGACGCGGAGCGCCTGCTGGTCTGCGACGAGCAAGGCCGCGTTGTCGGCGACGTGATGCACTTCAGCGCCCATCGCTATTCCAGCGCGCGCGAGCTGGGCTGGTCGGTCCACGACCCGGCCGACCGCGGCCGCGGCTATGGCACGGCCGGTGCGCGGGCCCTGGTGGACTATCTGTTCCGCGCGCTGCCGGTCCACCGGCTCTGCTGCAGCCTGGCACCGGACAACCTGGCCTCGGCGCGCGTCGCGCAGAACGCCGGCTTTCTGTACGAGGGCCGGCTGCGAGGCGTCATCTTCATCGACGGCCGCCATGTCGACGGCGATCTGTACGGCATGACGCGCGACGACTGGGCGCGGGCGCGGGCGCACGCGCCGGGTTGAGCCAAGCCGCGCGGGCCGGCATCGACCCGCGCGCCCCCCCCCGCCACGCGCCTCAGGCGGGCAGCTTGGGCCGGTTGGCCGCGTCCGGCTGGGCCAGCCAGGCGCGCAGCGCGGCGCTGCGCGGATGCTGGGGCGCCAGTTCCACGAAGCGCGCATAGGCCTGCAGCGCGGCCTTGTCGTCGCCGGCCTGCAGCTGGGCATCGCCCAGGTTCAGCCATGCCAGCGCGCGGCTGCCGTCCATCTCCAGCGCCTTTTGGTACCAGCGCGCCGCTTCCACCGGCTTGCCACGCTTGAAGTAGATGAAGCCCAGGTTGTTGGCGGCCAGCGCGAAGCGCGGCTGCAGCTTGAGCGCCTCGGTGAACGCGGCCTCGGCCTCGTCGTAGCGCCGCTCCTTGTACAGCTGCAGGCCGCGGTCGTTGGCACGCTGGGCGGCCACGCGCGCGCCCGGGTCCACCTTGACCAGTGACGGCGCAATCGCGACCTCCTTGCCGTCCAGGCCCTGCAGCCGCACCTGCGGGTTGCGGCCCTGGGCCGGCTGCAGGCTCGCGCTACCGACCTCGTCCAGGCGCTTGGCCAGCGCACTCGCCTGGGCGTCGAGCTGGCCGCTGTCACCGCTGAGCGCCTGCTCCTGCGCCGCGCCCAGCTCAAAGACGAACTCGCCACCCTCCGAGCCCGGCAGACTGCCGAAGGCGGGCGTCTGGTGCGCCACCGCGGCGACGGCCGGCGCGACATAGGCAGCCAGCTCGGTGGCGGTGATCAGCCCGTCGCCGTTCAAGTCGGCCTTGCCGGTCAGCGCCTGCAGCACGGTCCAGGTGAAGACCGAGTGGCCGCCGGGGCCGTCGTCGGCCACCTGCTGGTCGGCGCCGCCCGCGGTCATCATCTGCCGCCCCAGGCGGCGGCCGTTGTCGCGGATGAAGTTGGCGCTGGCCCCACCGGCGCGGGTCAGCCCCAGGCCGGAATAGCAGGCGTCGATCATGAACAGCGCATGCTTGGCCGGCAGCGCCTCGCCCAGCTCCTGCAGCTGCGGCATCGCGACCGCGTCGGTCTGCAGATCGTCCAGCCCGGCGTCCACCGGAATCACATAGCCCACCTCGCGCCCGCTGGGCAGCTTGCGCGTGCTGCCATGGCCGGCGAAGAAGACGAAGACGCGGTCGTCCCGCTTCAGCCCCTGGCCGGCGAGCCGGTTGAGCGCGCGCAGGATGTTGGCGCGCGTGGCCTCGCCGTCCAGCAGCAGCTTGACGTTCTCGGGCGCGAAGCCGAAGCGGGTCTGCAGCAGCGTCTGCATCGCGCGCGCGTCGCGCGCCGCATGCTGCAGGCGCGGCCAGCGCTGGTACTGGTCGATGCCGATGATCAGCGCATGGCTTTCGCGGTACAGCGCGGCGCCAGCCGCCAGGCCCTCATTGCCGCTGGCCAGGGGCTTGCGCTCGGCGCTGACGAACTGGCCGTCCTTCCAGCTCGCGAAGCTGTAGCCCTCGGCCACCAGCTGGTCCAGCACCAGCGGCAGCGCCTGCACGGTGCGCGCATGGATGTCGTGGAAGAGGATGATGCCGCGCTGCTGCTTCTGCACCTCGGCCAGCACGCGCGCGGCGATGGACTTGGGAATGGGGTCGGACCAGTCCAGCGAGTCGATGTTCCACATCATCGAGCGCAGCTGCAGCGACTCGATGGTGTCCAGCGCGGCGTCGTTGCGCGCGCCATAGGGGAAGCGGAACAGGGCCTGGCCGCTGCGCCCGGCCTTGTCCAGCAGGGCCTCGGTGTGCAGGGCTTCCTCGCGCACCTGCTCGGGCGCGAACTTGGACATCAGGCTGTGCGTGAAGCTGTGGTTGGCGAGCTGGTGGCCGGCGGCCAGCACCCGCTTGGCCACCGCGCTGCCGGGCCCGGGGCGGACCGTGCCATCGGCGGCCACGCTGCCCAGGTTCTGCCCCAGCTGGAAAAAGATGGCCGGCGCCTGGTAGCGGCGCAGGATGTCCAGGATCTCGTCGGTGTAGCGGCCATGCGGGCCGTCGTCGAAGCTCAGCAGCACCGTCTTGGGCGGCAGCTGGCGGCCGAAGAGCTCGCGCTCCGCGGACTCGGCCTTGGGGCGCGCCTGCACCGAGGGCAGGATGGTGGCGTAGTCCTTCAGGATCTGCTCGCGGCGGTACAGCGTCTTGAGCTTGGCGACATAGTCGCTCCACTTCTCGCGCTGCAAGGTGATGCCGCGCTGCGCGAAGCGGCCGAAGGTGTCGCGCAGGTCCTTCTCGTAGGACTGTTCGACCTCGGACAGAACGGCCAGGTCCTCCTGCGCGCGCTTGGCCAGCTTGAGCCCGGCGATGCTCTGGCTGGCGGAGAAATGCTGGTGCAGCTGCACCAGCAGCTCCTTGAAGGCCAGGCGGTCGGCGTCGAACCAGCCGGGCTCGGCCTCGATGCGCTCCAGCAGCGCCTCCGGCGCGTCCAGCGGGGTCGCCGCCGCGGTGGCCTCGGCCATCAGCGCGCGGCTGCTTTTTTGCAGGTCATGGAACAACATCAGCCCCACGCCCTGCACCGCCTCGCGCTCGGCGGGCTTGAGTGCCGCCTCGCCGTCCATCAGCACGATCATCTGCCGGTGCAGCGCCAGCACGGTGTCGGCCTGGCCGGCCAGGCGCTGCGCGCCCGACGCCGCGGCGGAGCCCGGTGCTGACGCGGCCGGCGCGGCCTGCGCGAGCGCGCCGCCCTCCTGGCGCTGGCAAGCCGCCAGCACGACGACCGCCAACAGCGCGAGGCACAGGCGGCCCCTGGGGAAACAACGAGCCAAAGACAACGGACCCTCCCTGGATAGTCGGCCTCGCCGGCATTGTCCCCGCTGCGGCGGGCTGGCCGGTCGCCATTCGCGCAGCCGGAGCGGGCTCGCTAAAATCCCCGGGTTTGCCCTGCTCTGGCCGGCTTCGTCGCCGGTGCCCGCCATGAACCTCTCCGCCCTCACCGCCCTGTCCCCGCTGGATGGCCGCTATGCCTCGCGCATGGGCAGCCTGCGCCCGCTGCTGTCCGAGTTCGGCCTGATGCACCGCCGCGTGCAGGTCGAGATCGAGTGGTTCATCGCGCTGTCGGACGCCGGCTTTCCCGAGTTCAAGCCGCTGTCGGCCGCCGCGCGCGAGCGGCTGCGCGGCCTGGTCACCCAGTTCGGCGAGGCCGACGCCCAGGCCATCAAGGACATCGAGAAGACCACCAACCACGACGTCAAGGCGGTCGAGTACTGGATCAAGAAGCAATTCGCCGGCCATGCCGAGCTGGAGGCCGCCGGCGAGTTCGTGCACTTCGCCTGCACCAGCGAGGACATCAACAACACCAGCCACGGCCTGATGCTCAAGGCCGCGCGCGAGCAGGTGCTGCTGCCGGCGCTGGACCGCGTCATCGCCAAACTCACCGAGATGGCGCACGGCCTGGCCGGCGCGTCCATGCTGAGCCGCACCCATGGCCAGACCGCCAGCCCCACCACCGTGGGCAAGGAGATCGCCAACGTCGTCGCCCGGCTGCAGCGCGCGCGTGCCGTGATCGCCGAGGTGAAGCTGCTGGCCAAGATGAACGGGGCCGTGGGCAACTACAACGCCCACCTGAGCGCTTATCCCGAACACGACTGGGAAGCCTTCAGCCGCCGCGTGATCGAGGAGCAGCTGGGGCTCAGCTTCAACCCCTACACCATCCAGATCGAGCCGCACGACTACATGGCCGAGCTGTTCGACGCGGTCACCCGCGCCAACACCATCCTGGTCGACTGGTCGCGCGACGTCTGGGGCTACATCAGCCTGGGTTACTTCAAGCAGCGCACCAAGGCGGGCGAGATCGGCTCCTCGACCATGCCGCACAAGGTCAACCCGATCGACTTCGAGAACGCCGAGGGCAACTTCGGCCTGGCCAGCGCGCTGCTCACGCACCTGAGTCAGAAGCTGCCCATCAGCCGCTGGCAGCGTGACCTGACCGACTCCACGGTGCTGCGCAACATGGGCGTCGCGCTGGGCTATGCGCTGCTGGGCCTGGACTCGCTCGCCAAGGGCCTGGACAAGCTGGAACTCAACGAGGCGCGCCTGGCCGAAGACCTGGACGCCGCGTGGGAAGTGCTGGCCGAGCCCATCCAGACCGTGATGCGCCGCTACGCGCTGCCCAACCCCTATGAGCGCCTGAAGGAGCTGACGCGCGGCAAGGCGATCACGCGCGAATCCATCCAGGATTTCATCCGCGGCCTGGAGCTGCCCGAAGACGAGAAGCAGCGCCTGCTGGCGCTGACGCCGGCCGGCTACACCGGCCGCGCCGAGGCACTCGCGCAGCGCATCTGACGCCACGCGCCCGACCATGAAAAACGGCACCGCGAGGTGCCGTTTCTCGTTGGGGCGCCGCCCACAAAAAAAGGCAGCGCCTCGGCGCTGCCAACCGTTGCGCCTTGGGGAAAGGCGCGCGGAGGGAGATCGGTCGATCAGAACTGGTAGCTCAGGCCCACGCCCAGGCGGTCCACGCTCTTGCCCAGGCCGTAGGACGTCGGCAGGTTGTTGTAGCGCGTCAGCTCGGTCCGCAGGGCCAGGTTTTGCGTCAGCGCGTAGTCCACGCCCACACCCAGCTTCAGGCCATTGGCGCTGGCATCGCCGGCACCGGTGAAATCACGCTCGTAGTGTGCCACGCCGACACGGCCGTACAAGCCGAAGTCCTTTCCCAGCGGCGCGCGGGCGATGCCGTCCAGCGAATAGGTCTTGGTCTTGGCTTCGATGGCCGAGCCCTGGACCTTGCCCAGGTCGGTATAGGCGGCTTCCACGGCCCAGTTCGAGTTGAAGCGGTAGCCGCCGAACACGCCGTAGCTGTCGCTGTTGCGCTTCAACGCGCCGCCGTCCACGGACTGGCGCGCCTTGGCCAGATCGCCACCGATGTAGAAGCCCTGGTCGGCGGCCATCGCGGCGCCCGATCCGAGGCTCAGGGCAGCGATGGCGGTAGCGGCCCACAGCTTGGTCTTGTTGGTCTTGGTCATGATGAACTCCTTTCGCGTTGCTTCGCTGCGCCGAACGTCGATGTCGGCATGGGTTCATTGTGGGAAGACCGGCCCTGAAAGTCTGTGGGCGGACTGCGTGGCTTTTGTGACCGTCGATGACAGCGACTGCGCCCGCGCTTTACGCTTCTTGACCCGCGGCGGCGGCGGGCGCCTCCAGCGGCCAGTGCAGCAGCAGGCGCGCGCCGCCCAACTCGGGGGCCTGCTGCAGGCTGGCTTCGCCGCCGTGGGCGCGCGCGACATGGCGCACGATGGCCAGCCCCAGCCCGAAGCCGCGGCCGCGCGCGCGGCCGCCCAGCTCCAGGCGCTTGAACGGCGTGAAGGCGGCCTCGCGCCAGCGCTCCGGCACGCCGTCGCCGTCGTCATCGATCGCGAGGAAGAGCTGGCGCTCGGCGGTCCAGGCATAGAGGCGGATGCGCGAGCGCGCATGGCGGGCCGCGTTGCGCAGCCCATTGCGCAGCGCATAGGGCAGCAGGGTCTCGTCGTAGGGCAGCTCGGGCGGCAGCTTGAGGTCGGTGCTCAGCGCCTTGCCGGACAGCAGCGGCGTCATCGACGCGGCCTCCTGGGCCAGCAGCGCGGCCAGGTTGCCCGCCTTGAGCTTGGGCTGCAGCGCGCCCACGTCCAGGCGCGCCACCGTGAGGCTGGCATCGATCAGCTGCTCCAGCTCGGCGATGTCTTTTTCGCAGGCCTGCACGGCGCGCTCGCGCGCGTCGCGGTCCTCTTCCTCGACCAGCGCGTCCACCGCGAAGCGCAGCCGCGCCAGCGGCGTGCGCAGCTCGTGCGAGACCGCGCCGGTGAGTTCGCGCTGCGTGGCCAGCGCGGCGGCGAGCCGCTCCAGCATCGCGCGGCTGGCCGCCACGACGGGCGCGAACAGCCGGCTCTGCAGCGGCGGCAGCTCGGTCTCCAGCCGCCCCGCGCCCAGGCGTTCGGCGGCGCGCTGCAGCGCGCGCAGGTCATGCCACAGCGGACGCAGCTGCCACCAGGCCAGCGCGGCGACGGCCAGCGCCAGCACCAGCGCGGCACCCAATTGGGCCGCCAGTTCGCGCGGCAGCTCGCCGCCGCGCTTGGCGCTCAGCGGCCCCAGCAGCAGCAGCTGTTCGGGCTCGCCGGGCAGCGCGGCGTAAATGCGCCGGTTGATGCCGGTGACCACCATGCCGCCGCGGTCCAGCAGCTCGCGCTCGCGCAGGCTGAGTCCCGCCTCGGTGGCCGGCACCAGGCGTATCGGATAGTCGAAGGCCTGGTCCAGCTCGCGCACGCGCTCGCGCCGCGCGCTGGCGTCCAGCGGCGCGAGGTCGCGCGCCAGCATGTCCACGGTGCCGCGCATGAAGTGCCGCACGTAGTCGGTGGTGACCTCGGCGGCGGCGATCAACACCAGCGCCTCGATCAGCAGCGTCAGCGCCAGCACCGCCAGGCCCAGGCCCAGCGCCATGCGCACCAGCGACGCGCGCAGCGTCAGCACCTTGGTCATGGTCGGCCTCAATCCGGCGCGAGCAGATAGCCCTGGCCGCGCACGGTCTTGATGCGGGTCGGCGACTGGGCGTCGTCGCCGATCTTGCGGCGCAGCCGGGAGATGCGCGCGTCGATCGCGCGGTCCAGCCCGTCGAACTCCAGCCCGCGCAGACCCTGCATGATCTCGTCGCGGCTGACCACCTGGCCGGCGCGCTGTACCAGGAACAGCAGCAGCTCGTACTCCGCGGTGGTCAGCGCCACCGGCTCGCCATCGACGCGCAGCTCGCGCGATTGCGGCAACAGGGTCAGGTGACCGAATTGCAGCGCCTCCGCCGGCGCACCCGCGGGCGCCAGCGGCTCGCGCCGCAGCAGCGCCTTCACACGCGCCAGCAGCACGCGCGGCGCCACCGGTTTGGTGATGTAGTCGTCGGCCCCGCCCTCCAGGCCCAACACCTGGTCGATGTCATCGTCGCGCGCGGTGAGCATCACGATGCGGCCGGCGAAATCGCGCCGCGTGTCGCGCAGCACGTCGAACCCGTCCTTGCCGGGCAGGTGGCCGTCCAGCAGCACGAGGTCATAGGCCTGCTGGCGCATCAGCGTCTCGCCGTCCAGCCCGTCGCCGCAGATGCGGACCTCGTAGCCGGCCCGGCGCAGGGCCTCGGCGATCAGCTCGGCGAGTCGTTCGTCGTCTTCGATCAGCAGGATGCGGGCAAGCTGGGGGGCGTTCATGTCGCAAGCATAGGACAAGGCCGGACCGGGCCCGACGGACCGCCCGGGATAATCCGTGTACGAACAATCGGGGAGGAACCCATGCACCAGCCCACAGGGACCGCCGCGCGTCAGCGCGTGCGGGCCAGCCTCGTGCTGCTCGCGGCGAGCTGCGCGGCCGCGTTGACGATGGCCACCACCGCGCTCGCGGCCACGGCCACCCAGGCAACCCAGTCCGCCGCGGTCCCGAAGGCCGCGGCCCGGGCGACCTCCGCGGCGCCCAGTGCCGCGGCGCCGGGCTTCCAGGTCGCCGCGGCGCCCGGCTGGGTGCGCCCCCAGGAGGTCGACCCCGCGCTGCCGGTCCCGGCCGGCGCGGTCCAGGTGCTGCTGCTGGATCGCCAGACCCGCGTCGATCCCGCGGGCAGCCAGCGCTACCGGCGCAACGTGCGCCGCATCAGCGAGGCGGCCGGGCTGCAGCGCGGCGGTCAGATCGAGATTGAGTTCGACCCCGCCTACCAGACGCTGACCCTGCACCACCTCGATCTGTGGCGCGACGGCAAGCGCATCAACCGCCTGGACCGCCGCCAGGTCAAGCTGCTGCACCGCGAACCGCAGCTGGAGCGACAGATCATCGACGGCCGGATGACCGCGTCCATCGTGCTAGAAGACCTGCGCGTGGGCGACCGGCTGGACTGGGCCTACACCCTGAGCGGCGACAACCCGGTGTTCGAGGGCCGCTTCGTCGACCAGGAATGGATGAGCAGCAGCCTGGGGCCGGTGGGGCTGGCGCGGCTGCGCCTGCTCGCGCCCAGCGAGCGCAAGCTGCACCACCGCACCCGGCAAGCCGACACCGAGGTCAGCGAACGCGTCGACGGCCGTTGGCGCGAGACCGTGTTCCAGCGCCGCGGCGCCGCGCAGTTCAATTTCGACCCGCTGCTGCCCATGGCGGAGACCTTCCGCGACCAGATCTCCATCAGCGAGTTCGCCAGCTGGGCCGAGGTCGCTGCCTGGGCCGATCAGCTCTTCGCGCGTGCCGCCAAGGGCACGGAGGCCCTGGACCCGGTGGCGCGCGACATCGAACAGCAGGCCAGCTCGCCGGAAGACCGGCTGCGCCGGGCGCTGGACTTCGTGCAGCAGGACATCCGCTACTTCGGCACCGAGATCGGCATCAACTCGCACCAGCCGGCCTCGGTCGACACCGTGCTGCGGCAGCGCTTCGGCGATTGCAAGGACAAGACGGCGCTGCTCGTGAACCTGCTCGCACGGCTGGGCATCCCCGCGCAGCCGGTGCTGGTGTCCACCCATCTGCGCGAGGCGGTCGCGGACCAGCTGCCCAGCCCGCTGGCCTTCAACCACGCGATCGCGCGCGTGCAGGGACCGGTCCCTGGGCAGGTGCTGTGGCTGGACGCCACGCGGGCCAGCCAGCGCGGCGCGCCGGAGGGCCGGCAGTCACTGGCCCTGGGCCACGGCCTGGTCGCGGTGAAGACCGAAACCTCTCCCACCGCGATGCCCAGCGGAGAGGATGTGCTGCGCAGCGAAACCCGTGACCTGCTGCGCTTCCCGCGCCTGGCGGAGGCCGGCGAGCTGGAAGCGGTCAGCACCTATCACGGCGAGAGCGCCGAATGGCTGCGCGACGCGCGCAGCGCGCTGCCGCCCGAGGACTGGCAGAAGATCGTCACCGGCGAGGTCTGGCGCGCCTACCCGGGCATGGTCGCCGACGGCACGCCGCAGGTCGAGGAGGTGCCGGAGCGCAACGCGCTGCGCATCACCCAGCGCTACAAGCTACCGCAGTTCTGGCGCCTGCAGGACATGCGCTTGCTGGCCGGCGACTACGCCCTGTACGCGCTGATGAGCCCGCTGCGCCTGCAGGACCAGACGCCGCGCAGCCAGGCCATGCGGCTGAGCGCGCGCGGCCGCCATGCGCAGACCCTGCGCTTCGAGTTCGGCGAGGAGACCTTCAGCCAGCCCAGCAGCAGCCGCTTCGACGACAGCAATCCCTTCTACGAGCTGAACCTCGCCTACACCGGCGAGCCGCGCATGCAGCAGATCGAAGGCGAGCTGCGGCTGCGCGCCGAGCAGGTCGAGGCCGGGCAGTGGAACGCCTACCGCGAGCAACTGCTCAAGACCTGGCCCCGGCTGGGCAACACGATGCGCCTTGTCCCGATGGCGCCCGCCGAGCTGGCCGCGCTGCGCAAGGCGATGGAGGAGCAGACCGAGCAGATGCGCCGCGGCAGCGTCAAGGCGCTCACCCGCGACCAGGTGAATGCGCGGCTGGACCTGCTCGTCGCCCAGCACAGCCTGAAGGCAGGCCGGCTGCCGCCCAAGGTGCGCGCCCAGGTATTGACCCAGGCCGCCATCCAGCTGGACCACCTCGGCGAGGCTCAGCAGGCCCTGGCACTGCTGCAGCAGGCACTGGCGCTGAACGCCGAGGACCCCGACCTGCACGGCGCGCTGGCCGTCAACGCGCTGCTGCGCGGCCAGGATGGCGAATCCGTGACCCACGCCGAGCGCGCGCTGCAGCTCGCGCCGGGCAACACCTCGGTGCGCTACACCCGCGCCTGGGCGCGCTACTTTGCCGGCCAGTACGCGCAGTCGCGCGACGAACTGCGCGAGCTGCTGCGCTCGCGCAGCGAGGTCGAGCGCGGCTATGGCGGCATCTGGCTTTACCTCAGCGCGCGCCAGCTGGGCGAGGACGGCAAGGAGGCGGTGCGCGCCTTCCAGCCCAGCGCCAGCAAGCCGGCCTGGCCGGCGCCGGTGCTGCGCCTGATGCAGGGCGAGCTGGACCTGGAGGCGGCGCTCAAGCTGGCGCGCGAAGACAAGGTCAAGGCCCTGGGACAGGAGTGCGAGCTCTACTTCTACGCCGGGCAGAAGGCCCTGCTGGACAAGGACCTCGCGTTGGCGCGCCGCTACCTGCAAAAGGCGGTGGACACCGGCGTGGTCGAGTTCAACGAGCACGCGATGGCGCGCCGCACGCTGGAGCGGCTCGACGCCGCGCGCTGAGCCCTCACCCGCGGCGGGGCGGGGATCAGCCCTCGTCCTGCCAGGCCAGCGAGGCGATGCGCCAGCCGGCGTCGGTGCGCAGCAGCTGCGCCGTCTTGGTGCCGCCGCCGTGGCGCGGCTGGCCGTCGCGGCGGCCAGACCAGATGTAGCGCATCCAGGCCTGGGCCACGCGGCCCTGGCGGTCCAGGCGCAGCTCGGTCATGGTTTCATGGAAGCCGGTCAGCGCGCCGCCCGGCATCAGCAGCGCCGCGCGCGGCAGCAGGAACTGCGCCACGCCCATGCTCTGCACGCCCTGGGCATCGGCGCGATGGATGCGCGCATCGGCGCTGAACAGGCGCGGCAGCATGGCCAGCGGCGCAATCCCCTCTCGGTTGTCGAAGGCCGACCAGAAGCGCGCCAGCAGCGTGCGGATGGCCGTGTCGTCGTCGACCGGCGGCAAGACCTGGCCCCATTCGTAGACGCGCGACAGCCCTTCGTGGGCCGCGGTCTGCTGCACGCCGCGGTCCTCGAAGCCGAGATCCAGCAGCAGCCGGCCCGAGGCCTCGTTGTCGACCGCGGTGGTGGCGAGCAGGAAGTCCAGCGCCAGCACGCGCCGGGCATAGTCCAGGCAGGCCCGGGCGGCCTCGCGCGCATAGCCCTGGCCGCGATGGCGACCCAGGAATCCGTAGCCCAGGTCGGGATGGTCCAGCCCCTCGCGGTGGATGATGCCGCACAGCCCCAGCGGCTCGCCGTCGCTGCGCCGCTCCACCAGCCAGAAGCCATGGCCCTGGCTCCAGTAGCGCGGCAGCAGCCGCTCCTGGATCCACTCGCGCGCCTGGACCCGCTCGCGCACCTGCAGGTCGTAGATGTGGGTGATCCAGTCCGGATCGTTGAGCAGTTCCAGCGCGAAGGCGGCGTCCCGTTCGGGATCGAACCAGCGCAGGCGCAAGCGGGAAGTCTCCAGGATGTCCATGATGGGCAGGATTCGACGAGGTGGCCGGCGGAACCGGAACAATACCGGGGGACAATAGCGCAGCGCCACCCCCTTTCGCCTATCGTCATGAGCTTCCTGCAGCAACTTCGCACCGCCGAGCGTCTCAACGAATCCCTGCTGTGCGTCGGACTGGACCCCGATCCGGCCCGCTTTCCCGGCGCCTGGAATGGCGACGCCGGCCGCATCTACGATTTTTGCGCCGCCATCGTCGAGGCCACCAAGGACCTGGTCATCGCCTTCAAGCCGCAGATCGCCTACTTCGCCGCCCACCGCGCCGAAGACCAGCTGGAGCAGCTGATGGCCACCATCAAGCGGGTGGCGCCGCAGGTGCCGGTGATCCTGGATGCCAAGCGCGGCGACATCGGGGCCACCGCCGAACAGTACGCCCGCGAGGCCTTCGAGCGCTACCAGGCCGATGCCGTCACACTGTCGCCCTTCATGGGCCGGGACACCATCGCGCCCTTCCTGCGCTATGCGAACAAGGGCGTGTTCCTGCTGTGCCGCACCTCCAATCCGGGCGGCGACGACTGGCAGATGCAGCGCCTGGCCGATGTGCCGGGCCAGCCGCGGCTGTACGAGCACCTGGCCCGACTGGCCGAGACCGAGTGGAACGACAACGGCCAGCTGGGGCTGGTGGTGGGCGCCACCTACCCGCAGGAGATCGAGCGCGTGCGCGCGCTGGCACCGACGCTGCCGCTGCTCATCCCCGGGGTGGGCGCGCAGGGCGGCGATGCCCGTGCCACGGTGGTCGCCGGCTGGCGCGGCGACGCGCAGGGCCAGACCACCGGGCCGGTGATCGTGAACTCCTCGCGGGCCGTGCTGTATGCCAGCGCGGGCGAGGACTTCGCCGCCGCCGCGCGCCGCGTGGCCCTGGCCACCCGCGCCGAACTGCGCCGCTGAGCCCGAGCACCCCGGCCGCCCGCGCCCTGCGCGCCGCGGCCGCGGGCATCCGGGAATAGTTGGCACGGAGGCCTTCGCCGGGGGGATTTGCCCGTGGTTTCGGGGTCTCACCGGCTGTTCAGAGGCCACGCTTGTCGCCGAGACTGCGGGATTGGGGCCCAAGAGCCCTGGCGCCCTGGAAGACGACGTTGAGCGAGCCGACCCTGGATGATCTGAGCAGCCTGGTGGGCCAGGACACGCCACTGAGCAGCCACGCACTGCCCAGCGGCGTGTCCTGGCGTTCGGTGCGCCTGTTCCTGGGCTGCGCCGCGCTGCTGCTGGGCCTGGGCGGGTTGCTGCTGCTGGCCGCGCCGGTCCCGTCCAACGAAGTCAGCGCCACGCTGGCGCTGATCGGCGCGCTGATCGCCGGCGCCGCCTGGTGGCGCCTGCCGCCGCGCCTGGGCGCTCCGGCCGTGCTGCTGGTGCTGGGCTACGGCATGTTGACCGTGGTGGCGGCGGCGGCGCTGCACGGCCATGGTCTCTACTCGGTGGGCCTGGGCCTGCTGGGCCTGCTGGTGGCGCTGGGCACGGCCATGCTGGGCATGGCCGCCGGGCTGGGCCTGTCGGCGCTGGGGCTGTTGTCGCTGCTGGTGCTGGCCGTGCTGGAACAACAGGGCCGGCCGATGCAGGCCGAGCCGGTGCTGAGCCTGCGCCTGAGCGTGCAGGCCGCCTGCCTGATGGTGGGCCTGATGGTGGGCGTGGGCTCCATGCGCCTGCTGCGGCGCGCGCTGGCCCAGGTCAACGAGCGCCATGCGCGCTTCCGCCACCTGCTGTCCATGGCCGCCGACTGGTACTGGGAGATGGACCGAGAGTTCCGCTTCACCCACCTGGCCGAGAACGGCGAGGGCGGGTCGGGCCTGCCGCTGCAGAAGCGCCGCGGCCGCACGCCCTGGGAGATCGAGGGCCTGGGGCTCAACGATGAGGAGATGGACGCGCACCGCGCCGACCTGGAATCGCACCGCCCCTTCCGCGGCCTGGTGATGCGGCGCGCGTCGAGCAACGGCACGGTCCGCTATGTCTCGGTCAGTGGCGAGCCACGCTTCGATGGCCAGGGCAACTTCCGCGGCTACTGGGGCGTGGGTCGGGACGTCACCGACGAGGTGCAGACCGAGCAGGCCATGCTGGCCACCGAGACCCGCTACCGCGAGCTGTTCCGCCGCTCGCCATCGCCGCTGGTGCTGCACCGCTGGGGCCGGGTGCTGGATGCCAATCCGGCGGCCATGGCCATGTTTGGCTACACCCAGCGCTCCAGCATGATCGGGCAGGACCTGTTCTCGCACTTCGAGCCCGGCGACGAGGAGCGCGGCCGCCAGCGCGCCGCCAAGATCGAGGCCATGCCGCTGGGCGCGATGCTGCCGATGGCGGAGTTCCGGCTGCGCACGCTGTCGCGCCGGCGCCGCGTGGTCCATGCCACCAGCGTGCGCGTGGAAGCCGCCAGCGGCCCGGCGACGCTGTCCTTCTTCATCGACCAGACCGAGGCCTCGCGCGCGCAGGAGGCGCTGCGCCGCTCCGAGGCCCTGCTGTCGCACCTGTTCGCCACCAGCCCCGACGCGATCACGCTGACCGAATCGGCCTCCGGCCGCTATGTGATGGTCAACAAGACCTTCGAGCAGCTCACCGGCTATGGCAGCGAGGAGGTGCTGGGCCGCACGGCGTCGGAACTGGGCATCTGGAACGAGGGCAGCGACCGCGAGGCCCTGCTCAGCGCGCTGCGCGCCCAGGGGCGCGCGGTGGACGTGCCGGTGAACTTCATCCGCAAGAGCGGCGACACCATCCCGACGCTGATCTCGGCCGCGCCGTTCGAGATGGACGGCGTCTCCTACCTGGTGATCAACGCCCGCGACGTGTCCGAGACGCAGCGCACGCGCCTGGTCCACGGTGCCATCCTGGAGAACGCGTCGATCGGCATCGCGCTGACGCGCGACCAGCGCTTCGTGCAGGCCAACCGCCTCGTCGAGGAGATGTTCGGCTGGCCGCCCGGCGGCCTGCTGGACCAGCCCGGCTCCGTGGTCTGGTGCGGCGAGGACGACTATGCGCAGGTGGGCCGGGAGATCGGCCCGCGCCTGAGCCTGGGCGAGCAGATCGAGATCGAACGGACCATGCGCCGCCGCGACGGCAGCACCTTCCTGTGCCGCATCCTGGCGCGCGCGGTCGACACCCGCCATCCCAGCCGCGGCGGCACGATCTGGATCATGGAGGACGTGACCGAGCGGCGCCGCGTCGAGGCCGCGCTGGCCCAGGCCAAGGACGAGGCCCAGGCCGCGAGCCGGGCCAAGAGCGCCTTCCTGGCCAACATCAGCCACGAGATCCGCACGCCGCTGAACGGCCTGGTCGGCCTGGCCCGCCTGCTGCAGCAGCCCGACCTGGACGACGAGACGCGCCGCCACTACCTGGACCAGATGCTGGACAGCGCCGAGAGTCTGTCCGGGCTGATGTCGGACATCCTGGACCTGTCCAAGATCGAGGCCGGCCGGCTGACGCTGGAGTCCGTGCCCTTCGCGCTGCGCGACATGCTGGCCACCATGCGCATGGCCTATCTGACGCTGGCACAGGCGCGCGGGCTGGCCTTCGCGATCGACGTCGCGCCCGATGTGCCGGCCTGGGTGCTGGGCGACCCGGTGCGCACGCGCCAGATCCTCAGCAACTACCTCAGCAACGCGCTCAAGTTCACCGAGCAGGGCTCGGTCACGGTGAGCGTGACCCGCATCGCCCAGCCCGACGAACCACGGCTGCGCATCGAGGTCCGCGACACCGGCCCCGGCATCGCGCAGGCGCTGCACGAACGCCTGTTCCAGCCCTTCACCCAGGCCGACGAATCGACCACGCGCCGCTATGGCGGCACCGGGCTGGGCCTGTCCATCTGCCGCGAGCTGGCCACGCTGATGGGCGGGCGCGTCGGCGTGATCAGCGAGCCCGGCCAGGGGGCGACCTTCTGGGCCGAGCTGCCGCTGGCCGAGGCGCCGCCGGGCTATGGCGCTCCGCGCGAGCCGGCGCGCGAACCGCCGCAGCTCAAGGGCCGGCGCGTGCTGATGGTGGAGGACAACCCGGTCAACATGATGATCGCGGTGGCGCTGCTGGAGCAATGGGGCGTGGAGGTCTCACAGGCCAGCGACGGCAGCCAGGCGGTGGAGGCGGTGAATGCCGCCGCCAGCATGGGCAAGCCCTTTGACGCGGTGCTGATGGATGTGCAGATGCCGGTGATGAGCGGCCATGAGGCCACGCGGGAGATCCGCCGTCGTTTCGACGCGCGCCAGCTGCCCATCATCGCGCTGACCGCCGCCGCGCTGGTGCAGGAGCGCGAAGAGGCGCTGGCCGCCGGCATGAACGAGTTCCTGACCAAGCCGGTCGACGCCCAGCGCCTGCGCCAGGTGCTGACGCGGCTGACCCAGCCGGCCAGCGCGCCGGGCCCCGCCCTGTCCTGAGCGCGCCGCTCGCCAGACCCGCGGCGCATGCGCACAATGCGGGTATGAGTTCCGACGAATCCCCTTCCCCGCAACGCTCGCAGGCGCTGGCCCTGCTGCCCGACCAGGGCGTGGCGGAGCTGCTGTTCCTGCTTTTCCACGGCGCCGGGGCCGACGCCACGCAGATGCGTCCGCTGGCCCAGGCGCTGCGCCAGCAGTACCCGCGCGCGGCCGTGCTGGCGCTGGCCGGGCCCGAGCCCTATGACCTGATCCCTGGCGGCGGCGCCGGGCTGCAGTGGTATTCGCTGGCCGGCGCCGACGACGACAACCATGCGCGGCGCGTGGCCGCCGCGATGCCCGGCTTCGTCGCGCTGGTGCGGGCCTGGAGCGCGCATTTCGAGCTGCCCTGGCAGCAGGTGGCGCTGGCCGGTTTCTCGCAGGGCGCGGTGATGGCGCTGGAGGCCGTGCAGGCCGAGCTGCAGCTGGCCGGCCGGGTGCTGGCCTTCGGCGGTGCCTATGCCACGCTGCCCGAGCATGCGCCGCAGGAGGTCTGCGTGCATCTGCTGCACGGCCAGCAGGACGCGGTGCTGCCCTACCGGGATCAGGTGGCCGCGGCCAAGCGCCTGATCGCGCTGGGAGCGGACGTCACCGCCGATGTGCTGCCCGAGATTGGCCACGAGCTGCACCCGCAGCTGATCGAGCGCGCGCTGGAGCAACTGCGCAGCTTCGTGCCCGCACGCGTGTGGCGCGAGGCCATGCAGGCGGCCGAGGACCAGGGGCTCAAGCCACCGCTGCAGTGAGGCGGCGGCCGCGTCAGTCCAGCGTGACCTCGGTGCGCACCGTGCCGGCGCGCGCCGCATGGGCCGACAGCGAGACCCGCGTGCCCTTGGGCGCGCGCACGATCCACTCGGCCACCGCACGGTCGCCGGTGATGTGCTCGGTGGGCAGGAAGTTCAGCTGCGAGGACTTGGGGCCATGGCCCTCCAGGTGCGGGCCCTCGAAGCGCGGCCGACCGCCGATCAGGCTCACCTCCGGGTCCGGCGGCAGCAGGATTTCGAACATCACGCCGCGCACCACCTCGCGTTCGCGCGCCCGCGCGGTGACCGCGGCGCTGAGATAGCCGCTGTTGGCCACGGCCAGGCGCACGCGCCAGCTGTCCGGCCCCAGCGCGCGCACCTCGGTGCGCAGCAGCTCCAGGCGCGGCAGCGACAGCGCGATCTGGTTCATCCACGCCGGGAAGCGCGCGGCCTCGCGCTCGCGCAGCTGCGGCGGCGGGTTGCGCCAATAGTTCATCTTGTCCCAGCCGCCGATCTCCACCGCGCCCAGCTGGGGATGGAGGAAGGGACGCCAGTCGACGTGGGCCTGGCCGTCGCATTGCTGGTCGCTCCACGCGAGCAGCTTGAGATCGTCCTCGACCGGATGGTCGCGGAACCAGTCGATCCATTTGTAGCCCTCGATGCCGGCCTCGCGGTTGGGCGACCACAGCTCGACGACCCAGAACAGCGCGCCCAGGTGCTCGTACACCCAGTCCTGGGTGCCGCTGACGGTCTCCTTGGGGTGGTATTTGAAGTCGTGCCAGATGCTGATGGCCGGGTAGCCGGTGGCCTTTTCGCCGAGCTGCGAGAAGCGCTTGTAGCTCCACAGGTCCTCGGGCGTCATGTCGTCGTCGCTGCGCGTGCCGCAGGGGCGCAGGATCACGCCGCTGTAGGTGTGGAAGCTGATCGCCGCGCCGATGTTGGGATGGCCGGTGATGAAGTCCACCATGGCGCGCACCTCGGGCTCGCTGGTGGGATAGGGGCCGGCCCCGGTCTGCTGGAATTCCTGGCGCCAGTCGGCCGGGAAGTTGCGGTTCAGGTCCAGGCCTTCGGGGTCGCGGTTGACCTGGATGGTCAGGCCGTCATGGTTGCGGATGAAGCCCTCGGGCATCAGGCGGTAGTACTCGCCGCCGAACTCGCCCGGCTCGCGCGGCACCATCAGGCGCGGATCGCCATCGTGCTTCTTGTAGCCCCCATGCGGATCGGGCACGCGCATGGTCAGGATGCGGCCATCGCCGTCCACGTCCTCGATGCAGAGGCCGTCGACCGGTTCCTCGTCGTAGGGATAGCGGCGGGTCGAGGAGCGGATGTGCCGCGGCCGCTCGGCCAGCGCCAGCTCGGCGCCGTCGGGGTTGAGGCGCGGCACCAGGTAGACCACGCGGGTGTCCAGCAGCTGGGTCACCTGCGCGTCGGCGCCGTAGCGGCTGAGCAGGTCGTGCAGGTAGTACAGGCAGGTGGTGCAAGCGGTCAGCTCGGCGGCGTGGATGTTGCCGTCCGCCCAGAAGGCCGGCTTGTCGAGGTCGGCGCCAGTGGCCGTGTTGGTGAGCACGGCGATCCAGATGTCGCGCCCCTCGTGGCTCTTGCCGATGGAGCGCACCGACACCAGATTGGGCCGCGCCTGCGCATAGGCGAACAGCAGCTGGGTCAGCTCCTCGTAGCGAGGAAAGGTGTCGAAGCGCGGGGTGGGCAGCGTTTGAGACATGGGGGGGGCGGATGTGCGTTGCCAGGCCGAGGCTATTTTGCACGGCGCCCCTGGCGCTGGCGATGCCCGCACGCCCGCTGATCGCCCTTGCCGCTACTGGGCGCGGAACAGGCTCTGGAACTGGCGCGAGACCGGCAGTTTCTCGTCATGCCCGCGCAGGCTCAGCAGCATGGTGCTTTCATCGACGCGCGTGGCGCTGACGATGAAACGACTGTTCACCAGCACCGAGCGGTGGACCTGCCAGAACTGGGTTTCGTCCAGACCCACGAGCAACTCCTTCAGCGGCGTGCGTATCCAGGCCTCGCCGCCCAGATGCACGACGCGGGTGTAGCGGTTGTCGCTCTGGAAAAAGAGCACCTCGTCGGGCGGGATCAGGCGGATTTCCTTGCCCACGCTGGCCTGGATGGGTGCGGGGCGCACCGGCGCGCGCGCCGGCAGCAGCTGGCGCAGCGTCTCCAGCAGCGGGTTGTGTGCCGCGATAGAGGGGGCGTTGGCGGCGGCCGTGCTGGCGCGCGCGCGCAGGCGCTGCAGGCACAGGCCCAGGCGCTCGTCCTCGACCGGCTTGAGCACATAGTCCACCGCGCCAGCCTCGAAGGCGGACAGCGCATGGTCGCCAAAGGCGCTGACGAAGACGACCTGCGGCGGCTCGGCCAGCGCCGAGAGCCGGCGCGCCACCTCCAGGCCGCTCAGCCCGGGCATGCGGATGTCCAGGAAACACAGCCGAGGCTCCAGCGCCAGCGCGTCGTCCCAGGCGTCCACGCCATTGCAGCTGGCGGCCACGATGTCCAGCTCCGGCGCCAGGCGCTGCAGCGCGGCGCGCAGCTGTTCGCGCGGGCCTTCCTCGTCGTCGGCGATCAGGGTGGGCAGGCTTGTCATCGTGCGTCGTCCTCGGGCAGCGGAATCTCCATCCAGGCCAGGCAGCCGGGCTCGGCGGGCTGCAGCTGCAGGCGCGCCGCATCACCGAACTGGGCCCGCAGCCGCTCGCGCGTGTTGCGCAGCCCCAGCCCTTCGTGAGCGTCGGGCGACAGCCCCTGCCCCTCGTCGCGCACGCTCAGGCGCAAGACCTGGCCCTCGCGCGCCACGCCCAGCCGGACGGCGCCGCCACGCAGGCTGGGCTCGATGCCATGGGTGATCGCATTCTCGACCAGGGTGAGCAGGCTGCCGGGCGGCAGGCTGGCGCGCTGCAGCAGCGCCTCGTCCACGCCGGGCCCGGGCTCCTCGTGCCAGCGCAGGCGCCCGCCCAGCCGGGCCTGCATGATCTCCAGATAGCTGCGCACGATCTGCAGCTCCTGCGCCACTGCCAGGCGGTCCTGCGCGAACATGGGCAGCGTGGCGCGCAGATAGCGGGTCAGCGAGCGCAGCACGGGGCCGGCGCGTTCGTCGCGCGTGTCCACCCAGTGCTGCAGCGAGGCCAGGGTGTTGAAGAGGAAATGCGGCTGGATCTGCGCAGTGGCCAGGCGCAGCGCCAGCTGTACGCGCTGGGCCTGCGCTTCCTGCTCGCCCAGGCGGGTGGCGATCTGCTGCGAGCGATACACGGTGAGGAACCACCAGGCACTGAGGATCAGCGTCAGCGCCGCGGCGACAAAGGGCAGCGCGGTCCGCACGCTGTCGCGATAGGGCGTGCCGATCAGTGCCAAGCCCCCCGCGCCCACGCACAGCGCCAGGCTGGCCGAAGCCACATTGAGGCGGCGGCGCGTCGGCTGGCGCCACAGCATGCGCGCCACGCCCAGGCTCATCCAGACCAGCGCCAGTGCCCCGACAAGCACCCAGGGCGCCAGCGTGCGAGGCATCTCGTTATAGAAGATCAGCACCAGCACCAGCACATTGACGTAGAGGTAATGGCTGAGCTTGTCCGGCCAGGCGTCGCCCCCTGCGCGCCGCAGCTCGTCGGGCGTGAACACGCGCTGCGGACCGGGGTAGATCCACGGCGTCCAGTCGAAGCGGGTGCTGTCGTTCATGTCAGACAGTCTAGTGAGATGCCCAGGCCCCTCGCCCATGCTGCGGCGAACGGCAGGCCCGTGCGGCGAATGGCGGGGAGGCGCGATGGAAGGCCTGGCGGCCCGACCCCGGCTGGCCGGGCAAGGCTCAGGCCCCGGCCGGCACGGGTTCGCCGCCGACGAAGACCTTCAACTCACCGGGCTGAAAGGCCACCCAGGCCTCGTCCCGGGTCAGCGGTTCGGTCGCGACGACGGCCACCCGGTCCTGGGCGGTGGTCTGACTGGCCAGGTCCACCTGCAGGTCCTCGTCCTGCAGCTGCACGCGGCCGAAGGGATGGCGGCGCAGCAGGTAGTGCAGCTTGGTGGAACCATGCGCCCACAGCGCCTGCCCATTGGACAGCAGCATGTTGAAGGTGCCATGGCGGTTGAGCTGCGGCATCAGCTCGGCCAGGGTGTGGCTGAGTTCCGCGATGCTGGGCACGTCGGCATGCGACTTGGCCAGCTCCTGCATCAGCCAACAGAAAGCGCGCTCGGAATCGGTCTGCCCCACCGGCCGGAAAGCCGCATGCAGCCGCGGCGCGAAGCCCTTGAGATCGCCGTTGTGCGCGAAGGCCCAGTAGCGGCCCCACAGCTCGCGCTGGAAGGGATGGGTGTTCTCCAGCGACACCACGCCCTGGGTGGCCTTGCGGATGTGGGCGATGACGTTGTCGCTGCGGATCGGATAGTGCTTGACCAGCTCGGCCAGCGGCGACACCCGGGCGCTGTGGTGGTCCACGAAGTGGCGCAGGCCGCGCCCCTCGAAGAAGGCGATGCCGAAGCCGTCCTTGTGCTCGTCGGCACGGCGCGCCAGCCCCGTGAAACTGAACATCACGTCGGTCGGCACATTGGCGTTCATGCCCATCAGCTGGCACATCGCATCGCCCCGGGCTATTCCAGGAACAGCCGGCTCAGCCCCTTGAGGCTGACCAGGTTGCCCGGGTTGCTGGTTTCGTTGAGCACGCCGCTCATGCGCGCGAGCAGGCGCGGGCTCTTGCGGGCGCGCCAGATCAGCAGGTCGGCCAGCCAGGGCGCGGCATTCACGCGGTTGGCACGTTCATAGAGATCGAAGCGCGGCTTGAGCGCCTGCAGGCCAGCCTCGTAGCGCGCGCGCAGCGCCGCGTCGTCGCCCGGCTGCAGCAGGGCCTCGGCGGCCAGCATGCCGGTCTCCATGGCCTTGCCGATGCCTTCGCCGGTGAAGGAATAGGTGGAGCCCGCCGCCTCGCCAGCGACCAGCAGGCCCGGGCGCGACCAGCGCGCGCCGGCCAGCGTGCAGCGCAGCGGCGCCCCCTTCAGCTCGCCGACCAGCCGGCCTTCGCGCATCAACTCGGCGGCCGGCGCGTAGTCCTTCACGAAGGCATCGAAGATGGCACGCAGGTTGATGTCTTTCTTGGCGCCCTTGCCGCCCACCGCGCGGTGGCTGTCCGTCACGCCGACGCCGATGTTGAAATGCCCATCGGGCGCAGGGAAGATCCAGCCATAGCCCGGCCGCACGGCGCGGCTCCAGACCACCTCCAGCGCACGGATGCGCCCCACCAGAGACGGCGCCTGCACATAGCCGCGCAGCGCGACGCCGCTGGGCGTGTGGCGTTCGCACATGCCGGCGGCGCTGAGCGCTTTGGGCACCGCGCCGGTGGCCAGCACGACCCAGTCGGCGCGGACCTCGAACTCCGCGTCACCCGCCCTCAGCACGGCGCCACAGACCCGGCCCTGGGCATCCTCCAGCGGGCGCTCGAAGCGCGCCTGGACGAAGCGCGCACCAGCGGCCTGCGCATGGCGGTTGAGCATCTCATCCAGCTGCTGGCGCGGCAGCACGGCCAGACTGCCGGGCACGTCGATGCGTCCGCCGCGCGGGCCCACGCAGCCCACGTGGGCCACACGTTGCGCGCGCGCCATCACCGCGTCCAGCAACCCCAGGCGGCGCAGCGCCTGATGGGCGTCGGGGATCAGTCCATCGCCGCAGGTCTTGTCGCGGCCCAATGGCTGCTGATCGACCAGCAGCACCTCGCGGCCGGCCGAGGCCAGCACCCGAGCCGCGGCCGAGCCGGCGGGGCCGGCGCCGATGACCAGCACATCACAGCGCGCAGGAACAGCTGCCGCATCGTAAGCATTCATCGCCCAGACTCCAGAGAACGAAGGGGGATTCTATGTACTCAGCTCCCCCATCTCCGTCCGCGCCACACCTCTCAGTGCAAACGGCAATCTGTCGGGCAGCGTCGGCTGACCAAGAAAAACGCCGGCGAATGCCGGCGTTGTTGATACTGGGCCTATCCGGCTCAGTCGCCCCGGAATGGGGAGCACTCCTCAACGGAACTGATACTTCAGCCCCACATTGAAGGTTCGGCCGATACCACCTGCCTGGTTGTAATTGGCGTTGTAATGGGTAGAGCCATAAAACGCCTGCAAGTCCAGAGGAGCGACACGGTCGAACAGATTGGAGATGCTTCCATAAACCTGCAAGGCCTTGGAAACATCGTACTTGCCGCTCAGGTCAAACGTAGTGAAGGACGGGGCTCGGCAACCCAGAGGAGCCTCCTCGCCATTGGCAAAGCGCTTTATACAGCCGCTTTCCGTGTACTTGTGTTCCACGTTTTTATATCCAGACACATAATTCACCGTAGCAGTAAAAGAAAATGCCCCACGATCCCAAGTTGTTTGGAACGTAGCCTTATCCTTAGGCTGCCCAGATGAGCTACTCATTGAAGTAGGACCTATAGTGCCAGCATACTCGTACGGTTTCCCATCAGACAAAGTGCGGCGGAAATGCTGTATATGAGTCCATGTCAAACCAGAAACCAGCCGACCCCAAGCACCCAAACTCATGCGATGGCGAAGATCAATATCAATTCCATCCGTGACCGAGCTTGGTCCATTAGTATACGGCGCTGATATCACTGCAATCGTGCCAGAATTCGGCACACCCGGCAATGCATCACCTGCATTACGAAGAATGACAGCAGAAGGGAAGCCTGCGGGATTCTCAAGAACCGTTGCGGGGTCCGCCCCGTTAATTTCATCCTTACGCTTGATCTTCCAATAGTCCAAGGACAGACTCAGATCCTTGATAGGCTCAAGCACCACACCAAAGTTGAAGCTTTTCGATTTTTCGGGCTTGACCGCCGTGTTCGCAGCGCTGAACGCCACAACTTGGGCCTCACAGCTGTCGCTAATCGTGGCACCAGGCAGCGGGGTCGCCACGCCATTGACCATCGGACAACGCAGCGGATCGCGCACTTGCACATATCCCGCTGAGCCGCCCTCACTCTTGCCGCTCTCCGCCGCACCTGGAGCACGGAAGCCCTCTGCATAGGTGCCTCGAAGCAGAAACTGAGGCAAAGGTTTAAAGGTGAATCCGAGCTTTGGCGTGGTCGAGGACCCATAGTCCGAGTAGCGGTCGGTCCGCAATGCCGCATTTAGCTCCAAGCTCTTGAGGACCGGGGCTACAAATTCAGCATACATCGCGTTCACGCGACGATTACCAGTAAAGCCAGAATACCCCAACCCGATGATATCAGCGTCATAAGTAAAGGGCTTCGGGGGACTGTCTACTTTTTCCTGACGAAACTCCGCACCCACAGCCAGCGCCAACATGCCTCCGGGCAGCTTGATCAACTCCCTGCTCGCTCGAATGTCAAGCGCAGTAATCGATGTTTTGGAAGTTTGTTCGATATGAGGCGCGATGGCACCGCGGATATCACTGCCGTTCAGACCCGCGTTGGCTCCCAATCGGTAGTACTTACCAGAAGGATTAAGCCCCGTATCATTACGACCAGTTAGAAAGTCTCGCAATACGCTATCTCGTACATAGCCATCGGTCCCTTGCTTGGTCTTGCTCTCGGTATACAAGAGACCCGTTTCCCAATCCCAATCCCACGCCGTCCCCTTCAATCCCGCCAAGGCACGAGAAACGGTCGTATTATATGTATTATCTCGGCCACCAAAATCTGCTGTCACATAACGCAGGCGCGAATAGCTACCTGGTGTTGGATTGTCAGGGTGATTGGGACCCAGAACTATGTTTGTATTATCCTTGTTAGTACCCTTCACTGCATCCACCCAACTCGCCGACACTGAAGTCGGCGTGAAAGTGGTCGACACCTTGGATGTAAAGAGCCCGACTTCGCCAAATGCTGTCACTGAAGGACTGACTTGAAGAGTACCTCGCGTCAAGAAATTCAGCTTCTTTTCCTTAGGCTGAAGTTGATTATAGTCCAGTATATTCCAAGTGCATCCGCTATATCCTTGAGCCACGGCCGACGGATGCGTCGCACAACCTTCGATCGGTTTCAGTTGCAAATAGGCCGAGCCAGGAACCGGGGTCGCGCCCGTCGCATCAGTGACTGCCCGAGCCCATCCGGTCGGACTCGGACTTACCGAAGTATTAGATATTTTTTGACCACGAATCCCCCCTTGCAAGTAATCGTAGCCATATTTCGTCATATCGGGATCGCCAATCCATTTACGATCCTGACGATCGCTCTGGCGTACCTCACCGATGCTTTGTGCCTCAAGCGTGAAGAAGACGTTATAACGATCCCGTCCGATGTCGCCAAAACCACCCGCAATGGCTGCCTTCACACGTTCGCCATCGCTATAGCGAGTCTGGCCGTATGAAACATTGGCGGATATTCCTTGATAGTCTTGTCGGGTGATGATATTGACCACCCCGGCGATGGCATCCGAGCCGTAGATCGCCGACGCACCGTCCTTCACGACCTCCACCCGCTCAACCGCATCCAGCGGAATGGTGCTGAGGTCCACGAAGGTGCGTTGGCCATCGTCCGCCAGGCCGTAAGGAGCCAGACGACGACCATTCAAAAGAACGAGTGTTGAATTCGCACCCAGTCCTCGCAGTGAAACACCCGCAGCGCCTGCGGCAAAGCCGTTGCTGAACGACATCGGAACGGAACCGTTGCTATTGCCGTTCAGCCCCATGATGACGTCAGCAATCGTCGTCTTACCGGACTTTTGAATATCTTCCCGTGATATTGTCTGAATCGGGGACGCTGTCTCCGCATCCACACGCTTGATGTTCGTTCCAGTAACTTCGACACGCTCAAGCTGTGTAGCCCCAGACTGTTGGGCAATCGCAGGAACCGTGAAAGCAGCAAGTGCTGCGGCCACCGCGGAAGCAATAGGTTTCAATCTCATAATAATCCTCCTCTGACGATTCGCAACACTCAACCAATTTGGTTTTGCATGGCGATACCAATAAATCATCCGTTGTGCAACTGATGAGTCCACGAGTGTCACTGAACCACAAGAGAGGGATTCATCGGGTTTCCCCGCCCGCCGTCTGGCATTGTTGGAGGGGGGCAACGCCAGGAAATCAAGCAACGGGATGCCGGTCTCTTCTTCTAATGCCAAAAATCTCCATCTTCAATTTTCACGAAATCGATTGCGCATTCAGCAGTCGCACAAATACGCATAATTCGCCCGTTTTCGTCACCATATAAATATATTGGCGCATATCGCCCAAATCATCTTTTTAAGACACAGCAAGATGCCATCAGCGCCAGCCGCCTTTCGGTCAGCGCTCTTGATGCGTTCGGGGGAAGATGGCATGCAGGCCGGCAAATCGGCCACGCTGACGGAATGCGCCACCGGAAATCGGGATAGGGGTCGGCCCTTGCCGGCCGAGCCCCTCCCACACCACCCGGCATGAGGATCCACACCGGGCGGTTCGAAAGTTTGAGGTCATGAAAGACGGGGACGGCCCGGCCGGTCGAAGTAGCTGATGGTCAGGACCGTCTTGGCGAGAGTGCGCTCATGCTGAACGGACATGAAAAACACCTCGGCCTCTGTCGAGGCCGAGGTGTCGAGTCACAAGCGCTTAGACAGCTCGTAGGATCGCGACCCGAGCATCGCCGGGTCCCTCACCGAGAGAATTAGAAAGCGTAGTTCGCGCTGACCGTAAAGAAACGACCGCGAATTTCGTCCATCTGCGAGAAGCCCAGGGTGCGGGGGTCGTTGTTGGAGAACGGTGGCTCCTTGTTGAACAGGTTCTTCACCGATCCCGTCAAACGCAGGTTCTTGACACCCGTGTACACCAGCGACAAATCGAAGGTGTCGAAATTGCCGACAACCGGAGTGGTCGGAGGCGTAGGCAAGGCGGCATTGGACTGGGTCTTGTCGTACATGTCGGCCCGGCTGTTGAAGTACACATTGCCATCCCAGTTACCGGACTTCAGCCCCACTCGAACCTGGGTGCGCCAGCGCGGCAGGTTCAGCAGGCCCAGACGGTTGTACATCGGCGTCCCAGGTTGGTCAGCATAGGCATATCTGACATAGTAAGTGCCATTGGCCTCCAGTGAGAACCGACCGATGGAGGTGGGAATCGCCTGCTCCGCGGAGAGGTCAAAGCCGCGGATCTTGCGTTTGCCCAGGTTGCCCAGGGACGTCTGCACCTTTGTGATGGTGCCGCCGGCATTGCGGGTCACCGCAAACAAGGGGTTGCCACCCAACGTCGTGGTGGCGCCCGGAACATAGGGCACGTTGTTGATCACGAACTGTGCGAGAACCAGGCCAATTTCGTCGGTCTTCTTGATGACGAAGTAGTCCAAGCCCAGGCGAGTGTTGGCAGTCGGCTCCAGCTGCACGCCGAAGTTCATGCCCTTGGCCTTCTCAGGCTGCAGCGCCGTGTTGCCACCTGAGAAGCGGTCGTACTGCAGCCGCGGACAGGGCGACTGGTTGCGTGCCGCGCAGCCGGGAAAGTCCTGGACCGAATCCGCGCTCTGGTTCAGGCCCCCGAACAGGTCGCGCAGCGAGGGCATCTTGAACCCTTCAGAGTACGAGGCACGCAGCAGCACCTGCTTGATAGGCTGGTAGCGCAGTGCCACCTTGGGCGTGGTGGAGTTCGTTCCGCCCTCGTAACGGTCGTGCCGCAGTGCCAATTGCGCCTCAAGACTCTTGGTGAAAGGCAGGCTCACTTCCGCGTACGCAGCACTTAGCGAACGCTTGGCATTCACTTCCGACTGCTGGATGCTGCCGAAGATGTTGCCGATACGGGAGTTCGGTCCCGGCACGTCGGAGATTTCCTCTCGCCCCAAGGTCACGCCCGCCGCCACACCAATCGCCCCGCCACCCAGTTGGCCCACCTCGGTCGACAGCTTGGCGTCGACAAAGGTGTTGGTCGTCTCACCCGTGCGCACGTCATTGGACTTGATGGCATCGATGACCGACTGAGGGTTGCTGGTCGAGAACGGATCAAAGGTGCGGTTCGCAATCGCGGCGAACATCTTGTCCAGCAGGAAGTAGCCGCCGTCAACGTTCTCCGTCTTGTTCTTGGCCTGGCCCACCGCGATGTTGTAGTCAAAGCCGCCGACAGTACCTTCGACCCCCACCAGGATGCGCGAGGCCTCGGAGGTGTTGTCCGTCGTGCGCGGCCCCGCCTGCAGCGGGCGGCCGCGCACGGTGATCGCGCTGGAATAAGGATTGGCCGGGTGGCCCACCGGCAGCGTGAAGTTGCCGGGCGCACCCGCGGCACTCGCGAAGCTCTCGCTGCGGGAGAACATCAGTTCGCCGAACAGCTGGGCGCTGCTGCCCAGGTTCACACGGCCCGACACCAGGCCACCCAGGCGCTCGGTGCTGTACATGGTCGTGCGATAGGGGGCGAAGTCAAACACACAGCTGGAGCCCGATCCCGACAGCGGCGAGGGCGTCACCAGCAGACTGGGGTCCGGGCAGGGACGGAACGGCGCCTGCAGGCCGGTCGTCGGATTCACGAAGTTGCCGGTCGGCGCGAACGTGGACAGCTGGTTGCTGCCGCCGAAGCGGCGGTAGTCGCCCGTCTTCGTGCGCTCCCGGTCCAGATTCATCAGCGGGTCGCGCTTGAAGTAGTTCAGGTTGGCCAGCACGTTGAAGCCTTCACGCTCCAGGCTGCCGAAGCCCACCGTACCCGTCGCCGAGGTTTCCTTGCTGTCGCCCTCCGACGAAATGCCATACGACGCCGACAGATCGACGCCCTTGTAATCGCGCCGGGTGATGAAGTTGATGACGCCACCAATGGCATCGGCACCATAGATCGCGGCCGCCCCGTCCTTCAGCACTTCGACACGCTGGATGGCCCCCAGCGGGATGGTGTTCAGGTTGACGAAGGCGCCGTCGAAGCCATAGTTGGCCAGGCGGCGTCCGTTCAGCAGCACCACGGTCTGATCGCCCGAGAGACCGCGGAAACCGGCGGTCGCGGAGCCGGTGGCGTTGGGACTGTTGGACGTCAGCTCATCGTTGAAGCTGGACATGTAGGACAACGAACGCAGCAGCTCATTGGTGCTGGTCACGCCCTTGCGCTCGATCTCGGCGCGGGTGATCACTTCAACCGGCAGAGGGCCTTCCGCGGAAATCCGCTTGATGTTGGAACCCGTGACGGTGACACGCTCCAGCGTCGTCTTCTCTTCTTGTGCCTGCACCGAGACACTGGTGGTCACGCCAAGGCAGACCAAGGCCGCGGTGCTGATTGCGTTGCGTTTGAGCATTCATAACCTCCCGTTGAATCAGAGTGGCAGCGGGCTCCTTCTGAAAGCCGCGCCCCCTTGGGCACAACCGGCCAAGCCGGTGTCCCTGCTAAAAGGGAGTGAAAGTTCTCATGCCCCTCACACAGCACAGAGTCGGGTTCCCCCGAATTGATGACTAAGTCGAACCAAGCGGTGCTTTTTTTGAAACAAAACAGTGGCAAAACAAAGAGTTTCTACCTAATCAAAATTTGAAATTTCCGTTGTTCATACACAACGCCACACTTGTAATGCTGGATTCGGTCAGGTTCCGCCGCCAAGCAGTTCTGATGGGGAAAGGCATGGCGGCCAGTGCGCCCGCGCTCCCTCGAGCAACGCCGGACAGCCGACTGGCCCTGTTCGCGAAACCGCAGTGCCAATAAAAACACCCCAGCCACCGAGGTGGTTGGGGTGTTAACTTGCGGGTGAGGAGTCGCCCGTGAACCTGAAAACCCAGGCTAGCCCGGGTTCAAGCCATCAGCATCAGAAGGTGTAGTTCGCGCTGACCGTGAAGAAACGACCGCGAATGTCGTCCATCTGCGAGAAGCCCAGCGTGCGAGTGTCGTTGTTGGAGAACGGCGGCTCCTTGTTGAACAGGTTCTTCACCGACCCCGTCAGACGCAGGTTCTTGAAGCCCGTGTAAACCAGCGACAGATCGAAGGTGTCGAAATTGCCTACCACCGCCGTCGTCGGGGTCACCGGCGTAGCGGCAGTCGACTGCTGCTTGTCGTACATGTCGGCACGGCTGTTGAAGTACACATTGCCGTCCCAGTTGCCGGACTTCAGCCCCACGCGAACCTGGGTGCGCCAGCGCGGCAGGTTCAGCAGACCCAGGCGGTTGTACATCGGCGTCCCGGGCTGGTCGGCATAGCTGTACTTGGCGTAGTAGGTGCCGTTGGCTTCCAGCGAGAACCGACCGATGGAGGTCGGGATCGCCTGCTCCGCGGACAGGTCAAAGCCGCGGATGTTGCGCTTGCCCAGGTTGCCCAGCGACGTGTTCACCGAGGTGATGGTGCCACCTGCATTGCGGGTCACCGAGAACGCGGGATTCCCGCCCAGATTGGTCGTGGCGCCCGGGGCATAGGGCACGCTATCGATCACGAACTGAGTTAGAACCAGACCGATTTCATCAGTCTTCTTGATGATGAAGTAGTCCAAGCCCAGGCGAGTGTTGGCAGTCGGCTCCAACTGCACGCCGAAGTTCATGCCCTTGGCCTTCTCAGGCTGCAGCGCCGTGTTGCCACCGGAGAAGCGGTCGTACTGCAGTCGCGGACAGGGCGACTGGTTGCGTGCCGCGCAGCCGGGAAAGTCCTGGACCGAATCCGCGCTCTGGTTCAGGCCCCCGAACAGGTCGCGCAGCGAGGGCATCTTGAACCCTTCAGAGTACGAGGCACGCAGCAGCACCTGCTTGATAGGCTGGTAGCGCAGCGCCACCTTGGGCGTGGTGGAGTTCGTTCCGCCCTCGTAACGGTCGTGGCGAACCGCAAGCTGGGCCTCCAGGCTCTTGGTAAAGGGCAGGCTGACTTCCGCGTAGACAGCGCTCAGCGAACGCTTGGCCACCACGTCCGACTGCTGAATGCTGCCGAAGATGTTGCCGATACGGGAGTTCGGTCCCGGTACGTCGGAGATTTCCTCTCGCCCCAAGGTCACGCCCGCCGCCACACCAATCGCCCCGCCACCCAGTTGGCCCACCTCGGTCGACAGCTTGGCGTCGACAAAGGTGTTGGTCGTCTCACCCGTGCGCACGTCATTGGACTTGATGGCATCGATGACCGACTGAGGGTTGCTGGTCGAGAACGGATCAAAGGTGCGGTTCGCAATCGCGGCGAACATCTTGTCCAGCAGGAAGTAGCCGCCGTCAACGTTCTCCGTCTTGTTCTTGGCCTGGCCCACCGCGATGTTGTAGTCAAAGCCGCCGACAGTACCTTCGACCCCCACCAGGATGCGCGAGGCCTCGGAGGTGTTGTCCGTCGTGCGCGGCCCCGCCTGCAGCGGGCGGCCGCGCACGGTGATCGCGCTGGAATAAGGATTGGCCGGGTGGCCCACCGGCAGCGTGAAGTTGCCGGGCGCACCCGCGGCACTCGCGAAGCTCTCGCTGCGGGAGAACATCAGTTCGCCGAACAGCTGGGCGCTGCTGCCCAGGTTCACACGGCCCGACACCAGGCCACCCAGGCGCTCGGTGCTGTACATGGTCGTGCGATAGGGGGCGAAGTCAAACACACAGCTGGAGCCCGATCCCGACAGCGGCGAGGGCGTCACCAGCAGACTGGGGTCCGGGCAGGGACGGAACGGCGCCTGCAGGCCGGTCGTCGGATTCACGAAGTTGCCGGTCGGCGCGAACGTGGACAGCTGGTTGCTGCCGCCGAAGCGGCGGTAGTCGCCCGTCTTCGTGCGCTCCCGGTCCAGATTCATCAGCGGGTCGCGCTTGAAGTAGTTCAGGTTGGCCAGCACGTTGAAGCCTTCACGCTCCAGGCTGCCGAAGCCCACCGTACCCGTCGCCGAGGTTTCCTTGCTGTCGCCCTCCGACGAAATGCCATACGACGCCGACAGATCGACGCCCTTGTAATCGCGCCGGGTGATGAAGTTGATGACGCCACCAATGGCATCGGCACCATAGATCGCGGCCGCCCCGTCCTTCAGCACTTCGACACGCTGGATGGCCCCCAGCGGGATGGTGTTCAGGTTGACGAAGGCGCCGTCGAAGCCATAGTTGGCCAGGCGGCGTCCGTTCAGCAGCACCACGGTCTGATCGCCCGAGAGACCGCGGAAACCGGCGGTCGCGGAGCCGGTGGCGTTGGGACTGTTGGACGTCAGCTCATCGTTGAAGCTGGACATGTAGGACAACGAACGCAGCAGCTCATTGGTGCTGGTCACGCCCTTGCGCTCGATCTCGGCGCGGGTGATCACTTCAACCGGCAGAGGGCCTTCCGCGGAAATCCGCTTGATGTTGGAACCCGTGACGGTGACGCGCTCCAGCGTCGTCTTCTCCTCTTGAGCGAGTGCCGAGGTACTGACAACGACGCCCAGACAGAGCAAGGCCGCGGCGCTGATTGCGTTGCGTTTGAGCATTCAGAAACTCCAGTTGGATCCAGGTGTCAGCGGACTTCTTCTGAAAGCCGCTTCCCATTTGTGAAGATCCCGACTGGGTCGAGACCCCCATAAGGGGGTGAAAGTTCTCATGATTCGCACAAGCCACTGGGGTGGGTTCCCCCGGATTGATGACTAATGACACCCATGCGCCCCCCCTTTTTGGTGAAAAAAGGGCGACATTCGTACGGGTTCATCCGAAGGGATGACTTCAGATATTCCGTTGCTAAAGTGCAACTCACCCTTGTTCCGCCCTGCAACAGTTCTGCCCCGGCTCGGCCCAGTCATGACTTTCAGCACATTCATGACAAAACCCCGGCCGGCCTCACGGCCGCCGGGGTTTCCTGATGGGCGAATGAAGCCGGATCAGCTCGCTGCCTTCACCTTCAACCGCCAGGCATGCAGCAGCGGCTCGGTATAGCCACTGGGCTGTTCCTTGCCCTTGAAGACCAGGTCCAGCGCCGCTCGGTAGGCAAAGCTGGTGTCGAAATGGCCGGCCATAGGACGGTAGGCGGGGTCGCCGGCGTTCTGCTGGTCGACGACGGCGGCCATGCGCTCGAAGGTGGCGCGCACCTGGGCTTCGCTGACCACGCCGTGGTGCAGCCAGTTGGCGATGTGCTGGCTGGAGATGCGCAGCGTCGCCCGGTCTTCCATCAGGCCCACGCCATTGATGTCGGGCACCTTGGAGCAGCCCACGCCCTGGTCCACCCAGCGCACCACGTAGCCCAGGATGCCCTGGACGTTGTTGTCCAGCTCCTGCTGCTTCTCGGCCTCGCTCCAGTTCGGCTGCTCGGCCACCGGGATGGTCAGCAGCTTGTTCAGCAGGTCTTCGCGGTCCACGCCGGGGGCGTCGGCCTCGATCTGCTGCTGGACCTGGGCCACGCTGACCTGGTGGTAGTGCAGCGCATGCAGCGTGGCGGCGGTGGGGCTGGGCACCCAGGCGGTGTTGGCGCCAGCCTTGGGGTGGGCGATCTTCTGCTCCAGCATCGCGGCCATCAGGTCGGGCATGGCCCACATGCCCTTGCCGATCTGCGCGCGGCCGCGCAGCCCGGCGGACAGGCCGGTCAGCACGTTCAGCCGCTCATAGGCCTGGATCCAGCTGCTCGTCTTCATGTCGCCCTTGCGCAGCATGGGACCGGCCAGCATCGCGGTGTGCATCTCGTCGCCGGTGCGGTCCAGGAAGCCGGTGTTGATGAAGGCCACGCGGCTGGGCGCGGCGGCGATGCAGGCGGCCAGATTCACGCTGGTGCGGCGCTCCTCGTCCATGATGCCCAGCTTGACGGTCGAGGCCGGCAGGCCCAGCAGCTGTTCCACGCGGCCGAACAGTTCGTCGGCGAACGCCACCTCGGCCGGGCCGTGCATCTTGGGCTTGACGATGTAGATAGAGCCCTTGCGCGAATTGCGCAGCCCGGAGCCGGAGAGCTGCTTCAGATCATGCAGCGCGATCAGCGTCGTGATGACCGCATCCATGATGCCCTCGGGAATCTCCTGGCCGCCGGCGATCAGGATGGCCGGGTTGGTCATCAGGTGGCCGACGTTGCGTACGAACAGCAGCGAGCGCCCCGGCAGCACCAGCTCGCCGCCTTGCGGCGCGACGTAGCGGCGGTCAGCATTGAGACGGCGAACGAAACGCTGGCCGCCCTTGCTGACCTCCTCGGTCAGGCTGCCGCGCAGAATGCCCAGCCAGTTGCGGTAGGCCAGCAGCTTGTCCTCGGCGTCGACGGCGGCCACCGAATCCTCCAGGTCCAGGATGGTGGACAGCGCCGCCTCCATCAGCAGATCGGACACCCCCGCCGCATCGCTGGCGCCAATGCGCGAGCTGCGGTCGATCTGGATCTCGATGTGCAGCCCGTGGTGGCGCAGCAGCACCGCGCTGGGGGCCGCGGCCTCGCCCTGGAAGCCCACGAACTGGGCCGCGTCCGCCAGGCCGGCGCTGGCGCCGCCCTGCAGCTGGACGCGCAGCTGGCCGCCGTCCACCCGGTACGCCGTGGCGTCGCGGTGCGAGGCGCCCCCAGCCAGCGGCGCGGCCTGGTCCAGCACCTGGCGCGCATAGGCGATCACCTGGGCGCCGCGCACCGGGTTGTAGGCGCCGGCGCGCTCAGCGCCATTGGTTTCAGGAATCGCATCAGTGCCATAGAGCGCGTCGTACAGCGATCCCCAGCGCGCGTTCGCCGCGTTCAGCGCATAGCGCGCGTTCAGGATGGGCACGACCAGCTGCGGGCCCGCCTGCAGCGCCAGCTCGTCATCCACGTGGGCCGTGCCGGCCAAGGGCTGCACCGGCGCGGCCACCAAATAGCCGATGCGGCCGAGGAACTCACGGTAGGCCTTCATGTCCCGGATCGGACCCGGGTTGGCGCGGTGCCAGGCATCCAGCTCGGCCTGCAGCCGGTCGCGCTCGGCCAGCAGGGCTGCATTGCGCGGCGCCAGATCGTGCACCAGCGCATCGAAACCGGCCCAGAAGGCGGACGGGTCGACGCCGGTACCGGGCAGGGCTTCCTGTTCGATGAAGCGGGCCAGATCGGCGTCGATCTGCAGGCGATGGCGGGCGGTGCGGGAATTCATGGCAACTCCTTGAAACATGCGCGAGCGGAACCCTCCGCTCAGGGCTTGCTTCGACTGTAGAGCCTGACGGGCCGTCGATTCATGCACCGATGGATCCTAGATCCCTCACTTTTTTGCACAAATAACAACGTCCTGACGTCGGATTCCGCGCATGGCTCGCATGAACACGCACAATCCCGGGGCATGGACCGCCTCAAACAGATGGAGTCCTTTGTGCTGGTGGCGACCCGGGGAAGCCTGACCGCCGCCGCACAGGCCGAGGGCGTGGCCCCGGCCGTGATGGGACGCCGCATCGATGCCCTGGAAGCCCGCCTGGGCGTGAAACTGCTGCTGCGCACCACGCGCCGCCTGACGCTGACCCACGAAGGCTCGGCCTTCCTGGAGGACTGCCAGCGACTGATCGCCGAGTTCGCCAATGCCGAAGCCAGCGTCAGCGCGGGCGGCGTGAAGGCCAGCGGCCATCTGCGCGTGACCGCACCCGCGGGATTCGGCCGCCGCCACGTGGCGCCGCTGGTGCCGGAGTTTCTCGCCCAGCACCCGGAGGTCAGCCTGTCGTTGAACCTGTCGGACCGCGTCGTGGACATCGTCAACGAAGGCTTCGACTGCGCGGTGCGGGTGGGCGAACTGGTGGACTCCAGCCTGATCAGCCTGCGCCTGGCCGACAACCGCCGGCTCTGCGTGGCCGCACCCAGTTATCTCAAGCGCGCCGGGGAACCGCAGCATCCCTCTGAACTGGCGCGCCATGAATGCCTGATGCTCAGCTCCGACGCCAGCCAGACCCGCGGCTGGGCCTTCACCATCGAAGGCCAGGTGCAGCACCTGCGCCCCAGCGGGCGGCTGGACTGCAGCGACGGCCAGGTGCTGCACGACTGGTGCGTGCAGGGCCTGGGGCTGGCCTGGCGCAGCACCTGGGAGGTGGCGGCGGACCTGCGCGAAGGCCGGCTCCAGCGCGTGCTGGATGACTTCGCAGCGCCGCCCAATGGCATCTTCGCGATGCTGCCGCAGCGCAAGCATCTGCCACTGCGCGTGCGGCTGTGGATCGATTTCCTCAAGAGCAATTACGGCAGCGCCGACTACTGGGCCCGCGCCGAAGGGAGTGCACCATGACACTGGAAGCCCTGCTGGCCGGCCTGCACATCGTGGCCATCCTCGGCCTGGTGGTGTTTCTCAGCAGCGAAGCGGCGCTGTGCCGCGGCGAATGGATGAATGCCGCCGTCGTGCAACGCCTGGTCCGCGTGGATGCGATCTATGGCGCGGCGGCCGTGGCGGTGCTGCTGACCGGCCTGGCGCGCAGCTACTGGGGTTTCAAGGGCGGTGGCTGGTACTGGAGCCAACCGCTGCTGCATTTCAAGCTGGGCATGTTCCTGCTGATCGGGCTGATGTCGCTGCAGCCCACGCTGGCATTCCGCCGCTGGCGGCGGCGGCTGGAAGCCGATGGGCAGTTGCCCACCGAGGCCGAGATCCGCCAGGTGCGTGGCCGCGTGATGCTCCAGGCCCACCTGCTGGTGCTCATCCCCATCGCCGCCGTGATGCTGGCGCGTGGAGTCTTGACGCGCTGAAAAGAAAAAGGCTCCGTGATCGCCACGGAGCCCCCCAGGCCGTGAGGCCGAAGTCAGCCCTTGTTGGACAGGCATTCCTTCATGAAGGCCTTGCGCTCGGCGCCGCTCTTGCCCTTGGCGTCGACATTGCACTGCTTCATCTTGTCCTGCTGCGTGGCCGGGGCGCTCGCGGCCGCGGCGGCGGCCGAAGTCTTGCCGCCCAGGCATTCCTTCATGAAGGTCTTGCGCTCGGCGCCGCTCTTGCCCTTGGCGTCGGCATTGCATTGCTTCATGCGCTGCTGCTGGGGCGTCAGTTCCTTCTTGGGCTCTTCCTTGGCCTGGGCCGTCACCGCGAACAGGGCGAGGGCCAGAACACCGATCAGCTTTTTCATGGGGATCTCCTTCACGGGAGTGGTGGGGGACAACAACTGCCAAGGCAGTGGATCACAGCAACGTGACAGCCACAAGCCGGGTTGACCAAGGACTCACTACAAGATGCGACGCGGATGCGCCAGCGCCTCGTGCGCCACATGCAGGCGGCGCACCAGCACCTGGATGAAGGCGCGGTCGAAACGGTGCTGGCACTCCGGACTGAGCTGGCCCAGCGATTCCGGCGTGAAGGACACGGTGGTGCAGAGCTGGATCACGCGCACGTCGGTGCTGTGCCGGCGCAGTTCGGGGTTGGGCGCCAGGTAGGCCATCTCGCCCACCGAGGTCCCTTCGCCCAGCACGGCCACGCTGACACCGTCCCGCCAGACCTCCACCGCACCCTGCGCAATGATGTGGAAGGTGTTGCCCTCTTGCCCCTTCTTGAACAGCGCATGCTCCAGCGGATAGCGGCGCCAGCGCGCGCGCCGCACCACCTCCCACAGCTCCACGTCGCCGAAGCCGGCGAAGAACTCCAGCCGGCGCAGCAGGTTGAAGCGCTCCGAGTCCTTGACCTCGTGCAGCCGGGCCAGCGGCACCAGCTGGCGGGCCACCAGCAGCGACAGCGCCTCGCCGAAGGCCTCCCAGTCGGGGTAGCGCTCCTGCGGGTGCTTGGCCAGCGCGCGCAGGATCACCGCGTCCAGCTCCGGCGTCACGCCGCCGCGCTGCCCCACCAGCGACTGCGGCGCCTGGTGGTAGATCTGGTGCATCAGCGCCATCTGGTTGGGCGCGTCGAAAGGCGGGCGGCCGGCCACGAGGTGGTAGAGCACGGCGCCCAGCGAATAGATGTCGGCCTGGCAGCCCACGTCGCCACCCTCGATCTGCTCCGGTGGCATATAGGCCAGCGAGCCCACGCGGTGGACCTGCGTCATGTCCGCGTGCAGGTTCAGCGCGCTGCCGAAGTCGCTGACCTTGACGTCGGTCACCTGCCCCTGGGCATCCAGCACCGCCAACAGGTTGGCCGGCTTGATGTCGCGGTGGATCAGGCCCTGGCGGAAGACATAGGACAAGGCCATCGCGCACTTGAAGCCCAGTTCCACGATCTGGTCCAGCGGCAGCAGGCGGTCGCTGCGGCAGAAGGCCTTCAGCGTCACGCCGTGGACAAACTCCATCACCAGATAGGGCGCGCTGCCATCCTGCACCGCGTCCAGAATCTGCACCACGTTGGGGTGCTGCAGTCGCCCGGCCAGCGCCGCCTCGGCGGCGAAGAAGCGGTTGCTCATCGCCTCTTCACTGGCCGCGAGGCCGCGCGCGCGCAGCCGTTTGATCGCCACCTGCTGACCGCGGAAATCATCCATGGCCAGGAAGACGTCGCTGGTGGCGCCCTCGCCCAGCCGGCGCAGCACCCGGTACTTGCCGATCTGGGCGGGCAGGTCCGCGTCTGCGGTGAGCATGGCTTCGCCAGGGAAGAACGTATCGCTGTGCTGACTCATGAAGACGCCTATGCTGCACCAGGGCGCCCGCCGCAGCAAGCCGGAAAAGGCAGGCGGAGGTCCGGCATGGGCGCGGGCGCCACGCGGCACCGACCTCCGGCATCCCGGCGGCCATTCCTTAGAATCGGCACCATCATGATCCAAGCCAAGCAGGAATTGCTCGCCGCCCTGGGCGCCACCCTCCAGGAGCTGAGCCGGGAGGCCATCGCCGCCGGCCATCTGGCCGCCGCCCCCGCGGCCGCCTTCGAAACCCCCAAGCAGGCCAGTCACGGCGATTTCGCCTGCACGGCAGCCATGCAACTCGCCAAGGCGCTGAAAAAGAACCCGCGCGAACTGGCCCAGGCCCTGATCGATCGCCTGCAACAGCAGGCCGCCTTCCAGGCCTGGGTCGATCAGCTCGAGATCGCCGGCCCCGGCTTCATCAACGTGCGCCTCAAGCCGGCCGCCAAGCAGGCCGTGGTCGCCGAGGTGCTGAGCGGCGGCGAGGCCTTCGGCAGCCAGCCGGCGCGCGCCGAGTCGGCATTGGTCGAGTTCGTCTCGGCCAACCCCACCGGCCCGCTGCACGTGGGCCATGCGCGCCAGGCCGCGCTGGGCGACTCGCTGTGCCATTTGTTCGCCACCCAGGGTTGGAAGGTCAGCCGCGAGTTCTATTACAACGACGCCGGCGTGCAGATCCAGACCCTGGCTCTGTCCACCCAGGCCCGCCTGCGCGGCCTCAAGCCCGGCGACGCCGACTGGCCCGAGTCCGCCTACAACGGCGACTACATCCAGGACATCGCCGACGACTTCCTCGCGAAGAAAACCGTCAAGGCCGACGACCGCGAGTTCACCGCCTCCGGCGACATTGAGGACCTGGACAGCATCCGCCAGTTCGCCGTCGCCTACCTGCGCCATGAGCAGGACCTGGACCTGCAGGCCTTCGGCCTGCGCTTCGACCACTACTTCCTCGAGTCCAGCCTGTACAAGGATGGCCGCGTCGAGGACACGGTGGCGCGCCTGGTCGCCAACGGCAAGACCTACGAGCAGGACGGCGCGCTGTGGCTGCGCACCACGGACTACGGTGACGACAAGGACCGCGTGATGCGCAAGTCCGACGGCAGCTACACCTACTTCGTGCCGGACGTGGCCTATCACGTCAACAAGTTCCAGCGCGGCTTCACCAAGTGCATCAACGTGCAGGGCACCGACCACCACGGCACCATCGCGCGCGTTCGTGGCGGCCTGCAGGCCGCCGGCCTGGGCATCCCCCAGGGCTTCCCCGACTACGTGCTGCACAAGATGGTCACCGTGATGCGCGGCGGCCAGGAGGTCAAGATCTCCAAGCGCGCCGGTTCCTACGTCACGCTGCGCGATCTGATCGACTGGACCAGCCGCGACGCGGTGCGCTTCTTCCTGATCAGCCGCAAGGCCGACACCGAATTCGTCTTCGACGTGGACCTGGCGCTGAAGGCCAACGACGAGAACCCGGTGTTCTATGTCCAGTACGCCCACGCGCGCATCTGCTCCGTGCTGCGGAACTGGCAGGAACAGGGCGGCGATCCCGCGCAGTTGGCAGGGGCCGATCTGGGCCTGCTCGGCGCGCCGACGGAATTCGCGCTGATGCTCAAGCTCGCCGACTATCCACGCATGCTCGCGGCCGCCGCGCAAGACCTGGCCCCGCATGACGTGGCCTTCTACTTGCGCGACCTGGCCGGCGCCTTCCACAGCTACTACGCCGCGGAGCGCTTCCTGGCCGAGGACGCGGCGCTGACGCGTTCGCGCATGGCGCTGCTGGCCGCCACCCGCCAGGTGCTGCGCAACGCGCTGGGCGTGCTGGGCGTGTCCGCGCCCGAAGCCATGGCCCGCGACGCCGACGCGACCGCCGGCGCCGCCTGAACGGCGCCCGACCCGACCTGGCGCAACCGACCGAATCGACCGAATGAAAGGCAAGCCGATGAGCAAGGGTGGAGACAAGCAGCGCGGAGGCTTCGTGCTGGGCTTGATCGTGGGCCTGCTGCTGGGCCTGGGCATCGCGCTGGGCGTGGCGCTGTACATCACCAAGGTGCCCATCCCCTTCGTCAACAAGCTGCCGCAGCGCACCGCCGAGCAGGACGCCGAGGAAGCCCAGCGCAACCGCAACTGGGACCCCAACGCGCCACTGACCGGCAAGGGTGCCGCGCGCGCGGCCAGCGGCGTGGTCGCGCCGGCGGACACGGCGCCGGCGACCACCCAGGCACCGGCCACCGCGCCGGTGCAGACGCCGGCCCCCGCGCCCGCCGCGGCGCCGGCCTCCGTCCCTGCCCGGGCAGCCGACAAGCCGACCGACAAGCCCGCCGCCGAGACCAAGCACGCCACCGAGGCCAAGCCGGCGGGGCGCGCCAGCGAGGCCAAGGCCGCGGCCGCCGACCCCTTCCAGTACTTCGTCCAGGCCGGCGCCTTCACGCGACCGGAAGAAGCCGAGCAGCAGCGCGCTCGGCTGGCGATGCAGGGCTTCACCGCCAAGGTGTATGAGCGCGAGCAATCCGGCCGCGTCGTGCACCGCGTGCGCATCGGCCCGATGGACGGCCGCGACGAGGCCGAGGGCCTGCAGCGCAAGCTGGAGGCCGCCGGCATCGAGAACAACCTGGTCAAGGTTCAGAAGTAATCAGCCCGGCTTCCCCGCCGGCCCGGGCCGGTTGGGGGTTAAGCCCGGGTTAAGGCAGCAAAGCGGCACGCGGCGTTAGGATGCCCCGCGACGCCCCCCGCCCCGGTGGGACAGAGAGGAACGACATGAAGCGTAGAGAGTTCAATGCGCTGGCCTGCGCCGCGGGTGCAGCCGGTTTGGCCGGGGTCTCCGGCAATGCCCTGGCCCAGGCCGAGCTGACCGAGGGCAGGAACTACCGGCGCGTGAACCCGCCGCTGCCGCCGGCCGCCCCGGGCAAGATCGAGGTGGTCGAGTTCTTCTGGTACGGCTGCCCGCACTGCTACGTGTTCGAGCCCGCGGTGGAAGCCTGGGCCCAGCGCCTGCCGGCCGACGTGAGCTTCCGCAAGGTCCACGTCGCCTTCCGCGAAAACGTCAAGGTGCACCAGCGCCTGTTCTACACGCTGGAGGCCATGGGCAAGGAGGCGGAAACCCGTCCGGCCATCTTCAACGCCATCCATCGCGGCGGCAACATGCTGGACAACCCGAAGGGCATGGCCGAGTTTCTGTCCAAGCTGGGCGTGGATCCGGCCAAGTTCACCGAGACCTACAACTCCTTCGGCGTCAACACCAAGTGCCTGCAGGCCGCCAAGCTGCAGGACGCCTACGGCATCGACGGCGTGCCCGCGATCGGCGTGGCAGGCCGCTTCCTGACCTCGCCGTCCATGGCCGCCGCGGGCCAACGCATGAGCGAGCAGGAGCTGGGCGCCCGCGCGCTGGCCGTGACCGACGCGCTGATCCGCAACGCCCGCGGCCGCTGAGCGCCGCAAACAGCCCCGGCGTCGTGGACGCGGGGCCACCCCGGGGCCCAGCCGGATGACGCTGACTCGGGCCTTGCGGACAGGGCGACTGTGGCATGCTGAACGGTCCCGCCCCTTCGGCGCTTGAGTCGGGGGGCTGCCCGCCCACCCGCCAGGGCTAGAATGGTTTGCAAGAACCGTGCCGCCATGTTCCGCCACACCACCCACACACTCTCCCGCCAGGCCCTGGTCTGCGTCCTCGCGCTGGCCGGCCTGGGCGCCAGCCTGGGCAGCCAGGCGGCCAAGGACGACCGCTACAAGCCTCTGACCATCGAGGCCGACCAGCGCAGCGGCTACGACATGCTCAAGGAGCGCGTCGAGCTCAACGGCAACGTCATGCTGACGCAGGGCTCGATGATGCTGCGCGCCGACCGCGTGCTGATGCGCCAGACGGCCGACGGCTTCTACCGCGCCGACGCCACCGGCAGCGCCGGCAAGCCGGTGAGCTTCCGCCAGGCGCGCGACGTCGCCGGCGAGGTCATGGAAGGCTTTGCCGACGTGCTGGAATACGACGGCCAGAACGATGTCGTGCGCCTCATCGGCAACGCCCGCGTGCGCACGCTGCGCGGCAGCCAGCTGGGCAACGAGGTCAGCGGCGCGGTCATCGTCTACGACAACCGCACCGAGAAGCTCTCGGTCGATCCGGGCACCGAGGCGCCGCATCCCAATGGCCGCGTGCGCATGGTGATGATTCCCAAGGCGGCCAGCGCGCCCGAGTCCGGCGCCTCCGAATCCGGCAACAAGGGGCTGCCGCTGAAGCCCAGCAACACGCTGACGCCCACCAAGACCCCATGAATGCTGTCGCACGTCCGGCGGAGGGCGGAACGCCGCGCAGCCGCCTGCAGGCCGAGGGCCTGCAAAAAAGCTATGGCGTGCGCAAGGTGGTGAAAGACGTCCACCTCGATCTGCACAGCGGCGAAGTCGTGGGCCTGCTGGGCCCCAACGGCGCCGGCAAGACGACCAGCTTCTACATGATCGTGGGTCTGGTGCGCGCCGACGCGGGCAGCATCCAGATCGACGAAGCGCCGGTCGAGCGCCTGCCCATGCACCAGCGCGCCCGCCTGGGGCTGAGCTATCTGCCCCAGGAAGCCTCGATCTTCCGCAAGCTCACCGTCGAGGAGAACATCCGCGCGGTGCTGGAATTGCAGCAGGACGAGCAGGGCAAGGCCTGGCCGCGCGCGCGCATCGATGCCGAGCTGGACCGGCTGCTGCAGGACCTGTCCATCGAGAAGCTGCGCGACAGCCCCGCGCCCGCGCTCTCCGGTGGCGAACGCCGCCGCGTCGAGATCGCTCGCGCGCTGGCCACCCAGCCGCGCTTCATCCTGCTGGACGAGCCCTTCGCCGGCGTGGACCCGATCGCGGTGCTGGAAATCCAGCGCATCATCCGCTTCCTCAAGGAGCGCGGCATCGGCGTGCTGATCACCGACCACAACGTGCGCGAAACGCTGGGCATCTGCGACCGCGCCTACATCATCAGCGAGGGCGCGGTGCTGGCCGAAGGCACGCCGCAGGCCATCGTCGAGAACCAGGACGTGCGCCGGGTCTACCTGGGCGAGCACTTCCGGATGTGAGCGGGCCACCCCCGCCGCCGCCCGCGCCATGAGGCCCACCCTCCAGGTCCGACTGTCCCAGCATCTGGCGCTGACGCCGCAGCTGCAGCAGTCCATCCGCCTGCTCCAGCTCTCCACGCTGGAGCTGCACCAGGAGGTGGAGCAGATGCTTTCCAGCAACCCGTTGCTGGAGACGGACGAGGAAACGGGCGCGGCGCCCGACCCGGCGGCCGAGCGCGCCGCCAACCGCGAGACCGCCGCGGCCGAGGAGCCGGGCGGAAGCCATGACGACGGCGAGCCCGCCGCCGAGATGCGCGCCGAGGACTTCGGCACCACCGAGCGCGAGGACTGGGAGAACGGCACCGAGCGCGACGATTTCGACGGCATCCGCGAACTGCCCGGCAGCGCGCCGACGGGCGACGAGGACGACGAACGACGCGACACCGAGGCGCCGGGCCAGACTCTGCAGGACCACCTGCGCCAGCAACTGGCGGGCATGGTGCTCAGCGAGCTGGACCGCGCCGCGCTGCTGGCGCTGATCGAATCGCTCAACGACGATGGCTACCTGGAAGACCCGCTGGAAGAGATCGCCACGGCCCTGCTCGGGCCGGACGCGGACGCCGAGACGCGTGAATCCCTGCTGGAGCACCTGCGCATCGCGCTGAACTGGCTGCACAGCCTGGAGCCGGCCGGCGTCGGCGCGCGCGACCTCTCCGAATGCCTGCAGCTGCAGCTGCGGGCGCGTCCGCGCGATGTCGTCGGCGCGCTGGCCCTGGTGATCTGCAAGCGCCATCTGGACCTGCTGGCGCGGCGCGACTGGCGCCGCCTCGCGTCGCTGACCGGGGCCGACGAAGAGCTGCTGCGCGCGGCCCAGGCCCTGATCGCCAGCCTGGAGCCCAAGCCGGGCCGCCGTTTCGCGCGCGACGAGGCGGGCGCCGTGGTGCCGGACGTGATCGTCACCAAGAGCGGGCGGGGCTTTCGCGTCAGCATCAATCCCGAGGTCTGCCCGCGCCTGCGCATCAACGAGCTCTACGCCCAGGCGCTGCGCGCCACGCGCGGCGGCGTCAGCAATTCGCCGCTGGGCGGCCAGCTGCAGGAGGCGCGCTGGTTCATCAAGAACATCCAGCAGCGCTTCGACACCATCCTGCGCGTGTCCGAGGCCATCGTGGAGCGGCAGAAGGGTTTCTTCACCCACGGCGAGCTGGCGATGAAGCCGCTGGTGCTGCGCGAGATCGCCGACGAGCTGGGCCTGCACGAATCCACCATCTCGCGCGTGACCACCGCCAAGTACATGGCCACGCCCTGGGGCACCTTCGAGCTGAAGTACTTCTTCGGCTCCGGGCTGTCCACCGAAGCCGGCGGCAACGCCTCCAGCACCGCGGTGCGGGCGCTGATCAAGCAGTTCGTCGCTGCCGAGGACGCGGCCAAGCCGCTGTCCGACAGCCAGCTCGCCAGCATGCTGGAGGAGCAGGGCATCCAGGTGGCCCGCCGCACGGTCGCGAAATACCGCGAAGCCCTGAAGATCGCCCCCGCGAATCTGCGCAAGACGCGCTGACATCCGCCCCGAAGTCCGTGCAAATGCCCTGAAGCCGGGACCCTCGGGCCATCACTTGATGCACGTCAAGAGAAAGGGCGAGGACGCTGGGGTATCGTGCGCGGCCTGTCATGTCCGTGTCCGCCCTGCTCCCCTATCGCAGAACCGCCCGCCCCTGGGTGGTCCTGGTCCTGCTGCTGACTGTGGGTTGGGCGGGCGCGCTGTGGTGGCTGGCCGCCGAGCGCGACGCGCTGCGCCGCTACGAAGGCGACAAGCTGCAGGTGCTGGTGCAGACCCTGGACGGCATCGTCTCGCAGCAGATGATCGCGATCCAGGCCGCGCTGAAGACCTTGCAGCTGCAGCAGCGCCAGCGCCCCGACGAAGCCTCCGCGCGCAACAACGCCGCGCTGCTGGACACCCTGGTCAAGGCCATGCCCGGCGTGCGCGTGATGATGGTGGTCGACGCCGAGGGTCGCGTGCGCGCCAGCTCCGTGCCCAAGCTGATCGGCATGGACGTGCGCCACCGCGCCTACTACGCGGTGCCGGCCGCGCAGCTGCAGAGCCATCCGGAGACGCTGTACGTCTCGCCTCCCTTCCGCAGCGTGCTGGGCGCGGACACCGTGACCCTGTCGCGCACCCTGTTCGACGAGCACAACCGCTTCGCCGGGGTGGTCACCGCCAGCCTGGACTCCGATTACTTCCGCCTGGTGCTGGAAACGGCCCAGACCTCGCCCCACACCTGGAGCGCGCTGACCCACCAGGACGGGCAGATCTTCGTGATGATGCCGCGCGACCCGGCCTGGGAGGGCCGCAACCTGCTGGACACGCCAGGCTCCGTGCTCGGTCGCTTCCTCGCCAGCGGCGAAGACGCGCGGCTGGAAACCTCGCATGCGCTGATCAGCGGAGACCAGCGCATGGTCTCCGCGCGCAAGGTCAGGCCGGCCGGTCTGCGCATGCACCGCACGCTGATCGTCGCGGTGGGGCGCTCGATCGATCATGTCGAAACGCCGTGGCGGCGCCAGCTCTATGCCGTGCTGCTGGTCGGCCTGCCCATTTCGCTGGCGGCCGGCCTCGCGCTGCTGCTGTGGCAGCGCCGCCAGCGCCTGGTCGACACCCTGCATCGCCGCCAGCGCCGCATGGAGCGCGACAGTGCCGAGCGCATGGCGCTGGCGCTGGAAGGCGCGGCGCTGGGGCAGTGGGACTGGTCGGTGAGCACCGGCGCCGTGCATTTCGACGCGCGCTGGTGCGGCATGCTGGGCTACCGCAGCGACGAGCTGGAGCCCCATGTCAGCACCTGGGAAAAGCTGCTGCATCCCGACGACCGCCCCGGCGCGATGGCCCATCTGAACGAGTACCTGGAGGGCCGCGGCGAGCAGTTCACGGTGCAGTTCCGCATGCGCCACCATGACGGTCACTGGGTCTGGATCCACAGCAACGGCCGCGTGATGGCACACGACGCCGACGGCCGGCCGGCGCGCATGGTGGGCACCCACCTGGACATCTCGACGAGCAAGAACAACGAGCTGCTGCTGCTGACCCAGGCCCAGCACACCCAGGCCATCCTGGACAACATGGTCGACGGCGTGATCACCATCGACGCGCAGGGCCGGGTGGACTCCATCAACCCCTCGGCCTGCCGCATGTTCGGCTATGAATGGCAGGAGGTGGTGGGGCGCAATGTCAACATGCTGATGCCGCATCCGGACCGCGCCCACCACGACGACTACATCCGCAACTACCTGCAGCACGGCGTCGCCCGCGTCATCGGCCTGGGCCGCGACGTCACCGGGCTGCGCAAGGACGGCACGGTGTTCCCGATGAGCCTGGCGGTCTCGCGCATCGAGCGCGAAGGCCGGCCCATGTTCATCGGCCTGACGCGCGACATCACCGAGCGCAAGCGCGCCGAGGCCGAGATCGAGAAGCTCGCCTTCTACGACGCGCTCACCGGCCTGCCCAACCGCCGCCTGCTGCTGGACCGGCTGCGCCAGGCGCTGGCGGCCAGCCGCCGCGGCCAGCGCCATGGCGCCCTGCTGTTCCTGGACATGGACAACTTCAAGTCCCTGAACGACACGCTGGGCCATGGCATGGGCGACCAGCTGCTCAAGGAAGTGGCGCAGCGCCTGCAGGCCTCGCTGCGCGCCGACGACACCGTGGCGCGCTGGGGCGGCGACGAATTCGTCGTGCTGCTGCAGGACCTGGGCACCACGCGCGACATGGCCGTGCAGCATGCCGAGGCGGCGGGCGAGAAGCTGCTGCGCGTGCTGGGCCAGCCCTACCAGCTGGACGGCCGCGCCCAGCACAGCACGCCCAGCATCGGCATCGCGCTGTGGGGCGACGGCGAGCCGGGTGCCGAGGAGCTGCTCAAGCACGCCGACCACGCGATGTACCAGGCCAAGGCCGGCGGCCGCAACCAGCTGTGCTTCTTCGACCCCGTCACCCAGGCCGCGATGGCCGAGCGCACCGCGCTGGAGACCGACCTGCGCGAGGCCATCGCATCCGGCCAGTTCGAGCTGCACTACCAGGCCCAGGTCGGCCGCGACGGGCGCCTGGTGGGCGCCGAAACCTTGCTGCGCTGGAAGCATCCGCAGCGCGGCTGGGTGTCGCCCGCGCGCTTCATCCCGCTGGCCGAGCAGACCGGGCTCATCGTCCCGATCGGCGAATGGGTGCTGCAACGCAGCTGCGAGCAGCTCGCGCAATGGGCCGAGGAGCCCTGCATGGCGCCGTTGAGCCTGGCCGTCAACGTCAGCGCCAACCAGTTCCGCCAGAAGGGCTTCCTGAGCTTCATGCAGCAGCTGCTGGCGCGCAGCGGCGCGCCCACCGACAAGCTCAAGATCGAGCTCACCGAAAGCGCGGTGATCGAGGACGTGGAGGCGGTGATCCGCCTGATGGGCCAGCTGCGCGCGCTGGGCCTGCGTTTCTCGCTGGACGACTTCGGCACCGGCTACTCCTCGCTGGCCTACCTGAAGCGGCTGCCGCTGGCCCAGCTCAAGATCGACCAGAGCTTCGTCCGCGACCTGCTCACCGAGCCCAATGCGCGCGCCATCGCCCGCGCCGTGATCCAGCTCGGCGACAGCCTGGGGTTGGACGTGATCGCCGAGGGCGTGGAAAGCGAGGCGCAGCGCGAACTGCTCGCCGGCCAGGGCTGCCACGCCTTCCAGGGCTACTGGTTCAGCCGCCCGCTGCCGCTGGCCGACTTCGAGGCGCTGGCGCGCCAATGGCCCGGCCCGGCCCACGGCCCCGCTCCGCAGGCCTGAGCCCCAGGGCCCGGCTTTGCTGGGACAATCGCGGCTGCTCCCTGCTGCCCTCTGCGGCGCCCCGTCCCCATGCATGACCAACCGCTGATCCTCTTCCTGCCCTGCCCCGCCGGCGTCGAACCCTGGCTGGAGGAAGAGGTTCGCCGCCTCTGCCCCGCGGCGCCGCTGCAGCCGCGCCGCGGCGGCATCGCGCTCAAGGGCGACCTGGACGCGGTGATGCGGCTCAACCTGCACAGCCGCCTCGCGCAGCGCGTGCTGATCGAACTGGCGCACGACGAGTACCGCCACGAGGACGACATCTACGCGCTCGCCGGCCAGGTGGATTGGACCGCCTGGATCACGCCGCAGCAGACCTTGCGCGTGGACACCACCGCGCAGCGTTCGCCGCTGAAAAGCCTCAACTTCGCGACCCTGCGCGTCAAGGATGCCGTTTGCGACCAGTTGCGCGAGGCCACCGGCGCGCGCCCCAGCGTGGACACCCGCCATCCCGACCTGCCACTGCAGCTGCATCTGGGCGAGCAGTTCGCCACGCTGTACGTGGACAGCTCGGGCGAGCCGCTGTTCAAGCGCGGCTGGCGCGAGGACAAGGGCGATGCGCCGCTGAAGGAAACCCTCGCCGCCGCCATGCTGGCCGCCGCCGGCTGGCGCGGCACCCCCGAGACCGGCGGCGCGCTGGTGGACCCCTGCTGCGGCTCCGGCACCATCGCGATCGAGGCCGCGCAGATCGCCTGCGGCATCGCGCCGGGCCTGCTGCGACGCTTTGCCTTCGAGCGCCTGCGCCCCTTCCAGGACCAGCGCGCGCGCTGGCAGCAGCTCAAGGACGAAGCGCGTCGCGCCCAGCATGCGCCGGCCGTGCCCATCTTCGCCAGCGACGTGGCCTTCCGCATGGTGGACTTCGCGCGCCGCAACGCCGAGCGGGCCGGCGTGGCCCACTGCATCCAGTTCAATGGTGGCGACGCGCTGGAGCGCCCTGCCCCCGCGCTGCCCGACGGCCTGCCCGGCACGCTGATGCTCAACCCGCCCTATGGCGAGCGCATCGAGGTGCGCGGCAAGGCGGCCAGCGGCCGCGGCCCCGCCGAGCGCCACCCCGCCGAGTTCGACCAGCGCAGCGCCGAGGACGACTTCTTCCCGCGCCTGGCCGCGCACTGGAAACGCGCCTACACGCAGAACCCGGCCGGCTGGACCGCCTGGCTGCTGTGCCCGGAAATGAAGCTGCCCGGCAAGATGCGCCTGAAGGAATCGCGCCGCATCCCGATGTGGAACGGCCCCATCGAATGCCGGCTGTTCCGCTTCGACCTGGTCGCCGGCTCGGCGCGCAAGCCCGCCGCGACCGACGCCGGCTGAGCGCCGGACCGGCCCCCGCGTCCAGGCTCGAATTCAGGCTTGCTCAGGCTTGCTCAGGCTTGCTGCGGCGCGCGCAGGCGCAGCGCCAGCCACAGCAGGCCCAGCGCGCAGACGCCCAGCGGCAGCAGTGCGCCCAGGTTCATCGCCTGCCAGCCCCCGGTGGTGACCAGCGCGCCGGAGCTGAAGGCGGTTAGCGTCATCGTCAGATAGATGCAGCTGTCCATGCTGGCCTGGGCGCGCGTGCGCTCCTCGGGGCGGTAGGTCTGCGTGAACAGGCTGGTGCCGCCGACGAAGAGGAAGTTCCAGCCCATGCCCAGCGCCACCAGCGCGGCGCCGAAGTGCATCAGGTCCACGCCGGACAGCGCGAAGCCCACGCACAGCAGGTTCAGTCCCAGCCCGGCCCACAGCACCGGCTGCACGCCGAAGCGGCGGATCAGCGCGCCGGTGAAGAAGCTGGGCAGGAACATCGCCAGCACATGCCACTCCAGCACCAGCGCGGCGTTCTCGAACGGGTGGGCGCACTGCTGCATCGCGATCGGCGTGGCCGCCATCAGCAGGTTCATCACCCCGTAGCCCAGCGCCGAGGCCAGGATGGCGACGACGAAGGCCGGCTGGCGCGCCAGCTCGCGCAGCGGCCGGCCCGGCGCCACGCCGCCCGCGCCGCCCTGCCCCGGCAACGGCGGGAAATCGACGCGGCTGATCAGCAGCAGCGCCAGCAACGCCACGCCCACCAGCGCCAGATAGGCGCCGGCGAAGGGCTGGGGCAGCCAGTGCTTGCTGGCGCTGGCCAGCTTGGGCCCGGCGACCGCGCCCAGCGTGCCGCCCGCCAGCACCCAGGAGATCGCGCGCTCCTTGCGCTGCGGCTCCACCAGCTCGGTGGCGGCGAAACGGTAGAGCGCGGCGCTGGCGTTGTAGTAGCCGGCCAGCAGCGTGGCGCCCACCACGCCCCAGAACTGGTGGTTGGCCGCCGACCAGCCCGCCAGTGCGCAGGACAGCATGGCCACGACCAGCCCCAGCTGGAAGGCGCGCCGCCGCCCCCAGGCGAGCTGATGGCGGCCCACCAGCGGCGCGAACAGCGAGCCACCGGCGACATAGGCGCAGACCGGCAGCGTGGCCATCCAGGGTTCGGGCGCCAGCGCCAGCCCCACGAGCCCGTTGATCGCGATGAAGCAAACGTTGTTGGTCAGGAACAGGCCCTGGGCCAGGGTCAGCAGCAGCAGGTTGGGATTCATCGGCGGAGCGCGGCGAGTCGGGTGGGGGCCGGGGCCCGAAATGGGCTCATGCCGACAGCGCCAGCCAGCCCAGCACGGCCAGCGGCGCCGTGTCGGCGCGCAGGATGCGCGGCCCCAGGGCCAGCGCGGCGAAGCCGCGGGCGCGCGCGGCGGATTCCTCGTCCGCGCTGAGGCCCCCTTCGGGCCCGCTGAGCACCACCAGCCCGCCGCCGGCACGCGCCTGCGCCGCCAGCGCCTGCAGCGGCTGGGCCGCCTGCGGGCTGAGCAGCCAGCGCGCCGCCGAGTCATCGGGCGCGAGCGCCTGCAGCCAGGCCGCCAGCGGCTGCACCGGATGGACCTGCGTGACGCGGGCGCGCCCGCACTGCTCGGCCGCGGCCACCGCGACGCCCTGCCAGTGGGCCAGCTTCTTCTGCGCCCGCTCGCCGGCCAGGCGCAGCACCGAGCGCTCGGACATCAACGGCTGGACCGCCGCCGCGCCCAGCTCCGTGGCCTTCTCGACCAGGCCATCCATGCGGTCGTTGGCCGGCATCACCACCGCCAGCGTCACCGCCAGCGGCAGCTCGCGGTCCACCGCCAGGCCTTCGCCGACGCGCACGCGCACCTCGGAGCGCCCCATGGCCAGCACCTCGGCGGGCCATTCGAGCCCGCTGCCGTCGAACAGCGTCAGCGGCGCGCCGGGCTGCAGGCGCAGCACCTGCACATGGCGCGCGGCGCCCGCGGGCAGCGCCAGTTCGGCGCCGGAGTGGAGGGCGTGTTCGACGAAGAGACGGGCGGGCACGGCGGTCGGTCGGGGTGGCGGTGGGCGAAGGCGACAGTGTGCCGCAAGCGCCGCCCGCGCGCGCTAGTCGCGGAACCAGTGCATGAAGGCACGGCTCACCGGCAGCCGCTCCTCGCTGCCGCGGATCAGCACCTCCATGCGGTCCGCGTCCAGGCGCTCGGCGCCGGCCACCGCGCGCGCGTTGACCACCGCGCTGCGGTGCACCTGCCAGAACTGCTCCGGGTCCAGCCCGCCCAGCAGTTCCTTCAGCGGCGTGCGGATCAGCGCCTCGCCCTCGCGGTGGACCACGCGCGTGTACTTGCTGTCGGACTGGAAGAACAGCACCTCGTCGATGGCGATGAGCTGGATGCGCCGGCCCACCGTCGCCTTGATCCAGCGCAGCCGCTGCACCTCGGCCGCGCGCTCGCGCAGCGCGGCCAGACCCGGCGCCGCGGCTTCATCCGCGCCCACCTGCTGCGCCAGGCGGCGCACGCAGCGGGCCAGGCGCTGCGGCTCCACCGGCTTGAGCAAATAGTCCAGCGCGCCGCGCTCGAACGCATCCACCGCATGCTGGTCGTAGGCGGTGACGAAGACCAGCCGCGGCGCGCGCTCGCCGTCCGGCACGAAGCCGGCGATGCGCGTGGCCAGATCCAGCCCGCTCATGCCGGGCATACGGATGTCGGTGAACACCACGTCGGGCTCGTGCTCGAGAAAGGCGTCCCAGGCGTCCAGCCCGTTCTCGGCCACGGCGACGACCTCGGCCTCGGGCCATTGCTGCGCGAGCTGCGCCAGCAGGTGCTCGCGCATCGGCGCCTCGTCCTCGGCCACCAGCAGCCGGGCGGCCGGCCTTCCCTGATCAGGACCCATCGTTCTTCCCCTCCTCCGGGAGCACCAGCCGCGCCACCAGGCCACGGGGTTCGTTGTCAAACAGTTCCAGCCGCGCGCGCGCGCCATGGCGCAGATGCAGCTGCTCGCGCAGATTGCTCAGGCCATGGCCGGCGCCGGGCAGATCGGCCATGCCGCGGCCGGTGTCGGCGACCTCGATGAAGAGCTCGCCGCCCTCGCTCCAGGCGCGGAGCTTCAGATCGCCGCCGTCGGGCTGGGGCTCGATGCCATGCTTGATCGCGTTCTCGACCAGGGTGATCAGCAGGGTGCCGGGCACGCGGCGCGCGGCCAGTGCCTCGGGCAGCTCCACGTCCACCCGCAGCCGCGCGCCCAGCCGTGCCTGCATCACGCGCAGATAGCTGCGCGACAGCGCCATCTCGTCGCCCAGCGGGCGCTCCGCCTCGCGCAGGCTGTTCATGGAGGCGCGCAGGAAGCGGATCAGGTCCGCGGTCAGCGCCGCGGCCTGCGGCGCGCCCGCCTGCGCCAGGTGCTGCACCGCGCCCAGGGTGTTGAAGAGAAAGTGCGGCTCGATCTGCGCCTGCAACAGGCGCAGCTGGGCCTCGGAGGCCTGGCGGCGCAGGGCCTGGGCCTCGGCCTCGGCGCGCAGCTGCTCGTTGAGCGCGCGCAGCTCGCGATTGCGCAGCCCCGCCAGCAACGCGCTGGCCAGCGTGAACAGCAGCCCCGCCAGCATGCTGGCCCCGGCCACCGTGGGGCCGATGCGCTCCAGCATCTGCAGCGGCGTCTGCCCGCGCTGCCAGGCGGCGAAGGACGCGCCCACCAGTCCGCCGACGATGGCCATCGCGACGACCTTGGCCCAGAGCCGCCAGCCCTTGTCGAACTGCCCGGGGCTGAACCAGGCGCCCACCAGGCCCAGCCCGGTGCCCAGCACCATCACCTGCGACAGCAGCAGGCTCTCGCCCCAGCCCAGGCGATCGGGCCGCCACAGGTGCAAGGGCACGGCCAGCAGCGCACCCAGGGCCAGCAGCGCGAGCAACGGGATCCAGAGCCGCCAGCCGCGCCAGGCGCGCGTGAAGGCGAGGATCTGCGCCAGCTCGCCGGCCGAGATGCGCGCCAGCCGGTCTCGCAGCCAGCGGCGCCAGAAGCGGGCCTGCCAGTGCGGATCCGGCGGCCGGCCGGCGATCAGGTCTTCCAGCAGCTGGAGATAGCGGGCTTCCCAGTCCCGGTGGCGGGCAAGCAGGGATTGGATCAGCGGGAGGCGCATGAGGCTGGCGTTCGGGAATCGTCGAGGCGGGCCCAGCTTAGGGCGGGGCCGGACCGGCACGGCCGGCCATGCGACGAATGCGCGCGCCGCGCAGACCATGGCCGGCGCGGCGCGACGGATGACGGCCGGCGTGGCGGGCAAGGCCGCCGGGACCGGCCCGCTGCCCGCTCAGCCGCGCTGGCGCGCGACCCAGGCGGCGAAGGCCTCGACGAACTTGCGCAGGAAGGCCTCGGTGTCGGGCTTGGTGATGGCACCCGCCTCGTCCAGCAGCTCCTGGCTGCCACCCAGGTAGACCTCGGGGCCGGGCATGGTGGACACGTTGAGGCAGGCCAGGATCTGACGCAGGTGGTGGTTGGCCCCGAAGCCGCCGATCGCGCCGGGCGACTGCGTGATCACCGCCGCTGGCTTGGCATTGAAGACGTTGTGGCCATAGGGGCGCGAGCCCACGTCCAGCGCGTTCTTCAGCGCCGCGGGCACCGAGCGGTTGTACTCGGGGCTGACCAGCAGCAGCGCGTCCGCCGCGCGGATCGCGTCGCGGAAGGGGCCGTAGCTGGCCGGCGGGCTGGGCTCCTCGTCGGCATTGTAGAAGGGCAGCTGGCCGATCTCGACGATCTCCAGCTTCAGCGACGGCGGCGCGAGGCGCTGCAGCGCCAGCGCCAGCCTGCGGCTCAGCGAGCCCTTGCGCAGGCTGCCGACCAGCACTGCGACCTGATGGACCTGGGTGGACATGGATACTCCCGCGGGGACCATCCCCGCCGACTTCGCACTGTAGCGGCGCCGCGGCCGCCACGAGCGCGCGGGCTATTCGCCCAGGCCCATCGCGCGGCGCAGCGCCTGCGCGGCCGCATCGCCCTTGTTGGCCTGCACGCGGGCGACGAAATCCTGGGCCAGGCGCTGCAGCTGCGCCAGGTCCTGGCAGCGCTCCACATCCAGCGCGAAGGCATAGCCGCGGAAAGGCCCCAGCTGCTTGACGGCCTCGCCGCTCATGAAGGTGTAGAGCTGTTCGTAGCTCAGCGTCGACGCGCTCGGCGCCGCGGCGCCCGGCGCACTGGCGGGCGCGCCGGCGGCCGGCGCGATCAACCCGTGGTCCAGCAGCTGCTGCAGATCGGCCTCGCCGGCCCCCTGCACCATGGCCAGCCATTGCGAGGCCGGCTTGTCCGGCGTGATCACCAGCAGCAGGTTGCGCGCCGTGCGCGCGCTGACCAGCGCGCGGTTGCGGATCTCGGCGCGCCCCGCGTCGGTCTTCTCGTAGCGTGTCTCCAGCAAGATCCGGCCTCCAGCGCGCGAAGAAGTCCTGCGGCCTGATCAGCGGACCCCGGGGGTCACTTCTTGTCCCGCAACTCGCGGCGCAGGATCTTGCCGACCGGCGTCTTGGGCAGCTCGTCGCGGAACTCGATGATCTTGGGCCGCTTGTAGCCGGTCAGGTTGGCCTCGCAGTAGGCACGCACGTCGGCCTCGGACAGCGCCGGGTTCCTGCGCACCAGCACCACCTTGACGGCCTCGCCGGCCTTCTCGTCGGGCACGCCCACCGCGGCGCATTCCAGCACGCCGGGCATCTGCGTCAGCACGTCCTCGACCTCATTCGGATAGACGTTGAAGCCGCTGACCAGGATCATGTCCTTCTTGCGATCGACGATGCGGAAGAAGCCGCGCTCGTCCACCGTGCCGATGTCGCCGGTGCGGAAGAAGCCTTCGGCCGTCATGACCTTGGCCGTCTCGTCGGGGCGCTGCCAGTAGCCGGCCATCACCTGCGGGCCCTTGATCGCGATTTCGCCGGTCGCGCCCGGCGCCACCTCGTGGCCGTCGTCGTCCAGCAGCTTCAGTTCGGTGTTGGGCAGCGGCAGGCCGATGGAGCCGGTGTAGGTGGTGCTGTCGGTGGGGTTGCAGCTGGCCACCGGCGAGGTCTCGGACAGGCCATAGCCTTCGACGATGGGGCAGCCGGTCTTCTCCAGCCACAGCTTGGCCGTGGCCTGCTGCACCGCCATGCCGCCACCCACGCTGATCACCAGGCCGCTCCAGTCCACGGTGCTGAAGTCGCGGTGGTTGGCCATGGCCATGAACAGGGTGTTCACCGCCGGCAGGCTGTGGAAACGGTGCTGGCTCAGCTCCTTGAACACCGCGGGCAGGTCGCGCGGGTTGGGAATCAGCACATTGCAGCCGCCCACATGCATGGACAGCATCATGTTCGTGGTGAAACCGAAGATGTGATAGAGCGGCAGCGCGCAGACGCTGACCAGCTGCTCGCCCTGGGGGATCTTGCTGAGCGCGGGCAGGTACCAGGCCTCGCACTGCAGCGTGTTGGCCACCAGGTTGCGATGCAGCAGCACCGCGCCCTTGGACACGCCCGTCGTGCCGCCGGTGTACTGCAGCACGGCGATGTCGTTGGGGCCGGTGGCCGGGCGCTGGTAGGCCAGGCCCCGGCCGCGCGAGACCGCGTCCGGATAGCGCACCGCCTGCGGCAGCTCGAACGCCGGCACCAGCTTCTTCACCTTGCGCACGACGTAGTTGACGATCAGGCCCTTGGGGAAGCCCAGCATGTCACCCATGGACGCGAGCACCACGTGCTTGGTCGGCGTGTGCGCGATCGCCTGCTGCAGCGTGTGGGCGAAGTTCTCGATGATGACGATGGCCTTGGCGCCGGAGTCCTTGAGCTGGTGCTCCAGTTCGCGCGGGGTGTACAGCGGGTTGACGTTGACCACCACGAAGCCGGCGCGCAGCACGGCCGCCACGGCGACCGGGTACTGCGGGATGTTGGGCATCATGATCGCGACGCGGTCGCCGCGCTCCAGGCCCAGGCTCTGCAGGTAGGCGGCCAGCGCGCGCGAGGCCTCATCGATCTGGGCGAAGCTGATGGAGCGGCCCATCAGCTTGTAGGCTGGCCGATCCGGGTACTTCTTGAACGCCGCCTCCATCAGGTCGACCAGCGAGGGATAGATCCCCGGGTCGATCTCCGCAGGCACGCCAGCCGGATACTGCTTCAGCCAGATTTTCTCCATTTGTTCTGTCTCCAAGGTACGGCGCGGATTCTCGCCGATCGCGGCGAGCCCCCCATCAGGGGATTCGATAGCGGTTCCGTCCGCGCCATGCGCCTTCGCGGCGGACCGTTTCCTCCGGGTTGCTCCTCGCACGCGAGACCCGCGCCAGCGGGCCTCACGCGCCCCTTCAGCGCGGCCTCATTCGACCGCCTTCACCATGTCCTCGACCACCTTCTTGGCGTCGCCGAAGACCATCATGGTCTTGTCCATGTAGAACAGCTCGTTGTCCAGGCCCGCGTAGCCGGCGGCCATGGAGCGCTTGTTGACGATCACCGTGCGCGCCTTGTAGGCCTCGAGGATGGGCATGCCGTAGATGGGGCTGCCCTTCTGCAGCGCGGCCGGGTTCACGACGTCGTTGGCGCCGAGGATGATGGCCACGTCGGTCTGGCCGAACTCGGCGTTGATGTCTTCCATCTCGTGGACCTGGTCGTAGGGCACCTCGGCCTCGGCCAGCAGCACGTTCATGTGGCCCGGCATGCGCCCGGCCACCGGATGGATCGCGTAGCGCACGGTCACGCCCTTTTCGGTGAGTTTCTGCGCCAGTTCCTTCACCGCGTGCTGGGCGCGGGCCACCGCCAGGCCGTAGCCGGGCACGATGATCACGCTTTCGGCGTTGCCCAGGATGAAGGCGGCGTCGTCGGCGCTGCCGCTCTTGACCGTGCGCTGCGCGCCACCGCCGGCCGCGGCCGCCGCCGCATCGCCGCCGAAGCCGCCCAGGATCACGTTGAAGAACGAACGGTTCATCGCCTTGCACATGATGTAGCTCAGGATGGCGCCCGAGCTGCCCACCAGGCTGCCGGCGATGATCAGCATGCTGTTGTTCAGCGAGAAGCCGATGCCCGCCGCGGCCCAGCCCGAATAGCTGTTCAGCATGGACACGACCACCGGCATGTCCGCGCCGCCGATCGGGATGATCAGCAGCACGCCCAGCAGCAGGCCCAGCAGGATCACCAGGCCGAAGTCCATCGCGCTCTGCGAATGCCAGAAGCCGAAGACAAAGAAGGCCGAGGCCAGGCCCAGCGCCAGATTCAGCCAGTGCTGGCCGGCAAAGCTCACCGGCGCGCCCTGGAAGAGGCGGAACTTGTACTTGCCACTGAGCTTGCCGAAGGCGATCACCGAGCCGGTGAAGGTCACCGCGCCGATGAAGCTGCCCAGCGCCAGCTCCACGCGGTTGCCGCCCGGGATCGGGGCGCCACGCGGCGCGATGCCGAAGGCATGCGGCTCTGCGACCGCGGCGACGGCGATGCAGACCGCGGCCAAGCCGATCATGCTGTGCATGAAGGCGACCAGCTCGGGCATCTTGGTCATCTCCACGCGCCGCGCCATCAGGGTGCCCAGGCCGCCGCCGATGACCAGGCCGGCCATCACGTAGCTGAGCCCGAAGACGCGTCCGCCGGCCAGCGTGACGATCAGCGCGCCGGTGGTCAGCACCGCGATGGTCATGCCCGCCATGCCGAAGACATTGCCGCGGATGGAGGTGGTGGGATGCGACAGGCCCTTGAGGGCCTGGATGAAGCAGACGCTGGCGATGAGGTACAGCAGCGTGACGGTGTTCATCGAGATGTTCACTGCTTCTTCTCCTTCTTCTTGAACATCTCCAGCATCCGGCGCGTGACCAGGAAGCCGCCAAAGACGTTCACCGCCGCGAGCGCGACAGCCAGGGTGCCCATCAGCTTGCCCAGGTCGGTCTCGGTGAGCGCGGCCGCCAGCATGGCGCCGACGATCACGATGGCGGAGATCGCGTTGGTCACCGCCATCAAGGGCGTGTGCAGCGCGGGCGTGACGGTCCACACCACGTGGTAGCCCACGTAGATGGCCAGCACGAAGATGATCAGGTTGATCAGGGTCGGGGATACGGCATCCATGTCGTCCTCATCCGCTTTCGATGGCTTGGGGCTGATCGGGACCGGGGTCCTCGGGGGGTGGCGCTCGGGGTCAGGCCTTGCGCAAGACCTGGCCCTCGTGGGCCACCAGGCAGGCGGCGACGATGTCGTCGTCCGCGGGGATCTGGAACCCGCCCTCCTTGGTGAGGACCAGCTTCAGGAAGTCCAGCACGTTGCGCGCGTACAGCGCCGACGCGTCGGCCGCGACCAGCGCCGGCAGGTTGGTCTCGCCCACCAGCGTGACGCCATGGCGCAGCACGGTGGCGCCGGCCTCGGTCAGCGGGCAGTTGCCGCCGCGCCCGTCCGGGCCCTTGCCGGCGGCCAGGTCGACGATCACCGAACCCGGCTTCATGCTCGCCACCATCTCCTCGCTGACCAGCACCGGCGCCGCGCGGCCGGGGATCAGCGCGGTGGTGATCACCACGTCGGCCTGCGCGACGCGCTTGGCCACCTCGGCCTTCTGGCGCTCCAGCCAGCTCGGCGGCATGGGCCGCGCATAGCCGCCCACGCCTTCGGCCGCTTCCTTCTCCTCGGCGGTCTCGTAGGGCACGTCGATGAACTTCGCGCCCAGCGACTCGACCTGCTCCTTGACCGAGGGCCGCACGTCCGAGGCCTCGATCACCGCGCCCAGGCGCTTGGCCGTCGCGATGGCCTGCAGCCCGGCGACACCCACGCCCAGCACGACGACGCGCGCCGCCTTGATGGTGCCGGCCGCCGTCATCAGCATCGGGAAGAGGCGCTGGTAGTGGTGGGCCGCCAGCATCACCGCCTTGTAGCCCGCCAGGTTGGCCTGGCTGGACAGCACGTCCATGCTCTGCGCCCGCGTCGTGCGCGGCGCCGCCTCCAGCGCGAAGGCGCACAGGCGCGCCGCGGCGAGGCGCTCCAGGCCCTCGCGGTCGAAGGGGTTGAGCATGCCCACCAGCACCGTGCCCGGCGCGAACAGGGCCAGCTCGGAGGCCTCGGGCGCGCGCACCTTGAGCACCATCTGCGCGCCCGCGCAGGTGGCCTGGGCGCCGTCGGCCAGCTCGGCGCCGGCGGCGGCATAGGCTTCGTCGGTGACGCTGGCCGCGAGCCCCGCGCCGCGCTGCACGCGCAGGGTGTGGCCCTGGGCGACCAGCTTCTTCACGGTCTCCGGCGTGGCGGCCACGCGCGTCTCACCCGCCGCGATCTCGCGCGGCACTGCGATCAGCATCTGGAATCCCTCCTGCTTGCTGGATGGGGCCCGCAATCGGCAGGCTTTCGTTAAGCTTACATGGGCTTGGTGACACCCCGGCCGACCTGGCTGCCAGGGTTTTACCTAGCGCGGGCTTCGCCGCCGGACAAGCGAGGCTTGCCGGGCGCGCGTCCCTGTCACCGGGGTGACGCCGGGCCCACGCCACAATGGCCCGATGAACGCCGTGACGAATGCCCCCGACAGCCGTTTCAAACCCGCCGTGACCGTGGCCGCCGTGATCGAGCGCGATGGCCGCTATCTGCTGGTGGAGGAGCACACGCCCGAGGGCCTGCGCTTCAACAATCCCGCCGGCCACCTGGAGCAGGGCGAGACGCCGCAGCAGGCCGTGGTCCGCGAGGCGCTGGAGGAGACCGCCCACCGCTTCCGCCCGCAGGCGCTGCTGGGCCTGTACCTGTCGCGCTTCCGGCGTCCGGACCGCGGCGAGGACGTCACCTTTCTGCGCATTGCCTATTGCGGAGACGTGGAGGGCGACGGCCCGGTGCCAGGTCTTGCTCTCGATCAAGGCATCGTGCGCTGGCTGTGGATGAGCGCGGACGAGATCCGCCAGGCTCACGAAAAGGGACTGACGCGCAGCCCGCTGGTCTGGCAGTGCATCGAGGACCACCGGGCGGGCCGGCGCCTGCCGCTGGAAGCGGTGCAGGCGGACGCCTCGATCCTGGAGCCCCCGGTGATCCGCTGAGCCCCCCGCCGGGCGCGGGGCGCGGGCGCTTTTGGGACAATCCGCCCATGAGTTCCAAGCAACGCGTGGTCGTCGGGCTGTCCGGCGGCGTGGATTCCGCCGTGTCGGCCTATCTGCTGAAGAAGGCCGGGCACGAGGTCGTCGGCATCTTCATGAAAAACTGGGAAGACGACGACGACAGCGAGTACTGCTCGTCCAACATCGATTTCGTTGACGCCGCCGCGGTCGCCGACGTCATCGGCATCGAGCTGGAGCACGTCAACTTCGCCGCCGAGTACAAGGACCGCGTCTTCGCCGAGTTCCTGCGCGAGTACCAGGCCGGCCGTACGCCCAACCCCGACGTGCTGTGCAATGCGGAGATCAAGTTCAAGGCCTTCCTGGACCATGCGATGCGCCTGGGCGCCGAGAAGATCGCCACCGGCCACTACGCCCGCGTGCGCGAGCGCGACGGCGGCTTCCAGTTGCTCAAGGGACTGGATCCGCTGAAGGACCAGAGCTATTTCCTGCACCGGCTGCAGCAGGCCCAGCTGGCGCGCACGCTGTTCCCGGTGGGCGAGCTGGCCAAGACCGAGGTGCGCCGCATCGCCGAGGAGATCGGCCTGCCGAATGCGAAGAAGAAGGACTCCACCGGCATCTGCTTCATTGGCGAGCGCCCCTTCCGCGAGTTCCTCAACCGCTACCTGTCGCACCAGCCCGGCCCGATCAAGGACGAGCGCGGACGCAAGCTGGGCGAGCACGTGGGCCTGTCCTTCTACACGCTGGGCCAGCGCCAGGGCCTGGGCATCGGAGGCATCAAGGACAAGGGCGCGCCGCGCGGCGGTGGCGAGCACGCGCCCTGGTTCGTCGCCCGCAAGGACCTGGAGACCAACACGCTGATCGTCGTCCAGGGCCATGAGCACCCGCTGCTGCTCTCGCGCAGCCTGGTGGCGCAGGACCTGAGCTGGACCGGGCCGGCGCCCGCCTATGGCGGCTTCGGCGCGAAGACCCGTTACCGCCAGGCCGACGCCCCCTGCGCGCTGACCCCCGGCGACGGGCAGTTCCGCCTCGATTTCCCGCAGGCCCAGTGGGCGGTGACGCCGGGGCAGAGCGCGGTGGTCTACGACGGCGAGGTTTGCCTGGGCGGCGGCGTCATCGCCGAAGCCATCGCCTGAACGGCCTGCGGCAGAGGACCATGACGATGGACACATGCCGCGCCCCCCACCTTGTGGCAGGCTCTCGGGCTGCCCGGACGACACCGGGCCCCTCCTCTTCCCCGGACCGCCTTTGAATCCCAAGTTCGAACGACTGCTGGACCGCCTGCTCGACCGGGTGGCCCGGCCCTCTTTCGTGCTGCGCGTCGCGGCGCTGGCGGTCTGCCTGCTGGAGCTCAGCTCGGCGGTGCTGGCGCTGATGGGCTATCCCACCGAGCCCTACGATGGTGCATTGGCGGGGCTGTACCGGCGCTGGGGCGGCGACATCCACGACACCGGCTTCATGCTCGGCTGCCTGGGCCTGCTCGCGCTGTTCGCGCTGATGTTCTGGCGCCTGGCGCGCGAGCAGCACCTGGACCAGCCGCCGCGCGGGGTGCTGGCGCGCATCGTGCTGCTGGACGCGATCGCGCTGGCGGTCACGCCAGGCCTGCCCTTCCTGGTCACGGTGCTGGCCGCGCTGCTGCTGCGCGTGCGCTGGGCCTTCGGCTTCGCGCTGACCCAGGTGGCGCTGAACCTGTCGCTGTACTGGCTGCTGCCGTCGCAGGCCCAGCGCGCCGAACAGCTGCAGAGCGCGCTGCCCTGGTGGGCCAGCAGCCTGACCCTGGCCACCGCGATGGTGGCGCTGCACGGCATGGCCTTTGGCCTGGGCCGGCTGGCCGCCAACGAGGCGGAGCGGCGGCGCTGGCTGCAGGTCATCCTGGCCGAGAAGCTGAGCGGCGAGCGGCTGCAGGTGGAGCAGCTGCGCTATGCCGAGCGCATGAGCATGGCGCGCGAACTGCACGACGTGATGGGCCACCACCTCACCGCGCTGAACCTGCACCTGCAGCTGGGCGGCGCGCTGATGCAGCGCCAGGACTACGATGGCGCCGGGCAGGCGCTGGAGAAGGCGCGCGGCGGCGCCGCGGCGCTGCTGGCCGAGGTGCGCTCGGCGGTGTCGCGCGAGCGCAGCGCGCCGGCCATCAACCTGGAGGCCGCGCTGCACACGCTGGCCCAGGGCATCGCCAGCACGCAGATCGAGCTGGAGCTGGCGCCGGTGGCGCGCGACCTGTCGCCGCGCTGCGCGCATGCGCTGCTGCGCTGCGTGCAGGAAGCGGTGACCAACAGCGTGCGCCATGCCGGGGCCACGCGCGTCAGCATCACGCTGACGCAGCAGGGCGACCACGAGGACGCGCGCGTGCGGGTGCGCGTCGAAGACAACGGCCGCGGCGCGCGCAAGCTGCGCCCCGGCAACGGGCTGAAGGGCATGCAGGAACGCATGGCCGAGCTGGGCGGCAGCGCGCAGGTGCTGCGCAGCTGGCCGGGCTTCCAGATCGAATTGAGCTGTCCGAGGAGAGCATGATGAGCGAGAAGATCAAGCTGCTGCTGGTCGAGGACCAGCAGCTGGTGCGCGAAGGCCTGAAGGGCCTGCTGGCCCTGCACGAGGACATCCGCATCGTCGGCGAGGCCGCCGACGGGGCCGAGGCGCTGGAACTGCTGGCGCGCGAGCAGCCGGACCTGATCCTGTCGGACATGCGCATGCCGCGCCTGGATGGCATCGGCCTGATTCGCGCGCTGGCGGCGCGGGCGCTGAAGATCCCGGTGGTGCTGCTGACCACCTTCGACGACACCGCCGCCTTCGACGAGGCGGTGCGCGCCGGCGCCCGCGGCTTCCTGCTCAAGGCGATCAGCCCCGACACCCTGGTCCAGGCCCTGCGCGACGTGGTGGGCGGCGGCACGGCGCTGCGCCCGCTGCTGACCGAGCGCATGGAACGCGCGCCAGTGGAGCGCGCCTTCACCGCGACGCCGCAGCCCGAGCCGCTCAGCCCCAAGGAGCTGCAGGTGCTGCGCCTGGTGGCCAGCGGCCGCAGCAACACCGAGATCGCCACCCTGCTGGGCAACAGCGAGGGCGTGATCAAGAACCACTGCTCGTCGGTGTTCGCGAAGATGGGCGTGCGCGACCGCACCCAGGCCGTGCTGCGCGCGATCGACCTCGGCTGGATCTGACGCGTCGGACTCAGCGCGACGCGGCGGCGGTGGCCGGCCGCGGCGCCGCGGGCCGGCCCAGCTGCAGCACCCAGACCGGTGGGCCATCCGGCGTGTGCCGCGCGCAGGCCAGTGCGGCCTCGCGCCACTGGGGCTCCATCAGGTTGACGCAATGCCCGGGGCTGTCCAGCCACAGCGCCAGCACCTCGTCCAGGCGCTGCGGCCCCAGCGCCAGGTTTTCCGCCGCCTCGCCCAGCGGATAGGCCACCCGGCCCAGGCGTTCGCCCAGGTCGGCGCCGCCGCCGCGGTGGCTGAGCCGCCCGCGTGCGGCCAGCTCGCGCGCATAGATCTGGGCCGAACGCGCCAGCCGCGCGCTCCAGCCCAGCGGCAGCGGCGCCGGCGCGAACCAGCGCGCCCCGCAGTACCGCCCCTGCGCGCGCAGCGCGTCGATGCGCGCGAGCACCTGCGGCGGATCCAGTTCGGCGGGGCAGGCCCGCGCAAGACCTGGCACCGCCGGCGCCAGCAGGCTGAACCCCAGAATCGTCAAGGCCCGTCTCATGGGGGGAGATTGTCGTTTCCGGTCAATCCAGCGCGGCGGCTGGCGTGCACAATCGTCGCCGGTTAGGCCAACCCGACAGACGCCATGCCCTCCACGACCGATGCCTCCCTGCAGGCCCTGAGCATCCGGCGCGACGCCAACGCCCCCGGCCGGCCCAAACGTCGGCTGCGCTGGCGCTGGATCGCCGCGGCGGCCGTGGCGCTGGCCGCGGCGGTGGCGCTGCTGGCGCCGCGCCCCACCGAGGTGCAGCAGACCAGCGTCCAGCAGAGCACGCCGTCGGCCCAGTACCTGCAGCTGACCGCCTCCGGCTATGTGGTGGCGCAGCGCCGCGCGGCCGTCGCGTCCAAGGCCACCGGGCGGCTGCTGGAGCTGCATGTGCGCGAAGGTTCGGTGCTGAAGAAGGGCGAGCTGATCGCGCGCCTGGATGCCAGCGACGTCCAGGCCCAGATCGCCGCCGCGCAGGCCGGCGTGCGCCTGGCCGAGGCCGCGCTGGCGCAGGCGCGCAGCAGCCTGGCGGCGGCCCAGGTGGAGGCCCGCAACGCCCAGGCCGAGCAGCAGCGCGCGATCGCGCTGCAGGGCCAGGGCTTCGTTTCCGCGCAGGCGCTGGACGCGGCGCAGCGCCGCCTGGACGCCGCGCGCGCCGCCGAAAGCCAGGCCCAGGCCGCGATCAGCCAGGCGCAGGCCGGCGTCACGCAGTCCCAGGCCCTGCTGCAGGTGCAGCAGGTCAACCGCGAGTTCACCGAGATCCGCGCCCCCTTCGACGGCGTGGTGCTGGTGAAGAACGCCAACGTCGGCGACATCATCACGCCCTTCTCCAATGCCGCCGGCTCGCAGGGCGCGGTGGTCACCATGGCCGACCTGTCCACGCTGGAGGTGGAGGCCGATGTCTCCGAAGGCAGCCTGGCCAAGGTCCGGCCCGACCAGCCGGTGGAGATCCAGCTCGACGCCCTGCCCGGCCAGCGCTTCATGGGCCGAGTCGCCGGCATCGTGCCGACCGTGGACCGCGCCAAGGCCACGGTGATGACCAAGGTGCGCTTCGAGCGCCTGGATCCGCGCGTGCTGCCCGAGATGAGCGCCAAGGCCGGCTTTCTGTCGCAGGCGCCCAGCAGCGCCGAGCTGCTGCCGGTGCTCGCGGTCAATCCCAAGGCACTGCTGGAGCGCGACGGCCGCCACTGGTTGCTGCGCATCGAGCGCAGCGGCGAATCCGACAGCGTGCGCGCCGTCGAGGTCAAGCCCGGCCGCCGGCTGGGCGAGCTGCTGGAGGTACTGCCCCAGCCGGTCCAGGGCGGGGCCGCGCCGCTCAAGTCCGGCGATCGCCTGGTGCTGTCGCCGCCGGCCACGCTGAAGGACGGCGCGCGCGTGCGCACGGCCGCCAAATGAGCCACGCCATGAGCCGCCCAATGAAGCGCCGCGCCCGGAGGGCCGCGCCATGAACGCCGCCGCCGCCCGCGCGGACGACGCCCAGGCGCTGATCCGCATCGACGGGCTGTCCAAGTCCTACCAGCGCGGCGGGCAGCAGATCCCGGTGCTGCTGGACATCCGGCTCAGCGTGGCGCGCGGCGACTTCGTCGCGCTGATGGGCCCCAGCGGCTCGGGCAAGAGCACGCTGCTCAACCTGATCGCCGGCATCGACCAGCCCAGCAGCGGCCGCATCCTGATCGGCGGCGTGGACATCGCCGGGCTGGACGAAGGCGAGCTGGCCGACTGGCGCGCCCGCCATGTGGGCTTCATCTTCCAGTTTTACAACCTGATGCCGGTGCTGACCGCGCTGGAGAACGTCGAACTGCCGCTGCTGCTGTCGGGGCTGTCGGCGCGCGAGCGCCGCGCCCATGCCGAGGCCGCGCTGGCCATGGTGAAGCTGAGCGACCGCCTGGACCACTACCCCAACGAACTGTCCGGCGGCCAGCAGCAGCGCGTGGCCATCGCGCGCGCGCTGGTCAGCGACCCGCAGCTGATCGTCGCCGACGAGCCCACCGGCGACCTGGACCGCGTCACCGGCGAGGAGGTGCTGGCCCTGCTGGACCGGCTCAACCGCGAGCTGGGCAAGACCATCGTGATGGTCACCCACGACCCCAAGGCCGCGGCCCGCGCGCGCCGGCTGGTGCACCTGGAGAAGGGCGTGCTGGTCGACGAACCGGAGCCGGTCCGCTAGCGGCCGCCCCATCATGTTCCTGCTGCGCCTGCTGCTGAAGAACGCCTTCCGGCACAAGCTGCGCACCCTGCTGACGCTGGTGGGGCTGGTGGTGGCGATCTGCGCCTTCGGGCTGCTGCGCACCATCATCGACGCCTGGTATGCCGGCGTCGAGGGCTCCAGCAGCACGCGCCTGATCACGCGCAACAGCATCTCGCTGACCTTCCCGCTGCCGCTGAACTACGCGCAGCGCCTGCGCGCGGTGGAAGGCGTCAACGGCGTTTCCTGGGCCAACTGGTTCGGCGGCGTCTACATCACCGAGCGCAACTTCTTCCCGCAGTTCGCGGTGGAGCCGGCCAGCTACCTGGCGCTCTACCCCGAGTACCGGCTGGACGAGGCCGAGCGCCTGGCCTTTCTGCGCGACCGCCAGGGCGCCATCGTCGGGCGCAAGCTGGCCGACAAGTTCGGCTGGAAGGTGGGCGACACCATCCCGCTGCGCGGCACCATCTACCCTGGCACCTGGAGCTTCACGCTGCGCGGCATCTGGGACGGCGCCGAAGCCAAGACCGACGAGAGCCAGCTGCTGTTCCACTGGTCCTTCCTGAATGAAAGCGTGCGCCAGCGCTACCCGGGCCGCGCCGACGCGGTGGGCGTCTACCTGATCGGCATCGCCGACCCCCAGCGGGCGGCGCTGGTCTCGCAGCAGGTGGACGCGCTGTTCGCCAACTCGCTGGCCGAGACGCTGACCGAGACCGAGTCCGCCTTCCAGCTGAGTTTCGTCTCGATGAGCGAGACCATCCTGGTGGCGATCCAGGCGGTGAGCCTGATCATCATCGTCATCATCATGGCGGTCATGGCCAACACCATGACCATGACCGCGCGCGAGCGCCTGGCCGAGTACGCGACGCTGAAGGCGCTGGGCTTCTCGCCCTTCTTCGTCGTCCAGCTGCTGTTTGGCGAAAGCCTGCTGATCGCGCTGACCGGCGGGCTGCTGGGCCTGGTGCTGACGCTGCCGCTGGCGGCCGCCTTCGCGCGTGCGGCGGGCACGCTGTTCCCCGTGTTCCAGGTCTCGCCGCTGACCCAGGCGCTGCAGCTGCTCGCGGCGCTGGTGGTGGGCGTGGTGGCGGCGGCCTGGCCGGCGTGGCGCATGAGCCGGGTGTCGATCGTGCGGGGGTTGAGGCATGTGGCGTAAAGATGGTGCCCCTCGTCCAGCGGGTACGCTGGCCGGTCCCCCGAGGGGACGGCGATGCTCGCGGGGGGGGCCCCGCTCGCACATCGCCAGGCGGGCCGGGAGGCTGGACCCCTCGTCCAGCGAGTACGCTAGCCGGTCCCCCGAGGGGACGGCGATGCTCGCGGGGGAGGCCCCGCTCGCACATCGCCAGGCGGGCCGGCTTGGGGCGGCCCGGCGCTCGGCCCTGGCATGCGACGCCTCGGCGAGCGGGTACGCTGGCCGGTCCCCCGAGGGGACGGCGATGCTCGCGGGGGAGGCCCCGCTCGCACATCGCCAAACGGGCCGGCTTGGGACGGCCCGGCGCTCGGCCCTGGCATGCGACGCCTCGGCGAGCGGGTACGCTGGCCGGCCTCAGGGGACGGCGATGCTCGCGGGGGGCGCGGGGTGAAGGCGATTCCGTTGAGCTACATCGCGCGCAATCTGTGGGTGCGGCGGGTGACCACGCTGTTGACGGCGGGGGGGATGGCGCTGGTGGTGTATGTCTTCGCGACCGTGCTGATGATGAGCGAGGGCATACGCGCGACGCTGGTCGCCACCGGGCAGCCGGACAACGTCATCGCGCTGCGCAAGGGCGCCGGCGCCGAGATCAACAGCGGCGTGGACCGCGGGCAGGCGGCCATCCTGGAGAGCCTGCCCGGCATCGCCACCGCGGCCGACGGCCGGCCGCTGATCAGCAAGGAACCGGTGGTGCTGAACACCCTGCCCAAGCGCGACAGCGGCAAGCCCAGCAACGTGACGGTGCGCGGCACCAGCGAGCGCGGGCTGCAGCTGCGCCCACAGGTGCGCCTCGTCGAAGGCCGCATGTTCCGCCCCGACAGCCTGGAGATCATCACCGGCCGCGCCGTGGCCGCTGGCTTCCAAGGCGCGGCCCTGGGCGAGACCCTGCGCTTCGCGGGCCGCGACTGGACCGTGGTGGGCGTGTTCGACGCCGGCCGCACCGGCTTCGACTCCGAGATCTGGGGCGACGCCGACCAGATGCTGCAGGCCTTCCGGCGCAACGCCTGGTCCAGCGTGGTCTTTCGCCTCGCCGACCCGCAGCAGCTGGACGCATTGCAGGCCCGCGCCGAGGCCGATCCCCGCCTGACGGTGGAGCTCAAGCGCGAGACCCGCTTCTACGCCGAGCAGAGCGAGGCGCTGGCCACCTTCATCTCCATCCTGGGCACGGCGCTGTCGGCGATCTTCTCCATCGGCGCCATCGTCGGCGCGATGATCACCATGTTCGCCGCCGTCGCGCAACGCACCGGCGAGATCGGCACGCTGCGCGCGCTGGGCTTTCGCCGCGGCGCGGTGCTGATGGCCTTTCTGGGCGAGTCGCTGCTGCTGTCGCTGGTGGGCGGGCTGGTGGGCCTGGGCGCGGCCAGCCTGATGCAGACGGTGAACATCTCCACGACCAACTTCCAGACCTTCGCCGAGCTGGCCTTCCAGTTCCGCCTCACCCCGGCGATCGCGCTGCAGACCCTGCTGTTCTCGCTCTTCATGGGCCTGCTGGGCGGCTTCGTGCCGGCCTGGCGCGCGGCGCGGCTGAAGATCGTCGATTGCCTGCGCGAAGCCTAGGGGGCTTTGTTCGCCCCACGCGGCTCTTGGCCCCCGGGCGAACGGCCCGGGACGCCAAGGCGGTCACTTGCCGGCCGCCGGCCTTCGCGCGAGGATGGGCCATGAAGCACGCCCGTCCCCACCCATCGTCCGCCCTCCCGAGCGCCCGGCGCCGGCCCGCGCTGCGCTCGCTCGCGAGCCAGGCGCTGATCGCCGCGTGGATCGTCGCCGGCCTGCCCGGCTGCGGCCATGCGCTGCCGCCGCCACCGCCCGGCCCGGCGTCCGCACCGGCGGCCACCGACAGCCGCCAGGCCTGGGAGCAGCTGCGCGCCGAGATCGGCGAGGCGCGCTGCAGCGAGCCCGCGCAATGCCGGACCGTGGCCGTGGGCCACAAGGCATGCGGCGGGCCCTCGGGCTATCTGGCCTGGTCCAGCGCGCACAACGGCGACGGCGCGCGCGTGCAGGCCCTGGCCGAGCGCCATCGCGAGCTGAGCCGGCAGGAGGTGCTGCGCTCCGGGCAACTGTCCAACTGCGCCATGGTCACCGACCCCGGCGCGCAATGCCAGGCGGGCCGCTGCGTGCTGCAGGCGGCGCCGCGCACGGGCTCGCCGGGCCTGCAGTAGCAGGCAACGGCGCGCGCTCAGCCGCCCAGCCCCTGGGCCTTCAGCCAGCGGCGCAGCCGTGCGCGCGCATTCGCATAGGGCGCGGCGGTGTTGAGCTGGATCATCCGGCCCTGCGTGTAGCGCTCGTACCAGGGCGCGCCGTAGAGCGAGGCGTCGCTGCCCTGCTCCACCAGCGCGACCAGGCGCGCATGCCCCTGCTCCAGCTGGCGCCGCAGCGCCGCATAGTCCTGCCCCGCCCGATCGGCATAGAACTGCCGAGCCAGCCGACCCAGCTCGTTCCAGCGATAGCCGGGCGCGGGGAAGTCCCCCGGCAGGCCGCGGGCGCGGTCCTCGCACCAGCTCAGCACTCGCTGTTGCCAGCCGATCAGGTAGGCCACGAGGTCGGCCACGCTCATGCGCGTGCCCGCGGCATGGCCCTCCAGCGTGGCCTCACGGGCCCGCCCGGCCGGCACGCGGGCCAGGTCGCGGGCCAGCTTGTCATAGGTCGAATGCATCGCGTCCAGCAACGCCTGCCTGTTGTCCGGCACCGCCATGTCCCATCGCCCTCCCCGGCGCGGCCTTGTGGTCGTGGCGCATTGTCCCAGGCCGCGTCATGAAAAAGGCCGCCGCCCTCGCGGGCCGCGGCCTGGGTCTTGGCCGGCCGCCGGGCAGGCGGCCTGGGCCTCGGGCTCAGTCGGCGCGCACGCGCAGCTTGGCCGACGCGACATCGCCGGGCTCGCTGAGCGGCAGGCCGCCGTTGGTCTCCACGCGCACCACGGTGGTCGCGGACGGAACGCCGGACGCATCGCGGAACTGCACGCCACCCATGTAGCGGCCGCCCGGCGCCAGACCGGACCAGCTCAGCCCCACCGTGGCCGTGCTGCCCGGGTAGACCTGGCTGGGCATCATGGTGCGGAAGTTGCCGCCGGTGTCGCCCACCTTGACCACCCAGCTGGACAGCCGGTGCGTCATGGTGGCGCCGCCGCCATAGGCCAGCACGCAGACCTTGTAGGTGCCGGGCGCCGGCGCGCCGATCTGCACCGACTCGTTGGAGATCGCGGTGCCGGAGTAGACCGAGCTGCCATCCGGCGCGACCACGACCAGGTCATGGTCGTCCGCCGGATCGGAGACGTCGGACTGGCGCAGCGCCGCGCGCAGCACCAGCGTGTTGGCCGGCACCACGATCGGATAGACCTTCACATTGGGCCGGTCCTGGCCCGCCGCGCAGGCGGCCTTGAAGTCCGCATCGTCCATGGCCCCGGGGACCAGCGACACGGTCGCACCCAGCGTCGCGTCCGACAAGCCCCCCACCGCCGAACCGAGGCGGCCGGAGAAGCCGGTCTTCACGGTCAGCAGCTTGCTGCCGGACGCGGTGGTCGCGCTCAGCTGCGCCGGTGCCTCGACCGCCTTGCCGACGCGCGCCTGGATGGGGCTGCGCACCACGTGGCTGCCGTCGGTCCAGCTCAGCGTGCCGAACTGCCAGACGTTGGCCGCCGCGCCCGCCGCCGCCAGGCGCACGGTGAAGCTCTTGGTCTCGCCGGGCGCCAGGGTCAGCGTGGACGGCGTGACGGTGACGCCGAAGCCGGGCACCGCGGCCGTCGCCGTGTAGGTGGCCGTGCTGGCGCCCACGTTGGTGACGCGCCGCGTCACCGTCACCGGCACCGAGCTCACCACATTGCCCACCGTGATGGACGGCAGGTTGAGGTTGTAGGTCTCGTTCAGCGTGCCGTAGGTGGCGCAGTCGGCCGCGCTCATCGCCGGGCGGTTGACCTTGCACTGGTAGGCGACGTAGTCGGCCTTGCCGGCGTCGTACACTAGGCCGGGGTCCACGGCCTTGTTGGGGTCCACATGGCCGGCGCCCTGGCCCCAGGGCAGCGTGCCGGCCTGCGCGCCGCTCAGGCCGTCGTTCAGCGTGGCGTAGGCGGTGGTCATCAGCGCCGACTTGATCGCCGCGGGCGACCAGGTCGGACGCGCCTGCTTCAGCAGCAGCGACAGGCCGGCCACATGCGGGCTGGACATCGAGGTGCCGGTGTAGGAGGCCCAGTCGGGCGGCGGGACCAGCGAGCCGTCGGCGACCGCATCGCGCTGCGCGGGCGTCAGCGGCGCGGCGACGCCGGCGATCACATCGGTGCCGGGCGCGGCCAGGTCGGGCTTGAGCACGTTGGCATCGCCCTGGTTGGGGCCGCGCGAGGAGCCCGAGTACAGGATGGGCGCGGGCTTGCTGCCGAGGTAGAACTTGGACAGCGCGGCATTGCCGTTGCCGGCCGCGGCATAGGCCTGGATGGCCGCGCCATCCGCCTGGCTGACATGCACGGTGGGCACCGCGTGCTTCTCGGCCACCAGGCCGGCGCCGTTGTCCTTCATCACCATGCCCAGGCCGCCGGCCTCGGCCACGGCCAGGCTCTTGTTGACGCGCGCATTGGTGCCGCGCGTGCAGACCACCACCTTGCCCGCCACCTTGGCCGGGTCCAGCACGGGCGTGCCGCCGTTGTCCACGGCCGCGAAGCACAGCGACACCAGCGCGGGATTGACCCCCGGCAGCGCGGCGTCCTCGGCGCGGATCAGGGCCGTCGCCGGCAGCGCGCTTTCGTTCAGCGCGGCGCCGGTGTACTTGGCGCCATTGCCCAGGGTCACGTCGCCGACCAGGATGCGGTCGTGCTGGGCGTTGGCCACGGTCGTGATCCAGGGGCTGATGTGGGCCACCTGGTTGGCCGGGCCGCTGTTGCCGGCCGAGGCGGCGACGAAGACGCCGGCCAGCGAGGCGCGGTAGAAGGCCTGTTCCACCGGGTCGTTGACCGAGGTCTGCGAGCCGCTGATGGAGTAGTTGATCGCGTTGACGCCGTCCTTCACCGCCTGGTCGATCGCGGCGACGGAGTCGCTGGGCCAGCAGCTGTTGCGGCTGCCGGTGCCGTCGGTGGCCGTGGCGTCGTCATAGGTCCAGCAGACCTTGTAGCTGGCGATGCGGGCGCGCGGCGCCATGCCGGACGCGTCGCCCAGGGCCGAGCCGTTCATCGTCACCGCGACGCGGGCATTGCCGGCCGCCGTGGTGGAGGTGTGCGTGCCGTGGCCGCCATGGGCCAGGTTGCCGCCCACCGAGTCGCGCGGCGAATAGAACTCCGACCAGTTCTTGGGCAGGCGCTGGGCCAGGAAGCCGGCGTTGTAGAACTTGGCGCCGATCAGCTTGTTGTTGCAGTGCTTGGCCGGGTCGAAGCCCTCGCCCGGCACGCAGCCGCCCTTGAAGAAGGCCGGCGCGGCGCCATAGGCCAGCGCGGCGGAGGCGTCGAAGGTGGGCACGCCGTTGGCGTCCGTGCGGTCGGCATAGGCGGGGTTCTCGGGCCAGATGCCGCCGTCGACGATGCCGATGACGATGTCCTCGCCCTTCAGCGCCGCGCCGCCGGCCGATTGCGACCACAGGCCGCCCGGGGCCGTCAGGCCGAGGAACTTGCTCGTCGAGATGGTGTCCATCTGCCGCGGCAGGTCCTCGAAGATGTCGACCACGCCGGCGGTGCCGCGCAGCGCGCGCACCTCGTCGTCGGTGAGCTGGGCGGCGAAGCCGTTGAACACGGCGTCATAGCGCGCCAGCACCGGCGCGTTGCCGACCACGGCGATCACCGTGTCCTGCTGCTGGCCCAGGTAGCTCACATAGGCCTGCACCGCGGCCGTGCTGTAGCGCAGCGGCGTGCCCGGCGCGGGCTGGGTGGCGGCCAGGCCGGCCACGCCGCCCTGGTAGCTGGCCACGGGTTCGTCCTTGAGCTGGACGATGTAGGTCTTGCGCTCCTGCGCCATCGCGCCGGCCGCCAGGCCGGACAGCAGCACCAGCGTGGCCAGAGCCGCGGGTTTGAGTTTGCGTGCCATGGTGGGGTTCCTCCCTTGCAATCAGACCGAACGGCGGCGACGGCCCAGGCCGGCGGCGCCCAGCGCCAGGACCACCAGCGCCAGGCTGGCCGGCTCGGGGATCACGTTCAGGTTGACGTTGTCCAGCGCGAACTGGGCCCTGTCACTGCCGAAGGCCGAGCAGTTGCCCGCGGCGTTGCAGCTGAAGCCGAAGGCGTACAGCGTCGTGAACTCGGTCTCGGCGAACAGCCCGCTGGTCAGGTAGGACGCGAAGCTCAGCGTGCCCGTGGGGCTCATGCCGGCGAGCTGGAAGGTCTGGGTCAGCGACAGGCCATCCGCGGTGATGCCCTGCAGGCGCAGCAGGCCCGCCACCGGCGGCGTCGCATCGCCGTTGCCGACGAAGCTGGCGTCGAAACCGGCGACCTTGAAGCCCAGGCGATCGGTGCGGCCCAGCGCCATCACACCGTCATTCAGGCCGGTGAAGAAGCTGCTGCCGTTGTTGCTGGGACAGACCACGCCCCAGCAGGTGGCCTGCAGGTCGGCCCCGTCGACGATGGCACCGACCAGGTCGCCCGGCTGCGCCAGCGGGGAATTGGAAAACGGCGCCAGCCAGAAGCCGGCTTCGTAGAACTCGTCGCCGTGGCCCAGCAGCGGCATGCCCGGCGCGAACGGCGAAGGGGCCAGCTGGTCGAAAGTGATGGTCGCGGGCACCGCGCCCGCCAGCGCGCCAGCGCCGCCGCACAGCGCGGCCACGGCCAGCGCGCATTTCATCAGTGTCTTCTTCATCGCGTCGTCCTCTCTCCTTGAACCCATGGTGTAGGTGTCATGAATCCGCCGTGGCGGCCGGTACTGCGTGTGCCGGCGATACCGGCAGCCACCCCTCGAAGTCGGCGATGGCGCGCATTTGTTCACGCTTTTCGTCGCCGCCTGGGGGCAGATCGCGGATTCTCAGGAGCTGTCACATGACCGACATCATGGCTTGTCCCTCCCCGCAAGCAGGGGGTTCACAAGCACGCGGTGCGGCGCGCAATCGCGGCGCGGGCTCAGTTCTGCGGGGGAGAACTGGCGGCGGGGTCAGGTCTTGCCAGAGGCCCGCCGGCCTCGAAAACCCAGTCGCTGGCGCGGGTTTCGCCAGACTCGCTCAGCCGGCGCAGCAGCGGCCGGTCGGAGCGGCTGCGCACGCCGCGTATGCCCTCGGGCTGGCCCGGCGGCGCGATCAGCACCCAGTCGGCCTGCCCGGTGAAGGGGTCGGCATAGAGCTGGCGCAGATGGTGCCTCGCACGGACTGTGCGCATATCGACCACAAGGTCGTCCAGACGCGACGGATAGCGCCCGGGATTGGCGGGGTCGGCGGCCATGTAGCTTTCGATCGCCCGGACAATGGCGCGGCCGCGGAACTCCAGTTCGCGCTCGCGCTCGCGCTGCGCGGCGGTCTGCCATTGCTGACCCAGCGCGGCCAGCGCGGCGCCGGTGATCGCGACGATGAAGAGCAGGCCCAGATAGGTGAAGCCGCGCGCCCGCGCGGCCCTGCCGTCCTCTGACCGCCGGGCCATCACGCTCACCAGTCGGCGTAGAGCCGGCCGTCGCTGGCGCGGCCGGCGGCGCCGCTGCGCAGGTCCCAGACCTGCCCCTTGAGCTGGGCGTCGGCCGGCGGCGGCAGCAGCACCCAGCCCTCGCGGCTGCCCAGCACCGGGTCCTCGGGGATCTCGCGCAGATAGCGCGCGCTGACCATCTCCTCCAGCGAATCCGGGTAGCGCCCCTGGTCGGCGGCGAACTGGTCCACCGCGTCGCGCATCACGCGCAGCGAGGTCTGCAGCGCGGTCTCGCGCGACTTCTGCAGGCTGGCGATGTAGCGCGGCGCGGCGATGCTGGCCAGCAGCGCGACGATGGCCATCACCACCAGCAGCTCGATCAGCGTGAATCCGCGCGGCGCGCGAGGCCTGCCCATCTCACCAGTCCTTGTAGTAGCTGCCATCCAGCGCGCGGCGCGTGGACAGCGAGCGCACGTCGAACACGTCGCGCCCGGGGCGCGGGTCCTCGGGCGAGCTGTCGTAGGCGCGCAGGCCCCAGCTCTGCTCTGGCGGCAGCGTGGGGTCGGCAAAGGGGTCGCGCGGCAAGCGGCGCAGGAAGTAGAGGCGGCGGCCGCTGGCCGACTTCGCGTCGGGCACGCCGTTGACCAGAACGAGCAGGTCGGGCGGATAGCCGCTGTCGTCGGGCGCCTGCAGGATCTGGCCTTCGGCGGCGGCGCGCTTGTAGGCGTCCAGCGCGCCGCGCAGGCTGCGCAGCGCCTCGCGCAGCGCGAACTCCTGCTGGCGCTGCTGCGCCAGCAGCAGCATGGGCCGCGCCGCCGCCGCGAGCACGCCGAGGATGGCCAGCACCACCAGCATCTCGATCAGCGTGAAGCCGCGCGCGCGCATGGCCTGCTCCGGTCCGCTCTGTTCAGCGCGGCGCCGACTTGTCGGCGTCCACCGTGACCAGGCCGCTGCCCTCGGCGCGCACCGGCGGCGACTCGCCGTTCAGGCCGCTGGCCTGCAGCGACGAGACGCCGAAGTTCAGCACCTGCCCGCTGGCCGCCGGCAGCGCGCGGAACACGAAGGCGCGCTCGCCGCGCGCGCCCAGCTCCACCGGCAGGCGGCCCGGCACCAGGCCCGGGATGGCCTGCGCCGGCTGCACGCGGTTGGGGTCGTACTCCAGCTCGCCCTTCACGCCATGCGGGCTGTCCTGCTTCAGCGTGACCGAGATCGTGCCCAGCGCCGCCACCTGCGGCGTGACGTCCAGCTGCACCACCACCTCGGCCGGCGCGGCCTGCTGTGGCTGCGCTTGCTGCGGCGGTGCGACCGGGCTGGGCGCGGGGCGCGGCAGCCCCGCCAGGCCGCCGGCCGAGGACAGGCCCACGCCGGCCTTCGCCTCGGGCCGGAAGCGCGCGCTGGCCGCGCCCGGCGACGCGTCGACGCCGCCCGGCGACTGCATCAGCGCGGCGTCGGGCAGGGCCAGGTTGCGCACGATGCGCGGCGTGATCAGCATCACGATCTCGGTCTTGTTGCGGTTGTCGGTCTGCACGCCGAACAGCCGCCCCACCAGCGGCAGGCCCGAGAGCCCGGGCACGCCGCTGGCGCTGCGCCGGTCCTCGTCGTTGATCAGGCCGGCCAGGATCTGGGTCTGGCCGTCGGCCAGGCGCAGCGTCGTCGAGGTCTGGCGCGTGCCCACCTCGTAGGCCGTGGTGCCGCCGGGGCCGGTGACCTGCTTGATCAGGTTGCTGACCTCCAGGTTGACCTTGATCGCGACGTCGTTGTCGAGCTGGATGCTGGGTTCCACCTCCAGCTTCAGGCCCACGTCCAGGTAGGACACCGAGGCCGCCACCGACGCCCCGACGCTGAAGTTGGTGGTGGTGGTGAACACCGGCACCTTCTGGCCGATCAGCACCTTGGCCTTGTCGCGGTTGCGCACGCGGATCTTGGGGTTGGCGAGCAGATTGGTGTTGCCCGAGCTGCCCTTGATGGTGGCCACCACCGCGGGGTTGGCCACGCTGTAGCGGAAGTTGTGGCGCTGCCCGAGCGGCACCTGACCGGTCGGAACCTGGCCGCTGTCGCTGATCAGCCCGTACTGCACCGTCTCGGGCCATTGCAGGCCCAGCTGGTCCAGCCGGTCGGAGGCCAGCTCCATCACCTCCACCTCCAGCATCACCTCCGGTTCGGGCAGGTCCACCGACGCGACCAGCCGGTCCACCAGGCGCAGCACCTCGGGCGTGTCGCGCACCACCAGCAGGTTGAGCCGCTCGTCGATGTGGATGTCGCGCACCTTGGCGATGGTGCGCAGCAGGGCCTGCACCTGCTTCACGTCGGCATTGGTCAGGTAGAGGGTGCGGGTGACCAGCTCCTGGTGCTCGCGCTGCTTGGCCTGGGTGGCCGGATAGATCAGCACCGAGCTGTCGTTGAGCAGCTTGCGCTCCAGCTGCTGGGTCGACAGGATCACCCGCATCGCCTCGTCCAGCGTCACCTGGCGCAGGAAGACGGTGATGCGCTGGTCGCCGCGCACGTCCTTGTCGAACACGAAGTTGATGTTGGAGGCGCGCGCCAGCGCCTCGAAGACCTGGCGCAGCGGCGCCTCGCGGAACTCCAGCGTGACCGGCTTCTGGAAGGCCGGCGCCAGCTCGCCCGTCGCGTACTCTAGCGGCCGGGCCTGCGCGATCTGGCTCAGCAGCAGCTGCACGGCGGGGTTCTGCGGCGACTCGGCCAGCAGCTCGCGCGCCAGCTTCTCGGCGCGGTCCAGCCGCCCTTCCTTGAGCAGCGCGCGTGCGCTCTTGAGCTGAGCCTCCTGGCGCGGGCCGCGCTCCACCTCGGCGGCATACCAGGCCAGGCGCGGGTGATGCGGGTCGATCTCGCGCAGCTGCTGCAGCGATTCGAGCGCCGCGTCCCAGCGCGCGGCGCCGCGCTGCGTCTCCAGCTGCAGCAGCAGGCGCTGCACGCGCTGCTCGCGCAGGCGGCGCGCGGCGGCGCCCAGCTCGGCGTTGCGCGGCGCTTCCTTGAGCGCCTGCTGCAGCACCTCGTCGGCCTGCTGCCACTGGTTGGCGCGCTGCAGCTCCTCCGACTGGCGCAGCGCCGGATGGGCGCAGGACTGCAGCAGCGCGCAGGCCGCCAGCAGCAGGAGGGTCAGGTGTTGCGTCGGCTTCATCAGGGCAGGGGTCGGAAGGCGATGGATTGGGGCAGCTGGGCCGGCAGCCAGACGAGCTGGACGCCGGAGGGCTGCACGGACTGCACGCGCCACTGGCCGTCCAGCACCTCGCCCTCGCGGGCGGCCACGGTGCGGCTGGGGCCGGCCAGCAGGGCGACGGGCTTGCCGCCTTCGTCCAGCCGGCCTATCAGCTGATACGGAAAGGGCGGCGCCACCGGCGGCGGCGGGGCCATGGGGGCCGCGACGGGAGCCGGGGGCGGCGGCGGTGGCGGTGGCGGCATCCACGCGGCCAGCGCGGAGGCCGCCGGTTCGGGCCAGGGCGCGCGCGCCGACCCGGAAGCCGCCGCGGAGGCGGCCGAAGCGGCGGCCACGGGCGGCGGCGCCACGGGCGGCGGCGCCACGGGCACGGCGGCCTCGGCCGGGCGCGGCGCGCCGCCGCGCTGCGCCGTCGCCACCGGCTCGGGCGCGGTGTCCAGCGTCGCGGCCCACCAGGTGGCGGCCAGCGTCGCGCCCAGGGCCAGGCCCAGCGCGGCGCGCGAACGCGGGCGGTCGCGGCGGCTCATCGCGCCACCTCCGCGGCGGGCAGGCGGCTGTACAGCGACCACACCAGCTCGGCCTCCAGCTCGGCGTCCTGGTCGGAGGCGCGGCGCAGCTTGAGGCTGTCCAGGCTCAAGCCCTCGTCCTGCGCCAGCGCGGCGCCGACATAGGCGCGCAGCTGCGCATAGCTGCCGCGCAGCGGCATGGTCACGCGCAGGCGCTCCAGGCCGGCCTCGCTGTCGCGGCTGAGGCGGTGCTCGGTGCGCACGCCGTTCAGGCCCTGGCGCAGTCCCAGCTCCAGCAGGTCGGCCAGGCGACCCTGGCGCAGCCCGGACTCGGGCAGGCCGGCGCGCCAGCGCGCGTTGTCCAGCGGCGCCGCCGTGCCCGCGACGGGCTGCGGCCGCTGGCGCAGCGTCTGCAGCTCCTGGCGCAAGACCTGTTCCTGCGCCGCCCAGCGCGGCTGCAGGCCCAGCGCCAGCACGGCCGCGGCCAGCAGCAGTGGCAGGGCCAGCAGCGACAGCCCGTGGCGGCGCCACCAGGCCGGGTCGCGCAACGCCGCGCGCGCGGCGGCCAGGCGCAGGCGCAGCACCGCGGCGCTCATCGTGCCGCTCCCGCCGCCAGCGGCGCGCCCTGCACGCGCGCCTGGATCTCGAAGCGTGGCCGCGGCCCCTGCGCCGGCTCGCCCTGCTGCAGCCGCGCCAGCACCACATCGCGCCAGCCGGCGCGCGCCGCGAGCCGGTCGGCCAGCTGCAGGGCCTGGCCGCGGTCGGCGGCGACGCCCTCCAGGCGCAGCTCGGGCCGGCCCGCCGCGTGGTCCAGCGCCAGCCAGGCGAGCTGGGCCTGGTCGGCGCCGCTGTGTTCGATGTCGCTGAGCACGCGGCCCCAGGGGTGTTCCAGCGCCGCGCGGGCCTGGGCCACGCCGGCCGCGCCGGGTTCGGGCCGCGCCGTCTTGCGGGCCGCCGCCGGCGCCGCGGCACCGGCGCGCGCTCGCAGCGTCTGGGCCTGGGCCTGCAGCGCGTCCAGCCGCTGGTGCTGCTGCCAGGCCTCCCAGCCAGCCACGCCCAGCACCGCCAGCGCGGTCGCGGCCAGCGCCAGCGACAGCGGGCTGGGCCGCTGCGGGCGCTCGATGAAATCCGGCGCGGGCAGGGCTTCACCGGCCGACGCGGCGAACCACTCCAGGCGCGGCGCCACGCCGTCCAGCGGCTCGGGCTGGCGCAGCCCGGGGCGCGCCAGCGCGCGCGGCCGGTCCAACCCGTAGCCCATCAGCAGCACCGGCAGCGCGGGCTGTGCCTGGGTCAGCGCGGCCAGCGCCTCGTCCAGCGCCTCGACGCTGGGCGCGCGCAGCCGCTGGTGGCGCAGCTGCTCGCAGCGCCCGCCGCGCCATTGCAGCCAGCTGAGGCTGGCCTGGCCGCCATCGGCCTCCACCCAGGCCAGCGCCGCCTGCGGGGCGGACCACCAGTCCGGCTCGCGCGCCACCAGCCCGGGCAGCAGCGCGGCCCAGGCCGGGCGCAGCGAGCGCAGACGCACGCCGCGCGCCTGCAGCGCCTGCTGCAGCGCGGGCCAGTCGGCGCTGCCCAGCGCGCTGGCGCCGGCCTGCGGCCGTTCGCCGCCGCCCTGGCGCCAGGCCGCCAGCGGCCAACGCGTGGCGGCCGCTCCCCAGTAGTGGGCGAACTGCTGGCGGGCGTAGCCCTGCACCGCGGCGCGGTCGGCCAGCGGCAGACCCGGCTCCACCAGCAGGTGGTGCAGCATCAGCTCGGAGACCACACCGTCCACCGAGGCCTGCGCATGCTGCGCGGCCCAGTCCGCCGCGGGCTGTGGGCGGGCGGGCGGCGCGCCGCTGGCGAGGCCGGCGGGCGCGATCCACAGGGTCTGCGGCCGCGCCAGCCGGCGGCGCAGCCAGCCGGCGAGCAGGCCGGCGCGCGCGCGCTCATTCGTCCAGCGTGACACGTTCCAGTTCCTCGAAGGTGGTTTCGCCGCGGCAGACGGCGCCCAGAGCCATCGCGCGCAGCGGCTTCATGCCGCGGGCGCGCGCGGCCTCCTTGATCTGCGACATCGGCGCGCGCGCGGCAATCAGGTCGCGCAGCCCGTCGTCCAGGCGCAGCAGCTCGGCCACCGCGCGCCGCCCCTTGTAGCCGGAGCCGCGGCAATGGCCGCAGCCCTCGCCCTTCAGGAAGCTGCCGTCGCCGGCCTTGAGCCCGTGGCGCGCGAGCAGCCCGGCATCGGGCTCGAAGGGCCGGGCGCAGTGGCGGCAGCTCAGGCGCAGCAGGCGCTGCGCCAGCACCGCGTTGAGCGCCGAGACCACGTTGTACAGGTCCAGGCCCATGTGCATGAAGCGCCCGATCACGTCGAAGGCGTTGTTGGCATGGACGGTGGAGAAGACCAGGTGGCCGGTCAGCGCGGCCTGCACCGCGATCTGCGCGGTCTCGGCGTCGCGGATCTCGCCCACCATCACGCGGTCCGGGTCGTGGCGCAGGATGGAGCGCAGCCCGCGCGAGAAGGTCAGCCCCTTCTTTTCGTTGACCGGGATCTGCACGACGCCGGCGAGCTGGTATTCCACCGGGTCCTCGATGGTGATGATCTTGTCCTGGCCGCTGTGGATCTCGGTCAGCGTCGCGTACAGCGTGGTGGTCTTGCCCGAGCCGGTGGGCCCGGTGACCAACAGCATGCCGTGCGGCGCGCGCGCCTGCTGGCGGATCGCGGCGCGCTCCTCGGCGTCGAAGCCCAGCGCGTCCAGCGTCAGCGCGCCCTGCTCGTGTTCGATGCGCGCGCGGTCCAGCACGCGGATCACCGCGTCCTCGCCGAACACGCTGGGCATGATGGAGAGGCGGAAGTCGATCTCGCGGCCCTGCTGGCGCAGCTTGAAGCGGCCGTCCTGCGGCAGGCGGCGCTCGCCGATGTCCAGCTCGGCCATCACCTTGAGCCGCGACACCAGCTGCTCGGCGACGGCCTGGCCCTCGACTTCGCGGATCAGGCTCATCACGCCGTCGATGCGGAAGCGGATCACCGCGCCGCGCGCGGTGCATTCGATGTGCACGTCCGACGCGCCGTCCTGCAGCGCGTCGTACAGCGTCGCGTTGAGCAGGCGCACCACCGGGCTGGCCGATTCCGACAGGCGCAGCGCGGACAGCTCCTCGGTCTGCGCGCCGTCGGCGGCGGCCGGGGCCGGGCCTTCGTCGACATCGGCCAGCGCGCGAAAGCCCGCCTCGCCGGTGCCCAGCCAGTGCTCCACCGCCGCCGCGTCGCAGCGCAGCCATTGCAGCGGCTGCTGCAGCCGCGCCTCGGCGCTCTGCAGCAGCAGCCAGTCCGGATCGCGGTCGGCGAGCAGGCGCGCGCCGCCCTGCGCGTCCACCGCCAGCACGGCGCGCCAGCGCTGCGCCTGGGCCTGCGGCCAGCGCTCGAAGTCCAGGTGCCAGGGCCCCTGCTCGGCCGGCAGCCAGTGCGCCAGCGTGTGGGCGGCGGCGGTCGTCGTCATTGCACCTGCTCCACCAGCTGGAAGATGGGCAGGTACATCAGCACGATGATGCCGCCGATCAGCACGCCCATGATGAGCATCAGCGCGGGGTTGACCGCGCGCGTCAGCAGTTCGGTGAGGCGCACGACCTCCTCGTCGTGGAAGGCCGCGGCGCGCTCCAGCATCTGCGCCAGCTCGCCGCTGCGCTCGCCCACGCGCACCATGCGCCGCGCCACCGGGGTGGCCAGGTCCTGGGCCTCCAGCGCCTCCGACAGGCGCTCGCCGCGCGCCACCGCCTCGGCCGCCTCGCCGACCGCGGCGCGCCACGGCGCGGCGACCACGTCACGCGCGATGCGCAGCGCGCTCAGGCCAGGCACGCCGGCGGCCAGCAGCATGGCCAGGCTGCGGTAGAGCCGCGCCAGCGCCAGCACGCGCAGCCGCGGGCCCAGCACCGGCAGGGTCCACAGCGCGGCCTGGGCGCGCTCGCGCAGGCGCGGGTGGCGCCAGGCCGCAACCCCGGCCGCGACCAGCGCCGCGACCCCGCCCAGCACCAGCCCCGGATGCGCGCCGGCCTGCTGGCCAAAGAGGATCAGCGCGCGCGAGGCCCAGGGCAGCTCGGCATTGCCGGCCTCCAGGATGCCGGCGAAGCGCGGCAGCACATACAGCAGCAGAAAGAGGATCACCCCCGAGCCGACCAGCAGCAGCATGGCCGGATAGACGCAGGCGGCGATCAGCTGCGAGCGCAGCTTGTCCACCCAGGCCAGGTAGCGCGCGTGCTGGGCCAGCGCGGTGGCGAGCTGGCCGCTGCGTTCGTTGGCGGCGACGATGGCGCAGACCAGCTCGTCGAAGGTCTGCGGCTGCTGGCGCAGCGCGGCCGACAGCGGCTGGCCCTGGCGCACCGCGTCCAGCACCGCGTCCAGCGCCTGGCGCACCGGCTCGCTGGACTCCTTCTCGCGCAGCGTGCTGAGCGCCTCCAGCAGCGTGATGCCGGCGTCCAGCAGCACCGACAACTCCTGGCTGAACAGCTGCAGCGGAAAGCGGCGCGCCCCCGGCCGCGCGGGCGCCTCGGCGTCCAGCTCGCGCGCGTCCAGCACATGCTGGGGCGGCACGCCCAGCTGCGCGGCGATGGCCTGGCGGTCCGGCGCGGCGACGCGCTGCTGCGTCACGCCCTGCTCGGGGCGGTAGATGCGGGCGAGATACTGCGGCATCGCGGCGGACCCATGCGAAGCCGGGCTCACCAGCTGTTCAGGTCGGCGTCCTCGCCCTCGCCGCCGGGGCGGCCGTCGCGGCCCAGCGAGGACAGGTCGTAATCGCCATGCTCGCCCGGCGCGCGATACACGTAGTCGTTGTGCCAGGGGTCCTTGGGGACCGCCTTGCTGAGATAGGGGCCGGACCAGCGCGGCTCGTCGGCGGGCCGCGCGGTCAGCGCGGCCAGGCCCTGCTCGGTGCTGGGATAGCGGCCGGTGTCGATGCGGTACTGGTCCAGCGCCTTCTGCAGCGCGTCGATCTGCGCGCGCGCCGCCTTGACCTCGGACTTGCCGATCTGGCCGAAGAAGCGCGGACCCACATAGCCGGCCAGCAACCCGATGATGACCATCACCACCAGCAGCTCCAGCAGCGTGAAGCCCTGCGGCCGCCTCGTCTTCAGTTCGCGCAACACCATGGAGACCCAGTCAGATGAAAAACAAACGGCCGGCAAAGCCGGACCGCCGATCGGACTATTCCATGCTCCTTCGTGACGGTTCAAGCATGAAAGCGTGACACCCCCGCAGCCGGGGGATGTCCGTCACATCCAGAGGTCGTAGTCCTGCAGCGCGCGGATGCGGCGTTCGGCGCTGAGGAAACGGGCGGCCCCGGTCTCGCCGATGGCCTTGACCACGCGCGGGTGGTACTTGCGATAGAGCTTGTTCTCGGCGTCGGCCATCGCCAGGTATTCGCGCGAGAAGTACTTGGCCTGGCGCTCGGTGAGCTTGTCGCCGGCGCTGACCTTTTCGACCACCAGGCGCGTGAAGCGGGCGTGCAGCGCGTCCAGCTCCTTCTCGTAGGCGGCGTAGATCTTCACGAAGCGCTCGGTCTGGGCCTCGTCCAGCGCCAGGGACTTCAGCACCACGGACTTGCGGTCGGTGCGCACCGCGTCGCGCAGGCTCTGCGCCGTCGACGCATCGGGCACCGGCGCGGCCAGCGCGGGGATGGCGGGCAGCAGCAGGGCCAGGCTGAGGGCGGACAGGGCGGCAAACTTCTTCATCGTTGTTCCTCGGGTCGCGGTGCGACGGCAATTGAATGGCGCGGATTCTAGGAACAGGGAGGCCGGGTGGACAGCGTGGCGGATCCAGTGGAAACCCGGGGGCAGTGTCGTGGCGCGCTGAAAACCCCGCGCGCTCTTCGCACATCGACGATCGACGGCCAAGCACTTGAGTTGATATCTGTGCCGATTGACGGCTCCCGGCTGATTGCAGCCAAGTTGTAAAAACGCTGCGGACCTTCCCCCGTCCGGTTCCCCCGTTCGATTAACGGACAGCGCACCAACTTATGGGGGATTCAACCGCCATCGGGTGCGGCTTATCTTGCATCCAGCGAACGCATCAGCGTGCTTTTCCCCCTCGATATCTGATCGCCAATATGGGATGAAAAGCTACCACTTCTAGTGAGCGAGACTTGAAGGAACGATCTTGAATTGCAACAGACGTCACAGCGGCGCAGCTCTCGCGAAACCATCTTATCGCCATCATCGACATATTATCGGGTGGACCCTATTTCTAAGCCTTCTTCTTATCACAAAGGCAGTAAGCGCCTACGAAAAATGGGTTAAACCATCAGTATGGAGCGACGCTCGCGCAACTTTTACACCGGCGTCGTGCAGAGGTTCATCAGAAGGGACTTCAACATTTGTCATCAAGTCCTCCGGAGAACACGGAGACAGCAGCTTTCCTGAAAGGTCACTCGCGCTCGCCTTGGATTTTGGAAACACAAACTGCCCTACCAATCTTGGCGTATGTTCAACAATCGGAGGTTGGCGTTCGGTCGGTGAATGCAATGTTTCTAGCATTCAATCGGGGGTTTTCTCCTGTGAAATAAGGGCAACCATCTCCGTCAAGGAGGATCTAGGCGGAGGGAAATGCGGGAAAGTTCTGCAAGCCTGGGATTCCGAGCCCCGAATGGTGGGAGGAACGATGGCCTGTCAGAGTCTAACAGTGGATGGATATGCTCGTTTTGACCCCGGCGCTCGTATGTGTGGATGCTCGCGTGGGCTCTTCGTACCCGAAGTCAATCGTTGCATACCAACAGAGAAACGCTTTCATACGCCTCCTTGTGATGTGTGCCATGGCAACCCGATCATGGTTGGCCTCGGGACAAAAATTCAGAGTGAGCCGATTGGATGGCAACCTTGGCTCCCCGTTCAACTGATCTTCAACTCTTCTAGAGTCATTCCTTACGAAGACCGAGCAGGCGCACCATTTCCGAGAATGGCAACGCCCAACCTCCCAGAGCTATGGCAGCTGGGGGTCGAGCGAGAATATGCATTATCGGGCCTCAATGAAAACATCCTGACATTCATTCGAGGGAATGGCCAGCTCAGTTCCTACATGCGTGGGGCATCCAACCGACTACAACCTATTAGCGTCGCAATGCCTGACCCCGCATGGTCTACCAACGATAGCGGTCATATTTTTTATCGCGACCTGAAATCCAATCTCGTTGAGGAGTACGACAATACAACGAGAAAGGTCATGCACATCGCCCGCTCGGACGGAAAACGAATTTCCTACAGCCGCGCCATTAGCGCAAGCTCAGATTATCCAGCTGGGGCCATTCTGCATGTGGAAGACCAAGACGGCCGCCGAATTGCGATGCGCTACCAGGCGGGAAAGCTGGTGGGAGTGACCGATCCGGGAGGTGCGTCAGTGAGCATTGACCTCAGTCCCTTGGGGGTGTCTCGCCTGCGATGGCCGGATGGAACTTCGCAGCAGTTTCTTTATGAAGGCTCAGATGGACGGTTGTTGACCGGCAAGGTGGACGAGGCAGGCGTCCGGGTGGGGACCTATCGTTACGACGAAGTCGGCCGGGCCATCGGCACGCAGCGTGCGTCCGGCAACGATGAATTTTCCGTGCGCTGGTCAAAGCCCCCTTTTTGGGCCTATCGCGAGTATTTCGATGCAACACACGGCGTTATTTGGCAGGACCACTTTCTGGTCCAAGGCGGCGATGCGCTGGTCTCGCTTCCCAACGGAGCCACAGAAACGGTGAAGGTCGCGGAGATTGGTGGAGCAGTGAAATGGCGAGAAAAGGTGCAGACCGGCGCAGACGGCAAGGCCCGCCGAACCACGCGCAGCTTCGACGAACATCTCAACGTCACGGAACTGGTTGATTACAACGGCAATCGCACTTGCATGAACTATGAGTCAGCCCGCAACGTCGAGTCATCCAGGATTGAGGGACTGACCGCCCTGGACACTTGCGCGGCCGCCGCCATGGCGTTGCCGGCCGGAGCCCGCAAGATCAGTTCCCAATGGCACCCTGACTGGAATTTCCAGACCCGCATCGCCGAGCCCGGACGCATTACGACCCTGGTCTATAACGGCCAACCCAATCCCTTGAATGGCAATGCGGTGGCCAGTTGTGCTCCAGCCGGAGCCTATTTGCCCGACAACAAGCCGATCGCGGTACTGTGCATGCGTGCCGAGCAAGCAACGACCGACACGAATGGCGCTCAGGGCTTCGGCGCCACGGTGCAGAGTGGTGTGCCAATCCGCATCAGACGTTGGACTTACGACGCTGCGGGGCGCGTGCTCACCGAGACCGATCCACGCGGTCAAGTAGTCATGACCCATGAGTACTACGCCACCAGCACGGCCGGCTATACCCGTGGAGACCTCAAGTCCATGACCAACGCGCTGGGACACATGACCCGATTCCCTCGCTACAACGTCTATGGCCAGCCTCTGGAAATGGTGGATGCCAACAATGTGATCACGACCTATGCCTACGACGCTCGACAGCGGCTGATCAGCAGCACCACTCATGGTGCGGTGACCTCGTACGAGTACTGGCCGACAGGGCTTCTCAAACGCACGGTCCAGCCCGACAACACCGCAATCAGCTACGAGTACGACGATGCTCATCGCCTGGTCGCCGTTTCCGACTCACAGGCCAACCGAATCGAATACACGCTGGATGCCAGTGGCAACAGAATCAAGGAAGAAGCGCGAGATCCGACCGGGATGCTGAAGCGAATCCTGACCCGCACATTCGATGCATTAGGCCGCGCACAACAAGTGACGGGCAGGGAGTGAACACATGCAGCACAGCATCCACGGTGGGAAGCGCCTGCGCACGTGGTCGACGACGCTGCTGGTGGGCATGGGCAGTGCCATGGCGGCACAGGCGGGCGTTCTGCCACCGCCTCCAGTGTCTCCGGCGCCGGTAACCGACTACGAATACGATGCCAACGGCAACCGCGTTCAAGTAATCAAAGCCAGGAGCTTGGGCGGCTTTGCCACATCCAGCACCTTCGATTCGCGGGATCGTTTGCGCACCAGCACCGATGCCCGCAACGGAGTCACAACCCTGGAGTACGACGGACGCGACCAACTTCAACAGGTCAGCGACCCCCGGCAACTGCTCACCTCCTATAGCCGCAACGGACTGGGTGATCTCGTCCAACTGAGCAGTCCTGACACCGGCTCCGCCCACAGCACATATGACGCGGCAGGGCGCCTGCTGACCCGCATGGACAGCCGAGGCGTGCAGGCCAGCATCGGCTACGACGCGCTCAGCCGGGTGACTTCAGTGGTCTATTCGCAGAGTGGGCACGCTGAACTTCGCCACAGCTGGACTTACGACCAAGTCGGGGAAGACTTCGGCCATGGGGTCGGGCAACTGACCAGTAGCAAAGGCACGGACAACCAAACCCGCCACGGCTACGACGCCCACGGACGGCTGAGCACGCACATCCAGACCATGGACACGGCGACCCTCACCACGCGCTACAGCTACGACGCCGCTGGCAAGCTCACCCGCATCATCTACCCTTCAGGTCGCATGCTGGTGCTGGACTACGAGCATGGCCGGCCGGTGCGGATGGGCGTGGCAGCAAGTGAGACCAGCCCCGTCCAGCCCCTGATCAGCGAGATCCAGTGGGAGCCCTTCGGCGCGGTGCGCAGTTGGCGCATGCACCTCGCCAACGGCCCTGGGTTGCAAGAGCGGGTGCATGACGAGTTTGGCCGCCTGGTGCGCTATCCACTGCATGCATGGATACGTGACCTGAGCTACGACGCCGCGGACCGCGTTGTGAGCTACACACACCTGGACGCCGGCAATGGGCAACTGACTCCCGAGGCCCAGGCCCTGAATCAGAGCTTCGCCTACGACGAGTTGGACCGGTTGACTGGCATCACCACGCCCACTGACGCATGGACGTTGACCTACGACGCCAATGGCAACCGCACCGGCATCACCCACAATGGCAGCATGCGGGGCTACTCCATCGCCGCCAGCAGCAATCGCCTGGAACAGATCAGCAACCCCGCGCGTAGTTTGACTTATGACGCTGCGGGCAACACGATCAGCGACAGTGCCACGCCCGCCCCGGGCTATACCGCCATCTACCGCTTGGACAACCGCCTGGGCTCACTCACGCGCGCCGGCACCACAACGCATTACAGCTACAACCCCCAGGGGCAGCGCATCCGAAAGCAGAGCGTCGCGGGATCGACTCATTACGTCTACGCCATGACGGGTCAGTTGCTGGGCGAATATTCAGGCGCCACGCCGTCGCAGGAGTTTGTCTGGTTGGGTGATGTCCCTGTGGCGGTGCTTCACGGAGCGGCGCGCGACGCCGAAGTGTTCTTCGTGTATGCAGACCACCTGAACACCCCTCGCGTGCTGATCGACCAGGCCGCACAGACCCGCTGGCGCTGGGTGGGCGAGCCCTTTGGCTCCCACGCCGCCGAGCCCGCCCCCGCCGGCCTGCCCCCCGTCGTGTTCAACCTGCGCTTTCCCGGCCAGTACTTTGACCTGGAGTCGGGGCTGCATTACAACTACTTCAGGGACTACGATGCGGGGTCGGGGAGGTATGTGCAATCTGACCCGATAGGTCTTGAAGGAGGTATCAACTCCTATGCATACGTCGGCGGGAACCCTCTTTCCAGCATTGACCCCAACGGTTTGGCGCGAATTATTGGAGCCCCGGCATATGGTCCCAATTTCGGCAACCCCTCCAATGAATATCAGGAGTGGCAAAAACGCTATGGCCAGCCCATGCAGCGCATCATGGATGCAGTGCAAAACCGAATTCGCGGCCTATGTCAAATTGATAGAGATCGTTTGCAGAAGGAATTTGACGAATGGGTTCTAGCAGTAGACCCGAATATTGAAAATCCTGCAAGACGCATTCAGCAGGGCTATGGAATAACCAAGGGGAATAAGACCACCTTCTCCAGACGATTCTTTATGATTGAGCCTGGCGAAAACCCCTCACAACTGCACGTTGGTTGGCACGAATTCCGTCACACCATGCCTGGCAACGCCAGCATTATTGACCCTCCAGGAAGCATTGGAGATATCCTCTCCGGAAACGCCGAGAGAGTGCCTAGCGAAAGAGATGCCGATGCCTTTGCGGATTGGTTAATTCATTCCTCGAAAAATTGCGGATGCCCAAAATGATTGTTTGGCGCGTTTTCTTTGCGAGCGCACTGTGTCTTGCGACCTGCGCTCAAGCGGTGACGTATCAAGATCCACTAAACGCCAAGTCATCAATAACAATTGCAGATAGGTCCGTAATTTTAGTTGACGTCGAAAAACCTGCCAAGCGATGTGGCAGTGCGGACCCTTACGTTTGCATCAAATCGCAACCCTTCTCTTTGGCGGTTCCAAAAGATTCGTCAATATCCAAATGGGACTTTGCGGGCAGCCGGTATGAGATCGTCTCAAAGAATGAAAGGATGATTCTAGGCACGCTTTATAGCTACGATATTGTAAAAGTATCCGGGACGTTGAATTTGCAATTCGCATACTCCAGAAAAGAAGGCATCATTGCAATCAAAGAACCCTCCGGAAATACATTATTGCCAGTTGAAAAATGTGGCATCTTGGTTCAAGACACATCTGGCGGCTGTAATTGATTCCCTGCCCTGGAGAGGGGGCTTCTGCCATAGGGCAGCGGGCAGTCCCGGCAGGCGCCGGGGGCTCGCCCCGCGCGCCCCACCCCAGAGGGGTTGCTGCAGGGCGTCGGAGGAGCCGGGCAGTCGAGGCGCGGTCCAAGCGCCGGTGCGGCCCCAGCCGCACGACCTGAACCGGGAGCACAGCCGCCACGCGTGAGGTCCGCTGCTGCCGGCGCACCGCTGGATCATGCACACGAACGGCGCCGCCACCCAGCGCTACGAGCGCGTCTTCGACGTCTACGGCCGCCTGGTTCGCTATCCGCTGGACGGTCAGGTGCGCGACCTCCGCTACGACGCGGCCGATCGCATCGTCAAGTACGAGCATCTCGATGCCGCCACCGGCACCCCCACCAGCGCCTCGCTCGCCTGGGACCAGAGCTTTGGCTACGACGAGCTGGGCCGGCTGACCCAGGTCGCCACCAGCAACTCGTCCTGGACCATCCGCTACGACGCCAACGGCAACCGCAGCAGCGTCGCGCTCAACGGCGCCACGCGCCTTTACACCACCTCCCCCACCAGCAACCGGCTCAGCGACATCAGCAATCCCCTGCGCAGCTTCGGCTACGACGCGGCCGGCAACACCCTCACCGACACCGGCATCGGCTACACCAGCACCTATGGCCTGGACAACCGCCTGACCCGCCTCACCCGTGCCGGCACCACCACCCACTACGCCTATGACGCCATGGGTCAGCGCCTGCGCAAAACAACGGGCAGCGCGATGGCGCAGCACTTCGTCTACCTGCCCGACGGTCAGCTGCTGGGCGAGTACAGCGGGACGACGCCCGTCTACGAATACGTCTGGCTGGGGGATCTGCTGGTGGCCGTCTTGGCCGGTCCCTCATCCTCCGGCGCGCCCCAGGTGTTCCATGTGCACTCCGATCACCTGAACACCCCTCGCGTGCTGATCGACCAGGCCGCACAGACCCGCTGGCGCTGGGTGGGCGAGCCCTTTGGCTCCCACGCCGCCGAGCCCGCCCCCGCCGGCCTGCCCCCCGTCGTGTTCAACCTGCGCTTTCCCGGCCAGTACTTTGACCTGGAGTCGGGGCTGCATTACAACTACTTCAGGGACTACGATGCGGGGTCAGGGAGGTATGTGCAATCTGACCCCATCGGGTTGCAAGGCGGCATCAACACCTACGCCTACGTCGGCGGAAACCCGGTGTCGTTCAAGGACCCATCAGGGCTGGTAGCCTGGTCCGGAACGGTAGGGAGCGGAGGCGTCATTGATGGCGTCGGAGCTGCGCTGTTTACCTTCGACCTAACGTCGGAATGCAAGTGCGGCATCAAGGTTCACATCAAGGGCTACGTTCCTACAGTGGCTGCGGGCTTGGGGTTGAAGTACACCGCCAACTCTTCGCCTGCGTCGTTCACGGATGTCTTCCCTTGCCCCAAGACTGACATTGCCAATGGTTGGGCCGGTGCTATCTCGGCGACCTCTGTTGTTGGTGGAGGCGCGTCATGGGGGGCCATAAGGATTGGCAGCCTCTCCTCCGGTTGGCCGTCATTGAGCGGCCCTGTGTATGGCCTTGACATCTCGGCCGGTGTGTTCGTCGGCCGAGGTGTGGTGACGAGCGCTGAGGTAACCAAGTGCGATGACTGCGAGGCCGCAAAGTGAGCACCTTCCGACGTTTGCGAGCTGCAGCAATCATCAGCGTCATCGCGCTGTTCCTGATGGCCATCATCGACATGTTCTTAGGCATGGACTGGGCTGGGAGTTTGATGTCGCCCCTGGTGGTCCTGCCAGTCTTCGTCATTGCCTACTTCGCTGCGCCATTGGTTGCCAAGTACTTCGATGACAAGTGAAGGGCATCGAGTCGCTACATGGAGCGAACCACATCGCTCCATGCCATGCACCCGCAACCCTCGCCCACCTGGTACCTCTACAACGCTGACGGCGCCGAGCCGCTGCGCCTGCTCGATGACGAAGGCCGCGCCGACCTGGCGCTGAGCGGCACGCCGCACGGCGTGCTCGCCGAGCTGGCCGAGGCCATCCATGAGGCCGGCTGCCACCTCACCGAAACCCAGCTGCGCCACCTGGAGCTGTTCGTGGCGCTGCAACGCTGGCGCCGCTGAGTTCGAGGCGTGCGGCCGTGTCCAGGCTGGCCGCCAGGCCACCCGAAGGGCTCGGCCTTGACGCGGAGGCACGCCGCTCGACGCTCGCCGTGGGGCGGTGCATGCAGACGAAGTGGCATGCACCGCTGACGGCAGAGGGCGACTCGCTGCCCTTCCTGGGAAGGGCGGGGGGATGGGTTGAAGCCGCCGCCGAAGGACGGCGGGCAGGCCAGGCAGGCGCCTGGCCTGACGCGAAGGCGCACCCGCCCCCAGGCGGGTTGCCGCAGCGCTTGCGGGGGCCGACCTCGTGCAGGCGCGGTCCAAGCGCCGGGTCCGCGCCCACGCGGACGCATGAGGTTGGGGTGCAGGTCAGCGCAGCGGCCGGAGCCCGCCGCTGACGGAGCGCAGCGCAGGAAGCCACTCCGGGGTGCGGCGAGGCGTCCAGCCTCGAAGCGAGCGACGGCCACGGAGAACGCTGCTCGCATCGCGGGGTGGCTTCCTGCGCGACGCGCCGACGAAGGCGGTGTGGCGTGCAGGCAGCGGCGCCCATGACGGACGACGAGATGCGTCCAGCAGCGTGACTCAGCGACATCAGCAATCCCCTGCGCAGCTTCGGCTACGACGCGGCCGGCAACACCCTCACCGACACCGGCATCGGCTACACCAGCACCTATGGCCTGGACAACCGCCTGACCCGCCTCACCCGTGCCGGCACCACCACCCACTACGCCTATGACGCCATGGGCCAGCGCCTGCGCAAGACGACGGGCAGCGCGATGGCGCAGCACTTCGTCTACCTGCCCGACGGTCAGCTGCTGGGCGAGTACAGCGGGACGACGCCCGTCTACGAATACGTCTGGCTGGGGGATCTGCTGGTGGCCGTCTTGGCCGGCCCCTCATCCTCCGGCGCGCCCCAGGTGTTCCATGTGCATTCCGATCACCTGAACACCCCTCGCGTGCTGATCGACCAGGCCGCACAGACCCGCTGGCGCTGGGTGGGCGAGCCCTTTGGCTCCCACGCCGCCGAGCCCGCCCCCACCGGCCTGCCCCCCGTCGTGTTCAACCTGCGCTTTCCCGGCCAGTACTTTGACCTGGAGTCGGGGCTGCATTACAACTACTTCAGGGACTACGATGCGGGGTCGGGGAGGTATATCCAAAGTGACCCCATCGGGTTGCGAGGCGGGTTGAACACATACGCGTACGTCGGGGGAAATCCGCTGAGCTACAGCGACCCAATGGGTTTGGCGCCGAAGCGATTCGGCAAGAATCACCCGCATTGCAAGGGGATTCGGGGCAAGATGACTGGCCTCCAAAACGAACTGGACACTCGATGGGGGGAGTTGGTTGGGGGCCTCCCGGAACGAATTGGCCCAGGGGAGCGACTCGCAGAAACGATGCGCGGCCATCGCACATTAATTAACAAAACCGATAGCAACTTGCGTTATTGGGAAAAGAAGTACGCGGAAGATTGTGACGACGACGATGATTCGGAAGACGGAAAAGGTAATTCCTGCGAGGTTTGCCCCTCTGGAAGTACTGTGGCAAAAACAGCGGCCGGTGTAGGTGCTGCCTATGTTGCCTACCGTTGCATCCGGATGCTTCCCTCTCTCGCTCCTCCTTTGTGGTGGACCATTCCTGCAAATGCGGCAGTCCCATGAGTCCTGAAGTTACGAATCTGCGGCAGCGTCTAGAAGCTGCTGCTAATGAGCCCCGAAAGAAAGAGCTTGTGGATATTGCCCGCTCTTTGGAATACGCATCCCTCGAATTTGAACATCTTCCGGAAGAGATATTTTCCATATACACGGATGCGCTCTCCAATCCGTTGCTTTGTGCAGCTCCGGGGGCTGACGAATTTATCACCGGACTCTTCAATGATTTTGAAAAGCTATCGCCGCAGCAGCAGGAGGGCTTAAAGGCATTGTTTCTTGACCATGGCAATCTATTTACCCATCCAATGTTGCGAATTTCTGTGGGCGATTTAATTGCCCGGAAATTCTCAGGCAACGTTGCATTGGCCCTCTTCTCGAGCATGTGGATTGCGGGTAGCGAGCCTCTACGAGATATTGCTTATTCGGGTGCGCAGGTTCTTTCGCGTTTGTTTCCCGCGAGCGGCCAAAATCGTGACGGACTGCGAAAACTCGGGGAACTCATGAAGACCGGAGCGACCAACACTAAATAGTCAGCCTCGCCATATTTATTCACTGCTGGGGCGACTTGCGATTCGGCATGACGCGGTAGCGCTGAAGTAAGCGCGGTGTGCCGTAGCAGGCAGCCAGGCTCGCCAAGTCATGAAGAGCAAGCAAAGCCCTTGCAGGCCCAGGCGGACGATGGCCCCCAGTAGCCAGCAGATGTTGAATTCTGCGGCGCACAGAAGGGTGTGCAGCGCATCGCCTACGGTCTGGCCGGGACCATTGCCTATTGGCCAATGAACGCCCCTCCGTCTGGTAAGGCGCAGCACAGCATCATGGGTCCTTACTACAACATCCACAAGGCCAACCAAAACCCGAGGAACTGCCAATGCTTCTGGCAAGCAGTAGGTGCGGTGCCACCTACTGCGCTGCCTGTTGGAGCAATACCCATTGAGCCGTTCGCGAATTGAGGGCAACAGGATGAAATATTCCGACGGACAAGAGGCTAGGCTGGGCGACCAGGTGAAGCTCAGTGATGGTTCAGAGGGGGTCGTGGTCTGTTCTATTGACACAGACGAATTCACCTCTGACTACCCACGGGACCAGTGGGAGTATCTAAAACGGGGGGTGATGGTCAACTTCCAAAGGCTCGGGGTGGTTCATTACGAGCAGGCAGATGCAGACCTGGAGCTTGTTGAGCGGTCTGCAGCATGAGGGGGAGCGCTTCGGGCCGGGCGGCTTAGCCCCGGCTGGCCGCCAAGCCACCCGAAGGGCTTGGCCTTGACGCGGTGGTGTGCCGTTCAACGCTCGTCGTGGGCGGTGCATGCGGACGAAGTGGCATGCGCCGCTGAGGGCAGAGGGCGACTCGCTCCCTTCCCTGGGAAGAGCGGGGGGATGGGCATGGCGCCAGGACAGCGGGCAGTACCGTTCTGCGCCGATAGGCGCAACCGTTCCCAGACGGGTTGTCGCAGTGATCGGGAGAACCGGGCGCATCAAGGGCCGGTCCAAGGCCCGGTGCGCGTCCATCGCACACGAGGGTTCCGGGACTGCCGCCCAGCGACAGCGCCGGGCACGAGGTTCGCCGCTTCCTCGGCCGTTGAGTGCCGCTACGCCGATAGTCTCCGGCAGACATGCCGCATCCATCCCCCGGAGAGACAGGCTTGGCAGGTCTGCCCGAGCAGTACCCGTGGATGCAATTCAGCGCTCAAGCCACCGCCGCATAGTCCGTGTACCCCTCCTCCCCCCCACCGAACAGCAGCTCCGGCCGCAGCCCGGCCAGCGGCAGGTCCTGGGCCAGGCGGCGCGGCAGGTCGGGGTTGGCGACGAAGGGGCGGCCGAAGGCGACCAGGTCGGCCAGGCCCGCGTTGAGCAGGGCGCGGGCGCGCGCGGCGTCGTAGCCGCCGGCGACGATGAGGCGGCCGGCAAAGGCCTGGCGCAGCGCGCGGCGGAAGTCCTCGGGCACACGCGGGGCATCGTCCCAGTCGGCCTCGGCCAGATGCAGATAGGCCAGGCCCAGCGCCGAGAGCCGGCGCGCCGCCTCCAGGATGGTGGGCACGATGTCCGGGCAGTCCATGTTGCGCGCGGTGATGTGCGGCGCCAGGCGCACGCCGACGCGCTCGGCCCCGATCTCGGCCGCCACGGCCTGGGCCACGTCCATCAGGAAGCGCAGGCGACCGTCGCGGCTGCCACCATAGGCATCGTCGCGCTGGTTGGCGCTGCTGCGCAGGAACTGGTCGATCAGGTAGCCGTTGGCGCCATGGATCTCGACGCCATCGAAGCCGGCGGCGCGCGCCAGCGCGGCGGCGCGGCGGTAGTCCTGCACGGTCGCGGCGATCTCGTCCAGGCTCATCGCGCGCGGCACCGGGCAGTTCAGCATGCGGCCGCGGCCCTGGTCGTCGGCCACCCAGACCTGCGCATCCGGCGCCAGCGCCGACGGCGCGAGCGGCGCCTCGCCACCCTGGAACACCGGGTGGGACATGCGTCCCACATGCCAGAGCTGGGCGACGATGCGCCCGCCGGCGGCATGCACGGCATCGGTGACCTCGTGCCAGCCCCGCCGCTGCGCCTCGCTGTGCAGCCCGGGCGTGAAGCTGTAGCCCTGGGCGCGCGGCGAGATCTGCGTGGCCTCGCTGACGATCAGCGCGGCCGAGGCGCGCTGGGCGTAGTAGCGCGCCATCAGCGCGTTGGGCACGTTGCCCGGCTGGCTGCTGCGCGCGCGGGTCATGGGCGCCATCACGACGCGGTGGGGCAGGTCCAGCGGACCCAGCGACAGAGGGGTGAACAAGGGGTCGGTCTTCATGCGTCCAGTGTGGCCACCCGCCGCGCCCGCACCCAGCGGGCGGTGGCCGATTCACTTTCAAAGAAAATCGAACGATGACCCGCATCCTCGACCTCGAACTGCTGGTGCGCACCGCCGAGCTGGGCAGCCTCAGCGCCGCCGCGCGGGCGCTGGACTGGTCGCCCGCCGCCGCCAGCGCCGCGATCAAGCGCCTGGAGTCGCAATGGGGCGTGCCGCTGTTCGTGCGCAGCACGCGCAGCCTGCGCCTGTCGGCCGAAGGCGAGCGCCTGCTGCCGCATCTGCGCCAGGCGCTGGCAGCGCTGGAGGAGGCGCGCGCCGCCGCCACGCCGCAGGCCGAGCTGCGCGGCGAGCTGCAGCTGGCCATGCCGTCCGATCTGGGGCGCCAGGTGCTGCTGCCCTGGCTGGAGCGCTTCCAGCAACGCCATCCGCGGCTGGTGCTGCGCCTGCATCTGTCGGACCAGCGCGCCGACCTGATGCGCAGCCCGGTCGACGCGGCGCTGCGCTATGGCGAGCCGACGCGCGGCAGCCAGGTGGCGCTGCCGCTGGCGCCGGACAACGAGCGCGTGCTGGTGGCCTCGCCGGCCTATGTGGCCCGCCATGGCGTGCCGCAGCGGCCCGAGGAGTTGCAGCAGCACGAGGCGCTGCGCTTCATGCTGGGCGACGAGCTGCCGCGCAGCTGGCGGCTGCGGGTGGACGGCCGCTGGGTGGAGGTGCCGGTGCAGGGCCGCCGCTCGGCCAACGACGGCGAGGTGGTGCGGCGCTGGGCGCTCGCCGGCCTGGGCCTGGCGCACAAGTCCTGGCTGGACGTGGCCGCCGATGTGCAGGCGGGCCTGCTGCTGCATCTGCAGCCGGGCTGGCGCGGCGAGGGCTCGCCGCTCTTCCTGGTCGTGCCGGGCCGACGCCAGCTGACGCCAGCGGTCCGCGCGCTGCGCGACTGGCTGCTGCGCGAACTGGCCACGCTGCCGCCGCTGCCGGGCCCGCGCTGAGGGAGAACGTCCGGTTCAGTGCCGGCTCAGTGCCGGTGCGGCGCCAGCGCGCGCAGCTCGGCCGGTAGCTCGCGGCGCAGCGCGGCGGCGTCCATCAGCCGGCCTCCCTCGCGTCGCGCGAACTCGCGCGCCTGCGCCGCGTCGGCAAAAGCCGGCAGATTGCCGGCGCGCATGGGCCCGGCCTGGCGGGAGCCGGCGACGAAGACCGCGCGCTCCAGCGCCACCCAGCCGCCGCCCGCCCAGTCGCTGACGTAGACGGCGCGCAGCTGCGCCTCGCTGCGGCCCGGCGCGTAGCGCGCCACGCGCTGCAGGTAGAGGAAGAGGCTCAGCGGCGAATCCAGGTACTGCACCGCGCCGTCGTCGAAGATGGCCTGCGCGGCCCAGCGCGGATGGCGCGCCGGGAACATGCCGCAGACCGGGCAGCGCGCCTGTTCGGGCACGGCGCGCGGCGCCTCGGGCGGCAGGCCGGAGGCGGGGTCGTAGGCCTGGGTGGGCGCGACGATGCAGACCTCGTCGGGCGGGGCCGCGGGCGCGGCGGCGGCCTCGCGCTCGCCCGCGCCGCGGCAGGCGGCCAGCCACGGGAGCGCGCCCAGGCCCAAGAGCCACAGCCGGCGTCGCATGGCTACATGCGGCTGTCGTGCAGCGCGCCGCCGCTCAGGTCCACCATCTCGGGCTTGAGCTGCGCGAAGGGATGGACCTGGCCGCCATACTGCGCGGCAAAGGCCTGGGCCTTGTCAGCCTCCGCGAAGCTGGCCGCGGTGGGGCCCATGGAGCCGTGGCGGCGGCTGCCCAGCACATAGAAGGCCTGGCGCGCGTCCACCCAATGGCCCACCGGGCGCTCCCAGTCGGCCAGCGCCATGTCCTGCACCCAGGCGCCGCGCTGCTCGCGCAGCTGCTCGGGCTTGAGCAGCATGGACAGCAGCTCCACGGTGTCGCAGAACCACTGCGGCTGGGCCTCGCCGGCGAACAGGATCTGGCCCTTGGGGCCGGGGTAGTCGGCCAGCAGCATGCCGTCCAGCGCGCAGCTGGCGCCGGCGGGGATCTCCTGCGGCCGCAGCGCGGACGGCTCGTCTCTGCGGCCGCAGGCCGCCAGGCCCAGCAGCGCAAGGCCGGCGCAGCCGCACAGCAGGCGGCGGCGGTTCAGGGGCGACGAAGAAGAGGTGTCGGGCATCATGGTTTGAATCTCCAGGCGGCAAGGGCCAGCGGGCCGAGGATCCAGCCCAGCATCGCGCCGCCCAGCAGCCACATCTGGCCCAGCGCGGCGGGAACGACGCTGGCCAGCCCGTAGAGGCGGCGCATGTCGTCCAGCGAGAACACGTTGAGGATGCGGAAGAGGTCCGCCGGGTTGAGCAGCAGCAGATAGGCCAGGCCCTCGCCCTGCAGCCAGCCGCCCAGCTGGCCGCCGCTGGCCACCAGCAGGCCCATCAGCACGAGGTCGAAGACCAGCACCATCACGAACCACAGCGCAATCGCCAGGCCGGAGGCGCGCGTGCGGTCGCGTGCCAGCACCGACAGCAGCAGCGCCAGGCTCAGGAAGGCCAGGCCCAGCAGCACCGCGCTGATCATGAAGCCGCCGTAGTGGTAAAGCCCTGCGGCGCCAAAGCGCTGCCACAGCAGCCCCGCGACGAGCGCGAAGCCGCCCAGCGTGGACAGGGTCAGCGCCGCGGCCAGGCCCAGGTACTTGCCCAGCAGCAGTTCCAGCCGCGTGACCGGATGGGCCAGCAGCAGGTCCAGCGTGCCGCGCTCGCGCTCGCCGACGATGGCGTCGAAGCCCAGCAGCAGCGCGATCAGCGGGATCAGGTAGACCACCAGGCTGACCAGGCTGGCGATGGTCAGCTCGATGGAGCGCGGCCCCACCACGCCCTGCGCCGCCGATCCGAAGTAGGTGATGGCCAGCGAGAACAGCGTGAACACCAGCGCCACGGCCAGCACCCAGCGGTTGCGCAGGCGGTCGCGGAACTCCTTGCCCGCCAGCGCGGCGACGCCGCGCGTCCAGTTCGCCGCGCTCATGGGCGGGCCCTCCCGCCGCGGGGATTCGAGATCGCCTGATTCATGCCTGCGCCTCCCGCAGTTCGAAGTACACGTCTTCCAGGCTGGGCTCCTGCAGCTGCAGGTCCTGCAGCCCGGCGCCCGCGGCGCGCGCCAGCAGCGCCATCTTCAGCGCGCGCGGCAAGCGCAGCCGGGCCTGGCCCGGGGCCAGGTCTTGCCATTGCAGCGGCGCGCCAGCGTGGGCCTGGTCCAGCTCGGCGTGGAGCTGGCGCAGCCGCCCGGGCTCGCCCTGCATCTGCAGCAGCAGCGGCAGCTGCGACCGCTCGCGCAGCTGGGCCACCGTGCCCTGGGCGCAGACGCGGCCCTGGTGCAGCATGGCCAGCGCGTCCACCCGCCCCTGCAGCTCGGCCAGGATGTGGGAGCTGATCACCAGCGTCACGCCCTGCGCGCGCAGCTCGTCGAGCAGGCGGTAGAACTCGCGGATCGCCGCCGGGTCCAGGCCCGTGGTGGGCTCGTCCAGCAGCAGCAGGCGCGGCTCGCCCAGCAGCGCCTGCGCGAAGCCCAGGCGCTGGCGCATGCCCTTGGAGTACTCGCGCACCGCGCGCCGCATCGCGCCGCCCAGGCCCACGCGCTCCAGCAGCGTCTGGCACTGTGCGGCCGGCGCGTTCTTCAGCCGGGCGAAGAACTGCAGGGTTTCCAGCCCGCTGAGGTTGTCGTACAGCACCAGGTTCTCGGGCAGATAGCCCAGGCGCCGGCGCTGCTCGCGAAAGCCCGCGCCGCCGACCTCGCAGCCGCCCAGCTCCAGCCGGCCGTGGCTGGGGCGGATCAGGCCCAGCAGCAGCTTGAACAGCGTGCTCTTGCCGGCGCCGTTGTGGCCGATCAGGCCGAACAGCAGGCCCGGCGGCACCTCCAGGTCCACGCCGTCCAGCGCCTTCACCAGCGTGGCGCCGCGGCCGTAGTGCTTGCCCACGCCGGCCAGGCGCAGCGCCGGCCCGGCGGCCGCTCCATGTCTATCGCTCATCCGTCGTCTCCATGCCGGGCGCCGCGCGCCCGGGGCTGAGCCATGCGGCCCAGCGGGGGTTCCAAGGGCGCATCGCCGGCGCCGGGTCGACCACGCTGGGCACGCGCAGCACCGGGAACTGCTGGCCCAGCAGGCGCAGCGCCTGCACCGAGGGGCTGCCCGCCAGCAGTGCCAGCGCCGGGTAGCGCCATTGCAGCCGGTCCACCACGTCGTTGGCCTCGTAGGGCAGGTCGCCCCGGCCATCGGCGTCGCGGTCCCAGCCCTGGTAGTTGCTCCAGTGGTTGCCCTGGCCGCGCTGCCCGGGCTTGTCGCCCCAGGGCTCGTCGCGCGCGCCCACGTAGCGCACCTGCTCGCGGTTGGCGATGAAGTCGTTGCGCTGCACGGTGTTGCGCGTCGAGCCGGCGCTCAGGTGCACGCCGACGCGGTTGCCCACCACCAGGTTGCCGCTGAGCCGCGCGTACTCGACGTCGTAGATGAAGAGCCCGCGCGCGTTGCCGGCGACGATGTTGTCTTCGATCACCGAGTCCTGCAGCGTGCGCAGCATCAACCCGAAGTCGCTGTTGCCCCAGGTCCTGTTGCGGCGCACGACCTGGTCGCGCACCTCCATCAGCGCGAGTCCGCCGCGGTTGAGGTAGCTGTCGTTGTCCTCCCACAGGTTGTAGTAGGAGTTCATGTAGTGGGTGCCGTAGCGGCTGTGGTGCAGCCGGTTGCCGCGGAACACGGCGTGGTGGGAGACGTCCACGTACAGCGCGTCGCGCACGAAGCTGATGCGGTTGCCGATGATGTGCGCGCCGCGCGTGTTGTAGAGCTGGATGCCGTTGCCGCGCTGCGAGGACTGCTGGTCGCGCAGCCCGGTGATCAGGTTGTTTTCGATCCGCACGTCGTCGGCCTTCTCGATCCACAGGCCGAAGAGGTTGTAGACCAGGTCGCAGCGCGCCACGCGCGCGCGATGGGCGCCGGGGCGGATGTAGATGCCGGCGTGCTGCTCCTTCAGGTCGTGGCCGGAGTCGCGCACGATCAGCCCGTCCAGCACCACGTCCGGCGCCTGCACGTCCACGGTGTTGCCGCGCTGCGCGCCGCTGATCGTGGGCCGGTCCAGGCCGCGCAGGGTCAGCGGCTTGCGGATCACGAGATTGGCCGTGTAGTGGCCGCGCTCGATCTCGACGGTGTCGCCGGGCCGCGCGCGCTCGATCGCCGCCTGGATGTCCTCGCCGGGGCGCACGCGCAGCGCGGCGGCGCCGGCCAGCGGCGCGAGCAGCGCGCCGCCCAGCAGCGCACAGGCCAGCCGCAGCCAGGCGCGCGCGCCGCGGCGCGCCTGGCCGGCGCAGGCCCGGGGGACCGTCATTGCGGCAACCATCCCGCCGCCTTCAGGCCCAGGAAGAGCGTGGCGCCGATCAGCAGGTTCTTGAAGGCCACATAGCTGATCATGTCCATCCAGCCCGCGACGCGGTACTGGGCCTGCCACCAGGGGCCGTCCTTGACGTAGCGGCGGCCCTGCATGCGGATCGCCACCTCGTAGGCGCTCCAGGCCAGCCACCAGGCGACGATGGCCATGCCGGAGAGCCGGCCGGTCGCGGCCAGCAGCCAGGCCAGGCTCACCGCGACCGCCAGCAGCGCGCCGGCCAGCAGCAGCGCGCGCGAACCGCGCAGGCTCTGCGGGCTCCAGGGCCACAGGTGGTCGCGCAGCTCCATCGCCAGCCAGCGCCAGCCACGCAGGCCGGTCTTGTGCGGCGGCTGCGCCGGCTCGGTGGGCATGCGCGGGTCCGGTCCCTGGGCGACCTTGTCGCCATAGGGGCGCGCCGGGGTGCCGTCGGCCCCCACCGGAACGATGGGGATGAAGTAGCCGTCGCGCCCGATCGGGGTCTGCGCCAGGCCTTCGCGCTCGCGGCGCTTGCGCTCCTTGGCCAGCGGCGGGCAGCCGGCGGTGTCGGTGTACAGCACCATGCAGTCCAGGCAGTGCAGGCATTCGCGGTGGTCGATGCGGCCGGCCGCGTCGATGGCCTGCGCGCCGCAGCCCACGGCGCAGGCCTTGCAGCTGTTGCAGTCCTGCTTGCGGCGCAGACCAAACCAGCGGAAGGTCGAGGGCATGGCCAGCGCCGCGCCCAGCGGGCAGATGTACTTGCAGTAGGGCCGCTCGATGAAGAGGGACAGCCCCAGCAGCAGCGCCACATAGAGCCCGTAGGGCCAGGCGCGGTTGGCGATGCCGACCAGGAAGGTGGTCTTGAAAGGCTCGACCTCGGCCAGCATCTCCGCGGTGGTCATGGACAGCAGCGAGACGCCCAGCAGCCCGATGAAGAGCGCGTACTTCAGCCACTTCAGCCGGTCGTGCCAGGCACGCGGCAGCGGCTTCTGGAAGCGCTTCAGGCCCAGCTTGCCGGCCAGCTTGTAGATCGCCTCGGACAGCGAACCGAAGGGGCACAGCCAGCCGCAGAACAGCCCGCGGCCGAACAGGAAGACCGTCAGGATGATGAAGATCCAGAAGACGAAGATGAAGGGGTCGGACAGGAACAGCGACCAGGTCCACTGGAACAGCAGGCTGTGGAACCAGGTCAGCACCTGGGTGATGGAGGGCTGCGCCATCACGCCGAAGCCGACGAAGGCGATGGACAGGGCCCAGGCGCTGTACTTGAAGGCGTTGACCGGCCACTTGTTCTTGTGCGTGGAACGCCGCGTCAGGCGCTCGCGCAGCGCGTAGACCACGCCCACCACGAACAGCAGCAGCGTGAAGCCGGCGATGCCCCAGGCGCGCGTCTTCCACACCCGCACCCAGGGCGCCTGGTCTTCCTGCACCTCGGGGCGGCCGCCCTGCAGCAGCTCGCCCGGCAGCCAGTACTTGGCCTCGAAGTTGGCGAAGCTGCGCTGGCCGGTGGCGCGGTCCACGCGGTTGCCCAGGAAGGCCAGCTTCCACGGATAGGCCGCCGAGAAGGCCTCGGCGCGGATCACGAAGATGGCCGACTCGGTGTAGGCCGGCGCGCCCGCGGCGGCCAGGCCGTAGAGGTTGATGTAGTCCAGGTCGCGGAAGGTGTAGGACTCGTCGCCCTGCTTGACCTGCACGCGGTCGTAGATGCCGCCGCGCACAAAGCCCGAGCCTTTGAAGGACTCCTCGCCGCCGGTGCGGATCACGAAGAAGGCATGCTCGCCCTTCTTCAGGCGCGCCTGCAGGCTGTCGCGGCCGGACTCGCCCAGCAGGCTGGCGGCGAGGTCGGGATGGTTGAGGTCGCCGAACCACAGCTCGATGAAGGGCGCGGCGCCGCGCTCCAGCCCGACCTGCTCGGGGCTCACGCGCAGGCGCTGCACGGCGCCCAGGCGCACCAGCTCGTCCCAGCTCCAGCGCTTGCCCGCGCTCAGGAAGCGGGCCGGGTCGCGGTGCACCGGCGGCAGCAGGCCCACCTGGCGCGCGACCGCGCTGCCGGACAGGTGCATCACCTGGTTCTGCGCGATCACGGTGACGGTGGCGCCGGAGATCGCGTCCACGCCCAGCACGTTCTCGTCCGGGCGCGAGGGACCGACCTCGATCTTGTCGGACACCGACTTGCCGATGTACTGGTTGTTGAAGCGCACCAGCGCCGATTCGGGGATGCCCAGCAACAGGATGGGCTCGGAGTGCTTGAGCACTTTCACGCCGACATAGCGGCCGGCCCTGTCCATGCCGATCAGCGTGACCACCGGCTTGCCGGAGTAGGCCGGTGTGTCGGTGATGTCGGTGGACAGCATCACGTAGCCCAGCAGCGGCGGCTTGCCGGTGGCGGGGTCGGTGCCTTCGCCATAGGCCTCGACATAGGGCGGCGCGCCCTTGCGCGGCGAGAAGCTGCGCGCGCCGGGGAAGACCTCGGCGCAGGGCAGCAGCGCGCACAGATCGGGCGCGCTGGCGAGGTCGGCGGGCAGCTGGGCCTCATAGGCCTGGCCCGCGGGTGCGGCCTGCGCCCAGACACTGGCGAGGCCAAGAAAAAGCGCGGCCAGCGAGGCCGCGAAACGCTTGAAAACTACCGGCATTGTTGTTGTCAGGCGCCGGATCCGCGGTGCTCGAGCCGCGGCGCCGGCGCCCTCCCTCCAGGTCAGGCTTCCACGATCATGCGGGTGCGCATCTCAAGGTGCAGCGCATGGCAGAAGTGGGTGCAGTAGCACCAGAACACGCCCGGCTTGTCGGCCACGAAGGTCACCGACGCAGTCTCCTGCGGGTTCACGATGAAGTTGACGTTGTATTTGGGAATCGCGAAACCGTGGGTCAGGTCTTCGACCTTGTCCAGGTTGGTCAGCGTCAGCGTGACGATGTCGCCCTTCTTCAGCTTGAACTCGCGCAGGCTGAAGGCCGGGGCCTGCGAGGTCAGGCGCACCTCGACCTTGTTGCCCTTGCGGAACACGCCGGACTCCTTGGGGTCCTTCACCGCGTTGGGGAACTCGTCCAGCGTGTACACCTGCTTGGGCTTGACCAGGTCGCGCTTGAAGATGATGAAGTCGTGCGGCTCGCCGCGCACCGGGTGGTCGGCCAGCAGCACCATCTTCTCGCCGGAGATGTCGATGAACTGCTCGTTCTCCGGATGCAGCGGGCCCACGGGCAGGAAGCGGTCCTTGGAGAACTTGCAACCCACCGCGAGGTACTTGCCGTCGGCGGCCATGGTCTCGGACTGGGTGGCGTTCAGGTGGCCCGGCTGGTAGTGCAGGTCCAGGCGGTCGACCACGTACTTCACGGTCTTGTCGCCCTTGTGGAAGGCGATGGCCTTGTCCACGTTCCACTTGACCACCTGGCTGTCCAGGAACAGCGTGGTGTAGGCATTGCCGCGGCCGTCGAAGGCGGTGTGCAAGGGGCCCAGGCCCAGCTCCACCTCGGCGACGATGGCGCCGTCCAGCTTCTCCTGTTTGCCGTCGAACCAGTCCAGCACCTTGCTCAGCTCGATCACGGTGGCGGTGGGCGAGAGCTTGCCGGCGCAGATGAAGTACTTGCCGTCCGGGCTGGCGTTGACGCCGTGCGGGTTCTTGGGCACGGAGACGTAGGCGGTGAGCGCGGTCTTGGGGTCCTTGTTGGACTCGCGCGTGCCGTCCACCACGGGCACCTTGGAGTCGCCGATGGTCTTGAACTTGCCGGCCTTCACCGCCGCCTCGATGCGCGCGACGTTGAAGAACAGGCAGGCGTCGCGCTCCGCGGACATCATGTCCTCGTAGTGGGCGCCCATCTCGGTGTTGTACTGGTTGGTCGCGGCCAGCTTGCCGTCATAGCTGGTGGCCACGAGGTCGCAGTTGCCGTCGATCAGCACCTGCCAGCGCACGTCCATGGACTCGGCGTCCACGCAGGTGAACAGCGAACGGTACTTGCTGGCGTCCTCGATGCCGGCGTTGGGCAGCGGGATGGCGAACTCGCCGCCGCAGAACACGCGCGTGGTGTAGTTGATCTTCTCGTCCACCGGGTCGCGCTTGTCCGGGAAGATGCCGTGGAAGCCCTGCACATTGGGCAGGTCGGTGATCTTGTCGCAGACGAAATAGTCCAGCCGGATGCGCGCGACGCGGGCGTTGATCTTGTCGTTGATCCACGCGTAGCGGCCGTCGTAGTTGCCGTCCTTGTAGGAGGCATGCGTGTGGTGGGTGTCGGCCACCGTGTAGCGCAGGCTGCCGTCGGGCTTGGTGCCCATCACGGCCTTGGATTCGTTGGTGATGCCCCAGCCGACCAGCGCATCCGGCACGAAGCAGGGAATGCGGGTGATCTCGCGGCCGGAGGGCAGGCCCAGGACGCGCATGTCGCCGGTGTGGCCACCGCTCCAGAGGCCGTAGTAGGTGTCCAGTTCGCCGGGCTTCAGATGGATGGCGTCGGCCGCATGGCCGCTCGCCGCGGCGCTGCCGCCGGCGGCGGGGGCGGCGGCACCGCCCTCGCTCTTCTTGTCCGCGCAGGCCGCTACGCCCAGGGTCAGGCCGGCCAATGCCGCGCTGCCGATGAAGCGTCGGCGACCCGCTGCGGGGGTCTCGGTTGCGGGCGTGCTCTTGCTGTCGTCTTTCATGTGCTCACCTTGGGAAGAAATCAGAGGGGGAAGGGAGGGCCGCGCGCGGGCGGCGGAATCGGAGACCAGCCCGGCGGCGCGTGCGTGGCGCAGACCGGCGTCCCCGGCCCGTCCGCCGGCCTGGGCGTCTCGGGCGGTGGGGACGGAAGACTGGGCGGGGTCAGCAGAATGCACAGCGCACATTCGGGCGTCAGGCGGTGCGCGATGCCGCCGCCGGCCTCGTCCTGCGCCTGCAGCCGCGTGCCGTCGGCGCTGCAGACCAGCGCCAGGACCGGCGGCTTGATCAGCGGCGCGGCGATCGCCAGCCCCCAGCTCAGGCACAGGGCCATCACCAGGAAGCGGGCGGTCCGGCGGAGCCGGGAGCGGAGCAGTTGCATGGAATCTCGGTCGGGGGATGCGTTGCCTTCAGGCGTTGCCATCAGGCGGCCGCATCGTCCGCCCGGGCAGCCGGCGCACGCATTGATCTGGTTTAAGCAAAACAAGTAAGCCCAAAAGCTGTATCCAAGATGGAACAATTCGCTTGAGAGGGTCGGCGACGGACTTCCAGAATCGCGCTCAATGCTTGATTTCCCTCAGGAGGACCCCATGAAGCAAAAGCACGCTGCCCACATCCTGGCCCTGACCGCCCTGCTGGCCCTCGCGGCCTGCGGCAAGCAGGAGGCCGCGGCCCCGACGACGCCGACCGCCACGCCGCCCGCGGCCAGCGCCACCGCCGAGCCGGCCGCCCCGGCCGCGCCCGAGAACGCCGTGGGCAAGGCCGTGTTCTCCAAGACCTGCGCCATGTGCCACGGCGCGGGCGTGGCCGGTGCTCCCAAGCCCGGCGACAAGGCCGACTGGGGCCCGCGCATCGCGCAGGGTCAGGACACGCTGTACAAGCACGCGATCGAGGGCTTCACCGGTGCCAAGGGCATGATGCCGGCGCGCGGCGGCGGCGCCTCGCTGAGCGATGACGAGGTCAAGGCCGCGGTGGACTTCATGGTGGCGCAGTCGCGCTGAGCGCCATGGACCGTGAAGCCCTCGCGCGCGCCGGCTTGAACCGGCGCGATCTGGCCCGCGCCGGCCTGGCGTTCGCGCTGTGGCCGGCCGCGGCCTGGGCGCTGCCGACGCTGCAGCGGCACAGCGGCACGCTGATGGGCACGCGGCTGAGCCTCAGCGTGCTGGACGGCGACGCGCGGCGGCGCGAACGCGCGCTGCAGGCGGCCTGGGACCGCATGGCCTGGCTGTCCGCGATGATGAGCCGCTACGAACCGGGCGGCTGGCTGCAGCGCCTGGCCGATGCCGCCGGCAGCGGCGACGCGCTGCGCGTGCCGCCCGAGCTGGCGGCCGTGCTGGAGCAGGCGCTGCAGCGCGCGCGCCAGACCGGCGGGCTGTTCGACCCCACGGTGGGCGCCTATGCCGACTGGCGCTTCGCGCCGGACGCGCAGCCGCCCGCGCCCGCGCGACTCGCGCAGCAGGCGCGCGCGGTGGACCACCGCGCCGTGCAGGTGGACGGCGCGCGCCAGCGCGTCAGCCTGCAGCGTCCCGGCATGAAGCTGGACCTGGGCGGCGTCGCCAAGCTGCCCATCCTCGCCGCCGGCATGGAGGTGCTGCGCCAGCATGGCGTGCACCACGCCTTGATCGACGGCGGCGGCGACGTGCTCTGCATGGGCCAGATGGACGGGCGCGACTGGCGCGTGGGCCTGCGCGACCCGCGCGCACCCGAGCGCCTGCTGGGCGTGCTGGAGCTGGGCGGCGAGGCCATCGTGGCGTCCTCGGGCGACTACGAACGCTTCTTCGACCGCGACGGCCATCGCTACCACCACATCCTGGACCCGCGCAGCGGCCAGCCCAGCCAGGGCCTGCAGGGCCTGAGCCTGGTGGCCCGCGAGGTCTCCCAGGTCAACGCCTGGGGGGCCGCGATGATGGTGGCCGGCGCTGTGCAGGCGCGCCGCTGGGCGGCGCATATGCCCGGCGTGGCGCTGATGCTGGCCGGCCATGGCGAGGGCCTGGGCCGCGACGGCCTGTGGCTGTCCGAGGGCCTGCAGGCCCGCCTGCGGCAGGCCTGAGCCATGGGCGCGCCCCTGGACCCGCAGCGCCTGGCGCGCCTGATGCAGGCGCTGCAGCAGGTGCAGGACCCGGAGATCGGCGAAAGCATCGTCGAGCTGGGCCTGGTCGAGTCGCTGCAGCAGCGCGACGACGGCATGCTGGAGCTGCGCCTGATCCCCACCAGCCCGACCTGCCCGATGGCCGATCTGCTGGTGGACGACACGCTGGCCGCGATGATCGACGCCGGCGAGCCCGAGGCCTCGGTGGAGGTGCTGATGAACTGGGACGCCGAATGGAGCCCCGAGCGCCTCAGCCCCGCGCTGCGCGAGCGCTTCGGCTGGCAGGGCAAGACCTGACCCCGGCACGGTGACGGCCATGGGCGAGGCGCGCCGTCCCCCGGTCTGGCTGCCGCGCCTGGCCGCGCTGCTGGCGCTGGTCAACCTGCTGGCCGCGCTGGCGGGCGGGCTGCAGCGCCTGGGCAGCCTGCCGCCCGCGTTGCAGGGGGTGGCGCACCAGGCGCTGCTACAGCATGGCGCGCTGATGATGGCGGGCTTCTTCGCCACGCTGATCGCGCTGGAGCGCGCCGTGGCGCTGCGCCGCGGCCTGTATGTGCCACTGCTCGCCGGGCTGGGCGGCGCGGCCCATCTGCACGGGCTGGCGCCGCTGGGCCATGCGCTGTGGCTGGCCTCGGCGCTGGGGCTGCTGGCGCTGTATGCCTGGGCCGCGCGCCACCGCGGCGCGGCGCTGCCGCTGCGCGTGGAAGCCAGCGGCGCGGCCATGCTGCTGCTGGGCCACGCCGCCCACGCGCTGGACCAGCCGGCGCTGGCGCGCTGGGGCTGGAGCCTCTTCCTGGTGCTGACCATCGCCGGTGAACGCCGCGAGCTGACCCGGCTGCTGCCGCTGTCGGCGCTGGCGCGGCGCGGCTTCATCGCGCTGTGGCTGGCGCTGCTCGCGCTGCCGCTGCCGCTGCTGTGGCTGTGGCGCCCGGCCGTCGGCGACGCGGCGGGCTGGGCCCTGCTGGGCCTGCTGGCGCTGTGGCTGCTGGCCTACGACCTGGCGCGGCGCCAGTGGCGGCTGCGCAGCTGGGCCGGGCACACGGCGCTGTGCCTGCTGGTCGGCTATGGCTGGCTGGCGCTGGCCGCGCTGGCGGGACTGAGCGGCCAGGCGGTCGCCTGGCATCTGCTGTGGCTGGGCTTTGTATTCGCGATGGTCTTTGGCCACGCACCCATCATGCTGCCGGCGCTGGCCGGCCTGCGGCCGCGTCACAGCCGCTGGGCGCTGGCGCCGCTGGCGTTGATGGCGGCCAGCCTGCTGCTGCGCGCCGCGCTGCCGCGGTGGCCGGCCGCCGCCCCCTGGGCGGGTACCGGCCATGTGCTGGCCCTGCTGGGCTTCGCGGCCCTCATGGCCTGGTGCTGCAGGCCGCTGCCGCGACGCGGCGCGGGCCCGCGGCCCTGATCGGGCCGGGGCCGTGGCCCGGGTCGCTCAGAGCTCGGGCAGGCCCATCGCGGGGTCGCTGACCGAGTGACGGCCGGTCTCGACGCGGCCGGCGAAGCGGCGCGAGAACGACGGGTCGGCATCGCAGCTGACGACGAAGTCATACCAGGCGCCGCTGGCGGCCAGGTCCCAGTGCAGCTCGGCCTTGGCGCCGCCCTTGACCGTGGCGGTCCATGGGCCGTCACTGCGGTAGGCCTTGGCGCGCACGCTGAAGCTGCAATCGCGCTGGCCGTTGTTGAGCAGCTCCAGGTAGACGTTGCCGTTGGCGATGTCGTAGCAGACGCGGATCTCCGGCACCGCGGCGCCGGCCTCGCGCATCGTGCTCAGGTCGCCCTTGAAATGGCGATGGAAGCCATTGGGGCCCAGCACCCACAGGTCGTAGAAGCCGCTGCTGTCGCGCAGGGGCTGCCAGCTGTCGTCCAGCTGCTTGCCGGGCTCGACCATGTAGCGGCGCGGCACGCGGTCGAGGTTGAGCTTGTCGTAGACGTGGAAGACCGCGGCGGCCTGGCCGCTGTTGGCGAACAGCAGGCGCACCGTGCCGGCCTGCGCGTCGACGCGCGCGCTGGTGTGCAGCTCATAGGGCAAGGCGCGCGACGGCCGCGTGCCGGTGGCCTGGCGCGGCAGTTGCGGGTCGATGGGCAGCGGCACCTGGCCCAGTGCCTCCTGGGCCACGCGCAGCTGGTCGGCCTCGGTCTTGCTGCGCCGGCCCGCCAGCGTGGGCAGGGCCTCGCTGTTGGGCGTGGCGAAGTTGAAGGCGCTGGTCAGGTCGCCGCAGACGGCGCGCCGGAAGGGGCTGATGTGCGGCTCGGCGACGCCGAACCGCGCCTCCAGGAAGCGGATCACCGAGGTGTGGTCGAAGGCCTGCGAGTTGACCCAGCCGCCGCGGCTCCACGGCGAGATCACGTACAGCGGCACGCGCGGGCCCGGGCCGTAGACGCGGCCGTCCGGCTTGGGCTGGCCTCGGCTGCCGGCCGGCGCGGGATGGGTGAAGTACTCGGCGCCCAGGCTGGCCTCGGGCAGCGTGGTCTTGCCGGCATAGCTGCCGTCGCCGTTGGGCGACGGGGCCGACGGCGAGGGCACATGGTCGAAGTAGCCGTCGTTCTCGTCGAAGTTGACGATCAGCACGGTCTTGCTCCACACCTCGGGCACCGCGGTGAGCGCGTCCAGCACCTCCTGCAGGAACCAGGCGCCCTGCACCGGGCTGGACGGCCCCGGGTGCTCGCAGTAGACCGAGGGCGCGTTCATCCAGCAGACCTGGGGCAGCTTGCCTTCGCGGATGTCGCGCCGGAAGGCGTCCAGGTATTCCTCGGGCCGGGTGCCCGGCAGGGTGTTGGCGATGCCCTTGTACAGCGGGTTCCCGGCGTTGTCGCGGGCGTGGTCGTAGGCGCGATAGGGCAGCGCCTGGCCGCTGTCGGCATAGGGCTTGTTCGGCTCGCCGCCGCTGCACACCGGGTAGCCGGAGGCCAGGTTGGCGCGCCGGAACTGGCGGAAGGCGCCCAGCATGTTGTCGCCCCATTCGTCGGGCATGTTCTGGTAGCTGATCCAGCGCACGCCGGCCTCTTCCAGCCGTTCGGCATAGGTCTTCCAGGTGTAGCCGGTGTCGACGGCGGAGGCGCGGCCGTCCAGCCAGTCCCACTCGTTGCGCACGAAGGCGACGTTCTGCGCGGTGGCGCCGTTGGTGCCGGTCAGGAAAAAGGAGCGGTTGGCGTCGGTGCCCGTGTGCATCGCGCAGTGGTAGGCGTCGCAGACGGTGAAGGCATTGGCCAGCGCGAACTGGAACGGGACTTCGGCCTCGCGGTGATAGCCCATGGCCTTGGTGGTCTTGTAGCGCGGCCATTGCCACATGCGGCCGTGGTCCCAGGCTTTCTGGCTGTCGTCCCAGTCGTGCGGCGTGCCGCCGTCGCGCTGCGCGTTGCCCTTGCGGCTGTCGAGGTGGTAGGGCAGCACGACCTTGCCGTTGGCGTCGGTCTGCTGCCAGACGCTGCGGCCGCCGGGCAGCGGCACGGTGAAGCGGTCACCGAAGCCGCGCACGCCATGCAGCGTGCCGAAGTAGTGGTCGAAGGAGCGGTTCTCCTGCATCAGGATCACCACATGCTCGACGTCCTGGATGGTGCCGGTCTTGTTGTTGGCGGGAATGGCCAGCGCGCGGCGGATGCTGGGCGGGAAGGCCGCCAGCGCGGCGGCGGCGGCGCCGGTGGAAGCGGCGTTCTGGAGGAATTGACGGCGGGAACTCATGTCTTGTTCTCTGGGCTGGCGGGTCGGTCAGGGGGCGCAACGCATCTCGGGCTTGGTGCCGGGGTTGGGCTTGTCGGGCGTGGGTTTGTCCGGGGTAGGCGGGCTGGCATCGGAGCTGCCGCCGCAGGCGCTCAGCGCCAGACTCAAGAGGACGGCGGACAGGAGCCGCGCCGTGGATGACGGGGAAAGAAAGTGCTGCATGGGGGCGTCTTGCAGAGGGTGGAGGAAGGACCCGGGCAGGACGCATGCAGCGGCGCCGGCCGGGCATGCCTACGCCGGCCCGCTCTCGTGGCAGCAGGGGCGCGATACCGGACCGCGCAACGCCACGAAGGCCCCCCGCGTCAGAACGACCGAAAGACTAGAAACGCGTCATGACATCGCCATGAAGCGGGCGGGGCACTGTCCGCTATGCAGACGACGCGGCGCGGCGGTGAGCGTCCCTCCCGGGATGCCCCCGTCCTTGAAGCCGAGCTCCTCGACCAAGCCCCCGGACGACGCGCGCGTTGCGCTTGTCCTTGGCCAGTTGGGCATCGGACAGCCAGCCCTTGCAGGGGGAGCAGCCCGCGGCAACTTTCCCGTAGCGGGGCTTGAACTGCTCGCCCTAGTTCTGGACCCACTGCTTGACCGCCATCGCCTGAGCCAGGTTTTCCACGCTTTTTGCATCGCGTTGAGGTCGAACAGCCCCTCGTCCCAGCTGGCGGGCTTCTGGTCCGACTAGCTCTTGAGCGTTCGGGCGTTGGCGGAGAGCACCTCAGGATAGAGCCCGGCCAGCCGGAGCTGGTAGTCGTAGCGCACGCTGTTGCGGTTGGGCGCGGTGTTGTCGACTCAGCCGTTCTCAGGCGGGAGGTCGGCGATCAGCAGGCCTTCGTGCTCGTCTTCAAAGACGCTGCGCGTGACATAGGCCACCGGCGTGGTGCTGTACTCGGTGAGGTTCTGCAGGCCGGGGAAGGGCTCGTTGTCCACGGAGCTCACCAGTTCGTCGCCCTTCCTGCCTTCTGGGTCGGTCGCTCAGTTGCGCCAGCGGTAGGCCTCGGCCAAGGGGCTTTGGCAATCATCGTTGAGCAATTCCCATTCTTGCTCGCGGTCGTCAAAGATCTTCCAGGAATAGCCTCCAGACAAACTGGCCGATGCGCAGGGCGTCGCCGTCGACGCCGACGTCCTTGCCCAGGATGTCATGGATGGATTTGATGGCGGAAGTGATGGACATGGCTCGATTACTCAAAGCCGTGGCGAGCGCGGTGTGCCGCCAGATAGGGAAGGTGCCGGGCTTTCAGGCCTTCAGCGCGCAGGCGGGCATCGGGGCGTAGGCCGAGGTGAGACAAATCCGCGTCTGTCAGCCCTGGCTTGCAGAGCAGGCGACCTTTGTCGTCAAAGGAGATCAGGCCTCTGTCGAACAGCTTGTCGATGGAGGCCGTGAGGGGCAGGCCGTTGTAAGGGTCAAGCCGGGCTTCGTCACTGGACTCGCTCCAAGCCTGGGCATGGCTTGCAATCAATGTGGCTTGGATGGCGCAACCCGTCACGGCACACCGGCTCTGCCACAAACCAAGCACACGCTCTCGGAACAGACCTTGCCCAACGCGCGCTTCGATGAGTGCCTGCCGCGTCGTGGGTAATCGGTTGACCCCTTCCGCATCCAGATCTGCAGCAGCTTGTGCGGTGCCAGTGATGGTGTCTTCGTCGCGAGTCAACCAACCCATTTCGCGCAAGGCTGTGACCAGGTTGGTGCGCATGGTCCAGAGGAAATGGCCGCGCGCATCGGCCTCGCCATCCCCCGTAGCAAGCGCCTGGGTCCAGTTGGTCAAGCCATCGATCCCAAAGTGGTCTGAGAGCGCATGGCCGAGCCGGCCGTACTGGCTGTTGGCCGCGGCATAGCTCTCATAGCCACCCAGTAGGGCAATGGCTTCCATAGACAGGCGCTGACCGGGAGCCTGAGCATGGCCGAGCAACATGGCTCGCTGCTGGGCCGTCATCCGGTCAGCGCTCGCCTGCAAGGCTTCAACGAAATCGGAAGCCGAGCGTGCGGCGAGCTGCTGAAAAGGATCGGCCGCATCGTCATGCACGCCGGAGGCGAGCTCCATAGACGATTGTTCGGTAGCGCCCCCCGTCAAGATAAGCACAAGTGCATCGACCGACCTGAGGTCCTCCACCGCAACAGCATGGCCGTGCACCCCAGCGTACTTGGTGCTGCTTCCGCCAAACGGGCCCACCACGCGAATACCACGGACGCCCTGCGCCGAAAGCAGAAGTTGAGCATCATGGGGATGCAGGACCAACGGTGCCGTCGCCATCCGCTGGCTGACGTCCTTGGACAGCTTGATGGACACCCAGTGCTTCATCTGCGGGTGTTGCAGGCGCCAACTCTTGGTGGTGCGGTTTTCGCTGGTGATGTCTTGGAAGCCTCGCGACAGCAAGGCGTCTCGCAGCGTGTGGTTATCGAGAGAAGCCGTCATGCGTATAGCTGAGAGTCCAGCGCGGCCAGTGCGTGTTCATACTGACGTTTTCCGCCAAGCAACAAAAAAAGCCCCAAGCCATAGAGGCTGGGGCTCCTTGTTTACCGTCCAGGAAAGAGTAGATCCTAGAAAGGAATGTCGTCGTCCATGTCATCAAAGCTGGTGGCCGGCTTGGGCGCGGGGGCCTGGCGCGGGGCCGGGGCCGGGCGCGGCGCGCGGGCTTCGCCGCCGCCGCCGCCGAAGTCGCCACCGCCGCGCTCGGCATTGCGCTCGCGGCTGTAGCCGCCGCCACCGCCACCGCCGCCCATGTCGTCGCCACCGCTGCCGTCACGGCTGCCCAGGAGCTGCATTTGTTCGGCGATGATCTCGGTCGTGTAGGTGTCCCGACCTTCTTTGTCCTGCCATTTGCGGGTCTTCAGGCGGCCTTCGACATAGACCGGGCGGCCCTTCTTCAGGTACTCGCCGGCGATCTCGGCCAGGCGGTCGTAGAAGACGACGCGATGCCATTCGGTTTCTTCCTGGCGTTCGCCGCCTTCGCGGCTCTTCCAGTTGCGCGTGGTGGCGATGCTGACATTGCACACCGCGGCCCCGCTGGGCGTGTAGCGCAGCTCGGGGTCGCGACCGAGGTTGCCGATGATGATGACTTTGTTGACCGAGGCCATGGTGTGCAGTGGGCGTACGAGTGAAGTCCGGATTATGCCGTGAGCCCCCCGGGCGGCCTCTGCGGGTCGCCACGGAGCATCCGCCGCTCGGAGGAACGGCGCCGGGCGGCGGGCCTGGGCGGCTCAGGGCTCGCCGTCCCAGTAGTCCAGCCCGGCTTCGCGGCGCTGGATGAAGGCCGGCCCGCGCGAGAACACGCCGATCTTGCCGGAATCCGGGTATTCGCAGACCTCCGGGCGCTCCTGGGTGCTGATGGACAGGTAGCTCAGCGGCCGGTCGGAGGTGTTCAGGAGGTGGTGCGGATAGTCGGGGCCGCAGGGGATGAAGATGACGTCGCCGGCCTTGACGGGCAGGCGTTCGCCGGCCACGCGCAGCGTGCCCTCGCCGTCCAGGATGATGAACATCTCCTCCTGCGTGTGGTGAAAATGGTAGGGGCAGCTCTGCTGGCCCGGCGGCACGGTGTCCACGCCGCAGCCCAGCTTGCGCGCCAGCGTGCCTTGGGAGAGGCTGCCGGTCATGCTGTCGTACAGCGGCGGGCGCAGATAGCGCTCGCGCGGGACCTCGTGGAGGTTGCGGACCAGTTTGCGCCGCAGCGCGGTGGCCGCGTCCTCGTCCGCGGCGCCACCCGCCGCCGGCGTTCCTTGCTCGCTCATGGTGTGCTCCCTGGTGTTGGTGCGTCGATGATGGGCCGGTCCCGGGACGCCGGCAAGCGCCGGCCCCGCGGGTGTCCCCAGGGCGGCGGTGACGGGGCGCGCAGCGAAGCGCGTACCATGCGCGCTCCCATGCCAGTTCCCGCCCCGATGTCTTCCCCGTCGCCCGATCGGGCCCAGGCCCTGCCGCTCGCCATCCTGCAGGAGGTGTTCGGCTATGCCAGCTTCCGCGGCCGCCAGGCCGAGATCGTCGAGCAGGTCTGCGCCGGGGGCGATGCGCTGGTGCTGATGCCCACCGGGGGCGGCAAGAGCCTGTGCTACCAGGTGCCGGCGATCGCACGCCAGCGCCTGGGCCATGGCGTGACGGTGGTGGTGAGCCCGCTGATCGCGCTGATGCAGGACCAGGTCGGCGCGCTCGAGGAGGCCGGCGTGCATGCCGCCTTCCTGAACTCCACGCTGAGCCTGGAGCAGGCCCAGCATGTGGAGCGCGAGATGCTGTCGGGCCGGCTGACGCTGCTGTACGCGGCGCCGGAGCGGGTCAACACGCCGCGCTTCCTGGCCCAGCTGCAGTCGCTGTACGAGCGCGGCCAGCTGGCGCTGTTCGCGATCGACGAAGCGCATTGCGTGAGCCAGTGGGGGCATGATTTCCGCAGCGAATACCTGTCGCTGTCGCTGCTGCACGAACGCTTCCCCGAGGTGCCGCGCATCGCGCTGACGGCCACCGCAGACGAGCTGACGCGGGCCGACATGGTGGAGCGCCTGGCGCTGCAGGACGCGCGCGTGTTCATCTCGTCCTTCGACCGGCCCAACATCCGCTACCTGATCGTCGAGAAGGGCGCCAGCCCGCGCGACCAGCTGCTGCGCTTCATCCGCGACGAACACGAGGACGAGGCCGGCGTGGTCTATTGCCAGAGCCGGCGCAAGGTGGACGAGACCGCCGAGTGGCTGCGCTCGCAGGGGGTCAACGCGCTGCCCTATCACGCGGGCATGGACGCCGAGCTGCGCAAGCGCCACCAGGACCGCTTCCTGCGCGAGGACGGGCTGGTGATGGTGGCCACGGTGGCTTTCGGCATGGGCATCGACAAGCCGGATGTGCGCTTCGTCGCCCATCTGGACCTGCCCAAGAACATCGAGGGCTACTACCAGGAGACCGGGCGCGCGGGCCGCGATGGCGCGCCGGCCCAGGCCTGGATGGCCTACGGCCTGGCCGATGTGGTGAACCAGCGCCGCATGATCGACGAGAGCCCGGCCGACGAGAGCTTCAAGAAGGCGCAGCGCGGCAAGCTGGACGCGCTGCTCGCGCTGGCCGAGGCCACCGACTGCCGCCGTCAGCGCCTGCTGGCCTATTTCGGCGAGGACAGCCGGCCCTGCGGCAACTGCGACAACTGCCTGAACCCGCCCGCGACCTGGGACGGCACCGAGGCGGCGCGCATGGCGCTGTCCTGCATCTATCGCTTCCAGCAGATCAGCGGGCTGCGCTTCGGTGCCGGCCATCTGATCGACGTGCTGCGCGGCAAGGAGACCGACAAGGTGCGCCAGTACGGGCACCAAAGCCTGTCCACCTGGGGCATCGGCTCGGCCCTGAGCGAACAGCAGTGGCGCGCGGTGCTGCGCCAGCTGATCGCGCTGGGCCATGTGTTCACCGAAGGCGAGTACAGCACCCTCGCGCTGGCCGAGAGCGCCCGCGCGGTGCTGCGCGGCGAGGTGCGGCTGCTGCTGCGCCAGCCCAGCGACACGCGCCGCGCCAAGTCCACGCGCGCCAGCCGCGGCAGCGCGCGCGCCGAGGCGCCGGACCTGGACAGCGCCGCGCTGGCGCGCTTCGAGGCCCTCAAGGCCTGGCGCGCCGAGGTGGCACGCGAGCATGGGCTGCCGGCCTATGTGATCTTCCAGAACGTCACGCTGGCCGAGATGGCGCGTCAGCATCCGCGCGACCTGGACGCCCTGGCCGGCATCAGCGGCGTGGGGGCGAAAAAGCTCGAAGCCTACGGACGCGAGATCCTGCGCGTCCTCGACACGGACGCCTGAGTCCGCGGCGGCCGACATGCAAAGGCCCGGCGCAAGCCGGGCCTTGGGGGTCAAAAAACCGGGACGACAGCAGCGCGTCGCCGTCGTTCAGCAGAGAGCGGCAGCGGCGCTGCAGGTGGCCGTGGCGACCGACGCGAGCTGTTGGTCCGGGCCGCCGCTCACGCGGTGGCCATGCAGCTCGACGCGCGGCAGCTGCTGCACGGGCGTGGTGCTGCGCTTGCCCTCGATCACCACGCGCTCCAGCTTGACGACCTGGGGCGCCGGCGAGTGCGGGTGCTGCGCGCTCAGCGCGAAGGCGAGCGTGACGCCGATCCCGAAGAGAAGGGCCTTGAGGCTGGTGTGCTTGCTGATCATGAGGGGCTCCTGAAGTGGGACGTGCTGTGTCAGTGATTGCAGTTTCGGCGCCGCACACGTTCTTCACCAGGGCGAGGCGACGAAGGCGCGCGTGAACCGCTTGAAACGCAGCCGGACGCGATGAACGCGCAGGCGGCGCGGGGACGGGCGCAGCGGTGGCGGCAACGGCGGCAAACCGCGCATGCAGAACGACGCCGCCCATAAGGACCGCGGCCGGCCCGTGCTGCGGCGAAGGCCGCAGACCGAGCCGGCCGCGAGGGACCGGGCGAGGAAAGAAAGGCTCAGCCGCGCGGCTGGCTGGCGCGCGCCGGCCCGTGCAGCGTGGCGCCGGACACCGGCGCGGACTGGCGCTGCGCGAGCACGCGGTGGGTGTCCACCGGATCGGTCTGCTCGGCCAGCCACAGCGCCAGCACGAAGGCGCTCGCGACGGCGGCGATCGCGGTCATCAAGGTCTTGAGGCTGGCATCCATGGGCTTCTCCCTGTTGTGGAGCGCCACTGTGCCCAAGCCACGGCCGCCGCGCGAGCACGGGGCGACGAACTGCAGCAGAAGCCGCGTCAGCTGCGGCTGCCGGGTGCGGATGGCGGCGTCGGCGCGACGTAGTCCGCCAGCTGGGGCGTGACCTGCTCCACCGGTGCCGGCCGGCCATACAGATAGCCCTGCTGCTGCCAGCAGCCCAGCTCCAGCAGCACCTCACGCTGCGCCTCGGTCTCGACGCCCTCGGCCACGGCCTCGATGCCCAGCGCCAGCGCCATGCCCAGCATGGCCTGGACCAGCGCACGGTCGTCGCGGCTGGCGGCCAGCTCGGTGACGAAGGCGCGGTCGATCTTCAGGCGCTCCGGGCGCAGGGTCTTCAGATAGGCCAGCGAGGAGTAGCCGGTGCCGAAGTCGTCCACCGCCAGGCTCAGCCCCAGCGCGCGCAGCCGGGCCACGACCTGCAGCGCGCCGTCGCCGTCGCTCAGCAGCGTGCTCTCGGTCAGTTCCAGCGCCAGCTCGCCGGAGGCAATGCCGTGCTCGGCCATCGCCTGCGCGACGCGCTCAGGCAGGCGCTCGTCGCGGAACTGCAGCGCCGACAGGTTGATCGCCAGCTGGCCCGGGTGGCGGCCCTGGGCCTTCCAGCGCGCCAGCTGGGCGCAGGCGGTCTGGATGGTCCACCAGCCGATGTCGACGATCTGGCCCGATTCCTCGGCCACTTGGATGAAATGGCCGGGCATCAGCAGCCCGCGGGTGGGATGCTGCCAGCGGATCAGCGCCTCGACGCTGCGCCAGGCGCCACTGCGCGCATCGGTGATGGGCTGGTAGTGCAGGCTCAGCTCGCCGCGCTCCAGCGCGCGCGCCAGCTCGCGCTCCAGCGCCAGGCGGGCGGTGGCCGCCGCGTCCAGCTCCTGCTGGTAGAAGCTGTAGCGCGAGCGCCCCTGCTGCTTGGCGCGGTACATCGCGAGGTCGGCATGGCGCACCAGGGTGTCGAAGTCTTCGCCGTCGCGCGGGAACATCGCGATGCCCACGCTGGCCGACACGCTGGCGCTGACGTCCTGCAACTGCAGCGGCGTGTTCAGCGCCTCGATGAGGCGCTGGGCCGCGTGCGCGATGCCCTCGCGGCTGTCCCGCAGCAGCAACAGGAATTCGTCGCCGCTGACGCGGCAGGCCAGGTCGGATTCACGCACCGCATGGCGCAGCCGTTCGCTGGCGGCCAGCAACATGCGGTCGCCGGCGGCATGGCCCAGCGAGTCGTTGATGGCCTTGAAGCGGTCCAGGTCGACGAACAGCAGCGCCAGCTGCAGGCCCTCGCGCCGCGCCACCGCCGCCTCGTGGCGAAAGACCTCGCGGAACAGCGTGCGGTTGGGCAGCCCGGTCAGGTGGTCGTACATCGCCAGCTGGTGCAGCTGCGCGTTCTTGCCCTCCAGGTCCTGGATCAGGCCGTCGATCTGCTGCCCCATCAGCGTGAGCTGGTCGCCCAGCTGCCCCAGCTCGTCCTTGCGCCCCAGGCGCAGGCGCGGCACCGGCTGGCGCTGGGCGATGGCCAACGCCATCTGCTTGAGCCGGTCGATGGGCCGCACCAGGCGCAAATAGATCACCAGCAGCACGAAGCTGACCCCCACCAGCACCTGCAGCGCCACCACCAGCGCGGTTTGCTGGCGCCCTTCGGCGAGCAGGCGCACCTGGGCGGCGTCGTCGAAGCGCACCTTCAGGGTCGCGAGCAGCTGGCCCTCGCGGCGCACGCCGGTGACCATCTCGATCACCGGCCAGCCGGGGCTGCATTTGTTCAGCACGATGTCACTGGTGTCGGCGCGCTCCTCGGACAGCTCCAGCCCGCAGACCGAGGCATCGGCCAGCAGCTGGGCCAGCGCCCGCTCCACGGCGACGCTGTCCACGGTCCACAGCGGATCGGCCAGTCCGGTGGCCGCCAGCGTCAGCAGCGCCGAGCGCTGGCCTTCCAGCAGGGGGTCGACGCTGCGCCGGATCAGGGTGTCGCTGAAGACCAGCAACAGGGCCGCCGGCGCCGCGATGCCCAGCACCACCGCCAGCACGATCACGCTGCGCAGCGACAGGGCGGAGACTTTGAGCTTGGTCAAGGGCTGTCCGGGGCGACGGTGGTGTGACGTCGTCGCATTTTGCACCTCCCCCCTCGCTTCAAGCCCGCGAACAGAGCCGCTTCTGGCCGCCGCTTCGACGCCGATTCATGGCAGCAGTCCGCGCGGGGATGGGCCCGCCGGGCGGCACGCGCCAGGGGCTGGGCCTATCATGGTGGGTTTTCCACGCTGTAGCCGGCCATGTCCCAGAACCCGTCCGCCCCGGCGTCCGACGCGCCGATGATCCGCGTCCGTGGCGCGCGCACCCACAATCTGAAGAACATCGATGTGGACCTGCCGCGCAACCAGCTGGTGGTGATCACCGGCCTGTCCGGGTCGGGCAAGTCCAGCCTGGCCTTCGACACCCTCTATGCCGAAGGCCAGCGCCGCTATGTGGAGAGCCTCTCCGCCTACGCACGCCAGTTCCTGCAGCTGATGGACAAGCCCGAGGTGGACGTGATCGAGGGGCTGTCGCCGGCCATCTCCATCGAGCAGAAGGCCACCAGCCACAACCCGCGCTCCACCGTGGGCACGGTCACCGAGATCCACGACTACCTGCGCTTGCTCTATGCGCGGGCCGGCACGCCCTTCTGCCCGGACCACCACCTGCCGCTGGAAGCGCAGAGCGTGGGCCAGATGGTGGACGCGGTGCTGGCCATGCCCGACGGCACCCGGCTGATGCTGCTGGCGCCGGTGGTGCGCGACCGCAAGGGCGAGTTTGTCGAGCTGTTCCAGGACCTGCAGGCCCAGGGCTTCGTGCGCTTCCGCGTGGACGGCAAGACCGTGGAGGCGCCGGAGCTGCCGGCGCTGAAGAAAGCCGAGAAGCACGACATCGACGTGGTCGTGGACCGCATCAAGCTGCGCCACGAGGGCGCGGACGCGCTGCGCCAGCGCCTCGCCGAGAGCTTCGAGGCGGCGCTGCGCCTGGCCGAGGGCCGCGCGCTGGTGCTGGACATGGAAGCGGGCAGCGAGAGCCTGTTCTCCAGCAAATTCGCCTGCCCGATCTGCAGCTATTCGCTGCCGGAGCTGGAGCCGCGGCTGTTCTCCTTCAACTCGCCGGTGGGCGCCTGCCCGGGCTGCGAGGGCCTGGGGCAGGTCACGGTGTTCGACCCCGAACGGGTGGTGGCCTTCCCGTCGCTGAGCCTGGCCAGCGGCGCGGTCAAGGGCTGGGACCGGCGCAATGCCTACACCTTCTCGATGCTGGAATCGGTGGCGCGGCATTACGACTTCGACATCGAGCAGCCCTTCGAGGCGCTGCCGGCCCAGGCGCGCCAGGTGCTGCTCTACGGTTCGGGCGAGGAGGAGATCAGCTTCGTCTACCAGGCCGAGGGGACCAACGGGCGCAAGCGCAGCGTCAAGCGCGCGCATCCCTTCGAAGGCATCCTGCACAACCTGCAGCGGCGCTTCCGCGAGACGGACTCGGCCGCGGTGCGCGAGGAGCTGGCCCGCTACCAGGCCGCCAAGCCCTGCCCGCATTGCGAGGGCTCGCGCCTGCGCCGCGAGGCGCGCCATGTGCTGCTGCAGCCGGCCGACGCGCCACAGGGCCATCGCGGTCGGCCCATCTACGAGGTCGAGCACGCCACGCTGCGCGAGGCACTGGACTACTTCGAGAACCTGCGCCTGAAGGGCGCCAAGGCCGAGATCGCCGACAAGGTGATCCGCGAGATCGCCGCGCGGCTGCGCTTCCTCAACGACGTGGGGCTGAACTACCTCAGCCTGGACCGCAGCGCCGACACGCTGTCGGGCGGCGAGGCGCAGCGCATCCGCCTGGCCTCGCAGATCGGCTCCGGCCTCACCGGTGTGATGTATGTGCTGGACGAGCCCAGCATCGGCCTGCACCAGCGCGACAACGACCGCCTGATCGGCACGCTGCGCCGGCTGCGCGACCTGGGCAACTCGGTGCTGGTGGTGGAGCACGACGAGGACGCGATACGCGCCGCCGACCATGTGCTGGACCTGGGCCCCGGCGCCGGCGTGCATGGCGGCCGCATCATGGCCCAGGGCTCACCGGACGAGGTCGCGGCCAACCCCGAGTCCATCACCGGCCGCTATCTCAGCGGGCTGGAGCGCATCGAGGTGCCCAGCCAGCGCCATTCGCTGGCCGAGAGCACCGACCCGCGCGTGCTGCGCATCGTCAACGCCCGCGGCAACAACCTCAAGGGCGTCAGCGTGGACTTCCCCGTGGGGCTGCTGACCTGCGTGACCGGCGTCTCCGGCTCGGGCAAGAGCACCTTGGTCAATGACACGCTGTACGCTGCGGTGGCGCGCAAGCTCTACCAGAGCCACGCCGAACCGGCGCCGCACGACGAGATCGAGGGGCTGGAGGCCTTCGACAAGGTCATCAACGTGGATCAGTCGCCGATCGGCCGCACGCCGCGCTCCAACCCGGCGACCTACACCGGCCTGTTCACGCCCATCCGGGAGCTCTTCGCCGAAATGCCCACCGCGCGCGAGCGCGGCTACGGCGCCGGCCGCTTCAGCTTCAACGTCGCCGGGGGCCGCTGCGAGTCCTGCCAGGGCGATGGCGTGCTGAAGGTGGAGATGCACTTCCTGCCCGACGTCTACGTGCCCTGCGACACCTGCCAGGGCCGGCGCTACAACCGCGAGACGCTGGAGGTGCTGTACAAGGGCAAGAACATCTCCGAGGTGCTGGGCCTGACGGTGGAGGACGCGCTGGCCTTCTTCAGCGCCGTGCCCTCGATCGCGCGCAAGCTGCAGACGCTGATGGACGTGGGCCTGGGCTATGTGAAGCTGGGCCAGAGCGCCACCACGCTGTCCGGCGGCGAGGCGCAGCGGGTCAAGCTGGCGCTGGAGTTGTCCAAGCGCGACACCGGCCGCACGCTGTACATCCTGGACGAGCCCACCACGGGCCTGCACTTCGCCGACATCGCGCTGCTGCTGAAGGTGCTGCATGCGCTGCGCGACGCGGGCAACACCATCGTCGTGATCGAGCACAACCTGGACGTGATCAAGACGGCCGACTGGCTGATCGACATGGGCCCGGAGGGCGGATCGGGCGGCGGCCAGCTGCTGGTGGCCGGCACGCCCGAGGACGTGGCGGCCTGCGAGGTCAGCCATACCGGGCGCTATCTGGCGCCGCTGCTGAAGAAATAGGCCCGAGCGCTGCCGGCCGGACCGGCGGCCTCGCGGGGCGTCAGGCCTTGCGCGCGCGGCGGCGGCCGAGCAGGCTCAGCGCGCCCAGGCCCAGCGCGAACATGGCCCAGGTGCCCGGCTCGGGCACCGGCGGCGGCACCGGGGTGGGCGGCAGCGGGATCACGCCCGGATCGCCGTTGCCGCCGGGCAGCGGCGTGAAGCCGCCTCCAGGCGTGGTGGGTGTCGTCGTGCCGCCGGGAATGACGGGCGCATTGGTCGACAGATCGGAGAAGCTGCCCGGCGGCGTGGACGGCGCGCCGCCGCCCAGCGCGCCCTCGGGCGCACCGGCCGCCGGCGGTTCGAATTCCAGCGGCATTTCTTCCGGCGCCTTGGCCAGCGGCGGCTCGGCGGCCGCGGCACGCGCCGGGGCGCGCTCGATGCGGCTGACGTTGCGGCACACGGTGGGCACCAGGATGCACTGGCCGTCCTCGCAATAGACCAGGCCGCGCTCGGTGGTCTGATCGGTCCACTTGCTACGCGTCACCGTGCGGCAGACGCTGCCGGCGCCGAAGTGCATGTCGCGGATCTCGCTGCGATAGCTGCCCTTGCCCAGGATCGCGTCGCGGCGGATCTCCACCATCTCGTCGTACTGGCGCTTCTGCATGCGCGTCTTGAGCTTGGCGCGCGTGGCCGCCGGAATGTCCTGGTAGCGGTCGACCGCGGCCACCACATCGCCCATGAACGGGTTCACCCCCGGGCGGTCCCAGGAGCAGCTAGGCAGCGTGGCGGTGGAGGCGGCGAGCGCGAGGGCGGCGACCAGTGACATGGCGTTCTTTCTCTTGGCTGCCCGCAGTGTAGGGACGCCCCCGCCTCGTACCGGGCTCTCCCCCCTCAGCCATGGGGGCCGCAACTCATGACGTATTCACGCTTTTCGCACAACCGAGGGTGCCCACGCCACGGGGGCCCGGGCGGGTTCTCGCGCGTGGGCGCTGCGCGCATTCACTGGTATCGTGCGCGGGCCGCTGGAGAGCAGACCGATGGACCTGGATACGCCGCCCCGCTTCGTGCTCTATGTCGAGGACGACCGCATCAACATCGTGTTGATGGAGGAGGTGCTGCGTCCGCTGAAAGGCTGGCGGCTGGAGTGCGTGGAGACCGGCGCGCAGGCGCTCGAGGTGCTCGCGCGGCAGAGCCCGGACCTGGTGCTGATCGACATGAACCTGCCCGACATGAACGGGCTGGAGCTGATGCGCCGGCTGCGCCAGGACCCGCGCCATGCGCAGCGGCGCTGCATCGTGCTGTCCGCCGACCTGGTGGACAACCAGCGCGCCCTCGCCCGCGAGGCCGGCTTCGCCGATTACTGGCTCAAGCCCATCGACGTGCAGCAGCTGCGCCGCGCGCTGCAGGACATGGGCTGAACGCGCGGCGGCATTGAAAAAGCCCGCACGAGGCGGGCTTTGCAGCGAGGCCGAAGGCCTTACTTCAGGTGGCTGTTGATCAGCTTGGTCATCTCGAACATGTCGGCCTTGGCCTTGCCGAAGATCTCCTTCAGCTTGGCGTCGGCGTTGATGACGCGCTTCTGCAGCTCGTCCTGCAGCTTGTTCTTCTTGATGTACTCCCAGACCTTCTTGACCACATCAGTGCGCGGCAGCGGCTTGTCGCCGACGATCGCGGCCAGCGCGGCGCTGGGGGTCATGGCCTTCATGAAGGCGGCGTTGGGCGTGCGCTTCTTCGCGGGTGCTGCGGCCTTCGTGGCCGCGGCCTTCTTCGCGGGAGCTGCCTTCTTGGCCGGAGCCGCGGCCTTCTTCGCCGGGGCCGCCTTCTTGGCCGGAGCCGCGGCCTTCTTCGCCGGAGCCGCAGCCTTCTTGGCCGGTGCTGCCTTCTTCGCAGGCGCGGCCTTCTTCGCAGTTGCCATTTCGATTCTCTCCATCAAGGGTTGCGTTGATGTGCCGGGCCCGGGTGAAGGTCTGATGCCTTCGGTACTCTCTGGCACCCTGCGAGAACAATGGTACTGCGCACCTCTCTCATTGAGAAGGCTCTGTCAGAGGGAAAACCCCTCCAAAGTCAACAAGTAGGGGCGTGTTTGTCGCGAGTCCGCATCATCTGATGCCAGGAGCGAGCAGATGCGGGCCGACCTCGTCCAGGCTGCGGCAGCCACAGAGCGCCATCGCGATCTCCAGTTCGTCGCGCAGCAGACGCAGCGCATGGGCCACGCCCAGCGCGCCGGCCGCGGCCAGCGCATGCACATAGGGCCGGCCCAGCAGCACCGCGTCGGCGCCCAGCGCGAGCGCCTTGAGTACATCGGTGCCGCGGCGTATGCCGCCGTCCACCAGCAGCGTGAAGTCCTCGCCCAGCGCGGCGCGCAGCGGCGGCAGCAACGCGGTGGTGGGCGGCACGGTGTCCAGCGTGCGCCCGCCGTGGTTGCTCACGACCAGGCCGGCCACGCCCAGCGCGCGCGCGCGCAGCGCGTCCTCGGGGTGGCAGACCCCCTTGAGCAGCAGCGGCAGCGCGCTCTCGCGGCGCAGCCATTCGATCTCGGCCCAGGTCGCGGCGCGCGGCATCAGGCCGTCGAACAGCGGGCTCTGGCCGGGCTTCAGGTCGATCGGCCTCTTGAGCCCACCCAGATTGACCGCGCGGATGTCGTCCGGCAGCTTGAAGGCGGCACGCCGCTCGCGGTCGCGCGCGCCATTCACCGGCGCGTCCACCGTCAGCACCAGGGCTTCGTAGCCGGCGGCCTCGACGCGCCGCAGCAGCGCGCGCATGAACTCGGGATCGTCGCGCCAGTAAAGCTGGAACCACAGCGGCCCGCGCTGCGGCTCGGCCCGCAGGGCCTGCGCCACCGGCTCCATGGGCATGCTGGACTGCGCGCTGAGCACCACGCCCGCGCCCTGCGCAGCGGCGGCATAGGCACAGGCCAGTTCGCCATCGGCATGGGCCAGGCGCTGATAGGCGATGGGGGCCAGCAGCACCGGCCAGGGCATCTCGCGGCCCAGCAGCCGCACACGGGTGTGGCCGCCGGACAGGTCGCGCAGCACGCGCGGCATCAGCTGCAGCGCGTCCCAGGCCGCGCGGTTGGCGCGCAGCGTCAGCTCGTCGGCCGCCCCGCCATTCAGAAAGGCCCAGGCCTCCGGCGTCATGCGCGCCTGCGCATGACGTTCGAAGTCAGCCAGCGCGACGACGTCGGGCGGCAGGGTTTCCAGCGCGGGAGCGCGTTGTGGATCACTCATCGAACGGTCCATGTTGCGCGGCCGGGCGCCATCGTCAGGGGGCTTGCTCGCATCCTGCCGTACCCGGGGTCAGGTGTCGGCCCACATGCGCAGCAGGTTGTGATACGTGCCCGTAAGCCGCACCGTGGTCTCGGACTCGCCTTGCTCGGCGCGCAGCGCCATCAGGCTCATGTCCATCTCGTACAGCAGGCGGCGCTGCTCATCGCTGCGCACCATGCTCTCGACCCAGAAGAAGCTGGCCACGCGCGCGCCACGCGTGACCGGCCGGACCTGATGCACGCTGGTGCTGGGATAGAGCACCATGTCGCCGGCGGGCAGCTTGATGCGCTGGGAACCATAGGTGTCGGACACCTCCAGCTCCCCGCCGTCGTACTCGTGCGGCTCGGCGAGAAACAGGGTGCAGCTGACGTCGGAACGCACCCGCTGCCCATCCGCGCGCGAATGCATCACGGCACCGTCCACATGGTTGCCGTAGTAGTTGCTCTCGCCCGAGTAGCGGTTGAACAGCGGGTTGAAGATCTTCTTCGGCAAGGCCGCGGAGAAGAACTGGGCATGGCGGTTGAGCGCCTCCAGCACCAGGGTCCGCAGCTGCTGCGAGGCCACACTGGCCTGGCGCAGCTGCTGATTGTTCTTGCTCTGCAGCGCCTGCCCACCTGCGGTGGCCGCACCGTCCATCCACTCGCCCTGCGCCAGCAGGCTGCGCGCCAGGCTCAGTTCATCGGGCTTGAGGACTTGTCGGAGGTGCAGCAGCATGGTGTCGTTCAGAAGGTGGATTTCAGGGTCAGCTGGGCCGCACGGGCCGCGCCGGGCGTGTAGAAGCCGCGGTACAGCGCATCGGCATAGAGCTTGTTGGTGGCGTTGGTGATGTTGAGCTTGGCCGACAGCTTGTCGCTGAAGGTGTACTCCGCCATCAGGTCCACCGTCGCGAAGGCCTTGGCCGCCACGTGGCGCGCCCCCTCAGGATTCTGCTCGCCGCGATAGGTCACCCCGGCGCCCAGGCGCAGCTTGGGCAACACGCGATAAGTCGTCCAGAGGCTGCCGCTGTGCTTGGGCGTCAACGCCGGGCGGTCGCCCTTCACCTGCGCCCCGGTGCCGGCGGCATTCAGGGCCACGTTGCTCTCGTCGATCTTCGCGCTCGGGATCCAGGTGTAGGACACGAAAGCCTCCCAGTCCGGCGTGATGCGGCCGGCGATGTCCAGGTCCAGGCCCGTCGCATGGCGCTTGCCGGACAGGAGTTCCTGTGCCGCCGCGCTGTCCGGGTCGGTATTGCGCTCGTGGTACTTCTCGGTGCGGAACAGCGAGGTGTTGAGCGAGAGGCGCCCGCCGAGCAGGTCGAACTTCGCGCCGAGCTCCATGTTGCGGCTCTTCTCAGGCGGCGTGTTGGGGACGCGGGTGTTGGCCGGTGCGGACACGCCGAACTGGTAGGTGTCCGCCGAGGTGTTGAACGAGGTGCCGTAGGACGCGTGGAAGGACGCCCACTCGTTGGGCTGGTACAGGGCGCCGACACGCGGGCTCCACAGCGAGTCCGAACGGTCGAAGCGGGTGGTCGCCGTCTGATAGTCGGCCTTGAAGCGATCGAAGCGCAGGCCACCGATCAGCTTGAACCCGGTCGCCACGGTCACCATGTCTTGCAGATAGAGGCCGATGGAGTTGGCGCCAAAGGTGTTCATCACCGGGTTGCCGCGCGTGTCGGGCCGGCTGGCGCCATCGTTGGGCGTGCCCACGGTGGTGGTGGGCGCGGGTGCCAGGCCGGTGGTGAAGTTGTTGTTGCGCTTGGCGCTCTCGTGAACAAAGTCCAGGCCCGTGGTCAGTTCATGCGTCATGCCCAGCCACTGCAGCTTGTTCGTGTAGTCGCTTTGCAAGGTGGTGATGTCGCTGGAGCCCACACGACCCTTGGGCGAGCGGCGCAGAACCGTCGCGTCGCTCAGCGTGTCGGGGGTGGTGGCGGACTGGAAACCGATGGCGCTGACCAGCAGGTCGCGCTCGTAGTGACCGTGGCGCAGCGAGGTGCGCAGCTGGCCACCATCGGCGAAGCGGTGCGTGTGCGTCAACGTGCCATAGGCGGTTTCGCCCTTCAGGTAGTCGCTGGCCAGACCGTAGTAGTTGCGCGCCGGCAGCTTGGGTTCGATCTTGCCGTTGACGATGAACCAGGGGTGGTTGTAGTTGGGCCGGTTGTTGTAGTTCAGGTAGTAGAAGCCCAGCGAGAACTCGTCCGTTTCACCGACGCCCCAGCGGAAGGTCGGTGCCACGCCCTGCTTGGAGATACGCGCGCCGAAGTTGTCGGCTTCCTGCAGCATCGCATTGATGCGCAGCGCCGCGCTGTCGCCGGTCTTGATGTTGAAGTCGCCGGTGAAGCGCAGGTTGGAGCCCGTGCCGTAGCTGAGGTTGACCTCGCTCTGGCTCATCAGGAAGGGCTGCTTGCTGACCTGGTTGACCACGCCACCGGTGGAGCCCTTGCCAAACAGCATGGAGGCCGAGCCCTTCAGCACCTCGATGCGGTCGTCGTTGAAGGTGTCGCGCTCGATCAGGCCCGTCTCGCGCATGCCGTCGACATAGACGTCGCCCGCCTGGGTCAGCGAGAAGCCACGCAGACGCACATCCTCCTCGCCGGTCTCCCCTGCCTGGAAGCTGATGCCGGCGGTGGTGCGCAGCACGTCGCGGAAGTCATCCAGGTTGCGGTCGTCCATCAGCTTCTCGGTCACCACGGTGACCGATTGCGGAATATCGCGCAGCTCCTGCTTGCCCTTGCCAATACGGGTCTCCGTGGCCTGATAGCCCTGCTTGCCCGCGCTTTCGGCCTGCGCCTTGGCCTTCACGGTGGGCAGCACGGTTTCCGGCTTGTCGTTCGGCTTGGCCGGGACATCAGCCGTCTGGGCCAGGGCCGCGCCCATCAGGCCGAAGCCGGCGGACAGGGCGCCCAGCGGCAGCAGCAGCTTGTTGAGGGTGCGGGGGGGCTTGCTAGAGGGGGTCGACATGCGGATCTCCAAAAACTGTCGAATGACGCGGGCTTGCCCCTCGCAGGGACTGGCTGGCGGAAATGAAGGAGGGGGAGACAGCGAGCGCCGGAGCGCCTCAGGGCTTCTCGGGCTCGCTGACGAAGCCGACCTTGCTCAGGCCGGCCTTGGACGCGTCGGCCAGGGTTTCGGCCACCGAGCGGTAGGCGACGTCCTGGTCGGCGCGCAGATGGATTTCGGGCTGAGGGCTCTTCTGGCCCTCGGCCAGAAAGCGCTCGCGGGCCTGCTCGCGCGTCACCGGCTCGCCGTTCCAGAAGCGCTGGCCCTGTGCGTCGATCGCGAACTCGACCTTGGTGGGCTGGAGCTCGTTGGGCTGCGAGCTGACCTTGGGCAGGTCCAGCTTCACCGCATGGGTGAGCAGCGGCGCGGTGACGATGAAGATCACCAGCAACACCAGCATCACATCGATCAGCGGGACCATGTTGATCTCCGCCACCGGCGCGGCGCTGCGGCTCTTGTCGAAGGAAGCGAAGGCCATCGCGCGCTCCTCAGGCCTGCGCCGGCTTCAGCGCGCGCACCTTGCCGTCGGCACCGGGCTGCACCGCGGCGCCCGGGGCCTCGCCCAGCGTCAGGAAGCTGTGCAGCTCGTAGGCGAAGGCGTCCAGACGCCCGGCCAGCACGCGGTTGCTGCGCGTGAAGGCGTTGTAGGCCATCACCGCGGGGATCGCGACGGCCAGGCCCACGCCGGTCATGATCAGTGCCTCGCCGACCGGGCCGGCCACCTTGTCCAAGGTGCCGGCGCCGCTCATGCCGATGGCCACCAGCGCGTGATAGACGCCCCACACCGTCCCGAACAGGCCCACGAAAGGCGCGGTCGCGCCAATGGTGGCAAGCGTGGTCAGGCCGGATTCCATGCGCGTGGTCTCTTCGTCCAGCACCTTCTTGATGGTGCGGGTGATGAAGTCGTTCGCGGTGCCGGCCTCGGCCAGCTTGGCCGCGCCATGGCGCGCGTGGTGGGCCTGCGCATGCAGCGCATGGGCGCTCAGGTGCGAGAAGGGGTCGTGGGCGCCATGGGTGTTCAGCTCGGCCTGCACCGCGTCGAGCGAGCGGGCGTTCCAGAAGAAGTCCAGGAAGGCGGCGCTGCGCTTGCTGCGCATCCACTGGCTGATGCCCTTGGTCGCGATCAGCGCCCAGGAGGCCACCGACATCAGCACCAGCACGATGAGCAGGAACTTGCCGACGGCGTCGGACTGCGAGATGAAATGGGCGAAGCCCACGGCGTTGTTGGTGTCCATAGCAAACTCGAAAAAGGGTTCAGCGATCCAGCTCGTAGGCCAGCGGCGCCAGGGCCACGCCCTCGACCGCCTGGCCGTTCTCGGTATAGGGCTTGAAGCGCGCCTGCTTCATTGCCCACAAGGCTTGTTCGTCCAGCCGCGCGAAGCCGGAGGACTTGTGCAGGCTGACCTCCTTGGGCAGGCCTCGCGTGTCCACCACCACGCGGACGATGACCACGCCCGACTCACCGGCTCGACGCGACAGGCGAGGCACCTCCACCGGCGGCTCGACGAGGTAACGCAACGCGCCCGGCGGAATGGCTTTCGGCCCGACGGGCTGGGCCGGCGGCGCGGGCGGTGCCGGAGGAGCCGGCGGTGCCTGAACCGCCGTCACGGGCTGCTCCATGGGTACGGGGGCCGGCGCGACAAAGGGCGTCGGCGACGGCGTGGGACTGGGCGCCGCGGCGATGATGGGCGCCGTGCGTGGCTGCACGCGCGGCTGCGGGCTGGGCGGAGGGGGTGGCGCGGGTTTGGGAGGCTCGGCCGGCGCGATCAGGCTCACCATGATGGGCGCGGCCTGGATCACGGCATGCCGCACCGGCTCCAGCTGCAGCAAGGCCCAGCCGCCCACCACGTGCAGACCCAGCACCGCCGCGGTCACACCGCGCCCCAGGCCGGAACGCCCGTGGTCCGCCGCGCGCAACAGCGCGGCGGTGGGCAGTTCGACCGGGCCTGTCGACGTCGAGGGACGGTCGGCTCGGTCGGCATCGACGGGAAGAACGGCGGGTTTCACAAGGGCGGCGGGGCAGAAAGGAATCAAGCATCTTATCAGTAATGCGAACAATTCCTATTTGGTGTCGCATTTCGACATCGACACCGGCCGGATGCGCTGCCGCGGAAAGAACAAAGCCCCGCCGGAGCGGGGCCTTGCATTGCGGCGGCCGGCGGCGCGGCCCGCTTTCAGCGCTGGGCGTCGGGGATGCGCGGCGCGGTGCGCACGCTGAGCCACATCGTGAAGGCCAGGATGGCCACCACCGCCCCCAGCGAGACCATCACCGGGATCTTGACCAGGTCGATCAGCATCATCTTGGTGCCGATGAAGGCCAGGATCACCGCCAGACCGTAGCTCAGCAGGTGGAACTTGGTGGCCATCGCGGCGAGCAGGAAGTACATCGCGCGCAGGCCCAGGATGGCGAAGATGTTGGACGTCAGCACGATGAAGGGGTCATTGGTGATCGCGAAGATCGCCGGGATGGAGTCCACCGCGAAGATCACGTCGGTCAGGCCCACCAGCGCGATCACCAGCAGCAGCGGCGTGGCCAGGCGGCGGCCACCTTCCAGCGTGAAGAATTTTTCGCCGTCGAAGTTCTGGCTGACCGGCATCAGGCGTCGCAGCAGCTTCAGCGCGGGGTTGGACTCCAGGTCCGGCTCCTGGCCGGCCGCCCACCACATCTTGATGCCGGTGATGAGCAGGAAGGCGCCGAACAGATAGAGGATCCAGTGGAACTGGGCGATCAGCCAGCCGCCCACCAGAATCATCGCGGTACGCAGCACGATGGCGCCGATGATGCCGATCATCAGCACCCGCTTCTGGTAGGCCGGCGGCACCGAGAAGTAGGTGAAGATCATCAGGAAGACGAAGATGTTGTCCACCGCCAGCGACTTCTCGATCAGGTAGCCGGTGAGGAACTCCAGCGCCCGCGTCGTCGCGATCTCGGTGCTGCCGGTGCTGTCCTTGACGGCCCACCAGAACAGGCCGTTGAAGGCCAGGCTCAACGCCACCCAGATCAGCGACCAGTTCACGGCCTCCTTGACGGTGACCTCATGGGCGCCCTGCTTGCGCAGCACGACGAAATCGACGAACAGGGCCACGATCACGGCCCCGACAAAGAAAACCCACAGCCAGGTGGGCGCGATGGTGCTCATAGGGCATCTCCCGCAAGACATTGCTCAAGCCGCAGCCCTTCGTGCCCCAGGGCACGGCCGGCTTGCGGATCCTGTGCACCAGGTCTTGCGGGGCAGGGTCGGAAGCGCGCGGCGCTCCTATCGGCTGCAGGGCCCGGACACCCGCGAGCGCGGGCATCGTACTGACGGGCGTCTGCCATGGTGGGAACCATGTGCTACTCCCCCGGTGCGGGTCGCATTATGCATGGGCTTTGATGTCCCGCAGCCTTGGTGGGGGAAAGAAGCGCACCCCGGCGTGCACCGTTCACGGCCGCCCCTGTATGCTTGCCGCCATGAAGACCTTGACCCGTTGGCTGCTGCTCGCCGGCGCCTTGCTGCTGGTGGCCCACCTCTATCCTGGCGTCCAGGTGAAGAGCTTCGGTTCCGCGATGGTCGCGGCGCTGGTGCTGGGCCTGTTCAACTCGCTGCTGCGGCCCATCCTGGTGCTGCTGACCCTGCCCGTCACGGTGTTGACGCTGGGGCTGTTCCTGTTCGTGATCAACGCGCTGCTGTTCTGGGGCGCGGCGAACATCCTGGAAGGGCTGTCGGTCAGCGGTTTCTGGGCCGCGATGCTGGGTTCGCTGATTTACAGCCTGTTCGGCATGGCGATCGACGCGCTGATCGAGCGCCTGTTTCCCAGCATCGAGTAGGCCGCGTCGACCCCCTGGTCACTGCGGCAGTTCCGCACCCGGCGGCGCGCCGCGCGGGTACATGTCCTCGATCATCTGGCGGCGCTCGTAGACCAGGGTGCGCAGCCGCGCATCGATCACCGCGGCCTCGATCTGGTCGGCGCCCGCCCCGCGCGACTGGCGCAGGCCGGAGCGCAGTCGGTCGATCGCGCCATTGATGTCGCCCAGCGCGGCCCGCTCCTCGCCAAGCGCGCGCACCGCGCGCAGCGGCTGGCCCAGCTGGGTCCACAGCTGCGCCAGCTCGCGCCAGGCCAGCGCGTCGCTGGGCTGCAGGCTGACCTTGGTCTGCAGCTGCTCGGCGACCTCGCGCTTCTGTTCCGCCCGCGTGTCCACCCGCGCCAGCTGGGAGCGCATCATCAGCACCGGCCGTGAAGCGTCCGGCCCCAGGGCCGCCAGCGCTTCCAGCCCGGCCTGCGGCCGCTCGCGCGCCGCCTCGAGTTCGGCGCGCAGCAGCACCAGCGCCCGGCGCGCCGCGGGCTCGGCCCCCAGCATGCCGGCCAGCGCATCGGCCGTCTTCAGCGCCGCCTCGGCGCGCGAGAAGTCGCGCAGCTTGATCGAGGCCAGCGCGCTGGCATAGCGCGCCGCCAGTTGTTCGAAGCCCTGCCCCACGTCGCGCGTGCCCCCGTCCAGGCCCTGCAGCGAGCGCAGCGCATCGGTCTTGCCATCCATCAGCACGCGCGAACGTGCCGCCATCAGCGCATGCTCGGCCGTGCCCTGCAACTTGGTGCCGGCGCTGGTGCCCAGGCGCGCGCGCGCCTCGCCGATGCGCTCGCTGGTCAGCGGGTGGGTGCGCAGATACGGATAGGCGCCGGAGTCCATCAGGTGGTAGGCCTGCTCCATGCGCTCGAACATGCTGGCCATGCCGGTGTTGGCATAGCCGGCCTGGGTCATGACCTGGAAACCGACACGGTCGGCCTCGCGCTCCATGTCGCGCGAGAAGTTCAGCTGCGCCTGCGCCGCCGCCGCCTGGCTGCCGACGATGGCGGCGTTGGCCATGTCGGGGCTGCGCGTCTTGGCCGCGGCCAGGATGCCCACCAGCAGGCCGGCGGTGGCCAGCAGCGAGGTCTTGGCATCGCCGACGATGCTGCGCGCGATGTGGCGCTGCGTGACGTGCGAGAGCTCATGCCCCAGCACCGAGGCCAGTTCGTCGCGCGCGCCGGTCATCGCGATCAGCCCCAGGTGCACGCCGACGAAGCCGCCCGGCAGCGCGAAGGCGTTCACCGACTTGTCGCGCACCAGGAAGATCTCCCACGCGAAACGGTCCTGCGTTTCGTCGCTGATGTTGCCCAGGGTCTGGGCCGCCTTCACCAGCGGGGTCCAGGTGTTGAGGATGTACTCGACCAGCAGCGGGTCGTCCAGGTAGTCCGGGTCTACGCGGATCTGGCGCATCACCTGGTCACCCAGGCGCTTCTCGGCGCCTATGCTGACGTCGGCCGACACCGAATCACCCAGTGCCGGCAGGTTGATCTGCGCCAGCACCGGCTGCACCGTGACCACGCCCGCCAGCAGCGCCGCCAGACTGCGCCGCGCCAAATGCGGCACCTTGTTCCAAAGCATCAAGACTCTCTCCTGCACACTGCGGGGTGCCGGTGCGCCCTCGCTATCATGACATCATCACGGTTTCGCATTTGTTGCTGCATGCTGCAGCCCCCGGCCGGCCATGTCTTCCCCTCTGACCCATTTCGACGCCCAAGGGCAGGCCCACATGGTGGACGTCTCCGCCAAGCAGGAGACCCATCGCATTGCGCGCGCCGCCGGCCGCATCCGCATGCAGCCCGACACCCTGGCGCTGATCCGCGGCGGCAACGCGAAGAAGGGCGACGTGCTGGGCGTGGCGCGCATCGCCGCGATCCAGGGCGCGAAGCGCTGCTCGGATCTGATCCCGCTGTGCCATCCCTTGCCCATCACGCGCGTGGCGGTCGAGTTCGAGATCGACGAGGCCGCCTGCGCGGTGCAGTGCCTGGCCCAGGTCGAAACCCTGGGGCGCACCGGTGTCGAGATGGAGGCCCTGACCGCCGTGCAGATCGGCCTGCTGACCATCTATGACATGTGCAAGGCGGCCGACCGCGGCATGGTGATGGAGCAGATCCGGGTGCTGGAAAAACACGGCGGGAAAAGCGGCGACTGGGTGGCGCAGGTCTGAGCCCTGGCCGGGAACGGGACACGGCCTTGCTCAGCGCAGTTCGCGGTAATCGTAGTCCCGCTCCGGCGGCTGGCACTGGAAGGGCGGCGTGATGCCCGTCGGCACCGCGGCACACTCCGCCAGCCATTCGTCGCCGGCACGGCTGCGGAACTCCTTGAGCCGCTGCACCAGATAGCGCGCCTTGTCGGTCTCGCCCACAGCATCCAGCGACCGCGCCCAGGCCATCATCAGTCTGACGTCGATCAGATGGTGGCCGGTGCGCCGCGCGGCCTCCAGCGTCTGCGCGCTGGGCGTGGGCGTGGTGGCCGCGGCATAGTCGGCCTGCGGCGAAAACAGCAGTGACGACTGCCCCGCGCGGATGCGCGACTCCAGGGATCCGGCCTTGGCCGGCGGCGCATAGATGACCACCACGCGCCGATAGTCGGCCACCGTCAGCAGCGCCGCCAGCGTCATCGCCGCCCCCACCAGCGCCCAGGTCACTCGGGCACCCTCGACCGGCTGCGCGCCTTCCCCACCGCCCTCATCGCTCCCGCCCAGCGCCAGCCCCAGCGCGAAGCAGGTCGGCAGCAGGAAGTACGCATACCACAGCGGGTACTCGAGCAGGCTGTGCAGGCCGATGGCCAGCACCAGCATGAAGGCCGCGCGTTGCGCCAGCGCCTGGCGTGTCTCAGGCTGCTGCGCCGACCTGCGCCAGGCCCGCAACAGGGCCCGCGCCAGCAGCGCCAGCACCAGCAGCCCCAGCGGCCACCCCAGCTCCACCAGCAGCTGCAGCGGCAGGTTGTGCGTGTGGTCGAAGAAGGCGATGGGCCGGTCGGGGAAGGGGGTCAGCGTCCAGGCCAGGTTGAACTCGCCCCAGCCCACGCCGGTGAGCGCATGCCGGTTCAGCAGCGTCCAGGCATTGGCCAGGATGGCCAGCCGGGACGGTGACCCGGCCCCTTCCGCCAGCCGCGCCTCGGCCCCGAAGGCCTGGCCATGGCTGTGCGTCCACCAGGCCAGCAGCAGCCAGGACAGCCCCAGCATCAGCGGCGTGGCGAGCAGGGCCCAGCGCGTCGCGCGGCTCAGCAAGCGGCGGTCCAGCAGGCCCCACAGCGCCAGGATGAGCACGCCCAGCATGCCGGTGCGCGACGCACTCATCACGATGGTGGCCACCAGCACGAACAGCAGCAGCGGCAACAGCACACGCTTCACCCGCTCGCCGCCCAGCCAGCGGGCGATCGCCCCGCCCTCCGCCAGCCACACCGCCGCGACGGCGGCCCACATCAGCAGGCTGGCCAGATGATTGGGCTGGCGCATATTGCCCACGGCGCGGCCAGCCAGTCCCGACCGGGCGATCCAGCTGCCGTCGGCCCGTTCGGGCATGAAGACCTGCACCACGCTGACCGCCACGCTCAGCAAACCGGCCAGCAGCAGCGCCGCCGCCAGCGCATCCATCACCGACGCACGCCGGTTGGCGGGTATCGCCTGCCCCAGCAGGGTCACGGCCAGCGCCGCAGCCAGCAGACCGGCACTGGCAAGGCCCATGGCCCAGGGCTGGCCCGTCAGCAGCGGCGGGGCCAGCGCCGCCAAGGTCATGATCAGCAACGCCAGGCCGGCATCTCCCAGGCGGGCGACGAAGCGCGGCACCGCGCCCAACGGCGCGCGCATCCCGTGAGACGCCCAAGAGCCGGCGCCCCCCAGAGGCGCCAGACGCCACCAGGCGGCAGCCACCAGCACCAAGCCCCAGCCACCCAGCGCCAGCAACTGGTTGTACAGCGTGGCCGACGGCGTCTGGTTGTAGGCCAGCAGCGGTGCGAGCGTCGTGCCGATCAGCAGCCCAGGCCAGAGCCAGGCGAGATGGGGCCCTGGCGCATGCGCGGTGGGTGGCGGGTAGGAGGATGAGGACATGGGCTTGCAACAAGGCACCGCGGCCCCTTCGGGGCGGCGGCTGAAGCCCGCACTCTATCTGCTCGGCGCGCCCTGGCGCGTCAGGATCAGAAACCGTCCAGCGGCACGAAGCCCACCGGATCGCCCGTGGAACGGTCAACCAGCACCGACCAGTCGCTGCGCCTCGCCAGCATGGGGATCACCAGCAGATCGCCAACCGGCCGTCCCGCCGCGCGAGCCGCCTCTTCGCCGACGGCCTGGTCCTGTGGATGCTTCTTCAGCAGATCCGCCAGAGACACGCCCACCTTCAGGGCCTGCTGGCGCGCCTCGTCGTCCCAGGCACGCCAGTACTTGGGCCGCATGCCCAGGTCAACCCCGGCCAGGCCCATCATCGTGGCCTCGGCCTTTTCCTCTCCGTGGGGCATCTCGATGCGCAGCAGTCGGGGCCCAGTCCAGGACAGCGTCCGCAGCGGGGGCGGCGCCAAGGGCAGTTCGGACTCCACCACGGCGACCGCCGGCACCACGCGGTAGCGGTCCACCTCCAGCACCAGGGCGACCGGGCGGGCGAGGTGGACGGTGTAGAGGCCGTAGCCCAGGGCGGCCAGCTGCAGCATGACGACGACGCACATGTCCCGAACCAATTCGCGACGAGGCTTGCGAACGTCGAACACCGCCAGCGTGATCAGGGGCCCCATGATCACATCGACCGAGACCAACAGCAGGAACAGCTCCGCGCCGCCCGATACCGTCCGATAGGGGGACGGGTACCACAACCCAAAGACCAGCGCTGCGGCCAAGCCGGCCACCAATATGCTGCCAAGAATATGGAGTCCGGCAGCCGTCAGGCGCGACTTCATCAAGGACCCATGCATCGTCATCTTCCTCAGAACCAACCATGCAGCCAATAGCGCGGCCGCATCTCTTGCCCTTCTACCTTGTTGATCCAGCGGCTGGCCGACAAATGGGGAGAAGGTTGGCGGTACTCCATCCAGGCCACGCCAAGATGGACCGCCATGATTGCAGCCACCGCCAGATGCCCCACGGAAACCCGACGTCTGGCAGGAACCTCGGATGGAGTGTCTGCCTTGTACCAGGCGCAGGCCAACCCAACGGCGATGGCCACCCAGACTTGCGGTAGAGGCATCACGAGGTTGCCCGACAGCCCGGCGTCAACCGCGATCGCGATGCAGGCCGCCACCAGACCCGGCCCCCAGGCCTGAGCTTCCTGCTCACGCCTCGCTCTCAGCCGGCGCAACAGGCACCAGAGCCCATACAAGACCGCCGCGAGCAAAGCCAGGGCCGCGGGCCAGCCCAGTTCGGCGGCCGTCTGCAGGTAGAAATTGTGGGGGTGAGCCGCATCGCCCCTGGGCACACGGGAAAAGTGCATGGGCCCAACCCCCAGCCAGGACTGCGCCGCGTCGTCCAGCGCATAGCGCCAGAGCAGCAGACGCGCATTGGCGCTGGCGGTGTTACCCACCGCCTCCATCACACTGACGCCAAACCACTTCAGCGTCAGCAAGCCCAGCACCCCGCCCATGCCGATCGTGACTGCCGCGCGACCGACATAGGGGCGTGCTTGCCGCCCCATCGCCAAGCCAACAGCAACCGTTGCGACAACGGTGGCCAGAAGGGTGGCACGGGCCACCAGAAAAGTCGCGATGAACGCACAAAGAAACGCCGTGGCGAGCCCCATCCAACGCAGGTCTTTTCGGGTAGCACTAAGGGATACGGCCAGCGCCAGCGGCAGCCCCACCGTTTGAACATGGTTCAGAAACCTGGGGTTGTCATAGCCAAAGACCAATTCTTGCGATTGCACTTGGCCCTCACTGAGCAACACCATGGCCAAGCTCAGCAAGAAAATCGCGCCGTAGACAAGCAAGCCCGCTTGAAGCCACATCAGTAGCCGCGAACGCATCTCCTCCGCCAGCCTGGACACAGAGGCAGCCAATACGACAAGCCCCAGCAATAGCGCCAACTCGCGCATAGCTGTTCCTGGCTGCACCGAATACAACCCACTGGTCACCGACCAGGTCAACGCTGTAAAGAGACCCACGCGGACGGACTTACGAGGCCAACCCCATAGGCACAGCAGCGATACGCTGAGCAACAGCAAAGCTTCTGTAATTCGCGCAAAGTCATGTGCGCTGCGGCCCTGTACCAGTAGCAGATGAACTAGGGGAGCAAAACCCGCATAGAAACCAAGTCCTGTCACCAGCATGCGTTGATCCAACGGAAAAGGGGCCCTTCGGGCCCCTTCAAGCAGTCTTAAGAAAATCACGAGCCCTTGCAGCTGGCGGGCAGATACTTCAGATCAATCGGATTGGAGGAGCCCGCTTGGCACTTCCAAGAAATAGACTCGTTATTCGAGTTCGCCACGATTTCCAAAGTTTTACCACTAAGCTGACTGACCTTGCTGCTACCGGTCACGGTAATCTTGGTTCCGTCAAATGCAATACCACCAAGAACGCCGTTATTAGGAATCGCCGGCATTGGAATATCTGCAGTAGTCGGCATCGTACCCTTGACGGTGTACCACTCCTGGATATTTGTTTTAGGCTGGGTGGTCGCAGCGATCAGCTCCGAGACATTGGCACGCACCGTGTAATCACGATACGCCGGCAGCGCCACCGCCGCCAGGATGCCGATGATGGCCACGACGATCATCAGTTCGATCAGCGTGAAGCCTTGTTGAACGCGTTTCATGAGAGCTCCTTCAAGGAGGGGTTGAGATATCCCCCTAAATGCAGGGGTCGTGCCAGCCGCACCGCCTTGCAATATGTGATGTACGTCACGAAATATGGCCTGGACGGCATCTGGGCTGACAAAACGCGTCACTCGTCGCTGACCAAAATGGTCATTCCAGGCCCGCGCGGCCAGGATGTGTCACTCCGAAAGCTTGCAGCATGGCTCGGCCTCCGGTCATCCCACAAGTGCGGGCAACTGCGCATCAACCCCAGCGAAACACATGCCCCGCCTCCAGCAAAGCCGGTGCATGGGGCGTCTCCAGCGTCACCAACTCCGCCATCACGGCCGCCTCTTCGCCGGGTTTCACATGGGTGATGTGGAGCCGGGTGGGCTGGGAGAGCTGGGTCAGTTCCTCGGTCAGCAGCGACGGGCACAAATGGCGACTGACCTGCGCCAGCTCTTGTTCGTCGTCGCCAAAAGCGGTCTCGATGACCAGGTCGGCCACCTTGAGCTCGGAAAGCCGGGCCCAGAGCTCGGGGTTGGGACCGGTGTCGCCGGTGTACACCCACCAGCCGGCGGGGCCGGTGTCCACGGCAAAACCGACGGCAGGCACGGTGTGACGCGCGCTCAGCACCTCGATGCGTCGGCCGCCGAGATCCAGCTGCTGGCCGGTGTCGATCACCTGGAAACGCAGTGCCGGCTGCTCGGGCGATGGCAGACGGGTGAAATCGGGCCAGATCACACCGTTGAACACATGGGTGCGCAGGGCCAGCACGGTGGGCGCCAACGCATAGACCTGGATGGGCGGTCGGCCGGCCTGCAGGCGGCGGCGCAGCACGGCATCGGCCAACAGCGCGATGGACATCACATGGTCCAGATGCGAATGGCTGACCAGGATGTGGTCGATGCGCGCGAGCGCATCCAGATCCAGATCGCCCACGCCGCTCCCGGCGTCGATCAGGATGTCGTCATCCAGCAGGAAGGAGGTGGTTCGGTATCCGGCGGCTATCGCCCCGGAGCACCCCAGCACGCGAATCATCATGTGCGGGACTGTAGAACCAGCCGGGACTGGCGCTAAGCGCCGATTTCTCGATTCGGGGACTTATTGGACATCCCGGCCAGCGCGGCCGGGCAGCGCGTGAAAAGCTGCACGCGGCCCGGTCAGGCCTGCACGAACTGCATCTGCGTGCCGGCCAGCTCGATGAGGTCGCCGTTCTTCAGCGCCACCGATTCACCGGTCAGCGGCGTGCCATTGACCAGCGGACGGGAGGCACCTTCCACATGCGCGAACACATAGCCGCTGGGCCTCTTGGTGATGGAGGCCACCTGCACGCCGGGCTTGCCCACCGTGGTGACGACCTTGGTCAGGCTGACCTCGCGGCCGGCGGCCGGGCCATTGAGCACCTTGATCGCGGCCGGCAAGCTGTTGCTGGCCGCGGGAGGCAGCCCGCCAAAGCCCGAAGGCAGGCCGAAGCCCGAACTGGGCGCCGCGCTGGGGCGCAGGATCATGGTCTTTTCGTAATCGGCGCTGTCCTCGGACAGGTATTTGATCTTGTACTTGCCGATCTCGATGACGTCGTTCTGCGCCAGCAGCTGCTTCTTGACCGCCTTGCCGTTGATGTAGGTGCCGTTGGTGGAGTTCAGGTCTTCGATGAAGACGTCGGCCCCCACCATCTGCAGCACGGCGTGCTCACCGCTGACGGCCAGGTTGTCGATCACGATGTCGTTGTACGGCCGGCGGCCGAGCGTGGTCTTGTCCTTGGTGATCTGGACCTCCTTGATCACCACGCCATCCAGCGATACCACCAGCTTGCCCATGCTTGACCTCGAGTTATTGCTTCGTTGCCGCGGTTCCGGCGGCATTTCGAGAAAGGACGGCGCCGCCCGACCTGTCTCGCCCCCGCAGAGGGCGGGGACCTGTGGATTCATCGGCGGCCCGAACCCAGACTGAAGGGCCACCAAACGCGCGCTTTCGTGCGACTTTCTGCACGAATCAGCACGACCGCAATATTATCCTTGCCGCCCATGTCATTGGCGGCATCAATGAGGGCCTGGGAGGCCTCGGGCAGGTCGGGGTGGCTTTGCAGCAACTGCTGCAGGCTGAGCTCGTCGATCATGTCCGACAGGCCGTCGCTGCACAGCAGATAGAGGTCGCCCGGCTGCACCTCGTGCTCGTGCAACTCCAGCATCACGGTATCTTCCACGCCCACGGCGCGGGTCACCAGGTTGCGGTTGTTGGAGAACACCGCTTCCTCGGGCGTCAGCAGGCCCGCGTCAAGCTGCTCTTGCAGCAGCGAGTGGTCACGGGTCAGCTGCATCAGCTGGCTGCCGCGCAGTCGATAGGCGCGCGAATCCCCCACATGGCCCAGCAGCAGCCCCTGCGGGCGGAACACCGCCAGCACCAGCGTCGTCCCCATGCCGGCATAGCGAGGGTTGGTGTTGGCCGCGTTGAAGATGGCGCGATTGGCGTTGTCGACGCAGATGTCCATCGCGCGGCGCACGTCCTGACCGGATACGCGATCGCCCGCCTCCTGCAGCCAGCGTCCCAGCTCGTTGCGGATGAAGCTGGTCAACATCTGGCTGGCCACCTCGCCGGCGTTGTAGCCACCCATGCCGTCGGCCAGCACGGCCAGCCCCACCCGCTCATCCACGGCCACCGAATCCTCGTTGTTGCTGCGCACGCGGCCGGTGTCGGTGGCGCTGAAGAACTCCAGGGTCATGTGGTTCTGGGTGGCTCGTCGGAAGAGGGAGGCTCATTTTGCCCCGGGTCCTGAGGCCTCAAGCGTAAAGTATCCGCGAAGGCTGCGGACTCCCCCACGTTGGGTGGATTGCCAGCGGGACCAGAAGATGCCGCAAGCGCCGGATCGAGTTGGGCCAGCACCGCCTCCAGGTCCTGCGCCAGCTGTTCGCCGCTCTGATAGCGCAGCTCGGGTCGCTTCTCAAGCGCCAGCGCCAGCACCAGCGCGAGCGACTCCGGCAGCTCGGCTCGCAAATGGCGCACGTCGGGCGCCGGCTGGTTGGCGATCTGGTACATCAGCTGGGCCATCGAGTCCGACTGATGCGGCAGCCGCCCGGTCAGCAACTGGTAGAGCATCACGCCCAGCGAGTACAGATCGCTGCGGCCGTCCACCGGCAGGCCGGCCAGTTGCTCGGGCGACATGTAGGACGGCGTGCCCAGCACCAGGCCCGTCCGGGTGCGGCTGCCATCGGCCATGCGCGCGATGCCGAAGTCCATGATCTTGAGCGCGTTGCCCACGCGATCCAGCATCACGTTGGCCGGCTTGATGTCGCGGTGGACCACGCCCTGGCTGTGGGCATAGTGCAGCGCGCGCGCCAGACGAGCGCCCAGCTTCAAGGCCTCGCCGACCGGCAACAGCTGGCCGGGGCGCGTGTGATGGCTGAGGTCGCGCCCCAACACGTACTCCATCGCAATCCAGGTGTCGTGGCCGTCCGGGGTCTGGCCGGCCTCCAGCACCTGCAGGATGTCGGGATGCTGCAGATGGCGGGCGGCCGAGGCCTCGCGCATGAAGCGCTGTTTGACATCGGCCAGATCCTCGGCCGCGAACTCGCGCTGCAGCGCCAGGCGCTTGACCGCCACCTGGCGGCGGCTGGGCAGGTGCGTGGCCTTGTAGACCACGGCCATCGCGCCACGGCCGATCTCCTCGCCCAGCCGATAGTCCTGCAGCGACGCGGGCTCGATCACATGGGGCACGGGCTGCGTCGTGGGCAGCTCGGACTCCGCAGGCGCGGATTCGGCCGACGCTCGCCCCAGCAGACGCTTCAGGAAACCACCGGTGCCCATCTGCGTCTCCCTTGAGGATCAGCCCTGCGGCTGGGCGCGCGCCGCCAGCAACCGGCCCAGGCCCAGCACCAGCAACGCGCCGGCAATGCCGCAGCCGTAGTACAGCGCCGGCAGCACCTGCTGCGCGCCGGCCTTGGCCCCCGCGACCATGGGCACATGGCCGGACAGCAGCGGGTCGCCCACCATCATGGTGCCGGCGATCCAACCCAGCAGCATCGCCCCCAGCACGATGACGACGGGGAAGCGGTCCATCAGCTTGATCACCAGCTGGCTGCCCCAGACGATGATGGGAATGGACACCAGCAGCCCGAAGATCACCAGTGGCATCTGGTGCGTGCCGCCCGCGCCTTCGGCGGCGCCGGCGATTGCGATGACGTTGTCCAGGCTCATCACGAAGTCGGCCACGATCACGGTCTTCACTGCGGCCCACAGCTTGTCGCTGGCCTGGATGTTGGCGTGCTCGTCATCGCCCTCGGGCAGCATCAGCTTGATGCCGATCCACAGCAGCAACAGGCCGCCAATCAGCTTGAGCGCCGGCAGCTTCAGCAGCGTCAGCGCGAAGAAGATCAGCACCACACGCAGCACGATGGCGCCGGCCGTGCCCCAGAGAATGCCCCGGGTGCGCTGCGCCGCGGGCAGCTTGCGGCAGGCCAGCGCGATGACGACGGCGTTGTCGCCACCCAGCAGGATGTCGATCATGATGATCTGGCCAACGGCGAGCCAGAACTCGGGGCTTGTGAGCATGTCCATGTGATTGAGCCGTGGGGGTCCCTGGGGCAGAAGGCCCGGCGCACAGTCTAGCGAATGCCGGCGCGCCACCCCGAAATGAGAAAGAGGGGCGCGAGCGCCCCTCTTGTCTTGGTCCGGCGCTGCGGCGCGACGGGCGCACCGCAGGGCCAGGGTCTGCGCTTACAGCAGGCCCTTGAGCAGCTTGCCCATCTCGGACGGGTTGCGGGTCACGGTGAAGCCGCACTCTTCCATGATGGCCAGCTTGGCGTCGGCCGTGTCGGCGCCGCCGGAGATCAGCGCGCCGGCGTGGCCCATGCGCTTGCCCGGAGGGGCGGTGACGCCGGCGATGAAGCCGACCACCGGCTTCTTCATGTTGGCCTTGCACCAGCGCGCGGCTTCGGCCTCGTCGGGACCGCCGATCTCGCCGATCATGATCACGGCGTCGGTGTCCGGATCGTCGTTGAAGGCCTTCATCACGTCGATGTGCTTCAGGCCGTTGATCGGGTCGCCACCAATGCCCACGGCGGACGACTGGCCGATGCCCAGCTCGGTCAGCTGCGCCACGGCTTCATAGGTCAGCGTGCCGGAGCGCGACACCACGCCCACGCGGCCCTTCTTGTGGATGTGGCCGGGCATGATGCCGATCTTGATTTCTTCCGGCGTGATCAGGCCCGGGCAGTTGGGGCCCAGCAGCAGGGTTTTCTTGCCGCCGGCGGCTTCCTTGGCCTTCATCTGGTTGCGCACCATCAGCATGTCGCGCACGGGAATGCCTTCGGTGATGCAGATCACCAGGTCCAGGTCGGCCTCGACCGCTTCCCAGATCGCCGCGGCAGCGCCCGCGGGCGGCACGTAGATCACGGAGACGGTGGCGCCGGTCTGGGTCGAGGCTTCCTTGACGGTGGCGTAGATGGGGATGTCGGAGAACTTCTCGCCCGCCTTCTTCGGGTTCACGCCCGCGACAAAGGCGTTCTTGCCGTTCGCATAGGCCTGGCAGCCCAGGGTGTGGAACTGACCGGTCTTGCCCGTGATGCCCTGGGTGATGACCTTGGTGTCCTTGTTGATGTAGATGCTCATGTTTGTATCCTCAGGCTGGGGCAGCGATTACTTGACGGCAGCGACGATCTTGGTCGCGGCTTCGGCCATCGTGTCGGCCGAGATGATGGGCAGGCCGGACTCGGCCAGCATCTTCTTGCCCAGCTCTTCGTTCGTGCCCTTCATGCGCACGACCAGCGGCACCGACAGGTTCACCGCCTTGCAGGCCGTGATCACGCCTTCGGCGATGGTGTCGCACTTCATGATGCCGCCGAAGATGTTGACCAGAATGCCCTTCACGGCCTTGTTCTTCAGCATGATCTTGAAGGCCTCGGTCACCTTCTCGGCCGTCGCGCCACCGCCCACGTCCAGGAAGTTGGCCGGCTCGCCGCCGAACAGCTTGATGGTGTCCATGGTCGACATGGCCAGGCCGGCGCCGTTCACCAGGCAGCCGATGTTGCCGTCCAGCGAGATGTAGGCGAGGTCGAACTTGGAGGCCTCGACTTCCGCCGGATCCTCTTCGTCCAGATCGCGGTAGGCGACGATCTCGGGATGGCGGAACAGCGCGTTGGCGTCGAAGTTGAACTTGGCGTCCAGCGCGATCAGGTTGCCCTTGGAGTCGCAGTTCAGCGGGTTGATCTCAACCAGCGACGCGTCGGTGTCCATGTAGCACTTGTACAGCTTCTGCAGCAGGTCCACGGCCTGGTCCACGGTGTGGCCGCTCATGCCGATGGCCGCGGCCACCTTCTTCGCCTGCTCGGCGGTCAGGCCGGCCAGCGGGTCGATGTACTCGGTGACGATCTTCTCGGGCGTGGCGTGCGCCACTTCCTCGATGTCCATGCCGCCTTCGCTGGAGGCGATCAGGGCCACCTTCTGCGTGCCACGGTCGGTCACCAGCGAGACGTAGTATTCCTTCTGGATGTCGGCGCCATCCTCGATGTACAGGCGGCGAACCTTCTGGCCTTCAGCGCCGGTCTGGTGCGTGACCAGTTGCATGCCGAGAATCTTTTCCGACAGCGCCTTCACGTCGTCCAGGGTCTTGGCGACCTTCACGCCGCCACCCTTGCCACGGCCACCGGCGTGGATCTGAGCCTTCACCACCCAGACCGGGCCGCCCAGCTTTTGCGCGGCTTCCACCGCTTCTTGCACCGTGAACGCAGGAATGCCGCGCGGCACGGGCACGCCGAACTGGCGCAGGATTTCCTTGCCCTGGTACTCGTGAATCTTCATAGGGACGTCTCGCTTGTTGGATGGTCAGGAAGAGGAAGCGGGCAGCGGCGCCGGGGTGGCCGGCCTGCCGCGATACCAGCGGGGGTAATGAGTTTGCACCACGGGTCCGTCGGCGCGCAGCGCATGGCAGCGGTCCAGCTGGAAGGGCGGCCGGCCATCGGCGCTGCCCTCGCGGGTGTCCAGCACCACGCCGGCCAGGGCCTGGATCACCGCCGTCGGCAGGATCTGGCACAGCTCGGTGAGATGGGTACACCCCTTGACGCCGGCCAGCCGCTCCTTGACGCCGGCGCGAAAGCCCTTGAACAGGTTCAGCCCGACCAACGCGCGGTAGGCGTCGCCATGGTGCTCGCAATGGCCCGGATAGGGCATCCAGTCCGTCGAAGAACCGGCCGAACGAATCGTCAGCTCGCGGTCCACCACCAGCACCAGCCGCATGTGGTGCAGCGGTTCGCCCACCTTGCGCAGCCCGGCCGCCAGCGGCAGATCGCAGTTCTTCAGGTCCTTCAACTCCGCCTCGACGTCGAACAGCCCGTCGTCGCGCGCATAGACCTGCACGTCGAGGCTTCGACGATGCAGCAATTGACGCGCGGGGGAGGCGGAGACAGACATAGACCGGTGCAAACGCGCAAAAACACGCCCGCGGCTTCATCGGAGACAGCAGCGGGCAGGGCTTGCGAAGCCGCCAATGTAGCATGCTGCGCTGCGGCAAGCCTGTCACGGGGCTGACCCGGGCGCGAGGGCCGGCCACGTCGGCCGCCCCTCACTCGTCCGATGTCGAACGCCACAGCCGCTGAACCAGCGCGGCCGAGAAGCCACGCCCCAGCAGGAAGCGCAACTGCCTGGCCTTGTCCGCTGGCGTCACGGGTACTTGCCCGCCGAACTTGTGCTGCCAGATGTCGCGCGCGCGCTCCAGTTCGCTGGCAGCCAGCGCCTCACGCTGTTCGGCCGACAGGCTCAAGCCATGCTGGGCCAATTCCTGCGCGATGCGCTGCTGGCCCCAGCGGCCCGATCGCGCATGCACCCGCGATTCCACGAAGCGCGCCTCGTCCAGATAACCCTGCGCCTGCAGCCAGGCCAGCAAGGCATCGACCTCCTCGGCCACGGCCTCCTCGTCGGGCGGCGAGGCGGGCAAGGCCTCGTCGTCAACGCGCGCCAGCGCGATCTGCTGCGCCAGGCGCAACAGCTTGCGGCGCAGTTCGGCGCTGCTGTGTTCACGCTGGGCCAGCAGCGCGATCGCCCGCGCCTTCAACGACAGACCGGGCGAGGCAGCACTGGCGCGCTTCATTCGTGGCGGGACAAGGACCAGCCGTCGCGCAAATCCGGCCGCATGCTCTGACGGCCCGGCAGCGCCGGATCGGCCTCGGCGCGCCAGGCGGGGGGCGCCTTGCAGTCGCTCCAGTACTCGTCCACCCGGACGATCAGCCCGCCGCGCAGACCGAAGAAGCTGTTGGCATAGAAGCTGTCGCCACCATGGTCGACGCGCAGCAGGCTGTGGACCCGGGCCAGGCCCGGCACCGGACCGGCGCAGTCGGCTTCCTGCGTGACGACGCTGGCCGCTGGCGGCCCGGTGGACGCATCCGTGTCGCCCAGCAGTGCATTCAGCGACAGCAAGTGCAGCCGCCAGCCCTCGGGATAGATGGCATTCACATGGACCACACCGGCGGCGCCATCGAAGCGCTCGCCGGTGCTCCACCACAGGCAGCAAGCCTCGGGATGGAACAGGGCCTGGGCCGCCGCCCAGTCACGCGACTGGTAGCAGGCCCAGAGACGGCGCACCAGCGCCATGTCGGACGCCGAGGCCCACATCGCGGCTTACTCCGCGTTGGCGCCGCTCACGCCCAGCAGCGGGATGCCCAGCGATTCGCGGATCTTGTTTTCGATCTCCACCGCCAGGTCGGGGTTTTCGCGCAGGAACTCGCGCGCGTTGTCCTTGCCCTGGCCGATCTTCTCGCCACCGTAGGCATACCAGGCACCGGACTTGTCCACCACCTTGGCGGCCACGCCCATGTCAATGATCTCGCCTTCGCGGCTGATGCCTTCGCCGTACAGGATGTCGAACTCGGCCGTCTTGAACGGCGGCGAGACCTTGTTCTTCACGACCTTGACCTTGGTCTCGGAGCCGATCACTTCCTCGCCCTTCTTGATCGAGCCGATGCGGCGGATGTCCAGGCGCACCGAGGCGTAGAACTTCAGCGCATTGCCGCCGGTCGTGGTCTCGGGGCTACCGAACATCACGCCGATCTTCATGCGGATCTGGTTGATGAAGACGACCGTGCAGTTGGTCTTCTTGATGGTCGCGGTAAGCTTGCGCAGCGCCTGGCTCATCAGCCGCGCCTGCAGGCCCGGCAGCGCGTCGCCCATCTCGCCTTCCAGTTCGGCCTTGGGGGTCAGCGCCGCGACCGAGTCGACAATGATCAGGTCCACCGAGCCGGAGCGCACCAGCGCGTCGACGATCTCCAGGGCCTGCTCGCCGGTGTCGGGCTGGCTGATCAGCAGGTCCTGCAGGTTGACGCCCAGCTTCTGCGCGTACTGCACGTCCAGCGCGTGCTCGGCGTCGATGAAGGCGCAGACCCCCTGCAGCTTCTGCATCTGCGCGATGACCTGCAGCGTCAGCGTGGTCTTGCCGGAGGATTCCGGACCGTAGATCTCGATCACGCGGCCGCGCGGCAGGCCACCGACGCCCAGCGCGATGTCCAGGCCCAGCGAGCCGGTGGAGACGACCTGGATGTCCTCGATCTTCTCGCCTTCGCCCAGGCGCATGATGGAGCCCTTGCCGAACTGCTTCTCGATCTGGGCAAGGGCGGCCTGCAGGGCCTTGGCTTTCTCGGTGTTGGGCTGCTTGGCGACGGCGTCCATGGGAATCTCTCCTGTGTGATGGGGCGCATTATGGCTGAAACTGGATATCTGTACAGTGGTTGGCGCGTCTCACGGCCTCCACCCGACCCAGCCATTGGCGTGAAGGACGGAGGCAGTGCGACGCCGAATGGCTATCGCCTGCCGAACCTTCAGCCTCCCCGACTCCTGGCCGCCTGTCAGAGACCGTCTCTCAACGTTCCTGAGCGGGCGTGCTCAACGCCTCGACGGGGGTGCGCGACGCCCTCCATCGATGAGCATCCGCGGCAAGGCCGAGCGGCGGGCGCCCCCTGGCATCGCTCCTACAATCGCAAGGCCGGCTCATCCACAAATCCACCGGCGGAGACAAGCAATGCGCATCCTGATCGCCGAAGACGACCAAGTGCTGGCCGACGGACTGTTGCGCTCGCTGCGCGCCTGCGGCTACGCCGTGGACCAGGTGGGCAGCGGCAGCGAGGCGGATGCCGCGCTGGCTTCGCATGAGTTCGATCTGCTGATTCTGGATCTGGGGCTGCCCAAGCTGCATGGGCTGGAGGTGCTGCGGCGCCTGCGCGCGCGCGGCAGCTCGGTGCCGGTGCTGATCCTCACCGCTGCCGACAGCATCGAGGAGCGCGTCAAGGGCCTGGACCTGGGCGCCGACGACTACATGGCCAAGCCCTTCTCGCTGCAGGAACTGGAGGCGCGCGTACGCGCGCTGACGCGCCGCGGCCTGGGCACGGCGTCCAGCGTGATCAAACATGGCCCGCTGTCCTTTGACGCCACCGGCCGCGTGGCCTACATCAATGACCAGATGGTGGAGCTGTCGGCGCGCGAGCTGTCGCTGCTGGAGGTGCTGCTGCAGCGCGCCGGCCGCCTGGTCAGCAAGGACCAGCTGGTCGAGCGCCTGTGCGAATGGGGCGAAGAGGTCAGCAACAACGCGATCGAGGTCTACATCCACCGCCTGCGCAAGAAGATCGAGCAAGGCCCGATCCGCATCGCCACCGTGCGCGGCCTGGGCTATTGCCTGGAAAAGATCCCCGGCTGAATGACGCCGCATGGCCGCTGAATCCAGCCATCGCTCGCTGTTCGGCGAGATCCTGGACTGGATGCTGGCCCCGTTGCTGGTCATCTGGCCCATCAGCGTCGCGCTGACCTGGCTGGTGGCGCAGAACATCGCCAGCAAACCCTATGACCGGGAACTGGGCGAGATGGCGCGCTCGCTGGGCTTGCAGGTGGCCAGCGAACAGCCCGCCGGCAGTCGTCGCTCGCGCTATGCGTTGGCGCCCGAGGCCGCCGCGCTGCTGCGCGCCGACGAAGCCGACACGGTGTATTACCAGGTGCTGGGCCTGCGCGGCGAGTTCCTCAGCGGCGACCGCGGACTGCCGGTGCCCGAGAGCGACAGCAGCGTCGTGCCCTGGGAGCTGCACTTCCGCGACGACGAGGTCGACAACGAGACCGTGCGCGTGGCCTATCTGTGGGTGGCCCCGGAAGGCAGCACGGACAGCCGCCGCACCATGCTGGTCCAGGTGGCCGAGACCCTGGGCAAGCGCTCGCGCCTGACCAACGAGATCATCAAGGGCGTGATCCTGCCGCAGTTCGTGATCCTGCCGCTGGCGGTGCTGCTGGTGTGGATGGCGCTGGCGCGCGGCATCGCGCCGCTGAACGATCTGCAACGGCGCATCCGCTCGCGCGACAGTTCCGACCTCAGCCCCATCGACGAACGCCGCATCCCCGACGAAGTGGCGCCGCTGGTGCATGCGATCAACGACTTGCTGGACCGGCTGGACCAGTCCATCCGCTCGCAGAAGCACTTCCTGGCCGACGCGGCCCATCAGCTGAAGACGCCGCTGGCGGGCCTGCGCACCCAAGCCGAGCTGGCCCAGCGCGAAATCGACGAGGGGCGCAGCTCGCCGGCCGAGCTCAAGCGTTCGCTGCAGCAGATCGCGCTGTCCAGCCAGCGCGCGGCCCACATGGTCAACCAGCTGCTGGCCATGGCCCGCGCCGAGGACCAGGAACACGCAATGCGGCGCAGCGAGGTCAACCTCTCAGAGCTGGCGATGGAAACGGTGCGCGACTTCGTGCCGCGCGCGATGGACAAGCGCCTGGACCTGGGCTATGAAGGCCCGGACGAAGCCCAGGCCGGCCTGCGCATCTGGGGCCAGCCGCTGCTGATCCGCGAGCTGATCCGCAACCTGGTCGACAACGCGCTGCTGTACACCCCGCGCGGCGGCACGGTCACGGTGCGCGTCGTCGAAGATCCCTTCGGCCAGGTCTGCGTGCTGCAAGTCGAGGACTCGGGCCCCGGCATTCCCGAGAGCGAGCGCGAGCAGGTCTTCCAGCCCTTCTACCGCGCGCTGGGCACCAATGTCGACGGCTCCGGGCTGGGGCTGGCCATCGTGCGCGAGATCGCGCAGGCGCATGAGGCCGAGGTCTCACTGGACGACACCCGCCCGCGCCGCCAGGCCGAGGAGCTGGGCCTGGGCCCGGGCGCCCGCTTCACGGTGCGCTTCGCCGCCCATCCGGCGCAGCCGCCCGACGCCCCGGCGCCGGACTGAGCCGCTCCGGGACGGGCTCAGCGCCGCATCGCGCCGCGGCTGCGCGCGATGGACATCAGCATGCCCAGCGCCAGTCCCAGGCTCACCATGGCGGTGCCGCCATAGGAGATGAAGGGCAGCGGCACGCCCACCACCGGCAGGATGCCGCTGACCATGCCCATGTTCACGAAGACATAGGTGAAGAAGGACAGCGTGACGGCCCCCGCGAGCAGACGCCCGAACAGGGTCGGCGCCTCGGACGCGATCATCAGCCCGCGCAGGATCAGCGCACTGAAGCCCACCAGCAGCGCCACCGCGCCGGCCAGCCCGAACTCCTCGCCGAAGGCGGCGAAGATGAAGTCGGTGGTGCGCTCGGGGATGAACTCCAGATGGGTCTGGGTGCCCTTCATGAAGCCCTTGCCGGTGAGGCCGCCAGAGCCGATCGCAATCTCGCCCTGGATGATGTGGAAGCCCTTGCCCAGCGGGTCCTTGGTCGGGTCCAGCAGCGTGCAGACGCGGTGCTTCTGGTATTCGCGCAGCACCGGCCAGTCCACATCGGGCTGGCAGATCTGCTCCTCGCTCATCACCAGCGCGGTGATGCCGGCGGCAGCGAGCAGCATCACCGGCAGGATCAGCCGCCACGACAGCCCGGCGAAGAAAATCACGTAGAGCCCCGCGGCCAGCACCAGCAGCGCCGTGCCCAGGTCGGGCTGCTTGGCGATCAGCCCCACCGGCACGGCCAGCAGCGCGAACGCGGCAACGAAGTCGGGCAGGCGCAGCTGCCCCTCGCGGCGCTGGAACCACCAGGCCAGCATCAGCGGCGTCGCGATCTTCAGCAGCTCCGAAGGCTGGATCTGCGTCACGCCGATGTTCAGCCAGCGCGTCGCGCCCTTCTTGGTGACACCAAAGACCGCGACCGCGACCAGCAGCACCACGCCCACGCTGTACAACGGCACGGCCAGCTGCATCAAGCGCTGCGGCGGCACCTGCGCGGCCAGGAAGAGAACGCCCATGGCCAGCACCATGTTGCGCGCATGGTCGACGAAGCGGGTGCCATGGTCATAGCCGGCCGAGTACATGCACAGCAGGCCCAGGCCCATCAACCAGCCCAGGGCCAGCAGCAGCGGCAGGTCGAAACCCTGGAACCAGGGCCGCAGCCGCTGCCACCAGCTCGGCTTGCTCAGCACGGACCTCATCGCACTCCCTTTCCGTCTGGGGCCGGGGCCGACGCGGGCCCCGAGGCCGGCACGGACGCCGCCGCCGCGTTCGCCGCCGCGGCCGCCGCAGCCGATGCGGAACTGGCCGCCAGTGCGGCCACCGGGCCGCCCTGGCCCACCAGCGGCACATCGGCCGCGCGGCGCGGCTGGCCCACCGGCGCGGTGGCCTTGCCCTGCTGCACCAGCGCGATGTCCTCTTCGCTGGGGTACTGCCCCAGCAGCAGATAGTCGAACACGCGCCGCGCGATCGGCGCCGCGGCGGCCGAGCCCCAGCCGGCGTTCTCGACGATCACCGCCAGAGCCACCGTGGGCTGCTGCGCCGGCGCGAAGGCCACGTACCAGGAATGGTCGCGCTTGCGTTCGTCGGCCTTGATGCTGCTGTAGCGTTCGCCGGCCTTCAGGCCCACGGCCTGCGCGGTGCCGGTCTTGCCGCCGCTCTGGTAGGGCGCGCCGGCGAACACGCCGCGCGAGGTGCCTTCCTGCGTCACGCCGTTCATCGCGTTGAGGATCACCTGCACATGCTCGGGCCGGAGGTCCAGCGGCGACATCGCGTCGCTGGAGATGCGCCGCTGCTCGTGCTTGACCACGTCGACGACGGCCTGCACCAGACGCGGCCGGTAGCGCTGACCGCCAGTGGCCATGGTGGACATCGCGGTGGCCATCTGCAGCACGGTGAAGTTGTTGTAGCCCTGGCCGATGCCCAGCGAGATGGTTTCGCCGGCATACCACTTCTGCTGCTCCGGGCGGCGGAACTTCTTGCGCTTCCACTCGGTGCTGGGCAGGTCACCGGTCAGTTCGCCCAGCAGGTCGATCTCGGTCTTGCGGCCGAAGCCGAAGGGCTCCAGCTCGTCGTGGATCAGGTCCACGCCCATCTCGTTGGCGAGCGAATAGAAATAGACGTTGGACGAGCTGACGATGGCCAGCCGCATGTCCTTGGGGCCCGGCCGGTCCGTCTCCGGGCTGCCGAAGGTGCGGCCGCCGAAGCTGTAGGTCAGGTTGTCCATGATCACCGTGCTCGGCGAGCGCTTGCCGCTGTGCAGCGCGGCCATGGCCATGAAGGGCTTGAAGGTGGAGCCGGGCGGATAGGTACCGCGCAGCGCGCGGTTCAGCAGCGGCTTGTCGATGGACTCGTTGAGCTCCTTCCAGCTGTCCGCGTCGATGCCGTCGACGAACAGGTTGGGGTCGAAGGTGGGCTTGGAGACGAAGGCCAGCACCTCACCGTTGCGCGGATCCATGGCCACCAGCGCGCCGCGGCGCTCGCCGAACAGCTGCTCCACCAGGGCCTGCAGCTTGATGTCCACCGACAGCTTCAGGCTGTTGCCCGGCGTCGGCGGCCGGTGGTCCAGGCGGCGCACCGCGCGGCCACCGGCGCTGGTCTCGACCTCCTCGAAGCCGGTGACGCCGTGCAGCTCGCGCTCGTAGGCTTGCTCCAGCCCCAGCTTGCCGATGTACTCGGTGCCGCGGTAGTTGGCCACATCTTCCTCGGGCCAGTCGTCCATGGCCTTCTTCTCGGCCTGGTTGATGCGCCCGATATAGCCCAGCAGATGGCTGCCCACCTCGCCCAGCGGATAGCTGCGGAACAGCCGCGCCTTGATTTCCACGCCGGGGAAGCGGTAGCGCTGCGCGGCGAAGCGCGCCACCTCGTTGTCGCTGAGCTTGGTCCGTATCGGCAGCGACTCGAAGTTCTTGCTCTCCTCCATCAGGCGCTTGAAGCGGCGACGGTCGCGCGGCTGGATCTCCAGCACCTGGGCGAGCTCGTTGATGGTCTCTTCCAGGTCCGCCACCTTGGATGGCGTAATCTCCAGCGTGTAGGCCGAGTAGTTGCTGGCCAGCACCACGCCGTTGCGGTCCTGGATCAGGCCGCGGTTGGGCACGATGGGCACCACGGTCACGCGGTTGAGCTCGGCGCGCTCCGCGAAGCGGTCGTGCTGCAGCACCTGCAGATAGATCAGCCGCGCCATCAGCAGCGCGAAGCAGAACAGCACGAAGCCCGCCGCCGCGATCAGGCGCAGCCGGAAGCGGGACAACTCCTGGTGCAGGTTCTTCAGGACCGTCATGGACGCAGGCTCAGGCGGACGGACGCGTCACAGCGGACGGTGGGCATCGGGATCGGGCGGACGGCGCTGCGGCGCCAACAGCAGCGCACTGGCGAAGGGCCACAGCAGCCCCTCCAGCAACGGCGCCACGAGCAGCGACCAACCCGGCCACATGCCCCCCACCGCGAGGCGCACCAGCAGCGAGACCAGATGCGCCAGCACGAACAGCGGCAGCACATGGGCGGCCTGCGCGAACAGGCTGAACCACAGCAGGCGCCGGTGCAGCGCCACCGCGCCAAAGGCCAGCAGGCTGTAGGACAGCGCATGCTGGCCCAGCAGCGCGCCGTGGTGCACGTCGACCAGCAGGCCGAAGATGAAGGCCCAGCCGACACCGACGCGGCGCGGCTGGTGCACGTTCCAGAACACCAGCGTGAGCGCCAGGAAGTCGGGCATCCAGGGCTGACGGCCGACCGGCACCATGTCCAGCGCCAGCGCGGCGATCAGGCTGAAGGCGATGAAGATCGGATTGGCCGGCAGCAGCAGCTGGCTGGCGCCACGGGGCATGATCATCGTGAAGCTCCCGACGCCGGGGTCGATGCAGGCGCGGTCTTGGCCGCGGCCTTCGCGGCCGCCTTGGCGGCCTTGGCGTTGTCGCGCGCCTGCTGGCGGGCCGCCGCGTCGGAGGCCGCGGCGGCGGCGGCCTCGGCGCGGGCCGCCTCGTGCGCCGCCATGGGCTCCAGCACCAGCACATGGCGCGCCGCGTCGGGCTGCGCGGCCGGCTCCAGGCTGACGCGCGCGAAGCTGCTGTCGCCGCGCCGCTCGACCTGGGTCACGCGCGCCACGGCCAGGTCGCTGGGGTAGACCCCGTCCAGGCCCGAGGTGGCCAGCAGGTCACCCGCCTTGATGTCGGCATTGGCGGCGATGAAGCGCAGCTCCATGCTGCCGCGCTCGCCGCCATAGGCGACGCCGCGCTGCTGGGTGCGCGTGTTCAGCACCGGAATGGAGGCGTCGCGGTCGGTCAGCAGCGTGACCTCGGACGACAGCAGGTAGACCCGCGTCACCTGGCCCAGCACGCCGCCTTCGTTGACCACCGGCGCGCCGGCCTGCACGCCGTCCTTGCTGCCGCGGTCGATGACGACGCGGCGCGAATACGGGTCGGAGGCCTCATAAAGCACCTCGGCGGCCAGGCCCTTGACCGTCAGCGCGTCGCGCAGCTGCAGCAGCGTGCGCAGGCGCTGGTTCTCGGCCTGCAGCTGGGCCGCGCGGTTCATCGCCACCGCCTGCTGGGCCAGCTGGCGGCGCGCCTGGTCCTCGGCCGCGGTGGCGCGTTCCATGCCGCGCGCGTAGTCGCCCAGGCGCTCCCAGCCCTCCACCGGCGCGAGCAGCACGCGCTGCACCGGATGCAGCACCAGCGCCAGCGACGCGCGCATGGGCCCCATCACGCCGAAGCGGGCGTCGGCCACCATCAGAAACAGCGCCAGCGCGGTGCACAGCGCCAGCTTGGTCAGCGCCGACGGGCCTTCGCGGAACAGCGGCGGCGGGCGGCGGTCAAGGGTGCCGAGAGACATGGCGGACGTGGCGGGCCAGGGTCAGGTCTTGCGTGCCACCCACGCGGCACCGGCCGAGGGGGCATGGAACGAGACAAGCCGGCCCTGTTGCGCAGGAGCCGGCTCGTGGCGGTGCATGGCGGGCTCTTCTTACTCGGAGGTGAAGATGGAACCCAGACGCTCCATGCGCTCCAGCGCCATGCCGCAGCCGCGCACCACGCAGGTCAGCGGGTCCTCGGCCACCAGCACCGGCAGGCCGGTTTCCTCGGCCAGCAGGCGGTCCAGGTCGCGCAGCAGCGCGCCGCCGCCGGTCAGCATCATGCCGCGCTCGGCGATGTCGGCGCCCAGCTCCGGCGGGGTCTGCTCCAGCGCGTTCTTCACCGCGGAGACGATTTGGTTCAACGGGTCGGTCAGCGCCTCCAGGATCTCGTTGGACGAGATCGTGAAGCTGCGCGGCACGCCCTCGGAGAGGTTGCGGCCCTTGACCTCCATCTCCTTGACCTCGGAGCCGGGGAAGGCGGAGCCGATGTTCTTCTTGATCGCCTCGGCGGTGGGTTCGCCGATCAACATGCCGTAGTTGCGACGGATGTAGTTGATGATGGCCTCGTCGAACTTGTCGCCACCGACGCGGACCGAGCCCTTGTAGACCATGCCGCCCAGCGAGATCACGCCGACCTCGGTCGTGCCACCGCCGATGTCGATGACCATGGAGCCCGAGGCCTCGGAGACCGGCAGCCCGGCGCCGATCGCGGCGGCCATGGGTTCCTCGATCAGGTAAACCTCGGAGGCGCCGGCGCCCAGCGCGGCGTCGCGGATCGCACGCTTCTCGACCTGGGTGGAGCCGCAGGGCACGCAGATGATGATGCGCGGCGAGGGGCGCAGCAGTTTGGTGTCGTGGACCATCTTGATGAACTGCTTGATCATCTGTTCGGTCACGACGAAGTCGGCGATCACGCCGTCTTTCATCGGGCGGATCGCCTCGATGTTGCCGGGCACCTTGCCCAGCATGGCCTTGGCCTCGTGGCCGACGGCCTGGATGGTCTTCTTGCCGTTGGGGCCGCCTTCGTGGCGGATGGCGACGACGGAGGGTTCGTCGAGCACCACGCCCTTGCCGCGGACGTAGATCAGCGTGTTGGCAGTGCCCAGGTCGATGGCGAGATCGGTGGAGAAGTAGCGGCGCAGGGAGGCGAGCATGTTGGATGTGGGGGCCAGGATCCCGGCGGGCCGGGCGGTGGGCTGCAGCAAGCGGTGGGGTCTGGCCTTGGGTACGGGTGCGGGGCTGGAGCAACCGCGCAGCCGCACCCAAACGGGCCGGCTGCGCGAACGTGTTCGCACCATGTGCAACGAGGCTGCGCCGCTGCGTGCAGCCGTGCAGCCTCGTGCCATGGATATAAGCGGAGATAATACCCGATCACCCCTTACTTTGACCTGCTGGCAAGCACCAAGTCAGCGATTTGAGCCTGCTTGCGCAGGCCCGTCCGGAAGACCCGAAACATGGCCCTGACCCACGACGACGTCAGCCGCATCGCCCACCTGGCCCGGCTGCAACTCTCGGACGCCGAGCAGGCCGCGCTGCTGCCCCAGCTCAACGGCTTCTTCTCCATCGTCGAACAGATGAGCGCGGTGGACACCAGCGGCGTCGAACCGCTGTACACGCCTCTGTCGGCGGTGCAGGAGGTGCAGCTGCGCCTGCGCGAAGACCGCGTCACCGAAACCAACCAGCGCGCGCTGAACCAGCGCAGTGCGCCCGCCGTCGAGGACGGCCTGTTCCTGGTCCCCAAGGTCATCGAATAATGAAATCCGTTCACGAGATGGGCGTGGCCGAATTGGCCCGCGCGCTGCAGGACAAGCGGTTCTCCAGCCAGGAAGTCACCCAACAACTGCTTGCACGTGTTGCCGGCGCGAAGGAATTGGGTGCCTTTGTGCATGTCGACGAGGCACTGGCGCTGGAACAGGCGCGCGCCGCCGACGCGCAGCGGGCCGCCGGCCAGGCCGCGCCGCTCACCGGTGTGCCCATCGCGCACAAGGACATCTTCGTCACCCGCGACATGCCCACGACGGCCGGCTCCAAGATGCTCGCCGGCTACATGAGCCCCTTCGACGCCACGGTGGTGGACCGGCTCAAGAGCGCCGGCACCGTGAGTCTGGGCAAGCTCAACTGCGACGAGTTCGCGATGGGTTCGGCCAACGAGAACTCCGCCTACGGCCCGGCGCACAACCCCTGGGACCGCTCACGCGTGCCCGGCGGTTCCTCCGGCGGCTCGGCGACCGCGGTGGCCGCGCGCCTGGTGCCCGGCGCCACCGGCACCGACACCGGCGGCTCCATCCGCCAGCCGGCCAGCTTCACCGGCATCACCGGCATCAAGCCCACCTACGGCGTGTGCTCGCGCTACGGCATGATCGCCTTCGCGTCCAGCCTGGACCAGGCCGGCGCGATGGCACGCTCGGCCGAGGACTGCGCGCTGCTGCTCTCCGCGATGAGCGGCTTCGACGAGCGCGACGCCACCAGCGTGCAGCAGCCGCCGCAGGACTTCCATGCCCAGATGCAGGCCGCCCGCGAGGGCGCCACGGCCGGCCGGCCGCTGCAGGGCCTGCGCATCGGGCTGCCGCGCGAGTTCTTCCCCAGCGGGCTGTCGGCCGACGTCGAACAGGCGGTGCGCCAGGGCCTGGCCGAGCTGGAGAAGCTGGGCGCCACGCTGGTCGACGTGAGTCTGCCGCGCACCGAGCTGGCCATCCCGGTCTACTACATCATTGCCCCGGCCGAGGCGAGCTCCAACCTCTCCCGCTTCGACGGCGTGAAGTTCGGCCACCGCGCCAAGGACTACGGCGACCTGCTGGACATGTACAAGAAGACCCGCGCCGAGGGCTTCGGCGCCGAGGTCAAGCGCCGCATCATGATCGGCACCTACGTGCTCTCGCACGGCTACTACGACGCCTACTACCTGCAGGCACAGAAGCTGCGCCGCATGATCGCCGACGACTTCCAGCAGGCGCTGGCCCAGTGCGACCTGATCGCCGGCCCGGTGGCCCCCACCGTGGCGTGGAAGGCAGGCGAAGGCGCCGACGACCCGGTCAAGGCCTACCTGGCCGACATCTTCACGCTGCCCGGCTCGCTGGCCGGCCTGCCCGGCATGAGCGTGCCGGTGGGCTTTGGCGAGGGCGGCATGCCCGTGGGCCTGCAGCTGATCGGCAACTACTTCCGCGAGGGCCAGCTGCTGCACACCGCGCACGCGCTGCAGCAGGCGACCGACTGGCACACCCGCGCCCCGGCAGGATTCTGAGCATGAGCACCAAGACCCCCAGCAAGCTGGTGCGTGGCTACGAGGTCGTGATCGGCCTGGAGAACCACGTCCAGCTCTCCACCCAGTCCAAGATCTTCAGCGGCGCGTCGACCGCCTTCGGCGCCGAGCCCAACACCCAGGCCTCGGCCGTGGACCTGGCGCTGCCCGGCACGCTGCCGGTGCTCAACCGCGCCGCAGTCGAGCGCGCGATCCGCTTCGGCCTGGCGGTGGGCGCCAAGGTCGCGCCGCTGTCCATCTTCGCGCGCAAGAACTACTTCTACCCCGACCTGCCCAAGGGCTACCAGATCAGCCAGTTCGAGATCCCGGTGGTGCAGGGCGGCGAGGTGAGCTTCTTCGTCGGCGACGAGAAGAAGACCGTGCGCCTGACCCGCGCCCACCTCGAGGAAGACGCCGGCAAGAGCCTGCACGAGGACTACCACGGCATGTCGGGCATCGACCTGAACCGCGCCGGCACGCCGCTGCTGGAGATCGTCTCCGAGCCCGACCTGCGCTCGGCCGAGGAAGCCGCCGAGTACGCCAAGACCCTGCACGCGCTGGTGATGTGGCTCTCCATCTGCGACGGCAACATGCAGGAAGGCTCCTTCCGCTGCGACGTCAACGTCTCCGTGCGCAAGCCCGGCGAGCCCTATGGCACGCGGCGCGAGATCAAGAACCTGAACAGCTTCCGCTACCTGGTCGACGCGGTGCACTACGAGGTGAACTGGCAGATCGACCAGATCGAGGACGGCCTGGCCATCCAGCAGGCCACGGTGCTCTACAACCCCGACACCGGCGAGACGCGCGCGATGCGCAGCAAGGAAGACTCGGCCGACTACCGCTACTTCCCCGACCCCGACCTGCCGCCGCTGGTGATCGCGCCGGAATGGGTGGAGCGCGTGAAGGGCGAGATGCCGGAATTGCCCGGCGTGATGGCGAAGCGCTTCATCGAGGTCGACGGCCTGCCCGAGTACGACGCCACGATGATGACCCAGAGCCTGGCCACCGCGCGCTACTACGAGGCCGCGCGCGATGCTTGCAAGGCGCCCAAGCTGGTGGCGAACTGGGTGATGGGCGAGATCTCGCGCCGCCTCAACAGCGAGGAGCGCGAGATTGGCGCGGCACCGGTGGCGCCCGCCACGCTGGCCGCGCTGATCGCGCGCATCCAGGACGGCACCATCTCCAACAACGCCGCCCGGCAGGTCTTCGACGCACTGTGGAGCGGCGAAGGTCACGACGTCGACGCCCTGATCGAAGCCAAGGGCCTGAAGCAGATGAGCGACACCGGCGCCATCGAAGCCATCCTGGACGAGGTGCTGGCGGCCAACACCAAGTCGGTCGACGAGTACCGCGCCGGCAAGGACAAGGCCTTCAACGCCCTGGTCGGCCAGGCGATGAAGGCGACCAAGGGCAAGGCCAACCCGGCCCTGGTCAACGAGCTGCTGAAGAAGAAGCTGGGCTGAGGACGGCCGCCCGGCACAAGCCATGTTCCGCCTCGCCCAGCTCAGCGACCTGCACCTGGTGCGAGCGGGGCGGCTGTGCATGGACCGGGTGGACACGGCCGCGCTGCTGGACGCGGCGCTGGCCGCGCTGAGGCCGCTGCGGCCCGATGCGCTGTTGCTCAGCGGCGACCTCTCCGACGACGGCTCGCCCGCCAGCTACGCCGGGCTGCGCGAACGCCTGCGCGCGCTGGGCCTGCCCTGCGTGCTGCTGCCCGGCAACCACGACGAGCGCGGCGCGCTGCGCGACGCGTTTCCCGAGCAATGGCCGGCCGGCACCGGTCCCGGCGAGGCCCTGTGCCAGGACCGCGCGCTGGGACCCTTGCGTGTGCTGGCGCTGGACACGCTGCGGCCCGGCCGCGCCGATGGCGGCCTGGACAGCGCCCAGCTCGACTGGCTGGCCGACGCGCTCGCCCGGCAGCGCGACCGGCCGACCCTGCTGGCGCTGCACCATCCGCCGCGCGCACTGGGCCTGCCCTTCATGGACGCGATGCGGCTCTTCGACGGCGCGGACGCCCTGGCGCGCATCGTGGCCCGGGCGCCGCAGCTGCTGAAGCTGCTGTGCGGCCATGTGCACCGCCACATCGAGACCACCTTCGCGGGGCTGCCGCTGTCGGTTGCGCCGAGCTGCGCGCACCAGATCGTGCTGGGCGCGCCGGGCGCCCACGAGGCCGCCTGGCGGCTGGAGCCCCCGGGCCTGCTGCTGCATGACTGGGACGACGGGCTGGGGCTGCTGACCCACCATGTCGCGGTTGGCGACTTTGGGCCGCCACAGCACTATGGCGATTGACGGTCTGGCGGCGGTCTCGCTCAGCGCACGGCCGGCTCCGACGCCGCCGATGCGGCCGGACGCAGCGGCAAGCTGCCCGGCGTGGCGCCGGCCCAGAGCTTGCGAAGCCGCGCCAGCTCCTCGTCGAAGTTCTTGTTGACCCGCACCAGCTCGGCCTTCTGGTTCTCGATCAGCACGCGCTGCGCGTCGGTCGAGGCCTCGTTGGTCTCCAGCTGCTGGCGCAGCTTCAGCGGCACGGTCTTGTTCTTGTAGAACTCGGCCTCTTCGAGCAGCGGCTTGCGCTCGGCGGCCAGCTCGCGGATGCGGCGCTCGGACGATTCCAGCGCCTTGTTGATGTCGTCCAGCGCCGCCTCGCGGGCGCGCTGGTGCGCCGCGGCGTCGGGGAAGCGCTGCAGCAGGTTGCGGTCGCGACGCACCGCGTCCTGCTGTGCGACACGCTCCTGGGCCTCGCGGCGCTGGCGCGCGTCATAGACGGCCTGTTCGTCGGGCGACATCGCCGGCGGCACGACGCGGCGCGTCGAGCCGTCGTTGTTGAGCAGGCGCTGTTCGCGCTCCTTGCATTCGGGAATGGGCCGGTCGGAGGTCAGGCGCCGGCCGTCGGCGGTGACGCAGCTGTAGATGCCTCCCTTGCCCGGGGACTGCTGCTGGGCAGAGGCCTCCAGCGCCGCCATCGACGCGGCACACAGAAACAGGGCGAGAGGAACGAGCTGCATCAGACTCCGTAACGATCTCGATAGGCGTGGACCGCCGCCGCATGCGCGGCGATGGCGGGACTGCTGGTCGTCTGCAGGTACTGCAGCAGGTCCGACAGGCCGGCAATCGCCACCACGGGAAGTTGCAGCTGCCGGCTCACATACTGTACTGCGGACCAGGGCAGGTCCTGCCCGTTCTCGGCCGCCTTTTCCTGGCGGTCCAGCGCGATCGCGACACCGCAGGGCGTGGCACCGGCCGCCTGGATCATCGCGATGGACTCGCGCACCGAAGTGCCGGCGGAAATCACGTCGTCGATGATGAGCACGCGGCCGCGCACCGGCGCACCGACCAGGGTGCCACCTTCGCCATGGTCCTTGGCCTCCTTGCGGTTGTAGGCAAAGGGCTTGTTGTGGCCCAGCCGCGCCAGCTCCATGGACACCGCCGCCGCCAGCGTGATGCCCTTGTAGGCGGGGCCGAAGATCATGTCGAAGGCCAGGCCCGACTCGATCAGGCGGCGCGCGTAGAACTGCGCCAGGCGGCCCAGCTTCAGGCCGTCGTCGAACAGTCCGGCGTTGAAGAAGTAAGGGCTCTGGCGGCCCGCCTTGGTCTTGAACTCGCCGAAGCGCAGCACGCCCACCTCCACGGCGAAGGCAACGAAATCCTGGGCCAGGGCGTCATGGGCGGCGGTGTTCATGGGCTTGCGAAAGAGGCGGTTGGAACTGGGCCGGGATTGTAGGCGCCGCCCACCACGCGGCGCCCCCCGGCCCGGGGGTACTCAGAACTGAGCCTTGAACTGCACACCGTAGGTGCGCGGGTCGTTGATGAAGCCGGTCAGGTTGTTGAAGTTGATTGCGCCGGTCACGCGCACCTGGTTGGTGACGTTGCGCACGAAGGCCGCCGCCTCGTACTTGCCGTTGTCCCAGACATAACCCAGGCGCACGCCACCTTCGGTCAGTGCCTTGCCGGTGAACTCGACCGACTCGAAGAGGAAGAAGTTCACCTTGGAGCGGTAGGCCCAGTCGGTGTAGATGTAGAACTCGTTGCCGCCGGCGGTGGGGATGGAATAGCGCGCGGTCAGGTTGGCCACCCACTTGGGCGCCTGCGGCAGCTGGTTGCCGTCGATGTAGAACTGGCCGCCGCCGGCCGGCCGGTTCAGCACCGTGCAGGGGGCGCCGCAGCCGCCCACCGTCAGCAGGCCGTCCTTGATCTTGGCGTCGTTGTAGCTGCCGCCCAGGGTCAGGAACAGGCGGTCGATGGGCAGGATCTCGAGGTTGAACTCCACGCCCTGCCCCACCGCCTTGTCGGCGCTCTTCACCGAGTTGCTGTTGGCGCCGCCGCCCACCTCGGTGAGCTGCAGCCCCTTCACGTCATAGCGGAACAGGCTGGCGGACAGGCGCGCGCGGCGGTCCCACAGGTCGCTCTTGATGCCCAGTTCGTAGGACGTCAGCGTTTCCTGCTTGGCCTTGGACAGCGGATCGAACTGCGAGGCCGGCAGGATGGCCGACCCGCGGAAGCCGGTGCCGACGCGCGCATACAGATTGGTGTTGCGGTCCAGCGCATAGGTGCCGGACAGATCCCAGGTCCACTTGGCGTCGGAGCTGGTCGCGGACAGGCCGTTGGCCGCGTTCAGCGGGATGTCGGCGGAGCTGACGTCCAGGGTCTTCTTGTCGCGGGTGTAGCGCAGGCCGCCGCGCAGCTTGAAGTCCTGCGTGACGTCATAGTTCACCGAAGCGAACAGCGCATAGGCGCGGTTGGTCTGGCGCGTGCTCGACGACGAGGCATAGGCGCCGGTGGGCGTGTCGTAGTTGGTCGCGATCGCGGTGTAGCGCTCGTCGAACACGTAGAGGCCGCCCTGGTAGCGCAGCGGACCGGCCGGGTTGTACTCGGCGCGGAATTCCTGGCTCAGCTGGCGATGGTTCTTCAGCGCGTCCGAGGTCTCGACCGGGAAGCGGATCCAGCCCTCCTGCCCCTGCGTGGGGCCGAAGTTGCCGCCGTCGATATCACCGCGCGAGAAGGGCTGCACGGTCTCGATCGCGGTGACCGAATGCAGCACCACGTCGCCCAGCGACCAGCGCAGGCGCGCGTTGGCGCCGGTGGCGTGCAGGCGCTGCTCGTTGCGGCCGTCGATGTACATCTTGGCTGGGTCGAAGCCGTCCACCAGCTCGTTCGTGCCCTGCTTGATGATGCTGGCGCGGAACAGGCGCGGGCTGCCGTCCAGCTCGCGGTTGTGGATGTTGAATAGGGCGGAGAACTGCTTGTGCGGCTCGTACAGCAGCTGGGCGCGCACGGCACGGTCGTCATAGCCCTCGGTCTTGGGCGTGACCGCGTTGGGCAGCTGGTTCTTCACCCAGTTGTCGCGGTGCTGCACCTGGGCCGAGATGCGCGCCGCCCAGTCGCCGCCCAGCGGCAGGTTGAACGCGCCTTCGGCATTCGTGGTGCCGAAGCGGCCATAGGAGAGGCTGAAATAGCCTTCCTGCTGACGCGAGGGCCGCACCGATTCGAACTTGACCACGCCGGCCGGCGTGTTGCGACCGTACAGCGTGCCCTGCGGGCCGGCCACCACCTCGACCGCCTTCAGGTCAAAGACCGGAAAGCCCTTCAGGATGGGGTTCTCCTGCACCACCTCGTCATAGATCAGCGAGACCGGCTGCGAGGCGTTGAGGCGGAAGTCGGTGTTGCCGTAGCCGCGGATGTAGAAGCGCGGGAAGGCTCGACCGAACGAGGACTCGATATTCAGGCTGGGCACCCGGCCCGAGAGGAAGCGCACGTCCTGGCCGCTGGAGTTCAGCACGTCCAGCTTCTCGCCGGAGATCGCGGTGACCGCATTCGGCACGTCCTTGATGTTCTCGGCGCGCCGCTCGGCCGTGATCACCACGGCCTCGAGCTGGTTCTTTTCCACCTTGGGGGCGGCGGCGGACTCGCTCTGCGCCAGCGCCGGCCACGCGGCGACGGCCAGGGACACGGCCAGTGCCGCGCGCAGCGGCAGGCAAGGGGGGCGTTGTGCGTTCATCGAGGAAAGCTCCGAAAGGATGGAAAGGCGCTGCGGGCGGCCCGGCCGGCGCGGGACGCGGCGGCTTGCGGGGGCCTGAGGGTGATGGGGCAGGAATCTAGCAATTCCTTCATCGTGGCGTCACCAAGCCCCCGTACTTGGCGCACAAGTGTTGCCAAAACACGGCAACACGGCGGCCGCCGCGCCGACCGGGGCCGCCTGCGATACTCGCGCCTCTTTCATCCAGGGCCTCCGGCAAGGCGGAGGTGCCGCGACCATCCATGCGCTTCATCACCCTCAATCTCAACGGCATACGCTCCGCCGCCAGCAAGGGCGTGTTCGACTGGCTGCCCCAGCAGCAGGCCGACGTGCTGGGCGTGCAGGAGCTCAAGGCCCAGGCGGACGTGGTGCAAAGCCAGTTCTCCGAGTGCGAGAAGCTCAAGGGCCATTTCCACTACGCCCAGAAGAAGGGCTATTCCGGCGTGGGCCTGTACACGCGCGAGGAACCCAGCGACCTGATCACCGGCATCGGCGTACCCGAGTTCGACGACGAGGGCCGCTGGGTGGAGAAGCGCTTCGACAAGCCGGGGCGCAAGCTCAGCCTGATCTCCTGCTATTTCCCCAGCGGCTCCAGTGGCGAGGAGCGCCAGCAGGCCAAGTTCCGCTTCCTGGCCGCGATGGCCCCTCGCCTGCTGGAGCTGCGCGCCGAACGCGAGTTCATCCTGGTGGCCGACGTCAACATCGCGCACAAGGAAATCGACCTGAAGAACTGGAGGGGCAACCAGAAGAACTCCGGCTTCCTGCCCGAGGAGCGCGCCTGGATGACCCAGCTGCTGGACCCGGCCCAGGGCGGACTGATCGACGTCTTCCGAACCCTGAACGACCGCGCCGAGCAATACACCTGGTGGAGCAACCGCGGCCAGGCCTGGGCCAAGAACGTGGGCTGGCGGCTGGACTACCACCTGGCCACGCCCGGCATCGCCGCGACCGCCAAGCGCGAGGCCATTTACCTGGACCAGCGCTTCAGCGACCACGCGCCGCTGACCATCGACTACGACTTCAGCCTGTAGCCGCCCGCGCCTCGCTCAGGCGGGCTTCAGGCGAAACACCGCCACCGTGTCCACCAGGGCCTGAGCCTGAGCCCTCATGCTGGCCGCTGCGGCGGCGGATTGCTCGACCAGCGCGGCGTTCTGCTGCGTGGCCAGGTCGATCTGCTCGACCGCGCTGCCAACCTGGCCGACATCGTCGCTCTGACTGGCGCTGGCCGCGCTGAGGTCGCCCATCAGCGCATGCAGACGCTGGATGGCGGCGACGATGTCGTCCATGGTGCGCCCCGCGCCGTGTACCTGCTGCACGCCGGCGGACACCTGGGTGCCGCTGTCCTGAATCAGGCCGCGGATCTCGCGCGCCGCGTCGGCGCAGCGACCGGCCAGACCACGCACCTCGCTGGCCACCACCGCGAAGCCACGCCCCTGCTCGCCGGCGCGGGCCGCCTCCACTGCGGCGTTCAGCGCCAGGATGTTGGTCTGGAAGGCGATGGTGTCGATCACGGCGATGATTTCGCCGATGCGCGCCGACGCGGAGGAGATCGACGCCATCGTGCGTACCACCTCCTTCATCAGGTCGCCGCCCTGCGCCGCGAGCCCGGCCGCCTCGCCCGCCAGCCGGCTGGCCGACTGCGCGTTCTGCGCGTTGTCGCGCACCGCGGCCCCCAGCCCGGACATGGTCTGGGCCGTCTGCTGCAGCGCGCTGGCCTGGCTCTCGGTGCGCTGCGACAGGTCCTGGTTGCCTTGCGCGATCTCGGCGCTGGCGGTGGCCACGCCCTCGGCCCCCTGGCGCACGCCCGAGACCAGGCGCACCAGCGCTCCTTGCATGTCGCGCAGCGCGCCGATCAGCGGACTCAGCTCGTCCTTCGCGTCGTCATGGACCTCGTGCGTCAAGTCGCCATCGCGGACACGCTCGGCCACGCGATGCGCCAGGGCCAGCCGCCGCCGCATCGCGGCGCGCAGCCACAGCGCGCTACCGACCAGACAGACGGCCAGGCAGACAAAGACCGCCAGCAGCAGATACATGGTCTCCCTCACCGACTGGTGGATGCCATCGATGTCCCCGGACAGGCTCTGGGTCTGATAGTTCACGGTGTCGTCCAGCACCTTCAGCAAGGCATTGCGCGCCGGGATCGTGCGGTCCACCAGGAAGGCAAAGGCCTCGTCCTTGCGGCCCTCGCGAATCAACGCCAGGTTGAGATCACCGACGCGCCAGAACTCCCGCAGCAGATCCGGAACCGGCACGAAACGCCGCCGCCCCTCCGGCGAAAACAGCCGCGACTCATAGTCGCGCGCCGCCTTCTCGATGGCCTGGCGTTTGGCGGCGATGTCGTCGATGGCGGTCTGCAGCTCGGCGGGATTGCGGGCCAGGATGGCATGGCGCAGCTGTAGCGACACCCGGGTGATGCTCAGCTCGATCGACGCGACATCGCTGAGCTGCGGGACACGGTTCTTCTCCGCGTGCTCGGCCAGGTCCTGCACCCGGTCCAGTTTCTGATAAGTCACGAACGCCGCCAGCAGGCAGCCGGCCATCAACACGGCCGACACGAGCAGCAGCCGTGCGATCAACCCAAGCCTCATGGAGTGTCTCTTGTATTGAGATAAATGATTCAAATGATATTTGCATCGAATCTTCCTCCCCTGGAGTTCCCGGTCTGCGGGCCGCCCGGGCTGCCAATTTGTTCTCGCTTGCCCTCCCCGCGACGCGCCCGCGTCGCGGCCGCCTTGGGCACCGTCCAATTGCCCCGTCGCGTTGGGGCGTCTGTCGGATTTCCTGACAGCGGCGGACGCGGCGATGGCCCCTCCGGGTTTAATCCCCTGATATGACTGGGGATTTTCAGACGGGCATAGGGATTGCTTTTTTATCGCCCAGCGCCTATGGCGCCTCACATTCACAACAACAACCCCCTTGCCCCATCCCATGAAGTCAGTGTCCTCCAAGCTTTCCGCCCTCGTCCTGCTGCTGGGCAGCAGCACCGCCTGCCTCGCCTCGCCCGTCTTTGTCGGCAGCTGGAATCTGTATTCCGGCGAATACTGGGGCGGCGGCAACGCCCCCACGCTGACCGGCCAGGAAGCCGCCGCCCAGCTGTTCGGCGGCGTCGCCAGCGACTACGTGATCTCCACCCAGGGCCAAGACGTGGCCAAGATCGACCACATGGCCTGGCTGGACCAGATCTACATCGGCGTGGCCAAGTTCGCCGAAGACTACAAGGTCGACAGCAACCACAACGGCAAGTACGACGTCCGCGGCGACACCAGCGCGATGGTGCGCGACAACGCCGGCAGCCGTAACGCGTTCAACTACGCCTTCCGCGTCGACAAGCCCACCAACCAGGTGCCCGAGCCCATGTCCGCCGCCCTGGTGGCGCTGGGCCTGGCCGGCGTGGCGCTGAGCCGCCGCCGCCGCGCGGACTGAGCCCCCGTCCCGCCTTCGGCGACCAGGCCGCCGCCCGCACCGGGCCGGCGGCCTTTTTTCATGGCGATCCGGCCGTCACGGTGACCTATGACACCTAGGGCTGTCCCTAGGTCGCACAAACGGGGCAAGGCCTGACCCTTGGCTGACAATATCGCGCCCGCCGTGGGGACCTCTTGCCCTGCTCCGGAGCTTTCCTTCTGACCCTATCGGAGCGTCGTTTGAACAAAATTCAAACCCCCGGGGCGCCGCAGCACACCATCCTCGGCCAACCCGACAGCCTGTTCGTCCTGTTCTTCACGGAGATGTGGGAGCGCTTCTCCTACTACGGCATGCGGGCGCTGCTCGTGCTGTTCCTGGTCTCCGAAACCGCCAAGGGCGGCTGGGGCTGGAGCCGGGCCGAGGCAACCAGCCTCTACGGCACCTACACCATGCTGGTGTACCTGACGCCCATCCTGGGCGGCTACATCGCCGACAAGTTCCTCGGCACGCGCCGCGCGGTGCTGCTGGGCGGTTTCATCATCGCCGCCGGCCACGTCTCGCTGTTCTTCGACTCGCGCACCACCTTCTACCTGGGTCTGGCGCTGGTGATCGCGGGCACGGGCCTGTTCAAGCCCAACATCTCGGCCATCGTCGGCCAGCTCTATGACAAGGACAACGAAGGTGCCCGCGACGGCGGCTACACGCTGTTCTACATGGGCGTGAACGCGGGCGCCTTCTTCGGCATCTCGCTGTGCGGCTACATCGGCGAGAAGATCTCCTGGCACCTGGGCTTCGGTCTGGCCGGCGTGTTCATGATCCTGGGCGCGCTGCAGTTCTTCTTCAGCCAGGCCATCTTCGGCAAGATCGGCGGGGTGCCGGACCGCAGCGTCGCGCGCGTCGAGGAGGTGGACGACACGCCCAGCCATGTGGTGCGCGACCGCCTGATGGCCATCCTGGTGTTCTCCTTCTTCACCATCTTCTTCTGGTTCGCGTTCGAACAAGCCGGCGGGTCGATGACCATCTTCGCCGCCGACTACACCGACCGCGCGCTGGCGGGCACCGGCGGCCTGGTGTTCAAGATCATCAACTCGCTGATGACCGTCATCCCGCTGATGATCCTGAGCTGGCTGCTGGTGCAGCTGCAGCGCGGCACCGGTTCGCGCTACCTGAAGGCCAACCTGCTGCTGTGGGGCGCGCTGGCCATCATCTGGGGCCTGGCGCTGTGGATGCTGGGCCGCGAGTTCGCGATGGAGCAGTCCGAAGTGCCGGCCACCTGGTTCGGCGTGCTGAACTCCTTCTTCCTGGTGATCCTGGCGCCGATGTTCTCCAAGATGTGGGAGCGGCACTGGAACCCCAGCGGCCCGGTGAAGTTCGGCGTCGGCCTGGTGCTGCTGGGCCTGGGCTTCGCGGTGCTGTCCTATGGCTCGGCCGGCATCCCGGCCGGCGCCAAGACCGCCCAGGTCAGCATGATGTTCCTGACCCTGGCCTACCTGCTGCACACCATGGGCGAGCTGTGCCTGTCGCCGGTGGGCCTGTCCTACATCTCCAAGCTGGCGCCGGCGCGCCTGCTGGGCCTGATGTTCGGCGTCTGGTTCCTGAACTCCGCGATCGCCAACAAGATCGCCGGCTCCACCGGGGCCTACATCGACGAGATCTCCAGCGCCTACTCGATGTCCACCTTCTTCCTGATCTTCACGCTGATCCCGGCCGGTGCCGGGGTGCTGCTGATGCTGCTGAGCCCCTGGATGAAGAAGAAGATGCACGGCGTGCATTGATTCGGCTCGTTGGGACGGCGCCCCCCCGCGCGCGGCGGGGGCCTGTGTCTTGGCTTCCGGGCCGAGCGCCGGGCCGGCCCACGTGGCGATGTGCTGGCGGCTCAATGCCGCCGGCATCGCCGCCCCCGCGGGGGGCAGCCCAGCGGTCCCGCGGGGCGAGAGGCCTTAGCTCACAGCCATTCGGTCCACGCCATCAGCTCGCATTGCAGATGGTCGGACAGCCGCTCGGCGATGCGCGAGGCCTGGGTGGCGCTGGGCGCGCTGCCCAGCGCCAGCGCGCCATCGCTGCCGTGCAGCTGCAGGCGCAGCTCCCAGCGGTGGGGCTCGTGCTCATTGCCGGGCAGGTGGACGATGTCCACCGAGCGCACCTGCTCGAAGCGCGCCAGCAGCCGCCCGTTGCGGCTCAGCATGCGGTCGCGGCGATCCGCGGCCAGCATCCCCAGCCGGGAAACCAGCTCCAGCCGCAAGGCGCCCTGGCGCCGTATGCTCATCCGGCCGCCCGCGCGCCAAGCCAGCACCGGCCCGACGACACGGTCGCGCAAGACTTGACCCCAGCCGAATCCCTTGGCCATCGCTCCTCCGCCGTCTGTTGCGGCCGCTTTCCCTTGTTGCCGATTGTCGCGCCTGGCCGCCCCGTTGCGCACCCCCGCGCCACGCTTCATGCGCTCTTGACGCCCAGCCCCGCAGTCTTGACGGTGTCTTGACGGCCCCGCGGGGAGACTGGCGTCACCGCAACCACCGGCCGCGCCCGCGTCGCGGCCCACCCTATGAGACCGATCGCCCTGATCCAGCACGAGCCCCACCAGGGCCCGGGGTATCTGCAGCAGTTCCTGGAACAGCAGGACCTGCGCTACCGACTGATCCGCCCCGACCTGGGCGACGCGATGCCGCGGCGTGCCGCGGACTTCGCCGGCATCGTCGTGCTGGGCAGCGAACACGGCGTGCATGACGACGTCGCCTGGATCGCGCCGGAACGCGCGCTGCTGCAGGACGCGCTGGCCCGCGAGGTGCCGGTGCTGGGCCATTGCTTCGGCGCCCAGCTGCTCGCCGTGGCCGCCGGCGCGCGCGTGGCGCGCAATGCCTGGCCCAACATCGGCTGGTCGCGCGTCTGGGTCACGCCAGACGCGCGCGCGCTGTTCCGCGGCGAGCCGCTGGTCGAGGTCTTCAACTGGCACTACGACACCTTCGAGATTCCGCGCGGCGGCCGCCGGCTGCTGTTCGGGCCGCACTGCCTGAATAAGGGCTTCGCGCTGGGCCCGCATCTGGCGCTGCAATGCCATCTGGAGGTGACCGAGAACAGCGTGCGCGACTGGTGCCGCATGGGCCGCCACGAGCTGCAGCTGCAAGGACCGGCGATCCAGTCCGAGGCCGAGTTGCTGCGCGAACTGCCGCGCCGCACCCAGCGCCTGCACGGGCTGGCGCGCTGCGCCTACCAGCACTGGACCGCCGGCCTGCTGCGCCCACCGCGCGTGCGCGTCGGCGCCCCGTTCGCGGCCGCTCAGGCCATCAGCCGATAGCCGACCGCGGTCTCGGTCAGCAGGTGGCGCGGCGTGGCCGGCTGCGCCTCCAGCTTCTGGCGCAGATTGCCCATGTACACGCGCAGATAGTGGTTGTCGTCCACATGGCTTGGCCCCCACACGGCCTTGAGCAGCTGGCGGTGCGTGAGCACCTTGCCGGCATGCGCGATCAGGTGCGTCAGCAGCCGGTACTCGGTGGGCGTCAGATGCACCGGGGCGCCGGCGCGGGTCACGCGGCGGTGCAGCAGGTCCACCTCCACGTCGCCGAAGCGGAACAGGCTCTGCGCCGGCTCCCCCGAACGCGCGGCCGACTGGCTGCGCCGCTGCGCGACGCGCACGCGCGCCATCAGTTCGCCAATGCCGAAGGGCTTGCTCAGGTAGTCGTCCGCGCCGGCATCCAGCGCGGCGATCTTGTCGGCCTCGCCGGCGCGCGCCGACAGCACGATCACCGGCACGCCGGACCAGGCGCGCAGGTCGCGCAGCAGCTCCAGCCCGTCGTCGTCGGGCAGGCCCAGGTCCAGGATGATGAGGTCCGGGTGGCGCGTGCCAGCGTCCACCAGGCCCTGGCGCACGGTGCCGGTCTCGTGCACCTGCCAGCCTTCGCTTTCCAGCGCCAGGCGCACGAAGCGGCGGATGCCGGGTTCGTCCTCGACCAGCAGGGCCACGGGAGTGGGCTCACTCATGTTCGATCTCTTCCAGTTCGGGCACGGCGGGCGGTTCGCCGCGAGGCAGGCGGATCACGAAGGCGGCGCCGCCCAGTTCGCTGCGCTCCGCCCAGATGCGGCCGCCATGCGCTTCGACGATGGCGCGGCAGATGGCCAGCCCCAGCCCCACGCCGGGCGTGCTGGATTCGCGCTCGCCGCGGCTGAACTTGGCGAACAGCTGCTCCTCGCGCCCGGCCGGCAGGCCGGGGCCGTCGTCGGCCACCGTGAGGCGCACCGCGTCGCCGTCCAGCGTGGCGGCAAGGCGGATGCGCGCGTCCGGCGGCGTGTACTTGATGGCGTTCTCCAGCAGGTTGCAGAGCACACGCTCCATCAGCGCCGCGTCCAGCGCCAGCAGCGGCAGGCCGGGATCCAGCGCCAGTTCCACCGGATGCGCGCCCAGCAGCGGCTGCATGGCCTGCAGGCTGGTGCCCACCACCTCCTCCAGCGGCTGCCACTGGCGGTTGAGCTGCACATTGCCGCTCTGCAGCCGCGCCATGTCCAGCAGGTTGCCGACCATCGCGCCGACGCGGCGGGTCTGCTGCAGCAGCGATTCGCTGAGCTCGCGCGCCGCGCCCGGCAGCCCGTCCATGCCGGCCAGGGTCTGCGACAGCCCATAGACCACGGCCAGCGGCGTGCGCAGGTCGTGCGACAGCGCCGACAGCAGCGAGTTGCGCAGCCGCTCCGACTCGATGTGCACCAGCGCCTGCTGCGCCACCTCGACGTAGTGCACGCGCTCCAGCGCCTGGCCGACGATGCGGCCGCAGGTGTCCAGCTGGGCGCGCAGCTCGGGCTGCATCAGCACGGCCGCGGCACCGGGGCGCAGCGCCAGCACGCCGCGCGCGCGCATGGGTGCGGCCAGCGGCAGGAAGAACCAGGCACTGCCGGGCAGGGTGTCGGTCGACAGTCCGGCGGGCTGGCGGTGGTCCAGAGCCCAGCGCGCGGTGCCGGGGTCGGGCCGCTCGGCCTCGGCCAGCTGGGCCATGCGCGGCGAGGGCTGCAGCCGCTCCTCCAGGTCCAGCGTGAAGATCAGCGCCTGGCCGTTGACCTCGTGGGCCAGGGTCTGCTCAGCGACCTGCAGCACCTGCTCGGTCTGCAGCGCGCCGGCGAGGTCGCTGGTCAGCTCGAACAGCAGCCGCGCGCGCCGCTCGCGCTGCGCCGCCACCTCGGCCTGGTAGCGCAGCCCGGCGGTGAGCTGGCCGGTGATCAGGCCCACGGCCAGCATCACCGAGAAGGTGAGCAGGTACTGCACGTCGGACACCGCAAAGCTGAGCTTGGGCGAGACGAAGAAGAAATCGAACAGGCCCACGCTGAGGAAGCTGGCCAGCACCGCGGGCCCGCGCCCCAGCTTCAGGCCCACGCCCAGCACCGCGAGCAGGAAGAGCATCACGATGTTGGGCTGGGCGAAATGGAATTGCAGCGGCCAGCACAGCAGCGTCGCGCCGACACAGGCCAGCGCCGCGGCGCCGTAGCGGCGCATCACGTCGGGCCAGGCCTCGAGAGGCGGCTGCGCGGGCGTCGCCGATGCGCCGCGTGCGGCCGGACTGGCCGCGACGGTCAGCACGTCCAGCTCCTCGGCCTGGCGCTGCAGGCGCTGGGCCAGTGTGGGCAGGCCCAGCCGCTGCGCCCAGCGGCGCCAGCCGGCCCCGCCGCCCTCGCCGCGGCCCAGCACCAGCGTGGACAGGTTGTGCTCGCGCGCATGCGCCAGCAGCGCCTGGGTCACGTCCTGCGCGCTCAGCACTGCGGTCTGCGCGCCCAGCTCATGGGCCAGGCGCACCACGCGCAGGATGCGCTCGCGCCGCGCGTCGGGCAGCCGGCTCAGCCCCGGCGTTTCCACATACACCGCATGCCAGGAGACGTTGAGCTGCTGGGCCAGGCGCGCGCCGGCGCGCACCACCGCCTCGGACGCGGCATCCGGCCCGATCGCGCACAGCAGCGCCGCCTCGGTCTTCCACACCTCGGCGACACGCTGGTTGCTGCGCCAGGCCTGCACGTCGTCCTCGACGCGGTCGGCGGTGCGGCGCAGCGCCAGCTCGCGCAGCGCCATCAGGTTGCCCTTGCGGAAGAAGTTGCGCGCCGCGCGCTCCGCCTGCGGCCCCATGTAGACCTTGCCTGCCGCCAGCCGCGCGAGCAGCTCGTCGGCCGGCGTGTCCACCATCACCACCTCGTGGGCGGCGTCGAAGAAGGTGTCGGGCAGGGTCTCCTGCACGCGCACGCCGGTGATGCCGCCGACGATGTCGTTGAGGCTCTCCAGGTGCTGGACGTTGAGCGTGCTGTAGACGTCGATGCCGTTGGCCAGCAGCTCCTCGACGTCCTGCCAGCGCTTGGGATGACGCGAGCCGGGCACGTTGGAATGCGCCAGCTCGTCGACCAGGATCAGCGCCGGGCGGCGCGCCAGCGCGCCGTCCAGGTCGAACTCGGGCAGCGCGCGGCCGCGGTAGGCCACCGCCTTGAGCGGCAGCTGCGGCAGGCCGTCCAGCATGGCCTGCGTCTCGCTGCGGCCATGGGTCACGACCACGCCGGCGAGCACGTCCGTGCCCTCGCCCTGCAGCTTGCGCGCCGCGGCCAGCATCGCGTAGGTCTTGCCGACGCCGGCCGACGAGCCGAAATAGATGCGCAGGCGGCCGCGGCTGGCGCTGCGCTCCTCGTCGCGCAGCTGCGCCAGCAGCGTGTCGGGGTCGGGTCTTGCCTCGGCGTCCATCACAGCCATCCCGCGCGCCGGAAGCGCCACCACAGCAGGCCGCAGACCGAGACGATCAGCCCCAGCGCCGCCGGATAGCCCCAGGCGAATTTCAGTTCGGGCATGTGCTCGAAGTTCATGCCCCAAATGCCCGCGAAAGCGGTGGCGACGCCGAAGATGCCGGCCCAGGCGGCCAGGCGCTTGGTCACCGCGCTGTCGTCGATGGCCACCATGGAGAGGTTGGCCTGTATCGCCGTGCCCAGCGTGTCGCGCACCGATTCGATCGCGCCGTGGATGCGCGCCAGATGGTCGGCCACGTCGCGGAAGTAATCGCCGGTGCGCGCGCACAGCGGCGGCGTGCGGCCGCCATGCAGCTTGGACAGCATCTCCAGCATGGGCGCCACGGCGCGGCGCAGCAGCATCAGCCGGCGCTTGAGCTCGTAGAGGCGCTTGATGTTGTCCAGCTGCGCGCCGGGGGTGAAGATGCTTTGTTCGATCTCCTCCAGCTCGGACTCCAGCCGGTCCAGGATGGGGAAGTAGCGGTCCACCACCGCGTCCATCAGCGCATACAGCACGAAGCTGGGGCCGTGGGCCAGCAGCTCGGGCTCGCGCTCGCAGCGTTCGCGCACGCCCAGGAAATGGGCGCTGCTGCCGCTGCGCACCGACAGCACGTAGTTCGGACCACAGAACACCGCGATCTCGCCCAGGCTCAGCTCGGCCTGCACCCAGTCGACCAGGTGCATCACCGCGAAGAGCGAATCGCCGTACTCCTCCACCTTGGGCCGCTGGTGGCCATGGCTGGCATCCTCGACCGCCAGCGGGTGCAGGTTGAACAGGCGCTGGTAGGGCTGCAGCTCGTCGGGCGCCGGGTCGCGCAGCGCGATCCACACGAAGCAGCCGGGCTGCTCCAGCCAGCCCGACAGTTCGTCCAGGTTCTCGGGCGCGAAATCGGCGACCTTGCGCCCGGCCTGGTAGGCCGCACAGTTGATCAGCATCCTGACATTGTCAACGCAGGCGACGGCCGCGAGACCGTCAGAAGGTCTTCGCCACGCTCAGCACCACGCCGCTGCGGCCCAGGCGCTTGGCGTCCTGCCCGGCGGCGTTGCCGGCCTGATAGAAGGCCTTGTCGGCATTCGTGCCGACGAGGGCGGCGCTCCAGTTCAGGCCCAGCATCTCGCGGCTCAGGCTGAGCTTGGCGTCGGTGTAGGACAGCTCGCCATAGTGACGCACCTTCAGGTGGCCCAGGTGGGCGCCCAGCGTGACGCCATGGCCCAGGTCCAGGTTGTAGTTCAGGTCCAGGTAGAGGCTGCCGCGCGAGCCGCCACGCTCCGGCAGCGCACTGAAGAAGGCGTAGCCCGCCGTGGTCGCATTGAGGCCGAAGTAGTCGGTCGCCGCATAGGACAGCTTGGCGCTGAACCCGCCGCGGCTCAGGCCCGCGTAGAGCTCGACGTTGTCGTAGCGGCGATCGGTGGCGACGCCGGGCGCGCTGTTCATGCGCGCGCCGGGATAGAGGTAGGCCAGCACGCCCAGGTCCAGGGTCCAGTCGGCGGCGGGGCTGAAGCGCCAGCCGCCGTAGAGGTCCACCTCCAGCCCCGCGCCGTTGATGTAGCTGTTGCCCGAGACGTTGGAGGCCCAGCTGCCCAGGTAGAAGCCGCTGCGGTGGCTGTAGTCCAGCCCGCCCTGCACGGCCGGCAGGCGCCAGGTCTGGCTGATGCCGCGGAAGCGGTAGTCGCTGTTCAAGCTCAGGTTGCCGGTCAGCGTGTATTCGGGCGCGGGCTGGGACGCGGGCGCGTCCTGCGCCAGCGCGGGCTGGACCAGCGACAGCAGGGCCGAGGCGGCCAGCGCCGGCAGCGCGCGGCTCGGGATCTTCGATGGCAAGGTCTTCATAGACGGATGGTTCTTGGAAAAGACGACGAAGCCCCTCCCCCGTGTGCGCACCGGGTCCATGGGCCCGGGCTCTCCTCGGGCTTCGTCGAAAGGGGGCCGGCCTGCGGCGACCGGGCGGAAGAAGAAAGGCGTGCGCGACGCCTCAGCGCGGCGGCGCCGTCGCGGCGTCCAGCGCCAGGTTCAGGCGCAGCACGTTGACGCGCGGCTCGCCCAGCACGACCAGGTCGCGCGGATCGGTGTGGGCCTGGATCAGGCGCTCCACCTCTTTGAGGGAGAGGCCACGCTCGCGCGCCACGCGCGGCGCCTGGTAGCGCGCCGCGGCCATGGTGATGTGCGGGTCCAGGCCGCTGGACGACGCGGTGACCAGGTCCGCGGGCACGGCCTGGGTGTTGCCCGGATCGGCGGCGCGCAGTGCCTCCACGCGCGCCTTCACCGCGTCGGCCAGCGCCGGGTTGCTGGGGCCCTGGTTGGAGCCGGTGGAGCCGGCGGCGTTGTTGCCCATGGGCGCGGTGGCCGAGGGCCGGCCCCAGAAATAGCGCGGGCTGCTGAAGTTCTGCCCGATCAGCTCGGAGCCGACGGCCTTGCCGTCGCGCTCGATCAGCGAACCCGCCGCCTGCTTGGGGAACAGGCTCTGGGCGACGCCGGTGACGAGCAAGGGGTAGGCCAGGCCCACCACCGCCGACAGCAGCACCAGGCAGGACAGCGCGGGGCGCAGGGTGTTCTTGAACATGAGGGACTCTCCTTCAGGCCATGCCCAGGGCCACGAGGACCAGGTCGATGGCCTTGATGCCGATGAAGGGAACGATCAGGCCGCCCAGGCCGTAGACGGCCAGGTTGCGGCGCAGCAGCGCCCCGGCGCCGATCGCGCGGTAGGCCACGCCCTTGAGCGCCAGCGGGATCAGCGCAATGATGATCAGCGCGTTGAAGATCACCGCGGACAGGATGGCCGACGACGGGCTGTGCAGCTGCATCACGTTGAGCGCGCCGAGCTGCGGGTACACGCCGACGAACATCGCCGGGATGATCGCGAAGTACTTGGCCACGTCGTTGGCGATCGAGAAGGTGGTCAGCGAGCCGCGCGTCATCAGCAGCTGCTTGCCGGTCTCGACGATCTCCAGCAGCTTGGTGGGGTTGGAGTCCAGGTCCACCATGTTGCCGGCCTCCTTGGCCGCCTGCGTGCCGCTGTTCATCGCCACGGCGACGTCGGCCTGGGCCAGCGCGGGCGCGTCGTTGGTGCCGTCGCCGGTCATCGCCACCATGCGGCCCTCGGCCTGGTAGTCGCGGATCATCTTCAGCTTGGCCTCGGGCGTGGCCTCGGCCAGGAAGTCGTCCACGCCGGCCTCGGCAGCGATCGCGGCGGCGGTGAGCTTGTTGTCGCCGGTGATCATCACCGTGCGTATGCCCATGCGGCGCAGCTCGGCGAACCGCTCCTTGATGCCGCCCTTGACGATGTCCTTGAGCTCCACCACGCCCAGCACGCGCGCGTCGTCGGCGACGACCAGCGGCGTGCTGCCGCGGCGCGCGACCTCGTCCACCGCCTGCTGCACCTCGGCCGGGAAGCGGCCGCCCAACTGCTCGACATGGCGGCGTATCGCGTCGGCCGCGCCCTTGCGGATGCGCCGCTGCGGGGCCTCGGCGGGGCCGAAGTCCACGCCGCTCATGCGCGTCTGCGCGGTGAAAGGCACGAAGTGCGCCTGCAGCGGCGACAGCTCGCGCTCGCGCAGCCCGAAGCGGTTCTTCGCCAGCACGACGATGCTGCGGCCCTCCGGGGTCTCGTCGGACAGCGAGGCCAGCTGCGCGGCGTCGGCCAGCTGCTGCTCGCCCACCCCCGGCGCCGGCACGAAGGTGCTGGCCTGGCGGTTGCCCAGCGTGATGGTGCCGGTCTTGTCCAGCATCAGCACGTCCACGTCGCCGGCCGCCTCCACCGCGCGGCCGGAGGTCGCGATCACGTTGGCCTGCATCATGCGGCTCATGCCAGCCACGCCGATGGCCGACAGCAGCGCGCCGATGGTGGTCGGGATCAGGCACACCAGCAGTGCCACCAGCGCCGTCACCGACACCACCGTGCCCGAGCCCGCCGCCTCCACGCTGAAGAGGGAGAAGGGCAGCAGGGTCACGGTGACGACCAGGAAGACCAGGGTCAGCGCCACCAGCAGGATGGTCAGCGCGATCTCGTTGGGGGTCTTGCGGCGCTTGGCGCCCTCGACCATGGAGATCATGCGGTCCAGGAAAGACTCGCCGGGGTTGACCGCGATGCGCAGCACCAGCCAGTCCGACAGCACGCGGGTGCCACCGGTGACGGACGCGAAGTCGCCGCCGGACTCGCGGATCACCGGCGCGGACTCGCCGGTGATGGCGCTCTCGTCCACCGAGGCCACGCCCTCGATCACCTCGGCGTCCAGCGGGATGAGGTCGCCGGCCTCGACCAGCACCACATGGCCCTTGCGCAGCTCCTCGCTCTGCACCGGATGCCAGGACGCGCCATGGCGGGGCGCCTCCAGCTTCTTGGCCCAGGCCTTGGCCTTGAGCCCGCGCAGCGCGGCGGCCTGGGCCTTGGAGCGGCCCTCGGCGATGGCCTCGGCGAAGTTGGCGAACAGCACGGTGAACCACAGCCACAACGCGATCGCGAGCATGAAGCCCGGCCCCTCGGCGCCCGCCAGCGCGGGCTGGCCCAGGCTGATGGCCCACAGCGCGGTGGTCAGCAGGCTGCCCACATAGACCACGAACATCACCGGATTGCGCCATTGCACGCGCGGGTCCAGCTTGGTGAAGGACTGGATCAGGGCCGGCTTGATCAGGCGCGGATCCAGCAGGGATTGTTGGTTAGAGCTCGTCATGGTCAGTCCTCAGGCGGCCCAGAGCATCAGGTGCTCGACCACCGGCCCCAGGGCCAGGGAAGGAACGTAGTTCAGCAGGCCCACCAGCAGCACGGTGCCGATCAGCAGCACGATGAACAGCGGGCCATGCGTGGGCAGGGTGCCGGCGCCGGCGGGGATGCGCTTCTTCGCCGCCAGGCTGCCGGCCAGGGCCAGCACCGGCACGATCACGCCGAAGCGGCCCACCCACATCGCGATGCCCAGCAGGGTGTTGTAGAAGGGCGTGTTCGCGGACAGGCCGGCGAAGGCCGAACCGTTGTTGTTGGCCGCCGAGGTCAGCGCGTACAGCACCTCGCTGAAGCCGTGCGCGCCGGGGTTGGCGATGCCCGCCTTGCCCGCCGCGGCCAGCACCGCGATCGCGGTGCCCACCAGCACCATCACCGGCGTGACGAGGATGGCCAGGGCCACCATCTTCATCTCATGGCTCTCGATCTTCTTGCCCAGGTACTCAGGCGTGCGGCCGATCATCAGCCCGGCGATGAAGACCGCCAGCATCGCGAACACCAGCATGCCGTACAGGCCGGTGCCGACGCCGCCGAAGACCACCTCGCCCAGCTGCATCATCACCAGCGGCACCATGCCGCCCAGCGGGGTCATGGAGTCGTGCATCGCGTTGACCGCGCCGCAGGAGGCCGAGGTGGTCACCACCGCGAACAGCGTGGTGGCGTTGATGCCGAAGCGCGTCTCCTTGCCCTCCATGCTGCCGCCGGCCTGCAGCTCGCTGGCGCGCTGGTCGACGGACAGCGCCGTCAGCGCGGGGTTGCCGGCCTGCTCGGCGCTGGTCGCGGCGATCACGCCGGTCGCGAACATCACCGTCATCGCGGCGAGGATGGCCACGCCCTGGCGGCGGTCGCCCACCATCTGGCCGAAGCTGAAGCACAGCGCCGCCGGGATCAGGAAGATCGCCAGGATCTGGAACAGGTTGGACAGCGGGGTCGGGTTCTCGAACGGGTGCGAGGAGTTGGCGTTGAAGAAGCCGCCGCCATTGGTGCCCAGCATCTTGATCGCCAGCTGAGAGGCCACCGGGCCCATCGCCAGTTGCTGGGTCGCGCTTTCGGCGGGCTCGGTCAGCGCCTCGCCCTGCTCGTTCTTCATCGGCTGGCCGTCGGCGTCCAGGCGCGGCGCGTCGTAGTGCGTCACCTCCAGCGTCGTCACGTCCTTGTAGGCGTCCAGGTTCTGGATCACGCCCTGGCTGACGAAGAACAGCGCCAGCACGAAGGAGATGGGCAGCAGCACCCACAGCGTCACGCGCGTCAGGTCGGTCCAGAAGTTGCCCACCTGGCCACTGAGCTTGCCAATGAAGCCGCGGATCAGCGCGAACACCACCGCGATGCCGGTGGCCGCGGAGACGAAGTTCTGCACCGTCAGCGCCAGCATCTGGGTCAGGTAGCTCATCGTCGACTCGCCGCCGTAGCCCTGCCAGTTGGTGTTGGTGACGAAGCTGATCGCGGTGTTGAAGGCCGAGTCCGGGCTTACCGCGCCCATGCCCTGCGGGTTCAGTGGCAGCAGGCCCTGCAGGCGCTGCAGCGCATAGGCCGCCAACACGCCCAGGAAGTTGAACAGCAGCAGCGCCAGCGCATAGCGGCGCCAGTGCATGCCTTCCTCGGGGTCGGCGACGCCACAGGCGCGCAGCAGACCGCGCTCCACGCGCAACATCCAGCCCGGCAGCCGGCCCTGGGCCACGGCCGTGAGCCAGCGCGACAGCGGCCAGGCCGCCAGGAAGAGCAGGCCCAGGAACAGGGCCAGGTTGATCCAAGCGAGCTGAGTCATCAGAACTCCTCGGCGCGCAGCAGCGCGTAGAGCAGGTAGACAAACAGCGCCGCGGCGAGCAGGCCGCTGGCCCAGTACAGCGCGCTCATGAGCGCGGCTCCAGGCGCTGGCTCAACGCGGCCAGCCCCAATGCCAGGGCGAAGAGCAGGGTGCTCAGGCCCAGAAAGATCGCATCCATCGTCATCTCACATGAGTCTGTGGGGATGAGCGGAAGCTTAGAAACAGAGGCCTCAAGAGCCCGTAGAAGCTGTCGGCAGCGGTATCAAGAAACCATCAAGACGACACCTGCTCGGCACATCCGGCCAACTGCTACGCATGAGAAAGCCGCCCGCTGCGCCTTGTCGCGGCGCGGGCCGCGCGGCAGCATGGCGTGCCATGGGGGCACTGCCTCCAGCGCATTTCAGCCCCTCCCCATGACTCTTGCCTTGCCCGGGCCGGCGTCCGCGTTGACACCGCCCTTACACCCGACGAACCCACCGCCGCTGGCGCTGCTGGGCAGCCTGGACCCCGCCACGCTGGCGCGCCTGCAGCCGCGGCTGAGCACGCTGCGGCTGGAGCCCGGCGGCCGGCTTTACGCCACGCACAAGCAGGGCACCGCCGCCTATGCGCTGCGCTCGGGCATCCTGCGCCTGGAACGCAGCAGCCACGATGGCGGCCGCTGCATCGTGCGCCTGGCCGGCCCCGGCGACCTGGTAGGCCTGGAAGCGCTGCTGGGCCAGCCCTACCGCGCCGACGCGCGCGCCTGCGGCGAGCTGGAGGTCTGCCGCCTGTCGCGGCCACTGGTGGAAGAGCTGTGCGCCCAGCACGCCGGCCTGCAGCGCGAGCTGATGCGGCAATGGCAGCACGCGCTCGACGAAGTCGAGGATTGGCGCGTGGAGCTGGCGCGCGGCAGCGCGCGCGAACGCATGCTGCGCCTGCTGCTCAAGCTCAGCGAATACACGGACGATCTGGGCCTGATCTGGATGCCCGGCCGCCAGGAGATCGGCGACATGCTGGGCATCACGCTGGAAACCGCGAGCCGCCTGGTCTCGGCCTGCCGCCAGGACGGGCTGCTGGAACTGGTGGGCGTGCGCCGCGCCCGGCTCGCGCTGGAGCCGCTGCTGCAGGCGCTGCGCGCCGCTAGCCTGGGCGAAGGCGGCGGCCGGCGGCGCTGCTGGGCCTGACGCAAAGCGGCAGGCCCGGCCGACCGCGGCTCAATGGCCGTGGCCGTGCCCGTGCCCGTGGTTCTGGCCCTGCGAGGCCGGCGCGGCGGGCGGCGTCATCGCGCGCACCTCGGCCTGCACCTGCACGCGGCTGCGCGTGCCCTTGGCGTCCTCGAACTGCAGCTCCAGCGGAATGCGCTCGCCGGGTTGCAGCGCGCGGTCCAGGTTCATGAGCATCAGGTGGTAGCTGCCGGGCTTGAGCTCCAGCGTCTGGCCGGCGGCCAGGTCCAGCGTGTCGATGCGGCGCATCTTCATCACCTGGTCCTGCATGCGCATCTCGTGCAGCTCGACCACCGGCAGCGCGCTGGAGCCCACGCCGACCAGACGCACCGCGCGCTCGGCCTGGATCTTCATGAAGGCACCGGTGGCCTTCTGCTGCGGCAGCGTGGCGCGTATCCACGCGTCCTGCACCTGGACCTGGGCCAGCACCGGGGCGGACAGGAAAGACAGGCCGGCCGCGGCGGCCAGCAACCATTGTTTGGCGTACGACATGACGCACTCCTCGTGAAAAAAAGAAAGAAGCAGACGGGGGGACGGGGCTCAGGCGCGCGCAGGCGGCGCGCGAGGCTGCGCCGCAGCCCAGGCGAACAGCGGCCGGGGCTGGGTGGCGAAGCGTGCGGGAGGAGGAAAGTCCAGCGTCTGCAGCAAGGCCGGCGCCGACGTCGCGGGCGGCAGCCCCGGCGCGCCGTGGTGGATGGCGCAATAGGGGCAGTGTTCCAGGCCCGTGGCGCCGAGATCGCGCGGCAGGTCCGGCGTCGCCGGTGTCGCGCCGTCCAGCCGCACCAGTCGCGCGCCGCCGCGCGTGCAGACCTCGGTCCAGTCCGCGGCGCCGGTGGCGGCCGCCAGCAGCTGCGACAACGCCGGCATCAGCGCCGCCAGCAGCAGCGCGGCGCTGGCCATCCATGCCAAGCGCGTCTTGAAGGCCTGCAGGGCTTGCATGGCGCGCATTCTGGCACGCGCCCCGCGCCCCCCGGCCTCTGCGCGCGGGCCGGTGCGCGCGGCGTCAGGATGTCGTCGCGTCGCCGGGCGACTGCCGCCCAGCGATGGGCGGCGCGAGGCTCAGCGGCGGGCCGCCGCGCCCACCAGCCCGGCCCAGCGCAGCAGCTCGGCGTCGTCGGCGGTCTGGGCGCGCGTGGCCACGGCGCCGGGATGGCGGCGTATCAGGCCCAGCAGGGTCTCGCTGTCCAGCCCGGCGATGTAGGAGGCGAGCTGGGCATCGGACGGGATGAAGCCCTTGTTGGCGATGCTGTAGCTCTGGATCAGGATGGCTTCGATCACGCCGGCCATCTGTTTGTCGATGAAGCGCTGGTCGGCGGTCTGCGCGGGGGAAGAACTGCTCATTGCGGCGATTGTGGCCTGTGCCCGTGTCGCCACGTGCGAAAGACGGTTGCCAAAGGTTTCTGGGCGGGCGCGCTCCGCCTCATGCCGGCGCTCCCGTGTCCTTGCGGCCGGGGGCGGGCGGGCGCGGCGCATCGCCGGGTCCGCCCGCCGGCAGATCGGGCCTGTCAGGCGGGTCGTCGTAGCCCTCGCGCACATTGTCCAGCGCGGACTCCTCGCGCTCGCGGGCGCGTTCCAGGCCCGTGTCGACGGGCGCGGGTCTGGTCGGTGCGGGGCGCGGGGTGTGAGAGGTGGGCATGCTCAGTCTCCGGTCCGGGTCGGGGACCCGGGCATGGAAAACGGCGAGGCAAGCGCCATGCCCGGAGATACCGCCTGGATCACCTGGAAGACTCCCTGCGGATCACGGGCCGCGTGGCCGTCCGCTGCACTGACAAGCGTGGCCGCGAGGATCTTCATGGGCGCCTGAATTCAAGTCTTGAAGACTGAAGCTGCCGTCCGGCAATGAAAGACCACTACGCAGTGGATGCGGTCGAGCGGCGCCGGGCAGTGAACTAACACTATCCGCCGCATTGCCGTCATGATTCCATGTCGGCACGGGACCAACTCGATCCCACACCAGATGCCGGATCTACGACTGCAGATACTTCTCCCAGCCAGTCACTATCGATCAGGCCTTTGCCGTTGTGGGGGAGTCCATATAAGGAATACGAAGGGACTTCCCACCTTCAGGCAACGGCGTCAAAGCGCCAAGATTGGTGGTGTCGATCATCAATCTGCAGCCATTTCGAAAGGGGAAGTCCATGGACAAGAATACCCAAGTTCCAGCGGTGCGCGTAGGCGTGGATCTCTCTAAGCGAGTCATCCAGGTGCACGCCGTTGACGGCGGTGGCCGCGTGTTGACGAACCGGGCGCTGGCCCGCGACAAGTTCCTCGCTTGGTGTGCGCTGCTGCAGACCGGCTGCATGGTGGTGATGGAGGTCAGCTCCAGCGCACACCACTGGGCCCGGGCCCTGCGCGCGATGGGGCTGGACGCCCGCATCATCTCGGCTCACCTGGCCGCCCCCTATCGCGCCGAGGGCCACTGCGGCAAGAACGACGCCAACGACGCCGCGGCCATCTGCGAGGCGGCGAGCCGCCCTCACATGCGCTTTGTTCCGGTCAAGAGCGTCGAGCAGCAGAGCCTGCTGTGCGTGCATCGCCTGCGCGAAGGCCTCAAGGCGGACCGCACGGCCTGCATCAATCGCATTCGCGGCCTGCTGCTGGAGTTCGGCATCGCCGTGCCCAATGGATCCAGG
>NZ_JAKZFD010000040.1 GCF_022549225.1 Pelomonas sp. CA6
TTCCCGCTGCAGCCGGGCGAGCGCAGCAGCTGCACGGCGGGGCCGGCCTTCGACGCCTGCGGCTGGGAGGTCTGGCCCACGCTCTGCATGGGCGCGACGCTGGCACTGGCGCCGGCGCAGGCCGACCCGCTGCAGCTGCTGGAGTGGTGGGAGGGTCAGGTCTTGCACAGCAGCTTCCTGGTGACGGCGCTGGGCGAGCTGGCGCTGCAGCGCGGCCGCTTCGGCCCGGCGCTGCGCCACCTGCTGGTGGGCGGCGACCGGCTGGGCCGGGTGCCCGAGGGGCCGCTGCCCTTTGAGCTGGTGAACAACTACGGCCCGACCGAGTGCACGGTGGTGGCGAGTTCGGGGCGGCTGGGGGCGGGCGAGCCGCCGCACATCGGGCGGCCGCTGCCGCGCACGGCGATCTATCTGCTGGACCGCCATGGCGAGCCGGTGCCGCCGGGCGTGGCGGGCGAGATCCACATCGGCGGCGCGCAGGTGGCGCGCGGCTATCTGAACCGGCCGGCGCTGAGCGACGAGCGCTTCGTGCCCGATCCGTTCTCGGGCGAGGCCGGGGCGCGGCTGTACCGCAGCGGCGACCTGGCGCGCTGGCGCGACGATGGGACGCTGGAGTTCCTGGGGCGCAACGACCAGCAGGTGAAGATCCGCGGGCTGCGCATCGAGCCGGGCGAGATCGAGGCGAGGCTGAGGGCGCAGGCGGGGGTGCGCGAGGCGGTGGTGCTGGCGCGCGAGGACCTGCCCGGGGATCGGCGGCTGGTGGCCTATGTGAGCGGCGAGGGCGTGGACGCGGCGGCGCTGCGCGAGGCGCTGGGGCGGCAGCTGCCGGCGCACCTGGTGCCGGCGGCCTGCGTGGTGCTGGACGCGCTGCCGCTGACGCCCAACGGCAAGCTGGACCGGCAGGCGCTGCCGGCGCCCGAC
>NZ_JAKZFD010000041.1 GCF_022549225.1 Pelomonas sp. CA6
AGCGGGCGTCGCGAAGGCCAGCGTGCCGGTGGTGGCGTTGGCCAGCGTGTCGCTGTTGACGAAGCCGGAGACGGTGCCGCTGAAGCTCGGGTTGGCGGCGCCGTACAGGCGGGTCGCGCTGTTGACCGTCACGGTCAGCGTCGCCGGGGTGATGCTCAGCGCCGTCGCGTTGCCGGCCGCTTGCGCGAAGAGGTAGTTGCCGTTGTTGGCGGTGAGCCCGCTGCCGTTGATGGCATAGCTGCCGACGTTGCTGGTGGCGGTGGCGGGCGTCGCGAAGGCCAGCGTGCCAGTGGTGGCGTTGGCCAGCGTGTCGCTGCCCACGAAGCCGGTGACGGTGCCGCTGAGGGACGGGTTGGCGGCGCCGTACAGGCGGGAGGCCGCATCGGCCACGACGGTCAGCGTGGCGGGCGTGACGCTCAGCGCGCTGGTGTTGCCGGCGGCCTGCGCGAAGACGTAGTTGCCGTTGTTGGCGGTGAGCCCGCTGCCGTTGATGGCATAGCTGCCGACATTGCTGGCGGTGGTGGCGGGCGTTGCGAAGGCGAGCGTGCCGGTGGTGGCGTTGGCCAGCGTGTCGCTGTTGACGAAGCCGGTCACCGTGCCGCTGAAGCTCGGGTTGGCGGCGCCGTACAGGCGGGTCGCGCTGTTGACCGTCACGGTCAGCGTGGCGGGCGTGATGCTCAGCGCGCTGGTGTTGCCGGCGGCCTGCGCGAAGACGTAGTTGCCATTGTTGGCGGTGAGCCCGCTGCCGTTGACGGCGTAGTTGCCGACGTTGCTGGTGGCGGTGGCGGGCGTCGCGAAGGCGAGCGTGCCGGTGGTGGCGTTGGCCAGCGTGTCGCTGCCCACGAAGCCGGTTACCGTGCCGCTGAAGCTGGGGTTGGCCGCGCCATACAGGCGCGTCGCGCCGTTGGCC
>NZ_JAKZFD010000042.1 GCF_022549225.1 Pelomonas sp. CA6
AAATCCAGATCAATCGGCGTCAGGTCTTGCGGGGGAATTCAATGAGACGGTGTTGACGCGGTGGGAAGTCCCTGTAACTGGTTAGCCGTATTCATGCGGTCATTGCTACGTTCCATGACACCAAGCTTGGCCCTTTTTGTTGCACAGCCAACGTTCCACCCCTGCGACGATGCCCTCGCCATCACCTCGTAGGGCGGTGAATGCAGACAACGGAGGGCCAAGACGTTCAAGCACCGGCAAAAGCACATCTGCGTTAATGCAACGCACTTCGAAGCCCGCTGATGGGTTCGCTTCAGTTTCACGCTCAATGTGCTTCCAGCACTGGCTGTGAAAGAGTTGATTTTCAGGCAGGCGTTGCATGGTTTCAGCGTCGTATGCGGGTGAGGCACGCCAACGATCCTTCAGCCTGTTGCGTGAGATCCCAACGTAGCGAATTCCCCTGTCCGGCCCGACCACAAGATAGAGGCAAGGCGTCCGTGACTCCCACACTGACTTGTTCAGAATCTCGTACTTCGCCTGCAGCCATGGGCCAATGCGAGCGCCCTTTGCCACATTACGCTTCCAGCGACGTCCGCCAATTCCCTGAATTCGAATGACCGGCGTTGAAGCTCGATAGATTTCGCCGGCGTGTGCGATTGCGACTGCGTTCATTTGGATGGAGTTGTATTGAGCGGGGAAAAGATCACAAGGGTGCCAATACGGCTAACGTTGAAACTGAGCCGCGAGCGGCGGCTTGCCGACGCGAGTCGGCTCGAGCGGAATACGAAGGGACTTCCCACCTTCAGGCAACGGCGTCAAAGCGCCAAGATTGGTGGTGTCGATCATCAATCTGCAGCCACGTTGAAAGGGGAAGTCCATGA
>NZ_JAKZFD010000043.1 GCF_022549225.1 Pelomonas sp. CA6
CAGATCATCAACGGGCTGGTGCTGGGGAGCATGTACGCCCTGGTGGCGCTCGGGTACACGATGGTGTACGGGATCATCAACCTGATCAACTTCGCGCACGGCGAGGTGCTGATGGTCGGGGCGATGGTGAGCTGGACGGTGGTGACGGCGCTGGCGGACGCGGGGCTGCCGGGCTGGATGCTGATGCTGATCGCGCTGGCGTGCGCGATCGTGGTGTGCACGGTGCTGAACTACGCGATCGAGAAGATCGCGTACCGGCCGCTGCGCACGGCGCCGAGGCTGGCGCCGCTGATCACGGCGATGGGGATGTCGCTGCTGCTGCAGACGCTGGCGATGATCCTGTGGAAGCCCAACCCGAAGCCGTTTCCGCAGCTGCTGCCGACGGACCCGATCCTGCTGGCCGGTGGCGAGGTGGTGATCACGGTGACGCAGGTGGTGATCCTGGTGTCGACGGTGAGCATCCTCGGGGGGCTGCTGTTCCTGGTGAACCACACCAAGCTGGGCCGGGCGATGCGCGCGACGGCGGAGAACCCGCGGGTGGCCTCGCTGATGGGGGTGAAGCCGGACGCGGTGATTTCGGCGACCTTCATCATTGGCGCGGCGCTGGCGGCGGTGGCGGGCCTGATGTGGGCGGCCAACTACGGCACGGTGCAGCACTCGATGGGTTTCATGCCGGGGCTCAAGGCGTTCACGGCGGCGGTGCTGGGGGGCATTGGCAACCTGGCCGGGGCGATGGTGGGCGGGGTGCTGCTGGGG
>NZ_JAKZFD010000044.1 GCF_022549225.1 Pelomonas sp. CA6
TGCAGACGGGCCTCGGCGTCCTCGTCCGCCGACAGGTCGTGTTGCAGCAGCACGAAGTCCGCGTGGGCGGCGACGCACTGCAGCACCTCGCCGTCGCGCGCCACGAAGCGCGTGCGCAAGGCTTCGTGGCGCTGCACCAGGCGGCGCAGCGCGCCGCGCAGCGCGACCGGATCCAGCACGCCGCGAAGCCGCAGCGCGCAGGGGATGTGGTAGGCCGCGCTGCCCCGCATGTCGCCGTCGCTGTCGCCGGCCAGGGTTTCGATGAACCACAGGCGCTGCTGCGCGTGCGAGGCCGGAAACTCGGGGCCGGGCTGCGTGCGCCGCGCCAGCGGCGCTTGCGCGCCGGCACCGCTGCGCGAGAGCTTCGCGGCGCGGGCACGGGCCAGCAAGGCCTGCTTGTCGGCCGGGTCCAGGTCTTCCAAAGACGACTTGTTCACGCTTGATCCTTCAGCTCAGACAGCACGGTCGCGAGTTCGTCGGCGTCATAGCCCGCCAGCTCGCGGTCGACCACCACCTCGGCCAGCCGCGCCAGCCGCGGATGGGCGAACACATCAACCAGCGAGATCTCGGTCTCCCAGAGCCGGCGCATCCGGGCCAGCAGCTGGGTCGCCAGCAGCGAATGCCCGCCCAGCTCGAAGAAATGGTCGTGGCGGCCGACACGCTCCAGCTGCAGCAGCTCGGCCCACAGCGCCGCGAGC
>NZ_JAKZFD010000045.1 GCF_022549225.1 Pelomonas sp. CA6
ACTCAGGGAGCGCAGCGTCGCGGTGTTCATCGCACGCAGGTCCTGCGTTTCCAGCGCAGCGACCTGGTCGGTGCCCAGGCCGGCGACCTGGCGCGAGTTCAGCGCGGCGACCTGCTCGGTCCCCATGGCCTGGATATTGGCCGTGGACAAGGCGCCCAGCTGGCTGGAGCTGAGCTGGGCCACCTGGTTGGTGGAGAAGGCCACCACCGAATCCGTGTCCAGCGAGGCCATCTGGCCGGTGCTCAGCGCCGCGATCTGAGCGCTGTTCAGCGCGCGGATTTGCGCGCTGCTCATCGCATTCAGGTCCTCGGTGCTCAGTCCCACCACTTGCGGCGTGCTGGTCAGCGCGGCGATCTGTGCCGTCGACAACGCGGCGATCTGGTCCGAGCTCAGCGCGTCGATCTGGGCCGTGCTCAAGGCGCGCAGCGCGGCGGTGCTCATCGCGCGCAGGTCTTGCGTTTCCAGCGCAGCCATCTGGTCGGTGCCCAGGCCGGCGACCTGGCGCGAGCTCAGCGCGGCGAACTGCTGGGTGTCCATGGCCTGGATGTTGGCCGTGGAGATGGCGCCCAGCTGGGCCGAGCCCAGGTTGCCCACCTGCGCGGTGGACAACGCGACGAGGTCAGCGCTTTCCATCGTGGAGACCTGGGCCGTGGACAGCGCGGCCAGCTGCGCGCTGTTCAGCGCG
>NZ_JAKZFD010000046.1 GCF_022549225.1 Pelomonas sp. CA6
CGGCACGCCGGTGGCGAACCGGCCGCGCGTGGAGCTGGAAGCGCTGGTGGGCTTCTTCGTCAACACGTTGGCGCTGCGGCTGGACTTCAGCGGCGGGCCGGACGTCGGCGCGCTGCTGGCGCAGGTGCGCGACTGCGTGCTGCAGGCGCAGGCGCACCAGGACCTGCCCTTCGAGCAGGTGGTGGAGGCCGTCCGGCCGCAGCGCAGCCTGTCGCACAGCCCCGTCTTTCAGCTGATGTTTGCGTGGCAGGGCGGCGCCCTGGCGCTGCCGCAGGGGGGCGAGGGCGCGCAGGACTTGCGGCTGGCGCTGCGGGACCTGCCGCACCGCAGGGCCAGCTTCGACCTGTCGCTGGAGCTGCGCGAGGAGGGCGGCCGCATCCGGGGCCAGCTGGTCTATGCCCAGGCCTTGTTCGAGCCCGACACGCTGGCGCGCTACCTGGGCCATCTGCGTGCGCTGCTGCAAGGCCTGGTGCGCGACGACGGCCGCGCGGTCGACGCCATCCCCATCCTCGGCGACGCCGAGCGGGGCCAGGTCTTGCGCGGCTGGAACCGCACGCGGCAGGACTACCGGCAGGACCTGTGCGTGCACGAACTGTTCGAGCACCAGGCGCAGCAGACACCGCGCGCGCTGGCGCTGCAGGCGC
>NZ_JAKZFD010000047.1 GCF_022549225.1 Pelomonas sp. CA6
TGCATCTGCAGCGCGCCCTGGGCGCGGCCCTTGCCGGCGCGCGCCGGCGGGTTGCACAGCCCGCACACATAGTGGCGCGGGATCTCGTGCGGATGCGTCACGAAATGCCCCCCGCACTTGCTGCACTTGGTCATCGTCAGCATCCCGTTGTCCACGAACTTCACCAGGCGCCAGGCCCGCGTCACCGACAGCAGCGGCTCCAGGCTCTGCGCCTGCGTCTGCTCCAGATACAGCTGGTAGGCCTTGATCACCGTGTCGATCTCGTCCAGCTCCGCCACCTTGTTCAGGTATTCGTGGATGTTCAGGAACAGGCTGGCGTGGATGTTGGGCTGCCAGGTCATGAACCAGTCCGTCGAGAACGGCAGCTGGCCCTTGCTCGGGCTCTTGCCCGACACTTCCTTGTACAGCCTCAGCAGCCGCTCATAGCTCAGGTCCGTCTCCGACTCCAGCACCTGCAGCCGCGCTCCCAGCTGGATCAGCGTCACCGCTCGTTCGATCTGCTTCGCTTCGGTCAGGATGCTCTTCTGGCGCATGATGGACTCTCTTTGCAGGTATTTGGTATTGCTGGGCGGCTTCGCGTTGGCGCCGGGCCGCCCCAAGCCAACGCCCTCGCGGGCCGACGGGGCCCATGCCCCGGAAG
>NZ_JAKZFD010000048.1 GCF_022549225.1 Pelomonas sp. CA6
CAGCCGCAACGCGTCTGCGCGCTGATGCAGCAGGCGCTGCAGGGGCTGCTGCAGGCGCTGGAGACGGACCCCGAAACGACGCTGGCCGCGCTGCCGCTGCTCAGCGAGGACGAACAGGCGCAGCTGCGCCGCTGGCGCGAAGACGCGCAGCAGCCGCTGCAAGGCCCCGGCGAGGTGCTGCGCCGCGTGCAGGCGCAGGCGGCGGCCACGCCGCAAGCCATCGCGCTGGAGCAGGGCGATCAAAGGATCAGCTATGCGCAACTGCAGCGGCAGTCGCTGGCGCTGGGCGGCTGGCTGGCCGCGCGGGGCGCGGGCGAGGAGGACCGTGTGGCGGTCTGCATCCCGCGTTCCATCGCGTGGACGCAGGCGCTGCTGGGCACCTGGCAGGCGGGTGCGGCCTATGTGCCGCTGGATCCGCAATGGCCGGACGCGCGGCTGGCGCAGACGCTGCGGGACTGCGCGCCCAAGGCGGTGCTGACGCTGGGGGCGGCGCAGCACGAGCGCATGGTGGGGCTGCTGGACGGCGCCGCGGTGCCGGTGCTGGACCTGGGCGAGCCGT
>NZ_JAKZFD010000049.1 GCF_022549225.1 Pelomonas sp. CA6
GCACTGGGCCGACCACGAGGCCGAGCAGCCCTTCGACCTGGCGCAGGGGCCGCTGATCCGCGGCCGGCTGCTGCATCTGTCGGCGCGCGAGCATGTGCTGCTGCTGACCCTGCACCACATCGTGGCCGACGGCTGGTCGCTGGGTGTGCTGATGCGCGAGCTGGACCTGCTGTACCGGGCCTATGCCCACGAGGGCATGGACCCGTCCGAGGACCCGCTGCCGGCGCCGGCGCTGCAGTACGCGGACTACACGCTGTGGCAGCGGCAGTGGCTGTCGGGCGCGCTGCTGCAGCAGCAGCTGGCCTACTGGCGCGAACGGCTGGCCGGCGCGCCGGCGCTGACGACGCTGCCCGGCGACCGCCCGCGGCCGGCCTTGCAGGATTACCGCGGCGCGAGCCTGGCCATCGAGCTGGACGCCGAGCTGACGGCGGGGCTGAAGGCGCTGTCGCAGCGCCATGGCACGACGCTGTACATGACGCTGCTGGCGGGCTGGGCGGCGCTGGTGGCGCGGCTGTCGGGCCAGGACGAGGTGGTGAT
>NZ_JAKZFD010000005.1 GCF_022549225.1 Pelomonas sp. CA6
CAATCCGGATCAATCGGGGTCAGGTCTTGCGGGGGACTTCAATGAGACGGTGTTGACGCGGTGGGAAGTCCCTGTAAAGGGTTAGGCGGCGGCATTTGCGGCGACGGCGTTAGCGAAGGCATTTGCCGACGCAATTTCATAGCTGATTTCATTTGAGTCGGTTGGATGGAAGGTGCCGCCAACGACACGCACTAGCAGACTGCCTGGAGTGAACTCAGCAAGCTTTCCATCGGGCTCAAACAGTCGACACACGCCTCTGGCTACTGAGGCCTGAAACATTGCGGGGATAGATGACTCTGGTACTTGCCAGGAGAACTCAATTTTCGGGCTTGCTACCTGCTCGACAACGAGGACGACATGACCGAAGCGACCAATGGGGCCGCTTTGCTTGATAAAGCGACCCTCGGCCTTGACTGGTATCGGAAAGCGCAGTGTGGGCATGACTTTGTGGACGCCTAACGAATGAAAGGGACTTCCCTGTCCCGAACCAGCCGCGTTGCGGCAAACGGCAACCAGGTGTCACGATGGGAAGTGCGGTTTCTCATCTACTCATTCGGAAGGGGAAGTTATGGCCATTCTCTACGCAGGTATCGACCTCGCCAAGAACGTATTTGCCCTGCATGGGGTGAATGAGGCCGGCAAGGCCGAATTGATTCGGCCGGCTGTGCCGCGCGAGAAGCTCCATGCGCTGCTTGCCAGCCTACCGCCTTGCGTGATTGGCATGGAGGCCTGCTCCGGGGCTCACCACTGGGCGCGGCTGTTCCAGTCCTCGGGTCACACCGTTCGGCTGATTGCCCCGAAGTTCGTCACGCCGTATCGCATGACGGGCAGGCGCGGCAAGAACGATGCGGCTGACGCACAGGCCATCTGCGAGGCCATTCAGCGCCCGCACATGCGTTTCGTGCCGATCAAGAACCAGGATCAGCAGTCGCGCCTGATGGTGCACCGCGCTCGCCAGGGATTTGTCGAGCAGCGCACCGCCACGCTCAATCGCATTCGCGGTCTGCTCAGCGAGTTCGGCGTCGTGCTGCCGCTCAAGGCGGCCACCGTGCGCCGCCGCGCTTGCGAGTGCCTGGAGGATCTCCCCGGCTACGCCAACACCGTGATTGGCGACCTGCTCAGCGAAGTCACACGGCTGGACGAACGTGTGGCGCAGTACGACGCCCACATCCAGACCATGGCCAAGGATGACGAGCGTGCCCAGCGGCTGATGCAGTTGGGCGGCGTGGGCCCCACCACCGCCACTTGCCTGCTGGCCATGATCGGCAATGGACACGAGTTCGATTGCGGCCGGCAGTTCGCGGCCTGGCTGGGCCTCACACCGGGCCAATACAGCTCGGGCGGCAAGACGCGGCTGGGGCGCATCACCAAGGCGGGCGACGCCTATCTGCGCAGCCTGCTCGTGCTGGGCGCCAAGGCGTTGCTGGCAGCTGCCAAGAACAAGACGGACGCCACCAGTCGATGGGCGCTGGCCCTGGTCGAGCGGCGTGGCTACTGGCGGGCCGTGGTGGCGATTGCGGCCAAGAACGCACGCATGGCTTGGGCGGTGCTCAGACGCGGTGAGGCATTCACGCTGCCAGCGTGAAGGTGCCGAGTCCGCCAGTTCGCCGAACAGCTACAGGAGTACAGAACCCACCGCCGTGTGACGGCAAGCGTTGATGACAACAGGTTTGGACCTGCGCGGGGCGTAACCGATTAACTCAAGGGCGGCGCAAGACTTGCCGGCTAACGAATGGGTCCCTCGCGTGCGTCCTTCATCAGGGTCCGTGGCATTGAGCGCCACACCAATGACCGTTTGTAGTTTGGCCAGTCCGCACCTTGTTGTTCCCGCCACTACGCGCCGACATCACGGCTGAAGGTCTTGAAGGGAATGCAGATGAACAAATGGCCCGCAAGGCGGGCCATTAGGGATTCGTTTGGCTTGACGGACGGGGAAGCCCTTGTAGTTCGCGGTAAGCGGACAAGCCAGCATAGCTGGCGCAGGTCCGCTTGACCAAAAGGTTATGCATCTGGTGCTGCTCCCTTGAGGATTTCAAAAACCACATCGCCCTCTGGTGCAAAACAGATGAGCTCTCCTTGGTGGTCATCAATGAACAGCCTTGCGCATGCATGACACTGGTACATGACCCGCTTTACCTTGCGAAGCGCGTTCCAAGGGGACTCGCCAGATTCAATTTTCTCCAGCGCTGATTCGTAGGTCTCATCTGGAATCAGATAGGCCTTGTGGCTTTGGTAGTCGGTGTTGTCGTGAATCACTTCACCACAGTGGCAACTGAATTTCATCGGTTGATCTCGGGAGATGCATAACTAGTTATATACCGACAGAAAGTGTCGGATAACACCGGAGGCCGTGCGGTAACGGCTGCGCCATGGCGTGCGTAAGCCGCTGTCCCATCTGTTCTTTCTCCCTGTTGACTGTACTTTCATACAGCACTATTTTTAACGGCAAATGCCGCGCCTGTTACATGTGTCCTGAAGGGTTCGCGCGGCGCCCCCTCAGGAGGAAGGCTGGCCGCAATGTTGCCATCTCTTTCGGGTCCAACCGTCCCCCGGGGAACCCTACGTCCTGCGCCGGTCGTAGACCTTCCACCGCTTCGTTCGGTACGTCTGCTCGATCAGATGCGTGAGCGTTGCCGGCTCGTGCACTACAGCCTGCGCACGGAGCGGGCCTATGTTCACTGGGCTCGTGCGTTCATCCGCTTTCATCAGCTCAAGCATCCCGCCGAGATGGGTGGGCCCGAGGTCGAAGCGTTCTTGACCCACCTGGCGTCTGAGCGCCAGCTGTCGCCGTCCAGTCACCGCCAGGCGCTGTCGGCCCTGCTCTTCCTGTACGGCAAGGTGCTGGGTCATCAGCTGCCTTGGATGAAGGACATTGGTCGGCCGGTGCCGAAGCCGCGCCTGCCGGTGGTGCTGAGCCGTGATGAGGTCCAGGCAATCTTGGCGGCGATGTCTGGCGTCCATCGGCTATTGGTCGAGTTGCTGTATGGCACGGGCATGCGCATCTCGGAAGCGCTGGGTCTGCGAGTGAAGGACGTGGATTTCGGCCACCGGGCCATCTATGTCCGCAAGGGTAAGGGCGGCAAGGACCGGGTGGTGATGTTGCCGCAGTCTTTGCTCCCTGCCCTGAGGGGGCAGTTGGGCGAATGCCGGCAGGTCTGGGCCGCCGCTGTTGCGCAAGGCCAAGCCGGCGTGGAGATGCCGTATGCCTTGGAGCGGAAGTACCCGCGCGCCGGCGTCAGCTGGGCTTGGTTCTGGGTCTTTCCGCAGGATCACCACTCCACCGACCCGCGCAGCGGCGTCGTGCGCCGGCATCCTCTCTATGATGAGACGTTTCAGCGAGCATTCAAGCGGGCCGTGCAGACTGCCGGCATCACCAAGCCTGCCACGCCGCATACCCTGCGGCACAGTTTCGCGACGCACCTGCTTCAGGCCGGCAGCGACATCCGCACGGTGCAAGAACTTCTGGGCCATGCCGATGTGGCGACGACCATGATCTATACCCCTGTACTCAGGGCGGGAGGTAGCGCCGTGCGCAGCCCTTTGGACTCATTGGCCGGCAGTGAGACACCCCAAAGCGGCCGTTGGTGAACTTCCGCAACCAGCCTCAACCCGCCACCGGCCCCCGGCCGACGATGCCGCATCGAAGGCGGCCGCTCTTGGGCTGGCCCGCAGGCGCCGGCGAAGAACCCGTTTGATCTGCCGGGCGCCATGGGCCTGATCTGATGTCCTATCCAGTTGTTGTTGATCGGCAAATCAATGGGCATTCGTGGCGGCGTTACTCCCGTACCGCCGCAGAGCACAGCTCTCCGGTCATGGACGCGATGTCGATTGGGCACCCCGCCGTTCGTCGATGAAGCACGAGGCGCCCTCCGGCGGGCGCGTCGGTTGGTCAACTGACGAGGAGTGAAGACATGTCCTACATCGATGGTTTCGTGATCCCGGTTCCCACCGCCAACAAGCAGAAATTTATCGAGCATGCGCGGCAGTTCGATGCGATGTTCATCGAGCTGGGCGCCTTGCGTGTGATCGAAGGCTGGGGCGACGACGTGCCCGACGGCAAGCTCACCGATTTCCGCCGAGCGGTTCAGGCGACGGCCGAGGAGACGGTGGCTTTTTCGTGGGTCGAATGGCCGGACAAGGCCACGCGCGACGCCGCCATGAAGAAGATGATGGAAGACCCGCGCATGGATCCGTCCACCCCCGGCAACCTGCCGATGCCGTTCGACGGCAAACGCATGATCTTCGGCGGGTTCGAACCGGTGGTCGAAGTGAAGGCTTGAGCGGCGTAGGCCTGACCGCCCCGCCCAAGGCGCGCCACGCGTCGCGCGGGGCGGCGCGTGGCCGCCGCCGTGGCTCAGGCTTGCTGCCCTTGCCGAAGGCCTGAGATCTCCACGTCTTCCCCCTGGCCCAGGGCCCCGAGCGCGCGCCGCAGGCCGCTGGCGCTGGGCGACTCCAGGTACAGGCATTTCTTGCCGTGGCGCTTGCAGTGGTCCTTCACGCGCCAGTAGGCGTCGTGGCTGATGCAGCCGGTCTGGCAGATCACCAGGTCGGCGGCGGCCAGGCTGGCGTCGAGCTTGGCCACGGCGTCTTCCTCGCCGCCGTCGTGGTGCAGGAAGCGCCCGCCGGTGCGTTCGATCAGCTGGCGGTAGATGGGCACGACGGCCGGGCGGCCGCCGACGCAGAGCACGGCGCGCTCGTCCAGCGAGGGCAGCGGGGCCGATTCGGCGCCGGCGCCCTCGGCGGCGGGCAGCCTGGCGGCGAGCTGCGCGCGCAGGGCCTGGGCCTCGTCGGCCAGGCGTTGCTCGGCCAGGCGGGCGCGTTCGGCCTGCTGCTGCGCGGCGAGCAGAGATCGTTCCAGTTGGTGGATGCGCTGCTGCTGCGACTGCAGCTCGCGCGCCTGCTCGTGGCGATGGCGCAGGCCCGGCAGGCTGGTCTCCAGCTGCTGCAGCTCGTCGCGCAGGCCGGCGATCAGGGTGTCGCGGCCCATCAGCTCGCCGCGCAGGCGCAGGGTCTCGGCCTGGGCGCGCTCCAGTTCGCGGGCGCGCTGGGCCAGCAGCTGGGTGCTGCGCGCCTGCGCCTGGGCCAGTTCGCGGCCCAGCACGGCGTTCTCGTCCTGCAGTGCGTCCAGGCGCTGCAGGTCGGCGCGGTTGGCGGCGCCGACCTGGTGCTGCAGCATGTGGATGTCGCGCAGCACGCGCTCCTGCAGCGCGGCGTCGCAGCGCGCATGGGTCAGCGTGCCCCACAGCGCGCCGGCGACGTCGTTGCCCTGCAGCGCGGCGTTCCACCAGCGCGTCAGGGCCTCGGCGGTCTTGTGCTGGCCGGACTGGCGCAGCGCCATCGCGTAGCGCTGGTCCAGCTCGCGCTGCAGCAGCTCGGCGATGCTGCCGCGGCGGCCGCATTCGTTGATCGCGCCGCAGTGCAGTTCGTAGTCGTTGGCCAGTGCCTCGCCGCCCAGGGCCTTGCCCAGACGCCTGCGCAGCACCGGCATGGGCAGGCAGACCCCGATCACCGGGCACAGGGCCTGGGCCGGCAGCTCCCACAACCGGCGCCGGCGCGAGCCGCGCGAGGCCGGCCGCTCGGGCGGGGTGGCCTGCGGCACGGCGGGCGCGGCTTCGGCGGCGGGCTCCAGCAGCGGCGAGAACAGCGGGCGGGGCGCGGCGTACGCCGCGGAGGCGCCGGGGAGGGCGAGGCCGTCACCCGAGAGCTTGGGTTGATCGCACATTGGGGGGGCTCCTCAGTGAAGGGCGGGGGAGTTCATCGCGGAAGAAGGCGTGCGCTGCAGCGCGAAGCGCACCGGGATCTCGACCCAGCTGGCCAGGCGTTGCTCGCCGCGCCGCGCGGGGAGGTAGGGGCAGGCGCGGGCCACTTCGCGCGCCGCTTCGTCCAGCAGCCGCCAGCCGCTGCCGCCGAGCACCAGGACTTCGGCGGCCTGGCCCAGCTCGTCGACCTTGACGCGCAGCAGTACGCGGCCCTCGATGCCGCGTTCGCGCAGCAGCGCGGGGTAGTGGCGGGCGGTCTGGCGTTCGCTGCACAGACGATGTTCGGGCGGAAGCAGGACCGGTTCCTCGGCCGCTGCGGCGGTGGCGGCTTGGACGGCCTGGGCGATCGGGCTGGCGCGCGGCGCGGCGGCGACGGGCGCTGGCGCGGTCAGCGCGATGGTCGGCGCGGCGGCGGCGGCAAGGGCGGGCGGCGCCATGGCGTCGGCCCATGTGGGCAGCGGCAGCGGCTCGGGGTGGGGCGGCCGCGGGGGCGGGCTCCGGTCCGCCACGGCGGGTTCCGGCCGCGGGCGCAACAGCGGCTGGGCGGGCTTCTCGGCCTGCAGCAGGCGCAGCGCGACGCCCTGGCGCAAGGGTTCGCGCGAGGGCATGGCGTGCCGCTGCCAGGCCAGGGCCAGCAGCAGGCCGTGCAGCAGGGCCACCAGGGCCAGCACGCCGGGTTTCATGCGTCGTCTCGCTGTAGAGGCGGGGCCAGCGGGCGGCCCCTGGGGCCGGACGCCGGGCCGTTCCAGGCCGGTCCGCGCGCCGGCTCGCGGGCGAGGCCGGCCTGGGTCGGGGCCCGCCCCCGCGGCAGCACCGCGAAGCCTTGCTCGTCGTGCAGCAGGCGCAGTGGCAGCTCGTACAGCTGTTCCAGCAGCGGCAGCACCGCGGGCAGCGGCGCGCAATCGGCGAGCAGCCGGCCTTCGCGCAGCAGCCACAGGCGGTCGAAGCCATTCAGCGCGGCATTGAGGTCGTGCAGCACGGCGATCAGCGCATGCCCGCGTTCCTGCGCGAAGGCGCTCATCGCGTCCATCAGTGCCAGGCTCAGGCCCGGGTCCAGCGCCGCCAACGGCTCGTCGACCAGCAGCAGCCCGTCACGCGTGTCCCAGGCCTGCGCAAACACGCGCGCCAGCTGCACGCGCGCCTGTTCGCCGCCGGACAGGGTGTCGAAGCGCCGGCCCAGCAGATGCTCGGCATGCGCCTGGGCCAGGGCCTGGCGCACGATGCGCGACTGGGGCTCGTCGTCGGCTCGCGCGACCCGGCCCAGCGCGACCACCAGTTCCACTGGCAGGCCGAAGGCCACGCCATGCTGCTGCGGCAGTACCGCGCGCCGGCGCGCCAGCGCCGCGCTGGTCCAGCGCCGCAGCGGCAGTTCGTCCAGCAAGACCTGACCCTGCTGCGGCGCCAGTTCGCCGCTGAGCAGGCGCAGCAGCGTGGACTTGCCGGCACCGCTGGGGCCCAGGATGGCGACGCGTTCCCCGGCCCGCACCGTCAGGCTCAGGGGGCCCAGGTGCAGCCGCCCCTGGGTCTGGCGGATCTGTTCCAGCGTCAGCATCAGGCACTCCCCAGGCGGCGCACCGCGCCGCGCAGCAGCACGAGGAACCAGGGTGCCCCGATCAGCGCGCTGAACACGCCCACCGGGATCTCGGCCGGCGCGGCGAGCGTGCGCGCCAGCGTGTCGGCCAGCACCAGCAGCAGGGCTCCGGCCAGCATGGCCTGGGGCAGCAGCCGGCGCAGGTCGGCGCCGGCGAGCTGGCGGGCCAGATGCGGCGCCATCAGGCCGATGAAGCCGATGCTGCCGCACCAGGCCACCGCCAGTGCGCTGAGCGCGGCGACGATGGCCACCGCGCGCAGCCGCAGGCCCTGCACCGGCACGCCCACATGCGCGGCCACCGCCTCGCCCAGCGCCAGCGCATTGAGCTGCGGAGCCAGCCGCCAGGCCAGCGGGCCCGCCAGCAGCAGCGCCGCGCCCATGGTGAGCGCCATGGGCCAGCCAGCGCCGGCCAGCGAACCCAGGGTCCAGAAATTGATCGCGCGCAGTTGTTCGTCGTTGGCGAGGAAGCTGCACAGCCCGACGACCGCGAAGCTCAGCGCCTGCAGCGCCAGCCCGCACAGCAGCAGGGCGGCGATCGAGCCCGGCGCCAGCCAGCGCGACAGTCGCTCCAGCAGCGCGCACACCAGCAGCGCGCCGGCAAAGCCCACCAGCGGCAGCAGCCACAGGCGCAGCGGCGCGGGCAGGGCCAGCTGCACGCCGGCGAACAGGGTCAGGCACAGCGCCACCGCGGCGGCGGCGCCGCTGGTCACGCCCAGCAGCGCGGGCTCCGCCATGGGGTTGCGGAACAAGGCCTGCGACAGCGCCCCGGCCAGCCCCAGCGCCGCGCCCACGCAGGCGGCCAGCAGCACGCGCGGCAGGCGCAGCTGCCACAGTACATGGGCGCCGCCGCCCTTGGGCGCCTCGCTCCACGGCGGGTTCAGCCAGTCCGCGACGTCGATGGCCACCGGGCCCCACTGGACCACCAGCGCCATGGCCAGCAGCAGGGCCGGCAGCAGCCACCAGGCCTTGGCCGCGGTGAACGCGGCGGGCCCGCCGCGCGAGGCTTCGCGCGGCAGGGGGAGCCCGCTGGGCTCGCCCGACCAGGCCAGGCCGTGGCCGCGGGGCTTGACCTCAGCCATAGAGCTTCTCGGCCAGCCGGCCCAGGGCCTGCGGCAGACGCGGCCCGAAGCCCAGCAACTCCATGGCCTCCAGCGCGACGATGCGGCGCGCCTGTCCCGCGGGCGTCTGTGCCAGGCCGGGCAGGCGCAGCAGACCGGCCTCGCCGCCGGCGGCCTCCAACCCCTGCTGGGTGGCCAGGATCACGTCCGGCGCGGCGGCGATCGCGGCTTCGGGCGTCAGCGCCTTGTAGCCGCGCGTCTCGCCCAGCGCGTTCAGCGCGCCGGCGTAGCGGATCATCGCGTCGGCCGCCGTGTCCCCGCCGGCGATGCGCAGCTGGTTCATGCCATGGGCCATCACGAAGAGCACGCGCGGCGAGCCCTTCGCACCCCGGGCGCCCGCCGCGCCGCGCAGGGTGGCCACCTGCTGCTGCGCGGCCGTCCAGCGGCTCTGCAGGCGCTGCTCCAGGGCCTGGGCCGCGGCGCGGCGGTCCAGCAGCTCGCCCAGGCGGCGGTTGCGCTCCAGCAGGCCTTCGAAGCGATGCTCGGCGCGCAGCACATGCAGCGGTACGCGCGCCTGCTCCAGCTGGCGCAGCACCATGGGCGGGCCCGCTTCCTCGGTGGCGACGATCAGCGTGGGCGCGAGCGAGAGCAGGCCTTCGGCGGACAGTGTGCGCGCATAGCCGACGTTGGGCAGCTTCTGCGCCAGCGCGGGATGCAGCGAGGTGCTGTCCACGCCGACCAGCAGCGGTTCGGCCCCCAGTTCGTAGATCAGCTCGGTCAGCGCGCCGCCGATGCTGACGACGCGCGGCGCGGCGTTGGCGGCGCGGGCGCGGGTGCTCAGCAGCGGCAGCGCCAGCGCGGGGAGCAGCCGGCGGCGGCTCAGCATGGCAGGCCCCCGGCCGGTCGGGACTGGCCGTCCGCCAGGCTTTCCAGCAGCGTGCGCCAGTCGCAGCGCTCGGCCTGGCCGGGCTTGCGCTCGCCGAACATCATCGCGATGGTGCGGCCCTGGGCATCGAACAGCTCCAGCGAGCACACCAGGCCGTCCACCGTGGGCTTGCGCACCAGCCAGGCGCTGGCGATGTGGTCCTCGCGCAGGTGCAGGTTGAAGCCCGGGTCCAGCACATTGATCCACGGGCCGCTCACCGCCACCTTCTGCACCGGGCCGCTGTGGATCTGGATCATGCCGGGGTTGCCGACGAAGACCATGATGGACACGCGCTCCTGCGCCGCGCGGCTGAGCAGCTCGTGCGCGCTGGCCACCGGCAGCGGCTGCGCGAAGCTTGGGTCCGCCAGGCGCAGCGCCTGCGTGCGCGAAACGCCATGGCGCTTCAACAGGCCGAAGAAATCATGCGTGTCGCGCAGCGAGGCCCAGTCGCGGCGCAGCGCGGCGGCGTCGATGTCCGCGTCGGGCCGCTCGGCCGGCTCTTCCCAGGCGCGGCCGGGCTGCCAGTCCTGCAGCGCGTCGTCGTCCTGGAAGCGCTGCACCAGGGCCTCGTAGGCGTCGGCGTCGCTGCCCGGGCGCAGGAAGATCTTGTGGATGGCCTGGCCCGCGGCGTCGAAGAACTGCAGGCTGCGCTGCAGCGCGCCGTCGGCGAGTCGTTCGCTGACGGCGAAGCCCACCGACCAGTGGCTGTAGAACACGCGCAGGTCGATCTCGCCGGCCAGCACCAGGCCCACCAGGCGCTGCGGGCCCTGGGCGCTGACGTGGCGGTAGACGCCCACCTTCTCGTGCACGCAGGACTCGTTGCGGGTCAGCGCCATCAGCTCGCCCAGCGGTTCCAGTGCGGCGATCAGGTCCTGCCAGGCGGGCCGCAGCGGCCGCGCGCGCAGCGGCGACTCGGTTTCGCCGAAGGCGCCGACATGGGCGGCCAGCAGTTCGGCTTCAGACACGGCCAGGCTTTGCGCGATGTCGCGGTGGCGGGCCTTGCGTTCGCGGCGGGCCGTGCTGAAGGCCTGGCGCAGCTGGGTGTGGCGTGCTTGCATGGGGGCTCCTCCTCGGGGATCAGAATTCGGCGCGCAGGCTGACGCGCAGCGCGCGGCCGGGGGCGGTGAAGGCGGCGAGCACCGGGCTGTCGGCGCTCACGCCGCGCACGTCGCTCCAGCGCCAATAGGTCTTGTCGGTCAGGTTGGTGATCCAGGCGCTCAGGCTCAGCGACTGGCTCAGCTGCACACCGCCGCCGACGTCGATCACGTCATAGCCCGGCGGCGCGTAGTAGCTGGGGTCGCTGACCTGCGAGGCCTTCTTGGCCGCGCTGTGCTGCAGGCTGGCCTGCAGGTGCCAGTGGCTCTGCTCGTAGCGCGCGCTCAGGCTGGCGGTCAGCGGCTGCACGGTGTCCAGCGGGGTGTCGACACCGTTCTGGCGGCTGTGCCCGCGCGCGCTGGCCACCGCGGCACTGAGGCTGAGGCCCCGCGTGGCCTGCCACCAGGCGCGCGCTTCGACGCCGCGGATGCGCGCGTCGGTCAGGTTGATGTACTGGAACACCATGGGATCTTTGGGCCGGCCGCTGCCGCGGATCACCTGCTGCTTGATGAAGTCCTGGTAGCGGTTGTCGTAGGCGCTGAGCTGCCAGCGCAGCGTGTCGGCGATGCGCCCGCGCAGGCCCAGTTCCCAGCTGTTGGCGCGCTCGGGCTTCAGGTCGGGGTTGCCGATGCTGATGTAGCCGTGGGCCTCGTTGGAGAAGCCGTTGTTGACCTGGTCCGGCGTGGGCGCGCGGAAGCCGCGTGCCCATTGCAGGTAGGGCTGGAGGCTTTCGCTGGCGCGCCAGACCAGGCCCATGCGGGGCGTCACCGCCTGGTCGGACAGCGACACCACCGTGCCGTTGTAGCCCGCGCTGCTGGGCGAGAGCTTGTAGTGGTCGAAGCGCAGCGCCGGGATCAGGCTGAGGCTGCCGGTCTCGATCTCGCTCTGCACGAAGGCACCGGCCAGGGTGTAGCGGGTGTCGGGGAAGGGCTTGCTGGGGAAGGCCTCGCCGCCCGGCTCAAGGCTGCCGTCGCGCAGCGCGCGCAAGGTGTTGCGGCTCAGGTCCAGGCCGTAGCTGAGTCGCTGGCTGCTCAGCTGGGTCTGGCCCAGGCTGGACAGGCCCACCACGCGCTCGCGGTAGCGGCCATCGCGGACGCGGTCGGAGGCGGTGTTGCGGTCTTCGAAGGAGTGCTGGCGCGTCTCGCTGTCCTGCACGTAGAGCGTGGTCTGTGCCTTCTGCAGCCAGGTCGCGTTCAGGTCTTCGTAGTCGTGGCGCAGTGAGACGCGCCGGCGCTCCAGCTTGTCTCGCGCCTGCAGGGCCAGCACCGAGCTGGCCGTGCTTGCGGTGCGTGCGCGGGCGCTGAGCACGTCGGAGTCCGTCTTGCGCTCGTGCAGGTCCAGCGTGGCCTCCAATCGATGCGTGGCCAGCGGGCGCCAGCCCAGCTTGGCAAGCAGGCTGTGGCTGCGGATGTCGGCCGGATTGGGCGCCGTGCGGTCGCTGTTGGGGGCCTTGTTGTCGCCCTGGTTGCCCATCTCGTGGCCGCGCAGCACGGAGGCCTGCAGCAGCGCGTCCCAGCGGCCGGCGGCGCCGTCCGGCCCGTTGGCAAAGGCCAGCGCGGTGCTGGCCTGGCGCGAGTCGTCCACGCTCGCGGCGCTCAGCAGGCCGTAGCCGGCGAAGGTCTTGCCATTCTTCAGCAGGTCCTGGGCGGACAGGGTGCGCAGGCTCAGCGCGCCGGCGAGGCCGTCGCTGCCGTACTGGGCCGACGCGGGGCCGCGTAGCACCTCGGCGCTGGCCAGACCGTCCAGGCCCACGTGGTCGGCGCGGCCGCTTGCGAAGGGGCCGAAGGCGAAGCTTTGCGGCAGACGGATGCCGTCCACCATCATCAGCACCTGGTTGCCTTCCAGCCCGCGGATGTTGATGCCCTCATTGCCGGCGCGGCCCGATGAGCCCACCGTGGCGCCGAAGCGCGGCGTGCTGGCGCGCACGGCCAGGTCCACCTCGTCCTTCAGCAGCTCCTTCAGGTCGCGCGCATCGCGGCGCTCCAGCGCCTTGCGGCCGTAGACGCTGACGGTGTTGGGCACGGCGTCGGTGGCGCGCTCGGTGCGGGTGGCGGAAACGGTCAGCTCGGCGAGCTGGGGCGCGGCCGAGGCCGCGTTGGCCGGAGCCGCGGGGGCGGTGGGCGCGGTGGATGCGGTTTGGGCCTGGACGCCGAAGGCGAAGGCAAGGGCAAGCGCGACGGGTGTCTGGCGCAGCAGCATGGTGCAGAGGTCCTTGAGGGATCTGGCACGGGCTGGCGCGGCGGCTGGCTGGTGCGGTGGCGGGCCTGGTTCGTCAGGTCCCGGGATGACAGCGAAGGAATGGAGAAGCGGGGCCGGCGCCTGGGCAGTGCCCAGCGGGCCGTGGCCGAGGGCGGGCGTTTACTTGGTGAGGATCAGCTTGCCCAGCGAGGTCACGCGCAGGCGGTACAGCTGGCCGGCATGCTCGATTTCGATCTCGCGGTCCTGGCCGAGCAGGGTCTGGCTGTTCCAGCGGCGCCGCAGGCCGGGCGCGACATCCTTGCCCACGATGGGCCGGCAAGGGGCGGCATCCAGCGCGGGTGCGAGCGCGGCGCTGGACAGGGGTGGGGTGTGGGTGGCGTTCATGCCATCATCTTAAATGCGAACCATTCGCAATAGCAATAGGGCATGACGGGCATCAAGCCTTGGAGGAGGGAACCCGCGATGCGGGTCCTTCGGCCGGGAGGGCGAACGCGCCTGGGAATGCTTCGCATGCAGAGCGCTGCCATCGGGTCTTGCTCCAACTCAAGCGTGGGCGAAGACAATGGGCGCCTGTACCCAACCATCAGGAGAACAACAATGAAGGGCGACGCCAAGGTCATCGAGTACCTCAATGCGCAGTTGAAGAACGAGCTCACCGCGATCAACCAGTACTTCCTGCATTACCGCATGCTGAAGAACTGGGGCTTCGAGCGCCTGGCCAAGCACGAGTACGAGGAATCGATCGAAGAAATGAAGCACGCCGACAAGCTGATGGACCGCATCCTGATGCTGGAAGGCCTGCCCAACCTGCAGGACCTGGGCAAGCTCTACATCGGCGAGAACGCCGTCGAGGTGCTGCACTGCGACCTGAAGATCGAGATGGGCTCGCACCCGCTGCTGAAAGAAGCCATCGCCTACTGCGAGAGCGTGCGCGACTACGTTTCGCGCGAGGTGCTGGAGGACATCCTCTCCGACACCGAAGAGCACATCGACCACCTCGAAACGCAGATCGAGCTGGTGGCCCAGTTGGGCGAACAGAACTGGCTGCAGAGCCAGGTCGGCAGCGAGAGCTGACCTGTCCCGCCGGGGGCGGGCGGATGCCGGGCCTCTTGAGGCGCAGGGCCGGTCCTCGGGCCAAGAGGACCGCCGCCAGGCAGCCTCCAACAGCAATAGGCCTGGGGTTTGTGGGGTTGGGTTACGCAATTGCGATCTATTCGCGTTTGCGTTAGCATCCCGGTCATGCCGCATGGAACGCGGCGTGCAGCCCCTCGCCATGATTCTCTGTCTCTGCCATCGAGTTTCGGACCGCGACATCCGCCGGCATGTCGAGCAGGGCATTTCCAATTTCGACGTGCTGCAGGACGAGACCCGCGTGGCTTCGGCCTGCGGTGCCTGCCATGACTGCGCGCGCGAATGCTTCGAGGCCACCCTGCAGGCCTGCGAAAGCCAGGCCCGCACCGTGATCGCGATCGCGCCGGTCGCGGCCTGACGCGCCAGCGCCGGCGGCGTCTTGCAGACGCCTTTCTTTCTCTCTCCTCGATGTCTTGCCGCCAAAAAAAATACAGCCACCCAAGAGGTGGCTGCAGCCCTGTCGCATCACGCACTGGGTGATGCCCGCCGGGCCGGCGTACTGCCGGGGAGCCTCGCGGCCGTCGTGACCGCGAGGCTAAAGTCCTTACTGCTTGACCGGGGCGGCCTTTTCGGTGGCCTTGTCCGCGGTCTTCTCGGCCGCCTTCTCGGCGCCAGCCTTGGCCTCGTGCTTGGCATGCTTGGCGTGCTTGGTGTGGTGCTTGGCCTCGGTCTTGGCTTCCATCTTGGCCTCGGTCTTCATGGTGTCGGCCTTGGCTTCCGCCTTGACCGCCGGGGTGGCGGGCGTGGCGGCCACCGCGGGCGTGGCCGGCGTCGCGGGAGCGGCAGCGGTGGCCTTGGCCGGAGCCGCCGGGGTGGTGGCGGGCGCCTGTGCCATCACGGAGGCGCTCAGGGCCAGCATCAGGGCGGAAATGGCGGTGGTCTTCAGGGCTTTCATCTGGGTCACTCCAGGTTGATGAACAAGGTGCTTCCACAACGCCTTGGGCGGTGGGCTGTTGACCTCGACCGGCTGCTCTTGCAAAGCGTTACCCCTGCAGCACTTGGCGACCAAGAAGTGCCGTCGAGCATGCCGAGGCTGTCAACCGGACGAGCTCCTGCTGCGTACGCGCGCGATGCGCGGGCGGACACGGGTGAATGCCCAGCGACGTTTGCGCGGCGCTGAGGCAAGATGCCCGCCGCCGAGGCCCGTGCCTCGGGCTTCGAGGAGTCCTCCATGAGCCATGCCTTCGACTGGAACAGCCGCTACCCCAGCGAGCGCAGCCCGGTGTTCGCGCGCAACATCGTGTCGACCTCGCATCCGCTGGCGGCGCAGGCCGGGCTGCGCATCCTGGCCCAGGGCGGCAATGCGGTCGACGCGGCCATTGCCGCGGCGGCCTGCATGACCATCGTCGAGCCCTGCAGCAACGGCCTGGGCTCCGATGCCTTCGCGATCGTCTGGGACGGCAAGGCGCTGCAGGGCCTGAATGCCTCCGGCCCTTCGCCGCTGGCCTGGACACCGGCCTACATCGAACGACAACATGGCGCCGGCACGGCCATGCCGCGGCGCGGCTGGGGCGCGGTGACGGTGCCCGGTGCCGTGGCCGGCTGGGTGGCGCTGAGCGATCGCCTGGGCCGGCTGCCCTTCGCCGACCTGCTGGCGCCGGCCATCGAGATCGCCGAGCGCGGCTATGCGGTGCCGCTGCAGATGCAGGCCAAATGGGCGCTGGCGGCGGGGCAGCAGGATCTCGTGTCGCAGCCCGGCTTTGCCCAGGCCTTTCTGCCGCGCGGCCGGGCGCCCGAGGTGGGCGAGCTGTTCCGCTTCCCGGATGCGGCCCGTGCGCTGCGCCTGATCGCGCAGACGCGCGGCGAGGCCTTCTACCGCGGCGAGATCGCCGAGGCCATGGCCGCGTTCGCGCGCCAGACCGGCGGGGCACTGACGGTCGAGGACCTCGCCGCCTACCGTCCCGAGTGGGTCCAGACCCTGGCCCAGGTGCATGCCGGCCACCAGCTGCACGAGATCCCGCCCAATGGCCAGGGCATCGCCGCGCAGATCGCGCTGGGCATCCTCAACCATTTCGACCTCGCGGCGCTGCCGGTCGACGGGCTGGCGTCCACGCATCTGCAGATCGAGGCGATGAAGCTGGCCTTCGCCGACGTCTATCGCCATGTGGCCGATCCGCGCGCGATGCGCGTGCAGGCCGCCGAGTTGCTGGACCCGGACTACCTGGCGCGGCGCGCCCGCCTGATCGACATGAAGAAGGCGCAGGATTTCCAGGCCGGCAATCCCGTGCGCGGCGGCACCATCTACCTCAGCGCCGCCGACGAGGACGGCCTGATGGTCAGCTTCATCCAGAGCAACTACATGGGCTTCGGCTCCGGCCTGGTCGTGCCGGGCTATGGCGTGTCGCTGCAGAACCGGGGCCATGGCTTCAGCCGCGAGCACGGCCATGTCAACGAGGTGGGGCCGGGCAAGAAGCCCTTCCACACCATCATCCCGGCCTTCCTGATGAAGGACGGTGCCCCGCAGATGAGCTTTGGCGTGATGGGCGGGCATATGCAGCCCCAGGGCCATCTGCAGACCCTGGTGCGCATGCTGGACCATCGTCAGCAGCCGCAGGCCGCCTGCGACGCGCCGCGCTGGCGCTTCAACGAGGGGCTGTCGGTCAACGTCGAGCGCCACATGCCGGCCGCCACGGTGGCCGGGCTGGCCGAGCTGGGCCATCGCATCGTCGGGCAGGACGACCCCACGCTGGACTTCGGCGCCGGGCAGTTCATCTGGCGCCTGGGTGACCCTGGCGTGGAGGGCTATGTCGCGGCCAGCGACCCGCGCCGCGACGGATTGGCTGCGGGCTGGTAGCCGGCGTCTGCGCCGTGCGCTCGCGCCACAGCCAGGACGGATCGCACTTGTGGCGCCGGGGGGCAGGCTGCTAGCATGGTCCCACACCTTCAGCCGGAACCCGCCATGACCAAGCTGCTCGACCGCACCAGACCCAACGCCTTGGCGTGGGCTGGCGTGCGTCCGCAGCCGCATGGCCTCGCGCGACGACCCTAGGACCGTCGCCGGTCCTGCTGCGGCGGCTCCCTCCTCGCCGCCTTCGCGCCCCGCATGCCCGGTCTTCCGGGCTTCACAGGTCTTTCTGACGACATGCCTTCGCGGGCATGTCCTGGTTTCCGGAGTTCACCATGTTTGCCAGAACCTCGGGTCGGCCCCCGTCGCGTCCTCTTGCCGACCGTCTGCTGGATCTTCTCGGTCTGCCCGTCGGCGACCTGCTGCGCGATCTCGTCTATCGCCGGCTCTGGACCTCCATCCTGATCAGCTCGCTGGGCGGGCAGATCACCATGCTGGCGCTGCCGCTGACGGCGGCGGTGCTGCTGCACGCCAGCCCGACGCAGATGGGCTGGCTCACCGCGATGGAGATCCTGCCCTTCGTGCTGTTCTCGCTGCCGGGCGGCGTCTGGCTGGACCGCGTGCGCAAGCTGCCCGTCTATGTGGTCGGCGAGGCGACGCTGGCGCTGGCGGTGGCCAGCGTGCCGGTCGCGGCCTGGGCCGGCTGGCTGAGCATGGGATGGCTCTATGTCGTGGGCTTCGTGCTGGGCACGGTGTACACCATCTCGGGCAGCGCGGCGCAGATCGTGCTGACCCAGGTGGTCAGCCGCGACCGCCTGGTGGAGGCGCATGCGAAGAACGCGCTCGCATCCTCGGGCGCCGAGGTGGCCGGGCCAGGCGTGGCCGGCGCGTTGATCAAGGTGGTGGGCGCGCCGCTGGCGCTGGCGGTGGACGCGCTGCTGCTGCTGATTTCCGCGGCCATTCTGCGCGGCGTGAAGGTCAGCGAGGCCCTGCATGTCCACCCGGAGGCCGACTTCTGGCGCGACCTGAAGGCCGGCGTGGCCTTCGTGCGCGGCAAGAAGCTGTTGGTGAGCCTGGCCTGCGCGGTGGGCGGCTGGCAGATGTTCAACAACGCCGCGCAGGTGGTGCAGATCCTGTTCGCCACGCGGGTGCTGAAGCTGTCGGCGCAGAGCGTGGGGCTGTCCTATATCGCGCTGGGCGCGGGCACGGTGCTGGCCAGCATGCTGGGCCACCGCATCAGCCGCCGCATCGGGCCGGGGCCCGCGCTGGTGGCAGGTCTTGCCACCTGCGGCCTGGGCTGGAGCGTGCTGGCGCTGGCGCCGGCCAATGGCTGGGGCGTGGCCGCGTTCGCGTTCACGCTGTTCGCGTTCGGCGTCGGGGCGGTGTTCATCTTCATCAACTTCCTGGCGCTGCGCCAGGCGGTCACGCCGGTGCCGCTGCTGGGGCGCATGACCAGCACCATGCGCTGGCTGATCCTGATCCCCGCCGGCCCGGGAGCCCTGATCGGCGGCTGGCTGGGCGAGCATGTGAGCCTGCGCGCGGCGCTGGGCTTTGCCGGCGTGGGCGCGCTGTGCGTGGCGGCGCTGGCCTGGCAGCTGCGCACCCTGCGCCTGCTGCGCGAGCTGCCCAAGGTGGACGAGGAAGAGCCGGCGCTGGGCGCCGAGGCGCAACCGGGCGTGCCGCTGGGCGGCGCCGCGCCATGAACCGAGGAATGGGAAGCCTGCCATGAGCTTGAGCCAGATCGACCCCCTGCTGATCGAGGTGCCTGAGTGCCTGGAGGGCGAGCGGATCCTGCTGACCATGCCGCGCGCCGGCGATGGCCTGGCGCTGAATGCCGCGGTCTGCGAATCGCTGGACGAGCTGCGCCCCTGGATGCCCTGGGCCCAGGAGCGCCCCACGGTGGAGCAGTCCGAGGCGCATGTCCGGCGCATGCAGGGCCGCTTCATCCTGCGCGAGGACCTCTGCTATTCCATCTGGTCGCGCCGGGCGGATGGCGGTCGCGATCAGCTGCTGGGCGGCACCGGCCTGCACCGCTTCGACTGGGGCCTGCGGCGCTTCGAGATCGGCTACTGGATACGCCGCAGCGCCCAGGGGCGGGGCCATGTGCGCGAGGCGGTGGGGCTGCTCACCCGCCTGGCCTTCGGGCCGCTGCGCGCGCAGCGGGTGGAGATCCGCATGGAGGCCGGCAACGCGCGCAGCCGCGCGGTGGCCGAGGCCTGCGGCTTCGCGCTGGAGGGCGTGCTGCGCCACGCGGTGCCGGGCGTGGACGGCGCACCGCGCGATGCCTGCGTCTACGCGCGCGTGTCCGGCTGAGCCGCGGGGCTGAAGCGGTCCACCGCGTCGGTGATGATGCCGTCGACGCCGTTGCCGATCAGCCATTGCGCGCTGGCGGGGTCGTTCACTGTGTAGACCAGGGCCTTCAGGCCCTGCGCATGCAGCTGTTCGACGAGGTCACGCTCCATCAGCGCATAGTGGGTCACCACGGCCACGCAGCCCAGCGCCCGCGCCTCGGCCAGCCAGTCCGGGCGCAGTCGATCCAGCAGCAGCGCGCGCGGGATGTCCGGCGCGGCGTCGCGCGCGCCGGCCAGCGACGCGGGCTGGAAGGAGCTGAACAGCGGCCGCAAGCCGCTGTCCGCCCACAGCGCGCGGCTCGCGAGCGCCACCGCGGCGCCGGTGGTCTGCTCCTGGCCCGGCGTGGGCTTGAGCTCGATGTTCAGCGCGAAGCGGTTGGCGATGCAGTAGCGCGCGATCGCATCCAGGCTGGGCAGCGGTTCGCCGGCATAGGCGCGGCTGTGCCAGGCGCCCGCGTCCAGGCGGGAGAGCTCGTGCCAGTCGCGCTCGCCGGCCAGGCCGCGCTGCGGCGTCGTGCGCTCCAGCGTGCTGTCGTGCAGCAGGAAGGGCTGGCCGTCGGCGGACAGCTTCACATCGCACTCGAAGGCGCGGTAACCATGGCGGGCACCTTCGCGAAAGGCCGCCAGCGTGTTCTCCGGCGCCAGCTTGCCGGCGCCGCGGTGGGCGATCCAGAAGGGCAGGGGCCAGGGCTGCGTCATGGCTATCTCCGTTGGCGTCAGGCCAGGCGCAGGCCGGTCTGCGCGTCGAACCAGTGCAGATGCCCGGGCCGCGGCTGCAGGCGCAGCACGTCGCCCGCGACCGGCGCGGCCAGCGTGGCGTCGATGCGCAGCGTGAAGGCGCCGCCGCCGATGCGGCCATAGACCAGGCGTTCGGCGCCCAGCATCTCCACCACCTCCACCGTCAGCGCCCAGTCGCCATCGGCCTGCGCGCCGCTGCTCAGGTCGTGGCCCAGATGCTCGGGCCGCAGGCCCAGAATCACCGGCACCCCCTGGGGCACGGCGGCCGGCGGTGGCGCAGGCAGGTCCAGCGGGATGCCGTCGACCTCGAACCGCGCTCCCCGCACTTGACCCTTGACCAGGTTCATTGCCGGCGAGCCGATGAAACTCGCGACAAAGGTGGTGGCCGGGCGGCCATAGACCTCGTCGGGCGTGCCCATCTGTTCGATGCGGCCGCCGTTCATCACGATGATGCGCTGGGCCAGGGTCATGGCCTCGACCTGGTCGTGGGTGACGAACAGCGAGGTCACGCCCAGCTCGCGGTGCAGCTTCTGGATCTCCAGGCGCGTCTGCACGCGCAGCTTGGCGTCCAGGTTGGACAACGGCTCGTCGAACAGGAAGACCTGCGGGTCGCGCACGATGGCGCGGCCCATCGCGACGCGCTGGCGCTGGCCGCCGGAGAGTTCGCGCGGCTTGCGCTGCAGCAGCTGGCCCAGCTCCAGGATGCGCGCCGCCTTGTCCACGCGCGCGCGGATCTGTTCGGGCGGCAGCTTGCGCAGCTTGAGGCCGTAGGCCATGTTCTCGAACACGCTCATGTGCGGGTAGAGCGCGTAGTTCTGGAAGACCATCGCGATGTCGCGGTCGGCCGGTTCCACGTCGTTCACCACGCGGTCGCCGATCGCGATCTCTCCGCCGCTGATCTCTTCCAGCCCCGCGACCATGCGCAGCAGCGTGGACTTGCCGCAGCCCGAGGGGCCGACGATGACGACGAACTCGCCATCGCGGATCTCGGCGTCGACGCCGTGGATCACGAGGTTGGACTTGGCCCCTTGGCCATAGCGCTTGACGACCTTGCGTAGGGAAATGCTTGCCATGGCTTGTCTATTTTTCGGAGTCGACCAGGCCCTTGACGAACCAGCGCTGCATCAGGATCACGACCAGCGCCGGCGGGATCATCGCCAGCAGCGCGGTGGCCATGACGATGTTCCATTCGTTGGCGGCATCGCCGCCGCTGATCATGCGCTTGATGCCGATGACCACCGGGTACATGCGCTCGTCGGTCGTGACCAGCAGCGGCCAGAGGTACTGGTTCCAGCCGTAGATGAACTGGATCACGAAGAGCGCCGCGATCGAGGTGCTGGACAGCGGCAGCAGCACGTCCTTGAAGAAGCGCATGGGCCCGGCGCCGTCGATGCGCGCGGCCTCCACCAACTCGTCGGGCACGGTGAGGAAGAACTGGCGGAATAGAAAGGTCGCGGTGGCCGACGCGATCAGCGGCACGGTGAGCCCGGCATAGCTGTTGAGCAGGTGCAGGTCCGCCACCACCTGGTAGGTCGGGCCGATGCGCACCTCCACTGGCAGCATCAGCGTGATGAAGATGGCCCAGAAGAAGGCCTGGCGCAGCGGAAAGCGGAAGTACACGATCGCGAAGGCCGACAGCAGCGAGATCGCGATCTTGCCCACCGCGATGGCCAGCGCGCAGACCAGGCTGACCCACATCATCTGCCCCACCGGCGCCTTGGAGCCGGCGCTGCCCTCGTGGCCCAGCAGCGCGCCGCGCAGGTTGTCCAGCAGATGCGAGCCCGGGGTCAGCGGCATCGGCGCCTGCACGATGGCGTCCGCCGTGTGCGTGGACGCCACGAAGGTGATGTACAGCGGGAACGCGACGATCAGCACGCCCAGCACCAGGATCAGGTGCGACAGCAGCGTCAGCGCCGGACGACGTTCAACCATCTCAGTAATTGACCTTTTTCTCGACGAAGCGGAACTGCAGCACCGTGAGCGCGACCACGATGACCATCAGCACCACGCTCTGCGCCGCCGAGCCGCCCAGGTCCATGGCCTTGAAGCCGTCGTAGTAGACCTTGTAGACCAGGATGGCGGTGTCCTTGCCCGGACCGCCCTGGGTGGCCGCGTCGATGATGCCGAAGGTGTCGAAGAAGGCGTAGACGATGTTGATCACCAGCAGGAAGAAGCTGGTCGGCGACAGCAGCGGGAAGGTGATGGTCCAGAAGCGCCGCCAGGGGCCGGCGCCGTCGATCGCGGCCGCCTCGATCAGCGACTTGGGGATGGACTGCAGCCCGGCGAGGAAGAACAGGAAGTTGTACGAAATCTGCTTCCACACCGCCGCCATCACCACCAGCGCCATCGCATGGTTGGCGTTGAGCAGGTGGTTCCAGTCGAAGCCCAGCGCCTGCAGGCCGTAGGCGACGATGCCGATGGACGGCGCGAACATGAACAGCCACAGCACGCCGGCGATCGCCGGCGCCACGGCATAGGGCCAGATCAGCAGGGTCTTGTAGACCGACGCGCCGCGCACGACGCGGTTGGCCAGCGTGGCCAGCAGCAGCGACAACGCCAGCCCCAGCACCGCCACCAGCAGCGAGAACACCGCGGTGGTCCGGAACGAGGCCAGGTAGCTGTCGTCGGCGAAGAGCTGGCGGAAGTTCTGCAGCCCCACCCATTCGGTGGACAGGCCGAACGCGTCCTGCTGCTGCATGGACTGCAGCAGCGCCTGGCCCGCCGGCCAGAAGAAGAACACGGCGATCACCAGCGCCTGCGGCGCCAGCAGCAGCCAGGGCAGCCCGCGCGAGCGGAACAGGACACGCTTTTGTTGGGACATGGGGCAGCAGAGGGATGGCTGCGCGCAGGGCCGGGGGCCCCGCGCGGATCAGAGCTTGGCTGACTTCTGGAAGCGCTCCAGCTGCTCGTTGCCGCGCTGGATCGCGCTGGCCAGCCCTTCCTTGGCCGACTTGCGGCCGGCCCAGACCTGCTCCATCTCCTCATCGACGATGGTGCGGATCTGCACGAAGTTGCCCAGGCGCACGCCGCGCGACTTGTCGGTGGTCTTGCGGATCATCTGCGTCACCGCGACGTCGGTGCCCGGGTTGCTCTTGTAGAAGCCGCTTTTCTCGGTCAGCTCATAGGCCGCCTTGGTCACCGGCAGGTAACCGGTGCGCTTGTGGCTTTCGGAGGCCACCTCGGGCCGCGACAGGTACTGCAGGAAGGCGGCCACGCCCTTGTACTCGGCCGGCTTCTTGCCCGCCATCACCCACAGGCTGGCGCCACCGATCACGGTGTTTTGCGGCGCGCCGGGCACGTCGGGGTAATAGGGCAGCGGCGCGATGCCGGAGGCGAACTTCGCGTTCTTCTTGATGTTGGCGTAGAGCCCGGAGGACCCGGTCAGCATCGCGCATTCACCGGAATAGAAGGTGGCGTCGGCGGTGTTGCCGCGGCCCTTGTAGACGAACAGGCCCTGCTTGGCCATGTTGGCCAGGTTCTCGATGTGGCGCACATGCAGCGGCGTGTTGAACGCCAGCCGGGTGTCCAGGCCGCCGAAGCCGTTGTTCTTCGTCGCGTACTCGACGTTGTGCCAGGCCGAGAAGCTCTCCAGCTGCGTCCAGCTGACCCAGGTGGTGGTGAACGGGCACTTGTGGCCGGCCGCCTTGAGCTTGGCCGCCGCCGCGGCCACCTCGGGCCAGGAGGCCGGCGGCTTGTTCGGGTCCAGCCCGGCGGCCTTGAACGCGTCCTTGTTGTAGTGGAAGACGGTGGTGGAGCTGTTGAACGGGAAGCTCAGCATCTGCCCGTTCGGCGCCGTGTAATAGCCGGCCACCGCGGGCACATAGGCCGACGGGTCGAAGGCCGCGCCGGCCTCCTTCATCACCTCGGCCACCGGCTTGACCGCGCCCTTGCTGGCCATCATGGTGGCGGTGCCGACCTCGAAGACCTGCAGCAGGTGTGGCGCGTTGCCGGCGCGGAAGGCGGCGATCGCCGCCGTCATCGACTCGTCGTAGCTGCCTTTGTAGGTCGGGACGATGCGGACGTCTTTCTGGCTGGCGTTGAAGTCCCGGGCCAGGTCGTTCACCCAGTCGCCCAGGGCGCCGCCCATGGAATGCCACCACTGGATCTCGGTCTGGGCCTGGACCTGGGAGCCGGCCATCAGCAGGGCCGTGGCGGCGAGGATACGCAGTTTCATGTTTGGGGTCTCCTGTCATGCACCGTCCGGCGACCCGCCACGCCATGCCGTCATGAGCAGGCGCGCGGCCCCGGGGCTGCGGGCAGCGTATCGATTCATTGTGACATCGGCCCTGGGCCGTGGGGCTTGCGCCAACTCAGGCTTATCCCCCATGGCCGGGGCGCGCGGATTCGTTGTGCGGGATGGATTCCGGCGCTGGGAAAAGGCCCCGGAGCGAAAGAGTGGGCGGCCCCTGGGTTAGGATTCCCGCATTGCAGCATCGGGACCGGTCGCCATCGCGGCCCGACCGGGCGCCGCCGGTCCTTCGCGGCCGGGCGGACCACAAGTCCGGGCGCCGTTCCGCTGCTGCCCCTGATCGCCCCCTCTCGTCCTGGCGCCTGCCGAGGTGCCGCAACCCAGGGCGCCGCAGCGCGCCCGGCAGCCATGAATGCACCGCATCCGCTGATGCCCGCCGACGCCGACCTCGCCGGCGACCTGACCGACGCCGCGCCGCGACTGCGCGAGATTCCGTACAACTACACCTCCTTCTCCGATCGCGAAATCGTCCTTCGTCTGCTCGGGGGGCGGGCCTGGGCCCTGCTGAACCAGTTGCGCGGCGAGCGCCAGACCGGCCGCTCCGCGCGCATGCTCTATGAGGTGCTCGGCGACATCTGGGTGGTGCAGCGCAATCCCTATCTGCAGGACGACCTGCTGGACAACCCCAAGCGCCGCGAGGCGCTGATCGGCGCGCTGCGCCACCGACTGGCCGAGGTCGAACGACGTCGCAACCCCGAGGGCGACGCCGTGCGCGACGCCTCGGTGGGCGAGCTACTGAAGGCCGCCGAGGCGGCGGTGGGCGAATTCGCCGCCTCCTTCGAGCGCGTCGCCGAGCTGCGCCGGCGCACGCTGAAGGTGCTGGGCCGCCACACCGCCCGGGACAACATCAAGTTCGACGGCCTCTCGCGCGTGGCCCACGTGACCGACGCGACCGACTGGCGGGTGGAATACCCCTTCGTCGTTCTGACGCCAGACAGCGAGGCCGAAATGGCACAGCTGGTCAAGGGCTGCATCGAGCTGGGCCTGACCATCATCCCGCGCGGCGGCGGTACCGGCTACACCGGCGGCGCCGTGCCGCTGGTCTGGAACAGCGCGGTGATCAACACCGAGAAGCTGGAAGCGATGCGCGGCGTCGAGACGCTGCGCCTGCCGGGCCTGGACCATGAGGTCGCGACGATCTGGACCGAGGCCGGCGTCGTCACCCAGCGCGTCGCCGACCTGGCCGAGCAGCATGGCTTCGTGTTCGCGGTGGACCCCACCAGCGCCGAGGCCAGCTGCGTGGGCGGCAACATCGCGATGAACGCGGGCGGCAAGAAGGCCGTGCTGTGGGGCACGGCGCTGGACAACCTGGCGTCCTGGCGCATGGTCACGCCCGAGGCCAAGTGGCTGGAGGTGGTGCGCCTGAACCACAACCTGGGCAAGATCCACGACGTGGACGTGGCCAGCTTCGAACTGCGCTACTTCGACGCCAGCGGCAAGACGCTGGAGCGCACCGAGCGGCTGGACATCCCCGGTCGCCTGTTCCGCAAGGAAGGCCTGGGCAAGGACGTCACCGACAAATTCCTCGCCGGCCTGCCTGGCGTGCAAAAAGAAGGCTGCGACGGCCTGATCACCAGCAGCCGCTGGGTGGTGCACCGCATGCCGGCCCATGTGCGCACGGTGTGCCTGGAGTTCTTTGGCAATCCCAAGGACTGTGTGCCCTCCATCGTCGACATCAAGGACTTCATGTTCGCCGAGGCGAAGAAGCCCGACGGCGCCATCCTCGCGGGCCTGGAGCACCTGGACGACCGCTACCTCAAGGCGGTGGGCTATGCCACCAAGAGCAAGCGCGGCGGGCTGCCCAAGATGGTGCTGATCGGCGACATCGTCGGCGACGATGCCGATGCCGTGGCCCGCGCCACCAGCGAGGTGGTGCGCCTGGCCAACGGCCGCTCGGGCGAGGGCTTTGTCGCGGTGAGCGCCGATGCGCGCAAGAAGTTCTGGCTGGACCGCAAGCGCACCGCGGCGATCTCCAAGCACACCAACGCGTTCAAGGTGAACGAGGACGTGGTGATCCCGCTGCCGCGCATGGGCGAGTACACGCTGGGCATCGAGCGCATCAACATCGAGCTGTCGCTGCGCAACAAGCTGGCGCTGGCGGAGCGGCTCAAGGCCTTCTTCGCCACCGGCAACCTGCCGCTGGGCAAAACCGACGACGCCGGCGAGATCCCCAGCAGCGAACTGCTGGAGGACCGTGTGCAGCAGGCGCTGGCGCTGCTGGACGAGGTGGCCACGCTGTGGCAGCGCTGGAAGGACGAGCTGGACCTGCCGCGCGACGGCGAGGCCAGCTTCTTCGAGCAGCTTCAGGACCACAGCCTGCGCGCGAGCTGGAAGCGCCAGATCCTGAAGCCGCTGCAGGCCCTCTTCGCCGGCGCGGCCTTCGCGCCCGTCCTGGACCAGTGCCGCGCCATCCACAAGGAGGTGCTGCGCGGCCGCGTCTGGGTGGCGCTGCACATGCATGCCGGCGACGGCAATGTGCACACCAACATCCCGGTGAACTCGGACAACTACGAGATGCTGCAGACCGCGCACGAGGCGGTGGGCCGCATCATGGCGTTGGCGCGTTCGCTGGACGGCGTGATCTCCGGCGAGCACGGCATCGGGATCACCAAGCTGGAGTTCCTCTCCGACGACGAGCTGGCCGGCTTCGCGCGCTACAAGGCGCGGGTGGACCCCGAGGGGCGCTTCAACAAGGGCAAGCTGCTGCGCGGCCAGACCACCTTCGCCGACCTGACCAATGCCTACACGCCCAGCTTCGGGCTGATGGGGCATGAGTCGCTGATCATGCAGCAGAGCGACATCGGCGCGATCAGCGACAGCGTCAAGGACTGCCTGCGCTGCGGCAAGTGCAAGCCGGTCTGCGCCACCCATGTGCCGCGCGCCAACCTGCTCTACAGCCCTCGCAACAAGATCCTCGCCACCTCGCTGCTGATCGAGGCCTTCCTCTATGAGGAGCAGACCCGGCGCGGCGTGTCCATCAAGCACTGGGAGGAGTTCGAGGATGTGGCCGACCACTGCACGGTCTGCCACAAGTGCGCCAATCCCTGCCCGGTCAAGATCGACTTCGGCGACGTGACCATGAACATGCGCAACCTGTTGCGCAAGATGGGCAAGAAGAGTTTCCGCCCCGGCAATGCCGCGGCGATGTTGATGCTCAACGCCACCAACCCCGAGACCATCAAGGCCGCGCGCGCCGCGATGGTGGGTGTGGGCTTCAAGGCGCAGCGCGTCGCACACGACCTGCTCAAGGGCCTGGCCCGCAAGCAGACCGCCGCGCCGCGCGCGACGGTGGGCCCCGCGCCGATCAAGGAGCAGGTGATCCACTTCGTCAACAAGAAGCTGCCCGGTGGTCTGCCCAAGAAGACCGCGCGCGCGCTGCTGGACATCGAGGACAAGAACTACGTGCCCATCATCCGCGACCCGGCGCGCACCGCTGCCGACGCGCAGGCCGTGTTCTATTTCCCCGGCTGCGGCTCGGAGCGCCTGTTCAGCCAGGTGGGCCTGGCCACCCAGGCCATGCTGTGGCATGCGGGCGTGCAGACCGTGCTGCCACCGGGCTATCTGTGCTGCGGCTATCCGCAGCGCGGCTCGGGCCAGTTCGACAAGGCCGAGAAGATCATCACCGACAACCGGGTGCTGTTCCACCGCGTCGCCAACACGCTGAACTACCTGGACATCAAGACCGTGGTCGTCTCCTGTGGCACCTGCTATGACCAGCTGCAGGGCTACAAGTTCGAGGACATCTTCCCCGGCTGCCGCATCGTCGACATCCACGAGTTCCTGCTCGAGAAGGGCATCAAGCTCGAGAGCTCGCAGGCCTATCTGTACCACGACCCCTGCCACAGCCCGATGAAGCAACAGGAGCCGCTGAAGACGGTGAAGGCGCTGCTCGGGCCCGAGGTGGTGCAGAACCCGCGCTGCTGCGGCGAAAGCGGCACGCTGGGCGTGACGCGGCCAGACATCTCCACGCAGATCCGCTTCCGCAAGGAAGAAGAGCTGCGCAAGACCGAGGCGCAACTGCGCGAGTCCGGCAAAGTAGGCGCGCAGGAGAACCTGAAGATCCTGACCAGCTGCCCCAGCTGCCTGCAGGGCCTCACGCGCTACGGCAACGACCTGCAGAACGGTCTGCTGGAAGCGGACTACATCGTCATCGAGATGGCGAGAAAGATCCTTGGCGAGAACTGGCTGCCCGAGTACGTGGCGCGCGCCAACGCCGGCGGGATCGAGCGGGTTCTGGTCTGAGCCGCGGCTGCGTGGCCCCTTAGCGCAATCGCGCGGGGCCTGCAGTAACTCCCCGTATCTCCCGTGGTCTTGGCCGCTGCCGCGGCCCGCCATCCGGGGTGATCGCCCTCCGGGTCTTCCCGGAGGCGCCCGGCGGGCCGCCATCGCCGCGACCCGCGTTCGCCTCGGAGCGCCGCCCCGGGCGCCGCTGCGCGCCAGGGCACTTGCGGGTTATCCCATCCTGCCAAGTTTTGCAGGGTGACGTTCGCGTTGCGCCCACGATTTCTAGACTGCGCCCATCTCCTCTCGGGGTCAGGTCTTGATGGGCCGGCCTCGGGTGCGCGCCAGCGACGGCCGGCACGCGCCTGAAAGGGGAGGGCGGCGGCAGCCTGATGCGCCGCCAGAGGCCCTACGGCGTCCACCCCAGTCGCGGGGCAATCGCCGCGCTTTGCGGCAGTCCATGACAGGAGAGAAGCTCATGATCCGTATCCCACGATCCCCTCTCTGGCTGGCCACTGCGCTGGCCCTGGGCGCCCCGGCGGCGCTGGCCGGCGGCCCGGTGACCGACCCCGGGCCTCTGGCGAACACGCCCGCCGACGTCCGCACCGACCAGCTGATCATCAAGTACCGCGACGCCAGCGAGCTGCAGAGCCTGCCCGGCGGCGCGTCGGTGCAGCGCGCCCGTGCGCTGCCCGAGCAGACCCTGGCCGAGCGTGTCGCGCAGGTGCAGGCGGTGGTGCGCGGTTCCGGCCGCGGGCTCAAGCTGCTGCGCCAGACCGGGCAAGGGGCCCATGTGTTCAAGCTGGACCGCGCGCAGGGGAGTCGCGAGCTGGCCGCGCTGGCCGACGCGATACGCGCCGCCGACCCGTCCATCGAATACGTGGAGCCGGACCGGCTGCTGCAGGCGATGCTGACGCCCAACGACACCGACTACAGCAAGCAGTGGGACCTGTCCGAACCCACCGGTGGCATACGCGCACCGCAGGCCTGGGACCTGGCCACCGGCAGCGGCGTCGTGGTCGCGGTGATTGACACCGGCTACCGGCCCCATGCCGACCTGTCCGGCCAGATCGTCGCGGGTTACGACATGATCACCAACGCCACCACGGCGCGCGACGGCAACGGCCGCGATGGCGATGCCGCGGACGAGGGGGACTGGCAGGCGTCCGGCGACTGCCCGTCCGACCCGTCGCCGTCCAACTCCAGCTGGCACGGCACGCATGTGGCCGGGACCATCGCGGCCAAGACCAACAACGCGCTGGGCGTGGCCGGCATCGCCTTCAATGCCAAGGTGCAGCCGGTGCGCGTGCTGGGGCGCTGCGGCGGCTATATGTCGGACATCTCCGACGCCGTGGTCTGGGCCTCGGGCGGCACGGTGTCCGGTGTGCCGGCCAATGCGACGCCGGCCAAGGTGCTCAACCTGTCGCTGGGCGGCGGCGGCAGCTGCGGCAGCACCATGCAGGCGGCGGTCAGCGGCGCGCGCTCACGCGGCGCGGTGGTCGTGGTGGCGGCGGGCAATTCCAACACCAACGCGTCCAACTTCACGCCGGCCAACTGCACGGGTGTGATCACCGTCGCGGCGACCGACCGCTATGGCGCCCGCGCCCCGTACTCCAACTATGGCAACGTGGTGGCGCTGGCCGCGCCCGGCGGCGCGATGGGCAGCACCGCCAGCAACGGCATCTACTCCACGCTGAACGCCGGCACCACCACGCCGGGGGCCGACAGCTATGCCTACTACCAGGGCACGTCCATGGCGGCACCGCATGTCGCGGGCGTGGCGGCGCTGATGTTCAGCGTCAAGCCGACGGCCACGCCGGACGAGATCGCGCAGGCGCTGACGAGTTCCGCGCGCACCTTCCCCGGCAGCTGCACCGGCTGCGGGGCCGGCATCGTCGACGCCTATGCGGCGGTGCAGGCGATCCAGGGCGGCCCGAGCACGCCGGACGAGGTGGAGCCCAACGACAGCCTGGCGACGGCCAACCTGGTCGCCGCGCCCAAGGCGCTGAAGGCCCAGCTGGGCAGCAGCTCCGACACCGACTACTTCCGCGTCAACCTGCCCGCCGGCAAGACGCTGAGCGCGGTGCTGAGCATGCCCAATGGCACGACCGACTATGACCTGACGCTGCGCAACAGCGCGGGCACGGCGATCAAGGTGTCGGAAAAGCCGGCCGGGCAGACCGACAGCGTGAGCCAGGCCAACAGCAGCGGCGCCACACAGACCTACTACGTCCAGGTGCGCTACTACAGCGGCAGCACGGGCCAGAACTACACGCTGAACCTCAGCTGGTAAGGGCCGGGCCCCGGGGGCGCGCTGGATGGGATCCGGCGCCGCGTCCGGGGCGTTTCTCAGTCGGCGCTGATGCCGCGCGTCTTGATCAGCGCATGCCAGGCCTGGGTTTCCTGCGCGACGAAGCGCGCCAGCCCGGCCGGGTCGCCGGGCACCAGCTCCAGGCCGAAGTCCTCCAGCCGGGCTTTCAGCTCCGGCTGGGCCAGGGCCTTGCGCACTTCGCCGGACAACCGGGTGATGATGGGCTCGGGCGTGCCGCGCGGCACGAACAGGCCCTGCCAGGCCGTCACCTCCACGCCCTTGATGCCCAGCTCCTCGAAGGTGGGCACGTCGGGCAGCGCGGCGATGCGCCGCGAGGACAGCACGGCCAGCGCCTTGAGCTTGCCCGCGCGCAGATGGGGCAGGCCGGCGGCGGTGTCCAGAATGCCCATGGGCAGCATGCCGGCGATCAGGTCCTGGGTGCTGAACGCGGTGCCGCGGTAGGGCACGTGGACGATGAAGCTGCCGGTGCGCTCCTTCAGCAGCTCCATCGCCAGATGATGCGGGCTGCCGATGCCCGGCGATGCATAGCTGTAGAAGCCGGGCTTGGCCTTGACCGCCTCCAGCCACTGGCGCGCGCTGCTGAAGCCCGCGTGGGGGTTGACCACCAGCAGCAGCGGGAAGCGCGCCATCAGCCCCACCGGCGCGAAGTCCGAGGGCGCATAGGGCAGCTTCTTGTAGAGCGCGCTGTTGAAGACCATCACGCCGTTGTCGCCGGTCAGCAGGGTGTAGCCGTCGGCCGGCGACTTGGCCGCGTTGTCGCTGCCGATGATGCCGGCGGCGCCGGGGCGGTTGTCGATCACCAGGGTCTGGCCCAGCGCCCGGCCCAGCGCCGGCGCGAGCTGGCGCGCGAGGAAGTCCGAACCGCCCCCGGCCGGATAGGCCACGACCCAGCGTATGGGCTTGGACGGCCAGGCGTCGGCGGCGCCGGCGGGCCGCACGGCGGCCAGCAGCGGCAGGGCGGAGACGAGGGTGCGGCGGCTCAGGGTCATGGCATGGCGGGCTTGCTAGAGTCGCGCCATCTTAGCCATGCCCCTGCCGCCATGAATGCCCAGCCTGTCGCCCCCTCCTGTCCGCTGTGCCAGGGGCAGCCAGCGTCCGCGCCACCGTCCGGCCCCGACCTCGAGAACGGCAACCTCGTCATCCACCGCGGTCCGCGCTGGCGCGTGCTGCGCGCGCTGGACACGCCGGCCTTCCCGGCCTTCTACCGGCTGGTCTGGACCGAACACCGCGCGGAGTTCAGCGAGCTGTCGCACGAGGAGCGGCGCGACTGCATGGAGGCCGTGGCCGCGATCGAGGCGGCCATGCGCAGCGAGCTGCACCCCGACAAGATCAACCTCGCCAGCCTGGGCAACATGGTGCCGCACCTGCACTGGCACCTGATCGCGCGTTTCCGCACGGACAGCCATTTTCCCAACCCCATCTGGGGCGAGCGCCAGCGCGAGGCCGACCCGGCGCTGGCGCAGCAGCTGGCCGCGAGCCTGCCGCGGCTGGACGAGCGCCTCCGCGCGGCGCTGGCGGCGCTCACCTGAGCCCGGCTGCCCGCGGCGGCGTACCGTCGTCCGGCATTCGGAAGCTCAGCTCCATCAGGTAGAGCCTGCCGCCGCTCGGGCCCTGGCATTGCAGTCCTCGCACGGCGCGGTGGATCGCGGCGCGGTAGTGGCGCAACGGGCCCTGTATGCGGATCTCGCTGATGCGATCGCCGTCCAGCCGGAAGAACACCTGCACCACGCCGGCGGCCGGATGGCGGTCATGGAAGGGGCCCAGCTGGTCCTGCAGCGCGCGGTCCAGCCCGGGGCAGGTCGCACGCACGTCCAGCGCGGGCGGATCCGCGCCGTCGGACCGGTCATCGGGTGCGGCGGTGGACAGGCCGGCGAGCAGGGGCAGGGTCAGGCCCAGCGCTGCGGCCCGCACCAGGGTTGGATGGGGACGGTTCATCGGGGCCTCCCGGATCGCATGCTCCGCCGGCCGCCCCCGTGGCGACCGGTCCGGGATTCACCTTAGGCGCGGCGGCGCGGCCAACCCCGTGCCATGCGACTGGACGCCGGTCCGCGCGACGAAGTGCGTGTCGCCGCGACGGCGCCCGGCGCACCGGGGCGGGGATACACTGTGCACCCTATGGCCGGCCTGACTCCCGACACCCCCCATCCCACCGAGATCACCGTGCACCAGCAGTCGCGGCAGCTGGAGATCGCGTTCAGCGACGGTGCGCGCTTTCGCATCCCCTTCGAGCTGATGCGGGTGCTGAGCCCGTCGGCCGAGGTGCAGGGCCATGGCCCGGGGCAGGAGGTGCTGCAGACCGGCAAGCGGACCGTGCAGATCGTCGCCGTCCAGCAGGTCGGGCACTATGCGCTGCAGCCGCTGTTCTCCGATGGCCACGAAAGCGGCCTGTTCACCTGGGAATACCTTTACCGCCTGGGCCGCGACCAGGACCCGCTGATGCGCGACTACGAGGCGCGGCTGGCCGCGGCCGGCCTGGACCGCGACGCGCCCATGCCGGAGAAGGCGGGCGGCGACCAGGGCGGCTCCTGCGGCCATCACCACTGATTCACAAGCGAGCAGCGATGAGCAGTACCCATTTCGGATTCGAGACCGTCGACGAACAGGACAAGGCGCGCCGCGTGCGCGGGGTGTTCGACTCCGTGGCCTCGCGCTACGACCTGATGAACGACCTGATGTCCATGGGCATGCACCGGGCCTGGAAGGCCTACACGCTGGCCGTGGCCAACCTCAAGCCCGGGCAGCGCGTGCTGGACATCGCCGGCGGCACCGGCGACATGGCGCGCGCCTTCGCGCGCAAGGTGGGCCCGACCGGCATGGTGGTGCACACCGACATCAACGAGGCCATGCTCAGCACCGGCCGCGACCGGCTGCTGGACGAGGGCCTGGTGCTGCCCACCAACCTCTGCGACGCCGAGGCGCTGCCCTACAAGGACGGCAGCTTCGACCTGGTCTGCGTGGCCTTCGGCCTGCGCAACATGACGCACAAGGACCGCGCGCTGGCCGAGATGCAGCGCGTGCTCAAGCCGGGCGGCCGGCTGCTGGTGCTGGAGTTCTCGCGCGTTGCCGAGCCGCTGAAGAAGCCCTACGACTGGTACTCCTTCAACATCCTGCCCAAGCTGGGCCAGCTCTTCGCCGGCGATGCCGACAGCTACCGCTACCTGGCGGAGTCCATCCGCATGCACCCGTCGCAGCCCGAGCTGAAGGCCATGATGAAGACGGCCGGCTTCGGCCACGTGGACGTGCACAACCTCAGCGCCGGCATCGTCGCGCTGCACGTCGGCATCCGCTGCTGAACCCGCACGGGGCGGGTGGGCGCAGCCCGCCCGCGGCGGCCGTGCCGGCTCGGTTTGCCATGGGCGTCCTGGGTGTTTCTGCCTCCCGCGAATGCGGGGGGTGAGGCGCCTTGGGGCGCTTTTTCGCGTTGGATATGTCACTGCGCGCGCGCCGACGGCCGTCAAGCCCCTCCGAGCCAGGACAGGGCGCCGCTACACTCGAACGCGCCTGCAGAGAGGGCAGGTCCGCGCCACGTGGCGCGACCCCGAACAGAAAGTCATCGCCATGAACGAGAAGACGACAGCCCGGTCCATTCCGCCTTCCCTTGAACCGGTCCGCCGCGGCGCGTGGCGCCCCGCCGGCGCGGCCGTCGCGCTGCTGGCCCTGGCGCTGGCCGGCTGCGGCGGTGGCAAGGAAGGCGCGGCCTCGCAGACCGCGGCGCGGGTGAACAAGGAAGAGGTCACCGTCCACCAGATCAACTTCCTGCTGCAGCGCCAGCCGGGCCTGAAGCCGGAGCAGACCGAGGCCGCCGCCCGCCAGGCGCTGGAGCGCCTGATCGACCAGGAGCTGGCGGTGCAGAAGGCGCAGGACCTGAAGCTGGATCGCGATCCGCAGACCCTGGAGCAGATCGAGGTCGCCAAGCGCGAGATCCTGGCCCGCGCGCTGGCCGAGAAGCTGGGGCAGGCCGCCGCCAAGCCCAGCGCCGACGAGGTCCAGCGCTACTACAACGACAAGCCGGCGCTGTTCAGCGAGCGCCGCATCTACAGCCTGCAGGAGCTGCAGATCGAGGCCAAGCCCGAGCAGGTGGAGATGCTGCGCGGCCGCCTGAAAGAGTTCAAGAACCCGGTCGAGCTGGCCGAGTTCCTGAAGGCCAGCGAGATCCGTTTCGGCGCCAGCCAGGCGCTGCGCGCGGCGGAGCAGGTGCCCATGGCCAACCTGGACATGCTGGCCCGACTGAAGGATGGCGACTGGGTGATCAACCCCATGCCCAACGGCATGCAGGTCATTTACCTCGCCGGTTCGCGCCAGCAGCCGGTGACGCTGGAGCAGGCCCGGCCGGCGATCGAGCAATACCTCTTCAACCAGGCGCGCGCCGAGCTGCTGAAGAAGGAAATGAAGGCCCTGCGCGACGCCGCCAAGATCGAATACATCGGCAAGTACGCACAGCCCGCGCCGGGTGCGGCCTCCGCGCCGGCCGCCGATGCGGCGGCGGCCTCGGCGGCCAGCGGGCTGGACGCTTCGGCGATCTCCAAGGGGCTGGGCGCGAAATGAGCAAGCTCGCCAATCCTTCGCGCCGCGTCTTCGGTCGTGCCAGCCATGCGTTGATCGCGGCGGCGCTGCTGGTCGGCGCCGTGTCCGGCTTCGCGCAACAGCGCGCGGCGACCCCGGTCGGGGCCGCCAGCGGCGCCGCGGCGGAGTACCGGCTGGGCGCCGGCGACGTGATCCGCATCAGCGTCTACCAGAACCCCGACCTGCTGCTGGAGACCCGTGTCTCCGAAACCGGCGTCATCTCCTTTCCGCTGCTGGGCAGCATTCGCATTGGCGGCCTGGGCGTGGGGCAGGCAGAGACGCTGATCGCCGACGGGCTGCGCAACGGCAACTTCGTCAAGCAGCCCCAGGTCACCATCGTGGTGCTGCAGGTGCGTGGCAACCAGGCCAGCGTGCTGGGCCAGGTCAACCGGCCCGGCCGCTATCCGCTGGAGGTGGCCGACACGCGGCTGTCCGACCTGCTGGCCACGGCCGGCGGCGTGGCGCCCACCGGCGGCGACCTGCTGGTGCTGACCGGCACCCGCAACGGCCAGCCTTTCCGCACCGAGATCGACCTGCCGGCCATGTTCGCGCCCGGCGCGCGCACCCAGGACGTCGTGGTGCAGAACGGCGACGTGCTGTGGGTGGACCGCTTCCCTATGATCTACATCTATGGCGAGGTGCAAAAGCCCGGCGCGATGCGCCTGGAGCGCGGCATGACCCTGCTGCAGGGATTGGCCTCGGGCGGCGGGCTGAACCAGCGCGGCACCGAGCGCGGCATCCGCGTGCACCGCAAGACCGCCGAAGGCAAGGTGCAGGTGCTGCAGCCGGCGATGGACGAGTTGCTGAAGGACGGCGACGTGGTCTACGTCAAGGAAAGCCTGTTCTGACCGGGACCCCCTCATGAGCTTCGCGCAATTCCTGGCCATCCTCTTCGCGCGGCGCTGGCTGTTCCTGGCCGTGCTGCTGGCCGTGCTGCTGCCGGCGCTGGCGGTCACGCTGTGGCTGCCCAAGCGCTACGCGGCATCGGCCAGCGTGGTGGTGGACGTCAAGCCCGATCCGCTGTCGGCCTTTCCCACGCTGGCCAATCCCACGGTGATGGCGACGCAGATCGACATCGTGCAGAGCGAGCGCGTTGCGCGCCGCGTGGTGCGCAACCTGAAGCTGCTGGAGGCGCCGCAGGTGCGCCAGCAGTGGATGGCCGACACCGGCGGGCGCGGCGACCTGGAAACCTGGCTGGTGGAGCGCTTCCAGAAGGAACTCAGCGTCAAGCCCTCGCGCGAGTCCAGCGTGATCGAGATCGCCTACACGGCGGCCGACCCGCAGTTCGCCGCCGGGTTGGCGAACGCCTTCGCGCAGGCCTACATCGACACGGTGCTGGAGCTGCGCGTGGAGCCGGCCAAGCAGTACAGCAGCTTCTTCGAGGCGCGCGCCCGCGATGCGCGTGCCGCGCTGGGCGCGGCGCAGAGCAAGCTCAGCGCCTTCCAGCAGCACAGCGGCGTGGTGATGACGGACGAACGCATGGACGTCGAGACCCAGCGCCTCAACGACCTCAGCTCGCAGCTGGTGGCCATCCAGGCCGCCGCGGCGGATGCCAGCAGCCGCCAGGCCCAGGCCTCGGCCGGCTCGGCCGACAAGCTGCAGGAGATCAGCAACCACCCGGTGGTGGCGGGCCTGCGCGGCGACCTGTCGCGGATGGAGGCCAAGCTGCAGGAGCTCAACTCGCGCCTGGGCGACGGGCACCCGCAGGTCATCGAGCTGAAGGCCAACATCGCCGAGCTGCGCCGTCGCCTGGACGTCGAGGTGCGCCAGCTGTCCGCCGGCGTGGGCATCAGCAACAGCATCAGCCGCCAGCGCGAGGCCCAGATCCGCGCCGAGCTGGAGGCGCAGCGCGCCAAGGTGTTGAAGATGAAGCAGGTGCGCGACGAGGGCATGATGATTCTGCGCGACGTCGAGACCGCGCAGCGCGCCTACGACAACATCACCCAGCGTCTCAGCCAGAGCTCGCTGGAAAGCCAGGCCACGGCCACCAACGTCAGCCTGCTCAATTCCGCGGTGCCGCCGCTGCAGGCGGCCTTCCCGCGCGTCGGGCTGAACGCGTCGCTGGCGCTGTTCATGGGCCTGCTGCTGGCCACCGTGGCGACGCTGCTGATGGAGCTGCGCGACCGCCGCGTGCGCGCGCCGCAGGACATCGAGGCGCTGCTGGGCCTGCCGGTGCTGGGCCGTCTGCCCGCGCCTGGCGCCACCTCCCCGGCCTCGCCGCTGGCCCGCCTGGCCGGACGTGCCGCGCCGCGCCTGAACGCCGCGGCCTCCTCGGCCGGCAAGACCGTCTGAACCCGATGAGCAGCACCGAAGAGATCCAAACCCCGGAACGCGTCGGCGCCGAGCGCGGCAGCCAGTCCATCGGCCACATCATTGCGGAGGCGAACCAGCTCAAGCCGGACGACGTCGAACGTATCCTGGCGCACCAGCGCGCCACCGGGCTGCGCTTCGGCGAGGCCGCGGTCGCGCTGGGTCTGGTGCGCGACGAGGACGTGGTCTGGGCGCTGAGCCAGCAGTTCCACTTTCCCTATGCCGCCGGCAGCGAGGCGCGTAGCTCGGAAGAGCTGGTGCTGGCGCACAAGCCCTTCAGCGCCCAGGCCGAGGCCTTCCGTGTGCTGCGCAGCCAGCTGATGATGCGCGTCTTCGCCAGCGCCACGCCGCGGCCGGCGCTGGCCGTCATCAGCCCGGACAGCGGCGATGGCAAGAGCTTCTTCGCCGCCAACCTGGCCGCCGCGCTGAGCCAGCTGGGCGGGCGCACGCTGCTGGTGGATGCCGACATGCGCAACCCGCGCCAGCACGAGCTCTGCGGCGTGGACGGCGCCTCGGGGCTGTCGGGCGTGCTCGCCGGGCGGCCGGAGAGCGGCGTGATCCGCGCCGTGCCCGAGCTGCCCAGCCTCTTTGTGCTGCCGGTGGGCACGCGTCCGCCCAATCCCAGCGAGCTGGTGGAGCGGCCCGCGTTCGGGCTGCTGATGAACGAGCTGCGCGCCAAGTTCGACTATGTCGTGATCGACACGCCCGCCGCGAGCTATGGCGCCGACTATGCGGTGATCGCCGCGCGCGCCGGCGCCGCGCTGGCGCTGGCACGGCGCGACCGCAGCCGCGTGGCCGGCCTGCGCGCGATGACGGACAGCCTGAAGAACACGCCGGCCACGCTGCATGGCGTGGTGCTGAACGAGTTCTAGCCCCGGCCGTCGCCCATGCCACGCCCGTCCGCATCGCTGCCTCCGCAGGCCGGCGCCGGCTCCGAGCCGGGCCGTCCGGCGTTGGACCCGGGCGCCGCGCCCACGGCGCGCCAGGATCTGGTCTGGGCGGGCGGCCTGGCCCTCGCCGGGCTGGTGCTGATGTACGGGCCGCTGTTCTGGCAGCTGGCCGGCGGGTTGTGGCGTTCCGACGAGCAGGGGCACGGGCCCATCATCCTGGTGCTGGTGGGCTGGCTGTTCTACCGCCGCCGCGAGCTGCTGGCCGCGGCCTTCGCGCCCGATGCCGGCCGGTATGTCGGGTGGCTGCTGCTGGGGCTGGGCTGCCTGCTCTATGTGGCGGGGCGCTCGCAAAGCATCACCATCTTCGCGGTCGGCTCGCTGATGCCGGTGCTGGCCGCGTTGCTGCTGCTGCTCACCGGCCGCGCGGGGCTGAAGGCCTGCTGGTTTCCCATCCTGTTCGTGTTCTTCCTGGTGCCGCTGCCGGGGGCGGTGGTGGACGCGCTGACGCAGCCGATGAAGATGGCCGTTTCCGCGGTGGTGGAGGCGCTGCTGCATGCGCTGGGCTATCCGATCGCGCGCGTCGGCGTGATCCTGCACGTGGGCCGCTACCAGCTGCTGGTGGCCGATGCCTGCGCCGGGCTGCACACGCTGTTCACCGTCGAGGCGCTGGGGCTGCTCTATCTCAATGTGATGGGCCACACCGAGCGGCTGCGCAACGCGCTGATGGCGCTGCTCATCGTGCCGATCAGCTTCCTGTCCAACGTCGTGCGCGTGGTCATCCTGGTGCTGGTCACCTACCACCTGGGCGATGCCGCGGGCCAGGGCTTCGTGCATGACTTCGCGGGCCTGGTGCTGTTCATGGTGGCGCTGGCGCTGACCATCCTGGTCGACGGACTGCTGGGCCGCACGCTGTTCCGCCGCCGTGGCGCGGAGGCGGGCGCATGACGGCGCCGCGCAATCCCGGTCGCCGTGTCGCGCTGATCGCCGCCACGGCCATGGCCTCCAGCGCCGCGCTGGGTGTGGCGCTCAAGCCCACGCGGCTGCTGGCGCGCCAGCGTGCGCTGGGCATGCTGGAGACGCTGGTGCCGCGCCGTCTGGGCGACTGGCAGCCCGACCCGCACACGGTGCCGCTGCAGGTGAGTCCGGACCAGCTCGCGCTGCTGCAGACCCTGTACAGCCAGACCCTGTCGCGCAGCTATGTCAACGGGGACGGCGAGCGCATGATGCTGTCGCTGGCCTATGTCGAACAGCAGAGCGACGAATGGGGCGTGCACCTGCCCGAGGTCTGCTATCCGGCGCAGGGCTTTCGCATGAGCGGCGCGCACCAGGCCACGCTGGCCGTGGCCGGCCGCCAGTTGCCGGTGCGCCGCCTGGTGGCGCGCATGGGCGCGCGTGTCGAGCCCATCACCTACTGGGTGGTCGTCGGCGACCGTGTCGCAGCCACCGGCTCGCAGCGCAAGCTGCTGCAGATGCGCTATGCGCTGCAGGGGCTGATCCCGGACGGCATGCTGGTGCGCATCTCCAGCCTGGCGCCCGAGTCCGACGCGGCCTACGCGCGCCAGGCCGAGTTCGCCGCCGCGCTGCACGCCCATGTGCAGCCCGCCGTGCGCGAGCTGCTGTTCGGGCGCGCGGAGGGCGGATGAAGGGCGCGTCGGCCGCCGCGTCGCTTCGCGCGCTGTGGGCGAAGCAGGACGGCAGCGGGCTGCTGCTGGTCGGCGCCTGGCTGTTGCTGGCGCTGCTGTGCGGCGCCGCGCTGCCGCTGCTGGGCGTGCTGGTGCCGGCGGCGTTTCTGGCGCTGGGCGTGGTGCTGGCGGTGTTCCTGTTCAGCCCGCTGGCGCTGATTGGGTCGTTGCTGGGCCTGTCCTTCCTGGTCGTCGGTCAGCTGACCTTTTTTGCCGGCGTGTCGCAGGCGGTCTGGCTGCCCTATCTGTTGCTGGTGCTGATCTCGGTGAAGTGCCTGATGGAGGCCTTCCGGCCGCAGGCGGCACCGGTGCGCCTGCCCACCAGCGCGCCTGGGGCGCTGCTGCTGCTCTTCCTGCTCGTCTTCGCCGCGTCGGCTGTGGTCAACCGCGTCGGTCCGCTGCCGCTGCTGGTGGCGGCCAAGAACTACCTCTTCCCTTGGTTCCTGACCCTGCTGATGCTGCAGACCCTGGTGGCGCCCGAAGCGCTGCGCCGCGTCTGGCTCTTCTTCCTGTGGCTGGTGCCGCTGCAGCTGCCCTTCGCGCTGGTGCAGCACTTCGTCTTCGCGCGGCTGCCCGGCGCCAGCTGGGATGCGGTGGTCGGCACCTTTGGCGGTAACTTCCTGCGCGGCGGCGGCAGCGGCGGCATGGCGATCTGCGTGGGCTTCGGCCTGCTGCTGGCGCTGGCGCTGCGCCGCGCCGGCCAGATCGGGCGCGGGCTGCTGCTGACCGTCTGGCTCAGCGGACTGGCCACCATCGCGCTGGCCGAGGTGAAGATCTTCTTCCTGATGCTGCCGGTCGGGCTGGTGCTGCTGCTGCGCCGCGAGCTGTTGCGCCATCCGCTGCGAGCGCTGTCCGGGCTGCTGGGCGTGCTGCTGCTGCTGGGCGCCGTGGGCTGGGTCTACCAGCAGGTCTATTCCGAGACCCTGAACCGCACGCGCACGGTGGAAGGCTTGCTGGACTATGCCTTCCAGGCCGAGAGCGATCCCTATCTGTTCAACCCGGTCACGCGCGAGCTGTCGCGCTCGGGCGCGCTGCTGATGTGGGCGCGCTACAACGACCTGGACGACCACCGCGCCTGGCTGGGCCACGGGCCGGCCGCCAGCCGCGAAAGCGCGACCCTGGGGCAGGGCGGGCTGACGCGCAAATACCCGTTCACGCTGACCACCTCCACCGCGTCCACGCTGCTGTGGGACACCGGTCTGGCGGGGCTGGGCGCCTTATTGCTGGTCTGCGCCAGCGCGGGGCTGGTGGCGCTGCGCCTGGCGCGCCGGCGCGAGCGCGACGGGCAGGCCTGGCAGGCCGCGACGCTGGAAGCGGCGGGCGTGATGCTGCTGCTGGAGCTGCCGCTCGCCTTCTACAACCGCGACGCCATCGACGTGCCCGCGCGCCAGGTCTTGCTCGCCTTCCTGCTGGGGCATGTCTTGATGTGTCGTCGCGGGCCCCCCGGCCAAGGCGACGCTTGGCCGGCTCCTCGCGGAGGGGATGTCAAGCCGCCTGAGCCGCCTGTCTCGGCAGGAGCCCGCGCATGAGCCCCATTCCCAAGGTCTTCCACCAGATCTGGATCAATCGCGAGAGCCCCGCGCTGCCGCCGCAGTTCGCCGCCTACCGCGACGGCTGGCTGAAGCTGCACCCGGACTGGGACTACCGGCTCTGGAACCTGGACAACCTGGACTTCACGCCCACCCGCGCCGATCTGCTGTCGCAGGCGCGCAGCTATGCGCAGATGGCCGACATCCTGCGCTACGAGATTCTGCTGCGCCACGGCGGCGTCTACCTGGACACCGATTTCGAATGCCGGCGCAGCATCGCGCCCATCCTCCAGGGCGTGCGCCACTTCGCGTGCTCGGAGGACGGCCGCAGCATCTCCATCGGCATCCTGGGCTGTGAGCCCGGATCGCCCTACATGGCGCGCTGCCTGGCCGCGATGCCGCGTCGCGTGGGACTGACCTTGCCGACGCTGGAGACCGGCCCGGGGCTGTTCACCCAGGTGCTGCTGGACCAGGGCCTGGCCGGCGATTTCACGCTGTTCCCGCGCGCCTGGTTCTACCCCTATGGCTGGGACGAACCGCAGCGCGCCGGCGAGGACTTCCCCGAGGCCTATGCGATCCACCGCTGGGCGCATTCCTGGGTCGAATCGGAAAGCGGGCTGTGGCTGCGCCTGCGGCGGCGGCTGGCGAGGATGCGGCGCCCATGACGGCGGCGACGGAACGCCCCGCGCCGCGCGTCAGCGTCGTGATGCCGGTGTTCGACGGCGCGGCCTATCTGGCCGCGGCCATCGACAGTCTGCGCGCCCAGGACTTCCCGGACTGGGAGCTGCTGGTGATCGACGACGGCAGCCGCGACGACTCGCGCGCCATCGCGCAGGCGGTGGACGACGCGCGCGTGCGCGTGCTGGTCAATCCCGCCAACCTGGGCCTGCCGCTGAGCCGCAACCGCGGCATCGACGCGGCGCGCGCGCCCTTCATCGCCTTCCTGGACAGCGACGACCTGGCGCTGCCCCAGCGCCTGGGCGTGCAGTGGCGCTATCTGCAGCGGCATGCCGAGGTGGCCGGTGTTGGCGCCGACGTGCAGCCCATCGCCGCGGACGGCCGGGTCAGCGGCGCGGACTGGCGCTGCCCCGGCGACGCGCAGGACTGCCGCGCCCAGCTGCTGCTGCATGCCTACGTCAACACCTCGGCCTTCATGGCACGCGCCGAGCCGCTGCGCGCGCTGCGCTTCGACCCCGAGCAGCCGCTGGCCGAGGACTACGACCTCTATGTGCGCATGAGCGCCCGCCACGCCCTGCTCAACCTGCCGCAGCGCCTGATCCAGTGCCGGGTGCATGCCGCCAGCGTCACGCGCCGCCACCGCGAGGCGCTGGCCCAGGCGCTGGGCCGCATCAACCGCCGCCAGCTCGCCGAGCTGGGGCTGGCGGTGGACGAGGCGTCGCTGGCGCTGCATCGGCATGTCGAATGGCTGCACCTGCCGCCGCGGCCGGGGCTGCTGGCCGAGCTGGAGCAGTGGCTCTTGATGCTGCTGCGGCACAACGCGCAGCGCGGCCTTTATGCGCCGCAGGCGCTGGCGCGCGCGGTGGGCCAGCGCTGGGAGGCCATCTGCGACCATGCGCTGCGCCAGGGCGAGTGCGCGGCCTGGCGCGCCTTCTACGCCAGCCCGCTGCGGCGCGCCGCCGCGCCGGGGCCGCGCGCGCACCTGCGCCTGGCGGCCCGGCGTCTGGGGCTGGGGCTGGGGCTGGGGCGCGGGCCGGAGGGCCGCCGGTGAGCGAGACCGCGACCCCGGACCGGGCGCAGATCCTGCGCAACCTGGGCTGGCATGCCAGCGAGAAGCTGCTGCGTCTGTTCACCGGCTTCTTCGTGGGACTGTGGCTGGCGCGCGTGCTGGGGCCGGAAGACTTCGGCCGCTTCAACTACCTGCTGGCGTGGCTGGGGCTGTTCAACGCGATCGCGTGGCTGGGCGTGGGCGACACCGTGGTGCGCGACCTGGTGCGCGAGCGTGGGGACGAGGCGCGCATCCTCGGCAGCGCCTTCGGGCTGCGCCTGCTGGGCTCGCTGCTGGCGGTGGCGCTGGCGCTGGGCGTGGGCTGGGCCAGCGGCGCGCTGCGTGGCGAGATGCTGCTGCTGCTCGCGCTGCTGGCGCTGGGCGTGCCGTTCGCGGAGGTGCCGGCCGGGATCTGGATGTGGTTCGCGTCGCACACCCGCATCGGGCCGGTGGCGCTGGGCAAGAACCTGTCGATGGCGCTGGGCGCGCTGCTGCGCGTCGCCGTCGTGCTGCTGGGGCTGGGGCTGGCGGGGCTGGTGGCGGCGGTGGCGGCCGAGTCGGTGCTGCTGTGCCTGTTCATCCTCACCGCCTATCGCCTCGCGGGGCAGCGCTGGCGCGACTGGCGCTGGGATGCGCGGCATGCGCGCGGCATGCTGCTCACCGGGCTGCCGCTGCTGCTCAGCGCGCTGGCGGTGTCGCTGAACGCGCGCGTGGACCAGCTGGTGCTGGGGCAGCTGGCCGGCATGGACGCGCTCGGCCAGTACAGCGCGGCGCTGCGCTTCTCGGAGATCTGGTGGGTGCTGCCGCCCATCATCCTGCAGACCCTGGCGCCGCGCTTCATCTACGCCCCGGACCTGCGCGAGCGCCTGCGCCCCAACGTGGCGCGCATCCTGGCCGGCATGCTGGCGCTGGCGCTGCTGCCCTGCGTGGCGCTGAGCCTGGTCGGGCCGCAGCTGCTGGGCGCCGTGCTGGGCCCACGCTATGGCGGCGCGGCGCCGGTGCTGGTGCTGCATGTCTGGACCGCGGTCGCGGTGTTCGCCGACGCGCCGGTCAGCCAGTATCTGCTGGCCACCGGGCGGCAGCGCGCGCTGCTGATGAAGTCGCTGCTGGTGCTGGCGCTGAACCTGGCTGGCGCGCTGTGGCTGGTGCCGCGCTGGGGCGGCGAGGGCGCGGCGCTGGCCCTGCTGGCCGCGCAGCTGCTGGGTTTGCTGCTGCTGCCGCTGTGGCCTTCGCTGCGCGATCTGGGCGCGCTGTACCGCGACGCGCTGCTGCTGCCGCTGCGATGGCTGCGCAAGGGGCGCGGCGGCCGGCCGCCCGTCGACGGCGGGGCGCGGCCATGAAGCTGCTCTTCCTGATGTACGACCCGCTGCCACCGCAGCGCCCCGACGTGCGGGTGCTGTTCGGCCAGGAGCTGCCGCGCCTGGGGGTGCACAGCGATCTGGTGGGCCAGATCTCGCCGCAGGCGGCGCCGCCCTGGGCCTGGCCCGCGGGCGAGCTGCAACCGGCCGGGCGCGAGCGCAAGGGTCTGTGGGGCGAGCTGCTGCGCCCGCTGCAGGACCTGGCCGGGATGCGGCGCGCGCTGCGCCGCGAACACCGCGTGATCCAGGTGCGCGACAAGATCCGCACCGGGCTGCTGGCGCTGTGCGTGGCGCGGCTGACCGGGCGGCGCCTGGCCTACTGGATGTCCTTTCCGTTCGCCGCCGGCTACCGGGTGCGCGCGCGCCAGCTGCGCGCCGCCCGCGGGCCCTGGCGCGCGGCGCCGCATGCGCTGCGCGCGCTGCTGGCCGGCTGGGCCTGCGAACGCCTGCTGCTGCCGCGCGCCGACCATGTCTTCGTGCAGAGCGAGGCCATGCTGGAGGCCGTCGCGCAGCTGGGCGTGGCGCGCGAGCGCCTGACCGCCGTGCCCATGGGCGTGGACCTCGCGCTGCTGCGGGCCAGCCCGCGTGGCGCGGGCGAGCGTCCGGCGCGGCTGCAGGGCCGGCGCGTGCTGGCCTATCTGGGCGTGATGGGCCCGGCGCGACAGAGCGACTTCCTGCTGGAGGTGCTGCGCGAACTGAATGGCCTGCTGCCGCCCTCCGAGCCGCCGCCGCTGCTGCTGCTGATCGGCGATGCGCCCAGCCCCGACGAACAGGACTGGCTGCGCCGCTGCATCGCCGACAGCGGGCTGGCCCAGCAGGTCTGGCTCACCGGCTGGCTGCCGCAGGCCGAGGCGCTGGCGCTGCTGCGCGAGGCCGAGCTGGGGTTGTCGCCGGTGCCGCGCGGCGAGCTCTACGACGTTTCGTCGCCGACCAAGGCGGTGGAGTACCTGGCGCTGGGCCTGCCCTGCGTGGGCAATGACATCCCCGACCAGCGCCTGGTGCTGGAGCGCAGCGGCGCGGGGCTGTGCGTGCCCATGCAGGCCCGGCCGTTCGCTCAGGCCTGCGCGTGCATCCTGAACGATCCGGCGCTGGCCGCGGAGCTGGCCGCCAAGGGACCGCCCTGGGTGGCCGCGCACCGCGGCTACGAGCGCCTGGCCGCGCTGGTGGCGCCGGTCTATCGGCGCCTGGCGGGGGAGGGCGACGGCGATGTCTGAGCGCATCCAGACCCGCCGCGTGGCGTCCCGCCCCACAGCGGAGAGCGGCGATGCCGGCCGCGGCCTTTCGCGTGCGCGGGCACCCGCCATGGCGCGCTGGCGCTGGGCCTGGGCGCGGCTGCGCCGCATGGGGCCGGCCGAATGGGGCTTTCGCGCCTGGCGGCTGCTGGTGGGGCGGCTGCGGCCCGATCCGGCGCCGCAGGCCCCGGACCGCGCGCCGGCGGCGACGCGCTGGGTGGTCGAGCCGCCTGCGTCGGCGCTGAGCGCGCCGGCCGTGCTGGCCGCGGCGCAGGCCATCGCCGAGGGTCAGGTCTTGCTGTTCGGCGTGCTGCCGGTGCAGCTGGCGCAGCCGATGCAATGGCTGCGCTGCCCGCGCACGGGGCGGCGGGCCGATGGCCCCGATGCCGACGGCGTGGACCTGAAATGGCTGTGGGAGCTGAACCGCCACACCCACTGGGTGCGCCTGGCCCAGGCCTGGCGCGTCAGCGGCGATGCCGCGTGGCTGGAGCGGCTGCGCGAGCAGATCCTGTCCTGGCTGGACCAGGGACTGCCGCTGCGGCGGCGTGGCGCGGCGGGCGTGCTGCACAGCCCCTTCGAGTGCGCGCTGAGGCTGATCCAGTGGGCCCAGGTCTGGCAGCTGGTCGATGGCGAACGCGGCCCGCTCTTCGGCGCCGGGCCCGAGGGCGCGGAGAACCCGCTGCGGGCGCGCTGGCTGCAGGCCGTGCGGCGGCAGGCGCTGGGCACGGCGCGTGCCACCTCGCGCCATTCCTCGGCCAACAACCATCTGCTGGCCGAGCTGGCCGGGATCTTCATCGCGGCGCAGACCTGGCCCTGCTGGCCGGAACTGCGCCGCGCGGGCGAACGCGCGCGCGCCGAACTGGAGCGTGAACTGCCCCGCCAGGTCGGTGCGGACGGCTTTGGCCGCGAGCAGGCGCTGGCGTACGCGGCCTATGTGGCCGACCTGATGCTGGCGGTGGAGCGCTGCGCGCAGGCGCAGCAAGCGCCCATGTCCGCCGCCTTCGTGCAGCGCCTGCGGGCCATGGGCGAGGCGCTGGCGGCCTTCGCCGACCGCAGCGGGTGGCTGCCGCAGCTGGGCGATGGTGACGGCACCCAGATCCTGGCGCTGGACCCCGGTGAGGCGGCGCGGCCGCAACCGGCGTTCGGCGGCGCGCTGGCGCGCAGCGGCTGGCGCTTCGGATGCGCCGATGCGCGCTGGCCCGGCGACGGCGGCGGCGCCTGGCTGATCGCCGAGGGCCTGCCGACGCACCCGTCGCAGCCGCCCGCGCCTCGCCTGTCCTTTCCCGACGGCGGGCACGAGCTGTTCGCGGCCCGCCGCGGACAGCCGGACGAGATCCTGGGCGGCATGGACGTCGGGCCGCTGGGCTATCTGAGCATTGCCGCGCACGGCCATGCGGATGCGCTGGCGCTGTGGCTGTCCGTCGGCGGCGAGCCGCTGCTGATCGACCCGGGCTGCGACAGCTATGGCGACGGCGCGTCCTGGCGGCGCGCCTTCCGCGGCACCGCGGCGCACAACACCGTGCAGGTGGACGGGCGCGACCAGGTGCCCTCGGGCGGGCCGTTCCTGTGGCTGCGCGAGTTGCCGGTGCAGCGGCTGGCCTGCACGCGCGATGCCGCGGGCGGCCTGACCCTGCGCGCCCGCCATCACGGCTATGCGGCGCAGCCGGGCGGCTTCGTGCACGAGCGCTGCCTGAGTTTCGACCCTGCGGCCCGGCGCCTCGTGGTGCAGGACCTGCTGCAGGGGCGCGATGCGCGCGAGCTGGCGCTGCACTGGCAGGTTTCGCCGCGCTGGCGGGTGACCGAGCGGCCGCGGCCGTCCGGGGCGTTGGACGGCGCGCAATGGCGGCTGCAGCGCGATGGCCTGCGTGTCGAGCTGCGCATCACGGCCGAGCAGGCGCAGGATGCCGACGCGCCGCGCATCGACCGTGTCAGCGGCCGCGACGCCCAGGGCGACGAGCCGCCGCTGGGCTGGTGCTCGCCGCACTATGGCCGGCGCGAGCCCTGCACCGTGCTGCGCTGGCGCCAGCGCGCGCGCGCGCTGCAGCTGCGCACCGAGCTGCAGGTGTTTGTTGACCCTGACGATCGAAACCTGAAGCCATGACCCAGCGCATCGTGATGATCGGCACCGGCGGCCGCGAGCAGGGCGGCGTGGCCTCGGTCGTGCGCTTCTTCTGGCACAGCGGCTTTGCCCGCGAGCAGGGGCTGGAGATGGTGCAGACGCACACCCGCGACCGCTGGCTCCGGCTGCCGCTGTTCGCCTGGGCGCTGGCGCGCCTGCTTGGCGGGCTGCTGGGCCGGCGCTGGGTCGGCGCCCATGTCCATCTGTCCGTCCGCGGCAGCTGCCTGCGCAAGCGCGTGGTGTGCCGGCTGCTGCGGGTCTTCGGGCTGCCCTATCTGCTGCATCTGCACAGCGGCGAGTTCGCCGACTACGTCGCCGCGCAGCCGCCGCGCCGCCAGGCGGCGATACGCCGCCTGCTGGGCGGCGCATGCGCGGTGGTGGTGGTGGCCGAGAGCTGGAAGGACTGGCGGCACAGCGCCGGCCTGCCCATGCCCGGTGTCTGCCTCATCCCCAACACGGTCGAGCCATCGCCGCCGCTGGCGCAGCCGGTGGCGCGGCGCCAGGACCGGCTGCTCTTCCTGGGGCAGCTGAGCGAAGGCAAGGGCCTGCCCGAGCTGCTGTCGGCGCTGGCCCTGCTGGCGCCTGCGCATCCACGGCTGCGCCTGTGGCTGGCCGGCGACGGCGACCCGGCGCCCTGGCGCGAGCTGGCGGCCCGCCTGGGCGTGTTGGATCGCCTGGACGTCCTGGGCTGGGTGGCGGGCGCGGACAAGACCCGGCTGCTCGCCGAGGCGGCGGCCCTGGTGCTGCCCAGCCGCGCCGAAGGCCAGCCGATCAGCGTGCTGGAGGCGCTGGCCCAGGGCACGCCGGTGGTGGCCAGCGCGGTGGGCGGCATTCCGGAGCTGATCACCGACGGCGAACAGGGCCTGCTGGTGCCGCCGCGTGATGCGCGGGCGCTGGCAGGCGCGCTGGACGCCCTGCTGCGCGATCCGGCCGCCGCCGAGCGCCGGGCGCGCCAGGGACGCCAGCGCTTCGAGCAGGTCTACGCGCCGGCGGCGGTGCTGGCGCGGTGGCGTGCGCTCTATGTGCGCCTGGGCTGGCGCGCGCCGACCGCGGGCGAGTCGGCCCCGACGCAGGAAGGACATTGAGCGATGTGCGGCATTCTGGGAGCCGTGGGGCCGGCGCTGCCGGCGATGGACGAGACGGTGCTGCAATCGCTGGCCCACCGCGGTCCAGACGGGCGCGGGCTGGTGCGACTGCAGGGACCGGACGGGCGCCCCGCGCTGCTGGGCCACACGCGGCTGGCGATCCAGGACTTGAGCCCTGCCGGCGCGCAGCCCATGGCCTCGCGCGACGGCCACTGGTGGCTGGTGTTCAACGGCGAGATCTACAACCACCTGGACCTGCGCCGCGAGCTGCAGGCCCAGGGTGTGACCGACTGGCGCGGGCATTCCGACACCGAAACCCTGGTCGAGGCCATCGCCCACTGGGGGCTGGCCGCGACGCTGCCGCGGCTCAACGGCATGTTCGCGTTCGCCGCCTGGCATGGGCCCAGCGGCGACCTGCACCTGGCGCGCGACCGCCATGGCATCAAGCCGCTGTACCTGGCGCAGCGGGACGGCGGGCTGGTTTTCGGTTCCGAGTTGCGCGCGCTGAAGGCGCTCGGCGCGCTCGCGCCGCACCCGGGCGCGCCCGACGCGCAGGCCCTGGCCGCCTATCTGACGCTGCTCTTCGTGCCCGCGCCGCTGTGCCTGCATGCGGGCGTGCGCCGCGTCGGGCCGGGCGAATGGTTGAGCCTGCCGGGGCAGGGTGGGCCGGCGCTGAGCTCGCGCTTCGTGCTGGGCGACGCGGCGCCGCCCTTTGCCGGCACGCGCGAGGAGGCGCTGGCGCGCTACGAGACCCTGCTGCGCCAGGCCGTGAAGCGCCAGCTGCTGGCGGACACGCCGGTGGCGCTGCTGCTATCCGGCGGCATCGACTCGGCGCTGCTGGCGGCGATGGCGCGCGACGAAGGCCACCCGCTGCCCTGTCTCAGCATCGGCTTTGGCGCCGAATTTCCGGAGTGCGAGCTGGCCGATGCGCGCCACACCGCGGCGACGCTGGGGCTGCCGATCGAGGAGCTGCGCACCAGCGCGGCCGAGCTGCTGGCGCTGCTGCCGCGCGTCTGCGCCGACGTGGAAGAGCCGCTCGGAACGCCCTCGGTGCTGCCGATGAGCCTGCTGATGCAGGCGGCGCGTCGCCGGGCGCCGGTGGTGCTGACCGGCCAGGGCAGCGACGAGCCCTGGGGCGGCTACCGCAAGTTCCAGGCCGAACTGATGTTTGGCGTGGCGCCCTGGCCCGCGCTGTGGGGCGCGGCCGCCGCGCTGGCGGTGCCGCTGGGCGGGCGCGGGCGCGCCGGCGGCCTGGCGCGGGCGCTGCGCGGGCTCTCGCATAGCGAGGTCGCGCGGCGCTGGCTGGAGGCCAGTGCGCCGATCGCGGCGGCACAGCGGCAGCGCCTCGGTGGCGCAACGCAGGCCGGCGCCGAGGCGCAGCTGCTGGCGCTGGCCCAGGCCTGGCTGGCGCGCGATGACGCCCGCGCGCGTGGCGACGTGGAACGCTGGCTGCAGCTGGACCTGCGCCTGAACCTGGCCGACAACCTGCTGCTGTACGGCGACAAGATCTCCATGGCGCATTCGGTCGAGGCGCGCGTGCCCATGCTGGACCACGCGCTGATGGACTTCGTCGAAAGCCTGCCGCGCGACTGGCGCCTGGGCTGGCGGCGCGGCAAGATCCTGCACAAGGCGCTGGCGGAGCGCTATCTGCCGGCGGCCATCGTGCACCGGCCCAAGAAGGGGTTCCGCATCCCCTTCGGCCGCTGGATACGCGAGGACTGGCGCCCCCATGTGGAGGCGGTGCTGCTGGACGCGGGAGCGCCGCACTTCCAGGTGCTGGAGCGCGCCACCGTGCAGCAGCTGTGGCGGCAGCACCTGGCGGGCCAGGACCGCGAGCGCGAACTGTTCGCGCTGCTGAGCCTGGCGCACTGGTGGGCGGCGGCGTCCTGAGCGCTCGCGCGGGAGCGCGCGGTGTTTTTCTACCGGCGGCTCAGCGCCAGGTGCCGCCCTGGGCTTTGCAACTGGCCTGGGTTTCGGCCAGGGTCTTGGGGTCGCGCTTGTAGTAGTAGCTGTCCAGCGGCTGGCCGAAGAAGCCGGTGCAGACGCCCTGCGGCTGCGCGGGGCAGGCGGGCAGGTAGCTGAGCTTGGGCTTGGAGCCCAGCGCCGTGCTCATATCGGACAGACCTTTGCAGGTCTGGCGGAATTGCGCGTCGGGGATGCCGCGGTTTTGCAGGCAGTCCTTGATCTCGGTGCGCTGGCCGGCGAGCTCCATGCTGCCCTCCATCAGACAGGCCTTGTCCTGGGCCAGCGCGGCCAGGGGCAGGAGCAGCAGCGCGGCAGCAGCGGCGGCGCGCGGGACTCGGACGATTCGCATGTTCTTCACTCCCTGTGCATGACTCTGTGCCTGGGCGCGCGGACCGCCGCGCCCGGGGCGCATTGTGCATGGGACGCTGGGCCGTGGTGATGTCAGCGCGCGGTGCCCGATCGGGCCGCCGTCGCGGCTGCGCCCAAGGGATCGGGCGTCAGCACCAGGGTCAGGGCGGCGCCGCCATTGGCGCTGAGCACGGCGCGCCCGGTCGCCGGGTCCAGGCTGGCCTGCACCGGTACTGGGCGGCAGCCTTCGCGGATCACCGTCACCGCGGCGAGCTGGGTGGCGGAGGCGGTGCTGAAGCGCGCATGGTGGTGGTCCGCCGCGCCGTTCTCCGGCGCGATGGGAAAGCCGCTGCTGGTGGCGACGGTGGTGGCAGGGCCCAGCACTTCCAGGCAGGCGCTGGCTCCGCCATTGCTCGCCTTGAGGACCCCGGCGTTGACGACGAAGGGCTCCAGCGCGTGGTAGTTCAGCTCCCAGCGCCGCGGCACCGGGCTGGCCGCCCAGTCCAGCACCACGGCGACGCGTTCCTTGGCGTTGTAGGCCACCCCGCGCAGCGCCCGGGTGAGCAGCGGGCGCCAGCGTTCGCCGTCGCTCTCCCGGCCGCGGTAAGCCAGCGTGGCATCGCCCATCGCGTACTGCCAGTCGCCACTGCTGCCCCAGCCGGTCAGCGCACCGCGGCTGTCGGCGCTGAACACCGGCGCGCCAGGCTGGGTCGGCGCGGGCAGGGGTTCGGACTGGCCGATGCCGCCGTCGAAGCTCAGCGCGTTCTTGAAGCGCGTGGCGCGCGTCACGGCCAGATGGTGGGGCGACGCGAAATAGGGGTAGTGGCCGGCGCTGATCAGCAGGTCACGCCCGCCAGAGACCAGCAGCAGGCTGTTCTGGTCGGCATGCGAGTGGTTCAGCGCGCCCAGCCGGCTGGAGCGGAAGTAGAGGCTGGAGCGCGCCGGATCGGTGGCGGACGAATGCATCGCCACCAGGCCGGCGTCGGGGAAGGCGGCCAGCGTGGCCGTCGGCGCGCGCGGGCCGGCGCGCAGCGGCACCAGGCCCAGCAGATAAAAGTGCAGCGGGCTCATCACCGACGAGAGCCGGACATTGCTCGCCTTGGCGCGCCAGTACCACTCGTGCGCTGGGTCGCGCACCAGCGCGGCATACAGACGCAGGTCGTCGAAGCTGTAGGCGTCGTACAGCGTGCTGTTCTCGGCGTCGTCGCCGAAGGGGCTGCGCAGCCGCGTGTCGGCGGGCGTGAAGGCCATCAGGTAGGCGCCGGCGCGGCGCACCGGTTCCCAGGCGGAGAGGTCGACGCCGGCGACCAGCCGCGCGGTGGCCAGCATGCGTATCCACTGCAGGTTGTACCAGGCGTAGGCGTTGCTGTTGCCGAAGCCGCCGTCGCGGCCGCCCCAGCTGCCGAAGGTGCCGATCGCCAGCTCCCAGGTCTGCGCCAGCTGGGCCTGGGCCTGCGGGAAGTCGGGCGTGCCGGCCAGGTGCAGCAGGGCCTCGGTGAGCACGGGTACGGCGGCCAGCTTGTGCGAGTCGTAGGGCATGCCGTCCAGCGTGGCGAAGCTGGCGAGGATGGCATTCAGCCGCTCGCCGGCCGCAGCCACCAGCTGGCGCCGCTGCGTGGCGTCCAGGCTGCCGCCCAGCAGGCTGTAGCCCTTGGCCAGGGCCAGCAGCACCTGGCGGTTGGTCTGGTCGTCGCGGGCCTCGCCGGTCTCACCATTGGGCGGCAGCGCGACCAGCGCCATCAGCCGCTCCAGTGCGAGCTCGCGGTAGGCCGGGCTGCCGACGAACAGCGCCTGCGTGGCGAGCACCTCCATGGCCTGCGCGTCCTCGCTGACCGCGGGGGCCAGCGGTCGGCCGGCCGCCTGGGCGCTGCGCAGCGCGCTGGCGCGGCGCGCGTCGCGGTCGGCCTGGGCGCCGTACTCGGCCCAGGCGATGTTGTATTCGCCGCTGCTCATCTGGCGCAGCAGGCTGGACAGCGTCGCGCCCGCGGGCAGCAGTCGCGGCGCCGCTTTGGCCGCCGCCTGCGCCGCCACCGCCGAGGCGGCGGGCAGGCGGATCGCGCCGCTGGCCACGCTGAAGCGGCGCCAGGCGCTGGTCTGCGCGCGGCCGGCGCGGTCGCGGTAGGCGACCTGCCATTCGTAGCTGCCCGGGGCCAGCGCGATGTCGGTGAGCAGCAGGCGCGGTCGCGCGCTGCTGCGCGTCAAGAGCACCGCGCCGCCGGGTCGGCGCAGGCTGAAGCTCCAGGGCAGCGCGGTGTTGCGGTCGACCGGCTGCGGCCAGACGAACACCGGCGTGGCGACGCCCAGGGTCTGGCAGTCGGCGGGCTCCACGCGGCGATAGGTCCAAGAGAGGGTGTCGACGAAATCGGCCTGCGCCGTGGGTTGGCAGGTGTCGGTCGCGGCGGAAGCCGTGGTGCGTGCCGCGCCGCCGGAGGCGGCCGCGAGCCGCAGCGGCGCGGCCTCGTCGTCGGACGCGAGGGCGGAGGCGACCGCGGACGGCGGGTCCTCGGCATTGGCGGGCGCGCCGCCGCCGCAGGCGGACAGCACGAGGCAGAGGCTGGCGAAACGCAGGGCGGGGGACATGGACGCGGGCATGGGCAAAAGGGCGAGCTGAGGCCTGCCGCCATTCTGCGCAGGCCGGCGCCGGGGCAGGCGCGGATATCAGCGGCCAAGAGCGGCCAGATCCGCGCCTCAGCCGCGCCGGCCGCCGCGCCATTCGCGCCACAGCAGGCCGAAGAAGGCCATGTCCTCGATGAAGTAGCGGCGGAACATGCGCCGCGGCTCCTGCAGAAAGCGGTAGAACCATTCCAGCCCGCAGCGCTGCATCCAGCGTGGCGCCCGGCTCACCTGGCCGGCCGCGACGTCAAAGCTGCCGCCCACGCCCATCGCAAAAGGGATGCGCATCTGCGCCTGGTGGGCGCCCAGGAACTGCTCTTTCTTCGGCGAGCTGATCGCGACGAAGAGCAGGTCGGCGCGCGCCTCGGTGATGTGGCGCACGACTTCGGGCTCCTGCTCGGGCGTCCAGTAGCCGTTGCGCCAGCCGGCGAAGACCAGGTGCGGGAAGCGTTGCTGGTAGAGCTGCTGCACGCGCGAGACCACCTCCTCGCGCGCGCCCAGCAGGTAGACGCGCCAGCCCTTGTGCGCCGCGCGCACCATCAGCGCGTCGAACAGGTCGACGCCAGCGACGCGCTCCTTCAGCGGCCGGCCCAGCAGGCGCGAGGCCCAGACCACCGGCATGCCGTCGGCATTGATCAGCGCGCAGTCGTTGATGATGCGGCGCAGCTCGGGGTCCTGCTGCGCCTTGACCAGCTTGTCGACATTGACCACCACATGCTGGTGCGGGCGGCCGCTGGCGATGAAGCCTTCGATGGTCTGCAGGGTCTCTTCCATCGACAGGTTGTCGATCTGGCAACCCATCAGCGTGATGCGCGCGGGCGCGTCGCCGCTCACCCCAGGCGCTCCGCGAGCACGGCGACGATGCGCTCGGCGGCGCGGCCATCCCACAGCGCCGGGCGCCGGCCCTTCTTGCCACCGGTGGCCAGGGTGTCCAGCGCCAGCGCGATGATGCGCTCGGGATCGGTACCGGCCAGCACGTTGGAGCCCTCGTCCACGGTGACGGGGCGCTCGGTGTTTTCGCGCATGGTGATGCAGGGCACGCCCAGCGCGGTGGTCTCCTCCTGCAGCCCGCCGCTGTCGGTGAGCACCACGGCGGCGTCCTTCCACAGGTGGAGGAAGGACATGTAGGCCTGCGGCCCGAGCAGGCTCACGCCGGGACCGAGGTCGATGCCGAACTTCTCGATGTTGGCGCGCGTGCGCGGGTGAACGGGGAAGATCAGCGGCAGCTCCCGGCCCACGCGGCGCAGCACCTGAGCGATGCGCTCCAGCGCCTCGGCGCTGTCGACGTTGGACGGGCGGTGCAGCGTGACGACGCCGTAGCGGCCGGCCTGGGCCAGCGCGGCCTTCTTCAGCGCGTCGGTCGGGAGCCCGGTGGTGTCCATCGTGGCCAGCTTGGCGGCCTGGTAGAGCACGTTGTCCACCATCACATGGCCGACGTCGAACACCTGCTCCATGGGCTTGCCCTCGTGGCGCAGGTGCGCCAGCGCGCTGGGCTCGGTGACGAAGAACCAGTCGGTGATCGCGTCGGTGACCAGGCGGTTGATTTCCTCGGGCATGCGCATGTCGCCGCTGCGCAGCCCGGCCTCGACGTGGGCGACCGGGATGCCGGCCTTCTTCGCGACGATGGAGCAGGCCAGCGTGGAGTTGACGTCGCCGACCACCAGGCAGGCGGCCGGCGGTTCGCTGGCGCACAGCTGTTCATAGGCCTGCATGATGCGGCCGGTCTGCTCGGCGTGGCTGCCGCCGCCGCAGCCCAGGCGCACGTCCGGCGCGGGGATGCCCAGCTCTTCGAAGAAGACCTCGTTCATGTCGCGGTCGTAGTGCTGACCGGTGTGGATGATCTTCCAGGCCAGGCGGCCATCGGCCCGCAGCGCGCGCACGATGGGCGCGATCTTCATGAAATTCGGCCGGGCTCCGGCGATCAGGTGCAGCAGGGCTTGGCTCATGCGGGTGGGGTCTCCTGGCGACCGCGCCGATTCTAGGCGGGCCCGCGGCGGCGCCGTGGCCAGTTGGGGGCGGCTCCCACCTGTTCGGGGGTGGGCGCGCGGCTGTTCGTCAGCCTCGCTGCGGGAGAATGGGGGCCCCTCGCTCAGGAGATCCCGTGAAGGTACTTGTCACCGGCGCCGCCGGATTCATCGGCATGCATGTGAGCCAGCTGCTGCTGGCGCGTGGCGACCAGGTCGTGGGCCTGGACAACCTGAACGACTACTACGACCCGGCCCTGAAGCTGTCGCGGCTGGCGCGCCTGCAGGGGCAGCCGGGCTTTTCCTTCGTGAAGCTGTCGGTGGAGGACCGCGAGGGCATGGCGGCGCTGTTCGCCCAGCAGCGCTTCGACAAGGTGGTGCATCTGGCCGCGCAGGCGGGGGTGCGCTATTCGCTGCAGAACCCGCATGCCTACATCGACGCCAATGTGCAAGGCTTTCTGAACGTGCTGGAGGGCTGCCGCCACCATGGCGTGCAGCATCTGGTCTATGCGTCCAGCTCCAGCGTGTACGGCGGCAACGAGCTGATGCCTTTCAGCGAGCACCACAGCGTGGACCATCCGGTGAGCCTGTACGCGGCGACCAAAAAGGCCAACGAGCTGATGGCGCACACCTATAGCCATCTGTTCGGCATCCCGACCACGGGGCTGCGCTTCTTCACGGTCTACGGCCCCTGGGGGCGGCCGGACATGGCGCTGTTCCTGTTCACCAAGGCCATCCTGGCCGGTGAGCCCATCCAGGTGTTCAACCATGGCCAGATGGTGCGCGACTTCACCTATGTGGACGACATCGCCAACGGCGTCGTCAAGGTGCTGGACCGCAACGCCACGGCGGATCCGGACTACGACCCGCTGCGCGCCGATCCGGCGCGCTCCAGCGCGCCCTACCGCGTCTTCAACATCGGCAACCACGACCCGGTGACGCTGATGGCCTTCATCGAGGCGATCGAGCAGGCCGTGGGCCGCGAGGCGGTGAAGAACTTCATGCCGCTGCAGGACGGCGACGTGCCGGCCACCCATGCCGACGTCAGCGAGCTGCAGGCCTGGACCGGCTTCAAGCCGGCCATGCCGGTGGCGCAGGGGATCGGGCGCTTTGTGGCGTGGTACAGGGAGTACTACAAGGTCTGAGCGCCCCGCCGGCCGCCGGCCGGCCCTCAGGCAAAGCTCGCCGCGTCAGCGAGCCGCGGCGCTGCGGCGTCCTTGCCGGCCAGCTGGGGCACCAGCCCGTCCTGCAAGGGCCATTCGATGCCGATGGCCGGATCGTCCCAGCGCACGCAGCCTTCGGCCTGCGGCGCGTAGTAATCGGTGGTCTTGTACAGAAAGTCGGCACTGTCGCTGAGCACCAGGAAGCCGTGGGCAAAACCGGGCGGGATCCAGAGTTGGCGGTGGTTCTCCCCACTGAGCTCCACGCCCTCCCATTTGCCGAAGTTGGGGCTGGAGCGGCGCATGTCGACCGCGACGTCGAAGACCCGGCCCTGCGTGACCCGCACCAGCTTGCCTTGCGCATGCGGCGGCAGCTGGAAATGCAGGCCGCGCAGCACGCCACGGCTGGAGCGCGAGTGGTTGTCCTGAACGAAGCGGACCTCATGGCCGACGGCCTCGTCGAAGCGCTGCTGATTCCAGCTCTCCATGAAGAAGCCGCGCGCGTCGCCGAAGACCTTGGGTTCGATGATCAGGACTTCGGGCAGCGAGGTAGGGCGGATATTCATCGGTAATTCTTGTCCAACAGGTTCAACAGGTACTGGCCGTAGCCGTTCTTCTTCATGGGCTGGGCCAGCGTTTCCAGCTGCTCGGCGCTGATCCAGCCGCTGCGGAAGGCGATCTCTTCCGGGCAGGCCACCTTCAGGCCCTGGCGCTTCTCCAGCGTGGCGATGAACTGGCTGGCCTCCAGCAGGCTGTCATGGGTGCCGGTATCCAGCCAGGCATAGCCGCGGCCCATGATCTCAACCTGCAGCTGGTTCTGCGCCAGATAGCGAGCATTGACGTCGGTGATTTCCAGCTCGCCGCGCGCCGAGGGCTTGATGTCGGCCGCAATGTCGCAGACCTGCTCGTCGTAGAAGTACAGCCCGGTCACCGCGTAGTTGCTCTTAGGGCGGCTGGGCTTTTCTTCGATGCTCAGTGCGCGGAACCGCGGGTCGAACTCCACCACGCCATAGCGCTCGGGATCGGTCACGTGGTAGGCGAAGACGGAGGCGCCGTCCTCTCGCACCGTGGCGTTCTTTAGCAGACCCTGGAAGTCGTGGCCGTAGAAGATGTTGTCCCCCAGCACCAGGGCGCTGGTCGCGCCGTTGATGAACGATCGGCCGAGGATGAAGGCTTGCGCCAGGCCATCCGGGCTGGGCTGAACACAGTAGCTGAGGTTGATGCCCCAGCGCGAGCCGTCGCCCAGCAGGGCTTCGAATCGCGGCAGGTCCTGGGGCGTACTGATCAGCAGGATGTCCCGCATGCCCGCCAGCATCAGCGTGCTGAGCGGGTAGTACACCATGGGCTTGTCATAGATGGGCAGCAGCTGCTTGCTGATGGCCAGCGTGGCCGGGTGCAGCCGGGTGCCGGACCCGCCAGCGAGGATGATGCCCTTGCGCGTCTTGTCGGTCATATGTCGGTCCTCTCTAGTGCCCCTAGGCATCACAGGATTTCGGCCAGCATGCGGTCCACGCCGATGCGCCAATCGGGCAGGCAAAGGCCGAAGTTCTGTTGCAGTTTGCGTGTCTCCAGGCGCGAGTTGAGCGGCCGGCGCGCCGGGGTCGGGTACTGGCTGCTCGCCAGCGGCTCGACCTGGTCGGCCCGCACCTTCAGCACCCGGCCCGCGGCTTCGGCGCGCGCCAGCACATGCTGGGCGTAGTGGTGCCAGCTGGTCTCTCCAGCGGCCACCGCGTGGTAGAGGCCGCACAGCGAGTCGTCGCGCAGCGCCGCATGGGCCATGTGGGCGCTGAGATCGGCGAGCAGATCGGCGCCGGTGGGCGCGCCGATCTGGTCGGCGACGACCTTGAGCTGCTCGCGCTCGGCGGCCAGCTTCAGCATGGTCTTGGCGAAATTGCCGCCGCGCGCGGCGTAGACCCAGCTGGTGCGCAGGATCAGGTGGCGGCAGCCGGTGGCCTGGATGGCGCGCTCGCCGTCCAGCTTGCTCTGTCCGTAGACGCTCAGCGGCCCCGTGGGTGCCTGCTCGTCGCGCGCCTGCTCGCCGCTGCCGTCGAAGACGTAGTCGCTGCTGTAGTGCAGCAGCAGCGCGCCGAGCCGGCCCGCCTCCTCGGCCAGCAGGCCCGGTGCCTGGGCATTGATGCGCCGCGCCAGCTCGGGCTCGGACTCGGCCTTGTCCACCGCGGTATAGGCCGCGGCATTGACGATGAGCTGCGGGCGCAGCTGCTTCACGGTGGCGCGCAGCGCCTCGCCATCGGCGAGGTCGCCGCCGTCGTCGCGGCCGGGGGTAAACAGTTCGCCCAGCGGCGCGAGCGAGCGCTGCAGCTCCCAGCCGAGTTGGCCATGGCGGCCCAGCAGAAGAATCTTCATCGCGTCAGCCACCGTACTGCTGGTCGACCCATTCACGATAGGCGCCGGACTGCACGCGCGCCACCCACTCGGGATGGTCCAGGTACCACTGCACCGTCTTGCGTATGCCCGTCTCGAAGGTCTCGGCCGGGCGCCAGCCCAGCTCGTCGGCGATCTTGCGCGCGTCGATCGCGTAGCGACGGTCGTGGCCGGGGCGGTCGGTCACATGGCTGATCAGCCGGCTGTAGGGGCCGGCCGGGTCGGGGCGCAGCTCGTCCAGCAGCGCGCAGACGATGCGCACGATGTCGATGTTGGCCTTCTCGTTCCAGCCGCCGATGTTGTAGGTCTCGCCGACGCGGCCGCCGGCCAGCACCGCGCGTATGCCGGAGCAGTGGTCGGTGACGTAGAGCCAGTCGCGGATCTGCTGGCCGTCGCCGTAGACGGGCAGCGGCTTGCCGGCCAGCGCGTTGACGATCATCAGCGGGATCAGCTTCTCGGGGAAATGGTAGGGGCCGTAGTTGTTGCTGCAGTTGGTCGTCAGCACGGGCAGCCCGTAGGTGTGGTGCCAGGCGCGCACCAGGTGGTCGCTCGACGCCTTGGAGGCCGAGTAAGGGCTGTTGGGCTCGTAGGGGTGGGTCTCGGCGAAGGGCGGGTCTTGGGGCTTCAGCGAGCCATAGACCTCGTCAGTGGACACATGGTGGAAGCGGAACGAGGACTTCGCGTCGCCCTGCAGCTGCGACCAGTAGGCGCGCGCCGCTTCCAGCAGGGTGAAAGTCCCTTCGACATTGGTGCGCATGAAGGCGCCAGGCCCGTGGATGGAGCGGTCCACATGGCTTTCGGCGGCGAAATGCACGATGGCGCGCGGACGGTGCGTGGCCAGCAGCGCGTCGACCTGCGCGCGGTCGCAGATGTCGCCCTTCACGAAGACATGGCGCGCATCGCCGTCCAGGCTTTTCAGGTTCTCCAGATTGCCGGCATAGGTGAGCGCATCGAGATTGACGACGGTCTCATCGCTGCCGCGCAGCCAGTCCAACACGAAGTTGCTGCCAATGAAGCCGGCACCGCCGGTCACCAGGATGGTCATGGGGAATCCTCGTTCTAAAGTGAACAGGCGCAGCAACCTGGGTGTTGCTGCGCCTGGCAAACAAGTTGCGGCCCGTACTTTACAGGCGCCAGAGTCTCAGTCCCGCCGACACGATGGCCTCGGCATCAAACGCCGCCTTGACGTCGATGAAGGCGCCGCCCTTGACCAGCTTGCGGCACAGGTCCTCGACCCCCAGGGCCTTGTACTCCTTGTGGGCCACGGCGGCGACGATGGCATCGGCGCGCGGCAGGTCGTCGTAGGACATCAGGCGCACGCCGTACTCATGCATGGCCTCGTCCGGATCGGCCGAGGGGTCGGTCACGAAGACGTCCACGCCATAGCTCTGCAGCTCATGGATGATGTCGATCACCTTGGAGTTGCGCAGGTCCGCGCAGTCTTCCTTGAAGGTCAGCCCCAGCACGTTGACCTTGGCGCCCTTGATGTAGCTGCCGCTGGCGATCATCTGCTTGATCGTCTGTTCGGCGACGAACTTGCCCATGCCGTCGTTGATGCGCCGGCCGGCCAGGATGACCTGCGGGTGGTAGCCCAGCATGTCGGCCTTGTGGGTGAGGTAGTAGGGGTCCACGCCGATGCAGTGGCCGCCCACCAGGCCCGGCTTGAACTTCAGGAAGTTCCACTTGGTGCCGGCGGCCTCCAGCACCTCGGAGGTGTCCAGGCCGATCTTGTCGAAGATGATGGCCAGCTCGTTCATCAGCGCGATGTTGAGGTCGCGCTGGGTGTTCTCGATCACCTTGGCCGCCTCGGCGGTCTTGATGCTGGAGGCGCGGTGCACGCCGGGCTGGATGATGCGCTCGTAGACCTCGGCCACCTTGTTGAGCGTCTGCGGCGTGTCGCCCGAGACGATCTTCAGGATCTTGGTCAGCGTGTGTTCCTTGTCGCCGGGGTTGATGCGCTCCGGGCTGTAGCCGACGAAGAAGTCCTGCTTCCACTTCATGCCCGACTCGCGCTCCAGCACCGGGATGCAGACCTCTTCGGTGGCGCCGGGGTAGACCGTGCTTTCATAGACCACGATCGCGCCCTTCTTCATGTGCCGGCCCACGCTGGTGGAGGAACCGATGAGCGGCTTGAAGTCAGGGATGTGGGCCTCGTCCACCGGCGTCGGCACGGCGACGATGATCACGTCGGCCTCGGCCAGGCACCGGGGATCGCTGGAGTACTCGGCGTGTTTGGCGGCCTGCACCTCGGCGTCGCTCAGCTCGCGCGAGGGGTCGGTGCCGGCGCGGCACTTGGCGACCTTGTCCTCGGCGATGTCGAAGCCGATGGTGCGGCCCAGCTTGCCGAACTCGACCACCAGCGGCAGCCCCACATAACCCAGACCCACAACCGCGATCACTGACACGATAGATCTCCCGTCTTCAAGTGTTGCCGGATTTGGCCCGGCCATAAGTGTCCTGGAAGCGGACGATGTCGTCCTCCCCCAGATAGGAACCCGACTGCACCTCGATGATCTCCAGCGGCACCTTGCCCGGGTTGGACAGCCGGTGCACCGCGCCCAGCGGGATGTAGGTGCTCTGGTTCTCGCTCAGCAGCAGCACCTCGTCGCCGCGCTGCACCTCGGCGGTGCCGGACACGACGATCCAGTGCTCGGCGCGGTGGTGGTGCATCTGCAGGCTCAGCGAGGCGCCGGGCTTCACGAGGATGCGCTTGACCTGGAAGCGCGGGCCCATGTCGATGCTGTCGTACCAGCCCCAGGGGCGATGGACCTTGCGGTGCAGGGTGTGCTCGCCGCGCTGCTGCTGACCCAGCTGCTGGACGATCTTCTTGACGTCCTGGCTCTTGCTGCGGTCGGCCACCAGCACCGCATCGGGCGTCTCGACGACCACGACGTTGTCCAGGCCCACCGCGGACACCAGCCGGCTGGTGGCATGGACCAGGGTGTTGCGGCTGTCGGTGATCAGCGCGTCGCCGCGCTGGGCATTGCCGTCCGCGTCCTTGTCGGCCACCTGCCAGACCGCGTCCCAGGCGCCCAGGTCGCTCCAGCCGGCGTCCAGCTCGACCATGCGCAGCGGGATGTCGCTGCCGGGGCAGTGCTCCATGACGGCGTAGTCGATGGATTCGGAGGGGACTTGGCCGAAAAGTGCCGCGTCGGGGCGGACAAAGGCATCGTCCTGGGTTCCGGCCTTGAAGGCGGCCTCCGTGGCGGCGGCGATGTCCGGCCGGAAACGGCGCAGGGCCTCCATCCAGCGGCTGGCGCGCAGCACGAACATGCCGCTGTTCCAGCAGTAGCCCCCTTCCGCCAGGTAACGCTCGGCCGTGGCCAGGTCGGGCTTCTCGACGAAGGCGAGCACGCTGCGGATGCCCTCATTACCAGGGTGGCTGTGGATGTAGCCGAATCCGGTCTCCGGCCGGTCAGGGCGTATGCCCAGGATCACGATGTCGCCCGCCGCCGCTTGGCGGATGGCCCGCCGCAAGGCCGAGGTGTAAGCCGCGGCGTCGGTGACCGTCTGATCGGCCGGGGTGACCACCAGCACCGGGTCCTGTCCACCGGCCAGGGCCTGCAGCGCGGCCAGCGTCAGCGCCGGTGCCGTATTGCGGCCCAAGGGCTCCAGCAGCACCGAGGCGGGGGTTTGCTTGAGCTCGCGCAGTTGATCCAGCACCATGAACCGGTGCTCCTCATTGCCGACGATCAGCGGAGGCGCGAAGTCGATGCCGGGCTCGGCGAGCTCGGCCATGCGCTGTGCCGCCTGCTGGAAGAGGCTTTGATTGCCCGAAAGCACCAGGAACTGCTTGGGATAGCCGGCGCGCGACAAGGGCCACAGCCGAGTGCCGCTGCCGCCGGCCATGATGACGGCCTGAGCCGGGATGGTTGAGGTCATAGGAAAAATTGGGTTTCAGCCTTCGTAGCCGTTGGGGTTCATTGCCTGCCAGCGCCAGCTGTCCTCGCACATGCGCTGCAGGTCCAGCTTCGCGGTCCAGCCCAGGCGCTCGCGCGCCAGTTGCGGATCGGCCCAGCACGCGGCGACATCACCGGCGCGACGCGGCGCAATATCGTACGGGATGCGGCGGCCGCTGGCCTGCTCGTAGGCGCGGACCAGTTCCAGCACGCTGTAGCCCCGGCCGGTGCCCAGGTTGACCCAGATCGAGTCGCGGCCCTGCAGCAGATAGCGCAGCGCCGCCACATGGCCGTCGGCGAGGTCGAGCACGTGGATGTAGTCGCGCACGCCGGTGCCGTCGGGCGTGTCGTAGTCGCTGCCGAAGACCTGCAGGCGTTCGCGCCGGCCCACCGCGACCTGGGCCACATAGGGCATCAGGTTGTTGGGCGTGCCGCGCGGGTCCTCGCCGATGCGGCCGCTCGGATGGGCGCCGACCGGGTTGAAATAGCGCAGGCAGGCGGTCTGCCAATTCGGGTCGGCGCGGCCTTGGTCGCGCAGGATCTGCTCGCCGAAGAGCTTGGTCGCGCCATAGGGGCTCATCGCCGCCAGCTCGGCGTCCTCGCGCAGCGGCAGGGCCTTGGGCTGGCCGTAGACGGTGGCGCTGGACGAGAACACGATGCGCGAGCAGCCCTGCGCCTGCATGGCCTCGCAGACGCTCAGCAGCGCGTCCAGGTTGTTGCGGTAGTAGCGCAGCGGCTGCGCGGCCGATTCGCCCACCGCCTTGTAGGCGGCGAAATGCACCACCGCGGCCGGCTGGTGGCGCGCGAACAAGGCCTTCATCGCGGCCGTGTCGCAGCAATCGGCCTGCTCGAAGACGGGGGTCTCGCCGCACAGCTCCGCCAGCCGCTCCAGCACGCGCGGCGAGCTGTTGGCGAAGTTGTCCACGCCCACGACCCGGAAGCCGGCGGCCAGCAGCGCGAGCCAGGTGTGGGAGGCGATGTAACCGGTGGCGCCGGTCAGCAGAATGGTGGGAGTCGTCATGGTCTAGCGAAGAATGCCCTGGATGTAGCAGCCATAGGTGCGTGCGTCATAGGCATAGCCCGGCACCGTGGAGTCCCGGGTCTGTTGAGTCAGGTTGCAGCCCAGCTCCAGTGCGCGACGCGGCTGCCAGCGCAGCCCCACACTGTAGCTGCGCGTATGGTCGTTGGCCTGGGTGGCGAGCAGGCTGTTGTCGCGGTCGGCGCGGCCGTAGCTGAATCCCGCCTCCAGCTGCAGCTTGTGGCTCAGTTCGTAGACGGCGCGGGTCTGGAAGCTGGTGGTGATGGTGGTGTAGTCGGCGCTGAGATTGCCGACGCCCAGGTAGTAACTCTCGATGCCGGAGTCGCGCGCGATGCGCGTCTGCAGCGACAGCCGGCCGCCGGGGCGCCAGGCCCAGGCCAGCGCGCCGGTCAGCCCGCGCAGGTTGCGCGCCGAGGCGGCGTCGTGCGTGGACCGGCTCACGCTGACACGGGCGTCCAGCGAGTGCGCGCTGCTGGGGTTCCACTCGGCACTCAGGTCCAGGTCATTGCGGCTGAACTCGTCGGCTTGCGTGGCGCCCGAGCTGAGCCGGCGGTAATGCGGATACTCGCCACGCGTGTGGCGCAGCGCCACACCCAGGCGCAGCGGCTCGCTGGGTTTGTAGAACAGGCCCAGCGAGCCGGCGTTCTGGCGGTACTCGAGGCTGTCGTACTCGACCGCGCTAAAGCGCCGATCGCGGTGGGTCAGCGTGCCCTCCAGCGTCAGCTTGGTCACCAGGCCCAGCCGGGCGATCGCCTGCAGCTGGCGGTTGTCCTCGGTGTTCTTGACGAAGATGGGCTGGATGCCGCCGACGTTGTAGTCGGCAAGGCTGCGGCGCAGGTCGGCGCTGACCTCGCCGGACAGATTGCCCACCGTGGCCCATTCCAGCCCGCCGCGCAGGTTGTAGCCCAGATGGTTGAGGCGCGAATTCTGCTGGTAGCGGTTGTGCTGCACCGAAGCGTCCACGAACAGGCGCTGGCGTCCGAAGCGCTTGTCCAGCCCGGCCAGCAGGCTGCTGCTGAGGATGGTGTCGCTGCTGCCGCCGCTGGCCTGCTGGTAGACGTTGCTGCTGTGATAGGCGCCCAGCGAGGCGCCGAGGTAATAGGGGCCGGCCTCCGCCGCCTCCTGGGCCCGGGCGGGCAGGGCGGTCAGCAGGACGGCCGCCGCCGCGGCCGCGGTCAGGGGGGCGGCCCGGAAGCGGGACGAAACGGGGGGGCGCAAGGGCATGGGTGGTTCAGCAGCGGCGGGACAGCGGGGCCCTGTCCATCAACAGACGTCCATCAATAGGCATGCCGGTCGAACAGCACCAACCGGATCGTGCGCACGATGATCTGCAGGTCCAGGCCCAGGGACCAGTTGCGCAGGTACTCCAGGTCGTACTCCACGCGCAGCTTCATCTTCTCGATAGTATCGGTCTCGCCACGCAGTCCATTGACCTGGGCCCACCCCGTGATTCCGGGCTTGACCTTGTGGCGCACCATGTAGGCCTTGATCAGCGTGCGGTACTCTTCGTTGTGGGCTACCGCGTGCGGCCGCGGGCCGACGATGCTCATGCGGCCCTGCAGCACGTTGATGAATTGCGGCAGTTCGTCCAGCGAGCTGCGGCGCAGCAAGGCGCCCAGCGGCGTGACCCGCGGGTCGTCCTTGGTCGCCTGGCGCACCACCTCGCCGTCGTCCAGCACGCGCATGGTGCGGAACTTGTAGACGGTGATCTCCTCGCCGTCCAGCCCGTTGCGGCGCTGGCGGAAGATCACCGGCCCCGGCGAGCTGAGCTTCACGCCCAGCGCGATCAGCAGCATCAGCGGCGACACCAGCAGCAGGATCAGCGCCGACAGCAGCACGTCGCTGGCGCGCTTGATCAGCTCGTTGGTGCCCGTGAAGGGGGTGTCGCAAATGCCCACCACCGGCACCCCGTTCAGGTCCTGCAGCCGGCCCTGGATGATGCTGATGCCGAACACGTCGGGCACGTAGAACAGCGAGGCGGTCGTGCCCTGCAGCGACTCCAGCAGCTGCACGATGCGCGGTTGCGAGCCCAGCGGCAGCGTGATATAGACCTCGCGCACCCCCTGCTCGCGCACATAGGCGCTGAGCCGGTCCAGCGAGCCCAGCAGATGGCGGGCGGCGTCCGGATGCAGCCGGTCCGGGCCGCGATCGTCGAAGAAGCCCAGGCAGGCCACGCTGTGGCGGGGCAGCCGCTCCAGCGCCTGGGCCGTCTTCGCGCCCAGCGCCCCGGCGCCCACGATTACCGCGCTGCGCCGGTGGCGGGGCTGCGCGGCACGCCAGCGCAGCAGCTGGCGCCCGGCCATCACGGCGGCGAACTGCAGCAGCGGGGTCAGGGCCAGCCACCAGACCAGGGCCGGCCCCTCGAAGTAATGCAGGCTGCTGGTGGCATAGCCGAACAGGCCCAGGATGAGCAGCAGCGTCAGCCAGGCCCACAGAATGTCCAGGAAGGCGCTCACCGGATGCTCGGCGAAGCGGTCACGCCCCGGAAAGGTCAGCGCGAACACCAGCAGGCACAGAATGTAGGTTGCGCGCAGCACCGGCTCGTCGAACCAGGCGAGCACGGCCAGATAGGTCAGCACGATGAGGCTGGGCTCGAGGATGGCCGCGACGAAGGACTGGATGGACTGCGGCGCGCTGTAAAACGTTCTTTTGTGACTGCGATCCTCGAACATCGTGCGGACCTGGTTCGTATCGCACGATTCTCACCCAATCCCCAGGGCCGCCGACCCGGCGCGCTGTTGCACTGTTCACGCTGCGGCCCCCCGGCCCCCCGCGCCAGGGGGGAGGCCGGCCCGGCTGCCTACAATCCGCCCATGCTCCAAGACTGGTCCTCCTTCTTCGCGCCGGCCCTGCAGGACCGGCTGACCCTGCTGCTCAACCATGTGCTGTCGCGCGAGCCGCTGGCCATGGCCCGCCTCGTGCCGCATGCCGGCAAGCGCGTCAATGTCCACCTGGCCGGCTGGCCGGGCCTGCTGCCGGCGGCGCCGGACCTGGTGCTGGTGATCAGCCGCGCCGGTCTGTGGGAGCGCGTGGACGGTGCCGACGGCACGCCGGCCGACCTGCGCATCGAGGTCGACGCGCGCAACCCGGCCGCGATGGCGCTGGCCAGCCTGGCCGGCGAGAACCCCAAGGTCCAGGTCCAAGGCGATGCCCAGCTGGCCGGTGAAATCAACTGGCTGACGCAAAACCTTCGCTGGGACATCGAGGACGACCTGGCCCAGCTGATGGGCCCGGCGGCGGCCCACCAGCTCGGGCGCGTCGCCCGCGCGGCCGCCAAGGCGCTGGCCCGTCTGAGCGCCGGTGCCGCGCGCCTGATGCCGGGTGGAACGCCGGCGGCGTGATGCGTTATTTTTCCCGCCTGCTGGTCATCCTCTGGACCGTCTATCGCTACGGTCTGGACGATCTGGCCCTGTCCACCCTCAAGCGCCGGCGCTTCCGTTTCCTGCGCAGCCTGATCACGCTCGGGCGCGCCTGGGAGCAGCCGCGCGGCGTGCGCATGCGCCTGGCGCTGGAGCGCCTGGGCCCCATCTTCGTCAAATTCGGCCAGTTGCTGTCCACGCGCCGCGACCTGGTGCCGCCGGACATGATCGAGGAGCTGTCCAAGCTCCAGGACGCCGTGCCGCCCTTTCCCGCGGCGCAGTCGCGGGCGCTGATCGAGCAGGCCTTTGGCCGGCGCATCGAAGAGGTGTTCGAGCAGTTCGACGCCGAGCCGGTGGCCAGCGCCTCCATCGCCCAGGTGCACTTCGGTCGCCTGCACGACGGCCGCGAGGTCGCCGTCAAGGTGCTGCGGCCCGGCATGCTGGACATCATCGAGGACGACCTGGCCCTGCTGCGCACGCTGGCGGGCTGGGTGGAGCGCTTCTCGGCCGACGGCCGGCGCCTCAAGCCGCGCGAGGTGGTGGCCGAGTTCAACACCTATCTGCACGACGAGCTGGACCTGGTGCGCGAGGCCGCCAACGCCGCCCAGCTGCGGCGCAACATGGACGGGCTGGACCTCGTGCTGGTGCCCGAGATGGTCTGGGATCTGTGCACCAGCCAGGTCATCGTGATGCAGCGCATGCGCGGCGTGCCGATCTCGCAGGTGCAGCGGCTGCGCGAGGCGGGGGTGGACATCAAGAAGCTGGCGCGCGACGGCGTCACCATCTTCTTCACCCAGGTCTTTCGCGACGGCTTTTTCCACGCCGACATGCACCCGGGCAACATCCAGGTCAGTCTGCATCCGGCCACCTTCGGCCGCTACATCGCGCTGGACTTCGGCATCATCGGCACGTTGACCGAGGTGGACAAAGACTATCTGGCGCAGAACTTCATCGCCTTCTTCCGCCGCGACTACAAGCGCGTCGCCGAGCTGCACATCGAGTCCGGCTGGGTGCCGCCGCAGACCCGGGTCGACGAACTGGAGGGCGCGGTGCGCACGGTCTGCGAGCCGCATTTCGACCGCCCGCTGAAGGACATCTCGCTGGGCCAGGTGCTGATGCGGCTGTTCCAGATCTCGCGCCGCTTCAATGTAGAGATCCAGCCCCAGCTGGTGCTGCTGCAGAAGACCCTGCTCAACGTCGAGGGCCTGGGCCGCCAGCTGGACCCGGAGCTGGACCTCTGGGCCACGGCCAAGCCCTTCCTGGAGCGCTGGATGGACGAACAGGTGGGCTGGCGCGCGCTGGCGCGTCAGGTGCGCGACGAGGCGCCGCGCTATGCCAAGCTGCTGCCCGAGCTGCCGCGGCTGCTGCACGACGCACTGCGTCAGCGGGCCGGCGGCGACGCCGAACGCACCATGCGGGCGCTGCTGCAGGAGCAGCGGCGCACCAACGCGCTGCTGCAGGGCCTGATCTGGGGCGTGCTGGGCTTCACGCTGGGGCTGCTCGCGGCCCAGTTCTGGAACTGGCACTGAGCGGGCGCGGTGCGGCCCGGGCCGGTCCCGGCCCCGCGTCGCCTTGAGAGATCTCCCGAGGTGCCGTTGACGCGCGCTCAACGATAATGCGCCATTTCTCGCGGCCGCCCCTGGGGCGGCCGTTTGTCCACCCCCCTCCCGGTTCGTCCCTGCCCGGTCTGTGACATGAACATCACGCTGATCGTCTTCGTCGTGCTTTATCTCCTGGGCACCCTGGCCCTGGGCGTCTGGGCCGGCACCCGGATCAAGAACACCAGCGACTTCGCGATCGCCGGCCGCAGCCTGCCGCTGGTGATGGTGATCACCACCACCTTCGCGACCTGGTTCGGCGCCGAGACGGTGATGGGCATCCCGGCCAAGTTCGTGCAGGGCGGCCTCAACGCCATCGTCGAGGACCCCTTCGGCGCCGGCACCTGTCTGATCCTGGTCGGCCTGTTCTTCGCGACCAAGCTGTACCGCCAGAACCTGCTGACCATCGGCGACTTCTACCGCCAGCGCTATGGCAAGGGCGTGGAGGTGTTCTGCTCCTCCGCCATCATCCTGAGTTACCTGGGCTGGGTCGCGGCACAGATCACCGCGCTGGGCCTGGTGTTCTCGGTGCTGACCCAGGGGGCGATGTCCGAAACGGCCGGCATGATCGTCGGCACGCTGGCCGTGCTGATCTATGTCGTGATCGGCGGCTTCCTGGCCGTGGCCTGGACCGACTTCATCCAGATGATCGTGCTGGTGCTGGGCCTGTCGGCCATCGCCGTCTTCTCGGCCGATCTGGCCGGCGGCGCCGACAAGGTGGTGGCGATGGCGCAGAGCCAGAACCTGTTCCGCGTCCTGCCCGACCCCAACCTGACCGACGTGGTGATGTTCGTCGGCGCCGCGATCACGATGATGCTGGGCAGCATTCCGCAGCAGGACGTGTTCCAGCGCGTCATGTCGGCCAAGGACGAGAAGACCGCCCGCAACGGCGCGGTGATCGGCGGCCTGAGCTACATCCTGTTCGCCGCCGTGCCGATGTTCATCGTTTCGGCCGCGGTGGTCGTGATGGGCCAGCAGGCGTTGGACATCGCGCGCGACGACTACCAGAAGCTGCTGCCCACCTTCGTGCTGTCGAAGATGCCGCTGCTGATGCAGATCCTGTTCTTTGGCGCGCTGCTGTCGGCGATCAAGAGCACCTCGTCGGCGACGCTGCTGGCGCCGTCGACCAGCTTCGTCGAGAACATCCTGAAGAACCTGCGTCCGCACATGAAGGACCGCGAGCAGCTGATGGCGATGCGCTGGACCCTGGTGATCTTCGCCGCGCTGGTGCTGGCCTATGCGATTGCGATGCAGGGCACCTCCATCTACGAGCTGGTCTCGTCGGCCTACCAGGTCACGCTGGTGGCGGCCTTCATCCCGCTGGTCTGCGGCCTGTACTGGAAGCGCGCCACCACGCAGGGCGCCATCTTCTCGCTGGTCGCCGGCATCGGCACCTGGATCGCCTTCATGCCCCAGGTCAGCGTGCTGGGTGAATTCATGCCGGGGCAGCTGGCCGGCCTGCTGGCCGCGCTGGCGGGCATGCTGTTCGGCAGCCTGGCGCCGCAGTGGCTGAAGAACCGCCACGAGCACAAGGCTCATGTGGCGGGCCTGCCGGACGAGGCCAACGCCTGATCCGGCGCCCACGTCGCCGGACGTCGAACAAAGGCTTCGGGCGCCCGCGGGCGACCGGGGCCTCTATAATTTCCTGTTTTTCATCAACAGCTTAGACAACCATGCCGATCTACGCTTACCGCTGCGCCTCCTGCGGTCACGCCAAGGACGTGCTGCAAAAGCTTTCCGACGCCCCGCTGAGCACCTGCCCGGCCTGCGGCGCCGAGGCCTTTCAGAAGCAGATCACCGCCGCGGGCTTCCAGCTCAAGGGCTCGGGCTGGTATGTGACCGACTTCCGTGGCGGCTCGGGCGGCAGCAGCGCGACGGGCGCCGCCGCCGCTGCATCCACCGGTGGCAGCGAAGCCGCGCCGGCCGCGGCCAGCGGCGGTTCCGAGAGCAGCAGCGCGTCGGCCGCCACGCCCTGCGGCGGCTCCTGCGCCTGCCACTGACGCATCCCGACCGAGGCACGCGACCCGCAGCATGAGAAAGTACATCATCACCGGCCTGCTGGTCTGGCTGCCCCTGGCCATCACCATCTGGGTGCTGCTGTGGGTGCTGGGCCTGATCAACGCGGTCTTCACCTCGCTGCTCGCCGCGGCGCAGGCGCTGTTGCCGGTATCGGCGCATGCGTCGCTGGACTGGCTGCGCTCGGTGCCGGGCCTGGGCGTGATCCTGCTGGTGCTGGGCATGCTGCTGACCGGCATGTTCGTCGCGAACATCTTCGGCCAGTGGTGGCTGCGCCAGTGGGACCGGCTGCTCTTCAAGATCCCCATCGTCAAGAGCATCTACAGCTCGGTCAAGCAGGTGTCCGACACCCTGTTCTCGTCCAGCGGCAATGCCTTCCGCGAGGCGGTGCTGGTGCCCTATCCGCATGCCGAGTCCTGGACCATCGCCTTCGTCACCGGCAAGCCCGGCGGCGAAGTGGCGCAGCAACTGCAGTCGGGCGCCGAGGAGGAATACCTCAGCCTCTACGTGCCGACCACGCCCAACCCCACGTCGGGCTTCTTCCTGATGATGCCGCGCGCCAAGATCCGGCCGCTGGCGATGAGCGTGGACGAGGCGCTGAAGTACATCATCTCGATGGGCGTCGTCGCGCCCGTCGAAGCCCAGCCCGTCGCGAATCGAAATTGACCGGGTTGAGCGCCTCGGCAAGCGCTCAGCCCTGAGGGCCTGGCCGTTGCCAGTGCCTCCCAGCGCCAGCCAAGACCCAGGGGCCGCGCCGTGGCGCGCGCTCCCGACCCGACTACCCTGCGGAGAAAGAATCCATGCGTACCTGCTATGCCGGCCAAGTCAGCGAAAAGCTGCTCGACCAGACCGTGACCCTGATGGGCTGGGCCCATCGTCGTCGTGACCACGGCGGCGTGATCTTCATCGACCTGCGCGACCGCGAAGGCCTGGTGCAGATCGTCTGCGACCCCGACCGCCCCGAGATGTTCAAGGTGGCCGAGGACGTGCGCAACGAGTTCTGCCTGAAGGTCGTGGGCAAGGTGCGCGCGCGCCCCGCCGGGACTGAGAACGCCGGCCTGGTGAGCGGCAAGATCGAGGTGCTGGCCCATGAGCTGGAGGTGCTCAACCCCAGCGTCACGCCGCCGTTCCAGCTCGACGACGAGAACATCTCCGAGACCACGCGCCTGACCCACCGCGTGCTGGACCTGCGCCGTCCCTACATGCAGAACAACCTGATGCTGCGCTACCGCGTGGCGATGGAAGTGCGCAAATACCTGGACGAGCAGGGCTTCGTCGACATCGAGACCCCGATGCTGACCAAGAGCACGCCCGAAGGCGCGCGCGACTACCTGGTGCCCAGCCGCGTGCACGACGGCATGTTCTTCGCGCTGCCGCAGTCGCCCCAGCTGTTCAAGCAGCTGCTGATGGTGGCGGGCTACGACCGCTACTACCAGATCACCAAGTGCTTCCGCGACGAGGACCTGCGCGCCGACCGCCAGCCCGAGTTCACCCAGATCGATATCGAGACCTCCTTCCTGACCGAGGAAGAAATCCGCTCGATGTTCGAGGGCATGATCCGCCACGTCTTCCGCAAGGCGCTGAACGTCGAGCTGGGCGACTACCCGGTGATGAAGTACGCCGACGCGATGTTCCTCTACGGTTCGGACAAGCCCGATCTGCGCGTCAAGCTGCAGTTCACCGAACTGACCGAGGTGATGGCCGACGTCGACTTCAAGGTCTTCTCCACCCCCGCCACGACCAAGGGTGGCCGCGTGGTCGCGCTGCGCGTGCCCGGTGGCGCCGAGCTCTCGCGCGGCGAGATCGACAGCTACACCGAGTTCGTCAAGATCTACGGCGCCAAGGGCCTGGCCTGGATCAAGGTCAATGAGCTGGCCAAGGGCCGCGAAGGCCTGCAGTCGCCCATCGTGAAGAACCTGCACGACAAGGCCGTGCAGGAGATCCTGTCGCGCACCGGCGCGCAGGACGGCGACCTGATCTTCTTCGGCGCCGACAAGGCCAAGGTCGTCAACGACGCGATCGGCGCGCTGCGGCTGAAGATCGGCCACAGCGAGTTCGGCAAGGCCCGCGGCCTGTTCGAGGACCGCTGGGCGCCGCTGTGGGTGGTCGACTTCCCGATGTTCGAGGAAGACGAGGAGAACAAGCGCTGGGCCGCGGTTCACCATCCCTTCACCGCGCCGAAGGACGGCCACGAGGACCTGATGGTCACCGACCCGGGCGCCTGCGTCGCCAAGGCCTACGACATGGTGCTCAACGGCTGGGAGCTGGGCGGCGGCTCGGTGCGTATCCACCGCGCCGAGGTCCAGGCCAAGGTCTTCGAGGCGCTCAACATCACGCCCGAAGAGCAGCGCATCAAGTTCGGCTTCCTGCTCGACGCGCTGCAGTACGGCGCGCCGCCGCATGGTGGCCTGGCCTTCGGCCTGGACCGCCTGGTGACGCTGATGACCAAGGCCGAGTCCATCCGCGACGTGATCGCCTTCCCCAAGACCCAGCGCGCCCAGTGCCTGCTGACCGGGGCGCCGTCCAACGTCGACGAGAAGCAGCTGCGCGAGCTGCACATCCGCTTGCGCAACCCCGCCGCGGGCGGCGCGGCCTGAGCATGACGCCAAGCGCTTGACGCGGAGAAGGGCAGCCTGGGCTGCCCTTCTTTTTGTCTGTATCCAAACGTAGAGGGAGTTGAGAACAATGAAAGCACGACACCATGCGCTGATCCTGGCCTGCGCGCTGCTGCTGACCGCCTGCGGCAAGCAGGGCGCCCAGCTGGGCGAGGGCAGTTCCGAAGTCACCGGCTCGGCCGGCCCGGCCGGCGCGCACAAGGCCAACCGCGAACTGATGAAGTGCGATGCGCCGGTGGCCACGCTGGCCCTGGTCGAGAACCCCAATGGCTACACCGTGCAGGGCGGCTACAACCTGCCGGCGACGCCGCTGCCGCTGGTGCGGCTGCTGGCGCAGCAGAGCGGCTGTTTCCGTGTGATGGACCGCGCCGCCGGCCTGCGCGCGACCATCAAGGAACAGGAGCTGAAGGACGCCGGTGTGCTGCGCAAGGAGGGCAGCACCGTCGCCAAGGGCAAGGGCTACGAGGCCCAGTACACGCTGACGCCCAGCCTGACCTTCAGCGAGCAGGACGCGGGGCGCCAAGTCGGCGGGCTCCTGGCCATGATCCCCGTGCTGAACAAATTCGTCGGCGCGGCCGAGCAGGTCAAGCTCAAGGAGGCCCAGGTGGCCCTGCTGCTGACCGACAACGAGACCACCGAGCAGGTGGCCGCCGCCACCGGCTCGGTGCGCGTCACCGACCTGGGCATGGGCGGCCTGGTGCTGGGCAAGATGGGCGGCGCCGCCGGCGCCGGCTGGAGCAACAGCAACGAGGGCAAGGTGATCGCCGCCGCCTTCCTGGACGCCCACAACCAGCTGGTCGTGCAGGCGCGCGAACTGGCTGCCAAGGCGCTGCCCGATCCGGTGCCCACGCGCCAGGGCGCGGCGGCCGGCAAGTCCTGATTCTTGCGGTGATCCGCGGCGCGTCAGCCAGCGCGAGGGCCGCAGCCGCTATCCTTGCGGGTTGCTCCAACCGATGCCGCCGATGAACGCCCAAGCCGCCTTCGCCTACGCCACCGCCCGCTGGGAGCGCGGCATCATGCGCCATCCCGCGCTGATGCTGCCGCTGCTGCAGCGCCAGGCCCAGCACAGCGGCAAGCCCGAGGCGCGCGCGGCGCTGCTGGGCGCCTTCTTCGTGCTGGAGCGCTGGGGCCGTGGCGTCGAACTGCAGGGCGAGCTGACCCAGGCGCTGGAACGCGCGCTGGCGCAGCGCGCGCTCGCCGAGGCCGCCGAACTCAGCGAGGCGCTGGGGCGGCTGCACTACCAGCGCGGCGACTATGTCCAGGCCTGCAAATGCTGGAGCCAGACCCTGGAGCTGGCCGAGGACGACGCGCGCAGCGCCTGCCTCGCGCGCATCGGCCTGGCCCATTTGTGCTTCGCTCTGGGCGACTGGGCGCGCGGCGGCCGCGTGCTGGACCAGGCCGAGCTGCACTATCCCAACCTCGCGGGCGACGCCTATCTGCGCGCCAAGATCGCGCTGAACCGTGCCGTCTCGCTGCGCGCCACCCAGGGCCCGCAGCCGGCGCTGGCGGCGCTGGACGAAGCCCAGGCCGCCGCGCGCACCGCCGGCCACCGCGACTACGAGGCCGAGGCGCGCTGGCACCGGGCCCGCTGCGCGCGCGACAGCGGCGCGCCCGACGAGGCGCTGGGCCTGGCGCGCCAGGCCCGCGCGATGGCGCAGCGCAGCCGCTACCGCTGGCTGGAGTCGCAGGCGCTGATGCTGGTCAGCGAACTGGAGCAGGGCGAGGCCGCGCTGGACGCCGCGCGCCAGGCGCTCGCGCTGGCCGAGTCGCTGCAATCGCGCTCGCTGCAGGCCGCGGCCCATGGCCGCATCGGCCAGCTGATGCTGGAACGCGGCGAACTGGGGCCCAGCTGGCACCACATGCAGCAGCGCCAGCAGCTGGAGGCCAGCCTGACCCAGCCCGAGTTGCCGATGCGAGTGGAGGCGCTGGCCCGCTTCGATGCCGACCCGCAGGGCGTTCTGGGCCTGCTGCGCGAGCTACAGCGCCTGTGCGAACAGCTGGAGACCCAGGACCTCGCGCTGCGCGACTGGGTCGACGGCCACCCCGAGCGCGCCGAGGCCGTGGCCCAGGCCATGGAGCGATTGCTGCCCAGGCTGCGGCGCGGCTGAGGCGGTCGCCTAACGCAGCGGCAGCGGCGCTCCGCTTTTCACACTGCGGATCGCGAAGCTGCTGGTGAGCTCCTGCACCATGGGCAGGGCCTGCAGGCGGCGCACGATGAGCTCGTAGTCGGGCAGGTCGGCCACCACGACCTCGAGCAGGTAGTCGTGCGCGCCGGACACCACGTGGCAGGCCACGACCTCGCTCATGGCCTCCATCGCCGCTTCGAATTCGCGCACCGCGTCCTCGCGGTGGTGCATCAGCCGCACATGGACGAAGACCGTGGTGCCCAGGTTCAGGCGCTTGCGGTCCAGCACGGCACGGTAGCCGCTGATCAGGCCGTCTTCCTCCAGGCGCTTGAGCCGGCGCGCGCAAGGGCTTTGCGACAGCGAGACCCGCTCCGACAACTCGGCCACCGTCAGCCGTCCTTCGCGTTGCAGCAGATCGAGGATCTGCAGGTCGATTCTGTCCATGGGTGGAATCCGCTCCAGAGGCTGTAGGAAGCGCAGATTCTCGCCAAGGTCGGCCGTTGTTGGAAGTGAATCCGCGTGAATCTGCCCAGAGGCCCCGCGCACAATCCCCGCCGAAGCCGTACCGCAGTCCCCATCCCCATGTCTTTGCCCGCCGCTCAGCTCGCCGTTTCCGCACTGCCTCTCTGTACCGAGGCGCAACGGGCCCGGCGCCGCCAGGAGCTGCAGGGCTGGGCCGCGCTGGCCGTGACGCTGGCGATCTGGGCCGGCTTCTTCATCTCACTGCGCGCCGGGGCCCGCGTCGCGCTGCCGCCGGCCGAGCTGGCGCTGATCCGCTTCGGGCCCGCGGGGCTGCTGTTCCTGCCGCTGCTGGCGACGCGCTGGCGCCGCTTTGCCGCGCTGCCGGCGCGGCTGTGGGTCGGCATCATCGCGGGCGCCGGGCTGCCGTACTTCCTGATCGCCGGCTGGGCCATGCGCCATGCGCCGGTGGCCGACGGCGCCACGCTGATTCCCGGCACGCTGCCGCTGAGCACCGCGCTGCTGGGGCTGGCGCTGCAGGGGCGCGCCGCGTTCGCGCGCTGGCCGGCGCTGCTGTGCATCGCCGCCGGCGTGGCCAGCCTGATCGCCTTCGGGGCCGGCGCCCATGGACAGGCGGTGGGCTATGCGCTGTTCCTGCTGTGCAGCCTGCTGTGGTCCAACTACACGCTGGCGCTGCGCGAGGCCCGGCTGCAGCCGCTGGAGGCCGCGGCGCTGATCTCCAGCGTTTCGCTGATCGCGCTGCTGCCCTGGTGCCTGCTGAACCCGCCGCGCGCGCTGCTGGCGCTGGACGCCAGCCAGCTGCTGCTGCACGGCGCCATCCAGGGTCTGGGCGTGGGGCTGGTCTCCACACTGAGCTACAGCCTGGCCGTGCAGCGTCTGGGCGCGCAGCGCTGCGCCGCCGTCGGCGCCTTGACCCCGGTGCTGGCCGGCGTGCTGGCCTGGGCGGCCTTTGGCGAACAGCCGGGCCTGGCCACCGTGATGGGCATGGGGCTCATCGTCGGCGGCGTGTGGTGGAGCCAGCGGGCCCCGCGCTGACGCAGTCTCCTGCGCGCGCCGTGTGGGTGCGAGGCCTCTCTGGCCACACCCGCGCCGCGAGGCCGGTCATGTGCGCTGGGATATGCTTTGCGCATGACCGAGGCTGTGACACGTCCCTACAAAATTCCCGAGTCGGTGCTGGTCGTGGTGCACACGCCGGACCTGCAGGTGCTGATGCTGGAGAGGGCCGACCGCCCGGGCTTCTGGCAGTGCGTGACCGGCTCCAAGGACGCGCCCGACGAGCCGCTGGCCTGGACGGCGCAGCGCGAGGTCGCCGAGGAAACCGGCATCGCCGCGCAAGACCTGCCCCCCGGCGCGCTGCAGGACTGGGGACTGGCCAATGTCTACGAGATCTATCCCGTCTGGCGCCATCGCTATGCGCCCGGCGTGACGCACAACACCGAACATGTGTTCGGTCTCACCGTGCCCGCCGGCACGCCGGTACGGCTGGCGCCACGCGAACACCTGCAGTACCGCTGGCTGCCCTGGCGCGAGGCCGCCGACCTGTGCTTTTCGCCGTCCAACGCCGAGGCCGTGCTGCAGTTGCCGGTGCGCCAAGGCGGTGACGGCAAGGAGAGCCGCTGATGCGTGCCCACGCCCACCATGTTCGCCACGAGCCGGCCCAATCGGCCGACGCGCCGCGCCTGAGCGTCGCCACCTACAACATCCACAAGGGTGTGCGCGGCGTCGGGCCGGGCAAGCGGCTGGAGATTCACAACCTCGGGCAGGGGGTGCAGGCCATGGACGCCGACCTGGTCTTCCTGCAGGAGGTGCGCCATTTCCATCACCGCGAGGCCAAGCAGTTCGCCCACACCTGGTTCGGCTGGCCCGACCAGGGGCAGGCCGAGTTCCTCGCTCCGGACGGCTACGAGGTGGCCTACCGCACCAACGCGGTGACGCGCCATGGCGAGCACGGCAATGCGCTGCTGTCGCGCTTTCCCATCGGCGATGTGGGCCACCACGACGTGTCCGACCATCGCTTCGAGCAGCGCGGCCTGCTGCATGTGCCAGTGCACTGGCAGGGGCGGGTGGTGCATGCCGTCGTCGCCCACCTGGGGCTGATGCACAGCAGCCGGGTGCGCCAGGTGCAGCGGCTGTCGGACTTCATCGCCGCGCACGTGCCGCCGGACGAGTTGCTGGTGGTGGCGGGCGACTTCAACGACTGGGGCGAGCGCCTGGACGCGCCGATGCGCGCCTGCGGGCTAGAGCGCGCCGAGGCGCCCGACGGCCGGCGCCGGCTGGCCACCTTTCCGTCGCGGGTGCCGGTGTTCTCGCTGGACCGCATCTACATCCGTGGCCTGCGCTGCGTCGGGCTCAAGGTGCCCCGTGGCCCGGCCTGGTCGCGCATGTCCGACCATCTGCCGCTGCTGGCGGAACTCACGCTCGCGTCATGAAGCGCCGCGGTCCGGCCCAGGCCCAGGCGGCTGCGGAGGCCTCGGAGCCGCTGTTCCCCTGGACCCTCGCCACGCTGCCGCGCTACAGCGGCGCCAATGAGGTGCGGCTGCTGCGCGGCGGCGATGCGCTGTTCCCGGCGCAGAACGAGGCCATCGCCCACGCCACGCACGAAGTCTGGCTGGCGACCTACATCTTCCACCACGACGCGGCCGGCGAGGCGCTGGTCGCGGCGCTGCGCGCGGCGGCGGCGCGCGGCGTGCGCGTGCGGGTGGTGGTGGACGGCTTCGGCTCCATGGGCAGCATGGACTGGCTGCAGCAAAGCCTGGCGGGGTCCAGCGTGGCGCTGGCGGTGTTCCGCCCGATCGACCGATGGTGGCGCTGGCTGCAGCCGGGCCAGCTGCGCCGGTTGCATCAGAAGCTCTGCGTGGTGGATGGACAGCAGGCTTTCGTTGGCGGCATCAACGTGATCGACGACCGGCTGGACGTGCGCCATGGACCCACGGACCGGCCGCGGCTGGACTATGCGGTGGCGCTGCGCGGGCCGGTGGTGCTGGAGGTGGAGCAGGCCGCGCGTGCGGTCTGGACGCGCGCCTGGCTGGGCCACGACTTCGGCGACGAGATGCTGGCGCTGATGCGCAGCGCCTACCCATTGGCGCGCGCCAAGCGCCTGCTGCGCCGGCTGCGCATGCCGCGTGGCCGCCACCTGCGCGGCGGCGGCGAGGGCCTGTCGCCCATGGTCACCGCCTTCGTGCTGCGCGACAACCTGCGTCAGCGCCGCACGATAGAGCGCGCCTACATCGAGGCGATACGTGCCGCCACCGAGCGCGTGGACCTGATCACGCCGTATTTCTACCCCGGGCAGCGCTTCCGCCGCGCGCTGCGCGACGCCGCGCGACGCGGCGTGCGCGTGCGCCTGCTGCTGCAGGGCAAGGTGGACTACCGCATCGCCGCGATGGCGGCCCGCGCGCTCTATGCCGAGCTGCTGGGGCATGGCGTGGAGATCTACGAATACCTGCCGGCCTTTCTGCACGCCAAGGTCTGCGTGGTCGACGAGCGCTGGGCCACGGTGGGCAGCTCCAACATCGACCCGCTGTCGCTGTTGCTCAATCTGGAGGCCAATGTCGCGGTGCGCGACACCGCCTTCGCCGGCGCGCTGGCGCAGGAGTTCGACCAGGCCGTCGCCGAATCGCAGCGCATCGAATGGCGCCAGGCGCGCGGGCTCAGCGGCATGTTCAGCCGCGCGCTGGTGGCCTGGGGGGCCTATGTCTATCTGAGGGTGGCGGGGGCGACGGGGCGGTACTGAAGAGCGCGGCCCCTCGGCCAAGGCCTCGCCTGGCCGACCATCGGCGGGACGCCGACGGCGCTCGGCCCGCGACCGGCACCATTGCCGAGCCGGGTGAACGGGGGCCTCAGCCGCCCAGCACGGCGCGGACGTCGAAGGGGTAGCGGCGCAGCAGCGGGTTCAGCGCGCGGCTGTAGCGGCGGAAGTCCACGCCTTGCAGGCCTTGCTGCTGGCGCAGCTGGACGCGCCGCGCGAACGCGGCGTCGAACTCGACGAACATGGGCAGTTGCAGTTCCAGCCCCAGGTCGGCGAAGTCACGGCCATGGTGGACGTCATGCAGCATCACCAGCGCGAAGGCGCCGGCGAGGAAATGCCCGCCCGACAGCGCGCTGAGCCGGCCCTGCTGCAGCGCCTGCAGCGCCTCGTCGGAAGTGTTGATGGCGGAGAACAGCACCTGCCGCCCGGGCAGGCGGCCGCTGGCTTCCAGGGCCTCCATGGCGCCGAAAGCCATCTGGTCGCTGCCGGCCCAGACCAGGCGCAAGTCCGGCAGCCGTGGCAGCAGGGTGCGCACCAGCTCGCGCGCGCGCTCGCGCTGCCAGTCGGCGAACAGCACCTGGACCAGCTCGACCTCGGCATGCTCGGCCACCGCGCGGCGCATGCCGGCATTGCGCGCGATGGAGACCGGGGTGGAGCGGTCGCCGGCGATCGCCAGCAGCGGCAGCCGTCCCTGGGCGTCCTGGCGCCGCTCGCGCAGCGCCTGCCGGATCAGGCTCTTGGCGGTCTGGTAGCCGGCCTCGTCGGCGAGCGGCTCCAGGCTGCCCAGCAGTCCTGGCAGGCCGTGGCGCGGCGCCCATTGCGCGCGCTCCTGCGGCAGCAAGCCGCTGAAGGCGGCCATGCAGCGGATGCCCGCGGCCTGCAGCACGCGCACGCTGGACACCAGCGCGCCTTTCTCGTTGACGACGACCGCATAGTCCGGCCGCTCGGCGGCGGGGCGCGCCGCGACCTGCTGGGCCAGCGCGATCGCGCGCTGCGGGTCGCGCTCGGCGAACAGCTGCTCCAGCCGCAGCCCCAGCGAATGCGCGGCGGCCTGCATGGCGCGGCCGGCGCCCACCCAGTAGGCCTCGTCCGAGCGTCCCGGGTTGATGAAGACCACGGCAAAGCTCTCGCCATGCGCATGGGCGCGCAGCGAGGGCAGCGGCAGGCAGGCACTCAGCAGGCGGACGGCCCACCGGCGCCGCGACCGGTCGGGTGGAACTACGGGACGCAACGCAAGAACTCCGCGAATTGCGAAGCCCCTATTGTCGCGTCAGTCGTCGAACGGATTGACTCAGCGCAAGACCCGCAGCCCGGTCACTTGCGTCAAAAGGCCGGCAAACGCGCCGGCGTCGACCTGATCCTTGGCGGCGCTGATGGACGGCGCCAGGAAATGATCGCTGGGCATGGGCGGGCAATCGCGGCGCAGCAGCGCATGCGCCTGCTCCAGCGTGGCCGAGCTCTTCAGCGGGCGCAGGAACTCGATGCCCTGGGCCGCGGCGAGCAGTTCGATGCCGATGATGTGGGCGGTGTTGTCCAGCATCGGGCCCAGGCGGCGCGCGCCGAAGGTGGCCATGGAGACATGGTCTTCCTGGTTGGCGCTGGTGGGCAGGCTGTCCACGCTGGCCGGGTGGGCGAGCGACTTGTTCTCGCTGGCCAGCGCCGCGGCGGTGACGTGGGCGATCATGAAGCCGGAGTTCAGCCCCGCGTTGGCGGTCAGGAAGGGCGGCAGGCGCGAAACGCCGGCATCGATCAGCATCGCGATGCGGCGCTCGGCAATCGCGCCGACCTCGGCAATCGCGCAGGCCAGCGCGTCCGCGGCCAGCGCCACCGGCTCGGCGTGGAAGTTGCCGCCGGAGACCATGTAGGCCGGCTCGCCCTCGGGCGCAAAGACCAGCGGGTTGTCGGTCACCGCGTTCGCCTCGCGCAGCAGCACCTCGGCGCAGTAGCGCGCCTGGTCCAGGCAGGCGCCCATGACCTGCGGCTGGCAGCGCAGGCAGTAGGGGTCCTGCACGCGGTCGTCGCCGTCGCGGTGGGACTGGCGAATCTCGCTGCCGGCCAGCACCTGGCGGTAGGCCGCGGCGACCTCGATCTGGCCGGGCTGGCCGCGCACCTCGTGGATGCGCGGGTCGAAGGGGCCGTCGCTGCCGCGCGCCGCATCCAGGCTCAGCGAGCCGCTGACCACGGCGCTGGCGTACACCGTCTCGAAGCGCAGCAGGCCTTCCAGCGCCAGCGCGGTGGAGGTCTGCGTGCCGTTGATCAGCGCCAGGCCTTCCTTGGCCTGCAGCACCAGCGGCACGAGGCCGGCGGCTTCCAGCACCTGGCGCGCGGGCCGCCGCTCGCCGTCCACCAGCATCTCGCCCTCGCCCAGCAGGGCCAGCGTCATGTGCGACAGCGGGGCCAGGTCGCCCGAGGCGCCCACCGAGCCCTGGCTGGGCACATAAGGCACCAGGCCGGCGTTGAACACATCCAGCAGGCATTGCACGACCTCGGGCCGCACGCCGGAGAAGCCGCGCGCCAGCGACGCCGCCTTGGTGGCCAGCATCAGCCGCACCACGCCGGGCGCCAGCGGCGCGCCCACCCCCACGCTGTGCGAACGGATCAGGTTGAACTGCAGCGTGGCCAGGTCTTCCTTGCTGATGCGCGTGGAGGCCAGCTTGCCGAAGCCGGTGTTCACGCCGTAGACCGGCGCGTCGCCGGCCGCGGCGGCCTGCACCACGGCGGCGCTGCGGCGGATCGCGGCATCGGCCGAGGCATGCAGGCTCAGGCGCACGCCGCCCGCGCGGATTTGTCGCAGCTGGTCCAGGGTCAGCTGGCCGGGGGTGATTTCGATGGAGGTCATAGGGGTCTCAGTTCTTGTGCTTCCAAGCGGAGTCCGAGCGTCCGGCGTTGCCGGGGCCTGCGGACGCGCGCCCTGGAAAGGGCGCGCGGAGCGGGTCAGGAGTGGGGCGTCAGCCAGTGATCATGGGCAGCTTCAGGCCGCGCTCCTTGGCGCATTGCACGGCGATGTCGTAGCCGGCGTCGGCATGGCGCATCACGCCGGTGCCCGGGTCATTGACCAGCACGCGCGCGATGCGCTTATCGGCCGCCTCGCTGCCGTCGCAGACGATGACCACGCCGCTGTGCTGCGAGAAGCCCATGCCCACGCCGCCGCCATGGTGCAGGCTGACCCAGGTGGCGCCGCCGGCGGTGTTGAGCAGCGCGTTGAGCAGCGGCCAGTCGGACACGGCATCCGAGCCGTCCCTCATGCTCTCGGTCTCGCGGTTGGGGCTGGCGACCGAGCCGGAATCCAGGTGGTCGCGGCCGATCACGATGGGCGCCTTCAGCTCGCCCTTGCGCACCATCTCATTGAAGGCGAGGCCCGCCCGGTGGCGCTCGCCCAGGCCCAGCCAGCAGATGCGCGCCGGCAGGCCCTGGAAGCTGATGCGCTCGCGCGCCATGTCCAGCCAGCGGTGCACGCCGGCATGGTGGGGGAAGAGTTCCTTGATCTTGGCGTCGGTCTTGTAGATGTCCTCGGGGTCGCCGGACAGCGCCACCCAGCGGAAGGGGCCGCGGCCTTCGCAGAACTGCGGGCGCACATAGGCGGGCACGAAGCCGGGGAAATCGAAGGCGTTCTTCACGCCCTGGTCCAGCGCGACCTGGCGGATGTTGTTGCCATAGTCCACGGTCGGGATGCCCAGGGCCTGGAAGTCCAGCATGGCCTGCACATGCACCGCGCAGCCGCGCGCGGCGGCGGCCTTCAGGTCGGCATGCTGGGCCGGGTCGGTGGCGGCGGCCTTCCATTGCGCCACCGTCCAGCCGGCCGGCAGGTAGCCGTTGATCAGGTCATGCGCCGAGGTCTGGTCGGTGACCAGGTCGGGCTTGATCGCGGTGCCGGCCTTCACCCGCCTCACCAGCTCGGGCAGGACCTCGGCCGCATTGCCCAGCAGCGCGATGGAAACGGCCTTTTTCTCGGCGGTATAGCGGGCGATGCGCGCCAGCGCGTCGTCCAGGTCGCGGGCCTGCTCGTCCACATAGCGGGTCTTCAGGCGGAAGTCGATGCGCGACTGCTGGCATTCGATGTTCAGCGAGCAGGCCCCCGCGAAGGTGGCGGCCAGCGGCTGCGCGCCGCCCATGCCGCCCAGGCCGGCGGTGAGGATCCAGCGGCCTTCCATCGAGCCGCCGTAGTGCTGGCGGCCGGCCTCGGCGAAGGTCTCGTAGGTGCCCTGCACGATGCCTTGCGAGCCGATGTAGATCCAGCTGCCGGCCGTCATCTGGCCGTACATCATCAGGCCCTTGCGGTCCAGCTCGTTGAAGTGCTCCCAGGTGGCCCAGTGCGGCACCAGGTTGGAGTTGGCCAGCAGCACGCGCGGCGCGTCGGCATGGGTCTTGAACACGCCCACCGGCTTGCCGCTCTGGATCAGCAGGGTCTCGTCCTCGTTGAGTTCCTTCAGCGTGGCGAGGATGGCGTCGAAGCAGTCCCAGTTGCGCGCGGCCTTGCCGATGCCGCCGTAGACCACCAGCTGGTCGGGGTTCTCGGCCACCACCGGGTCCAGGTTGTTCTGGATCATGCGGTAGGCGGCTTCGGTCAGCCAGTTCTTGCAATGCAGCTGCGTGCCGGTGGGGGCACGGACGACGCGGGCTTGGCTCATGCTTGTCTCCTCGCAAAGGACGGGTGGCGGTCCGGGCGGCGCGGACGCGGCGCCGTGCTGCCCGTGTTGGAATGGGCCGGACTCTAGTTGTCTATACAAGTAAAGTCAACTACCATCGCAGCCACCATGGTCAACGCCCGCATCGGCGGCCCGGCGCCGCAATACCTCAAGGTCAAGACCCATCTGCGCGAGGGCATCGCGGCCGGCCGCTGGCGGCCCGGCGAGCGCCTGCCGTCGGAGGCCGAGCTGACCGAAGCCTTTGGCGTCAGCCGCATGACGGTCAACCGCGCGCTGCGCGAGCTGCATCAGGAGGGAATGGTCGACCGCGTGCAGGGCGTGGGCAGCTTTGTCGCGCAGCTGCACCGCATCGCGTCCACGCTGACCGTGCGCGACGTGCACGAGGAGATCGCCGAGCGCGGCCATCGCCACGAATCGCGCCTGCACCTGCTGGAGTCGGTGCGTGCCGACGACGAGCAGGCGGCGCTGTTCGCGCTGCGGCCCGGAGCGCCGCTCTTCCACAGCGTCATCGTGCATCTCGAGAATGGCGTGCCCATCCAGTGCGAGGACCGGCTGGTCAACGCGGCTTGCGCGCCGGACTACATGGCGCAGGACTTTGCCCGCGTGACCCCCACCCACTACCTGCTGCAGGTGGCGCCGCTGTCCGAGGCGCGCTACACCATCGAGGCGCAACTGCCCAGCAGCCAGGACGCGAAGCTGCTGGCCATCCCCAAGGGCGAGCCCTGCCTGGTGGTCCGGCGCAGCACGCTGAGCCAGGGCCGGGTGGTCACCGCGGTCCGCCTGGTGCATCCGGGCAGCCGCTACTTTCTACAGGGAGCTTTTCAGGCATGAGCTGGATCCACCTCAGTGCGGCGCAGGTCGCGCCCAGCCCCTGGCGCAATGGCGGCGGCCAGACCCGCGAGCTGCTGGCCTGGCCGCATGCGCAGGACTGGACGCTGCGCATCAGCGTGGCCGACATCACCGCCGACGGACCGTTCTCCAGCTTCCCCGGCGTGGACCGCTGGTTCGCGGTGCTGTCGGGCGACGGCGTGGACCTGCAGGGTCAGGTCTTGCGCCCCGGCGACCCGGTGTTCGCCTTCGACGGCGAACGGGCGCCCGGCTGCCGGCTGCTGGGCGGCGCGACGCAGGACTTCAATGCCATGCACCGGCGCGGCGCCGGCCGCTTCGAGCTGCGGCCGGCCACCGAGGCCCTTGTCCCGCGCTGCGACTGGCTGGGGCTGTTCACCGAAGAGGGTGGGTCGCTGAACCATGGCGGCCGTGCCCGGGCGCTGCCGCCGCGCACGCTGGCCTGGTGCGAGAAGCCGGCGGCTCAGCCTTGCCGCTTTGCCTCGACGCACGGGCGGGGAGGGCCGGGCGCCGCCTGGTGGTTGATCTGGAGCGAGACATGACACAAACAACGCTGTGGCGCGACGCGCAATTGGTGACCCTGACCCCGGCGCAGGGCTGGGGCCTGGTGCCGGATGGCGCGTTGCTGACCGAGGGCGAGCGCCTGCGCTGGGCCGGCCCGCTGGCCGAGCTGCCGGCCGAGTGGCGCGCCAGCGTCGCCGCCGAGCAGGGGCTGGACGGCGCGCTGGTCACGCCGGGGCTGATCGACTGCCACACCCATCTGGTCTATGGCGGCGAGCGCTCGGCCGAGTTCGAGCTGCGCCTGCAAGGCGCCAGCTATGAAGAGATCGCGCGCGCCGGCGGCGGCATCCGCGCCACCGTCGCGGCGACGCGCGCGGCCGACGAGGCGCAGCTGGCCCGCGGCGCCGCGGCGCGCGCGCGCGCGCTGATGGCCGAGGGGCTGACCACGCTGGAAGTGAAATCCGGCTATGGCCTGTCGCTGGAGCAGGAGGCCAAATGCCTGCGCGTGGCGCGTGGACTCGCCGGGCTGGGGCTGAGCGTGCGCACCACCTACCTCGGCGCGCACGCGCTGCCGCCGGAGTTCGAGGGCCGCCAGGACGACTATGTGGACGCCGTCTGCGCGTGGATGCCGCAGTTGCACCAGGACGGGCTGATCGACGCGGTCGACGCCTTCTGTGAACGCATCGCCTTCACGCCGGCGCAGACGCGGCGCGTGTTCGAGGCCGCGCGGCGCCTGAACCTGCCCGTCAAGCTGCATGCCGAGCAGCTCAGCGACCAGGGTGGCGCGCAGCTGGCGGCCGAGTTCGGCGCGCTCTCCTGCGACCACCTGGAATACCTCGGTGAGGCCGGGGTCCGCGCGATGGCCGCGGCCGGCACCGTCGCGGTGCTGCTGCCCGGCGCCTACTACTTCTTGCGCGAGACCCAGTTGCCGCCCATGGCCGCGCTGCGCGAGGCCGGCGTGCCCATCGCGCTGGCCACCGACCACAACCCGGGCAGCTCGCCGGGGCTGTCGCTGCTGCTGATGCTCAACATGGCCTGCACGCTGTTCCGCATGACGCCGGAAGAAGCCCTGCGCGGGCTGACCGTGAACGCCGCGCGCGCGCTGGGCCTGGCCGACCGCGGCCGGCTGGCTGCCGGGATGCGCGCCGACTTCTGCGTCTGGGACGCCGCGCATCCGCGCGAGCTGGCCTATTACTTCGGCCGCAACCCGCTGCGCCAGACCGTGGCGGGCGGCCTTCCGCGCGCCTGACGCCTCGCGAGGAGACTGATCGAATGAAGCACGAGACCTTTGAACTGCGCCCGGGCCGCGGCCCGCTGCTGATCAGCATGCCCCACGTGGGCTCGCTGATCCCCGAGGACCAGCACCACCGCTACGTGGAGCGCGCGCTCGCCAGTGAGGACACCGACTGGCACCTGGAGCAGCTCTACGCGCCCATCGCCGAGCGCCTGGGCGCGGGCCTGCTGATCCCGCGCTATTCGCGCTATCTGATCGACCTCAACCGGCCGCCGCAGGACACGCCCATGTATCCCGGCGCCTCCAACACCGAGCTGTGCCCGACCCGCTTCTTCACCGGCGAGCCGCTCTACCGCGAGGGCCTGGCGCCCGATGCCGACGAGAAGCAGCGCCGGCTGGAAACCTACTGGGCGCCCTACCACCAGGCGCTGCAGGGCGAGCTGCAGCGCCTGCGCCAGCAGCACGGCCAGGCGCTGCTGTTCGAGGCGCATAGCATCCGCTCCGAGCTGCCCTGGCTGTTCGACGGGCAGCTGCCCGACCTGAACCTGGGCACCGTCGAGGGCCAGTCCTGCCGCGCGATCACGCGCGAGGCCATGGGCGTGGTGCTCGGCGCCCAGTCCACCTTCACGCAGGTGACCGACGGCCGTTTCAAGGGCGGCTACATCACGCGCCAGTACGGCCGCCCCCAGCTGGGTCAGCAGGCCGTGCAGCTGGAGATGTGCTATCGCTGCTACATGCAGGAGCGTGGGCTGGGCGAGGCCGGCTACCAGATTGACGAGGCGCGCGCCGCGCAGGTGCGCCCGTTGCTGGCGATGCTGCTGCAGGCCTATCTGATGGCCAACGGTTTCGTGTCGGAGCTCGGCGCATGACGGCGGCCCGCTTCCACGCGCCTCTGGCCTGGCTGCAGGGTCGCTGGCAGCGCCAGGTGCTGCTGGAAACCGACGCGCAGGGCCGCTGGGCGCGCATCGAGGCCGGCGTGGCGGTCGCGCCCGAAGGCTGCGTGGCGCTGGCCGGCCCGGTGCTGCCGGGGCTGGTCGACGCCCACAGCCACGCCTTCCAGCGTGCGTTCGCCGGCCTGGCCGAGCGGCGCGACAGCGACAGCGACGACTTCTGGTCCTGGCGCGACCGCATGTACGGTGTGGCGCTGCGTGTGACGCCCGACCAGCTGCGCGTGATCGCAACCCAGCTCTACACCGAGCTGCTGGCCGGCGGCTACACCCAGGTCTGCGAGTTCCACTACCTGCAGCACCGGCCGGATGGACAACCCTACGAGGATGAGCTGGCCATGGCCTGGGCGCTGGCCGACGCGGCGCGCGAGGTCGGCCTGGGCCTGACGCTGCTGCCGGTGCTCTATGCCCACCAGGGCTTCGGCCAGCGCGGACTGCGCGACACGCAGCGCCGCTTCGCAACCGACGCGGCCTGGGTCTGGCGCGCCTGCGAGCGCATCAACGCGGCCGGCCTGCCCGGCGTGCAGGCCGGCGTGGCGCTGCATTCGCTGCGCGCCGCGCACGAGGACGACATCGCCGCGCTGCGCCGCCTCGTCGGCGACGCGGACCTGCCCATCCATGTCCACGTCGCCGAGCAGCAGCAGGAGGTGCGCGACTGCCTGGCCGCCACCGGCCGGCGGCCGATCGAGCAGCTGTGCCAGCTGGGCCTGGACGCGCGCTGGCAGCTGGTGCACGCCACCCACAGCGAGCCGGCCGAGATCGACGCGGTGGCGCGCAGCGGGGCCGGCGTGGTGATCTGCCCCACCACCGAGGCCAACCTCGGCGACGGCCTGGCCGACCTGCCGGGCTGGCTCGCGGCCGGCGTGCCGCTGAGCCTGGGCTCGGACAGCCAGATCGGGCGCAGCGCGATCGAGGAGCTGCGCTGGCTGGAGTACGGCCAGCGCCTGGGCCTGCAGCGACGCAACGTGGCCGCCGCGCCGGGCCGCCTGCCCAGCACCGGCGAACGCCTGTTCGACGCCGCGCTGCAGGGCGGCGCCCGTCCCGCCGGGCTGGCGGCGCATGGGCTGCTGCCGGGCGCGCGGGCCGACTTCGTCGTGCTCGACGGCGCGGCCGACGGCCTGGCCGGCCTGCCGCAGAGCGCGCTGATGGACGGCCTGCTGTTCGCCAGCCAGGGCCAGGTCTTGCGCGAGGTCTTCGTCGCCGGCCGCCCGCGCTGGCGGGACGGTGCGCCGCTGCTGGCGGCGCGGCGCCAAGCCTTTGTCCAGACCCTGCAGGAGCTCTGGGACGACTGAGCGTTTGGTGCGAAATCCGCACTTCCGGCCGTGGCGCTGGACTGTTAGGCTGTGCGAAAAGAGGTGCCAGGGAGCCGCCATGTTCTCGCCAGCGAGGTGTCGCCATGTGGTCTCTGAGGAACTATTCCATCCGCGCGCGGCTGTTCGCGCTGGCGGCGCTGTCCATGCTGGCCATCGCGCTGATCGCGGCCAACGGACTCTGGAGCCAGGCCCGGGCGAGCGACGATTTCCGTCACTACGTCGCCCATGACGTCGAGTCGCTGGCCCGCCTGGCCGAGGTGCGCGCCGGCGTGGGTAATTTGCGCCGCTACGAGAAAGACCTGCTGATCAACCTGGGCGATCCCCGGGCGGTGGCGCGCTACAAGACGGAGTGGGAGTCGGCCTTCGCCAAGGTGGAGCAGGGGCTGCAGGCCATGGTCGCGCTGGACGTGCCGCAGACCGTGCGCGCGCTGCCGCCGCGCATGAGCCTGGCGCTGGCCGAGTACCGCCGCGGCTTTGACGTCGTCATCGCCCGCGTGCAGGCGCAGGGCTTCGCCGACACCACCGAGGCCAACCGTGCCACCGAGCCGATCAAGGGGCCGGTGCGCGAGATGGACCAGCAGCTGGCCGAGATGACGCGGCGGGTCGCCGAGAACGGCGAGGCGCAGTCGCAGCGCCTTGCGCAGCAGGCGCAGCGCGTGCGCCTGGCGCTGAGTTCGGTGTCGCTGATCGGTGTGCTCTGCATCGCGGTGTTCACCTTCTTCAACGTCCGCTCCATCGTCGCGCCGCTGTCGGCGGCGGTGCGCAGCACCGAGCGCATCGCGCGCCAGGACCTCAGCGAGACGGTGGCGGTGCAGGGCATTGACGAGACGGCCGCGATGATGCGCGGCGTGCAGGGCATGCAACATGCGTTGCGCCGGGTGGTGCAGGGCGTGCGCAGCGCCACCGACAGCATCGCGACCGCGTCGCGCGAGGTCTCCGACGGCGCGCAGGACTTGAGCAACCGCACCGAGCAGGCGGCGTCCAACCTGCAGGAGACCGCGTCGGCGATGGAGCAGCTGACCGCCAGCGTGCAGCACAACGCCGATTCGGCGCGCCGCGCCGACGCGATGGCGGGCTCGGCCGCCGAAGCCGCGCAGCGCGGCGCCGCGGTGATGGGCGAGGTGGTGCAGACCATGGAGCGCATCAGCGCCTCGTCCGCCCAGATCGGCGAGATCATCGCGGTGATCGACGGCATCGCGTTCCAGACCAACATCCTCGCGTTGAACGCCGCGGTGGAGGCCGCGCGCGCCGGCGAGCAGGGGCGCGGCTTCGCGGTCGTTGCCGGCGAGGTGCGCCAGCTCGCGCAGCGCAGCGCCGAGGCGGCCAAGGAGATCAAGGGCCTGATCACGCACAGCGGCGAGAACGTCGCCAGCGGCGCCGCGCAGGTGCAGCGCGCGGGCCAGGCGATGGGCGAGATTTCCGCGGCCATCGAACGGGTCTCGCGCATCGTCGCCGAGATCAGCCATGCCACGCAGGAGCAGAGCGGCGGCATCGCGCAGATCGGCACGGCGATCTCGCAGCTGGACCAGATGACGCAGCAGAACGCGGCGCTGGTGGAGGAATCCGCCGCGGCGGCGCAAAGCCTGCGTCAGCAGGCCGACGCCCTGTCAGAGTCGGTCGCGGTGTTCAAGCTCGCCTGAGCGCCGGCCGCGCCGATCAAAGGCGCTGCAGCACGACCTGGTCGCGGCCGCCGCGTTTGGCGCCGTACAGCGCCTGGTCGGCCGCCTCCACCAGCGCGCGCGGGTCCTGGCCCGGCTCGCCGCAGGCCAGGCCCATGCTGACCGTGATGCGCAGCGCCGGCGCCAGGCTGCCCCAGCCATGCGCGCGCACCGCGCGCAGCAGGCGCTCGCAGACCTCCAGCGCCAGGTCGGGCGGCGTGCCGACGAAGACCAGCATGAACTCTTCGCCGCCCACGCGCGCGATCAGGTCGGCGCCGCGCAGCTGGCTGCGCAGCAGCAGCGCCACCTGCTGCAGCACGCGGTCGCCGGTGCCATGGCCCAACGTGTCGTTGACGTGCTTGAAATGATCGATGTCCAACATCGCCAGCGCCACCGGCACCGCATCGGTCCGCGCGCGCTCCAGCAGCAGGGGCAGCGCGAACTCGGCATGGCGGCGGTTGTGCAGGCCCGTCAGCGCGTCTTCGTGGGCCATGCGCCCCCATTCGGCGGCCTGCTCGCGCAGCTGCGCCTGCTCGCGCTCCAGCTGGCTCGCGCGCTCGCGGGCCTGGCGCGCGTCCTGTAGCGCGTGTTCGGCGCGCGCCTGCGCATGGCGGAATTCCTGGCGGATCAGCATGGCCTCGGTCTGCAGCGCCATGGTGTCGCGCGCCACCTGGCGTTCCAGCTCGGCCAGCGTCTCGTGGTAGTGCAGGGCCTGCTCGAACTGGCCCTGGTCCTTGTAGGCCAGGTACAGCGCGCGGCAGAGCTGGCGGCGGCGGCGCGGCGTCGGGCCGGCTTGCTGGTCCAGCGCCCGCAGTTCGGCGATCGCCTCACCGAGCCGGCCGTTGGCAGACAGGATCAGCGCGCGCTGCAGCCGGGCCTGGACCTGCAGGTCGGGGTAGCCATGGGTCCGCGCCAGCGCTTCGTATTCCTCGATCAGCGGCAGCACCTCGGGCGAGGGCGCCTCGAACAGCCGCGCCTCGGCCAGATTGGACAGCGCGATCGCGGTGCAGAAGCGGCTGTCCATCTGCCGGCCCAGCCGCAGCGACTGCTCGGCGCAGTGCGTGGCCTGCTCCAGCGCGCGGCCGGCGCGACGCCTGTCTTGTTCGCGGCGCGCCTCCTCGTGCACCTGCAGCCAGATGAAGGCGAGGTTGTTCAGGCAGGAAAAGCGCAGCTCGTGGTCGGCCTGCGGGCCCTGCGCGATCTCCAGCGCCTGTTCGGTGTAGTGGCAGCCCTGCTCGGGATGACCCAGGCTGGCACAGGTCAGCCCCAGGCGGTTCAGCGCCCAGGCCTCCAGGTCCGGGCGTCCGGCGCGGCGCGCCTCGTGCAGGCCCTGCCAGGTGGTGTCCAGCGCTTCGCGGCCCATCAGGTACTGGGCATAGACATAGCCCAGCGAGATCAGCGAGGCCGACATCAGCGCCGCGTCGTCGATCTTGCTGCTCAGCGCCACGGCTTCGCTGGCGCGGCGCAGCGCCTCGTGCAGCTCGCCCTGGCGCGGCAGATGGTGGGCCAGCAGCGCCAGAATGCGCGCACGGTCGCGGTCGCGCAACGGCAGGTCCAACTGGGAACGAAGCAGGGCGGTCGCCTTCGCGTACTCTCCGCGCGCCGCCAGGTGCCGCGCCTGCGCCAGTTGTGCCTTCACTCAAACTCCTTGGCCGACGCGCGTCCGGGGGCTAGCCTCATGAGCCCCTTGCCAGTGCAGGCTGACGGCCATGACGCTAGCATCCGGAAGCCCCGCGTCCGCGTCAAGCCCAGACTTGCCTCAATGTCGCACGGACAATGACTTCTTTCCCCATGGACGCCGCCTTGTTCGGCGTGGATTTCTCCAGCGCCCCGGGACCGCGCAAGCCCATCGTCGTGGCCGGCGGCCAGCGCCAGGGCGCGGTGCTGCGTCTCGGCGGTCTGGAGGCGCTGCCCTCGCTGGACGGCTTCGACGACTGGCTGCGTCGGCCCGGTCCCTGGCTGGCGGCGCTGGACCTGCCCTTCGGCCTGCCGCGCGAGCTGGTCGAGGCCCTGGGCTGGCCGCGCGAATGGCTGGCGCTGATCGATCACTACGCCGCGCTGAGCCGGGCCGAGATCCGCGCGCGGTTTGCCGCGTTCTGCGCGGCGCGGCCGGTCGGTGGCAAGTTCGCCCACCGGGCCTGCGACGCGCCGGCCGGGGCCTCGCCCAGCATGAAATGGGTCAACCCGCCGGTGGCCTACATGCTGCACGCGGGTGTGCCACGGCTGGTGGCGGCCGACCTCAGCCTGCCCGGGCTGCGCCAGGGCGATCCGGCGCGGGTGGGGCTGGAGGCCTATCCGGGCCTGCTGGCGCGCGAGCTCATCGGCCGGCGCAGCTACAAGAGCGACGAGCGCGGCCGGCAGACGCCGGAGCGCCTGATCGCGCGCAAGGACTTGGTGGACGCGCTGGAGCAGGGGCGCAGCCGCCTGGGCCTGCGCCTGAAGCTCAGCCATGCGCAGCGCGATGCGCTGGTGGACGACGCCAGTGGCGACAGCCTGGACGCGGTGCTGTGCCTGATGCAGGCGGCCTGGGCGTCCGCCCGGCCGGGCTATGGACTGCCGCCGACCCTGGACCCGCTGGAGGGCTGGATCGTCAGCGCCTGAAGTTCGTCGACAAACGGTCTAGGATCTCGGCTCCACGATGACAGGAGCTTTGCCATGTCCGCCGCTAACGCCCCCGCGTCCGAACCCGTGCTGCGCATCGCCGTGATGGGCGCCGGCGCCGTGGGCTGCTTCTTTGGCGCGCTGCTGGCGCGCGCTGGCCACGCGGTGGTGCTGATCGGCCGCCCCGCCCATGTGGAGGCCGTGCGCCGCGACGGACTGCGTCTGGAGATGAAGGGGCGCGACGAGCGTCTGCCGATGGAGGCCAGCACCGAGGCCCGTGCGGCGCAGGGGGCCGACCTGGTGCTGTTCTGCGTCAAGTCCGCCGACACCGAATCCGCCGCGGCGCAGCTGCGGCCCTGGCTGAAGCCGGACACCTTGCTGCTGTCGCTGCAGAACGGCGTGGACAACGCCGAACGCCTGCGCGCCGCGCTGCCGGGTCAGCCGGTGGCCGCCGCGGTGGTCTATGTGGCCACCGAGATGGCGGGGCCCGGCCATGTACGCCACCATGGGCGCGGCGAGCTGGTGATCGAGCCCGCGCGGGGCGGCGAACGCGTGGCGCGCGCGCTGGTCGCGGCAGGCATCCCGACCGAGGTGTCGGCCGAGGTCCGCGCCGCGCTGTGGACCAAGCTGGTGATCAACTGCGCCTACAACGCGCTGTCGGCCATCAGCCAGCGCCCCTACGGCGAGGTGGTGCGGGGCGAGGGCGTGGCGCAGACCATGCGCGAGATCGTCGCCGAATGCCGTGCCGTGGCCCAGGCCGAGGGCGTGGCGCTGCCCGCCGACCTGGACGAGCGCGTGAGCCGGCTGGCCGACAGCATGCCGGGCCAGTATTCGTCCACCGCGCAAGACCTGGCACGCGGCAAGCCCAGCGAGATCGACCACCTCAACGGCCATGTGGTCCGCCGCGGCGAGGCGCTGGGCGTGGCCACGCCGGTGAACCGCGCGCTGCAGGCGCTGGTCAAGCTGCTGGAGACGCGGCGCGCGGGCTGAGCGCCCGGCCGGCGCTCATTTGCGCATCAGCGTGCTCTTGCCGAACAGCGATTCGATCAGGTCCACGGCGATCAGCGCGGTCTTGTTCCTGACGTCCAGCGCCGGGTTCAGCTCCATCACATCCAGCGACGCGAGGCGGCCGGTGTCGGCGATCATCTCCATGCACAGCTGGGCTTCGCGGTAGGTCGGGCCGCCGGGCACGGTGGTGCCGACGCCGGGGGCGACGTCGGGGTCCAGGAAGTCCACGTCGAAGGAGACGTGCAGATGGGTGTTGGCGTCCAGCGTGGCCAGCGCCAGCTCCATGGTGTGGCGCATGCCCATTTCGTCGATGTAGCGCATGTCGAACACCTCCAGCTCCTGCTCGTGCACGAAGCGCTTCTCGCCCGCGTCCACGCTGCGGATGCCGATCTGGCGCACCCACTTGGGGCTGATCGCCGGCACCTGGCCGCCGATGGAGATCAGCTCCTGCGGGCCGAAACCGCACAGGCAGGCCACCGGCATGCCGTGGATGTTGCCGCTGGGGGTCAGCGCGCTGGTGTTGAAGTCGGCATGCGCGTCCAGCCACAGCACGCGCAGCTTCTTGCCGGTCTCGCGGCAGTGGCGCGCCACCGCGCTGATGGAGCCCAGGCCCAGGCAATGGTCGCCGCCCAGCAGGATGGGCATGCGGCCGCCCTGCAGTTCCTGGTGCACCGCGTCGTGCACCGCCTGGTTCCAGGCCGCGACCTCGCCCAGGTGGCGGTAGCCGTCCACCGGCGGCAGCCAGGGGTTGGAGGGGCCGCTGAGATTGCCGCGGTCCAGCACGTCCACACCATGCCCGCGCAGCGCCTCGGCCAGCCCGGCCACGCGCAGGGCCTCGGGGCCCATGCTGGCCCCGCGGGCGCCGGCGCCCACATCGGTGGGGGCGCCAATCAGGGAAACGGAACGCGCTTGGGTCATCGCAGGCCTCGTCAGATGGGTTCGTTGGAATTCACGTGGTTGTGGTTGCCGATCTCGTACTCCGCCTTCAGCAAGGCCCAGGCCTCCTCGGCGGTTTCGACATAGCGGAAGAGCTGCTCGTCGCCGGGGCTGATCATGCCGGAGTCGATCAGCAGTTCGAAGTCGATCAGGCGCGACCAGAACTCGCGCCCGAACAGCAGGATGGGCCGGCGGCGGCACTTGCCGGTCTGGATCAGCGTGAGGGTTTCGAACAACTCGTCCAGCGTGCCGTAGCCGCCCGGGAAGCACACCAGCGCCACCGAGCGGATCAGGAAGTGCATCTTGCGCAGCCCGAAATAGTGAAAGCGGAAGCACAGCTCGGGCGTGATGTAGGGGTTGGGGAACTGCTCGTGCGGCAGCACGATGTTCAGCCCCAGGCTGCGTCCGCCCGCCTCGTAGGCGCCACGGTTGCCGGCCTCCATGATGCCGGGGCCGCCGCCGGTCACGACATAGATGGGGTGCGGGCGGCTGCCGGTGTTCTCGGTCACCAGGCGCGCGAAGCGGCGCGCCTCCTCGTAGTAGCGGCTCATGCCCAGGCGGCGTTCGGCGCGGCGGATGGCGTCGGGGTCGGCGTCCGCGCGCGCCTGCTCCAGCGCCTGTTCGGCGCTGGCCCGGTCCGGGATGCGCGCGCTGCCGAAGATCACCACTGTGTGCTCGATGCCCAGCTCCTTCTGGATCAGCTCGGGCTTGAGCAGCTCCAGCTGCATGCGCACCGGGCGCAGTTCCTCGCGCAGCAGGAAGTCCTCGTCGGCGAAGGCCAGCCGGTAGGCGGGCAGTTGGCTGATTTCCTGCGGTGCGGGTTGGCGGGCCTCTTCCTCGGCGGACGGGAAGTTGCGGGCGGCGAGCTTGTCGTGGCGGATCATGGTGGTCTGGCCCACGCGGGGCGGCGGTAGCTTAAGGGGCGATGGGAGTAATTTCCTGATCGCTTGGGCTGTGAATACGGCGTTTTATTGCGTCGGACCGCGGTGTTCGCGGCAGCAGGCGCAGGCCGGGTCGGGCTGGAGGCGGATTTCGTTCCACTCCATGCGGCGCGCGTCCAGCACCAGCAGCCGGCCGGGCAGCTGGCTGTCCATGCCGGACATCAGCTTCAGGGCTTCGGCGGCCTGCATGCTGCCGATGATGCCCACCAGCGGCGCGAACACACCCAGGGTGGCGCAGCGCTGTTCCTCGAAGCCCGGGTCGGGCGGGAACAGGCAGGCATAACAGGGCGAGTCGGCGCGGCGCGTGTCATACACGCTCAACTGGCCGTCAAAGCCCAACGCGGCGCCGGAAACCAGCGGGCGGCCATGGCGCACGCAGGCGGCGTTGACCAGGTGGCGGGTGGCGAAGTTGTCGCTGCAGTCCAGCACCACATCGGCCTGCGGCACCCATTCGTCCAGCAGGGCGGCGCCGGCGCGCTGCTGCAGCGCCCGGACCTCGGGTTCGGGGTTGATCGCGGCGATGCCGGCCGCGGCCGACAGCACCTTGGGCTGACCCACGCGGGCCAGGTTGTGCGCCAGCTGGCGTTGCAGATTGGTGAGGTCCACCGTGTCGGCGTCCACCAGCGTGATGCGGCCCACGCCGGCACTGCCCAGGAACAGCGCCACCGGCGATCCCAGGCCGCCGGCGCCGATCACCAGCGCATGGGACTGCAGCAGGCGCTGCTGTCCCTCCACGCCCAGCTCGTCGAGCAGGATGTGCCGCGAGTAGCGCAGCAGTTGTTCGTCAGTCATGGGTGAAGCATAGCCTCCGGGGGACCCGTGACAGGGGAAAGGGGCGGGCCGCCCGACCCGACTGGCCCCTCGCGCGGATTCATGGCGTTGCGGAGGTTTTGACATTAAATATGCATGCATATAATAATTGCACATACATAAAGGAGCTGATCATGCCGTCGACCCCTCTTGCCACCCGCTCTGTTCTGGGCCATTGCGCGGCTTCGCCGCAGGCGGTCTGGGACTGTCTGTCCGATGTCGCCCGGTGGCACGAATGGAACCCAGGCGTGCGCAGCGCGGCCCTGGACGGTTTATTTGCCGAGGGCGCCTGGTTCACCATGGACCTGCCTGAGGGGATGTCTCTCCGCTCTCGGCTTGTCGATGTGGTGCCGGCCCGGTGCTTCACCGACGAGACCGAGGTCGGGCCGATGATGGTCCGCGTGCGCCACGAGATCCTGCCGTCCGCGTCGGCCGACGGAACGGGCTGCCGCATCTGCTACACGATCGAGGTGCGGGGGCCGGATGCCCAGTCCCTGTGCGACGAGGTTTCGTCGGACTTTCCGCAAGTGATCGAAGCGCTGGCCCAACGGGCGCAGGCCGCGTCGACCTCTCGGGACGCGGCATGAAGGCGACGCTGGGCGTGGTGTCGCACCTGCGAGTGATGGGCGAAAATCCGTCACTCTGCGCAAGCCCGAACGGGGGCACGGTGCCGCGGCGGGGGCTGGAGCCCTGGTCGCAGCAGGATGCGCGCCACCTTCTCCTCGCCATGGACCAGCCCTCGGAAGACGCCGGGGCCGCCGCCTGACTCTGTCATGAAGCCCAGCCGCCCCGCCAAGCCTCTGCCCACCCGCCATCCGGGTCCGAACGACAGCCCCGGCTTTCTGCTCTGGCGGGTGTCCAACGCCTGGCAACGCGAGCAACGCGCGGCGCTGCAGCCGCTGGGGCTGACGCACACGCAATTTGTCATGCTGGCGGTGAGCACCTGGTTCGGCGACCCTCAGCCGCTCACGCAGGCCGCGCTGGCGCAGCTGGCGGGCAGCGACCCCATGACCACCTCGCAGGTGGTGCGCACCCTGGTGGCCCAAGGCTGGGTCACCCGCGAGTCCCATCCCGAGGACACCCGCGCCAAGCTGATCCGCGCCACGCCCCATGGCCGGGCGCTGGCGGCGCGCGCCGTGCAGGTCGTCGAAGCCGTGGATCAGCGATTCTTCGAGATCCTGGGGGCGGACGATCGCGCGGCGCTGGTGAAGAGCTTCCAGGGCTTGCTCGACCGAGGGGAGCCGGCCGGCGAATCCCGGCCGGACCTGGGCCGGGCCTGAAAGCAAGAGCGCCGCAAAGGTGCGGCGCTCTGGGGGAAGGGTGACGGCCGGGCGGCCGACGCGTCAGCGACTTATTCGCCCGGCTTGGCCTCGGCCTTGCGCTCGGTGGCGGTCTTGGACGCAATCACCGGCTTGCCCTTGAGCTGATTCAGCGCCTGCTGCAGCGGGAAGTCTTCGGTGCTGCCGAACTCGGGCAGCGGCTTGGGCGGCTCGTGGCGCTTGGCGAATTCCTCTTCCAGCTTCTTGCGCGCTTCCTCGCGCGCCTTCTCGCGCTCCTTGGCGGCGGCCTCGTCCTTGACCTCGTCCTTGCCGGTCAGGTGCTTTTCCAGGTCGGCCTCGCGGGTGCGCAGCGCGGCGAAGACATTGCCCTCGGCGGTCTCGTCCAGCATCACGTCGGGCACGATGCCGGTGGCCTGGATGGAGCGGCCCTTGGGCGTGTAGTAGCGCGCGGTCGTGAGCTTGAGCGCGCTCTCCGGGCCCAGCTGGCGCACGGTCTGCACCGAGCCCTTGCCGAAGGTCTGTTCGCCCATCACCATCGCGCGCTTGTGGTCCTGCAGCGCGCCGGCGACGATCTCGCTGGCCGACGCCGAACCGCCGTTGACCAGCACCACCAGCGGCACGTTCTTCACCGCCTCGGGCAGCTTCTTCAGCGGGTCGCTGCTGCCGCGGCGCAGGTAGTAGTCGGGGCTGGCCTTGTAGCTGGCCTTGGCCTCGGCGATCTGGCCGTTGGTCGACACCACCTCGACGCCGCCGGGCAGGAAGGCCGCCGACAGCGCCACCGCGCCCTCGAGCAGGCCGCCCGGGTCGTTGCGCAGGTCCAGCACCAGGCCCTTGAGCTTGGGGTCCTGCTTGTACAGATCGGCCAGCTTGGCGGCGAAATCTTCCACCGTGCGGTCCTGGAACTGGCTCACGCGCAGCCAGGCGTAGCCCGGCTCCACCATCTTGGCGCGCACGCTCTGCACGCGGATTTCCTCGCGCGTGATCGTGACCGGGAAGGTGCGCGACTCGGTCTTGCGGAAGATGGTCAGCATCACCTTGGTGCTGGGCTCGCCGCGCATGCGCTTGACGGCCTGGTCCAGGCTCAGGCCCTTGACCGCGGTGTCGTCGATCTTGGTGATCAGGTCGCCGCTCTTCAGGCCGGCGCGGAAGGCGGGGGATCCCTCGATCGGCGAGACGATCTTGACCAGGCCGTCTTCCATGCCGATCTCGATGCCCACGCCGACGAACTTGCCGCTGGTGCTCTCGCGGAACTCCTTGAAGTTCTTCTTGTCGAAGTACTGCGAGTGCGGATCCAGCCCGGCCACCATGCCGGAGATGGCGTCGTTGATCAGCTTTTTCTCGTCGACCGCCTCGACGTAGTCGGACTTCACGATGCCGAACACCGCGGCGAGCTGCTGCAGCTCTTCCAGCGGCAGGGGAGAGAGGGGGCTGCGGGCGTTCGCCTGCAGTTGCATCGTGGTCAATGCGCCGGTGACGGCGCCCAGCGCGACCCAACCCGCGACCTTCAATTTGCTGCCCATGATGCGTGGATTCCTAATGTCTGACTCAGCCTTGCTGCTTGGCTTCAAGAAAACGAAGGGCGGCCCCGAGTTTTCTGACCCCCCTCGGGGGCGGTCCGGGCCAGGGCCTGGACCAGGGGCACCTTCTTTCCGCTCCGAAGCGGGCGGACGTTGGGCGCCTTCAGTATATGCCTGGCCCCATGATCTCTGCAGGCGCCGGTCACGCGATAAGCCCGGTGTTTCCCCAGGAAACACGCGGGTTCGTGGATTGCTGGCGCCGCGGGGATGCCGGAAGACACCGAGCTTGGGGCGATCCGGCCGGTTTCAATCGGCCTGGGCCGGGTGGGGTTCGCGCGCGAAGGTCACCACATGGTCCATCGCCGCGCGTATGCCTATCCATTCGCCGATCTGGTGGTCGTGGTGCGAGGGCACATGGGCCATCAGGCGCTCGCCGCTGGCCAGGCGCAGCGTGTAGAGGAACTCGGCGCCGCGGAAGACCTTGCGCTCGATCTGCGCCTTGGACGGCGCGCTGTCGTCGTGGACGATGTCGTCGGCGCGCAGCAGCAGCTCGCATTCGCCGTCCGGGTAGGCGCTGGGCAGCGGGCAGGCCTGGCTGTCCGGGGGGCCGGACAGCACGCCCAGCCCGCCCACCTCGCCCAGCGGGGTCTGCACGCGCGGCCCGTCGGGGCCGGCGACGATGCGCGCCGGCACGAAGACGCCATGGCCGATGAAGTCGGCGACGAAGCGCGTCGCCGGGCGGTGGTAGACCGCGTAGGCCTCGTCCCATTGCTCCAGCCGGCCCTGGTGCATCACGCCGACGCGGTCGCCGATCGCGAAGGCCTCGGCCTGGTCGTGCGTCACGAACAGCGCGGTCGTGCCCATCTCGCGCAGGATGGCGCGCAGCTCCTGCGACAGGCGCTCGCGCAGGTCCACGTCCAGGCTGGAGAAGGGCTCGTCCAGCAGCAGCAGGCGCGGCGCCGGCGCCAGCGCGCGTGCCAGCGCGACGCGCTGCTGCTGGCCGCCGGACAGCTGGTGCGGCGCGCGCCGGGCGGCGTGGCCCAAGCCCACCAGGTCCAGCATCTGCTCGATGCGCTGCTGGCGTTCGGCGCGCGCCAGGTGCTTGAGGCCGAAGCCAATGTTGTCGGCGATGCTCAGGTGCGGGAACAGCGCATAGTCCTGGAAGACCATGCCGATGCGGCGCGCCTCCGGCGCCAGATGCAGGCCCTGCTGCGCATCGGCCAGGGTCTCGCCGGCGATGGCGATGCGGCCCTCGTGCAGCCGTTCCAGGCCGGCGATCGCGCGCAGCAGCGTGGTCTTGCCGCAGCCCGACGGGCCGATCAGCACCCCGATCTGGCCCTGCGCCAATCCCAGCGTCGCCGCGGCGACGGCGTCGCGCCGGCCGCTGGACTGGGGGTAGCGCAGGCCGACCTGTTCGAGAGACAGAAACATGGGCAGATATGATATCGGGTTGGCCCACCCGCCCTCACCAAGCCCCGCAAGGGCTAGCCCCCGTGCGACGACTGATCCTTCTGTTCTGCCTGCTGCTGGCCCTGCCGGTGCTCTCGGTGCTGGGCTCCTGGCTGACCCTGGACGCGCAGTCGCTGGCGCTGCTCAAGCACCAGGCCAGCACCGTGCTGCCCGACTATGCCTGGAGTTCGCTGAAGCTCTCGCTCGCGGTGGCGCTGGGCGTGGCACTGCTGGGCGGGGCCTGCGCCGCGGCGGTGAGCCTGTTCGACTTCCCGGGGCGGCGCTGGTTTGAATGGGCGCTGCTGCTGCCCATGGCGATGCCGGCCTATGTGGCGGCCTATGCCTACACCGACTTCTTCCAGTTCAGCGGCCCGCTGCAGGTCGGCCTGCGCGCGCTCACCGGGCGCGAGGGCGCGCTGCTGCCGGACCCGCGCAGTCTCTGGGGCGCGGTGCTGGTCTTCGTGTTGTGCCTCTATCCCTATGTCTACCTGCTCACGCGCACCGCGCTGGCGGAACGCGCCGTGGTGCTGATGGAGGCCGCGCGGCTGCTGGGCGCCGGGCCGTGGCGGCGCGTGCGCGAGGTCGCGCTGCCGCTGGCGCGGCCGGCGCTGGCGGCCGGCGTCGCGCTGGTGCTGATGGAGACGCTGGCCGACTACGGCGTGGGTGCCTATTTCGGGCTCAACACCTTCACCACGGGGGTGTACAAGGCCTGGCTGGTGATGAACGACCGTGCCGCCGCGGCGCAGCTGGCTTCGGTGCTGCTGCTCGTGGTGGCGCTGCTGCTGTGGGCCGAGCACCGCGCGCAGGCGCGTCTGCGCTTCGCCACCAGCCGTGCCGGCGCCCAGCATGGCGCCGAGGCCCGCCCGCTGCGCCTGCACGGCGGCGCGGCGATCGGGGCCTGGCTGCTGTGCGCGCTGCCCATCCTGCTGGGCTTCGTCGTGCCCTTGGCGGTGTTGGTGCGTCTGCTGTTGCTGGAGCTGAAGTACTCGGAGCTGGAGCCGGCGCTGGCGCTGAACCTCGCGCGCTACGGGCAGTGGAGCTGGACCAGCCTGAAGCTGGCCGGCCTGGCCGCGCTGGGCGCGGTGCTGCTGGCCCTGGTGCTGGGCCATGCGCAGCGCCTGCGCGCGCGCGGGGCCGCGCAGGATCAGGTCGCGGCGCAAGGCTGGCGCGCCTGGCGGAGCTGGGGTGAGCGCCTGGAGCAAGGCCTGCTGGCGGCGGCCGGCCGCGTGGTGTCGCTGGGCTATGCGGTGCCGGGCGCGGTGATCGCGGTGGGGCTGCTGCTGCCCATGGGCTGGATGCAGCAGGCCTGGCCCACGCTCCAGCTGCCGGCGCTGATGACGGGGACCATGCTCGGTTTGATGTATGCCTATCTGGTGCGCTTCTCCGGCGTGGCGCTGCAGTCGGTGCAGGCGGGCTACGCGCGCATCTCGCCGCTGGTGGACGAGAGCGCGCGCATGCTGGGCGCCTCGCGCCGGCGCCTGTTCCTGGAGCTGCATGCGCCGCTGCTGACGCGTTCGGCGCTGGCCGCGGCGCTGCTGGTCTTTGTCGACGTGATGAAGGAACTGCCCGCCACGCTGGTGCTGCGCCCCTTCGACAGCGACACCCTGGCCGTGGTGGCCTACCAGCTGGCGCGCGACGAGCGCCTGGGCGAAGCCGCGCTGCCGTCGCTCACCATCGTGCTGGTCGGGCTGGTGCCGGTGCTGATGCTGTCGCGCGCGATGCGGCGGCGCTGAGTCGCGCGCGACGCGCCGCCGAGCCCGGCTGGCTCGGGCTCGGCGGCCCAGGGCTTGCGGGGTGAGCCGAGGCGAGTCGGGGCGACTGCGAAGCCGCCCGGTCCTCCGTCGCTTCAAGGGCGGCCGCGGCAGGCGGCACCCGGCGCTCAGCGCCCGCGCTTGAGGCGGGTCAGCGCGAGCGCGACGCCGTTGGACGCGCTGGCGAACTCGGAGCCCGAGCCCAGCAGGCGCTGGGCGTCGCCCATCTGTCCGGCATTGATGCGCCGCGCCACCTCGCCGGCCGCGCGGTGGAAGGCCTGGTGCTGCTCCAGCAGCGTGACGAAGCCGGGGGCGCTGCTCATGCGCTGGCCGTCCCTGCCGTAGATCCACTGCCCCAGCACGCAGGCGTCGTCACAGGCGATCTGCTCGGCGTTCAGCTGCAGCCGGTTCTCGAGCGCGGCGCGCAACCGCACCTTCCACTGGCGGTGGGCGTCGATCGCGGCGTCGATGTCCAGGTCCTGCGGCGCGGTGGCGCTCATCTGCGCGCTGCGCTGCTTCGCCATCGCGGCGCGCGCCTGGGGCGGCAGCTTGAAGCGCGCCACCTGCTCGTTGAGCGCGCGCGCCAGGTCGCGCAGCGCTGCGGCGCCGGCGGCGGTCTGCTCCACCATCGCGGCGTTCTGCTGCGTCACGCGGTCCAGCTCCTGCACCGATTCGCGCACCTGGCCGAGGCCCTGGCTCTGCTCGCGCGACGCGGTGGCGATCTGGCCCAGCAGGCCGTTGACCTGGGCCGCGCTGCTGACGATCTCTTCCATCGTCGCCCCTGCCTCGCGGGCCACCTCGGTGCCCCCGCCGATGCGCGCCACGCTGGACTGGATCAGGGCCTTGATCTCCTTGGCCGCCTCGGCGCTGCGCTGCGCGAGCTGGCGCACCTCGCCGGCGACGACCGCGAAGCCGCGGCCCTGTTCGCCGGCGCGCGCCGCTTCCACCGCGGCGTTGAGCGCGAGGATGTTGGTCTGGAAGGCGATGCCGTCGATCACGCCGATGATGTCGGCAATGCGGTGGGAGGACTGCTGGATCTCCTCCATCGTGCCCACCATCTGCGTCATCACCGCGCCGCCGCGCTGCGCGAAACGGGCGTTCTCGCTGGCGCCGGCGGTCGCGCTCTGCGTGTGCTGCGCGGTCTGCTGCACGGTGGCGCTGATCTGCTCCATCGCGGCGGCGGACTGCTGCAGGTTGGCCGCGGTCTGCTCGGTGCGGCCGGACAGGTCCATCGCGCCGCTGGCGATCTCGTCGCTGGCATGGGCGATGTCCTCGGCCGAGCCGCCGACGTTGAGCACCATCCGACGCAGGCTCTCCTGCATGCGCGCCATCACGTGCATCAGCTCCGCGGCTTCGTCGCGGCCCCAGGGGTGCGGCGTGGTGGTGAGGTCGCCCTCGCTCATCGCGTCCAGATGGCGAGCGACCTCGCGCAGGCCGCCGTCCATCACCAGGTAGAAGGAATGGAACAGATAGCCCGCGATGAGCAGGCCCAGCAGCACCGCGCCAAAGGCCCAGTCGCGCGCCGACTCGGTGCGCTCGATGCGCGCCTGCAGCAGCTCATCGAGCAGCCGGGTCGCGTCCTGGCTCAGGGCCCGCAGGCTGTCCACCGCCGCCTGGCCCGGCTGGCCGAGCTTCTGCACCTCGGCGGCAAAGCTGTCGCCGAACCAGGCCTGCGCGGCGGCGTCGTAGAAGGCGCGGGTGACGCGCAGTGCTTCGGCGGTGCCGAGCCGCTGCTGCAGTTCCGGATTCGCCGCGGTCGCCCGCTGGGCCGCGGTGTCGATCAGCTGGAGCTTGCCATAGCCCTGGTGCCAGACCGCGTAGAGCTCGCGCAGCGTGGCGCCGTCGCCCCGGCCTTCGCGCGCGGCCGCGCCGGCCAGGGCGCGCGAGCGCGAGACCGACTCGATCACGTCCGAGCTGATCTCGGTGGCCACCAGCATCACGTAGTGGCTGTCCTGGTCGCGGTCCAGCGTCAGCTCCGAGCGGTCCAGGATCAGTCGCCGCAGTCCGCGTATCGCCTCCACATACTCCTGCAGCGGCGCGGCCAGCGCCGCGGGCTCGCCGCGGGCCCGGGCCAGCGTCTCATGCGCGGGCTGCAGTGCCGCCAGGTCCTGGGCCAGGTCCAGCCCGCCGGGCTGGCTCTGGATCAGCTCGGCCAGCGCGGCGCGCTGCTTGGCGATGGCGTCCATGTCGGGCCTGGCGCTGAGACCGGACAGCACCAGGCGGCGCTGCTTCTGCACCTCGATCAGCCAGGGCTCGAGCGCCTGCATCAGCGCGACGCCGGCGCGCTCGTGGCGCGAAACTTCCAGCGTGGCCTGCGCCGTGCGCCAGTACGCCGCCGCCAGCAGCAGCAGCGGCAGCAGAAAGGCCAGCGAGATCAGCGCCGCCTTGGGGCCGAAGCGCAGGCTGCGAAACAGCCGCACGCCGGGGGCCCAGGCGCCGTGGTACTGGAAGAAGCGGCTGTCGTGGGCAAGGGGCCGGGAGTCGGGCGAAGAAGCCATGGGGATGATCGATTTTTATGTTTCTGGGAGGAGGGCCGGCCGCGAAGTGCTAAGGGCATGTGCGCAACCTGCCGGCACATCCTCGCCAGCGTGGCTGACGGCTGGCTTGACTTGGGTCTAGGGCGCGGGCCGCCGATCGCGCGGCAAGCGCGGGCTTCGTGCAGAAATGCTCGCAACGGCTGTCGCCGACGGGACAGCGCAGCGGCGGGAGGGGGGGAGCGGGGCGACGCTGTCATGAGGCGCGGGGGGGCTCACGGATCACGCATCGCAGGAGGAAGAGGCTTCGCGCTGGCGCGCATGGTCCCGCCGACAGGAATCGAACCTGTATTTGCCGCTTAGGAGGCGGCCGTTCTATCCATTGAACTACGGCGAGCCCGGGTGCCTGGCGGCACCGAAGCGCGGGATTGTCGCATGAACCGACTGGGCCGCCGGGGTGGGCCCGGTGCGGTGGTCAGGGGCGATGCGAGGGCCCGGGCAGGGGCTTGAAGTGCCCGGGGTCAGGTCTTGCGGGCGGGGCTTATTCCCACTTCCATTGCCAGATCAGGTCCAGCCCCTGTTCTTCGCCGGCCAGCGCGCGCAGCGTGAAGCGGTTGGCGAGGCGGTAGATCAGCTGCCAGCTGCCGGTGGTGGCGTTGAGCCCGCGCTCGTAGCCCAGGTAGACGTTGCGGCTGATCTGCTTGCCCAGACGCACCACGGTGCCGCGCGCGTCCTCGGTGTCGCCGCCGAAGCTCAGCTCGTCCAGCCCCAGGCTCTTGATCAGCTTGTCGCTGCTGCTCTCGCCGCTGCCCGACAGCAGGGCCAGCGCGGCGCGCTGCATCAGCACGGTGTCGCTGCGGCCCAGGTTGTCGGGCGAGCGGCCCAGCACCAGCCAGGACAGCTTGGCGGTTTCGCTCATCTCGGGGTCGGAATAGAGCTTGATGCGCGGATTGTGCGCGGTGCCGCCGACGGTCACGCCCACGCGCACCTCGTCCAGCCCGGGCTTGATCGCGAGCACGTCCAGGCGCGGGTTGTCCAGCGGGCCGACGAAGCTGAAGACGCCTTTCTCGACGGTCAGCTTCTGGCCATAGGCGGCGAAGCTGCCGCCCACGGTGCGCACGCTGCCGTTCAGTGTCGGCTTGCCGGTGCCCGACTGCGCGAGCTTCAGCGTGCCGCCCAGCCGGGTGTCGATGCCGTAGCCCTTCAGGCGCAGGCGCTCGCCCAGGTCCAGGTCCAGGTCGAGCTGCACCTGCACGGGCTTGTCCGTGCCCTGGGCCGCCTTGGCCTGGGCCTGGCTGGGCTCGCGCAGCACCTGGACGTCGGCGTCCAGCTGCGGCGCGCCGGCGCGCGAGAAATCGACCAGGCCCTCGTCGACCGCGAAGCGCCCGTTCAGCGCCAGCGACCGCAGCCCCAGCTCCAGCGTCGCGTCGCCGCTGGCGACGACGCGACGGTCCACGCGCTGCAGCAGCGCGAAGCGGCGCGCCTCGATCTGCAGCTTGGCCTGCGGCTTGGCGCCGAAGACCAGCGGACCCTTCAGGTTCAGCGTGCCGTCGCCGGCCTTGGCGCTGAAGCGCTCCAGCAGCGCCTGTTGGCCGTCCATCTGCAGCGCGAACTCGCCCTGCGCCATGTCCACGCCCAGCAGCGGGTTGCGCACCGACAGCGCGCTGCCGCCAGCGCGGCCATGCAGCTGCGGCGAGCCGAGCCGGCCGGACAGGCTCATGGACGCGAACAGGCTGCCGCCCAGGCGCCAGCCCGCCGGCACCCAGGCGCCCCAGTTGCCCAGGTTGGCCACCTGCGCTTCCAGCACGCCCTCCAGCGCGGCCTGGGCGCCGGGCAGCGCGAAGGGGTCGCCGACGCGCGCGGTCAGCGCGCCGCCCACCGCGCCCAGGTTCTTGCCGGCGATGCCCTGGGTCAGGTGCCAGACGCCGCGGTCGGCCTGCAGCCCCAGGCGCAGGTCGCTCAGGCCCAGCCACTGGGTGTTGAGTTCGTCGGTCACGCTGAGGTCGCCGCTGCTGCGTTCCAGCGCCAGCTCCAGCACCAGGCCGCGCGCGTCGCGCCGCGTGCTCAGCTGGCCGTTGATCAGCAGGTCGCCGCCCCAGCCGAAGTCCGGCTGCAGCCGCGCCAGCAGCGGCGCTGCCTTCAGCGGCTCCAGCGCCAGCTCGGCCTGCCAGCCCTGCGGAGCCTGCAGCTCGGCGCGCGCCCAGCGCAGCCCCGCGCCCAGCAGCTCCATACGGCCGGGGGCCAACTGCAGCGCGGTCGGCGTGGCGCCGGGGTCCAGCTCCAGCGTCAGGCCCAGCCCGCTGGCCTGCAGCCAAGGCAGGGTGCCCGTGGCGGCGGGCTGGGCCAGCAGTTCCAGCGCCTGCGCCTGCCAGCGGCCGCCATGGGCCCACAGCGCGGGCAGGTCGGCGCCGCCGCGGCGCTCGCGCGGCAGCAGCGCGCCCTCCAACGCCAGCCGCGCGCGGGCCGGGTACAGCACCGGGCCGGGCTTGCGCGCAGCCGACGCGTCCTCGCGCGGCAGCGGCCCGGCGGTCGGCGCCAGCAGCGCCGGCAGTGCCAGCCGTCCCTGCGTTTCCAGCAGCAGCCGGTGCTTGGCCCAGCTGCCATCCAGATTCAGGCGCGCCTGCTCCAGGCGCAGCTGCGGCAGGGTCAGCCCGTTCAGCTCGACGCGCCCCAGCAGCGGCCGCTCGGCCGCGCTGGCGAGCTGCCACTGGCCTTGCAGCGAGTCCAGCCGCGCCGTGCTGAGGCCGGGCAGGCCGGCCAGGTTCAGCGCGCGCCCTTGCAGTTCGCCGTCGCTGGCGAACTGGGCGGTGCCGCCGCGCGTGCCCGGCGCCAGGTTCAGGCGCAGGTCGGCGCGCAGCTGGCCGTCGAGCCTGGCCTTGGGCCACAGCCCCTGCAGCAGCGGCTGCAGGCTGGCCAGGCGGGGCAGTTCCGCGCCCAGCTGCAGCTGCAGATCGCTGGTGGCCGCGGCCGCCGTGCCTTGCGCGGCCACGGTGGACGAGGCCTGCAGCGACGCGTCGGCCAACGCCAGCCGGGCCTGCAGTTCGGGCCGCGCGGCGCCGCTGCGGCGGTAGTCCAGCCGGCCCTGCAGCGGCAGCCCGGCCCATTGGCTGGGCAGGATCTCCAGCTGCGCCGTGCCCTCGGGCCAGACCGTGGCGGGGCCGCCGGCCAGCCGGGCCTGCAGGCGGCCATGCAGCTCATGAGGGGCGCTGGACGCGGCGGCCAGCGCCGGAACGAAGCGGCGCGGGTCCAGCCCCTGGATCTGCGCCTCGCTCTTCAAGGACCAGCCCTGGTCCAGGCTCAGCGCCTTGCGCAACGCCAGTTCGGCACTGGCCTGCAGCCGCGCCGGGCCGCTGTGCAGCTGCAGGCTTTGCAGCTGCAGCGACTGCGGCGCCAGCAGGGCCTGCAGCTCCACCGTCAGCGGCAGCGGCGGCTGGTTCTTGGCCTCGCGCGGCGCGCCGGCTGCCGGCCCGCCGCCCAGCTCGCCGCTCAGCTGGCCCTGCAGCTTCAGCGGCTGCGCCAGCAGGTCGCCGGACAGGGCCGCGCGCGTCTGCAGGCGCAGCTCGCCGCGGGCGCGCAGCGCGGGCCAGCGGGCGTCGATCTCGCGGCTGTCCAGCCCGTCCAGGCGCAGGCGCAGCTCGCTGCCGTCACCGCCGCTGCTCTGGCCCGTGGCACGCAGCTGGCCCTGGCCGGGCAGCGTGGCGTCCAGCTGGCGCAGCTGCAGCCGGCTCCAGTCGGACGGGTCGAGCTGCAGGTCCAGCTGCAGCGACCGCAGCGGCGCGCGGCCCTGGTCCAGCCGGCCGGCGCGTCCGTTGGCGAGCTGGCTGCGCAGCCGCAGCAGGCCGGCGCCCCGCGCGCCCGGCGCGCGGTCCAGGTCCGCGCTGCCGGTCAGCGCGGTGGCGGGCAGCGAGTCCAGCAGCGCCGACAGGTCCAGCTCGTGGGCGCGCGCCTGCAGGCGCTGCAGCGGCAAGGCGTCGAAGGGCAGCAGCGTGGCCTGCAGGTCCAGGGCCTGCCGCGCGGCCCGCAGCGTGGCCGTGAGTTGCGGCGCGCGCAGCGGGCCGTCCAGCGCCAGCGCGGCCTGCCAGGGCAGCGCCGCGTCGGCGTCCTGCGCCAGCGTGAAGCTGCCGCGCAGCGCCATCGTGTCGCGCGTCGCCACGCGGGCCTGGCCCTGCAGACGCAGCGTCTGCCAGGCGAGCGAGCGCAGTTCGGCGCGGTGCAGCTCGCCGCCTTCGTCGCCCAGCGCGAGCCGGCCGGAGATGCCGCGCAGCGGCGCCTTGCCCGGCTCGAAGCTCAGCTCGGCGATGTCCAGCTGCTCGACGAAGAGCGCCAGCGGCAGCAGCAGGTCGGTCGGCGGCTTGCTGGGTTCGGCGTCCTTGGACGGTGCCAGCTGCAGCGTGAGCCGGTCCATGGTCAGGCGCCGCAGATGCAGCTCGCCCCACAGCAGCGGCGAGCGATTCCAGGCCAGGGTCAGGTCTTGCCATTGCAGCGCGTCGATGCGGACGAGGCCGCCGTCGCCAGGCAACTGCAGCTGCACGCGGCGCGCGCTGAAGTCGCCGACCAGGCTGCCGCGCGCGTCCTCCACGCTCAGCCCGGGCACGCGCGCCAGCACCCAGGCGGTGCCCGACTCGCTCTTCAGTGCCCAGGTGAGCAGCAACAGGGCCAGCGCCACCAGCAGCGGCGCGGCCAGCATGGCCAGCAGCAGGCCGCGGGCGCGGCGGCGCCGGGCGGGCGAGGCGTTGGGGGGCGGTGCCCCGTCTTCGGGCGAGGGCGGCGAGGACGTCATAGCGCAATGGCGACGCTGAAATGCAGGCGCGGCCGGTCGGCCTGGTTGCCCTTGGCGATGTCCATGCGCAGCACGCCCACCGGGCTGCGGTAGCGCAGGCCCAGGCCATAGCTCCAGGCGGGTTTCAGATCGCTCCAGCGCGGCGCGGCCTGGCCGGCGTCGATGAAGACCGCGCCCAGCAGCCCCGGCACGCGCGCGGTGAGCGGATGGGCCAGTTCCACGCTGCCGTTCCAGAGCACCCGGCCGCCGGTGCGGTTGCCCTTGGCGTCGGTGGGGCCGAGGTCTTCGAAGCCATAGCCGCGCACGGTGTCGTCGCCACCGGTTCGGAAGCGCAGCGCCTCGGGCAGGCCGAGGTCCTCGCGGGCGAAGATCTGGCCGAACTCGGTGCGCGCGGTGAACAGCCAGCGGGAGGGCAGCGGGCGGTACCAGGTGCCCAGCACGCGCAGCCGGCCGAAGGGGCCGCGGCTCTCGGTGTTGCTGTCGGCCCAGCCGGCGCCCAGCAGCACGCTGGCGCTGTAGCCGCGCGTGGGCAGCAGCTTGGAATCCAGCCGGCGCCAGATGCGCTGCTCGTTCAGGGAGATCGCGCTGGCGCGTGTCTGGGGCAGTCCCGGCGCGCGCTCCCAGGCGTGCAGCAGTTCCAGGTAGTCCAGCCGGTCCTGGCGTTCGGTCTCGCGCGCATAGCCCAGCCGGGTGCGCAGGTTGGTGTTGACCTGCTGGTCCGCCTTGATCCGCTCCAGGTAGAGCGCGGCCAGGCTGCGCTGCATGTCGGGGCGGGGATGGGAGCTGATCTCGGTGTCGATCACGCTCTTGTCGCGGCCCAGGTTGAGCTTGGTGCGCGCGCGCAGGTTCAGCCCCAGCGGGCGGCGGTGGATGTGCTCGACGCCGATCGACGGCCCGTTGGCGCTGTGATAGCCCAGGCTCAGCGTGACCTGCTGGCGCGCCGCTTCGCGCAGCTGCACGCGCACCGGTACCTGCACGGTCTCCTGACCGGCCGCGGCGCTGACCGCCTCGGGCTGGATCTCCACCGCGACGCTGTCGAACAGCTGGGTGTTGATCAGCCGCTCCTGGAAGTCCAGCAGGGTCTTCTCGCGATAGGGGTCGCCCTCGTCATAGCCGGCGATGCGGCGCACGCTCAGCTCGGGCTGGTTCTTCAGCCCCTCGATCTGCAGTTCGCCCAGCAGGAACAGCGGGCCGCTGTCCAGCACCAGTTCCAGCTCGACCTGGTTGTCGGCGGCGAGCACGCGTGCCTGGCTGTCGCTGAGCCGGGCCAGCGGGTAGCCCTGGCTGCGCGCGCGCGTCAGCAGCGCGTTCTTGGCTGCCGACCACTGTGGCTGGCTGAAGCCGGTCTGCGGCTGCAGCGGCCAGTCGTTCTGCAGTCCGTCCAGCAGGCGTTGCGCGCGGCGCTCGCCCCGCTGGGCGGCGGCCTGCAGCGCGCCGTCCACGCGCAGGTTCAGCCGGCTGACCAGGGTGCGCGGGCCGGGGTCCACCTGCAGGGCCAGCTGGTAGAGGCCGTCCGATTCGCGGCGCTGGCGCTGCAGCTCGATCTGTGGGTTGAAGTAGCCCTCGGTTTCGAGCAGCGCGCGGGCCTGCTCGGGGGCGCTGGCGGCCAGGCGGGCCAGCTCGGAGGGGCTGAGCCGCTGGTCGGCCGGGGCCTCGCGAAAGCGCGCCAGGTCCAGGTGCTGCATCAGCAGATCGTCCAGCCCGCCGGGGGCGCTGATGCGCAGCTCATAGGCCGCGACGCGCGGCCCCTGCTCGACGGCGGCCGGCACGCCGGCCGCGGCGTCCGGCGCCGGCTGGCGTGTCAGCACCGAGCAGCCGCCCAGCAGCAGCGCCAGCAGCAGCCCGGCCGCGAGTCGGGAGCCGCGTCCCGTCATTTGCTGAGCATGCGCATGGCCGCTTCCAGACCGCTCAGGGACAGCGGGAACATGCGCTGGTGCATCAGCTGCTGGATCAGCGCAATGCTCTGGCGGTACTGCCAGACGCCTTGCGGCTCGGGGTTGATCCAGGCGTGGCTGGGAAAGGCGTGGGTGAGACGCTGCAGCCATTCGGCGCCGGGCTCCTCGTTGTTGTATTCGACGCTGCCGCCGGCCTGCAGGATTTCGTAGGGGCTCATGGTCGCGTCGCCGACGAAGATGAGCTTGTAGTCCTTGTTGTACTTGTGGATCAGGTCCCAGGTCGGGGTCTTTTCGGCGAAGCGGCGGCGGTTGTTCTTCCAGACGAAGTCATAGACGCAGTTGTGGAAGTAAAAGAACTCCAGGTGCTTGAACTCGCTCTTCACCGCGGAGAACAGCTCCTCGACGCGGTGCACATGCTCGTCCATCGTGCCGCCGACGTCCATCAGCAGCAGCAGCTTCACCTTGTTGTGCCGCTCGGGCACCATCTTGATGTCCAGCAGCCCGGCATTGGCCGCGGTGGCCTGGATGGTGTGCTCCAGGTCCAGTTCCAGCTCCGAGCCCTCGCGGGCGAAGCGACGCAGCCGGCGCAGCGCCACCTTGATGTTGCGCGTGCCCAGCTCGACGGCGTCGTCGTAGTCGCGGTAGGCGCGCTGCTCCCAGACCTTGACCGCGCTGCGCTGCCCGCCGGGCCCGCCGATGCGCACGCCGCGCGGATTGGCGCCGCCATGGCCGAAGGGGCTGGTGCCGCCGGTGCCTATCCAACGGTTCCCGCCCTCGTGGCGCTCCTTCTGTTCCTCGAGGCGCTTCTTCAGCGTGTCCATCAACTCGTCCCAGCCCAGCGCCTCCAGCTGAGCGCGCTGCTCGGGCGTCAGCTCCAGTTCCAGCTGTTTGCGCAGCCAGTCCTCGGGCAAGGCGCGTGCCAGATCGGTGACCATCTCCACGCCCTTGAAGTAGGCGCCGAAGGCGCGGTCGAACTTGTCGAACAGCGCCTCGTCCTTGACCAGGCAGGCGCGCGCCAGCACGTAGAACTTGTCCAGCGTGGGGCCACCGTCGTCGTCGAGCACGCCGGCCTTCAAGGCTTCGAGCAAACCCAGGTACTCCTTCACGGAGACCGGCAGCTTGGCGGCGCGCAGCGTGTAGAAAAACTGGATCAGCATGGTTCGCGAAAGCTAGGCGGTTCATTATCCACGGCGTGCATTTGCTTACGTTCGACCGAGAGGGGGTGGTATGGACCAGGGCGACGTGGATCTGACCTTGCAGGCCCTGCATGGGGCCCTCGCGCAACGCGAGGGGCGCTGGTTCGCGGCGTTCCAGGGCCTGGAGCTGTCCACCCATTTCCAACCCATCTACAGCTTTCCGCACCGCCGGCCGGTGGGTTTCGAGGCCCTGGTGCGGGTGCACGACGGGCAGGGCGGGGCGGTATCACCGATCCGCGCCTTCGAATCCGCGCGCGGCGCCGAGCAGCAGCTGATGCTGGACCGGCTGTGCCGGCTGCTGCACGTCCGCAACTTCCTCGCCCAGCGGCAGGACGACTGCTGGCTCTTCCTGAACATCCACCCGGCGGTCTTCGTGCGCGCCGCGGCCCAGCCCCTGATGCTGGCCGGCGCGGTGGAGGCGATGGAGCAGCTGGGCATGCCGCTGCACCGGCTGGTCTTCGAGGTGACCGAGGACGTGATGGCGCAGGAGCAGGACTTCGAGTCCGCGGTGAAGGCGGCGCGCGCCACCGGCTGTCTGCTGGCGCTGGACGATTTCGGTGTCGGCCATTCCAACTTCGACCGCATCTGGCGCATGCGGCCGGAGATCGTCAAGCTGGACCGCAGCCTGCTGCTGCGCGCGCTGGAATCCAACTCCATGGCGCGCGTGCTGGCGCAGATGGTGGCGCTGCTGCACGAGTGCGGGGCCATGGTGCTGCTGGAGGGCGTGGAGACCCGCGACGAGGCCCATGTGGCGCTGGACGCCGACGTGGACCTGGTGCAGGGCTATGCCTTCGGCCGCCCCGGCGCCGAGCTGCTGCGCGGCGGGGTCAGCGCGGAGATCGAGGACATCTGGTCGCTGTTCGACGAGCGGCTGCAATCGCGCCGGCGCGGCGCCGCCGAGCGGCTGGGGCCTTTCCGCACCGCGCTGGCGCTGGCGTTGCAGCCGCTGCAGGAAGGCCAGCCCTTGGCCCTGGCCTGCCAGGCCTTTCTGGCGTTGCAGGGCAGCCAGGTCTGCTACCTGCTCGACGAACAGGGCCGCGAGCTGGGCGAGCGCGTCACGCTGCGCAGCGCCGAGCCCGACCCGCGCTTCGCGCCCATCGAGCGCGCCGGCGACGCACGCTGGGCGCGCCGCCCCTACTTCCGCCGCGCCATCGAGGCCGTCGGCGAGCTGCAGGTCACGCGGCCCTATTTGAGCCTGCACGGCTCGCGGCTGTGCGTGACGCTGTCGGTCGCCTACTGGTCCGCGGGGCGGTTGCGCGTGCTGTGCGGCGACGTGGACTGGAGCGCGTCGGACTAGGCCCGCGCGCTCCGCGGCTTGCGTGCCGCGCGCCGGCCCGGGTCGTGGCGCGCCAGCCAGTCGAAGAACTCGCGGTACCAGAGCTGGCTGTTGCGCGGCTTGAGCACCCAGTGGTTCTCATCCGGGAACCAGACCAGGCGCGCCGGCACGCCCTGGGCCTTGAGCGTGTTGTAGTACATCAGGCCCTGGGCGTCGGGCACGCGGTAGTCCAGCTGGCCGTGGATCACCAGCGTGGGCGTGCGCATGTGGCGGGCGAAGCCGTGCGGGCTCTGCGCGGCGACGCGCTGCGGCTCGTCCCAGTAGTGCGCGCCCAGCTCCTTGGGGAACCAGTCGAAGGCATCGGCCGCGAACATGGACTGCCAGTCGTAGCAGCCGGCATGGCAGACATAGGCCTGGTAGCGCCCGGGCTTCAGGTGGCCGTTCATCCACGCCACCATGTAGCCGCCGTAGCTGCCGCCGGTGGCGAACAGGCGCTGGCGGTCGCTCCAGGGCTTCTTCAGCAGCCAGTCGGTGGCCGCCTCCACGTCCTGCAGCTCCAGCTCGCCCCAGCGGTGCGTGATGGTGTCCAGGAAGCCATGGCCGAAGCTGGACGAGCCGTGGTAGTTGACGCAGGCCACCACATAGCCCTGCGCGGCGAAGGCCTGGTGGTTCCAGCGCCAGTGCCAGCCATCGCCGAAGGCGGTGTGCGGGCCGCCGTGGATCACGTGCATCACCGGGTACTTCTTGCGCGCGTCGAAGCCGGGCGGGTAGACCAGCCACATCTGCACCTGCTCGCCCTGCGCGCCCTTGAACCAGACCTCCTCGTGCGCGCCCAGGCGCAGCGGCGTCAGCAGCGCGTCGTTGAAGCGCTCGATGCGCCGCGCGCGCGCCTCGTCGCCCTCCTGCTCGACGACGCTGATGCGCGACGGATGCTGCAGGCTGTCGTGCTGCACGACCAGGGTGCCGGCTTCCAGCGCGAAGCCGGTGGTGGTGCCGCCGTTGAAGAGCACGAAGGGCTCGCAGGTCTTGACGTCGAAGCGCCACAGGTGGCGCCGGCCCTGGTCCTCGGCGCAGAAGATAACGCCCAGGTCGTCCTCGTCCCAGCGCAGCGGGGCGGCGACCTCGCGGTCCCAGTGCTCGGACAGCACCGCCCAGTGGCCGTGCGTGTCCAGCACGGCCAGCTGCTGGGGCATGGTGTGGCGCAGCGCCTGGTGGCTGGCCAGGAAGGCCAGGTGCTGGCCGGCATGGCTGTAGGCCGGCGCGGCGAAGTCCCAGTCCTTGTCCTGCAGCAGCGTGCGCACCGTGCCGCCGCGCAGTTCGATCTCGGCCAGCGCGTGGCGCGCGTCCAGCTTTTTCACCGGGGCCGGATCGAACGCGAACGCGATGCGGCGGCCGTCCGGCGAGATGGCGAAGGTGTGGGCGTCGGGCTCGGCGCGGTTCAGCTCGTAGTCCGTGCCTTCGAACAGGTCGCGCGTGCGCCCGCTGTCCACGTCGATGACGTGCAGGTGCGGCACGCGGCCCATGGGGATGTGGTGGTCCCAGAAGCGGTAGACGCTTTCCTCGGTGGTGTAGGCGCTTTCCTTGCGTTCCTTGTGCGCCTTCAGCGCGCGCGCCTGCGCGGCCGCGCCCTTGAGCTGCGGCCAGACCCAGGAGACGAAGGCGATGCGCTTGCCGTCCGGGAACCACTTGAAGGCCTCGACGCCGGTAGCGATGCGGCTGACGCGGCGCGCCTCGCCGCCGTCGGGCGGGATGACGTAGAGCTGCGGCGCCTCGTCCTTTTCGCCCTGCTGCTCGCGCCGCGCGACGAAGGCGATCAGGTCGCCGCGCGGGCTCCATTGCGGCTGGCTGTCCTTGGCCTCGGGGCTGCCGGCCTGGGTCAGCACGCGTGGCTCGCCGCCCAGCGTGGACAGCAGCCACAGCGAGCTGGCCGAGCTGTTCTTGTCCATGTCGTGGCGCGTCAGCGCGACCACGGCCTGGGCGCCGTCCGGCGAGAGGCTGGGCGCGCCCACGCGCTCCAGCTGCCACAGGGTCTGGACGTCCAGGGTCCGGCTGTTCTTGCTCATCGGTTTCCTTTGTCAGGGACTTGGCGTGGCGCCATGGGGCGCCGGCCACGGGGCGGCCCGTGCCGCCATGGGGTCAGGTCTTGCGCGGCAACAGAAGCCGGCGCATCAGCCAGCGGCAGCCGCCCATGCCGGCCAGGATCAGCAGCAGGCCCAGCAGGTGGGGGCCCGAGAAGCCCGGCGTGGCGAGGACGTCCACGCCCAGCCAGCGCGACAGCTGCCAGCCGGCCAGCCCGCCAAGCACGAAGCCCAGCGCGTCGGCCAGCCCCTCTCGCAATGCGGCACGGGTGTCGAAGGCCATCGCGTCGCGCTCAGCGGTTGCGGCTCTGCATCATCACCAGCTTTTCGAACAGGGTCAGGTCCTGCTCGTTCTTCAGCAGCGCGCCCACCAGCGGCGGGATGGCGATCTTCTCGTCCTGCGACTGCAGCGTCTCCAGCGGAATGTCCTCGGCCAGCAGCAGCTTGAGCCAGTCGATCAGCTCCGAGGTGCTGGGCTTCTTCTTCAGGCCGGGCAGCTTGCGCACCTCGTAGAAGGTCTTCAGCGCCGCGGCGAGCAGCTCCTTCTTCAGGCCGGGGAAGTGCACGTCCACGATGGCCTGCATGGTGTCCGGCTCGGGGAACTTGATGAAGTGGAAGAAGCAGCGACGCAGGAAGGCGTCGGGCAGCTCCTTCTCGTTGTTGGAGGTGATGAAGACCAGCGGCCGGTGCTTGGCGCGCACCCATTCGCGGGTCTCGTACACATAGAACTCCATGCGGTCGAGTTCGCGCAGCAGGTCGTTGGGGAACTCGATGTCGGCCTTGTCGATCTCGTCGATCAGCAGCGCCACCGGCTGCTCGGCCGAGAAGGCCTGCCACAGCTGGCCCTTGACGATGTAGTTGCGGATGTCCTTGACCCGCTCGTCGCCGGCGCCGGCGAGCTGGCTGTCGCGCAGCCGGCTCACCGCGTCGTATTCGTACAGCCCCTGCTGCGCCTTGGTGGTGCTCTTCACATGCCACTGCAGCAGCGGCAGGTTCAGTGCGCGGGCCACCTCTTCGGCCAGCATGGTCTTGCCGGTGCCCGGCTCGCCCTTGATCAGCAGCGGGCGCTGCAGCGTGATCGCGGCGTTGACCGCCAGCATCAGATCCGGGGTGGCAACGTAGTGCTCGGAACCTAGGAATTTCATGTGTTGTATCAAAGACAGCGAGTCTCGGTTCAGTATATAAGCGGCCCCTATAATCGCCGGCCACATCCGACCACTGTGATCACATCGGGACCATGAAGACGATACTCAAAATTTCGCTCGCATTGGCTCTGGCCGCTTCCGGCACCGTCAACGCCCAGGAGGCCAACATCCAAGCCAAGGTTGCCATGTGCATCGGCTGCCACGGCATCCCCGGCTACCAGTCCAGTTTCCCCGAAGTGCACAAGGTCCCGATGATCGCGGGCCAGAACTCCAAATACATCGCGGCGGCGCTGACCGCCTATGCCAAGGGCGAGCGCAAGCACCCGACCATGCGCGGCATCGCGCAAACCCTGAGCGACAAGGACATCGCCGAGGTCGCCGCCTATTACGAGCAGCAGGCCAAGGTCAGCGCGCCCGAGAGCCTGCCGGCCGCGCCCGAGGCGGTGGCCAAGCTGCTGGAGAAGGGCGCCTGCGTGTCCTGCCACGGCGCCAACTTCAGCAAGCCCATCGACGGCAGCTACCCCAAGCTGGCCGGCCAGCATGCCGACTACCTGTATGCGGCGCTGAAGTCCTACCAGACCGAGGGTAATCCCGTGGTCGGCCGCGGCAACGCCATCATGGCGGCCCAGGTCAAGCAGTTCAGCCATGCCGAACTGAAGACGCTGGCGGCCTACCTGGCCTCGCTGCCCGGCGAAGTCCGTACGGTGCCGCAGAGCCGCACGCGTTGATGCGCCGCAGGCGCGGGCCGTGAAGATTCCATAAGCCGCCCTCCGGGGCGGCTTTTTGTTGGCAGCAGGCCATTGAGCAGGCGGGGAGCGGGGCGCGATACTGGCGCCAGTTCCAGAATTTGTTGCCATGCTCAAGAAGATCGCGATGCAAGAGCTGCGGCTGGGGATGTTCCTGCAGTCCGTGGAAGGGTCCTGGCTGTCTCACCCGTTCTGGAAGGCGCGCTTCCTGCTGACCGACCCCGAGGACCTGCGCAAGCTGCAGTCCTGTGGCGCCACCGCATGCTGGATCGACAGTGCGCGCGGGGCGGATGTCGGCGGGGATGCTGCGCCCGCCACAGCCGCGGCGGCGCCCGCTGCCGCGCCGGAGCCGGCCTCCGCCACGAGCCTGCCGGCCGAGCCCGCGGCGCCACAGGCCACGGAACCCGCCGCCGCGCCGGCGCGCGTCGAGATGGCCTCGGAGCTGGAGCGCGCCGCGCAGGTGATGAACCGCGCGCGCACCGTGGTCACCTCGCTGTTCGGCGAGGCGCGGCTGGGCCGCGCGGTGCAGACCGAACAGTGCATCCCGCTGGTGGAGGAGATCGCCGATTCGGTCACGCGCAATCCGTCCGCGCTGATCAGCCTGGCGCGGCTGAAGACCAAGGACGACTACACCTACATGCACTCCGTCGCGGTGTGCGCGCTGATGGTTTCGCTGGGCCGCCAGATGGGCTTCAGCGACGCGCAGAGCCGCGAGGCCGGGCTGGCCGGGCTGCTGCACGACGTGGGCAAGATGGCCATGCCGCTGGAGGTGCTGAACAAGCCCGGCGCGCTGACCGACGACGAGTACATGGTGATGAAGTCGCACCCGGTGCGCGGCTTCGAGCTGTTGCGCGAAGGCGGCGCGGTGCCGCATGCGGCGCTGGACGTCTGTTTGCACCACCACGAGAAGATGGATGGCACCGGCTATCCGCGCCGCCTCGCCGGCACGCAGATCAGCCTGCTGGCGCGCATGGGGGCGGTCTGCGACGTCTACGACGCGATCACGTCCAACCGGCCCTACAAGACCGCCTGGGACCCGGCCGGCTCGCTGGCGCGCATGGCGCAGTGGAAGGGCCACTTCGACCCCGAGGTGTTCCAGGCCTTCATCCGCTGCGTCGGCATCTATCCGGTGGGCACGCTGGTGCGGCTGCAGTCCGGCCGGCTGGGCGTGGTGGTCGAGCAGAACGCCACCGCGCTGACCGCGCCCATCGTGCGCGTGTTCTTCTCCACCAAGTCGCAGCTGCCCATCCCGACCGAGGTGCTGGATCTCGCGGCGGCCGACGCCCATGACCGCATCACCGGCCGCGAGGACCCGGCCGAATGGGGCTTCAGCCGGCTCGAGGAACTCTGGACCCAGCCCGCCGGCTGAACCCGCCGCGCCCGCCCGGCCCTCAGCGCGGGCGCGCCTGGATGCGCTGCGCGACGCGCAAGGCGTTGGCGGCGATGGTCAGCGAGGGATTGGTGCCGCCGCTGCTGGGGAAGAAGGACGCGTCGACGATGTAGAGGTTGTCCAGCTCGTGGCAGCGGTTGTCGGCGTCGACCACGCTGTCGTCCGGATTGCTGCCGGCGCGGCAGGTGCCGCAGACATGGGCCAGCATCGCCGGGTTCTCCGCGGCCGCGATGAACTGCGTTCGGAACGGCGTCAGCAGCTCGCGCATGGCCTGGCGCATCAGCGCGACGCGCTTCTGGTCCTGCGCATGCAGCGTGTACTCCAGCACCGGCCGGCCGTCGTGCAGGCGCAGGCGGTTGCCGGCCAGCGGCAGGTCCTCGCAGATGCTGGCCATCACGACACGCCGCTCGGCCAGCTCGCGCAGCACCGGGCGGACCAGCGGCAGCGCGGCGCGCACCAGCGGCGTGGCCAGCGCGAAGGGGCCGGCGGCCAGGTCGTCCAGCAGCGACGCGCCCAGCATGCTCGCCGGCGGCAGCTGGCCGAAGGACTGCACCGTGCCCAGCGGCATCTCGTTGCCGTTGCCGGGCTCGTACCAGTCGTTGAACGCGATCTGCTTGAGCAGCCCCTGCGGTGCCGCCTTGGTGCGTATCGCGTAGAGATCGGTGCCATGGCGCATCAGATGGCGCCCGACCGCGTCGCTGCCGTTGGCCAGGCCGCGCGGCCAGCGCGCGTCGGCCGAGGCCAGCAGCAGCGCCGGCGTGGCCAGCGCGCCGGCGGCGAGCACGACCAAGTCGGCATGCAGGGTCAGGTCTTGCCCATTGCGGCGCGCATGCACCGCGCTGACGCGCCGTCCGTCGGTTTCCAGCCGCGTCACCTCGCAGCGGTCCAGCAACTGCGCGCCATGACGGGCCAGCGCGGGCGCCAGCGCCACGGTGGCGGCGTCGCGCTTGCAGTCGCGCGCGCACAGATAACCCTGGCAGCCGCGGCAGCCCGGTTCGAAGCGGCAGCCCAGCGGGATGTGATACGGGTGCAGCCCGCGGCTGGAGAAGTGGCGTGCCAGCTCCATGGACGCTGGGCTCAGCCCCGGCGGCTCGGCCAGCGCCACCGGGTCCGGGCGCAGCGGGTCGGGGCTGCCGCGCAGCCCGAACAGCGCCTCGGCCTCCTCGTAGAAGGGCAGCAGCTCGGCGTAGTCGAAGGGCCAGCGTTCGGGCAGCGGCAGGTCCAGGCCCGCGTGCTTGGCGCGCGGCTGGAAGTCGCAGGGGAAGAAGCGCTCCAGCGCCATGCCGTACAGCGCGCTGGAGCCGCCCGCGCCGCTGCCGATGAAGGGCAGGCTGCGGCGCAGGCCGCGCGGCGTCTGGATGTCCAGCGGCTCGGCCAGCCGGCCCGCGCGGCGCAGCAGCGCGGCATCCCCGGCGCCGGGCACGCGCGGCGTGTCCAGCGCCAGCTCGGCGTAGCCGCCGCGCAGCGCGTCGCTGGCCGTCAGGTGGTTCTGGCCCTTTTCGACGAAGAGCACGCGCAGCCCCGCGCGCGCCAGCGACCAGCCCAGCAGCGAGCCGCCCACGCCGGTGCCGACGATGAGGCAGTCCCAGTGGCTGCGTTCGGGGAAGTCCAGGGCTTGCGCGGCGTCCATCGGGGTCGGCATTCGTCCAAGTGTGTGGGCCGCATTGTGCCGGGCCGCGCAGCCATTAGCATGCCTGTCCATGGCCGACACTTTTCCTTTCGCTCCGGCAGGCGCCGGCTTGCCCCAGACACCCGGGCCCGTCGACGGAAGCGGGCCACCCGGCGCGGCCGGCCAGCGCTGGCTGGCCCGGCTGCAGGCCGAGTACCGGCTGGAACGCGGCCGCACCGTGGTGCAGCACCGGCACGAGGGGCCGCTGCGCTTGTTGCGCAGCCTCTATCCCGAGGGCGACGCGGTCTGCCACAGCGTGATGGTCCATCCGCCCAGCGGGCTGGTCGGGGGCGATGTGCTGGACATCCAAGTGGCGCTGCAGCCCGGCGCCCATGCGCTGCTCACCACGCCCGGCGCGACGCGCTTCTATCGCAGCGAAGGGCCGCTGGCCTGCCAGCGCGTGGAGGCCCGGCTGGCGCCGGGCAGCCGGCTGGAGTGGCTGCCGCTGGAGGCCATCGCCTATCCTGGCTGCCAGGCCCGCAACGAGGCCCGCTTCCATCTCGCCCCCGGGGCCGAGCTGCTGAGCTGGGACCTCACCGCCTTCGGTCTGCCCGGCGCCGGCCAGGCCTTCGACGCCGGCTGCTTCACCCAGCATCTGGAGATTCCCGGCCTGTGGCTGGAGCGCGGTGCCCTGGACGGCGGCGATGCGCTGCTGAAGGATGGCGCGCTGGGGCTGGCCGGCCACCGCTGCCTGGGCACCCTGGTGTTCGCGGCCGGCGGCGTCTTGTCGCCCGAGCGCCGCGAGCGCGCGTTGGAGCGCGTGCGCGAGCGCATCGAGGCCGATCCGCTGCGGGCCAGCGCCGGCGCCACCTGCGCGCAGGACTCGGTGCTGGTGCTGCGCGTGCTGGCGCCGGTGGTCGAACCCGCGCAGCGGTTGTTGCGTGACTGCTGGGCGCTGTGGCGCGAGCTGCTGTGGGATCTGAAGGGGCAGGAGCCCAGGCTGTGGTCGCTGTAAGGGCGGCGCGACCGGGCGGGTTCAGATCGCCACGAGGTCGCGGATCTCGGGCTGGCGCATCTGCGCGCGGTCGCCGCGGGCGATGACACTGCCGCGTTCCAGCACCAGGAATTCGTCGGCCAGCTCGGCCGCGAAGTCGTAGTACTGCTCGCACAGCAGCACCGCGACCGGGTGGCCGTCCAGCCCCTGGTCGGCCAGCTGGCGGATCACGCGCCCGATGTCCTTGATGATGCTGGGCTGGATGCCTTCGGTCGGCTCGTCCAGCACCAGCACCGAGGGCGAGGCCGCCAGCGCGCGGGCAATGGCCAGCTGCTGTTGTTGGCCGCCGGAGAGATCGCCGCCGCGGCGCGACAGCATCTGCTGCAGCACCGGGAAGAGCTCGTACAGATGCGCCGGGATGGGCCTGCGGCCGGGCTGGCCGGCCAGGCCCATGCGCAGGTTCTCTTCCACCGTCAGCCGGGCGAAGATCTCGCGCCCCTGCGGCACATAGCCGATGCCGGCGCGCGCGCGCTCGTAGGGCGCGGCACGGGTGATGTCGCGGCCCTGCAGCCGCAGCTCGCCGCTGCGGATGGGCACCACGCCCATCAGGCTCTTGAGCAGCGTGGTCTTGCCCACGCCATTGCGCCCCAGCAGCACGGTCACGCGGCCGGGCCGGGCGCTGACGGACACATCGCGCAGGATGTGCGAGCCGCCGTAGTACTGATGGATGTTCCGGGCTTCCAGCATGGTGAATCCTGGGGGTTCAGCGACCGAGGTAGACCTCGATCACGCGTTCGTCGGCCTGCACCTGGGCCAGCGTGCCCTCGGCCAGCACCGCGCCTTCGGCGAGCACGGTGACCTTCTCGGCGATGCGCTCGATGAAGCCCATGTCATGTTCGACGACGATCATCGAGTGGCGGCCCTTGAGCGCGAGGAAGAGCTCGGCGGTGCGCTCGGTTTCAGGGTCGGTCATGCCGGCCACCGGCTCGTCCAGCAGCAGCAGCTTGGGGTCCTGCACCAGCAGCATGCCGATTTCCAGCCACTGCTTCTGCCCATGGCTGAGTAGCCCGGCGGGGCGCTCCATCGCATCCGCGAGCCGGATCAGCGCCAGCACCTCGGCCAGCCGGTCCTTCTGCGCGCCGCTGAGCCGGCCCCACAGCGACGCGCTCAGCGCCCGCGAGCCCTGCAGCGCCAGCTCCAGGTTCTCGTAGACGCTCATCGCCTCGAAGACCGTGGGCCGCTGGAACTTGCGGCCTATGCCCAGCTGCGCGATTTCGGCCTCGCTGTGGCGCAGCAGGTCGATGGTGCCGCCGAAGAACACCGTGCCCTGGTCGGGCCGGGTCTTGCCGGTGATGATGTCCATCATCGTGGTCTTGCCCGCGCCGTTGGGTCCGATGATGCAGCGCAGCTCGCCCGGCGCGATGTCCAGCGAGAGCTTGTGGATCGCGCGAAAGCCGTCGAAGCTGACGCTGACCTCGTCCAGGTACAGGATGCGCCCGTGGGTCAGGTCCAGCTGCCCGGGCTCGATGCGCCGGCCATAGCCGGCGCCGCCGGCGGCCGGGCTGGGGTTCTGCGCGTCCTGGTGCGCGCTCAGGCGCTCCCGGCCTTGCTCCATCAGATCGGGGTTCATGGCGCGCTCCTCGCGGTCTCGTCGGACGCTTCGGGCATCGCGGCGGTCCGGGCCGCGCGGTGCTCGCGCCATTGCCGCGCCAGGCCGATCAGCCCGCCCGGCATGAACAGCGTCACCGCGACGAACAGGGCGCCCAGCAGATAGAGCCAGAACTCCGGCGCCACTTGGGTCAGCCAGCTCTTGGCGCCATTGACGGCGAAGGCGCCCAGAATCGGCCCGAGCAGGGTGCCGCGCCCGCCCACCGCGGCCCACACGGCGATCTCGATCGAGTTGGCCACGCTCATCTCGCTGGGGTTGATGATGCCGACCTGCGGCACATACAGCGCTCCCGCCAGCGCGCACAGCAGCGCCGAAAGCACCCAGGCCGCCAGCTTGTAGGGCAGCGGCGAGTAGCCGCAGAACATCAGCCGCGACTCGGCGTCGCGGATCGCGCCCAGCACGCGGCCGAACTTGGCCCGCGTCAGCCAGCGCAGCAGCAGCGCGCTGCCGATCAGCGCCAGCGCCGACAGCACGAACAGCCCCACCCGCGTGCCCGGCGTGGTGATGCCGTGGCCGAGGATGCGCTTGAAATCGGTGAAGCCGTTGTTGCCGCCGAAGCCGGTTTCGTTGCGGAAGAAGAGCAGCATCGCCGCATAGGTCATCGCCTGCATGATGATGGAAAAGTACACGCCCTGGATGCGCGAGCGGAAGGCGAAGAAGCCGAACACCAGCGCCACCCCGCCCGGCACCAGCAGCACCAGCAGCAGCGTGGCGGCAAAGGAATCGCTCAGCGCCCAGTGCCAGGGCAGGGCCTTCCAGTCTAGGAAGACCATGAAGTCCGGCAGCGTGCTCTGGTACTGGCCTTCGGTGCCGATCTGGCGCATCAGGTACATGCCCATCACATAGCCGCCCAGCGCGAAGTACAGCCCGTGGCCCAGCGACAGGATGCCGGCATAGCCCCAGATCAGGTCCATCGCCAGCGCGCAGATCGCGTAGCAGCAGAACTTGCCCAGCAGGCTCACCCAGTAGGCGTCCAGGTGCAGCGCATGCCCCTCGGGGACGAACAGGTTCAGTGCGGGCACCACCCCGCAGGCCAGCAGCAGGGCCAGGCCCACGCCCAGCCAGCCGGCGCGGCCGAGCAGTGCCGTCGGCCGGGGCAGCGACAGTGACACAGCGGAGCTCATGCCTGCCTTCCCTTCACGGCGAAGAGCCCCTGCGGACGCTTCTGGATGAACACGATGATGAACAGCAGCACGGCGATCTTGGCCAGCACCGCGCCGACCACGCCTTCCAGCGCCTTGTTCGCCAGGCCCAGGCCCAGCGCGGCCAGCACCGTGCCGGCCAGCTGGCCCACGCCGCCGAGCACGACGACCATGAAGGCGTCGACGACGTAGCTCTGCCCGAGGTCGGGGCCGACGTTGCCCACCTGGCTCAGCGCGCAGCCGGCCAGGCCGGCAAGACCCGACCCCAGAGCGAAGGCGTAGGTGTCCACCCGCGCGGTGTGCACGCCGGTGCAGGCGGCCATGCGGCGGTTCTGCGTCACCGCGCGCACGAACAGGCCCAGCCGCGTGCGGCCGATCACCAGGGTCATGCCGGCCAGCACCGCCAGCGCGAAGGCGATGATCACGACGCGGTTGACCGGCAGCGCCAGCCCCGGCAGCAGCGCCAGGCTGCCGCCCATCCACGCCGGGCTTTCCACCGCGACGTTCTGCGCCCCGAACAGGCTGCGCACCGCCTGCATCAGGATCAGGCTCAGGCCCCAGGTGGCCAGCAACGTCTCCAGCGGGCGGCCGTAGAGCCAGCGCAGCACGCTGCGCTCCAGCGCCGCGCCCACCGCCGCCGCGGCCAGGAAGGCCGCGGGCACGGCCAGCAGCAGATAGGCGTCGAACCAGGCCTCGGGCAGCCAGCGACGAACCCCCAGCTGCACCAGGTAGGTGGCATAGGCGCCGATCATCATCAGCTCGCCATGGGCCATGTTGATCACGCCCATCAGGCCGTAGGTGATCGCCAGGCCCAGGGCCACCAGCAGCAGGATGCTGCCCAGGCTGATGCCGCTGAACAGCGCGGCGATGCGCTCGCCCCAGGCGCGGCTGGCCTGCACCTCGCGCAGCGAGCGCTGCAGCGCGCGCCGGACTTCGGGGTCGGCCTCCGCCCCCAGGCGCTCGTTCAGCAGGCGCAGCGCATCGGCGCTGCGGGCCTGGCCCAGGGCCCTGGCGGCGTCCATGCGCTGCGCCGGCACGGGGCTGGCGGCCAGCGCGGCGGCGCGGGCCAGGGCCAGCGCCTCGCGCACGGCGGCGTCCTGTTCGCGCTGCAGCGCGGCCTCCAGCAGCGGCAGGCGCTGCGGCGCGGCGTCGGCGTCCATGTCCTTGAACAGGGCCTGCGCGGCGGCCAGGCGCTCGGCGGCCACCGGGCTGGCCAGGCGCAGGCTGCCCAGCGCGGCGTCGATCTCGCCGCGCAGCCGGTTGTTGACCATCACGTCCTCCAGCGCCTCGGGAGGCGACGCCAAGGGCGCGCCGGTGACGGCGTCTTCCAGCTGGCCATCGGCGCGCTGCAGCAGTACGCGATCTCCGGCCCGCTTCAGCCGGTCCTCGCCCAGGGCCTGGAGCACCGTGGCCAGACGCGCGTCCGGCGGGGTGCCGGGCGCGGCCGCCGCGGCCGCGGCGCTGAGCTGGTTCAGCGCCGCGATGCGCTCGTCCGTCTCGCCCTGCGCCAGCCGCAGGGCCTGGGCCGGGGTCAGGGCCATCGCCGCCGGGGCCAGCGCCGCGATCCACAAGGCGGCCAGTGCGAGCGTGCGCAACATGGTCACTTCTTCGCGGGCTCGTCCGGCTTGCCTTCGTTGCCCGCGATGTAGGGGCTCCAGGGCTTGGCCTTCACCGGGGCCGGGGTCTTCCAGACCACGTTGAACTGGCCGTCGGCCTTGATCTCGCCGATGAACACCGACTTGTGCAGGTGGTGGTTCTTCTCGTCCATCTTGGAGGTGATGCCCGAGGGCGCGGTGAAGGTCTGGCCGGACATCGCGGCGATGACCTTGTCCACGTCGGTGCTCTTGGCCTTCTCGACCGCCTGCTTCCACATGTTGATGCCGATGTAGGTGGCCTCCATCGGGTCGTTGGTCAGCGGCTTGTCCTTGTGGCCGGCGATGTTCTTGGCCTTGGCGTAGGCCGACCACTTCTTGATGAAGGCGTCGTTGGTGGGGTTCTTGATCGACATGAAATAGTTCCAGGCCGCCAGGTGGCCCACCAGCGGCTTGGTGTCCACGCCGCGCAGTTCTTCCTCGCCGACCGAGAAGGCGACCACCGGCACGTCTTTGGCCTTCAGGCCCGCGTTGCCCAGCTCCTTGTAGAAGGGCACGTTGGAGTCGCCGTTGATGGTGGAGACCACCGCGGTCTTGCCGCCGGCGGAGAACTTCTTGATGTCGGCGACGATGGTCTGGTAGTCGCTGTGGCCGAAGGGGGTGTACTTCTCGTCGATGTCGCTGTCCTTCACGCCCTTGCTCTTCAGGTAGGCGCGCAGGATCTTGTTCGTGGTGCGCGGGTAAACATAGTCGGTGCCCAGCAGCACCCAGCGCTTTGCGCCGCCGCCGTCCTTGCTCATGAGGTAGTCCACCGCGGGAATGGCCTGCTGGTTGGGCGCGGCGCCGGTGTAGAAGACGTTCTTGCTCAGTTCCTCGCCTTCATACTGCACCGGATAGAAGAGCAGGCCGTTGAGCTCCTCGACCACCGGCAGCACCGACTTGCGCGACACCGAGGTCCAGCAGCCGAAGATGACCGCGACCTTGTCCTGCGTGAGCAGCTGGCGGGTCTTCTCGGCGAACAGCGGCCAGTTGGAGGCCGGGTCCACGACCACCGGCTCCAGCTTCTTGCCCAGCACGCCGCCCTTGGCGTTGATCTCGTCAATCGCCATCAGCACCGTGTCCTTGAGCACGGTTTCCGAAATGGCCATGGTGCCGGACAGGCTGTGCAGCACGCCCACCTTGATGGTGTCCGCGGCGAGGGCGGGCAAGGCGCCGAGCCCGAGGCCGGCCAGCGCGCTCGCGGCGGCCAGGGTTTTCAGGGTGTGGCGGCGGGGGGAGAACAAAGACATGGCGCGACTCCTTGAGGACGGTAGGAAAGGGATGAGCCATGCTAGGCAGCCCCCCACGGCCGGGCCATACGGCGGATGGCGTACGCCGCGCCGGCCCGTGGCGCGCCGGCCTCAGCCGGCCCATCCCGGATGCAAATCCCGCACCCGCTGCAGCGCCATCGCGGCGGCGGCGGTGCGGGTCTCGACGCCCAGCTTGGCGTGGATGCGTTCCAGGTGCTTCTTCACCGTGGCCGGGCTGGCGCCGAGGATGTCGGCGATGTCGCGGTTGATCTTGCCCTGGATCACCCAGTACAGCACCTCGGCCTCGCGCGCGGTCAGGCCGAAGCTCAGCGAGAGCGAGGCGATCACCGCATGGTCGGAGTGCTGGCGCATCACGATCAGCCAGTCCTGCTCCTCGGGTTCGCCGTCGGCGCCGATGCGCTGGTGCAGCGCGAAGCTCAGCCGTTCGACGCCGTGGGCGGTCCGGCGTTCCACCCCCCAGCGCGGGGCTTCGGCAGCGCCCGCGGACAGCGCGCCGGTCTGCTGGCGCAGCCAGTCCAGCAGCGCGGGCGGCGCCATCGGGCCTTCGCTGCCGAAGTAGTCGCGCAGCAACTCGCGCGCCAGTGGCGTCTGCCACAGCAGCCGGCCGGTGCTGGCGCGCAGCGCGATGCTGGCGTAGCCGAAGGCGTCCAGGGCCTGGCGCGCCTGGCGCCGCTCTCGCGCGCTGCGCAGGTGCACCTGCATGCGCGCCAGCACCTCGCGCGGCGCGACGGGCTTGGTGACGTAGTCCACCCCGCCGGCTTCCAGTGCGGCGACCAGGTGCTCGGTCTCGGTCAGCCCGGTCATGAAGATGATAGGGATGTGCGCGGTGGCCGGGTCGGCCTTGAGCCGGCGCGCGACCTCGAAGCCGTCCAGCCCCGGCATGACGGCGTCCAGCAGCACGATGTCCGGGCGTGCCTGCACGGCGCGCGCCAGCGCGGCTTCGCCGCTGGTGGCGGCCAGCACGGTGTAGCCGGCCTCGTCCAGCGCGTCGTGCAGCAGCGCGAGGTTGTCCGGCACGTCATCGACGACCAGCACGCGCTCGCCGTGGGGGTCCAGGCGCTGCGCGCCCGCCGGCGGCGGCATGTCGGGTGGGGAGGGGAGGCTGTCGCGCATCGGCTCATCAGGGTGTTGAAGCGGGCGGCGGCTCCAGCACGCGCAGCATGGCGTCGAACTGGAACTGCCGGGCCATGGCGCGCAGCCGCTCGCACCAGGGCGCGTGCGCGGCATCCAGCCGCGCCAGCCGGTCCAGCTGCTGGTGCACGCCGCGCGCCCAGCCCAGCCGCAGCGCCTCGCGCAGCTCGGCCAGCAAGGCGGGGTCGGGCGCGGCGCCGCTGCTGGCGGTCGCGGTGGGGGACGGGATGGTTTCGGCCGTGTCGGCGGCGGGCTCGTGCCATTGCAGCGCCAGGCGCCGGCCCAGCCAGTCGAGCAGCGCGTCGTGGCGGACCGGCTTGAGCAGGAAGTCCTGTGCCGCGATGCCGACATCGTTGGCCTGCCCGCGCTCGAAGGCATTGGCCGAGACCACCGCCAGCGCCGGCAGTCGCTCGCCCGCGCCCTGCAGCGTCGCGCGCAGCCGGCGCAAGGTCTCCCAACCGTCGATGCCGGGCATGGCCAGGTCCATCAGCACCGCGTCCGGTCGCAGCCCGGCCTGGATCAGATCCAGCGCGTCCGGGCCCTGGGCGGCCTGGTGGACCTGGAAGCCCAGGGGCTCCAGCAACTCCAGCAGCAGCCCGCGGTCGGCGGCTTCGTTGTCCACGATCAGCAGGCTGCGGCGTGCGCCCGTGTAGCCGTGGCGCTGGCGCGCGGGCGTCGGCAGCGTGGCCGGCACCCGGTCCGCCGGCAGCGCCGGCAGGAAGAGCCGCACGCGGAAGCACGAGCCTTCGCCGGGCGTGCTGTGGGCCTCCAGCGCGCCGCCCATCAGCACGGTGAGCATCTGCGCGATGGTCAGGCCCAGGCCCGCGCCGGTGATGTCGCCCTGGCTCGGGCCGCCGCCGCGCGCGAAGGGCTCGAACACGCGCGCCAGCTCGCCGGGGGCCATGCCGGGGCCGGTGTCCTCGACCTCGATCCAGGCCATCTCGCGGGCATGGCGCGCGCGCAGCGTGACGCCGCCGTGCGACGTGAACTTCAGCGCGTTGCCCAGCAGGTTGATGAGGATCTGGCGCAGGCGCTTGTCGTCGGCCCGCACCCACGCGGGCAGCCGGCCCTGCGCTTCGAAGCGGAAATACAGGCCCTTGGCCGCGGCCTGGGGCTCGAACATCTGCGCCAGCTCGGCCAGCATGTCGGCGAAGCGCGTCGGCGCCGGCTCCAGGCTCAGCCGGCCGGCCTCGATGCGGGCGATGTCCAGCGTGCCGTCGATCAACTGCAGCAGGTGTTCGCCGCTGCGCTTGATCACCTGCACCGCCTGGCGGCGCGGCGCGGGCAGGTCGCGGTCCTGGGCCATCAGCTGTGCGTAGCCCAGGATGCTGTTCAGCGGCGTGCGCAGCTCGTGGCTGATGGCGCCGATGTAGCGGCTCTTGGCCTGGTTGGCGCTTTCGGCCGCGGCCTGCGCGCGCTCGGCCTGGGCGCGGGCGGCCTGCAGGGCCTGGTCGGTGCGGCGGTGGGAATCGACCTCGCGCAGCAGCGCCTGGGTCTGTCGGCGCGACTCCTCCTGCGCCACCTCGCGGCTGCGCTGGGCCAGCACCAGCCACCAGGCCACCGTGCCGGCCACCAGCAGCAGCGCGAAGAAGGCCTTGAGCAGCGCCAGATGCAGGCTTTCGCGCAGCGCGGCCTGCGCCGCCGCGTCGAGCAGCGGCAGCTGCTGCAGTTGCTGGTAATGGAGCAGCGCGAACACCGCCGCCAGCAGCGGCGTGATCACCGCCATCAGCAGCAGGTAGTGGGCGAGCCCTGCGTCCAGATAGGGCCCCATGCGCCGCGGCAGCAGGCGCCGCAGCAGCCGCGCCCACTGTGTGGCCAGCCGGGCCTGCGGCTTGCACTGGTCGGCGCAGCGCGCGTCCAGTGTGCAGCACAGCGAGCAGATCGGGCCCTGGTAGGCGGGGCAGCGTGCCATGTCCGGGCCTTCGTACTCGCGTTCGCAGACCACGCAGCGCAGGCTTTGCAGCCGTCCATAGGGGCCCGAAGCGTCCTCGGCGGGGCGCGCGAGGTAGTAGCGCCCGCCGGTGGCCCAGGCGATCAGCGGGCTGGCGAGCAGCGCGGTGGCCATCGCGATCAGTGCCGAGAAGGCCTGGGCCAGCGGCCCGAACAGCCCCAGGTGCGCCGCGATGGACAGCGCCGAGGCCAGCGCCATCGCGCCCACGCCGACCGGATTGATGTCGTACAGATGGGCGCGCTTGAACTCGATGCCCGGCGGCGACAGCCCCAGCGGCTTGTTGATCACCAGGTCGGCCACCACCGCCATGATCCAGGCGATCGCGAGGTTGGCGTACAGGCCCAGCACATGTTCCAGCGCCCGGAACACGTCCATCTCCATCAGCAGGAAGGCGATCAGGGTGTTGAACACCACCCACACGACGCGGCCGGGATGGCTGTGGGTCAGGCGCGAAAAGAAATTGCTCCAGGCCAGCGAGCCGGCATAGGCGTTGGTGACGTTGATCTTCAGCTGCGAGACGACGACGAACAAGGCTGTCACCGCGACCGCCCAGCCGTAGCGCGGGAACAGGGTCTCGTAGGCCGCCAGGTACATCTGGTTGGGGTCCACCGCGCGCTCGCTCGGCACCATGTGGCTCAGCGCCAGCCAGGCCAGCAGCGCGCCGCCCAGCATCTTCAACACCCCCACCACGACCCAGCCCGGTCCGCCCAGCAGCACCGCGCCCCACCAGCGCGCCCGCCCCAGGCGGCCCGGGCGGGCCGGGGGCATGAAGCGCAGGTAGTCGGCCTGCTCGCCCATCTGCGTGATCAGGGCCACGCCCACGGTCAGCGCGGCACCAAATCCGTGCAGTGTGAAGCCGGCGCTGCCCGTCTGTGACCCAGCTTGGTTCACGATGCCGGAAAACGCCTGCGGCTGGTGCATGCCCAGCCAGGCATAGGGCAGCACCAGCAGGGCCAGCCACAGCCCCTGCGTCCACAGCTGCAGCCGGCTGATCGCCGAGATGCCATGCGTCACCAGCGGGATCACCACCAGCGCGCAGATCAGATAGCCCCAGTGCGGCGGGATGTCCAGCGCCAGGTCCAGCGCATAGGCCATCACCGCGGCCTCGAGCGCGAAGAAGATGAAGGTGAAGCTGGCGTAGATCAGCGAGGTCAGCGTGGAGCCGATGTAGCCGAAGCCCGCGCCGCGGGTGAGCAGGTCCATGTCCACGCCGTGGCGCGCCGCGGTGACGCTGATCGGCAAGCCGGCCAGGAAGATGACCAGCCCGGTGGCCAGCGTGGCCCACAGCGCGTTGGTCCAGCCGTACTGCAGCAGCAGCGTCGCGCCCACCGCCTCCAGAACGAGGAAGGACGCGGCCCCGAAGGCCGTCTGCGCCACCCGCATCGTCGACCAGCGCCGAAAGCGCAGCGGGGTGTAGCGCAGCGCGTAGTCCTCCAATGTCTCGCTCGCCACCCAGGCGTTGTAGTCGCGCCGCAGCTTGATCACATGCTGCGGCGCCGAGACCGGGGCATCGGCGGAGGCGGGGAGGGCGTCGTGCGGCGTCACGCCCGCGGCGTGTGCAGGTTCCGTGCCTGCCGCTGCGGCACCGGGGCCTGCGTCTCGGGGGGCGGGGCCGTGCCGGCATGGTGCTTGCTAGATGAGACGGGACCCCGCCACCCGAGCGCCGCCGCCATGGAACTGACCCCGCGAGAAAAAGACAAGCTGCTGATCTTCACCGCCGCGCTGCTGGCCGAGCGGCGCAAGGCGCGCGGGCTGAAGCTGAACTACCCCGAGGCCGTGGCCTACCTCAGCGCCGCGGTGATGGAGGGCGCGCGCGACGGCCGCAGCGTCGCGCAGCTGATGGCCGAGGGGCGCGCGCTGCTGACCCGCGACGACGTGATGGACGGCGTCGCCGAGATGATCCCCGACATCCAGGTGGAAGCCACCTTTCCCGACGGCACCAAGCTGGTCACCGTCCATCAGCCGATTCCCTGAGGGCGGCGGGCCGCGAGGCCGGCCGCGAACACGCGATAGAGCGACGAAAGCGACGAGAGGTCCCATGACGCAAGCACGATGGAAACGCACGGCGGCCCTGGCCACCGTGGCCGCGCTGGCCGCGGTGCCCGGCCTGGCCCTGGCGCATGCCGATGCGACGGCGCATGCGCACGGCTGGACGCAAGGCTTTGCCCACCCCTTCACCGGGCTGGACCACCTGGCCGCGATGGCCGCCGTGGGCCTGTGGAGCGCGCTGACCCAGCGCGGCGCGCGCATGCTGGCGGCGCCGCTGGCCTTTGCCGCGCTGCTGCTGGCCGGCGCGCTGGCGGGCGCGGCGCTGGGGCCGGTGGCGGGCGTGGAGCCCCTGGTCAGCGTGTCGGTGCTGCTGCTGGGCCTGCTGGTCGCCAGCCGGCAGCGCCTGGCGGCCGGGGTGGCGGCGGCGATGGTGGGCGGGTTCGCGCTGGCCCACGGCCTGGCCCATGGCGCCGAGCTGGCGCCGGGCGCGGCGCTCGCGGGCATGGTCGCCGCCACCGCGCTGCTGCATGGCGCGGGGCTGGCGCTGGGCCTGTGGCTGCGCGCGCTGGCGCCGCGCTGGTCGCGCCTGACCGGTGGCGGTGTCGCGCTGCTGGGCCTGTCGCTGCTGACGCGGGCGGTGCTGGCATGACGCCCGGCGAACTGCGGGTCGACGAGGGCGAGCTGGTGCTCAACCCCGGGCGCCGGACGCTCAGCCTGGTTGTCGTCAACGGCGCGGACCGGCCCATCCAGGTCGGTTCGCACTACCACTTCGCCGAGACCAATGCGGCGCTGCGCTTCGATCGCGACGCGGCGCGCGGCATGCGGCTGAACATCGCCTCCGGCACGGCGGTGCGCTTCGAGCCGGGGCAGCAACGCACGGTGGAGCTGGTGGACATCGGCGGCGCGCGCGAGGTCTGGGGATTTCGCGGCCTCGTCCAGGGCAAGCTATGAGCAGGATCGGCAAGCGCGCCTATGCCGAGATGTTCGGCCCCACCGTGGGCGACCGGCTGCGGCTGGCGGACACCGCGCTGGTCATCGAGGTCGAGCAAGACCTGACCCTGCGCGCCGGCGGCTATGGCGAGGAAGTCAAGTTCGGCGGCGGCAAGACCATACGCGACGGCATGGCCCAGTCGCAGCGCACCCGCGCCGAAGGGGCGGTGGACACGGTGCTGACCAATGCGCTGATCCTGGACCATTGGGGCATCGTCAAGGCCGACATCGGCCTGATCGGCCACCGCATCGCCGCGATCGGCAAGGCCGGCAACCCCGACACCCAGCCCGGCGTGGACATCGTCATCGGTCCGGGCACCGAGGTCATCGCCTGCGAGGGCCTGATCGTCACCGCCGGCGCGGTGGATTCGCACATCCACTTCATCTGCCCGCAGCAGATCGAGGAGGCGCTGGCCAGCGGCGTCACCACCATGCTGGGTGGCGGCACCGGCCCGGCCACCGGCACCTTCGCCACCACCTGCACGCCCGGCCCCTGGCACATCGAGCGCATGCTGCAGGCGGCCGACGCCTTCCCGATGAACCTAGGCTTTCTCGGCAAGGGCAACGCCAGCCGGCCCGAGGCGCTGCACGAGCAGATCGCGGCCGGCGCGATCGGGCTCAAGCTGCACGAGGACTGGGGCACCACGCCGGCGGCGATCGACAACTGCCTGAACGTGGCCGAGGCCACCGACACGCAGGTCGCGATCCACACCGACACGCTGAACGAATCAGGCTTCGTCGAGGACACGGTGGCCGCCTTCAAGGGCCGCACCATCCACACCTTCCACACCGAGGGCGCGGGCGGCGGCCATGCGCCCGACATCCTGAAGGTGGTGGGCGAAGCCAACGTGCTGCCCAGCTCCACCAACCCGACCCGGCCCTACACGGTCAACACGCTGGACGAGCATGTGGACATGCTGATGGTGTGCCACCACCTGGATCCGGCCATCGCCGAGGACCTGGCCTTTGCCGAGAGCCGCATCCGCAAGGAGACCATCGCCGCCGAGGACATCCTGCACGACCTGGGCGCGATCAGCATGTTCAGCTCCGACTCGCAGGCCATGGGCCGCGTCGGCGAGGTGGTCCTGCGCTGCTGGCAGACCGCGCACAAGATGAAGCAGCAGCGCGGCCCGCTGCCCGGCGACGGCGAACGCCACGACAACGCGCGCGTCAAGCGCTACGTGGCCAAGCTGGCAATCAACCCGGCCATCGCGCATGGCATCAGCCACGAGGTGGGCAGCATCGAGGTCGGCAAATGGGCCGACCTGGTGATCTGGAAGCCGGCCTTCTTCGGCGTCAAGCCGGCGCTGGTGCTCAAGGGCGGGGTGATCGCGCTCGCCGCGATGGGTGATCCCAATGCCTCCATCCCGACGCCGCAGCCGGTGCACTACCGGCCCATGTTCGGCAGCTTCGGCGGCTCGCTGGCGCGCGCCAGCCTGAGCTTTGTCTCGCAGGCCGCGCTGGCCGCGGGCCGGCCGCAGCATTACGGGCTGCGCAAGACCGCGGTCGCGGTGAAGGGCATACGCGGGGTGCGCAAGCAGGACATGCTGCACAACGGCTACGCGCCGCGCATGGAGGTCGACCCGCAGACCTACGCGGTGCGCGCCGACGGCCTGCTGCTGCATTGCGAACCCGCCACCGAGCTGCCGATGGCGCAGCGCTACTTCCTCTTCTGAACCATGGACACGTCAGACCCGACCCCCGTGCTGAGCATCCGCCTGGACGATCTCAGCGACCCGCGCATCGCCGCCTTCCTGGAGGAGCACCTGGCCGACATGCGCCGGACCTCGCCGCCGGAGAGCGTGCACGCGCTGGACCTGGACCGGCTGCGCCGGCCGGAGATCCGCTTCTGGACCGTCTGGCACCATGGCGACGACGGCGTGGCGCTGGTGGGCACCGGCGCGATCAAGCAGCTGGACGCGACGCATGCCGAGCTCAAGTCCATGCGCACCGGCGCCGCCAGCCGCGGCCAGGGCATCGCGCGGCGCCTGCTGGCGCACATCGTCGAGCAGGCGCGCCAGCTGGGCTACCAACGCCTGAGCCTGGAGACCGGCACGCACGCCTTCTTCGAGCCGGCCCAGGCGCTCTACCGGCGCCATGGCTTCGTCGACTGCGCGCCCTTTGGCGACTACCGCGAAGACCCGAACAGCCGCTTCATGACGCTGGCGCTGGCCTGAGCCCGCCGGGCCCGCTCAGGCGCCCAGCAGGCGCAGCAGCAGCGCGCGGTGCGCGGCACGCGCGCGTTCCAGCGGACGCGGCCGCAGGTCCGGCAGCAGCAGTTCCATCAGCAGCGCCTGCAGCGCCGGCGACAGCGCCATCCACGGCTCCTGCGCCAGCAGCGGGTCGCGCCGCCCGCTCGCGGCCAGGGTCTGTTGCATCAGCCGGCCCAGCGCGTCGACATAGGGCTGGACCACCCGCTGATGCCATTGCGCCACCAGATGCGGCACGCGCTCGCTCTCGGCGACCAGCAGGCGCAGCGCGGCCTGGGTCTGGGGGTCCTGCAAGCGGTCGTAGAGCTGCTCGATCAGCCAGTCGGCCAGCTGCGTGGGGCTCAGCGGCAGCGGTTCGCGCGGCGGCGTCAGCGCCGGGGCGGCCAGCGCGCGCTGCAGCAAGGCTTCGAGCACCTCGTCCTTGCTCGCGAAATGCGCATACAGCCCGCCCTTGGAGAGCTCGCAGCGCTGCGCGAGGTCGTCCATGCGCGCGGCGGCGAAGCCGCGCTCGGCGAACAGCGCCAGCGCGGCGTCGAGGATCTGCGGGATGCGGACATCGGGCGACAGGCGCAGCCGCGCGCCGCGCCGAGCGACCTGCGCAGGGCTTGTCATGACCATGTCTCCTCGTTGTTGTAGACCGCAGTAGATACCGACCCGCTGGTCGTTTGCATGATCTACGTCAAACGGAACCGGCACGGGCCTTTCTACATTGAAGCCAAACCACCGATGGAGGGCAGGCTGATGGACAGCGCAAACGAGGCCGTGCTGGGCGAGGAACTGGACGCGGCCTTCCACGCGGCGCTGGCGCGCTGGACGCGCTCGCTGTCGCTGGTGTCGCCGGGGCTGGCGGCGGCCGACTGGGCGCTGCACCTGGCCTTGTCGCCGGGCCGCCGTCTGGCGCTGGCCGAGCTGGCGCAGCAGCAGTGGATGGACCTCGCCCGCTATGCGCAGGGCAGCGCGATGGCGGCCTGCTCGCTGGGCGGGCCGGCGCAGCCGCCCGCGCCGCCGGTCGCCGACCGCCGCTTCGCCGCCGCCGAGTGGCAGCAGTGGCCCTTCAACGTGATCCACCAGGGTTTTTTGCTCCACCAGCATTGGTGGGAGGCCGCGACGCGCGGCGTCTGGGGCGTGGAGCGCCACCACGGCGATCTGGTCGGCTTCTGGGCCCGGCAGGCGCTGGACATGATGTCTCCGGGCAACTGGGGCCTGGCCAATCCGCAGGTGCTGCGGCGCACGCAGGACGAAGGCGGCGCCAACCTGCTGCGCGGCGCGCAGTTCCTCGCCGACGACCTGCAGCGCCTGGCGACCCAGGCGCCGGCCGCCGGCACCGAGGCCTTCCGCGTCGGCGAGCAGCTGGCGCGCACGCCCGGCCGCGTGGTGCTGCGCAACGAGCTGATGGAGCTGATCCAGTACGAGCCAGCCACGCCCAAGGTGCAGGCCGAGCCGGTGCTGATCGTGCCGGCCTGGATCATGAAGTACTACATCCTGGACCTGGAGCCCGGCGCCTCGCTGGTGGAATACCTGGTCCAGCGCGGGCACACGGTGTTCTGCATCTCCTGGCGCAATCCGGGCGAGGCGCAGCGCGAGCTGGGCATGGACGACTACCTGCGCCTGGGCATCGCCGCGGCGCTGGAGGCGGTCGGTTCCATCGCGCCGCGGCGGCGCGTGCATGGCGTGGGCTATTGCCTGGGCGGCACCCTGCTGAGCATGGCCGCGGCGGCGATGGCGCGCGACGGCGACGAGCGCTTCGCGACGCTGACGCTGTTCGCCGCGCAGACCGATTTCAGCGAGCCCGGCGAGCTGGGCCTGTTCATCGACGAAAGCCAGCTCAGCCTGCTGGAGGCGCAGATGCGCCAGCAGGGCTATCTGCGCGCCGACCAGATGGCCGGGGCCTTCCAGATGCTGCGCTCCTACGACCTGCTGTGGTCGCGCCTGGTGCAGGCCTATCTGATGGGCGAGCGGCCGGCGCTGAACGCGCTGATGGCCTGGAACGCCGACGCCACGCGCATGCCCGCGCGCATGCATGCCGAGTACCTGCGCCACCTGTTCCTGCACAACGATCTGGCCGAGGGGCGCTACCGCATCGGCGGCCGCGCGGTCGCGCTCAGCGACATCCGCCAGCCGGTGTTCATGGTGGGCACCGAAACAGACCATGTCGCGCCGTGGCGCTCGGTGTACAAGCTGCACCATCTGAGCCCGGCCGAGATCAGCTTCGTGCTGACCAGCGGCGGGCACAACGCCGGCATCGTCAATCCGCCGGGCCAGGGGCACCGCCATTTCCGCCTGGCGACCGCACGGCCGGGCGAACCCTACCGGGAGCCGCAGGACTGGCTGGCGCAGACCGCCGAGCAGCCGGGCTCGTGGTGGCCGGCCTGGGCCGACTGGCTGGCCGCGCACAGCAGCGGCGCGGTCGCGCCGCCGCGCCTGGGCTCGCGCGCCTTCCCGGCGCAAGACCCGGCCCCGGGCCGCTATGTGCTGGAGCGCTGAACGATGAGCAAGACCTTGTCCTCCCAGGCCTGCACCGCCGCGCTCGCGCTGCTGGCGCTGGCCGGCTGCGCGCCGCTGGCGGGGCCGCCGCCACGGCCCGATGCCGGGCTGCCGGCGCGCTACGAGGCCCAGCCGGCCGACGCCGACCCTGCGGCGGCGCCGGCCTGGCGCGAGTACTTCCGCGACGCGGCGCTGCAGGCCCTGATCGAGGACGCGCTGGCCCACAACCGCGACCGCCGCCAGGCGCTGGCGCGGCTGGACGAGGCCAGGGCGCTGGCCGGGCTGCAGGCGGCGCAGCGCTGGCCGCAGATCGGCGCGCAGCTGGACGCGCAGCGCGCTCGCGTGCCGGCCGATCTCAATTTGGCGCGCCGGCCGCTGCTGGGCGACCAGTTCCAGTTCGGCCTGGGGCTGGCGAGCTGGGAGCTGGACCTGTGGGGCCGGCTGGCGAGCCTGGACGAGGCGGCGCGCGAGGCCGCGCTGTCCAGCGAGGCCGGCAGCCGCGCGCTGACGCTGGCGCTGATCACCCAGGTGGCCCAGGGCTGGTATGCGCTGGGCGAGCTGGACGAGCGGCTGCGCCTGGCCTGCCGCACGCTGGACAGCCGCAACGAGAGCCTGCGCATCTTCACGCGCCGCGTCGAGGTGGGCGCCACCTCGCGGCTGGCGCTGACCCAGGTGCAGGTGCTGCAGACCCAGGCGCAGGCGCTGGTGGCCCAGCTGGAGCAGGCGCGCGACGCGCAGCGCCATGCGCTGGCGCTGCTGGTGGGGCGGCCGCCGGGCGACCTTGCGCCCGCGCTGGAGGCGTTGCCGCCGCTGAAGGCGGGGCTGCCGTCGGCGCTGCTGAACCAGCGGCCGGACCTGATCGCCGCCGAGCACCAGCTGCGCGCGGCGCAGGCCAATGTGGCCGCGGCGCGTGCCGCCTATTTCCCGCGCCTGAGCCTGACCGCCGCCTTCGGCAGCGCCAGCGCCGAGCTGTCCGGGCTGTTCGACGGCGGCAGCCAGGCCTGGAGCCTTGCGCCCTCGGTCGCGCTGCCGCTGCTGGACGGCGGCCGGCGTTCGCAGAACCTGGCCGTGCAGCAGGCGCGCCAGGCGCAGGCGCTGGCCGGCTATGAGCGCGCGGTGCAGCAGGCCTTCCGCGAGGTCAGCGACGCGCTGTCGGCGCGCCAGTGGCTGGCCGAGCAGCAGCGCATCGCCGCGCGCAGCCTGGACGCGCAGGCCGAGCGCGCGCGCCTGGCGCAGCGCCGCTACGAGCAGGGCGCCGCCGCCTTCCTGGAGGTGCTGGACGCGCAGCGCGACCTGATGGCCGCCGAACAACTGCTGGTGCAGGCGCGGCGCGCGCTGCTGGCCAGCCAGGTCAGCCTCTATGCCGCGCTGGGCGGCGCCGCGGCGACCGAACCGCTTTCCGAGACCGAGGCCCGTACACGATGAAGCTCTCTGCGAAGACGATGATCCTGCCGGTGGCCGCGGCCGCCGGCGCGCTGGCCCTGGCCGTCTGGGCCTGGCCCCGGCTGCAGGGCGGCGGCCCCGGCGAGGCCTTTGTGCGCGGCAACGGCCGCATCGAGGCCACCGAGGTCGACGTCGCGACCAAGCTGCCCGGCCGCCTGCAGGAGGTGCTGGTGGGCGAGGGCGACTTCGTGCGCGCCGGACAGCCGCTGGCGCGCATGCAGGTGCAGTCGCTGGAGGCCCAGCATGCCGAGGCCCAGGCGCGGCTGCGCCAGGCCGAGAGCACGGTGGCCAGCGCCGACGCGCAGGTCAGCGTGCGCGAGAGCGACCGCAAGGCCTTGCTGGCCGTGGTGGCGCAGCGCGAGGCCGAGCTGGACGCCGCGCGCCGCCGCCTGGCGCGCTCGCAGGCCCTGGCCGGCGAGGGCGCGTCGTCCGAACAGGAGCTGGACGACGACCGCGCCCGCGTGCGCAGCGTGGAAGCGGCGCTGGCCGCGGCCCAGGCCCAGGTGGCCGCGGCCGGCGCGGCGGTGGAAGCCGCGCGCACCCAGGCCGCGGGCATGCGCGCCACGGTCGCCGCCGGCGCGGCCACCGTGGACCGCGTGAAGGCCGACCTGGACGACGCGGTGCTGGTGGCGCCGCGCGCCGGCCGGGTGCAATACCGCATCGCCGAGGCCGGCGAGGTGCTGGGCGCGGGCGGCAAGGTGCTCAACCTGGTTGACCTCAGCGACGTCTACATGACCTTCTTCGTGCCCGAGCCGGTCGCCGGCCGGCTGGCGCTGGGCAGCGAGGTGCGCCTGGTGCTGGACGCGGCGCCGCGCTTCGTGATCCCGGCCCGCGTGTCCTTCGTCTCCAGCACGGCGCAGTTCACGCCCAAGACGGTGGAGACCGCCAGCGAGCGGCAGAAGCTGATGTTCCGCGTGCGCGCGCAGATCGACCGCGAGCTGCTGCAGAAGCACCTGGCCCAGGTCAAGACCGGCCTGCCCGGTGTCGCCTGGGTGCGCCTGGATGCCGCGCAGCCCTGGCCGGCGGAACTGGCCGCCAAGGTCCAGCCGTGAGTTCGACGCCCGCCGACGGCGTGCTGGCGCGGGTGCAGGCGGTCAGCCTGCACTATGGCGCGACGCGCGCGCTGCAGGACATCACGCTGGAGCTGCCGGCCGGCCGCATGCTGGGCCTGATCGGACCCGACGGCGTGGGCAAGTCCAGCCTGCTCGCGCTGCTGGCCGGCGCGCGCGTGGTGCAGCAGGGCCGCGTGGAGGTGCTGGGCGGCGACGTCGCGCAGCGCGCCCATCGCGAACAGGTGGGGCCGCGCATCGCCTACATGCCGCAGGGCCTGGGCCGCAACCTCTACCCCACGCTGTCGGTGGAGGAGAACCTGCAGTTCTTCGGCCGCCTGTTCGGCCATGACGCGGCGGAGCGCCGCCGGCGCATCGACGCGCTGTGCGCCAGCACCGGGCTGCTGCCCTTCCTGGCGCGGCCGGCCGGCAAGCTGTCCGGCGGCATGAAGCAGAAGCTGGGGCTGTGCTGCGCGCTGATCCACGACCCGGACCTGCTCATCCTCGACGAACCCACCACCGGCGTGGACCCGCTGTCGCGCGCCCAGTTCTGGCAGCTGATCGCGCGCATCCGCGGCGAGCGTCCGGGCATGAGCGTCATCGTCGCCACCGCCTACATGGAGGAGGCGCAGGGCTTCGACTGGCTGGTCGCGATGGACGCCGGCCGCGTGCTGGCCACTGGCTCGCCGCAGGCGCTGCGCGGCACGGCCGCGAGCCTGGAAGAAGCCTTCATCGCGCTGCTGCCCGAGGCGCGCCGCGCCGGCCACCAGGCCGTCGTCGTGCCGCCGCTGGCGGCCGGCGGCGCGGACGAGCCGGTGGCGATCGAAGCGCGCGGGCTGTCCATGCGCTTCGGCGATTTCACCGCGGTGGACCGCGTGAGCTTTCGCATCCGCCGCGGCGAGATCTTCGGCTTCCTCGGCTCCAACGGCTGCGGCAAGTCGACCACGATGAAGATGCTGACCGGGCTGCTGCCGGCCAGCGAGGGCGAGGCCTCGCTGTTCGGCCACCCGGTCGATCCGCGCGACATGCAGACGCGCCGCCGCGTGGGCTACATGACCCAGGCCTTCTCGCTCTATGGCGAGCTCAGCGTGGAGCAGAACCTGGTGCTGCACGCGCGGCTGTTCGAGGTGCCCGAGGCGGAACTGACGGCGCGCGTGGACGAGATGACGCGCCGCTTCGGGCTGGACGAGGTGCGCCACAGCCTGCCCGAGGCGCTGCCGCTGGGCATGCGCCAGCGCCTGTCCCTGGCGGTGGCCATGGTGCACAAGCCCGAGCTGCTGATCCTGGACGAGCCGACCTCGGGCGTGGACCCGGTGGCGCGCGACATGTTCTGGTCGCTGATGGTGGAGCTGGCGCGGCGCGACGGCGTGACCATCTTCATCTCCACCCACTTCATGAACGAGGCACAGCGCTGCGACCGCATCTCGCTGATGCATGCCGGGCGCGTGCTGGTCAGCGACACGCCGCAGGCCATCGTGCAGCGGCGCGGCGCGGCCACGCTGGAGCAGGCCTTCATCGACTACTTGCGCGAGGCCGCCGGCGAGGCCGAGCCAGCGGCGCCCGCGGCGGTGACGCCGCCGCCCGAGGCCGCGGCGCCCGCCGCGCCGGCCCGCCGGCCGCGCCGCCGTCTGTTCAGCCTGGGGCGCGCGCTGAGCTATAGCCTGCGCGAGACGCTGGAGCTGCGCCGCGACCCGGTGCGCGCGACGCTGGCGCTGCTGGGCACGGCGCTGCTGATGTTCATCATCGGCTACGGCATCAGCCTGGACGTGGAGAACCTGCGCGTGGCGGTGCTGGATCAGGACCAGTCCCAGCTGAGCCAGAACTACGCGCAGCGCCTGGTCGGCTCGCGCTACTTCATCGAGCAGCCGGCGCTGGCCGACCATGGCGAGTTGGACCGGCGCATGCGCGCCGGCGAGCTGGCGGTGGCGATCGAGATCCCGCATGGCTTCGCGCGCGACGTGGCGCGCGGGCATGCGGTGCAGATCGGCGTCTGGGTGGACGGCGCCATGCCCACACGCGGCGAGACCTCGCGCGGCTATGTGATGGCCATGCACCAGCAATGGCTGGCCGAGATGGCGCGCGAGCGCCTGGGCCTGAACCTGGCCGCGCCCAGCCGCGTGGAGCTGCGCTATCGCTACAACCCGGACGTGAAGAGCCTGCCCGCCATGGTGCCGGCGGTGATCCCCATGCTGCTGATGATGATTCCGGCCATGCTCACCGCGCTGTCGGTGGTGCGCGAGAAGGAGCTGGGTTCCATCCTCAACCTCTATGTGACGCCGGTGACGCGCACCGAGTTCCTGCTCGGCAAGCAGCTGCCTTATCTGGTGCTGGCGATGCTGAACTTCTTCCTGCTGGTGCTGCTGGCGGTCACGGTGTTCGGCGTGCCGCTGAAGGGCAGCCTGGCCGCGCTGACACTGGCGGCGCTGCTCTACGTCACCGCGGCCACCGGGCTGGGCTTGCTCGCGTCCACCTTCACGCGCAGCCAGATCGCCGCGCTGTTCGTCACCATGATCGGCACGCTGATCCCCTGCGTGCAGTTCGCCGGGCTGATCGACCCGGTGTCCTCGCTGGAGGGCGTGGGCGCGGCGATCGGGCGCGTCTACCCGGCGGCGCATTTCCTCACCATCAGCCGCGGCGTGTTCAGCAAGGCGCTGGGCCTGGCCGAGCTGCAGTCCAGCCTGCTGCCGCTGGCGGCCGCGGTGCCGGTGATCCTGGGCCTGGCCGTGGCGCTGTTGCGCAAGCAGGAGCGCTGAGATGAAGCGCATGGTCCAGCGCCGATGCCGGCCGGCCCGCCCAGCGCACGGCGCCGGCCTCCCGCGCCGCGGGCGGCGCACCCTTGCAAGGGGTCACTGAAGATGCTGCGTCCCTCCCATGTCTTCCGCCTGGGCGTCAAGGAGCTGTGGAGCCTGTGGCGCGACCCGATGATGCTGGTGCTGATCGTCTACACCTTCAGCGTCTCCATCTATGTCGCGGCGACGGCGATGCCGGAGAGCCTGCGCCATGCCGCGATCGCCATCGTCGACGAGGACGCGTCGCCGCTGTCCGCGCGCATCGCCGCGAGCTTTTACGAACCGCACTTCCGCACGCCGCGGCTGGTCAGCGCCGCCGAGGTGGACGGGCTGATGGACCGCGGCGAGCAGACCTTCGTGCTGGTGATCCCGCCGGGCTTCCAGCGCGAGGTGCTGGCCGGCCGCGCGCCGGCGCTGCAGCTCAACATCGACGCCACGCGCATGAGCCAGGCCTTCACCGGCGGCGGCTACATCCAGCAGATGCTGGCGGCCGAGATCGGCGGCTTTCTGCAGCGCCATGGCGGTGCCGCGCCGCCGCCGGTGGACATGGCGCTGCGCATGCGCTTCAACCCCAATCTGGAGCACGCCTGGTTTGGTTCGCTGATGGAGATCATCAACAACGTCACCATGCTGTCCATCATCCTGACCGGCGCCGCGCTGATCCGCGAACGCGAGCACGGCACGGTGGAGCATCTGCTGGTGATGCCGGTGACGCCGTCGGAGATCATGCTGGCCAAGGTCTGGTCCATGGGCCTGGTGGTGCTGGTGGCGGCGCTGGGTGCGCTGCTGCTGGTGGTGCAGGGCGCGCTGCATGTGCCGGTGCAGGGCTCGCTGGCGCTGTTCGCGCTGGCCACCGCGCTGCATCTGTTCGCCACCACCTCCATGGGCATCTTCCTGGCCACGCTGGCGCGCACCATGCCGCAGTTCGGCATGCTGCTGGTGCTGGTGCTGCTGCCGCTGCAGCTGCTGTCCGGCGGCGTGACGCCGCGCGAGAGCATGCCGCTGGCGGTGCAATGGATCATGCAGGCGGCGCCGACCACGCATTTCGTCGCCGCCGGGCAGGCCATCCTGTACCGCGGCGCCGGGCTGGCGGTGGTGTGGCCGCAGCTGCTCGCCGTGCTGGCGATCGGCAGTGTGCTGTTCGGCGCGGCGCTGTCGCGTTTCCGCAAGACCATCGCGCAGATGGCCTGAGCACGAACGACAAGGGGGTGAGATGAACGAGAGTCTGGACCTGCTGCACAACCGCAGCTTCGACGAGATCGCGGTGGGCGACCGCGCGAGCATGACGCGCATCGTCACCGCGGCCGACCTGCAGCTGTTCGCCATCCTCTCCGGCGACATCAATCCGCAGCACCTGGACGAGGGCTTCGCCGCGACGACGCGCTTTCACGGCGTGATCGCGCACGGCATGCTGGGCGGCGCGCTGATCTCCGCGGTGCTGGGCACGCGGCTGCCGGGGCCGGGCACCATCTACCTGGGGCAGACGCTGCGCTTCCTGGCGCCGGTGCGCATCGGCGACCGGCTGGAGGTCAGCGTCGCCGTCATCGCGCGCCAGGAGGCCAAGCGGCGCGTGACGCTGGACTGCCGCTGCGTCAACCAGGACGGCGTCACCGTGGTCGACGGGCAGGCCGAGGTGATCGCGCCGCAGGAGCGCATCGAGTGGCGCGCCAGCGCGTTGCCCGAGCTGCGGCTCAGCGAAGGCGGTGGCGGCCTGGCGCGGCTGCTGGCGGCGGCGCGGCCGCTGGGGCCGCTGCGCATGGCGGTGGTCCATCCCTGCGACGCGGCCAGCCTCGGCGCCGCGCTGGAGGCGCGCGACGCCGGGCTGATCGAGCCGGTGCTGGTCGCGCCGCGCGCGCGGCTGGAAGCGGTGGCGCAGCAGGAGGGCTGGTCGCTGCAGGGCGTGGCGATCGAGGACGCGGCGCACAGCCACGACAGCGCCGCGCGCGCCGCCGCGCTGGCGGCCGCCGGCGAGGTGGGCGCGCTGATGAAGGGCAGCCTGCACACCGACGAGCTGATGGCGGCCGTGCTGTCCGACGCCGGCGGGCTGCGCACCAAGCGCCGCGCCAGCCATTGCTTCCTGATGCAGTCGCCGGCCTATCCGCGCCCCTTCATCATCACCGACGCGGCGCTCAACATCGCGCCCACGCTGGAGCACAAGGCCGACATCGTGCGCAACGCCGTGGAGCTGGCGCAGGCCATCGGCGTGGCGCAGCCGCGTGTGGCCATCCTCGCCGCGGTGGAGACGGTGAACCCGCACATGCCCGCGACGCTGGACGCCGCCGCGCTGTGCAAGATGGCCGACCGCGGCCAGATCGCCGGCGCGGTGGTCGATGGGCCGCTGGCCTTCGACAACGCCATCTCCATCGCCGCCGCGCGCATCAAAGGCATACGGTCGGAGGTGGCGGGGCAGGCCGACATCCTGGTCGTGCCCGACCTGGAGAGCGGCAACATGCTGGCCAAGCAGCTGGAATACCTGGGTGGCGCGGCCAGCGCCGGCCTGGTGATGGGCGCGCGCGTGCCGGTGGTGCTGACCAGCCGCGCCGATTCGCGCGAGTCGCGCATCGCCTCCTGCGCGCTGGCGCTGCTGCTGGCCCAGCATTACCGGAGCACGCCGCCGTGAGCGCCGCCACCCGGGTCGCGGTGCTGAACTGCGGGTCGTCCAGCATCAAGTTCGCGCTGTTCGACGCCGACGGCGGCGTGGCCGGCCTGGCGCGCCGTCCGCGCTGGGGCGGGCGCGTCGAGGGCATCGGCGGGCCGGCGCCGCGCCTGCTGCTCAGCGACGCCGAGCCGCGCGCGCTGGCGCTGGACCCCGCCGCGCCCTATCACGCGGCGCTGGAAACGCTGCGCGACGCGATGCGCGAGCGCCTGGGCGCCGACCGCCTGCTGGCGGTGGCGCACCGCGTGGTGCACGGCGGCGCCCACCATGCCGCGCCGCTGCGGCTGGACGCCGCGCTGCTGGCCGAGCTGCGCGCGCTGATCCCGCTGGCGCCGCTGCACCAGCCCTTCGCGCTGGAAGCCATCGAGGTGCTGCTGCGCGAGCGCCCCACGCTGCCACAGATTGCCTGCTTCGACACCGCCTTCCACCACACGCTGCCGCTGGAGGAGCAGCTGCTGCCGCTGCCCTGGTCGGCCTACGAGCGCGGGCTGCGCCGCTACGGCTTCCACGGCCTGTCCTACGAATACCAGGCCACCGTGCTGCCGGAACGCCATGGCGACCGCGCGCGCGGTCGCGTGCTGGTGGCGCACCTGGGCAGCGGCGCCAGCCTGTGCGCGATGCGCGGGCTGCGCAGCGTGGCCACCACCATGGGCTTCTCGGCGCTGGACGGCCTGATGATGGGCACGCGCTGCGGCGCGCTGGACCCCGGCGCGCTGCTCTATCTGATGGAGCAGGAGGGGCTGAGCCCGCACGACGTGGGCCAGATGCTCTACCACGAGGCCGGGCTGCTGGGCGTGTCGGGCACGTCCGCCGAGCCGCGCGTGCTGCTGCCGCGCGAGGCCGGGGACGCGCGCGCCGCCGCGGCGCTGGCGCTGTACGTGCGCCGCATCGTGCGCGAGGCCGGCGCGCTGGTCGCGGTGCTGGGCGGGTTGGACCTGCTGGTGTTCACCGCCGGCATCGGCGAGCACCAGCCCGAGATCCGCAGCCGCGTCTGCGCCGGGCTGGCCTTCCTCGGGCTGCGGCTGGACGAGGCCGCCAATGCGCGCCACGAGCCCTTGATCTCCGCGCCCGGCAGCGCGGTGCGCGTCGCGGTGGAGCCGGCCAACGAGGAGTGGGTGGCCGCCCGCCACGCGCTGGCGCTGCTGCAGCCCCACGCCGGGCCGGCCGAGGGCTGAAGCGGTACAGTGCGGGACGAACGAACGGAGTGCTCCCGCGATGATCCAAGTGACCAAATGCCTGCCCCGCGGCCGGGGCCTGGCCCCCGTGCTGCTCAAGCGCGCCGCCACCGTGGTGCTGGACTGGGACACGCGGCAGAAGAGCCGTTTCCAGGCCCGCGACAGCGAGGGCCGCGAGCTGGGCGTCTTCCTCCCGCGCGGCAGCGTGGTGCGCGGCGGCGACGTGCTGGTGGCCGAGGACGGCTCGCTGATCCGCGTGCAGGCGGCGGCCCAGCCGCTGCTGCGCATCACCGCCTGCGGCGAGCATGGTTCGCCCTTCGACCTGACCCGCGCCGCCTACCACCTGGGCAACCGCCATGTCGCCATCGAGCTGCAGCCCGACCACCTGAAGATCGAACCCGACCATGTGCTGGCCGACATGCTGCGCGCAATGCACCTCACGGTGCAGGCGGTGGAGGAGGGCTTCGAGCCCGAGGGCGGCGCCTATGCGGCGCAGGGGCATGACCACGGGCACGGGCACGGGCATGCGCATGCGCATGGCGAGGGCCACGTTCACGGCCCCGGCTGCAGCCATGGCCACGACCATGGCCATGCCCACGCCCCGGCCGCCGTGTCCGTGCCGCTGGAGCGCATTCCGGTGAAGGCCGCGCCCCATGTCCACGGTCCGGGTTGCAAGCACGGGCACGAGCATGGCCACGACCATGGGCATCACGCTCATGGCCACGGCGATGAACACAGCCCCGCCAAACATGGACACGGCGGCCACGGCCACTGATCCGCCGCCGCGCTGGGACGCGGTGCCGCCGGCGCTGCGCCTGGCCTGGCTGGCGTCGCCGGCGCTGCCGATCGGCGCGTTCTCCTATTCCGAGGGGCTGGAGTCGGCCGTCGAGCATGGCCTGGTGCGCGACGAGGCCGGTGCGACGCACTGGCTGGCGCAGCAGCTGGCGCTGATGGCGCGCGGCGATCTGGCCGCGATCGCGCAGGGCCTGGCGGCCTGGCGCGCCGACGACACCGCCGCGCTGGCGGCGCTGCACGACTGGCTGCGCTGCAGCCGCGACGGCGCCGAGTCGCGCCTGCAGAGCGAGCAGACCGGGCAGTCGCTGGCGGTCTGGCTGCGTGGCTGGGCGGCGCAGGACGCGCCGCTGGCCGGGCGCCTGGCGCTGCTGCGGACCCTGGGCGCGCCGCCCCCGTTCGCGCTCGTGATGGCGCTGGCGCTGGCCAGCATTCCGCTGCCCGACGAGGCGCTGCTGTCCGGCTGCGCCTTTGGCTGGGCCGAGAACCAGGTCCAGGCGGCGCTCAAGGCCGTGCCGCTGGGCCAGAGCGCCGGCCAGCGCGTGCTGGGCCATCTGGCCGCCCGCATCCCCGCCGCGGTGGCCACGGCCCTCGCGACCCCGCCCGCGCAGCGCCAGCTGTTCGCTCCCATGCTGTCCATCCTGGCCGCGCGTCACGAAACCCAGTATTCACGCCTGTTCCGATCATGAGCCAAGCTCTGCACCACATCCCCGGCCGCACCAAGACCCTGCCTCCGCTGCGCGTGGGCATCGGCGGACCGGTGGGGTCCGGCAAGACCACGCTGCTGGAAATGCTGTGCAAAGCCATGCGCGAGCGCTGGGACCTGGTCGCGATCACCAACGACATCTACACCAAGGAAGACCAGCGTTTGCTCACCGTCAGCGGCGCGCTGCCGCCGGAGCGCATCCTGGGCGTGGAGACCGGCGGCTGCCCGCACACCGCGATCCGCGAGGACGCCTCGATCAACCTCGAGGCCATCGACCGCATGCTGGCCCGCTTTCCCGAGGCCGACGTGGTCTTCATCGAATCCGGCGGCGACAACCTCGCCGCCACCTTCAGCCCCGAGCTCAGCGACCTGACCCTCTACGTGATCGACGTTGCGGCCGGCGAGAAGATCCCGCGCAAGGGCGGCCCCGGCATCACCAAGAGCGACCTCTTCGTGATCAACAAGACCGACCTCGCGCCCCATGTGGGCGCCGACCTCGCGGTGATGGAAGCCGACACGCGGCGCATGCGCTCGTCGCGGCCCTTCGTGATGACCAACCTGAAGACCCTGGCGGGGCTGGATCAGGTGGTGGCCTTCATCGAGCAGAAGGGCATGCTGGGGAAGGGCTGAGTCCGAGCGTCATGACGCAGCGCCCGTTGCCGGGACGGCGACGGGTGTCGTGTCCGCTGGCGATCGGCTGAAGAGCGCCAGCGGGAGACTCACTTCTCTTTGATCTTCCGGTACACGAAGACCGTCAGGCCGACACAGAGGCAAGACAGGCTCCCCAGGATGATGATCTGCGTCCAGTCGTGCTCCATGTTCCCATTGCTTCGCCCCAGTTGGGCGTTCACCTCGACGAGGTGCAGATAGCTGCTGACCACCTGCCCGAGCATGAGGAGACACACCAGGGTCGCGAAAACCATCAACATGACATGCCGTGCATTGAGCTGATTGTGGCTGGGTGAGGCCACGGTGAGTTCCTCTCGCGAAGGGAATGGCGCGATTCTGCCAAGCGGGCTGTCACCAGCCCCCAGAAATGCACGCAAGGGGCGCAGCAGCGGGCGCCGCCCGGTCGTGGCGCCCCGCCAACCGGCCGGGTCTCGCCCTTGACGAACATCACCAGGCCGCCGGCGGCCCCTCTTAAGATGTCCGCATGAATGCACGGCACTTTCCCTGGGCCGCACCGTGGCCGGCCGGACCCGATGGCGTTGGCGCGCGGCCCCCGGGCACCCCGCGCGCGAGGACGGCGCGATGAGCGCCTGGCGTCCGAAGCGGTGGCAGCTGGGTCTGCTGGCCGGCGTGGCCTTGGCCGCGGCGTCGCTGGCGCTGTGGAGCTGGCGCGATCCGGTGCTGGAAGTGGCCGAGGTGCACGCCGCACCGCTGCGCCAGACGCTGCAGTTCAGCGCCCGCGTGCAGTCGCCCAAGCGCGTGGAGATGGGCAGCACGCTGACGGCGCGGGTGGCCGAGGTGCGGGTGCGCGAGGGCGACCGGGTGCGCCAGGGTCAGGTCTTGCTGCAGCTGGACGCGGCGGAGTGGCAGGCGGCGCTGGACCAGGCCCGCGCCCAGGCGCTGCAGGCGCGCGAGAAGCTGCGCAGCCAGCGCGAGCAGGGGTTGCTGGTGGCCCAGGCGCAGCTGGCGCAGGCCCAGGCCGCGCAGGCGCAGGCCGAGCAGGACTGGACGCGCACGCAGTCGCTGGTGGGCGCGGGGTTTCTGAGCCCGGCGCGCCTGGACGACGCGCGCAAGGCGCTGGACGTGGCCCAGGCCCAGGTACGCAGCGCGCAGGCGCAGCTGGACGCGCAGGCGCGCCAGGGCAGTGAAGCCGCCGCGGCGCTGGCGCAGTGGCAGGCCGCCGAGGCGGCCGCGCGGCTGGCGCAGAGCAAGCTGGCGCAGACGCAGATCCTCGCGGTGGCCGACGGCCAGGTGCTGGAGCGGCTGGCCGAGCCGGGGCAGATCGTGCAGCCGGGCAAGGCGCTGCTGGGCCAGTCGGTCGACGGGCCGCTGGAACTCATTGCACTGGTCGATGAACGCTACCTGGGCCAGCTGCAGCCGGGGCAGGCGGCGCGCGTGCTCGCCGATGCCTATCCGGGCCGGCCCTTCGACGCGCGGCTGGACCGCCTGGCGCCGCAGGTGGACGCGCAGCGCGGCGCGGTGCAGGTCTGGCTGCGCCCCGAGGGCGCGGCGCCGGCCTTTCTGCGCGAGGACATGACGCTGTCGGTGGAGCTGCTCACCGCGCAGCGCGAACGCGCGCTGACGGTGCCGCTGACCGCGCTGCGCAGCGACCGCGGCGCCGAGGGCAGCGTGGCCGTGCTGCGCGAGGGCCGGGTGGAGGAGCGCGCGATCGGACTGGGGCTGCGCAACCTGGACCATGTCGAGGTGCTGCGCGGATTGTCCGACGGCGAACAGCTGCTGCTGGACGCGCAGGCGCCGCTGGGCCACCGGGCGCGGGCGCGCGTGGTCGAGACGGCCACGCCCAAGGGCGTGAGCCGCGACGCGCGCGGCCTGGGCGGGATGCGCTGAATGCGCTGGCGCGGCCTGGGCTTCGAATGGCGGGTGGCGTTGCGCTTCCTGTTCGAGGGGCGCTTCCAGAGCCTGCTGATCATCGTCGGCGTCGCCGCCGGCGTGGCCGTGGTGGCCTACATCTCGGCGCTGGTCGGCGGGCTGCAGCGCAACACGCTGGAGAAGACGCTGGGCGCGCAGCCGCATGTGGTGATCTCGCCACCCGACGAGGTGGTGCGTCCGGCCTGGCCGGCGCCGCCCGGCGTGCGCCCGCTGACCGACACGCAGGCGCGCGCGCAGCGCCTGCTCAGCCTGGGCAACTGGCCCGCGGCGCGCGCCTGGCTGGACACGCGGCCCGAGATCGCCGCGGTGTCGCCGCTGGTGGCCGGCGCCGCGCTGGCGCAGCGCGGCGAGGCCAGCCGCTCGGTGTCGGTGCAGGGCGTGGAGCTGGAAAGCTATGCGCGCATCGTCAATCTGCGCCAGCGCATCGCCGCCGGCGAGATGCGCCTGCTGCCCGGCGAGGCGCTGATCGGCCAGCAGCTGGCGGCGGACCTGGGCCTGCGCGTGGGTGACCGGCTGGTGCTCAACACCGGCAGCCGCAGCGACAACGTGCGCATCAGCGGGCTGCTGGACTATGGCGCGCGCGAGCTCAACCGGCGCACCGTGCTGCTGCCGCTGCGCAGCGCGCAAAGCCTGCTGGACCTGCCCGGCGGCGCGACGCAGATCGACCTGTCGCTGCGCGACGTCTGGGCGGCGCAGGAGCTGGCGCAGCAGCTGGGCCGCATGCTGCCCTACAAGGTGGAGAGCTGGCAGGAGACGAATGCGCAGCTGGTCTCGGCGCTGAACGCGCAGAGCGTCAGCACCACGCTGATCCGCGCCGTGGTGATGGTGGTCGTGGTGCTGGGCATCGCCAGCGTGCTGGTGGTGACGGTGGTGCAGAAGCGCCGCGAAATCGGCATCCTGCGCGCGATGGGGGTCACGCGGGCGCAGATCATGCGCGTCTTCCTGGTCCAGGGCGCGGTGGTCGCGGTGCTGGGCTCGCTGCTGGGCGTGGCGCTGGCGGTGGCCATGGTCTATCTGTTCACGCATTTCGTGCGCGGCTCCGACGGGCTGCCGCTGTTCGTGATCCAGCTGCCGGCGTCGGTGGCGCTGCAGGTCAGTGGCATGGCGCTGCTGGCCGGCGTACTGGCCGCGTGGGCGCCGGCGCGCCGCGCCGCGGCCATGGACCCGGCGCAGGCGATACGGCTATGAGCGCGCCCGCGAGTCCTCCCTCCGAGGTGTCGCGCGCGCCACTGGTGCGGCTGCAGGCGCTGTCCAAGACCTACAACCTCGGCGAACCGGGCGAGACTCAGGTGCTGCACGAGCTGTCGCTGCAGATCGCGCATGGCGAGTTTGCCGCGCTGATCGGGCCTTCGGGCTCGGGCAAGAGCACGCTGCTGAACATCCTCGGCCTCTTGGAGCGGCCCAGCGCGGGCGGCTACGAGCTGGACGGCCGCGCCGTGCAGGACCTGGACGACGACGCGCTGACCGAAGCGCGCCAGCGCCAGCTGGGCTTCGTGTTCCAGTTCCATCACCTGCTGCCGGCCTTCAGCGCGCTTGAAAACGTCTGCCTGCCGGCGATGGCGCGCGATGGCCGCATCAGCGCCGCGGTGCGCGAGCGCGGCCGCGCGCTGCTGGCCGCGGTGGGGCTGGCGCAGGCGATGGAGCGCAGCCCGCGCCAGCTCTCGGGCGGCATGCAGCAGCGCGTGGCGATCGCGCGCGCGCTGATGCTGGAGCCGGCGCTGGTGCTGGCCGACGAGCCCACCGGGAATCTGGACACCGCGTCGTCGGACGAGGTCTTCGCGCTGCTGCGCCGCATGCATGCCGAGGTGGGCACGACCTTTCTGGTCGTCACGCACGACCCGCGCCTGGCGGCGCGCTGCGACCGCGTGATCGAGCTGGTCGACGGCCGCATCGCCCACGACGGCCCGCCGCCGGCGCCCGCGGACCGAGCGCCGCAATAGCACGGACCCGGCCCGGCTAATGCGGCGTTTGCCGCGCGCGGCGCTGGGCATACTGGGGCGGTCTTCAACGAGGCGGGCTCGCGCCCGCACGCCGCTGCCATGTCGTCGCGCCCCTGCATCCGCCCCTTGTCCTCCCTGCTGCTCGCCGCCGGGCTGGCGACCGGCCTGGCCGCTTGCGGCGGCGGAGGGGGCGGGGGTGGCGGCGACTCGGCTGGCTCGCCGGCGGTGGACCTGACGCTGTCGGGCGTGGTCGCAGCGGGCGCGCCGGTGGGCGGCGCCAAAGTCAGCGTGGTGGACGCCAAGGGCCAGAACCTGGGCAGCACCACCGCGCATGCGGTGGAGGGGCGCTACAGCCTCAAGCTCAGCGGCGGCTCGCCCAGCTTTCCGCTGCTGGTCGAGGCCAGCGGGCTGGACGCCGCCGGCAACCCGGTGCAGCTGCACGCCAGCGTGGCGACCCAGGCCAGCGCGATGACGGCCAATGTGACCCCGCTGTCGGACGCGCTGGTGGCCCTGCTGCTGGGCACGGCGCCGGCCCCGGTGTTCGCCCAGGCCAAGGACAAGGGCGACCTGCTGGCCGCGCTGGCCCAGCCGGGCGCCGCCAGCGATTTCCTGAAGACCCTGATCAAGAGCCAGCTCACCGACCTCAAGCTCAGCGCCAGCACGCTGGACCTGCAGGGCGACGCCGGCTTCGCCGCCAACAAGAGCGCGCAGGACCTGCTGCTGGAGGCGCTGCGCGTGAGCCTGACGCGCGACGCCAAGGGGCTGGAGCAGCTGCAGCTGGGCAACAAGCTGCTCAACACCCAGTCGGCCGAGGTGCAGGTGGACCTGGCCAGCGCGCGCACCGAGCTGCTCAAGACCGCCGGCACGCCGGCCAACGCGATCGGCTCCACGCTCAAGGCCACGACCAGCGCGACCAAGGTGCTGGCCAATGCCGCGGCACTGGACGACCTGGGGGCGGCGCTGAACAAGCTGATCGCGCAGGGGCTCAACGCCAGCGCGCTGACCAGCCACGCGCTGCTGAAGGGCTTCGACAAACACGACGGACTGTTGCTCGCCGACCTGGCCGCGCAGCTGGCCGGCTATGCGCAGAACAACTGGCAGCTGGGGCGCTTCCAGTTCACCGGCTGCGCCGACGAAACCCAGACCAGCGCGACCGACTGCGCCCGGCCCACGGTCAGCGCGCCGGTGCTCAGCAGCAGTGGCGAGCTCAAGGGCTTCTTCAGCTCCGCGGTGGGCTACAACGCGAAGAACACGCCGGCCTGGGGCCTGCTCGGCAACGGGCGCAAGCTGGGCTTCGCCGTGGTGCCGGCCAGCTGGCTGGCGCTGGAGGCCAACGGTGTCGCCAGCACCGGGCTGAGTGCCGGCAATCCCAGCGCCGGGGTCAAGCTGCTGATGCGCAGCACCGGCAACGGTGCGACGCTGGACAAGGCGACGGTGCAGACTCCGGGCGGCTTCAGCATCCCGCTGGCCAACTGCGGTTCCGAGTGGCTGTGCATCAGCGCGACGGCCGGCGCCAGCAGCGCCGTGCCCACGCTGGGCATGGCCGACCAGCTGATGCAGCCCGCCAGCACCGGCTGGATGGGCAGCGCCGACACCCTGCGCGGCGCCAAATACCTGGCCACCCATGCGCAGGCCGCGGCCCAGCCGGCCTGGCTGCGTGCCGAGCTGCCCACCACGCTGCCCGCGGTGGCGCGTTTCCCGCAGCTGGACGGCGTGTCCGCCAGCGCGGTGCTGAGCGGCAGCGCGCTGGCCGATGCCGCCGGCTACAAGGCCGTGTGGGCGGGCTGGGCCGCGGCCAATCCGGACCTGCGCCTGGACCAGGTTCGCGTGGTCTTCCTGATGAGCGACCAGGCGCGCCAGACCGTGCTCGTGCCGGCCCCCGGCGCCACCCAGCTGCAGCTGCCTCAGATCACCGACCCGGTGGTCGCCGGCGCCAGCGTGCAGGGGCAGCAGCTGTGGCTGCGCGCGGTCGACGCGTCGGGGCGCTGGTACGAGACGCGCTACACCGTGCAGCGCTGAAGCTGTCGTCCGGCTGACGCGCGACTGGCGCGGCCTACGCACATTCCGCAACTAGGCGCGGAGCGGAGGCGGGGGAATCATGGCGGCCATCGTCGGAGCCGGCGCGCATGCTCGCGCGCGGCGACCGGCCCCGGCCCATGTCCACCGCCCGTCGCGGACGGCTGACATGGGCACAGCAGGAGACAGCCCATGCACACCCCCGAGGCCCGCCGGCCCTTCTACCGTTCGCTGTACTTCCAGGTCATCACCGCCATCGTGATCGGCGTGTTCCTGGGGCATTTCTATCCCGAGAGCGGCGCTGCGATGAAGCCGCTGGGCGACGGCTTCATCAAGCTGATCAAGATGATGATCGCGCCCATCATCTTCTGCACCGTGGTCGTCGGCATCGCGGGCATGGAAGACATGAAGCGCGTCGGCAAGACCGGCGGCTACGCGCTGCTGTACTTCGAGGTCGTCAGCACGCTGGCGCTGGTGATTGGGCTGGTGATCGTCAACCTGATCCAGCCGGGCGCCGGCATGCACGTGGACCCGCACACGCTGGACACCAAGGGCATCGCCGCCTACACCGGCCCGGGCAAGATGCAGGGCACGGTGGACTTTCTGCTCGCCATCATCCCGACCACGGTCTTCGACGCCTTCGCCAAGGGCGAGATGCTGCAGGTGCTGCTGATCTCGGTGCTGTTCGGCTTTGCGCTGCACCGCTTCGGCGGCCGTGGCACGCTGGTCTTCGACTTCATCGAAAAGAGCTCGCACGTGCTCTTCGTGATCATCGGCTACATCATGAAGCTGGCCCCGATCGGCGCCTTCGGCGCGATGGCCTTCACGATCGGCAAATACGGTGTCCGCTCGCTGGTGCAGCTGGGGGCGCTGATGGGCACCTTCTACCTGACCTGCCTGATCTTCATCTTCGTCGTGCTGGGCCTGATCGCGCGTCTGCACGGCTTCTCGGTCTGGAAGTTCATCAAGTACATCAAGGAAGAGCTGCTGATCGTGCTGGGCACCTCGTCCAGTGAATCGGTGCTGCCGCGCATGATGGCCAAGCTGGAGAACCTGGGCGTCAAGAAGTCCACGGTGGGCCTGGTGATCCCGACCGGCTACTCCTTCAACCTGGACGGCACCTCCATCTACCTGACCATGGCCGCGGTCTTCATCGCCCAGGCCACCGACACGCCGATGAGCCTGCTGCAACAGCTGACCCTGCTGGCCGTGCTGCTGCTGACCTCCAAGGGCGCGGCCGGCGTCACCGGCAGCGGCTTCATCGTGCTGGCGGCCACGCTGTCGGCGGTGGGCGGCGTGCCGGTCGCCGGGCTGGCGCTGATCCTGGGCATCGACCGCTTCATGTCCGAGGCGCGCGCGCTGACCAACCTGATCGGCAATGGCGTGGCCACCGTGGTGGTGGGCAAGTGGACCGGCGACGTCGACGAGGCGCGCCTGCGCGCCCAGCTGGACCGCGAGACCGACCTGGAGGCCGACGCGCCCGAGCAGGTGCTGGACACCACCGACTACCACATGCCCTCACCGGGCCAGGCGCCGCGCTGATCGGCGACCCCCTGCAGCGGCGGCCTAGAATTCCTGGGCCGCCGTTTTTCTTTGGCGGTCCCCAGAGGACTTCTCCACGCCATTGCATGCCTCTTGAACTCGCCCGCCGACTGGTCGGCAAGGACCGGACGGTCGCCGCCAACCGCAGCCTGGGACGGCTGCTGGCCTTTGTGGCCGGGGCGATCAACGCGGGCGGCTTTCTCGCTGTCCAGCAATACACCTCGCACGTCACCGGCATGCTGTCCGCGCTGGCCGACAACCTGGCGCTGGGGCAGCTGGCGCTGGTGTTCGACGGCCTGGTCGCGGTGCTGTCCTTCCTGTCCGGGGCCATGGCCTGCGCGGTGCTGGTGAACTATGCGCGGCGCCGGCGCCTGTCCAGCGAATACGCGCTGCCGCTGCTGGCGGAGGCGCTGCTGATCCTGTGCTTCGGGCTGCTGGGCTCGCAGCTGACGCAGTTTGAGGCCCTGCTGGTGCCCTTCACCGTGATCCTGCTGTGCTTCATCATGGGGCTGCAGAACGCGGTGGTCACCAAGCTCTCCAACGCGGTGATCCGCACCACCCACATGACCGGCATCGTCACCGACCTGGGCATCGAACTGGGCAAGCTGCTCTACGTGAACGACCGCCGCGTCGAGATGGCGCCGGTGCGCGCCGACCGCGACCGCCTCGCGGTGCTGGCCAGCCTGCTGCTGTCCTTCGTGATGGGGGGCGTGGTGGGGGCCTTCGGCTTCAAGTGGGTGGGCTATGCCTTCACGGTGCCGATCGCGCTGCTGCTGGCGACCTTCGCGCTGGTGCCTTTCTGGGATGACCTGAGGCGCTAGCGTCGGCTCAGCGCGAGGGTAGCGGCTGGCGCACCCAGCGCCGCAGCGCGCGCGCGAAGGCCAGCGGATCGATGGGCTTGTCCAGGCGCGCGTCCATGCCGGCGTCGCGGCATTGCTCCCACAGCAGGTCCGAGCTGTCCGCGCTCAGCGCGAGGATGGGCAACTGCTCGCGGCCGGGCATCGCGCGGATCAGCCGGGTTGCCTCCAGCCCGCCCATGTCGGGCATCTCCAGGTCCATCAGCACGAGGTCGAAGTGCTCGTGGCGCACCAGGCTGAGCGCCTCGGCGCCGGTGCCGGCGCTGGCCGAGGCCATGCCGGAGGCCCTCAGATAGGCGCTGGCGACCTCGCGGTTGACCGGGTTGTCGTCCACCACCAGCGCGCGCGTGCCGGACAGCTCGCGGGCCAGGGCCGCAAAGTCGGGCCCATCGGCCGGCGCGGCGCTGGGTGTTTGCGATTGCGACTGCAGCCGGACCAGCGCTTCGCGCAGCCGCGTGCGCAGCAGCGGCAGGCGGACCAGCGCGACGCGCAGCCCCGGCAGCGGCGCGGCGCCGTCGGCCATGGGGTCGGGCAGGGCGCTGAGCACCAGCAGACCCGGCCGAGGCCCGTCCGGCAGCAGGGCCAGCAGGCGCTGCAGATAGGCCGGCAGCGCGCCGTCGTCACTGCCCCAGCCCAGCGCGACGAGGTCCCAGTGCTCGTCGAAGTCGCCCAGCGCATGGGCGCGCGCCTGCTCCTCCAGCGCGCGCGCGTCCACCGTCATGTCCAGCGCCTCCAGCTGGCGCTGCAGCCGGTCGCGCGCGGCGCCGGGCGGGGCCAGCACCAGCACGCGCGCGGGCAGGGGGCGGCGTGGCGCCTCGGCGTCGGCAGGCAGGCCGAAGCTGGCGCTGAAGCTGACCGTCGTGCCCTCGCCGCGGCGGCTTTGCAGCGTGATCTGGCCGCCCATCAACGCCACCAGCCGGCGGCAGATCGCCAGTCCCAGCCCGGTGCCGCCATGGCGCCGCGCCACGTCGGGCGCGGCCTGCGAGAAGGCCTCGAACAGCCGCGACTGCTGCGCCGGGTCCATGCCGATGCCGGTGTCCTGCACGCTGAACTCCAGCCGCACCTGCCGTGCCTCGCGCGACAGCAGCCGCACCGCCAGCAGCACCTCGCCGCGTTCGGTGAACTTCACGGCATTGCCGGTCAGATTGTTGAGCACCTGCATCAGCCGCATCGCGTCGCCGACCAGCTGCTCCGGCACCTCGGGCGCCACCGCGAAGCGCAGCTCTACGCCGGCCTGGCTGGCGCGCGCGGCGAACAGATCGCCGACCGATTCCAGCGCCTCGTCGAGCCGGAAGGGCTCGCGTTCCAGCTCCATCTTGCCGGCCTCGGCCTTGGAGTAGTCCAGGATGTGGTTGAGCAGGCGCAGCAGGGCCTGCGACGAGGCATGGGCCTTGGTCAGGAAGTCGCGCTGCATGGGTTCCAGCCGCGTCTGCAGCACCAGGTGGGTCAGCCCGATCGCGGCGTTCATCGGCGTGCGGATCTCATGGGCCATGCTGGCCAGGAACAGATCGCGCGCACGTATGCCGGCCTGCGCCTCGTCGCGCGCGCGCTCCAGCTCGACGCCGCGCCGCAGCGCCGACTCATGCGCCTCGGCGAGACGGCCGTAGAGCAGCGCGTTCTCGAACAGCAGCTCCAGCAGCACCACGGCGCAGGCGATCAGCCCGTAGATGCGACCGGCATAGAAACCCAGGTCGAAGCGCCCCGCGTTGAACATGGCCGACAGGGCGATGTCGAACAGCCAGGCCGTGCAGACCACGACCAGCCACAGGTCCAGCACCGTCGCCGAGCGGCGCCGCAGCAGGCACAGCAGCGCGGCCAGGCTGAGCAGCCAGACGCTGGTCACCGTCGGCGCCATCGCCGGCGTGTAGCGGTTCTGCGCCATGATGGCCGGCAGCAGCGACTGCCCCGCGGTGGCCAGCGCCAGCAGGACCAGCGCCAGCGCCACGCTGCCCAGCAGCAGCGCGCGCTCGGCGGTCCGCGACAACGGGCCGGTGCGCGGAGACAGCCCCACATAGGCGATCACGAAGAGTGGGAAGCCGCCATGCCACAGCATGTAGATCCAGGCCGTGCCCTGGGCGCCAGCGCCCAGCAGTCCGGTGGGCGCGAACAGTCCCGGAAAGCTCAGCGCATGGCCCACGGTCAGGGTCGCGGTGTACAGATAAGCGGCGACCAGCATCAGCAGGCTGGCCTGGCGGCGCACGCGGAACTGGCCGTAGAGCAGGGTCGCGGTGATGAGATCCATCATCACCAGCAGCGCTTCGTAGATGGGAATGAAGGCGGGCACCGCGGCCAGTTGCTGCTGCGCGAAGGGCAGCATCGCGACGAAGGCCGTGGCCGACAGCAGCTGCACGCTGAGCACGCGCCGGTGTTGCAGCGGCGTGGCCTGCTCGGCCAGCAGAAAGCCCGCCGGCGCGCCCGCGGCGGCCGGCGGCAGGACGGCCCCTTCGACCATCGGCTTCGGACCGAACTTCACGCATCCTCCCTGGCGTTGCGTGCCCCTGCGGCCACGGCCATGACCGGCCGGACGTCGGGTGTTGGCCACAGCATCGCCCGGCTGTGTGATGTCGAACAAATTTCACGGAACATAGACCCTGCGGTCGGCATGGGCATGGGTGGCAGCCGTGCGAAGCCGGCCAACATCGGACCATCACCGGTCCGCCGGGGCCGGTGAGGGCGTCCGGATCCCCGTGGGAGGAGGGCATGATGCAAGAGGAAGTTCAGCGGCCGGTGCTGCTGTTCGTCGACGACGAGGCGGCCATCCTGAGCGCCTTGCGGCGCCTGTTCCGCCCCGAGGGCTATCGCATCCTGCTGGCCGAGAGTGCCGCGGCCGGGTTGGCGATCCTGGAGACCGAGCCGGTGGATCTGGTGGTGTCGGACATGCGCATGCCGGGCATGGATGGCGCGCAGTTCCTGGAGCAGGTGCGGCTGCGCTGGCCTCAGGTGGTGCGCATGCTGCTGACCGGCTATGCCGACATCGGCTCCACCATCGCGGCGATCAACCGCGGCGAGATCCACCGCTACATCGCCAAACCCTGGGAAGACCACGAGATGCTGCTGAGCGTGCGCGACGGGCTGGACCGGCGCCGCCTGCAGCGCGAGAACGAGGCGCTGCAGGCGCTGACTCAGGCCCAGAACGAGGAGCTGCGGCGCGTCAACGACAGCCTGGCCAGCCGCGTGAAGGCGCGCACGCAGGAACTGGAGCAGGTCAACGCGATGCTGGAGAAGGCTTACGCGCAGCTGCAGGACAACTTCCTGCTCTCCATCCGCGTCTTCTCCGGGCTGATGGAGCTGCGCCTGGGCGGCAACGCCGGCTATTCGCGCCGCGTCGCCGAGCTGGCCCGGCGCATCGCGCGCGAGATGAAGCTGGGCCCGCAGCTGGAGCAGGACGTGTTCGTCGCCGGGCTGCTGCACGAGGTCGGCAAGATCGGCCTGCCGGATGCGCTGCTGGGCAAGCCGCTGTCGGCGCTGTCGGCCGAGGAGCTGGGCCGTTACCGCCGCCACACGCTGGCTGGCGAGGCGGCGCTGATGCCGCTGGAGCAGCTGCGCCGCGCCGCCGGCTATCTGCGCTCGCACCATGAGCGCGTCGACGGCAAGGGCTTCCCTGATGGGCTGAGCGGCGAAGCCGTGCCGCTGGGCGCGCAGATCCTCGCGGTGGCGAGCGACTACCACGCGGCGCAGTCGGGCCGCATGGCGCAGAAGCGCTACAGCGAGGACGAGGCGCGCGCGCTGATCCACGGCGGACGCGGCACGCGCTACGAGGCGCAGGTGGTGGAGGGCTTCGACGCCGCGGTGCGCGCGCTCGCGGCCGAGCCGCCGGCCGACCGCCTGATCGCGGCGCAGGACGTGCAGCCGGGCATGGTGCTGGCGCGCGACCTGACCACGCCGCGCGGCGCGCTGCTGCTGGCCCAGGGCCACGTGTTCGATGCACGCGTGGTGCGCCAGATCCGCGAGTATGTGCAGCGCGAGGGCGCGCGCCTGACCCTGTATGTGCGCAACGACGAGGCCGCCGGCCGCGCGCCAGCGCCCGGGACCGGGGCCGGGGCCGGGGCCGCGGCGCTGCCATCGCAAGGAGGATAGCCATGAGCTCTCACGCAGACGGCGGCGGCGCCGGTGCCGAGCGCATCCTGCTGGTCGACGACGACCCCGGCGTGCTGCAGGCCCTGCAGCGCGTGATCCGCCTCGGCCTGCGCGGCGCCGACGGCGGGCGCTGCACGGTGGACGCCTTCGCCAGCGCCGACGCGGCGCTGGCCGTGGCGCAGCGGGTGCCGTATGCGCTGGCGATCTCGGACTACCGCATGCCGGGGCGCGACGGGGTCGAGTTCCTGATGGCGCTGCGCGAGCTGCAGCCCGACTGCGCGCGCATCATCCTGTCGGGTTATTCGGACCTCAACCTGCTGCTCAGCGCGATCAACCGGCTGGAGATCGCGCGCTTCATCTCCAAGCCCTGGACCGACCACGAGCTGCTCGCCGCGCTGGACCATGTGTTGGCGATACGCCGGCTGACGCTGGAGAACCGGCGCCTGGCCGACCAGGTGCGGGTGCGCAGCGGCGAGCTGTCGCCGCAGGAAGCCGAGAGGCGCCGGCTGGAACTGCTGGAGCCGGGCATCACCGAGGTGCAGTGGGGCGAGGATGGGTCCTTCATCCTCGAGGACCCGGGAGAACCGACGCCGTGAGTGCCGACGCTCCCACGCCCCAGGAGGCAGGCCAGGCCGCGCCGCTGGCGCTGTTGTGCCAGGCGCTGGAGGCGGTGACGCTGCCCACGCTGGTCCACCAGGGCGGCCCGGTGCTCTATGCCAACGACGCGATGCGCCGCCTGCTCGGCCGCGACGACGCCGCGCTACAGGCTCTGCCGTTCTACGGCTGGGCCGATGCGGCGCAGCAGGCCCAGGTGCGCGACTACGGGCTGGACGGGCTGCGCCGCGGCGAGGCACTGCCGGCCATCGAGGTGGAGGCCTTGTCCGGCGGCGGCGCGCGCCGGCTGGTGGAACTCAGCGGCCGACCGCTGCGCAGCGCCGAGGGCCTGCTGGGCGTGTTCACGCTGCAGGACCTCAGCGACATCCGCCTGGTGCAGACCAGCCTGCTCAATGCCGGGCGCGTGCTGCATCAGATCATCGAGAACAATCCGGTGGCTTGCTTCGTGATCGACGCCAAGCACCGCGTCACGCACTGGAACGCCGCCTGCGCGCAGCTCACTGGCGTGGAGGCCTCGACGGTGCTGGGCTCGCGCGAGGCCTGGCGCGCCTTCTATGCCGAGGCCCGGCCGCTGCTGGCCGACCTGATCGTCGACGGCCGCGTGGAGGCGGAGCGTGAGCGCCTTTACGGCGACCAGTGCCGGCCGTCCAGCGCGATCGACCAAGCCTTCGAGGTGGAAGGCTTCTTTCCGAACTTCGGCGGCGGCGGCAGCTGGCTGTATTTCACCGCGGCGCCGCTGATGGATGCGCAGGGCGGGGTGATCGGCGCGATCGAGACGCTGCAGGACGTGACCCGGCGCCACGAGGCCGAGGAGCGCATGCGCCAGCACCACACCGCGCTGGAGTCCATGGTGGCGGACCGCACGGCCGAGCTGCTGAGCACCCACCACGAGCTGGAGGCCTTCCTGGAGAACGCGTCGGTGGGCATCATCTCCACCGCGCAGCAGCGCATCGTGCGCGGCAACCGCAAGTTCTGCGAGATGTTTGAGCTGGACGACCGTTCCGCGCACGGCCTGCCCACGCGGGGCTTCTTCCTCAGCGAAGAGGACTATGCCGAGCTGGGCCGCGTCGCCTACCCGGTGCTGTCGCAGGGGCAGTCGCTGTCGCACGAGATGGCGATGAAGACGCTCAGGGGCAACCGCATCTGGGTGCAGCTGATCGCCTACGTGGCCGACCCCGACAACCCGACCGCCAGCACCTGGTGGCTGATCCAGGACCGCACCGAGGTGCGCCGCGTGCAGCACGAGCTGCAGCTCAACTACGAGCGCATCAAGCAGACCAACGCGCGGCTGGAGGAGGCGCAGAACCAGCTGCTGCAGTCCGAGAAGATGGCCTCCATCGGCCAGTTGGCCGCCGGCGTGGCGCATGAGATCAACAACCCCATCGGCTTCGTCGGCTCCAACCTGGGATCGCTGCGCCGCTATCTGGCCCCCATGATGCCGCTGCTGAGCCAGCTCAACCGCTGCGACGCGCAGGCGCTGCCGCCGGCCCTGGGCGAGGCGCTGCAGACGCTGCGCGGCGCGGTGGACCTCGAGTTCATCGAGGAAGACCTGCCGCAGCTGCTGGACGAGAGCGAGGAGGGTCTGGCGCGCGTGAAGAAGATCGTCCAGGACCTGAAGGACTTCTCGCGCGTGGACCATGCCGACTGGCAGGACGCCGACCTCAACAGCGGGCTGGACTCCACGCTCAACGTGGTGATGAACGAGGTCAAGTACAAGGCCGAGGTGGTCAAGCGCTATGGCGAGCTGCCGGCCGTGTATTGCATCGCGGCGCAGCTGAACCAGGTCTTCATGAACCTGATCGTCAATGCCGCGCATGCGATCCAGGGCCGGGGCGTGATCACGCTGAGCACCTGGACCCGGGACGACTGGGTCTGCGTGGAGGTGCGCGACACCGGCTGCGGCATGAGCGAGGAGGTGCGGCGGCGCATCTTCGAACCCTTCTTCACGACCAAGCCGGTGGGACAGGGCACGGGGCTGGGGCTGTCGCTGTCGTTTTCCATCGTGCAGAAGCACGGCGGGCATATCGAGGTGGACTCGGCGCCGGGCGTGGGCACGGCCTTCCGCGTCTGGGTGCCGGTCCGGCGCGCGCAGGCTGAGCCTTCGGCGGCGGCGGATGACTGAAGGGCCGGGAGCGTGCGCTTGTTGACAAAAATGCAATAAGCACTTCTGTCATTTATATCAATTCAAGGCGATGATGCACCCGTGCGGTCGGATGACCGTCGGGAGCGAATCATGAACACCTTTGAATTCCTGCGCCGTCTGCGTGTCAGCACCCGCCTCGGGGTGCTGGCCGCGCTCAGCGTGCTGGCGGTGCTGCTGGCCGCCTCGGTGGGGCTGTGGGCCGCGTCGCGGCTGACCACGCTCAGCGAGAACGTCTTCACGACCAAGGACTTGGTCGCCGATGTGCTGCCGCCCCCTCTGTATCTGATCGAGATGCGCCTGGTGGTGTCGCGCGTGATGGAGAAAACGCTGGCGCCCGAGGAAGGCCGCAAGGCGCTGGAGCGCCTGGGCAAGGAGCACGACGATCGCGTCGCGCACTGGCGCAAAAACCCCGTCACCGGGGTGGACCCGCAGCTGCTGGAGCGCCAGGCCGAGTCCTCGCGCCGCTTCATCGAGGCCGCGACCCATGCGCTCACACAGGCGCAGCAGCAGGGCGTGGAGGCGGCGGCCGGCGAGTTGCCGGCGCTGGACCGCCTCTATCTGGCGCATCGCGGCGAGGTGGACCGCACGGTGGAGGCGGCCAGCCGCGAGGCCGACGATGCCATCGCCCAGTTCGGGGCCGTGATCCGCACCAGCCGCGCGCTGCTGTGGATCACGCTGGCCGCCGCCAGCCTGTGCACCGCGCTGCTGTTCTTCTTCATCGTGCGCTCCATCCTGGTGCCGCTGGGGCAGTCCATCGCCGCGGTGCAGCGCGTCGCCGAGGGCGACCTGAGCCAGGACGTCCAGGTGCAGGGCCGCGACGAGCTGAGCCGGCTGCAGGACGCGCTGCGCGAGATGCAGGGCTCGCTGTCCGGCATCGTGCGCACGGTGCGCGGCAACGCGGAAAGCGTGGCCACCGCCAGCGCGGAGATCGCGCAGGGCAACCTGGACCTGTGCGAACGCACCGAGGCCCAGGCCAGCGCGCTGCAGCAGACCGCCGCCACCATGGACCAGCTGGGCAGCACGGTGCGCAGCAATGCCGACCATGCCCGCGAGGCGAGCGCGCTGGCGCTGGATGCCAGCGGCATCGCCGAGCGCGGCGGCCAGGTGATGGGCGAGATGGTGCAAACCATGGGCGGCATCAGCGAGAGCTCGCGCCGCATCGGCGAGATCATCGGCGTGATCGATGGCATCGCCTTCCAGACCAACATCCTGGCGCTGAACGCCGCGGTGGAGGCCGCGCGTGCCGGCGAGCAGGGGCGCGGCTTTGCCGTGGTCGCCACCGAGGTGCGCCAGCTGGCGCAGCGCAGCGCGCAGGCGGCGCGCGAGATCAAGTCGCTGATCGAGGCCAGCGCCGAACGTGTCAGCGAGGGCAACCGCCTGGTCGGCAGCGCCGGCCAGACCATGAGCCAGACGGTGGAGGCGATCCGCCGCGTGCAGTCGGCGGTGGCGCAGATCAGCTCGGCCAGCGCGGAGCAGAGCCAGGGCGTGGCCCAGGTGGGCGAGGCGGTCAACCAGATGGACGAGAACACCCAGCGCAATGCGGCGCTGGTCGAGCAGAGCGCCGCCGCGGCCGAAAGCCTGCGCCAGCAGTCGCACCAGCTGGTCAGCGCGGTGGCGAGCTTCCGCCTCGACGCCGCCTGATGCGGCGCAACGCCGTCAGCGCCGCGCCGGCCACAGCCAGCGCAGCGCCGCCGGCCGCCAGGCCAGTGTCAGCGCCACGCCCAGCGCGGCGGCGGCCAGCAGCATGACCCAGACCAGCGCCGCCATGCTCGCGTGATCGGCGCGCAGGCACAGCGCCAGCGCGCCCAGCAGGGCCCCCGCGCCCAGCCACCGCAGCCGCGGCGCGCTGCCGGCCGGCGGCCCTTCGCGGCCGTGGACCTGGGCCCAGTGCACCTCCATCGCCAGCGCCAGCCAGCCCATGCCCAGCAGCGCCAGCACCGAGGCCATGGCCAGCGCGATCCCGCCTGTCTCACCCATGGCGGGCTCCTTCGTGGAGGGGCAGCGCCCGCGGCGCGGCCGCGTGGTCCGCGGACGAGGCGGGCACCGCCGCGCGCTCATGGCGCGCCAGCCGGCGCGCCGCCAGCGTCGCCAGCGCGGCGCTGGCCAGCAGACAGAGGTCCAGTCCCGCCACCGGCCAGTACCCGGCCGCCAGCGTGCGGGCCAGGTGGTCGCCGGTGGTGATGGCGTTCAGCGCGACAGCGGCCAGCGCGAGGGCCGCGACCGCCCAGCATTGCTCGCGCCAGGCGGGCGCCAGGCGCGCCTGCGCGGTGGGCGCGCTGCGCCAGGCGGCGTGCAGCGCGGCCAGCAGCCACAGGGCCCAGAAGGAGCGCTGCTCCAGTTCGCCGCGCGGCGGCCAGCCCGCGGGCAGGGTCTCGGGCAGCAGGCGGTTGACCACCAGCAGGCCCAGCGTGGCGACCAGCATGCCGGTCACGGTGCTCACCGCCAGCGCGTCCACGACGCGGGCGCCGGCCGCGCCGCGCCTGGCATGCTGGCGCTTGCGCTTTTCGACGAAGAAGATGAAGCCGGTGGCGATGCAGACGCAGCCCGCCAGCCCGCCCAGCACATAGAGCCAGCGCAGCAGCCAGTGGCGGAAATGCTGCAGGTGCAGCCCGGTGAGGAACTCGTTGACGCGCGCCACGGCGGTGCTGGGCGGGTCCTCGCGCAGCAGCTCGCCGGTGCTGGCCTTGAAGTGCAGGCCCTGGCCGGTCAGCGCGATGCGGTCGGTGCCGGCGCGGTAGATGCTGACATAGCTGTTGGCATCGCCCACATGCTGGATGGACAGAAAGCCCACCTCGCCGGCCATGCCGCGCGCGGCCCAGCGGGCCTGCGCCCGCGCCACCATCGCGTCCACCGAGGCCAGCGGCGCGGCGCGGCCGGCGCGCTCGTGCGGCAGGCCGGTCTCGCCGGCCTCCAGCTTCTCGTGCAGCTCGTGCAGCGGATGCAGCTGGGTGTGCGTGACCGGGAAATAGAGCCCGGCGAAGATGACCAGCCCGGTGAAGGCGAAGAAGAAGTGGAAGGGCAGCGCGACCACGCCGGTCAGGTTGTGCAGGTCCAGCGCGCTGCGCTGGGTGCTCTTGGCGGGGCGGAAGGTGAAGAACTCGCGGAAGAACTTGCGATGCATCACCACGCCGCTGACCAGCGCGACCAGCATGACGAGCGCCGCGAAGCCGACGATCCAGGTGCCCAGGTCCTGCCAGTGCAGGTTGAGGCTGTAGTGCAGCGGGTAGAAGAAGCGGCTGCCGATCTTCAGCCGGTCGTCGGGCAGCGGCCGGCCGTTGCGCGGATCCAGGGTGCGGGTGCCCCAGACCGCTTCGTCCGGGTCGCGCGCGCCGGGTAGCTCAAAGCCGGCGTACAGGCTGAGCACCGGGTCGCGGTGGGTGGTGTAGGCGCTCCAGCTGCGCACGGTGTCGAAGCGTTCGGGCAGCGGGCCGTCGACGCGCGAACGCGCCTGCGCCAGCGCCTCCGGCGCGGGCTGCATGGTCTCGAAGACCGGGCGCAGCAGGCGGTCGAAGGAGGGCATGGGCTGGGGCTCGAAGCGCGTCTGCGGCAGAGCCCAGCGGTCGATCTCGCGGTCGAACACCGACAGCGAGCCGAAGAAGAACGCGACCATCAGCACCAGGCCCAGCACGAGGCCGAACCAGGTGTGCAGCCAGGCCATCGTGAGGCGGACGTTGTGAAACATGGTGTTCTCCCCGGAATCAGACCAGTCGGCTCTGGATCAGCGCGGCCAGGCCGGTCATGAGGGCGCCGCCCGGCAGGAGCAGCAGCCAGACGCGGGCCAGACGGCGCGCGCAGAAGCTCCACAGGAACAGCCCCAGGTAGACCAGCAGGCCCAGCAGGCTGGCCAGGTGTTCGGCGTCATGGAAGGGCATGCCGGCGGCGAACAGCGCCGCGACGCCCAGCGCGATGAAGCCCCAGCAAAAGGCATAGCCGCCCAGCACGGCGGCGGCCATGCGGCCGAGGATCTGGGCGCGTGTGACGCCGGCGACGGCGGAGGGTTCGGTGATGCGGGGCATGGGGCAGTCCTCGGTGCTGCAATGGGCCAGGCCGCGCGGCGCCCCGGCACGGGCGTGGGGCGCGCGAACCGGGGCGCCGCACGGCGTCCTTTCCTGTTTGACGGACGAGGGCGCGGAACTGGAACCGCGCCGCCCTCTTTTTTAGAACAGCGCGCGCAGGCTCAGCCCGAAGGAGCGCGGCGCGCCCCAGGTGTAGTGCAGCGCGCGGAAATCGGTCACGCCGGCGAGATAGCGCTGGTCGAACAGATTGTTGAGCTGGGCGCTGAGGCTCAGGCGGTCGTTGAGCGGGTAGCGTGCCATCAGGTCCACCAGCCAGTAGGCGCGCTGCTCCAGCAGCGCCTTGTCCGAGGCGACCGAGATGGCGCTCTGCCAGCGCGTGGCCGCGCCCAGCGTCAGCCCGCGCAAGCGGCCCTGGGCGATACGGTGGCTGAGGCCCAGCTTGAACTGGTGCTTGGGCGTGTTGCGGGCGCTCTCCAGGTTGCTGCTGTTCATCACATAGCTGCCCTGGGCCTGCCAGCCGCGCGCCAGCTCGCCGGACAGCTCCAGCTCGTAGCCGCGCCGCGTGGCGCCGCTCACCGCGCGGTAGGCGGCGTCGCCGCCGGGTGTCTGGCCGCCGGTTTCCTCGGCGGTGTTGTCGGTCTTCATCCAGAAATGGCTCAGCGCCAGGTGCAGACGGCCGTCCAGCAGCTCGGCCTTGGCGCCCAGCTCGTAGGTGCGGCCGTCCTCGGGCGGCAGCGTGCGGCCCTGCTCGTCCTGCGCGCTCTGCGCCTGGAAGATGCTGGCATAGCTGGCGTACAGCGACAGCTGGCGGTTCAGGTCCCAGACCAGGCCGGCATAGGGCGTGGTCACGCCGTTCTCGACCAGGTGGTAGTTCCACCAGGAGGCGGTGGTGTCGTGCTGGCGGTAGTCGGTGCTGCGCAGGCCGGCGATGAGCTTGAGCGAGTCGCTCAGGCTGAAGCGGCCGGCCGCGTAGAGCGAACGCTGGCGCTGGACCCAGCTTTCGGCGTTGTAGGCCCAGGCCTGGTCGTCGGGGCGGGGCAGCTCGGCGCCGCCTTGCGCGTAGTCCAGACCCAGGTCCGCCAGCGTCGCGCGCGAGCCGTCGCCGCGTAGCGCACCGGCGCGGAAGCGGGTGACCTCCAGCCCGGCGAGCAGCTCGTGCTGGCGGCCGAACAGCGCCAGCGGCCCGGACAGCGCCAGGCTGAGGTTCTGGTTGCGGCTGTGGATGTCGGTCCAGCGGTTGAAGGCGGCCTGGTCGTGGCCGAGCAGATAGCCCACGCGCATCTCCGGGCTCTCCATCGTCTCGTGCCCCAGCTGCAGCCGGGCCAGCCAGCCGCGGCCCAGCTGCTGTTCCAGCCGCACGAACAGATTGATCGAGCGCTGCTCGTAGCCGGCCCAGCGCGCGCCGACGTTGAAGCCGCGTGGCGTCCAGCCGAGGACCTCGCCGCGCTCGGTATAGGCCTGGATGGGCTGGGTGCTGCCCATGCCCTGCAGTTCGCGCCGGCGCAGGCTCAGGCCCACGCTGAGCAGGGTGTCGCTGCCCAGGTCGGCTTCCATGGTGCCGTAGAGCAGCTGGCTGTTGCGGCGTTCATGGTCGCGGAAGCTCTCGCCCTCGGCCGCCGCGGCGACGACGCGGCCGCGCAGGCGGCGGTCCTCGCTCAGCGGGCCGCTGAGGTCGGCGTCGACGCGCAGGTTGTTCCAGCTGGAGACCCCGGCGCTGACGCTGGCCTGGAACTCACGCGTGGGCCTCTTGCGGATCCGGTTGACGGTGCCGCCGGGGTAGCCCGCGCCATTGACCAGGCCGGAGGAGCCCTTGAGTACCTCGACGCGGTCGATCTCGGCCATGTCGTCCAGCGAGTACTGGGTGCTGGTGAGGTAGTACCAGCCCGAGGAGATCTGGCGCACGCCGTCGGTCTGCAGGTTCAACGGGTTGCCGCGGGCGCGGAAGTCGATCGCGTTGCCCTGGCGCGTGACACTGAGACCGGGTGTCTGCTCCAGCACCTCGGCCAGGGTCTCCAGCCGGAAATCGTCCATGCGCTCGCGCGTGATCACGCTCAGCGACTGCGGCGTCTCGCGCAGACTCAGGCTCAGCCCCGTGGCGCTGCTGCTGGGGCCGGTGGCGCCATAGCGGCCCGTGCCTTCGGTGACGGCGCCGGCTTCGGAGCGCGCCTTGGCGCGCACGGTGGGCAACAGCGTGGGGGTGTCGGCCTCAGAGGCCGGTGCGGGAATGGGTTCCAGCACATAGCCGGCCTCGGTGCGGCGCGCCTGCAGGCCGCTGCCCTGCAGCAGGCGCGCGAAGCCCTGCTCCGCGCTGACCGGCCCGGACAGCCCGGCGCTGTGCAGGCCCTGCAGCTGGCGCGCGTCCATCACCAGCGCCACGCCGGCCTGCAGCGCGAAGCGGCTCAGCGCGTCGGCCAGCGGGCCCGCGGGCACGCGGGCCGGGATGCTGGCCGCAGCCTGGGCCTGCACGACGGCGCCACCGCCCGCCAGGCCCAGGGCCAGCGCGCACAACAGGGGCAGGGCGCGCCGCGCGGGCGGGCGCAGCGGGACGGTCCGGGCCGCGTGGCGGCCAGAGGAGGAGAGGGGGCGATGAGGCATGGAGAAAGTCCTTGTGGAGCTACGGCTTCTCTCCATTGACGGGCGAGGCGGCCCGACTGGAACCCGCGCGCGGGCCTTGCTCAGTGCCGGGTGTCGACGCTGAGAATCCAGGGCGTCAGCGCGCGCACGCGCAGTTGCGGAAAGCGGGCCGCCAGCAGCTGCAGCGCGCGCTCGGGCTCGTCCAGCGGCAGCACCGCGGTGACGCGCATTGGCTGCAGGGCCTCGCGCTCGTAGCGCAGCAGGCCGCGATGCTGGCGCGCCAGCTCGTCCAGCACCTCGGGCAGCGGACGGTCGTGCACCACCAGCCGGCGCTGGGTGAAGGCTTCCTCGACCAGCGCCGGGTCGACGGGCGAGGGCAGCAGCCGGGCGCCCTGATCGCTCAGCCGTGCCTGCTGGCCCGCCTGGACGGTGAGCCCGCCCGTGCCCGCCTGGCCCGCGGGCAGGACCTGGGTGCGCGACTCGATCATGGTCAGCAGCGTGGCGTCGGCCTCGCGGCGCACCAGGAAGCGCGTGCCCAGCGCGCGGATGCGGCCCTGCGGCGTGCTGACTTCGAAGGGACGCCGGGCATCGGGCGCCACTTCGACCAGCAGCTCGCCGCGCAGCAACTCCAGCTCGCGCCGATGCGCGTCCATGCGCACATTGACCGCGCTGGCGCCGCCCAGCAGCAGGCGCGAGCCGTCGTCCAGCGTCTGCTGTCGCGACGCGCCGGGCGCGGTGCTCAGGTCGGCCAGCCAGCGGGACTGGGCTTCCGGCTGGAACGCCAGCGCGCCGGCCAGCCCCAGTGTCAGCGCGAGCGCCAGCAGCGGGCCGCGGCCACGGCCACGGCTTGGGGTCTTGCCGGACGGTTTGGCGGGGTCGGCCTGCAGTAGCGCATCCAGCGTCGCGCGCGCCGCGCTGGGGCCGCCGCGCGCCGAGGCCTCGGCCAGCCCGCGGGCACGCGCGACGAAGCGTTCCATGTCGGCCGCCATCGCGGCGTGGCGCGGGTCGGCGCGCTTCCAGGCCTCGTAGTCGCGGCGCGCGGCGGCGCGCTGCTGCGGGTCGTCGTCGTCCAGCTGCACGATCCAGGCCGCGGCGGCCTCGGCCAGGGTTTGTTCGTCGTCGGCCGATAGCGGGGGCGAGGGCGGCGTCATGGCTGCAGGTCCAGCGCCCGTGCGCGCAGCAGCACCTGCGCGAGGTACTTCTGCACCATCTTGGTCGACACCGCCAGCTCGCCGGCCACGACGGCATGGGTCTCGCCGTCCAGGTAGTGGCGCACGAAGGCGTGGCGGGCCTTGTCCGACACGGCCTGCAGCACGGCGCTGAGCTGCATCAGCGCCTGCACCGCGGCCAGCGTCTGCTCCGGCGACGGGAAGCCCTCCTGGTCGGCAAACGACAGCTGCAAGGCGGCCAGATAGGCCTGCTCGACCTGCTGGCGCCGGGCCTCGTCGATCAGCAGGCGCTTGGCCGTGGTGGTCAGCCAGGCGCGCGGCTGGGCCACCTCGTTCAGCGCGTCGCGCGCGGCCAGCACGCGCAAAAAGGTGTTCTGCGCTACATCGGCCGCATGGTGCGGGCAGCCCAGCTTGCGCCGCAGCCAGGCGAGCAGCCAGCCATGGTGGTCGCAGTACAGCGCATGAAACTGATGGTGCAGCACGAATTCGGCGGTGGACACAGGCACTCCCGGTGCAACGGCGGGGCCGGCACGCTTTAAATGCAATTGCGAATAGTTCGCATTATATGATTTTGAAACGCCGCCGCGACAAGCGCCGACGATCAGGCGTTCGGGCGGTCCGCTGCCGCGGCGCGGGAGCAGGCCAGGAATCCTTCAGCGGACCTTCATGCTGGATTCAGGCCGGCCTGACCCACTGCGGCCTCGCGCGGACGTGTCGCAGACCCAGGGCCAGACCCCGGTTGCGGGGCGACGGGCGCACTGCTTCACTCTTCTGGCTCACAACGTGCAAGGCAATCGATCCGCTAGGCTTCACATCGTTCACGTCGTCTTCTCGCCGCACATCGCGGGCGGGGAGCAGCATTGCCTGGACCTCGCCGCGGCGCAGGCGGAGGCTGGGCATCAGGTCCACATCGTCGGCTCGGCCCGGTCGGCGATGCGCGAGGCGGCGGCTTCCTCGATTCAGTACCACCCGCTCAGCCTGCCGCTGCTGCGCGGGCAGCGTCTGCGCTCGCTGATGGGGCGGCTGGGCGCGCAGGTCTGCCATGCCCATCTGGGCGCCGCCTGCCGGGCGCTGGCGCCGTGCCGGGATCTGCCGCGCGTCGCGACGCTGCACGCCGGCTACAAGCCCCAGATCCACGGCCGGCTGGACGGCCTGATCTGCGTGAACCGCGACCAATGGGAGTCGCTGGGAACATTCGGCGGGGTCAGCCGCGTGATCCACAACTGGGCGCCGCAGCGCCCGGTGCGGCTGCCCAACCACGACTTGCGCCAGGAGCTGGGCCTGGCGCCCGGACAAGTGCTGGTCGGCGCGGTGGGCCAACTGCATCCGCGCAAGGGCCTGGACGTGCTGGTGGAGGCCTTCACCCGCTACGCGCCGCGCAACGGCGTGCTGGCGCTGCTGGGCGACGGGCCGCAGCTGCCCGAACTCAAGCGCCTGGCGGGCAGCGACGAGCGCATCCGCTTCCTCGGCTTCCGCCACGATGTCGACGCGGCGCTGCAGTCGCTGGACCTGTTCGTCTCGCCCTCTCGCGAGGCGGCCTGCCCCTTGTCCGTGCTGGAGGCCATGCGTGCTGAGCTGCCCATCATCTGCACCGCGACCTCGGGGCTGAAGGAGATGCTGGTGGGCGAGGCCGCCGCCATCGTGCCGGTGGGCAATCCCATGGCGCTGGGGGTGGCGATCCGCAACCACATCTGCCATCTGGGCGAGCGCCGCCAGGTGCTGCGCCAGCGCGTGCGCTACGACCTGAGCCGCTATTCGCGCGCCGGCTCGGTGGCGCGCGTGGAAGTGCTGTACCGGGAGCTGATCGCCCGCCATGCGCAGCTGCGGCGCGCCTGAGCCGGCCTGCCGGCGGCGCCGCACCTACGCGGTGCGCCGACCCTCGTGGCCAGACGTGCGCCGCTTCTTTTCCTGGTAAGACATCTCGTCGGCCGCGGCCACCAGTTCCTCGAAGCTCTTCTCGCCGCGCGACACGGCATAGCCGATGGACGCGCCGATGGCGATCCGCATGCCGTCGATCTCCACCGGCTCGCCCAGGGCCAGATTCAGCCGCGCCTGGATATGGCCGGCGCGCAGCACCTCGTCCAGGCCGGGCAGCACGGCGATGAATTCGTCGCCGCCGACGCGGGCGAGGATGTCGGCCTCCCGGCACTGCTCGCGCAGCCGCAGGCCGACGGTGCGCAGCACCTCGTCGCCGGCGCCATGGCCATAGCGGTCGTTGACCTGCTTGAAGCCGTCCAGATCGAACACCATCACGGCCATGGCCCGCCCCTGCAGTTCACGGGTCTTGCGTTCCAGCGCGCGGCGGTTGAACAGACCGGTCAGCGGATCGGTGTCGGCGCTGACCTCCAGCTTGCTCATGTCCTGGTCGCTCAGGCGAACCAGCCGCGACGAATAGGCGATGGTTCCCAGCATGAAGGCCGTGAACAGCCCGCCCAGCCCGATGGCCCAGCGCTTGAGGGCGGCGAGTTCGCGGTTCTGCGCGTCCTGCCGGGCCGTCAGCAACAAGCGCTCGGCGTGCTCCATGTCGTCCAGCAGCACCCTCAGCCGGCGCGTGCCGTCGCTGCTGATGCGCTCGTCCAGCAAGCGGCGCAGCGCGCCCGGCCCGTCGCGCTCGGCGATGACGGCCGAGGACAGCAGCCAGCCGGCGATCTCCATGACTTCGGCGCGCAGCTCGGTGGCCCGCGCCGACTGCGCCTCGTTGTCGTCCACCAGGGCCTCCAGCGCGAGCGCGGCCTTGCGCGCCTCGACGCTGGCGCTGCGCAGGGTTTCCAGCGAGGCCGCCTGCGGCACCAGCGCGTGGTTGCGCAACGCGATGCCACCGCGCAGGGCTGCCGTGCGCACGCGCTGCAGCTGGTCCAGCACCTCATGGGTGTGCACGACCCAGTCGTTCGCCTCGCCATAGCCCCGCGCGCTGAACACCAGCGCCGACGCCGTGCCCAGCACCAGCACGAGGACCAGGGTCTGGGTCAGCTGCAGGACGCGCGCGATCCGCCGCAGCGCGGGGTTGGTGAGCGTGGAGAGTGTCGCCAAAGGACTGGGGGGTGGTCAGTTCGACCGAATCCTAGCCGCATGGACCGCGCGGTGGTGCGACCGTTGCACGCTGGACGGCCGGTGCGGCGGCGCGCAGGCGGGCCGAGGCACGATGAAACGGAAACCCGCGCTGCGTCACAGCCTGACCCGTTGACCTGACCGCTTGCGGGCCACGATGTACGGGCGGTGGTCGCGGCCCTTTGTGGCGTGGTGTTCGCTGGCAAGAATGACGAAGCCCGCCGCGCTGAACTGCCGACCCAGGTCCGCCTCCCGAAAAACGCCGGCATAGGGGGCCATACCGATCACGTGCATCGCAGGCAACAAGGCCCACCGGATGAGTGGGTGCATATCCCCGACGCAGGGCGTCTTGGTGATGAGCAAACCCTCTGGTGCCAGCAAGCTGTGGATGCGGCGTAGCGTGCCCGGCAGATCGCGGACCAGATGGAGATAGTTGAAGCCCAGCACCGCGTTGAACCGCCCGGCCTCCAGCGCCGTGTCCTCCACGGTCGTGGCGCGGAACACCAGGCCTGGGACGGGGCTGGCGGCGTGTCTCTCGTGGGCGATCTCGATCATCGCAGCGGAGATGTCCGTCGCCAGATAGCTTTGCACCTCGCTCGCCAGCCGGAGCGCGCTCGTTCCCGTTCCGCAGCCCAATTCCAGCACTTGGTCGCTTGGCCCGAGCAGGGCGCGTGTCCGGTCCAGCGTGCGTTCATACCCGCCCGGGTCCGCAATCGCACCTTTGGCGTACTTCCGTGCACTCCGATTCCAGAAGCGGGCATCGCGCGCTGTGTTCATGACGCTGTCCTCTCGAACTCCAACCTTGTTTTGTTCGGCATTCAGACGTTCACAGGCAAAACCTATTTGCTCTAGGTACTCTTCAGGATCGTGCCCGGGCGCTCACGCGGCTACCCACCGTGGTAGCGCGGCCTAGCGAAGGTTATCGTAACCAGTGAGATCCGTTGTGCACTAAAGCTCGTACTTCGTCGTTACGAAATCATTGGCGTCCCGACCCAAAGGTACAAGCCGACGTATTACGGCGACTCGCGGAGAGCGTGGGATTCGACTCCCGCGGAATGTTTTATCTCTCGCTGGTTTTAAATGTGATGATTGACTATTTTGGATGAGCGACTTAGGAGGGGTGTTTCTGTGGCCTTATTGGTTTATATATCAATCTATTTGTTTTGTTGTCTCGGAATTGAGTGGAGGTGTCTTCGAGTTGAATCTTAGTCCCAACGCAGTTGCCGGAATTAAAACGGAATTGTCATTCCGCACTAATATCCTCGTCCAGTCCCAGCCAGTGGCGTGCATCATGCCTATGCCCGTCTGAGTTCTGCCAACCTTCGTCACCATAATCGAAGACTTCGCCCCGTGCTCCCTTAGCAATAATTTTTCCTTGCTCGCCAGTTACTAGGTTGACTTTTGACTGGAGAAGAAAGAACCCCAATGGTGTCAAACTGGTCGTTGCGAGAAATGCAATTGTCTCTGCCCCGGCTTCAAGTGTCGTTGGCCAGTGTCCAAACTTCGTCTTAAAACCATTTAATGCTTCGATGAGGCGTACAGTAATTCCGCCGGGAGATTTGATGGTGTTGTTCATCACGGTCTTCTTTGTTTATGTTGCTGTATTCCAGTTGCTCCACAGTGATGCCAGTGCTTCCAGAGAAGGTACTGAATCGAATTCTGATGCATGAGCCCGCGCATTCGATATATCGATGCGCACATCCGCAAGGAATTTACGGAAATCCGGGTTTTCCTTGGCAAGTTTGTTGGCTCCATCCCAATCAATGGAATCTTTACCTCGGGCTTGAAAAATAACCTCGCTTAGTCCTGGTTTTTCCAGATTTAGCTCGATGACCCCAATCCCAAACGATCCAGAAAGCCGAGAAAGCTCCGCTCGCAACTCTGGTAATTCATCTATATTGGCTGCGACCAAGTAGCCCTCATGCGCCCATGAGGAGTTAGATACTGCTTGAAAGAAGCTCTCTCGAAGATTTCCGAAGTTTAATTCGCGCTTCAGCTCAAAAGAGTAGAAGCGAGCGATTGACAAACCATTGCCAGAAAGCGCCAGAAGCTCCTTGTTGTAATCCTGGAATGGGAACCAGAAGCCCACAAGATCGGGGTGCAACCATTCTGTGTAATTTTTCTTCGAGGAAAACTCGTGAAAAATTGTCTTGCAATATGAACCACCGAACTGATGAGCAGCAAACCAGGCTACGAAAGGGTGTAGGTCTCTCTCTTTATAGGGGTACTTCGCCGCCTTTGTAGGAACAAGATTAACGGCAGTCTCGGCGTCGTCTACTCCTGGCTCCAACATTCCCGATGAAAGCTGCTTGTTGACCTCATGGAGCCCTAACTGGCTCTTCGTCTTGTCTTTGAGTCGATACCTCGCAGGTTTGACGCTCTCTCGAACGAAGGCGGTGGCAGGGTTATCTCGAAAGTCGACAAGTAGTCGTGCATTCATGCTGTCCCATGGCGTCTGCCCCTTGCTTCCAAGTTTTTTGTCAAGACCCTGGGTTACACCTAGATCCCAAATTTCAAAGGCACTCAGGGCTTTGTCTTGTCCGAGTAGTACCTCTTCTGCCATCATTAAGAATGTATATTTTGCCAATGTCTCTCCTGTGATTTTAATTGAGTTTCAATTGATGCGGGGTGGGTGATTTACTGTCGGTGTATTTGGGCGATAAAGGCGTCGTCATTCCCTTGAGGTCTTAGCCAAGTTGCCGTTCGTGAATCCTAAAGGCTGGCGGGTGAAGTTGCGCGCCGGCGCAGCGCCTTGCCCACGCGGGCATGCTTGAGGTGAAGGTCCGTGCTTGGCTAGCCGCGTGATTTTTCGCGCACCACCTCCAACAGCCGGCTGTCGGCCGGGTGCGCGAGGGCTTTCTCCTGGACAGTGCTGTGCTGTTCACGATCACGCGTTCGACTCCGTCGGCTTGATCGCCTTAATGCCCACGGTCGCCTCGATTGTCGTCTTGAGAAACTGCTTCATATCGGCCTCGCCAAGCACGCGACTGAAGCGCCCGATCTGCGTCGCGTCGCACGACAGCTGAGTTCGAAGTACACACCTGGCCACTGAACAACTGGAAGTACAGGTCCAAGGCCTAGCGCTCAACCACGGACTCTTCACTCCAAGTGTGGCCACTGGCGGAGAGCGTGGGATTCGAACCCACGGAAGGGTTCCCCCTTCGCTGGTTTTCAAGACCAGTGCCTTAAACCGCTCGGCCAGCTCTCCTTGCGCAAGAGGCCGCGCCGTCCCGGCGGGGCTCTTGTTTGCGAGGCTCGCATTGTAGCCCCGCGCCCGTGACGGTCTGCGCGGCGCCGGCCATCGTTGGCCCACGAACGGTGGCGTCCGTGGCGGTCGTGACGGCTCGCGTACACTGCGCGTCATGAGCAGGATCTGGCGTCTGGCGTTTGCATGGCTGTTGGCCATCGCGTTGCCCCTACAGGGCTACGCGGCGCAAGCCATGACGCTGTGCGGCCCGGCCCACCATGCGCCCGCCGCAGCTCCGGCCGCGAAGGTCCTGGATCACCCTGCCGCTGTCGCCCACATGGTCCACACGGCCCACACGGCCCATGCGACCTCCGATGCCTCGCAGGCCGCGCCGTCCGACGAGGGAAGCGGGGCGGACGAGCAATGGCCATCCGGCCATGCCGGCAAGTGCAGTGTCTGCGCTTCGTGCTGCAATGCCGCGGCGCTGGCCGTGGCCGCGCCCGTCGTGCCCGTCGTGCCGCCGCAGCCGGTGGACGTGGCCACCATCCCGCAGGCGCAGGAGCGCATGTGGGTGGGCGGCCTGGAACGACCTCCCCGAGCTCTTCTCGCCTGAACCGGGCCGCCGTGAGCGGCCTTGACGCACCCGGAAGGCGGCGCGCCTGCGTCGCCGCACCGGGCAGCCCTGGAGCTTCCAGGACGATTCAAGCGAGATCCCATGAATACCGAACACACCACGCCGGCCGCCCGCCACGGGCGCGCCGGATCCTGGATGGCCCTGCTGGCCATCACCTTCAGCGCCTGGCCGGCGTTGGCCCAGGACCGGGCGTCCGTCGCCCCGCCTTCTTCGCCGACCTCATCGGCCACGCCCGCCGACCCGCTGGACCCCCGCGCGCCGGTGCCGGCGCTGCGCCACCGCTCGGTCACGCGCGACTACCGCGTGCCAGACTTGGACGCCCCCGATCCGTCGCAGGCCTGGGTGCGCGCCCATGCCCGCGTCGGCGAAGTCGGCGGCTGGCGGGCCTATGCGCGCGAAGCGCAGGGCGCCGCCCCGGCGTCGGCCGCGCATCCGGACCCCGGCGCGCCGGCGCGAACACCCGAGAAAGCGCCCACCCAAGCCAAGCCCGGCCAGGGTGAGCGGCGCGGCCACCACCACGGTGGCGGCCATGGGCAGCATCACTGAGGGGGTGGCGATGACACCGAACAAGATTCTCCCGGGCGGGCGTCTGCGCCGCCTCGCGCTGGCCTCGGCCGCGCTGTGGCTGACCGGCTGCGCCAGCCTGAGCCCGGACGGCGGGCTGCAGCCCGTGCGCGACGCGACGCGCCAGCACCTGGACCAGGAACTGGCGCTGCCGCGCGACGCGCAACAGCAGGACGAACTGGCGCGGCGCGTGCAGGAGCTGCTGGCGCAGCCGCTCAGCGAGCGCAGCGCGGTGCAGGTCGCGCTGCTGAACAACCGTGGGCTGCGCGCCAGCCTGCATGCGCTGGGCGTCGCGGACGCCGACCGCGTGCAGGCCAGTCGGCTGCCGAATCCGGGCTTCAGCTTCGCGCGCCTGAAGAAGGGCGACGAGCGCGAGATCGAGCGCGGCTTCACGCTGGACCTGGCGCATGTGATCGCGCTGCCGCTGGCGCGCCGGGTGGAAGACCGGCGTTTCGCCGCGCTGCAGCGCGCCACGGTGATGGAGGTGCTGGCGCTGGCGGCCGAGACGCGCAAGGCCTACGTGGCGGCCGTAGCGGCCGAGCAGATGGCGCGCTATCAGCAGGACGTGCGCGAGAGCGCCGAGGCCGGCGCCGAGCTGGCGGCGCGCCTGGCCCGCATCGGCAACTTCAGCAAGCTGCAGCAGGCGCGCGAGCAGGGCTTCCATTCGGAGGCGGTGCTCAACGCCGCGCGCGCCGAGCAGGCCCGGGTCGCGGCGCGCGAGCGTCTCACGCGCCTGCTGGGCCTGTGGGGCGCGCAGACGCAGTTCCAGCTGCCGGAGCGTCTGCCGGATCTGCCCCAGCAGCCCGACGCGCGCGAGGGTCTGGAGCAGCTCGCGATGGCACAGCGCCTGGACGTACAGGCCGCGCGCGCGCAGATGGAGGCCACCGCGCACGGCCTGGGGCTGACCCGGGTCACGCGTCTGGCGAGCGCGCTGGAGCTGGGCTGGACGCACAACACCAGCAACGAGGCGCCACGCCAGACCGGCTGGGAGATCGGCTTCGAGATCCCGCTGTTCGACTGGGGCGAGGCGCGCAGCGCGCGCGCCGAGTCGCTCTACCTGCAAAGCGCCAACCGCGCGGTGCAGACCGCGATCGAGGCGCGCTCCGAGGTGCGCGAGGCCTATCTGGGCTACCGCGCCGCCTATGACATCGCACGCCACTACCGCGACGAGGTCGTGCCCGCGGCCAAGCGGGTCTCGGACGAGAACCTGCTGCGCTACAACGGCATGTTCATCAGCGTCTTCGAGCTGCTGGCCGACGCGCGCGCGCAGATCGCCGCGGTCAACGCGTCCATCGCCGCGCAGCGCGACTTCTGGACCGCCCAGGCCGACCTGGACATGGCGCTGATCGGCAAGCCCAGCCTGGCCGCGCCCGCCGCCCCCGGTGCCGCCGCGCCCGGCAATGCCGCCGCCGGCCATTGAACAAGGAGAACATGCAATGGTTTCCCGACGAGATTTCTTCCGCGGTGCCGGCGCGGTGACCGCGGCCGTTTCGGCGGCCTCGGTCAGCCGCGTCGCGATGGCGGCGCTGCCCGAGCCCGTGCTGCAGGCAAGCCCTGACACCATGGCCCCGCTGCTGCCGCCCAACGGCCGGCCCTACAACCCCGTGGTCACGCTCAACGGCTGGACGCTGCCCTGGCGCATGAACCAGGGCGTGAAGGAGTTCCACCTGGTGGCCGAGCCGGTGGTGCGCGAGCTGGCGCCCGGCATGAAGGCCCATCTGTGGGGCTACAACGGCCAGTCGCCCGGTCCCACCATCGAAGTGGTGGAGGGCGACCGCGTGCGCATCTTCGTGACCAACAAGCTGCCCGAGCACACCAGCGTGCACTGGCATGGCCAGCGTCTGCCCAACGGCATGGACGGCGTCAGCGGGCTCACGCAGAAGGCGATACAGCCGGGCAAGACCTATGTCTACGAGTTCGTCGCACGCCGCCCCGGCACCTTCATGTACCACCCGCATGCGGACGAGATGACCCAGATGGCCATGGGCATGATGGGCTTCTGGGTCACCCACCCCAAGACCCGGCACCCGCTGATCAGCGAGGTGGACCGCGACTTCTGCTTCCTGCTCAACGCCTTCGACATCGAGCCGGGCAGCGCGACGCCCAAGATCATGACCATGCTGGACTTCAACCTGTGGTGCTGGAACAGCCGCGTCTTTCCCGGCATTTCCAGCTTCAATGTGCGCCAGGGGGACCGCGTGCGCATGCGCATCGGCAATCTGACGATGACCAACCACCCCATCCATGTCCACGGCCATGAATTCGAAGTCACTGGCACCGATGGCGGTCCGGTGCCCAAGGGGGCGCGCTGGCCCGAGGTGACGACGGACGTCGCGGTGGGGCAGATGCGGCAGATCGAGTTCGTCGCCGATGAACCGGGCGACTGGGCCCTGCATTGCCACAAGAGCCATCACACGATGAACGCGATGGGCCACAACCTGCCCACGCTGATCGGCGCCGACCACAGTGGTCTGGTGAAGAAGCTCAACCGGCTGGTGCCCGACTACATGGTGATGGGCGAGCGCGGCATGGCGGACATGGCCGAAATGGACATGCCGCTGCCGGACAACACGCTGCCGATGATGACCGGGCAGGGGCCGTTCGGCGGTGTGGAAATGGGCGGCATGTTTTCGGTGCTGAAGGTGCGCAAGGAGCAACAGCGCGGCGACTATTCGGACCCGGGCTGGTATGCCCACCCCCGGGGCGAGGTCGCGTTCGAATGGACCGGCGCGCTGCCGCAGCCGGCGCGCTTCGCGGCCGAGGGTGGTCGCTCCATGCCGGCGCGCCAGACCGCGGAGCCGGCCGTTGAGCTGAAGGCGCGCAAGCCCGCCGGCGGCCATGCCGGGCATTGATTCAAGGAGATGCGCATGAACCGATTCCCCCGCATTGGCGCGGCCCTCGGGCTGCTGGCCCTGCTGACGCAGGCGCCCGCGGCAATGGCCCATGGCGATGGTGCGCATGGCGCCGCGCCGCGCGCCGCGCCGGTCGAGCGCGAGCAGCAGGACTGGGGCGTGGCCGCCGCGCCCGGCGTCCGCGCGCGCACCGTGCAGATCCGCATGCTGGACGGCATGCGCTTCGTGCCCGATCGCCTGAGCGTCCGGCAGGGCGAGACCCTGCGCCTGGTCTTCCGCAACGAGGGTCAGCTCTTGCACGAGGCGGTGCTGGGCACGCCCGCCTCGCTGAACGCCCATGCCGAGATGATGCTGAAGCATCCCGACATGGAGCACGAGGAGGCGCACATGGTCCATGTCGCCGCCGGCAAGAGCGGCGAGATCGTCTGGACCTTCAACCGCGCCGGCGAGTTCGATTTCGCCTGCCTGATTCCCGGCCACTTCCAGGCCGGCATGGTGGGGCGCATCCGCGTGCTGCCGGCCGCCGCCGGCGCCACGGCCCCCCAATCCACACAAGGAGAAACGCATGAATCCCATGCGCATTGAAGCACCCGCGCGCCGCGCCTGGCTGCGTGGCGGGCTGGCCCTGGCGCTGGGCGCGGGACTGGGGCTGCGGGCCGGCGCCACGGCGCAGGCGCCGCTGGTCAAGGTCTGGAAGGGGCCCAGCTGCGGCTGTTGCAAGGACTGGATTACGCACCTGCAGGCGAACGGTTTCCGCACCCAGGCGGTGGACGAGGGCAACACCGATGCCCGCGAGCGCCTGGGCGTGGCACTGCAGTACGGCTCCTGCCACACCGCGCTGGTGGGCGGCTACGCGATCGAGGGCCATGTGCCGGCGCGCGAGATTCAGCGTCTGCTCAAGGAACGCCCGCGCGCGATCGGCCTGGCGGTACCGGCGATGCCCCTGGGTTCGCCCGGCATGGACGGCCCCGAGTACGGCGGCCGCAAAGACCCCTATGACGTGTTGCTGCTGCTGCCCGGTGGCGGCTCGCGTGTCTATCAAAGCTACCGCTGATTGAAGGAGAACCCCATGCAACGAATCCTGCTGAATGGTCTGGCCGCGCTGACCCTGGCCCTGGGGCCGGTGGCCGCGCGCGCGCAGCACCACGACCACGGCGCGGCCTCGGCCGCGCCGGCCACACTGGGCGCTTCCGCCGCGGTGGCGGACTGGACGCCGGCCGAGCTGCGCAAGCTGGACCTGGCGGCGCTGAAGGTCACGCTCAAACACGGCGAGATCCGCAACCTGGCGATGCCGCCGATGACCATGGTCTTCCATGTGCGCGACGCGGCCCAGCTGCAGGGGCTGAAGGTCGGCGACCCGGTCCGCTTCCGCGCCGAGCGGCGCGAGGGCGGCGGCTTTGTTGTCGTCGAGATCCAGAAGGCGGACTGACGCGGCTGACGCGGCGCGCACCCGGCGCTCAGTCGCCAGGCTTCTGCGCCTGCGCGCAATCGACCTGCACGATCTCCAGCACGCGGCCCTGCGCGATGCGGGCCGCGCTGAGGCAGCCGCCCCAGACGCAGCCGGTGTCCAGCGCCAGCAGGTCGGGGCGCTGCAGCAGGCCCAGCGTGGACCAATGGCCGAAGGCCACCGGCTGCCCGGCGCTGAGCCGCCCCGGCACCTCGAACCAGGGCATGTAGCCCTCGGGCGCGCTGCCCAGGCCTTCCTTGGTCTTGAAGTCCAGCTTGCCGCGGGCGTTGCAGAAGCGCAGCCGGGTCAGCACATTGATCGTGAAACGCAGCCGGTCGGCGCCGGCCAGATCCTCGCGCCAGCGGTCGGGCTTGTTGCCGTACATCTGCGGCAGGAACTCGGCCAGCCCGGGGCCGCGCAGCATCGCCTCGACCTCCGCCGCCAGCGCCAGAGTCTGGGCCGCGTCCCATTGCGGCACGATGCCGGCATGCACCATCAGCCAGCCCTGGTCCAGGCAGGCCAGGCGCTGGTGGCGCAGCCAATGCAGCAGCGGTTCGCGGTCGGCGGCCCGGAGCACGCCGTCCAGTGTGTCGTTGCGCTGCGGCTCGCGCACACCCGCGGCGGTCGCCAGCAGATGCAGGTCGTGGTTGCCCAGCAGGCAGGTCACCGCCCCGCCCAGCGACTGCAGCCGGCGCAACACGCTCAGCGAGTCCGGGCCGCGGTTGACCAGGTCACCGAGCAGGTGCAGGTGGTCGCGCGAGGGGGAGAAGTCGATTTTGTGGAGCAGGCGGGCGAAGGCGTCGCCGCAGCCCTGGAGGTCGCCGATCAAATAGTGCATACCGGGATTGTGCTGTCGGTCCTGTCAGATCCTTCTGATACGCTTGCGCCCTTCCGAATTGCCGTGCGCACCGGGTCAAACCCGGGCGCCCTCCATGGACACTGCGCTTGTCATTTTCCTGATTCTGCTCAACGGCCTGTTTGCGATGTCCGAGATGGCCCTCACCGCCGCTCGCAAGGCCAGACTCCAGGTGATGCTGGAGGCCGGGGAGTCCGGCGCGCAGGCCGCGATGGACCTGCATGAGAACCCCACCAAGTTCCTCTCCACGGTGCAGATCGGAATCACCTCCATTGGCGTGCTCAACGGCATCGTGGGCGAGGCGGCGTTCTCCGACCCGGTCGCGCATTGGCTGATGAGCATGCTGCCGCTGGAGACGCGCGTGGCCCAGATCGCCGCCACCGCGCTGGTGGTGATCAGCCTGACCATCCTGACCATCATCTTCGGCGAGCTGGTGCCCAAGCGCCTGGGCCAGATGTATCCCGAGGTGGTGGCGCGCATGGTGGCACCGCCGATGGAGCTGCTGTCCACGGCGGCCAAGCCCTTCGTGAAGCTGCTGAGCTTCAGCACCGAGGCGGTGCTGGGCCTGATGGGCCTGCGCGGCAGCGGCCAGCGCAGCGTGACCGAAGAAGAGATCGCCGCCAGCCTGGAGGAGGGCCTGGACGCCGGCGTGATCGAGGCGCACGAGCACCAGATGGTGCGCAATGTGTTCCGACTCGACGAGCGCCAGATCGGCTCGATGATGATCCCGCGCGCCGAAATCGCCTGGCTGGACGTGACGGACGGCACCGAGCAGGTGCTGCAAGTGATGAAGGCGCATGGCTTCAGCCGCTACCCGGTCTGCCGCGGCGGACTGGGCGACGTGCTGGGCGTGATCAGCGCGCAGCAACTGGCGGCGCGCGCGCTGTCCGGCGCGCCGCTGGACCTCAGCCAGGACCTGGAGGCCGCCGTCTACGTGCCGGAGACACTGTCCGGCATGGAGCTGCTGGCGCACATGCGTGCGTCGGACGCGCAACTGATTTTCGTGGTCGACGAATACGGCGAAGTGCAGGGCGTGATCGCGCTGCGCGACGTGCTGGAGGCCATCGCGGGCGAGTTCAGTGCGCCCAGCGATGGCGATGCCTGGGCGGTGCAACGCGAGGACGGGAGCTGGCTGATGGACGGCCTGATCCCGGTGCCCGAGCTGAAAGACCGCCTGGACCTGAAGGAACTGCCCGAGGAGGATCGTGGGCGCTACAACACCCTGGCCGGCATGGTGATGCTGCTGCTGGGGCGTCTGCCGCGCACGGCCGATGTGGTGGAGTGGGACGCGTGGAGATTCGAGGTCGTGGACCTCGACGGCAAGCGTGTGGACAAGGTGCTGGTCTCGAGACTGGCCAATGATGGAGATGAGCTGAAATGAGCACCCCCCCGATGTACAGCAGCCTGGTGGCGCTGGACCGTGAGCAGCATCGCAAGCTGCGCCTGAAGACCGACCTGTCCTCGCTGGACCGGGTCGCCGGACTGAACTCCGTGTTCCTGGCGGTCGTCGAGTTCGCCGACGCCTGCAAGGACTTCCCCATCGTCTTCGTGCGCGTGGGTACGCCGGCCGAGGGCCAGCCCCAAGCCGTGGCGCCGCTGGCCGTGTTCGGCCTGAAGCCGGGCAGCAACCTGTTCGTCAAGGACGGCCAATGGACCGGCCGCTACATGCCCGCCTACGTGCGCCGCTATCCCTTCGCGATGGCCCGTCTGGCCGAAGGCTCGCAGGACATGGCCATGGTCTTCGACGGCGGCTGGGAAGGCCTGTCCGAGACCGAGGGCAATGCGCTGTTCAACGATGACGGCGAGCCCAGCGAGTTCCTGCTCGGTGCCAAGTCCTTCGTCGAGAACTTCGAGGTGGAATCCGAGCGCACGCGCCTGGCCTGCGAAGAGCTGATGACGCTGGATCTGCTGCGCGACATGCGTTTCGAGGCCACGCTGCCCAATGGCGAGAAGATCGACGTCGAGGGCTTCCTGACCGTCGACGAGGAAAAGCTGGCGGCGCTGGACGATGCGAAAGTCGCACAGCTGTTCCGCAATGGCCTGCTCGCGCTGATCGAGATGCACCGTGTCTCGCTGGGCAATATGAGCCGGCTCGCCGGACAGTACTGAGCCCGTGCCGCGAGGGCTCGCGGGCCCTGACCGCCGCCAGGCACGGCCGTCCCGAGGGCGACGGCCTGTGCCTGGCGTGCCCCCGCGAGGGGGCGTGAGCGTCCGCGGCAGTCCGCCCTGAACGCGGCGGAACTGACTGACGTCTGACACCGGCAAGATCTGGCCTCCGACCTGTGCATTCGGGGAGACAGTCTTGCGGGTTTGCTTGATCTTCTTTCCCCCAGTCTCTGGTTAGCATGTCTTCACTTGTAATGGAGACAAGGCCCGATTGATGACCGTGATGGTGTTTGAGGCCTTCATCTCCACACCGCAGATGCAGGCGGTGTACGCCGAGGGCGCGGTCGCGCAGGCGTTGATGGATGTGGAGGCAGCGGTGGCGAGGGTGCAGGCCAGGCTGGGCCTGATCCCGTCGCACGCGGGTCAGGCGATCGCCAGCCTGTGCCGCGCCGAACTGTACGACGTGCCTGCCATCATGGCCGCCGCCGCCCGCCGTGGCGGGCCGGCCCAGCCGCTGGTGCAGAAGCTGCGCGAGACCGTCGCGTTGTTCGACCCCGTGGCCGCGGGCTACGTGCACTGGGGGTGTACCGACCAGGACCTGGTCGATACCGCGCAGGCCCTGCTCACGCAGCGCGCGCTGCGCCTGATCGATGAGGACCTGCTGCAGCTCTGCGGCCATTTGCTGGACCTGGCCGAGCGCGAGGTGCAGCGCCCCATGCTGACGCGCATCCAGCTGCGGCCGGATTCGGTGCAGAGCCTGCGCGCCAAGATCGTCACCTGGCTGGCGCCGCTGCTGCGCTCCGCGCAGGCCTTGCGCAGCGCCGCGCGCGACACACTGATGCTGCAGCTGGGCGGCCTGGGCGGCGCCCAGGTGGCCTGGGGCAGCAAGGACGACGCGCTGCGCGAGCAGGTGGCCGGCGAGCTGCACCTGGGTTGCCCGGCCACCGGCTGGCACAGCCAGCGCGACCGTGGCGCACGCCTGGGCGCGGAGCTGGGACTTCTGTGCATGGTGCTGGGCAAGCTGGCGCAAGACCTGACCCTTTTGTCGCAACCCGAGGTCGATGAGCTGGACTGGCCGGCAACCACCGCCAGCGGCACGCAGATCGGCTGCACGCCAGCACTGTCGGCGGCGCGCCGCGCGCCGCAGCGGGTCTCGGCGCTGCTCGCCTGCATGCCGCAGGTGCTGGAACACGAGGCCGGCGCCTGGCACGCCGAGCTGGCCGAATGGGCGGGGCTGATGCTGTCCGCCCATGGCTCGGTCCACGCGCTGGTGCAGGTGCTGGCCAGCCTGCGCATCAAGCCCGCGCGCATGCTGTCGCAGATCGAGGCGCAGAGCGACCTGGTGTTCCAGGCTCCGCTGCGGCAGCTGCTGACCGACGAGCTGGGGCGCTCCCGCGCCGAGCCGCTGATGGACGACCTGCTGGCCCTGGTCCGCGATGGGCAGGGGCCTCTGCGCCGCCTGGCCCAGGGACTGCTGGGTGAAGGCGCGCCGCTGGCCGGCCGCATGACGCCGGCGCGCATGGCCCAGGTCTTCGATGTGGACGCTGCGGCGGCGCGCGCCGACGCGCGTGCGGTTGGCAGCCTGCAGCAGGCCCGTTCGCTGTGGGCCGAACTGTGCGATAGCGCACCGTTCTGAGCTTGCGAGCGGGCCGGTCCCCCGGGTTTCCCCGCCTAAGGGGGATTGCAGCCATTTGTAACGTCCTTGCGCAGTTGTTAGGCGCGATCGGAATGCGACAGACCAGTCATGCCGAGGCTCTAGACTTCGCCCGCTGCTTGAAAGAGGCGCGGGCAGGAGAACGGAATGGCTGAGGATTTCACGACATGGACTGACACCGAAGAGACGGCACAGCTCTCTCCGGCCGTTCTTCCAAGCTCGCTCCGTTCCACGCCGGCCGACAGCCTGATCGACTGGAGTTTTGCCCAGGGCGCGCGGCTTGCGGAGCGCTCCAGCGAGGCGGGCCCCATCGTGTTGCGCGCGATGACGCCATCGAGCACGCGCAGTCTGCTGGAGCGTCGTTATGCCTGGCGCGGCTACCGGCTGGGGCAGCCGGTGCGCAGCGGGGCGCTGGCGCTGGGCGCCGAACTGAATGGGCGCCTGGTCGGCACGCTGGGCCTGCGCCACGATGGCCACCAGGGTCTGATGGTGGACGCCAGCTTCCCGCGCGCAATGGCCGAGCTGCGCGAGCAGGGCTACAAGCTGTGCGAGTTCACGCGCCTGGCTGTCGAGCCGACGTCGGCGTCCAAGACCATCCTCTCCGGTCTTTTCCACCTGGCCTATTTGCATGCCAGCCGCCATTGGGGCACGCGCATGCTGGTGATCGAGGTCAACCCGCGCCACGTGAGCTTCTACCGCCGCATGCTGGGGTTCCGTGCCCACGGCGAAGTGGCCGTCAACCGCAGCGTCGGCGCGCCGGCGGTGCTGATGACGCTGGACCTGGATGAGGGCGCGCAACAGGTGGCCCGCTATGGCGGCGAGCTGGCGCTGGCGCGTCAGGTGCGCAGCCTCTATCCCTACTTCTTCTCGCCGATCGAGGAGCCGCGGCTGGTGCGCCGTCTGGCGCAGGCCTTCGGCTGATCGGCATGGGCGGGCGCGGCGACGCGGCGGTCTCGTGCCGCCGCCCGGACGGGTGCGGCTCGGGCCGGTGGTGCGCGCGCCTCGAGTCGGGCGGCGGCTCTTAAAATCGCCGCGCTATGCAGGATTCCAACGTGCAGCACGCGGTCGTGCTGACGGTCTTCACGATCGTCTATCTGGGCATGATTCTGGGCGGCTTGCCACGCCTGAAGCTGGACCGCACGGGGGTGGCGCTGCTGGGCGCCATCGTCATCGTCGGCAGCGAGGTGATGACGCCCGAGGCGGCGGCGCTGTCCATCCATCTGCCCACCATCCTGCTGCTGTTCTCCTTCATGGTGATCTCGGCGCAGATGCGGCTGGGCGGCTTCTACGACGCGGTGACGCGCCGCGTCGCCGCGCTGCCGCTGTCGGAGACGCAGCTGCTGGGCGTGGTGATCGCGGTGGCGGGCGGCCTGTCGGCGCTGTTCTCCAATGACATCGTCTGTCTGGCGATGGCGCCGGTGCTGGCGCGCGCCATCGTGCGCCGCGGCCTTGATCCCATTCCCTATCTCCTCGCGCTGGCCTGCGCGAGCAACATCGGCTCGGCCGCCACGCTGATCGGCAATCCGCAGAACATGCTGATCGGCGAGGTGCTGCACCTGCATTTCGGCGACTATCTGCGCCAGGCAGCGGTGCCGGTGCTGCTGTCGCTGCTGCTGCTGTGGGCCTGGATGGCGCTGATGCTGCACCGGCGCGCGCGCGCCGAAGCGGGCGACACGGGCCGGCCCCGGGCCGCGGAAGCGGTGCCGGCCGCGCTGTCCCAGGGTGCCGAAGAAACCATCCCCTTCGACGGCTGGCAGACGCTCAAGGGCCTGCTGGTGGCCGGCGTGCTGGTCTGGGTCTTCGTCGCGACCGACTGGCCGCGCGACGTCGCGGCGCTGGTCGGCGCGGGCCTGCTGCTGCTGTCGCAGCGCTTCCATTCCTCGCGCGTGCTGGGGCAGATTGACTGGGAGCTGCTGGTGCTCTTCATGGGCTTGTTCGTCGTCAACCATGCCTTCGAGCTCACCGGCATGGCAGCCCAGGCCCTGCAGTGGCTGTTGGCCAAGGGCTGGAATCTGCATGAGCCCTGGACCCTGTTCTTCAGCACGCTGGGCCTGTCCAACCTGGTGTCCAACGTGCCCGCGGTGATGCTGCTGCTGCCGGCCGCGTCGGAGCCTGGCGCCCCGGCCCACGCCGGGCTGGGCCTGGCGCTGGTCAGCACAATGGCGGGCAACCTGCTGATCGTGGGCTCCATCGCCAACATCATCGTCGTCGATGCCGCGCGCAAGCTGGGGCTGGAGATCGACTGGAAGCGCCATGCCCTGACCGGCGTGCCGGTCACGCTGCTGAGCCTGGCGGTGACGGCGGCCTGGCTAATGGGCCAGGGCTGACGCGCAGGACGGAGCCTGGGCGCTTCCGTCCAGGGCTGTTGTCCCGACTGGCCCGGCTGGCAAGAGGGTCAGGGCTTGTCCTCACCCGGGGCAGGACCGAAACTTGCCCGACAGCGATCCCGACCCTGCCTCGCTTCCCCCGCCTTCCGCGGACTCCGGCGAGATGGGTGACGGGGCAGGGAGGTGAGCGATGTTTGACAGTCTCTCGATCGGGCGGCGACTGGCACTCTCTTTTGGCGCCGTGATTGCCGTGTTCCTTGTCGTCGTGGCCAGTGCCTTCACCAGCGTGACCCGGCTGAACGACGCGGAGCGCATGACCACGCACACCTACCAGGTGCTCGCGACGGGCGACAACATGCTCAAGGCCATGGTCAACATGGAGACCGGCACGCGTGGTTTCCTGCTGGCCGGCCGGGACGAATACCTGGAGCCTTTCAACAAGGGCCTGGCGGCCTTCGACAAGCACTGGTCGGAAGCCCGGCAGCTGACCTCGGACAACCCCACCCAGCAGAAGCGCCTGGAGGACATGAAGGCGCGCCAGCAGGCCTTCAAGGCGGTGGCCGAGTCCCTGATCCAGCTGCGCCGCGAGGTGGGCACCGGCGCGAAGACCGCCGCCGAGCTGAGCGCGGCCTTTGGCGAGGGCCGGGACAAGGCGTCGATGGACGCCTTCCGCGCGCTGCAGGCCGACTTCGACGAGATGGAGCGCAGCCTGCTGAGCGTGCGCGCGCATGAGACCGAGCAGACGCGCAACAGGACCCGGCTGGTCCAGCTGCTGGGCAGTGCGGTGGCCGTGGCGGTGGCCCTCTGGCTGGGCTGGTGGATCAGCCGTTCCATCGCCAGTCCCATCCGCGAAGCGGTCAGCGTGGCGCAGACTGTGGCCGCGGGCGACCTGCGCTCCAACATCTCGAGCAGCCGGCGCGATGAGACCGGTTTGTTGCTGCAGGCGCTGGGCCTGATGAATGGCGCGCTGGTCCAGGTCGTCTCGACGGTGCGGCAGAGCAGCGAGTCCATCGCCTCGGGCTCGACGCAGATCGCCAACGGCAACGCGGACCTGAGCCAGCGCACCGAGGAACAGGCGAGCAATCTGCAGCAGACCGCGGCGTCGATGGAGCAGCTCTCCAGCACCGTGCGCACCAGCGGCGAGAACGCGCGGCAGGCCAGCCAGGCCGCCGACGGCGCGCGCGACGCCGCGGTGCGCGGTGGCGAGGTCGTCGCTCGCGTGGTGGGCACCATGGAGGCCATCAGCGCCAATTCGAACCGAATCGCCGACATCATCGGCGTCATCGACGGCATCGCCTTCCAGACCAACATCCTGGCGCTGAATGCCGCCGTCGAGGCGGCGCGCGCCGGCGAGCAGGGCCGCGGATTCGCCGTCGTGGCCGGCGAGGTGCGCAGCCTGGCCCAGCGCTCGGCCGAGGCCGCCCGCGAGATCAAGACGCTGATCACGACCAGCGTGGAAACGGTGGAGGCCGGCAGCCACCTGGCCGGCGAGGCTCGCACGGCCATGGACGACATCGTCACCCAGGTCAAGCGCGTGGCCCAGCTGATCTCGGCCATCAGCGCCGCGGCCGCCGAGCAGACGGCGGGCATCGGCCAGATCAGCGACGCCGTGATGCAGCTGGATCAGGTCACGCAGCAGAACGCGGCGCTGGTGGAGGAAAGCGCCGCCGCGGCCGAGAGCCTGCGCCACCAGGCAGCCCGCCTGGTCGAGGCGGTGCAGGTGTTCAAGCTCTAGCCTCTCGCCGGGGCCGGGCATGAAAAAAGCCGCCCGTGAAGGGCGGCTTGTCGCTCGGCGAGGCGGGGCCTCAGTCGAACACCGGCGTTTCCACGCCCAGCACCTTGTGCAGCTTGGGGCTGGTGGTGGTGTATTGCAGGTGCACGCGCTTCTCCGGGTTGATGTAGGGCGCGGCGCCGAAGGCGGCCAGCGCGGCCTCGTGGAAGCCCGACAGGATCAGCTTCTTCTTGCCCGGGTAGGTGTTGATGTCGCCCACCGCGAAGATGCCAGGGATGCTGGTCTCGAACTTCTCGGTGTCGACGACGATCTGCTTGCGCTCCAGCGCCAGGCCCCATTCGGCGATCGGGCCCAGCTTGGGGGAGAGTCCGAAGAACACCAGCACCTGGTCGGCCGGCACGACGCGGGTCACGCCGTCGCCGCCGGTGACCTTCACGCCCTTGAGCGCGCCGTCCTCGGCCTCGTCCAGGTCGGTGACCTGGCCGACGATGAACTGCATCTCATAGGCCTCGCACAGCTCCTTCATCTTGGCCACGCTGGCCGGCGCGGCGCGGAAACCGTCGCGGCGGTGGACCAGGATCACACTCTCGGCCTTGTGCGGGTTGCCGTCCGCATTGCCGGCGCAGAAATTCAGCGCCCAGTCCAGCGCCGAGTCGCCGCCACCGACGATGAGCAGGTTCTTGCCAGCGAACTGCGCCGGGTTGCGCACCCGGTAGTGGACCTGCGAGCCCTCGTGTTTCTCAATGCCCTCGACCTTCAGCGTGCGCGGCTGGAACGAACCCACGCCGCCGGCGATGAAGATGGTCTTGGTGAGGAACTGCGTGCCCTTGGAGGTGGCGACGAAGAAGCGGCCGTCCTCGCGCTTTTCCACCGTCGTGACTTCCTGGCCCAGATGGAAGGTCGCGCCGAAGGGCTCGATCTGCTTCATCAGGTTATCCGTCAGCTCCTTGCCGGTCACCACGGGCAGGGCCGGAATGTCGTAGATGGGCTTGTCCGGATACAGCTCGATGCACTGGCCGCCGGGGTAGGCCAGCGAGTCGATGATGTGGGCCTTGATCTCCAGCAGGCCCAGTTCGAAGACCTGGAACAGGCCCACGGGGCCGGCGCCGACGATGACGGCATCGGTTTCGATCACGCCTGCGGGCGCGGCGGAGGTCGCTTGAGTCACTTGGTTTTCCATGATGTCGGGAGGAGCCCCCAAAGGCTCCGGGATGCGGCCGCGAGGCCGGAACGGGATCTCAGCGGATCAGCTCGTTCAGCTTGCCGGTGCGGTCTTTCCACTCGTCGGCGTCGGGCAGCGGGGACTTGCGCTTGGTGATACTGGGCCACTTCTTCGCCAGGTCCGCGTTGATCTTGGTCATGTGCTGCTGATCGCCCGGCACGTCTTCCTCGGGCATGATGGCGTTGACCGGGCACTCGGGGATGCAGACCGCACAGTCGATGCACTCATCCGGGTCGATGGCCAGGAAGTTGGGGCCTTCGCGGAAGCAGTCGACGGGGCAGACGTCGACGCAGTCGGTGTATTTGCAGCGGATGCAGGCTTCGGTGACGACGTGGGTCATGGAGCGGCTCTTGTGGTGAGGGGGGCCCGTGGGAATCGGCGCGCAACCCGCTCCGACCTCCGGAGCAGCGTCTGCGTCGATGACAAACGGGGAATTTTAATCGTTCAGGGTTTGTGCCAGGGTTTGAGTCCGGTCAACCAAGGGGCTTTGCGCCAGCTCAAGGAGTGCGTGGGTCGGCGGGGATGCGGTCCAGGTCGGGGGCGGAGGCTGGCAGGCTGCTCTGCGGCACGGCGGGCCGGGCGCCCGCGCCCACAATGACCACGGTCGGACGGTCACGGTGCAGCAGCGACGCGCTGGCCAGCTGGTCCAGGCGATGCTCGCTGGCGCGTGCATCGGCGCAGGCCGCGCGCGACACCACGCTGACCGCGCTGTCGGCCGGCCAGCCCGCCTCCAGCAGCTGGCGCTGCAGCGCGGCGAGCTGTCGGCCGGCCATGTAGAAGACCTCGGTGTCGGCCTTGGGGCCGGGGCTGCCGGGCAACTCGAATTCGCGGGTCATCGCGGTGCAGAGGCTGACGCTGCGTCCCTGGCCGCGGCGCGTCAGCGGCCGCCGGGTCTGCGCGGCGGCGGCCAGCGCGGCGGTGACGCCGGGCACGACCTCGCAGTCAATGCCGGCCTCGTGCAGCACCCGCAATTCCTCTTCAAGGCGGCCGAACACGCTGGCATCGCCGCCCTTGAGGCGCACGACCAGCGCATGCTGCCCGGCCTCGCGCACGAGCGCGGCATTGATCGCGGTCTGCGCGGTCGAGTGGCAGAAGCCCCGCTTGCCCACGTCCACCCAGCGCGCCTGCGGCGCGAGTTCGCGCAGGCCGGGGTCGATCAGCGCGTCGGCCAGCACCACCTCGGCCTGGCCCAGCAGCCGCGCGCCGCGCAGCGTGATCAGGTCGGCCGCACCGGGGCCGGCGCTGACGAAGGCGACGCGTCCCATGGCGGGCCTGGGTCAGCGCACCAGCAGCGCGCCGCTGGTGCGGTTGCTGCTCGGGTCGACGACGATCAGCGCGCCGCCGACGCGGTTGTCCGCATAGGGCTGCAGCGGCAGTTCGGCCTGCAGCTCGACGAGCACATGGCCGATCTCGTTGACCGACAGCTCATGGGCCTCGGCCTCGGCCAGGGTCTGCACGTCCAGCCGGTGCGCGATCTCGACGATGCGCGCCTGCACCCAGCGGTTGCCATGGCGCACCCAGTATTTGCGGCCGAGCACGGCGGGCTCGGTGTCCAGCCAGGCCAGCGTGGCCTCGAAGCTGCGGCGCGGCTGCGCGGCACCGGGGGTGACGATCCAGTCGCCGCGCGAGACGTCGATCTGTCGGTCCAGCAGCACGCCGACCGATTCGCCGGCCAGGCCGTGGCCGACCGTTTCGCCGGCGCGGCGCAGCTCGGCGACCATGCCTTGTTGCCCGCTGGGCAGGATCTGCACGGTGTCACCCACGCTGACCTGGCCCTGGGCCACGCGGCCCCACAGCGTGCGCGGCTGGTTGCCGGTGCCTTCGCCTTCGCGGGCCACGTACTGCACGGGGATGCGCAGCTGGCCTTCGACGGTTTCCTGCACCGTGGGCAGGGCCTCGAGTACCTGCAGCAGCGACGGCCCCTCGTACCAGTCGGCCTGCAGCGGCTGGGTGACGTTGTCGCCGCGCAGCGCCGAGACCGGCACGATGGCGGTGACCGCGATGCCCGCCGCCTCCGCGAAGGCGCGCAGCGCCGCGCCGACCTTGGCGAAGGCCTCGCCGGGTCGGGCCGCGGCGTCGATCTTGTTGACCGCGAACACGATGGAGGGCACGCGCAGCAGATGCGCCAGCAGGCTATGGCGGCGGGTCTGCGGCAGCAGCGCGACCACGTCGGCGTCCAGGTCCAGCTTGGTCACGTCGACCAGCACCACGGCGGCGTCGCTGCCAGCGGCGGCGGTCACCATGTTGCGCGTGTACTGCTCATGGCCGGGCGCGTCGGCGATGATGAACTTGCGCGTCTTGGTCGCGAAGTAGCGGTAGGCCACGTCAATGGTGATGCCTTGCTCGCGCTCGGCCTCCAGGCCGTCGGTCAGCAGCGACAGGTCGATGGGCTGGCCGGCGGCGCGGCGCTCCAGCGTGTCCAGCTGGTCGGCCAGGATGGCGCGGCTGTCGTAGAGCAGGCGGCCGATCAGCGTGCTCTTGCCGTCGTCCACGCTGCCCGCGGTGAGGAAGCGCAGCGCGCGGTGCGTGGTGTCCAGGTCCTGCTGGTGGACGGTGGTGTCGTGCTTGGGGACTGCGCTCATGGTCAGAAATAGCCTTCCTTCTTGCGTCGCTCCATCGAGGCCTCGGAGCTGCGGTCGTCCATGCGGGTGGCGCCGCGCTCGCTGATGGTGACGGTCAGCGTCTCGGCGACGATCTCGGCCGCGCTGGCGGCCGCGCTTTCCACCGGGCAGGTGCAGGTCATGTCGCCGACGGTGCGGAAGCGCACGGTGGCGGAGTCCACCGTTTCGCCCGCCTCGGGCGGCGTGACCTCGGTCAGCGGCACCAGCAGGCCCTTGCGGCGGATGACCGGGCGTTCATGCGCGTAGTACAGGCTGGGCAGTGGGATGTTCTCGCGCGCGATGTACAGCCACACGTCCAGCTCGGTCCAGTTGCTGATCGGGAAGGCGCGGAAGTGCTCGCCGGGGCGGATGCGGGTGTTGAACAGATTCCACAACTCGGGGCGCTGCTCCTTGGGCTGCCATTGGCCGAAGCTGTCGCGGTGGCTGAAGATGCGCTCCTTGGCGCGCGCCTTTTCCTCGTCGCGGCGGGCGCCGCCGATCAGCACGTCGAAGCGGTGCTCCTCGATGGTCTCCAGCAGCGTCACGGTCTGGTGGCCGTTGCGCGATTCCAGCGGATGGGCGAGGCGCACCGTGCCCTTGGCGATCGAGTCTTCCAGATGGCCCACGATCAGTCGTTCGCCCATCTCGGCGACGCGGCGGTCGCGGAACTCGATCACTTCGGGGAAGTTGTGGCCGGTGTCCACATGGACCAGCGGGAAGGGCAGCCTGCCGCTGAAATCATGGCCGGCGATCCGGCGCTTGAAGGCCTTCTCGGCCAGGCGCAGCACGACGCAGGAGTCCTTGCCACCCGAGAACAGCAGGGCGGGGCGCTCGAACGCGGCGGCGACCTCGCGCAGGATGAAGATGGCCTCTTCCTCGAGGTGGTCCAGGTGGCGGTGGTCCGCCAGCGGCAGCAGGTGTTCCAGGTTCACGGGGGCGTTCATGCCGGGGCTCCGGAGTTCGCTTGGGAGGGGGACGGTTCGTGGCGCGTGGCGTGCAGGCCGCATTCCTTGGCGGAGTCTTCCCACCACCAGCGGCCGGCGCGGAAGTCCTCGCCGACGGCGATGGCGCGCGTGCACGGGGCGCAGCCGATGCTGGGCATGAACTGGTCGTGCAGCGGGTTGGTGGGCACCCCGTGCTGTTGCACGTAGTACCACACGTCGGCCCAGCTCCAGTCGGCCAGCACGTTGAGCTTGCTGCGGCCCTGGCCGTCGGGTTCGCTGAAGGGCACGTCGGCGCGGTTGCTGCTCTGCTCGCGGCGCAGGCCAGTAATCCAGGCACTGCGTCCGGCCAGCATGCGCGACAGCGGCTCCAGCTTGCGCAGCGCGCAGCATTCCTTGCGCAGCGCGACGCTTTCGTACATGGGGTTCTCGCCGTGCGCGCGCACGAAGCGGATCACCTGTTCCTGGGGCGGCGCGAAGACCTCGACCGCCAGGCCGTAGCGCGCCTCGAGGCGCGGGATCAGCGCCAGCGTTTCGGCATGCAGCCGGCCGGTGTCCAGCGTGGCGACCGCGACGGGCAGCCGGTGGCGCGCGATCAGGTCGGTGATCACCATGTCCTCGACGCCCAGCGAGGTGCTCTGCACCAGGCCGGCGCCGAAGTCCTGGACGGCCTGCTTCAGCAGGGCCACGGTGTGCGCCACGCGGACCTCATGGCCGGCCGTGTGGCGCGCGTAGAGGCCGATGGCGGAACCGGCGCCAACGCCGGGCAGTGCGGAGGCCAGCGGCAGCGCGGAGGCGGCCGTCATGCGGCATCCCGGGCGAACAGCGGGCGCGGCTGCAGCACGTCGCCCTGGTAGTGGGCGGGGAAGAAGGCGAGCGCGCGCTGCGCGGCGTCCAGGCTCTGGTCGTGGCGCAACTGTGCGGCGTCGACGCCGCAACGCTGCAGCAGCGGCAGCATGTCGACCAGCACCTCGCCGGTGGCGCGGAGTTCGCCGCGGAAGCGGTAGCGGCCGCGCAGCAGCCGCGCCTGGCTGTAGGCGCGGCCATCGACCCACTTGGGGAACTGCAGCACCACCAGCTGCAGTCGCGGCAGGTCCTCGGCCAGGGTCTCGACGTCGGCGTCGTTGGGCAGGATCACGCCGGTGGCCAGCTCGGCCGGCCAGGTGTCGCGCACCGCATGCCATTGCTCCAACGTCAGCAGCTTGTGGTCGGCGGCGGCCGGGTGGGGCTGGGGCCCGTCTTCGCCGGCGCAGGTGTGCCAGGGGTCCTGGGCTTTGGAGATGAATTTCATCGCGGAGCTCCGGCGGTGTTCAGTGGGCCACGGCGGCGCCGTCCTTGGCGCTGTCGCGGGCGGCGGTGGTGCGGCGGATGGCGTTCGCGGCCTGCTTGAAGGGCTCCAGGCCCACGCGGCGCACGGTCTCGACGAAGCGCTCGCCGGGCTGGCGCTCGCGGCGGTAGGTGGCGATCACGGCTTCCACCGCGTCGGCGGCCTCGTCCGCCGCGAACGATGGGCCGATCACCTTGCCCGGCACGGCGCCGCCGGACAGCGTCGAGCCGTCGGAGCCGCCCAGCGTGATCTGGTACCACTCGCTGCCGTCCTTGTCGACGCCGAGGATGCCGATGTGGCCGCTGTGGTGGTGGCCGCAGGAGTTGATGCAGCCGCTGATATGCAGGTCGATGTCGCCGATGTCCCAGAGCTCGTCCAGGTCCTGGAAGCGCTCGGTGATCTCGGCCGCCACCGGGATGGAGCGGGCGTTGGCCAGCGCGCAGAAGTCACCGCCCGGGCAGGTGATCATGTCGGTCAGCAGGCCGATGTTGGGCGTGGCAAAGCCCTGCGCCTTGGCGGCTTCGTGCAGCGCGGGCAGGTCGGCCTCGCGCACCCAGGGCAGCAGCAGGTTCTGGTCGTGGGTGACGCGCAGCTCGCCCAGGCTGAAGCGGTCGGACAGCTCGGCGGCGGCTTCCATCTGCGTGTCGGTGGCGTCGCCCGGCGGCAGGCCCACGCGCTTGAGCGACAGCGTGACGGCGCGATAGCCGCTGACGCGGTGGGCATGGACGTTGCGTTCCAGCCAGCGGCGGTAGGCACCCTGCGCCCCGGCGAAGAGGTCGCCGCCGGCCACGGGCGTCACGCCCGCCGGCTGCACGAAGCTGGCGGCGACGCGAGCCAGTTCCGCCTCGGGAATGATCTGTTCATGGCCGCCCAGGTCGTCGGCGAGGATGTGGCGGTACTCGGCGTTGACGGCGTCGAAGAACTTCTGCCCCTCGGCCTTCACGAGGATCTTGATGCGTGCCTTGTAGAGGTTGTCGCGCCGGCCGTAGCGGTTGTAGACGCGGACGATGGCCTCCAGATAGACCAGGATGTGCTGCCAGGGCACGAAGGCGTGGATCTCCTGCGCGATCACCGGCGTGCGGCCCATGCCGCCGCCCACCAGCACCTGGAAGCCGACTTCGCCGGCGGCGTTCTTGCGCAGCTGCAGACCGATGTCATGCCAGGCGATCGCGGCGCGGTCCTCGGCGGCCCCGGAGATGGCGATCTTGAACTTGCGCGGCAGGAAGGCGAACTCGGGGTGCAGCGTGCTCCATTGGCGCAGCACCTCGGCATAGGGGCGCGGGTCGACGATCTCGTCGGGCGCGATGCCGGCGGTGGCGTCGGCGGTGATGTTGCGGATGCAGTTGCCGCTGGTCTGGATGCCGTGCATGTCCGCATCGGCCAGCAGGTCCATCACATCGGCCGACCGGGTCAGCGGGATCCAGTTGTACTGGAGGTTCTGGCGCGTCGTGAAATGGCCATAGCCCTTGTCGAACTCGCGGGCAATGCGCGCCAGCTGGCGCAGCTGGCGGCTGGCCAGCACGCCGTAGGGCACGGCGACGCGCAGCATGGGCGCATGGCGCTGGATGTACCAGCCGTTCTGCAGGCGCAGCGGGCGGAACTCGTCGTCCGACAGGCTGCCGGCCAGGTTGCGTTCCAGTTGATCACGGAACTGCGCGGCGCGGGCGCGGACGAACTGGCGGTCGAAATCGGTATAGGCGTACATGGGGTGTCGGCGTGCTCCGGTCAGCAAATCCGGACGGGGCCTGCCGCAGCAACCGACACCGCGACCGCCCCGAACTGACCGGGGAGATCGCACTGTATGAACGCTTTTTATATATGAGAACTACAAAATCGTAGATTGCTTATGCCCGCATAAGCATATGAACGGTTCTGCAATCAGTCTTGCGCGAGACGTCGCAGGGCCTGGACCTGTTCCTGGATGCGTTGCGGCACCGGCTCCCGGCCGTCCAGCATCGCGCGGATCAGCCGGGCATTGGCCTCGGGCTCGCAGTCCTCGTGCAAGGCTTGTTCCAGTGCTTCATTGGGCTGCGGGTTCAAGTCCAGCGTCTGGCCGTCGGCGAAGCCCTGCAGGTGCGCGGCGCGGCGCAGGTGGGCATAGGCTTCGCCCTCGCTGGCGCGCATCAGCAGCGCGCGGCCACCGTCGCTGCAGAGTCGCGGCAGGGCCTGGGCCATGCTGTCCAGATACTCGGGGTGCGTGACGGCCACCACGCGCACGCTGCGGCCTGGCGCGGGGTCCAGCAGCTTGGCGACGCTGTGGCTGCTGTTGCGCACGCCCATGCGGGCGCGCAGCGCCATCAGCGCGTCCAGTCCTGGGTTCAGCGCCGCCAGCGGCAGGCAGGCCAGGCGCGCGCTGGCCAGGCGCGCCTGGGCCTGGTCCAGGTCGTGGCTCAAGGGAATGTCCAGCACGGCGAACAGCTCGAAGGGGCTGATGCGGCTGTCGAAGTCATGCCGGCCGTGGATCAGCACCGGCACGCCCTCGCGCGCCAGCAGCAGCGCGACCAGCGGCATCAGATTGGCCTGCTTGCGCGCGCCGTTGAAGCTGGGCAGCAGCACCAGGCGCGGGCCCGCCGGTGGCGCCAGCCGCGCGGTGCGCGCCTGCATCGCATCGACCAGGCCCAGCAGCTCCTCGGCGCTCTCGCCCTTGATGCGCCAGGCGATCAGCATCGCGCCCAACTCCAGCTCGGGCACGCGGCCGTCCAGCATCGCGCCGTAGAGCTGCGCGGCCTGGTCGCGCTCCAGGTCGCGTGCACCGCGTCGACCGCGGCCTATGTCTTTGATCCAGCGGGCGTAGTCCATCGTGGCAGTGTAGGGGCGAAAAAAAGCCGGCCCCGAGGGGCCGGCTCGCCGTGCGATACCGCGGAGCGGGATCAGAACGCGAAGGTGGCGCCGACCGTGAAGGCCTGCACGTTGCCCTTTTCGTTCAGGCCGTTCTTGTCGAACTTGCTGCGGCTGAGGTCCAGGCCAGCGTCCAGCTTGATGGCCGGGGTCAGCGCGTAGCCCACGCCCACGCCGACGTACGGCGCGACGTTGGTGTCGGACACGGAGCCCGACAGGTTGCCCGAGCGGCCGGACAGCTTGGTCTTCATGCTGATGATGCCGCCACGCACGGTGAAGTCCACGGCTTGGCTGGCGGGGATGCGATAGGCCAGGCCCAGCGCGATGCCGGCGCTCTTGATGTCGATGGAGCCGGTGGCGTCGGAAGCCTTGGCCTTGCCGAAGCTCAGGTAGCCCAGTTCGGCGGACAGGTTGTTGCCGAAGCCGTAGCCGCCGACCAGCTTGAAGGCCGTGCCGGTCTTGTCGCAGTTGGCGACGCCGTTGCAATCCAGGTTGGTGCGGCCCACGCCCACGGCGCCGGACACGTACGCTTGGGCGCTGGCGCCAGCGGCGGCGGTGGCCAGCAGAGCGGCGACGATGATCTTGTTCATGGTTTGTTTCCCTATCTAGTTCGAACAACACTTCAGCCCTCGGGAGCTGAAGAGGCGCGAATCATAGGGAGAACCCGAGTGCTCAGCCGAAACTCACGTGGCGTCCGCCCCACGGATCGTCTTCGCTCCCTTGGGGGATTGATGGCGCATTGTTGTTCGATATGGGAACTTTTTCTGGTATGCGCCTTGGCGGAAGCCCTAAGTTTTCAGATCTGGAGGGCGCCTTGCCTCCTCTGAAAATCGAAAGCCGCTCTTCGTTCCCAGACCGGCTTCAATCTGTGCGAATGGCGGATTTTTTGAAACTCAAGAGGTGCTGTCAATCCTGACCGCAGAATCGTTCGCATCAGCCAATGGGGCGGAATCGCGTGATTTCCTCACGCTCCGGACCCCGGGGCTTTGACCCCATTCGCGGCCAGGTTTTGCTTAGAACATGAAGGTGGCGCCCGCCGTGTAGGCTCGGACATTGCTCCGTTCGCCACTGCCCATATGGGAATACTTGTTGCGACTGAAATCCAGATGGGCGTCGAGGCGCAGGCGCGGACTGACGCTGTAGCCGGCCGCCAGTCCGAGGTGGGGTGCTGTGCTGGGGGAGGATGCATAGCCATACAGGCTGGTCCGGATGCCGCTGAACCGGGTCTTCATGCGCAGCAGGCCGCCGCGCAACGTGAAGTCCCAGGACGGGTTGAGCGGAAGGCGGTAGGCCAGGTCCAATCCGATACCGTCACTCTTGCTTTCGCCCTGGAAGCCCCCATCCACGGAGGCCTTGCCGAAGCTCATGTATGCCAGCTCGACCGCCAGGTTGTGGCCCACGCCATAACCACCGACGAGTTTGTAGGCGGTGCCTGTTGTGTCGCTGTGCAGAATACCCATGGGATCCAGCTTGGTGTTGTCCCGGCCCACCCCTGCGGCCGCGGACACATAGGCTTGCGCTTGAGCCACGCCGGCTGTTGCGGCCAACAATATTGCAGTCAGGTGCTGGATCATGCATCTCCCTTGATGTATTCAATGCGCGCCAGGCCGTCTGAGCCCGCGCGGCGCGCAGAATAAATCAAGGGGCCGGAACGAGCGGCCAAGTCGTCTGGCATATCGCACGCGGGATCGGGCGAATACTCCGCTCGCCAGGAATGAGAAATCCGACCCCGTGAGGGCGCCACGCGGCCCACATCAGCTCCGGCAGGCGCCAGTGATTCGGGTCGGGGTGAGGTTTGCCTGCAAGTCAGTTCGGAGTTGCCCTGAATGCGACAGTGGGGCGTTCCGCGCAGACCCTCAAGCCGCCTGACGCATATCCGAAACCCCATGCCGCAGTTCCCCGAACAGGTTGCGGGGGTCGCTCAGGACAGGCACCAGATCGAGTGAGGAGCCCAGGCCCAGCGCGGTGGCCTGGTGGGCCAGCCAGCGCAGCGTGGAGAAATCCTCCAGCGCGAAGCCCACCGAGTCGAAGACGGTGATCTCGTCGGCGCGCACGCGGCCGGGGCGCTGGCCGGACAGCACCTGCCACAGCTCCGTGACCGGGAAATCCGCCGGCATCTGCTGCACATCGCCTTCGATGCGCGACTGCGGCTCGTATTCGACGAAGACACGGGCCGCTTCCAGCACGCCGCGGTGCAACTCCGTCTTGCCCGGGCAGTCGCCGCCGACGCCGTTGATGTGCATGCCGGGCTGAATCATCTCGGGCGTCAGGATGGTCGCGTTGGTTTTGTCGGCGGTGACCGTGGTGACGATGTCGGCGCCCTGGGCGGCATCGGCAATGCTGGCGCAACGGCGCAGGGCAAGACCCGGCACCGACTGCAGGTTGCGCACCAGCCTGTCGGTGGCCGCGGGGTCGATGTCGTAGAGACGGATCTCCTGGATGCCCAGCAGGTGGTGGAAGGCCAGGGCCTGGAACTCGCTCTGCGCGCCGTTGCCGATCAGCGCCATGCACCGGGAATCGGGCCGCGCCAGCACGCGCGCGGCGAGCGCCGAGGTGGCCGCGGTGCGCAGCGCGGTGGACAGGGTCAGCTCCGACAGCAGCCGCGGGATGCCGGTGGCCACGTCGGCGAGCACGCCAAAAGCCATCACGGTCGGCAGGCCGACGCGGTGGTTTTTGGGGTGTCCGTTGACGTACTTGAAGCTGTAGGACTGGGCGTCGGCGATGGGCATCAGCTCGATCACGCCGTCCTGCGAATGCGCAGCGACGCGCGCGGTCTTGTCGAACTGGGGCCAGCGCAAATAGTCGGCGCGGATGGCCTCGGCCAGCTGTTCCAGGCACAGGGGCAGGCCCAGGCGGTGGACGATGCGGGCGACGTCGGGGGTGCTGAGAAATTGCGTCATGGGCAGGCTCATGGCTGTGGAGATGGTTCGATTCTTCAGAGCCGCCCCGCCAGCGAGAAGCCAGAAAATTGATCAACAGTCATCATGTGTTGTACAAAACGGCAAGAACAAATGCCGTTTTGATAGCGACTTCGGGTTAACCCTGGGCGAATTCCGCCCCGCTGGGGCCCAAGAGCACCGAAGCGGTGCAACAGGGAGCGCATGGACACGCTGGACCAACAACTGATCGCCTTGCTGCGCCAGGATGCGCGCGCCAGCGTGGCAACGCTGGCGCACAAGCTGAAGGTGGCGCGCGGCACCGTGACCAACCGGCTGGCCAAGCTGGAAGACGCCGGGGTGATCACCGGCTACACGGTGCGCCTGCGCGCCGACGCGGCGCCGCGCCACATCGTGGCCTGGATGAGCATCGCCGTGGAAGGCAACCGCACGCGCGAGGTGGTGGGCATCCTGATGGGGGAGCCGGGGGTTTCCGGGTTGTTCGACACCAATGGCCGCTGGGACCTGCTGGCCGAGCTTCGCGCCGAGACGCTCAACGAGCTGGCCGAGATTCTGGAGCGGGTGCGTCTGATCAAGGGCATAGGCGCCACCGAAACCAGCATCCACCTGCAGACCTACAAGCTGGGCTGAGCGGGTTTTTTCCACGCGTCGGTCCGCCCACGCTCTGCTAAAACCTCGACGTTTTCATTCACTGCGCGGGGCTTGCATGTTGTCTTTCTCTTCTTGGCGCCTGCGTACGCGCGTCCTGTCCGGCTTTGCGTTGGTGATGGCGCTGATGGGGGCGGCCTCGCTCTATGGCGTCTGGCGCATCGTCCAGCTCAGCGCCCATGTCGATCAGCTGGTCCAGGCCGACGTGCAGGCGCTGGAGCTGGCGCGGCTGTGGGCCGGGCTGACCGAGGCCAACATCCAGCGCCGCGTCGTCACGCTGGCGATCGACGACGCGGAGTTCGTCAAGGCCTTCTCGCGCAAGTCCAAGGAGACTTCGGCGCGCGTGGACAAGGTGCAGGAAATGCTGGACCAGCTGAGCAAGACGCCCGAATCGGAGCGTCTCAGCGACCGCATTGGCGAGACGCGCAAGGCCTACCAGGCGCTGCGCGACGAGATCACGCGGCAGAAGACCGCAGGTCAGGATGTCAGGGCCCGCGTGACGCGCGAACTGATCCCGGCGATGGAAACCTATCTGGACGCCATCAACGCCTATGCCGACCACGCCCGCCAGCAACTGGACGCGAAGCGGGCCGAAGCCGGGCGCGAGGCCGCCGCCACGCGCGCCTGGGTGCTGGCCGCCACCGCGATCGCGGCGGTGCTGGGCGTGTTCGTGGCATTGGGCATCACCCGCTCGGTGACGCGACCGCTGCAACAAGCCCGCGGCCTGACCCAGCGCATCGCCGACGGCGACCTGACCCCGCGCGCGCCCAGCACCGGGCAGGACGAGCTGGCCCAGCTGATGCAGGCGCTGGAGCAGATGCAGGGCAAGCTCGCCACCACCATCGCCGGGGTGCGCGGGGCGGCCGAGCAGGTGCGGCTGGCCTCGTCGGAAATCGCCAGCGGCAACCTGGACCTGTCCAACCGCACCGAGCAGACCGCTTCCAGCCTGGAGCAGACCGGCGCCGCGATGCAGCAGCTGGGCGACGGCGTGCGGCTGAACGCCAATGCGGCGCGCGAGGCCGACGGGCTGGCGCAGTCGGCCTCGCAGGTGGCCGACCGCGGTGGTGAGATGGTCAGCCGCGTGGTGCAGACCATGGGCGAGATCCAGCAGTCGTCCAACAAGATCGGCGACATCATCGGCGTGATCGACGGCATCGCCTTCCAGACCAACATCCTGGCGCTGAACGCCGCGGTGGAAGCCGCACGCGCGGGCGAGCAGGGCCGCGGCTTCGCGGTGGTGGCCGGCGAGGTGCGGGCGCTCGCGCAGCGCAGCGCCCAGGCTGCGCGCGAGATCAAGGCGCTGATCGCCGCTTCGGTCGAGAAGGTGGAAAGCGGCAGCGTGCTGGTGCGCGATACCGGCAGCACCATCGCCGAGGTCGTGCAGGCCGTGCAGCGCGTGACCCGCATCGTCGGCGAGATCTCCGCGTCGACCGGCGCCCAGGCCCAGACCCTGGGCGAGATCGGCGCGGCCGTCGGTCAGCTGGACCAGATGACGCAGCAGAACGCGTCGCTGGTGGAGCAGTCCGCGGCCGCCGCGGAAAGCCTGCGCGAGCAGGCCTCGCAGCTGGTGGAGTCGGTGGCCGCGTTCAAGCTGCGCGGCTGAGTCGACCCGGGCCCTCGCCCCGGTCCGGGCCGCATGGGGGCGCCGTCAGTTGGTGCTCAGTTCGACCTGCAGCTGCTGGACGTGCGAGGTCACGAATGCGCTGCCTTTGCGAAGTCCGGGCGAGATCTGCCCGGACAGGTCCCGTCGCAGCAGTTCCAACGTCATGCTGCATTGGACGTTGCGCGCGATTTCGCTGCCAAAGATGTCCTTGGCCAGTTGTGCTGGATCCAGGCGATAGACGCTGCCGCTGGCGTGAACCAGGGGGGAGCCAAGACTTCCGAACATGGAGAAGGCGCGGCCGTTCGAGCATTTGCCTCGGGTTTCGCCCGTCAGGACTTCGGTCGTGGGGACGTTCACCACGAGCTCCACTGGCGTGCCGGGGTGGGTGAGATTGAGGACGTATTGCGTCGGCGCCAGCACTCGGAAAGGGGGCGGAAGAATGCCTGAGCCGGTGAAAGTGCTGCCGTCAGCACGCACGAACTCCATGCGAACCTGGCGGTCGGCCGGGATGCCTGCCAACTGGGCTTCCCAGTTCATGCCTGTTGTATCGCCTGACAGTCTCACCCGTGAGTGGTTGCCAGAGGACGCGTAGAGCATATCGCCGCCCTCCAGCGTGACGCCACCCATGACCTTTCCGGTCGAGAAGGTGCCCATGGCCCTGAGATTCTGGCCGTCGCTGCGCACTTCGAGGCTCACGACCAGGTCGGCACTGGCGACGTCCTTGGAGGGGCGGCAGCCTACGATGCCGCAAGCGATGCCATCTGCGATGGCCTGGCCCACGGCCTCGCCGGCCGATCCCATGCCGCAGCCGGCTGTCAGCGCTGTCAGTCCCGCGAGCGCCCCGGCCAGTGCCAGGCGGCTCCGTGGACGACGGGCCTGGATAGGTTTCTTGTTCATGGGCTCCTCTCCCTCTCGGTTCATGGTCGGAGGCGCGGAGATATCAGGACGGCCTACCTCGCGAGCATCCGCGATGCGTGTGGCTGGCGAGCATAGCCTGCGCCCCGCGGGGGCGGCTTCACCCCAACGGGGGGTTGGCGAGGGCGAGCGGTCGAGGCAAGTACGGGCCCAGGGTGGCGCCACCGCGCCGTGTACAGTGCCGCCATGCCCAAGACCTGTCTGCTGATCATCGACCCGCAGAACGATTTCTGCGACCTGCCGCCGTCATGGCGGGGCCGCGATCCCCTGACCGGCGCCGAGATCGCGCCCGCGCTGCCGGTGCCGGGCGCCCACGCCGATCTGCTGCGCCTGGCCGACTTCGTGCGGCGGCGTTCGGCGGCCCTGGATCAGGTCGTGATCACGCTGGATTCGCACCAGCGCTGGGACATCGCCCATCCCGGCTTCTGGGCCGGACCCGACGGCGCGTCGCCGGCCCCCTTCACACCGATTGCCGCGGCCCAGGTTCGCGCGGGCGAGTTCCTGCCGCGCGACGCGGCCGCGCTCGGCCGCGTGCTGGCCTACCTGGACGCGCTGGAGGCGGCCGGCCGCTACACCCTGATGGTCTGGCCGGTGCACTGCGAGGTGGGCAGCTGGGGCCACGGCGTGCATGCCGCGCTGCGCGCCGCCTGCGACGACTGGGAGCTGCGGCGCCACCGCGCCACCTGGCATGTGTTCAAGGGCCTGAATCCCTGGACCGAGCACTACAGCGCGCTGCAGGCCGAGGTGCCCGATGCCGATGACGCACACACCGGGCTCAACCGCGAGCTGCTGCGCCGGCTCGAGGGCTTCCAGCGCATCCTGGTGGCCGGCGAGGCCGGCAGCCATTGCGTGAAGTCCACCGTCGAGCATCTGGTGCAGCACCTGCCGCGCCCGCAAGACCTGACCCTGTTGAGCGACGCCATGAGCCCGGTCACCGGCTTCGAGGGCCAGCAACAGGCCTTTTTCGACGCGATGCGCGCCGCCGGCCTGCAGATTTCCACCACCCAGACCTGGGACGCATGAGCACCGCCACGCCACCGGTGATCTCCAGCCTGCTGGAGACCGATCTCTACAAGTTCACGATGTGGCAGGCCATGCTGCATCGCCATCCGACCGCGCAGGCCGAATACCGCTTCGCCTGCCGCAACACGCCGCAGTACCCGCTGGCCGAGCTGGTCGAGGACCTGGGCCGCGAGCTGGACCATTTGTGCAGCCTGAGCCTGGACCGCGACGAGCTGACCTATCTGCGTGGGCTGCGCTTCATCAAGTCCGACTTCGTCGACTTCCTGCGCATCTTCCGCTTCCAGCGCGACTTCATCGAGGTGACGCCGCGCGGCGAAGCGCTGGAGATCGTCGTGCGCGGTCCCCAGGTCCATGTGATGGGCTTCGAGATCTTCGTGCTCGCGATGGTCAACGAGCTCTACTTCCGCCGCTACGACGCCGCGGTCGCGCTGGCCCAGGGGCGAGAGCGTCTGCGCGCCAAGATCGAGCTGCTGCGCCGCTTCGAGCGCGAGGAGCCGCCGCACCGCCATCCCTTCGAGTTTTTCGACTTCGGCCTGCGCCGCCGCTTTTCCGGTGCCTGGCACCGCGAAGTCCTGTCCACGCTGAAGACCGAGCTGCCGCAGTTCTTCAAGGGCACCTCCAACGTGATGCTGGCGCGCGAGCTGGACCTGGTCCCCATCGGCACCATGGCCCACGAGTATTTGCAGAGCTACCAGGCCACCGGTGTGCGCCTGCGCGACCACCAGAAGGCGGCGCTGGAAGACTGGGTGCAGGAGTACCGTGGCGACCTGGGCATCGCGCTGACCGACGTCGTGAGCATGGATGCCTTCCTGGCCGACTTCGACCTCTACTTCGCCAAGCTCTTCGATGGCCTGCGCCACGATTCGGGCGACCCCTGCGAGTGGGGCGAAAAGGCGCTGGCCCACTACGGCCGGCTGCGCATCGACCCGCATACCAAGCGCCTGGTGTTCTCCGATGCGCTGGACATGCACAAGGCGCTGGCGCTGTACCGCCATTTCGCGGACCGTACCCAGCTGGGCTTTGGCATCGGCACCCAGCTCAGCAACGACATGGGTCTGCCAACGCTGAACATCGTGGTCAAGCTGACCCATGTGAACGGCCAGCCCGTGGCCAAGCTGTCCGACAGCCCCGGCAAGACCATGTGCGAGGACCAGACCTTCCTGGCCTATCTGCGCCAGGTCTTCCAGGTGGCGCCGCGCTGAGCGGCGCCGGCGCTTCCCTAGAATCCCGGTCCATGTCTGATGTCTCCCGCCGCGCGGCCGCCTGGGGCCGCCGCCGCCTGCTGACCCGGGGCGCCGCCCTGGGCTTGAGCGGCCTGCTCGCCGCCTGCACCACCACCGCGCCCGTGCCCGCGCGCCCCGAGCCGCCGCCCGAGCTGCCTGCGCCGCCCAAGGCCGCGCCCCGCCCGCCGCGCATCGGACTGGCGCTGGGCGGCGGTGCCGCGCGCGGCTTCGCGCATATCGGCGTGCTGCAGGTGCTGGAAGAGCAGGGCATCAAGGCCGACCTCGTGGCCGGCACCTCGGCCGGCAGCCTGGTCGCGGCGCTGTTCGCCAGCGGCAAGAGCCCGCGCGAGCTGGCCCAACTGGCCGAGAACATGGACGAGGGCGCGATCACCGACTGGACCTTCCCGATGCGCGGGCTGATCCGCGGCGAGGCGCTGGCCCGCTACGTGCGCGCCCAGACCGGCAACCGGCCCATCGAGCAGATGTCGGTGCCGCTGGGCATCGTGGCCACAGACCTGTACGACGGCTCGCCGGTGCTGTTCCGCAGCGGCGATCTGGGGACCGCGGTGCGCGCCTCCAGCAGCGTGCCCGCGGTATTCCAGCCGGTGAAGATCGGCCAGCGCGAGTATGTGGACGGCGGCCTGGTCTCCCCGGTGCCGGTGCGCTTTGCCCGGCAGATGGGCGCGGATCTGGTGATCGCGGTGGACATCAGCGAGCCGCCGCAGCCCAACCCGCCCGGCGATGCGATGCGCATGCTGCTGCAGACCTTCTCCATCATGGGGCGCTCGATCAACCATTTCGAGCTGCGCGAGGCGGACGTCGTGCTGCGCCCGCGGCTGGACGGGGTGGGCGGCGCGGACTTCGGCGCACGCCGCCGCGCGATCCAGGCCGGCCGGGAGGCCGCTCAGCTGGCCCTGGCGCAGATCCGCCAGCGCATCGCGGCGAAGACGCGCTGAACGGGCCGCGCCGCCTCAGGTCAACAGCGTCAGGATCAGCACCGCGGCCAGCGCGAAGCCGATCGTGAACAGGTTGAGCAGCAACAGCAGCCCGGCGCGCAGCAGCGTGCTCCACCAGCGGCGCGCGTAGACCCGCTGCAGCGCCACCAGCGGGTAGAGCAGGCAGGCCCCGGCGGTCAGCGTGCGCAGCCAGGGCAGCGGGGGCAGGCACAGCAACAGCGCGGCGAACCAGAAGGCATGCAGGTGCAGCGCGAACACCAGGTGCTCGGTGTAGCGTCGCCCGGTGTCCAGCCACAGCAGCTTGAGCCACAGCGCGAACAGCGGCAGCAGCAGGAACATCGCCGTGGCCCAGTGCCCGATGAAGCGGTCCTTGCCGTCCTGCACCTCGGCGGCCAGCGCGGCCGGTTCCGCATGGAGGCGGCGCCGCAAGCGCTCGCACATGGGCGCGGGCAGGTTTTCGCAATAGAAGCGGCCCTGTTCCAGGCCGGCGCGCCAATGCCCCAGCTCAATGAAGTGCAGCTGCTCGCCAGGGTCAATGCGCAGCGCCTTGCCCTCCTGGCCCCTCAGTTCCAGCCCGCCGGCCAGCTTCAGGATCAGGAAGGCCACCACGCTGACCGTCAGGTACAGGCGCAGCGGCAGCACATAACGCCGGCGCCGGCCGGCCAGGTATTCCAGGGTCAGCTGGCCCGGCACCAGCAGCCGCGCCAGGCTGCGCCACAGCGCGCCCTCGGTGGACAGGTAGGCGCCGCCGAACTGCTGCAGGAACTCCATCAGCGTGGGCGGCCGCAGCCGGCTTTCCTGCCCGCAATGGGCGCAGTAGTTAGGCAGCGGGAGCGGCAGCGGCTGCGCGCAGTTGGCGCAGCGGGTCTGGGGCGCGGGGGCGGCGTCGGGGGCGTTCATCGGCGCCGCATCTTAGGGGCGGACCGCCGGCGCCCTGGCGAGGGGAGACCCGGAAAAAAAGAGCCCAGCCAAGGGGCTGGGCGCAAGGGTACTTGGGAAGCCAGGCTTCCGTGGGTACCGAGGAGACAATCGGTACGGGCCGCCTTGGGCGGCCAGCGACGCTCAGGCGGCGGTGCGCTTGGCGCTGCGCGCGGCGTTCTGGCTCGCCTTCACGGCGGTGTTGGTCACGGCGTTGAAGTTGGCTTCAGCCACTTCGGTCGCCTGCTTAGCGGCCTTCTGCAGGCTTTCATAGGCGTTGTTGGCGGCGGCCATCGCGGACTTGACCAGCGCGACGGCGTTCTCGGTGCCCGCCGGCGCGTTCTTCGCGGCGTTGTCCACCAGCGACGAGGTCTTCTTCTGCGCGTCGGCGATCTGCGATTCGGCCAGCTTGGTGAACTCGGCGCTGGTCGCGGAGGCGATGTCGTAGATGTGGCGGCTGTAGGCGGCGGCCTTCTCGGCGCTGGGCTGCAGCAGCGAGGCCTGCAGCGACAGCAACTCCTGCGCGTCCTTCACCGACAGCGCGGCCTGCACGGTCTCGGCGGTTTCGCCCAGCGCGGTCTTGGCGACTTGCAGGTTCAGTTCGATCAGCTTTTCCACGCCTTCAAAGGCCTTGCTGGTCAGACCGAACAGGGTTTCCACATTGGCCTTGTGGGCGGCGATCAGTTGTTCTGCGGTCAGCATGATGAGACTCTCCAAACGGGTTGATGGGTCGGGATCAATTGCTGCACTGCAGCATGAGTCGAAGTATAAGGAGGATCCGGGCGATTGCAAGAATTTTTTGCTGCACTGCAGCATCAATAGTGGCCGCGCTCTAGAACCCGGCCTCCTGCTCATTTGCGTCGGGGTTGGCTGCCTGCGCGCCTTGCCTGTCGCCGCCCGCTTCGGTCACGCTGCCGGCGCGTGCAGACTGCCTGGAGCGGGTGACGGCTTGGTGACGACGGGTGGCCGCGGCGCCGAAATCCGCGATCCGCTATCGTTCCCGCCATGCTCGCCTTCCACTACGACACCCATGCGCTGGAGTTGCCGCCCGGGCACCGCTTCCCGCAGTCCAAGTACCGCATGCTCAGAGAGCGGGTGATGGCCGCGCCGGGCGCCATCCGCCTGCGCGAAGCGCCGGCGGCGACGCCCGACGAGCTGGTGTTGGCTCACACGCCGGACTACGTCGACGCGGTGCTGCAAGGCACGCTGAGCGCGGCGGCGCAGCGCGAGATCGGCTTCCCGTGGACGCCGGCGATGCCGCTGCGCTCTTGCCGTTCGGTGGGCGCCACCCTGGCCGCGGCGCGGGCCGCGCTGGACGAGGGCGTGGCCGCCAGCCTGGCCGGCGGTACCCACCATGCGCAGGCGGACAAGGGCAGCGGCTTTTGCGTCTTCAACGATGTCGCGGTCGCCGCCCGGCGGATGCAGGCGCAATGGCATCGCCTGCGCCCTGCGGGCGCGCCGGCCGGATTGCAGGTGCTGGTGATCGACCTGGACGTGCACCAGGGCAATGGCACGGCGGCGATCTTCCGCGACGACCCCAGCGTGTTCACGCTGTCCATCCACGGCGAGAAGAACTTCCCGTTTCGCAAGGAGGCCGGTGACCTGGACGTCGGCCTGCCGGACGCCTGTGGCGACGCGGCCTATCTCCGGGCGCTGGACGAGGCGCTGGCCGAGGTCTGGCGCCGGCTGCGCGAGCGGCCGCCCGGGCTGGCCTTCTACCTGGCCGGCGCCGACCCGCACGAGGGCGACCGCCTGGGCCGGCTGAAGATCAGCGCGCCGGCGCTGGCCGAGCGCGACCGCCGCGTGCTCGCCGCCTTGCGCGAGCGCGGCATCCCGGTGGCGTTGAGCATGGCGGGCGGCTATGGCGAGGATCTGGCCGTGACCGTCGAGGTGCAGGCGCGGACCCTGGCCCTGGCGGCCGAGTCCTGGGCCTTGTGGCAGGGGCGGCGCGAGCCGGGCGGTGAAAGCCCGGGGTCGTCTTGCGCCCCAGGCGACAGCCTGCCGTCAGGCCGGCTGGAAGAATCGGCACCATGAGCGACAAGCCGATGCCTCCCGCCCGCCCCGCGCCCGAGCCGCGCAGCGCCTTCGCCCGCTTCGTGCCGGTGCCCACGCGCTGGATGGACAACGACCTCTACGGCCATCTGAACAATGTCGTCTACTACAGCCTGTTCGATACCGCCGTGAACCGCTACCTGATCGAACAAGGCGCGCTGGACATCCATGCCGGCGCGGTGATCGGGCTGGTGGTGGAAACGCACTGCAACTTCTTCGCGTCGCTGGCCTTCCCGCAGGCCGTGGAGGCCGGGTTGCGCGTGGCGCAACGCGGGCGCTCCAGCGTGCGCTACGAGATCGGCCTCTTTGCCGAGGGTGAGCCGCTGTGCGCCGCGCGCGGCCATTTCGTCCATGTCTATGTCGAACGGGACAGCCGCCGCCCCGTGGCGCAGCTGCCCCAGCCCTTTCTGAACGCCTTGCAAGCCCTGGAGATGTCATGAGCCTGCCCGACCCCTTTGTGCCGCCCACCGACGCGCAGCGCGCCGCGGTGGATGCCGCGATCGAAACCCGCCATTCGATGCGCGCCTACCTGCCGCAGTCGGTGCCGCAGCAGATGGTGGAGGACATCCTGCGCGTCGCGTCGCGCGCGCCCTCGGGCACCAACACCCAGCCCTGGCAGGTGCATGTGCTGACCGGTGCCGCCAAGGACCGGCTGGCCGCGCGCATCCAGGCGGCCTACGACGATCCCGAGGAACTGGCCACCCACCAGGAGGAGTACGCCTACTACCCGCGCGAATGGGTCTCGCCCTACATCGACCGCCGCCGCAAGGTGGGCTGGGACCTCTATGGCCTGCTCGGCATCGCCAAGGGCGACAAGCTGCGCATGCACGAGCAGCACGGGCGCAACTACAGCTTCTTCGACGCGCCGGTGGGGATGATGTTCACCATCGACCGCGTGATGCAGCAGGGCAGCTGGCTGGACTACGGCATGTTTGTCCAGAACGTGATGATCGCTGCGCGCGCGCGCGGCCTGCATACCTGCCCGCAGGCCGCGTTCACGCAGTTCCACCGCCTGATCGCCGACGAGCTGAAGCTCTCGCCCGAACAGATGGTGGTCTGCGGGCTGTCGCTGGGCTATGCGGATCCGGCCGCGCCGGAAAACCAGCTCGTCACCGAGCGCGAGCCGGTGGCTTCGTTCGCGCGCTTCCTGACCGACTGACGCGCCTCCCCGGGGGCCTGGGGTTTGCCCCAGGCTTCAGGCGGAATTCAGCGGATGCCGCCGCTTTGGCGGCATCATGCGGCGCCATGCAAGCCCATTCGCTCGACACCCTGCATGCGCTGTGGGGGCTGCCCTTCGCCGGCATGCTGCTTTCCATCGCGCTGATGCCGCTGCTGCTGCCGCGCCTGTGGCATCACCACTACGGCAAGATCTCGCTCAGCTGGGCGGCGCTGGTGCTGCTGCCGCTGGCCGCCACTCACGGGCCGGGCATGGCCGGCGGGCTGGTGCTGCACATGCTGGTGGGCGAATACCTGCCCTTCATCGTGCTGCTGACGGCCTTGTTCACGACCGCAGGCGGCATCTATGTGCGCGGCAACCTGCACGGCAGCCCGGCGCTGAACACCGGGCTGATGGCGCTGGGCGCGGTGCTGGCGAGTCTGATGGGCACGACGGGCGCCTCCATGCTGCTGGTGCGTCCGCTGATCCGCGCCAATGACAACCGCCGCCATTGCGCGCATGTGTTCGTCTTCTTCATCTTCATCGTCAGCAATGCCGGCGGCTCGCTGACGCCGCTGGGCGATCCGCCGCTGTTCCTGGGCTTTCTGCAGGGCGTGCATTTCGGCTGGACCCTGTCGCACCTGCTGCCCGAGACGGCCTTCCTAGTCGGCAGCCTGCTGGCGATCTTCTATGGGCTTGACCGCTACTGGTATGCCAAGGAGGGCGTGCTGCCGCGCGATCCGACGCCGGACGACCACCGCTTCGGCATCGTCGGCGCCGTCAATCTGCTGCCGCTGGCGCTGATCGTCGGGCTGGTGCTGATGAGCGGGCTGTGGAAGCCCGGCGTGGTCGTGCCACTGCTGGGCGTGGACGTGGCGCTGCCGGCGCTGCTGCGCGACCTGGGCCTGGTCGCGGTGACCGGGCTGTCGCTGGCGATCACGCCGCGCCGGGTGCGCGAGGCCAACCAGTTCTCCTGGGCACCCATGCAGGAAGTGGCCAAGCTTTTCATTGGCATCTTCGTCACCATGCTGCCGGTGCTGGCCATGCTCAAGGCCGGCGAGGCGGGAGCCTTCGGGGCCGTCGCGCGCGCGGTGAGCGGCGCGGACGGCGCGCCGCGGCCCTGGGCCTATTTCTGGCTCAGCGGGCTGCTGTCGTCCTTCCTGGACAATGCGCCCACCTACCTGGTCTTCTTCAACCTGGCCGGCGGCGACGCCGCCACGCTGATGGGGTCGGGCGCGGCGGTGCTGGCCGCGATCTCGGCCGGCTCGGTCTTCATGGGCGCGAACAGCTACATCGGCAACGCGCCCAACTTCATGGTCAAGGCCATCGTCGAGGACCGCGGGCTGCGCATGCCCAGCTTCTTCGGCTACATGGCCTGGTCGGGCGCGGTGCTGATCCCGCTGTTCCTGCTGATGACCTGGCTCTTCTTTGTTTGAACCGGCGCGGCCGCGCCGCACGACACCATGAAGCCTTCGCTGCTGATCGCCCGCAAGATCTTCCCCGAGACCGTCGAGCGCCTGCGCGCGCACTTCGCGCTGGACTGGCACGACGACGATGTTCCGCTGGCACCCGCCGCGCTGGCGCAGCGGCTGCAGGGCAAGCAGGGGCTGTTCGCGTCCGGCACCGAGCGCATCGATGCCGCGCTGCTGGACCAGTGCCCCGAGCTGCGCGCCGTCTGCCTGATGACGGTGGGCTACAACAACGTGGATGTGGACGCCTGCAGCGCGCGCGGCGTGCTGGTGAGCAACGCGCCGGATGTGCTGACCGAGACCACCGCGGACTTCGGCTTCGCGCTGATGATGGCGGCGGCGCGGCGCATCACCGAGAGCGAGCATTTCCTGCGCGCGGGCCGCTGGCGCGACTGGCGCGTGGACCTGTTCGCCGGCGCCGAGGTGCATGGGCGCACGCTCGCGGTATTGGGCATGGGGCGCATCGGCCAGGCCATCGCGCGGCGCGGCCACCATGGCTTCGGCATGCCGGTGGTCTATCACAACCGCAGCCGGCTCAGCGCCGCGCAGGAGGCCGAACTGGGCGCGCGCTGGCTGCCCAAGGACGAGCTGCTGCGCGCGGCCGACCATCTCGTCATCGTCACGCCCTACACGCCGCAGACCCATCATCTGGTGGCCGACGCGGAGCTGGCGCTGATGAAGCCCACGGCGACGCTGACCAACATCGCGCGCGGCGGCGTGGTGGACGATGCCGCGCTGGCGCGCGCGCTGCGCGAGGGACGGCTGGCCGCGGCGGGGCTGGACGTGTTCGAGGGCGAGCCCACGGTGCACCCCGAGCTGCTGGCCTGCACCAACGTCGTGCTCACGCCGCACATCGCCAGCGCCACCGTGCCCACCCGGCGCGCGATGTGCGAGCTGGCGGCCGACAACCTGATCGCCGCGCTGATCGACGGGCGCGAGCCGCCCACGCTGCTGAACCCGGCCGCCTGGGCGACAAGCCGCGCCGCGGCACGCTGAGACAATCGGGGCCATGAGCCCTGTTGAACTGATGAGCCTGGGCGCGCTGGCGCTCCTCGTGCCGGTAGCGCTGTGGATCGCGCTGCGTCTGGGCGGCCTGGAGCGCCGCATCGCCGAATCGCAGGCCGCCGTGCCGACGCTGGAACGGCTGGAGCGCCTGGAGCGCGAGCTGCGCGATGAGCTGTCGCGCACGCTGGCGGCCACGCGCCAGGAGCTGTCGCAGCAGATGAGCCAGCAGTCGGCCCAGCTGCAGCAGACGCTGATCGCGCAGAACGGCGATGCGCTGCGCACGCAGAACGAGCAGATCGACGCGCTGCGCGTTCAGGTGGGCCAGCTGCAGCAAGGCCTGGGGCAGGGCCTGCAGCAGACCACGCAGGGGCTCACCCAGTCGCTCGCCCAGCAGGCCCTGGCCGCGCGCGAGGCGCAGGACGGCGCGTCCGCCCGCCTGGGCACGCTGCTGACCGAACAGCTGCAGCTGCTGTCGCAGCGCAACGAGGCCGGGCTGGCCGAAACCCGTCGCAGCGTGGAGCAGCGGCTGGCGCAGGTGCAGACCCAGGTGGACCAGCGCCTGGTCGCGATCCAGCAGGACAACGAGAAGAAGCTGGAGCAGATGCGCGCCACCGTGGACGAAAAGCTGCACGCCACGCTGGAGCAGCGCCTGGGCGAGAGCTTCAAGCAGGTCGCCGAACGCCTGGAGCAGGTGCACAAGGGCCTGGGCGAGATGCAGGGGCTGGCGCGCGACGTCGGCTCGCTGAACCGCGTGCTGACCAATGTGAAGACGCGTGGCATCTTCGGCGAGGTGCAGCTGGCCGCGCTGCTGGAGCAGGTATTCACGCCCGAGCAGTACGCCTCCAACGTTGCCACCGTGCCCGGATCGGCCGAGCGGGTGGAATTCGCGATCGCGCTGCCCGGCCCCAAGGGGCGCGACGACGCCAGCCATGCGCCGCTGTGGCTGCCCATCGACGCCAAATTCCCGCGCGAGGACTACGAACGCCTGCTCGAGGCGCAGGAGCGCGGCGACCCCGCCGCGGCCGAGACCGCCGCGAAGGCCATCGAGACCCGGCTGCGGCTGGAGGCACGCAGCATCCGCGACAAATACGTGGCCCCGCCGCACACCACCGACTTCGGCATCCTTTTCGTGCCCACCGAGGGCCTCTATGCCGAGGCGCTGCGCCGCCCCGGCCTGGTGGAATCGCTGCAGCGCGAGCACAAGGTCATGCTCGCCGGCCCGACCACGCTGCTGGCGACGCTGAATTCGCTGCAGATGGGCTTTCGCACGCTGGCGCTGGAGAAGCGCTCGGCCGAGGTCTGGGAGGTGCTCTCCGCGGTCAAGACCGAGTTCGGCAAGTTCGGCGAGGTGCTGGCCAAGACCAAGAAGAAGCTGGACGAGGCCAGCAACGTCATCGAGCAGGCCGAGACCCGCACGCGCCAGATGTCGCGCAAGCTCAAGACCGTCGAGGCACTGCCCGACGAGCAGTCTCAGCGCCTGCTGGGATTGGGTGAGAAAGCGGAGGCCGGCCGCGCCGACGCCGACGCGGGAGCCGAGCTCGAATGAACGATGGCCCCCTGGGGCGCGGCTTTGCCTGGGTGATCGCCAGCCTGGTCGCGGTGCATGCGTGCATGGCGGTCACCCGTGTCTCGGCCAGCCTGTGGGTGTTGCAGCGCGGCTTCGGTGAATGGGTGGTGGGGCTGCTGCTGAGCCTGTTCGCGGTGGCGCCCATCCTGCTGTCGCTGTGGGCGGGCCGGCTCGCCGACCGCCACGGCTTCCATCGCCCCGTGGGTGTCGGCGTTGCGATGGCGGCGGCCGGCGCGCTGGTGGCGCTGCTCACGCGCAATCTGGCGGGCATCGCGCTGGGCTGCCTGCTGTGCGGCGGTGCGGTCGCGGTGGCCGCGGTGGCCATCCAGCGCGAGGCCGGGCTGCTGGTGCAGCGGCCCGACCAGCTCAAGCGCGTCTTCAGCTGGGTGGCCCTGGCGCCCGCCTTCTCCAACACGGTTTCGCCGGTGGTCACCGGGCTGCTCATCGACCACGCCGGCTTCGGCGCCGCGTTCGCACTGGCGCTGCTGCTGCCGGGCGTGGCCTGGCTGGTCGCGCGCCGCGTGCCGCGCCATACCCCGGTGGCGCAGGCGCACAAGCCGCGCCAGGGGCCGGCCTGGGCTCTGCTGCGCGAGCCCATGCTGCGCCGGCTGCTGATCGTCAACATCGTCCTCTCGGCCTGCTGGGACGCGCACAGCTTCGTGGTGCCCGTCATCGGCCATGCCAAGGGCCTCAGCGCGTCCAGCATCGGCCTGGTGCTGGGCGCCTTCGCCATCGCGGCCACCTGCGTGCGCCTGGCCATCGTGCGCTTCGCCGAAGGGCTGGACGAACTCAAGGCGCTGCGCGCCGCGATGAGCCTGGCCATGGTGATGCTGGCGGGCTATGCCTGGCTGCCGGGCACGGCGGGGCTGATGTTCGGCTCGGCCGTGCTGGGCCTGGCGCTGGGGTCGGTGCAGCCCATGGTGCTGTCCATGCTGCACCGGGTCACGCCGGCCCATGCGCATGGCCAGGCGCTGGGCCTGCGCATGCTGATGATCAACGCGGCGACGGTGGGCATGCCGCTGGGCTTCGGCCTGCTGGCCGGCGCCACGGTCGCGGCGGCGCCGATGTGGCTGATGGCCGGCGGCCTGGGCCTCGCCCAATGGGTGTTGCGCCGGATCCAGCCGCCGCAGTGACGGACGTCCCCTGCGTGCGGGGCCACAGGGGGCCCCGGGGCCCGGCCTGACGGCGGTCTTTCCTGAGGGCGGGCGCGAGGGACGCAGAATGCCGCTGCGGCCGCAGGTCGGCATGGTGCCGCCCGCCGCAGGGAGCAGGCTTCGATGAGCACTCAAGACCAAGGACGGCCGTGCCGCCGTGTCTGGCGGGCGCTGGCGCTCGCATGGACCGCCGCCGGACTGATGCAGGCCGCGGTAGCGGCCACCGCGCCGGTCGCGGACGCCCCGTCCGCCAAGGCGCCCAGGTCCACCAAGGGCGCCAAGGCGCTGCCGGCGCAGGAACCGGCGGCCCGGCCCGCGCAGCCGCAGCCGCAGTTCGTCCGCGAGATGGGCGGCATCCACGAATACCGCCTGCCCAACGGGCTGCAGATCCTGCTCTTTCCCGACGAGTCGCAGACCACCACCATGGTCAATGTGACTTACCGCGTGGGCAGCCGGCATGAAGCGCCGGGCGAGTTCGGCATGGCCCATCTGCTGGAGCACATGCTCTTCAAGGGCACGCCGACGCTGCGCGACCTGCCCGAGGAATTCGCCCGGCGCGGCGTGCAGTTCAACGGCACGACCACCACCGACCGCACCAACTACTTCGCCAGCTTCAACGCCAGCGACGAGACCCTGCAATGGCTGCTCGCCGCCGAGGCGGACCGCATGGTCAACAGCCTGATCGCCAAGGCCGACCTGGACAAGGAAATGAGCGTCGTGCGCAACGAGTTCGAGCGCGGCGAGAACAACCCGGGCCAGGTGCTGAGCCAGCGCGTCCAGGCGGTGGCCTACGACTGGCATCCCTACGGACATGTGACCATCGGCGCGCAGAGCGACATCGAGCACCTGCCCATCGAGCGCCTGCAGGCCTTCTACCGGCGCTACTACCGGCCGGACAACGCCACGCTGCTGGTGGCCGGCCGCTTCGAGCCGGCGGCGGTGCTGGCGCAGGCGACCCGGCTGTTCGGTCCCATCGCCCGCCCGGCGGAGCCGCTGCCGCGGCCCTATACCGTCGAGCCGCCGCAGGACGGCGAGCGCAGCGTCACGGTGCGCCGTGTCGGCGGCACGCCCATGCTGATGGCGCGCTACCACGTGCCGGCGCTGGCCCATCCCGATTCGGCGCCGCTGATGCTGCTGGGGATGATGATGACGATGCAGCCCAGCGGGCTGCTGTACAAGGAGCTGGTGGAACCCCAGCTGGCCGGCATGGCCGGGATGGGGGGCCTGGGCGGGGCCGATCCGGGCGGCATCACGGCGGTGGCCGTGGTGGCCCCCGGCGCGGACCCGGCCAAGGTCGAGCAGCGGCTGCTGGACGTGGTGGAGGGGCGCGGCGCGCCGGCCCTGAGCGAGGCCGAGATCGCCCGCGTGCGCGAGATCGCGGTGCTCGCCTACCGGCAGCAGATGAAGAGTCCGCAGGTGCTGATTCAGCAGGTCTCGGGTTTGCTGGGGGCGGGTGACTGGCGGCTGATGTTCCAGCTGTTGGAAGACCTGCCGCATGTCACGCTGGCCGACGTCGAACGGGTGCGCAAGGCCTATCTGCGGCCGGCCAACCGCACGCTGGGGCGCTTCCTGCCCGCGCGCGAGGTGGAGCGGGTGGAGATCCCCGCGGCGCCGCCCGTCGAGGATCGGCTGGCCCGGCTGCAGGGCCCACCCCGGCTGGAGGAGGGCGAGCATCTGCTGCCCACGCCCGAGAACCTGCAGGCGCGCACCGTGGCGCGCCGCCTGCCCAGCGGTATCGCGCTGCAGACGCTGGAAAAGAAGACGCGCGGCAACACGGTGCAGCTGCAGTTGCGGCTGCGCTGGGGCGAGCGCCGCGAGACTTTCGCGCAGCCCGGCACCGACCTGCCGGGCCGGCTGCTGCTAGAGGGCGCTGAAGGCCTGGACAAGCAGGCGCTGCAGGACCAGCTGATCCGGCTGAAGGCTTTGCTCAGCTTCGACAGCGGCGACCAGGGCGTGGTCATGAACCTGGCCGCCGAGCGCGACACCGTGCTCGACGCGCTGGCGCTGGCCGCGCGGCTGCTGCGCCAGCCGCTGCTGCCCCAGCCCGCCTTCGAGCGGATGCAGAACGTGGCGCTGGGGCAGCTCAAGGCCTCGCGCGAGGAATTGGGCGGGCTGGCGGACGAGGCGGTGCGCGCCCATTACAACCAGGCCCGCGGCCTGGACTTCGGCGACCCCGACTACCTGCAAGGGGTGGACGACCGCATCACCCAGCTCCACCGCACCCGGCTCGAAGACCTGCGCGCCTTTCACGCGCGCTACTGGTCGGCCGACGACGCGCAGGTGGCCGTGGTCGGCGCGCTGCCGCCGGGTCTGGACGAGGCGCTGGAGCGCTTGCTGGGCGACTGGAAGAAGCCGCAGGCGCCGCGCTTCGTGCGCGAGCCGCGCGTGTACAAACCGGTGCCCGGCGCCCATTTCGAGGCGCGCGCCAAAGACAAGCCCAGCGCGCTGCTGCGCCTGCAGCAAGACCTGGCCCTGAACGACGCCGACGACGACGCGCTGGCGCTCGCGCTGGCCGTGCAGGTGCTGGGCGGTGGCGGGCTGGAGAACCGCCTCGCCACGCGCGTGCGCCGCCAGGAGGGGCTGAGCTACGGCATATCGGCCGAGCTGCGCGTCCCCCAGTTCGGCAATGCCGCGCGGCTCCTGATCTCGGGCAGCTATGCCCCGCAGGCGCGCGACCGGATTCTTGCGCTGGTGCGCGACGAGCTGCGCAAGATGGGCGAGCAGGGCATCACCGAGGCCGAACTGGCGCGGGCGCGCACCGGCCTGCTGGAAGGCTGGCGCCGCGCACGCGCCAACGATCGCGCGCTGGCGGGCCAGCTGCTGACGCTGGCGGACCGCGGCGAAGACTGGGCCGACGAGCAGCGCCGCGAGGCCCAGCTGGCGGTGCTGACGCTGGACCAGGTCAACGCCGCCTGGCGCCGCCATGTGCGGCCGGACGCCTTCGTCTCCGTCGTGGTCGGCGACTTCAAGTGAGGCGAGCACGGACCGCGGTCCGTGCGCGGCCAGCGGCTCAGTCTTGCCGGGCCGGTTGAGTGTCGGCGGGCGGTGAGCGCAGCGGCAGGCGCAGCTCGAAGCAGGCGCCTTCGCCGGGCTGGGAGCGCACCGTCAGCCGGCCCTCCATCAGCTCCGCGAGGGCGCGCGACAGCGCCAGGCCCAGGCCCGTGCCGCCATGCTGGTAGCTGACGCGGGCGTCGCCCTGGCGGAATTTCTCGAAGATCTGCTCCTGCTTGTCCAGCGGGATGCCTGGCCCGCTGTCCTGCACCTGGACCAACAGGCCCTCGCCCTCGCGCCGCACGCGCACGACGATCTCGCCCTGCTCGGTGAACTTGAGCGCGTTGGAGAGCAGGTTGTTGAGGATCTGCTTCAGGCGCAGCCCGTCGCAGAACACGCGTGCGGGCAGGTCCGGGTCCAGCTCGCTGGCGAGCTTCAGGCCCTTGGCGCTGGCGCTGAGCGCGAAGAAGTCCACCGTGCCGTTCAACAGCGCGCGCAGGTCCACCGGTTCGGGGCTGAGCTGCATGGAGCCGGCCTCGACCTTGGCCAGGTCCAGGATTTCGGTGAGCAGCGCATTGAGGTGCTCGGCCCCCTTGCGGATCAGACTGGCGGCCTCGCGGAAGCGCTCTTCCTGCAGGCGCCGCTCCATCAGCTCGGCAAAGCCGCGGATGCTGGTCAGCGGCGTGCGCAGCTCATGCGAGATCGCGGCCAGGAATTCGCTCTTGGCCTGGTTGGCCGCCTGGGCCTCGGCCTCGCTGTGGCGCAGCGCCTCGTGGCTTTGCTCCAGCCGGCGCAGTCCGGTGACGAAGATGCTGGCCGCCGCCAGCAGCGCCAGCGTGACCACGGCGCACAGCCCCAGCATGCTGGTGCGGGTGTCGCGCCAGTCGCTGAGCGATTCCTGCACGCCGGTGCTCACGATGATGAACAGCGGATAGGGGCCGATGCGCTGGAAGGCGTAGATGCGCTCGGTGCCGTCCAGGCTGCTGGGCGCGCGGAAGGTGCCGGCCGCGTCCTTGGTGCGCGCGGCGAAGGGGGAGTTGGGCGCCAGCTGCGAGCCCATCGCGCTGGGCGCACCGCCCACCACGCGCGCGCGCACGCCCAGGTCCTCGCCCACCATGGCCACGCTGCCTGTGCTTCCCACGTCCACGCCGCGGTAGACCTCGTGGAAGTAGCTGGGGTCCAGCGACGCGACGACGACGCCGATCATGCGTCCGTCGGGGCTGCGCACCGCGCGCGACAGCTGGATGGTCCAGCGCCGCGAGACCTTGCCGAGCACGGACTTGCCGATGAAAAGGGCATCCTGGGCCGCAGGGCGATCGGGCTGGGCCAGGTGGGCCTTGATGTGCTCGCGCGCTGACAGATCCACCGGGCCGGTCTTCTGCCCGCTCGGGTCCAGGTTGCTGCCGCGGAAGCGGCCCTGCGCGTCCACCACCGAGAGCTGGACCAGGATCTGGGGCGCCAGCCCGGTCTCATTGGCGTAGCGCACCAGGTCCTCGGGCCGCAGCTGGTCCTGCGCCTGTGCCTGCGAAAGCCGCTGCATGGCCTGGTCCGCGGTGGCCAGCACGCGCAGCGACTGCTCCGTGAAGGCGCGCGCCAGGTTGCGGTTCTGCTGCGCCTCGGCGCTCAGCGCATCGTTGCGCTTGAGCACCAGCACGCCGGCAACGGCCAGCCAGACGACGACGATCAGCAGCGCGGCGAACAGCCAGGCCATCGCGCTGAGGCGCAGCCTGCGCACCGACGAGGGCTTGGGCACCCGCATGCTGGCCGCCGCCTCAGGCCATGCCCTGATGGCGCAGCAGCGCGTCTATGCGCGGCTCGCGGCCGCGGAAGGCCTTGAAGTTGTCCATCGCGTCGCGCACGCTGCCCATCGCGAGGATCTCGTCCAGGTAGCGCCGGCCGGTGGCGGGGTTGAACACGCCTTCTTCCTCGAACGCGGCCCAGCAGTCGGCCGACAGCACCTCGGCCCATTTGTAGCTGTAATAGCCCGCCGCATAGCCGCCCGCGAAGATGTGCGAGAAGCTGTGCTGGAAGCGGTTGAAGTCGGGGGGCGGGTTGACCGAGACCTCGGCGCGCACCTCGTCGAGCAGGGCCTGGATGGACTGTTCCGCGCCGGGCTCGCTGTGCAGCCGCATGTCGAAGAGCGCGAATTCGATCTGGCGCAGCGTCTGCAGCCCGGCCTGGTAGTTCTTGGCCGCCAGCATCTTGTCGAACAGCGCGCGCGGCAGCGGCTCGCCGCTGTCGACATGGGCCGAGAGCTGCTGCAGCACCTCCCATTCCCAGCAGAAGTTCTCCATGAACTGGCTGGGCAGCTCCACCGCGTCCCATTCCACGCCGGAAATGCCCGAGACGCCCAGCTCGTTCACCCGCGTGAGCAGATGGTGCAGGCCATGGCCGCATTCGTGGAAGAGGGTGGTGACGTCGTCGTGCGTCAGCAGCGCGGGCTTGCCGTCGGCGCCCTGCGGGAAGTTGCACACCAGATGGGCGACCGGGATTTGCTCGCCATCGGCGGCGGCGCGGTCGGGGCGGGCCCAGCGGCTGCGCACCTCGTCCATCCAGGCGCCCGGGCGCTTGCCGGCGCGGGCGTAGAGGTCCAGGTAGACCTGGCCGATCACGCGGCCCTCGCGCTGCAGCTCGTAGAACTGCACGCTGTCGTGCCAGACCGAGGCCTGCGCGGCGACGAAGCGCACGCCGAACAGGCGCTCGACGATGCTGAACAGCCCATCGAGCACGCGCGGCAGGGTCAGGTATTGCCTCACCTCCTGGTCGGAGAAGGCATAGCGCGCTTCCTTGAGCTTCTCGGAGACATAGGCCAGGTCCCAGGCCTGCGGCTCGTCCATCTGCAGCGCGGCGCGGGCGAAGTCGCGCAGTTCGTCCAGGTCGCGCTGCGCATAGGGGCGGGCGCGTCGCGCCAGGTCGCGCAGGAAGTCCAGCACCTGCTGCGGCGAGTGCGCCATCTTGGCCACCAGCGAGGCCTCGGCGAAATTGGCATAGCCCAGCAGGCGGGCCTCTTCCTGGCGCAGCTGCACGATCTCCTGCATCAGCGGGCCGTTGTCCCAGTCGGGCTTGTCGCCCAGCTCGCTGGCGCGCGTGACATAGGCGCGGTAGAGGCGCTCGCGCAGCGCGCGGTTTTCGGCGTACTGCATCACCGGCATGTAGACCGGGAAGTGCAGACCGAGCTTGTGGCCCTGCTGGCCGTCCTTCTCGGCCGCGGCGCGCGCGTTGGCCACCACGTCGGCCGGCACGCCGCGCAGCTCGTCGGCATCGACCAGGGTGTGCCAGCCGTCGGTGGCGTCCATCACATGCTCGGAGAAGGCCTGCGCCAGCTCGGCGCTGCGTTCCTGGATCTGCGCGAAGCGCGTCTTCGCGTCGCCGTGCAGTTCGGCGCCAGAGAGCACGAAGTCGCGGATCGCGTGCCTGAGCAGCTGCGCGCGCGCCGGGGTCAGGTCTTGCTGCGCGGCGATGGCCTTGTACAGCGCGTACAGCTTCTCGTTGGCGCCGAGCTGGGTGTGGAACTCGGTCACCGCCGGCAGCACGGCGTTGTAGGCCTCGCGCAGCTCGGGCGTGTTGGCCACGGCGTTCAGGTGGCCCACGGCGCCCCAGGCGCAGGACAGGCGCTCGGTGGCGGTGTTCAGCACGCGGGCGAGCCGCTCGTAGTTGGCCGGCGCGCCGTCGGCGGTGACCTGCGCCAGCGCGGCGCGGGCCTGCTCGAGCAGCTCCGTGATGGCCGGCTGGATGTGTTCCGGACGGATGGCGCCGAAGTCGGGCAGCGGCGCGGTGGAGAGCAGCGGATTGGTGGTCATGGTCGTCGGGGCGCTGGGTGCGGATCTCAGGAGGCGGGCGCCTGGCGCAGCTCCACTGCGTCGGGCGTCCAATGCAAGTCGGCCCATTCTCCCTGGATCAGCGAGAGCTGGGGCGGCACATAGCCGATGTCGGCATCGACGAGCACGGGCAGGCCCAGTGCGTCGAGCGCGGCGTGCAGCGCGTCTTCATGGCTGAGCCGTTGCGGCGCGTCCACGCGGGGCGCGGCATGGCGGCCGATCAGCACGCCGGCGGCCTGGTCGAACCAGCCGTGCAGCTTCAGGCTGCACAGCGCGCGCAGCAGCTCGCACGGGGCCATCTCGGCGTTCTCCAGGAAAAGCAGATGCGGGCCCATGCCCGGCCGGCGCAGCCAGGCGCGCAGGTCGCCGAAGGCGGTGCCGGCGATGCGGCCCAGCGTGTCCAGGCAGCCGCCGATCAGCCGGCCGCGCAGGCGCAGTGGCGCGTCGCCGCCGTCCAGGCGGCGCCAGCGGGTGGCCTCGGTGAGGGTGTAGCCGGCGCCGGGCTGGGCCACCCAGTTCGAGCCGCGCGACTGCCAGCGCGGCGAGGCCCGCTGACACAGCGGCTGCCCGGGCGGCAAGCTCAGCGCGGTCCAGACGCCGGCCGTCGTCGCGTCCAGCGTGTCCGCGCCCAGCTCCATCAGGTTGGGGCCGTGCAGGCTCATCCAGCCCGCGTTCAGGCACAGCGGGAGCTGCAGCGTGCTGAGGTCGGAAAAGCCGCTGAACCACTTGGGCGGGGCCGCGGCCAGGCGCTCGAAGTCCAGCAGCGGCAGCAGCTCGATCGCGCGTTCGCCGCCCCAGGGGGGCAGCACCGCGGCCACCTCGGGGTCCAGCAGCAGGGCCTGCAGCTCGGCGGCCCGCTCCTGGGCCGGCGCGCTGCATTGCTGGTGCTGGCGGCGCAGCGTGGCGCCCTCGCGCACACGCAGGCCGCGCCGGCGCAGCGCGGCGATGGCGCGCTCCAGGCGCGGGAACAGCGCGGGCTCCACGCCGGACGAGGGCGCGCACAGCGCGACCAGGTCGCCTTCGCGCAGGGGGCGCGGTCGGCGTGGCAGGCCCGCGGGCATCAGGCCTGCCTTGCCGCGGCGCGCTCGGCCGATTCCATGGTGTTGACCAGCAGCATGGTGATGGTCATCGGGCCGACGCCGCCGGGCACCGGGGTGATCCAGCCGGCCACCTGACGCACGCCGTCGAAGTCCACGTCGCCGCAGAGCTTGCCCTCGTCGTTGCGGTTCATGCCGACGTCGATCACGACGGCGCCGGGCTTGACCATGTCAGCCGTCAGCACATTGCGCTTGCCGACCGCGGCCACGACGATGTCGGCCTGGCGCGTCATCGCGCCCAGGTCGGCGGTGCCGCTGTGGCAGATGGTGACGGTCGCGTTGGCCTGCAGCAGCATCATGGCCATGGGCTTGCCGACGATGTTGGAGCGGCCGATCACCACCGCGTGCTTGCCGCGCAGGTCCTTCATGCCGATGGACTCCAGCATCTTCATGCAGCCATAGGGCGTGCAGGCCTTGAAGCCGGCTTCCCCGACCATCAGCGCGCCGGCCGACGCCACGTGGAAGCCGTCCACATCCTTCTCGGGCGAGATGGCCTCGATGACCTTGTGGTCGTCGATGTGGGCGGGCAGCGGCAGCTGGACCAGGATGCCGTGGATGCTGGGGTCGCCGTTCAGCGCGGCGATGCGCTCCAGCAGCTGGGCCTCGGTCATCGTGGCCTCGTACTTTTCAAGCACCGAGTGCAGGCCGGCGTCCTGGCAGGCCTTGACCTTGTTGCGCACATAGACCTGGCTGGCCGGGTTGTCGCCCACCAGCACCACGGCCAGCCCGGGCTTGAGGCCGCGCTGGGTCAGCAGCGCGGCGCGCTGGGCCACTTCGGCTCGCAGTTGCTGGGACAGGGCGTTGCCATCGATCAGGCGGGCGGTGCTCATGGGGGTCACTCCGGAAAATCAGCAATGTCCACGCGCGGCACGAATGGACGAGGTCGAACAACCCGGGATTATCGCGGCCCGCAGTGCGGGGCCGGGCCGCGAAGCGGGCCGCAAAAGAAGAAGGCCGCGATGAACGCGGCCCGGATGTGCGCGAATGCCCGTCGCGGGCACGCCGCTCAGGCGGTCTTGCCGGCCTGCGCGTGGTTGGCGCCCAGCGCGATCTTCAGCAGATCGGCCACGGTGTTGGCGTTGAGCTTCTCCATGATGTTGGCGCGGTGCGCCTCCACGGTCTTGATGGAGATGCCCAGGTCGTCGGCGATCTGCTTGTTCAACCGGCCGGCGACGATGCGCTCCAGCACCTGGGCCTCGCGCGTGGTCAGGCGCGAGAGCAGGGCGTCGCGGCTGGCCGCCTCCTGCTGGGTGGCGAAGGCTTCGCGCGCCTGCTCCAGCATGCGCTCGACCAGCGCGAGCAGCTCGTCTTCCTTGAAGGGCTTCTCGATGAAGTCGGCGGCGCCCTTCTTCATGGTCTGCACCGCCATCGGCACGTCGCCGTGGCCGGTGATGAAGACGATGGGCAGCGGGCTCTTGCGTTCGATCAGGCGGTCCTGCAGTTCCAGGCCGCTCATGCCGTCCATGCGGATGTCGGCGATCAGGCAGGCGACTTCGCGCGGGTCGTAGCGCGACAGGAAGGCCTCGGCCGACTCGAAGCACTTGACCCGGTAGTCCTTGCCTTCCAGCAGCCATTGCAGGGAATCGCGCACGGCCTCGTCGTCGTCCACGACGTAGACATTACCCTTCTTCGGAATCAGGCTCATGGTGTTGATGCTGTGTTTTGAGCAGTCCCCGAATCCCTGCCCTGCAGGAGGGGCTCGGGGCGTGTGATGTCCACGGGGATCGTGAACGCGAACCGGCACCCGACGATGGACGCGGCATTGTATAAGTTCTCCGCGCGTATCCTGCCCTGGTGGGACTCGATGATGGAGCGGCATAACCCTAGGCCGATGCCCAGTCCATCGGCCTTGGTCGAGAAGAAGGCCTCGTACATGCGCTCGATCACTTCCTCGGGCAGTCCGGGGCCCATGTCGGTCACCGAGAACTCGATGTTGGCGCCCAGCTCCTGCGTGTGCTTGGGCACCACGCGCAGCTCGATGTGGCGGCGCGAGGGCGGCAGCCCGGCGTTGTCGATCGCCTCGGCGGCGTTCTTCAGCAGGTTGAGCAGCACCTGCTCGATCAGGATGGGGTCCACCATCATCGTGGGCAGGCGCTGTGCCACATAGGTGTGGATCGCGACATTGCGGCGGCGCAGCTCGATGCCGGCCAGCTCCACCGCGTCCTCGACGATGGCGGCGGCCTGCGCGGCCTGGCGCTGGGGCTCGCTGCGCTTCACGAAGTTGCGGATGCGGTGGATGATCTGGCCCGCGCGCTGGGCCTGCTTGGCGGTCTTTTCCAGCGCGGCGAGCAGATCCTCCTTCTTGATCGAATCGCCCTTCACGCGCGAGACCATGCCGTTGCAATAGTTGCTGATCGCGGTGAGCGGCTGGTTCAGCTCGTGCGCGACGCTGGAGGCCATCTCGCCCATGGTGATCAGCCGGCTGGTGACCTGGGCCTTCTCGGCCTGCTGCTGCGCCAGCAGCTCGGCGCGGCGGCGCGCGCTGACGTCGGTGGCGATCAGCATCTGCGCCAGGCGACCGTCGGTCCACTGCAGATAGCGGGCGCGCACGTCGAACCACATGTCCAGTTGTTCGACATAGACCTCGCGCGGGTCCGAGCCCATGTCGGTGAGCTGCTGCGCGGGCAGGCCGGAGTAGTCGTCCACCTCGTCCTGCAGTTCGCCGGGGCTGCGCGCCAGCTGCGAGCCGGCCAGCATCGCGTGGCCGGCGGGGTCGGCGCCGAACCACAGCCGGTAGCTGCGGTTGGCGAACAGCAGCTCGGCCTGCTGCACCGACAGCACGGACACGGCGGCGTCCAGGCCTTCCAGCACGGTGGTGAAGCGCTCGTGCGAGGCGCTGAGCTGGTCGCGCACGCGCTTGGCCTCGGTGATGTTGGTCATCGAGGTCATCCAGCCGCTCTGCTTGCCCTTGGGGTCGATCAGCGGCGAGACATACATGCGCGCGTCGAACACGCTGCCGTCCTTGCGCATCACCTTGACCTCGGAGCCGCCGGCCGGGCTGCGGCCCTGCATCTCCTGCTGCAGCAGGCGCAGGTTCTCCTCGTAGCGGTCGGGCGGCCAGTAGGGGAAGGGCGGCTTGCGGCCGATCAGCTCCGACTCCGAGAACCCGGTCATCGCGCAGAAGGCGGGGTTCACATAGGAAATGCGCGTGTCCAGGTCCATGGCCCGCATGCCGGTCAGCATGGAGTTCTCCATCGCGCGACGGAAATTGGTCTCGGCGGCGAGCGCGTTCTGCACATGGGCGCGGCGGCGCATGTGCTTCCAGGTGCCCAGCAGCATCCAGACGGTGAGCACCGACAGCGCCACCACCATCCAGAACAGGGTGTTGGAGATCAGGCCGATGGAGGTGCGGTAGCCCTGGCCGCGTAGCACCAGGCCGTTGGTGGCCGGCGCCAGCGGCACCTCGTGATAGATGGGCGCCCGCGCGATGCGCTGGCCCGGCATGGGGGTGACGGTGCTGGCGACGATCTGCTCGCGCGAGTCCACCACCACGACCGCGTGGCGGGCGGCCACCTCGGAGGGCATGTAGTAGCGCAGCAGGGCCTCCACCGAGTACTCGGCGATCAGCACGCCGGAGAAGCCGCTGCGGTCGGTCAGCGGTACCTGCAGCTGGAAGACGATGTTGTTGTTGGCGTCGGCGAAGGGCGGCGAATACTTGGGCTGGCGCGTGTCGCGCACGGCCTGGAAGGCGATCTCCGGCGCGGCACCGGGCTGGCCGGCCGGCATCGAGGGGTCGTTGCCGGACAGCGTCATCAGGCTTTCCGCCTGGTAGCCGGCGGCGCTGACGCTGGCGCGGCGCTCGCGACGCTGGCTCAGCCAGGTCACATGGGTGATCTCGGGGCGCTGTCGCGCGAAGGCCGAGGCCTGGGCACTGAACTCCTGGGTGTCGATTGCGCGCGTGACGATCTCGCGCGCGATGCGGGCCAGCAGCTCCTGGTTCTCGGTCAGGCGCAGCCGGATGGCGAGCTGGACGATCTCGGTGTCCCGCTTGACGGCCTCGGCCTCGCGCTCTATCTCCTCATTACGCAGGTACCAGAAGGCGGCAATGATGGCGGCGAGAAACAGCGCCACCGACAGCAGCGGCCCCAGCGTGGCGAAGCGGTCCTGGCGCGCCGGCGACTGGCGGCGCCACCAGGCCTGGGCCAGGTGTTTCAACGGAAGGGCGAGGCGGCGCAGGGCCCCTCGAATGTCATGGCGGGCGGACATGGGCGGATTATCTGGGGGGCAGATGGGCCGCCGGCTTGGCGCTATCCCCTGGCGTTGTTTCGCAATATGAAACGTTCTCGCACTATTTGGAAAAATAAACCTTTGTGAGAAACTCCGGGCCGCCCCCTCATCAGAAGCGAAGGGTCGCCCTCAGGCCCTCAGGCGTTCGACCGACACAGGAGACAAGATATGTCCGAGCCCCAATCCCTCCCAGGCGCAGCCGCTCTCGACACCGATGCACAGGAAACCAAGGAATGGCTGGACGCGCTGTCGGCCGTCATCGGCGAGGAGGGCGGTGAGCGCGCGCACTATCTGCTCAACACGCTGATCGACCACGCCCGCCAGGCCGGCGTCGACGTGCCTTTCTCCGCGAACACGGCCTACGTCAACACCATCCCGCCGGACCAGGAAGCCCATTGCCCGGGTAACATCGCGATCGAGAAGCGCCTGCGTGCCTACATGCGCTGGAACGCGATGGCCATGGTGGTGCGCGCCAACCGGCTGAATCCGGCCGATGGCGGCGACCTGGGCGGCCACATCGGCTCGTTCGCGTCGCTGGCCTCGATGCTGGGCGCCGGCTTCAACCATTTCTGGCACGCCGAGAACGAAAACCACGGCGGCGACCTGCTCTACATCCAGGGCCACAGCGCGCCCGGCATTTATGCCCGCGCCTTCCTGGAGGGCCGCCTGAGCGAGGCGCAGCTGGACAGCTTCCGCCAGGAGGTCGATGGCCAGGGCCTCTCCAGCTACCCGCATCCCAAGCTGATGCCGGAGTTCTGGCAGTTCCCCACCGTCTCCATGGGCCTGGGGCCCTTGATGGCGATCTACCAGGCGCGCTTCCTGAAGTACCTGCACGCACGCGGCATCGCCGACACGGCCCAGCGCAAGGTCTGGGCCTTCATGGGCGACGGTGAAATGGACGAGCCGGAAAGCCTGGGCGCGATCAGCCTGGCCGCCCGCGAAGGACTGGACAACCTGGTCTTCGTCATCAACTGCAACCTGCAGCGCCTGGACGGCCCGGTGCGCGGCAACGGCAAGATCATCCAGGAGCTGGAAGGCGAGTTCCGCGGCAGCGGCTGGAACGTGATCAAGCTGATCTGGGGCAAGGGCTGGGACGAGCTGCTGGCGCGCGACAAGAGTGGCAAGCTCAAACAGCTGATGATGGAGACGCTGGACGGCGACTACCAGGCCATGAAGGCCAATGACGGCGCCTATGTCCGCAAGCACTTCTTCGGCAAGTACCCGGAGACGGCCAAGCTCGTCGAGCACATGAGTGACGAGGAGATCTTCGAGCTGCGCCGCGGTGGCCACCAGCCCGAGAAGGTCTACGCCGCCTTCCATGCCGCGCACCACAACACGACGGGCCAGCCCACCGTGCTGCTGGTGAAGACCGTCAAGGGCTATGGCATGGGCAAGGCCGGCGAGGGCAAGAACACCGTCCACCAGACCAAGAAGCTGACCGACGACGACATCAAGTACATCCGCGATCGCTTCGGCATCCCCATCCCGGACAGCGAGCTGCCCAAGCTCCCGTACTACAAGCCGGCCGACGACACGCCGGAGATGCGCTATCTGCACGAGCGCCGCCAGGCCCTGGGTGGCTACCTGCCCAAGCGCCGCGTGAAGGCCGACGAGAGCTTCACCGTGCCCTCGCTGGAAACCTTCAAGGCCGTGCTGGAACCGACCGCCGAAGGGCGCGAGATCTCCACGACCCAGGCCTATGTGCGCTTCCTGACCCAGCTGCTGCGCGACCAGGCCCTGGGCCCGCGCGTGGTGCCCATCCTGGTCGACGAGGCGCGCACCTTCGGCATGGAAGGCCTGTTCCGCCAGATCGGCATCTACAACCCCAAGGGCCAGCTCTACACCCCGGTCGACAAGGACCAGGTGATGTACTACCGCGAGGACAAGGCCGGCCAGATCCTGCAGGAAGGCATCAACGAGGCCGGCGGCATGGCCAGCTGGATCGCGGCGGCCACGAGCTACTCGACGAACAACCGGGTGATGATCCCGTTCTACGTCTACTACTCGATGTTCGGCTTCCAGCGCATCGGCGACCTGGCCTGGGCCGCGGGCGACATGCAGGCGCGCGGCTTCCTGCTGGGCGGCACCTCGGGCCGTACGACGCTGAACGGCGAGGGCCTGCAGCACGAGGACGGCCACAGCCACATCCTGGCCGGCACCATCCCGAACTGCATCTCCTACGACCCGACCTTCGCGCATGAGGTCGCGGTGATCCTGCACCATGGCCTGAAGCGCATGGTGGAGAAGCAGGAGAACGTGTTCTTCTACCTGACGCTGCTGAACGAGAACTACGCGATGCCCGGCCTGCGCGCCGGCACCGAGGCCGAGATCATCCAGGGCATGTACCTGCTCGATCCGGCTTCGCCCGAGGCCCAGCTGCGCGTCAACCTGCTGGGCTCCGGCAGCATCCTGCGCGAGTCCATCGCCGCCAAGGATTTGCTGAAGGCCGAGTGGGGCGTGGATGCCGACATCTGGTCCTGCCCCAGCTTCAACGAGCTGGCCCGCGAGGGTCAGGACGCCGAGCGCTGGAACCTGCTGCATCCGACCGAGACGCCGCGCCAGGCCTTCGTGGCGCAGCAGCTGGCCAAGACCAGCGGCCCGGTGATCGCGTCGACCGATTACATGAAGAACTACGCGGAGCAGATCCGCGCCTTCGTGCCGGCCGGCCGCCGCTACAAGGTGCTGGGCACCGATGGCTTCGGCCGCTCGGACTTCCGTTCCCGCCTGCGCGAGCACTTCGAGATCAACCGCCACTACATCGTCGTCGCCGCGCTGAAGTCGCTCGCCGACGAGGGTCAGCTGCCGGCGGCCAAGGTGGCCGAGGCGATCCAGAAGTACGGCATCGCCGCCGACAAGATCAACCCCCTCTACGCCTGAGCGGGCACGACGGAGACAAGACATGGCATTGGTGGAAGTCAAGGTTCCGGACATCGGCGACTTCAGCGAGGTCGCGGTGATCGAGGTGCTGGTCAAGCCGGGCGACACGATCAAGGTCGAGCAAAGCCTGGTGACCGTGGAGTCGGACAAGGCGTCGATGGAGATCCCGTCCTCGCATGCCGGCGTGGTCAAGGAAGTGAAAGTCCAGTTGGGCGACAAGGTCAGCGAGGGTTCGCTGCTGGTCCTGGTGGAGGCTGAAGGCGCTGCCGCGGCGGTCCCCGCGCCGGCGGCCGCAGCGGCTCCGGCCGCCGCACCCGCACCCGCACCCGCACCGGCCCCGGCGCCGGCGCCGGCCCCTGCGGCGGTGCCCGCCAGCGCCGGCGGCCTGGTCGAGGTGCTGGTGCCCGACATCGGCGATTTCAGCGAGGTGGCCGTGATCGAGCTGCTCGTGCAGCCCGGCGCCACCGTGCAGGTGGAGCAGAGCCTGATCACCGTCGAGAGCGACAAGGCCTCGATGGAGATCCCCAGCAGCCATGCCGGCGTGCTCAAGCAGCTCTTCGTGCAGCTGGGCGACAAGGTCAGCAAGGGCAGCAAGCTCGCGCTGATCGAAACCCAGGGTGGTGCATCCGCGCCCGCGCCTGCGCCGACCCCGGCCGCCGCGCCGGCCGTGGCTGCTGCCGCCCAGGCGCCCGCGGCGGCCAGCGTGGCGGTGCCGGCGCCGGCCGTCGTCGCGGCGCACAACCCCACGGTCGCCCCCAGCGGCCGGCTGCCCCATGCCAGCCCCAGCGTGCGCAAGTTCGCGCGCGAACTGGGCGTGCCGCTGGCCGAGGTCAAGGGCTCCGGGCCCAAGGGCCGCATCACGGCCGAGGACGTGCAGGGCTTCGTCAAGCAGGTCATGGCCGGCTCGGTGCAGACCGTCGCGCAAAAGGCCGCCGCGCCCGCCGCCGCGTCCGCGGGCGGTGCCTTCCCCGGCCTGCTGCCCTGGCCCAAGGTGGACTTCGAGAAGTTCGGCCCAGTCGAGCGCAAGGAGATGGGCCGCATCAAGAAGATCAGCGGCGCCAACCTGCATCGCAACTGGGTGGTCATCCCGCATGTGACCAACCACGACGACGCCGACATCACCGAGCTGGAAGCCTTCCGCGTCCAGCTGAACAAGGAGAACGAGAAGTCCGGCATCAAGGTCACGATGCTGGCCTTCATGATCAAGGCCGCGGTCGCCGCGCTGAAGAAGTTCCCCGAGTTCAACGCCTCGCTGGACGGGCAGGGCGACCAGGCCCAGCTGGTGCTGAAGAACTACTTCCACATCGGCTTCGCCGCCGACACGCCCAACGGGCTGGTCGTGCCGGTGATCCGCGATGCCGACAAGAAGGGCATCTTCCAGATCAGCCAGGAGATGAGCGAGCTGGCCAAGAAGGCCCGCGATGGCAAGCTCTCGCCGGCCGAGATGCAGGGTGGCTGCTTCTCCATCTCCAGCCTGGGCGGCATCGGTGGCCGCTACTTCACCCCCATCATCAACGCCCCCGAGGTTGCGATCATGGGCGTGTGCAAGAGCCAGATCGAGCCCAAGTGGGACGGCAAGCAGTTCCAGCCGCGCCTGATGCTGCCGCTGTCGCTGAGCTGGGATCACCGCGTGATCGACGGCGCGGCCGCGGCCCGCTTCAACGTGTACTTCGCGTCCCTGCTGGCGGACTTCCGCCGCATCGCGCTCTGACGGAGGCCGGACATGGCATTGGTTGAAGTGAAGGTCCCGGACATCGGAGACTTCAAGGACGTGGCCATCATCGAGGTGCTGGTCAAGCCGGGCGACACCGTGCGCGCGGAGCAGAGCCTGATCACGGTCGAGAGCGACAAGGCCTCGATGGAGATCCCCAGCTCGCACGCGGGCGTGGTCAAGGAGATCAAGGTCCAGCTGGGCGACAAGGTGAACGAGGGCAGCGTGATCCTCGCGCTGGAGGCCTCCGACGCCGGTGCCGCCGCGTCGACCCCCGCCCCGGCGCCCGCGGCGCCGGCACCGGCGCCAGCTGCGTCCGCACCCGTGGCGGCGTCCACCGCGGCCAGCTTCGGCGGCAGCGCCGACATCGACTGCGACGTGCTGGTGCTGGGCGGCGGCCCGGGCGGCTATTCGGCCGCGTTCCGCGCGGCGGACCTTGGCCTCAAGGTCGTCGTCGTCGAGCGCTACGCCACCCTGGGCGGCGTCTGTCTGAACGTGGGCTGCATTCCGTCCAAGGCCCTGCTGCACGTGGCGGCGGTGATGGACGAGGTCAGCCACCTGGGCGACCTGGGCGTCGAGTTCGGCCAGCCCGTCGTCAACGTGGACAAGCTGCGCGCGCACAAGGAAAAGGTCATCGGCAAGCTGACCGGCGGCCTTGCGGCCATGGCCAAGATGCGCAAGGTCACCACCGTGCGCGGCTATGGCGCGTTTGTCGGCCCCCACCATGTCGAGGTCGAGGAGACCACCGGCACCGGGCAAGAGAAGACCGGTACGAAGAAGGTCGTGGCCTTCAAGACCTGCATCATCGCCGCCGGCTCGCAGGCGGTGCGCCTGCCCTTCATGCCCGACGACCCGCGCGTGGTCGACTCCACCGGCGCGCTGGCGCTGCAGGGCGTGCCCAAGAAAATGCTCATCGTCGGCGGCGGCATCATCGGCCTGGAGATGGGCACCGTGTACAGCACGCTGGGCGCGCGGCTGGACGTGGTCGAGATGATGGACGGCCTGATGCAGGGCGCGGACCGCGACCTGGTCAAGGTCTGGGAGAAGATGAACAAGGGCCGCTTCGACAACATCCTGTTGAAGACCAAGACCGTCGGCGCGCAGGCCACGCCGGAGGGCATCCGGGTGCAGTTCGAGGGCTTGGACGGCACGAAGAGCGAAGGCACCTACGACCTGGTGCTGCAGGCCGTGGGCCGCACGCCCAATGGCAAGAAGATCGCCGCCGACAAGGCCGGCGTCGCCGTTGGCGAGCGCGGCTTCATCCCGGTGGACATCCAGATGCGCACCAACGTGCCGCACATCTTCGCCATCGGCGACATCGTCGGCCAGCCCATGCTGGCGCACAAGGCGGTGCACGAGGGCCATGTGGCCGCCGAGGTCATCGCCGGCGAGCTGCAGGGCAACAAGGAGCTGGCCGCGGCCGCCTTCAACGCCCGCGTGATCCCCAGCGTGGCCTACACCGACCCCGAGGTGGCCTGGGTGGGCCTCACCGAGGACCAGGCCAAGGCGCAGGGGATCAAGGTCAAGAAGGGCCTGTTCCCGTGGACGGCCTCCGGCCGCGCGATCGCCAATGGCCGCGACGAGGGCTTCACCAAGCTGCTGTTCGACGACAGCCCCGAGGCGCACGGCCATGGCCGCATCCTCGGTGGCGGCATCGTCGGCACGCATGCCGGCGACATGATCGGCGAGATCGCGCTGGCCATCGAGATGGGCGCCGACGCGGTGGACATCGGCAAGACCATCCATCCGCACCCCACGCTGGGCGAGAGCATCGGCATGGCCGCGGAGGTGGCGCATGGCAGCTGCACCGACGTGCCGCCAGCGCGGCGCTGAGTCACCGAGCGGCTGACGCTCCGTTTTGAAAAACCCGCGGCCGGCCCGCGGTTTTTTTTCGTCTTTGCCTTTCTTTGCCCGCAGCGGATTGGAGGGCGCGGCGGATCTCGCCACAATGCGCGCCAATCCAAAACTGCCTCCGTTGACGCCATGTCTGTCTTGCTGCGCCTCACCGCGATCGCCTGCCTGCTGTCTCCGCTGTTGCTTCCTGCCCCCGTCGAGGCGGCGACCCGGGTGGCCGGTGGCGAGGACGGTTGGTCGCAACGCGTGGCGCGCGACTGGGCGCCGCGCGCCGACGCCGCGCAGCAGGCGTTGGGCGAGCTGCTGCAGCGGCACTATGGCCCGCTCGCCGGCTTGGCCCTGCCCGCGCTGACTCTGCAGACCGCGCCCAGGGCCAGCCTGCCGCCCGAGGCGGGCACGCCGGTTTTGCTGGAGGCCGGTCTGGCCGAGTCCGAACTGCGCGAGCGCGCGCTGCTGCGGCCGTTGCGCCAGCAGGCGCTGGCGGTGCTGCAAGCGCTGGCCGGCCAGTCCGGCGAACCCGACTGGCTGGTCTGGGCGCTGGCCGACGCGTTGGCGCGCGAAGCCGTTGCCGCGCTGGCGCTGCCCGCGCTGCCGGACGGCGAGGCCGAGCCGCCGCTGACCCGCTCGCCAGGGCGGGACGCGCGCGCGGTGGAACGCCAGCTGCAGGCCCAGCAGCGCGCGCGCCTGGCGCTGCGCTCGGGGCGCGAGGCGGTGGACCTGCTGCGCGCGCGCCTGGGCGCCGACTTCCATCCGCGCATGAAGGCCTATCTGCAGGGCCTGGCCAGCGCCGACGCCGCGCGCGACGAACTCTTCGCGCGCCAGTTCGGCCTGCGCGAGGCGGCGCTGATGGCCGAGCTGGAACCCCGCCTGCTCGCCGCGCCGGCGCCCGCCCGGTCCGTGGCCGCGGGCCTGCGCCTGGACGCGCTGCCCGAGGGCGAGCTGTCGGAGAGCCAGCGCGAGGCGCTGCAGCGCTTCAAGGCCGCGGAGCGGCCGCGCGCGCTGGTCTTCGCGCCGGACGGCCGCTGGGGCGTGGGCGAGCGCAGCCCGCGCGCCATCGACCGCGCGCTGCAGGAATGCCAGCAGCGCGGCGGCCAGGGCTGCCGCCTGTTCGCGCTGGACGACGAGGTGCTGCCGCACCCCGATCGGGCCCGCGTGATGGTGCAGATGGGCGGCCATGTCCAGGACGAATTCGCCACCCGCGTCGAGCGCGAATGGCTGGGCGTGGTGCGCCAGGCCGGCGCGCAGTTCGACCACCTGGTCCAGGACGTGCTGCAGGCACGGCTGCAGCGCGATGCGCGCGTCTATGTCGGCGCCGGTGTTGAGGACTACGAGCAGATCCTGCAGCAGGACATGGGCCTGAATGCCGAGCGCGCGGAGCTGCAGGGCGAGGTCAGCGGCGGCCTGTCCAACAGCCGCGGCCAGATCGCGCTGAAATTCACGCCGCGCCAGACACGCGCCGCCGCCTATGAGATGGCGGTCAAGACCACGCTGCACGAGCTGACGCACGAGCTGCAGAAGCAGCTGGACCACAACCACGCCGGCTTCCGCCCGCCGGTGTGGCTGCGCGAGGGCACGGCCGACCTGATGGCCTACCGGCTCGCGGCGCGGGTGCGCATCGAAGACACGCCCGCCGAGGCTCTGCGCAACTGGCGCGAGCGCAACCTGGACTGGTGGCGCCAGGGCAACCGCAGCGGCCTGACGCCGGACGAGGTGGCCACGGCGCGCCCCGCGGACTGGACCCGGCTGATGAAGGAGCGCCGCGGCCCCTACCAGATGGCCGGGCTGATGAGCCTGTACCTGCAGGCCTTGTGCGGCGAGCGCTTCCTGCCAGCCTGGGTGGCCTACTACCGGCTCGCCGGGCAGAAAGGGCAGAGCGCGGCCCAGGCCTTTGAGCAGAGCTTCGGCCTCGGCGAGGCCGAGTTCCTGGCCGACTTCAAGCGCTGGCTGGCCCTGCAGTAGCGCGGCGGCCGGGCGCCAGGATTCAGAAAAGAAGTTCTAGACAATTTTTTCTAGAAAAGATATTCTGAATGCATGACGACACCTCTGCCCAAACCCACCGCCGCCGAGCTGGACCTGCTGCAGGTGCTCTGGCGCACCGGCCCGGTCTCGGCGCGCCAGGCGCATGAGGCGCTGCGCGAGGAGCGGCCCGACATCAGCGAGGCCAATGTGCTGCGCCAGCTGCAGCTGATGCATGCCAAGGGCCTGCTGACGCGCGACGAGGGCCAGCGCCCGCATGTGTACGCGGCCGCCCATGCCCAGGACAAGCTGCAGAACCAGCTGCTCAAGGACGTGGTCGCCAAGCTCTTCGCTGGCTCCGGCAAGGCCTTGGTGATGACCGCGCTGCGCACCCAGGTCAGCAAGAAGGAGCGCGAGGAGATCGCCCGCTACCTGAGCGGCGCGGACGACGAGCCGGGCGGGGAGCGCCGTTCATGAGCGCCGCCGAGCTGGTGAAGCCGCTCAGCGAGACCCTGCTGCACCTGTCCTGGCAGCTGGGGCTGCTGGGCCTGCTGGCCGCGCTGCTGCTGCGCGTGCTGCACCGGCGCAGCGCGCAGCTGCGCTATGCGCTGTGCACGGCGGCGCTGCTGCTGAGCCTGCTGCTCGCGGCGCTGCAGCTGGGCGCGCGCTGGTCGGCGACGGAAGGGCTGGCCCTGCCGGCTGCCGCGGTGGCGCATCTGGAGATCCCCGCAGCGCCGCAGGCGGCCTTGCCGCTGCGCGCCGACGCGGTCGGTGACGAGACCGAGCCGCTGCCCGTGGCGCCGGTCTGGCGTTTCTGGCTGGTGGCCGCCTGGGCCGGCGGCGTGGTGCTGATGGCGCTGCGCCTGGTGGCCGGGTTGCTGTGCGTGGCGCGCTGGCGCCGCGCCGCGCGGCCCGCGCCGCCCGCGTGGCAGGCGCGGCTGGACCGGCTGGCCGCCGCGATGGGCCTGCGCCGCCCGGTCGTGCTGGCCCTGCTGCCCGAGGGCCAGCAAGGGCACAGCCCCTTCACCGTGGGCGGCTGGCGTCCGGTGGTGTTGATGCCGGCGGCGCTGCTCAGTGGCATGCCGGTCGCGCTGCTGGAAGCGCTGCTGGCCCATGAACTGGCCCATGTGCGGCGCTGGGACTACCTGGCCCAGCTGCTGCAGCGCGTGGTCGAGGCCTTGCTGTTCTTCCATCCGGCGATCTGGTGGTTGTCGCGCCGCCTGCGCGTGGAGCGCGAGCTGGTGGCCGACGCGATTGCGGCGCAATGCCTGGCCTCGCCACGCCAGCTTGCGCTGGCCCTGCAGTCCTTGGCCGAGACCGAGGCGGCACCGGTGCTGGCCCTGGCCGCCGCGGCGCCGCGGGACGGCGAGCTGTTGCAGCGCGTCAAGGCTTTGATCCAGCCACCCCAGGCGCGCCGTGGCGGCCTGCAGCTGGCATCGTCGCTGGGCCTGCTGGCGTTGCTGATGGCGTTGCTGGCGGCGCCGCTGCTGCCCGGCATGCGCGCGGTCGCCGCGCCGGCGCAAGCGGCGGCGGTGGCTCCGTCCGGTGTCGAAGGCGCGGCGGCCGAGCCCGCCTGGAGGCAGGCCCTGTCGCAGGTCGAACTGGCCGCTCCCCGCGTGCTGGTGCAGGACGCCGACAGCGGCGAGGTGCTGCTGGCGCGCGATGCGCAGACCTTGGCGCCGGTGGGCTCGATCAGCAAGCTGATGACGGCGCTGGTCGTGCTGCAGGCGGGGCAGGACTTGACGCAGGAGTTGCGCGTGGGCCGCGAGGAGCTGCGCGAGGCCGCCCACAGCAGCGCCGGCCTGTGGCCCGGGCAGCGCCTGAGCCGCGAGGCGGCGCTACAGCTGATGCTGGTTGCCTCCGACAACCGCGCCGCGCTGCTGCTGGCACGCCACTATCCGGGCGGCCGCGAGGCCTTCGAGCGTGCCATGGTGGCGCAGACGCAGCGTCTGGGCCTGCGCCAGACCCAGCTGGCCCATCCCACCGGCGGCCCGCAGAACAGCCGCGCCAGCGCCGCCGACGTCGCGCGGCTGCTGGAGCTCGCCGCCCAGCAGCCGCAGGTCCGCGAGGCGGCGGGCGCGGCCCAGGCGCGCGTGCTGATCGACGGCCGCGAGCGCGTGTTCGCCAACACCAATCCGCTGCTGGGCGCGCCGGACTGGGACATCCGCCTGTCCAAGACCGGCTACACCTCGGCCGCCGGCGGCTGCCTGGCGGTGCAGATGCGCGCCGCGGGACGGCGGCTCAACGTGGTGCTGCTGGGCACGCCCGAGCTGCATCAGCGCCTGGAGGACCTGCAGCGCATCCAAGACGCGCTGCGCGGCTGATCCTCCGAAGGACGGCGGCCGGTCGCGCCGCCGCGCCTTCCTTGTTTCGTTTCTTCTCCCTCTTTTCCTGAACCGATGCCTGCCGGCACGCCGGCCCTGGATGGGCCGGTGCGCCGCTGCATGGCCGCACGGAGTGTTGTTGATGATGGCCTTGTTCGCGCTGCTTCCCGGCAGTCTTCTCCTGCTCTCACCGGCGGCCGCCCAGCCGGCCGCGCCACCCGCGCCCGAGCGCCTGGACCGCGTGCAGGTCCAGGGCGAGGCCCAGCCGCTGTCCCTGGCGCCGGGCGAGGGCGCGGTCGGCCGCGTCGTCGGCGCCGCCGAACTGCTGCGCATGCGCGACGAGCGCCTGGCCGATGCGCTGCGCCGCCTGCCCGGCGTCCGCATGGCGCCTTCCCGCCCGGGCCAGCCCGAACTGCCCAGCCTGCGCGGCATGGGGGCGGGCCGCACCCAGTTGCTGGTCAACGGTCGCCGCGTGGCGCCGGGCTTCAGCCTGGACGAGATCGCGCCGGAGCAGGTGGCGCGGGTGGAGATCCTGCACAGCGCCGGCGCCAGCCTCAGCGGCGAGGCGCTGGCCGGTAGCATCAACATCGTGCTCAAGCCGGCCGCGCGTCAGGCGGTGCGCCGGCTGCAGGCCGGTCTGGGCCTGCAGTCCGGCCAGCCCAGCGCCCGCGCGCAGTTGCAGCGCGGCGGTTCGTTGGGCGCGGGCTGGAGCGGCGATCTGGTGCTGGGGGCGCAGCAGCGCGAGGCTGCCCCGCGCTTCGAGGACCTGGCCGAGACGCCGACCTCGCTGCAGCGCAGCGAGATGCAGCACCACTTCCGCAGCCGCCAGCTGACGCTGGCGCCGCAGCTCGGATGGAGCGGCGAAGGCGGTCTGGCCTTGGGCTGGCAGAACCGGCTGGAGCAGGTTGAGCTGCGCCGCCGCGTGGACCATGCGCTGGACACCGCCTGGGGCGAGCCGCCCGCGTATCCCCGCCACGAGGAGCGCTACGCGCACCGGCGCCAGGCCTGGCGCAGCGAGCTGGAGGGGCGCTGGAACCCGGCGCCGGGCTGGCAGCTGCAGGGCGCGGCGGGCGTGCAGGGGCTGCTGCAGCGCTCCGACTTCAGCGACCAGGGCTCCGGGCTGGACGACCTGACCCTGGGCCGGCTGCACGAACGCGGCGCACAGGCCTCGGCGACGCTGGGCTGGGAGCCCGACGATTCGCACAGCCTCAGCGCCGGGCTGTCCTGGCTGACGCAGCGGCGAACCGAATCGCGCGACCAGTGGTTGTCCGGGCAGGCGGCGAGCCTGCTGACGCTGCAGGCCGGGCAACGCCGCCTGGCCTGGCATCTGCAGGACGAGTGGACGCTGTCGCCCACGCAACACCTGACCCTGGGCTGGCGCCAGGAGACGCTGGCGCTGGACAGCGAGGACCGGCACCAGCGCCTGCGCTTCGCGCTGCCCTCGCTGCAGTGGCGTTGGCTCACGCCGCTGGGCAGCTGGCGCGGCGGGCTGTCGCGCAGCTTCCGCGCGCCCACGCTGGCCCAGTTGCAGCCGCGTCCGTTCGCCACCACCAACAACAGCGCGCTGGACCCCGACCAACTGGGCAACCCGGCGCTCGCGCCGGAGCGGGCCTGGGCGCTGGACCTGCAGTTCCAGCCCCGGCTCGGCGCCGGCCAACGGCTGAGCCTGGGCGGCTTCGCGCGGCGCGTGGAGCAGCCCATGGTCTCGCTGACGCGGCGCCAGGCCGGCCATCTGGGCGCGCCGCGCTGGGTGCGCATGCCGGTGAACGCGCCGCTGGCCTGGGTGGGTGGGCTGGAGCTTGAATTGCGCTGGCCGCTGCGCCAGGGCTTGAGCCTGGATCTGCAGGCCACGCGCAGCTGGTCGCACCTGCGGGGCGAGGACTGGCGCGGGCTGCGCCTGAGCGAGTTCCGGCCGCTCAGCGCTCAGCTGGGGCTGGAGGGCGCCTGGGGCGAGGGCGGCTCATGGCGGCTCAGCTATGCCTGGAGCCCGGGCGGCTGGACCGCCAACGCGCCCGGCGAGCGCGAGTACAGCCGCGGCGAACAGAAGCTGGACCTGGCGCTGCAGCGGCCGCTGCGCCCGGGCTGGGCGCTGCTGCTGAACCTGGACGGCCTGCTTCAGCGCGCGCCCCTGCAGGGGCACGAAGCCTGGCTGGACGGGCAGCACTACCGGGGCGAATCGCGCGGCCGCGCGGCGCCGACGCTGCGCGTGGGGCTGCAGGGCTCGCTCTGAGCCGCGGACCGGGCTCAGGCCTGGTCCAGCAGCGGGCGCAAGGCCTCGTCCCACTGCGCCAGCTCGTCGCCGTCCAGATGCAGCCAGGCCAGCGCCGCACCATGGTTGTGCGCCCAGTCGGCGTCCTCGTCCAGGCCTTCGTGGCGGCGCATCAGGTGTTCGGCGACCAGCCCGGCGGCGATCAGCGTGCGGATCTCGGGTTCCACCGTCTCGTCACGCAGCGCCTCGAAATCGTGGTGCAGCCGGATCGCGGCCATCAGCTGCGGCGCGAGGTTCCAGACCTTGACCACCAGCGCGCCGACGACCGCATGGTCGGTGCGGTGGTTGGCGTTCTCGGTCGCGATGTAGGGGCGGTCGATGCGCGCGGCGGCCTCCACCATGGTGGCGCCGTAGCCGCGCACGCTCTGCAGCAGCACTGGCATGCCGACATGGCAGAACAGGCCGTGGCTGTACGCCAGGTCGGGCGACATGCCGGGCAACTGGCTGGCGATGAAGCGCATCGCGATCGCGCGCTTGGTGGAGCGTTCCCAGAAGCGCATCAGCTGGGTGCTCTTGACCGGGATGGCATGGCGCAGCAGGAAGTTCGCCATGGTCTGCGCGCTTTCCTCCAGGCCGATGCGGGTCATGGCCACGCCCACGCTGGTGCAGGGCAGGCTGCCCACCGGCAGGTGCAGCGGGCTGTTGGCCAGGCGCAGCAGCGTGGCGGACATCGCCACATCGGCTTCGGCGATGCGCGCCACCTGGTTCAGATCGGGCTCTGCCGTCGCCATCACGGCGCGCAGCTGCTGCAGCAGCTCGGGGCAGGGCGGGATCTGGATCTGGCGCAGCGGGCCGCGGTCGCGGGCGTGTTCGAGTTCTTGCCGTACGGATGAGGTCTTCATGGAGTGGGCCGCCTGCCTGCTGCGGCAGGGCCGATTATGGCCTCCGACCCTCCCCGGGGCCTGCGGCATATTGCCGCCTCCGCGGCTTCGTGCGGCGGCCGAGACGCGCCGTGCCCCGGGTGGACCGGCCGCCGCCTGTACAGTGGGGGTCCGTCCGGTTCACTGCCGCCCCGACTGCCCATGCGCAGCCTGTCTTCGCGATCGTTGCGCTGTTTCCTGGCCTGTGCGCTGACGCTGCAGGTCACGCTGGCGCCCGCCTGGCAGGCCGAGCGGGTGCTGGAGTCGGCCGGGCGCATGTCGCCGCGGGTGCTGACCCAGGCGCGCGCGCTGGTGCAACTGGTGGAGCGCCACAGCGGCGCGGCCGACGAGGCCCGCCTGAAGGCGGCCAACGCCTTCTTCAACCAGCGCATCGCCTTCATGGACGACATGCAGGTCTGGGGCCGCGTCGACTACTGGGCCAGCCCGCTGGAGGCGCTGGACAAGGGCCAGGGCGATTGCGAGGACTACGCGATCGCCAAGTACTTCACCCTGCTGGCCATGGGCGTGCCCGAGGCCCGGCTGCGCATGGTCTATGTGCGCGCGATGTTCCAGGGGCGGCCGCAGGCCCACATGGTGCTGGCCTACTATGCCGAGCCGCAGGCCGAGCCGCTGGTGCTGGACAACCTGGACCCGGAAATCAAGCCCGCCTCGCAGCGCGGCGACCTGCAGCCGGTCTTCAGCTTCAACACCGAGGGCCTCTGGCAGGGCGTGGGCAGCACCTCGGCGGGCGACCCGATGCGGCGGCTGGTGCAGTGGCGCGAGCTGCTGGCCAAGGTCCGCGCGGAGGGCTTTTGATGGATGACGAACGGAGGCCGACCGGTCCGGCCGGCGGAGAATCGCGACCATGTCTTTGATGCGTCAAGTCTTGAGCCTGGTGCTCGCGGCGGTGCTGCTGGCCGTGAGCGGCGGCGTGCTGGTGTCCACGCTGTCCATGCGCTCGCTGCTGCAGACCCAGCTGCAACTGAAGAACAACGACAACGCCAACGCGCTGGCGCTGGCCATGTCGCAGCAGGGCGGCGATGCCGCGCTGATGGCCTTGCTGGTGCAGGCCCAGTTCGACGGCGGCGGCTACCAGAGCCTGCGCTGGCGCGATGCCGCGGGCCAGGTGGCCTTCGAACGCGAATCGCCGGCGCGGCCGCAGCAGGCGCCGGCCTGGTTCGCCCGCCTGGTGCCCATGGCGGTGGCGCCGGGCCTGGCCAAGGTCTCCGACGGCTGGCGGGCCGCCGGCGAGATCGAGGTGCTCAGCCAGACCGGCTATGCACAGGACGCGCTGTGGCGCGGCCTCTGCGAGCTGGCGCTGTGGCTGGGCCTGGTCGGGCTGGCGGCGGGGCTGCTGGCGGCGGCCGTGCTGCGCCAGCTGCGCAAGCCGCTGGCGGCGGCGGTGGCGCAGGCCGATGCCTTGATGCAGGGGCGCTTCGAGACACGGCCTGAATCGCGCGTGCCCGAGCTGCGCCGCCTGGGCCGCGCGATGAATGCGATGGTGGCACGGGTGCAGCAGATGTTCGAAGGCCAGTCGGCCCAGCTGCGCCAGCTGCACCAGCAGCTGCTGTGCGATCCGCTGACCGGGCTGTCGCACCGGCGCCAGTTCATGGCCGAGCTGCAGTCGGCGCGCGAGCGCGATGACGGCCCGGAGCGCGCGACGCTGGTGCTGCTGCGTCTGCAGGATCCCGGCGCGCTGAACCAGCGCCTGGGCCATGAGCTGGTGGACCGCGCGCTGCGCGAAGTGGCCGACGCGCTGCAGGTCTATGCCGAGCGCGCGCGCGGCTGCCTGGCCGGCCGCCTCAATGGTGCGGACTTCGCGCTGTGGCTGCCCGCTGCCGGCGTGGCCGGCGAAACCACCGATGCGCTCGCCCGGCACCTGCGCCCGGCGCTGGCGGCGCTGGACGCGGGGCTGCAGGTGGCCATCGCGGCGGTGGAGCTGCCGCGCGGGCGTTCGCTGGGCGAGCTGCTGAGCCTGGCCGACGCGGCGCTGGCGCGCGCCGAGCAGGGGCAGGGCGCGGTGGTGGTCGACCTGGTGCAGGGCGACGAGGAACGCGCGCTGGCCGGCGGCGAACGCGCCTGGCGCCAGCAGATCGTCGATGCGCTGGAGAGCGGACACAGCCGGCTGGCCGAGTTCCCGCTCATCGACCGGGACGGCCGGCTGCTGCACCTGGAATGCCCGCTGCAGATGCGGCTGCTGCCCGAAGGTCCGATGGAGCCGGCGGCGCGCTGGCTGCCGCTGGCGCTGCGCCACCGGCTCAGCGCCGAGGCCGACCTGAACGCGATCGCGCTGGCCCTGGCCGCCTGCGCGGCCGATGGTCGACCGCGCTGCGTCAACATCGCGACGGCCTCGCTGGCCGAGACCAGCTTCGCGGTGCGTGCCCGCGAGCTGGTGCTGGCCCATCCGGCGGCGGCGCGCGGGCTAGGGCTGGAGGCGGCCGAGCCCGCGGCGCACCAGCACTTCGACGCGCTGCAGGGCTTGGGGCGGCTGCTGCGCCCGCTGGGCGTGCAGCTGGGCCTGGAGCATGCGGGGCCGGACCTGGCGCAGGTGGAGCGCCTGTACGAGGCCGGGCTGGACTATGTGAAGCTGGACGGCGCCGTGGTGCGCGGCGTGGCCGGCGACGCGCAGCGCGCCGCCTTCGTGCGCGGCCTGGTCGCGATGCTGCGCAGCCTGGCGCTGAAGGTGCATGCCGAGGGGATCGACGCGGAAGAAGATGCGCGCGCGCTATGGGAGTGCGGCGTCGACGGCGTCACCGGCCCCTGGGCGACGCGCCGCCACGGCGGCTGAGGCCGGCCGCCGACCAGAGAGGACGGTCGCGCCTAGGCGATGTCCGCGCAGTGCAGCGGATAGCCCTGGCCGGCGCGACGGTCGGCGAAGAAGCGCTGCAGCGCCTCGCGCACGGTGCGGAAGGAAATCTCGTCCCAGGGCACCTCGTCTTCGCGGAACAGCCGCGCTTCCAGCGATTCGGGGCCGGGATCGAACTGCGGCGAGAGCAGCCGGGCGCGATAGAACAAATGGACCTGGCCGACGCGCACCACGTTGAGCACGCAGTACAGGTCCTGCAGCTCGATGCGGGCACCGGCCTCCTCGGCGGTCTCGCGGGCCGCGCCCTCGGCGGTGGTCTCGCCCAGCTCCATGAAGCCGGCCGGCAGGGTCCACTTGCCATAGCGCGGCTCGATCGCGCGCTTGCACAGCAGCACCTGGTCTTCCCAGACGGGCAGCGTGCCGACCACGTTGAGTGGGTTCTCGTAGTGGATGGCGCCGCAGACGGTGCAGGTGGCCCGCTCGCGGTTGTCATCGGCGGGCACGCGGTAGACGATCTGGCCGCCGCAGCTGGGGCAGTACTGGTAGCGCCGGGTCTGGAACATGGGGTCAGTGTAGCGGGCTGCGTGGCATCATTCCGGGCATCCCCATCCACTGCCGTCCGCCACCATCATGGAGCTCTACAACTACTTTCGTTCGTCCGCTTCCTATCGCGTGCGCATCGCGCTGGCGCTGAAGGGGCTGGACTACGACTACAAGCCGGTGCACCTGGCGAAGAACGAGCAGTTCAACGAATCCTATGCGGCGGTCTCGGCGTCGCGCCTGGTGCCGCTGCTCAAGGACGGCGACCACGCGGTGAGCCAGTCGCTGGCCATCATCGAGTACCTGGACGAGACCCATCCGCAGCCGCCGCTGCTGCCCGGCAGCGCGCTCGAGCGCGCCTATGTGCGCGCGCTGGCGCAGGACATCGCCTGCGAGATCCATCCGCTGAACAACCTGCGCGTGCTGCGCTACCTGGTGAAGGACCTGGGCGTCAGCGAGGACAACAAGATCCGCTGGTACCAGCACTGGGTGGAAAGCGGTCTGTCCGTCGTCGAACAACGGTTGCTGCGCGAAGGGCGCAGCGGCCGCTTCTGCCTGGGCGACACGCCCACGCTGGCCGACTGCGTGCTGGTGCCGCAGGTTTTCAACGCGCGCCGCTTCGAGTGCCGGCTGGACCATGTGCCCACCGTGCTGAAGGTCGTCGACCACTGCATGCAGCTGGACGCCTTCGCGAAGACCCAGCCCTCGCAATGCCCGGATGCCGAATGACCGGCCGATGAGTCCCGCGGCGACCGCCTTGCAATCCCACTTGCACCCGGACTGGCTGCGGCCTGACTGGGACGCGCCGCAGGTGCTCGCTTTCATGACCACGCGAGCCGGCGGCGTCAGCGAGGGGCCGTATGCCGGGCTCAATGTCGGCGTTGCGGTCGGCGACCAGCCCCAGGCGGTGCGCAGCAACCGCGAGCGCGTGGCCAGCGCGCTGGGCGCGACGCCGGTCTTCCTGCGCCAGGTGCATGGCGCCGAGGTGCTGCGGTTGCGGCCCGAGCACGGCCAGCCCGGCGCCGAACTGCCGGCCGCCGATGCCAGCGTCAGCACCGATCCGGCGCTGGGCTGCGCGGTGCAGGCCGCCGACTGCCTGCCGGTGCTGTTCGCGGCGCCGGGCGGCGTGGGCGCGGCCCATGCCGGCTGGCGCGGCCTTGCGGCTGGCGTGCTGGAGAACACGCTGCGCGCGCTGTGCGAGGCCGCGCACTGCGCGCCCGCGCAGGTGCATGCCTGGCTGGGGGCCTGCATCGGCCCCGAGGCCTTCGAGGTGGGGGAGGATGTGCTGCGGGCCTTCGGGTGCGCACCGCGCCACGAGGATCAGCCGCTGTTCGCGTTCCGGCCCGATGCGGCCGGGCGGGCGCGCTGGCGCGCGGACCTGGCCGGCCTGGCGCGCCAGCGGCTGTCGATGCTGGGGCTGGCCTCGGTCGGCGGTGGCGGCTGGTGCACGGTCAGCGAGGCGTCACGGTTCTTCTCGTTCCGCCGCGAGCCCCCGGGCGGGCGCATGGTCGCCGTGATCCGGCTGCGCGGATGAATCCTGCAGCGCCTGCTGCTCGGCGCGCCGGCGCGCGCGGCGCCGCTGCGGCGTGCCCATCAGGTAGAGCACGATGGACAGCGGCAACAGCCCGTACAGCAGCAGCGTGAAAAAGGCGCCCAGCAGCGTGCCCTGCGGGCTCATGGCCTCGGCCGCGGCCATCATCAGCACCACATACATCCAAGCGATCGCAACCAGATACATGGCAGGCGGGCTCCTCGCGGCCGCGCGCGGGCATGTCACGCGCGGGTAAGCTTGGCCCTATAAAAAGTGCCAAGCATAGGCCAAGCGCCGCGCTCAGCGGCGTCGCCGGCTGTGGCAAGCTGCGGACCGGGACGCCACGCGACGAGGAAACCATGACTGCTCACAACCCTGCCGCCGCCGCCGAAGCCATGATGGCCCAGGCCGCCGACCTGGCCGAACGCGCCAGCCAGAACGCCGCCCAGATGAGCCACGAGTTTGGCGACGCGATGCGCCAGCTGGCCGGCCTGCAGATTCCGCTGGAGCGCTGGAACGAACTGCAGCAGGACTACCTCAGCCAGGCCGGCGCGCTGTGGAGCCAGGCGCTGGGCGAGCCCGGCGCGGCCGCCGCCAAGCTGGGCGACCGCCGCTTCGCCGACGCGTCCTGGTCGGACAACCCGCTGGCCAGCTTCACCGCGCAGCTCTATCTGCTGAACGCGCGCACGCTGCAGCGCATGGCCGAGCAGGTGCAGGGCGACGAGAAGACGCGCGCGCGCATCCGCTTCGCGGTGCAGCAGTTCGTCGACGCCGCCGCGCCCAGCAACTTCCTGGCGCTGAACCCCGAGGCCCAGCAACTGGCGCTGAAGACCCAGGGCGAGAGCATCGCGCGTGGCATGCAGCTGCTGATGGCGGACATCCAGCGCGGCCATGTCTCGCAGACCGACGAAAGCGCCTTCGAGGTCGGCCGCAACGTCGCCACCACCGAGGGCTCGGTGGTGTTCGAGAACGAGTTCTTCCAGCTGCTGGAATACAAGCCGCTGACCGCGCAGGTGTACGAGCGGCCCTTCCTGATGGTGCCGCCCTGCATCAACAAGTTCTACATCCTGGACCTGCAGCCGGACAACTCGCTGATCCGCTACGCCGTGGAGCAGGGGCACCGCACCTTTGTGCTGAGCTGGCGCAACCCGGACGAGGGCTGCAAGCACTGGACCTGGGACGACTATGTCGAACAGGCGGTGATCAAAGCCATCGAGGTGGTGCGCGAGATCAGCGGCGCGAAGACGATCAACACGTTGGGCTTCTGCGTGGGCGGCACCTTGCTGGCCACCGCGCTGGGCGTGCTGGCCGCGCGCGGCGAGCAGCCGGCGCAGAGCCTGACGCTGCTGACCACGCTGATCGACTTCAGCAGCAATGGCGTGCTGGACCTGTTCATCGACGAGAACCTGGTGCGCATGCGCGAGATGACGCTGGGCGCGCAGTCGCCGCGCGGCCCCGGGCTGCTGGCCGGCAAGGAGCTGGCCACGACCTTCAGCTTCCTGCGCCCCAACGACCTGGTGTGGAACTACGTGGTCGGCAACTACCTGAAAGGCGAGGCACCGCCCGCCTTCGACCTGCTCTACTGGAACGGTGACTCGACCAATCTGCCCGGGCCCATGTATTGCTGGTATCTGCGCCATACCTATCTGCAGAACGAGCTGAAGAAGCCGGGCGCGCTGACCGTGTGTGGCGAGGCGCTGGACCTGGGCGCGATCAAGGCGCCGGTCTACATCTACGGCTCGCGCGAGGATCACATCGTGCCCTGGGACGCCGCTTATCGCAGCACCCAGGTGTTCAAGGGCAAGAAGCGCTTCGTGCTGGGCGCGTCGGGTCATATCGCCGGCGTGATCAATCCGCCCGCCAAGGGCAAGCGCAGCCACTGGATCGCCAAGGGCAGCGCGCTGCCGGCCGAGCACCAGGACTGGCTGGCCGCCGCGCAGGAACACCCGGGCAGCTGGTGGACCGACTGGTCGCAGTGGCTGGCCGCGCAGGCGGGGGCCCGCAAGGCCGCGCCCAAGACACCAGGGAGCCGCAAGTACCCCGCGATCGAGCCCGCGCCGGGCCGCTATGTGAAAGTGAAGGCCTGAGGCCAATCCCCGCATCCCAAGGAGAACCCGATGAGCAGCAAGCAAGACATCGTGATCGTCGCCGCGGCCCGCACCGCGATCGGCAAGTTTGGCGGCACGCTTTCCAAGACGCCCGCGTCGGAACTGGGCGCCACCGTGCTCCGCGAGCTGCTGCGCCGCAGCGGCGTGGACGGCGCGCAGGTCGGCGAGGTCATCCTCGGCCAGGTGCTGCAGGCCGGCTGCGGCCAGAACCCGGCGCGCCAGGCGGTGATCCGTGCCGGCCTGCCCAATGCCGTGCCGGCGATGACCATCAACAAGGTCTGCGGCTCCGGGCTGAAGGCGGTGATGCTGGCGACGCAGGCGCTGCGCGATGGCGACGCCGAAATCGTGATCGCCGGCGGCCAGGAGAACATGAGCCTGTCGCCGCACGTGCTGCAGGGCTCGCGCGAAGGTCAGCGCATGGGCGACTGGAAGATGATCGACTCCATGATCACCGACGGCCTGTGGGACGCCTACAACCACTACCACATGGGCATCACGGCCGAGAACGTGGCCAAGGAGTACGGCGTCAGCCGCGCCGCGCAGGACGAGCTGGCGCTGGAGAGCCAGCGCAAGGCCGCCGCCGCGCAGGACGCGGGCCGCTTCAAGGACGAGATCGTGCCGGTCAGCATCGCGCAGAAGAAGGGCGATCCCCTGCTCTTCGATGCCGACGAATTCATCAACCGCAAGAGCACGGCCGAGGCGCTGGCCGGGCTGCGTCCGGCCTTCGACAAGGCCGGCAGCGTGACCGCCGGCAATGCCTCGGGCCTCAACGACGGCGCCGCCGCGCTGATGCTGATGAGCGCCGCCACCGCGGCGCGCCTGAACCTCACGCCGCTGGCGCGCATCGCCTCCTATGCCAGCGCGGGCCTGGACCCGGCGACCATGGGCATGGGGCCGGTGCCGGCCTCGCGCCGCGCGCTGGAGCGCGCCGGCTGGAAGCCGCAGGACCTGGACCTGCTGGAGATCAACGAGGCCTTCGCCGCCCAGGCCTGCGCGGTGCACCAGCAGATGGGCTGGGACACGAGCAAGGTCAACGTCAATGGCGGCGCGATCGCGCTGGGCCATCCCATCGGCGCGTCGGGCGCGCGCATCCTCGTGACGCTGGTGCACGAGATGATCAAGCGCGACGCCAAGAAGGGCATCGCCTCGCTGTGCATCGGCGGCGGCATGGGCGTGGCGCTGACGGTGGAGCGCTGAGACCCATCGCGGTGCATCATGGGACTAGGGGGAGCTAGGGGCAACCCGCTTGACCGTTGCCGGTGCAGGCGGGAGGCTCATTGCGAGAACGAAGGGCGGCTCGCGCGGTGCCCGCGCCGCGGGATGCCGGATCCGGACTTTCAGCGAACGCGTCTGTTCAACATCAAAGGCCAGCGTGGCGCAAAGGCGCGGCGCCGACACGGCGGCCTGGAGGCAAGTCATGAGTCAGAAAATTGCATATGTCACCGGCGGTATGGGCGGCATCGGCACCGCCATCTGCCAACGCCTGTTCAAGGACGGGTTCAAGGTCATCGCCGGCTGCGGCCCCAGCCGCGACTACCAGAAGTGGCTGGATGAGCAGAAGGCGCTGGGTTATGTCTTCCACGCCTCGGTGGGCAATGTGGCGGACTGGGACTCCACCGTACAGGCCTTTCAGAAGGCCATCGACGAGCACGGCGCGGTCGACGTGCTGGTCAACAACGCCGGCATCACGCGCGACCGCATGTTCCTGAAGATGACGCCGGACGACTGGAAGGCGGTGATCGATACCAACCTGAACAGCATGTTCAACGTCACCAAACAGGTGGTGCCGGGCATGGTGGAGAAGGGCTGGGGCCGCATCATCCAGATCAGCTCGGTGAACGGCGAGAAGGGCCAGGCCGGGCAGACCAACTACTCGGCCGCCAAGGCCGGCATGCATGGCTTCACGATGGCGCTGGCGCAGGAGCTGGCCAGCAAGGGCGTGACGGTCAACACCGTGAGTCCCGGCTACATCGGGACCGACATGGTGCGGTCGATCAAGCCCGAGATCCTCGAAAAGATCGTTTCCACCATCCCGGTGCGCCGGCTCGGCACGCCCGAGGAGATCGGCTCCATCGTCGCCTGGCTGGCCGGCGACGACAGCGGCTTCACGACCGGCGCAGACTTCAGCTGCAACGGCGGCCTGCACATGGGGTGAGCGCCACCGCTTCGCCCTGGCTGTCGGCGCAGGGACTCGCGGCCTCCCGGGGCGGGACGCCGCTGTTCCGTGACCTGGACTTCGAGCTGGTGCCCGGGCTCAGCCTGGTGCTGGGCGGCGAGGGGCGCGGCAAGACCACGCTGCTGAGCGTGCTGGCCGGCGAGCAGCCGCCCGACGCGGGCGTGCTGCGGCGCCATGTGCCGCTGCAGCCCCTCTACGTCCAGCCCGAGTCGCCGCAGCACGACGCGCAGCGCGCACGTGACTGGCTGGCGCAATGCCGCGAGCGGCAGCCGCGCTGGTCGACGCCCAGCGCGGACGCGCTGGTCCAGGCCTTCGCGCTGCAGGAGCATCTGGACAAGCAGATGCACATGCTGTCGGCCGGCAGCCGGCGCAAGCTGGGCCTGCTCGCCGCGGCGGCCAGCGGCGCCGGCCTGGTGCTGCTGGACACGCCCTTCGCGGCGCTGGACGGCCGGTCGCGCGCGGTGCTGGTCGAGCTGTTGCGCGAGGCCTGCGCGAGCCGCGATCAGGTCTGGGTGCTGGCCGACTATGTGAGGCCCGCGGGCCTGGACCCGCGGGATTTCGCGCTGCATCTGGACCTGGGCGACTGAACGCCCGCGCGGGGCTACAGCGTGTACAGCCCCTGGGCCTCGGGCTGGAAGGCCAGCTCGGCGATGCGCGCTTCGCGCTGCTCTCCGCCGGGCAGGGTCCAGCAGGCCAGTTCACCGACACGCCGGCCCAGCAGGCCCGCGCCCAGCGGCGACAGCACCGAGACCTGGCCGGCGGCCGGCGCGGTCTGGTCGGGGTAGCACAGGGTCAGCTGCTGGCGCTGGCCGCTGTCCTCATGCGCCAGCACGACGCGCGAATGCATGGTGACGACGTCGGCGGGCATCTCCTGCGGTTCGTAGAGGTCGTAGTCGTCCAGCAGCTCGCGCAGCGCGGCGGGCATGCGGCCCTGGCCCAGTTTCTTGAGGCGGGCGAAATCCAGCGTGCTCAGCACGCGTTCCTGCGGCGGAACGGGGTCCTTGCGGTGATGCATGGGCATCCTCCTGTGCGGCGCTCGCGCGGAGCGCCAGGGTCATCGCGCGGAGTGGGGGCCCGGCGATGAGGAGTTGCGCAACAAGAGGTGCTGGGGATCGCCGGGCTCAGGAATGTGCGGCCGGCGTGCGCAGCGGGGCCGCGCTCCACACGAAGCGCCAGGCCAGTGCGCGCGCGCCTCGCAGCGGCAGGCTGCAGGCGGCGGAGGCGGACGAGGGCAAGGCGGGGTGGATGGACACGATGGCTGGGGTCAAAGCCGTGGCCGCAGTATCGGCCAGCCCGGCGCGCCGGGCAAGCCGCGCACAGCAAGCGCCGAAGCCACGGCCGGCGGCGCTATGCTCGGCGCCTTGTCACGAGACCGTCATTTGCAAAGGGAGTCTTCATGTCCGGTTCCGCCTGGTCCTTTCCCCTGCGTGCATGCGCGCTGGCCGTTCCGCTGATGCTGGGGGCGTGCGCCTCGAGCGGCGGCAAGTCGGGCGATGCGGCGGCGGCCCCGTCGCGTGGTGAGCAGACCGGGGCGCAGGTCGCCCAGGCGGTGACGGCGCCACTGGGCGACCTCAACATCGTCCGTGCCGAGATCCCGCCGGTGCTGAAGGCCGCGCAGAAAGGGCCTTACGAACTGCCCGCGGACCGCAGCTGCGCGGCTCTGCTGGCCCAGGTGAAGGCGCTGGATGCGGTGCTGGGCGCGGACCTGGACGTGCCGCCGTCGGCCGGCCAGCCCAGCCTGCTGGAGCGCGGCACCGATGCGGCCGGCAGCGCGGCCGTCAGCGCGGTGCGCAACACCACCGAGGGTGTCGTGCCCTTCCGCGGCTGGGTGCGCAAGCTGACCGGCGCGGAGCGCTACGCCCGAGAGGTGAACGGCGCGATCGCCGCCGGCACGGTGCGGCGCGCCTACCTGAAGGGCCTGGGCCAGGCCGCCGGCTGCGAGCCGCCCGCGGCGCCGCGCGTGTCGGCGCCCGCGCAGGCGGCCAGCGCCGTGCAGCAGCCGTCCTGAACGCCGGACTCGGGGCCAGCGCGCCCCGGGCGCGGCCATGCGCGTTGTACGGGGAGGGCTCAGCCCTTGATCTGCAGCAGGCGCGAGATGCTCTGGGCGGCGTCCAGCAGTCGCGGCAGCGCCAGCTGCAGCAGCTGATCGGGCGGCGTGCGCGTGACCTGGGCGCCGACGTTCAGCGCCGCGATCACCTGGCCGTCGCGGCCGGTGATGGGCGTGGCCAGCGAGACCAGGCCTTCTTCGAGTTCCTGGTCCACCAGGCACCAGCCCTGTTCGCGCGCCTGCGCGATGCGCTCGCGCAGCTGGGCCTCGTCGCGCACGGTGCGCGCGGTGAGCGGCTCGTAGTGCACCTGGGCCAGGTGCAGGTCCAGCGCCTCGGGCGGCAGGCCCGCGAGCAGCACGCGGCCCATGGAGGTGCACCAGGCGGGCAGCCGGCTGCCCACGCCCAGGTTGATGCTCATGATCTTGCGCGCCGGGACGCGCAGCACATAGACGATGTCCTCGCCTTCCAGCACGGCGGCGGAGCAGGACTCCTTCAGCTCCGAGGCCAGCTGCTGCATCAGGGGTTCGGCGAACTGCCACAGCGGCTGCGAGGACAGGTAGGCAAAGCCCAGGTCCAGGATCTTGGGCGTGAGCGAGAACAGCCGGCCATCGGCACGCACATAGCCCAGGGTCTGCAGGGTCAGCAGGATGCGCCGCGCTCCGGCGCGCGTGAGGCCGCAGTGCTTGGCCACCTCGGTGAGGGTCTGGCGCGGCGCCTGGGCATTGAAGGCACGTATCACCGCCAGGCCACGGGCGAAGGACTGCACATAGTGGTCGCCGGGCTTCAGGTCCTCGGCGTCGGCGGCGGGGCGGACACTCATGCGCCGCAGTATAGGCAGCGCGCACGCGCGGGCGGCCTGGCGTTTCCTTGAGAGAAACTCTCTCAAATCACTGTCTCGGTTCCTCATCGCGGGGCGCTAACATGCCGCCCCATTGTTCCCATTGGAGATTCTGAACATGGCCATGGACGTGGTGGACTACGAAATCAAGGGCGCCGAAATGCAGTTCGTCGAGGTCGAGCTCGACCCAGGCGAGGCCGCGATCGGCGAGGCCGGCAGCATGATGTTCATGGACGCCGGCATCGCGATGGACACGGTGTTCGGCGATGGCTCCAAGCAGCAGGGCGGCTTCTTCGGCAAGCTGCTGGGCGCCGGCAAGCGCCTGGTCACCGGCGAATCGCTGTTCACGACCATCTACACCAACAATGCCGCCGGCAAGCAGCGCGTGGCCTTCGCGGCGCCCTATCCGGGCAAGATCCTGCCCATGGACCTGGGCAAGCTCGGCGGCACGCTGATCTGCCAGAAGGACGCCTTCCTGTGCGCGGCGCGCGGCGTTTCGCTGGGCATCGCGATCCAGCAAAAGCTCAGCACCGGCTTCTTCGGCGGCGAGGGTTTCATCATGCAGAAGCTCGAAGGCGATGGCCTGGCCTTCGTGCACGCCGGCGGCACCGTGGTGCGCCGCACGCTGCAGCCGGGGCAGACCGTGCTGGTGGACACCGGCTGCGTGGTCGCCTACACGCCCAGCGTGAACTTTGAGATCCAGTACGTCGGCAAGATCAAGACCGCGCTGTTCGGGGGCGAGGGCTTGTTCCTGGCCAAGCTGACCGGCCCGGGCGAGGTCTGGCTGCAGAGCCTGCCGTTCTCGCGACTGGCCTCGCGCATCTTCGCCGCGGCGCCGCAGACCGGCGGCGGCGGACGCGAGGAGGGCTCGCTGCTGGGGGGCTTCGCGGCCGGTGGCCTGCTCGGCGGCGTGTTGGGCGGCGACGACGAATAAGACCGCCATTGACGCCGGTCATGGCCCGCCTCCCGGTGGTGGCAGGGCCGGCGTCTACACTCTCGTTACCGCGCCGGCCGCATTCCTTCCGGGCCGGCGCCGGTTTTCGAGAAAGTTGTTCCCCATGTCTTGCATGAACAGCCGGTCCGGCGGCCGTCCCCGTATTGCCGCAGCCTGGATCGCGGGCCTGCTCTTGGGCTTGAGTGCCTGGTCGGCCCAGGCCGCGCCGCCCGCCCAACGTCCGATCTTTGTGCTCAATTCGCTCGATGCGGATGTCAGCGTGATCGACCCGGTCAGCTTCCAGCAGGTCAAGCGCATACCGACGGGCAAGGAGCCCCACCACCTCTACCTGACGCCGGACAACAAGTCCATGATCGTCGCGAACGCGCTGGGCGATTCGCTGACCTTCATCGATCCGGTCACGGCCGAGGTGCAGCGCACGCTGCGCGGCATCGTCGACCCCTACCATCTGCGCTTCTCGCCAGATATGAAGTGGTTCGTCACCGCCGGCAACCGGCTGGACCATGTGGACCTCTATCTGTGGCAGCCCACCAATGCGGAGCAGCCGCTGAAGCTGGTCAAGCGCATCTCCGCGCCCAAGACGCCCAGCCATCTGGCGATCGACACGCGCAGCTCCGTGGTCTACGTGAGCCTGCAGGACAGCAACGAACTGCTCGCCGTGGACCTGGCCACCCAGGCGGTGCGCTGGAAGGTGCCGGTGGGGCAGATGCCGGCCGACATCTATCTGACGCCTGACGACAAGCACCTGCTGGTCGCGCTGACCGGCGACAAGATGGTCGAGGTCTACGAAGTCGGCGGCCTGGCCCAGCCGCGCCTGGTCAAGCGCCTGCCCACCGGCGATGGCGCCCATTCCTTCCGCGCCTGGGGCGACAAGCGCCATGTGCTGGTCTCCAACCGCGCCGCCAACACCATCAGCAAGATCGACTTCCAGGCGCTGGCGGTGGTGGACGAGTTCCGCGCCCCCGGCGGTCCCGACGACATGGAGATCCTGCCCGACGGCCGCACGCTGATCTACACCTCGCGCTGGGCGCGCAAGCTGACCATGATGGACCTGCAGACCAAGAAGGTGCTGCAGCAGGTCAAGGTGGGCAAGTCGCCGCACGGCGTCTGGACCCTGGACCACGTGTCGCGCCAGTGAGTCTGACGCGGATGTTCCGGGCCGCGCGCGCGGTCCTGCTGCCGGTGGCGCTGGGCGCCGCCGCAGCGCTCGCGCCGGCCCAGCCGCGCTGCGACAAGCCGGTCTATCTGAGCTTTGACACCGGCCACATGGGCGTGGCGCCGCTGGTCGCTCAAACGCTGAAGCAGTTCGACGCCCGCGCCACCTTCTTCCTCGCCCAGGAACCCACGCTGGACGGCGGCCAGACGCTGGACGATCACTGGGCGCCCTGGTGGAAGGCGCGCGCCGCCGAGGGGCACGACTTCGGCTCGCACACCTGGTTCCACGACACCTGGGTGGCCGACCTGCCCGATGGCCGCCTGCGCTTCAAACGCGCCGCGGGCGTCCAGGCACCGCAATTCGTCACGCTGACGCCCGAGGCCTACTGCGAGGAGCTGCGCAAGCCCGCGCGCCGCTTCCAGGAGATGACCGGCCAGCCCATGGCGCCCATCTTCCGCGCGCCGGCGGGGCGCACCTCGCCGGCGCTGCTGGCGGCCGCCCAGGCCTGCGGCTTCAAGCATGTGGGCTGGAGTCCGGCCGGATTCCTCGGCGACGAGCTGCCCAGCGAGCGCTATTCCAACCCGGCGCTGCTGGCGCAGGCGCTGCGCAACATCCGGTCCGGCGATATCCTGATGGCCCATCTGGGCATCTGGTCGCGCCAGCAAGCCTGGGCGCCCGAAGTGCTGGTGCCGTTGATGCAGGGGCTCAAGGAGCGCGGCTTCTGCTTCGCGCCGCTGCGCGAGCATCCCGACTACGCCGGCTGGATGAGCCGGCGCTGAGCAAAGAGGAATGATGATGGAGTGGTTCACCGATCTGTTCGGCCAGGCCCAGCAGGCCTTGTTCGAATCGGTGGTGCAGCCCCTGGTCTTCGGGCTGGGCTGGGGCAATCTGCTGGAGGATGCCTACGACGCCACCGGCTGGCTGTTGGTGGGGCTGCTGCAGATCGCGGTGATCGCCGTGCTGATCGGTGCGCTGCAGCGCTGGCGCCCGGTGGAGGCGGTGCAGGACCGCCAGGCGGTGCGCGTGGACGTGATCTACACGCTGATCCAGCGCCTGGGCCTGTTCCGGCTGGTGATGTTCTTTAGCGTCGACCCGCTGGCCGACGCGATCAGCGGCCAGCTGCGCCTGTGGGGCCTGCCCAGCCTGCAGCTGGATGCCGTCTGGCCCGGTGTCAGCGACCTGCCTTGGGTCAGTTTCCTGCTCTATCTGCTCGCCTTCGACTTCCTGATGTACTGGCTGCACCGCGCGCAGCACCAGTTCAACTGGTGGTGGGCGCTGCACTCGCTGCACCATAGCCAGCGCCAGATGACCATGTGGACGGACAGCCGCAACCATCTGCTGGACGACCTGCTGATCGACGCCGTGTTCGCGCTGGTGGCGCGGCTGATCGGTGTCGGGCCGGGTCAGTTCGTCGCGCTGGTCGCGCTGTCTCAGCTGATGGAGAACCTGCAGCATGCCAATGTGCGTCTGTCCTTCGGACGCTTCGGCGAGCGGCTGCTGGTGAGCCCGCGCTTCCACCGCCTGCACCATTCGATCGGCGTGGGCCACGAAACCTCCGGCCGCGGCACGCTGGGCGGGCATAACTTCGCGGTGCTCTTCCCGGTCTGGGATGTGCTGTTCGGCACCGCCAGCTTCGCGGACCGCTACGACCCCACCGGCGTGCGCGACCAGCTGCCGGAAGAGGGCGGGCGCGACTACGGGCGCGGCTTCTGGGCCCAGCAATGGCTGGGGCTGCGGCGGCTGCTGGCGAAGTAGGGGGCGGTCGTCCCCGCGTCGATCCGCGAGGCTTCCGTGACTTATGCTGCGCGGCTAGGAGGATCGCTCTGATGATCAACACCATGGGGTGGGTGGCCGACTCGTTCTGGCGTGCCGCCGCCTATTGCCTGCATCCGCGCGTGATCGCGCTGTCGCTGCTGCCGCTGCTGATCGCCGCCGGGCTGGCCGGCGGCCTGGCCTACTTCTATTGGGAAGCCGCGGTGGCCGCGGTGCGCGGCACGCTGGAATCGTGGATGCTGGTGGGCAGCCTGCTGAGCTGGCTGGAGCGCATGGGCGCCGATGGCTTCCGCAGCGTGCTGGCGCCCATGCTGGTGCTGGTGATCTCGCTGCCGGTGCTGGTGCTGCTGAGCCTGCTGCTGGTGGCCATGCTGATGACGCCCGCGCTCGCGGACCTGGTCGCGCAGCGGCGCTTCTCCGGGCTGGAGCGCAAGAAGGGCGCGAGCTTCGTGGGCAGCGCGCTGTGGTCCGGCGGCCATACCGTGGTCGCCCTGGTGGGGCTGTTGCTGACCATGCCCTTCTGGCTGATCCCGCCGCTGGCGCTGATCCTGCCGCCGCTGATCTGGGGCTGGCTGGGCTACCGTGTGTTCACCTTCGATGTGCTGGCCGACTATGCCTCGGCGGCCGAGCGTCGCCAGTTGCTCAAGGAACACCGGCTGCCGCTGCTGGTGCTGGGCGTGGCGACCGGCTATCTGGGCGCAGCGCCCGCGGCGATCTGGGCCTTCGGCGCGATCGTGATCGCGCTGGCGCCGCTGCTGATCCTGGTGTCGGTGTGGCTGTACACCCTGGTCTTCGCCTTCAGTTCGCTGTGGTTCGCCCACTATGCGCTGGCGGCGCTGCAGGAGCTGCGCCGGCGCGACAGCATCGCGCCGCAGCAGGACCTGGAGGCCGCGGCCGCGCCGCCGCTGCCGCCGCTGCTGTCCTGATTCACCCTGGAGGCCTCGCGGCCCGGTGCCGGTGGCCTGCTCGCTTTTTGCGGAGACCTCTTTCATGAACATCGGTCTGATCATCGTCGGCGACGAAATCCTGTCCGGCAAACGCCAGGACAAGCACTTGTCCACCTTCATCGAGAAGCTGGCCGCTCGCGGCCTGCAGCTGGACTGGGCCCAGTATGTCGGCGACGACCGCGAGCGCCTCACCGCGCTGCTGCGCCAGGCCTTTGCCAGTGGCGATCTGGTGATCAGCTGCGGCGGCATCGGCGCGACGCCAGACGACCATACGCGTCAGTCCGCGGCCGCCGCGCTGGGGCGCGAACTGGTGCTGCACCCCGAGGCGGCCGAGCTGATCTGGGAGCGCGTGCAGCAGATGGCGCGCGAGCAGGGCAACACAGTGGAGCGCGACGCGCCGGACACGCTGCGGCGTCTGGAAATGGGGGTGTTCCCCGCCGGCGCCGGCATCATTCCCAATCCCTTCAACCGAATTCCCGGCTTCTTCGTCGGCACGGTCTATTTCGTGCCCGGCTTCCCGGTGATGGCCCATCCGATGATGGACTGGGTGCTGGACCAGCGCCACCCGGAGCTGCAGCGCCCGGTGGCCACGCGCGAGCGTTCGCTGATCGTGCAGGGCGCGATGGAGGCCACGCTGACGCCGCTGATGGAGGAGATCGAGGCCCGCTTCCCCGGCATCAAGGTTTTCTCGCTGCCCAGCGTGGATCACCCCCAATGGGGCCGCCACATTGAACTGGGCGTGAAGCCGGCCGCCAGCTCGGCGCAGGACGCGTTGGAGCCGGCCTACCAAGCCCTCAAAGAGGGCTTGGCCCAGGTTGGTGCATGCATAAGCACCGAGTTGGTGCGATGATTCCGGTATAGGCGCACGATCCTGGTGCGATCCCGGTCGGGGCCCTGCGAATGGGCAGGAAACTGCCCTCGATCGGCGCGCATAATCCGGCGCGTCGCCGGGCTCACGCCGAGGAATGCACCGGGCTGGCGATGTGCCGAGCGATCCACGCCCAAGGGGGCGCACTTGGCATGCAACCTGCTAACGAATGTGGTGCGCGCCGGCATGGAGCTTTCCCGCCGGCGATCACCGAATCCGAATCCACTACCCGTCCCGCTAGGAGTGATTGATGGCCAAGACCGTCGCCGATGTGATGAAGATGGTGAAGGAGAACGAGGTCAAGTTCGTTGACTTCCGCTTCACCGACACCCGTGGCAAGGAACAGCACGTGTCCGTGCCTGTTTCCCATTTCGACGAAGACAAGTTCGCCTCGGGCCATGCCTTCGACGGCTCGTCGATCGCCGGCTGGAAGGGCATCGAGGCGTCGGACATGCTGCTGATGCCGGATCCCGACACCGCCAACATCGACCCCTTCTTCGAAGAGCCGACGCTGATCCTGAGCTGCGACGTGATCGATCCGGCCGACGGCAAGGCCTATGAGCGCGATCCCCGCTCGCTGGCCAAGCGCGCCGAGGCCTACCTGAAGGCCTCCGGCCTGGGCGATACCGCCTACTTCGGTCCCGAGCCCGAGTTCTTCATCTTCGACTCGGTGCGTTGGGGCAACGACATGTCCGGCTCGTTCTTCAAGATCGAATCGGAAGAGGCCGCCTGGAACACCGGCAAGGAATACGAGCACGGCAACAGCGGCTACCGTCCCACCGTCAAGGGCGGCTACTTCCCCGTGCCCCCGGTCGACAGCGGCCAGGATATGCGCTCGGAGATGTGCCTGATCCTGGAGCAGATGGGCATCCCGGTCGAAGTGCACCACCATGAGGTGGCCAACGCCGGCCAGATGGAAATCGGCACCAAGTTCAGCACGCTGACCAAGCGCGCCGACTGGCTGCAACTGCAGAAGTACATCATCCAGAACGTCGCCCATGCCTATGGCAAGACCGCGACCTTCATGCCCAAGCCCATCGTCGGCGACAACGGCTCCGGCATGCACGTGCACCAGTCGATCTGGAAGGATGGCAAGAACCTGTTCGCTGGTGACGGTTATGCCGGCCTGTCCGAGTTCGCGCTGTACTACATCGGCGGCATCATCAAGCACGCCCGCGCGCTGAACGCGATCACCAACCCTGGCACGAACAGCTACAAGCGTCTGGTGCCCGGCTTCGAAGCGCCGGTGAAGCTGGCCTATTCGGCCAAGAACCGCTCGGCCTCGATCCGCATCCCCTATGTGGCCAACCCCAAGGGCCGCCGCATCGAGGCGCGCTTCCCGGATCCCAGCGCCAACCCCTACCTGGCGTTCGCCGCGCTGATGATGGCCGGCCTGGACGGCGTGGAGAACAAGATCCACCCGGGCGAAGCCGCGACCAAGGATCTCTACCACCTGCCGCCGGAAGAAGACGCGAAGATCCCGACCGTCTGCCACAGCCTGGACCAGGCGCTGGAGTACCTGGACAAGGACCGCGCGTTCCTGACCAAGGGCGGCGTGTTCACCGACAGCTTCCTCGATGCCTACATCGAGCTGAAGATGCAGGAGGTGACCCGCTTCCGCATGGCCACGCACCCGGTCGAGTTCGACATGTACTACGCCCTGTGATGCGGCAGGCGACCGGGATGAGCCGCGTGCGACTCAACTCCCGGATCGCCGGCTGTGACAGCGAGGGACGGCTCAGGCCGTCCCTTTTCGTTGGGCCTTCCAGATGCGCCACAATGCAGGTTGATCACAGGCTGCAAGCAGCATTCGATGCAATACAAGCGATCAAGCAAATGGCGCGCCGCGGCGCTGATCCTGGCGCTGTATGCCACGGGCGTGAGCGCGGGCGCGCAGTCGGTGGTCTACCGCTGTCCCGGCCCCCCCGTGCTCTACACCGACGCGCTGACGCCCAAGGAGGCGCAGGAGAAGGGCTGCCGCAGCATCGAGGGCACGCCCATCACGGTGCTGCAGGCGCCCAAGCCGCGTGCGGCGACGCCGGCGTCCGCGTCGTCACCGGAAGCGCGCGGCAGCGATGGCCGCGTGGACCCGGACAAGCAGCGCAGCCGCGACGGCGAGCGCCGGCGTGTGCTGGAGCAGGAATTGCGCGACGCCGAGGAGCGCCTCTCGGCGCTGCAGCGCGAGTACAACGCGGGCCAGCCCGAACGCCGTGGCGACGAGCGCAACTACCAGAAGTATCTGGACCGCGTGGCCGAGCTGAAAGCCAGCATCGCCCGCCAGGAAAGCGACATCCAGGCCATCAAGCGCGAGCTGTCCAAGCTGCCGTCCTGACCCGCGCCTGCCCGACTGGCCTGCGCGCGGCACACCCCGCGGGCCGCCCATGAAGGACCTGTCATCCTCCCCGGCCGGCGTCGCCGGCTTCCAGGCGCTGGACCTGCTCGCCACCATGGTGGCCGTGCTGCGCCCCGACGGCACCTGCGAATTCGCCAACACCGCGTTCGAAACCATGCTGCGCCAGCCGCGCCGCGCGCTGCAGGGCAGCCGGCTGAGCGACTGGTTCGCCGACACGACGCGCCTGAACGAGGCGCTGGATGGCGTGGCCCGTAACGCGTATTCGAGCAGCCGCTTCGACGCGCAGATCCGTCGCGGCGCGCGTGCCGCGCCGGGGGCACCCGAGGACCTGCTGCCGGTGCAGGTCATCGTCAGCCAGGCCGAGCATGGCGGGCGGCTGCTGATCGAGCTCATCGAGAATGCCCAGCAGAGCCGCCAGGACCGCGAGGAGCGCAGCCTGGACCAGCTGCGCTCGACCAAGGAGCTGGTGCGCAACCTGGCCCATGAGATCAAGAACCCGCTGGGCGGCATACGCGGCGCGGCGCAACTGCTGGCCCTGGAGCTGCAGCCCACCGAGCTGTGGGACGAGCTGCAGGAGTACACCCAGGTCATCATCCACGAGGCCGACCGGCTGCAGTCGCTGGTGGACCGCCTGCTGGCGCCGCACCGCCGCGCCCAGGTCGTGGGGGACGTCAACATCCACGAGGTCTGCGAGCGCGTGCGCTCGCTGATCCTGGCCGAGCATCCCAAAGGCCTGTGCGTGCTGCGCGACTACGACATCTCGCTGCCCGACTTCCGCGGTGACCGCGAGCAGCTGATCCAGGCCGTGCTCAACATCGTGCAGAACGCGGCCCAGGCGCTCTCGGCGCGCATCGCCGCTGGCGACGCGCAGATCACGCTGCGCACCCGCGTGGCGCGCCAGGTCACCATAGGCAAGCAGCGCTGGCGCTTGGCATTGGAATTGCATATCGAGGACAACGGCCCCGGTGTGCCCGAGGACATCAAGGACCGCATCTTCTACCCGCTGGTGTCGGGGCGGGAGGGCGGTTCCGGACTCGGGCTCACGCTGGCGCAGACCATCGCCCAGCAGCACCAGGGCATGATCGACTGCGACAGCCAGCCGGGCCGGACCGATTTTCGAATCACCCTGCCTTTGCCCTGAGCGCGGCCACAAGCCGGCAGGGGCCGAGGGGAGTCACCGATGAAGTCGATTTGGATTGTTGACGACGATCATTCCATCCGCTTTGTGCTCGAGAAGGCGCTGGCGCGCGAGGGGTTGCCGGTGCGCAGCTTTTCGCAGAGCCGCGACCTGCTGGCCGCGCTGGAGGAGGACACGCCGCTGGTGCTGGTGTCCGACATCCGCATGCCTGGCGGCTCCGGACTGGAGCTGCTGGCCACCATCAAGAAGCGCCTCCCGGGCCTGCCGGTCATCATCATGACCGCCTATTCGGACCTGGACAGCGCGGTCGCCGCCTTTCAGGGCGGGGCCTTCGAGTACCTCCCCAAGCCCTTCGACCTGTCGCGCGCGGTCGAGCTGATCCGCCGCGCGATGGAGGAGGGCCAGCGCGAATCCGTCGTCGAGGAAGCCCAGGTCCAGATGCCCGAGATGCTGGGCCAGGCCCCGGCGATGCAGGACGTGTTCCGCGCCATCGGGCGGCTGTCGCAAAGCCATGTCACGGTGTTGATCACGGGCGAATCCGGCTCCGGCAAGGAGCTGGTGGCGCGCGCGCTGCACAAGCACAGCCCGCGCGCCGACGGGCCCTTCGTCGCGATCAACACCGCGGCCATTCCGAAGGACCTGCTGGAGTCGGAACTGTTCGGCCACGAACGAGGCGCCTTCACCGGCGCGCAGGCCAGCCGCCGCGGCCGCTTCGAGCAGGCCGAGGGCGGCACGCTGTTCCTGGACGAGATCGGCGACATGCCACTGGACCTGCAGACCCGGCTGTTGCGCGTGCTTTCCGACGGACAGTACTACCGCGTCGGCGGCCACAGCCCGCAGCGCGCCAACGTGCGCGTGGTCGCCGCCACGCACCAGAACCTGGAGGCGCTGGTGCGCGAGGGGCGCTTCCGCGAGGATCTGTTCCACCGCCTCAACGTGATCCGGCTGCGCCTGCCGCCGCTGCGCGAGCGCCGCGAGGACGTGCCACTGCTGGCGCGCTACTTCTTGCAACGCAGCGCGGCCGAGCTGGGCGTGGAGCCCAAGCGCCTGTCCGATGCCGCGCTGCAGCGCCTGGTGGGCTTCGACTTCCCGGGCAATGTGCGCCAACTGGAGAACATCTGCCACTGGCTCAGCGTGATGGCGCCCAGCCAGGTCGTCGAGGCCAAGGACCTGCCGCAGGAGTTGCTGGCCGGCGTCCCGGTCGCGGCGGGCGAGGCGGGCGCTGCGCCCGTGCCGGCCCTGGGCGGCAGCGAGCTGCCGTCCGCCGCGCCATCGCCCGGCGCGACCCTGCCGGGACCACAGGCCGATGCCTGGGTGGCAGAGATGGCGCGCGAGGCGCGCCGCCTGCTGGCCGCCGGCGAAACCGAGGTCTGGGACCGCCTGACCCGGCGCTTCGAGGCCAGCCTGATCCTCACCGCGCTGGAGTTGACCCGCGGCCGCCGCATCGAGGCGGCGCAGAAGCTGGGCATAGGCCGCAACACCATCACGCGCAAGATCCAGGAACTGGGGCTGGATGCGTGACGCGGACCTGATGCCGGTATTGCGTCAGCCTGGGATCGCGGGCGTGCCGAGGGTGGCCTGAACGCCCCGTGATGGTGCGTGGCGCCCGCTCCTGGGCGCACCCCGGGTGCCGCTGGGGGTCAGGTCTTGTCCAGCCAGACGGCCAGGCCCTGGGCGTTGAGCTCTACATCCATCGCCAGCAGCTCAGCGACGGTGGACGCCGCCATGGCGCTACCCAGGTGGCGGCTGGCGCGCTCCTGGTACAGCGCCAGCAGTTCCTGCTTCAGCCGCGCATGCCGGTCGGGATCCTGGCGTAGTCGCTCGGCGATCTCCACCATGGCGTCCAGCTGCAGCAGCAGTTCGTCGGCCAGCTGGCGGACGGCGGCCTCGCTGCCGCCGATCTGGCTGTAGTGCGTCAGGTACATGCGCTGCGGGCGGGCGTCCAGCAGCCGCTGGATCGACTGGCGCAGCGCGTCGGGATCGAACTGCACCGGCGTGCTGGTGGGCAGGATCCAGACGCCACGCTCGGGATGGTCGAACTCGCGGTAGGACAGCCCGAAGGTGTCGCCGGTGAACCAGCCCCGGCTGGTCTCGTCCCAGACGCAATGGTGGTGGCGCGCATGGCCGGGTGTGTCGATCAGGCGCAGCATGCGCCCGCCCAGGCGTATCTGCTGCTCGTCGCTGCTGGCGCGGGCGCGTTCGGGCGCTACGCCCAGCAGCTCGCCGTAGGAGCGCCGCATCTCGTCCTCGCCATAGACGGCCATCGCACCGGACCACAGCGCCGCCGGGTCCAGCATGTGGCGCAGTCCGCGTGGATGCACCAGCAGCATTGCGCGTGGCAGGGCCTGCATCAGCGGGCCGACGCCGCCGGCATGGTCGAGGTGAACATGGGTGGGGATGACCCAGTCCACCGCGTCCAGCGGCAGGTCCAGCGCCTCCAGTGCACCCAGCAGGCGGGGCAGGGCATGCCGGGTGCCGGTGTCGACGAAGGCGGCGCGGCCCTGGTCGACGATCAGGAAGGCGGCATCGAAGCGCGGGCGCTGGAAGCCGGTGTCGATCGCATAGACCCCGTGGCCCAGCGGCTGCAGATAGTCGGGCACGTTGTTCTCCTCGTCAGTTCCGGCGATGCGGACTCTTGGGATGGAAACAGGAAACCCGGGTGCTCCGCGTTTCCCTGGGAAAATCAGCCCACAGATTAAGCGATGAACGAAGAGCGAGGACAGCCATGGCGGTACGCGAGATTCTCCGGATGGGCGATGCCCGCTTGCTGCGCCAGGCGCAGCCGGTGCGGGACTTCGACACGCCCGAGCTGCATGCGCTGCTGCAGGACATGTTCGACACCATGGCGGCGGCCCAGGGCGCCGGCCTGGCGGCCCCGCAGATCGGGGTGGACCTGCAGGTGGTGGTGTTTGGCTTCCAGCACAACGAGCGCTACCCCGAGGCGCCGCCGGTGCCGATGACGGTGCTGATCAATCCGCAGGTCACCCCGCTGTCCGAAGAGCGGGTGGATGGCTGGGAGGGCTGCCTGTCCGTGCCGGGCTTGCGCGGCGTGGTGCCGCGCTGGAGCCGCATCCGCTACCAGGGTTTCGACGCGCAGGGCCGGCCGCTGGGCCGTGAGGCCGAGGGCTTCCACGCCCGCGTGGTGCAGCACGAGTGCGACCATCTGGAGGGCGTGCTCTACCCGATGCGGGTTCGAGACTTCAGCCGCTTTGGCTTCACCGAGGTCCTGTTTCCGGGCATGGATCCCCGCGCCGACGACTGAGACGGCCCGCGGGCCGTCCGCGTTGCGGGCGTGTAAGGCATGTAAAGACCGTCCTCCGGAAGGGCGAGTCGCGCGTTGAGCGGGCAGCATCCGGAGCTGCCGATGAAATTCCTTGCCCCTGACTTCTGGTCTTCCGGCCGGGCGCGCCTGCGCGCGGCCGGCGCGTTGCTGCTGTCGCTGTGCCTGGCCCTGCCGGTGCTCGCCGACCCGCCGGGCCGTGCCGGCCGCGTGGCCTCGCTGAGCGGCCAGGCCTGGATCTACGACAGCCAGGAGCGCCAGTGGCAGGCCCTGCTGCCCAACCAGACCGTCGGTGATGGCGACCGGCTGCGCACCGACGTCAACAGCCGGCTGGCCCTGCGCGTGGGCTCCACCTCGCTGTGGCTGGACCAGGCCGCCGAGATCGAATTCAGCGCGCTGACCGACGCCCGCGTGTCGGTGCAGTTGCTGCGCGGCGCGCTGGGGCTGCGCCTGCGCAACCAGGACGCTGTCGACGAATGGAGCGTGGCCACGCTGGAGGGGCGCAGCTGGTTCGAACGCCAGGGTCTCTACCGGCTGACTCAGTTGCCTCGCGCCACCCAGGCCCAGGCCTGGCAGGGCCGGCTGCGCTTCGAGTCGCGCTTCTTCAGTCCCGGCGGCAGCGCCCAGCCGCTGTGGCTGAGCACAAACGAACAGGCCGAGCTGTGGTCCGACGGCAGCGGCCCGCGCGCGGAGCGCCAGGCGCTGATGCGCGATGGCTTTGCCGACTGGCTGCTGGCCAGCAGCCGTGCCGAGGGCGATCCGCAGCTGGCCCATGTCTCGCCGGAGATGACCGGCGCCGAAGAGCTGGACCGCTACGGCGAGTGGGCGCAGAGCGAGGAGCATGGCGTGGTCTGGATACCGCGCCAGGTCGCGGTGGACTGGGTGCCCTACAGCCAGGGGCGCTGGGTCTGGTCGCGCCACTGGGGCTGGACCTGGGTGGACGAGATGCCGTGGGGCTTCGCTCCCTTCCACTATGGGCGCTGGGTGATGTGGCGCGATCGCTGGTGCTGGAGCCCGGGGCCCTGGGTGGCCCGTCCCGTCTATGCGCCGGCGCTCGTGGCATGGTCCGGTCCGGGCGTCAGCGTCAATCTGTTCCTGGGCCGGCATGCGCCGCCGCCGCGTTACGGCTGGGCGCCGCTGCCCTGGCATGAGCCCTACCGGCCGCCCTATCGCTACAGCCCCGACTATTGGCGTCGGATCAATCCCGACCCGGTGACGGTGCGCCCCGCGCCGATGCCGCCGACGCCAGCGCCGCGCCCCTGGCCGCGCGACGGGGCGCAGCCCGGGCTGGGGCAGCGCCCCGACGGGCCGCCGGTGCGCGTGGAGCGTCCGCGCAGCGAACTGCCGGCCGCACTGATCGCCCAGCCGGGCGGCGCCGTCGGACCCGGCCTGCCCAGGCGCGACAGCGAACCGCCGGTCCGGGCCCAGCCGATGCCTATGCCCGATGCCGGCGCCGGGCGCGACGAACTGCCGCGCCGCCGCCATGCCGAGCGACCGGACGTTCCCGACCGCATGGACCGCTTCGAGCGGCCGCCCCGGGCCGAGGCGGTGCCGCCGGTGCGCAGTGAGCCACCGCGCATGGAGCCTCCTCGCATGGAGGCGCCGCGCATGGAGCCGCCTCGCCGGGAAGTACCGAGGATGGAGGCGCCGCCACGCATGGAAGTGCCTCGCCCATCCCCGGGGCCGGGGGCCGAGCCTCGGCGGGAGAGCCGCCCCGAGCCCGGCCGAGCCGAAGTCAACCGGCCGCCGGTGCGCGACGACGGGCCACGCCGCCAGGTCGAGCGCTGAGCCTCTCCCGGTCCATCCGCCGCCGCGGGCGGGCCGGGCTTCAGAGCAGGGGCTTCAAAGACTGCCAGACGTTGTCCAGCATGCGTGGATGGGCCTTGGCCAGCGGGTGGATGCGGTCGGGCTGGAACCAGTCCATCGCGTCGGCGCGGTCGGCGATGCCGGCCAGCAGGAAGGGCTGCAGCGCCACCTTCTCTTCCTTGGCGACCTCGCCGAACAGCGCGGCGAAATCGCGCCCGTAGCTGGCCCCATAGTTGGGTGGCAGCTGCATGCCCACCACCAGCACCTTGGCGCGGGCCTCCTTGCCGGCGCGCACCATGGCACGCAGGTTGTCGCGCGTCATCGCCAGCGACAGCCCGCGCAGCGCATCGTTGCCGCCCAGCTCGATGATCAGATGCGTGGGCTTGTGGGTGGCGAGCAGGGCGGGCAGGCGCGAGCGGCCGCCCGAGGTGGTGTCGCCGCTGATGCTGGCGTTGACGACCTCCGCACCGGGCGCCTGCGCCGCGAGGCGCTGCTGCAGCAGCGCGACCCAGCCGCTGCCGCGCGCAATGCCGTACTCCGCCGACAAGCTGTCGCCCAGCACCACGACGCGCGGCGTCGCGCGCTGGGCCGATGCCGGCCGCCAAATCCCCGTCGCGGCCGCTGCCAGCATCCACGCGCTACAGTCCACCATCCATTGACGACGCCGCATCCGCCACCTTTCATGTCCGAATTCATCATCGAAGTCGACCGGGTCAGTAAGTCCGTGAAGGACGCGACCGGCTCGCTGACCATTCTGCACGAGCTGAGCTTCGGGCTGCGGCCGCGGGAGTCGGTTGCCATCGTCGGCGCCTCGGGTTCTGGCAAGAGCACGCTGCTGTCCATCCTCGCCGGCCTGGACACGCCCAGCAGCGGCACCGTGCGGCTGCAGGGCCAGGACCTGTTCGCGCTGGACGAGGACGGCCGCGCACGGCTGCGCGGCGAACATCTGGGCTTTGTGTTCCAGAGCTTCCAGCTGCTGTCGCACCTGACCGCGCTGGAGAACGTGATGCTGCCGCTGGAATTGCGCGGCGAGCGGGATGCCCAGGCGCAGGCGCGCCAGATGCTGGAGCGGGTGGGGCTGAAGGAGCGGCTGTCGCATTACCCGCGTGTGCTCTCGGGCGGCGAGCAGCAACGCGTCGCGCTGGCGCGCGCCTTCGTGCAGCGGCCGGCGCTGCTGCTGGCCGACGAGCCCACCGGCAGCCTGGACTACGCCACCGGCGAGCAGGTGATGGCGCTGATGTTCGAGCTCAACCGCGAGCAGGGCACGACGCTGGTGCTGGTCACCCACGACGCCGGCATCGCCGGCCGTTGCGAGCGGCAACTGCGCATCTCGGCGGGACGGCTGCAGGACAGCGCGCTGGCCGAGCTGCCGGCCTGACGGCTCCGGATTACCGCGAGCGCAGCCAGAGACGGCGCTTGCGCTCGCCGCGTATCACCAGGGCCCAGCCCAGGTAGACGACCACATAGGCCAGCGCACCCAGCAGCAGCCCGGCCAGCGGCAGGCCCACGAGCAGTGGCGGGCCCAGGCTGCTGAGCCATTCGCCCAGCGCGTGCCACCAGCTGCCCGGATCGGTCCAGTCCAGCGCCAGCTCGCGCGGAGAGGCGATGGGGCCGTGCTCGCCCAGCGCCAGCCGGCCCAGAAAGATGGCCAGGCTCCAGATCGGCACCAGGGTCAGCGGATTGGTGAGCCAGGTCGCGGCCACCGCGGCCGCCACATTGGCGCGCAACAGGATGGCCGCCGCGGCGGCCAGCACCATCTGCGTCGGCAAGGGGATCACGCCCACCGCCAGGCCCACGGCCACGCCCATCGCGACGCGGCGCCGGTGCGCCACCCACAGCCAGGGGCGCTCACGCAGATAGCGGCCCAGCCAGGCCAGGCCCTTGGTGCGCTCCAGCGCTTCGGGCGAGGGCAGCAGGCGGCGGGCGAGTCGGGAAGCGGGCATGGACGGGCGAGGGAAGCGTCAGCTCAGGGCAAAAGAAAGGCCCGCACGGGCAGCGGACTGCTCGGCGGGCCGTTCGAGGGGCGCAAGCCAGCTCAGTTGGGGCTGAACTTGTAGTCGGTCTTGGCCTTGTCCTTCAGCTCTTCCTGGAACTTGGCCAGCTTCTGCTGCTGCAGGCGCTGCACGACCTGGGCCTTGACGTCCTCGAAGGCGGGGAACTGGGCCTCGCGGGTCTCTTCCAGGCGGATGATGTGGAAGCCGAATTGCGACTTCACCGGCGTGTCGGTCATCTGGCCGGGCTTGAGCGCAACCAGGGCCTGGCTGAACTCGGGCACGTAGGCGTCCGGCGCCGACCAGCCCAGCTCGCCGCCGTTGGCCGCGGAACCGGTGTCCTTGGAGTTCTTGCTCGCCAGGTCCTCGAACTTGGCGCCGCCCTTGATCTGGGCGATCAGGGCCTTGGCGTCGTCTTCCTTCTCGACCAGGATGTGGCGGGCGCGGTACTCGTTGCCCTTGGCCTGGGCCTTGAACTTGTCGTACTCGGCTTGCGCATCGGCGTCGGTGACGGGGTTCTTCTTCGCGAAGTCGGCGAACAGTTCGCGGATCAGGATGCCCTGGCGGGCCAGTTCCATCTGCGCCTTGTAGTCGGCGCTGGCGGCCAGGCCGCGCTTCTCGGCTTCCTGCATGAAGATCTCGCGCATCACGATCTCGTCCTTCACGCGGGCTTCCATCTCGGGCGTGCGCGGCTGGCCGTTCTTGGTGATCTGGCCGAGCAGCATGTCGACGCGGGCCTTGGGCACGGCCTTGCCGTTGACGATCGCGATGTTCTGCGCGCTGACCGGCAGGGTCACGGCGCCGAGAGCCGCCACGCAGGCAGCAAGCACAAATTTCTTCATGGACAAAGGGCCTTTCAAAAGACTCCTGGGGCGCAAAGGCGCTTGCAAAACAAAGCGCCTCCTCGGCGCTACGGTGCTGGCCTCAGTCTTCGCCGGGCGCGCGGGCGTCGATCACCAGCGCATGGATGCCCCGCTGCATCAGCTCAGCCAAAGCATCATATACGAGCCGATGGCGGGCCAGCCGTGAACGCCCGGTAAAGGCGGCGCTGACGATGCGCAGCCGGTAATGCCCGCCTTCGCGCGCGCCGGCATGGCCGGCGTGGGCGGCACTGTCGTCCGCCAGCGCCAGCTGCTCGGGCTGCAGGCGCTCGCGCAGCCGAGCCTCCATCAGCGCCAGCGAGGCGCGCGGGGCGGGGCTGTCGCTCATCGCGGCTCTCCTTCGCCGGCGGCGGGCTCGGTCTCGATGACGTGGCGGCTCAGGTACAGGCCCTGCGCCAGCGTGAACAGCACGATCAGCCCGGTGACGCCGAAGACCTTGAAGTTGGCCCAGGCGCCGTCGCTGTAGTGGTAGGCCACGTAGAGATTGGCCACCCCCAGCAGCGCGAAAAACAGCACCCAGGCCCAGTTCAGGCGCTTCCAGACGCCTTCGGGCAGCGGCAGATCCTTCAGCATGGCCTTGAGCAGGTTCTTGCCGAACAGCAGTTCGCTGAGCAGGAAGGCCAGCGCGCCCGCCCAGTACAGCAGCGTGGGCTTCCACTTGATGAAGGTGGCGTTGTGGAACCAGATCGTGGCGCCGCCCAGCACGACGACCAGCGCCAGGCTGATCCACAGCATCAGGTCGATCTTCTTGCCGCGCAGCTTGGTGATCAGGGCCTGGATCAGCGTTGCCGCCATCACGACCAGGGTGGCCAGCAGCACCGGAGCCTCGGTCTTGCCGACCACGCCGCCGGAGACCAGGAAGCCCAGGTGTTCGGTAGCGAAGGCCGCCGCCGCGTCGGGCTGGCCCTCGGTCAGCTTGAAGGTGGCGAAGAAGAGGACGAGGGGGAGAAAGTCAAGCAGAAGCTTCATGGGGCTGGAAGTCTATCGCGGCCGAGTTGATGCAGTAGCGCTCGCCGGTCGGTGCCGGCCCGTCCGGGAAGACGTGGCCCAGGTGGGAGCCGCAGCGCTGGCAGCGTACCTCGATGCGCACCATGCCGTGGCTGTGGTCCACCACGCGTTCGATGACGTCCGCATTGACCGGCGCCCAGTAGCTGGGCCAGCCGCAGCCGGCGTCGAACTTGGTCTGCGATTCAAACAGCGGCGTGCCGCAGCCCACGCAGCGGTACTGGCCGGCGTCCCAGTGGTCCCAGTATTGGCCGGTGAAGGCGCGCTCGGTGGCCGCGTGGCGGGTCACCTGGTATTGCATCTCGTCGAGCTGCTCGCGCCACTCGGCGTCGGTCTTCTTCACGGGATAGTCGTTCATGATGAGCAGGACACCTCGATGTGTTGCGCCCAGTCAGGCGGGAAGTCCGCGTCGGCGGCGCGCTCGGGCGCGTCGAAGGGACGGCGGAGCACGTCCAGCAGGCGCTGCACCTCGCCGAAGTCGCCGGCCTCGGCCTGGCGGATCGCCGTTTCGGCCAGGTGGTTGCGCAGCACCACGGCCGGGTTGACCGCATGCATCGCGGCGCGGCGCTGCGCCGGGTCCTCCGGCTCCTGGGCCAGGCGGTCGCGGTAGCGTCGCAGCCAGGCGTCCAGCGCCTCGCGGTCCAGGAACAGGTCGCGCAAGCCCTCGGCGCCGGCGGGCAGCTGCGCCTCGCCCAGTCGCCGGTGGGCGATGCTGTAGTCCACGCGGGTGGCGGCGAGCAGGCGCAGCCAGTCGTCGACCAGCGCGCCATCGCCGTCGCGCGCCTCGCGCAGCCCCAGCTTGGCGCGCATGCGCAGGAGCATGGCCTGCGCGAAGCGATCCGGATAGGCCTGCAGCGCCTCTCGCAGCAGTGCGGCCGCGGCCTCCTCGTCGCCCGGGATCAGCGGCAGCAGGGCCTGGGCCAGCGCATGCAAATTCCAGTAGGCCACCTGGGGCTGGCGCGCGAAGGCGTAGCGCCCCTGGGTGTCGGAGTGGTTGCAGACATGGCCCGGATCGAAGCCGTCCAGGAAACCGTAGGGGCCGTAGTCGATGCTCAGGCCCAGCAGCGACATGTTGTCGGTGTTCATCACGCCATGGCAGAAGCCCACGGCCTGCCAGTGGGCGAGGAGATCGGCGGTCTGCGTCGCCACCTGGGCCAGCAGCGCCACCACCGGCTGCGGGGCGGCCTGGCATTGCGGCGCGTGGTGCTCGATCAGATGCTGCACGAGCTCGCGCAGCTCGTCGTGCAGCCCATGGTGGGCGAAGTGTTCGACATGGCCGAAGCGCAGAAAGCTGGGCGCGACCCGGGTGACGATGGCGGCCGTCTCGGTCGTTTCACGGCGAACGGGCAGGGCGGTGGAGGCGGTCAGCGCCAGCGCCCGCGTGGTCGGGATGCCCAGTGCGGCCATGGCCTCGGAGGCGAGGAACTCGCGGATGGACGAGCGCAGCACGGCGCGGCCGTCGCCCATGCGCGAATAAGGCGTGCGCCCCGCGCCCTTGAGCTGCAGCTCCATCGGGCCCTGGGGCGTGTCCAATTCGCCCAGCCACAGTGCGCGCCCATCGCCCAGCTGGCCGGCCCAGACACCGAACTGATGGCCGCTGTACACGCTGGCCAGCGGGCGCATGCCGGGCCACAGCGCATTGCCGCTGAAGACGCGCAGCGCCTCTGGCGTCTGCCAGCCGGTGGCGGGCCAGCCCAGCAGCCGCGCGCAGTCGGCGCTGGTGGCGACCCAGTGCGGGTCGGGCAGGCCGGCGGGCGGCAGCTCGGTGTAGAAACGGGGACCCAGCGCGGCGAGGCGGTGGGTCCAGTTCAGCTCGCCGATCGCGGCAGGCACGGCGACGGACGGCAGGGGGGCATGCATCGGCGCAGTGTAGCCAGCGCCCCCGGGCCTTGCTCCGCCGGGGTCTTGCCGTGCCCGCTCGGGACTCAGAGGCGGAAGATGGACACCGCCTGGTTCAGCTGCGCCGCCTGGTGCCGGAGGCTTTCGGCCGCCGCCGCGCTCTCTTCCACCAGCGCGGCGTTCTGCTGGGTGACGCGGTCCAGCTGGCTGATCGCGTCGCCGACCTGGTCGATGCCCTGGCTCTGTTCGCTGCTGGCGGCGCTGATCTCGGCGATCAGCTCGGACACGCGGCGCACTTCCTGGACGATGCGGCCCATGGTCTCGCCGGCGCCGCCGGCCAGCCGGCTGCCGGCCTCGACCTTGCCGCTGCTGTCGCCGATCAGCGACTTGATCTCCTTGGCCGCCTCGGCGCTGCGCTGCGCCAGCTGGCGCACCTCGCTCGCGACGACGGCAAAGCCACGGCCCTGCTCGCCCGCGCGCGCGGCTTCCACCGCGGCGTTCAGCGCCAGGATGTTGGTCTGGAAGGCGATGCCGTCGATCACGCCGATGATGTCGTTGATCTTGCGCGAGCTGGCGTCGATCTGCGCCATCACCTCGACCAGCTCCTGCACCGCACGACCGCCCTCGGCGGCGACGCCGGAGGCGCTTTGCGCGAGCTGGGTGGCGGTGCGCGCGGTGTCGGCGTTGTGCTTCACGGTGGAGGTCAGTTCTTCCATCGACGCGGCGGTCTGCTGCAGGTTGGCGGCCTGCTCCTCGGTGCGCTGGGACAGGTCGGCATTGCCGCTGGCGATCTCGCCGGTGCCGGTGGCGATGGAGTCGCTGCTCTGGCGCACCTGGCCGACGATGCCGGTCAGGCTCTCGTTCATGCGCCGCAGCGCGGCCAGCAGCTGGCCGGTTTCGTCGCGGCCCTGGTGTTCGATGCGCGAGCGCAGGTCGCCGCCGGCCACGGATTCCGCGACCCGCACCGCCTCCGCCAGCGGGCGCACAATGGCGCGGCCCAGCGCCCAGGCGATGCCCATGCCGGCCGCCACGATCAGCAGCGCGCCCAGCCCGGCCTGCCAGCGCAGCGCCTGGCGCGCCTCGCGCGAGGCCTGCCGCGCCGCGTCGGCGCGCTGCTCCTGCATTTGCACGAAGGCGCCGATGGCATCCAGGTAAAGCTTGGCCGACGGCGCGTATTCCTTTTCGATGACGCGGGTGGTGGCGGTCCAGTCACCTGCGCTGCCGGCGTCGCGCGCCTTCTTGCTGGCGGCCAGCAGGGCCTGGCCCAGCGTGGAGATCTGCTTCAGCTGGGCCTGGTCCTCGGGGCGCTGCGCCTGTTTGCCGATCTGCTCGCGCAGCAGGGCGACGCGCGGCGCGTCGTTGGCGATGTTCTCCTTGAACAGCTCGCCCACCGCGGGGTCCGAACTGATCGCCGCGGCCATGCTGCGCGCCACCGCGGTCTCGGTCATGCCCTGCCATTGCACGGACTTGCGGATCAGATCCTGCGCGTCGTTGATGGCGGTGGTGGCCTCGCTGACGATGCGGTCATTGCGCTCCAGCGTGAAGCCGCCCACCAGCAGCATGGACGTCAGCAGCAGGACGATGGCGCCATTGAGTTTGTGCGCCATCGCAAGATCGCCGAGCTTCATGAAAGTCTCCTTCTCTGTTGTTGTCGTGGGCTGCGATTCTGGGCGCGGCTTGGGCCGCGCCCTAGGAAATCCTCGGCACTTCGGCGCCGTTTTTGAGCTTTGTCGGGTGGCCCGTGGCGGCGCCCGTGTAATCCCCTATGCCAACGGCCGCCCAGCGTCACTAGGGTGACGCCAGGAGCGTCGGACCGGCCAGTAAACTGGTTCGCAGACGGCGAGGCCGCAGGGGCGGACCAGCCGGACAAGACAAGATCGAAGGAGACCTCGATGGCACTGATGGGCCAGATGATGACGATGCCGCTGCTGATCTCTTCGCTGATCCAGCATGCGGCCCGCCACTCGGGCGACACCGAAATCGTCAGCAAGCGCGTCGAAGGCGATCTTCACCGCTACACCTGGGCCGACGCCGAACTGCGGTCTCGCAAGCTGGCCCAGGCCCTGGCGCGGCTGGGGCTGCAGCCCGGCGACCGCGTCGCGACGCTGGCCTGGAACGGCTACCGCCATCTGGAGATCTACTACGGCAGCTCCGGCTCCCAGCTGGTCTGCCACACGATCAACCCGCGCCTTTTTCCGGAGCAGATCGCCTGGATCGCCAACGACGCGCAGGACGCGGCGCTGTGCTTCGACCTCAGCTTCCTGCCGCTGATCGAGAAGCTGGCGCCGCAGATGCGCAGCGTGCGCCACTTCGTGCTGATGACGGACCGCGCCCACATGCCGGCGCAGTCCAGCATCCCCGGCCTGCTGTGCTACGACGAGCTGGTCGAGGCCGAGGACGGCCACTACACCTGGCCGGTGTTCGATGAGAACTGCGCCTCCAGCATCTGCTACACCTCGGGGACCACCGGCAACCCCAAGGGCGCGGTGTACAGCCACCGCTCCTCGGTGCTGCACGCCTACGCGTCGGCCATGCCCGATGCGATGGACTGCTCGCGCCGCGACGTGATCCTGCCCGTCGTGCCGATGTTCCATGTCAACGCCTGGGGGCTGCCCTACAGCTGCGCCGCCGTGGGTGCCAAGCTGGTGTTCCCGGGGCCGCATCTGGACGGCAAGTCGCTGTACGAACTGTTCGAGGCCGAACAGGTCAGCTTCAGCGCCGGCGTGCCGACGGTGTGGCTGGGTCTGCTCAATTACGTGCGCGGCCAGGGGCTGAAGTTCAGCAGCTTCAAGCGCACGGTGATCGGCGGCTCGGCCTGTCCGCCGGCCATGCTCAAGACCTTGATGGACGACTACGGCGTGGAAGTGATCCACGCCTGGGGCATGACCGAGCTGTCGCCGCTGGGCACGCTGTCCAAGCTCAGCGCCAAGCAGCTGCAGCTGCCCGTCGAGGAACAGCGTCGGCTGCTTGAGAAGCAGGGCAAGGCGATCTACGGCATCGACATGGCCATCGTCGACGACCAGGGTCAGGCCTTGCCCTGGGACGGGCGCAGCGCCGGCAACCTGGTCGTGCGTGGCCCCTGGGTGATCGCCGGCTACTTCGGCGCCGAGCGTTCGCCGCTGATCGCGGTGCGCGGCGAGGACGGCCGCGATGCGGGCCTGTGGTTCCCCACCGGCGACGTCGCGACGATCGACGCCGACGGCTTCATGCAGATCACCGACCGCAGCAAGGACGTGATCAAGTCCGGCGGCGAATGGATCAGCTCCATCGACCTGGAGAACATCGCGATGGCCCACCCGTCGGTGCACGAGGCGGCGGTGATCGCCGTGCCGCATCCGCGCTGGGACGAGCGGCCGCTGCTGGTGGTCGTCTGCAAGCCGGGCTGCCAGCTCGGCCGCGAGGAGATGCTCGCCTTCTACGAGGGCCGCATCGCCAAGTGGCAGATCCCCGACGACGTGGTCTTCGTGCCCGAGATCCCGCACACCGCCACCGGCAAGATGCTCAAGCTGAAGCTGCGCGAGCAGTTCAAGGACCATCGCTTGCCGGCCGGCTGAGCGCCGCTCCCGGTCCCGGGAGCCCGCGTCCCCCTCGTTTTTGCGTTCTTTCGCCTTGCCCCACAAAACCATCAGGAGACAAGCATGAGCAAGACCAGCAAGACCGTATTCAAACCCCTGGCCCTGGCCGCGCTGCTGGCGCTCTCGGCGGGCTTGAGCCATGCCCAGAAGGGCGAGACGGTGAAGATCGCCTGGATCGACCCCTTGTCGGGCCTGATGGCGCCGGTGGGGCAGAACCAGGTCAAGAGCTTCCAGTTCTTCGCCGAGAAGTTCAACGCCAGCAATCCGGCCGGCGTGAAGTTCGAGATCATCCCGATCGACAACAAGCTCAGCCCGGCCGAGTCGCTGAACGCGCTGAAGTCGGCGATCGACCAGGGCGTGCGCTATGTGACCCAGGGCAACGGCTCCGGCGCGGCGTTGGCGCTGATCGACGCGATCAACAAGCACAACGAGCGCAACCCGGGCAAGGAGGTCGTCTACCTGAACCATTCGGCGGTGGACCCCGACCTGACCAACAGCAAGTGCAGCTACTGGCACTTCCGCATGGATGCCGACACCTCGATGAAGATGGAGGCCATGACCACCTTCATGAAGGACCAGCCCGACATCAAGAAGGTCTATCTGCTGAACCAGAACTATGCGCACGGCCACCAGGTGGCGCGCTATGCCAAGGAAATGCTGGCGCGCAAGAGGCCCGACGTGCAGATCGCCGGCGAGGACCTGCACCCGCTGGCCCAGGTGCGTGACTTCGCGCCCTATGTGGCCAAGATCAAGGCCAGCGGCGCCGACACCGTGATCACCGGCAATTGGGGCTCGGACCTGGCGCTGCTGATCAAGGCGGCCAACGAGGCCGGCTACAACGGCAAGTTCTTTACCTACTACGCCGGCGTCACCGGCACGCCCACCGCGCTGGGCACCGGATCGGCCGGGCGCGTCTACCAGATCGCCTACAACCACTACAACATGGGCGGCCAGATGCAGAAGTGGCAGGAAGAGTTCCAGAAGAAGTTCGACGCCGACTTCTACACCGGCAGCGTGATCCATATCTACACCCTGCTGGGCGAGGCGATGGCCAAGGCCAAGAGCACCGACCCGGTCAAGGTCGCCGCCGTGCTGGAGGGCCTGAAGGCCAAGAGCTTCAACGGCGACGTCGAGGTGCGCAAGGGCGACCACCAGCTGCAGCAAACCCTGTTCCTGTCGGTCTGGCAGAAGACCGATGCGAAGAACAACTACAGCGCCGAGAAGACCGGCATGACCTTCGTGCCGGTGCGGACCTTCGAGCCCTACGTGTCCAGCACGCCGACCTCCTGCCAGATGAAGCGGCCCGGCTGAGGTCGCCTGCCGCCGCCCTTGGGCGGTGGTACGCACGCCCAGGCCGGGGCGGGCTCCGGCCTGGTGTTAACTTGAGGACTTCGCTGCCGTACCGGCGCCGCGCGGCACCGGTGGGGCGCGCTTTTCCTGCAGCGATGCTTGCGACGTGGACCAAATCCTGATCAACCTGCTCAACGGCCTGTCCTCCGGACTGCTGCTGTTCATGCTCAGCTCGGGCCTGACGCTGATCTTCAGCATGATGGGCGTGCTGAACTTCGCCCATGCCAGCTTCTACATGCTGGGCGCCTATTTCGCTTACACGCTGACTGGGCTGGTCGGCTTCTGGCCGGCGCTGCTGCTGGCGCCGCTGCTGGTCGGCGGCCTGGGGGCGCTGTTCGAACGCGGCGCACTGCGTCGCGTGCACAAGTTCGGCCATGTGCCGGAGCTGCTGATCACCTTTGGCCTGTCCTATGTGATCCTGGAGCTGGTGCAACTGGTCTGGGGCCGCGTGGCCGTGCCCTTCGGCCCGCCGCCGCTGCTGCAGGGCGCGGCCTTCACCATCGTGCAGAGCCCCACGAGCGGACTGAGCCTCGTCGCCGGCGATGCCGCGGCCTCGCTGTGCGCCGCGGCGATGTGCTCCAAGTTCCCGCTCACGCGCGCCTTCGTGATGCTGATCGCGCTGGCCATGCTGGCCGGGCTGTGGCTGATGCTGACGCGCACCCGCGTGGGCCTGGTGATCCAGGCGGCGCTGACCCATCCCGAGATGGTCGAGGCCCTGGGGCACAACGTGCCGCGCGTGTTCATGCTGGTGTTCGGCAGCGGCTGCGCGCTGGCAGCGCTGGCGGGCGTGATCGGTGGCATCACCTTCGTCACCGAGCCGGCGATGGCCACCATCGTCGGCTCCATCATCTTCGTCGTCGTGGTCGTGGGCGGCGTGGGGTCGCTGGCCGGCGCCTTCGTGGCGTCCATCCTGATCGGCCTGCTGCAGACCCTGCCACTGGCGGTCGACGGTTCGCTGATCACGCTGCTGAACCGGCTGGGCGTGGCGGCAGGGCCGCAGACCCCGGGCTATCCGCTGCTCAAGCTCAGCCTGGCCCAGGTGGCGCCCATCCTGCCTTATCTGCTGATGGTGCTGATCCTGATCTTCCGCCCCAAGGGCTTGCTGGGTACCCGCGAGGACTGACGCCATGAACGAGATCGCGATGACGGACGCCGAGCGGCGGGCGGCCCAACGCGCCGCGCGCCGCGCGGCACGGGCGCGCCATGACCGCGCCCACGAATTCCACTTCAAGCCCTGGAACGTCGGACGCTGGCTGATCTGGAGCCTTTTCGCGCTGGTGCTCATCGTGGCGCCGCTGCTGTGGACCAGCTCGCTGGCGCAGACCATGCTGTCGCAGATGGGCATCGCCATCATTGCCTGCCTGGCCTACAACCTGCTGCTGGGGCAGGGCGGCATGCTCAGCTTCGGCCATGCGGTGTACAGCGGGCTGGGCGCCTATCTGGCGATCCACACGCTGAACCTGGTGTCGGCCGGACAGCTGGCGCTGCCGGTGAGCCTGGTGCCGCTGGTGGGCGGCCTGGCCGGGCTGTTCTTCGCCGCACTGTTCGGCTATGTGTCGACGAAGAAGTCGGGCACGCCCTTCGCGATGATCACGCTGGGCCTGGGCGAGCTGATCTGGTCGATGTCGCTGATGCTGCCCGAGTTCTTCGGCGGCGAGGGCGGCATCTCGGGCAACCGCGTGGCCGGCCAGCCCTGGCTGGGCATCAGCTTCGGCCCGCAGATCCAGGTTTACTACCTGATCGCGCTCTATTGCTTCGTCTGCACCGCGCTGCTGTACGCGCTGACGCGCACGCCGCTGGGACGCATGCTCAATGCGGTGCGCGACAACCCCGAGCGCGTCGAGTTCATCGGCTATGACACGCAGTGGGTGCGCTTCCTGGCCTTCATGATCTCGGGCTTCTTCGCCGGCATCGCCGGCGGGCTGTCGGCGCTGAACTTCGAGATCGTCACCGCCGAGGTGGTGGGCGCGGCCCGCTCGGGCGCCTACCTGCTGTTCACCTTCCTGGGTGGCGCCACCTTCTTCTTCGGGCCCATCATCGGCGCGGTGCTGATGGTGGTGGCGCTGGTGCTGCTGTCGGAGCTGACCAAGGCCTGGCTGCTCTACCTGGGCCTGATCTTCCTCTTCATGGTGATGTACGCGCCGGGCGGCTTCGCGGCGCTGATCATGATGAACCTGCGCGTGGCCGCCTTCGGCAAGCTGCGCCAGATCTGGACCGCTTACCTGGGGCTGGGCGCCACCGGTGCCACCGTGCTGCTGGGCGGCTCGGCCATGGTGGAGATGGTCTACCACCATCAGCTCAACGAGGCCCTGGGCCCGCAGATGAGCTTCATGGGTGCGAGCATCGACAGCATGGGCGCCAACGCCTGGTTTGGCGCGGTCTTCGTGCTGCTGACGGGGCTGGGCCTGTTCGAGCTGGCGCGCCGTCATTTCAAGCGCGAATGGGACCAGATCCAGGAAGAGATCGAAAAAGAGATCAAGCGTCGGGAATCGCTATGAGTGAATTCGCCCTGCAACTGCAGTCGGTCCGCAAGAGCTTCGGCAAGAGCGAGATCATCCGCGGCGCCGAGCTGGCCGTGCGCCCCGGCGAGCGCGTCGCCATCATCGGGCCCAACGGTGCGGGCAAGTCCACGCTGTTCAACCTGATCAGCGGCCGCTTCGCGCCCAGCAGCGGCGAGATCCGCCTGTTCGGCGAGCGCATCGACGGACGCAAGCCTTATGAGATCAACCGACGCGGGCTGTCGCGCAGCTTCCAGGTCTCCAACCTGTTCAACCGGCTGTCGGTCTTCGAGAACATCCGTTGCGCGCTGCTGTGGTCCATGGGCTGCCGCTATGCCTTCTGGAAGTTTCTCGCCGGCCTGGACGAGGTCAACGACCGCGCCGAGGAGCTGCTGGAGATGATCAAGCTGGACAAGCGCCGCGACGTGCCGGCGATGAACCTCAGCTATGCGGAAGGGCGGCAGCTGGAGATCGGCATCACCATCGCCGGCGGTGCCAAGGTCATCCTGCTGGACGAACCCACCGCGGGCATGAGCAAGAGCGAGACCAAGCGCTTCATCCAACTCATCCGCGAGGTCACCGAAGGCCGCACCCTGCTGACCGTGGAGCACGACATGGGCGTGGTCTTCGGGCTGGCCGACAAGATCGCGGTGCTGGTCTATGGCGAGGTGATCGCCTTCGACACACCCGACGCGGTGCGCGCCAATGCGCGCGTGCAGGAGGCCTATCTGGGCTCGGTGCTGGCCGAGGCTCAGGCCGCCGAGGCCGCGGCGGCCAGTTGAAGCCGGGAAGGACACGCGAACATGCTGAAGCTGGACAACCTGCATGCCTTCTACGGCAAGAGCCATGTGCTGCACGGCGTCACGATGGAAGTGCGCCCGGGCGAGATCGTCGCGCTGCTGGGCCGCAACGGCTCGGGCCGCTCCACCACGGTGAAGACGGTGATGGGCCAGGTCGACGGCACCGGCTCGGTGAACTGGGGCGGGCAGGAGCTGCTGGGCCGCAAGGCCTACGAGATCGCCCACCTGGGCCTGGGCTATGTGCCGGAGAACCGAGACATCTTCCCCAAGCTGACCGTGCACCAGAACCTGCTGCTGGGGCAAAAGGGCGGACGCAAGAAGGGGCGCTGGTCCTTCGACGACATGTACCAGATGTTTCCGCGCCTAAAGGAGCGCCAGCACACCGAGGCGGGCGTGCTGTCCGGTGGCGAGCAGCAGATGCTGACGCTGTGCCGCACGCTGATGGGCGACCCGGACCTGATCATGATCGACGAGCCCACCGAGGGCCTGGCACCCAAGATCGTCGAGCTGGTGGCCGAGTACCTGAAGGCGCTCAAGCGCCGCGGCATCGCGGTGCTGCTGGTGGAGCAGAAGCTGGCCATCGCGCTGGAAATCTCCGAGCGCTGCTATGTGATGGGCCATGGCCGCATCGTCTTCGAGGGCACGCCCGCCGATCTGCGCGCCAACGCCTACATTCGCAAGGAATGGCTGGAGGTGTGAGCGCCGGCCCGCGCCGCCCACCCGCCCGCTTGTCACGGCAGGGACAGCTGCTCGCCTTGATCGCTGCCTAGAATCGAACGATCGTTCTTTTTGGCGTGACGCCCCGGCCGGGCGTGGCGCCGGCCCGACCCCTGCGGTCCCCATTCGCACCGGAAGGAAGCACCATGAGTGCCAGCTACGAAGTCCGCGGCCCGGTGGCCGTGATCACCCTGAACAACCCGCCCGTCAACGGGCTGGGCTATGCGACCCGCAAGGCCGCGGCCGAGGCGGTGGAGCAGGCCGAGAACGACCCGGTGGTGAAGGCCATCGTGCTCACCGGCGCGGGCAAGGCCTTCTCGGGCGGCGCGGACATCCGCGAGTTCGGCAGCCCCAAGGCGCTTGCCGAGCCCAATCTGCTGTCGCTGATCGCCCGCGTCGAATCCTGCACCAAGCCCATCATCGCCGCGGTGCACAGCGTGTGCATGGGTGGGGGGCTGGAGCTGGCGCTGGGCTGCCATTACCGCGTCGCAGCGCCGGGCGCCAAGATCGCGCTGCCGGAGGTCAAGCTCGGGCTGCTGCCGGGAGCCGGCGGCACGCAGCGGCTGCCGCGCGCCCTGGGCGTGGAGCCGGCGCTGAACATGATCGTCAGCGGCGAGCCCGTGCTCAGCGAGCAGCTCGCCCAGGTGCCGGGCCAGGTGCTGTTCCAGAAGATCATCGAGGGCGACCTGCTCGAAGGCGCGATCGCCTATGCGCTGGAGGTGGCCGACAAGCGCCCGCTGCCGCGCGTGCGCGAGCTCAAGGCCAGCCATCCCGAGGCCCAGGCCTTCTTCCAGTTCGCGCGCAACACGGTGGGCGCGATGAGCAAGAACTTCCCGGCGCCGCTGCGCTGCCTGGAGGCGGTGGCGGCGGCGGTGAACCTGAAGTTCGACGAGGGTATGCGCGTCGAGCGCGAGGGCTTCGCGCACCTGATGCACACGCCGGAATCCAAGGCGCTGCGCCATGCCTTCTTCGCCGAGCGCGCCGCCAGCAAGATTCCCGATGTGCCCGAGGACATGCCGCAGCGCGCCATCCAGAAAGTGGCGGTGATCGGCGCCGGCACCATGGGCGGCGGCATCAGCATGAACTTCCTCAACGCCGGCATCCCGGTCGTGATCCTGGAGATGAAGCAGGAGGCGCTGGAGCGCGGTGTCGCGACGATACGCAAGAACTACGAGGCCCAGGTCAAGAAGGGCAAGCTCAAGGAAGACAAGTACCAGCAGCGCATGAGCCTGCTGTCCACCACGCTGAGCTATGACGAGATCGGCGATGCCGACATGGTCATCGAGGCGGTGTTCGAGGACCTGGCCGTCAAGGAGCAGGTCTTCAAGAAGCTGGACGCGGTGATGAAGCCCGGCGCCATCCTCGCCACCAACACCTCGACGCTGGACGTGGACAAGATCGCCGCCTTCACGCAGCGCCCGCAGGACGTGATCGGCACCCACTTCTTCAGCCCGGCCAACGTGATGAAGCTGCTGGAGGTGGTGCGCGGCGCCAAGACCGCGAAGGACGTACTGGCCACCGTGATGGCTCTGGGCAAGAAGATCCGCAAGACCTGCGTGGTCTCGGGCGTCTGCGACGGCTTCATCGGCAACCGCATGATCGAGCAGTACAGCCGCCAGGCCGGCTTCCTGCTGGAGGAGGGCTGCACGCCGCAGCAGGTGGACAAGGCGGTGGAGAAATTCGGCTTCGCGATGGGGCCCTTCCGCATGGGCGACCTGGCCGGCAACGACGTGGGCTGGTACATCCGCAAGCGCCGCTATGTCGAGAAGCCGGAGCTGCGCTATTCCAAGACCGCCGACCTGTTGTGCGAAATGGGCCGCTTCGGCCAGAAGACCGGGGCCGGCTGGTATGACTACCAGCCCGGCAAGCGCGATGCGATCCCGTCCAGGACGGTGGTCGAGATGATCGAGATGCATCGCGCCGCGCAGGGCATCACGCCGCGCAAGATCAGCGACGAGGAGATCGTGCAGCGCCTGGTCTTCTCGCTGGTCAACGAGGCCGCGCGCATTCTCGAGGAAGGCATCGCGCTGCGCGCGTCCGACATCGACATGGTCTACCTCACCGGCTACGGCTTCCCGCTGTGGCGCGGTGGCCCGATGTGCTACGCGGACACGGTGGGCCTGTACAACGTGGTGCAGGCGATGAAGCGCTTTGCCAAGAACCCGCTGGACGACGCCAAGTTCTGGGAGCCCGCGCCGCTGCTGGCGCGCCTGGCCGAACAGGGCAAGGGCTTCAACGACTGAAAGGGATAGAGCGATGAGCAAGGCAGTGATTGTTTCCACCGCGCGCACCCCGCTGGCCAAGAGCTGGAAGGGCGCGTTCAACATGACCCATGGCGCCACGCTGGGCGGCCATGTGGTGAAGGCCGCGGTCGAGCGCGCTGGCGTGGAGGCCGGCGTCGTCGAGGATGTGCTGATGGGCTGCGCCACCCCCGAGGGGGCCACCGGCAGCAATATCGCGCGCCAGATCGCGCTGCGCGCCGGGCTGCCGATCACGGTGTCCGGCGTGACGGTGAACCGCTTCTGCTCCAGCGGCCTGCAGACCATCGCGATGGCGGCGCAGCGCATCATCGCCGGCGAGGGCGATGTCTACGTTGCTGGCGGCGTCGAGAGCATCTCCTGCGTGCAGAACGAGGCCAACCGCCACATGATCCAGGAGAGCTGGCTGATGCAGCACAAGCCCGAGATCTACTGGCCCATGCTGCAGACCGCCGAGAACGTGGCGCAGCGCTACAAGATCCCCAAAGAGCGCATGGACCACTATGGCGCCGGCAGCCAGCAGAAGGCCTGCGCGGCGCAGGCGGCGGGGCTGTTCAAGGACGAGATCGCGCCCATCACCGTGACCATGGGCGTGGCGGACAAGCTGAGCGGGCTGACCACGCGCGAGCTGACCGTCGCCGTGGACGAAGGCCTGCGCGAGGGCACGACCTACGAAGGCATCAAGGACATCCGCACCGCCATCCCCGGCGGCGTGGTCACGGCGGGCAACGCCAGCCAGTACAGCGACGGTGCGGGTGCCTGCGTGGTCGTCAGCGAAGCCTATGCCGAGAGGAAAGGCCTGAAACCGCTGGGCCGCTTCCTTGGCTTCGCCGTTGCCGGCTGCGAGCCTGACGAGATGGGCATCGGCCCGGTCTTCGCGGTGCCCAAGGTGCTGGACCGCCTGGGCCTCAAGGTCGGCGACATCGACCTGTGGGAACTCAACGAGGCCTTCGCCGTGCAGGTGCTGTACTGCGCCGACCGGCTGGGCATTCCGATGGACCGGCTCAACGTCAACGGCGGCGCGATCGCGGTTGGCCATCCCTATGGCGTGTCCGGCCAGCGCCTGACCGGCCATGCGCTGATCGAAGGCAAGCGGCGCGGCGCCAAGCGCGTCTGCGTCACGATGTGCATCGGCGGCGGCATGGGGGCCGCCGGCGTGTTCGAGGTGCTGTGAGCGCCTCTCCCATCGACCTGGAGACGCTGCGCGGCTTCTTCCGCAGCGCGCCCTTCATGGTCGACCTGGGCGTGGAGCCGCTGGCGGTGGAGCCCGGGCGCGTGCGCACCGAACTCCTGCTCCAGCCGCGCCACCGCCAGCACACTGGCGTGGTCCATGCCGGCGTGATGATCGCGCTGGCCGACCACAGCATGGGCGCGGCGGCCCAGACCCAGGCCCCGGCGGGGCGCTGGGTGCTGACCGCGGAGCTCAAGAGCAGCCTGCTGCGCGGCGCCGACGGCGAGCGCCTGGTCTGCGAGGCCTGGGTGTTGAAAGCGGGGCGCAGCCTGAGCTTCACCGAGGCCGAGGTCCATGCCGAGCAAGGCGCGCGCCGCGTGCTGGTGCTCAAGGCGTCGGCCACCATGGCGCTCACCGCCGCGGCGGACTGAACGATCAACGCTTGGCGCGCTCCGTGCGCTAGTTCACGTTCGCGGTCGCCGCGTCGTTGCACGGTGGCCACCCGCCGCCACCTCCGCTTGGCGCTTCTGTACGCTCAAGTCCTGCCTGCCCCGTGAAGGGCTCCGACCGGAGCCATTCCGTGCACAGCGGCCGCCTGCACGCCCTCGTCACGAGGGCAGCACACGCGGTACAGCCTCCAGGGAGTCGTCCGGCACGAACCGGCACGCAGCATCAAACGAACGCTCCACCCGGCCCATGGGCGGGACGTCGCTGCAGTTTCCTTTCGGATCTCCCAGGAGTGGTGGCGATGAAGATGCACTTGGACCGGGTCTTCCAGACCCTGATGGGATTGACGGCGCTGCTGACCGTCTTGCTGGTGGCCTGCATCGTGAAGGTCTTGAGCCTCAACCAGGAGAGCAGCGCCATCACGGCGCGGCGTTTCCAGTCCTACCTGCTGGCGGACGAATTGCGCCAGAGTTCTGACGATCTGACCCGACTGGCGCGCACCTATGTGGTCAGTGGCGATGCCAAGTGGGAACAGCAGTACTTCGAGGTGCTGGACATTCGCAACGGCAAGAAGCCCCGTCCTGCCCACTACGAGCGCATCTACTGGGACTTCCGCGCCGCCGACCAGACGCCCTCGGGCATCGAATCGGCCACGGCGCTGAGCGAGCTGATGCGACAGGCCGGCTTCACCGATCAGGAGTTCGCCAAACTGGAACAGGCGAAGAAGAACTCGGACGACCTGGTGCGCACCGAGACCATTGCGATGAACATGGTCAAGGGCCTCTACGACGACGGCCGAGGCGGCTTCACCAAGAAGGCAGAGCCCGATCGCGACAAGGCGAGCGCCATGATGCATGACCTGGCCTACCACCAGTACAAGGCCAGGATCATGGAGCCGGTCAACGAGTTCCTGATCATGCTGGATGGCCGTACGGCCGGCGAGGTCGCCCATGTGGAGGCGCGCCTGCAGCGCTGGGTGGTTGCCGCGATCGTCGTGGCGGTGATCCAGGGCGTGCTGCTGATCAGCACCATCCTGTGGGCCTACCGCGGCATCCGCAGCGCCTTGAACCGGGTGCGGGAGGCCGCGCAGGCGGTGGCCAGCGGCGACCTGTCGCAACGGGACGAAATGGCCTGGAGCAACGACGTGATCGGCCAGCTGATGCAGGCGGTTCAGGAGATGCGCCAGCGCCTGGCCCGGACGATCTCCGGGATTCGCGATACGGCACAGAGCATCGCGCAAGGCAGCACGGAGATCGCCGCGGGCAACACCAGCCTGTCGCAGCGCACCGAGGAGCAGGCCGCTAGCCTGCAGCAGACCGCCGCGACGATGGAACAGATGAACGCCACCGTGCGCAACAGCGCGGAAGCCGCACGCCAGGCCGCTCAGATGGCCGGCCAGGCCCGCGAAGCCGCCGAACGTGGCGGCCAGCGCATGGGCGAAGTGGTCAGCACGATGGGGGAGATTGCCGCCCGCTCCGGCCGCATCGCCGACATCATCGGCGTGATCGACGGCATCGCCTTCCAGACCAACATCCTGGCCTTGAATGCCGCGGTGGAGGCGGCGCGGGCCGGCGAGCAGGGGCGTGGCTTCGCAGTGGTCGCCAGCGAGGTGCGCAGCCTGGCCCAACGCAGCGCCGAGGCGGCGAAGGAAATCAAGCAGCTGATTCACAGCAGCGTCGAGAAAGTCGAGGCGGGCACCCGCCTGGTCGATGACACCGGTTCCGGCATGGACGACCTGGTGCGCCAGGTGCGGCAGGTGGCCCAACTCATCGGCGACATCTCCGCCGCGACGGGCGAGCAGTCCGATGGCATCGGCCAGGTGAATCAGGCGGTGTCGCAGCTGGAGTCGGTCACGCAGCAGAATGCCGCGCTGGTCGAACAGAGCGCTGGCGCTTCCGACAGCCTGCAGCGACAGGCGGGCGCTCTGCGCGACGCGGTCTCGGTCTTCCGCTTGCAAGGCGCTTGACGGGCAAGGGCGTGCCCGGGGCCCGCCTGTAGCCTAGATGACAGCAAGGGGCTCGGGCTTGCGCGAACATCCGCTCCTCATCGAGGATGGTTCATGCGCAAGACCCTGGAATTCCTGCTCTACGACTGGCTCAAGGTCCAGACCCTGGCCGAGCGCGAGCGCTTCGCCGACCATTCGCGCGAGACCTTCGACGCGGTGCTGGACACCTGCGAGCGCATCGCGCGCGAGAAGTTCGCCCCGTTCAACCGCCTCGCCGACACGCAGGAGCCGCAGTTCGACGGCGAACGGGTGCAGCTGCCCGAGTCCACGCGAGCCGCGATGGCGGCCTATGTGGAGTCCGGCATGCTCAGCGCGGCCCAGGACTATGCCGACGGCGGCATGCAGCTGCCCTGCACGGTGGAGATGGCGGCCAACGCCTTCTTCAGCAAGGCCAGCGTGGCCATGGGCGGCTACGCGATGCTGACCAACGGCAATGCCAATCTGCTGATGGCCCATGGCAGCGAGCGGCAGCGCGAGGTGTTCGCGAAGAACGAATTCGCCGGCCGCTGGTTTGGCACCATGTGCCTGTCCGAGCCGCAGGCCGGGTCCTCGCTGTCCGATGTCGCGACGCGGGCCGAGCCCGATGGCGACGACCATGCGGCCGATCCGCTGGGGCCGCGCTACCGGCTGCGCGGGCACAAGATGTGGATCTCCGGCGGCGAGCACGAGCTCACCGAGAACATCGTGCACCTGGTGCTGGCCAAGATCCCGGACGCCGACGGCCGGTTGCCACCGGGCGTCAAGGGCATCTCGCTGTTCATCGTGCCCAAGCAGATGGTCGACGCGCAGGGCCGGCTCACGGGTGAGCGCAACGACGTGGCGCTGGCCGGGCTCAACCACAAGCTGGGCTACCGCGGCACGACCAACTGCCTGCTGAACTTTGGCGAGGGTCGCTTCCAGCCCGGCGGGCGCGCCGGCGCGGTGGGCTATCGGGTCGGCCAGCCGGGCGAGGGCCTGCGCTGCATGTTCCACATGATGAACGAGGCGCGCATCGGCGTGGGCCTGGGCGCGGTGATGCTGGGCTATGCCGGCTACGAGGCCAGCCTGGACTACGCGCGCCAGCGTCCCCAGGGCCGCCCGATGACGGCCGCCGGCAAGGACGCCAGCCAGCCGCAGCGGCCCATCATCGAGCATGCCGACGTGCGCCGCATGCTGCTGGCGCAGAAGAGCTATGTGGAGGGCGGCCTGGCGCTGGAGCTGTTCTGTGCCCGCCTGGTCGACGAGCAGCACACCGGCTCGCCGGCGCAGTCCGAATCGGCGCGGCTGCTGCTGGAAGTGCTGATCCCGATCGCGAAGAGCTGGCCCAGCGAGTGGTGCCTGGAGGCCAATTCGCTCGCGATCCAGGTGCTGGGCGGCTACGGCTATACGCGCGACTTCCCGGTGGAGCAGTACTGGCGCGACAACCGGCTGAACATGATCCACGAGGGCACGCATGGCATCCAGGCACTGGACCTGCTGGGCCGCAAGGTGGTGATGGACGGCGGCCGCGCGCTGATGGCGCTGGCCGCGCGCATCAACGAAACGGTGCAACGCGGCGCGCAGGTGCCAGGTCTTGCCGAGGCGGCCACCCAGCTGGGGGCCGCGCTGGCCGCGGTCGGCGGCGCGACGAAGAAGGCCTGGTCCACCGCGCAGCCCGAGGAGGCGCTGGCCAATGCCACGCCCTATCTTCAGGCCTTCGGCCACCTGGTGCTGGCCTGGCTGTGGCTGGACGTGGTGCTGGCGCTGGCGCCCGAGGACGTCGGCGACTTCGCCCAGGGCAAGCGCGCGGCGCAGCGCTACTTCTATGCCTACGAGCTGCCGCGGATCGGCGCCTGGCTGGACGTGGTGGCGCGTCGCGAGGCGCTGACCCGCGAGATGCGGGACGCCTGGTTCTGATCAAGGAGACAACGATGAGTGCACGTGTACAGGAATTGTTCGACCTCAGCGGCCAGGTGGCCCTGGTGACCGGGGGCTCGCGCGGCCTGGGGCTGCAGATCGCCGAGGCGCTGGGCGAGGCGGGCGCCAAGCTCATGCTCAGCTCGCGCAAGGCGGCCGACCTGGAGGAGGCGGTGGCGCATCTGCAGGCGCGCGGCATCGACGCGCGCTGGGTCGCCGCCGACGCCGCCGACGAGGCGCAGGCGCGCGGCATCGTGGCGCAGACGCTGGAGCGCCTGGGGCAGATCGACATCCTCGTCAACAACGCCGGTGCCACCTGGGGTGCGCCGGCCGAATCGCATCCGATCGAGGCCTGGGACAAGGTGATGAACCTGAACGTCCGCAGCCTGTTCGTGATCAGCCAGGAAGCGGCGCGCCTGAGCATGATTCCGCGCCGCCATGGCCGCATCATCAACGTCGCGTCCATCGCCGGGCTGGCCGGCAACACCGGCGCGATGAAGACCATCGCCTACAACACCAGCAAGGGCGCCGCGGTGAATTTCACGCGCGCGCTGGCCGGGGAGTGGGGCGAGCATGGCATCACCGTCAATGCGCTGGCACCGGGCTTCTTCCCCAGCAAGATGACTCAGGGGCTGCTGGCTGCCGTCGGCGAGGAGAACATGGCCGCCCATGCGCCGCTGCGCCGCATCGGCGACGACGAGGACCTCAAGGGCGCCGCGCTGCTGCTGGCCAGCCGAGCCGGCAAGCACATCACCGGACAGATCCTCGCGGTGGACGGCGGCGTCAGCGCGGTGCACGGCGCCTGAGGCCGTTCCGGACGGGGCCCGAGCAGGGGACAATCGAGTCATGAGCACGCCGTCCCCGCTGAAGTTTCCGGTCCACATCCCCTTCGTCGAGCAGTTGGGCTTCGAGCTGCATAGCGTCGGCGATGGTGCCGCGGAGCTGCGCCTGGACCTCAAGGAGGCGCACCTGAACTCCTGGGAAGTGGCCCATGGTGGCGTGCTGATGACGCTGCTGGACGTGGCCATGGCGCACGCGGCGCGCAGCGTCCACCGCCGCGATCATGCCGACGGCACCGACTGGGGGCCGGGCGTCGTCACGATCGAGATGAAGACCAGCTTCATGCGCCCCGGCGAGGGCGAACTGCGCGCGATCGGCCGGCTGCTGCACCGCTCCACCACCATGGCCTTCTGCGAAGGCTCGGTGCTGGGCGAGGACGGCAAGCTCTGCGCCCATGCCACCGGCACCTTCAAATACCTCAAGGCCCTGCCGGGCCGCGGCCGCAGCCTGAAGTCGCTGCGTTCGGCGGACGGGTCGGCCCCCACCTGATCGCGGTGTGGCCCGGCTCACCGGACGTTGCTACGACGCAACTAATCCGGTGAGGACGTGCCGTTAGAGATGCGTGCTAACCCGGCATGACATGCCTCAAGTGCCAAAAACTCTCGAAAAAACAAGAGCTTGTGCAGCTGTATCGCGGGCGGCATCCGTCCGATCGTGCGCAGATGGGGTTTCCCTAGGCGCTATACGCCCCTGATGAACGCAAGATGTGCCGCCTTCCATCGGATCGGGCGCCATCCGCCCGTTGATGGAAACCACATCCGGTTTACCGACCTTTCCAAGAGAGGAAATCAACACATGTTTAAGAAGACACTGATCTGCCAAGGTGTCCTGCTGGCCTTGGGCGCTGGCATGATGCTGCCGGCGCAGGCCCAACAGCAACAACAGCAACAACAGCTGGAGCGCGTGGAAGTGACGGGCTCGTCGATCAAGCGGCTCGATTCCGAGACCTCACTGCCCGTTCAAGTCATCAATCGGGCCGAGATCGCACGGACTGGCGCGCAGTCGGTGACCGAACTGATCCAGAACCTGCCGGCGATCCAAGGCTTCACCCAAGCGTCGCAGTCCGTCGGCGGTGGCGGCGGTGGCTTCTCGGGTGCGTCCGTGCACAGCATTGGCGAGACCCGTACCTTGGTGCTGCTGAACGGCCGCCGCGTGGCGACCTGGGCCGGCCAGACCCTGACCGGTTCGGGCGCTGCGATTGACCTGAACAGCATTCCGCTGTCCGCCATCGAGCGCGTGGAGCTGCTGACTGACGGCGCGTCGGCCGTCTATGGCACCGATGCCATTGCCGGCGTTGTGAACTTCATTCTGCGCAAGGATCTCACTACCGGCGAAGCCTCGCTGAATTACTCCAGCCCACGTGGCTCGGTGGGGCAGAACACAACCGCGTCTTTCGTCAAGGGCTTCGGCGACGTGGCCAAGGATGGCTACAACGCGATGGTCGCCTTCTCTGCTGACCGTCAAAAGCGGATGAAGGCCACCGACCGTTCGTTCGCGAAGACAGGCGTGATCCCGTTCAGCAACAACGGTACGAACTACATCTTTTTCAATGGTTCGATCCGCAGCGTTCCCGCGAACTACGAAACTTATAACGGGACGACGGGGCGCGATGTGCTTGGCAACCCGTATTACGACAAGAATGGCAAGTGTCCCGAAGACCATGTCTATCGGGGCGGTGCATGCCGTTTCGACTATACGACCACTATTGAGATCCTGCCCGAATCGCAGCGCGACAGCGTGTTCGGCAGCTTTACCAAGGCTTTGGGAGAGCACACCCTGAGCCTGGACGTGGCGTACAACCGGTTCACGCTCACCTCGCGCATCGCACCACCGCCGGTGGACATGCTGATTCCGGTAGGCACCGCGCTGTACAACAAGTACATGCCCGGTGGCACCAACGTGTTGGATCCCGGATCGACCTATGGCGATGACCTTTACGCTTACTGGCGCGGGATGGACGTGGGCAACCGCGTGACGCAGGATCGCACGACCGCATTGCATACAGCGATATCCCTGACCGGTACGCTGGGCGGCTGGGACTATGCGTCCGCGTTCACGCACTCGCAGAACAAGTGGGTGGAATCTCATCTAGGCGGCTGGCTGCTGCAGAAGGAGCAGGACGCCGCGATCCAGTCGGGCGCTTTCGATCCCTTCCTGGCTCCGGGGCAGCAATCCACCGCCGGCCAGCAGGCTTTGGCCGGCATGCAGCACCGCGGTGTTTTCAAGACCGAGAAGTCCACGCTCGATGCCTTCGAGTTCCGCGCCTCACGCGAAGTCTTCAAATTGGGGGATCGCGCTGTACAGGTCGGTACCGGCTTTGACCTGCGCCGCGAACGGGTGAAATACGACCCCAGCGACGTGGCTAAGGGCATCGTCAACAACATCGCCGGCGATAGTTCGCAGGAGGTGCCTTACGACGTGAAGCGCAACATCTGGGGCGTTTATGGCGAGGTGCTGGTGCCGCTGGCCAAGCAGTTCGAGGTGAACGGCTCGCTGCGCTACGATCATTACGACGACTTCGGCAACACGACCAACGCCAAGCTGTCGGCGCGCTTCCAGCCGAGCAAGGAAATGCTGTTCCGCGCGTCCGTGGGTACGGGCTTCCGCGCACCTTCCGTGCCGCAAGTTTCGGCGGGCCGCCAGCTCTACGGCGTGTCGGGCAATACCTACAACTGCCCGACTGCTGCGGAAACTGCGCTCAAGGCCATCGATCCATTGGCGAAGTGCCGTCCTAGTGGCAGCCAATATGAAGTTCTCGCCAGCGGTACGCCGGACCTGAAGCCCGAGAAGTCTCTGCAATGGACTCTGGGCGCCCGCTTCGAGCCGCTGCCATCGCTGTCCGTGGGCGCCGACATCTGGGCGGTCAACATCAAGGACCGCATCAGCCAGCTCAGCGAAGAAGTCGCAATGGCCGACCCGGCGAAGTACCTGAAGAACTTCTCCATCTTCGTCGACCCGGGTACGAAGAATCACTATGTCGCGCTCTACCTGCCCAACGAGAACATGGGCAAGGAACGCTACCGCGGCGTGGACGTCGATGCCAAGGTGAACTTCAACATGGGGATTGGGCGGCTCACGAGTTCGCTGAACTGGACCCATCTGTTCTCGTACGACTATCAGCGCATCAAGGATGGCCCGTGGTTCTCCAACCTGGGTGCCTACAACGATGGGGCGGTCACCTTCCGCAACATCCTGCGCCTGACCAACGTGCTGAAGACGGGAGCGCTTGAGAACACGCTGACGCTGAACTACAAGTCGGGCTATCTGGACCAGCCTTGCGATGCCGCGAACTGCGGGCTGGTGCGCCTGGCGAAGCCGGACGGCACCGCGGGTGCCGTGGTTGACATGCTGGACCACCGCGTGTCCAGCTACACGACGGTGGACTGGCAAGGCCGCTACGAATTCAACAAGGCCCTGACCTTCACGCTGGGTGTGTTCAACGTCTTCGACCGCAACCCCCCGCTTTCTCTGAAGACCAGCGGTGGCCACCAGTTGGGCTATGACAACCGCTACACCGATGCCCGTGGCCGTACTCTGTACCTGGGTGTGCAGGGACGGTTCTAAGCGCTTAGGCACACTGCGGGCCCGCCGCAGTAACGCTTGACTCGAGAGGCCGCTGCTGACGCAGCGGCCTTTTTTTGTCTTCTGGGGAGGGCGATCCTGCGCGCCGCCCATGCACCGGCGCCCGATGGCCTGCCGCGGGCTTCGGCCTGACCGCGCCCTCCTGCTTTCTCGCGGACCCGGGGGCGCCTGACATTCGAGGGGCATCGCTTCCGCCTCCATGGCGCAGGACTCCCCCGGGGAGATCGGACGTGTTTGTTTCGCATGGGCATGACGCTTGCCTGCGCGCGATTGCGGGACTGCGGGACTGCGGGACTGTGGCCTTGGGCTGCGGCGGGCTTGGCTCGCCGTTGCAAGAAATACATGCGATCCGCTCACCTTCTTAGAGAGAGGAAGTTCCCCATGCTCAGAAAAACACGGCCTGGCCAGGGCTTCCTGCTGGCGCTGGGCACTATTCCGATGCTGCCGGCAATTGCGCAGCAGCAGTTGGAACGCGTGGAAGTCACAGGCTCGTCGATCAAGCGCGTGGCTGCCGAGAGCGCGCTGCCGATCTCGACTCTTACCCGGGAGGAAATTTCCCGCACCGGGGCCACCACGGTGCAGGACCTTGTGGGGCTGCTGCCCTCAAGCTTCGGCGGCGGGGTGGTGTCCAACAACGTCGGAGTCACCGGCGGTGCTTCGACGGCCAACCTGCGCGCGCTGGGCGAGAAGTACACGCTGGTGCTGCTGAACGGTCGCCGCATCGCGAACTTCGCGTTCGGCAACAACCCGGTGGACCTCAACTCCATCCCGCTGTCGGCGGTGGAGCGAGTCGAGGTGGTGCGTGACGGTGCCTCGTCCACCTACGGCGCCGACGCCGTGGCCGGCGTGATCAACTTCATCCTGCGCCGCGACTACCAGGGCGCGGAAGTCAGCTGGGCCGAATACAAGTCCGACCACGGCGGCGGCAATGTCAGCAACCTCAGCGCGGTGGCCGGCTTCGGCGACCTGGGCCGCGACCGCTTCAACGTCATGGTGACGGCCGGGCGCGAGCAGGTCGAGCCGCTGAAGGCCACGCAGCGCAGCTTCGCCGCCACGGCCGTGCGTCCGGACCTGGGCATCAACAAGTCCTCGCCGCGCAACGGCATCCCCAACCTGAACTTCACCGACACGCTGGGCAACAAGTACACCGGCATCAACCCGCTGCGCTACAACGGTTGCCAGGGCCCCGAGTTTGGCCTGACGACCTATGGCTTCCCGGCCAGCCCCACGCAGTGCGGCACCGACTATGTCAAGTTCATCGACCTGGTGCCCGAGCAGCAGCGCACCAATGCCACCGGCCGCGCGGTGCTGCAGCTCAATGCGGACAACCAGCTGATCTTCGAGGGCATGCTCAACCGGGACCGCCAGCAGTCCTACTACTCGCCGGCACCCTACACCGATCCCACCAAGGTCGCGCCCTATCCGGTGACGGGCCGCTTCTATCCCAAGAGCATCACGCTGCCCAAGGGCATGACCCTGCCCAAGGGCTATGTCATGCCGGACGGCAGTGTGCTGGCGGCCGACACGGTGCTGGCCTCCGACATGGCGGTCACGCCCACCGGCCCGATCCGCGGCAACTGGCGCACGGTGGCCGGCGGCGGCCGCTCGGACATCACCGAGACCCAGACCCAGCGCTACATGCTGGGCGCCAAGGGCATGCTGGCCGGCTGGGACTACGACACCGCGATCACCTATTCGAAGAACAAGGGCGAGATCTTCTTCGGCCCCGGCAAGTTCAGCTATGCCAAGCTGCAGCCGCTGCTCGTGTCCGGCGAGATCAACATCTTCGGCCCGCAGGACGCCAAGAGCCAGGCGCTGCTGAACTCCGCGCTGCTGACCGGCCAGCGCCAGCAGGCCGCCGTGTCGCAGTCCACCGAGTTCGACTTCAAGATCTCGCGCGAAGTCTGGGAATTGCCCGCCGGCGCCGTGGCGATCGCGCTGGGCGCCAACATCCGCAAGGAGAAGCTGGACCAGGTTTCCGACCCGGTGCTGGAGTCCGGCGATGAAGTGGGCGGCAACGGCGCCGTTCCCACGGTGACCAGCGGCCGCAAGGTCTACGGCGTGTTCGGCGAGGCCGTGGTGCCGCTGATCAAGAACCTGGAGTTGAACCTGGCGGCCCGCTACGACAACTACAAGAACGACTTCGGCACCAGCTTCAGCGCCTTCAGCCCCAAGGCCAGCCTGCGCTATCAGCCGACCAAGGACCTGGTGCTGCGTGGCTCGGTGGCCAAGGGCTACCGCGCGCCGACGCTGTATGAAAACCTGCGTCCGCTGACCACCTCCAACAACACTGCGGCCAACTGGAGCGATCCCATCCGCTGCCCGGGCGGCGTGCCCATCACCGACACCATCAACCCGGTGAATGACGTTGTCGACGAGTGCCAGGTGCAACTGGCTTCGGGCCTGTCGGGTGACCGCAATCTGAAGCCGGAGAAGTCCAAGCAGTACTCGCTGGGCGTGGTGTTCTCGCCGATCACCGACATGACCCTGGGCCTCGACTACTGGAACGTCGACATCAAGGACCCCATCGTGCCGAAGTCGGAGATCCAGGTTCTGAGCGATCCGAATCGCTACAAGAACTACATCTACCGCTTCGATCCGAGCAAGGGTGACAACGAGCCGGGCGGCTTCAACCAGCCGATCGCGGGCAGCCAGAACAAGGACTTCCCGATCGCCTATGTCTATCTGCCCTACGAAAACACGGGCAAGACCTATGCGTCCGGCCTGGACTTCAGCGCGTCCTACCGCCTCAAACTGGCGGAGATCGGCACCGTGGGCTTCAACTTCGACGGTTCGCTGTTCCTGACCCATGGCTATCAGTACACCGGCCTGGACAAGACCTCGGACCTGGGCAAGTTCAAGGACTTCGGGGCCGTGCCGCGCTGGCGCCATGCGCTGACCATGATCTACAGCCGCTCGATGTTCGACGTCTCGCTGACCAACAACTTCACCAAGGGCTACGAGGACTACACCGATCCGACGGCCGTGGGCGCGAGCTATCCGCTGGTCCGCAAGGTGGGCAACTATTCGACCTGGGACACCCAGCTGACCGTGCGTCCGACCAAGGCGCTGACGCTGAACTTCGGCGTGAAGAACCTGACCGACCAGGAGCCGCCGTCCTCGCGCAACTCGCTGTACTTCCAGGTCGGCTACGACCCCAAGTACACCAACCCGATCGGCCGCCAGTTCTACGGTCGCCTGAGCTACAAGTTCTTCTGATCGGAAGCGCTTGAGCAGACAAGGCCGCGCCTCGGGCGCGGCCTTTTTCATTGGGCGACGCACGAGGGTGGCGTCGCATGGTTTGAAATCGAACGATCGTTCTTTTTTGTCACCCGAGCGACGCCAGGGCCAAGGTGGCCATGGTTCAATCGCGACGCCAGCCTCTAGCTTCAGGAGACCCCAGCGATGACTGCTGTAAATCGTCAGATCCTTCTCGCCTCCCGCCCCAGTGGCGAACCCGGTGCGGACAACTTCAAGCTCGTCGAGGCGCCCTTGTCCGAGCCCGGTCCCGGCCAGGTGCTGGTGCGCAACCACTACCTGAGCCTGGATCCCTACATGCGCGGCCGCATGAACGAGGGCAAGAGCTACGCGCAGCCCCAGCCGCTGAACGAGGTGATGATCGGCGGCACGGTGGGTGAGGTCGTGGCCTCGCGCAACGAGCACTTTCAGGTCGGCGACAAGGTCGTGGGCATGGGGGGCTGGCAGGAATACCAGCTCGTGGACGCCAGCCAGCGTGGCGTGCTGCAAAAAGTGGACACCACCCATGTGCCGCTATCGGCCTACCTGGGCGCGGTGGGCATGCCCGGCGTGACCGCCTGGTACGGGCTGGTGAAGATCATCGCGCCCAAGGCCGGCGAGACCGTGGTGGTCAGCGCCGCCAGCGGCGCCGTCGGTGGCGCGGTGGGTCAGCTGGCCAAGGTGCGCGGCGCGCGCGTGGTGGGCATTGCGGGCGGCGCCGACAAATGCCGCTACGTGGTCGACGAGCTGGGCTTTGATGCCTGCATCGACTACAAGGAACACCGCGACCTGAAGTCGCTGTCCGGCGCGCTGAAGACCGCCTGCCCGGAGGGGGTGGATGGCTATTTCGAGAACGTTGGCGGCATGATCCTCGACGCGGTGATGCTGCGTGCCAATGCCTTCAGCCGCGTCGCGATGTGCGGCATGATCGCCGGCTACAACGGCGAACCCATCCCCATGGCCGCGCCGCAACTCATCCTGGTGAACCGCATGAAGATCGAAGGCTTCATCGTTTCCGAGCACATGGAGTTGTGGCCCGAGGCGCTGAAGGAGCTGGGCACGCTGGTGGCCACCGGCCGGCTCAAGTACCGCGAGAGCGTGGCCCAGGGGCTGGAGAACGCGCCCGAGGCCTTCCTGGGCCTGCTTAAGGGCCGGAACTTCGGCAAGCAGCTGGTCAAGCTGATCTGAACGTGGCCGTGCTGAGCTGGTCTTGCGAACGCCTGGAGGGCCTGGGGTCGCTGGAGGTCTTCGAGCTGCTGAAGTTGCGCGCGATGGTTTTTGTGAGCGAGCAGCGCTGCATTTACCAGGACCCCGATGACACCGACCCCGAGGCCTGGCATCTGCGCGGCCGCGACGCGCAGGGCCGGTTGGCCGCCTATGCGCGTCTCTACCGCGATGCGCGCGTCGGCCCCAAGATCGGCCGTGTGCTGACCGCCCCCTGGGCGCGCGGCGCTGGCCAGGGCCGTGCGCTGATGCACCAGGCGCTGCGGGACTGCGCGCGCCTGTGGCCGGGCGAGGCCGTCACGCTGAGCGCCCAGGCCCATTTGCAGCATTTCTACGCGGCGCTGGGCTTCGCTGCCATCTCCGAGGTCTACGACGAGGACGGCATTCCGCACATCGACATGCGGCGCCCGGCGGCCTGAACCCCAAGCCGGCCGGCGCGGGGAGTGCGCTGGCCCGACGACAAGAGGAGAAACTCGATGAAGAACTATCAAGGCAAGGTCGCGGTGATCACCGGTGCCGGCTCGGGCTTCGGCCTGGAGGTGGCGCGCATCGCCGCGCGGCGCGGCATGAAGCTGGTGCTGGTGGACGTGCAGGACGATGCGCTGCAGAAGGCCGCGGCCGAGTTCGCCGGCCATGAGCTGCTGGTGCGCCGCGTGGACGTCGCCAAGGCCGAGTCGATGGAGGCGCTGGCTGCGGCGGTGCAGGAACGCTTTGGTGCCCCGCACTTCGTCTTCAACAACGCCGGCGTCGGTTCCGGTGGGCTGATCTGGGAGAACAGCCTGGCCGATTGGGAGTGGGTGCTGGGCGTCAACCTGATGGGCGTGGTCCACGGCGTGCGCCTGTTCACGCCCATGATGCTGGCCGCCGCCGAGGCCGATCCGGCCTGGGAGGGCCACATCGTCAACACCGCGTCGATGGCCGGCATGCTGAACCCGCCCAACATGGGCGTGTACAACGTGTCCAAGCACGCGGTGGTGTCGCTGAGCGAAACCCTTTATCAAGACCTGTCCCTGGTCAGCGATCAGCTGCACTGCTCGGTGCTGTGCCCCTATTTCGTGCCCACCGGCATTTCGCAAAGCCATCGCAACAGGCCTGGCGAGTTCGCCGCCGGCAAGCCCAGCAAGAGCCAGCTGATCTCGCAGGCCAGCATCGACAAGGCGGTGACCTCCGGCAAGGTCAGCGCGGCCGATGTGGCGGCGATGGTCTTTGAGGCGATGGACCAACAGCGCTTCTACATCTTCAGCCATCCGCAGGCCCTGGCCGGCGTGCAGACGCGGCTGGAGGACGTGATGCAGCTGCGCAATCCCACCGATCCATTCAAGGACAAACCCGAGATCGGCGCGTCGCTGAAGGCGGCACTGCGCCAGCGCTGAGTCGCGTGGGCGGACGGCGCGAGGGATCTGGCACACTGCCGGCCCCTGCCGCTGTTCCGCCATCCGCCATGAGTGCCACCGAAACCCTGCAAGCCGTCGTGATTGGCGGCGGCCCCGCCGGCCTGATGGCGGCCGAGCGGCTGGCCGCGGCCGGGCTGCAGGTGGACTTGTTTGACGCGATGGCCTCGGTGGGGCGCAAGTTCCTGCTCGCGGGCAAGGGCGGGCTCAACCTGACGCACTCCGAGGCGCGGCCGCGCTTCGACAGCCGCTATCACGAGCGCGCCGACGCCGTGGGGCGCTGGCTGGACCGCTTCGACGGACCGGCGTTGCGCGCCTGGGCGGCGGCGCTGGGCATAGACACCTTTGTCGGCAGCTCGGGCCGCGTCTTTCCGACCGACATGAAGGCCGCGCCGCTGCTGCGCGCCTGGCTGCACCGGCTGCGCGCGTCGGGTGTGCGGCTGCACATGCGCCACCGTTGGCTGGGTTGGGCCGGCCAGGATGAGGGCGGGGCACCGCCGCAGCCCGCCGCGCTGCGCTTCCTGACCCCGGACGGCGAGCGCCGCGTCCATGCCGGCGTCGTCGTGCTGGCGCTGGGTGGGGCCTCGTGGCCGCGCCTGGGCTCGGACGGCGCCTGGGTGCCGCTGCTGCAGGCGCGTGACCAGGCCGTGGCCCCGCTGCGCGCCGCCAACTGCGGCTTCGACCTGGGGGCGCGCCGTGACGGGGTGGAGGGCGCCGGCTGGAGTCCGTTCTTTGTCGAACGTTTCGCGGGCCAGCCGGTCAAGCCGGTGGTGCTTCGGGTGACGGGGCCGCAAGGCGAGGACTTCGCGCGCCAGGGCGAATTCGTGATCACGGCCACCGGCATCGAAGGTTCGCTGGTCTATGCGGCCGCGCATCTGATCCGCGACACCATCGCCGCCCGCGGCGAGGCCGTGGTCCACCTGGACCTGCTGCCGGCGCGCGATGCCGACTGGGTGGCGCGCGAGGTGGCGCATCCGCGCGGCTCGCGCTCCATGGGCTCGCACCTGAAGAGCCGCCTGGGCCTGGAGGGGCTGAAGGCGGCGCTGCTGCACGAGGTGCTGTCCAAGGAGGCCCATGCCGACACCGCGCAGCTGGCGCGCACCATCAAGCACCTGCCGCTGCGCCTGACCGCGGCGCGGCCGGTGGCCGAGGCGATCAGCACCGCCGGCGGCCTGCGCCTGGAGGGGTTGGACGAGGCACTGATGCTGCGCTCGCTGCCCGGCGTCTTCGCGGCTGGCGAGATGCTGGACTGGGAGGCACCGACCGGGGGCTATCTGCTCACCGCCAGCATGGCCAGCGGCTGGGTGGCGGGTGAGGGCGCGGCGCGCTGGCTCGCGGCCGCTCAGTCCAGCGCCGCGTCCAGATAGGCCTGGAGCGCGCGCCGCAGCTCGGCGCGCAAGGCCGCGCGGTCCAGCCCCGGGCCTTGCGTCAGCAGCGCCTGCGTGACGGCGCCATAGACCAAGCAGTGCGCCATGCGGGCCACCGCGGCGCGACGCAAGGGGTTCGCCAGCGCCGGGAGCAGCGCGCTCGCCCACAGCGCCACGAAGTCCTCGTAGTGCTTGTTGTAGGCCTCGGGGCTGGACACCTCGCGCTCCAGGCGGAACAGCGCGGCCCAGGCCGGCGCGTCGTCCATCACGGCCTGGATCTGATGGTCCAGCATCGCGGTGACGCGCTCGTCCAGCGGCTGCCCGGCATGAGCGGCGATGGTTTGCGCCAGCCCCTGGCCCAGCGCCTTGACGCGCAGGTGGATGGTGAGCGCCGCCAGCGCCTTCATGTTGGCGACGTACTCGTAAAAAGTCCCCACGCCCACGCCGGCGACCGCCGCGACCTCGCGCACCGTCACCGCGGACAGCGATCCGCGTTCCAGCAAAACCCGAACAAAGGCCTGCTGCAGCGCCAGCGAACTGGCCTGTGCCCGCGACTGGCGCGGTCTGCGGCGCGTGGCCGCGGCCGACTTGGCGCGCGACGAAACCCGAACATGGTCGGAGGACATTTTTCCTAGACTTTTTGCCTACCCATGCACACGAGGAGACCGCCATGGACTGGCAGACCCACGAGGTGAGCAACCAGGTCGACGAACTGGATCACTACCACCTGCTGAACACCGACCCCGCGTTGGCGGAGGCCCTGGACCAGGCCGGCGCCCAGGCGTTCGTGCCGCAGCTCTCGGACTATGCCGCGGAACTGGGCCAGCCCGAATCCTATGCGCTGGCGGAGCAGGCCAACAGCCATACCCCCGAGCTGCAGACGCACGACAAGCGCGGGCGGCGCATCGACCGGGTGGATTTCCATCCGGCCTGGCACCGCCTGATGACGATGCTGCGCCGCCAGGACCTGGTCGCCATGCCTTTCCGCGACGAGGCACCGGGGCGCTGGAGCGCCTGGGCCGCCGGCTTCTACCTGCATGGCCAGGTGGAGTCCGGCACGCTGTGTCCGGCGACCATGACCCAGGCCAGCATCCCGCTGCTGCGCAAGGAGGCCGCGCTGTGGGAACAGCATGGGAGCCGGTTGCTGAGCCGCGAGTATGACGAGCGCGACCTGCCGCTGCAGGACAAGCGCGGCCTCTGGGTGGGCATGGGCATGACCGAGAAGCAGGGGGGCTCGGATGTGCGCGCCAACACCACGCAGGCGCTGCCGCTGGGCGCGGGGGGGCGCGGCGGCGAGTACCTGCTGCGCGGCCACAAGTGGTTCGTGTCCGCGCCGATGTGCGATGCCCACCTGGTGGTGGCCAAGACGCCGGATGGCGCGCCCGGCTGCTTCTTCGTGCCGCGCTGGCGGCCCGACGGCACGCGCAACGCGGTGCGCCTGCAGCGCCTCAAGCACAAGCTGGGCAACCGCAGCAATGCCAGCGCCGAGGTCGAGTTCCAGGACGCCTGGGGCGTGCTGATGGGCGAGGAGGGGCGCGGCATCCCAACCATCATCGAGATGGCCACCTACACGCGGCTGAACTGCGTGGTGGGCAGCGCGGCGCTGATGCGTCAGGCCCTGGTGCAGGCGCTGCATGCCACGCGCCACCGGCGCGCCTTTGGACAGCGCCTGGCGGACCTGCCGCTGATGCGCGCCGTGCTGGCCGATCTGGCGCTGGAGAGCGAGGCCGCGCTGCGCCTGTCCATGCGCCTGGCGCAGGCCTTCGAGCGCCAGCACCTGCCCGCGGAGCGCGCGTGGATGCGCCTCATGACGCCGGCCGCCAAGTTCTGGGTCTGCAAGCGCGCCATCGAGTTCTGCGGCGAGGCGATGGAGGTGCTGGGCGGCAATGGCTACATGGACGACGGCCTCCTGGCACGGCTCTACCGCGAGGCGCCGGTGAACTCCATCTGGGAAGGGTCGGGCAACGTGATGTGCCTGGACCTGATGCGCGCGGTGGCGCGCGAACCGCAGGCCTTCTTCGGCCTGCTGGACGAGCTGGGCGCCTCTCTGGACGGCGGCCCGCGCGCCGAGCTGCAGGGGCTGCGCGAGATGCTGGCCCAGCCGCCCGCGCAGCTGGAGGCCCAGGGCCGCCGCGTCGCCGAACGCCTGGTGCTGCTGGCCCAGGCCGCGCTGCTGCGCCGCCATGCGCCGGGTTTTGTCGCCGACGCCTTCGCGGCCAGCCGGCTGGATGCGCGCTGGGGCCATGTCTATGGCGGGCTGCAGGCGGTCGGGCTGCCGGTGGAAGACCTGCTGCAGCGCGCCTTCCCGGCCTGAGCGGCGGCACGCACGAGGAGACAGGACAGATGGACTTTCTTTCGGTGTTCGATGGCAATGCGCGCAAGACGCCCGACCATCCCTGCCTGCGCGTCCAGGGGCGCTCGATCAGCTACGCGCAGCTGCAGGCCGCGTCCTACCGCGCCGCGCGGGTGCTCGCCGCGCAGGGGCTGGGGCCTGGCGACCGGCTGGCCCTGGTGTGCTTCAACACGCCGGGCTTTCTGATCGCACTGCTGGGCGCCTGGCGCCTGGGCGCGGCCGTGGTGCCGGTCAACCACAAGCTGCAGACGCCCGAGCTGCGCCATCAGCTCCGCCACAGCGGCGCGCGCCTGTGCCTGGCCGACGCGGCACTGGCGCCGCAGCTGCAGCCGCTGGCGGCGCTGTGCCCCATGCTGTCCACCGAGGGCGCGGTGGCGGGCTGGGGTGATTTCGACGCTTTGTGCGCGGCGGCGCCGGAGCAGGCGCCGGCCTTGCCGCCGGTCGACGAGAACGCGCTGGCCGAGCTGCTCTACACCTCGGGCACCACCGGCCTGCCCAAGGGCTGCATGCTGGGCCACCGCCAGGTGCTGCTGGCGGCCATCACGGCGGCGCTGGCGCTGTCCATCACGCGCGCCGAGCGCACGTTGATGGCCATGCCCATCTGGCATTCGTCGCCGCTGAACAACTGGCTGCTCGGCACGCTGTACATGGGCGGCACCGCCGTGCTGCTGCGCGAATACCACCCGCAGCACTTCCTGCAGGCGGTGCAGGACGAGCGCGTCACGCTGTACTTCGGCGCGCCGGTGTCCTACTTCGCGCCGCTGCAGCGGGTGGCGGACTTCGCCGCCTTCGACCTCTCCAGCGTGCGCGCCTGGATCTATGGCGGCGGCCCGATCGGCGCGGAGCAGGCGCGCCAGCTGATGCGCGCCTACCGCAGCGAGCGCTTCTTCCAGGTCTATGGCATGACCGAAACCGGCCCGGTGGGCACCACGCTTTATCCGGAGGAGCAGATTGCCAAGGCCGGCTCGATCGGCCGCAGCGCCTTGCCTGGCGTGGACCTGCGCCTGGTGCGCGACGACGGGCGGGACGCGGCGCCTGATGAGACGGGCGAGATCTGGCTGCGTGCCGGCAGCGTGATGCAGGGCTATCTGGACGACCCCGAGGCCACCCGCAACGCCTTCGCCGATGGTGGCTGGTACCGCAGCGGCGATCTGGCCCGCCGTGACGAGGACGGCTATCTGTTCATCGTCGACCGCAGCAAGGACATGATCGTCACCGGCGGCGAGAACGTCTATTCCAAGGAGGTGGAGGACCAACTGGCCACGCATCCGCAGCTGGCCGATGTGGCCGTGGTCGGTCGCCCGCACCCGGAATGGGGCGAGACGGTGGTGGCCCATGTCGTGGTCCGCCCCGGCGAATCGCTCAGCGAGCAGGCGCTGAAGGACTTCCTGGCCGAGCGGCTGGCGCGCTACAAGATTCCGCGCGAGTTCGTCTTCGCCGACGCGCTGCCGCGCACGCCGACCGGCAAGCTGCAGAAGTTTCTGCTGCGCCGCCGGCCTTAGGCAGGGCCAGCCGGCCTGGCGGGCCTGGCGGGCCCGCCCTATGGCAAACTCCGCCGCTTCGTGTTTTTAGCGGTCTCCCGACCTTGGACAAGATCCTTCTTCAGATTGCCGCGGAGCTGGGCGTGCGCCCGGCCCAGGTGCAGACGGCGGTCGAGCTGCTGGACGGCGGCGCCACCGTGCCCTTCATCGCCCGTTACCGCAAGGAGGCCACGGACGGTCTGGACGACACCCAGCTGCGCGAGCTGGAAGTGCGCCTGGCTTATCTGCGCGAGCTGGAAGAGCGCCGTGCCGCGGTGCTCAAGAGCATCGAGGAGCAGGGCAAGCTGACCCCCGAGCTGCGTGCCGCGGTGGAGGCCGCGCCGACCAAGCAGGAGCTGGAAGACCTCTACCTGCCCTACAAGCCCCGGCGCCGCACCAAGGGCATGATCGCCCGCGAGGCGGGGCTGGAGCCGCTGGCGGACCGGCTGTTCGCCGACCCGTCGCTGGACCCGCTGGCCGAAGCCGCGGGCTTCGTCAATGCGGAGGCCGGCTTTGCTGACGCGCATGCCGTGCTGGATGGCGTGCGCGACCTGCTCTCCGAGCGCTGGGCCGAGGACGCGCAGCTGATCGGCAAGCTGCGCGAGTGGCTGTGGGAGGAAGGGCTCTTCCAGTCCAAGCTGATGGAGGGCAAGGACGAGAACAATCCCGACATCGCCAAGTTCCGCGACTACTTCGATTACTCGGAAGCCATCAAGACCGTGCCCTCGCACCGTGCGCTGGCGGTGTTCCGCGGTCGCACCCAGGAGTTCCTGGACGCCAAGCTGGTGCTGGACGAAGAGCTGGTGCCGGGCCAGCCCGGTCTGGCAGAAGGCCGCATCGCCCGCCACCTGGGCTGGAGCCATGCCAAGCGCGCGGCGGACGAGCTGATCCGCCGCACCATCGCCTGGACCTGGAAGGTCAAGCTCTCGCTGAGCCTGGAGCGCGACCTGTTCTCGCGCCTGCGCGAAGAGGCCGAGAAGGTGGCGACCCGGGTCTTCGCCGAGAACCTGCGCGACCTGCTGCTGGCCGCGCCGGCCGGCAAGCGCGTGGTGATGGGGCTGGACCCCGGCATACGCACCGGCGTCAAGGTGGCCGTGGTCAGCGATACCGGCCGCGTGCTGGACACCGCGACGGTCTACCCGCATGAGCCCAAGCGCGACTGGGAGGGTTCCCTCCACACCCTGGGCCGGCTGTGCGCCACCCATGGCGTGAACCTGATCGCGATCGGCAACGGCACCGCCAGCCGAGAGACCGACAAGCTGGCCGGCGACCTCATCAAGCGCATCCAGAGCCTGGCCCCCGGCACGCTGATCGAGAAGGTCGTGGTCAGTGAGGCGGGAGCGTCGGTGTACTCGGCCTCCGAGTTCGCCTCCAAGGAACTGCCCGAGCTGGATGTGTCGCTGCGCGGTGCCGTCTCCATCGCGCGCCGGCTGCAGGACCCGCTCGCCGAGCTGGTGAAGATCGACCCCAAGAGCATTGGGGTCGGCCAGTACCAGCACGACGTCAACCAGAGCGAGCTGGCGCGTACGCTGGACGCGGTGGTGGAAGACTGCGTGAACTCGGTGGGCGTGGACCTGAACACCGCGTCGGCGCCGCTGCTGGCGCGCGTCTCCGGCCTGTCGGGCAGCGTGGCCAATGCCATCGTGCGCTGGCGCGACGCCCATGGGGCCTTCAAGAGCCGGCAGCAGCTGCTGGACGTCACGGGCCTGGGCCCCAAGACCTTCGAGCAGGCCGCGGGCTTTTTGCGCATCCGCGATGGCGAGAACCCGCTGGACCTGTCCGGTGTGCACCCGGAGACCTATCCGGTGGTGCAACGCATCCTGGACCACCTGGGTCGCCCCCTGGCCGAGGTGATGGGCAAGGCCGACGTCATCCGCGCGCTGCGGCCGGAGGCCTTTGCCGACGAGCGCTTTGGTGCCATCACCGTGGGCGACATCCTCGCCGAGCTGGAAAAACCCGGCCGCGACCCGCGTCCGGACTTCAAGGTGGCGCGCTTCAACGAGGGCGTCGAGGACATCAAGGACCTGAAGGAAGGCATGGTGCTGGAAGGCACGGTGTCCAACGTCGCGCAGTTCGGCGCCTTCGTCGATCTGGGCGTGCACCAGGATGGCCTGGTCCACGTCAGTCAGTTGTCGAACAAATTCGTCAACGACGCGCGCGAGGTGGTCAAGACCGGTGACATCGTCAAGGTCAAGGTGCTCGAAGTGGATCTGGCGCGCAAGCGCATCTCGCTGACGATGAAGCTGGACGCGCAGGCGCCGCGCGGCGGCGCGGGCAAGGGCGACAACAGCTTCCGCCCGGCCTCGCGGCAGGAGCGCGGACGTTCGGCGCCCGCCGCGCCGCCCGCGGGCGGCGCGATGGCCGCCGCCTTCGCGAAGCTGCAAAACCGGCGCTGAAACCTCGCCGCGGCCGGTTCTGTGCGCCCTGCGCGCGCAGGGCCGCGGCGCTCGCCGTTGGCGCCCCCATTTTTGCGTTTGGTCGCATCTGTTGCGACGGGCCGGGAGGGCCTGGCTATCGTGCCGCTCCAGTGCCGGGAAGCGCCCGGTGCGCCGATGGAATCAGATGGAGTCTGGATTGAAACCGAGAACCCTTGCCGGAACCTGCGTCCCGCTGTGCCTGCTGACCGCCGCCCTCAATGCCGCCTGGGCCCAAGACGTCCCCCCGGGCGTGGGCAGCGAATCCGCGTCGCGTGCGGGTGGCAACCGGCTGGACCGCGTGGAGCTGAACTCCCGCCAGCAGAGCGACACCGAGCTGCGCCGCAAGTCCCAGGTGGCCAAGCAAATCTATGGCCGTGACGAACTCGACAAGTACGGCGACACCAGCGTGGCCGATGTGCTCAAGCGCCTGCCGGGCGTCAACGTGGCCGGCGGCGCGCCGCGCATGCGTGGGCTGGGCGCGGGCTACACGCTGATCCTGATCAACGGCGACCCGGCGCCGCCCGGCTTCCAGCTGGACCAGCTCAATCCGGCCCAGGTGGAACGCATCGAAGTCACCAAGGGGCCGACGGCCGACAAGAGCGCGCAGGCCGTGGCCGGCGCGATCAACATCATCCTCAAGGACGCCCCGCGCGTGTCGCAGCGCGACCTGCGCCTGGGCCTGGGCTACAACGTCGACCGGCCCACGCCCTCGGCCACCTTCACGCTGGGTGAGAAGCTGGGGCCGGTGTCGGTCTCCGTGCCGGTGTCGGTGTTCGAGTGGCGCAGCCTGAACGAGTCCGTGACCGAACGCTACGCCAAGGGCACGGACGGTCAGCCCTCCAGCATCACGCAGCAGGGCGAGGTGCTGAACTGGGGCCATGGCTTCAACACCGCGCCGCGCATCAGTTGGCGCCGCAACGACGACGAGACGCTGAACTTCCAGGGCTTCGCGCAGAAGGGCCAGTGGAACAACCGGGTGCGTTACAACAATTCGCTACCCGTGGGCATGCCCAATCCCGAGGACGATGCCGACAACAAGGGCAGCTGGCGGATGCTGCGCGGCAACCTGCAATACAACAACCGCTTCAGCGACAGCCAGAGCATCGAACTCAAGGCCGGCATCCAGGACGCCCGGGGCACGTTCAACAACCTGAACCTGCGCAGCGGCTTGCCCCGCGTTCATTCGGTGGGCGACAACCAGGACCGCAGCCTGACCCAGGCCGGCAAGTACAGCCAGCTGCTGGGCGAGGACCACAGCCTGGCCGTGGGCTGGGACCTGGAATGGCGTAAGCGCGACGAGACCCGGACCACGACGCTGGCCAATGGCCAGAACCAGCTGCCCGACTTCGACGGCGAGCCCTTCGGCGCACGCATCGAGCGCCAGGCCTTCTTCGTGCAGGACGAGTGGGAGGTGTCGCCGCAGTGGTCCACCTACCTGGGTCTGCGCTACGAGCGCATCGCGACGAGCAGCCGCGGTGGCAGCGAATCGGTGCGCAACGTCTCCAGCGTGCTGACGCCGCTGTGGCACATCAATTACAAGCTGGACCCCAAGGGTCGCGACATGATCCGCGCCAGCCTGACGCGCAGCTACAAGGCACCCGATCTGGGCGCGCTGCTGTCGCGCTATGCACTGAATGGCAAGTATCCCGACTCGAGCGTGACCAACGAGGAGCTGTCGCCGGACCGCGTGGGCAATCCGCTGCTCAAGCCCGAACTGGCCACCGGCCTGGACATCGCCTACGAGAAGTACATGAACGGCGGCGGCATGTTCAGCGTGGGCCTGTTCCATCGCCGCATCACCAACCTGATCCGCAACGCGGTCACGTTGGAAACCCCCAGCTTCGCGAGCGCGCCGCGCTGGGTGTCTCGGCCGGTCAACTTTTCGCGCGCGCAGACCAGCGGCCTGGAGCTGGAGCTGAAGGGCCGTGCCAATGAGCTGATGCCCGCGCTGTTCGACCCCAAGACCGCGCTTAACCTGCGCGGTTCGGTGAGCTTCTATCATTCGCGTGTGGATGCACTGGAAGGCCCCGACAACCGCCTGGACGGACAGCAACCCTGGTCCGGCAACCTGGGCCTGGACTACCGCTTCAGCAGCATGCCGCTGCTGGTCGGCGGCAACCTGAACTTCACGCCGGGCTACACCACGCGTCAGACGCAAGGGCAGTGGCTGGACCAGTCGCGCAGCCGCTCCATCGATCTGTTCGCGCAATGGATCTTCAACCCCAAGGCTTCGATGCGACTGTCGGTGGGCAATTTCGCGCCGCTGGACGGGCAGTCGGTCACGCGCCTGAGCGCCGGCGATTTCACGCGCACCGAGCGCAGTGGCCGCAGCTGGGTGGGCCTGGGGCTGGAGCTCAAGCTCTGACATGACGGGCGGACGCGCGCTGCAGATCCTCGCGGGCCCGAAGGCGCGCGAGCGCCTGCGCCAGCAGGGGCTGCGCGCGTCGGACGTGCGCGTGATCCCGGCGGCCGCGGGCGGACCCAAGGGGCTGGTGCTCAACGCGCTGGACCGCTTTCTGTTCGGCCATTGGTTGCCCGCTGCGGCGCAGCCGGGGCGGGAGCTTCATTTGCTGGGCGCTTCCATCGGCGCCTGGCGCATGGCCACCGCCTGCCTGACGCGCAACCCGGACGATGTCGAACGGGAGTTCGAACGCCTGGCCCAGGAGTACGCCCACCAGCGCTACGACAGCGCGCCGGGCCGCATGCCGGACGCCACGGCGGTGACGCGCGGCTTTGCCGCCAAGCTCGACGAGGTCTTTGGCGGACGCGAGCAGGTGATGCTGTCGCACCCCTCGCTGCGGCTGCATGTCTTCACCTCGCGCGGCCGGCATCTGCTGCGTCGCGAGGGGCGCCTGCGCACGCCGCTGGGCTATGCGGGGGCGTTCGCCGCGAATGCGTGGTCGCGCTCGGCGATGGGGGGCTGGCTGGAGCGGGTGGTGTTTTCCGATCCGCGCGCGCCGCTGCCCATGCCCTTGCATGACTACCGCAGCCGCCAGGTCGCGCTGGACCCCGGCAATCTGCAGGCGGCGGTGCTGGCCAGCTGCTCCATCCCGTTCTGGCTCCGGGCGGTGCACGACATTGCCGGCGCGCCGGCCGGCGCCTACTGGGACGGCGGCATCACCGACTACCACCTGCACCTGAACTACGCGGCGATGGTCGGCGAGGGCCTGGTGCTGTACCCGCATTTCCAGCGCGAGGTCATCCCCGGATGGCTGGACAAGGGGCTCAGGCATCGCCACCGGCCCAGCGGCTTTCTGGACAACGTGGTGCTGCTGGTGCCCGATCCGGACTGGGTGCGGCAGCTGCCCAACGGCAAGCTGCCCGACCGGGCGGACTTCCAGCGCTACGGCGACGACATTCAGGCGCGCGCGCGCGCCTGGCTGCGCGCGGTGCGCGAGGCGCAGCGCCTCGCCGACGAGTTGGCCGAAGCCTGCAACCGGCCGCATCTCGACGTCTTGCCGCTGTAGCCGCGGGTAAGCATCGGTAAGACCCCGCGGCCCGGGCCAACCGACGGCCTCCCTGGTGCGTTGACTGGGGGCGCCGTCCGGTTCGCGAGGGCGCTGGAGTGTCTTATGCGAGGCTGGATCTGGATTCCCGTCACGGCGCTGGCCCTGTCGCTGGGCGGTTGCGCCCATCACCATCGTTCGAGTGCTTACGGTTCGTCCTATGAGCCCGCCTATGGTGGCGCGCCCTACGGCTCTTCCTACGGGTCTGGCTACGGGGGCTATGCCTACAGCGCGCCGGCGCAGCAGGGCCGGGTCCAGGCGATTGAGGCCGTGGGCGACGGGCGTGGCAGCCAGGCCAGCGGCGCTGGCGCGCTGGTGGGCGGCGTCGTCGGCGGCGTGCTGGGCAACCAGGTCGGACGCGGCAACGGCCGGGCGGCGGCGACGGTGATTGGTGCGTTGGGCGGCGCGCTGATTGGCAATGAGATGGAGCGCCAGCAGTCGGCCCCGCGCGGCGGCCGCTACCGCGTCTGGGTGCAGACGGCCGACCGCGAGCAGGTCGCGTTTGAGGTCGAACGGCTGGACGGGCTGCGGGTGGGCGACCCGGTGCGTATCGTCAACGGCCGGTTGGAGCGCGGCTACTGATCACCGGTTTCCGGCGCCGTGGCGCTTCCCGTACAATCGGCGCCTCTTCCACCAACAAGGACCGGGAAAGGCGCATTGGTTATGACACCGCGGACTACGACCCCTTTCTGTGAGGTTTGATCGGCCGCGGCTTGTTGCGCTCAGTTTCTGACGTCCGCTGGAATTCCCAGCACCCACAAAGCGCGGCAACCGGCCGCGCTTTTTGCTTTCTGGGGATGCCCTTGCTGCGCGATGCGGCGCCCCCGCTGACTCCGGAGTTCTTCCCATGATTTCGATTCAATTGCCCGACGGCTCCAAGCGCGAGTTCGCGCAGCCGGTCACGGTGGCGGAAGTTGCCGCCTCCATCGGCGCCGGCCTGGCCAAGGCCGCGCTGGCCGGACGCGTGGGGTCGGGCGAGTCCGCCCGCCTGGTGGACACCAGCCACCTCATCGACGCCGACACGCAACTGGCCATCGTCACCGACAAGGACGCCGACGGCCTGGAAGTCATCCGCCATTCCACGGCCCACCTGCTGGCCTATGCGGTGAAGGAGCTGTTCCCCGAGGCCCAGGTCACCATCGGTCCGGTGATCGAGCACGGCTTCTATTACGACTTCGCCTACAAGCGCCCGTTCACGCCCGAGGATCTGGCCGCCATCGAGAAGAAGATGGCCGAGCTGGCGAAGAAGGACGAGAAGGTGGTGCGCAGCGTGCTGCCGCGCGATGAGGCGGTGGCCTATTTCAAGGGCCTGGGCGAGCATTACAAGGCCGAGATCATCGCCTCCATCCCGCAGGGCGAGGATGTGTCGCTCTATGCCGAGGGCGGCTTCACCGACCTGTGCCGCGGCCCGCACGTGCCTTCGACGGGCAAGCTCAAGCATTTCAAGCTGATGAAGGTGGCCGGCGCCTACTGGCGCGGCGACCACCGCAACGAGATGCTGCAGCGTGTCTACGGCACGGCCTGGGCCAGCAAGGAGGACCTGCAGAAGTACCTGTTCATGCTGGAGGAGGCCGAGAAGCGCGACCACCGCAAGCTGGGCCGCGAGCTGGACCTGTTTCACATCGACGAGCACGCGCCCGGCGTGGTGTTCTGGCACCCCAAGGGCTGGGCGATCTGGCAGGAAGTCGAGCAGGCCATGCGCCGCGTCTACCGTGACAACGGCTACCAGGAGGTCAAGGGCCCGCAGCTGCTGGACAAGACCCTGTGGGAGGCCACGGGCCACTGGGACAAGTACCGCGACAACATGTTCACGACCGAGTCGGAGAAGCGCGACTACGCGCTCAAGCCGATGAACTGCCCCGGTCACATCCTGATCTTCAAGCACGGCATCAAGAGCTATCGCGACCTGCCGCTGCGCTTCGGCGAGTTCGGTCAGTGCCACCGCAACGAGCCCACGGGCGGCCTGCACGGCATCATGCGCGTGCGCGGCTTCACGCAGGACGACGGCCACATCTTCTGCACCGAAGACCAGATCCTGGCCGAGTGCGCCGCGTTCACGACGCTGCTGCAGAAGGTCTACAAGGACTTCGGTTTTACCGAGATCGTCTACAAGGTCGCGACGCGGCCCGAGAAGCGCATCGGCACGGACGATTACTGGGACCGCACCGAGCAGATCCTGATGGACAGCCTGCGCCAGTCCGGCGTGGAGTTCCAGATCGCCCATGGCGAGGGCGCCTTCTACGCGCCCAAGATCGAGTACGCGCTCAAGGACGCCCTGGGCCGCGAATGGCAGTGCGGCACGATCCAGATCGACCACAACATGCCGCAGCGCCTGCAGGCGGAGTTCGTGGACGAGGACGGTCAGCGCAAGACCCCGGTGATGCTGCACCGGGCCATCGTCGGCAGCCTGGAGCGTTTCATCGGCATCCTGATCGAGCAGCACGCCGGTGCACTGCCTACCTGGCTGGCGCCGGTGCAGGTGGTGGTGGCCAATATCACCGATGCGCAGGCGGATTACGTCGCGGAAATCGCGAATTCACTGCAAAAACAAGGAGTTAGGGTGGTGAGCGATTTGCGCAACGAAAAGATCACGTATAAAATCCGCGAGCATTCCCTGCAAAAGGTGCCGTTCATCCTCGTCGTTGGCGACAAGGAAAAGGCGAATGGCGCTGTGGCAGTGCGCGCCCGTGGCAACCAGGATCTGGGCGTGATGTCCTTGGCGGACTTCTCCATGAAGCTCTCCGAGACCATCGCGAACAAGCTCTGAGTCTGTGCTCAGAGCAGGCCTGTGTCGGGCGCGCTTTGCTTTGTTCATCTTGATGGGGCCTGTTGCCTGGGCCCCCGCTGAAAGGTAAATACCATCGCTACGTTTGCTGACCGTCGTGCGATTCCTGAGCGCAAGCACAGGTTGAACCGCGAAATCACCGCCCCCGAAGTCCGTCTGAATGGTCCCGAGAACGAGCCGATCGGCATCGTGAGCATTCAAGAAGCGCTGCGCATGGCCGGTGAACTGGACGTGGACCTGGTCGAGATTGCTGCCACGGCGAGCCCGCCGGTGTGCCGCCTGATGGACTACGGCAAGTTCAAGTACCAGGAGCAGAAGCGTGCTGCCGAGGCCAAGGCCAAGCAGAAGGTGATCGAGGTCAAGGAAGTCAAGTTCCGCCCCGGCACCGACGAAGGCGATTACCAGATCAAGATGCGCAACCTGCGCCGCTTCATTGCAGAGGATGGCGACAAGGGTAAGGTCACGCTGCGCTACCGCGGCCGCGAGATCACGCACCAGGACATTGGCATGCGCATGCTGGAGCGCATCCGTGACGAACTGGCGGATGTGGCGGTCGTCGAGCACATGCCCAAGCTCGAGGGTCGTCAGATGATCATGGTGTTGGCGCCCAAGAAGCGCTGATGTCGTGACGCCCCTGGCCCGCGGGATACACGGGCCCGCCCCCGAGGGGGCGCAAATCCAAGCGGGTCATGGCCCGCTTGGATTTGCAAACTGGCTGCTCTTCGGGGTGGCCCGGCGAGCGGCAGAAATGCCCTGCGCTGTTGCAAGGTTCAAGCCCGTCGATCTGGTCGTCGGCGGGCTTATTAGTCTCCTGCAGGCACCGCAAGTGCTGCGAACCCCGCAGCCGCCTGGAGGGACGTATGAAGAAGGAGCAGTCATGCCCAAGATGAAGACCAAGAGCAGCGCGAAAAAGCGTTTTCGCGTTCGTCCGGGTGGCACCGTCAAGCGCGGTCAGGCGTTCAAGCGCCACATCCTGACCAAGAAGACCACGAAGAACAAGCGCCAGCTCCGCGGCGCCGCGAACGTGCATGAGACCAACATGGGCCACATCGCCGCGATGCTGCCTTTTGCTGGTCTGTAATCCCACGAACTGAAGGAGATACAACATGCCTCGCGTCAAACGTGGTGTTACCGCACGTGCTCGTCACAAGAAGGTCCTGGCTCTGGCCAAGGGCTTCCGTGGTCGTCGTAAGAACGTCTTCCGCATCGCCAAGCAGGCGGTGATGAAGGCGGGCCAGTACGCCTACCGTGACCGCCGTGCCAAGAAGCGCGTCTTCCGTCAGCTGTGGATCGCCCGTATCAACGCGGCGAGCCGTGAGCTGGGTCTGACGTACAGCAAGTTCGTGGCCGGCCTGAAGAAGGCCCAGATCGACATCGACCGCAAGGTCCTGGCCGATCTCGCCGTCAACGATCCTGCTGGTTTTGCCAGCATCTTCGCCAAGGTGAAGGCCGCTCTGGCTTGATGATCGTCCAGCATCCTGGCTTCGGCCGGGGTGCCCCGTCATCGTTCAAAGGCCGACACCTCGGTGTTCGGCCTTTTCTTTTTTCCGCATTCCATCCGTCGCGCCGTGAACGATCTTTCCACCCTGCTGCACAGTGCTCGCGAGGCCTTCGAGGCCGCGACCACGCCCGCCGATCTTGAAAACGCCAAGGCCAGGTTCCTGGGCAAGAGCGGCCAGGTGACCGAGCTGATGAAGGGCCTGGCGGCCCTGTCGGTCGAGGAGAAGAAGACCCGCGGCGCCGAGATCAACCAGCTCAAGCAGGGCATCGAGGCGGCGCTGAGCGCGCGCCGCCAGGCGCTGGCCGACGCCGAGCTGGAAAAGCAGCTCAAGGCCGAGGCGCTGGACGTGACCCTGCCCGGCCGCAATCGCGGAACCGGCGGCCTGCATCCGATCACGCGTGCGATGGAGCGCATCGAAGCCATCTTCGGCTCGATGGGCTTCGATGTCGCCGACGGTCCGGAGATCGAGACCGACTGGTTCAGCTTCTCGGCGCTGAACAACCCGGAGAACCATCCGGCGCGCTCGATGCAGGACACCTTCTACGTCGACATGAAGGACGAGGAGGGGCGCTGGTTCAACCTGCGTCCGCACACCAGCCCGATGCAGATCCGCTACGCGCAGGCGCATGCCCGCCGCTATGCCGGGCAGGCCACCATGCCCGAGATTCGCGTCATCGCGCCGGGCCGCACCTACCGCGTGGACAGCGACGCCACGCATTCGCCGATGTTCCACCAGGTTGAAGGGCTGTGGGTGGGCGAGAACATCAGCTTCAAGGACCTGAAGGCGGTCTACCTGAATTTCATCACCGCCTTCTTCGAAACCGACGCGCTGCAGCTGCGTTTCCGCCCCAGCTACTTCCCGTTCACCGAGCCCAGCGCCGAGATCGACATCATGTTCGAGTCCGGCCCGCTGAAGGGGCGCTGGCTGGAGGTGTCGGGCGCCGGCCAGGTGCATCCGCAGGTGATCCGCAACATGGGCCTGGACCCCGAGCGCTACATCGGCTTCGCCTTCGGTTCCGGCATCGACCGGCTGGCCATGCTGCGCTATGGCGTCAACGACTTGCGCCTGTTCTTCGAGGGCGATTTGCGCTTTCTGTCGCAGTTCAAGTGATGCACCGCTGAACCTCACAGCCCGCCACGCCTGTCCCGAACACGCCCGAATAGACGCCTGAAGAGAGTCCCATGCAATTCCCCGAGTCCTGGCTGCGATCCTTCTGCAACCCGCAGCTCACCACCCAAGAATTGGCCGACCTGCTGACCATGTCCGGCATGGAGGTCGAGGAGCTGCGCCCCGCCGCGCCCCCCTTCACCGGCATCGTCGTCGCCGAGATCCTGGAAGCCGAGCCGCATCCCAACGCCGACAAGCTGCGTGTCTGCAAGGTCAACGCGGGCGGCCCGGAGCCGCTGCAGATCGTCTGCGGCGCGCCCAACGCGCGCGCCGGCATCCGCGTGCCGCTGGCCACGATCGGCGCCGAGCTGCCGCCCGGCGAGGACGGCAAGCCCTTCAAGATCGGCAAGGGCAAGCTGCGCGGCGTCGAGAGCTTCGGCATGCTGTGCTCGGCGCGCGAACTCAAGCTCAGCGACGAGCATGGCGGTCTGCTGGAACTGCCGGCCGACGCCCCGGTGGGCGAGGACATCCGCCGCTTCCTGAACCTGGACGACCAGATCTTCACGCTCAAGCTCACGCCCAACCTGGGCCATGGCCTGAGCCTGTACGGCATCGCGCGCGAGCTGTCCGCGCTGACCGGCGCACCGCTGCAGACGCCGGCGATCGAGCCCATCGCCACCGGCTTCGCGGACACGCTGCCGGTGCGCATCGAGGCTGCGGATCTCTGCGGTCGCTTTTCGGGCCGCATCATCCGCGGCGTGAACACCCAGGCCCGGACTCCGGCCTGGATGGTGGAGCGGCTGGCGCGCTGCGGCCAGCGTTCGGTGTCGCCGCTGGTGGACATCTCCAACTACGTGATGTTCGAGTACGGACGACCCAGCCACATCTTCGATCTGGACAAGATCGCCGGCGGCCTGGAGGTGCGCTGGGGCCGCAAGGGCGAGACGCTCAAGCTGCTCAACGGCAACACCATCGAGGTGGACGAGCAGGTGGGCGTCATCGCAGACGAGAAAGGCCTGGAGTCGCTGGCCGGCATCATGGGCGGCGACGCCACTGCGGTGTCCGACGCCACGCGCAACATCTACGTCGAGGCTGCGTTCTGGTGGCCCGAAGCGGTAATGGGGCGGGGCCGCCGCTACAACTTCTCCACCGACGCCGGGCATCGCTTCGAGCGTGGCGTGGATCCGCAACTGACCGTGGAGCACATCGAGCGCATCACGCAGCTGATCCTGGAAATCTGCGGTACGCCGCAGACGCAATGCGGCCCGGTCACCGATCAGGTCACCCAGCTGCCCGAGCGCAAGCCCTTGCAGCTGCGCGTCGCGCGCGCGGCCAAGGTCATCGGCATGCCCGTCACGCAGGCCGAGTGCGCCGGCGTGTTCCGCCGCCTGGGCCTGAGCTTCAGCGAAGGCGAGGGCACGATCACCGTCACGCCGCCGAGCTGGCGCTTTGACCTGCAGATCGAGGAAGACCTGATCGAGGAAGTCATCCGCGTGCTGGGCTATGGCCGCCTGCCGGCCACGCCGCCGGTCGCGCCAGTGGTGGCCAAGACGCGCTCCGAATCGCGCCGCGGAGTGCATGCGCTGCGCCATGCGGTGGCGGCGCGCGACTATTTCGAAACCATCAACTTCAGCTTCGTCGAGGAGCGCTGGGAGCGCGAACTGGCCGGCAATGCCGAGCCCATCCGCCTGCTCAACCCGATCGCCGCGCCGCTGTCGGTGATGCGTACCAGCCTGATTGGCAGCCTGGTCCAGGTGCTGCGCCACAACTTGGCGCGCAAGGCCGCGCGCGTGCGTGTCTTCGAAATCGGTCGCGTCTTCCTGCGCGATGCTCGCGTGCAACAGGGCGATGCGAGCGTGAACGGCATCGCCCAGCCGCTGCGCCTGGCCGGCCTGGCCTATGGCCCCGCGGATGCGCCGCAATGGGCGGCGCGCGAGCGTGCCGTCGACTTCTTCGACGTCAAGGGCGATCTGGAGGCGCTGTTCGCTCCGCGCGTGCTGAGTTTCGAAGCCGCCGAGCATCCGGCCCTGCATCCGGGCCGCAGCGCACGCGTGCTGCTGGACAGCATCGCGATCGGTGTGGTCGGCGAACTGCACCCCAAGTGGCGCCAAGGCTACGAGCTGCCGCAGGCGCCCGTGGTGTTCGAGCTTGAACTCGATGCCGTGCTGGCGCGCAGCCTGCCGCAAGGCCAGGCCGTGCCGCGTCAGCAGGCGGTGCAGCGCGATCTCGCGCTGATCGTCGGCGAAGCGGTGACGCACGACGCGCTGATGCAGGCCATCGCGGACAGTGGCGAGAGCCTGGTACGCTCGGCGCGCCTGTTCGACGTCTTCAAGCCCGCACAGCCCACGGCCGAGATGCCGGCGGGCGAGCGCAGCATGGCAGTCCGCCTGGAACTGCGGGATGACGAGAACACGCTGACCGACGAACGCATCGAGCAGGCGGTGGCCAAGGTGGTCGCGAGCCTGGGCGAGCGGCTGGGGGCGCGTCTGCGCGGCTGAGGAGCATGGAATGACTGAGGACGATCTGAAGGACCAGGCCCGCGTGCTGCTGGGCAGCCTGGAGACGCCGACGCTGACCAAGGCCGAACTGGCCGAGCTGCTGTTCGACAAGCTGGGTCTCAACAAGCGCGAGTCCAAGGACATGGTCGAGGCCTTCTTCGACATCATTCACGAGAACCTCGCCCAGGGGCAGGAAGTGAAGCTTTCGGGCTTTGGCAACTTCAACATCCGCCGCAAGGCGCCGCGGCCCGGGCGCAACCCGCGCACCGGGGAGGCGATCCCGATCAAGGCCCGCAATGTCGTGACCTTCCATGCGAGTCACAAATTGAAAGAGGCCGTGCAGAGCGATGTGCCCGCCGGGAAGGACTTCGAGTAGAGTCTGACCTCCCCACCTGAAGCCCTTGATTTCGATGGACAAAGCGCTTCCAGCCATTCCCGCCAAACGCTACTTCACCATTGGTGAGGTCAGCGAGCTGTGCGGCGTGAAGCCCTATGTGCTGCGCTACTGGGAACAGGAGTTCACGCAACTCAAGCCCATGAAGCGGCGCGGCAACCGGCGCTATTACCAGCACCACGAGGTGCTGCTGATCCGTCGTATCCGCGACTTGCTGTACGACCAGGGCTTCACCATCAGCGGCGCGCGCAACCAGCTCACCGAGGCCGGCCATGCCGCCGCCGCGGCGCAGGAGTTCCATGCCGAGGCGATCGAGGCGGCGCGCCAGGACAGCCACGCCTATGTCGAGCGTGCCATCGCGGCCGACGTGGGGCAGGGCGCGGCCCATGCCTCGGTGCCGCTGGACCGGCTGTCCCTCGGGCAGGTCCGGCAGGAATTGCTGGCGATTCGCGAGACACTTCTTGCGTAGCCTTCAAAAATTGGTATAGAATCTATTTCTTCGTCGGGGTGTAGCGCAGCCTGGTAGCGCACTTGCATGGGGTGCAAGGGGTCGCGAGTTCGAATCCCGCCACCCCGACCAAAAATAAGAAGAGAAATCAAGGACTTAGAAGCTTCGGCCTCTAAGTCCTTTTTCCTTTCTGGGCTCACTGCCTGCATCAGGTCTAAACCCAGGTCTAAACCGGCAGCAGGCTAGGCGCATGTCATGCCACCAACTGCAGCGCCTGTGACAACGCCCGTTCCTTGATGACCGCACCTTGGCCGAACCACGCACTGTCTAGACGGTATGCGTTGCTGCGTGCGCGACGGTGATGATCCACGAACTCCGTCACAGCGTTCACAAGGCCCCAGGCGGTGCCTTTGCTGGCCTGCAGCTCTGCGCCCTTTCCCTGACCGTCGAACAGCGCCTGAACGTGCTTCATGGCCCGTTCCTGCCGTCCGATGGCACCGGCATCCTGTGACATCGTTGCGGGAGCGAGCACGAGACGTATGAACTTGCTCGCCTCTTGATCAAGCACCTTGCGCTGCGCCAACTCACGCATCTGCAGCATGAAACCGTCCCACTGCGACACCAGGAGTCCCATCTGACGTTTCACCTTCTGTGCATCGAAGACTGTTCGGTGTGAGACCTTGATTGCAGCCTCGGTGTCCCTCAGAGCCATGGCGAGCGTGTTGTTGCAGACAACACGAATACTAGTGGGCGTCGCCGTGGTCGCCAGCGTGCCATCGCACGACGAGGCTAGCAGCACATAGCCGCGAACAGAATCGCTGCCCATCAGCGCCGTTTCCTTGCCTGTGCGAGCCAGGGCCCAGAATCGACGCCCCTCCTTTAGCGTGCCCGCGCTTTCCAGCTCGAAATCCGCTGCTTCGGTGAGATCCCGAAAAAAGGCCAGCGCATCAAGGGGTTGGACGATCTGGTACCGGGCGCCGACCACGGAAAGGGCCAGGTGCGTATCGCTGCGATATAGCACCTGCTGATCTTCGAATGAAAGCAGTTCTTGCTCGTCACGCGCCGGAGCCTGGTAGCGCACGGGAGCGGCACAGATGCTCCAGTCCATCCCCGCCTGCGTCGCCCACACCTCCAGCGGCTGACGCGGTGCCAGGCGATTGCCCAGGCCGTGCCACGGCGTTGCGCCGACGTATGCCATCTGCGTGATTCCATGAGTCATTTGCGATTCCTTTGATTGATTGAACTGACGACCCACAGCACAATGGGCCGCGCCTCCAAACAGGAGGGCGGCCCTTGTGCGAGGGTGTCTGAATTGATTAAGCGAACAAACGCCGAACTGACGGGGTCGGACGGCTCACTGACTACCGTGGTGGATCCTCAAGGGGCGTCAGTGGAAAAGCTGTGACCACAACGCTGGCATTCCATGTTGTCGAGCCACTGGTTATCGATGACCTCGCCGACACGACGGCCGGCATAGCCGCCCGAAAGACCGCCACAGAGCGCGCCAATGACTGCGCCAGCCAGTCCCCCTACCAGCAAGCCCACAGGGCCTCCTACGGCCCCTACAGCTCCTCCTAGGCGCGCTCCTGAAAGCGCACCAACCGCACCGGCGACCGTGCCGCCTACGGTGCCGACGTTCCCGCACAGCAGTTGTGCTCGGTCGAGTGCCACGACCTGGCCCGATTTGCATCGCGGACAAATCAAACTCATGAATAACCTCCAAAAAGTGGTTGCATAGATCGAATCAGGCAAAGGATGCGCGATATTTGCGACATCCCTCGCGCCTCATCAGAAAAAATATATGCAACTGAAAACTTCTAGGAAGGGATGCTCAGGTCAATTTGGGCGGAGGTTTGGCCCAATTGGCCTCGCATATGGCTTTTCACGGGCCTGCCACGCTTGGTTTTCGAGAGGGTGGGCGTCTTTCCTTTCCCAAAACAGCGGAAACCCTCGATTTTCATGAACTGCTCAGACTTGGTCAGGTACCGGACGGCACGAATCAAGTTCTGGCGCTTCTCGTGGTCATCTCGATCGATCATGCCAAGGGCTGGATAAAGGTAGCCACTCCGGTTGCGGTGACAACTAAAGTAGTAACCTTTGCCGTCCGTAACCTGCTCCCAGTATTTTCCGACCTCTTCGGCAATAAAGGCGTGCTGTTGATGCTCCGAGCCATCGAGTATCAAAAGCAGATGGATGTGCGGCCCTCGTGAGTGGCCATCTTCGAATTTTCGGATAAATCCAAGCTTAGCCTTGCCGTATTTGGTGTGCCTGAAGTTGTTCAGGAACCTTTGCATGTGACCAGCCATTTCATCGTATGTCAGCGTTGGCAGAACCTCTTTTCTGAAGTGCAAATCAACCCGGATAATCAGCAGACGCTTCTTCCATTCAAAGAGGGTGTTGATGTAATCGCACCCAGCCTGAAAGTTTCGCTCTGACTGAATCTTTCTATCAGCTTTGCGCTGCTGGAATCTGCGAGATTTCAGCCCTTTTCGGAGGGTCTGCAGAAGCCGGTTGATCGCTTCGCCTGCGGGCATGCCATAGAGGTGAGATGGCGATGCATTTGCATTCATCCAGGGCTGGACAATTTGGCTCAATGCATTGCACTCAAGCGGAAATCCAAGCTCGTTGCAGGCGCTGATGAACAGCTCGATGTTCTCGCTGTAACGGATGCCTCGTACTGGCTGGAATTGAGCGGTACGAAGGAAGGTGAGGCAACGCAACCCGAAGGCCGTGCCGTAGCTGGTCTTCTTGCCGTGCTTAGAGGTGCGGGTTGCATAAGCTTTGGCATCAGGGTGCTTGGCGATGTATTCGATGAAATTGTGAATTTCGGCCAGGCGGCGCACGTCGGCCGCTTCCTCTGTCACCTCGATGCGCGTGCCCTCGCCATCGTGGTGTGTGATGGTCTCCTCGAAGTGAGCGGCACTGAGATCCAAGAAGTCAGGATTGTCAATCAGTCGGGGCCATAAGCCATGGGTGAGGATTGGTTTGAAGGGGGCTTTCATTATCGGTATTCATGATTTGCAGCAAAGGGTGTCGGGTGTTACGAGCACGGCGATCTAAGGTTTTACAGTTGTGGCCGTTGAACGGCACGCTGCCAATCCCTGTTGTTCTTCAATACCTTGAATAACATTAATAACCCGAATTCGTCACTCGCTATCTTTGCCTGGATGTCTGACGAAGGAGTGCCGCCGATACCCACGTTTCTTGAGCAACTGCTGCACTGACGTGCCAACGAATTACGCCAGCTAGCAGAGTGCTTCGACCCCTCCAGGCGAGCCAGGTGCCTGGAGGTCCGAAGCAGTTCAAATTGGGCTAGTGCGTACAGGGCGGCTGGGCCAGTGTGTAAGCGCTCTGCACTCATGTAGCGCGCTGGCGAGACTCCAGCCAGGCATGCAGTTCATCAGAACGCCAGCCGACCGCAGCAAGGCCGAGTCGGATCGGGCGAGGAAAGGTCGGGTCGTAGTGATCGCCGCCCATCTTGAGCTTGGCATAGATGGAGGAGCGGCCGAGGCCAGTAGCCTTTTTGACGGCAGGGAGTCGGAGGATAGTAAGCATGGCGCTAGGGCGTTGCAGTGAAGGTGACTCCACTGTGCCCAGGCCCGCTCAGTCTGTGGGCGCTTCTCGAAAACGCGTCCGTTTACGTCCGCTTCCGTTTCTTCACTGCCTGGCCGATCGCCTTGCCAAGGCTTCAGCACGTCTGTCCAAGCGTTTTCGCAACGCTTCCCGTGTCAGCTTTTCGACGGCCCCATCGGAGCCTTCGTAGCTGATGGTGTGCTTGGGGAGCGCACGTCGCGCTGAATCAGCGTCTTCGCTGTCGTAGCTAAGGCCATGATGACTCTCGATTGCCATCCCGACAAGCACGGGCCAGACTTCGGCCAGGGCCATACTGCCATGGCAAGCCTCGACGGCCGCCTCGATGGCTGCGTCAAGTGAATTGCGGTGAGAGAGCTTCCCGAACATATGCGCCGCCGCTGCGCGTGAATCAGTCACCTCGAACCCACAGCGTTCAAGATACCTCTTGGCTTGCAGTATCGGTAAGACTGCCCCAGGGTGATTGGCCGGTACATGGCCCGATCCCACCAAAGTCAAATCACCAGCTTCGATGGCGCTGCGAATAGCCTTCAGCTGTTCAATGCGAGCAAGATCACGAGACTGAGTCTCTATTTTGGAGTCCTTCCCAATCCTCAGAACGGGCACCCATTCGAGCTTAGGATTCAGCTGTTTGAACTTGCGGAGGAAGGCATCTTGCTGATACTTGCTCATGGCGCCATGAACTGCCGGAAGTTCGGCGAGTTGGCCCGCGATCAGAAGCTTTTCCGATTCAGTGAGGTACTGCTCAAAAGTCGTGCGCCGCGCCTTACCGCCGTTCTGTGGATCTGGACAGTAAAGGGTTGCGGTTCTGGTGCGGATGCATTCCATTCCTTCCTGGGTGACGCGTGACGGCACCATGGACTGCGCGATCAAAGCCGCAAGGTCGCTTGGACTGATCACATCGCACTCGGGAAGACTAATTTTCGTCACATCTGGGGCCCACCTTCGGTTGCTCAGGCCGCTGGGGAATAGGCAGGCCAGCGATTACCACGATTACATCCCGTCGCAGGCAATGCCACGATGGCCACTCGGAGGCCAAAGCCTACACGGTCGCGAGATCGACACGACGTGTGAGCTGATCCAGGCGAATCACTGCTACGCTTGGAGGGTTTGGCTTGCGCCAAAACACTGGATGGAATTACAGTGAACACCGTAGGCCATGGCGTGGGCCACAGTCCTTGCCGTGGCTTTGCTATGAACAGTGATGGCCCTGGTGGGCCACCTTTAGAACGAGAGACCCAGGATGGCATACGAGCAGCTGACACGCGGAGATCTGATCCGCTTGCTCGAACAGCACGACGCAGAGCGCGCCGAGGCGGGCAAGGACGGCATCATCATGTCGTACACGGGCCGCACCGCCCCTTGGCAGATCATCCGCCAGGTCAAGCCCAAGCTCACGAAGATCAACCAGCGCCTCTCCGTGGGCGACTCGCTGGCGCAGGGGCAGAACATCATCATGGACGGAGAAAACCTCTCGGCCATGGTGACGCTTTACAAGTACCGTGGGCAAGTCGATCTGATCCTCACCGACCCGCCGTACAACACCGGCGAAGACTTCCGCTACAACGACAAGTGGGACAAGGATCCCAACGACCCCGATTTGGGCGATCTTGTGCCGAAGGAGGATGGCTCGCGCCATTCGAAGTGGCTACGCTTCATGACACCCCGCATCTGGATGATGCGCGACATGCTGAAGCCGGGGGGCGTTATCGCCATCTGCATCGATCATCGCGAGCTGTACCGGCTGGGCATGCTCATGGACGAAGTGTTCCGAGAAGAGAACCGCATCGGCATCATCAACTGGCAAAAGGCCTACTCGCCCAAGAGCGACACGGGTGGAAAAAAAGGCGGTCTTTCGACAGCGACTGAGTACGTGTTGGTCTATGCCAAGGACCTAGAAAAGGCCAAGACTCGGCTGCTTGAGCGCACTGAAGAAATGGACGCGCGCTACCAGACGAGCATCGATGGTGATCCGAATGAGTGGAAGTCAGGCGATGCGTCCGGCCCAAATGCCGCAACACACCAGAAGATGGTCTATGGCATCCAAAGCCCGTTCAACGGCAAGATGTTCTATCCGCCCGAGGGCCGTTGCTGGGCCAACGAAAAGCGGAGCATGAAGGCTTGGCTTGAGGAATGGGGCCACGAGTATCAGGAGAAGTGGATCGATGACGGAAATGAAGTTGTCGAGAAGGCCACCGGCAAGACCGTGAAGGTCAAGGCACTCGTGTTGAAGGGAACCAAGTTTGAGGAAGGCGTTTGTGTATCCAGTGCCGCAATCCTGGGCAAGGCGCGCGGAGCAGCACAAGCGAAGCTCGCGGCGGGCACTTGGCCTCAGCTGTATTTCGGCCAGTCTGGTGAGACCGGTCCGCAACTCAAGCGCTATCTCAAGGACGTGAAAAAGGGCAAGGTGCCCCTGACGTACTGGGCGAACGAGGACTATGACGTCCCCTTCGACATCGGTCCGCAATCGTGGGATCACGAAGAGTCCGGCCATAGCCAGACCGGCGTTACGGAGCTGGATGCTGTCGTGGGTAAGGGGCACAACTTCAAGACGGTTAAGCCACTGAAGCTCATTTCCAAGATCATCCAACTATGGTGCAAGCCTGATGGAATCGTTCTGGACCCGTTCGCCGGGTCTGGCACTACGGGCCACGCTGTACTTGAGTTGAACAAGGTAAGCGGTGCGGAGCGGCGCTTCATCCTGATCGAACAGGGCAATGACGAGAAGGGCGATCACTATGCCAAGTCGCTGACTGCCGATCGCATTCGCAGAGTGGTCAAGGGCGATTGGAAGTCCGGCAAGTGCGAACCGTTGGGTGGCGGCTTCCAGTTCATCGAACTGAAGCGCCAGCAGGTGGACGCCGCAGCGGTCAACGCCCTGCAACGGGAAGAGATGATCGACCTGCTGTTGACGAGCCACTGGGAAAAGTCGGACCGCGCTAAAACTTCCCTGACGCGCTTCCTGCCGGAAGTGGAAAGTCGTCGCTTCCTCTTTGCCACCAACAGCCGCAATGAAGGCTTCTTCTTGATCTGGGATGGCGCCGACCACCCCTCCAATCTGAATCGCGACACGTTCAAGGCAATCGTTGAAGAGGCCAAGAAGCACGGCCTCATGGATCGCTACCACGTGTATGCCTCTGTTGCGACCTATTCCGGCCGCACTGTTGAGTTCTACAAGATACCGGACAGGGTGCTCGAACACATAGGCTTCAACACGCGCGCAGACGCATACAACAACGAGACCGAGACCGATCAGGTATGAAAGAAATCAAGTTTCAGAACGACGCAGCGGTTCAGATCGCGCGTCGCTACGCGTTCTTCGCCAACCATGAACTACGTGGCTACACGCGCAAAGCGGCCGATCCGTTTTTTCAGGCTCTCGGTGCGCTGACCGGTGCTGGCAAGACGCCCATTCTTGCGGAGACAGTCACGTTGATCCGCAATGAGCTTCAGGGCGAGCCAATTGTCTTATGGATGTCTAAGGCCCGCTCGGTCGTCACCCAGACATACAACAACTTCAATGGCGGCAAGTACGCGCCGCTGGTTGAAGGCTTTCAGGTCTGCGCTGTCAGAGATTTGCAGCCGAAGATGCTGGAGGACGGTGGCACGCCGCTGCTGGTGATGACTACGACGGGCCTGTTCAACAACAAAGACCAGGGAGAGGGCGACCTGCGGATCTATCGCACAGCCCAGGACAGCCAGGGTGGCAAGTCCATGTGGCAACGTCTGATCGACCGCAATGACGGCACGGGACGGCGCCCTCTCATCATCGTGTACGACGAAGCGCACAACCTGTCTGAACAGCAGACCGAAATCTTGCGCGAACTTCAACCGGAGGTTTGGCTCCTGGCCAGCGCCACCATCAAGCTTCCCACCAAGTTTCATGACCTGGTCATCCAGCCGACGAAGAGCTGGGTTGCCAGGTGCTCAGGTGAAGCAGAGGCATTTCAGGCGCTAGGCGCAACCAAGGATGGCGTGCCTGATCCTGATTCATGGATGACCACGCTGGTAGACAGTCAGAAGGTGGTTGACGCGGAGCTGGTGAAGAAGGCCATCAACTTCGACGGCACCACCTCGCCCATGGAGACCTGCCTTGACAGGCTTATGGAACGGCGCGCAGCGATACAAAAAGAAATCTCGGACCGGGGCTTGCGCATCAAGCCCAAAGCCATCTACGTCTGCAAGACAAACATCGCAGACGACGGCTTGCCTGACGACCCGACGAAGCCATTCAACTTGCGCCAAGCGCCGCCAATTCGCATATGGCGCTACTTGGTGGAGGCCAAGGGCATCGACCCGTCCACCATCGCGATCTACTCTGATCTGAAGTTCAGCGATGCCACCAAGCCGGACGAGGTAGTTCACTTTTCCAGAGGAGACGACGACTTCGATAGGTTCCATGAGGGGAACTTCGAGCACATCATCTTCAATCTGTCGCTGCAAGAGGGGTGGGACGACCCGGAGTGCTATTTGGCCTACATCGATAAGTCCATGGGCTCATCTACGCAGGTTCAACAGGTCATCGGGCGCGTGCTGCGCCAACCGCACGCGACGCACTACAACAGTGAGCTCTTGAACTCGGCCCACTTCTTCTTGCGTGTGGATAAGAAGAGTGTGTTCACCCAAGCTCTCGATCTGGTGAAGGCCAAACTTGACCAGGAAGGCGCTCCTATCGCCATCTCTTCGTCGTTCTCGGGAGGGACCAGTCCGGCCGCAGTGGAAGTCTTACCGCGCGATGACCTCTTGGCACCACTTCACAGCATCTACGTGCTGAAGGAAGAGGCAAAGATTGCCGTGGACCAACTATTGAACCAGTTCACCACCTATGCCGAAGGTGGCATTGATGCAATCGGTACAGCTGAGTCCGCCACGGCCGTAATCAGGGTCAGTGACAAGACTGGAGCAGCCGGCGAACCGGAGTGGAAGGACGGTGGGCATACCAACCCTGTTCGATTGCGTTGGCTGCTGTCTTTGGCTGTGCGGTCTTGTGCGCCACAGGCCAGCAAAATCATCGCAGCGAGTGCCCCGAAATTTGACGTACGGGTCCAGGTGCGCAGCAACGCTGAGACGGCTGTGAAGGAGTTGGCAGAGAAGATCGGCAAAGCCTACTACGAGCTTTCAGAGCTGGTTTACGAGGACACCGATCCGTTCGTGTTCGGCCCCATGCGCGTGGTGAAAGACGGAGCCGTCAAGTTCAACAACAGCTTGTATCCGCAGTACGGCAAGCTGGACACCGAGGAGGCTGCTTTTGCTCGGGGACTGGATGCTGCGGGCGTGACATGGCACCGCAACCCTGTGTCGGGAGGATGGTCGATCCCGCTGTTGACGCCTGGCGACACGGCCAACTTCTTCCCGGACTTTTTGGCCTGGAAAGGCAACAAGGTCTTCGCGATAGACACCAAGGGGAAGCATCTGCTTACCGACGCTCTGATCCGCAAGATGTTTGACATCGGTGACGGCGATAGGTCCCGCGTGCACGTCCGCTTCGTGGTGAAGGGGAAACAGGACACGCTCAACGGCCGAACTGTCTCCAAAGACGGCTACACAGTCTGGCGGGTGAAGAACAACCAAACCGTTCCAGTCTACAAAGACACTATGGCCAAAGCGGTGGCCGAATGCCTGAGGTGATTAGATTGGGCAGCCTCTGACGACAGGACGGCGGCTTACCCAAAGAATTGCCGCCGTCGGCTTACGCCCGTCTGATGGCAAAGGGAACCACATTCGGACTGTCCAACAAAGTCTCGATGCGCTCCCCCAGCCTGTTCCACGCGTCGCGCTTTTCGGTGGCGTAGTCATGATGAAGGTAAGCGCGGCGGACACGCCCGCCAGCGAGAACGTGGTTCTGGCAACGATCGATCACATCGAGCGACACACCCAGCTGCTGCATCATGGTCGCGCCGGTTCGGCGCAAGTCATGCGGCGTCCACTCCCCCGCACGCCCATCGGACAGTACCAGCGAGTTGTCATGCTTGCGATGCGTCAAAGGCCCAGCTCGCTTCTTGAACTGAGTCTGTCGGTCGCCGATCTGCTTGGACACGCTCTTCACGCATACATGTTGCGCGGGCTCTTCTCCTGCAGCCGCGCGCGCCGGGAAGCAAAACGGAGTGTCCCCTGTCAGCGCATGCAACTCCTTGAAATGCCGCAGAGCGAAGGGCGATAGGTAGACCTTCAACTCGACGCCGGTTTTGGTGTTCTCACGTGGGATCGTCCATTCACCGGCCAACAGGTTCAGGTGCTCCCATCGGCTCATCAGCAACTCGCCAATCCGGCAGAGCGTGCCAAGGCAGATCCAGAGCGCTAGCTGTGTTTCCCGCTTTAGTGGGCGGTCCACGCTGTATTTCGTGCCGGCTGGCGCTGCGGCGTAGTTGGATTCCATGTCTGCAAGCTTGGTCCGCAGTTCGCGCAGTTCGTCGGCCGACAGCACGCGATCGCGTTCCACGTCTGGATTGCATCCATGCGGCAGCAACTTGCTCAGCTCGACCAATTTCGTCGGGTTGCCCTCGACCATGAGGGCTCGCCAGGGCTTGCGATCTTCAGCCCACGCAAACAGTTGCACCATATCGGCGTGAATCCGAGAGGCCATGCGGTAGGTGCCACGACTGATGATCGCTCGCAGAACGCCGCGGATGTCGGCCTCCTCTATCGAACTGACTGCCTTGTCTCCAATCAGCGGCAGCACGTCCTTCTCGAAGCTGCGCCGCAATTCGGCATTGCCGTCTGCACGCTTCACGCCATCCTGCATCCATGCATCGAACATGGCGCGCACAGGCAGGTTCTCGGCCTCCTTCCGTGCGGCCTCGGCGATGGTCGCCACGATCTTGGCTTGAGCCTCAATCTTGGCGGCTCGCTTGGCATCGGTAGGCTTGATGCCTTCTTTCACGAGCGCGCGTGCTCGATCGCGTTCTGCGCGGATCGCCTCCAGGGTTGAGACGGGCCAAGTGCCGCAGTAGAACCACGTCACCTTGCCTTCCCACTTGAAGGCGTAGCTGAAGTGGACCGAAACGTGATCGCCGCTTCCACCACGAACGGTTCCCACCAGACCGTCGCCGTCAGCAAGCTTGTCGCCCTTCCATTCCGGCGAGATTGCTTCCAGTTCTTTGACGGTCCAGCGGCGTCCCTTGCCTTGGCGCGGATAACGGGTCATCTAGAGTCTCCAGGTCTAAACCGAGATCTAAACCGGGAGGCGGCTTTCGCCGCATCTCAGTGGACCTCGTCAAACGGTTGATGAATTGTAAGTCATTGATTTAATTAACAAAACATCATCCACAGAAGTCCACGCATGTCCAGTCCAATCCGGCTCTTAATGACATGGAGTGCAAGGGGTAGCGAGTTCGAATCCCGCCACCCCGACCATTTATAAGAAGAGAGAACGGCTTGGATACGTGAGTATCCAAGCCGTTTTTCTTTGTGCCATCTCCGGACGCATTACCGGGCGGCGTGGCGGACAGGCCCGCCCTCAGTCCCGTGCGCCCTGTGTCCGTGCAGGGTCGCTGTGCGGTGCCGGCTGCGGCGGGCGCTCGCCGAAGGCCTCGTGCAGCGGCGTCAGCCGGCCGCTGTGGCTGGCGTCGTAGCCCGGCAGGGTGTTCAGCAGCGCGCGCAGCGCCGGGTCGCGCAGCGCGGCCAGCACGGTCTGCATCTGCGCGCTGCGCCCCAGTTCGCCACGGCACAGCAGGAAGTAGCGCTCGCTGGCGATGGGGACGAAGTCCAGCTTGAACTGGCGCGCCGGCGGTTCCAGGCCGAAACCCACGTCGGCCATGCCGCTGGCCACATAGGCGGCGACCGCGGCATGCGTGTACTCGCCCTGCTCGAAGCCGACGATGCGCTCCGGCGCCACGCCCTGCTGCTTCAACAGTCCTTCCAGCAACAGGCGCGTGCCCGAGCCCACCTGGCGGTTGATGAAGCGCACCTGCGGTCGTGCCAGGTCGGCCAGCGCGAACAGCTCCTTGGGGTTGCCGGCGCGCACCATCAGGCCCTGGCGCCGTGTCGCGATGTCGATGACCTGGAGGTCCAGCGACTCATCCAGCCAGCGCGCGTAGTGCTCCAGCGCATGGGTCTGCATGCTGCCCAACGGGATGTGCAGGCCCGCCGCGTCGCAGTCGCCCTCATGCAGCGCCGCCAGTGCCGCGGCGCTGCTGGCGTAGCCGAACTCCAGGCGCAGTCCGTCCTGCTGCAACCGCTCGATCAGGCGCTCGATCGCAAAGCCATGGCTGGCCTGGATGCGCAGTGCCGGCGCGCTGGCGCTGAGCGTGCGCTGCAGCTCGCCCGCCAGCTCGGAGGCCAGCGAGTCCAGCACCGGCTTGAGCCGCGCCTGGATGCGCCGGTCGGCCCAGGCGATCTTTTCGCCCAGCTCGGTCAGCGTGGAGCCCTTGCCGCGCGCCATGTGCAGCAACTGGCTCTGGAAACACTGCTCGCCCTGGCGGACCAGGTCCCAGGCATGGCGGTAGGACAGCCCCAGGGCCTTGGCCGCCAGCAGCAGGCTGCCGCGCTCGTGCACCTGCACCAGCAGCTCGATCAGCCTTGCGGGCAGGGCAGGGCCGTCGGGGTCCTGGATGGTCCAATGGGGGCGGATCGAAACCTGTTTCATGGCCGAGGGGTTCAGGGTTCCTGCTTATGAGCTGCGCTTCCGATGCATAGGCGTGTGCAGCGCATATTGCGCGCCGGACCCGCTGCCGCGACCATTGTCATGCGAGGCCGGTCTTCGGAGTGGATTTGTCCGCCGGGTCCGAGCCTCGCCCTCATCTTTGTCCCCAGTCCACGGCCTTCGCGGCCGCAGCATCCATGCCCGCCACCGCCAGCCCCGCCAGTCTCGAGCTCCCTCCCGGCCGCCTCGAGGCACTGATCGAGACCCATCGCCACCAGCCCGGCGCCCTGCTGCCTTTGCTGCACGCGATCCAGGACGAGCTCGGCCACATCCCCGACGCCGCCGTGGCGCCGATCGCCGAGGCGCTGCAGCTGTCGCGCGCCGAGGTGCACGGCGTGATCACCTACTACCACTTCTTCCGCCGCGAGCCGGCCGGCCGCCATGTGCTGCAGGTCTGCCGCGCCGAGTCCTGCCAGGCCTGCGGCGCCGAGGCCTTGCTGGCGCAGGCCGGTCGCGCGCTGGAGTGCGGCGTGGGCCAGACCCGCGCCGATGGGGCGGTGACGCTGGAGCCGGTGTATTGCCTGGGGCTGTGCAGCCTGTCGCCGGCATTGATGCTGGACGGCCGTCTGCACGCACGCGTGACCCCGGAACGGCTGGACGGCCTGCTGGAGGCGCTGCGATGAGCGCGGTGCGCGTGTATGTGCCGCGCGACTCCGCGGCGGTGGCCGTCGGCGCCGACGAGGTGGCCGCGGCACTGAGCCGCGAATGCGCGGCGCGCGGCCTCGCGCTGGAACTGGTGCGCAACGGCTCGCGCGGGATGCACTGGCTGGAGCCACTGGTCGAGGTGCAGACGGCCGCGGGTCGCCTGGCCTACGGTCCGGTGCAGGCCGCGGACGTGCCGGCGCTGCTCGATGCCGGGCTGCTGCGGGGCGGGGCGCATGCGCTGGCCCTGGGGCCCACCGACGCGATCCCCTATCTGGCGCACCAGGAGCGGCTGTGCTTCGCGCGCATGGGCGTGACCGACCCGCTGTCGCTGCAGGACTACGAAGCGCACGGTGGCTGGGCCGGCCTGCGCCGCGCCATCGCGCTGGCCCCCGAGGCCGTGGTGCAGGAGGTGCTGGACTCCGGGCTGCGCGGGCGCGGCGGCGCGGCCTTCCCGGCCGGCATCAAGTGGCGCACCGTGGCCCAGGCGGCGTCGGACACGAAGTACGTGGTCTGCAATGCCGATGAGGGCGATTCGGGTACCTTCTCCGACCGCATGACGCTGGAGGGCGATCCCTTCATGCTGATCGAAGGCATGGTGATCGCGGGCCTGGCGGTGGGCGCGCAGCAGGGCTATGTCTACATCCGCGCCGAGTATCCGCTGGCCATCGCGGTGTTCGACGAGGCGCTGCGGCGCGCCGAGGCCGCCGGCTTCCTGGGCGACGATGTGCTCGGCTCCGGGCGCCGCTTCCAGCTGCAATGGCGCAAGGCGGCGGGCGCCTACGTCTGCGGCGAAGAAACCGCGATGCTGGAAAGCCTGGAGGGACGCCGCGGCGTGGTGCGCGCCAAGCCGCCGCTGCCGGCGCTGCAGGGGCTGTTCGGCCAGCCCACGCTGATCCACAACGTGATCAGCCTGGCCAGCGTGCCGCTGATCCTGGCCCGGGGCGCCGCGTACTACCGCGACTATGGCGTCGGCCGCTCGCATGGCAGCCTGCCCTTCCAGCTGGCCGGCAACGTCCGCCATGGCGGCCTGGTGGAGAAGGCCTTCGGCCTCACGCTGCGCGAGCTGATCTTCGACTTCGGCGGCGGCACGCGCAGCGGGCGTCCGGTCAAGGCTGTGCAGGTGGGCGGCCCGCTGGGCGCCTACATCCCCGAATCGCAATGGGATGTGCCGCTGGACTATGAGGCCTATGCGGCGATGGGCGCGGTGATCGGCCATGGCGGCATCGTGGTGCACGACGACAGCGCCGACATGGCGCGCCTGGCGCGCTACGCGATGGAGTTCTGCCAGATCGAGAGCTGCGGCAAGTGCACGCCCTGCCGCATCGGCAGCACGCGCGGCGTGGAGGTGCTGGACCGCGTGATCGCGGGCCAGAACCGCCCGGCGCAGCTCACGCTGCTGCGCGATCTCTGCGACACCATGGTGCATGGCAGCCTCTGCGCGATGGGCAGCATGACGCCCTATCCGGTGCTGTCGGCCCTGAACCACTACCCCGAGGACTTCGGTCTGCCGGCCAACGCTCCCGCGGCGCGGGACACCGACCGGGCCTGAACCCCAGATCGCCAAGGACTGGCCATGCTGCAACACCTGAAGCAAGACATCGACCACGGCACGCCGGCCTCCAGCGCCAGCGAGACCGTGACCCTGAGCATCGACGGCGCCCGCGTCGAGGTGCCGCGCGGCACCTCGCTGATGCGCGCCGCCGTGCAGGCGGGCGTCCACGTGCCCAAGCTCTGTGCCACCGACAGCCTGGAGCCCTTCGGCTCCTGCCGGCTGTGCCTGGTGGAGATCGAGGGCCGTCGGGGCTTCCCGGCCTCGTGCACCACGCCGGCCGAGGCCGGCATGGTGGTGCGCACGCAAAGCCCCAAGCTGCAGCAGCTGCGCAAGGGCGTGATGGAGCTGTACATCAGCGACCACCCGCTGGACTGCCTGACCTGCAGCGCCAACGGCGACTGCGAGCTGCAGGACATGGCCGGCGTCACCGGGCTGCGCGAGGTGCGCTATGGCGTCGGCGGCGCGGTGGTCGACGGCGTGGCCGGCGCCCACCATTGCGACGCGCCCAAGGACGAGTCCAATCCCTACTTCACGTACGACCCCAGCAAGTGCATCGTCTGCAACCGCTGCGTGCGTGCCTGCGAGGAGACCCAGGGAACCTTCGCGCTGACCATCTCCGGCCGCGGCTTCGACAGCCGCGTTTCGCCGGGGCAGGACCAGCCCTTCATGGACAGCGAATGCGTCAGCTGCGGCGCCTGCGTGCAGGCCTGCCCGACCGCGACGCTGCAGGAAAAGAGCGTGATCGAGCTGGGCCAGGCCGAGCACAGCGTGATCACCACCTGTGCCTATTGCGGCGTCGGCTGCGGCTTCAAGGCCGAGATGAAGGGCAACACCGTCGTCCGCATGACGCCCTGGAAGGACGGCAAGGCCAACGAGGGCCACGCCTGCGTGAAGGGCCGCTTCGCCTGGGGCTATGCCACGCACAAGGACCGCATCACCCGGCCCATGATCCGCGCCAGCATCCACGAGCCCTGGCGCGAGGTGAGCTGGGACGAGGCGATCACCTATGCGGCCGAGCGGTTCAAGAGCATCCAGGCCCGCCATGGCAAGGACTCGGTGGGTGGCATCACCTCCAGCCGCTGCACCAACGAAGAAACCTACCTGGTGCAGAAGCTGGTGCGCGCCGCCTTCGGCACCAACAACGTCGATACCTGCGCACGCGTCTGCCACTCGCCCACCGGCTATGGCCTGGGCCAGACCTTTGGCACCTCGGCCGGCACGCAGACCTTCAAGAGCGTGGCCCAGGCCGACGTGATCGTGGTCATCGGCGCGAACCCGACCGACGCCCATCCGGTCTTCGCGTCGCGCATGAAGAGGCGGCTGCGCCAGGGCGCGCGCCTGGTGGTGATCGACCCGCGCCGCACCGAGCTGGTCAGCTCGCCGCACATCCGTGCGGACCATCACCTGGCGTTGCGGCCCGGCACCAACGTGGCCGTCATCACCGCGCTGGCCCATGTGGTCGTCACCGAGGGGCTGGTCAACGAGGCCTATGTCGCCGAGCGCTGCGACCCGAAGAGCTTCGCGGCCTGGCGCGAGTTCGTCGCCCGCCCGGAGAACTCGCCCGAGGCCTTCGAGGCCGTCACCGGCGTGCCCGCCGCCGAGCTGCGCGCCGCGGCGCGGCTGTATGCGCAGGGGCCCAACTCGGCCATCTACTACGGCCTGGGCGTCACCGAGCATGCGCAGGGCTCGACCATGGTGATGGGCATCGCCAACCTGGCCATGGCCTGCGGCATGGTGGGCCGCGAGGGCGTGGGCGTGAATCCGCTGCGCGGGCAGAACAACGTCCAGGGCAGCTGCGACATGGGCAGCTTCCCGCATGAACTGCCGGGCTACCGCCACATTTCCGACACCACGGTGCGCAGCCAATTCGAGGCCGTCTGGGGCGTGACGCTGGACCCCGAGCCCGGTCTGCGCATTCCGAACATGTTCGACGCCGCGTTGGCGGGCAGCTTCAAGGGCCTGTACTGCCAGGGCGAGGACATCGCGCAGAGCGATCCCAACACCCGGCATGTGGAGGCCGCGCTGTCGGCGATGGAGTGCATCGTGGTGCAGGACATCTTCCTCAACGAGACCGCCAAGTTCGCCCATGTGCTGCTGCCCGGCTCCAGCTTCCTCGAGAAGGACGGCACCTTCACCAATGCCGAGCGGCGCATCTCGCGCGTGCGCCAGGTCATGCCGCCGCTCGCGGGGTTGGCCGACTGGGAGGTGACGCAGCGGCTGGCCAATGCGCTGGGCTATCCGATGCACTACGCGCATCCCGAGCAGATCATGCAAGAGATCGCGTTGCTCACGCCCAGCTTCCGTGGCGTCAGCTACGAGAAAATCGAGCGCCTGGGCAGCGTGCAATGGCCCTGCAATGACGAGACCGACGAGGCCGGCACGGCCATCATGCACCGCGAGCGCTTCGTGCGCGGCAAGGGTCGCTTCTTCAACACCCAGTATGTGCCCAGCGACGAGAAGGTCACGCCGCGCTATCCGCTGCTGCTCACCACGGGGCGCATCCTGAGCCAGTACAACGTCGGCGCGCAGACCCGGCGTACCGCCAACAGCCAGTGGCACGAGGAAGACCGCCTGGACATCCATCCGCATGACGCGCAGGAGCGCGGCATACGCGATGGCGACTGGGTGGGCATCAGCAGCCGCGCCGGCCAGACCGTGATGCGGGCCTGCGTCACCGAGCGCATGCAGCCGGGCGTGGTCTGGACCACCTTCCACTTCCCCGAATCGGGCGCCAACGTGATCACCACCGACAGCTCGGACTGGGCCACCAACTGCCCCGAGTACAAGGTCACCGCGGTGCAGGTGGCCCGCGTGATGCAGCCGGCGCAGGCGGGCGAGGGCGGGCTGCCGGCGCGGGGGCTTTCGGACTGGCAGCGCGAATTCGAGGCCTTCGACCGCGAGCAGCAGGCGCTGCTGGCTAAGGCCCGCGGCACGACCACGGTGGCGGGGCGGTGAAGCCGGAAATGCCCCCGCCCCCCGAGGGCGTGTGCGCCGCGCAGGTGCAGGTCCTGCGCGGCGGGCAGGCGCGCGGGGCTCAGGACTGGCTGGCCGAAGAGCGGCCGGTGGCCCTCGTGTTCAACGGCATTTCGCATGCGGTGATGCTGGCCTCGCCCTGCGATCTGGAGGATTTCGCGCTGGGCTTCGCGCTCAGCGAAGGGCTGCTCGCGCAGGCCGACGAACTGTATGGCATCGAACAGCGCGAGACCGAAGGCGGCATCGAGCTGCTGCTGCAGGTGTCGTCCGCCTGCGAATGGCGGCTGCGCGAGCGCCGGCGCAGCCTGGCCGGCCGCACCGGCTGCGGGCTGTGTGGCAGCGAAAGCCTGGCCCAGCTGACGCAGATGCGCGAGACGCTGGCGCCGCTGCCCGCGGTGAACGTGCCGGCGGAGGCGCTGGGGCGGGCGCAGCAGGCCCTGCGGTCCTGGCAGACGCTCCAGCGCCTGACCGGCGCCACCCATGCTGCCGCCTGGTGCGGCTTGCAGGGCGAGGTGCGCCTGGTGCGCGAGGACATCGGCCGGCACAATGCGCTGGACAAACTGCTGGGCGCGATGCGGCGTGCCGGCGTCGCGACCGGCGATGGCTTCGTCTGCATCACCAGCCGGGCCAGTTTCGAGATGGTGCAGAAGAGTGCGCGGCTGGGCGTCGCGGTGCTGGCCGCGGTGTCGGCGCCCACCGCGCTGGCCGTGGACACCGCGCGCGCCTGCGGCCAGCTGCTGGCCGGCTTCGTGCGTGGCGACGGCGCCGCGCCCGATCTGGTCGTGTACACCCATGCCGAACGCCTGCGGTGAAGCCGTCATCCCGGGCCGGTCCTGGCCGTCCGGAGCGGCCGCGCCGCCGGGCCGGAAATTCATGCGGCATCGCTGCCGCCAACATGGAATCGCTCACTGAGATGGACAACGACAACCTGGTCCGCATGGCCAACCGCATTGCCGACTTCTTCCAGACCATGCCCGACCACACGGAGGCGGTCCAGGGCGTCGCCGAGCACCTGCGCAAGTTCTGGGAGCCGCGCATGCGGCGCGCGCTGCTGAGCCACATCGACGCGGCCGGCACGGGGGGCGACGGGGGTGGCGTGCATCCGCTGGTGCGGGAGGCCGTGTCCGCCTATCGCACCGAACTTGCCTGAATCCTGGCCCCGGGGGCGAATCGCGCCGCTGCGCGACCTTCTTCGTGAGCGCCATCACCTCCGTCTGAGGTGTGGCACACGGTATGCTGGCCTGCACAGGATGCAGCACAGGAGTGGTCAGTCGCCATGGGTGAGCGAGCGATGCCGGGCATACAGGCAGGCGGCGAGGCCGGCGAGGTCGCCGTGCTGGTCGGCGACTGGACCCTGTTGGGCCTGGGCGGCCGCTTCGACGAGCTTGCCGCGGAAGCGTCGGCCTTGCATGCGCATGCCACGGACTGGGACCTGAGCGGCATCCAGGCGCTGGACCATGCCGGCGCGCTGCTGCTGTGGCGCGCCTGGGGGCGGCAGCTGCCGCCCGGCCTGCGCTGTGCGCCCGAGCACCGGGCACTGCTGTCCAAGCTGCACGCGCCGCCCTGTCCGCAGCCGCCGCGCGGCCGCGCCCTGTTGGGCATGCTGCACCAGGGGCGTTTGCTCTTGGGCTTTGCCCGCCATCTGCTGGACGCGCTGACGCTGCTGGGGCAGCTGGGCCTGGACCTGCTCACCGTGCTGCGCCGCCCGCGGCTGATGCCCTGGCGCGAGATCTCCGCCCATGTCTATCGCGGCGGCGCGCAGGCCATGGGCATCACGGCGCTGGTGGGTTTTCTGGTCGGCATCACGCTGTCTTACCTCAGCGCGCGACAGCTGCAGAACTATGGCGCCGACATCTACGTGGTCAACATCCTGGGCATCAGCGTCTGGCGCGAGCTGGGGCCCTTGCTGGCCGCCATCCTGGTGGCTGGACGCAGCGGTTCGGCGATGACGGCGCAACTGGGCGTGATGCGGGTCACGCAAGAGCTGGACGCGCTGTCGGTGATGGGCATCTCGCACACCATTCGGCTGGTCTGGCCCAAGGTGCTGGCCTTGGGCGTGGCCATGCCGCTGGTGGTGGTCTGGACCAGCTCGCTGATCCTGCTCGGCGGCATGGTTGCCGCGCGCGCCACGCTGGGGCTGGACTATGTGCAGTTCATTCGCGGGCTGCCGGCCGCGGTGCCGGTGGCCAACCTGTGGCTGGGGCTGGGCAAGTCCGTGGTGTTTGGGCTGCTGATCGCCTTCGTCGCCTGCTACTTCGGGCTGCGCATCAAGCCCAACAGCGAGAGCCTGGCCGCGGGCACGACGGAATCGGTGGTCAGCGCGATCACGGTGGTGATCATCGTCGACGCCATCTTCGCGGTGATCTTCTCGGGGGTGGGGCTGTGAGGCCGCGTGACGCGAGGGGCCGGCGATGAACGTCGTGGAGCTGGACCACATCAGCACGCAGCTGCCCGGCGGCAAGCTGATCCACCAGGACATCAGCCTGCAGATCCAGTCCGGCGAGGTGCTGGCCATCATCGGCGGCTCGGGCAGCGGCAAGACCACGCTGCTGCGCCTGATGCTGGGCCTGCAATCGCCGTCGCAGGGTGAGGTGAGGGTGCTGGGCCAGGTGCTGGGCCGCTGCGACGGTCTGGCGATGGAGGCCTTGCGCCAGCGCTGGGGCGTGCTGTTCCAGCAGGGGGCGCTGTTCTCGGCGCTCAACGTGTTCGACAACGTCGCACTGCCGCTGCGCGAGCTCAAGACCGTGCCCGAGCCGCTGATCGGCGAGCTGGTGATGCACAAGCTGCAGCAGGTCGGCCTGGCCCCGGACGACGCGCTGAAGCTGCCCGCCGAGCTGTCGGGCGGCATGATCAAGCGCGTCGCGCTGGCGCGGGCGCTGATCCTGGATCCCCAGCTGCTGTTCCTGGACGAGCCCACCGCCGGCCTGGACCCGGCCAGCAGCAAGAAATTCGTCCAGCTGATCGAGGGACTGCGCCGTGAGATGGCGCTGACCGTGGTGATGGTCACGCACGATGTGGACACGCTGTTCGCGCTGGCGGACCGCATCGCCGTGCTGGCCGACCAGCGCCTGGTGACGGTGGCGCCCTTGCAGGAGGTGCTGGTCCATCCCCATCCCTTCATCCAGCATTTCTTCCTCGGCCATGGAGGGGGGGATGGCGCGCAGGAGATCCAGGCGTTGCGCCATCGCCTGCTCCAGGATGCCGCAGAGCTTGCGGACATAGGCATGCCGACATCCGCGGCGCAAACGGCGCCGGTTCAAGGAGAGCATTGATGGAAAACAAGGCCCATGCCCTGGCCGCGGGGCTGTTCATCGCGCTGCTGGGCGCGGCCATGCTGGCGGTGATTGCCTGGTTCCAGGACAGCACGACCGGCCGGGTGGACTACTGGGTGATCTCCGGCCAGGGGGTGCCCGGACTCAACCTCAAGGCGGCGGTCAAGCTGCAGGGCGTGCCCATTGGCAAGGTGGAGGCCATCCAGTTCGACCCCGACCAACCTCGCCGCATCCGCGTCCGCATCTCGGTGGACAGCAGCGCTCCCATCACGACGGCGACGCAGGCCCGCCTGGGCTACCAGGGCATCACCGGCCTGTCCTTTATCGACCTCAGTGACAAGTCCGACAACGCCAAACGCGCGGAGCCGGGCAGCGAGATCGTGTTGCTGCCGTCGACACTGGACAAGTTGAGCCAGAGCGGCCCGCGCCTGCTCGCCGCCACGCAGGAGGCCATGCAGCGCGCCAGCACCCTGCTCGGCGAGGACAACCAGCGCCAGATGATGGATAGCGTGAACCGGCTGGGCGAAGCCGCCGGCGAGGTGGCGGCGCTGGCCCGCGAGCTGCGGCCGTTTGCGCAACGGCTGCCGGCGCTGGCGGACCAGGGTCAGGTCTTGCTGCGCGAGGCCGGCAGCAGCCTGAAGAAGGTGGACGCCGTCAGCGAGGAGGGGCTGGCGCTGGGCCGCGAGCTGCGCCAGCGCGCCGAGGCGCTGGACCGGGTGGGCGCAGCCGCGGCGCAGTTGCAACAGACCAGCCGCAATCTGGAGCAGGCGCTGGTGGGGTTGGACCGGCCGCCGCGCACGCAGCCGCTGGTGGACGACTTGGCGCGCGCCGCGCGCGCGCTGGAGCAGGCGGCGCAGGGGCTGGCCGATCGTCCGCAAGGCCTGATCTTCGGGCCGCGCGGCGCGCCGCCCGGCCCAGGCGAGTCCGGGTTCGATGCCCGCAGGGAGCCGACACGATGAAACCGACGATGCATCCTCCGTTCCCGCCGCCCGGCCTCCGCACCGCCCGGCGCGGCCTCGCGCTCGGCCTGGTGGCGCTGCCGCTGTCCAGCCTGCTGGGGGCCTGCGCGGTGGGCGGGCCGCCGCTGCCGCCCCTGCGCCAGTACGAGCTGGGGCCGCTGCCCGCGGTGGCCACCCAGCCACAGGCGGGTGGCGTGGTGCTGGCCTCCTTGCAGGGACCCAGCTGGCTGTCCGGCCCCGAGATGGCCTACACGCTGGGTAGCGAGCGCCAGCGCCAGTTCTATCGCGATGCCCGCTGGGTGGCGCCGCCCGGCGAGCTGCTGGCGGAGCGGCTGCGCCAGCGGGTGGCGCGCAGTCCCGCCGGACCCCGGCTGCTGCTGCGCCTGCACCTGGAGGAATGCCTGCAGGTCTTCGCGACCCCAACGCGCAGCGAGTTGCTGCTGCGTCTGCGCGCCGAAGCGGGCGACGGCCGCGTGCGCGCCTTCGAGCGCCGTGTCCCGACGCCCAGCGCCGATGCGGCCGGAGGCGCCGCGGCGCTGACGCAGGCGGTGGACGGGGTGCTGGACGAGTTGCTGGTCTGGGCCGTCCCGGGCAACACCTGACACCGGACGCCGGGCCGCCCCGATTCAGCGTCCGGCGACGCGCTGGCTGGCGACGGGGAAGCGAGGGTCCCAGCGGCGCAGAAAGGCCTCGGCCATGCCCGACGCGGGCTGGAGGCGCTGGCCGATATAGAGCTCGCGGCGGCGTTCCGCGATCTGATTGCGCAGCCGGCTGGCCATCACCGCCAACGGGTCCAGCCCCTGCTTTTCGGCGCCGGTGATGGACTGCCACAGCTGGTGCATCGGGTGCGTCTGCAGCGCCGCCAGATGGGCCTGGACCACGCGCAGCCGGCCCTGCACCGCGCGCTCGGCCTGGCGCAGCCACTCCATCATCGCGTCGGCGTCCCCGCCGAGTACGCGCACGCGCGGTTCGCCGGCCCCCAGCAGCAGGGTTTCCAGCGTGGCGCGATCCCCTGCGCCATAGGCCTCGTTGACGAGGCGCATCTTGTGCTCACGGTCGGCGCGCTCGCGCTCGTTGGGGGCCAGGTCGGGATGCAGGCGCATCGCGGCGCGTCGGTACAAGGTCTTCAGCGAGGGCGGCCCCAACTCGACCAGCCCGCCCTCGGGTTCGGGGGGCAGCGGTGCGCCGGGGGGCAGTTGGCTGAGGCGCGGCAGCGGCGTGGCCTGCGGCGTGGCCGGAGGCTGGGACTGCACGCCGTTGCGCGCCAGCGCCTCGTGCAGGTAGCGCATCGCGCAATAGATCTGCGACTCCAGCGCGTCCAGCTCCATGGTCAGCGGGCTCAGCAGCGCCAGGTAGCGGTCGATGAAGCGCTGCAGCTCGCCATGCAGGCGGCCGAACTCCTGCTCCTGTTCGCTCAGGTAGCGACGCAGCTCGCCCAGCTGGGCACGGCGTCGTTCCAGTTCGCGCGGGGTCAGCGCCTGCGGGTTCATCGGAGGTGGGCGGGCCTTGTTGTCACGTCGCCGATTCTGGGGCCGGAGGCCGGGCTTTCAAATAGAAATGAGCCCGGAGGCCGGGCCCATTTTCACGCGCTGGGGTGCTTGCTTGATCCGCGGTTCTGCGCTTGCGGGGAACGCCGACACCCGGCGTGTGCGCGCTGCGCGCGGACGCCGGCCCGGGTTCAGGGTTGGGACGCGGCGGATGCGGCCTCCGCCGGCTGGGCGGCGGGCTCCAGGGCCGCCGACGCGGTCGGCGCGGGCTGGGTCACCGCGGTCGACGGCATGGCGGCCGCGGCGGGCGCCGGGGCGGGCAGGGGCAGCAGCGGCACGATCAGCAGCGCGACGATGTTGATGATCTTGATCAGCGGGTTGACCGCCGGGCCGGCCGTGTCCTTGTAGGGGTCGCCGACCGTGTCGCCGGTCACCGCGGCCTTGTGGGCGTCGCTGCCCTTGCCGCCGTGGTGGCCGTCCTCGATGTATTTCTTGGCGTTGTCCCAGGCGCCGCCGCCGGTGCACATGGAGATCGCGACGAACAGCCCGGTGACGATGGTGCCCATCAGCAGCCCGCCCAGCGCTTCCGGCCCCAGCAGCAGGCCGACCAGGATGGGCACGATCACCGGCAGCAGCGAGGGCACGATCATTTCCTTGATCGCGGCGGCGGTGAGCATGTCCACCGCACGGCCGTACTCGGGCTTGGCCTGGCCTTCCATGATGCCCTTGATCTCGCGGAACTGGCGCCGCACCTCCTCGACCACCGAGCCGGCCGCGCGGCCCACGGCCTCCATCGCCATCGCACCGAACAGGTAGGGGATCAGGCCGCCGATGAACAGGCCCACGATCACCATGTGGTTGGACAGGTCGAAGCTGACATGCATGCCGCGCGACTCCAGCGCGTGCGTGTAGTCGGCGAACAGCACCAGCGCGGCCAGGCCGGCCGAGCCGATCGCATAGCCCTTGGTGACGGCCTTGGTGGTGTTGCCCACCGCGTCCAGCGGGTCGGTGATGTCGCGCACGCTGTCGGGCAGCTCGGCCATCTCGGCGATGCCGCCGGCGTTGTCGGTGATGGGGCCGTAGGCGTCCAGCGCGACGATGATGCCGGCCATCGACAGCATCGAGGTCGCGGCGATCGCGATGCCGTACAGGCCCGCGAGCTTGTAGGCGACGACGATGGCGATGCAGACGAAGATCACCGGCCAGGCGGTGGAGCGCATGGACACGCCCAGGCCGGCGATGATGTTGGTGCCGTGGCCGGTGGTGGAGGCCTGCGCCACATGCTGCACGGGCTTGTAGTCGGTGCCGGTGTAGTACTCGGTGATCCACACCATAGCGGCGGTCAGCAGCAGGCCGACCACGCAGGCGTAGAACAGCGACATGGCCGAGATGCTCTGCCCGCCGGGCAGCGCGAGATCCTGCGGGAACAGCGCGCGCGTGACGAAGAAGAAGGCGATCAGCGACAGCACGCCGGCGACGATCAGCCCCTTGTACAGCGCCGGCATCACGTTCTTCATCTCCGGCGTGGCCTTGACGAAGCTGCAGCCGACGATGGACGCGATGATGGACACGCCGCCCAGCACCAGCGGATAGATCAGCGCGGCCATCGAGGCGCCGCCGAAGGTCAGCGCGCCCAGCGCCATGGTGGCGATCAGCGTCACCGCATAGGTCTCGAACAGGTCGGCGGCCATGCCGGCGCAGTCGCCGACGTTGTCGCCCACGTTGTCGGCGATCACCGCCGGGTTGCGCGGGTCATCCTCGGGGATGCCCGCTTCCACCTTGCCGACCAGATCGGCGCCGACGTCGGCGCCCTTGGTGAAGATGCCACCGCCCAGGCGCGCAAAGATGGAGATCAGCGAGGAGCCGAAGGCCAGGCCCAGCAGCGGCTTCAGCGTGGCGCTGTCGGCCGCCTGGCCGCCGCTGACCCACAGGAAGAACAGGCCCACGCCCAGCAGGCCCAGCCCGACCACCAGCATGCCGGTGATCGCGCCGCCCTTGAACGCGACATTGAGCGCCGGCACCATGCCTTGGGTGGCCGCCTGCGCGGTGCGCACATTGGCGCGCACCGAGACGTTCATGCCGATGAAGCCGCAGGCGCCCGACAGCAGCGCGCCGACGACGAAGCCGATGGCCGTGCGCAGGTCCAGGAAGAGCCCGATCAGCACCGCCAGCACCACGCCGGCCAGCGCGATGGTCTTGTACTGGCGGGCCAGGTAGGCGGCCGCACCCTGCTGGATGGCGGCGGCAATCTCCTGCATGCGGGCATTGCCCGCGCCCTGGCTCAGGATCCAGCTCCGTTGTATGAATCCGTACAGCACCGCGGCGAGGCCGCAGGCGAGCGCGAAATACAGCGCCATGGTCGTCGACATCTAGAAGTCTCCTATCTCGCTGATCGCTTGGGTGGAAGACGCCCTGTCTTGCGCCGATCCTGCACGCACGGTACTGCAACAGGTCGCGGGCCCATGCTAAGTGAGGCGGTCCCCCCTGGCATGAGCGTTTACCAGCGGACGCATCGCGCGTGCGCTCACCGGATCGCCTGTCGCGTCAGGCCGGGTTCAGCCGCGGCCCTAGAATCCGGGTTTCTCCTCGCTGTTGAAGAACCACCATGAGCCTGCACAACGTGACTCCGGGCAAGAAGGCCCCTGACGAATTCAACGTGATCATCGAGATCCCGATGAATGCCGACCCGATCAAGTACGAGGTCGACAAGGAAACCGGCGCCCTGTTCGTGGACCGTTTCATGACCACCGCGATGCACTATCCGTGCAACTACGGCTACATCCCGCAGACCCTGTCGGACGACGGCGACCCGGTGGACGTGCTGGTCGTGACGCCATTCCCGCTGACCCCCGGCGTGGTCGTGACCTGCCGTGCCATCGGCGTGCTGAAGATGGACGACGAAGCGGGCGGCGACGCCAAGCTGCTGGCCGTGCCCACCAACAAGATCCTGCCGATCTACGAGCAGTGGACCAAGCCCGAGGACATCAACCAGATGCGCCTGAAGGCCATCCAGCACTTCTTCGAGCACTACAAGGACCTGGAGCCGGGCAAGTGGGTCAAGGTCCAGGGCTGGGAAGGCCCCGAGGCCGCCAAGGCGGAAATCGTCGCCGGCATGGCCAACTACGCCAAGGCGCAGGCCTGAGCCTGATGCCTGTCGTCCAGGGTTGATCCTGGACCGCCACCGGCGGGACGCCGGTGGCCGCTCCCCGCGGCGGGGGCGGCGATGAACCTCTGCGGCTGCTCCCACGCGGCCGTCGCCCGAGTAGACCGGGGAAGGGCCCGCGGTCGGGCCTTCAGGGCTGGGGCTGCGGCGGCTCGCCCGGCTTGTCGGCCAGCACGTCGCGCGGCGCGCCGAACATGAAGCAGTCGATGAAGGTGAAGTACAGCGAGCCGTAGAAGGCCGCCGAGATCGCCAGGAACAGCGGCATGGCCAGCAGTGGCATCAGCCGTCCCAGGCCGAGCGCCGCGACGAGCAGCGACAGCGCGCTGCTTGCGACCATCAGCAAGGCCGCCCAGATCAGCGCCGACAGCGCGAACGCGCCCTTGTTGCGCCAGACCCCCAGCGTGCTGGAGAACAGCGCCTGCGCGGCCCCCTGGCCGCCCCAGTGCACCAGCGCCGGCGCATGCCAGAACGGGATGGACAGCAGCGCCGCGAGGCCGAAGCGGCTGAGCATGCCGGTGAGCAGCTTCGGGTTGGCCAGCGCGGCTTCGAGCGCCTTCTCGTCCACCTCCTGCTGGCTGAGCAGTTCCTGCATCGCGGCGAAGCTGCCGCCGTCCAGCCAGTTGCTCAGCATCATGATCAGCACGGTGCATAGCGCATAGGCCGAGCCCAGCATCAGCTGCGTGTTGCGCCGCTGCGGCGTGAGCTGCAGCGGCTGCGCGAAGATGGCCAGCGTGGGCGTCTGGTTCTGCAGCACCTGGTGGGTGGCCAGCATGAAGGCCAGCGACACCAGCGGCAGCGCCGCCAGCATCAGGAAGGGACCGACGAAGGGCAGGGCCACCACCAGCCCGCTGCACAGCAGGAAGGCGGCCATCAGGCCCATCAACGCCAGCGGTCGGCGCTGCAGCACCTTGAGTCCGTGGCGCACCCACAGCGCGCCATTGCGCGCCGGGACGCTTTGCAGGTGCAGCATCATGCCGCGCTCTCCATGGCGTGCCAGGGCTGGCGGATGCGCTCGCGCAGCACGCGTTCGAAATGGGTGGGATCGTGGGGTTTGAGCAGGCTGGCCTCGCGCGGCAGGTGGAAGTCCCACAGCCGGGAGATCCAGAACCGCAGTGCCGCGGCACGCAGCATGCCCGGCAGCAGGCGGTGCTCGGCGCCGCTGAGCGGGCGCTGCGCTTCATAGGCCTTCACCAGGGCTTGGGCGCGCGTCTCGTCCAGCCGGCCGCTGGCCAGGTCGATGCACCAGTCGTTCAGGCAGACGCAGAGGTCGAACAGCCAGGCGTCCACGCCAGCGAAGTAGAAGTCGAAAAAGCCAGTCAGGCGCTCGCGCCCGGGCAGGCTCTCGTCGACGTCGAACATCACGTTGTCGCGGAACAGGTCGGCATGGATGGGGCCGCGCGGCAGCTGAGCGGCGGCCGGGGCCATGGACTCCTGGAACGCCAATTCCTCGCGCAGCAAGCGGGCCTGCTCGGCGGCCAGATGCGGCAGCACCACCGGCACCGTCTCGCGCCACCAGGCCAGGCCGCGCAGGTTGTCCTGCTGCAGCGGGAAGTCCTGGCCGGCCAGGTGCATGCGCGCCAGCTGGGTGCCGACCTGCTCGCAGTGGAAGCGGTCCGGCGCCAGCTGATGGCTGCCGCGCAGCTTGTCGACCACGGCCGCGGGCTTGCCGGCCAGGCGGTGGAGGATGCGGCCGTCGCGGTCCGGCTGCGGTGCCGGCACGGGAATGCCGCGGTCGGCCAAGTGGCGCATCAGTTCCAGATAGAAGGGCAGCTGCTCGAAGCTCAGGCGTTCGAACAGCGTCAGCACGAACTCGCCGCGCGCGGTGGTGACGAAGTAGTTGGTGTTCTCGATGCCCGCGGTGATGCCCTTGAGGGACTGCAGCGGACCGAGATCCAGAACGTCCAGCAGTGCCTGGACCTGTGCGGGCGTGACGGTGGTGAAGACGGCCATGAAGACGGCGACGGGCCCGGCGCGGGGCTCAGAAATTGAACAGACGCCAGACGCGCTGGCCGGCGGTGCCGCGGCCTTCGCCGCTGCGCAGCGGCACATCGCGTCCGCCTTCGCCGGCCTGGATCTCATAGGCCGGCAGGCGGCTGTTCTTGGGGGTGACGGTGACCTGCTGGGTCTGGCCGCGCACGCGCAATTCCTCGACGCGCACCTGGTCGTCTTCCTGGATGAGGTGCTGGACCTTGGGCTCTGGCACTTCCTTGGCGGTCTGCGACTGGGCCGAGGCCCAGGCCGGAGCGGCCGCCAGCAGGAGCAGGGCGGCGGCGCGCAGGGCGGCGGTCTGAGGCATGTTCATGGTGGGGCCATTCTATGCGGCTCGCGGCCGGCTCCGCGCTGCCGCCAACTGACAGCCACAGGCGGCAGGCTTTGCAACAATGCGCCCCATGAGCAAACCCCTGATGCTGCTGGTCGACGGTTCCAGCTTTCTGTACCGCGCCTACCACGCCCTGCCTGATCTGCGCGGCCCGCAGGGCCAGCCCACCGGTGCGGTGCACGGCATGGTCGCGATGCTGCGCAAGCTGCGCGAGGACTGCGGCGCCGAGCATGCGGCCTGCGTCTTCGACGCCAAGGGCCCCACCTTCCGCGACGAGTGGTACCCCGAGTACAAGGCCCACCGTCCGCCCATGCCCGACGCGTTGCGCGAGCAGATCGCACCCATCCACGAGGTGGTGCGCCTGCTGGGCTGGCCCTTGCTGGAGGTGCCCGGCATCGAGGCCGACGACGTGATCGGCACGCTGGCCCGCGTCGCCGAAGCCAGCGGCCACCAGGTGCTGATCGCCACCGGCGACAAGGATCTGGCCCAGCTGGTGACGCCCGGCGTCTCGCTGATCAACACCATGAGCAAGCCGCCCGAGCGCCTGGACGAGGCCGGCGTGCTGGAGAAGTTCGGCGTGCCGCCGCAGCGCATCATCGACTACCTGACGCTGATGGGCGACACGGTGGACAACGTGCCCGGGGTCGAGAAGGTCGGCCCCAAGACGGCGGCCAAGTGGATCGCCGAGCATGGCTCTCTGGACGGCGTGATTGCCGCCGCCGGCCAGATCAAGGGCGTGGCCGGCGAGAACCTGCGCAAGGCGCTGGACTGGCTGCCCACCGGCCGCCGCCTGGTCACCGTCAAGCTGGACTGCGACCTGACCGGCCATGTGGCGGGCTGGCCGGGGCTGGACGAACTGGCCTTCCGTCCCGAGGACGACGCGGGCCTGCTGGACTACTACACGCGCAACGGCTTCAAGACCTGGAAGCGCGAGCTGGAGGGGCGGCTGGGCCTGGCGGACGCCGGTGCGGCCGCCGCGCCCAAGGCCGCCGCGCCGGCGCAGACGCCCGACCTGTTCGCCGACGCGGCCCCACCGCCCGCCCCGGTGGACAAGCAGTACGACACCGTGCTGGATTGGGCCGCCTTCGACACCTGGCTGGCGCGGCTGCAGGCCGCCGAGCTGGTGGCGCTGGACACCGAGACCGACTCGCTGGACCCCATGCAGGCGCGCATCGTCGGCTTGAGCTTCAGCGTCCGTCCCGGCGAGGCCTGCTACATCCCGCTGCGCCACGTCGGGCCGGATGCGCCGGACCAGTTGCCGCTCGCCGAGGTGCTGGCGCGGCTCAAGCCCTGGCTGGAGGACGCCTCGCGCGCCAAGCTGGGCCAGAACATCAAGTACGACACCCATGTGCTGGCCAACCACGGCATCCAGGTGCAGGGCTATGCGCATGACACCATGCTGCAGAGCTATGTGCTGGAGGCCCACCGCGGCCACAGCCTGGAGGCGTTGGCCGACCGGGTGCTGGGGCGCAAGGGCCTGAGCTACGAAGACCTGTGCGGCAAGGGCGCGCACCAGATTCCCTTCGCCCAGGTCGAGGTGGCCAAGGCCGCCGAGTATTCCTGCGAGGACTCGGAGATGTGCCTGCACGTGCACCAGACCCTGCTGCCGCGCATCCAGGCGGACGAGGGCCTGCGCTTCGTCTACGAGAAGATCGAGATGCCGGTGTCGCAGCTGCTGGCGCGCATCGAGCGCACCGGCGTGCTGATCGACGCGCAGCGGCTGCAGGCGCAGAGCCACGAGCTGGCGCAGCGCCTGGTGGCGGTGGAGCAGGAGGCCTATGCGATCGCCGGCCAGCCCTTCAACATCGGTTCGCCCAAGCAGATCGGCGAGATCTTCTTCAACCGCCTGGGGCTGCCCGTGGTCAAGCGCACCGCGACCGGCGCCCCGTCCACCGACGAGGAGGTGCTGGAGAAGCTGTCCGCTGACTTCCCGCTGCCGGCCAAGATCCTCGAATACCGGGCGCTGTCCAAGCTCAAGAGCACCTACACCGACAAGCTGCCGCTGATGGTGAACGCGCAGACCGGGCGCGTGCACACCACCTACTCGCAGGCGGTGGCGGTGACCGGGCGGCTGTCCAGCAACGAACCCAATCTGCAGAACATCCCCATCCGCACGGCCGAGGGGCGGCGCGTGCGCGAGGCCTTCGTCGCGCCACCGGGCTGCGTCATCGTCAGCGCGGACTATTCGCAGATCGAGCTGCGCATCATGGCCCACATCAGCGAGGACCCGGGCCTGCTGCGCGCCTTCCAGGAAGGGCAGGACGTGCACCGGGCGACCGCCTCCGAGGTCTTCGGCACGCCGCTGGACCAGGTCACGCCGGAGCAGCGCCGCTATGCCAAGACCATCAACTTTGGGCTGATCTACGGCATGGGCGCCTTCGGCCTGGCCCAGTCGCTGGGCATCGAGCAAAAGGCCGCCAAGGACTACATCGAACGGTATTTCACCCGCTTTGCCGGCGTGAAGCGCTACATGGACGAGACCCGGGCCAGCGCCAAGGCCAAGGGCTATGTGGAAACGGTGTTCGGCCGCCGGCTCTGGCTGCCCGAGATCAACTCCGGCAACGGCCCGCGCCGCAGCGGCGCCGAGCGCCAGGCCATCAACGCGCCCATGCAGGGCACGGCGGCCGACCTGATCAAGCTGGCGATGATCGCGGTGCAGGACGCGCTGGACCGCGAGGGCCGGCAGACCCGCATCGTGATGCAGGTGCACGACGAACTGGTGTTCGAGGTGCCCGCGGACGAGCTGGACTGGGTGAGGGCGCAGGTGCCGCGGCTGATGGCCTCGGTCGCCAGCCTCAAGGTGCCGCTGCTGGCCGAGGTGGGCGTGGGCGCCAATTGGGACGAGGCGCACTGAGCGACCCATGGGGGCGCCTGGGCCGACGTCGGCGTCGCGGGCGCGCCCGTCGGCGGGGTGTCTTCATGCACGGTTCAGGCCGGCTTGATTCAATCGCGCCATGAACATCTTGATACTGGAAGACGACCTGGACCTGGGCGATGGCATCCGTCTGGCGTTCGAGGCCCAGGGTTATCAGGTGAACTGGCTGCGCCGGCTGGGCGACGCGATGGCCAGCCTGAACCAGCAGCAGCCCGACCTGGTGGTGCTGGACCTGGGCCTGCCGGACGGCGACGGACATGAGCTGCTGGCCTGGATGCGCCGGCACGACTGCAGCGTGCCCTGCCTGATCCTGAGCGCGCGCGACGCGCTGTCCGAGCGCCTGCGCGGACTGGACGGCGGCGCGGACGACTTCCTGCTCAAGCCCTTCGCGCTCGCCGAGCTGCTGTCGCGCGTGCGCGCGCTGGCGCGGCGCAGCTATGGGCTGGAGGGCTCGGACCTCTGTCTGCGCGGCCTGCGCCTGAACGAGGCCGGCATGCGCGCCAGCGTGGATGGGCGGGTGCTGGACCTGTCGCCCAGCGAGTTCCGCCTGCTCGCCGCGCTGGTCAAGCGCGCCGACCGCGTGCTGACGCGGCGCTTCCTGGAGGACGATGTGCTCTCGGCCAGCGCCGCGGAGAGCAATGTGCTGGATGTGCACATGTCCAGCCTGCGCCGCAAGCTGGGCGAGGGCTATATCCGCACCATACGCGGCGTGGGCTATGTGATGGACCGGGAGCCGGGGCGCCGGGGCGCGCCGTGATGCGCTGGCTGCGCGAGACTTGGCAGCGCCTGGCCGAACCCTCGCTGCTGCGCCGGCTGCTGCTGGCGCAGCTGGCCCTGCTCAGCGTGGTCTGGGTGGCGCTGGTCGGTGGTCTGATCTGGCTGTCGCAGAGCGAGGATTCGGTGCGCTCCACCGTGCCGGCGCTGGAGGCGACGGTGTCGGCGGTGCAGGCGCTGGGTGACCAGCCCGAGGTGCTGCAGGAGGTGCTGTCCAAGATCGACGTCTGGAACCGCTTCGGCGACGGCGAGGAGGACGATCCCGCGCTGCGCACCGGCACCGTGGTTTGGGTCGCCGGCGAGCGCCGCTTCGCCACTGAGGGGCTCCCCGACGAGGCGCTGGTGCGCAGGCCGCCGGGCTTCTATCGCTTCCAGTCCGGCGGCACGAACTGGCTGATGCTGACCGAGCAGCGGCTGGCCAATGCGCGCGGCCACCCCGAGGCCACGGTGAGCTTCATCTACTCGGACGCCGCGATGGCGGCCCTGCGCGCGTTCAGCACCTCGCACGTGGCCTTGCTGCCGTTGCTGGTGAGCATGCCGCTGCTGGTGCTGCCGGCGTGGCTGTCGGTGCGCATGGCGTTGCGGCCCTGGCGTCGGCTCAGCGCGGAGGTCGCCCGCCGCGACGCGCAAGACCTGTCCCCGGTCAGCACGCCCACCCGCCAGCGTGAGCTGCGCCCGCTGGTGGATGCGCTGAACCGGCTGCTCGGCGAAGTGCGTGAGGCCCGCGAGCGCGAGCGCCGCTTCGTTGCCGACGCCGCGCACGAACTGCGCACGCCGCTGGCCGCGCTGCAGCTCTATGCGCAGTCCCTGCAGCCGCTGATCCGCGCGGGCAGCGGTGAGCGCGAGCTGGCCGGCATGCTGCGCACCAGCGAGCGCTCGGTGCGTCTGGTCAATCAGCTGCTCGCGCTGATGCGCAGCGAGACGCAGGTCGAGGTGGCGTCACAGCCGGTGGAGCTGGGCGCCCTGGCCCAGGGCGTGCTGGCCGAGGCCGCGGCGCTGGCCAGCCAGCGGCGCGTGGTGCTCGACCTGGAGGCCGAGCCGGGGCTGTGGCTGGACGGCGAACCCGACGGGCTCAATTCGCTGTTCACCAACCTGGTCGACAACGCGATCAAGTACAGCCCGGAGAGCGGCCTGGTGCGCCTGCGCCTGTGGCGCGAGCGGGGCGAACTGCATGCCGAGCTGTGCGACCAGGGGCCGGGCATCGCGCCCCAGTGGCGCGACGCGGTGCTGCAGCGCTTCACGCGTGTGCCCGACCAGGCGCAGAGCGGCAGCGGCCTGGGGCTGGCCATCGTGGCCACGGTGCTGGCTCGGCATCGCGGACGCCTGGCGCTGGACGACGCGCCCGGCGGCGGCCTGCGCGTGCAGCTGATCTTTCCGGCCGCGCCGCGGCCGGCCTGAGCGCGCTCTCGGGTAGCATGCGCGCCCATGAACTGGCCCTATGAGCTGCAAATCGGCTGGCGCTACACCCGCGCCGGTCGCGGCGGGCGGCGCAACCGCTTCATCTCCTTCATTTCCGGCGTGTCCATGCTGGGCATCGCGCTGGGCGTGGCGGCGCTGATCATCGTGCTGTCGGTGATGAACGGCTTCCAGAAGGAGGTGCGCGACCGCATGCTGTCGGTGATCGCCCATGTCGAGCTGAGCAGCTACAGCGGCGAGGCGCTGCCCGATTGGTCCGCGCTGGCCCAGCAGGCGCGCCGCAACCCGGCGGTGGTCGGCGCCGCGCCCTTCGTGGCCTCCCAGGTGCTGGTGGCGCGCGGCGAGGACATGCGCGGCGCCATCGTGCGCGGCATCGACCCGGCGCGCGAGCCCGAGCTGACGCCACTGGCCAAGCAACTGGCGGGCGAGGGCCTGCTCGCACGGCTGCAACCGGGGCAGTGGAACATCATCCTGGGCCTGGAGCTGGCGCGCCAGCTGGGCGTGCAGGTGGGCGACAGCATCTCCGTCGTCGCGCCCTCGGGCCAGGTCACGCCGGCGGGCGTGCTGCCGCGCATCAAGTCCTTCAGGCTGGTGGGCGTCTTCCATGCCGGCCACTACGAGTACGACAGCGGCCTGGCCCTGGTCCACGTGGACGACGCGGCCGCGCTGTTCCGCACCGGCGGTCCCACCGGGGTGCAGCTGAAGCTGGCGGACGTGCACGAGGCGCGTCGCGTCGGCGACGAGCTGGCGCGCCAGCTCGGGCCGGACATCCGCGTGCGCGACTGGACGCGCACCAATGCCAACTGGTACGACGCGGTGCAGGTCGAGAAGCGCATGATGGGCATCATCCTGACTCTGATCGTCGCGGTCGCGGCCTTCAATCTGGTGTCGACCCTGGTGATGACGGTGACCGACAAGCAGGCCGACATCGCCATCCTGCGCACTCTGGGCGCGAGCCCGCGTTCGGTGATGGGCATCTTCATGATGCAGGGCGCCACCGCCGGCGTGATCGGCACGGCGGCCGGCGTGGGGCTGGGCCTGCTGGTGGCCTACAACTTGGACGTGATCGTGCCGGCGATCGAGCGGCTGCTGAACACCCAGTTCCTGCCCGCCAGCATGTATCTGATCAGTCACATGCCCAGCGACCCCCAGGCCGCGGACATCGTGCCCATCACCATCACCTCGCTGGTGCTGGCCTTCGTGGCCACGCTGTATCCCAGCTGGCGCGCCAGCCGCGTCCAACCGGCCCAGGCGCTGCGCTATGAATGAGTCCGCGATGAACGACACGCCGGTGCTGCAGGGGCTGGGGCTGTCCAAGCGCTTCCAGGAAGGGACGCTGGATGTCCAGGTCTTCCAGGGCCTGGACCTGACCGTGGGAGCGGGCCAGACCCTGGCCGTGCTGGGCGCCTCGGGCTCGGGCAAGAGCACGCTGCTGCACATCCTGGGTGGGCTGGACCTGCCCAGCGCCGGTCGCGTGCTGCTGAAGGGCCAGGACCTGGCCGCGCTGGGCGAAGCCGAGCGCGGCCGCTGGCGCAACCAGCACCTGGGCTTTGTCTACCAGTTCCATCACCTGCTGCCGGAGTTCAGTGCGCTGGACAACGTCGCGATGCCGCTGCGCATCCGTCGCATGCCCCAGGCCCAGGCGCACGAGCAGGCGGCTGCGATGCTGGCCCGCGTGGGCCTGGGCGCGCGCGTGAAGCACCGGCCCGGCGAACTCTCCGGCGGCGAGCGTCAGCGCGTGGCCATCGCGCGCGCGCTGGTCACGCGGCCGGCCTGCGTGCTGGCCGACGAACCCACCGGCAACCTGGACCGCGGCACCGCCAACGCGGTGTTCGACCTGATGCTGGAGATGGCGAGGGAGCAGGGCACTGCCTTTGTGCTGGTCACCCACGACCAGGACCTGGCCGCGCGCTGCGAGCTGCAGCGCCGCATCGAAGGGGGCCGGCTGCGGGACTGAAGTAGCATGCGTCCCATCATGAATGCGACGCAGTCTTCCCGTTTCATCCTCAAGCTCAGCTGCCCGGACCGGGCCGGCATCGTCCACGCCGTGACCGGCGTGCTGCTGGAGCAGGGCGCCAACATCCTCACCTCGGCCCAGCACGGCGACGCCGACCACCAGCGCTTCTTCATGCGCATCGAGTTCGACTGCGGCCAGCCGCGCGAGGTCAGCGCGCTGCGCGAGGCCTTCGCGCCGCTGGCACAGCGCCTGGACATGGACTGGACCCTGGTGGACGCGACGCGCAAGACGCGCGTGCTGTTGATGGTCTCCAAGCTGGGGCACTGCCTGAACGACCTGCTGTTCCGCGTCCGCACCCAGCACCTGGCGATCGAGATTCCTGCCATCGTCTCCAACCACCGCGACTTCTACCAGCTGGCCGCCTCGCACGACATTCCCTTCCACCACCTGCCGCTGCTCAACGCCAGCGAGGCGCAGAAGGCTGCGCAGGAGGCGCGCATCCGCGAACTGATCGCCGAGCAGCAGATCGACCTGGTGGTGCTGGCGCGCTACATGCAGATCCTCTCGCCCGCGCTGTGCCGCGAGCTGCAGGGCCGGGTGATCAACATCCACCACAGCTTCCTGCCCAGCTTCAAGGGCGCGCGCCCCTACCACCAGGCCCACGAGCGCGGCGTCAAGCTGATCGGCGCCACCGCGCACTACGTGACCTCGGACCTGGACGAGGGGCCCATCATCGAGCAGGACGTGGCCCGCATCGACCACAGCATGACGCCGGACCAGTTGGTGGCCATGGGCCGCGACGTCGAGTGCGTGACGCTGGCGCGCGCGATCCAGTGGCATGCCGAGCATCGGGTGCTGCTCAACGGGCATCGCACCGTGGTCTTCCGCTGACGCCGGGGCCGCGCGGCATGTGGATCGATACCCACTGCCATCTGGACGCGGCCGAGTTCGACGCCGACCGCGAGGCGGTGGTGGCGCGCGCGCGCGCCGCCAGCGTCACGCAACTGGTGCTGCCGGCGGTGGAGGTGGGCAACTTCGGCGCGGTGCGCGAGCTGGCGCACCGCCATGGCCTTGCCTATGCGCTGGGCATCCACCCGCTGTACGTGATGCGCGCCGGCGAGCAAGACCTGACCCTGCTGGACGAGGCGCTGCAGCGCCACCGCGACGACGAGCGCCTGGTGGCCGTGGGCGAAATCGGATTGGATTTCTTCGTGCCCGGGCTGGATGCGCAGCGCCAGCAGCATTTCTACCGAGCCCAGCTCGGGCTGGCGCGCCGCCATGGGCTGCCGGTGCTGCTGCATGTGCGGCGCAGCGCGGACCAGTTGCTGGCCGGGCTGCGCAGGGCCGAGGGCGTGACGGGCATCGCCCATGCCTTCAACGGCAGCGACGAGCAGGCCCGCCGCTTCGTCGAAATGGGCTTCCGGCTGGGCTTCGGCGGTACGCTGACGTTCGATCGCTCGCTGCAGATCCGCCGGCTGGCGGCCGGATTGCCGGAGTCGGCGCTGGTGCTGGAAACGGATGCGCCGGACATCCCGCCACACTGGCTGTACAAGACGGCGGCGCAGCGCTCCGCCGGCGAGCGCGCGCGCAACGAGCCCGGCGAGCTGCCACGCATCGGCGCCGAGCTGGCGCGCCTGCGCGGCTGGACGCCGGAGCTGGCCGCGCGCATCACCTCGGCCAATGCGCGCGCGGCGCTGCCCAAACTGGCCGCCCTGGAAACCTGAACCATGACGAATGAACGACTGCAGGGGCTGGCGCCGGTCTGGCAGCCCGAGTCGCGCCTGCTGGTGCTGGGGAGCTTTCCCGGCGAGGCCTCGCTGCGCGCGGGCCAGTATTACGGTCATCCGCGCAATCAGTTCTGGCGCCTGCTCGGCACGCTCTGGGGGCAGGACCTGGCGGCGATGGACTACGAGCGGCGCATCGAATGGGTGCGGCTCAAGGGGCTGGCCATCTGGGACGTCTATGCCAGCTGCGAACGCGAGGGCAGCCTGGACAGCGCGATCCGCGAGCCGCAGCTCAATCCGCTGCCGGAGCTGGTCGCGCGCATGCCGCGCCTGCGTGCCATCGCCCACAATGGCGGCGAATCCGCGCGCGCCATGCGCATCACCGGCCGGCTGGGGCTGCCGGTCGTGCGCCTGCCCTCGACCAGCCCGGCCAACGCCTCCTGGAGCTTCGAGCGCAAGCTGGACGCCTGGCGTCAACTGTTTGAACAAGTGGAACTGATTTGAGTCAACGAGCCAAGACCGCGAAGCCCGGCCGCATCGACTGCGTGCCGGCAACGCTGAGCGAATTCGACGGCGTGCGCTTTCTGCACCTGGATTCCATCTGGGTGCAGGGCGCCATGCGCATACGCAAGCCGCAGCAGCTGGAGCTGGAATACATCCAGCGCATGATGGCCTGGATGCTGTGGCGCGACACCCGCACGCTGGGGCAGGGGCATGCCGTGCAACTGGGGCTGGGAGCGGCGGCGCTGACGCGCTTCAGCCACACGCGGCTGAAGATGAAGACCACCGCGGTGGAGCTGAACCCCAGCGTGATCTCGGCCTGCCGCAACTGGTTCCACCTGCCGGCCGACGACGAACGGCTCACCGTGCTGCACGAGGATGCCGGCGCCTGGGTGGCCGACGCCGCGAACTGGGGCGAGGTGGACGTGCTCAACGTGGACCTCTACGACCACGAGGCCGCCGGCCCGGTGCTGGACGACGAGGAGTTCTACCAGCACTGCCGCGCGGTGCTCGCCGATGGCGGCCTGATGACGGTGAACCTGTTCGGGCGCAGCGCCAGCTTCGCACGCAGCGCCTCGCGCATCGCGCGGGCTTTCGGTTCCGACCAGGTCTGGCACCTGGCGCCGACGCGGGAGGGCAACACCGTGGTCGTCGCCGCCCGCGGCGTGACCGTGCCCGACCGCGAGGAACTGGAGCGGCGTGCGGCTAACATCGAATCGCGCTTCGATCTTCCGGCGCGCAAGTGGCTGCGCCTGGTGCGGCCGCTGCCCATCAGCATCATCAACCAGATCCGCGATTGACGGCGGAGCCGGTGGCGTCAGACCGCGAAGCGACAGAAGGGTCAGTTCAGTGAGCGCGAACATCACAAGCGGCGCCCGTGGCGCCGCGCCGGGACGGACAGAACACAGGCTGGAATGGCGCACCCTGCTGCAATGGCTGCTCGCCGACGGTCTGATCGACGACGAACAGTGCAGGCAGACCGAGGCGCGCTTCGCCGCTGGCGATAGCAGCATGCATGCGCTGGTGCGCCTGGCTCGCGCGGGGCTCATGCGGGCTGACAATGGCAAGCCGCTGGACATGGAAGGCCTCACCGAATGGCTGGCCGGGCGGGTCAAGTTGCCCTATCTGCGCATCGACCCGCTGAAGGTCGACGTGGGCCGCGTCGCCGACATCATGTCCGCCGGCTATGCCGAGGCGCGGCGCAGCCTGCCGGTGCAGGTGGGCTTGACCGAGGTCACGATCGCCACGGCGGAACCGTTGGACACCGATTGGGTGGCGCAGATCGAGTCCCATACGCGCAAGGCGGTCAAGCTGGTGGTGGCCAGCCCGCTCGACATCGCGCGCTACACGACCGAGTTCTACACGCTGGCTCGCTCGGTGCGCGCAGCGGTGAAGACCGGTGAGCTGACCCAGCCGGCCAGCTTCGAGCAACTGGTGGAGCTGGGGCGCAGCAACAAGCAACTGGATGCCAACGACCAGGGCGTGGTGCAGGTGGTGGACTGGCTGTGGCAGTACGCCTTCGACCAGCGCGCCAGTGACATTCACCTGGAGCCGCGACGGGAGATGGGGCTGATCCGCTTCCGCATCGATGGCGTGCTGCACACGGTCTACCAGCTGCCGCCCGCGGTGCTCAGCGCGATGACCTCGCGCATCAAGCTGCTCGGGCGCATGGACGTGGTGGAACGGCGCCGGCCGCTGGACGGCCGCATCAAGACGCGCAACCCCGCCGGCGAGGAGGTGGAAATGCGCCTGTCCACGCTGCCCACGGCCTTCGGCGAGAAGATGGTGATGCGTATCTTCGACCCCGACACCGCGGTGAAGGAGCTCGCGCAACTGGGCTTCTCGGCCCACGACGCCGAGCGCTGGAACCGGCTGACGGCGCAGACGCACGGCATCATCCTTGTCACCGGCCCGACCGGCAGCGGCAAGACCTCGACGCTGTACTCCACGCTGCGCCGGCTGGCCACCGACGAGGTGAACGTCTGCACGGTGGAAGACCCGATCGAAATGATTGAGCCGGCCTTCAACCAGACCCAGGTCCAGGCCTCGCTGGACTTCGGCTTTGCCGAGGGGCTGCGCGCGCTGATGCGCCAGGACCCGGACATCATCATGGTCGGCGAGATCCGCGATCTGGAAACGGCCGAGATGGCGATCCAGGCCGCGCTCACCGGTCACTTGGTGTTCTCGACCCTGCACACCAACGATTCGGCCTCGGCGATCACACGCTTGATGGACCTGGGCGTGCCACCCTACCTGATCCACGCCACCGTGATCGGCGTGCTGGCGCAGCGCCTGGTGCGCACGCTGTGCCCGCATTGCAAGACCCCCGATCCCGAGGTCACGCGCGACAGCCTCAACGACATGCTCAAGCCCTGGCGGCTCAGCGGTGGCGTCAAACCCTACCGCCCGGTGGGTTGCCTGGACTGTCGCCATACCGGTTACCGGGGACGCTCGGGCCTGTTCGAGCTGCTTGTCCTGAGCGAGCCGGTCCGCCAGCATCTGCATCCGCGTACCGACATCGACGCCTTGCGTCGCCAGGCGCTGCAGGAAGGCCTGAGGCCGCTGCGCATGGCGGGCGCGATGAAGATCGCCGAAGGCCTGACCACGCTGGAGGAAGTGCTGCGCAGCACGCCGGCCTGGGAGCATTGAGGTCGCGCGCCGGGGACAGTGAGCCCATTGGCGCAGGCTACGTGGAAACCCACAACGGGGGCTGCGTTGGCGCTCCCTAGAATCCGCGCCATCCAAGACTAAAAGAGGTCCCATCCATGAAGATCAAGAGCCAGCGCGATTTCTGGTCCGGGCTGCTGTTTATCGTCGTCGGTGCCGCGTTCGCTTGGGGGGCGACCGAGTACAGCTTTGGGTCGTCGGCCAAGCCGGGGCCGGGCTACTTTCCTTTCGGTCTGGGGGTGCTCCTGTCCGTGCTCGGTGCTCTGGTGCTGTTCGGCGCACTGACCATCGAAGCCCGCGACGGCGACCCCGTCGGGCCCTTCGCCTGGCGGCCGCTGCTGGTCGTCGTCGGATCCATCGTGCTGTTCGGTGCACTGCTGCCACGCCTGGGGCTGGTGGTGGCCCTGCCGGCGCTGATCATCGTGGCCGCGCTGGCCAGCGATGAGTTCCATTGGAAGGATGCCTTGATCAGCAGCGTGGTGCTGACCCTGGCGAGCTGGGGCATCTTCGTCTGGGGGCTCAAGCTGAGCCTGCCGATGTGGCCGACCGTTGCGCTGGGCTGAAGGAGCCGTCATGGAATTGCTGAACAACCTGCTGCTGGGCTTCCAGACCGCGCTCACGGGACAGAACCTGCTGTACGCCTTCGGCGGCGCGGTGTTGGGCACGCTGATCGGCGTGCTGCCCGGGCTGGGCCCCGTCGCGACGATCGCGATGCTGCTGCCGTCCATCTATTCGCTGGACGCCACGCCGGCGCTGATCATGCTCGCCGGCATCTACTACGGCGCCCAGTACGGCGGCTCCACAACCGCCATCCTGATCAACGTGCCCGGCGAATCGTCCTCCGTGGTCACCGCGATCGACGGCTACCAGATGGCGCGCCAGGGGCGGGCCGGCGCCGCGCTGGCTGCGGCCGGGCTGGGGTCCTTCTTCGCGGGCTGCGTGGGCACGGTGGTGATCGCCGCATTTGCGCCGCCGCTGACCGAACTGGCCTTCAAGTTCGGCTCGGCCGAGTACTTTTCGTTGATGGTGCTGGGTCTGGTGGGCGCCGTCGTGCTGGCCTCGGGCAGTCTGATCAAGGCGATTGCGATGATCGTGCTGGGCTTGCTGCTGGGCCAGATCAACACCGACGTGATCTCCGGCACCCCGCGCTTTTCGTTTGACATCCCCGAGCTGACCGATGGCATCAACTTCGTCGTCATCGCGATGGGCATCTTCGGCTTCGGCGAGATCATCGCCAACCTCGGGCAGCCCGCGGAGCACCGGGAGGTGTTCACCAAGGACGTGAAGGGCCTGTGGCCAACGAAGGAAGACTTCCACGAGGCCTGGCCCTCGGTGGTGCGCGGCACCGCGCTGGGCTCGGTGCTGGGAGTGCTGCCGGGCGGTGGTGCCTTGCTCGCCTCCTTCGCGGCCTACACGCTGGAAAAGAAGGTGGTGCGCAACCCCCGCCATCCCTTCGGCAAGGGCGCCATCCAGGGCGTGGCCGGCCCCGAGTCGGCCAACAACGCCGGGGCGCAGACCAGCTTCATCCCCATGCTGACCCTGGGCATACCGCCCAATGCGGTGATGGCGCTGATGGTGGGCGCGATGACCATCAAGGGCATCCAGCCTGGCCCCCAGGTCATGACCAGCAATCCGGAGCTCTTCTGGGGCCTGATCGCATCGATGTGGATTGGCAACCTGATGCTGGTCGTGCTGAATCTGCCGCTGATCGGCATCTGGATCAAGCTGCTGAGCGTGCCCTACCGCTTCCTGTTCCCGGCCATCGTGGTGTTCTGCTGCATAGGCACCTATACGCTCAACAACAACAGCTTCGACGTGTATGTGACGGCCGCGTTCGCGGTGGTGGGCTACCTCTTCTACAAGCTGAGCTGCGAGCCCGCGCCATTGCTGCTGGGCTTCATCCTGGGACCCATGATGGAGGAGCATCTGCGCCGTGCGCTGCTGCTGTCGCGCGGGGACTGGAGCACCTTCGTGAACCGCCCGCTGTCGGCGGGCTTACTGGCCGCCGCCGCCTTGATGGTGGTGGTCGTGCTGCTGCCCGCGATCCGCAGCAAGCGCGAGGAAGCCTTCCAAGAAGACTGAACCGCCCCGGCACCGCCCCAAAGCCTCCCGCGCCGCACGCAGGCGCGGGAGGCTTGTTTTTTGATGGAAGCTGTTGCGTGCTTCTGAAACTGTGCTACAGTCACTGTCTTCGCTGATCACTGCCACGCAAAACAAGCCGGCACGATCAACGAAGCGACCGCAAGCGGTGTGCAGTCTGAATAAGAAATGCGCGCTGCAGGTTCGATCCCAAGCCGGGGTTGGCGGGCTGGATATTCAAGTGGTAATGCCGATTTGAATGTCCCGACAAATTGAAAACGAAAGTTTGAAAATTTGTTGAAAAATAGCTTGACGACTTCTGAAGTTTGAGACAGAATCTCGG
>NZ_JAKZFD010000050.1 GCF_022549225.1 Pelomonas sp. CA6
GGCCGCGCTGGAAACGCAAGACCTGCGCGCGCTGAACACCGCCGCGCTGCGTGCACTCTCCACCGCGCAAATCGACGCGCTGGGCTCGGCCCAGATCCAGGGCCTGTCCACCGCCCAGGTGGCCAGCCTGACCACGGCTCAGGTCGCCAACCTGTCCAGCGATGATCTCAACGCGCTGGGCACCGACCAGGTCCGCGCGCTGGGCAGCGCGCAATTGGCCGCGCTGTCCACGGCCCAGGTCTCCACGATGGAGAGCGCCGACGTCGCCGCGCTGGGCACCAACCAAGTCACCCAGCTGAGCTCCAGCCAGCTCGGGGCGCTGGCCACCGCCAACATCGAGGCGCTGGGCTCGCAACAGGTCGCCGCGCTGAGCTCACGCCAGGTCGCCGGCCTGGGCACCGACCAGATGGCCGCGCTGGAAACGCAAGACCTGCGCGCGATGAACACCGCGACGCTGCGCTCGCTCTCCACCGCGCAGATCGACGCGCTGGGCTCGGCCCAGATCCAGGGC
>NZ_JAKZFD010000051.1 GCF_022549225.1 Pelomonas sp. CA6
ACAAGAATACCCAAGTTCCAGCGGTGCGCGTAGGCGTGGATCTCTCTAAGCGAGTCATCCAGGTGCATGCCGTTGACGGCGGTGGCCGCGTGCTGACGAGCCGGGCGCTGGCCCGCGACAAGTTCCTGGCTTGGTGTGCGCTGCTTCAGGCCGGCTGCATGGTGGTGACGGAGGTCAGCTCCAGCGCACACCACTGGGCCCGGGCCCTGCGTGCGATGGGGCTGGATGCCCGCATCATCTCGGCCCACCTGGCCGCCCCTATCGCGCCGAGGGCCACTGCGGCAAGAACGACGCCAACGACGCTGCGGCCATCTGCGAGGCGGCGAGCCGCCCCCACATGCGCTTTGTTCCGGTCAAGAGCGTCGAGCAGCAGAGCCTGCTGTGCGTGCATCGCCTGCGCGAAGGCCTCAAGGCGGACCGCACGGCCTGCATCAATCGCATCCGCGGCCTGCTGCTGGAGTTCGGCATCGCCGTGCCCCATGGATCCAGA
>NZ_JAKZFD010000052.1 GCF_022549225.1 Pelomonas sp. CA6
CTGATCGAGGCGATCGGCGCGGGCTACCTGGGTGAGCTGACCGGTGGCGTGCTGGGCAGCCATTACGCCGACATCTTCGCGTTCGTCGCGCTGATTCTGGTGCTGACGCTGCGGCCCTCGGGCCTGCTGGGCGAACGCGTGGCCGATCGCGCCTGAGATGGCCCACCCCCTACGCGCTGCGCGCGCCCCCTCCAGGGGGCAACCCCGGCAGCCCGGCCAAGCCGGATCTGCGGGGTTCGCTTGGGAATGCAAATGGCTGTACGGCCATCGCTGAGGAGTTATCCATGCCAAAGAACAAGTTGATTGTCTTCGCGCTGGCGGCCGCGGGTCTGCTGGTGGTGCCGTTGCTGGCGCAGCAGTTCGGCAACGGGCCGGTGCGCATCATCGACCTGGCGCTGCTGTACGTGCTGTTGGCGCTGGGGCTGAACATCGTGGTGGGCTACGCGGGTCTGCTGGACCTGGGCTACGTGGCGTTCTACGCGGTGGGG
>NZ_JAKZFD010000053.1 GCF_022549225.1 Pelomonas sp. CA6
GCCCTGCGCCTGGTGCTGGACGAGCTGCTGGAGGACGGCGCCAACGAGATGAATGGCTTGGCCCGCATGACGCTTCGCCGCGCGCAGGCGCAGTGGCGTGAGCTGGACGAGCACCTGGCCTGGTGCGACGAGCGACTGGCCGCCCATGAGCAGGAGAACCCGGAGGTGCGTCGCGCCGGGCAGCTCATGGGCATCGGCCCCGTTGGCGCATCAGCGGCCGTCGCCACAGTCGGGGACTTCAAACAATTCAAGAGTGGGGCCCAGTTCGGCGCCTGGCTGGGCCTGGTGCCCAAGCAGCATTCCAGCGGTGGCAAGCCCCACCTGGGCACCATCACCAAGCGCGGCGATGCCTATCTGCGGACCTTGCTGATCCAGGGCGCCAAATCCGTGGTCAACACCGCCCACACGCGCAGCGATCCGATCTCGCGTTGGGTCTTGGCCCTCAAGGAGCGCTCGGGCTGGCAGAAGGCCGTTGTC
>NZ_JAKZFD010000054.1 GCF_022549225.1 Pelomonas sp. CA6
CGCCGCGCTGGAAACGCAAGACCTGCGCGCGCTGAACACCGCCGCGCTGCGTGCACTCTCCACCGCGCAAATCGACGCGCTGGGCTCGGCCCAGATCCAGGGTCTGTCCACCGCCCAGGTGGCCAGCCTGACCACGGCCCAGGTCGCCAACCTGTCCAGCGATGATCTCACCGCGCTGGGCTCCGACCAGATCCGCGCGCTGGGCAGCTCGCAATTGGCCGCGCTGTCCACGGCCCAGGTCTCCACGATGGAGAGCGCCGACGTCGCCGCGCTGGCCACCAACCAGATCACCCAGCTGAGCTCCAGCCAGCTCGGGGCGCTGGCCACCGCCAACATCGAGGCGCTGGGTTCGCAACAGGTCGCCGCGCTGAGCTCGCGCCAGGTCGCCGGCCTGGGCACCGACCAGATGGCCGCGCTGGAAACGCAAGACCTGCGCGCGATGAACACCGCCGCGCTGCGCTCGCTCTCC
>NZ_JAKZFD010000055.1 GCF_022549225.1 Pelomonas sp. CA6
TTGAGCAGGTCCTCGCCCTGCCCCGTCATCGTGATCAGCCCGCTCTCCATCACGTAGCCCCGGTTGGCCAGCTGCAGCGCGCGGCTCGCGTTCTGCTCCACCAGCAACACCGTCACCCCCTGCCGGTGGATGTCGTCCACCACCTCGAAGATCTTGTCCACCATGATCGGGCTCAGCCCCATGCTCGGCTCGTCCAGCAGCAGCACCTTGGGCCTCGCCATCAGCGCACGCCCCATCGCCAGCATCTGCTGCTCGCCGCCGGACATGGTCCCCGCCAGCTGCTTGGCCCGTTCCTTCAACCTCGGGAACAGCCCGAACACCTTCTCCACGTCCGCCTCGATCTCGTCGTCCTTGCGGATGTAGGCCCCCATCTGCAGGTTCTCCACGATGGTCATGCGCGTGAAGGTCCCTCGACCTTCCGGCACCATCACCAGCCCCTGCTTGGCCAGCTCCCAGGCCCCCTG
>NZ_JAKZFD010000056.1 GCF_022549225.1 Pelomonas sp. CA6
TGCCGGACGACATCGTTCCGGTGCAGCCGCGGGAGCGGGCCGAGTCGCGCCTGGCCTATGTGATCTACACCTCCGGCTCGACCGGCGTGCCCAAGGGCGTGATGGTGGAGCAGCGCCAGCTGGCGCAGCTGGTGGAGTGGCATGTACGCAGCTTCGGGCTGGGTGAAGGGCACCGCACCGCGCTGACGGCCGGCGTGGGCTTCGACGCCAGCACCTGGGAGACCTGGCCGGCGCTGGCCAGCGGGGCCACGCTGGTGATCCCGCCGCTGGACGAGCGGGGCGAGGTGCTGGACGCGGCGGCGCTGCTGGGCTGGTGGCGGGCGCAGCAGCTGGACAGCAGCTTCCTGGTGACGCCGCTGGCCGAGCTGGCGCTGGCCGACGGCCCGCTGCCGCAGGGGCTGCGCACGCTGCTGACCGGCGGCGAGCGGCTGCGCCGCGTGCCGGAGCA
>NZ_JAKZFD010000057.1 GCF_022549225.1 Pelomonas sp. CA6
GGCGCCGCCAACGTGCAGGACATCTACCCGCTGACGCCGCTGCAGGAGGGCATGTTCTTCCACCTGCTGATGAACACGGAGGACGACGCCTACCTGGTGCCCTCGGCCTACCGCTTCGAGCGGCGCGAGGCGCTGGACGCCTTTGTGCAGGCGCTGCAGCAGGTGCTGGACCGCCACGACATCCTGCGCAGCGCGGTGCACTGGGAGCGGCTGGACCAGCCGGTGCAGCTGGTGTGGCGCCGGGCGCCGCTGCCGCTGGAGAGGCTGGCGCGCGACCCGCGCTTCGCCAGCGCGAGCGAGCAGCTGCAGGCGCGTGAGGACGCGCGGCTGCGGCGCATCGACGTGCGCCAGGCGCCGCTGCTGCGCGCCTACGAGCTGCAGGAGGACGATGGCGGCTGGCTGCTGATGCTGCTGATCCACCACCTGGTGATGGACCAGCAGACC
>NZ_JAKZFD010000058.1 GCF_022549225.1 Pelomonas sp. CA6
CCCCGGCACCGTGGCCACCAGCGCGTCGATCTGCGCCTGGCTGAGCGCCACCAGCGGCAGCATCTCCGGCGTGATCGCCGTTGCACCCGCCGGGATCAGGTTGGCCGGCACAGCCAGCGGCTGCGGTGCCGGGTCTTGCCCGGCCAGCGCGCGCGCCAGGGCCTCCAGGCTGGGCGCGGCAAACAGCGTCTTCACGTCGCCGGGCAGTCCGGCCTGGCGCATGCGCTCCATCAGGCTGACCGCCAGCAGCGAATGCCCGCCGAGTTCGAAGAAGTTGTCGTGCCGCCCCACCTGCGGCAGTTGCAGCACCTCGGCCCACAGGGCCGCGAGCCGCTCTTCGAGCGCGCCTCGCGGCGCCTCGTAGCCCTGGTGCACATGGTCGGCCAGGTCCGGCGCGGGCAGCGCCTTGCGG
>NZ_JAKZFD010000059.1 GCF_022549225.1 Pelomonas sp. CA6
CACGCCCAGTGCCAACGTCACAAACACCAGCAACCTCGTCACGCTGGACAACACCGGCGTGAGCGACCTCGCCGGCAATGCCGGCAGCGGCATCACCCAATCCGGCAACTACGCGATCGACACCCAGCGCCCCACGGCCACCATCGTGGTCGCCGACAGTGCGCTCAAGGCCGGCCAGACCAGCACCGTCACCATCAGCTTCAGCGAAGCGGTGACGGGCCTCACGGCGGACGACTTCGTCGTGGGCAACGGCAGTCTCAGCGGCCTGAGCAGCAGCAATGGCGGCCTCACCTGGACCGCCACCCTCACGCCCACGGCCGGTGTCGAATCGACCACTAACCTCATCAGCCTGGACGGCAGCCGCTACACCGATCTGGCCGGCAACACCGCCAGCGGCACGGCCAACTCC
>NZ_JAKZFD010000006.1 GCF_022549225.1 Pelomonas sp. CA6
TTGAGTCGGGACCGCCCCGGCCATTGTCTGGCGTGTCTGTCGTACCGTCGTCCCGGCTCGTGAGCGGGTCCACCCCTCCCGCCTGGCGCTGGCCGCTGCTGGCGCTGCTGAGCTGGGCCGGCTGCTGGGGGCTATTCCTGGCGCTGGGGCCGCGCGCTGGCGCGCCGGTCGCGCTGGCGGCCGCGCTCTTGCTGGGGCTGGCGCTGGCCTTGGTGCATGCGCAGCGCTGGCGTCGCTTGATGGTGGCGGGCGGCTTTCCGCTGTCGCTGCTGGCCGCGGGCGCATCCATGCCCGGCTGGGCCTGGGGCCTGGCGCTGGCCGTGCTGGCGCTGGCCTATCCCTGGCGCGGTTGGCGCGACGCGCCGCTGTTCCCCACGCCCCACGCGGCGCTGGCCGGGCTGCCCGGGCAGCTGCCGCTGCCGCCCGGCAGTCGCGTGCTCGACGCCGGCTGCGGCCTGGGCGACGGGCTGCTGGCGCTGCGCCGCGCCTATCCGCAGGCGCAGCTGGAAGGCATCGAGTACAGCCGTCCGCTGGCCTGGCTGGCGCGGCTGCGTTGTCCCTGGGCACGGATCCGGCGCGGCGACATGTGGGCGCAGGACTGGCGCGGCTTCGACCTCGTCTATCTGTTCCAGCGCCCCGAGTCCATGGCCGCCGCCGCCGACAAGGCCCGGCGCGAGCTGCGCCCACAGGCCTGGCTGGTGAGCCTGGACTTCCCGCTGCCCGGCGTCGTGGCGCTGGCCGAGCTGGAGACCGGCACCCGCCACCGCGTCTGGGTCTACCGCAGTCCGCAGGCCGCCGCTCAAGCCGGCAGCGGTGTGGCCGATAAGGCTAGAAACCGTCCCGCCCCGGGCGCGCGGACCACACAACACGGGTAAGGCTTCATGTTTGTCATCATCGGTTGGCTTGTCGCCATGGCTTGCGTCTTCGGCGTGTTCATCGCCCACGGCGGCAACATCGGCGTCGTGCTGCACGCGCTGCCCTTTGAAATGACGACCATCTTCGGTGCCGCGCTGGGTGCCATGCTGGCCACCAACCCGCCCAAGGTGATGAAGGCCACGATGAAGGGCCTGGGCGAGTGCTTCAAGGGCAGCAAGTACACCAAGGCGCGCTACATGGAGTTGCTGGCGCTGCTCTACGACATCCTGCAGAAGGCGCGCAAGGAAGGCCTGATGTCCATCGAGAAGGACGTCGAGGACCCGCACAACTCGCCGCTGTTCCAGAAATACCCCGCGGTGGGCAGCGACCACCACGTGACCGAGTTCGTCACCGACTATCTGCGCATGATGGTCTCGGGCAACCTCAACGCCCACGAGATCGAGGCGCTGATGGACAGCGAGATCGAAACCCACCACCACGAAGCCCATGCCGCCGTGCAGGCCATTCAGCGCCTGGCCGGCGGCCTGCCGGCCTTCGGTATCGTGGCCGCGGTGTTGGGCGTGGTGAACACCATGGGCTCGGTGGGCCAGCCGCCGGCGGTGCTGGGCGGCATGATCGGCTCGGCCCTGGTCGGTACCTTCCTGGGCATTTTGCTGTCCTATGCCTTCGCCGAGCCGCTGGCCGGTCTGCTGGAAGCCAAGGTGGACGAGGCCGGCAAGGAGCTGCAGTGCATCAAGACCACGCTGCTGGCCTCCATGCAGGGCTATGCGCCGCAGGTGGCGATTGAGTTCGGCCGCAAGGTGCTCTACTCGACCGAACGGCCCACCTTCACCGAACTGGAAGGCCACGTGAAGGGCAAGAAGTGAGCGTGATGCAGTTCACGACCGGGGCGGCGCGACCGCCTCTTGCGCAGGGAGGCGACCATGGCCGGTGACGCCAAGAAGCTCCAGCCCATCATCATCAAGCGCGTCAAGAAGGGCGGCCATGCCGCCCATGGCGGCGCCTGGAAGATCGCCTATGCCGACTTCGTGACCGCGATGATGGCCTTCTTCCTGCTGATGTGGCTGCTGGGCTCCACCACCGAGGGCGACAAGAAGGGCATCGCCGACTACTTCAGCTCGCCGCTGAAGGTGGCGATGTTCGGCGGCAGCGGTTCGGGCGACGCGTCCAGCGTGGTCAAGGGCGGGGGGCAAGACCTGACCCGGCAGACCGGCCAGGTGAAGGCGGGCGACGTGGAATCGGTCCGGCGCACCATCAACCTCAAGGCGCTGAAGGAAGAACAGCGGCGCGCTGAGAAGGTCCGTTTGCAGCAGCTCAAGGACAAAGTCGAGAAAGTCATTGCCGAGAATCCACGATTAGCGGCATTAGGTGGACAAATTCGGCTCGACATGACCCGCGAGGGCTTGCGCATTCAAATCGTGGACGAAAATAATCGTCCCATGTTCGACAGCGGCAGCGCCGTGGTGAAGCCGTACATGCGTGACCTGCTGCGGGAGCTGGGCAACGTGCTGACCGAAGTGCCGAACCGGCTGACGCTGGAAGGCCACACGGACTCCGTGCCTTTTTCTGCCGGGGAGCGCGGGTACAGCAACTGGGAGCTGTCCGCGGACCGGGCCAACGCCTCCCGGCGCGAGCTGGTGGCCGGCGGCTTGCCCGACGCCCGGGTCCTGCGCGTGCAGGGGCTGGCGTCCAGCAAGCTGCTGGACGCGCAGCAGCCGGAAAGCCCGATCAACCGCCGCATCAGCATCATCGTGATGAACCGGGATGCCGAGGACGCGGTACTGAAGAACGTGAACGACGACGAAGAGGAGCCTGAAGCCGCAGCGGCCTCAAGTTCCCCGGCGGCGAGCCGATAGACGCCTAATTCCCCCAGAGGAACGCCATGAGCACTGAAATGAAATTCCTGATCGTCGATGACTTCTCGACCATGCGCCGCATCGTTCGTGGTCTGCTGAAGGAGATCGGCTACAACAACGCCGAGGAGGCCGAGGACGGCGTCGAGGCGTTGAGCATGCTCAAGCAATCCAAGTTCGACTTCGTCGTCAGCGACATCAACATGCCCAACATGAACGGGTTCGAGCTGCTCAAGGCGATCAAGGAGGACCCGACCCTGAAGCACCTGCCGGTGCTGATGGTGACCGCGGAGGCGCGCAAGGAAGATATCGTGCTGGCGGCGCAGAGCGGCGCGGCCGGCTACATCGTCAAGCCCTTCACCAAGGCCACGCTGGAGGAGAAGGTGCTGAAGATCATGCAGAAACTGGCCGCGGCCGCCTGAACCGGAGGACGCCGCCATGAAAGCCGAAGACTTCGCAAAACTGGGTGCCGCGACCGAACCGCTGATGGTGTCGCCCGAGGTGTTCCAGCAGCTGGGCACCATCACCCGGGTGCTGCACGACACCATGCAGCAGCTGGGCGTGATGCCCAAGCTGCAGGTGGCCACCGACGGCCTGCCCGACGCGCGCAGCCGCCTGACCTATATCGCCAACAAGACCGCCGAGGCCGCCAACAAGGTGCTGAACTCGGTGGACCAGGCCAAGGCCGAGCACGCCCGCATCTCGGACGCCACCGCGGAGATGGCCAAGGCCATCACCGCCGATCCGGTGAAGGCCGTGGCCAGCGGCGCGGTGTTCAACTTCGTCAAGCAGGTCGAGCAGTCCACCACCCACATCGACCAGCACCTGACCGACATCATGATGGCGCAGGACTTCCATGACCTCACCGGCCAGGTGGTGGCCAAGGTCGTGACCCTGGCCAATGACCTGGAGGACAGCCTGGTCAAGCTGCTGGTGCAGGTGGTGCCGCCGGACCAGCGCGAAAAGGTGGACCCGACCATCCTGCAAGGCCCGGTGGTCAGCCCCGAGGGGCGCACCGATGTGGTCACCAACCAGAGCGAGGTCGACGACCTGCTCGCCAGCCTGGGGTTCTGAACGCCCCGCGAGGCCGCAGGCGGCATGCCGCCTGCGCCCGGCCGCTTCCCCCAAAGCCCGTCTCCGGACGGGCTTTTTGCTTTTCAGGCCGAGCGGCGCCGCGCGCCAACGCGGATAACCGGCCGCTTTCCGGCCCTTATCCCGCTTAAGTTTGCGGGCCTGCGAACCAACAATGGTCGAGCCGCGCATTGGGTGCGGATTCCACCATGGCCGACCAGGACGCACAGGACCGCAACTTACCGGCATCAGCCAAGAAGATCGAACGATCTCGGGCCGAGGGCCAGGTGCCGCGCTCGCGCGATCTGGCGCATTTCGCGGTGATGGCCTCCGGCGGCGCGCTGCTGTCCTCCGGCGCTCCCTATGCGGTGGACAAGCTGCAGCGCCTGCTGGAGTCCGGCCTGCGCTTCGACGCCCAGACCCTCGCCAAGCCCGGCGCGATGGGCGAACACCTGGCCAACCTGGCGATCCAGGGCCTGCTGCTGGCGTTGCCGGCGGTGCTGCTGCTGGCGCTGGCCGCGGTGGCGGCCCATCTGGCACTGGGCGGCTGGAACTTCACGACCAAGCCGCTGGCGCCCAAGTTCAGCCATCTCAACCCGCTGGCCGGGCTGGGCCGGATGTTCCAGTGGCAGAACCTGTCACAGGCGCTCAAGGCCTCGCTGCTGGCGCTGCTGCTGGGCGTGGTTGGCGCGCTGGTGCTGAAGGACCGGCTGGCCGCCTACGTGGGCATCATGTCGGTGCCGCTGCCTTCGGCACTGGCCTACGCGGGCCGCCAGCTGATGGGCGGCCTGGCCCTGCTGGGCCTGGCCCTGGCGCTGTTCGCGGTGATCGACGTGCCGCTGCAGCGCCACCTCTACCTGAAGCGCCTGCGCATGTCGCGCGAAGAGGTGAAGCAGGAGATCAAGGAGGTCGAGGGCAACCTGGAGATCAAGCAGCGCCAGCGCGCCAAGGCGCGCGAGATGGCCAAGCGCCGCATGCTCGCCTCCGTGCCCAAGGCCGATCTGGTGGTGATGAACCCCAGCCACTACGCGGTGGCGCTGAAGTACGACGACGGCCGCATGGGCGCGCCGCGCGTGATCGCCAAGGGCCTGGACACGCTGGCCTTCCGCATCCGCGACATCGCCAAGGACAACAAGGTGCCGGTGCTGCGCGCCCCCATGCTGGCGCGCGCGCTGTATGCCCACACCAAGCTGGACCAGGAGGTCCCGGCCGCGCTGTTCGGCGCCGTGGCCCAGGTGCTGGCCTACGTCTATCAACTGAAGGCTGCGCTGCAGAACAACACGCCGCTGCTGATGGACGCGCCCGATCCGCAGGTGCCGCCCGAATTGGACCCGCACAACCGGCCGGGCTACCAGGCGCAGGACGAATTCGGCGACGACGCCGGCGACGAAGAAAAGGCTGACCGATGAACGAGCTGATGGCGCGAATCAACGGGCTGCTGGGGCCGCGCGCCGGCGTGCTGCGCGCGCTGGGGGCGCCGATGGCCGTGATGCTGGTGCTGGCGATGATGGTGCTGCCGCTGCCGCCCTTCGCGCTGGACCTGCTGTTCACCTTCAACATCGCGCTGGCCGTGATGGTGATGATGGTGGCCTCGCACATGATCAAGCCGCTGGACTTCGCGGCCTTCCCGACCGTGCTGCTGCTGACCACGCTGATGCGGCTGTCGCTGAACGTGGCCTCCACCCGCGTTGTGCTGCTGAACGGCCATACCGGCACCGGCGCGGCGGGGCAGGTGATCGAGTCCTTCGGGCACTTCCTGATCGGCGGCAACTTCGCGGTCGGCCTGATCGTGTTCGCCATCCTGGTGGTGATCAACTTCATCGTCGTCACCAAGGGGGCGGAGCGCATCGCCGAGGTCGGCGCCCGCTTCACCCTGGACGCCATGCCCGGCAAGCAGATGGCCATCGACGCCGACCTGTCGGCTGGCCTGATCGACGAAAAAGAGGCCAAGCGCCGCCGCGCCGAGCTGAGCGACGAAGCGGATTTCTTCGGCTCCATGGACGGTGCCAGCAAGTTCGTGCGCGGCGACGCGATCGCCGGCATCCTGGTGCTGTTCATCAACATCATCGGCGGCTTCATCATCGGCGTGGCCCAGCACGGGCTGTCCGCCGGCCAGGCGGCCGACAGTTACATTCTGCTGGCCGTTGGCGACGCGCTGGTGGCCCAGGTGCCGGCGCTGCTGATCTCGGTGTCGGCTGCGATGGTGGTGTCCCGCGTCGGCAAGGACAAGGACATCGGCTCCATGATCGGACGCCAGGTGTTCGGCTCGGCCAAGGCCATGGCCATCACGGCTGGTGTGATTGGCGCGCTGGGGCTGATCCCGGGCATGCCGCACCTGGTTTTCCTGCTCATCGCGTCGGGCCTGGGCTACCTGGCCTACTGGCTGGCGCAGCGCGACCAGCAGGCCAGGAAGGCGGCGCAAGAGAAGCCCGCCGCGGCGCCGGCCGGTGGCGCGGACGCCAATGCCGAGGCGAGCTGGGACGACCTGGTGCCGGTGGATACCCTGGGCCTGGAGGTCGGCTACCGGCTGATCAGCCTGGTCGACAAGAGCCGCGAAGGCGACCTGCTGTCGCGCATCAAGGGCGTGCGGCGCAAGTTCGCGCAGGAGGTGGGCTTTTTGCCGCCGTCCGTGCACATCCGCGACAACCTGGAGTTGCGCCCCAGCCAGTACCGCGTGACCCTGCGCGGCGCCGTGGTCGGCGAAGCCGAGGCCTACCCCGGCATGTGGCTGGCGATCAACCCCGGCCACGCGACGCAGAAGCTGATCGGCACCCCGACCACCGACCCGGCCTTCGGGCTGCCGGCGGTCTGGATCGAGGACCGCCAGAGGGAAATGGCCCAAATGGCGGGATTTACGGTGGTTGATTGTTCGACCGTCGTGGCCACCCATCTCTCACACTTGCTGCAAGTTCACGCGGCCCGTCTGTTGGGCCGGGTGGAGACGCAGCAGCTGGTGGACCACCTCACCAAGCAGGCGCCGCAACTGATCGAAGACGTGATACCCAAGATGGTCGGCATCGCAACTCTGCAACGTGTACTCCAGTTCCTGCTGGAGGAGGGCGTGCACATCCGCGACATGCGCTCCATCGTCGAGTGCCTGGCGGAAAACGTCGCGGCGGCCAACGACCCGCTGGAGCTGGCGCGCCGCGTGCGCGTGCACATCGCGCCGGCCATCGTGCAGCAGATCTACGGCCCGGTGAAAGAGCTGGACGTGATCGCGCTGGAACCCGAGCTGGAGCGCCTGGTGACCCAGGCCCTGAATTCCCCCCATGGCGCGGCGCTGGACCCCGGCGTCGCCGACACGCTGGCGCGCAGCGCCGCCGAGACCGCCCAGGCCCAGGAAGACCGCGGCGTGCCCGCCTGCCTGCTGGTGCCCGACCTGATCCGCGCCCCGCTGGCCCGCCTGCTCAAGCGCGCGTCGCCGCGGCTCAAGGTCCTCGGCCACAGCGAGATCCCTGACACCCACACGATCCGGATCGGTTCGATCATCGGAGCAAGCACATGACCCCCCACGCCCGCACCAGCGTTCGTTGCTGCTCGCGGCCCCCCCAACGGGGACGCGCCTCCTCAAAGGCGATGCAGGGCCGCTCCCGAGTCGCCTTCGCCGCCTCGGGGGGGCTGACGCACCGCGGCAGCTTTGGGGGTGATGTGAATTCGGCTCCGCAGGAGGCCCCATGAACGTGAAACGCTTCACCGCCCCGAATACCCGCGAAGCCATGGCGCTGGTGCGCCAGGCCTTTGGCGACGACGCGGTCGTGCTGTCCAACAAGCCCTGCGCCGGCGGCGTGGAGGTGCTGGCCATGGCCCCCGAGGGCATGTCGCAGATCGAGCAGGTCGCCGCGCGCGCGCCGCATGTGGCGGCCCGCCCCGCGATGCGCCAGCCGGCCTCCGCGCCTCAGCAGGACCGTCCGGCGGTCAAGAGCCGCCTGAGCGCCCGCGCCGCGGAACGCCATGAGCCCCGCATGGGCGAGGGCGCCGAGGTCGGCGAGGACGTGCAGGCCCTGGCGATGAGCACGCTGTCCTTCCAGGACTATGTGCGCGAGCGCATGCTGCGCCGCCGCCAGGCCGAGCTGCAGGGCCAGCCGGACCCCGTGATGGACCGCGCGCCGGCGCCCGCCGCCAGCGCCGAGACCGCCTCGCTGGCCCAGCTGCGCCAGCAGCGCGCCCAGAGCGCGATGCAAACCCTGGGCGCGCGCCGCATGGCCGAGGAAGCCCGCGCGCCGGAACCCGAGGCGCGCCGCCTGCCGCCGGTGCTGCGCGACGAGATCCGCGTGCCGGCCGCCGCGTTGCCGCCCGAGCTGGCGCCGCGCCAGCAGCAGGACATGATGAACGAGCTGCGCGCGATGAAGGGCCTGATCGAGGAGCGCTTCGGCGCGCTCGCCTTCATGGAGAAGCTGCAGCGCCAGCCCACCCAGGCGCGCCTGACGCAGAAGCTGCTGGACGCCGGCTTCTCGCCCGCGTTGGTGCGCAAGCTGGTCGAGGGCTGCCCCACCGACCTGGCCGAGGAGGCGCAGTGGAGCGCCTGGGCCGCCAACGTGCTGGCGCGCAACGTCGCCACCGGCGAGCAGCAGCCCGCGCTGGAAGACCAGGGCGGCGTGTTCGCGATGATCGGTTCCACCGGCGTCGGCAAGACCACGACCACGGCCAAGATCGCCGCCGCCTTCGCGACCAAGTACGGCGCGTCGCAGCTGGGCCTGATCACGCTGGACGCCTACCGGGTCGGCGCCCACGAGCAGCTGCGCGCCTATGGCCGCATCCTCGGCGTGCCGGTGCACACCGCGCATGACCGGGCGTCGCTGGAAGACCTGCTGGAGCTGCTGGCGGCCAAGAAGATGGTGCTGATCGACACCGCCGGCATGGCCCAGCGCGACAGCCGCACCCACGAGCTGCTGGACATGCTGGCCCACAAGAGCATCAAGCGCCTGCTGGTCGTCAACTCGGCGCAGCAGGGCGAGACCATCGAGGACGTGGTGCAGGCCTGGCGCGCCAGCGAGGCGCAGGGCGTGGTGCTGTCCAAGATCGACGAGGCCGTCAAGCTCGCGCCGGCGCTGGACACCATGATCCGCCACCGCCTGCGCGTGATCGGCGTCGCCAACGGGCAGCGCGTGCCGGAGGACTGGCACCGCCTGTCGGCCCAGGCCCTGGTGCAGCGCGCGCTGCGTCCGCACGGCGCCAGCGCCTGGCGCATGGACAGCGCCGATGTGAACCTGATCTTCGCGGCCGGCAACGTCGCCGCCGCCGCGCCCACGGCGATGGGCGCTTTCTGACGAACCCAACGACGAGCCCGTTCCCATGCGCGACCCGAACGCTCATCCGCACATGCCCAAGGACCAGGCCGACGGCCTGCGCCGCCTGTTCGCCGCCGCCCGGTTGCGTGTCGTGCCGGTGGTCAGCAACCCGCATGTGGTCGGCAGCGGCGCCCTGCTGGAGGGGCTGTGCGCCGCCTTCACCGAACTCGGCCTGCACACCCTGGTGGTGGACGCCGGCGAGCGCGCCAATGCGCCGTCCGACCTCGCCGCGGTGGACCTGGCCGCCTGCGTGGAGACGCTGTCGCCCAAGGTGTCCTTCCTGGCCGCACGCGGCCTGCCGCTGCGCTACATCAATGCCAATGGCAGCGCCGCCCAGTTCCTCGAGGCGGTGGGTGACGCCGCCCCCTATGCCGACGTGGTGCTGCTGCACGCGCCGGCGGCCGAGCTGTCGCGCGTGCTCGCCTCCCGCGAGGTGCGCCCGGTGCTGCTGGCCGACACCGACATGCAGTCCGTGACCCACGCCTACGCCGGCATGAAGTGGCTCAGCCAGCGCGCCGGCCTGATGGTCTACAGCCTGCTGATGGCCTGCTCGCCGCAGCTGCGCCTGGCCGAGCGCATCGCCCAGCAGCTGTCCAACTGCGGCGACGGCTTCCTGGGTTCGGTGCTGCGCGACTGGGCCTGCCTGGATCCGCGCCAGCCGGTCAGTGCGCCGCTGGCGCCCGAGCTGCGCCACCTCGCGCGCGAGCTGTTGATGGCTTCGGTCCCCGGTGCCGCGCTGGAGCGCGCCGCGGACGCGATGCCGCTGCGCCCGCGGCAGATGTGGCAGGCCAAGCCGGCCCGGCTGCCGGGCCTGGCCACGCATTGAGTGGAGACGACGATGTATACCGCCAAGGGCCAACTCGACAAGTCTTCCCTGATCCGCCAGTACAGCCCGCTGGTGCGACGGCTCGCGCACCAGATGATCGCCAAGCTGCCGGCCAACGTGGAGCTGGACGACCTGATCCAGGTCGGGCTGATCGGCCTGACCGACGCGCTGTCGCGCTTCGACGTGGGGCAGGGCGTGCAGTTCGAGACCTTCGCGACCCAGCGCATCCGCGGCGCGATGCTGGACGAGCTGCGCGGCACCGACTGGATGAGCCGCGGCACGCGCCGCCAGCAGCGCTCCATCGAGGCCGCGGTGCACAAGCTGGAGCAGAAGCTGGGCCGCGCGCCGCAGGAATCCGAGATCGCCGCCGAGATGGGCATCAGCCTCGGCGAATACCAGGAGATGCTGTCCAAGGTGCGCGGCACCCAGCTGGTCTATCTGGAAGACATCTCCGGCGACGACGGCGACGAGGACTTCCTGGACCGGCATGTGTCCGACGACGCCGCCGACCCGATGAGCCTGCTGCAGGACCATCGCATGCGCAGCGCGCTGGTCGCGGCGATCAAGAACCTGCCCGAGCGCGAGCAGTACGTGATGTCCATGTACTACGAGCATGACATGAACCTGAAAGAGATAGCCGCGGTGTTGAAAGTGACCGAATCCCGCGTGTGTCAGCTGCACAGTCAGGCCATTGCCCGGTTGCGTGTGAAGCTGCGGGACTGGTAAAACCGTCGTCGCGTGTGCGACGTACGGATAGTCTTGATCAGGCCGGCGCATGCGCCGGCCTTTTGCCTTTCTGAGGCCCCCCGGACCTGCCGCTTGACGCCAGGTCTTCGTGGGGGGCAATAAAACTCGGCGCGGCGCTTCGTTTTCTGGTGATCTGGAGACAAATACATGTGGCAGAACTGGCGCAGGAGCGCCCCGGTCCCGCCGCCGGCCGATGCGCCGGCCGCCGCGGGTCAGGACCATGCGGTCGTTCGTGGTCTGTCGGTCGGGGTGTCCCGGCTGGGCCGTGATGCGGCCGAGGTGCGCGGCCTGCTGGAGGACACGCAGAAGGTGGTGAGCGCCCAGGCCGAGGCCATGCAGGCGCTGGGCCGCGAACTGGACCAGGTGCAGCGCGCCCAGCAGGGCATCAACAGCTCCACCGAGAAAGCCCACGCCGCGGTGCAGCATGCGCGCCAGGCGCTGGAGGGCGTGGGCGAGGAGGTCGGCGGCATCGTGGCGACCTTGCGCGAGGTGTCCGCGGCGGCCTCCGAGATCACGCAGATCGCGCTGCAGACCCGGTTGGTGGCCTTCAACGCGTCGGTGGAGGCCAAGCGTGCCGGCGAGGCCGGGCGCGGCTTCGGCGTTGTCGCCGACGCGGTCAAGGACCTGGCGGCCAAGGTCGAAGCCTCGTCCAAATCCATCATGGGCACCATCTCGACGCTGGATGCGCGCGTGGAGGCCTTCAGCCGAGAGCTGCGCAACGAGGGCAGCTCGCCGGCCGGGCAGCAGCGCAGCATCCACCTGGCCTTCGCCGAAGTCGAGTCCGACGTGGGCCTGATCGCCGGCGCCGCCCAGCAAAGCCGCAGCACCACGCAGCAGCTGGCGCAGCGCTCCGGGGAGTTGGAGGAAGAGGTGCAGCTGGCGATGCGTCGGCTGGAGTCCGCCTTTGCCTGCAGCGACCGCTTCCTGCGCCTGTCCGAGGAGATGTTCGAGCAGCTGGTCACCACCGGCGTCGAGGTCGAGGACACGCCCTACATCCGCGCCGCGCAGCAGGCCGCGGCGCAGGTCGCGGCGCTGTTGGAGCAGGCGCTGGACGAGCGCAGCATCGACGAAGCCTCGCTGTTCGACGAGCAGTACCGGCCCGTGCCCGGCACCGATCCGCTGCAGCATCTGACCCGCTATGTCGAGCTGACCGACCGCTTGTTCCCGCAGGTCCAGGAGCCCATGCTCCAGTTCAGCGACAAGGTGGTGTACTGCATCGCGGTGGACCGCAACGGCTATGTGCCCACGCACAACCGCAAGTACTGCCAGGCCCAGCGCCACGGCGACCCGGTCTGGAACACCGCGAACAGCCGCTACCGGCGCATCTTCAACGACCGCACCGGCCTGGCTTCGGCGCGCAACCAGCGTCCCTTCCTGCTGCAGACCTACCGCCGCGACATGGGCGGCGGACGCTATGTGCTGCTGAAGGAGGCGGCGGCGCCGATCACGGTGCGCGGCCGGCATTGGGGCGGACTGCGGCTGGCGTTCAGCTTCTGAGTGCCCCACTTGACCTGCGGCTTCGCTCCCGACCTCCAGATGTGGCGAGAAAGCTGCGAGCGGCGCTTTGTTTTCCTGAGAACACCCTCTTGGCCGGGCGGTGTCCACGAGGTGGGGAAACCTCGTGGCGTCTGGAAGGGGCGGGAGCTCCCTTCGCCCGGCGATCGTGCGATAGGCGCGCAATCAGCGGGTGACCACGGGTTAATCAGGGCGCCTTCCGCACAGCAATGACGCGAGACTGTCTCTATCCGGGACGGTCACATGCTCATCGCGTGGGCTCACGAACAAAGGAGCCGTCGCCGGGCCATTCAACAGGGGGATCTCCATGCTGCGTATTTCCGTGTGCCTGTCTCTGGCCGTGCTTCTGGCCGCTTGCGCGGCGACCGACAGCTCATCCACCAAGGTCAAGGTAGTGCAGGCCGAGGGCACCGATGTGCGCTGCACGCAGGAGGTTCGTACGGGAACCCTGCTGGCCAGCGTGCAATGTCGTTCTGCCGAGCAGCGTGCCGAGGAACGACGTTCGGTGGACGAGGCAGCCGAGGCCATCCGGCGCACGATGCCGAGGCGTGAGAAGGGCGGCCAGTAACCCACAACCGGGCCCGCGAGGCCCGGCGCGTCACTCCGCGACGCAGGCGCGGTTCTTGCCGGTGCGCTTGGCCTCGTAGAGCGCCTCGTCGGCGCGGTTCAGCGCCGTGTCCAGCGTTTCCCCGGGACGGTACAGCGTGATGCCGGCCGAGAAGGTCACGAACACGTCCTGGCCCTCGTGCATGAAGAGGCTGGCCGACAGCGAACGCTGCAGCCGGGTCAGGATGCTGCGCGCCTCGTCCAGCGGGGCCGCGGGCAGGATCAGCACGAATTCCTCGCCCCCCCAGCGCCCCACCTTGTCGCCGGGGCGCAGCAGCCCGGAGACGCGCGCCGCCAGTGACTTCAGCGCCTCGTCGCCCGCCGCATGGCCCAGGGTGTCGTTGAGCTTCTTGAAGTTGTCGATGTCCAGCAGCGCCAGCGCCAGCGAGCTGGGCTCGCGCTCCAGCTTGCCCTGCTCGATCTCGAAGGCCTGCAGCAGGCCGCGGCGGTTGGCCACCTGGGTGAGCTGGTCGGTGTGCACCTCGTCGGAGAGGCGGCGCAGCTCGCCCTCCAACTGCTCGACGCGGCGCGTCAGCTGGTCGGCCTTTTCGTGCTCGCTGTGCAGCCGGGCCTGGGTCTGCTGCACCAGCGCCTGCACGGTGCGGCTTTCCTCGACCATCTCGCGCACCACGCCGGTCAGGCTTTCCAGTGAGTCGGCGCGCTCGATCACCTCGGCATAGCGTCCCACGCTGCTCTGGAAGCGGTCGGTGTGCTGGCCCAGTTCGCCGAGCTCCTGCAGCATGCGGTTGATCAGGGTCTTGAGCGCGTCGCGCGCCCGCGCGCGTTCCTCGCGCAGCCCCTGCTGGCGTTCGCGCGTGCCGGCCAGCAACTCGCTGACGGCGCGCACGCTGCGTGCGTTCAGCCCCTGATCCAGGGTCTGGGTCATGGCCTGGCACTGGCCGCGCGCCCAGGAGTCGTCCTCGGCCAGGTCTGCCAGGCTCTCGGTCAGTTCGCGGCACAGCCGGCCCATCTCGCCGAAGGCGTGGGCCTTGTGGTCCAGCAGCCGCCGCGCGCGCGTGCACAAGGCCTCGATGGCCTGGGCGCGCGCCTCGCTGGCGCCCATCTGCTGGGCCTGCAGATGCACGGCCTGCAGCTCCGCCATCAGCTCCAGCGCGCGCTGTTCGTCGGCGTTGAGCGCCTGCTGCACCGTGCCGTGCAGGCTGGCGCTGATCGCTGGCCAGGCGGCCGCGGAGACCGCGGCGCTGCCCGCGCCCTCGCTGGCGCGCGCGGGCGCCGGCGAGGCGTTCTCCTCGTCGGTGAAGAACTGGCTGGGCGTGCCGCCCACGTCGTCGTCGTCACCGTCCGGCTCGTCCGCCTCGACCACGGGCTGGGCATCCAGCGCGTCGCTGTCCCAGCTCAGCGCCAGCTGGCGCAGGCGCTGGGCCAGGCGCAGCGGGTCGCTGCGGTTGCTGGCGAGCACGCGCTGAACGCCGTCTTTCTTGCGCGCCAGCGTCCATTGGCGGCCGCCGCGCTCCAGTCCGCGCATCAGCCGTTCGACGGCCTGGGCCAGGTTCTCGGCCTGGGCCTGCGGGCCCTGGCTCTGGTGCAGGCTTTCGAGCAGGCGCCCGGCCTCGTCCCAGCGCGCGTCGCGCAGCATCTGGGCGAGCTGCTGGCGCTGCGCGGGGTCGAACACGCCCAGCGCAAGCAGCCGGTTCAGCGGCGGCTGGGCGCGCTCGGGCAGGGCATCGCTGCCGGGCACCGCTTCGCCCGCCTCCTGCGCATAGGCGCGGGCGTAGTTCTCGGGGGTGGGCTCCAGCTTGTCCAGGGCCAGGCGGCGCAGCGCGGCCTTGGCCAGAAGGGCAGGGGGTTGGCGGCTCATCGGTCGCGGTGCTCGGGCTCAGCGCAGGCGCAGCGCGGCAGGGCTGGTGTCGGGGGCGGACTCGTCGGCGTCGGCCTGGCTGATCCAGGGCGCCTTGCGCGGCAGCACGGTCTGCGAGAGCCAGCGCTCCAGCTCGTCCGGCGGCAGCGGCTTGCTGAACAGGAAGCCCTGCATCAGGCTGCAGCCCAGCCGGTGCAGCACCTCCATCTGGCGCAGCGTCTCCACGCCCTCGGCGATCACGCGCAGGCCCAGCGAGCGCGCCAGCGCGATGATGGCTGTGACCACGGCCGAACTCTGCGGCGTGATGCCCAGGTCGCGCACGAAGCTGCGGTCGATCTTGACCTCGGAGATGGGCAGCGTGGTCAGGTAGGCCAGCGAGGAGTAGCCGGTGCCGAAGTCGTCGATGGAGATCTCCACGCCGACCTCGTTGAGCCGGTGCAGCGAGGGGATCACGCTCTGCAGGTCCTTCATCAGGCCGGTCTCGGTGATCTCGAGCTGGATCGCGCGGTGCGGCACGCCCCAGGCGCTGACGAACTGGTGGATGTGCTCGACCAGGTCGGAACGCTCGAACAGCCGGTTGGGCAGATTGACCGCGATGGAGTCGGAAAAGCCGAAGTTCAGCTGCCAGACCTTGGCCTGGCGCGCGGCCTCGCGCAGCGCCCATTCGGACAGCGGCACGATCAGCCCGGTCTCCTCGGCCAGCGGGATGAACTCGCCGGGCGCCACCAGCGTGTCGCCGCGGCGCCAGCGCATCAGCGCCTCCGCGCCCACCATGCGGGCGGCGCGCACGTCGACCTTGGGTTGGTAGTGCAGCACCAGCTCGTCGCGTTCGATGGCCTTGTGCAGCGCGCTCTCCAGCTCCAGCTTCTCGCGGCCGCGGCCGGACAGGTGGGGCGAGTACAGCGCCGACGCGTTGCGGCCCTGGTTCTTGACCGCGTACATCGCCACGTCGGCGTTGCGCAGCAGGTCCGCCGTGGTCAGCCCGTCGCGCGGGTAAATGGCGATGCCCACGCTGGCGGTCACGAAGCAGTCTTGGCCGGCGATGTAGATGGGGTCGCGCAGCGCGTCCAGCACGCGTTGGGCGACGGTCTCGGCGTCGCGCTCGTCGGCCACCTCCGGCAGCAGCGCGACGAACTCGTCGCCGCCCAGCCGGCCCACGGCCTCCAGCGTGCGGTGCGAGCGCGCGCCCACCGCTTCCAGCATGCCTTCCATGACCTGGTCGGAGTGGCGCACGCAGCCGCGCAGCCGACGCCCCACCTCCATCAGCAGCTCATCGCCGGCGGCATGGCCCAGGGTGTCGTTGATGACCTTGAATCGGTCCAGGTCGATCAGCAGCAGGCCGACCTCGTGGCCCATGCGCCGCGCCGCCTCGATCGCGCGCTCGGCGCGCCAGATCAGCTGGCGGCGGTTGGGCAGGCCGGTCAGCGCGTCGAAATTGGCGAGCTGGCGGATGCGGTCCTCGGCCATGCGCCGGTCGGTCACGTCCTGGATCACGCCGGTGTAGCCGCAGGCGTTGCCGTGGTCGTTGAACTCCGGCTCGGCCTCGATGTGGATGATGCGCTGGCGGCCGTCCAGCAGCGTGAAGGGCAGGTCGGTCACCAGCACCGAGTTGTGCGCGATCACGTCGCGCAGCAGGCGCATGAAGAGCATGCGCTCCTCGTGCGGCACCATGCGCATCACGCCGACGAAGTCCAGCTTCTCGCTGGGCCCGCGGCCGAACACGCGCAGCGCCTCGTTGGCGAGCTGGAAGCGGTTGCTGGCGCGGTGCCATTCGAAACTGCCCATGCGTGCCAGGTCTTGCGCGCGCGCCAGCCGGGCCTTGCTGCGCTCCAGCTCGATGCGGATGCGCGAGGAACGCAGCAGGTAGCGCAGCCGGCCCGCGAGCAGGCTCCACTGCGGGGACTTGACGAAGAAGTCGGTGGCGCCGGCCTGGTAGGCGCGGTTGATCGAGGCCTCGTCGTCCAGCCCGGTCAGCATCAGCACCGGCACCGCCTCGTAGCCGGGCAGCTCGCGCAGGCGGCGGCAGGTCTCGAAGCCGTCCATCTCCGGCATCATCGCGTCCAGCACGACGAGGTCGGGGGTCCATTGCAGGATCTGCTGCAGCGCCAGATGGCCGCCTTCGGCGCTGCGCACCTCAAAGCCGCGCTCGCCCAGCGCCGCGGCGGTCACCAGCAGATTCACCGGGTCGTCGTCGACCAGCAGCACGCGGGGCTGTTCAGGCAGCTCGGTGGGGTCGGACTTCATGGAGGTGGTGCGATCAGTTCATGCACGGCGCTGCGGGCCAGCGCCATTTCCTGGAGTGTGGCATCAAGAAGGGCCTGCAGGCCATCCCGGCGGCCTTCACGGGCCAATTGTTCGAGTTCTGCGCAACGCTGCGACAGCTGCCGCGCGCCCAGGCTGGCCGACGCGGACTTCATCGTGTGGGCGACATGGCGCACCGCGGCCAGATCGGCATCGTCCCGGCGCGAGGCGGCGAGCATCTGGCTGTGCTGGTCCAGCGAGCGCAGGAAGGCGCCCACCACGCGATCCAGCAGCTGGTTCGCGCCGCTGGGGTCCAGCGCCCGCAGCTGCGCAATGGCCTGCGGATCCAGGGTCGTCCCGGTGGGCGCAGGCGAATGGACGGGGTCGGAGCTCATGTCGGCAGTTTGGGTGGGCGATCAACGCCGGATGCGATTGTGCGTCAGCGCCATGGCGGGTCAGCGAGAAAAACGTGGCAATTCTGTCTCTGTTGGGGCCAGTCTCTTAGCAGGGCTTCGCCCTACATACAATGCCCCGCATGAATCCCCTGGCAGATGCAGACCTGCGCCCGCGCCCGTTGAAGGCGGCGGTGGTCACGCTGGGCCTGCTGGTGCTGCTGCTGGCCCTGATGGGCGTCTGGCACTCCATGCCGCCCGAACCCGGGCTGGGCCTGGTGCTGCTGGCCCTGCTGATCGGCGCGCTGATGGTGTTGCTGGTCGCGTCGCTGGCCTGGCATCTGGCGGTCAGCGTCGCGCGCGGCCAGGTCCGTGAAGCGCTGCGCGAGTCGCGTCAGCAGGCTCATCTCTTGGCCCAGCTGTCGCCGGATTGGCAATGGCAGACCGATGCGCAGCACCATCTGGTGCGCTGGCAGGCGCCGCAGGGCGCGCCGGCGTCCAGCTGGGTGGGCATCACGGTGACGCAGGGCCTGTGCGAGCGCTTCCAGCTCTGCGACGTGGCGCCCGGCGTGACCCTGCAGCAGCGCCTGGACCAGCGCCAGCCGCTGCAGGGCCTGATGGTGCGCGACGAGCAGGGCCGCCAGTGGCGGCTGCGCGCCCAGGTCTGCCTGGACGGCGCCGGCCGCTTCAGTGGCTACATCGGTGCGGCCGAGCCGATGCGGCCCGAGACCGATGCGCGCCAATGGCTGCAGGCCTTGCCGGGGCCGGCCTGGCTGGTGTCGGACCGTTCGGCCAAGGCGCGGCTGCTGGCGCTCAACGACGGGGCGCGGCAGATGATGGGCGACGAGCCCGAGGCCGGCTGGCCGGGGCGCGCATGGACGAGTTGCCGCGAGGCCCTGCCGGACGAACTGCGCGAGGCGCTGGACGCGCCGCAGAACGGCAGCGCGAGCCAGTCCTGCGGCAGCTGGTGGCTGTGCCTGACGCCGCTGGGCGGCGAGGGGGCCCCGGGGCCGCTGCTGCTGAGCCTGTGGCCGCAGGGCGCGCCCGACAGCGTGCCGGCCGCGCTGGCGCTGCAGGCGGCCGAGGCGGCGCGCGCCGACCAGGCCTCGTTCAGCTACACGGTTTCGCACGACCTGCGCGCGCCGCTGCGCGTGGTCGAGGGCTTCACCCGCATCCTGAAGGAAGACTACGGCCGCCTGCTGGACCGCATCGGCAACGACCATCTGGAGCGCGTGCTGGGCGCTGCGGCGCGCATGCACAGCATGATCGACTCGCTGCTGTCGCTGTCGCAGCTGTCGGCGCAGCCGCTGCGCTGCGAGACGGTGGACCTGTCGGCGCTGGCGCAGCTGGTGATGGACGAGCTCAAGCGCGCCGCGCCGCAGCGCCGTGCCGAGGTGGCCATCCAGCCCGGGCTGGTGGTGCAGGGCGATCCGACGCTGCTGCGCATGATGCTGGAGAACCTGCTGGGCAACGCCTGGAAGTACAGCGCCAAGCGCGAGCTGGCGCAGATCCGTTTCGAATGCCAGGCCCAGGGCGGGCAGCGGGTGTTCGCCGTCACCGACAACGGCGCGGGCTTTGACATGCGCTTCGCGGACCGCCTGTTCAGCGTGTTCCAGCGCCTGCACAGCGCCAGCGACTTCCAGGGCACCGGGGTCGGCCTGGCCTCGGTGAAGCGCATCGTGCGTCGCCATGGTGGCGAGATCTGGGCCGAAGCCGAGGTGGGGCAGGGCGCGCGCTTCTACTTCACGCTGGGCGGAGCGCGCTTTTGATGATCACGCCGGGCGGCTGATCAATCCTGTCCGGGCAGCGCCAGCAGCTCCAGCGCCTCGATCAGCCGCTCGGCCTGGTCTTCCAGCGCCAGGCCCTGCTCGCCGGCCAGGCGGCGCAGCCGCGTCAGGGCCTGCGCGCGGTTGAGCGAATAGCGGTGCATCAGGATGCCCAGCGCGGTGGCGACAGGCTGGGCCAGCGCCTCGTCGGCGCCCACTGTCGTCGGCACCGCCGTCGCCGCCGGCGCTGTGGGCGCGGGCGGCGCGGCCTCGGGGCGCGGACGGTTGGCGAAGGCGGCCTCCACGGCCGGCACGATCTGGTGGATGTCCAGCGGCTTGATCAGGTAGGCCAGCGCGCCCAGCGCCTTGACCTGGGCGATGGTCTCCTCGTCGGCGAAAGCGGAGAGGAACATGAAGGGCACCTGCAGGTAGTCGCGCAGATAGCCGGCGACGTCGAAGCCGCTCATGCCTTCCATGCGGATGTCCAGCAGCGCCAGGTCGGGGCGGTGCTGGCGCGCGAGCAGGATGGCGTCGTCGCCGTTGTCCGCGTCCAGCACCTCGTAGCCGGCCTGGGCCAGCCCATGGGTCAGGGTGGCGAGGACCAGCCGGTCGTCGTCCACCACCAAGATCTTGCCTTTTGCCATTGTGCTCACGCGACGTCCGCTCTGTTGTTCCGCCCATGCGCCCGCAAAGCCTGGACCGTGGGCGCCATGGCCGGCTTCAGGGATCTCCATGAAGGTCTGACCACGGCGGTTATTGTCACTGAACTCGCGTGACGCCTTGCGCTGCATCAAATCTTCTGCAGGCTGATGCTGGGCGGCATCAGCATGACGCTGCAGCCGACCCGTGCGCCGCGCTGTTCCAGCGTCAGCAGCGCGCTGCGCCGCGGCAGCAGCGCGCGCACCAGGCCCAGCCCCGACACGCCGCCCGGCACGTGGGCCAGGTCGAAGCCCGCGGGCAGTTGGCCCTCGTTGCTGATCTCCACCAGCACATGCTCGGCCTCGCAGCGCAGCACGCAGTGCACCGGCGTCTGCGGGCTGTGCTTGACGGCGTTGGTGAGCAGCTCGTTGAGCGTCAGCGCGATCGGGATGGATTCCGCCTCGGGCAGCGACCAGCCGGGTTGCGCGTCCGCCAGCGGGCCCTCGACCTCGCAGCGGATCTCGCGGCCGAACATGCGCTGCACCGAGCCGGTGATGGCCTCGACCACCTTGCGCAGCCGCAGCGGCCCGCTGGCGCCCACCTGCAGCCCGTAGACCTGCGCGATGGCTTGGACCTGGCCCACGGCCTCGTTGATCACGCTCTTGACCTCGGGGCGGCGGTTGGCGATCTGCTGCAGCAGCCCGGCGACGCCCTGCAGGTTGTTCTTGATGCGGTGGTGTACCTCGCGCACCAGCAGTTCGCGCTGCGCGATCGCGGCCTCCAGCCGCGCCGCCTCCTGGGCGCGCTGTTCGGTCACGTCGCTGGCGACCAGCAGCACCTGGTCGTCCTCGCTGGCGCCGCCGCCCTCGGCGACGCCGGAGAGGTGCAGCAGGCGTGCGTCCCACAGCCGCTGCGGTTCGCCGCGGCCCAGGCGGTACTCGCGCTGGGTCGCGCCGTCGCCCTGCAGCGCGGCCTCCATGTCGGCGCGCAGCAGGCGGCCCTGCTCGGCGCCGAACAGGTCCTCGGGGCTGGCGCCCAACAGCTCGGACTCGCTGCGCCCGGCCAGCGCCGCGGCCACCTGGTTGATCTGTTCCACGCGCAGCGTGCGCGCGTCGTGCAGCGAGATCGCCAGCGGCGCGGCCTCGATGATGCGGCGCAGCGAGGCCTGCGCCTGCAGGCTCTGCGCCTCGGCCAGGCGGCGCCGTTCGATGTCCAACAGCGCATAGGTGAGCTGGCGGCCGCTGCCGCCGCCGGTCACGACGGCGTTGCCGACGACCCAGAACTCGCGTCCGTCGCGCGCCTTGAGCCTGCATTCGAAGGTCTCGGCCTGGCCTTCGGTCAGCTCCTCCAGATAGTGGGTCTGGCGGAAGGGATGGTCGGGGTCGGGCGTCGCCACCATGCTCATGGGCTGGCCGGCGAACTCGACCAGATCGCCGCCGAACATGCGCCGCGCCGAGCGGTTCATCCACTCGATGCCGGCGCGGCCCACGGTGACGATGCCCACCAGCACCGAGTCCAGCACCGCGCGCTCGCGCTCGGTCTGTAGCATCAGCGACTGCTGGGCGCGGTGGCGGTCGTCCACGTTGACATAGGTCGCGATCAGCCCCGCGTCGGGTTCGCCGGGCCGCAGCAGACGCTTGCTGACCTGCATCCACAGCACGCTGCCGTCGCGCCGACGCACGCGGCGCTCGCCGCGCCACAGGCCGTGCTCGCCCAGCGCCTGGCGGACCAGGCGCTGCTCGTGCTGGTACTGGGCGGCGGAATCGAACAGCGCGGTCAGCGGCAGGCCGGAGAGCTCGTCGATGCGGTAGCCCAGCAGCGCGGCCAACGCCTCGTTGGCGCGCTCGATGCGGTCGGCGCGCAGGATGGCGATGCCGACGTCGGACAGACTGAACATCAGTTCGCGGTCCTGCGCCAGCGCCTGCAGCTGGGCCTGCTGGGCCTTGAGCCGGGAGATGTCGCTGATCACCGCGATCAGCTCGCGCGGGCGCGCGTCCGGTGCCGGCAGCGGGTCGACGCGGCGCAGCGCCAGCGCATGCCAGCGCGCCTGGCCGGGGGTCTGGAATTCCAGTTCCAGCCCATGCGCGTCCAGCTGCGCGAGCGCCTCCGCGACGCGCTCGCCGAGCTCGGGCAGCGGCGCGAACAGCGTCGCCGCCTCGCTGCCGGGCGGCGGGTCCTCGTCCAGGCCCAGCATGCGGCCGAAGCCGCCGTTGCTGCGCAGCAGCCGGCCGTCGCGGAAATAGGCCAGCCCCAGTCCGGCGCTGTCCATGATGGTGCTGAGCTCCTGCAGCAGCTGGTCGCCGCGACTGAGCGCCTGCTGTTGCGCCGACATGTCCTGCGTCAGCACGGTGAGCAGGCGCTGGCCGTCGGACAGCCGGCCCGGCGCGACGCGGGTGCGCAGCCAGCGCCGGCCCAGCTCGGGGTGCTGGACCGCGTAGCGCAGATCGGCCGCTTCGCCCTTTTTCAGCGCCTGCTGCAGGCGCTCGTAGTCGGCGCGGCTGTCGGGCTCGACCATGTCGCGGTTGACGCCCTGCAGCGCCGCCGCATGGGCCGATGGGGCGCTGGCGCCACGCCGCTCGGCGCCGTCGGGGCGCAGCCAGCCCAGGCTTTGGTGGCGGGTGGCCAGCGCGACGCCGGCCAGGTCCATCAAGGCGTCGATCTGCTGCGCGGCGAGTTCGCGCGCCAGCTCGGCGCCGCGCTGCTGCAGCACGGCCAGATAGCGGCGGCGGCCATCGTCGCGCATGCGGCAGACGGTGGCGCGCAGCCCGTCCAGCCGGCCTTGCGCGTCCGGCAGCGAGGCCTCGCGCACCAGCACCTGGCCCGGTTCCGCGAGCCCGGCATCGGGGCCCTGCCGCGTCCAGCCCAGCAAGGTTTGCAGCGTGGCGTCGACCTCATGCAGCGTCGCCGGCTGGCCGCCCAGCAACTGCGCCAGTGCCGCGTTGGCGCGCAGCACCAGGCCCTGGGCATCGAACATCAGCAGCGGCAGCGGGCTCAGCGCCAGCCATTGCTCCACCTCGGCCTGCAGGCGCTCGGCATGCTCGCGCGCGGCCAGCTCGGCGCTGCGGTCCTGCATCAGCGCCAGGTTCCAGCCGGCGACGAGCGGGCGCAGGCTGCATTGCAGCAGCCGCTCGCGGCCCGCGCCGTCCTTCAGCATGAGCTCGGCGGAGGCGCCGGCCGCGGCCGGCTCGCGCGCCCAGCGGCCCTGCAGCGCCTGCGCCAGCGGCCGGCCCGAATGGGGCAGCTGCAGCTCGCGCAGCGCGGGGTTGGCCAGCTGCAGCGCTCCCTGGCCGTCCAGCAGCGCCAGCGGCAGCGGTGCGTCCCACAGCGGTGCCAGCGCGGCGAGCAGGGCCTCGCGCGACTCGGCCGCGCCGGGGAGTTCGGCCAGCAGCGCGGGCAGGCCGGGCTGCGGCGGCACGGGTTCGCCGCGCAGCGGAGCGGCCAGCGCGTCGGCCTCGCCGGCGGCCGGCGCACGGCGCGGCGCGGCCGCATCCGCGCGTCGTTCATGGCCCTGGATGCGTCCCAGCAGCAACCAGCGCGCCGGATCCGACGAGGCGGTGGACTCGTCCAGCGCCACCAGGCTGAACTGCAGGCGCTGGCCGTTGTCCAGCTTCAGGCTGGGCGCGACCGGGCCGCGCCGACCCTCGCGCAGCGCCAGGCTGGCCTGGCGCAGCCAGTCCGGCAGGCGCGCGCCGGAACCGGTGCGCAAGGGGGGCAAGACCTGGCCCGGGCTGATCTGCAGCGTGGCGAGCGCGCGCGGATTGGCGTCGAGCACGCGCAGCTGCTCGTCGAGCAGCAGCACGGCGTCGTCCAGCGTCGCCATCAGGCCGCGCAGGGCGGCCAGGTCGGGGGCGAGGAGAGGGATCTGGGGCGACACGGCGCCAGTGTAGGAGCGGGGTTCAGACCCCGCTCATTCCAGTTGTGCCGCTTTGTAGAGCGCGCGCAGCAGGGCGTGGTTGATCTCTTCCGCGCCCAGCATCAGCGCGTCGGCCGCGGCGCGGTAGTCGAAGACGGACTCGTTCTCGATCGCGTGAACCAGGTCCAGGTAGGGCTGGTAGGGGCCGGTGCGCTCCACCAGCGCCTGGCGCACCCGCTCGGGCACCGGGATGGACTGCAGCAAACGCGCGAAGGGCTGGCGCAGCATGTGGTCCAGCAGCGAGAACAGGCCGCAGATGAACATCTCGTCGCGCAGCTCGGCCTCGGCCATGCCCTTGGCCAGCTCTTCCATCAGCAGGCCGCGGCGCAGCGCGGCATACATCACCGGGCGCATGCTGTGGTCCTTGCTCGCGGTGGCCAGCAGCAGCGCCAGCCAGCGCTTCAGCCGCGCATAGCCCAGCAGCATGATGGCGTGGCGGAACGAGGACACCTCGACCGACAGCCCGAAGGCGGCCGAATTCATGTAGCGCAGCAGCTTGAAGGCCAGGCTGGGGTCGCGCTTGAGCGTCTGCTCCAGGCGCTCGATGTCCTCGCCCTGGTCGACGCGCGACATCAGCTCGACGATGACCTGCAGGTCGGCCTGCACCTCGGAGCGCGGGGCGCCGGGCGCCGGCTCGAACTCGCCCTGCATGGGCCAGCCCATCACGGCCTGGGCGCCGAGGCGGAAGGACTCGTCGAAGTCCGCGGCGCTGCGCGCGCCGGCGTGCACCAGCGCGGCGCCGCGCGGCAGCGCCACCGGACCCTGGCGCGCCTCGTCCAGGTCCAGCACCAGCTTCTTGAACAGACCCAGCAGCGCCGGGTCCATCGTCGCCGGCGGCCGGCCCTTGAGCAGCAGCACCGTGCCCTTGGCGGCGCGGGCGCGCAGCGCATCGGCCAGCGTCGCGTCGGTGGCCAGGAAGGTGGGCAGCTCCAGCTGCACGTTGGCCGGCAGTTCCTGCGCCAGCAGATCGCGCAGCAGGCCCTCGTGCGCCACGTTGAGCACCAGCGCCGAGGCCGGGAAGGCGTCGACGACGGCGGTCAGCAGCGCCCCCGCATCCAGCGCCGCGTCCGGGCGCAACGCGAACAGCGTCAGCCGCGTCGCGCCGATCTCGCGCTGCTTGTCGACCAGTGGCGCATAGCCCGCCGCGAGCTGACCCAGGATGGCGTGGGAGGAGTTCATGCGATGTCTAACTGTTGATGTACTGGAACAGCGACATGCGCTGCACCATGGAATAGGTTTTCAGCGCGGCATCGTAGCCGGTCTGCTGGTTCTGGAAGTCGGATATGCCCTGGGTCATGTCCAGATCCTCGGCGGCCGAGCGTTCCGCCTGGTTGTACAGCTTCAGCGAGTCCAGCCGCTCGGAGGAGCCGTCCAGGTTGTTGAGCTGCTCGCCGACGCGGGCGCGCATGGTCTGCATGCCGCCCATCGCTGCGTCGAGATCGCGGATCGTGATCAGGTTGGCCTGGGTGACCTCGGCGCCATTGCGGTTGGGCTGGCGCAGCCCGTCGATGGCGCGGTCCAGCACCTCGAACAGGCGCAGGTCGCTGGTGGAGGGGGTGACGGAATAGGCCTCGCCGTCGACCGGGCTGCCGCTGATGGTCATGGCCATGCCGTCGAAGGTGAGGGTCTTGCCGGGCGTGAAGCTGCTGTCGGCCAGCGGCACGCCGGCGCCGGTGGTCAGGTCGAAGACGGCGACGGTCTGCGACGGCGCGCTGCCGCTGATCTGGATGCTGTAGTCGTGGCCGGTCAGCAGCGCGGGGTCGGTGACGCGGCCGCGGTCCACCCAGCCGCCGGGCTTGCGCGTCGCGTCGACCACGTTGGGCGCGCCGGCGGTGACGAAGCTGCCGTTGCCGCTGCGCGCCTGCTCGAAGGCCAGCTTGCCGTCCACGCTGATCGGGTAGGGCTCCATGTTGCCGGTCGTGATGTTGCCGGCCACGCCCTCGAAACGCACGCCGCCGCCGGGAACCGGGTTGCCGGCCGAGTCCAGGCGCGGCTTGTCCAGGAAGGGGGGGCCGTCGGTGCCCTGACCGCCGAACAGATAGCTGCCCGCGCCGTCGCTGCGGTTGGCGATGGACAGCAGCTGGTCGCGCAGGCCCTGGATCTTGTTGGCCAGTCCGGCGCGCTCGGGGTCGCTGTAGCTGGCGTTGCCGGCCGCCATCATGGTTTCGCGGATCTGCTGCAGCAGCTCGTTGGCGTCGCCCAGCGCGGATTCGCTGAGCGTCATCGCGTTGCGGCTGGCGTCCAGCGCGCGCTTGCTGGCGTCGACCTGGCCGATCGTGGTCTGCGCGCGTTCGGCGCGCGCCGCGGCGGTGGGGTCGTCGCTGGCGCGTTGCACCCGCTTGCCGGAGGTCAGCCGCTCCTGCGCTTCCTGCATGCGCTGCTGGCGCTGCTGCAGCGTGGAGATGCTGGCGTCGAACATGTTGGAAGTGGCCAGTCTCATGATCGTCCTTTCACCTCGGGGAGGGCCTCATGGGTTGCTCGTTGCGCGGCGCTCAGCGCTGAACGATGGAGAGCAGCTGATCGAAGATGTTCTGCGCGGTCTGCAGCACCTTGGCGGCGGCCTGGTAGCTCTGCTGGAACTGCATCAGGCGGGCGGCTTCCTCGTCCAGGTTGACGCCGGCCTGGCCGGAGCGCGTGGCCTCGGCGTCGCTGGCGACGCTGGAGGACACCTCGGACAGGTACTGCGCGCCCTGCACCCGCGAACCCACGTCGGCCATCGCGGCGGCATAGGCCTCGGTCATGGTCTGGCCGCGCGACAGGCTGCCGTCGGCCTGCAGCTGGCGACCGACGAAGGCTTCCTTCTGCAAGCCCAGGAAGGCCTTGGCATTGCCGTTGTTGGTGCTGACCACCTTGTCGGACACCGTCATGGAGATCTTGTCGCCGGGCGTCACGCTGCCGTCCGGGTTGACGGTCTCGCCGCGCGGCACGCCGTTCAGGCGCAGCTCGAAGCCCAGGTCGATGCCCGACAGCGGGTCGTTGCCGATCGCCGAGCCGGCCTTCCACTTGCCCGCCAGCGTGGAGCCGTCGGACAGAGTGATGGTGTAGTTGATGCTCTGGTCGGTCGAGTCCACCGAGCCGAACTGGATGGTGAGCGGCTGCTTGGTCTTGTCGTACTTGTCGTTGACGGTGTAGAGCGAGTCCACCGTCGCGGTGCCGCGGTTGGTGCTGGCGACGGTGGCGGTGACCGGCGCCGCGGCGGCGATGCCCGCGGGGTTGTCCAGCGCCACCTTGAAGCTGGCGGCGCCGGTGCCGGCCGGTTCGACCAGGAAGCTGTCGCCGGGGTTGAAGCTGCCGCCCGCGGTGAGGGTGAAGCCGTACTTGTCCTCAATCTGGCTCTTGGTCATCAGCGTCGGCTGGCTGCCGTCGCGCACGGCGACCAGGTACTGGTCGGGCACGCCGTTGGGGTCGGCCTGGATGACGAAGGACTTGGCCGGCACACGCGCGCCGTTGCCGGGCTTGATGTCCACCTGCAGGCTGCCGGTGCCGGTGTTGGTGCTGGCCGGCAGCGCGGCGGGCTGCGCCACCTTGAACATCGGCGCGCCGGGTTGGGCGTTGAGGTCCATGCCCAGCGACTGCTGGCGGTTGACGCGGTCGGCCATGGCCTGCGCCATCTGCCCGAGCATGTTGCGCGCGTCCTGCAGGTCCTTGTTCTGGTAGCTCAGCAGCGCGGTCAGCGTGCCGCCGGTGAGCACGCTCTCATCGAGCACGCGGTTGCCGCTCGCTTCCTTGATGGAGAGCTGGGCGCGGGCGCCGTCATAGGGGTCGGCGCTGACTTGCAGCTCCTGGGCCTGCGAGCCCAGCACCAGGCGCTGGCCGCCGCCGATGAACACGCCCAGGCTGCCGTCGCGGTCGTTCTTCACCGTCGTGACCTGGACGTACTGGCTCAGCTCCGAGATCAATCGGTCGCGCTGGTCCAGCAGGTCGTTGGCGTCATGGCCCGAGCCCATGGTGCGCGCGATCTGGTCGTTCGCCTGGGCGATCTGCTTGGTGAGCTGGTTGACGACCTTGACGTCGGCGTTCATGTCGCTGACCACGCCGGACTGCAGGTCGGCCAGCTGCTGGCCGGCATTCTGGAAGCGCGCCGCGAGGTCCTGCGCGCGGCCCAGCACGACCTGACGCGCCGACGGATCGGCGGGGCGGCTGGCCACGTCGACCATGGCGTTGAGGAAGACGTTGACCGACTGGCCCAGGCCCTGGTCGCCGGTGGGGAAGAGCTTCTCCAGCTGCATCAGCTGGGCCGAGCGGGTGGAGTCCATGAAGGCCTGCGACTTGGCGCTCGCCGCCTCCTTGGTGAGGAAATCGTTGTGGGCGCGCGTGACCGTCTGCACGTTGACGCCCTTGCCGAAGAAGCCGGCGCCGGTGTACTGGCCCTCGGGCGTGGTGAGCAAGACCTGCTGGCGCGAATAGCCGGGCGTGTTCGCGTTGGCGATGTTCTGGCCGATGGTCTGCAGCGCCGCCTGGCTGGCGAACATGGATCGCATGCCCAGGGTCAGCAATGCGGAGGTACCCATGATCTTTCCTCTTTAGTCGTGATGCCGCGCGGGCGGCCTCAAGCCAAGGCGCGCTGCACGCGCACCGTGGTGTTGATGACGCGCGCGAGCTTGTTGGCGTACTCGGGGTCGGTGGCGTAGCCGGCCTTCTGCAGGCCGCGCGCAAAGCCCTCGGCGCTGTTGCTGTTGGCCTTGGCGACCACGTCGCGGTAGCGGTCGTTGCCGGTGAGCAGGCGTGCGTAGTCCTTGAAGGCTTCCTCGTAGCTGCCATAGGCGCGGAACTTGGCGGTCACGCGCTGAGGCTTGCCGTCGACGTACTCGGTGGTCTGCACCTCGGCGACCTTGCCGGTCCAGCCGGCACCGGCCTTGATGCCGAAGACATTGAAGCTGCTGCTGCCATCCTTGTTCAGGATCTCGCGCTTGCCCCAGCCGGATTCGTGCGCGGCCTGCGCGATCATGAAGCTGGCCGGGATGCCGGTGGCGGCCTGCGCGGCCTTGGCGGCACCGTCGTGCTGCAGGATGAAGCTCTGCACATGCGGCTGCACGTTCTTCTTGGCCAGCTGCGGCAGGGCGGCGTTCGTGCCGGTGAGGTCGCCGCGGCGCTCCAGACCGGTGCCCGACGCGCGGTTCAGCGTTTCGGGCGTGATGCCCATCTGGCGCTGCAGGTGGCGCTCGATGGCCTGCGAGAGACCGCCCGGCAGGCCGGTCATCTTGCCGGCGAACTGGGTGTCCAGCATCTCGGTGCCCAGCTGGGTGGCCGAGTTCTCCATCATGCCGGAGGACAGTGTGGCGGAGCGCATGCTCTTCATCACCTCCTGCATGAACAAGGCCTCGAACTGCTTCGAGGCTTCCTTGATGGTGGCCTTGGGATCGCGGGCGGCGGCGGCCTTGAGCGCCTCGATCGACCGGTTGTCGGTGAACGAGGCGGAAAAACGCCCGACGGTGCTTGAGTCGCTGGCCATGTCAGATCACCTCCAGCTCGGCCTGGATCGCGCCGGCGCTCTTCATGGCCTGCAGGATGGCCAGCAGGTCCTGAGGCGTGGCGCCCAGGGTGTTGAGCGCCTTCACCACGTCGGCGAGCTTGGCGCCGGCGGGCATCTGGATGAGCGCGCCGGGTTCCTGGCGGATCGCGATGTCGGCGCGTTCGGTCACCGTGGTCTGGCCGCCGGACAGCGCGTTGGGCTGGCTGACTTGCGGCGTGTTGGTGATGGTCACCGACAGGTTGCCGTGCGCGATCGCGCAGGGCGCCAGCGTGACGGCCTGGTTCATCACCACCGAGCCGGTGCGGGCGTTGATCACGATGCGCGCGGCCGGCGTGTCCAGCTCCAGCGGCAGGTTCTCCATGTCGGCGAGGAAGGCCACGCGCGCGTCGGGCGTCTGCGGGGCGCGCACGCGCACGACGCGGCCGTCCATCGCCTGCGCCGTGCCGTCGCCCTTGGCACGGTTGATCGCGCGCGCCACCGCGCGCGCGGTGCCGAAGTCGCTGGCGTTCAGGTCCAGCTGGATGAAGTCGCCGCCGGACAGCGCCGCGGTAGGCACCGAACGCTCGACCAGCGCGCCGCCCGGCACGCGGCCGGCGCTCAGATGGTTGATCTGCACCTTGGAGCCGGCCGCCGAGGCGCCGGCGCCGCCGACGACCACATTGCCCTGCGCGATCGCATAGACCTGGCCATCCGCGCCCTTGAGCGGGGTGGCGATCAGCGTGCCGCCGCGCAGGCTCTTGGCATTGCCCATGGAGGAGACGACGATGTCCAGCGGCTGGCCCGGCTGCGCGAAGGGCGGCAGCTGGGCGGTCACCATCACCGCGGCGACGTTGCGCGGCTGCATGGTCACCCCCTGGGGCAGCAGCACGCCGAACTGCTGCAGCATGGAGGTCAGGCTCTGGCCGGTGAAGGGCGCCTGGGTGGTCTGGTCTCCCGTGCCGTCCAGGCCGACGACGATGCCGTAGCCGGTCAGCGGGTTGCTGCGCACGCCCTGGACCGCGGCGACTTCCTTGATGCGCAGGGCCTGGGCGGGCAGCGCGGCGCCGAATGCGGCGGCGGCGATCAGCAGGGCCTGGAGGGGGGCTGTGAGTCCGCGCAGGCGGTAAAGGGCAGAGGGGTACATCTCGGTCTCACGGCTTTGGGGAGCGATGAGACCGATTGTGGGAAAACTTTAGATCGGCGAAAGGTTCAAAAAGAACCGCGACAGCCAGCCTATTCCGTGGGCATCGGCGACGGCGCCGCGGCCGCGCTGCTCGATGCGCACGTTGGCGATGGACGCGGAGGGCACGAGGTTGCCCTGGCCGATGGAGCGCGGATCGACCTGGCCGGAGAAGCGCAGCACGTCGACGTTCTGGTTGACGCCGATCTGCTTTTCGCCGCTGACCAGCAGGTGGCCGTTGGGCAGCACCGCCACCACCACCGCGGTGATGGTGCCGGTGAAGTCGTTGCTGTTCTCGTTGGTGCCGCTGCCGGCCGACTTGGACGCGCTGCTGCCGGTGGCCGAGGCGCGGCCGTTGGCGAATGAGTTGGGCGAGATGCCGGGCAGCGCGCTCACGCCGGCGGCCAGGTCGCCGGTCTTGTTCAGCGCGCTGGTGGACTTCTGCGTCGCGCTGACGCGCTCGACGATCTGCACCGTGATCACATCGCCGACATGGCGGGCGCGGTTGTCCTCGAAGAGCGGCCGGTAGGCGGCGGCCTGGTAGATCGCGCCGTTGCTGGGCGGCAGCATCTGCGCCTCGGGCATGCGCACGACCGGGGCCGGCGTCATGTCCACGCGCGGCTGCGGGTACATCGTGCCGCAGGCCGCCAGCGGCAGCACCAGGGCGGCGCCGAGCAGGCGCAGCAGGGAGGGGGCGGTGGTGGCGGTGCGCATGGCGGGCCTCACGGGGCGGTGATGGGAGGTGGGGGTCAGGTGTTGCGGTCTAGTGGCGGCGCCGCGCTCAGATCTGCGCCAGCTTCTGCAGCATCTGGTCGGAGGTCTGCACGGCCTTGGAGTTGAGCTCGTAGGCGCGCTGGGTCTGGATCATGGACACCAGCTCCTCGACCACGTTGACGTTGGAGGTCTCGACAAAGCCCTGCTGCAGCGCGCCCAGCCCGTTGGCGTTCGGCGCGCCGGTGTTGGGCGTGCCGGACGAGGCGGTCTCGCCGAACAGGTTCTGGCCCAGCGGCTCCAGGCCGGCCGGGTTGACGAAGCTGGCCAGCTGCAGCTGACCCAGGGTCTGGGGCTGCGGGTTGGTGCCGGTGGTCACGCTGACCGTGCCATCCTGGCCCACCGTCAGCGACTTGGCGTCCGCCGGCACCACGATGCCGGGCAGCAGGGTGTAGCCGTTGTTGGTCACCATCTGGCCGTTGGCGTTGAGCTGGAAGGAGCCGTCGCGGGTATAGGCCGTGGTGCCGTCGGGCATCTGGATCTGGAAGAAGCCGTTGCCCTTGACCGCCAGGTCCAGGTTGTTGGTGGTCTGCTGCAGGCTGCCCTGGCTGAAGATGCGCGAAGTCGCCACCGCGCGCGTGCCCAGGCCCAGCTGCAAGCCGGTGGGCAGTTGCGTCTGCTCGGTGGTGTTGGCGCCGCTCTGGCGCAGGTTCTGATAGATCAGGTCCTCGAACACCGCGTGCGAGCGCTTGTAGCCGTTCGTCGAGACGTTGGAGAGGTTGTGCGAGATGGTGTCCAGCTGGGTCTGCTGGGCCTCCATGCCGGTCTTGGCAATCCACAGGGAACGGATCATGTCGGTGGCTCCTGGCGGGTGTCAGGTGGGCGGGGTCAGGGGTTGCTGGACAGCAGCTTGGCCGCGGTCTGGCCCTGCGTCTGCGCGATCTGCAGCAGCTTCATCTGCTGCTCGAACTGGCGGGCGGCGGCGATCATGCCCACCATGGTCTCCACCGGGCTCACGTTGGAGCCCTCCAGCGCGCCGTCCTGCAGCCGCGCATTGGGATCGGCGGGCAGGTCGGCTTCGGCGGCGCGGAACAGCCCGTCCTCGCCGCGTGTCAGCGGGGCCTCGGGCGTCACCAGCTTGAGCTTGCCCAGGTTGACCGGGCGTTCGTTGCCGCGCTTGGCGCTGACGGTGCCGTCGGCGCCGATCTGCACCTCGGCGTCCTGCGGCACGGTGATGGGGCCGCCGTCGCCCTGCACCTGCAGGCCGTTGCGCAGCACCAGCACGCCCTCGGCGTTGACATCCATGCTGCCGGCGCGCGTGTAGGCCTCGGTGCCGTCCAGCCCCTGGACCGCGAGCCAGGCGTTGCCGCGCATCGCGACATCCAGGTTGCGCCCGGTCTGCTGCACGACGCCCGGGGCGTCGCTGTAACCCAGCGTGGTCTCCAGCGCATAGGCGCGCGTGCTGGCGCCGTCGCCGCGCACCGGCACGGCGCGGAAGGCGGCCAGCTGGGCGCGGAAGCCGTTGGTGGAAACATTGGCCAGGTTGTGGGAGAGCACGTCCTGACGCTGCATGGCCGCCTTGGCGCCGGCCATCGAGAGGTAGATCATGCGGTCCATCAAGGCTCTCCTTCAGGGCTGTCGGGACGTGTCCGGATCAGCGCAGGTTCACCAGGGTCTGAAGCACCTGGTCCTGGGTCTTGATGGTCTGCGCATTGGCCTGGTAGACGCGCTGCGCCGTGACCATGTTGACCAGCTCGGAGGTCAGGTCGACGTTGGAATCCTCCAGCGAACCGGCCTGCAGCTTGCCCATATTGCCGTCGCCCGGCGCGCCGACGACCGGGTCGCCCGAGGTGTTGGTGCGTGCCCAGACGTTGCCGCCCAGGGGCTGCAGGCCCTGCGGGTTGCGGAAGTTGGCCAGCTCGACCTGACCGGCCGGCTTGGACTCGCCGTTGGAATAGCGCGCGGTCACGACGCCGGAGTTCTCGATGCGTATGCCCACCAGCTGGCCCGGCGCGTAGCCGTCCTGGGTCAGGTTGGTGACGCCGAAGCTGGAGCCGTTCTCGGTGGCCCCGCGCAGGTCGACGCTGATGCCCTTCACCGTGGGATCGGCATGGTCGGCCGGCGGCGCCGGAATGGGCAGGGTCGGGGCCCCGGCGGCATTGGTGCTCGCCGGGATCTTCATGTTCAGGAAGTCGTTGGGCCCGGGGAAGTTGGGCTTGCCGCCGTTGGCCGGGAAGAGCAGCGTCGTGAAGGGCTCCTGGGGCTTGTTGGGGTCGGTCGGCGTGATGGCGGCGCCGCTGGCGTCGTACTCCAGCGGCTTGCCGTTGGCGGTCACGAAGACGCGGTACTGCGTCTGCGCCTGGCCGTTGGCGTCGGCCACGGTCTGGTTGGTGCGCTGGAAATAGACCGTCAGCGCCACCGGCTGGCCCTTCGCGTCATAGACGGTCATGGAGGTGGCGTTGTTGTAGGTCTTGGGATCGTTCAGCGTCACGCCGGGCTGGTCGACCTTGGTCGGCGGCGTCGTGCTGGTGTCCAGCGTGTAGGGCGCGGTGGGCTGCGAGCGGGAGTCCAGGTTGAACTCCATCTGCACCTTGGAGGTGGTCTTGGGGTCGATGCCGCCGGTGGGCAGCTTCAGCGGCTGGGCCAGGCCGGGCTGGATCACGCCATTGGCGTCGGCCGGATAGCCCAGCAGCTTGAGCTGGTCGTTGTTGACGATGAAGCCGTCGTTGTCGACCTTGAACTGGCCGTTGCGGGTGTACAGCGTGGGGTTGCGGCCGTCGGTCACCTGGAAAAAACCGCCGCCGTTGATCGCCAGATCCATCGGGTTCTCGGTGATGGTGATGTTGCCCTGCGTGAACTGCTGGGCCACCGCCGCGATGCGCGTGCCGATGCCGATGGGGTTGGAGCCCGCGCCGTTCAGCGCGGTGGCGTAGACATCGGCGAACTCGGCGCGCGAGCCCTTGGCCCCGTAGGTGCTGGAGTTGGCGATGTTGTTGCCGATGACCTCCAGGCTTTTGCTGGAAGCGTTCAGACCGGAGAGACCTTGCTGGAAGCTCATGGTGTGTTCCTTGGCGTGGTGTTTGCTGCGGGCGCCGGCCTCAGCCGATGGCGCGGATCTTGGTGTAGTCGACGGTGCCCGAGTACTTCAGCTCCAGCTGCAGCGTCGAGCCGGCGGTGTTCAGCGCCGTCACGGTGTCGCGCATCATGGTGGTGGAGGCCACTTTGGCGTCGCCATTGGTCGCGGTGATGCGCCACTTCAGGCCTTCCAGCCCGTTGGCCTTGGCGGCGTCCCAGCTGTAGCTTTGCGCACCGGCCTTTTGCTTGCCCAGCTCCACGGTGTCGACCACGGCGCCGCTGGCGGACAGCACTTCCAGCTTCACCGACGCGGCGGTGCTGTCCAGCACATAGTCCAGCTTGGCCTTGCCGTCCTTGACGATGACCTGGTCGCCCGGCACCGAGACCTCGCGGCCCACCAGCCCCACGCTCTGCAGCGCCTGCATCTGGCTGAACTGGCCGGCGAGGGCCTGGATGCTGGTGTTCAGCGTGCCCACGCCGCTGACCGTCTGGATCTGCGCCAGCTGGGTCGTGACCTGGGCGTTGTCCATCGGGTTCATCGGGTCCTGGTTCTGCATCTGCGCGACGAGCAGCTTCAGGAAGCGGTCCTGGGTGTCCTGGGCACCCTTGGCCCCGCTGTTGCCGTTGGCGTTGATGTTCTGCAGCGCGCTCTTGTTGCTCGTGCTGCTGGTGTTCTTGTTCAGTGCGGAGAAGTCCATGAGTGTTCAGCTCCCGGTTCAGGACTGGCCCAGCTGCAGGGTCTTGAGCAGCAGGCTCTTGGCCGTGCCCATCACCTCCAGGTTGTTCTGGTAGGACCGCGAGGCGGAGATCATGTTGACCATCTCCTCCACGGTGTTCACGTTGCTGTAGGTGACATAGCCCTCGGCGTCGGCCTTGGGGTGTTTCGGGTCGTGGACGCGGCGCCCGGGCGTCTGGTCCTCGGAGATCTGCGCGACGCGCACCCCGGCGTTGGCCAGGTCCTCGGTGGCGCCCATCAGCTGGGTCTGGAACACCGTCTGGCGCGCCTTGTAGGCCTGGCCGTCGGGGCCGGCCACGGTGTCGGCATTGGCCAGGTTGCTGGCGACGACGTTGAGGCGCTGGCTCTGCGCGCTGACCGCGCTGCCGGAGATGTTGAAGATCTGGAACATCGACATGATCGGGCTCCCTCGGGGCGTCAGGCGGCGTTGGGCGACTTCATCGCGTCCAGCGTGGTGCGCACCGACCCGTTGATGAAGCGCAGCGTCGCCTCATATTTCACGGTGTTGTCGGCGAAGCTGGCGCGTTCGCGGTCCATGTCCACGGTGTTGCTGTCCAGGCTGGTCTGGGCGGCCAGCGCATAGGTTTTCTGGCTGTCGCTGCGCGCGCCCGCGACCGGGGCCATGTGGCCCGGCTGGGTGGCGGCCATCGCGCCGGGGACGGGCAGGGCGCCGGTGGCTTCCTTCAGCGCGCGGGCGAAGTCGAAGTCGCGCGCCTGGTAGCCGGGCGTGTCCGCGTTGGCGATGTTGCTGGCCAGCAGGCGCTGACGCTCCGCCCTCAGCGTCAGCGCCTGGGCCTGGAAGTTCAGCGTGTCGGTGATGCGAGAGATCATGTTGGACTCCGCCTGTCCGGCGACCGGGGCCAGGGAGGCTCGGGGCGCTTTTCGGGCAGGTGACGGGATTGTGGGAACGCGACCCGGAAAACATGAGCGGGAATAGCAAGGGCTTTGCCGCGTATTTCCGCGCGAAGCGGCCGCGGCCGGCGGTCTACAGTGACGCCCATGATCCAAATTGCCCTCCGTCCATGCCGCCCGGCGCCGCTGCACAAGCGCCCGCGCCGCGGCATGCTGCGTGCGGCCGGCCTCGCGGCCGCGCTGGCGCTGACGGGCGGCGCGCAGGCGCAGGAGTCCGTGCTGGGCGCCGAGATGGCCCAGCGCCTGCAAAGCCTGGCCCAGAGCGCGGCCTTGGCTTCGCTGGCGCAACCGGCGCGCGTGGAGGTGGAGCTGGGCACGCTGGATCCGCGGCTGCGCCTGGCGCCCTGCCGCCAGATCCAGGCCTATGTGCCCAACGGCGCCAAGATGTGGGGCCGCACCCGCCTGGGTGTGCGCTGTCTGGAAGGGGAGCGGCGCTGGAACGTCAGCCTGCCGCTGCGGGTCAAGGTCTTTGCCAAGGCCTGGGCCGCGGTGGCGGACCTGCCGGCCGGCACCGAACTGACTCAAGACAAGCTGCGCTGGGCCGAAGTAGATATAGCCGGCGACGGCGGCGCGGTGTTCGGCGCCGACCAGGCGCCACTGGGGCGCACCCTGGTGCGCACGGTGGAGGCCGGCGAACCGGTGCGCAGCGGCGCGCTGAAGCTGCGGCAGTGGTTCGGACCCGGGGAACGGGTCCTGGTCATGGCCGTGGGCACGGGGTATGCGATCTCTTCCGAAGGACAGGCGATGGGCGTGGGTCTGGAAGGTCAGGAGGTGCGCGTGCGCTTCGACAATGGCCGTGTCGCCGTGGGGCGGGCGGTCGCGGAGCGGCGCGTGGAGGTGTTGCTATGAGTTGGCTCTCAATCTCTCGGGCGGACGCCAGCCGGCGCCGGCCCCCACGCTGCGGGGAGGAACGCTCCTCGCACAAAGAGCACCCTAAAGTCCTGCGCTCCCCGGTCGATATACCGAACATTGGATGGGATTGCCTTCAGCGGCAGGCCCATGGAGAAATGCCATGAAAATCGGTAACAGCCCCGAACTACACGCCTACAAGCAGCTCAGCAACGACCGTCCGGCCTCCGGCCAGGCGGGCCAGGCCCGGCCTGGAAAGACGGAGGCGGGCACGCAGGTCGAACTGTCCAGCACCGCCACCCATCTGGTGGCCGGTGCCAAGTCCGACGAGGGCAGCTTCGATGCCGAGAAGGTGAAGCGCATCTCCCAGGCCATTGCCGACGGCAAGTTCACCGTGAACGCGGATGCGATCGCGGACAAGCTGATCGCCAATGCCCAGGAAATGCTGGGCCGCGCGATGCCGCACTGAGCGCGCCAGGAACTCGTCCACGTCCTTTCACACCGGGCCGGCCATGTCTGCAACCACGGAATCCCACGACCCCCTCGCCCTGGAGCTGGAGCAGCCGCTGCAGGAGGTCGAAAGCTGCCTGAACCTGCTCGGCGAAGCGCTGCACCGGCGCGACAGCCAGGCGATCGAGCTGCATGCCGCGTCGCTTCACCTGGCGCTGGCGCGGGCGATCGAGCGCTTTTCCGCCGCGGCGCGCGCCGGCACGGTGCCCGCCGGGCTGCGCAACCGGCTGATGCAGGCCGGCGGCCGTGTCGCCGCGCAGCGCGAGTCGCTGGCCCGCGCCACCGCCGCGCTGGACCGCGCGATCGACGTGCTGATGCCTGGCGACACCAGCAGCGGCCTCTATTCGGCCCAGGGCAAGAACGACCGCAAGTCCGCGCTGGGCGGGTCCATCCAGGCCTGAGGCGCGCGCTTCCCCGCCGGAACAAAGCCACCCTCGGGTGGCTTTTTGCATGGTGGGAACGCCTGGTGTGTCAGGCCGTGGCCTTGCGGCGCAGGCAGTCAAGGTAGGCGTGGCCGTCGGGCGGCAGGCCGCTGCGCTGCGAGGCCCAGATCATCTCGCCCAGGCAGTCCATCGCCGCATGGTGCGCCTCGTGCAGCGACTGGCGGCGCGCGGCGAGCAGGTCCAGCGCCTGGCGCACGCCAGAGGGCTGGTCGATGCTGTGCTGCTCCATCAGCGTCAGGTGCATGGACAGATGCAGGAAGGGGTTGCTGCGGCCGGCCTCGACGTCGTAGACGGCCGCCAGCGCGGCGGCCTCGTCGGCCAGTTCCGCGTGGTACTCCGGGTGCTGAACGATCCAGTCGGCGGCGATGGCCTCCATGGGCGTCAGCGGCAGGCCGTCGCGCTGCTTGCGGTAGGTGGCGCAGAAGAAGCGGCGAACCTCGATTTGGGAAGGGGCGAACATGGCGCTATTGTCGCGGCGCCGCGCCGCCCTCGCTGGCCGGGGGCTGGGCGGGGCCGTGCCAGGCCGGCTGCTCGCGGCGCTGCGCCTGGTCGGCGCGCTCGCGCGCCAGCAGCTCCTCCAACTGGCGGCGGCCCTGCTGGGTGAGCGCGATCAGGGCGTCCTGGTCATGGCGGTGGGCACGCATCTGCTCCACCTGCGCGAGGTTGTGGCGGCGAAAGCGCCAGGCCAGCTGGCGCGCCGCGTGGGCCGACCAGCCCAGCAACTCCATCACGCTGCGCCCACTGGTCAGCGCGGCGTCCAGGGTTTCGCGTTCGATCAGCTCCACGCCGAGGTCGCGCAGCGCGTAGACATGCTGCACGTTGCGCGCCCGCGCGACGATGCGAAGCTGCGGGAAATGCTGGCGCGCGAGCTCGGCGATCTTGAGGCTGTGGTTGACGTCGTCGACCGCGATCACCAGCACGCGCGCCTGCTCGGCGCCGGCGATGCGCAGCAGGTCCAGCCGCGTGGCGTCGCCCCAGAACACGCGCCAGCCGAAGCGGCGCAGGGTTTCGACGGTGTCGGCGTCGTGGTCCAGCACGGTGGCCGCGAGCCCGTTCGCGTTCAACAGACGTCCGACGATCTGCCCGTAGCGCCCGAAGCCCGCGATGATGACCGGCGTGGCCTGCGCTTCCTTCAGCGCGTGTGGCGAGCTGGCCGGGTGGCGGCGCGCGGCGCGGCGCTGGGCCCAGGCCAGCAGCAGCGGCGTCAGCGCCAGCGACAGCGCCACCGCGGCCACCAGCACCGAGCGCTGCGCGGCGTCGATCAAGCGCGCCTGCTCGGCCAACTGGAAGACGACGAAGCCGAACTCCCCGCCCTGTGCGAGCAGGATCACGAAGACGGGGCGCTCCAGCAGCGGCAACCGTGCCAGGCGTGCGAGCAGCATCAGCACCAGGCCCTTGCAGACCCACAGCGCGGCCAGCAGCGCCAGCACCGCGAGCGGCCGCTGCCACAGCACGGCCAGGTCCAGCCCCATGCCCACGGCGATGAAGAACATGCCCAGCAGCAGGCCCTTGAAGGGCTCCAGGTCGGCCTCCAGCGCGCGGCGGTACTCGCTTTCGGCGAGCAGCACGCCGGCGGCGAAGGCGCCCAGCGCCATCGACAGCCCGACCTGCTGCATCAGCGCCGCGGTGGCCAGCACCAGCAGCAGCGACGCGGCGGTGAAGACCTCCGGCGTGCCCTGCTTGGCGATCCAGCGCAGCAGCGGGCGCATCGCCAGCCGGCCCACCAGCACGATGGCCACCAGTGCCGCCAGCGCGGCCCAGACCTGGCCGCTGCCACCGCCCTGACGCGCGCCGCCGGCCGCCAGCAGCGGGATCAGCGCCAGCACCGGAATGGCGGCCATGTCCTGCAGCAGCGCGACGCTGACCACGCTCTGCCCGGCGCTCGTGCCGGCCAGGTTGCGCTCGGCCAGCACCGACAGCGCCACCGCGGTGGAGGACATCGCCAGCCCCAGCGCGGCGACCAGCCCGCCGTGCCAGTCGCTCGCCAGCCACAGCGCCGGCACCAGCAGCAGCAGGCTGCAGCCCAGCATCTGCGCCGAGCCCAGCCCGAAGATGGGCCGGCGCAGCGCCCACAGCCGGCGCGGCTCCAGCTCCAGCCCGACCAGGAACATCATCAGCACGACGCCGAACTCGCCGATTTCCAGCACCGTTTCCGGCCGCGCGATCAGCCCCAGCACCGACGGGCCGATCAGCACGCCCGCCACCAGATAGCCGAGGATGGCACCCAGCTTGAGCCCGCGCGCCAGCGGCACCGCCAGCACCGCGGCGGCGAGCAGCACCAGCGGCGTGCCGAGCCAGTGTCCGTGCGCTTCCATCAGACCACCCCGTCGCGCGCGAGCACGGGCCGGTCGCCCTGCGGCACCGCGGTCTGCGCCGGCTCCGGCTGGGCCTGGCACCAGGCCGGCAGGCGGCCCAGTTCGTCGAGGAAGCGGCGCGCATGGGCCTGCAGCGTGGCCTCGTCGGCGCGCTGCGCCCCATGCAACAACAGGGGCGGCAGGTAGCGCATGCCACACAGGCGCGCCGTCTGCGCATAGGGCAGCAGATAGTCCTCGGCCGGGCGCTGGTTGTAGCCCTGCGGCGAGTACGAATGGGCGCTGCCGCCGGTGGAGCAGACCGGCCAGAGGTCCTTGCCGCTCAGCGCGCTGCCGCCTTCGCCATAGGCCCAGCCCAGGCTGAGCACCTCGTCCACCCACAGCTTCATCAGCGCCGGCATGCCGTACCAGTGCAGCGGGTGCATCCAGACCACCAGACCGGCGCGCGCCAGCGCCGCCTGCTCGGCAGCGACGTCGATCGCGTAGTCGGGGTAGAGCGCGTACAGGTCGCGCACTTCCACGCCGGGCCGTGCGCGCGCGGCATCGGCCAGCAGACGGCTCACGCGCGAGTGGGGCAGGTCCGGGTGGGCCAGCAGGATCAGGGTGGGGGAGGGCATGGCCGGGGAGTATCCACCAGGCGCGGCGGGCGTGGGCTCCACTAAGATCCGGCGCCAGCATTCCAGCAGGAGAGCCTATGTCGGTGATCGTCGTGGCCAATCCCAAGGGGGGCGTCGGCAAGAGCACGCTGGCCAGCCAGGTGGCCGGCTTCCTGGCCCACCGGGGCCATGCGGTGATGCTGGGCGACATCGACCGCCAGCAGTCCGCCGCGCGCTGGCTGGCGCAGCGCCCCAGCGGCCTGGCGCCGATACGCGGCTGGGACGCCGATGGCGAGCAGCTGCGCAGCCCCAAGGGCGTGACGCATGCGGTGCTGGACACCCCGGCCGGCCTGCGCGGCAAGAAGCTCGCGCAGGTGCTCAAGGTCGCCGATGGGCTGCTGCTGCCGCTGCAGGCCAGCCTGTTTGACATCCAGGCGACACATGATTTCCTCGCCGAGCTTCATGATGCGATGCAGGAGCGGGGGCGCCGGCCGCGCATCGCGCTGGTGGGCATGCGCGTTCGCGAGGGCACGCTGGCGCAGCAGCAGCTGCAGCAGTTCATCCGGCAGCGCGGACTGGCGATGCCGGCCGAGCTGCGCGACACGCAGAACTACGTGCAACTGGCGGCGCGGGGGCTGACGCTCTGGGACATCGCCCCGGGCCGCGTGGCGCGCGACCTGGCGCAATGGGAGCCGTTGTGCCGCTGGCTGGACGAACTGGACTGAGCGGCGCGGACGAGGAGACATGGGAATGCTTGAGTTCGAACGGTTGCAGGATCTGCGCGAGCGGGTGGGGGAGGAGATCGGTGTGTCCGACTGGATCGCGCTGCCCCAGTCGCGCATCCAGGCCTTCGCCGAGGCCACCGAAGACCTGCAGTGGATCCACACCGACCCGGCGCGCGCGGCGGCCGGGCCGTTTGGCGGCACCATCGCGCATGGCTTTCTGACGCTGAGCCTGCTGCCGCGCTTCTACGAGACCGCCTTTGCCGTGCGCTCGGTGCGCATGGGCCTGAACTACGGGCTCAACCGCGTGCGTTTCCCGGCGCCGGTGCCGGTGGACAGCCGGCTGCGCGGCCGCTTCCGGCTGGTCAGCTGGGAGTCGCTGCCTGGCGGCGGGGCCCAGCTGTGCACCGAGGTCACGGTGGAGCGCGAGGGCCAGCCGGACAAGCCGGTCTGCGTGGCGGAGTCGCTGGTACGCATGTTCGAATAAAGAACTCGCGTGCCGCGGCCTCCACCCTTCTTTGGGAGTGCCGCGGCGGGTGGCTGCACCTATGATTCGGTCCCTGTGACTATGAATGACAGAAGGCCGAGCATGAGGGTGCTGCTCATCGATGACCATCCCCTGATCCTGTCGGCCCTGCGCACGGTGATCGAAGGACTGGGCGACGGCGTCGAGGTGCAGGGCGCCGGCAGCGCCGCCGAGGCGCGCGCGCTGCTCGCCGGCCGCGAGGATTTCGACCTGGTGCTGCTGGATCTGCAGCTGGGCGATGCCAGCGGTTTCGACGTGCTGGACGAGTTCCGGGCCAACTATCCGGCGCTGCCGGTGGTGGTGATTTCCGCGTCCGACCGTGCCAGCGACGTGATCCGCGCGATCGACCAGGGCGCGATGGGCTTCGTGCCCAAGCGCACCAGCAACGAGGTGCTGGCCCAGGCGCTGCGCCTGGTGATGTCCGGGGGCATTTATGTGCCGCCGATGTCGCTGGGCAGTGAAAGCCCCGAGCCCGCGCCGCTGGTGCCGCCCGGCACGCCGGCGCTGGCGCCGGTCCATGTGCTGGCCAGCGAAGGCGGCTACCAGTCCATTCCGGGCCTGGACAGCCTGGGCCTGACGCCGCGCCAGACCGATGTGCTGGCGCTGCTGCTGCAGGGCAAGCCCAACAAGATCATCGCGCGCGAACTGGGGGTCTCGGTCGAGACCATCAAGGACCATGTGGCCGCGGTGCTGAAGGCGCTGGGCGTCAGTTCGCGCACCCAGGCGGTGCTGGCGGTGGCGCAGATGGGGCAGCGGCGGCCGAGTGAGAGTTTTTCGACCTTCCGTTGAAGGACGGGTGGGCGGCTTGGGGGCAAGGCCTGGCCCTTCGGGTGGGGTTGTTTGCTCTTTGCTCTTTGCTTTGTTGCGCGGGGCGCAGATCCCGCCGGGTCCCGGCCCGGCAGCCGGGTAACTTTTCCTGCGGGCCCAGGAAAAGTCACCAAAAGGAGGGCCTGAAATGCGATTTGACCGAGGCCCGCGCTGGGCACTGAGCCCCGGCCCGACCACCATCGGGGCGGCTCCACCGCTCAGGATGTAAGTCGCTCGCCGAGTACGGCTCGACTCCACACCGGGCCTCGTACCCCGTCGCACAGCCGATGCTCGCAGCTCAATGCCGCGGGCATCGGCGGTATTTGGGGCCGAGCGCCGGGCCGCCCCAAGCCGGCCCGCTTGGCGATACGGGTGGCTGAATGCCACCCGTATCGGCGTCCCCTCTGGGGACCGGCCAGCGTACCCGCTGGACGAGGGGCCTCATGATTTGCCGAGCGCCGGGCCGCCCCAAGCCGGCCCGCTTGGCGATACGGGTGGCTGAATGCCACCCGTATCGGCGTCCCCTCTGGGGACCGGCCAGCGTACCCGCAGGACGAGGGGCCCCATGATTTGCCGAGCGCCGGGCCGCCCCAAGCCGGCCCGCTTGGCGATACGGGTGGCTGAATGCCGCCCGTATCGGCGTCCCCCCGGGGGACCGGCCAGGGTACTCCCTGGACGAGGGGGTGTATTCCAGGGTCGAGCGCCGGGCCGCCCCAAGCCGGCCCACGTGGCGATGTGCTGGCGGCTCAATGCCGCCAGCATCGCCGTCCCCTCGGGGGACCGGCCAGGGTACTCCCTGGACGAGGGGCTACATCGGTGCGTAAGACAAGCGCACGTAGATCGGCGCGAAGGCCTCGGCCTGGGTGATTTCGACCAGGCGCTCGCGGGCCAGTTCCAGCATCGCGATGAAGCTGACCACCAGCACCTGAGGGCCTCGGTCGAGTTCGAACAAATCTTCGAATTCGACAAAACGCTGGCCCTGCAGACGACGCAGCAGATGGCTCATGTACTCGCGCACCGACAGCTGCTCGCGGCTGATCTTGTGGTGCTGGGTCAGCCGGGCGCGGCGCATCAGCTCGGCCCAGGCGCTGCGCAGGTCTTCGACGCTGACCTCGGGCAGGCGCGGCGCCAGCGATTGTTCGATGTGGATCTGGGCGCGCAGGAAGTCGCGCCCCAGCACCGGCAGCTGGTCCAGGGTCTGCGCGGCCAGCTTCATCTGTTCGTACTCAAGCAGACGGCGCACCAGCTCGGCGCGCGGGTCCTCGGGCTCGCTGCCGTCCTCGGTCTTCTTGGGCGGCAGCAGCATGCGTGACTTGATTTCGATCAGCATGGCCGCCATCAGCAGGTACTCGGCCGCCAACTCGAGGTTGTGGCGACGGATCTGCTCCACATAGCTGAGGTACTGGCGCGTGACCTCGGCGAGCGGGATGTCCAGGATGTTGAAGTTCTGCCGCCGTATCAGGTAGAGCAGCAGATCCAGCGGCCCCTGGAAGGCCTCCAGAAAGACCTCCAGCGCATCGGGCGGGATGTAGAGGTCCTGGGGCAGCGTGAACAGTGGCTCGCCATAAAGGCGGGCCACCGCGACGCCGTCCACCGTTTCGGGCGTGGCGGCCTCGGCGGCCGGCTCGTCCGTCAGGTCCAAGCTCAGCCCTTGGTCTGGTAGACGTAGGGCTGCTGGGGCACGCGGGCGACGCGGAAGTCGGCCTGGGCCTGGCGGTCCACCTGCTTGTCCCACAGCAGCGCACGGCCTTCGCGCTGCGAGGCCTCCAGCTGCGGGTTCTTGCTGCGCAGCTCGTCGATGAACTGGGTGACTTCGGACTTGTAGGGCTTCCAGAAGAGAGGCATGGCGCTTGCGGCAGATCGGGTGGGGGGCGCGGGAGCGTCCCGCGGCAAAGCAGCGATTTTAGCCGGCCCCGGGCCGGGCCGGCCAGGCCGCCGCCGCGCCCCCGGCGGGCGCTTCAGTCGATGCGCACGCGCCGGCTGCTGACGCTGTCCGCCTTCTTGGGCAGCGTGAGCGTCAGCACACCCTGGTCGTATTTGGCGCTGGCGCGCGCGTCGTCCACGTCGGCCGGCAACTGCAGGCTGCGCGAGACGGCGCCGACATAGCGCTCGCTGCGCAGCACGCGCTCGTCCTGGGTGCTGCGGTCATGCTGGCGAACCTCGGCGCGCAGCGTGACCATGGGGCCGTCGACATGGACCTGGATGTCTTCCTTGGCGACACCGGGCAGTTCGGCGACGATGGTGAACTGCTCGGCGCTCTCCTTGACGTCCAGCTTGATCTGGCGCGGCAGCGGGTCGCCATGCAACGGACGGATGTAGAACCCGGGCGCCCAGTCGCGGAAGAGGTCGTCGAACAGGCTGCTGCGCTCGGTGGGCAATTGGCTCATGGGTTGCTCCTTTCGCTGGATGGACTCAGGACGCAGAGCCGTCCGCCCCGACGGCGGGCGGCCGCGGTCCCGGCGCTGGGGCGCCGGGACCGCTTCCATGATCGCGCGCGCGGCGCCGGCGGGCTTGACGCGGCGCAACACCGCGAGGCGCCGGCCCGTCCCGGCGCCTCGGGCTCATTCGTCCCGGGTCAGGCGGTACAGGCCCACGTCGACGCGGCCGTCCAGGAAGCCCGCCTCGCAGTAGCAGAGGTAGTACTCCCACAGACGCTTGAACGCCGGGTCGAAGCCCTGGGCCTGGATCGCCGGCCATTCGGCGCGGAAACGCTGGCGCCATTCGGCCAGCGTGCGCGCATAGCTGTGGCCGAAGCGTTCCTCGGTGCTCAGGCGCAGTCCGGCGCGGCGCGCCTGCTCGGCCATGCGCTCGGGGCTGGGCAGCATGCCGCCCGGGAAGATGCAGCGCTGGATGAAGTCCGGGCTGGCGCGGTAGCGCTCGAAGTAGGGCTCGGCGATCGTGATCGCCTGCAGCACGGCGACGCCGCCGGGGGCCAGCCGGTCGCGCAGGCTGGCGAAGTACAGCGGCCAGTAGGCTTCGCCCACGGCCTCGATCATCTCGATCGAGACGATGCGGTCGTAGCGGCCGGTCTCGTCCCTGTAGTCCTGCAGGCGCAGATCCACGCGGTCGGCCACGCCCCATTGCGAGGCACGCTCGCGCGCGAAGCGGAGCTGCTCGGTCGACAGCGTCAGCCCCACGACCTCGGCGCCGAAACGCCGGGCCAGCGTGGCCGCCAGCGTGCCCCAGCCGCAGCCGATCTCCAGCACCTTCAGGCCGGGGCGCATGTCCAGCAGCTCGGCGATGCGGTCCAGACGCCGGGCCTGCGCGGCTTCCAGCGTGTCGGCGGGATCGTCGCGGTACAGCGCGCTGGAGTACAGCATGCTGTCGTCCAGCCAGCGCTGGTAGAAGGCATTGCCCAGGTCGTAGTGGTAGGCGATGTTGTCCCGGCTGCCGCGGCGCGTGTTGGCGCGGGCGCGGTGCAGCAGCCGGGCGAACCAGCGCGCCGGCCCACGGCTTTCGGTCAGCGAGCCCAGCGCTGCCTCGTTGGCCAGCCCGAAGGACAGCAGCGCGCTCAGGTCGGGCGAACTCCAGTCGCCATCGCGGTAGGAGAACGCCAGCCCCAGGTCGCCTTGCAGCAGCAGGCGCAACGCTGGGCGCCAGCGGTGCAGCCGCAGCTCCGCCTGTGGGCCGGGGTGGGGCCCGCAGGCCTCGAGGCGGCGGCCGTCCGGCAGGGTCAGGCTCAGCCGCCCATGCTGGATGCGCGACAGCAGGCGGCGCAGCGGCGCATGCCAGGCCGACAGCGGGTCGCCGGCCAGCGTGGCGGCGCAGGAGGGGGTGGACGTCGACAGCGGAAGCAGGGTGCTCATGGCGCGGGACTCAGGTCGGGTCGCCCGGGCGGACGACGGTCAGGGGATGGGCCGGCGCGGGCGGGCGCTCATGCAGCCGGGCCCCTTTCAGCCACAGGCGCAGCGCCTCCCAATGGATGCCGCCGATGACCTTCAGCGTCAGCAGCGGATGCAGGGCCAGCGCGCGCAGCAGCGCGGCGTCGGTGAGCGGCACGCGGCGCGCGTCCAGCCGCGCGTGCATCAGCAATCGGGCGGCGGCGTCGCGGGCGGGGCCTTCATGCACGCCGATGCCGATGCCCAGCCCCTCGCCCGGCGGCCGAACGCGGAAGCGGTAGTGCAGATCCATGCCGAGAAAGGGCGAAACAAACATCTGCTTGTCGCAGCGCTGCTCCAGCACCTCGGGCAGGGGGCGCGAGGCGTCGACCTCGATCAGGTAGCTGTGCCGCTCGCCGAAGGTGTTGTTGACCTCGTAGACGATGGCCTGCAGGCCGCCGCCGGGCGCCTCGCAGAACCAGACGCTGAGCGGGTTGAAGGCATAGCCCAGGATGCGTGGCATGGCCAGCAGCCGGATGGCGCCGCCCGTGGGCAGGCCGGCCTCGCGCAGCCTGGTGTCGATCTGCGCGCGCAGGCCGGGGACGTCGCTGGCGCTGCCGTCGCCGTGGTCGCCTGGATGGAAGCTGAAGAGGTTGAAGCGGCCCAGCGACCACCAGCGCAGCCGCGCGTCCAGCGCGGCCAGCTCGTCGATGTCCAGCAGCAGCGAGAACACCCGGTAGCTCAGCCGGTGGCGCAGCGGGTGCAGCCGCTGGTGCATCACCTGCCCGAGGTAGAGGGCCGAACCGGGGGCGGGGCTCATGTGGCCAGCGCCCGCGGCAGGTGGATGCGGTCGGACTCGCCGGCCACCGTCCAGGGGCGGCGCACGCCGCCCAGCGCCTCGGCGACCGCCAGGCCCGCCTGCAGCCCGTCTTCGTGGAAGCCGGAGCCGAAGTAGGCGCCGCAGAACCAGCTGCGTTGCTGGCCCTGCAGGGTCCAGAGTTCGCGTTGGGCCGCGATGGCGCCGGCATCGAAGCGCGGATGCTCATAGACCTCGGTGCGGATCAGATGCTCGGGGCGCGGCTCGACGCCGGGGTTGAGCGAGACGAACAGCGGCCGGGCCTCGCGCCCCTGGGGCAGGTGGGGCTGCAGCCGGTTCATCCAGTAGCTCACCGTGGGCGTCTGCGCCGGCTGGCCCGCCCGCGCGCGGCCGGCCAGGTAGTTCCAGCTCGACCAGACCCGGCGCCGCCGCGGCATCAGGGTCGGGTCGCTGTGCAGCACGGCCAGGTTGCGGGTGTAGGCGAAGGCGCCGAGCAGGCGGCGCTCGTCCTCCGACGGCGTGGCCAGCAGGCGCAGCGCCTGGTCGGCGTGCGTGGCCAGCACGACCTGGTCGAAGGCCGCGGTCCAGCTGCCACGCTGCGTTCGCAGGCGCACGCCGCCGGGCTCGCGCGCCAGTGCGGTGACCGGTTCGTCGCGGTGCAATCGGCCGGCAAAGCCGGCCGTGAGCCGGCGTACATACTCGCGGCTGCCGCCGACCACGGTGCGCCAGACCGGGCGATCGCGGACCTGCAGCAGCCCATGGTTGGCGCAGAAGCGCACGAAGGCGGCGACCGGGTACTGGCCGATCTCCGCTGGCGTCGAGGACCAGATGGCCGCGCCCATCGGATAGAGATGGTCGTCGCGGAAGGCGCGGCCATAGCCGCGCGCGTCCAGGTAGTCGTCCAGGCTCAGATCGCCGCACAGCGGGGCGTCGCGTTCGGCCTCGCGGTAGAAGCGCAGCAGCTCGCGCAGCATGGTCCAGAAGCGCGGCCGAAGCAGGTTGCTACGCTGTGCGAACAGGCCGTTCAGGTCGGTGCCCGCGTACTCCAGCGCGCCCTGGTCCAGGCTGACCGCGAAGGACATGTCCGAGGCCTGCGTCGGCACGTCCAGGTGGCGGAACAGCGCGCTCAGATTGGGATAGGCCGGTTCGTTGTAGACGATGAAGCCGGTGTCCACCGGATGCGAGCCCCCGTCGCAGGGCGCGTCCACCGTGTGGCTGTGCCCGCCGATGCGCGGCTCGGCCTCGAACAGCTCGACCTCGTGGCGCTGCGACAGCAGCCAGGCGCAGGACAGGCCGGAGATCCCGCTGCCGACCACGGCAATGCGCTGCCGGCCGCGCTCGGCGCCGGGCGGCAGCGGCAGGGGGGCGCGGGCGATCGGTTGAGGGGGCATGTGCTGCTCCTGGGGGTCTCTGGCGCTTCTACGCAGGCCGCCGCGGTTTGGATCGCTGCGGCCCGGGAACTTCGCGTTTTCCCTGAGGGCCCGGGTCCAGGGGGTGCGCCGGCGATGCTGGAGTGATCCATGGGCCGGCTTGCCGCGTACAAGCCCACATGGGCAGCCCGCGACGCGACAATCCGTTGAATGCCCCGGCCGGCGCGCCGGGCGAATCGTCCACGACCGCCGTGCCGGGAGCCCGCCGCTTGACCCTTGTTCCGTTCGATCCCGACCGTGCCGCCGCGCCGCCCGCGTCCGCCGAAGACTGGCCGGCGCAGATGCGACGGGTCGCCGAGCACCAGGACCGCGAGGCCTTCGGGCGGCTCTTCGCCCATTTCGCGCCGCGGGTGAAGAGCTATTTGATGCGCAGCGGCAGCCTCGAGGAGGCGGCCGAGGAGCTGGCGCAGGAAACGCTGGTGACGGTGTGGCGCAAGGCGGCGCTGTTCAATCCGGCGCAGGCGGCGGTGTCGACCTGGATCTTCACGATCGCCCGCCATCTGCGCGTGGACGCCGCGCGGCGGCATCGGCTGGACGGCGCCGGCGACGAGTGCTTCGAGTTCGACGCGCTGGAGGCCGATCAGCCCAGCGTGCCCGAGCAGCTGGACGCGACCCGGCTGGCGCGGCGCGTGCGCGACGCGCTGCATCGATTGCCGCCCGAGCAGGCCCAGGTGCTGCGCCTGTCCTTCTATGACGAGGAGCCGCATGCGCGCATCGCGGCCGAACTGGGCATCCCGCTGGGCACGGTCAAGTCGCGCATGCGGCTGGCGGTGTCGCACCTGCGCAAGCTGCTCGACCTTTGACCCCCGCTGACGATCCGACCATGGAGCCCCTGGACATCCGCCACCACCCCGCCGACGAGCTGCTGCTGTCGCTCGCCGCAGGCGCCCTGCCCATCGGCATGCAGCTGGTGGTGCAAACCCATCTGGAGCTGTGCCCGGCCTGCCGTGCGCGGGTGGCGCTGCTGCGCAGCGTGGGCGGTGCGTTGCTGGACGAGCAGCCCGCCGCGCCGATGCGCGAGGACGCGCTGGCCCGGGTGCTGGCACGCATCGACCAGGCGCAGCGGGCCGAGGCCGCCGGCCCGGACGCCGCGCGGCCGCCGCGTCGGGTGGCGCCGCCGCCGCCCTTGCCGGCCGGCGCGATCTGGCCGCGCGCGCTCGCCCGCTGCAGCGCCACGCGCTGGCGCTGGATAGGCCCGGGCATGCGCTGGAGCCGCGTCACCGTGCCCGACGCGCCGCAGGCGAATGTCTTCCTGCTGCGCATCGGGGCGGGCAAATACCTGCCGCAGCACACCCATCGCGGCACCGAGCTGACCCAGGTGATCTACGGCCGCTTCCACGACGGGCGCGCGCTGTTCGGCCCGGGCGATTTCGACCTCGCCGACGGCGAGGTCCACCACCAGCCGGTGGTGCAGGACGGCAGCGAGTGCATCTGCGTCGCGACGCTGGAGGCCCCGCTGCGCTTCGACGGGCTCATCGCCCGCTGCCTGGGCTCGCTGGTCGGCATGTAGCCGCGCTCAGCGCGGCGCCGGCCCAGCAGGACAGGCTGCTGACGCAGGCCCCCCAGGCCAGGTCGATCAGCGTGACCCGCCAGGGCCAGCCGCGCAGCGTGGCCTGGTTGGTCAGGTCATAGGTGGCATAGGCCAGCAGGCCCAGCATCGCGCCGCGGCCCAGCGCCGCGAACGGCCGCCCGGCGGCCAGCGCGGGGCTCAGCGCGAAGACCGTCAGGCCCGCGATGTAGATCGCGTAGAAGAGCAGGGCGGCTTTCCAGTCGACGCTGTCGGCCATCAGGTGGCCGAGCGCGGGCCGGTAGAGCGCGCTGGCGGTGTTGGTCAGCCAGAGTGCGTCCAGCGTCAGGAAGACGACGGTGGTCGTCGCGCAGGCCAGGGGCAGGCGCCACGCCGATGGGATGCGAGCGGGGGTGGAGGACAAGGTGGATCTCCGGTCGTGGGCTGAGGGAGGGAAGAACGTCGAGGTCAGGGCAGTCGATAGCTGAGCTGGCGGCCGCCCGCGACCTGCGCGTCCAGCGCGAGCCAGCGGCCGTCGCGTTTGTCCAGCCAGAGGGTCAGGTCTTGCGGCGGCGTGCCCGACGAGGTCCGCAGCCGCCAGCGCTCGGCGTCCCGCGCCTGCCCGCCGGCCTGGACGGTGGCGTCGGGCAGGCGCTCGAAGCGCACCTCCTCGATGCGGCCAGTCTGCGGGTTCAGCAGCCGGCTCTGGCGAGACAGCGCGGGGTGCCAGTAGGCGAAGCTCATCAGGCAGTCGCTCGTCCGGGCGGCCGCGTCCTCGCGCTGCAGGTCGACACGGGCCGGCCGGCCGTCGTCGTCGGTCTGCGACTGCAGTGCCTGCAGGCAGTCGCCACGCCAGCGTTCGCGCGCCTGGTGGCGGTAGCGATAGACCGGGATGCCCAGCAGCCGCACCTCGAAGCGCGCCGTGCTCTCCACCTCGCGCGCCGCCGGCGGGCCGCTGACGACGAAGCGATGCGAGCCGATCGGCCGGCCGTCCAGCCGCACCTCGAACTCCCAGGTCTGCGCGCCGGCGTCGTCCGCCGCGGCCCTGGCCAGCGGCGCCAGCGCCAGTGCGCCGGCCAGCGCCAGCGTGCCCGCTCGCGCCGTCCTCGCCGTCATCGGCCGGCGCCGCGCCGGGGCGGCCAGGGAATGAAGGCGCTGGTGCGTGTCACATAGTCGCGGTAGGCCGGGCGGCGTTCGCCGATGTCCTGTTCCAGCAGCGTCACGCCGGAGACGCGCAACAGCAGCAGCGTCATCATCAGCGGCGAGAGCAGGCACCAGGCGCGCTCCCAGCCGCCGCCGGCCAGACCCATCAGGCCCAGGCCCCACCACAGGCAGGCTTCGCCGAAGTAGTTGGGGTGGCGCGAGTAGCGCCACAGCCCTCGGTCCATCACCTGGCCACGCTGGGCGGGGTCGCGGCGGAAGCGGGCCAGCTGGGCGTCGGCCACCGTCTCCGTCAGCAGGCCCGCGACCGCGACCAGCGCACCCAGCGTGTCCCACGCGGTCCAGGCCTGGCCCGCCGGCGGCAGCGCGGCCAGCATCGGCCAGCCAACCATCCAGCCGATCAGCGCCTGCAACAGGAACACCAGCCACAGGCTCTTCAGCGCGAAGCCCGGCTGGTGGCGCTCGCGCATGGCGCGGTAGCGGCGGTCCTCCCCATGGCCCCAGTTGCGCAGGCTGAGGTAAAGCCCCAGGCGCAGCGCCCACACCAGGATGATGGCCAGCATCACGCCGCTGCGCGCATCGGCGCCGCTGCGCAGCACATAGAAGGCCGCCGGCGCGGCGACCAGGGCCGACCAGATCCGGTCCGCCAGGCTGGCGTCGCGCAGCGGAATGCTTGCCAGCCAGGTGGGCAGCGCGATCGCGACGCCCACCAGCAGGCCCGGCGCGCCGCTGGACCACAGGGCGGAACTCGTGGCCATGCCGCGTGCCTCAGCGCCGGGGCGCGAACAGGTAGTGGCTCACCCACCAGCGCTGACCGCGCTCATAGGCGAACAACTCTTCGACCGACAGCAGGAAGAGCCGCCAGCGCTGCCACCACATGGGCGCATGCGGCGCGCCATAGACCGTCTCGAACAGCGGCATCAGCGCGCCGCGCTGCGCGTCCAGCTGCGCCAGCCAGGCCGCCGCGGTGCGCGCATAGTGCCGGCCGTCCCAGCGCCAGCGCTGCTGCAGCGCGAGTTCGTCCTGGCACAGCAGCGCCAGATCGTCGCTGGGCATCATGCCGCCGGAGAAGAAGTACCGGCTCATCCAGTCGCTGGCGTCGCGGGCCTCGAAGGCGTAGGGTGCCTCGCGGTGCGCGAAGACATGCAGGAAGAACAGCCCGTCGTCCCGCAGCCAGCGGGCCACCTTGGCGAAGGCCAGTGGCCAGTTGCGCAGGTGCTCGAACATCTCGATCGAGACCACGCGGTCGAAGCGGCGCGGCGTCTCGAAGGCATTGAAGTCGCAGGTCTGCACCTCCAGGTTGCCCAGCCCGCGCGCTTGCGCCTGCCCTTCGATGAACTCGCGCTGGGAGGCCGAATTGGAAACGGCCAGGATGCGCGCGTTCGGGTAGCGCGCCGCCATCCACAGGCTCAGCGAGCCCCAGCCGCAGCCCAGCTCCAGGATCTGCTGGCCGTCGGCCAGGCGTGCCCGCGCGGCCGTCTCGGCGAGCGCCGCTTCCTCGGCCTGCGCCAGCGTGTCCACGCCCTCGGGCCACCAGCAGCAGCTGTACTTGCGCTGCGGGCCCAGCATGGCCTCGAACAGCGCCGGCGGCAGTTCGTAGTGCTGCTCATTGGCCTTGTCCGGCAGCAGGGCCAGCGGCGCGGCGCGCAGCTCGGCGAGAAAGCGCTGCGTCAGCACGGCGGCGCTCTCGCTGTCGCCATCGCGCAGCTCCTGCAGGCGCTGGCGCAGCAGGCGGCGTATGCCCAGGCGCAGCGCCGGGTCGGGGAGCAGGCCGCGTTCGGCCAGGCGGGTCGCCGCGAGGGTGAGGTCTTGGGCCATGGTGTTCCGGCACAGTGACAGGTTGCCCTCTTGTACGCGCCGCGGCCGGCGCTGGATCACCGCGCGGCCATCGTTGTGCGCGCCGCTCCGCTGGGGCGCGGAACGCGAGTAGGCGGCCCGTCGCGCAGCTCCCTAAAATGCCAGCGTCGTTCTTTGAGCGACACAGCGTCTTCAGGGCGGGGCGGAATTCCCCACCGGCGGTAGGCGAGGCTGCGGCGCAATGCCTGCAGGTCCCCGCGAGCCCGCGAGCGCTCATTGCCTCGTGCAATGAGGTCAGCAGATCTGGCCCCACACCAGAGCCGACGGTCACAGTCCGGATGAAAGAAGATGCGCAAGCGTCAGCGCATGCCCCATGCGCGGGCGGCTTCGGCCGTGCCCGCGGGGGCAGGCGCGGCTGCGTGCCCCGAAAACGTCTTCTCAACCTGTCAACGAGGAGCGTTTGAATGTCTCAAACCCAAATCGCCGAGCGCGCCGCGCCGGCTTACCCCTGCAGCGATTCCGCCGTGGAGGCCGCCCGGCGGCGCATCCAGCCGGCCCTGGAGGCCATGCGCCAGGGCATTCCCGTCGTGCTGATGGACGACGACGACCGCGAGAACGAGGCCGACCTGATTCTCGCGGCCGAACGGATCACGGAGCAGACCATGGCCCAGCTGATCCGGGACGGCAGCGGCATCGTGTGCCTGTGCATGACCGACGAGGACCTGTCCCGCCTGCAGCTGCCGCAGATGGTGGCGCGCAACGAAAGCTCGCACGGCACGGCGTTCACCGTGTCGATCGAGGCCCGCCATGGCGTGTCGACCGGCGTCAGCGCGCGCGACCGGCTCACCACCGTGCGGGCGGCCATCCATCCGCAGGCCCGCCCCGAGGATCTGGTCCGGCCCGGCCATGTGTTCCCGCTGCGCGCGCACCCCGGCGGCGTGCTGGCGCGCCCGGGGCACACCGAAGGCTCCGTCCTGCTGTCCCGCCTGGCCGGGCTGCGGCCGAGCGCGGTGCTGTGCGAACTGATGAACCCGGACGGCACCATGACGCGCGGCGCCCAGGTGCTGGACTACGCCCGGCGCCACGGCCTGCCCGTGCTCACCATTGCCGATCTGGTGCTCAGTGAGCGGCAGGAGTGCGGCGAAGGCTAAGTGTCCGTCCGGCCGCAGAGATAGCCGGAGAGCAGGTCCACGATGGCCTGCTCGACGGCCGGCATCGGGTGCGCCGGTGACGGGGTGATCACCGCTGCGTGGATCAGGGCTTCCAGGGTGCGCAGCACCACCCAGGTCGCGAGGTCCAGGTCGCTGGGCACGATCTCATGGCGGTGGTCTTGGAGCAGCTGGCGCACGCGGCGGAAGATGCCCTGGTCCGCCGGGCTGTGCTCGGCGGGCGCGTCGAAGAAGGGGAACTCCTTTTCCAGCACGCGGTGCAGCTCGGGCTCGACCTGGTGAGCCGCCATCCAGGCATGGACCAGGGCCGCCAGCTGCCCGCGCAGCCCGCGGGGATGGGCGGTCGCCAGCACGGTCTCCATCGCCGCCTGCATTTCGGTGGCGTGGCGCTCGTGCAGCGCGGTGATCAGCGAATCCTTGTTCGGGAAGTATTGGTAGACCGAGCCCACGCTGACGCCGGCACGTTCGGCGACCAGGTTGGTGTTGGTGCCGGCGTAGCCGCGCTCGGCCAGAACGCGAGCCGTGGCTTCCAGAATAGCCTCCACCAGCGCGCGGGAACGGGCCTGGCGCGGAACTCGGCGGGGCTGGGGCAGGGGCGGCATGGGGGCTCCGAAAGGCGAGTTTTCAACGTGAGTAATGGCTCATATTCTAATGGATATCGAGCAAATGCTCATGTTTGGAGTCATGCATGTCTTTTCCGTCTTCATCCCCCGTGTCGCCCTCCACCCATGCACCGCCCGCGGGGCCGGGCGTCCTGCGTTTGCTGCCTCTTGCGCTGGCGGTGTTCGTCGGCTTTCTGACGCTGGGCCTGCCCATGCCGGTGCTGCCGCTGCACCTGCATGACAGCCTGGGCCTGAGCATGCCGATGGTGGGCGTGCTGATGGGCGCGCAGTTCGTGGCGGCCCTGCTGTCGCGTGCCTGGGCCGGCAACTTGGCCGACCTCCGCGGCGGCAAGCGTGCCGTGGTCACGGGTCTGCTGCTGGCCGCCGGCTCGGGGCTGGCTTATTGGCTGTCCCTGGCCTTCACGGCCACGCCCGCGGCGTCGACGGCGGTGCTGCTGATCGGCCGCCTGCTGCTGGGTTGTGGAGAGAGCTTGGTCGTCACCGGGGCCCTCGGCTGGGGCGTGGGCATGCTGGGCCCCCAGCATGCCGGCAAAGTCATGGCCTGGGTCGGCATCGCGATGTATGGCGCCTACGCCGTCGGCGCGCCGGCCGGGGTGGCGCTGAATGCCGCCCAGGGCTTTGCCGGTCTCGCGCTGGCGACGCTGTTCGTGCCCTTCGTGGCCCTGGCCCTGGTGGCCGGACTGCGGGCGACGCCGCCCACCGCCACGCGGCGCACGCCCTTCTACCAGGTGCTGGGTGCGGTCTGGATGCCCGGCCTGGGGCTGGCCCTGTCCAGCGTGGGCTTTGGCGTCATCACCGCCTTCGTCGCGTTGCTGTTCTCCGCCCGGCATTGGGGGCAGGCTTCGCTGGCCTTCACGGCCTTCGGCCTGGCCTTCATCGCGGCCCGGCTTTTCTTCGGCCATCTGCCGGACCGGCTGGGTGGTGCCCGCGTCGCGCTCGTCTGCGTGCTCATCGAGGTGGTCGGCCAGTTGCTGATCTGGCGCGCGGATGCGGCTCCCATGGCCTACCTGGGGGCGGCGCTGACGGGCTTTGGCTACTCGCTGGCCTTCCCTGGCTTTGGCGTGGAGGCGGTGCGGCGCGCGCCGCCGCAAAACCGCGGCGTGGCCATGGGGGCCTATGTCGCCTTCCTGGACATTTCTCTGGGGATCACGGCGCCGGCGCTGGGCGCCGTGGCCGGCGCGGGCGATGTGGGCACGGTGTTCCTGGTCGGTGCCGTCGCGGTGGGGCTGGCCTTGCTGATCGCGCTGCGGCTGCTGCGCGCCACCCCGGGAGTCCGGCATGGCCAATGAACCCACCCAACTCCGCCTGTCCTGGGCCGTGGCCGAGGTGCTGGCCGTGGCTTCGCCGACGCCCTGCATGCGGCGTGTCACCGTCGGCGGTGCTGAACTTGCCGCCTTTTTGCGGGCGGAGGGCGTGGACGAGCCGGCCGCCTGGGTGAAGCTCTTCCTGCCCTCGGGCGAAGGGCGGGCCTACACGATACGCGGCATCAACCACGATGCGGCCAGCCTGGACCTGGACATCGTCCTGCACGGCGATGGACCGCAGGCCGGGCCCGCCTCGACCTGGGCGGCCGACGCGCAGCCCGGGGCCCGCGTGGGCATCGCCGGGCCGCGCAGTGGCGGCTTCCTGCTGCCGGCCGATGCCCGCTGGGTGCTGCTGGCCGGCGACATCACGGCATTGCCCGCGCTGCAGCGCATCGCCAGCGCGCTGCCGGCGGACCTCAAGGCCAAGGTCTATGTGGAGCTGCCGTCGCAAGCCGATCGCCAGCCCATCGACGACGCGGCCAAACTCAGGACCGACTGGCTGCTGGCGCGGGAGGGGCCCGGCGTGGCCCTGTGCCAGACCTTGCTGCATCGCCCGCTGCCGGCCGGCCCCGGCTATCTCTGGATGGCCGGCGAGTCCAGCACCATCCGCCGCCTGCGCCAGCACTACCTGCTGGAGCGCGGGATCGAACGCCACCGCGTGAGCGCCAAGGGCTATTGGAAAGCTGGCGAAGCGGACCACCGCGATGCCTGAGGCCGTGCGCCGGGGCGGGCGCTGAAAAGACAAAAGCCCCAGAGGTTTCCCTCTGGGGCCGAATCTGTTGGTGGAGAGGAGGAGGATCGAACTCCCGACCTTCGCATTGCGAACGCGACGCTCTCCCAGCTGAGCTACCCCCCCAACGAGAATGCGACTATAGCAGAGATTTCCGTGCTGTGGACAAGCGCATCGCATGCTGTGGGTGTCGCCGCGCGGCTAGGGCTGCCCCGCTGGCCGGGCGGGGCCGGGATCGCGCACACTGCGGCGCGTTGCACCCTCGGAAGCACACGATGAAGCCATCCAGCTCGGCCTGGTGGGAGGCCCAGTACAACAACCGCCAGCGCGTCAGCGACAGCGCCGAGATCCTGCAGCGCTGGGCGCAGGCCTCGGCGCTGACGCGTTCGCGCATCCCGGCCCATCTGGACCTGCCCTATGGCGAGGGCCCGATGGAGCGCCTGGACGTCTTTCCGGCGGATACCGCGGAGCCGGCGCCGGTGCTGGTCTTTCTGCACGGCGGCTACTGGCGCTCGCTGGACAAGAGCGACCACTCCTTCCTGGCCGCGGTGTTCCGCGACGAGGGTGCGATGGTGGTCGTGCCCAACTACAGCCTCTGTCCCGAGGTGGGGATGGAGCGCATCCCACTGCAGCTGAGCCAGGCGCTGGCCTGGGTCTGGCGCCATGCCGGGCGCTATGGCGGCGACCCGACGCGCATCGTCGTCGCGGGGCATTCGGCGGGCGGGCACCTGGCGGCGATGCTGATGTGCTGCGACTGGAAGACGGTGGCGCCGGAGCTGCCGCGCCATCTGGTCAAGGGAGCGCTGAGCATCTCGGGCCTGCATGACCTGGCACCGCTGCTGCGCGTGCCTTCGCTGCAGGCCGATTTGCGGTTGGACGAGGCGTCGGTGCGGCGGCTCAGCCCGGTGCATTTCCCGCCGCCCGAGCAGCCGTTGTACGCGCTGGTGGGCGGCGACGAAAGCGAGGAATTCCAGCGCCAGACGGGGCTGATCCGCGAGGCCTGGGGACCGCGCACCGTGCCGGTCTGCGAGCGCCTGCGGGGCTTCAACCATTTCACCGTGCTGCACGACCTCGCCGACCCCGAGGGCCGCAGCCACCAGATGGCGCGCCACCTGCTGGATCTGCGCTGGTATAGCGCACTGCTATGAATCGCATTGAAGTTCTGTATTGGCTCCCGTCCGGGCTTTGAGCTAGCGTCTTGGCGTGCCGCCGGTTCGAGAGGCATCCGGGTGCAGGGGCCCAGGGGGCCGCTTTCAGTGATCGCCAACCATTTCCGAAGGGAGTGAGCCATGGGACTGAAGGGATCCAAGACCGAGCAGAACCTCAAGGACGCGTTCGCCGGTGAGTCGCAGGCCAATCGCCGTTACCTGTACTTCGCGAACAAGGCCGACATCGAGGGCCAGAACGACGTGGCGGCGTTGTTCCGTTCCACGGCCGAAGGTGAGACCGGCCACGCGCATGGGCATCTGGAGTTTCTCGAGCAGGTGGGCGACCCGGCCACCGGGCTGCCGATCGGCGCGACGCGCGACAACCTGAAGGCCGCGGTGGCCGGCGAGACGCACGAGTACACCGACATGTACCCGGGCATGGCCAGGACCGCGCGCGACGAAGGCTTCGACGAGATCGCGGACTGGTTCGAGACCCTGGCGAAAGCGGAGCGCTCGCACGCCAACCGCTACCAGAAGGCACTGGACGCGCTGGTCGACTGAGACCGGCCTAGCCCGCCGCGAGGCGGGTACTTCCACGCGGGGCGGCGGCGCGTGTGCGCCGCAATGCGCCGGGGCCGCCGTGGGCTCCAGCGCATTGCGCGATCCTGTCCCCGGAGCGGCTCATGAGCACGAGAGAAGGCAATCTGGAGGCGCCCACCCGGCATCCGCTGGACTGGAAGAACCCTTCGTTCTACGACGAACAGCAATGCCTCCACGAGATGGAGCGCATCTTCGAGATCTGCCATGGCTGCCGGCGCTGCGTCAACCTGTGCCAGGCCTTTCCCACCTTGTTCGATCTCGTCGACCAGGGGCCCAGTGGCGAGGTGGACGGGGTGGCGCGCCAGGACTTCTGGAAGGTGGTGGAGCAGTGTTATCTGTGCGACCTCTGCTACATGACCAAGTGTCCCTATGTGCCTCCGCATGCCTGGAACCTGGACTTCCCGCACACCATGCTGCGCGCCAAGGCGATCCGCTTCCGCAAGGGCGAGGTCGGTGTGGGCGAGCGCTTTCTCGCCTCCACCGACGTGCATGGCCAGTTCGCCGGCATTCCCGTCGTGGTTCAGGGCGTCAACGCGGTGAACCGCACGCGCGCGGCGCGCCGCGCGATGGACGCCGTGCTGGGCGTGCATCCGCGGGCCTGGATGCCGCCGCTGGCGAACTGGCGTTTCCGCTGGGGCGCCGCCGACAGCCGCGCGCAGGTGGTCACCCACGGCGAGCGCACGCCGGGCCGGGTGGCGATCTTCTCCACCTGCTACATCAACTACAACGAGCCGGGCATCGGCCACGACCTGCTCAAGCTGCTGGCGCACAACGAGATTCCCTATGAAATCGTCGAGAAGGAGCGCTGCTGCGGCATGCCCAAGCTGGAGCTGGGCGACCTGGACGCGGTGGCGCGCCACAAGGAAGCCAACATCCCCGTGCTGGCGCGCTACGCCCGCGAGGGCTATGCCATCCTCAGCGCCATCCCCAGCTGCACGCTGATGTTCAAGCAGGAGCTGCCGCTGATGTTCCCGGACGATGCCGAGGTGCTGCAGGTGCGCGACGCGATCTGGGATCCCTTCGAATACCTGGTGGCGCGGCACAAGGACGGCCTGCTGAGGACGGACTTCAAGACGCCGCTGGGCCGGGTCAGCTACCACATCCCCTGCCATGCGCGGGTGCAGAACATGGGCCGCAAGACCGAGGAGATGTTCAAGCTGATCGGCCGCCATGTGGCGCTGCAGCTCAACACCGTGGAGCGCTGTTCCGGCCATGCCGGCACCTACGGTGTGAAGACGCCCTATCACCCGGTCGCGATGAAGATAGGCCGGCCGGTGTTCAAGGCCATGGCCAAGGACGATCCCGAGGTGATCGCGTCGGACTGCGCGCTGGCCATCCATCACATCGGCCAGGGCATGGCCGAGGCCGGCACGCCGGCGCGCGCGATGATGCACCCGCTGAGTCTGGTGCGACGGGCCTATGGCCTGGACTGACGTTCCCGACCTTCTCACAGGAGCCGCGATGCCGCCGCCGACACTCACCCCCGACACACTGATGAGCCTGGAGGCCTATGCGCGGGCCCGCGCGGCGCTCAAGCCGCAGATCATCGCCCACCGTCGCCTGCGCAGCGTGCAGCTGGGTGAGCACATGACGCTGCAGTTCGAGGACGAACAGACCATCCGCTACCAGATCCAGGAGATGCTGCGCATCGAGCGCATCTTCGAGCCCGAGGGCATCCTGCAGGAGATCGCCGCCTATGCGCCGCTGCTGCCCGACGGCACGAACTGGAAGGCCACGCTGCTGCTGGAGTATCCCGACCCGAACGAGCGGCGGCGCGCGCTGGCGGGCCTGATCGGCGTGGAAGACCGCATGTTCGTCGAGGTCGAGGGGCACGCCAGGCAGTACGCGATCGCCGACGAGGACCTGGCGCGCGAGAACGAACAGAAGACCTCGTCGGTGCATTTCCTGCGCTTCGAGCTGCCGCTGGTGGCGCGCCAGGCGGTGCGGGCCGGGGCCCGGGTGCTGCTGGGCTGCGACCACCGCAACTACCCCGCGCACCGGGAGATCCCGGCCGAGACGCTGAGCGCGCTGGCGGGCGATCTGGTCTGAGCCGATGCACCGCATGGGTGGGCCACGCGGCCGCGGCCGGGCCTACCAGCGACAGCCTTTGTCGCGCAGTGCGTCGGCGGCCAGCGGCAGCGCCGCCAACACGCCGTAGCGGGCATAGGCGTCGCGGCAGTCCTTGTTGGCCGCGTTCTCCACGGCCTTCTCCACCTTGTTCTTGTGCTCTGGTGGCACGGGCACGGTGCGTATCAGCCCGATCGCGCTGCCGCGCGAGGGCTCGCCGCCACGCGGCAGGCGCAGATCCAGCGGACGCTGCGGCGCGCTCGCCGGGGCCGAAGGCGGCAGTGCGAGGTCATGGCCCACGCGGGCGCCCGCGTCGGGACCACCCGGCAGCGTGGAGCCGTCCAGCGCGACGCGGCCTGCCGGCGAGGCCGGCTGCGGGCCCGGGGACGCATGGCCGGTCGATGCGGGCGGGGTGCTGCGCTCGGGCGTGGCCGAGGCGGCGGTCGTGCCGGGCGGTGTGGCGGTCGCGGGTACCGGTGCGGGTGCGGCTGACGAGGGGGTTGGGGCGGTCGCGGGCAGTTCCAGCCGGGGCGCGGGTTGCAGGTCGCTGGATGTGGCGTTGGCCTGCGTCACCGCCGGGTTGCGCTCGATCGCAGCCGGGCGTTGTGCCGCGGTGGCGGGCAGGGGGGCCTCGCCGTCCATCTGGCGCAGCACCGCCGGCGGAGCCGTGAGCAGCTGCAGCGCTGGCGTGGTGGACAGCGGTGCGGCGAGCTCGGGCCGGGCGGGGCTGCGGCGTTCGATGGGCGCTGCCGGCGCCGGGCGGGCCAAGAAGGGGACAGGGTCGGCGTTGAACTGGCGTGTCGCGGGTGCGGCCGGCAGGACGAGTGCCGGTGCCGGCGCGAGCGGCGCCTCCGTGGCGCCCGGGTCGGCGCGCCGGGGCTCGATAGGAGAGAGCGCCTGGCGGGCGGAGGCGGTCGGGGGCGGTGGCGCCTGCAGGCGCTGGATCGTTGCCGTGGGCTCGGGCAGGGTCAAACTGGGCGAGGGGGGCAGGTCTTGCCGTGCCTGGGCCTGGGCGTTGATCGCCTCGATGCGGCCCGCTGCCGCGCGTTCGGGCCGGGGGGGCGGCGTGGCCTCGAAGCGCTGCACGGACGGCGGCGCGGGCTGCGGCACAGTCGTGGTCGGTGGCGGTTCGGTGGGCTCGGCCGGTGCGGGCGTGGCCGGGCGCTCGTCGGCGGGGGGCCGCGTTGGCGCCGGTCCAGGCGTGTCGCGACCGGTGGCACGCTCGCTGGGCTGGGCGCGCCACTGTCCCAGTCGTGCCGCGCCGGGGCCGGCGTCGGGCGGGGGGGGCGAATCGGCCGGCCTGACCATGCCGCCGAAGCGCTGCTGGGCATGCGTGCCCACGGGACCGGCCTCGGGCACGCTGGGCGCGCCGGCGCCGCTGCCGGCCTCGGGGCGCAGGCCGCGCAGGTTCACGCTCAGCGAGCCCCAGCGGCCTTCGCCGGGCTTGGCGCTGCCGCCCGGCGCGCTGCCGAACATCAGGATCAGCCAGACATGCAGCAGCAGAGCCAGCAGCAGCGCCTGATGCAGCGGCGCCGGCCGGCCCGGGATGGCGGCGCGGGACAGCGGCTGGGGCAGGGCGAGGCGGATCATGGGCTGCGGCGTGGCTGCCCGCAGCATAGCGGCTGTGGGCCCATGGGCCGGCCCCGGGGCAGCCCTGGGCCTGGATCAGAGCGCGGTGTAGCGGCCGGGTCGGTGGTTGATCGCCAGCGCCGCATTCATCGCCAGCATGCCCAGCAGCGACAGCCCGATGCGCTCCGGTGCGACAAAGGCGGCGGAGGCCAGCAGGATGCAGCCGTCCAGCACCGCCTGCACGATGCCGGCGCGCCAGCCTTTTTTCTCCTGCAGCCACAGCACCAGCACGTTCAGGCCGCCCAGGCTGGCGCGGTGGCGGAACAGGATCAGCATGCCGGCCCCGATCAGCAGGCCGCCGGCCACGGCGCCGAACAGCGGATGCAGCCGACCGAACTGCAGCCATTGCGGCAGCAGCTCCGACAGCGTGGACATCAGCGTGATCGCGGCAATGGTCTTGAGCGTGAAAGCCAGCCCGAGGCGCCGGTAGGCCAGCCAGTAGAAGGGCAGGTTGAGGCAGAAGAACAGGGCCCCGAAGGGCCAGCCGCCGGCATAGTGCAGCAGGAACGCAATGCCCACGGTGCCGCCGGTCAGCATGCCCAACTGCTTGAACATCGCCACGCCCAGGGCGACGAACAGGCTGCCGGTCAGCAGGGCCTGCAGGTCCTCGAACAGGCTGTGCCGGAACACGCGCGACGCGTGCTTGAGCGCGACATGGCCGTTCATTCGCCCACGCCCGCCAGGAAGTACTTGATCACGCCCTTGGCCGCGAAGCCCAGCAGCCCGAAGCCCAGGCCCAGCAGCAGGATGAAGGTGCCGAAGCGGCCCGCCTTGGACTCGCGCGCCAGCTGCAGGATGATGAACAGCATGTAGAGCATGAAGGCGGTAACGCCCACGCTCAGGCCGAACTGAGCGATCTGCTCCTCGGAATACCCGAACAACTTACTTCTCCATTGCCGCTCAGTGCTCGCCCTGGGGGCGGCGCACCAGGTCGCGGTAGGCATGCCAGCTGGCGTGACCCAGCAGGGGCAGCACCAGCACCAGCCCCAGCATGAAGGTGGCCATGCCCAGCAGGGTCAGGGCCATGATGAGAAAGGCCCACAGCGCGATCGGCGCGGGATGCTCCATCACGACGCGCCAGCTCGCGAACACCGCGGCCAGCACGCGCATGCGCTGCTCCATCAGCAGCGGCACCGCGACGACGGTGGAGGCAAACACCGGCGCGGCCAGCAGCGCGCCCAATGCCAGCCAGACCTCGAACAGATAGCCTTCGGGCGCCAGCACCACGCGGCGCAGGAAGTCGGCCGGCGTGCTGATGTGGCCCGGCGCATAGGCCGTGATCAGCGCCGCCGACACCAGCACCCAGCCGGTTCCGGCCAACGCCAGCAGCAGGCCGAACTTGACCAACTGGCCGTTGCGCGGCCACCAGGCCTGGGCGACGGTGCCTAGGTCCGGACGCCGGCCCAGCTCCAGCGCATGGCTCAGCGCATAAAAGCCGGTGGCCAGGATGGGCGCGACCAGCAGGAAGCCGCTGAAGGCCCCGGCCAGCAGCCAGAAGCGGTCGCGCGCCAGGGTCAGGATCAGGCTGCCGATCAGCGCCAGCCCCAGGCCTTGCAGCAGCGAGGGCAGCGGGCAGCGCCAAAGGTCGCGCCAGCCCATGGCCAGCCAGGCCAGGGGCCGCAGCGGCGGCACCGGCCGCACGCCGAAACGGCGCGATTCATGGAGGGCTTGGCGGGTGTAGGGCATTGGTCGCATGCTGCCACGATAGCGCGCGATGCGAATTGATGCCTATCAATTGCGCGAAATACAACCGCGATGGGCGGCTGCGGCGAGGGCTCGGGCGCCGTGACGGAGCGGAGGGGTCAGCGGCTGGCGCGCTCGACCAGGCTGGCGTCGATGGCGCCCAGGTCGGCACGGCGCGCGCCGGTGAAGCGCTTGGCCCAGTAGCTTTCGCGCATGTCCTCGACCCGCACGGCGCTGCCGGTGCGGGGCGCATGGATGAACTTGCCCTCGCCGACGTAGATGCCCACGTGGGAGAAGGTGCGGCGCATGGTGTTGAAGAACACCAGGTCGCCGGGCTTGAGTTCTTCGCGCTGGATGGGCACCAGGCTGGACAGCCGGGCCTGCTCGTCGGCGCGGTGGGGCAGCACCAGCCCCAGGCTCATTTCGAAGATGTGGCGCGTGAAGCCGCTGCAATCGAAGCCGTTGTCTTGCGAATTGCCGCCCCGCTTGTAGGGGACGCCGAGGAAGTTCATCGCCGACAGCACCAGATCGGACGCCTTGTCGCGCACCTGGCTGAGCATGCCGCTGCCACTGTTGCCCAGCAGGCCTTTTTCCTGCAGGAAGCGGCTCACCGCATCACCGGCGTTGCCGGTACCGGCCGCGGCCGGCACTTGAGCGCTCGGCGGGGTCGCGGTCGGGCTTGCGGGGGCCGCGGCCGCCTGGCTGAGACTCTGCCCGTAGGCGCCCATCATGGTGCCGGGCGGCGGCTTCAGGGCCGGCGTGGCGGCGGGAGCGGACTGGGCCTGCACCGCGCCCACGCAGGCCATCGCCAGCACCGTCGCGCAGGCCAGGGGCCGGCACAGGCGGGGGAGCGATTTCGCGGGGGACGAAGTGAGGCGGGATTCGGTCATGGTGATCGGCGCGCAGCTTAAGAAGCCGGGCCAAGGGCTGTCAAGGGAAGTCTCGAATGGATACGTGTTTGTCCGAGGTCTGAGTCGACGGACGGTCCACGGTACTCCCTAGAACCTAGGGTTTCCACGGAACGAATGCTGGGTCCGTATTGGACCACAGAAGCGCGCCGCGTCCTGTGCCGGAATGCGCGGTTTTTTGCGGTGCAGCAAATGCCGCAGTGCTCGGCTCGGAGGGTCAGACTGCTGTCAGGGCCTCTGTATGAAATCAATCCACCCCTCGATCCATAAAGAAGCGCAGGGCCCCGGCGTCCTGGGGCCCCTGCCAATGCCAGGAGACATGCCATGGTTGCCGCCGCCTATCAGGCCTTCTATCAACAGTCGCTGGACCAGCCCGACGCGTTCTGGCGCGAGCAGGCGGCACTGGTCGACTGGCAGCAGCCTTTCGAGCAGGTCTGCGACTTTTCGCGCCCCCCGTTCGCGCGCTGGTTCGTTGGCGGGCGCACCAATCTGTGCCACAACGCGGTGGACCGCCACGCCAGCCAGCGGCCCGACGCGGCGGCGCTGATCTGGGTCTCCACCGAGACCGGGCAGAAACGGGTGTACAGCTTCGCGCAATTGCAGCGCGAGGTGGAAACCCTGGCCGCCATCCTGCGCGCCCAGGGCGTCCAGCAGGGCGATCGGGTGCAGATCTACATGCCCATGATCCCGGAGGCGGCGTTCGCGATGCTGGCCTGCGCCCGCATCGGGGCCATCCACTCGGTGGTCTTCGGCGGCTTCGCCAGCCATGCGCTGGCCAGCCGCATCGACGACGCGACGCCGCGCCTGATCGTCAGCGCCGACGCGGGCAGCCGCGGCGGCAAGGTCGTGCCCTACAAGCCGCTGCTGGACGAGGCCATCCAGCTGGCCCAGCACAAGCCCGAGAAGGTGCTGATGGTGGACCGCGGCCTGGCGCCGTTCGAGCGCGTGGCCGGGCGCGACCTGGACTACGCCGCGCTGCGCCAGGCGCATGGCGGCGAGCGGGTGGACTGCGTCTGGCTGGAGTCCAGCACGCCCAGCTACACGCTCTACACCAGCGGCACCACCGGCAAGCCCAAGGGTGTGCAGCGCGACGTGGGCGGCTACTGCGTCGCGCTGGCCGCGAGCATGAAGCACATCTTCGGCGGCCATGCGGGCGAGACTTTTTTCTCCACCAGCGACATCGGCTGGGTGGTCGGCCACAGCTACATCATCTACGGGCCGCTGATCGCCGGCATGGCGACGCTGATGTACGAGGGCCTGCCGGTGCTCAGCGGGCGCGGGGCGTCGGCCGAGCCGGACGCCGGGATCTGGTGGCAGCTGGTCGAGAAGTACAAGGTCACGGTGATGTTCAGCGCGCCGACCGCGATCCGCGTGCTGAAGAAGCACGACGCGGCCTTCCTGACGCGCCACGACCTGAGCTCGCTGCGCACGCTGTTCCTGGCTGGCGAGCCGCTGGACGAGCCCACCGCGCGCTGGATCGCCGAGGGCCTGAACAAGCCCATCCTGGACAACTACTGGCAGACCGAGACGGGCTGGCCCATCCTGACACTGGCGCGCGGCGTGGCCGATGACAGCCCCAAGTTCGGCTCACCGGGCGTGCCCATGTATGGCTACCGCGTCAAGTTGCTGGACGAGGCCACCGGCGAGGAGCTGCACGGCGCGCACCAGAAGGGCCTGCTGGCCATCGAGGGGCCGCTGCCCCCGGGCTGCATGCAGACCGTCTGGCGCGACGACGAGCGCTTCGTGCGCACCTACTGGAACGGCATCCCCGGCAAGCAGGTCTATTCCACCTTCGACTGGGCCATGCGCGACGAGGATGGCTTCTACTTCATCCTCGGCCGCAGCGACGACGTGATCAACGTCGCCGGCCATCGCCTGGGCACGCGCGAGATCGAAGAGTGCATCTCCGGCCATCCGGCGGTGGCCGAGGTGGCGGTGGTGGGCGTGGCCGATGCGCTGAAGGGGCAGGTGGCGCTGGCCTTCGCGGTGCTGCGCGACCCCGCCAGGGCGGCGACGCCCGAACAGGCCCAGGCGCTGGAAGGCGAGATCCTGAAGAAGGTCGACGCCGAACTGGGCGCGGTGGCGCGCCCCGCGCGGGTGCGGCTGGTCACGGCCCTGCCCAAGACGCGTTCCGGCAAGCTGCTGCGCCGGGCGCTGCAGGCGGTCAGCGAAGGACGCGATCCGGGTGACCTGTCCACCATCGAGGATCCCAGCGCGCTGGAGCAGATTCGCGCGGCACTGGGCCGGACCTGAGGCGATTGATCGACCTCTGACATCGTTGCCGCGCCACAATCCCCTCGCCGCGGCGCCGTTGCCGCGATGGAGGTAAGACCATGGGGCTGTTGGATTCGATGCTGGGCGCCGCCCAGCAGGCCTTGAGTGGCCAGGCGGGCGCCGGTGGCGCCGACTGGGTGGGCTTGATCGCCGGGCTGCTGTCCAGCCAGGGGCAGGGCGGCGGCGTGGCCGGCGGGCTGGGCGCGCTGCTGCAGCAGCTGGAGTCGGCGGGGCTGGGCGAGCAGGTCCGGTCCTGGGTGTCCACGGGCGCCAATCTGCCGGTGTCGGCGGATCAATTGGGCGCGGCGCTGGGTGGCCATGGCGGTTTGCTGGGCCAGTTGGCGCAGCAGGCCGGCGTGTCGCCGGGCGAGGCCAGCACCCAGCTGAGCCAGTGGTTGCCGCAGATCGTCGATCGGCTCACGCCTCAGGGCCAATTGCCCCAGGGCGACCCGGGCCTGGACGGGCTGTTGGGCCAATTGAGCCAACTGGGCGGCTTGCTGGGCCAGAGCCGCTGAGCCGCCAATCCCGCGCGGCGACGCGAGGCCGGGGTACTCAGCCGCCCCGCAGCATCTGCCAGTCCTGTGCGATGTAGTGCAGCACCGCGTCCTCGTGATGGGGGCCGATGATGCGGTGCGCCGCTCGTTTGACGTCGTCGCTGGCGTTGGCCACGGCGATGGCGTGGTGCGCGGCGCGCAGCATGGGCAGGTCGTTCACCTGGTCGCCGAACACGACCAGCTCGCGGCCCAGCAGGCCGTAGCGCTGCGCCAGGGAAGCGATCGCCTGGTCCTTGCTGGCGCGGCGGTCGTGCACGTTGAGCCAGGGCCAGCCGGGCATGTAGATGTCGTCGGCGAGGTGGGTGATCACCTGGTCGCCGAACTGCGCCTCGATCTCGGCCTGCAGGGCCCGCAGCGGCCCGGCCGCGTCGACCACCAGCAAGGTGACCACCGGATCGCGCAGTTCGTCCTGCATGCGCTCGGTGCGGCGCAGCCGCGGATCGGCCTGGCGCTCGCGCTCGTCGACGAAGCGCTGCTGGCCCTCGTTGCTGACGGTCTGCCAGAACAGCTGGTCGCCCGACGGACCATGCGTGGCGACGAAGGGCATCAGCCCGTGCCGTCGCACCAGCGCGAAGATGGCCTGCCCCAGCGCCGGTTCCATCGCATTGACCAGCTCGTAGCGTCCGCTGGTGAGGTCGGCGATGTAGGCGCCGTTGGACGAGACCACCGGCAGCCGGATCGGCAGCCCCTCCAGGATGCGGCGCATGGACACCACGTTGCGGGCGCTGGCCACCGTGAAGGGCAGGCCCTCCAGCAGCAGCTCGGTCAGCCCGCTGCGGGTGCGCGAGGACAGCTGGGCCTGCGGGTCCAGCAGGGTGCCGTCCAGGTCCGAAACATAGAAGCGCATGGGCGTCAGCCGGCGGCGTGGCGGCGCGCCCGGGTCACAGCACCTCGGACGCGAAGTCCGCCAGGCGCGAGCGTTCGCCGCGCGCCAGGGTCACGTGGCCGCTGTGGGCCCAGCCCTTGAACTTGTCGACCGCATAGGTCAGGCCCGAGCTGCCTTCGGTCAGATAGGGCGTGTCGATCTGCGCCAGGTTGCCCAGGCAGACGATCTTGGTGCCCGGACCGGCGCGGGTGATCAGCGTTTTCATCTGCTTGGGCGTCAGGTTCTGCGCCTCGTCGATGATCACGTACTTGTTCAGGAAGGTGCGCCCGCGCATGAAGTTCAGGCTCTTGATCTTGATCTTGCTGCGCACCAGGTCGTTGGTGGCGGCGCGGCCCCATTCGCCGGCGCTGTTGTCGCTGCGCGCCAGCACCTCTAGGTTGTCGTCCAGCGCGCCCATCCAGGGGCCCATCTTCTCCTCCTCGGTGCCGGGGAGGAAGCCGATGTCCTCGCCCACCGGCACGGTGACGCGGGTGACGATGATCTCGCTGTAGCGGCGCTCGTCCAACACCTGCGACAGCCCGGCGGCCAGGGTCATCAGCGTCTTGCCGGTGCCGGCCGAGCCGGTCAGCGTGACGAAGTCGCAGTCCGGGTCCATCAGCAGGTTGAGCGCGAAGTTCTGTTCGCGGTTGCGCGCCGCGACGCCCCAGACGGCGTTCTTCTGGTGGCCGTAGTCCTTCAGCGTGCGCAGCACCGCGGTCTTGCCGGTGATCTCGTTGACCTTGGCATACAGCGGCGCGGCGCCGGGGGCTTCGAGATAGACCAGCTGGTTCACCAGCAGCGTGGGCACCAGCGGGCCGCTGATGCGATAGAAGGTGGTGCCGCCCTGGCTCCAGCTCTCCATGGTCTTGCCGTGGCGCTCCCAGAAGTCCGCCGGCAGGGCCTGGACGCCGGTGTACAGCAGGTCCGAGTCCTCCAGGGTCTTGTCGTTGCGGTAGTCCTCGGCCGGCAGTCCCAGCGCGCGCGCCTTGACGCGCATGTTGATGTCCTTGGACACCAGCACCACCTCGCGGCCCGGCTGCGCTTCCTTGAGCGCCTGCACCACGCCGAGGATCTGGTTGTCGGCCTTGCCCTGCGGCAGGCCCTGGGGCAGCGCGGCGTTCAGCAGCTGGGTCTGGAAGAACAACTTGCCGCCGGCCTCGCGGTGGCCGGTGCCGTCCAGCGGCAGGCCCTTGGCCATCTCCTCCAGGCTGCTGCTCTTCAGACTGGCGGCCAGGTGGTCCAGCTCGCGGCTGACCTGGCGCACGTTGCGCGCGACCTCGGTCATGCCCTTCTTGTGCCCGTCCAGTTCCTCCAGCGTGATCATGGGCAGGTAGATGTCGTGCTCCTCGAAACGGAACAGCGACATCGGGTCGTGCATCAGCACATTGGTGTCCAGCACGAAGAGCTTGGGTTCGCCGGCGGGCTGCTTGCGGGCCTTGGCGCGCGTCGCGGCCGGCTTGGCCTTGGCGGGCGTGGGTGGCGGTGCCACCAGCGCCAGCGAGGGCTGGGTGCTGCCACGCAATTCGGGCGTGGGTGCCGCGGCGACCGCGTCGCGCGGCTTGCCGCCGGCGCGTGTCCGGCCGGCCGACTTCGCGGCGCTGGCCGCGGGGGCGGCGGTGACAGCGGAGGGCAGGGCGGGGGACGCGGCGGCAACGGCGGCGGTCGCGGGAGCCTCGAGCACGGGCGGGCGTTTGCTGGGCGACAGGTTCGTCGCGAGGGCTTCGGGGTCTAGGCGGCTGGCGCGCTGGGTCGGAGGCTTGGGCAGTGGCATGTGCGAGTGAGCGAGACAGGCGGGTAAAGCCCTGGGCCCTCCATCGTGGAAGCAGGGCCGGAGGTCCTGCCCCTGCCCACAAAGCAAAAAGCCGCACCAGGCTCGGTGCGGCTTGCGCTGGGTGGGTTGCGATGGCACAGGGGCATGCGTCGATTATGCACAAACTGCCTTCCCGGGCCGTGAGCCATCCCCGGCCGCCGCCCGGATACAACAAAGCCGGCCGCAGCGCGATGGCTGGGGCCGGCCTGGTGGATACTGGGCGGCTCGCGCCACCCGGTCAGCCAGAGCGCAACGGGCTCAGGCGGCTTCCTTCTTCAGGGACTTCACGGCCTTCAGGACCTCGTCCACATGGCCGGCCACCTTGATGCCTCGCCATTCCTCACGCAGAATGCCCTGCGCGTCGATCAGGAAGGTCGAACGCTCGATGCCCTTGACCTTCTTGCCGTACATGATCTTGTTCTTCACCACGCCAAACATGTGGCACAGCTTCTCTTCGGTATCGGCGATCAGCTCGAAGGGCAGCTCCAGGTTCTGCTTGAACTTTTCGTGCGAGACCATGTTGTCGCGCGAGACGCCGAGCACAACGGCGCCGGCCTTGACGAAGTCCTTGTGGTGGTCGCGGAACTGCATGGCCTCGGTGGTGCAGCCCGGGGTGTTGTCCTTGGGGTAGAAGTACAGCACCACGACCCGGCCCAAGAAGGCCTGGGGTGTGAATTTCACGCCTCCCGTTGCAAGAGCTTCAATGTCCGGAAGGGGTTTGTTGAGCGCTGGCGTCATGTGGCGTTATATGAAGGATGGAGCCCCGGCGGGCACAGCCAACAATTATACGTCGAACGGCCAGCGCACCCTTGACGCAGGCGCCCCCCTGGCGGGGGAGCGGTGCGGGGCCCGCCATCAACCCGGAATCAGCAGCGCGGCCAACACCGAACGCCCCTCGCTCGCCAGCACGTTGTAGGTGCGGCAGGCTGCCGCGGTGTCCATGGTGTCCATGCCGATGCGCGCGTCGATCAATGCGCGGTAGAGCCGCGGATGCACGAAGCGCAGCTTTGCGCCGCTGCCGAACACGACCAGCTCCGGCTTGAGCGCGAGGATCTGCGCGAAGTGCTGCTCACCGAGGTCTTCGAGGCGCTGCACGTCCCAGGCCTGGACCTCGCCCTGCCAGGGCACGAGCACGCTGCGCGCGTGTGCCTGACCGTTCACCCAGACCGTCTGCGCATCGTGCCGGGAGATGCTGTTGCCGCCTTGCGGCTCGTCGAGTTGAAATTTCATTGACGCTCATTTTGGCAGTCATGAAGCCTGCCGTGCGCCGGCCCGGGGGAATCCCTGTGTTTAAATGCAAGATCCCCCGGAGTCCCTGGCGTCAGGCTCCATCCACTCTTGTTCCCGCTCCGAGGAGTCACCGTCTTGAAGACCGTCGCGAAGTCCAGCAAGTTGGCCAATGTCTGCTACGACATCCGCGGACCCGTGCTCGACAAGGCGCGCCAGATGGAGGAAGAGGGGCAGAAGATCATCAAGCTGAACATCGGCAACATCGCCGCCTTCGGCCTGATGCCGCCGGACGAGATCGTGCAGGACATGATCCGCAACCTGCCCGATGCCGCCGGCTACACCGATTCCAAGGGCCTGTTCGCGCCCCGCAAGGCGGTGGTGCACTACTGCCAGGAAAAGGGCATCAAGGGCGTCGCGGTGGACGACGTCTACCTGGGCAACGGCGCCTCGGAACTGATCGTGATGGCGCTCAACGCGCTGCTGGACAACGGCGACGAGGTGCTGCTGCCGTCGCCCGACTACCCGCTCTATACCGCGGCCGTGGCACTGTCCGGCGGCACGCCGGTGCACTACATCTGCGACGAGGGCAGCGACTGGTTCCCCGACATCGCCGACATCCGCGCCAAGATCACGCCGCGCACCAAGGCCATCGTCGTCATCAACCCCAACAACCCGACCGGCGCGCTCTATCCGGCCGAGCTGCTCAAGGAGATCGTCCAGGTCGCCCGCGAGCACCAGCTCATCATCATGGCCGACGAGATCTACGACAAGACGCTGTTCGACGGCCACATCCACACCAGCATCGCGTCGCTGGCCGAGGACGTGCTGTGCCTGACCTTCAACGGCCTGTCCAAGAACTACCGCAGCTGCGGCTACCGCGCCGGCTGGATGGTGGTGTCCGGCGAGAAGCGCCATGCGCGCGACTACATCACGGGCCTGAACATGCTGGCCTCGATGCGCCTGTGCGCCAACACGCCGGGCCAGCTCGCGATCCAGACCGCGCTGGGCGGCTACCAGAGCATCAAGGACCTGGTCGCGCCGGGCGGCCGCCTGGCGCGCCAGCGCGACCTGGCCTACGAGCTGATCAGCCAGATCCCCGGCGTCAGCGTCGTCAAGCCCAAGGCCGCGCTGTACATGTTCCCCCGCCTGGACCCCAAGATCTATCCGATCGAGGACGACCAGCAGTTCGCCTACGAGCTGCTGGCCGAGGAAAAGGTGCTGATCGTGCAGGGGACGGGCTTCAACTGGATCGCCCCCGATCACTTCCGGCTCGTGTTCCTGCCCAACACGGACGATCTCCGTGAGGCCATTGGCCGCATCGAACGGTTCCTGTCGCACTATCGCAAGCGCCACATGGCCTGACCCCCCGAAGCACCTGTCTCCCCTTCAAGGGAGCGCATCCGGTGGCCCGGCAGAGCCGGTGCCGCTGGGGAATTCAAGACGAGACGAGCGAGTACGAGATGAAAGCGATCAAAGTTGGCCTGCTGGGCATCGGTACCGTGGGCAGTGGCACCTTCCAGGTGCTGCGCCGCAACCAGGCGGAAATCCGTGGCCGCGCAGGCCGCGGGATCGAGATTGCGATGGTGGCCGACCTCGACGTCGAGCGCGCGCGCAGCATCGTCGGCGACGCCTGCCCGGTGGTGGCGGATGCGCGCCAGGTCATTGCCAACCCCGAGATCGACATCGTCGTCGAGCTGATCGGCGGCTACGGCATCGCCAAGACCCTGGTGCTGGAGGCCATCGCGGCCGGCAAGCATGTGGTGACCGCGAACAAGGCGCTGCTGGCGGTGCATGGCAGCGAGATCTTCGCCGCCGCGCGCGCCAAGGGCGTGATGGTGGCGTTCGAGGCCGCGGTGGCCGGTGGCATCCCCATCATCAAGGCGCTGCGCGAGGGCCTGACCGCCAACCGCATCGAGTGGATCGCCGGCATCATCAACGGCACGACCAACTTCATTCTGTCGGAGATGCGCTCCAAGGGCCTGGACTTCGGCACCGTGCTGAAGGAGGCGCAGCGCCTGGGCTATGCCGAGGCCGACCCGACCTTCGACATCGAAGGCGTGGACGCCGCGCACAAGGCGACCATCATGAGCGCGATCGCCTTCGGCATCCCGGTGCAGTTCGACAAGGCCCATGTGGAGGGCATCACCCAGCTGCAGCCCGCCGACATCCGCTATGCCGAGCAGCTGGGCTATCGCATCAAGCTGCTGGGCATCGCGCGGCGGCGCAACAACGTCGACGGCGGTGGGATCGAGCTGCGCGTGCACCCGACGCTGATCCCGGCCAACCGGCTGATCGCCAATGTCGAGGGCGCGATGAACGCGGTGCTGGTGCAGGCCGACGCGGTCGGCACCACGCTGTACTACGGCAAGGGCGCCGGCTCCGAGCCCACCGCGTCGGCGGTGATCGCGGACCTGGTCGACATCACCCGCCTGCACACGGCCGACCCCGACCACCGCGTGCCGCACCTGGCCTTCCAGCCCGATGCGATGAGCGACACGCCCATCCTGCCGATGGAGCAGGTGCAGACCTCGTTCTACCTGCGCCTGCGCGTCGCCGACGAGGCCGGCGTGCTGTCGCGCATCACCACCATCCTGGCGGAGAACGACATCTCCATCGACGCGGTGCTGCAGCGTGAATCGGCCGAGGGCGAGCGCCAGACCGACCTGATCATCCTGACCCACGATACCGAGGAAGGACGCATGAGCAAGGCGCTGGCGCAGATGCAGGGGCTGCCCACCGTGCTCGCGCCCATCGTGCGGCTGCGCAAGGAAGAGCTGGCCTGATCCGATCATGAAGTACATCAGCACGCGTGGCGACCAGACGGAGCGCCGTTTCTGCGAGATCCTGCTGGAGGGCCTGGCGCCCGATGGCGGCCTCTACCTGCCGGTGGCCTATCCGCGGCTCGACGCGGCGACCCTGGCGCGCTGGCGCGGCCTGTCCTACGCGGACCTGGCCTTCGAGATCCTGTCGCTGTACATCGACGACATCCCCGCCGACGACCTGCGCGCGCTGGTGCGCCGCACCTACACCGCCGAGGTCTTCGGCACGCCCGAGATCACGCCGCTGAAGCCGTTGGAGCCGGGGCTGGCGCTGCAGGCCCTGTCCAACGGGCCCACGCTGGCCTTCAAGGACATGGCGATGCAGCTGCTGGGCCAACTGTTCGAGTACGAACTGGGCCGTCGCGGCGAGACGCTCAACATCCTCGGCGCGACCAGCGGCGACACCGGCAGCGCGGCCGAGTACGCGATGCGCGGCAAGAAGGGCGTGAATGTCTTCATGCTCTCGCCGCACGGGCGCATGAGCCCCTTCCAGCAGGCGCAGATGTTCAGCCTGCAGGACGCCAACATCCACAACCTCGCGGTCGAGGGCGTGTTCGACGACTGCCAGGACATTGTCAAGGCGGTCTCCAACGACCTGGACTTCAAGCGCCGCTACAAGATCGGCACGGTCAACTCCATCAACTGGGCGCGCCTGCTGGCCCAGGTCGTGTACTACTTCGCCGGCTACTTCTACGCCCTCCGGGCAGAAGGCCGGCTGCCCGAGGGCAGCGCGCCGGCGACGCTGGCGGACTGGCCCCAGGTCAGCTTCACGGTCCCGTCCGGCAACTTCGGCAACGTCTGCGCCGGCCATGTGGCGCGCATGATGGGCCTGCCGATCGCGCAGCTGGTGGTGGCCACCAACGAGAACGACGTGCTGGACGAGTTCTTCCGCACCGGCGTCTACCGGCCGCGGCCGACGGCGGAGACGCACGAGACCTCCAGCCCGTCGATGGACATCTCCAAGGCGAGCAACTTCGAGCGCTTCGTTTACGACCTGCTGGGCCGCGACGGCGCGCGCGTGAAGGCCCTGTTCAAGGACGCGCTGGAGCGCGACGGGCGCTTCGCGCTGTCGGCGGACGAGACGGCCGCGATCGCGCGCTTCGGCTTTACATCCGGGCGCAGCAGCCATGCCGACCGGCTGGCGACGCTGCGTCTGTGCCATGAGCGCTATGGCCAGATCATCGACACCCACACGGCCGACGGGCTGAAGGTGGCGCTGGAGCGGCGCCAGCCCGGCGTTCCCATGCTGGTGCTGGAGACCGCGCTGCCGGCGAAGTTCGCCGCCACCATCGAAGAGGCGCTGGGCTTCACGCCGCCGCGCCCTGCGCACCTGGCCGGCATCGAGGCGCTGCCCAAGCGCGTGCAGCGGCTGCCCGCGCAGGTCCAGCCCGTCAAGGACTATCTCGCCACCCATGTCTGACCCGCGTTCCACCCTGTTGTCCATGGACGAGGCGCTGGAGCGCCTGCTCGCGGCGGTGCAACCGCTCGCCGGGACCGAGTGGCTGCCCACCGCCGAAGCCGGCGGCCGTGTGCTCGCCGAAGACCTGATCTCGCCGCTGGACGTGCCGCCTCACGACAACAGCGCGATGGACGGCTATGCGCTGCGCGTCGCCGACGTGCCCGCACCGGGCACGGTGCTGCCGGTGTCGCAGCGCGTGCCCGCGGGCAGCACGCCGCGGCCGCTGCAACCCGGCACGGCGGCGCGCATCTTCACCGGCGCGCCGGTGCCCGAGGGCGCCGATGCGGTGCTGATGCAGGAGAGCTGCGAGGCGCTGCCGGCCGCGGATGGCGCGGCGGGCGGCCTCGGACAGGTGCGCATCCTGGCCCCGCTCACGCCGGGGCTGGCGATACGCCGCCGCGGCGAGGACCTGCACCGCGGCCAGCGCGTGCTGGCGGCGGGGTTGCGGCTGCATGCCGGCTCGCTGGGCCTGGCCGCCACCGCCGGCGCCGCGCGGCTGCGCGTGGCACGCAAGCCGCGCGTGGCGCTGTTCTCCACCGGCGACGAGCTGGTGATGCCGGGCCTGCCGCTGGGCCCGGGGCAGATCTACAACTCCAACCGCAGCACGCTGCACGCGCTGCTGCTGGCGCTGGGCTGCGAGGTGCGCGATCTGGGCCTGGTGCCCGACAGTCTGGCCGCCACGCGTGCCGCGCTGCGCGAGGCCGCCAGCGTCGCGGGTGGCGCGGACCTCATCCTCAGCTCCGGCGGCGTCTCCGTCGGCGAAGAGGACCACCTGAAGCCGGCGCTGCAGGCCGAGGGCCGGCTGGACCTGTGGCAGATCGCGATCAAGCCCGGTAAGCCGCTGGCCTTCGGCGAGGTGCACCGCCCGGACGGCGAGGGCAAGACCTGGGTGCTGGGCCTGCCGGGCAACCCGGTGTCCAGCTTCGTGACCTTTCTGCTCTTCGTGCGGCCGGTGCTGCTGCGCATGCAGGGCGCGATGCAGCTGCAGCCGCGCGCCTGGCCGCTGCCGGCCGGCTTCCGCTGGACCAAGGGTGACAAGCGCCGCGAGTTCCTGCGCGCCCGCCTCGACGACGAGGGCCGGCTGCAGCTTTTCGGCAACCAGAGCTCGGGCGTGCTGAGCTCGGCCGCCTGGGCCGACGGCCTGGTGGAGCTGGCGCCCGGCGCCACCGTCGAGCCGGGGCAGACGCTGCGCTTCCTGCCGTTCTCCGAACTGTTCTGAACGCCCCGGGACCTGCCGCTTCGCGCCGGCCCTTTGTTTTCTTGAGAGCCACGACGCCATGACCATCCAGCTGCGTTACTTCGCCTCGCTGCGCGAGGCCCTGGGTTCCGCGGAGACCCTGGCGCACGAGCCGGGGCTCACGCTGGGCGCGCTGCGCGACCGCCTGATCGCCCGCGGCGAACCGCATGCCAGCGCGCTGGCGCGCGGCCGCGTGCTGCGCTGCGCGCTGAACCAGGTGCTGGCCGCCGAGGACACCGAGGTGCCCGATGGGGCCGAGGTCGCCTTCTTCCCGCCGGTGACCGGCGGCTGAGTCAGGCGCGCCGACCGGCCGCGCGCAGCAGCCGCTGCGCCACCTCGCAGCCCGAGGTGTAGGCCTCCTCGAACACCGAATAGCCCGCCAGGTCGGCATGCGCCACATGCAGCCGGCCCTGGCCGCGTTCGCGCAGCTCGGCCAGCGCCGCGCTGCCGCGCACGCCGGGCAGAGGAATGCTCATCGCATGGCCCCAGCGCATCAGGTCGATGCGCTGCACACGTTGCAGCAGGTCGGGATAGAGCGGCATCTGCTCGGCCAGGATCTCGGCCGCGGCGCTGCCCCAGTCCTGTGTCTGCAAGGCCTGGCGTTGCGCCACCGGCAGGGCCTGGTAGGCGGTCCAGACCTGCGGGCCGGGCCGCGGGTCCAGCGCCTGATGGGCGGCGTTCACCACGCCCAGCGAGGCGCTGCCGTAGACCACGTTGTCCCAGGCCGGACCCAGGCCCAGGCGTTCCAGCGGCGGCGCATCCAGCAGCAGGTTGGCGACGCGCCAGGGCGCGTAGCGTGCCTGCGCGGCGGCCTGGCGCAGCGCCTCGGGCGGCTGCTGGACGATGCGGGCGGCGATGAACAGCGGCAGCGCCAGCACCACCTGCGCGGCGCTCCAGCGCTCCGGCCGGCCGCTGCGCTCGTCCAGCGCCAGCACCTCGACCTCGTGGCGTTGCTCGCGCAGCGCCAGCACGCTGCGGCCGGTATGCAGCCGCCCGGCCAGCGGCGCGGCCAGGCGCTGCACCAGCCAGGCGTTGCCCTCGGGCCAGGTGAGCACGGCCTCGCGCTCCTCGGCCTGCATGAAGCCGTGGCGGCTGCCGAAGTAGTGCAGCCCGGCCCAGGCCGAGACCTGCGCGGCCGGCGCGCCGAAATCGTCGCGGCAGCAGTAGTCCAGATACCAGCGCAGCGGCGGCGCGTCCAGGCCGCGCTCGTCCAGCCACTGTGCGAAGGTCTGCGCGTCCAGCCGCGCATGACCGGGCGTCCACGGCGCGCGATGCGCGGGCATCGCGAAGCCCAGTTCGCGGCGCGCGCGCTCGACCTCGGCGCCGAAGCGCCGGTACTGCGCCAGCACGCCGGCGTCCTCGCTGGGCGGCAGCAGGCCTTCGTGCCAGCGGCCTTGGTGGAAGAGCCGCTCCTGCGGGCTGTGGCACAGGTGGCGCTCGTCGTAGACCGGGCGTCCGGCGAACTCGCGCACCAGGCCCAGCTCGGCCAACAGCTCCTGCACCTCGCGCGCCTGCGGACCCGGCAGCGGCAGATAGTGCGCGCCCAGCGGGCAGGGCAGGGCACGGCCCGCGGCGTGCAGCGCATGGCCGCGGCTGTTGCCGCCAGGCTGGTCTTCCAGCTCCAGCAGCGCCGTGTCCACGCCGGCCGCCTGCAGGCGCCGCGCGCAGGCCAGTCCGGCGATGCCGGCGCCCAGCACCAGCACCTGGGCGCGGCGCGGCGGCTCGCCCGCGGGCCAGGCCGGCGGGCCCGCATCGCGCAGCCGGTGGCCGCGCGCATGCGCGGCGCCGACCCAGCCGCCCTGCAGCCGCGCCAGCGTGTCCTTCAAGGCCTGCCGCGCGTCGCCGTCCGCGGGCCGGCAGCCCGGCAGGCCGACCGCGCCGCCCAGCAGCGCGGCGGCGCCGCCCATCCAGCGCCGGCGGGTCGTTGGCCGCGGCTGCGGGACCGCGGCCGGGCCAGGCCCGTGGCCGTCCGCCTCCGGCGGCATCATTTCACCTGGCCCCATTCGCGCTCGAACTCATGCACCAGCACCTGGTTGGACAGCCGGTTGACCTCCAGCGGCGCTTCGCCGGCGCCCGGCCGCGCCATGTCCGACGGGAACTGCGTCAGCGCCAGCACGCCCTCCGGCGTGAGGAAGCGCAGCCCGCTGGGCAGTTGGCGCGGCGGCGTCCAAGGCCGGCGGCCGGCCAACACGAAGCCCCATTCGCCGAAGCTGGGCACGTGGGCGTGGTAGGGCTGGGTCTGCAGCCCCACCGATTCCAGGGTGTGGACCACGGTCCAGAAGCTGCGCCGCGCGATCAGCGGCGAGGTGGACTGCACGACGGCGTAGCCGCTGGCGTTGAGGTGCTGGTCGACCAGCTTGTAGAAGCTCGCGGTGTAGAGCTTGCCCAGCGCGAAATTGCTCGGGTCGGGGAAGTCGATCAGGATGATGTCGAAGCTTTCGTCGGTCTGCTCCAGCCAGCCGAAGGCGTCGGTGTTGACGACGCGGACGCGGCGGTCGCGCAGCGCATCGCCGTTCAGCGCGCGTAGCCGCGGCGCGCTGGCGAACAGCTCGGTCATCTTGGGATCCAGCTCCACCAGCGTGGCCTGCTGCACCGAGGGATAGCGCAGCACCTCGCGCAGCGCCATGCCATCGCCGCCGCCCAGGATCAGCACTTTGCGCGGCGCGCCATGCGCGGCCATCGCCGGATGGACCAGGGCCTCGTGGTATCGGTACTCGTCGCGCGAATGGAACTGCAGGTTGCCATTGAGGAACAGGCGCACGCCGGCCTGGCTCTCGGTCAGCACGATGCGCTGGTAGGCGCTGCTGTGCTTGAGCACGATGTGCTCGCCGTAGAAGCGGTCCTCGGCCCAGGTGCTCAGCTGGTCGGCGTAGACCATGCCCACCACCAGCAGCGCCAGGCTGGCCGCGCAGGCCAGCGCGTGACGCTTCAGCGCGCGCAGCTCGGCGCGGAACAGCCACAGCGCCCAGACCGCCACACCCACATTGAGCAGGCCGAAGAACAGCCCGGTGCGCACCAGGCCCAGATGCGGCACCAGCAGCAGCGGGAAGGCCACGGCCACGCCCAGCGCGCCCAGGTAGTCGAAGGTCAGCACCTGCGAGACCAGATGCTTGAGCTGGTAGCGGGCGCGAAAGTGGCGCTTCAGGATGCGCATCACCAGCGGGATCTCCAGCCCCACCAGCGCGCCGACCAGCAGCACCATGCCGTACAGCAGCAGACGGAAGGCGCCCAGGTGGCCGGGCGGCAGCAGGCTGTGCGCGGTGAAGAGCAGGGCCGGCATCAGCCCGCCGATCACGCCCACCAGCAGCTCGATGGTGAGGAACTGGGCGACCAGCTGGCGCTCGATGTAGCGCGACAGCCAGGAGCCCACGCCCATGGCGAACAGATAGCTGCCGATGATGGTGCTGAACTGCAGCACCGAGTCGCCCAGCAGATAGCTGGCCAGCGCGCCGGCGGCCAGTTCGTAGACCAGCCCGCAGGCCGCGATCACGAAGACGCTGGCGAGCAGCAGGACTTCGGGCAGCGTGACGCGAGAGGGGGTGGCGTCGGTTTCGGGGTCGGTGTCGGAGGTGGTGGTGTTGTTGTGGGTGTCCGGCATGCGCGCGAGGCTAACACGCGCCCGGTGCCGCGCCGTTCGATTCAGGACCCGCCGGCCTGGATGCGGCGCTGCAGCGCGCGGTAGGCGGGCTCGCGCGGCCCGCCCAGTGCCACGGCGCGCGCGATGGCCGCGCGCGCCTCGCCGCGCCGGCCGCGCTCCAGCGCCACCTGGGCGAGGTTGTTCCAGCCGTCGGCCAGTTGCGGATGGGCCAGGGTCAGGCGCACATAGGCGTCCTGCGCCTGGTCCAGGCGGCGTTGCGCGTAGGCGCTGTTGCCCAATCCCATCAGCAGCACCGCGTGGCGCGGCCAGCGCCGCAGGGCCTGCGCATAGCCGCGCTGCGCGGCCGCCGCATCCAGCCGCTCCAGCGCGACCAGGCCGCTGGCCAGCGCGTCGGCGTCCAGCGTCGCGGGCAGCTGCTCGGGCGGCAGCGCGAGCATGGCCCAGTGGTCGGCGCGCGACCAGGTGCGCTCGAAGACTTCGAGCGGCAGGGCCATGCCGGCCTCGCGGCCGCTGTGCAGCCACAGTGTCCGGGTGTCGCGCTCGTAGCCGATCGCCACCGCGTAGTGCCAGACCGGCGCCAGCGGCAGCGACAGGTTCTGGAACACCAGCACCGGATGGCCCGCGGCCAGCTCGGCCAGCAGCGCGTCCAGGCGCGGCGGCAGGCGATGGCTGGCCAGGCCGTGGCGGCGCGCGGCCACCAGCATCTCCAGCTGCAGCGAGCCCTGGCGGCCGGGCAGGTAGACCTGGGGCTTGAGCTGCTCCGGCGTCACCGGCCGGCCGGCGCGCTGCAGCAGCATGGCCAGCGCGGCGGGGCCGCATTCGTAGTCCTGCTGCGCAATGAAGGGCGTGTCGTCCAGCCGCACGCGCGGCGGCAGGCCCGGCGGCCAGTGCTGATCCAGCGCCCGGGTCTGCGGCGGCGTGGCGCAGCCGCCCAGTCCACCCAGGCCCAGCGCGCCGGCCGCGGTCAGCAGCGCGCGCCGGCCGCGCCGCGGTGTCATCGCACCGAGCGGGTGAAGGGGAAGACCTTGGTCAGGCCCAGGATGTCGGTCACCAGCAGGATCACGAAGACGGTGAACAGCACGCCCAGCACGTCGCCACCGGCGGGGGCCTGCGCGATGCGGCCGTCGAGTTCGGCGATCTCGGCGTCGGACAGGGCGTCCACGCGGGCGCGCGCCGCGTCGGCGTCCACGCCCTGCTGCTGCAGCGCGGCATGGACATCGGCGCGCGCCAGGAAGGCGCGCACGCGTTCACGACCGGCGTCACCCGCGGGCTGGGTGGTCGCCAGCAAGGCGTCCGTGGGAACGATCTGCGCCTGAGCGCGCAAGGGCAGCGCGCTCAGCAGGCAGGACAGGGCCAGGGTGGAAGCGATCAGGCGTTGGGCGTGTGGCATGGCGGACCTTTCGGGAAGGGCGGCAGTCTAGAAAGACCCGCGCGCGCTCCCAAGAGGCTTTACGCCTGCTCACATCGGATGCCGGGTGGCAACCTTTCCCGTCCGCGGCAGGGCGCGGAGCACGGCGCGGCCGTTCAGCCGTGGATGGCGGCCGCGACGATCTGGCCGATCGAGATGCACATCGCCGCGACGACCACGGCCAGCGCCATGTTCTTGTGCTCGACGATCTCTTCCCACAGCTTGTAGGGCGTGAGCTTGTCGATGATCACGAAGCTGATCCAGAACACCAGCACGCCGATGACCGCGTACAGGATGGAGCCCAGCACGATGCCGGGTTTGAGCCATTCGAATTCCATGTCGTCTCTCCTTGCGCGCTATTTGTGTCCGCCGCCACCACCGCTGTAGCCCCCGAAGGAGCCGCCGCCCGAGCCCATGCGCACGCCCGAGCCTGCGCTGGCGCGCTTGCATTGCTGGTACTCGGCGCTGTATTCGCCGTAGGACTTGCGGTAGGGCTCGCAGTCGTCGTCGCTGCAGGCGCGCAGCAGCGCCACCAGCAGCGCCAGCAGCAGAAAACCGATGATGATGTTGCGCAGCAGCCGGTTGCCGTCGACGCCGCTGCCGACGTCGCGCGCCAGCTGCGGCCGCGCCTCGTCGGGCAGCGCGAAGGCGCGGCGCACCTCGTCGGCGTCCAGCGTGCGGCCATGGCTCCAGGTCACCTCGTTGCCGGTCTGCTCGCGGCTCAGCAGCTCGGTGCGGCCGCCGTTCTTCCATTCGTAGTCGGTGACCCGGGCGCGTTCCTCGCGCTGCACGCGCCAGTAGAACTCGCCCAGCACATGGGTGACCTTGGCGGCGTAGGTCCAGCGCTTGGCGAAGGACTTGTCCTGCCACAGCACGGCGCCGCCCTTGCCGGGCTTGGGCGCGCCGGTGAGCGGGCGCACGATGCTCCAGCCGTCGTCGGTGTCGACCAGGAAGGCAAAGCCCTCCAGCCGGTTGTAGAGCAGGTACTCGCGCCAGAAGCTCTGTTCGTCCTCGCTGCTCTCGGGGATGTCGCAGCGTTCCTGGTAGCCCACCACCTGCCAGGGCAGCGGTTTGCCGCCCAGCAGCGCGAGGTTGCCGCTGCTGCCCAGCGGAATCTGCGGCGGCAGGCCGGTCTCCTGGGCGAAATGCTTCAGGTCGGCGCCCGCGCCCTGCGAGATGTCCACCACCGCCTGGCACTGGCCGCAGACGATGGACTGGGTGGTCTCCAGCTTGGGCTCCAGCGCGGCGCCACAGCTGGGGCAGGGCAGGCCGCGCGAGCCCAGGGTCTTGCTGCTGTCTTCGCGCAGGCCGGTCATCGCCAGCTCGGCCAGGCGCACCGGGCGCCCCACCGACCATTGCGGCCGCTGCGCGTCGGCGAACTCCAGCGTGCCGACCTCGCCCTGGGCGTTGCGCAGGTCGACCACCGGGTAGCTGCGCTCCAGCAGGGGGGCATGAGGGAGCTCGCCCTGGGCGGCGGCCACGGTGACGTCCTCGTGCGACGCGACCTGCCAGCCCATGCCGTTGACGATCTGCTGGCTGCCGGCGATCAGGTCGCCGACGCGCGGCGCCTGGCCCTGCAGCGGCGCCTCGAAGCTGAGCACGAAGCTGCCGTTGTCCTCGGACAGCCAGCCGCTGCGCGGCGGCGCGCCACCGCTGGCGCCGAACAGCACATGCCATTCGTTCCAGCTGCCCTGGGCGTACTTGAGCTGCAGCCGGCCGACCACGCTGAAAGCCAGCCCGGCATGGCGCCCGGCGGCGCCCAGCTGCAGCGGCGAGTAGTCCTCGAACAGCTCCGCGCTCAGGCCGATCTTGCGCAGGCTCTCGCCTTCACGCAGCAGCGTGGAGCGGCAATAGCTGCAGACGGCGCTGGCCGACGCGGCCGACGCAAATTCGACCGGCGCCCCGCAATTGGGGCACGCGGCCTGCCAGCGGCGCTGCGGGGAGGCCGGAGTGGGAGAGGGCGGGGGAGCCAATCAGCTCAGCTTCTTCAGCAGCTCGGCCTTCTTGGCCGCGAACTCCTCGTCGGTCAGGATGCCCTTGGCCTTCAGGTCGCCCAGCTTCTCCAGGAGCAGCAGGACCTCGTCGGCGCCCTGGCTGACCGGCTGCGGCTGCGCCGCGGCGGCCGGGGTGGCCGCCGACGCGGCCGAGCCGGCCATGCCGGCCTGCAGTTGCTGCGCCAGGGTCTGGCCCAGCGCAAGACCTGCCCCCAGACCCATCGCGTCGCCGGCCACGCCGCCGCCGCCCTGGCCCACGCCCTCGGCCAGCTTGGGGATGGCCTGCGCGGTCTGGTACTGCATGAACTGGCCCATGTTCTGGCCGATCATGCCCATGCCGATCTTCTGGTCGAGGATCTTCTGCAGCTCCTCGGGCAGCGAGACGTTCTGCAGCGTCACGCTCTCCAGCTTGAGGCCCAGCGCCTCGAACGAGGGCGCGGTGGCCTCCAGCAGGGCCTTGGCGAAGGCCACTTGGTTGGCCGCCAGGTCCAGGAAGGGGATGCCGCTCTGCGCGACCGCGTCGGAGATGTGCTGCAGCATCATCCCGCGCAGCTGGCCGTCCAGCTCGGCGACCGTGTAGCGCTCGCGGGTGCCGGAGATTTCGGTGTGGAAGCGCTTGGGGTCGGCGACGCGGTAGGCGTAGTTGCCGAAGGCGCGCAGGCGCACGGCGCCGAAGTCCTTGTCGCGGATGGTCACCGGCTGGGTCGTGCCCCAGCGCTGGTCGACCTGCTGGCGGGTGCTGAAAAAGTAGACGTCGCTCTTGAACGGGGATTCGAACAGCTTGTCCCAGTTCTTCAGATAGGTCAGGACCGGCAGGGTCTGGGTCGTCAGCTTGTACATGCCGGGACCGAAGACATCGGCCACCTTGCCCTCGTTGACGAAGACCGCCATCTGCGATTCGCGCACGGTCAGCGAGGCGCCGTACTGGATTTCGAAGTCCTGCATCGGGAAGCGCCAGGCCAGCGTGCCATCGCCATCCTCGGTCCACTGCAGGATGTCTATGAACTGTTTCTTGATGAAGTCCATCAGTCCCATGGCGTCAAGCTCCCAAACTTGTGATTCCCAAGACGGCGCAGTATCCCTCAGCGCGGACGGATTGCGAGCCCCTCCGAGGTGGGCAGTGTCAGAATCCCGCCCATGACTTCCAGCGCCCGCGTCCTGATCCAGACCCAAGATTTCGACCTCGGGGCCGAGACCCTGGCCCTGCGCCGCGACGATGGCGGCGTTGGCGCCGTGGTGAGCTTCGTCGGCACCGTGCGCGACGGTGCGGATGGCGCGCCGGTCGAGCTGATGGAGCTGGAGCACTATCCCGGCATGACCGAGGCCGCGATCGAGGCCATGGTGGACCAGGCCTTGCGCCGCTTCGACATCCGCGCGGCGCGTGTGATCCACCGCGTCGGGCCGCTGAAGCCGCGCGAGCAGATCGTGCTCGTGTTGGTCAGCAGCCGGCACCGCGGCCAGGCCTTCCAGGCCTGCGAATTCCTGATGGACTATCTGAAGACCCAGGCCCCGTTCTGGAAGAAGGAGCACGGCCCCGACGGCGCCCACTGGGTCGACGCCCGCGTGGCCGACGACGAGGCGCTGGCGCGCTGGGGCATCGCCAGCGGGAACGCCGCGTGAGCGGCGCCACCGCCCTGCAGGCCGGCGCGGTCGCGCTGGGCGCCACGCTGGGCGCCTGGGCACGCTGGAGCCTGGCGCTGTGGCTGAACCCGCGCTGGATGGGATTTCCGCTGGGCACGCTGGCGGTCAACGTGCTGGGCGGCCTACTGATCGGCATGGCGTTGGAATGGCTGGGCCGCCATCCGGACGAGATGCTGCGGCTGCTGCTGGTCACCGGCTTTCTGGGCGGGCTGACCACCTTCTCGGCCTTCACCGGCGAATCGCTGGCCCTGCTGCAGCGCGGGCAGCCCGGCATGGCGCTGGCGCACGCGCTGGCCCATCTGCTGGGCAGCCTGGGGGCCGCGGCGCTGGGGCTGGCGCTGATGCGCGCGCTGCTGCGCTGAGCGGGGCCAGGCCTTGCCCTGGGTCAAGTGCCTGTGCGCGAACAGGGCTTGAAATAGCCGCCGGTGCTCCCATTTCCTCGCCAACGGAGGACATCCATGCGAGTCGATAAATTCACCACGCGCTTTCAGGAAGCCCTGGGCGAGGCCCAGAGTCTGGCGGTCACGCGCGACAACCCCTATATCGAGCCCGCCCACCTGCTGGCGGCCATGCTGATGCAGGACGAGGGCCCCAAGGCCCTGCTGGAGCGCGCCGGCGTCAAGATCCCCGCGCTGAAGGGCGCGGTGGACGGCATCCTGGCCGGGCTGCCCCAGGTGCAGGGCGAGGGCCAGCAGGTCCAGCCCAGCCGCGATCTGGTGGGCCTGTTGCAGGCGGCCGAGAAGGAGGCCTCCAAGCGCGGCGACCATTTCATCGCCAGCGAGATGTTCCTGCTCGCGCTGGCCGACGCCAAGAGCGACCTCGCCGGCGTGGCGCGCGGCCATGGCCTGAGCCGCAAGGCGCTGGAAACCGCGATCGACGCGGTGCGCGGCGGCCAGAAGGTGGACAGCCAGGAATCCGAAGGCAACCGCGAGGCGCTGAAGAAGTACACGCTGGACCTGACCGAGCGCGCGCGCGCCGGCAAGCTGGACCCGGTGATCGGCCGTGACGACGAGATCCGCCGCGCGATCCAGGTGCTGCAGCGCCGCTCCAAGAACAACCCGGTGCTGATCGGCGAGCCCGGCGTGGGCAAGACCGCGATCGTCGAGGGCCTGGCCCAGCGCATCGTCGCGGGCGAGGTGCCCGAGACGCTGAAGGACAAGCGCGTGCTGGTGCTGGACATGGCCGGGCTGCTGGCCGGGGCCAAGTACCGCGGCGAGTTCGAGGAACGGCTCAAGTCCGTGTTGAAGGAGGTCGCGGCCGACGAGGGCCGGATCATTCTCTTCATCGACGAGATCCACACCATGGTCGGCGCCGGCAAGGCCGAAGGCGCGATCGACGCGGGCAACATGCTCAAGCCCGCGCTGGCGCGTGGCGAACTGCACTGCATCGGCGCCACCACGCTGGACGAGTACCGCAAGTACGTCGAGAAGGACGCCGCGCTGGAGCGCCGGTTCCAGAAGGTGCTGGTCGACGAGCCCAGCGTGGAGGCCACCATCGCCATCCTGCGCGGTCTGCAGGAAAAGTACGAGGTGCACCACGGCGTGGAGATCACCGACCCGGCCATCGTCGCCGCGGCCGAGCTTTCGCACCGCTACATCACCGACCGCTTCCTGCCCGACAAGGCCATCGACCTGATCGACGAGGCCGCGGCCAAGATCAAGATCGAAATCGATTCCAAGCCCGAGGCCATGGACAAGCTGGACCGCCGGCTGATCCAGCTGAAGATCGAGCGCGAGGCGGTGAAGAAGGAAACCGACGAGGCCTCGCAGCGCCGCCTCGCGCTGATCGAGGACGAGATCCTCAAGCTCGAGCGCGAGTACGCCGACCTGGACGAAATCTGGAAGAGCGAGAAGGCCACGGCCCAGGGCTCGGCCCAGGTCAAGGAAGAGATCGACCGCATCCGCTTCCAGATCGAGGAACTCAAACGCAAGGGCGACTTCAACAAGGTCGCCGAGTTGCAGTACGGCAAGCTGCCCGAGCTGGACAAGCGCCTGAAGGAGGCGCAGGCCAAGGAGGCCGGCAAGGCCAAGGGCGAAGGCAACACCCCGCAGCTGCTGCGCACCATGGTCGGCGCCGAGGAGATTGCCGAGGTGGTCAGCCGCGCCACCGGCATCCCGGTGTCCAAGCTGATGCAAGGCGAGCGCGACAAGCTGCTGAAGATGGAAGACAAGCTGCACGAGCGCGTGGTCGGCCAGGACGAGGCCATCACCGCGGTGGCCGACGCCATCCGGCGCAGCCGCGCGGGTCTGTCCGATCCGAACCGGCCGCTGGGCAGCTTCCTCTTCCTGGGCCCGACCGGCGTGGGCAAGACCGAGCTGTGCAAGGCGCTGGCCGGCTTCCTGTTCGACAGCGAAGACCACATGGTGCGCATCGACATGAGCGAGTTCATGGAGAAGCATTCGGTCAGCCGGCTGATCGGCGCGCCCCCGGGCTATGTGGGCTATGACGAGGGCGGCTACCTGACCGAGGCCGTGCGCCGCAAGCCCTACAGCGTGCTGCTGCTGGACGAGGTGGAGAAGGCCCACCCGGACGTGTTCAACGTGCTCTTGCAGGTGCTGGACGATGGCCGCCTGACCGACGGCCAGGGCCGCACCGTGGACTTCAAGAATTGCGTCATCGTGATGACCTCCAACCTCGGCTCGCAGCACATCATGGCGTTGCAGGGCCAGGGCGACGAGGTGATCCGCGACGCGGTGTGGAGCGAGGTCAAGCAGCACTTCCGCCCCGAGTTCCTGAACCGCATCGACGAGACGGTGATCTTCCACGCGCTGGGCGCCGAGCACATCAAGTCCATCGCGAAGATCCAGCTGCGCCAGCTCGAGGAGCGCCTGGCCAAGCTGGAGATGCGCCTGGACGTCAGCGACGAGGCGCTGGACGAACTGGCCAAGGTCGGCTTCGACCCGGTGTTTGGCGCCCGTCCGCTCAAGCGCGCGATCCAGCAGCGCATCGAGAACCCGCTGTCCAAGCTCATCCTGCAGGGCCGCTTCGGGCCCAAGGACGTGATCCCGGTCGGCGTGGAGAACGGGGAGTTCGGCTTCGGCCGGGTGGTGCACTGAGTCGACGCGCTGCCCGCGTCGCGCCACCACTCCGGGAGCCCGGTGCCTTTCTTGGGCACCGGGCTTTTTTGTGTCAGCTCACAGATCCTGCCGCAGGGCGTCCAGCACCTCGGAGTGGAACTCGCGCTGGAACAGCACATAGATCACGCCCAGCGTCGCCAGCATGTAGGCCCAGGGCGAGAAGAACCAGGCCACCATCGCGAAGGCCAGGTAATACGCGCGCAGCCCATCGTTGAAAGCCTCGGCCGCCAGGCCCATGACCCGGCCGGCGCGGTCGGCGAAGGCCTCGCGCGACAGGTCCTGGGTCTCGAACTGCTGGGCCTCGGGGCAGGATGCGATCAGCAGCGAGCCGAAGCTGTACTGCCGCATGCTCCAGGTGAAGCGGAAGAAGGCGTAGACGAAGATGCCGACCAGCAGCACCAGCTTCAGGTCGAAGACCACGGTGCTGGTGTTCACGGTGAAGGGCAGCTCGCGCACCATGGCGCTGGTCTGTTCGCCCGCGCCCAGCGCGGCCAGCAGGCCACCGATGATCAGGATGGTGGTGGACGCGAAGAACGAGGGGCTGGACAGCAGGCTGTGCGAGACCGTGCCGTCCAGCACCCGCACCTCGCGGTAGGTCAGCTGCAGCATCCAGCGGCGCCGCACCGCGTTGGAGATGGCCAGCAGCGAGCCCCGCTGCTGCGCGCGGCGCTTGGCGAAACGCGCATAGCCCACCCAGCCGGCGAAGAACAGCAGCAGGCCCAGCCAGTCGGCGAGGGGCATCAGACTCAGGTGGCGGAGGGCGGCTTGCATGGCCGGCAGTTTACGGTTCGGGGGGAGGGGGGATTGGAGTTGTTTGCTCTTTGCTCTTTGCTCTTTGCTTTGTTGCGCGGGGCGCAGAGCCCGCCGGGTCCCGGCCCGGCAGCCGGGTGACTTTTCCTGAGGGCCCAGGAAAAGTCACCAAAAGGAGGGCCTGAAATGCGATTTGACCGAGGCCCGCGCTGGGCACTGAGTCCTGGCCCGACGACCATCGGGGCGGCTCCACCGCTCAGGATGTAAGTCGCTCGCCGAGTACGGCTCGACTCCACATCGGGCCTCTTGCCGAGACGCCTGCCAATTTCGCCGCGAACAGCGACTGCATTTGGGGCCGAGCGCCGGGCCGCCCCAAGCCGGCCCGCTTGGCGATACGGGTGGCTGAATGCCGCCCGTATCGGCGTCCCCTCTGGGGACCGGCCAGGGTACTCCCTGGACGAGGGGGGTATTCCAGGGCCGAGCGCCGGGCTGCCCCAAGCCGGCCCGCTTGGCGATACGGGTGGCTGAATGCCGCCCGTATCGGCGTCCCCCTGGGGGACCGGCCAGGGTACTCCCTGGACGAGGGGGTGTATTCCAGGGGCCGAGCGCCGGGCCGCCCCAAGCCGGCCCATAGGGCGAAGCAGGCGGGGCATACCCCGCCTGCTTCGCCGCCCCCTCTGGGGGCCGCCCAGCGGTCCCGCTGGGCGGGGGGCCCTATTCCGGCAAATCGAACACCAGCACCTCCGCGTCACGCCCAGCGGACAGGGTCACGGCGGGCTCGTCGGCCATTTGCAACGCGTCGCCGGCCTTCAGGGGTTGGCCGTTCACCGTCAGCTCGCCGCGCACCAGGTGCACATAGGCCAGGCGCCCCGCGGCCAGGGGGAGTTGGGCCTGTTCGGCGCCGTCGAACAAGCCGGCATACAGCCGGGCCTGCTGATGGAGGGTGACCGAACCTTGGGCCCCGTCCGGCGAGGCCACCAGGCGCAGCGCGCCGCGCTTGTCGGCATCGGGGAAGTGCGCCTGCTCGTAGCTGGGCGCCACGCCCTGGCGCTCCGGCATGATCCAGATCTGCAGGAAGTGGGTGCTGCGGTCCTGCGCATGGTTGTACTCGCTGTGCATCACGCCGGTGCCGGCGCTCATGCGCTGCACGTCGCCCGGCCGGATCACGCCGGCATGGGCGCCACCAGCACGGCCGTTGCCCATGCTGTCCTGGTGGGCCAGCTCGCCGCTGAGCACATAGCTGATGATCTCCATGTCGCGGTGACCATGGGTGCCGAAGCCGGTGCCCGGGGCGATGCGGTCCTCGTTGATCACGCGCAGCGGACCAAAGCCCATGCGGCGTGGGTTGTAGTAGTCGGCGAACGAGAAGCTGTGATAGCTGTTGAGCCAGCCGTGGTCGGCATGGCCGCGGTCGGAGGATCGGATCAGTTCAAGCATGGGGTTCTCCTTGGATGGATCCACTGTAGGCAGCGCGGTCCGCAGCGGGGCAGCGGGCTCTTGAAGCCATCGTTCAAATAAGATGAAGCCATGCCGCGTTCCAACCCCTCTTCGCCTGAATCCTCCCGGCCGACTGCGGCCGCGTCCGCCAGCGAGATGCCGCGCACCAGCGCGCAGCAGCAACCCGACAAGCGCCGCGTGCTGACGCCGGAGGCGTTGGCGATGATGGACAGCATCGCGCGCAGCGGGAGCTTTGCCGCCGCGGCGCGCGAGATGGGCAAGGTGCCCTCGGCGCTGACCTACAGCGTGCGCCAGCTGGAGGAGGCGTTGGATGTGCTGCTGTTCGACCGCAGCTCGCGCCAGGCGGTGCTGACCGCGGCGGGCCAGGAGCTGCTCACCGAGGGGCGCCGCCTGTTGCAGGAGATGGACGCCGTGGCCAACCGCGTGCGCCGCGTCGCCACCGGCTGGGAGAGCGAGCTGACCATCGCGATCGACGACGCGATCGCCCGCCGCGCGCTCTTCGATCTGATGGAGGCCTTCTACCAGCAGCGCGAGATGGGCCAGCCGCCGCCGACGAGGCTGCGGCTGCGCACCGAGGTGCTCTCGGGCACCTGGGAGGCGCTGATCTCGGGCCAGGCCGACCTGGCGATCGGCACCAGCGCCCAGCCGCCCGGCAGCGCGGTCTATTGCGAGCCGCTGGGGCCGCTGGCGATGACCTTCTGCGTCGCGCCGCATCACCCGCTGGCCGGCGCGCCCGAGCCGCTCAGCGCCGCGCTGCTGGCCCAACACCGCATCGTCGCGGTGGCCGACACGGCGCGCCAGCTCGCTCCGCTGACCGTGGGCGTGGTGCCGGGGCAGGAAACGCTCACCGTGCCCTCGATGGCCACCAAGCTGGAGGCGCTGCTGCGCGGGCTGGGCTGCGGTTCGCTGCCCACGCCCATGGTGCGCCGTCATGTCGAGGCCGGCCGCCTGGTGGCCAAGCGCACCTACCAGGGCGAGCGCCGCGTGCCGCTGCACTACGCCTGGCGCAACACCGGCCACCCGCCGGCCAAGGCCCTGGCCTGGTGGCTGGCGCAGCTGCAGACGGGCGTGACGCGCCAGGCGCTGATCGAGCAGCACGAGGGCCTGTTGCTGTGAGCGCGGCCAGCGCCTCGGCCACTTCTCAATCCCTTGGCGAGCGCCGCCCCTATGTGGGCCGCTTCGCGCCGTCGCCCACCGGGCCGCTGCACGCCGGCTCGCTGGTCGCGGCGCTGGCCAGCTGGCTGGACGCGCGCGCCCACCAGGGGCGCTGGCTGGTGCGCATCGAGGACGTGGACGGCCCGCGCTGCCCCGCGGGCGCCGACCAGTTCATCCTGCGGCAGCTCGCGGCCGTGCACCTTCTGCCGGACGAGCCGCCGCTGTGGCAGTCGCGCCGGAGCGCGCTCTACCAGGCGGCGCTGGAGCGGCTGGCGGCCCTGGGTTGGGCCTATCCCTGTGCCTGCTCGCGCAAGGACATCGCACAGGCGCTCGCGCTCCGCGGGGGCCCGCGCGAACGCCATGGCGAGCTGGTCTATCCCGGCACCTGTCGCCACGGGCTGCGGGGGCGGCCCGCGCGGGCCTGGCGGCTGCGCAGCACCGCCGGCCGCGACGACGATGCGCCGCTGGGCATCGGCTGGACGGACCGCCGCCTCGGCCCGCAATGGCAAGACCTGACCCGGGAGGTCGGCGACTTCGTGCTGAAGCGCGCCGACGGCCTGTGGGCCTACCAGCTGGCCGTGGTGGTCGACGACGGCGAGCAGGGCATCACCGACGTGGTCCGCGGCGAGGACCTGGCCGACAACACGCCGCGCCAGATGCGGCTGCAGCAGCTGCTGGGCCTGCCGCAGCCGCGCTATCTCCACACGCCGCTGGTGCTGGGCGCCAACGGCGAGAAGCTCTCCAAGCAGAACGGTGCCCAGGCGCTGGTGCTGGACGATCCGCTGGCCGCGCTGCGCCGCGCCGGCGCGGCGCTGGGCCTGCCCGAACTGCCCGCAGCGACACTGGCGGACTGGCTGGCGGCCGCGACGCAGGCCTGGGGATTGCGCTGGCGCGCCGCACGGGTGGCATGATCGAGGTCTGACGATTTCCCTCCCTCCAAAACCAAAGGACAACCCATGATCACCACCGCCTCCGGTCTGCAGTACGAGGACACGCACGTCGGCGAAGGCGCCACGGCGCAGGCCGGGCAGGACGTCAAGGTCCACTACACCGGCTGGCTGTTCCAGGATGGGCGCAAGGGCGCCAAGTTCGATTCCAGCAAGGACCGCGGCGAACCCTTCGAGTTCGAGCTCGACGGTGGCATGGTCATCCGCGGCTGGGACGAAGGCGTGCAGGGCATGAAGATCGGCGGCACCCGCGTGCTGGTGATCCCGCCGCAGCTGGGCTATGGCGCGCGCGGCGCCGGCGGCGTGATCCCGCCCAACGCGACGCTGATGTTCGAGGTCGAACTGCTGGGCGTGAGCGGCGGCAGCGAGCCGCTGGTGCTGGACCTGAGCCAGACCGGCAGCGGCCTGCAGTACCACGACGCCGTGGTCGGCGACGGCACAGTGGCCGCCGCGGGCAAGCGCGTGACCGTGCACTACACCGGCTGGCTCTACAAGGACGGCCAGCGCGGCCGCAAGTTCGACTCCAGCAAGGACCGCAACGACCCCTTCCGCTTCAACCTGGGCGGCGGCGAGGTGATCCCCGGCTGGGACGAAGGCGTGCAGGGCATGGCCGTGGGCGGCCGCCGCTGGCTGGTGATCCCGCCCGAGCTGGCCTATGGCGCCTATGGTGCCGGCGGCGTGATTCCGCCGCATGCCACGCTGATCTTCGAGGTGGAGCTGCTGGCGGTCTGAGCTCCGCCATCAACCGGCGTCCTGGCCGCGGGAGTACGCGATGAACCTGCTGGACCCCGAGCTGCTCAAGCACTACTGGACCGGCGAGCCCATGCAGGCCAATGTGCTGATGCTCGCGCATCTGCTGGCGGCGGCCCTGCTGGGGCTGCTGCTGGGCTACGAGCGCAGCTTCCACGGCCGCGCCGCGGGCATGCGCACCTATGCGCTGGTCTGCATGGCCTCGACCGGCGTGATCATCCTGCTGGCCTACCCGCAGCAGTGGTACGGCGGCCACCTGGCCGGCGGCAGCATGCCGCTGGTCGCCGACCCCACGCGGGTGATCCAGGGCGTGGTGACCGGCATCGGTTTTCTGTGCGCCGGTGTGATCATGCGCGAGGGCATGAACATCAGCGGGCTGACCACGGCGGCCTCGCTGTGGGCGGCCTGCGCGGTGGGCGTGCTGCTGGGCATGGGCTTTTACTTTGCCGCGGTCAGCCTTTCCGCGCTGTGCGCCGCGCTGATGATGTGGGGCTCCAAGCTGGAGGCCGCGCTGCCCTCGCACCCGGCGATCGCGGTGGTGATCCGCGGCGGGCCCGGCCAGCGCTTCCAGCAGGACGATCTGGTGCGCTTCACCGAGATGCTGGGCTACCGCTTCGCGCCCGGCTCGCTGAGCATCGAGCGCAGCGCGGACTTCGAGGAGTGGCGTTTCGTCTGCACCGCGCGGCGCAACTATGGCGGCGAGACGCTGACGCGGCTCTCCAGCCGCCTGCATGAGTTGCCGGGGGTGCGGGAGTTTCGGGTGACGCACGCGAGGAATTGAGGCCCCCCGGACCCGCGGGTACGCGGGTCCGGCCCCCAGAGGGGGCGGTGACACAGGCGGGGCTTGCCCCGCCTGTGTCACCCTGTGGGCCGGCTTGGGGCAGCCCGGCGCCGGCCCGTGGCAATGCGGCCCCCCGGCCAGCGAATACGCTGGTCGGCCCCCCGAGGGGGCGGCGATGCTCGCGGGGGTGGGCCCGCTCGCACATCGCCAGATGGGCCGGCTTGGGGCGGCCCGGCGCTCGGCCCTGAATACCTGTTGTTCCGGGGGAGCCCCGGGGCGCAGCCTGCGGCGGCAGCGGATGGGGCGGAGTCAGTCCTGCGCGAGCAGGCGGCGTGCGGCGCTGTCCATGGCCTGGGGGCTGCCGTCGGGCAGCTGCAGGCGCTGGGCCTGCGCGAGCTGCGGGAAGTGGTTGAGCAGCGAGCGCTCGTAGCCGGGGTCGTAGTGTTCGCGCATCAGTTCGGCGAAGACTTCGGCCCATTGGCCCTGCAGGGCCAGGTCTTGCCAGCGCTGCACGCGCTCGCGGCCGCGCAGCGTCACCAGGCCGTCCAGCAGCGCGCCGAAGCCCTGGGGGTCGGCGCGGAAGTGGGCGTAGTCCTGCAGCAGCAGCTCGACGCGGCCGGGCTCGTCCATCTCCACCCACACGCATTGGCCATGGCCGCGCATCTGCCGGTGCAGGGCCTCGGGCAGCTGCACCGAGCCGATCTTGCGGCTCTCGCTTTCGACATAGACCGGCCGCTCCGGATCCAGCGCCGCGAGCGCCCGCCACAGCGCGGTGTCGAAGCCCTTCTGCGAGGGCTGCGGCGAGCCGGGCAGGGCGCCCAGCACCGAACCGCGGTGGCGCGCCAGCGCCTCCAGGTCCAGCACCTGCGCACCCTGCGCCGCGAGCGCCTGCAGCAGCCGGGTCTTGCCGCAGCCAGTGCGGCCGCAGAGCACCACCAGGCGCAGCCGGCCAGGCAGCTGCTCCAGCGCCAGGCGCACCTCGGCGCGGAAGGACTTGTAGCCGCCCAGCAACTGCAGCGACTTGAAGCCGATCTGGTTCAGGAACCAGTTCATCGCGCCCGAGCGCTGGCCGCCGCGCCAGCAATAGACCAGCGGCCGCCAGTGCTTGGGCAGGCGCTCGCGATGCGCGTCCAGGTGGGCGGCGATGTTGCGCGCCACCATCGAGGCGCCCAGCTTGCGCGCCTCGAAGGGATCCTGCTTGTACAGCGTGCCGACGACACGGCGCTCTTCGTCGTTCAGCACCGGCCAGTTGACGGCGCCGGGCATGTGGTCCTCGGCGAACTCGGCCGGCGAGCGCACGTCGATCACCGCCGCGAAGCGCGACAGCTCCGCCAGGGCCTTGGCGGCTTCGATTTGCTGATAGGTGGCCATGCGGCGAAACAGCTCTGGTTCAGGAGGGAAGGGCGACGGCGTCCAGCAGCTCGTTCTCGATCTGCAGCTGTAGCCGGTTCTGCTGCAGCGCGGGGCCATCGACCAGGAAGGTGTCCTCGACGCGCTCGCCCAAGGTGGAGATCTTGGCCAGCTGCAGGTTGATGCCGTGCTGGGCCAGCACGCGCGCGATGGCGTAGAGCAGACCGGCACGGTCGGTGGCCGACACGGACAGCAGCCAGGCCTGCGCGCGCTCGTCCGGACGCAGCGAGACGCGCGCGGGATAGGGGAAGCTCTTGACGCGGCGCGACAACCGTCCGCGCCGCGGCTCCGGCAGCGGCGCCTGCTGCGTCAGCACCTGGGCCAGCTTGGTCTCGACCAGCGACGCGAGGTCGCGGTGGTTCAGGTCCAGGTCCGACGCGATCACCTGGAAGGTGTCCAGCGCGTAGCCGCTGCGCGTGGTGTGGACCTTGGCGTCCAGGATGTTGAAGCCGGCGCCGTCGAAGTAGCCGCAGAGGCGCGCGAACAGGTCCTGCTGGTCGCGCGCATAGACCAGCACCTGCAGGCCTTCGCCCACCGGCGAGGGGCGCGCGCGCACCACCGGCGCCTCGCTCTGCACATGGCGCCACAGCGCGCGCGCATGCCAGGCCAGGTCCTGCGCGTCGTGGCGCGCGAAGTAGCTGATCGCCAGCGTGTTCCACAGCGGCGCCTCGGTGCCGGGCAGCATGGACAGCAAGGCCAGCTGCTGGCGTGCCTCCTGCTTGCGCGTTTCGATCTCGGCGTCCAGGTTGGGCTTGGCGCCGCCCAGCGCGCGCAGCGTCAGCCGGTACAGGTCTTCCAGTAGCTTGCCCTTCCAGGCGTTCCAGACCTTGGGGCTGGTGCCGCGGATGTCGGCCACGGTGAGCAGGTACAGGGCAGTCAGGTGGCGCTCGTCGCGCACCAGTCCGGCGAACTCGGTGATCACCTCGGGGTCGGACAGGTCTTCCTTCTGCGCCACCCTTGAGAGGGTCAGGTGTTGCGCGACCAGGAACTCCACCAGCTCGCGGTCCGCGCGTTCCAGCCCGTGCTCGCGGCAGAAGCGCCGCACTTCGGTGGCGCCGAGCTCGGAATGGTCGCCGCCGCGGCCCTTGGCGATGTCGTGGAACAGCGCGGCGATGTAGAGCAGCTGGGGCTTGTCGAACTGCGCGGCGAGCTGCGAGCAGAACGGGTACTCGTGCACATGCTCGGGAATGAAGAAGCGCCGGATGTTGCGCAGCACCATCAGGATGTGCTGGTCCACCGTGTAGACGTGGAACAGGTCGTGCTGCATCTGCCCGACGATGCGCCGGAACACCCACAGATAGCGGCCCAGCACCGAGGTCTGGTTCATCAGCCGGAATACATGGGTCTGGCCCTGGGGCTGTTCCAGGATGCGCATGAACATGCGCCGGTTGTCCGGGTCGCGCCTGAAGCTGCTGTTCATCAGCGCGCGCGCGTTGTAGAGCGCGCGCAGCGTGCGCGCCGACAGGCCCTTGATGCCGGGCGTCTGCTGGAAGACGAGGAAGGTTTCCAGGATGGCGTGCGGGTCGCGCTGGTAGACATCGTCGCTGGCCACCTCCAGCATGCCGCCGCGGTCCAGGAAGCGCTCGTTGAGCGGACGCAGCGCATTTTCCTGGGTGCCCAGGATGCGCTCCTCCAGGTTCTGCATCAGGATCTGGTTGAGCTGGGCGACCGCCTTCGCGGCCCAGTAGTAGCGCCGCATCAGCTGCTCCGAGGCGCGCTGCCCCGGGCTGGCGACATAGCCGAAGCTCTGCGCGACGGCGGTCTGCAGGTCGAAGACCAGGCGGTCTTCGCGCCGCCCGGCGATCAGGTGCAGGCGGCAGCGGATGAGCTTGAGCAGGTTCTCGTTGCGCTGCAGCTGGCGGCTTTCGAAGGCGGTGATCAGTCCCTTGGCGGCGAGCTGGGGCCAGGTCTTGCCCAGCTGGGCTCCGCGCGCGATCCAGATCAGCACCTGCAGGTCGCGCAGCCCGCCGGGGCTTTCCTTGCAGTTGGGCTCCAGCGCGTAGGGCGTTTCCTCGAACTTGGTGTGGCGCTGGCGCATCTCCAGCGTCTTCGCGCGCAGGAAGGCGCGCGCGTCCAGCGCCTGCATGAACTCACGCTCGAAGCGCCGCACCAGCGGCCGCGCGCCGGCCAGCCAGCGCGATTCCAGCAGCGCGGTCTGGATGGTGACGTCGCCGGCCGCCTCGTCCAGGCATTCCCGCAGGGTGCGCACCGACGACCCGATCTCCAGCCCGGTATCCCAGCAGGCGGTGATGAAGGCTTCCAGCGCGGCCTTCAGCGGTCCGGGCTGGTGGGCTTCCAGGCCGTCGGGCAGCAACAGCAGCACGTCCACGTCGGAATGGGGGAAGAGCTCGCCGCGGCCGTAGCCGCCCACGGCCACCAGGGCCGCGTCGGCCGGCATGCCGGCCTGGGCCCAGAGCTGCTGCAGCGTGGCGTCCACATGGCGCGCCAGCCGCCGCATCAGCGTCTGCGCCGCGGCGGCGCTGGGCTTGGCCTGCGCGAAGCGCTCCAGCAGTTCGGCCTTGCCGCTCTTGAAGTGCTGGCGGAGTTCGCTCAGGGCGACGTGGGGAGGGCTCATGGCGGCATGGCTCCATGGCATGGAGTTTGGTGGGGCTGGGCGGCCGGCCTTGGCTTGCCGCGCTGTGCGCAGGGGCCGCCGGGTCTTGCTCTGGCCGGCGAGTTCCTGTTCCTGCGGGTCCAGGACAAGGAGCCCCAAAGAGGGCCAGGAATTCGATTCGACCGAGGCTGGCGCCGGGCTCCGAGGCGTGGTCCGACGACCACCGGGGCGACTCCGCCGTTCCGGAGATCAGTCGCGCGCCGGGGATGGCTCGACGCCACGCTGGGCCTCATGCCGCCGCTCGCTACCGATGGCTGAATGCCGCCGTCATCGCCGCCCCTGAGGGCCGGCCAAGGTACTCCTTGGACGGGCGGCACAAGCTGACTAGGTCCGCGTGGCCGTGATGAAGGCCGGCGGTGGCGGGCTGCCGGCCGACAGGGTGAGCACGTCATAGCCGGTGTCGGTGACGACGATGGTGTGTTCCCATTGCGCCGACAACGAACGATCCTTGGTGACGATGGTCCAGCCGTCACCCATCTCGCGGATCTCGCGGCGGCCGGCGTTGATCATGGGCTCGATGGTGAACACCATGCCGGGCACCAGCTCTTCCAGCGTGCCCGGGCGGCCGTAGTGCAGCACCTGCGGCTCTTCGTGGAATTTCTTCCCGATGCCATGGCCGCAGAATTCGCGCACGACGGAGAAACCGGCGTTCTCGGCAAAAGTCTGGATCGCATGGCCGATGTCGCCCAGGCGCGCGCCGGGCTTGACCTTGGCGATGCCGCGCCACATGGCTTCGTAGGTGAAGCTGCACAGGCGCTTGGCGGCGATGGAGCCCTCGCCGACGATGAACATGCGGCTGGTGTCACCGTGCCAGCCATCCTTGATCACGGTAACGTCGATGTTGACGATGTCGCCGTTCTTCAGCGGCCGGTCGTTGGGAATGCCGTGGCAGACCTGGTGGTTGACCGAGGTGCAGATCGCCGCGGGGAAGGGCGGGTAGCCGGGCGGCTGGTAGCCAATGGTGGCCGAGATCGCGCCCTGCACCTCGAGGATGTGGTGGCGTGCGAGGTCGTCCAGCTGCTGCGTCGTGACCCCGGGCTTCACATGCGGCGTCAGCATGTCCAGCACTTCGGAGGCCAGACGGCCGGCAACGCGCATGGCGTCGATGTCGGCGCCGGTCTTGATCGTGATCGTCATGGGCTTGATTTTAGTCGGCCCACACCACCAGTCCGCTCCAGGCCGTGGCCAAGACCACGATGCCGAAGGCGATGCGGTACCAGGCGAAGGGCACGAAGCTGTGCGAGGAGATGTAGCGCAGCAGCCAGCGCACGCAGATCCAGGCACTGACGAAGGAGAACAGCAGGCCCACGCCGAACAGCGGGATGTCCGCGGCCGACAGCAGCGCGCGCTCCTTGTAGAGGCTGTACAGCCCGGCGCCGATCAGCGTCGGGATGGCGAGGAAGAAGGAGAAGTCGGTGGCCGCCTTGCGCGACAGGCCCAGCAGCATGCCGCCGATGATGGTGGCGCCGGAGCGGCTGGTCCCCGGCACCATGGCCAGGCACTGCACCAGCCCCACCTTCAGCGCGTCCAGCGGCCCCATCTGGTCCACGTCCTGCACGCGCACGGCCGACGGCGGACGGCGCTCCGCCCACAGGATGATCAGGCCGCCCAGGATGAAGGTGGAGGCGACCACGGTGGGCGTGAACAGATGGGCCTTGATCGCCTTGCCGAACAGCAGGCCCAGCACCACGGCGGGCAGGAAGCCGATCGCGACATTGAGCACGAAGCGGCGCGCGCGCGCGTCGCTGCCCAGGCCGGCCGCCGTGTCGCGCAGCCGCTGCCAGTAGACGATGATCACCGCCAGGATGGCGCCGGTCTGGATCGCGATGTCGAAGACCTTGCTCTTGTCGTCGTCGAAGCCGAGCAGCGAGCCCGCGAGGATCAGGTGGCCGGTGGAGGAAATGGGCAGGAATTCGGTCAGGCCTTCGACGATGCCCATCAGGGCGGCCTTGATCAACAGCACGACGTCCAAGACACGGACCTCCTAGCGAATGGAACTTCAGACGGCCCAGGGCGGCCGGCGAGCGCGGATCATAGCGGCGCGACCGCGCGGGCATGCGCCCACGGGCCGGGCCGCGGCGAAAAAAAGCCAGCCCCGCGGGCTGGCTGTGGTGTCATCGCAAACCCGGGTTCAGCGGGTGCTGCCGCCCTTGCGGCGCAGGCTGAAGACGCCGAACAGCGCCATGCCGGCCAGGGCCAGCGAGCCCGGCTCGGGCACGTTGTTGCTGTTGCCGGCGGCGGTCACGCGCAGGAAGGACTGCGAGGCGAAGTTGTTGCTCTGGTAGACCGTGTAGGTGTAGTTGGTCGTGGCCGACAGGTCGGTGCCGTTGACGTTGCTCCAGTTGCCGGAGGCCAGGGCGCTCAGATAGGCGTCGACCTGGGTCTTCAGCGACGCGTTGGGCGTGGCGGCCGCGGTATTGAAGCGCAGGCCGCCGGCGGTGCTGCTGTAGTTGCTCTCGCCTTCGAGCTCCCACACCGCCCACTGGAAGGCGGCGACCTTGGTGTCGTTGCCCGACTTGGTGGGGTCGGCCTCGGCGTAGGCATGCGCGTACAGCTCGGTCAGCTTGGACAGCACGGTGGCCTCGTTGCGAGCGATGTACTTGTTGCCCGACGCCGGGTTGGTGTAGGTGCTGCTGGTGTAGCTACCCTGCGAGAACTGGGCCTTGTATTCGCTGGAGCCGGTGGGTGTCAGCCAGTCCGACAGGCTCATGGTCGTGTAGGACGAGGGCAGGTCGGTGCTGGTCAGCGGGTCCACGCAATAGACCCAGAAGGATTCATTGCTGCTGGTGTCGGTGACCTTCTGGGAGCGGAAGCTCGCCGAGCGCGAGCTGTCGCCGAAGTAGACGGTGGCGCTGGTGCCCTTGGTCTGGTTGGCGCTGCTGAGGTTGGCGTTGCCCGCCTGAGCCTGCAGGGCCCCGAGGGCGAAGCCCATGGCCAGCAGCAGTTGGACGGCAGTCTTGGTCGGCGCGGCAATGGCGGGCATGTGTTCTTCTCCCTGGTGTCGGTCTGGAGTCGGGCGGCGGCCGGCACGGACCGGTCGCAGCTGGGGCGCAAGCGTAACAAGTCGTAGATCGCCCACAACCCCACGACCCGGGGGGCTGTGGCGCCGATGCGGGGTTTGTGTGGACGAGATCACAGTCCCAGATCCTTGCGCAGCTGTTGGACGGCCGGCGGCAGCGCGCGCCCACCGGCGTTGGCGACGACCACGGCCAGCTCCTCCCTGGCCTCGGCCTTGCGGCCGACCTGGGCCAGCGCGCTGGCGAGGTGGAAGCGGATGTCCATCTGCGCCGGGTTGCGCAGGCGCGCGGCGCGCAGGTGGCGCAGTGCGCCCGACGGGTCGCCCCGCTGCACCAGGATCCAACCCAGGGCGTCGGCCACCTCGGGGTCGTCCGGCGCGGCGGCCAGGGCCTTCTCGGCCAAAGCCTGGGCACCGGGGTCCTTGAGCTGCTGCAGCACCTGGGCCTGGCGGCTCATCAGCGAGGCGTTGCCCGGCTCCGCGGCCAGCAGGCGCTGCAGCGAGGCCTTGGCCGCGTCGTGGCGGCCCGCCAGCACCTGCAGTTCCGCGACGGCCTTGAGGGCATTGCGGTCGGCCGGGTTCTTGGCGCTCCATCCCTCGATGAAGGCGAGGGCCTTGGGCAGGTCGCCCGCGGCCAGCTGGGCCTGGGTCACGAGGATGGCCGTGGCGGTGTTGGGTGCCTTGTCCATCGCGCCGCGATAACTGTTCAGCGCGGCGGGGAACAGGCCGCGCGACATCGCGACATGGCCGCTGGTGATCAGCGCCGGCACGCTGCCCGCGTGCTTGGCATTGAGGGCGGCCAGCGCGCTGTCGACCTTGGCCGGCTGGCCACGCTTGGCCGCGATCTCGACGCGCAGGGTCAGCGCGCCCAGGTCGTCGGGGCTGGCCTGCAGCGCCTTCTGCACGTTGTACTCGGCGCCGTCCAGGTTGCCGGCGGCGAGCTGCAGCCGGCCGATCGCGGTCTGCTTGCCGGCGTCGAACTCGGCCAGCTTGGTCGCCTCCTGCAGGCGCAGCCGGGCATTGCGCGCATCGCCGGCGGCCAGATAGGCGCGTGCCTCCGCCACCTGCACGGTCAGGTGGCTGGGGTATTTGGCGCCCAGGGCCTTGGCGGCTTCCAGCGCCTTGGCGCTCTGGCGCTGCTCATTCAGCACTTCGATCAGCGCGAGGCCGGCGCGCGGGTCGCCGCGCTGCAGCTCACTGGCGCGCTCCAGCAGCGGCTGGGCCTGCTCCAGCCGTCCGGCGCGGTATTCCAGCACGCCGGTCTGGAAGAGGATCTCGGCGTCGTCGCGGTTGGCGGCCAGCAGCGGCGCCAGCCGCGCGCGCGCGGCGTCGAAGCGGCGTTCCTCCATGTCCAGCCAGGCCAGGCTCTGCACCGAGGGGCGGAAGGACGGGTCCTTCTTGAGCACCTGCTCGAAGGCCTCGCGGGCGCCGCGTTTGTCGCCGATGCGGCCCTTCATGTTGCCGAGGAAGTTCAGCAAGGCCAGGTTGGCTGGATCGCGCTTGAGCAGCGACTCCGCCGTCTGCACTGCCTTGGCGGTCTGGCCCTGGCTGGCGTAAATCATGGTCAGCTGCATGCCGGCGCGCGCATCGGCGACGTTGGCGGCGAAAGCCTTTTCCAGGTTGGCCAGGCCTTCGCGGCCTTGTCCCAGCGCGAGCTGGCTGAAGCCCAGCGCCTGCATGGCTTCGGGGGCGCCCCCCTGGGCTACGGCCTTTTCCAGCAGTTCACTGGCCTGCAGATAGCGCTTGCGCGCCATCTGCACCGTGCCCAGCAGGTACATCACGCGGGTGTCGCTGGGGTCGGCGCGCTGCAGGTTTTCCAGCAGCGGCTGGGCCACGTTGTAGTCCTGCGCGCGCACGGCGATGGAGGCCAGCAGCAGCTGGCCGGCATAGTGGCGCGGGTTGAGGCTGAGCAGCGACTTCAGCAGCTCGCGCGCCTTTTCGCCGTTGTCCAGCGCGTTCTGCGCCAGCGCGCCGGCCAGCAGCAGCGGTTCGCTGGCCTGCAGCGCGCCGGGCGGCACGGCATCGAGCAGGCTGGCCGCCTCTTCGTAGGCGGCACGCGCGGCCGGGTCCTTGCGGCGCTCCAGCAGCGTGGCGCGCATGTAGGAGGCGCGCGGGTCGCGCAGGTCCCAGGTCTTGAGCTGGGCGAGGTCGCGTTCGGCGTCGGCCTCGCGGCCCAGGGTCAGCAGCACGGCTGCGCGCGAGACCAGGGCATCGACATGGCGCGGTTCCAGCTTCAGCGCCTGGTCGTGGGCGGCCAGCGCCCCCTTGAGGTCGCCGGTGGCGTGCAGCATGGAGCCCAGCGTGTACCAGGCGGCGGCGCTTTGCGGCGCCAGTTCGGTGGCCTTGCGGGCCGCGGCCTTGGCGGGTTCGCGCTCGCCCTGGCGCAGCAGCAGCGGCGCCTCGGCGATCAAGGGCACCGGCGAACGCGGCGCGGCGGCGCGCGCCTCGGTGAAGCTGCGCCGCGCCTCGGCCGCATCGCCCTGCAGCGCCTGGGCCGAGCCGCGCAGCGTCAGCACCTCGGCCTGGAGGTTGGGCGGCAGGCCGGCGGGGGAGATTTCGGCGAGCAGCTTCTTGCGTTCGCCCAGCAGCGTGTACAGCTCGCCCAGCGGCAGCATCAGCTCGCTGCGGCTGACGCCCTGCTTGCGCGCCTCCTCGAACGCGGCTTCGGCGGCGCGCAGTTCGCCGGAGCGCAGCAGCACCTTGCCCAGCAGCAGATGGGCGGCGAGCAGGCGCTGGTCCTCGCGGATCGCGTTCTTCAGCTGAATCGCGGCGCCGGGCAGGTCCTTGGACTCGTAGCGCTGCAGCGCGTCTTCGTAGAAGCGGGCCGCCTTGTCGGGCGTGGCCCCGGCCCAGCCCGACAGGGCCAACAGCGCGGCGCAGGCGCTGGCGCGCAGCAGGGGGGGGGACGGGCGGGAGGAACGTAGGCGCGGTCTCTCAAGCATGGGCGGCAGTATCCGGGATCACCGCGCGCGGCCGGACGCTCGCTTGAGGGGGCGTCACGGCCGAACGGTGATTTATTCCCTGGCCGCGGCGTCGTCTTCCAAAAGGCCACGAGCCGCTCGCCGGGGGCTGCCTCCGCGTGGCTTCGACGTCGGAGACGGTCACTCAGAACGACTGGCGCACACCGACCGCCAGGCCCCTGGGGTCGGCGCCCGGCTGGGCGGCGGCCACCAGCGCATCGCTGGCGTAGAGGCTGAAGGATGCATTCGCGCCGTTGAACAACCGGCCATAGTTGGCATACACGACCGTCTGTTTGGACAGGCTGTAGAGGGTGCCCAGCCCCAGCACCGTGCCCTTGCGCGCGGCGGTGCCGGCCGGACCGTCCTGATGCAGGCGCTGCAACTGCCCCAGCAGCAGGATCTGGCCCATGCTGACCGAGGCACCCAACCAGGCGTTGCGGGCGCGCTGAGGCGCGCCGACCTGCCAGTAGCCGCCGGCGACGGTGAGCGCGCCCAGCGTGTAGCGCGCGCCCAGCAGCAGGTCCTTGCGTTGGGCCGTCGCACCGGTGAAGGCCGATGGCGAGCCGCCGACCACGGGATAGGTCAGCGCCTGGTAGGACGCGTTCAGGCTGAGTCGCTCCGTCGTGTAGTCGACACCCAGGCCGACGAACTCGTTGGCATGGCGGGGCGGGCTGGCCGCATCGCCGCCAGCACTCTCGGAACCCAGGCTGTAGGCGACGCGCCCGCTGAGGCCGTCCCAGGATGGCGAGCGGTAGAACAGCGCATTGCTGACGCGTGCCCAGCGCTCGACCCCGCCGGCCAGCGGCACGATCGCCTGCAGGTTGCCGAACAGCCCGAAGCGGAAGATGTCGGACTCCAGTCCGGCATAGAACAGTGGGGTGTAGTCGCGCCCCAGGCTCAGCGAGCCGTAGGTGCTGCTCTCCAGTCCCACGATGGCGCGCCGGTTGAAGCCCGTCCCGACCCCGCCATTGGGCGCCTGAGGCGTGGCCGTGGCCGGGTTGCCGGCATAGGGCTTGGCCGCGCCGGTGTCCATGTCCAGCCCGGCTTCGAGCGTGAAGAAGGCCTTGACGCCATGACCCAGTTCCTCGCCGCCGCGCAGGCCCCAGCGCGAGGCCGCGAGCACGCCCGAGCCCACGCCCTTGACGCTGGCACCGCCGGGCGCGCCGGTGCTGGTGGCCGTGATGGCGGCGTCGACGAGTCCGTAGAGGGACAGGGTTTGCGCCTGGGCCGGTGTGCCCTGCAGGGCCAGCAGCAGGGGCAGCAGGCCCAGCGAGGCGTGGCGCCGGGGGCGGCGCAGCTTGGAATTCTTCATCGCGTTGTCTCCAGTGAGGGGTTGAGAAAGTGCACGGACACGCCCAGGCTCCCGCCGCCACGGGGCCCTGAGGGCTTGTGGCGGGCACTGCATCGGCATCTCGGTACGGGTGCCGGGCGCCAGGTGTCAGGCCCCGGCGCGCCGGGTCACAGGGCCTGGAACTCCACGACGCCCCCTTTCATGACCAGGGGGATGTGCTCGCCCTGGCCGAGCAGGCAGTCGATGCTGCGCAGCGGATTGCCATCCACCAGCAGCAAGTCCGCGAGCGCGCCCGGCGCGAGGCGTCCCAGCCGCTGGCCCATGCCCAGCAGCTCGGCGCCGACCACCGTGGCGCTGGCGATCACCTCGGCCGGCGACAGCACCTGGGTGCGCAAACGGAACTCGTCGCTCTGCAGCCGGTGAGAGGCCCCGAGCAGGTCGGTGCCGAAGCCCATCGGCACACCGGCGGCCTTGAGGATCTCCAGCGCGCGCAGCCCGGCATCGCGCACCTCGGCCACCTTGGCGACGCTGGCCGGCGGCAGCCCCAGCGAGGCGCCTTCGGTTGCCAGCGCGTCATAGGTGACCAGCGTGGGCACCGCGTAGGTGCCGCACTGGGCCATCACGCCGGCGCTCTGGGCGTCGACCCGGTTGGCATGCTCGATGCTGCGGACGCCGCAGCGCGCGGCCCGCGCGATGGTGGCCGGCGTGTAGGCGTGCGCGAGCACATAGGTCTGGCGGCCCGCCGCTTCGGCGACGATGGCGCGGATCTCGTCCTCGCTGTAGCCGAAGGCCTCGATGGGATCGGTGGGCGAGGCCACGCCGCCCGACGCCATGATCTTGATCTGGTCGGCGCCCATCTGCAGTTCCTCGCGCGCGGCCTTGCGCACCGCGTCCACGCCGTCGGCGACGCGCGCGATCTCGCCGACGCGCGCGCAATTGGGGCAGAGGCTGGCGGCGGTGAGGTAGTCCGAGCGGGCGCGCGCGTCGCCATGCCCGCCCGTCTGGCTCAGCGCGCGGCCCGACACGAAGAGCCGCGGGCCCTGGATCAAGCCGGCCTCCATCGCCTGCTTGAACGCGGCCCCGGCGCCGCCCGCGTCGCGCACGGTGGTGAAGCCGCGCCGCAGCATGCCCCGCAGGATGGGCACGCTGCGCAAGGTCACCAGGACATTGGGCAGATGCGCCTGCAGTGCCAGGTTCAGCTCCACCGCGATCACATGCACATGCAGGTCAATCAGCCCCGGCATCACCGTCCTGCCGCCGGCGTCGATGACGCGGGCATGGCCCGCCGCCAGGGGACGGTCGGAGACCTCGCGAATCGTGTCGCCCTCGATCAGCAGGTCGTGGCGGTCCAGCAGCTCCGCCTGCAGGGGGTCGAGCAGCCGGGCGTTCTTGATCAGTGTGGTGTTGCGGATCATGGAGGTTCAGAAACAGGCTCTTGCGGGCGCCCGCAGCGCGGGCAGGGCGAGTTGGGCCAGCACCAGGCCGAAGGCCAGATGGGCGGGGCGGTACCAGCCCTCCTGGTGCAGCAGGTTCAACGTGCCCAGGGTTTCGCCCTGCCAGCACACCGGCAGGTTCAGCGCGCTGGCGCAGCCCAGCGACAGGATCTGCGCATGGTCTGCAAAGGTGGCGCGAATGTCGTCGGCGTCGCGGGCGATGTAGGGCTCGCCGCGCTCCAGCACCTGGGCCACCCACGGCGAATCGGCGATTGGCTTGCTGCCGTTCAGGGGATAGGCGTCGGGCTGGCTGGTGTAGACGCGCTGCGCCTGGCGCGCGTGGCGGTCGAAGCGCAACACCGTGAACAGCCGGTGGCCCAGCACCGCCGCCGCCGCCTCGTTGAGTGCTTCAAAGACCGCGCCTGGGTGGCGCCCCTGTTGCGCATGGGATTGCGCGACCCGGGACAGCCAGGCCACGGGCATGGATTCGGAGCTGTGGTTCATGGCGGGGCTCCGGTGCTCAGCCCGTGAACGTGCCGGAGGTGATCGTCTCCAGCGATCGGCCTTGCGTGGGCACGCCCAGGATCAGCACCGCGGCCGAGCCGAACAGCAGCACCGCCGTGGTCATGCCGAACACGCCGGCAAAGCCCAGGCTGGGGTAGACCAGGCCCACCAGCACCGGCGCCGCGATGCCGCCGATGCGCCCGATGCCCGAGGCCAGGCCCGAACCGGTGGCGCGGACATGGGTGGGAAAGACTTCCGGCGTGTAGGCATAGATGCCGGCGTAGGCGCCATTCATGAAGAAGGACAGCAGCACGCCGATCAGCATGATCTGGCTTTCGCTGCGCGTGAGCGCCAGGCCCAGCGCGCACAGACCGCCCAGCAGCATGTAGGAGACGATGGTGGCCTGCCGGCCGATGCGCTCGTTCATCCACGCGGCGGTGAAATAGCCGGGCACCTGGGCGATGTAGATCACCAGCGAATAGCCGAAGCTCTTGGTGATGGTCATGCCGCTTTGCACCAGCAGGCTGGGGATCCAGGTGAAGAAGGCGTAGTAGCTGAAGGTCATGGATGCCCACATCAGCCAGGTCATCACCGTGGTGCGGCGCAGGCCGCGAGCCACCAGGGTCGCGTAGTTCCGCAGCACCGAGCCTTGTGTGGTGCTGGGCGCGCTGGCGGCCACCTCCTGCGCGTCCAGCGGACGCAGCGTGGCGCCGCGGCCTTCGACCGAGCGCTCCATCGCCTGGACAACCGCCTCGGCCTCGGCGACGCGGCCCTGGCTCTCCAGCCAGCGCGGCGACTCCGGCAGCGTGCGGCGCCACCAAAGCAGCATCAGCACCGGCAGGGCCGTGATGAAGATGACGATGCGCCATCCCTCGGCGTGAGCCGGGACGACCAGATAGCCCAGCAGGGCCGCGGCGACGAAGCCGAACGAGAAGAAGCCGGCCAGCGTTCCCGTGAACGCGCCCCGGTAGCGGCGCGCGACGAACTCCGACAGATAGGGCGCGATGATCACGCTCTCGGCGCCGCAGCCCAGCCCGGCGACGATGCGCAGCCCCAGAAAGCTGGTCCAGTCCTGGGTCATCGCGCTCAGCGCCGAAGCCAGGCAATAGACGACCAGAGCCGACATCATCACGGCGCGGCGGCCGATCAGGTCGCCCAAGGTGCCGGCGGCCAGGGCGCCGAAGAAGAAGCCCACGAAGCCGGCGCTGGCCATGATGCCGAGCTGCAGGCTGGACAGCGCCCAGGCGCTGCGCAGCACCGGCAGCACGAAGGCGATGATGGCGGCATCCATCGCGTCAAAGGTGTAGCCCAGGCCGCCAGCCAGCAGCAGCTTGCGGTGGAATCCCGAGAACGGCAGCCGCTCGATGCGGGCAGAGATCATGGTCATTGGCAGTCTCCAAACGAGCCGGTGCGAGGGCCGACTTCTTTGGACGCGATCCTAGGGAGGTTGTTTCATTTTTAATAATTTATAGTTGGAATTTGATACATTCATGCGGTGAATGCTTGTCCGGATGGGCGAAGCAAGCCACCCTGGCGCCATGAGCTACCGTTCCGCCGACCTCAACCTGCTGAAGGTGTTCGAAGCCCTGATGACCGAGGGCAGCGTGACCCGCGCGGCCGACAAGCTGTCGCTGAGCCAGCCCGCCGTCAGCAATGCACTGCGCCGCCTGCGCGAGACCTTCGAGGATCCCTTGTTCGTGCGCCAGGGGGCCGGCGTGGCCCCGACGCGGCGGGCAACCGAGCTGTGGGGCCCATTGGCGATGTCGCTGCAAGTGGTGCGCGACTCCATCGAAGGGGCGAGCTTCGAGGCCGCGAGCTGCCGCGCGGAGTTGCGCGTGGCCATGTCGGACTACGTCAGCTGTCTCGTGGCGCCCGGCCTGCTGGAGCACCTGGGCCGGCATGCGCCGGGCGTGCGCTGCCATGCCGTGGCCGGCACGGTGATGGACTTCTGCCAGACCTTGAGCGACGGCCGCGCCGACTTCGCGATCGGTGCCTACAGCGACGACATCCAACGACCGGCCTATCTGCGCTCGCGTCGGCTGTGGACGGTGGACTTCTTCTGTTTCATGCGCAAGAACCATGCGCTGGCTGCCTACGCCAGGATCCCGCTGAGGAAATTCCTCGACGCGCCCCAGGTCGACGTCAGCCTGGAGGGCACGACGAACGTCATCTATGACCGCGTGCTGCACAGCCGCGGGCTGGAGCGACGGCGGGTGTCGACGGTGAGCCACTATGCGAGCGCCTATGAGGTGGTGCGACGCTCGGACCTGATCGCCGTGCTGCCCTGGTCCCGAGGGCTGGAGGTCTTCAACATGGCGGGCCTGCGCCGCGTGCCGCCGCCGCTGGCGGCGCCATCGCGCACGGTCGAGCTGTTCTGGCACGAGCGCCACGACAGCTCGGCGCTGCATCAGTGGGTCAGGGAGGCGGTGGTGGCGCTCTTCGCTCGCGACTGAGAGCGCCAGGATTGACCCTGGCCCCGGGCTCTTCTACATTACTGACCAATTGGTCATTATTCGATGAGCAGCCCCGCCAGTCCCCGTCAGCGCCGCAAGGAGGCCCGCCCCCAGGAACTCCTGGACGCGGCGCTGGCCCTGTTCGTCGAGAAGGGCTTTGCCGCCACCCGTTCCGAGGAGGTGGCCGCGCGGGCCGGCGTTTCCAAAGGGACGCTGTACCTGTACTACCCCTCCAAGGAAGAGTTGTTCAAGGCGGTGGTGCGCGAATCGCTGGCGGCCAAGATCGCCGAGGGGGCCGAGGAACTGGCGCGCCACCAGGGCCCCATGGCCGAGCTGCTGGTCTGGGTCATGCACGAGTGGTGGCAGCGCATGGGCTGCACGCCGGTGGGCGGCATCATGAAGATCATGGTCAGCGAGGCGCGCAACTTCCCGGAGCTGACCCGCTTCTATGTGGACGAGGTGATCCTGCCCTTCTGCGCGCTGCTGGCCGAGGTGCTGCAACGCGGCGTGGCGCGCGGCGAGTTCCGCCCGGTGGACGTGGAGTCCACCGTGCATGTGCTGATCGGCCCGGTGCTGCACCTGGTGATGCACCAGCATTCCATCGGCGCCTGCGGGCTGGGTCATGGCCCCAAGCCCGACCCGGACCTGGTGCTGGCGACACAGATGGAACTGATGCTGCGAGGACTGCTCCGCGACCCTGGACAGATGCCCGCTGCCGTGCGCATGCGACAGCCGACCGACCCGCCGGGCGAGGGCGGGGCGGGCATTCCTTAGAATGCCGGCCGGGCCATGGCACCCCTTGGGTCATGGCATCCCCAGGGCCGCGCGGAGCGCGCCCAACGAGAGGACGAGAAATGAACTTCGAACAAGCCCGTTTCAACATGATCGAGCAGCAGATCCGCCCCTGGGACGTGCTCGACCCGTCGGTGCTGGAACTGCTGGCCGTGGTCAAGCGCGAGGACTTCGTGCCCGCCGCCTATCGCAACATGGCCTTCACCGACACCGAGCTGCCGCTGAATGCCACCCGCCGCACGCTGCCCCCGCGGGTGGAGGCGCGCCTGCTGCAGGAGCTGCAGGTGCAGCGCCACGAGAAAGTGCTGGAGATCGGCACTGGCAGCGGCTACATGGCCGCGCTGCTGGGCCACCGCGCCCAGCAGGTGTACACGCTGGAGCCGGATGCCCAACTCGCCGCCCAGGCCCGCGAGGCGCTGCGCCGGGCCGGCGTGGTCAACGTCAAGGTGATCGAGGCCGATGGCCGCCAGGGCCTGCCGGGCGAGGCGCCGTTCGACGTCATCGTGCTGTCCGGCTCGGTGGCCGAGCTGCCCCAGGTGCTGGTGGACCAGCTGAAGCCGGGCGGCCGGCTGATCGCCATCGTCGGCCATGAGCCGGTGATGCAGGCCCAGCTGCTGCACCGCTCGGCGCAGGGCAGCAGCCAGACCGTGCTGTTCGAGACTGTCGCGCCGCGTCTGCCCGGATTCGAGCAGGCCCCGGCCTTCTCGTTCTGACGCCGGCCCGCGATGCAGGAGCTCAGCGCGCGTGAACTGCAGGCCTTGCTGGCCAGCCCTCAGCCGCCGCTGCTGCTGGACGTGCGCCAGCCCTGGGAGGCGCAGCTGGCCCGCATCGCCGCGGAGCCACAGCGGCTCATCCCCATGCAGGAGCTGGGCCGACGCTGGACGGAACTCGCCGGTCTTGCGCAGCCCATCGTCTGCTATTGCCATCACGGCATGCGCAGCATGCAGGTCGTCGCATTTCTTTCGCAACAAGGGATGGATTCGGTCTATAACCTCGCCGGCGGCATCGACGCATGGTCGTGCGAGGTCGACCCCACGGTGCCCAGGTACTGAAACCAAGAAGCCATCAAGTCACATCAAGGAAGCCTCATGGCCGCAGATCGTCGCCCGTCTCTCCCATCTCTTGCCTTGCGCGCCAGCTCGCTGGCTGCCGCGCTGTGCCTGGCCCTGGGCAGTGCCCAGGCGCAGAGCCTGCAGGAGCTGTACGACGCGGCCCGTGCCTTCGACGCCACCTACCTGGGTGCGCGCGCCGTTGCCGACTCGGCGCAGTACAAGTACGGCCAGGCCGAGGCGCTGAACCGCCCGACGCTGGGGCTGGGCGTGAGCGCCACCCGCACCGAAACCGACCCGCCGGGTTCGCTGCCGCGCGACCGCTTCGGCGGCACGCAGGCTCAGGCCGGCCTGTCGGCGAAGTATGCGGTGTTCAATCGCAGCAACTCGGTCACCATTGAGCAGGCGCGCCGCAATCTGGAAATCGCCACCGCCGACCTGGAGTCGGCCGAGCAGGATCTGATCGTGCGCGTGGCCCAGGCCTATTTCGACGTGCTGGCGGCCCAGGACACGCTGGCGACCTCGCGCGCCAACAAGACCGCGATCGCCGAGCAGCTGGCCTCCGCGAAGCGCAACTTCGAGGTCGGCACCGCCACCATCACCGACACCCGCGAAGCGCAGGCCAAGTACGACCTGGCCGTGGCCAACGAGCTGGGCGCCGACAACGACCTGCGCGTCAAGCGCGTGACGCTGGACCAACTGGTGGGGCGCGTCAACGTGCAGCCCAAGCCGCTGGCCCAACCGGTGGCGCTGCCGGCCGTGCAGCCGGCCGAGGTCGACCCCTGGGTGACACAGGCCGAGGAGCTGCATCCCGGCGTGCGCAAGGCGCGCGTGGGACTGGACATCGCCCGCCTGGAGATCGACAAGGCCAAGGCCGGCCACCTGCCCACCGTGGACTTGAGTGGCTCGTTGGGCGCCCTGCGCCAGAGCGGCACGCTGTACGCGGCCCAGAGCGGCACCACGCCCAGCGCCAGCATCGGCGTGAGCCTGTCGCTGCCGCTGTACACCGGCGGCGCGGTCACCAACCGCATCAAGGAAACCGTCGCGCTGGAAGAGAAGTCCCGCAACGACCTGGACTTCGCCCGCCGCAGCGTGATCGAGGGCACCCGCCGTGCCTTCTTTGGCGTGCAGTCGCTGCAGGCCCAGGTCAAGGCCTACGAGGCGGCCGAGGCCTCGTCCAAGCTGGCGCTGGAGGCCACGCAGCTCGGCTACAAGGTGGGCGTGCGCGTCAACCTGGACGTGCTGAACGCACTGACCCAGCTCTACAGCACCCAGCAGAGCCTGGCCAAGGCGCGCTACGACGTGCTGGTGAACAGCCTCAAGCTGCGCCAGGCCGCGGGTCAGCTGAAGCCCGAGGACGTCACGGCCATCAACCAGCTGCTGGCGAAGTAAGCGCCGTGGGGTCAGGTCTTGCCTGACCTTGCGAGTCGCCGCCTTCGCCGGTTTGGGCCCGCCGATGGCGGGCTTTTTCATGTCTGCGCCGTGCGCATGTCCGGCTGCGCGACAATGCCAGTCCTGCGAACTGGCCGGCGGTAATCCGGCCTCTGCATGAGCCGATGCTGTACCTGCTTTCCCCTGCCAAATCCCTGGACTACGACAGCCCCACGCCCAGCGCGTTGCGGGCGCTGCAGACGCTGCCTCAGTTCATCCCCGAGGCCGACGCGCTGATCGGCATCCTGCGGCGCAAGACGCCGGCGCAGATTGCCGAGCTGATGGACCTGTCCGAAGCGTTGGCCGGGCTCAACGCGGCGCGCTATGCCGCCTGGTCGACGCGGTTCGATGAGCACAACAGCAAGCCCGCGGTGCTGGCCTTCAATGGCGATGTCTACACGGGGCTTCAGGCCGCCAGCCTGGGCGTGGACGAGCTGCGCTGGGCCCAGGACCATGTGCTGATGCTCTCCGGGCTGTACGGCGTGCTGCGCCCGCTGGACCTGATGCAGCCCTACCGGCTGGAGATGGGGACGGCGCTGGAGAATCCTCGGGGCCGCACCCTCTATGCCTACTGGGGCGACCGCATCGCCGAACACCTCAACGAACGCGCGGCGCAGCAGCGCACGCCGGTGATCGTCAACCTGGCCTCGCAGGAATACTTCAAGGCCGCGGATCGCCAGGCGCTCAAGCCGCGCGTGCTCGACTGCCAGTTTGAGGACTGGAAGGGCGGGCGCTACAAAATCATCAGCTTCTTCGCGAAGAAGGCGCGAGGGCTGATGGCGCGCTATGCGATCCAGAACCGCATCGACCGCCCGGAAGGGCTGCTGGATTTCGACCTGGAAGGCTATCGCTACGCGGCCGAGGCCTCCAGCCAGGAGCGCCTGGTCTTCCGCCGCCGCCTGAACGAGGAGTGAGCCCCGGGGCCCACCACAGGACATGAGCCAATCCGTCACGCCAGAACTGCGCCAGTGGGTGCAGCAGCAGCTTGCCGCCGGAGTCTCGCGGGAGGCCTTGTACCAATCCATGCTCAGCAGCGGGTGGATGCCCGAGGTGGCCAGCCAGGCGTTGGGCCAGCAGGCCGAATCCCTGCCGTCATGGACCGCGCCGGCGCCGGCGCAGCCGGCACGCCCGCGCGGTGAACTGCCCGAGCCGGACCTGGCCGCGCAGCACAGCGAGATCGAGGTGCTGGGGCGCAAGGTCCGCGTGCTGATGGCGCTGGAGCGCCCGCGGGTGGTGGTGTTCGGCGGCTTGTTGAGCGACGACGAGTGCGATGCGATGGTGCTGGCCGCGCGCAACCGGCTGGCGCGCTCCGAAACGGTGGCGTCGCGCAACGAGGGGTCCGAGGTGAACTCCGCGCGCACCAGCGAAGGCATGTTCTTCGAGCGCGGCGAGACCGAGGTCTGCGCGCGCGTCGAGGCCAGGCTCGCGGCCCTGCTGAACTGGCCGGCCAGCCATGGCGAGGGCCTGCAGGTGCTGCGTTACCGGCGCGGCGCCGAGTACCTGCCGCACTACGACTACTTCGAGCCGCACCACGCCAGCTCCAAGGCCATCCTGCAGCGCGGCGGACAGCGCGTGGGCACGGTGGTGATGTACCTGAACACGCCCGAGCGCGGGGGCGCCACGACCTTCCCCGACATCAAGCTCGATGTGATGGCGGTCAAGGGCAATGCGGTTTTTTTCAGCTATGACCGGCCGGATCCAGCGACACTGACACTGCACGGCGGTGCGCCGGTGCTGGATGGTGAAAAATGGGTGGCCACCAAGTGGCTGCGCGAACGGGAATTCATTTGAGCGCCAGTTCCGGGGCCGGGCCCCGGCTGTGCCATGAACAAAGAGTTTTTTAGAAGGACTGCTATGAAGATCACGAATCGCTTGACTCTGCGTGCCGCCATCGCCGCGGGCGCGCTGGCGCTCTGCGGCCTCAGCCAAGCCCAGGGACAGGCCCAGTCCGGTGTGGTGAAGGCCGCGCCGGTGGCCCCCGCGGTGGAGGCCCCCGTGATGGCGCCGGCCGCCCAGGCCCAGCCCGCTTACATGGCGCCCGCGGCGCAGGCGCCCAAGGCCAAGAAGGGCAAGACCGCGGCGGGCTCGTCGCACAAGGCTGGCAAGAAGAAGTCGGCGGCCCGCAAGTCCGGCAAGCACGCCGGCAAGAAGGCCTCCATGAAGAGCGGCAAGGCTCCCAAGATGGCCAAACACAAGGGCTCGCGCGCCAAGACGCACGCCTGATCGGCCGGCCGCCCGGCCCTCGGCACGGGAAGGGTGGCCGCGTCAGCGGCGCAGCGGCAGCGGGCTTTGCTTCAGCTGCCGCAGCACGAAGCTGCTCTTGCTGTGCCGTATGCCGGGAATCTTGTAGAGGCGCTCGCGCAGCAGGCGCTCGTAATCGCGCGTGTCCGCGACGGCGATGCGCAGGTAGTAGTCGTAGTCCCCGGACACCAGAAAAGCCTCCTGCACCTCGGGGATGGCTTCCAGCGCGCGGCCGAAGTCGAACAGCGCCTCGTCCGAATGGCTGTCCAGCGTCACATGGACGATCACCGTGTCCGGCAGGCCCACCTTGGCGGCATTCACGCGCACGGTGTAGCCCTCGATCACGCCGGACTCCTCCATGCGCTTGATCCGGGTCCAGCACGGTGAGCTGCTGAGGCCCACGCGACCGCTGAGCTCCTGCAGGCTGATGCGCGCGTCGCGCTGCAGTTCGCTGAGGATGGTCAGGTCCAGTTTGTCGAGCTTGATCTGCATTTGCGCTTGCTGGCGGGAGGATTTTCTGCGAAGAGCCGATTGTCCGGCAACTTCGGAAGCCTTTGCCGCGGAGCTTGATCGACAGTGGGGGCATGAACTCCCTGCTCGATCCTCCCTCCCGCGTACTTCCCGCCGCCTCGGTTGAGGCGGGCGTCGAATCCCTCGCCGAGCCGCCCGCCCCGACGCCGCGCAATGGCGCGCAGACCCTGGTCGACACCCTGGTCGAACTGGGGGTGGACACGGTGTTCGGCTATCCGGGCGGCGCGGTGCTGCCGCTCTACGACGCGCTGTTCGACGAACCACGGCTGCGCCATGTGCTGGTGAGGCACGAGCAGGCGGCCGTGCATGCGGCACAGGGCTATGCACGCAGCACCGGCCGCGTGGGCGTGGTGCTGGTCACCTCCGGGCCGGGCATGAGCAACACCACGACCGGCCTGCTGGACGCGCTGAGCGACTCCATCCCGGTGCTGTGCATCAGCGGCCAGGTGGCGCGCGCCGCGATCGGCACGGACGCGTTCCAGGAATGCGATGCGCTGGGCATCTCGCGCCCGGTGACGAAATGGAATGCCCAGGTGCGCGATCCCGCACAGCTGGGCGCGCTGCTGCGGCGCGCCCATGCGCTGGCGGGTTCGGGGCGGCCGGGGCCGGTGCTGATCGACGTGCCCAAGGACGTGCAGCAGGCGCCCGTGCCGCGCACCGCGCCGGCCGTGCCCCTGCGCAAGCCGGCCTTGCCGTCCGCGCTGGACCCGGAGTCGCTGTGCCAGGCCGTGGCGCTGCTGGCGTCGGCACGCCGGCCGTTGTTCTATGGCGGAGGCGGGTTGATCAATGCCGGCCCCGAGGCCTGCGCCGCCTTCGCCGACTGGGCGAGGGCCTGCGGGGCGCCGGTCACGCTGACGCTGATGGGCCTGGGCGCCTTCCCGGCCTCCGACCCATTGTTCCTGGGCATGCCTGGCATGCATGGCACGCTGGAGGCCAATCTGGCGATGCATCATGCGGACCTGCTCGTCTGCGTCGGCGCGCGTTTCGATGACCGCGTGACCGGCCGGCTGGACGCCTTCAGCCCGGGGGCGCGCGTGATCCACCTGGACATCGATCCCTGCAGCCTGCACAAGGTGCGGCGCGCGGATGTCGCGCTGCGTGCCGACGCGGGCGCGGGGCTGGCGGCGCTGCGGGCCGCCTGGGAGCGCAGGGCGTTTTCAGGGCAAGACCTGACCCCCTGGTGGGGGCGCATCGAGGGCTGGCGGGCGCGCCGCTGCCTGGCTTATCGCGACCCGGCCGGTGGCGCCATCCTGCCGCAGGCGCTGATGGCGCGGCTGGACGCGGCGCTGCGCGCGCGCCGCGCGCGCGACCCCATCGTCGCCACCGACGTGGGGCAGCATCAGATGTGGGCGGCCCAGCACCTGGGCATCGAGTCGCCGCGGCGCTGGCTCAGTTCGGGCGGCGCCGGCACCATGGGCTACGGGCTGCCGGCGGCGATCGGCGCGCAGATCGCGCACCCCGAGGCGCTGGTGGTCTGCGTCAGCGGTGATGCGTCGGTGCTGATGAACATCCAGGAGCTGTCCACCGCGGTTCAGCACGGCGCGCCGGTGAAGCTGATCCTCAGCAATAACGGCTACATGGGCATGGTGCGCCAGTGGCAGCAGCTGATCCATGGCGGTCGGCTGAGCCACAGCTACACCGAGGCGCTGCCCGACTTCGTCGCGCTGGCGCAGGCCTTCGGCTGGCAGTCGCGCCGCGTCACCCGACGCGCCGAACTGGACGAGGCGCTGGCGCACTGCCTGGATACCCCGGGGCCGCAGCTGCTGGATGTGGCCGTGGTGGCGCAGGAAAACTGCTTTCCCATGGTGCCGGCGGGCGCGGGCCACCACGAAGTCTGGCTGGCCGAGGGGCAGCCCTATGCCGAGGGCCCATCCGGCGCCCAGCCATAAAAAAAGGCAGCCTATGCAGGCTGCCTTTCTTGCGGGAGTCCGGTTGGGCGCTCAGACGCGCTTGCGGTACTCATGCGTGCGGGTGTCGATTTCGATCTTGTCGCCGGATTCGACGAACAGCGGCACGGCGATCTCGAAGCCGGTGCCGACGATGCGGGCGGGCTTCATGACCTTGCCCGAGGTGTCGCCCTTGACGGCCGGCTCGGTCTCGATCTCGCGCACGATGGTGGTGGGCAGCTCCACGGAGATGGCCTTGCCGTCGTAGAACACCACTTCCACTTCCATGCCGTCCTGCAGGTATTGCACGGTGTCGCCCATGTTCTCGGCTTCCACCTCGAACTGGTTGTATTCGGTGTCCATGAACACATACATCGGGTCGGCGAAGTAGGAGTAGGTGCACTCCTTCTTGTCGAGGATGATCTGGTCCATCTTGTCGTCGGCCTTGAACACCACTTCGGCGCCAGCGCCGTTCAGCAGGTTCTTCATCTTCATGCGCACGGTGGCGGCGCCGCGGCCACCCCGGCTGTATTCGGTCTTCAGCACGACCATCGGGTCCTTGCCCTGCATGATGACGTTGCCGGCGCGGATTTCTTGAGCGAGTTTCATGATGGTTCCGGTATCGGTAGTTCCGGGTGTTGAACGCATCTTGACAACCCAGGCTGGACGGCCAAAACGCGCGAAAAGCCCGCTATTCTAGCCCGAGATGCCGTGTTTCCGGGCGACGAAGCCACAGAGCTGCTCGGCAAGAGGCGCTTGCTGCGCCAGTTCGTCACGCCAGCGCCGCTGCTGCCGGGCCGCCTCGGGGAGCTGGTGCAGGGCGCGACGGGCCTCCTCGTTCCAGGGGCCCAGCCCGTTCCAGGCCAGCGCCAGGGCTTGCCAGGACTGGCGCAGCGCCGCCGGCGCGCCAGCCCAGGCCAGGTCCAGCCAGGCGCGCAGCTTGGGGCCATGCGCGCCGTCGTCCTGGTGATAGATGTGCCACAGCATCGGCGCCGCGGCCCATTGCGCGCGCACGAAGGAATCTTCGCCACGCACCAGGTTCAGATCGCAGGACCACAGCAGGCGGTCGAAGTCCTGCTGGCTCAGATAGGGCAGAGTGAGGCAGCGCTGGCCAGGGCGCAGCAACGCGGGCACGCGCGTCTGCGCGTCGCCTGGGCACAGCAGCAGCAACCAGCGGCCGGGCAGGGCGTCGAGCAGGGCCCGCAGCGGCGCATGCGGATAGGCGAACAGCATCAGCACCCGCTCGCCCGGCTCCGGCGCCCAGCCGCGCTCGGTCAGCCAGGCCGCACCGTCGTGCGCGGCGCGCGCCTGCAGCAGGCCCGTCTCGCGAGGCAGCCCGCCAGTGCGCGGCGTGAAACCCGGATAGAAGAACCACTTCTGCAGGCCGGCGCCCGGGCCGCTGAACTGCGGCGAGCGCAGGCCGTGGCTGCGCTCGACATAGGGCTCGGCACTGAGGTACTCGAGATTGATCCAGGTCGGCGCCACGCGGGCCTGGGCCATGCGCTGCAGATAGGCCGGCGGCAACTCGCAGCCGAAGGTCTCCAGCACCACCTCGGCCGGATCGGCCGATTCGCTGGCGGCCCAGGGCCGGCAGTCCAGCCCGGGCACGGGGGCGGGCTGCATCCAGCCCAGGGCCGACAGGTCGTCGCACCACAGACGCACGGCATGGCCGCGCTGCGCGAGCTCGCGCGCCAGCCGCAGGTCCACACCCAGGTCGCCGTGGTTGTCGATCACGCGGCAAAAGAAATCCCAGCGCCGCGGGGCTGGCGCGACCGGAACGAGAGGGGAGGGCATGGGCGGATTATCGGCGGCGGCACAATCGCGGGCATGAACACGCAAGCGCCGGGCGACGACAAGGCCCCGGAATCCACTCAGGACGACAAGCAGACCCAGCTGACCGCGCTGGGCGAACAGGTGTTGAGCCAATGGCGCGAAGAGCGCGAGGCCGACGAGGCGGCCGAGGCGCGCCGGGTGGCCGAGGTCGAACAGGCGGCGCGCGAGTCGCGCGAGCGCCTGCTCGCCGAGGTGGCCGCGCTGCCCAGCCTGCCTGGGGTCTACCGCTATTTCGACGCCCAGGGCCAGGTGCTCTACGTGGGCAAGGCCAAGAACCTGAAGCGGCGCGTGTCCAGCTATTTCCAGAAGGACCATGGCGGCACCCGCATCGGCATGATGGTGGCGCGCATCGCGCGGCTGGAGACCACGGTGGTGCGCACCGAGGCCGAGGCCCTGCTGCTGGAAAACAACCTGATCAAGGCGCTGGACCCGCGCTTCAACATCCTCTTCCGCGACGACAAGAGCTATCCCTATCTGCGTCTGTCCGGCCATGAGTGGCCGCGCATCAGCTACTACCGTGGCGCGGTGGACCGGCGCCATCGCTACTTCGGCCCCTTCCCCAGTGCCTGGGCGGTCAAGGAGTCCATCCAATTGCTGCAGAAGGTCTTCCATCTGCGCACCTGCGAGGACACGGTCTTCAATAACCGCAGCCGGCCCTGCCTGCTGTTCCAGATCCGGCGCTGCTCGGGGCCCTGTGTGCCCGAGGGGCGGACCGATGAGTACCGGCGCAATGTGCGCAACGCCGAGCGCTTCCTGCTCGGCGAGACCGAGGAGGTGCTGCAGGGACTGCAGGACCAGATGATGGCGCATGCCGAGCGCCTGGAGTACGAGCAGGCGGCCGAGCTGCGCAACCAGATCGGCGCGCTGTCGCGCGTGCTGCAGCAGCAGGCGGTGGACGAGAACAGCGCCACCGGCCGCGACCGCGACGTCGACATCCTCGCCGTCAAGGTGCAGGGCGGACGCGCCTGCGTCAACCTCGCCATGGTGCGCGGCGGCCGCCATCTGGGCGACCGTGCCTACTTCCCGCGCCATGTCGACGATGCGACGGCGCTGCGCCTGGACGCGCTCGATGACGACGACCGCGGGCTCGCGGAGAGCGAGCATTCGCCGGAGCGCCAGGTGCTGGAAGCCTTCATCGCGCAGCACTACCTGGAAGCCGCGGTGCCACCCTTGCTGGTGCTGTCGCATGCGGTGGACGAGGAGCTGGGCCAGGCGCTGTCCGCGCAGGCCGGCTACAAGGTCGGCACCCAGCCGCAGCCGCGCGGGCAGCGCCGCATCTGGCAGGAGATGTGTGTCAAGGGCGCGGAGCTGGCGCTGGCCCGTCTGCTCGCCGAGGAAGGCTCGCAGCAGGCGCGCACGCGCGCGTTGGCCGAGGCACTGGACCTCAACCTGGGCGACCTGGACCGGCTGCGCATCGAGTGCTTCGACATCAGCCACACGGCGGGCGAGGCCACCATGGCCTCCTGCGTCGTCTTCGAGGGCCACCAGATGCAGAGCAGCCAGTACCGGCGCTACAACATCGAGGGCGTCACCGGCGGCGACGACTATGCCGCGATGCGGCAGGTGTTGACGCGCCGCTACAGCAAGCTGGCCGAGGCGGCCCAGAATGGCCAGGGCCGCCTGCCGGACCTGGTGCTGGTGGACGGCGGCAAGGGCCAGGTCTCCATGGCGCGGGAGGTCTTCGAGGAGCTGGGGCTGGACCTGGGCCTGATCGTCGGTGTCGAGAAGGGCGAGGGGCGCAAGGTGGGCCTGGAGGAGCTGGTGTTCGCCGATGGGCGCGAGAAGGTCTACCTGGGCCGCGACTCGGCGGCGCTGATGCTGGTGGCCCAGATCCGCGACGAGGCGCATCGCTTCGCGATCACCGGCATGCGCGCACGCCGGGCGTCGGTGCGCACCGGAGGCTCGCGCCTGGAGGACGTGCCCGGCGTGGGGCCCAAGAAGCGTGCGCAGCTGTTGCAGCGCTTTGGCGGCGTGCGTGGCGTGGCTGGCGCCAGCGTCGAGGAATTGGCAGGCGTGAAAGGCATTTCGCGCGAATTGGCAGAGGAGATTTATCGTGCCTTGCATTGAAGAACAACGCGCCGCCTCGTGGCTGAAGCGGGCGCTGGGCCTGGGCCTGAGCCTGGTGCTGGCCGGTTGCGGCACCAGCCGCGGCCCGGCCGAACCGCGCTCCGGCGCGAACCTGCCCCAAGCGGGCGCGGCGCAGAAGTCGCCTGGGCAGCCGGCCACGGCCGGCGCCCACGGCCCTGTCGAACTGGCGCCAGCCCAGCCGGTGCGCACCCATGACGAGCTGCGCCTACAGGCGGCGCGCCGCCTGGTCGCCGCCAATCCCGAGCGCAGCTACATGGGCGAGGTGCCGGCGGTGCTGCTGGCCATCCCGGTGCTGGAAGTCGAGCTCAACCGCGACGGTAGCGTCAAGCGCGTCGCCGTGATGCGCGAGCCGGGGCAGGCGCGCGACACCATCCAGCTCGCCATTGACGCGGTGCATCGCGCCGCGCCCTATGGCGATCTGTCCCATCTGCCGCGGCCCTGGAAGTTCAACGAGGTCTTCCTGTTCAACGACGAAAGGCGCTTCAAGCCGCGTACGCTGGACGACTGAAGGCCCATCCGTCCGGTCGCTTCGCGCCAGGCGCCGCCGAGGTCAGGAAAATCGGGAGCGGCCCTCCGTTTTCTTCAGCGACGGGGCGAGAAAGCGACAGGGCGGGAAGGCCGGGCCCGGAGAGCACCGGCGCGGTGCTTTCTTTGGGCACAATGCCCTCATGTTCCTGACCCTGCCCACCCTGCTGACCTGGGCCCGCATCGTGGCCATTCCGCTGATCGTGGGCGCGTTCCATCTGCAGATCGCGCCCGCGCACCAGAACCTGCTGGCGACGGTGCTGTTCATCGCGGTGGCGCTGACCGACTGGCTGGACGGCTATCTGGCGCGCAAGCTCAACCAGACCTCGTCCTTCGGCGCCTTCCTGGATCCGGTGGCCGACAAGTTCCTGGTCTGCGCGGCCCTGCTGGTGCTGCTGGAGCTTGGGCGGGTCAATGCGCTGGTGGCGCTGGTCATCATCGGCCGCGAGATCGCGATCTCGGCGCTGCGCGAGTGGATGGCGCAGATCGGCGCGTCGCGCTCGGTGGCCGTGCACATGGTGGGCAAGCTCAAGACCACCGTGCAGATGGTGGCGATCCCCTTCCTGCTTTATGACGGACGGCTGTTCGGCGTGATCGACACGCGCGCCTGGGGGCAATGGCTGATCCTGGCCGCGGTTGTCCTCACCATCTGGTCCATGGCCTACTACCTGCAGAAGGCTCTGCCGGAGATCCGCGCCAAGGCGCGTTGAAGGGCTCGCCTGCATGGCTGCGCCACGGTGGGCGATCGGGACTCTCCCTGCCTGGGTGGCCGTGGGAATGCGTCTAGAATCCGCTTCCCGCGCGCCGTGCATGTCACGTTCTTCGGTGTCGGAGATGCGTTGCGGATCGCCCTCATCCACCGGTCGCGCTGCGGCCTGAGTTGAACCCACCAAGAGGTGTCTTCGTGAACAAGTCCGAACTGATCGAGCACATTGCCAAGCAAGCCGACATCTCCAAGGCGGCGGCGGGTCGAGCGCTGGAAGCCGTGATCGGCGGTATCAAGACGACCCTGAAGAAGAACGGCACGGTCTCGCTGGTCGGTTTCGGCTCGTTCACGGTCAGCAAGCGCGCCGCTCGCTCGGGCCGTAACCCGCGTACCGGCGACGCGATCAAGATCAAGTCGGCCAAGGTGCCGAAGTTCCGTCCGGGCAAGGCCCTGAAGGATGCGGTGAACTGATTTTTTCCGGGGGTGCTTAGCTCAGTTGGTAGAGCGGCGCCCTTACAAGGCGTAGGTCGGGGGTTCGAGCCCCTCAGCACCCACCAGTGGCCTGCGGGCCATCCCCGGAGCCAAGGCTAGAATGCCGCTCTCGCAAAGGCGAACCACGGTTCGCCTTTGTCACGTTTACTGTCGTGTCGCAGGTCCTTCGCACCGGGGTGTTCGGTGCTGGCCGGCGCGCCGCCTTTCCGAGGTTGTTGATGTTTGATTTCGTTCGCAAGCACACCCGGCTGTTTCAGTTCCTGCTGCTGATCCTGATCCTGCCGTCCTTTGTGCTGCTGGGCGTGGAAGGCTATTCACGCTTCATGGATGGCAGCAATGCCGGCGTCGCCACGGTCGACGGTCGCAAGATCACCCAGGCCGAATGGGATGCCGCGCACCGCCAGCGCGTGGACCAGATCCGTCAGCAGATGCCCAATGTCGATCCCAAGCTGCTGGATGCGCCCGAGCTGCGCCAGGAGTCGCTGGACCAGCTGCTGCGCGAGCGCGTGCTGCAGTCGGCCGCCAAGGAGCAGTTCCTGACCATCAGCAAGGAGCGGCTGCAGACCCTGTTCCGCAACGACCCGCAATTCGCCTTCCTGCGCAACCCGGATGGCTCGGTCAACAAGGCCGTGCTCGCGGCCCAGGGCATGAGCTCAGAGATGTTCGCGCAGCGCCTGCGTCAGGACCTGACGTTGCGCCAGGTGCTCAGCGTCGTCGGTGACTCGGCGTTGCCGACCGAGGCCAGCGCCAGCCTGGCCTTCGATGCGCTGCTGCAGCAGCGCGAGGTGCAGGTGCAGCGCTTCCTGGCCAAGGACTTCGCGGCCAAGCTCAATCCCACGGATGCCGAGCTCGAGGCCTACTACAAGCAGCCGGCTGTGGCGCAGCGCTTCCAGCTGCCTGAGAGCGCAGACATCGAATACCTGGTGCTGGACATCGACGCGCTGCGCGCCGGCGTCAGCGTCAACGAGGCCGAGCTGCGCCAGTACTACGAGACCAATGTGGCGCGCTACACCGTAGCCGAGGAGCGCCGCGCCAGCCACATCCTGATCAAGGCGGGCGAGGGCGCCTCGGCCGACGAGAAGGCCAAGGCGCGCGCGCGCGCCGAGGCCCTGCTGCAGGAGGCCCGCAAGAACCCGGCCGGCTTTGCCGAGCTGGCGCGCAAGAACTCGCAGGACGAAGGCTCGGCCGCGCGCGGTGGCGACCTGGACTTCTTCGGCCGCGGGGCGATGGTCAAGCCCTTCGAGGATGCGGCCTATGCGCTGAAGCAGGGCGAGATCAGCAATGTCGTCAGCTCGGACTTCGGCTACCACATCATCATGCTGACCGGCGTGCGCGGTGGCGACAAGCGCAGCTTCGACAGCGTGCGTGCGGAGATCGAGGCCGAGCTGCGCCGCCAGCAGGCGGCCAAGCGCTATTCCGAGCTGGCCGAGCAATTCAGCAACATGGTCTACGAGCAGTCCGACAGCCTGAAGCCGGCGGCTGACAAGATGGGCCTGAAGATCCAGACCGCCACCGTGCAGCGCAAGCCCGCGGCCGGCGCGACGGGGGCGCTGTCCTCGGCCAAGCTGCTGGAGGCCGTCTTCGGTACGGACGCGCTGAACAACAAGCGCAACACCGAGGCCGTCGAAACCGGCCCCAACCAGATGGTGTCGGCACGCGTGGTCCAGCACCGCCCGGCCCGTGTGCCGGCGCTGGCCGACGTGCGCAACGAGCTGCGCACGGCCTGGGTGGCCGAGCAGGCCAAGGCCCTGGCCGTGAAGGCCGGCGAGCAGCGCCTGGCCGATCTGCGCAAGGGTGGTGATGCCGCCGGCCTCGGCGAGGCCCAGGTGCTGTCGCGCGCCAAGCCCGATCCGCTGTTCAACGGCAAGCTGCTGAACGACCTGATGCGCACGGACGCGAGCAAGCTGCCCGCCTATGCCGGCCTGGATGCCGGCGCCGACGGCTATGTGGTGGTGCGCATCAACCGCGTGCTGCCGCGCGACCCGGCCGTTGTCGACGCCAAGCGCGCCGCGCAGCAGTACGCGCAGGCCTGGGGCGCGGCCGAAGCGCAAGCCTATTACGGCGCGCTGAAGGCCGAGCACAAGGCCAAGATCACCGCGCCGCAGGCCGCGCTGGCGGCGTCCGCGCCGCAGCCTTGAGCGAGCGCTGAGAGGGGCGGGACAGGGCATCGAAAGAAATTTCCAAAACTCTTCCCTACCTCGCAAATTTCGCTCTATAATCTAAGGCTTCTTCGGTGGCTGTAGCTCAGTTGGTAGAGTCCCAGATTGTGATTCTGGTTGTCGTGGGTTCGAGTCCCATCAGCCACCCCACCGAATAAGAAAACCCCGGCCTGTCGCAAGACGGCCGGGGTTTTTGTTTGGGCGTTGTGTTCCGGTGTGGAGCACCCACCCGGATTCGCTGTGGGCTGCTCAGTCCCCGCTTGGCGGATCGCTCAGCGGGCGATGGAGCGACACCGGTGTCGCTCCTCGGGTGATCATCATCAGACCAAGCCTTGCTTCGACGCCAGCACCGCCGCCTCAGCGCGGCTGGAGACATTGAGCTTCTTGTAGATGGACTTGATGTGGTCGTTGACGGTGAACCACTTGATGCCCATCAGGTTGGCGATCTCTTTGATCGTGAAGCCCTTGCTCAAGTAGGTGAGAACTTCGTTCTCCCGCGGCGTGAGGCGCTCCCATTCGGCGCCCGGCTCCAGGCTCACGGCGCGGTGTGGCGTCGTGCTGCTGGCCGTCAGCGCGCCGAAGCCGGAGTGCAGGCCCATGGGGCCGCTGTCCCAGCCGGCGCCAGGTCGGAAGTGCGAGAGCAGGCGGCGCGCGATCGCTGGCGACAGGGGGGGCTGCCCACGCACGATGCGCTGCAGCTCTTCCACCAGCACCTCGAAGCGGTCTTCCTTCAGCAGATAGCCGTCGGCGCCGCACTGCAGCGCCGGGAAGAGATGGTCGTCGTCGGAGTACAGCGTGGTGACGATCTTGATCGCCTGGCGTCCGGCCAGCTCGGCGAGGAATTCCATGCCGCTGCCGTCGGGCAGTTCCAGGTCCACGAGGATGAGCTTGAAGCCGTGGTCCGGCGAGCTGCGGTCCACCGCGGCCAGTTGCCGCCGGGCACCTTCGAGATCGCCGGCCTCCGTGATGTCCATGGCGTCGCTGAAACTCTCGCGAACGACACGACAGAGAAAGCTGCGGGCAACCGGATTGTCTTCAACGATGAGTACTTTGACGGCCATGGCAAGGTCCAATTGCGGCATGCTAGCACCTGCGCATGGTCGTGCATTGGCATAGACGGGGGAACAGGGAGCCACCGATTTGCGGGGGGAGGCTGGCCCTTCGCTGGGCGCCGAGGCTTCAGGCGTTGCGCACGACCAGCTTGCCGACGACCTGGCGCGAGCTCATGCGCTCAAAGGCCTGCGGCAGCTGTTCCATGTCCAGCACGCGGTCCAGCACCGGCTTGATCCGGCCCTGGGCGTACCAGCCGGCCAGTTGCATCATCATCGCGGCATTGGCCTGGGGTTCGCGCTTGGCGAATTCGCCCCAGAACACGCCAATCAGCGAGGCGCCCTTGAGCAGGGCGAGGTTCAGCGGCAGTGCGGGGATTTCGCCCTGGGCAAAGCCGACGACCAGATAGCGGCCGCGCCAGGCGATGGCGCGGAAGGCGGCCTCGGCCAATGGTCCGCCGACGGGGTCCAGCACCACGTCCGGTCCACGCCCCGCGGTCAGGGTCTTCAGTTCGGCGCGCAGATCGGTGTCGGCGTAGTTGATCGCGGCATCGGCGCCGATCTCCAGGCAACGTGTGCATTTGTCGGCGCTGGACGCTGCGGCGATCACGCGCGCGCCGGCCGCCTTGGCCACCTGGATGGCCGCCGTGCCCACGCCACCAGCGGCGCCCAGCACCAGCACGGTCTCGCCGGCCTTCAGCGCGGCCCGGTCCAGCAGGCCATGGTAGGCCGTGGCGTAGGTGCAGATGAAGGCTGCGGCGTCTTCAAAGGCGAAGCCGGGCGGCAAGGGCAGGGCCAGCGCCGCAGGCACCAGCGCATGGGTGGCGAAGCCGCCGGTGCCGGTGAAGGCGGCGACCGGCATGCCGGGTTTGAAGCCGCTGACGCCTTCGCCCACCGCCTCGACCACGCCCGCGAACTCGGTGCCAGGTACGAAGGGCAGTGGTGGTTTGACCTGGTATTTGTTTTGCACGATCAGCAGGTCCGGGAAGTTCAGGCTGGCCGCGCGTATGGCGACCCTCAGCTGTCCCGGACCCGGTTCCGGCGTCGGAAGCTCCTTCCATTGCAACGCCTGCACGCCCACCGGGTTCTCGCACAACCAGCCCTTCATCTCGACCTCCGTTTGATCTGGCCCCGGCTCGGAGCCTGGCGCGCATGATAGGAAGCCCGCCGGTGAGCGGGCGTCGCTCAGGTGACGTCCGGGTCTCTTCCGGCGCGGGCGGGGTGTCTGCCTACAATGCCCGCATGCGAATACTCATTGCCAATGATGACGGGTATCTGGCGCCCGGGCTTGCCGCGCTGGTGAAGGCCTGCGAGGGCTTGGGACAGATCGACGTGATCGCGCCCGAGCAGAATGCGAGCGGGACCTCCAACTCGCTCACGCTGTCGCGTCCGCTGTCGGTCTTCACCGCTGCCAACGGCCATCGCTATGTCAATGGCACGCCGTCGGACTGCGTGCATCTGGCCCTGACGGGCGTGCTGGACTATCGGCCCGACCTGGTGGTCTCGGGCATCAACAATGGCGCCAACATGGGCGACGACACGCTGTACTCGGGCACGGTGGCGGCGGCGACCGAGGGCTATTTGTTCGGCATTCCGTCCATCGCCTTCTCCCAGGTGGAGAAGGGCTGGGGCGAGCTGGACGCAGCGGCCGCGGTCGCGCGTGAGCTGATCCAGCAGGTGATCGCCGGCGGCCTGGGCCAGCCTTTCCTGCTCAGCGTGAACATTCCCAACCGAGCCGACGCGCTGGCGCTGCCGCGCCGCATCACCCGGCTGGGCCGCCGGCATGCCAGCGAAGCGCTGATCGAGCAGCGCAATCCGCGCGGTGAGCCCATCTACTGGATCGGCCCGGCGGGCGATGCGCGCGAGGCGGGCGAGGGCACGGACTTCCACGCCACGGCCAATGGCATGGTGTCCATCACGCCACTGCAGGTGGACCTGACCGACCACGCCGGCGCATCGTACTGGCGCCAGCGTCTGCTGGGGCAGCCGGCATGAGGCCAGGCGTGCCGCAGCGGTCTTGCCGGACGTCGGGCATGGCCTGCCACATCGAGGCGGGAGTCGCCCGGTGAGCGAGCCGGGATCGCGCGCCAAGCGCTTTCCGCTGTCTCTGGACAAACTGGACAGTCCCGGTGCCGGACCTCGTCCGGCGGGGGCGCGTGAGCTGATCCGGCCCCAGCTGCACTGGCAGCAGGCGGAGGCGGCAGGGCGCGTCGCCGCGCCGTCTGGCCTGGGGCTGGACTCCGCGCTGGTGCGCCAGCGCATGGCCGACCGGCTGCGGCGCGAAGGGCTGGGCGACGAGCGTGTGCTGCAGGCCCTGGCCCAGGTGCCTCGCCACCAGTTCGTCGATACCGCGCTGGCCATCCAGGCCTATGAGGACACCAGCCTGCCGATCGGACATGGTCAGACCATCTCCAAGCCCTCGGTCGTCGGTCGCATGATGGCCTTGCTGCTGGCTGGGCCGGGCGCGCAGCGGCGCGGTCATCTGGGCCGCGTGCTGGAGATCGGCACCGGCTGCGGCTATCAGGCGGCCCTGCTGGCTCAGCTGGCCCAGCGCGTGGTCTCGATCGAGCGGCTGCGCCCGCTGCACGACAAGGCGCGCCAGAACCTGCAGGGGCAGGGACGCATCCAGCTGCTGCATGGCGATGGTCGCCTCGGGCATGCGGCCGGTGCCCCTTACGACAGCCTCATTGCCGCAGCCGGTGGCGATGACATCCCCCAGCCCTGGCTGGATCAACTGGCGCCCGGTGGGCGGCTGGTCGCACCGATGACGGCGCCCAGCGGCAAGGGCCAGGTGCTGGTGCTGATCGACCATGTCTCAGATGCAAGTGGTAGCCGCTTTGTGCGCAGCCTGCATGAGGCGGTGCTGTTCGTGCCCCTAAAATCCGGCATCGTGTAGTCGATGCGGAATGCTGCGCGTCGCGCCCATCCGCATGATCCACCAGCGAGAGATCGAGAGTTCATGCAACAACCCCAAGCCCGTTACCTCGGCCTGACAGCGGCCGGTCTTCTGGTGCTGACCCTGGTCGGCTGCGCATCGTCGCCCAACAGGGCTCCGGTCGAAGAGCGCAACGTGGGACGTCCCGGCGCGACCAAGCCCGGCGCCCCGCTGCCGTCGGCTTCCCCGACGGTCGAGGTCAAGCCGCTGCCGGGCGCGGAGAACGCCGGCAAGCCGGGGTACTACACCGTCAAGCAGGGTGACACCCTGATCCGCATCGCGTTGGACAACGGCCAGAACTGGCGCGACGTCGCGAAGTGGAACGGGCTGGACAACCCCAACCTGATCGAGGTGGGTCAGGTCTTGCGTGTCGCGCCTCCGGGTGTGGATCCCTCGGTGGTCAGCACCAAGCCCATCACCACCGCCAAGGTCGAAACCCGCCCGCTGGACGGCAAGGCCCCGGCTGGCAGTGCGCCGGCGAGCGGCGCCGCCAGCGGCAGCACGACCGCGGCGCCGGCCTCGGCCCCTGCGACGCCGCCCGCCGCCGCTGCGGCCGGTGGCGACGACGACGTGCACTTCTCCTGGCCCGCCACGGGGCCGGTGACGGCCGGCTTCGATGAAGTCAAGAACAAAGGGCTGGCCTTTGGTGGGAAGGCCGGGGACCCGGTGCTGGCCGCGGCCGATGGGCGTGTGGTTTATGCCGGCTCGGGCTTGCGCGGCTACGGCAATCTGATCATCATCAAGCACAACAACACCTACCTCACGGCCTACGCGCACAACCAGACCTTGCTCGTCAAGGAGGAGCAGGCGGTACGCAAGGGACAGAAGATCGCCGAAATGGGCTCCAGCGACTCCGACCAAGTCAAGCTGCACTTCGAGGTGCGCAAGCAGGGCAAGCCGGTTGACCCGGCGAAGCTGCTGCCTTCGCGCTGAACATCCCGACGGAGAGCGCCGCATCATGCATACCGATCGCGCCGCTTCTCCGTACGAACCCGGCTTTCCTGCCGGTGGCGCGCTCAACGGCGCGGCCGCGGGCGCCCAGGACGGCGAGGCACGCGCCACGCCGGACATGGACGGCATGCTGCCGCCCAATGACGCCGATCCGGGCAACGCGCTGCAGTCCTATCTGCGCGACATCCGACGCACACCGCTGCTGACGCCTCAGCAGGAGTACGACACCGCGGTGCGCGCCCGCGCCGGTGACTTCCAGGCGCGCCAGGCGATGATCGAGCACAACCTTCGTCTGGTGGTCAGCATCGCGAAGAACTACCTCGGCCGCGGCCTGCCGATGAGCGATCTCATCGAGGAGGGCAACCTGGGCCTGATGCACGCGATCGGCAAGTTCGAACCCGAACGCGGCTTCCGTTTCTCCACCTATGCCAGCTGGTGGATACGCCAGAGCGTCGAGCGCGCCTTGATGCATCAGGCGCGACTGGTGCGGCTCCCCGTCCACATCGTGCGCGAGCTCAACCAGGTGTTGAAGGCGCGCCGCGCGTTGGAGGCCTTGTCGGCCCAGAACGGCGGCGATAAAACCGTGCGCGCCGAGGAGGTCGCGGCGCTGCTGCAGCGCCCGGTGCAGGAGATCGCCGAGATTCTGGCCTACGCCGAACAGCCCAGCTCGCTGGATTCGCCGGTGGACCGCAATGGGGATGGCGGCGAATCGCTGTTGGACCTGGTTGCCGACGAACAGGCGGTGGACCCCGCCGGACAGCGGCTTAATCACGAGATCGAGGACCTGCTGCGCCATGGGATGGCCTCGCTGAGTGATCGGGAGCGCGAGGTGCTGTCGGGGCGTTATGGCCTGGCCGACCGCGAGCCCGAGACCCTGGATGTGCTGGCCGGGCGGCTGGGGCTGACGCGCGAGCGCATACGCCAGATCCAGATCGAGGCCCTGGCCAAGCTCAAGCGCAACATGATGCGTCAGGGCATCAACCGCGATTCCATCTTCTAGGCGCTTTGGGGGCCCGGTCATGCCCGGCATGCCTGGGATAATCGCGCCCATGACTGATGTATCCGAATGGCTCAAGGTCGAGTCGCTGGACCTGGACGCGCAGGGCGTCGCGCATAACACCGAAGGCAAGGTGGTCTTCATCGAAGGCGCGTTGCCGGGCGAGGAAGTGCAGGTCGCGGTCGGCCGCAAGAAAAACAACTGGGAACAGGCGGCGATGGCCGCCATGCGGCGCGAAAGCGCGCAACGAGTGCGCCCGGCCTGCCCTCACTTCGGCCTGCATGCCGGCGCCTGCGGGGGGTGCAAGATGCAGCACCTGCATCCGGCGGCCCAGGTGGCGGTGAAGCAGCGCGTGCTGGAAGACAACCTCTGGCATCTTGGCAAGGTCAAGCCCGAGGCGCTGCTGAGACCCATCGAGGGGCCGGCGCTGGGCTACCGCTACCGGGCCCGCCTGTCCGTCCGCTATGTGCCCAAGAAAGGGCATGTGCTGGTCGGCTTCCACGAGCGCAAGAGCCGCTACATCGCCGATATGTCGGTCTGCCCCATCCTGCCCCAGCGTGTGAGCGACATGCTGCTGCCGCTGCGCGGGCTGGTCGGTGCCATGCAGGCGCGCGACCGGTTGCCGCAGATCGAGCTGGCGATCGGGGGGCAGGGGGCGGACCTGGTCATTGCGCTGGTGCTGCGCCATCTGGAGCCGCTCAGCGAGCATGACCTGACCCTGTTGCGCGACTTCGCGGGCCGGTACGGCGTCCAGTGGTGGTTGCAGCCCAAGGGGCCGGATACCGTGCACCTGCTGGACACGGGCGGGCCGGAGCTGGCCTACACGCTGCCCGAGTTCGGCATCGTGATGCCCTTCAAGCCGACCGACTTCACCCAGGTCAACCATCAGATCAACACCACGCTGGTGGGCCGCGCGCTGCGGCTGCTGGAGGCGCAGCCGGGCGAGCGCGTGATCGACTGGTTCTGCGGCCTGGGCAATTTCACGCTGCCGCTGGCCACGCAGGCGCGGGAGGTGCTGGGCATCGAAGGCAGCGAGGCGTTGGTGCAGCGCTCGCGCGAGAACGCGCGCCGCAACGGCCTGGATCACAAGGCCAGCTTCGTGGCGCGCAATCTGTTCGAGATGACGCCGCAGTTGCTGGCGGCCGATGGCGAGTCGGATCGCTGGCTGGTAGACCCGCCGCGCGAGGGGGCGTTCGCGCTGGCCAAGGCGCTTGCGGATCTGGTGCAGGACCCGGCGCTGGCGCCGGGCTGGACGCCGCCGCGGCGCATTGTCTATGTCTCGTGCAATCCCGCCACGCTGGCGCGTGACGCCGGCTTGCTGGTCAACCTGGCGGGTTATCGCTGCACGCGGGCCGGGGCGGTGAACATGTTCCCGCACACGGCTCACGTCGAGTCCATTGCCGTCTTCGAGCGTTGAGACGCCACTGTCCGAGCGGGTATGAAAAAGGGCTCCACCAGGGAGCCCTTTCCTTTGGAGCCCCGCGCCGCGGCGCGGGGCATGGGTTGGGTCAGTCGCGGTCGCCGCCGAAGATGCCCAGCAGCGACAGCAAGCTCTGGAACACGTTGTACAGGTCCAGGTAAATCGCCAACGTTGCGGTGATGTAGTTGGTCTCGCCGCCGTCGATCACGCGCTTGATGTCGTACAGCATGAAGGCCGAGAACACTGCCAGCGACAGCACCAGCAGCGTCAGCATCAGCGCCGACGATTGCAGGAAGATGTTCACCAGGCCGGCCACCAGCATGATCACGGCGCCCACCATCAGGAACTTGCCCATGCTGGACAGGTCGCGCTTGATCACGGTGGCCATGGTGGCCATCGTGAAGAAGATCGCCGCGGTGCCGCCAAAGGCAGTCATGATCAGCGACGCGCCGTTGCGGAAGCCCAGAACCGCCGCCAGCAGGCGCGACAGCATCAAGCCCATGAAGAAGGTGAAGGCCAACAGCGCGACGACGCCGGTGCTGGAGTTCTTGGTCTTCTCGATGACGAACATCAGGCCGAAGGCGCCCACAAGAAAGAGAATCGTGCTGGCACCCATGCCCAGGCTGGCCAGGATGCCGGTCGAAACACCGATCCACGCGCCCAGCACCGTCGGCACGAGCGACAGGGCCAGCAGCCAGTAGGTGTTGCGCAGAACGCGCTGACGGTCGGCCGCCAGGCCGGTGCCATAGCCGCCGTATTGGGTTTGCATGCTGTTGTTCATTCGTCCTCCGTCGAAATGGATGGATGGGCTCCGGCAAGGCTGAGGCCCGATCCGGTCCGCCGGGTTCGGCGGTACGTCGTAGCATTTTAGACGTCCGGCGCATGAAGAGCGGATGAGGGGCAGGGCCTTCCGGGCGGCCCATGTCCGGTATCGCCCGAGTCGTTACAGTCGGCGTCTGCGGGGCGCGGGCCCCAGATCCTGGACAAGGCAGTCGATCATGAAGCAAAAACCCTATCTCACCCTCGAAGATGTCAAACGAATGGCGGCGGCGGCCGAGGCCCATGCACTGACCAACCAATGGCCCGTGAGCATCGCGATCGTCGACGACGGTGGCCATCTGCTGTGGCTGCAGCGGCTGGATGGTGTGGCCGCGATTTCGGCCGAGATCGCGCCGGCCAAGGCGCGGACCGCCGCGCTGGGCCGCCGTGAATCCAAGATCTACGAGGACATGATCAACCAGGGCCGCACCTCTTTCCTCAGTGCGCCGCAGCTGCAGGGCATGCTGGAAGGTGGCGTGCCGGTGATCGTGGACGGCCACTGTGTTGGTGCGGTGGGCGTCAGCGGCGTGAAGTCCGGCGAAGATGCCCAGATCGCCCGCGCGGCCATCGCGGCGCTGGAACTGGGGGCTTGAGCCGTTTCGGTTCGCGGGGCGGCCGGGAAGGCTGGCTCCGCATAACGCGAAGCGTGATGAGGCTTGATCGCTGAGGGTTTTGTCTCGGTGATAACCCTGGTGGGTTATACTTGATGGGTTTACCCGCAACCTACCGCGTCGAGCAAAACTCCACCCCCAATCCCTTAGGATTCACTCCGCCAGGAGGGTCCGCGAACCGGGTCCGGCCTCTGTCAATCACAGGGGCGTCGGAACACCGATCCGGACAGGCCCTGGAGCAGAGCTGGGCGCGCGCACAACAACGGAGTTACCCGTGCTGCCTGATCTGCTTTCCGCTCCCCCCGCGATCCTCGCCCTGGCAGACGGCACGGTCTTCAAGGGTTCGGCGCTAGGCGCTGCCGGCCGAACCGTCGGTGAAGTGGTGTTCAACACCTCGCTCACCGGCTACCAAGAAATCCTCACCGACCCCAGCTACTGCCGCCAGATCGTCACGCTGACGTATCCGCACATCGGCAACTATGGGGTCAATGCCGAGGATGTCGAGGCCACGAAGATCCATGCCGCCGGCCTGATCATCAAGGAGGCACCGGTCCTCGATTCCAACTTCCGCAAGGACCGCAGCCTGCGCCAGTACCTGCAGGACGAGGGGACGGTCGCGATCTCCAACATCGACACCCGTCGTCTCACCCGCGTCCTGCGCCGCACCGGTGCGCAGAACGGCTGCATCCTGGCCCTGAAGGCCGGCGAGCAGATCACCGATGCTTTGATCGCCGAGGCCGTCGCCGCCGCGAAGGCCGCGCCCAGCATGGCCGGCCTGGATCTGGCCAAGGTGGTCAGCCGCAGCGAGCGCGAATCCTGGACGCAGACCGAGTGGCAGTTGGGGCAGGGCTATGGCGAGCAGACCGCGCCTCGTTTCCATGTCGTTGCCTACGACTTCGGCGTGAAGCACAACATCCTGCGCATGCTTGCCTCGCGCGGCTGCAAGATCACCGTGGTGCCGGCACAGACGCCGGCCTCCGAGGTCTTCGACCTGGAGCCGGATGGCGTCTTCCTCTCCAACGGCCCTGGCGACCCGGAGCCCTGCGACTATGCGATCCAGGCCGCCGCGCAGCTGATCGAGTCCGGCATTCCCACCTTCGGCATCTGCCTGGGGCACCAGATCATGGCGCTGGCCTCCGGTGCCAAGACCTTCAAGATGAAGTTCGGCCATCATGGCGCCAACCATCCGGTCAAGGACCTGGACAACGGCCGCGTCAGCATCACCAGCCAGAACCACGGTTTCGCGGTCGACGCCGACACGCTGCCCGCCAACCTGCGCCCCACCCACATCAGCCTGTTCGACGGCACGCTGCAAGGCCTGGCGCGCACGGACAAGCCCGCCTTCTGCTTCCAGGGCCACCCCGAGGCCAGCCCCGGCCCGCATGACATCGCCTACCTGTTTGACCGCTTCATCGGTCTGATGGCCAAGGCCTAAAGCCCGACGGCAGGAGAACAAGACATGGCAAAACGTACCGACATCCAGAGCATCCTCATCATCGGCGCCGGCCCCATCATCATCGGCCAGGCCTGCGAGTTCGACTATTCCGGCGCCCAGGCCTGCAAGGCCCTGCGCGAAGAGGGCTACAAGGTCATCCTGGTCAACAGCAACCCGGCGACCATCATGACCGACCCGGACACGGCCGACGTGACCTACATCGAGCCCATCACCTGGCAGGTGGTCGAGAAGATCATCGCCAAGGAGCGTCCGGACGCGATCCTCCCCACCATGGGCGGCCAGACGGCGCTGAACTGCGCGCTGGACTTGCACAAGCACGGCGTGCTGGCCAAGTATGGCGTCGAGATGATCGGCGCCAACGAGAAGGCGATCGAGAAGGCCGAGGACCGGCTGAAGTTCAAGGACGCGATGACCAAGATCGGCCTGGACTCGGCCAAGTCCGGCATCGCGCATACGATGGAAGAGGCCTGGGGCGTGCAGAAGCGCATCCAGGCCGAGATCGGCGGCACCGGCTTCCCGATGGTGATCCGTCCCAGCTTCACGCTGGGTGGCACCGGCGGCGGCATTGCCTACAACCCGGAAGAGTTCGAAGAGATCTGCAAGCGTGGCCTGGACTTGTCGCCGACCAATGAGCTGCTGATCGAGGAGAGCCTGATCGGCTGGAAGGAGTACGAGATGGAGGTCGTCCGCGACAAGGCGGACAACTGCATCATCGTCTGCTCCATCGAGAACCTGGATCCTATGGGCATCCACACCGGCGACTCCATCACCGTGGCGCCGGCGCAGACCCTGACCGACAAGGAGTACCAGCTGCTGCGCAATGCGTCGATCGCGATCCTGCGCGAGATCGGCGTGGACACCGGTGGCTCCAACGTGCAGTTCTCGATCAATCCGACCAACGGTCGGATGATCGTGATCGAGATGAATCCGCGGGTCTCGCGCTCCTCGGCTCTGGCCTCCAAGGCCACCGGCTTCCCGATCGCGAAGATTGCCGCCAAGCTGGCCGTCGGCTACACGCTGGACGAGCTGAAGAACGACATCACCGGAGGCGTGACTCCGGCGTCCTTTGAGCCCAGCATCGACTACGTGGTCACCAAGATCCCGCGCTTCGCCTTCGAGAAGTTCCCGATGGCCGATGCGCACCTGACCACGCAGATGAAGTCGGTGGGTGAGGTGATGGCCATGGGCCGCAGCTTCCAGGAATCGTTCCAGAAGGCACTGCGCGGTCTGGAGACCGGCATCGACGGCCTGAGCGAACGCTCGACCGACCGGGAGGAGATCATCCAGGAGATCGGCGAGCCCGGCCCGGAGCGCATCCTGTTCGTCGGCGACGCTTTCCGGATCGGCATGAGCTTGCAGGAGGTGTTCGAGGAGACCGCGATCGACCCGTGGTTCCTCGCCCAGATCGAGCAACTGATCCAGATCGAACAAAGCCTCAAGGGCCGAGACCTGGCTGGCCTGTCGCGCGATGAGCTGCTGCTGCTCAAGCGCAAGGGCTTCTCGGACAAGCGTCTGGCCAAGCTGCTGGGCACTCACCAGCACGAGGTGCGCAAGGTGCGCCATGCCCAGGGCGTGCGACCGGTCTACAAGCGGGTGGACACCTGCGCGGCCGAGTTCGAGACGCAGACCGCCTACATGTACTCCACCTATGATGAGGAGTGCGAGGCCCAGCCGTCCGACAAGAAGAAGATCATGGTGCTGGGCGGCGGCCCGAACCGGATCGGTCAGGGCATCGAATTCGACTACTGCTGTGTCCATGCCGCGCTCGCGATGCGCGAAGACGGCTACGAGACCATCATGGTCAACTGCAACCCCGAGACGGTCTCGACCGACTACGACACCAGCGACCGCCTCTACTTCGAGCCGGTGACGCTGGAGGACGTGCTGGAGATCGTCGACAAGGAAAAGCCTGTCGGCGTGATCGTGCAGTACGGCGGCCAGACGCCGCTGAAGCTGGCGCTGGACCTGGAAGCCAACGGCGTACCCATCATCGGCACCACGCCGGACAGCATCGATATCGCCGAGGATCGCGAGCGCTTTCAGAAGCTGCTGCACGAACTGGGCCTGAAGCAGCCGCCCAACCGCACCGCGCGCAACGAAGACCAGGCCGTGCAACTGGCCAACGAGATCGGCTATCCGCTGGTGGTGCGTCCCAGCTATGTGCTGGGCGGTCGCGCGATGGAGATCGTGCACGGCGACAAGGATCTGGAGCGCTACATGCGCGAGGCCGTGCGCGTTTCTGAGAAGTCGCCGGTGCTGCTGGACCGCTTCCTGGAGGATGCGGTCGAGGTGGACGTGGACTGCATCTGCGACGGCGCCGATGTGATGATCGGCGGCATCATGGAGCACGTCGAAGCGGCTGGCATCCACTCCGGCGACTCGGCCTGCTCCCTGCCGCCCTACACGCTGTCGCAGGAGCTGCAGGAAGAGCTGCGCCGACAGACCGCGGCCATGGCGCGCGCGCTGAAGGTCGTCGGCCTGATGAACGTGCAGTTCGCGATCCAGGGTGATGTCAGCAAAGGCCTGGGCGAGAACACGGTCTATGTGCTCGAAGTGAACCCGCGCGCTTCGCGCACCGTGCCCTTCGTGTCCAAGGCCACGGGCCAGCAACTGGCCAAGGTGGCGGCGCGCTGCATGGCCGGTGTCCCGCTCAAGGATCAGCGCGACCGCAACGGTCGTGTGCCGCACGAGGTCGTGCCGCCGTACTTCAGCGTCAAGGAAGCGGTGTTTCCCTTCAACAAGTTCCCCGGCGTGGACCCCATCCTCAGTCCGGAGATGCGTTCCACCGGCGAGGTCATGGGCGCGGGCCGCAGCTTTGGCGAGGCCATGCTGAAGAGCCAGCTGGGGGCCGGCAGCCGCCTGCCGCGCCAGGGTCACGTGTTGATCACGGTGAAGAACAGCGACAAGGCGCGCGCCGTGGCCGTGGCCCGGGACCTGCATGCGCTGGGCTTTGGCGTGATTGCCACCAAGGGCACCGCCGCGGCCATCGCCGAGGCCGGCGTGCCGGTGCGCGTGGTGAACAAGGTCAAGGATGGCCGCCCACACATCGTGGACATGATCAAGGGCGGCGAGATCCAGCTGGTGTTCACCACCGTGGATGAGACCCGCACCGCGATCGCCGACAGCCGTTACATCCGCCAGGCCGCGCTGGCCAACCGCGTGACCTACTACACCACCATGGCCGGCTGCGAGGCCGCCGTGGAGGGCATGAAGCACAAGGACGGCCTGTTGGTGCAATCCCTCCAGGAACTGCACGCGGAACTGGTCTAAACTTCCACCCACTCCACAACCCGCCGCCGCGGCTCAGCGATGCTGAGCGGCAGCGGCGGTTTGCTTTGTCATTCACCGTTTTTTGCATATGGCCACGATCCCACTGACCAAGCGCGGCGCCGAGAAGCTCAAGGAAGAACTGCATCGACTCAAGACGGTCGAGCGTCATGCCGTGATCAATGCCATTGCCGAGGCCCGCGCCCAGGGTGACCTCTCGGAGAACGCCGAGTACGAGGCCGCCAAGGACAAGCAAGGCTTCATCGAAGGCCGCATCCTCGAGATCGAAGGCAAGCTGGCCGCGGCCCAGGTCATCGACCCGTCGTCGGTCGATGCTGGCGGCAAGGTGGTGTTCGGCACCACGGTGGACCTGGAAGAGGAGGCCACTGGCGCCGAGGTCACCTACCAGATCGTCGGCGACGACGAGGCCGACCTGAAGCAGGGCCTGATCAGCATCAGCTCTCCGATCGCGCGCGCGCTGATCGGCAAGGAAGCCGGCGACGTCGCCGAGGTGCAGGCGCCGGGCGGCATCAAGCGCTACGAGATCGTCGACGTCCGCTACATCTGATCGTCAGCCATCGTGCTCGTCCGCTTCCGCGCCTTGCTGGCGGCTGCCTGGGCCGGCTTCTTGCTGTGCATCGCCTTCGTCGCCGCGCCGACCGCATTTGCGGTGCTGGAGCGCGCCCAGGCGGGCAGCGTGGTGCAGCGCCTGTTCGAGCTGGATGCCCGCCTTGGCCTGGCCGCCGGGCTGCTGCTGGTGATGCTGGAGCGGCGGCTGCAGCGCGATGGCGTGTCGACCGGCCGGGCCGGTTCGGCGCTGGGCTGGAACACCGTGCTGCCGCTGGTGGCGCTCGCGACCATCGTCGCGGGGTACTACGCGCTGCAGCCGATGATGGAGGCGGCCAAGGCCGGACAGGGCGCGCTGTCCTTCGGCGCCTTGCATGGCATTTCGATGGCCTTCTTCGCGCTCAAAGGGCTGGCGGTGCTGGTACTGGCCTGGCGGGTGAGTCGGCCAGCGGTCTGATCCGCGAGGAGCTGCGCCAATGCAAAGGGCAGCCTGCGGCTGCCCTTGATCTGTGCGGAGCGAGGGACGCCGTGTTCAGGCCCCGCTGGCGCGCTTCTTCACGCTGGTGGCGGTGCTGCGCTTCTTGGCGCGCTTGATCTCGCCGCCCTGGGTCACGCGCTGGTTGCCGAGCACCTGGACCTTCTTGATCTGCGGACGGTTGTTCCCGCTCTTGGAGAACTTGACGATCTTCACCAGCTTGGGCGCCGGCATGGCGTCCTCGCGAACCACCTTCTCCTTCTCGGGGACGGGGCGCCACAGCACCAGCAGCTTGCCGATGTGCTGGATGGGAGCGGCGTCCAACTGGTCCGCCAGGGTGTTCAGCATGGCCTCGCGGGCGGCGCGGTCGTCCGACATCACACGGACCTTGATCAGGCCGTGGGCCTTGAGGGCCGCGTCGCACTCCTTCGTCACCGCGGCGCTCAGGCCCTCGGCGCCTATCATCACCACCGGATTCAGATGGTGGGCATCGGCGCGTTTGTCCTTGCGCTGGGCGGGGGTCAATTGAATTGCAGGCATCTGCCTATTATCCGTGCAATGAAAACCAATACGAAGAGCAAAAAGCTCAACAAGGCGTGGCTGAATGACCATGTCACCGACCCGTATGTGAAATTGGCGCAGAAAGAGGGCTATCGCTCGCGGGCCGCGTACAAGCTCAAGGAGCTGGACGAGGAGTTCCAGCTCACCCGGCCGGGCCAGGTGGTGGTGGATCTGGGCGCGGCGCCAGGAGCCTGGAGCCAGTACTTGCGCCGACGCTTTGCGCCCAAGGAGGCTGGAGCCGGCGGCGCGGCCGTCGGTCAGCTCAACGGCCGCATCATCGCGCTGGATCTGCTGGACTTCGAACCCATCGAGGGCGTGCAGTTCATCCAGGGCGATTTTCGTGAGGACGAGGTGCTGGCGCAGCTGGAGGCGGCGCTGGAAGGGCGGCCGGTGGATCTGGTGGTCTCGGACATGGCCCCCAATCTGTCGGGCATCGCCAGCACCGATGCCGCACGCATCGCCCATCTGATCGAGCTGGCGCTGGATTTCTGCGCCCACCACCTGAAGCCCGAGGGCGCGCTGGTGGCCAAGGTGTTCCATGGCAGCGGCTACGACCAGTTGGTGGAGGCCTTCCGGCAGCAGTTCCGCCGCGTCAAGGTCCACAAGCCCAAGGCTTCGCGCGATCGCTCGTCGGAAACCTTCCTGGTCGGCATCGGCCTGAAATGAAGCAAGGCGCTCAAGACCCGGGCGATTCGGCAATCTCTATCGCAGAGTGCGGAAATGCCAATCAGGGCCGGGGGCTTGACTGCAATAGAATGAACCCCATATGACGCGTTGGCCGTCCGTCCCGCTGTAGGAGGCAGGCGGCCAAACCGAGCAGAAGGAGTCGCGGTGAACAATCAATGGTTCTCTAAAGTGGCTGTTTGGATGGTGATCGCCCTGGTGCTGTTCACTGTCTTCAAGCAGTTTGATCGCGGGACCGCCCAAGGGAATCAGATCGCCTACTCCGATTTCCTCGAAGAGGTGCGGGCCAAGCGCATCAAGCAGGTCACACTGCAGGAGGGCGGCGGCGGTACGGAAATTCAGGCCGTGACCACGGATGGCAGCAAGCTGCGTTCGACCGCGACCTATCTGGACCGCGGGCTGGTCGGCGACCTGATCAACAATGGCATCAAGTTCGATGTCAAACCGCGGGAAGAGCCCTCCATCCTGATGAGCATCCTCGTCAGTTGGGGTCCCATGCTGCTGCTGATCGGGGTCTGGGTGTATTTCATGCGCCAGATGCAGGGCGGCGGCAAGGGCGGGGCGTTCAGCTTCGGCAAGTCCAAGGCTCGCATGCTGGACGAGGCCAACAACTCCACCACCTTCGCTGACGTCGCCGGCTGCGACGAGGCCAAGGAGGAAGTCAAGGAGTTGGTCGACTTCCTGAAGGACCCGCAGAAATTCCAGAAGCTGGGCGGTCGCATCCCGCGTGGCGTGTTGCTCGTGGGCCCTCCGGGGACCGGCAAGACCCTGCTGGCCAAGGCCATCGCCGGCGAGGCCAAGGTGCCGTTCTTCAGCATCTCCGGTTCGGACTTCGTCGAAATGTTCGTCGGCGTTGGCGCCGCTCGCGTGCGAGACATGTTCGAGCAGGCCAAGAAGAGCGCGCCCTGCATCATCTTCGTCGACGAAATCGACGCGGTGGGTCGTCACCGCGGCGCCGGCCTGGGTGGGGGCAACGACGAGCGCGAGCAGACGCTGAACCAGATGCTGGTGGAGATGGATGGCTTCGAGACCAACCTCGGCGTCATCGTGATGGCGGCCACCAACCGTCCCGACATTTTGGATCCGGCGCTGCTGCGTCCGGGCCGCTTCGACCGCCAGGTCTACGTGACCCTGCCGGATGTGCGCGGCCGTGAGCAAATCCTGAATGTCCACATGCGCAAGGTGCCGGTGGGGCAGGACGTGCGCGCCGACATTCTGGCGCGTGGGACGCCCGGCTTCTCCGGCGCGGATCTGGCCAACCTGGTCAACGAGGCCGCTCTGTTCGCGGCGCGCCGCAACGGCCGAGTGGTCGAGATGGTGGACTTCGAGAAGGCCAAGGACAAGATCCTGATGGGGCCGGAACGCAAGTCCATGGTCATGCCCGAGGAAGAGCGTCGCAACACCGCCTACCACGAGGCCGGCCATGCGCTCGTGGCGCGCCTGCTGCCCAAGACCGATCCTGTGCACAAGGTCACCGTGATCCCGCGTGGCCGCGCGCTGGGCGTGACCATGCAGCTGCCCGAAGGGGATCGCTACAGCATGGACAAAGACCGCATGCTGAGCACGATCTCGGTGCTGTTCGGTGGCCGCATCGCCGAAGAGGTGTTCATGAACCAGATGACCACCGGCGCTTCGAACGACTTCGAACGGGCGACCCAGATTGCGCGCGACATGGTGACGCGCTACGGCATGACCGATGAGCTGGGCCCCATGGTCTATGCGGAGAACGAGGGCGAGGTCTTCCTGGGGCGTTCGGTGACCAAGACCACCAATATGTCCGAAGAGACCATGCGCAAGGTGGACCAGGAAATCCGCAAGATCATCGATGAGCAGTACGCCACTGCGCGCCAGCTGATCGAGGACAACAAGGACAAGATGCACGCGATGGCCAAGGCCTTGCTGGACTGGGAGACCATTGACAGCGAGCAGCTGGACGACATCATGGAGGGTCGTCCGCCGCGTCCGCCCAAGGATTGGACGCCGCCGTCCGGTGGCAAGCCCGATGGCGGCGGCACGCCGGTCACTCCGGGAGAGGCACCGGCCGCGGCCTGAGTCCATCCCACAACCCAAGGGGCCTGTCCGTGAGGACTGGCCCTTTTGCATTGGCGCGCTGCCGTGCCGGAGTTAGAACATCATGCTGTGGAAGACCACCCGTTTCGATCTGTCCTTGCAGCGGCCGCTGGTGATGGGCATCGTGAACGTCACGCCAGATTCCTTCTCCGATGGCGGCCATCATGCGCAGGCCCATCAGGCGATTGCCCACTGCGAGCAACTGCTGGGCGAGGGCGCGGACATCCTGGACCTGGGGGGGGAGTCCACCCGGCCTGGTGCGCCCCGGCTCGCGGTCGACGAAGAGTGGGCGCGGCTGGCTCCGGTGCTGCGCGCGGCCTTGAACATGGGCGTCCCGGTCTCGGTCGATACCTGCAAGACCGAGGTGATGCGACGCGCATTGGACTTGGGCGCCGACATCATCAACGACATCCAGGCGTTGCGTGACGAGGGCGCGCTGGCCTTGCTGGCGACGCATGCGGATGCCGGCGTCTGCCTGATGCACATGCGTGGCGAGCCCGCCAGCATGCAGCAGCACTGCAAGTACGAGGATGTGGTCGCCGAGGTGGGCGAGTTCCTGGCCGCGCGCCTGCGCAGCGCGGAGGTGGCTGGCATACGCCCGGAGCGCGTGCTGCTGGACCCAGGCTACGGCTTCGCAAAAACGGTGGAGCAGAACTTTCGCCTGTTGAGCCAGCAGCGCCGACTGCTGGACTTGGGGCGTCCCCTGTTGGCCGGCTGGTCGCGCAAGTCTTCGTTGGGGGCGGTCACCGGCCGCCCGGTGGAGCAGCGCCTGAGTGCCAGTATCGCTGCGGCCGTGATTGCGCTGGAGCAGGGCGCCTCGGTGTTGCGTGTGCATGATGTGGGCGCCACCGTCGATGCGCTGAAGGTCTGGCAGGCCGCCCACGCCTGACGGTGGCCCTCAGCGCTCCCTTGGCATAGGGGGTGGGACGGCTCGACCCTTAGGGCGCCTTGCGCGCATGGGCGACAATACCGGTCTACGAATTCAGGAGGATGCTCAGCATGAGCCGCAAGTATTTCGGCACCGATGGCATACGGGGCACGGTCGGGCAGTCGCCGATCACGCCCGACTTCATGCTGCGTCTGGGGCATGCCGTGGGGCAGGTGCTCAAGCGGCAGCAGAAGGGCAAGCCCAGCGTGCTGATCGGCAAGGACACGCGCATCTCCGGCTACATGTTGGAGTCGGCGCTGGAGGCGGGCTTCGCATCGGCCGGCGTCAACGTGCTGCTGACCGGTCCGCTGCCGACGCCGGGCGTGGCCTATCTCACCCGCGCGTTGCGCCAGGACCTGGGCGTGGTGATCTCGGCCTCGCACAACCCCTTCGCCGACAACGGCATCAAGTTCTTCTCCGCCAAGGGCGAAAAGCTGCCCGACGCCTGGGAGCAGGAGGTGGAGGCCATGCTGGAGCAGCCGCCGGTCTGGGTGGATTCGGCCAGCCTGGGCCGGGCCCGGCGCATCGAGGATGCCCAAGGGCGCTACATCGAGTTCTGCAAGGCCAGCTTTGGTTCCGACCTCAGCCTGCGTGGGCTGAAGATCGTCGTCGACGCCGCGCATGGCGCGGCCCACAAGGTGGCGCCGGCGGTCTTCCATGAGCTGGGTGCCGAGATCGTGCCCATGGGCTGCAGCCCCGATGGCTACAACATCAACAACGGCGTCGGCGCCACCGCACCCAAGGCCCTGGTGGAAGCCGTGCTGGCTCACGGCGCCCACTACGGCATCGCGCTGGACGGCGATGCCGATCGCCTGCTGATGGTGGATGCCGCGGGCCGTCTCTTCAACGGCGACGAGCTGCTGTATGTGATGGTGGCCGACCGCCTGGCCCAGGGCCAGCGTGTGCCCGGCGCCGTCGGCACGCTGATGACCAACATGGCGGTGGAGCTGGCGCTGCGCCGGCAGGACGTGGAGTTCGTGCGCGCCAAGGTGGGCGACCGCTACGTGCTGGAGGAACTCGCGGCGCGCGGCTGGCAGCTGGGTGGCGAAGGCTCGGGCCATCTGCTCGCGCTGGACAAGCACACCACCGGCGACGGCATCGTTTCCAGCCTGCTGGTGCTGCAGGCGGTCTGCCGCAGCGGCCGTGGCCTGGCGGAGCTGCTGGACGGCGTGACGCTGTTCCCGCAGACGCTGATCAACGTGAGACTGCAGTCGGAGCTGGACTGGAAGTCTCACCCCGGGCTGGCGCGAACCGAGGCCGAGGTGCAGGCGGAACTGGGAGACCGCGGCCGCGTGCTCATCCGCAAGTCAGGCACCGAGCCGTTGCTGCGCGTGATGGTCGAGGCTCAGGAGGCCGAGCTGGCCCGGCGTTGCGCGCAGCGGCTCGCCGACTCTCTACAGGGCTGACAGCCACTCCACCCACAAGGACAAGGGCGCCCCGCCTGTGACGGCCGGGGCGCCCTTGTTTCATTGGGCGAGGACTGGCGCCGTTGGCGGCGCGGTCCGCAAGTGGCGCTTACTTCTTGGGCGGCATCAGCACGCGATCGATCACATGGACGACGCCGTTCGTGGCCGGGATGTCCGCCTGCTGGACCATGGCTTCTTCGACGGTGACGAAATCGCCGGCACGGGCCAGGCCCAGCGAGCCGCCTTGCAGCGTCTTTTGGCTGGCGGTCTTGACCTCGGCGCTGCTCAGGCGGGCGGCGACAACGTGGAACTTGATCACTTCCTTGAGTTGCGCGGGGTTGGCTGCCAGCGCATCCAGGGTCTTGGCCGGCACGGCCTTGAAGGCTTCGTCGCTGGGGGCGAACACGGTCAGCGGGCCGTTAGCGCGCAGCTCTTCCTTCAGGCCGGCCTGGTCGACCAGGCGGTTGAAGGTGCTCAGCTGGGGCTGGCGCTGCAGCGTGTCGGCCAGCGGGGCCGGCGCCGGAGTGCTGGCGCAGGCTGCCAGCGCCAGCACTGCGGCGGTGGTGATCAGTCGGGTCATCAGGGTTGGGATCATGGGCGTCTCCATCGGGGTGAGCCGGATTTCCGGGCTGGCTGCAGCCTAGAGGGCTTGGATGACGAAGCGGTGAATCGAATATGACAGGCTCTGTGGTCCCCACCCGGCCCACGTTGACGTGTGCGCACAGAGAGAAGGTCAGGAGAGCGGCGCGGCAGACGCGCCCGGGGGCTGACATCTGAGTCACGGTTATGTCACATTCGGGTCATAGCATTCCTTCCGTCGCCAACAACCCCCTGCGATAGGAACGTATGAGCATGACCCAACTCCGTGCCGGCCTGATTCTCGCCACGAGCGTGGTCCTGATGCCGCTGGCTCAGGCCCAGGATGTGACCGGCGCGGGTGCGTCCTTCCCGGCGCCGATTTACGCCAAGTGGGCCGATGCCTACAACAAGGCCACCGGCGTTCGCATCAACTATCAGTCGGTCGGCTCCGGTGCCGGCATTCGCCAAATCAAGGCCAAGACGGTGGACTTCGGCGCCTCCGACGCCCCGCTGAAGGACGACGAGCTGGCCAAGGACGGCCTGGTGCAGTTCCCCACCGTGATCGGCGGCGTCGTGCCGGTGGTCAACATCAAGGGCATCGCCCCGGGCCAGATCAAGCTGACCGGCCAGGTGCTGGGCGACATCTACCTGGGCAAGATCACCAAGTGGAACGATCCCGCGCTGACCGCGCTGAACCCCGGCGTGGCCCTGCCGGATGCCGCGATCGCTCCGGTGCGTCGCGCCGACGGCTCGGGTACCAGCTTCCTGTTCACCAACTATCTCTCCAAGGTCAATGCCGAGTGGAAGAGCAAGGTCGGCGAGGGTACCGCGGTGAACTGGCCCACCGGTGCGGGTGGCAAGGGCAACGAGGGCGTGTCGTCCTACGTGCAGCGCCTGCCCAACTCCATCGGCTATGTGGAGTACGCCTACGCCAAGCAGAACAAGATGTCGCATGTGCTGCTGAAGAACCAAGCCGGCCACTTCGTGGCGCCCAGCGATGATGCCTTCAAGGCTGCCGCCGCCGGTGCCAAGTGGAACGAGAGCTTCTATCAGGTGCTGACCGAACAGGCCGGCAAGGACAGCTGGCCCATCACCGGTGCCACCTTCATCCTGATGCACAAGCAGCAGGAAAAGCCGGCTTCCGCGGCGGCGACGCTGAAGTTCTTCGACTGGGCCTACACCCAGGGCGACAAGATGGCCGACGAACTGGACTATGTGGCCCTGCCTGCCTCGGTGAAGGATCTGGTCCGCAAGCAGTGGTCCGAGCACATCAAGGACGGCGCCGGCAAGGCCATCGCCCACAAGTGATCCCGAGCTGAGCCAGGGATGCAGCCCGGAGGTCGCAAGGCCTGCCGGGCTGCTGCCGAATCGGCTCTCTGACCTTCTTCGAACCTAGCGGAGGCCCCGTGGCCGCGATACTTCCCGCCGAGACCTACCCATCCGATGACGCCGCGCAGCGCAGCCAGCCCGGCAGCCGCCCGCCGGTGCGCAAGCCGGTCAGCCCTTGGGCCGACACGCTGTTCTCCGCGCTGGCGCATGGCGCCGCCTGGCTGACCCTGTTGCTGCTGGCGGGTATCCTGATCTCGCTGCTGATCGGCGCTGCACCGGCGATCAAACAGTTCGGCCTGTCCTTCCTGTGGACCAGCGAATGGGATCCGGTCCAGGAGAAGTTCGGCGGCCTGGTGATGATCTACGGCACGCTGATGACCTCGCTGATCGCGCTGCTGATCGCCGTGCCTGTGAGCTTCGGCATCGCGCTCTTCCTCACCGAGCTGTCGCCCAACTGGCTGAAGAGGCCGCTGGGCACCGCGGTGGAGCTGCTGGCGGCGGTGCCGTCCATCGTCTACGGCATGTGGGGCCTGCTGGTGTTCGGCCCGCTGCTGGCCACCTATGTGCAGCAGCCGCTGCAGTCGCTGTTCTCCGGCGTGCCCTACATCGGCGCGCTGTTCTCCGGCCCGCCGGTGGGCATTGGCATCCTGTCGGCCGGCATCATCCTGGCCATCATGATCATCCCCTTCATCGCGTCGGTGATGCGCGACGTGTTCGAGGTCACGCCGCCCATGCTGAAGGAGTCCGCCTACGGGCTGGGAGCCACCACCTGGGAAGTGGTCTGGAAGGTGGTGCTGCCCTACACCAAGACCGGCGTGGTCGGCGGCGTGATGCTGGGCCTGGGCCGCGCGCTGGGCGAGACCATGGCGGTCACCTTCGTGATCGGCAACATGAACCAGCTCAACTCGCTGTCGCTGTTCGAGGCCGCCAACAGCATCACCTCGGCCCTGGCCAACGAGTTCGCCGAGGCCAACGAAGGCCTGCACCAAGCCTCGCTGATCTACCTGGGCCTGGTGCTGTTCTTCATCACCTTCGTCGTGCTGGCCTTCTCCAAGGTTCTGCTGAACAAACTCAAGAAGAATGAAGGAGCGCGCACATGAGCGCCATCCGCGCGAGCGCCGGCGGCCTGGACGCCGGCCGCCTGAAGATGCACGCCCGACGCAAGCGCGTCAACGCGATCGCGCTGACGCTGTCGCTGGCGGCGATGGCTTTCGGCGTGTTCTGGTTGATCTGGATCCTGGTCGAGACCGTGCGCCTGGGCATGGGCGGCCTCAGCCTGGCCACCTTCACCGAGATGACTCCGCCACCGCAGGCCGAAGGCGGTGGTCTGGCGAACGCGATCTTTGGCTCCCTCGCGATGGTGGGGCTGGCCACCTTCATCGGCACGCCGGTTGGCGTGCTGGCCGGCGTCTACCTGGCCGAGTACGGCCAGAAGACCTGGCTGGGTTCGGCGGTGCGCTTCATCAATGACATCCTGCTGTCGGCGCCGTCCATCGTCGTGGGGCTGTTCATCTACGCGGTGGTCGTGGCGCGCTTCAAGAGCTTCTCCGGCTGGGCCGGCATCCTGGCGCTGGCGCTGCTGGTGATCCCGGTGGTGATCCGCACCACCGAGAACATGCTCACGCTGATCCCCAACGCGCTGCGCGAAGCGGCCTACGCGCTGGGCACGCCGAAGTGGAAGGTCATCCTGTCGGTGACGCTGAAGTCCGCCCGCGCCGGCGTCGTGACCGGCATCCTGCTGGCGCTGGCCCGCGTGTCCGGCGAGACCGCGCCGCTGCTGTTCACTGCGCTGTCCAACCAGTTCTGGACCGCCGACCTCAGTCAGCCCATGGCCAGCCTGCCGGTCACCATCTTCAAATTCGCGATGAGCCCCTACGAGAACTGGCAGAAGCTGGCCTGGGCGGGCGTCTTCATCATCACTATCGGCGTGCTGCTGCTCAACATCGTGGCGCGCTTCATGTTCAAGAACAAGCACTGATCCTGAGGACCAACCAACCATGGACGCCAAAGTCGACATGCCGGTGAACGAGAAAGCCAAGCTCTCGGTCCGCAATCTGAACTTCTACTACGGCAGCTTCCACGCGCTGAAGAACATCAACCTGGACATTCCCGAAAAGAAGGTCACCGCCTTCATCGGCCCGTCGGGCTGCGGCAAGTCCACGCTGCTGCGCACGCTCAACCGCATGTTCGAGCTCTATCCGGAGCAGCGTGCGGAAGGGCAGATCCTGCTGGACGGCAATGACATCCTCTCCAGCGGCGAGGACGTTTCGCTGATCCGCGCCAAAGTGGGCATGGTCTTCCAGAAGCCCACGCCGTTTCCGATGTCCATCTATGACAACATCGCCTTCGGCGTGCGTCTGTTCGAGAACCTCTCGCGCGTGGAGATGGATGAGCGCGTGGAGTGGGCGCTGAAGAAGGCGGCGCTGTGGACCGAGGTCAAGGACAAGCTCAATCAGAGCGGCTCCGGACTCTCGGGTGGCCAGCAGCAACGCCTGTGCATCGCCCGCGGCATCGCCATCAAGCCCGAGGTGCTGCTGCTGGACGAGCCGTGCTCGGCGCTGGATCCCATCTCCACCGGCAAGATCGAAGAGCTGATCCACGAGCTCAAGAGCGACTATACGGTGGCCATCGTGACCCACAACATGCAGCAGGCCGCACGCTGCTCGGACTACACCGCCTACATGTATCTGGGCGATCTGATTGAGTTCGGACCCACCGCCGAACTCTTCATGAAGCCCAAGCGCAAGGACACCGAGGACTACATCACCGGGCGTTTCGGTTGAGCGAGGAACACACCATGACCGACAAGCATCTCTCCACGCAATTCGACGCCGAGCTGAGCGGCATTTCCACCCGCGTGCTGGAAATGGGTGGCCTGGTGGAAGCGCAGGTGGCCCAGGCCGTGGAGGCGCTGAGCGCCTTCAGCGCCGACCTGGCCAACACCGTGCTGAAGACCGAGGAACGGGTCAACCAGATGGAGGTCGAGATCGACCGCGACCTGTCCACCATCATCGCGCGGCGCCAGCCCACCGCACGCGATCTGCGCCTGCTGATCGCGGTGTCCAAGACCATTGCCAACCTGGAGCGCGTGGGCGACGAGGCGGCGCGCATCGCGCGCACCGTGCAGCGCCTGATCAACGCCGGCGTCTCCAGCCGGCTGCGCCTGCCCATGTCCGACCTCTCCTACGAGGCCGAGCTTGCGACCACGCAGCTGCGCAAGGCGCTGGACGCCTTCGCGCGCCTGGACGTGGACCGCGCGCTGGAAGTGCTGAAGACCGACGACCAGATCGACAAGGAGTTCGACGGCCTGATGCGCAAGCTGATCACCTACATGATGGAAGATCCGCGCACCATCTCGTCCAGCATTGACCTGGTCTTCGTCGCCAAGGCCATCGAGCGCGTCGGCGACCATGCGAAGAACCTGGCCGAAGTCATCATCTACGTGGTCAAGGGGACCGACGTGCGCCACAACACCCCGGACGCCGTCGAGAACATGGTGCGCTGAGCACCTCAAAGAAGAGCCAAACCATGAGCCGTATCCTCGTCGTTGAAGACGAATCCGCGATCGCCGAACTCATCTCCATCAACCTGCGCCATGCCGGCTTCGAAGTGACCCTGGCCGGCAATGCCGAGCAGGCGCAGCTGGAGGTGGACCGCGTGCTGCCCGATCTGGTCGTGCTGGACTGGATGCTGCCGGGCCAGTCCGGCCTGGCGCTGGCGCGCCAGTGGCGCGGCGCCGCGCGCACGCGCGAGCTGCCCATCATCATGCTGACCGCGCGCGCCGAGGAGACCGACAAGGTCTCCGGCCTCGACGCCGGTGCCGACGACTACCTCACCAAGCCCTTCTCGACCAATGAGCTGCTCGCCCGCATCCGCGCCGTACTGCGCCGCAAGGCGCCCGAGGCGCTGGATGCCGTCGTCGAGGTCGGCGGCCTGGTGTTGGACCCGGGCACGCGCCGCGTCAACCGCGAGGGCATCGAGGTCAAGCTGGGCCCCACCGAGTTCCGCCTGCTGCACTTTTTCATGACCCACCCGGAACGCGTCCACAGCCGTTCGCAGCTGCTGGACCGGGTCTGGGGCGACCATGTGTTCATCGAGGAGCGCACGGTGGACGTGCACGTCAAGCGGCTGCGCGAGGCACTGGAGAAGGTCCAGTGCCAGCGCATGATCGAAACCGTCCGAGGCGCCGGATACCGCCTGACTCAGCACAGCAGCGCCGTGTCGGCCTGAACCGGGAGCATCCGTGGTCTGGTTGTTGCCGAGGATGGTGTTGGCGGTCCTGGCGACCGCCCTGGGGGGATGGCTGGGCTACTACCTGGGCCATTGGTTGAATCTGCAGCATCTGGCGGCCGCGATCGGCGCCGGCTGCGCGGTGATGCTGGTGGTGATGCTGGATTCGATCCGCGCCCACCGCCTGATGAACTGGCTGCGCGGCGATGCCTCCGGGCCGGCACCGCGCGGCGTGGGCCTTTGGGCCGAACTGGGCTACCGCATGGAGCGCGGCCTGCGCGACCGCGAGCGCGTGGCCGACCGTGAGCGCCTGAGCCTGGAGCAGTTCCTGCACGCGATCGAGGCCTCGCCCAACGGCGTGATGCTGCTGGACGCGCAGGACCACATCCAGTGGTGCAACAGCGTCGCGGCCGATCATTTTTCGCTGGACCCCAACCGTGACCGCCTGCAGCGCGTGACCAACCTGGTCCGCTATCCGGCCTTCGTCACCTATCTGCAGGCTGGGCAGTTTGCCCAGCCGCTGACGCTGAGCAACGCGCGTGGCAAGGCCACGCTGCAGGTCATCGTGCGCGTCTACGGCGAACAGAACCGGCTCGTGCTGTCGCTGGACATCACGGACCGCGAACGCGCCGAGGCGATGCGGCGCGACTTCGTCGCCAACGTTTCTCACGAGATTCGCACACCGCTGACCGTGCTCGCCGGTTTCATCGAGACCATGGCCAGCCTCAACCTCACCGAGGCCGAGCGCAAGCGGGTGCTGCACCTGATGCAGCAGCAGACCCATCGCATGCAGACCCTGGTCGGCGACCTGCTGACGCTGGCGCAGCTGGAAGGCAGCCCGCGGCCCGCGGCCGACCACTGGGTGGCGCTGGACCCGCTGCTGGGGCGCGTGGGGTCGGATGCCATCGCGCTGTCCGCGGGGCGCCACCAGATCGTGCTGGAGCGCATGACGGGCGTGGAGATTGCGGGCGTCGAGACCGAGCTGCTCAGTGCGGTGGCCAACCTGATGAGCAACGCGGTGCGCTACACGCCCGAGGGCGGCCGCATCGAGCTGCAATGGCGCCCGGGGGCCGAAGGCGGCGGCGAGATTGCCGTGGTCGACAACGGGCCTGGCATCGCCCGCGAGCACCTGCCGCGTCTCAGCGAGCGCTTCTACCGCGTCGACGGCAGCCGCTCGCGCGACACCGGCGGCACCGGCCTGGGGCTGTCCATCGTCAAGCACGTGGTGCAGCGCCATGGTGGTGAGCTTCGCATCGACAGCGAGGTGGGGCAGGGCTCGCGCTTCCGACTGGTCTTCCCTGCCGCCCGCGTGCGCCGCAGCGATGACCCGGCGCTGGGCGAGGAGTCCGCGCCGGCCCTGCTTGCTGGCAGCGACAAAGAGGCCGCCTGAGCGCCGCTCAGGGGCGGCGCGTCAGCACCACATAGCCGCCGCTGCGCTCGGTCGGGCGGCGGACCAGACCCTGGGCCATCCATCCGGCGGGCATGGGCTGGGGGCTGTCGGCCAGCACCAACGCATGCGGGCAGCGGGTCTGCGTCAGCGGCGTGCGGCCATCCACCAGCCAGTGGCCGCGGAACTCCAGCGCGGCCAGCACATGCAGGGGCAGTTCCGGCGCGGCGACGCAGGCGCCCGTCGGCAGCAGCGGCGCCAGGCGCTGCACCAGCGGCTCGTTGCTGCGTGCATAGTTGAGCACTGGCAGGCCCAACGTCATCGCCAGCAGCCAGCCCAGCGCCACGCCGCCGGCCGGCAGCACCAAGCTCTTCCACAACGGATGCCGGTGGCGGGCCGTGCGCCAGCGCACCAGGTACAGCCAGGCCGCGCTTCCCAGCAGGGCCAGCAGCAAGGGCAGCCAGGCGAAGCGCGGCTCATAGCCCTGCGCCAGCTTGAGCACATTGGCGAGCAGCTGCGGCGGCCAGCCCGTCTGCATCGCGCAGTAATACACCCACAGAAAGAGGGCGCCGGCGCTGAAGAAGAAGACCGAGAACCAATCCACCGCGGCGCTGACGCCACGGCGCAGCGTCGGCAGCGCGAAGCTGGCCAGCACCGCCAGCGGCGGTAGGGCCAGCATCATCGCGCGGTCCGAACCATCCATCAGCAAGCTGGTGACCAGCGCCACCAGCACCGCCAGCAGCGGCACCGCGATATGGCGGCGCTGCCAGTGGGCGCGCCAGCGCCACACCGTCCATAGCGCCAGCGGCCAGCTGGGCCAGCAGAACCACAGCGCCAGGCCCGCCCAGTCCGTCGGGCTGGAGGCGTCCAGGCTGACGCGCCAGGCCCAGCCATCCATGGGCCAGGCGACCAGCGCCGCCGCCGCGGTGGCACCCAGCAGCCAGGGCAGCAACTCGCGCGCCTGCTCATAGTTGGAGCGCTGGGTCAGCGCCAGCCCGCCCAGGCCCAGCGCCAGTGCCACGGCCGGCGCGCCGCTGGCCGCCAGCAGCGGCAGCGACAGCGACAGCGCGACACGGGTCTTGGTCTGGCGAAAGGGGGCGGCGGCGAGCGCGTAGACGAACAGCGCGACCGCCAGCAACTGCAGGATCTCCGGCGTGGTCTCATGGCCCAGTTGCAGCAGGCCCAGGCTGGCAATCAGCGCCAGCAGCGCGCCATCGGCCAGCGCTCGCGCATAGTCCACCGCCTGCGCTTCGCCGCCGAAGGCAAAGGCCACCGGCTGCGCCGCGTCGGTGCGCGCCAGGTGCAGGCAGGCATACCACACCAGCGCCAGCACGCCCGTCAGCGCCAGTCCAAAGGGAAGGCGCGCGGCCAACGACGCGTCGAGAAAGGGCAGGGCCTTGATGAACAGTGCACCCAGCCAGTAAGGCAGCAGCCCGCCCTCGGCGGCGATGCCGGCGATGGCCGGCGCATGCCAGGGGGCATGGCCCTGAGCAATGCTGGCCATGAAGCCGAAGCTGGTCAGGTCGGCATTGCGCCAGGGGTCGCGGCCGAATAGGCCCGGGACGACATAGGCGGCGCACAGCAGCAGCAGCGCCCAGCGCGGCATCGGGCTGGCACTGCGCTCGGGAACGACGGCAGGGGTGGGCAGATTCATGCAGACGGACAGGGCGGGTGGCCCGAGACCTCGGTGCCCCGCATCATGCCCCAAGCCGGGGCGACCAATAAAAAAGGCAGCCTAGGCTGCCTCCTTCGTGTGCGCGTGCGACGCTTACTTCTTGATGCCGACGCGAGCGAACTTGTTGCGGAACTTCTCGACGCGGCCGCCCAGGTTGTCCACGCTCTTCTGCGTGCCCGTGTAGAACGGGTGCGATTCGCTGGAGGTTTCCAGCTTGACCAGCGGCAGCTCGCGGCCGTCGTCCAGCTTGATGGTTTCCTTGGTCTGGACGGTCGAGCGCGTCACGAACTGGAAGCCGTTGGACAGGTCCACGAAGCAGACTTCGCGGTAGTTGGGGTGGATGCCTTCTTTCATGGGAAACCTCTCGCTGCGGTGCCGCCAGCCACACCCCGCACCACGCGGGAAGCACTTAGCGACAGCGGAAAACCTGTGATTATAACGTACAAGCCGGCCAGGCTGTCCAGCCGGCCGGCGCCGCGGACGTCCGCAGGGACTCCGCCGGGTCCAACTCACCCACCCCGACGCATCATGTCGAAGAAGTCGTGGTTGTTCTTGCTGGACTTCATCTTGTCGAGGATGAACTCCATCGCCTCGATCTCGTCCATGTTGTAGAGCAGCTTGCGCAGGATCCAGCTCTTTTGCAGGATCTCGGGCTTGAGCAGCAGCTCCTCGCGGCGGGTGCCGGACTTGTTGATCAGGATGGAGGGGTAGACGCGCTTCTCGGCCATGCGGCGATCCAGGTGGATTTCGCAGTTGCCGGTGCCCTTGAACTCCTCGTAGATCACTTCGTCCATGCGCGAACCGGTGTCGATCAGCGCGGTGCCGATGATGGTCAGCGAGCCGCCTTCCTCGATGTTGCGCGCGGCGCCGAAGAAGCGCTTGGGGCGCTGCAGCGCGTTGGCGTCCACGCCGCCGGTCAGCACCTTGCCGGAGCTGGGCAGCACGTTGTTGTAAGCACGCGCGAGGCGGGTGATGGAGTCGAGCAGGATCACCACGTCCTTCTTCAGCTCGACCAGGCGCTTGGCGCGCTCGATCACCATTTCGGCGACCTGCACGTGGCGGGCGGCGGGCTCGTCGAAGGTGGAGGAGATCACCTCGCCCTTGACGGTGCGCAGCATCTCGGTCACTTCCTCGGGGCGCTCGTCCACCAGCAGCACGATCAGGTGCGCCTCGGGATGGTTGGCCGTGATGGCGTGCGCGAGCTGCTGCATCATCATCGTCTTGCCGGTCTTGGGCTGGGCGACAAGCAGTGCGCGCTGGCCTTTGCCGATCGGTGCAATCAGGTCGATGATGCGGCCGGTGATGTTCTCTTCGCTCTTGATGTCGCGCTCGAGCCTGAACTGTTCCTTGGGGAACAGCGGGGTCAGGTTCTCGAACATGATCTTGTGCTTGGACTCTTCCGGCGTCAGGCCATTGACGCGGTCCACCTTGACCAGCGCGAAGTAGCGCTCGCCGTCCTTGGGCACGCGCACCTCGCCTTCGATCATGTCGCCGGTGTGCAGGTTGAAGCGGCGGATCTGGCTGGGCGAGAGGTAGATGTCGTCGGTCGAGGCCATGTAGCTGGTCTCGGGCGAGCGCAGGAAGCCGAAGCCGTCCGGCAGCACTTCAAGCACGCCGTCGCCGAAGACCTGCTCGCCGGCCTTGGCGCGCTTCTTCATGATCGCGAACATCAGCTCCTGCTTGCGCATGCGAGCGACGTTGTCGATCTCCAGCTCCTCGCCCATCTTGATCAGGGCCGAGACGTGGAGCGCTTTCAGTTCGGAAAGATGCATGGGGGTGTGACCCGGTGTGTCGTCCAGAGCCTGCCAAGGCCATGGACCCATACTGCGGCTGCCAAAGCACCGAGCCGACACGCAGACCGTGTTCAGCGCGGACGAGTGAAATGCGGGAGCTTGGGCGCCGAGTCCACGCGCATTCCCCGGGAATCAATGCAACGCCGGGGCGGCGTGTTGGCAATCTCCGCCAGGGCCGGGCGGCCCCAGCGGATACGGACGATTATAGGTGAGCGTCCAGGAAGGCGGTCAACTGGGCCTTGGACAGCGCGCCGACCTTGGTGGCGGCCAGCTGGCCGTCCTTGAACAGCATCAGCGTGGGGATGCCGCGAATGCCGAACTTGGCGGGCACCTCGCGGTTCTCGTCCACGTTCATCTTGGTGATCTGCAGGCGCTCGCCATAGTCCTTGGCCACTTCGTCCAGGATGGGGGCGATCATCTTGCAGGGGCCGCACCATTCGGCCCAGTAGTCGACCAGCACCGGCTTGCCGGACTGCAGGACGTCCGCGTCGAAGGACGCGTCGGAGATGTGTTTGATCAGTTCGCTGCTCATGAATGAGGTCCTTATCAGGGCCGGACCGATGCCGTGCAAGGTCGGCGTCAGGGCACAATGATTCTGACATAAAGCCCCCGGCCCCATCGGCCAGGGGGATGCCATAGATGCCGCCTGCGTCAAGGAAATCAAGCCCTTGCCCGATCCGTCCCTCCTGTCTCTGTTCGATCCGCCGCCCGGCGACCCGCTGCCCGATGAGGCCATGCCCGCCTTCGACCACGTCTTCGCGTTGGACGAGCGGCATGGCGCGCAGGCGTTCTGGACCCGGCTGGCCGAGCATGTCGAGGGCTGGCTGAGCACGCGGGGCCTGGCCGCGCGCGACGTGATCGTGCTGCTGCCTTTCGCGCAACACCTGGCACCGGCGCGGCGCGCCTGGATGGCGCTCGCCGCGCAGCGCCGCGCGCGCGCCGGGGCGGCCCCGGGCATGGGCTGGCAGCCGCGCTTCGAGACCACGCACAGTCTGGCCGCCGCGCTGGGCCCCAGCCCGCTGCCGCAGCCGCACGAGATCAGCGGCGACGCCGCCATCGACCTGCTCGCGGCCCGTGAGCTGCTGCAGGGGCAGAGCTGGGCCCAGCAGCTGCAGCGCGCGGACGCGCAGGCCTACCAGATGGCGCTGCAGCAATTGGTGGAGCTGGCGCAGCAGCTGCAGCGCGCGGCCGAGCTGCAGGCGCCGGCGCGCCGCCCGACCTTCTGGGACCGGGCCCGCGAGCAGCTGTCGGCGCCCACCGCGACCGGGCAATTGGAACGTGCGCTGGCACTGGTGGCGCTGGAATGGGCCATTGCGAGCGACCGCGAGCCGGCCACCGACCGGCTCTTCGAGTTGCGTCCCGCCGCCTGGGTGCATCTGCAATGCGGCGGGCCCGACCGCCTGGCCGACGCGCTGCTGCAGGAGGCCCGCGCCATCGGCCTGCCTTGCCTGCGCCTGTCCGCCGAGCTGGTGCTGGAACCCCTGGCGCCGCTGGGTGAGGCGCGCCCGCCCTTGCAGGTGGAGGTGGCCGTCTGCGAGGACTTCGAGGATGTGGCCCAATGCAGCGCCGCGGCGGTGCTGGCCCATCTGCGCGCGGGCCGTGCCCCGGTGGCGCTGATCGCGCAGGACCGCGTCGTGCTGCGCCGCGTGCGCGCGCTGCTGGAACGCCAGCAGGTCGGGCTGTCCGACGAGACGGGCTGGACCCTGGCCACCACGCCGGTCGCGGCCCAGCTGATGGCGCTGCTGCGCGCGAGCCGGCGCGAGGCCTCGTTGGACGAATGGCTCGCCTGGCTGAAGACCCCGCTGGCCGCCGCCTTGCGCGCGCGTTGCGGGCAGGCCGCGCTGGGCTTGCTCGAAAGCCGCTGCCGCAGCGAGGGCTGGTCCAAGCCGCAGCAGCTGCGCGAAGACCGCCTGGCTCCCAGCGCCGCGCGCCTGTGGGCGCTGGCGAGGGAAGGGCTGGCGGCCCTGCAGGGTGGTGCCCGGCGCAGCCTGCAGGACTGGCTGGCGCTGCTGACCGAGCTGCTGCAGGGGCTGGGCGCGGACGCGGCGCTGGAGGCGCAGGACGCCGGCCCGCAGCTGCTGGACGCCTTGTGGCTGCGTCGCTCGCCCTGGCCCGGCTCGGCCCACGAGGCCGTGCTGCAGCAGGCGCAGCTCAGTCATGCCGAGTTCCTTGCCTGGGTCGGATCCAGCCTGGAGGCGGCCCAGGTCGTGCCGCCGCTGCAGGGCGAGCTGCAGGTGATGGTGACCCCGCTGGCGCGCGCAATGCTGCGCCCCTTCGGCGCCATCGTGCTGCCCGGCGCCGAGGTCGACACCCTCGGACCGGTCCCGCCCGGACCGGCCCTGCTCAACGAGGCGCAATGCCGGGCGCTGGGGCTGCCCACGCAGGACGACAAGCGCGAGGCGCTGACGCTGCAGTTCGCCCAGCTGCTGCGCACGCCCTGGGTGACGCTGCTGCGCCGCGCCCACGCCGGCAGCGAACCGCTGCCGCCCAGCCCGCTGCTCGAGCGCCTGGGCCTGGCGCTGCAGCAGGCCCGATGGCCGGTGCTGCGCGATTGGGCCGACCCGCGCGAACAGAAGGCGCTGGCGCGTCTGCCGCAGCCCCGTGCCCAGGCCCTGGCCGCGGGCCGCCTGCCGCGCGCGCTCAGCGCCAGCGGCGTGGACTCGCTGCGCCAATGCCCCTACCAGTTCTTCGCCCGCGTGCTGCTGGGCCTGCGCGAAAACCAGGAGCTCGAGGCGGCGCCGGACAAGCGCGACTACGGCACCTGGCTGCATGCCGTGCTGCAGCAGTTTCATGAAGAACGCCTGGCCGGCGATCCGCCGGGGCTGGGCGACGAAGAGCGGCTGCTGCTGGCGGCCCAAGCCCAGCAGCGCCGCCTGGGCCTGGCGGCCGAGGAGTTCCTGCCCTTCAGCGCCAGTCTGGCGCGTTTCGTGCCGCGCTACCTCGCCTGGTTGGCAGAAACCGAGGCGGCCGGGCAGTGCTATGCCGCTGGCGAGCTGGCGCGCGAGGTGCATCCGTGGCGCGAGCCGCCGCTGACCGGGCTTGCGCTGCTGGGCCGGCTGGACCGCGTGGACGTGGCGCCGGGCGCCCGTGTGCTGCTGGACTACAAGACCGGCAGCCTGCAGTCGCTCAAGGACAAGGTGGCCGATCCGCTGGAGGACACGCAACTGGCCGTCTACGCCGCGCTGATGCAGGGCGCCGAGCTGCCGGCCGGACCGCCGGCGCTGCAGGCCGCCTACCTGGCGCTGGACGAATCCCGGGAGCTGGCCGCGGTGGCGCATCCGGAGGTCGAGCACAGCGCTGCGCTCATGCTGCAGGGGCTGGGCGAGGATCTGGGCGCCTTGCACGGTGGCCAGCCCCTGCCGGCGCTGGGCGAGGGGCCGGTCTGCGACTACTGCGAGATGCGCGGCCTGTGCCGACGCGACGACTGGGCGGGGGAGGCCTTGTGAGTTCCATGTCGACATCCCCCCCGGGCGCGGCCTACACCGTCGATGGCCAGCGGGTCGCGCGCGAGCGCTTTTACGCGCTCGCCTGCGACCCCGCGCGCAGCGTGGTCGTCGAGGCCTGCGCTGGCGCCGGCAAGACCTGGATGCTGGTATCGCGCATCCTGCGCGCGCTGCTGGAGGGCGCGCGGCCGCAGGACATCGTCGCCATCACCTTCACCCGCAAGGCCGCCGGCGAAATGCGCGAGCGCCTGGGGGAATGGCTGGACGAGTTCGCCCATGCCGACGCGGCCCAGCGCGTGGCCGCGCTGCAGCAGCGCGGCTGCACGCCCGCGCAGGCGCAAGACCTGGCCCCACGTCTGGCCACGCTGCAGCAGTCGCTGCTGCGCCAGGCGCGCGGAGTGGAGATCCGCACCTTCCATGCCTGGTTCTCGCAGCTGCTGCGTGCCGCGCCGCTGGAGCTTCTGCAGGCCCAGGGCCTGTCGCCCGAGCTGCAGCTGCTGGAGGACGAAAGCGACCTGCTGCAGGAGCTGTGGCCGCGCTTCCACGCCGCCGTGCTCGCGGACGCGGCGCTGCTGCAGGACTACCGCGAACTGAGCCAGGAGCAGGGGCGCAACAAGCTGCAGTCCTGGTTGCAGTCGGCGTTCGCCAAGCGGGTCGAGATCCGCCTCGCGCAGCGCAGCGGCGTGCTGGACGCCAGCATGCCCGGCGCCGAAGCCGTCGCGCCTGTCTTTGCCGAGTCCGCGCCGCTGGAGGTCTTCGCCTGCCTGCGCGGGGAGCTGCAGGCGCTGGCGCTCAGCCTGGGCGTGCACAAGAACAAGACGCCCAAGGAGGCCGCGGTCGCGATCGAGCAGGCCCTGGCCCTGCCGGACGAGGCCGCGATGGCCGGCGTCTGCAAGGCCTTGTTCACCGCCCAGGGCAGCTTGCGCAAGGCCCTGGGCGACGCGCCCGAGCTGCTGGCCATCGCGGACGCGCTGACGCAGATCCGCCAGGCCCAGGAACAGCAGCGCGCGCGCCAGGCCCATCGGCAGATGAGCCGGCTGGCCGATGCGCTGCTGACCCAGTTCGAGGCCCTGAAGCGCGAGCGCGGCCTGGTCGACATGAACGACCTGGAACGCGGCGCGCTGGCCCTGCTGGGCGACCCCGAGCTGTCGGGCTGGGTGCAGCAGCGCCTGGACCGCCAGGTCCGCCACCTGCTGATCGACGAGTTCCAGGACACCAGCCCGCTGCAATGGCATGCGCTGCATGCCTGGCTGTCCGGCTACGCGGGGGCGGGCGGCGGCCAGCACCGGCCGTCGGTCTTCATCGTCGGCGACCCCAAGCAGAGCATCTACCGCTTCCGCCGCGCCGAGCCGCGCGTGTTCGCCGCCGCGCGCGACTTCGTGCGCGAGGCGCTGGACGGCGTGCTGCTGGCCTGCGACCACACCCGGCGCAACAGCCCGCCGGTGCTGGACGCCGTCAATGCGGTGTTCGACGTCGCCCAGCGCGCCGGCCAGTACGAGGGGTTTCGCGACCACACCACCGAGACCTCGGGCGACGCGGCCGATCCGCTCAGCGGCGTCTTCGTGATCGACGATGCCGAGCCGGTGCCCGGCGACGCCGCGGCGCCCGATGCCGCGCCGCTGCGCGATGCGATGACCTGGCGGCCCAGCCTGACCGAGCCGCGGCGCGAGGCCGAGCTGCATCGCCGCGAGGCCGAGGCCCGGCGTGTCGCCGCCTGCATCGCCCAGCTGCTGCGCGGCGCGCAGGTCCAGCCCGGCGACATCTTCGTGCTGGCGCGCAAGCGCGAAGGGCTGCGCGTGCTGGCCCAGGTGCTCAAGGCCCAGGGCATCGCGCACGCGGCCCCCGAGGACCTGGCCCTGCTCGACGCCCCGGACGTGCGCGACCTGCTCGCTCTGCTGGACGTGCTGGCCTCGCCGGGTCACAACCTGTCGTTGGCCCATGCCCTGCGCAGTCCGCTGTTCGCGGTGGACGAGGCCGAGCTGCTGTGGCTGGCCGAACGCGCCGGCTCGGCCGCCTGGCTGGACGCCGCGCAGCGGGCCAGCGCCGGCCCGCGCAGCTGGTGGGACGCGCTGATGGGCGGGGCGGACGGGGCGGGCGAGGGCGGCGACGCGGATGCGGGCGGGGGCGCGGCCACGGCCACGCTACCGCAAGACCTGACCCCGGCGCTGGCGCGCGCCCGCGAGCTGCTCGGCCGCTGGGCGCCGCTGGCGGCCCAGCGCAGCCCGCACGATCTGCTGGACACCGTGATCTGCGAAGGTGAGCTGATGGCCCGCCTGGCCCAGCGCGTGCCGCCCAGCGAGCTGCGTGCGCGCCAGCATGCGGTGCAGGCCCTGTTGGCGCTGGCGCTGGAGCTGGATGGCGGGCGCTACGCCTCGCTGTACGGCTTCGTGCGCGCGCTCAAGCGCCGCGCGCTCAAGCTGGGCGCGCCGGTGGAGCCCGACGCGGTGCAACTGCTCACCGTGCATGGCGCCAAGGGCCTGGAGGCCCGCGTGGTCGTGCTGCTGGACTGCGAGGCCGGACCGGCGCGTGCCGAGACCATGGGGCTGGCACTGGGCTGGCCGGTGCAGCAGCCGACGCCGCAGACGGTGGCCTTTCTCGCGTCGGAAAGCCGGCCGCCGCCGTCGCTGCAGGCCTTGCTGGACGACGAGCGCGAACAGCGCCAGCGCGAGGAGTTGAACGCGCTCTATGTGGCGATGACGCGCGCGCGCAGCCGCCTCGTGATCAGCCGCACGCCGGCGCGCCGCCAGGCCGCCAGCGCGACCTGGTGGGAGCGGCTGGCCCCCTTGGGGCAGCCGCTGTCCGTGCCCGCGGACCTGGCGCCACAGGATGCGCGGACCGAACCCGCGCTGCTGCGCGTGTTGCCGTCGCTGCCTCCGTCCGAGCCGCGCCCCGTGCCCATCGCCGCGGTGGAGGCGGCGCCGGACGGCGCGGACCCGCTGGGGCAGGGGCCCGCGCCGGTCGACGAAAGCGCGGCGCTGGGCGAGGCGCTGCACCGCGTGCTCGAGTGGTTCAGCGGGCCACGCGGGCGCAGCCAGCCGCTGGCACGCCTGCTTGGCGCCGCGGCGCAGATGTATGGGCTGGACGGCCGGCGCAGCGAGCGGCTGCAGCGCGCCGTGGAGGCCATCCTCGGCAGCGCGGCCTGCGCGCCGCTGTTGGACCCCGCGCAGCTGTTGTGGTCCGGCAACGAGGTGCCGGTGAGCTGGCGCGAGCAGGACCTGCGCCTGGATCGGCTGGTCTGCCGCGCCGAGCCCGACGGCCCCTGCTGGTGGGTGCTGGACTACAAGCTCAACCCCAGGCCCGAGGCCAACCCCGAGTACCTGCAGCAGCTGTGGCGCTACCGCGAGGCGGTGCGCCAGCTGCAACCGGGCGAGCGGGTGCGCTGCGCTTTCATCAGCGGCCAGGGACGCCTGATCGTGTGCAGCGACGCGCAGCTGGACGCCGCCGCCGAGGCCGTGGAAGACGCGGCGGCGCGCTGATGCGGCGGCCCCGGTTTCCCGGGCTACAATGGCAGGCTTCGTCGGGGTGTAGCGCAGCCTGGTAGCGCAACTGCTTTGGGAGCAGTGGGTCGGACGTTCGAATCGTCTCACCCCGACCAACTAACTAACTGAGCCACAACGGTTTTCCGTTGTGGCTCTTTTCCTTGGTGGGCTGTCAACATCTAACCTACAGCCCACCATCTAACGGACTCACCGCATGGTGGTGGTACGGCGGAGCGCCTCGGTTCGGAGTTCGCCCAAGTGTCGCGCCACGGCGCATGACTTTTGGGGGAATCCCTAGGTTGCCGCAAGCGTCAGTTCGATGTCAGCCGGGGACAATCCGCGCTTACTTTTTGTTATGGCCACAACGGTGGCGCAGAGCGGGCCACAAGCCCGCCTTGTGCTGACTTCATAGGACAACTCCAACATGGCGATTCAGCAACTCAGCGAGGAACAGGTCCGCACCTGGACGCGCGCGCAGAAAGACGAATGGTGGTTCAAGAATGTGTTCCGGGGTGACATGGCGCAGCTGTCGCTGCGCTCCGGCTTCACAGGCTTCATCCTCGGCGGCGTGCTGGCCGCGACCTCGCTGTACATCGGCGGCAAGACCGGCATCAGCGTCGGTGTCGGCCTGACCTCGGTGATCCTGGCGTTCGCGCTGTTCCGCATCCTGCACGGCATGGGCGCGGCCTCGGACTACACCATCCTGGAAAACAACTGCACCCAGTCCATCGCCACCGCGGCGGGCTATGTGGTGTCGCCGCTGTTCTCCAGCCTGGCCGCCTACATGCTGATCACCGGCCACATCGTGCCCTGGTGGCAGATGATGCTGTGGATGGTTGTGATCTCCATCCTCGGCGTGCTGGTGGCCTTCCCGATGAAGCGCCGCTTCATCAACGAGGACCAACTGCCCTTCCCCGAAGGGCGCGCCTGCGGCGTGGTGCTGGACTCGCTGTACAACGGCCAGGGCGGCGACGGCATGTACAAGGCCCGCCTGCTGGCCAAGGTGGCGGGCCTCGCCGCCCTGTACCAGGCCGTCATCAGCGACGGCTGGATGAAGCTGCTGCAGTTCAAGGTCCTGCGCATGGACCAGTGGGCGGGGCTGAAGCAGCCCTGGCATTTCTCCGAGCGCCTGGACCAGTACTACTACGAGTGGGCCGTGAAGGCCGACCTGTGGATCCCCAAGATCCTGGGCACCGACTTCCGCGCGCTGGGCCTGCGCCTGACGCTGGACGCCGCGATGATCGGCGTCGGCGGCCTGATGGGCATCGTCGTCGCCAGCAGCTGTCTGCTGGGCGCCTTCATCAACTTCGCCGTGCTGGCGCCGATGATGATCCAGGCCGGCGACATCGTGCAGCGCGTCGCGCCCAATGGCGCGGTGGTGCCGATCTCGCGCGCCGAGATCGTCAACCAGTGGTCCATGTGGTGGGGCGTGGCGATGATGGTGGCGGGTTCGCTGACCACGCTGCTGGCCAAGCCCGAGCTCTTCACCAGCGCCTTCAAGTCGCTCAAGGGCCGCAAGAAGGGCGCCGCCGCGCCGGGCCAGGACCTGTTGGCCAACATCGAGGTGCCGCTGTGGGTGTCCTACATCGGCGTGCCGGTGTTCAGCGTGCTGGGCGCGTGGATCACGCATGCCTTCTTCGGCGTGCCCATGCTGCTGGCGCTGGTGTCGCTGCCGCTGATCTTCGTGTTGACGGTGATCTGCACCAACTCCATGGCGCTGACCTCGTGGACGCCGACCGGTTCGCTGTCCAAGATCACCCAGTTCACCATGGGCGCGATCGACCGCAGCAACCCGGCCAGCAACCTGCTGCCGGCCGGCATGACCGCCGAAATCGCCTCCAACGCGGCCAACCTGCTGTCCGACATCAAGCCCGGCTACATGCTGGGCGGCAAGCCGCGCCACCAGGCGCTGGGCCACGTGATCGGCATCTGCGCCGGCGTGCTGGCCTGCGTGCCGCTGTACTTCCTGCTCTTCCTGCCGGCCGACGCCAACGGCGTGCGCTCCACCTCCACCATCATCTCCGAGCAGTTCGCGATGCCCGCGGCGCTGCAGTGGAAGGGCGTGGCGGAGATCATCGCCAAGGGCCTGCAGGGCCTGCCCAGCTCGGCCATCTGGGCCATGGGCTTCGCCGCCGTGGCGGCCGTGGTGATCGAGGTGCTGCGCATCGTCACCAAGGGCCGCTTCCCGCTGTCCTCGGTCTCCATCGGCCTGGGCGTGGTGCTGCCGCCCGAATCCACCTTTGCGATGTGGGTGGGTGCCATGCTGTTCTGGGTGCTGGGCAAGCGCAACAGCACGCCGGGCACCGCCGGCTACCGCCGCTGGGTGGAAGGCTGCGAGCCCATCTGCGCCGGCCTGATCTCCGGCGCCGCGCTGATGGGCATCGGCAACGCCATCGTCAACGTGCTGATCAACTGAGGCCTCGCGTCGGGCCGGGCGCCGAACCCGGCCACGACCAGGCCTCGTGGCACAATGCCGGCCTCCGTCGCCGCCCCGGGAGGGGAGGGGTTGGAGGCCTTTTCACAGGCCCTGTCTGCCCGTAGCTCAACTGGATAGAGCAGCTGCCTTCTAAGCAGCAGGTCGGGGGTTCGAGTCCCTCCGGGCAGGCCACTCCATCAGGCACGAGCAAGCCCTTGTCTTCATCGCGGCAGCCGCCGCGCCGCCGTCGGACCGGCGGCCTTGGGCTTGCGGCCGCGTTTCTTGCACGCTGGTAGCAGCTCGTTCAAAAAAGCCTGGAAGCCGGCGTCCTGGCGGGCCGCGCGATGGCGGCGCAGGGTGGGGGCATCGGGGAAGGGGGCCTCCACGCTGGCGCGGCCTGTGCTGGCCCGCGCCGCTCGCGAATCGTCAATGGCGCCGCCGGCCAGCCGGCAGCGCAGCTCCCACCAGTCGCCCTGGCTCCAGGCGCTCAGCGGGCCCTTGAGGCCCTGCGGGCGGCAGCGGCGCAGCTGGTAGACGAAGCGGCCCGCGCTCCAGCTGCAGTCTTTTCGAGGGGCAGGCCAGACCAGGCCGGGCGGGATGACGCCTTCGGCCTCGAGCTGGGCCTGGCTGCCCTGGTAGGCCCAGAACGCGAGCTGGTGCGGCCGGATGGAGACCCTCAGCTCGCGCGGCGGGGCCGTGTCCTCCGGGGCAGGGCCGGCCGCGCGGGGCGCCACGGGCGGCGCCTTGCGGGCGGGTGGGGGCGGAGAGCGGGATGGCATGGCGCCTGGGGACCGGATTTGCAACGATGATTGGCGGATAGCCATTGGAGATCATCGCCAATGCATATTCTTCATGTCATCGCACATCGCTAGTACGATTCCGCGATGAGCAAAGACTTGCCGCCCAGCCGCACGGCCGACCAGTTCGTGGTCCGTCTCCCCGACGGCATGCGCGACCGGATCGCGCAGGCGGCCAAGGCCAACAACCGTTCGATGAATGCCGAGATCGTGGCCCGTCTGCGGACCTCGTTCGAGCCCTCGCCGGCGCTGACGGCGCGCGAGAGCCCCCGTCTCGGGTCGGGCTGGCCGTCGGACCTGGCCGAGGGTGGCGCGACGCGCGCCGAGATGTCGGCCAGTGCGGCGGTGTGGATGCAGATCCGCGCGCTGGAGCGCAAGCGCTCGCTGCTCGAGGCGCAGGTGGCGCTGCACCGCGAGGCCATCGAGAAGGCGCACCAGGCCTACCGGGACGCCGATCCGGCCCAAGCCGATCTGAAGGCGCGGCTGTGGGACGCGGTCGCCGCGGCGGAGCAGCCGGTGGAAGCGGCGCACGCCGAGCTGCGGGCCCTGGGCACGCGGCTGAACGACCTCTACGACGCCGTGGGCGGCGCGGCCCCCGGGTCGCCTGCGGGCCGGTGACAGGTCTTGCCCCTGGGATGGAGGCCGTGACGACCTGGCTGATGCTGGGCGCGGCGGCGTTCGCGGCCGGCGTGCTCAATGCCGTGGCCGGCGGCGGCAGCTTCCTGACCCTGCCGGCGCTGGTCTTCGCGGGCGTGCCGCCGGTGGCGGCCAATGCCACCAGCGCGCTGGCGGTGAGCCCGGGTTATCTGGGCAGCACGCTGGGCTTTCGCGCCGAGCTGCGGGCGCTGCCGCGACGGCGGCTGATGCGCGAAAGCCTGCTGGCAGCACTGGGCGGCATCGCCGGTGGGCTGCTGCTGGTGTTCACGCCGGCGCGGCTGTTCGCCGGCATCGTGCCCTGGCTGCTGCTGTTCGCGACCGCGGTGTTCGCTGCCGGCCCGCTGCTGCTGCGCTGGCTGGGCGGGCCGGGCGCGGCGTCGCAGGAGGGCGGACCGCGCTGGCGCGAGCCGGCGTTGTTCCTGGTCGCGGTCTATGGCGGCTATTTCAACGGCGGGCTGGGCATCCTGCTGATGGCGCTGTATTCGGTGGCCGGCGAAACCCGTTTGAACACGATCAATGCGCTGAAGAACCTGAACTCGCTCGTGCTGTCGTGGCTGTCGGTGGCGACCTTCGTGCTGGCCGGTGCGATCGCCTGGCGCGAGGGGCTCTTGATGATGGTCGCCGCCACGCTGGGCGGCTATGTCGGCGCCCACCTGGCCCGGCGGCTGCCGGTGGCCTGGGTGCGCGCCGCGGTGATCGTGATCGGGCTGGCGATGAGCGTGGTGTTCTTCCGGCGCTGAAGGGGCGTGGCGGCGTGGGGCCTGGATGCCTCAGTGCCGGCCGTACTGTGTGGCGCCGAAGAGCACGTCGCGCGCCTTGTCGTCGGTCAGCGGCTTGCGCGCGTCGGCCAGCACCTGCAATCCGCGCTGCACCGCGGGACGCGCGGCGATCTCGTCGAACCAGCCTTTCAAGTGCGGATAGTCGGACAGCGCCACGCCCTGGTTCTTCCAGGAGCGCAGCCAGGGAAAGACCGCGATGTCGGCGATGCTGTACTCGCGTCCGCCCAGGTAGGTGCTGGCGGCCAGGCGCTTGTTGATCACGCCGTACAGACGCGCGGCCTCGTTGCTGTAGCGCTCGATCGCATAGGGCAACTTCTGCGGCGCATACAGGCGGAAGTGGTGGGCCTGGCCCAGCATGGGGCCGACGCTGCCCATCTGGAACATCAGCCATTGCAGCACCTCGTACTTGTCGCGCGTGCTGGCAGGCAGCAGCCGGCCGGTCTTGCCGGCCAGGTAGAGCAGGATGGCGCCGGACTCGAACAGCGTGATGGGCGCGCCATCCGGCCCGTCGGGATCGCGGATGGCGGGGATCTTGTTGTTGGGGCTGAGGGCGAGAAAGGCGGGGTCGAACTGCGCACCGCTGCCGATGTCCACGGGAATCACCCGGTAAGGAAGTTCACATTCCTCCAGCATGATGTGGACCTTGTGGCCGTTGGGGGTTGGCCATGAATACACTTCGATCATCGTGCGTCTCCGGGAGGGGCGGTCTCAAGAAACGAAGGGGCGCTCCGCGTGTCTCCGGGCTCCCGTGGGGGCCTGACGCGACGCGGCGGGTCTGGGGCGCGCTCAAGGCATCCGGTTCAACTGGCCTCATGGTACTGAAACAACTCAAACAATGGTTCACCGTGCGCGCGAACGCGGCACGCTGGCGGGCATTCGCGGACTGGGCCGATCAACGCAAGGGAAGCTTCCGGATGGCGCGCGATGGCGCCGGTTTCGTGGTCGAGCTCAGCCAGGGTCTGCCGGGCCAGGTGCGCATCGAATGGGGACCGTCGCAGCGCAGCTATATCGAAGGCCATGAGCTGCGCATGCGCTGCGAGATGCGGCTCAGCCACGAGCTGCAGATGATGGTGATCGAACGAGAGCTGATGGAGCGGCTGGAGCGCGAGGTCTTCGAGGCCTACACCGACACGCTGAAGACGCGCATCGACACCGACACGCCCGAGGAGATGCGCTGGCTGGTGATGTTCCCCAAGCTGCCGCAGATCGAGTCCAAGCTGCTGCGCGAGCGCTTCGGCGTGCTGGGCATCAACCGCGAGCTGTGCGCGAGCTGGCTGGAGCCGGCGCTGGCGGACAAGCTGGTGCAGGCCAGCCAGGACCTGGTGCCGGCCGGCCGGCCCTTCGTGTTGATGGGGCTGCGCGGCAACGCCTATCTGCGCACCGCGATGGCGGAGCCCGACCTGGACCAGGTCCAGGTCCTGTGCCGGCTGCTGGAGGCCGCGGCGCGCGCGCTGCAGAGCGCCAACCAGCGTCTGGGCGAGGGCGGGGTGTGGCCCACCACCACCTCGGTGGCCTGGCACAGCCGTCCGCCGGAAGGCGAGAACCCGACGCCGGTCTGAGGAGCGGGCCGCGCGCCTGCGGCCGCGGCGGGCTCAGGCCTTCTGGGCGAAGCTCCAGCCCAGCTCGGCCATCGGGCGGGCGCCCGCCGCCGCCTCGCGCGCCTGCGCGCTGGAGGCCGTGCCTTCCTCGACACGCTTGGCGATGCCTTGCAGGATGGCGGCGATGCGGAACAGGTTGTAGGCGAGGTAGAAGTTCCAGTCCTTCATCACCGCGGACGGATCGGCTCGGCCGGTGCGTTCGCAGTAGCGGCGCACATAGTCCAGCTCGGACGGGATGCCCAGCGCCGCCAGGTCCACGCCGCCCAGGCCGCGCGCCGCGCCGTTTTGGCGGATGTGCCAGGACATGCAGTGGTAGCTGAAGTCCGCGAGCGGATGACCCAGCGTGGAGAGCTCCCAGTCCAGCACGGCGAGCACGCGTGGCTCGCTGGGGTGGAAGACCAGGTTGTCCAGCCGGTAGTCGCCGTGCACGATGGAGACCTCGGACTCGTCGCGCGCCGACGCAGGGATGTGGGCCGGCAGCCATTCGATCAGCCGGTCCATCGCCTCGTTGGGGCCGGTGATGGAGGCCTGGTATTGGCGGCTCCAGCGGCCGATCTGGCGTTCGAAGTAGTTGCCCGGCTTGCCGTAGTTCTGCAAGCCCACGGCTTGCACGTCCACGCGGTGCAGCGCCGCGATGACGCGGTTCATCTCCTCGTAGAGGGCCGCACGCTGCGCCGGTGTCATGCCGGGCAGCGACTGGTCCCACAGCACGCGGCCCTGCACAAACTCCATCACGTAGAAGGCGCGGCCGATCACGGATTCGTCCTCGCACAGCGCCAGCATGCGCGGTACGGGCACCTCGCTGCCGGCCAGTGCCCGCATCACCGCGAACTCGCGCTCGATCGCATGCGCGGAGGGCAGCAGCTTGGCCACCGGCGCGGGCTTGGCGCGCATCACATAGGCCTTGTCCGGCGTGATGAGCTTGTAGGTCGGGTTGGACTGTCCGCCCTTGAACTGCTCGATGCGAAGCGGCCCGGCAAAGCCGTCGATGGCCTGGGCCAGCCAGGCGCCCAGGGCCTCGTGATCGATGGCCTGGGTGGGAGCACGGGTGCCGGTGAATGCGTCGTCCACGGGGTCTCCTAGAGTGTCGGGTCTGGACACCCCGGAGCCACGGCTCCGGGGCGGTTTATCGGTTGGCGATGGAGAGCAGCTTGTCCTTGCTGAGCACCACCAGGCGCGTGGGTTCCACGCGCACCGCGCCTTCGCGCTCGAAGCCCTTGAGCTCCTGGTTCACACGCTGGCGCGAGGCGCCCAGCATTTGCGCCAGGTCTTCCTGGGCCAGCTGCAGGCCGATGCGGATTTCCTCCTCGCCCTGCGGCACGCCGTAGCTGCGCGCCAGCAGCAGGATCTGCTTGGCCAGGCGCGAGGCCAGCGGCCGGGTGTTGAGGTCTTCCACCACGTCGAACATCAGGCGCAGGCGGCGGCAGTTCAGCCGCAGCAGGGCTTCGTACAGCTCGGTGTGTTTGTTCAGCAGCTCCTTGAAGTCGGGCTTGCGCACCACCAGCAGGGTGGTGTCGCCATGCGCGCTGGCATCGTGGGTGCGCGGCAGTCCGTCGAACAGCGAGATATCGCCGAACCAGGTGCCCGGCTCCACATAGGTCAGCGTGATCTGCTTGCCGGACAGCGAGACCGAGCTGACGCGCACCGCGCCGCGCGCCACGCCCACCCATTCCTCGGCCGGTTCGCCGCGACAGGTCAGCATGCCGCCGTCCGAAAGACGTCTGACAGTTGCACGCGCCAGAATGTCGCTGCGCAGCGGCAGTGACAGCTTGGAAAACCACGGCCCGGAATCGATGTTGTTGCGTTCAGAAATTGTAAGAACCGAACTATTCATGCTTTGTCTCTGGCGCGACAGGCCAGCAGTCTCCTGTTCCCGGCTATTGTGTACGACGCTGCCACCGCGGCCTGTAGGACGTCTGACGAGCCCACCCGGACCGCCGGCTGTTGCGTGCTGGCGCCAACCGCCCCGTTCGGGCGGTCGGTGTGCGAGGGTCGGACCGGGCAGGCATGCTAGAGTCAAATGCAAACAACAGTAACAGCGGGAATGAATCGAGCGTCTCTCGTGCGGAGCCCGGGTGTTCCGATGGCTTCGTGGGCCCTGACGGCCCTGGCCATTGCCGCCTGCTGGCCCTCAGAAGCGCAAGCTCTGGGCGCGGGGAGGGTGCAGACTCTGTCGGCGCTGGGGCAGCCGCTGAACCTGCTCTTGCCGGTGCAGCTGTCGGCCGGCGAATCGCTCAGCGCCGATTGCGTGCGCGCCGAGGTGCAGGTGGGCGAGACGCGCGTGGCGCCTCAAATGCTCAGCGTGCAGCTGGAAGGCGAAAGCGAAGAGCGCGTGCGCGCCATCCGCCTGCGCACCGCGTCGCCGATCGATGAGCCGCTGGTCCATGTGCAACTGGCGCTGGGCTGCCCGGCGCGCCTGACCCGCCAACTCACCGCGTTCATCGACCCGCCCGGCGGCGCCGGCCAGGAGCCCGAGGCCCAGGCCGAGGTGCGCGAGTTCTCGCCCGCGGTGCGTGCGGCGCTGGCCACCTCTCAGGCCAACCCCAAGACCTTGCTGGACCCGGCGCGCGAGGCCCCGGTGTCGGCGGGCACCTCCGTCGCCACCTCGTCTGGCGAAGGCTCGCCCGCGCGCCGTCCTGCAACCCGGCCGGCGGCCCGCACCGAGGCCGCCGCACCGGCGGTGCGCCGCAGCGCACCCAAGGCGGCGGCGCCCGCGCCAGCGCGTGAAAGCGCCAAGCTCTCGCTCGAGCAGCCGGAGGTGCTGCAGGAGCGCGCCGCGCTGATCGCCGCGGCGGCCAGCGCGACCGCCCTGGCCGAACAATCGCAACAGCAGCTGGCCACGATGGAGCGCCAGCTGGCGCGTTTGCAGGCCGACCAGGCCGCGGCGCAGAAGGCCATGCAGGCGCTGCGCAGCGAGCTGTCGGCCAATCGCGAGGTGCTGGCGCGCGGTGGCGACAACAGCCTGGTGGTGATCCTGCTGTCGGGCCTGTGCGTGGCGTTGGGCCTGTCCAGCTTCATGCTGTGGCGCAAGAGCCGCCTGCAGCGCGGCCAGTCGCCGTGGTGGGACAACGGGCAGAGGCCGACGCCCGCCGTCGCCGACGCCGATGCGCCGGCCAAGCCGGCCCGGCCCGCCGTCCGTTCCGCTGTTCGTCCGGTGCCCGCGCCGGTGGCGCCGGCTGCTGCGGTGCGCGCTCCGGCCGACGAGCAGACCATGGAGCTGCCCGGCCTGCTCGGCGACGCGACCGCGCTGCCGACCATGCCGTCCACCATGCCGCCGGATGCACCGCCGGCGCCCGTGCCGTTGCCGCACGAGGAGCCGGTGGGGTTGCAGCTGGTCGACACCACGCCCGCCGCGCTGCCGGCCGTGCTGCCACCGGCGGTCAACGCCGAGGTGAGCGTGGAGGAGTTGATCGACCTCGAACAGCAGGTCGATTTCTTCCTCGTGCTGGGCCAGGACGACGCGGCCATCGAACTGCTGTCCGACCGCCTGGGCCAGCGTGCCGAGGCCAGTGGCCTGCCCTATCTGCAGCTGCTGGAGCTGCACCAGGGCCGCGGCGACCGCGAGGCCTTCGAGCGCACCGCGGCGCGCTTCAGCAGCCGCTTTGGCGTGGCTGCGCCCGCCTGGAGCGCCGACCTCAACGGCAGCGAAGGCTTGGCCGCGCATCCGGACCTGGTGTCCATGCTGCAAGCGGTCTGGAGCGACAGCGCCGCCAGCATGGCGCTGCTGCAGCAGCTGCTGGCGCACAAGCGCGAAGGGGTGAAGGCGCTGGACCTGCCGTCCTACCGCGACCTGTTGATGTTGTACGCGGTGGCGCGGGACCGCTCCGAACACGAGGTGCGCGGTGAGGAGGTGGACCTCTTCCTGCCGCTGGACACCCAGCCGGGCCAGGACTTGATGGCCACCATGGTGTGGCAGGGGCCCGCGCCGGGCGCCGCGGCGGCGACGCCGACGGTGGACCTGGATCTGGACCTGTCGCTGGTCGAGCACGAACCGGTGCCGCCGCGCCAGCCCTTGCCCTGAGGCCGGGGCAGGCCGCGCGGAGTCAGAGCCGCTGCAGCAGCGCCAGCGCGCGGTCCAGGGTCTCGTCCTGCTTCGCGAAGCAGAAGCGCACCACGCGCGCGTCGCTGCCGCCGCTGTAGAAGGCCGACAGCGGGATCGCGGCGACGCCGCGCTCCTGCGTCAGCCAGCGGCAAAAAGCCAGGTCATCCAGCCGCGCCAGCGCGGGCGCCAGCGCGCCATAGTCCACGCACTGGAAGTAGCTGCCCTGGCAGGGCAGCAGGCGCAGCGGTGAGTCGGCCAGGCCGGCGCGGAAGCGGTCGCGCTTGCGCTGGTAGAAGGCTGGCAGATCCAGGTAAGGGCGGGCGTCCTGCAGGTAGGCGGCCAGCCCGTGCTGCATGGGCGTGTTCACGGTGAACACGTTGTACTGGTGGACCTTGCGGAACTCGGCGCTCAGCGCGGCCGGCGCGGCCACATAGCCGACCTTCCAGCCGGTCACATGGAAGGTCTTGCCGAAGCTGGAGACCACCAGGCTGCGCGGCGCCAGCGCGGGGTGGCCGGCGACGCTCAGGTGGGGCTGGCCGTCGAACACCATGTGCTCATAGACCTCGTCGCTGATCACGAGGATGGGGCTGCCGTCCAGCAGCTCGGCCAGCCGGTCCAGGTCCTCGCGGCACCAGGTCGTGCCGCTGGGGTTGTGCGGGCTGTTGATCATCAGAGCCCGGGTGCGCGGACTCAGCGCCGCACGCAGGCGCTCGAAGTCGGGGCGGAAGCTCTGCGCGTCCAGCGGCACCGGCTTCATCACCGCGCCAGCCAGCGCGATGCTGGCGGCGTAGCTGTCGTAGGCCGGCTCCAGCACCACCACCTCGTCGCCGGGCTGGGTGATGGCCAGCAGCGCCGTCAGCAGGGCCTGGGTGGCGCCGGCGGTGACGGTGATCTCGCGGTCGGCGTCGTAGTGGTGGCCATGCAGGGCCGCGATCTTGGCGGCGATGGCCTGGCGCAGCGCCGGCACGCCGGGCATGGGCGGGTACTGGTTGTGGCCGGCGCGCATGGCCTCGTGTACGGCCTCGACCAGCGCGGGGTCGCAGCCGAAGTCAGGGAAGCCCTGGCCCAGGTTCACGGCCTCGTGCTGCTGGGCCAGCGCGGACATCACGCTGAAGATGGTCGTGCCCACGCCGGGCAGGCGGCTGGGCGGGGCCGGGAGGGCGGCGGTGGCAGGGGCGGTGACGGGACGGTCCTCGAGCATGGTCGGGTGGCGGGTCGGGTCAGAGGTCGTAGTCGCTGGCCTCGCCGCTCATCGCGCGCTGCAGCAGCGCGCGGTCCAGGCGGTCGGAGAGCAGCTCGGCGAAGGCATAGACGTAGTTGCGCAGATAGGCGCCGCGCTTGAAGGCGATGCGGGCCAGGTTCTGCCCGAACAGATGGCCCAGCGGGCGCGAGACCAGCTCGCCGCCGGGCGCGTCCTCGCGCACCGCCATCTCGGCGACGATGCCCACGCCCAGGCCCAGCCGGACATAGGTCTTGATCACGTCGGAGTCGATCGCCTCGAGGATGATGTTGGGCTTGAGCTGGCGCTGCGCGAAGGCGCGGTCGATGCGTGTGCGGCCGGTGAAGCTGGGGTGGTAGGAGATCAGCGGTTCGGCGGCCAGCTGTTCCAGCGTCACATGGTCCACCTGGGCGAGCGCGTGTTCGCGCGGCATCACCAGCATGTGCTGCCATTCATAGCAGGGCAGGGTGACCAGCTCCTCGAACTGGCTGAGCGATTCGGTGGCCAGGCCCAGGTCGGCGCTTTCGTCGATCAGCATGCGCGCCACCTGGTCGGGGCTGCCCTGGTGCAGGCTGATGTTGACCTGCGGATGCAGGCGGCGCAGCTGGGCCACCGGGCCGGGCAGCACGTAGCGCGCCTGGGTGTGGGTGGTGGCGATGGACAGGGTGCCGACGTCCTGCTTGGAGTATTCCTCGCCGATGCGCTTGAGGTTGCCGACCTCGCGCATGATGATCTCGATGGACTTCAGCACCTCGCGTCCCGGTTCGGTGATCGCGCGCAGGCGTTTGCCGTGGCGGGAGAAGATGTCCACGCCCAGCTCTTCCTCCAGCTCCAGGATGGCCTTGGAGACGCCCGGCTGCGAGGTGAACAAGGCCTTCGCGGTTTCGGTGAGGTTGAGGTTGCGGCGCGCCGCCTCCTGCACGAAGCGGAACTGGTGGAGATTCATCGGCTCGGGCTCCCGGCGGCCGGCGCCGCGCTGATCAGGTCCTGCACCGCGGCGGCCATCGCGTCGATCACGCGCGCCTGCTCGCCGATCGCGTCATGCAGCAGCCATTGCACCTGCGGATGGCGCTCGGCGAGTTCCTGCACGCGCGGCGGCAGGTCGCGCCGCACATGGCCGCTGGCACCCAGGAACATGGGCAGGATGTGCACGCGCGTGCAGCCCTGTGTCAGCAGCGCCTGCGCGGCGGTGGCGAGGTCCGGCTGCATCAGTTCGAGGTAGGCCAAGGCCAGCGGGCGCTCCGGATGGGCGGCGCGCAGCCGCGCGGCGATGGCCTCGAAGGGGCGCGCCCAGTCCGGGTTGCGCGCGCCATGGGCAAAAAGAATCAGTCCGTCCATGCTTGTCCCTCAGCGGTAGCGCACCAGCCAGGTGAAGGCGCCCATCGCCAGCCCCAGGTAGAGCAGGCTGGGCGCGGCCGCGACGGCCCAGGGCGTCCAGCCGCGCAGGATGCCCAGGTGTCCGGCGAGGTTGTTCAGCAGCACGAAGGAGATGCCCAGCATGATGCCGCCGAAGACCTTGTAGCTGATGCCGCCGGAGCGGAAGTGCAGGTAGGCAAAGGGCAGGGCCAGCGACAGCATCACCATGCAGGCGAAGGGATAGAGGGCCTTGCGCCAGAACTCGATCTCGTGCTGCTGCGCCGACTGCTCCTGGCTGGAGAGATGGCGGGTGTAGCGGTAGAGCTCCAGCGTCGACATGTTCCAGGCCGGCAGCAGCGCCGCCGAAACCACGCCCGCGCCGAGCCGGCTCTGCCAGACATGCTGCGGCAGCTGGTGCTGGCGCACCAGCGGCAGGCTGCCATCGGCCATGGGCTGCGGGGCCTGGCCCGCGGTCTGCAGCGCCGCGGACATGGGCGTGTGCTGCGCCGTCCATTCGGTCAGCTGCACGCCTTCCAGCGCCCAGCGGCCGCCGGCGTCCACGCGCGCCCGCTGAGCGGTGGTGCGCGTGAGCATGGCGCCGCGCTCGTCGAACTCGTAGATCAGCACGTCTTCCAGCACGCCGGAGGCCTTGGCCTTGCCCACGCGCACGGCGTAGCTGAACTCGCCGTCGGGCGTGCCCACGCGGTCCTTCAGCCAGGCGCCGGCGTCGGCGGTCACGCCGCCGGTGGCGCGCGCCTTCACGTCCAGTGCCATGCGGTCGGTCCAGGGGGCCACATAGTCGCCGACCACGAAGGCCAGCACGCCGAAGCCCAGCGCCAGGCTGCTCAGCAGCCCCAGCGCCCGCCCCGGGCCCAGGCCGCCGGTGCGCAGGATGGTGTACTCGCTGGACTGCGCCAGCCGCGCCAGGCTGAAGATGCTGCCGATCAGCACGGCGATGGGCAGCAGCTCGTAGAAGTGCCCGGGCAGCTTGAGCGCCGTCATCAGCGCCGCCGCGCCAGCACCGGCGCCCGAACGCGTGAAGCGCTCCAGATCGTCGATGAAGTCCAGGAAGAAGAACAGCGCGAGAAAGCCCAGCATCACGAGGGTGACCGAGCCCAGGATCTCGCGGTAGAGCAGCCGGCGGACGGTTCTCATGCGCGGCTCCCGGCGACGTCGCGGGCGCGCGGCGCCGGGCTGGCGCTGCGGACGGCACGCAGGCGCAGCGCATTGCCATGGTCGCGCCACCACAGCAGCGTCAGCGCCACCATCAGCACGCCGCCGTGCAGCAGCAACAGGCAGGGCAGCAGTGCGATGCGGTCGCTCGCGACCCAGCGCTGGCTGAGGTTGATCAGGTTGAAGTAGATCGCGAAGGACAGCAGCGCGAACAGCAGGCCCCAGTTGCTCGCGCGGCGCGGATTGGTCGCCGAGATGCCGATGCCCAGCAGCACCAGGTTCACGCAGCCCAGCGCGATGCCCAGCCGCCAGGCCATCTCGCCGTCATTGGCCGGGCCGCGCTGGCTCAGCAATTCCAGCGTGGGCAGGGTCTTGGGGTTACGGCTGTTGTCGCTGCGCATGACCTGGTCGTCCACCACCACCTGGTAGCGCTCGAAGCGGGCCACGGTCTTGTCGCCGGTCTTCTGGTCGACGTCGTTGCGCTGGCCATGCTCCAGCACCAGGTGGCGCTGGCCGTCCTTGAACTCCAGGAAGCCGCGCGAGGCCGTGGTGACCGACTCGCCCTGGCGGGTGCCGCTCATGATGAAGACGTTGCGCGCCATCTGCTCGTTGCTCGGATCGCGTTCGATGAAGAAGACCCGCGAGCCGTCGGCCGAGGTCTGGAACTGCCCCGGCGCGACGCGCGAGAAATCGCCGCGCTGCTCGAACTGCTCGCGCAGCTGCGCGCTGTTCTCGTTGCCCCAGGGCCAGACCACCAGCATCAGGCCCAGCACGACCAGCAGCACCGGCCAGGCCATGCGCAGCACCGGGCGCACGAAGCGCGCCAGGCCCATGCCGCTGGCGAACCAGATGGTCATCTCGGAGTCCTTGTACATGCGCCCCAGCGTGCTCACCACGGCGATGAACAGCGACAGGCTCAGCATGGTGGCCAGGTGCGGCAGCGCGGTATAGCCCAGGAACAGCAGCACATGCTGGGGCGCGACGCTGCCCTTGGCGGCCAGGCCCAGGGAGCGGATCAGCATCATGGTCAGCACGATGGTGAGGATCACGACGAAGCTGACCCCGAAGCTGCGTGCCAACTCCTTGCGCAGGGTGGAATCGAATAACATGCGGGCACTTTATCTACTTCTCGATATTATGGACTTCCGTTCTCAGTCGGCCGCCCTGGATGGGCTGGCGACCCAGGCTGCCGATGCGCTGGTGCTGGTGATTGCGGGTCAGGTCTTGCCCCAGGGGCTGGACAGCGCCGCGGCCGCATTGATCAAGGATGCGATCAAGCTGGGCGATTTCGAGTTGAAGGCCGGCCAGTGCCTGTCCCTGCTGCGCCCCGCGGGCTTCAAGGCCCAGCGTCTGGTGCTGGTCGCCGCCGGTGCGGCGACGACCAAGGCCGCGAAGGCCGCCGTCGCGGCGGGCCTGGGCCAGCTCAAGGGCAAGGGCGCCGCGCATGCCGCGATCGCGTTCGCCGGCTTCGCGGCCGAGCAGACCGAGGCGCTGGCCGAGCACGCCGTGCTGGCCGCCGCCGACGCGGTCTACGTCTACCGCCACACCAAGCCCAGCGCCCCGGCGCCGGGCAAGCTGGCCAAGATCACGCTGCTGGCCGACAAGGACCAGGCCAAGGCCGTCAAGGCCGGCCTGACGCGCGGCCAGGCCATCGCCGCCGGCATCGAGCTGGCGCGCGAATGCGCCAACCGCCCCGGCAACTACGCCACCCCCAGCTTCCTGGCCGACCAGGTGCGCGGCCTGGGCCGCAGCCACGGACTGAAGGTCGAGGTGCTGGACCAGAAGGCCATCGCCAAGCTGGGCATGGGCTCCTTCCTGGCCGTGGCCCAGGGGTCGGACGAGCCGCCGCGCTTCATCGTCGCGCGCTATGAAGGCGCGCCCAAGACCCAGGCGCCGGTGGTGCTGGTGGGCAAGGGCATCACCTTCGACTCGGGCGGCATCTCGCTGAAGCCTGGCGCGGAGATGGACGAAATGAAGTTCGACATGGGCGGTGCCGCCAGCGTGCTGGGTACGCTGCGCGCCGTCGCCGAGCTCAAGCCCAAGATCAACCTGGTGGTCATCATCGCCGCCTGCGAGAACATGCCCAGCGGCCGCGCGCTGAAGCCGGGCGACGTGATCACGTCCATGTCGGGCCAGACCATCGAGGTGCTGAACACCGACGCCGAAGGCCGCCTGATCCTGTGCGACGCGCTGACCTATGCCGAGCGCTTCAAGCCCAAGGCCGTGGTGGACGTCGCGACGCTGACCGGCGCCTGCGTGATCGCGCTGGGCGGCGTGCGCAGCGGCATGTATGCCAGCGACGACGAACTGGCCCAGTCGCTCAGCAGCGCCGGCGATGCCGCGCTGGATCCGTGCTGGCGCATGCCGCTGGATGACGAGTACGAGGAGGGGCTGAAGAGCAACTTCGCCGACGTCGCCAACGTGGGCTCGCGCGCCGGCGGCTCCATCACCGCCGCGATGTTCCTGAAGCGCTTCGCCACGCAGTACCGCTGGGGCCACCTGGACATCGCCGGCACCGCCTGGAAGGGCGGCGCGGCCAAGGGTGGCACCGGCCGTCCGGTCGGGCTGCTGACGCACTTCGTGCTGTCGCAGGCCCGCTGACGCGGATCGGGCAGGGGGGCAGGTCTTGACCGAGGTCAGCTTCTACACCGGCGTGCCGGACCGCCTGCCCTATCTGTGCCGCCTGCTGCGCAAGGCGGCACAGGCGGGGGTGAACACCGGCGTCTGCGGCCCCGCACGGCTGCTGGATCGCCTGGACCAGGCGCTGTGGACCTTCGAGTCCACCGGCTTCCTGCCCCATGTGCGCGTGGGCGCGCGCGGCGTCAGTGACTTCCAGCTGCGCCGCACGCCCATCGTGCTGGCCGAGCGTCCGCTGGACCTGCCGCACCGCCAGGCGCTGCTGAACCTGGAGGCCTCGATTCCCGAAGGCTTCGAGGGCTTCGAGCGCGTGCTGGAGGTGGTGTCGCAGGACGAGGAACAGATGCGCGCCGGCCGCGATCGCTTCCGCCGCTACAAGCAGCTGGGGTACGAGGTGCGCCACCATGTGATCACGCCGGACCGGTCCGCCGGAGCCCGGACGGGAGGGGATGCGTGAACGCGCCTGCGCCGCACCGTCATGTGCCCACGCTGACCGAGGTGCTGGACCTGGCGCCGACGCCGGAATTCGAGCTGCTGCTGCCCGAGGGGAGCGCGCCGGCCGCGCCGGCCGATGCGCCCGCACCGGCTTTCGCGGCCGAGCCGGAGCCCGTGGCCGACGCGCCGCTGCCACGTCCCGATGCGGACCCGCTGCCACGTCCTGACGCGGCCCTGCCGCCGCTTCCTACCGAACTGCGTGCCATGCTGGAAGATCAGCTGCGCCGCACCCTGACCGATCTGGTCGCCCGGCACCTGGAGGAATGGGTGCAGGGGGCGGCCGATGCGCTGCTGCCCGAGCTGGAGCGGCGCCTGCACCTCGCGGCGCGCAACGCGCCGCGCGACTGATCGGGCGAGCGACCGGGCTGCCCCGCGCGGCCCTCTCTCGTTGCCGCCGGATCGCCCGCCGTCCTATCGTTCGTTCTCTGATCATCTCCCGCGCATCGAGCCGGGCCTCGGTAGCCCAGGCCAGAGGGGCCGTCGCCCCGGGTTTGTCCGGGTGGTCGACAGGCGACACAACGGCGGTCGGGGTCCAGGTTGACCAAGATTTCCCCATGGAAAGCGACCCGGGCTTGGGGTATGTTTGTGCGCGTTGAGAACTCAACAATCTGCTGCACCTTTTCTCCCTATTCGGAGGTCATTCATGCAAGTCAAGTTGAACGTGGTCGTGGGCGCCATTGCGCTGGCGCTTAGCGGCACGGCAATGTCTCAGGAGCTGGTCGTCAAGATCGGCCACGTGGGCCCCACCAGCGGCGCCATCGCCCACCTGGGCAAGGACAACGAGCTCGGCGCCCGCATGGCGATCGATGAACTCAACGCCAAGGGCGTGACCATCGGCGGCAAGAAGGCCAAGTTCGAGCTGCTGGCCGAAGACGATGCCGGCGATCCCAAGCAGGGCACGGCCGCGGCGCAGAAGCTGGTGGACTCCAAGGTCAACGGCGTCATCGGTCACCTGAATTCCGGCACCTCCATCCCGGCGTCCAAGGTCTACAGCGACGCGGGCATCCCGCAGATCTCGCCGTCGGCCACCAACCCCAAGTACACCCGCCAGGGCTACAAGACCACCTTCCGTGTGGTCGCCGATGACGTGCACCTGGGTGGCACGCTGGGCAAGTACGCGGTGAAGGAACTGAAGGGCCTGTCCATCGCCGTGATCGACGACCGCACGGCCTATGGCCAGGGCGTGGCCGACGAATTCGAGAAGGGCGTGAAGGCCTCCGGCGGCAAGGTGGTGGGCCGCGAGTTCACCAACGACAAGGCGACCGACTTCACCGCCATCCTGACCAGCCTGAAGGCGAAGAAGCCCGACGTGGTGTTCTTCGGCGGCATGGACGCGGTGGCCGGCCCGATGCTGCGCCAGATGAAGCAGCTGGGCATCACCGCCAAGTTCATGGGCGGCGACGGCATCTGCTCGGGCGAGCTGCCCAAGCTGTCCGCCGGCACCATGGGCGACGACCAGGTGGTCTGCGCCGAGGCCGGTGGCGTCGAGGGCGATTCGAAGAAGTCGCTGGACGACTTCAAGGCCAAGTTCAAGCAGAAGTACAACGCCGACGTGCAGATCTACGCGCCTTACGTGTACGACGCCGTCAACGTGATGGCCGCCGCCATGGTGAAGGCCGGCTCGGCCGAACCCGCGAAGTACCTGCCGGCGCTGGCCAAGACCGAAGGCTACAAGGGCGTGACCGGCACGATCGCCTTCGACAGCAAGGGCGACATCAAGAATGGCGCGCTGACGCTCTACACCTACAAGGGTGGCAAGCGCGAGCAGATCGCCGTCGTGCGCTGAGCCTTTCCGCGCTCACGACCCCAGGCCCACCTCGGTGGGCCTTTTTGTTTTCTGTGCCGGCGCGGGCGGAGCCCGACTCAAGCCATCGGGATTCGTGGAATCCGCCACGTGAGTGGGGGGCGGGCGCCGATTCGAGGGGTGCAGGGGCGGCAGGCGGCTGCCGACAATGGGTCTCAGTCGTCAGCCCTCAAGGTGTCATCAGGGGCAGGCAACATGCGCGCAGTGTCGTCGCACCGCCTCGGGCGGCTCCGGATGTCTCCCCTTCAAACGGGGGGCTTTCAAGGGGGCGGGCCAAGGGCATGATCGCGGCGCTACAAGCGTTGCACGCTGTTGCCAGAACAACGAGAGCAGTGCCGGCGTAAGGAGGACGCCTCTGCCGGCTAGGCGCTGACGACGTGCTTTGGGGATTGGCATGGTCCGTATATTCAATCACTACCTGCATCGTCGAACTCTCGTTCAAGTGCTGTTCGATCTCGGCCTGATCATCGCCGCGTTGTTCGCGGTCGTGCTGAGCCAGGCCGATTCGGCGCAGGTGATCGGCTTGGCGGCCTCCTACGGGCTGTCGCTGGCCGGCGGGATGTTCGTCATCAACTCCGCATCGGGGCTGTACCAGCAGGCGCACAAGCGCTCGCTGACGCAGTCCTGCGCCCGCGCGCTGTTCGCGCTGCTGGTGGGGCTGCCGCTGGCCTATGGGCTGGTCAGCCTGATGCCGGTGGCACCGGAACACCGCCAGCTGATCGGCAGCGCGGCGATGATCGCGGTCGCGCTGGTGATGGTGCACCGGGTCTATGCGGCGCATTCCAGCGCACAGGCCGCCGGCCGCACCAAGATCCTGATCTTCGGTTCCGGCGCCGCGGCGCTGTCGGTGGCCGACAGCCTGCGCGCGGCGGACCCGCATGCCGACATCGTCGGCTTCCTGCCCGGCCCCAACGAGACCGAGTTCCAGGTGCCCCCCGACCAACTGATTCCGTCGCAGGGCAGCCTGACCGAGGCGGCGCTGCGCCTGGGCGTGGACGAGATCGTGGTCGCGCTGTCCGAGCGCCGCGGCGGCAGCATGCCGCTGCGCCAGCTGCTGGACTGCAAGCTCTACGGCATCCGCGTGCTGGACCTGGCCACCTATTTCGAGAAGACCCTCAACCAGATCAAGATCAGCCATGTCTATGCCGGCTGGCTGATCTTCGGCGACGGCTTCAACCAGGGGGTGATGCGCACGCTGGTCAAGCGGTTGTTCGACCTGCTGTCGGCCGCGCTGATCCTGGTCTTCGCCGCGCCCATCATGCTGATCACGGCGCTGCTGATCAAGCTGGAATCGTCCGGGCCGGTGTTCTACAAGCAGGAGCGCGTGGGCCTGAACGGACGCATCTTCAATGTGATCAAGTTCCGCAGCATGCGTGCCGACGCCGAGAAGGACGGCAAGCCGCGCTGGGCCACGAAGAATGACGACCGCATCACCCGCGTCGGCCGCTTCATCCGCCTCGTGCGCATCGACGAACTGCCGCAGCTGATCAATGTGCTGCGCGGCGAGATGAGCCTGGTGGGGCCGCGTCCGGAGCGCCCCTTCTTCGTCGACGAGCTGGTCGCCAAGATTCCCTACTATGCCGTGCGCCACAGCGTGAAGCCGGGCGTGACCGGCTGGGCGCAGGTGCGCTACGAATACGGGTCGACGGTCGAGGATTCGATCGAGAAGCTGCAGTACGACCTCTACTACGTCAAGAACCACACGCTGTTCCTGGACCTGCTGATCATGCTGGAAACGGTGGCGGTGGTGCTGACCGGACGCGGCGCGCGCTGACGCCGCCTTCGGGGCCGCGTTCGCGCTGCTTGGCAAGCCTGGCGCATGACGGATGTTTGAACGCGGACTGGATTTGGGCACGAGTGCCGGCCTTCTGGCCGGCATTGCCTATTTGAGCCTGTGCGGCAAGGTGCTGGCGCAATGGCGCGCCAGCTCGCAGCGCAGCGCGCTGCTGCTGGCGGCGCTGCTGGGCAGCGCGCTGTGGGGGCTGGGCGTGGCCGCGGAGCAGGCGGGCTGGTTGCCCGTTCATGGCTGGGCCGCCGAGCTGGCGCTGCCGGCGCTGGATCTGCTGCGCGACGCGGCCTGGTTCGCTTTCATCCTGGAGCTGGTGCACCACCGCGCGAGCGCGCCGCAGCGGCGCGGCTGGCTGTTCTGGGCCGGCGCGGGCCTGGTGCTGGCATCGCTGAGCCTGGTGCTGCTGTCTTACTACTCGGCCTATCCGCTGAGCACCTTCGAACGTCCGCAGGCCATGTTGGCGCTGGCGCTGTCGATCTATGGGCTGGTGCTGCTGGAGCAGCTGCTGCGCAACCTGGTGCGCGATGCGCTGTGGAACGCCAAGCCGGTGGTGCTGGGGCTGGCGGTGGTGTTCGGTTTCGACCTGTTCCTGTATTCGCAGCAGGTGCTGTTCAGCAGCTCGGACCTGGATGCGCAGGTGGTGCGCCCCGCCGTGCATGCGATGGCGGTGCCGCTGCTGTGGCTGGCCAGTCGCCGCCATCCGGCCTGGCTGGAGAAGCTGCATGTCTCGCGCGCGGCGATCTTTCATTCGGCCACCTTGCTGATCGTCGGCGCCTACCTGGTGCTGGTGTCGGGCGTGGGGTATTACGTGCGCTACAGCGGCGGCGAATGGGGTCGTGCGCTGCAACAGGTGCTGGTGGCGCTGGCGCTGCTGGCGGCGCTGCTGGTGGCGCTGTCGGGCTCCATGCGGGCGCGGCTGCGCGTGTACATCAGCAAGAACTTCTTCAGCTACCGCTATGACTACCGCGAGGAATGGCTGCGCTTCACCGCGATGCTGTCCACCAGCGAGTCGCCCGCGCAGCTGGGCGAGTCGGTGGTGCGCGGGCTGGCCAATCTGGTGGAGAGCACCTCGGGTGCGCTGTGGCTGCGCCACGCGAGCACGGCGGAGCTGGTGCAGGTGGCGCGCTGGAACCTGGCCGCGCAGGCGCAGGCCATCGCCGCCGACGATCCGCTGCTGCCCTGGCTGGCCGAGAAGGGCTGGATCGTGGACCTGGACGAATGGCGCCAGGCCCCGGGGCGCTACGAGGGGCTGTTCCTGCCCGGCTGCCTGCTCACGGAGCCGCGCCCCTGGCTGCTCGTGCCCTTGCTCAATGCCGGCGAGCTGACCGGGCTGGTCGTGCTGGGCCAGCCGCGCACCCGCATCGAACTGGACTGGGAGGTGCGCGACCTGCTGCGCACGGCGAGCAGCCAGGCCGCCAGCTATCTTGCGCAGATGCAGGCCACCGAGGCGTTGCTGGAGGCGCGCAAGTTCGAGGCCTTCAACCGCATGTCGGCCTTCGTCGTGCATGACCTGAAGAACATCGTCACCCAGCTTTCGCTGATGATGAAGAACGCCAAGCGGCTGCGCGACAACCCGGAGTTCCAGCAGGACATGCTGGATACCGTGGAGAACTCGCTGGACAAGATGCGCCAGCTGATGCTGCAGCTGCGCGAAGGCGCCAAACCTCACGGCGTGAGCGGCGGTGTCGACCTGGCCCAGATCGCGCAGCGGCTGGCCAAGGCGGCCGCGGGCAAGGGCCGCGAGCTGGAGCTGCAGGTGCAGGCGCCCCTGAGCGCGCGCGGTCAGGAAGAGCGCATCGAACGGGTGCTCGGCCATGTGGTGCAGAACGCGCTGGATGCGACTCCCCTAGATGGGCGGGTATGGCTGCGACTGGAGCGTCAAGGCAGCAATGCCTGCGTGGAAGTGGGCGATACTGGTTGCGGCATGACGCAGGAATTCATGGACACGCAGCTCTTCAAGCCCTTCCAGACCACCAAGGCCGCAGGCATGGGCATCGGCGCCTACGAGAGCTTCCAGTACCTGCAGGAGCTGGGCGGGAAGATCTCGGTGCAGAGCGCGCCGGGGCAGGGAACCCGGGTGAGCATCCGCCTGCCGCTGTTCCTGGCCCAGGAGGGCAGCGACGCCAGCCTGTCGGGGGCACGATGATCGACATCGAACATTGGGTCGAAGACGGCGACGCCGCCGCCGTGGCGGCACCGCCGCGCGGTGGGGAAGGGGGCTTGCTGTGAGCGCGACCCAGCCCGGGCTGCTGATCGTCGAGGACGACCTGGCGCTGCAAAAGCAGCTGAAGTGGTCGCTGGACCGCTTCGAGTCCGTGACCGCGGACGACGTCAACAGCGCGCTGCTGCAGTTCCGCCGCTACAAGCCGCCGGTGGTCACCATGGACCTGGGGCTGCCACCCGACCAGGATTCGGTCAGCGAAGGCTTCCGGCTGCTGGAGCGCCTGCTCGAGATCGAGCCGGCCACCAAGATCATCGTGCTGACCGGCCAGAACGACCAGAACAACGCGCTGCGCGCGATCCGCCTGGGCGCCTACGATTTCCTCGCCAAGCCGGTGGACCCGGAGGTGCTGTGCCTCACGGTCGAGCGCGCCTACCGGCTCTACGAGCTGCAGCAGGAGAACCGCCGACTGCAGATGCAGCAGCACGGCGACGCGACCGGCGCCGTGATCACGCGCGCGCCGGCCATGCTCAAGGCCTGCCGCATGGTCGAACGCGTGGCCGGCAGCGATGCCACGGTGTTGCTGCTGGGCGAGAGCGGCACCGGCAAGGAGGTGCTGGCGCAGGCCCTGCACGATGCGTCCAAGCGCAAGGGCCGCTTCGTCGCGATCAACTGCGCCGCGATCCCGGAGACGCTGCTGGAGAGCGAGCTCTTCGGCTTCGAGAAGGGCGCCTTCACCGGCGCGACCAAGACCACCGTCGGCAAGATCGAGACCGCCAACGGCGGCACGCTGATGCTGGACGAGATCGGCGATCTGCCGCATCCGCTGCAGGCCAAGCTGCTGCGCTTCCTGCAGGAGCGCAGCATCGAGCGCCTCGGCGGGCGCCAGGAGATCCCGGTGGACGTGCGCATCGTCGGCGCGACGCACCAGGACCTGCGCGCGCTGATCCGCGAAGGGCGCTTTCGCGAGGACCTGTATTTCCGGCTCGCCGAGATCGTCGTCGACATTCCGCCGCTGCGCGAGCGCGAAGGCGACGCGGTGTTGCTGAGCCATGCCTTCCTGCGCCGCTACGCGTCGGAGCAGCGCCGGCCGGTGCCCGCGCTCAGCGACGACGCGATACGCGCGATCGAGGCCCATGCCTGGCCCGGCAACGTGCGCGAGTTGCAGAACGTGATCAAGAGAGCCTTCATCATGGCCGACGGCGACCGTGTGACGGCGGACGATCTGGGCCTGCCGCAGGCGCGGCCGCCCGCGGACGCCGACAACGAGCTGGACCTGCGCACCGTGCGCGAACGCGCGGAGCGCCAGGCGGTGCTGACCGCGCTGGCGCGGGTCGACGGCAACATGCTGAAGGCCGCGGAACTGCTGGGCGTGAGCCGGCCCACGCTGTACGACCTCGTCAATCGACTGCAGATCAAGTGACGCCACCGGCGTCCTCTTTGTTGGGAGTGAGCATGAACGTGAAAAGCGCCCCCGGCGGGCTTGGCCCGCGCCCCTCCAGGGGATCGAGGAAGCCCGGGGCGGCCCGGCGTTTCCTGGGCGATGCACGGGGGCATCTGCTGGCGATCAGTGTGGCCGTGCTGGCCGCCGCCTGCTCCGGCGGCTCGGCGGAGCAGGCACTGGACAAGGCCAAGCAACACCTGTCCGGCGGCGACGGCAAGGCCGCGGTGATCGAGTTGAAGAACGCGCTGCAGCGCAACCCCTCGCTGGGCGAGGCGCGCTACCTGCTGGGCAAGACGCTGCTGGACAGCGGCGACCTCGCCGGAGCCGAGGTGGAGCTGGAGAAGGCGCGCGAGCTGTCCTACGCGGCGCCGGGTCTGGACGTCGCCCATGCGCGCCTGCTGCTGGCGAAGAACCAGAGTCAGAAGCTCATCGACACCTACGCGCAGAAGACGCTGTCGGATCCCAAGGCCATGGCCGAGCTGCAGAACCTGCTCGCCGCCGCCTATGCCTCGCTGGACAAGTTCGCCGATGCGGAGCGGCTGTCGGCGCTGGCGATGCAAGCCGCGCCGGACGACGCCAGCGTGATGATGCTGCAGGCCAAACTGCTGGCGCGCGCGGGCAAGTTCGACGACGCGGTGGCGCTGATCGACAAGGCGCTGAAGGCCCAGCCCAAGGACCCGGCGCTGTGGCTGCAGAAGGCCGAGCTGCTGAACGCGCGCGAGCCGCGCTCCGAGGCGGTGACCGCCGTGCTGCGCGAGGCCGTCAAGCAACTGCCCGAGGCCACCGTGCTGCGCGGCGCGCTGGCGCGCGTGCTGCTGGAGACGCGCCAGCTGGACCTGGCGCAGGTGGAGCTCGACGCGCTGCAGAAGCAGCAGCCCAAGAGTCCGCAGACCGCGCTGCTGCAGGCGCTGATGGCCATGGAGCGCGGCGAGTACCGCAAGGCCCATGAGCTGGCCCAGGGGCTGCTGAAGGTGATGCCGGACAATCCCGCGGTGCTGCATCTGGCCGGCGGCGCGGAGTTCCAGATCGGCGAGCTGAACCAGGCCGAAAGCCATGTCGGCAAGGCCCTGCAGTTCAACCCGTCCAACGCCGATGCGCTGCGCACGCTGCTGGCGCGCATCCAGCTGCGCCAGGGCACGGTCGACAAGGCCCTGGCGACCCTGCAGCCGCTGCTGGACGCCAAGCGCCCCAAGGCCTCGGTCTATGGCGTCGCGGCCGAGATCTACATGCGCCGCGGCGAGGTCGACAAGGCCGAGGCCATGCTGGTCAAAGCCGCCGATGCCGACCCCGACGACGTCGGCAGCCGCATCGCGCTGGCCGCGGTGGCGATCGGCAAGGGGCGTTACCAGGAGGGCGTGGACGAGCTGCGCCGGCTCGCCGCCAACGATGCCCGCGGCACCGCCGATCTCGCGCTGATCGGCGCGCTGATGCGCCGTGGCGAGCATGCCAAGGCGCTGGAGGCGATCGCCCAGCTGGAGCGCAAGCAGCCCAAGCTGCCGGCCGCGCCGCTGCTGCGCGGCCAGGTGGAGCTGGCACGCGGCGATGCGGCGGCGGCGCGCAAGGCCTTCGAGCAGGCGCAGAAGGTCGCGCCCAACGCGCTCGGGGTGCTGCAGGCGCTGGCCTCGCTGGACGTCAAGGAAGGCAAGGGCCAGGCCGCGGTCCAGCGCTTCGAGGCCGCGATCAAGGCGGCGCCCGAGGACCGCTCGCTGCCGCTGGCGCTGGTGCAACTGCGCGCGCGGCTGGGCACGCCCAGCGCCGACCTGATCCGCGAGCTGCAGGCGCTGACCAAGCTGCAGCCCGATGCCGTCGAGGCCTGGCAGATCCTGATCCGCCAGCAACTGCGTGACCGCAGCGCGCTGAAGGCCGCGCTGGATTCGGCGCAGCGCGCCAATGCCGCCAACCCGGACAACGGCCCGCTGCTGGAGCTGCTGGGGCAGGTGCAGCTGGCCATGGGCGACGCCAACCAGGCGCTGAGCACCTTCAACAAGATGGCGGCGGTGATGCCGCAGTCGGCCCAGCCGCTGGTGCTGGTGGCCGACGCGCATCTGGCCAACAAGGACAAGCCGGCGGCGCTGCAGGCCATCAAGAAGGCGCTGGCGCTGCAACCCGACCATCCGCGCGCGTTGGAAACCTTCGTGGGGCTGGAGCTGGAGTCCGGCCAGACCAAGGAGGTGATGGACATCGCGCGCAAGCTGCAGTCGACGAAGGCGACGCAGCTGCGCGGGCTGGCGCTGGAAGCCGACGTCGAATCCTGGCGCAAGAACTGGGATGGCGCGGTGGCCGTCTACCGCAAGGCGCTGGAGCTGCAGCCGGCCTCGGAGTTCGCGATCAAGTTGCACCGCAACCTGCTGGCGGCCAAGCGCGACGGCGAGGCGCGCCAGTTCTCGACGAACTGGCAGTCGCGCTATCCCAAGGATGCCGCCTTCGTCTACTACCTCGGCGACCTCGCACTGGCGCAGGGCCAGAACGAGCAGGCGATGGAGCAGTACAACCGCGTGCTCAAGCTCATCCCCGACCATCCCGGCGCGCTGAACAACGTGGCCTGGCTGCTCTACCGCAGCGGCAAGCCCGGCGCGCAGGCGATGGCCGAGAAGGCCAACCAGCTGCAGCCCGGCAATCCGGCCTTCATGGACACCCTGGCCGCCATCCTGGCGGCGGGCGGCCAGATGGACAAGGCGATCGCGTTGCAGGAACAGGCGGTGGCGCTGCTGCCCCAGGCGCACCACCACCGCCTCAATCTGGCCCGCTTCTACATCACGGCCGGCAAGAAGGACAAGGCGCGCGAGGAGCTCAAGCGCCTCGCCGAGTTGGGGGATCGCTACGCGGAAATCGCCGAGGTTCGCAAGCTGCAGGCCTCGTTGCAGTGAGCGGCAGGCCGGGCGGCGGGGGGGAACAAGCATGTCTCAGATCAAGCGCTCCAGTCTTCGCAAACGCATGCACCTGGTGCTGCGCGACCTGTTCGCGCGGCTGCCCCGCAGCACCCGGCACGCGATCTACCGCCGCATGGCGCAATGCGACCCGGAACCCGATGCGCGGCTGGAGCTGAAGATCGCCGAAACGCAGGAGGAGCTGGAGGCCAGCTTCCGCCTGCTGCACGACGCCTACGTGGCGGCCGGCTTCATGAAGCCCGACCCCTCGGGCATGCGCATCACCGTCTACCATGCGCTGCCCACCACCACCACGCTGTGCGCCAAGTACGACGGCCGCGTGGTGGGGACCATCTCGATGATCCGCGAAGGCGTGTTCGGCTTCCCGATGCAGGCCATCTTCGATCTCGAGAACGTGCGCGCCAAGGGCGGGCAGATCGCCGAGATCTCCGCACTGGCCGTGCATCCGGACTTCCGGCGCACCGGCGGGGCCATCCTGTTCCCGCTGATGAAGTTCATGCATCAGTACTGCTCGGAGTACTTCGACACCCGGCACCTGGTGATCGCGGTCAACCCCGACAAGATCGAGCTCTACGAGGCGCTGCTGTACTTCGAACGCCTGCAGGAAAAGGTGGTGGACAGCTATGACTTCGCCAACGGCGCGCCGGCCGTGGGCGCGACGCTGGACCTGGCCTTCGCCGCCGAGCTGTTCAAGGCCGGCTACAAGGGCCGGCCGGCGCACAAGAATCTGCACAAGTACTTCTTCCAGCTCAAGCTGGAAAACATCAAGCTGCCGCACCGGCGCTATTTCACGACCAACGACCCGGTGATGACGCCGCAGCTGCTGGACCATTTCTTCAACCGCATCAGCCCGGTGCTGGAGCGCATGGACGACCGCAAGAAGGCATTGCTCTGGTCCATCTACAACACCTACGAGTACCGCTCCGTGCTGCCCATGCTGGCCGGCCAGGCGCTGGGCTCGCATCCGCTGCGCCAGCATCAGCGCTACTCGATCAAGTGCCCGGCCCACATCGTCGTGCCCTCCGAGCTGCCGGCCCAGGGGCAGCCCCGCGAGTTCGATCTGTCGGTGATCGAACTGTCGCTGTCCGGCTTCCAGGCGCGCAGCCTGAGCGAACTGCCGGTGGGGCAGGAGGCCGAGGCCATGGTGGAGCTGGGCAAGGGCCTGGTGTCGCGGGTGCGCGTGCGCGTGATGCGGCGCAAGCACACCGACGAAGGCGAGTTCTACGGCTTTCGCCTCGACGAACCGGACCCGATATGGCGCCGCTGCGTGTCGGCGCTGGAGTTGGGGCAGACCTCGACGGACCTGCTGCAATGAAGCGCCGCCACCTCCACCTGTTCGCCGCCGCGCTGGCCGGAACCTGCGTGCTGCCCCTGGCCGCGCGGGCCGGCGGCCTGCCCGAGCTGATCGACAAGGTGCGCCCCGGCGTCGTGCTGGTCGGCACCCATGCCGAGACCGACAACCCCCGCTTCACCTTCCGCGGCACCGGCTTCGCGGTCGGCGACGGGCGCCATGTGATCACCAATGTGCATGTGCTGCCCGAAGCCCTGTCCACCAGCCTGGACGACCCGGCGCGGCGCCGGCTCAGCCTGCGCTTCTCGCCGCGCCGCGGGCTGTGGCAGGAGCTGGAGGCGGTCGAGGTCGTGGCCACCGACCGCGAGCGCGACCTGGCGCTGCTGCGCTTCAAGGGGCCGGCGCTGCCCGCGCTGGAGCTGGCCGATCCGGCCGAGGCGCGCGAGGGGCTGCCGGTGATCCTCAGCGGCTTTCCGCTCGGCGGCGCGCTGGGCTTCTCGCTCGTGACCCACCGCGGCATGGTGTCGGCGCTGACCACCATCGCGCTGCCTCCGCCGCAGTCCCAGCAGCTCAACGCGGCGGCGCTGCGCCGGCTGCGCGAGGGCGCGTTCGAGATCCTGCAGCTCGATGCCACGGCCTATCCGGGCAACTCCGGCGGACCGGTGATCAGCCAGGACAGCGGCAAGGTGGTGGGCGTGGTCAACATGGTGTTCGTCAAGGGCAGCCGCGAGACCGCGCTGAGCCAGCCCAGCGGCATCAGCTACGCGATCCCGGTGAGCTGGGTCCACCAGCTGATGGGCGCGCGTTGACCCCGGTCGACGGCCCCTTGAACCTGGCCCGCGCTGCGGGCGCCGCCGGGACGGGCGAAAATCGCGCGATGCGTCGCAAGGTCCTGTTCATCGCCGAAGCCGTCACCCTGGCCCATGTGGGGCGCATGCTCTCGCTGGCGCAGGGGCTGGATCCGCAGCGCTACGAGGTGGTCGTCGCCTGCGACCCGCGGTACCGCGCCGCGATCGGCGAGGTGGCCGTGCCGCTGGTCGAGATCCAGACCATCCCGTCGCAGCAGTTCTTCGACGCGCTGGACCGGGGCAGCCCCATTTACGGCTGGCGCGATCTGCTGGCCTATGTCGAACAGGACCGCGCGCTGATCCAGGCGCAGCGTCCGGACGTGATCGTCGGTGACTTCCGTCTCTCGCTGGCGGCCAGCGCGCGCCTGGAGCGCAAGCCCTACTTGAGCGTCACCAACGCCTACTGGAGCCCCTATGCGCAGATCCGGCCCATCGTGCCGGAGATCCCGCTGACGCGCGTGGTGGGGGTGCACGCCGCGCAATGGCTGTTCGACCTCTTCCGGCCCATCGCGTTCGCCCGCCATGCCGCGCCGGTCAACCGCATGCTGGCCCACTTCGGCCTGCCCCGGCTGGCGGCCGATCTGCGCCACGCCTACACCGAGGCCGACCAGGTGTTGTATTCGGATGCCGCCGAGCTGGTGCCCCACCGGCCGCTGCCCGCCAACCACCATTTCATCGGGCCCGTCCAATGGTCGCCGCGCGTGCCGCTGCCCAGCTGGTGGAACGACATGCCCAGCGACGAGCCGCTGGTCTATGTGAACCTGGGCAGCTCGGGCCACGGCAAGCTGCTGCCCGAGATGCTGGAGGTGCTGGCCGCGATGCCGGTCACGGTGATGGCCGCCACCGCGGGCCGCGTGGCGCTGAAGGATCTGTCGGCCAACGAATTCGTCGCCGACTTCCTGCCCGGCGACCAGGCCGTCCGGCGCGCGTCGCTGGTGATCTGCAACGGTGGCAGCCCCACCTGCTACCAGGCGCTGGCGGCCGGCCGCCCGGTGATCGGCCTGCCGATCAACCTGGACCAGTACCTCAACATGTCGCTGGTGCGCGAAGCCGGCGCGGGGCTGCTGATCCGCAGCGGCCAGCACTCGGCCCCCGAACTGCGCCGGGCCGTGGAAGGTCTGCTGAACGACGCCCGCCACGCCCGGCGTGCCGCCGAGATCGCCCAGGACCTGGCCCGCTACCGGCCGGCCCAGACCCTGGCCACGCTGATCGAGCGCCTGGGCTGAGGCCGCCGCCGGCCGGCCCCTTGAAAGCGGGTGTCGGCGTTCTTGACAGTTGCCCTGCGGAATCCCGGTATTTTCTCGAAGATGCTCTGCAAGTCGTTGATCCATAAAGAAAAAACAAAGCTGGCACGGTGGCTGCATAGAAGAGGGCGCAGGTCCCGGTTCATGGGCACTAGCGATCGACGATCAACGTATCAATCGGAGCGGATCAAATGAAGAAATTTGCAGCCAAGCTGGCAGTTGCTGCGGCGGTTGTGGCGATGACCGCCTCGGCCCAAGCTGCCGCAGTCATTGACAACTTCACCACCGGCCAGGCCCAACTGGCTGACAGCACGACCAACGGTCTCGGCCTGTCGTCCACCGTCAGCGGCGCCGGCATCCTGGGCGGCTACCGTGACCTGTACGTCACCAAGCTGGGCGATGGCAACGACGACGCGTTCGGTTCCGCCGTGCGCATCGGCGTGAACCCCGCCGGCACGGGCAACCTGGCCTTCAGCAGCGATTCCGGCCAGAACGGCTACGGCATCGTGCGCTGGGACGGCGCCCACTTCGACGGCTTCAGCACCATCGATTACACCGGTCTGGGCGGCGTGAACTTCGCCAGCGACGCCAACGGCTTCGAAATCAAGGTGACCAACGCTGACCTGAACTTCCCGTTCACGATCAACGCCTACACCGACGCCACCCACTGGACCTCGCTGACCGTGATCTCCACGGGCCCGGGCATCTACTTCATCCCCTTCGCGGCCTTCGGCGTGCTGGGCACGCACGGCTCCGGCGGTGCGGTGAACTTCGGCAGCATCGGCGCCCTGGAAGCCGTCATCAACACCGGCGGCACGATCAAGGACGTGGACCTGCAGGTGGACCTGGTGCAACGCGTTCCGGAGCCGGGCAGCCTGGCCCTGGCCGGCCTGGCCCTGATGGGTGCCGGCCTGGTGCGTCGCCGCAAGTCGGCCAAGTAATCCACGCGCCGGCGATGGCCGGAGCAGGGAAACAAAAGGGCGCCTCGGCGCCCTTTTTTCATGGGTGGCTGGCCGCAACCCCAAGGCGGCCTGCCGCCGGTTTCAGGGTTTGTGCATCAGCTCGGCCAGATCCTTGCGCAGCGAGCGAGCGGTCGGGACATCGCCTTCCCCGACCCGCCCCATGAATACCGCGCGCGCCAGTGCGTCCTGTCCGATCAAATCCTCCAGCCGCTCTTTCACGCGCTGCGCGCGCGGCAGGCAGGACGTGACCGAGGAGAACACCCGCTTCTCGCGCGCATAACGCGCAAATACCAGGGGCGTTACCTCGGGCTGAAATTGCAGGCCCAGCGTGGTGGCGCTCAGCCATAACCTCTGCATGGCCCGGCCCGCGGCCACATAGTCGTCGATGTCGGCGGCCGGCCTGTCGGCCAGCAGCACAAAATGCGCGGCGCATCCCAGGCCCGGCAGCAGATCCAGTTCGATGCGCGGCGCCCAGGTGCCGGCGAAAAACCGGTTCATCAGCTGCACGCGCCCCCAGCTTTTCATCACCTGGCGCATCAGCGCGACGGTGGCCGGGTTGGCGCCCAGTGCCGCATCCGGAATGCGGTCCTTGCTGAAGCGGGTGCCCCATTCGATCACGTCGCGGTGCACTTCATAGGCCTCGGGCAGGGTCAGGCGCAGCTTGGCGGAATGAAACAGCAGCTTGGCGGTGCGCCAGCGCGTCGCCGCGCCTTCCAGCCACAGCAGCGAATAGCCGGCGCCCACGGCGGCCTCCATCGCGCGCTTCTCGCCGTCGTTCAGGGGGCGGGTGCGGAAGGGGCGGCGCTGCACGCAGCGGGTCTCGATCGCGCGCGCCAGCGGGTCGGGCGGGCAGGCCGCATCGGGGTCGAAGCGCAGCTCGAACACCGGCTTCTCCTCGGGGCTTTCGGGCAGGCGCCGCGCTTCTTCCAGCGACCAGCCCATCTCCGAGGCGGCCAGGGCCAGCGTTTCCAGCAGCGCGCCCAGCGAAATCTGGCTGGGGTGCCCGTCCAGGTCGTAGACGCAATGGCTGCGCGTGTCGAACCCGTGCACGCGCAGCGCATGGGGGCCCATGACTTCGAAGCGCCAGACCTGCATGTTGTCGCCACTGGGCGCCCAGCGGCCCCGGTCCAGCACGCGCAGCAGAGGGCTTGGTTCGGCAGAGGAGTTCATGGCGGTGAATGCACAACAAGGATGGGACAGAGTCTGGGTTGAATCTATCATGTTGTCCCAAGTAAATGCTTCGGCTTAAAGAGGCGGATCCGCCGGCAGGAGAGGGCTCATGCAAGGGCAGCACGCGCAATTCGATTACGACAAGGCGTTTTCCAGAAATATCGGCTGGGTGACGCGCGACGAGCAGGCCATTCTCCGCAAGGTTCGTGTCGCGATCGCGGGGCAGGGCGGGGTGGGAGGGGTCCATGCGCTGACCCTGGCGCGGCTGGGAATCAGCCATTTCCATCTGGCGGATTTCGACAGTTTCGACGTCCATAACTTCAATCGCCAGGCGGGCGCATTCATGAGCACCGTCGGTCGGCCCAAGGCCGAGGTGATGGCGGAAATGATCCGGGATATCAATCCGGAAGCAGAAATCCGGATATTCGACGAAGGCGTCAACGAATCCAATCTGGACGCATTCCTGGATGGAATCGATGTTTACGTGGATGGCATTGATTTCTTCGCGATGAAAGCCCGGCGCATGCTATTCAACGCCTGCGAGCGCAAGGGAATCCCCGCGCTGACCGCCGCCCCCCTGGGCATGGGCGTGGCGCTGCTGTATTTCAAGCCGGGTGCCATGTCCTTCGAACGCTATTTCCGGCTGGAGGGGCAGCCGGAGCAGGAGCAGTACGCGCGCTTTATCGCCGGGCTCTCGCCGGCGATGCTGCAGCGGCGCTATCTGGTTGATCCCCAGGGCGTGAATTTCAAGGAGCGGCGCGGCCCGTCCACGCCCATGGCCTGCGAGCTGTGCGCCGGCGTGATGGCCACGGCGGTGCTGAAGGTGGTGCTGCGGCGCGGTGACCTCCGTCCGGCGCCCTGGGGCATGCATTTCGATGCCTACCGCCAACGCCTGCATCACACCTGGCGGCCCTGGGGTAATGCCAACCCGATGCAGAAGCTGCTGATTGCCTTGATTCGTCCGGTGTTGCGCGGCTGAACTGGAGGTAGCACGGAGTCCGCGGCGGAACGGGAAAATTCACGCCCTCAGTCGGGGGGTTTCAGTCGTCCCCGCGCTGAGGTGCAATCTGCCCCGCGCTTCAGCATTCCGGCTGTTGCTCCAAAACCGGCGGCGGCGTGATGGAGGTCACGTCGTCAGGGCCGGTTGGCCCTGTGAGACGTCACCAGAATCGTCGATAGCCTGTGGCATCATCAATTGGGGTGACGGCACCGGATGGGCATCGAATGCCGGCGCTGGCGAGCGCTGCGCTTGGTCGAATCGAAGGGGCAACAATGCTGCACACAACACTGTCATCGGGCTCATCCTATTTTGTTCGTACCGCCCGTTGGGCGGTGGCGCTGGTCGCCGTGGCCCTGGCGGCCGGTTGCGCCAGCAACCGGGGTTTGCCGCCGGCGCCCGTCTCGGCCGAGCAGGGGGATTACAGCTATGTGATCGGTGCCGGCGATTCGCTGAACATCATCGTGTGGCGCAATGCCGAGCTGTCCATGGTCGTGCCGGTGCGGCCCGACGGCAAGATCTCCGCGCCGCTGATCGACGAAATGGTGGTGCAGGGCAAGAACTCGGTCGAGGTGGCCCGCGACATCGAGAAGCAGCTCAGCAAATACGTGCGCGATCCGGTCGTGACCGTGATCGTCTCCAACTTCATCGGCCCCTACAGCGAGCAGATCCGCGTCGTCGGCGAGGCCGCCAAGCCCCAGTTCCTGCCCTTCAAGCAGAAGATGACGCTGCTGGACGTGATGATCGCCGTCGGCGGCCTGACCGACTTCGCGTCGGGCAACAGCGCCACCATCCTGCGCACCGCCGAGGGCAACAAGCAGTACAGCGTGCGCCTGAAGGACCTGCTCAAGCGTGGCGACGTCTCGGCCAATGTCGAGATGCGTCCCGGCGACATCCTGATCATTCCTCAAAGCTTCTTCTGACCTTCGGTCGGGCGGCCGTGGCGCCGGTGGGCGCGGTCGTCCGGGGCGGGCGCGGGCTCGGTGCCCGGCCGTCGTGAACGTCCCCAGGCCTGTCGCTCGGCGTCTGGCCCCGAGGGGAAGGACCAACTCGGGACCGGCCCGTCGTTTTCTTGAGAGTGTGGGTTCATGGATTTGCTGCTGGCTCAAATCGCGTCCGTCGCGCGGCGCATGTGGAAGTACCGCTGGTACGGGGTGCTTGCCGCCTGGGTGGTGGGGCTGATCGGCTCGGTGGCCGTGTTCATGGTGCCCGACCGCTATGAGGCCAGCGCGCGCATCTACGTCGACACCCAGACCATCCTGAAGCCGCTGATGTCCGGGCTGGCCGTGCCGTCCAACGTGGACCAGCAGGTGGCCATGCTCAGCCGCACGCTGATCAGCCGTCCCAATGTGGAAAAGCTGGTGCGCATGGCCGACCTGGACCTGAAGAACAAGACCAAGGCCCAGCAGGAAGCGACCATCGACGCGGTCTCGCGCTCGCTGTCCATCCAGAGCACCGGCCGCGACAACCTCTACACGCTGTCCTACCGCGCCGAAGACCCCGAGACCGCCAAGCGCGTGGTGCAGTCCATGGTGTCCATCTTCGTCGAGTCCAGCCTGGGCGCCTCGCGCAAGGACACGGCCACCGCGGCCAGCTTCATCAACGAGCAGATCAAGAACTACGAAGCCAAGCTGGAGGAGGCCGAGGCGCGGCTGAAGGCCTTCCGGCTGAAGAACATCGAGCTGATGGCCGGCGAGGGCAAGGACTCGGCGGCGCGCATCAGCGAGATGAACAATGCGCTGGAGCGCGCGCGGCTGGAGCTGCGCGAGGCCGAGAACGCCCGCGACACCGCCAAGCGCCAGCTGGCGGGCGAGCGCGGCGGCTCCGAGCTGCCCGACCTGCTGGCCGGCTCGCAGGGCTTCAACACGCCCGAGATCGACGCCCGCATCGAGACCCAGCGGCGCAACCTGGACGTGCTGCTGCAGCGCTACACCGAGGCCCATCCGGACGTGGTCGGCACGCGCAAGCTGATCCGCGATCTGGAGGAGCAGAAGGCCAAGGAGGTCGCCAACCTGCGCGCGCAGGCGGCGCGCAACCCGGTCAGCGCGCTGTCCGGCGGCGGCAGCCTGGCGCAGCAGGAGATGGCGCGCACGCTGGCCAGCACCGAGGTGCAGGTGGCGGCGCTGAAGGCGCGCGTGGAGGAGTATTCGGCGCGCTATCGCCAGGCGGTCAACGCGCTGAAGACCGCGCCGCAGCTGGAGGCCGAGGCGGCCCAGCTGAACCGCGACTACGCGATCCACAAGAAGAACTACGAAGACCTGGTGGCGCGCCGCGAGTCGGCTGCGATCTCCGGCGAGCTGGACGTGGCCAGCGGCCTGGCCGACTTCCGCACCATCGACCCGCCGCGGGCCAACAACAAGCCGGTGGCGCCCAACCGCATGCTGCTGCTGGCCGGTGCACTGGTCGCGGCGCTGGCGGCGGGGCTGCTGACCAGCTTCATCGTCGGCCAGCTGCGCCCGGTCTTCCTGGACGCCAGCGAGCTGCGGCTCAAGACCCAGCTGCCGGTGCTGGGCGTGGTGTCGCGCCTGGTCACGGCGGACGACCGCCGCCGCCAGCGCGTCGATCTGGTCCGCTTCTTCGCTGCGTCGGGCGGGTTGTTGGGGGTGTTCGCCCTGGGACTGGCCGCGATGGCCATCATCATCAGCAGGCAGGCGGGGTAATCAGCCATGAGCAGTTTGATCGAACAGGCGGCGCAACGGCTGGAACAGCTGCGCCAGGCCGGCGTGGAGCTGCCGGCGCTGACGCCGGCCGTCCCGGCCACGGCCACGGCCACGGCCGCGGCCGCGGCCACGGCCGCACGCCAGGCCCCGGAGCCCGTCGCCACGCCGGAGCCTTCGCCCGAGGCGCATGCGTATTCGCGCCGCATCGAGCTGGACCTGGTGGCGCTGCAGGCGCAGGGGCTGCTGACGCCCAATGCACCGCGCAGCCAGCTGGCCGACCAGTACCGGGTGATCAAGCGCCCGCTGATCAAGAACGCGATGGGCAAGGGCGCCGAGACCCTCAACCACGCCAACCTCATCATGGTGACCAGCGCGCTGCCCGGCGAGGGCAAGAGCTTCACCTCGCTGAACCTGGCGATGAGCATCGCCGCCGAGCTGGACAACACCGTGATGCTGGTCGACGCCGACGTGGCGCGGCCTTCGGTGCTGCGCATGCTCGGCCAGCCCGAGGGGCCGGGGCTGCTGGACATCCTGGAGAACAAGGCCAGCATGTCCGACGTGTTGCTGCGCACCAATGTTGACAAGCTGACCATCCTGCCCAGCGGCACGCCGCATCCCAAGGCGACCGAGCTGCTGGCCAGCGATGCGATGTCCGCGCTGCTGCACGACATGGCGCAGCGCTATTCGGACCGCATCATCATCTTCGACTCCCCGCCGCTGTTGCTGACCACCGAGTCGCGCGTGCTGGCTTCGCACATGGGGCAGATCGTCGTCGTCGTGCATGCCGAGAAGACGCTGCAGGGCGCGGTCCAGCAGGCGCTGTCGACGATCGAGTCCTGCCCACTCAAGCTGCTGGTGCTCAACCAGACCGGCACCGGAGGGGGCGACGGCTATGGCTACGGCTATGGCTACGGGTACGGCTATGGCCATGACGTCGGCGCCAGCGCCAGTGCCGGCCACGGAGCCCGCGATGGCGGCTGAGGTCCGGCCGGTCGGCACCCCGCGGCTGCTGGCGCTGCTGGCGGGCCTGGCGCTGCCGGCGATGGCGGCCGAGGGCGGCGGCGAAGGCGGCGGACGCACCGGGCTGTTCGTGCAGCCGCGCATCTCCGCCGGCGTCACCCTCACCGACAACCTGCGCCCCGGGGTCGGCACGCCGGGGGCCGAGGACCGCGCCATCATCACCCAGCTCAGCGCCGGCCTGGCGCTGCGCAAGGACAGCGGCCCGGTGCGTGGCTCGCTGGACTATTCGCTCAGCGGCCTGGGCTATCTGAAGACCGAGGAGAAGAGCCGGCTGCAGAACAACCTGCAGGCCCAAGGCATGGCCGAGTGGCTGGACGGGCGCCTGATCCTCAACGGCGTGGCCAGCATCGGCCAGCAGGCGCAGTCGGTGTTCTCGCCGCTGCCCAGCTCGTCCACCGGCAGCAGCCAGAACCAGGTCGAGGTGGCTTCCATCATGCTGCGCCCCGAGCTGCGCGGCAGCGTCGGCCAGCTCTTCGGCTACCGCCTCAGCGCCGGCGTCGGCGAGACGCGGGCGCGCAAGACCGACCAGGGCGACGGCAGCCAGCGCGACGCGACGCTGACGATCAACGGCCTGCGCGGCGGCGAGCTGAACTGGAGCCTCAACGCGCTGGCGCGACGCGCCGACGTGACCCAGGGCCGCAACACGCGCGAGGCGCAGCTGACCTTCGGCCTGGCCTGGCGCCCGGACGTGGATGTGTCGCTGGGCGTCAACGGCGGCCGCGAGCGCAACAACATGATCAGCGAGGATCAGCGCACGGACACCACCTACGGCGGCGATTTCCTCTGGACGCCCACGCCGCGCACGCGTGTGCAGGGCAACTGGCAGCAGCATCTGTACGGCGCCAGCCATGAGTTTCGGCTGGAGCACCGGCTGGCGCGCTCGGCGCTGCGCTACACCCACGCCACCGGCGTGTCCTCGGGCGGCGGGCTGGCCGCGCCGACCGCGCCGGACTGGGCCACGCTGCTGGACCTGCAGCTGCAGGCGCGCATCCCCGATCCGGCGCAGCGCGCCCAGTGGATCGACCAGTTCCTGCGCACCAACGGGCTGGATCCCAAGGCCACGCCGGGCGGCCTGCTGGCCTCCACCGCCAGCCGCACCCAGCGCCAGGAGTTCAGTGCATCGTGGGAAGGGCAGCGCCTGAGCGCCGTGTTCGGCGTCTCGCGCAACCGCACCCAGCGTCTGTCCGACCTGCCGGTGTCCGGCAACGACGACCTTAGCCGCTCGCGCTCCATCCTGCAGCATGGGCTCAACCTCGCGCTGTCCTACAAGCTGACGCCGCTGACCTCGCTGACCGGCTCCGCCGCCTGGCAGCGATCCAGTGGCGACACCAGCGCGCTGAGCAGCGATTTGAAGAGCCTCAGCGCCGGCGTCAGCGTGCGCCTGGGGCCCAGCACCACGCTGCTGGTCAATGCCCGCAAGGCCAAGTACACCAACCCGACGCAGCCCTATGACGAGCACGCGTTGAGTTTCCTGTTGACGCAGTTGTTCTGAATGCGATGTACGAATCGTTCTACGGGCTGAACAGCAAGCCGTTCCAGCTCAGCCCCGATCCCAGCTTCTACTTCGGCAGCAAGCAGCATCGCCGCGCCAAGGCCTATCTGGACTATGGCGTGCTGCGCAACGACGGCTTCATCGTCATCACCGGCGAGATCGGCGCCGGCAAGACCACGCTGCTGCGCGGCCTGCTGGACAGCCTGGACCGCCACACCGTGGTCATCGGCCACCTGGTCACCACCCAGCTCGACGCCGAGGACACGCTGCGCATGGTCGGCGCGGCCTTCGGCGTGCGCGTCAAGGACCTGCCCAAGTCCGAGCTGCTGATGACGCTGGAGGCCTTCCTGACCACCCAGGTCAGCCAGGGCAAGCGCTGCCTGCTGGTGGTCGACGAGGCGCAGAACCTCAGCATGCGCGCGGTCGAGGAGCTGCGCATGCTCTCCAACTTCCAGTTCGGCAACCAGTCGCTGCTGCAGACCTTCTTGGTCGGCCAGCCCGAGTTCCGCCAGATCCTGCAGCGGCCGGAGATGGAGCAGTTCCGCCAGCGCATCGCGGCGACCTGCCACATCGGCCCGCTGGACGAGGAGGAGACCAAGGCCTACATCCAGCACCGCCTGCGCTGCGCCGGCAGCAGCGGCAAGCCCAGCTTCGACGACGCCGCCTTCGCGCTCATCCACCAGGCCACGCAGGGCATCCCGCGGCGCATCAACGGCCTGTGCGACCGGCTGCTGCTGCTGGGCTTCATGGCCGAGCGCAGCCACCTGACCGAGGCCGATGTGCGCGAGGTGATCGAGGACCAGGCGCGCGAGGCCCAGGTGCCCGGCGGCGGCGCGGCGGGCGCGTCCGCCGCCATCGCGGTGGACCTGCCGCTGGAGCTGGACCCCGCCAAGCTGCGCCTGAACGGCGCCGCCGAGGGGCTGCACCAGAGCTTCTCGGTGCTCAGCCAGAGCCAGCACGAGGAACGCCTGGTGCGCCTGGAACAAAGCCTGATGCGGCTGGAGCGCATCAACGCGCAGACCCTGCAGCTGCTGCAGCAGCTGGTGCACGCGGTGCGCAGCCACGCCGAGGAGCCCAAGCCATGACGGGAATGCCGGCCGCCGGCCAGCCGCTGCGCAATGCGATGACCATCGACGTGGAGGACTACTTCCAGGTCTCCGCCTTCGCGCCCTACATCGACCGCGCCCAGTGGGACGGGCTGGAATGCCGCGTCGAGCGCAACCTGGAGCGCATCCTCGCGCTGCTGGACCGGCATGGCGTCAAGGCCACCTTCTTCACGCTGGGCTGGATCGCCGAGCGCTATCCGCAGGCGGTGCGCCGCATCGTTGACGCGGGGCACGAACTGGCGTCGCACGGCCACGGCCACCAGCGCGCCAGCGAGCTGGACCCGGCGCAGTTCCGTGCCGACGTGACGCGCGCCAAGGCGCTGCTGGAAGACCTGTCGGGCCGGCCCGTGCTGGGCTACCGCGCGCCCAGCTTCTCGATCGGACCGGCCAACTGGTGGGCCTTCGACGTGCTCGGCGAGACCGGCCACCGCTACAGCTCCAGCGTCTACCCGATCCGTCACGACCACTACGGCATGCCCGATTCGCCGCGCTTCGCCTACGAGGTCAAGCCCGGGCTGATCGAGGTGCCGGTGACCACGCTGCGCCTGCGCGGGCGCAATCTGCCGTCCAGCGGCGGCGGCTATTTCCGGCTGCTGCCCTATGCGCTGTCGCGCTGGATGATCCGCCGCGTCAACGAACAGGACGGGCAGAGCGCCGTCTTTTACTTCCACCCCTGGGAGATCGACGCCGAACAGCCCCGCGTACCCGGCATCGACGCCAAGTCGCGCTTCCGCCATTACGTGAACCTGCGTCACACCCTGGGCCGCATCGACCGCCTGCTGGGCGACTTCCGCTGGGGGCGCATGGACGAGATCTTCCTGCCGCCCTCCGGCGCCGCGCAGGCCGCGACGACCGGCGCCGCCGCCGCCGCGCTGCCGCGCCTGGGAGCCGCGCTCTCGCACGAGGGCCGGCTGTGACCGTCGCGCAAGCCGTGCAATGCCATGAGCTGGCCCTGGGCGACGCCGCGACCGCGGCACGCTGGGACGCCTTCGTGCGGGACTGCCCGCAGGCCACCTTCTTCCACCGCAGCGGCTGGCAGCGCGTGATCGCCGAGGCCTTCGGCCACCGCTGCCTCTACCTCTACGCGCAGCGCGACGGGCGCATCGAGGCCGTGCTGCCGCTGGTGCAGGTGCGCAGCCTGCTGTTCGGCCACGCGCTGGTGAGCCTGCCCTTCGCCGTCTATGGCGGCGTGGCGGCGCTGGACGGCGCGGCCGGCGAGGAGGCCGCGCAGCTGCTGGAGACGCGCGCCGACGCGCTGGCCCGGGAGCTGGGCGCCGACCATCTGGAGCTGCGCCAGCTGGCGCGCCAGCACGAGGGCTGGCCCGCGCAGGACCTGTACGTCACCTTCCGCAAGCCAATCCTGCCCGAGGTCGAGGCCAACATGAACGCCATCCCGCGCAAGCAGCGGGCGATGGTGCGCAAGGGCATCAAGAACAACCTGCGCAGCGAGATCGACCAGTCACTGGACCGCTTCTTCGCGCTCTATGCCGACAACGTGCACCGGCACGGCACGCCGGCGCTGCCGCGCGCCTACTTCGCCGCGCTGATGCGCGAGTTCGGGCCGGACTGCGAGCTGCTCATCGTCAGCGACGAGGCCGGCCGGCCGCTCAGCGGCGTGATGAGCTTCTACTTCCGCGACGAGGTGCTGCCTTACTACGCTGGCGACGACGTGCGCGCGCGCGACCTGGCGGCCAACGACTTCAAGTACTGGGAGCTGATGCGCCTGGCCTGCGAGCGCGGGCTGAAGACCTTCGACTACGGACGCAGCAAGCAGGGCACGGGCAGCTATTCGTTCAAGAAGAACTGGGGCTTCGAGCCGGCGCCGCTGCACTACGAGTACCGGCTCTACAAGCGCGACCAGGTGCCGCAGAACAACCCCTCCAACCCCAAGTACAAGCTGCTGATCAACACCTGGCGGCGCATGCCGCTGGCGCTGGCCAACTGGATGGGCCCCTTCGTGGTGAAGTACCTTGGATAAACCGCTGTCCGCCACGGGCGCCGCGGCCGGACGCCTGCCGGCCGCGTGGCAGCGCCTGCTGCCGCTGTGGCTGCTGCTCACCGTGCTGCTGCTGGCGGTCTACCGCGAGACGGCCTGGGGCATGGTGCAGATCTGGTCGCGCTCGGAGACCTTTGCCCACGCCTACCTGGTGCCGCCCATCACCGCCTGGCTGATCTGGCGCGCGCGGGCGCGCTGGCTGGCGCTGACGCCGCGGCTGTGGGGCTGGCCGCTGCTGGGGCTGGCGCTGGCCGGCGCGCTGTGGCTGGCCGGCGACCTGTCGGGGCTCAACGCGCTGACCCAGTTCGCGCTGGTGGCGCAGTGGGTGTGCCTGAGCCTGGCCCTGCTGGGCCCCGCGGTGGGCCGCGTCATGGCCTTCCCGCTGCTCTTCGTGTTCTTCGCCGTGCCCATGGGCGAGGCGCTGGTGCCCTTGCTGATGGACGGCACGGCCGACTTCACCATCGCGGCGCTGCGCGCCAGCGGCGTGCCGGTCTACCGCGAGGGGCTGAACTTCGTCATCCCGTCCGGCCACTGGTCGGTGGTCGAGGCCTGCAGCGGCATCCGCTACCTGATCGCCTCGCTGATGGTGGGCTCGCTGTTCGCCTACCTGAGCTACCGCGGCGCGCGCAAGCGCTGGCTGTTCATGCTGGTCGCCGCGCTGCTGCCGCTGGTGGCCAACTGGCTGCGCGCCTACATGATCGTGATGCTGGCCCACCTGTCCGGCAATGAGCTGGCCACCGGCGTGGACCACCTCATCTATGGCTGGGTGTTCTTCGGCCTGGTGATGTTCGCGATGTTCGTGATCGGCTCGCGCTGGGCCGACCCCGTCGAGCCGGCCGCCGCCGCGCCCATTACCGCCGTGGCGTCGCCGCTGCCGCAGCGCGGCGCGGCGCTGGCGGGTGGCGCGCTGGCCTGCGCGGTGCTGGTGCTGCTGCCCCTGCTGCTGCGCCCGGCCTCGCCGGAGGTGGCGACGCAGGGCTTGACGCTGGCGCTGTCCGAGCGCGTGGGCGCCTGGGCGCGCCAGGCCGACGATGCCTCGCGCTGGAGCCCCAACTATGCGCAGGCCGACCTGCGCCAGGCCGCGCGCTGGCAGCGCGGCGACGAGGCGCCGCCGGTGTTCAGCGACCTGGCCTACTACGCCGCCCAGGACTACCAGCGCAAGATGCTCAGCTCCACCCAGGGCCTGCTGGTGCTGGGCGAATCGCAATGGCGGCTGCTGGAGCCGCGGCGCGTGGACGTGGGCGGGGCCGCGATGCAGCAGTTCGTGCTGGAAGGCGGGGCGGTCGTCGAGGTGGCACGCACGCGCGCGCTGGTGCGCCAGGTCTACTGGGTGGGCGGACGCTGGACCGAGCGCGCGCTGGAGGCGCGTGCCTGGGTGATGCTGAACAAGCTGCTGCGCCGTGGCGACGACTCGGCGGTGCTGGTGCTGCACACGCCGCTGCGCGACGGCGACCGCGGCGAAGAGGCGGGCGCGCGGCTGCAGGCCTGGTGGACCGAGGCCCGGCCGGCGCTGGAACAGGCGCTGCAGGGCCTGCATCGCCAGGCCCGGGGGAGCGGATCGTGAGCCCGGAGCGCGACGAGACCGGCCGCCCGCTGATCGCTCATGTGGTCTACCGCTTCGACACCGGCGGGCTGGAGAACGGGCTGGTCAACCTGATCAACGAGATGGGCGAGCAGCACTGGCGCCACGCGGTGATCGCGCTCACCGAGGTCAGCGAGCGCTTTCGCCAGCGCGTGCGCCGCGCCGACGTGCGCTTCATCGCGCTGAACAAGCCGCCGGGGCATGCCTTCGCGCTCTATCCGCGCGTCTGGCGCCTGCTGCGCGAACTCAGGCCGGCCGTGCTGCACACGCGCAATCTCGCGGCGCTGGAGCTGCAGCCAGTGGGCTGGGCGGCGGGCGTGCCGGTGCGCATCCATGGCGAGCATGGCCGCGACATGGACGACCTGCACGGCCTCAGCCGCAAGCACCAGCGCATCCGCCGCGCCTTCAGCCCCTTCGTGCACCGCCATGTGGCGTTGTCGCGCGACCTGGCGGGCTATCTGCGCGACCGCGTCGGGCTGGACGCGGCCCGCATCGTGCAGATCTACAACGGCGTGGACACCGAACGCTTCCATCCCGCGCCGCCGGGCGGTGCCGACGACACGACGCCGTCCGGCTGGCCCTTCGGCGCGCCGGGCCTCTTCGTCTTCGGCAGCGTGGGGCGCATGCAGGACGTGAAGAACCCGCTGCTGCTCACGCGTGCCTTCGCACGCCTGCTGCGCGAGCAGCCGGCGCTGCGCGAGCGGCTGCGGCTGGTGCAGGTGGGCGAGGGCCCGCTGCGCGGACAGGTGCAGGCGCTGCTCGCGCAGGAGGGACTGTCGGCGCTGGCCTGGCTGCCCGGCGACCGCGCCGACGTGCCCGCGCTGATGCGTCGGCTGGACGCCTTCGTGCTGCCCTCGCGCGCCGAGGGCATTTCCAACACCATCCTGGAGGCCATGGGCTGCGCGCTGCCGGTGCTGGCCACCGAGGTGGGCGGCAACGCGGAGCTGCTGCAGTCGGGCCAGCAAGGCCTGCTGCTGCCCGAGGGCGACGAGGCGGCGCTCACGCGCGCCATGGCCGAGCTGGCCGCGGACCCGGCGCGCGCGCGCGCCATGGGCCAGGCCGGACGCGCGCGGGTGCAGGCGATGTTCAGCCTGCAGTCCATGCGCCAGGCCTACGAAGCGCTGTACCGGCGCGAGCTGGCGGGCCGGACCGGGCCTGTCGCGCATGACAGAACACGAACGACAGGGCCTTGAAGGCCCGCGGGCAAGGACCACCAGGGGAAGCAAGCATGTGTGGAATCACCGGCATTTTCGACACCCGAGGCCAGCGCGCGCTGGACCCGGCCTGCCTGCATCGGATGAACGAGGCGCTGCACCACCGTGGCCCCGACGAGGGCAGCGTGCACCTGGAGCCCGGGCTGGGCATGGGGCACCGCCGCCTTTCCATCATCGACGTGGCCACCGGTCAGCAGCCGCTGTTCAATGAGGATGGCTCGGTGGTCGTGGTCTTCAACGGCGAGATCTACAACTACCAGTCGCTGATCCCCGAGCTGAAGGCGCTGGGCCACCAGTTCCGCACGCGCAGCGACACCGAGGTCATCGTCCATGCCTGGGAGGCCTGGGGGGCGGAGTGCGTCAAGCGCTTCCGCGGCATGTTCGCGTTCGCGCTGTGGGACCGCAAGCAGCAGACCCTGTTCATGGCGCGCGACCGCCTGGGCGTCAAGCCCATGTACTACGGGCTGCTGGACGACGGACAGATGCTGTTCGGCTCCGAGCTGAAGGCGCTGCTGGCCCATGGCGGGCTCAAGCGTGAGATCGACCCGCAGGCGCTGGAGGAGTATTTCTCGCTGGGCTACGTGGCCGAGCCGCGCACGGTGTTCCGCCAGGCGCTGAAGCTGGAGCCCGGCCACAGCCTGCTCTGGAAGCGCGGCCAGCCGCTGCCGCGGCCGCAGCGCTACTGGGACGTGCGCTTCACGCTGGACCACAAGATCGGCCTGGAAGAGGCCTGCGAGGAGCTGCAGCGCCGGCTCAAGGAGTCGGTCCAGCTGCGCATGATCTCCGAGGTGCCGCTGGGCGCCTTCCTGTCGGGCGGCGTCGATTCCAGCGCGGTGGTGGCGACCATGGCCGGGCTCTCCGCCGAGCCGGTCAAGACCTGCGCCATCGCCTTCGACGACCCGGCCTTCAACGAATCGCAGTTCGCGCGCATGGTGGCCGAGCGCTACCACACCGATCACCACGAGCACCTGGTGCAGAGCGACGACTTCAGCCTGATCGACCGGCTGGCGCGCCTGTATGACGAACCCTATGCGGACTCGTCCGCGCTGCCGACCTACCGCGTCTGCCAGCTGGCGCGCCAGCATGTCACCGTGGCGCTGTCCGGTGACGGCGGCGACGAGTCCTTCGGCGGCTACCGCCGCTACCGCCTGCACCTGATGGAAGAGCGCATGCGCGCCGCGCTGCCCGAGGGTCTGCGCCGGCCGCTGTTCGGGCTGCTGGGGCGCCTCTATCCCAAGGCCGACTGGGCGCCGCGCATGTTCCGCGCCAAAACCACCTTCGAGGGCATGGCGCGCAGCTCGGTGGAGGCCTATTTCCATTCCGTCTCCATCCTGCGCGGCCCCATGCGCGAGCAGCTCTACAGCACGCGGCTGAAGTCCGAGCTGGGCGGCTACAACGCGCTGCAGCTCTTCGAGCGCCACGCCGCGCAGGCCGGCACCGAGGACCCGCTGGCGCTGATCCAGTACCTGGACCTGAAGACCTATCTGGTCGGCGACATCAACACCAAGGTGGACCGCGCCAGCATGGCGCATTCGCTGGAGGTGCGCGAGCCGCTGATGGACCACGAGCTGGTCGAATGGCTGGCCTGCCTGCCCAGCGATCTGAAGATCCGCGGCAACGAAGGCAAGTTCCTGTTCAAGAAGGCCATGGAGCCCGCGCTGCCCAACGACGTGCTGTACCGCCCCAAGATGGGCTTCGCCGTGCCGCTGGCGCGCTGGTTCCGCGGCCCGCTGAAGCAGCGCGTCAAGGACGTGGTCCTGGGCCAGCGCCTGGCCGACACCGGCTACTTCAACCGCGGCTACCTGGAGCACCTGGTCGAGGCGCACCAGAACGGCAGCCGCGACTACAGCGCGCCGCTGTGGACGCTGATGATGTTCGAGGGCTTCCTGCGCCAGGTGATGGACGGCGATGCCTCGCACGCGCTGCCGCGCGAAGAGGCGGAGGCGCTGGCATGAACCGGCTGGGCCAACCGCGGGCGCGAAGGGCTGTCCGATGACGCTGCGCATCCTCCATGTACTGGACCATTCGCTGCCGCTGCACAGCGGCTACACCTTCCGCACCCTGTCCATCCTGCGCGAGCAACGCGCGCTGGGCTGGCAGACTTGGCAGCTGACCACGCCCAAGCAGGGCGCGACGGCCGACCGCGAGGAGCAGGCCGGCGACTGGCACTTCTACCGCACGCCCAGCGAGCCCGGCACCGGGCTGCTGGCGCAGATGCGGCTGACCGCGGCGCGCCTGGGCGAGCTTGTGAGGGAGCTGCGGCCCGACCTGATCCACGCCCATTCGCCGGTGCTCAACGCGCTGCCCTCGCTGTGGGTGGGGCGCCGGCTGGGCGTGCCGGTGGTCTATGAGATGCGCGCCTCGTGGGAGGATGCGGCGGTGGACCATGGCACGACGCGCGAGGGCAGCGCGCGCTACCGCGTGTCGCGCGCGCTGGAGAGCTTCGCGCTGAAGCGCGCCGACGCGATCACCACCATCTGCGAGGGCCTGCGCGGCGACATCGTGGCGCGCGGCATCCCCGCCGAGCGCATCACCGTGATTCCCAACGCGGTCGACGCGCAGACCTTCCAGTTCGGCGTGCCCGCCGATGCGCAGCTGCGCAGCCGGCTCCGGCTGGACGGGGCCACGGTGCTGGGCTTCGCCGGTTCCTTCTATGCCTACGAAGGGCTGGCGCTGCTGCTGGACGCGGTGGCGGCCATGCGCGCGCGCCATCCGGCCCTGCGCGTGCTGCTGGTGGGCGGCGGCCCGCAGGAGCAGGCGCTCAAGGACCAGGTGCAGCGCCTGGGCCTGCAGGACGCGGTGGTCTTCACCGGCCGCGTGCCGCACAGCGAGGTGCAGCGCTATTACGAGCTGATCGACGTGCTGGCCTATCCGCGCCTGCCCATGCGCCTGACCGAGCTGGTCACGCCGCTGAAGCCGCTGGAGGCGATGGCGCAGGGGCGCATCTTCGTGGCCTCCGACGTCGGCGGCCACCGCGAACTGATCCGCGACGGCGAGACCGGCTTTCTGTTCCGCGCCGGCGACGTGCAGGCCCTGGTGGCGCGGCTGGAGCAGGTGCTGGCGCAGCAGCAGGACTGGCCGCGCGTGCGCGCGCAGGCGCGCCGCTTTGTCGAGGACGAGCGCACCTGGACGCGCAGCGTCGCCGGCTACCGCCACGCCTATGCGCAGGCGATGGCGAGCCGTGGCCAGCAGCACGCGGCGCTGGCCTGAGGAGCAAGAAGAATGTGTGGCATACACGGCATCCACTACCTGGACGGGCGCACGGTCACGCCGGAGCTGCTGTCGCGCATGGGGCAGCTGACCCGGCACCGCGGCCCGGACGACGAAGGCCAGCACATCGCCGGCCCCTGCGGCATCGCGATGCGGCGCCTGTCCATCATTGACCTGGCCGGCGGGCACCAGCCCATCTCCAACGCCGACGACACGCTGTGGCTGGTCTGCAATGGCGAGATCTACAACTACCGCGAGCTGCGCGCCGAGCTGATCGCCAAGGGCTACCGCTTCAAGACCGGCTCCGACAGCGAGGTGCTGCTGCATCTGTACGACGCCGAGGGCGATGAGTTCGTCCACCGCCTCAATGGCATGTTCGACTTCGCGCTGTGGGACGCGCGCCGGCGCCGCCTGCTGATCGGCCGCGACCGCATCGGCGTGAAGCCGCTGTATGTGCTGCAGGACGGCCGGATGCTGGCCTTCGCGACCGAGGCCAAGGCCCTGCTGGGCCTGCCCGGCGTGCGCGCCGAGCTGGACATGAGCCAGCTGCCCGCCTATCTGCAGCTGGGCTATGTGGCCGCGCCGGGCAGCCTGTTCAAGGGCATACGCAAGCTGCCGCCGGCCACGCTGCTGGCGGTCGAGGACGGCCAGGTGCGCGAATGGCGCTACTGGCGGCTGTCGCCGCGCATCGAGCGCGCGCGCAGCGAGGCGCAGTGGCTGGAGATGGCGCGCGCGCAGCTGGAGCGCTCGGTCGCGATGCAGATGGTCAGCGACGTGCCCATCGGCGCCTTTCTGTCCGGCGGCGTGGACTCCAGCGCCGTGGTCGGGCTGATGGCCCGCCACGCCAGCGAGCCGATACGCACCTACGCGATCGGCTTCGAGGGCGGCGCGGCGGAGGCGCTCTACAACGAGCTGCCCTATGCGCGTCAGGTCGCGCGGCTGTTCGGCACGCAGCACAAGGAGATCGTCGTCAAGCCCGACGTCGTCGGCCTGCTGCCCAAGCTGCTGTGGCACATGGACGAGCCGATTGCCGACACCGCCTTCATCACCACCTACCTGGTTTCGCAGTTCGCGCGCCAGGACGTCAAGGTGATCCTGTCCGGCGTCGGCGGCGACGAGCTGTTCGGTGGCTACCGCCGCTACCTGGGCGGCCACTATGCGCGCAAGCTGCAGGCGGTGCCGGCGCCGCTGCGCGCGGTGCTGGGCGCGGTGGTGAACCGGTTGCCGGCCGACCGCCATTCGGGCTGGATGAACAAGGCGCGGCTGGCCAAGGGCTTCATGGCCAGCGCCGCGATGGCGCCGGACGCGCGCTACCAGAGCTATCTGCAGATCATGGCGCCGGACCATGTCGACGCGCTGCTGGGCGACGCGGGCCTGCGCGCGCGCGGCGCCGACCCGCTGGCCGCCGCCTTCGCCGCCGCGGGCGGCGAGGACGAGCTCAACCGCATGCTCGCCGTCGACGCCGAGACCCAACTGACCGACGACCTGCTGCTGCTCACCGACAAGATGAGCATGGCCGTGTCGCTGGAATGCCGCGTGCCGCTGCTGGACCACGAGCTGGTCGAGCTGTGCGCGGCAATGCCGCACGCGGTGAAGACCCCGGGCGGCGCGCTCAAGGGCCTGATGAAGAAGGCGCTCGCCGACCTGCTGCCGCAAGAGATCCTGTACCGTGCCAAGCGCGGCTTCGGCACGCCGATGGGCGCCTGGCTCAAGCAAGACCTGGCCCCGGTGCTGCGCGAGCTGCTCAGCCCGGCCTCGCTGGCGCGGCGCGGCTGGCTGCAGGCCGCGCCGGTCGCCGCGCTGGTGCGCGATCACGAGGCGCAGCGCGCCGACTACACCGACGCGCTGCTGGCGCTGATGAACCTGGAGCTGTGGGCGCGGCTCTACATCGACGGTCGCGACAGCGACGACCTGGCGGACGAGCTGCGCCAGTTGGCGCGCCTCGCGCCGTCCGCCGCGGTGCCGTCCTCCGCGACCTCCGATTCGATTGCCGCATGAACATCCTCTACCTCTGCCACCGCTTCCCGTTCCCGCCCAAGCGGGGCGGCAAGATCCGGCCCTTCAACATGATCCGCCACTTCAGCGAGCGCGGGCACCAGGTGACGGTCTGCTCGCTGTCGCGCTCGGCGCCGGAGGCCCAGGAAGGGCAGGGCATCGCCGCGCATTGCGAGCGCTTCGTGATGGGCCATGTCAGCAACCCGGTGCAGGTGCTGCGCATGGTGGCGCGGCTGCCGCTGCTGACGCCCTCGTCCATGGGCTTCTTCTACTCGCCCGAGCTGGCGCGCCAGGTGCGCGAGCTGCTGGCCTCGCGGCGCTGGGACCTGATCTTCGTCCACTGCTCCTCGGTGGCCCAGTATGTCGAGGACGTGCAGGGCATTCCCAAGATCCTGGACTTCGGCGACATGGACTCGCAGAAGTGGTTCGAGTACGCCAACTACAAGCCCTTCCCGCTGTCGCTGGGCTACCGGCTGGAAGGCGCGAAGATGCTGCGCGCCGAGAAGCGTCTGGCGCGCAAGTTCGACCTCTGCACCGCGACGACGCGGGCCGAGTGGCAGACGCTGGAGGACTACGGCACCGGCGCGCGCACCGACTGGTTTCCCAACGGCGTGGATGCCGGCTTCTTCTGTCCCGATGGCGAGCCCTACGACCCCGAGCTGATCAGCTTCATCGGGCGCATGGACTACTACCCCAACCAGGAGTGCATGGCGCGCTTCTGTGCCGAGGTCTGGCCGCTGCTGCGGGCGCGCCGCCCGACTCTGAAGCTGGTCATCGTCGGCGCCGATCCGTCGCCGGCGATGCGCAAGCTGGGCGAGATCCCCGGCGTCAGCGTCACCGGCTCGGTGCCCGATGTGCGGCCCTATGTGCGGCGCTCGGCGGTGATGGTTGCGCCGCTGGCGATCGCGCGTGGCACGCAGAACAAGATCCTGGAGGCAATGGCGATGGGCGTGCCCGTGGTCACCAGCACGGTGGCCGCAGGCGGCGTGGACGCGCTGGCGCCCGATCATCTGCGCGTGGCCGACACGCCGGCCGAGATCGCGGACGCGGTGCTGCAACTGGTCGAGCATCCCGAGGCCCGCGAGCAGCTCGCGCGCGCCGGCCGCGAGCGCGTGCTGAGCCACCATTCCTGGGCCGGCTCCATGCGGCGCCTGGACGGCATCATTGACAACTTGTTGAGCCGCCGCAATGCGGCCCCCGCCGGGGCCGCCATCGTGGCCGGTGCGAACCGATAAGCAAGAAAGAGGGTTGAAGCGAATGAAGATCAGCATCTTCGGTCTGGGTTATGTGGGCGCGGTGTCGCTGGCCTGCCTGTCGCGCGACGGTCACGAGCTGATCGGCGTGGACATCGAGGCGGCCAAGCTGGAGCTGATCCGCGCGGGCAAGACGCCGGTGGTGGAAGAGGGCATGGTGGAGCTGATGGCCCAGGTGGCCGCCAGCGGCCGCGTCAGCGTCACCACCGACGCGCAGCAGGCGGTGCTGGACAGCGAGATCTCGCTGGTCTGCGTGGGCACGCCCTCGGCGGCCAACGGCAGCCAGGACCAAGGCGCCGTGCTGCGCCTGGCGGTGGACATCGGCAAGGCGATCGCGGCGAAGAAAGAGCCGCACATCGTCGTGTTCCGCTCCACGCTGGTGCCCGGCACCGTGGAGGACGTGCTGCGCCCCATCATCGAAAGCCATTCCGGCAAGAAGGACGGCGAGGGCTTCTTCCTGTGCTTCCAGCCCGAGTTCCTGCGCGAGGGCTCGTCCATCCGCGACTACGACAAGCCGCCGTTCACCATCGTCGGCGCCAACCACGAGCACCCGGTCCAGCGGCTGCAGGCCCTGTTCGGCCATCTGCCCTGCAAGTTCATCCGCACCTCGGTCCGCGCGGCCGAGATGATGAAGTACTGCTGCAACAACTTCCACGCGCTGAAGATCACCTTCGCCAACGAGACCGCCAGGCTGTGCGACGCGCTGGGCGTGGACGCCTTCGAGGTGATGGACCTGGTCTGCCAGGACACGCAGCTGAACATCTCCAAGGCCTACCTGAAGCCCGGCTTCGCCTTCGGCGGCTCCTGCCTGCCCAAGGACCTGCGCGCCACCAGCTACCTCGCCAAGGTCCACGACGTCGAGCTGCCCATGCTGGGCGCCATCCTGGAATCCAACCGGCGCCATCTGGACGTCGCGCTGGACAAGCTGCTGGCATTGGGCAAGCGCCGCATCGCCTTCGTCGGCCTGTCCTTCAAGACCGGCACCGACGACCTGCGCGAGAGCCCGCTGGTGACCCTGGCCGAACAACTGGTGGGCAAGGGCATGGAGCTGTCCATCTACGACCCCGAGGTCAATCTGGCGCGCCTGCTGGGCGCCAACAAGAGCTTCATCGAGCGCCATCTGCCGCACCTGGGCCGCATGCTGCATGCCAGCCTGGAAGAGGCGCTGGCCGAGGCCGAGGTGGTGGTCGTGGGCCTGAACGGCGCGGAGATCGCGACCCGTCTGGCGCAGCTGGTGCGCGCGGACCAGGAGGTGCTGGACCTGGTGCGTCTGCCGGCCGATCTGCCGCTGCGCGGCCGCGTGCAAGGCCTGGCCTGGTAAGCCGGTGAAGGCGACGCGACGCTCGAACGGGTGCTGGGGCGCGCTGGTGTGCGCCTTGATGCTGCTGTTGCTGCTGGGCAGCCTGCTGCCTTTCTTCGGCAGCGGCACCGAGCTCGTGCGCCTGCGCAACGCGCTGCTGATCGACGAGCTGCCCGCGCAGGGCAGCTGGACGCCCGAGCAGCCGCCGCCCGACTTCCTGTGGGAGCAGCTGCAGGCGCCGGAGTTCTTCCGCCGCCAGGTGAAGTCCCTGCAGCTGGAGCGCCTGCCCAGCGACTGGGACCGCGCGATGGCGATCGCCACCCATCTGCTGACCGGCCAGCCCACGCTGCTGGGCGGGCCGACCAAGGCCGACCTGCGCAGCACCTACGAGGCCATCATCGGCGAGGGCAAGGGCTATTGCGCCGACTTCACGCGCAGCTACACCGCGCTGGCGCTGGCCGCCGGCATGCCGGTGCGCTCCTGGGCCTTCTCCTTCGACGGCTATGGCGGCCACGGCCATGTCTGGGTGGAGGTCTGGCTGCGCGACCGCCAGCGTTGGCAACTGCTGGACGTCTACAACAACTACTACTTCACCGCGGGCGGCGAGCCGCTGGCGGCGATGGAGCTGCGCCAGGCGCTGCTGAAGAACGACCCGGCGCTGCGCCTGCACCTGATCGCGCCGCAGGCGCGTCCGGGCTATGCGGACGAGCGCAAGGCCTGGGACTATTTCCGCCGCGGCCTGCCGGAGTGGTATCTCTGGTGGGGCAACAACGCCTTCGATTACGACCAGTCCAAGGCGGTGCGCTGGTCCTCGCGGTTGGGCCGCGGGCTGGAGCAGCTGGCGGCCATCGCCGCGGGCGTGCATCCGCATATCCGCGTGCTGCCCGAGGCCGACGAGACGCGCGCGCTGGAGAACATGGAACGACTCAAGCTGTGGCTGCTGGCCGTGCTGGTGGGCTCGCCGCTGCTGGCCGGACTCACCGTCTACGCGGGGCTGCGCTGCCGGCGCGACCGGCGCCGCGCGCTCGCCGGGCAGGCGGAGGCGGCGCGATGAGCGCCGGCCCGATGCCGCCCGAGTCGCCCGCGCCGCGCGTCTGCCTGGTCGGCCCGCTGCCGCCGCCGGCCGGCGGCATGGCCAACCAGTGCGAGCAACTGGCCCGGCTGCTGCGCGCCGAGGGCGTGGTGGTGGAGCTGGTGCGCACCAACGCGCCCTACCGCCCGGCGTGGGTCGGGCGCATCCCCATGCTGCGCGCGCTGTTCCGCCTGCTGCCCTATCTGTGCCAGCTCTGGCGCGCGATCGGTCGCAGCGAGGTCGTGCATGTGCTGGCCAACTCCGGCTGGGCCTGGCATCTGCTCGCCGCGCCGGCCCTGACCCTCGCGCGCTGGCGCGGCCGGCCGGCCATCGTGAACTACCGGGGCGGGCATGCGGCCGAGTTCTTCGAGCGCGCGCCGCGCCATGTGCTGCGCACGCTGCGCGGCGTGGCGCTGCGCGTTACGCCGTCGGCCTTCCTGCAGCGCGTGTTCGCCGCGCATGGGATGGAGGCGGCCATCATTCCCAACATCATCGACTTGTCGCGCTTCGCGCGCCGCGTGCCGGCGCCGTTCGGCGACGCGCCGCACCTGATCGTGACGCGCAACCTGGAAGCCCTCTACGACAACGCCACCGCGCTGCGCGCCTTCGCCCGTGTCCGCGAGCGCTTCCCCGGCGCGCGGCTCACGGTGGCCGGACGCGGGCCGGAGCTGGGCGCGTTGCAGGCGCTTTCCCGCGATCTGGGGGTGCAGGAGGCGGTCCGCTTCGCGGGCGGCATGGACAATGCGGCCATGGCCCAGCTTTACGCGCAGGCGGACTGCATGCTCAACCCCAGCACCGTCGACAACATGCCCATCTCCATCCTGGAGTCCTTCGCGAGCGGCGTCCCGGTGGTCAGCACCCGCGCCGGCGGCATCCCCGACATGCTGACCCACGGCCGCACCGGCAGCCTGGTGGACATCGGCGACGACGCGGCCATGGCCCGCGAGGCCCTGGCGCTGCTGGGCGACGCGGCGCTGCGCCAGGCGCGCATCGACGCCGCCCACGCCGAGGCCCAGCGCTACGCCTGGCCGGCGGTGCGCAGCCAGTGGCTGGCCGCCTATGCCGAGGTGGCCCGGTCGGCGCGCCGCACGCTGCGGCCGGTGGGCCAGGCCCGCACGGGCGGGGAGGGCTGAGATGCTGGCCGCGCCCGTCGCCGCGCCGCGCTCCGGCCCCTACACCGCGCTGTGCTCGCGGCTGCTGTTCCCGCTGCATGAGCGCCTGAAGAAGCACGACTCGGTGGCCGTGCGCCGGCGGCTGGAGCAGAGCCAGTGGTGGTCGCCCGAGCGGCTGCATGAAGAGCAGGGCGCTCGGCTGCGCGCCTTCCTGCAGCGCATCGGCCAGACCGTGCCCTATTACCGCGAGCTATTCCGCGAGCTGGGCCTGGACCCGGCCGGCGTGCGCGGCGCGCAAGACCTGGCACGGCTGCCCTTCCTGGACAAGGGGCTGATCCGCCAGCACCGCGAGCGCCTGCTCGCCGATGGCCATGGCCCGGTGACGCGCTACAACACCGGCGGCTCGTCGGGCGAGCCGCTGGTCTTCTACATCGGGCTGGAACGCAAGAGCCATGACGTGGGCGCCAAATGGCGCGCCACGCGCTGGTGGGGTGTGGACATCGGCGACCCGGAGCTGGTGGTCTGGGGCAGCCCGGTGGAGCTGTCCACGCAAGACCGCGTGCGCCAGCTGCGCGACGCGCTGATGCGCAGCCATCTGCTGCCGGCCTTCGACATGTCCGAGGCCAATCTGGACCACTATGTGCGGACCATCGCGAGCACGCGCCCGCGCATGCTGTTCGGTTATCCGTCCAGCCTGTCGCTGATCGCCGCGCATGCGGCGCGGCGCGGCGTGCGCCTGGACCAGCTGGGCATCCGCGTGGCCTTCGTCACCTCGGAGCGGCTCTATGACGAGCAGCGGCGCCAGATCGAGGCCGGCTTCGGCTGCCCGGTGGCCAACGGCTACGGCGCGCGCGACGCCGGCTTCATCGCCCACCAGTGCCCGCAGGGCGGCATGCACCTGAGCGCCGAGGACATCGTCGTCGAGATCGTCGACCCGCAGGGCCAGGTCTTGCCGCCGGGCGAGAGTGGCGAGATCGTCGTCACCCACCTGGGCACCGGCGACTTCCCCTTCGTGCGCTACCGCACCGGCGACATCGCGGCGCTGTCCACCGCGCGCTGCGCCTGCGGCCGCGGCCTGCCCATGCTGGAGCGCATCGACGGCCGCAGTACCGACTTCGTCGTCGCGCGCGACGGCACGCTGATGCATGGGCTGGCGCTGATCTACGTGGTGCGCGACCTGCCGGGCATCGCGCGCTTCAAGATCGTCCAGCACACGCGCGAGCACACCGAGGTGCTGCTGGTGCGCGAGCAGGGCTTCCAGCCCCAGGCCGAAGAGCAGATCCGCCAGGGCTTCCGGCGCCGCCTCGGCGAGGCCGTGGAGATCACCGTGCGGCTGGTCGACGAGATCCCGGCTGAGAAGTCGGGCAAGTACCGCTATGTGCAAAGCCATGCGCTGGCAGGCTGAGGACCGAGCATGCGCGACCTGATCCTGGCCGGCTTCGTCTTCGCGCTGCTGCCCTTCATCCTGCGCCGCCCGCGCATCGGCGCGCTGGCCTGGGCCTGGCTGTCGATGATGAACCCGCACAAGCTGACCTACGGCTTCGCGCGCACCCTGCCTTTCGCGCAGATGGTGGCGGCGGCGACCATGGTGGGCCTGCTGTTCACCCGCGAGCGCAAGCCCTTTCCCTGGAACGCGATCACCGCGGTGCACCTGTGCTTCCTGCTGTGGATGTGCGTCACCAGCCTGTTCGGACTGGCGCCGGCGCAGGAGATCCAGGACCGGCTCATCTTCGTCGCCAAGATCCAGGTGATGCTGTTCGTGACCCTGATGCTGCTGCGCGACCGCGTGCAGATCGAGCAGCTGATCTGGGTGGTCACCTTCTCGATCGCCTACTACGGCATCAAGGGCGGCTTCTGGACCGTGACCACCGGCGGCGGCGGGCGCGTCTGGGGCCCGCCGGGCGGCATGATCGAGGGCAACAACGAGCTGGGGCTGGCGCTGGTGATGCTGACGCCCTTCCTCTACTACCTGCAGCAGACGGCGCAGAACAAGTGGATGCGCCGCGGCCTGGTGGTGTGCATCGTGCTCGTCGTGTTCTCCATCCTGGGCAGCCAGTCGCGCGGCGCGCTGCTGGCGCTGCTGGCGATGGCCTTCTTCCTCGGGCTCAAGGGCAAGCACCCGGTGCGCACCAGCCTCGTGTTGCTCGCGATGGTGGGCCTGGCCATCCTGTTCATGCCGGACAGCTGGACCAAGCGCATGGACACCATCTCGTCCTACGAGCAGGACGGGTCGGCGATGTCGCGCATCTATACCTGGACCACGCTGTGGAATCTGGCGCTGGACCGGCCCGTCGTCGGCGGCGGCTTCGCGACCGACAACCCGCTGGTGTTCGCGCTTTATGCGCCGCCGGGCGGCGTGGGCAGCTACACCGAGGGCGGCATCTTCGTCGCCCACAGCATCTACTTCCAGGCACTGGGCGAGCATGGCTTCCCGGGCCTTTTCCTCTACCTGCTGCTGGGCATCACGACCTGGCGCGTGGCCGGGCGCGTCGCGCGCGAGGCCGCCGACGACCCGGAATACGCCAGCTGGGTGCCGCTGCTGATGCGCATGTGCCAGGTCAGCCTGATGGGCTTTGCCGTCGGCGGCGCCTTCCTGACCCTGGTCCACTTCGACCTGCCGTACTACATCGTCGGCTACGTGGTGCTGACCGAGGCCAGCATGCGCGAGGCACGGGCCCGGCGTGCCCTGGCGGCGCCGCCGGCGGGGGGCCTCGCGGGCGCCCGGGCCCTGGGGTCGGGTCCATGAGCGCGGCGCGGCGCTCGATTGCAGAGCCATAGGAGGGTCGTCCAGTGAGCAGCACCTTGTCCGAGCGTCTTCTGCACAAGTACTACAGCGGGGCGGTCCATCCCTACCGGCTGTTCGAGCAGCATGCCGAGGCCCTGATGCGGCCGGGGATGACGCTGCTGGATGCCGGCTGCGGGCGCAGCGCGCCGGTGCTGCGCAAATACCTGGGCCGGGTGCAGCGGCTGATCGGCATCGACCTGGTCGAGTTCGTCGACGTCGCGCCGGGCATCGAGACCTACAACGCCGACCTGGGCCGCCTGCCGCTGGAAGACGCCAGCGTGGACCTGATCATGTCGCGCAGCGTGTTCGAGCACCTGGCCGACCCGCAGGCCGTCTATGCCGAGATGGCGCGCGTGCTCAAGCCCGGCGGCACGCTGATCTTCCTCACCGCCAACCTGTGGGACTACGGCACGCTGGCCGCGCGCCTGATCCCCAACCGCTGGCATGGGCGCGTGGTGCGCTATGTCGAGGGCCGCAAGGAAGAGGACACCTTCCCGACCCAGTACAAGACCAACACGCGCGGCGACATCGAGCGCCTGGCGCGCGGCAGCGGGCTGCGGCTGCAGAGCCTGGACTATCTCAATCAATACCCGAATTACTTCATGTTCAACGGCGCGCTGTTCTTCCTGGGCATGTGCTTCGAGCGGGTCACCAGCCGCTTCGACGCGCTCAAGCTGCTGCGGGGCTGGCTGCTGGTCACCCTGGTGAAACCGCAGGCGGCGGCCCCGTCGGCGCCGGGCGGGCAGGGGGGCTGATGGCGGTGGTGGACCTGTTGACGGCGTCGCTGGCGGCCGCGGGGCTCACGCTGGCGGCGCGGCTGGGCGGGGAGAAGCGGCTGCCCATCTTGATCTTCCACCGTGTGCGGCCCGAGGCGGACCCGCTGTTCCCGGGCGAGATCGACGCCGCGCGCTTCGACCGGCTGCTGCGTCTGGTCGGGCGCAGCCACCGCGTGCTGCCGCTGGGCGAGGCGGTGCGCCGGCTGCGCGACGGCCGCCTGCCGCCGCGCGCCCTGAGCATCAGCTTCGACGACGGCTATGCCGACAACGCCGAGGTGGCGCTGCCGCTGCTGCAGCGCCATGGCATGAGCGCCAGCTTCTTCATCGCCACCGGCTTCATCGGCGGCGGGCTGATGTGGAACGACGCCATCATCGAGGCCGTGCGCCGCAGCCCGCTGCAGCAGGCCGATCTGGCGCCGCTGGGGCTGGAGGGCGTGCAGCGCGTCGCGCTGCAGACCGAGGCCCAGCGCGCCGCGCTGATCGAGCGCCTGATCCGGCCGATCAAATACCTGACCCCCGCCGAGCGGGCGCCGCGCATCGCGCATCTGCGCGCGCTGCTGCAGGCCGGCGACGCGCCGCGCGACCTGATGATGGACCTGGACCAGCTGCGCCGCCTGCAGCGTGCCGGCATGGAGATCGGTGCCCACACCGTCAACCATCCCATCCTCGCGACCCTGACGCCGGCGCAGGCGCGCAGCGAAATGGCCGAGGGCAAGGCGCAGCTGGAGCAATGGCTGGACGCGCCGGTGCGGCTGTTCGCCTATCCCAACGGCCGGCCCGACCAGGACTACCGCGCCGAGCATGCCCAGCTGGCGCGCGAACTGGGCTTCGAGGCCGCGGTCAGCACCGCGCCGGGCATCGCCACGCGCGGCGACGACCCCTTCCAGCTGCCCCGCTTCACGCCCTGGCGCCGTCCGGGGGCGGCGTGGGTGGGGCAGTTGGTGAAGGCCTATCGGGAGCCGTACCGGGTGGCGGCTTGATTCTTCGTCCTTCGGGCGGGGGCTGTGGCGGGCTTGATGTTCGGTTTGGGACTGGTTTGATGCCTGGCTGCCAGGTTCCGGCCTGACGGCCGGGTCACTTTCTTCTGGGCCCAGAAGAAAGTAACCAAAGAAGAGGGCCTGAATACGATTTGACCGAGGCCCGCGTTACGCACCGCGTACCGGCCCGACCACCATCGAGGCCATCCCACCACTCAGGCATCAAGTCGCTCGCCGAGTACGGCTCGACTCCACATCGGGCCTCATGCCACGTCTCTGCCTCTGATCCTGGCTTCCACCATCAGGACAGACTCCATCGCGCGCCCTCGCGGCTGCAAACCTCGTGTAAACGGGGCGAGACGAAGAAAGGAAGACGAAGAAGCAGAGCGGCAGTGCGGCAGTGTGGGAGTGTGGGAGGTGCTCGGTGACGAGTCGAGCCGTACTCGGCGAGCGGGTACCGCGAGGGCATCGTGGGGGTGCGCGGTGGTGGTCGGGGAGGTTCTCGGTTCGAGCGGAGTTCTCTGTCAGATCGAGTTCAAAGCCCTCTTCTTTGGTTACTTTCTTCTGGGCTCAGAAGAAAGTGACCCGCCTGCCGGGGCGGGACCCGGCGGGGTCGGCGCGCGGCGCAACGGCGTGGGATGGCGACCACATGACCGGCACACCGCGAACCGAGCCGAACCCGAACCAAGCTCGATTCAATCGAGCCGATACCCCGGCATCTGTCCCTGCAGCCAATGCTCCAGCGCCAGCAGGATCCACACCATCTCGCCGTAGTAGCCCGGGTGCTCGGGCAGGCGCTCGTCGAGCAGGGTGCGCACGAACTCGGGGCGGATGAGCCGGCGCGCGGCCAGGGAGTCCAGGCCGTCGCGCATGATGCGCGCCAGCCCGGGGTCGCGGTGGGCCCAGACGCCGAAGGGCAGGCCGAAGCCGTGCTTTTTCTTGGCGATGATTTCGTCGGGCAGGAAGCCGCGCAGCGCCTCCTTGAAGAACCAGCGCAGCTTGTAGCCGCGCAGCTTCCAGTCGGGCTCCAGCATCATCGAGAAGGTGGTCAGCTCGTCGCTGAGCAGCGGATAGGCCACCTCCACGCCGGCCATCTGCGTGGCACCGCGCACCTTGGGCAGGTCGCTCTCGGCCAGGGTGTAGCGCCAGTCGTAGGCCAGCATGCGGTTGATCAGGCTGTGCGCCTGGGCCTGGCCCCAGACCTCGCGCATCTGGCGCAGCGGCGCCTGCGCATCGACGCGCTGCCAGAAGCCGGGCTCGAACAGGGTCTGCGGCCCCAGCTGCAGCAGCAAATTCATGCTCTGCAGCCGGTCCGGCATGGGCTGGCGCGAATGGCGTACATAGCCCAGCGCCTGGCGCACGCCGGGAATGCGGCGCAGCGGGTTGTCCTCGCCGCTCAGCGGCTCCAGCAGCCGGCGCAGCGCGAGTGGCAGCGCATGGTAGTGGTTGAGGAATTTCTGCGACGCGTAGCGGCTGTTGCCACCGAACAGCTCGTCGCCACCATCGCCGGCCAGCAGCTTGTCGCAGCCGTCGTTGCGCGCGTAGCGGGCGCAGTAGTAGGCCGGCAGCGCGGAGGAGTTGCCGAAGGGCTGGTCGTGGTGCTGGGCCACCGCGACGATGCTCTCGCGCAGGTCGGCCGGGGTCACGTAGTACTCGTGGTGCTCGCAACCGAAGCGCTGCGCGGCGATGCGCGCATAGGCCATCTCGTCGTAGCCCTCGGCCTCGAAGCCGATGGAGTAGGTCTTGGCCGGCCGGCCGCTGACCTGGCCCAGCATGCCGGCCACCGTGGAGCTGTCGGTGCCGCCGGACAGGAAGGCGCCGACGCGGGCATCCCCGTCCAGCTCCTGCGCCACGCCCTCGCGGATCAGGCCCAGGAAGCGCTCCTTGGCCTCGGCGAAGCCCAGGCGCTGGTGCTCCTCGAAGACCAGCGGCCAGTAGGACTGCAGCCGCGCCTCGCCGCGCTCCCACAGCAGCGCATGCCCGGGCGGCAGGCGCAGCACGTCGGCGAACACGGTCTGCGGCGACGGGATGCAGTGCAGCAGCAGGTAGTCGTAAATGGCCTGCAGGCTCAGATCGCTGCCGCGCCCGGGCACGCGGTCGGCGCGCTCGGCGAAGGCCAGATGGCCGGGTGCCAGCCGGTAGCACAGGGTTTCGCGCGAGAAGCGGTCCACCGCCAGCAGCGCCTGACCGCGGCGCGCGTCGACCAGCGCCAGCGCGAAGCCGCCGCGCAGCTGCTGCGGCAGCGCGGCGCCATGGCGCTCCCACAGCGCCAGCACCTCGGTGGCGTTCAGCGGCTTGCCGTCGGCGCCATGCGGCCGGCCCCGCAACACGCAGGCCAGCCCGGGCTGCTGCGCGACCGGGCCCTGCCAGCCCAGCCGGCGCGCGGGCGCATCGTCGGCCTCCAGGTCTTTCAGTTGCGACTGGCTCAGGGCACCAAGCATCGTGTTCATGTCGTGTCGTGGTCAGCGGTGGCGCCGACGGACGGGGCGCCGTCCGCGGCTGGGGGTTCAGGGGGCGGGCCGGAGTCGGCGCTGGATCTGGGTGGCGGCCTGCGCGACCTCGGCCCACAGGGGATGGCGGAAGCTGCGCAGCGCCAGCAGCCACATCCCCAGGCTCAGGCCGCCGCAGCCCAGCAGGTAGTGCAGGTAGTTGGATTCGTTCAAGGGCATCGCGAAGACCCACAGCGCCGGCAGCAGCGCGCCGGCCAGGCTCACCTTCAGGCTGGGCGCGCAGGCTTGCAGCAGCTGGTCCAGGCGCAGGCCCAGGCTGCGCTGCAGCAGCCACTGGTTGAAGGCCAGGTTGAGCAGCGCCGCGCCGACCAGGGCCCAGCACAGGCCCATCAGCCCGAAGGGGATGACCGCGAACAGCGCGGCGACGTAAATGCCCTGGTGCACGAACTGCGCCATGTTGGCGCGCGAGGCCTGGCCGTTGGCCAGCAGCGCTTCCTTGGCCATCCAGTGCACCAGGTCCAGCGCGGCGGCCAGGCACAGCACCTGGGCCAGCGGCACCGAGGCCAGCCACTGCGCGCCATAGACCAGCCGGATCGCCGCGAACGCGCCGAAGCCGGTGAAGATGAAGAAGGGCCAGCCCACCGCCGTCAGATAGCCCACGCTGCGGCTGTAGGCCTCGCCGACCGGCTGGCCGGCGCGCTTGGCCTGCGCGTAATAGGGCAGGCAGACCATCAGCAGCGCGCGCATCACCAGGCGCTGGAAGATCTCGTTCAGCCCGTTGGCGCGGCTGTACAGCGCCACCTCGGCCAGGCCCTCGGCGCGGCCGATCACCATTTCGGGAGCGCCGCGTCCCAGCTGGCCGAAGATGTAGATGCCGCTGACATGCTTGCCGAAGTGCAGCACGTCGGCGATGCCCTTGAGCCCGGGCATCAGCGGCGAATCGGCGGGGCGGTAGTACTGCGCCACCGCGACCGTGATCGCCACGCCGGCCACCGAGGACCAGGCCAGCGCCATGTGCCCCATGCCGGCCCAGGCGCAGCCCACGGCCACCGCGAAGCTGAGCAGGTTGGACAGCAGCCCGGCGACGAACTGCGGCTGGAAGTTCAGCTCACGGCGGAAGCGCGCCATGGTCACCGCGCCGAAGGGGATGAGCAGGAAGTTCAGCGCCTGCACCCGCATCACGTCGCCGACGCCGGGGTTGCGGTAGAAGTCCGACACCCAGGGCGAGCCGACCAGCAGCAGCAGCGCCATGGTCCAGGAGACGCCGATGTTGACCGTGGTCGACGCGCGGATGTGCTCCTCGGTCAGCGGATCCTTCTGCATCAGGTATTCGGCGACGCCGAAATCGCGGAAGGTGCTGGCCAGCGCCGCGAACACGGCGGCGATCGCGAACACGCCGACCTGCTCGGGCGTCAGCAGGCGCGACAGGATGACGGTGGACGCCAGCTGCAGCGCCAGGCCCAGGTAGCTGTCGGCCAGCGTGTAGACCAGCGAACGGCGGACGGTGCTCAATTCGCGTCGCCAGCGGCGGAGGCGGGAGCCGAGGCCTCCGGTGCGCTGGCCGGTGGCGCGGCCAGCGGCACGGTGTCGGGGTCGCCACCCAGCTCGCGGTACAGCTTCTTCAGCGCCGGCGCGCCGCTGAAGCTCAGGCCGGTGGCCACCAGCTCACGCGCCTCGGCCTTCTTGCCGATCTTGGCCAGCACCTCGGCCCAACGCGCGTAGGCGGGCCAGTAGTCGGGCTTGAGCTGGCGCGCTTCCAAGAGCGCGCCATGGGCCTGGTCGTAGCGGCCGAGCTGGATGGCGTATTCGCCGATGCGCAGCAGGATCTCGGGGCGCAGCAGCATCTCGGGGCCGGAGTTGGCGAGCACGTAGATGCAGTCGGCGATCGCCGTGCTGAGCATGTGGTTGCGCTGCGTGGTGTCGGTGACGAAGCGCGCGCGGCTGGCGTTGATCAGCGCCCAGCAGTAGTGGTGCAGCGAGCTGAAGGGTTTGGTGCCCAGGATGCTGGTCCAGCGCTGCACGCGCGGATGCTGCTGGTCGGGCTGCGCCGCGTGCTTGCCTTCGGGAAAGTAGGGGATGGTGTCCGGGCAATAGGGCGGCAGCATGGCCATCTCGCCCGGCGTGATGTTCTCGGGCGCGGCCCGGCTCTCGGCGGGCACCAGACCGGCCAGCAGGGCGGCGAGAGCAAGGGCGATGGCAGGGCGACGCATGACGGATCGGCGGCAGAAAGGGACCGGGCGCAGGCTGCGCATCTGGGCGGGATCTTAGCAGCGGGGGTCTGGCGCCCGGAGGGCCGCCGCCCCCCGACATGGGCGGTGCGGCGGGGCCACCGGTGCGCTCAGCGGGCCAATGCCGCGAGCACCGCGTCGCGCCAGGCCGAGGCCACCGGCGCCAGCGCCTGGCGACCCCAGTGGCAGCCGTCGTGGCGCCAGGCCAGCGGCACCCGCGCGTCGGTGTCCGGGCCGGCCGGCCAGCGCCGCGGCGCCTCGCGCTGCAGCTGGGCCAGCGCCTGCTGCAGGCCGGCGTCGGGCGCGCTGCGGCAGACCGTGGAGCGCGCCGCCAGGCGCGGCGCGTCGACGCCCAGCCGCGCCAGCTGGGCGTCCAGCTCACGCAGCCGCGCCAGGTAGAGCGCCGGCGGCGTGCCCTGGCGCGCATCGGCCTCACCCTGCTGCCACAACACCAGGTCGGGCCGCAGGCCCAAGCGGTGCAGCAGCGCGGCCTGCTCGGCCAGCGCGCTGCGCAGCGGGCTGCCGGCACGCGTCCAGTCCTCCACGCGCGTGGCGTCCACGGCCAGGATGGACAGGCGCACCGGCCGCCCCAGCGCGGCCTCCAGCTGCTGCGCGAGCAGGGGCCAGGGGCTGCTGCCTCGCCCGGTGGCGCCGGGCAGCGGGTCGGCGCCGCGCTGGCAGCCGTCGGCGGGCCCGACGGTCACCGCCTGCGGCCCACCGGCCACGGGCTCGCCATGGTTGCCCGCGTTGGACTGGCCCAGCACCAGCAGCACCAAAGGCGCCGGGGCCCCGGCCTCCCGGCAGGGCAGCGTCGGCCCCCGCGCGGGCATGCGCTGTGCGAGGCGCTCGCGCAGGCTGCGGTCCAGCCGATGGTCGTCCCAGGCCTGGCGCGCGCGCGGTAGCGCGCTGGCCAGCGCGGCCAGCGACGCGGCCAGCACCAGCAGCGCAATGGCCAGGCGCCAGCGGCCGCCCGTCGGGCGTGCCCTGCGGCGAAGCCCGGTCATGCCCGCGCCGCGGCCAGCCGGCCCTGGTAGCGCTGGCGCAGCCAGCGCATCGCCGGCTGTTCCACCCAGCGCGTCACCGCATGGGCCAGCGCCAGCACGCCGGCCAGCGTCAGCGCCCAGGCCAGATCGGCGTGCAGGCCCAGACCCTGCAGCTGGCGCATCACGGCCCAGCCGATGTTCTCGTGCAGCAGGTACAGCGGGTAGGAGATGGTGCCCAGCCACACCAGCACCGGGTGGCGCAGCGGCGCCAGCCGGCCGCTCGCGGCCAACCAGACGGTCAGCGCCAGGCTCGCCGCCAGCAGGGCCAGCCAGGGCGAGTCCTCGACCGCCAGCGAGGCCAGCGCCGCCAGCGCCAGCGGCAGCGCGCGCCGGCGCTGCGCGGCGGCGCGCGCCGGCAGGCCCAGGTAAACCGCGATGCCCAGCGTGAACCAGGGGATGTAGGGCAGGATCAGCAGCCGCGACAGGGTCCACGAGAAGTCCACGCCCAGCAGCCTGGGCGCGAGGAACCAGGCCAGGCGCGCCGCCAGCAGCCCCGCCAGCGCCCAGTGCAGCCGGCCCAGCCAGCCGATGCGGTACAGCGACCACATGCCGACATAAAACAGCAACTCCACCTCCAGCGTCCAGTAGACGCCGTCCACATGGGGCACGCGCACCAGCCCGTGCAGCATGCTCATGTTGATCAACGCATCGGTGACGCCCACCGTCTTGCCGGGCAGGCCCAGCAGATGCGTGACCGCGAAGGTCAGCCACAGGCACAGCCAGTAGGCCGGGAAGAGCCGGCTGAAGCGCGAGACGACGAAGTCCATGGGCTGGCGCACCCGCTCCAGCGTCATGAAGATCACGAAGCCGCTGATGATGAAGAACAGGTTCACGCCATAGTGGCCCCAGGGCACGCGCAGGCTGGGCGACGCGAGCTCCGGGTAGAGCTCCAGCATGCGCGTGCTGAAGTGAAAGAGCACGACGACCAGCGCGGCGATGCCGCGCAGCGCGTCGACCTCCTGCAGCCGGGGCTTGGCCGGGTCTGAACTCATGGTCGGGAGGGGGCTGCGCCGCGCAGGCTGGCGGCCAGACCGCACAGCATGAGCAGCAGGAAGAGGAAGCGCGGGCTGTCGACCAGGGTGTCGAACAAGCCCAGCGCGAGGACGGCCACCAGCGCGGCCAGCAGCGCCGCGGCGCCGGGCACGCGCTGGCGCGCGGCCCGGGCGGCGCGCACCAGCGCCAGCAGGCCCAGCGCCGCGAAGGCCGCCGCGCCCAGCACGCCGGTCTCCAGCAGCAGGGTCACCGGCAGGCTCTTGGCATGCCACAGCAGGTGGTGGTCCGACGAGAAGAACCAGCGGTCCAGGCCCTGCTGGAAGTCGCCATTGCGCAGCAGCGGCCGGCCGGACTCGCTGTCCAGCGACAGCGTGGCCAGGTCCAGCAGCGTGCCGGGGGCCGGCGTGCTCAGCGCGAGCTTGTGCGGCGCGCGCTGCCACCAGGGTGGCGCCGGCCCGCTGTCGGCGGCGAAGCTGAGGCTGAGCTTCTGCCACTGGCCCGGCGGCGCGTCCAGCCGCGCCTGGGCCTCGCGGCAGCGCAGCGAGCTGATCAGCCACTTCTCGCAGACCGAGGCGCGCAGCACCGTGCCGGGACGATCGCTGCGTGCCTGCAGCGTCAGGCGCAGCGCCTCGCCGGGCCGCGGCGCGATGGCCTGCTCGAGGTAGAGGGTCTGGCCGCCGGCCAGGCGCAGCGCGGGCCAGCCCTGCATGTCGATCAGCGCGAAGCTGCCGCTGCGCTGCTGCGGCGTGGCGGCCCAGAAATTCGCGGCCGGGAAGCGCCCCAGGCCCAGCCCGGTCAGCCAGGCGCCGGCGTCGCCGCCCAGCAGGTCCAGCGCGGCCTGGCGGTGCTCGGCGCGCGTCTGCGCGTCGCTCTCCACGTTGGACAGGCGCTGCTGCGCGAACTCGCCGCGCCAGACCGGCAGCAGCAGCGCCGCCAGCATCGCCGCCGCGGCCAGCGCGCGCAGCAGCACCGGTCGGCCGCTGGCCGACGGCGCCGCGGGGGCCATGGACGCCGGCCACAGGCTGGCCGCCAGCAGCACCAGCATGCCCAGGCCCATGGCCGCCAGCCCGGCGCGCGAATAGGTCACGGCCAGCCCATAGCCGCCGGCCAGCAGCAGCAGCAGGCACAGCGCGCGCAGCAGCCGCGAGCGGGCCTGCAGCGCGAGGTCGGCGGCGAAGAGCAGCGCCACCACCAGGCTGCATTCGATGTAGGCGCCGCCCACGTGCATGGCCGAAACCAGGCCAGTGACGCGGTACTCGCCGCCCAGCTGCGCGACGCCGCCGAACAGCGCGCGCTCCCAGACCAGCACCGGCAGCGTCAGCGCCAGGCCCAGCAGCGCGCCGCCGGCCCAGTCGCGCGCGGGCGCCTGGCCCGCCGCCTGCCAGCGCGCCAGCAGCGGCCACCACAAGAGGGCCCACAGCGCGCCCTTGCCGATGCGCAGCGCGTTGTAGGGGCTCAGATAGCTGTTCCAGCTGTTGGCGTCCGGCGTGCTCCAGGGCCACAGCGCGACGGCGCAGGACAGCCCCAGCGCCAGCACCAGCGCGGCGGCGCAGGCGCGCCAGGCACGGTCGGGGCGTGCCGGGGCCGGCGCGCGCCACCAGGCCACCGCCAGCAACGTGGCCATCAGCAGGTCGTATTCGTCCAGGAACCAGCGGCCGCTCCAGGGCGCGAGGTCCAGCACCGGCAGCGCCGCCGCCGCCGCGCCCAGCGCCAGCAGCGGGCGCCACGCGGCGGCCCAGGCGCACAGCAACAGCAGCAGGCCCAGCAGCACGGGCTGCAGTGGGAACTGCGCCAGCCCCCACAGCGCGAACAGCGCCAGCGCGAGCGCCAGCAGGCGCGCGCCCGGTCCGGCGCCAGGCACCGCCGCGGCGGCATGCCGACGGTGGCGGTGGCGCTGAGGCGCCGCGGGGTTGGCGGCCGCCGCGGCCGCAGCAGAAGGTGGCGGCGTGCCGTCGTCGGGCCGCTCGATCAGCGCCTCCAGCTGGCGCAGCAGCGCCAGCAGCACGGCGGCGCTGACGGCCGCGATCCACAGATTGCTGGGGTCCGGATGGGTGGGCGCGAGCAGCAGCCGGCCGCTCTCCATCACCAGGCTCAGCAGCGCGGCGGTGATCGCGCAACGCGCGCCCGACCAGCGCGCCGCCCAGCCGTAGAGGGCCAGCGGCGCGAAGAAGATGCAGGTGCTGGCCAGGCTGTACAGCGCCTGCATCTCGGTCGTGTAGTAGTGGTAGTACAGCGGCAGCCAGCGCAGCTCGGCGAGCTGCTGCTGCGCGTGATCCAGCCCTTGCCAGCCATGGCCCAGCCAGCGGTGCGCCAGCATCAGCGCGCCGGCATAGGGCAGGGCCAGCGCCCAGCGCCAGCGCAACAGCAGCGCGCGCAGGCGCGCCGGCGTCCACTCGGCGCGGCGCTGCCACAGCCAGGCGCCGGCGCCCATGCCCAGCGCGCGCGTCAGCACCGACAGGCCCTGGCTGACGCCCGAGGCCATGAACAGCTGCGCGCCCTCGATGAACAGGCCCAGCAGCGCGCCCTGGCGCATGGCCGCGCCCACCGGCAACCCGCCGCGCGTGTGGCGATGGCGCCAGGCCAGCGCCAGGCCCAGCGGCAGGCTCAGCAGGGTCTCCACGCCCAGCCGCAGGCCCTGCACCACCAGGCCCTCGTCGCGATGCACCAGCCACCAGCTCCAACTCGGCGACGCGAGCTTGGCCTGCCATTCGCCAACGCTCAGCAGCAGGTCATAGGGAAAAAGGCTGAGCGCGACAAAGCCCAGCGCATACCCCAGCCCCAGCGCGGCGAACCAGGGGTCGCGGCGCAGCGCCGCGTCGCGCCACAGCTGCAGCAGCCGCGGCCCGTACTGCAGCCCCAGCCCCAGGCCCAGCAGGGTGCCCACGACCTCGGCCAGCGGGTCGTTCAGCGACACGGTGCGGGGCGGGAAGAAGGTCTGGGTGAATTCCACGCCCAGCGCCAGCAGGGTGCCCAAGACCCCGGTGGTCAGCGCCGCCGCCAGCGCCGACGCGCCGCGCGCGCGCAGCAGCAGCGCGCCCAGCAGGCCCAGCGGCACATAGAGCACGCCGTTGGCGATCCAGTCGGCGCGCGATTCGATGCCCAGGTCCAGCAGCTGCGCCTGCGTGAAGCGCGCCCAGGCGGCCTCGAAGCTGGCGTCGCGGTACTCCAGCGGCACCAGCGAACCGTAGACGATGAAAAAGACATAGGCGGCCAGGGCCCAGCCCAGCCGGCGCCGCAGGCGCTGCGGGGCCGCGCTCACGAGCCCGCCTCCGCGCGCGCCGCCCACAGCGGCTTCAGGCGCCGCCACAGCGCCTCCTTCAGCCAGCCCAGCAGCCCGGCCGGGTGGCGCGGGTTGTAGGCCATCCAGCCCCAGCGCTCGCGGCGCTGCTGCATCCAGCGCTTCTTGTAGTCGTCGTCGCCGATCAGGTAGTCCACCTCGGTGACGCCGTCCTCGTCGATGGCCTGCTCGAACAGCCGCGCGGTGAGCGCCACGCCCGGCGCGATGTCTTTGTAGGCCTCGTCATAGGCGAGCTTGTAGATGTCGGCCTTGCGGCCCTGGACCAGCCAGATCTGCGCCGCCACCGGCTGTTCGCCGACCCAGGCCACGCCCATGCGCAGCAGGCCGCGCGCGGCGCTGTGGCGCACCAGCGCGGGGATGAAGTCGGGGTAGGGCTCGGGCTTCTTCCAGCTGCGCGCATAGACCGCCATGTAGGCCTGCAGCGCCGGCTCGGCCGACGCGGGGTCGCGGTGCAGCGTGATGCGCCCACCGGCCGATTCGAAGCGCTTCAGGTTGCGCCGCAGCGCACTGCGGAAGTTGGCGCTGCGCGCCGCCAGGTACTCGGACCAGCGCCCCGCCACCGGTTCGTACCAGTTGCCGAAGCACAGGAAGGGGTAGGGCCGCAGCCCGGCGCACCGCAGCGCCTCGCCCAGGCGCGCATAGCCGGGTGCCTCGCGGTCCAGCGGGGCCAGGCCGATGCGCGCCATCGGCACGCGCCGGCGCAGCGCCGCGAACAGCGCCGCGAGCTCGCCCGTGCCGCAGTCCGCGGCCAGCGCCGGCGCATAGAGATAGGTGTAGTAGTTGCCCAGCGCGCTCCAGCGCGCGCCGCCCTCGTGCAGCAGCGGCAGCACGGCGCGCACCTCGTCGCCGCGCCGCAGCACGGCGAACAGGACCTGGCGCGGGTCGCGCAGCACGGTGGCCAGCAAGACCCGGTACCAGCCCTCGCCGAACTGCGGGCAGCGCTGCTCCGCGGCGGCGAGCAGCGCGCGCACCGCGGCGTCGAACTCGTCGGGGTGGCGCAGCAGCTCCAGCCGGGCGCGCTCGGCGCCGTGCAGGCCGGACGGAGCGACGGCGGCGTTCACGGTCCGTCGTCCGGCAGCGCGAAGTCCAGCACCGGCACCGCGCGCCAGCCCACATGGGGGCGGCGGCCCAGCAGCGCGAACTGCAGCGGCCCCAGGCGCAGGAACAGCGCCCAGCCCAGCCGGCGCGCGCCCAGCCGGCCGTGCGACTTCAGCGAGGCCTCGTTGAACATGGAGATGCGGCTCAGGGTCCAGGCATGGCCCTCGTCGCGCAGCCCCTGCGCGACCGCGCTCCAGAGCCGGCCCATGGTGCGGCCCAGGCGGTAGCGCGGCACGACGTAGACGTCGTAGTCCCAGACGCAGCGCCGCGGCGCGGCGAGCCGGTAGTCGCAGCGGATCTCGTCCTCGAGGTAATGGCCCTTGGCGATCCAGATGTAGCCGGCGAACTCGCCCTTGACCGTGATCACATGGCACTCATGGCCGGCCGCGAAGCGCCGCGCGATGACCTCCGGCGGGCGCGGGAACTCGCGCACCAGCGGGTCCTCCGGGCCGACGCGGCGCACCACCTGCTGCGGGTCGGGGCGCAAGGCCGGGTAGGCCTGCGCGGCCAGCGGCTGCGCGACGAAGCTGTAGGGCACGATGCGGGCATGGCCGCCGCTGAGCTTGCCCATCAGCCGGTGCGCGATGTAGAGCGCCTGGATCGCGCCCTCGCGCAGCCGCGACGAGGCGGGGGCCGCCGCGCTCATCGCGTCGCGCTCCTGCGGGCGAAGGCGTGGTCCAGCCAGTCCACGCAGGCCCGCTCCAGCGCCAGGCTGTCGGCGCGGCGCGAGAAGGTGTGGTCGGCCTCGTCCAGCGCCAGCCGCTGCACGCCGTCGCGCGCCAGCGCGCGCTGCCACAGCGGGTGCGCGCGCGCGCTGTCGTCGAACTCGCGCGCGGTGTAGTCCCGGCCGCTGAGCACCAGCAGCACGGGGCCCGCGAAGCCGGCGGCCGCATGGGCCATGCGCTCCTGGTAGGGCAGGGCGGCCAGCTGCGGGCCGGCGCCGGCGGCCGTGCTGGCGGCCGCGCGGCGGCGCTGGCCCAGCACCTGCATCAGCTTGGCGGCGGCCTCGCGCAGCGCGCCCAGGCCCACGCCGCCGCGCAGCAGCTTGAGCCAGAACGCCTTTTCGCGCAGGCGCTGCAGGTAGTAGTGCCGGACCTGGGTGCTGACCTGGCTGTGCTCGGTGCGCACCCAGGGGTTGAGCAGGCACAGCCCGGCCACGGCATGCTCGGGATGCTGCAGCAGGAAGAGCAGGGCCGCCGACGCGCCGTCGCACAGGCCCCAGAGCACGATGTCCTGCGGGCCGCCGTGGTCGCGCCAGGTCTGCAGCGCCGCGGCGATGTCCTCGCCCTGGGCCTCGAAGCCCCGTGGCTCGCCCTCGCTGTCGCCCATGCCTCGAACGTCGAAGCGCAGGCAGGGATGGCCCGCCGCCGCCAGCGCCCGCGCCAGCTGCACGAACTGGCGGTGGCTGCCGGCGCGGTACTGCGGGCCGCCGACGACGATCAGCACGCCCAGATCCCGGCGCGCGGCGGCGGCCGGCTCGCAGGCGATGGCGGTGAGCGCCTCGCCCTGGCAGACCAGGGGCAGCACGCGCTCGGTCCAGGCGGGCGCCGTCATGCCCAAGCCTCCGCGGCTCGCCCGGCCGTCAGGGTCTGCAGCGTGGCCTCCAGCAGCGCCGGCGCGAGTTCGATCTCGGTGGTTTGCCAGAAGGCCGGGCCGTTCAGCGCGCGCGCCTGCACCGCCAGTCCCTGAGCCTGCCAGGCCTGCAGCGCCATCTGGGTGGCGGGCAGCAGCGCCTCGTCGGGCGTGTCGCCCTGCGCATCGCTCTGCGCGCCCGCCAGCTCCAGCCAAATGACGCGGTCCAGCCGCGCCGGCGGCGGGCTCAGGCGCGCCGCGCCCAGGCCGTGGGCCAGCGCGGGGCTCAGCTCGTAGCCGGCCACCTCGACGCATTCGCCCGCGGCCAGGCGCTGCTTCATCTCGTTCATCAGGCCCTTGCCGGCATGGCCCGACGGCTCGGCGGCCAGCTCGGCGGCCAGGCGCAGGCGCAGGAACTGCTGCAGCAGCAGCGCGCCTTGCGCCGGGGGCTGCCACAGCAGCAGGTTCAGCGGGTCCGGCCCGGCGGCTTCGACGTCGCGGCGGGCCAGGTCGCAGACCAGCAGCGCGCCGGCGCGCAATCCCCACAGCCACAGCGGCGCGCCCGGATGGCGCTGGCGCAGCCAGTCCAGCGCCAGCGCAGCGTCGGCCAGCCAGTCGTCCCAGCCGGCCTCGCCGAACTCGGCGCTGCTGTCGCCGCAGCCCTTCAAATCGATCTGCAGGCAGGCGAGGCCGCGCCCGGCCAGCGCGCGGGCGGTCAGCGCCGCCATGCGGCGCGACTTGTTCATTTCTTCGGCCAGCGGGTGCAGGTAGAGCACCGCGCCCGTCACCGGCCCGGCCGGCGCATGGTGGACGCACAGGCGCTGGCCATGGCCATCCGGCGCGGGCAGGAAAAAGGTCTGCGCCATGCCGGATCGCGGGCTCAGCCCGCCAGCTTGCCCTGCACGAAGTCCACCAGGGAGCCCAGCGTGGCGAAGGTGGCGCCGTCGATCTCGTCGTCGTCCACCACCACGCCGAAGCGCTCCTCCAGCCCCGTGATCAGGCTCACCACCGCCATCGAGTCCAGCTCGGGAATGGCGCCCAGCAGGGGGGTGTCGCGGTCGAAGGCGGCGCTGCGCCCGTCCAGGCTCAGCACCTCATCCAGCAATTCGCGTACTTTCTTCTCGATGTCCATGGTCAGCTACCGCGCGCTGTTGCGCAAACGCGGCATCTTACCCAGAGGCCGCGGACCGGCCGCCGCGCGCTGCCCCCCTCAACCCGAGGGGGCGCCCAGGGGGCCGGGAGAGGGGGTGGCGCGGCCACAATGCGGCCACAATCCCCGGGTTTTCACGGGCGGCGGCTCAAGCCCCGGCCGCCCGTGACGATTCCTCATCCAGCAACCCAACGAGGCCCTCCGCATGCCGCCCACCGCGCGCACGAATTCCGACAGCGTCCTGTTGCACGAACTGGTGCTGCGCTCCGCCGACCGGGACGCCGGCGCGACCGCCCTGGTGCAGGGCAAGGACAGCCTCAGCTACGACGCGCTGGCGCAGCAGCTGCTGGGCTTCGCGTCCGGTCTGGTGGACCTGGGCCTGGCGCGCGGCGAGCGCGTCGCGATCTATCTGGAAAAGCGCGTCGAGACCGTGGTGGCCAGCTTCGGCACGCCGGCGGCCGGCGCGGTCTTCGTGCCACTGAACCCGCTGCTCAAGCCCGAGCAGGTGGGCTATGTGCTGCGCGACTGCGGCGTGCGCGTGCTGGTGACCTCGCCGGAGCGCTACCGTCTGCTCGCCGAGACCCTGCCGGACTGCCCGGCGCTGCGGCATGTGGTGCTGACCAGCGGCGCGGGCGATGCCGCGCCGCTGCCGGGCTGCGCGCTGCACGACTGGGGCGAGCTGCTGCGGGCCCAGCCGCGCGCCGGCCACCGCGTGATCGAGACCGACCTGCTGTCCATCCTCTACACCTCCGGCAGCACCGGCCGGCCCAAGGGCGTGATGCTGTCGCATCGCAACATGGTGGCGGGCGCGAAGAGCGTGGCCAGCTACCTGGGCAACCAGGCGCAGGACCGGCTGCTGGCCGCGCTGCCGCTGTCCTTCGACGCCGGCTTCAGCCAGCTCACCACCGCTTTCCACAGCGGCGCCTCGGTCGTGCTGCTGAACTACCTGATGCCGCGCGATGTGCTCAAGGCCTTGGCCCAGCACGAGATCACCGGGCTGACCGCGGTGCCGCCGCTGTACATCCAGTTGACCGCGCTGGAGTGGCCGGCGTCCATCCAGGGGCATTTGCGCTACTTCGCCAACACCGGCGGCCGCATGCCGCGCGAGACCCTGAACCTGCTGCGCGAGCGCCTGCCGCGCAGCCAGCCCTTCCTGATGTACGGGCTGACCGAGGCCTTCCGCTCCACCTACCTGCCGCCCGCGGAGGTGGACCGCCGGCCCGATTCGATCGGCAAGGCCATCCCGAACGCCGAGATCCTGGTGCTGCGCGAGGACGGCAGCCCCTGCGCGCCCGGCGAACCGGGCGAGCTGGTGCATCGCGGGCCGCTGGTGGGGCAGGGCTACTGGGGCGACCCGGAGAAGACCGCCGAGCGCTACAAGCTGCTGCCGCCGCAGGCGCTGTCGCGGCCCGAGGGGCTGCAGCTGCCCGAGTACGCGGTGTTCTCGGGCGACACGGTGCGCATGGACGAGGAGGGCTTTCTGTACTTCATCGGCCGGCGCGACGAGATGATCAAGACCTCGGGCTACCGCGTCAGCCCGACCGAGGTGGAGGAGATCCTCTACGCCACCCGGCTGGTGGGCGAGTGCGCGGCCTTCGGCGTCGACGACGAGCGCCTGGGCCAGGCCATCCAGGTCATCGCGACGCCGCCCGAGGGCAGCGATGTCCTGGACACCGAGGCCCTGCTGGTGCAGTGCCGCGCGCGCATGCCGGCCTACATGGTGCCCGGCGGCGTGCAGGCCCGCCCGGGCCCGCTGCCGCGCAACCCCAACGGCAAGATCGACCGCAAGCTGCTCGCCACCGAATGGGTGGCGGCGGGCACCACGACGAATCACTGAGACGGTATGAACACTCCCACGGCCAAGACGCCTCCCCAGCATGCCCCGATGGACCAGTTCGCCCGCGACGGCGGCGAGCTGGTGCTGGGCGGCCAGCGCCTGAGCCTGCTCGCCGAGCGGGTGGGCCAGACGCCGTTCTATGCCTATGACCGCGGCCAGATCCGCGCGCGCGTGCAGCAGCTGCGCCAGACGCTGCCGCAAGGCATCGAGCTGCACTACGCGATGAAGGCCAACCCCATGCCCGCGGTGGTGGGGCTGATGGCCGGCCTGGTGGATGGCATCGATGTGGCTTCGGCCGGCGAGCTGAAGGTGGCGCTGGACGCCGGCGCCGATCCGCACGAGATCAGCTTCGCCGGCCCCGGCAAGCGCGCGGCCGAGCTGCGCCAGGCCGTGGCCGCGGGCGTGCTGGTCAATGTGGAATCGCTGCGCGAGCTCACGCTGCTGGCCGGCCTGAGCCGCGAGCTGGGGCTGCCCGGCCGGGTCGCGCTGCGCGTCAACCCGGACTTCGAGCTCAAGGGCTCGGGCATGAAGATGGGCGGCGGCCCGAAGCAGTTCGGCATCGACGTCGAGCAGCTGCCGCAGGCCTTCGAGCAGATCCGCGCGTTGGAGCTGCAGTTCGAGGGCTTCCACCTGTTCGCCGGCTCGCAGAACCTGCGCGCCGAGGCGATCTGCGAGGCGCAGCAGAAGTCCTATGAGTTGGCGCTGCGCCTGGCCGGCGAGGCGGGCCTGCCGGTGCGCTTCCTGAACCTGGGTGGCGGCTTCGGCATTCCCTATTTCCCCGGCGAGACGCGGCTGGACCTGGCGCCCATCGCCGACAACCTGGCCGCGCTGCAGCAGCGCGCGCGCGCCGAGATGCCCGAGGCCCGGCTGGTGCTGGAGCTGGGCCGCTACTTCGTCGGCGAGGCCGGCGTCTATGTGACCCGCGTGCTGGACCGCAAGCTGTCGCGCGGCCAGGTCTTCCTGGTCTGCGATGGCGGGCTGAACCACCACCTGTCGGCCTCCGGCAACTTCGGCCAGGTGATCCGCAAGAACTACCCGGTGACCATCGGCAACCGGCTCGACGCGCCGCGCGAGACGCTCAGCGCCGTGGGCCCGCTGTGCACGCCGCTGGACCTGCTGGCCGAGCGCATGGAGCTGCCGGCCGCGCGCGAGGGCGACCTGCTGGTGGTCTTCCAGTCCGGTGCCTACGGCCCCAGTGCCAGCCCGCAGGCCTTCCTGGGCCATGCGCCGGTGGTGGAGGTGCTGGTGTGAGCCCGCTGGCGCCCGAACTCCCGCTGGCCGGCGCCATGGCGGCGCCGGCACCGCGCGCGCCGCGCTACAGCATCGTCTCCACGATGTACCGATCGGCCGCCTTCCTGCCCGACTTCCTGCCGCAGTGCGTGCAGGCGCTGCGCGCGATCGGCTGCGAGGACTACGAAATCGTGCTGGTCAACGATGGCTCGCCGGACGATTCGCTGCAGGTCGCGCTGGCGGCGCGCGCGCAGATCCCGCAGCTGGTGGTGGTGGACCTGTCGCGCAACTTCGGCCATCACGCGGCGATGCAGGCCGGGCTGGCCACCGCGCGCGGCGAGCGCGTCTTCCTGATCGACTGCGACCTGGAGGTGCCGCCCTCGGTGCTGGCCGAGCTGGACGCCAAGCTCAGCGAGACCGGCGCGGACATGGTCTACGGCTACCAGGAGGCGCGCAAGGGCGGGCTGTTCGAGAAGTGGACCGGCGGGCTGTTCTACAAAGGCTTCAACCTGCTCAGCGAGACGCGCATCCCCGAGAACGTCGCGACCGAGCGGGTGATGACGCAGCGCTATGTGCAGGCGCTGCTGCGCCTGGGCGACCGCAACCTCTTCCTCGCCGGCATGATGTCCTGGGCCGGCTACACCCAGATCGGTGTCGTGGTGAAGAAGCGCCAGCGCGAGGGGCGCAGCACCTACACGCTGTCGCGCAAGCTCAGCCTGCTGATCAACGCGGTGGCCTCGTTCTCGGCCCAGCCGCTGATGTGGCTCTTCACCGCGGGGCTCAGCATCACCGGGCTGAGCCTGCTCTACGTGGCCTATCTGGTGCTGCGCAAGTTCCTCTTCGACGACGCGCTGCTGGGCTTCACCTCCATGATGGCGCTGACCGCGCTGAGCCTGGGCGTGACGACGACCGGCCTGGGGCTGATCGGCATCTACCTGGGCAAGGTGTTCAGCCAGGTCCAGGGCCGGCCCACCTACATCGTCCGCGACATCCACGGGCGCGGCTGAGCATGACCTCGCCCACTCCTCTGGATGCGCATGCCCAGGCCTACCAGCCGGGCTTCGCGTACTACGAGGAGAACCTGATCGTGCACCGCGCCTATGGCGAGCAGATCGCCGCGGTGATCCGCGCGCAGGGCCTGCGCAGCGTGCTGAGCCTGGGCATTGGCCACCAGGCGGTGGCACAGGCCATCCTGCCCACGCTGGGGCCGCAGGGCCTGCGGCGCTACACGCTGGTGGACGCGGCGCCGGCCATCCTGCAGCGCTTTCGTGACGAGCACCAGCCGCTGCCGCCGGGGCTGGAGCTGGTGGAGGCCTTCTTCGAGCAGTTCAGCCCGGCCCAGCCCTATGACCTGGTCGAGGCGGGCTTCGTGCTGGAGCATGTGGACGACCCCGAGCTGCTGCTGCGGCGCATCCACGGTTTTCTGCGGCCCGGCGGGCGGGTCTTCATCGCGGTGCCCAATGCGCGTTCGCTGCACCGCCTGATCGGCCAGGCCGCGGGGCTGCTGGACGACGTCTACGCGCTCAGCGATGCCGACCGCGCGCTGGGCCACCAGCGCTACTACGACCTGCCGCTGCTGCGCGCCCAGGTCGAGGCGGCCGGCCTGCGCGTCGAGCGCGAGCAGGGGCTGCTGCTCAAACCCTTCACGACGGGGCAGCTGGCGCGGCTGGGGCTGTCGCCCCAGGTCTGGGCGGCGTTGCAGCAGGTGGCGGACCCGCTGCCGGCGGTCTCCAACGCCTTCCTGCTGGAGGCCTCGCGTTGAAGGCGCGCAGCCTGCTGCTGCTGTGCGCCGGTGGCTACCAGGGGCTGGCGCTGATCCAGGGCCTGCAGACGCTGCCGGGCCTGCGCCTGATCGTCGCCGATGCCTGGGCCGACAACGTCACCCGCCATCTGGCCGATCTCTATGTGGTGGCGCCACCGCTGAGCGAGCGCGAGGCCTTCGAGGACTTTCTGCTGCGGCTGTGCCGGGAGCAGGGCGTCGAGCTGCTGATGGCGGCCACCGGCCACGAGCTGGAGACGGTGGAGCGGCTGCGCGGCGAGCTGCGGGCGCTGGGCGTCACGGTGCTGGTCTCGTCCGGACGGGCGCTGCGGCTGGGACGCGACAAGCTGGACTTCTACCGCTGGCTGGCCGACGAGGGCCATCCGGCGCTGCCCTTCTACGAGCACCCCGAGGCCGAGGGCGCGCCACCGTGGCTGATCGGCAAGGGGCGCGCCACCTGGGGCGGCCGCGAGCTGCTGCGCCACCGGCGCGGGCAGGACCGCGTCGAGACGCCCGAGGCCTATGTCTGGCAGCCGCTGCTGCAGGACTTCGAGGAGTTCTCGGTGGACGTCGCGGTGCGGCCCGACGGCGCCGTCTCGCCGCTGGCGCTGCGCCGCCGGCTGCGCACCGTGGGCGGCTACGCGGTGGTCTGCGAGCCGGGCGCGCCGGCCGAGGTCGAGGCCGCCGCGCGCGCGGTGGTCCAGGGGCTGGCGGTGGAGGGAGCCTGCGGCCCGCTGAACCTGCAGCTGCTGCGCTGGGAGGGCGGCGTCGCGGTCACCGACTTCAACCCGCGCGTGGGCACCTCGATGGCGCTGAGCGTCTGCGCCGGGCTGAACCCGCTGGAGTTCCTGCTCGCGCCGCCGCGGCCCGAGGCACCGCCCGCCCGCCCGGCCGCGCCGCTGTGGCGCAGCACCCAGCTGTTCCGCCAGCAGGCGGTGCCGCGGCTGGCGCTGGACGGGGTGCGCGGCGTGGTGCTGGACCTGGACGACACGCTGCTGGACCAGAAGGCCTGGATGCTGGACAAGCTGCGCCTGTGCTGGGCCGCGCTGGCGGACCGCCTGCCGCCGCAGCCGCAGTTCCTTGCCGACGGCTGGGCGCTCATCGAGGAGGGCCAGCGCGCCGACCTGTTCGACCGCCTCTGCGCCCGCCACGGCTGGGACGCGGCGCTGCGCGACGCGCTGATCGAGGCCTACCGCGCGGCGCTGCCGGCGCAGGCCGTCCTCTATCCCGAGGTGCTCGGCGTGCTGGAGCAGCTGCGCCGCGCCGGCTACCGGCTCGCGCTGCTGACCGACAACCCGGCCGCCTCGCAGCGCCAGAAGCTGCGGGTCAGCGGGCTGCCCGCGCTGCTGGACGCCGTGCTGCTGACGGCCGAGCTGGGCTGCCGCAAGCCGGAGCCGGCCGCCTTCCGCGCCGCCGCCGACGCGCTGGCGCTGCCGCCCGAGGCGCTGGTGATGGTGGGCGACAACCTGCACCGCGACATCCACGGCGCGCTGTGCGCCGGCTACCGCCATGCCTTCCAGCTGACGCGGCCGGGCGCCTTCTTCAATTTCGACCGGCGGCGCTGGCGCGAGCTCCATCCGGAGCACGACGCCTGGACCGCGCTGGACGACCTGCGCGGGCTGCATGCCCATCTGCCCGCCGCCACCCCCGACAAGGAGACACGATGAGCGATCCCCGCTACTACGAGCGCCACGAGCTGGAGGCCATGGGCTTCAAGCACTTGGGGCGGCAGGTGCAGGTCGCGCGCACGGCCCGGCTCTACGTGCCGGAATACATCGCGCTGGGCGACTACAGCATCGTCGACGATTTCTGCATCCTCTCCGGCAATGTGTCGCTGGGGCGCAATGTCCACATCGCCCATGGCTGCCGCGTCATCGGCGGGCGCGAGGGCATCGGCATGGACGACTTCTCGGGGCTGGCCTTCGGCGTCACCGTGTTCGCGCAGTCCGACGACTACGGCGGCGGCGCGCTGACCAACCCCACCGTGCCGATGGAATACCGCAAGATCACCCGCGCCCGCGTCGAACTGGGCCGCCATGTGATCGTCGGCACGCAGTCGGTGGTCTTCCCCGGCGTGATCATGGGCGAGGGCTCGTCGGTGGGCTCCTGCAGCATGGTGACCAAGTCCACCGAGCCCTGGGGCGTCTATTTCGGCGTGCCGGCGCGGCGCATCCGCGGCCGCAAGAAAGACATGCTGGAGCTGGAGGCGCGCTATCTGCAGGCCGACGCCCAGGCGCGCGCGGCGCGGACGGACGCGGGCGCATGAGCGCGATCCGCCCAACGAGGAGCAGCCGGTGACCCGGGTCGTCGTTCTCCAGTCCAATTACATCCCGTGGAAGGGCTACTTCGACCTGATCCGGGATGCCGAGCTGTTCTGCTTCTACGACGACGTCCAGTTCACCAAGAACGACTGGCGCAACCGCAACCGCATCAAGACCGCCCAGGGCCCGCGCTGGCTCAGCGTGCCGGTGGGCACGGACCTGAACCGCCTGGTCTGCGAGGTGCGCATGAGCGACGCGCGCTGGCAGGCCTCGCACTGGGACAGTCTGCGCCAGGCCTATGGCAAGCAGCCCTTCTTCCGCCATTACCGCGATTTCTTCGAGGAGATCTACCGCGGCCGCGTGTGGGAGAGCCTGTCGGAGCTCAACCAGCACCTGATCCGCCGCATCGCCGGCGAGCTGCTGGGCATCCAGACCCGCTTCGACGACTCGCGCCACTACCGCAGCGAGGGCGTGCGCCTGGAGCGGCTGATGGGGCTGCTGCAGCAGCTGGGCTGCAGTCACTACATCTCCGGCCCGGCGGCCAAGGACTACATCGACCCGGCGGTCTTCGAGCGCGCCGGCATGCGCCTGAGCTGGAAGGACTACAGCGGCTATCCGGTCTACGAGCAGCCTCATCCCCCTTTCGAACACGGCGTCAGCATCCTGGACCTGTTGTTCTGCGTCGGGCCGGACGCGCCGCAGTACATCTGGGGCTGGCGCGAGTCCGCCGCGCCCGCGGCGCCGCAGGAGGCGCCGTGAGCGCGGCCCGCCGGACGCTGCGCCAGCTGCTGCGCTACGGCATCGTGGGCCTGGCGGCAAATGCGCTGGGCTATCTGCTCTACCTGGTGCTGACGGCGATGGGCCTGGCGCCGGTGCTGGCGATGTCGCTGCTCTATGCGGTGGGCGTGCTGCAGACCTTTGTCTTCAACAAACGCTGGACCTTCGAGCACGGCGGGCGAGGCGGGCCGGCGTTTAGGCGCTATGTGCTGCTGTACCTGGTGGGCTACGGGCTCAACCTGGCGCTGATGCGGCTGCTGGTGGGCGGGCTGGGCTGGCCGCACCAGGCGGTGATGCTGGGCCTGGTGCTGGGCATGCCGCTGTTCTTCTTCGTCGGACAGAAGTTCTGGGTGTTCGCGCCGGCGCCGCGCGGCGGGGAGGCCTTGTGAGCCCGATGTCGCCCACGCTGAAGCGCCTGCTGTTCGGCGCCTATGCCTATGCGGAAAACCTGCTGCGCCTGCTGCTGGAGCTGCTGCCGCCGCTGCTGCGCCACCCGCTCTACCGCCTGCTGCTGGCGCGGCTGGGGCCGGGCAGCATGATCGACTACCAGTGCTACTTCCGCTACCCGTGGAAGATCAGCATCGGCGCGGCGACCTCGATCAACCGCGGCTGCGAGTTCTACGGCTCGATGATGGATGGCAGCGCGCGCATCCGCGTCGGCGACCATGTCGCGCTGGGGCCGCGCGTGCGCGTGCTCAGCGCCGGGCATGACTACCGCGAGCTGGACCTGCCCGACACCTCGGCCAGCGTCGAGATCGGCAACCATGTCTGGGTCGGCGCGGGCAGCACCATCCTGCCGGGCGTGACCATCGGCGAGGGCGCGGTCGTCGCGGCCGCCAGCGTGGTCACGCGCGACGTCCCCCCCTACACCGTCGTGGCCGGATGCCCGGCCAGGGTCTTGAAGCAAAGGAAACTCCATGGGCACGATCCCCTTTAACAAGCCCTACATGACCGGCAAGGAGCTTTGGTACATCGCCCAGGCCCATGCCAAGGGCCACCTGGCCGGCGATGGCGAGTTCACCAAGCGCTGCGCGCGCTGGCTGGAGGCGCGCACCGGCGCGCGCCGCGCGCTGCTGACCCATTCCTGCACCGGCGCGCTGGAGATGGCCGCGATCCTGGCCGACATCGGCCCAGGCGACGAGGTCATCCTGCCGTCCTACACCTTCGTGTCCACCGCCAACGCCTTCGTGCTGCGCGGCGCGGTGCCGGTGTTCGTCGACATACGACCCGACACGCTCAACATCGACGAGCGCAAGATCGAGGCCGCGATCACGCCGCGGACCAAGGCCATCGTGGTCGTGCACTACGCCGGCGTGTCCTGCGAGATGAACGAGATCATGGACATCGCGCAGCGCCACAACCTGCTGGTCATCGAGGATGCCGCGCAGGCCCTGATGTCCAGCTACAACGGGCGTCCGCTGGGCAGCGTGGGCCACATGGCGGCGCTGTCTTTCCATGAGACCAAGAACATCATCTCGGGCGAGGGCGGGGCGCTGCTGATCAACGACGCGCGCTTCATCGAGCGTGCTGAGATCATCCGCGAGAAGGGCACCAACCGCAGCAAGTTCTTCCGCGGCCAGGTCGACAAATACACCTGGACCGACCTCGGCTCGTCCTACCTGCCCAGCGAGCTGATCTCGGCCTTCCTGCTCGCGCAGACCGAGGAGGCCGACAGCATCACGCAGCGCCGGCTCGCGCTGTGGGACACCTACCACCGCTTCCTGGAACAGGCGGAGCGCGACGGCCTGCTGCGCCGCCCCGTCGTGCCGCAGGACTGCGCCCACAACGCCCACATGTACTACGTGCTGCTGCGCGACCTGGAGCACCGCACCCGCTTCATCGCCGAGATGCGCGAGCGTGGCATCGGCTGCGTCTTCCACTACGTGCCGCTGCACAGCGCGCCCTATGGCGAGCGCGTGGGGCGCAGCGTGGGCGACATGTCGGTGACCGACACGCACAGCGAGCGCCTGGTGCGCCTGCCCATGTGGCTGGGGCTGGAGGAGCACCAGGCCGGCGTGATCCAGCAGATGCTGGACGTGCTGCGCCGATGAGCCGCGCCGCGACCCTGCCGGGCCAGGCTCCCGGCCCGAGCGACGCGCGCCCGGCCTGGCCCTGGGTGCTGGCCGCGCTGGCCTTCGCGGCGCTGGTGCGCTGGGCGGTGCTGGCCGGCTTCATGGGCTCGGACGAGGTGACCTACCTGTCCGGCGCCATGGGCGTGCTCAGCGGCGAATGGCCGCATACCGACTACATCGGCGCGCTGCGCTATGGCGTCAACCTGCCTGTCGCGGCCTTCATGGCGCTGTTCGGTGTGTCGGAGTGGAGCGCGCTGGCCTGGGGCGCCCTGGCCTCGCTGGGCGAGCTGCTGCTGGTCTACCTGATCGCCGCGCGGCTGTGGGGCGCGCGCGTGGGGCTGTGGGCGATGCTGCTGCTGGCGGTGATGCCGGTGCACGCGCACTTCGCGACCCGGCTGATGGCGGACCCGCCGCTGTCGCTGTGCCTGGGTCTGGCGATGTGGTGTCTGCTGCGCGCCGAATCCCCGCAAGGGCGGGCGCTGGACTACCTGGGCGCCGGGCTGGCGCTGGGGGCCTGCTACTGGCTCAAGGATGCCGGGCTCTATGTCGCCGGGCTGATGCTGGTGGGCTACGGGCTGCTGAACCGCCGCTTCCACTGGCGCTGGGCCTGGCTGGTGCTGGGCGTGCTGGCGATGGTGCTTGGCAACATGGCGCTGATGGCCTGGGCCCAGGGCGATCCGCTGCACCTGGTGCACAGCGGGCGCAACAGCGTCGGGCGCATCGTCGAGAGCACCAGCCCCTGGTTCTACCTGAAGGCGCTGTTCGTGGACCTGCGCCACGTGGGCCTGCTGGGCTGGCTGGCGCTGGCGGGGCTGGTGCAGCTGCTGCGCGGCCGCACGGCCGCGGCCACGGACCGCCTGGGCCAGCGCCTGGTGCTGCTGTGGGCGCTGGGTTTCGTGCTCATCCTGTCGGCGCTGCCGATCCGGCAGAACAACTACATTTTGCTGTTCGCCGCGCCGCTGGCCATGCTGGGCGGGCTGTGGCTGGCCAGCCTGGGCCGCGGCCTGGCCTGCGCGCTGTTCGCGCTGGCGGCACTGGTGGGTCTGCTGCTGGCCTCGCTGCAGCAAGCTTCGCTGCATGCCTTCACGGCCAACTCGCGCGCCGCCGTGCAACTGGCCGACGCGCAGCCGCAGCGCCAGATCTACGCGCCCACCGGTGCCTTCCGCGCCGACCAGTACGCGCGCATGCTGGGCCAGGTGAACCCGCAGCGCCCGCCGCTGCGCTCGCTGGAACAGCTGGACCATGACCTGGCCGCCGGCCGCGTCGCGCGCGCCTGGGTGATGCGCGACCCTCAGACCCAGGGCTGGGGCGCGCCGGAAGACGGCCAATGGGGTGGGCGCGAGGCCTGCCTCAATCCGCTGTCGCTGCGCGTGGAGCCGCAGCCGGGCCGCGGGCTTGGACGCCCGGTGGCGCGGGCCTTGCTGGCGCTGTCCGGCCGCCTGCCGGCCTCGGTGGCGGCGCTGGTCCAGCGCCAGCTGGGCGTGCAGCCCTCGCGCTGGTACGAGGTGATCCCGGGCTGCCGGGTGGCGCCGTTGGCCTGACGCGCCTGGCGCAGCGAAGGAGCGCTCAGACGTAGGGTGTGCCCGCCATCGCCGCGCGCAGGCCCTGGCTGCCCTTGTCGACCAGCGCCAGGAAGACGGCCCGGGCTTTCTTCGCGCTGTGGGTCTGGCGGAAGGCGCGGTGCGCCTGGACGAGGGCGGTGGCCCAGGTCGCCAGCAGCAGATTGGCGGCCAGATGGGCGTCGGGATCGTCCGGCTCGCGCCCCACGGTGGCGGCCAGGCCTTGCGCGACCAGTTGCGCGATCTCGTCCCGTATCGCGCGGGCCCGCGCCTTGAGCGCCTCGCTGCGCTCGATCGTCGCGATGAAGCCCTGGCTCTGCTCGGAGAAGCGCAGGTAGGGGCTGTGCTCCGAGGCCAGGCGATGCGCCAGCAGGCGCAGGCATTCGACCGGCGCGACGCCGGGGTCGCGCCGCGCCAGGGTGTCGCGCAACAGCTCGCGGCCTTCTGCGTCGCGGTCGAAGAACAGGTCTTCCTTGCGCGGGAAATGGTTGAACACCGTCATGCGGCCCACATCGGCCGCCTGGGCGATCTCGTCCACCGTCACCTGGTCGAAGCCCCGCTCCAGGAAGAGGCGGGTGGCGATGTTGGAGATGCCCTGGCGCGTGGCCAGGCGCTTGCGGGAGCGGCGGTCGGTGGGCTCGGACATGCCGACATGGTACATTTATGTACTTAGTACATATTTGTACTTGATATTGTTGGACTTGCCCGCGCGCCACCGGCGCGCCGCGCCGCGGGTCCCAGGACCCGGAGCCCCCGCGATGAATCCCGCCCTTGCCGCCATTTTTCTTGCCATCGGCCTCGACGCCGTCGGCATCGGCCTGGTCTTTCCCATCCTGCCCCGCCTGCTGGAGGAGGTGACGCAGGCCGGCAATGTCGCGCCCTACATCGGCGTGATGAGCGCGCTGTACGCGGCGATGCAGTTCGTCTTTTCGCCGGTGCTGGGCGCGCTGAGCGACCGGCTCGGCCGCCGGCCGGTGCTGCTGTTCTCGCTGGCCGGCGCGGCGATCAACTACCTGGTGATGGCCTTCGCGCCGCAGCTCTGGATGCTGCTGCTGGGACGCGCGATCGCCGGGCTGAGCAGCGCCAACATGGCGGTCGCGACGGCCTACATCACGGACGTCTCCGCGCCAGAGCAGCGGGCGCGGCGCTTCGGCCTGTTCAACGCGGTCTTCGGCATGGGCTTCATCGTGGGGCCGGTGCTGGGCGGGCTGCTGGGCGACTTCGGGCTGAGGCTGCCTTTCATCGTCGCGGCGGCGCTGAACCTGGGCAATCTGCTCTTCGCTGCCTGGGCACTGCCGGAGTCGCGCGCACCCGGTGCCGGGCGCATCGACCTCGCGGCGCTCAATCCGCTGCGTCCGCTGCGCTGGGTGTTCTCGATGAAGGGGCTGATGCCGGTGACGCTGGTCTTCTTCGTGTTCAGCGCCATCGGCGAGGTGTACGGCACTTGCTGGGCCCTGTGGGGGCAGGACAGCTTCCATTGGAATGGGCTGTGGGTGGGCCTGTCGCTGGGCGCTTATGGCGTGTGCCAGACGCTGGCGCAGGCGCTGCTGCCGGGCCCGGCGGTGCGGCTGCTGGGGGAGCGCGGCGCCGTGCTCGCGGGCATCGCGGGGGCCTGTGTCGCGCTGGTCGTGATGGCGTTCGCGCGCAGCACCTGGGTGGTGTTCGCGATCATGCCGGTGTTCGCGCTGGCCGGCATCGGCGCGCCGGCCCTGCAGGCGCTGGCGACGCGCCTGGTGGACGAGGACAACCAGGGTCAGTTCCAGGGCGTGCTGGCGTCGGTCGTCAGCCTGGCCTCGGTGCTCGCGCCGTTGGTGTTCTCGTCGCTGTACTTCGTGCTGCGGGCGCAGTGGCCGGGCGCGATCTGGCTTTCGGTGCTGCTCATCTACGCGATCGCGGTGCCGCTGGTGCTGGGGCTGCGCTTCCAGGCGGCCCCAGCCCGGCCACAGCTGGGGTGAGCCGCAGGCGGCCGCGGCTTCAGCGGCGGGTCGTGGCGCGGGCCGGCTCCGGGCGGACGAAGCTGGCCCAGCGCTCGCCGAACAGCAGGCGCGGTGGCTGGGCGAGCAGGGCCGGTAGTTGGTTCAGCAGGGCCTTGGCCGGCGGATGCGCCAGGTGCGCTTCCCAGGCCTGGCGGTCCTGGTAGACCTCGTACAGGAAGAAGCGGTTTGCATCCTCCTCGCAGACCTGGGCGGCATAGGCGTGGATGCCGGGCTCTTCGGCGGCCTTCCGGGTCAGCTCCGTCAGGCACAGGACCAGCGATTCGCGTTGGTCGGGCAGGGCTTGTAGCTCCACCAGCAGGGCAAGCATGGCGTGGACTCCTTCGTGATCAGGGAGACGCCAGTCTGCGCATTCAAGGGCCGGCGGGATTGTAAAAATGCGGCCGGCCCCGCAGCGCGGCCAGCTGACGGGCGGGCGCCTGGCCGAGGCGGCGGCGAAAGTCGTGGATCCAGTGGGCCTGGTCGTAATAGCCGTGGTCCAGCGCCAGGGCCAGCGGCGCCTCGTCGGGCCGCAGCAGGATCTGCTTCATCGTGTGCTGGAAGCGGATCGCGCCGCGTGTCTCGGCCGGTGTCTGGCCGCAATAGCGGCGCCAGCGTTTTTCAAGCTGGCGCCGGCCCATGCCCAGGCCGGACGCGAGGCCGTCTATCGTCTGCCGTCCGCGCTCGCGGTAGAGCCGCGCCATACCCTCGGCCACCAGCGCGTCCTCGGTCCCTACGCCGATCTGCCGGCGCAGGAAGTCGATCAGCAGGGTCAGTCGCGCGTCCCAGCCCGCCGCGTCCCGCACGCGGGCGGCCAGCGTCCGGCCGGCCCGGCCCCAGCCTTCGTCCAGCGGCAGGACCTGGTCCAGCAGCGCCGACGGTGGCGGCGCGAGCAGACGATGCACCTGTCCGATGCGCAGCCGCACGGCGACGAAGCCGACGTCCCGGGCCGCGGCCAGCGGCAGCCGGGCCTGCCTCAGGCACAGCAGATAGGCCGGGGGCAGGGCCGTGCCGTCGTCCAGGCGGAAGGGGGACCCGTGAAGGAGATGAAGCTCGGCGCCCGTGCCAGGCAGCAGCAGGGGCAGGGCCATGGGCTCGGCACCGGAGGCCTGCCATCCCCAGAAGCAGTGGACGTAGGGGGCCAGGTCCTCGGGTGGCGGAGCGAAGTGGACGCGCATGCCCGCCATCATGATGAGGCCAATGGCGCCGGGTCAAGGCGCGAGAAGGGAGGGCGAGGCGGACATGAAAAACGCCGCGTGGCGCGGCGTCTTTGTGGGGCAGCTACGGCGGTCCCGCCCCGCTCAGTTCGGCGAAAGGCGGCCGTTGACGTTGCGGCAACCGTAGTTGGCCGGATAGACCTCATGGGTCTTCAGCCAAGCCTCGTTGCCGAAGCCGGGCAGCTGCACGCGCACGGCGATCTTGATCATGGGGCCGCGGACTTCGATCACCGGACCGCAGAAGGTGTCCGAGCCGAGTTGCAAGGTCTTGCGCCATTCGGCGACGCGCTTGAGTTCGGCCTGGCGGTTGCGCTCGTCGATCTCGGCCTGCTTGCGGTCGGCCTCGGCCTGCGCGCGGGCACGCTCCTTCGCGTTGGCTTCCTCCTGGGCGATCAGCTTGTCCAGGCGCTGCTGCGCCTGGGGGACCAGCTGGTCGAAGTCCACCTTCGCCCAGTTCGTGGGTGACGGCGATCCGTACTGGCTGATGAAGGCCTTCAGGCTCTTCTGCGTGGCGTCGGGCGCGAGCAGCTGCTGCGCCTGCTGGGTGTACCGGCGGTGCCAGGCCTGCTCGGCCTGGCTGGCCGCCCGGTCGGCGCTGTCCGCGCTCAAACGGGACTGGATCCAGGCCGGCACCTGGCGTTCGCCGGACATGGCCAAGTAGTTGACCGCCGCCTTCTCCAGATCGGCCGTGGAGGTCTGCGCCAGGAAGTAGTCGAACACGAAGCGGATCGCGGAGCGCTCGGCCGAGCAGTTGCCGCAGCCTGCCGGGTCGCTTTGCAGGGCGCGCGCCAGCAGCTTGTCGTGGCGGGATTGGACGATGGCGCTGGCCGCGGCCTTGATCGCGTCCGACTCCAGCGCCGCGGCCAGCGCCTCGGTCTTGATCGGCGCTTCGAAGTCCAGGCCACCCAGCATCCTGCGGTTCACGAAGGCGGAGTTGCAGCTGAAGTAGCCGGCCGAGCGCGGGCTGGAGGACTTGTAGAACTCCTTCAGAAAGATCGGGTGGCAGCCGGTGGCCAGCTTGTTGTTGGCGTTGACCTCGCAGCGGGTCTCGGTCGCGCAGGTGTCGCGGGTCTCCAGCGAGAAGACCACCGCGTCGATCACCGCGCCCCCGGCGGGCTGCCGGCCTTGATAGCCCAGGCAAGCGCGCAGCTTTTCGACGCCCTCGTCCTTGAGGCTTTCATCGGAGCCCTGCACGACGGCCCAGCTGCCGCCGGCCTTGCGAATGTAGATGGACTCGCAATACTCGTCGCCCCGGAACACCGAGTTGCCGGGGACGCCTTGAGCGACGGGCTTGATCGTTGGGGCTGCGTGGACGGCTGCGGGGAGCAGGGACAGGGTGACAAGGGCGACGGCCAGGGATCTCATGCGTTGTTCGAGGGGGAAGGCAAGGTCTGTTGCCCAGTGTAGGAAGGATTCCCACCCCGGCCGGAGAGAAGCCGACACGCCCCCATCCCCGGCGCCAAATGGATCACGGTCCGGCAAGACCTGACCCCGCCCGGCCGCCGCGCAGCGCCGAGGGCGATTCGAAATTTCGGCGGCGCCAGCGGGCTTGTCGTTCGGGGGGAGTCGCCTTTTTCACGCGCCAATGCAAAAGCCCCAAATCCGTCAGTCCTTGATCGACTGGGGGTTTGGGGCTTTGGGGCCTTGGCTTGCCGCCTTCAATGTTCTGGCGGAGAGAGCGGGATTCGAACCCGCGGTGGGCTGTTAACCCACACACGCTTTCCAGGCGTGCGACTTAAACCACTCATCCATCTCTCCGAAGCCCGCCATCATAGCGCATTTTTTGCGGCTGTCAGGATTTCTGCGGCGAGTTCTTCATCAGCGCCATCGCGGTGCCGATCAGGCCGGAGACCTCGGTCATGTTGCCGGGCACGATCATGGTGTTGTTCTTCTGAGCCAGCTGGGCGTAGGCGTCCACCGCCTTCTCGGCGACTTTGAGCTGCACCGCCTGGGCGCCGCCGGGCTGCTCGATGGAGGCGGCGATCTTGCGGATCGCGTCGGCGGTGGCGTCGGCCACCGCGGTGATGGCCGCGGCCTCGCCCAGCGCCTTGTTGATCTCGGCCTGCTTCTCGCCCTCGGAGCGCGCGATGGCGGCTTCGCGTTCGCCGGTGGCGATGTTGATCTGTTCCTGGCGCCGGCCTTCCGAGGCGGCGATCAGCGCGCGCTTTTCGCGCTCGGCGGTGATCTGCGCCTGCATGGAGCGCAGGATCTCGGCCGGCGGGGTCAGGTCCTTGATCTCGTAGCGCAGCACCTTCACGCCCCAGTTCAGCGCCGCCTCATCCAGCGCCTGCACCACTGCGCTGTTGATCGCGTCGCGTTCTTCGAAGGTGCGGTCCAGCTCCATGCGGCCGATCACCGAGCGCAGCGTGGTCTGCGCCAGCTGGGTGATCGCGACGATGTAGTTGCTCGAGCCGTAGCTGGCCCGCATCGGGTCGGTGACCTGGAAGTACAGGATGCCGTCCACGGTCAGCTGGGTGTTGTCCTTGGTGATGCAGACCTGGCTGGGCACGTCTAGCGGGATCTCCTTCAGCGAGTGCTTGTAGGCCAGCCGGTCGACGAAGGGCACGAGGATGTTCAGGCCCGGGGTCAGGGTGGCGTGGTATTTGCCCAGTCGCTCCACCACCCAGGCGTTCTGCTGAGGCACGACCTTGATGGCCTGCATGATGAAGACGATGGCCACGACGAGCAGGGCCAGCGCAACGATTTCCATGGTCGGATTCCTTCGTAGAACAGTGCGGACAAACGGAAGAGGTTCGCCGGCGGCGAACCCGGGGACATCAGGCCGCTTCGAGCAGCAGCACGCTGCCGTGGATGGCGCGGATCACGTGGCGGCCCGGATGGGGCAGGCCCTGGCCGGCATAGCGCGCCTGCCAGGCGGCGCCGCGGTAGCGGACCTCGGCGGAGCCGTCGTCGCGCCAGGCCGGCACGTCCAGGGTCTGGCCAACGTCCAGGTTGACATCGGGGTTGGCCTCGGCGGGCGTGCTGGGTCGCTGGAGCTGGCGGCGGTGCCACAGCGCCACGGCCGCGCCGCCCAGCACCGCGGCCAGCGCGAGCTGCGCGGTCATCGACAGGCCGGCATGGGCGCCCAGAGCGCCGGCGGCGGCGCCCAGCGCCAGCATCAGCAGGTAGAAGGTGCCGGTGCTCAGCTCCAGGCCCACCAGAATCCCGCAGATCACCCACCAGCCGGTGGCGGCGCTCCAGTCCATCGCGTCCTCCTGTCGCCCGCCCGCGGGCGGTGTTTTGAAGTGTTTCGGGGCAGTGTAGCGGCGCGTTGCCACCGCGGGACGGAACACGGGGAAGTCAGGGGCGCGCGGCGTGCCGGACGGGCGCTCAGGCGACAGTCGCCCAGCCGTGGCCGGCGGACGTCCCCTTTCCGCGACAAACCCCGATGAACACGAAGAACGGGCGCGCATGTCATCGGCTTGGCCCTACACTTCGCCGCTTTCATTTTTGTCCCCTTGACGGGTTTCCCGGAGGCCCTATGACGCCGCGCTTTCGCTTCCCCATCGTCATCATCGACGAGGACTATCGCTCCGAGAACACCTCGGGTCTGGGCATACGCGCCTTGGCCGACGCCATCCAGAAAGAAGGCTTCGAGGTGCTGGGTGTGACCAGCTACGGCGATCTCTCCCAGTTCGCCCAGCAACAAAGCCGCGCGAGCGCCTTCATCCTGTCCATCGACGACGAGGAGTTCACCCCCGGCCCCGAGCTGGACCCGGCGGTGCTGAACCTGCGCAAGTTCATCGAGGAGATCCGCTTCAAGAACGCGGACATCCCGATCTATGTCTACGGCGAGACGCGCACCTCGCAGCACCTGCCCAACGATGTGCTGCGCGAGCTGCATGGCTTCATCCACATGTTCGAAGACACGCCGGAGTTCGTCGCCCGGCACATCATCCGCGAGGCGCGCAGCTACCTGGACGGCCTGGCGCCGCCGTTCTTCAAGGCGCTGATGGACTATGCGCAGGACGGCTCGTATTCCTGGCACTGCCCGGGGCATTCCGGCGGCGTCGCCTTCCTGAAGAGCCCGGTGGGGCAGATGTTCCACCAGTTCTTCGGCGAGAACATGCTGCGCGCCGACGTCTGCAACGCGGTCGAGGAACTGGGCCAGCTGCTGGACCACACGGGCCCGGTGGCCGCGTCGGAGAAGAACGCGGCGCGCATCTTCAACGCCGACCACTGCTTCTTCGTCACCAACGGTACGTCGACGTCGAACAAGATGGTCTGGCACCACACGGTGGCGCCGGGCGATGTGGTGGTGGTGGACCGCAACTGCCACAAGAGCATCCTGCACAGCATCATCATGACCGGCGCGGTGCCGGTCTTCATGACGCCCACGCGCAACCACTACGGCATCATCGGCCCCATCCCCGAGAGCGAGTTCGAACCGGAGACCATCCGCAAGAAGATCGCGAAGAACCCGCTGCTCAAGGGCGTGGACCCCAAGAAGGTCAAGCCGCGCATCATGACGCTGACGCAGAGCACCTACGACGGCGTGCTCTACAACACCGAGACCATCAAGCAGAAGCTGGACGGCTGGATCGACACGCTGCATTTCGACGAGGCCTGGCTGCCGCACGCGGCCTTCCACCCGTTCTACGGCAGCTACCACGCGATGGGCAAGAACCGCCCGCGCCCCAAGACGGCCATGGTCTATGCCACGCAGTCCACGCACAAGCTGCTGGCTGGGTTGTCGCAGGCCTCGCAGGTGCTGGTCCAGGATTCGCAGAACGTGAAGCTGGACCGCCACCTCTTCAACGAGGCCTACCTGATGCACACCAGCACCAGCCCGCAGTACTCCATCATCGCCAGCTGCGACGTCGCCGCCGCGATGATGGAGCCGCCCGGCGGCACCGCGCTGGTGGAGGAGTCGCTGTCCGAGGCGCTGGACTTCCGCCGTGCGATGCGCAAGGTCGAGAAGGACTACGGCAAGGACTGGTGGTTCAAGGTCTGGGGTCCGGAGAAGCTGGCCAGCGAAGGCGTGGGCAAGGCCGCCGACTGGATGCTCAAGGCCAACGAGAAGTGGCACGGTTTCGGCCCCATCGCGGCCGGCTTCAACATGCTGGACCCGATCAAGTCCACCGTGATCACGCCGGGCCTGGACATGAGCGGCAAATTCGCCAAGACCGGCATCCCGGCCAGCATCGTGACCAAGTTCCTGGTCGAGCATGGCGTGGTGGTGGAGAAGACTGGGCTGTATTCCTTCTTCATCATGTTCACCATCGGCATCACCAAGGGCCGTTGGAACACGCTGCTGACCGCGCTGCAGCAGTTCAAGGACGACTACGACAAGAACGCGCCGCTGTGGCGCATCATGCCGGAGTTCGTCGCCGCCCATCCGCGCTATGAGCGCATGGGGCTGCGCGACCTGTGCCAGAGCATCCACGAGGCCTATGCCGAGGGCGACATCGCGCGCCTGACCACCGAGGTCTATCTGTCGGACCTGGAGCCGGCGATGAAGCCCAGCGATGCCTACGCCTACATCGCGCACCGCAAGACCGAGCGCGTCGAGATCGACAAGCTGGAAGGCCGCGTCACGACCGCGCTGCTGACGCCCTATCCGCCGGGCATCCCGCTGCTGATTCCGGGCGAGCGCTTCAACAAGCGGATCGTGGACTACCTGAAGTTCACGCGCGCCTTCGACGCCAAGTTCCCCGGCTTCGCCACCGACGTGCACGGCCTGGTCGGCGAGAAGCGCGAGGACGGCACGACGCGCTACTACGTGGATTGCGTGGTCGAGGAGAAGGCCAGGAAGTGAGGCCGACCCGCTGAGCGCGCCGGCCCGCCGGCCGCGCAGCAGAACGACGGGGCGCCGGGTGCGCCCCGTTTCGTTGGTCGGTTGACCTGGCTGGTTTGTTGGCCGGGGAGGGCGTTCGTTCAGGCGCTGCGGCCGCGCGTGGCCAGCGCCTTGGCGCACTCGGGCACCAGCGCGGGGCCGCGGTAGATCAGCCCGGTGTAGAGCTGGACCAGGTCGGCGCCGGCCTCCAGCTTGGACAGCGCGTCGGCCGCGCCGAGCACGCCGCCCACGCCGACGATGGGGTAGCCCGCGCCCAGCTCGGCGCGCAGCAGCCGGATCACGCGGTTGCTCGCTTCCAGCACCGGCGCGCCGGACAGGCCGCCGGCCTCGTCGGCATGCGGCAAGCCCTTCACGGCGTCGCGCGCGATCGTCGTGTTGGTCGCGATCACGCCGTCGATGCCGTTCTTGCGCAGGGTCTGCGCGATCACCTGGACCTGGGCTTCGTCCAGGTCCGGCGCGATCTTCACGAACATCGGCACCTTGCGGCCGCCGTCGGCTTCCAGCTGCGCCTTGCGCGACTGCAGCGCGCCGAGCAGGGCGTCGAGCGCCTCGTCGCTCTGCAGCGCGCGCAGGTTCTTGGTGTTGGGGCTGGAGATGTTGACGGTGATGTAGTCGGCATGCGGGAACACGCCGGCCAGGCCGATCAGGTAGTCGTCCGCCGCGTTCTCGATCGGCGTCGCCGCGTTCTTGCCGATGTTCAGCCCCACCAGGCCGCCGGCGGCGCGGAAGCTCTGCGCCCGCTTCACGTTGGCGATGAAGCTGTCCAGGCCTTCGTTGTTGAAGCCCAGCCGGTTGATCAGCGCGTTTCGGGCCGGCAGGCGGAACATGCGCGGCTTGTCGTTGCCCGGCTGGCCCTTGGGCGTGACCGTGCCCACCTCGATGAAGCCGAAGCCCATGGCGCCCAGCCCGTCGATGCAGCGGCCGTTCTTGTCCAGCCCGGCCGCCAGGCCCAGGCGGTTGGGGAAGCGCAGGCCGGCGATCTGCACCGGGTCCTGCACCCGCGTCTGCGCCCACAGGCATTGCAGCGGCGTGTTCTGGAAGCGCGCGATGGCCGACAGGGTCAGTTCATGCGCGTGTTCGGGGTCCATGCCGAACAGGAAAGGACGGGCGAGCGGGTATGGAATCATGGCGCGGGGATTGTCGCATCCGGCCCCCGGGCCATAATGGCCCGTCCGGTTGTACCCGCCCCGCGCCCACGATGAAGACCCTGGATCACCCCCAACAAGACCGCGAGGTCGGCCGCTCCGACGCCACCCGCGACGACACCCGCACCGACGACACGCGCATCGACGCCGTGCGTCCGCTGATCTCGCCGGCGCTGCTGCTGGACGAGCTGCCGGTGTCGGACGCCGGACTGACCGTGGTGGAACAGGCGCGCCAGCAGATCGGCGACGTGCTGCACGGCCGCGACGACCGGCTGCTGTGCGTGGTGGGACCGTGCTCCATCCACGACCACGACCAGGCGATGGACTACGCCCGGCTGCTCAAGACCTTGCGCGACGAACTGCAGGACGATCTGCTGCTGGTGATGCGCGTGTATTTCGAGAAGCCGCGCACCACGGTGGGCTGGAAGGGCTACATCAACGACCCGCGCCTGGACGGCAGCTTCCACATGAACGAAGGCCTGCGCCTGGCGCGCAAGCTGCTGCTGGACGTCACCGCGCTGGGGCTGCCGGCCGGCACCGAGTTCCTGGACCTGCTGTCACCCCAGTACATCGCCGACCTGATCGCCTGGGGCGCGATCGGCGCGCGCACCACCGAAAGCCAGAGCCACCGCCAGCTGGCGTCCGGCCTGTCTTGCCCGGTGGGCTTCAAGAACGGCACCGACGGCGCGGTGAAGATCGCCGCCGACGCGGTGCTGGCCGCGCGCGCCAGCCATGCCTTCATGGGCATGACCAAGATGGGCCTGGCCGCGATCTTCGAGACGCGTGGCAACGACGACTGCCACCTGATCCTGCGCGGCGGCAAGACGCCCAACTACGACGCCGCGTCCGTGCAGGCCGCGGCCGAGGTGCTCAAGGGCGCCGGGCTGCGTCAGCAGCTGATGATCGACTTTTCGCATGCCAACTCGTCCAAGCAGTACGAGCGCCAGATCCAGGTCGGCCAGGATGTCGCGGCGCAGATCGCCGCGGGCGACGATCGCATCACTGGCGTGATGATCGAATCGCACCTGCAGCCGGGCCGCCAGGACCTGCTGCCCGGCCAGTGCAAGGCCGACCTGAAGCCCGGCGTCTCCATCACCGACGCCTGCCTGGGCTGGAGCCAGACCGAGCCGCTGCTGCGCGACCTGGCCGCCGCGGTGCGCGCGCGCCGCGCCAAGGCCGGCGCCTGAGGCGCGCCGCCCTCCGCTGACGCCCGCGGGCGGCATTTCGCGCCGCGCGGCGGTCGTCGGTCGCGTCCGCGTGGAGGCGTCGCGGCCGCCTGCCTAGAGTCGCTCCCATCACATCGAACGGGAGCACTCCAATGCGTCGTCTTTCCCCTCTCTGGCCCGCGCTGGCCCTGGGCCTGGCCAGCTGCTTCGCCGCCGCGCGGGCGGCCGAACTCCGGCTCGAAGTCAGCGGGCTTTCCTCGACCGAGGGCGAGGTGCTGGTGGCCGTCTATGCCGGCGCCGAGCAGTGGCTGAAAGCACCGGCGGCACTCGCCAAGGTCAAGGCGGACACGGCCCTTGATGGGCGCCTGCAGCTGCGCATCGACGGGCTGCCGGACGACGTCCCGCTGGCGGTGAGCCTGTTCCACGACCGCAATGGCAACGGCCGCATGGACCGCAACCCCATGGGCATGCCGCTGGAGCCCTTTGCCTTCTCCAACCAGGCCCAGGGCGCGTTCGGGCCGCCGCCGTTCAGCCAGGCGCAGCTGCCGGCCGGCACCACCCAGCATGCCATCCAACTGCCCTGAGCGCGGAGGTCCGACCATGCAACGACGTTCTCTTCTCGGTTCCGCACTGGCGCTGCCGGCCCTGGGCTTGCCGCTGCACAGCCTGGCCCAGGCCGCCCATCTGGCGCAGGCGGCGCTGCCCATGACGCAGGCCGCGGCCGCCTCGGCGCCGCTGTCCAGCGCCGCTTTCGAGCAGGGTCTGGCCGGGGCGCCGGAGCTGCTGCCGCTGCGCGGCTGGGACGGCCAGGACCGCGAGGCCGCGCAGTTGCGCATCGAGGGCCGCTGGCCACGCGCGCTGCAAGGCGTGCTTTACCGCAACGGCCCGGGCCTGATGCAGCGCGACGGGCAGCGCTACCGCCACTGGTTCGATGGCGACGGCCTGGTGCATGCCTGGCGCTTCGAGCCGGGGCGGGCCAGCCACCGCGCCCGCTTCGTGCAGACGCCCAAGTTCAAGGCCGAGCAGCAGGCCGGTCGCTTCCTGCTGCCCACGCTGGGCACGGCCATCGCGCCGCAGCGCCCCATCACCGGCGCCGACAGCCTGAACACGGCCAACACCAGCGTGCTGCCGCTGGCCAGCCGGCTGCATGCGCTGTGGGAAGGCGGCAGCGCCTACGAGCTGGATGCTGACACGCTGGCGACGCGCGGCGCGCGGGCGTGGGCGCCGGAACTGGCGGGCATGCCCTTCTCCGCCCATCCCAAGATCGAACCCAGTGGCGAGGTCTGGAACTTCGGCAGCACGGCCGATCGGCTCGCCATCTACCACCTGTCGCCGCAGGGCGAGTTGCTGCGCCACCGCGTGATGACGCTGCGCATGGCGGCCATGGTGCACGACTTCGCGGTGTCGCAGCAGCACCTGATCTTCCTGCTGGCACCCATCGCGCTGGACCGCGAGACCCTGCAGCAGGGCGGCAGCCTGTCCGCCGCGATGCGCTGGCGGGCGCAGGACGCCACCCGCGTGCTGGTGCTGGACAAGGCCACGCTGACGCCGCGCTGGTTCGAACTGCCGGCCGCGCTGGTCTTTCACTTCGGCAATGCCTGGGAGAGCGCCGACGAGATCGTGCTGGACTATGTGGAGGCACCGCCGCTGCCCGAGTTCACGCAGCGCATCGGCGCGCTGATGGGTGGCGAACAGGTCCGCGGCACGCCGTCCACGCTGCGCTTTCTGCGCCTGCCGCTGAAGGGCGGCGAACCCGTGCTGACGGCGCGCGACGAACCGGTGGAGTTCCCCGTGGTCGATCCGCGCGTGGTGGCGCAGCGCCATCGCTATCTGTTCTGCCCGACCCGGGTCCGCGACCCGCTGCGCTGGGGCTTCGACGCGCTCATGCGCCTGGACCTGGAGCAGGGCACGCGCCAGCGCTTCGTCTACGACGAGGAGGTGATGCTGGAGGAACATCTGCTCGTGCCGCGTCCCGGCAGCACGCGGGAAGGCGAGGGCTGGCTGCTGGGCAGCGGCTACGACGTGAAGCGCCAGCGCAGCTTCGTCAGCGTCTTCGATGCCGAGCACCTGGCCGACGGCCCGCTGGCGCGCGCCTGGCTGCCGTACTGGATCCCGCTGGGCTTCCACGGCCGCTTCGTGCCGGCCTGAGCGGGCCGTGGCCCTCGGCGGCGGGCAGGGGCGGGGATAATGCGCGCCATCTCTTGCTGACGCGCACTCCCATGACCCAAGACGAACTGAAGGCCCTGGTGGGCCAGGCCGCCCTGCAATACGTGACCCCCGGCACCGTGGTGGGCGTGGGCACCGGCTCCACGGTGGACAAGTTCATCGACGCGCTGGCCGCCAGCGGCCTGAAGATCGCCGGCGCCGTGTCCAGCTCGGTGCGCAGCACCGAGCGCATGAAGGCCCTGGGCATTGCGGTGCTGGAGGCCGCCGAGGTGCCGTCGCTGCAGGTCTACATCGACGGTGCCGACGAGATCGACCACCGCGGCCACATGATCAAGGGCGGCGGCGCGGCGCTGACGCGCGAGAAGATCGTCGCCGACCTGGCCCAGACCTTCGTCTGCATCGCCGACGAAAGCAAGCTGGTCAGCGTGCTGGGCCGCTTTCCGCTGCCGGTGGAGGTGATCCCGATGGCCGCCGCGCAAATCGCGCGCCGTTTTGCCGCGATGGGCGGCGACGCGCGCCTGCGCGAGGGCGTGGTGACCGACAACGGCTGCCAGATCCTGGACGTGCGCGGCCTGCAGATCACCGAGCCGGCGGCCTTCGAGGCCGAGGTCAACCAATGGCCCGGCGTGGTCACCGTGGGCGTGTTCGCGCGCAACAAGGCCCAGGTCTGCCTGCTGGGCACGGCGCAGGGCGTGAAGACGCTCAAGTTCTGAGCGTCCCCGACCCCGGGGCCCTGACCTCAGTTGACGTTCACCGCGCTCCAGGCCGCCGCCACGGCCGCGGCCTGCGTGCTGCCGGCGCCATAGAGTTCGCTGGCGGCGGCAATGGTCGCGGCGCGGGCGCCGGCGTAGTTGGTGTTGGAGGTCATCTTGGTCGTCAGCGCGCGGTACCAGATCTTGGCGGCGGCTTCGCGGCCAATGCCGGTCAGCAGCGCGCTGCCGGTGGCCACGCGCGTGTCGCCGGCGCGGCAGGTCGGGCTGCTGCCATAGCTGCTGTTGCTGCCTTCGGCGAGCAGGAAGAACAGATGGTTGGCCACGCCCGAGCTGTAGTGCACGTCCAGGCTGCCGACGCCCGAGTACCAGCAGTCCGATGAATAGCCGTCGCTGCTGGGCTTGACCATGCTGCGCAGGAAGGCGGCCTTGATCATGACCTTCTCGCCGATCAGGTAGTCGCCCGGATCGGCGGGCGTGGCGGCATAGAACTCGACCATGGTGCCGAAGATGTCCGAGGTGGCCTCGTTCAGGCCGCCGGACTCGCCGGAGTAGGTGAGATTGGCGGTACGGCTGGTCACGCCATGCGTCATCTCGTGGCCGGACACGTCCAGCGAGACCAGCGGGCGCAGGTTGACGCCGTCGCCGTCGCCATAGGTCATGCAGAAGCAGCTGTCGGACCAGTAGGCGTTGGCATAGTTGCGGCCGTAGTGCACGCGGTTGTAGGCGCCCTTGCCGTCGTTGGCGATGCCGCTGCGGCCGTGCACGTTCTTGTAGTAGTCCCAGGTCACGGCCGTGCCGTACTGGGCGTCGACCGCGGCCGTGGCGGTGTCCGAGCTCGTGTTGTTGCCCCAGAGGTTGTCGGCGTCGGTGAAGATGCTGCCACCACTGGTGCGGTTCTTCAGGTTGATCGTGTAGGTGCTGCCGCGCGACGGATCGCGCAGCTCGTAGCCGCTGCTCACGCTGTTGGTCGTCAGCGCCACGTTGCCGCTGTACAGGCTCCTGCCGGTGCCGGCCGCCGACGCGGTGTGGAGGTCGCTCCAGCCGTCCAGCCGCGTGCCGGTCTGGGCGTCCAGGATCAGGTGTTGTTCGACGTCGGCCCCATTGGCGTCGCTGCCGCTGAGGAAGACATCCCAGGCCAGGCGCGGCAAGTCGCCGCGTGCGTAGACCACCAGCTCCGGCCGGGCGCTGAGGCCAGCGCCGGCGGTGGCGGACAGCGCCGTCTGGCGCGCCTGCGCGGGCGTGAAGGCGGGCTTGTCGGCGACGCGCGGTTCGCGCCGCAGGGTCAGGTGCATGTCGCGCAGCCCGCCCTGGGCATTGGTGCTCACCACCAGGTCCCCGCCGATCACGCGCAGGCCCTTGAAGCGGCGGTCGAAGCGCGCGTGCTCGGTGCCGTCGGGGTCGACGACGAGATCGCGCATTTCGTAGCTCTGGTCCGCGCCATGCAGGCTGCGGCCGACGAAGCGTTCGATATGTCCCAGGGCCCGGGCCTTGGCCTGCGCTGGATCGGCATGGGCGGCCGGGCTGCCGGCGGTCAGGACCCCCAGCACGCAGACGGCGAACAGGGGGCGGGCGGCGGCGTTCTTCTTCATTGCGGGGCTCCGACGAATGAGCTGACGCCCGCAGTGCCACCCTGGCGGGCGGTCCGCGGCGCGTAGTTCAGTGTGCGTTAATCGCCCCATCCCTGCGCATCGGATTTCCCTGTCAGGGCAGCGCCTCTTGCGAATCCGTGAAGAATGTCATAGATCAAACCATTCCCCGACGCGGCCCGTCCGCCGCGCGGGCTCAGCGCAACCGGAACACCGCCACCGCCTCAGCGAGCTTCTGCGACTGCTGCTTCAGGCTTTCCGCGGCCGCGGCCGATTCCTCCACCAGCGCGGCGTTCTGCTGCGTCATCTGGTCGAGCTGGCCGACGGCAGCGTTGATCTGCTGGATGCCATCGTTCTGCTCGCGCGCGGCGGCATTGATCTCGCCGATGATGTCGGCGACGCGCTGCACGCTCTGCACGATCTCGCGCATGGAGTCACCGGCGTCCTTGACCAGGCGCGAACCGGTGTCCACGCGCTCGACGCTGCTGTTGATCAGGGTCTTGATCTCGCGCGCGGCTTCGGCGCTGCGCTGCGCCAGCAGCCGCACCTCGCCGGCCACGACGGCGAAGCCGCGGCCCTGTTCGCCGGCACGGGCGGCTTCCACCGCGGCGTTCAGCGCCAGGATGTTGGTCTGGAAGGCGATGCCGTCGATCACGCCGATGATGTCGCCGATCTTGCGCGAGCTGGTGCTGATCTCGTCCATCGTCGACACCATCTGGCCCATCACCGCGCCGCCGCGGTTGGCGGTTTCGGCCGCGGACGCGGACAGCTGGTTGGCGGTGCGCGCCGATTCGGCCGTCTGGCTCACCGTGCCGGTCAGCTGCATCACGGACGCGGCGACCTGTTGCAGGTTGGACGCGGTCTGCTCGGTGCGGCCCGACAGGTCCTGGTTGCCGATCGCGATTTCGGCGCTGGCCGTGCCGATGCTCTCGGCGGAATGCCGCACCTCGCCGATCAGGCCGAGCAGCTGGTCCTGCATGCCGCGCAGCGCCGTCAGCAACTGGCCGGTCTCGTCGCCGCCGCCTTGCGGCACCGGGTGGCTGAGGTCGAAGCGGCCGATGGCATCGGCCACCGCGACCGCGCCACTCAGCGGCTGGGTGATGCTGCGCGTCAGCGCGACGGCCAGCGCCACGCCCAGCGCCAGCGCGATGGTGGCGCACAGCAGCAGGACGTTGCGGGCGCTGCGGTTGCTCTCATCCACGTGGGTCGCGGCGGCGTCCAGCAGGTCGCGCTTGTGCTGCACGATCTTCTGAATGGCCTCCTGGAAACGCGCGGCGGCGGGCTGGAACTGCTGGTCGAAGATGCGCCGGGCCTCCTCGGCCTCGCCGCGCTTCTTCGCGGCGCTGACCGCGTCGCGGGTGCTCAGGTAGTCCTTGCGGGCATTGGAGAGGGTCTCGAACAGGGCCCGCTCCTCGGGCGTCACCATGTAGCCGTCCAGCTTCTTCTGCAGCTCGGTGGACTGGCGGGTCGATTCGGCGGCCGTCGCGGTGAAGAAATCGGCGAGGCTCGGGTCGGCGCTGACGGCGATCGCGCTGGTGCGGTTCACGCCGTTGGTGATGTTGCGGAACCAGTCCGACGCGGTGCGCTCGGCGGCCAGGTCCTGCTGGAACATCACCTCGGTCTCGCTGGCGACCCGCGACAGGGCCAGGTAACCCATGCCGGCGCCCACCATGGCGATCAGCAGCACCAAGGCCAACATCAGCCCCAGCTTCTGGCCAATGCTGCGGCCGGACAGAATCGTGTTCATCGTCTCTCCCTTCAAATGAGCGCGACCAAGCGGCCCGCGCATCGCACGCGGGTCGCTCATCCAGAGGGATATCGACCGGAATGCGGCTCGACTGAAGCGCACAGCGCTCGCCGTGTTCGCCAGTCGCTCAAGAGGCCGATGCGTGGCGGGTCGCCCTGGCGGCGAAACGGCAGGGGTCCAGCGCGTCGACCAGGCTGGCTTCCAGCGGCAGCGGGGCGCCGCTGAGCTGGGCGGCGGCCAGTTCGCCGGCCAGCAGGGCCCAGGTGACGCCGCGCGAGGCCAGGCCGCCGCACAGCAGCAGGCCCGGGTGGCGCGGCCAGAAGCGCGGCTGCTCGGCGCGCAGGCGCGGCACCGCGGCGGCCAGCCCGCCGACCAGCGGCAGCCGGTCCGGCACCAGGCTGCGCCAGCCGACGCGGGCGCCCAGCGTGGGCAGCAGGGCGGCCTCCATCGCGGCGGCGTCCGGCGCGGGTTGCAGCGCCAGCAGGCGCAGCAGCCGCTGCAGGTTCTCGCGGTGGTCGGCTTCGCGCGCCGCGGCGTCCAGGTCGTGGGGCTGGGCCGTGGCGCCGAAGAAGAGTTCGCCGGAGGGGCCCGCCAGCGCATAGCCCTGGCCTGCCATGGGGCAGGCCGGGCGGGGCAGCCAGGCGGCGGCATCGGCGGCCAGCAGGCTGAGCTGGCCGCGCTGCGCCACCCAGGGCAGTTCGCCGCCCGCCATCCAGGGCGCGGCCAGCGCGGCGTTGCGCTGGCCGGCGGCCAGGATCACCGTGGCGGCTTCCGCCAGCGGCCGGCCGTCGGCATCCAGCAGCTGCCAGCGCCCGCCTTCGGGCTTGAGCGACTGGACCGGGCGCTCGGTGAGCAATGTGGCGCCGGCCTGCCGCAGCCAGGCCTGAGCGAGCGCGGCCGGTCGCAGCGCGCCACCGCCCGGGTAGTACCAGGCCGGCGCGTCGACGCGCAGGCCGGCGTGGGCCCGCGCCTCCTCGGGCGACAGCACCTGCAGATACTCCGGCGGCAGCCCCGAGGCCAGCAGCTGCGCGCGCATGCGCTCCAGCGGTTCCGGCTCGCGTTCCAGGCGCAGCAGGCCCCATTGCAGCCAGGGCAGTGGCTCGTCGAGCTGGCGCAGCTCGCGCTCGGTGGCCAGCGCGGCGGCGCGGCTGAAGCGGGCGTGCAGACCATCCTGCGGGTGGAAGCTGCCATGGAACAGCCCGCCCGGGTTGCCCGACCCGGCCTGGCCCACGCCCGGCAGGGCTTCCAGCACGGTGCTCTGCCAGCCCTGGCGAGCCAGGGCGCGCGCGCAGGCGGCCCCGGCGATCCCGGCGCCGACGATCAGCGCGGAGCGTTCGCCGTCGCCGGCCAGCGGCTCGCGCCCGGCCGGGCCGGCCGGCTTGTGCGGCGGCCGGTAGCGGGCCACGCTCATCTGCCCCTTGGCGGCGAAGCCTGGCGCCTTCTCGACCTCGAAGCCGGCCCCGGCGAGCGCGTCGCGCACGCCGCGCGCCACGCTCCAAGTCGCCGCGGTGGCGCCCGGGGCGGCGAGGCGGCCCAGCTGCTTCAGGGGCGCCGCATCCCAGATCTCGGGGTTGAGGGCCGGCGCGAAGCCATCCAGGTAGAAGGCGTCGACCCGTGCCTGCAGCTCGGGCAGCCAGTCGCGCGCATCGCCCAGCGCGAGCAGCAGCCGCACGCGGCCGGCCTCGAAGTCCAGCAGGTGCAGATTGGGCGTCAGCGCGGGCCATTGGCGCAGCAGCTGCGCGGCCAGCTCGGGCGCCGACGACGCGGCATGGGCGCGGCGCAGGTCCTCCCGGCGCAGCGGGTGTTTTTCGATGCTGATGAAGACCAGGCGCTCGCAGCGCCGCGCGTCCTCGCGCCAGGCCTGCCAGGTGGCGAGGAAGTTGTTGCCCAGGCCGAAGCCGGTCTCCAGCACCACGAAGCGCTCGCGCCCTTGCCAGCGCGCGGGCAGGGCGTTGCCGCCCAGGAAGACATGGCGGGCCTGCGCGAAGGCGCCGGCGCGCGCATGGTAGACATCGCCGAACTCGGGAGCCTGCGGGGCGGCGGCGTCGGTGAAGTCGACGCGCGCCGGGACGATGGGAGAGGTTTTCATCGGACAGGGGGGAGGATCACCAGGGTGAGCAGTGCCACGGCCGCCAGCTGCAGCCCCAGCGCGCCGCCCACGCGCAGCAGATAGGGGCGGCCGCCGGACAGCCCCGCGACGCTGATGCGCACCAGGCTGTTGCAGGCGATGGCCAGCAGCAGGCCCTGCAGCAGCGTCTGGTGGTCGATGGTGGCCCTGGCCGCCAGCGCCGCCAGCGACGCGATGGGGGCATGGGAGTCTGCCAGCGCCGCAATCGCCACCGAGATCAGCAGCCCGCCGCTGCCGAAGCGCTGCTGCGCCCAGCCCGCCACCGCCGCCACGCCGGTCAGCAGCACGGCGACGATCAGGGCTTCACGCAGGCGCAGCGGCCCGCCGTTGTGTCGCCCCCAGGCATGGTCGCGGCCGGTGTCCTGGCCGGCCGTGCGGGTGAGCGCGAAGGCGGCGACGCCGGCCACCAGCGTGCCCAGCACGCAGGCCGGCGCGACGCTGGCCACGCTGGCCGGCGACAGGCTGGCCACCAGCACCAGGGCCTGCGCCCAGGTCGCCGCGGTGGACATCACCGCGGCGCCGGCGCAGCCGGCCAGCAGCCCGGGCTGGTCGCGGTAGCGGCTGCCCATGGCGGCGACCGTCGCGGTGCTGGACACCAGGCCCGAGAAGAAGCCGCCCAGCGCCAGGCCGGCGCGCTCGCCCAGCAGGCGCAGCGCGACATGGCCGGCCGCCTGCAGCGCCAGCAGCAGCATCACCAGGCCCAGCAGCGTGTGCGGCTTCAGCCCGGCCAGCCAGGGCAGGGGGTCGCGTGGCATCAGCGGCAGCACGATCAGCGCCAGCGCGGCCAGCAGCAGACCGTCGTGCAGCTCCTGCTCGCTGAGCAGACGCGTCGCGAAGCGATGCAGGCGCTGGCGCGCGGCCAGCAGCATGGTCAGCGCGACGCCGGCGCCGGCGGCCAGCTCGGGGTGGGGGATGGCCAGCGCGCCGATCAGGTAGCTCAGCAGCAGCGCCGCCTCGGTGGTGAGCCCGGGATCCCGCGCGCTCTGGCGCCAGTAGGCCAGCGCCGCCAGCACGGCGACCGCCAGCAGGCCGCCCGCCACGAGGCCCGGCTGCGCCAGGCCCTGGGCCAGCGCGCCCAGCACCGACACCACCGCGAAGCTGCGCACGCCCGCCGCCTCGCGCTGGGGGCCGCGGCCTTTGCGCCGCTCGCGCTCCAGCCCCACCAGCAGCCCGGTGCCCAGCGCCACCAGCAGGCCCAGCAGCAAGGATGGCTGGGGCGCGGCCTCTCCGAACAGCCTCAGCATGTCAGAGCGCGACCGTCTCGCCCTGCTGCGGCACGCGCACCGCCCAGCCCAGTTCGTCCTGGATGCGGCTGCGCAGCGCATCGGACGCAGCCGGTTCGCCGTGCACGACAAAGACCTGCTGCGGCGCGCGTTGGAAGCCGCGCATCCACTGCATCAGCTCATGCTGGTCAGCATGGCCGGAGATGCTCTGCAAATGGCTGACCTGGGCGTTGACCGGGATGTAGCGCCCATGCAGCTTGACCTCGCGTTCGCCCGCCACCATCTTGGCGCCGCGGCTGCCGCCGACCTGGAAGCCGGGGAAGACGATGTGGTGGCGCGCCTCGGGGGCCAGGGTCTCGATGTAGTTGAGCACGCGTCCGCCGGTGGCCATGCCGCTGGCCGAGATCACGACGCAGGGGCGCTTGGCGGCCAGCCGGGCGTTGCGCAGCGAGTCGGCCGGCTTGCTGATCAGGCGCACCTCGTCGCACAGCGTCGCGGCCTCGGCGGCGCTGATGGAGAGCAGACGGCGGTGCTGCTGCAGGATGGCGGTGGCCTCGCGGGCCATGGGGCTGTCCAGCAGGATGGGCACGCTCATCGGCAGTTCGCCGCTGCGCCGCAGGCGCTGCAGCAGCAACAGCAGGGCCTGGGCGCGGCCGACCGCGAAGCTGGGCAGCAGCAGGCTGCCGCCGCGCGCCAGCGTCTCGCGCAGCAGCTGCGCCAGGCGTTGCTGCACGTCTTCGGCCGGGTGGTTGCGGTTGCCGTAGGTGGATTCGATCAGCAGCACGTCGGCCTCGGCCAAGCGCTGTGGCGGCGGCATCAGCAGGTCGTGCTGCCGACCCAGGTCGCCGGAGAACACCAGGCTGCGCCCGCCCGAGCGCAGCGTGATCGCGCAGGCGCCCAGCAGGTGGCCCACGGGGCTGAACTGTGCCTCGGTCTCGCCCATGCGCCAGCGGCCGTCACGCGGGACGACGAACTGCCGCAGGGTCTTGTCCACGTCGCGGCGGGTGTACAGCGGCAGCGCCTTGTCGTGGCGGCTGCTGCCCTGGCGGTTGGCGCGGCGGGCGTCTTCTTCCTGCAGATGGGCGCTGTCCATCAGCAGCACCTCGCAGAGGTCGCGGGTGGCGGCGCTGGTCACGATGGGGCCCTTGAAGCCTTGGCTCACCAGGGCGGGCAGGTAGCCGCTGTGGTCCAGATGCGCATGCGACAGCAGCACCGCGTCGAGCGAGGCCGCCGGCACCGGGAACGGCGCCCAGTTGCGTTCGCGCAGGGCCTTGTAGCCCTGGAACAGGCCACAGTCCAGCAGGAGTTGGCGACCGTCGTCGCTGCTGACCAGATGGCGCGAGCCGGTGACGGTGTCCGCGGCGCCCAGAAACTGAATCTTCATGTCCACCCTGTCCGTAGTGCATTCAGCGGGATTGCATCACAGGCGCGAGGGCCCTGACTTGCGTCAAGTCAGGGCCGGGCGGGACGGGCGTCGGCCCTGACGGGCCGGCGCGAGTCTCAGGACTTGGGGCGGGTGAGGGCGGAGCCGCCGTTGCGCGGCCGCGAGGGGGAGGCGGGGGCCGGCGCGGCGGCGCGCGGCGCCGCGGGCGCGGGGCGGCCACCGCCCTGGCCGGCGGGCCGTCCGCCTTGCGGGGCCGGCGCCTTGGCGGCTTGCGCGGGGCGTCCGCCCTGGCCGCCGCGGCCCGAGGGCTGGCCCGCCGAGGGACGTCCGCCGTCGCGCGGCGCGCCACGCTGGCCATCGCGGCCACCCTGGCCGCCACGACCCTGGCCGCCGCCCGAGCTCCTGCCGCGGCCGCCGCCCAGGCCGCCGTTGAGCACCATGCGGCCCATCACAATGGGCTCGGGCTTGGCGTTGGGGTCGGGCTCATAGCCGGGCACGACCTCGCGCGGGATCTCGCGCTTGATCAGCTTCTGGATGTCGCGCAGGAAGCCTTCCTCGTCGACGCAGACCAGCGAGATCGCCTCGCCCTGGGCGCCGGCGCGGCCGGTGCGGCCGATGCGGTGCACATAGTCCTCGGGCACGTTGGGCAGCTCGTAGTTCACGACGTGCGGCAGCTGGTCGATGTCGATGCCGCGCGCCGCGATGTCGGTGGCCACCAGCACCTGCAGCTCGCCGCTCTTGAACTCCGACAGCGCCTTGGTGCGCGCCCCCTGGCTCTTGTTGCCGTGGATGGCCATCGCGGTGATGTCCTGCTTGTTCAGGAACTCGGCGAGGCGGTTCGCGCCATGCTTCATGCGCGTGAACACCAGCACCTGGTGCCAGTTCTGACGCTGGATCAGGTGGGCCAGCAGCTCCTTCTTGCGGTCGCGGTCCACCGGGTGGACTTTCTGCGCCACGGTGTCGGCGGTGGCGTTGCGGCGCGCGACCTCGATCAGGCCCGGCTGGTTCAGCAGGCGGTCGGCCAGCGCCTTGATCTCGTCGCTGAAGGTGGCGGAGAAGAGCAGGCTCTGCTTCTGCTTGGGCAGCAGCGCCAGCACCTTCTTGATGTCGTGGATGAAGCCCATGTCCAGCATGCGGTCGGCTTCGTCCAGCACCAGGATCTGCACCTGCGACAGGTCCAGCGTGCCCTGCTGCGCGTGGTCGAGCAGGCGGCCCGGGGTGGCCACGAGGATGTCCACGCCCTTCTTGAGCTTGTCGATCTGCGGCTGCATGCCCACGCCGCCGAACATCACCATGGAGGTGAGCGGCAGGTATTTGCCGTAGGTGCGCACGCTTTCCTCGACCTGGGCGGCGAGCTCGCGCGTCGGCGTCAGCACCAGCGCGCGGATCGCGATGCGGCCGCGCGCGTCGCGCAGCGGCTTGGCGGCGCTGAGGCGTTGCAGCACCGGGAGGGTGAAGCCGGCCGTTTTACCGGTGCCGGTCTGGGCGCCGGCCATCAGGTCGCCGCCCTGCAGGACCATGGGGATGGCCTGGCGTTGGATGGGGGTGGGTTCGGTGTATCCCGCGTCGGCAATGGCGCGCAGGATGGGCTGGGACAGTCCCAGTGCATCAAAACTCATAGGCTGCGGATTCAGCTGGCAAGAGCTGCGTAGGTGCTTGCAGCCGCGCCCTGGGCCCGCTGGGGTGGCGGGTGTTTCGGACACCAGTCTCTAGGCTGCAGTGAGAGCGAGGGCTCAAAAAAATTCGCCACGGCAAGACTGTGGCTCGTGGCGATGCGTGCATTCTAGCGCACCGGGGCGCGGCTTCGTGACGGATGCCGCGGTGGCGGCGCGAGGCAGCCCCTGCAACCCGGGGACCGGGCGCGACCGCCCGCGCGGGCAAATGCGTACACTGCCTGCATCCATGGGCCAGGGTGGGCCGTGGGCGAGACGAGAAATCTGTGGTTGGGATGCGGTTGATGATGGCGCGCGCCCGTCGGCGCGAGCTGGGACGCAGGACCGGGCGCATGCGCGCGGCCCGGCTGTGCCGTGGCCTGCTGCTGGCGTTTCTGGCCCTGGCGCTGCAGCCCGCGGTGCGGGCGGGCGGGCTGATGCTGGTGCAGTCGCCACTGGGCACCGGCGCCATCCTGCAGGGCATTCTGGGCTACACGGCCTGGCCTGGCGCGAGCCGGGGCCTCAGGGTCTGCGTCAGCCGCGGCGCGGCGGAGGCGACGGACATCCAGCGCCAGCTGCTGCAGGCGCCGGCGCGCGACGGCCGTGCGCTCTCCGTGCAGTTGATTGAACCCGACGCGATGCCACCGGCCGAATGCGACGCCGTGTATTTCGAGGGCTGGAGCGTCGAGGCGCAGCGGCTGGCGCTGCGCCGGCTCGGCGCGCACCCGGTGCTGACGCTGGGCCGCGGGCCGGAGTTCTGTTCCGATGGTGGCATGTTCTGCCTGCGGACCACGGCCGAAGGCACGCGCTTCGAGGTCAACCTGGATTCGGTCTCGCGCAGCGGGCTGCGCGTCCATCCACAGGTGCTGCGCCTGGCGCGCCCGGCGCAGGAGCGGCGTTCATGAGGCCGCGCATGGTGGCGGCCCTGCCGCCGGAGCAGGCGCCCGCGCAGGGCGTGCTGGGCCTGCTGCGCAAGACGCAGCTGCGCATCGCGCTGCTGGCCGTGGCCTCGGCCGGCCTGGTCATGACGCTGGGGGCGGCGCTGCTGCTGCGGGTGTCGGCGCAGCGCAGCCTGGAGCTGCAGGCGCGCTCGCTGGCTTACTCGATGGAGGCGGCGGTCGTCTTCCAGGACGCGCCGGCCACGCAGCAGCTGCTCAAGGACTTTCTGGCGCAGGAGCCGGTGGCCGAGGCCAGCGTCAGCCTGCTGGGCAGCGACGCGTCCGGCGCGACGGCGATGCGGCCCTTCGCCCGGTACAGCCGCGACGTTTCGATGAGCCTGCTGGAGCGCCGGCTGACCCGCTGGTGGCCGGTGTCGGCCGCGGTCCCGGTGGTCGCCCAGGGGCGGCAGCTGGGCGAGCTGCGGCTGCGCGCCGACGCCAGCGAGGTGCTGCAGCTGATCGGCTGGTCGCTGGCCGGCGTGCTCACCGGCATGGCGCTGACCGGCCTGGCGGTGCTGCAGGCCTCGCGCCGACTGTCCCGACAGCTGGTGGCACCGCTGCAGGCGCTGGCCGCCCACACGCGCCGCGTCCGCGAGCTGCGCGCACTGGGCCGGCGCGCGCCACGGGCCGGGCTGCATGAGCTGGACCAGCTCAGCGCCGACTTCGACGCGCTGCTGGACGAGGTGCAGGCCCACCAGTCGGAGCTGCTGCAGCAACACGACGAGCTGAAAACCGCGCATGAGCGCCTGTCCACGCGCATCCGCGAGGACGGGCTGACCGGCGCGGCCACGCGGGCCTATTTCGAGGACTGCCTGGAGTTGGCCGTCCAGCAGGCCCAGCACGACGGCAGCCGCGTGGCGCTGCTGTTCGTCGACGCCGACCGCTTCAAGGCCATCAACGACCAGTACGGCCACGAGGCCGGCGATCAGGTGCTGGTGGCGCTGGCCCAGCGCCTGCGCGCCGCGGTGCGCGAGCAGGATCTGGTCGCGCGGCTGGGCGGCGACGAGTTCGTCGTGCTGATGCGCTCGCTGCGCCAGACCGGCGACGCGCTGCGCCTGGCCCAGCAGTTGCGCGACGCTGTGGCGCAGCCGCTGCAACTGCGCCAGGGCGTCACCGTGACCCCGGGCATCAGCGTGGGCGTGGCCGTTTATCCGGACCAGGCCGCCAGCGCCGAGGCACTGCTGCGCAGCGCGGACCAGGCCATGTACCGGCAGAAGCGGGCGGCCAACGCCCCATCCAGGAGTTTCTTGTGAGTACGACCTCCTCCCCATCGTCCCCGCAAAGCGCGCCACCCGACGCAGTGCGCCGCCATGGCCTTCTGGGGGTGGGCCTGGCGCTGGCCCTGAGCCTGGCCGGCTGCGCCGGGCCGGGCGTGCCGCCGCCGGTGTCACCACCGGCGCGCTGGTCCGAGGTCCAGGTGCGCGAGCTGCAGGCGCTGGGCTTTGTCGCCCGCGGCGAGGATTGGGAACTGAATCTGGCCGACCGGCTGACCTTCGAGTTCGACTCCGACCGCCTGCAGCGCGCCCAGCAGAGCCGCCTGGTGGGCGTGGCGCTCAAGCTGCGCGAGGTGGGCGTGAGCTCGCTGCGCGTGGAAGGCCACACCGATTCGACCGGCGACGCCGCCTACAACCGCCAGTTGTCGCTGCGCCGAGCCACCTCGGTGGCGCAGGTGCTGCTGGCCGCTGGCTGGCCGCGCGAGCGGCTCGCCGTGGTCGGCCATGGGCCAGCCAAGCCGATCGCGGACAACGAGACCGAGGCCGGGCGCGCGCAGAACCGCCGCGTCGCGTTGATCGCCTCGGTGGACTGAAAGCCCCCGCCGGGGGGGCGCGATCACTTGCCCTGCACGCTGGCCCAGGGCAGATAGAGCCAGTTGTCGGGCCGGTGCACCACGGTCACGTTCTGCCGCGCCGCCCAGGGAATCATCTGGCGGTGCAGCGGCAGCACGTGGATACCGGCCTTGAATTCGCGCATCGCGGCGAGGATCAGCTCCTCGCGCTTCTTGGGGTCGGGCTCCACGCTCGACGCCGCGGCGAGCTGGTCAAACTTGTCGTTCTTCCAGTTGCCGTAGTTGTAGTAGCCCACGCCCTTGTCGCCGCGATTGCGGAAGACCGGGGTCATGATGGTCTCGGCGTCGATGATGGAGCCGCCCCAGCCGTACATGTAGAGGCTGGTGTCCAGCTTCTCCAGCTTGGGGAAGAGCAGCACGCGCGGCATCGCATTGACGCGCACCTTGACCTTCAGCTGCGCCCACATCGAGGCCAGCGCCAGGCAGATTTCCTCGTCGTTGATGTAGCGGTTGTTGGGGCAGTCCAGCGTGACCTCGAAGCCATCGGCATAGCCGGCCTCGGCCATCAGCTTGCGCGCGGCGGCGAGGTCGTGCGGGAAGCGCGCCTCGATCTGCGCGTCGTTGAACACGGCGGCGGGGTTGGAGGTCAGGCCGCCGGTGGGCACGGACAGGCCGTTCATCAGCTTGGCCTTGATGGCCTGGATGTCGATGGCCTGGTAGAGCGCCTTGCGCACGCGCAGGTCCTTGAAGGGATTGCGGTCGCCGGCCACCTTGCCGTAGAGCAGCTTGTCGCGTGCCTGGTCCATGCCGATGAAGACGAGCCGGTTTTCCGGCCCTTCGATCACCTTGATGCCGGCGGTGTTGCGCAGCCGGGGCACGTCGCGCGGCGCGGGGTCGAGGACGAAGTCCAGCTCGCCCGAAACCAGCGCGGCCAGCCGCGTCGCGTCATTGCCGATGGGGGTGAACACCGACTCCTGGACATTGCCCTCGAACTTGCCCCACCAGTTCGGGTTGCGCTTGAACACCGTGCGTATGCCCGGCTCGCGGCTGGCCAGCAGGTAGGGGCCGGTGCCGTTGGCATGGGTGGCGGCGTAGGTCTCTTCCTTGTCCTTGAAGTTCTGTGGCCGGCTCACCTTGTGCTGCTCGGCCCACTTGCGGCTCATGATGTAAATCGTGTCCAGATGCTGCAGGAAGATCGGGTTGACCTTCTCGAGCTGGAATTCCACGGTCAGATCGTCGACCTTGCGCGGCGTGCCGACGGCAGCGGCATAGACCGCGATCTGCGAGCTCGGCTCCTTGGCGCGCTGGATGGAGAACACCACGTCGTCGGCGGTGAAGGGCGTGCCGTCGTGGAACTTCACGCCGGGGCGCAGCTTGAGCCGCCACAGCAGCGGGCGCACCTGGGTCCATTCGGTGGCCAGCGCCGGCACGAGGTTGAGCTGCTTGTCGCGGCCGACCAGTCGCTCGTAGACCTGGGCATTGAGGTTGTTGGTCAGGGTCTCGTTCTGCGAATGCGGATCGGCCGTCTGCATATCGCCCTGGCTGGACCAGCGCAGGGTCTGGGCCGACGCGGTGGTGGCCAGGCTCAGCGCCAGGGCGAGCAGGCCGGCGCCGGCCAGGGCCTGGCTCAGAGCCCCGAAGTACTTGCGGTTCATGCACCCTCCAATGATGTTCCCGCGCCAGTGTAGGGGTGGCGCGGTGCCCACGTGGCGTGGCGGGCCGTGACGGAGATCTGGCCGTCGCCCGCACGGGCCTTGAGCCGGCGACGCGACAAGCTGCGACAATAGCGCCTTTGCCCGGTGCCGGATCCGCGGCGGAACCCGCAGGTTTCGTGATCCGGTCTGGCGGCGGCCGTCTGGCCCGCCTCCGTGGCAGCCCTTTTCGAACAAACCCCCAAGCGGACGACCTCATGGCGCAATACGTCTTTTCGATGAACCGTGTGAACAAGACGGTTCCTCCCAAACGGCACATCCTGAAGGACATCTCGCTGTCCTTCTTCCCCGGGGCCAAGATCGGCGTGCTGGGCCTGAACGGCTCGGGCAAGTCGACGCTGCTGAAGATCATGGCCGGCGTGGACAAGGAGATCGAGGGCGAAGCGATCCCGATGCCGGGCATCAAGATCGGCTATCTGGAGCAGGAGCCCAAGCTGGATCCCAACCAGACCGTGCGCGAGGCGGTGGAGGAGGGCATCGGCGGCGTGCTGGCAGCGAAGAAGCGCCTGGACGAGGTCTATGCCGCCTATGCCGAGCCGGACGCGGACTTCGACGCGTTGGCCGCCGAGCAGGGCGAGCTGGAAGCCATCATCGCCGCGGCCGGCTCCGAGAACACCGACCTGCAACTGGAGCTGGCCGCCGACGCGCTGAACCTGCCGCCCTGGGACGCCAACATCGGCGTGCTGTCCGGCGGCGAGAAGCGCCGTGTGGCGCTGTGCCGCCTGCTGCTGTCCAAGCCCGACATGCTGCTGCTGGACGAACCCACCAACCACCTGGACGCCGAGTCGGTCGAGTGGCTGGAGCAGTTCCTGCAGCGCTTCCCCGGCACCGTGGTGGCAATCACCCACGACCGCTACTTCCTGGACAACGCCGCCGAGTGGATTCTGGAACTGGACCGCGGCCACGGCATTCCCTGGAAGGGCAACTACTCCGACTGGCTGGATCAGAAGGAGCGCCGCCTGGAGCAGGAGCAGAAGTCCGAGGACGCCCGCGCCAAGGCCATGAAGGAAGAGCTGAAGTGGGTGCGTTCCAACGCCAAGGGCCGCCAGGCCAAGAGCAAGGCGCGTCTGGCCCGCTTCGAGGAACTGTCTGACGTCGAATACCAGAAGCGCAACGAGACGAACGAGATCTTCATTCCCGTGGCCGAGCGGCTGGGCAATGAGGTGATCGAGTTCGAGAACGTCACCAAGTCCTTCGGCGATCGCGTGCTGATCGACAACCTGTCGTTCAAGGTGCCCCCGGGCGCCATCGTCGGCATCATCGGCCCCAACGGCGCCGGCAAGTCGACGCTGTTCCGCATGATCCAGGGCGTGGAGCAGCCGGACTCGGGCACGGTCAAGATCGGCAAGACGGCCAAGCTGGCCTTCGTCGACCAGAGCCGCCAGAGCCTGGACGCCAACAAGACGGTGTGGGAAGACGTCTCGGGCGGCCTGGACAACATCGTCGTCGGCAAGTTCGTGATGCCCAGTCGCGCCTACATCGGCCGCTTCAACTTCAAGGGCAACGACCAGCAGAAGATGGTGGGCCAGCTCTCCGGCGGCGAACGCGGCCGTCTGCACCTGGCCAAGACCCTGGCTCAGGGCGGCAACGTGCTGATGCTGGACGAACCGTCCAACGATCTGGACGTCGAAACCCTGCGCGCGCTGGAAGAGGCGCTGCTGGAGTTCGGCGGCAGCGCGATGGTGATCTCGCACGACCGCTGGTTCCTGGACCGCATCTGCACCCACATCCTCGCCTGCGAGGGCGATTCGCAGTGGCACTTCTTCGACGGCAACTTCCACGAGTACGAAGCCGACAAGAAGAAGCGCCTGGGCGAGGAAGGCGCGCGTCCCAAGCGCGTGCGCTTCAAGCCCATCAAGTAAGGGCGCCGGGCCGGCGCAGCGCGCCGGCCAGCCTCAGCCATCCCCACAGCGAACCCAGCGCCAGCAGCACGCCCATCGCGCGTGCCAGCGGCGCCGCCCAGCCGGGCGCGTCCGCCGCCAGGCCGGGCAGGGTTTCCAGCGCCGCCAGCGCGAGGCCGGCGAGCAGGCCCAGCGCCAGGCGCAGCTGTTCCTCGCCGCCATCGTCGCCGGCGCGCCCCTCCAGCAGGCGCGACAGCACGACCAGCGCGGCCAGCACCGCGACCGCCCCCAGCACCAGCGCGGCGCCCGCCAGGAAGGGCTGCAGCGCCAGCAGCGCCACGCCCAGGCTCAGCAGCACGGCCAGCTGTTCCAGGCCATGGCGCTCCAGCCCTGGCCGCAGCGGCGGCGCATAGGGCTGGAAACGGGTCAGATCCACCGCGGGCTTGGGCGCCAGCCGCTGCGCGGCGGCGGGCCGCCAACTCGGGTGGCGGAACCAGATGCTCAGCCGGTCCCCCCAGTTGTCGGCCAGCCGCAGGTCGGACCAGATCTGCTGGTAGCCGCGCAGATTGGCCTGCCAGGGGCTCCAGCTCTTGAGCTGGCCCAGCACGCCGTAGACGATGGGTTCGCCCTCGCGCTCCTCGACGAAGGTGCCGAACAGGCGGTCCCAGACCATCAGGATGCCGCCGTAGTTGCGGTCCAGGCAGTAATCGTTCTGGCCATGGTGCACGCGATGGTTGGACGGCGAACAGAACCAGCGGTCGAACCAGCCCAGCCGCCCGACCGCGCGCGTGTGCACCCAGAACTGGTAGAGCAGGTCAATCAGCCCCACCACCACATAGACCAGCGGCGGGAAGCCCAGCAGCGCCATCGGCAGGTAGAAGATCCAGCTGAAGAGGAAGCCGGTGCTGGTCTGGCGCAGCGCGGTGGAGAGGTTGTACTCCTCGCTGCTGTGGTGCACCGCGTGCGCCGCCCACAGCACCGCGACCGTGTGGCCCAGCCGGTGGTTCCAGTAGTAGCAAAAGTCGTAGATCAGCAGTGCCGCCAGCCAGACCCAGGGACTGGACGCGCTCAGCTCGAACAGCGCCGCGCGCTGCCAGATCCAGGTGTAGATGCCCAGCATGAACAGCTTGGTGAACATGCCGGTGAGCTGGCTGGCGATGCCATTGCCCAGGCTGGACACGGTGTCCGCGGCGCGGTACAGCGTCTGCCCGCGCGCGCGGCCCAGCATCCATTCGAGCACGATCATCAGCAGGAAGACGGGGACGGCCAGGACGATGGGATTGAGCATGGACGGGATCGGTACGGGGGGCGGTGGCTCGACTGTAGGCCTAGAGGCCGGCGGCCGCTTGTTCCGCCACGCCAGGCGTTTGTGCGCCGACGCCAGCGCGCAGGCGCTGCGGCGCCTCGCCATGCCAGGCTCGGAAGGCGTGGCTGAAGCTGCTGGACTCGCGGTAGCCCAGCAGCAGCGCGATCTCGGTCAGGCTCAGCCCGCCCTGGCGCACCAGCAGCAGGCTGCGCTCGCGGCGCAGCTGTTCCAGCAGGGGCTTGAAGCCGCAGCCGGCATCGGCGAGCTGGCGCTGCAGCGCGCGCGGCGACAGATGCAGCCGCTGCGCCACCGCCTCCAGCGTCAGCTGGCCCGAGGGCAACAGTTCCAGCATCAGCGCGCGCACGCGGTGCGGCAGTGACAGGCCGGCGAAGCTACGGTCCAGCTGGCGCTGGGCCTCCTGCAGCAGGGTGTGGTGCAGCGCCGGGTCGGCGTCGCGCACCGGCAGTTCCAGGTAGTCGCGCGGGAACACCAGCCCGTGCACCGGCATGCCGAAGCGGGCCGGGCATTCGAAGAAGGCTTCGTACGCGGCGCGGTCGCCGGGCCGTTCGGCATGGCGCAGATGCACCTCGGCCGGCGCGCAGCGGGTGCAGGTGATCCAGCGCCCGAAGGCCAGCCAGCCGGCCAGGATGGCCTCGGTCAGCGCGACGCCGGCGCCTGGCGTGCCGCCCAGCGGCGCGTCGATCAGGCGGGCCTGCCGGCCGTCCTCCTCGAAGCGGCTCTGGCTGTACTCGTGGTCCAGCACCAGGCGGCCGAAGCGGGTGGTCAGCTCGATGGCGTCGCGCAGCCGCTCGCAGGTCATGGCCACATAGCCCAGCCCGCTGAAGCTGGACGGCCGCACCGCCATGCCGAAGCGCAGCCCGAAGTAGGCGTCGCCGCTGAGCCGCTGGGCGACCTCCAGCAGCCGCTCCAGGGACGGGATGGGCAGGCGGCCCAGCGGATCGCGCAGGTCCGCGCCGGACAGGCCCGCGTCGGCCAGCCAGCGCTCGCGTGCGAGCCCGGCCTGCTGGCCGACGTCGATCAGGCTCAGCACATAGGCGACGCTGGCCGTGCCGGTGCGCGGTAGCGGGGCGGCGGACGGTGGGGCGGGAGAGAGTGGGCCGGCGGCATTCATCGGCGGCAAGGCTAGCAGCCCGGCCGCCGGCCGGCCATGCGGCCCTGCCCGCAGGCACGCCCCCCCTCAAGCCAGGGGGCGGGCGCCAGTTGCATCACGGATTTGTCCCTGGGCGCGCCGGGATTCCGGCGCTTAGCGCACGCCGATGAACGACACTCCGGGGATCCGGTGGAGGCAGAACCGGCCCGCAGGGCCGAACAGCAGGAGACAGGGCAGGGCCGTGGGACTGGCGAAATTGCAGCGCACCAAGTGGAGCAGCGTATTCCGCATCGTGCTGTCCTATGCGGGCTTCGCCGCGCTGTGGATCCTGCTGTCGGACGAGGCGGTCCTGTTGTTCACCCGCAACCCGCAGCGCATCGTGCAGATCAGCCAGTACAAGGGCTGGGCCTTTGTGCTGGTGACCTCGCTGCTGCTGCTATTCCTGCTCGACCGGCACTGGAAGAAATACAGCGCCGCGATCAACGAGCAGCTGGAGACCCTGCTGCTGCTGAAGAACATCGCCGACAGCTCCAACGACGCCATCTTCGCCAAGGATCTGGACGGGCGCTACCTGCTGTTCAACCGCGCCGCCAGCGAGTTCGTCGGCCGGCCCGCCCATCAGGTGATCGGCCGCGACGACCGCGCGATCTTCCCGCCCGAGCAGGCGCAGAGGCTGATGCAGACCAACTGCCGCCTGATCGAGACGGGGCGGATCGAGAACATCGAGGAAACGGTACAGACCACGCGCGGCGAGGCGACCTTCATCGCCACCAAGGGGCCGCTGCGGGACGCGTCGGGGCGCATCATCGGCACCTTCGGTATTTCGCGCGACATCACGGAGCGCAAGCGTGCCGAGGCGGAGATTGAGCACCTGGCCTATCACGATCAATTGACCGGGCTGCCCAACCGCTTCCTGCTCGAAGACCGTCTGAGCCAGGCGCTCGCGCAGGCGCAGCGCGCGGGGGGCTTCGGCGCGGTGCTGTTCGTGGACCTGGACCACTTCAAGCGCATCAACGACTACTTCGGGCACGGCGTCGGCGACGAGGTGATCCAGGAGGTGGCGCAACGCCTGGTCCACCATGTACGCCACGGCGACACCGTGGCGCGCGTCGGCGGCGACGAGTTCATCGTGCTGCTGTCCGACCTCGCGCCCCAGGAGCAGGACGCGGCCAAGCTGGCGCTGTCCATCGGCGAGAAGCTGCGCCGTCACGTGGGCCAGACCATGGCGCTGGCCTCGCACAGCTGCACCGTGTCGGCCAGTGTCGGCGTCACGCTGTTCCCGCGGAACGGGCATCGGCTGGGCGATCTGCTGCGCGAGGCCGACATCGCGCTCTATCGCGCCAAGGAAACCGGCCGCAACACGCTGGCGCTGTTCGCGCACGAGATGCAGAGCGTCATCAACGAGCGATTCGCGCTGGAGCAGGACCTGCGCGAGGCGCTGCCCAACGGGGAGCTGGCACTCTACCTGCAGGCCCAGGTCGACGAGTTCGGCGCGGTCCATGGCGCCGAGGCGCTGCTGCGCTGGCAGCATCCGCGCCGCGGCCTGGTGTCGCCGGCGCAGTTCATCCCCATCGCCGAGGAGTCGGGGCTGATCTTCGCGATCGGCGCCTGGGCGCTGCGGGAAGCCTGCGCCGTGATCGCGCGCCAGGCGCGGGCCGGGCATCCGCTGGCGGTGGCGGTCAACGTCAGCCCACGCCAGTTCCAGCAGGCCGATTTCGTCGCGCAGCTGGAGCAGATCCTGGCGGACACCGGCGCCGATCCGCGCCGGCTGACGCTGGAGATCACCGAAGGCCTGCTGCTGGAGAACACGGCCGGCGTGGTGGCGCGCATGGAGGCGCTGGCGCGGCTGGGGTTGCGCTTCTCCATCGACGACTTCGGGACCGGCTATTCCTCGCTGGCCTATCTGAAGCGCCTGCCGGTCAGCGAGCTGAAGATCGACCGCAGCTTCGTGCAGGACGCGCCGGCCGACCGCAACGACGCCGCGGTGATCGAGGCCATCCTGTCCATGGCCCATCACCTGGGTTTCTCGGTGGTGGCCGAGGGCGTGGAGACGGCCGAGCAGCAGCTCTTCCTGCGCGCCCAGGGCTGCGATCTCTTCCAGGGCTATCTGCACCACAGGCCCGAACCGGCGCAGGCCTGGTGCGAGCGCGACAGCGCGGCGCCGGGCAGCAGGCCCGCCGAGCCGCGTCTTGACCGCCCGGGCGTCGACGCGCATTCTTCGTGAGGCCAGCCCCGCGCGAGTCGGGGGCGGCAAGAGAGGTGCATCATGGACCAAGGCCTGGGTCAAGAACTGCCGGGCCGGCATGCGGCGCACAAGCTGCATCCGGCGGCCCGGGTGCTGATCGTGATCGAGGCCGGCGGCACGCCGGTCGCGCGTCTGCTGCTGGACAGCGGTGAGCAGGTGGCCGAGTTCGACGCCAGCACCGAGGAGCTGGGCGCGATGACGCGCGGGCTGGCCGCGTCCTTGGGCGCCGCCGCGCCGCAATGGGACAAGGCGCTGGCCGGCCACAGCGCCGAGGAGCGCGAGGCGGCGCGCGTGTTCCGCCTGCCGGTGTGAGCGGCGGCGTCCCTGGATGGTTCGTGGTCGAACCGGGGCGGCGCGGGCCGCCGTTGGCGACTTCCTTCATGCCTCCCGTCGCATCGTGCGCCATGACTTCTTCGCAGCGGCCCGCCGTCGCACTAGCATGGGCCCCAAGGCCCCCGGGTAAGGGCCCAGTGGAGCTGCCATGGACAAGAGCATGCCGTCCCGGATGAGACAAACGATGTGGGCCGCGGTGCTGGGTGCCGCCAGCCTGGTGATGGCGGGCTGCGCCACGTCGCCGGCGTCGCTGCCGGCGCCGTCCGACATCCCCCTGCTGGACCAGCGCTTCGGCGGCACGCCACCGCCGGCGCTGTTGCCGTCAGCGCACCGGGTGACGGACAGCAGCGAGGCGATGCGCGCCTATCTGCGCGACAGGATCCAGCCGCAGGCGCGCCTCAAGGATCCTCGGCGTGGGCTGCTGGAGGCCTTGTACACGCAGGGCGAACTGAAGCTGGAGTACGACAGCGACCTGACGCGCACCGCCGACGAGGCCTTCGACGCGCGTTCCGGCAACTGCCTGTCGCTGGCGCTGATGACGGCCGCGTTCGCGCGCGACATGGGGCTGCCGGTGCAGTTCCGCATGGTGTTCAACGAGGCGCAGTGGAGCCGCAGCGGCGACCTGGAGATCTACGCCGGCCACATCAACCTGGCGCTGGGGCGCAAGCCCGGCGAAATGCGCGTGCTGGGCGACGACGCCGCCTGGCTGGTGGTGGACTTCCTGCCCGGCGAGGACTTGCGCAAGCAGCGCGTCATGGAGCTGGACGAGCGCACCGTGATCGCGATGTATTACAACAACCGAGCCGCCGAGTTGCTCAGTCGCGGCGAATTGCGTCAGGCCTACTGGTGGGCGCGTGCCGCGGTGAACCAGGATCCGCGCTTCATGGCGGGGCTGAATACGCTGGGCGTGGTCTATCGCCGTGCCGGCGAACAGGCGACCGCGGAGCACGTGTTCCGCCAGGTGCTGGCGCGCGAACCGGGCAATGTTCAGGCGCTGTCCAATCTGATCGGCGCGCTGCGCGTGGCCGGTCGCCAGGCCGAAGCCGACGGCCTGGGCGAGCGGCTCGCCCAGTTGCAGCCCTATCCGCCGTTCCGCTTCTACGACCTGGGGCTGGAGGCGATGCGGGCCGGTGACTACGCCAAGGCGCGCGAACTGTTCCAGCGCGAGATCTCGCGGACTTCCGGCTATCACGATTTCTACTTCTGGCTGGCGCTGTCCTACTACGGCAGCGGCGACCTGCGCGGCGCGCGCGAAGCCATGCGCCAGGCGGAGGCCAGCAGCACCTCGAGCAGCCAGCGTCAGCTCTATGCGGCCAAGCTGGCGCACCTGCAGGCGCAAATCGCGAGTCAGCGCCGCCAGCAGTAGCGCGCCGGGCGCCGTGCCGCGCGGCTATCCCAGCGGCGGCAGGCCGTGGCGGGCACGCGCCCGCGCGCAGGCCTCGTCGCCCAGGCCCAGCGGCGCGCGCAGGCCGAACTCGCGGCAGGGCGCGGGGCGCCATTCATAGATGCCGCAGCTGGCGCGCTGGCCCACCGTTCCGACCAGCGCCGCGCAGCGTGGCTGGGCGTGGTCGGTGCCGCGCATGCGGCTGAGGCGGTCGTTCAGCGCGACTGTGAGGCCGTCGGGCACCACGCCACCCTCGGACTGCAGCTCCTGCCGCGCGAAGTCGACGCGCACGCTGGCGCAGCAGGCGCCGCAGCGCGTGCAGGGGTTGTCCTCGGCCGCCAATTACCGCCCCTCGGGCTCGCGGACCACGGTCACGCTGCAGCTGCACTCGGCCACCACCTGGGCGGACACGCTGCCCAGGTAGCGGCGCAGTGCGGAGGCGCCGCGCGCGCCCATCAGCACGTGGTCCACGCCGTTCTTGGCGGCGAATTCGACGATGGCGGCGGCCGGGTCCGGGGCTTCCAGCACATGGAAGGTCAGCCGCCCGTCGTCCGTGATGTTCAGCGACTTGCGCAGCGGATGGGCCCAGTCCTTCAACGCGACGAGCTGCTTGACATGCACGCTGCGGCCCTGCTCGTCGGTCAGCTCGTCCAGCCCGATGCGGGCGGTGCGCATCACGCTGACGCAGGCCAGGCGCGCGCCGGGCTCGGTCTGCACCATGCGCCGCACGATCTCGCGCAGCTGCTCCAGCAACGCCGGGCTGGCGCCCTGGACGTCCACCGCCGCCATCAGGATGGGGCTGCGCTTGACCTGCTCGGTGACCGAGCCGCTGGCCTCGGCCTCGCTGCCCAGCGCGATGAACCAGCGCTTGAGCGTCTTCAGGCGTCCGGCCCGCGTCATGCGCGTGGCGCGCCGGGTTAGTTCCACCGCGTCGGGGCGCTGCAGGTCCAGCACCAGTTGCGAGGCGCTCTGATAGCGCCGCTCGGGCTTGACCTCCAGGCAGCGCAGCACCATCTCCTGGAACCAGGGCGGCAGGTCGGCGCGGATCGCGCGTGGCGGCACCGGCTCCTCGTAGAGACGCCGGCGCAAACCCGTCACGGAGGTGGGCTGGCCGAAAGGGCGCTCGCCGGTGGCCAGGTGGTACATCATCACCCCGAGCGCGAACAGGTCGCTGCGCGGGTCGCTGCGCACGAACTGCACCTGCTCCGGCGACATGTAGGGGCCGGTGCCCATGGGCAGCGTGAACTCCTCTTCGAGCAGGTCGGGCAGGTGGTCGTGGCGGGAGAGCCCGAAATCCACCAGCACCGCCGTGCCGTCGGGCCGGAACATAATGTTGCTGGGCTTGATGTCCAGGTGCACCAGGTGCTGGCGGTGCAGATCCTGCAGCGCGGTGGCGACGCGGATGCCGATGTCCACCACCTCGTCCAGCGGCAGCGGCGCGCGGTCCAGCCGCGGCCTCAGGCTTTCGCCGGGGATGCGCTCCATCACGATGTAGGCGCGCCGCGTCCAGTCGCCGCGGGCGACGAAGCGCGGCACGTGCGGCCCCTTGAGCGCCGGCATGATCATCTGCTCGACCTCGAAGCCGACGATGGTGGCCGGGTCCTCGCCGCCCTTGATGCGCGGCACCTTCATGATCAGCTCGAAGGGCTCATCGGCGCGCGGCTCCAGCCGGCGCACGCTCCACAGATTGGCCATGCCGCCCTGGTGCAGCGGCGCCTCGAGCAGGAAGCCGTCCAGCAGCATGCCCGCCGCCAGCGGGGTGTCCGGACCCGGGATCTGCGGAGGCGAGGCCTCGGGCGTGGCGGCGTCGGTCATGGTGGAGGTGCGGGTGGGGGCTATTCTCCGGCGCGCAGCCGCTGGGCCAGGCGCTGGGCAAGTTCGGCGGGCAGGTCGGACGCGTCCAGCAGGCGGCGCGCGGCCGCCTCGTGGTCATAGGGCACGCGGTGGAACACCAACTCCTGCCTGCCGTCGTCGAACAGCGCGTAGCAGGCGGCCGGGTTGCCGTCGCGTGGCTGGCCGCAGGAGCCCGGGATCACCAGCCAGCGCCGATGCGGCAGCAGCGGGATGGGTACGCCCGGCTCGGGGCAGAAGTCGCCCGCCTTGCCCGTGCTGGACAGGTGGTAGAGCATGGGCTCGTGCACATGGCCGCAGAAGCTGTAGCTGCAATCGGTGGCCTGCAGGCTGCGCACCGCCTCCAGCCGTCCCTGGATGTAGGCGAAGCCGGCGGGGTCGAAGGCGTTGGCGTGCACGAAGAGGCAGTCGCCGCGCGTCTGACTCATCGGCAGCGCGGCCAGCGCCTCGATCTGCGCGGCGCTGAGGCGAGAGCGCGTCCAGGCGATCATCTGGCGCGCATCCTCGTGCATGCTGGGCAGGGGGCCCTGGGCCACCGCGCGGTCGTGGTTGCCCTGGACCAGCGCCGCGCCCTGGGCACGCAGGGCCAGCGCCTGGTCCACCACCCACGCCGGATCGCCGCCATAGCCCACCAAGTCGCCCAGCAGCGCATAGGCGTCGGCGCCCTGGGCCTTGGCGTGCTCGAGAACCGCGGCGAAGGCCTCGCGGTTGGCATGGATGTCGGTGATCAGGGCGATGCGGCTCATGTCTGAGGTTCAGCTTGCCAGGGCTGCCTGACGCCGGACTGATCGCCGGCCGGGATTTCAGCCGATGCGGCCGATCAGCAGATATTCCATCAGCGCCTTCTGCACATGCATGCGGTTTTCGGCCTCGTCCCAGACGACCGACTGCGGGCCGTCGATGACCTCGGCGCTGACCTCCTCGCCGCGGTGGGCCGGCAGACAGTGCATGAACAGCGCGTCGGGCTTGGCCAGCGCCATCATCTCGGCATCCACGCACCAGTCGGCGAACGCGGCGCGGCGCGCCTCGTTCTCGGCCTCGTAGCCCATGCTGGTCCAGACGTCGGTGGTGACCAGGTCGGCGCCGCGGCAGGCGTCCAGCGGGTCCTTGAAGACCTTGTAGCAGTCGGCGTTCTTCACACCGGCCACCTGCGGGTCGATCTCGTAGCCGCTGGGCGTGCTGACATGCACGGTGAAGCCGAGGATCTCGGCCGCCTGCAGCCAGGTGTTGGCCATGTTGTTGCCGTCGCCCACCCAGGCCACGACGCGGCCCTTCAGGCAGTCCATGTCCACCGCGCCGCGGCGGTCCATGCCGCGCTGCTCGATGAAGGTGAACAGGTCGGCGAGGATCTGACAGGGGTGGTACTCGTTGGTGAGTCCGTTGATCACCGGCACGCGCGAGTGGGCGGCGAAGCGCTCGATCTTGCTCTGCTCGAAGGTGCGGATCATCACGATGTCGACCATGCGGCTGATCACGCGGGCGCTGTCCTCGATGGGCTCGGCGCGGCCGAGCTGGCTGTCGCCGGTGGTCAGGTGCACCACGGATCCGCCCATCTGGTACATGCCGGCCTCGAAGCTCACGCGGGTGCGGGTGCTGGCCTTCTCGAAGATCATCGCCAGCGTGCGGTCGGCCAGCGGCTGATACTTTTCGTAGTTCTTGAAGCGCTTCTTGATGATGGCCGCGCGCTCGAACAGGTAGGCGTACTCCTCGGCCCGGAAGTCCTTGAACTGCAGGTAGTGGCGCATCAGGCTGTCTCCGGGTTTCATGCCTTGGGCTGGGCCAGGAAGGCCTTCACGAGGGGAACCAGCAGCGCGGCGATCTGCGCCGCTTCGTCGCTGGTCAGGATCAGCGGCGGCACGAGGCGGATCACGCGGTCGGCGGTCACGCTCATCAGCAGGCCGGCGGACAGCGCGTCGTTGAGCAGGCTGCCGCAGGGGCGGTCGAGTTCGATGCCCAGCATCAGGCCCTGGCCGCGGATCTCGACGACGCCGTCCACGCCGGCCAGGCCTTGCTCCAGCGCGGTCTTCAGCTCGGCGCCGACGCGCGCGGCGTGGGCCAGCAGGCCATCTTCTTCCATGATCTTCAGCGTTTCCACGCCAGCGCGCATGGCCAGCGGGTTGCCGCCGAAGGTGGTGCCGTGGTTGCCGGGCTGCAGCACCTGGGCCGCGCGCGGGCCGCAGACGACCGCGCCGATGGGCACGCCGGAGCCCAGCCCCTTGGCCAGCGGCATCACGTCGGGACGGATGTCAGCCCACTGGTGGGCGAACCACTGGCCGGTGCGGCCGATGCCGCACTGCACCTCGTCCAGCATCAGCAGCAGGTCATGCGCGTCGCAGATGCGGCGCAGGCCCTGGAGGAACTCGATGCGCGCGGGATTGATGCCGCCTTCGCCCTGGATGGTCTCGAGGAAGATCGCGGTGACCTTGGGGTGGGCCTTCACCGCGGCCTCGACCGCGCCGAGATCGTTCAGCGGCACACGCACGAAGCCCGGCACCAGGGGGCCGAAGCCGGCCTGGACCTTGGGGTTGGCGGTGGCGGACAGGGTGGCGATCGAGCGGCCGTGGAAGGCCTTGTCGAACACGATGACCTCGGGCGCGTCATTGCCGCGGTCGTGGCCAAACTTGCGCGCGATCTTCAGCGCCGCCTCGTTGGCTTCCAGGCCGGAGTTGCAGAAGAAGACCTTGCTGAGCCCGGACAGCTCGCACAGCTTGGCGGCCAGCTGCTCCTGCAGCGGCACGTGGTAGTAGTTGCTGGTGTGGATCAGCTTGGCGATCTGATCCTGCAGCGCCGGCACCAGGCGCGGGTGGCCATGGCCCAGCGTGTTGACGGCGATGCCGCCCAGACCGTCCAGATATCGTCGGCCCGCCGTATCCCAGACCCAGCAGCCCTGGCCATGCGACAGCGCGATCGGCAGCCGGCCATAGGTGTGCATCACATGGGGTTCGGTGGGGGCAGCCAACGAGGAGTCTGGGGCGTTCATCAATTCTCCGAAGTTCCAGGGGTGACGCCCGGCCAATCCGGGCGGGAATCATCGATTCTATGGGGCAGGGGCGCGGCAGGGCCGGCGGCGGCGACACATTGCACGCGAAAGCGCACGGGCAAGGCCCGCCGCTGCTGCGGCGCAACACAGTCAGGGCACAATAGCGGCTTCGACGGCCCGACCCCCGGGCCGTTTCCCTGCCTCCCGTCCTCTCGCCGAAACAATGAGTCAGCCGCCAGCCAAGCCGCGCGAAGTGTTCATCCAAGGCCTGACCCTGGATGGACGCAGCTTCCGACCCAGCGATTGGGCCGAGCGTCTGGCCGGAGCGATGTCCAGCTTCCGTCCTGGCGGCGTGAAGGCCGGCCGCGATGCCCACCTGGGGTATTCGCCCTACTGCGTGCCGCGGGTGATCAACGGCGTGAAGTGCGTGATCGTCAACGAGGCGCTGAAATCCGTCGAGCCGATGGCCTGGGACTTCGTGATGAACTTCGCCCGCGACAACAACCTGCAGGTGGTCGACGCCTGCCTGCTCCCCGAGCGCGGCGACGCGAACAAGGCCTGACCCGGGGCGAGGTTCAGGACGTCGCCCGCCCCTGGCGGCGGCGCGCGCGCCACAGCGCGCGCCATTCCAGCGCGCCCAGCATCCAGGCGGCCAGCAGCGCTGGGCTGAGTCGACGGTGGGGAAGGGCGTGCAAAGGCATGGTGGGTCGATGGCGCGTGTGGGTTGGGACAAGGGCAGACTAGCCGCCAGCCATGACATCCGAAGCGTGGGCCAATGGGCCGTTCGGTCCATCGCCAGCCGGGGGCGCTGCACTTAAGCTCCCTGGCTTCGTCCCGACGCTCCCCGCGCCATGTCCGCTGCGTTCGCGCCCCAGGCCGCCACGCTGCCTCTGCTGGAGGAGCTGCTGCGCATCGTCGAGCGCGGTCCCGCGGAACTTCAGGCGCAAAGCCTGGGCGAGGTCGAGGCGGCCGGGAGCCGCTGGCCCTTGCTGGCGGTGAGTCTGGGCAACCCCGATCCCTCGCTGCCGGCCGTCGTCTATGTCGGCGGCGTCCATGGCCTGGAGCGCATCGGTGCCGAGGTGGTGCTGGCCTATCTGGGCAGCCTGGTGATGCGCCTGCCCTGGGACGGCCTGCTGCGCGCGCAGCTGGAGCGCCAGCGCCTCGTCTTCATGCCGCTGGTGAATCCTGCGGGGCTGTGGCTGGGCACGCGCGCCAATCCGCAGGGCATCGATCTGATGCGCAACGCGCCGCTGGACGCCGAGGAACCGGCCGCCTTCATGGTCGGTGGGCAACGGATCAGCGCGGGCCTGCCTTGGTATCGCGGTGAGAGCGGGGCGCCGATGGCGCCGGAGAGCCAGGCCCTGTGCGAACTGGTCGAGCGCGAGTCGCGCGACCGGCTCTTCACGCTGGCACTGGACTGCCATTCGGGATTCGGCCTCAGCGACCGCATCTGGTTTCCGTATGCCGGCAGCAGTCGGCCCATGCCGCATCTGGCCGAGGTCCATGCGCTGGTGGAGCTGATGGACCGCTGCCAGGCGCAGCATCCCTATGTGGTGGAGCCGCAGAGCCGGCAGTATCTCGCGCATGGCGATTTGTGGGATCACCTATATCGCCACGCCTGTTCACGGTCAAGCGGGTTGTTGCTCCCCCTAACTCTGGAAATGGGCTCCTGGTTATGGATCAAGAAAAATCCGCGTCAATTATTGACGCGGCATGGGATATTCAATCCTCTGATCGCACACCGCCAACAAAGGGTTTTGCGTCGACATATGGCTTGGCTCGATTTCATGGGGAGAGTCGCATGCAGCGCCGCGCACTGGCTGCCGCGGGGTGAAGACCGTCGTCCCCATGAGCAGGCGGCGCTGGCGCGCTGGTTTCGCCGGACGGGGGCCTGAATGCACGACGAGGCCCGCCCCCCGGTCTGGGTGTTGCTGCGTGGCCTGACGCGCGAAAGCGGTCATTGGGGGGACTTCCCGCTGAAGCTGCTGCGGGCGCTGCGGCCGGGGCAGCCGGGGGTCCGGCTGGAGCTGCTGGACCTGCCGGGCAACGGCCATCTGCACCGTCAATCCAGTCCCAGCAGCGTCACGGCCATGCGCGAGGCCTGCCAGCAGGAGCTGCTGCGGCGCGGCGTGTTGCCGCCTTACAACCTGCTGGCCATGTCGCTGGGGGCCATGGTGGCGAGCGACTGGGCCGCCCACCACCCCGAGGATTTGGAATCGGTGGTGCTGATCAACACCAGCCTGCGGCCCTTCAGCCCGTTCTTCCGCCGCCTGAGGCCGGCCAATTACTGGAGCCTGCTGGCGCTGAGCCTGTTTCGCCTCAGCCTGCGCCAGCGTGAGGCGCGCGTGCTGGCGATGACCACCCGCCTGGTTCCGAAGCCGGAACAGGTGCTGGATCAGTGGGTGGATCTTCAGCAGCGCCATCCGGTGCGGCGGCGCAATGCCCTGCGGCAACTGCTGGCCGCGGTGCGCTACCGCGCCAGCGGCGCGCGTCCGCGTCCACCGATGCTGCTGCTGTGCAGCCGCCGCGATGAATTGGTGGACTGGCGCTGTTCGCAGGCGATCAGCCGCGCTTGGGGGGTGCCGCTGCGCATGCATCCCGAGGCCGGGCACGATCTGCCGCTGGACGATGGCGACTGGGTGGCGTGGAGCGTGACGGACTGGGTGCGCGAGCGCGGCCTGATCGAGCAAATCACCCATCCCATGGGGCTGGACCCGCTGCCGGCGGCGGGTGCGGAGCAGCCCATGCGTCCCTCCTGATGTCCCTCTTGATGCCTGCCCCAAGGCCCGGGGCGGGGAGGGGTGGCAGAAAAGGAAAAAGCCCGCTTGCGCGGGCTTTTCTTGCACCAGAGCTGGCGTTTTCTATCAGGCGGCCAGCGCCTTGATCTTGGCGGACAGGCGGCTCTTGTGGCGAGCAGCCTTGTTCTTGTGGAAGATGCCCTTGTCGGCGACGGAGTCGATCACGGTCTGGGCGGTCTTGAACAGGTCGGCGGCCTTGGCCTTGTCACCGGTGACAATGGCCTTCTGCACGTTCTTGATGACCGTGCGGAACTTGGAACGCAGCGCCGAATTGGCGGCGTTCAGCTTGACGTCTTGACGTGCGCGCTTGCGGCCCGAGGCCAGACGCACGGTTTTCTTTTTGGCTTTGGAAGAGCTTGCCATGTCTTGGTCAACCCAGTTGGTGCAAAGACGACGAGTATAGCAGGGAATATGGAGTTTCACAACATTCGCCCACGCTGTCCAGCACGAGCGGGCTTTGCAAGAGCCGGGGGGCAAGGCGCGGCGGCTGCGGTCCTGAGGCCGGGCGCAGGCACAATGCGGCCGCCCCGTCGCGGCTCGTGAGTTCTCTGTGCGAGCCGGTTCCGAACCCCTGTCAGGCCTTGTTTCATGAATCTGCTGCGCGCCGCCTCCACGGTTTCCCTGCTCACGCTGGCTTCGCGAGTGACCGGTCTGATCCGCGAACAGATGGTGGCCGCCTTGTTCGGCGCGAATGCGATGACCGACGCCTTCCAGGTGGCCTTTCGCATCCCCAACATGCTGCGCCGGCTGTTCGCCGAAGGGGCTTTCTCGCAGGCCTTCGTGCCGGTGCTGGCGGCCACACGCGCCAAGCAAGGGGACGAAGAGACGCGGCTGCTGATTCACGCGGTGGCCAGCGTGCTCGCGTGGGCTTTGTTGCTGACCTGCGTGTTGGGCGTGATCGGCGCGCCGCTGCTGGTTTGGCTGCTGGGCGCGGGCCTGGACGACGCGCCGCGGGCAGCCGCGGTGACGATGACGCGCTGGATGTTTCCCTACATCGGCTGCATGTCGCTGGTGGCGCTGTCAGCGGGCGTGCTGAACACCTGGAAGCGTTTCGCCATTCCGGCCGTCACGCCGGTGCTGCTGAACCTGGCCGTGATCGGTTGCGGCTGGTGGCTGACCCCGTTTTTGACGGCGGCCGGCTATCCGGGCATCTATTCGATGGCGCTGGGCGTGATGCTGGGCGGGCTGCTGCAACTGGCGGTCCAGGTGCCCGCGCTGGCCCGGCTGGGGCTGCTGCCCCGTCTGGCGCTGTCGCCCAGAGCGCTGCGCGCGGCCTGGACGCACCCGGGCGTGGGCCAGGTGCTGCGCCAGATGGCGCCGGCGCTGCTGGGCGTGGGCGTGGCGCAGCTGTCGCTGGTGATCAACACCCAGATCGCGATCTGGGTCGCGCCCGGCGCGGCCTCCTGGTTGACCTATGCCGACCGGTTGATGGAGTTCCCGACCGCGCTGCTGGGCGTGGCGCTGGGCATGGTGCTGACGCCGCAGCTCTCGGCCGCGCAGGCCAAGGGCGAACTGCAGACCTATTCCGCGATGCTGGACTGGGGCCTGCGGCTGGTGACGCTGCTGGCCGTGCCCTGCGCGGTGGCGCTGCTGGTGTTTGCCGAGCCGCTGGTGGCGGTGCTCTACCACCGCGGCAAGTTCAGCGCGCTGGACGTGATGCATACCAGCCAGGCAGTGATGGGTTATGGCGCCGGTTTGCTGGGCCTGGTCGCGATCAAGGTGCTGGCCCCGGGCTTCTATGCGCGCCAGGACACCCGCACGCCGGTGCGCATCGCCGTCGGGGTGCTGGTGCTGACGCAGCTGCTCAACCTGCTGTTCGTGCCCTGGATGGGCATGCCCGGGCTGGCGCTGGCCATCGGCCTGGGAGCCATGGTGAATGCCGGCTGGCTGCTGACCGGTCTGCGCCGGCTGGGCAGCTACAGCCCGGCGCCGGGCTGGCCGGCCTTCGCGCTGCGCGTGCTGCTGGCGTCAGCCGCCATGGGCGGGCTGCAATGGTGGCTGGCGCGGCATCTGGACTGGGTGGCGCTGGGTCGGACGGAGGGCCTGCGTGCGCTGGCCATGGCGGGCAGCCTGGCGGGCTCGGCGCTGCTGTACTTCGGTGTGCTGGCGCTGGCGGGGCTCAAGCTCAAGTCGTTCATCCGCCGCGCCTGAGGCGTGACGGTGCGCGCGTCATCGTCCGGACCGCAACAGCCCCTAAACTGGGGCCATGACTGAATGGTTCCCTCCGGAGACGGTCGATCCGCTGGCGTATTTCGAAGCGCTGGTGGCGGATGACCAGGATCTGAACCTGATCGAAGCCGCGGCCGCGATCGCCCAGGACGACGACCCCGGTCTGGACGTTCAGCAGGTGCTGGCCGATCTGGACCGGCTGGGCGAGCGATTGCGCGCGCGCTTGCCCGCCGATGCCTCGCCCACGCACAGGCTGCGCCTGCTGACGCATTTCTTCCATGTCGAGCTGGGCTTCGCGGGCAACGTCAACGATTACTACGCCGCCGCCAACAGCTATCTGCACCGTGTGCTGGCCACGCGGCGCGGGCTGCCGATCACGCTCGCGCTGATTTTCATGGAGCTGGGCAGCCATGCCGGGCTGCGCATCCAGGGCGTTGGCTTTCCGGGCCATTTCCTGATGCGCCTGAGCCTGCCCCAGGGTGATGTGGTGCTGGATCCGTTCAGCGGGCGTTCGCTGGCACGCCACGAGCTGGACGAGATGCTGGCCTCGTCGGGCCGCCCCGATCTGCCGCTGGAGATGGCGCTGCGCACGCTCTCGTCCCGCCAGGTGCTGGCGCGCGTGCTGCGCAACCTGAAGGAGGTGCATCGCGGCGGCTCGGACTGGCATGCGCTGCTGGCGGTGCAGAACCGGCTGGTGCTGCTGCTGCCCCACGATGGGCCGGAGCTGCGCGAGCGGGCGCAGACCCTGGAATTGCTGGGCGAGCGCGAGGCGGCGGCGGCCGATCTGACGCGCTGCCTGGGCCTAGCGGCCAGCGCGGTGGAGCGGCGCGAACTGGAGCGGCGGCTGGAGCGGCTGCGCCGCTTCGGTGGTCCGACCCTGCATTGAAGCGGGCGCGTCAGCGAGCCGGGGGCGGTGTCCCTTTAGAATCGCGGCCGCATTGACGCCGGAGCGCCTGCCCCGGCCCGGCCCGCGCTGTCCAGGACAGGTCCCGCGCGGGAGCGGACCTCACAAGGCCGCGCTAAGAGGCTTGAGTCGTTTGAAGCAGATCCCTTTGTCCCTCGGGCCCGAGCCCGACTACACCTTTGCCAACTTCCTGCCTGGCCAGAATGCCGGGCTGCTGGCGCATCTGGACGCGCTGCGCATGAGCGCGCCGCCGGTTTTCGTCTGGGGCGGCCCGGGCAGCGGCAAGACCCATTTGCTGCGCGCGCTGGCCGAACGTTGGCAGTCCGGCGGGGCCCAGGTGGGCTGGTACGACGCGCAGACGCCGCTGCCCTGGGAACTGCCCGCCCAACCCAGCCTGCTGCTGATGGACGACTGCGAGCAGTTCGACCCTGGACAGCAGCATGCGGCCTTCGCGCTCTTCGTCGAGGCGGCGACCCAGGGGCTGGCCGTGGTGGCGAGCGGCAGCGCGCCGCCGGTGGACCTGGCGCTGCGCGAGGATCTGCGCACCCGGCTCGCCTGGGGGCCCACCTTCGCGCTGCAGCCGCTGGCCGAGCACGAGGTGCGCGCGGTGCTGCGCCGCGAGGCCGACCGGCGCGGCATCGCGCTGTCGGACGAGGTGATGGACTACCTGCTGACCCGCTTCGCCCGTGACCTGAAACACCTGATGCGCCTGCTGGACCAGCTCGATGAATTCGCGCTGGCCAGCAAGCGAGCCGTGACCGTGCCGCTGCTGCGCCAGATGCTCAGCGACGCGCAGTCGCCCCCGGACAACCCCTGAGACCCCATGAGCCAGCAACTGACCCTGTTCGACCTGGACGGCACCCTGATCCCGCACGACTCCGACCACGCCTTCGGCGGCTTCATGGTGGACATCGGCTGGGCCGACGGCGAGCTTTGGCGCGCGCGCAACGACGAGTTCTTCGCGCAGTACCAGCGCGGCGAACTGGATCTGGCCGCCTATGTGGACTTCGCCACCTCCGTCTGGCGACGCCGGCCGCTGGCCGAGGCGCTGGCGGCGCGCGAGCGCTTCATGCGCGAGGTCATGGCGCCGATGATGCGCGACAATGCGCGCGAACTGCTGCAGCGCCATCAGCAGGCCGGCGACCTGGTGGCCATCGTGACGGCGACCAACGCCTTCGTCACCGAGCCGATCGCGCAGGCTTTTGGCGTCGAGCACCTGATCGCGGTCGACCTGGAGCGCGATGGCGAGGGCCGCTACACCGGGCGCATTGCCGGCGTGCCGTCGTTCCAGGCCGGCAAGGTGCTGCGTGTGCAGCAGTGGCTGGAGGGGCTGGGTCGGCGCTGGGAGGACTTCGAGCGCATCCACTTCTACAGCGATTCGACGAATGACCTGCCGCTGTTGGAGCGGGTCAGCGATCCGGTGGCGACCAACCCCAGCCCCGCGCTGGAGGCATTGGCCCGCGAACGTGCCTGGCCGATTCTGAGACTGTTCGAATGATCAAAAAACTCATCAGCAAGCTGCTCGGCAAGCCGACCACCGCCACGCCCTTGGGCAAGCGGGTGGAACTGGGCCTGGATCAGCACCAGATCGACCTCAACCTGGTCGACGAGCGGGCGATCAAGGTCGTCAAGACCCTGACCGAGGGCGGCTTCGAGGCCTACATCGTCGGCGGCGCGGTGCGCGACCTGCTGCTGGGGCGCCGCCCCAAGGACTTCGACGTCGCGACGGACGCCACGCCCGAGCAGGTGAAGAACCTGTTCCGGCGTGCCTTCATCATTGGCCGGCGCTTTCGCATCGTGCATGTGGTGTTCGGCCGCGGGCGCGAGCACGAGGTGATCGAGGTCTCGACCTTCCGCGCGCTGCTCACCAACGAGGATGCCGAGCAGGTCTTGGGCAATGAGAAGACCTCCAAGGACCAGCTCGCCGGCAAGTCGCATGTGGTGGACGCCAGCGGGCGGGTGCTGCGCGACAACGTCTGGGGCCCGCAGATCGAGGATGCGGCGCGGCGCGACTTCAGCGTCAACGCGATGTATTACGACCCGCAGCGCCAGCTGGTCGTGGACTACCACGGCGGCTTCGCCGATGCGCGCAAGAAGGTGCTGCGCATCATCGGCGACCCGGTGACCCGCTACCGCGAAGACCCGGTGCGCATCCTGCGCGCGGTGCGCTTCGCCGCCAAGCTGGGCTTCGCGATCGAACCCAAGACGCGCGCGCCCATGGCCGAGCTGTCCCAGCTGCTGGCCAATGTGCCGATCTCGCGCATGTTCGACGAGATGATCAAGCTGCTGCAGACCGGCCATGCGCTGGCCAGCCTGGACGAGCTGCGCAAGCAGGGGCTGGCGCGCGGGCTCTTCCCCATCCTGGACGCCGTGCTGGACGGGCAGGGCGCGCTGCCGGACAACACCCATGGCCGCTTCGTGCGCCTGGCGCTGGAAGACACCGACCGGCGCGTCGGCGAAGGGCGCAGCGTGGCGCCCAGCTTCATGCTGGCCTGCATGTTGTGGAGCGAGGTGCAGGGGCGCTGGCGCCGCCTGCAGGACGAAGGCGAGGGCGTGATCCCGGCGCTGCAGCAGGCGATCGACCAGGTGTTCGACGCTCGCGTGGGCGATATCTCGGGGCGCGGCAAGCTGGCCGCCGACATGCGCGAGATCTGGATGATGCAGCCTCGTTTCGAGCGCCGCAGCGGCAGTGGCCCGCAGCGTCTGATCGAGCAGGCCCGCTACCGCGCCGGCTTCGACTTCCTCGCGCTGCGCGCCGAGGCCGGCGAGGTCGATGCGGCGCTGGCCGACTGGTGGGAAGACTTCGCGCTGGGCAGCGAGGACGATCGCCGCGCGCTGCTGGAGCAGGCGCGCGAGACCGACCGACCGCAGCGCGTGCGTGCCGCCGCCAAGGCCGCGGCGCCCAAGCCGGCACCGCGTTCGCCGCGTGTGCACCAGCTGCCCGCGGGGACGCTGGGCGAGGGGCAACCGGGCGATGAGGCCGACGAGGACGAAGGCCTTGGCGATGGCGGGGCGGGTGAATCGGCACCCGCGTCCGCGGCGCGCAAGAGGCGCCGCCGCCGCAAGCCGCGCGGCGGTGCAGCCGCCTCGGCCTCGGCGGGCGCGGGCGAGACGCAGTCGTGACCATCGCCTATGTCGGCCTGGGGGCCAACCTGGGTGATCTGCACGGCACGCTGGAGCGCGCGCTGGGCGACATCGGCCGCCTGCCGGGCACGCGCGTGCTGCAGGTCTCGGGGGCCTGGCGCAGCGCGCCGGTGGGCGCCGAAGGGCCGGACTATCTGAACGCGGTCGCGCGGATCGAGAGCAGCCTGGCGCCGCTGGCGCTGCTGCGCGCGCTGCTGCAGATCGAACAGCAGCATGGCCGTGAGCGGCCTTTTCGCCACGCGCCACGCACGCTGGACCTGGACCTGCTGCTGTATGCCGATCGGGTGCAGGACGATCCCGAACTGATCCTGCCCCATCCGCGCCTGCACCAGCGTGCCTTCGTGCTGCTGCCGCTGCTGGAGCTGGATGCGGCGCTGGAACTGCCCGGGCTGGGGCGGGCCGACCGCTTCCTGGCTGATGTCGGCGACCAACGCATGGAGCGTCTGCCGACCCCGCTGCAAGCGAAATAGGGCCCGGCCGCCCGGCGGAGGGCGGCGGGCCCAGTAAAATGCACGGTTTGCCGTCTATGACACGGCAATGAAGATTCCGTGAACATTTGCGGCGAGTGTGGGTGCAGCAGCCTTGCAAAACGGGGCCGGCCGCCTGCCTGGCCGGTCAGGAGCCCACATGTTGTTTGGCAAGCTGCTGCCCCGCGAGGGCAATTTTTTTGAGCTCTTCAATGAGCATGGCGCGAAGATCGCCGAAGGCTCCCGCGCCTTCATGGCGATGATCCAGAACTACAACGATCCGGAGCTGCGCGAAAAGTATGCCGCCGAGGTGGACGCCGCCGAGCACCATGCCGACCGCATCACCGCCGAAGTCAACCGGCTGCTGCACCGCACCTTCATCACGCCCATCGATCGCGAGCAGATCCACGGCCTGATCAACGCGATGGACGACATCCTGGACCTGCTGCAGGACTCCAGCGAAACCATGTCGCTCTACGACGTGCGTTCCATCCCCGACGAAGTGCTGCGCCTGGGTGACCTGTCGGCCAAGTGCTGCGAGCGTGTGCAGCACGCGGTCTCGCTGTTGTCCAAGCTCAGCCGCGCGGAAACCGCCGAAGCGGCGATCAAGACCTGCGAAGAGATCGACAAACTGGAGTCGGACGCCGACCGCGTGATGCGCTCGGCGATGTCCAAGCTCTTCCGCGAGCAGGAGGACGTGCGCGAGCTGATCAAGCTCAAGGCCATCTATGAGCAGCTGGAGTCCATCTCGGACCGCTGCGAGGATGTGGCCAACCTGATCGAGGGCATCGTCCTCGAGAACTCCTGACAGGCCGCCGACGATGGATGCCATACAGGTTGCGTTCTGGGTCGTGGCGCTGCTGGTGATCCTGGCGGTGCTGTTCGACTTCATGAACGGATTCCATGATGCAGCGAACTCGATCGCGACGGTGGTGTCCACCGGCGTGCTCAAGCCGCAGCAGGCGGTGCTGTTCGCCGCCTTCTTCAATGTGGTGGCGATCGCCTTCTTCCAGCTCAACGTGGCCGCCACGATAGGCAAGGGCATCGTCCTCCCCGGCATCGTCGACCATCACGTGGTGTTCGGTGCCTTGATGGGGGCGATCACCTGGAACGTGATCACCTGGTTCTACGGGATCCCGTCCAGCTCCTCGCATGCGCTGATCGGTGGCATCGTGGGCGCGGTGATCGCCAAGGCCGGCGTCAGTGCGCTGGTGGCCAAGAAGATCGGCGTCACCGTGCTGTTCATCTTCGTCTCGCCGCTGCTGGGCTTCGTGCTGGGTTCGCTGCTGATGGTGCTGGTGGCCTGGCTGTTCCGGCGCAGCTCGCCGCTGCGCGTGGACAACTGGTTCCGCCGCCTGCAACTGCTGTCGGCCGGCCTGTACAGCCTGGGTCATGGCGGCAACGACGCGCAGAAGACCATCGGCATCATCTGGATGCTGCTGGTGGCCTCGGGCTATGCCGCGGCCGGCGACAAGCTGCCGCCGACCTGGGTGATCTGGGTCTGCTACTTCGCGATCGGCCTGGGCACGATGTTCGGTGGCTGGCGCATCGTCAAGACCATGGGCCAGAAGATCACCAAGCTCAAGCCGGTGGGCGGCTTCTGCGCGGAAACGGGCGGGGCGATCACCCTGTTCCTGGCCACCGCGCTGGGCATCCCGGTGTCGACCACGCACACCATCACCGGCGCCATCGTCGGGGTGGGCTCCACGCAGCGCGCCTCCTCGGTGCGCTGGGGCGTGGCGGGCAACATCATCTGGGCCTGGATCTTCACCATCCCCGCGTCGGCCTTCGTGGCCGGTGCCTGCTACTGGCTCAGCTTCACGATGTTCTGAGGCATCGAATCGCTGTCCATGGGGTCGGGTCTTGCCCGACACCCGACTGCCCAGCCCGGCCCTCGTGCCGGGCTTTTCTTTGGCTGCGGCGAATTGCCGGGCTGCCCGCGTGCGCCCTCGCCAGGGAAGCCGATCGGCGCACCAGCGATCGCGCGGGGCGATGACTGCCGCAGCGGGCCGTGCTGAAAAGACAAGGGCCCGGACCCGCCCCCAAGGGGCAAGGTCCGGGCCCGTGGGGACGGGCCTGGCGGCCCGTCGTCCCCGAGGCCGTCAGCCTCAGATCAGCGGCATCTGCCGGTTCAGGTCGTCGTCGTCCTGCTGCGAGCGCAAGCGGGTGGCCAGCAACTCGTGGTGGCTGCTTGCGGTGCTGCCCGAACCGGCCGCTGGCGTCGCCGCCGCATGGCCGGCCGGCGCCGATCCACCATCCAGCAGCGGAGCCGAGGGCTGCGCCAGCACATCGTCCAGCTTCAGCGTCGTATGCGCCTGCGTGCCGGTCTGCTGCGTCTGCTGGCCGGTGTCCTTGGCGAACCAGACGTCGGTCAGCTGGTGGGTGGCGCCGTCGCTGGTCTTGTAGTCGGACAGCAGGCCCAGCAGGTTGCCGTTGTCCTGCGCCGTGCCCTTGGTCGCATGCAGGTTCAGCTCGACGATGCCCAGCTCGGCCAGGGACTTCAGCTCGCCCGCGTCGGTCTTGCCGTCGTGGTTGGCGTCCACCCAGACCTTGAGTGCGCCGAACTGCGCATCGGCGGCGTTGATCCGTCCGTCATGGTTGGCGTCCAGATCCGCCAGCGCGGCGAAGCCGTCGTGGCCCTTGCTGCCGTTGGACAGCGTGGTGCCGGAGCCGAACAGCTCGCTGCCGTTGTTGATCTGTCCGTCGCCGTTGCGATCCAGTGCCAGCAGGCCATCGTTGCCGCCCACCCAGCCCCAGCGTTGTGCATTGCCGGTGCCGTTCAGGTCGAAGCTGACGCCATGCTGCGCGGCCAGGGTCTGGATGCCGTTGCCATCCAGGTCCAGCACCAGCGGCGTGGACAGGAACAGCGAGTCGGCCTTGGTCCCCAGCGCATTCGTCTGCGGGGCGCTGAACGACAGGGTCTGCGACATGTTCATCGCCGCCAGATCCTGGGTTTCGAAGCCCTGCATCTGCTCGGTGGCCAGCCCTTGGATCTGCGCCGTGGTCAGGCCCTGGATCGACGAGGTCGTGAACGCCGCGATGTCCTGGGTCTGCAGAGCGTGGATCTGTTCCGTGGAGAAGCCACCGATCTGGGCCGAGCTCAGTGCTGCGAACTGATGGGTCTCCAGCGCCTGGATGTTGTCCGTGCTCAGCGCATGCAGCTGGGCCGTGCTCAGCACGCTGACCTGGGCCGTGCTCAGCGCGGTCAGGTCGGCGCTTTCCAGCGTGGACAGCTGCGAGGTGGACAGCGCGGAGATCTGGGCCGAGCCCAGCGCGCGGATCTGGTCGCTGGCGAAGGCGTTCAGATCATCGCTGGAGAGGTTGTGGATCTGGCTTGTCGTCAGCGACGCCACCTGGGTCGTCGACAGAGCGCCGATCTGATCGGAGCTCAAGGCATCCAGCTGAGCCGTGCTCAGCGCACGCAGCGTGGCGGTATTGAGCGCGCGCAGATCCTCGGTTTCCAGCGCGGCCATCTGGTCGGTGCCCAGTCCGCCAATCTGACGGGTGCTGAGCGCGGCGAACTGCTGCGTCTCCATGGCCTCGATGTTGGCCGTGGACAGCGCGCCCAACTGGCTGGAGCTGAGCTGCACCACCTGGGCGGTGGAGAACGCGACGACGTCGGCACTCTCCATCGTGGACACCTGGCCCGTGCTCAACACGCCCAGCTGCGCGCTGCTCAGTGCGCGGATCTGGTCGGTGCTGAAGGCGTTCAGGTCGTCCGAGGACAGATTGTTCACCTGGTTCGTCGTCAGACTGTTCACCTGGACCGTGGACAGGGCCTGGATCTGGGCGGAGCCCAGCGCGTCGATCTGCGCGGTGGAGAGTGCACGCAGCGCGGCGGTGTTCAGCGCGCGCAGGTCTTGCGTTTCCAGCGCGGCGACCTGGTCGGTGCCCAGGCCGGCGACCTGGCGCGAGCTCAGCGCGGCGAACTGCTGGGTGTCCATGGCCTGGATGTTGGCCGTGGCGATGGCGCCCAGCTGGGCCGAGCTCAGGCTGGCGATCTGCGCGGTGGACAGCGCGACGAGGTCGGCGCTTTCCATCGTGGAGACCTGGGCCGTGGACAGCGCGGCCAGCTGCGCGCTGTTCAGCGCGCGGATCTGGTCGGAGCCCAGCGCGTTGAGGTCATCGCTGGACAGGTTGTTGACCTGGACCGTGGTCAGGCTGGCCACCTGCGCGGTGGACAGGCCCTGGATCTGGGCCGAACCCAGCGCGTCGATCTGGGCCGTGCTCAGGGCACGCAGCGCCGCGGTGTTCAGCGCGCGCAGGTCTTGCGTTTCCAGCGCGGCGACCTGGTCGGTGCCCAGGCCGGCGACCTGGCGCGAGTTCAGCGCGGCGAACTGCTGGGAGTCCATGGCCTGGATGTTGGCCGTGGAGATGGCGCCCAGCTGGGCCGAGCCGAGGTTGCCGATCTGCGCGGTGGACAGCGCGACGAGGTCGG
>NZ_JAKZFD010000060.1 GCF_022549225.1 Pelomonas sp. CA6
TCTGCCGCAAGACCTGACCCTGGTGAACAACTACGGGCCGACCGAGACCACGGTGGTGGCGACCTCAGGGTCTCTATCTGCCGGCCAGGAATCGCCGGACATCGGCGCGGCGATCAGCAACACGCGGCTGTATGTGCTGGACGCGCAGCAGCGCGAACTGCCGCTGGGCGCGGTGGGCGAGCTGTACATCGGCGGCCCCAGCGTGGCGCGGGGCTACCTCGGCCGGCCGGAGCTGACGCAGGAGCGCTTCCTGGCCGATCCGTTCGCGGGCGGCGAGGCGCGCATGTACCGCACCGGTGACCTGGTGCGCTGGCGGGAGGACGGGCGGCTGGCCTTTGTCGGTCGCAACGACGAGCAGGTGAAGCTGCGCGGCTACCGCATCGAGCTGGGCGAGATCGAGGCG
>NZ_JAKZFD010000061.1 GCF_022549225.1 Pelomonas sp. CA6
ACTGGTGGCGATTGCGGGCGTCGCGAAGGCGAGCGTGCCAGTGGTGGCGTTGGCTAGCGTGTCGCCGTTGACGAAGCCAGTGACGGTGCCGCCGAGGGACGGGTTGGCGGCGCCGTACAGGCGCGACGCGCTGTTGGCCGTCACGGTCAGCGTGGCCGGGGTGATGCTCAGCGCGCTGGTGTTGCCGGCGGCCTGCGCGAAGACGTAATTGCCGTTGTTGGCGGTGAGGCCGCTGCCGTTGATGGCATAGCTGCCGACATTGCTGGCGGTGGTGGCGGGCGTCGCGAAGGCGAGCGTGCCGGTCGTGGCATTGGCCAGCGTGTCGCTGCCCACGAAGCCCGTCACCGTGCCGCTGAAGCTGGGGTTGGCGGCGCCATACAGGCGCGTCGCGCCGTTGGCT
>NZ_JAKZFD010000062.1 GCF_022549225.1 Pelomonas sp. CA6
GCTGAAGGCGGGATCGCTGGACAACAGCGAAGGTCAGGTGATTGCGCAAGGCGCGGGCGCGCAGGCGCTGAGTGCGCAGGTCGATGGGGGACTGGTCAACGGCGGTCAGGGGTTGATCGCATCGCAAGGGGGGCTGCAGCTCAAGGCGGGCGCGCTGAGCAACGGCGGGAGCGTGCAGTCGCGAGGGGATCTGGCCTTGCAGACCGAGGCGGGAATGACCAACAGCGGCACGGTCTACGCCCAGGGCCAGGGGCAGATCAGCGCTGGGGGCACGCTGAGTCACAGCGGGACGATGGCGGCGCAGGGTGACCTGACGGTGCAGGCCGGCGCGGTGGTTAGCAGCGGCACCTGGGCCGCGGGGCTCAAGCCGGACAACACGCTGGCGGC
>NZ_JAKZFD010000063.1 GCF_022549225.1 Pelomonas sp. CA6
TTGATCGAGGCGATCGGCGCGGGCTACCTGGGTGAGTTGACCGGTGGCGTGCTGGGCAGCCATTACGCCGACATCTTCGCGTTCGTCGCGCTGATTCTGGTGCTGACGCTGCGGCCCTCGGGCCTGCTGGGCGAACGCGTGGCCGATCGCGCCTGATCAGGAGCTAGAGATGCAAGACAACAAACAATCCAAACTGGTGGCGTTCGCGCTGGCGGCCGTGGGTCTGCTGGTGGTGCCGTTGCTGGCACAGCAGTTCGGCAACGGGCCGGTGCGCATCATCGACCTGGCGCTGCTGTACGTGCTGCTGGCGCTGGGGCTGAACATCGTGGTGGGCTACGCGGGTCTGCTGGACCTGGGCTATGTGGCGTTCTACGCGGTGGGT
>NZ_JAKZFD010000064.1 GCF_022549225.1 Pelomonas sp. CA6
CGATGGGGCGCTGAGCGTGCAGGCCAGCGGTGTGCTGCAACACAGCGGCACGAGCGTGGCGGCTGGTGCTGTGCAACTGCAAGGGGCTCAGCTGCAACTGCAAGACAGCCGCACGCAGGGGCGTGATCTTCAACTGACGGCAAGCCGTGGCGATTTGCGGCTGGATCGAGCCCGAGCAGCGGCCACGCAAGGTCTGATGCTGACCACTTCGGCCCAGTTGAACACGGAAGGCGCGCAGCTGTCAGGCGCCGCGGTTCAACTCGATGCCCAGGAATGGCGCCATCAGGGTGGCTTGCTTGCGCAGACCGATGCGAGCGGGATGGCCCGGCTGACGGTACACGGACTGCTGGACAACACCGGCGGCACCATCGCGGCCAATGCT
>NZ_JAKZFD010000065.1 GCF_022549225.1 Pelomonas sp. CA6
TTGTCAGGCAAATTCCTACAAGGGCCTACCTGGGAGGCTGATGGAAAAGCTGGAAAAGGGCTGATGTTGCGGGGCAGTTGAGGACTTCACAATGCGTTTCACGCTGAAACGAAACGCTGGAGCCGGGGCCCTGAAGAAGAGGGGGCGGCATCCGGCAAGGAGTCCCGAGATGAATGCAGACCAAATCCTGGCCGAGATCCGCGAAGCGAACCTGTCGTACCTGATGCTGGCGCAAAGCCTGATCCGCACGGACCGCGAGCAGGCGCTGTACCGGCTGGGGATCTCGGAGGAGACGGCGGTGCTGCTGAACACGCTGAGCCCGGCGCAGATGCTGAAGATCGCGTCGGGGAACACGCTGCTGTGCCG
>NZ_JAKZFD010000066.1 GCF_022549225.1 Pelomonas sp. CA6
TCGCAGATGCGGCGCGATCTGCGCCGCCAGCCGGCCCGCCAGCGCGTCCAGTTCGGCATAGCTCACACGCTCGTCGTCGCTCACCAGCGCCAGCGCCTGCGGCGTTCGCCGCGCCTGCGCCTCCACCAGGCCATGCAGGCTGCCGCGCAGGTCGAAGCGCTGTGCCAGCGCCTCCGGCAGCGCCTGCGCCGGCTGGCCAAAGGCCAGCAGCTGCGCCTGCAGCCCTGAAGGCAGCAGTGCCAGCTCGCTCAACGCCGCCTGGCCGCCCTCGCGCAGCGCCTGCTCCAGGCTTTGCAGCGCCTGCGCCATCAGCGCGCAGACCTGCGGCGCGCGGCCGGCGCCGGCCACCTGCGCG
>NZ_JAKZFD010000067.1 GCF_022549225.1 Pelomonas sp. CA6
GTGGCGGCGCGGGCGACCGCAGGAGGTGCTGCACCACTCGGACCAGGGCAGCCAGTACACCAGCGAGCACTTCCAGCGCCTGCTGGCCGAGCAAGGCATCGTGTGCAGCATGAGTCGCGCGGGTGAGGTCTGGGACAACTCGGCCATGGAGAGCTTCTTCTCCAGTCTCAAGACCGAGAGGACGGCCCGCACGGTCTACCGCTCGCGTGAGCAAGCCAGGTCAGATGTGTTCGACTACATCGAGCGGTTCTACAACCCGACGCGCCGACACTCCACGCTCGGCTACGTCAGTCCGATAGAGTTCGAACAAGCTAGAAAAGCTTAGGTCGGTGTCTGTCGAACCGGCAGCAGCCCA
>NZ_JAKZFD010000068.1 GCF_022549225.1 Pelomonas sp. CA6
GACCACGATGGTGGCCGTGGGGCGCTGGGTGTCGATGGCGTAGTTGTTGGAGCTGCTGCTGCCCACGCCCGCGTTGCCGGCCGCATCCTGCACCCCGGTGTTGTCCAGGGTGATGAGGTTGGTGGCGTCGCTGATGTTGGCGCTGGGGGTCAGCGTAGCCGTCCAGGTGAGTCCGCCATCGTTGCTGCTGAGCCCGCTGAGCGTGCCGTTGGCAACCAGGAAGTCGGCCGTGGTCAGCCCGGTCACGGCCTCGTTGAAGCTGATGGTGACGCTGCTGGTCTGGCCGATCTTCAGGGCGCCATTGGCCACCACGATGGTGGCGGTGGGGCGCTGGGTGTCGATGGCGTAGTTGCC
>NZ_JAKZFD010000069.1 GCF_022549225.1 Pelomonas sp. CA6
CAAGCTCAAGATGGAGCGCGACATCTTAAAAAAAGCCGCGGCCTTCTTCGCCAAGGAGTCGATGTGAAGTTCGGCTTCGTCGCGAAGCACCGAGGGGCGTGGACGGTCAATCTGTTGTGCGAGGCGCTCGGTGTCTCGCGAAGCGGCTTCTATGCGTGGGTGACGCGCCCGCGCAGCCGGCGCAGCTTGGACGACGAGCAGTTGGGCGCGCAGGTGCGCCAGAGCTTTATGGCCAGCGACCGCACCTACGGCGCACGGCGTGTTTGGCATGACCTGCTGGCGCAGGGCGGACGCTGCGGCTTACATCGCATTGAACGGCTCATGCGGGCACAAGCGCTGCGT
>NZ_JAKZFD010000007.1 GCF_022549225.1 Pelomonas sp. CA6
GCTGACGCGGCCCTTCGGTGCTTGCGGAAAGCCTGGACTTACATGTCCATGCCCATGCCGCCCATGCCGCCAGGCATGGCCGGAGCCGCGGACTCTTCCTTCGGAGCCTCGGCGACCATGCACTCGGTGGTCAGCATCAGCGAGGCCACGGAGGCGGCGTTCTGCAGCGCGGTGCGGGTGACCTTGGTGGGATCCAGGATGCCCATCTCGATCATGTCGCCGTAGGTGTCGTTGGCCGCATTGAAGCCGTAGTTGCCCTTGCCGGCCAGCACGGCGTTGATCACCACGGAGGGCTCGCCACCGGCGTTGGCCACGATCTCGCGCAGCGGGGCTTCGATCGCCTTCAGCACCAGCTTGATGCCGGCGTCCTGGTCGGGGTTGTCGCCCTTGATCTCGCCAGCGGCTTGCTTGGCGCGCAGCAGGGCCACGCCACCGCCGGCCACGATGCCTTCTTCCACGGCAGCGCGGGTGGCGTGCAGCGCGTCTTCCACGCGAGCCTTCTTCTCCTTCATCTCGACTTCGGTGGCGGCACCGACCTTGATCACCGCCACGCCGCCGGCCAGCTTGGCCACGCGCTCTTGCAGCTTCTCGCGGTCATAGTCGCTGGTGGCTTCTTCGATCTGGATGCGGATCTGCTTGACGCGGGCTTCGATGTCGGCGGCCGCACCATTGCCATCGATGAGGGTGGTGTTTTCCTTGCCCACTTCGACGCGCTTGGCCTGGCCCAGGTCGGCCAGGGTCACCTTCTCCAGCGACAGGCCCACTTCCTCGGCGATCACCTTGCCGCCGGTCAGGATGGCGATGTCTTCCAGCATGGCCTTGCGACGGTCGCCGAAGCCCGGTGCCTTGACGGCCACGACCTTCAGGATGCCGCGGATGGTGTTCACCACCAGGGTGGCCAGGGCTTCGCCCTCGACATCCTCGGCGATGATCAGCAGCGGACGACCGGCCTTGGCCACGGCTTCCAGCGTGGGCAGCAGGTCACGGATGTTGCTGACCTTCTTGTCGTACAGCAGCACGAAGGGGTTGTCGAGGATCGCGGCCTGCTTCTCGGGGTTGTTGATGAAGTAGGGCGACAGGTAGCCGCGGTCGAACTGCATGCCTTCGACCACGTCCAGCTCGTTGTTCAGGCTCTTGCCGTCTTCGACGGTGATCACGCCTTCCTTGCCGACCTTGTCCATCGCGTCCGCGATGATCTGGCCGACGTCGGAGTCGCTGTTGGCCGAGATGGTGCCGACCTGGGCGATTTCCTTGGAGGTGGTGGTGGCCTTGGAGGCTGCCTTCAGCTGGGCGACCAGGGCCTGGACGGCCTTGTCGATGCCGCGCTTCAGGTCCATCGGGTTCATGCCGGCGGCCACGTACTTCATGCCTTCGCGCACGATGGCCTGGGCCAGCACGGTCGCGGTGGTGGTGCCGTCACCGGCGTTGTCCGAGGTCTTGGAAGCGACTTCCTTGACCATCTGGGCGCCCATGTTCTGCAGCTTGTCCTTCAGCTCGATTTCCTTGGCGACCGACACACCGTCCTTGGTCACGGTGGGGGCGCCGAAGGAGCGCTCCAGCACCACGTTACGGCCCTTGGGGCCCAGCGTGACCTTGACCGCGTTGGCCAGGATGTTCACGCCTTCGACCATGCGGGCACGGGCTTCGCCGCCGAAGACAACGTCTTTTGCTGCCATGTGTATTTCTCCGAAATCTCTAGATGAATGGGTTCAGCGGGGCGGGCAGGATTACTTCTGCACCACGGCGAAGAGGTCTTCCTCGCGCATCACCAGCAGTTCCTCGCCATCGACCTTGACGGTCTGGCCGCTGTACTTGCCGAACAGCACGCGGTCGCCGACGGCGACGTTCAGGGCCACGAAATCGCCCTTGTCATTGCGCTTGCCAGGACCCACGGCCAGCACTTCGCCCTGATCGGGCTTCTCGGCGGCGTTGTCGGGGATGACGATGCCGGAGGCCGTCTTGGTTTCGTTTTCCAGGCGCTTAACGATCACGCGATCGTGCAGAGGACGCAGTTTCATCTGATCTCCTTGACTGACTCGGTACTTGATTCCTGGGCCTGCCCACCATCCCGTGGTGCGGCGGGCCCCCTCACAAGATGGGGGCCGGGGGCGCTGTGCGCCTTCCGGCTGTTAGCACTCGGTGTGCTTGAGTGCTAGCAGCGGAATTATAGGGATGAGTTTTCCGGTTTCAAGAGGGGCGTGAATGGAGAGGCGACGCCGCACGGCGCCCCGGCCACCCGGTCTCGTGACCGTGGGACAACGGCGCGGTGTCCCGCCTTGCGGTTGCAAGAGCTGTGCGGAGCGGGCGGTCTGCCAGGGCGCGATGCGCGCCGCTTCTCCTCTGTGGCAGGCGCTTTGGGCTGGGGCGAAGTAATAAATTTACTTGCCTCCCCCGTGCTTACACCACATTGATCAATTTTCAGGGCGATCCCTAGCATGGCGGCGTAAGGAAATGACATCCGCCGAGTCCGCCTCGGCAGCTCCATGCGCCCCACCCGTTTGGTCCATCAGCTCAACCAGCAACTGCCCGCGCTGCCGTCCGCGCAGCAGAACGTGGTGCGCCTGATCCTGGCCGACCCCCGTGCGGCGATGGCGGCCACGGTGGAACTGCTGGCGGACCGGGCCGGGGTGTCCATGCCCACCATCGTGCGCACCTGCCGGGCCTTCGGCTTCGACAGCGTGCGCGAGTTCATGGTGGCGCTGGCGCAGGACATCGCCGTCGGCGGCTCCTACCTGCACCGCAGCGTGACACCGCAGGATGCCCCGCGCGAGGTGATCGGCAAGCTGATGGCGGCGGCGAGTTCCTCGCTGGCCCGGCTGCGGGACGAGCTCGACGAGCGCGCCGTGGTGGCGGCCGCCGACGCGATGGCGGGAGCCGAGCGCATCGACTGCTATTCGGCCGGCGCCACCTCGGCCTTCATGGCCAGCGACCTGCAGAGCCGGCTGTTCCGGCTGGGGTTGCACAGCAATGCCTTTTCCGACGCCCACCACCAGCTGGTGTCGGCGAGCAGCCTGGGGCGGCGCGGCGTGGCCTTCGCGGTCTCGCATGTCGGGCGCATGCCGCATCTGCTGGAAGCCGTGCGCTTTGCCCGTTCGCAGGGGGCGACCGTGGTCGCGCTGACCCAGCCGGAGACGCCGCTGGCCCTGGCCGCCGACATCGTGCTGCGGGTCTCGGTGCCGGCTGACGCGGTGATGCGCGTGGGCACCGAGGCCTACATCGCCCACCTGATGGTCCTGGACGTGCTCACCGTGCTGGTCGCCCAGCGTCTGGGCCCGCGCGCGGCCGAGCGGCTGCAGCAATTCAAGCGCGTGCTCGAGGACCACGGCATCGACAGCGATTCCCACTCGGCCCTGGCGTCCTGGGGCTGGCCCGCGATCGCGCGGCCGCCAGACGCCGCGGAGATGCCGCAGCACAGCCGCGCGCCGCCCGGCCCCGATCCCTGAGGCGCCCGGGCCGCCGACGCGCCCCGCCATTCCCTTTGCGAGATCAGCGCCCGCGCGACGGGCGAGGGACTCCCTTTGCCTGAACGCTCCGAGGCAGAGGTCTTGCGAGGAGCGAAACACCGAATCAACAGCCAAGGAGAATTCAATGAAACGCATCGCGATCGCATCGCTGGTCTGCCTGGGGACGGGCGGCGCGCTGGCCCAGTCCAGCGTCACGCTGTACGGCGTGTTCGACACCGGCCTGCGCTACACCAACCATGCCGCCGCCGGCGGTGGCCACAAGTCCGAGGTCGCGCCGGGCCTGATCCAGGGCTCGCGCTGGGGCGTGCGTGGCAGCGAAGACCTGGGCGGCGGCATCAGCGCCCAGTTCAACCTGGAGTCAGGCCTGAACCCCGACACCGGCACCTCGGGCCAGCAAGGTCAGATCTTCGGCCGCCAGGCCTGGGTGGCGCTGGGCACCCCCTATGGCAGCCTGACGCTGGGCCGCCAGTTTGGCGTGGCCTTCGACACCATGGGCAGCTTCGATCCCTACGGCATCGGCAACCAGGGCGCGATCAGCTGGCACCTGGACCTGACCGGCGCGCGCTTCGACAACACGGCCAAGTACAAGGGGGTCTTCGGCCCGGTAGCGGTGTCGCTGGCCTACAGCGCCGGCGAGCAGGCCGGCAGCCTGCGCAAGGGCCAGACCCTGGGGCTGGCGGGCGGCTACACGGGCAGCAACTTCACGGTCAACACCGGCGTCCAGCAGTCCTCCGACATCAACCTCAACAAGTCGACGGTCTGGATGATCGGCGGCACCGCGACCCTGGGTGCCTTCAAGGTGCTGGGCGGCTACGTCAACAGCAAGCGCGACAAGGGCTTCATCCGCTGCGCTGACAACAACGCGACCAGCCTGGCCGCCAGCACGCCCGCGGCCTGTGGCGTGTCGGCCTCCAATCCCTATGGCATCAACAGCGCGCTGTCCAACACCAATCTGCGCGCGGGCTCCACGCTGGGCAAGGCCAGCTCGGACCTGCTGTTGCTGGGCGGCGCCTGGCAGGCGACCGACGCGCTGCAGTTCACGCTGGGCTCGCTGTACGAGAAGGTCAAGGTGGACGCGGCCAACGTCGCCAACGCCAAGCGCGCCACGCTCTACGCGGTGGCCGACTACTACTTCTCCAAGCGCACCGACGTCTACGCCTCGGTGGACTACAACCGCGTCGCCAGCGGCGCGAACGCCGGCGGATCGGTGGCGTCCTTCAACGGCTTCAACTCGCAGACCGGGCTGATGCTGGGCATGCGCCACCGCTTCTGATCGACGTCGAACCATGCACCGGGACCGGCTTGCGCCGGCCCGCCCTGCGGGGCGCGCCGGACTTGTGCCGCCGCAATGGCCGCGCGGTTCAGCCGCGCGGCTTGTAGGCGACGGCGTCGATCTCGACGCGCGCGTCCACCATCAGCCGCGCCTCGGTGGTGGAGCGTGCCGGCTTGCTGCCAGGGAAATGCTCCAGGTAGACGCGGTTGAAGGCGCCGAAGTCGCGCGCATCGTGCAGCCAGACCGTGGTCTTGCAGACGTCGTCCAGCGTGCAGCCGGCCAGCGCCAGCACGCGGCGCAGGTTCTCCAAGACCTGGCGGGTCTGGATCTCGATGCCGCCGGACACGATCTCGCCCGCGTCGTTGGCGGGCACTTGGCCGGAGACATAGACGAAGTCGCCCGCGCGCACGGCCGGCGTGAAGGGGCGGGCCTGGCGGTCCGAGGCCAGGGGCGGGTTTCCGAAGTACTCGAGCGTCATGAGCGTCAGCCGCGAAGGCTGCCAAGTGGAAGAGGTATGAAAGTTACTTTCACAAAATCTGGGACAAATCCGGGATAACCCCAGCAAATGAGCGAATGTCACTTACTTAGAGTGGAGATTCTGAAATGAAATTTCAATCAACAACCGGGGTCCGGATCATGCGTCCAGTTCTTCGCCGTACGCTGCTGGGGGCCAGCGCTGCCACCGTCTTGGGGGTGTCTGTCCTGTCGGGTAGCGCCTTGGCGCAGACGGGCCATGCGGCGCTCAATCTCGCGATGGTCGGCGAGCCCCAGACCCTGGACCCGATGGCCACGACGGCCGATCTGGTCGGGACCATCATGCAGCACGTGTACGAGCCGCTCTACACCTTCGACGCGAAGTGGGCGGTGGTGCCGCTGCTGGCCGAATCGCTGCCCCAGGTGTCCAAGGACGGGCTGCGGTACACGATCGCGATCCGCAAGGGCGTGGCGCTGCACAACGGGCGCGAGCTGGTGGCCGAGGATGTGGTCGCCAGCCTGCTGCGCTGGATGGACATGGCGCCGCGCGGCAAGGCGCTGGCCAAGGAGGTGGCCGAGCTGAAGGTGCGCGGCACGCATGCCCTGGAGATCGTGCTGAAGAACGCCTACGCGCCGCTGCTGCCGCAGCTGGCCCTGCCCACCGGCATGGCGGCCATCATGGCGCGCGAGTCCATCGCCACGCCGTTGAAGGACTTCGTCGGCACCGGCCCCTACCGCTTCAAGGAGCGCCGTCCGGACCAGTATGTGCTGCTGACGCGCTTCGATCGCTACACCCCGCGCAAGGAGCCCGCCAGCGGCTACGGCGGCGCGCGCCAGGCGCTGGTGGAGGAGCTGCGCTTCATCCCCGTGCCCAATGCCAACACACGCGTCGAGGGCGCGCTGGCCGGGCAGTTCCATTTCGCCGACCTGCTGCCGGTCGAGGCGCTGCCGCGGCTGGAGGCCTCGGGCGGCAAGGCCGTGCCCGTGATGACGCCGTCCTTCGGCTTTCCCTACCTGGTCTTCAACACCAAGGAAGGCGTGATGGGCAGCGTCGCGCTGCGCCGCGCGGTGCAGACGGCCCTGGGCGCCGGCGAGATGCTGGCCGCGGGCTTTGGCGACACGCGCTTCTTCGTCGCCGAAGGCAACCACTTTCCCAAGGGCACCCCCTTCTATTCCGAGGCCGGCACCGGCGAGTACAACCAGCGCAACCCCGCCAAGGCCCGTGCCGCCGCCGCGCAGGCCGGCTACAAGGGCGATCCCATCCGCGTGCTGACCAGCCGCCAGTACGACTTTCACTACAACATGGCGCTGGTGATGGCCGAGCAGCTCAAGCGCGCCGGCTTCAAGGTGGAGCTCAACGTGGTGGACTGGGCCACGCTGGTCCAGCGCCGCAACGACGCCAAGCTGTGGGATCTCTACATCACCCACTCGGCCCTGTTTCCCGAACCCATGCTGTCGCCGCCGCAGCTGGGCGAGGGCGCGCCGGGCGGGTGGGGCACGCCGGCCAAGCAGGCCGCGCTGACCGCCTTCAACCAGGAGATCCAGCCCACCCGGCGCGCCGCGCTGTGGGGGCCGGTGCAGAAGCTGGTCTATGACGAGGTGCCCTACATCCACGTCGGCAAGTTCAACAGCCTGGCGGCCCGCTCGCCCGCGCTGGAGGGCTACCAGCCCGCGGCCTGGCCCTTCTTCTGGAACGTGAAGCTCAAGCCCTGAGCTGGGGAACAAGATGCGCTACCTCGGCTCCCGCCTGCTGGGCATGCTGATCGTGATGGCCCTGGTCGCCGTGATGGTGTTCGCGCTGACGCGCGCCGCCTCGGGCGACCCGGTCGCCGTGCTGCTGGGCGACCAGGCCAGCGCCGAGGACATCGTCCGCGTGCGCCAGCAGTACGGGCTGGACCGGCCGCTGGTGGTCCAGTTCGGCTACTGGGTGAAGGAGCTGGCGCAGGGCAACCTGGGCCAGTCCATCTTCCTGCAGCGGCCGGTCACGCAGGCGCTGTGGGAGCGCGCCGAGCCCACGCTGTGGCTGGCGCTGATGGCGGTCAGTGTCGCCACGCTGATCGGCGTGCCCTGCGGCGTGGTGTCGGCGGTGTTCCGCGGGCGCTGGATCGACCAGTGCTTCACGGGGCTGGCCATGCTGGGCGCCAGCATTCCCAGCTTCTGGCTGGGCCTGGTGCTGATGCAGGTCTTCGCGGTGTCGCTGGGCTGGTTCCCGGTCTCGGGCTATGGCGATCCGGGGGCGCCGCTGCTGGAGCGGCTGCGCCACCTGGTGCTGCCGGCCCTCGTGCTGGGCCTGCTGAACTCGGCGCTGATCATCCGCTTCACGCGCGCGTCCATGCTGGACGTGCTGGACGAAGACTATGTCCGCACCGCCCGAGCCAAGGGCCTCGCCGAAGGCACGGTGGTGCTCAAGCACGGGCTGCGCAACGCGCTGGTGCCCATCGTCACCGTCATCGGCCTGACCATCGCGTTGATGATCGGCGGCGCGGTGGTCACCGAAACCGTGTTCGGCCTGCCCGGCGTCGGCAACCTGGTCGTCAGCGCGGTGCTGCGGCGCGACTACCCGGTGATCCAGGGCGCGCTGCTGGTCGTGGCCATGGTCTATGTGCTGATCAACGTCCTCGTCGATCTGCTCTATCTGTGGGTCGACCCGCGCGTCAAATACTGAAGGCCCGCATGAAGCTCCTCCTGCGCAAGCTGTTCCGTCGCCGCATCGTGCTGCTGGCCGCGCTGATGCTGGCGGGCATCGTCATCGTCGCGCTCGGCGCGCAATGGCTGACGTCCTACGATCCCAACGACACCGCCGTGATGCAGCGCCTGACGCGCCCCGGCCCCGCCCACTGGCTGGGCACCGACGAGCTGGGCCGCGACCTGTTCGCGCGCATCGCCTACGGCGCCCGCTACTCGCTGCTCATCGCCGCGCTGACCGCGCTGGGCGCGATCGTGATGGGCGCGGCGCTGGGCGTGGCGGCGGGCTTCTTCCGCTGGCTGGATGCGCCGCTGATGCGCGTGGTGGATGCGCTGATGTCGCTGCCGGACATCCTGCTCGCGATCGCGCTGGTGGCCATCCTCGGGCCCTCGCTGCTCAACGTGGTGCTGGCGCTGGTGCTGGTCTATACGCCACGCGTGGCGCGCGTGGTGCGGGCGTCGACGCTGGTGGTGCGCGAGCTGCTGTTCGTCGAGGCGGCGCGCGCGGTGGGCGTGTCCAGCGCGCGCATCCTGTGGAGCCACATCCTGCCCAATATGTGGTCGCCCATCCTGGTCCAGGCCTCGTTCATCTTCGCCTACGCCATCCTCGCCGAGGCGGCGCTGTCCTTCCTGGGCGTGGGCGTGCCGCCCGAGCTGCCCACCTGGGGCACCATGGTGGCGGGCAGCCAGCCGTACGCGCACCAGTTCATGGGCGTCGTGCTGTTCCCGGGGCTGGCCATCATCGGCACCGCGCTGTCGCTGCAGCTGCTGGGCGACGGCGTGCGCGACCTGCTGGACCCCCGCCTGAAGAAGAACCTGTGATGCACCCGTCCCCCATGCCCCCGGAGGCTTCTGCCCGGCTGCAGGTGCGCCAGCTGCGCACCGTCTTTCACACCGACGAGGGCGCCGTGCCTTCGGTGGCCGAGGTCAGCTTCAGCATCGCGCCCGGCCGCACCACGGCGCTGGTCGGCGAATCCGGCTCCGGCAAGTCGGTGACCAGCCTCACGCTGATGCGCCTGCTGTCGCGCAACGCACGCACCGAGGTGTCGGGCCAGGCCCTGTTCCGTACCCGTGCGGGCCAGCTCGTGGACCTGCTCCGATTGCCCGAGAAGGACCTGCGCGCGCTGCGCGGCAACGAGCTGGCGATGATCTTCCAGGAGCCGATGACCAGCCTGAACCCGGTGCTGAGCATCGGCGAGCAGATCGCCGAATCGGTGCGCCTGCACAAGGGCCTGGACCGCGCCGCCGCGCTGGCCCACGCGCGGCGCATGCTGGAGCGGGTCGAGATTCCCGCCGCCGCGCAGCGCCTGCGCGAGTATCCGCACCAGCTCTCGGGCGGCATGCGCCAGCGCGTGATGATCGCGCTGGCCATGGCCTGCGAGCCCACGCTGCTGATCGCCGATGAACCCACCACCGCGCTGGACGTCACCATCCAGGCGCAGATCCTGGACCTGATGCACCGGCTGCAGCGCGACACCGGCATGAGCCTGCTCTTCATCACCCACAACCTCGGCGTGGTCGCGCACCATGCCGACGACGTGGCGGTGATGTATGCCGGACGCATTGTCGAGGCCGCGCCGGTGCGCGATCTCTTCGCGCGGCCGCGCCATCCCTACACCCAGGGCCTGCTTGCCTGCCTGCCAGGCAAATCGCGCGCGGCCGATGGCGCGAGGCCGCGCCGGCTCGCCGCGATACGCGGCCAGGTCGCCAGCCCGCTGCAGCCGCCGCCGGGATGCGCCTTCGCGCCGCGCTGCGACCGGGCCAGCGCCGACTGCGCGCGCGCCATGCCGGCGCTGCAGCCGGACGGTCCCGGACGCCTCACGCGCTGCCTTCTCGTCCACCCTCATTCCAGCCCGGAGGCGCAGTCCCTATGAACACGCCTTTGATCGAGGTCCGCCATCTGCACCGCCGCTTCGGGTCATCCGAGCGCCCGGTGCGCGCGGTGGACGATGTGTCCTTCAGCATCCAGCCCGGCGAGACCCTGGGCCTGGTCGGCGAAAGCGGCTCGGGCAAGAGCACCATCGGCCGCTCGCTGCTGCGCCTGATCGAGCCCAGCGAGGGCGAGGTGGTCTACCGCGGCGAACCGCTGGGCCGGGCGAGCGCGGCGCGCATGCGCCAGCTGCGCAGCCGGCTGCAGATGATTTTCCAGGACCCCTATGCCAGCCTGAACCCGCGCATGCGCATCGCCGAGATCCTCGCCGAGCCGCTGCGTACCCACGGCCTGGCGCGCGGGCCCGGCGAGCGCGCGCGCCGCATCGCCGAGCTGCTGACCCTGGTGGGCCTGCGGCCCGAGCATGCGCAGCGCCATCCGCACGAGTTCTCGGGCGGCCAGCGCCAGCGCATCGGCATCGCGCGCGCGCTCGCGGCCGAGCCCGAGTTCATCGTCGCCGACGAGCCGCTGTCGGCGCTGGACGTTTCCATCCAGGCCCAGGTCGTGAACCTGCTGTGCGAGTTGCGCGAGCGCTTCCAGCTCACGCTGCTTTTCATTTCGCACGACCTGGACGTGGTCGAGTACCTGTGCGACCGCGTCGTCGTGCTCTACCTGGGCCGCGTGATGGAGGTGGCGCCGACGCGCGAGTTGTTCGCGCGCCCGCTGCACCCCTACACGCGCGCGCTGCTGGCCGCCTCGCCGCGGCCCGATCCCGAGCAGCCGCCGCTGCGCCAGGTGCTCAAGGGCGACATTCCCAGCCCGCTGGACCCGCCGTCGGGCTGCGTGTTCCGCACCGGCTGCCCGCAGGCGATCGCGGCCTGCGCCGCCGAGCGTCCGCCGCTGCTTACCATGGCATCCGGCCGCCAGGTCGCCTGCATCAGAACGGAGCTGATGGGCGAGGGCGGCGACGGAGACACCGCATGAACCTCACGCTGCAAGACCTGCTGGACCCGCTGATCGACGCCAGCGCCAAGGGCTTTCCGCCGAACGCGCCGGCGCTGCGCCGCTCCGCGATTGGTGCCCAGGGCTGGCGGGTGCTGGCCGGCGACCTGCCGCTGCCGCTGGCCGTGCTGCGCCGCGACGCGCTGGCGCACAACCTCGGCTGGATGCGCGACTATGCGCGGGCGCAGGGCGTGGACCTCGCGCCGCATGGCAAGACGACGATGTCGCCGCAGCTGTTCCAGCAGCAGCTGGCCGCCGGGGCCTGGGGCCTCAGCGTGGCCAACGTGACGCAGGCCCGCGTCGCGCTGGCGGCCGGCGCGGCGCGCTGCGTGATCGCCAACCAGGTGCTCAATGCGGTCGAGCTGGACGGCATCGCGGCGTTGCTGGGCGCCTGGCCGGCGGCACGGCTGATCTTCCTCGTCGATTCGGTCGCGCAGGTCGAGCGGATCGAGGCCTGGCATGCCGCGCGTGACGGGGTGCCGCGGCTGGAGGTGTTGCTGGAAATCGGCGTGCCCGGCGCGCGCTGCGGCTGCCGCACCCACGAGCAGGCGCTGGCGCTGGCCCGGCGCATCCAGGCCAGTCCGGCGCTGCGTCTGGTCGGCGTCGAGTGCTACGAAGGCCTGGGCGTCAGCGGCGACACCGCCACCGACGCCGGCCCGGCCGACGCGCTGATGCAGCGCGTGCGGGCCCTCGCGCTGGAGGCCGACCGCGCCGGCTGGTTCGACGCGGACGAGGTGATCGTGTCGGCCGGCGGCAGCGCGATCTTTGACCTGGTGGCGGGACAGCTGAAGCCCGCGCTGTCGCGCCCGGTGCGCGCGCTGCTGCGCTCGGGCTGCTATGTGACGCACGACCACGGCTTTTACCGCCGCATGCTCGCCACCGTGGGCACGCGGCTGCGCTGCGACGCCACGCTGCATGCCGCGCTGGAGGTCTGGACCACGGTGCAATCGCTGCCCGAGCCGGGGCTCGCCATCCTGTCGGCCGGCAAGCGCGACCTGTCCTACGACCTGGACCTGCCGGTGCCCATCGCCTGGGCCGGCCTGTCCGAGCGCGCGCCGCGGCCGGCGCCGGCGTCCTGGCGCATCGCCGGCATGAACGACCAGCATGCCTATCTGCGCTGGGATGGCGACGCGGACCCGGCGCCGGACGCCGGGCTGCGCGTCGGCGACCGTGTCGCGCTGGGCATTTCCCATCCTTGCACCACCTTCGACAAGTGGCGCTGGCTGCCGGTGGTCGATGCCGACTACCGCGTCGTCGACGCCGTCGTGACCTGCTTCTGAGGCCCTCATGAACCCCGGCATTCTCGAACGCATCGACGCGATGCTCGCCGACGACGGCGAGCCCATGCCCAGCGCGCGGCGCGAAGTCCTGGAACTGATCCGGCACGACCCGGAGCGTGTCGTCGACGAGGGCTTCGAAGCTCTGGCCGCGCGCTCGGGCTGCTCGGTGCCCACCATCATGCGCACCTGCCGCGACCTGGGCTTTGCCGGGCTGCGCGAGTTCCGCCTCGCGCTGGTGCAGGAGCTGGCCGTGGGCGGCTCGCCGCTGCATCGCCGCGTGCAACTGGAAGACAGCACCGAGCAGGTGCTGGCCAAGGTGACCAAGAGCGCCGCCGCCGCGGTCAACAGCGTTCAGGCGCAGCTGGACCCGCGTGCGCTGGAGGCCGCCGCCACGGCCATTGCGCAGGCCAGCCGGGTCGACTGCTATTGTGTCGGCGCGACCTCGGGCTTCATGGCCTCGGACTTCCAGGCGCGGCTCTTTCGCATGGGCCTGAGCTCCAACGCCTATCTGGACCAGCACCTGCAGCTGGTGTCGGCGGCGACGCTGGATGGGCGCGGCGTGGCCTTCGCGATCTCGCACGTCGGCGGCATGCCCTCGCTGATCGAGGCGGTGGACGTGGCCCGCGCCCAGGGCGCACGGGTGATCGCGCTGACCCAGGCCGGCACGCGGCTGGCGCGCCATGCCGACATCGTGCTGGACATCCGCGTGCCCGAGGACCCGGTGATGCATGTCGGCACCGAGGCCTATCTGGCCCACCTGACGGTGATGGAGGTGCTGACCGTGCTGGTCGCGCAGCGCCTGGGCGATCAGGCGGTGCAGCGACTCAGCGACGTGCGCCGGGTGCTGGCCACGCATGGGCTGGACACGCGCAACCACCCGGTGCTGGCCTGGGGCCGGCCGGCGGTCAAGCGGGAGCGCCAGGCGTGACGCCGGCCCGCCTGCTGCGCGGCGGCTGGGTGGTCGACGGATCGGGCGGGCCGGGGTTCACCGGCGATGTGCTGCTGCAGGGCGACCGCATCGCCGCGCTCGGTCCGGATCTGATCGAGCGGCTGCCCGCCGGGGTCGACGCTCGCGCCGTCGAGGTGCTGGACTGCGCGGACCGGGTCATCGCGCCCGGCTTCATCGACGTGCACACGCACGACGACGCCATCGTGCTCAGCGACCCGGCCATGCTGCCCAAGCTCTCGCAGGGCATCACGACGGTGATCGCCGGCAACTGCGGCCTCTCGCTGGCGCCGCTGGTGACGGCCACCCCGCCGCCGCCGCTGAACCTGCTCGGCGCCGACTCCTTCCGCCATGCCAGCCTGGCCGACTACGCGCGCGCCTTCGCGGCCGCGCGCCCCTGCGTCAACCTCGCGGCGCTGGTGGGCCATACCACGCTGCGCGTCGCCACCCTGGCCGATCTGTCGCGCCCGGCGACGCCGGCCGAACTGGCGCGCATGGGCGCGCTGCTGGCGCAATGCCTGGACGAGGGCGCGATCGGCCTGTCCTCCGGCCTCTTTTACGAACCGGCGTATGCCGCACCGGCCGAGGAGCTGGTGGCGCTGGCGCGGATCGTCGCGCGCCAGGGCGGCGTCTACGCCGCGCATCTGCGCGACGAGATGGCGCAGGTGCTGGAGGCGTTGCAGGAAGCCGGCGACACCGCGCGGCGCGGTGGCGTGCCGCTGGTGATCTCTCACCACAAATGCGCCGGCCCGGCCAACTGGGGTCGCACGCGCGAGACCCTGCCGCTGATCGAGCGCCTGGCCCGGGACCAGCCGGTGGCCATGGACGTCTATCCCTATGTGGCCGGGTCCACCGTGCTGCGCGAGGACCTGGTGGACGGGCGGATCGACGTGCTGATCACCTGGTCGCAGACCCACCCCGAGGCCGCGGGCCGGCTGCTCAAATCGGTGGCGCGCGACTGGGGCGTGGACGAGCGCGGCGCCTGTCGCCGCCTGCAGCCGGGCGGCGCCTGCTATTTCCAGATGGCCGAGGAGGACGTGACACGCATCGTCGCGCACCGCCTGTCCATGATCGGCTCGGACGGCCTGCCGCACGACCGCCATCCGCACCCGCGGCTGTGGGGCGCCTTCCCGCGCGTGCTGGCGCGCTACTGGCGCGAACGCCGCGTGCTCGGGCTGGAAGAGGCGGTGCACAAGATGACCGGGCTCAGCGCGCGCAACTTCCGGCTTGCGTGGCGCGGGCTGCTGAAGCCGGGCTGGTTCGCCGATGTGGTGGTGTTCGACCCGCGACGCGTCCGCGACCTCGCCACCTACGAACAACCCACCGCGATGAGCGAGGGCATCGAGCGGGTGTTCGTCAACGGCGTCGAAAGCCTGCGCGCGCAACTCGCCGGGGGCGGCCCTGGCGGCGCCGGCCGGTTGCTGAAACGATCAACGATGGAGGAGTGGGCATGACCCAGGACAGGACGCAGGACAAGACACTGGATCTCGTGGCGATCGGCGAGGCGCTGGTGGAGTTCAACCGCCGCGATCCGGCCTCCACGGCCTATTGGATGGGCTTTGGCGGCGACACCTCCAACTGCGTGATCGCGGCGGCGCGGCTGGGCGCGCGCTGCGCCTACATCACCCAGCTGGGCGACGACGCCTTCGGCGGCGCGCTGCTGGCGCTGTGGCGGCGCGAGCGCATCGCCACCGAAGGCGTGCGCCTGCTGCCGGGCGCGCCGACCGGGCTCTACTTCGTCGAGCATGGCGCCGCCGGCCACCGCTTCAGCTACCGGCGCAGCGGCAGCGCGGCCAGCCTGATGACGCCGGCCGGCCTGCCGCGCGAGCTCATCGCGCGCGCGCGGCGGCTGCATTGCTCGGGCCTGTCGCAGGCCATCAGCGCCAGCGCGCGCGAGACCGTGGCGCAGGCGCTCGCCATCGCGCGCGCGCACGGCACCCTTGTCAGCTACGACCTCAACTACCGCCCGGCGCTGATCGCCGCCGCGGACGCCTTGCAGCTGCTGCGCGAGACCCTGCCGCATTGCGATCTCTTCCTGCCCAGCGTGGACGAATTCCAGGCCCTGACCGGCCTCTCGCAGCCGGACGACATCATGGCCTGGTGCCGCGACCATGGCGCGCGCGCCGTGGTGCTCAAGCAGGGCGCGCAGGGCTGCACGGTGTGGGAAGGCGGCGAGCGCGTCGCCGTTCCCGCGACGCCGGTGCGGCCGGTGGATGCCACCGGGGCCGGGGACGGCTTCGCCGGCGCCTGCCTGGCCGAGCTGTTGCGCGGTCAGCCGCTGCTGGCCGCGGCGCGCCTGGCCTGCCGCGCCGCGGCGCTCAGCACCCAGGTCCATGGCGCGGTCGATTCCTACCCACGGCGCGATCAGCTCGAGCCGCAGCCCGGCTGATCGGGCCGCGCGAAGGCCTGCGGGTAGCGCCGGCCATACCAGTCGCGCGCGGCCTCGTGCTCCAGGTTCAGGAAGGTGCGCAGCTCGGGGATGGCCAGCAGCAACAGGCCGCTGAGCAGGAAGCCGCCGGCCAGCCCCAGATAGACCGTGGCCACCGGCCAGGCCTGCAGCAGCAGGCCGGCGAGCGCCGGCGCGAGCGCGGCCGCGAGCTGCGCGATGCCCAGCTGCGCCGCCGCCATGCGGGCGCGGAAGGGCTCGGGCACCGCCAGCGTGCGGTGGGTCTGGCCGACCAGTTGCGTGATGGACATCCCCAGGCCGATCAGCGCCAAGCTCAGCACCAGCAGCGCCGGCCAGCGCGCGAGGCCGATGACGGCCATCGCCGCGCCGCACAGCACCACCGCAGCCGCGATGGCCGCCGGCCGGCCGACGCGGCGCATCAGCGCGTCGGCCAGCCCCGCGACCCCGGCCAGCACGCCCAGCGGCAGCGCCGCCGTGCAGGCGCCGAACCAGAGCGCGCCCAGCTGCAGCGACTGCAGCCGCAGCGGCAGCAGCAGGCCGATGGCCGGCGCCAGGAAGACCATCATCAGCGCGCCGGTGAGCGTCCACCAGCGGTCCAGCCGGGCCTGCCACTTCGCGCGCAGCCCGGCGCCCACGTCGGCCAGCCAGGGCGCGGCCGGCGCGCGTGCCGACGGGTAGGGTGGGGCGCCCAGCGCGCAGGCCGCCAGCGCGGACAGCCCGAACAGCAGCGCGTTCAGCGCCATCGCCTGTGCCAGGCCCGTGAAGGCCAGCGCCGCGCCGGCCAGGGCCGGGCCCAGCAGCCCGCCCAGCGCCTGCGCGCCACGGCGCAGCCGGATGGCGCGCGGCAGCGCGCGGGGCGACACCAGCTCGGCCAGCAGGCTGGCCTGCGCGGGCAGCAGCAAGGCATTCGCGAACAGCGACAGCACGCCGCAGGCGGCGATCAGCGACCACTGGTAGAGCCCGCGCCAGGCCAGCAGCGTGAGCAGCAGCGCGTCGACCAGCAGCAGCGCGCGTGCCATTCGGATCAGTCGCGGCTTGGGCCAGCGGTCGCCCATCGGCGCCATCAGCGCCAGCGCCGCCAGCGAGCCCAGCGCCATCAGGCTGCCGTAGCGCGCCAGGTCGGCGCCGCCGCCGGCCTGCGCGATCCACCAGGCCAGGCCGGTCTGCGCCGCGCTGCCGGCGAGCAGCCCCAGCCCCTCGCCCAGCAGCAGGTGCCGCAGATCCCTGTTGCCCGTGGTCGCGGGGCCCGTGTCGATGCCGATGTGGTCCATGGCGCGGCAGTCTAGGAAGCGCGGGCGCGGCCGGTAAGACTCAGGGCCGCGCGCGCCGGATCGATACAGCGGCGCGCTGTATCCATGGCCGGGCGGTGCACCTGTATCGATGCAGAGTCCGCGATTGCGGCTATCGTGCGCAGCTTTGGACTCCCGCCGCGACCGCCGTGACCTCCCGCCCCCACCGCTACCGCGCCCTGGCCCAGGCCCTGGCCGAGGACCTGCGCGCCGGCCGTTTCCCGGCTGGCAGCCGGCTGCCCTCGGTGCGCCAGCTCTGCGAGACCCACCGGGCCAGCCTGGCCACCGTCACCCATGCGCTGCATGAGCTGGAGGATGCGGGGCTGATCGAGGCCCGCGCGCGGCAGGGGTTCTTCGCCCGCGCGACGCCGGCACCGGGCCCGCTGCCCACGGGCGGGGTGGCGCTGGCGCTGGAGGCGCGGCGCGAGCGCCTGATGGCGCTGGCGGCGTCGCGGCCGGACTGGCTGTCGCTGGGGCATCTGGCGCTGCCGCCCGCGCTGCTGCCGCTGGCGGCGCTGCGCCGGCTGACGACGCAGGCGCTGCAGCAGGACGCGGCGTTGCTGGGCCAGGGCAGCGTGGCCGGCTCCGAAGCCTTGCGCGGCCAGATCGCGCGCCGCGCGCCGCGCATGGGCTGCGCCTTCGCGCCCGAAGATCTGGTCGTGGTGCAGGGCGAGTCCGAGGCGCTGCAGCTGTGCCTGCAGCTGGTGGCGCGCCCCGGCGACGTGGTGGCGGTGGCCAGCCCGGCGCCGCTGCGGGCGCTGGAGTTGATGGCCTGCCTGGGCCTGGAGGTGCTGGAGATCCCGCCGCAGGGCGGACGCCAGCGCTGGCCCGCGGCACTGGCGCGGGCGCTGCGCACGCGCCGCGTCGCGGCCTGCGTGATCGAGTCCGGCGCCGGGCGCGTCGATGGGGCGGGCCTGGACGACGCGGACCATCAGGCGCTGGCCGCGCTGCTGGCGCGCCATGCGCTGCCGCTGATCGAATGCGACATGATGGGCGAGCTCTACCGCGGGGCCTACCGGCCGCGGCCGCTGAAGGCCTTCGACGCCGACGACCGGGTGCTGTACTGCGGCAGCTTTGCCTGCACCGCGGGGCCGGGTCTGGGCCTGGGCTATGTGGCGAGCCGGCGCTACGGGCTGCGGCTGCGCGCGGCGCGCGCGGTGCAGGGCGAGCTGCTGCCGGCGCTGGCCGACCGGGTGCTGGCCCGCTTCATGGCCGGCGAGGGCTACGAGCGCCACCTGCGCCGGCTGCGCAAGCAGCTGGCGCTCCAGCTGCGCGCCTACGAGCAGGCGGTGCTGCGCCACTTTCCCGCGGGCACGCGGCTGCAGGTGGGCGAGGTCGGCTATGCGCTGTGGGTGGAGTTGCCCGCGGGGCTGGACGCGCTGGCGCTGCTGGCGCGGGCCCGCGAGCAGGGCTACAGCTTCGTGCCCGGTGCCGTGTTCAGTACCGGGACGGCGTTCGACCACTGCCTGCGCCTGAGCGCGCGCCATCCGCTGGACGAGGCGCACCGGCGCGGCATCGAGGTGCTGGGCGCGCTGGCCTGCACGCTGGCGTCCACGGTCGCGTGCGTGAATACCGCGGTCGCCGCGCCGTGTGGGCCGCGGCGGGCCGGGCGCGAGCGGAAGCTCGCTACAGTGCGGGGGTCAGAAACGGCAGGATGCTGAATCCGTGAGTGCACCAAGAGCCCTTGACCGCGAACAAGGCAAGCTGCGCCGGCCCCAGGCGGGGCGGCGCGCCGCGTCGCGCGGACTGGCGTTGCTGGTCCTGGGTCTGGCGCTGCGCGCGATGGCCGGGCCCCCCGCAACGCCGTCACCGCCAGTGCCGTCCGCGGGCGAGGAAGCACTGCTGGTGCTCTACCGCGACAAGCCGCCCTATTCCTACACCGAGGGCGGCCAGCCGCGCGGCCTGCTGATCGCGCAGACCCGCCTCGTGCTGGAGGCCGCGGGCATTCCCTTCCGACTGGAGGAGGCGCCGCTGAAGCGCATCCAGCGCGTGTTGCAGGCCGACGAGCAGGCGGTCTGCTCGCCGGGTTGGTACCGGCTGCCGGAGCGCGAACGCTATGCCCGCTTCAGCCGCCCCATGTCGCAGGACCCGCCGCAGGGCGTGCTGGTCGGTCGCCATGCGCTGGACGCGGTGCAGGCCCATGCCAGCTTGGCCACGCTGATGGCCGACCGGCGGCTGCGCATGGCCGTGTCGGACGGCATCTCCTACGGACCGCAGCTGGACGAGCTCATCCGCCGCCGCCAGCCACCGCCCGAGCGGGCCACCGTCACGCCAGCCCAGCTGGCGCGCATGCTCGCGGCCGGACGGGCCGACTACATGTTCATCGACCGCTACGACTACGAATGGCTCAACCAGCATGGCGAGCTGGGCAACGGCGCGGTGAGCCTGCAGAGCTTCCCGGACCTGCCGCCCGGGCTGCAGCGCCACATGTTGTGCAGCAGGCAGGTGGACGTGCGGCGCATGAAGGCCATGGACGCCGCGATCCAGCGCCTGGGCCTGCCGGCGCCGCTTCCCGCGCCCTGAGCGCGTCAGGCCGCGCTGAGCACGGCCTGCTTGGCGCCGTTGGCCGGCGGGGGCGGCAGCGCGTCGCGCGCGTCGCACTGCACCAGCAGCTCGCGCTGCCAGCGGTCGTGGCGCTCGAACAGCTCGGCCACCCAGTCGACGAAGACGCGCAGCTTGGTGCTCAGGTGGCGGTTGGGCGGGTACACCACATAGAGCGGCAGCGGGTCCGACTCCCAGTCGCACAGAAAGGGCAGCAGCTCGCCGCTGTCAATGTGAGGCTTGATCATGAAGTAGGGCGCCTGGATCACCCCCAGCCCATGCAGCCCGGCGGTCATGAAGGCATTGCCGTCGTTGACCGAGACCTGGTAGCGGCCGTAGACCTCGTAGCGCTGCCCGTTCTTGCTGAAGTCGAAGGGGAAGCGCTTGCCGGTGCGCGCGGAGAAGTAGCTGACGACCTGGTGTTGGTCCGACTCCAGTTCCAGCGGATGCTGGGGCACACCGTGGCGGCGCACATAGTCGGGCGAGGCGCAGCAGCCATAGCCCCAGTCGCCGATGCGCCGCGCCACCAGCGACTGGTCGGTGATCTCGCCGCCGCGCACCACGCAGTCCACGTTGTCGCTGATCAGGTCGACCGGGCGGTCCGAGACGCCCAGGTCGATCTGGATCTCGGGATGGCGGGCATAGAACTCGGGCAGCGCCGGGATGATGAGCATGCGCGCCACCGACGAGGCCACGTCCACGCGGATGCGCCCGCGCGGCGCCACGCGCGCATGCGAGACCGAGCCTTCCAGCTCCTCGATGTCCGACAGCAGCCGCGTGACGCGTTCGTAATAGGCGGCGCCGTCCGGCGTGACGCTGACGCGCCGCGTCGTGCGGTTGAGCAGCTTGACGCGCAGATGCTCTTCCAGCGACTGGATCAGCCGCGTGACCGCCGTCTTGGGCAGGTCCAGCGATTCGGCGGCCTTGGTGAAGGTGCCGCTCTCCACGACGCGCGCGAAGGCCTGCATCGCACTGAGCTTGTCCATCTGTGATTCCTCTCCTGTCCGGCCAGGCCCGGATGGTGGCGCAGGGATTGTTTCGGCGGCGAAACACTGCATCGCCGCCCGCCCCGTTTATCAAAGGCGGCGCGATCCCTAAATTTCGCGGCATTGCAACATGAACCCCTGCGCCCTGCTGCGCGCAGGCCTATTCCCATGATTGAGCTGCCGCTGACCTCGCGCCGGGACGAGCTGCTGTCGCTGGGGCGCGATCTCCAGCTGCCGGTGCGTGTCTACCGCGGCGCCGCGCGCCGCGCCGGCGCGCCGCTGGTGCTGCACCTGCATGCCGGTGCCTTCACCACGGGCGGGCTGGACAGCGGCGAGCTGGTCGCGCGGCTGCTGGCCGAGGCGGGCGCGGTCGTCGTCGACGCCGACTATCCCAAGGGCGAGGGTCAGGTCTTTCCCGCCGCGCTGACCCAGCTGGACGCCTTGCTGCGCGGCCTGCACCGGCGCCGCGCGCGCCTGGCCGACCCCGACAGCGCGCTGCTGGTGGCGGGCGAGGAGGCCGGCGGCAACCTGGCCGCGGCGCTGGCGCTGATGGCGCGCGACCAGGGCCATGGACGCCTGGCCGGGCAGATCCTGATCGGCCCCATGCTCAATCCCTGCCTGGGCACGGCCTCGCTGCGCGCGGCCGAGGCCGGCGATGCCGACTGCCGCTGGGCCCAGGGCTGGCGTGCCTACCTGGGCCCCTGCGAGGACGCCGACCACCCCTATGCCACGCCCGCCTGCACGCAGCGCCTGGCCGGCCTGGTCCCGGCCCTGGTGCTGAGCAGCGCCGACGACCCAATGCGCGACGAGGCCCTGGCCTATGCGCGCGCCATGCGCCAGGCCGGCGTGATCGTCCACCAAGCGCTGCTGCCGGCGCCCAGCGGCTGGCCCTGCGCGCTGATGCACCCGCTGCCTGCGCCCGCCGCGCAGCCCGCCTGGGTGGGCGCGCTGCGCCAGCGCCTGGGCGACTTTCTTTCGCTCTTCCTGCCGGGCCGGACCGCGCGCCCGCAACCGGCCTGATCCGCCGCATCTCCCCAAGACCTGTCCACGGAGTGACCGCCATGACTTCTTCCCTGATCGCCCCCAAGAACCGCCGCCCGCTGGCCATCGCCGCGACTTCGTTGACCGCGGTCGCCGCCGTCGCCGCGGCCCTGCTGAGCGGGTTGCACAGCCCGCAGGCCGAGGCCAATCCGACGGGCCAGGCCGCGCCGGCCATCCCCGTGTCCGTCGCCGCGGTGAGCAGCCAGCCGGTCGCCGCCTGGGAGGAGTTCTCCGGCCGCCTGGAGGCGGTGGAGCGCGTGGACCTGCGCTCGCGCGTCGCCGGCGCGGTGCAGGCCGTGCATTTCCGCGAGGGCGCGCTGGTCAAGGCCGGCGAGCTGCTGATCAGCATCGACCCCGCGCCCTACCAGGCCGAGGTGGATCGCGCCGAGGCCCAGGTGTTCGCCGCGCAGGCCCGCGTGGGCTACACGCGCAGCGAACTGGAGCGCGCCGACCGGCTGTGGCGTGAGCAGGCGATCGCGCAGCGCGAGCTGGACGAGCGCGCCAACGCCGCGCGCGAGGCCGAAGCCAACCTGCGCGCCGCGCAGGCGGCGCTGCAGTCGGCGCGCCTGAACCTGGGCTACACCCAGGTGCGCGCGCCGGTGGCCGGGCGCGTGGGCCGGCTGGAGGTGACCCAGGGCAACCTGGTCGCCGCCGGTCCCGGCGCGCCGGTGCTGACCACGCTGGTCTCGGTCAACCCGATGTACGCCAGTTTCGACGCCGATGAGAAGACGGTGGCACGCGCGCTCGCCGAGCTGCCCGGCGGCGCCGGGGCACGCCAGCAGCTGGAACGCATCCCGGTGCAGATCGGCGCCGCCGCGAACGGCGACGCGCCCTATGCGGGGCGCCTGCAGCTGGTGGACAACCAGGTCGACCCCAGGAGCGGCACGGTGCGCGTGCGCGCCGTGCTGGACAACCGCGACGGCGCGCTGATGCCGGGCCAATTCGTGCGCATACGGCTGGGCCAGGCGCGCAGCCGCCCCGCGCTGCTGGTCAACGAGCGCGCCATCGGCACCGACCAGAACAAGCGCTTCGTGATGGTGGTGGGCGCGGACAACCTGCTGAGCTACCGCGAGGTTCAGCTGGGCGCGCCGGTGGACGGGCTGCGCGTCGTCACCGCGGGGCTGAAGGCCGACGAGCGCATCGTCGTCAACGGCCTGCAGCGCGTGCGCCCCGGTGCCCGCGTCGTGCCGCAGCTGGTGCCCATGAACGCCCGGGCCGAGCAGCAGGCGCGCGCGGCCGACGGCGCCGGCAAGTCCTGACCCCCGCGCCGCCGCGCAACGAGACAAGACCATGAATATTTCCAAATTCTTCATCGACCGGCCCATCTTCGCGGGCGTGCTGTCGGTGCTGATCTTCGTCGCCGGGCTGCTGGCGCTGCGCGTGCTGCCGATCTCGGAATACCCCGAGGTCGTGCCGCCGCAGGTGGTGGTGCGCGCCCAGTACCCCGGCGCCAACCCCAAGGTCATCGCCGAGGCCGTCGCGACGCCGCTGGAGGAGGCCATCAACGGCGTGGAAGGCATGCTCTACATGGGCAGCCAGGCCACCACCGACGGCTTGCTCACGCTGACCGTGACCTTCAAGCTGGGCACCGACCCGGACAAGGCGCAGCAGCTGGTGCAGAACCGCGTCGCGCAGGCCGAACCGCGCCTGCCCGAGGAGGTGCGCCGGCTGGGGCTGGCCACCGTCAAGAGCAGCCCCGACCTGACCATGGTCGTGCACCTGTTGTCGCCCAACGGGCGCTACGACATGACCTATCTGCGCAACTACGCGGTGCTCAATGTCCGCGACCGGCTGGCGCGGCTGGCCGGCGTCGGGCAGGTGCAGCTCTTCGGCTCGGGCGACTATGCGATGCGCGTCTGGCTGGATCCGCAGAAGGTGGCCGAGCACGGGCTTTCCGCCAACGACGTGGTGCGCGCGGTCCGCGAGCAGAACGTGCAGGCGGCGGCCGGCGTCGTCGGCGCGTCGCCGGGCCTGCAGGGCGTGGACCTGCAGCTGCCCATCAACGCCCAGGGCCGGCTGCAGAACGAGGAGGACTTCGGCGACATCATCGTCAAGACCGGCGCCAACGGCCAGGTCACGCGGCTGCGCGAGCTGGGGCGCATCGAGCTGGGCGCGGCCGACTACGCGCTGCGCTCGCTGCTGGACAACCAGTCCGCCGTGGCCGTGCCCATCTTCCAGGCGCCGGGCTCCAACGCGATCGAGATCTCCAACCAGGTGCGCGCCACGATGGCCGAGCTGAAGAAGTCCATGCCCGAGGGCGTGGACTACGAGATCGTCTACGACCCCACGCAGTTCGTGCGCGCCTCCATCGAATCGGTGGTGCACACGCTGCTGGAGGCGGTGGCGCTGGTGGTGCTGGTGGTGATCCTGTTCCTGCAGACCTGGCGCGCCTCCATCATTCCGCTGCTGGCCGTGCCGGTGTCCATCATCGGCACCTTCGCGGTGATGCACCTGTTCGGCTTCTCGATCAACGCGCTGTCGCTGTTCGGGCTGGTGCTGGCCATCGGCATCGTGGTCGACGACGCCATCGTCGTGGTCGAGAACGTGGAGCGCAACATCGAGGCCGGGCTGAGCCCGCGCGCCGCGACCTACCGCGCGATGCAGGAGGTGTCCGGCCCCATCGTCGCGATCGCGCTGGTGCTGGTCGCGGTCTTCGTGCCGCTGGCCTTCATCACCGGGTTGACCGGGCAGTTCTACCGCCAGTTCGCGCTGACCATCGCGATCTCCACGGTGATCTCGGCGATCAACTCGCTGACCCTGTCACCGGCGCTGGCGGCCCTGCTGCTGAAAGGGCATGACGCGCCCAGGGACGCGCTGACGCGCGCGATGGACCGCGTGCTGGGCCGCTTCTTCGCCGCCTTCAACCGTCTGTTCCAGCGCGGCGCGCAGGCCTATGGCGGCGGCCTGCGCCGCGCGCTGGGGCGCAAGCTGGCCATGCTGCTGCTGTACGGCGGGCTGGTGGCGCTGACCGCGGGCCTGTTCAAGGCCGTGCCCGGCGGCTTCGTGCCGGCCCAGGACAAGCAGTACCTGATCGGCTTCGCGCAACTGCCCGACGGCGCCACGCTGGACCGCAGCGAGGCGGTGATCCGCCGCATGGGCGAGATCGCGCTGAAGACGCCCGGCGTCGAGCATGCGGTCTCCTTCCCGGGGCTGTCCATCAACGGCTTCACCAACAGCGCCAACTCCGGCATCGTCTTCGTCACGCTGGACGGCTTTGAGAAGCGCCGCGGCCCGGGCCTGTCGGCCGGCGAGATCGCGGCGCGCCTGAACCAGCAGTACGGGGCGATCCAGGACGCCTTCGTGGTGATGTTCCCGCCGCCGCCGGTCAACGGCCTGGGCACCACCGGGGGCTTCAAGCTGCAGCTGGAGGACCGCGGCGGGCTGGGCTATGAGGCGCTGGACCAGGCGGTCAAGGCCTTCATGGCGCGCGCCGCCCAGGCGAGCGAGCTGAGCGGCCTGTTCACCAGCTACCAGGTCAACGTGCCGCAGCTCTATGCCGACCTGGACCGCACCAAGGCGCGCCAGCTCGGCGTCGCGGTGACGGATGTGTTCGACACCCTGCAGATCTACCTGGGCAGCCTCTACGTCAACGACTTCAACCGCTTCGGCCGCACCTACACCGTGCGCGTGCAGGCGGACGCGCCCTTTCGCGCGCGCGCCGAGGACGTGGGCCTGCTCAAGGTCCGCTCGGCCGGCGGCGAGATGGTGCCGCTGTCGGCGCTGATGAAGGTGCAGCCCAGCTTCGGTCCCGAGCGCGCGATGCGCTACAACGGTTTCCTGTCCGCCGACGTCAACGGCGGCCCGGCCCCGGGCTTCTCCACCGGGCAGGCGCAGGCGGCCATCGCGCGCATCGCCGCGGAGACCCTGCCGCCGGGCATCAGCTACGAGTGGACCGAGCTGACCTACCAGGAAATCCTGGCCGGCAACTCGGCGCTGTGGGTGTTCCCGCTGGCCATTCTGCTGGTCTTCCTGGTGCTGGCCGCGCAGTACGAGAGCCTGGCGCTGCCGGTGGCCATTCTCCTGATCGTGCCGCTGGGCCTGTTCGCCGCGATGACGGGCGTCTGGCTGGGCGGCGGCGACAACAATGTGTTCACCCAGATCGGGCTCATCGTGCTGGTGGGCCTGAGCGCGAAGAACGCGATCCTGATCGTGGAGTTCGCGCGCGAGCTGGAGTTCGGCGGCCGCAGCCCGCTGCAGGCCGCGATCGAGGCCAGCCGGCTGCGCCTGCGCCCCATCCTGATGACCTCGCTGGCCTTCGTGATGGGCGTGCTGCCACTGGTGCTCGCCCGCGGTGCCGGCGCGGAGATGCGCAACGCGATGGGCGTCGCGGTGTTCGCCGGGATGATCGGCGTGACCGCCTTCGGTCTCTTCCTGACCCCGCTGTTCTATGTGCTGATGCGCGCGCTGACCGGCAACCGGGCGCTCAAACAGCACGGCGAGGGCAGCCATCCCGAGCCGCCGCTGAGTCCGCCCGTGGCGGGCGGCGCCGCCGACGCGCGTCCGCACCCGGCCGCGCCGCGCCATGAACACGAATGAGGAGCGCCTGATGAAACCTGCCCTGTTCCCCTTGCTGGCGGCCCTGGTGCTGGCCGGCTGTGCCAGCGTCCCCGCGCTGGACGAGCGCGCGCTGCCCGCCACGCCGCCGGCCTTCAAGAGCGCGGCCGCACCCGAGGCCCAGGCCGGCTGGGCGTTGGTGCCGCCCGCCGACGCCGAGCCGCGCGGCGACTGGTGGCGCGTCTTCGGCGACGCGACGCTGGACACGCTGGTGAGCCGCGCGCTGGAGGGCAACACCGGTCTGCAGTCCGCCGCCGCCCGCCTGGCGCAGGCGCGCGCGCTGCTGCGCGGCGCCGAGGCCGAGCGGCTGCCGCGTGTCGACCTGGGCGCCGGCGCGACGCGCGCCACCCGGCCCGGCGAGGGCCCGGCGGCGGCGACGCGCCTCAGCGCGGGCCTGAACCTGGCCTATGAGCTGGACCTGGCCGGCCGACTGGCGCAGGGCCGCGATGCCGCGGCGCTGGACGCGCAGTCGCGTGAGGCGCTGCTGCAGAGCGCGCGCCTGCTGGTGCAGGCCGAGGTGGCGCAGACCTATCTCGCGCTGCGCTTCGCCGACCAGGAGCGCCGCCTGGTGCGCGACACCGTGGCCGCCTACCGCGAGACCCTGGTGCTGACCGAGCGCCGCTACCGAGCTGGCGACGTGGCCGAGCTGGACCTGGCGCGGGTGCAGGCCGAAGTCGCCGCCACCGAGGCCGAGGCGCTGGCGCTGGAGCGCCGTCGCGTCGAACTGGAGAACGCGCTTGCGGCGCTGCTGGGCGAGCCCGCCTCGGGCTTCAGGCTCGCCGAGGCCGACGGGCCGGTGCTGTTGCCGCGCATTCCGGCCGGGCTGCCCAGCGCGGCGCTCGCGCGCCGGCCCGACGTGGCCGCCGCGCAGCGCGGCCTGCTCGCCGCGCAGGCGCGTCTGGGCGTGGCGCAGGCCGCCTGGTTCCCGCGCCTGGCGCTGAGCGCCAGCGGCGGCGGCGCGTCGGCGGAGCTGGGCGATGTGCTGCGCTGGTCTGCGCGCGCCTGGTCGCTGGAGGCGTTGCTGTCGCTGCCGCTGTGGGACGGAGGCCGCCGTCAGGCGGGCGTGGACGGCGCGCGCGCCGGCCTGGCGCTGGCGCTGGCCGACTACCGCGAGCAGCTGCTGCAGGCGCTGCGCGAGGTGGAGGACGCGCTCGCCGGCCTGCAGCTGCTGGAGCGCCAGGCGCAGGTGCAGGCGCAGGCGGTGCAGGCCGCGGCGCGTGCCACGGCGCTGTCGGACTCGCGCTATCGCAACGGCCTGGTCAGCCAGCTGGACCTGCTGGACGCGCGCCGCAGCGAGCTGCGCAACCGCCGCGCCGCGCTGCAGCTGCGGGCGGCGCAATACCAGGCCACCGTCGGCCTGGTGCGCGCGCTGGGCGGCGGCTGGGCGGGCTGAGCCCGCCCTCAGGCCTGTTCGCTGACGTAGCGGGGAAAGACCAGGCGTCCGAACAGAATGTCGCGCTGCACGCCGGCCATGTAGGTGGCCATGGGCGAAGGGTCGAAGGCGGTGGTGTCCAGCGGCGCCGGCGGGGCCGGCACCGCCGTGCCGTTGCGCACCGCCTGGCGGTACTCCTCGAGCGCGTTGCGGTCGTAGGGGCAGACTCTGAGTTGGACGTTGGTGACGGACACGCCGGCAGCGGTTCTGGCTTCTCTGCGAAAGCGCGCCATGCTAGCGGCGCCCGCGGCACCGCGGCGTGAATACGCCACGGCCCGGGCCGGCTGCGTGGCCGAGTGTGCGGAAGGCGCCCGGCTGCCTCAGCGCGAGGCAAGACCTGGCCCCTTTGCCGGCACGTCGCAGGCGACGAAGGCCCAGCGCATCGGCGCGCCGCCGCGCCGGGCCCGTTCCGCGTCGGCCTCGAACCAGCGCGCCAGGCGCGAGCGCGCGGCCTCGTCCACCGGGCCGTGGCTCCACTCGATGCGCTGCGCCAGCTCGTGGGCATCGGCGCAGCCGGCCAGGCGGCTGGGGGTTTCCAGAATGTCCACGCGCGGGCGCAGGCCGCGCTGCTCCAGCATGCCCAGCAGCAGCGTGTGCTCGGGCGCGCGCGGCGTGTCGCGGCCCAGCAGTGCCAGCACGCCGGGGTCCATGAAATGTCCGCCGACCAGGTAGGTCAGGTAGATGCGCAGCCGCGCGTGGTGCAGCAGCTTGGCCAGCGCGGCGTCCAGGTCTTCCACCAGCGTGGAGCGGGACGCGATGGCGATGTCGCACAGCGGCACGTTGCGCCAGTCGTCCTCCCAGGCCAGGTGCAGGGTCTCGATGCTGTCCTGGCGCGTCCGCGCGGCCTGCAGCCGCAGCTGCTCCAGCATGCCGGCGCTGTGGTCCAGCGCGAACACGCGGCGCAGCCGCGTGGCCAGCGGCAGCGCCAGCGTGCCGGGGCCGCTGCCCACGTCCAGCAGGGTGCGCGCGCCGCGCAGGTCCATGCGGGCGATGAAGTCCACCGCGTACTGGCTCTGGCGCCGGTTGGCGCCGTAGCCGGGCGCGCGCTGGTCCCAGTCCTGGGCCGGTCGGGGCTGCAGGCGCTGCTGGCGCATCTGTTCGCGGTATTGCGCGGCGTAGTCGTTCGCCGCCAGGGTCGTCGTCATGGGGTGTCCTCGGTGTCCAGGGGCGCGGCGGCCCAGGGCAGGCTGCGCCGCAGCAGGGTCGGATCGAGCGCGTACAGCGCGGCCAGCGCGTCCACGCGCAGCACCTGCGCGGGCCGGCCCTGGGCGCGCAGCCGGCCGCCGTGCATCAGCGCGACGCGGCTGGCGACCTGGCGCGCATGCTCGGGCTGGTGGGTGGACATCAGCACCGCCAGCCCGTCGGCGGCCAGCGCGGCGATCTCGGCAAGCACGCGCTGCTGGTGGCCGAAGTCCAGCGCCGCGGTGGGCTCGTCCATCACCAGCAGCGGCGCCTGCTGGACCAGCGCGCGGGCGATCAGCGCGAGCTGGCGCTCGCCGCCGCTGAGCTCGGTGCAGGGCCGCGCGGCCAGATGGGCCACGCCCAGGCGTTCGAGAGCGGCCAGCGCGAGCGCGCGGTCCGCGCGCGAGGGCGTGGAGAAGCGGCCGATGTGCGCGACCCGGCCCATCAACACCAGGTCCAGCACGCGGTAGGCGAACACGCCGGCATGGGCCTGGGGCACATAGGCCACCCGGCGCGCCAGCTCGGCGCGCGTGGCGCGCGCGCTGTCCAGCCCGGCGAGCTCGGCCTGCCCGCCCAGCGCGGGCAGCAGGCCCAGCAGGGTGCGGAACAGCGTGGTCTTGCCGCAGCCGTTGGGGCCCAGCAGGCAGAGGATCTCTCCGGCCCGCAGCTGCAGGTCCAGCCCCTGGTCGGCGAGCGCGCGGCCGCGGTGGCCGATGCGCAGGCCGCGCAGTTGCAGCGCGGGGGGCGGTGGCGTGCTCACCGCGCGGACCGCCGGCCCAGCAGCCAGAGGAAGAAGGGCGCGCCCACCGCCGAGCTGAGCACCGACAGCGGCAGCTCGATCGGCGCCAGCGTGCGCGCCAGCGTGTCGGCGACGACGACGAAGGCCGCGCCCAGCAGCAGCGCCATGGGCAGCAGGCGGCTGAACTCGGGGCCGGCGAGCAGGCGCGCGACATGGGGCACGACCAGGCCCACCCAGCCGACGATGCCGGCCATCGCGACCGCCGCCGCCGTCATCAGCGTCGCGGCGGCGATCACCGCCAGGCGCAGCGGGCCGACCTGCACGCCCAGCGCCGCGGCCTCCTCGTCGGGCAGGCTGAGCAGGTTGATGCGCCAGCGCAGCGCCAGCAGCAAGGTCGCGCCCAGGCCCAGCGCGGGCGCGGCCAGGCGCAGATCGGGCAGGCCCACCGCGCCGAGCCCGCCCAGCAGCCAGAAGGTGATGGCGGGCAGCTGCACGCTGGGGTCGGCCAGCAGCTTGACCAGCGCGATGCCGGCGCCCAGCAGCGCGCCGACGGCCACGCCGCACAGCACCAGCACCAGCACCGCCTCGTGGCCGCCGGTGCGGCGCGCCGCCAGCAGCACCACGCCCACCGCCAGCAGTCCGCCGGCAAAGGCCAGCGCCGAGACAGCGGCCAGCGGCAGCGCCAGCAGGATGGCCAGCGCCGCGCCCAGGCCGCAGCCGGCCGACACGCCGAGGATGTCGGGCGAGACCAGCGGGTTGCGGAACAGGCCCTGGTAGGCCGCGCCGGCCGCGCCCAGCGCCGCGCCGACCAGCGCGGCGGCGAGCACGCGCGGCAGGCGGATGTGCCAGATCACCGCGTCGCGCGTGGCGTCGGCGCTGGTGCCGTCGCCCAGGAGCCGGGCCCCCAGCGTGGCCGCGAGTTCCACCGGCGACACCGGGAACTTGCCCAGCGCCAGCGCGCCCATCAGCGCCAGCAGCAGCAGGGCGCCGGCGAGCAGCAGCGGGGCCGCCGGCGCGGCGTGTTCAGGCGTCGCCATGCAGCAGGCCCTGCAGCGCGGCGCGGCCAGGGTTGAGTCCGTAGAAGAGGCGGTAGAAGCGCTGCGCCTCGTCCAGCACCTGCGCGTTCGCGGCGTCGACGGGGGCGGGCTGGGCCAGCCGCATCGCCAGCCAGCGCAGGCCCAGCAGGCGGTTCAGCGCCGGCGGCCCGTCCAGCCAGCCGAAGGGCCGGTCCGGCGCCAGCAGCAGCCGGCCCTCGCGCAGCGCGGCCAGACTGCGCCAGCGCGTGTCCGTCATGGCCAGGCGGTGGAACTGGCGGTCCTGGGTTAGCACCCAGTCCGGCGCCCAGGCCAGCACCTGCTCCAGCGAGACGCGGGCGACGCCGGCATGGCCGGTGTCGGCGACGTTGCGGCCGCCGGCGGCCTCGATGATCTCGGCGTTGATCGCGCCGGCGGTAGCGGTCTCCAGGCCGTCGGCGCCACGCGCCAGGTAGACACCGGGCCGGCGTGCGGTGGCACTGCGCGCGGGCAGTGCGAGCGCCTGCTCGGCGTACTCGGCCAGCGCCTGAGCGTGCGCTTCGGTGCCCAGCAGGCGGCCCAGCTCGCGCAGCTGGCGCGGCGAGTCGGCCAGGCGGCCGTCGATGAGCAGACAAGGCAGGCCGGTCTGCTCGGCGACGCGGCGCGCGGTGGACGCCTGGGTGGCGTCCACGCTGCCCGCGTCGACGATCAGGTCGGGCTGGAGCGCCAGCAGCGCCTCCACACTGACCGTGCTGCCGCGCCCGGACAGCCGCCCCAGCGCGGGCTTGTCGCGCAGTGATTCGGGCAGCCAGCGGCGCGCCGCCTCGCTGGGGGCGGCGGGCCAGCCCAGCAGCCGCTCCGGCGCCAGGCAGGCCAGCAGCACGGCGGCCGGCGGTCCGGCCGCGAACAGGCGCATCGGCCGCGCGCGCAGGCGGCCGAAGAGCTGCAGCAGTGGGGCCGCGCTCGCCGTGGGCGCGGCGAGCAGGCGTGCCGCCGGAGCCAGCGCCGGCAGCGCGACCAGCGCCGCCAGCGCGCGGCGCCGGGCAGGGTGCCGGGCCTCAGTCATGCGCGTGGGCGGGCAGCGTGCGGGCCAGCCAGTCGCCGACGATTTCCGCGCGCGCCGGCAGCAGCGCCGCGCCGCCGCTGAAGTGCTGCCAGGCAGCCAGGTGGCGCGAGGCCACCGCGGTCAGCAGCGGCACGCCCGCGGCCATCAGCGCCAGCAGCTCGGCCGCGAAGCCGCCGCCCTCGGCTTCCAGACCGCCGAAGCGGTTGCAGACCACCAGTTCGGGCGCCTCGTCCAGCGCGCGGCGCAGCACCATGCTGGCGCGCGCAAAGCCCTGCGGGTCGGCGCGGCAGGCACCGGACCCCTGGCCCAGCGGCTGCGAGACCAGGTATTCGTCAAAGGTGGCGACGTCCACCAGCACCATGTCGCCGGCACAGCCCGCGCTGCCTTCGGCGCGCGTCATCACCAGCCCGTGCACGCGCCGTCCGGCGCGGCGCTGCTGGCAGGCGAAGCGGGCGAGCAGCGCATCCACGTCCTCGCCGCCGTTGTCCAGGATGGCCGCCACCGGCAGCGCGGGCTCGGCGGAGGCGGGCGCGGCCAGGCCGGCGCGGATCGGTGGCTCGGGGTTGGGCATCATGGGGCGGCTCCGGCAGGGGTGGGCTTAGAAGGTGTGGCGCAGGTTGGCGTACCAGCTGCGGCCGGCGGCGGGGAAGCCGGCGTCCAGTTCATAGAGCTTGTCCAGCAGGTTGTCCACGCCGGCCTCCAGCGTCAGGCGCGCCAGCGGCTGCCAGCTCGCCTTCAGGCCCAGCACGGTGGCGCCGGACAGGGCGCTGGTGTTGTTCACCCAGCGGTGGCTGTCGTGCTCCGCGCTGGCCTGCAGGTCCACGCCGGCGACGGGGGTGACGCGGGCATAGGCGAAGAGCTTGCGGTCGGGCACGCCGGTGACGCGGGTATCGGGGCTGCTGATGTTTTTCTGGTCCAGCAGAGTGAGATGGCCGCCCAGCTCCAGCCAGCGCAGCAGCCGGCCGCGGGCGCCCAGCTCCAGGCCGGTGACGCGCGCCTCGCCGACATTGCGCATCTGGCAGGGCGTCGCCGGGCCGCAGGCGTTGCCGTCCTTGACGAAGACGGACTGGATCTTGTCGTCCGCGCGGCTCTGGAACAGCGCGGCCTCGACGACCAGCGCCGGCAGCGCGGCCAGCGGCCGGCCCTGGTAGCCCAGCTCCAGGTTCAGCGAGGTCTCGGGGCCCAGTGCCGGGTTCTCGACATAGTTGCCCAGGCGCTGCGAGTAGCGGTCCTTCAGCGTCGGCAGCCGGGTCTTGCGCGCCAGCGTCAGGTAGACGCGGTCCTGCGCGCCCAGCGCATGGAAGAGGCCGGCCTGCAGGTTGGTGGCGCGGCGGGTGTCGGGCAACGCATAGGCGCCGCTGCTGCTGTACACCTGCGCGGGGCGCAGCTCGTGGCGCGCCGCGCCCAGCGAGAGCTGCCAGCGCGGCGCGAGATCGATCAGGTCTTCGACGCCCAGCGAGCGCAGCTCGTCCTCGTAGCGCGCCTGGACCGTGCCGTTGGCGTCGGTCTCGCGATGGCGGTCGCGCTTGAGCTGCAGCACGGCGCGCAGCAGGTGGCCGTCCCAGCGCCGCGATTCCAGCTCCAGCGCGCCGCCGCCGCTGCGGTCGCGGTAGTGGCTGCGGCCGCTCGCGACGCTGCCGCGCCCGTTGGTGAGCAGCCGGGTGTAGCTGTCGTCGGCATAGCTGACCACCTCGTTGTCGAAGCGGTCGTGGTAGAGACGCAGCTTCAGCGTCTCGGACTCGCCCAGCGCGGTGCGGGAGAGGAAGTACAGGCTGTCCTTGTCCCAGACCGGCCAGCGCCAGTAGCGCGCGGCCTTGAAGTCGGTGGACGGCGGCTGGCCCTTGCGGCCGTCCTGGCGCGTGTAGGACAGCGTGTACTCGTCGCTGGCATTGGGCAGGAAGCCGAGCTTGAAGGAGGCCTTGCGGTCGCGCCGATCGCTGTTGTTGCGCAGGCCGCCGTCCTCGACGAGGGTGACCGAGGGCTTGAAGTCGGCGGACATCGGCATGCCATCGGCGTCGCGCCAGGACAGCCCCAGCTGGGCATACCAGCGTCCCTGGCGCGTGCCCAGGTTCAGCGCCGCCTTGCGGTCGCCGCCGCGTGCGACGCCCAGCAGCGCGTCGCCTTCCAGCGCCTGCACGGGCTTGCGCGAAACCAGGTTGATCGCGCCGCCCAGCGCATTCGGCCCATAGGCGATGGAGCTGAAGCCCTTGGCGACCTGGATCGCGGCGAGGTCGTAGGTGGAGAAGCGGTTGAAGTCCACATAGCCGTCATAGGGCACATAGACCGGCACGCCGTCGATGAACAGCGGCACCTGGCGGGGGTCGTAGCCGCGCAGATAGACCAGCAGCTCGTTGCGCGAGTTGCTGGACCGGGTGACGCCGGGCAGCAGCGCCACCGCGTCGCCCACCGTCTCGCGGCCGAAGCGGCGCATGTCCTCCTGCGTGACCAGGCTGCCGGCCTGGTCCGTGGGCATTTCGCCGACCTGGGCGCGCGAACCGGTCACGGTGACGGTGCCGAGCTCGAACGGGGTGTCGGCGGCTCGCGCCGCGGGGGTGCCGAGCCAGGCGGCGCAGGCCAGAGTCAGGACGCTGAGGGAGGAGCGCGGGGGGAGCATGTGGGGAAGGTGTGTGGTTTTCGAAATGTATAAGTCAATATAACGATACATCAGGATTCAGTGATTAATGCCGACTGTGCATTGATCTATCGCACGCTCGATGGCGTCGGTTGGGCGTCTATCGTTATGTCATCTGATAAATTTCGGTGCCCGCCGGTTCGCGGCACACTGCTCCCCAGGAATCTGCTCATGACCTTGAAACGCCCGCTCCGTGCCCTGGCCCTGGCGCTGCTTGCCTGCAGCGCATGGGTGGCCCAGGCCGCCGAGGTGACCGTGTCCGCGGCCGCCAGCCTGACCCATGCCCTGCGCGAGATCGCGCCGCTGTACGAGGCCGCGCATCCGGGGCAGCGGCTGCAGCTGAACTTCGGCGCCTCGGGCGCGCTGCTGCAGCAGATCGCCAAGGGCGCGCCGGTGGACGTCTTCGCCAGCGCCGACCAGGAGACCATGGACCAGGCGCAGGCGCAGGGCCTGGTCAAGGCGGAGCAGCGGCGCGACTTCGTGTCCAACACCCTGGTCGTGATCGTGCCGGCCGCCGGCCGCGCGCCGGGCTCGCTGGCCGACCTGGCACGGCCGGGCTTCGCGCGCATCGCCGTCGGGCTGCCGGCCAGCGTGCCGGTCGGGCGCTACACCAAGTCCGTGCTCGATGGCGCGGGGCTGTGGGGTGCGATCGAGCCCAAGATGATCGGCGCCAACAACGTGCGCCAGGCGCTGGACTATGTGGCGCGCGGCGAGGTCGACGCGGGCTTCGTCTATGCCACCGACGCTGCGCTGATGACGGACAAGGTCCGGGTGGCGCTGACCGTGCCCACGCCCAAGCCCATCCGCTACCCGGTGGCGCCGCTCGCGCAGGCGCCCAACGCTGCCGGCGCGGCGAGCTTCGCGAAATTCCTGCTCGGCCCGCAGGCGCAGGCCGTGCTGGCGCGCTACGGCTTCGGCAAGCCCTGAGGACCAAGGAGCCGGCATGGATGCAGCCTGGGTCGCGCTGGCGCTGACGCTCAAGGTCGCGGGCTGGGCCACGCTGATCAACCTGGTGCTGGGCGTGGCGCTGGGCCACGCGGTGGCGCGCTGGCGCTTCCCCGGGCGCGAGCTGCTGGACGCCGCGCTGACCCTGCCCATGGTGATGCCGCCCACCGTGCTGGGCTACTACCTGCTGGTGCTGCTGGGCACGCAGGGCGTGCTGGGCGGCTGGCTGCTGCAGCACTTCGGCCTGCGGCTGATCTTCAGCTGGCAGGGCGCGGTGATCGCCGCCGCGGTGGTGGCCTTCCCGCTCGTGTACAAGGCGGCGCGCGCGGCCTTCGAGACCGTGGATCCGCAGCTGGAGGACGCGGCGCGCAGCCTGGGCCAGGGCGAGGTCGCGGTGCTGCTGCGCGTGTCGCTGCCGCTGGCCTGGCGCGGCATTCTGGCCGGGCTGCTGCTGTCCTTCGCGCGCGCGGTGGGCGAGTTCGGCGCCACGCTGATGGTGGCGGGCAGCATTCCCGGCAAGACCCAGACCCTGTCCATCGCCGTCTACGAGGCGGTGCAGGCCGGGCAGGACGACACGGCCAACTTCCTCGTCGCGGTGACCTCGGTCACCTGCATCGCGGTGCTGCTGGGCGCCGGCTGGCTGGCGCCGGGCCAGGTGCCCGGGCGCGGACCCCTGAGGCGCTGACGATGACACCGGTGTGGGACCTGGCGCTGCGCAAGCGGCTGGATGCGGGCGGCTCGCGCTTCGAGCTGGACCTGAGCCTGCGCAGCGACGCGCAGCGCGTCGTGCTGTTCGGTCCGTCCGGCGCGGGCAAGACCCAGGCGCTGCGCATGATCGCGGGCATCAGCCGCCCCGACAGCGGTCGCGTGGCCGTGGCCGGGCGGGTGTTGTACGACAGCGCGGCTGGCATCTCGCTGCCCGCGCGCGAGCGCCGCATGGGGCTGGTGTTCCAGGACTACGCGCTCTTTCCCCATCTCACGGTGAGGCAGAACATCGCCTTCGGCCTGCGCCGCGGCTGGCTCAATCCACGCCGCGGCGAACGCGCTCCCGAAGTCGAACGCTGGATCGAGGCGCTGCGCCTGCAGGCGGTGGCCGAGCACCACCCGCACCAGATTTCGGGCGGCCAGCGCCAGCGCTGCGCGCTGGCGCGCGCGCTGGTCAACGCGCCGCGGGCGCTGCTGCTGGACGAGCCCTTCGCCGCGCTGGACAAGGGCCTGCGCGAGCGCCTGCGCCAGGAGCTGCTGGCACTGCAGCAGGCGCTGGCGCTGCCCATGATGCTGATCACCCATGACGACGAGGATGTGCGCGTGCTGGCGCAGCAGGTGCTGCCGCTGGACGCGGGCCGGGTCGCGCCGCAGGACGGCCGCGGGCTGGCCGCCGGGTCGGCGAGCGACTAGCGCCGGCGCGGCGCCGTGCAGCGGCTATGCTTCGCGCGCCGGCGTGGTCCGGCGGCGGCGCAACCTTTGGAGAAAGACAGCAGCGATGGCGCGCAGACGCGAGGCAGGTGGCGGCGGACTGGAGGTCCGCGGATCGCTGTGGATCAATGCCGGCCAGCAAAGCCTGGGCGGCCACGGCCGCATGGCGCTGCTGCGCGCGGTGGACGAGCAGGGGTCGATCACGCGCGCGGCCAAGGTCTTCGGCATGAGCTACAAGGCCGCCTGGGAGGCAATCGACACGATGAACCGCGTCGCCGGCGAACCGCTGGTCGAGCGCGCGACCGGCGGGCGTGGCGGCGGCTCCACGCGGCTGACCGAGCATGGGCGCCGTCTGCTGCAGCGCTATGGCCAGCTCGACGCGGCGCACCAGCGTTTCGTCGCGCTGCTCAGCGGCGAGGCCTTCGACCTGGCGGCCGACTTCTCCATCCTGAAGGTGCTGAACATGAAGACCACCGCGCGCAACCAGTTCCATGCCACGGTCAGCGCGCTGCGCGCCGGGGCCGTCAACGACGAGGTGGAGCTGACCCTGGCCGGCGGCGCGCGCCTGGTCGCCATCGTCACGCGCGAAAGCACCGAGGAGCTGGGCTTGCGCATCCAGCAGCCGGCGCTGGTGCTGATCCAGGCCGCCCATGTGCTGCTGGCCAGCGAGCTGGGCGAGGCGCGGGTATCGGCGCGCAACCGACTCGATGGCCGCGTGGCGGCGGTCCGGCCCGGTGCCGTCAATGCCGAGGTGACGCTGGAGCTGGATCAGGGCGGGCAGCTGAACGCCATCGTGACCGAGGCCAGCGTGAAGTCGCTGGGGCTGGTGCCGGGCGCGCGCGCGACGGCGCTGATCAAGGCTTCGGACCTGATCCTGGCCGTCGCGGCCTGAGCTTCTTGTTGGCCTTTTTCGTTTGATGTCCATCAAACGGCCATCGTTCGAGAGCCGTAACAGCGCTATCTGAGACGTGCGATGAGCGCACGGTGACCAAGACGCCCCGCCCGGAACGGGCCGAGTGCTCATGTCCACCCCCAGGAGCGGCAGGGCTGCGTGCTAGCGTGCGGCCTCCTCAATTTGCCGGCATCGGGGGAGAGCGAACCGTGGCGATCTGGAATAAGGCGAGCAAGCGCGCACAGCAGGACAGCAGCAAGACGGCGACCGCTCGCTCCCGGCTGCGCATGCAGGCCTTGGAGCCGCGCGTGATGTTCGACGGCGCGCTGGCGGCCACGGCGGCGCAGGTGCAGGGCGATGCGCTGCACTCGGTGGCGGAGCGCGCCGCGGTCGAGGCGGCGGCACGCGCGCCGCAGGCCGAACGTCTGGCCGACGCGCGCGAGGCCCTGGCCGCGCTGACCGCCCGCCCGGCGGATCAGAAGCAGGTGGTCTTCGTCGACGCCAGCGTGGCGCAGTACCGCAACCTGCTGGCCCAGATTCCGCCGGGCATGGACCTGGTGGTGCTGCAGCCCGGGCGCGATGGGCTGGGCCAGATCGCCGACTGGGCGAAGACCCACCAGGGCTATGCGGCGATCCACATCCTCTCTCACGGGCAGAGCGGAGACCTGATCCTCGGCAGCACCGACCTGACGACGGCCGCGCTGGACGGCCGCCAGGCGGAGCTGAGGGCCATCGGCCAGGCGCTGACGCAGGATGGCGACATCCTGCTGTACGGCTGCAGCATCGGCGCGGGCAGCACGGGCGCGGCCTTCGTGGGCGCGCTGGCGCGCTACACGCAGGCGGACGTGGCGGCGTCGACGGACGCGACCGGCGCGGCGCGGCTGGGGGGCAACTGGACGCTGGAGCGCAGCAGCGGGCCGATCGACGTGGCTGGGTTGGATCTGGGCTATGACGCCTTGCTGACGCGGCCGATCACGGGCGTCACGGACTTCGGCAACAGGGATGGTGCCAACTACGGGCTTCCGGCGGGGACTTCCTCGTACGTCATTCCCGATGTGAACGGTTGGGACTTCACGATGCAACTGGGCGCGAACTTCAACGGCAGCCAGACCGTGGACGTCTCGAAGCTCGGCTCGGTCTCGATCACGACGGTGAATTTCACCACCGACGGCTCGATTCCCATTGCCTACATGGGGGGCAAACCGAATGACGGCAGCCGCTTCACGCTGAACTCGATCGGCGTGGTGGTCAGCGGCTATGACGGCGGCATCACGGGGGGCAATCTCCAGCTGGTCGGCTATGCCAATGGCCAGGCGGTGTCCGGCGCGGTGCTGGTTTTGAACGTCGGAGACGCGGTTCAGAACAACGCCCCCTTCGTCGTCTTCAATGTCTCCGGCAATGCCGCGTTCCAGGGCATCGATTCGTTCCAGGTGACAGCGGTCAATGGTCATTCCGTATTGGGCTTGATTGGCATCGGGGCTATCGATGCCATCGACTTCGGCTTCGCGCCGACGCTGACCGCCAGCGGCGGCGCCAGCGCCTACAGCAGCGGCACGGGCACCCCGGTGGTGGTGGACAACGGCATCACGCTGAGCGACTCCGACAGCAGCACCCAGGCCAGCGCGACGGTGTCCATCACCGGCAACTTCCGCAGCGGCGAGGACGTGCTGGCTTTCGTCAACAACAACAGCACGACCTACGGCAACATCGTGGCCAGCTACAACAGTGGCACGGGTGTGCTGTCGCTGAGTTCCGCGGGCAAGACCGCCACGCTGGCGCAGTGGCAGGCGGCGCTGCGCGCCGTGACCTACCAGGACAGTTCGCTGTCGCCCAACACCGGCAATCGCACCATCAGCTTCGCGATCAATGATGGCCTCAGCACCAGCCTTGCGGTGACCAAGACCTTGACGGTGGCGGCCGACGCCGCGCCGGTGCTGGGCAACCTCAACGGTGACAGCGCCACCTTTACCGAGAAGGGGGGGCCGGTGAAGCTGGACGTCAACACCGCGGCAACGGTGACCGACAGCGACACGCCCAATTTCAACAACGGCAACCTGACGGTGCATGTATCGGCCAACGGCCAGGCCAGCCAGGACGTGCTGGGCGTGGACACCAGCGGCACCGTGTCGCTGAGCAACGGCACCAACGTGGGCAGCGCGGTCTTGGTGGGCGGTGTGACGGTCGGCGTGATCGCGAGCAATGGCGATGGCCTCAATGGCCATGACCTGGTCATCAGCTTCGGCAGCAACGCCACGCCGCCCCGGGTCGCGACCCTGGTCCGCGCGCTGACCTACAGCAACAGCAACACCAACGATCCTTCCGCTGCGACGCGCACCATCAACGTGAGCGTCAACGACGGGCGCGGCGGCACCGGCTCGGCCAACGTGACGGTGGCGATCGCGGCGGTCAACGATGCGCCGACGGCGAGCGCGACGGCCAGCAACCCGACCTTCACGATGAACGGCGCGGCGGTGACGGTGTTCAGCGGCGCCAGCGTGAGCGCGGTGGAGGCGAGCCAGAGCGTGACGGCACTGACGCTGAGCGTGTCGGGGCTGTTGGACGGCAGCAGCGAAATCCTGTCGGTGGACGGCAGCAACGTCGCGCTGGTCAACGGCAACTCGGTGACGACCAGCGGCAACGGGCTGAGCGTGACGGTCTCGGTCAGCGGCGGCACGGCCACGGTGAGCCTCACCAGCAGCGGCATTTCGGGCAGCACCGCCGCCAGCGTGATCAACGGCATCACCTACCGCGACAGCAATGCCAATGCGACGCAGGGCAACCGCGTGGTGACACTGACCAGCGTGAAGGACAGCGGCGGCACCAGCAATGGCGGCGTGGACACCACCGTGCTGGCGCTGGCGTCCACGGTGCGCGTGGCGGTGGTGCCGGTGGTGACGACCAGCGGCGGCAGCGCGGCCTTCGTGGCGGGCGACAACACCGCGTCGACGCCGGTGGTGGTGGACGGTGGCATCACCGTGACCGACGCGGCGAGTTCGACGCTGGCCAGTGGTACGGTGCGCATCAGCGGCAACTTCCAAGCCGGCGAGGACGTGCTGGCGTTCAGCAACACCAACAGCACGACCTACGGCAACATCGTCGCCAGCTACAACGCTGGAACCGGCGTGCTGACGCTGACGTCGGCGGGCAGCACCGCCACGCTGGCGCAATGGCAGGCGGCGCTGCGCGCGGTGACCTATACAGACACAGCGGTCACGCCCCAGGCGGCGACGCGCACGATCAGCTTCCAGGTCAACAACGGCAGCGATCCGAGCGCCACGGTCGTGCGCAGCGTGACGGTGACGCCGGTGGACCAGACGCCCATCGCGACGAGCAGTGGCGGCAGCGCGGCGTTCACGGCGGGCGACAACGCGGCGTCCACGCCGGTGGCGGTGGACCCGGGGCTGACGCTCAGCGACCTGGACAACGCGACGCTGGCCAGCGCCACGGTGAGCATCACCGGCAACTTCCAGAGCGGCCAGGACCTGCTGGGCTTCAGCAACAGCAGCGCGACCACCTACGGCAACATCGTGGCCAGCTACAACGCGGGCACTGGCGTACTGACGCTGACGTCCAGCGGTGCGACGGCGACGCTGGCGCAGTGGCAGGCGGCGTTGCGCGCGGTGAGCTACACGGACACGGCGGTGACGCCCAACACGGCGACGCGCACGGTGAGCTTCCAGGTCAACGACGGCACCAAGAGCAGCGCGGTGGTGAGCCGCAGCGTCAGCGTGGCGGCCACCGACCAGACGCCCATCGCAACGACCAGTGGCGGCAGCGCGGCGTTCACGGCGGGCGACAACACCGCGTCGACGCCGGTGCTCGTGGATTCGGGCATCACCGTGTCGGACCTGGACAGCAGCACGCTGCTCAGTGCGCGGGTGTCCATCACGGGCAACTTCCAGAGCGGCCAGGACGTGCTGGCGTTCAGCAACACCAACAGCACGAGCTACGGCAACATCGTGGCCAGCTACAACGCGGCCACGGGCGTGCTGACGCTGAGCTCGGCGGGCGGCACGGCGACGCTGGCGCAGTGGCAGGCGGCGCTGCGCGCGGTGAGCTACACGGACACGGCGGTCACGCCCAACACGGCGACGCGCACGCTGAGCTTCCAGGTCAACGACGGGGTCAAGGACAGCGCGGTGGCGACCCGGACGCTGACCGTGGCGGCCACCGACCAGACGCCCATCCTGGGGGCCAGCGGTGGTTCGGGCAGCTTCACGGTGGGCGGTGCGGCCGTGCCGGTCGACGGCGGCCTGACGCTGAGCGACCGCGACAGCAGCACGCTGGCCAGCGCGCGGGTGGCCATCAGCGGCAACTTCCACAGTGGCGAAGACGTGCTGGGCTTCGTCAACAACAACAGCACGCTGTACGGCAACATCGTGGCCAGCTACAACGCCGGCACGGGCGTGCTGACGCTGACCTCCAGCGGCGCGACGGCGACACTGGCGCAATGGCAGGCGGCGCTGCGCGCGGTGAGCTACACGGACACGGCAGCCACGCCCAACATGGCCACGCGCACCTTCAGCATGGAGGTCAACGATGGCAGCAAGACCAGCGCGGCGGTGAGCCGCAGCGTGGCGATGGCGCTGCCGGCGCCCGGCATTGCGGGGCTGACGGCGGGCACCGACACTGGCAGCAGCGCCAGCGATGGCATCACGGGCAACAACGCGCCCACGGTGGCCGGCACGGCGGTGGCCGGCAGTCTGGTGACGATCTATGTCGATGGCGTGGCGGTGGACACCACGCTAGCCAACGGGTCGGGGGCCTGGAGCTACAGCTTTGCCACGCCGTTGAATGACGGCACCCATGCGATCCTGGTCCAGGCCAGCCTGGGTGGCGTCAACAGCGCGCCGTCCGCATCGTTGCAGGTGACGGTGGACACAGCTTCGCCGAATGCCCCCGTGGTGACGGGGCTGAGCAGCGCGACCGATACCGGCAGCAGCGCCAGCGACGGCCTCACGGGCAACAACCAACCGGTGATCGTGGGCACGGCTGAAGCGGGCAGCACGGTGACCGTCTACGTGGACGGCGTGGCGGTGGGTACGACGACGGCCAATGGCAGCGGTGCGTGGAGCTATGCGCTGAGCACCGCACTGGCGGACGGCAGCCACAGCCTGCGCGCGACGGCCGCGGACCTGGCGGGCAACGTCAGTGGTCCATCGACCGCGCGCAACATCACGGTGGACACGGCCGCGCCCAACGCGCCGATGGTGACCGGCTTGAGCAGCGCGACGGACACGGGCAGCAGCACCAGCGATGGCACGACGGGCAACAACCAGCCGGTGATCGTGGGCACGGCCGAGGCCGGGAGCACGGTGACGGTCTATGTCGACGGCGTGGCCGTGGGCACGACGACGGCCAATGGCAGCGGCGCGTGGAGCTATGCGCTGAGCACGGCGCTGGCGGACGGCCACCACAGCCTGCGCGCGACGGCGACCGATGTTTCGGGCAATGTCAGCGGCCTGTCGGCGGCGCGGTCGATCACGGTGGACACGGCCTCGCCGAATGCCCCGGTGGTGACGGGGCTGAGCAGCGCGACGGACACGGGCAGCAGCGCCAGCGATGGCATCACCGGCAACAACCAGCCGGTGATCGTGGGCACGGCCGAGGCCGGGAGCACGGTAACCGTCTACGTGGACGGCGTGGCCGTGGGCACGACGACGGCCAATGGCAGCGGCGCGTGGAGCTATGCGCTGAGCACCGCACTGGCGGACGGCCACCACAGCCTGCGCGCGACGGCCACGGACCTGGCGGGCAACGTCAGTGGTCCATCGACCGCGTGCAGCATCACGGTGGACACGGCCGCGCCCAATGTGCCGGTGGTGATGGGGCTGAGCCCGAGCACGGACACGGGCAGCAGCGCCAATGACGGCCTGACTGGGAACAACCAGCCGGTGATTGTGGGCACCGCCGAGGCCGGGAGCACGGTGACGGTTTACGTGGACGGCGTGGCCGTGGGCACGACGACGGCCAATGGCAGCGGCGCGTGGAGCTATGCGCTGAGCACGGCGCTGGCGGACGGCAACCACAGCCTGCGCGCGATGGCGACGGACGCGGCGGGCAACGTCAGTGCGCCATCGGCGGTGCGCAACATCACGGTGGACACGGCCGCGCCCAACGCGCCGGTGGTGACCGGCTTGAGCAGCGCGACGGACACGGGCAGCAGCACCAGCGATGGCCTGACCGGCAACAACCAGCCGGTGATCGTGGGCACGGCCGAGGCCGGGAGCACGGTGACGGTCTACGTGGACGGCGTGGCCGTGGGCACGACGACGGCCAATGGCAGTGGCGCGTGGCGCTATGCGCTGAGCACGGCGCTGGCGGACGGCCACCATAGCCTGCGCGCGACGGCGACCGATGTTGCGGGCAATGTCAGCGGCCAGTCCGCAACACGCAGCATCACGGTGGACACGGCCGCGCCCAGCGCGCCGGTGGTGACCGGCTTGAGCAGCGCGACGGACACGGGCAGCAGCGCCAGCGATGGCATCACCGCCAATACGCAGCCGGTGATCGTGGGCACGGCCGAGGCCGGGAGCACGGTGACGGTCTACGTGGACGGCCTGGCCGTGGGCACGACGACGGCCGATGGCAGCGGCGCCTGGAGCTATGCGCTGAGCACGGCGCTGGCCGACGGCCACCACAGCCTGCGCGCGACGGCGACCGATGTCTCGGGCAATGTCAGCGGCCTGTCCGCGACACGCAGCATCACGGTGGACACGGCCGCGCCCAACGCGCCGGTGGTGACCGGCTTGAGCAGCGCGACGGACACGGGCAGCAGCGCCAGCGATGGCCTGACCGGCAACAACCAGCCGGTGATCGTGGGCACGGCCGAGGCGGGCAGCACGGTAACCGTCTACGTGGACGGCGTGGCCGTGGGCACGACGACGGCCGATGGCAGTGGCGCCTGGAGCTATTCGCTGAGCACGGCGCTGGCGGACGGCCACCACAGCCTGCGCGCGACGGCGACCGATGTTTCGGGCAACGTCAGCGGACCGTCGGTGGCGCGGTCGATCACGGTGGACACGGCCGCGCCCAATGCGCCGGTGGTGACCGGCTTGAGCAGCGCGACGGACACGGGCAGCAACGCCAGCGATGGCCTGACCGGCAACAACCAGCCGGTGATCGTGGGCACGGCCGAGGCGGGCAGCACGGTAACCGTCTACGTGGACGGCGTGGCCGTGGGCACGACGACGGCCGATGGCAGCGGTGCGTGGCGCTATGCGTTGAGCACGGCGCTGGCCGACGGCCACCACAGCCTGCGCGCGACGGCGACCGATGTCTCGGGCAATGTCAGCGGCCCGTCGGCGGTGCGGTCGATCACGGTGGACACGGCCGCGCCCAACGCGCCGGTGGTGACCGGCTTGAGCAGCGCGACGGACACGGGCAGCAGCGCCAGCGACGGCATCACGGCCAATACGCAGCCGGTGATCGTGGGCACGGCCGAGGCCGGGAGCACGGTGACGGTCTACGTGGACGGCCTGGCCGTGGGCACGACGATGGCCGATGGCAGTGGTGCGTGGCGTTATGCGCTGAGCACGGCGCTGGCCGATGGCCGGCACGGCCTGAGCGCCGTCGCGACCGATGCGGCGGGCAATGTCAGTGCGCCGTCGGCGACGCGCACCCTGGCCGTGGACAGCGTGGCGCCGGGCGCACCGGTGGTGACCGGCCTGAGCCCCGCCACGGACACCGGCAGCAGTTCCAGTGATGGCCTGACCGGCAACGCCCGCCCCGTGATCGTCGGCACCGCCGAAGCCGGGAGCACGGTCACGGTCTACGTGGATGGCGTGGCCGTGGGCACGACGACGGCCGATGGCCGCGGTGCGTGGAGCTACGCGCTGAACACGGCGCTGGCCGATGGCCGGCACAGCCTGAGCGCCGTCGCGACCGATGCGGCGGGCAATGTCAGTGCGCCGTCGCTGACGCGCACCCTGGCCGTGGACAGCGTGGCGCCGAACGCACCGGTGGTGACCGGCCTGAGCCCCGCCACGGACACCGGCAGCAGTTCCAGTGATGGCCTGACCGGCAACGCCCGCCCCGTGGTCGTCGGCACCGCCGAAGCCGGAAGCACGGTGACCGTCTACGTGGACGGCGTGGCCGTGGGCACGGCGATGGCCGATGACAGCGGTGCCTGGCGTTATGCGCTCAGCACGGCGCTGGCCGATGGAACTCATGGGCTGCAGGCCACCGCCACCGATGCGGCAGGCAATGTCAGCGTGCCGTCGTCGGCGGGATCGGTCACGGTGGACACCCGTGCGCCGAATGCGCCCGTGGTGACGGGCCTGAGCGCGGACACGGACACCGGCAGCAGCCACAGCGATGGCGTCACGCGCCATCCGCAGCCGGTGATCGTGGGCACGGCCGAGGCGGGCAGCCGGGTGACGGTGATCGTCGACGGTGTGGCGGTGGGCACGACGATGGCCGACAGCCGCGGCGTCTGGCGTTATGCGCTGAACGCGGCGCTGGTCGACGGTCGGCACGACCTGAGCGCGAGCGCCACCGACGCCGCCGGCAATGTGAGTGCCCCGGCCGCTTCGCTGGGCATCACCATGGACACGGTGGCACCGCGGCTGCAGTCGGTGCAGGCGCTTGGCGAACGCATGACCAGTGCCGACACACTGAGCTACGAGCTGGTCTTCAGCAAGCCGCTGAGCGGGCTCGCGACCGAGGCGCTGGAGCTGGTGAGCTCGGGGACGGCTCAGGGCCGTATCGCCTCCATCGAAAAAATCAGCGAAGGCCGCTATGTCGTGACGCTGACGGGCGTGCATGGCGATGGCGATCTGGCGATCGCGCTGAAGGCCGACGCGGTGGCCGACGTGGCCGGCAACCGCAATGCCCAGCGTGTGCTGGCTCCGGCGTATCAGGTCTACACCCCTGTCGTGCCGCTCTCTCGACAGGAGGCGGAACCGATCCGGAGCCCCGTCGCGGTGCTGTCCGACTTGGGCCCGATGCCGTCCGCGCTCCTGGATGCCCTGGCCGGCCTCGGTCATTCCAGGCTGTTGACGGAGATCGTGGCTCCCCCGGTGCTGGCCGAACTGGGCCATCCCGACCATGTGGGCCGGTCAGCGTTGCTGGGCCAGGATCGCTTCCACGTGGTGTCGATGGGGCCGTTCGATGTCATACCGCTGCCGGTGGCCGCCACTCCGGCGCCGGCGTCCCCCGCCGCCGAGGCACCGCGGCTTGCGCCCGATCCGGACCGCCAGGAGGCGCGCGTGAGCCAGGGCTCCGCCCAGGGCCTGCCGCCCGATGCCATCGCCCCGCGCGATGGCCGCTCGGGCCTGGCGATCCAAGTGCGCCAGGCCAACGGCCGCCCGCTGCCGGCCTGGCTGTCTTTCGACGCCCGGACTGGCCATTTCAGCGGCAGCCCGCCGCAGGATCTGGACGAAACACTGCGGCTGGAGCTGACTGTGCGCGACCCGGCCGGCAACCGCAGCGTTTCGCAGCTGGAGCTGAAGGTCGGCCCGCCTGCCCAGCAGGCAAGCCCGGACCGGCCCCACGCGCCATCGGTGCTGGGCAAGGAGGCGTTGCAGCAGCAGTTCCGCCAGCATGGGCAACAGGCTTTCGAAAATCAGGTGGCGCAATGGCTGCAATCCGAAGAGCTGACGGGCTGAGCCCGCCATCGCCACCCATTCCCATGTCCACCACAGAGACCCGCATGAACAACAAGCAACAAACAACAGGGGGAGCGTTCCGCCGCGTTCCGGCTTTGACCGCCGTGGCGACCGCCTTGGTATTGGCCGGCTGCGCGGTCACGCCGCAACCCATCGCCAGCGCCGAAAGCAAGGCCACGCTGGAGACGGACCGCCAAGCCATGTTCGGGGCGCAGGAACCGCTGAGCGGACCGGTGACGCTGGAGCAGGCCATGGAGCGCGCGCTGCGCCACAACCTGGACTACCGCGTCAAGCTGATGGAAGAGGCGCTGGCGCAGCGCCAGCTGGACCTCTCCAGCGTGGAGATGCTGCCCAAGCTGGCGCTGGCCGCCGGCTATCGCGGCCGCGACAACGACAACGCCTCGTCCTCGCAGAACGTGGCGACCGGCCAGCAGTCGCTGGTGCCGTCGATCTCCACCGAGCGCAACACCCAGAACGGCGACCTGACGCTGAGCTGGAACGTGCTGGACTTCGGCGTCAGCTATTACTCGGCGCAGCAACAGTCCGACCGTCTGCTGATCCTGGAGCAGCGCAAGCGCAAGGTGGCGCAGCAGCTGATCCACCAGGTGCGCGAGGCCTGGTGGCAGGCCGTCGGCGCGCAGCAGTTGGAAGGCCGCATCGACGCGCTGCTGGTCGAAGCCCACAAGGCGCTGGAAGACGCGCGCCAGGTGGAGCAGCAGAAGCTGCGCTCGCCGCTGGAATCGCTGAACTACCGCCGCCAGCTGCTGGACGTGGTGCGGCAGATGGGCATGATCCGCAGCTCCATGGCCCAGGCCAAGCCCAAGCTGGCCGCGCTGATGAACGTGACGCCCGGCACGCAGTTCCAGGTGGCGGTGCCGGAGAGCATGCCGGTGCCGGTGCTGAACCTCAAGCTGGAGCAGATGGAGGAGCTGGCGCTGCTGAACCGCCCCGAGCTGCAGGAGGCGCGCTACAACGAGCGCATCGGCACGGTCGAAACCCGCAAGGCCATCGCCAAGCTGCTGCCCGGGCTGGAGTTCAGCGTCGGCACGCACCATGACAGCAACAAGTTCCTGGTCAACAAGTCCTGGAGTGACGCCGGGCTGCGGGTGAGCTGGAACCTGCTGAACCTGTTCAGCGCCGGCCCGATCAAGCAGGCCGCGAAGGCCCAGCTGGACGTCGCCAAGGCGCAGCGTCTGGCGCTCAACATGGCCGTGCTGACCCAGGTGAACGTGGCCTATCTGGAGCTGCAGGGTCGCAGCCTCCAGTTCGGCCTGGAAAAGGAATTGAGCGAGGTCGAACAGCGCATCTACGTGCAGAACCGCAATGCCAGCGACAGCGGCGTGCAGGGCCGCCTGCCGGCCATCCTGGCCGACGCCAACGCGGTGTTCTCGTCGCTGCGCTTCTACCAGGCCTATGGCAGCCTGCAGAACGCCTACGGGCAGATGGGCGCCAGCCTGGGGCTGGACCCCAAACCCGGCCACCCCACCGGCTATGAGCTGACGGCGGGCGCCCTCGACATGGCGGCGCGGCAGACCGCGCAGGTGCAATGAGCGGCCGCATCCGTCAGGCGGCCGCCCGCGGCGCGCTGATGAAGGCCCTGGGCGGCGCGCTGGTGGCGCTGGGTGCGGCGAGCGCGCTGGCCGCGCCACCCGCTCCGCCACCCGCCGCGGCGCCGGCGGCGGCCAACGATGGCCGCATCCGCGTGCAGCTGATGGCGCGCCAGGCGGTCACGCTGTCGGGCGAGCTGTCGGCGAAGATCGCGTCGCTGCCGGTGCCCGAGGGCGGCGGCTTCCGCAAAGGCCAGGTGCTGGTCGAATTCGACTGCGACAGCTACCGCGCCCAGCTCGCCAAGGCCCAGGCCGCACAGGAGGCGGCCAGCCAGCTGCTGGAGGTCAACCAGCAGCTGGTCAAGCTCAACTCCGCCGGCACGCTGGAAACCACCCAGGCCCAGGGCCGCGCCAAGGAGACCGCAGCCGAGCTCAGCTACATGAAGACGGTGGTGAACAAGTGCGCGATCTACGCGCCCTTCGCCGGCCGCGTGGCGCGCCGCGTCGCGGCCGTGCACCAGTACGTGAGCCCGGGCAACCCGGTGCTGGACATCGTCGATGCCGGTCCGCTGGAGCTGCGCATGCTGGTGCCGTCCAAGTGGCTGGCGCAGCTCAAGCCAGGCAGCCGCTTCACGGTGGCGGTGGATGAGCTGGGCAGCAGCTTCCCGGCGCGCATCGAACGCCTGGGCGCGCAGATTGACCCGGTGAGCCAGTCCGTGCTCGCGGTCGGCGTAGTGGACGGCGCGGCGCCGGCGCTGCTGCCGGGCATGAGCGGCTGGGCCAGCTTCAAGTAGATTGGCATGACGGTATCCATGGACCGCAGCCGGGAGCTGGCCACCCTGCTGCAGCTGCTGCGCCGTGCCCGCGAGGCGCAGAGCGCCGAGCAGCTGGGCTTTGTCGCCGTCAACGAGAGCCAGCAGCTGCTGAGCTATCGCCAGGCCGCGCTATGGCGCGAGGGGCTGCACCGCCATGTGGGCGCCTTGTCGGGGCTGGCCGAGCTGGACCCGACCGCGCCCTATGTGCAGTATCTGGGCCGCCTGTTCCGCCATCTGGCCGCGGAGGCGGGCGCGAGCGCCGAGCCGCGCCGGCTGCAGGCCGATCATCTGCCCGAGGCGCTGAGCGCCGAATGGGCCAGCGCGCTGCCGGCGCAGGCGCTGTGGCTGCCGCTGGGCGGGCAGGGCGCGCTGCTGCTGGCGCGCGAGCAGCCCTGGAGCGATTACGAACTCAAGCTCGCCGCCGAGCTGGCGCATGGCTATGGCCATGCGCTGCTGCGCTTTGCGCCGCGGCGCAACTGGCGCGAACTGCTGGCGCAGTGGCTGCGCGGGCCGCGGCGCCGCTGGCTGCTGGCGGCCCTGCTGGTGCTGGCGCTGATGCCGGTGCGGCTGAGCGTGCTGGCGCGCGGCGAGGTGGTGGCGCAGGACCCGCAGCTGCTGCGCGCGCCGCTGAGCGGCGTGATCGACCGCATCCATGTGAGTCCCAACCAGCCGGTCAAGGCCGGCGACCCGCTGTTCGAGCTCGACGCCACCTCGCTGACCGGGCAGTACGCGCTCGCCGCGCGCGAACGCGAGGCCGCGCAGGAGAGCTTCCGCGCCAGTGCCCAGCTTGCGGTGACCGATGACAAGGGCAAGCTGGCGATGGCGCAGGAGCGCGCCAAGCTGGAAGAGAAGAGCATCGCCGCCGAGTTCACCGGCCGCGAGCTCAAGCGCCTGCAGGTCAACGCCCCCGGGGCCGGCGTGGTGGTCTTCTCGGACCGCAACGACTGGCAGGGCAAGGCCGTGGTGGTGGGCGAGAAGGTGATGACGCTGGCCGATCCGGCGCGCGTCGAGCTGGCCGCCTGGATGCCCGCCGCCGAGGCGATCGACGTGGCGCCGGGCGGACGCCTCACGCTCTATCCCAACGCCTCGCCGCTGCAGTCCTACGAAGCCGAAATCCTGCGTGTGGCCTACCGCGCCGAGCCGGTCGAGGGCGGCCTGCTGGCCTATCGCATCCAGGCCCGCTTTCTCGACGGCGCGACGCCGCGGCTGGGGCAGATGGGCACGGCGCGCATCCAGGGCCGCTGGGTGCCGCTGGCCTACCATGCGCTGCGCCGGCCCCTGACCGCGCTGCGCCAGTGGCTGGGATGGTGAGCATGGCGAGCCGGACCGCCGCCCACGGGCAGGCCTGGCGCGGGGGCGCCCGGTGAGCGCCCGCAAGCTGCCCGCGCTGCGCCAGGAGCTGACCCTGCACCCCGGGCCGGTGCAGGCCGACGGCTCGCCCAGCTGGACGCTGCACGACCCCTGTGCCAACCGTTTCTACGAGCTCGGCTGGGACAGCTTCGAGCTGCTGTCGCGCTGGTCGCTGGGCGAGGTGCCGGCGCTGCTGCGGGCGGTCCACGCGCAGACCACGCTGCGGCTGGACGAGGACGATGTCGACGCGCTCATCCTCTTCCTGTCCCGCCACCAGCTGCTGCAGGCCGCCACGGTCGAGCAGAGCGACTGGCTGTGGCGCCTGCGCCAGGCCAACCGACCCGGCGCGGCGATGTGGTTGCTGAAAAACTACCTGTTCTTCCGCGTCCCGCTGCTGCGCCCGGAGGCGCTGCTGGACCGGCTGGCGCCGCTGCTGTCTTTCGTCTTCCATCCCCGCTTCTGGCGCGCGATGGGTCTGGTGCTGCTGCTGGCGCTGGGCCTGGTGTCGCGGCGCTGGGACGAGTTCACCCACACCTTCTCGGCCTACAGCGGGCTGGGCGCGGCGCTGGGCATCGGCCTGTCGCTGAGCCTGGCCAAGATCCTTCACGAGCTGGGCCACGCGCTGACGGCCCGTCGCTTCGGCTGCCGCGTGCCGGCGATGGGCGTGGCCTTCCTGGTGATGCTGCCGGTGCTCTACACCGACACCAACGATGCCTGGAAGCTGCGCTCGCGGCGCCAGCGCCTGCTGATCGGCGGCGCCGGCATGCTCGCCGAGCTGCTGCTGGCCGTCTTCGCGACGCTGGCGTGGAGCTTCCTGCCCGACGGGCCGCTGCGCGCCGGGGTCTTCCTGCTCGCGACCACCACCTGGGTGGCCACGCTGGCCATCAACGCCAGCCCTTTCATGCGCTTCGACGGCTATTTCCTGCTGTCGGATGCGCTGGGCATGCCCAATCTGCACCAGCGCTCCTTCGCGCTGGCGCGCTGGCAGCTGAGGCGCGCGCTGCTGGGGCTGGACGATGCGCCGCCCGAGCATTTCCCCGCGGCGCGGCGGCGTGGCCTGGTGCTGTTCGCCTGGGCCACCTGGCTGTACCGGCTGGTGCTCTTCCTGTCCATCGCGCTGCTGGTCTATCACCTGTTCTTCAAGGCCCTGGGCCTGCTGCTGATGCTGGTGGAGCTGGGCTGGTTCATCGCGCGCCCGCTCGCCGGCGAGCTGAGGGTGTGGTGGCAGCGGCGCGACGAGTTGCGCTGGGGCCGCGCGACGCGGCGCAGCGCGGGTGTCGTGCTGGCCGGCGCGCTGGTGCTGGTGCTGCCCTGGCGCACCGGGGTTTCGGAGCCGGCCGTGTTGGGCGCGCTGCAGTCGCAAGGCCTCTATGCGCCGGCGGCGGCGGAAGTCCAGGAGGTGCTGGTGCGCGAAGGCCAGGCCGTCGCGGCCGGCGCGGTGCTGGCGCGGCTGCGTTCGCCGCAGCTGGAGGCCCAGCTGGCGCTGGCCCAGGCCCGCGAGCGCGACTTCGCCTGGCAGGCCACGCAGCAGACCCTGCATCCGGAGCTGCAGCAGCGCGCCTCGGTGGCGAAGACGCAATGGGCGGTGGCGCAGGAGCAGGTGGCGGCTCTGCAGCAGCAGGCCGCGCGCCTGGTGCTCAGCGCGCCCTTCGCGGGCCGCGCGGTCGACCTCAGCGAGGCGCTGCGCGCCGGCACGGTGGTGGCCGAGGGCGAGCGCCTGCTGGACCTGATCGCGCCGCAGGGCGTGCGCGGAGAGGCCTATGTGGGCGAGGCGGCGCTGGCCGGATTGAAGGCCGGCAGCCCGGTGCGCTTCGTCGCCAACAGCGGTGAGCACGCGGCGCTGAACTGCCGCCTCGGGCCGGTGGACCCGTTGAACCTGCCGGTGCTGGACGCGCCGGTGCTGGCCTCGGTCTACGGCGGACCGATCGCCGCCGAACAGCGCGAGCGCGGCCTGGTGCCGCTGGCCGCCACTTTCCGCGTGCGGCTGGAGCACTGCGAGGCGCACGCGGCGCCGCTGCGCGAGCAGGCGGGCGTGGCGCGCATCGAGGGCGAGCGCGAAAGCCTGCTCGGGCGCGGGTTGCGCTGGCTGGGAGCTTTGCTCAGGCGCGAAGCGGGCTTGTGAGCGTGGCCCCGGCCGCGCGGCGGCTGCCATGCCGCCGCGAAGCGACTATGCTGGGCGTCTTGCCCGCGCGAAGGAGGACTCCATGAACCGGCTCCAATCTCTGTTGGCCGCGGCACCGGTGATCCAGGCGCCCATGGCCGGCTCGCAGGACGCCGCGCTGACGCTGGCCGTCAGCGAGGCCGGCGCCCTGGGGTCGCTGCCCGCGGCGATGCTGACCCCGGCCCAGCTGAAGCTGCAGCTGGAGATGCTGAAGGACCGCACGCCGCAGCCCTTCAACCTGAATTTCTTCGCGCACACGCCGCCACAGCCGGACGCGCAGCGCGAGGCCCATTGGCGCGGTCTGCTGGCGGGCTATTACGCCGAGCAGGGGCTGCGGCTCGACGACATTCCGTCCGGACCCGGGCGCCAGCCTTTTGGCGAGGAGACCCTGGCCCTGGTCGAGACCTATCGCCCCGCGGTGGTCAGCTTCCATTTCGGCCTGCCCGCGCCGGAGCTGCTGGCGCGTGTGAAGGCCAGCGGCGCGCTGGTGTTCTCCAGCGCGACCACGGTGGAAGAGGGTGTCTGGCTGCAGGACCATGGCGCTGACGCGGTGATCGCGCAGGGCCTGGAGGCCGGCGGCCACCGCGGCCATTTCCTCAGTCCGGACCTGAGCCTGCAGCAGGGCCTGTTCACGCTGCTGCCGCAATTGGTCGCGACGCTGGACCTGCCGGTGATCGCCGCCGGCGGCATCGCCGACGCGGCCGGCGTGCGCGCCGCGCGGGCCTTGGGCGCGGCGGCGGTGCAGGTGGGCACGGCCTATCTGCTGTGCGACGAAGCCAAGACCAGCGCGGTTCACCGCGCCGCGCTGGCAGACAGCACGCGGCGCCGGCATACCGCGCTGACGCATCTGTTCAGCGGCCGACCGGCGCGCGGCATCATGAACCGGCTGATGCAGGAGCTGGGACCGCTGGGCGAGGGACCGCCCGCCTTCCCGCTGGCCACCGCGGCGATCGCGCCGCTGCGCGCCGCGGCCGAGGCGCGCGGCTCGGACGAGTTCTCGCCGCTGTGGGCGGGCCAGAACTGCAGCGGCAGCCACGGCGGCCCGGCCGCCGAGCTGACGCGGCGCCTGCTACGCGCCTGGCCGGACTGAGTGCCTCTGGCTCCGCCGGGCGGGCGTTCAGGCCGGTCGCAGTCCGTTCCAGGCCTGCGGCGCGGCGCCCGCGACGCCGGCCAGCTCCAGCACGCGCTCCACGGTCTCGTCGACCATCTGCGCGATGCTGCTGGGGTGGTGGTAGAAGGCCGGCAGCGGCGGGAAGACGATGCCGCCCATCTCGGTCACGGCCGTCATGTTGCGCAGATGGGCCAGGTTGAACGGCGTCTCGCGCACCATCAGGATCAGGCGGCGGCGCTCCTTCAGAGTGACGTCGGCGGCGCGCGTCAGCAGGTTGTCGCCGAAGCCATGGGCGATGGCCGCCAGGCTCTTCATCGAGCAGGGTGCCACCACCATCGCGGCGGTGGCGAAGCTGCCGCTGGCCACGCAGGCCCCGACATCGCCGGGGGCATGGGCCGCGTCGGCCTCGGCCTCCAGCTCGGCGCGCGTCAGCCCCAGTTCATGGTGGGCATTGAGCACGCCGGCCGGCGTCAGGATCAGGTGGGTCTGCAGGCCCAGCGCGCGGGCGCGGCGCAGCAGCTGCAAGCCGTAGACGGCCCCGGTGGCGCCGGTGATGCCGACCACCAGGCGCTGTGCTGCGGCCGGCTGCATCAGCCCTGGGTCAGCAGCTGCTGCAGCTCGCCGCTCTCGTACATCTCCATCATGATGTCCGAGCCGCCGACGAACTCGCCGTTCACGTACAGCTGCGGGATGGTGGGCCAGTTGGCGTATTCCTTGATGCCCTGGCGCACGCCCTCGTCCTCCAGCACGTTGAAGGTCGACAGATCCTGCACGCCGCAGGCCTTCAGGATCTGCACCGCGCGGCCGGAGAAGCCGCACATCGGAAACTGGGCCGTGCCCTTCATGAACAGCATCACGCGGTGGGTCTTCACCAGGTCGTCGATGCGTTGCTGAACGTCGCTCATGGGATTTCTGTCCTCGGTCGAATCTCGGTCGGATGGGGCGGTCAGTCGGATGGGCTGGCCGGCGCTCCCCGGATTATCGGCCACGTCCAAAGGCCGGCGCGCGCGGCGGGCATCCGCGCCGCGTGACGGGCAAACCGCGGACCCGGACCCGCGCGTGTTCAGAAGCTGTAGCTCAGGCCCAGCTGCAGCACCGGCTTGAAGCGCAGGTCGCGCAGCGTGTCGTCCAGCGCCTGGCCGCGCGGGTCACCCAGGCGAGGCCCGTAGCTGCTGCCGGCCATCACGCCCAGGTCGGCGCTGAAGCCCCAGCCACCGCGCAGCGCATAGCTGCTGTAGCCCAGGCCCACATAGGACAGCGAGGCGCTGGGCTCGCGATCGGCGGGCGAGCCGGCGCTCCAGCCTCCGAGGTTGCGCAGGCTGGCGGACAGATAGGGTGAGACGCTGGCGCCGCGGCCCAGCGCCAGGCCGGCGCTGCTCTGCGTCAGCGACAGCGGACCCAGCAACAGGCCGCCGGTGGCGCGCAGGCCGCCGCCGATGTTCTGGCCCAGGCCGGACCCGGTCAGGTAATAGTCGCCCAGCAGGTTGGCGCTGAGCAGGCGGCTGCCGCGCAGCACGCCGTCGGGTCCGCTGTCCTGGCTGCTGCTGAGTTGCACGCGGGCCTGCCAGGCGCTCTGGACTTGGGGTTTGAGCTGCAGTCCCTGCGCGCGCACCGGCGTCGCGGTGCCGGCCAGCGCGGCCATCAGCAGGGCGGCCATCAGCGCGGCCGGGGCGAGGGATGGAGAGAGAGCGGGCTTCATCGCGGTTCTCCTTGAACGGCGGGGAACGCCACCCCACCGGTCCGATCAATGCTACGCCGCCGCCGGGCGGCTGTGCAGGGGAGATGAACCCGACTGCGGGGCTTGATGCGCAGATTGTGGCGTTCGCCGCGCTTCGCAAGGGCTCAGCCGGGCCAGCGCCCGCCACTGGCGCGCGGCTGATCGCCCAGATCGCGGCGTGTTTCGACCGCCTGGTAGCCCTGTTCGCACAAGAGGGCGCGGACCGCCTCGGCCTGGTCCCAGCCGTGCTCCAGCAGCAGCCAGCCGCCGGGCTTGAGCCGCGCGGGCGCCTCGCGGACCAGCTGTTGCAAATCCGCCAAACCGTCGCCTTCGGGCGTCAGCGCGCCGCGCGGCTCGTGGCGCAGCGCGGCCAGGTGCGGGTCCTGGCCCGCCACATAGGGCGGGTTGCTCAGGACGAGGTCAAAGGGCGGCAGGCCGCGCAGCGGTTCGAACCAACTGCCCAGGTGGGCCTGCACCGGCAGGCCCAGTCGGCGCGCGTTGTCCTCGGCGACGGCCAGCGCGGCGGCGCTGCGGTCCACCATGTGCAGCTCGGCGGCGCGATGGCGGGCGGCCACGGCCAGCGCGATCGCGCCGCTGCCGGTGCCCAGGTCGACCACGCGCGGTCGCGGCTGCGCCGGCAGCGCCTGCAGGTGCTCCAGCGCCCAGTCCACCAGCAGCTCGGTGTCGGGGCGGGGGATCAGTGTGTCGCGTGTCACGCGCAGCCGCAGGCCGTGGAACTCCTTCTCGCCGCTCAAATAGGCCAGCGGCACCTCGTCCAGGCGTTGCGCCAGCCAGTCCTCGAAGCGCGCGGCCTGCTCGGGCGTCAGCGCCTGGTCGTCATGGCGGATCAACCAGGCGCGGTCCACGTTGAGCAAGGCCTGCAGCAGGTAGTTGGCCTCCTGGCGGGGGAGGCCGCGGTGCTGGGCGTGGGTGAGGGCCTGGTGGAGCGTGAGGGGGTGGGGGGGCATGGCGGAGGGGGAGGCTTTTGTTTTGGCTTTGGCTTTGGCTGGATTGTGATGTTGGTGCGGTTTCTTTCTGCTGCGCGGCGCGCAAAGCCCGCCGGGTCCCGGCCCGGCAGCCGGGTAACTTTTCCTGCGGGCCCAGGAAAAGTCACCAAAAGGAGGGCCTGAAAGGCGATTTGACCGAGACCCGCGCTTGGCACGGAGTCCTGGCCCGACGACCATGGGAGCAGCTCCACCGCTCAGGCTTCAAGTCGCTCGCCGGGTACGGCTCGACTCCACATCGGGCCTCATGCCAGGACTCCTGCCGACTCCTGCTGACTCTTGCCGATGATTGCGGCCCCTGGCCGCGTGCGTCGGCGCCCCCCCCGGGGACCGGCCCGGGGTATGCCCGGACCGGGGAGCTCTGCCCTTCAGGAGAGGCGGTCAGTGCTCCAGCGCCGCCAACTGTTCCGCCGCCTGCGCCCGTTGCAGGCCCTGGATCACGTCGTCGAGGTCGCCGTCCATGATGGCGCCCAGCTTGTACAGGGTCAGGTTGATGCGGTGGTCGGTCAGCCGGCCCTGCGGGAAGTTGTAGGTGCGGATGCGGTCGCTGCGGTCGCCGCTGCCGATGAGGCTCTTGCGCGTCGCGGCTTCCTTGGCGGCACGCTCGGCACGGTCCTTGTCGCGCAGGCGGGCGGCGAGCACGGCCATGGCCTTGGCCTTGTTGCGATGCTGGCTGCGGTCGTCCTGGCATTCGGCCACCAGGCCGGTGGGCAAATGGGTGATGCGGATGGCACTGTCGGTCTTGTTGACGTGCTGGCCGCCGGCACCGCTGGCGCGGAAGGTGTCGATGCGCAGCTCGGCCGGATTGAGCTGGATTTCTTCGGCCTCGTCGGGCTCGGGCATCACGGCCACGGTGCAGGCACTGGTGTGGATGCGGCCCTGCGATTCGGTGGCGGGCACGCGCTGCACGCGGTGGCCGCCGGACTCGAACTTGAGCCGGCCGTAGACGCCGTCGCCGTCCAGCCGCAGCACGATTTCCTTGTAGCCGCCCAGATCGGATTCGTTGGCGGACAGCACCTCGACGCGCCAGCCCTGCGCGTCCGCATAGCGGGTGTACATGCGCGTCAGGTCGCCGGCGAAGAGCGCGGACTCGTCGCCGCCGGTGCCGGCACGGATCTCCAGGAAGGCAGGGCGCTCGTCGTCGGGATCCTTGGGCAGCAGCGCGAGCTGCAGATCCTGGTCCAGCCGCGCCAGGTCGGCCTCGGCCGCGGCGATCTCCTCGCGCGCCATCGCCTCCATCTCGGCGTCGCCGCTGTCCAGCAGCTCGCGCGCGGCGGCCAGGTCGCGCTCGCGCTGTTCATAGAGGCGGTACTGTGTCAGCAGCGAGGACAGCTCGGACTGCTCCTTGCTGAGGCTGCGGTAGCGCTTGATGTCGGCCGCGAGGCTGCCATCGGCCAGGACGGTGTCCAGTTCGGCAAGGCGGAAGGCGAGGCGCTCGAACTGCTGGCGCAGCGTGTTGTTCATGGTGTGCGGGGAAGAAGCGGAGGCGGCGGGACAAGCGGCGCCCGCCCGTGGGGCGCGGCGCGCGGAGCGAAGCAGCGGGCTTCGCTAGGACTCCGCCGGATCGCGCGGGCTCTTGCGCAGGAACAGGCGCGACACGGTGTGGGCCAGTTCCAGGCGCTTGTCGCCGTCGCTGGCGTGCAGTTCGGCCATGGCGCCGTGCAGCATCTTCTGGGTCAGGCCGCGCGACAGGGCTTCCAGCACGGTGTCCACGTCCTCGCCACGCGCGAGCAGCTTGCGCGCGCGCTGGATCTCGGCCTGGCGCCAAGCGTCGGCCTGCTGATTGAGGGCCTGGATCAGCGGCACCGTGTGACGCTGTCCCAGCCAGTGCACAAAGCTCTGCACGCCGGTCTCGATGATGGCCTCGGCCTGCTCGACGGCGGCCTGGCGCTTCTCGCCGGCGGACTGCACCAGCTGGGCGAGGTCGTCGACGGTGTAGAGGTAGACGTCGTCCAGTTGCGCGACCTCGGGCTCGATGTCGCGCGGCACCGCCAAGTCGACCATGAACATGGGCTTGTGGCGGCGCTTCTTCAGCGCCCGTTCCACCGCGCCCAGGCCGATCAGCGGCAGCGTGGAGGCGGTGCAGGAGATGACGGCGTCGAACTCGTGCAGCCGGGCGGGCAGGTCGGCCAGGCGTATCGCCTCGGCGCCCAGGTGGGTCGCGAGCTTCTCGCCACGCTCCAGCGTGCGGTTGGCCACCGCCATCGCGCGCGGGGTCTTGGCCGCGAAGTGGGTGGCGACCAGTTCGATCATCTCGCCGGCGCCGACGAAGAGCACGCGGATGTCGGCCAGGTCCTCGAACAACTGGGCGGCCAGGCGCACCGAGGCCGCCGCCATGCTGATGGAATGGGCGCCGATCTCGGTGGAGCTGCGCACTTCCTTGGCCACCGCGAAGCTGCGCTGGAACAGCTGGTGCAGCGTGGTGCCCAGCGTGCCGGCCTGGTCGGCCTCGCGCACCGCCTGCTTCATCTGGCCGAGGATCTGGGGTTCGCCCAGCACCATGGAATCCAGCCCGCTGGCGACACGGAAGGCATGGCGCGCGGCGGCGCTGCCCTCGCGCACATAGGCATGGTCCATCAGCGTGCCGCTGCCCACGCCGCCGACCTGGGCCAGCCAGTCGACGGCCGGGCGCAGCATCTCGCCGTCTCCGGCGACATAGAGCTCGGTGCGGTTGCAGGTGGACAGCATGGCCGCTTCCGGCAGCGCGGCGCGGCGCTGGCCCAGCTGTTCGCGCAGGCGCAGCAGCGTGGGCGCCAGCTGCTCGACCGAGAACGCGAACCGACCGCGCAGGTCCAGTGGCGCGGATTGGTGGTTCAGGCCCAGCGTGAAGACCGACATAGTGGGCGCGATTATAAAATTGCCCTCCATCCTCCCAGGGACATGGGGACTTGATGTGCATCAAGCGCCCGTGTGATCGTCCCCCGGATGCCCCATTTCAGCACCGACACCCGCGCGTGACTCCTCTCGACGCCCTCTGGCATTTCTGCAACCTGTTCCTGCCCGCCTGGGGTGTGGCCGCGCTGATGGCGCTGGCCGTGAAGCTGCTGTGGCGGCGGCAGTCGGGAGCAGGGTCCTGGGCCTCGCTGTGGCTGTGGGCCGGGCTGGGCGGCAGTGCGGGCCAGGTGGCCGGGCTGGCGCTGACCGGGCGCGACGGCAGCATGAACGGCTATGCGCTGATGCTGCTGGGGCTCAGTGTCGCGCTGTGGTTCAGGCTGGGGCGGCGCTGAGCGCCTGCGCGTCGCCGTTGCGATAGAGCAGCACCTTCAGCGCCCGCTCCGGTTCCGCGTCCGCGAAGGCCGCCGGGTTGGCGATTCGTTCGACGAATGACAGTCCCGGGGCTTCGCTGGCCACCAGGGCGCGCAGGAAGTCCGCGTCCAGCTTGGGCGAGTTCAGGCACAGCAGGGCCTGGCCGCCGGGCGCCAGCAGCTCGGGCAGGCGGCGCACCAGCCGCGCATAGTCCTTGGTCGCGACGAAGCTGCCCTTCTGGTGGCTGGGCGGATCCATGATGACCAGTTCATAGGGGCCGCCGCGGCGCAGCTTGGCCCAGGAGTTGAAGACGTCATGGGCCAGGAAGCTGGCGCCGGTGGCGAGGCCGTTGAGCTGGTGGTTGCGGCGGCCGGCCTCCAGCGCGCCGCGCGCCATGTCGCAGTTGACCACCTCCGCGGCGCCGCCGCGCAGCGCCGCCACCGAGAAGGCGCAGGTGTAGGCGAACAGATTCAGCACCTTGCCGCCCGGCTGTCGCTGCGCCCACTGGCGCACCCAGCGCCGGCCTTCGGCCATGTCCAGGAACAGGCCGTGGTTGTGGCCGCGCATCAGGTGGACGCGATAGCGCGCGCCGTCCTCCGGTACCACATGGTCCTCGGGCACCGCGCCTGACATCAGGCGGTTGCCGGGCTGCAGCTCGTCGCGGTGCTGGAAGACCCAGTTCAGCGGCTCGCCTGGCGCGATCTCGGCCCAGCGCCGCTGCAGGGCCTGGCCGATGTCCGCCAGTGCCGCATCGGTCATTGGCTCGAAGCTGGTCAGCAGCCAGACCGGCGGGTAGAAGTCCAGCGCCCAGGCCTCGCAGCCCGGGAAGAGGCCGCCGCGACCGTGGAAGACGCGGCAGGCCTGGTCCGGTCGGGGGAGGCGGGCGATGATGTCGAGCAGGGCTTGCATGAAAGGAATCTAGCGATGTTCTCGCATGTCTTCGTCGGCGTGTCCGACTTCGAGCGGGCGATGGCCTTCTACCGGCCGGTGATGGAGGCGCTGGGCCTGCGGCTGCGCTTCGTGGAGGCCTCGCGCCCCTGGGCTGGCTGGGAGTCCGCGCCGGGGGAGCGGCCGCTGTTCCTGGTGGGCCGGCCTTATGACCGCGCGCCGCATCAGCCTGGCAATGGGCAGATGGTGGCCTTCCTTGCAGACAGCCGGGAGCGCGTGGACGGGGTGCACGCGCTGGCCCTGGCCCGCGGCGGGCTGTGCGGGGGCGCGCCGGGGTTGCGGCCGGAGTACCACCCGAATTACTACGGGGCGTATTTCAGGGACTTGGATGGGAACAAGCTGGGCGTGGCTTGTCATCGTGAGGAATGAGAGGGGGGTGTTGCTTTCATTGTCTTTTTGCGCGGGCGCGCGGAGCCCGCCGGGTCCCGGCCCGGCAGCCGGGTCACTTTCTTCTGGGCCCAGAAGAAAGTCACCAAAGAAGAGGGCCTCAAATCCGATTTGACCGCCGCCCGCGCTGAACACCGAGTGCGAGCCCGACGACCACCCGGGCCTCGTGCCACCGCTCATGGCCTGCCAATGCTTGCGGCTCGATGCTGCGAGCAGCGGCGGTATTCAGGGCCGAGGGCCGGGCCGCCCCCACCGGGGGCCGCCCAAGGGTCTCCTTGGGCGGGGTGCGTGATTCCAGGGGCCGAGCGCCGGGCCGCCCTCATCGCCGCCCCCTCGGGGGGCGGGCCCAGCGTACCCGCTGGGCCCGGGGGCCCATCACACTTCGCCGCGCAGCGAGTGAGCAAACGCCTCGGTGATGCGCAGCGGGATCAGTTGGTTCATCAGCGTGTCGTCGCCTTTGAAGTTGACGATGCGGTTGCACTCGGTGCGGCCCATCAGCTCGGTGGCGTCCTTGCGCGCATGGCCGGTGACCAGCACGGGCACGGTCTGGCCGACCAGCGCCTGGTTGTAGCGCACCGCGTTGGCCTCGATCAGGGCCTGCAGCTGCTGCAGGCGCTGCACCTTGAGCTCGTGCGGCGTGTCGTCGTGCAGATTGGCCGCGGGGGTGCCGGGACGCGGGCTGAAGATGAAGCTGAAGCTGGCGTCGAATTGCACGTCCTCGATCAGCTGCAGGGTCTTGGCATGGTCTTCGTCGGTCTCGCCGGGGAAGCCGACGATGAAGTCGCTGGCGATGCGGATGTCCGGCCGCACCGCGCGCAGCTTGCGCACGATGCTCTTGAACTGCAGCGCGGTGTAGCCGCGCTTCATCGCCATCAGGATGCGGTCGCTGCCATGCTGCACAGGCAGGTGCACATGGTTCACCAGCTGGGGGATCTTGGCGTAGGCGTCGATCAGGCGCTGGCTGAATTCGTTGGGATGGCTGGTGGTGTAGCGGATGCGTTCGATGCCGGGGATCTCGGCCACGTACTCCAGCAGCAGCGCGAAGTCGGCGATCTCGCCGTCGCCCTCGCCCATGCGGCCGCGGTAGGCGTTGACGTTCTGGCCCAGCAGCGTCACTTCCTTGACGCCCTGGTCGGCCAGGCCGGCGACTTCCACCAGCACGTCCTCGAAGGGCCGGCTGACTTCCTCGCCACGGGTGTAGGGCACCACGCAGTAGGAGCAGTACTTGGAGCAGCCCTCCATGATGGAGACAAAGGCCGAGGCGCCTTCCACCCGCGCCGGCGGCAGGTGGTCGAACTTCTCGATCTCGGGGAAGCTGATGTCCACCTGCGGGCGGGACTGCGTCTGGCGCTGCGCCAGCATCTCGGGCAGGCGGTGCAGGGTCTGCGGGCCAAAGACCACGTCCACATAGGGCGCGCGGGCGATGATGGCCTCGCCTTCCTGGCTGGCGACACAGCCGCCGACGCCGATCAGCGTGCCGCGCGCCTTCAGGTGCTTGACCCGGCCCAGGTCGGAGAACACCTTCTCCTGCGCCTTCTCGCGCACCGAGCAGGTGTTGAACAGGATCAGGTCGGCCTCCTCCATGTCCTGGGTGGGCTCGTAGCCTTCGGCGGCGCGCAGCACGTCGGCCATCTTGTCCGAGTCGTACTCGTTCATCTGGCAGCCAAAGGTCTTGATGAAGACTTTCTTGCTCATGGGGCACTTTCATCGCGCGCGCCGCGCGCGGAGGGAGAGAGGAGGCAAAAAGGGGCGGCCACGGACAGCGGCCCGGGTGTCAGACGCGCGCGGCGTTCAGGGCTTGGTCCAGACCTGGCTGGCCAGGTCGAAGCGCCAGCTGGCGGCTTCCTGCGGCGTGCTGGGCCAGGTTTTGTTGGCCAGCTCGACCTCGTTGAGCACCCACACGTCCATCAGCAAGCCGGTAAATTCGCGCGTGTAGTGCACGACCAGCTTTTCGCCGATCAGGCTGCCGGGCATCAGCAGCAGGTTGTTGGGGCTGCGGATGCGCGCACCCGGGGCCAGGCGCTCGGGCTTGCCGTTGAGCTGGACGATGGGCGGCTGGGTCAGCACCAGCTCGCCACGCAGCGCGTTGGCCGGGAAGTGCCGCGCGACCTGGGCTTGCGCCGAAGGCAGGGCGCCCAGCAGCGGCAGCGCACACAGCAGCATCAGGGCAACGCGACGGGGGAAGGCATGGGATGCACAGCGGTACATGGTGTAGATCCAGTGGCTGTCGGGGTAAACGCGGCATTGTACGGGGCGCTCTGCGGGTGCAGAGCCGCGTCCGGACGCACTGTGCCGATTTCCGCGCCCGCGGCGCCCCGATGCATCAAGACAGCACAGGGCGCGATTCCTACAGTCGCCAGCGGCAAAAACGACAAGCCCGCGAGGAGACATGAAACACCGATCCCTGACCCCGACCGCTCTGGCCGCGCTGATGGCGCTCAACCTGGGCCCGGCCTGGGCGCAGAGCGCCGAGCCCGAACGCGGGACCGACGGCAAGCTGCTGCCCAAGGTCGTCGTCACCGGCTCCAACATCAAGAGGACCGACACCGAAACCTCGCAGCCGCTGCAGGTGATCAGTCGCGAAGACATCAAGACCACCGGCGCGCTGACCGTGGGTGAGGTGCTGGGCACGCTGACCACCAACGACGGCAATGCGATCAGCGACCTGGGCGGCGCCAACTCCTGGGCCAGCGGCGCCTCTGGCGTGTCGCTGCGCAACCTGGGCACCGGCGGCACGCTGGTGCTGGTGAACGGCCGGCGCGTGTCCAGCTACGGCTTCGCCGACGGGCTGCAGCTGAACTTCACCAACATCGACAGCATCCCGGCCAACATCATCGAGCGCGTCGAGGTGCTGAAGGACGGCGCCTCGGCCATCTATGGCTCGGACGCGATCGGCGGGGTGATCAACATCATCACGCGCCAGGACTTCGCCGGGCTGGAGCTGTCGGCCAGCACCCAGCAGTCGCTGCGCCGCAGCTGGCTGGCCAAGGAGCAGCAGGCCTCGCTGACCGCGGGTCGCGGCTCGCTGGACGCCAATGGCTACAACGTCTACGGCCACCTGGAGTTCTTCAAGCGCGGCAGCTACAAGGACCGCGCGGTGCGCCCGCTGCTGCCCGATTGGTTCGTGCAGATGAACCCGGACCGCGACCAGCTCTCCACCGGGTCCATGCCCGGCAACTACGTGGGCCGTTATCCGGCCAACTACGCGGACCCGGCGCTGGCCGGCAAGTCCATCAACCGCGCGGCACCCGGCTGCGCGCCGGAGCTGCTGATCGGCGGGCTGTGCCGCTACGACTACTGGAAGGACAGCGACGCGATGCCGGGCACCGACCGTGTCACCGCGCTGGCTGGCGCGCGCGTCAAGCTGGGCCAGGAATGGACCGGCTTCGTCGAATTCCATGGCGCCGACATCCGCGCCAAGTACTACACGGCCGTGCCGCGCAGCAACATCACCGGCGTGCCGCTGAACTGGTACGACTCCATCAAGGGCGAGCTGCAGTACTTCACCGATCCGCAGCTGCCCGTGGGCCATCCCGCGAACCCCTACAGCTTTCCGATCGGCCTGAACTATCGCTTCTCCGACAACCCGGAGATGTTCAAGAACGTCGGCAGCTCCACGCAGTACCGGCTGCTGGCCGGGGCCGAGGGCCACTGGGCGGGCTGGGACATCGACACCGCGGTGGGCGTGATGGGCTCCAAGGCGCGCCAGCGCCAGCATGGCGCGCGCGACCGCTACGGCTACCACGACGCCATCGTCAATGGTGAATACAAGTTCGGCCAGGCCAACCCGCAAGAGCTGCTGGACCGCATGTTCCCCGAGTACGGGTCCTCGGGCCGCTACAAGCAGCTCTTCGTCGACCTGAAGGGCTCGCGCGAGATCGCCCGCATCGGCAACCGGCCGGTGATGCTGGCGACCGGCGTGGAGCTGCGCCACGAGGACTTCTGGCACCGCAGCTCGGACAATGTGCTGGCGGCGCGCATCGTGCAGTTCTCCGGCGTGTCCATCTCCGGCAAGCGCGACATGGCGGCGATGTTCGCCGAGGTCGAGGCGCCGCTGACGCGCGAGCTCAAGGCCACGCTGGCGCTGCGCGGCGACAAGGTCTTCGACGGCGCCGGCGCGGTCACGCCCAAGGTGCAGCTGGCCTGGCGGCCCAATGAGCGCGTGATGCTGCGCGGTACCGCGACCCAGGGCTTCCGTGCGCCCAGCCTGCCGGAAACCGGCAATGGCGGCGCGTCCTGGTTCAACAACGGCTATGTGGACCCCAAGCGCTGCGCCACCGCCACGCAGATGCGCGACATCCTGAAGACCGGCAACGCGGCTGACCAGGTCAACGCCAACGTGGCCTACGCGCTGGGCTGTTCGGTCAGTTTCCCGGCCGCGGTCTCGCCCAACCCCGATCTCAAGCCCGAGCATTCCAACAATGTCTCGGTGGGCATCGTGCTGCAGCCGCTGGATGCGCTGAGCCTGTCGCTGGACTACTACAGCATCCGCCGCCGCGACGAGATCGGCGTGCGCAGCGTGGATGCGACGCTGGCCAACGAGGACCTGATCCCCGGCCTGGTCGATCGCGGCGCGCTGACCGTGCAGGACAAGGAGCTGGCCCAGCGCATCAAGGAGCTGACGGGCCGCGACCTGGGCTTCGCCGTCGGTCCGGTGCGCAGCATCAGCGCCCAGTACCGCAACCAGAACAAGACCAAGGTCTCGGGCCTGGACCTGGACGTGCGCGCGCGCTGGGGCCTGGGCGACTGGGGCCGGCTCAGCACCGGGCTGGAGCTGAACTACCAGCTTGAGTACCGTGACTGGGACAGCTATGCCAACACCTACTCCGAGAACTATGTGGGCGGACGCGGCACGCCGCGCACGCGCGCGGTGGGCAAGCTGAACTGGAACCGCGGCGACTGGTCGCTCGGGTCGCGCATCAACTACCGCGCCGGGCAGAAGCTCGCCTGGGGCACGCTGGACAGCAGCAACACGCTGGAAGGCTGCGCCGACCGCGGCGTGGAGGCCTCGGCCTGCCGCATCGCGTCCAACACCACCGTGGACCTGTGGCTGCAGTACAGCGGCCTGAAGAACCTGGTGCTGTCGGCCAACCTGTTCAACGTCTTCGACCGCGCCGACCCGGTGCAGATGCGTGCCGGCTCCTACCTGCCGCTGGCCGGCCGCGTGGCCAAGCTCAGCGCGGAGTACCACTTCTGATGGGCGCGCCCGTCAAGATGATCGCGGGCCTCGCGGCGCTGCTGCTGGCCGCCTGCTCGGCACCGGTGGCGGCCGCGTCGGCGCCCGCGGGCGAACGCGAGGGCGCGGACCCCCACCTATGGCTGGAACAGGTCCAGGGCCGCGAGGCGCTGGACTGGGTGGGCGCGCAGAACGAACGCAGCCGCCAGCAGTTGGAGGGCAGTCCGCGCTTCGCCGCGCTGATGCCGCAGCTGCGCGAGGTGCTGGACTCGCCGCAGCGTCTGCCGCAGCTGCAGCAGATCGGCGCCCATGTCTACAACTTCTGGCGCGACGCCGAGCATCCGCGCGGCCTGTGGCGGCGCATCCCGGCCGAGCAGCTGGGGCGTGGCGAGCCGGCCTGGCAGACCGTGCTGGACCTGGACGCTTTGGCCCGGCGCGAAGGCGAGAACTGGGTCTGGGCCGGTGCCAGCTGCCTGGCGCCGCAGACCAGCCGTTGCCTGGTCTTCCTCAGCCGCGGCGGGGCCGACGCCCAGGTGCTGCGCGAGTTCGACACCGCGCGCGGCGACTTCGTCGCCGACGGCTTCGCGCTGCCCGAATCCAAGGGCGGCGCGGCCTGGGTGGATGCCGACACGATCAGCGTCAGCACCGACTTCGGCCCCGGCAGCATGACCGAGTCCGGCTACCCGCGCCAGGTCAGGCTCTGGACGCGCGGCACGCCGCTGGCGCAGGCGCGGCGGGTCTTCGAGGGCCGCGAGCGCGACGTTGGCGTCTGGACCTCGGCCGAGTCCACGCCGCAGGGGCGGCGCCACTGGGTGGAGCGGCGCAGCAGCTTCTTCGCCGGCGACGAGTACCTGCTGGTGGACGGCCGGCTGCAGCATCTGGACAAGCCCGCCGATGCCGACGCCCAGCTCTTCGGTGAGCAACTGTTGCTGCGGTTGCGTTCCGACTGGCGCACCGGCGGCCGGCAGCACCCGGCCGGCGCGCTGATCGCGATGCCGCTGCGCGACTTCCTGGCCGGCAAGCGCCGCTTCCAGACGCTGTACGCGCCGCCGTCGCGCGGCGCGCTGCAGCAGGTGCTGCCGCTGAAGGACCGGCTGCTGCTGATCAGCATGGAGGAGGTGCGCCAGTCGCTGGCCGAATGGCGGCTGGAGAAGGGACGCTGGCAGGCGCAGCCGGTCCCCACCGACCCGTTTGAAAGCCTCTCGGTGTCCGCGCTGGCGGGCCAGCAGGGCAATGCCTATCTGCTCACGCGCAGCAGCTTTCTGTCGCCCAGCCGCCTGGTGCTGATGGAGGCCGGCCAGCCGCAGCGCCAGACCGAGCTGCGCCGCCTGCCCGACTTCTTCGACGCCAGCGGGCTGGAGGTGAGCCAGCTGCAGGCGCGATCACGCGACGGCACGGCCGTGCCGTATTTCGTCGTCGGCCCGCGCGGCGCACTGGCGGACGGGCCGCGGCCCACGCTGCTGTATGGCTATGGCGGCTTCGAGATCTCGCTGAAGCCGGCCTACAACGCCCTGGTGGGCCGGGCCTGGCTGGCGCAAGGCGGGGTCTATGTGGTGGCCAATCTGCGTGGCGGCGGCGAATTCGGCCCGCGCTGGCACCGCGCGGCGCAGCGCGAACACCGGCAGCGCTCCTACGACGACTTCATCGCCGTCGCCGAGGACCTGCAGCGGCGCGGCATCACGCGGCCCCAGCAGCTGGGCATCATGGGCGGCAGCCTGGGCGGCATGCTGGTGTCGGTGGCCATGCAGCAGCGTCCCGAGCTCTTCGGCGCGGTGGTCAGCCAGGTGCCGCTGACCGACATGCGGCGCTATCACCGCATGCTGGCCGGCGCCTCCTGGATCGAGGAGTACGGCGACCCCGACATCCCCGAGCAATGGGCCTACATCCGCCCCTACTCGCCCTATCACAACGCCCAGGCCGGGCGGCACTACCCGCCGGTGCTCTACACCAGCTCCACGCGCGACGACCGCGTCCACCCGGGGCATGCGCGCAAGATGGTGGCGCGGCTGGCACAGCAAGGCCATGCGGTCTGGTACTGGGAGAACCTGGAGGGCGGCCATGCCGGCGCGGCCGACAGCAGCCAGCAGGCGCGGCTCTGGGCGCTGAGCTACAGCTTCCTGATGGACCGGCTTGCGGGGGCGCCAACGGCCGCGCCCGCGGCCCCCGCAGCGGTGGCGCGTTGAGCGGCGGCGACGGTGGTCGTGCGTTCAGCCGCCGCCGTCCTGCCGCAGGCGCCGGTACTGCGTCGGGCTCATGCCCACGGTGGCGCGGAACTGGCGCGTGAAGGCGCTGTGGTCGGCATAGCCGCAGGCCGCAGCGATCTCGGCCACGCTGGGGCCGGGCGATTGCGCCAGCAGCGCGCGCGCCGCGTCCAGCCGGGTCTGCAGCAGCATCTCGCGCGGGCTGAGGTGGAAGACGCGCTGGAACAGGCGCTCCACCCGGTCCAGGCTCAGCCCTTCGTCCTGCGCCAGTCGGGCCAGCGACAGCGGTCCCGGCGCCAGGCTGCGGATCTGCTCGGCGATGCGCGCCACCAGGCGATAGACCGGCTGGTCCTCGTCCGGCGCGCCGAGGTCGCGCGAAATGCCGGCGACGCCGACGATGGCGCCGCCCGCGTCGCGCAGCGGCAGCTTCTGCGTCAGGCACCAGCCGGCGCGGCGGTCGGCGTAGATGTGCAGCTCCAGATGGCGCTGCATGGGCTGACCGCTGCGCAGCACCTCGCGGTCCTGCTCGCCGAAGGCCTCGCCCATGCCGGCCGGGAACAGCTCCTGCGGCCGGCGCCCGATCAGCGCGGCCTTGCTGCGCAGCGCGCAGCGCCGCACCAGGGTGTGGTTGGCGGCGAGGTAGCGGCCCTCGCGGTCCTTGACGAAGAAGACCACGTCGCCCAGCGGATCGAACAGGTCTTCCAGCAGCGAGAGCTGGCAGGTCGGCAGCGCTCGGGCGGCGCGCAGCGGGGGATGCGGGGCCATGGACTCAGGCCCGCGGGCTCAGCAGGGCCACCAGGCGGTCCCGCCATGCCAGGTAGAGCGGGCCCAGGCGGCCCGCGGCGTCGACGGCGAAGCGCGTGGCCTGCTCGCGCCGGCGCGCGGCGTCGGGCTCGTCGGCCAACGCCTGGTCCAGCGCGTCGAAGGCCTGGTGCAGCGCCTGCTCGGCCGCGTCGCGCCAGGCGGCCAGCTGCGGCATGGCGCGCTGGTAGCCCAGCTGCACCAGCTGGTCGGCGGCCTGGATGCACCAGCGCAGCGAGCGCGGGTCGAAGCGCCGCGGATCGTGGCGGCCGATGGATTCGTGCACGGCATCCACGCCCACATGCATGGGCAGCCAGCTGCTGCTGTGCGGGTTGCCCAGGCACAGCCAGTAGACGCCGGCGATGTCGGCCGGGCGGCCCTGGCGCAGCTGGCAGAGCGCCGCGTACTGGCCGAAGTCGCGCGCCACGGTGCGGCGCTGCGTCAGCGCCAGCAGGCGGCGCCATTCGGCGCCGGGGAAGGGCGTGGCCAGCTCGCTCTTGCGCATCTGGCCCTGGTCGTCGACCACCCGCCATTGCGGCTGCGCGGTGATGTCGTAGATCGTGTCCTCGAAGGTGGCGCGGTGCAGGGCCATCAGGTCCTCGCGGCCCAGCGGGCGTTCGGGCCGGGCTGAGAAGGGATAGAAGTCCAAGGGCTCGACGACCTGGTGGTAGGCGTCCAGCGTGGCATGTGGATCGGCCCCCAGCCGGCGCGCCGGCCAGGGCTTCAGCGTGGGCGCGATGCGGCTGTAGAACAGCCACAGCCTGGCGGTCGCCCATTCGTGCGGCAATGGCGTAAAGCAGGCGCGCCAGTCGAACGGCTGGCCTTCGACATGCCAGCCGCGTGCCCGCGCGAAGGGCCGGGCGTGGGGGCTCAGGCGCTGGTGCTCGGCGTCGTCGGGGTCGATGCGACCCAGCACGCTCCAGTTGGCCGCGATCAGCGCCTCGTCCTCGGGCAGCTGGCGCGCGGCCCAGAGCACGCCCGGCTGGCCGCTGGCGGCGCTCCAGTCCGGGCCGACCGAGAACAGCTCCAGGATCCACACCTCCTGTGGGTCGGCGAGGCACAGCAGCTCGCCGCTGTCGTCGCAGGTCGGGCGGAAGCCGTGGCGCTCCATCAGCTCGGTGATCAGCGCCAATGCCTCCTGCGCGCGGCGGCAGCGCTGCAACGCGAAGACCATGGCCTGCTCCACGCTCATGATCTGCTCACCGCGGCCCTGGGTTTTCAGTTCGGGACGCTGCGCGATGGTGCTCTCGGTGATCGCGAGCTGGTGCTCGTTGAGATGCGAGTAGGCCGAATGGAAGTAGGCGTGGGTGTGCGCGACCTGGGGGATGTGGCCCAGCACGCGGCCGTGGTCGGCCAGATCCTCGCTATGGATGTGCTGCAGATCCTCATGCACCGGCGCCAGGCTGCCCGGCGCGTGGTCCATGGCCGGGACCTTGTGGACGCGCGAGTCCTCGCCCGCGTCCGAATGGCTGATCCAGGTGCTGCCGTCGCGGCTGGCGCGGCGTCCCACGGCAATCACTGTGCACATCGTCGTCTCCTTGGTGCGCGGCCCGCGCGCTGCGCTTGCGCCGGGCGTCAGGCCCCGTTGCGTCTGATATTGGATCCAATATACGATAACGGCCTGGTCTGCAACAGAGGCACAACACGGGGAGACGCATGGACAGAATCGAGGGCATGGCGCTGGGTGTGGGCGGATGCCGCCCGGAAGAGGCGCTGGCCGCGCTGCGGCCGATGACGGAAGGCGTGCGGCCCATCGCGGCGGACGAGTACCGCGGCCGCCTGGAGGCCCTGCAGGCCGCAATGCGCGCGCAGGGCGTGGATGCCTGCTGGCTCAACGCGGGCAGCAACCTGCGCTATTTCACCGGGCTGGTCTGGCATCCCAGCGAGCGCCTGGTGGGCGCGCTGCTGCCGGCGCGGGGGCCGCTGCGCTACCTGGCACCCTGGTTCGAGCAGGGCAGCATTCAGGAGCGCCTGGTGCTGGACGCGCCGCTGCTGACCTGGCACGAGCACGAGAGCCCCTATGCGCTGCTGGGCCGCGAGCTGCCTCCCGGGGCGCGGCTGGCGGTGGACGCGTCCACGCCCTTCTTCGTGGTCGACGGCCTGCGCGCCGCGGGCTGCGCGGTCGAATCCGGCGCGCCGTGCATGGCGCCGCTGCGCATGCGCAAGTCGGCCGCCGAGCTGGCGCTGATGCAGCGCGCCTTCGACATGACGCTGGCCGTGCAGCGCGCCGCCGCCAGCGTGCTGCGCGAGGGCATCACCACCACCGAGGTGCAGGACTTCATCGACGCCGCGCACCGGCGCGTCAGCGGCGCCGGGTCCAGCTTCTGCATCGTGCTCTTCGGCGTGGCCAGCTCATTCCCCCATGGGGTCAGCGAGCCGCAGGTGCTCCAGCGCGGCGACGTGGTGCTGATCGACACCGGCTGCTATGTGCAGGGCTACAGCTCGGACCTGACGCGCAGCTATGTGTATGGCCGCGCGGACGAGGACGTGCGCCGCATCTGGGTGGTGGAGAAGGCGGCCCAGGCGGCGGCCTTCGCGGCCGCGCGGCTCGGCGCGCCCTGCAGCGGCGTGGATGCCGCGGCGCGCGCGGTGCTGCAGGCCCATGGCCTGGGGCCGGGCTATGCGCTGCCGGGGCTGCCGCATCGCACCGGCCATGGCATCGGCCTGGACATCCACGAGGGCCCCTATCTGGTCGGTGGCGACGACACGCCGCTGGTGCCCGGCATGTGCTTCAGCAACGAACCCATGATCGTGCTGCCGGGGCGTTTCGGCATTCGGCTGGAGGACCATTTCCACATGGGCGCCGACGGGCCGCGCTGGTTCACGCCACCCAGCCACAGTCTCGACGATCCCTTCGGCCTCGCGGCCTGAAGGTTCAGGCGCGGCGTGGCCTGCGCGCCGCCGCGGGCTGCGGCGCCGGCGGCGCTTCGGTGACGTCGACGAAGGACTGCAGCGCGCCCAGGATGTGCTCGCGCGTCAGCCTTGCGGCCAGCCGCGCGTCGCGCGCGATCACGGCGTCCAGCAAGGCCTTGTGCTCGGCGCGCGCCTGCGCCATGCCGTCGGTCAGGCGCAGCTGGTCGATCAGGTAGCGCTCGGTCTTGTCCAGCGCGCTGCGCACCGCCTGCAGGTGGTAGGGCATCTGCGCGTCGCGGTAGAGCGCTTCGTGGAAGTCGCGGTTCAGGTCGCCCCAGCGCATCGGGTCCTTCTCCTTTGCGAAGGCCTGGCAGCAGCGCTGCGCCAGCGCCAGCGTTTCTTCCGACAGGCGTCGCACGGCCTGTGCGATCAGTTCGGCCTCGACGAGCGCGCGGAACTGGCAGATCTCCGCGATCTCCTGCTGCGACAGGCCGGCGACCGTGTAGCCGTGGTAGCGGCGCATCTCCACCAGCCCGTGCTGCTCCAGCTTGGTCAGCGCCTCGCGCACCGGGATGCGGCTGGTGTTGAAGCTCTGCGCCAGGTCTTCCTGGCGCAGCGGCTGGCCCACCGGCAGCTCGCCGGAGATGATGGCGCGGCGCAGGCGTTCGAACACCAGGTCGGAGGCGGAAGGCGTCTGGCTGACGTCGATGGGCGGGAGCTTGATCGGGGCCATGGGCGGGAACGGGATGGAGGCGGTCCGGCGCATTATGCGTCCTGGTCCGGAAAACTGTACATTGGATCCAATATCCATTAAGCTGACCAAATCGCAACTGTGCAAAGTCCTGCGCGGCAGGCAAGGAGCTCGTATGTGGAAGGGTGTCATCCCCGCGGTCACGACCAAGTTCACGGCGTCCGGTGAGCTGGATTTCAAGGAGATGCAGCGCTGCTTCGCGCTGCAGATGGAGGCGGGCTGCGACGGCCTGATCGCCTGCGGTTCGCTGGGCGAGGGCCCCATGCTGTCGCACGACGAGCGCCTGGACGTGCTGCGCGCGGTGAAGGAGGTCACCGGCAGCCGCCCCGCGCTGCTGACCGTGGCCGAGGCCGCCACCCGCGAGGCCTGCCGCCTGGCCGAGCGCGCCGCGGCCGCCGGTGCCGACGGGCTGATGGTGGTGCCCAGCACCATCTATCACACCGACCGGCGCGAAACGGTGGCCAATCTGCGCGCCATCGCCGCCGCGGGCGACCTGCCGGTGATGATTTACTCCAACCGCGTGGCCTACCGCGTCGACGTCACGACCGACATCCTTGAGGAGTTGGCCGACGACGCGCGCTTCGTCGCGGTCAAGGAGTCCAGCGACGACATCCGCCGCACGACGGAAATCCTCAGCCGCCTGGGCTCGCGCTACGACGTCTTCACCGGCGTGGACAACCTCGCCTTCGAGGCCCTGGCCGTGGGCGCGGTGGGTTGGGTGGCCGGTCTGGTGGTGGCCTTCCCGCGCGAGACGGTCGCGATCTATCGCCTGATGCAGGCCGGCCGCCAGGCCGAGGCGCTGGCGATCTACCGCTGGTTCCGCCCTCTGCTGGACCTGGACGTGTCGACCTACCTGGTGCAGAACATCAAGCTCGCCGAGGCGCTGGCGATCGGCTCCAATGACCGGGTGCGGGCGCCGCGCCTGCCGCTGGACGGTGCGCAGCGCGAGCGCGTGGCCGCCATCGTGGCGCAGGCGCTGCGCGAGCGCCCGACGCTGCCCCAGTTCTGAGCCGGAGGAGAAAGCGCATGGAATTCAAGAGCCTGATCGGCGGCCGCTGGGTCGCCGGGCCGCGGTCGCAGCCCAATGTGAACCCGTCCGACACTGAAGACATCGTTGGCCAGGCCTGGCTGCTGGACGAGGCCGGCGTCGACGCCGCGATCGCCGCCGCGAAGCAGGCCGCGCCCCAGTGGGCGGCGAGCACGCCGCAGCAGCGCTTCGATGTGCTGGACCGCATCGGCACCGAGATCCTGGCGCGCCGCGACGAGCTGGGCCGGCTGCTGTCGCGCGAGGAGGGCAAGACCCTGGCCGAGGGCGTGGGAGAAGTCGCGCGCGCCGGTCAGATCTTCAAGTTCTTCGCTGGCGAGGCGCTGCGCCAGGGCGGCCAGCACCTGGATTCGGTGCGCCCGGGGCTGGAGGTGGACATCTGGCGCGAGCCGGTGGGCGTGGTGGGCCTCATCACGCCGTGGAACTTCCCCATCGCGATCCCGGCCTGGAAGGTGGCGCCGGCGCTGGCGCATGGCAATGCCGTGGTGCTCAAGCCGGCCGACCTGGTGCCCGGCAGCGCCTTCGCGCTGGCCGAGATCATCGCGCGCTCGGGCTTGCCCGAGGGCGTGTTCAACCTGGTCCTGGCGCGCGGTTCGGTGGCCGGGCCGCGCCTGGTCGACAGTCCGGACATTCACGCCCTCAGCTTCACCGGGTCGGTGGGTGTGGGCCGGCGCCTGGCGGCCGACTGCGGGCTGCGGCTCAAGAAGCTGCAGCTGGAGATGGGCGGCAAGAACCCGCTGGTGGTGCTGGACGACGCCGACCTGGAGCTGGCGGTGAATGCCGCGGTGCAGGGCGCCTTCTATTCCACCGGCCAGCGTTGCACCGCGTCCAGCCGGCTGATCGTCACCGCGGGCATCCACGACCGCTTCGTTGCCGCCTGTCGCGAGGCGCTGCGCGCGCTGAAGGTGGGCGATGCGCTGGACCCGTCCACGCAGATGGGGCCGGTGGTCGACGAAACCCAGCTTCAGCAGGATCTGGACTGGGTGGCGCGCGCCCAAGCCGACGGCGCGCGGCTGGCCTTCGGCGGCGAGCGCCTGCAGCGGGCGCGGCCGGGCTTCTATATGGCGCCGGCCCTGCTGGTCGACACCGACAACGCGATGGCCATCAACCGCGAGGAGGTCTTCGGGCCGGTCGCCAGCGTGATCCGCGTGAAGGACTACGAGGAGGCGCTGGCCGTGGCCAACGACTGCGAATTCGGCCTGTCCGCGGGCCTGTGCACCGGCTCGCTGAAGCACGCGATGGACTTCAGGCGCCGCGTCCAGGCCGGCATGGTGATGATCAACGCGCCCACCGCCGGCGTGGACTATCACGTGCCCTTCGGCGGCCGCAAGGGCAGCAGCCTGGGGCCGCGCGAGCAGGGCACGGCCGCGGCCGAGTTCTACACCACGCTCAAGACCTGCTACCTCAAATCGTGAGTGCCGCGGACTGGAGCGGCGCCCTCCGCGACGAGGCGCTGCCGCCGCTGCTGCTCGACAGGCATGCCGTGCAGCCGCTGGTGGTGGTGGGCGGCGGCGTGGTCGGCGTCAGCATCGCGCTGCGCCTGCAGGCCCGCGGGCGTCCGGTGCTGCTGCTGGAGCGCCGCGGCATCGCTGCCGAGGCCAGCCGCGGCAACGCCGGGGCGCTGGCCTTCTCGGACATTCAGCCGCTGGCCTCGCCGCGCATCCTGCGCCAGGTGCCTCGCTGGCTGCTGGACCCGCTGGGGCCGCTGGCGCTGCGCCCGGCTTATTTACCGCGCATGCTGCCCTGGCTGTGGCGCTTCTGGCGCGCCAGCCGGCCGCGGCAGGTGGAGGCCTCCACGCGCGTGCAGGCGGCGCTGCTGGCACTGTCGGCGGCCGAGATGCCCTACCAGCTGGCGCTGGGCGGCGCCAGCGCCATGCTGCGCCGCGACGGCAACCTGCACCTCTACGACAGCGAGGCGCACTGGCGCGCCAGCCTGCCCGGCTGGGCCCTGCGCGAGCGCCATGGCATCGCCTTCGAGCACCTGCATGGCGCGCAGGCGCTGGCCGCGCTGCAACCCGGGCTGGCGCCGCAGCTGTGCCATGCCACCTTCGTGCCGCACTGGCAGACCGTGGAGGACCCGCAGCAGCTGGTGCTGCGCATGGCGCAGGCGTTCGCCGCGGCGGGCGGCCGCATTGCACGCGCCGAGGCGCAGGCGCTGCGGCCCGAGGCCGACGCGGTGGCGCTGCAGCTGGCCGGGGGGCAGGTCTTGCGCGCGCAGCAGGTGGTGGTGGCGGCCGGGGCCTGGTCACACCGGCTGGCGGCCACGCTGGGCGAGCGCATTCCGCTGGAGACGGAGCGCGGCTACAACACCTCGTTGCCGCCGGGAGCGCTGGACCTGCGCCGGCAGCTCACCTTCGCCGACCATGGTTTCGTCGTTACGCCCATTGGCGGTGGCGTGCGCGTGGGCGGCGCGGTGGAGTTCGGGGGGCTGGCGGCCGCGCCGGACTACCGACGCGCCGACGCGATGCTGGCCAAGGCGCGCCGCTTCCTGCCGGCGCTCAAGCCCGAAGGCGGCACGCGCTGGATGGGCTTCCGGCCCTCGCTGCCGGACTCGCTGCCGGCGCTGGGGCCGGCGCGCGCCGACGCGCGCGTGATCTACGCCTTTGGCCATGGCCATCTGGGCCTGACCCAGAGCGCCGCGACCGCCGCACTGGTGGAGCGCCTGCTGGCCGGCGAGGCGCTGCCGCCGGAGCTCGCGCCGCTGTCGCCGCGACGCTTTGGCTGAGCGCGCCTGCGGCCGACGGTCGGCCCGCACCCTTCGGGGCTTGGTGAGCGGAGCCGGCCGGTGCCGACGTGAAAAGTTGGCACCGGCCTGACCTTTCGCCGGGTGCATTGATTTCGGGGTTCATGTCGTTTGTATGATTTTTATCAATTAAACGATTTCTCCAGTGTTCACGATGGCGGGATGCCGGCGGAAATCTTCACCGTGAACGCGACGAGGCCCCACGCATGACATCCCCTGAAGCAAGAGCGACGACGCCAGGCGGCGGTGCAGGTGCGGCCCGGCTGGCCGGCAAGACCGCGCTGGTGGTCGACGACTTCGCCACGATGCGCCGCATCGTGGCGTCTCTGCTCAAGGCGCTCGGCTGCGAGCATGTGATCGAAGCCGAAAACGGAGCCGAGGCGCTGCGCGTACTGGCGCAGCAGAAGGTGCACCTGGTGGTCAGCGACTGGAGCATGCCGCAGATGACCGGGCTGGAGCTGCTGACCCAGCTGCGCGCCGACCCCAGGCTTCAGTCGCTGCCCTTCCTGATGGTCAGCGCCGAAGGCTCGCGTGAGAACATCGTCGAAGCGGCGCGCAGCGGCGCCGACGGCTACATCGTGAAGCCCTTCACCGCCGCGGTGCTGGGCGACAAGGTGGCGCTGGTGATGCGCAAGCGCGCCGAGGCGGCGTCGGCGCTGGCGATGCCGGCCTGAGCGCGTCGGCCGCGCGCGGGCCGGGCTTACTCCTCCGCCGAACCGGACCAGTAGGCCTGACGGACGCCGGCGTGCTGCCGCAGGCCGTCCACCGCCTTGTCCAGCTCGTCGGGATCGACGGCGGTCGCGAACAGCCGGGCCTCCAGCTCCACGGCCTGCTCGCCCATGGCGCGGACCTCCAGCTCGCGCACCGGATAGGCCGCCGCTTCCAGGGCCTCCACGAGGGTCTCCCGGAGCCGCACATGATCCTCGGGCGCGCAGGTCAGGTGCACGGCATAGCTCGCCTCGCCGCGGGCCTCTTCGATCGGCCGCCGGTTGATGCGGTTGACCACCGGCCGCAGCAGCGTGTTGCTGGCCAGCACGAAGAGCGTGGCGACCAGGGCCTCGGCGAGCAGGTCCGCGCCCGCGCAGGCGCCCACCGCGGCCGACCCCCACAGCGTGGCGGCGGTGTTCAGCCCGATCACGTTGGCGCCCTCCTTCATGATGGCGCCCGCGCCCAGAAAGCCCACGCCGGAGACCACGTAGGCCACCACATGGACGGCCGCGTCATGGCCGCCCAGCCGGTTGGCCATGTCGACGAACACCGCGGCCGCGACCGCGACCAGCGCATTGGTCCGCAGGCCCGCGCTGCGCTGGCGCCATTGCCGCTCCAGGCCTATGGTCGTGCCCAGCACGAATGCGGCGCCAACGCTGACCAGGGTGTCCAGCAGCGAGGGCAGGTTCAGGTTGTCAAAGGCTTGCATCGTGCGTTCTCCGCCAGGGTGAGAGCCTAGTGGCCTTGCGTGACTGTTGTGGGTCTGGCCGTTCTTCATTGCCAGCCGAAGCGGCGCGCATACCAGCCCTTCACCGACTGCGTCAGACCCATGTAGGCCAGCAGGATCAGCGGCAGGAAGGCGAAGTACAGCGGCGGCAGCGCTTGCAGCCTGAGTCCGGAGGCCAGCGGACCCATGGGCAGGAAGATGCCCAGCGCGGCGATCAGCACCGTCATCGCCAGCAGCGGCGCGGCGGCCATGCTCTGCACGAAGGGCAGCCTGCGCGTGCGGATCATGTGCACGATCAGGGTCTGGGTCAGCAGGCCCACGACGAACCAGCCCGACTGGAACAGGGTCTGCTGCTCGGGCGTGTTGGCACCGAAGACGAACCACATCAGCGCATAGGTGGCGATGTCGAAGACCGAGCTGATGGGCCCGAAGAACACCATGAAGCGCCCGAGGTCGGCCGGGTCCCAGCGCTGCGGACGCTGCAGGAACTCTTCGTCCACCCGGTCGAAGGGGATGGCGATCTGCGAGATGTCGTACAGCAGGTTCTGCACCAGCAGGTGCAGCGGCAGCATGGGCAGGAAGGGGAGGAAGGCGCTGGCGACCAGCACCGAGAACACGTTGCCGAAGTTGGAGCTGGCCGTCATCTTGATGTACTTGAGCATGTTGGCGAAGGTGCGCCGGCCTTCGATCACGCCTTGCTCCAGCACCATCAGGCTTTTCTCCAGCAGGATGATGTCCGCCGATTCCTTGGCCACGTCCACCGCGGAGTCGACCGAGATGCCGATGTCCGCCGCGCGCAGCGCCGGCGCGTCGTTGATGCCATCGCCCATGAAACCCACCACATGGCCGTTGTCGTGCAGCGCGCGCACGATGCGCTCCTTGTGCGCCGGCGTCAGCTTGGCGAAGACCTGGTGCTGCTCCACCAGCCGCCGCAGCTGCAGGTCGTCGGCGCGCTCCAGGTCCTGGCCCAGCACGACCTCGCCGGGCGTCAGGCCGACGTCCTCGCACACCTTGCGCGTGACCCATTCGTTGTCGCCGGTCAGCACCTTCACCGTCACGCCGTGGTGCGCCAGCGCGCGCAGCGCCGGGGCCGTGGAGTCTTTCGCCGGATCGAGGAAGGCGATGTAGCCGGCCAGGGTCAGCCCCTGTTCGTCGGCCACGCCGTAGGCGCTGCGGCCTTGCCCGGCCGCGAAGCGGCGGCTGGCCACCGCGACGACGCGCAGACCCTGACGGTTCAACTCGGTGGCCACGCTCCGGATCTGCGCCAGTAGCTCCGGGCCCAGTGCGACCTGCCGGTCCGCGCGCTCGACATGGCTGCAGACGGCCAGCATCTCCTCCAGCGCGCCCTTGCAGATCAGCAGATGCTCGCCATCGGCGCCCGCCACGACGACCGACATGCGCCGGCGCGCGAAGTCGAAGGGCACCTCGTCGACCTTCTCCCAGGCCTGCGCTTCGGCCCGCAGAGCGTGGCCGTGCTGCAGCACGGCCAGGTCCAGCAGGTTCTTCAGGCCGGTCTGATGGCGGCTGTTCAGGTAGGCCAGCTCCAGCACATGCTGGGCCGGCTCGCCCCAGGCGTTGGTGTGGCGTTCCAGCGCGATGCGGTCCTGGGTCAGCGTGCCGGTCTTGTCGGTGCACAGCACGTCCATGGCGCCGAAGTTGTGGATGGCCTCGAGCCGCTTGACGATGACCTGGCGCCGCGCCATGAAGACCGCGCCCTTGGCCAGCGTCGCGGTGACGATCATGGGCAGCATCTCCGGCGTCAGCCCGACGGCGATGGACAGCGCGAACAGCGCGGCCTCCCACCAGTCGCCCTTGGTGAAGCCGTTGATGAGCAGCACCAGCGGCGCCATCACGAGCATGAAGCGGATCAGCACCCAGCTGACGCGGTTGATGCCCGCCTGGAAAGCGGTGGTGCCGCGCTCCACGCGGCCCAGGCGCTGGGCCAGCGCGCCGAAGAAGGTCCGCTCGCCGGTGTGCAGCACCAGCGCCACCGCGCTGCCGCTGACCACGTTGGTGCCCATGAAGAGCAGGTTGTCGCGCTCCAGGGCGGGGCCCTCGCCGCGCGTCTGCGCGAACTTCTCGACCGGCAGCGCCTCGCCGGTCAGCGCCGACTGGCTGACGAACAGGTCCTTGGCAGCGACCAGGCGGCAATCGGCCGGGATCATGTCGCCCGCCGACAGCGCCACCAGTTCGCCCGGCACCAGCTCGCGCATTGGCAGTTCGACGCGCCGCGCGGCGGCCAGGCCCTGCTCCAGCGGCAGCTCGCGACGGGCGCCCGCGGCCGGGCGCAGCACGGTGGCGGTGTTGCTGACCATGGCGCGCAGCCGGTCGGCCGCCTGGTTGGAGCGCAGCTCCTGGACGAAGCGCAGCAGCGTGGACACCGCCACCATGGTGGTGATCACCACCGTGGCCTTCAGGTCCTCGGTCAGCCAGGAAATCAGCGCCAGCGCCGACAACAGCAGATTGAAGGGGTTGCGGAAGCACTGCCACAGGTGCAGCCAGGCCGGCAGCGGCTTCTCGTGCGGCACCTCGTTGGCCCCGAGCTTGGCGCGCAAGGCCTGCGCGCGCCCCGGATCCAGGCCTTCGCTGCCGCTGCCGTGTTGCAGCAGCAGCTCCTCGGCATCGGCGCGCGACGCGTGCAGCAAGACTTCTTCGATGCGGCGCGGCAGTTGCGCCGAACCGGGCGCCGGCGACTTGCCGCCCAGGCCCAGCGGCCAGCGGGCGAAGTGGCGCAGCAGGTGGCGGCTGCGCAGGAAGTTTTCGAACAGGGTGTAGAGCGTGTGCGTCATGGTGAGCTCCCGGCCGCGCATGCGGCGGCCAGACCGGCAGCGCCGTGGCTGCGGTCGATGAGGGGGAAGAGGTGAGGGGCGGTGGCGCTTAGCGGGCGAAGACCCAATTCAGGCCCAGGCTCCACCAGGCGTCGTGGGTGGCCCCAAGCGCCTGCGCGCGGCTGAGGTCCACGGACAGCGAGGCGTCGATGAGATGGCGCAGCCCCACGCGCCGGCGCGTCTGCTGGCCGTCATGCCATTGCTCGACCAGGCCCTGCCAGCGCGCGCTGGGTTGCCATTCCAGCGCCAGGCCATAGCGCGGCCGGTCGGGTTCGCCGCGGTTGAAGTCCCGCCCGGCATTGAGATGCAGCGCGAGATCTTCGCGCGGTGTCCAGCTCAGCGGCAGCAGCAGCGACTGGCCGGCGAAGCGCGGCGAGCCGCTCTGCCAGTTCGCCGCCCACACGATGCCCCAACTCAGGCCCGGTCGCAGCGCTTGCGCCCACTTCAGCTGCAGGCCGGCGCTGCGCACGACGGGGTTGCCCCGCGGCGCGTAGCGGTCCAGGTTCAGCCCCCATTCCAGCCCCAGCCAATGGCAGGCAGGGCCCAGGTGCTGCAGCTGGCGCTGGCGGCCCTGTTCGATCCAGGTTTCGAGCTGGCATTGCCCCGGCTCGAGCAGCGCGGCGTCGTCGATGCCGTGATGGCCGCCCGCCGCCTGACTGGGCCATGGCAGCAGCACGCCGGCGGCCGTGGCCATGAGCGCGAGCAGGAGCCGGAAGAGGCCGGCGAAGGTGGGGCGATGTGATCCTGCGCGGCTGGGGCCGCGAGAGTCGTGGAAGGTCGGGGTGCCCGGGTCGGTGTGCGACCAGCACAGCAAGGCGAAGTGCATGGGGTTCTCCTGCGCATGGGCGCGGCACCCCAGGCCCGCTAGCGAGAGGGGTGCGCGCGCACCGTCGTGCGCGTGGTCATCGTTGAGCGTGGGCTCGGTGCGGTGGGGGGCGCGTGGCGGCGCCAACTAGGGTCGGGGTCCATGGCGGCCTCCTTGGTGGTGTGGGGAATCAGCTCGACGCGCGCTTGCCGTCCGCGACGGGCAGCAAGGCACCGCGCAGCCGGCGCGTGGTCCACAGAGTTTGCTGCTCCAGGCGCAGCAGATCGCGCAGCGTGTCGACCGGCGTGGTGCCGGACGGCTGTACGCGCACAGGCTTGCAAGGCGAGGTGGAGGTACGCATGAACGCTTCCTTTTGGAAAGGCGTTCGTGCGGGCAGAGGCCCGCATCCTGCCCGTGCCGGTCCAAGGCGCGCAGCAGAACGCTGAATGGCGATGCGAGCGAGAGAAGGCGGAAGGGCTGCGGCGCTGACGCGCCGCCGGAAGTCGGCGTTAGCGCGTCAGAGAAGCGGCGGCCATCCCGGCTCGCATCGCAAAACTACTGGCACTGTCCACGCACGGACTCCGTTGTTGAGGAGCGCGGATTGTTGCACTGCAATATCGGGTCGGTCAACCCGTGCGCGAGGGGGATTGAGCCGGGCCCGCGGGGCGCGCGCGTTCACCGGGCAAGCCGGCCCGGGGCCGCGACGCGCCAGGACCGCGTGGTGGGGGGCGATGCTGTTGCTATGGCCGCAGGCGGGCAACACCTGACCCTCGGGCGGGACGGTCGCGGTGTTCGAAGGTCGGCCCGTGTCCCGTCCTGAACTGCGTTGACACTTCCGGACGGTCGTAAAGGTCGGCGTTAGCCGACCGGGAACGCCCGGTGCATTGCATCGGGCGTTTGCATTTTGGCGAGAGGCGCAGCCGCTCTTCGTTGTAGATCTGGACCGACTCCCTCACCATCCGCCGTGCCTGGCTTAGGTCCGCCATGCAGGCCGAGGGCGATGAGGACAACGAAGAGACGCGCCCGCTGACTGAGGTTGGGGCCATCCTGCTGTTGACTGCGTCCGACCTCGACGATCGGCGCAGGCGTACCTACGCGCGCAGCCTGTTTCGCGAGATGTAGGCCTTCGCGCTTGGGTCAGGGCTGCGCCTCAACGAGGTCTGCTCGCCGCGGCCCGAGGACCTGGATGCTGTTGGGGGTGGTCAGCTTGTGACGGACCGAGTTCCACTTGTGGAGATCCGATTCCGTGTTCAAACGGATGAGGCCAGCTTTCACGATCTCTTGAAGGTCTTGACCATGCAACACATCCGCAACACACTTGCAGCATGAAGACCGCCATCCTGCCGCAAGTGCGCGTGGAGCCCCAGCTTCGCGCTGACCTCGAATCAGTTCTGCGCGAGGGCGAAACCCTGTCCGATTTCTTGGAGTCGACCGTCCGTCAGGCTGTGGACTATCGGCGAATGCAAGCTGAATTCAATGCCCGTGCCAATGCCGCCTGGACTCGATACCAGCAAGCAGGTGGGGGCGTTCCAGCCGAAGAGGTCGTGGCGCAGATGCGGGAGCGCCTTGAGGCCAAGCGGCGCGAACTGCAAGGCAAGCATCGCCCGACTGCTGAATGACGTTCAGGGTTGTTGTTGACCCGGAGGCGAATGCGGACCTCCAGCGGCTGTACCAGCACCTGCTTGATCGGGTTGAGTGTGTCGAAGACCTGGCGGTTGCTGATCGCGCGTTGCTGGCCATTGAAGAGGCGATGACTGCGCTCGCGAAGGCGCCGTTTCTCTTCCGAAAGGAGGCGGGGTCTCGAAGCCAACTGCGGCGCGAACTTGTCGTGCCGTTCGGGGCCTCTGGGTATGTGCTGAAGTACGAGATCGCTTCGCCAACGCTTGTGGTGGTGCTGGCGGTTCGTCACCAGCACGAGGCCGATTACCACTGACCCCCTCGCAGGATCGCTGTTGACACTTCGTTGACAGCCCACAAAGAACAAGGGCTTAGCATCGCTGCTAAGCCCTTGATTTTGTATGGTGGCGCTTCAGGGATTCGAACCCCGGACCTGCGGATTATGATTCCGTCGCTCTAACCGGCTGAGCTAAAGCGCCTAAGAGAACGAGACTATAGCAGGCTTTTGCGAGACAATGCAAGTACTGCACCGCAAATTTTGAGCGGCCCCCGATGTTCAGCTTCTTCAAAAGAAAATTCGGCTCCGCGCCCGCCCCGGCGCCCGAGACCGCCAGCACTCCCGCCGCTCCCGCGGCGGCACCGGCCGACGCATCCGCTCAGCCCGTGTTGCCGCAGGACTGGGCCGCCCCGGCGGCAAGTCCGGCCCCGGCACCCGTGCCGGCCGCGCCACCGCCTGTTGCGCCTGCCGTGGTGACCGCCGCCCCGGAGCCTGCACCCGTGGCCGGGCCGGCGCCTGTTCCACCGGCCCGCCATGACAGCGCGGCCGAGCGCGTGTCCACGCCGCCCGCGCAAGCGCCTGTGTCAACAGTGGCATCGCCTGTGCCAACACCAGCAGCAGCTGCACCGGCACCAGCACCAGCACCAGCACCAGCACCAGCACCAGCACCAGCACCGGCACCGGCACTGGCGCCAGTTGCGCCCGCTGAGCCCGCGCCGCGCCGTGGCTGGCTGGACAAGCTCAAGAGCGGCTTGCGCAAGACCGGCTCCAGCATCGCGCAGGTCTTCACCGGCACGCAGATCGACGATGCGCTGTATGAGGAGCTGGAGGCCGCGCTGCTGATGGCCGACACCGGCGTGAAGGCGACGGAGCATCTGCTGCAGGACCTGAAGCGGCGCGTCAAGGACAGCCGCGCCAGCGATCCGGCCGCGGTCCGCGCGCTGCTGACCGATGCGCTGGCCGAGTTGCTGCAGCCGCTGCAGAAGCCGCTGGTGGTGGGCGAACACACGCCCACGGTGATGATGGTGGTGGGCGTCAACGGCGCCGGCAAGACGACCAGCATCGGCAAGCTGACGCGCCATCTGGCCGACGCCGAACAAAACGTGCTGCTGGCCGCGGCCGATACCTTCCGCGCCGCAGCGCGCGAGCAGCTGTCGGTCTGGGCCGACCGCAATCGCGTGCAGATCGTCAGCCAGGAGGGCGGCGATCCGTCCGCGGTGACCTATGACGCCGTGGTCGCCGGCCGCTCACGCGGCTGTGACGTGGTGATCGCCGACACCGCGGGGCGGCTGCCAACGCAGCTGCACCTGATGGAGGAGCTGAAGAAGATCAAGCGCGTGATCGGCAAGGCCCAGGAGGGCGCGCCGCACGAGGTGCTGCTGGTCGTGGACGGCAACACTGGCCAGAACGCGCTGAACCAGGTCCGCGCCTTCGACGACGCGCTGGGCCTGACGGGCCTGGTGGTCACCAAGCTGGACGGCACCGCCAAGGGCGGCGTGCTCGCGGCGATCGCGCGCGAGCGCCCCATCCCGGTCTACTTCATCGGCGTGGGCGAGAAGCTGGAAGACCTGCAGACCTTCGACGCGCGCGAGTTCGCGCAGGCGCTGCTGGAGTAAGGGGAGGGCGGCGCGCGGGCGCCGCTGGCGCGATGGGCCTCAGCCCATCATGCCCTTCAGGCCCTTGAGGCCGCCCATGCGCTTCATCATCTTCATCAGGCCGCCGCCCTTCATCTTCTTCATCATCCCCTGCATCTGATCGAACTGGTTGAGCAGGCGGTTGACGTCCTGGATCTGCACGCCGGCGCCGGAGGCGATGCGGCGCTTGCGGCTAGCCTTGGTCTTGCCGTCCATCAGCAGCGCGGGGTGGGCGCGTTCCTTGGCGGTCATCGCGTTCAGGATGCCCTCCATGCGCTTCATGTCGCGCTCGGCGCGCTCCATGTCGGAGGCGCCGGCCTTGGCGGCCATCTGCGTGGGCAGCTTGTCCACCAGGCCGGAGAGGCCGCCCATCTTCTTCATCTGCGAGATCTGGGCGAGGAAGTCGTTGAGGTCGAAGCCGTCGCCGGACTTCAGCTTCTCGGCCAGCTTCTGCGCCGCCTCGACGTCCACGCCCTTCTGGACTTCCTCGACCAGCGCGACGATGTCGCCCATGCCCAGGACCCGGCCGGCGTGACGCTCGGCGTCGAAGACCTCCAGGCCGTCGATCTTCTCGGAAACGCCGGCGAACTTGATCGGCGCGCCGGTGATGGCGCGCACCGACAGCGCCGCGCCGCCGCGCGAGTCGCCGTCCAGCTTGGTCAGCACGATGCCCGTCAAAGGCAGCGCTTCCCGGAAGGCCTTGGCGGTGTTGACGGCATCCTGGCCCTGCATCGCGTCGACGACGAACAGGGTTTCGACCGGGTTCAGCGTGGCGTGCAGGTCGCGGATCTCGGCCATCAAGGCCTCGTCGATCGCGAGGCGGCCGGCCGTGTCGACCAGCAGCACGTCGAAGTAATGCTTCTTCGCGTAGTCCAGCGCCGCCAGCGCGATGTCATGCGGCTTTTGCTCGGGGTTGGACGGGAACCATTCGCCGCCGGCCTGCGCGGTGACGGTCTTCAGCTGCTCGATCGCCGCGGGACGGTAGACGTCGGCCGACACCGTCAGCACCTTCTTCTTGCGCTTCTCGATCAGGTGCTTGGCGAGCTTGGCGGTGGTGGTGGTCTTGCCCGCGCCCTGCAGGCCGGCCATCAGGATGATGGCGGGCGGCTGCGCGGCGAGGTTGATGTCCGCCACGCCTTCGCCCATGGTGGCGGCGAGTTCCTTGTGCACCACCGAGACCAGCACCTGGCCCGGGTTCAGCGAGCCCACGACCTCCTGGCCCAGGGCCTTGTCCTTGACACGGGCGATGAAGTCGCGCACCACCGGCAGCGCCACATCGGCCTCCAGCAGTGCCATGCGCACTTCGCGCAGCATGTCCTGGACATTGCTTTCGGTGATGCGGGCCTGGCCGCGCATTGTTTTGACAAGGCGACTCAGGCGATCGGTCAGGGTGGAGGCCATGGAGCGGGGCGCCGGAATGAGTGGCGCGCATCAGTACACTTTGGCCATGATTTTATCGTTCGCTTCCGCCGGCCCCGCGGGCCAGGTCTTGCTGGCCGCCAGCGCGCTGAGTGCGCTGCTCTATGCCTGGGTGGCCGGCGCGCATCAGGCTCGGCCGCGCGCGCTGATCCTGGCGTGGTCGCTGCATCTGCTGGCGCTGGTCGTCGACATCGCCGGCCTGGGCACCGGCCTGCCAGGGGCGCGCTTCGGCTTCGCGCCGGCGCTGTCCATGACCATCTGGCTGGTGCTGGGTGTCTATCTGGTTGAAAGCCGCTTCCTGCCGCTGCCCAGCGCGCAGCGCGTGCTCAGCCTGGCGGCGGTGGCGGTACTGCTGCTGGCGGCCGCCTTCCCGGGCGAAAGCCGCCCGCAAGCGGCCTCGCCGTGGGCGCCGCTGCACTGGGTGCTGGGGCTGGCGTCCTATGGACTGTTTGGCGTCGCGGTGCTGCACGCGGCCATGCTCAGCCGGGCGGAGCGTCAGATGCGCACGCAGCCCGGTTCGGGCTCCATCGGGCTGCCGCTGCTGCGGCTGGAGCGGCTCACCTTCCAGTTCGTCGGTGCCGGGGTGCTGGTGCTGTCGGCCGCGCTGCTGATGGGCTGGCTGTTCTCGCCGCAATGGCGCTGGGACCACAAGACGCTGTTCGCGGTGCTGGGCTGGCTGGTGCTCACCGGGCTGCTGACCGGGCGCCAGGTCTTTGGCTGGCGCGGCCGGCGCGCGACGCGCTGGCTGTATCTGGGCGCGGCGCTGCTGCTGCTGTCCTATGCCGGCTCCCGCTTCGTGCTGGAGGTGGTGCTGCAGCGAGGCATGAGCTGAATGAAGTACCTGCTGTTGATTCTGCTGCTGGCCCTGGTGTTTTTCATGCTGGGTGTGAAGCGCGCGCGTCCGCCGCAGCGGCGCACGCCGGCGCCGCCGCCGCCACCGCCCGCCGCCATGGGACCGCAGGCCATGGTGTCCTGCGCGCACTGCGGCCTGCACCTGCCGGCGTCCGAGGCCCTGCCGGGCCGTGGCGGCCAGTTCTGCAGCGCGGCGCACCGCGCGGCTTTCGAAGCTGCGCACGGGCCGCGCTGAGATGGGCGCCGACGTCAGCACCGAAGCGCCGCTGAGCCGGCTGCCCTGGCCGGACACGCAGGACGAGGTCACGCGAGCGCGGCTGGCCGGCGGGGCGTTCCGGCGCCTCTACCTGGCCTTCATGGGCGCGCGCGCGGTGCTGGGGCTGGCGCTGGTCGGCGCCCAGGTCCTCACCCTGGGCATGGCCGGGCGGGGGCCGGGCGCGCTGCTCTATGCCAGCCTGGCCTATGCGTTGCTGGCCTTGTTTGGCTGGGCGCTGGCGCGTCGTGGCCGGCCCGAGGCGGCACGGCTGAGTGTGCGCCAGTGGTGGGCCAGCATCGGCCTGGACCTGGGCTGGTTCGGCGTGTTGCATGCGCTGGACGCCGGGGCGCTCAGCTATGGCGCGCTGTTCGTGCTGCCGGTGCTGATGGCCAGCGTGCTGACGCCGCGCCTGTTCGCGCTGGCCGCCGCCGCGGTGGCGACGCTGGTGCTCTTGGGGGTGGCGCTGTGGTCGGTGGCGCTGGGGCTGGACAGCGGCGCGCGGCTGCCGCAATCGGGCATCCTGGCCTGCGGGCTGTTCCTGGTGAGCCTGCTGTCCAGCGAACTGGCCAACCGCCTGGCGCGCGAGGAGCGCGTGGCACGCGGCAGCATGGCCGTGGCGCGCCAGCAGGCCGAGTTGAACCGGCTGGTGATCGACGAGATGCAGGAAGGCGTGCTGGTGGTGGACCGGCGCGGCATGGTGCGGGCCGCGAACCCCGAGGCCATGCGCCTGCTGTTCGAGGCCGGGCCGCGCGTGGACATCCCGTTTTCGCTCGAGGAGCGGCCGGCCTGGGGGGCGCTGCAGGCGGTGGCGCGCGACGCCCACCGCATGGAGTCCTGGCCCGAGGCGGGGCGCGACCTGCCGATGGACTTCGGCCCCACGCTGCAGCGCAGCGTGCGTGCCCGCGTGCGCCATACCCATCGCCCCGAGGTCGGCGAGGACCTGTGCGTGATGTTCCTGGAAGACAGCCGCAAGCTGCAGGCGCGCATCCGGCAGGAAAAGCTGGCCGCCATGGGGCGCGTGTCGGCCGGCATCGCGCACGAGATCCGCAACCCGCTCAGCGCGATCGCGCAGGCCAACGCGCTGCTGGCCGAGGAAAGCGGCGACCCGCGCCAGCAGCAGCTGCTGGACATGGTGGCCGCCAACGTGCAGCGGCTCAAGCGCATCGTCGACGACGTGATGGAGGTGGCGCCCGGCGCCACGCCGGCACCACAGCCGGTGGAGCTGGAGCGCCTGGTGCGCGATTGCTGCGACGAATGGCTGCGCACCGGCCAACTGCCCGGTGGGCCGGACGGGCCGCTGCATCTGGAGCTGCCGCTGCCGGGCGGCTGTTGGGTCAGCTTCGACCCCGAGCATCTGCGCCGCGTGCTGATCAATCTGTTGGACAACGGCCTGCGCCATGCGATCCCCGGCCCCGGCTGCGTGCGCGTGACGCTGCGTCCCGAGCATGAGGACAGCGTGCGCATGACGGTGGCCAGCCGCGGCGCGGCGATTCCGGCGGAGGTGGAGCGCCATCTGTTCGAACCCTTCTTCTCGACGCGCAGCCGCGGCTCGGGCCTGGGCCTGTACATCTGCCGCGAGCTGTGCGAACGCTATGGCGCGCGCATCGGCTACCGGCGCGCCGAGGACCGCAACGAGTTCAGCATCGTGTTGCGCCGCGCCACAATGGCGACTCCATCCTGAAGGCCTGCCATGACCTCAGCCTGCATCCAGCCCCTGCTGGTGATCGACGACGAGCCCGACCTGCGCACGCTCTATGAGCTGACGCTGATCCGCGAGGGCTACGAGCTCGACACCGCGGGCAGCGTGGAAGAGGCGCTGGCACGGCTGCAGCAGCGCCGCTATGGCGCGGTGATCACCGACATGCGCCTGCCCGATGGCAGCGGCCTGGATGTGCTGAACTGGCTGGACCAGCAGGGTCGCAGCGAAAAAACCCTGGTGATCACCGCCTACGGCTCGGCGGAGAACGCCGTGGAGGCGCTCAAGGCAGGGGCCTACGACTACCTGACCAAGCCGGTGGACCTGCGCCAATTCCGTATGGTCGTGGCCTCCGCGCTGGGGCGCGCGCCGCGGCCGGCCGCGACGGCCGGTGAGCCGGCGGCGCGCAAGGGCGGCCGCGTGGCCGCCGCCAGCGGCAGTGCCGCGCTGGACCGCCTGGTGGGCGATTCACCGGCGATGAACCAGGTGCGCGCGCTGATCGTGAAGGTGGCGCGCAGCATGGCGCCGGTGCTGCTGCACGGCGAGTCCGGCACCGGCAAGGAGCTGGTGGCGCGCGCCATCCACGACGTGAGCCCGCGTGTGGCCCAGCCCTTTGTCGCGGTGAACTGCGGCGCGATCCCGGAGCAGTTGCTGGAGGCCGAATTCTTCGGCTACCGCAAGGGCGCCTTCACCGGCGCCAACGAGGACCGCGAAGGCTTCTTCCAGGCCGCGCACGAGGGCACGCTGTTTCTGGACGAGATCGGCGACCTGCCGCTGGCCATGCAGTCCAAGTTGCTGCGCGCACTGCAGGAGCGCTCGGTCCGTCCGGTCGGCGCGGTCAGCGAGTCGCCGGTCAATGTCCGGCTGCTCAGCGCCACCCACAAGGATCTCGCGGCCGAGGTCGCGGCGGGGCGCTTCCGCCAGGACCTGTTCTACCGGCTCAATGTGATCCAGATCCGCGTGCCACCGCTGCGCGAGCGCATGGAGGACCTGCCGGCGATTTCCGAGCGTGTGCTGGCGCGCATCGCCGGCGATGCCGGCGTGCAGCCGGTGCCGCGCCTGACGTCCGAGGCGCTGACCCTGCTGATGCGCTACAGCTTCCCGGGCAATGTGCGCGAGCTGGAGAACCTGTTGCACCGGGCGCTGGCGCTGTCCGGCGGCGACCGCATCGACGCCGGCGATCTGGACCTGCCCGAGACCCTGCTGGGCCGGAGTGAATCCCAGTTTGCCGCGCTGGAGCCCGAGCCCGTGGCCCCTACGCCGCAGCCCATGGCCGCGCCCGACGAGGCCGCGCCGCCACTGCCCGCCGATCTGGCCGCCCATCTCGATGCCGTCGAGCGCAGCATCCTGGTGCGCGCGCTGGAGCAGCATCGCAACAACCGCACCGCGGCGGGCGCGGCGCTGGGCCTGTCGCTGCGCCAGATGCGCTATCGCATGGCCCGGCTGGGCATCTCCGTCGGCGATGAGTCCTGAGGACGCGGTCTCGTCGCCGTCCACGGGCTGGACCGAGGGATGGTGGCGCGGCGCTCGCGCGATCGCATCGCCCCATCATGGGCCGCGGCCGCCGGGCACGGCCGTCGATCTGCTGGTGTTGCACTCCATCAGCCTGCCGCCCGGTCGCTATGGCGGTGACGAGATCGAGCGCCTGTTCACCGGGCGGCTGGACTGCGCGGCGCATCCTTATTTCGCCGGCCTGCGCGGGCTGGAGGTCTCGGCCCATTTCGTGATCCGGCGCGATGGCGAGCTGCTGCAGTTCGTTTCCTGCGACCGGCGCGCCTGGCATGCCGGTGCCTCCAGCTTCGCGGGCCGGCCCAACTGCAACGACTATTCCATTGGCGTGGAACTGGAAGGGCTGGAAGGCACGCTCTTCTCGGCCGCGCAGTACGCGGCGCTGGCACGCCTGCTGCGCGAGCTGGCGGCCGTCTATCCGCTGCGCGCGGTGGCGGGGCATGAGCATGTGGCGCCCGGGCGCAAGCGCGATCCCGGCGCGGGCTTCGACTGGGCTCGCGCGCGCCGGGACGTCGCCTTGGCGGGTCTGGGCTGGCCGGACGCCGCTGGCCCGTCCTGAACTGTCGCCGGCGCCGCGGCGCGCAAGCCACACCTCTTGGGACTTATCCCAATCGCACCCGATACCGCTTGTTTCCGACGCTCATTGCGTGCGGCCGGCGGCCGCGACGAGCACCAGCATTCATGCGCCCTGGCGCGCGCTTCTGCCCGCGAGACGGCGTCAATGCTGGGGTTGGTGGCGCGGACCCCGTGTTGATCGGGGCTGCGCGCGCGGTGGTCGCCCGCGAGGCCCGGGCAAGGGGCGATATGGGGTGTTCCCGAACGCTATCTGTAGTGCTTGAAGCGTCACATACCCCCAGATATAGTGTCCTTCGTGTTATCCTGCTGACCTAGCAAAGACGCCATGTCCCACCATGTCGACCCCGTCCTGCCAATGCCGTGCGCATGCCCGGCCAGGCAGCAAGACCCAGGGGTCGAGAGGCGGGGGCCACCAACGATGGCAGGCCGTTCCAGCCCCGATGGCGGGGCGGACGGTCAACCGCTTGCGCCGCTGATCGCGCGGCAACACGACAACCCCAGCGCCTGAGCCTGCGCCACGCAGGTCGGGCGCAGCTTTTTCTTGATTCGAACAATTCTGACGAGGACACGCATGCAGATCCACGCCACCACACCGACCGGCTCGTCCGCGGCCGCCGCCACCTTCCGGGAGCCGGGCTCCGCGGCGCAGGCCCAGTTCCAGGGCTACCAGATCATCCGCCGCAACGGCGCGGTGGTGGCTTTCGAGCCGAGCAAGATCGCGGTGGCGCTGATGAAGGCCTTCCTGGCGGTGCATGGCACCAGCGGCGCGGCCTCGGCCAGCGTGCGCGAGACCGTGGATGCGCTGACCGAGGCGGTGGTGCGCGCGCTGCTGCGCTCGCGTCCCAGCGGCGGCACCTTCCACATCGAAGACGTGCAGGACCATGTCGAGCTGGGTCTGATGCGCGGTGGTCACCATGAGGTGGCGCGCGCCTACGTGCTGTACCGCGAACGCCGCGCGCAGGAGCGCCTGCGCCAGGGCGAGGCCCAGCAGGCTGCGCTGCTGGACCACGGCATCAGCGTCGTCGACAACGGCCAGCGCATGCCGCTGGACCTGGGCAAGCTGTCGGCGCTGATCAGCTCGGCCTGTGCGGACCTGGGCGACGACGTCAAGCCGGATCCCATCCTGGCCGAGACCAAGCGCAATCTGTACGACGGCGTGCCGATGGACGAGGTCTACAAGGCCGCCATCCTGGCCGCGCGCACGCTGATCGAGAAGGATCCGGGCTACACCCGCGCCACCGCGCGCCTGCTGCTGCACACCATCCGCAAGGAGATCGTCGGCGAGGAGGTGACCCAGGCCGAGATGCAGACGCGCTATGCCGAGTACTTCCCCACCTTCATCAAGAAGGGCGTGCAGGCCGAGCTGCTGGACGAGAAGCTGCAGCAGTACGACCTGGCCAAGCTGGGCGCGGCGCTGAAGGCCGACCGCGACCTGCAGTTCGACTACCTGGGCCTGCAGACCCTGTACGACCGCTATTTCCTGCACGTGCACGGCACCCGCATCGAGATGCCGCAGGCCTTCTTCATGCGCGTGGCCATGGGTCTGGCGCTGAATGAGATCGACCGCGAGGCCCGCGCGATCGAGTTCTATGAGGTGCTGTCGACCTTCGACTTCATGTCCAGCACGCCGACGCTGTTCAACTCCGGCACGCGCCGCTCGCAGCTGTCCAGCTGCTACCTGACCACGGTGTCGGACGACCTGGACGGCATCTACGAGGCGCTGAAGGAAAACGCGCTGCTGTCCAAGTTCGCTGGCGGCCTGGGCAACGACTGGACCCCGGTGCGCGCGCTGGGCTCGCACATCAAGGGCACCAACGGCAAGAGCCAGGGCGTCGTGCCCTTCCTGAAGGTGGTCAACGACACCGCGGTGGCGGTCAACCAGGGTGGCAAGCGCAAGGGCGCGGTCTGCGCCTATCTGGAAACCTGGCACCTGGACATCGAAGAGTTCCTGGAGCTGCGCAAGAACACCGGCGACGACCGCCGCCGCACCCACGACATGAACACCGCGAACTGGATTCCGGACCTGTTCATGCGCCGCGTGATCGAGGGCGGTGACTGGACGCTGTTCAGCCCCTCGACCTGCCCGGACCTGCACGACCTGTTCGGCGCGGCCTTCGAGAAGGCCTATGTCGAGTACGAGGCCAAGGTCGACCGCGGCGAGATCAAGCTGTACAAGCGCATGCCGGCCAAGGACCTGTGGCGCAAGATGCTGACCATGCTGTTCGAGACCGGCCATCCCTGGATCACGTTCAAGGATGCCTGCAACGTGCGCTCGCCGCAGCAGCACGTGGGCGTGGTGCACTCGTCCAACCTGTGCACCGAGATCACGCTGAACACCAACGACAACGAGATCGCGGTCTGCAACCTGGGTTCGGTCAACCTGGCCCAGCATCTGAAGGATGGCCCCAACGGCAAGGAGATCGACCACGAGAAGCTGAAGAAGACGGTGTCCACCGCGATGCGCATGCTGGACAACGTCATCGACATCAACTACTACGCGGTCAAGAAGGCGCGCGACTCCAACCTGCGCCACCGCCCGGTGGGGCTGGGCATCATGGGCTTCCAGGACGCGCTGTACCAGCTGCGCACCGCCTATGCCTCTGATGGCGCGGTCGAGTTCGCCGACCGTTCGATGGAAGCCGTCTGCTACTACGCCTACTGGGCCTCGACCCAGCTGGCCGAGGAGCGCGGCCGCTACAGCAGCTACCGCGGCTCGCTGTGGGACCGCGGCATTCTGCCGATCGACTCGCTGAACCTGCTCGCCGAGGCACGTGGCGGCTATGTCGAGGTGGACCGTTCGGCCACGCTGGACTGGGACGCGCTGCGCGCCCGCATCGCCCAGCACGGCATGCGCAACAGCAACTGCGTGGCCATCGCGCCGACCGCGACCATCTCCAACATCATCGGCGTGGACGCTTCGATCGAGCCCTGCTTCGGCAACCTGTCGGTCAAGTCCAACCTGTCCGGCGAGTTCACCGTGGTCAACGAGTGCCTGGTGCGCGACCTGAAGAAGCTGGGGCTGTGGGACGACGTGATGGTCATGGACCTCAAGCACTTCGACGGCTCGCTGCGCCGCATCGACCGCGTGCCCGAGGAGCTGAAGGCGCTGTACGCCACCGCGTTCGAGATCGATCCGGTGTGGCTGGTGGAGGCCGCCGCGCGCCGCCAGAAGTGGATCGACCAGGCGCAGAGTCTGAACATCTACATGGCCGGTGCCTCGGGCAAGCGCCTGGACGAGACCTACAAGCTCGCCTGGCAGCGCGGCCTGAAGACCACCTATTACCTGCGCACCATGGGCGCCACGCACGCCGAGAAGAGCACGGTGCAGAAGGCCGGCCAACTCAACGCGGTGAGCAGCGATGTCGGCGGCTACCAAGCTGCGGTCACCGCCGCTGCGCCGCAGGCCGAGGTGGCCGTGGATGCGGCGCCGGCGACCGACGTGAAGTTCTGCGCCATCGACGATCCCGGCTGCGAAGCCTGCCAGTGATGGCCTGAAGAAGACCTGCGAGACGTGCGTGCTTCCAACACCCGCCCATCGTTCGCACACGCGCTGCGGCGCATGTGCGGACGTCGGCGAGCACGCCTCTCGCGGGTCTGCGCGGGATGAGGTCGATGCCCGCGATGCGAGTGTTCATCGATGTTTCCGGCGATCGGTGCCTTCGCCGAGACCATCGATGAATGCTTGATGCCATGGCTTCGCCGAGTGTCGATGCGCTCGCACACGCGATGCGATCGAGCAACGGCGAAGCGCGATGGATGTCAAGAAGTCCTTGGTGTTTGAACACAACACTCCGATAATCCGCGACGATAGGAAGACCACCATGTTGGTTTGGGAAGAAGACCAGAAGCCTTCAAGCAGCGCGAATCACAGCGCATCGATCAACGCAGCGACCGCACCGGTCGCGCGTGAGGCCCTCGCCTCCGCTGTTCCCGCCCAATCTGCCTCCACCCCGAGCTCGACCAGCAGCGTCCAGGCCGCCAGTGAGCGCCGCGTGAACGTGGCCGACAAGCGCATCATCAACGGCCAGACCGACGTCAATCAGTTGGTGCCGTTCAAGTACAAGTGGGCCTGGGAGAAGTACCTGGCCACCTGCGCGAACCACTGGATGCCGCAAGAGGTCAACATGTCCCGCGACATCGCGCTGTGGAAGGACCCGAACGGCCTGTCCGAAGACGAGCGCCGCATCATCAAGCGCAACCTCGGCTTCTTCGTGACCGCGGACTCGCTGGCTGCGAACAACATCGTGCTGGGCACCTACCGCCACATCACGGCGCCGGAGTGCCGCCAGTTCCTGCTGCGCCAAGCCTTCGAAGAGGCGATCCACACGCACGCCTACCAGTACATCGTCGAGTCGCTGGGTCTGGATGAAAGCGAGATCTTCAACGCCTACCACGAGGTGGCGTCCATCCGCGACAAGGACGAATTCCTGATCCCGTTCATCGACGCGATCATGGATCCCAATTTCCGCACTGGCACGCTGGAGGCCGACCAGACGCTGTTGAAGTCGCTGATCGTCTTTGCCTGCCTGATGGAAGGGCTGTTCTTCTACGTGGGCTTCACGCAAATCCTGGCACTGGGTCGCCAGAACAAGATGACCGGTGCCGCCGAGCAGTACCAGTACATCCTGCGCGACGAGTCCATGCACTGCAATTTCGGCATCGACCTGATCAACCAGATCAAGCTCGAGAACCCGCAGCTGTGGACGCCGCAGTTCCGGGCCGAAATCAAGGAACTGTTCCAGAAGGCCGTCGACCTGGAATACCGCTATGCCGAGGACACCATGCCTCGCGGCGTGCTGGGTCTGAATGCGGCCATGTTCAAGGGCTATCTGCGCTACATCGCGAACCGCCGCGCCACCCAGATCGGGCTGGAGTCGCTGTTCCCGAACGAAGAGAACCCCTTCCCCTGGATGAGCGAGATGATCGACCTGAAGAAGGAGCGCAACTTCTTCGAGACTCGCGTCATCGAGTACCAATCGGGCGGCGCACTGTCCTGGGACTGAGTTCCCGGTGCGCGGCCTTCATTGTGGTTTGTGAATGAGATCAAGCTTGGCGATGCCTCAACCGACCGACGCAGAAGCGGCGGTGGTGCATCGCATCCCCATTCACCGCACCGCGGCGCAGCTCGCGGGCGGTGGATACCTGACCCAAGGTCGACCGGTTGGCCGAGGGCAGGTCTGTTTCACTTGATCAAGGAGAACTGAAATGGCAACTGCGAAGAAGGCCGCTCCGGCCAAGAAGGCCGCCCCGGCGAAGAAGGCCGCTCCGGCCAAGAAGGCTGCGGCTCCGGCGAAGAAGGCCGCTCCGGCCAAGAAGGCCGCCGCTCCGGCGAAGAAGGCTGCCCCGGCCAAGAAGGCTGCGGCTCCGGCGAAGAAGGCCGCTCCGGCCAAGAAGGCCGCCGCTCCGGCCAAGAAGGCTGCTCCGGCCAAGAAGGCCGCGGCTCCGGCGAAGAAGGCCGCTCCGGCCAAGAAGGCCGCCGCTCCGGCGAAGAAGGCTGCTCCGGCCAAGAAGGCCGCTCCGGCGAAGAAGGCTGCTGCGCCCAAGAAGGCCGCTGCTCCGGCCAAGAAGGCCGCTGCGCCCAAGAAGGCTGCGGCTCCGGCGAAGAAGGCTGCTGCGCCCAAGAAGGCTGCTCCGGCCAAGAAGGCTGCCGCTGCCAAGCCGGCCGCCAAGCCCGCTGCGAAGCCCAGCGCCAAGAAGGCTGCTGCCGCGAAGCCGGCTGCCAAGCCTGCCGCTGCCAAGCCTGCTGCGAAGCCCGCCGCCGCCAAGAAGGCTGCTGCCAAGCCTGCCCCTGCGGCCAAGCCCGCTGCTGCGCCCGCGCCGGCCGCCAAGACCGCGCTGAGCCCGCAAGCCGCCTGGCCCTTCCCGACCGGCAACAAGCCCTGAGGGCAAGCGCGCTGACCCCCGCCTTTGCGCGTGGGTCGGCAAGACCTGGCCCCCGCTCGCGGGGGCGGGATCAAAGCCCGGCTTCGGCCGGGCTTTTTCTCTTGTCAGGGCTGTTCGCCGGCGGGCTGGAAGATTTCGATGCTGTAGCCGGCCACAGCCTGCTCGCCACTCTCGAACACCAGCTGCAGGCTCTGCTCCGCGCCGGGGGCGATGGACTTGCCGTCCATGCCGAAATCCTGCGGCGACAGCATGCGCCGGGCCACCGGCTTGCCTGCCGCGTCCTGAACACTGAGGTCCACCCAGGGCAGCGCCAGCTCCCAGGGGCTCTGGTTGCGCAGACTCAGGCTGAGGCGGTAGTGGTGGCCGCTGCCTTCCTGTACCAGTCCGCTGCTCTCGACATGCAGCCCGGTGATCTGTTTCCACGGGCGAATCTCGCAGGCGAGCCATTGGCACAGGGTCTGCAGGGCCGGCCTGGCCTTGGGGTATTGCGCGGCGAGGGCATCGCGCTGATGGCGTGCCAGCTGCAGCGCCAGCGCGCCCAGCAGCAGCAGACCCGCCGCCCCCAGTGCCAGCCGTACGCCGGGGCGTTGCCAGCGCGCGCGGCGCTGAGCCTGGCGCACGAAGCCGGGCGTCGCGGGCGCGCCGTCGGGGTCTGCGGCGGTCGGGGTCTCCGATGCCCGCGCCTGGCCCTGGCCGGCCGCGGCCGCGGCCAGGCTGGGTGACAGCAGCACATCGGGCGCCGCGCTGTCTGCGAGCGCCGCGCCATCCGCCGCCTCGGGCGGCGTCCAGCCCTTGGGCACCGGCAGGCCATCGTCTTCGGCCTCGGGGGCCGCGGGCTCCATCGTCAGATAGGGCTCACGCCGACGCTCCAGCTCCGGATCATGCTGCTGCACGGTGACGGGCCATTCCTCCTCGGGCTGCGCGACCGGCGCGGGCGCCGGAGTGGGCGGTGGAGGAGGCGGAGGTGTTGGCGGCGGTGGCGGCGCGGGAGGCTCTTCCGGCCAGGGCTGCTGAGGCGCCGGGGCCGGCATCGGCGGCGCATGCCAGCCGGATGGCAGATCGTCGGGGGCTTCCGTGTCGGCGCTGGGCTGTGTGGCCTCGGGCTGCGGTGGCGCCCCGGCGGGCGGCCAGGGCGGCGCGGCTTCGCGTTCCAGGTCGAACAGTTGCTCGCGGGCGTCGAACACCTCGGCGCAGCGCCCGCAGCGCACCCAGCCTTCGGAGATGCGAAGCTGGTCCTGCACCACCCGGAAGATGGTGCCGCAGGCGGTGCAGCGCGTCGCGAGATTCATGGGCGCCGATGATGCCACGAACGGGGGGCAGGTCTTGCCCGTGGTGTGGCTCTGTGGTGCTCAGGCCCCGCGGCGCGCCGTCATCAGGATCCAGCCGTCCTCGTGGTCGGCCACGTCCAGCGCCACATAGGGCGCGTAGGCGGCCTTGAGCTCGTCGGCCTGGCGCTCCAGGATGCCCGCCAGCACCAGATGGGCGCCGGGTGCCAGGTGCCGGGTCAGCAGCGGCGCCAGCAGCTTCAGCGGCGTGGCCAGGATGTTGGCCAGCACCACCGGGTACTCGCCCTGGGCGGCATCGGGCAGCGCGGCCTGCAGCTGCACCTGGTTCTCGGCCGCGTTCTGCAGCGAGGACTGCACGGCGGCCGGGTCGATGTCCACCGCGGTGATGCCACGCGCGCCGAACAGGCCGGTCGCAATGGCCAGGATGCCGGAGCCGCAGCCGTAGTCCAGCACGCGTTCCCATTGCGCGGCCTCGGCCGCATGCGCGGCGATCCAGCGCAGGCACATGCGCGTGGTCGGGTGAGTGCCGGTGCCGAAGGCCAGCCCCGGGTCCAGCCGCATCACCTGGCGTGCCTGCGCGGGCGCCTCGTGCCACGAGGGCACGATCCAGAATTCCGGCGTGATCTCGACCGGCGCGAACTGCGACTGGGTCAGCCGCACCCAGTCCTGCTCGGCCACCGCCTGGATGGTCTGCACATGGACATCGGTCGCCCAGTCCTGCGCCAGCAGCAGCGTTGCCGCCTCGGTGGCCTCGGCCTCGGTGGCGAAGAGCGCCTTCACGACCGATCGTTCCCATCCGGCCTTGGGTGCCGGCATGCCGGGTTCGCCGAACAGCGCCTTCTCGGACGCGGTGTCGGCGTCGGCGTCTTCGACCGAAACGGCCAGCGAGTCGACCTCCATCAGCGCGTCACTGACGGTTTCGACGTCGTCCTCGCGGCAGACCAGGACCAGTTCGTGCAGGGTGCCGTTCATATCAACGCTTGTGCTCGCTCATCCACGCTTCAAGGTAGTGGATGGAGGTGCCGCCTTCAATGAACTTGGCGTCGGCCATCAGCTCGCGATGCAGCGGGATGTTGGTCTGGATGCCTTCCACCACCGTTTCCGACAACGCGATACGCATGCGCGCCAGCGCCTGCTCGCGCGTGTCGCCGTGGACGATGATCTTGCCGATCATGGAGTCGTAGTTGGGTGGCACGAAGTAGTTGGTGTAGGCGTGCGAGTCCACGCGCACACCAGGGCCACCGGGCGGATGCCACATGGTGATGCGGCCGGGCGAGGGCACGAACTTGACCGGGTCCTCGGCGTTGATGCGGCATTCGATCGCGTGGCCGCGCATCGTGATGTTGCGCTGGGTGAAGGGCAGCTTCTCGCCCGCGGCGACGCGGATTTGCATCTGCACGATGTCGATGCCGGTCACCATCTCGGTCACCGGATGCTCCACCTGCACGCGCGTGTTCATCTCGATGAAGTAGAACTCGCCGTTCTCGTAGAGGAACTCGAAGGTGCCCGCGCCGCGGTAGCCCATCTTCTTGCAGGCGGCGGAGCAGCGATCGCCGATGCGTTCGATCAGGCGGCGCGGGATGCCGGGCGCCGGCGCTTCCTCGATGATCTTCTGGTGGCGGCGCTGCATGGAGCAGTCGCGCTCGCCCAGCCAGACGGCGTTCTTGTGACCGTCGGCCAGCACCTGGATCTCGATATGCCGCGGGTTCTCCAGGAATTTCTCCATGTAGACCTGCGGGTTGCCGAAGGCCGCGCCGGCCTCGGCCTTGGTGGTCTGCACCGCGTTGACCAGCGCGGCCTCGGTGTGCACCACGCGCATGCCGCGGCCACCGCCGCCGCCAGCGGCCTTGATGATCACCGGGTAGCCCACGCTGCGCGCGATCTTGACGATTTCCTTGGGGTCGTCCGGCAGCGCGCCTTCGGAGCCGGGCACGCAGGGCACGCCGGCCTTGATCATGGCCTGCTTGGCGGACACCTTGTCGCCCATCATGCGAATGTTGTCCGGCGTCGGGCCGATGAAGGTGAAGCCGCTGCGCTCCACGCGTTCGGCGAAGTCCGCGTTCTCGGACAGGAAGCCGTAGCCGGGGTGGATGGCCTCGGCGTCGGTCACCTCGGCCGTGGCGATGATGGCCGGCATGCTGAGGTAGCTCTGCGCCGAAGGCGCGGGGCCGATGCACACGGCCTCGTCGGCCAGCTTCACGTACTTGGCGTCGCGGTCGGCCTCGGAATAGACCACCACGGACTTCACGCCCAGCTCGCGGCAGGCGCGCTGGATGCGCAGGGCGATCTCGCCCCGGTTCGCGATCAGAATCTTCTTGAACATGATCGAGCGGCCCGGCTTACTCGATGATGAAGAGCGGCTGACCGAATTCCACCGGCTGGCCGTTCTCGACCAGGATCTTGGTGACCGTGCCGCTCTTGTCGGCCTCGATCTCGTTCATGATCTTCATCGCTTCGATGATGCAGATGGGCTCGCCTTCCTTGACCTGCTGGCCCAGCTCGGCAAAGGGCTTGGCATTGGGGCTGGAGGCACGGTAGAACGTGCCCACCATGGGCGACTTGACGGCATGGCCGGTCTCGACGGCCGGCGCTGCGGCCACCGGGGCCGCGGCGGCTGGTGCCGCAGCGGCGGGCGCCGGCGCGGCGACCATCGGCTGGGCCTGGACCATGGGCATCGCGGCCACCACGGGGTTGCCGTCGGACTTGACGATACGCACCTTGCCATCGGCTTCGGTGATTTCAAGTTCAGAAATGTTCGACTCGGACACGAGGTCGATCAGGGTCTTGAGCTTGCGCAAATCCATAGGGTTCTCCAACGGGAATGGTTGTCCGTCCGGTGTCTTGCCGGCTGACCGGATCAGGTCAGGCGGCGCCCTGGCTCAACGCGTACTGCAAGGCCAGTTCGTAGCCCTTGGGGCCCAGGCCGCAGATCACGCCCAGCGCAAGTTCCGACATGTAGCTGTGATGCCGGAAGGGTTCGCGCTTGTGGATGTTGGACAGGTGCACTTCAATAAAGGGCAGGGACACCGCCGCCAGCGCATCGCGGATTGCGACGCTGGTGTGGGTGTAGGCGGCCGGGTTGATGATGATGAAGCTGGTTCCATCGCGTCCCGCGGCCTGAATCCGGTCCACCAGCGCACCTTCATGGTTGCTTTGGAACGATTCAAGGCGGGCTCCGGCTTTGTGCGCGATTTTGGCGAGATCAGCATCGATCTGCGTCAAAGTCTTCGCACCATAAACCTCAGGCTCGCGGGTGCCCAGGAGATTGAGGTTGGGGCCGTGGAGTACCAGGAGTTGCATCAGCGACCGGTCGTGCCCATTTAGAGCGCAGACACTAGAAGCGTAAAAGTCCGCACTTTACGCTTTTTAGACCCAGATCCCGACGGCTGGGGAAAAATAAATGGCTTGACCGACGTTGGCTCAGCGGCTAGGGGACGGCGGGCTTCCCCTCCGCCCCAGGCCAGGTCCTAGCGCAACGCTGTGGCGAATTTTCGCAGCTCTTCGAGGTCGGTTGCGCCCAGTTTGTGCCAGATTGGCTGACCTTGGATGTCGAAGGCCACGCTGAACGGCAGCCCCCCGCGCTGGTTGCCCAGCTGGCGCGACAGCTCGGTACCGGTCAGCCCCGCCAGCGCCACGGGGAAATCGACCGGCAACTTGGTCAGGAACTGGCGCACGGGCGTCGGGGCATCCACCGCCAGGCCCAGCACCTGCCAGCCCTGGGGGCCGAACTCGCGCTGGAAACGGTTCAGCTCGGGCATCTCCTTGACGCAGGGCGCACACCAGGTGGCCCAGAAATTGAGCAGCAGGGGGCGGCCAAAGAAGCGCTCACGCGGTACCAACCCCTGGCCGTCCAGCGTGTCGAAGCGGGCATCCCAGAACGCCAGGGCCGCGTCGGCGCCGGCGGGTTGGCCGATGGCGGGGTCGGCGGCGGCCGTGACGGCGCGGCGCTCCTTCATCACGGCGAACAGCGCGCCGGCGAGTGCCGCTGCGGCGCCGGTGCCGCCCAAGGCCACCCATTGGCGTCGGTTCATGGGGCGTTCTCCTTGTCCATCAGCAGGCGCAGCGCGGCGAGGTCGCCGCGTTCGCTGCGGCCCCGGGCGTCGGGTTTCAGCGCGCCGCGCTGGTCGTCGTAGTCCAGGATGGTCAGCGCGACGCTGACCGTTTCGTTCAGTGGCCGGCAGGGCGCGGCGATCACCAGGCAGTCCACCTGATCGCCGCGCGGCCCGCGGACCTGGCCCACGTCATAGTCCACGCCCAGGTTCAGCAACGCGATTTCGGCCGACTTGGGATCATCGCAGTACAGCTGCAGATGGATGTTGGACAGCCGGGTCGCGGTGCCGCGCCACACGGCGCCGGTCAGATGGGGGCGGAACTCGGCCAGGCGCTCCATCCACTGGGCGGCCAGCGCCCGCAGCGCGGCCAGTTCGGCCGGCTGGGTGTCGGCGCAGAAGAGAGTCAGGTATTCCCGCACCTGGTCCTCCAGCTCGTCGTTGCCGGGCAGCGGCGTGCGAGCGGGCAGGCCGAGCACACGCAACGCGCGTTGCTTGGCTGGCCCGTACTCCAGGCCTTCCTCGACGACCAGACGGGCCGCGGCGGCGGCGATTTCGGTGGTGGTGTTCATCAGCGGTGACTCGGGGGCGGCCCAGCATACCCGCTGGGCCGGGCAGGCGTCGGCGTCAGGGCAGTTCGACCGCGCCCATGCGCGCCTCGATGGTCGCCGCCCGGCTGAGGACATAGGGCGACGCGGGGCGCTTCTCGAAGCGCTTGGGGGCGGGCAGCATCACCGCCAGCCGGGCCGCCTGCGAGGGCGAAAGGCGGTTGGCGTCGATGCGGAAGTAATGGCGTGCCGCGGCCTGGGCGCCGAACAGGCCTTCGCCCCACTCGACGTTGTTCAGGTAGATCTCCAGGATGCGGTCCTTGCTCAGCAGGGCTTCCAGCATATAGGTCAGCACCAGTTCCTGGCCCTTGCGCGCCAGCGTGCGTTCCGGGCCCAGGAACAGGTTCTTGGCCAGTTGCTGGGTGATGGTGGAGCCGCCGACGATCTTGGTCGGTGCCGGTGGGCGCGCGGCCTGCTGCTGGGGCGATAGGCGCTGCAGGCGTTTCTCGGCCTGGGCCTGTGCCTTCTGGTTGCGCTCCCAGGCTTTTTCCAGCGCATCCCAGTCCACGCCGCCATGCTCGGCGAAGCTGGCGTCCTCGCTGGCGATGACCGCGCGCTTCAGGTGCGGGGAAATCTGGTCGCCGTCCACCCATTGCTGGGCCCACAGCAACTGGCCTTTGTCGCGCAATAGGCGCAGGATCTCGGCGCGCTGGAAGGTGGTGGACTGGGGCGCGATCAGGTTCATCGCCGCAATGCGCAGCAGGAAGAACAGCTGCAGGCACAGCAGGGCCAGCAGCAACAGGCTCAGCAGACGACCCAGCGAGGCGAGCAGGCGCCGCATCACGCCCCCGCGAGACGCTGGCGCAGCGCCGCGAGCACCGGTGCGGTATCGGGGCGCAGCCCGCGCCAGAACAGGAAGGCCTCGGCCGCCTGCTCCACCAGCATGCCCAGCCCGTCGCGCAGCACGCCGCCGGGGCCGGCCTGTTCGCCGGCCCAGTCCAGGAAGCCTTGCGCGGCGGGCCCGTACATCATGTCCAGCGCCAGGCCGCCCTCGGCCAGCACGCGCCCCTGAGACGCGGGCACCGGCACGCCAGCGCCGGCCAGCGAGGCGCTGGTGCCGTTGATCAGCAGGTCGTGGGTTCCGCCGCAGTCGTCCAGCGCGCCCGCGCTGAGCTGTACGCCATGCGCATCGGCCCAGGCCTGGTGACGCGCGGCCAGGGCCAGGGCCTTGTCGGCGCTGCGATTGACCACGCGCAGCCGGGCCGGCCGCGCGGCGATCAGGCTGCCCAGCACGCCCGCCGAGGCGCCGCCAGCGCCCAGCAGCAGCACGCGCTGGCCGGCAAGCGGCCGGTGGGCGTTGCGCTGGATGTCGTTGACCAGGCCGGCGCCATCGGTGTTGTCGCCCTGCCAGCCTCGCGCGTCGAAGCGCAGCGTGTTGGCCGCGCCGGCCAGTTGCGCCCGTTCGCTGAGGTCCGCGGCCAGTGCCGCCGCCTCGAATTTGAAGGGCACGGTGACGTTGCAGCCCTTGGCACCGCTGGCGGCGAAGGCGCGCACCGTCGCGGCAAAGCCGTCCAGCGGGCAGAGCAGCCGTTCATAGACCAGGGCCTGCCCGGTCTGCGCCGCGAAGGCGGCATGGATGAATGGGGACTGGCTGTGCTCGACCGGATGGCCGGCGACGGCGTAGCGGTCGGGGGCGCGGGCAGGGCTTGGATTCATGGCGCGGTGCTGAGTGTGGTCTCCAGTCCATCCTCGCGGGTGAACCTGAAGCGGGAGGTGATCACCAGGACTTCGGCGCCCTTGCGCATCTCGGGCGTGAAGCTGCCGAACGGGGCGCTGGACTGGACGATGGCCACGGCGCGCCGGTCCAGCACCGGGTTGCCGGAGCGCTGCACGATGTCGGTCTCGACCACGCGGCCGTTGAAGTCGACATGGATGTTCATGACCAGCTCGCCATAGAGCTTGCGGCCCTTGTAGGTCGGGAAGTCGCGCGTGCCGCGCGCCTCGATGCGACGGCGCAGCGACTCGTAGTACAGCGCGTACACCACCTCGCGGGTGGCCGGGCTCACGTAGCGCTTGCGTGGTCGGGCGTTCTCGTCGTTGACGCGCTTCTCGATCTCGGCAAGCAGTTGCACCAGCTGGCGGCGCTTGTCGGCCTGTTCGCGCGATTCCTGGTCGCCGCGCCTGGGGTCGGGCGGTGGCAGCTTGGCCACCTCGCGGCGCAGCTGGGTCAGCAGCTGTTCCTGCACCGCCTGCAGCTGCGCGATCTGGGCGCGCTGCAGCTCCACGTTGTCGCCCGTTTCCGGCTTGGGCGATGGGGCGAGCGGCGAGGTGGCGCGCACATCGGCGCGCGCCGCTTCGCCGCCGCCGGCCAAGTTGGCCTGAGCCAGTGCCTGGGCCTGCGCGGGCGGCTCGTTGCCGCGCGCGTTGACCAGTACCACCTCCAGCGGCATGTCGCGGAACAGGCGGTCGAACCGCTCCGGCGCGACCAGGCGCAGCATGCCCAGCCCCGCATGCAGCGCGGCCGATGCGATCAGCGCATAGTGCAGGGTGCTGAGCTTGGCCACGTTGCAGGAGTGGGTCGGCGTGCCGTCAGGGCGCGGCGGGGGCGGCGGCGTCCGTCGCGCCGTCCTCGGCGTTGACGTCGATGGCCAGGGTCAGCGTGCCGGTGCCTTCTTCCTCGTCGTCCTCGGCCGGCGCGTAGTCCGCCGCCGGCGTCTCGTCCAGGCGCTCGACCAGGCTGGCGTGCACGTCCAGGGTCAGCTCATCCAGGCCGGTGATGCGCACCTTCACATGGCTGCCGCGCGGCAGGTTTTCGCAGCCCAGCGCGCGGAACACCAGCGGCAGCGTGTCGGCGCGCACCAGGCCGTCCTTCAGGACCGCGGCGCTGAGCTCGGTGATGCCTTGCTGCTGCAGATAACGCAGCGTCCAGTAGCGCTCGATGCCGCTCTGGAAGCCGTTGTAGGCCGTGTAGGCGGCATCGAAGCCGGAGATGATGGAGAACAGCTGCGCGTCCTTGGGCTTGAAGGGCGCGGCCAGCGCGGCCGTCTTGCCATGGCGTGCGCAGGCGATGATCTGCCACTGGTTGACCAGGTCCACATAGCGGCGCAGCGGCGAGGTCGCCCAGGTGTACTGGGCCACGCCCATGCCGGCGTGCGGCAGCGGCTTGGTGCCCATGCGCACCTTGATGCCCGGCGCCAGGCTGGCCTGGCTACGGTAGATGCCCGGCACGCCGCAGTCGGCGAGGATCGCGCCCCAGCTGCTGTTGGCCAGGATCATGGCCTCAGCCACGATCAGGTCCAGCGCCGCGCCGCGCTGGCGCACGCTGATGCTGACCTGTTCCTGTCCGACCGGCTCGGTCTGGCCTTCGTTGTCCAAGCGGAAGTTGTAGTCCGGACGGTTGAAGGTTTCGGGCTTGCCGCGCACCACCTCGCGCTTGGCCTTCAGGTCCCGCGCCAGGCGGTAGGCGAAGGCCAGCTCGGCGGCAAAGGCATAGCCGGCGGGCGCGGCGCCGGTCAGCGTCGCGTCGGTGATGACGTTGTCCAGCTTGTCATGACGCAGGTTCAGCGCGATGGGCACGCGCTCCAGCCGGGTTTCGCGGCTGCGTATTTCCAGCGTGGCCTCGTCCAGCGTCAGGTAGATGGACACGGCGGGGCAGTCGCGCCCCTCGGTGAGCGTGTAGGCCTGCACCACCTCGTCGGGCAGCATGGTCAGCTTCCAACCCGGCATGTAGACGGTGGAGAGGCGCTCGCGCGCCACCTTGTCGACCGCGGAGTCCGGCTGGAAGGCCAGCCCCGGCGCGGCGATGTGCACGCCGAACACCACGCTGCCAGTGCCCAGGCCCTGCACCGAGATCGCGTCGTCGATCTCGGTCGTGGCCGAGTCGTCGATGGAGAAGGCCTGGACCGGCGCCAGCGGCAGGTTTTCGCTGATCTCCGGCGCCTTCAGCGCCGGGAAGCCGGTGCCTTTGGGGAAGTGCTCGAACAGGAAGCGCTTCCAGTGGAACTGGTAGGGGCTGGTGATCGCGCCGGCTTCCTTGAGCAGGTCCAGCGGCGCTTTCTGGCTGCGCTTGGCAGCCTCGACCAGGGCCTTGTACTCGGGGCCGTTCTTGTCGGGTTTGAACAGGATCTTGTAGATCTGCTCGGCGATCGGCGGCGGGCAGCGGCCAGCGGCCAGCTCGACCGCCCATTGCTCGATCTGCGCGGCGATCTGCTTCTTGCGTTCGATGCCCAGCAGCGCGGCCTTGACCGTCTCGGCTGGCGCTTTCTTGAACTGCCCCTTGCCCATGCGGCGGAAGTAGTGCGGCGCCTCATAGAGGCGGAACAGCGCCGCGGCTCGGTGCGCGAGGCCGGCCTGGGCGTCGAAGTAGTCGGCGGCCAGGTCGGCGAAGCCGAACTCGGTGTCGGGCGCGAACTCCCAGGCCAGGTCCAGGTCGATCTCCTCGGCCAGGCGCTGGCCCTCGCTGATCAGTTCGGCCGGCTGGGGCTTGTCGAACCGGATCAGCACATGGGCGGACTTCACTTTGACGCGCTTGCCTGAATCCAGCTCGATCTGCATCGAGGATTCGGCTTCGGACATCACGCGGCCGGCGAGGAATTTCCCGCCTTCTTCATAGAGGGCAAACATAGCGGCGGCATTGTCGCTGATCGCGGGCGCGGCGACGGATCCCGCCGCGCGCCGTGCGCCAGGTGACGTCGCCACCCTCGCGCTTGCGCCAGATCATGGATGGTGCATCCTCGTGCCGGCCGCGGTGGCAAGGCGGAGTCGGCTTCCTAGAATGTTGGCAACGGGGTGCCGGCCGGTCATTGCCACCGGTGCCCGCAGGAGGTCAGGATGTTCACGGACCCTCACGAGCGCGGCGGCGCCGCGCTCGCTCCCACGGCGGGCCTGGCGCCCATGCTGGAGCGGCACAGCGAGGCCTTGCAGGACTTTCCCATCCGCCAGCTGCTGGCCGACGGGGCCGAGCCGGCGCTGGATTTGCTGGAGGCCTGCGTCGAGCACTGGTTGCGCGAGATGGCCACGGCACGGCCCGACAGCGACGGCCGCGTCGCCGAAACCCTGGATACCGATCTGCGCGCGTCCTTCGAGCGCGTGCGGCAGCGCCGCCGTCGCACGCAGCAGGCGCTGGCCGAGCTGCTGGACTGGCTGCAGGCCGGTCACGGCCCGCAGCGTCCGCACTGAGCGGGCCTCGCGGCGCGCGACTCAGGCACCCGGCTGCAGCCTGAAGCGGCCAGCCAGACTGGTCATCTGCTCGGCCTGGCGGTTCAGCGAGGCCGCCGCGGCCGCGGCCTGCTCCACCAGCGCGGCGTTCTGGCGCGCCATCTCGTCGATCTCGTCCAGGCTGTCGCGCAGCGCCTCCATGCGGGTGGATTCCGCATGGGCGTCCTCGGCGATGCCTTCGACGCCGCTGCGGACCGTGGCGATGCGCTCGTTGACCGCATGGATGGCCGAACCGGCCTCGCCGACATGTGCGGTGCCGGTTTCCACGCGGCTGACCGCCTGGTGGATCAGGGCCTTGACCTCGCGCGCCGCCTGCGCGCTGCGCTGGGCGAGGCCGCGCACCTCGGCCGCGACGACCGCGAAGCCGCGGCCCTGCTCGCCGGCGCGCGCCGCCTCCACCGCGGCATTCAGCGCCAGGATGTTGGTCTGGAAGGCGATGCCGTCGATCACCGAAACAATGTCCGCCATCTGGCGCGCGCTGCCGTGGATGGCCTCCATGGTGGCGAGGAACTGCTGTACGCGCTCGCTGCTTTCGCGGCTGGCCTCGCTGACGCCCAGCACGCCCTGGCGCGCGCGGCCGGCGGCCTGCGCGGTGTCGGCGACGGTGCGCGCCAGCTGCTGCACGGTGTTGGCGACCGCCTGCACGCGCATCGCGGCAGCCTCGCTGCGATGGTTGAGGTCCTGGTGGCCGGCGGCGATTTCATCGGCGGCACGGTGGATCTCGCCGGAGGCGCTTTGCAGCTGCGTGACCAGCTCGCGCAGCCGGTCGCGCATGCCGGCGATGGCCTGCAGCACGCGGCCCAGTTCGTCGCGGCCATGGACCGGGATGTGCACCGAGAGGTCGCCCTGGGCAATGCGCTCGGTGGTCGCGATCGCGGCCTGTACCGGTTCCCAGATGCCGGCCAGCGCGCGCCACAGCATGGCGGCGACCAGGACCAGGCCCGCCAGCAGCAGCCCCAGCGTCCAGGCGGCCCGCTGTTGCAACGTCGCGGCGCGCTCGCCGAGCAGCTTCTCCAACGCATCGCCGGCATGGCGGCTGAGCTGGGTCTGCAGCTGGGCGGCGCGCGCGAAGGCGGCGGTGAGCTGTTCGAGCGGGTAGTTCACGTCGCGCGCCGAGGCCTCCAGCGCCTGCAGCACGGTGTCGCGCTGCTGCTGGATGGCCTGGCGTGTCGCGGCCTGGCTGCCCTGGGTGTCCGGGGCCAACTGCGCAGCCAGCGCCAGGTTGGCCATCAGCGCCTCGCTGTCGGCGCGGTAGCGGGCCGCGGCGCTGGAGACGGCGGCGATGTCGTCCACCGCGGCGGCCTGGGCGATGGCCGACAGGTCGGCCAGCGTGTCGGTCAGCCGCGGCGCCAGCTGCAGACCCGCGACCATCGCGAAATGAGTGGCCGGATCGGGGTCCAGCAGCAGGCCGGACGCGGCATTGAGCCGGCCCAGCTCCTCCAGCAGCAGGCGCGCGATTTCGCGGTGCTGCAGCAGCAGCTCGGGCAGCGGCAGCGGGCCCTGGCCCAGCCGCGCCTGCAGCGATTCGAAGCGCTCGCCGAGCTGGCGCAGCGCCTGCTGGCGTTCGGCAGGCAGTCCGGCCTGCGCCAGCAAGGGCGGCAGCGCGGCGAGCTGGCGCTGCACCGCCTGCGCGGCCTGGTCGCGCTGCTGCACGGCGTCCGGCTTGCTGGAGGCCGCGGCGATGCGGTGGTCGGCCAGGCGGGCCAGCAGGGCCTGCCAGGCCTCGTGCGCGGGCAGGGCAGCGCGTTCTCCGGACAGCGAACTCAGCTGGGCCCGCATGCCCAGGCCCAGCTGGGTGGCGGGAATCAGGCTCAGCAGCGCGCACAGCAGGGCCACCAGGCCCAGACGTTGTTTCAGGTTCAGATGCATGGACCGCAGGCCAATCAGTGAAAACCAGGAAATTCTCGAAAGCGTTGCCGAAACAATTTGTGACACCCCGGTATCGGGGATGGCGCCTCATGGTTTGCGGGCGTCTTCATCGGCCTGTCATGGCGCCGCGGTAACTACGCAGATCCCCTCCTTCCGACGCAACGATGAGCACTCTGCTGGACTTCCAAGGCGCGACGCACCGCTACGGCACCGACGACCACGGCCTGATCTGCGCCTTTCTGTTCTGCCCCGGCCAGCCGCCGCAGGCGCTGGATTCACTGGCCCAGGTGCGCGAGCAGCTCGGCGCGTTGCAGACTGAGAAGGGCGGGGAGCGCTTTGTCTGGCTGCACCTGAACCTCAGCCATGCGGGCGCGCTGGCGGGGCTGCAGTCCCTGGTCCACCTGTCCGACAGCTTTCACGAAGCACAGCAGCAGGGCTCGCGCTCCAGCCGCATCGAGCGCGATGGCGAGCGGCTGTTCGCGGTGCTCAACGACGTCACCTTCGACTTCGATTTCGACGTCAACGATGTCTCCACGCTGTGGGTCAGCGTGGAGCGCCATCTGGTCGTCAGTGCGCGGCGCCAGCCGCTGCGCTCGGTGGACCGGCTGCGCATGGCGGTGCGGCGTGGCGAGCCCTTGGCTTCGGGCACGGCGCTGCTGGACCATCTGCTGCGCGACCAGGCGGATGAGCTGCAGCGCATCGTGCGCCAGGCCACCGAGCGCGTCGACGAGATCGAGGACGCGCTGCTGGCGGGCCGCCACAGCGGGCATGAGGGCGAGGTGGCTTCGCTGCGCCGCCTCATGGTGCGGCTGCAGCGCCTGCTGGCGCCCGAGCCCAGCGCCTTGCTGCGCATGCTCTCCAGCCCGCCGGCCTGGGTGCGCGCCGAGGATGTGCAGCACCTGCGCCAGGCCAGCGAGGAGTTCGCGCTGGTGCTGCGCGACATCGCGGCGCTGCAGGAGCGCATGCGCGTGATCCAGGACGAGACCGAGGCGCGCGTCGCGCAGGAGAACAACCGCAGCCTCTATGTGCTGACCATGGTCACGGTGCTGGCCTTGCCGATCAACCTGGTGTCCGGTCTGTTCGGCATGAACGTGGGCGGCGTGCCCTTCAGCGCGCACCCGCATGGCTTCGTCGCCATGCTGGCGCTCATCGTGCTGCTGACGGTGCTGGTGGCGCTGACGCTGATGCGGCTGCTGCGGCCGCCGCGTTGAGCCCGTCCGCGGTTCCAGCGGGATGCTGCCTCATTTGGAGGCAGTCCAAGCAATTCCCTGCCAGGACAAGCACTTGCGCGCTCCGGTCAGAGCTTGTCCCGCGACTTGTCCACAGGCGGCGTGGGCAAGTCGGCAGGGAAGGGTGGGGTCAAACCGTCATGCCGCCGGACACTTCGAGCACGGCGCCGTTGACATAGCTGGCCTCGTCGCTGGCCAGGAAGGCGTAGACGCTGGCGATCTCCTCGGGCCGGCCCAGGCGCTTCAGCGGCACATGGGCGCGCATCTCGTCCATCACCTTGTCGGGGATGGTGGCGAGGATGGGCGTCTCGATGAAGCCCGGCGCCACCGCGTTGACGCGCACGCCCTTGGGGCCCAGCTCGCGGCTCCAGGTCTTGGTGAAACCGATCACGCCGAACTTGCTGGCGGCGTAGTTGGTCTGGCCGAAGTTGCCGTAGATACCCACCACCGAGCTGGCGTTGAGGATCACGCCCGCGCCCTGCGCCACCATGGTGTCCGCGACCGCCTGCGCGCAGTGGAAGACGGCGCGCAGGTTGACGTCGATCACCGCGTCGAACTGCTCCTCGGTCATCTTCTGCAGCCGTGCGTCGCGGGTGATGCCGGCGTTATTGACCAGCACGTCGACGCGGCCGAAGCGGGCCTTGACCTCGGCCACCATGGCGTCGACCTGCGCGCGCTCGGTGACCGACAGCGCGAAGCCCAGCGCCTGGGCGCCCAGCGCGCGGCATTGCGCGACGGCGGCGTCCACGCCGTCCTGGCGCAGGTCGCAGACGACGACGATCGCGCCCTCGGCGGCGAACTTCAGCGCGGTCGCCAGGCCTATGCCCTGGGCGGCGCCGGTGATGATGGAAACCTTGTTCTGCAGACGTTGAGAAGCGCTCATAGCTGGAGGAAGTCGATCAGGTCGGGAAGGTGGTCGTCGAAGTCGCTGAGGCCGTGGTCGCTGCCTTCGAGCAGCTTGATGCGGCAGCCGGCGTAGCGGGCGCTCATCTCGTGCCAGTCCAGCAGTTCGTCGCCCTTGGCGATCACGGCCATCAGGCGCTCGGGATGGGCCAGCGCGCCGACCTGCAGCGCGCGCAGCTCGTCGACGAATTCGGGGCGGAAGAAGAAACGCTCTTCCGGGTTCTGCCAACAGCGCTGCTCGCCGATGTAGGCGGCCAGGTCGCGTGCCGGGTCCACCGCGGGGTTGAGCAGCGCGGCGCGGCAGCCGCGCTGCTGCGCCACATGGGTGGCGTAGAAGCCGCCCAGCGAGCTGCCCATCACCGCCATGGTCGCGGCGGGCCAGTCCTGCGTCAGCCGATGAACCAAGCTCATGGCCTCGCGCGGCGAAGGCGGCAGCTGCGGGCATTCGAAACGCAGATCCGGGCGCTGATCGCCCACCCATTGCGCCATGCGGCGCGCCTTGGCAGAGGCGGGGGAGGAGCGGAATCCGTGCAGGTAGAGAAAGTGGGTGGTGCGCGTCATCACGCGGCAGTCTAGCCGTGCGCCGCGCGCGCCCGCTGTCCGGCACGCGTCAGTGCGCCGGAGGGCGATGCGACGAAATCCGGCTTTCGCATCTTCAGCTGCTGTTTGTCACATTGACGCGCGACGGTGCCGCGGCCAAAGTGCCGGCTTTGCCAACCACAGGGCCGCGAGAGCCCGTCAATGCAATGATCGAGACCCAGAAGCTGTCGGCCGTGGCCCTTGCCGCCACGCTGATGCTGAGCGCCTGCGCCAGCAACCCCACCGCGCCCGATGCCGCCGCCGCCGACAAGAGCGCCGCGGCGCCCGCCGCCGCCAAGCCGGCCGGTGCCGCCGCCACGCCGGCCGCCGGTGCGCCGGCCGCACGCCCCGCCGAGCCGGGCGCGCCCAAGCCCTTCGCCGAGGTCAGCAAGGACGCAAAGCGCCAGGACGGCCTGTTCCCCGTCTGGCGCAAGGACGACAAGGTCTGGATCGAGATTCCCAAGGCGGGCTTCAACAAGCCCTTCCTGTTCACCGTCAACAATGCCGACGCGGTCGGCGAGCGCGGCCTCTACGCCAGCCAGATGGGCCGCGCCCACATGGCCGAATGGCGCCGCATCGGCAACCAGATCCAGCTGGTGGCGCTGAACACCAAGTTCCGCGCCGAAGGCGGCGGCAAGCTGGCCGCCGAGCAGGCCTTCTCGCCCAGCCTGCTGGCTTCGGCTACCGTGGCCAGTGCCGAGCACCCCGAGCGCAAGTCCGTGCTGATCGACGCCAGCCTGCTGCTCACCGACATCCCGGGGCTGTCCACCCGCCTGGAGATGGCGTACCGGCTGCCATTCGCGCCGGACCGCGCCAACTCCTTCTTCGAAGCCGCACGCGCCGACGCCGAGCTGACCACGCTGACCGCGCGCATGCACTTCGCGACGGCACGCATCCCGGCGCCGCCGCTGATGCCCGCGCCGGTGCCCACCCCGACGCCGCCGCAGGCCACGCCGGACCCGCGCAGCCTGTTCGTGAGCTTCGTCTACAGCTTCAAGGCCCTGCCCGAGACGCCCATGGCCACGCGCCGCCTGGATCCGCGTCTGGGCCACTTCATGGAGTCCTATACCGACCTGGGCGACGACAGCAAGGCCAACCCGCGCGTCCACCTGGTCAAGCGCTGGCGCCTGGAGAAGAAGGACCCCGCCGCCGCGCTGAGCGAACCGGTCAAGCCCATCGTGTACTGGATGGACAAGAACATTCCGCCCAAGTACCGCCCAGCGGTCGAGGCCGGCATCCTGGAGTGGAACAAGGCCTTCGAGAAGATCGGTTTCAAGAACGCCGTGGTGGCCAAGCAGCAGCCGGATGACGCCGACTGGGACAACATGGACGCGGGCCATGCCTCCATCCGCTGGTTCGTCGGCGCCGACGTGGGCTTCGCGATCGGCCCCAGCCACGCGGATCCGCGCACCGGCGAAATCCTGGACGCCGACATCGGCATGAGCGATGTGTTCGTCCGCGGCGGCCGCACCTTCATCGCCGAGGATGTGCCCAAGGCCCAGGCTCACGCGGGCCACGCGCATGGCGAGGACGCCTACTGCAACTACGCCAGCGAGGCCGCGGCCGAGATGGACTTCGCGCTGGACCTGCTGGAAGCGCGCGGCGATCTCGCCCCCGACAGCCCCGAGGCCGATGCCTTCGTGGCTGCGCGCATCAAGGACGTGATCATGCACGAGGTGGGCCACACCCTGGGCCTGAAGCACAACTTCAAGGCCTCGACCACCATCAGCAACAAGCAGCTGCAGGACAAGGACTTCACCGAGAAGCACGGCATCTCCGGCTCGGTGATGGACTACAACGCCTACAACATCGCGCTGAAGGGCGAGCCGCAGGCCAGCTTCAACAACACCACGCTGGGTGCCTACGACTACTGGGCCATCGAGTACGCGTACAAGCAGGTGCCGCAGGCCGCCGAGGCCGCCGAGTTGGCCCGCATCGCCGCACGCAGCACCGAGCCGGCGCTGGCTTATGCCGACGATGCCGATGCCGACGCGCATGGCGGCATCGACCCGCTGGCCAACCGCTTCGACCTGGGCGACGACCCGCTGGCCTACTACAAGCGCCGCCTGAAGCTCTCGCAGGAGCTGTGGGCGCGCGTGCAGGATCGCGCGCCGGTGGCGGGCGAGGACCCGCTGCGCCAGCGCCGTTCGCTGCTGAGCGGCTTCGGCCAGCTGGCACGCTCGTCCGACCTGGTGGGCAAATATGTCGGCGGCATGCACATGCAGCGTGACCTGCCCGGCAGCGGCACCGGCCGCACCGCGTTCAAGCCGGTCGATCCGGCCAAGCAGCGCGAGGCCCTGCAGTTCCTGGCCAGCGGCCTGTTCAGCGCCGACAGCTTCCGCTTCAAGCCGGAATTCCTGTCCACGCTGCAGGTGGACTACAACGAGTGGGACCGCCAGGGCCCGGTCGACGTGGCCGCCGCTGTGGCGCGCGTGCAGAACGCCGCGCTGGACCGCCTGATGAACGCGCAGACCGCGCAGCGCCTGATCAACCTGCCCGGTTTCGTGCCGGCGGCCCAGCGCAAGGGTCTGATCTCGCTGAACGAGGTCTACGGCACGCTGCAGAACAGCATCTGGAGCGAGCTCAAGAGCGGGGCCGAGATCGACCGCCTGCGTCGCAATCTGCAGCGCGAGTACCTCAAGCGCGTGCAGGGCAACCTGACCCGGTCGGGCGGCAGCGCCCAGATGGCCGACGCCTACGCCATCCTGCGCCTGCATGCCACCGAGCTGCAGGGCCAGTTGCGCGCGGCGCTGGGCAAGGGCGGCCATTCGGTCGAGACCCGCGCGCACATCGCCGAGAGCCTGGACCTGCTGTCCAGCATCCTCAAGGCGAACATGCAGCGCAGCTGATGGTCCCGGCCGCCGGGGCGCCTCGCGCGTCCCGGACGGATGAGGCCCAAATGGCAAGAGGCCCGGCAATGCCGGGCCTTTTTCGTTTGATGTCAGAGCATCGCCATCAGCCGGGCGCGCTGCGCGGGCTCCAGCTGCTGGCGCGCCAGGTCGTCGGCGAGCGACAGCAGGATCTTGGTGCTGGTTGGCGTGGCCACGTCGAAGTCCACTTGGCCGACCTGGGCGGCGCTGGGGTGGGCGTTCAGGCGCAGATAACGCGTCGGTCCCAGCAGTGCCGCGCACTGTTCGACGGCATGCAGTTCCTGGGCATGCATGCATAGCTCGATGGTCGGTGCGGCCCAGCCCAGTCCGCGCTGCGGCAGCTTGGCCGGGTCACGCCCGGCCAGCGGGTTTGCCGTGCCGACGCTGAGCAGACGCAGCTCGGCGCCGGGCCACAGGGTCTGCGCGGCGCGCAGCGCGAGCAGGTCCGGCGCATTGGCGGCCAGGCCGCCGTCCACGAACAGATGGCCGGCCACGCGGTGCGAGGGGAAATGCGCCGGCGCCGCCGAGGTCGCCAGCATCGCATCCATCAGGCTCAGGCCCAGCCGGTCGGCCTGGCCGGAGCCCTTGCTGCCCAGCAGATGCAGCCGCGACGAGGTCCAGTCCACCGTCGTCAGCAGCAGCGGCCGGGGATGCTCGGCCAATGGCGCCGCGGCCTGCTGCGCGCCCACGCACTCCTGGATCGCGCGCCGCAGCCGGCGCGGGTCGTAGGGGGCCTTGCCGACCAGCTTGCGCAGCGCGCGCAGGCGCAGCGGCGGAAAGATGCGGGGCCCGTGGCGCTGCAGGGTCTGCGCCAGGCGCGCCGCCGAACTGCCCAGCGACAGGCCGCAGGCGAGGATGCCGCCGATCGAGGTCCCCACGATGAGATCGAAGCGCTCGCCGATGGGGCGGGCCAAGCCGGGTGCGGCGCCGGCGTCCAGAGCCGCTTCCAGCCGGGCCAGCAACTGAGCCGAAAAAAGACCGCGATAGCCGCCGCCGCTGAGGCTCAGCACCTTCACCTGCCGGGGCCCGCTGTCCGGCGTTCCCCTGGGAAGCTGGAACTGGGGCGTCATGCCGCGTCGGGGTCTTCTTGCGCGATCACCTCGACCGCCAGGCCGCGGCTGGCGGCCTGGTGCAGGTAGCGGGCCTCGTACTCCACATAGGTCAGCCCCAGCGCATCGGCCGAGGCCAGCAGCAGCCGCACGTCCTGCTCCACCTCGGCCAGGCCTTCGTCAGTCTCGAACTGCAACGGGCTGCGCGTGCGCCAGTGGCGCCAGCGGTCGATCACGTCGGCGGTGACGTCGATCAAAGTACCGCCTTCGACCACGTAGCGGCTCTTGAGCCGCTCCAGCGCGCGCAGCCATTCGTCGCGGTGGTCGGCGTCGTCGGCATCGGTGTCGATCACCGACTGCACCAGCGCGACGGACAGGTTGCTGATGAAGCAGTCCTGCGCGGACACGCGGTCGGCCCACTGGATGGCATGGGTGCGCTGCAGGCACAGCCCCAGCAGCAGATCCGGCCCGAGCAGGTAGCGCGTGCTACTTGCCGGCATGTCGGGGCAGCTTGAACTGCGAGGCCTTGGGGCGCTTCAGGTAGCTGCTGCCAGAGTCCAGCGGCCGCGGCGGCTGCTCGACGCTGCGGATGATGTCGCCCAGCGAGCGGGTTTTCTTGTTCTGCTGCGCGAGGGCGATGACCTGGTCCTCGCTGAGCAGCACATAGCGGCGCCGTCCCTGTTGGATCACCTGCACCCGCCCATGGTTCACGTTGTCCAGCACTTCGCCGTAGCTGGCCTTGAACTTGGAGATCGGGGTCGGCTTGGCATCCAGCGTGACGCCGCTGATGGCATCCACCAGCGAAGCGGCCGCGCGGAAGAACAGATCGGAACCCGGATTCAGAAAGTTGGCAAACATCGTCGAATCCCAGAATGTGGTCAGATTGACCAGGCTAGTTGGTCAAGTTGGGCGATTATGCGGATTTTCAACCGCCCTGTCTCTGGCCCGGATCAGGGGCAAACCGCCTTTGACCCTTCATTCTTCGCGCTCCGCGAAGCAGACGGCGGCCAGCGCCGCCTGCATTTCGCTCACATGGGCGGTGGCGGGCAAGGCGGATGCCTGACGCCCCGCACGGAGAGGGTCTGGGCTTCACTCCTCGCCGGGGGCCTCGGGCGCGGTGTCCGCGTGGATGTTGCGGCGCTCCGCCGCGACGATGTCCCAGACGGCGATGAACATCGCCGCCACCAGCGGCCCGATCACGAAGCCGTTCAGCCCGAACACCGCCATGCCGCCCAGCGTGGACAGCAGCACCACATAGTCGGGCATCTTGGTGTCCTTGCCCACGAGCAAGGGGCGCAGCAGGTTGTCCACCAGGCCGATCACCAGGGTGCCGAACACGATCAGCCCGAGACCGCCGGCCACCTGTCCGACGGCCAGCAGGTACAGCGCCACCGGCAGCCAGACCAGGCCGGCGCCCACTGCTGGCAGCAGCGACAGAAAGGCCATCAGCGTGGCCCACAGCACCGGGGCATGGATGTCCAGCACCCAGAAGGCCAGCCCGCCCAGTGCGCCCTGCAGCGCGGCCACGGCGATGTTGCCCTTCACGGTGGCGCGGATCACGGTGCGGAATTTCTCGCCCAGTTGGCGCTTGTAGGGGTCGGGCAGCGGCAGCGCGTCACGGATGCGCAGCGTCAGCTGCTCGCCGTCGCGCAGCAGAAAGAACAACAGATAGAGCATCACGAAGAAGCTCACCAGCGCGTCGAAGGTGTCCTGGCCGAAGCCCAGCGCCTTGGTCGCGAGGAACTGGCTGCCCTGGTTCAGCGCGGCGACCAGCTTGTCCTGCACGCCGGCGAAGTCGCTGAGCCCGAAGCGCTCCAGCAGCTGCAGCAGGCTGCCAGGCAGGGCCGCGTAGATCTGCTGGATGTAGGTGCTGAAGCTGAACTGGCCGGACTTGAACAGACCGTAGACCGTCGTCGCCTCCTGCACCAGCGCCCCCATCACGAAGGCCAGCGGCAGCACGACCAGCAGCAGGATGACGACGATGGTGCCCAGCGCCGCCAGGTTCGGGCGCCGGCCGCGCGCCTGCAGCCGCCGGTACAGCGGTCGGAACACGATGGACATCGCCACGGCCCACAGCACCGCGCTCATCATGGGCCAGAGGATCCAGCCGAAGGCCAGCGTGACCAGGCTCAGGACCAGCAGGAAGCTGCGGTTGTGCAGGGCTTGGGGAACGGGAGGAAGAGGCATCGGCTCGGCGGGGCGGAAGTGAAGGGCGGGCGAGCGGTGGCTCACCCGTGGCGGGGTCACTCTAGCGTTTTTTGCCGCGGTCGCCACCGGTGCGCGCCAGCGGTCCGCCGCAGCCGGGCGGGACGCCGCGGGCCGAGCGAACACACGGCCCGCCAGCTTGGTCGGGACAAACCGCCGCCCGCTGCCGAGTCGGGTCGCTTGAAGCCGGGGCGCCGTCGGTGCTGGCCCCGGACGTCGCTCAGCGTCCGGCCTTGGCCGCCAGTGCCGCGAGCAGCTTGTCGTGGATGCCGCCGAAGCCGCCGTTGCTCATGCACAGCAGGTGGTCACCGGGGCGGGCCTCGGCGACCAGCTGGCGCACCAGCTCGTCCACATCGGCACCGACGCGCGCCTGCGCGCCCAGCGGCGCGAGCGCCTCGGCCGCGTCCCAGGACAGGCCGGACTGGTTGCAGAAGCTCAGGTCGGCCTCTTCCAGCGCCCAGGGCAGCTGGGCCTTCATCGTGCCCAGCTTCATGGTGTTGGAGCGCGGTTCGAACACGGCCAGGATGCGCTCGGCCGGCGCGATGCGCCGGCGCAGGCCGTTGATGGTGGTGTGCATCGCCGTCGGGTGGTGGGCGAAGTCGTCGTAGACCTTGATGCCTCCGACCTCGCCGCGCAGCTCCAGCCGGCGCTTGACGTTGCGGAACTCCGCCAGCGCGGCCGCCGACTGTTCCGGCGTGACGCCCACATGCTCGGCCGCGGCGATCGCGGCCAGCGCATTGAGCTGGTTGTGCTCGCCGGACAGTTCCCATTGCACATGGGCGACCTTGAGGCTGCCGCGCAGCACGTCGAAGCTCTGCGGTTCGCCGCGGGCGCGCAGGCAGCCCGGCTCTTCCTTGCGCGCGCCGAAGCGCTGCACTTCGCTCCAGCAACCGCGCGCGAGCACACGCTGCAGCGCCTCCTCGCGTGCGTTCACGACCAGCCGACCGCTGGCGGGCACGGTGCGCACCAGGTGATGGAACTGGGTTTCGATCGCCGCCAGGTCGGGAAAGATGTCGGCGTGATCGTGCTCCAGGTTGTTCAGGATCGCGGTGCGCGGCCGGTAGTGGACGAACTTGCTGCGCTTGTCGAAGAAGGCGGTGTCGTACTCGTCGGCCTCGATGACGAAGGGCGCCCCCACGCCCGGCCCTGGGCGGGCCTCGCTGCCGCCCAGGCGCGCCGAGACACCGAAGTTCTGCGGCACGCCACCGACCAGGAAGCCCGGGCGCAGTCCGGCATGCTCCAGGATCCACGCGAGCATGGAGGTGGTGGTGGTCTTGCCGTGGGTGCCGGCCACCGCCAGTACATGGCGGCCTTGCAGCACATGCTCGGCCAGCCATTGCGGGCCGCTGACATAGGGCAGGCCGGCGTCCAGGATGGCTTCCATCAGCGGGAAACGGCCTTCGCTGGAGCGGGTGACGACATTGCCGATCACGAACAGGTCGGGCTTCAGGTCCAGCTGCTCGGCGCCGAAGCCGCTGATCAGCGCGATGCCCAGTTGCTCCAGCTGGGTGGACATTGGCGGGTAGACGTTGGCATCGCAGCCGGTGACCTTGTGGCCGGCCTCGCGGGCCAGCGCGGCCAGCCCGCCCATGAAGGTGCCGCAGATGCCGAGGATGTGAATGTGCATGGGGTGGATGTTTTCAGGAAAACCAGTCGGGCACCAGGGGGAGGGCCAGCGGCAGCGCCGCCAGCACCGTGCAGCGCGGGGCGATCTGCGGGTCGGGCGCTTTGAGGTCGGGCACCAGCACCACGCCCATGCCCGCGCTCAGCGCGCCCTGGGCGCCGTAGCTGGAGTCCTCGAAGACCAGGCAGTCGGCGCCAGTGAGCGCGAGCGAACGGGCGGCCAGTTCGAAGAGGTCGGGATGGGGCTTGCCGCGCGCCACCTGGTCGCCGCCGTGGACGGCGTCGAAGCAGTCCAGCAGGCCGGCGCGGCGCAGCCGCCGCAGCACCTCGGCATGGCGGGTGGAGGAGGCCAGCGCCAGCGGCACGCCGCGCGTCCGCAGCGCGTCCAGCAGCTCGCGCGCGCCGGGCTTGAGGGCGAAGCCCTGCGCGCCCAACTGGGCGTCGACGCGGGCGTCGACCTCGGCATAGGCCGCCTCGGCCGCGGAGGGGCCGCCGAAGCGGGGCGCCAGCAGGGCCAGCGTGTCCGGCTTGTTGCGCCCGACGGTGAGCAGGTAGTCCGCAGCGCCGAAGTCCACGCCGCGTTCGGCGGCGACGCCCAGCCAGGCGTCGCGCAGCGGCCGCTCCGAATCCAGCAGCAGCCCGTCCATGTCGAACACGGCGGCGCGATAGCGGCGCAGCGTCGCGCTCATCGCGCCAGGCTCAGCGCAGGGCCTCGCGCGCGGCGTCCAGGGTGGCCTGCAGGTCGGCCTCGCTGAGCGCGGCGCTGACGAAGCCGGCCTCGTACAGCGCCGGCGCCAGATAGACGCCGCGATCCAGCATGCCGTGGAAGAAGCGGTTGAAGCGGTCCTTGTCCGTGCCCATCACCGTCTGGTAGTTCTGCGGCAGTTCCGGCAGCAGGAAGAAGCCGAACATGCCGCCTTCGCTGTCGGCGCTGAAGGGGACGCCGTTCTGCGCCGCCACGGCCTTCAGCCCGTCCACCAGGCGGCGCGTCTTGGCCGCCAGCTCGGTGAAGAAGCCGGGCTTCTGGATCTCGCGCAGCGTGGCCAGGCCGCAGGCCGTCGCCACCGGGTTGCCCGACAACGTGCCGGCCTGGTAGACGCCGCCCAGCGGAGCCAGGTGCTTCATGATCTCGCGGCTGGCTCCGAAGGCGGCCAGCGGCATGCCGCCGCCGATCACCTTGCCGAACACGCTGATGTCGGGCTTGAAGCCGGGGATCAGCGACGCGTAATGGCCCTGGGCGCTGTGCAGGCCGACGCGGAAGCCGGTCATCACCTCGTCGAAGACCAGCAGCGCGCCGTGCTCGCTGCACAGCTCGCGCAGGCGTTTCACGAAGGGCAGCGCGGCGCGCACGAAATTCATGTTGCCGGCGATGGGCTCGATGATCACGCAGGCCAGCTCGCGGCCGTGCAGCGCGAAGGCCTCTTCCAGCTGCGCGAGGTTGTTGTACTCCAGCACCACCGTGTGCTGGGCGACCTCGGCGGGCACGCCCGCGCTGGTGGGGTTGCCGAAGGTGGCAAGGCCCGACCCCGCCTTCACCAGCAGTGAATCGGTGTGGCCGTGGTAGCAGCCCTCGAACTTGATGAACTTGGAGCGGCCGGTGGCGCCGCGCGCGAGACGGATCGCGCTCATGGTCGCCTCGGTGCCGGAACTGACCAGGCGCACCTGTTCCATGGAGGGCACCAGCTTGAGGATTTCCTCGGCCAGCTCGATCTCGCGCTCGGTCGGCGCGCCAAAGGAGAAGCCCTCGCGCGCCGCAGCCAGCACGGCCTCGAGCACCGCGGGATGGCCGTGGCCCAGGATCATCGGGCCCCAGGAGCCGATGTAGTCGATGTAGCGGCGCCCTTCGGCGTCATAGATGTAGGCGCCTTCGCCACGCGCGATGAAGCGCGGCGTGCCGCCGACGGCGCGGAAGGCGCGCACGGGGGAGTTCACGCCGCCGGGGATCACCTGCTGGGCGCGTTCGAAGAGGGCTTGGTTGCTGCTCATGGTGGAAGCGGGCGCCGGTGGGCGCCGGTGGGGACTGCGGAATGCGCGACTGTGCGCAGAGCGGATCAGTGAATGCGTTTACCCGGGCCGCGCGGCGGCGGCTCGTCGCTGAGCTGGGGGACCTCGCCGGACTCGACATAGGGCTGCCCGTCCTCGCCCTCCTCGCCGGGCGGCAAGGCCCAGAAGAAGCGGTCGGGGACGACGTTGCCCATGCCGGGCCGGAAGCCGGCTTCCAGGGTTTGGTCCAGGAAGGCCAGCGCCTCGCCGACGGCCGCGTGCGTCTCCGCGCCGACCGACAGCAACGCGGCCAGCGCGGCCGACAGCGTGTCGCCGGCGCCGATGAAGCTGGCCTCGAAGCGCTCGAACTTTTCGCCGGTGATCGCGCCCTGCGGGCCGGCCAGCACGTTGTCCACATGCTGGTTGGGCAGGTTGATGCCGGTCACCAGCACATGGTCGGCGCCATGCTGGGCCGCGGCGACCGCCAGCTCGCGCGGCGACGCGGGGCGCTCGTTGTCCCAGTCGGGCAGCAGGAAATCGGTGAGGGTCTTGTGGTTGCCCACCAGCACGGCGGTCTGCGGCAGCACCAGCTCGCGGAAGGCGTCCATGTAGCTCTGCTGCTGTTCCTCGTCCAGCCAGGCAATGCTGGGCATGTAGGCGACCAGAGGCAGGTCGGGGTAGTCGGACAACACCTCGGCGACCGCCGCAATGCCCTCGGCGCTGCCCAGGAAGCCCACCTTCCAGGCCGCCACCGGCACGTCTTCCAGGATGGAGCGCGCCTGCTCGACGATGGTGTCGCTCTCCAGCGTCTGGTGCTCGAAGACCTCCGCGGTATCGCGCAGCACGATGGCGGTGACCACCGGCAGCGCGTGGGCGCCCATGGCCGCGATGGTGGCGATGTCGCCGCCCAGGCCGCCGGCGCCACTGGGGTCGCTGGCGTTGAAGCTCATCACGCAGGCGGGAGGAGGGGACTCCTGTTCGTCCTGGCTGAGGGGGTGTTCGGACGGGTCTTGGTGGCTCATGGCGTGGATGTTGACGGCGGCGCGGACAGCGCACCACCCGAGTGGCGGGAGCGGCCGCCGGCACGGCCGTGCGTGTGATGGAGCACCGGATTTGGCTGTTGTTTCATCGGTACTTCTTCGCTCCGGACGGCACGGGGGCCGTGGCTACAATCTTGCGGTCATTGTAGTGATGCAAAACTATTCCATCGTGAGCGAGACCAAGACTTGGATGTGCCTGATCTGCGGCTGGATTTACGACGAGGCCGCCGGTGATCCCGAGCACGGCATCGCCCCGGGCACGCGCTGGGAGGACGTGGACATGAACTGGACCTGTCCCGAGTGCGGTGCGCGCAAGGAAGACTTCGAAATGGTCCAGATTTGACGGGCCCACGGCCCGGTTGGGAGACATGGCGTGGAATCCAGCACAAGTCCGAAGACGACGACCAAGGTGCTGGTGATCGATGACAGCAACACCATCCGCCGCAGTGCCGAGATCTTTCTCAAGCAGGGGGGACACGAGGTGGTGCTGGCGGAGGATGGCTTCGACGCCCTGGCCAAACTCAGCGATTACCAGCCCGACCTGGTCTTCTGCGACATCCTGATGCCGCGCCTGGACGGCTATCAGACCTGTGCCATCATCAAGCGCAACCCCCAGTTCGCTGCGGTGCCGGTCATCATGCTTTCCTCCAAGGACGGCTTGTTCGACAAGGCGCGCGGTCGCATGGTCGGGTCGCAGGACTATCTGACCAAGCCCTTCACCAAGGACCAACTGCTGCAGGCCGTGCAGCAGCACCGGCGCGCGGCCTGATCCGCGAGCATTCGGGCGAGCAGCGAGGAGCATCCATGCCCATCCAGAAGATTCTGCTGGTTGACGATTCCAAGACCGAGCTCTATGCGCTCAGCGAAATGCTGACCAAGCGCGGCTACAGCGTGCGCACTGCCGAGAACGGCGAAGAGGCGATGAAGCGCCTGGCCGAGGAGCGCCCCGACCTGATCCTGATGGACGTCGTGATGCCCGGGCAGAACGGCTTCCAGCTCACCCGCTCCATCACGCGCGACGAGCGCTATGCCGGCGTGCCGGTGATCATGTGCACCAGCAAGGGCCAGGAGACCGACAAGGTCTGGGGTATGCGCCAGGGCGCGCGCGACTACGTCGTCAAACCTGTCAAGGCCGAGGAGTTGATGGCCAAGATCAAGGCCCTGGGCTGAGCGCCATGGCCAACAAGCAAGCCCTGCGCGAACTCCAGCAACGCCTCGCGCAGCGCATGCAGGCGGTGCGCGAGCAACCCCAGGCCGCGAGCTGGCTGGCCGTCGAAAGCGCGGGCCTGGGCCTGCTGCTGCCGCTGCGCCAATCCGGGGAAATCTTCACCCCCGTTCCGATCACGCCCGTGCCCTACACCCTGCCCTGGTTGCTGGGCGTGGCCAACCTGCGTGGCGGGCTGCATACGGTGGTGGACCTGGCGCAGTACCTTGGCCTGCGCGACGCGGTTGCGCCCACGCCGGCGCAGCGGCTGGTATCTGTGCATGCCGAACTGGGCCTGAACTGCGCGCTGCTGGTGGACCAGTTGCTGGGCCTGCGCACCGATGCCCAGCTGCGGCCCGATGACGCGGCCGACACCACGGGCCGTCCGTCCTTCGCACGCGTGAGCCTGCGCGACGAGCAGGGCCGGCCCTGGCAGGTGCTGGACCTCGAGGCCCTGGCGCAATCCTGGTCCTTCCTGCAGATCGTGGCCGCCTGAGGGGGCGGCCAAGGCAACGAGCAATCTCCTAGAACCGACTTCAACAGAGGGCGAGATGAGCTTCCTGGACAAGATCAAGAACATCGGCGGCAAGGCAGAGACCCCCGCGGATCCGGACAAGGTGTCGACCCAGACTCATGTGGACAGCGGTGACAGCGGTGGCCAAGCGTCCATCATCACCGAGGCCCAGCCCACCGCCGATTTCCAGGAGACCTCGGCCGGTTTCCACGCCTCCGAGGTGCCGGCCAGCGCGCCCACGCCCATGCCGGCGATCGCGCCGCAACCCGACCGGCGCCAGGGTCTGCTGACGGTACTGGTCGCGGTGGGCCTGATCGGCACGGCGGCCACCGTGGGCCTCAGCCTGGTCAGCAGCAACCGCAGCGCGGCCCAGGTGCGCGCGGCCGGTCAGGCGATGATGCAGTCGCAGCGTCTGGCCAAGGCGGTGTCCACCGCGCTGCTGGGCAACAAGAACGCCTTCGGCGAAATGCGCGAGAGCGTGGGCGTGCTGACCGGCGTGGTCGGCAACCTGCGCACCGGCGAGGGCGAACTGGCCAAGGCGCCGGGCGACGTGCAAGCGCTGCTGGATCCGATCGCGCCCATGGTGGATCGCGCCGACAAGAACGCCAAGGTGGTGTTGGCGCAGGAAAAGGTGCTGACCCAGGTGGGCCAGGCGCTGCGCCTGATCAACCGCCAGTCCTCCGACCTGCTGGAAAGCGCGGAGGCCGTGGCCTCGCTGTCGCTGCAAGGGCAGGCGCCGGCGGGTGAGATCTCCGCGGTCGGTCAGCTGGTGATGCTGACCCAGCGCATCGGCAAGAGCGCCAACGAATTCCTGACCGCCGAGGGCGTGAGCCCCGAGGCCGTGTTCCTGCTCGGCAAGGACCTGAATGCCTTCCGCGAGATCACCGAGGCCCTGCTCAAGGGCAACCCTGACCTGCGCCTGTCCGCCGCCCGCGACCCACAGGTGCGCGAGCGCCTGAGCACGCTGCTGAAGCAGTACGAGCAGACGCGCGAACAGGCCAGCGCCATTCTGTCCAACCTGCAAGGCCTGGTCGCTGCCCGCGAGGCGCAGACGGCCATCCTCAATGACAGCGAGGCGCTGCGCAAGGGCCTGGACGAGGTGGCGCTGGAGCTGGAGGCCGGCTCGGGCATGAGCCCGCTGCTGCTGCTGGCCCTCGTGGGCTCGCTGGCGGCGCTGGTCGTCGGGGCGCTGGGCTTCCTGCGCCTGTACGTGAACGACCAGGCCCAGCGCGCCCAGCTGGCCGAGGCGCAGCGGCGCGAGGCCGAGGCCCAGGAGGCCGAGGCCAAGCGCGTCAACGACGCCAACCAGGCGGCGATTCTGCGCCTGATGAATGAGCTGCAGACGGTGGCCGAGGGCGACCTGACCCACCAGGCCACGGTGACCGAGGACATCACCGGCGCGATCGCCGATTCGGTGAACTACACGGTGGAAGAGCTGCGCTCGCTTGTGCAGCAGGTGCAGACCACCGCGGTGCGCGTGACCGACACCACCGTGCAGGTGGACCAGACCTCCACCGAGCTGCTGGCCGCGTCGACCGAGCAGCTGCACGAGATCCGCGCCACCGGCGAGGCGGTGCTGCAGATGGCGCAGCGAATCAACGAGGTGTCGGCGCAGGCGCAGAACACCGCCAGCGTGGCGCGCCAGTCGCGTCAGGCCGCCGAGCAGGGCCTGCAGGCGATGCAGGCCAACATCGGCGGTATGAACCAGATCCGCGACCAGATCCAGGAGACCTCCAAGCGGATCAAGCGGCTGGGCGAAAGCTCGCAGGAGATCGGCGAGATCACCGAGCTGATCTCCGACATTACCGAGCAAACCAACGTGCTGGCGCTGAACGCGGCGATCCAGGCGGCGTCCGCCGGCGAGGCGGGCCGCGGCTTCTCCGTCGTGGCCGAGGAAGTGCAGCGCCTGGCCGAACGCTCGGCCGACGCGACGCGACGCATCGCGGCGCTGGTGAAGACCATTCAGACCGACACCCACGACGCGGTGGCGGCCATGGAGCGCTCCACGCACGGCGTGGTCGAGGGGACCAAGCTCTCCGACGCGGCCGGCCGTGCGCTGGAAGAGATCGACGCGGTGTCGCGTCGCCTGGACGAGCTGATCGCCGAGATCTCGTCGGTCGCGGTAGCCGAGGCGCGCGCGGCCAACGAGGTCGGCGCCAACATCCAGCACATCTTCGCGGTGACCGAGCAGACCTCCGACGGCACGCGTTCCACCGCGCAGATGGTGCATGAGCTGTCCCGGTCGGCCGAGGCGCTGAAGCAGTCGGTCGCGCGATTCAAGGTGTCCTGATTCCCCGCTGTTCCTCCGCCCACCGAACTCAAGACAACAGGCAGTGCACAGCATGGACCTCACGCGTGAATCCGAGTTTCCGGCCGATCTGAGCCCGCTGGCCTGGGTGCAGGAGGAGCTGCGCCGGACGCTGGAATCGGTGCACAAGTCGCTGCGCCGGCTGCTGCGCGACGCGGATGGGCGCGGTGCCGAATCGGGTGGCGACGTCGCGGCGGGACCGCTGCTGCAATCGGCCGCGGCCCAGATGCACCAGGCCGGCGGCGTGCTGAGCGTGGTGGGCCTGCCCGCGGCCTCGCAGCTGCTGCGTGCCGCCGAGCAGTCGTTGCTGCGCCTCGCGGCGGCGCCCGCTTCCCTGAATGGCGGCGAGGTCGAGGCCATCGAGCGTGCCGGTTTTGCCGTGCTGTCCTACATCGCCAAGGCGCTGGCCGGTGCCGCGCCGGCCTCGCTGTCGCTGTTCCCGGCCTACCGCCGCGTGCAGGAGATCAACGGCGCGGAGCGCATCCATCCGGCCGACCTGTGGGAGCATCCGTGGCAGTGGCGCGAGCTGCCGCTGGACGGCAGTGCGCGCGCGCTGAGTGCCGAGCAGGTGCGCGCGCCCTTCGAGGCCACGCTGCTGCGCCAGATGCGCACGCCCGCGCCGGCCCAGGCCCGATTGCTCAGCGATCTGTGCGCCGGCCTGGCGCGCACGCAGATGCAGCACCAGGCGCGCACGCTGTGGCAGCTGGCGGCGGCGCTGTTCGAGGCCCAGGCCCTGGACCTGCTGCGCACCGACACCCTGGTCAAGCGCCTGGGTTCGCGCCTGCTCGCGCAGCTGCGGGCCGGCGCGGACGCCGCCGTGCCCGACCGCCTGGCCAAGGACCTGCTGTTCTTCTGTGCCCAGGCCCACGAGCCGGCGCCCGCCCAGCAGGCCCAGGCGCCGCGCTTGATGAGCGTGCGCCGCGTCTACGAGCTGGACGCGGCGGGCGGCGACTACGAAGACGACAGCCTGGGCCGCATCGACCCCGGCTGGGTGGCACAGGCGCGCCGTCGCGTGGCGCTGGCCAAGGAATCCTGGGGCTCGGCGGCCGAGGGTGAGACGCACCGCCTGGCCGGCATGGACGAGCAGTTCGCCAATGTGGCCGATTCGCTGCTGCGCCTGTTCCCCAGCGGCGAGGTGCTGGGCGAGAGCCTGCGCCGCGCGGTCGTTGCGACGCTGCGCTCGGGCCGTCCGCCCGCGCCCGACCTGGCGATGGAGATCGCCACCAGCCTGCTCTACATCGAGGCGGCGCTGGACGATGAGGCCTTCGACCAGCCCGAGCAGGCGCAGCGCGTCGTTGGCCTGGCGCGGCGCATCGAGGCGGTGTCGCATGGCGAGTCCAGCGCGGCACTGGAAACCTGGATGGAGGAGCTCTACCGGCGCGTTGCCGATCGCCAGACGCTGGGCTCGGTGGTGCACGAGCTGCGCGCCAGCCTGTCGGAGATCGAGCGCCAGGTCGACGAGTATTTCCGCCAGCCCGCCGAGCGCGAGAAGCTGATTCCGGTGCCGGGCCAGCTGCAGGCCATGCGCGGCGTGTTCACCGTGCTGGGCCTGAACCAGGCCGCCCAGGCCGCGCTGCGCATGCGCGACCAGGTCGACGAGCTGGCCAGCACCGAAGTCGACCCCAGCCTGCCGGGGCCGCGCACCCAGTTCGACCGCCTGGCCAACAACCTGGGCGCGCTGGGCTTTCTGATCGACATGCTCAGCGTCCAGCCGCAGCTGGCCAAGCGCATGTTCCAGTTCGACGAGGACAGCGGCCTGCTGCAGTCCCTGGTGGGCCGCGAGAGCCGGCGCAGCGCGCCGGTACCCGACGAGGCCGCCGCGACGCCGGGCCTGATGGCCCAGGTGCAGGCCACCGCCCAGGCCCTGGCCCAGGGCCAGGCGCAGCCGGAGGAACTGGCCCGCGACCTGGAGCGCCTGTCGCAGCAGGCCCGCGCCGCCGACGAGCCGGCGCTCGCCGCCGCGGCCCAGCAGGCCCAGCGGCTGCTGGGCGAAAGCCCGCAGGCCGCGTCCGGCGGAAACCTGGATGTCGCCGCGACGCCCGCGGCGGGATCCGAGGCGGGGCCGCCGTCGCAGGACATGGCGGCCGTGGCGCAGCCGCTGCAGGACTTCCTGCAGGCCAGCGCGCCCCTCGCGCCGCCGCCGGTCGCCGCCAGTGCGCCGGTGCCGCATGCGCCGGAGGCGGTCGACGAGGAGATGCTGGGCATCTTCCTGGAGGAAGCGGCCGAGGTCGTCGCGACCGCCCGTGATGGCCTGGCGACGCTGAACCACGCGCCCGCCGACCGCGAGGCGCTGACCACAGTGCGCCGTGCCTTCCACACGCTCAAGGGCAGCTCGCGCATGGTGGGGCTGCAGGACTTCGGCGAAGCCGCCTGGGCCTGCGAACAGCTGTACAACGCCCGCCTGGCCGAGTCCGATGCGCAGGCCGATGCGGCGCTGCGCCGCTTCACCGCCGAGGCGCTGGACGAACTGGCCGCCTGGGCGGAAGCGATTGCGGCACGCGCGCCGCATGCCCATGCGTCCGCGCCGCTGCGCCAGGCCGCCGATGCGCTGCGCCTGGGCCGTCGCGACGCGACGGCGGCACCGGCCGCTGCGGTGGCGCCGCCGGCGGGCCTCGACGCTGGGGCCGTGCCCGAAATTCATGCCGAGGCTGAGCCCGAGACCGAGACCGAGGCCGCGGCAGACGTCGATGAGGTACCGACGCTGACGCTGGATCTGGCCGAGCCGCCGCGCGCGGAACCGCCGGAGCTGACGGCGGAGGTGCCGGAGTTGACGGCCGAGCTGCCCGAACTGGGCGAGGTCATCGAGCTGGGCGAAGTCGGGCTGGTGTCGATTCCCGGCGCCGAGCCGCTGCCGTCCGAATCGCTGCCGGAGCCGGCTCCTGACTTCGAGCTGCTGTTGCCGGAACCGGCCGAGCCGCCCTTGGCCGGCGCCGAGCCGGCGCAGCCCGACGCCGCGCTGGATGGCCTGCTGCCGCTGGCGGACACGGCACTGGGGCCGTTGCATGCGAGCGCGGCGCCCGCCGCTGTCGCCTTCGAGCTTCCCGAGATCGAGCTGAAGCTGGACCTGGGCGACGGCGATGAGGCGCAGCTCAGCCGCGGCGACGGCCCGGCCGTGGCCGAGGATGCCGATGCCTCGCTGCCCGCGTTGCAGCCCGAGGCGCTGACCGAGCTGATCGAGGTGGCGGAGGTTACCGAGGTTGCTGAGCTCGGTGACGTGGGGGAGCTGGACGAGCCCGCCGAACTCCCCGCGCCCATGCCGCCGGCTGCCGACGCGCAGGCCATGCCCGATGCGCAGGCCGCCGAGATGGACGAGCCTCCGGCGCCCGGGGCGCCGGCTCCCGCGCTGGCGCTGGTCGGTGGCACTGATCTGGAATTCCGCGCGCCGGCCGAGCCCGTGTTCGATGAGGAGCCCGTCGCCGAGGCCGGCGATGAAGGCTACAAGCACATCGGCCCGCTGCGGGTCAGCATCGCGCTGTTCAACATCTTCCTCAACGAGGCCGACGAGTTGTCGCGCCGGCTCAATGTCGGCCTGGCCGAATGGGTGGACGCGCCGGGCAGCGAGATGCCGCTGGAGGCCGAGAGCCTGGCGCATGGCCTGGCCGGTAGCGCCGCCACCGTGGGCTTCGAGGATCTGTCGCATCTGGCGCGCGCGCTGGAGCTGGCGTTGGGCCGCTCGCTGCACCTGGCCGAGCCGGACACGCAGCTCTTCCTGCAGGCCTCCGACGACATCCGCCGCCTGCTGCACCAGTTCGCCGCCGGTTTCCTGAAGCCGGCCGACGCGGCCTTGCTGGCGCAGCTGCAGGCCTATCCGCCGGTCGACGCGCCGCGGCGCAGCGAGCCCGATTCGATGATGGACGCGGCCGGCGCGCTGCCGGACGAGGACTTCGCGCCCGACCAGCCCGACGACATCGAACCCGAACTGTTCCCCATCTTCGACGAGGAGGCGCGCGAGCTGCTGCGCCAACTGCACGCCTCGCTGCGCGAATGGGCCGGCGCGCCCGAGGACACGGCCGCGCCGGGCGCCACCTTGCGTGCGCTGCACACCTTCAAGGGCGGCGCCCGCCTGGCCGGCGCGATGAAGCTGGGCGAGCAGGCCCACCGTCTGGAATCGGCGGTCGAGCGTCTGCTGGGCGGCGGCGCCGAGTCGTCGCGCATCCATGCGCTGCAAGACGAGGCCGACGCGCTGGAGCAGGCCTTCGAGCAGCTGCGGCAGCGTTGGCGCGAACCCTCGGTGGCGCCGGTCGAGGCCGCGCCTGCGCATGCGCCAGCCGCGGTGGACGCCATGGCCGAGCCCGAGACCCCGCCCGAAGCCCCGGCCCGGGTGGCGGAGCCCGCGCCCGCGCAACCGCTGGCCGAGGCGGCTGCCGAGCCGGTCGCGTCCGTCGCCGCAGCGGACGCCGGGCAGGCGCCGCAGGTGGACTGGTCGCGCTTCTCCGACCAGCGCCCGCCCGAGGTGCCCGAGGCCGCGCCGCTGGCGCTGCAGGCCCAGGTGCGCGTGCGCAGCAGCCTGCTGGAACGCATGGCGGCGCTGTCCGGCGAAGTCAGCGTGCGGCGCTCGCGGCTGGAGTCCGAGCTGGCGCAGATGAAGGGCGCGCTGCTGGACCTGGACGACAACCTGGACCGCCTGCGCACCCAGCTGCGCGAACTGGAGCTGCAGGCCGAGGCCCGCATCGCGGCGCGCCAGGAGGCGGCCCAGCAAGCGGGCAAGGACTTCGACCCGCTGGAATTCGACCGCTACACGCGCTTCCAGGAACTGACCCGCATGCTGGCCGAATCGGTCAACGACGTGGCGACCGTGCAGCGCGGCCTGCAGCGCAACCTGCAGACCGGCGAAGACGAACTGGCGGCACAGGCGCGGCTCAATCGCGAGCTGCAGGACGACCTGCTGCGCACGCGCATGGTGGAGTTCGACGCCAGCCTGGGCGAACGCCTGCACCGCGTGGTACGCCAGGCGGCGCGCGAAAGCGGCCGCCAGGTGCAGCTGGAGATCCTCGGCGGTGGCATCGAACTGGACCGCAGCGTGCTGGAGCGCCTGACCGGCGCCTTCGAGCACCTGCTGCGCAACAGCGTGGTCCACGGCATCGAGCCGCCCGAGCAGCGCGCGCAGGCCGGCAAGCCGGCGCAGGGCCGCATCACGCTGAGCCTGGCGCAGGAGGGCAACGAGGTGCTGATGCGCTTCGCCGACGACGGCGCGGGCCTGGACCTGGCGCGCATCCGTGCGCGCGCGCAGGCCCAGGGGCTGCTGCAGCCCGGCGAGGCGGTCGACGAGGCGCGGCTGATGGAGCTGATCTTCGCGCCCGGCTTCACCACCGCCGACGCGCTGACTGAAATGGCCGGCCGCGGCGTGGGCATGGATGTGGTGCGCTCCGAGGTCAACACCCTGGGCGGCTATGTGCTGACCCGCTCGGAGCCGGGGCAGGGCGCCAGCTTCGAGCTGCGCGTGCCGCTGACGACGGCGCTGACCCAGGTGGTCGTGCTGCGCTATGGCGAGCGCAAGGTCGCGGTGCCGGCCAGCCTGATGCTGTCGGTGCAGCGCGTGCCGGCCGAGCGGCTGGAGCAGGCCTATGCCGATGGACGCCTGACCCTGGGCGGCGAGGCGCTGCCCTTCTACTGGCTGGGCGGGCTGATGCATGACAGCGACCGCGGCGTCGTGCAGGGCCGCACGCTGCCGGTGGCGCTGGTCCACAGCGGCCAGCAGCGCCTGGCGCTGCATGTGGACGAGGTGCTGGGCAACCAGGAAGTCGTGGTCAAGAACCTGGGGCCGCAGCTGATGCAGGTGCCCGGGCTGGCCGGCATCAGCCTGCTCGCGTCGGGCGAGGTGGCGCTGATCTACAACCCGGTGGCGCTGGCCAACCGCTACGGCGCGACCGCGCAGCAGCGCATGCAGCGCCAGGCGCTGCCCGTGGTCGAGCAGGCCGCCGAGGTGCCGCTCGCGCCGCTGGTGATGGTGGTCGACGATTCGCTGACCGTGCGCCGCGTCACCCAGCGCCTGCTGGAGCGCGAGGGCTACCGCGTGCTGCTGGCCAAGGACGGCCTGGACGCGATGGAACGGCTGGCCGGCGACGAACTGCCCGGCGTCGTGCTGTCGGACATCGAGATGCCGCGCATGGACGGCTTCGACCTGGTCCGCAACATGCGGGCCGACGCGCGCCTGGCCGGGCTGCCGGTGATCATGATCACGTCGCGTATCGCACAGAAGCACCGCGAGTACGCAGCACAGCTTGGCGTGAACGATTACCTCGGAAAGCCCTATGACGAGGATACGCTTCTGTCATTGATCGGCCGATACACTGCGCAGCGCCGGCTCGAACCCGCGACCGGCCTCTGACCCTCCACCACCCACCATGTCCGGCGTTGTCGACCATCTTGCCGAGCTGACCGGTTTCCGCGACAGGGACGTCATGGACGTCACCCTGGTCTCGGCGCTGCGCGACCTGCTGATGCCGCGCTCCATCGCGATCTACCGCTGCGTGGGCGAGCCCGGCGAGCAGCGCTGGCTCACCCGTGCCCGGCTGCGCGGCGACGAGGTCGTGGCCAGCGCGGACTCGGTCTGGGTGGACCTGCAGATGCTGCCGCGCGTGGACGACCACCCGCGCCGGCTGGAGTGCCTGCGCCAGCGCACCGTGCTGCAGGTGCGCGACGGTGGCGGCGCCTGGGTCACGCTGTTCCCGCTGGTCACCGACCGCGAGGTGGTCGGCGTGCTGGAGGTGTACACGGGCAGCCGGCTTCGCGAGTCCTCGCGGCGCATGGTCAGCAGCGTGCTGCGCATCTATCACAACTTCCAGGGCCTGCTGGACTACAGCGAGCGCGACACGCTGACCGGCCTGCTCAACCGCAAGACCTTCGACGAGAGCTTCCTGAAGGCGGTCAGCGAGGTACCGGTGACGCCGGCATCGCCGCCGCCGGCCGATGGGCGGCGCCATCCGTCGGCGCGCCCGCCGCGCTACTTCATCGGCGTGATCGACATCGATCACTTCAAGTCCATCAACGACCGCTTCGGCCACCTGATCGGCGACGAGGTGCTGTTGCTGCTGTCGCGGCTGATGCGCAGCAGCTTCCGCTTCAACGATCTGCTCTACCGCTTCGGCGGCGAGGAGTTCGTCGTGCTGATGCGCTGCGAGGACGAGCACGACGCGGCCCATGCCTTCGAGCGTTTCCGCGCCAACGTCGAGCATTACAACTTCCCGCAGGTGGGCCAGATCACGGTGAGCGTGGGCTTCACCGAGATCCGCGGCGGCGATTCGCCTGCGGTGGCCTTCGACCGCGCCGACAAGGCGGTCTATCACGCCAAGGGCCAGGGCCGCAACCTGGTCTGCAGCCATGCCGAGCTGGTGGCCCAGGGCGTGATGCAGGAAGCCGCGCAGGCCAGCGAGGTCGAGCTGTTCTGATCCCGTCAGGGGGCATTACGCGCGGCGCCGGTTGTGGCGCCGGTCGGGGTAAGCTCCCGTGGGGCGCCCGGCGGAGCGGGGCGCGGGAGTTCGCATGGCCACGCGCTGGTTCCGTTTTCTTTCCCGTTTGCTCGTTCGACGGCTGCCGTTTCAGGGCGGGTTGCGCCGCAGCGCGGTCTGGCTGCTGTTGCCGCCCCTGCTGGTGCTGGCCGGCTGCGCCGCGCGCACGCCGGACTGGGCGCGCGAGTCGCCGACGCTGACCGAGGCCCAGCAGGACGCCGCCTGCGCCTGCGAATGGCGCGAGTTCGACTGGCTGGACGAGGCGCGCGGCCGCCGCGTGCCGGTGCGGCTCTACCAGCCCCAGGGCCAGGCGCCGGCCGCTGGTTGGCCGCTGGTCGTGTTCTCGCATGGCCTGGGGGGCTCGCGCCGCGGCTACAGCTATCTGGGCCGCCACTGGGCGTCCCAGGGCTATGCGGTGCTGCACGTCCAGCATGTGGGCAGCGACCGACAGCTCTGGGGCGGCAATCCGGTGGCGCTGGTGATGCGGCTGCAGGAGGCCGCGCGCCAGCAGGAGGCGCTGGCCCGCGCGCAAGACATGCGCCATGCGCTGGACCGGCTGCTGGCCTCGGGTCTGCTGCCCATCGACGCGGCGCGCATCGCCGTCGCCGGTCATTCCTATGGCGCGAACACCAGCCTGCTGCTGATCGGCGCGCGGCCCGAGGGCGTGACCGAGGCGCAACTGCCGCTGCTGCGCGACCCGCGTTACAAGGCCGCCATCCTGATCTCCGCGCCGCCGTTCTACGGCCTGGGCGACATGAAGCCCATCCTGGCCGACGTGGCCGTGCCCACGCTGCACATCACCGCGACCGGCGATGTGATCACGGTGCCCGGCTATCACTCCGACATGGCGGACCGCCTGGAGCTCTACGCCGCCACCGCGCTGCGCAGCGGCGCGGACAAGACGCTGGTGGTGTTCGCTGGCGGTTCGCACAGCATCTTCACCGACCGCATGGGGACGGGCGGCGCGGTGCTGAACCCGCGCGTCAAGGCCGCGACCCAGGCGCTCACCGCCCGCTTCCTGGCCCGCGCGCTGGGCGGTGACGGTGAAGGCCTGGCGCCGTGGGCGCATCAGCACCGCGAACTGCTGGACCGCTGGCAGGAAGGCGACGGGCCGGCGCGGCTGGGCGGCGGCGCCTAGTCGCCAATGGCGCGCGTCTTCACGACCGCGTAGCGCGCCAGCGTGCGCTGACGCGCCTCGTCATGGGCGACGATGGGCGCCGGGTAGTCGCGCCCCAGCTGCACGCCGCAGGCCGCCAGCTCCAGCGCGCCGGCGGTCCAGGGGGCGTGGATGCGCGGCGTGGGCAGCGCGGCCAGCTCCGGCAGGTAGCGCTGGATGAAGCGGCCTTCGGGATCGAACTTCTCGCTCTGCGTGACCGGGTTGAAGATGCGGAAATAGGGCTGGGCGTCACAGCCGCTGGAGCTGGCCCATTGCCAGCCGCCGTTGTTGGCGGCGAGGTCGAAGTCCAGCAGCTGCTCGGCGAAGTAGGCCTCGCCGCGGCGCCAGTCCAGCCCCAGGTCCTTGCAGAGGAAGCTGGCCGTCACCATGCGCAGCCGGTTGTGCATGTAGCCGGTCTGGTTGAGCTGGCGCATCGCCGCGTCCACCAGCGGGTAGCCGGTGCGCCCCTGGCACCAGGCCTGGAACAGGGCCTCGGCCTGCGGGCCCCGCTCCCATTCGATGCGGTCGTACTCGGGGCGGAAGGCCTGGCTGACCACGCGCGGATGGTGGAACAGCACCTGGTGATAGAAGTCGCGCCAGATCAGTTCGGACAGCCAGACCTCGGCGCCGCGCTCGCCGGCCTGCGCGCGCTGCCAGGCCTCGCGCGCCAGCCGGCGTATCGACAGCGTGCCGAAGCGCAGATGCGGGCTCAGGTAGCTGGGGCCCTTCAGCGCCGGGAAGTCGCGCTGGCGGTCGTAGCGGTCGATGCGGGCGAGAAAGTCCTCGAACAGCGCCTGCCCGGCGCGGCTGCCGCCGTTCAGCGGGGCGGCCAGCGTCAGCGCCTCAAAGCCGATCTGCTCCGCGTCGGGCAGCGGACGGCGCTGGGCCGGCGTCAGCGGCGCCAGCGCGCCGGCATGGCGGCGCACCGGGTAGGAGGACAGGTAAAAGCCGTCGACCTTGCGCAGCCAGGCGTTTTTGTAGGGCGTGAATACGCCGTAGGGCTGGGCACTGGCGCTCAGGACCTCGTCGCGCTCGAAGACCACATGGTCCTTGAAGCTGTGCACCGCCAGGCCGCGACTGCGCAGCAGCGCGCCGACCTCGGCGTCGCGCAGCAGCGCGGCCGGCTCGTCGTCGTGGTTGTAGTACAGCGCCTGCACGCCCAGCTCGGCGGCCAGCTGCGGGATGGCTTCGCGCGCGCGGGCGTGGCGCACCAGCAGGCCGGCCCCGGGGGCCAGCGCGGCGAGCTGGGCATCCAGGTCGGCCAGCGACTGCAGGATGAAAACCACGCGGCGGTCGGCGCGCGGCAGGGCGTCCAGGATGTCGCGGTCCAGCACGAAGGCGCAATACACGCGCGCGTGCTGCCGCAGGGCATGGTGCAGCGCCGCATGGTCGTCGGCGCGCAGGTCGCGCCGGAACCAGACCAGCGCGCTGGAGGAGGCGGTCATGTTCATGGGGCGCAAGTGTGCGTGAAATAGAATGCCCGCATGTCCAAGGACCGCATCGATTTGACCAATCAGTTCCTGATCGCCATGCCCGGCATGACGGACGAGACCTTTGCGGGCACCGTGGTCTATCTGTGCGAGCACAACGAGCGCGGTGCGCTGGGGCTGGTGATCAACCGGCCGATCTCGCTGACCCTGGGCCATCTCTTCGAGAAGGTGGACCTGAACCTGCCCGACGAGGAGCTGGCCGCGCGGCCGGTGTTCTTCGGCGGCCCGGTGCAGACCGAGCGCGGCTTCGTGCTGCACGAGCCGCTGGACGCCGAGGGCAAGCACTACAACGCGACGCTGGCCGTGCCGGGCGGGCTGGAGATGACCACCAGCCGCGACGTGCTGGAGGCGCTGTCGCACGGCGCCGGACCCAAGCGGCTGCTGGTGACGCTGGGCTATTGCGGCTGGGCCGCCGGACAGCTGGAAGAAGAGATCGGCCGCAACGGCTGGATCACCGTCGACGCCAAGGCCGAGATCATCTTCGACACGCCGATCGACCAGCGCTACGACCAGGCCCTGGCCCTGCTGGGCATCGATCCGCGCATGCTCAGCCAGGAGGCCGGGCACGCATGAATCCGGCCGGAGGCACCATGACCCATCCGGCTCCTGTGTCCTTTCTGGCGTTCGACTTTGGCACCAAGCGCCTCGGCGTGGCCAAGGGCAACCGCATGCTGGGCACGGCACAGGGGCTGCGCACGATCACGCTGCAGGGCGACGCGCGCTTCGAGGCCATCGCCGCGCTGATCCGCGAATGGCAGCCCGATGCGCTGGTGGTGGGCGTGCCGCGCCACCCCGACGGCAATCCGCACGAGATGACGCAGCGTGCGCTGCGCTTCGCCGGCCAGTTGCGCGGCCGCTACCGGCTGCCGGTGCACGAGGTGGACGAGCGCTACACCAGCGTGGAGGCGGCCGCCTCGGGCGCGCGCGACCTGGACGCGGCCAGCGCGGTGCTGATCCTTGAGCAATTCTTCCGCGAAGGCGCGGCCGGGACGCCCGCCGCGCCTTCGTCTTCACAGGAGTCCCCATGAGCACCCTCTTACTCGACGCCGAGGCGCTCTACGCCGACCTGAAACGCGGCGTGCAGCGTCTGCTGCAGCCCGACACCGCGCTGGTGGGCATCTGGTCCGGCGGCGCCTGGCTGGCCGAACGCCTGCAGCAAGACCTGGCACTGCCGGGCCAGCACGGCGTGATCTCCAGCGCGCTGCACCGCGACGATTTCGGCTCCAAGGGCATGAACGCCAGCGCCGACCACACCAAGCTGCCCTTCGCGATCGAAGGCCGGCACATCCTGCTGATCGACGACGTGCTCTACACCGGCCGCACCACGCGCGCGGTGATCAACGAACTGTTCGACTTCGGCCGACCGGCCAGCGTGACGCTGGCGGTGCTGGTGGACCGCGGCGGGCGCCAGCTGCCGATCGAGCCGGCCTTCTCGGCCGCGCGCGTGTCGCTGTCGGCCGAACAGCGCCTGCGCCTGGCCAAGGCGGCGGACGGCCGCTTCTCTTTTGACCTGAAAGGGGATTGAGGTGCTTTCCAAACGCAACCCCCAGCTGAACAAGCATGGCGAGCTGATCCACCTGCTCTCCACCGAAGGCCTGCCGCGCGCGGTCATCCACCAGATCCTCGACACCGCGGGCACGTTTCTGTCGGTCAACGACCGCGAGGTGAAGAAGGTGCCGCTGCTGCGCGGCAAATCGGTGTTCAACCTGTTCTTCGAGAACAGCACGCGCACCCGCACCACCTTCGAGATCGCCGCCAAGCGGCTCTCGGCGGACGTGATCAACCTGGACATCGCGCGCTCCTCCACCGCCAAGGGCGAAACCCTGCTGGACACGGTGGCCAACCTGTCGGCCATGCATGCCGACATGTTCGTCGTGCGCCACAGCGAGAGCGGCGCGCCCTACCTGATCGCGCAGCACTGCGCGCCGCATGTGCATGTGGTCAACGCCGGTGACGGGCGCCACGCCCACCCGACGCAGGGGTTGCTGGACATGTACACCATCCGCCACTACAAGAAGGACTTCACCCAGCTGACGGTGGCGATCGTGGGCGACATCGTGCATTCGCGCGTGGCGCGCTCCGACATCCATGCGCTGTCCACTTTGGGCGTGCCGGAGATCCGCGCCGTCGGCCCCAAGACCCTGGTGCCGGGCGATCTGCGCGAGATGGGCGTGCGCGTCTGCCATGACATGGCCGAGGGCGTGCGGGATGCCGACGTCATCATCATGCTGCGCCTGCAGAACGAGCGCATGAGCGGCGCGATGCTGCCCAGCGCCGGCGAGTATTTCAAGAGCTTCGGCCTGACGCCGGAGAAGCTGGCGCTCGCCAAGCCCGATGCCATCGTGATGCATCCGGGGCCGATCAACCGCGGCGTGGAGATCGCCTCCAGCGTGGCCGATGGCCAGCACAGCGTGATCCTGCCCCAGGTCACCTTCGGCATCGCGGTGCGCATGGCCGTGATGTCCATCCTCGCGGGGAACGAAGCATGAAGATCCTGATCAAGAACGGCCGGCTGATTGATCCGGCCAGCGGGCTGGACCGCCAGGGCGACCTGGCGATCGCGGCCGGCCGCATCGTGGGCCTGGGCGAGGTGCGCGACTTCGGCGCCGATCGCGAGATCGACGCCCGCGGGCTGGTCGTCGCGCCGGGGCTGGTGGACCTGGCCGCGCGGCTGCGCGAGCCCGGCCATGAGCACGAGGGCATGCTGGAGAGCGAGCTGGCCGCGGCCGCCGCGGGCGGTGTGACCAGCCTGGTCTGCCCGCCGGACACCGATCCGGCGCTGGACGAGCCGGGCCTGGTGGAGATGCTCAAGTTCCGCGCCCGCAAGCTGAGCCGCTGCCGGCTCTTCCCGCTCGGGGCGCTGACGCGCGGCCTGGACGGCGAGGCGCTGACCGAGATGGCCGAGCTGACCGAGGCCGGCTGCGTGGGCTTCTCGCAGGCCCAGGTGCCGGTGAAAAACACCCAGGTCCTGCTGCGTTCGATGCAGTACGCGGCCAGCTTCGGCTATGCGCTGTGGCTGCATGCGCGTGACCCCTGGCTGTCGGGCGGCGTGGCCGCCAGCGGCGCGGTGGCGACGCGGCTGGGGCTGTCCGGCGAGCCGGTGGCCGCCGAGACCGTGGCGCTGCACACCATCTTCGAGCTGGTGCGCGCCACCGGCGCGCGCGTCCACCTGTGCCGCATCAGCAGCGCCGCCGGCGTCGAGCTGGTGCGCCAGGCCAAGCGCGAGGGCCTGCCGGTCACCGCGGACGTGTCCATCAACTCCTTGCACCTCAGCGACGTGGACATCGGTTACTTCAACCCGGCGATGCGCCTCGCGCCGCCGCTGCGCCAGCAGCGCGACCGCGACGCGCTGCGCCAGGGCCTGGCCGACGGCACGCTGGACGCGCTGGTCAGCGACCACATGCCGGTGGGCACCGACGAGAAGGCCTTGCCCTTCGCCGAGGCCACGCCCGGTGCCACCGGCCTGGAGCTGCTGCTCAGCCTGGCGTTGCGCTGGGGCGAGGACCAGGGGCTGGCGCTCGCGCAGAGCCTGTCCACCATCACCGACCGGCCCGTGAAGGTGTTGGGCGGCGCGCTGGGCTCGCTGTCGGCCAGCGCCGGACGCCTGGTCGAGGGCGGGGTGGCGGATGTCTGCGTGTTCGACGCGCAGGCGCGCTGGGCGGTGACGCCGGACCAGTTGCTCAGCCAGGGCAAGCACACGCCCTTCGCGTTCGAGATCACCGGCTTCGAGCTGCCGGGCCGCGTGCGCTGCACCGTGGTGGCGGGGCAGGTGGCCTACGAGGCCCAGCAGGCCCGGGCCGCCTGAGCGATCCGGCCATGCGCACGCTGATCGCGCTGTGGCGCCTGGGACGCCTGCTGCTGCATGTGCTGCACGGGCTGCTGATCGTCTGGCTGCGCTGGCCCGCGCTGAACGCGGCGGGCCGCCAGGCCCGCGTGCGCTGGTGGTCGGGCCAGCTGCTTCGTGTGCTGGGCGTGCGGCTGGAGGTCGTGGGCCAGGGCCGGCCCGGCGCCAAGCTGCTGGTGGCCAACCACGTGTCGTGGCTTGACATCGCGGCGATGCACGCGGTGCTGCCGGAGGCGCGCTTCGTCTCCAAGGCCTCGGTCAAGGACTGGCCCCTGGTCGGCACCCTGGTCAGCGCGGTGGGCACGCTCTACATCGAGCGCGCCAGCAAGCGTGACGCGCTGCGCGTGGTGCACCAGATGGCCGCGGCGCTGACCGAGGGTGACACCGTGGCCGTCTTCCCGGAGGGCACGACCGGGCCGGGCTGGCCGCTGCTGCCCATGCACGGCAATCTGCTGCAGGCGGCGATCAGCACCGAGGTGCCGCTGCAGCCGGTGGTGCTGCGTTGGCACCAACCCGGCCGCGACTACAGCGAGGCGGCCCAGTTCATCGGCCAGATGACGCTGCTGGAAAGCATGTGGCGCATTCTCAGCGCGCGCGAGCTGGCGGTGCGCGTGCAGGTGCTCGCTGCGCAGGGCACGGCCCATGCCGACCGCCGCGCGCTGGTCGAGCATGTGGCGGAACTGATCGCGGCCGAGCTGCCGCAGCAAGGATGACGGCAATGCAGGTGCTGGCCTTTGATGATGAGCAGCCGTTGGCGCAGGCGCTGGCCGACGCGCTGGGGCTGCCGCTGGCGCTGATCCGCCGCCACCGTTTCCCCGACGGCGAAACCCGCCTGGTGCTGCCCAAGCCCCTGCCGCCGCGCGTGCTGCTGCTGCGCGGCCTGCAGCACCAGCCCAACGACCGCCTGGTCGAGCTGCTGATCGCCGCGCCCGCCGCCCGCGCCTGGGGTGCGCGCGAGCTGCTGCTGGTCAGCCCCTACCTGGCTTATATGCGCCAGGACATGGAATTCACGCCCGGCGAGGCGGTGAGCCAGCGCCACATCGCCGCGCTGCTGGCCACGCAGTTCGACCGCGTTCTGACCATCGACCCGCATCTGCACCGCATCGCCAGTCTGGACGAGGTGATGCCGGCCGGCCAGGGCGTGGCGCTGTCCGCCGCGGCGCTGCTGGGCGAGTGGATCGCGCAGCGCGTGCCGGGCGCGGTGCTGATCGGGCCGGACGAGGAGTCCGGCCAGTGGGTGGCCGAGGCCGCGCGCGCCGGCGGGCTGGACCATGGTGTGGGCCGCAAGGTCCGCCATGGCGACCGCGAGGTGCGCCTGAGCTTTCCCGAGGTGGCGGTGGACGGCCGCGCCGTCGTGCTGCTGGACGACATGGCGTCCACCGGCCGCACGCTGATCGGTTCGGCCGTCGAGGCCCTGGCGCGCGGCGCCCGCAGCGTGGATGTCGCGGTGACCCATGCCTTGTTCAATGGCGACGCGCTGCCGGCGCTGCGCGCCGCCGGCGTGCGCCATGTCTGGAGCAGCAACGCCGTGCCGCACGAGAGCAACGCGGTCTGCGTGGCGCCGCTGCTGGCGCGCGCGCTGGCCGACTGGGCCGGCGCCTAGGTGTTCGCGCGTCGCGGCGGTGCTGGCCGCTTCACAGCCAGCGCCGCACCCGCCGCCGGTAGTCGGCGTAGGCCGGACCGAACTTGGCCTGCAGCACTCGTTCTTCCGGCACGATCTGCACGCGGTTCATGGTGGTGACGAAGAGCGGCAGCAGCAGCGCCGCGACCGGATGCCCGAGGAAGATGGCCCAACCGGCCAACACCAGCAGAAAGCCGACGTACATCGGGTTGCGGCTCCAGCGGTAGACGCCCGTCGTCACGACGGACGACGAGGACCCCGGCGTCATCGGGTTGACCGTGGTGTGGGCGCGGCGGAAGGCCATGACGCCGGCCAGCGCGAAGCCGGCGCCGGCCAGGGCCGGCAAGGCCGCCACCGCGGCCAGGGCCCAGCCGGGCCGGGCCATGGCGACGCCCGGCAACAGCCAGGCCAGCAAGGCCATCGCGAAGGCAAACAGCAGGACCAGGGCGAGCGGCGGGATGCGGAGTTCCAGCGAGTTCATGGGCGGACGAGTCGATGCGTCGGACGATGTTGCCATGGAAGCCGGCCTGTGCCGTCGCGCGGGGGCGCAGGGCGCAAGACCCGTCGGACGTGGCCGGCCAATTCGTCAGACACTGTGCGGGTGCCGCCATGGCCATTTTCCTGAGTCCACCATGCCCATCGAACTGCCCAAGGATGTCCGCGCCCAGGCGATCGCGTCGATCGAGCGCTATTTCCGCGAGAACATGGACGAGCCCATTGGCAACGTCGCGGCCGGCGCGCTGCTGGGTTTCTTCCTGGAGGAGATCGGCCCGGCGGTCTACAACCGCGCGGTGGCTGAAGTGCAGGAGCGGCTGCAGCAGCGCGTGGCCGAGCTGGACCTGGAGGTCCATGAGGACGAGTTCCAGTATTGGCGCAAGTTCGAGCGCCACGCCAAGGGGCGACGCTAGGCCACGCCCGGCCGCAGCCAGCGCCGCGCCCAGGCCAGCCCCGCCGAGGTGTCACCGCGCGGCCGGTACTCGCAGCCGACGACGCCGCTCCAGCCGCGTGCGTCCAGATGCTCCAGCAGGTGCTCGACGCGCAGCTCGCCTTCGTCGGGTTCGCGGCGCGAGGGCGCGGCGGCCACCTGCACATGGCCCAGTACACCCAGGTCCAGCGCGCGGTCCAGCCGCCGCGTGACGTCGCCCTCGGCGACCTGGCAGTGGTAGGCGTCGAACTGCAGTTTCAGATTGGGGGCGCCGATTTCGGCGATCAGGTCCAGGGCCTGTTGCTGGCGGTGCAGCGCATAGCCGGGGAAGTCGCCCCGGTTGATGGGCTCGATGCACAGGGTCAGGTCTTGCGCGGCGGCGCAGGCCCAGCGCAGGTTGGCGCGCAGCGTGGTCAGGGCCTGGCCTTGCAGTTCCGCGATGCCCGAGAGCAGGTGCACCCGCGGACACTGCAGCGCGTCGGCATAGCGCCGCGCCGTGTCCAGCGCGGCGCGGAATTCGACTTCGCGGCCGGGCAGCGCGGCCAGGCCGCGCTCGCCGCTGCTCCAGTCGCCGGCCGGCGCATTGATCAGCGCCATGCGCAGCCTGGCGCCATGCAGCGCGCGGGCCGCGTCGGCGGCGGTCAGCTCATAGGGGAACTGGCATTCCACCCAGTCGAAGCCGTCGCGGGCGGCCGCTTCGAAGCGGGCCGCGAACGGCAGCGGGGTGTACAGCAGGCTCAGATTGGCGGCCAGGCGGGGCATGGCGTTGTGGCGATGGTCCGGCCTGGCGCCGGGGTCAGGCCTTGCCCTGGCTGGCCACGGCAGCCGCGGCCTTGGCGGCGGCCTCGGGGTCGCCCAGGTAGTAGCTCTTGATCGGCTTGAGTTCGGCATCCAGCTCGTAGACCAGCGGGATGCCGTTGGGGATGTTGACACCCACGATGGCGTCGTCGGCAATGTGGTCCAGGTACTTGACCAGGGCGCGGATGCTGTTGCCATGCGCCGCGATCAGCACGCGCTTGCCGGAGCGTATGGTCGGCGCGATCTGCTCGTTCCAGAAGGGCAGCACGCGCGCGACCGTGTCCTTCAGGCATTCGGTCAGCGGCACCTGCTCGGGCTGCAGCTGGGCATAGCGGATGTCGCTGCGCTCGCTGCGCGGATCGCTGGGCTCCAGCGCGGGCGGCGGGGTGTCGTAGCTGCGGCGCCAGACCAGCACCTGCTCGTCGCCGTACTGCTTGGCCATGTCGGCCTTGTTCAGCCCTTGCAGCGCGCCGTAGTGGCGCTCGTTGAGGCGCCAGCTGTTGTGCACCGGCAGCCACTGGCGGTCCATCTGGTCCAGGCAGTGCCACAGCGTCCAGATCGCGCGCTTGAGCACCGAGGTGTAGGCCAGGTCGAAATCCAGGCCCGCTTCCTTCAGCAGGCGTCCGGCGGTCTTGGCTTGTTCGACGCCCGTGGGGGTCAGGTCGACATCGGTCCAGCCGGTGAAACGGTTCTCCAGATTCCAGGTCGATTCGCCGTGGCGAATGAGCACGAGCTTGTACATGGGTGAGGTGAGGAAGAGAGGGGAAAATGAGGGCGTTCCAGCAACGGGACGCGGAGGTCGGCGCCAATTTTATAATCGCCCACCTTTTTGAACCGGGCGGACTGCTTTGAAGTTTCTGATCGACAACTGGTATCTGGTGCTCGCGGCCCTGGTGTCCGGCGGCATGCTGCTGTGGGGATCCGCCGGCCGAGGCCGCAGCGGCGGCGTGGGCTCGGCCGAAGCCGTGCGCCTGATCAACCGCGAGAAGGGGGTCGTGATCGACGTCTGCGAGCCCAATGAATTTGCCGAGGGCCATGTGGTCGGCGCGCGCAATCTGCCGCTGGCCGCGCTCTCCACCTCAAGCGAGGGGCACAAGCAACTGCCGTCCAACAAGGCCCTGCCGCTGGTGGTGGTGTGCCAGAGCGGTGCACGCGCCGCGCGCGCCGCTGGCATCCTTCAAAAAGCCGGCTACGAGAAGGCCGTCGTGCTGCAGGGCGGTCTGAAGGCCTGGCGCGAGGCCGGGCTGCCGGTGGAGAAGTCCAACGCCTGATCAGGCCTGGACCCAATCGACCGCCTGCCGGTCGCGAGTTTTGTTTTTGGAGATGTGGCGATGCGCGCCGTGAAGATGTACACCACCCAGGTCTGCCCCTACTGCGTGCGGGCCAAGAGCCTGCTGAAGCAACGCGGGGTCGAGCAGATCGAGGAGATCCGCGTCGACCTGGACCCGGAGCAGCGCGACGCGATGATCACGCTGACCGGCCGGCGCACCGTGCCCCAGATCTTCATCGGGGAGACCCATGTGGGCGGCTGCGACGACCTGATCGCGCTGGACCAGCGCGGTGGCCTGCAAACCCTGTTGAACGGGGCTTGACGCAGGCCCGGGTGGCCACGGCCCCTTCGGTCATAATGCCCGCCGCGGCCCGCCGCTGGCGGGCTTTCTTCATTTTGGACAAGACACCATGGCCGACGAGAGCAATACCCCCGTGTTCCAGATTCAGCGCATGTACCTGAAGGACCTGTCGCTGGAGCAGCCCAACTCGCCGCAGATCCTGCTGGACCAGAGCCAGCCCCAGGTGGACATCAATCTGGCACTGTCGGCCGAAAGCGTGGCGGAAGGCGTGTTCGAGGTCTGCGTGACCGGGACGGTGACGACCAAGATCGCCGACAAGACCCTGTTCCTGATCGAGGCCAAGCAGGCCGGCATCTTCGAGATCCGCAATCTGCCCAACGAGCAGCTGGAAGGCATCCTGGGCATCGTCTGCCCGCAGATGATCTACCCCTATCTGCGCGCCGTCGTGTCCGACGTCTGCACGCGCGCCGGCTTCCCGCCGGTGCTGCTGACCGAGGTCAATTTCCAGGCCATGTTCGAAGCCCAGCAGGCTCAGCGCGAGGCCATGGGCGGCGACGCCGCCCAGCCCAACTGAGCCTGAACTGACGTGAAAGTCAGCGTGCTGGGTGCGGGCGCCTGGGGCACGGCCCTGGCCGTGGCCGCGAGCGCCCGCCACGAGACGCTGCTGTGGGCGCGCGATGCCGACCAGGCCGCGCGCATGCAGGCCTCGCGGCGCAACGAGCGCTACCTGCCCGAGGCGGCGCTGCCCGACACGCTGCACGTGAGCAGCGACCTGGACCAGGCGCTGGCCCATGGGCGCGAGGGCCTGATCGTGATCGGCACGCCGATGGCGGCGCTGCGCGAGATGCTCGGCCGGCTGCCCGCGGGATCGCGCGCGCTGTGGCTGTGCAAGGGCTTCGAGGCGGGCACCGGGCGGCTGGGCCACGAGATCGCCCGCGAGCTGGTGCCGCATCTGGCGACCGGTGTGCTCTCCGGGCCCAGTTTTGCGCAGGAGGTCGCGGCTGGGCAGCCGACCGCGCTGGTGTCGGCGTCGGGCGATCCGGCGCTGGCCCAGCTCGGGGTGCAAGCTTTTCACAGCGAGCGGCTGCGTGTGTACAGCTCCGGCGATCCGGTGGGCGTGGAGGTGGGCGGCGCGGTCAAGAACGTGATGGCAATCGCCGTGGGCATTGGCGATGGCCTGCGCCTGGCGGCCGAGTCGCGCGGGCAGGCCGGCCCCGGGCTCAACGCACGTGCCGCGCTGATCACCCGCGGCCTGGCCGAAATGCAGCGCCTCGCGCTGGCGCTGGGCGGCAAGACCGAGACTCTGCTGGGTTTGGCCGGTCTGGGTGATCTGGTGCTGACGGCCACGGGCGATCTGTCGCGCAACCGGCGCGTCGGGCTGATGCTGGCCGAAGGCCTGGACCTGCCGCAGATCCTGCAGCGCCTGGGCCATGTGGCCGAGGGCGTGTACAGCGCCGCGACGGTGCTGCAGCGCGCGCGCGGCTTGGGCGTGGACATGCCCATCACCGCCGCGGTGGTGGAGGTGCTGGAAGGGCGGCTGAGCCCGCTGGCCGCGATGGATGCGCTGATGGGCCGCCAGGCCCGCGCCGAATGGTGAATCCGTGCTGAGCCGGCGCGCGTTGCTGGGCTCGGTGCTGCTGCCGGCCGCGCCGTTGGCGCGGGCGGGCGGAGTCTGGCCGGATCGGCCGGTCCGTCTGGTGGTGCCCTTTCCCGGCGGCAGTTCGCCCGATCTGGTGGCGCGGGCGCTGGCCGAGCCGCTGGTGCAGCGGCTGGGGCAGCCGGTGATCGTGGACAACCGACCCGGCGCCGGCGGCAACATCGGCACCGGCGTGGTCGCCAAGGCCAGGCCCGACGGCTACACGCTGCTCTTCACCATCCAGGGGCCGCTGGTCACCGCGCCGCTGCTGAGCAAGTCCCTGCCCTATGACCCGCAGCGCGAGCTGGCGGCGGTGAGCCTCATCGCCAGTTCGCCCAATGTGTTGGTCGTGGATCCGGCGCTGGGCGTGGGCAGCGTCGCCGATTTGGTGCGCGTCGCCCGGTCGCGGCCGCTGTTTTACGGCAGCGTGGGCAACGGCAGCGCCGCGCATCTGGCGATGGAGGACTTCCTCGCCCGCGCCGGGCTGCAGATGACCCATGTGCCCTATGCCGGCTTTGTGCAGGTGGCGCAGGCCATGCTGGGCAGCCAGGTGCAAGCCGGCTTCATGGTGCCGGCGGCCGCCATGCCCCAGGTGCGCGCGGGCCGGCTGCGCGCGCTGGCGCTGAGCAGCGCCGGCCGGCTCGCCGCGTGGCCCGAACTACCGACGATGGCGGAGGCCGGTTACCCGGGTTTCGAAGCCACCTCCTGGCAGGCCTTGCTGGTGCCGGCCGGCACGCCGCCGGCCATCGTGCAGCGCCTAGCGACCGAGGTGGTGGCCATCGTCAAGAGCGAGGGCTTCCGCCAGCGCCTGCTGCCGCTGTACTTCAGCGCCGCGGGCACCGTGCCGCAGGCGCTGGACACGCTGATGCGCGAGGAGCGCCAGCGCTGGGGGCAGCTGATACGCCGGCTGAAGATCCAGCCCGAGTGAGTCAGGTCCCGCCGGCGTAGCCGTTCTGGCGCCAGCCTTCGAAGACCGAAACCGCCACCGCATTGCTCAGGTTCAGGCTGCGCTGGCCCGCGCGCATCGGCAGGCGCACGCGCTGCTCGAGCGGGAAGCGCTCGCGCAGCGCCGGCGGCAATCCGGCCGTCTCGCAACCGAACACCAGCCAGTCGCCTGGCTTCAGGCCCACCTCGGGCAGCAGCCGGCTGCCGTGCGTGGTGAACGCGAACATGCGCGCGGGATCGGGGCTGGCCTGCGCCAGGAAGGGCTCCCAGCCCGCGTGGCGACGCACTTCGGCGTACTCGTGGTAGTCCAGCCCGGCGCGCTGCAGCAGCCGGTCTTCCATCGAAAAGCCCAGCGGCTCGATGAGGTGCAGGCTGCAACCGGTGTTGGCGGCCAGGCGGATCACGTTGCCGGTGTTGGGTGGGATCTCGGGGTGGACGAGGACGATGTTGAACATGGCGGGCATCAGTCGGATGTCAGTCGGGCGTGCGTGCCAGGACCCAGGCCTGCACCTCGCGCGCGCCGGCGCGCCGCAGGGTGCGCGCGGCCTCGTGCAGCGTGGCGCCGCTGGTCATCACATCGTCCAGCAGTGCGACGCGCTGCCCGGACCAGTCCTGCGTCGCGGCGAACGCATGGCGCAGGTTGGCGGGCCGCTGGTCCAGCGCCAGCCGGGCTTGTTGCTCGGTGTGGCGGACGCGCAGCAGGCCCTCGGGGGCCAGCGCGCATTGTCGCCGCTGCGCGAGCGCGCGGGCGAGCTGCAGGCTCTGGTTGAAGCCGCGCTCACGCAGCCGTTCGCGGCTTAGCGGGATGGGAATCAGCACATCCACGCCGGCCGCGGTGTGCCGCTGCAGCGCCTCGTCCAGCAGCAGGCTCCACAGCGGCAGCAGGTCCAGCCCGGCACGGAATTTGTAGCGCTGGATCAGCGCGGCCCAGGGGAAGTCGTAGTCCAGTGCCGCGACGCAGGCCTGCAGCGGCGGCGGCGCCGTCAGGCAGTGGCCACAGACGGGCCCAGCCGATGGCGGCATGCGCAGCGCGCAGCGCTGGCAGCGGGGTGCCGGCGCCGCGAAGCGCTGCCGACAGCCGGGGCACAGACGCGCGGCGGACCAGCGGCGGCAGACCGCGCATTCCGTCGGCAGTTCGACCTTGGGCGGGCGAGGGCCAAGCATGGACCAATATACTTCCGCGATGTCCGGTGACCGCCTTTCTGCCGGGCCGGTGGCCCCGAACTCCGGGGCGCCGGCATCCGCGCCGCATGCCCGCGTGCAAGCCCCGAATCCCATCTCTTCCGCTCCTGTCGCCCCGTCCTCCTCCGCGCCGAGCGATTCGCGCGCCGATCCGCGCGCGGTCGACGCAGTTGCGGCGCGGCTGCAGCGCGACCGGCTGGCGCGGGCCGGGCAGGCGCCCTGGCTGCACGAGGACGTGGCGCAGCGCATGCTGGAGCGTTTGCCGCTGATCCGGCGCCAGCCCGGCCGCATCGTGCTCAGCTCGGCCTTGCTGGGCGGTGGACACGAGGGCCTGCGGGCCCTGTATCCGCAGGCACGCCAGCAGTGGTGGGAACACCGGCCCTTGGCGCTGGAGCGTGCCGGCGCGCTGCACCGCCGCCCGGGCCTGGGCGCGTTGTGGGGCTCGCTGCGCGGCGCGCCCACCGTGCAGGTGCTGCCGGCGCCGCCGCCCGGAGAAGCCGAGCTGCTGTGGTCCAACATGGAGCTGCACGCCGAGGCCGACAAGGCCGCGCTGCTGTCGCGCTGGCAGCAGGCGCTGGCCGTGGACGGCTTCCTGATGTTCTCCTGCCTGGGGCCCGACAGCCTGGTGGAGCTGCGCCCGCTGTTCGAGCAGGCCGGGTGGGGCGACCCGGCTCCGCAATGGACCGACATGCATGATCTGGGCGATCTGCTGGTGCAGGCGGGCTTTGCCGATCCGGTGATGGATCAGGAGCATGTGCGCCTGACCTGGGGGCGCGCCGAGGACCTGCTGCGCGACCTGCGCGCGCTGGGCGGCAACCTGGCGCCGGGTCGCCACGCCGGTCTGCGCACCCCGCGCTGGCATGGGCGTCTGCTGGCGGCGCTGGAAACCCTGCGCGGCGCGGATGGCCGGCTGGCGATGACGCTGGAGCTGGTGTATGGGCACGCCTTCAAGGCGCAGCCCCGGCTCAAGGTCCAGCCCGAGACTTCGGTGTCGCTGGACCAGATGCGCGCGATGGTGCGCCGCCCGTCCGACAAGACCTGACCCCTCGGGAATTTCCTGCCGCCGGGAGGGCGGCAGCGACGCGCAAAGGCCACAGCCCAGGCCGCGGGCGAACGCGGGCCTGGGCTAAACTCCGCCCAAAAAGAACTGGAGACAGCCTAGCCCAAGCCGCGTCTGCGCGCTTTGCGCAACATCAAGCGCAATACTCAGGGCTGCTGCGAATAGCACGGATGCAACAGGCCACCTAGCATGGGGTCTGTTCTTGCCTGGAAAGATTGGAACAAGAGTGACGACCATGACGAAGATGAACGCACAAGTGCATCCGCTGGGCCGCCGAATCGGTCAAGGGGCGCTGGCCCTTTGCACCCTTCTTGCCAGCCATGCGGCACTGGCGGTGAACGATCTGCCGGGTGGCCCCGCGGTCAACCAGATCAACCTGCATCCGCCGGTGACCAAGATCGCCAGCGAGCAGATCTGGCTGCACAACATGATGCTGGTCATCTGCCTGGGCATCTTCGTCGCCGTGTTCGGCGTGATGTTCTATTCCATCTTCAAGCACCGCAAGTCCAAGGGCGCCAAGCCGGCGAACTTCCACGAGAGCGTCAAGGTGGAAATCGCCTGGACCGTGGTGCCCTTCATCATCGTGATCCTGATGGCGCTGCCGGCGACCAAGGTGGTGGTCGCGATGAAGGACACGACCAACGCCGATCTCACGATCAAGGCCACCGGCTATCAGTGGAAATGGGGCTATGACTACCTGAAGGGCGAGGGCGAGGGCATCGGCTTCCTGTCCACGCTGGATGCCTCCCACCGCGCGATGTCCGATTCGGGCAAGCCGGCGCAGATCGACAACTACCTGCTGAAGGTGGACAACCCGCTGGTCGTGCCGGTGGGCAAGAAGGTGCGCATCATCACGACGGCCAACGACGTGATCCACGCCTGGATGGTGCCGGCCTTCGGCGTCAAGCAGGACGCGATCCCGGGCTTCGTGCGCGACACCTGGTTCAAGGCCGAGCAGGTTGGCGACTTCTATGGCCAATGCGCGGAGCTGTGCGGCAAGGAGCACGCCTACATGCCCATCCATGTGAAGGTGCTGTCGGCCGCCGATTACAGCGCCTGGGTCGCGGGCGAAAAGAAGAAGATGGCCGCCAAGGCCGACGATCCGACCAAGGAATGGAAGCTGGAAGAGCTGATCGCCCGCGGCGAGAAGGTCTACAACGCCAACTGCGCCGCCTGCCACCGGCCCGACGGCAAGGGCGCGGGCCCGATCAAGCCGCTGGATGGCTCGGCCATTGTGCTGTCCGACAACCATGGTGAGCAGGTTGACGTGCTCCTGAAGGGGCGCGCCAATGGGGCGATGCCGTCGTGGAAGCAGCTCAGCGACACCGAGATCGCCGCGGTGATCACCTACACCAAGAACAGCTGGTCCAACAAGACGGGCCAGGTCGTGCAGCCCGCCGAGATCGTGGCCGCCCGCAAGTAAACCCAGGACGTCAAACAAGGAATCGATATGAGTGCTGTGCTCGACCCTCACGGTCATGACGTTCATGGCCATGGTCACGGTCATGATGACCACCACCATGCGCCCTCGGGCTGGCGTCGCTGGGTGTTCGCCACCAACCACAAGGACATCGGAACGCTCTACCTGCTGTTCGCGTTCACGATGCTGATGGTCGGCGGCGTGCTGGCGCTGCTGATCCGCGCCGAGCTGTTCCAGCCGGGGCTTCAGTTCTTCAATCCCGAGCAGTTCAACCAGTTCACGACCATGCATGGTCTGATCATGGTGTTCGGCGCGATCATGCCGGCCTTCGTGGGCTTCGCGAACTGGATGATCCCGCTGCAGATCGGCGCGTCGGACATGGCCTTCGCGCGCATGAACAACTTCAGCTTCTGGCTGATGATCCCCGCGGCCATCATGCTGGTGGCCTCGTTCTTCATGCCCGGCGGCGCCCCAGCCGCGGGCTGGACGCTCTACGCGCCGCTGACGCTGCAGATGGGCCCGTCCATGGATGCGGGCATTTTCGCGATGCACATCCTGGGCGCCTCGTCCATCATGGGCTCGATCAACATCATCGTCACCATCCTGAACATGCGCGCGCCGGGCATGACGCTGATGAAGATGCCCATGTTCGCGTGGACCTGGCTGATCACCGCCTACCTGCTGATCGCGGTGATGCCCGTGCTGGCCGGCGCGATCACGATGACGCTGACCGACCGCCACTTCGGCACCAGCTTCTTCAGCCCTGCTGGCGGCGGCGACCCGGTGATGTACCAGCACATCTTCTGGTTCTTCGGTCACCCCGAGGTCTACATCATGATCCTGCCGGCCTTCGGCATCATCAGCCAGATCGTGCCGGCCTTCGCGCGCAAGAAGCTGTTCGGCTACGCCTCCATGGTGTACGCCACGGCCTCTATCGCGATCCTGTCGTTCATCGTGTGGGCCCACCACATGTTCGCCACTGGCATGCCGGTGACGGGCCAGCTGTTCTTCATGTACGCGACCATGCTGATCGCGGTGCCCACCGGCGTGAAGATCTTCAACTGGCTGGCGACGATGTGGCGCGGTTCGATGACCTTCGAGGTCCCGATGCTGTGGGCCATCGGCTTCATCTTCGTGTTCACGATGGGTGGCTTCACGGGCTTGATCTGCGCGATGGCGCCGATCGACATCCAGATCCAGGACACCTATTACGTCGTGGCCCACTTCCACTACGTGCTGGTGGCCGGCTCGCTGTATGCGCTGTTCGCCGGTGTGTACTACTGGGGTCCGAAGTGGACCGGCGTGATGTACAACGAGTTCCTGGGCAAGGTGCACTTCTGGGGGTCGCTGATCTTCTTCAACGTCACCTTCTTCCCGATGCACTTCCTGGGCTTGGCTGGCATGCCGCGCCGCTATGCCGACTACTCGCTGCAGTTCGCCGACTTCAACGCGATCGCGTCGATCGGTGCCTTCGGCTTCGGCTTGATGCAGGTGTTCTTCTTCCTGGCCATCGTCGTCCCGATGATGCGTGGCAAGGGCAAGCCCGCGCCGCAGAAGCCCTGGGAAGCGGCCGAGGGCCTGGAGTGGGAAGTGCCGTCGCCGGCGCCCTTCCACACCTATGAAACCCCGCCCAAGCTGGACGCCACCGCCACCCGGGTGATCGGCTGAGGTCTGGCATGAGCAGCAGCACCACCCCCGAGCAACGCAGGAGCAATCTGCGCCTGGCGCTGGTCCTGGCCAGCGTGGCCGCCGCGTTCGCGGTGGGCTTCGTGGTCAAGATCGCCTTCCTGGGCGCCTGAGGAGAGGGCCGGATGAGCGGCTGGATGTCCAAGGGCTTGCGCAGGGACAACCTGCGCATGGTCGGCAAGCTGGTCGTCGTGACCGCGCTGATGTTCGGCTTCGGCTATGCGCTGGTGCCGCTCTACCGGGCGGTGTGCACGGCGCTGGGCATCAACGTGCTGTCGCTGAGCGAGCGCCAGCACGTGGTCCGCAAGGACGATCTGAAGAACACCCAGATCGACACCAGCCGCAAGATCACCGTGGAGTTCGACGCCAATGCCCGCGGCCCCTGGGACTTCAAGCCGGCGGTGAGCCACCTGGAGGTCCATCCGGGCGAGCTGACCACGGTGATGTACGAGTTCCGCAATGTGCAGTCACGCACCATGTCGGCCCAGGCCATCCCCAGCTATGCCCCCAAGCAGGCGACCGCGCACTTCAACAAGCTGGAGTGCTTCTGCTTCAACGAGTACACGCTGGCGCCGGGCGAGCGCAAGCAGTGGCCGGTGGTCTTCGTGATCGACCCCAAGCTGCCGCGCGACGTCAAGACCATCACTTTGTCCTACACCTTCTTCGAGGTGGCGGGCAAGAAGCAGGCCGCGGCGGCGCCGGCGAAGGGGGTGCTTTGAGCAGCAATCGGGACCTGAAGCCGGGCGAGGATTTGCGCCAGGCGGTGGCCCGCAAGGGCTCTTTCCTGGGCACGCTGCGCGCCGTGGCGTGGTCCTTCTTCGGCGTGCGCAAGGGCGCGGGCTACGAGAAGGACATCGCGCAGCTCAACCCCGTGCACGTGATCATCGCCGGGGTGCTGGCCGCCGCGCTGTTCGTGCTGGCGCTGGTGTTGTTGGTGAACTGGGTGATTGCGAGCGGTGCCGCCGCCTGACGCGGTGGCCGCCCCATTTATTTGACAGAACGAATCAACGCGAACGTTTGAGTTCGAGGAGAACAGGCATGTCGGCAGCGACGACCCACGGGAAGACTCCCTACTACTTCGTGCCCGGACCGTCCCGGCACCCGGTGATGGCCGCGTTCGGGCTGTTCTGGGTGATCCTGGGCGCGGGCCAATGGATCAACGGCCATGGCTGGGGGGCTTACTCCTTGCTGTTCGGCCTGCTGTGGTGGGCCTTTGTGCTCAAGCAGTGGTTCGGCGACGCGATCCGCGAAAGCGAAGGCGGCCTCTACAGCGACCGCATCGACGTCTCCTACCGCTGGAGCATGGGCTGGTTCATCTTCTCGGAGGTGATGTTCTTCGCCGCGTTCTTCGGCGCGCTGTACTGGGCGCGTGCCCATGCGGTGCCCGCGCTGGGCAGCCTGGACAACGCGCTGCTGTGGCCCGATTTCAAGGCCCTGTGGCCCAGCCAGGCGGCCGGCATGACCGCGTCGCCGGCCGGCACCGTGGAGCCCTTCCAGATCATGGGCCCCTGGCCCATCCCGACGATCAACACGGCGCTGCTGCTGACCTCGGGCGTCACGCTGACCATCGCCCATCACGCGCTGATCGCCGGCAACCGCGGCAAGACCATCGCCTTCATGTGGCTCACCGTGCTGCTGGGCATCGTCTTCCTCGGCTTTCAGGGCTATGAGTACGCGCATGCCTACAAGGACCTGAACCTGAAGCTGAGTTCCGGCATCTATGGTTCGACCTTCTTCATGCTGACCGGCTTCCACGGCTTCCACGTGTTCGTCGGCATGCTGATGCTGCTGTTCATCACGCTGCGCCTGATGAAGGGCCACTTCACGCCCGAACGCCATTTCGGCTTCGAAGGTGCGGCCTGGTACTGGCACTTCGTCGACGTGGTCTGGCTGGGCCTGTACATCGTCGTCTACTGGATGTGAGTGCGGGCGGGCAGCGGGTTCGCCCGCCGCCATGCGACGACGCAAAAGCGCCGCATCCCGCGGCGCTTTTCGTTGGCGCAACGGCCCGGGCCGTTGCGCGACACAGGCGGGGCTACTGGCCGACCGGGATGCCCGAAGGCTTGATCCAGCCCATCCAGTAACTCAACAGCACGAACAGGAAGAGGGCGATGGACAGCGCCACGCGCAGCCCCAGCGCACGGGCCATGTGGCCCTGGCGCGAGCCGCGCTTGAGCATGAACAGGCCGGCCGCCGCCAGCGCGCCGAGAATCGCCAGCAGGGCCAGGATCATGAGGATCTTCATGGGCATCGATTATTTCACCGCCAATGACTGAGCAGGGACGTCGCCGGTGGATCCTGGTCGCTGCGCTGCTGGGCAGCGCGCTGACCGCGAGCCTGGGCTTGTGGCAGCTCGACCGCGCGGCGCAGAAGCGGGCACTGCAGCAGGCCATCGCGCGGCAGGCCGAGAGGCCGGCGCTGGACAATGCCGCGCTACGCGGCGAGGCTGGCGAGGTGCATCGCGCCGCGCAACTGCAAGGGCAGTGGGTGGCCGAGCGCAGCGTCTGGCTGGACAACCGGCCGATGGACGGGCGCGTCGGTTTCATCGTCGTGACGCCGCTGCGTCTGAGCGGGCGCTCCGACGCCATCCTGGTCCAGCGCGGCTGGGCGCCGCGCAACGCCGCCGACCGCAGCGCGCTGCCGCCGCTGTCGACGCCACCGGGCGAACAACGCATTGCCGGGCGCTTGGCCGCTGCCCCGTCGCGGTTGTTCGAGCTGGGTGCGGGGCAGGGCGGTCCGATCCGGCAGAATCTGGACTTGGCCGCCTTTGGGTCCGAGACGGGACTCAGGCTGGTGCCGCTGGTCCTGCTGCAGACCGACACGGCCGGTGACGGTCTGCGGCGCGACTGGCCCGCCCCCACCGTCGACATCCACAAACACTACGGCTATGCCGTTCAATGGTTTGCGCTGGCCGCGCTGATCCTGGGTCTCTATGTCTGGTTCCAACACCTCCTCCCGAGACGACGTGCCCGACGCACTGTCCATGACCGTTCATAGCCTGCCTTCGTCCGGCAGCCCGCGGCGTTCGCTGCTGCAGATGTGGCTGGTGATCGCGGTCTGCGCGGCGCCGGTGATCGCGTCCTACTACAGCTTTTACGTGCTCAAGCCGCATGGCAGCGCCTACAGCGAGCTGATTCAGCCCGCCGTCGAGCTGCCCGCAGAGCTGCCGCTGCGCGACCTGCAGGGCCGGCCCGTGGCCGCCTCGTCGCTGAAGGGCCAATGGCTGCTGATCACGGTGCAGGACGGCGCCTGCGACACGGCCTGCGAGCGCATGCTCTTCATGCAGCGCCAGCTGCGCGACATGCTGGGCAAGGAGCGCGACAAGCTGGATAAGCTCTGGCTCATCCCCGATGACGCACCGCTGCGTCCCGAACTACTGAAGGCGCTGGACCAGGGCGTCGCGCCCACGCTGCTGCGCGTGCCGCGCGAGGCGCTGCAGGGCTGGCTCAAGCCCGAGACGGGCCACGCCTACGGCGAGCACCTGTTTCTGGTCGATCCGCTGGGGCGCTGGATGATGCGCTCGCCGGCGGCGCCCGACCCCAGCCGCTTCAAGAAAGACCTGGACCGCCTGATCAAGGCCAATGCCGGCTGGGACCGGCCGGGGCGCTGAGCGCCTCGCCCATGCATGACCCGCGATGAACGGCTTTGACTTCGACCCCCTGCTGCGGCTGCTGGTGCTGGGCGCGCTGCTGGGCGGCGGGCCGCTGCTGTGGTGGCGGCTGCGCGAGCGCGGCGCGCCGCTGCCCCGGCGGCTGCGCGCGCTCACGTTGCTGACCTTGTTCCTGACCTTCGACCTGGTCGTGTTCGGCGCCTTCACGCGCCTGACCGACTCCGGTTTGGGCTGCCCGGACTGGCCGGGCTGCTATGGCAGCGCATCGCCGCTGGGCGCGCGCGACGAGATCCACGCGGCGCAGAGTGCCATGCCCACCGGCCCGGTCACCCATGGCAAGGCCTGGGTGGAGATGATCCACCGCTACCTGGCCAGTGCCGTGGGCTTCCTGATCCTGGTGCTCGCGCTGCTGAGCTGGAGGGCGCGCAAGGCCCTGCCGGTGTCGCCCTGGTGGGCCACCGTCTCGCTGGTCTGGGTCTTGGTGCAGGGCCTGTTCGGCGCGCTGACGGTGACGATGAAGCTTTTCCCCGCCATCGTCACCCTGCACCTGCTGGGCGGCATGGGGCTGCTGATGCTGCTGGCCTGGCAGGCCCAGGGCTATGCGCCGCAGCCGCTGGCCGCCTCGGCGCGACTGCGTCTGGCGGCATGGGCGGTCTGGGGCCTGTGCCTGGCGCAGGTGGCGCTGGGCGGCTGGGTCAGCACCAACTACGCCGTGCTGGCCTGCAGCGACTTCCCCACCTGCCAGGGGCAATGGTGGCCGGCGATGGACTTCGCGCACGGCTTCACGCTGTGGCGCCCGTTGGGCGCGGGGCGGGATGGCGGCTTCCTGCCGTTTGCTGCGCTGACGGCCATTCACATGGTCCACCGCCTCGGCGCGCTGCTTGTGCTTACGGCCTTGCTGGGCCTGGCGGCCGGGTTGTGGCGCCAGGGCGGCGTCGAAGGCCGGCGCTGGGCGGGGCGGCTGCTGGCCGTGGCGGCCTGGCAGCTGCTGTCCGGGCTGTCCAACGTCGTGCTGGACTGGCCGCTGGTCGCGGCGCTGGCCCATACCGGCGGAGCCGCGGCCTTGCTGACCCTTCTGAGTTTCCTACTGGCGCGGCTGCGACAGGCGCGCCCGGCGACGTCGGCGGCCACCAGCCGCGGCGCCGTGCAACCGATCCGTTCGATGTCATGAATCCTCCCGCAATGACCGCCCCGCGCGCCTCGCGCTGGCAGCAGTACTACCAGCTCACCAAGCCGCGTGTGGTGCAGCTGATCGTCTTTTGCGCCGTGATTGGCATGGCGCTGGCCATCCCCGGTTGGCCCAGTCTCCAGCAATGGCGCGTGATGCTCGCGGCCACCGTGGGCATCTGGTTGGTGGCCGGCGCGGCCGCGGCTTTTAACTGCCTGATCGAGCAGGAGATCGACGCGCGCATGAAGCGCACCGCCTGGCGCGCGACAGCCAAGGGCGAGCTCAGCCGCGTGCAGACGCTGCTGTTCTCCGGCGTGCTGTGCGGGCTGGGCATGCTGCTGTTGCTGTGGGAGGTGAATGCGCTGACCATGTGGCTGACCTTCGCCACCTTTGTCGGCTATGCGGTGATCTACACCGTGGTGCTCAAGCCCATGACGCCGCAGAACATCGTGATCGGCGGGGCGTCCGGCGCGATGCCGCCAGTGCTGGGCTGGGCCGCGGTGCGCGGCGACCTGGGGCCCGAGGCTTGGCTGCTGTGCCTGATCATCTTCCTGTGGACGCCGCCGCACTTCTGGGCGCTGGCGCTCTACCGCAGCGAGGATTACCGCAAGGCCGGCCTGCCCATGCTGCCCGTGACCCATGGCAACGAGTACACGCGGCTGCAGGTCATGCTCTACACCTGGGTGCTGCTGGCCGCGACCCTGCTACCCTTTCTGACCGGCATGAGCGGCTGGATCTACCTGGCCGCCGCGCTGGGGCTGGGGTTGCGCTTCTGTCATTACGCTTGGCGGCTGTGGCGCAGCTATTCCGACGAATTGGCGCGAGCCACCTTCCGTTTTTCGATCTGGCATCTGGCGCTGCTGTTCGCCGCGCTGCTGCTGGACCACTACCTGCTTCCCTGGATGTGAGATGACGACTCGACGACTGCTGCTGGCCGCGCTGGGGGCGGCGGCCCTTCTGACCGCTTGCGACAAGGCCGCCACGCCCAGCGCCTCCTTCCAGGGCGTGGACCTGAGCGGGGCCGCCTATGCGCGCGGCTTCAGCCTGCCCGATCAGGATGGGCAGCTGCGCAGCCTTGCCGATTTCAAGGGCAAGGTGGTGGTGGTGTTCTTTGGCTTCACGCAGTGCCCCGATGTCTGCCCGACGACGCTGATGGAGCTGGCCCAGGTCAAGAAGGCGCTGGGGCCGCAGGGCGACAAGGTGCAGGGGGTGTTCATCACCGTGGACCCCGAGCGCGACACGCCAGAGCTGTTGAAGCCCTATCTCGCCAGCTTCGACGAAAGCTTCATCGCGCTGCGCGGCAGCCCGGACCAGCTCAAGGAGGTGGCCAAGGAGTTCAAGGTCTATTACGCCAAGGTACCGGGCAAGACGCCGGACAGCTACACCATGGACCACACCGCGGCCAGCTTCCTGTTCGATACCCAGGGCCGCGTGCGCGTGTTCTCGCGCTATGGCGCCGGGGCACAGGCGCTGACGGCGGACATCAAGACGCTGCTCGCCGAGGCGGGTTAAAAACCAGGGACGGCGCGCGGCCGTCCCGGTTCCTGGGGCGCCGTGGGACCGGCGCCCTCGCGTGCCAGAAAAGAGCCCTCAGGCGGGGGTGAGCGCCTTGCGCATCTTCTTCATCGCGGCGACTTCGATCTGACGGATGCGCTCGGCGCTGACGCCGTACTCCGCGGCCAGTTCATGCAGGGTCATGCCGCCACTGGCGTCGTCGTTGACCTTCAGCCAGCGCTCTTCGACGATGCGACGGCTGCGCGGGTCCAGCACGTCGAGCGCGCGCTTCAGTCCCTCGCCGGCCAGGGCATCGCGCGAGCGCGCCTCCAGCACCCGCGTGGGTTCCTGCGAGTCGTCGGCCAGGTAGGCAATGGGCGCGAAGCTCTCGCCGTCGTCGTCGCTCGGGGCTTCCAGCGCCACGTCGCCGCCCGAGAGACGGGTCTCCATCTCCAGAACCTCTTCGCGCTTGACCTTCAGCTGCGCCGCGACCTGTTCCAGCTCGGCTTCGCTGAGGGTGCTGCGGTGGCTTTGATCGTCGGACGCGTCTTCCTTCAGGCTGTGCTTCATCGAGCGCAGGTTGAAGAAGAGCTTGCGCTGGGCCTTGGTCGTCGCGACCTTGACCATGCGCCAGTTGCGCAGGATGTATTCGTGGATTTCGGCCTTGATCCAGTGCATCGCGTAGGACACGAGGCGCACACCCTGGTCGGGATCGAAGCGCTTGACGGCCTTCATCAGGCCCACGTTGCCTTCCTGGATCAGGTCGCCCTGCGGCAGGCCATACCCCAGGTATTGGCGCGAGATCGCGACCACCAGGCGCAGGTGCGACATCACCAGACGGCCGGCGGCATCCAGGTCGCCCTTTTCACGCAGGCGGCGTGCGTAGTCCTGCTCTTCCTCGGGGGTGAGCAGGGGCACACGGTTCACGGCCGAGATATAGGCGTCCAGGTTGCCCAGCGAGGGCACCAGAGCCCAGGGATCACGCACGGTCAAGGCAAGGCTTTGGGACATGGTTCTCGGTCTCCTGCGTACCAACTTGGTACGACGCAACAATATTAGCACTCCTGATTGAGGAGTGCTAATCGCTGAAATCTGAAGAAGACTTCGGCGTTTCCGAGATTTTTAGTTTGTATCTACTAACCTGTGAAGGCCCGTGAATACAGGCTGCTGCAGAGGATCAGTCCACCAGGCCGAAGTCGGGGCTGGCGACCATGCCTTCGATGTCCAGCAGGATCAGCATGCGCTCGCCGATCTTGCCCAGGCCGGTGATGTAGCGGCTGTCCAGGGCCGCGCCCAGCTCAGGAGGCGGGCGCACATCGCCGGCGGACAGGGTCAGCACGTCCGACACGGAGTCCACCACCATGCCCACCACGCGCGAATGGACGTTCAGCACGATCACGACGGTGAAGCTGCTGATCTCGGCTTCGCATCCCAGGCGCAAGCGCAGGTCGACGATGGGGACGATCACGCCACGCAGATTGACCACGCCCTTGACGAAGGCCGGGGCGTTGGCGATGCGTGTGGGCGGCTCATAGGAGCGGATCTCCTGGACCTTGAGGATGTCGATGCCGTATTCCTCCGGGCCGACCCGGAAGCTGAGCACCTGACGCTCATCCATGGTGGCGACGTCGGTCGAGGCTGCGGCTCCCGCGGGGACCAACGCCTGCGGACCGGATTCGACCAAGGCCTTGCTGCTCATTTCTCGCTCTGCTCCTAACGCGATTGCTGAGCGTCCATTGTGCCTGGGGAAGCGCTTTCCTGCGCCGGCAGAGGCAGGCGAAGCGTGAACTCCGTGCCTTCCTGCACTGTGCTGGACACCTCCAGCCGCCCGCCCATCAGCTCGCAAAGTCGCTGCGCGATGACCAGGCCGATGCCGGTGCCGGGGACCGGGCCGTCCTCGCGTCCCAGGCGGTTGAAGGGCTGGAACAGCTGGGCCAACTGCTCCGGGGTCATGCCGAGTCCGGTGTCGCGCACGCGGACCTCGATGGCGGAGCCATCGTCCGACCGCCGCGTGCCGACATGGACGCGGCCGCCCTCCACGTTGTACTTGATCGCGTTGCTGAGCAGATTGGTCAGCACCTGGCGCAGCCGCAGCGGGTCGGCGAGCACCACGGTCGCGTCCGGAGCGACCTCCAGCGCAACCTGGACTCCTCGCTGGGCCCGCTCCGCTTCGACCAGCGACAGGCATTGGCGCAGTTGCTCCGTCAGGTCCAGGGCGGCCGGCTCCACGCGGTACTGGCCGGACTCGATGCGTGCCAGGTCCAGGGTGTCGTTGATCATCTCCAGCAGATGCCAGCCGGCCTGCTGGATGTGCATCACCGCGTTGCGCTGGCGCTCGCTGAGCGGCTGGCTGCGGTCCATGTCCAGCAGCTGAGCGAAGCCCAGCATGGCGTTCAGCGGGGTTCGCAGTTCGTGGCTCATGCGCGAGACGAAGTCCGACTTGGCCTGGCTGGCCGCTTCGGCCTTGGTGCGCTCGCGGTCGGCCTGCTGGCGCTTCAGCTCCTCGCTGACGTCGGCGACCACACCCACCAGCCGGTAGGGCTGCTGCTGCGCGTCGCGCAGCAGGCTGACCGTGACCCGCACCTGGCGGATCTGGCCGTCCCTGGCGAGATAGCGCTTGAGCCGGCTGTAGCGATCAATGCGTCCGTCCAGCAGCTGCTGGATCAACGGCTGGTCCCCGGCGCGGTCCTCCGGGTGGGTGATCGCGGTGATGGTGAGCCGCTTCAGCTCGTCGGCGCTGTAGCCAAGCAGCCGGCAGAAATAGGGGTTGGTCTCCTGAGGGTGCAGTTGCAGATCGGTGAAGACCACCCCCACGGGGGCGTGCTCCACGATGCCGCGGAAGCGCTGCTCGCTCTCGCGCAGCGCCAGCGTGGCCTGCTCGCGCGCGGTCATCTCCTGCTGCAGCTGGGCGGTGCGCTGGCGCACCAGCTCGGCGACGCGTGCCGCCCGGCCGCTGATGCTCAGCAGCAGCATGCCCAGCAGCGCGATGCACAGCAGCCCGGCGATAGCGAAGGCCAGCCCGGCCGCGCTGGCCCCGGTCTGCAGCGCCTGCTGCGTGTACACGCGCAGCGACCATTGCCGACCTGCATAGGCGAGGCGGCGTGACATCTGCAGATGGCCCTCGTCCAGCCGTTCGCAACCCGGGTCCCCCGCCAGCGGTTGCGCTTGTTGGCCGGGGTCCAGGTCCGTCAGGCAGTAGCGCAGCGGTGTGCTGCCGCGTTCCGGGTGGTCGCGTACCTTGTCCAGCAGCAGCCCAGGACGCAGGGCCACGAAGGCCAGCCCCAGCGGGGCGGTGCCGGGGCTGTCGGTCAGTGCGGGGCGGACCGCCCGATAGATCACCACGCCATGCACGGGCCCCTGGTCCTGACTGAGCGGAAAGCCGGCACTCGCCTCGGGCAGGCCGCTTGCGAGTGCGCGGTCCTGCGCGTCTCGGGCCACCGGGACGCTGCGCACATTGACCCCCAACGCGCCGGCATTCAGAGGCAGAGGCCATATCAGGCGTATCGCCAGGGCGTCCTCGGTCGCAGGCGGCTGAAAGTCGCCGGGACGCCCACGGTCGTGGACGTGGAAGTCCGCCAGCCCGTCTTGCCGGGCCGCCTGTTCGAAGCCTTCGCGCTGCCCGACCGGGACGCGCTCCGCCCAGCCGACCGCGATGACGGCCTCGCTGCCCGACAGCCGTGATTCGCTGACGCGGCGGAAGGCGGCGCTGCCCAGGTCTGGCGCCACCATCATCAGGCCCTGCGTGGCATCCAGCAGTGCCAGGGGACGCCGCAGCTCGACCTCCATCAGGTTCAGCAGGTGGCCGGCGTCGCGGTCGAAGGCATGGCGTGCCCGTTCGTGCTCGCTTTGCATGACGTAGCGCGTGGCGAGGACCAGCAGCAGGCTCGCCAGCAGCAGGGGCAGGGCGACGCTGAAACGCCGCGGCGCCCAGACGCTGCGCGGCTGCGCCAGCAGCGTCAGCGCGATGGGGGTTCCCAGCAGCACGCCCATGGTGTCGCCTCCCCACCATTGCAGCCAATGCGTCAGCACGCGCTCGGGACCGATCGCACCGGTCAGCCACAGGCCGGCCACAGACAAGGTGGGACTGAGCAGGCAGACCGGCCCCGCGCCGGCCAGGAAGAACCGCAGCAGGTCCGCCGGATCGGTCAGCGTCAGCGGCTGACTGACCAGGCGGCGCACCCACGCCGCCCCCAGCCCTGCCTGCAGGGTCGCGCCCAGCGCGATCAATGCCGGGCTGAGAACCGCGACGTGGCCACGCTCCAGGGCCAGCAGCACATTGACGGTGAAGGCCCCCAGCGCCACGCCGGCCAGCATGCGCGGTCCCAGACAGAGCACGGCGGCGAGTGCCAGCCCGGCGGGCGGATAGACCGGCGCCGCGTAATCAGGAGGGATGGTGAGCCGCAGCGCCAGCAGGCCCAGCAGCGCGTAGGCCGCGGCCATCGCCAGCACCTGCAGCGGATGCGCGCTAGACGGTGGCGGTTCATTCGACGTCATATGGTCCTTGGCATGGCTGCTCTCGGAGTGCCTCCGGGCAAGTCGACCGGGGCGGCCCCGTTGCCCTTGAGGCTAACGGCAAAGCGCCCCTGATGAGGGGGGGAAATACCGGGTGTGGCCCCCGGTTCTTCACTCATGGACCTGGCGCCGGACTTGGGTTCGGGCCGCAAGGGTGGGCCTCCCAACCTCCCCTCGTTCTGTCCCTCCGCCCATGGGGCAAGGTCCCCCAGTCCGGGGGCGGGGCCGGCGAAAGAAGCTGCGACTTGGTGATTTCAAAGTGCATGTCGGTGCAACAAATCTACCGGTCGTGACATTCCGTCAGCGGCTTGGCGGCGCTGCCTAGAGTGCCACCCTAAATCGCTATCCCTGTGTCTCTGACAGCAGTCAAGGCACATGGCGCATCACCCAGATGGGTCAGTCGGGTCCTCGAGAGCGGGGACGCGATGGGGTGGACGAGGGGTCCGGTACCGCAAGGCAGCGGCGGCAGTTCCGGTGGGGTCCAGGAATCGCGCTGTCGGTCAGTTGTTGGGGAAACGCCATGAATCAAAAGGGATCAGAACGTCGTGGAACGGGACTGGGCTGGGCAGGCGCGCTGCGGGCGTCCTGCCTGATGGCCTGGATGATGACCCTGATGCTCGCCGGAACGGCCCATGCGCTGTCGCCGGGCCAGCAGGCCGCGGCGGAGCAGGCGGCACAGGCGGCCAAGCCGGCGGCCGCGCCGATGCTGAAGTCCGAGCTGCAGCAGTTCCTGGTCACGGTCGAGAAGGGCGAGACGGTGTTCAAGCCGGTGGGCGAGGTCAAGCCCGGGGACCTGATCGAGTACCGCGCCGTCTACACCAACGTGGGCAAGGCGGCGGTGTCCGAGGTGGTGGTGGACCTCCCCATCCCCGAAGCAACGGAATACCAGCCCAGGACGGCACGACCGGCCGGCGTGCTGGCGGCGGTCGTGGGACGCAACTTCGCGCCCGAGCCGCTGATGCGCGATGCAGCCAATGGCAAGAAGGAGCCGGTGCCCTACGCGGAGTACCGGCGGCTGCGCTGGGTGATCGGCAAGATCGCCCCGGGCGCAAAGACGACGGTGACGATGCGTGTGCGCGTTGCCGAAGGGGTGGCGGAGCAAACGGCGCAAGCCAAGAAGTGATCCGCCCCTGTTGAGGGTTCTCCACCCGTAGCGGGCGTTCGCTCGCGTTCACCCTAGAAGAAGGCAACTCTATGAAACCAACTCCGCAGCAACGCGGAGGAGGGCAACGCTTGCGCCTGCTTTCCTCCGCCACCGTGGCCTGTGCCGCGGGTCTGATGGCGACGGCCGCCTGGTCGGCCGCGCCGCCAGCCGGCACCAGCATCTCCAACCAGGCGACGGCGTCCTTCAAGGACAGCACCGGCGCGCAGCAGCTGACCGCTTCCAACACGGTGGTGACCACGGTCACCCAGGTCGGCGCGTACACGCTGACGCCGTCGGCCAACACCAAGAGCGCCGCAGCCGGTGCCACGGTATACGTGGCCTATGTGCTGACCAACACCGGCAACGGCTCGGACAGCTTCACGATCAACGCCAATGAGCTGGCGGGCGGGGCGGACTTCAGCAAGATCGAGGTCTACCTGGACAACGGGGCGGGCCAGCCGGCCAGCACCACGCCGCTGTGCACCTCCAGCACCGCGGGCACGGCCTGTACCTACGCCAACAAGACCCTGGCCTCGGGCGAGACCTTCAAGTTCGTGGTGGCCTACACCATCCCGTCCACGGCCACGCCCAGCACCTGGGGCAGCGGCAGCAACACCTCCACGGTGACGGTGGCGCCCAGCAACAGCGGCACCAGCTGGTACAGCACCTATTCGCCCAACACCCGCAGCGGCACCGACACGGTCAATCTGACCACCGGGGCCGCGTTCTCCGTGGGCAAGGCGATCATGGCGCCGGCGGTCAGCGCGGTGTCGGGCTCCTGGCCCGTGTCGACCAGCGGTCCGCGCGGCACGGCGACCACCTTCACCATCACCTACAGCAACACGGGCGCGACCAGCGGCAACCTGTACGTCAAGGACACGCTGCCGGCGGGCTTCACCTACACCAGCGGCAAGTCCGTGATCAGCTGCGCGGGCGGCACGGCGCTGACCGAGGCTTCGGGCGGCGACGCCACGCTGTGCAGCAGCGCGGGCATCGAGTTCGAGCAGAGCGGGCAGGTCGTGCAGCTGATGGTGCCCAACGTGCCGGCGGGCTTCACCGGGACCTTGAGCTTCCAGGTGGCCGTGGCCAACACCGCCAGCATCGGTACCACCGACACCAGCAACACGGCGCAATACACCGCCACCGGCTGCAGCGCCGGCAGCACCATTGCGGCCTGCTCGGCGAGCACGCTGGTGAGCACGAACTCGGCGGACTTCACTGTCACGGCCAGCCGCAGCGTCACCTTCAACACGGTGGACACGACGGCAGGCACGCCCGCCAGCGGGACCGACGGCGTGACCAGCGCGCAGATCGTGCCGGGCAGCTACATCAAGCAGACCCACACCATCACCAACACCGGCAATGCGGACGACATCTTCAACCTGACGGTGGCCTCCACGGGGCTGCAGTCGGGCAAGAATGCCTTCCCCAGCGGCACGACCTTCAGCTGGTTTGCATCGGATGGCACGACCCCGCTGCTGGACACCAACAGCGACGGCACCATCGATACCGGCACGCTCTCCGCGGGAGCCAGCAAGACCGTGGTGCTGCAGATCTTCGTGCCGTCCAGCACGACGGTGGCCAGCCCGGCCAACCTGGAAGCGGTGCTGACCGCGACCTCGGTGAACCTGCCTTCGGTGAAGGACGCGACCTATGCCGACGTGACCAACGTCATCGGCGGCTATGTGGACGTGACCAACACCGCATCGGGCAGCGCGACCGTCACGACGCCGACCACGGCCGACGTGGGTCCGGGGCCGAGCCAGTCGCCGACCTTGACGACCGCGACGATCCAGGCCGGCAGCGCGCTGGCGCAGATCCCGCTGTACATCAAGAACTACGACACCGTGGACGGCACCTACACGCTGCAGGCCAGCAGCAACAGCAGCTTCCCCGGTTCGCTGCCCGCGGGCTGGAGCGTGAGCTTCAGTTCCACGGCCTGTAGCAGCCCCACGGCTATCAGCAGCGTGGGGGTGACGGCGGGCAGCCAGTCCCTGGTGTATGCCTGCGTGGCGTCGCCGGTGACCGCGCCGACGATGACCCAGCCCGTGTACGTCAAGGTGACCAGCAGCACGGCCACCTCGGTGGGCAGCACGGCCAGCGACACCATCTATGACGCGGTGTCGGTGGTGGCGGCCAACGCCTACAGCTTCTCGCTGTCGGCCAACGGCTCGGCCACGGTGATCAAGGGCACCAACGTCGACTACTCGCACACGCTGACCAACACCGGGGCGAACACCTGCGGCTCGGGCAGCAACTACCTCAAGGTGACGGCCACGCTGCCGGCGGCCATGGTGACGGCGGGCTGGTCCACGGCGATCTACAAGGACGTGGACAACGACAGCCTGGTGAGCGCGGCCGACACGCTGATCACCGACGGCAAGCTGCAGACCGGCGGCCTGGCGGCGGGGGCGAGCGTGAAGTTCCTGGTGCGCGTCTATGCGCCGGGTGGCGCCAACGCGGGCGACGTTTCCAACGTCACCGTGACGGTGTCCGACGTGGACAGCACGGGGGCCACCGTGCAGTCTTCGCCGGCGGGCTGCGGCACGCAGGCCAACACCGACACCAGCACGGTGGTGACGGGTGCGCTCACGGTGCTGAAGAAGCAGCAGAAGTCCACCGGCGCCTGCGCCGCGACGCTGCCCACCAGCGGCTATGTGACCACCACGCAGACCGCGGCGCCGGGCGACTGCATCTACTACGAGGTGGTGGCCACCAACAACGCGGCCTCGCCGGTGAGCAACGTCTCCATCAGCGATGCGGCGCCGGCCTACACCACGCTGGTCTCCACGGGGGCGACCTGTGCCGCCAGCGGGCTGACCGGCACCGCGGCGGCCAGCAGCACCAGCGGCAGCACCATCTCCTGTGGCAGTGCGGCCAACACGCTGGCACCAGCGGGCTCCCTGACGCTGCGCTTCGCGGTGCAGATCCAGAACTGACCCAGTGAGCGGATCGCCGGCGGGCCAGGTCCTCCCTGCGGGGAGGGCACCCCAGCCGGCGCGAGGGGGCGGACGCCCCCTCCCTTCCCAAGGCGGCCCGAGCGCCGGCCGTCTCGGGAAGGGCCGTGCCCAAACGAGACGACGTGCCGTGACTTCTGCGACCACCTTCCCGTTCCCCCCGCAAGGCCGCCAGCCCTGGCGCCTGGGTGCCGCCTGGCTGATGGCGGGTCTGCTGAGCCTGAGCGCCGCGGCGCACGCGGCCATGCCCGCGGCCGGCACCGTGCTGCGCGTGCAGGCGCGTGCCAGCTATGCACCGCAGGGCTGGTCGCAGACCGAAAGTGTGCTCAGCAACGTGGCCGAGGCGCGCGTGCAGGCCGTGGACGCGCTGCAGCTCTCGGGCGATGCCTGGGTGGCGCGCCCCCCGGGCGTGCACGCCACCGTGCCCTATCGCGTGCTCAACACCGGCAACACCGTGCTGAGCCTGGTGCAGGCCGTGGCCAATGCCGGCAGCTGCAGCAATGGCAGCGACAGCACCGACCTGCTCAACCTGCGCGTCGTCTGGGACGTCAACAGCAATGGCGTGGCCGACCCCGCCGAGCTGGCCAGCAGCGCCGCGCCGCGGCTGCGCCCCGGCGAAAGCGCGTCCCTGCTGGTGCTGGGCGGCGTGCCGATGAGCAACGTCGGTGGCGCCTGCCTGCAGCTCAGCGTCGGCAGCAGCGCGCAGCCGCAGATGCGCACGCTGAGCACCTTCGTCAGCATCGCCGACAACCCCGTGGTGCAACTGGGCAAGACCGTGCGCTACGCCCAGGCGCTGCGCCCGGGCAGCGCCGACAGCGCGCACTACACGCTGACCGCCTCCAACATCGGCACCCGCATCGCCAGCCAGACGGCCCAGTCCGCCAGCGGCGAGGCCATCACCGTCAATGGCGTCGCGCAGCGCTTCCTGCTGCTGCGCGACGTGCTGCCCGCGGGCTCGCTGTACCGTGTCGGCAGCCTGCAGGCCAGCCATGCCGGCGCACGCAAGCTCTACCGCGTCGCCAACGATCCGGCCTTCGCCTACCGCGAGGGCGAGGACCAGGCCGCCGTCGAGATCGCCGTGGCCTACCCCTTCGACCTGGCGGTGGGCCAGACCATCAACGCTCAGTTTGACCTCGCCACCCAGGCCAGCGTGGGGCGCGAGCTGCTCAATGTCGCGCAGCTGCATTTCGGCAATGTGGCCGGCGCGGGGGCGGGCGTGGGCGGCGTTGCCGCCGTGCAGTCCAACGACGCCGTGGCGCCCGTGGCCGGGCAGCGCCTGGGCCTGGCGCATTGGGTGGTCGGCAGCAAGATCAACTACACCGCGGCCAACGCCCCCGACGGTACCGTCACCTACACGCTGGCGCTGCGCGTGCGCAACTACGGCGATGCACCGCTGTACAACCTGCGCCTGCCGCATCTGCTGGCCGCCCTGGGGTTGGGCAGCTACACCACGGCCGAGCTGCCGGCCGCGGGCCAGTACACCGTGGTGGCCGGCTCGCTGCAGGTCGTGGACCGCATCAGCAGTGACACCGTGCTCACGCCCAACGATGCCTTCACGGGGCAGGGCGGTCAGACCCTGCTGGCCAAGGACGGCGCCGTGCTGCCCGTGGGCGGCGACGTGACCCTGCGCTATGCCGTGCGCGTCAACGTCAGCGGTCGCGCCAACACCTCGTTGCCCAGCCAGATCACCGGTCAGGGCTCGCTGCATGCGTACGACAGCCTGAGCGTCGACGCCAGCGACGTTTCCACCAACGGCAGCGACCCGGACCCCGACCAGGACTTCAACCCCAACAACAACAGCGTCCCGACGCCCATCGTCTTTCCCGACGTCGCCGCGCTGGACCGCCTGGCCAAGGGCTTGGTCATCAGCAAGACCTCCGCCGATCCGGTGCGCGTGAGCCAGGGCGTCTACCAGCTCACCTACACCGTGCGCGTCAGCAACACCAGCGACGTCAGCGCTCCCTATGTGCGCGTGGTCGACAACCTGGCCTGCGCTTTTGACCCGAGCGATGCCGCGTTGAACATCGCCAGCTGGAAACTCGTCAAGCCGCCCGTGGCGCGCTACGGCGTCATGCCCGTCTCGCCGGCCTACACCGGCGAGGCCCTGTGCGACGACGCGCAGGCCAGCGCCAATGCCGAGGGGCTGTACCTGCCGCACGACCCGCGCATCATCCTCAACGACAGCAGCAAGACCCTGGCCCCGGGCGCCACCGAGGAGTACAGCTTCACCGTGCAGATCACCCAGCGCACGCTGGGGCTGCGCTCGCAGATCACCAACAAGGCCTGGCTGGCGGCGATGCAGGACAACGCGCTGGTCAATGCCGGCGTGCAGTTCGTCGCCACCTCGGCACTCACCAGCCTGCTGGTCGATCCGCAGGGCTACGTCTATGACAGCGTCAGCCGCCTGCCCGTGCCCGGTGCGCTGGTCACGCTGCGGCGCACGGCCTGCGACGGCGGCGGCACGCCACCGCCCATCGTGGCGGCGGAAGTCTTCGACGCCGAGAAGTTCAGCTTCAACAGCGATGGCAGCGTCAGCCTGCGCACCGGCGCCGACGGCCAGTACCAGTTCTTCTGGCGCGTGCCGCCGGTGTCCGACATCTGCACCTACGTCCTCAGTGTCACGCCGCCGGCCAGCCACAAGCTCAGCACCCAGATCCAGGGCCGTGCCAGCACCTACGCGGGCTGCGGCTTCGTCGTGCCCGACAACGGCATTCCCACCGGCAGCGCGCCCACCACCTGGTTCCCGCAGTTCCGCAGTGGCTACAAGGCCGGTGCGAGCCCGGCGAGCTGCGAGGCGCTGCACAACAACATCCCGCTGGACCCGGCCACGCTGAACTCGGCGCTGCTGCTGAACAAGAAGGCCAGCAAGTCGCAGGTAGAGCTGGGTGACTTCGTCGACTACCAGCTCACGCTGAGCAACCAGAGCGGCGCCACCCTGAGCCAGCTGCAGATCGCCGACGCGCTGCCCAGCGGCTTCCGCTACGTGCCCGGCAGCGCCTGGGTGGGCGGCACGCGCGTGGCCGAGCCGGTACGCGCGGGGGCCGATGCGCCCACCGCCTCCACCACCGCGTCGCCCGCGCTGCTGTTCCGGCTCGGCGAACTGACGCTGGCGGACAAGGGCGAGCTCACGCTGCGCTACCGCCTGGCCGTCGGCGTGGGGGCCGTCAGCGAAAGCGACGCGGTCAACAGCGCGCGCGCCTCGGCCGTTTCCGCCGCCGCGGCGCTCATGCTGCAGTCCAACCTCGCGCAGGCCAAGGTGCGTGTCAGCGGTGGCGTGCTGGGCAACCAGGCCTTTGCGATCGGCAAGGTCTATGCCGACTGCAACCGCAACAAGACCCAAGACGGCGCGGACGAGCCCGGCATCCCCGGCGTGCGCCTCTATCTGGAAGACGGCAGCAGCGTCATCACCGACCAGCAGGGGCGCTGGAGCCTGTATGGCCTCAAGCCCATCACCCACGTGCTGCGCGTGGACCGCTCCACGCTGCCCGTGGGCGCTCAGTTGGCGCTGCTGGACAACCGCCAGTCCGGGCAGAGCGACAGCCGCTTCCTGGACCTCAAGAACGGCGGCCTGATGCGCGCGGACTTCGCGTTGGACGGTTGCGAGGTGCCGGGGCTGCTGGCCGAGATCGAACAGCGCCGGGCCGCGTTCGCCAAGTCCGTGGACCAACAGCTGCAGGCCCTGGTCAACGCGCGCTTGCCCACCGAATCTCGAGTGGCCATCACCGGCGATGTGCGCTCGCTGCCGGCCAGCGGCAGCATCGAAGGCAGTGGCGCCGCCATCGGTTCCGCGCAGGCCCAGGTGGACGCCCAGCCCGTGCCGCTGATCGCGCTGCCCAGCGGGCTCAGCGGCCTGGGCGCGGGCGCGTCCGGCACGCCGGTGGTGCCGGCCGCGGCGAAGCCGGCACTGCCCCAGCCGGCGTCCTCCGCACCGTCCGCTGCACCGGCCGCCGCACCTGCTGCGTCCGCTGCACCTTCTTACGCACCTTCTTACGCACCTTCTGACGCGACCGAGGCGGCCGCGGCAAGCGCCGACCCTGCGGCCTCGGCGCCGGCTGCCGTTGCCTCACCCGCGGCCGCCACCCCTGTCCCGCCGCCGCCGCCCGCGCTGCCCGTGGTGCCGGCCAGCCCGGTGCAGGAGCAGGCGTGGGCGCAGCAGCGGGCCGTCGACCGGTTGCTGGGCCCCTTGCTGCCACGCCCGGCGGTCGACCCGGCACCGCTGGAGGCCCTCATCGAGTCGCTGGAGCCCCGGGCCGCCTTCCTGGGATTGCAAGACGGTGACGCGCTGGACAGCGACCAGATCCGTGTGCGCATCACCGGTCCGCAGCAATCCACGCTGCGCCTGTACGTCAACGAGGCCCTGGTGCCCGACACCCGCGTGGGCAAGAAGGCCGTGGTCACCACCACCGGGCTGGTGGCCTATGAGTACATCGGCGTCGAACTCAAGGCCGGCCTCAACACGCTGCGCATGGAGGCGCTGGACGAGTTCGGCAACGTGCGCCAGACCCAGTCCGTCACCGTGCGCGCCGTGGGGGCGCTGGCCCGGCTGCAGCTGACCACGCCCGAGCGGCTGGCCGCCGACCCGCTGCGCCCGGCGCGGCTGCGCCTGCGCCTGAGCGATGCCCAGGGCCTGCCCGTCATCGCGCGCACCGCCGTCACGCTGGAGGCACAGGGCGCGCGCTGGGTCAACGAAGACCTCAATGCCGGCGAGCCCGGCGTGCAGATCTTCGTCGAAGGCGGCGAAGCCGAGCTGCTGCTGCAGCCTCCCGCGCAGCAGGGCGTGGTGGGCGTGCGCATCACGGCCGGCCCGGTCGCGCTCAACCAGAGTCTCAGCTTCCTGCCGGCGCTCACCCCGCTGCAGGGCATCGGCATCGTCGAGGGCGTGCTGGACTTCAGCCGTGGCGGCCGCCTGGCGCTGAGCCAGCCCCAGGCCGCCAACGCCTTCGAGCAGCAGCTCAGCGGCCTGGCCCACGGCGACGACGCCGCGACCCGCGTCTCCGCGCGCGCCGCCTTCTACGTCAAGGGCGCCATCCGCGGCGACACCCTGCTCACCGCCGCCTATGACAGCGACAAGTCCAGCAAGGAGCGGCTGTTCCGCGACATCCGCCCCGATGAGTTCTATCCCGTCTATGGCGACGGCTCCGTGCGCGGCTTCGACGCGCAAAGCAGCGGCAAGCTCTATGTGCGCATCGACAAGAACCGCAGCTTCCTGCTGCTGGGCGACTTCGTCAGCGCCAGCAGTGCCGAGGTGCGTCAGCTCAGCCAGTACAGCCGCGCGCTGACCGGGTTGCAGCACCGCTACCAGGACGAGAACCTGCGCGTCACCAGCTTCTTCGCGCAGACCAACGCCGTGCAGCAGGTCGAGGAGCTGCCCGCCACCGGGCTGTCCTTCTACACGCTCTCCAACGTGGCCGGCGACATCAAGGCCGGCAGCGAGAAGATCGAGATCCTCACCCGCGACCGCTTCCAGCCCCAGATCGTGCTGGCCGCCCGCGCGCTTACCCGTGGCAGCGACTACAGCTTCGAGCCGCTGACGCGCCGCCTCTACCTGGTGCAGCCCGTTGCCAGCGTGGATGCCGACCTCAACCCGCAGTCCATCCGCGTCAGCTACGAGCTCGACGCCGGCGGCCCGCGCTACAAGGTCATGGGCACCGATGTGCAGGTGAAGGTGGGCGAGCGCGTGCAGCTGGGCGCGATCGCCGTGCGCGACGACAACCCGCAGAACGCGCGCACGCTGACCGCCGCCACCGCGCTGGTGCGCGCCGGCGAGCACACCGTGGTCAGTGCCGAGGCGGTGCAGACCCACACCGACCAGAAGGGCCGCGGCCAGGCCGCACGCCTCACCGTGCAGCACGACAGCGGCGCGCTCAAGGCGCAGGCCCAGCTGGTCAAGACCGGCGCCAACTTTGACAACCTCTCGGCCACCGCCGGCGCCGGCCGCACCGAACTCACCGCCAGCGCCGACTACGCGCTCAGCGAAGCCACCACGCTGCGCGCCCAGGCCCAGCTCTCGCGCACCGAGACCGGCACGGCCAATACCGGCACGACCGGCACCCCGACCACCGGCGGCGATACGCGCAGCAACCTCGCGCTGTCCGTGCTGCACAAGCTCGGCCCCCACACTGTGGTGGAAGCCGGCGTGCGCAGCGGCAACAGCAGCGGCACCGTCACCACGGCCAGCGACGCCGGCGTGGGCACGGGCGCTGGCACGGGCGTGGGCAGCGGTGCCGGCAGCGTGGGCCTGGCCGGCGGCGCCACGGCTTCCACCACGGCGCAAACCCCCGACAACAGCACCACCGTGCGCGCGCGCATCACCCACCGGCCCGAGGCCGTGGCTGGCCTGCAGGTCTTTGCCGAGGCCGAGCAGGACGTGCAGGACGGTCACCGCCACGCGCTGGTGCTGGGCGGCAGCTACGCGCTCACCGCCAAGACCCGCCTCTATGCCCAGCATGCCCCCGTGTCCACGCTGGCCGACCTGGCCAGCACCACCGGGCAGAACCTGCGCGGCGCCACGCTGATCGGCATCGACAGCGCATACATGGAGGGCGGTCGCCTCTACAACGAGTACCGCGCCGCCAGCAGCGGCGCCCCGGTGCTGGCGGCCGGCGTGCGCAACACCTACGCGATCAACGAGCAATGGCGCGTCAACGGCGCGCTGGAGCGCGTGCAGACCGTGGGTGGCGGCGGCAACACGGCCGCGACGACCACCGGCGCCAGCGCCGGGAGCAGCACCCCAAGCAGCAACACCGCCACCGCCGTGGCGCTGGGCGCGGACTATGCCGCCGGCCCCTGGCGCATGAGCGGCGCCGTGGAGCGGCGCCACGCCGCCAGCGGCGACAGCGGCCTGTACAGCCTGGCCGGCGCCTGGCGGCTGGGCGACGACCTCACGCTGCTGGGCCGCGCCATCCTGACCGAGACCGACGCCAGCGGCGCCAGCCGCCGCATCCAGCGCCAGCAGCTGGGCCTGGCCTGGCGCCCCGCGCTGGCCGACCGCTGGAACATCCTGGCCAGCTACGAGCACCGCACCGAGTCCGCCTCGGGCGGCAGCGACAGCGCCACCGGCGGCGCCCTCGGCGGCGCCAGCGGCTCCACGCTGGTGGGCAACGGCCGCCAGCAGACCCACATCCTCAGCGCCCACGCCAACTGGCAGATGGCGCCGGGGCAACAGCTGGCCCTGCGCTGGGCCGGCAAGCTCAGCCGGCTCGACGACAGCCTGGCCAATGGCAGCACCTGGGCCCAGCTCGTGCATGCCCGCTACACCCGCGACCTCACGGCCGACTGGGACCTCGGCGTGCAGGGCGGGCTGATGTGGGGCCGCGGCGCCGCGCGCCAGAGCACGCTGGGACTCGAGCTGGGCTACCAAGCCATGCCGGGCCTGTGGGTGTCTGCGGGCTACAACGTGCTGGGCCTGCGCGACCCCGACCTCACCGGCCAGAACATCACCAGCCGCGGCGTCTACCTGCGCCTGCGCTGGAAGTTCGACGAATCCGTGCTGCGCTTCGGCCGCGTCGCGGCGACGCCGGAGTCCTCCGCCACGCCCGTGGGCGCCTCGCCGGCGATGGCGCCCGTCACGGGCGCCACGGCCGCCTCGGGCGAGCAGCCCTGATGCCGATGCCGCGCCCATGAACACCTCCGCCCAGGTCCACCCCATGAAGCCCCAAGCCCGCAGGCCCAGTCCCTTCTCCCGAGACCATTGGTGGCAGCGCGCGCGAAGGGTCGCGCTGGGGCTGGTGGCAGGTCTTGCCTGCGGCTTTCTGGTGCCGCTGCCGACGCAGGCCCAGACCATCTACTGGAACGGTGCCACCACCAGCGCCACCGGTTCGGTGCTGGGCGGCACCGGCACCTGGGATGCGGCCACCACCAACTGGGTCAATAGCGCCGGCCTGCTCGCCGGCATCTGGCCTGGCAGCACCAGCATTGCGGTCTTCCAGGGGACCGCCGGGACCGTGACGGTCAGCGGTACGCAGAGCGCCGGCGGGCTGAGCTTCAATGTGGGCGGCTACAGCGTCAGTGGTGGCACGCTGAGCCTGGCCGCCGTGACCAACCCGCTCACCGTGGGCAGCGGGCTCTCGGTGTCCATCGGCAGCGCCATCACCGGCGCCAATCCGCTGACCAAGGAGGGCGCGGGCAGTGCCACGCTGTCGGGCTCCATCGGAAGCCGGGCCTTGACGGTCAACGGTGGCACGCTGACGCTGGGGGGCAGCAACTCCCTGGTGTCGGCCGCCGTGGCCGGCGGCAGCAGCGGCGCCACGCTGGTCAACAGCGCGGCCAACACCTTCACCAGCACCACGGCCGGCCTGATCGTCGGCAACGCGGGCACCGACACCGCCAGCAGCGTGCAAATCTCTGCCGACCTGACGACGCCCGTCGTCCTGATCGGCAATGCGAGCGGTGCGTCGGGCACGGTCACGCAGACCGCGGGCACGGTCACGACCAGCGCGGGAGGGGTGGCCACCGGTGGGTTCAATCTGAACATCGGCTATGCGGCCGGATCCACCGGGGTCTACAACTTCAGCGGAGGGGCGATCGGCAACGTCAGCGGCAATTTCATGGCTACTGGCACCTATGGCAACGGCACCTTCAACCAGACCGGCGGTACATTGACCGGCAATAGTTGGACCATCGTCGGCCGCTACCCAGGCAGCACCGGCAACTACAACATCAGTGCCGGCACGTTGATCCAGACCGGCGCCACCAGCACCGGCATCATCGTCGGCGAAGAAGGCACCGGCGTGATGACGATCAGCGGCAGCGCGCTGGTCGATGCCCAGGGCACCTTCTGGTTCGGGCACAACGGTGCCACCGGCACGGTGAACCTCAATGGCGGCACGCTGGCCGCCAACTATGTGTCCATGTACGGCAATGCCGCGGCGACCACGGGCACCACCGGCACCTTCAACTTCAATGGCGGCACGCTGCGCGCCAAGTCGGCCAATGCCACCTTCATGTGGGGCCTGGCCGCGGCCAATCTGCAAAGCGGCGGCGGCACCATCGACGACGGCGGCTTCGCGATCACCGTGCCGCAGGTGCTGGCCGGCAGCGGCGCGCTGAGCAAGAGCGGCGCGGGCACGCTGACGCTGAGCGGCGTCAACACCTTCAGCGGCGGCCTCAACATCAACGCCGGCACGCTGGCCATCGGCGGCAGCGGCCAGCTGGGCTCGGGCAGCTATGCCGGCGCGATCGCCAATGCGGCGGCCTTCCAGTACAACTCCAGCGCGGCCCAAACGCTGTCGGGTGTGATCTCCGGCACCGGCACGCTGAGCAAGAGCACCGGCACCGGCACGCTGATCCTGACCGGCGCCAACACCTACACCGGCTCGACCACGGTCAACGCCGGCACGCTGCAGGTCGGCGCGGGCGCGACGGCCGGCGACATCACCAGCAGCAGCGGCGTCAGCGTGGCCAGCGGGGCCACCCTGGCCTTCAACCGCAGCGACGCCTACAGCTTCGGCAAGGTGATCAGCGGCGCGGGCGGCGTGACCCAGGCCGGCGCGGGGGTGACCACGCTGTCGGCCACCAACACCTACACCGGCGCGACCACCGTCAACGCCGGCACGCTGACGATAGACACAGCGGGCTCGCTGGGAAGTGGCAACTACGCCGGCACATTGACCGTTGCGTCGGGTGCCACCTTGAATCACATCTCGGGTGTCAGCCAGACCTACAGCAACCTGGCGGGCGCCGGCACCATCAACCTCAACGGCACGGGGGGCAGCGCGGCCCCGGTGACCGTCAGCGGCAACCAGAATTTCACCGGCACATTGAACATTGGTGGCTACACCAAGTTCATCAATGGCACGAACGCGACCGGCGCCGGCGTGGGGAAGGCGGCGGCCGTGGTGGTCAACAACGGAGGCACGGCAGACCTGACGGCATCCGGCGGCAATGGCTTCATCGGCTGGCCCAGCCCCACAACCGTGGTCACCCTCAATGCCGGCGGCACGCTGCTGGCCGGGTCGCAGGTGATTGACCTGAGCACCCTGAATCTCAATGGAGGCACGCTGGCGAGTTCGGGCACTCCGGACCCCACGAACGGTAGCTACTTTCTGTTCGGCACCGTGAACGTCACCGCCAGTTCGACCCTCAGCGCCCAAAGCGTGGTGATGGGTGTCAGTGGCGGCGTCAACTTCAATGTCAGCAGTGGTGCGGTGCTGACCGTGTCCGGCACCATTGTTCGCCCGGGCAATGGCACCGACAACGGCTTCATCAAGAGTGGTGCCGGCACCATGGTCCTGGGCGCTGCCAATACCTACACCGCGGCCACTACTGTCAACGCCGGCACCCTGATCGTGACCGGTAGCACCGGTACCGGCGCGGTGAGCATCAACTCGGGAGCCACGCTCAAGGGCACAGGCTCGGTCAAGGGGGCGGCCACCATCGCCTCGGGCGGCACACTGAGTCCCGGCATGAGCCCGGGCACGATCAGCTTCACCAGCGGCCTGACGCTCAGCAGCGGCTCGACCAGCAGCTTCGAACTGGCGCAGCCCGGCACCGCCGGCGGCAGCTGCAACGACCTGGTGCAGGTCACCGGCAACCTGACGCTGGGCGGCACGCTGGTGGTGACCAAGGCCGACGGCGCGGCCGGCTGCGCCAGCAGCTTCGACGTGGGCACCTACACGCTGTTCACCTACACCGGCACGCTGGCCGGGAGCTTCAGCAGCATCACCATGCCCTCGGGCTATGTGGGCCGCATCGACACCGGCACGGCCGGCCAGGTCAAGCTGATCGTGGACACGTCGACCGACATGACCTTCTGGGACGTCACCGGCAACAACAACGCCATCAACGGCGGTACCGGCACCTGGGACGCCAGCACCGCCAACTGGACCAATGCCAGCGGCGGCGTGAACGGCGCCTGGGCCGGTGGCACCAGCGTGGCGAGCTTCCAGGGCACGGCCGGCACGGTGACGGTGAGCGGCACGCAGAGCATCGGAGGCTTGAGCTTCGGCGTCACCGGCTACACGCTCACCGGCAGCGGCACGCTCAATGGCGCGGCCGCGAGCAACCCGATCTCCGTCACCACGGGCACCGCGACGATCGGCGCCCACCTGTCCGGCGGCCCTTTGGTCAAGACCGGTTCGGGCACGGCGATCTCGACCGTCTCCAACACCTTCAGCAGCCTGCAGGTCAGCCAGGGCACGATGCAGTTTGGTACGGGCACTTCGGGCGGCGGCCAGGCGCAGGAGGCGCTGTCCTTCCCCGCCAGCATCCCCGTCACGGTGGACAGCGGTGCCACGCTGGCGATCAACGTCGCCTTCAACCCGAATTACACGCCGACCCAGCTGTCCGGCAGCGGCACCATCAGCCTGCAGTCTGGCGTCATGCTGAGCATCCTGGCCGACGTCGACTTCAGCGGCACGCTGAGCATGCCCGGCGGCACGCTGACCCTCGGCAATCCCAGCGACGCGACGGGCACCACCGGCACGATGAACAACCTGAGCCAGGTCAGCTGCTCCGGCAGCTCCGGCGTGCAGTTCTGGCGTGCGGGCAGCTACACCTTCCCGGCGGCAATGACCGGCACCTGCAGCATCTGGACCTATTCCACCTCGCCCGGCCCCATCCTCACCGGCAACAGCAGCTTCACCGGATCGGTCTACATGAACGCCGGCACGCTGCAGATCGGCAACGGCGGCACCACCGGCGACATCGGCAGCACCAGCGGCGTGGGGTCGAGCAGCGGCGCCATCCTGTCCTTCAAGCGCAGCGACGCCTACAGCTTTGGCAAGGTCTACTCCGGCGGCGGCGGTTTCTCGCAGGACGGCACCGGCAGCAGCACGCTCACCGCGGTCAACACCTACACCGGGCCCACCAGCGTCAATGCCGGCAGCCTGGTCATCGGCGGCACGGGCAGCCTGGGCAGCGGCAGCTATGCCGGCGCAATCAGCATCGCCAGCGGCGCGAACCTCAGCTATGCCTCCAGCGCGGCGCAGACCTTCTCCGGCGTGATCTCCGGCGCCGGCAGCCTGAGCAAGACCACCAGCGCCGCGAGCACGCTGACCCTCAGCGGCGTGAACACCTTCAGCGGCGACATCACGATCAGCGCCGGCACGCTGGCCATCACCGGCAGCGGGCAGCTGGGCGCGGGGAGCCACGCCGGCAACATCGCCAACAGCGGCGCACTGCAATACAACTCCAGCGCAACGCAGACGCTGTCGGGCGTGATCTCGGGCACCGGCAGCCTGAGCAAGGCCACGGGCACCGGCACGCTGACGCTCGCTGGCGTCAACACCTACACCGGTGCCACGACGGTCAGCGCGGGCAAGCTCAGCATCACCGGCAGCACCGCCAGCGGCAGCGCTGTCACCGTCGCCAGCGGCGGCACGCTGGGAGGCACCGGCACGGTCGGTGGCGCCACCACGGTGCAGTCCGGCGGCGCGCTGAGCCCGGGCCTGAGCCCGGGCACGCTCAGCTTCGGCAGTGGCCTGACGCTCAACAGCGGCTCCACCAGCAACTTCGAGCTGGGCCAGGCCGGCACCGCCGGCGGCAGCTGCAACGATCTGGTCCAGGTCACCGGCAACCTCACGCTGGGCGGCACGCTGGCGGTCACCGCCACCAGCGGTGCGGCGGGCTGCGCCAGCAGCTTCGGCCCCGGCACCTACACCCTGTTCACCTACACCGGCACGCTGAGCGGCAGCTTCGGCACGGTCACCATGCCCTCGGGCTACAGCGCGCGGGTGGATACCAGCACGGCGGGCCAGGTCAACCTGATCGTCGTCAACGCCAGCTCGCTGACCTACTGGGATACCACGGCGGGCAACAACCTGGTCAATGGTGGCACCGGCACCTGGGACGGGGTGACGTCCAACTGGACCGACGCCAATGGCATCGTCAACGGCGTCTGGCCCGGCAGCACCAGCCTGGCGACCTTCCAAGGCACGGCGGGCACGGTGACGGTCAGCGGCACGCAAAGCACCGGCGGCCTGACCTTCAACACCACCGGCTACACCGTCACCGGCGGCACGCTGAACCTGGCCAGCGCGAACACGCCGCTGACCGTGAGCAGCGGCACGGCCACGCTGAACAGCAGCATCACCGGCACCCAGGGCTGGCTCAAGAGCGGCAGCGGCACGCTCAACGTCGGCGCGGGCAACACCGGCATCACCGGCGGCCTCACGATCAGCCAGGGCAGCTTCGTCAGCAATGCGCTCACGGCAGCCGGCCCGACCAACTCGACGATCACACTGGGCGACGCCAGCACCGGCAGCAACGACGTGGCCTGGCGCTTCTCGGGGGGCATGACCAGCAACGGCGTCTACCTGTACCACAACGTCACCGTGGCCAACCAGGGCAGCGGCACGGTGACCCTCGGTCCCAATTCGGCCGGCCAGTTCAACGAGGTGCGCGGAACGCTGACCGTCAACCGGGCGCTGACCATCAACGACAGCTCGGGCGACCGCTTCAGTTGGGTCGGCAAGATCTCCGGCAGCGCGCCCATGACCTTGACCGGCACGCGCTTCCTGCCCTATCAGAACGCCTCGACCTCGGACTACACCGGCACCATCACGGTCAGCTCGGGCACCACGCTGCAGATCGGCGACTCGGTCGTGCCCAACAGCGATGTGGTGAACAACGGCACGCTGTGGCTCAACGGCGGCACGCCGGTGATCGGCGCGCTCAGCGGCGCCGGCAACGGCACGGCGATCAACGCGGCCTCCACCTTCTCGATTGGCAACAACAACGGTTCCGCCACCTACAGCGGCGCACTGAGCAACGGCACCGGGCTGAACCTGGTGAAGCTGGGCAGCGGCACGCAGATCTTCACCGGCGCCAACACCTATGCCGGCACGACGACCATCAACGCCGGCACGCTGCAGATCGGCAACGGCGGCAGCTCGGGTGACCTGAGCAGCAGCAGTGTCACCGTGGCCAGTGGCGCCAGCTTCGCCTTCAACCGCAGCGATGCCTCCTACAGCTTCGTCAACGTGATCGGTGGGGCCGGCACGGTGCTGCAGACCGGAACCGGGACCACCACGCTGACCCGCGTCAACACCTACACCGGCCCGACCACGGTGAGCGCGGGCACGCTGGTGGTGGGCGGGGCCGGCAGCCTGGGCAGTGGCAGCTATGCCGGCGCGATCAGCATCGCCAGTGGCGCCAGCTTCAGCTACGCGTCCAGCGCGGCGCAGACCTTGTCCGGCGTGATCTCCGGCGCCGGAAGCCTCGCCAAGACCACCAGCGCGACCAGCACGCTGACGCTCAGCGGCGTGAACACCTTCAGCGGTGACGTCACAATCAGCGCCGGCACGCTGGCCATCGCCGGCAGCGGCCAGCTGGGCAGCGGCAGCTATGCGGGCAACATCAGCAACGCCGGCACGCTGCAGTACAACTCCAGCGCCGACCAGATCCTGTCCGGCGTGATCTCGGGCACGGGGGCGCTGTCCAAGAGCACCGGCAGTGGCACGCTGACGCTCAGCGGCAGCAACACTTACAGCGGCACGACCACCGTCAGCGCCGGCAGCCTCAGCGTGACCGGTGCCACCGGCACCGGCGCGGTCACCATCGCCAGCGGCGGCACGCTCAAGGGCACCGGCACCGTCGGCGGGACCACCACGGTGCAGTCGGGTGGCGCGCTGAGTCCGGGGCTGAGCCCCGGCACGCTGAGCTTCGGCAGCGGCCTGACGCTGAACAGCGGCTCCACGACCAACTTCGAGCTGGCCCAGGCCGGCAGCGCCGGCGGCAGCTGCAACGACCTGATCGTGGTCACCGGCAACCTCACGCTGGGCGGCACGCTGGCCGTGACCAAGGCCGATGGCGCGGCCGGCTGCGGCAGCAACTTCAGCACCGGCACCTACACGCTGTTCACCTACACCGGCACGCTGAGTGGCAGCTTCAGCACGGTGACAATGCCCGCGGGCTTCAGCGCGCGGGTGGACACCAGCACCGCCGGCCAGGTCAACCTGATCGTTGTCAACGCCAGCTCGCTGACCTACTGGGACACCACCGCCGGCAATAACGCGGTCAATGGCGGCACGGGCACCTGGGACGGCGCGACCACGAACTGGAGCGACTCGGGCGGCACCGTCAACGGGGTCTGGCCCGGCGGCACCAGCATTGCAACCTTCCAAGGCACGGCGGGCACGGTGACGGTGAGCGGCACGCAGAGCATGGGCGGGCTCACGTTCAACACCAACGGCTACACCCTGACCGGCGGCACGCTGACCCTGGCCAACGCCAGCGGCAACCCCTTCACGGTGAGCAATGCGGGCGACACGGCCACCATCGCCAGCGCGCTGTCCGGCAGCAATGCCCTCAGCAAGGCCGGCGCCGGCACGTTGAGCCTGACCGGCAGCAACACCAGCAGCCTGACCGGCGCGATCACGGTCGGCGCCGGCACGCTGAAGGCCCAGATCAATGGCAGCTCCGGCCTCAACGCGCTGGGCACCGGGGCGGTCAGCGTGCCTGGTGGGAGCACGCTCTACCTGGACAACACGGCCACCGCGTTGAATGCGGTCATCTCGGTGAACAACACCATCACCGGCACCGGCACCATCACGCTGAACTTCGCCACCGATGCGAGCAACAACGCACGCAACACCTACCTCAACGGCATCAGCGGTTTCACTGGCACGCTGTCGCTGACCACGGCCAGCAGCACGGCCGACAAGTTCAACAACAGCGCGGGTGGAAGCTTTGCTGGCACCTTGATCGTGGGCAATGCCACCACGCTGTACACCAACACCGCCGCCAGCTTCACGGTCAGCGGCGGCATCCAGGTCACCGGGGTGGGCAACCTCGAAAACCGTGGCGCGCTGCGTGTCAGCAATACGCTCAACAGCAGCAGCATGGTGCTGCTGGGCAACACCACCGTCGCGACCGAGGGCGGCACCATCAATGCGCCGATCTCGGCGGGCAGCGCGGGCCTGAAGACGCTGACCTTGGGCGCCTCGACCTCGGCGTCCACGCTGACCCTGCCGGGTGTGATCAGCGACGGCAGCGGCCAGCTGGGCCTGAGCACCGCCTATGGCACCAGCACGCTCAGCGGCGTGAACACCTACACCGGCGCCACCAGCATCGCCTCGGGCAGCACGCTGATCCTCAGCGGCAGCGGGGTGCTGGGCAATGGCAGCTACGCCGGCGCCATCAGCAATGCCGGCGCGCTGCAGCTCAACACCAGTGCCGACCAGACCCTGTCCGGCGTGATCTCCGGTACCGGTACGCTGAGCAAGAGCACCGGCACCGGCACGCTGACCTTGAGTGGCGCCAACACCTACACCGGTGCCACCACGATCAATGCCGGCAAGCTGAGCGTCACTGGCAGCACCGCCAGCGGCAGCACGGTCAGCATCGCCAGCGGGGCCACGCTGATGGGCACGGGCACGGTGGGCGGAGCGACCACGGTGCAGGCCGGCGGCGCCCTGAGCCCGGGCCTGAGCCCCGGTACGCTCAGCTTCGGCAGCGGGCTGACGCTGAGCAGCAGCTCCACCAGCAACTTCGAACTGGCCCAGGCCGGCACGGTGGGTGGCAGCTGCAACGACCTGGTCGCCGTCACCGGCAACCTGACGCTGGGCGGCACGCTCGCGGTCACCGCCGCCGACGGCGCGGCCGGCTGCACCAGCAGCTTCGGTACCGGCGTCTACACACTGTTCACCTACACCGGCACGCTGGCCGGGAGCTTCACCACGGTGACGCTGCCCTCGGGCTATACCGGCCGGGTGGACACCACGGTGGCTGGCAAGGTGCGCCTGATCGTCTATGTGCCCGCCGCGATGACCTACTGGGACGAGGCCACGACCACCACGGCCAATGGCAACAACAGTGTGGTCAACGGCGGCACCGGAACCTGGGATGCGACCAGCAACAACTGGACCGACAGCGGCGGTGCGCTGAACGGTCCCTGGGCCGGCGGGACCAGCCTCGCGACCTTCCAGGGCACGGCCGGCACGGTGACGGTCAGCGGGACGCAGAGCACCGGCGGCCTGACGTTCAACACCACCGGCTACACGGTCAGCGGCGGCACGCTCACGCTGGCCGCCGCGAGCAACCCCCTCACCGTGGGCTCGGGACTGTCGGCCACGGTCAGCAGCGTGCTGGCGGGCAGCTCGGGGATGTCCAAGTCCGGCACCGGCACGCTGACGCTGTCGGGCAGCAATACCTTCACCGGTACGTTGAGCGTGGACCAGGGCACGCTGGCGGCCGCCAGTCTGGCCGCGATGGGCAACAGCGCGACCACGCGCAGCATCGCCGCCGGGGCCAAGCTGTCGTTCACCCAGGCGGGCACCAACACCTTCACCAGCGGCACCTACAACGTCAGCGGCACGCTGTCGCTGGATTCGTCGTCGAACAACGCCCACAACTTCGGCGGCACGATCAACCTGCTCAATGGCGGCACGCTGACCAGCGTCAACGGGCTGGCCGGTCCCGCCAATGACGGCGGCTTCGGCAACCTGCTGCTGAACGCGGGCACGATCAATGCGACCGGCAGCGGCAACGTGATCTCGATGACGACGATCAACTTCCGCACCGAGACCGCGATGACGCTGAACGTCAACAGCGGCGCGGACCTGGACATCCAGTCGAAGATCGTCAACTCGTCCGGCAGCAGCAGCGGCCTGACCAAGTCCGGCGCCGGCCTGCTGAAGCTCAGCGGCGCCAACACCTACACCGGCCCGACCACGGTGAACGCGGGCACGCTGCAGCTCTATGGCGGTGGCGGCCTGCTGTATCCCTACACCGGGACCGTCAGCATTGCCGCGGGTGCGACGCTGCGCAACAGCTCGTCGGCCAACTTCCAGATGAATGGTGCGCTGTCTGGCTCGGGCACGTTGCAGACCGATACCGATGCCAACGCCTACACCGTGGTCAGTGCGGCCAGCAGCTTCACCGGGCCAATCGTCGTGCAGGCGGGCATCTTCCAGCTGGCCTACACCGGCACGCTGGGCAGCGCGGGCACCTATGCGGGCGCGATCTCGGCCTCCAGTGGCACGCAGGTGCGTTTGTGGTCCAACACGGCGCTGACCTTCTCCGGCGTGCTGTCCGGCGCGGGCCAGTTCAATCTGGGCGGTGGCAATGGCACGGTCACGCTGACCGGCACCAACACCTACACCGGCGACACCGTGATCAGCACCAGCAACCTGCTCATCAGCGGCACCGGCGTGCTGGGCAGCGGCAACTACGCCGGGCAGATCACACTGTGTCCGACCCTGGTGTACAGCTCCAGCACGGACCAGGTGCTTTCCGGCGCCATCATCGGAGGCTTTTGCACCTCAGGCGCGATCTCCAAGAGCGGCAGCAGCACGCTGACGCTGAGCGGCACCAACACCTATGGCGGCACCACCACCGTCAGCGGCGGCCGGCTCAACATCAACGGCAACCAGAGCGCCGCGACCGGCGCGGTCACGGTGGCCAGCGGCGGCACGCTGGGCGGCACGGGCACGGTGGGCGGCGCCACCACGGTGCAGTCGGGCGGTACGCTGAGCCCGGGCATGAGTCCCGGCACGCTGACCTTTGCCAGCGGGCTGACGCTGAGCACCGGCTCCACGAGCAACTTCGAGCTGGCCCAGGCTGGCACCGCCGGCGGCAGCTGCAACGACCTGGTGGCCGTGACCGGCAACCTGACGCTGGCCGGTACGCTGGCCGTGACCAAGGCCGACGGCGCCAGCGGCTGTGCCAGCAACTTCGGCAACGGCACCTACACCCTGTTTACTTACACCGGCACCCTGAGCGGCAGCTTCGGCACGGTGACGCTGCCCTCGGGCTATGTCGGCCGCGTGGACACCAGTGTGGCCGGCCAGGTTCGGCTGATCGTCAGCAGCCTGAGCTCGCTGACCTACTGGGACATCGCCGCGAACGCGAACAACGGCGCGGTCAATGGCGGTACCGGCACCTGGGACGGCGTCACCAGCAACTGGACCGACAGCGCCGGCAACAACAACGGCGTTTGGGCCGGGGGTAGCAACGTGGCCGTGTTCCAGGGCACGGCCGGCACGGTGACGGTCAGCGGCACGCAGAGCATGGGCGGGCTGAGCTTCAATACCACCGGCTACACGCTGACCGGCGGCACGCTGTCGGCCGCGGCCAGCGCCGGCAACCCCATCACCGTGGCCAGCGGCCTGAGCGCCACCATGACCACGCTGATCAGCGGCAGCAACCCGGTGAGCAAGGAGGGCGCCGGTACGCTGAACATCAACGCCGAGAACACCGGCCTCACGGGCGCGTTCACGGTCAACGCGGGCACCGTGGTCATCGGTCCCAACGCGGCGGCCGGCTCGGTCATCCCGGGCGCGTACACGGTGAACAGCGGCGCCACGCTGGAGATGACCAAGCGCAATATCTGGGCCGTTCCGACCTCGACCTCGTCGGCGGTGATCACGGTGAACGGCGGCACGCTGAAGGCCACCAACTCCAGCAACACGATGTTCAACCCGGTGTTCACCAACGCCACGCTGATCTCCAATGGCGGCCATCCGGCGCTGAGCGTGCTGGGCACCTTCACGCTGCAGGGCACGGTCACCGTCAGCGGCACGACGGTGGTCCAGCAGCTCAGCGCCTTCCAGCCGTGGATCGCCATCGGCAATGGCTCGGTGCCGGGCAGCACGACCTTCAACGTGACCGACGGCAGCTTCACCGTCGGCGTGCCGATCTACAACATGGGCACGGGTTCCAGCACCTACCTGCAGTCCAGCCTGGTCAAGTCCGGCGCGGGCTCGATGATCCTGACGGCCGCCAGCGCCTACACCGGCAGCACCACGATCAACGGCGGCACCGTGCAGATCGGCGGGGGCTCGACCACCGGGGATCTGTCCACCACCAGCGGCATCAGCGTGGCCAGTGGCGCGCTGCTGTCCTTCAACCGCAGCAATGCCTACAGCCTGGGCGTGGTGATCTCGGGGGCGGGCGCGGTGTCGCAGATCGGCAGCGGTACCACGACGCTGACGGGCGTGAACACCTACAGCGGCGACACCAGTGTTACCGCCGGCGGGCTGACGGTGGGCAGCGCCGGTTCGCTGGGCAATGGCAGCTATGCGGGGGCGATCACCGTGGCCTCGGGCGCGACCTTCACCCATGGGTCCTCGGTCAACCAGACCCTGTCCGGCGTGATCTCGGGCGCGGGCAGCCTGAGCAAGACCACCAGCACGACCAGCACGCTGACCCTGACCGGCGCCAGCACCTACACCGGCGCGACCACGGTCAGCGCCGGCACGTTGCAGGTGGGCGCGGGCTCGACCACCGGTGACATCGCCAGCACCAGCGGCGTGGGCGTGTCCAGCGGCGCGCTGCTTGTCTTCAACCGCAGCAACGCCTACAGCTTTGGCCCGGTGGTCAGCGGCGCGGGGGGGCTGACCCAGGCGGGCAGCGGCACGACCACGCTGACGGGAGCCAACACGTATACCGGTGCCACGACCATCAGCGCCGGCACGCTGCAGGTGGGCGCGGGCGCGACCAGTGGCGACATCGCCAGCACCAGCGGCGCCAGCGTGGCCAGCGGCGCCACGCTCGCCTTCAACCGCAGCGATGCCTACAGCTTTGGCAAGGTGGTCAGCGGTGCTGGCGCGGTGTCCCAGATCGGCAGCGGCGTGACGACCTTGAGCGGCGCCAACACCTACACCGGCGCGACCACGGTCAGCGCCGGCACCCTGCGCATCAACGGCAATCAGAGTGCGGCCACGGGCGCGGTCACGGTGGCCAGCGGCGCCAAGCTGGGCGGCACGGGCACGGTAGGTGGGGCGACCACCGTGCAGAGCGGGGGCACGTTGGATCCGGGCATGAGCCCGGGCACGCTCACGTTCAGCAGCGGCCTCACGCTGAACAGCGGCTCGACCAGCAACTTCGAGCTGGCGCAGGCGGGCACGGCGGGCGGCAGCTGCAACGACCTGGTCGCCGTCACCGGCAACCTGGTGCTGGGCGGCACGCTCAACGTCACCAAGGCCGACGGGGCCGGCGGCTGCGCCAGCAGTTTTGGCGCCGGCGTCTACACGCTGTTCACCTACACCGGCAGCCTGAGCGGCAGCTTCGGCACCGTGACGCTGCCTTCGGGCTACATCGGCCGCGTGGACACCAGCGTCGCCGGTCAGGTGCGGCTGGTCATCAGCGCCAACAGTGGCCTGACCTACTGGGATGAAGCGACCACCACCCCGGCCAACGCCAACAACAACGGGGTCGATGGCGGCACGGGCACCTGGGACGCCAGCAACAGCAACTGGACCGACAGCAACGGCGCCAACAACGGAGCCTGGCCGGGCGCCAGCAGCGTGGCCGTCTTCCAGGGCACGGCCGGCACGGTGACGGTGAGCGGCACGCAAAGCGTGGGCGGGCTGACCTTCAATGTCGGCGGCTATGTGCTGCAGGGCAGTGGCAGCCTGGTGGGGGCGGCGACCGACAACGTACTGACGGTCAATGCCAGTGGGTCCGCGCCGTGGATCGCGGTGCCGCTGACCGGCAGCAACGGCTTCAGCAAGGCGGGCACGGGCGCGCTGATCCTCATCGCCGCCAACACCTACACCGGCCCCACCGCGGTGAATGCCGGGACCCTGGTGCTCTACCAGAGCGGCGACCTGGCCAACACCTCGGGCATCTCGCTGGCCAGCGGCAGCACGCTGCGCTTCAACAAGACCACGGCCTACACGCCGTACACCTTGGCCAAGGTGATCTCGGGTGCCGGCACGGTGGACCAGGGCAACAACGGCACGGTGACGCTGGGGGGCGTCAATACCTACACCGGTGGCACCACGGTGTCGGCCGGAACGCTGCAGGCTGGCGTCAATGGCGCACTGCCCGCGGGCACGGCGGTGACGGTCGCGCCCGGTGCGACGCTGGACCTCAACGGCACGACCCAGAGCCTTGGCACCCTCAGCAGCAGCGGCACGCTGGCGCTGGGCACGGGCGGGCAGCTGACGCTGACCAGCGGCGCGAGCAGCATCGGCGCGGTGACCGGCAGCGGCACGATCACGGTCAGCACCGGCGCCACGCTGACGCTGACGCAATCGCTGGTGAACTCGGGCCTGAACATCGTGCTCAATGGCGGCACCCTGCAACTGGGCGCGGGGCTCACGCACAGCCTGGGAGCCTTCACCGTGACCGCGTCGGGCAGCACGCTGGACTTCGCCTCGGGCGGCAATGCGCAGCTCACCGTCAGCAGCCTGGACCTGTCCACCGGCGCCACGCTGGCGGTGACGAACTGGAGCAATGGCAGCGACCTGTTCTCGGCCACCGCGGTGGCGGGCAACCCGGCGCGCATCACCGCCAACCTGGTGCCGCTGAACCGCATCACCTTCAGCGGCTACAGCGCGAGCAACACCAACTGGCGCAGTACGCTGGACGAGGTCACGCCCATCCTGCCGGTGCCGCAGGTCCGCGTGGCGGTGGTGAGCAACAACGGCACCGGCAGCTTCGTCTACGCGCTGGGCAGCCTGAGCAGCGCCAGCCTGACGCTGAGCACGACCACCGCCGGCACGGCCGTCACCTCCAGCACCTTGACCGGTAGCACCGGCGTGGCGGCGACGATCACGCAGACGGGCGTGCCCTCGGGCTGGCCCGGCACGCCGGCCAGCGCCAGCTGCGTGGACAACAACGGCAGCACCGATGGCAATGGCACGGGAAGCTTCGGCACGCTGGCCAGTGGCGCCTTGACGGTGCCGGCAGGCAAGATGGTGGCCGGCAGCGACATCGTCTGCACCTTCACCAACAGCCTGGGCGTCAGCGCCAGCGGCAAGGTGTTCAACGACGGCGGTGCGCCCAGCGGCGGCAGCAACACCGGCACGCCCAACAACGGCGTGCAGGACGGCGCGGAGGCCGGGGTGTCGGGCGTCACGGTGAGCCTGACCAACTGCGCGTCGACCACCTACGCCAGCACCAGCACCGATGGCACGGGGGCCTACAGCCTGAGCATCCCGTCGGCGCAGAGCGGGCAGACGGTGTGCGTGGCGGTGAGCCTGCCCAGCGGGACCTTGGCCACCGGCGCGAACGCGGCCGGCACGGCCACGCCGGACGGCGCGGCGACCACCGTGGGCGGCGTGGCCTACAGCTACAGCCGCGGCAGCCAGCGCCAGAGCTTCACGGCGCCGGCCAGCGGCGCGCTGACGCTGAACTTCGGCCAGGTGCCGGTGAGCACGCTGGTGAGCAACAGCAGCGCCAGCGCGGCGCCGGGCGGGGTGGCCACGCACAGCCACCGCTTCACGGCGGGCACGGGGGGCAGCCTGAGCCTCTCGACGCTGGCGGGCACGGCCTCGCCGACGACGCTGACCGGCTGGAGCGAGATCGTGTACGTGGACACGGGCTGCACCGGCACCTACCAGGCCGGGGCGACCAAGCTGGCGCCGCCCAGCACGCCGGTGACGGTGCTGCAGGGCGATGTGCTGTGCTTCGTGGTGCGCGAGATCGTGCCGGGCACGGCGATCACGGGCAACAGCTACAGCCTGCCGGTGCAGGCCCAGCTGGACCTGAGCAACGCGAGCCCCAGCCTGAGCGTGAGCTACAGCGTGACCGACACGACGACGGTGTCCAACGCGGCGGTGACGCTGCTCAAGCAGGTGCGCAACATCACCACGGGCGGCGCCAGCGGCGCCTGGTCGACCGGCAACAACGCCAAGTCGGGCGACGTGCTGGAGTACCAGATCAGCTTCACCAACACCAGCGCGGCGCCGGTGACGGAGGTGGTGATCCAGGACGGGACGACGAACTGGACGACCTGGACCAGCGCGACGGTGGGGACGCTGCCCAGCGGGCTGAGCTGCGCGCTGAACACGCCGGCCAACCCGGCGCCGGCGGCGGCCCAGGCCTGCACGCCGGCGGTGACGGGCAGCGGCAAGGGCAACCTGACCTGGACCTTCAGCGGATCGCTGCAGCCGGGCGCCTCGGGCACGGTGAGCTTCAAGGTCACGGTGGATTGACATAGGAGAAGACGATGCGGTTGATGTCCGATTTCCTTCGGGCCCGCCCTTGGCTCTGGCCGGGCCCTCTCTTTGCGACAGCGTTCGCAGGCCCAGCCTTGGCGCAGATGAAGGTGGGGAGCAACCCGACCACGCTGACCAGCGATGTGAACCTCCAAGCCGAGGCCACCGATGGTTCACAGGTGGTGGTGCGCAAGAGCACGGCACAAGTGGGTATCGGCACCACGTCGCCGGCCAACAGATTGGAGGTCAACAGTGGCACGGCAAGCGCCAGCGGAGTACGGCTGACCCAGCTGCCCAGTGCCAGCTTCCTGGGCACCAATGCCAGCGGCGACATCGTCAAGAGCACCGCCAGCGGCAACTGCACCTGCGGCCAGGTGACTGCTGCCGTGGTCGCGAGCCTTGGGGGCGACTGGAAACTGATGAACGGCAGCTACAGCGGGGGCAGCTGCAATGCTCCCGTGGTCAATGCCAGCAACGCCGTGCTCGTGATGGGCGGCACAGCGGGCACGACCGCATCCGCCACCACGATCGCCCGGAACCAGCTGCCCAGCGTGGTGCTGAGCGGGTCGACCAGCAGCGACAGCGCGGGAACGCCCAGCGGTTCCATCAGCACGAACAGCGCGACCACGGTTCAGACTTATGGCGTCACGATCCGGCCCTACGGTGCCAATCAGGGCAACGAAGTGATGACCAACAAGTGGAACAACATCGCCAATGGCGGCAGCTATGACGAGTATGGCTACGGCTATCGGAACGTGACCATCCCCAGCCACGGGCACACCTTCACGGGCAACGCCCTGTCCAATCACGCCCATACCTACAGCACGCCGGACATCAACGGCGGCGTGACACAGCAGGCTCTCAGCACGGCGAACCTGCCCAGCCTGGCTGTCAACTGGTTCATCTGCATCAACTGACGGAGGCGGCTCGCCTCACCTCCAGAACCAGAGCAGCTCCGAGCACGTCCTGTCGTGGTCGATGCCGATGGCGTAGCCGCCACGGCCGCCGGGAATGTCAGCGATGCCGGCCCTCAGCCGGGTGATCCACGCGCAGCCGAAGCTGAGCAGGGCCGGGTCCAGATCCGCGGGGAATGACCACTCGTCCGGGGCAGCCAGGAGTCGGATTCGCAGGGTCTCGGGCGCCACCCAGCGGGCCCGGTTGCCACGGTTGTTGGGCACAGCCAGCAGGCCTGGGGACGGGGGTGCGAGGGTGAGCGTTCTGCCGCCGGCGCCGTCCGTGGCCAGGGCCTCCATGAGCGAGAGCAACGAGGCGCAGCCCGGGGCATCGGCATGCAGATGCCAGCCCGGGTGGTGGTGCAGGGGTTCGGTGTAGCGCCAGAGCGAGATGCGTCCGGAGGGCTTCCAGGAGTTGACGTGCTGCATTGCTGAACACCTCCTGCTCATGCGGGGTCGCACAGAGTCTTGCGGAACAGGCAGTGTGTTGGAAATTGACGCTGCGACAACGGCTTCTTGTGTCGAAACAGGGCATCCGTCGCTGACAACGATGACGTTGGGCCCGCCATGGGCTGACGCGTGCCTGACGCCCCTGGCGAGACTCTCGACCATTGCGCCCGGCTTCATTCCCCGCTGATAGATTGAGGTCCAACACTTACCAAGCCGCCATCTGCGTTGAGTCGGTAGCCGCTGGCGGCCCACAAGGAGGGGCGGGTCTCCGCGGCGTGCCGGGGAATGAACTGAGGATCTCGACATGGCCATGAACGAGCACGGACCTCAGCAGGTCGGCCATTCGGCGTCGCAGGCGATGCAGGACTTGGAAGCCGCGCTGGGTCGCGCGTTGTCCATGCGTGGCAATGACGACGAGGCCGAGGCCCGTGTGATCGCGGAGGCCGTGCGTCGCTGTGACCGATGCGGCGAGCCCCGAGGCGCCTTGCTGTTCACTGCCTACCGGACCCTGCTGAGCGGCACGGGCTTGCCGGCCTCTGGCGGGGTGGTGCCCGTGCCGCCATGGTTCGTGATTCGCCTGGGTGGGCCCCTGCCCGCGGACGCGGAGGCTTCGGCATTGAAGGAGATCCAGGCGTCCTCCGATCAGCGGGCCATCTGGATAGCCCAGTTGAGCGCGAGCCATCAGAAGACCCGGACCGACGCGCAAACACCGAACATCGGCGAATGGATCCGCTTGCACCGGGCGCGTCAGCCGGATGATGTCAGTCCGCAGGAGCGCTTGCTGGCGGAGAAGCGCTACACGTTGATGCTCGCGCTGGACAGCCAGTTCGGCCCAGCGCTCGGACAGGCGGTGCGCTGGCGCAACATGGCGGTCCGCCAGGAAGACCCGCAATCCGAACTGCAAGCGGACAACACGATCAGCGCCTCGCTGATGAGCCTGGGCGATGTCGATGGCGCATTGCCCTTGCTGCTGCGGCTGCTGGACTCCCCCCTGATTGAGTCGGAGAGAGCACGGCAGGCCCTGTACTACAACGCCATGCTCTGCCATGTGCTGCGTCGCGAGTATGACCAGGCCTTGCATCTTGCTCGGCAGGCCCAGAAGCGCCTGCCCGCGACCGTCTTGGCCGGCGGGCCCGGTCTGCCCGTGCTGATGGGGTTCGTGTTCGTCCAGACCGGGCACCCGCAGGAGGCGGCGGACATGTTGCGCGGCCAAGCCGACTGGGTCGATGCCGTCGGGCCGACGATGGCGGGCAACCGTGCCTGGCTTCTTGCCCGGATTCTGCTCCGCCAAGGCCGGGCGAGCGACGCGCGGGCGCTGTGCCAAACGGCGCTGGACAAGTTCGCGGAGCGCGGCTGGTCGCTGTCGCCCTTGAACGGAACGCAGCTGCACGCAACCTTGGCGGATGCCTGTGAAGCGCTTGAGGCGCACGGCGATGCGCTGAGGGCCTTGCGCGAATCCCGGTCCTACTGCTTCAACTGGATCGTGGACAGCGTGACCATGCGTCTGCGCACATTGCTGGTCGATGGGGCGGATGGGGATGAGCAAAAGCTGAACCGCCGCCTCGAAGCCCTGGTGGCACTGGGCCACGAAAGCACGGCCGCAGCCAAGCCCGAAGCCGCGCCGCCCCACTATGTGGCTTATCTGGCGCATGAGATCCGCAACCCACTCAACGGGCTGGTCATGATGACCGAGTTGCTGCAGCAGACCCGGCTGAGTCGTCGCCAGAGCCAGTACGTGAACATGGCCAGTTCGTCGGCGCTGGCCCTGATGCACTTGTGCGACGACCTGCTGGACCTGGCGCGGCTGGACGCGGGCCGCTTTGACATGCATCAGGACGCCGTCGACCTTGGCGCGCTGGTGCGTTCGCTGGTTGGGGCGTTCCAGTTGCAGACGGCCGGCCGGCCCATTGTCCTGTCGGCCTCGATCGATGCCCGGCTGCCGCCGTTGCTCCGCTCGGACGAGCGGCGGCTTCGCCAGGTGCTGATGAACCTGCTGGGGAATGCCGCGAAGTTCACCGAGCGAGGGCGCATCGACGTGGAGGTCCTGTGGGAACAGCCTTCCTCGGAGGGCGGCGATGCGGGGACCCTCTGCGTGTCCGTGCGGGACACGGGTATCGGCTTCCCGGCCGAGGTGAAGGCGCAGCTGTTCGAGGAATTCTTCCAGGCCGCCGAGGCCCCCGAGTCCAGCCGCGCCGCAGGGACGGGACTGGGCCTGGCGCTGTGCCGCTCCATCGTCCAGCAAATGGGCGGTGCCATCGATGCGTCCAGTGTGCCTGGGCAAGGGAGCCGGTTCTGGTTCACCCTGCCCGTGGCCCGGTGGCAGGGCTTGCCTGAGGCCACCCCGGCCTGAATCGCTCCCAGGGTGCCGGTCCCCGAGACGCGCGCCGTGACGCGCCGAGAGAGGGGAAGCCCCAGGCCCCTTTCTCGACATGAGCGCGAGGGCATCGCGCCCGACCACTGACGTGGCGCTTGCTGCCGTTCGCTCCGCTGAGGCGACCGGTCGTGACAAGTGCGGAAAGAAGGGACGCCTGCGCCCGAACATCACCCACGTCATACAGGGATTGGTTGATGAATCCGTCACCCCCTGCCGTGCTTGCATCGAGGAAGCAATCACCATGGATCAGCAACGCTGGGACATCTTTTGCAGCAAGAACCACGCGGGTTCTATCTGGGCGGGCGTCTCGCTGGCGCTGGGCATAGGCAAACGCGGCCTCAATGTCCGGTTGTTCTGCGATGACGTCAAGGAACTGAGCATCGCGCTGGGCCAGATCGAGCCGGACCTGTGGATCCAGACCTATTGCAACGTGCTGGTGCTGGACGCCCGGCTGGCGCCCTGGTGCTCGCCGTCGTCGCAGATCGTGCAGGTCTTCGACACACCTTTGAACAAGTCGTATCTGTCGCGCTTTGTCTCACAGCCTCCGCATGCGCACTGGATCCAGCTGCAGGAGCCCTGGGCGGCGCAGGCGTCGGAGTCGCCGTTGCGCGTGGCCGAGCAGAACTCCACCTATACCCGCTATACGACCAAGCTGGGCAAGCTGGTGCCGGGCGCCGGCTTCCTGCGCCCGCCCGGGGGCTCCGCCGAGGAGTATCCGGACCGCATGGCCAAGCGCCACATGCTGATGGCCCTGCTGGACCTGTTCGGGCTGGAGCGCCAGCACTTCGACCATGCGGTCAACGTGCTGGCCAGCGGCGTGCGCGACGCGCCGATCGAGAACTGGCTGCGCCACATGGTGGACGACGAGGCCACCACCTGCCTGTTCGTTCCCTTCGGCCCGCTGCAGAGCCGCTTGTCGCGAATCTTCGCGCTGACACCGGGCGTTCAGGGCTTGTGCACCGTGGGTTCACTCACCATCGCCTTTCTGCCGCCGCTGAACTGGACCCTGGTCGACCAGCTGATCGCCTGCTGCACCGCCGTGGTGACCGAAGACGCCGACATGCTGTTGCGCGCCTCCATCGCCGCGGTGCCCGTGCTGTGGACGGCGCAGGCGCCGGCGATGCTGAACTGGTATCTGCAGGACACCGATTCCGAAACGGCCAAGATCATCCGCGACGTCTGCGAATCCATCGCCACGGCGGACGGCAGCATGCGCCCCTGGCGCACCTTCATGTCGCATCCGCAACGCACCATGAAGTTCACCTGTGCCTTTGCCGAGCAGATCCGCCGGGCGCCGCAGATCGATGAGGTCCTGGTTCAGGCCATCCACGGCAAGACGGAGCACTCGCTGGAGACTCTGTTCGCGCCCACGCAGCCCAGCGAACTGTTGGAGTGATGCGCCATGAACCCTCCGGCATCGCGCCCCCGCGTCCTGGCCAGCACCGATTCGTCGCGCATCGCCCGGGTGCTGCAGAAGTCCTTTCTGGGCGCCGAGATCGATTTCCTGGTTTCGCTGAGTCCGCAGGACTTGCTGGATTACGCGCGCTGGTCCGACCCGGACATCGTGATCCTCGCCTATCTGGACCATACCCAGAGCGCGGAGACCTATGAACTGCTGCGAGGGCAGGCCGCCCTTGCCAACAAGCCCACGATCATCGCCGTCGAGGACAGAGATGAGGTGAGCGCGGAAACGCTGGCTGGCCTGCAGGGCGCCAGCGTGGTGGACCTTCACCAGGGGAACGTCTATGGCCTGGCTCGACGGATTCAGTACGGCTGGTAATTGGCGCCAGTCCATGCGCTTGGCGCTGGGAGGAATGAGCATGCTTGCCCCGATCAAACTCACGGAACACGGGATGGACTCGATGAACAGCATCGCAACCGATGATGGCGCGACGCCACGAACGGTGGATACGGGCGCCGCCTCCGCCATCTTTCTGCTGCAAAAGCTGGCCGTCATTGCCAAGTTCCGCGATGTCGAAACCACCGCGCACATGTTCCGCGTGGGACAGATTGCGGGCCTGCTGGCCTGGCATCACACCCGCGACAGCCTGTATGCGCGGCTGGTGTGCCGCGCCGCGCCTTTCCACGACATCGGCAAGATCTGCATTCCCGACAGCATCCTGATGAAGCCCGGCCTTCTGTCCGGTGCCGAATGGGAAATGATGAAAAAGCATCCGGTGATGGGCGGCAAGCTGTTGCACTGTCCCGGCAGCCCGCTGTTGACGGTGGCCGAGGAGATCGCGTTGGGGCACCACGAGAAGTTCGACGGGTCGGGCTATCCGTCCGGTCAGGTGGCCGACCGCATCCCGCTGAGCGCACGCATCGCGGCGATTGCCGACTATTACGACGCGCTGGCTTCCGACCGCGTGTATCGCTCGGCCTGGCAGCGCGAGCGGGTGCTGGCCAGCATCCGCTCGCTGTCCGGCCAGGCCTTCGACCCCCAGTTGGTCGAGGTGGTGTTCCGCCGCCACGACGACATCGTCCAGGTCTGCGAACTCACCAACCAGCGCTGGGCCCAGGCGGACCAGGGGCCGTTCAAGTGGTCGGACTTCGAGCCGCTGATCGCCTACGAGGATTGATGCGTCGCGCCGTCGGCATTGCTGAAGCTTGGCCATGCATTCACGACTGACCCTGGCGCTGTTCCTGCTGTTCCTCTGCATGGCCGCGGCCGTGGCTGGCGGAGGCGCCGAACAGCCCTATCTGGGCGCGGGGCTGACGCTGCTGCAGGCCCTGCCCATCGTCTTCCTGGTTCAGGGACGCGCCGCGGATGCGCGCCGGTTCCGCTGGAGCGAGCAGGTGCTGGGTCGTTGGGCGCCGGTATGCCAGGCACTGTTGTGCCTGGGGGTGGCGGCGTTCCAGATTCGATGGCTGGATGATGCCTACTGGCCGGCCTATGTGCTGTCGCTGCTAGGCGGTTGTGTGTCGGTGGCGGTCGGCGCGGGCTGGGCGTTGGCCGTCATCGCCGTGGGGGCGGCCTGTCTGCTGGCCGCCTTCGCGGGGATGGCTATCTATGTCGGCTGGGGTGTGGCGATGCCGCTGCTCGCGGCGGCGGCGGCCGCCAGTGTGCTGGCCATACTGGCGGTGCTGATGTCCCGTGGCGGCGAGTTCACCGCCTGGCGATTCAGTCGCTTCGACTCCAACAACGAGCTGGCCACGGCACTGGGTCTGCGCAACCGTATGTTGCGCGAGGCGCATGAAGTCAAGGCCCGCGCCCTGAACGTGGCCAGCCACGAGATCCGCCAGCCCATTCACGCCATCGGGCTGCTGATCGAACGCATGCGGGTCGACGCCAGCAGCCCCGCGCTGCGCGAGCAGATCGACGCGGTGTCTGACATCGTGCATTCGGTCTCCGACGCGCTGGAGTTGCTGCTCGACATCGCGCGCCTGGACTCTGGAACGGTGCGCATCAGCCGCTCGCGCTTCGACCTGGCCGATCTGCTGCGCAAGGTGGCGCGCGAGCATGAGGCGGCGGCGGTGCAGAAAGGACTGAAGCTGCAGGTATCCGACAGCGATGATCTGCCCGTCTACACCGATCGCGTGCATCTGCAGCGCATTCTCAGCAACCTGTTGGCCAACGCGATCCGCTATACCGACCGCGGGGAGGTGCGTATCTCCTGCACACGGCCGAACGCCGACCTCGTCGCCGTCCATGTGGCCGATACGGGCAGTGGCATCCCGCAGGACAGCCTGGACAAGATCTTCAACGACTTCTACCGCGTGGACCGCGAGAACCAGTCGGCGCAAGGTTTTGGCCTGGGGCTGGCGATTGTGCGCCGCACGGCCTTGCTGCTGGGCCTGGATGTGTCGGTGAAGTCCGAGCTCGGCTTTGGCAGCACCTTCACCGTGACTCTGCCGAGAGCGGCCGAGACCGAGAAGAGCGCGGACCAGCCCAAAGCTTCGACGGTCAAACCTTCCACCGCCAGCCGCAGCCTGGTGGGCTGCACCGGCTTGCTGATCGAGAACGACACGGTGGCGCTGAAGGCCATGGAGGCCATGATCCGGGCCTGGGGCGGGAGACCGCTGGTGGCCACCGGCGAGCGCGAACTGTTCGCGAAACTGGCCCACCACGAGGACAAACGCTTCGACTTTGTCATCGCCGACTACCACCTGGGCAGCGGGCAACGCAACGGGCTGGAGCTGATCCAGGCGGTACGCGAACTGGCCAAGGGACGGGTGCCTGCCGCCTTGCTGACGGGTGATCTGAATGTTCGAGTGGCCAACGAAGCGGCCGAGGACATCCGCATCCTGCACAAGCCGGTGACGCCGGCGCGGCTGAAGGCGGCGGTGGACGAGATGGTGCGAGCCAAGTCCCGGACCGTGGCAGAGACGGCTTGAAGATGCGCCTTGTGGGCTGCCTGTTCTCAAAGCGGGCGCGGTGATTCCGCCGCGCGCTGCTCGCCGAGCCGGCGAGCGGAGGGCATTGTCCGGTCTTGCGGACGGTTCAGATCGCCAGTCGGCGCACGATGTGACCGGGGCTTGTCTGCTGCCAGCCAGTGAAATTCAATTCATGATCCTGTGCCTGCAGTTCGATTGCGATCACCACTATCGCCAGACCGGGCCACGGCACGAGACTCGCGCGTCGCGAGGCGGAAATATCAATCTGCGGCGGGGGGCTGGTGGGCAGGTCTTTCAACACCCCCTGGATCGCCAGAAAAATACTCAGACTGGCCCCCGGCCTCAAACGATTGGGCGCGTTGCGCCAGGCAAGATCTGAAATATCGCCCTGGGGATGACCATGCAGCCAGCAAAGAACACCTTGATACGCGCGCACCGCACGTACCAGCGCCGCAGGCTCAGATTGCGCGGGCGTCTTGAACAGTGTGTGGCAGGCCCGCATGTACTGGCTCAGAACATCGATACCATCCTGACTCTTGTCGTCGTGCGCCAGGGGAATTGATATTCTTCCCAAGAGATTGAAGATGGTGTGTAGGTCCAGCGGGAAAACGGCCAGCGTATCCATGCTGGCGACTGAATTCTTCGAACGACGCGCGCCCACGACAAGAACAATTCCTCCGCCCAAGGCAAAGGAAATTCCGCATAGATAATATATCAGTGCCGTTTCCATAAATTCCTACCTTAGACCTGATCTGAGGAAGTCGCGTGTCTGCTTCCTGTATCCCTGGTGTGAGGGGTCCGTTGCACGATATTTGAGCGAATGCCTCGCATTTCGAAATAATCCCGGACAAGGGTGGCTAAGGATGTCATCGTAGTGAGGGACATCCATCACCGAGGGGCCTTCCCAAGAATCCACGTCATGGCGATGGAAAAGCAAAGCCTGTGCGAAGCTCCTGGGTCGGCGAAGGGATGTGACATCTGAACACCTGACACGCGTCCCTGCACGGAAACGAAGGTCAGCTGATAAAAGGACTATCGTACCTAGCTGACAGGACAGTCAATACCAGCTGTATCAAAAAAATGAAATATATGATATAAATGATATTTATATGATTGATTTCAGTCAATTCTAAGAGGGCGCGTCAATTTTTGTGCGATTGATGAGCAAATGGGTGTAACCTGCGTGCGTTGCGTGGTGAACAAGTGGAGCAAGGTGACGGCCATAAGGCGTCACCTTCAATAGCGACACGGACCTCGTAGAGGCGCGTCCTGGTGCCCGTTGATGACAAGTAGCGAGAAGTGCAGTGACCAGGTCCAGCATCAAGATCGTCATCGCGGAAGATGACCCTGTGCAGCGAGATGCGCTTTGCGCGTGGATCGGCGAAGTGATGCCGGCATGGTCCATTGTCGCGACCACCACGACGCCGGAAGAGACGCTGGATGCGCTGGAAAACTGGGCGCCGGATCTCGCGCTGATCGACATCCATCTGCAAGGCAGTCCCTCTTCGGACTGGATCCAGCGGATTCCCGCAGACTTGCCCGTCATATACGTCACGGGCGATCCCGATTTTGCGATCCATGCGTTCGACCGCGCAGCGATCGACTATCTGCTCAAGCCCGTCACGATGCGGCGGCTGCGCACCGCGCTGGAGCGGGCCGCGTCCGATCCCCGGCTGCATCGCCCCTTGATCACGCCGCCACCTGATCCTGCCGCGGCGGCTGCCCAACTGGCCGCCGACTCGCGCTGGCTGGCGGTCAGCCGGGGCCAGGAACTGCTGGTTGTTCCGTCGGCGGACGTGATCTATCTGGTGGCGGAAGAAAAATACACGCGGGTGATCTCGGTTCGCGGCGAGGGGCTGGTGAGGTCGGGTATCAATGAATTGCGCCAGAAACTGTCCGACCAGCGCATGGCCAAGATCCATCGCAGCATCGTGGTCAACATGAAATATGTGAATTCCATCCAGCGTGATGAGCTGGGGCATATCAATGTCCATTTGCTGGGGCGGACCGACGTGCTGAGAGTGAGTCGAATGTACAAGGACGCATTCAGGGAATTTTTCGACGGCATGTAGCCCACAAGGCGGACCTTCAGAGTCCGGCGGGCTGAATCAACCAGGGACGGTGCGAAGAAACCCGATTCACGGGTCGTTTGAACGTGGCCATGTGGGCCACAGGAGCGCCGTGTCATGGGAAGGCCTGAGAACCTGGGGGAGTACCTGCAGTCCGCGCGCGGCCTGGACGCCTCGCCTCTGGATGCCCTGGGTGCTTTGCTCGCACAAGCCATTTCGTTGGCGCCCGCGGACGAGCAGCGCCTGTCCAAGCAGATCGCCGATGCACGGCGCCGCTGCAAGCTGAACGGCGACCCGCGAGGCGAACTGCTCTTTCGCGCCTACCGGCTGCTGCTGGGCGGCACCGGTGTGCTGGGGGTGATGCGGCAGCGCATCGAGTGCAGGCTCGGCGGCCCGCTGTCGGATGAGGAGCGCCGCCAGATCGTGCAGGCCTTGGCCGCTTGCGATTATCCGAGGGCACAGTGGCTGGCCGGGCTGACGGCGCTCTACCAGGGCGCGGAGCTGGAATGCGGGCGCCAGGACCTCAGCGGCCAAATCCGCGCACATCGTGACGCCAGGCCCGCCGACGTGACTGCGGCGGAGCAATTGCTGGCGGAAACGCGCTACTGCTTGGCGTTGGTGAAGGCCGAGCGCTTTGGCGATGCCTTGGAGCAGGCGGTCCGCTGGCGTGACGCGGCGGTCCATCAGGGATTGCCAAGCTCCGAGCAGAACGCCACCAATTCGATCGGCAGCATTCTGCTGAGCGTCGGAGACGTGGATGCCGCGCTGCCTCAGTTTCGCCGGTTGTTGGACGAGATGCCCTTGGGTTCGGTCTCCAACTGGATGGGGCTGGCCTGCAACGTGATGCTGTGCCATGTGCTGCGCAAGGAAGGGGAGGCCGCGCTGATGGTGGCACGCTGGATCCAGGAGCGCTCCGGTGGCCAGGATTTCGGACAGCATCCGGTGCTGCCGGCACTGATCGCGCTGGCACATACGCAATGCGGCGAAGACGAGCAAGCCAGGGCCTTGATCCTGCGCGAGCCGGTCTGGAAAGAGGGATTGGGCACGCTGCTGGCAGGCAACCGCGTCTGGTTGCTCGCCCGCCTCCATCTCCATCTGAGGCAGTACGAGCAGGCGCGCGAGGTCTGCGTTGAGGGGCTGGACCAGTTCGAGCGACATGGCTGGACCTTGTCGCCCTTGAACGGCACGCAGCTGTTTGCGGCGCTCGCCGACGCCTGCGAAGCCCTGGGCGATCTGCCTGGGGCGTTGAAGGCGCTGAGGCAGTCGCAACAGTGCTGCTTCAACTGGGTCGTCGACAGCGTGGCCATGCGGTTGCGCGGTCTCATCGTTGAAAGCGCGCAGGGCGATCTGGCCATGCTGGATCGGCGCATCGAGGTGGTGCGCGAGGCCGGGCGGGCCGCCCAGGACGCGCTGCCGGAGGATTTGTCGGCGCGTCGCCTGGCCCAGGTTTCGCACGAGATCCGCAATCCTCTCAGCGGCGTCATCGCGATCACGGAGCTGCTCAAGCAGACCTCCTTGAGCCGGCGGCAGAGCCGGTATGTCGACATGGCAGGCTCGGCGGCGACGAACCTGGTGCGCCTGTGCGACGACCTGCTGGACCTGGCCAAGCTGGAGGCGGGGCGCTTTCGCATCCGGCCGGCGCCGCTGCAGCTGCCGGCCATGCTGCAGTCGGTCGTGGATCACTACCAGCTGCTGCTGGCGGATCGACCGGTGAGGCTTTCACTGACGCTGCACCCGGCGCTGCCCTCTTGCATCATCGCGGACGAACTGCGGCTGAGGCAGATCCTGTCCAACTTGCTGGGCAACGCCATCAAGTTCACGTCCTATGGGCACATCGACATCGAGGCCCGCTGGCTCACCGAGGCCTGCCAGGATTGTTCGCAGGGGCGGCTGTACGTCAGCGTCAGCGATACCGGCATCGGCTTCCCCCTTGAGGTCAAAGATCAGCTGTTCGAGGAATTCGCGCAGGCGGGCCCACACATCGGCACGAGTTTTGGGGGGGCCGGCCTGGGCCTGGCTCTGTGCCGGTCCCTGCTGAAGGAGATGGGAGGCACGATCGATGCGTCCAGCGTGCCCGGCGTGGGCAGTCGCTTCTGGTTCACCTTGCCGACCCAGGGCTGCCAAGCCTGCAGCGCCCACAGTTTCGACGAGGCCTGTCATGCCCCCGGCTGAGCCCAGGCGGCTCCGGTCAGGGTGAGGCGGCCTGGCGTGCGGCGATGGCCTTCTCAAGCCAATCCAGCGCCTCAGTCATCTTGACTCGCGTCAGAGGCTTGAGCACCTGCAGCAGCGTCAGCAGGCCGCCCTGCCAGGCGCCCGTGTCGGTTTCGCCGGTCACGCATAGCACAGGCATCTGGGCGGCCAGGGCCTGGATCCATCGCGTGTCCCGCATGCCGCGCAGGTGCAGATCCAGCACGGCGGCATGGGCGCGGTGGGCCTTCACGGCCGCCTCGGTGTCGGCCACGGTCGCGGTGTCCGCCACGACGCGCCATTCGGGCTTCGTGGCCTTGATCAGATCGACCATGGCCGCCCGCTGGATGGGGTCATCCTCGGCCACCACCACGCGGATTCGGTTTCGATCGGGCATGGTGGGGCGGGGCGCGAGGTTAGACGTTGAACAGGAAGTTCATCACATCGCCGTCCTTGACGATGTACTCCTTGCCTTCGGCGCGCATCTTGCCGGCATCCTTGGCCCCCTGCTCCCCGCGGTACTGCACGAAGTCCTCGAAGGCGATGGTCTGCGCGCGGATGAAGCCGCGTTCGAAATCGGTATGGATCACGCCGGCCGCCTGCGGCGCGGTATCGCCGATATGGATGGTCCAGGCTCGCACTTCCTTGACTCCGGCAGTGAAGTAGGTCTGCAGTCCCAGCAGCTTGAAACCGGCGCGGATCAGGCGGTTCAGCCCGGGCTCGTCCTGGCCCATCTCGGCGAGGAACAGTGCCCGGTCCTCGTCGCTCATCTCAGCCAGCTCGGCCTCGGTCTTGGCGCAGATCGCCACGACGGGGGCGTTCTGTGCCGCAGCGTACTCCTTCAGGCGGTCCAGGAGCGGATTGTTCTCAAAGCCGTCCTCGGCCACGTTGCCCACAAACATCGCCGGCTTGGCCGTGATCAGGCACAGCGGCTTGAGCACCACCAGCTCTTCCTTGCTGAAGTCGATGGCGCGCACCGGCTTGCCCTCGTTGAGCGCGGCCTCGCACTTCTTCAGCACCTCGACCAGGCGCAGCGCGTCCTTGTCGCCACCGGCCTTGGCCACTTTGGTGTAGCGCTGCAGGCTCTTCTCGACGGTGGACAGGTCCGCCAGGCACAGCTCGGTCTGGATGACCTCGATGTCGGCGATCGGGTCGACGCGGCCGTTCACGTGGATCACATTGGCATCTTCGAAACAGCGCACCACGTTGACGATGGCATCCGTCTCGCGGATGTGCGAGAGGAACTGGTTGCCCAGGCCTTCGCCCTTGGACGCGCCGGCGACCAGACCGGCGATGTCGACGAACTCGACGATCGCGGGCACGACGCGCTCGGGCTTCACCACCTCCGCGAGCTGGGCCAGACGCGGATCGGGCAGCTCCACCACGCCCACGTTGGGCTCAATGGTGCAGAAGGGATAGTTCTCGGCGGCGATGCCGGCCTTGGTCAGGGCGTTGAACAGGGTGGACTTGCCGACGTTGGGCAGGCCCACGATGCCGCATTTGAGGCTCATGAGGGGGACTTTCGGTTCGTGACACGAGGCCCGGGCAGGCCGGGACTGGGCCGGGGGCGAACGCGCCCGGACCAGCAAACGACGGTGATTTTAAGCGGCCAGACGCGCCGCAAGCCGCCCGGCCGGCTGCAGAGGTCGGGGCGGGCTGCCTACAATGCCCGTCCATGAAACAAAGCGTGGACATCCTGGTTCGAGGAGACGGGGCCGTGGGCCGCAGCCTGGCGCTGGCTCTGAGCGCCCAGGGACTGCGCGTGGCCCTGCTGGGGCCCGGTGGGTCGGCGCAACTGCCGCGCGGCGAGGACGTCCGGGCCTATGCCTTGAATGCCACGTCGGTGGCCTTGCTGCGCGAGCTGCGCGTCTGGGAGGCACTGCCGGACGATGCGCGCACGCCGGTTTATGACATGTGCGTCCATGGCGATCAACCGGGTGCCAAGCTGGCATTCAGCGCCTGGCAGCAGGGGGTGCGCGAACTGGCCTACATCGTCGATGCCGCGGCGCTGGAGGCCCAGCTGGACATGGCGTTGCGCTTCGCCCCGCACGTGCAGCGCGTGCAGCAGCCGCTGCCCGCCGCGCTGGACGCGATCTGCGAGGGCCGCGACAGCGGCAGCCGCGCGGCCCGCGGTGTGCAGCTGGAGCGCCAGCCCTATGGCCATCGTGCGATCGCGGCCCGGCTGCTGGCCGATCGGCCGCACGATGGCGTGGCGCGACAATGGTTCCGTTCGCCCGACGTGCTGGCGCTGCTGCCTTTCGATCGGCCGGTGCAGGCGGCTTCGTATGGACTGGTGTGGTCCTTGCCGGAAGCCCGCGCGCAGGCGCTGCTGGCGTTGGACGACGCGGCGTTCGAGTCGGCATTGATGGAGGCCAGCGAAGGCCAGGCCGGCATGCTGCGCCTGGCCGGCGAACGCCAAAGCTGGCCCCTGGCGCTGAGCCGCGCCGAGCCGGTGAGCGGCGAGGGCTGGGTGCTGCTGGGCGATGCCGCGCACCAGGTCCACCCGCTGGCCGGCCAGGGGCTGAACCTGGGGCTGGCCGATGTGGCCGCGCTGCGCGATGTGCTGGAGGCCCGCGAATCCTGGCGCCCGCTGGGTGATGAACGCCTGCTGCGCCGCTATGCGCGGGCGCGGGCACTGCCCAACTGGGCCATGGGCGAGCTGACCGACGCGCTGCTGCGCGGCTTTGCCCTTGAACACCCCTTGCCGGCGCGCCTGCGCAACCAAGGTTTGAGTCTTGTGGACCGGCTGGGCCCGGTGAAGCGCTGGTTGACGGCCCGCGCCCTGGGACAGTGATTTCTCTACCGACCGATAGGACGATCCGATGATGCGACTTCGCACCGCCGTGCTGGCCACCGCGCTTTCCCTGCTGGGCCTGAACGCGCTGGCCAACGAGGCGGCCATCCGCAAGGCCGTGGGCGAGCGGCTGCCGCCCTCGATCAAGATTGACGAGGTCCGTCCGACCGGCATCGCCGGGCTGTGGGAGCTGCGCATCGGCAACGAGCTGCGCTACACCGATGCCACCGGACAGTACCTGATCGAAGGCGAGATTCTGGACCTGAAGGCGCGCCGCAACCTCACCCAGGATCGTCTCAACAAGATCAACGCGATCGACTTCGCCAGCCTGCCGCTGAAGGATGCGATCGTCTGGAAGAAGGGCAGCGGCAAGCGCCGCATCGCCGTGTTCGCCGATCCCAACTGCGGCTTCTGCAAGCGGTTCGAGCGCACCCTGCAGGACGTCAAGGACATCACCGTCTACACCTTCGTGGTGCCCATCCTGGGCGGCGATTCGCCGGACAAGTCCAAGGCTGCCTGGTGCGCCAAGGACCCGACGCAGGCCTGGCGCGACTGGATGCTGGACGGCAAGCCGCTGCCCAAGCCGGCGGCGGACTGCGACGACGGTGCGATCGCCCGCAACAGCGCGCTGACGCGCAAGTTCCACATCGGCGGTACGCCGTCCATCGTGTTCGAGGACGGCAGCCGGGCTCCCGGTGCGCTGAGCGCCGAGCAACTGGAGCAGCGCCTCGCTGCGATCAAGTCCTGACCCTCACGCGGACGCGCCCACCATCATGCTCAATCCTGTCGCGCTGCGCCTGGGCTATGCCGGCCTGATCCCCTTCGTGCTGGGGGCGCTGCTGACCTGGCTGGTCCGCGAGGACGCCCACTACTATGTGACGCTGGGCTTGTCGGCCTATGCGGCGGTGATCATCTCGTTCCTGGGCGGCATCCACTGGGGGCTGGCCTTCCGCCAGGAGGTTCCGTCTCCTCAGCCCTTCGTCTGGGGCGTGGTGCCCACGCTGCTGGCCTGGGTGGGCGTGATGATGCCGGCTTATGCCGGCCTGGTGGTGCACGGCGTGGCGCTGCTGGCCTGCTATGCCGCGGACCGGCGCAGCTATCCCGCGCTGGGGGCCGGCGCCTGGCTGACCCTGCGTTTCCGCCTCAGCGTCTTGGGCGCCCTGTGCTGCTTCGTGGCGGCCAAGGCCACCTGATTTCTTTCTGCCGGTCCCGTTTCGCTTCGCCATGATCCAGCACCGCATCGCTCTTGCCGATCCTCAGGCTCACCTGTTCCGGGTCAGCCTGACGCTCAGTTCGCCCGCGCCCATCCAGGAGTTGTCGTTGCCGGTGTGGATTCCCGGCAGCTACATGGTGCGGGAGTTCTCCCGCCACCTGAGTGGATTCAAGGCCCGCCAGGGCTCGCGCGAGCTCGCGGTGGAGCAGACGGCGAAGAACCGCTGGCGCGTGCAGACTCAGGGGCGGGCGGCGCTGGTGCTGGAGTACGAGGTCTATGCCTACGACACCTCGGTGCGCGCGGCCTTCCTGTCCAGTGAGCGCGGCTTCTTCAATCCCTGCTGCCTGTGCCTGTCCGTGCCCGGGCGCGAGAACGAGGCGCAGCGCCTGGAGCTGGCCTGCCTGCCGTCCGGTTGGCAGGTGGCAACGGCGATGCGCGAACTCGGCCCGTTGCTCTACGAGGCCCAGGACTACGACGAACTCGCGGACCATCCCTTCGAGCTGGGACCGTTCTGGCGCGGGCGCTTCGAGGCGGCCGGCGTGCCGCACGAGCTGGTGGTGTCGGGCGCACTGCCGGTGTTCGATGGCGAACGTCTGCTGGAGGCCACGCGGCGCATCTGCGAGGCGCAGATCGCCTTCTGGCACGGCCCCAAGGGCCGCCCTCCAATGGACCGCTATGTGTTCCTGCTCAACACCGTCGACGACGACTACGGCGGGCTTGAGCACCGCGCGAGCACGGCCCTGCTGAGCTCGCGCCGTGACCTGCCCCGGCTCGGGCAGCCCGAGCAGAGCGACGGCTATGTGAAGCTGCTGGGGCTGATCAGCCACGAGTATTTCCATACCTGGAACGTCAAGCGCATGCGCCCGGACGTGTTCGCCCGCTATGACTACGAGCGCGAGAACTACACCGAGCTGCTGTGGTTCTTCGAGGGCTTCACCTCCTACTACGACGACCTGATGCTGGTGCGAGCCGGACTGATCGACGAGGCGCGATACCTGAAGCTGCTGGGCCAGACCTTCACCCAGGTGCTGGCGGGTCCCGGCCGGCTGCGCCAGAGCGTGGCGCAGTCCAGCTTCGAGGCCTGGACCAAGTACTACCGCCAGGACGAGAACACGCCCAACGCGGTCGTCAGCTACTACGCCAAGGGGGCGATGGTGGCGTTGGCGCTGGACCTGAGCCTGCGCGGGGCCGAGCGGGGCGCCAGTTCGCTGGACGAGTTGATGCGCGCGCTGTGGCGCGCCAGCGAAGGCGGCCCCATCGGCGAGGCCCAGATCCTGGCCACGCTGGCCTCGCTCGCGGGCGAGGACATCGCCGCGCAGCTGCGCGGCTGGGTGCACGGCACCGAAGACCTGCCGCTGCCGGCGCTGATGGAACGCATGGGCCTGCGCTGGGGGCAGGACAAGCCCAGCCTGGCCCAGCGCATCGGCGTGCGGGTGGCGGAGGAGGGCGGGCAGGTGCGTGTTCGCCAGGTGTTGTCGGGCAGCGCGGCGATGGCCGCGGGTCTGAGCGCCGGCGATGAGCTGCTGGCCTGCAATGGCTGGCGCCTGACCCGGATCGAGGACGCGCTGCTGACCCTGGACGCGCAACAGCCACAGCAGCTGGAACTGCTGGTCTCGCGCGACCAGCGCGTGCGCGGCCTGAGCCTGCTGCTGCCGCTGCAGCAGGCCGCGGTGACGCCCATCAGCCTGAGTCCGCTGGACAAGGCGCCGGCGCGTGCGCAAGGCCTGCGCCGCGCGTGGCTGACGGGGTGAGGCTCACGGTGCGCCGCTGGACGCTGGTGGCGCTGGTCGCTGGCGTGCTGCTGGCCCATCTGTGGCTGGCCGGTCGCATGGTCGACATGATGCTGGACCTGCGGCCCGATGTGCGGCAGGCGCCACCGCGGCTCAGTGCTGCGTTCGTGCGCGAGCTGCGGCCGCAGGAGCCTGCGCCCGTGCGCGCGCCGCAGGCAAGGCCGCCGGTGGCGACGTCGCCGCGGCATGCCGCGGCCGAGCCGGTGGCACGTCCGGCGTCGGATGCCGCTTCGGAACTTGAGACGCCTGCCGAGGCCGCGGCGCTGGCCAGCGCGCCGGCGAGCGCGGTGGCGGCGTCGGAGCCGCCGCCGCTGTCCGCATCGCAGCCGTCACCCGCCGTGGAGGCCGGCGCGGCGGTGGCCGCAGCGTCGGCGCCGGCCGCTGGGGGCGAGGTGTCTCCCGAATGGCCGGCCGCCACCCGCCTCGACTACCGGCTGCAGGGCAATTACCGCGGTGAAATCCAGGGCGATGCCCAGGTGAGCTGGCTGCGTGAGGGAACGCACTACCAGGTGCATCTGGATGTGCTGATCGGCTCCCGTTTCGCGCCGCTGATCCAGCGCCGCATGAGCAGCGACGGCGAGATCACCACGCAGGGCCTGAGCCCGCGCCGTTACGACGAGCACACCAAGGTGATGTTCCGCAGTCCGCGCGTGGGCAGCGTGCAGTTCGAGGGCCAGGAGCTGCAACTGGCCAACGGCCGGCGCGAGGCCCAGCCGCCCGGCGTGCAGGATGCCTCCAGCCAGTTCGTGCAGCTGACCTGGCTGTTCCTGACCGGTCGCGAGCCGCTGCGCGTGGGGCACCGCATCAGCATGCCGCTGGCCATGCCGCGCCGGCTCTACCACTGGACCTACGAAATCATCGGCGAAGAAGTGCTGGACACCGCTCTGGGGCCGCTGCAGACCTGGCACCTGAAGCCCACCGTGCAGGACTCGCGCGGCGATCTGCGCGCCGAGGTCTGGGTGGCGCCGGCGCTGCAGTACCTGCCGGTGCGGCTGCGCATCAGCCAGGACGAGAACACCTACATCGACATGCTGCTGCGCCAGCCGCCGCTGCAGGCGGCCCCGCCCGGGCCGGCCTCGGCACCGGGGCGAGGCCTATAGTTGACGCATCGCGCCGGCACGCCACTCCCGCGGGACGCGCGTGCCGGCCCCCACCTCACGAAAGGAGACCGTTTCATGTCCAACAGCTACGAATGCATCCTGACCGAAGTCGTCGGCACCGGCGAGCGCAAGACCGGCCTGATCCGCCTGAACCGCCCCAAGCAGCTCAATGCGCTCAACGACATGCTGATGGATGAACTGGGCCAGGCCCTGCTGGCCTTTGACGCCGACGAGGGCATAGGCTGCATCGTGCTGACCGGCTCCGAGCGCGCCTTCGCCGCCGGCGCCGACATTCCGACCATGGCGCCGCACAACTTCATGAGCGCCTTCAAGAGCGGCCTGATCTCCAAGAACTGGGAGACCATTCTGCGCGTGCGCAAGCCGGTGATCGGCGCGGTGGCGGGCTTCGCGCTGGGCGGCGGCTGCGAGCTGGCGATGATGTGCGACTTCCTCATCGCCGCCGACAGCGCCAAGTTCGGCCAGCCGGAGATCAAGCTGGGCATCATCCCCGGCGCCGGCGGCACGCAGCGCCTGCCCCGCGCCGTGGGCAAGAGCAAGGCCATGGACATGCTGCTGACCGCGCGCATGATGGATGCCACCGAGGCCGAGCGTGCCGGCCTGGTGTCGCGCGTCGTGCCGGCCGACCAGCTGATGACCGAGGCCCTGGCCGCGGCCGAGGCCATCAATGGCTTCAGCGCGCCGTCGACGATGCTGATCAAGGAACTGGTGAACCTGTCCTTCCAGGGCGCGCTGAGCGATGGCGTGGCCGTGGAGCGGCGCTATTTCCATGCGCTGTTCGGCAGCGAAGACCAGCGCGAAGGCATGGGCGCCTTCCTGGAGAAGCGCGCCCCCAAGTTCCAGCACCGTTGATTTGTGCGGTGGCAAATGTGCGGCATTCGCTCGAATTATTTGTGAATTGCGAATAGTCACTTGCTGCTTTGCCCGTGTTTACCCTAGGTCTTCCTCACTAGAGTTCAGGCCATGGACTGCGGCCCGGTGATCCGGGACGAGGTCCAAGCCGACAAACCTAGCGAAAGGACCTCGCGATGAACACCCGTACCCTGAGCCGTCTGGCTGTTGTGAGCGCTACCCTGCTGTGGGCCGGTCTGGCCGCGGCGCAAACCACCCCGCTGACGCGCGAGCAGGTGCTGGCGGAGCTGCAGCAGGCGCGTGCCTCCGGCGAGATGGCGGCGATGTCGGCCGAGCAGGCCGGTGTCGGCGCGCTTGCGGCGGCCCGCCGCGACAACGCCCAGAGCGCCGTGGCCACGCCCTCCCGTCCGGCTGTCAAGCCGGCGGACGCCAAGGCCGATGCGGCCAAGCCCAAGACCCGTGCCGAGGTGGTGGCCGAGCTGGAGCGTGCCCGCGCCAGCGGCGAACTGGACCAGCTCTACCAGGAAGGCGGCCCCGGTACCCAGGGCCTGCAGCGCAGCCATGTGCCGGCCCAGCAGGCCGTGGCGGGCAAGTAAGCGGTAGTCCAGCCGCCCCGGCGTCGGGACCTCCTGCGGGGCCCTGGCTCTGGATGAAAGAAAGGGAGGCCTGGGCCTCCCTTTTTGCGTCAGCCCTCGCGGCGCAGCGCGGGGAACAGGATCACGTCGCGGATGGACGGACTGTCGGTCAGCAGCATGATCAGCCGGTCGATGCCGATGCCGCAGCCGCCGGTCGGGGGCATGCCGTACTCCAGCGCGCGGATGAAGTCGGCGTCGTAATACATCGCCTCCTCGTCGCCGGCGTCCTTGTTGGCCACCTGGGCGTGGAAGCGGGCGGCCTGGTCCTCGGCGTCATTCAGCTCGGAGAAGCCGTTGCCGAACTCGCGGCCGGTGATGAAGAGCTCGAAGCGCTCGGTGATCGCGGGGTTGCTGTCGGAGGCCCGGGCCAGCGGCGACACTTCCACCGGGTAGTCGATGATGAAGGTCGGCTGCCACAGCTTTTCTTCCACCACCGCCTCGAACAGGCCGAACTGCAGCTGCGCCAGGCCCCAGTGCGCCGGCGCTTCTTCGCCGGCGGCCAGGATGCGCTCGCGCAGCAGCGCGGCGTCGTCGGCCTGGGCTTCGCTGAGGCCGGCATGCACGACCAGCGACTGGCGCACCGACAGGCGCGCGAAGGGCTGGTCCAGGTCTACGTCGCGGCCGTTGTACTGCAGCTTGGCGCTGCCGGTGGCGGCGCGCGCGGCGTGGCGCAGCACCTCTTCGGTGAAGTCCATCAGTTCATGATGCGTCCAGTAGGCCGCATAGAACTCCATCATCGTGAACTCGGGGTTGTGGCGGACCGAGATGCCTTCGTTGCGGAAATTGCGGTTGATCTCGAACACGCGCTCGAAGCCGCCGACGATCAGGCGCTTCAGGTAGAGCTCGGGCGCAATGCGCAGGAACATCTCCTGGTCCAGCGCGTTGTGGTGGGTGATGAAGGGCTTGGCATTGGCACCACCGGGGATGGGGTGCAGCATGGGCGTCTCGACCTCCAGGAAGCCGTGCTCCACCATGAAGCCGCGAATCGAGGACACGGCCTTGGAGCGCGCGATGAAGCGCTCGCGCGCCTGTTCGTCGGTGATCAGGTCCACATAGCGCTGGCGGTACTTCTGTTCCTGGTCGGTCATGCCGTGGAACTTGTCCGGCAGCGGACGCAGGCTCTTGGTCAGCAGGCGCAGCGTCGTGACCTTGACCGACAGCTCGCCGGTGCGGGTGCGGAACAGCGTGCCCTCGGCGCCGAGGATGTCGCCCAGGTCCAGATGCTTGAATTCGTCGTAGGCGGCCTCGCCCAGCGCGTCCTTGGACAGGAAGAGCTGGATGCGCCCGGTGGCGTCCTGCAGCGTCGCGAAGCTGGCCTTGCCCATGATGCGCTTGAGCATCATGCGGCCAGCCACGCTCACCTTCACCGCCTGCGGCTCCAGCTCCTCGTTGGCGATGTCGCCATAGCGCTGCTGCAACGGCAGCGCGCGTTGCTGCGGTTTGAAGTCGTTCGGAAAGGCCGCTCCCCCCTGGGCCTGGGCCTTGGCGCGGACGGCGGCGAGTTTCTCGCGGCGCTCGGCGATCAGTTGGTTGTCGTCGTGGGCGGGAGTGGCCGCTTGCGTCTGCGAGGCCTGGTCGGGGGAGTGAGGGGCGTTCATCTTGGGGTTCTGTGGAGTTGGCGCATTTTAGCGAGCGGCCCCGCTTGGAGGCTCGCCGGACGACGAGTCGGCCATAAAATCCTTCGCTTCGCCCGACTGCCCGGGCACCGCCTGCCGCTCCATGCCTGATACCTCCCGCCCGGACTCCCCGTCGACGGATAGACGCATCCGCTTCGCCCTGGTGGGCTGCGGGCGCATCGCCAAGAACCACATCGAGGCCCTGGCCCGCCATGGCGAGCGCGCCGAGCTGGTGGCGGTCTGCGACAACCGGCCGGAGGCACTGCAGGCCGCGATGGCGCAGACCGGCGTGCCGGGTTTTGCCTCGCTGGACGCGCTGCTGACCGGCAGCGACGCCGACGTCATCGTGCTGGCCACGCCCAGCGGGCTGCACTCGCAGCAGGCCATCCGCTGCGCGGCGGCGGGCCGCCACGTGGTCAGCGAGAAGCCGATGGCCACCAAGTTCGACGAGGGCATGGCCATGGTGCGCGCCTGTCGCGACGCCGGGGTCAAGCTGTTCGTGGTCAAGCAGAACCGGCTCAACGCCACCGTGCAGCTGGTCAAGCGGGCGCTGGACCAGGGGCGCTTCGGCCGCATCTTCATGAGCACGGTGAACGTGTTCTGGACCCGGCCGCAGAGCTATTACGACGCCGCGCGCTGGCGCGGCCGCTGGGACATGGACGGCGGCGCCTTCATGAACCAGGCCAGCCACTATGTGGACCTGCTGGATTGGCTGGTCGGGCCGGTGGACAACGTGCATGCCTACACCGCCACGCTGGCGCGCGACATCGAGGCCGAGGACACCGGCGTGATGAGCCTGCGCCTGCGCCACGGCGGCCTGGCCAGCATCAACGTCACCATGCTGACCTACCCGCAGAACCTGGAAGGCTCGATCACCCTGCTGGGCGAGCGCGGCACGGTGCGCATCGGCGGCACGGCGGTGAACAAGATCGAGCACTGGGCCTTCGACACACCGCACGAGGACGACGCCCTGGTGGCCAACGCGAGCTACGAGACCGCCAGCGTCTACGGCTTCGGCCACGCCGCCTACTACGACAACGTCATCAAGACCCTGCGCGGCGAGGCACAGGCCCAGGTGGACGGCTACGAGGGCTTGCGCTCGCTGGAGTTGCTGATCGCCTGCTACCGCAGCGCGCGCGACGGCCAGCGCGTGGGTCTGCCGCTGGTGTTCTGACCATGAGCAATTCCTACTGGGCGCATGAGAGCGCCATCGTCGACGATGGCGCTGAGATCGGCGCGGGCAGCAAGGTCTGGCACTTCAGCCATGTCTGCGGCGGCGCGCGCATCGGCGAGCGCTGCTCGCTGGGGCAGGGGGTGTTCGTCGGCAACGACGTGGTCATCGGCCACGGCGTGAAGATTCAGAACCATGTGTCGGTGTACGACGCGGTGACGCTGGAGGACGAGGTGTTCTGTGGCCCGTCCATGGTCTTCACCAACGTCTACAACCCGCGCGCCGCGGTGGTGCGCAAGAACGAGTACCGCCGCACCTGGGTGAAGCGCGGCGCCACGCTGGGGGCCAACTGCACCATCGTCTGCGGCGCCACCATCGGCGAGTACGCCTTCATCGGCGCCGGGGCGGTGGTCAAGGGCGACGTCCGGCCCTATGCGCTGATGGTGGGCGTGCCGGCCCGGCAGGTGGGCTGGATGAGCCGCCACGGCGAGAAGCTGCCGCTGCCCGTCACCGGCCAGGGCCGGGCGAGCTGCCCGGCCAGCGGCGACGTCTATGAACTCCACGGCCAGGCGTTGAGCCTGGTGAACGCATGAGCCAGCCTTCCCCTCTGCCCTTCATCGACCTGCAGACCCAGTACGCGGCGCTGAAGTCCTCGGTCAACGCGCGCATCCAGCGCGTGCTGGACCATGGCCAGTACATCATGGGCCCCGAGGTCAAGGAGCTGGAAGCGGCGCTGGCCGCCCATGCCGGCACGGCGCACTGCATCACGGTCGCCAGCGGCACCGAGGCCTTGCTGATCGCGATGATGGCGCTGGACGTCAAGCCCGGCGACGAGATCATCACCACGCCCTTCACCTTCGCCGCCACCGCCGAGACAATCGTGCTGCTGGGCGCGGTGCCGGTCTTCGTCGACATCGAGCCCGACACCTGCAACATTGACCCGCGCGCCATCGAAGCCGCGATCGGCCCGCGCACGCGTGCCATCCTGCCGGTGAGCCTGTACGGCCAGGTGGCCGACATGGACGAGATCAACGCGATCGCGGCCCGCCATGGGCTCGCGGTGATCGAGGACGCGGCGCAGAGCTTCGGCGCGCGCTACAAAGACCGCCGCAGCTGCGGCCTGTCCACCTGGGGCGCGACCAGCTTCTTTCCCAGCAAGCCGCTGGGCTGCTATGGCGACGGCGGAGCGCTGTTCACCAATGACGCCGCGCTGGCTCAGGCGGCGCGCGAGATCCGCGTCCATGGCCAGAGCCAGCGCTACACCCACACCCGGGTGGGCGTGGGCGGGCGCATGGACACGCTGCAGTGCGCTGTGGTGCTGGCCAAGCTGGAGCGTTTCGACTGGGAACTCGAGCAGCGTCTCGCGATCGGGGCACGCTACCAGCAGCGGCTTGCCGAGCTGCCGGTGCAGCGCCTGGCCGTGCGTCCGGACCGGGACTGCGTCTGGGCGCAGTTCACGGTCTTGCTGCGCGACGCGGCGCAGCGCACGGCGGTGCAGGCCTCGCTGCAGGCCCAGGGCATCCCCACCGCCATCCACTATCCGCGCCCGCTGCATCAGCAGCCGGTCTATACGGCGTATGCGCCGACCTGGGCGCTGCCGCATTCGGAAGCCGCGGCGCAGCGCGTGATCAGCCTGCCCATGAGCGCCGACCTGTCGGCGGCCGACCAGGACCGCGTGGTCGCCGCACTGGGCGAGGCGCTGGCCGGGGCACGGGACTGACGCACGGGATGGTCGGAGTCCGATCAGTTGGAACGGCGGGACTGCTGCGCGCCACGGCCACGCTGCTGGCCGGCGGCGCACTGGCGCAGGCCCTGCCGCTGCTGCTGGGGCCCTGGCTGACGCGGCTTTATTCGCCCGCCGAGTTCGGTCACTTCAGCCTGCTGTGGACCGTGGCGACCAATGTCGCAGTGGTGGGTTGCGCCCGCTACGAGTTCGCGCTGCCGCTGGCCGACGACGAGCCCGCGGCCCTGGCGCTGGCGGCGCTGTGCGCGCGGCTGCTGCTGGCGGTGACGCTGGCCAGCGCGGGGGCGGGGCTGGTCTGGTCCATGTGGCGTGACGAAGCCCTGGCGCTGTGGCTGCCACTGGCCGTGCTGTCCGGCGCCGCGGCGCAGGCGATGACGCTGTGGGCCACGCGCGCGCAAGCGGTCGCGGCCATGGCCTGGGCGCGCGTGCTGCAGTACGGCGGAGCGGCGCTGTTGCAGCTGCTGCTGGGGCTGGCGGCCTTTGGGGCCGTGGGGCTGGTGCTGGGCCCGGTGGTGGCCGGGCTGGGCGCGGCCTTGTGGCTGGCCGCCATGACGGCGCCGGCGGGCGGCTGGGCCGCGCTGTGGCGCCAGCCGGGCGCGGCGCTGCGCGAGCAGGCCGCCCGGCACAAGGATTTCCCGCTGCTGAACACGCCGCACGCCTTTGCCTCGGCGCTGCAGGACAGCCTGTCCATGCTCCTGCTGGCCGCCTGGCTGGGCGAAGCCTCGGCGGGCTACTGGGCGCTCGCGTTGCGCTATCTGAAGGCGCCGGCCGGACTGGTGGGCGGCGCGCTGTCGCAGACGCTCTATCCCCGGCTGGCGGCGGCCACGCAGCCGGCGCAGGCGCTGTCGCTGGTCCGCCGCAGCATGGCCGCGCTGGCGGCCATCGCGCTGCCGTTGGCGGCACTGCTGATGCTCTTCGGTCCGCAGCTCTTTGCCTGGGTGTTTGGCGAACGCTGGGCCGACGCCGGCGCGCTGGCGCGCGCGCTGGCGCCGTATATTGCGCTGCATTTCGTGGCCTCGCCGCTGGCGGTCACCACCATGGTGTGGCGCGCCCAGGCCTGGGCGCTGAAGCTGGCGCTGGTGGGGCAACTGGCCTTCGTGCTGGGGCTGGGCGTGGGCGTACAGCAGGGCGGCCTGATCGGCGCCGGCTGGGGCGTGTCCGCAGCGATGCTGCTGTATTTCGCTTACTACTTCTGGGCGCTGGCGACCTGGACCTTCGACGAGGTGACGCAATGACGGTGGCGACAAGCACCGCGAAGCCGGCGCATGCGCTGCGCCGGCTCTGGCAGCCCTGCAAGCGGCTGCTGTCGCGGCTGTGGGGAACGCGCATGGTGGGCGGCTTCGTGCGTGGCGACGGAGGCTTCCTGCCGCACACGCGCGTCAGCAACACGGCCTTCATCTTCGCGCCCGAGCGGCTGCAGGTGGAGGACCATGTCTTCATTGGCCACTTCAGCGTGCTGGATGCCACCTACGGGCTGCGCATCGGCGAGGGCTGCCAGATCGGCTTCTTCACCGGCATCTTCACCCACTCCAGCCATGCGGCGATACGCCTGTACGGGCGCGAGTACGTGCACACGGCGGAGAAAAAGGCCTACTTCACCGCGCCGGTGGAGATCGGCCCCTACAGCTTCATCGGCGCTCATGCCACGCTGCTGCCCGGCACCCGGCTGGGGCGCGGCAGCATCGTCTCGGCCTACAGCCTGGTCAGCGGCGAGCATCCGGACTTCGCCATCCTGGCCGGTCAGCCGGCCAAGGTCATCGGCGACACGCGGCGCATGGACGCCCGCCTGCTGCGCGAGCATCCCGACCTGATGCCGCATTACCAGGCCTGGGCGGGCGAATTGCCGCCGGGGCTGGACGCGGTGGAGAAGCCATGAGACTGGTGCTGATCGGCGATGGCGAGAGCCCGCATCTGCTGAAGTGGGCGCGCGCGCTGGCGCAGCAGAAGCCGGCGATTGAACTGTGGGCGGCCTCCACGCGCGGCTTCGCGCCGGAGTTCAGCTTTCTGCTGCCCGAGGATCGGCGCCTGGCGCTCAACACCCGTCCGGCCCAGGGCGGCGGCAACATGGCCGTGCTGGCCCAGCTGCCGCGCCTGGGGGCCTGGCTGAAGCGCGTGCAGCCGGACTGGCTGCATGCGCATTACCTGACCTCACACGGCACCCTGGCCTGGGCGGCCAAGCGCGGCTGGGGCCTGCGCGCGCGCATCGCCAGCTCGGCCTGGGGCAGCGACATCCTGGTGGCGCCGCAGCAGGGCTGGGCCTATCGCTGGCTGACGCAGAAGGTGCTGCGCGAGAGCAGCCTGTGCAGTTCCGACTCGGCCCACATGAGCGAGCGCATGCGCGAGCTGGGCGCGGCGGAGGTGATGACGTTTCCATTTGGCCTGGAATCACTGCCCAAGCAGAACGCGCGCAAGAACCCGTGGCAGTTCTTCGCCAACCGCGGGCTGGAGCCGATTTACCAGCCGCAGCGGGTGATCGATGTCTTCCGAGGCATTGCCGCGCGCCAGCCCGAGGCCCGGCTGATCGTCGCCAACGACGGTTCGCTGCGCGCCGAGCTGGAGGCCGCCGTGGCGCGGGCGGGCCTGGCGGAGCGGGTGCAATTCGTTGGCCGCCTGGACCCCAGCACGCAGGGGCGCTACTACGCGCAGTCGCGCTGGTATCTGAGTCTGCCGCGCAGCGATTCGGCCTCGGTCTCGGTGCTGGAGGCCATGGCGCATGAATGCCTGCCGCTGCTGTCGGACCTGCCGGCCAATCATGAGCTGTTGCGGCTGCCGCCCGGGGCGCCGCGCCATGGCCTGATCCTGCCCGAAGACATGGGCATGGGTGAGGGCGGGGCACAGGACGCTCTGCTGGCCGCGATGCAAGACCTGACCCCCACACCGGAGGCCGCCGCGGCCGCCGGCGCCGCCAACCGCGCCTGGGTGGCCGAGCACGCGATGTTCGGCCCCGCGGTGCAGCGCTTCGTGCAGCGACTGCGCGAGATCCAACAAGAATGAAGATCCTGCTGATCAACCACTATGCCGGCGCGCCGAAGTACGGCATGGAGTTCCGCCCCTACTACCTGAGCCGCGAATGGGTGCGCCAGGGCCACCAGGTGCTGATCCTGGCCGCCTCGCACTCGCATGTGCGCAGCCAGCAGCCCGGCCCCGGCGGCGAGACCCTGGACGGCATCGCCTACTGCTGGTACGGGACACCGGCTTACCAGGGCAATGGCTTCGGGCGACTGCGCAACATCGCGTCCTTCCTGCGCCAGGTCGGCAAGGACGCCGACATCCTCGCGCGCGAGTTCCAGCCCGACGTGGTGATCGCCTCCAGCACCTACCCGATGGACATCTGGGTGGCGCGCAAGATCGCCCGCCTGGCTCAGGCCCAGTTGGTCTACGAGGTGCACGACCTCTGGCCGCTGTCGCCCATCGAGCTGTCGGGCATGTCGCGTTGGCACCCGTTCGCGATGCTGTGCCAGAAGGCCGAGAACGACGCCTACCGCGACGCCGACGCGGTGGTCTCCATGCTGCCCAAGGTGCACGAGCACATGGCGGCGCACGGGTTGGATCTGAAGAAGCTGCACATCGTGCCCAATGGCATCACGCTGGATGAATGGGACGGCACGCCGCCGGCCCTGACCGACCCGGCGCTGGTGCAGCACCTGCAGGCGCAGCGCGCGGCCGGACGCGTGGTGGTGGGCTATGCCGGGTCCATGGGGTTGCCGAATGCGCTGGACGTGCTGCTGGATGCGGCGGCGCAGCTGCGCTCGTCCCCGGCCGACGGGGGCGCGGCGCTGAGCTTCGTGCTGGTGGGCGGTGGACATGAGTGCGAGCGTCTGAAGGCCCGCGTCCAGGCCGAGGGCCTGGACTCTGTGGCCTTCTTCCCGGCCATCCCCAAGGCGCAGATTCCCGCGCTGCTGGCGCAGTTCGACATCGCCTACATCGGCTGGCAGCGCACGCCCATCTATCGCTTTGGCATCGCGCCCAACAAGCTGATGGACTACATGATGGCCGAGCGCGCGGTGCTGCATTCGGTGGAGGCGGGCAACGACCCGGTGGCCGAGGCCGGCTGTGGCCTCACCGTGCCGCCCGAAGACTCGGTGGCCGTCGCCCAGGGCCTGCGCCGGCTGGCCGCGCTGTCTGCGGACGAGCGCGCCGAAATGGGACGCCGGGGCCGTGCCTTCGTGCTGGCGCACCACACCTATCCGGTGCTGGCGCGGCGCTTCCTGCAGGCCCTGGACGCCTGAACGGAGACCCCCGTGCCGGGCCGCGAACCGCTGGAGCAGGAGCTGCGCGAGATCGCGCGGCGCTATGCGCGCCGGCAGACCGCCTCCGGCGATGCGCCGGGCCTGGACCGCTACAGCCTGCTGCGCCCCGAGGTCTGGCAGATGCTGCAGGAGCGCCAGCGCGAACTGCTATGCCTGCTCGGTGGCGATGCCTCGCGCGCCGACATCACGGCGGGCAGCCAGGACCTGGTGATGCAGTGCACCGTGTTCTCGTCCATCCTGGACGATGCGCTGCAGCAGCGCCTGGCGGAGGCGATGTGGTCCTGGCTCAAGCCCGGCGGGGCCGTGCTCTGGTATGACTTCATCGTCGACAATCCACGCAACCGCGACGTGCGCGGCGTGCCGGTGGGCCGGGTTCGCCAGCTGTTTCCGCAGGGGGTGTTCCGCTGGCGCCGCGTCACGCTGGCGCCGCCGCTGGCGCCGCCGCTGGCGCGCGCTGTTTGCCGGCTGCATCCGGCCGCCTACACCTGGTTCAACTGTCTTCCCTTGCTGCGCAGCCACCGGCTGGCCCTGATCACCAAACCCGCATGAGCACCTCTTCCGACAAGCTGCCCTTCCTGCCCTTTGCGCTGCCCGAGATCGGCGACGAGGAAATCGCCGAGGTGGTGGACACTCTGCGCAGCGGCTGGGTCACCACCGGCCCCAAGGCCAAGCGCTTCGAGCAGGCCTTCGCCGAGTTCCTGGGCGAGCCGCAGATCGAGTGCATCGCCGTCAACTCCGCGACGGCCGGCCTGCACCTGGCGCTGGAAGCCCTGGGGCTGGGCCCGGGTGACGAGGTCATCACCACGACGCACACCTTCACCGCCACCGCCGAGGTGGTGCGCTACCTGGGCGCGGACGTGGTGCTGGTGGACATCGATCCGGCGACGATGAACATCGCCCTGGACCAGATCGAGGCCGCCATCACGCCGCGCACCAAGGCGATCATCCCGGTGCATTACGCCGGCCTGGCGGTGGACATGCTGGCGCTGCTGGACATCGCGCGCAAGCACGGGCTGAAGGTGGTCGAGGACGCGGCGCATGCGTTGCCGACCACGCTGGAGAAGGAGCTGATCGGCACGCTGGGCAGCAATGCCACGGTGTTCAGCTTCTATGCCAACAAGACGATGACCACGGGCGAGGGCGGCATGCTGGTGACGCGCGACCCGGCGCTGGCCCAGCGTGCCCGCGTGATGCGGCTGCATGGCATCAACCGCGACGCCTTCGACCGCTTCACCGCCAAGGTGCCCAGCTGGTACTACGAGATCGTCGCCCCGGGCTTCAAGTACAACCTGACCGACATCGCGGCGGCGCTGGGCCTGCACCAGCTCAAGCGGCTGCCGGCCTTCCAGGCGCGTCGCGAGCAGATCGCGGCGCGCTACTTCGAAGCCTTCGCGGACCTGCCGCTGATCCTGCCCCCGCGAGCCCCCAACGAGGACGTCCACAGCTGGCACCTGTACGTGCTGCGCCTGAGCAACGCGGCGACGGTCACGCGCGACGAGTTCATCGAGCGCATGTTCGCGCTGGGCATCGGCTGCAGCGTGCACTACGTGCCGCTGCACCAGCACCCTTACTGGAAGGAGCGCTACGGCCTGACGGCCGAGATGTTCCCGGAATCGCAGAAGGCGTACGAGCGTTTGGCGAGTATCCCAATCTATTCGGCGATGTCGGACGCGGATGTGGATCGGGTGATCTCGGCGGTGCGTCGCACCTTTGGAGCGGCGTGAACTCATGTTGAAGCGGCTGTTCGATGTCGTGATCGCTGCGGCTGGCTTGCTGGTACTCGCGCCGCTTTTCGCGCTGCTGGCGATCGCGATCAAGGTCGACTCACCGGGCCCGGTCTTCTTTCGGCAGGAGCGGGTGGGGCGGCACGGCTGTCTGTTCCGGATCTTCAAGTTCCGCACGATGTCGATGGAACCGCCTCGCACCGACGCCCAGGTCACCGTCGCCGGAGATCCGCGCATCACAAGAGTCGGACGCGTATTGCGGTCGAGCAAGCTCGACGAACTGCCGCAGCTGATCGACGTGCTTCGCGGCACTATGAGCTTGGTCGGGCCGAGGCCGGAGGTGCCCCGCTACGTCCAGCACTATCCCGAGGACTGGCGGCTGCGTCTGCTGAGCGTGCGCCCCGGCGTCACCGACTTCGCCTCGGTTCATTTTCGCAACGAGAACGAGCTGCTGGCCGACGCGTCGGACCCCGAACAGGAGTACCTGCGCGTGATCCTGCCCAGCAAGCTGCGGTACTCGCTGCGCTACGTCGACAATCATTCGCTCGCCAGCGATCTCCAGGTGATCGGCCTGACGTTGAAGACGATCGCCGCGCCCGCGCTCTCGACTGCAAGGAATGCCATGACGATCACCGATGTCCGCTTCTGGACCGGCGTGGAACAGCGTCTTTCCACGCTGGGCCGATGGAACCGACTCCGCGCCGTGTGCGCCGATGCCGTCCTGGTGCTGCTTTGCTGGCACCTGACCTACTTGTTCCGTCTCGGCTTCGAAGGCTGGCAGCCCGGACGGCCGGCCTATGACGACTACGTCCTGGCGGGTGTCGTCGCGACTTACCTCATCTGTCTGGGACTGGTCGGCATCTATCGGAGCCTCTGGCGGTTCTTCGGCTTCGACGACTTCCGGCGCTTGGTGGTCGGCGCGTTGCTGGGCGGATTGGTGAGCGCGTTCTGGATCCAGATGGCGCAGTTGACCGCCGTACCGCGGGCAGTGTTGGTGCTGCACCCGGTGTTCAGCATTCTGGCCTTCGCTATCGCGCGCATGGTCTACCGCCTGCTGTGGGAGCACGCCCGGCGGATGGTGGAGGGGCCACTCTTCGATGCGCGTCGCGCGATCGTGATCGGCGCTGGGGAGCGCGCGCGACGCCTCATTGCCGCGATCCATGGCCGCGAAGGATGGCATGTGCTGGCGATGCTGGACGACGACGAGGCCGCCCAGGGTCTGCGGATCGCTGGCGTGCGCGTGCAGGGGCGCCTGTCCGATCTTGAGTTGCCGCACCTGTTGGCTGGCGCCACGCACATTCTGGTTGCGGACGAGCAACTGTCCGATCAGCAGCGTGCGCTGATCGCGTCGGTCGCGGGTCGTCTTGGCTTGACGGTGATGACCGTCGAGGAGGGGATGACGATGAAGGCCGAGGAAGTGGCGGCCTGAAACGCGTCAGACGGGCCCACGGTCGCGGGCCCGTTTCCTGCGCTTGGGATCAGCCCTGCTGCTGCATGCGGGAGATCATTTCCGCGTTGACGACGTTCGCCGCGCGGAACTCGGGAACCAAGTTGCTCAGTTGGCGCAGGATCCCGTCACGGTCGTTCTGTACGCAGGCGGCCTGCAGGGATGCCAGCATCTTCTCCAGCAGCGAGGGCTCGATGTGGCGCTCGCGGGCGCACATCACGCGGCTGTGGCCGCTGGGGATGATGTCGTCGCCGATGAGCAGCTCCTCGTAGAGCTTTTCGCCTGGGCGCAGGCCGACGGCCTTGATCTCGATGTCGCCTTCCGGATGCTCATCGGTGCGCTCGGTCAGACCCGACAGACGGATCATCGATCGCGCCAGGTCGGCGATGCGCACCGGCTCGCCCATGTCCAGCACGAACACCTCGCCGCCGGTCGCCATCGCGCCGGCCTGGATGACCAGCTGGGCGGCTTCCGGAATCAGCATGAAGTAGCGGATGATGTCCGGATGCGTGATCGTGATGGGACCGCCATTCATGATCTGCTGGCGGAACAGCGGCACCACCGAACCCGACGAGCCCAGCACGTTGCCGAAGCGCACCATCGCGAAACGCGTGCGGGTGCTGGTCAGCGCGGCGCCCTGGAAGATCAGTTCCGCGACGCGCTTGGATGCGCCCATTGCGTTGGTCGGGCGCACGGCCTTGTCGGTCGAGATCAGGATGCAGGTCTCGACCTCGGCGCGCGCACAGGCCTGCGCGACCTGCAGGGAGCCGAACACGTTGTTCTGCACGCCCTGCTGCACGTTTTCCTCGACGATCGGCACATGCTTGTAGGCGGCCGCGTGATAGACCGTCTGCACGCCTTCCGTGCTCAGGATGTGATCCAGCAGCTCCGCATTGAGGACCGAGCCGAGTCGCGCCTGCACCTTAATGCCGGTACCGACGGCCTGGAGCTTGAGCTCCTGTTCAATGCTGTAAAGCGCGAACTCTGAGTGGTCCAGCAACACGATGCTGCTCGGCTTCTGGGCCAGCACCTGGCGGCAAAGTTCGCTGCCGATCGAACCGCCGGCACCCGTCACCATCACGACCTTGCCAGTCACGTTGAGCCGGATCAGACGGGGGTCGGGCGGAACCGCGTCACGGCCCAGGAGGTCCGCCACATCTAGATCGCGGATGTTGGCCAGACTGCCGCCACCGACCCAGTCGAACAGCGCGGGAAGGATCTTCACGGGCAGACCAGTCAGGCCCGCGCGCTCAGCCATCTCGCGCTTCTGCGTGGGGGTTGCCGAAGGCACCGCGATGACGATCTCGTCGATGTCGTAGCGGGCGGCGATCTCGCGGATGTCCTGCGGCGAATGCACCGGCAGGGCGCTCACCGACTTGCGCTGCAGCGAGCGGGCGTCGTCGAAGAAGCAGACGGGACGGTACTCGGTGCTGAACTGCATGGCTCGGGCCAACTGGACGCCGGCCTCGCCGGCGCCGTAGATGGCTGAGTTGACGCGGCGCCGACCCGCCAGATTGCGTCGCAGCATCGATCGCACGATGAAGCGCGAGTTCACCACGTAGGTGAAGGCCACGAACCAGAAGCTGGGCAGGACCGAGCGCGGGAAGACGCTGAAGTCGAAGGCGAAGGCGACCCCATAGGCGATCAGCACGGCCGCCGCCAGCGCGACGCTGGACGCCAGCAGGACCTTGAGGTCGATGTAGCGGACCACGGTGCGGTAGAGCCCCGCCACCGCGAGGATGGGGATGGCGAGCCAGGCGATGCCCAACTGCAGCGGGAGCGCCGTGTCCAGCGCGAGCTCGAAGGAGCCTAGACGCATGGCCACCGAAAGGAACATGCAGATGGGGAGGAAGACGGCGTCTCCCCCCACCATCAGCGCGACTTTCGCGCTGGCTGGCAGCGCCAGGAAATGCGTGATGGTTTTGCTTGTCATTCGAAGCGCGACACCGGGTTGCCAGCGTCGAGAAGAGTGATCCTTTCGAGCCGGATCACGTACTGCGTTTGACCCGCTAGTGTCGCACGTCGACTTGACGAACCCTTCCTACCTTGTGGGGATCTGTGGTGCGTGACGCCACAGTTCAGTGCGCCTGAACCTTGACCCCTTGCGCTGGCAGGATCTCTCCCTGGACGAGCACGGCGCGCTCCGCCACTCGCGCGCCGCCGCCGAGGCTGGCGGCAATGCCCACATGGGCGAAACGTTCCACCTGGCTGTCGTGATCCAGGACGGCACCGGCGTTGAGCAACGCTCCCTCGTCCACGCGACAGCCATGGCTGACGATCACGCCCGCCATGACGATGGCTCCCGCCCCCACTTCCGCTCCGCGAGCGACGTAGGCGCGCGGATGAATCACCGGCGGCAGCGCGAAACCGGCAGCCCGAGCGCGTTCGAACACCGCCTCCCGCACCGTGTTGCGACCGATGGCCACGACAACGGCGTCGGCCTGTGGTCGCAGGTCGGGCAGGCCACTGGATGCGGCCAGCACGGGCCAGCGCCCGGCACTAGTCAGATCCGGCCAGCGGTCGTCCACGAGGCCGACGATCTCCCAACCGCCGACGGCCTCCAGCGCCTCGGCCACGGCCAGTCCGAAGCCTCCCGCCCCCACGATCACGATACGGCGGCCGATCGGATTGGCGCCGGGCGCTGGCAGGTGGGCTGCTGGGGCTTCCATGGCGTCAGACCTCCTGGGCGGCGCGATCGCCGGCCTTGAAGCGGAATGCAAGTGCCACCAGGGGCGCATAGGCTATGACCAGTCCCAGCATGCCGTCCAGCCGGCCGAGGGCGACCGCGGCCGCAATCGGCAACAGCCAGACGGTGTTGATCGCGAATACCCAAAGGGTCACAGGCCGGTGCGCGCCCAGCTTGCGGGATGCGTACTGGTAGGCATGGCTGCGATGGGCTTCCGAGAAACGGTCGCCGCGACGCACGCGTCGCACCAGGGTGGTGGTGGCGTCGACCATGAAGCAGCCGATCAGGATGAGCCAGCTCCAGAACAGCTCCGGATGGGCGCGACCGCACCAAAGCGCGAGTGCGGCGACGATCAGGCCCAGGAAGCCGCTGCCGGCGTCACCCATGAAGATGCGCGCAGGCGGGAAGTTCCAGACCAGGAATCCCGCCACGCAGCAGGCCAGCAGCACGGCCGCGGTCCAGTTGCCGCTCGGCTCGCGCAGCGCCCACAGCAGGGCGCCATAGGCCGCGGCGGCCACGGCCTCGAGGCTGGCCAGCCCGTCGATCCCGTCCATGAAGTTGAACAGGTTGATCATCCAGACCAGGAAGAGTGCTGCCAGGGCGAAGCCGGCGATGCCCAGGTCCACGGTGAAGCCGAAAATCGGCATGGGTGGCACCGAGCCCAGGAAGTACAGGAACCAGCAGGCCGCCAGCAGGTGGCCGGCGAAACGCGTGCGCGCCTTCAAACCGCGTCGATCGTCGACGAAGCCCAGCACGGCGACCACAACTCCAGCGCCGGCGCTTCCCACCGCGAAATGGGGATCGATTCCCAGCAGCGGATGCAGGACGACCAGGGCGATGAGAAAGGTCACCACGAATGCGACACCGCCGCCGCGCGGCGTGGGCACCTTGTGGGAACTGCGCTCGTTGGGCCGGTCCATGAGGTTGGCCGACAGCGCGTAGCTGATCATGGCCCGGGTCAGGGCGATGGAGAGCAGCAGGCTGCCCAGGGAAGCGAGAACAAGGATCATGGTGTGGGGGCGCCGGGCCAGTCCCGGAGGGTTGCGGCGATCGCCTCTGACGTGGGCCGCGCGGGACGCCAGCCGGTGGCTTCCTGGAAGCCGGCGCCGTCGACACGCAGCGGGGCGAGCAGTTTATCGATTCGCGTGCGCTGCCCGGCCAGGACAGCCAGCGTGCGCAGCAGCGCCTCGGGGATCGCGACAACGCGCCAGCGCTCACGGCCGAAGGTCCATGCGGCGGTTCGGACGATCTCGGCCACCGAGGTGTCCGCGCCGTCGGCCACGACGAAAGTGCGCCGGGAGGCAGCCGGATGGGAACCCGCGACGACCAGCGCGTCCACCAGGTGATCGACGTGGATGAAGGTGCGCGGCGCCCGGATGCCCGCGAGTGGAATCAGCGGTGCCTTGGCCGCGATCGCGACGAGGCCGGCGAAGTTGCCGGGGCTGCCCGGGCCGTAGACCAGCGGCGGCCGCACGATGCAGTAGTCGCAGCCGCCCTCGGCCAGCAGCTCCGCCACACGCCGCTCCGCCAGCGCCTTGCTCAACGCGTAGGGGTCGACCGGCGCGGGCGGGGTGGCGTCGGAGAAGGCCGCGGCGTCCGTGCGGTTGCCCAGCACGCCGATGGAACTGGCCATCACCAGGCGCGTCACGCCGGTCGCGGCGCACGCGCGAGCCAGGGCCTCGGTCGGCACCACGTTCGCGGCGTGGAAGAGTGCCGCGTCGTCCTCGCCGGCGCTGCGCTGATGCGCCCGCGCCGCGAGATGGAAGACGGCTCGAGCGCCGCTCACCGCGTGCGCCAGGATGGCCTCGTCGGAGTAGTCGCCCACGGCGACTTCTCGGGAACCGGGTTCCGCGCCTTGGGCGGCGCCACCGCGCGTGAGCCCCACCACCTCGTGGCCGTCCGCGACCAGGCGGCGGATCAGATGACGCGCGACATAGCCCCGGGCGCCGGTGACGACGAACTTGCTCATGCCGCTGCGGGGATGGGGGTGGCGGGCATCAGCACGAAGATCAGGCGCAGCGCCAGAACCTCGGGCAGGCTGCGGCGGAACTGTCCGGCGTGACCGATGAGCCAGAGCCGGTCGGCCCAGCTCAGGCGTCGCAGGGCCCGCGCGCAGTCGGGGCTGGCGCCCGTGAGCTCCGCGATGATCACGATGTCATGGCGGTAGCGGCCCTCCTTGACGACGGCAAGCCGGCGCTGAACCGCCTTGAGGCCGAAGTTCACCCCGATCTCGTTGGATTGGTGCTGCCGGTAACGCATGGTCGATACGTTGTCGATGATCCAGCGATGACCATGGGCGCGCGCGTAGGCGTACAGGATCCAGTCGTGGACCCACAGCCGCGACAGCGCCGCGAAGTTGGCCGATACCCAGGCGCGCATCTCCAGGAAAAGCGCGCGCGTGAACACGAAGGTGCAGCCGGGGCCCGGTGAACCGAACACGTGGTCGAACTGCTTCTGGGCGTGGGACTTCTTGATGATCCGCGTCCGGCCGTCCGGCCAGAAGGCTTCCACGTCGCTCGAGTAGGCCGCCGCGCCGTCGGCGCGCAGTCGACCAATGGCACGGCCGACCTTGTCCGCGTGCCAGACGTCGTCCTGGTCGGCGAGCGCCACGTACTCGGCGTCGCCAATGTCGGCGTCGCGCACCAGGCGCAGAAAGTTCCGGTTGGCGCTGCCGAAGCGCTCGGCGTGGACGGGAAGGACGGTCAGCGCAAGCGTCGAGACGCGCTGCATCAGCACGCGCAGAGTGCCATCCGAGGACTGATCGTCACTGACGATGACGCGCAGGTTGACGCCTTGCTGGGCGCTCAGGCTGTCCAGTTGTTCGGGCAGCCAGCGCTCGCCGTTGTAGGTCGCCAGCAGGACGGCGCAGGAGGGAAGCGTGGAGGTCATGGGAAGGATCCGGACGAAGCGAAGGGGCGGGCGAGCGTTGGCGCGGTCACAGCCGAAGGCTGTCGTTGCGTCCTTCGACATCGGCCCAGCCATGGGCCACCGCCTGGAGCACCAGGCGCGCGCGGAAGAGCTTGCGATCCTCGAAGGCGACGATCCCGATCAGGCGGCGAAGCGCCCGCCCGGTCTCCCGCAGCAGCGCCGACGTCCTACGTTCTGCATGTCGGTGGACCAGCTTGAACTTGTTGCGGATCTCGTAATAGGAGCGTTCCGGACCGATCCCGCTGCGCCACGAGCTCAAGCCGAGGAGCGGGATGCGCGCCAGACGCTGCGGCGGTTCGATCTTTCGGACGATGACCGTGGCCGGCACTCGCAGGATGGCGTACCCGGCCTTGCGGATGCGCAGGCCGTAGTCCCAGTCGTCGCCGTCCATGTAGAAGTTGCGATACGGAAGGCCGACCTTCCGCATCACCGCCAGCGGCAGCAGGCAGCCCTCGAAGGTGATCGTGTCCACCGGGACTGGCCGGTCCGCGACCGGCTGATGCGCGCTCACGCGCGTGATGTCGGCCGCCGAGACCGTCGGCGCCCAGGGAAACTCGCGGCCAGACAGGTAGCGCCGTCCGCCCAGCAGCACGGCGCTGGGCTGCTCGCGGGCGACCTCGAGCAGCCGCTCCATGCAGTCGTCGGTCAGCTCGATGTCGTCGTCGCAGCAGAAGAAATGCGAGACCTGCTCATGGAGGGCCTCGGCGAACAGGCTGTTGAAGCCGCCGGAACTGCCGAAGTTGGCATCCGTCTTGACGTAGCGCAGTTGCGACGCAGGCACGCACTCGCGCGCGATGGCTTCGGCCGAGCCGGCCGGATCGTTGTCGTAGACGATGACGCGCAGGGCCGTCGCGCCGGTCTGGCGCATGAAGCTGCGCAGCAGGTCGCGCAGGAGCTCGGGCCGGCGATAGGACAGCACGCCCAGGGCGATGGAGAGGTCGTTCACGTCAGGTCCGGCCTTCTAGTTGTTGGAGATGCACAGCGGCGTCGAAGTTGACGAGGCGCTCGCCAGGCGCGGGCCGGGGTCCACGCGTGGGCGGATCGAATGCGGGCGCTGCCTCGTCTCGATGGATACGGACCTGCGGGTGGGCGCCGTACACGGAGCTGACCCCGGGCCAGTCGGTGGTCAGCACCCGACAGCCGCACATGGCTGCTTCGGTCATGACGTTGCTGAACGTCTCGTAGCGCGAGGTACAGATGAGGAGGTCCGCCTGCTGGTAATACGCGCGAAGGTTGCCGACATGACCGGCGATGGTCGCCGGCAGACCCTGCGAATCGATCCTGGCCTGGAGTTCCTCGCGCATCGGACCGTCGCCGCACAGCAGCAGATGGGCGCCGAGATCTCGATTCGCGGTCACCCAGTCCAGCGCCAGATGCGGTTGCTTCTCAGGGCTCAGCGCGCCGACGAACACCGTCCGCAAGCTCGTCCCCTCGGGCCAGTCGACCGGCAATGCCAGGGTCACTGCGGGCGCCAGGACGATGGGGTTGTCGATCTGCTCGACGTGGGTTGGGATCTCGGCGAAGTGCCGCTCGAGATCGGCGCCGATGACCGAACTAGGGGCCACCACGGCGTCGGCCATCCGCAGCATGCCCGCATACAAGGAGCGGATGACACGGCGGCCCAGTCCGCCGCGACGCTCGTAGTGCGTGTGCGGGACGCAGTGCTCCCACAGGACGAGGCGGGTACGCGGGCGGCCAAACAGGCCTCGCAGACGCGCCCACGCGAACGCGGCGAACGGAACGGCCATATGGCCGTTGACGTAGCACAGCGTGACAGTTTGGCAGGCCTGCTGGCCGCGTGCGATCTCTGCCATGGTCGCCGAAACGGCTTCGGCCTTGCCCTGGACTTGGCGCTCGCGCAGATGGTCGCCTTTCACGTCGAAGGCCTTGCCGAGCGAGATCACCGACAACCAGCTGGCAGGGGGGGCGTCCGTCAACAGATTGCGCACGGCGCGCTCGGCGCCACGCGGTCCGTCTCCGTGGGTGATGAAGACGATCATGACCGGACGTATGCGCGGTTGAAGTGTTCCGCCAGCTGGCGGCAGTCGCTCTCGACGACATGCGGAAAGTCGGCGGGCAGATCGATGCCCTCGACGGCCTTGGCGGTCAGAAACAGCGGGACACCGTGCTCCAGGGCGTTCAGGACCTTGATCTTCACGCCTGCGCCGCTGTCCAGCGGCGCGACGAAAACGTCGATGCCATCGAAGAACTCGCTCAGGTCATCGACGAAGCCGAGTTTCTCGATCGACGGACAGTCGGACAGTTGCTCCGAGCCGGGACCGGCGATGCGCACGCGCAGGCCCTCACGGACCTCCGGTTCAAGCGCGTCCAGGAAGGCCTGGGCGCCGCTGCTGTTCTCCGGGCGATTCCAGGCGCCCAGCAGACCGACGCGTACGCCGGGGCCGAGTCTCAGCGACTGACGCTCTGGCGCGCGGTTGCCGGCCGATCCGCAGGCCAGCAGCGCCGGCAGATCCAGTACGCGGACCTGGCAGCGCACGCCGTCAGCGAGCATGTCGCGATCCTTGTCGGAGAGGAAGACGAGCGTCGATGTGGCGGGAAGCCAGCGCACCAGACGGCGTTCCCAGAAGCGAACCAGGCGCCAGAACGGGCGGCGCATCCCCGCATGCGAGCGCCACATGTCGTGCATCACGTCGTGGACCACGATCTCCGACTCCAGGCGCCGCGCCAGCAGCGGATAGATCAGCATCTGGTTGTAGTTAAAGGTCGCCTTCTGGCGACCGAGCGAGCGCAGATGGCCCAGAAGTCCGAACGAAAAACGGGAGAAGAAGTCGAACGGAAGCACCGGCAGCAGCAGCTGCATCAGACCCAGCGCGGGCAGACCCATCGACCGGAAGTGGCGAGTCGCCACGGCAGAGGGCTGGCCGCGGTGGATCTCGACGACCCCGGCGGTTCCTTCGGCGTGTTCCTTGCGCAGCAGCGCCAGCATCACCACGCCGCCGCCATGCCGCTCATCGATCGGCTGGGGGGATAGGAAAAGACTTTTCATAGAGACGGACGATCAGCGCCGACATCAGCAGATTGAGCGCGAACGAAGACATGTAGATGGTGTTCCAGCCGCCCAGCAGAGGCAGACCGCCGGCGGCGGGAAGGATCCGGGCGTACAGGAACAGGCGCCCGCGGGTCATGCGCATGCGGCTGTCGATCAGCTTGTAGAGCACGCCCAGCGAGAACAGGAAGACGACGCCGAAGATCAGCATCAGGTCCGAGGACATCATCTCGGCCACGATGCCGACGATGCGGGTGATGTTCTCCTGGTCAAAGCCTGGACCCGCCAGAGCGGTGGCCTGCGTGTCCGACGAGTACAGCTTGTCGACGAACAGACCGCGAGGGAGAAGGTTATAGAGAAACGGAATCGCCGGCAGCTGGAGCTGGGAGAGGCTGGTCTCGGCGGCCTGCATCACGTCGAGATAGTCCAGTCGCTGCAGGATCAGGTCGAGCAGAAGGCCGCTGACGTTGAGCAGGTCCGGTGCGGCCCCGATGATCTCCTCCAACGACTTGCCCGTCTGCGAGCTCAGCCGCACGACCCCCAGCGATGCGATCAGCAGCAGGGCCGCCAGCGCGAAGGACAGGGCCGCCAGCGGGCTGAATCCGCGCCGGCCGATCAGGAAGCACTTGATCACGATCACCGTCAGCACGAAGTCCACCAGCGGCGCCCGGATCGACAGCAGCGGGAACCAGGCCAGGCTGATCAGGATCGCGAGGACGCGATGAGCCAGCGGCGCCGGAGCGAAGAAGATGTAGATCGCCGTGACGATCAGAAAGTTGGTCCACAGCGTCTGGAAGAGGATGTTGCCGCCGTTGCCCAGCGCCCATCGCGCCGTGATCGGATCGGCGATCGCCGAGATCGGCGTCTGACCGACCAGCGCCAGATGCAGCGCCACCAACGCCACGCCGGCCAGCGCGGGCAAGTAGACGTTGGGCATCTTCACCACCACATCGGGCGGCGGCGGTGGCGCGGCCTGATGATCGCACAGCAGCGTGCCCAGCAGGGTGCCCAGCAGGAACACGCAGAAGGCGCCGATCACGTACTGCGGCACCTGCGTGCCCGACTGGAAATATTCCGAGACGAGGACCGGTTTGAGGAAGGCATACAGCGCGAAGTTCGCGCAGGCCAGGAAGGTCAGCGTGAACGCCCGCCGGGTGCCCAGCACCAGCGCCACGAGCAGCGCCAGCCCCACGAGCCGGTAGAAGTCGACGAAGTCCATCGCTCGCTTACCGATCCCCGGACAGGGCCTCGTAGCCGCTGATCAGGCTCTGGTTGCTCCAGAGGTAGTCCCATTCGCCGAAGCGCCCGCAGCTCAGGATGCCGTGCTCCTTGACGTGGGCGCGGACGATGTCGCGATCAGCCTCCATACCGCGGTCGAAGATCACGTTGCCGTAGGGCAGGCGCCGGTGGTCGTAGAAGCGCACGGCGGCCGGATCGCACAGCCCCAGCCGTTCGAGCGTCAGGCGTGCGTTGTCGATCAGCGCCTGCTTCGTGTAGCGCGACTCGGTGCCCCGCGAGTACACCTCGAACTGCAGCGAGCTGCAGCCCGCCGGCGCGTTGTCCGGCGATTTCTTGGACGGCGAGTAGATGCGGCTCGCCAGCAGGTCCTCGTCGTAGATGTAGAGCCAGAGCGGGAAGTCTTCGGGGCTGTCGATGCCCACCGAGATCAGGTCGATGCTGGTGGCCTTCAGACGTGATGCGGCGTTGAGCACCGGCGCGGGAGCGTCCATCAGGCGCGCTAGCACCGGCAGCGGCAGCGTGCTGACCAGGCGGTCGTAGCCGACGCGGGTGCCGTCGGCGAAAGTCACGACGCGCTGGACGGGATCGACGGCGACGGCCGCGTGCCCTGTGCGGATCTCCGACTCGTCGATCAGACCCTGGATGAAGGCCTTGTAGCCGCCCTTCTCGGGGTAGCGCATCTCCTTCGTGTAATAGGTGTTGGGCGTCTCGTCGGTGAAGGCACCGAACAGGATCTCGCCCAGTTCCGCGCGGCGCATCCGGTTGCCGATCCAGGTGGTCGACAGATCCTGGGCCGGCGTGGCCCAGTACTTGGTCGTGTACTTGATCGGGAAGCGCTCGGCGATGGCATCGCCGTACTGATGGCGCAGCCAGTGCTCGTAGTCCTCGCCGCCGAGTTCGGCGGGGCGTGCGAGGAAGGACTGGATCAGGTCCACCTTTTGCTGCGGCGGCAGCGGATGCAGGTTGTTCTGCACCGGATGCTTCAGCCAGCGACCGTCCTCGAAGCAGGTGCTGTCGGCCGGATGCGTCAGGTAAGGGGTGCGGTCGAAAATCTCGCGCACCAGCGGCTCGCTGGCGAAGCTCAGGTGCACCGCATGATCGAAGCGGAAACCGTCCACCTCGAAGTTGTCCAGAAGACCGCCGGATCGGTGGCGGGCTTCGAAGAGGACCGCGCGGCGGCCCTGGCGGCGCGCCGCGAGAGCCGCGCCCAGGCCGGCGATGCCGGCGCCCAGTACGACGATGTCGATGTGTTCCATGATGGCTCAGCCGTGGGCGCGCAAGGCGACGACGTATCGGGTCAGACTGGTCTTCCAGTCCGGCATGGGGGCGTAGCCCTGCGCGTCGAAACGCCAATTCAGGGCGCTCTCGTTGGGGGACACGCGGGCCACGCGCTTGAAGCCGCCGTCGCCGGTGGCCGGCACGGCGCGCAGGGCCAGGCCGGCGGCGTCGAGGATGGCCTGCACGTACTCCAGTCGGCTCGCGTGGCCGGTGTTCACGGCGTTGAACGTGCCGGACTCGTCGCGATCCAAGGCCTGAAGCAGGCGATCGGCGACATCATCGGTGAAGCTGGGGTTGCCGCGTTGCAGCGGATTGGCGGCCATCTCTGTGCGTCCGGCCTGCAGGGCCGCCGTCGCTTCCTCGAGTCGGCGGGCGACGAAATTCTTGGGCTTGATCGTGCTGCCGCCGAAGAGCCATCCGGTGCGCAGCACCAGGTTGCGGCGCGAGAAGGCCAGCACCGACTGCTCCGCCAGATGCTTGGCGCGATGGTGGTGGGTCGGGGGTTCGGCCGCGTCGTACTCGGCGTAGGGCAGATCCTGCCGCGGGCCGTAGACACCGGTGCTGGAGATGAAGACCAGCTTGCGCCCTTCCAGATGGCAGGCCTCGGCGACCAGCTCGCTGAGCAGCAGGTTGTCGCGGTAGCAAACCGCCGGATCCAGCTCGCAAGCCTCGACGTTCGTGTTGGCGGCAGCGTGGATCACGACGTCCGCGTCGGCGGCGACGGCGCGCAGGCGTCCTCGCCCCTCGATCAGTTGCTCGCGGGGGACGGGGACGATCGTGTGGCCCGCGGCGGAAGCCCGGGCCGACAGGGCTTCGCCGAAGATGCCGGAGGCGCCGGTGAGAGCGATGCGCATGTCAGGCCGCCGAGCCGATGGGGTAGGTCTCCAGCTCGACGTTGACCGCCTCGTCGGGGTCATGCTCGATGCTGGCTAGGTTCAGGACCAGGCTGGGGGCGTCGGACCGGCCACCGAAGGCCATCCACAGGCCCGGCGGCACGTGAAGCCGGCCGTAGGTGCTGGCGTCGGTGCTTAGCACGAAGGTCTCGGTGACGCCGCTGCGGTCGTCATGCACGTGGAAAGCCACCTCGCCCTGCACGACCACCAGGTTCATGTGCATGCGGCGATGCTTCTTCCAGCCCTTCGTCTGGCCGGGCAGGATCGTGGTGAAGTAGGCCTCCCCGAATCCCTGGAACGAGGCCTCCGACGCCTTCAGCGCGTGACGGATGTCGCCCTTGGGATGGGCGATCACGCGCAGGGGCGTGACGCTTGCGCGCACGGCGCTCACTTGGCCCATGTGACCTCCCGGTCGGCGGCCAGGGTTTCGTACTCCTGGATCTGTGCCAGCGTCAGGGCGTACATGTCGGCGTGATTGCGGTAGTGATCGAAGTACCAGTGACCCACGAGGCGAACCACCTCGTCATAGTTGAGCGTCGCCTGCCATTGCAGATGGAACAGAGCCTTGTCGCAATTCAGCTTCAGCAGGCCGGCCTCATGGAAGGGGATGTTGTCGGTGACGCGGTAGGCGTCTTCCGGCGAAGCGAAGTCCCAGTGCTCGGACAGGTCGCTCATCAGCTGCAGGACGGTGTGGTTCTGCTCGGCGCGCGGGCCGAAGTTGAAGGACTCGCCGTGCAGCGACGCATCCTTGCTCAGGCGCTCCGCGAGCGTCAGGTAGCCGCTGAGCGGCTCCAGCACGTGTTGCCAGGGGCGCGTCGCGCTCGGGCTGCGCAGCTCCACGGAACGGCCCTCGGACCAGTTGCGCATGCAGTCCACGACGATGCGGTCCTTGGCCCAGTCGCCGCCGCCGATCACGTTGCCCGCGCGGCCGGTGGCCAGGCGCACGCGGCAGTCGGGCCGCTTGAAGAAGGAGTGGTGATAGGCGTGGAAGACCACTTCGGCGGCACCCTTGGAGCCGCTGTAGATGTCACGGCCACCGACGGCGTCCGTTTCCTTGTAGCCCCAGACCCATTCGACGTTCTCATAGCATTTGTCCGAGGTGACGATGATGACGGTGCAGTCCGGGTTGAGCAGACGCAGCGCCTCCAGCACGTTGGCGGTGCCCATGATGTTGCTGGACAGCGTGCCGATGGGGTCGGTGTACGACAGCGAGACGATCGGTTGAGCGGCCAGGTGGAAGATGAAGTCGGGCTTGGTCTCGTCGATCGTGCGCATCAGCAGCGGCAAGTCGCGCACGTCACCCAGACGGTGGTCGATGCGTTCGGCCAGCCCGGCCGTCTCGAACAGCGAGGGGGTCGTGGGGATCTCGTTCGAGTAGCCCACGATGTCCGCGCCGAGCTTGGTCAGCCAGACGGTGAGCCAGCTTCCCTTGAATCCGGTGTGGCCGGTGATCAGGACCTTCTTGCCCCGGAATGTGTCGTTGAAGATCATGTGCTTTCCTTGATTCGATGGGTGTTGTGCTGCAGCAGGGCCATGGCGATCAGCGCCGCGGCGATGGCCCACTCGATGACGACCCAGGACACGGCGGCGCCCTGGACGCCTTGGCGCGTCATGAGCACCAGGCACAGGGGAACGTTGACCGCGGCGGCGGCGAGCACCACCCGGTTGAGGCTGCGATCCTGCCCGTCCACGAGCAGGAAATGGAAACTGATGACGCTGCTGATGGCGATCGCCGGCACGACGATCGCCTGGATGCGCAGGATGTCCGAGGCCAGTTCATGCGCGCTGCCGAAGAGCAGGCGGGACAGCATGGGTGCCGCCAGCCAGACGGTCGCCGCGCCCAGCAGGCCCAGGCACAGCATCCCGCCGATGGCGATCAGCCGCGCCCGCTGCAAGTTGCTGTCTCCCGCTGCCCGCATGGCGACGAACTTCGGGAAGACCGCCGCCGAGATCTGGCTGAAGAAGCCCAGGCCCGCGCGCATGATGCGGTCGGCCGAGGCGTAGGCGCCGATCTGCGCCGCGCTGAAGAAATGGCCGGCCAGGATCAGGTTGAAGGACGTGTACAGGCTGACGTAGATCTGGAACTTGAACAAGCCCAGACCCGAAGACAGACTGCGACGGGCGCTCGCGAACGAGTAGCCGCCCAGACGCGCCTGGCCGAGCATGCGCCGCATGCGCAGCGTCAGGTAGCAGGTCGTGGCCAGGCGAGGTGCCAGGACCAGCAGCGGCAGCATGACGGCCTGGTTGGCGGGAGTGACGAGCGTGGTCACCAGACCCAGCGTCGCCGCTGCCCCGGCGAGCTCCGCGCCAGCGATGTCGCGCAGCCGATGCGTACCCTGGAAGTAGTACTGCGGCACCAGCGCGGTCAGTGCGCCGTAGGCCCAGGCCACCGCCACCCATTGCGGGGCAGAGGCGAACTGCGGCGACCACAGCAGCAGACCGAGTGCGGGCAGGGCAGCGCCGGCTGCGAGCGTGAACCGCGCGTTCTGGGTGTCCGTGGCGATGTGGGCGATGGCCTCGGGTGTGACGGCCGACGAGACCTGGCGGGTCGCCGAGAGGTTGAAGCCGAATTCGATGAACAGGCTCAGCCACTGGGCGACGGCCATGGCGTACATGTAGACGCCATAGTCGGCCGCGTCCAGCCGATGCGAAAGCACCGGCAGCAGGAGCAACGGCATGACCAGCCGCGCCGCATAGGCGAGGTTGGCCACCAGGATGTTGACTGCAAGCACGTCACGGGCCTCGCCGACGGGTCAGGCCCAGACCTTCCACGGAGCCTTGCCGGAGCTCCACAGTTCTTCGAGCTGGGTCTTGTCACGCAGCGTGTCCATCGGTTGCCAGAATCCGGCGTGATGGAATGCGGCCAGCTCGCCACGCGAGGCCAGTGCCTCCAGGGGTTCGCGTTCCCAGGTGGTGTCGTCGCCGTCGATCAGATCGATCACCGACGGGGACAGCACGAAGAAGCCCGCGTTCACCGAAGCACCGTCACCCTTGGGCTTTTCCTTGAAGGACTGGACGAAGTTGTTCTGGATATCCAGCGCGCCGAAACGGCCGGGGGGGTGTGCTGCGGTCAGCGTCGCGGCCTTGCCGTGCGCGCGATGGAAGGCCAGCAGCTTGGTGACGTCGACGTCCGCGACCCCGTCGCCATAGGTGAAGCAGAACGCTTCCTCGCCCTGAAGGTAGTCCCGCACGCGGCGCAGGCGGCCGCCGGTCATGGAGTTCTCGCCGGTGTCGACCAGCGTCACCTTCCAGGGCTCGGCCTGGTTCTGGTGGATCTCCATGCTGTTCTTCTGCATGTCGAAGGTGACGTCGGACATGTGCAGGAAGTAGTTTGCGAAGTACTCCTTGATGACGTACCCCTTGTACCCGCAGCAGATCACGAACTCGTTGATGCCATGGGCGGAGTAGATCTTCATGATGTGCCAGAGGATCGGCTTGCCGCCGATCTCGACCATCGGCTTGGGGCGCGTGCCCGTCTCTTCGCTCAGACGCGTGCCGAGCCCCCCTGCAAGAATGACTGCCTTCATGTACTTCGCCCTGTTCTGGATGTTTTGAATGACTCCCTGTTGCGCTGTGCACGCCCAGGCCGGGAGTTCGAAGGCCGTGGGCGGTGGGCTCAGGTCCGTCGGGGTGCTTTGGGGAGATCCCGGACCGCGATGAAGATCAGCAGTCCGGCGAGCGTCGCCAGGAAGGCGAACGCGACGATCAGCGAGCGCTTGGGCTTGCTCTTCTGCTCGGGCAGCAGCGCGGGATCGACGACCTGGATCAGCGCGTTGTCGCGACTCTCGTCCAGGCGGGCCAGCTCGAACTGCTTCGCATACAGGTCGTAAAGCGTTTCCTGGTACTTGAACTCACGGTACTTCGCGACATAGTCCAGGCTGCCCTCGGCCGGCGTCGGCTGTTTCATCTGCGCCAACTGCCCGCTCAGGGAGCCGATGAGCGCCTTCTGGGACTGGACGTCCGGTGACGTCTCCGACAGGCGGCTGCGCAGCATAGACAGGCGCGACTGGGCGAGCACCAGCTGGGCCTGCAGGCTGGCGGTCTGTTCCAGCGCGGCCTTGGGCTCGGTCTTCAGGGCGTTCGGATTGATCCCGCTCTGCTGCAGTTGCAACTGGGCGTCGACCAGCTTCTTCTGGGTCGCGGCAAGCTCGCTCTCGAACTGGATGCGCCGTTGCTTAGCCTCGGTCAGGGCCAGATCGCCGGAGATGCGGCGCAACTCGTCGACATAGCGGTTGGCGATCGCCGCCGCCAGTTCGGGCGTGGGCCCGTCGGCCTCGACGATGATCAGCCCGTCCTTCTTGCCCGAGATGATGCGCGTGTTCTGCCCCAGTTCCTTGCGGTTCTGGAACTTGAACTTGTTCTTGTAGATCTCGTCGAGCTTGAGGCCTTCGATGATCCGATCCGACACGGTGTCGCTCTGCATCAGCGCGACGTACTGCTCCACCGGATTCTTGTTCAGGCCACTTCCCAGGCCCGACAGCGCGGACAGTGACGCCAGCGCCGACGATGCGCTGCTTTGCTGCTGCTGGGGAGGCAGGAAACTGGTCTTGGCGGTGTACCCCGGAGGCAGCAGCATGCTGATGCCGGCGGCGACCACCGCGGCTGCCAGCGGACCGGCGATCAGCAGACCGCGGCGGCGGCGGGCTGCTTGCATGAACTCGGAGAGTCGCGAGGGCGCCTCGGCGGCCCCGTGAGAGAGGGTGGAGGACGAAGCCAGGTCGTTCACGGGCGGTCTCGGTTTAGTTCTTGATCGTCTTCAGCGCCGCGGCACCCAGACCGAATTGATACAGGATCTGCGTCCAGTCCTTCGCCTCCTGGATGAAGGTGGTCTTGTTCATCTCCTCCGGAACGAAGACCGTGTCACCTGGGAGCGCCTGCATGCTGTTCAGGTTGTTGCCGTAGCCCAGCCAGCCGCTGCTCGATTGGCGCGCGCTCACGACGGTGCCGTTCGCCCGGATCACGAAGGTCGCACCGGAGTCGGCGCCCCGCGTCGGCCCGCCCGCCAGCTTGAGGATGTCGTCCACCGTGGCGCCGTCCTTGAGCAGGAAGCTGCCGCTGTTGAACACGCTGCCGAAGACGCCGACGGTCATCGGACGATTCGGGATCAGCAGTCGGTCACCGTCCTCGATCGTGAGATCGGGAAGACGCGACGCATTGGTTTCCAGTTGCAGAACCACGCGACCCGTCGGGCGCACCGCACGCAGGCGGCTGACGAGGCGCTCGGTGGCCGAGGCGCGCTGCGAGTTGGCAGAAGCCTCGTCCGCCGTGGCGGCGCGCTGCGTCGACGAGTACTTCGTCAGCTCGGTTTCCATGTCGCGCAGGGCGCGGTCATAGTTTTCCTGCTGGGACAGTCGGACGCTCTCGCGAGAGAAGTCGGTGCCAAACACGTAGGCATGCGGCGTCAGGCCGCCCGCGGCCTGAATCGCGTCGGGCAACGTGGCCGACGGCGGCAGGACGTACTCGCCCGGCTTGGCCACTTCGCCTTCGACGGTGACGCGCTTGTACTGTTTGTACTGCGGCAGCGCCGTGTTGACGCTGCTGAACACGCGCAGCACGTCGCCGTTCATCACACCCGACTTGGCCTGCGCCGGCAGCGTCACCTCGACGATGCGCTTGTCGCTGCGCTCGCTCAGGCGCTCGATCGACAGACGAGTGCGGTCGGCCACGGCATTGAAGCCGCCGGCCATCGCCAGCACGTCATCGATGGTCTCGTTCGGCTTCAGCTCGACGATGGTCGGCTTGTTCACGCTGCCCAGCACCGCGACTTGCGGGCCGACGGCGCCGATGTGGATCACGTCCTCGGCCTGCAGGGCGCGATCGCCCGACTTGTCGCCCTTGAGCAGCAGGTCGTAGGCGTCGAAGTTGGCGACCGTGCGGCCGTTGCGACGCAGTTCGATCTGGCGGAAGCTGCCGGCCGCCGACGGACCGCCGGCGCGCGTCAGCGCGTTGGCGATGGTCGCGAGGCTGCTCACCGTGTAGGTGCCAGGTTTTGCGGTGAAGCCGGTCACGTAGATCCGGATCGAGCGCAGCTTGCCCAGCGAGGTGCTGACCTGGAAGTTCTTGAAGACCTGGCCGATGCGATTGCGCACCACGTCGTTCAGGTCGCCGTAGCGGATACCGGCCACCAGGACCGGGCCGACGCGCGGAATCGTGACGCGACCCGAGCGGTCCACCGTCAGGCGCAGGTCCGCGTCGATGGAGCCCCAGGCCGTGAGCTGCAGTTCGTCGCCGATGCCGATCAGATAGTCGGCGGGCGCCTGGCGCGGGCCGTCGGCGTCGCTCAGGCCGCGGCCGTCGCCGAGCATCAGGTCGTAGCCCAGACGATGGATCACCGTGTCCGGCGTGATCGTGCGCGTCGTGAGCGATGTCGACTGCTGCTGAGGGCGGACCACGTACGGGTTGTCCTGTTCCTGCTCCGCTCGCTTGAGCAGCTCCAGGATTTCCGGATCCTTCAGGTCGATCCCTTGCAGGCGGTTCACGTAGATCTCGAACTCGCCGGGAACGTAGCGCTCCCGCTTGCCCATGGCGGCCTGCTGAACCTGCGAGCTTTGATCCTGGGCGGTACGTCCGGGTACGGCCAGCCGGATCGGGCCGGAGACGTCATTGCCCGATTCGGACGAGCCGCTCGAGCTCTGCGCCATCGCGGAGCCGACCATCAGGCAGGCGGCCAGGGCCGCGAGCGCATGGCGCGTGAAGCGGGACCGGCCCGTGGTGTTTTCTTGTGCGGCCGGGGAAAGGGCGCGTTGGGCGCGAAGTTCCATGCGTGATCTCACCTTGGGATGGACTTTGCCGGCTGAGGCAGGGATGCCTCGGGCGACAAGCACGGCATTCTATGTGAAGCCTGTTGCACCAAAACAGCGTGGCTTCGCGCGACCCGGCGCCCACTCCGACAAGCCAGGCTCCGGCCGTGTCGCTGGGTCCTCCTCGGGGAGGATCCCCCACCGAATCCGCCCGGATTCCAGGCGAGCAGGACGCGCCCTGCGTGGTTTCCCGGGGCTCACGAGGGCCTTAGGCGATAATCCCCGCCCATGACTGACACCACCCCGACGCCCGCCCCTCGTTTCGACACGCTGCCGCTGGACGCCAAGCTGCTGCGTGCCGTTGCCGACCAGGGCTACGCGACGATGACGCCCATCCAGGCCAAGGCCATTCCGATCGTGCTGGAAGGCCGTGACGTGATGGGGGCTGCCCAGACGGGCACCGGCAAGACGGCCGCGTTCTCCATTCCGCTGCTGCAGCGCATGCTCAAGCATGAGAACGCAAGCGCCTCGCCCGCGCGGCATCCGGTGCGTGCCCTGGTGCTGGCGCCCACGCGTGAGCTGGCCGATCAGGTGGCCAACAACGTCAAGGCCTATGCCAAGCACAGCCAGCTGCGCGTGGCCTGCGTCTTCGGTGGCGTGGACATGAAGCCGCAGACCCTGCAGCTCAAGGCGGGGGTGGAGGTGTTGATCGCCACGCCGGGTCGATTGCTGGACCACATCGAAGCCAAGAATGCGGTGCTGAACCAGGTCGAGTACGTGGTGTTGGACGAGGCGGACCGCATGCTGGACATCGGCTTTCTGCCGGACCTGCAGCGCATCCTCAGCTATCTGCCCAAGCAGCGCCAGACCCTGTTGTTCTCCGCGACCTTCTCGCCCGAGATCAAGCGGCTGGCGCAGAGCTACCTGCAGAACCCGGAATTGGTCGAGGTGGCGCGGCCCAATGCCACCGCGTCGACGGTGGAGCAGCGCTTCTTCAGTGTGGACGACGACGACAAGCGTCGTGCCGTGCTCAAGCTGCTGCGCGAACGCTCCATCACCCAGTCCATCGTCTTCGTGAATTCCAAGCTGGGCGCGGCCCGGCTGGCGAGGGCCTTCGAGCGCGATGGCATCAAGACCGCGGCGCTGCACGGCGACAAAAGCCAGGATGAGCGCCTGAAGTCGCTGGACGCCTTCAAGCGTGGCGAGATGGAGATGCTGGTGGCGACCGATGTGGCCGCCCGCGGCTTGGATATCGCCGATCTGCCGGCGGTGTTCAATTTCGACGTTCCGTTCAATGCCGAGGACTATGTCCACCGCATCGGCCGCACCGGCCGTGCCGGCGCGTCGGGCCTGGCCTTCACGCTGGTGACCAAGAGCGACGCTCGCCTGACCGGCGAGATCGAAAAGCTCATCAAGCGCAAGATCGACCTGGAGCCCCTGGAGCTGGAGGACGACCGGCCGCGCCGCGCGCCGCGCCGTTTCGAGGAGCGCGGTGGCGACGCCGGCTACGCGGCCGCGCCGCCGGCCCCGATGCCGCGCCGCGCCTCGTCCGCGCCCTACGATCCCTTGTTCGACAAGCCCTACGAGGCCAGCGAGCGCAGCGAGCCGCCGAGCTGGGAGAAGACGCCGGCCGCCCCGGTGTCGCGCGGCATCTCCAGCTACATCAAGCCCAAGAAGAAGGTGGCGGCGCTGTTCGGTGCGAAGAAGCCGGCCGTGCCGACGGAGACCTGAGATTGCCCTGATGGGCTGCTCGCAGAAGACCCGCCTTGGCGGGTCTTCCTCTTTGTGCAGAGTCAGGCCAGCAGCGCGAACACTGCCGGCACCTTGTCGGGCAATGCTCGGCCCCGCTGATTCCATTGCGCCACCGTGGCGGTGTGGGTCCAGCCCGATGGCAGGCTCAGTCCGCAGCTGATGGACAGGCGCGTTTGTGGCTTCAGCGTGCTCAGCAAGGCCTGCATCAGGCTGGCGTTCCGGTAGGGCGTCTCGATGATCAGCTGGGTCTGCTGTTCGCGTGCCGAGCGGGTTTCCAATTCGCGCAATCGGCTGCTGCGAGCGGCGGCCTCCACGGGCAGGTAGCCGACGAAGGCGAAGCTCTGTCCGTTCAGACCGCTGGCGGCCAGCGCCATCAGCAGCGAGCTGGGACCGACCAGGGGCAGGACCGGGATGCCGGCCGCATGCGCGGCCGCCACCAGCCGAGCGCCGGGGTCGGCGACGGCGGGCATGCCGGCCTCCGAGATCAATCCCAGGTCCCGGCCCTGCAGCGCGGGTTGCAGCAGCGTCATCCAGGCGCGCTCGTCGTCGCCATCGGCGGGGCGACCTTTGGGCGGGCGGGGCAGCTCGACGATGTGCTGCTCCTGCAGTGGCAGTGCCAGCGGATGGCTGGCGTTGACGCGCTTCAGGAAGGCGCGCGTGGTCTTGGCGTTTTCGGCGGCCCAGTGGCTGATGCGGGCGGCCTGCGTCAGCACGGCGTCTGGCAGCACGGCATCCAGCGGCGACTGTTCGCCGTCGATGCCGAAGTCCAGCGTGTTCGGGACCAGAATCAGGCGGCCCGGAGCGGTGCTCATGCTGCCCCCTCGCTCGCAGATAGGGCGCGAGGGAGGAGGGCGTTCAGGCCGGCCTCGCGCAGCATGCGTGCTGTGCGGATCAGCGGCAGGCCGATCAGCGCGGTGGGGTCGTCGGAGTCGATCGCCTCCAACAGCGCGATGCCCAGGCCTTCGGATTTGGCGCTGCCGGCGCAGTCATAGGGCTGCTCGGCGCGCAGGTAGGCCTGGATCTCGTCGTCGCCCAATTCGCGGAAGCGCACGCGCACCGGGGCCAGGTCTTGCGCGACAAAGCCGGTTTCTAGACAGACCACGGCCAAGGCGGTCTGGAACACGACGCTGCGCCCGCTCATCGCGCGCAACTGCGTGACGGCGCGCTCATGATTACCCGGCTTGCCTATCGGCTGGCCGTCCAGGTCGGCGACCTGGTCCGAGCCGATGACCAGGGCGCTCGGGAAGCGCTCGGCAACGGCCTGGGCCTTGGCCAGGGCCAGGCGGCGCGCGAGCTCGGCGGGCGCTTCGCCGAGCCGCGGGGTCTCGTCGACCTCCGGCCTGGCGGTTTCGAAGGGCAGGCGCAGGCGCTCCAGCAACTCACGGCGGTAGCGCGAGGTGGAGCCCAGGATCAAGGGGCGGGGCAGGGGGGTGGAATTCATGGGGGTGGATTGTCCATCGGCTCGGGTGGGGGGAGCGGGCCCACTACACTTCGGTCTATGAGAGCGCGTGCCTTTGATCCCCTGAAACTCGACGTCGAAGCCTTTGCCCGAGAGGGTGCTGAACTGCAGGGCGAATGGCCCGCGGCCGCGCTGGCGCGGCTTGCGGAATCGGGCGCACCCGAGGCGCCAGCCCAGGGTTGGCCCGAGGTGCACTGGTCGGCGCGCGGCGAGCAGCGGCCGGTGCGGGCCGGTGAGCCCGAGGCCTGGCTGCATCTGGAGGCCGACGCCGAGGTGGCGCTGACCTGCCAGCGCTGTCTGCAGCCGGTGCGCCTGCCGGTGAGCAGCGAGCGCTCGTTCCGTTTCGTGCGCGACGAGGCGCGTGCGGCCGAGCTGGACATGGACAGCGAGGACGAGGTTCTGGCGCTGACCCGCAGCCTGGATTTGCGCGAGTTGGTGGAGGACGAGCTTCTGCTGGAGTTGCCGGTCGTGCCGCGTCATGAGGTCTGCCCCCAGCCACTGCGGGTACCCGAGGACGATGCGCCGCAGGAAGAGGTCGAGCCCGAGCGCCCCAATCCCTTTGCGGCACTGGCGGCGCTGAAGAAGGGAAGTGCTAGTCAGTCCTGACTGATGGTGCTACACTAGCAGGCTTTCCCGGACTTCACTCTTTGTGAGTTCGGGCCGAGGCATCGGTAGCGAGCCGGCGGTGTTGGCAAGTCCTTGTAGGGTTTCTTTGAGAATCCTGCGTACAGGGTGGTCAGCAAAGCGCTCGACGAGCAAGCCTCGATCACCGAAGCCTTTAGGAGAAACACATGGCCGTTCAGCAAAACAAGAAGTCGCCTTCCAAGCGTGGCATGCACCGTTCGCACAATGCCCTGGTGAACCCGGGCACCGCGATCGAGCCCACCACCGGTGAAGTGCATCTGCGTCACCACATCAGCCCCAATGGCTTCTACCGTGGCCGCAAGGTCCTGAAGACCAAGGCCGACGCGGCCTGATCGCCGCCGGAGCGGTCGTGGCAGGATCACGACTGCTGGTTTGATCGAAAATCCAAGAGCCCGGTCCAGCGCGCTGCGTTGCCGGGCTTTTGTGCTGCCTGGTTCGTCTGTGCAAAAGCAGTCCTGGTGTAAGCCCGGTCCTGGCAAAAAAACGCAGGGCCGCTCCAAGTTTCCTGACTCCCCTCGGGGGCCTGACGCAGCGCGGCAGGTCTTGGGGTGCCCATGACAGATCCGATGTCGCACAACTCTAGTTCCATGCCGGCCCGCGAGACCACGGGCGGCGCGATCCGCCTGGCGGTCGATTGCATGGGCGGTGACCACGGCCCGTCCATCACCTTGCCGGCCTGCAAGGCTTTTCTGGCATCGCATCCGCAGGCTGAGCTGGTCCTGGTCGGTCGGCCGGAGGCCCTGGCCGCGGCGGCGAGCTGGCCGCGTTGCGAAATCGTCGCGGCCAGCGAAGTCGTCGAGATGGACGACCCCGTCGATGTCGCACTGCGCCGCAAGAAGGACTCCTCGATGCGGGTTGCGATCTCGCAGCTGAAGACGGGCAAGGACGGCTCGCCGGCGCGCGCGCATGCCTGTGTTTCCGCTGGCAATACCGGCGCGCTGATGGCCGTGGCCCGCTATCTGCTGAAGACCCTGGATGGCATCGATCGCCCCGCGATTGCTACCGTGATGCCCAACCAGACCGGTGCCTACACCACGGTGCTGGACCTGGGGGCCAACGTCGATTGTTCGGCCGAGCATCTGCTGCAGTTCGCGGTGATGGGCAGCGCCCTGGTGGCGGCCGTCGACGGCAAGGAAGAGCCCAGCGTCGGTCTGCTGAACATCGGTGAAGAGGTGATCAAGGGCAACGAGGTCATCAAGCAGGCCGGCGAGCTGCTGCGCGCCGCGCATGCCCAGGGCCAGCTGCGCTTCCATGGCAATGTCGAGGGCAATGACATCTTCAAGGGCACGACCGACCTCGTGGTCTGTGATGGCTTCGTGGGCAATGTGGCGCTGAAGACGGCCGAAGGTCTCGCCACCATGATCTCCCACTTCATGAAGCAGGAGTTCGGCCGCAACCTGTGGACCCGGCTCGTGGCCCTGCTGGCGCTGCCGGTGTTGAAGGCCTTCAAGGGGCGCGTGGATCATCGTCGCTTCAATGGCGCGGCGCTGCTGGGGCTGCGCGGCCTGGTGTTCAAGAGCCACGGGTCGGCGGACGCCTTCGCGTTCGAGCAGGCCTTGAACAGGGCGTATGATGCGGCCCGCAACCGGCTCTTAGACCGGGTTCACGATCGCATCGTCGCCACGCTGCAGGCTGCCACGCCCGCGCCGCGGGAGGGACGCGATGCTGGAGACACGGCGGCCACCGCCGCCCAAGTTGCATGACCACTGCTGATTCGCGCGCACCGCGCTACGCCCGTGTCCTCGGAACGGGCAGCTACCTGCCAAACCAACGCGTCACCAATGCCGACCTGGCGGCCCGCCTGGCGCGTGACGGCATCGAGACCTCCGACGAGTGGATCGTCGAGCGCACCGGCATCCGGGCGCGCCATTTCGCCGAGCCGGACCAGCCTTCCAGCGAGCTGGCGTTGCATGCGTCGCGTGCTGCGCTCGAGGCGGCCGGGGTCGCGCCGGATGAGATCGACCTGATCATCGTCGCCACCTCGACGCCGGACATGGTTTTCCCCTCCACCGCCTGCCTGTTGCAGCAGAAGCTGGGCATTGCCGGCTGCGCCGCCTTCGACGTGCAGGCGGTGTGCTCGGGCTTCGTCTACGCGCTGACCGTGGCCGACGCCATGATCAAGAGCGGGGCCGCCAGCAAGGCGCTGGTGGTCGGCGCCGAAGTGTTCTCGCGCATCCTGGACTTCAAGGATCGCACCACCTGCGTGCTGTTCGGTGATGGCGCCGGTGCCGTGGTGCTGGGCGCCTCCGATACCCCGGGCCTGCTGGCCAGCCAGCTGCATGCGGATGGCCGCCACGTGGACATCCTCTGCACGCCCGGCACCGTGTCCGGCGGGCAGGTGCTGGGCCATCCGCTGCTGAAGATGGATGGCCAGGCAGTCTTCAAGCTCGCCGTGGGCGTGCTCGAGAAGGTGGCTCGCGCCGTGCTGGACAAGGCCGGGCGCAGCGAAGCCGATATCGACTGGCTGATTCCCCATCAGGCCAACATCCGCATCATGCAGGGCACGGCCAAGAAGCTGAAGCTGCCTCTGGACAAGCTGATCGTCACCGTGGACCAGCATGGCAACACCTCGGCCGCGTCCATTCCGTTGGCGCTGGACGCCGCGGTGCGCAGTGGCAAGATCCGGGCCGGCGACACCGTGATGCTGGAAGGCGTGGGCGGTGGCTTCACCTGGGGCGCGGTCCTGCTGGACCTCTGACCGGGCGCACGGCTTCTCGCGTTTCCTCACGGACAACTCCTCCAAGACCATGAGCAACTCCTTTGCATTCGTGTTTCCCGGCCAGGGTTCCCAGGCCGTGGGCATGCTGGACGCCTGGGGCGACCATCCCGAAGCCGTCCGCACGCTGGCTGAAGCGTCGGCCGCGCTGGGTGAGGACATCGGCGCGCTGATCAAGAACGGTCCCAAGGACCAGCTGGACCTGACGACCAACACTCAGCCAGTGATGCTCACTGCGGGCATTGCCTGCTACCGCGCCTGGATCGCCGAGACCGGCCTGAAGCCGGCCGCGGCCGCCGGGCACTCGCTGGGCGAGTACACCGCGCTGGTGGCCAGTGGCGCGCTGGACCTGGCCGATGCGCTGCCCTTGGTGCGCCTGCGCGCCCAGGCGATGCAGGACGCCGTGCCCGTTGGCGCCGGTGCGATGTATGCCATCTTGGGCCTGGACGGCGACGCCGTGCGCGAGGGCTGCGCCCGCGCCGCGGCCGAATCGGGCGAGGTGGTCGAGGCCGTGAACTTCAACGATCCCAAGCAGACCGTGATCGCCGGCAGCAAGGCCGGCGCCGAAAAGGCCGCCGAGATTCTGAAGGCCGCCGGGGCCAAGCGCGCGCTGCCGCTGCCGGTGTCCGCGCCTTTCCATTCCAGCCTGATGAGGCCGGCCGCGGAGCGCCTGCGCGAGCGGCTGGTCACGGTGAGCTTTGCGCCACAGGCCTTCCCGGTGATCAACAACATCGACGTGGCCGTGACCGACAACGCCGACGCGCTGCGCGATGCGCTCTACCGCCAGGCCTTCGGTCCGGTGCGCTGGGTGGAGGTGATCCAGGCGCTCAAGGCGCGCGGCCTGACGCGCATCATCGAATGCGGCCCGGGCAAGGTTCTGTCTGGCATGGTCAAGCGCATCGACGCCGAGCTGGTCAGCACCACGGTGCTGGATCCCGCTTCCCTGACCGAGGCCAAGACCCTGCTGGGCTGACTGATAGAGAATCCGCACATGAGTGAAGCAAAGCAAGTCGCGCTGGTCACCGGCGCCAGCCGAGGCATAGGCCGCGCCATCGCGCTGACCCTGGCCGAGAAGGGCTATACCGTGATCGGTACGGCCACCAGCGAATCGGGGGCCCAAGCCATCAGCGAGGCGCTGGCTCCGCTGGGGGGGCGTGGCGTGGTGCTCAACGTCAATGACGCGGCCGGCTGCGATGCGCTGATCGACGAGATCGTCAAGACGCATGGCGGCCTGCAGGTGCTGGTCAACAACGCCGGCATCACGCGCGACATGCTGTCCATGCGCCTGAAGGACGAGGACTGGGACGCGGTGCTGGACACCAACCTGAAGGCCGTGTTCCGCCTCAGCCGCGCCGTGATGCGGCCGATGATGAAGCAGCGCTACGGGCGCATCATCAGCATCACCTCGGTGGTCGGGGCTTCGGGCAATGCCGGGCAGGCGAACTATGCGGCCGCCAAGGCTGGCGTCGCCGGCATGACGCGCGCGCTGGCTCGCGAACTGGGCAGCCGCGCCATCACGGTGAACTGCGTGGCCCCTGGCTTCATTGCCACCGACATGACCGAGGTCCTGCCGGAGGCCCAGAAGGCCGCGCTGCTGGCCCAGATTCCGCTGGGACGCCTGGGCGAGGCGCGCGAGATCGCGCACGCCGTGGCCTTCCTGGCCTCTCCCGAAGCCGGCTACATCACCGGCACCGAGCTGCACGTCAACGGCGGCATGTACATGAACTGAGGCGAAGCCTGCAACGCAGGTTCCGCCCACCGGATTCACCCGGCCGGTGTGGGGCTGGTAGAGTGCGAGCGCGTGCCGATTTCCCCTGCGGGGAGGCCGCCTCGGGGCGCCAAACTAGAGGCGTCACTCTAAGGCCTTAGAATCCCGGGTTGTTCTAGCAAACCCCTCCTGGAGGAGTCATGAGCGATATCGAAGCACGTGTCAAGAAAATCATCGCCGAACAGCTCGGCGTGCCCGAAGCCGATGTGACCAACGAAAAGGCTTTCGTTGCGGACCTGGGTGCTGATTCTCTGGACACCGTGGAACTGGTGATGGCCCTGGAAGACGAGTTCGGCATCGAGATCCCGGACGAGGAAGCCGAGAAGATCACCACGGTGCAGCTGGCGATCGACTACGCCGTCAAGCACCAGAAGGCCTGAGGGCCTTAGCCCCTCTGGCGTTTCCTCACTGATTGCCTAAGAGCGCATGAGCCGTCGTCGAGTTGTCGTCACCGGTCTCGGTCTGATCAGCCCCGTGGGTAACACGGTGGCTGAGGGCTGGGCCAACATCGTGGCCGGTCAATCCGGCATTGATCACGTCACCCGCTTTGATGCCAGCAACCTGGCCTGCACCTTCGCAGGCGAGGTGAAGGGCTTCGAGGTCGGCGACTACATCTCGACCAAGGAAGCGCGGACCATGGACCGCTTCATCCATTTTGGATTGGCGGCTTCCATACAGGCAGTGAAGGACGCAGGGCTGCCCACCGGTGACGAGTTGACTGAAGAGCAGGCCGAGCGCATCGGCGTGCTGGTCGGCTCGGGCATCGGCGGCCTGCCCATGATCGAGGAAACCCACGCGGAACTGGAGTCGCGCGGCCCGCGCCGCATCTCTCCGTTCTTCGTGCCCGCCTCGATCATCAACATGATCTCGGGCCATGTGTCCATCAAGTTCGGCTTCAAGGGGCCGAACCTGAGCATCGTGACGGCCTGCACCACGGGCCTGCACAGCATCGGCGAAGCCGGGCGTCTGATCGAGTACGGCGATGCCGACGTGATGATTGCCGGTGGTGCCGAATCCACCGTGTCCCCGCTGGGCATTGGTGGCTTTGCCGCCGCGCGCGCGCTGTCCACCCGCAACGACGACCCGAAGACCGCCTCCCGGCCCTGGGACCGCGACCGCGATGGCTTCGTGCTGGGCGAGGGTGCCGGCGTGGTGGTGCTCGAAGAGTACGAACATGCCGTCAAGCGCGGCGCCAAGATTTACTGCGAACTGGTCGGCTTCGGCATGGGCTCGGACGCCTATCACATGACCGCGCCCAATGTGGACGGCCCCAAGCGCTCCATGCGCGCGGCGCTGCGCAATGCCGGTCTGAATCCCGAGCAGATCCAGTACATGAACGCCCACGGCACCTCCACGCCGCTGGGCGACATCAACGAAACCAACGCGATCAAGCTGGCGTTCGGCGAGCATGCCAAGCAGCTGGTCGTGTCCTCGACCAAGTCCATGACCGGCCACCTGCTGGGCGGCGCGGGCGGCGTCGAGTCGGTGTTCACCGTGCTGGCGGTCCATCACCAGATCGCTCCGCCGACCATCAACATCTTCAACCAGGATCCGGAATGCGACCTGGACTACTGCGCCAATGTCGCGCGCGAGATGAAGATCGAGTACGCCGCCAAGAACAACTTCGGCTTTGGCGGCACCAACGGCACGCTGATCTTCAAGCGTAGCTGACGGCGCAGGCGCGGCCATGCGCGCGAACGCTGCTGGAGAGGTCGAGGAACATACCCGTCCTCCGGTGGTTTCTCGCGCAATACGCCTGACGCCGCCCCTGCTGCTGCATCCGCAACCCGAGCCCCTGTGGCTCGGGTTTTGTTTTGGGGCCCAGGCCCTGGCCGTCGCGGCGGTGCTGGTCACCGTGGCGGCCCATGTGCCGCAGGCCTCGGGGCTGTTGGTGGCCGCGGGCCTAGCCTGGCTGGGCGTGCTGGCCTGGCGCTTGTGGCGCCAGCTGCGCGCACCTGTGTCGCGACTGCGCTGGGATGGGGCTCAGTGGTGGTGGCGCCGCGAGCTCGGGGATCCTGAACGGGCCGTGATCGTGGTGGTGGGGCTGGATTTGGACGGCTGGGTGCTGCTGCGCCTGACGCCCTGGTCGGCGTCGCAGACCGGGCTTTCTCTGCTGGCGAGGCCTGTCTACGTGCCGCTGAGGGCGCGCATGTTCGGCATGGCGCGCTGGTCCCTGCTCCATGCGCTGCTGGCCTTGGCGCATCCCCAGGGGCCGGCGGACACCATCTAGGGCCATGGCCTTGGGGGCCGCCATCGCCTCACACCCATAATGGCTCCCGAATCAGCCCGTGCGCCACGTGGTCGGCGCCTCCATGCCCATGCCTCAGTTCTCCTCTTCCGCTCTTGCGCTGCGCTGGCGTCGTTCAGGCGTCACCGCCGGTCTGGTCCTGAGCTTGTTCCTCGCGGCACCGCAGGTCCAGGCCTTGTCGTCGTCGCTGCCCGACTTCAGCGCGCTGGTCGAAAAAGTGGGACCGGCGGTGGTCAACATCCGGACCTCGGAGCGCATGGACGAGCAGGTGCAGGAGATGCTGCGCCGCTTCGGCATTCCCGTGCCCCCCAATGCCCGCCGCGGCGGTCCGCAAACGCCGCGCACGCCGCAGGTCCCCCAGGACGATGACGACGAGGAGGGCGAGCTGCCGCAACGCCGCGGGCTGGGCTCGGGCTTTGTGATGAGCGCCGACGGCTTCGTGATGACCAACGCCCATGTGGTCGACGAGGCCGATGAGGTCATTGTGACGCTGGCCGACCAGCGCGAGTTCAAGGCCAAAGTCGTGGGACTGGACCGGCGTACCGATGTGGCGGTACTGAAGATCGACGCCACGGGGCTGCCGGTGCTCAAAGCGGGGCAGGTCGGGCGGCTCAAGGTGGGTGAATGGGTGATGGCCATCGGCTCGCCCTTTGGCTTCGACAACACGGTGACCGCAGGCATCGTCAGCGCCAAAGCGCGCGAGACCGGCGATCTGCTGCCGCTGATCCAGACCGACGTGGCCATCAACCCCGGCAACTCTGGCGGCCCCCTGGTCAATCTGCGCGGCGAGGTCGTGGGCATCAACTCGCAGATCTACAGTCAGTCCGGTGGCTTCATGGGCATCTCCTTCGCCATTCCCATCGATGAGGCGATGCGCGTGGCCGACCAGCTGCGCGCCAGCGGGCGCGTCCAGCGCGGCCTGATCGGACTGGTGCCGGACGACCTCAGCAAGGAGCTGGCGGAAGCGATCGGACTGGGCAAGGGCCGTGGCGCGGTGGTGCGCAGCCTCAGCGCTGGCGGCCCGGCCGAGAAGGCAGGCATCGAGGGCGGCGACGTGATCACCCGGTTCGACGGCAAGCCGGTCGAGAAGGCCGTGGACCTGCGACGCCTGGCGGCGGCGGCCAAGCCGGGCAGTCAGGCTCGGCTGCAGCTGTTCCGGCGCGGGGCCTTCCAGGAACTGCAGGTGGAGATCGCCGAGATGCCGGATGACAAGCCCGACCGTGGCATGGCCGAGGCTGAGGCCGAGCGCAGCTCGCCGGCCTCGCGGCTGGGCCTGCAGCTGGCGGAGCTCAACAGCACGCAGCGCAAGGACCTGGGCGTGAGGCAGGGCGTGCGCATCACGCAGGCGGACGGCATCGCTGCGCGTGCCGGACTGCGCCCTGGTGATGTGATCCTGGCGCTGGAGAACCAGGAGCTGCACAGCGTGGCCCAGCTGCAGACCTTGCTGGGTCAGCTCGACAAGGCGCGCCAGATCCAGATGTTGGTGCGCCGTGGCGAGGTCACCAGCTACGTGCTGCTCAAGCCTGCCCGCTGAAGCCTCAGGGTGGTCGCGGCAAATCCAGCGCAGCCCTGGGTCTTTTCACAATACGGGAATTCGGCCGTCCTCAACGCCGGTGGCTTCCGCTCTTTGAGGTGTGCGCCCGCTCACTTCTTGCGCGGAGCGGTAGGGATTCCTGCCGTGCTTAGGTAGAATCCCGCCGGTTCTTCCCGTTGTTTCAGCGAGTCAAACGTTTGAATCCCAGGAAGCGTCCAGCATCGCTGCGAGGCTTGGATCAACTTGTGGATAAGCTGTTGACAAATTCCTTGTTGGAGGCCTGCAACGACGGGTGGAGGGGTGTGGCGGCGCTGTCCACCCCGGGCCTTTTGGCTACAATGAAGGCCCAACAAGCAGTTGCCATATGTTTTGTTGGAAGGCGCGTCACCACTTTCGACGTGCCTTTTTTTTAGCTTCTGCCTTGGCGTCTTCGCGACGTCGAGCGCTGCTCCCACACGGCAAGCGTTGAGCCTGCGCAGCAAGGGCCGAGGCCAGCGCCGGTCCGGCCCCAGTGCCTGTCCCTGACACCATGAACCACATCCGCAACTTCTCCATCATTGCCCACATCGACCACGGTAAGAGCACGCTCGCGGATCGGATCATTCAGCGCTGCGGTGGCTTGTCCGACCGCGAGATGGAAGCGCAGGTGCTGGACTCGATGGACATCGAACGTGAGCGCGGCATCACCATCAAGGCGCAGACCGCCGCGCTGAAGTACGTCGCGCGCGACGGCAAGACCTACAACCTCAACCTGATCGACACCCCGGGGCATGTGGACTTCTCCTACGAGGTGAGTCGCTCCCTCTCGGCCTGCGAGGGGGCGCTGCTGGTGGTCGACGCCTCGCAGGGTGTGGAGGCCCAGACGGTGGCGAACTGCTACACCGCGCTGGACCTGGGCGTCGAGGTGATCCCGGTGCTCAACAAGATGGACCTGCCACAGGCCGACCCGGAGCGCGCCAAGGCCGAGATCGAGGATGTGATCGGCATCGACGCCACCGACGCCATCCCCTGTTCGGCCAAGACCGGTCTGGGCATCGACGACATCCTGGAGGCGGTGATCAGTCGCATGCCGCCGCCCAAAGGCCAGGTCGAGGCGCCGCTGCGCGCGATGATCATCGACTCCTGGTTCGACAACTACGTCGGTGTCGTGATGCTGGTGCGGGTGGTCGACGGCAGCCTGAGGAAGGGCGAGCGCATCCGCATGATGGCCACCAATGCCGTCTACCCGGCCGAGCAGCTGGGGGTGTTCACGCCCAAGTCCGAAGCGCGCGAGCAGTTGCAGGCCGGCGAGGTGGGCTTCGTGATTGCTGGCATCAAGGAACTGGCCGCCGCCAAGGTCGGCGACACCATCACGGTGGAAAAAAAGCTGCCCAACAACCTGGGCCCGGCCGAGGCGGCGCTGCCTGGCTTCAAGGAGATCCAGCCCCAGGTCTTCGCCGGGCTCTATCCCACCGAGGCCAGCGAGTATGACCAGCTGCGCGACGCGCTGGAGAAGCTCAAGCTCAACGACAGCTCGCTGCGCTTCGAGCCCGAGGTTTCGCAGGCACTGGGCTTCGGTTTCCGCTGCGGCTTCCTGGGCCTGCTGCACATGGAGATCGTGCAGGAGCGCCTGGAGCGCGAGTTCGACCAGGACCTGATCACCACCGCGCCCAGCGTGGTCTACGAGGTGGTCCTGGGCGACGGCACGGTCATCGAGGTGGAGAACCCGTCCAAGATGCCCGACCAGGGCAAGATCGCCGAGATCCGCGAGCCCATCGTTACCGTGCACCTGTACATGCCGCAGGAGTACGTCGGCCCGGTGATGACGCTGGCCAACCAGAAGCGCGGCGTGCAGCTGAACATGGCCTACCACGGCCGCCAGGTCATGCTGACCTATGAGATCCCGCTGGCCGAGATCGTGCTGGACTTCTTCGACAAGCTGAAGTCCGTCTCGCGCGGCTACGCCTCCATGGACTATGAGTTCAAGGAGTACCGCGCGTCGGACGTCGTCAAGGTCGACATGCTGATCAACGGCGACCGCATCGATGCGCTGTCCATCATCGTCCACCGCTCGCAAAGCCAATACCGCGGCCGCCAGGTGGCGGCCAAGATGCGCGAGATCATCCCGCGCCAGATGTACGACGTGGCCATCCAGGCCGCCATCGGCGCCAACATCATCTCGCGCGAGAACATCAAGGCGCTGCGCAAGAACGTGCTGGCAAAATGCTATGGTGGTGACATCACCCGCAAGCGCAAGCTGCTGGAAAAGCAGAAGGCCGGCAAAAAGCGCATGAAGCAAATCGGTTCGGTGGAGGTGCCGCAAGAAGCCTTCCTGGCCATCCTCCAAGTCGAAGAATGAGAGCCATGAGTGCATTGACCGGCGTGCTGTACGCCGCGCTGTTCGCCTATCTGGGCGGCTGGTACACCGGCTACTGGAGCGGCAATTTCTCGCTGCTGCTGTTCGTCCTCACCGCGGTGACCCTGGGCTACTGGCTGGCCGAGCGCTTCCACTTCCAGCCCGCGCGCGTGCGCGCGGCGCAGGCGCTGGCCGACAACGATGCCCGCCGACGCGAGACGCTGGCCGCCAAGGGCATTGCCCGCGTCGACGGTGACGTCGAGAGCGCGCGCCAGGAGATCCTGCGCCAGCCCTGGTGGCTGGACTGGACCGCCGGGCTGTTCCCGGTGATCCTGATCGTCTTCTTGCTGCGCTCCTTCCTGTTCGAGCCCTTCAAGATCCCGTCGGGCTCCATGGTTCCGACGCTGCTGGTGGGCGACCTGATCCTGGTGAACAAGTACCACTACGGCATACGTCTGCCGGTGATCAACAAGAAGATCATCGCCAACAACGACGTGAAGCGCGGCGACGTGGTGGTGTTCCGCTACCCGGAGGACACCAGCGTCGACTACATCAAGCGCGTCGTCGGCGTGCCGGGCGACAAGATCAGCTACCTGAACCAGAAGCTCTACGTCAACGGCCAGCCGGTGCCCGAGACGGCGCTGGGCCAGTACTACGACGAGGACGGCATGAAATACCGCCCGCGCTTCAGCGAGAAGCTGGGCGAGGTGGAACACCAGATCCTGGTCAACCCGGCCGAGGTCGGGCAGATCCGCGCGCGCACCAACTTCCCCTTCCGCGAGCAGTGCAGCTACAGCGTGGAAGGTGTCAGCTGCACCGTGCCGGCCGGTCACTATTTCATGATGGGCGACAACCGCGACAATTCGCTGGATTCCCGCTTCTGGGGATTCGTGCCGGATGAGAACATCGTGGGCCGCGCCTTCGTGGTGTGGATGAACTTCGGTAACCTGAAGCGCATCGGTTTCTTCAACTGAGGGCTTGCGCCCGATTCGGCGAGGACTTGAGGTCATCATGGCTCAGCGCATGGCCACCCAGCGTGGCATCAGTCTGATCGGTCTGCTGTTCTGGGCCGTCGTGGTCGGGTTCACCGCGCTGGTGGTGATCCGGGTGATCCCCACGGTGATGGAGTACTACACCATCGTCAAGGCGGTGAACCGCATCGCCCAGAGCAACCCGCAGACCGTCGCGCAGGCGCGGACGGACTTCGACAAGACCAAACAGATCGAGTACTCCATCGTCAGCATCGAGCCCAAGGACCTGGAGATCACCAAGGACAACGACAAGGTGCGCATCAGCTTCGCCTATGACAAGGAAGTGGTGCTGATGGGCCCGGTGTCGCTGCTGATCCACTACAAGGGCGGGTCGAACTGACCCCGCCGCTGCACCTACGGCCGAACACAGGATGAACCTCGCTCTGGATGCGCTGCAGCAACAGCTGGGCCATCGCTTCTCGCAACCCGCGCTGCTGCTGCGCGCGCTGACGCACCGCAGCTTCGGCCTGGAGCACAACGAGCGCCTGGAGTTCCTGGGCGACGCGGTGCTGAACCTGGCTGTGTCCAGCCTGCTGTTCGAGCGCTTCGCCGGCTCCGATGAAGGCGATCTCACTCGCATCCGTGCCCACCTGGTCCGCGAGGACAGCCTGCACAAGCTGGCGCTGCAGCTGAAGCTGCCGCAGGTGTTGCGCATGAGCGAAGGCGAGGCGCGTGGCGGCGGCGCCCAGCGTCCGTCCATCCTCGCCGATGCGATGGAGGCGCTGATCGGCGCCGCCTTCGTCGATGGCGGCTATCCGGCCGCGTTGGAGATCGTTCGACGCCTGCTGGGCGAGCTGATCGCCAGCAGCGGCATCGACCAATGGGCCAAGGACGCGAAGACCGCGCTGCAGGAATGGCTGCAGGCGCGCCGCCTGGCCGTGCCGGCCTACCGCATCGTCGAGACCCGCGGCCAGGCCCATGCCCAGACCTTCACGGTCGAATGCGAGGTGCCGGCGCTGAACCTGCGCAAGCGCGGCGACGGACGCTCGCGCCGCGCCGCCGAGCAGGAGGCCGCGCGCCAGATGCTGGACGAACTGCTGTCCACCGACAAACCGGGCTCCGGCCTGCGAGACTGATTCCGAGCCACGCTGACGACGAGGGCGCATGATGACCGATACCCCCCAAGCGCCGCCCGCCGAGGCCGCACCCGAAGGCCAGCGCCAGCGCTGCGGCCTGATTGCCATCGTGGGCCGACCCAATGTCGGCAAGTCCACGCTGCTCAACGCCCTGGTGGGCCAGAAGGTGTCCATCACCTCGCGCAAGGCTCAGACCACGCGCCACCGCATCACCGGCGTGCGCACGGTGGATGAGGCGCAGTTCGTCTTCGTCGATACGCCCGGCTTCCAGACCCGCCACAGCAGCGCGCTGAATCGCAATCTGAACCGCACGGTGCAGGGCGTGCTCGCCGACGTGGACCTGGTGCTCTTCGTCGTCGAGGCCGGCCGCTTCGGGCTGGACGACGCCAAGGTGCTGTCGCTGCTGCCGCAGGACAAGCCCGTGGTGCTGATCGCCAACAAACTCGACGCCGTGCACCGCCGCGCCGAGCTGATGCCCTGGCTCAAGAGCATGCAGGAGCGGCGCAACTTCACCGAGTTCGTGCCGCTGTCCGCCAAGAAGGAGTCGGACGTCCAGCGCCTGTTCCAGATCCTCAAGCCCTATGTGCCCGAGCAGGAGTGGTTCTACGACGAGGACGCGCTGACCGACCGCAGCGAGCGTTTCCTGGCCAGCGAGCTGATCCGCGAGAAGCTCTTCCGCCTCACCGGCGACGAGCTGCCCTACAGCGCCACCGTCGTGATCGACCGCTGGGAGGAAGAAGGCAATCTGCGCCGCATCTCCGCCACCATCGTGGTCGAGCGCGAGGCACAGAAGGGCATGATCATCGGCCAGGGTGGCGAGCGCCTGAAGCGCATCGGTTCCGAGGCACGCCAGGAGCTGGAGACGCTGACCGACGCGCGCGTCTTCCTGGAGCTGTGGGTCAAGGTCCGCTCCGGCTGGGCCGACAGCGAAGAGCACCTGCGCTCCTACGGCTACGAGTGATGCGCCGCGCGCCCGCCGCGCAGCCCGCCTATGTGCTGCACCACTACGACTGGAGCGAGTCCAGCCTGGTGCTGGAGCTGTTCACCCGCGAGCAGGGCCGGCTGGCCGTGGTCGCCAAGGGTGCCAAGAGGCCTTATTCGCAGCTGCGCGCGGTGCTGCTGCCTTTCCTGCGCCTGCAGGTGGGGTTGAGCAAACCCTCCAAGCTGAACGAGGACGGCGTGGCCGAGGTGCAGACCCTGCGCAGCGCCGAGTGGATGGGGGGGCAGACCTTGCCTGCCGGTGCCGCGCTGTTCAGTGGCTACTACTTGAACGAGCTGCTGCTGAAGTTCCTGCCGCGCCAGGACCCGCATCCCACGCTGTTCGACGCCTACGCGCAGGCCTTGCCCCAGCTGCAGGCGGCCGAAGGCGCGCAGCCCGCGCTGCGCGCCTTCGAGCTGCGCCTGATGGCCGACTGCGGTCTGCTGCCCGACCTCAGCGTGGGCACGCTGACGCAGCGCCCGCTGCAGCCCGATGCGCTGTACATGCTGTCGCCCGAGGCCGGCGTGATAGCCCCCACGCATGACGCGCCCCAGCTCAGCGGCGCCGCGCTGGTGCAGCTGCAGGCGGCGCTGATGCATGGCAGCCTGGCCGCGCTGCAGCAGGCCTGCGAATCCGCCGGACCGGCGCTCAAGGGCATGGCGCGCGCGCTGCTTCACTATCATCTGGGGCATCGTCCGCTGCGCACCCGCCAGGTGCTGCTGGACGCCCAGAGAACCCTTGGCACCCCATGAACCCACTGATGGCTCCCGATCCGCAGCACCGCGATGCCCGCTGTGCGCTCTCCGTCAACGTCAACAAGGTCGCGCTGCTGCGCAACACCCGGCACCTGGGCATCCCCAGCGTGCTGCGCGCGGCCGAGCTGTGCCTTCAGGCGGGCGCCCAGGGCATCACCGTCCATCCGCGGCCCGATGCCCGGCACATCCGCGCCGACGATGTGCGCGAACTGGCCGCCTTGCTCAAGGCCTGGCCCCAGGCCGAGTACAACATCGAGGGCAATCCGACGCAGAACCTGATGGACTTCATCCGCGAGGTCCGTCCGCAGCAGGCCACCTTCGTGCCCGATGCCGAGGACCAGTTCACCTCCGACCACGGCTGGAACCTGCCCGCCGACGGCGGGCGCTTGCGCCCGCTGATCGAGGAATGCCGCCAGCTCGGCGTGCGCGTCAGCCTGTTCATGGATCCGCTGCCCGCGGCCATGCGCCATGTGGCCGAGCTGGGTGCGGACCGCATCGAGCTCTACACCGAGACCTGGGCCAGCGCCTTTGGCACCTCGCGCGAGGACGACGTGCTGGCCGGATTCGCCGCCGCCGCGCGTGCCGCGCTGGCGGAGGGCCTGGCCATCAATGCCGGGCACGATCTGAACCGCGACAACCTGACCCGCTTCCTGCGCGAGGTTCCCGGTGTCGCCGAGGTCTCCATCGGCCATGCGCTGATCGCCGACGCGCTGGAGCTGGGCTACGCCGAAACCGTGCGCGACTACCAGCGCTGCATCCAGCGCGCCTATGCCTGAGCTGCGCCGGGCCGCCGAGCCGGATCTGCCCAGCATCGGCGCCCTGGCGCGCTGGGTTTGGTGCGACCGCTATGTCGAGGAGGGGCTGACGCCGGCCGTTGCGCGCTACCTGGACGAGCACTTCGCGCCCGCGGTGCTGGGGGCGCACTTGGCGCAACAACCGCATTGGGTCGCGAAGTCCGACGACGGCGCGCTGATCGGCTGGGTGCAGCTGGATGCCGGATCGGCCGGGCCGGACCTGCCCGCGGGCGCGGTGGAGCTGCAGCGGCTCTATGTGCTGCCCACGCAGCAGCGGCGCGGGCTGGGCCGGCGGCTGCTGCGGCAGGCGCGCGGCCAATGGCCGGCGCGACCGCTGTGGCTCAGTGTCTGGGAGGGTAACGGCGACGCGCTGCGCTTCTACCGGCGCGAGGGCGGCGAGCTCTGGGGCGAAACCTGGTTTGAACTGGACGGCCAGCGCCACCGCAACCTGGTGCTGGGCTGGCCGCCGCTGGAGGCGAGGCGGACATGATTTATGGCATTGGCACCGACGTCTGCGACATCCGTCGCATCCGCGAAACGCTGGAGCGGCGCGGCGAGCGCTTTGCCGAAAAGGTGCTCGGGCCGCATGAGCTGGCCGTCTTCCGCGAACGGCGCGCCCGCGCCGAGGCGCGCGGCGTGGCCTACCTCGCGACGCGCTTCTCGGCCAAGGAGGCCTTCTCCAAGGCCATCGGCCTGGGTCTGCGCATGCCCATGACCTGGCGTGCCTGCGAGGTGGTGAAGGCCGCCAGCGGCAAGCCCGAGATCCGCCTGCATGGCGAACTGGCCGACTGGTTTGCCGCGCGTGGACTGCGCGCGCATGTCAGCGTCAGCGACGAGGTGGACACCGCGGTGGCCTTCGTGGTCGTCGAGCAATGAAACGAGACTTGAAATGAATGAACCCATTCACGCCCCCTTGATCCTGGATATCGCCGGCACCGCGATGACGGCCGACGAGCGTCGCCGCCTGCGGCATCCGCTGGTCGGCGGGCTGATCCTGTTCGCGCGCAACTTCGAGAGCCGCGCGCAGCTCACGGCCCTGTGCGGCGAGATCAAGTCGCTACGCCCGGACCTGCTGATCGCGGTGGACCATGAGGGCGGACGCGTGCAGCGCTTCCGCAGCGATGGCTTCACCGAGCTGCCGGCCATGGGCCGCATCGGCCAGCTGTGGATGCAGGACGCGATGCGCGGGCTGCAGGCCGCCAGCGCCGCCGGCTATGTGCTGGCCAGCGAGCTGCGCGCCTGCGGCGTGGACTTCAGCTTCGCGCCGGTGCTGGACCTGGACCATGTGGACGAGCAGGGCGCCTCGCGCAGCAGCGTGATCGGCAGTCGCAGCTTCCATGCCGACCCGCGCGTGGTCACGGTGCTGGCGCAGTCGGTGATGCAGGGGCTGGCGCTGGCCGGCATGGGCAGCTGTGGCAAACATTTCCCCGGTCACGGTTTCGTGCAGGCCGACTCGCATGTGGACGTGCCGGTGGACAGGCGCGGCCTCAAGGCCATCCTGGCCGAGGATGCGCGGCCCTTCGAGTGGCTGTCCCTCAGCCTGTCGGCGGTGATGCCCGCCCACGTGATCTACCCCAAGGTCGATGGCCGTCCGGCCGGCTTCAGCGCGCGCTGGCTGCAGGACATCCTGCGCGAGCGCCTGGGCTTTGCCGGCGCCGTCTTCAGCGACGACCTGGGCATGCGCGGCGCGCGCGTGCTGGAGGGGCGCGAGATCGGCTTCACCGAGGCCGCGCTGGCGGCGCTGCAGGCGGGCTGCGACCTCGTGCTGCTGTGCAACCAGTCCCCCATTGATGGCGGCGCGGCGCTGGACCAGGTGCTGGCGCAGCTGGAGCTGGCCGCGGCCGAGGGGCGCTGGCAGCCCAGCGCCGAGAGCGAGGCGCGGCGCCAGGGCCTGCTGCCCCAGCAAGCCCCGTTCAGCTGGGACGAGCTGATGCACGACGCGCGCTACCACCTGGCGCTGCAGCAGCTGGCGCTCTGAGCACCGCTGTCCGCTCCGCAGCGTCCCCGTGGCGCTGCGGCTGTGGCTCGGGTCCTCAGCTCCGGTAGTTGTCCTGCAGCCGATAGCCCCGCGCATAGAGCGCGAACAACAGCGCGGCGAGCAGCGCGAAGCCGGCGAAGAAGAACATCTGGAAGGCGGTGACGCTGGTGCCGGCGGACTGGATGGACGCGGTGACCGAGGGGCTCTTGACGCTGGCGTTGGCCAGCAGCACCCAGAGGTTGCCGATGGTGACCGACAGGTTCCAGAAGCTGGTGATCACGCCTTTCATCGCCAGCGGGGCCTGGCTGTAGGCGAACTCCAGGCCGGTGGCCGACACCAGCACCTCGCCCAGGGTCAGCAGGGCATAGGGCAGGACCTGCCAGACGATGGACACCGTGTGGCCGTCGTCCAGCCACAGCTGCAGTCCGCCGACGACGATCCAGGCCAGGCCCGCACAGGCGATGCCCGCGCCCATGCGGCGAAGCGCGGTGACGCGCAGCCCCAGCCGCTCCATCAGCGGGTACAGCACCAGGTTGTTGAAGGGGATCAGCAGCATCACCAGCGCCGGGTTCAGCGCCTGCATCATCGAGGACTGGAACCATTCGGGCTTGCTCATCTGGTCGGCCTGCAGCACCCAGGTCGAGGCCTTCTGGTCGAACAGCGACCAGAAGGGCGTGACCAGCGCGAACAGCACCAGCAGGCGCAGCACGGCGCGCGCGCCGTCGATCGCGGTGTCGGGGTGCTGTCCACGCAGCTGCTCCAGCTGCAGCCAGGCACCGGCGCCGCCGAAGCCCATCGCCAGCACCAGCGCCAGGCAGACCGCGGCGACGAAGCCGATGGACGGAATCAGGAACAGGCTGGCGATCGCGCCCACCAAGCCCGCCAAGGCCAGCCACTGGCCCGCGCCGCCGTGGCCCAGTGCACTCCTCACGACCGCCAGGAAGCCATGCGGCTGACGGCCGGCCGGCGGTAGATGCACGTAGCGATGGCGGCCGCTCCAGAAGATCAGCGTAGCCAGCGCCATCAGAAATCCGGGGATGCCGAAGGCCACGCTGGCGCCGTAATGCTTCAGCAGCACGGGCGACAGCAGCGACGCGAAGAAGGAGCCGAAGTTGACGATCCAGTAGAAGGCGTCGAAGACCTTGCGCGCCAGCGAGCAGTTGCCCTTGTCGAACTGGTCGCCAATGAAGGAGCTCACCAGCGGCTTGATGCCGCCCGAGCCCAGCGCGATCAGGAAGAGGCCGGTGTAGAAGCCGTGCAGGTTGTTCTCGAAGACCGCCAGGCAGGCATGGCCCACGCAGTACAGCAGGCTCAGCCACAGGATGGTGCGGTACTTGCCGAAGAAGCGGTCGGCCAGCCAGCCGCCCAACAGCGGGAAGAAATAGACGCCGATCACGAAGGTGTGGAACACCTCCTTGGCCTCGCCCTGGCGCAGCGGTTCGGGCACCGACAGTAGCAGGCTGCTCATCAGGAAGACCGTCAGGATGCTGCGCATCCCGTAGAAGCTGAAGCGCTCGCAGCCCTCGTTGCCGATGATGAAGGGGATCTGCGGCGGCATCTTGGGCGATGCGGCGGCGGGGCCGGGATGGGGCGTGGACGGGCTGGCCATGGGCAGGATGCAGCGATAGAAAGAAAAAGGCCGCCGGGTCAACCAGTGACGCGGCGGCCGGCCGGCGGGGTGCCGGCGGTGGATCAGTGCTGTTGCTCGAACGGCAGCTTGATCTGGCTGAGGTCCTTGCGGGTTTCGACCAGCACCAGCGGACCTTCGTCGATCACGACCACGGGGGCCGGCTCGCGGCCCAGCGGGGCCGGGGCCGGCGCCGCGGCAATGGCGGCCTGCGCGGCGGCGATTTTGTCGGCGTCGCTGTTCACCCAGATCAGGCCGGCGGCCTCGGCCACGGCCTGCAGCTGGCCCAGAGGCAGCTCGAAGCGGGGCAGGGTCGGCGCTGCGGTGGCCACCGGCGCAACCGCCGCGCCGGCAGCCGGCTGGATCTCAACCACGGGGGCGGCCACAGGCTCGGCGCCCAGTTCCAGCTGCTGCGGCTCGTCCGTCTCGGTGGCCTGGCCTTCGCCGGCCTGGCCCTCGCGGCGGTCACGGCGATAGCGGTCGCGGCTGCGGCGACGGCGGCCGTCGCGGGCCTGGCCTTCGCCACCTTCCTCGCCGGCCTCGACCGTGTCGGCGGCGGAGGCCTGGCCCTCATCGCCGCTGGCGACGGGTTGGGCGGCTGCTGCATCGTCGACACCTTCGGCGGCATTCGCGCCTTCGTGGGCGGCGGCCGGCTCCAGCGCGTCGGCACCATTCTCCAGCCCGCCTTCCGGCGCGCCTTCGGCTCCGCGCTCACCGCCGCGACGACGGCGGCGGCGGCGGCCCTGGCGCTCATCGCCGTTGTCGCCGGCCGCGGACTCGGCGACGGGGGCCTCCAGATTCAGCGCGGCTTCACCCACGGCGCCCGCGTCCAGCGCGGACATCGGCAGTTGCTGCTCCTGGGCCTCGGGGCTCAGGCTCTCCGGACGGGGGGCGCGTTCACCGCGTTCACCGCGCTCACCACGCTCGCGGCGCGGGCGCTGCTCGCTGCGCTCCGGACGCACACCGGCTTCGGCGGCCTGCTCGGGGCGGCCCTCGCCGCGGTTGCGGTTGCGCTCGCGGCCTTCCTGCGCGGGCTTGCCGCCGTCGCGCTTGGCGTCGCGATTCTCGGTGCGGCCTTCGCCGTTGCGGCCACCGCGCTCGCCTTGGCGCTCGCCACGTTCGCCGCGCTCACCGCCACGGCGGTTGCGGTCGCGACCGCCGCGTTCGCCCTGGCGTTCGCTGCGTTCGCCGGACTTCTTCTCGCCACGGCCTTCGCCCTCGGCGGGCTTGCTGTCGGCCGCGGGTGCCGGCGCGGGGGCGCCACCGAAGATCTTCTTGATCCAGCCGAAGAAGCCACCACCGGCAGGCACCGGCGCGGCCACGGCAGGCGCCGCCGGCGCCTTCGCGGGGGCCGCCGGAGCGGGCGTGGGCAGGGGGGCCGGCTGCTCGGGCAGGATGCCCTTGATCACGGGTTCCTGCTTGTTCTTCTTCTCGGCGCCGCGGCGGGTGATGCCCACCTCGTCCTGCTGCTCCTCGACCATGGTGTAGCTGGCCTGCAGGTTCTCCAGGCGCGGGTCGTCGTGACGCAGGCGCTCCAGCTTGTAGTTGGGCGTTTCCAGGTGCTTGTTGGGCACCAGCAGCACGGTGACGCGCTGCTTCAGTTCGATCTTGGTGATCTCGGTGCGCTTCTCGTTGAGCAGGAAGCTGGTCACCTCCACCGGCACCTGCACGTGCACGGCGGCGGTGTTGTCCTTCATGGACTCTTCCTGGACCATGCGCAGGATCTGCAGCGCCGAGGACTCGGTGTCGCGGATGTGGCCGGTGCCGTTGCAGCGCGGGCAGGTGATGTGACTGCCTTCGCTCAGCGCCGGACGCAGGCGCTGGCGGCTGAGTTCCAGCAGGCCGAACTTGCTGATGGAGCTGAACTGCACGCGGGCGCGGTCCTGGCGCAGCGCGTCGCGCAGGCGCTGTTCCACCTCGCGGCGGTTCTTGGACTCCTCCATGTCGATGAAGTCGACGACGATCAGGCCGCCCAGGTCGCGCAGGCGCATCTGGCGCGCGATCTCGTCGGCGGCCTCGAGGTTGGTGCGCGTCGCGGTTTCCTCGATGTCCCCGCCGCGCGTGGCGCGCGCCGAGTTCACGTCCACCGAGACCAGGGCCTCGGTGTGGTCGATCACGATGGCGCCGCCGGAAGGCAGGTTCACGGTGCGGCTGAAGGCCGTTTCGATCTGATGCTCGATCTGGAAGCGGCTGAACAGCGGCGCGTCATCGCGGTAGCGCTTGACCTTGTGCGCCGTCTCCGGCATCACATGGTTCATGAACTGCTGGGCCTGCTCGAAGATGTCGTCGGTGTCGATCAGGATTTCGCCGATGTCCGCGGTGAAGTAGTCGCGGATGGCGCGGATGACCAGCGAGCTTTCCTGGTAGATCAGGAAGGCGCCCTTGCCGGCCTTGGAGGCACCGTCGATCGCCTCCCACAGCTTGAGCATGTAGTTCAGGTCCCACTGCAGCTCGGCGGCGGAACGGCCGATGCCGGCAGTGCGGGCGATCAGGCTCATGCCCTTGGGGTAGTCGAGCTGGTCCAGCGCTTCCTTCAGCTCTTCGCGGTCCTCGCCCTCGATGCGGCGCGACACGCCACCGCCGCGCGGGTTGTTGGGCATCAGCACCAGATAGCGGCCGGCCAGCGACACGAAGGTGGTCAGCGCCGCGCCTTTGTTGCCGCGCTCTTCCTTCTCGACCTGGACCAGCAGTTCCTGGCCTTCCTTGATCACGTCCTGGATCTTGGCCGAGCGCACGTCGGCGCCGTCCTTGAAGTACTGGCGCGAGATTTCCTTGAAGGGCAGGAAGCCGTGGCGGTCCTCGCCGTAGTCCACGAAGCAGGCTTCCAGCGACGGCTCGACGCGCGTCACCACCGCCTTGTAGATGTTGCCTTTGCGCTGCTCGCGGCCTTCGATTTCGGTTTCGAAGTCCAGCAGCTTCTGGCCATCGACGATGGCCAGGCGACGCTCTTCCTGCTGCGTCGCATTGATCAGCATGCGTTTCATCAGTTCTCCTCTCGCTCCGGCAGGCCTTTCAAGCCTGCTCGGCGCGCACACCATGCCGTCGCCAGCCGGCGACGCCTCTCAGGGAGGAGGCACCAGCGGGCGACGAAACCGATGCACGAGAAACGCGAGAGAACCGAGGAAGGAATCGCCCTGGACTGCAAGGATCGGGAAGACCCGATCAGGACTGCAGCGTTGGCGCGTGCGCACCGGGGCGCGTCGCGACTGTGCCTGCCCACATGCGCGCCATCTGGGGCGCGGCCCGGCCGCGGCTGGCTGCCAGCGTCCGGGCCAAGCCGGGACGGGCGCGCAAGCGGCGGGGGGTGAGGGGGACTGGCGGCATCATTCGCGAAGCGATCCGGACGCTGGCGCAAGCCCGTCGGCACTTGGCCGGCGAGCTCACGCCGTGAAACCTTTGTTTGCTGACCTGCGCCGCCTCGTATCGATCGTGCGGCGCCGGCTGGGTTCTGACGACGTTGCTCTTCCACCCCCGCTCATGGCCTGCCGCTTCACTTGGGGAAGCGGCCCGACCCGGAAACGATGGCGTTGCATCACCTGTTGTGACGCCCCTCGGGCTCGCGCCAGAGGGCCGCCACCACGACTGTTTTCCGCTTTGCCCGCCCGCGCGCCATGCGCAGCCCGGGTAAAATCAGAAAAATCAAATACTTAGAACGCAATCGTGGCAAGCAGCATTATAGGGGCTAAAGCCCGCCGGGCCGCCCTGGTGCCTGCCCGTAGTCCGCGCGCCGGTGCTGCGACCGCGAGAGCGCCTGCGCCGCCCCGGTCGACGACCGCAGCTCCCGCCGCGCCGGAGTCGCCGCCGGCCGCCGTGCGGCTGGTCACGGTGGACGAGGGCTCGGCGGGCCAGCGCCTGGACAACTTCCTGATCCGCGAACTCAAGGGCGCGCCCAAGACCCTGGTCTATCGCATCATCCGTTCCGGCGAGGTGCGTCTGAACAAGGGGCGCTGCAGCGCCGATTCGCGGTTGGCCGTGGGCGATGTGGTGCGCATCCCGCCGCTGCGCCTGGCCGAGCGGACCGAGTCCGCTGCGGTGCCGGCGCGGGAGTTCCCGGTGGTGTTCGAGGACGATCATCTGATCGTCGTCAACAAGCCCGCCGGCGTGGCCGTGCACGGCGGTTCAGGCGTGAGCTTCGGACTCATCGAGCAGCTGCGCCGCGCGCGGCCCCAGGCGCGCTTCCTGGAACTGGTGCACCGGCTGGACAAGGAAACTTCCGGCCTGCTGATGGTGGCGAAGAAGCGCAGTGCGCTGACCGCCCTGCAGGACCAGCTGCGCGACCGCGAGACCGGCAAGAGCTATGCGGCGCTGGTGATCGGCGCCTGGGCGTCGAACAAAAAGGTCGTGGACGTGCCACTGCTGAAGACCACCGGCGCCGATGGCGAGCGCTGGGTGCGCGCGGTGACCAGTTCACATGATCCGGCGGCGGAGCAGGCCAAGCGATCGATCAGCCTGGTCCGCGTGGCGCAGAGCCTGCCCGGCTACACGCTGCTGGAGGTCACGATCAAGACCGGCCGCACCCACCAGATCCGCGTCCATCTGGCGCACGAGGGCCATCCCATCGTCGGTGATCCCAAGTACGGCGATTTCGAGCTGAACCGGCGCTTCGCGCGCGGCGCGCTGCGCTTCGATCGCATGTTCCTGCATGCCCGCCGCCTGCGCTTCACCCATCCGGCCAGCGGCGAGGACATCCAGCTCGAGGCGCCGCTGCCGCCCGAGTGCCAGAAGCTGCTGGACCAATTGAACACCCACGCACCGTCGCCATGAACCCCACGCCTAAGCGCTATGACCTGATCGTCTTCGACTGGGACGGCACGCTGTTCGACTCCACCGCGCTGATCGTCCAATGCATCCAGGCCGCGGCGCGCGACCTGGGGCTGGAGGCGCCGGCGCGCGAACGTGCGGCCTACGTGATCGGCATGGGGCTGATCGAGGCGCTCGCCCACACGCTGCCCGGGCTGCCGCGCGAGCGCTATGGCGAGCTGGCGCAGCGCTACCGCCATCACTACTTCGCGGCCCAGCATGAGGTCACGCTCTTCGAGGGTGTGACGGGTCTGCTGGACCAACTCAAGGCCCGTCACCACTGGCTGGCCGTGGCCACCGGCAAGAGCCGCCGCGGCCTGGACGAGGCACTGAAGACCGTGGGCCTGCAGACCTTGTTCGATGGCACCCGCACCGCCGACGAAACCGCCAGCAAGCCCGACCCGCGCATGCTGTTGGAGCTGATGCGCGAGTTTGGTGCCGAGCCGCAGCGCACGCTGATGATCGGCGACACCACCCACGATTTGCAGCTGGCGCTCAATGCCGGCTGCGATGCGGTGGCGGTGGCCTATGGCGCGCACGCCCATGAGGAGCTGGCGCGCCTGAATCCCCTGCTGATCGCGCCGGGTGTCGCGGAATTGCAGCAGTGGCTGCTGGACAATGCCTGAGATGAGCAGCAGCACCTCTTCGCAGACCGGCCCGGGCACGACGCTTGCTCCGCTGGCCCTGTGCGCCTCCGAGACGCTGATCGAGCGCGGCAAGGCTCACACCTTCGAGCTGCTGTATTTCGGCGAACCGGTGACTGCCTTCGTGCTGCGTTTCGACGGACGCGCGGTCGCCTACCTGAATCGCTGCGCCCACGTGCCGACCGAGATGGACTGGCAGCAGGGCGAGTTCCTGGACCGCGACCGCCGCTACATCATCTGTTCCATCCATGGCGCGGTATACGACCCGCAGGATGGCCGCTGCGTGACCGGCATGTGCGGTCGCCACGGGCTGACCGCGCTCCAGGTGGAGGAGCGGGACGGCCAGGTCTATTGGTACCCTACGCGCGACATCCGCCCGGCTTTCGAGGACTGAATGAGCAACGATCCCCAGAACGACCTGCCGCCGCCCATCCCGGACGCGACCCCGCGTCCCGAGGACATGCTGAAGTCGGCCACCGCCCCGGCGGCCCCGGCCGCGGCCTCTCCGAGCGGCGCGTCGGGCGCTGCCGCGCGGCCCTATGAGCATCTGCTGGAGCAGTTCGCCCGCGACTACCTGCAGGATCGTCGCAGCGAGCGCCGCTGGCGCGGCTTCTTCCGCCTGCTGTGGGTGGGCCTGGCGCTGCTGCTGCTGTGGACGCTGTTCGCGCAGCGCCAGCGCGTCACCGCGCCGGCCACCCCGCATACCGCGCTGGTGGAAGTGCGCGGCGAGATCGCCGCCGACACCGAGGCCAGCGCCGAGCTGATCCTCTCCGCGCTGAAGAACGCCTTCGAGGACAAGGGCGCGCGCGCCGTGGTGCTGCGCATCAACTCGCCGGGCGGCAGCCCGGTGCAGTCCGGCATCGTCAATGACGAGATCAAGCGCCTCAAGGCCCTGCACGACAAGAAGGTGTACGTGGTCGTCGAGGAGATGTGTGCCTCGGGTGCCTATTACATCGCTGCGGCGGCCGACGAAATCTACGTCGACAAGGCCTCGGTCGTCGGCTCGATCGGCGTGTTGATGGACGGCTTTGGCTTCACCGGGCTGATGGACAAGCTGGGCGTGGAGCGCCGCCTGGTCATCGCCGGCGAGAACAAGGGCATGCTGGACCCCTTCCTGCCCGTCAGCCCCTCGCAGCTGAAGCATGCCCAGGGCATGCTGGACCAGGTGCACCGCCAGTTCATCCAAGTCGTGCGCGAAGGCCGCGGCAAGCGGCTGAAGGAAACGCCGGAGATGTTCTCCGGCCTGTTCTGGAACGGCGAGCAGGCCGTGCAGCTGGGCCTGGCCGATGGCCTTGGCAACCTGGACTATGTGGCTCGCGAGCTGGTCAAGGCCGAGGAAGTCATCGATTACACGCCGCGCGACAACGTCGCCGAGCGCCTGGCCAAGCGCTTTGGCGCTGCCATGGGGGAGGGCGCCGTCAAGGCCTTCCGCCAGCTGGCGCCGATGCGCTGAGCCTCCCCCACACCGGGTGGGAGCCCTCCCGCCTGGTATTCAGAACAGCTGGTCCAGCAGCATGAAGTAGGCGCGCTTGCCCGGCTCGTCCGGGTGGCCCAGGCGGGCGAGGAAGTCCTCGGCCAGGCCGGGTGCGCATTCCTCGCTCAGATTGCGGTGGACGAAGGCGATGTCCAGCCAGCGGTCCGCCAGCCCGGCGCGTCCCAGGTCGATGAAGTGCAGCCGGTCCGCCGCCTCGTCGTAGAACACGTTGCTGTCGCCGAGGTCGCCGTGCGAGAACACCAGGTCCTCCTCGGGCCGCGTGGCATGCAGTCGCTTGAGCACCTGCGCGGGCGTCTTCAGGTCCGGCCAGTCCTCCAGGTCGGCGTCGTCCGCCACCCGTTCGTGCTCGATCAGATAGGCCAGCTCGTCCAGCCGCAGCGCCACATCGGCGCGCAGCGGGCAGGCGGTGGTGGGGACGGATTGGACCTGGCGCAAGGCTTCGAGGAAGAGCGCCAGCACCGGCCGCCCCTCGTCAATCAAGGCGTACAGCGGGCGCCCCGGCACGGCCCGGGTCACCAGGCATTCGCCGTGCTCGTTGGCCGCGGCCAGCACCAGCTCCGGCACCGCCAGCCGGCCCTGCAGCCAGTCCAGCGCCGCCGCCTCGCGCCGGGCGCTGTAGGTCGTCGCGGCGTAGAAGGCCGGCGAGGTCTTCAGAAAGAAGCGATCACCGCCGCGTTCGAAGTGGTACACGCTGCACGGGGATTCGCCGATCTCGTCGCGGACCAGCGTCGCATCACCAATGAATTGGGCCGCTTCGCGGGGCAGCTCAGGGGGCAGGGAGGTGTTCATGCGCCGCAATGTAAGCGCTGCGCGTGCCCCGCCCTGGGCCCGCTGGGCGCTTAGCGGCGGCGCGTCTGCCGGCGGTGCGCACTCCAGCCGGCCAGCGCGGCCAGGCCCATCAGCGCCAGCATCGAAGGTTCCGGCACCTGGCCACCAGGGCCGAAGGGGCGGAAGGTTTCGTAGCCCAGTTCCAGCTTGCTGCCGTTGGGGCTCAGCCCCAGGCTGTCGGCGATCAGCGTGCCTTCCAGATGGCCGGAACCGGTCACCGCCGCGCCCACCGCCAGCACGCTGCCGTTGAGGAAGCTGCTCACGTCTACCGCGCGGGCGTTGTACAGGTTGAACAGCAGCCGGTCGCGCAGCTGGGCCAGCGGGTCCTTGGAATCGGCACGGTCGCCGCCCAGGAAGCCGCTGAAGTCCACGCGTGACGCGCCGCTGTTGATCACCACATGGGCGCCGGCCTTGACGTTGCGCAGCTCGATGTTGCCGATCTGGCCCAGGTCGCCCAGGTCAAAGACCTGCAGGTCGGACTGGCCGTCGCCGACCAGCACCAGCGCGCCGCTTTCGCGTCGGACCTGGCCGTTGCCCCCCTGGCCCGCCAGGGTCTGCGACAGCGAGGACAGCGACTGGCGCGCGCCGTCGAAATCCACCCGGTTGGCATCGCGTACCGCCTGCGCGAACTGGGTCGGCGGGTTCCAGGCGTTCACCTGGGGCACGTTCTGCGCCTTCAGCTCGCCGCCGTAGACCACCGTGCCCAGCTGGGCCTGGCCTTGCAGCCAGCCGGCCGAGCTGGGGCCGATGGACGCATTCGTGTCCAGCGCGCTGTTCGGGCCGTTGTAAATGGTGCCGCTGTAGCCGCCCCAGGCGCTGGTCAGGCTCACGTTGCCGCGCACCACCAGGGCCGGCTCCAGGCTGCCATGGGCGTTGCGGTAGCCGATGTCGAAGCCGCTGCGCAGGTTGCCGCCCACGGCCAGCCGGCCTTCCACGTCGGCGGCGGTGCCCACGTCGCCGAAGAAGAAGCCGCTGTAGCCGCCGGCCACGCCCAGATCGATGACGGGCAGCGCCTGCGCGCCCAGCGACAGGCCCAGGCAGGCGGTGGCAAGGGCGGTCTTCAGCAGGCGGGGCAGCATGGCGTTCCTTCTCGGGCGTCGGTCATCACAGGCTTGATTGTAAAAATTGGATCTATTTTGGTATTCCACCTGGATGGGGTGGTCTGCATGCGGTTTGTGCGATACCGCACGCTTGACCGGGCCTCCGGCGTGCGAATCGCGGGCGCGCCAACTGCCGCATGTCGACAACCGCCGGTCTGCTTCGTCGAGAGCGCAGGCGGGAGGAGTCCGCCGGGGACTGAAGACCAAGGAGTGCGCGATGCGAGTGATGGTGATCATCAAGGCCACGCCGGACAGCGAGGCCGGCCAGATGCCCAGCGAACAATTGCTGACCGAGATGGGCCGCTTCAACGAGGAACTGGTGCAGGCCGGGCTGCTGCTGGCCGGCGACGGGCTGCACCCCAGTTCGCGCGGAGCCCGGGTCCGCTTCTCGGGCCGCGAGCGGCAGGTGATCGACGGCCCCTTTGCCGAAACCAAGGAGCTGATCGCCGGCTACTGGATCTGGAAGGTGGAGTCGCTGCAGCAGGCGGTCGAGTGGGTGAAGCGCTGCCCCAACCCAATGGAAGGCGAATCCGAGATCGAAATCCGCCCGCTGTTCGAGATGGAGGACTTCGGCGCCGCGATGAGTGCCGAGCTGATCGAACAGGACGAGCGGCTGCGCGCGAAGATCGAGCAGATCCGCCCTTGAGCGGGGCCGCGGGAGTCGTCGGAAGCGCGACAATGCCGGCTTCCGTCCACCGCACCCAGCCCAGAGCCAGGCGCACCACGCTGCGAGAACGAGCATGCGCACTGTCTTGACCCTGAGCCTGGCCCTGCTGCTGGCGGCCTGCGCCGCCCCCTCCTCCGAACCGTCCGCGACCCCAGCCGCGAAGCGCGCCCAGGCGCCCGCCTTCGTGCTGCTGGGCGAACTGCACGACAACCCCGAGCACCACCGCGCCCGCGCCCAGCGGCTGCGCGAGCTGCTCGCCGATGGCGTGCCCACCGTGGTCGTGGTTGAGCAGCTGGACCGCGGGCAAGACCTGACCCCGTCCGCCGCCGAACCGCTGGAGCAGGCGCTGGCGCGCGCCGGCTTCGACGCCCGCGCCTGGCGCTGGCCGCTGCACCAGCCCGTGTTCGACGCTGCGCTGCAAGGCGGGGCCCCGGTGCGCGGCGGCAATCTGTCGCGCGAGCAGGCACGGCGCATCGTCCGCGACGGCGATGCGGCCTGGCCGGCCGAGCTGCTGGCGCTGCGCAGCCGCATGGACTGGCGCGACACCGACGAACAGGCACTGCGCGACGACATCCTGCGCGGCCATTGCGGCATGCTGCCGGCCACCATCCTGCCGGGCATGGTCCAGGCGCAGCGCGCGCGCGACCTGTCGCTGGCCCAGGCGCTGCTGCAAGCCCGTGCGCAAGGGGCCGCGCGCGTGGTGCTGATCGCCGGCAACGGCCATGTGCGGCGTGACCTCGCCGTGCCGCGCGCGCTACTGGCGCTGGGCGTGCCGCCCGCGCAGATCGACAGCGTGGGCTACCTGGAGCCCGGCAGCGATGCGCCCCGAGGCGCCTACGACCAGATCGAGCGATACCCCGCGCCACCGCGCGAGGATCCCTGCGCGGCGCTGGGCAAGCGCTGAACGCGGCTGGGCACATCGATTGCTGGACCTCGAAAGCCCGTCGCCCTTTGACGGTGCAGGAGCCGCCCATGACCGCCCCCAGCCCCTTTCCGTCCACCGATCCCGAGGTCGACCCCGACGATCTCGAGGGCATCTACCGGCAACTGGTGCAAGGCCTGGGCCGCGAACTCGTGACGGAGCACAACGCCGAGGCGCTGGCCCGGCGTGCCGACATCGATGGCCACACCGTGCTGGCCACCGAGTTGCGCGAGTGGAAGGCCTCCTGCTGAGCGTGCGTTGCGCCGATCCCCGCCGTTTCTAGCTCTGCCCGCGCGGCAGGGCGCCGCCGCAGGGGCTGAGCCGGTAGTAAGGAATGGCACAGCTGGGCCTGAAGCCCAGCGCCTGCGCCAACTGGTAGGAGGCCGCGTTCTCCATGCGGCAGGCCCACACGGGCGTCAGCCCGGCCCGCAGCACCTCGGCGATCAGGCGCGCGGCCGCGGCGCGGCCCAGTCCGCGACGGCGGGCATGCGCCAGGGTTTCGATGCCGATTTCAAAGTCCTTGCCCCAGCGGCAGGACACGAAGGCGATGGCGCCCAGCCGTCCGTCCTGTTCCACGCACCAGCCGCCACCGGCGGCGAGGAACTGCGCGGCATCGCGCCAGAACTGGGCGGGTACGACCAGTCCCTCCAGCCCGAAGTCCTCGGCCGTGGCGGGCCGCAGGCGCCAGCCGTCGGGCAGCCGCGCGTCATGCTGGCGGCTCAAGAAGAGGGCTTCGTCGAAGCGGAAGTTGATCCGCGTGTGCAGGCTGCAAGAGGCCGCCTCATCCGCGGTCGGCGTGGCCGGAACGCCCAGTGCGCGGTCCCAGCCCAAGCCCTGCCAGCGCGGGTCGATCTGCAGCCATTCGTCCATGCCGCCGCGATAAGCCCCGTCACGCAGATGTGCCAGAACCGGGGCCAGGCCCTGGACAACCGCCTCGCCCCAGACCAGAGACATGCCGTAGGGATGCAGGGCATGGAGCACCTGCGGGGCCTCGGGCCGGTCCACCCACAAGGCGCCGTCAACCTGGCCTTCCACCACGGCGCGGGCAAAGCCGGTGTTCAGCGGCACGGCGTCCAGCGAGGCCAGCGCCCATGGCGCGGGGGTGGGCACGCGGACCATGGGTGTGGCGGCGACGTTCAGCGGGGCGGGGCATGACATGGGCGATCCAGGCAACTCGCGGTAAGTTGAAAACAATGCATATTGCATTGAACTGGCCGGCTAAATCGCTGTCAACGCTTATATTGCCATCATGGCAATCTGGACTCCCTCTTTGCATGGCCGGTCGGGAACCCGCGCGACCGCGCTGGTGGAAGCGCTGCGCGACGACATCGCATCCGGGCTGCTGAAGCCGGGCGACCGTCTGCCTCCTCAGCGCCAGCTGGCCGACGTGGTGGGCCTGGCGCCGCAGACGGTGATGCGTGCCTATGCCGAGGCGGCCCGGCGCGGCTATGTGCGCGGCGAAGTTGGGCGCGGCACCTTCGTCTGCCCGGCGCGCGATCCGCGCGAGCCGCGGCGCGATGCGACGCTGGCGCGGCCGGACGCGGGGCCCATCGACTTTTCGCAGAACCTGCCCCTGCCCGGCGAGGCCGGACCGGCGCTGGCGCAGGCCCTGGTCGATCTGGCGCGGGCCGGCGCCTGTCCGGCCTACCTGGACCATCAGCGGCCCGAGTCCGCCCCGGCCCACCGCGAGGCCGCGGCCGGCTGGATGTCGGGGCTGGGCCTGGCCGCGGACGCGCGGCAGGTGGTGCTGACCCAGGGCGCGCAGCAAGGCCTGATGGCCACGCTGATGGCGCTGCTGAAACCCGGCGACGTGCTGCTCACCGAAGCGCTGTCGTATGCGCCCATCCAGGGTCTGGCGCGGCATCTGGGGGCGCGTGTCGTTGGGCTGGCGATGGACGACGAGGGCCTTCTGCCCGATGCGCTGGAATCCGCCTGCCGCCAGCACCGGCCGCGGGCGCTGTACCTCACGCCGACGCTGCAGACCCCCACCACGGCGACCATGGGCGAGGACCGGCGCCGCCAGCTGGTGCGCATCGCGAGGGCGCAAGACCTGACCCTGATCGAAGACGATGTGTTCGGCTTCCTGCCGCCCCAGCGCCCGCTGCCGCTGGCGGCCCTGGCGCCCGAGCGCTGCTTCTTCGTCACCAGCCTGTCCAAGTCGGTGGCGCCGGGGCTGCGGGCGGGGTTCGTGCTCGCGCCGCCAGACCGCGTGCCGGCGTTGGTCGCCGCGGTCAAGCTGGCGTCATGGATGGCGCCGCCGCTGATGATGGAGATCGCCGCGCGCTGGATGACCGACGGCGTGGCCGCCGCGCTCAATGCCAGCCAGCGCGCCCATGCTGCGCGGCGCCAGGCCATGGCGCGCGCGGCGCTGGCGGGCCTGGACTACCGCGCCGATCCGCATGGCCTGCACCTGTGGCTGCACCTGCCCGAACCCTGGACGGCCGACGCCTTCGCGGCACAAGCCGAGCGGGCCGGCGTGCTGCTGCGCCCCGCGAGCGCCTTCGCCGCGCCCGGCGCGCGCGCGCCGTCCGCGCTGCGCTTGTGCCTCAGCCACGAGGCCTCGGACGACCGCGTGGCGGCCGGCCTGGCCGTGGTGGCCGAACTGATCGGCAAGGGAGTGGTGGATGATTTTGTGGTCTGAGCGGACAACCCGCCGTCTTCTAGGAATTACTGTCTCGAAATTCCCGAGCAGGTCACAACCAGAACTGGAATAGCAACGCCGATTGCGACGCAGAGTACGAGCTGCCTCGTGCTCAGTGAGTTTGAACGTGACGATTTCTCCGCGCTTGGATTCCGACCAATCAATGAGACCAACTGGTATGTGAAAACAGCGCAAGTTGCGGTCTTGCCGTAGGCAATCCAGCTTCCTGATCGAATCGCACTGAAGAGCAGGACTAGGAAGAGCAGCGCGCCTAGAAGGCCGATGGCGTATTTAAGTACGGAGCGGAGCATGGACTTGTGGTCGTGACTGATGGATGAATGGAAGACTTCTAATGAATGAAAGGGACTTTCGCGTCCCGAAGCATCCGCGTTGCGGCAAACGGTAACCAGGTGCCACGACGGGAAGTGCGGTTTCTCATCAACTCATTCGGAAGGGGAAGTCATGACCATTCTCTACGCAGGTATCGACCTCGCCAAGAACATATTTGCCCTGCATGGGGTGAATGAGGCCGGCAAGGCCGAGTTGATTCGGCCGGCCGTGCCGCGCGAGAAGCTCCATGCGCTGGTTGCCAGCCTACCGCCTTGCGTGATTGGCATAGAGGCCTGCTCCGGGGCTCACCACTGGGCGCGGTTGTTCTAGTCCTCGGGTCACACCGTGCGGCTGATCGCCCCGAAGTTTCATAACGCCGACTGGTTAGCCGGCTCTTCGAAGTATTGCATTTTGAAGCGAATCAGTTTCAGGGAAGGCGGCCAAGAAACGCTTCTGAGCCGCCTCAGGGAGGCCCACAAGAATGGTGGCGCTACTGTCCCAGCAAGAAATCTCAAAGACTGCACCTTGCAATTGCGGCCGAACCTCGGAGCCAGTCCAGAAGTCCGGGTTGCCTTCGATGTACGGGGCGGCAAGTACGGTAGGGCGGTGGCCAACTGGCACCGCACTGAACACAGCCCAGATGAACTGGCTTTCATTGCATTCAAGCAGGCGACGAAGCTCGACGCCAGTGATCCATTGGTCTTGAGGTGAGAAGTCCTCGCCGTAGTAGTCGGTTTCGATGTCACTCAAGTACCAATCGAAGTCCGATGCCGAGATTCCCAATGCATGCAGCGTAGCCCGCATGTCGGTGAAGAACGGAACTCTGTCGGTCCTCTCGAGGATGAGATTCATCGGGTATGGCGCCAAGACGGCAAACGTTGAAGCTCAGCCGCGAGCGGCGGCCTACCGACGCGAGTCGGCTCGCGCGACTGGTCAGACATTGTGTCGCGAGCTCGGCGAACGGCCTGAATGAATAGCGACGATGCCGAGCGACAACCGCTCGAACACAACGTCTTCGAAGCCTATGTTTTCCATTTCTTCGGCCAGCCCTTCCGCAGTTGGGAATTCTCGAATTCCTTGCAGCAAGTACTTGTACGCGGAAGCATCGCCGCCGGTTGCCAGCCAGCCTATGACTGGCATGCAAACGGACATGTACGCCAAGTACATCCGGTGCAAGACTGTCCAGGGAATGTTGGAGGCCTCCAAGATGATGATGCGACCACCTGGCTTGAGCACGCGCAGCGCTTCTTGCAACGCAAGGCGTCGGTTGCAGATCTTCAGGCCAAGGGAAATCGAGTAGGCATCGACGCTATGCGTCGGGACCGACGGCATGCACTCAGCGTCCAGTAGCTTCAGAGCGACTGCAGATGAATGCCTATGCAGTCGTTTCTCGGCAATGGCAAGCATCTTTGCGCTCACGTCTGACGCCAAGATAGTCCGACCTTCGACGCCTGCCTGCGCTACAACGCGAAGAATGATGTCTCCAGTTCCAGTGGCGCCGTCAAGGAGAACATCCCATCTCTCGCTCGCGATCCGCCGTGCGACCTTCTGCTTCCATAGGCGATGAATGCCAAAGCTGAAAGCATCACAAAGTCTGTCGTAACGCGTGGCTATACGGCCGAATATGTCGTCTGCCTTCCACTCAAACTCGGCGGCATTTTCTGGTGCGGATGATTCGCCGATGGTCATTTTCAATGTCTAACGTTGGCGCTGAGCGGGCGGCGTAGCCTTCCGCTCCAGCAATGGGTTAGAACTCGCCCGCCAGAAGGTTGCCGCTGCGAGCATGACGCTAAGCATCAGCGCCGGTGCAACGGCAACGATGCCTGCCAGCAGCAGGGCATAGGTTAGAGCGAGCCACGTGGTGGCTGTGCCGATGGCCAGCGGCTCTCCGTTAAAGCCAAGTGCCAAAAGTAGGCCGAGGACCACGGCGAAGCATGGCAACCAGCACCAAATCAGCGCTCGTAGAAATCTCCGAATGAGCCGATTCATGAGTTCCAACGTCAAAACTCAGCGGGCGGCGCAGCCGTCCGCTGGAGCGAGAGGTTGGACAGCACGCGGGAGGCAAGTTGCTCGACCAGTGCAGCGGGCGTGCCGCGCAGTGATAGCCCAACATACGTCTCCGCGACCGCTTCCAAATTTCCACTTGGGAGCGATATTTTGAAGACTGTCATATCTTGGCTTCCGCACAGGGTCCATTCCTTATCGGCAATCGAGCCGCCAAGCGCTTCGACCTCAGCAACGAGACGAAAGAACAAGTCGTCTTCGTACTCGGAACCAAGAACGATTTCGGTCATGGTGCTGTTCAACGTTCGAATTAAAGGGCTGGCCGAAGGCCTGTCCCGTTGAATGGAATACGAAGGGACTTCCCACCTTCAGGCAACGGCGTCAAAGCGCCAAGATTGGTGGTGTCGATCATCAATCTGCAGCCACGTTGAAAGGGGAAGTCCATGG
>NZ_JAKZFD010000070.1 GCF_022549225.1 Pelomonas sp. CA6
GTGGCTCCAGCTTTGCGCGCTCAAATCCACACGTCCCCCGGAGAGCTTGGCGCCATCCGTCGTCAACGCCCCCGGCGTGCCCAATACCAGCTGCTGTTGGGCCGCCAGTTGCGCCTGCGCCAGGTTCAGCTCGCCGCCCGTGGCGGTCAGCGTCACATCGCGCCCCTGCGTGCGGCTGTCCTGCAGCTGCAGCTGGGCCCCTTGCAGTTGCACAGCACCAGCCGCCACGCTCGTGCCGCTGTGTTGCAGCACACCGCTGGCCTGCACGCTCAGCGCCCCATCGGACGCCAGCGTGTTGTCCGGCTTGAGCCCCGCGGCCCAGGTGCCACTGCTAA
>NZ_JAKZFD010000071.1 GCF_022549225.1 Pelomonas sp. CA6
GAAGACGTAGTTGCCGTTGTTGGCGGTGAGCCCGCTGCCGTTGATGGCATAGCTGCCGACGTTGCTGGTGGCGGTGGCGGGCGTCGCGAAGGCCAGCGTGCCGGTGGTGGCATTGGCCAGCGTGTCGCTGTTGACGAATCCGGTCACCGTGCCGCTGAAGGTCGGGTTGGCGGCGCCGTACAGGCGCGACGCGCTGTTGGCCGTCACGGTCAGCGTGGCCGGGGTGACGCTCAGCGCGCTGGTGTTGCCGGCGGCCTGAGTGAAGACGTAGTTGCCGTTGTTGGCGCTCAGGCCGCTGCCGTTGATGGCATAGCTGCCGACGTT
>NZ_JAKZFD010000072.1 GCF_022549225.1 Pelomonas sp. CA6
TTGCAGCCAGGCGTCGCTGCGCAGCACCAGCGTCGCGCCCACGCCCAGCGTCGCGAACATCTCCTCCACCGACACGTCGAAGGCCACCGACGCGAACTGCAGCATGCGGTCGCGCTCGTTCAGCCCCGTGCGCTGCACCACCGAGCCCAGCTGGCTCAGCGCCTGGCGGTGTTCCACCATCACGCCCTTGGGCGTGCCGGTGGAGCCAGAGGTGTAGATCACATAGGCCAGGGCCGACGCCCCAGGCGCGCTGACTTCCAGCGGCGGCACGGACCGCCCGCGCAGCTCGCGCACATCCAGCATCACCGGCGGCACTTCTTGA
>NZ_JAKZFD010000073.1 GCF_022549225.1 Pelomonas sp. CA6
CTGCAGCCAGGCGTCGCTGCGCAGCACCAGCGTCGCGCCCACGCCCAGCGTCGCGAACATCTCCTCCACCGACACGTCGAAGGCCACCGATGCGAACTGCAGCATGCGGTCGCGCTCGTTCAGCCCCGTGCGCTGCACCACCGAGCCCAGCTGGCTCAGCGCGTGGCGGTGTTCCACCATCACGCCCTTGGGCGTGCCGGTGGAGCCGGAGGTGTAGATCACATAGGCCAGGGCCGACGCCCCAGGCGCGCTCACTTCCAGCGGCGGCACGGACTGCCCACGCAGCTCGCGCACATCCAGCATCACCGGCGGCACCTCTTGC
>NZ_JAKZFD010000074.1 GCF_022549225.1 Pelomonas sp. CA6
CGGCGAGCTGAACCTGGCGCAGGCGCAACTGGCGGCCCAACAGCAGCTGGTACTGGGCACGCCGGGGGCGTTGACGACGGATGGCGCCAAGCTCTCCGGGGGGCGTGTGGATCTGAGCGCGCAAAGCTGGAGCCACCGTGCGGGGCAGCTCGCGCAGATCGATGCGAGCGGGATGGCCCGGCTGACGGCACACGGACTGCTGGACAACACCGGCGGCACCATCGCGGCCAATGCCCGCGACCTGAGCATGAGCGCCGGTGTGCTGAACAACGCGCAGGGCAGCATCAGCCATGCGGGGCAGGGGTCGTGGAGT
>NZ_JAKZFD010000075.1 GCF_022549225.1 Pelomonas sp. CA6
GGCGCTGGGTGTCGATGGCGTAGTTGCCGGAGTTGGCCGTGCCGCTGGCGGTGTTGCCGGCCAGATCGGTGTAGCGGCTGCCGTCCAGGCTGATGAGGTTGGCGGTCGATTCGACGCCGGCCGTGGGCGTGAGGGTGGCGGTCCATGTGAGGCCGCCATTGCTGCTGCTCAGGCCGCTGAGGCTGCCGTTGCCCACGACGAAGTCGTCCGCCGTGAGGCCCGTCACCGCTTCGCTGAAGCTGATGGTGACGGTGCTGGTCTGGCCGACCTTGAGCGCGCTGTCGGCCACCACGATGGTGGCCGTGG
>NZ_JAKZFD010000076.1 GCF_022549225.1 Pelomonas sp. CA6
ACCCTTGATGCTGCGCCCCAGGTACTGCACCTCCCCCACCGCGATCGGCTGCAGCCCCGTCACCGCCTTCAGCGTCGTGGTCTTGCCCGCGCCGTTGGCCCCGATCAGGCTCACCAGCTCGCCCTGGCGCACCTCGAACTCCACGCCCTTGACCGCCTGGATCCCGCCATACGCCACCTTCAGCCCGGTGACCTTGAGCAACACTTCCTTCGTCATTTCAGACTCCATTCTTTTCTTGGCACTCGCGCCCGAGGTCTTCCCAAGCGGCACCCGAGGATCCGGCTTTGCCGGGCCTCTGGGT
>NZ_JAKZFD010000077.1 GCF_022549225.1 Pelomonas sp. CA6
GCCCTTGATGCTGCGCCCCAGGTACTGCACCTCCCCCACCGCGATCGGCTGCAGCCCCGTCACCGCCTTCAGCGTCGTGGTCTTGCCAGCGCCGTTGGCCCCGATCAGGCTCACCAGCTCGCCCTGGCGCACCTCGAACTCCACGCCCTTGACCGCCTGGATCCCGCCATACGCCACCTTCAGCCCGGTGACCTTGAGCAACACTTCATTCGTCATTTCAGACTCCATTCTTTTCTTGGCACTCGCGCCCGAGGTCTTCCCAAGCGGCACCCGAGGATCCGGCTTTGCCGGGCCTCTGGGG
>NZ_JAKZFD010000078.1 GCF_022549225.1 Pelomonas sp. CA6
GTCCGCACCCCCTCAGGGGGTGTCGACCCGTACCCGGGTCGCCGGGGGCTCACATTCGCGGGCCGACGGGGCTCATGCCCCGCAAGGTCCGCACCCCCTCGGGGGGTGGCGACCCGTACCCGGGTCGCCGGGGGCTCACATTCGCGGGCCGCCGGGGGCCCACATTCATGCCGCTTCCTGGTGCCGTCCCGCCATCAGGATCGACGCATGCAGCCGGCTCACGCTGTCGTTGGCCGCCGGCTTGCCGTGGCTGGTCAGCAGGCCCCACACCAGGTCGTCATCCATGCGGAAA
>NZ_JAKZFD010000079.1 GCF_022549225.1 Pelomonas sp. CA6
AGTGTTGAGTGAGCCTGCCACGCCGGCCCCGATGAGGCTGGCTGACAGAGGCAGGCACACGACAGGTAGATCGTGGGTCTGTAGCTCAGTCGGTTAGAGCACCGTCTTGATAAGGCGGGGGTCGCTGGTTCGAATCCAGCCAGACCCACCACGAACCAACGGGGGATTAGCTCAGCTGGGAGAGCACCTGCTTTGCAAGCAGGGGGTCGTCGGTTCGATCCCGTCATCCTCCACCACTCAACGTCAGGTTGGCAAACCTCAGTTCCGCAATCGGAGCTGAGGTTTGC
>NZ_JAKZFD010000008.1 GCF_022549225.1 Pelomonas sp. CA6
CAGCGGAGTCAGCGGCGCCAGCGCTGCAACGCGATGGCGTGTTCGAGGTGCCGCAGTTCGTGCTCGCCCAGGCGGCACGCCGCGGCATGGATGGCCGCGGTCAGCTCGGCCAGCGTGCGCGCGGGCTCGGTGTTCAGCTCAGGCGATGGCGCGCCGTCGTCGGTCAGCAGGCGAACCGACGCGGCATCGGTGGTGTAGCGGTACCAGGCAGGCAAGGGGCATGGACGCATGCCCCTTGTAGCGACGAGCTATAGCTTATCCAGCGATGCGCTGGTAGAGCTCCGGCGCGTTGGCATCACGTTGCAGCTTGCCCCTCGCGTAGAGCCCAATCAGCAAGTCCTCACCTTGGCTCTTTGCAAGGAATGCTTCCCCGGGGAACATGAGTTCTTCGCGCCGCGCTTGCACCTCGTTTCTGACCGTGGCGAACTCATCGTCACCAACGAATACGGCCACAGCGTCATGGAAGGCGACAAGATGCCCGCCTTCCTTGAGGCGCACGACCTTGAAGTCGGTCAAGTACTTGGCCTCGGTCATCGCCTGCATGGCATCTGCCGCTGGGTCGTCGCTGCCCTTAATGAACAGCAGCGTGCCATTGCGCAAGATGGACACGCCACCCTTTCCCTTGGCGTACTGCCCGAACTGGGCCGCAAGCCGCTCCAGTGGGATACCGTTAACCGGCTCCCACGCAAGCCTCACTTCGGTCATCTGCTGCCTTTCACTGGAACTTGCTGGTAGATGTAGCGTGGGTTGATTGCTGGTCCGAACAGGAACTCAGCTTCAGGCAATCCAATGGCCGGATTGGGCTCGAAGAAGGACATCGGGTTCTCGGTGTTCTGCACCAACCGGCCTTGGTCCATTAGAGCAGCCGCCTCACGTGCTTCCACCCGGAAGGTCGTTAGCACCCCGTCTTGCGTTTGCGAAGGCCCTCTTGCGAAGTATTCGGCAACCCGCGGGTTTCGCGAAGTGCTGACGAACGGAGAGGTTGAGCTCGACACACCGTGCTCGGCCAAGATGTCACCAAACGCGCCGGTGCTGCGTGTACTGAGGAAGCTCTCTGCTGCGTGAACCCCATTCGATTGCGCCATGGATGAGAGGAATTCCGTACGCAGCGCGGAGTCGCCCCGATAGAAGTACTCCCATTGCACCGGCCCCACGAAGTCAGGCGAGTAGACATCGCCCACGGCCACGGTTCGGCGAAGCCCACTGAGCGACGCGCCTTGCAATCGACCCAGCACAACACCACCACCGACGCCCATCGCAATGCCGGTGCCTTGCGCCGTGGCTTGCCGGATAGCCACGGGGTCATCGCCAGTCAGGTGTCAGGCGACATCCAATACTGCCCCCCTGACGACATCCAGAACTGACCCCCTTCACTACAAGGAGGTCCGCATGACGGACGTTGTGACCGATCCTTCCCGCGTCATAGACGATGGAGGAAGGCAGACGATGTTGGCGCCGCAGGAGGTGCAAAGGATGCTGGCGCTACAGGCGCAGGGATGGGGAGCCAAGCGCATCTGCAAGGAGTTGGGCTGCAGCCGCAACACGGTGCGGGAGTACCTGCGCAGTGGCGGCTGGAAGCCGATGGACGTGTCAGGTCGGGTAAGCATGCTCGCGCCGCACCTGGCGTGGCTGGAGCAGCGCCTGCGCCATCACAAGGGCAATGCCGACGTGGTGCGCCAGGAACTGCAACGCGAGTTCGGCATCACTGTGAGCTTGCGCACCGTGCAGCGCGCCGTGGCGCCGATGCGAGTGGCACTGCGCGCCCAGGCGCTGGCCCACGTGCGCTTCGAGACCGCGCCCGGCCTGCAGTTGCAGGTGGACTTCGGCAGCACCCATGTGCAGATCGGGGAGGAGCTCACGCGCATCTTCCTGTTCGTCGCGACGCTGGGCTACAGCCGTCGCACCTACGTGCTGCTGAGCCTGCACGAGCGCCAGTCGGCCTGGCTGCTCGGCCTGGAGGGCGCATTCCGGCACTTCGGCGGCGTGACGCACGAGGTGCTTATCGACAATGCCAAGGCGCTCGTCGAGCAGCACAACCGCCAGACGTGCGAGGTCAAGCTCAATGACCGTTTCCGCGCCTTCTGCAGCTACTGGGGCGTGACGCCGCGGGCCTGCGCGCCGTACCGGGCACAAACCAAGGGCAAGGACGAGCGCGGGGTCGGCTACGTCAAGCGCAACGCCATCGCCGGGCACACCTTCCCCAGCCTGGACGCGCTGCAGGCCCATCTGGACCGCTGGATGCGCGAGGTGGCCGATGTGCGCGTGCACGGCACGACCGGCGAGTCACCCATCGCGCGGTTCGAGCGCGACGAACGCCAGGCCCTGCGCCCACTGCCGTCCAAGGCGCCGTTCCTGCAGGTGCGCGAGCTCGTGCGCCGCGTGCACACGGATGCCTGCATCGAACTCGACACCAACCGCTACTCCGTGCCCTGGAAGCTCATCGGCGAGCAGGTCAGCGTCGTCGTGGCCGACCGCGAGGTGCAGGTGCTGTACGCCGGTCAGGAAGTAGCCCGTCACGCCCAGAGCCCCTTGCGCCGCAGCAGCGTCATTGAGCGCAGCCACCTGGCCGGCATCGTGGGAAGCCAGTTCGTCGGCTCGACCCGGTTGGCGCCGCCGCCCGCTGCGGCACCGGCCGAGTTGCAACGCGACCTCGTCGAGTACGAGGCGCTGGTTGGGGGAGCTTGGTGATGGCCCGCGCCAAGAAGACCGAACAAGCCATGCCGGTGGACGAGCTTGAGGGCATGCTCACGCGGCTGAAGCTGACCGCCATCCGCGACCAACTCGACACGCTGCTGGACCAGGCCGCACGCGCAGACATGACGCTGCGTGAGGCGCTCACCATGCTGTGCGCCGCCGAGGTGGCCCGCAAGGACGAGCGCCGCATCCAGATGGGCATGTCCATCGCCAAGTTCCCCTGCGTGCGCATGCTGGAGGGCTTCGAGTTCGAGGCCCAGCCGTCCATCGATCCGAAGCTGGTACGCGAGCTGGCAACCTCACGCTGGGTGGCCAACGGCGACACCGTGTTGCTGCTGGGGCCCCCGGGCGTCGGCAAGACGCATCTGGCGGTCGCTCTCGGCCGTGAAGCCATCCTGCGTGGCTACTCGACCCTGTTGCGCGCTCACGCCGAAGGGCGCCTGGAGGAGAAGCTGACGCACCTGGCCAAGCCCAAGCTGCTGGTCATCGACGAGCTCGGCTACCTGCCGTTCGAGGCCAACGCAGCGCATCTGTTCTTCCAGCTCGTGAGCCGTCGCTATGAGCGCGGCGCCACGCTGCTGACGAGCAACCGATCCGTGGCGGAGTGGGGTGGCGTGTTCGGCGACGCCGTGGTCGCCACCGCCATCCTAGACCGGCTGCTGCACCACAGCCACGTCGTCACCATCCGCGGCGATAGCTACCGGCTCAAGGCCAAACGCAAGTCCGGTCTTGTGAGAGACAACACCGCGCTCGCCGCGGCAACCTGATCATCAACCCAGGGGGTCAATTCTGAATGTCGTCAGGGGGGCAGTTCTCGATGTCGCTTGACATCAGGTTGTCCCACCAGCCCGAGACAGTACCGCCAGGGTCGTTGATGAAGCGCCTGATGCCTTCCACACCGGCTTGGGCCGTCTGCACTGCCCAGGCCGCGCGGCTTTCCGGCGTGCCGACCACGCCGAAGCTGTAGCCAGCGCCTTCGACCGCCCCAGCGCCTGCGTCATAGACGCCCAGCGCATGCGCTTGCGCGCGCTGCATCCCGCTCAGCGACGTGGGAGCACCCAGCGACGGCGAACCACCACCAAGCGCTGCCAGTTCCGCGAAGCTCGTGCCATCACCACCGAACGACAGACCTTCACCCCATGCGAGCGACGGTGCCTGTGAACGCGCAGCCAGTGCCACCTGGTACTGCCGGTCCGCACTGCGAGCCAGCGTCAGGTTCTCGGGCGTGCTCGCATCAGGCACGTAGTAGCGCTGCCCCCTCTGCACACCATCGGCCAGCTCGGGGTTCAACGCCAGCAACTGGTTCTTGATGCGGTTCACATCGGCGTTGCTCGCGCCTTCTCCAGCCAACGATTGCGCAATGCCCCAGGCACCGCGAGCGCCATCCTTTCCGACCACGCCGACCTGGCGCGGAGTGCCCATCAAGTCGTAGTTGTCGGAGTCCACGAACGGCTCGCCTGCGGGCACAACGCTGCCCGTTCCAAGGCGCACCGAGCCGCCACTGGCCAAGCTGTAGTCGGTCGGTCCCATGTCCCAGTTGCCCGACGCGCCGCCACCGCTCGCCGAAGCGCTCGGCTGCGTCTGGCTCGGGCTGCTCGCGGCCTCTGCGATGCTGCTGCCCAACGCATTGCCAACAGTTACCGAACACCACCGAACAGGACCGAACACCAGGCCGGTGCGAGCGGCGATGCCAGGTGCCGATGGAGCCGAACCGCATGGAACACAAGCCCACCTCTGACGAGTCCGCAGCGCCGCGCCAGCGCTCCGTGGCCGAGCGCCGCATGCGCCTGGAGCAGGCCCTGGCCAGCACACGCATCGAGGGCCATCTGCCCAGTGCGGAGTTCCTGGCGGACATGCAGGCCATGGTCACCGGGCAGCTCGGCGCGAAGGAGGTGCGGCGGCGGATCATCGAGCGGGCGCAGGAGGCGGACCGGCTGGCGACAGCAAGTCATGCCGGGGGTCTCGGGGCGCAGCCCTGAGCATCTGCGACGGGCGCGCAGCGACCCAGCAGACCAGGTCCAGGTGGGTATCGAAGATACATACCTGGCATCCTGCCCTGAACGATTCCCTCGGCCCTGCGATGAATCGGCAGCGATCCTGAGGCAAGCGGGCAGCGTTCCCCTGCCGCTCTGGTTCCCCGGCAGCAGCACCCTACAGACGAGCAGAGGGCCACACGGCAACTCGTGCAGTTCCTGTGCACGGGATCTCGGCCTCGCTGCCGCCTGCCAGCGTCCGATCCACGCGCCAGCTATCTCAGCTTCTCTACCTTCAGGTTGTAGATGGCCAGGGCAGCCTTTCGGCCTTTTTCCTTCTCTCCAGCGTCGAAGGCCGCGAACATCTCCTGTAGCTTGGTGTCAATAAATTCAGCCTGCTCAAGATCGCGCGTGATTTGGGGACGAACCTCCGCCCATAGTTCCTTGATGTCGGCCATGTGCGTCTCATAAGTCCAATGACCCCATTCTGGATATTCGTCCGGCGCTCTAGTGGCTGCTGCAACAACAGAGCCAGCGAAGTCAGACAGTTGCTCCTTGACTGACATCAGATTCCCCTTCCAATCGGCTTGAACTGCGGAATTGCACCTCGCGGAATCGCATATGACCCGCCCATCTCTGTCGGACGGATGATCAGGAAGTTGCCGGGACGAATCTCGTTCCACTTCATGATCTGCGGCGTGTAGGCATTCTTCCGAGCCAGCGTGGTATCGGCATACAGGTTGTAGCCCAGACGGTTGTCCGGGATGCCGATCTCAAACTCGTTCTTGATGCGCCGGTTGATCGCCCACACGTTGGACATCGAGCTGTCATTAATGCCTTCCGCGCGAGCAAAGCCTCGAAGATCGAAGCGAACTTCCTTGTCAATGAAGTTGCCGAGTTCCTTTGCGTACTGCCCCGGTTGCACGTCGATTTCCTTCCTTGCGATCAAGTCGACGCCAACGGCATAGGCTCTGTCCGTAGCCGATTGATGGATATCCAGCACCCGCTTCTCAAACTCCATCACCGTCATCTGCGACTTGCCAATGCGCACGGTCTGGTAGTCATCCCCCCAGGTCTCACGCAAGCGCTGGTCCCGCACGTAGCTCTCATACGCACCCTGCAGCCGGTTGGCTGTAGCGCCATAGTCGCGCACGTTGCGACTCGTACCGTCAGCGCCCGTCACCCACGATTCCGTGTAGCCGCTCGGCACGTCCTTGACGCCCAGGTCGGTCATCGCCCGGCGCATGCCCTCGATGCGCTGCTCAGCCTGGCTTCGGTTGATGTGAGCCAGATCTGCTTGCAGGCCCACCACCTCGCCCAGCAGCCCAACGGGATCGGCCGCAATGTTCAGCGCCGCATCCCAGTTGCCATTGCGCACCATCTCAAAGTTGCCGATGCCACCGCGCGGGATGTTGCGCAGCGGCCCGCCCATGGCGAACATCTGAGCACCGCTTAGCGAAGCCTCCCGCGCCTCCTGGCCGCGAACATCCAGCCAGACCTGCTCCTCCACATCGCGGCGACGTGCAAGCAGCTCATCGGACGGCAGCGCATCAGCTGCCTTGGCAATGCCTTGGTCGACTTGCGTCGACCAGCTAGCGGCGATGTCGCCGCCTGCTTGACCCAGGCGAGCACCCATCCCGCCCAGGCCATACGTCTGCTGTCGCTCCATGACAGCATCGCTTTCGATGTCTGAGCCGTTGCGGTGGTCGGCCGCCGACCAAGGCCCTTGTCCCTGCGACGGGGTGACCAAGCTGTCGCCGATGGCATTGCCAATCCCCCCCGCCAATCCACTGATAAAGGCCTGCCCCATCCTGGCCCGCGTCTGCTCCCCGCTGTACCCCAGGATCTGGCTGCTCGCCCACCCGCCCGCGGCAGCGCCCAGCGCTTGCCCGGCGATCTTGCCCAGCGTCTCGTGTCCACCCGCGGCAAACGCGCTGCCAATGGCCTCCCCCGCCGCATGCCCCGCCGCTCCCGCCACCGTGGAGGCGGCCACTTCGCGCCAGCTCCAGCGCCCCTGCATCGCCTGCGAGACCGCCGACCCCAGCCCCGCCCGGATCGCCGCGCCGGCCCATCCCTTTTGATTGACAGCGCCTCCCAGCGTGCCGGCTGTGCTGCCTAAACTGTTAAGAACGTTCCCCATTCCCGCGGTAATGCCTCCGCTCAGGGCCGCTTGCCCCACATCCTTCCAGCTGAATTGATCGATAACACCCGTCGCCAGACCGGTAAGCTGGCTCGCAATGGAGCCCGCAGCAGCGCCAATGGCTGCCGACCCGATCGTAGCGCCCAGCACGGAGGCTCCGCTGGCTCCCACCAGTCCTCCGGACAAGGTCGCAAGCCCCGTGGAAAACGTAGAGGCCGAGCCCACAGTGGCCACGCCCGCAGAGGTTGAGAATGTCGCACCGCTCGCGAGGCTCGACGCCGCTGCCCCCGCCGTATAGATGGTCACCACCACAGCCACCACGATCATCAAGGCGGTGCCAATGCCTCCGCACCCGTCCCCCTTGGGCGGCGGCGGCGGGTCCGGCAGCATGGGGTCCACCCGCCCCATGGCCTCGCCAGGGTTGTAGGGTCGGAACGTGCTGGCGTTGTTATGGATGTTGGTGACCTTGTTGGGAATGGTCAGAACCAACTTTTCTTCCAGCAAGGTCGTGCCGTCGACCGTGAGCCCGTTCGTCTCGGCGATCAGGTAGCGATGACGCCTCTGCTGAGGCGTCTGAGCTGGCAGATGCTCGTGGCAGACGCCACCAGCACCCGCCAACTCCGGGCGGGCGACCCATCTGGCGATGCGTCTGGAGCCCCGGCACGCTCGCAGCAGACGCTGCCAGCTCAAGGCCGGAACTCCGGGCGGCTGAACGTGTGCTTTTCGGCGGCTAGGGCCGCACGCACACTCGCGCTGCTGGACGCAGCTTGTCCTCCGTCATCAATACAGCTGCGCTTTCGCTTCGTCAGCGGCGGGCTTCGTTCGCGCGGCTCTCTGCACCCCAACCCCATGCGTTCACGTAGGCGTGAACCCGGCGCTTGGACCGCGCCTTCAAGGGGTCGGCTCCCGCGAGCACTCCGGCAACCCGCTGGGGCGGGTGCGCCTGCGTGTCAGCCCCGGCGCCGGCCGGGACTGACCGCTGTCCTGCGGCAGCGGCTCCGAACAGCCGGACGGCTCAGCGCCGCCAGCGCTGCAGCGCGATGCACTGCTCCAGCGCCCGCAGCTCGGGCTCGCCCAGCCGCCAGGCCGTCGCATGGATGCCTGCCCTGCGCACCTCCTGCGTCGGCGCTCCACGCAGGAAGCCACCCCGGCTGTCGGGCGCCTGTGCAACGTGCCGTTGCGCTGGCTCTGCGCTGGACGCTTCGCCGCCATCCAGGGTGGCTTCCTGCGCTGCGCGCCGGCAGCGGCGGACCTCACGCCTGCGGCTGCGGTCCCGGCTCAAGTCGTGCGGCTGGGGCCGCACCGGCGCTTGGACCGCGCCTCGACTTGCCCGGCTCCCACGGCCCTGCGGCGGCCACGTTGGGACGTGGCGCACCTTCGGGTCAGCACCGGCGTCGGCCGGTGCTGACCGCTGTCCTGCGGCAGCGGCTCCCAACCCATCCCCCCGCCCTTCTCAGAAGGGAGCGAGTCGCCCTCTGCCGTCAGCGGTGCCAGCCACTTCGTCTGCAGGCACCGCACACGGCGAGCGTCGAGGGCGTGATGCCGCGTCAAGGCCGAGCCTTGCTAGGTGGCCTGCCGGCCAGCCTTGACCCGGATGCACGCCGCAAGCAACGCTAGGAGATAGGGCCGTCGGCGACGAGCTCTAGCACCCTCTGCTTCTCGACCTCCGCCAGGGCCTGCAACTCGCGCTCGTATGCCGTCTTTGCAACATCGGTTTGAAGCCAAGCCAACGTGGCAACAGAGAGAATTCTTTGGTTGACCGACCCCATCAATCTCACGTCGGAGTGCGCCGGAGCATGAGCAGCCTCTGCGACGGCCTTTGCAATTCGCTCCCCGTTCTGTGATGGGCGATTGACCAGCGCCATCAGAACGTTGGCACGAACCAGCGCCCGCGCATCAGTGAGCAGCTCAAGCAGTTCCTCATCACTCACCGACTTGGAGCGAATCCGGTCTATCGTCGATTGAACATCAGTAGCCAAGGATTTCCCCCCTTCGAGTGCGCATCTCGCCCACAATTTTCCGTCCCGCATCGAAGTTCCGTGTCTCGCGCGCCAACCTGATTTCCTCCATGTAACCACGGTATTCGAGCCGCCAGAAGGCGTCCGAGTCAGCCATAAGCCGGAACCCTGGGTGACCGAGGTCCGCGTTATCAACAGCGTGCTTCCATTCATGCCTCAGCGCTCCAATGGAGGCATCCGGGTCAAGAATCAGGGTGCCAGGGGTTCCGCTACGCAGTGCAGGCTCATATGCAAGACGACCAGCTTCATACCTGACCCCAATGCCCATCTCTTCGGCTCGGCTCAGTATGGAAGCCACCTCTTCGGGATGCGAGAGCGTAGCCGGTCCAAGTACTGGCCTTAGATGGTCACCATAGTTGTAGAGCGTACTCGCGGGACGATACGACAGCCCCGCAGCTACGAGCAGCGTCCCTGGACCCGACTCGCCCAATGCACCCCAGTCACGGCGGTTGATTGCATCAATCTGTGCGATGCCAGGCAGTGAGAGCACCGCCCCCTTCGTTGCCAGGCCGATGGTGCCCAGTACGCCGTTGGTTTCGAGCGACCGCCCCAGAGCGCTGTCATTTTGATAGCTCTGGTTGCCGCCGAAGGCCCAGTTCATCGCGGCATAGGTGCCATTGCCCACCGCGTCGCCGACCATGAACACGGCTTCCCTGCCCAGGGTGTACGGCGACTTCAGAATCTCCGTCGCCGAGTGGCCCCAGCCCTTCATGAAGCGGCCCACCGGGTTGAAGGTGAAGAAGCCCTCGGTGGCCGACATGGCACGAATCTCACCGATGCTGCCCGACGAGCCGCCATAGCTGAAGCTCGACGCTGCGCCCAGGTCGCTCAACTCCCGCGAGACGCGCGACTGGTAGCCGAAGCTCAGCCGAATGTCGCGTGCATCGCGCCCATCGCTGAAGTTGAACCGCTCGCGCGCCAGCGCGGCCAGACGGCGGTTGTCGCCGTTGAGCACCGCTTGGCCAAGCGCCGCAGCATCGCCGTAGGCACCTACGTCATCGGGGATGAAGTAGTTGCGCCCAGCTTCGATGCTGCTGCTGGTCAGGCCGTTGGCGCGCATGAAGTTGCCGATAGCCTGCGGGCTGCTCGTTCCCAGCATCCTCGAGATGTTGTCGCCGCTTCGCGCCACGTAGCCACTGCCGGCCACGCTGCGCTCGGTGGCACTGCGGTAGTCGCGTTCAGACTGACGGAAGGCCGCCTGCAGTTGCTCAGGCGTCGGACTGCTGTAGTACGCCGGGTCGGCCGCCACGTTCGCCGCGTTCAGCGCCGTGCGGTTGTTCGCGAGCATCTGCTGCTCGGCCTGGCGAGCAGCGGTGTAGTTGTCGCTCTCGATGTTCGAGCCGTTGCGGTAGTCGGCTGCCGAGTACGGCCCCACACCTTGAGTTTCAGGTCGCGAGGACTGCGCAATGCTGTCCCCCATGGCATTGCCAATCCCCCCCGCCAATCCACTGATAAAGGCCTGCCCCATCCTGGCCCGCGTCTGCTCCCCGCTGTACCCCAGGATCTGGCTGCTCGCCCACCCGCCCGCGGCAGCGCCCAGCGCTTGCCCGGCGATCTTGCCCAGCGTCTCGTGTCCACCCGCGGCAAACGCGCTGCCAATGGCCTCCCCCGCCGCATGCCCCGCTGCTCCCGCCACCGTGGAGGCGGCCACTTCGCGCCAGCTCCAGCGACCCTGCATCGCCTGCGAGACCGCCGCCCCCAGCCCCGCCCGGATCGCCGCGCCGGCCCATCCCTTTTGATTGACAGCGCCTCCCAGCGTGCCGGCTGTGCTGCCCAAACTGTTAAGAACGTTCCCCATTCCCGCGGTAATGCCTCCGCTCAGGGCCGCTTGCCCCACAGCCTTCCAGCTGAATTGATCGATAACACCCGTCGCCAGACCGGTAAGCTGGCTCGCAATGGAGCCCGCAGCAGCGCCAATGGCTGCCGACCCGATCGTAGCGCCCAGCACGGAGGCTCCGCCGGCTCCCACCAGTCCTCCGGACAAGGTCGCAAGCCCCGTGGAAAACGTAGAGGCCGAGCCCACAGTGGCCACGCCCGCAGAGGTTGAGAATGTCGCACCGCTCGCGAGGCTCGATGCCGCTGCCCCCGCCGTATAGATGGTCACCACCACAGCCACCACGATCATCAAGGCGGTGCCAATGCCTCCGCACCCGTCCCCCTTGGGCGGCGGCGGCGGGTCCGGCAGCATGGGGTCCACCCGCCCCATGGCCTCGCCGGGGTTGTAGGGTCGGAACGTGCTGGCGTTGTTATGGATCCACCGAGGCTAGGCGAGCAACGCTTCGCACGCCAAACGCACACGACAACCGGACCCCACTTAACTCCGCCCAGTCGGCGGTGAGTTCCTAATCTGATCTGATTGGTAGGCCGTGCAGGACTTGAACCTGCGACCAAAGGATTATGAGTCCTCTGCTCTAACCAACTGAGCTAACGGCCCGGGGGTGCGGTGCGCGGCCGGCGGGAGCCGCCGGCGCGGATGCGGGTTCCGGCAAGGACCGGAAGCCGCGCATTCTAGCCGCGGATCGGCGGCGCGCCGAAGGGCCGCTATTTCTGGCTCAGCGCGTTGGAGACCATGCGCGAGGTGATGTCGACGATCTGGATCATGCGCTCGTAGGCCATGCGCGTGGGGCCGATCACGCCCAGCGTGCCCACCACCTCGCCATCGACCTCGTAGGGGGCGGAGACGATGGAGAGTTCTTCGTAGGGCACGACCTGGCTTTCGCCGCCGATGTAGATGCGCACGCCCTCGGCGCGGGTGGAGACGTCCAGCAGGCGCATCAGCTGGGTCTTCTGTTCGAAGAGGTCGAACAGTCGGCGCAGGCTGCCCATGTCGTGGCTGAAGTCCTGCACAGTGAGCAGGTTGCGCTCGCCGGAGATCACCACATGTTCCTGCTGGCTCTGCATGGCCTCGGTGCCCACCTCGACGGCGGCGCTCATCAGCTGGGCGATCTCGCCGCGCAGCGCGTCCACTTCATGGCGCAGGCGGTCGCGCACCACATCCAGGCTCATGCCGGTGTAGTGGGCGTTGAGGCGGTTGCTGGCCTCGGCCAGTTCAGACTGGCTCAGGTCCTGCGCGGTGAATACCAGCCGGTTCTGCACGTCGCCATCCGGCGACACCATGATGACCAGCACACGCCGTTCGCCCAGGCGCAGGAATTCGATGTGGTGGAAAACGCTGCTCTTGCGCGGCGCGGTCACCACGCCGACGAAGCTGGACAGGCTGGACAGCAGCTGGGCCGCGTTGGCGATCACGCGCTGGGGCTGGTCGGGCTGCAGCTGGCCCTCCAGCGGGGACACGTCGCCACCCAGTTGCAGGGGCTTGGCAGTCAGCAGGGTGTCGACGAACAGTCGATAGCCGCGCGCGGTGGGCACGCGGCCGGCACTGGTGTGCGGGCTGGCGATCAGGCCCAGCTCTTCCAGGTCGGCCATCACATTGCGGATGGTGGCCGGGCTCAGCTCCAGCCCCGAAGCACGCGACAGCGTGCGCGAGCCCACCGGCTGACCGTCCGCGATATAGCGTTCGACCAGGGTTTTCAGCAGGGTTTTGGCGCGCTCGTCCAGCATGGTTGCCATTGTAGGGAAGCCCGGGAACTGCCCCGGATCGGTCATTCCCCTGTGGTGTAATTCTGCGCATGACCAAGCGCTTCCGTCACGTGGCGATCGTTGGAAAGCATCAGGCAGACGGAATACGCCCGGTGCTGGAGGAGATTGCCCAATTTGTCGCCGGCCAGGGATTGGATGTTTCCCTGGAACGCGACACGGCCATGAGCACCGGCATCACCGGGTTCGACGCCGTGTCCATCGAGGAACTGGGCCGGCATTGCGACCTGGGCATCGTCGTCGGCGGCGACGGCACCATGCTGGGCTTCGCCCGCGAGGTGGCGCGCTACGGCACGCCGCTGGTGGGCATCAACAAGGGCCGGCTGGGCTTCATCACCGACATCTCCATCGACCAGTACCGCGAGGCCCTGGCCCCCATCCTGGCCGGCGACTTCGAGATGGAGCAGCGCTCCATGCTGGAAGGCGGCGTGCAGCGCGACGGCCACCAGATCTTCGCCGGCGTGGCGCTGAACGACGTGGTGGTGAGCCGCGGGGCCACCGCCGCCATGGTGGAGCTGCGCGTGGACGTGGGCGAGCAGTTCGTCGCCAACATGCGCGCCGACGGCGTGATCGTCTCCACCCCCACCGGCTCCACGGCGTATGCGCTGTCGGCGGGCGGGCCCATCATGCACCCGGGCATCGCCGGCTGGCTGGTGCTGCCGATCGCGTCGCACACGCTGTCCAACCGGCCCATCGTGCTGCCGGACGACGCGGAGGTGCGCCTGACCATCGTCGCCGGCCGCGACGCCAGCGTGAACTTCGACATGCAAAGCCTGGCCAGCCTGCTGCACGGCGACTGCATCACGGTGCGCCGCTCCGCGCACAAGGTCTGCTTTCTGCATCCGCGCGGCTGGAGCTATTACGCCACGCTGCGGCGCAAGCTGCGCTGGTACGAAGGTTGAAGAACAACGCGAACGACGACAGCACACCGGAGGGACACGCATGCTGAAGGCTTTGAGCCTGCGCGATTTCGTCATCGTGCCGGCGCTGGAACTGGATTTCGCGCCGGGCTTCACCGCGCTGACCGGCGAGACCGGCGCGGGCAAGTCCATCCTGATCGACGCGCTGCAGCTGGCCCTGGGCAGCCGCGGCGACGCTGCAGTGGTGCGCGAGGGCGCGGCGCGCGCCGAGATCACCGCCCTGTTCGACTGCCCCGCCGCGCTGCAGGGCTGGCTGGACGAGGCCGGCTTCGACACCGAGACCGAGGCCGGCAGCAACACCCTGCTGCTGCGCCGCGTGATCGACGCGCAAGGCAAGAGCCGCGCCTGGATCAACGGCAGCGCCGCCACCGTCGCGCAGCTGCGCGAGATCGCCGAACATCTGCTGGACATTCACGGCCAGCACGCCTGGCAAGGCCTCACCCGCCCCGCCAGCGTGCGCGCGCTGCTGGACGAGTTCGGTCAGATCGACACCCGCGCGCTGGCCCAGGCCCATGGCCAGTGGCGCGCCGCCCATGAGGCGCTCGAAACCGCCCGCGGCCGCCAGGCCGAGCTGGCGCGCGAACACGAGCGCCTGGCCTGGCAGATCGGCGAGCTGGAGCGGCTGGCGCCCGGCGCCGACGAATGGGAGACGCTGAACGCCGAGCACCAGCGCCTGTCGCATGCGCAATCGCTGATGGACGCGGTGCGCGGCGCGCTGGAACGCATCAGCGAGGCCGACCTCAACGCCGAATCGCTGACCGACGAGGCGCTATCCAGCGTGCAGGAGGTGCTGGGCTATGACGCTCGGCTGCAGGACGCGGTCAGCGCGCTGCAGGGCGCGCAGGCGCAGCTGCAGGACGCCGCGCACAGCCTGGCCGGCTATCTGCACGGCGCGGAGCTGGACCCGCACCGCCTGGCCGAGCTGGACGAGCGCCTGTCGGCCTGGCTGACGCTGGCGCGCCGCTACCGTCGCCAGCCGGCCGAGCTGCCGGCGCTGCTGCAGGAGTGGCAGGACGAACGCGCGCGGCTGGACGCCGCCACCGACCTGGACACGCTGCAGAAGACGCTGGACCAGGCGCTGAAGAGCTACCAGCGCGAAGCCCGGTCCGTGAGCGCCGCGCGCGCCAAGGCGGCGCCGGCGCTGTCGCAGGCCGTGACCGCCGCGATGCAGCAGCTGGGCATGGCCGGCGGCGCCTTCGAGGTGGCGCTGCTGGCGCAGGAGCAGCCGCAGAGCTTCGGGCTGGAGTCCGCCGAATTTCTGGTCGCCGGCCATGCCGGCAGCACGCCGCGGCCGCTGTCCAAGGTCGCGTCGGGCGGCGAGCTGTCGCGCATCGCGCTGGCCATCGCCGTCACCACCAGCCAGCGCAGCGCGGGTGCCGGCACGCTGATCTTCGACGAGATTGATGCCGGGGTCGGCGGCGCGGTAGCCGAGACCGTGGGACGTCTAATGAAGCAGCTGGGGCAGAGCGTCCAGGTGCTGGCCGTGACCCATCTGCCGCAGGTCGCCGCCTGCGCCGACCAGCATTTCCTGGTGGCCAAGGCACTGCGCGACGGCGCCACCTGCTCCGACGTGCGCGCCATCACCGGCGAGGCCCGCGTGGCCGAGGTGGCGCGCATGCTGGGCGGCGAACGCCTCTCCTCCACCAGCCTGGCCCATGCCCAGGAGATGCTGGACCTCTCGTCCCGCGCGCCGGCCACCAGCCGGCCCGGCCGCAAGGTGAAGCCATGACGCAGGAGCCCGGCCCCATGCCCGCCGCCACCCCTTCCGCCGCCCCCGCGGCCACCGGCGCCGCCACGCCCTCGGACCTGGTGCTGGTCACCGGCATGTCCGGCGGCGGCAAGTCCATCGCCATGCATGCGTTGGAAGACGCCGGCTTCTTCTGCGTGGACAACCTGCCGCCCGAGCTGCTGCCCGAGTTCCTGCGCCTGGAGCGCGCGCGCGGCTCGCGCCGCGTGGCGATCGCGATGGACGTGCGCAGCCGCGGCGCGCTGCCGGAGATGATGGACCAGCTCAAGGCGCTGCGCGCCTCGGGCCTGCCGCTGCGTTCGATCTTCCTGGATGCCGACAACGACACGCTGCTGCGCCGCTTCTCCGAGACCCGCCGCCCGCATCCGCTGCGCGCCGGCGACGACGAGACCGACACCCATCGCGCGCTGCAGGACGCGATCCAGCTGGAGCGCGAGCTGCTGACGCCGCTGCGCATGGAATCCACCGTGATCGACAGCAGCCAGCTGCGCCCGGCCCAGCTGCGCGCCTGGGTGCGCGACCTGGTCATGGTCAGCGGGCACTCGCTGACGCTGGTGTTCGAGTCCTTCGCGTTCAAGCACGGCGTGCCCAGCGACGCCGACTTCGTCTTCGACGTGCGCGTGCTGCCCAACCCCTATTACGACCGCGAGCTGCGGCCGCTGACCGGCCGCGACGCCCCGGTGGCCGAATATCTGGAGCGCCAACCCGAGGTGCGGCTGATGCTGAGCCAGATCGGCGCCTTCATCGCGCAATGGCTGCCCAATTTCAGTGCCGACCAGCGCAGCTACCTGACGGTGGGCATCGGCTGCACCGGCGGGCAGCACCGCTCGGTCTATCTGGTGGAGACGCTGGTGCGCCAGTTCGCCTACCACGGCCAGGTGCTGAAGCGGCACCGCGAACTGGACGCGCGCTGACGGCGCAGCGCTCGAGGCTGCGGCCGGGGCGTCCCGGCCGACGACGAACGATCAGAGCCGCTGCGCGGGCGCGGCGGCCTGACGCTCGCCGTCCTGCTGCAGCACCACCCAGGCGGCGACGGAGCCCAGCGGCAGCAGCAGGAGCAGCGGCACCCAGCGCCACAGCGAGCGCCCGGCCTTGCGCAGCGCCAGGCACATATAGGCCCAGTGCGCGATCAGCCCCATGGCCAGCCCCAGCGCCAGCAGCACCACCTTGGCCGTGCTGGGTGCAAGCTCGGCGTCGCTGGTCGCCGAGACCAGCAGCCAGAAGCTGCCGACCGCCACCAGCGCGGCCACCAGAGAGGATTCCAGGGCGTTCTTGACGACGGCTTGCATGGTTTGTTGGGGGGAGCTCCTTGACGGACCGCAAGCATAGCTCGCGCCTCGCCCATGTCCATAGGCAATGCCCGGAGCGGCGGCGCGGGGAAGGCTCAGCCGATGAGTTTTTTCAGCGGCGCGGGCAGCGCGTAATCCGCCAGGCGCTCGCGCGCCACCCATTGGCCCGGCCCCGGAGGGGCCAGGTCGTGCGCGGCGGCCAACGCCAGGCGGCGCGGATGCAGCACCCAGTCCAGATGGGTCAGCGCGTGCTGGACCCGTGGCAGCGCCTCGGGCTCGCCGCCGCCCAGGCGGCGGGCCTGCGCCAGCAGCGCCGCCTCGTCATCGAACAGCGGCAGGGTCCACAGCCCGCCCCAGACGCCCTCGGAGGGGCGCTGCTGCAGCCAGATGCGGCCGCCCTGCTCCAGCCACAGCCACCAGTTCTCGCGCCGGCCGCGCTTGAGCTTGCGCGTCTTGATCGGGAAGCGCGTCGGGTCGCCCTGGGCGCGGCCGGCGCACAGCGCGGACACGGGGCACAGCAGGCATTGAGGCGAGCGCGGCGTGCACAGGCCGGCGCCCAGGTCCATCAGGCCCTGGGTGTAGGACGGCATGTCGGCGCCGGCGGGCGGCAGCAGCGCCTCGGCGGCGCGCCACAGCCGCTTCTCCTGCGCCGACGAGGCCAGGTCGCCCTCGAAGGCCAGCAGGCGGGAGAGCACCCGCTTGACGTTGCCATCCAGGATGGCGGTGCGTTCACCGAAGCAGAAGGACGCGATCGCCGCGGCGGTGGAGCGGCCGATGCCGGGCAGGGTCTGCAGCAGTTCGGCGCTGCGCGGGAACTCGCCGCCATGCTGCTCACAGACCTGCTGCGCGCAGCGATGGAGGTTGCGCGCGCGGCTGTAGTAGCCCAACCCGGCCCACAGCGCCATCACCTCGTCCGCCGGGGCCGCCCCCAGTTCTCGCACCGTGGGGAAGCGCGCCAGGAAACGCTGGTAGTAGCCCAGCACGGTGCTCACCTGGGTCTGCTGCAGCATGATCTCGGACAGCCACACGCGGTAGGGATCGCGCGTGTTCTGCCAGGGCAGGTGGTGGCGCCCCTCGGCCCGCTGCCAGGCCAGCAGCAGCGGCGCGAAATCGCCGCGCAGCGCGTCCAGGCGCGGCGACAGCTCGTCGGAATCGGTCATTTCTTCTGGCAACGGGGACAGTGGTAGGTGGCGCGCTGGCCCTGGACCAGGCGCCGTATCGGCGTGGCGCAGACCCGGCAGGGCTCGCCCGCACGGCCGTAGACCATGGCCTGCATCTGGAAGCTGCCGGCGATGCCATGCGCGTCCTTGAAGTCGCGCAACGTGCTGCCTCCCAGGCGCAGCGCATCGCCCAGCACGCGCCGCACGGCCTGGGCCAGGCGTTCGCTGCGCGGCCGGCTCAGGCGGCCGGCGGGCAGGCGCGGGTCGATGCCGGCCTGGAACAGGGCCTCGCAGGCGTAGATGTTGCCGGCGCCGACCACCACATCGCCAGCCATCAGCGCCGGCTTGATCGCGACCCGGCGGCCGCGCAGGCGTTCATGCAGATAGGCGCCGTCGAAGCGCGGATCAAAGGGCTCCAGCCCCAGGCCGGCCAGCAGCTTGGCGGCCGGGTCCAGGTCCAGCGCCGGCGACCACAGCACGGCGCCGAAGCGGCGCGGATCGGTCAGGCGCAGCACGCCCTGGTCGGTGCGCAGCTCGAAATGGTCGTGCGGCCCGAGCGGCGGCGGTTCGGGCTGAAAGCCCAGCGAGCCCGACATGCCCAGGTGCAGCAGCAGCCCGCCGGGTTCCAGCGGCAGCCACAGGTATTTGCCGCGCCTCTGCACCGCGCCGACGCGCCGCCCCACCAGGGACTGCGGCGCCACGCCCAGCGGCCAGCGCAGCGGCTTGCCCAGGCTCAGGCCCAGCACGCGCGCGCCGGCGATGGCATCGGCAAAGGACTGTCGCGTGACCTCGACTTCGGGCAATTCAGGCATGGCGCGCATGATACGGAAGCCGCTCCGGCCCTGCTGGCGGCGGCCTTGCCAGGCCTTCAGCCCCGCCTCAGTCAGGGAGGTGGACGCATTCCCTAGAATGGCCCGTCGACCCTGAACGGGGTCCGGGAGTTTGCATGCCTCAGTTTCTTCGCGGGCGCCACGCCCTTGCCGCGTCCGCCACCGCCGCGGCCGCCCTGTTCGCGCCTCTGGCCTGGTCCCAGACCGACAGCGCCGCCGCAGCCGCCGCGGCTCCCGCGCCGGCCGCCAGCGAGCCCGTGGCCAATTCCACGCTGGACGCGCCCATGTTCTATCAGCTGCTGATCGGCGAGCTGGAACTGCAGAGCGGCCAGCCCGGCGTGGCCTTCCAGGTGCTGCTGGACGCCGCGCGGCGCAGTGGCGACGAGCTGCTGTTCAAGCGCGTGGTGCAGATCGCGCTGCAGAACCGCGCCGGAGAACAGGCGCTGACCGCCGCCAAGGCCTGGCGCGACACCCGGCCCGAATCGCTGGAGGCGCAGCGCACCGTGATCCAGCTGCTGGGCCTGCTTAACCGCCCCGGCGAGGTGGCCGCGCCGCTGCGCTCGATGCTGGCGCTGACGCCGCTGGAGCAGCGTGGCGCACTGCTGATGTCGCTGCCTGGGTTGTTCCAGCGCAGCCCGGATGCGCGCCAGGTGCTGACCAGCCTGCAGCCGGTGCTGCAGGACGCCGCCGACAAGCCCGAGACCCGCCTGGCCGCGCTGCTGACCCAGGCCCAGCTGGCGCTGCGCGCGAACGTGCTGGACCAGGCCATGGCGCTGACGCGCAGCGCCGCGACCGAGTACCCCCAGCGCGACGAACCGCTGCAACTGGCGCTGGAGCTGCTGGCGCAGCGCGCCGAGGCCGAGCCACTGATCCAGCAGGCGCTGAAGACCGAACCCGAGCGCCCCGGACTGCGCATGGCCTATGCCCGCGCGCTGGCGCGCGCTCAGCGCAGCGCCGACGCGGCGCGCGAGTTCCGCCTGCTCACCGAACGCGAGCCCGAACAGCCTGGCGCCTGGCTGGGCCTGGGCACGCTGGAGCTGGAGCTGCGCCATGTGGATGCCGCCGAGGCCGCGCTGCAGCGCTTCCTCGGCGTGCTGGCCCAGCCCGCCGCCACGCAGAAGCTGGACGAGGCCGCGGTCCAGGACTCGCGCCGCCAGGCCCAGTTGCTGCTGGCCCAGGCCGCCGAGATGCGCGGCGACCTGAAGACCGCCGAGGCCCGGCTGGCCGAGGTGGACGGCGGCGAACGCGCCGCCGACATTCGCTACCGCCGCGCCTCGCTGCTGGCGCGTCAAGGCAAGCTGGACCAGGGCCTGAAGCTGATCCGCGAGCTGCCCGCGACGACCGACCAGGAGCTGCGCACCCGCGTCGCCGCCGAGGCGCAGCTGCTGCGCGAACAGGGCCGCTGGCAGCAGGCTTATGACCTGCTGGCCGAGGCCACGCAAAAGATGGGTGCAGACAGCCCCGACGTGGATCTCATCTACGAGCAGGCCATGATGGCCGAGAAACTGGAGCGCCTGGACGACATGGAGACCCTGCTGCGCCGGGTCATCGCGCTCAAGCCCGACCACCACCATGCCTACAACGCGCTGGGCTATTCACTGGCCGAGCGCGGCCTGCGCCTGCCCGAGGCGCGCGAGTTGATCGTCAAGGCACTGAGCCTGGCACCCAACGAGCCCTTCATCGTCGACAGCATGGGCTGGGTGGAGTTCCGCCTGGGCCGTCTGGAGGAGGCCGAAAAGCTGCTGCGCCAGGCCTATGCCTCGCGTCCCGACGCCGAGATCGCCGCCCATTTGGGTGAGGTGCTGTGGGCGCGCGGGCGCAAGGACGAAGCGCAACAAGTCTGGAGCGAAGGCCTGCGGCGCGACGCGAAGAACGAGGCGCTGCTGGCCACGATGAAGCGACTGAAGGGTCAGCCATGAGCACGCCGGGCCACGCCCCAGTGCGAATCACGGAGCACTGCATCTGGAGGGTGGTCCGATGAGCTTGCCGATACAGCGCCGCGGGCTGCTGGGCGCCGTCGTCGCGGTGGCGCTGCTGGCGGGCTGCGCCCAGCGCGGCGGCCCTCAGCCTGCGGGGATGTCCGCCTCGACGGGAAGACTGTCCGGCCGCTTCAGCCTGCAGCTCGCCGGCACCCAGGCCGGCGAGCGTGCACAGGGCGCCAATGCCGGCTTCGAGCTGCAGGGCGACGCGCGCGCCGGCGAGCTGGAGCTGACCAGCCCGCTGGGCAGCACCGTGGCCCTGGTGCGCTGGAGCCCGGGTCGCGCCTGGCTGCAGACCGCCGAGCAGCAGCGCGACTTCCCCGACCTGGGCAGCCTCACCCGCGAGCTGATGGGCGAGGACATCCCGGTCCAGGCCCTCTTCGACTGGCTGCAGGGTCGGCCCTACGAGCTCGCCCCCTATCAGCGCTATGCCGACGGCTTCGAGCAATTGGGCTGGCAGGTGGAGCTGCGCCGCTTCGCCGGCGGACTGCTGGTGGCGCGACGCCTGAACCCCGCGGGCGCCGAGCCGCTGGCGGTGCTGCGCCTCGCGCTGGACCGCCCCTGACGGCACGCCCCTCCATCGCCGCCGCCCTTTTCTCCAGGCAAGACCTGCCCCTCTCCGCGATCGCCCATGCAAGCGCTTTACGACGTCCCCGCCCCGGCCAAGCTCAACCTCTTCCTGCACGTGGTGGGCAAGAGGCCGGACGGCTACCACCTGCTGCAATCGCTGTTCGTGCTGATCGACTGGGCCGACACCCTGCATTTCGAGCGCCGCGCCGACGGCCAGTTGCGCCGCCACGACCGAGGCGACGCGCTGCCCGCCGATGACCTCTGCCTGCGCGCCGCGCGCGCGCTGCAGCAGGCCAGCGGCTGCGCGCTGGGCGTGGACATCCACATCGACAAACGCCTGCCCTCCGGCGCCGGCATGGGCGGCGGCTCGTCGGACGCCGCCAGCACCCTGCTCGCGCTGAACCAGCTGTGGGGGCTGAACTGGCCGCGCAGCCGGCTGCTGCCGCTGGGCCTGAGCCTGGGCGCCGACGTGCCCTTCTTCATCGGTGGGCACAACGCCTTCGTCGAAGGCATCGGCGAGCGGCTGCATCCGCTGGCATTGCCCCCCCTGGATTTCATGGTCGTGAAGCCGCAGGCCAGCATCGCGACCAAGGACATTTTTTCCAGCCCGCTGTTGCAAAGATCCGAGAGCGTGGCTATAGTCGCGGGCTTTCCTGCAGTGAGTGGCTTGCCTCAGCGAACCGCTCATCAAGCGCAGGCAGAGCCTTGGGACTGCGCCGGTTCGGCACCTTGTGGGTCGGATCGGTTCGTGGAGCAGCTTTGTCAGGGATGGGGCAGAAATGATCTGCAGCCGCCCGCCGAAGCCGCCAGCCACGAAGTGAGCGAAGCCCTGGCCCTGCTGCAGGCCCGATTCGGCAACAGCCGCATGACAGGCTCCGGAAGTGCAGTTTTTGCAAGAGTGCTTGAAACCTCGCAAAAACATGCTAGGATGACAGGCTCTGTTGGACAACTAGGGAGCAATCCCAAGGCGACACAGCAGGAAGGTCAGGTCAAGCCCATCGCCGATGGAATTGATTGGCCCTCAGGTTGGGTTGTTCGGCAGTGCCACAGTCTGGATGTTCACCCGCTGCGCGGATGGGCAGACGACTGAAACGGTTCGAGGGTGTTGCGTTTCATGCGCAGCGTCCTGTGTAGGGGAGTCGCCAAGTTGGTCAAGGCATCGGATTTTGATTCCGACATGCGAGGGTTCGAGTCCTTCCTCCCCTGCCAAATTCTTCTGTAATACCTCCGGGACCCGCTGGGTTGGCCACCGGGCCACTGACGACAAGGATGGCCCGCTGTGCTGCTCAATACCGTCCTCTTCACGGGTAACGCAAACCCCTCCCTCTCTCAAGAAATCGCCACCCACCTGGGCCTGGAACTGGGCAAGGCGGTGGTTGGTCGCTTTTCCGACGGCGAAGTCACCGTCGAGATCCAGCAGAACGTGCGCGCTCGCGACGTCTTCGTGATCCAGCCCACCTGCGCGCCGACCAACGAGAACGTGATGGAGCTGCTCATCATGGTCGATGCGTTGAAGCGCGCCAGCGCGCGCCGCATCACCGCGGTGATGCCCTACTTCGGCTACGCCCGCCAGGACCGCCGTCCGCGCTCCACCCGTGTGCCGATCTCGGCCAAGGTCGTCGCCAACCTGCTGGAAACCGTGGGCGTCGAGCGTGTGCTGACCATGGACCTGCACGCCGACCAGATCCAGGGCTTCTTCGACATCCCGGTCGACAACATCTACGCCAGCCCGGTGCTGCTGTCCGACCTGAAGGCACGCAACTACACCGACCTGGTGGTGGTCAGCCCCGACGTCGGCGGCGTGGTCCGCGCCCGCGCGCTGGCCAAGCAGCTGGGCTGCGACCTGGCCATCATCGACAAGCGCCGCCCCGCCGCCAACGTCTCCGAAGTGATGCACGTGATCGGCGAGATCGACGGCCGCAACTGCGTGATCATGGACGACATGATCGACACCGCCGGCACGCTGGTGAAGGCGGCCGAGGTGCTGAAGGACCGCGGCGCCAAGCGCGTGTTCGCCTACTGCACCCATCCCATCCTGTCCGGCCCGGCGATCGAGCGCATCTCCGGTTCGCACCTGGACGAGGTCGTGATCACCAACACCATTCCGCTCAGCGAGGCCGCCAAGGCCTGCGGCAAGATCCGCCAGCTGTCGGTCGCCTTCCTGTTCGCCGAAACCATCCGCCGCATTTCCGACGGCGAGTCGGTGACCTCGTTGTTCTCGGAGCAGAACAACAACTTCTGATTTTTTCGGGCCCGCCTGGTCGCGGGATGGGTCCACCGGAACGCCATGGGGGCGTTTCGTCTTTCTGGAGAGTGTCATGAAATTCGTCGCTTTTGAGCGCAAGCTGCAGGGGACCGGAGCGAGCCGCCGCCTGCGTAACGCCGGCAAGGTGCCCGGCATCGTTTACGGTGCCGGCGAGCCCGCGATGATCGAGCTGGATCACAACGCGCTGTTCCACGCCATGAAGAAGGAAGCCTTCCACAGCTCCCTGCTCGACATGGAACTGAACGGCACCACCACCAAGGTGCTGCTGCGTGACTACCAGATGCACCCGTACAAGCCGCAAGTGCTGCACGTGGACTTCCAGCGCATCGACGCCACGACCAAGATCACCAAGAAGGTGCCGCTGCACTTCATCGGTGAAGCCGAGTCGCCGGCCGTCAAGACCGACAAGTGCACCGTCAACCACGTGGCCACCGAGCTGGAAATCACCTGCCTGGCCGAGCAGCTGCCCGAGTTCATCGAAGTGGACCTGAGCAAGCTGACCATGGGCCACTCGGTGCATGTGAACGATCTGGTGCTGGCCGCCCACATCAAGGTCGTGACCCACGGCAAGCCCAACCCCGTGATCGCCACGCCGGTGCCGCCGGTGGTGGAAGAGATCGTCGTGGCCGCCGCTCCGGCCGCCGACGACAAGAAGGGCAAGAAGGGCAAGAAGTAATTCGGCGCCCGGCGTACTGCCTACGAAAGGCCCTGCCCCGCAGGGCCTTTTCTTTTGTCCGGCCCCTGAGGGCTGCCTCATCAAGCCGAGGCTTTGCGGGCCTGCGGCTGTGCCGATAATCCGCGGACCATGATTCGACTCTTTGTGGGCCTGGGCAATCCCGGGCCGGAATACGAGGACACCCGCCACAACGCCGGGTTCTGGTGGGTGGACCAGTTGGCGCGCCGCCTGGGCGCGAGCCTGGCGCCGGACAAGGCCTACCATGGCCTGGTCGCGCGCGTGAACAACGCGCCCGGCGCCGCAGGCCCGGTCTGGCTGCTGCAGCCCATGACCTACATGAACCTCTCGGGCAAGTCGGTCGGGGCGCTGGCGCGCTTCTTCAAGATCGCGCCCGAGGAAATCCTGGCGGTCCACGACGAGCTGGACCTGCCGCCCGGCGAGATGAAGATGAAGCAGGGTGGCGGCACCGGCGGCCACAACGGGCTCAAGGACATGCAGGCCCAGTTGGGGTCGCCGGCCTTCTGGCGCCTGCGCCTGGGCATCGGCCATCCGGGCCACAAGGCCGAGGTCGCGAACTACGTGCTGCGCAAGCCGCCGCTGGCCGAGCGCCAGGCGGTGGACGACTGCATCGCCAAGTCGCTCGACGCGGTCGAGCTGATGCTCAAGGGCGAGATGGACCGCGCGCTGATGAAGGTGCACGCCAAGCCGCCGCGCCCCAAGCCCCCCAAGCCCGCGCCGGCTCCCACGCCCTCGGCGCCGGCCGGCGCCGCGCCGCCCGCCCCCGCGGCCGAGCCACCCTCGCCCCGCTGAGGCCGGCATGAGAACGGTGCTGCCCCTGCTGCTGCTGGCCCTGGCCGGCGCGGCGCTGGGACAGACCGAAACGCGCTCGGCCACGCTCTACCGCTGCGGCGAGCAGGGGCGCGATCTGCGCGACCAGCCCTGTCCCGCCGGCAGCGCCGCCTCCACCCAACACCTGCCCTACGACCAGCCCTCCGCCGCCCAGACCGCCGAGGCGCAGCACCGCGCCGCGCGCGAAGCCCGGCTGGCCCGCGAGATGACGCAGGCGCGCGAGAAGGCCGAGCGCGAGGCGCTGGCCGCCAACCGCAAGGCCACGGCGCTGCAGGCGCCCCGCGCCGCCGCCCCACGCGGCAAGGCCGCGTCCTCGCCGCAGGGCAAGAAGCCCAAAGCCGGGCACACCCCGGCGCGTGAGAAGCGCAAGATCCACGGCCCCACCGCCCCGCCCCAGCGCGGCGCCAAGACCACAGCGCCGGACGCCGCGCGCGACCGCGAGCCCGCCAGCCGCTAGAATCGCGGCCGTTGGTGCTCGCACGGGTTTTCCGCCCGCGCAGTTAAACGGGAATCAGGAGGGCTCGCCTCGACGAGGCACACCCAACCTGAGCTGTCCCCGCAACGGTAAGCGGACCAGGCACACGCCTGGGCCCTCTGCCCCACAGTCCACTGGCGCCCCGCGCGCTGGGAAGGATGCAGAGGTTTGTTCCGCCAGCCCGGATACCGGCCAACAGGTGGCCCAAGGCAATGCCCTGGGCCGTTTTCACAGGGGCCTGCGGGGAAGCTGGCACCTGGACGATCTCTGCTGTCCTCTCTCATGTCCGCATCCTCCCGGCGTTTCGCACGCCAGTCGCTGGCCGCCTCCCGCGTGGCCCGTCCCTGCCTGTCCGCCCTCGCGCTGGCCCTGCTCGCCACGCCCGTCATGGCGCAGTCCCAGACCGACACCAACAAACTCGGCCAGGTCCTTGTGACCGCCACGCGCAGCAAGCTGGACCTGGCCCATGTGCTGGCCGATGTCACCGTGCTGACGCGCGCCGACATCGAACGCCAGGGCTTCGGCAACCTGGCCGACCTGCTGCGCAGCCAGTCCTGCTTCGAGTTCGGCCGCAACGGCGGCCCCGGCACCAGCACCTCGATGTTCCTGCGCGGCGCCAACACCCAGCACACCCTGGTGCTGGTGGACGGCGTGCGCATGGACACCCAGTCCGGCTCCGGCGGCGCCACCTGGCAGGCCATCCCGCTGGCGCGGATCGAGCGCGTCGAGGTCGTGCGCGGCGCGGCCAGCGCCGTCTATGGCTCCGACGCCGTGGCCGGCGTGGTGCAGATCTTCACGCGCAAGAGCGGCGGCGCGCCGGTGCTGGAGATCGGCGGCGGCATCGGCAGCCTGGGCACGGTGAAGGGCGACTTCAACGCCAGCGGCGTGCTGGGCGCCTTCGATTATTCGCTGGGCCTGGCCACCGAGGTGTCCGACGGCTTCAACTCGCGCAAGGTCAACGACCCCACCTACACGCCCGACCTGGACGGCTGGCGCAGCCATGCCGTCAACGGCCGCCTGGGCTGGCAGCTCAACAAGGAGCACCGCTTCGAGCTGGTCAACACCAGCAGCCATGTGGACAGCGCCTACGACGCCACCGCCAAGCCGGCGCCCGGCGTGGACGACCGCAACCTGCACGACCTGCGCGCCAGCCGTGCGCTGTGGAGCGCGCAGTGGAGCAAGGACTGGAGCAGCGAGCTTTCGCTGGAGGACGCGGCCGACCGCTACGAGACCCAGACCAACCAGGCCTCCACCTACCTGACCGAAACGCGCGTGCGCAACTACCTGCTGCACAACAGCCTGAAGGTCTTCGGCGGCCAGCTCAACCTGGTGCTGGAGCGCCGCGAGGACCGGCTGGCCAACAGCAGCCTGCTCCCCGCGCTGGGCGGCAACGCCAAGCGCCACCAGAACGCCGTCGCGGCGGGCTATCTGTACAGCGCCGGCTCGCTGGACGCGCAGATCCACCTGCGCCATGACCGCGACAGCGAGTTCGGCGGCGTCAACACCGGCACCGTAGCCGCCGGCTGGCGCTTCGATCCCGCCTGGCGCGTCTGGGCCAGCGGCGGCAACGCCTTCCGCGCGCCCACGCTGTATCAGAGCTTCAGCGAGTACGGCCCCAAGCCCGGCGTCGCCAAGCTCAACCCCGAGCGCGGCCAGAACGCCGAGCTGGGCCTGAGCTGGACCGGCGCCGACAGCGAGCTGAGCCTGACGGTCTACAACAACCGCGTGCGCAACATGATCAGCTGGGATCCGTCCTTCGCCGGCAACTGCGTCTCCACCTGGGGCGGCTGCTACGGCAACCTGGCCAAGGTGCGCCTGCGCGGCATCAGCCTGAAGGGCGAGACCCAGATCGCCGGCTTCAAGCTGCAGGGCTCCATCGACCGCCAGGACCCGCGCGACGTGCTCACCGACAAGATGCTGGGCCGCCGCTCGCGCCTGAAGGGCTCGCTGCGCGTCGAGAAGAGCGTGGACGACTGGACCGGCGGCGTGCAGCTGATCGCCGCGGGCAAGCGCTTCGACGACAACGCCAACAAGAACCGCCTGGGTGGCTACACCCTGGTGAACCTGGACCTGGGCTACCGCGTCAACAAGCAGCTGCGCCTGCAGCTCAACCTGGACAACCTGCTGGACAAGGACTACGAGACCGCCAAGGGCTATGCCCAGGCGCCGCGTACCGTGTTCTTCGGCGTCCGCTTCACGCCCTCGCTCTGACGAACGGGCGGCCGCCGCGCAAGACCTGACCCTTGAGGACGAACCGACGATGACTCTGCCCCATCAGCTGATCGTCGGTGGTCAGCGCAGCGGCAAATCGCGCGAGGCCGAGCGGCTCGCGCTCGCCTGGGCGCAGCGCCCGGGCCATGCGGTCGCCGTGGTCGCGACCGCGCAGGCGCTGGACGACGAGATGCGCACGCGCATCGCGCGCCATCGCGCCGAGCGGCCGGCCGGCTTCGCCACCCTTGAGGCCCCGCGGGCGCTGACCCAGGCCCTGAGCGAAGCGGCCGCCCCCGGGCGGCTGCTGGTCGTGGATTGCCTGACGCTGTGGCTCACCAACTGGCTGATGCCCATGGACGGCGCGCCCGACCCCGCCGGCTGGGCCGCCGAGCGGGCGGCCCTGCTGGACGCGCTGCCCCGGCTGCCCTCGCCGGTGGTCTTCGTGTCCAACGAGGTCGGCTGGGGCGTGATGCCGCTGGGCCGCGAGGTGCGTCACTATGTCGACGAACTGGGCCGGCTCAACCAGGACATCGCGCGGCGCTGCGAGCGCCTGACCCTGATGGTGGCCGGCCAGGCCTGGACCCGTGCCGTGGAGAACCGTGCATGAAACAAACGCTGTTGAACACCTGGCGCGCCCTGCTGCTGGGCGCGCTGCTCGGCGCCGCGGCCGCCGCGCCGGCCCAGACCCTGAAGATCCGTGACGACCGTGGACGCGAGGTCACGCTGCCGGGCATGCCCAAGCGCATCGTCAGCCTGCTGCCCTCGCTGACCGAGACGGTCTGCGAGCTGGGCGAATGCGCGCGCCTGGTCGGCGTGGACCGTTTCTCCAACCATCCGGCCTCGGTGCAGGCCCTGCCCCACCTGGGCGGACTGGACGACACCGCGGTGGAGTCCCTGGTCGCGCTCAAGCCCGACGTGGTGCTGCTGGCCATCTCCTCGCGCCTGACCGACCGGCTGGAGGCGCTGGGCCTGCGCGTGGTCGCACTGGAGCCCAAGACCCATGCCGACGTGCAGCGCGTGATGAACGCCATCGCGCTGCTGCTGAACAAGCCCGACGAGGCGCGCCGCATCTGGAACCGCATCGACGGCGCGATCAAGCACGCCGCCGCCAGCCTGCCGCCGGCCGCGCGCGGCCTGAGCGTCTACTACGAAGTCGACAGCGCGCCCTATGGCGCCGGCACCAGCTCCTTCATCGGCGAGACGCTGGCCCGGCTGGGCGCGCGCAACATCATCCCGGCCGAGCTGGGCCCCTTCCCCAAGCTCAACCCCGAGTTCGTCGTGCGCGCCGATCCGCAGCTGATCATGGTGGGCCAGCGCAGCGCGCCGGGCCTGCCCCAGCGCCCGGGCTGGAACCAGATTCGCGCGGTGCGCGAGCGCAAGATCTGCATCTGGGTGCCCGCCGAATCGGACGTGATGGTGCGCCCCGGGCCGCGCATGGCCGAGGCCGCGCAGCTGATGGCGCGCTGCCTGCGCGAGGCCGCCGCCGGCCCCGTGGCCGTGCCGACCGCCGCCTTCACCGCGCCGCCCGGAGGCATGCGTTGAGCCAGGCCCTGTCGCTGCACGACAGCCCGCGCCCGGCGCCGCTGGCGCGCTGGGTCGCCACGCTGCTGCTGCTCAGCGCGCTGCTGATGGGGCTGGGGTTGTCGGTGGGCAGCACGGGCTTTTCGCCCTGGTTCTCGGCGGACGACGCCATGGCCCAGATCCTCTGGGACATCCGCGCCCCGCGCTCGGCCGGCGCCTGGCTGGCCGGCGCGCTGCTGGCCCTGGCCGGCGCCGTCGCGCAGGGCCTGTTCCGCAACCCGCTGGCCGATCCCTACCTGCTGGGCTGCTCGGCCGGCGCCGCGCTGGGCGTGGCGGCCCTGCTGTTCATGCTCGGGCTCACGCCCGCCACCACCGCACTGGCGCTGCGCATCGGCATGACGGGCGCGGCCTTCACCGGCGCGGTGCTCGCCGTGCTGCTGACGCTGGCGCTGGCGCGCGGCGTCGAGCACAGCCTGCGCCTGCTGCTGGCCGGCGTGATCGTCGGCGTGGTGCTGGGCTCGGGCTCGGCGCTGCTGACGCTGATGAACCCCGACCTGCTGCGCGCGATGCAGGCCTTCATGCTGGGCAGCACCGGCTTCGTCGGCTGGAACGGCGTGGGCGTGATGGCCCTGGCCTTCGCCGCCACGCTGCTTCTGGCGCTGGGCTGCAGCCGCACGCTGGACGCGCTAACGCTGGGCGAGGCCACCGCGCGCTCGCTCGGCGTGCGCCTGACCCTGGTGCGGCTGCTGTTGATCGCCGCGCTGTCGCTGGCCACCGGGGCCGCGGTGGCGCAGTGCGGGCTGATCGCCTTCGTCGGCCTGGTCGCGCCCCACCTGGTGCGCAGTTGGGCGCCCATGACCCACCGCAGCCTGCTGATGCTCTCGCCGCTGGCCGGCGGTGCGCTGCTGCTGGCGGCCGACATCGTCGCGCGCTGGATCATCGCGCCGCAGGAACTGCCGGTGGGCATCATCACCGCGCTGCTGGGCGGCAGCTATCTGCTGTGGCTGATGCACCGCCGGCCCCAGGGCCTGGGGAGCCGTCGATGAGGGCGCCCGCTTTCCCGTCGCTGAGCCTGGCACTGCGGGGGCTGGCCCTGTCCGGCAAGCCCGTGCTGCGCCCGCTGGCGCTGCAGGTGCAGCAGCCGGGCTGGACCGCCATCGTCGGCCCCAACGGCGCCGGCAAGTCCACGCTGCTGCGCGCGCTGTGCGGGCTGCTGCCCTTCGACGGCGAGCTGGCGCTGCAGGGGCGCCCCTGGGCGCAGTGGCGCGCCCGTGAACGCGCGCGGCTGATCTCCTGGCTGGGCCAGAACGAATCCAGCGCCGACGAGCTCAGCGCCGCCGAAGTCGTGATGCTGGGCCGCCTGCCCCACCAGGCCTGGCTGGCCCCCGCCAGCGCCGCCGACCACGCGGCGGTGGAGCAAGCCATGCGCCAGACGCAGAGCTGGGACTGGCGCGACCGGCCGCTGGGCTCGCTGTCCGGCGGCGAACGCCAGCGCGTGCTGCTGGCGCGCGCGCTGTCCGTGCAGTCGCTGCTGCTGCTGATGGACGAGCCGCTGGCCCATCTGGACCCGCCGCACCAGAGCGACTGGGTGGACATCGTGCGCGGCCGCGCCGCCTGCGGCGCCGCGGTGATCAGCGTGCTGCACGAACTCAACATCGCGCTGCAGGCCGACCGCCTGATCGTGATGGAGGCCGGCCGCATCGTGCATGAAGGCGCGCCCGGCGACGCGGCGACGCATGCCGCGCTGCGCCAGGTCTTCCAGCAACGGCTGCGCCTCCTGCAGGTCGACGAACGATGGATCGCACTGAACTGCTGAACCCGGCCTGCCAGGCCCTGATGGTCAGCGCGCCGGCCTCGGGCCAGGGCAAGACCAGCGTCACCGCGGCGATCGCGCGCGCCGCGCGCCAGGCCGGGCAGCGGGTGCGCGTGTTCAAGACCGGGCCGGACTATCTGGACCCCATGATCCTGGCCCGCGCCAGCGGCGCGCCGGTCTACCAGCTGGACCTCTTCATGGGCGGGCTCGCGCATTGCCAGCGCCTGCTGGCCGAGGCCGCGGCGGCATCCGACCTGGTGCTGGTCGAAGGCGTGATGGGGCTGTTCGACGGCGAACCGAGCAGCGCCGACCTGGCCGCCGCCTTCGGGCTGCCGGTGCTGGTGGTGCTGGACGCGTCGGCGATGGCGCAGACCTTCGCCGCGCTCGCGCTGGGGCTGGCGCGCTACCGCAGCGATGTGCGCGTGGCCGGCGTGGTCGCCAACCGCGTGGGCAGCGAGGGCCATGCGCGCCTGCTGGGCGCCGGGCTGCCGGCCGATCTGCCGCTGGTGGCGGCGCTGAAGCGCCAGCCCGAGCTGGCCCTGCCCGAACGTCATCTGGGCCTGGTCCAGGCCCTGGAGCTGCCGGCGCTGGACGCCCAGCTGGACGCCTGGGCCCAGGCCTGGCGCGACGGCGAGGCGCTGGGCAGCGGCGGCGGGCTGGCCGCGGCGCGCCTGCCGCTGCGGCTGGCGCCGCCCGCCCCCGAGCCCCTGCCGCGCACGCTCGCCGGGCGGCGCATCGCGATCGCGCGGGACGCCTGCTTCTCCTTCATCTACCCGGCCAACGTGGACCTGCTGCGGGCGCTGGGCGCCGAGACCCTGTTCTTCTCGCCGCTGGCCGGCGATGCGCTGCCCGACTGCGACGCGCTGTGGCTCCCGGGCGGTTACCCCGAGCTGCACGCGCAGAGCCTGGCGGCCCGGCCCGGCTTCTTCGCCGCGCTGCGCGCCCACCACGCCGCGGGCAAGCCGCTGCTGGCCGAATGCGGTGGCATGCTGGCGCTGCTGGAATCCCTCACCGACGCCGAAGGCAAGACCTGGCCCCTGGCCGGCCTGCTGCCAGGCAGCGGCCGCATGCAGGCGCGACTTTCGGCGCTGGGCCTGCAGGCCGTCGCCTGGCCGGAGAGCGCGCCCGGCACCGAGCTGCGCGGCCACAGCTTCCATTACTCCACGCTGCAGACCCCGCTGGCACCGCTGGCGCAGGCGCGCAACCCCAATGGCGGCGCCACCCGCGAGGCGCTGTACGGCCAGGGCCGGCTGCGCGCCAGCTACATCCATCACTACTTCCCGTCCGACCCGGCGGCGGTGGCGGCCTTCTTCGCCGCCGGGCATGCCGGTCCCGCCGCCTAGGCCCCCACTCCCCGAGAGCCCCCATGGAGATCGAACAACCCCCGGTCAACCGCGAGCGCATCGTCCCCAGCGGCGAGCGGCGCGGCCTGATCCTCGTGCACACCGGCGACGGCAAGGGCAAGAGCACCGCCGCCTTCGGGCTGGCGCTGCGTGCCCACGGACGCGGCAAGGCGGTGAAGATCTACCAGTTCATGAAGGTGCCCAGCGCGCGCTTCGGCGAGCACCGTCTGTTCGAGCAGCTGGGCGTGCCCATCGAAGGCCTGGGCGACGGCTTCTCCTGGAAGAGCAAGGACCTGGAGCATTCCGCCCAGCTCGCGCGCGACGGCTGGGCACGCGCGGAGGCGACGATACGCGCCGGCGAGCATTTCCTCGTCGTGCTGGACGAGATCATGTACCCGCTGCGCTACGGCTGGCTGCCGCTGGAGCCGGTGCTGGCCTGCCTGCGCGAGCGCCCGGCCCAGGTACACGTGGTGCTGACCGGCCGCAACGCGCCGCAGGAGCTGGTGGAGCTGGCCGACACGGTGACCGAAATGACGCTGGTGAAGCACCACTTCAAGGCTGGCGTGCCCGCCCAGCGCGGCATCGAGGACTGAGCGGGCGTGAGCCGGATCGCGCTGCTGCTGCCCGCCGCGATCGGGGTCGCGCTGCTGGTGGACCGCCTGTTCGGCGAGCCGCCCGCGCGGCTGCACCCGGTGGTCGCGATGGGGCGCTACCTGGGCGCCTTCTCCGCGCGGCTGACCGCCCTGCCCGCACGGGCGGCGCTGGTGGCCGGCGGCCTGGCCTGGCTGCTGGGCGCGCTGCTGTGCGCGGCGATCGCTCTGGCGCTGGAGACGCTGCTGTGGCAAGTCCTGACCCCGTGGCGCGGCGCCGCCGGCTGGCTGGGCACGGCGCTGCTGCTGGGCCTGCTGCTCAAGCCGCTGCTGGCCTGGCGCATGCTGGCCGATGAGGTGGCCGAGGTGGAGGCGGCGCTGCAGCGCTCGCTGGACGAGGGCCGGCAGCGGCTGGCGCGCCTGGTCAGCCGCGACACCGCGTCACTGCAGGCCCACGAGGTGCGCGAGGCGGCGATCGAGACCCTGGCCGAAAACCTCAACGATTCGGTCGTGGCCCCGCTGTTCTGGTTCGCGCTCGCCGGGCTGCCCGGCGCCGCGTTCTACCGCTTCGCCAACACGGCCGACGCGATGTGGGGCTACCGCGGGCGCTGGGAATGGGCCGGCAAGGTGGCGGCGCGCGCCGACGATGCGCTGTCCTGGCTGCCGGCCCGCCTCACCGGGCTGCTGATGATCGCGCCGTGGCGCTGGAGGGCCCTGGCCCGCGAGGCCGCGCGCACGCCCTCGCCCAACGGCGGTTGGCCCATGGGCGCGATGGCGCTGCGCCTGGGGCTGAGCCTGGGCAAGCCGGGCGTCTACCGGCTGAACGAGCCCGGCCGGCCGCCGCGCCCCGGCGACGCCGCCGCGGCGCGGCGCATCGCGGCGGCCACGCTGCTGCGCGCCGCGCTCTTGCTGGCGCTGCTGGCCGCGCTGGCGCGGGGCGGGCTGGCATGAGCGCCGCCCCGCTGCCCCTGCACGGCGGCCCCGACGGCGGGCCGCCGGTTCGCCACGATTTTTCCAGCAACGCCAGCCCCTGGCCCGCGCCGGCGGCGCTGGCCGCGCTGCGCCGCGCCGACCGGCGCCACTACCCCGACCCCGGCTACCAGGCGCTGCGCGAGCACTTGGGCGCTGCGCTGGGCCGCGCGCCGCAGCAGCTGCTGGTGGCCTCCGGCGGCGCCGAGGCGATACGCCGGCTCACGCTGCTGGCACGCCTGCGCGGCGTGCCCGAGGTCTGGGTGCCGACGCCGGGCTTCGGCGACTACGCGGCGGCCGCCCAGGCTCTGGCGCTGCCCTTGCGCCGCTATGCCGCGGTCGACGAGGTCGCCGAAGGAGCCGCGGCCGGCGCCTGGGTCTGGATCTGCGACCCCTGCAATCCCACCGGCCGCGGCCTGAGCGCCGCCGACTGGGCCACGCTGGACGCGCTGCAGCGCCAGCGCGGACTGCAGTTGGCGCTGGACCTGGCCTACGCGCCCCTGCGCCTGGACGGCGAGCCCGCCTGCCCCACGGCCCTGCGCGGGCGGCTGTGGCATCTGCATTGCCCCAACAAGGCGCTGGGGCTGACCGGCGTGCGCGCCGCGCTGATCGAGGCTCCGCAGGAGATCGCCGCGGCGCGCGAATGGCGCGATCAAGCGCTGGCGCTGGCGCCCAGCTGGGTGCTGTCGGCGGAGGGCGTGGCCCTGCTCTCGGCATGGGTGGAGGCGGATGTCACGGAGTATCTGGCACAGTTGCGCACCCGGCTGCGCGCGCTGCGGCAGCGCCAGCACCGGGGCCTGCTGCGCCGCGGCTGGCGCGTGGAACCGAGCGACTGCGGCTTCGCGCTGTGGCAGCCGCCGCAGACCGCGCTGGCGCCGCTGCTGCAGGCCCTGCGTGGCGTCGGCATCAAGCTGCGCGATGCCGAGTCGCTGGGCGCGCCGGGCCGGGTACGGATCTCGGTCCAGCCCGTGGCCGCGCAACGCGCGTTGTGGGCCGCGCTGGACGCTTTCAAGGAGCAAGCACGATGACGGTCTCTTCCCCCCGCAGCCGCGCCCGCGCGGTGATGGTGCTGGGCACCACCAGCGGCGCCGGAAAGAGCTTTCTGACCGCCGCGCTGTGCCGCTGGTATGCCCGCCAGGGCTTCAAGGTGGCGCCCTTCAAGGCACAGAACATGAGCAACAACGCGCGCGTGGTGCCGGGTCTTGCGCCGGATATGCCGGGCGCGCTGCCGCGCATGGGCGAGATCGGCTCGGCGCAGTACTTCCAGGCGCTGGCGGCGCGCTGCCGGCCCGACGTGCGCATGAACCCCGTGCTGCTCAAGCCGGAAGCCGACACCGCCTCGCAGGTCGTCGTGATGGGCGAGGTGCACGAAGAGCTCAACCGCGTCCCCTGGCGCGAACGCAGTGAACGGCTGTGGCCCCATGCGCGCGCCGGGCTGGAAGCACTGATGGCCGAGAACGAGGTCGTCGTCATCGAGGGCGCCGGATCGCCGGCCGAGATCAACCTGCACGCCAGCGACTACGTCAACATGCGCACCGCGCGGGCCGCCGACGCCGCCTGCCTGCTGGTGACCGACATCGACCGCGGCGGCGCCTTCGCCCATCTCTACGGCACCCACCAGCTGCTGCCGCCCGAGGAGCGCGCGCTGCTGCGCGGCTTTGTGCTGAACCGTTTCCGCGGCGACGCCGCGCTGCTGGCGCCGGGGCCGCAGCAATTGCGGCAACTGACCGGCGTGCCCACGCTGGCGGTGCTGCCGATGTGGCGCGGCCACGGCCTGCCCGAGGAGGACGGGCTCTACGACGGTGCCGGCGGCTGGAGCGCCCCCGCGGACGCCGGCGCGCTGCGCATCGCCATCGTGGCCTATCCGCGCATCTCCAACCTGGACGAGTTCCAGCCCCTGCAGAACCTGGCCGGCACGGGCCGCGTCCGGCTGCGCTGGGCGCGCACGCCGGCCGAACTGGAGGGCGCGGACTGGATCGTGCTGCCCGGCTCCAAGGCGGTGGCCGCCGACCTGGCCTGGCTGCGCGCGCAGCGCCTGGACCAGCCCGTCGCCCGCCATGCCGCGGCCGGCGGCGCGGTGCTGGGCATCTGCGGCGGGCTGCAGATGCTGGGCGAGACCCTGGTCGACCCGCACGGGCTGGACGGCAACGCGCCGGGGCTGGGGCTGCTGCCGCTGGCCACCCAGTTCGAGCGCGACAAGCTGCTGCGCCCCGCGCGGCTGCGCTTCGCGGCCCCGCTGGCCGCCCCCTGGCAGGCGCTGGGCGGGCTGGCGCTGGAAGGCTACGAGATCCACCACGGCCGCACCGTGCAGCACCCGTCGCTGGCACCGGCCGAGGTGGTGCTGCGCGAGGCCGACGGCAGCGTGGTCGGCTGGCAGCAGGGCTCGGTGCTGGGCGTCTATGCCCATGGCCTGTTCGAGCAGCCGGCTTTGATGCAGGCACTGTTCGGCACCGGCCGCCATGGGCTGGAGACCGTCTTCGAGGGCCTGGCCGACTATGTGGACACGCATTTCGAGCCGGGCTCGCTGATGCGGCTGCTGCAGCCGCGTGAGCACCAGGGAGGAGGAGTGGGAGGATGAACACCGTACCGACGCGCATCGCCTGCCTGTCCACCGAGGCGGTGGAGGTGCTCTACCGCCTGGGCGCCCAGGACCATGTGGCCGGCATCTCCGGCTATACCGTGCACCCGCCCGAGGCGCGCGCCGAGAAGCCCAAGATCAGCGGCTTCTCCAGCATGAAGCTAGAGCGCATCCTGGCGGTCAAGCCGGACCTGGTGATCGGCTTCTCGGACCTGCAGCAGCCCTTGCTGGCGCAGTGCGAGGCCGCGGGCCTGCGCACGCTGTGGTTCGACCAGCGCGACATCGCCGGCATCCTGGACATGGTGCGCCGCCTGGGCGCGCTGGTGAGCCGCGAGTCCCAGGCGCGCATGCTGTGCGCCGAGCTGGGCCGGCGCATCGACGCGCTGGCCACCGCCGCCGCCGCGCTGCCGCGCCGCCCGCGCGTGTACTTCGAGGAGTGGGACGAGCCGCAGATCTGCGGCATCGGCTGGGTCAGCGAGATCATCCACCTGTGCGGCGGCGAGGACATCTTCGCCGACCGCGCGCGCGACGGCTTCGCCAAGCACCGCATCGTCACCCCCGCCGAAGTGCTGGAACGCCGGCCGGAGCTGATCCTGGGCTCCTGGTGCGGCAAGCGCTTCGTACCCGACAAAGTGCTGGCCCGCCCCGGCTTCGCCGAACTGGGCGCACAGCTGCAGGAAATCAAGTCGGCCGACATCCTGGCCCCCGGCCTTAGCGCCATCGAGCGCGGCGCAGCCCAGGTGCTGGCCGCCATCACCACCGTTGCTGGAGCATCCCGATGACCGATCTGGTACCCCTGATCCCGGACCTGAACAGCGCCTCGCTGCGCGCCCGACTGCAACACCGCATCGACCACAAGACCAAGCCGCTGGGCGCGCTCGGCCAGCTGGAGCCGCTGATGATGCAGCTGGGCCTGATCCTCGGCACCGAAACCCCGGCGCTGCGCAGCCCGCAGATGATGGTGTTCGCCGGCGACCACGGGCTGGCGCAGCAGGGCGTGTCGGCCTACCCGCCGGACGTGACCTGGCAGATGGTGGAGAACTTCCTCGCCGGTGGCGCGGCGGTCAGTGTGCTGGCGCGCCAGCACGGACTGGCGTTGACGGTGGTGGATGCCGGCGTGCGCCACGACTTCCGCGCCCGCGAGGGCCTGGTGATCGCCAAGATCGCGCCCGGCACCGCCGACGCCTCGCAGGGCCCGGCGATGAGCCTGGACCAGTGCGCCACCGCGGTGGCCGCCGGCAAGGCTCTGGTGCAGCAGCGCCCCGGCAACACCCTGCTGCTGGGCGAGATGGGCATAGGCAACACCTCCATCGCGTCGCTGCTGCTGGCCCAGCTCTGCGGGCTGCCGCTGGCCGACTGCGTGGGCCGCGGCACCGGCATGGACGACGCCGGCATGACGCGCAAGCTGAGCGTGCTGGAGGCCACGTTGCAGCGCCATGCGGCCGCCACCGAGCCGATGGCGGCGCTCGCCGCGCTGGGCGGCTTCGAGGTGGCGATGATGGTGGGCGCGGTGCTGCAGGCCGCGCTGGAGCGCCGCGTGATCGTCGTCGACGGCTTCATCACCGGCGCCGCAGTGCTGGTCGCAGCGCGGCTGCAGCCGCTGGTGCTGCAGCGCTGCGTGTTCTCGCACCGCTCGGAGGAAAAGGGGCACCGGCTGATGCTGCAGGCCCTGCAGGCCCAACCGCTGCTGGACCTGGGCCTGCGCCTGGGCGAGGGCTCGGGCGCCGCGCTGGCCTGGCCGCTGCTGGAGTCGGCCTGCCGGCTGCTCGGCGAGATGGCCAGCTTCGCGTCCGCCGGCGTCAGCGAGCGCAGCTGAACCGGCGCCGCCATGCCAGGGCAAAAACGCTCTGGCAACCATGGTTTTACATCGAACGAAGCTCACCCATAATGGGCCATCCGCCGGGACAGGCGAGGAGGGTGAGGCATGACCGATCTGGTGTTCGCGGACGAGCTGCCGGAGGCTGAAGAACCGTCGCGCAGGCGCGCCATCGATCCCTGGGTGGTGATGATCGTCGACGACGATCCGGCCGTCCATCAGGTCACCCAGCTGGTGATGGCGGACTTCGAGTTCGCCGGCCGCCGGCTGCTCTTCCTGGATGCCTACAGCGGCGCCGAGGCGCGCCGCCTGCTGCAGACGCGCAACGACATCGCGCTGGTGCTGCTGGACGTCGTCATGGAGTCGGAGCACGCGGGGCTGGACCTGGTGCGCTTCATCCGCGAGGACATCGGCAACCACCACGTGCGCATCGTGCTGCGTACCGGCCAGCCGGGCCAGGCGCCGGAAGAGCACGTGATCAAGACCTATGACATCAACGACTACAAGGAAAAGACCGAGCTCACCAAGCGCAAGCTGATCACCGTCTTCTACTCGGCGCTGCGCTCCTACCGCGACATCCTCATCATCGAGCAGTCGCGCCAGGCGCTGCGCCGCTCCATCGACGCGATCACGCGCATCTACGACTCACAGACGCTGCGCCAGTTCGCGTCGGCGGTGCTGGAGCAGGTGGCCCACCTGCTGGGCTACGAGGCGCAGGGGCTCTGCGCCAACCATGTGGCCGCCTACGCGGCCTCGCATGTGGAAGGTCGCTACAAGGTGCTGGCCGCCACCTCCGAGTACCAGCGCCTGCTGGTCGACGAGGAGGTCGCATCGCTGCCCGACGAGGTGCGCCAGGCGCTGGACCAGGCGCTGGAGAAGCAGCAGAGCAGCTTCGAGAGCGATCGCTACGTGGGCTACTACCGCACCAGCAGCGGCAGCGAGAACCTGCTGTACATGCTGTTCTCCGAGCCGGTGGAGGCCGAGGTGCGCGAGCTGCTGGAGATCTTCTGCGCCAATGTCGCGATCACCTACGAAAGCCTGCTGCTGCGCGAGGAGATCCAGGACACCCAGCGCTCGACCGTCTACATCATCGGCGAGGCGGTCGAGCGCCGCTCCAAGGAGACCGGCGCCCATGTGCGACGCGTCGGCGAGCTGGCCGCGATGCTGGCCGACGCGGTGGGCATGAAGGGCGCGGACGTGGAGTTCATGCGCCAGGCCGCGCCGCTGCACGACGTCGGCAAGATCGGCATCCCCGACCGCGTGCTGAACAAGCCCGGCAAGCTCGACGAGGAGGAGTGGGCGGTGATGCAGACCCATGCCCGCATCGGCTTCGAGCTGCTGAGCAAGTCCGACAAACGCATCCTGCAGCTGGGCGCCATCATCGCGCACGAACACCACGAGCGCTGGGACGGCCTGGGCTACCCGCGTGGCCTGGCCGGCGAGCAGATCCACATCGCCGGCCGCATCGCGGCGCTGGCCGACGTGTTCGACGCGCTGATGAGCCGGCGCTGCTACAAGGATGCCTGGAGCCTGGAGGACACCCTGGCCTATGTGCGGGACCAGGCCGGCACGCAGTTCGACCCGCAGCTGGTGCAGCTGCTGCGCGCCCGCGAGGCTGAGGTGCGCGAGCTCTACCAGCGCATGCCCGACCCCGTGCCATGAGCGCCACGACTCCGCCTCCGCCGGTGCCACCCGGCGACGCGCAGCGGCAGGCCGACACGCCGGGTTGGATCGAGCAGGAGAAGCTCGCCGCGCTGGGACGGCTGGTGCCCAGCGTGGTCCACGAGGTCAACGGCCCGCTGTCGGTGGCCATGACCGCGACCTCGGGACTCACCGATTTCGCGCGCGAGCTGCTCGCCACGCTGGGCGCCGAGCGCGTGAGCCGCGCCGAGCTGCAGAGTCTGGCGCGGCGCATGCTGGAAGCGGCCGAGATGGTGGGCGGCAATCTGGCGCGCGCCAGCGAGCTGATGGGGCATTTCAAGACCCTGTCGGTGGACCAGGTCCACGAGGAGCTCAGCCGCGTCGATCTCTGCGCCTATCTGCAGACGGTGCTGCGCACCCATGCCGCGGTGCTGCGCCACGCCCAGATCCAGGTGGAGCTGGACCTGCCGCCGCGCTGCATGGCCACGCTGGTGCCGGGCCTGCTGGCCCAGGTGTTGTCCAACCTGCTGCTGAACGCGGTCCACCATGCCTTCGAGGGCCGCGACGAGCGCCGGCTGCGCATCGCGCTGCGCCCGCTGGGCGCGGAGCGCGTGGAGCTGCGGCTGCGCGACAACGGCCGCGGCGTCGCGCCGGAGCTGCGCCCGCGGCTGTTCCAGCCCTTCTACACGACGCGGCGCGAGCAGGGCGGATCGGGCCTGGGCCTGTACATCGTGCAGCAGCTGTGCCAGCAGATGGGCGGCACGGTGCGACTGGACGAGGCGCCGGGGCCGGGGCTGGGCTTTATCATCGAGCTGCCCCTGACACCCCCTGCCCCGCCCGCCACCAGCCCCCCGGGCTAGCGCCGTTCGCGCGCGCCGGCGGTGGCGCCGCACCATGCATCAGATCCGCCTCTTCTTCACCGCGCTGCAGTTCTTCACCCGTCTTCCCGTGCCCCGCTGGGTGGGCTACGAGCCGCAGTGGCTGCAGCAGTGCGCGCGCTACTTCCCGCTCGTGGGCCTGGTGGTCGGCGGCCTCAGTGCCGCCGTGCTGTGGGCGGCGCTGCAGGCCTTCCCGGCCACGGTGGCGGTGGGCCTGAGCATGGCGGCGAGCATCTGGATCACCGGCGGCTTCCACGAAGACGGCCTGGCCGACAGCGCCGACGGGCTGGGCGGCGGGCTCACGCGCGAGAAGGCGCTGCTCATCATGAAGGACTCGCGCATCGGCAGCTACGGCGCGCTGGCGCTGATCTTGGTGCTGGGGCTGAAGGCCTGCACGCTGGTGAGCCTCGCGGATACCGACCCGCAGCTGGCGTTGCTGGCCTTGGTCTGGTCGCACATGGCCTCGCGCGCCGCGCCGGTCTGGCTGATGCAGAGCCTGCCCTATGCCGGCGATGCCGAGCACGCCAAGGCCAAGCCGCTGGCCACGCAGATCAGCGGCCCGGGGCTGCTGCTGGCGCTGGGCTGGGTGCTGGGCGCCGCGCTGCTGGGCGGCTGGCTGATGCCGGAGAACGTGCCGCTGCTGATCGGCGCCGCGATCGTCGCCGCGGGGCTCACCTTCTACATGCAGGCGCTGCTGGAGCGCCGCCTGGGCGGCTACACGGGCGACAACCTGGGCGCCACGCAGCAGGTGGTGGAGCTGGGCGCGCTGCTGGCCTTCCTGGGTCTGGCCGCCTTCTTCTGATGACGGCCCCGGACCACTCCGCCCCGCTGCGGGTCTGGCGCCATCCGCGGCCCGAGGGCGCGGCCGGGCGGTGCGTGGGCGCCCGCTGCGACCTGGCGGTGGCCGCGCGGCGCGCCAAGCGCCTGGCACGGCGCATCCAGGCTCTGGCGCGGCGCGAACGCCTGCCGCATGTGGTGTGGACCTCGCCGCTGGCGCGCTGCGCCGACGTCGGCCGCTGGCTGCGCCGCTGGGGCTGGACCCACCATGTCGACGCGGCACTGGCCGAGCTGGACTTCGGCGCCTGGGACGGCCGCGCCTGGTCCGAGATCCCGCGCGCGCAGGTCGACGCCTGGGTGGCCGACTTCGCCGACCACGCGCCGGCGGGCGGCGAATCGCTGCGCGCGCTGCTGCGGCGCGCCGCCGCCTGGAACGGCGGCGGTCTGGTGGTGAGCCATGGCGGCTGGATGCTGGCGCGGCGCTGGCACACCGAACGGGGCCAGGTCTTGCCGCAGGCGCACGAGTGGCCGGCGCCGCCGCGCTACGGCGAGTGCTGGCGCCTGTGAGCGCCGCGCGGGCTCAGGCCTTGGCGGCGGTCAGCCGCAGGTACTTCTGCATCAGCGTCTCGCGCGACTCCACATGCGCCGGGTTGACCGGAATGCAGGCCACCGGGCACAGCTGCACGCACTGCGGCTCGTCGTGGTGGCCGACGCATTCGGTGCATTTGTCCGGGTCGATCTGGTAGTACTCCGGCCCCATCGAGATCGCCTCGTTGGGGCATTCGGGTTCGCAGACGTCGCAGTTGATGCATTCGTCGGTGATCATCAGCGCCATCGCTTCATTCTCCTTTGGCCGGGCCGCGCGCGATGCGCTCCTCCAGCCGCTCGCGCACCCAGGGTGACACGAACTGGCCGACATCGCCGCCCAGGCTGGCGATTTCCCGCACGAAGGTGGAGGAGATGAACTGGTACTGGTCCGAGGGGGTCAGGAAGACCGTCTCCACCTCGGGCATCAGCTGGCGGTTCATGCCGGCCATCTGGAATTCGTATTCGAAGTCCGAGACCGCGCGCAGGCCGCGCACCACCACCTTGCCGCCCACCTGGACGACGAAGTCGCGCAGCAGGCCGCGGAAGGCCACCACCTCCACGTTGGGATAGTCGCTGACCAGCCGGCGCGCCATGTCCAGCCGCTCGTCCACGGTGAACATGGTGCGCTTGTGGTGGCCGGCGGCCACCGCGATGACCAGGCGTTCGAACAGGCAGCTGGCGCGGCGCACCAGGTCTTCGTGCCCCAGGGTCATGGGGTCGAAGGTGCCGGGGTAGATGGCGGTGATCAGGGTCTGGGAGGTCAAGGCGGCACTCCTTCGCACCGGGTCGGCGCGACAAAGCAGGCGGTAGCCGTTGCGGGGCCTCGATTATCCGCTGCGCCGCAGCAGGGCATAGTGCACCGCGCCCGCCCGGCCCTCGCGCCAACGCGTCAGCCCCCAGTCCTCGGGCAGCGCCACCGGCTCGGGCGACTCCAGGTAGATCAGGCCCTGCGGCGACAGCAGCGGCAGCGCCGCCTTCACCGAGGCCAGGAAGAGGTCTTGCGCGAAGGGCGGATCCAGCAGCACCAGATCCAGCCGGCCCGGCGCCGCGCGGCCCATCCAGGCCAGCGCGTCCGCGCACTCGACCTGCAGGTTCGTGGCCTTGAGCCGGCGCGCGCTGTCCTTCAGGCTGGCGGCGAGCTGGGCGTCGCGCTCCAACAGCGTGACCTGCAGCGCGCCGCGCGAGCCGGCCTCGAAGCCCAGCGCCCCGCTGCCCGCGTAGGCGTCCAGCACGGTCCAGCCGGCCAGGTCCTGGCCCAGCCAGTTGAACAGGGTTTCGCGCACGCGGTCCGGCGTGGGACGCAGGCCCGGCTTGTCGGCCACCGGCAGCTTGGAGCGCTTCCACTGGCCGCCGACGATGCGCACCTCGCGCGGCGCGCGGCGCGCGACGGCCGGCGCCGCCGGCGAACGACCATGCGCCGTCATTGCCGCACCGGGATGCCCTGGGCCGCCATCAAGGCCTTGGCCTCGCCCACCGTGTGCTGCCCATAGTGGAAGATGGAGGCGGCCAGCACCGCGTCGGCGCCGCCACGGGTGATGCCGTCGGCCAGGTCCTGCAGTGAGCCGACGCCGCCGGAGGCGATCACCGGCACGTTCAGCGCGTCGGACACGGCGCGCGTGAGCGCCAGGTCAAAGCCGCTGCGCGTGCCGTCGCGGTCCATGCTGGTCAGCAGGATCTCGCCGGCGCCCAGCTCGGCCATGCGCGTGGCCCAGGCCACCGCATCCAGCCCGGTGTTCTTGCGCCCGCCATGGGTGTAGACGTCCCAGCCCTCGCCGCGCGCGGCCAGGTCCTCGCCGACGCGGCGCTTGGCGTCGATCGCGACGACGATGCATTGCGCACCGTATTTGTCGGACGCGGCGCGGATCAGCTCCGGCTCGGCCACCGCGGCGGAGTTGAAGCTGACCTTGTCGGCGCCCGCGTTGAGCAGGCGCCGCACATCGGCCACCGAGCGCACGCCGCCGCCCACGGTCAGCGGAATGAAGACCTGGGAGGCCACGGCCTCGATGATGGGCAGGATCAGGTCGCGTCCGTCGCTGGTGGCGGTGATGTCCAGGAAGGTCAGCTCGTCGGCGCCCTGCTCGTTGTAGCGCGCGGCGATTTCCACCGGGTCGCCCGCATCGCGCAGCTCGACGAAGTTGACGCCCTTGACGACGCGGCCACCGGTCACGTCCAGGCAGGGAATGATGCGTTTGGCGAGCAAGTTCTCAGGCCTCGGCAAGCTCGTCGGCGCGCTTTTGCGCGACGGCGAAGTCCAGGTCGCCGGTGTAGATGGCGCGGCCGCAGATCACACCCGTGACGCCCTCGCCCTCCACCGCGCAGAGCGCCTCGATGTCCTGCAGATTGGACAAGCCGCCGGAGGCGATCACCGGCACCGTCAGCGCCTGCGCCAGCTTGACCGTGGCCTCGATGTTGACGCCGGAGAGCATGCCGTCGCGACCGATGTCGGTGTAGATCACGCCTTCGATGCCGTAGTCCTCGAACTTGCGCGCCAGGTCCACCACCTCGTGGCCGGTGAGCTTGCTCCAGCCGTCGGTCGCGACCTTGCCGTCCTTGGCGTCCAGGCCCACGATGATGTGGCCGCCGAAGGCCGAACAGGCGTCCTTCAGGAAGCCCGGGCTCTTCACCGCGGCGGTGCCGATGATCACGTAGGACAACCCGTCGTCGAGGTAGCGCTCGATGGTGTCCAGGTCCCGGATGCCGCCGCCCAGTTGCACGGGGATGCGGTCGCCCACCTCGCGGATGATGGACTTGATGGCCGCTTCGTTGACGGGCTTGCCGGCAAAAGCGCCGTTCAGGTCCACCAGGTGCAGGCGACGGGCGCCGGCCTCCAGCCAGCGCCTGGCCATCGCGGCGGGATCCTCGCCGAAGGTGGTGGAGTCGTTCATATCGCCTTGTTTCAGGCGGACGCACTTGCCGTCTTTCAGGTCAATCGCGGGGATCAGCAGCATGGCCGAATCAGGGGGTGGAAGAAGTCGGTGGGGGCCAGCGCCCGAGAAGCGTTGTGGAAAGCCTCAGGGCTTCCAGTGCAGGAAGTTGCGATACAGCGCAAGCCCGAACGCAGCACTTTTCTCGGGGTGGAATTGGGTGGCAAAAATATTATCCCGGGCCACTGCGCAGGTAAAGCGCAGCCCGTAGTCGCTTTCGCCGGCGCTGTCGCGCGGGTCCGACGGGGTGGCATAGAAGCTGTGCACGAAATAGAACCAGCTCTGGTCCGGCACCTCGCCCCAGACCGGATGGGCACGCTGCTGGTGCACGCGGTTCCAGCCCATCTGCGGCACCTTGTAGCGGCTGCCGTCGGGCTGCCGCTGGCCCTCGAGCCGGAAGCGGCGAACGTCGCCGGGGATGAGGTCCAGGCCCGGGGTGTCCTGTTCCTCGCTGTGGGTCAGCAACATCTGCATGCCCACGCAGACGCCCATCAGCGGCTTGTTCGCCGCCGCATGCAGCACCGCCTCCTTCATGCCGGAGGCGGCCAGTTCCTGCATGCAGTCGCGCATCGCGCCCTGGCCGGGCAGCACGACGCGCTCGGCGGCCAGGACCTCCTCGGGACGGTGGGTGATGACCACCTCCACGCCCTGGTCCTGCGCGGCATGCAGCACCGCCTGCGACACCGAGCGCAGATTGCCCATGCCGTAGTCGACGACGGCGACGCTGCGCTTCATCTCACAAGCTCCCCTTGGTGGACGGGATCATGCCGGCCGAGCGCGGGTCCGGCGTCATCGCCATGCGCAGCGCGCGTCCGAAGGCCTTGAAGATGGTTTCGCACTGGTGATGGGCGTTGTGGCCCTTGAGATTGTCCACGTGCAGCGACACCAGCGCATGGTTGACGAAGCCCTGGAAGAACTCGAACGCGAGCTGGGTGTCGAAGGCGCCGATGCTGCCGGCCGTGAAGCGGACGTCCATCGCCAGCCCCGGACGGCCCGAGAAGTCCACCACCACGCGCGACAGCGCCTCGTCCAGCGGCACATAGCTGTGGCCGTAGCGGGTGATGCCCTTCTTGTCGCCGATGGCCTGGGCCACCGCCATGCCCAGCGTGATGCCCACGTCCTCCACCGTGTGGTGGCCGTCGATGTGCAGGTCGCCGCGCGCCTCGATCTCCAGGTCGATCAGGCCATGGCGCGCGATCTGGTCCAGCATGTGGTCGAAGAAGCCGATGCCGGTGTTGAGCTGGGCCTGCCCCGTGCCGTCCAGGTTCACGCGCACGCGGATCTGGGTTTCCTTGGTGTCGCGGCGGACTTCGGCGATGCGGCCGGCCTGATCTTGTTCGGTGCTCATGCGGTGCATTCCTTCAGCGCGGCGGCAAAGGCCGCCAGCATCTGCGTATTTTCATCGGGCGTGCCTATCGTGATGCGCAGGCACTGCGCCAGCAAGGGGTGCAGCGCCGACACATTCTTGATCAGCACGCCGCGCGCCTTCATGCCGGCGAAGATGGCCGCCGCGTCGGGCACGCGCGCGAGGATCATGTTGGCCTCGCTGGGGAAGGGGCGCACGCCGGGCAGGGCCTGCAGCGCGGCGAAGACCCGCTCGCGCTCGGCGCGGATCACCGCGGCCTGGCGCGCGTACTCGTCCTCGTGCTCGAGCGCGAACAGGGCCGCTTCGCAGTTCAGCACGCTGATGTTGAAGGGCGGGCGCAGCTTGTCCAGCTCGCGGATCAGCGGCTTGCGGCCCATGAGATAGCCGATGCGCACGCCGGCGAGGCCGAACTTGCTCATCGTGCGCATCAGCAGCACATGCTCGTGGCGGGCCAGCCGGGCCATGGAGTCGCGCGCGGCGAAGGGCTGGTAGGCCTCGTCCATCACCACCAGTCCCGGCGCGGCCTCGATGATGGCGTCGATGACGGCGTCGTCCCACAGGTTGGCCGTGGGGTTGTTCGGATAGGCCAGCCAGACGATGGCCGGCCGGTGCTCGCGGATCGCCGCCAGCATGGCCGGCCCGTCGAGCTGGAAGTCGGCGTCGGTCGGCACGCCGACGAAGCGCAGGCCCTGCAGCTTGGCGCTCATCTCGTACATCACGAAGCCCGGCAGCGGCGCCAGGACCACGTTGCCCGGCACGTCGGCGGCCAGCGTGATCAGGCTGATCAGCTCGTCCGAGCCATTGCCCAGCATGAGGTCGCAGCCCTCGGGCATGCCCGCGTGGCGCGCCAGCGCGGCGCGCAGCAGCTCGCCGCGTTCGGCCGGGTAGCGGTTCAGCGCCACCTGGCCCAGGCGCGCACCCAGCGCAGCGCGCAGCTCGGGCGGCAGCGGGAAGGGGTTCTCCATCGTGTCCAGCTTGACCAAGCCGGCGCTGGGCTGCACCGCATAGCCGTGCATGCCCTGGACATCGGCGCGCAGCACGCGCTGCATGCGCTCGGGAAGAGTCGTGCTCATGGTTGGGACGCGTCCTCCGGGGCCTGGTCCAGCAGCTCGGGCCCGACCAGGAAGGGGTTGATGATCTGTACGTGGTCGAACTGCTGGCCCTGCGGCAGCTCTTCGGACAGCAGGTAGCGGCAGCCCTGGTGGATGGCGGCGGCCACGGTCAGCGCGTCGCTCCAGCCAAGCTGGAAGCGGGCCTCCATGGCCCAGGCCGTCTCCACCGTCTGGTGGTCCACCTGCCAGGGTTTCCAGTGCTGGTAGCGGCGCACCTCGGCGCGCGCGTCGCCCTGCTTCATCGGCGGATGCAGGCGCTGCGTGGCCTGCAGGTAATAGCTGCTCAGCACCGGCGTGCTGACACGCCCGCAGCGGCGCAGCCACAGCTGGCGCAGCCAGTCGCGCGCCTGCCGGTACTTGTCGGGAAAGGCGGCGTCGTCCGCATAGAGCAGGACCTGGGTGTCGACAAAGACCTTAGGAGCGTTCGCCATGGACCTCGTCCCGCCGCGGATAGGCACTGCCGTCTGAGCTGAACAGCGCCGGCCGCGCCAGCCACTCGTTCATCGCGCGCTCGTAGGCATCGTCGTGCCGCATCTTCTCGGCCAGCATCTCGCCGATCAGGCGCGAAACGCTGGTGTTGCGCCGCGCGGCTTCCAGCCGGGCCCATTCGGCCACGCTGTCTTCCATGGTCACGGTCACGTTCTTCATGCGCCCAGAATAACACGAAGTTCGTGTTACACGAACTTCGTGTAGTTAATCCGACTCGGAGCGCGGCAGGGCCGAGGGCCGGTCGCCCATCAGATAGCGCGGGCCGGCGCCCAGCGCGGCGGCGCGATCCTCGGGGTTGTACAGCGCGCAGTGCTGCATGGACAGACAGCCGCAGCCGATGCAGCTGTCCAGCTGGTCGCGCAGCCGGGTCAGCGCGGCGATGCGCGCGTCCAGCAGGGGCCGCCAATGGGCGGCGAGCTGGGCCCAGTCCTGGGGGCTGGGCGCGTGCCCGCCGGGCAGGCCGGCCAGCGCGGCGCGGATGTCTTCCAGCGACAGCCCCAGCGACTGCGCCACGCGGATGAACGCCACGCGGCGCAGCACCTGCCGGGGGTAGCGCCGCCGCCCCGCCGGGCTGCGTCCGCCTTCGATCAGGCCTTGCTGTTCGTAGAAACGCAGCGCGCTCGCGGCCACGCCGGAACGCCGGGCCAATTCGCCGATTTCGATCCAGCTGCGCGTTGCAGGTCCATGGCCCATGCCTCAACCCTCCTTCGTTCAGGTCCGACGGGCGGCGCCTTGTCCATTCCAGCCGCCGCGCTTGACTTAAAGCTTACTTTAACTTTCACAGTAGCACCCAAGATCCTTTCACCCGGAGTCCCTCGTGCTGCTCAGAACCGCCTCCCCCGAACTGCAATCCCGGCTCGCCTCGCTGCACCGTCTCTCGCCCGAATACGGCCAGCAACTCGGCAGCCACCTGCCCATGGCGCTGGCCGCGCTGGACGCGATGGGCGCCTCGCCCAACCAGCTGGACCGCTTCGCGAACGGCTACCGCGCCAGCCACACGCTGACACCGCAGCGCGACGAGGGCCGCCGCCTGCGCGACTGGCCGGCGCTGCTGGGCAGTTTCGACTTCCACGCCGACCTGCGCCAGAGCCTGGCGCAGCAGCTGCGTCAACAGGGACGGCCGCTGCTGCTGACGCAGGCCCTGCCGCTGCTGCTGGAAAGCCCGGGCGCCGCGGCCTTCCACGGCCTGATCCGCACGGCCCATGCGCTGGAGTCGGGCGTCGACGCCGAGCTGGTCGAAGCCCTCGCCTACTGGGGCAGCCGCTGGCTGCCGCTGCCCGAAACGCCGGCCGCGGCGCCCGAGATCGGCGACCCCGCGCTGTGGCTGGATCGGCTGGACGCGGTCCAGCGCCACGACGCGCCGACCTGGCAATCGGACGCCCCGCTGATCGCGCAGCGCATGCAGACCGCCGCGCGCGGCCGTGCCTGGCGGCGCTGGGCGGGCAGCTTGGCGACCGAGCCACTGCCGCCGCAAGACCTGCTGATGGCGCTGGCGCGCGCGGCCGCGGCGCGCTATCTGCGCAGCGGCAACTTCACGGTGCTGCACATGGTCACCGGGCTGCGCGCGGCCGCCGTGCTGGACCAGGTCCAGCCGCTGACACCGGCTGCACGGACCCGGCTGCTGGGCGCCGTGGCCGCGGCCAGCCTGGCCTCACGCCTGTGGCAGGACGACGCCGCGCATCCGCCCGCCGCGTCCGACTGGCCCGCGCCCAGCGACTGGCCGCAGCTGCTGGCCCAGGCCTGCACCCAGTCGGACGACCATGCGATCAAGCTGGTCCATGCGCTGGCCTGGTGGCAGGACCGCCACCCCGACCCGCTGTGGGGCCGGGCCGCGCAGCGCGCGCTGCAGCGTTGAGCGCCGCGCTCAGCTGGACGCCGCGATCCGGAACTGGCCGACCACCTGCTGCAGGCTGGCGGCCTGCTCGCGCAGCGACTCGGACGCGGCGCTGGACTCTTCCACCAGCGCGGCGTTCTGCTGCGTCACCTCGTCCAGCCGCATCACCGCCTGCCCCACCTCGCTGAGGCTGACGCTCTGCTCCTGCGTGGCGCTGGAGATCTCCTGGATGATGTCGGTGACGCGCTGCACCGCGGTCACCAGCTCGCGCATGGTGCTGCCGGCCTCGTCGACCAGCCGCGACCCGGCGTCCACGCGGTCGACCGAGGTGCCGATCAGGCCCTTGATTTCCTTGGCCGCCTCGGCCGAGCGCTGCGCCAGCAGGCGCACCTCGCCGGCCACGACCGCGAAGCCGCGCCCCTGTTCGCCGGCGCGCGCCGCTTCCACCGCCGCGTTCAGCGCCAGGATGTTGGTCTGGAAGGCGATGCCGTCGATCACGCCGATGATGTCGGCGATGCGGCGCGAGGCGTTGTTGATCTCGTCCATGGTCGTCACGACCTGGTCGACCACCGAGCCGCCACGGCCGGCCACCTGGCTGGCGTTCTGCGCCAGCTGGCTGGCCTGGCGGGTGGCATCGGCGTTCTGCTTCACCGTGTCGGTCAGCGCGTGCATGGTGGCCGAGGTCTCCTCCAGGCTGGAGGCCATCTGCTCGGTGCGCGCGGACAGGTCGCTGCTGCCGGCCGCCACCTCGGCGCTGGACATCGCGATCATCTCCGCGCTGTGGCGCACCGTGCCCAGCGAGCGGTTCAGCGCGCCCTTCATGTCGTCCAGCGCCCGGGCCAGCTGGCCCAGCTCGTCCTTGCCCGAGGCGTCCACGCGCACGGTCAGGTCGCCGTCGGCCACCTTGCGCGCCAGATCCACCATGCTCACCAGCGGCTGCACCGTGCTGCGCGTCAGCATCCAGGCCAGCGCCGCGCCGGCGGCCAGCGAGATGGCGATCAGCACCACCATGGAGATCACGACATTGTCGTAGGTCTTCTTGGCGTCTTCGTAGGCCTTGCGTCCGCCGTCGATGTTGAACTGAACCAGCTTGTCCAGCGCGGCGCCAATCGCATCGGCCTTGGCCTTGGACTCGCCCACCACCAGCGGGATGTACTCGTACTTGATGCCCTGCTTGCGGAAGCTAATCAGCTTGTCCTGGACCACCAGATAGTCCTTGATCTTGGTGTCCACATCCTTCCACAGCGCCTCTTCGGCGGGCCCGGTGATCTCGGCGACATAGGCCTTGATCACCGCCGGCATGGTCTTCTCGCGCAGGGTCTTGATGCGCTCCTGCTCCTTCTCGACCTCGACGACCACCTCCTGCAGGCACATGGCCATCTCGGCGCGGCGCAGTTGGCTGACCTGATCGCGCAATTCACCGATGTTGCTGATCGACGGCAGCCAGTTCGTCGCCAGGTCGGCGACGTTGGCCTGGATCACCGCGATACGGCTGAGCGCCACCGCGCCCACCAGCAAGGTTGCCGCGAGTACCGCGGCAAAACCCAGGGAAATGCGAATGCCGACGCGCAGGTCCGAAAACTTCATGGGCCACCACCTTTATGGTTTGGCCGCCTTTGTTGGGTCCGGGTCGCCCGGCGGCCGTTCGGGCCATGCTAGGACAAGGGGGACGGCTCTGCCATGGGTGGACGGATCGCCGAAGGGCCCGAATGCCAAGGATTTGTGGCTCGGCCGAAAAAGTTTCGCAATTCGCACAACGGCAGCGTCGCGGCCTAGCGACGCAGGCGCAACTCCGCGGCCCGCGCATGGGCCTGCAAGCCTTCGCCATAGGCCAGGGTCGCGGCGATCGGACCCAGCTGCTGGGCGCCGGACTCGCTGACCTCGATCAGGCTGGAGCGCTTCTGGAAGTCGTACACACCCAGCGGCGACGAGAAGCGCGCGGTGCCCGAGGTGGGCAGCACATGGTTGGGGCCGGCGCAGTAGTCGCCCAGCGATTCGCTGGTGTAGGCGCCCAGGAAGATCGCGCCGGCATGGCGCAGCAGCGGCTCCCAGCGCTGCGGCTCGCGGCTGGAGACCTCCAGGTGCTCCGGCGCGATGCGGTTGCTGAGCTCGCAGGCCTCGTCCATCGAGCGCGTCAGGATCAGCGCGCCGCGCCCCTCCAGCGACGCGCGGATCACGGCCTGGCGCGGCATGGTGGGCAGCAGACGCTCGATCGCCTCGCGCACCTGTTCGATGTAGGCCGCATCCGGGCACAGCAAAAGGCTCTGCGCCAGCTCGTCGTGCTCGGCCTGGCTGAACAGGTCCATCGCCACCCAGTCCGGCGGCGTCGTGCCGTCGGCCAGCACCAGGATCTCGCTGGGGCCGGCGATCATGTCGATGCCCACCTGGCCGAACACATGCTTCTTCGCGCTGGCCACGTAGGCGTTGCCCGGGCCGGTGATCTTGTCCACGCGCGGCACGGTGGCGGTGCCATAGGCCAGCGCCGCCACGGCCTGCGCGCCACCTATCGTGAAGGCGCGATGCACGCCGGCCACATAGGCGGCGGCCAGCACCAGTGGGTTCTTTTCGCCGCGCGGGGTGGGCACCACCATCACGATTTCGGGCACGCCGGCCACCTGGGCCGGGATGGCATTCATCAGCACGCTGGACGGATAGGCGGCCTTGCCGCCGGGCACATAGATGCCGACGCGGTCCAGCGGGGTCACTTTCTGCCCCAGCAGCGTGCCGTCCTCGTCGCGATAGCTCCAGCTCTCGCCGCAGGCCTTCTTCTGGCGCTCGTGGTAGCGGCGCACCCGCGCGGCGGCCTGCTCCAGCGCGTCGCGCTGCTGCGCCGGCAGGCCGTCGAAGGCCTGACGCAGTTCCTCGCGCGTCAATTCCAGCGCCGTCAGCGAGGCCGCCTGCACGCCATCGAAGCGGGCGCTGTAGTCCAGCACCGCGGCATCGCCGCGCGCGCGCACGTCGGCCAGGATCTCGGCGACGCGCTGCTCGATCGCGGCGTCGGTGTCTGCCGACCAGTGCAGCACCTGCTGGAAACGCGCCTCGAAGTCGGCGTCGGCGGTGCTGAGGCGGCGCAGGGCCAAGGGGGTGGAGGCGGGATTGCTCATGGCGATGGCTTCTTGAACGGCGGGCGGGGGATGGGCGGCGGTAGGCGGGCTCAGGCGGGAATGGCGGCGGCGATGGCGTCGATCAGCGGCCGCAGTCGCTCGCGCTTGAGCTTGAGCGCCGCCTGGTTGACCACCAGGCGCGAGGAGATGTCCATGATCCGTTCGACCTCGATCAACCGGTTGGCCTTCAGCGTGCTGCCGGTGGAGACCAGGTCCACGATGGCGTCGGCCAGGCCGGTCAGCGGCGCCAGCTCCATGGAGCCGTACAGCTTGATCAGGTCCACGTGCACGCCCTTCTCGGCGAAATGCTGGCGCGCGATCTCGGTGTACTTGGTCGCCACGCGGATGCGCGAGCCCTGCTTCACGGCGCTGGCGTAGTCGAAGTCGTCGCGCGTGGCCACGCTCATGCGGCAGCGCGCGATGCGCAGGTCCAGCGGCTGGTAGAGGCCGTCGCCGCCATGCTCGATCAGCACGTCGCGCCCGGCCACGCCCAGGTCGGCGCCGCCGTATTGCACATAGGTGGGCACGTCGGTGGCGCGCACCAGCACCACGCGGACCTCGTCCTGGTTGGTGGGCAGGATGAGCTTGCGCGAGGTCTCGGGGTTCTCCAGCACCTCGATGCCGGCCGCCTTCAGCAGCGGCAGGGTCTCTTCGAAGATGCGGCCCTTGGAAAGCGCCAGGGTGATCATGCGGGGGTCCTTGTTGAGATCGTGGGATCGACTCTCAGCGGGACGGCAGCGGGATCACCTCGTGCGGCAACTCGCCGCCACCCGCTTCAGCAGCCGGGTGGCGTTCAGGAATGGTGATGCTCGGCCGAGCCCTGCTGGGCCCATTCGGCGGGGGTCAGGGTTTTCATCGACAGCGCGTGGATCTGCTCGCGCATGCGCTCGCCCAGGGCCTGGTAGACCCGCTGGTGGCGGCGCACCCGGTTGAGCCCTTCGAATTCGGCCGACACGATGGTCGCGAAGAAATGCCGGCCGTCGCCGTCCACCTGCAACTCGGTGCAGGAGAGGCCATCGGCGATATAGCGTTGGACTTCGGCGGGGGTGGGATCGGCCATGATGGGCGGCATTCTAACTGGGCCTCGCCCAGCGCGCGGGCCGGCCCGTCGCCCCGCCGGGTCAGCCGCGGCCGCGTTCGGCACCCCGCGCGCGCCAGGGCAGGCACTGATCCAGCGACCAGCGTCCCGGGCCGCGCCCAAGGAGATAGAGCATGGGCGCGGCCCAGCTCAGGTGCGTGGGCCAGGCCGAGGGATAGACGAACAGCTGGATCACCGCCGTCATGCCCAGCACGCCGAGCGCGGCCAGGCGCGTGCCCAGCCCCAGCACCAGCAGCACCGGCAGCAGGTGCTCGGCGGTGGTCGCCAGATAGGCGGCCCAATCCGGCGGGATCAGCGGCAGGGCGTAGTCCTGCCGGAACAGCAGGAAGGTGGTGTCCGTCAGCGTGGCCCAGCCCTCGACCTTGGTCCGGCCCGACATCCAGAACACGCCGGCGATGCTGAAGCGGCAGGCCAGCGCGATCAGATCGTGCGAGATCCATCGTTCAAGACGCGCCCGCAGCGCGGGCAGCCTAGGGGCCACGGCGCGGTGCGCGCGCGGGAGAGGCAGGTTCATGACGGAAGCTCCATGATCGCGGCGAAGGCGCCGTGTTGCACAAGGCGGGCCAGGCCGGCCCCCGGGTCGACGCCGGGGGCGCGGGCCAGGGCCGCGTGAAGGGCGGCGTCCAGCGGCTCGCCCGAGGCGCAGGCGTCCAGCAAGGCGCAGTCGGCGGCGCTGATCTCCAGCGCCGTCACGGCCCCCGCTGGCCGCGTCAGCAACGCCCCCTGACCCCGCCAGTGCGGCGGATTGGGGTCGGCGGCCTGGCTGCGGGCCGCCTGCCACAGGCTGAAGGCCGGCCAGTCGGGACTCCAGCGCCAGCAGGCGGCCGGATGCGGCCGCAGCCGGCAGGCGCCGAGCCGTTCGGCATCCAGCCGCGCGAACGCCGCCAGGCCCAGCACCGGCGCGTCGGCGGCGACATGGCTGTCGTTCCACAACCGGTCCAGGCGGGCCACCTCGCCCAGCCAACGCAGTTCGCCGCCGGCCAGCGCCTCGTCCAGGAACGCCGCGAAGCCGGCGCCGTAGTGCTGCAGCGCCCCGCTGGTCGGCGGATGGCCACGCGCGAAGTCGAGGGCCGCCGCCTGCATCCAGGCGTCGCCGGTGAGCCGATGCACGGCGGGGTACAAGGACAGCAGCGCATCGACGCAGCCCTTCAGCACGGTGTTCCGGTAGACCGAGAACCCGGCCTGTGTCGCCACGCCAAAGCCCTGCCCCGTGTCGCCCGGCTCGGCCCAGAGGGCACGCCAGAACCCGGCCTGGAACTCGGCCAGCGTCATGGCAGGGCCTCCTGCGGCCGCCGGACCGGCGCATCGAGCAGCGCCTGCGCCCGCGCGCGCTCGCCGGCCAGCACCTGGAACGGCGGAATCTGGCCGTCGCGCTCGATCAGCGTCGGACGGGCGCCGATGCGGGCCGTGAGGGCCTGCAGCAGCGCCCACACCGGCTCCGCGACCGGCGCGTCATGGCTGTCGATCAGCAGACCGGTGACGTCGCCCGCGTCGGCGCGATGGCCGGCGACATGGATTTCCATCACGGCCGCGCCATTGATCGCGTCGATCCAGGCCGCGGCGTCGATGCCGACGTTGTGGGCCGACACGAAGACATTGTTGAGGTCGATCAGCAGCCCGCAGCCGCTGCGGCGGACCAGCTCGTGGAGAAAATCGGTCTCGCCCCAGTCATGCGCCAGATGCACGTAGTGCGAGGGGTTCTCGATCGCCACGCGGCGCCGCAGCGCGTCCTGCATCCGCGCGATGTTGGCGGCCACGCGCTGCAGCGCCTCGGTGGTGCGTGGCACCGGCAGCAGGTCCGGCCCATAGGCGCCGCCCAAGCGGCTCCAGGCCAGATGCTCCGAAACCAGGGCCGGCTGCAAGCGATCGACCAGGAGGGACAGGCGGCGCAGGTGGTCCGGGTCCGGCGGCTCGGCGCCGGCCAGCGACGCCGAGACCCCATGCAGCGACAGCGGATGGCTGGCGCGCAGGGCTTCCAGCAGCGCCAGGCGCGGCCCGCCCGCGACGAGATAGTTCTCGGGATGGACCTCGAACCACAGCCCGGTTTCACGCGCGGCCAGCGCCGCGTCCGCGAACTCCGGTTTGAAGCCCAGGCCCGCGCCCAGCCCGTCCGTCATGGCGCGCGCCGATCAGGACTTGATCGGGGTGAGCGACCCCATGCCCTTGGGCGTCTTGATCGCGGTGCAGGTGCCCGCGGGGACGTACTTCCAGGCATTGCCCTGGTAGTCCATCTTCGAGGTGCCGGCACAGGTGGTGCCCGGCCCGGCGGCGCAGTCGTTCTTGCCCGCCATGGCCACGCCATAGCAGCGCTCCTTTTCGGCGGCAGCGGGCTTGCCGTCTTGCGCCATGGCGGCCGAGGACAGGGCGGTCAGCGTGACCAGGGCCAGAGTCAGATGGGACGATTTCATGAGGTGCTCCTTGTGGATGGAAACATGGCTTGCAGGGTGGACGCGGCGCGATGGCCTGGGCGTTCCGGCAGCTAGTTCGTCCCCGTCGCGCCCCGGGTTACAGCGCCGCTGGCGAAAGTTCTGGAATTTTTTTTCGCCCCCCCTGTAACCTTGCGGCCTCATGGCGCGAATAGATCCCGTGATCGCGACGGAACAAGAGCTTCATGACCTCTTCCTGGCGGGACTGGATGGGGATGCGGTGGCCTACCACCGCTTCCTCCAGCGCCTGAGCGCGCTGCTGCGCGGCTACTTCCGGCGGCGCCTGCTGCAGCTGCCGGACGAGATCGAGGATCTGGTGCAGGAGACGCTGCTGGCGGTGCATGCCAAGCGCCAGAGCTACCGCCGCGGCGAGCCGCTGACGGCCTGGGTGCATGCGCTGGCGCGCTACAAGCTGGTCGACCTCTGGCGCCAGCGCGGACGGCGCGAGGCGCTGCACGACCCGCTGGACGAAGACCTCGCCGTGTTCGCCACGGCCGACCACGAGGCCGGCGAGGTCCGGCGCGATCTGGGTCGGCTGCTGGAGCGGCTGCCCGCGAACCAGCGCCTGCCCATCCTGCACACCAAGCTTGAAGGGCTGTCGGTGGAGGAAGCCGCGCGGCTGACAGGCATGAGCGAATCCGCGGTCAAGGTCGGCGTGCACCGCGGGCTGAAGGCGCTGGCGCGCCTGTGGAAGGAGATGACATGAAGACCGAGAACCTGATCGGACTGCTGGCCCAGGCTCCCGGCCGCGTGCCCGCGCATGCCGGCGAGCGCCGCATCGCCCTCGCGCTGGCGGCCGGCCTCGCGCTGGCCCTGCTCTGGGTGCACAGCGCCTTCGGCCTGCGCGCGGACCTGCCCGAGGTCGTGGGAAGCGCCGCGTTCTGGCAAAAGCTGGCCATGCCCCTGGCGGTGACGGCCAGCGGGTTGGTCGTGGTGTTCCGGCTCGGCCATCCGGCCGCGCGGATCGGGGGCTGGTGGCTGGGCCTGGCGCTGCCCGTGCTGCTGCTCTGGGTCTGGGCGGCCGCGGTGCTGGGCTCGGCCGAGCCGGCCGCCCGCCTGCCGCTGGTGCTGGGCACGACCTGGCGCAGCTGCGTGTTCAATGTGACCGCGACGGCGCTGCCCACGGGTCTGGGCCTGCTGTGGGCCTTGCAGGGGCTCGCGCCGACGCGGCCCCTGCTGGCGGGCGCCACCGCCGGCTGGCTGGCCGGCGCGGTGGGCGCCAGCGTCTATGCGTTGCATTGCCCCGAGATGGGCGCTCCCTTCGTCGCGCTCTGGTATGTGCTCGGGATGGGTCTGTCGGCGGCGCTGGGCGCGCTCGCGGGGCGCCACTGGCTGAAGTGGTAGGGCCGCCCGCGGGCTTGGGTGCCGGGGACCGCGCGGGGCGCGGCCCCGGGGCCGCTCAGTAGCGGACCTTGTAGCCGCGCCGCAGCAGCGCCAGCGCGAGTCCGGCGATCAGCACGAAGCTGCTGCCCACCACCGCCAGGCTGGTCCACGGCGAGACGTCGCTGACGCCGAAGAAGCCGTGGCGGAAGCCGTCGATCATGTAGAAGAAGGGGTTCAGGTGGCTGATGCCCTGCCAGAACGGTGGCAGCGAGTGCACCGAATAGAAGACGCCCGACAGAAAGGTCATGGGCATGATGATGAAGTTCTGGAAGGCCGCCATCTGGTCGAACTTCTCGGCCCACAGCCCGGCGATCACGCCCAGCGAACCGAGCATGCCCGCGCCCAGCAGCGCGAACGCCAGGATCCACAGCGGCTGCGCCAGCCCCGGCGGCGCGAACCAGCAGGTAACCGCGAACACGCCCAGCCCCACCACCAGGCCGCGCACCATGGAGGCGCCCACATAGGCCAGGAACCAGGCCCAGTGCGACAGCGGCGAGACCAGCAGGAAGACCAGGTTGCCGGTGATCTTGCTCTGGATCAGCGACGAGGAGCTGTTGGCGAAGGCGTTCTGCAGCACGCTCATCATCACCAGCCCCGGGATCAGGAAGCTGGTGTAGCCCACCGTGCCATAGACCTTCACATGGTCCTCCAGCACGTGGCCGAAGATCAGCAGGTACAGCACGGCCGTGAGCACGGGCGCTCCCACGGTCTGGAAGCTGACCTTCCAGAAACGCAGCACCTCCTTGTAGAACAGGGTGCGAGCCCCTTCGATGCGGATCGCTCCCATCACTGCCCCTCCCGTCCCGCGGACTGCATGATTTCAATGAACACGTCTTCCAGGTCGGCACGCCCGATCTCGAGGTCTTCGATGGGCACGCCGGCGCCGCGCAGGCGGCCCAGCAGGGTCTCGACCTCGGCGGCGTCGTGGGCCTTGAGCTGCACGATGCGACCGGTGATGCGCGCCTGTGCCGCCAGCTCCGGCGGCAGCACGGCGTCGGTCTTGAAACGCAGCATGGTGGACGCGGTGTCGGCCAGCAGCTCGCTGGTGCGCTTGAGCGCGACGATGCGGCCGGCCTTGAGCATCGCGATGCGATGGCACAGGGCCTCGGCCTCTTCCAGATAGTGGGTGGTGAGCAGCACCGTGTGGCCCTCGCGGTTGAGCCGGGCGATGAACTGCCACAGGGTCTGGCGCAGCTCCACGTCCACGCCCGCGGTGGGCTCGTCCAGCACGATGACCGGCGGCCGGTGCACCAGGGCCTGCGCCACCAGCACGCGGCGCTTCATGCCGCCCGAGAGCTGGCGCATGTTGGCCTTGGCCTTGTCGGCCAGGCCCAGGTTCTCCAGCAGCTCGGTGATCCAGGCGCCGTTGTTGCGGACGCCGAAATAGCCGCTCTGGATCTCCAGCGTCTCGCGCACGTTGAAGAAGGGATCGAAGACCAGCTCCTGCGGCACGATGCCCAGCAGCTTGCGCGCCTGCGCATAGTCCTTCACCACGTCGTGGCCCAGCACCGAGACCGCACCGCCGCTGGCACGCGACAGGCCGGCGAGGATGCTGATCAGGCTGGTCTTGCCGGCCCCATTGGGGCCCAGCAGGCCGAAGAATTCACCCTGATGGATGTCGAACGACACCCCGTCCAGGGCCTTGAACTGGCCGCCGCGGTAGGTCTTGCTGACCTGATCGAAACGTATCGCGGGCGGGGCTTCCGGTCTGGTGCCGGTCTGCGGTGGGGGGCTGGCGAGCATGGGCAGGGATTGTAGGGAGCGGGGATTGGATCCGCCGCCCTAGGGAAATGAGCGAGCTTGATGCCAGAATGGGTCAGTCCCACATCCGCGACCCCATGGCCACCAAGAAGCCGCGCCGGACCGCCGAGCGCATCCTCGAAGTCACGCTGGACCTGTTCAACCGCTTCGGCGAGCCCAATGTCTCGACCACGCTGATCTCGGCCGAACTGGGCATTTCCCCGGGCAATCTGTACTACCACTACCCGGCCAAGGACGAGCTGATCAATGCGCTGTTCGGCCAGTACGAGCGCCAACTGGGCGAACTGCTGGGCGCGGCCGACAACGTGCGCCACGTGGAGGACGCCTGGCTGTTCTTGCACATGCTGTTCGAGCTGGTCTGGCAGTACCGTTTCCTCTACCGCGACCTGAACGACCTGCTGTCCAAGAATCGCACGCTGGAAACGCACTTCCAGACCGTGCTGGAACGCAAGAACCTGGCCATGACCCAGGTGCTGGCCGGCCTGCAGATCGGCGGCGCGCTACGCATGCAGCCGCGCGAAGCCCCGCCGACCGCCAACGCGATGGTGGTCTTGCTGAGCTACTGGCTGAGCTATGAATACGTGCGCGATCCGCGCCACGCGCTGGAGCCCGGCGCCGCCGGCAGCGCGATGATGCGCGGCGCCTTCCATGTGCTGGGCCTGCTGCTGCCCTATCTGGAACCGGGTTCGCGCGACCACCTGTTCGCCATCGCCGACCGCTACCAGAACCCCTGAGGACGCGAACCGACAAGCCCCACCCGAGGAGACAACGCACCATGGCCAAGTGGACCGCCTTCCCCTACGACAACAGCGCCTTCCAGTACGACGCCGCCCAGCTCAAGAAGCACTGGGCGCGGCTGCACCAGGGCGACGCCGAACCCTGGCCCAAGGAGGCCGCGGTGCAGCAGGCCTGGGCGCTGTTCCATGCGGGTGAATTCCAGCAGGCCCACGAGGCCGGTCTGGCCGCGGGCTCCAGCGCCGGCATCACGGTGGCCAACAAGGCCCAGGCGATCTACGCCAACTACCTGGAGAAGAAGGAAAAGACCAAGCTGGAGATGTTCCTCGCCGTCGCCCAGCGCGCCGAGGCACTGCAGGCGGAGGAACCCAAGAACGCCGCCGCCTGGTACTGGCAGGCCTATGCGCTGGGCCGCTACAGCCAGGGCATCAGCGTGGCCAAGGCGCTGGCCCAGGGTCTGGGCGGCAAGGTGAAGAACGCGCTGGAGACCGCGATCACGCTGGCACCCAAGCACGCCGACGCCCACATTGCGCTGGGCGCCTTCCATGCCGAGGTGATCGACAAGGTCGGCAAGCTGCTGGGCCGCACTCAGGGCGCCGATGCCGCCACCGGACTCAAGCTCTACCAGCAGGCGCTCAAGCTCAACCCGGGCAGCGCGATCGCGATGATCGAGTACGCCAACGGCCTGGTCATGCTGGAGGGCGAGAAGAAGCTGAAGGACGCCGAGGCCCTCTACGCCAATGCCGCCGCCTGCGAACCCATGGATGCGATGGAGTGCCTGGACGTGGAGTTGGCGCGCGCGGAGCTGGACGACGAGTGAAGACCGCCGCCCACTTGGCGCTGCTGCTGGCCGCGCTGTCGCTCGCGGCCGCAGCGCGGGCGGCCGCGCCGGAACCAGCGCCAGCCGCCGAAACGCCGGCCTGCATGGACCTGCTCGAACGCCTGGACAGCCACCCGGCCGACACGCCGCAGACGCTGGGCGAACTGCTGCCGGGCCGCTGGCACAGCCTGTCGGTGATGGCCAGCCAGCCGCCGCTGGTGAACTGCATCGCGCCAGGCTGCGTGCCGCTGCGCCTGGAGGCCGTGGTGCTGCATCGCGATGACGGGCGGCCGGCGCGCTTCTGCGCCGCTGGCGCGCAACCGATCTGGGTCCAAGGCGGGCTGGGCGGACTGCTGCCGCAGACGCGTTATGAGTGGCGGGCCGCCAGCCGGCTGCTCGTGCTGCAGTCCGGGTCCGATGCCGCTAGCAGCACGACGGGCGACATCCCTCGGAACAAACCCTGAACACCCCTCGCCCGGACACCCGCAAATGCGGTTGGTGCGGCGACACGCCAGCCTTTAACCTAGGGACTGTCGAGCTGCGGCCTCGCCGTCGGCTCGGTTCCCCTGTCCTTTGCGGAGACCTCTTCCCCATGAAGCGAACCCTTTCCCTCGCCGCCCTGCTGGCTCTGGCCGCGCCGCTGGCCCAGGCCGCCAATGAAAACGCCACCGCCCGGGCGCTGCGTGCCGAATGCGCCAGCCAGCACCCCGTCGCGATGGAAGGGGCGCCCGCCGCCCACGAGTACCGTTTCGTCTACAACAAGGGCGAGTACCGCGGCGAACAGCAGGCCGGCCGCGCCCTGCCCTGCAGCGAGGGACAGTACGCCCAGTACCTAGCCAGCGCGGACCCCGCTCGCGTGATGGCGGCCTACCCCACCGCCGCGGGCCGCCCCAAGGCCGCGGCCAAGTAAGCCGGCGCCAGCCCCCGCCCATAACGCCGCCCTCGGGCGGCGTTGTCGTTCGTGGTCCGACGAATCCCCTGTCACAAAGTTGAAGCCAGGGAATACCCTGAGTAAGCTTGAAGGTCGGCAGCGGGCGCTGCCGATGCGGTGATCCCTCCCCATCGCCGCGATTCCGTCCTGCCGAAAGGAGGTCATCATGGCGATGACCCGCATTCTGCTTCTGTCCGCCCTGGCGCTGGGCTGCGCCCCTCTCCAGGCTCAGACCGACGAAAAGATGCCGACGGCCGCCCCGACCGCCGGCAAGGCCTATGGCAACGACAGCCGCTCGAACGGCTACAGCAGCGAGGAGGCCGCGGGCCGGGCCGACTGCGCGCTGGCGAAGCGGGAGCAACGCGGGCAGTCGGGCACCACGACGCCCGCCGACCCATCGGCCCCGCCGCCGGTGACCACCCCGTCGACCACGCCCTACCCACCCCCCGAACCCGGCCAGGACATGGGCATGCCCTGCACCGACGAGGAATACGCGCTGTACAAGACCGCGCTGGATCCTGGGCGACTGCTGGCCGACTACCCGACGGCCGCGGGCTATCGCCGCGCGTCACCCAGCCGCGTGCAGGTGCTCACCGAACTGGAGCGCGCACGCTCGGCCGGCGAGCTGGATTGGGCGTCCTATGAGCTGGGACTGCCCATGCAAAGCAAGCGCGACGCGATGCGACGCTGAAGGCGAGCGCCAAGGCCGGGCCGGCGCGCGCGTCCTCGTGGCGGCGGCCGGGCCCGCGCCCGGCGCCGATCAGACGCGCTCCTCCCAGGGCAGCATCAGCGACAGCATCAGCAGCTTGCGGAACTCCGGTTCGAATCGATCAACCACGGCCTGCGGATCCGGGCACAGGCCGGCGTCGGTGATCAGCCCGAACTCCACCTGCCCGGCATAGGTCAGGATGCTGACGCCGACGCCGATGTCGCCCGACTGCGGCACCCAGAACATCACCCGCTCCACGGTGGAGCCGCAGAACTTGAGCGGCTCGGCCGGCCCCGGCACATTGGTCATCACCGCGGTGGCCTTGCGCGCGAAGATGTTCAGCATCGCATGCTGCACCGGCTTGATGAGCAGACCCGCCGCCGACAGCAGCCCGAAGGCCAGCACCGGCTGCAGGCTGCCCTTGAGTTCTTGCATGCGCGCATGCACCGCGTACAGCCGCTTCACCGGGTTGTCGATGCCGATGGGCAGCAGCAGCGGCACCAGCCCGAAGCGGTTGCCCAGCTGGTAGACCCGTTCCATCGGGCGCAGGTTGACCGGCACCATCGCGCGGATCTCCTTGCCGTCGACCTCGTCGCCCTGTGCCCGCAGGTAGCCGCCCAGCGCGCCGGCCACGCAGCTCAGCAGCACGTCGTTGACCGAAACCCCCATGGCCTTGCCCACCGCCTTCACCGCGTCCAGCGGCAGGCGGTGCCCCCAGGCCACCCGCTTGCCCGGGCCCGGCTTGCCCTTGAGGCGGGTCGGCGAGTCGTCGCCCATCAACGCCAGCGCGGCGACGTCGCTGACCATCTGGTATCCCAGCTTGGCCGCCTGCACCGAGACGTCCAGCGGCTGCTCGGGGTGCAGCATCAAATCCACGGACTTCGCCACGCCGGAGCCCGCCATGCCGATCGCCTTCACCGTCAGCCCGGTGATGGGCTTGAGCAGCGCATCGCTGAGCCAGTCGGGCTCGGACAGCTGGGCCTCGCGCTGGCGCCGTGCCGGCGGCGGCTTGCCGCCGTCGGTGATGGAGAGCATCACCGCGATCAGCGCAATGCCGTCGGCGATGCAGTGGTGCAGGCGCGCGATCAGCGCGCTGGCGCCGTCCAGGTCCTGCACCAGATGCATCTGCCACAGCGGCCGCGCCGGATCCAGCGGGGTGCTGGCCAGCTCGGCGACGCGCTGCTGCAAGGCCTTCTCGGTCCATGCGCCGGCGCGCCCGCGCCGCGGGCGGGCGGGCTCCAGTTGCACATGGTGGGCGATGTCGAAGGCCTCGTCCTCCACCCACTGCGCGCCCAGCGTGTCCTCCACCACCTTCTGGCGGAAGCGCGGGTACTGCAGCAGGCGCTGGGCCACGCGTTCGCGCAGCGCCTCCAGCGTGATGCCGGGCCGGATGAACCAGATGCCGTGGATCATCATCAGATTGGCGTCGGTGTCCATGCGCAGCCAGGCGGTATCCACCTTGGACATGCGGTGAGCAGCAGGGGCCACGCGGGTCTCCTCGTTCTAGAGTTCTTTCACCAGACCTTGCTGGTTAACATGCCAGCCGTCCATCCCGATTGTCACCAGGGATGTCGTCCAACCCAGGAGAGATCATGAGCCTCAAAGAGCAATTCGACGCCGCCGTCGCCGCCTCCAAGCAACTGCCCGAGCGCCCCGACAACATGACGCTGTTGAAGATTTACGCGCTGTACAAGCAGGCCAGCGAAGGCGACGTGCAGGGCTCCCGTCCCGGCTTTACCGACATGGTGGGCCGCGCCAAGTACGACGCCTGGGCCGGCCTGCAGGGCACGAGCAGCGACGAGGCGATGCAGCAGTACATCGACCTCATCGAATCCTTGAAGTAAGCCCCTCGGCCAGGGCTGCCCCTGGCCGGTCCCCCGGCGGTGGCGATGCTCGCGAGAGTGCCCCCGCTCGCACATCGCCAGGTGGGCCGGCTTGTGGCGGCCTGGCGCCCGGCCCCGAATACCCCCAAGCCCGGAGGAACAGCCGGGCGGCCCCAAAAGGGGCGGCAAGGCTCGCGGCCAGAGACCGCCAGCATCGGCTGGCGCGAGCCCTCGCATGAGGCCCGATGTGGAGTCGAGCCGTACCCGGCGAGCGACTTGAAGCCTGAGCGGTGGAGGTGCACCGGTGGTGGTCGGGCCATCGCTCCGTGTTCAGCGCGGTCCTCGGTCAAATCGTATTCAGGCCCTCTTCTTTGGTGACTTTCTTCTGGGCCCCAGAAGAAAGTTACCCGGCTGCCGGGCCGGAACCCGGCGGGCTCTGCGCAGCGCGCAAGGGCAGCAAGGACAATCAGAAAGCCACCCCGCCCCCGCGGCAAGCACTACACCTTGCCCTTCCGCCCCCCGGCCCCCTTCCCACGGCCCTCCGCCGCCAGCAGCTGATCCAGCGCCCGCTCGATCTCGCCTTCGATGCTGGCCTTGAAGGCCCCCAGCAGCAGGCCCAGCCGGGCGCTGAGGTCGAAATGCGCGCCAGTCACGATGAGACGCCCCTTCACCCCCGAACGGGTGAACTCCACCGTGTCGCTGGTCTCGCCCTCCAGCACCGTGCATTCCATGTCGTAGCGCCGCTCGACCTCCTCGGCCCAGGCAAAGGCGATTTCGCGGGCACGCGCGAATCCGAGTTGGTGGTCGCGATGGATCTGGATGTCGGCCATGGACGGTCCTCAGGGTGATGGGGCTGGCGCCGCCGCAGCACTGGCAGCGCCCTGGCGCAACTCTACGCGACGGGCGGCCGCGGGCAGCGCGGCCAGCCGCCGCACCTCGGCATGGAAGCGCGGCCAGTCGCGGCCGCAGCGATCGAACAGGCGCTCGAACTCGGGCAGCAGGTCCAGATAGCTGCCCTGGATGGCCAGGCTGGCGTTGTTCAGCGCGGCGGTCGCGGCGTCGTAGCGCGCATCGCCGCCCCAGCGCGCCTTGAGCGCGGCGTAGTCCTCGTGCAGCGCGCGCAGGGCCCGCGCCTTGGCGGCCTGCTTGTCGGCGTCGCTGTCCGGCCCGGCGTAGACCTCCGCCAACCGGGCCCGCGTGCGACGCGTCAGCGCCAGCCACTCCTGGTGGCGGCGCCTCAGGGTCAGGTCTTGCGCGGCCGCGTCGGGCCGGTTCGCCAGCCACTGCGCCGCGCCCAGGGTCTCCACCGCGGTGGCGTAGTTTTCGTTGAACGCGGTGTCGTCGTCCGCGTAGACGCGCTGGTGCGCCAGCTCGTGGAAGATCATGCGCGCCAGCGCCCCTTCGGGCAGGCGGATGAAGGTGTTCAGCAGCGGGTCGCCGCCCAGCCAGTTGCTCAGCCCCAGGCTGGAATACGCCGGCACGCCGTAGACATGCACCTCCAGCCCCTGCGCCGCCAACTCCGCGGCGAAGGCCTGCGCCGCCTCGCGGCGGAAGAAGCCGCGGTAGCCGGCGCAGCCCAGCACCGGATAGCACCAGGTCTTGAGCGTCAGGCTCAGCGGCGGCGCCGCGACCACGTTCCATACCGCCGCGTCGCGGCCCAGGTCGGCATAGCGGGTGTAGCTGGCGTTGTCGGGCAGCGCGAGCCGCTCGACGGCGTAGCGGCGCAAGGCCTGCGCCAGCGCCAGCTGGCGGCGCAGGACCGGGTCCGGCGCGACGCAGTCCGGCCCGGCCTGCGGCTGCCCGCAGGCCAGCCAGTCCTCCACCGGCCGGGCCTGCCCCAGCATCGCCAGATGGCCGCGCAAGGCCTGCCCGTAATAACCCAGCGAACCGCAGCCGGACAGGAACAGCAGCGCGGCCAGGGCCAGGCCATGCCCCAGCGTCCGCATGCCGGCGTGAACCGATGCTCCGGCGGCCAGGCGGCCGGCCGGACTCAGCCCGCCTGGACGTCCACCAGGCAGTCGTAGAAGCACGGCGCCTGCCCCAGGTCGGTGAGCCGCTGGTGGGTCAGCTCGTTGACGTTGCGGCCGTCCAGGCCCAGCTTGCGCCACCACACGCCCAGGCCGTTGACGACGCCGGGGCGCGCGCGCGCGCTCACCGCGAGCCGGCAGCGGTAGCTGCCGCGGTCGTTGAACACCCGCACCACCTGCCCGTCGGCGAGGCCGCGCGCGGCGGCGTCCTGCGCGTGCATCTCCAGCAGTTGCTCGCCCTCGATGTCGCGCAGGCTCTTGACGTTGACGAAGCTGCTGTTGAGGAAGTTGCGCGCCGGCGGCGAGATCATCGCCAGCGGGTAGCGCGACGCGAGCTCGGGGCTGCTGGCGGCGCTTTCATAGTTGGGCACATAGGTCGCGCCGCGCGCATCCGCCTTTCCCGACGGGGTCAGGTATTGCCCCTGCGCGAAGGGCGCCTCCGGCAGCGGTAGCTTGAACCAGCCCTGCTCCTGCAACTGCGCGAAGTCCACCGTGTCGGCCAGGGCCTGGCGCGCCAGTTCGGCGTCGCTGTCGGCGAAGCAGGGGTCGGTGTAGCCCATGGCCGCGGCCAGCGCGCGGAAGATGTCGGTGTTGGAGCGCGCCTCGCCCAGCGGCGCCACCGCCGGCTGGTTCAGCAGCACGTCGGTATGGCCGTAGCTGGTGTGCACGTCCAGATGCTCCAGCTGGGTGGTCGCGGGCAGCACATAGTCCGCCAGGTCGGCGGTGTCGGTCATGAAGTGCTCCAGCACGACGGTGAACAGATCCTCGCGCTGGAAACCCCGCACCACCTTCGCCGACTCGGGCGCCACCGCGACCGGGTTGCTGTTGTAGACGATGAGGGCGCGCACGGCCGGGCCGAACTCGGCCGAGCCCGGGTGCAGCAGCGCGTCGCCGATCGTGCTCATGTTGATCAGGCGCGACGGCCGGTCGCCGCGCAATTCGGGTCGTTCCAGGTCCGCCTTCTTGTAGGGCGCGAACCAGCCGGAGGACGACAGCAGCAGCCCGCCGGCGCGGTCGCGCCAGGCCCCCGTCAGGCAGGGCAGCAACGCGATCAGGCGCACCGCGTTGCCGCCACCGCGCACGCGCTGCATGCCGTAGTTCAGCCGGATCGCGGCCGGTCGCGCCTGCGCGTAGTCGCGCGCCAGCTGGCGCAGCTCGTCGACACCGATCCCGCATTCCGCCGCGCTGCGTTCCGGCGTCCAGGCCAAGGCCTGCTCGCGCAGCGCCTCCCAGCCTTCGACGTGGCGGGCGATGTAGTCGTGGTCCAGCCAGTCGTTCACGATCAGCTCGTGCATCAGCCCCAGCGCCAGCGCGCCGTCGGTGCCGGGCAGCAGCGCGAGGTGCTGGTGGCATTTTTCGGCGGTCTCGGTGCGGCGCGGGTCAATGCAGATCAGCTTCGCGCCCTGACGCTTGGCCTGGTTGGCATAGGTCCAGAAATGCAGGTTGGAGGCGATGGAGTTGCTGCCCCAGATCAGGATCAGCTTGGCCTCCGCGAAGAAGGGCAGGTGCATGCCCACCTTGCCGCCATAGGTGGCGGCCAGCCCCGCGCCGCCGGCCGAGGCGCAGATGGTGCGGTCCAGCCGCGACGCGCCCAGCCGGTTGAAGAAGCGGCCCGCCATGGCCTCGCCCTGCACCAGGCCCATGGTGCCGGCATAGCTGTAGGGCAGGATGGCTTGCGGGTCCTGGGCGGCAATCGCCCGCAGCCGCAGGGCGATATCGGCCAGGGCCTCGGACCAGCTCACCGGCTCGAAGCGCGGCGCCTCGTGCTTGGCGCTGACGCGCTTGAGCGGCCGCAGCACACGCTCGGGGTGGTAGGTGCGCTCGGGGTAGCGCGACACCTTGGTGCACAGCGCCCCATGGGTGCTGGGGTGCTCGGCCCGTCCCTGCACCTTGACCACCCGTTCGCCCTGGACGGTGATGCGCAGCGCGCAGGTGTCGGGGCAGTCATGCGGGCAGGCCCCGTGGACGACGCGGGTGGGGAGATCCGTGGCGGACTCGGCAGTGGCGGCGGCGTGAACGTTCATCCGCAAACTATTGCACAAGCCCGTTGTCCTTGCTTTTGCTTACGTCCCCTGCCCACCGAGGGCGCAAGACCCTGACATGGCCGGCGGCAATAATCCACGCCTGGCGGGCCTGCTGCCGCCCGATGAAAACAGTGAACAGAGGGGAATTGAACGTGGATCGCCGTCATTGCCTCACCGGCCTGTCTGCCCTGTTGTTGAGCCGCTGGTCCCAGGCTCAGGAGCGCCGTCGCATCGTGCTGGGCCAGTCCGCGCCGCTCAGCGGCCCCGCCGCCCAGCTGGGCCTGCAGATGCAGACCGGGGCCAAGCTCTATTTCGACCATGTCAACGCCAATGGCGGGATCAACGGCATGGGCATCGAGTTGCGCAGCCTGGACGATGGCTACGAGCCCGACCGCTGCCGGGCCAACACCGAGAAATTCATCAACGACGAGGTGTTCGCGCTGTTCGGCTATGTCGGCACGCCGACCTCGCTGGCGGCGTTGCCGCTGGTGAACCAGAACCGCATCCCCTTCATCGCGCCGCTGACGGGCGCCGAGGCGCTGCGCGACCCGGTCAGCCCCTGGGTCTTCCATGTGCGCGCCTCCTACTTCGACGAGACCGCGCTGATCGTCAAGCAGCTGCAGCAGCTGGGCTTGTCCAAGATCTCGGTGTTCCATCAGAACGACAGCTATGGCAAGGCCGGGCTGGACGGCGTGCTGCGCGCGATGACCAGCCATTCGCTGAAGCCGCTGAGCGTGTCCACCGTGGAACGCAACAGCGCGGATGTCGCCAAGGCGGTGCGCGAGCTGGTGCCCGGCGCGCCGCATGCGATCGTGATGGTGAGCGCCTACAAGAGCTGTGCCGCCTTCATCCGCGAGGCGCGCAAGGCCGGCTATGGCGGGGTGTTCTACAACGTCTCCTTCGTTGGCACCCAGGCCCTGCTGGACGAGTTGGGCAAGGACGCCAGCGGCGTTGTCGTCAGCCAGGTCATGCCCTACCCCTATGGGGCCGGCACCGGCGTGGTCGCCGAATACCAGGCCGCGTTGCAGAAGGCGGGCGGCGCGCTCAAGCCCGACTACAACGCGATCGAGGGCTTCGTCGCCGCCAAGACCCTGACCGAGGGCCTGCGCCGTGTCGCGCGCCTGAGCCGCGATGGCCTGGTGGGCGCGCTGGAAGGCCTGCAGAACTACAACCTGGGCGGCTTCAACCTGCGCTACGGCCCTGGCCGGCGCACCGGGTCGGGCTTTGTCGAGCTGACGATGTTGACGGGTGACGGCAAGGTGAGGCGCTGAGCCCCCGGCCCAGCGGGCACGCTGGGCCGCCCCCCCAAAGAGCAAGACCCAACAAGGCCAAAGACCGCAAACCCCACCCGCGGGGCAGCCCACCCCCACCCCGGTACACTCACTCAGGCCGCCGTGCACCCCCACGCCGGCCTTTTTTCTTTCGAGCGCCGCCCCAAAAACGCGGCGCCGCGTTTTCCGGGAGCCCGACATGAAGCTGATCGCCGACATAGAGGCCCGCACGGCCGAGATCGCCGCGCTGCGCCGCGACATCCACGCCCACCCCGAGCTGTGCTTCAAGGAGGAGCGCACCGCCGAGCTGATCGCCCAGACCCTGAGCGGCTGGGGCATCCCGGTGCACCGCGGCCTGGGCAAGACCGGCGTGGTGGGCATCATCAAGGGCGGCAGCGGCAGCAGCACCCGCGCCGTGGGCCTGCGCGCCGACATCGACGCACTGCCGATGACGGAGCACAACCGCTTCGAACATGCCAGCCGCCACCCCGGCAAGATGCACGCCTGTGGCCACGATGGCCATACCGCGATGCTGCTCGCCGCGGCCCGCGAACTGGCGAGCCAGCGCGATTTCGACGGCACGGTCTACGTCGTGTTTCAGCCGGCCGAGGAAGGCGGCGGCGGCGCGCGCGAGATGATCAAGGACGGGCTGTTCAAGCAGTTCCCGATGGAAGCCATGTTCGGCATCCACAACTGGCCCGGCATGGCCGCGGGCCAGTTCGCGCTGAAGAGCGGGCCGGTGTTCGCGTCCAGCAACGAGTTCAAGATCACCATCCGCGGCAAGGGCTCGCACGGCGCGATGCCCCACCTGGGGCTGGATCCTGTGCCGGTGGCCTGCCAGATGGTGCAGGCCTTCCAGACCATCATCAGCCGCAACCTGCGCCCGATCGACACCGGCGTGATCTCGGTGACCATGATCCACGCGGGCGAAGCCACCAACGTGGTGCCCGACACCTGCGTGCTGGAAGGCACGGTGCGCAGCTTCACCGTCGAGGTGCTGGACATGCTGGAGCGGCGCATGCGCGAAGTGGCCCAGGGCACGGCGGCGGCCTTCGGCGTGCAGTGCGAGTTCGAGTTCCACCGCAACTACCCGCCCACCATCAACCATGCTGCCGAGACCGAGTTCGTCCGCGAGGTGCTGACCGGCATGGTCGGCGCGGCCAACGTGCACGAGTTCGAGCCGACGATGGGCGCCGAGGACTTCAGCTACTACCTGCAGGAGGTGCCCGGCTGCTATTTCCTGATCGGCAATGGCGACGGCAGCCACCGCGAGGGCGGTCACGGCCTGGGCCCCTGCATGCTGCACAACCCCAGCTATGACTTCAACGACGCGCTGATCCCGGTCGGCGGCTCGATGTGGGTCACGCTCGCCAAGGCCTGGCTGGCCCAAGCGCGGAGCCGGGCATGAACGCGCCCGGCAGCCCTCGCCCCGACGACGCACAGGTCCTGGCCGACACCCGCGACTGGGTGGAGAAGGCCGTGATCGGCCTCAACCTCTGCCCCTTCGCGAAAAGCGTCGAGGTGCATGGCCGGTTACGCTATGTGGTCAGCGCGGCCACGACCCCCGAAGCGCTGCTGCAGGAGCTGGCGCGCGAACTGCTGCTGCTGCGCCGCAGCGACCCCGAGGAGACCGAGACCACGCTGCTGATCCATCCTGGCGTGCTGACCGACTTCCTGGACTTCAACGACTTCCTCGATGCCGCCGACGCGCTGGTGGAAGACCTGGAGCTGGACGGCGAGATGCAGGTGGCCAGCTTCCACCCCGACTACCAGTTCGACGGCAGCGGCGCGGACGACATCGAGAACTACAGCAACCGCTCGCCCTACCCCACGCTGCACCTGCTGCGCGAGGACAGCATCGCGCGCGCGGTGGAGACCATGCCCGACACCGACGCCATCTACGAGACCAACATGGAGACCCTGCGCCGCATCGGCCTGCAGGGCTGGCGCGCGCTGGGTCTGAAGTAAAGCCAGGTCCGAGGCGGCGGGTCCTGGACGCGGCGGCGGCATGGTGCCGCACGCGGTGTCCGGCCTAGCATAGATGGGCTTGGGCGGGGTCAAGCAGGTTTAGCCCAACTCTGTTAACTTGCGCGCCCACAGAACAACGAGGAGCCGGACTTGAGTGCATGGATGGAGCGACTGAGCGCATTGGACGCGGCGCGCCTGACCGGCATGCGTCGCGGCGTGGAGAAGGAAAGCCTGCGCGCCACGGCGCAGGCCAGCCTGGCCCTGACGCCGCATCCGGCCTGCCTGGGCTCGGCCCTGACCCATCCCGCGGTGACCACGGACTTCAGCGAATCGCAGCTGGAGCTGATCACCGGCGTGCATGCGTCGGCCGACGACTGCGTGCGCGAGCTGACCGAGCTGCACCAGGGGGTCTACCGATGTCTGGGGCCGGAGTTGATGTGGGTGTCCAGCATGCCCTGCGCGCTGCCCACCGACGAGACCATCCCGCTGGGCCGCTATGGCAGCTCCAACATCGGCCGCGCCAAGAGCGTCTACCGCATGGGCCTGGGCCATCGCTACGGCCGGCGCATGCAGACCATCTCGGGCATTCACTACAACTGGTCGCTGCCCGGCCTGGGCAATGACGACTACTTCGCGCTGATCCGCAACTTCCGTCGCCACTCCTTCCTGCTGCTGACCCTGTTCGGCGCCTCGCCGGCCCTGTGCAGCAGCTTCGTCCAGGGCCGCGAGCACGAGCTGCAGCCGCTGGGCAGCAGCCTGCACATGCCCTACGGCACCTCGCTGCGCATGGGCCGGCTGGGCTACCAGAGCGACGCGCAGTCCAGCCTGGCGGTCAGCTACAACGGCCTGGAGGGCTATGCCGCGTCGCTGCAGGAGGCGCTCACCCGCCCCTATCCGGCCTACGAGGCCATCGGCGTGCGCAACCCCGGCGGCGAATACAACCAGCTCTCCACCACGCTGCTGCAGATCGAGAACGAGTTCTACGGCACCATCCGGCCCAAGCGCACCATCCGCTCGGGCGAGCGCCCGCTGCACGCGCTGCGCGAGCGCGGCGTCGAGTACGTCGAGGTCCGCTGCATGGACCTGGATCCCTTCGAGCCAGTGGGCATCAGCGCGTCGACGATGCGCTTCCTGGACCTCTTCCTGCTGCACTGCTGGCTGAGCGACAGCCCGCCCGACAGCCCGCAGGAGATCGCCGCGCTGGCGCGCAACCAGCAGCGCACCGCCGCCGCCGGCCGCGAGCCGGGGTTGATGCTGGAGCGCCAGGGCGGCGAGCAAAGCCTGCGCGACTGGGGCCTGGAACTGCTGGCGCAGATCCAGCCCATCGCCGCACGGGTGGACGCGCTGCTGGGCGGCAGTGCCTACACGCAAGCCCTGACCCTGGCCCGGCAGCGCTGGGACGATCCGGCGCAGCTGCCGTCGGCCCGCGTGCTGCAGGCCATGCGCGAGAAGCACGACAACTCTCACCTGGCCTTCGTGCTGGCGCAATCGCAGCAGGCCCGCGACACCGTGCTGGCGCAGCCCCTGCCCGAGGGATTGATGGCGCGCTTTGCGCAGGCCGCCGCAGACTCCGTCGACGCGCAAAAGCGCATCGAAGCCGCGGACCGCCTGGACTTCGAGGCCTTCCGCCAGGACTACGTCTCCCCCGCCCAGCTGCGGGTTTGAGCGGCGCGAGACGGGTGCTGGGATAATTGCGGGTTCGCGCGCGAGCGCCTTCCCGCCTCACCCATGTCCGACCTCACCCCGGCGCCCCTGCCCGCCGACGTCGATCTCGCCATCCTTGGCGCCGGCCCGGCCGGCTGCAGCGCCGCGTCCTGGCTGGCCCAGCTGGGCCACCGCGTCGCGTTGATCGAGCGCGGCGACCAGCCCTGTGCCGCGCTGCAGTCGCTGCGCTTCCCGCAGCACTGGGTGCTGGGCGAGCCGGGCGAGAGCCTGGCCGCGCTGGGGCAACGCTATGCGGCGCAGGTGCGCGGCCAGACCGGCGTGCATCTCGTCGTGGGCCAGCAGGCCGTGCAGCTGGACTGGCTTTCGGGCGAGGGCTGGCAGCTGCGGCTGGACGACGGACGCCTGCTGCGCTGCCGCGCGCTGATGCTGGCCACCGGGCTGCGCCCGCTGCTGCCAGGCAGCCTCTACCCACGCCCGGCGCAGGCGCGCGTGCTGGACTCCATCGCACTGGCCACCCAGCGCAGCCAGCTGCCGCGCGGCCGCACGCTGCTGCTGGGCGCCGGCGACAACGCGGCCGAGAACGCGCTCTTCCTGCACGAGCAGGGCCACCAGGTGACGCTGTGGTCGCGCGGCGACTGGCGCGCACAGCAGGCGCTGGTGGAGCGCATCCACGCGCTCGCGCCGGCGATCGCGCTGCGCCTGCACACGCCGGTGCCGACCCAGGTGGTGGCCGACGCGCAGGGGGTCAGCGTGCATTCGTCCAGCCATGGCCACGAGCGCTTCGACCATGTGGCCGTGCTGCTGGGCTTCGAACCCGAGCCGTCCGCCTGGCTGCTGGTCGGCGACGCGCTGCAGCGCGCCGGCATCAGCGCGCCGTCGCAGCCGCTGCGCGACGAAGCCCGCTTCGCGCAGCTGGGGCTGTTCGTCGCCGGTGATGCCAGCGCGCGCCAGCACCCTTGCGTGCAGACCGCGCTGGGCGATGGCGTCGTGGCTGCCAAGCGGGTGCAGGAATGGCTGCAGCCGCCGCGCGAGAACCAGGCACCGCCGGCCCTGCGCCGCAACAACCGCCAGGTCATTCACATCAGCGGGCTGCGCTTCGGCGCCAACCTGGGCCTGCTGGATTTCGAGCGCGAAGGCCCGCAGCCCATCCAGGTCGACGCCGAGATCAACCTGGGCGCGCAGATGATCGTCTCGCGCGACGCCGACATCGGCCACGTGCTGGATTACCGCCGCATCCGCAGCATCATCATCGAGGAATGCACGGCCGAGCACACCGACCTGCTGGAGGCCATGCTGGGCAAGCTCTGCACGCGGCTGATGAAGCTGGCCGGCGTGGTGGGCGTGCGCATCAAGGTCACCAAGCTGGAGATCTTCCCCGACTGCCAGGTCGCCATCAGCGCCGAATGCGGGCAGTGGTAGCCGTGCCCTGCCCCGCCCCGTCCGAACACCGAAACCCATCGACCACCATGACCGAGACCGCCACCCGCCCCGAGCTCGACGCCGAACGCCTCGCCGCCGAGAAGAAGCACGCGCACGAGATGAACAAGCTCTCCAAGCGCCTGCACCGCCTGGTGGGCCAGGCCATCGCCGACTTCAACATGATCGAGGACGGCGACAAGGTCATGGTCTGCCTGTCCGGCGGCAAGGACAGCTATTCGCTGCTGGACATCCTGATCAACCTGCGCCAGCGCGCGCCGATACGCTTTGACATCGTCGCGGTGAACCTGGATCAGAAGCAGCCCGGCTTCCCCGAGGAGGTGCTGCCCACCTATCTGCGCAGCATCGGCGTGGACTTCCACATCGAGAACCAGGACACCTACTCCATCGTCAAGAAGCTGGTGCCCGAGGGCAAGACCACCTGCAGCCTGTGCTCGCGCCTGCGCCGGGGCATCCTCTACCGCGTCGCCAAGGAACTGGGCGCGACCAAGATCGCGCTGGGCCACCACCGCGACGACATCGTCACCACGCTGATGCTGAACATGTTCTTCGGCAGCCGCATGAAGGGCATGCCGCCCAAGCTGGTCAGCGACGACGGCCAGAACGTGGTGATACGTCCGCTGGCCTATGTGCGCGAGTCCGACCTGGTGCGCTGGTCCGAGCACCGCCAGTTCCCCATCATCCCCTGCAACCTCTGCGGCAGCCAGGAGAACCTGCAGCGCGCCTCGGTCAAGGCCATGCTGCAGGACTGGGACAAGAAGTTCCCCGGCCGCGTGGACAACATGTTCACCGCGATGGGCAACATCGTGACCTCGCACATGATGGACCGCAAGCTCTTCCCCTTCGAGACCATCAAGGCCACCGGCAGCCCGGTCGCCGGCGGCGACATCGCCTTCGACGAGGAAGAACACTGCGGCGAACCGCCGAGCGCGGTGATCCGGCTGATGCCCGACGAGGCTTGACCGCGCCTTTACAGACGCGATACGCACGGATCACAGACGGCCGCCTGGTTTGGTCGCAAAATCGACGGCAATCGTCGTTCTACTTGCGACTAGGAGGCAATCATGATCAACCGACGTCTGGTCCTGGGCGGCCTGACCGCCGGCGTCGCTGTGCTGACGCTGTCGGCCTGCAGCGGCATCAACACCGTCAGCGCCGACGCGCAGAGCTTTGGCAGCTGGCCCGCCGGCCGCGAACCGGGCAGCTACGCCTTCGAGCGCCTGCCCTCGCAGCAGCAGAATGACCGGCTGCAGACCGAGCTGGAAGCGCAGGCGCGCATCGCGCTGGAGAAGGCCGGCTTCAAGCCCGCGGCCGACACCAAGAGCGCCGACGTGCTGGTCTCCATCGGCGTGCGCGTCAGCCGTGCCGACCGCGCGCCCTGGGACGACCCGCTGTGGTGGCGCTGGAACGGCAGCTACTACCACTGGCGCTATGGCCCCTGGCGCCCGTACTACAGCCGCCTGGGCTATGCCTACCCGATGGACCCGATGATGGAGCGCCGCTACGACCGCGAGGTGGCGCTGCTGCTGCGCGACCGCAAGAGCAGCGAGCCGCTGTACGAGGCCCGCGCCAGCAATGACGGCATGACCCAGGGCGACCTGAGCCTGGCCGGCGCGCTGTTCGAAGCCGCGCTGGCGGACTTCCCGCAGACCCGCCCCGAGCCGCACCGCGTCTCGGTCATGCTGGGCCAGCCCGCCCCCGGCAAGTAAGCGCCCCCGGCCCGGATTCCGGGCCCAGGCCCGCGATAATCGCGATTCCCTCCGGAAGTCCGGAGTCCAGGGAGTCGCGATTTTTCTATGGCACTGAACATCGTCATCATGGCTGCGGGCAAGGGCACCCGCATGAAGTCGGCCCTGCCCAAGGTGCTGCACAAGCTCGCCGGGCGCTCGCTGCTGCAGCATGTGCTGGACTGCACCGCGCCGCTGCAGGCCGCCCAGCGCATCGTCATCACCGGCCACGGTGCCGAGCAGGTCGAAGCCGCCACCGCGGCATCCGGCGCCCGCTTCGTGCGCCAGATGCCGCAGCTGGGCACCGGCCATGCGATCCAGCAGACCGTGCCGGTGCTGCCCGATGACGGCACGACGCTGATCCTCAACGGCGACGTGCCGCTGATCCGCAGCGAGACCGCGCGCCGCCTGGCCGAGGCCTGCTCCGACCGCGCGCTGGTGCTGCTGACGATTGACCTCGCCGACCCGACCGGCTACGGCCGCATCGTGCGCGAGGGCGGCCGCGCCGACGGCGCGGTGCAGGCCATCGTCGAGCACAAGGACGCCACGCCCGAGCAGCGCCTGCTGCGCGAGGGCTATACCGGCATGATGGCCGCGCCCACCGCGCTGCTCAAGCGCTGGGTGATGGCCCTGTCCAACAACAATGCCCAGGGCGAGTACTACCTGACCGATATCGTCGCGATGGCAGTGGCGGAGGGCGTGCCGGTGCTGGGCCTGAAGGCCGCCGACGAGACCGAGGTGCTGGGCGTCAACAGCCCGCTGCAGCTGGCCGACCTGGAGCGCCGCTACCAGCGCCGCCAGGCCGAGACCCTGATGGAAGCCGGCGTGCGCCTGGCCGACCCGGCGCGCTTCGACCTGCGCGGCGAGCTGGTCTGCGGCCAGGACGTCGAGATCGACATCAACAGCCTCTTCGAAGGCCGTGTGGAGCTGGGCGATGGCGTGCGCATCGGCGCCAACTGCGTGATCCGCAACGCCCGTATCGCGGCCGGCGCGCGCATCCACGAATTCACCCACATCGACGGCGAATCGGCCGGCGTGAGCATTGGCGAAGGCGCGCTGATCGGCCCGTTCGCGCGGCTGCGACCCGGGGCGCAGCTGGGCGCCGAGGTTCACATCGGCAACTTCGTCGAGGTGAAGAACTCGCAGCTCGGGCGCGGCGCCAAGGCCAACCACCTGGCCTACCTGGGCGACGCCACGGTGGGCGAGCGCGTCAACTACGGCGCCGGCTCCATCACCGCGAACTATGACGGCGCCAACAAGCACCGCACCACGATAGGCGACGACGTGCACGTGGGTTCCAACTGCGTGCTGGTGGCCCCGGTCACGCTGGGCAATGGTGCCACCGTGGGAGGCGGCTCCACCATCACCCGCGACGTGGGTGCCGGCGAGCTGGCCGTGGCGCGCGGCCGACAAACCGCGGTCGCCGGCTGGAAGCGGCCGCAGAAAAAGCGCTGAAATCCGGACAGATCGCCGATACTGGATTTCGTGTGACGTATGCACGCGCGCCGCGCGGCCTGCCGGCCTTCCCCCTGATTCACGGGAAGCCAAAGGCCGGGCGGCCGTCTAGCATTCGCACGAACAAGCCATGAACGCCGCCCACCTCGACTCCGACATCCCCGCCCAGCCGGCCGACGACGCCAGCCAGGCGGCGTCGCGACCTGAGCTGCAGTCCCTGTTCGAACACGAACAACAGCAGGACCAGGCCGACCAGGCACGCACGCTGGAGCAGATGGCCTTGTTCCATGCCCGCTGCGACCAGGCGGCCGAGGCCTGCTGGTATCTGTGTCGCAGCCTGGGCCTGGCGCGCCAGCAGGAACCGGGAGAACCGGGGCTGGAACTGCTGTTCCAACTGCTGGGCGCGCTGTCCGACCTGCCCGCCGAGGTCTGCGCCGCGCCGCTGCCCGAAGGCCCCGGCGACGGGCTGGGCATCGCCGAGCTGTGCCATCAGCTCGAAGCCGCGCGCGCGCTGACCCAGGACGCCTGGGACGAAGCGCCCGCCGCTCACGCACCGCCCACGGCACCGGCGCTGGCGCTGCACTGAGCCCTTCATTTCCGTCGTCGCTGGACGCCCGCCGAGGCGCTTCAGGTTTGTGCGCATTGCCCAAGCCCCGGGCCTGGGCGCATGCTGCAGCCTCTGCCTACGGGAGTCCGCGATGAGGCTGCTGAAACGTGTGCTTCTGGTGTTCGTGCTGCTGCTGGGCCTGCTGCTGCTCGGCGGGCTGGCGATGCCATCCAAGTTCCGCGTGGTCCGCGAGGTGCAGATCGGCGCCAGTGCCGACAAGGTCTATGCGCTGATCGCCAGCCCGCGCCAATGGGCGGGCTGGTCGGTCTGGCACCAACGCGACCCGGCCATGATGATCGACTACAGCGGCCCGGAATCCGGCGTCGGTGCCAGCTGGGCCTGGCGCAGCCAGAGCGAAGGCGACGGCCGCATGCGCTTCACCGCCGCCGAGCCCGGTCGACGGCTGGGCTACGAGTTGTTCTTCCCCGATTTCGGCACCAGCTCGCAGGGCGAATTCGTGCTGGAGCCCACGGCCGGCGGCACGCGGGTGGTCTGGCGCATGGATGGCGACATGGGCCGCAACCCGCTCTACCACTGGATGGCCTTGTTCGCCGACCGCATGGTGGGCCAGGACTTCGAGGCGGGACTAAATGGGCTCAAGCGCCTGGCCGAAAAGCCCTGAGTCCTGGCGGGCTGGGCAGCGGCACGGAACGCCACACGCTCAGGCCGCCGCCGTTCCCCGGTTGCGCTCGTAACCGGCGATCAGGCGGCTGACGCGAGAGACCGACAGGCCCAGCTCCTGCGCCAACGCGCTCATCGTGAGCCCGCCCTCGGTATGGGCGCGGTACAGCGCCAGTTCGCGCTGCCCCTGGCACTCGCGCAGCCAATCGCGCCAGGGCCGGGGCCGCATCGGCGCGGCGGCACGCCGGCGCGACGGCGTGCCGCCGCGCACACGGGCCACAAAGGCCTCATCACCCAGATAGACCTGCTGGCGCAGGTGTTGCCAGATGTCCAGGCCCGGCTCGGCCTGCACCAGGCGGCGGTAGCGCTGCGCAGCGCGGCGACGCTCGGCGGCGCTGCGCGGCGGGCCCTCGTTGATGAAGCTCCACAGCCCCTCCACGTCCAGCCACTCCGGGGCGGGGCTCAGTCCCGCATGGGCGGCATAGCTGCTCCAGGGCCAGTCCTCGGGTGAACGCGCCAGGCCGGCGCGCACGCCGCCCAGGTCCACATAGCGGCAGACGTCCAGCAGCAGCTGCAGGCGATCCACCATCACGGCGCGAAATCGCCCATGGAAGAGGTGTCCGCCACGGCCGCGGCGGCGGTTGCAGGCCTGGGTGTAGACGCCGTTGAGATGGCGCATCAGCCGCGAGAGATTGGCCTGGCGCGTGAAGACCAGCAGCTCGTAATGGTCGCGCGCGAGCGCATAGGCCAGCACCTGGGCGTCGAAGCGCTGCATGGCCTGCGCCAGCAGTTCCAGGAAGGTGGCGCGATCGGTGTCGTCGGCGAAGACCGGCGGCCCGCCATGCGAGCTCACGTGGTAGACGGCGCCCGGAATTTCGATGCGGAGGGGTCTGGCCATGCAAGCAAGTTAGGCCACCCCTGTCCAAAAAACAAGCGCCCAGGCAAGAACTGACCCCCGGAGCGGCGACCCTGTCCCCGCACTCGGGGGACAGGTCTTGCCCGACGGCGCGTCAGCGCCGCCACGGCAGGGTCAGTGTGCGGCCAGCTTGGCCAGGACCTGCAGCACGGCGTCTTCGCCCATGCCGCGGGCGTTCGCGAGCTCGCCGCCCTGCGTGCTGCCCAGCACGCGGCCGTCACCGGCGAGCAGGGCCACGGTGGGGATGCCCTTCTTCAGCGGCACGCCCATCTGCTGAGCCAGATCGACGTTGCGGTCGAAGCGGCCGACGTTGACCTTCAGCACCACATAGCGCTGCTCGATCTCGGTGGCTAGGCGCCCCTGATGGAAGCTGCGGTCCAGCGCCAGGCAGTCCTTGCACCAGTTGGCGCCGTACACGACCAGCAGCGGCTTGCGCTGCGCGCCGGCACGGGCCAGGGCCTCGTTCAGCTGGGCACGGGCGTCGGCGTGCTCGCCATAGGGTGCGTGGACGGCGGCCTGCGAGGCGGCCGGGGCAGCCTGGGTCGGCGCGGCGGCCGGGGCGGTCTGGGCGGCGGCCGGCAGCGCCACGAGGGCGGCCGCGGCCAGCAATGCGAAGCGGCGTGGATTCATGGGCGCAGTGTGCCATCGACATGCAAGCCCAGTCGCCCGTCATGCCCGAGCCCCTGGCGCCGCTGGGGTACAAACGAGGTTTTGCCTTGCAAGAAAGCTCAGCCGCCATGGCCTCCAGCCTGCTCGCCCTCCTCGACGACATCACCAGTGTGCTCGACGACGTCGCCGTGCTCTCCAAGCTCGCCGCCAAGAAGACCTCGGGCGTGCTGGGCGACGACCTGGCGCTCAACGCGCAGCAGGTCACCGGCGTGGCCGCCGACCGCGAGCTGCCGGTGGTTTGGGCCGTGGCCAAGGGCTCGCTGGTCAACAAGGCCATCCTGGTGCCGGCGGCGCTGGCGATCAGCGCCTGGGCGCCGCAGGCGGTCACGCCGCTGCTGATGCTGGGCGGCGCCTTCCTGTGCTTCGAGGGCGCCGAGAAGCTCGCCCACCGCTGGCTGCACACGGCAGAGGATGAAGCCCATGACGAGGCGCTCGCGCGCGGCGTGCAGGACCCCACGGTGGACCTGGTGGCACTGGAGCGCGACAAGATCAAGGGCGCAATACGCACCGACTTCATCCTGTCCGCCGAGATCATCGCGATCACCCTGGGCACGGTGGCGGGTGCCGATTTCACGACGCGGCTGATGGTGTTGTCCGGCATCGCCGTGGTGATGACGCTGGGCGTCTACGGCCTGGTGGCGGGCATCGTGAAGCTGGACGACGCGGGCCTCTACCTCAGCCAGCGCCGCCAGGCCTGGCAGCAGGCGCTGGGCCGCGGCCTGCTGGCGCTGGCGCCCTGGCTGATGAAGACCCTGTCTGTGGCCGGCACGGCGGCGATGTTCCTGGTCGGCGGCGGCATCCTCACGCACGGCCTGCCAGCGCTGCACCATGCGCTGGAGGCCGCGATGCAGGGCCTGTCAGGCTGGACGCAAACCCTGGCCGGCATGCTGGGCGACGGTCTCGTCGGCCTGGCCGCCGGCGCGCTGCTGGTGCTGGGGGTCAGCGCCGTGCAGAAGCTGCGCGGCCGCTGAGCGCAGGTGGCACGGCGCTCAGTCGTGCTGATAGGGCGGCAGGCGGGCGCCGCAGTCGCGGCAGAAGCGGGCCTCCGGCAGGTGGCCTTCGCTGAGACATTCGTGGCAGCTGCGCGTGGTCGCGGGCCGGCCGCGGCGCTGCGCCGCCAGCTCCGCGGTGACGATGCCGGTGGGCACGGCCAGCGTGCCCCAGCCCAGCAGCATCATCATCGAGGCGATCAGGCGGCCCAGGTCGGTCTTGGGCGTGATGTCGCCGAAGCCCACCGTGCTCACCGTGGTGATGGCCCAGTAGACGCTGGCCGGGATGCTGGTGAAGCCGTTCTCAGGGCCTTCGATCACGTACATCACCGTGCCCAGCACCACGACCAGCATCAGCACCATGGTCAGGAAGACCTGGATCTTGCGCGCGCTGGCGCGCAGTGCCTGCAGCAGCAACGCGTACTCGGCCACATGGGCGCCGAGCTTGAAGATGCGGAACACGCGCAGCAGACGCAGCACGCGCACGTCGACCAGCGCGTACAGCTCCGGCATGAAGATGGCCAGATAGGTGGGCAGCACGGCCAGCAGGTCGACGATGCCGAAGAAGCTCAGCGCGTAGCGCAGCGGATGGCGCACGCAGGCCAGGCGCAGCAGGTATTCGGCCGTGAACAGCGCGGTGAACAGGTATTCGGCCCAGCGCATCCAGTCGCCATGGGCCTCGCGGATCGCGGTGACGCTCTCGGCCATCACCAGCAGCACGCTGGCCAGGATCAGCGCGATCAGCCCCAGGTCGAAGGCCCGGCCGGCGCGAGTGTCGGCCTCGAAGATGACGGTATAGCAATGCAGGCGCCAGCCCGACAGGGGCCTGCCCAGCGGGGAGACGGCGGAGACGGGGCGATGATTCATGGCCGCAGTGTAGGCAGAGCGGCCGGCGATGCTGATACGCTTGCGCGACCGCCCGCACCGGGCCCGAGACCCCACCATGGACTATCCGCAGTACAAACCTGAATCCGCCGACTACCTGCCGCTCAGCGACGACGAGCTGCAGGACCTGGACGAGCTGCTCGCCGACCTGCCGGTCGACGAGGCGATGAACATCGAGGCGCTGGACGGCTATCTCAGCGCGCTGCTGCTCAGCCCCGTGCCGCTGGCCTCGCTGCCCGGCGCCGACTGGCTGCCCACGATCTGGGGCGGCGGCGACCCCTTCGCCAGCGGCAAGCAGCGCAAGCGCCTGGTGCTGCTGGTACTGCGCCATCTGCACAGCCTGGCGGTGCAGATCGGCGAGCGCCCGCAGGAATGGGAGCCCATCTACAGCGTCGCCGAGGACGGCGATCAGCAGCTGGTGGACGCCGAGGACTGGTGCGTGGGCTTCATGATGGCGGTGGATCTGCAGGCCGAGGCCTGGGCCCCGCTGTTCGAGAACATCAAGACGGCCGCCGCGCTGGCGCCCATCGCGCTGCTGGGCGGCGACGAGGGCCAGCTCAACCCCGAGGAGCGTGCCAAGCTCGCCGATCTGCACTGGCGCGACGCGCTGAGCCGCGAGGTGCCCGAAGGCGTGCTGACGCTGTGGGCGCGCCGCGCGGCTTGATCACACCCCCCTGAAGATTGGTGTTCACGGGGCGCGGCCGCGCCTCTACGATGGGCTGGACCTTTTGTTGACCTGAGGAGGCCGTGCCGGACCTGCGGCGCTGCCCCGCCCCCCTCGCCCCGTCCGGCTGCGCCGCGGCGGATCGAGGCGCTCAGCACCGAGGAGTTCCACCATGCCCCGCAAGAGCGTCGCCATCGGACCACGCCAGCTGACGCTGGACGCCCGCCCCGACCGGCTGGACCTGCGTGACCGGTCCTACCAGCCGCCGCTGGGCAGCCTGCCCGCGCAGTTCCCCACCGACGACGACGTCCGCCACTGGTTCGCCGCCTATGCCGACGCCGGCCTGGTGCTGAACCAGGGCGAGGACGGTGCCTGCACCGGCTTCGGCCTGGCCGCGGTGATCAATTACCTGCTCTATGTGCCCGGCCTGGTGCAGGGGAGCGCGGACAAGCCGCGCCGGGTCAGCCCGGCCATGCTGTACCGGCTGGCCCAGGTCTATGACGAATGGCCCGGCGAGGACTACGAAGGCTCCAGCTGCCGCGGCGCCCTGAAGGGCTGGCACCGCCACGGCGTCTGCAGCGAGGCGCTGTGGCCCTATGCGCTCGATGCGCAGGGGCGGCGCCAGCCGCAGGCGCCGCTGGAGGACGCCCAGGCGCCCGACGATCCCGCGCGCAACTGGGACGTGGATGCGCTGCGCTGCACGCTGGGGGTCTACTACCGCATCAATGCGCGCTCGGTCGTGGACATGCAGGCGGCCATCAGCCACACCGGCGCGATCTACGTGCAGGCCACTGTGCACGAGGGCTGGGCCGTGCCGGCGCGCGCCCCGCTGCGGGGCCACGAAGACCTGCCGGCGATCCGCCATGTGCCCAAGCCCAAGAAACCCGGCGGCCACGCTTTCGCGCTGGTGGGCTACAACGAACTGGGCTTCGTGGTGCAGAACTCCTGGGGCGAGGACTGGGGGGCGCGCGGCTTCGCGCTGCTGCCCTACGAGGACTGGACCACGCATGGCCAGGACGCCTGGACCTTCACGCTGGGCGTGCCGCGGCTGCATGCGCTGGCCGCGCGCGGTGGCGCCCGGCCCTTGCGCTCGCCGCGCTTCACGCTGCCGTCCTCGGGCGCCCAGCCGGTGCACGACTGCACCGATCAGCAGGGCAGCATCGGCCTGGTCGGCGGTGGCGACGCCTTTTCGCGCCGCTACCGCGACCTGCCCGCGGCGCAGCAGCCGCTGGACGCGGACCAGGCCTACCGCCATGCGCTGCTGCTGGACCGCGGCTTTCCGGTGCGCAACGACATCACCGCCGAAGACGCGCAGACCGCGCTGGCCCAGGCCGCGCTGCAGCGCCCGCTGGCCTGGATGCAGGCCCAGGGCAGCCGCAAGCTGCTGGTCTACGCGCACGGCGGGCTCAACAGCGAGGCCGACTCCATCGCCCGCGTCCGCGCCATCGCTCCTTATGCGCTCGGCGCGGGGCTGTACCCGCTGTTCCTGACCTGGCGCAGCGGCGCCTTGGAAACCGTCGGCGACCTGGTCGAGGAGGCCTTGGCGCGCATGGTGCCCGGCGCCGGCGAGGGCCCGTCGCGCGGCTGGATGGACCGGCTCACCGACAAGACCGACCGCCTGCTGGAGCCGCTGCTGCGCGCGCCCGGCGGCGCGATGTGGGGGCAGATGAAGCTCAATGCCGAGCGCGCCAGCAGCCATGCACAGGGCGGCGTGCGCGCGATGGTGGAGCAGCTGAAGCAATTGGCGGCGCAGCGGCCGGGGCTGGAGATCCACCTGATCGGCCATTCGGCCGGCGCCATCGTGCTGGGCGCAATGCTGCCGCTGCTCGCCCAGGCCGGGCTGAAGGCAGCGACGCTGCGCCTGTTCGCGCCCGCCTGCACGCTGCGCTTTGCGCTGGACTACTACAAGCCGGCCGTGGAGAACGGCACCCTGGACGCGCGGCGCTGGATCCTGCATGTGCTGTCGGACCGCAACGAGCTGGACGACAGCGTGGGGCCCTACCGCAAGTCGCTGCTCTATCTGGTGAGCCGCAGCTTCGAGGACCTGCACAAGACGCCGCTGATGGGCATGGCCAAGGCCTTCGACGCCGCCACCGCCACCGATGCGGCGGCGGACGATCAATGGTCCGGCGCCAGCCTGCCCGAGCTGCGCGCCTGGCAGGCCTTCTGGGCCGCGCAGGAGAAGGCGGGCGCCCAGAGGCTGGAGTTGTCGCGCCGCGACGTGCCCACCGGGGTCGGCAGCATCGCCGCGTCGCACGGCTGCTTTGACAACGCGGTGGACCTGATGGGCGACGCGCTGGGCTATGCGCGCGACCCCAAGGCGCCGCAGCGCGTCAGCATCCGTCGGCTGGACTACTGAGCGCACCCAGCCCCGGCGCTGGCGCGCCGCGTCACTGCGCCCGGCCCAGGTGCTGCAGCCAGAAGGCCTCGTACTTGCGGTGCCAGCCGGCGGTCTTCACCGCGCCGCCCATGCCGTGCTCACCGTCCGGGTCCAGGAACAGGTCGACCAGACCCTCCTTGCCGGACTCCATCAGCGCCCGGTACACGTTCACCGTGTCCTGGAACAGCACGTTGGGATCCTGCATGCCATGCACCAGCAGCAGCGGCTTCTTCAGGTTGCGCGCCAGCGGCAGCAGCGAGTACTTGCGCAGCACCGGCTTGCTGCGGTCCACCTTGCCGATGGTGCGGCCGCTGTACCAGCTGTTGTAGTTCTCCCATTCGGTGGGGCCGGCGCCGGCGATGCCGGCGGCGAACAGGTCGGGCTTGGTGTACAGCGTGTACTGAGTCTGGAAGCCACCGAAGCTCCAGCCGTTCAGGCCGATGCGCTGGCCGTCCACGCCCAGGTTGGCCTTCATATGGGTGACCAGGTCCTCCAGGTCCTCGCTCTGCGGCCGGCCCGGCTGCTCCCAGTTCGCGTCGGCGAAACGGCGGCCGTAGTTGGAGTGGCCGCGCGGGTCCACCGCCACCGTCACATAGCCGTGGCGCGCCGCCATGTACATGCCGAACAGATAGCCGGTGGGCTGGAAGCTGTCGGTCTCCACGGTGTGGCGGTCATTCAGCGGGCCGCCATAGGTGTAGACCACCGCGGGGCGACGGTCCAGCGCCGTCCAGCCCTTGGGCTTGAACACATAGGCGTAGAGTCGGTCGCCGTGGCGGTTGACGAAGCTGAAGCGCTCGGGCCGCAGCGCGTCGACCTGGGCCCAGGCCGGGTCATGGCTCTGCGTCAGCACGCGCGGCTCGGCGCCTTGCGCGCTGAGCAGCTTGAGCTCCGGGCGCTCGCCCCAGTGCCCCGCCACCGCGGCCAGCCACTGGCCGTTGCGCGAGACGGTGGCGTTGCGGTGGTAGTCGGGGCTGCGTCCCAGCGCCTGCATCGCGCCGTTGCGCAGGTCCACTTTCCACAGGTTCATCGCGCCCAGGTCGTCCTTGTTGGCGGCCACGAACATCTGCGTCGCGTCGGGCGTGAAGCCCAGCACGTTGTACGCCTCGAACTCGCCCTTCAGCAGCGGCTTGAGCGCGCGCGTGGCCAGGTCCATCGCGACGGGCTGGCGCCAGCCGTCCTGGTCCAGCACCAGCACCAGCTGCTTGCCGTCCGGCGTGAAACGCGGCGTCATCACATTGACCAGCTCATGGTGCAGCGGCGCGCGGCGCTCCAGCACCATCTCGGGCTTGGCGCTCTCATCGGCGCGGCCCAGGTAGACGCGCAGGCGCTCGATCTCGCGCTCCCAGGTCACGAAGGCGTAATGGCTGCCGTTGCGCGTCCAGGCCAGCGGCGAGATTTCGAACCAGGTGTCGCCGCCGGGATGCGTGAACACCGGCTGCGGCTGCTTGGGCAGATCCACGCCGGGCGCGGGCAGCTGGCGGATGTACAGGGCCAGCGGCTGCAGCAGGCGCTTGTCGTCGGAGACCTCGCGGTCCACCGTGCGCGCGCTCGCGAAGCGCTCCGAGTAGCCCATGATCTCGACCTGGCGGCCCGGCTTGGGGGCCGGCTTGCCCTCGGCGCCGACCAGCGGTGCGCGCGCCACCAGGGCCATCCAGCGACCGTTCTCGCTCAGCGCGGTGGACTCGATGCGGTACTTGCGGTCCTCATCGTCGGCATGGAGCAGCTCGGGGTTGACCCACTGGATGCGCGCCGAATCGAAGCGCGCACCCATCACGCGCGCCTCGTCCTGGAACCAGTAGCCCTTGTCGTCGGCCATGTAGCCGATCACGCTGAGCTTGCGGCCCAGGTTGAGCAGCGGCTGGGCGCGAGCGTCACCGGCCTTCCAGCGCAGCAGCTGGCCGCGGTACTGGAAGATCAGCTCGTCGGCGCTCTGCGCCCAGGCGAACTGGGCCACGCCGGGGTAGAGGTCCTCGGGCTTGAGCTTCTCGCGCTGCTGCTTTTTCTTCAACTCGTCGCGCAGCTCCCAGAGCTCGAGCTCGGCCTTCTTGGCCGCGGGGGCGGAGGCCGCCGCCGCCGGGGCGACGGGCGCGGACGCCGCGCTGTCGGCCAGCGCCGCCTTGTCGGCGGCCTTGCGGGCCTCGTCGCGCTGCTTCTTCTGTTCCAGCTCGAGCTTGAGCTGCGCCAGCTCGGTGCGCTCCCATTGCCCCAGATCCGCCGCCTCGCCGCGCAGATAGGCGGCCTGCGCCTCCTCGCGCGCCTGGCGCTGGTCCTGCTCGCGGTCACGCTGCTGGCGCTTGCGCTCGAAGCGCGCCAGCTGTTCCGGCGTGTCCACCGCGGCCATCAGCGCGGGCGAGGACAGCCTCAGGGTCTGGCCCGAGCGCAGGTCGTGCACATACAAATCCTGGCCCGGTTCGCCGAACGGGTTCCACAGATAGGCCAGGAAGCGGCCGTTGTGGCTGAACTGAGCCGACTTCGCCGCCTCACCACGGTAGGACTTGGCGCGGAACAGCTGTTCCAGGCTGGGCCCTGCCAGACCGGCTGCGGGCGCCTGGGCCCAGGTTTGCGGAGCCGTCGCGACCAGCACCCCCACCGCCCATGCGACCAGCGCCGGCCGCCACATTCCAAATCCGTTCGATGTCTTCTCGTTAATGGCCATTCGCCGCTCCAGCACCCCCGTTCGGGGCGGCGGGATTGTAAAAAGTTGTGGCCGTCACCCCCTTGGACATGGGGGGCGGCACATTTGTTTACCGCACAGGGGTGCACCGCGGGCATGCTGATCGCGTTGAAACACAAGACAACACTCCCGGGACCTTGTCATGACCACCTCCCTTCCCCGCCTGGGCGCCACGCTGGCATTGGCGCTCGCCGCCGCGCTGACCGTCACCCCGGCTGCACAGGCCGCCGATGTCGGCGTCTCCATCAGCGTGGGCCAGCCGGGCTTCTACGGACGCATCGACGTGGGTCCGGTCGCTCCCTCGGTGATCTACGCGCAGCCGACGGTGATCCGACCGATTGCGCGTCCGCCGGCGCCCATTTATCTGCGCGTGCCTCCCGGGCACTACCGGAACTGGTCCAAGCACTGCGCGCGCTACGACGCCTGCGGCACCCCGGTCTACTTTGTCCGCGAGGACTGGTACGAGCACCGCTATGGCGCTGACTGGCGGCGCGAGGACCGCGACGGGCCGCCGCGCGGTCATGGGCGCGGCCATGGTCATGGCCATGGCCGCGATCGCGACTGAAGTTCGCACAAACGTACCAAGCACTCGGTAACCGCCCCAGGGGCCGCGGCCAAGGGGGCTCGCGTATAGTCCGACCAGCGACTGTCGCCGCCTCCTATGCTTGCCAAGATCCTCGCTTCCGTGGGTTTGCTGTGCTGCCTTGTCCTGGCTGTGCACATGGCATTGCCTGCCGTGCAGCGGGCGCGGCTGGAGGCCTGGCTGACGGGTCTGCGCAGCACGCTGCGGCGCGGCCCGCCAGGGCGGCTGGACCGCCGGGCACGCCGCCGCGCCGCCCACCAGGAAGCGCAGGACGCGATCGCGCGGGCGCGCCGCCGCGCCCACCACTGGGACGGCAACGTCTACCGCGCCACCGAATTCGACCGCGGCAGCGACAGCAAGCACTGACCCCCGCGGAGGCGACTGCGTCGCCGCCTCTTGATGCGTCTTCGCCCTATCGCGCCCGGCGGGCTGCGGGCATCATGCCAACCCAAGATCAACGAGGGAGACACGCATGGGACGACTGCAGGTCTTGTGGAATCTGGCGCTGAGCGCCGGGCTGATGCTCAACGCCGCCAACGCAAGCGCGCAAATCCTGATCGGCCAGACGGCCGGTTTCAGCGGCCCGGTCGCGGCCGGCGTCAAGGAAACCACCGACGGTGCCAAGCTCTACCTCGACGCCGTCAATGCCGGCGGCGGCGTCAATGGGCAGAAGATCCAGCTGATCTCCATGGACGATGGCTTCGAGCCGCAGCGCGCCGGCGAAAACGCGAAAAAGCTGGTCGTCGACGACAAGGTGCTGGCGCTGTTCCTGACGCGCGGCACGCCGCACAACCAGGCCATCCTGCCACTGCTGGCCGAGCACAAGCTCGCGCTGGTGGCTCCGTCCACCGGCGCCATGCTGCTGCATCAGCCGGTCAACCCCTATGTCTTCAACGTGCGCGCCACCTACCAGCGCGAGGCCGAGCGCGCGGTGCGCCACCTGAGCCTGATCGGCATGGAGCGCATCGCCGTGCTGCAGGTGGACGACAGCTTCGGTGCCGACGCCGTGCAGGGCGCGCAGAAGGGCTTCGCCGCGGTGGGCAAGAAACCGGCGCTGCTGGAAAAATTCGACCGCGCCAAGCCCGACTTCAGCACCATCGCCCCCAAGGTGGCCAAGGCCGAGGCGCAGGCCGTGCTCTTCATCGGCTCGGGTGTCGCGGTCGCCGACGGCATCAAGGCGCTGCGCGGCGCCGGCTCGCGCGCGCAGGTGGTGACGCTGTCCAACAATGCCTCCGCCGGCTTCATCAAGCAGCTGGGCGAGCAGGCGCGCGGCACCATCGTCACCCAGGTCTTTCCGTATGAGCGCTCGCTGTCCGCGCCCATCATCCGCGAGGCCGCGGACCTGCTGCGCGCCAAGGGCAGCGGCGACATCTCGCCGGCCATGATGGAAGGCTTCGCGGCCGCCAAGGTGCTGGTCGAAGGCCTCAAGCGCGCCGGCAACAACCCGACGCGCGAAAAGCTGATCGCCGCGCTCAACGGCCTGCGCAAGCTGGACCTGGGCGGCATGGAGCTGGGCTACAGCGGCAGCGACCACAGCGGCCTGGACTACGCCGACCTGTCCATCATCGGCCCCGACGGCAAGTTCCACCGCTGAAGGCCGCGGGCGGCGCTGCAATACACTGCGTCTTTGGCCGCCGTGCCCGATGACGATGTATCAGCGATGAAAATTCACCAGATCGAGATCCAGAAGTTCAAGGCCGCGAGCAACTCCAGCCACGGCACGGTGAGCTTCAAGGTCGACGCGCTGGTGACGCCCAAGACGCCGGTCGACGGCATCGAGCCCGGCAGCCTGGTCACCATGAGCGAGGCCAATGCCCGCGTGCTGATGGCCTTGCTGAAGAAGCAGCTGGCCGAGTTCGACGGCCGCAAGGCGCGCAGCCAGCGCTGAGCGTCCCGGGCTCCGGGCCCTCGCCGCTCATCAGCCGCTCATCAACCGCCCAGTGCGGCATCCAGCTGCTGCAGCGCGTCCAGCGCCCCCATCGCCAAGCCCAGGTCGCGCGGCGACGGCACCTGCGGCTCGCGCAGGTTGATGCGCAGCAGCCTGCCGTTCAGCTCGCGCAGCACCTGCTGGCCGAAACGGCGCACCGAGGGCACGGCCGTACCCGCGCCCAGTTCGATCACCAGCGGCTTGCGCGCAGCGCGCAGACGCGGCAGCAACTCGCGCGACTGCGCCCGCTCGCGCGGATCCACCCATTGGCCATCGCCGAACATCAGCACATTGGGCCGTGCCAGCGCACCACAGCGCGGACAGCGCGGCGCCTCATTCAACAAGCGGCAGGCCGACTCGTCCACCTCGGGCTCGAAGCCCTCGGCCGACCAGACCTCGTCGCCGCAAGGCCGGCTGCATTGCAGGTGCAGCAGCGAGCCATGGCATTCCCAGACCTGGGCCTCGTCGAAGCCGGCGCACTGGAACTGGCCGTCCACATTGCTGGTGTAGACCAGCGCGCCGCGCTCGCAGCGTTCGCCCCAGCGGCGCAGGATGGCGAAGCCCGCATGCGGCCGCGTGCGCCGGTACAGGGCCAGCCTGTGGCCATAGAAGCCCCAGGCCAGCGCGGGATCGCGGCGGAAGGCCTCCGGGTTGGCGATCTCGACGAAGTCCAGCCCGGCCCGGCCCAGCGCCGGATAGGCGCGCCAGAAGCCCTCGTTGCCGCGGAAATCCGGCAGCCCCGAATCGACGCCCATGCCGGCGCCCGCCGCGATGACCAACAGGTCGGCCTGCTCGACCAGCTGCAGCGCATGGGCCAGGCGCGCGGGGTCGGACAGGTCCGCCGTCATCCCTGGCGCGCCAGCACCGGCGCCAGCGCCACGCCGGTGTGCGTGCGCAGCGCCACCAGATCCTCCGGCCGCCCCGCCGCCACCACGCGGCCGCCGCCGGCACCGCCTTCCGGCCCCAGGTCCAGCACCCAGTCGGCCTCGGCGATCACGTCCAGGTCGTGCTCGATCACCACCACGCTGTGGCCGCCACCGACCAGCCGGTGCAGCACGCGGATCAGCTTTTCCACATCGGCCATGTGCAGGCCCACGGTGGGCTCGTCCAACACGTACAGCGTGTGCGGCGCCTTCTGGCCGCGGCGCGTCACGTCGTCGCGCACCTTGACCAGCTCGCTGACCAACTTGATGCGCTGCGCCTCGCCGCCGGACAGCGTGGGGCTGGGCTGGCCCAGCGTCAGATAGCCCAGGCCCACGTCCTGCAGCAGCTTCAGCGGATGGGCGATGGCGGTCATCGCGGCGAAGAACTCCACCGCCTCGTCCACCTCCATCTGCAGCACGTCGCCGATGCTCTTGCCCCGCCAGCTCACCGCCAGCGTCTCGGGGTTGAAGCGCTGGCCATGGCATTGGTCGCACAGCACCTTCACGTCCGGCAGGAAGCTCATCGCGATGGTGCGCATGCCCTGGCCCTCGCAGGCCGGGCAGCGCCCTTCGCCGGTGTTGAAGCTGAAGCGGCCCGGCCCGTAGCCGCGCGCCTTGGACTCCAGCGTCTCGGCGAACAGCCGGCGGATCGCGTCCCAAAAGCCCACATAGGTGGCCGGGCAGCTGCGCGGCGTCTTGCCGATCGGGGTCTGGTCCACCTCCAGCACGCGGTCCACCTGCTGATGGCCGTCGATGCCGGCGCAGCCCACCCAGGCCGACGGGTCCTTGCGCAGCGGCACCGCCATCGCCATGTTGGCCAGCAACACGTCGCGCGCCAGCGTGCTCTTGCCCGAGCCGGACACCCCGGTCACCGCGACCAGGCGCTGCAGCGGCACGTCCACCGTCACGCCACGCAGGTTGTGCAGCGTGGCCTCGCGAACGGTGAGGCGCGGCGTCGCGGCATCGACCTCGCGGCGCGGGTGCAGCGGGTGGATCAGGGGATGCGCGAGGAAGCGCCCGGTCAGCGAATCCGCGTGCGCGGCCAGCTCCGCGGCCGAGCCCTGCGCGATCACGCGGCCGCCGCGCTTGCCGGCGCCGGGGCCGATGTCGATGATGTGGTCGGCGCGCCGTATGGTGTCCTCGTCGTGCTCCACCACGACCAGCGTGTTGCCCTTGTCGCCCAGCGTGGCCAGGGCCTTCAGCAGGATCTGGTTGTCGCGCGGATGCAGGCCGATGGTCGGCTCGTCCAGCACATAGCAGACGCCCTGCAGATTGCTGCCCAGCTGCGCGGCCAGGCGGATGCGCTGCGCCTCGCCGCCCGACAGCGTGGGCGCGGCGCGGTCCAGTGTCAGATAGCCCAGGCCGACCTCCTCAAGGAACTCCAGCCGGCCGCGGATCTCGGTGATCACGTCGCGCGCGATCTCGGCGTCGCGGCCGGCGAGCGCCAGCCCGGCGATCCACTCGCGCGCCTGCGTCACGCTCCAGCCCGCGACCTCGGCGATGCCGCGCTGCGCGAAGCTCACCGCGCGCGCCACCGGGTTCAGGCGCGAGCCCTGGCAGTCCGGGCAGGGCTGGTCGGACAGGTCCTCGACCTCCGCTTCCTCGGCCGGGAAGCTCTGTTCGCGGCCGCGGTTGTCCTTGTCCTGCTGGGAGTCGTCCAGCTGCTTGCGCTGCTCGCGCGTCAAGGCAAGACCTGTCCCCACGCAACTGCCGCACCAGCCATGCTTGCTGTTGTAGCTGAACAGGCGCGGGTCCAGCTCCGGGTAGCTGGTGCCGCAGCTGGGGCAGGCGCGCTTGGTCGAGAAGACCTTGACCTGGCCGATGCCACGCGTCGGCGTGCCGGCGTGCAGCGCGGCCTTCAGCCCGTCCAGCGGGCTGAGCACCTGCACCACGCCCTTGCCCTGCTCCAGTGCCTTGGCCAGCAGTTCGCGCAGCGCGGCCTCCTGGTCGGCGCCCACGACCAGGTCGCCCACCGGCAGCTCGATGCTGTGCTCCTTGAAGCGGTCCAGCCGCGGCCACGGCGAGGTGGGCAGGAACTCGCCGTCCACACGCAGATGGGTGTGGCCGCGGCCCTTGGCCCATTTGGCCAGGTCGGTGTACACGCCCTTGCGGTTGACCACCAGCGGCGCGAGCAGCCCGATGTGCTGGCCGCGGTAGTCGCGCAGCAGCTGGGCCGCGATCGCCTCCACGCTCTGCGGGCGCACCGGCGTGCCGTCGTTGGGGCAGTGCTGCACGCCCAGCTTCACGTAGAGCAGGCGCAGGAAATGCCAGACCTCGGTGGTGGTCGCCACCGTGCTCTTGCGCCCACCGCGCGAGAGCCGCTGCTCGATCGCCACCGTGGGCGGGATGCCCCAGACCGCGTCCACCTCGGGTCGGCCGGCGGGCTGCACGATGGAGCGCGCATAGGCGTTGAGCGACTCCAGGTAGCGGCGCTGGCCTTCGTTGAACAGAATGTCGAAGGCCAGCGTGCTCTTGCCCGAACCGGAGACGCCGGTGACGACGTTGAACTTGCCGCGCGGGATGGCCACGTCGACCGACTTCAGGTTGTGCTCGCGGGCGTTGACGATGCGGATCGCCTCGTCCGTCTGGCGGCGCGCGCGCACCAGGCTCTGCAGCGGGCGCCCCTCCTCCACCTGCATCGGGGGTCGGTCCATCTCGGCCGCGTACTCGCGCAGCGCCTGCGCGGTGTGCGAGCTCTTGTGTTCGCGCACCTCCTCGGGCGTGCCGCAGACCACCACCTCGCCGCCGTCTTCGCCACCCTCGGGCCCCAGGTCGATGACCCAGTCCGACGCGCGGATCACGTCCAGGTTGTGCTCAATCAGGATCAGCGAATGCCCGGCCGCCAGCAGCTTGCGCATCGCGCGCATCAGCTTGGCGATGTCGTCGAAGTGCAGCCCGGTGGTGGGCTCGTCGAACAGGAAAAGCGTGCCCTTGCGCGCCACCGTCTGGCGCGTCTTGCTGGCGCTGGCCGCGGCCTCGGCGAGGAAGCCGGCCAGCTTGAGCCGCTGCGCCTCGCCGCCCGACAATGTGGGCACCGGCTGGCCCAGGGTCAGGTAGTCCAGGCCCACGTCGGACAGCGGCTGCAGCTTGGTCAGCACCTCGCGGTCGTCCTTGAAGAGCTGCAGCGCGTCGGCCACCGTCAGGTCCAGCACGTCGGAGACGCTCAGCTCGCGCCCGCCGCGCTCCAGCTTCACCTCCAGGATCTCGGCGCGGAAGCGCTTGCCGTCGCAGTCCGGGCAGCGCAGATAGACGTCCGAGAGGAACTGCATCTCCACATGCTCGAAGCCCGAACCGCCGCAGCTGGGGCAGCGCCCGTCGCCCGCGTTGAAGCTGAACATGCCGGCGCCATAGCTGCGCTCCTTGGCCAGCGGGGCCTCGGCGAAGCGCTTGCGGATCTCGTCGAACACGCCGACATAGCTGGCCGGGTTGGAGCGCGCCGTCTTGCCGATCGGCGACTGGTCGACGAAGACCGCGTCGGCCAGCCAGTCCGCGCCCAGCAGCCGGTCGTGCGCGCCGGGCGTTTCGGTGGCCTGGCCGAACCAGCGCGCCAGCGCCGGGTAGAGCACGTCCTGCATCAGCGTGCTCTTGCCCGAGCCGGACACGCCGGTGACGGCCACCATGCGCTGCAGCGGGAACTCGACGCTGACGTTCTTCAAGTTGTGCTCGCGCGCGCCCTCCAGGACCAGGCGCGGCGTGTTCGCGTCCACTGGCCGCTTCAGCCCCATGCCCACATGCTTGCGCGCGCCCAGGTAGGCGCCGGTCAGCGTGTCGGCCGCGCGGATCTCGGAGGGCGTGCCGTCGAACACGATCTGCCCGCCCTGGCGCCCCGGCCCTGGGCCCATGTCGATCAGGCGGTCGGCGGCCAGCATCACCGCCGGATCATGTTCGACGACCACCAGGGTGTTGCCCGCGTCGCGCAGGCGCTGCATGGCCTGCACGATGCGGTTCATGTCGCGCGGATGCAGGCCGATGCTGGGCTCGTCCAGCACGAACAGCGTGTTGACCAGCGAGGTGCCCAGCGCCGTGGTCAGGTTGATGCGCTGCACCTCGCCACCGGACAGCGTGCGGCTCTGGCGATCCAGCGTCAGATAGCCGATGCCCACGTCGCAGAGGTATTTGAGCCGGTTGCGGATCTCTTCGAGCAGCAGCTTCAAGGCCTCGTCCAGCATCGTGCCGGGCAGCTGCAGCGCGTCCATGAAGCGGCGCAGCCGGTGGATGGGCAGCTGCATCAGGTCGTGCACCGACAGCCCCGGCAGCGCCTCCAGCTGCGCGCGGGACCAGCGCACGCCCTCGGGCAGGAAGCGCTGCGCCGCCGGCAGCACCTCGTCGGCCAGCGCCCTGGAGCCGATGCGCCACAGCAGCGCCTCGGTCTTCAGCCGCGCGCCGCGGCAGGCCGGGCACTCGGTGTAGCTGCGGTACTTGGACAGCAGCACCCGGATGTGCATCTTGTAGGCCTTGCTCTCCAGGTAGTCGAAGAAGCGGCGCACCCCGTACCACTGCTTGTTCCAGTTGCCGTTCCAGTTCGGGCTGCCCTCGATGACCCAGTCGCGTTGCGCCGTGGTGAGCTGGTTCCACGCGGTGTCGCGCGGGATGCCGGCTTCGCCGGCGTACTTCATCAGGTCGTCCTGGCATTCCTTCCAGGCCGGGGTCTGCAGCGGCTTGATCGCGCCGTTGCGCAGGGTCTTCTTCTCGTCCGGGATCACCAGGCCCAGGTCCACGCCGATGACGCGGCCGAAGCCGCGGCAGCTGTCGCAGGCGCCCATCGCCGAGTTGAACGAGAACAGCGCCGGCTGCGGGTCGGCGTAGCGGATGTCGCTGTCCGGGCAGTGCAGCCCGGTGGAGTAGCGCCACAGCTGCGGCGGCGCGCCTTCGTCCGCGCCCAGTGCGTAGACCGTCAGCCGCCCGCTGCCGCGTTTGAGCGCCAGCTCGATGGCCTCCAGCACCCGCGCCTGCTCGGCGCCCTGAATGCGGAAGCGGTCGGCCACGACATCCAGGATCTTCCGTTCGTCGACCACCCGCTCGGCCTGCACCCGCGTGAAGCCCGACGCCGACAGCCACTGCGTCACCTCGGCCTCGCTGACCGTGGCCGGCAGCTCCACCGGGAAGGTCACGACCAGGCGCGGATCGGCCTCGCGCGTGCGCGTCATCAGCTCGGCATAGATGGTCTGCGGCGTGTCGTGGCGCACCGGCGTCGCGGTCTCGCGGTCGAAGAGCTCGGCCCCGCGCGCGAAGAGCAGCTTCAGGTGGTCGTTGAGCTCGGTCATCGTGCCCACCGTGGAGCGGCTGGTGCGCACCGGGTTGGTCTGGTCGATCGCGATGGCCGGCGGCACGCCCTCCACCTTGTCCACCGCCGGGCGGTCCATGCGATCCAGGAACTGGCGCGCATAGGCGGAGAAGGTCTCCACATAGCGCCGCTGCCCCTCGGCATACAGGGTGTCGAACACCAGGCTGGACTTGCCCGACCCGCTCGGACCGGTGACCACGGTCAACTCCCCGGTGCGCAGATCCAGGTCGAGATTCTTCAGGTTGTGCTGGCGGGCACCGCGGATGCGGATATCGGCGTCGGACATGCTGGGCTCTTTGGCGGGTGGGCGGTCATTCTAGGCAGGGCCGGTGTCAGTTCTTGTCAGCAAAGGGCGTGCCGTTCAGCGGCCGGAACCGGCCCTTTGTCCGTTCGCGGTCCAACGGTCGGGGATGGGCTTGCCCTGTCCGACCGGCTCAGGCAACAATCAGACCGTCATCCGGCTCCGCCGCCCGCGGGGCCGGAGCGCCGCTGCGCGCCAGGTTGTTCGGGGAGAATGCCACACATGGAGTACAAGCAACTCGCGGGAATCGGGCGCGCCAGCCAGTGGATGGCCGCTGAGCCCGGGCACGCCCCCGGTGCGGCATCGACCGTGGTCGAACGACCGGTGCCCGGCGCGGCCGGCCGGCTGGTGCTGCTGGTCGAGGACAACCCGATCAACCAGGTCGTCGCGCTGGAGTTCCTGGCGCTGATGGGCCTGCAGACCTTGCTCGCCCGCGACGGCCAGGAGGCGCTGGACCACTGCTGCCAGACCGCTCCCAGCCTGGTGCTGATGGATATCCAGATGCCGGGCATGGATGGCCTGGAATGCGCCCGCCGCCTGCGCGCGCTGCAGGCCGACGGCCGGTTGCCCCATTTCCCCATCCTCGCGCTGACCGCCCACGCACTGGAAAGCGACGTCGCCGACAGCTTGAAGGCCGGCATGGATGAACACCTCACCAAGCCGCTGGACTTCATGACGCTGCGCCAGAGGCTGGCGCGCTGGCTGACCTTGCCGGGCTTGAACGACTAGGGAAGCTCTGCACAAATCGCCAGTTGCCGTGCTGGGCGTCGACGTGAAGCACTGAGGCGATACGGTCCATGAAAAGCAGCACAGCCTAGGCCTGGGACAGACGGCCAAGCGGACGCGGCGCCGGGGATTCCTAGACGAGATGGAGAAGGTCGTACCGTGGGCCGATCTTGTGGCGCTGGTGTCGCCGTATTTGCCGGAGGGCAAGCGTGGCCGCCCGCCGTTCTCTCCGGAGACGATGCTGCGCATTCATTTCATGCAGCAGTGGTTCGCGCTGAGCGACCCGGCGATGGAAGAAGCGCTGGACGACATGCCGGTTTTCCGCGAGTTCGCGGGTCTGGAAGGCTGGGACGAGCGCCTGCCTGACGAGAGCACGATCCTTCGGTTCCGGCATGTGCTGGAGAAGCACAAGCTGGCTGCGCAGATCCTGCAGACCGTCAACGACCTGTTGAGCGCCAAGGGCGTGATGCTCAAGAGCAGTACGGTGGTGGACGCCACCTTGATCGCTGCGCCGAGTTCGACCAAGAACAGCAGTGGCGAGCGCGACCCGGAGATGAAGCAAAGCCGCAAGGGCCAGCAGTAGTACTTCGGCATGAAGTGCCACATTGGCGTGGACGTCGAGTCGGGACTGGTCCACACGGTCAAGGGCACCAGCGGCGCAGTCAACGACGTGGTCGAGGCCAATGGCCTGCTGCGTGACAGCGACCGCGAGGTCTATGTCGATGCGGGATATCGCGGTGCAGCCCAGCGCCCCGATGCCAAGGCCGACGTGAAGTGGAATATCGCGATGCGTCGCGGCAAGAGGCGCACGCTGGACCTGACCAAGCCGATCGAGGCATTGACCGAGCAACTGGAGCGGGTCAAGGCCGGCATCCGGGCACGCGTGGAGCACCCCTTCCGAGTGGTCAAACGCCAGTTTGGCCACGTCAAGGTGCGCTACCGCGGCTTGGCCAAGAACACGGCGCAGTTGTACACGCTGTTCGCGCTGGCCAATTTGTGGATGGTTCGCCGCAAACTGCTGGGAGTGCGGGCATGAGTGCGTCCGCAGGTCTCCAGAGCAGCACTGCCTGCGGCCGAATCGAGGCTGCGCGCTGGAAAACCGAGGCAGATCTGCGGATGGCACCATCACATTCCGATTGGTTCAGCGCATCAGCACGCCGGAGCGTGAGTTGTGCAGAGCATCCTAAGGAAAGTCTAGACGCCGCATGTCGCGCCTTGCGCAAGCGTGAAGCGCTATGACGGCACCGACCTCGAAACAGCAGAGGCCCGGTGAACGCGCCGACCAGAGCGCCTGAGGGCGACGTAAGAGGTCGTGCTATGGGCCGGCTTGTTGGCCCTGGTGTGGACATACTTCTCACAGGGCAAACACGCGCGCCCGCCGCCTCCCAGCAGAGGCCATGCTGCGTTTGCACTTAATGCAGCAATTGTTCGAAAAGAGCGACTCGGCGATCTTCGCAATAGCGCACCTATGTGCCTGACAGGATTTCGTCACTTTTGCTCATGCTTTCGTTCTGGCGCGAACGAAGCTGAGATGGCTTCGCTACTCAAAACACCTGACTTAGCCAGCAGTCGCGGCATTCATCCCGGGAACTCCAAGAATTTGGCTTATTAACCAGGATGAACGCCCAGAGCAAGAAAACGCTTAATCCAACATCAATAGTCAGGCACACATCCTAATGGCGGCTTTCGGCACACCCAAGCAAAACTAAACAACCTACTGTCCTTAAGCGACAACTCAAATTTGTTATTTTGATCAGAAAAATCAAACTTAAACGCATAAGCTTCCTTGACCACATCATCAATGGTATTGCTGCGGAACGCTTTCGGTTCTTCGCCTAAATGGACACGAAATGTGCGCCCCGTAAAGAGCCATTGGGCATTAGACTGCAAATATGAGTGCAGCAATGGTGCCGCTCCGTCATCACCCCAAAGGCGTGCATTTGGAGAGAAGGCCCGCTGAGCGACATTAGCCGTACCGTTTATCTCACCAATGATGAAAGATGTAATCTGCCCTGGCAACTGATTAACATATTCACCAAGCAACTTTTGGGCGTAATGCTCCGCAGTCAGATCAACGATTCGCCCCAACAACGGAATCCAGGACAGAGATGAGTCACAATGATTCACCCCATAAATGGGATTGAATTCAGCCTTTGTTTTAACGGGGTCAACGCGCGCCGTTTGGGCATCGTACTCAGTCTCAATTTTCACCCCCTCCAAAACAACAGAAGCATTACACGTAACAGAAATACCCCATCGTTTTTGCGTCACAGAAACATAGCCACCGTAACTAAATCCCCCGATGACGATTGAATTCAGATATCCACCAACCCCTACAACAGTAGCTTCAATAGGACCACTTAACTTCCCCAACGTAAATTCACCACCCTCCTGCGCAACCCTCTCCGAAACACCCTTATCAAAGGCTTCCTTAAGCCTCTTCCTAACACCATAGACCTCTTCCGCCAGATATCGCAAGGTTCGAGGTCCATTGTAATAATCCTGACTCTCCTGATACGCGGGCCGAGAGCCATATTGAACACTTGCGGTAAATGTACCGCCTTTTATATAGGCAACCGTATCAGCTTGAACTGAGACCCCACTAAATAAAAGAACGCCCAATAAGAGCAATCGCTTCATAATTCCCCCTGCATATGATTGAGTTTCATCAATCGCCGGAACTGCAGACGATCCCAGCCCCTAGCTTTATTCGCATAGAAGCTGGCTTTATCCTGGTTGAGGAAAAAGCGAACGGCAATCCCTCCATCGGGGGCAACAGACTCCGATTCGCACAAAGCGCAAAGACTCACCCGCCGCTAAGAAACCGCTCCACCAACGCATAGTGCTCCGGCACATTCAGCGCCGGCGCGTGGCCGCAGCCGGCGATGGTGACGACGACCGCGCGCGGGCCGCGCACACGCATGGCCTCGGCGGTTTCGGCCAGCAGCAGGTCGGAGGCCTCGCCGCGCAGGCACAGCACCGGCAGGTCCAGACTGTCCCATTCGCTCCAGCGCAGGTAGTCGTTGTCGTGGGCGGTGAACTGGCGCACCATGGCCGGGTCGTAGTGCGGCGTCACGCGGCCGTCGGGCAGGCGGCGCGTGGAGGTCTCGGTCAGGCGGCGCCATTGCGCGTCGCTCAGCCAGCCATAGGGGGCGTAGATCTGGCGGAAGTACTGCTCGAGCTCGCTCACCGTGGTGAAGGCGGCGGGGTGGCCCGCGTACGCGCGTATGCGCTGCAGCGCGGGCTCGGCGAGTTCCGGCCCGTTGTCGTTCAGCACCAGGCGGCGGATGCGCCCGCGCAGGGTCGTGGCCGCGGCCACGGTGCCGATCGCGCCGCCCATGGAGGTGCCCACCCAGTGAAACTGGGTCAGCCCGAGCTGGTCCACCAGCGCGGTGGCCAGGCGCACATAGAAGTCCAGGCAGTACTCGCGGTCCGGGTCGGGGCTCCATTGCGAGAGGCCGCGCCCCAGCGTGTCGGGGCAGATCACGCGGTAGCGCTGGCTCAGGTGCCCGGCCAGGTCGTCCATGTCGCGCCCGGTGCGCGCGAGGCCGTGCCAGGCGATCACCGTCTCGGCATGGCCGGCGCCCCACTCGGTGTAGTGGATCTCGCGGCCCTCGCAGCGCAGGTAGTGGGAAGTGAAGCTCATGGGTGGCTCCGCGTCAGGAAGAACCTTGGCCCCGGGCCCACGCGGCCAGACGCAGCCGGCCGACGATGCCCGTGGGGAAGTGGTAGACCGAAAGCACGAACAGCACCCCCAGCCAGAGCAGCCAGCGGTCCGGCGAGACCAGCTGCGACAGCACCGGGACGCCGGCCACCGCGCCCTCGCCCAGTTTCATCAGGTCCTGCAGATAGTTCTGCGCCAGCACGAAGAGCACGCTGCCGATCACCGCGCCATAGATGGTGCCCATGCCGCCGATCACGACGATGAGCAGGATGTCCAGCATGATCTCGAAGGACATCGAGGTGTCCGGGCCGCAGTAGCGCAGCCACAGGGCCAGCAGCGCGCCGGCGCAGGTGGCGAACAGCGCCGCCAGCACGTTGGACAGCGTGCGGTAGACCACCGTGCGGTAGCCGATGGCCTCGGCGCGGAACTCGTTCTCGCGGATGGCCTGCAGCACGCGGCCGAAGGGCGAGTTGACGATGCGCAGCATCAGCAGCACCAGCGCCACCACCGCCACGAAGAGCAGGTAGTAGCTGAGGAAGCGGCCGTCGATGCTCGCCCCGAGAAACGGCTCGTCCAGATACTCGGTGCCCGGCGACAGCGCCTCGGGCACGCGGAAGTTCAGCCCGTCCTCGCCGCCGGTGAAGTCCGACAGCTGCGAGGCCAGCGTGAGGAATGCCGAGGCCACGGCCAGCGTGATCATCGCGAAGAAGATCGCCTTCACGCGCAGGCTGAAGAGCCCGATCACGAGCGACAGCAGCAGCGAGGCCGCCAGCGCGCCGCCCAGGCCCGCGGCCACGGCGCCCCAGCCCGGCTCCATGCGGCTGGACGCGATCGCGATGCCATAGGCCCCGATGCCGAAGAACATGGTGTGCGCGAAGCTGACGATGCCGGTGTAGCCCAGCAGCAGGTCGTAGCTGGCGACCAGCACGATGAAGACCATCACCTTGGCCGCCACGTTCAGCGCCTTGGTGCCGGGAAAGATGAAGGGCGTGAGCGCCAGGCCCAGCACCGCGACGACCAGCATCAGCGCCAGCCAGCGGCTGCGCGGGAGATCATGAGACAGGAGGTTGTTCAGCATCGCGGCCTCAGCGGTTGGTGACCGGGTACAGCCCCTGCGGGCGCCACATCAGGATCGCCACCATCAGCCCGATGTTGGAGAACAGCGCGACCTTGGGCGCGAGAAAGCCGGTGTAGTTGGCCATCAGCCCGACCAGCAGCGCGCCGACCAGGCAGCCCAGCGTGGATCCCAGCCCGCCGATGATGATGACGATGAAGATCAGCACGTTCACCTGGGCGCCGATCTGCGGCGTGACGCCCTGCTGGTACAGCCCCCACATCACCCCGCCCAGGCCGGCCAGCGCCGAGCCGCCGACGAAGACACCGACGAAGAGCCGCCGGATGCGGTAGCCCAGGCTCTCGACCATTTCGCGATCCTGCACGCCGGCGCGGATCAGCAGGCCCAGCTTGGTGCGGTTCAGGAGCCACAGCAGCAGCGCCAGCACCGCCAGCCCCACGACCACCGCCACCAGGCGGAACTTCTCGATCGCCACATCGCCCATCAGCAGCGAGCCGCGCAGCCCTTCGGGCAGCGGCAGCGGCAGCATCTGCGCGCCCCAGATCGTCTTGATCAGCTCCTCGCCGACGATCATGCCGCCCATGGTGATGAGGATCTGCTTCAGGTGCATGCCGTAGACCGGCCGCACCAGCAGGCGCTCGAAGGCCATGCCCACGGCGCCGGCCACCGCCATGCCCACCAGCGCGGCCAGGGCGATCGCGGCGAGATTGGCCCAGAGATTGGGCGTCTCGGTGAAGCCGCTCATGGCGCCCAGCACCGTGGTCGCCATGAAGGCGCCCAGCGCGATGAACACGCCATGTCCGAAGTTCAGCACATCCATCAGCCCGAAGACCAGGGTCAGGCCCGACGCGATGACGAAGACGATCAGCCCCATCGCCAGCCCGGCCAGCGTCAGCGTGGCCCAGGTGCTGAACGAGCCCACCAGCGGCAGCGCCGCCAGCGCCAGCAGCGCCACCAGGGCGAGCGGGACGAGGTCGAAACGGGCCTTGGGGATGGCCGCCGCGTCGGACACGGCGGCGGCGACTGAAACCGCGGTATTCATTGATGTGCTCCCAGGCTGAGGCCCAGCAGACGCTGCTGCAGCGCCTCGTCCTCGGCCAGTTCGGCCATGGCGCCGGCGTGCACGACGCGGCCGTCATCCATCACCGCGACCTGGTCGCCCAGGGCCTTGGCGACCATGAAGTTCTGCTCCACCAGCAGCACGGTGGTGTCGGTGCGCTTGAGTTCGCGCAGCGCGTCGACCAGGTTGCGCACCATGGCCGGCGCCAGCCCCTTGCTGGGCTCGTCGATCAGCAGCAGCCGGCGCGGCTCGATCATCGCGCGGGCGATGGCCAGCATCTGCTTCTGCCCGCCCGAGAGCTTGCCGGCCGGGTAGAGCCAGAACTTCTTCAGCGCCGGAAAGAGGCCGAACAGCCATTCCAGCCGGCGCGTGTCGATGTCGTCCACCGAGCGCGCGCGCCGCGCCGCGAGCAGCAGGTTCTCCGCCACCGTCAGGTCGGCGAAGATGCCCATGTTCTCGGGCACGTAGGCGATGTCCCGCTGCGCGATCTCGGGCGTGTGCGCCCGCGTGCCAGGGCCGCCGATGGCCTCGCCGGCGAACTGCACCTGGCCCCGGCTGGCCGGCCACAGGCCCATGATGGTGCGCAGCGTGGTCGTCTTGCCCGCGCCATTGCGCCCCAGCAGCATGGTCAGCCGGCCCTGCGGCACGGCGAGGTCGACGCCATGCAGGATGTGGTACGCCCCGATGTGGGTGTGCACGCCCTGCAGGCTCAGCAGCGGCGCGCTCATGCGACGGCCTCCTCGGCCACGTCCAGCCCCAGGTAGGCGTTCTGCACCACCGGCGACGCGATCACCGCGGCGGGCTCGCCATCGGCCACCAGCTGGCCCTGGTGCAGCACGATGATGCGGTCCGCCAGCTCGCGCACCACATCCATCTTGTGCTCGACAAGCAGGATGGTGTGCTCGCCGCGCGCCTTCAGCGCGCGGATGAGGTCCAGGATCACCGGCACCTCGTCCACGCTCATGCCGGCGGTCGGCTCGTCGAACATATAGACCTTGGGGTCCAGCGCGATCAGCATCGCCACCTCCAGCTTGCGCTGGTCGCCATGCGGCAGGCTGGCGGCGACGGACTGCGCCTTGCCCTCCAGCCGCACCTGGCCGAGCACGGCCATCGCCTCGTCCAGCAGCTCGCGGTGCTGCAGCCACACCGACAGCATGCGCAGCCCCAGGCCGCGCCGCGCCTGGATGGCCAGGCGCACGTTCTCCAGCACGGTGAGATGCGGAAACAGCTGCGTCAGCTGGAAAGCGCGACCCAGGCCCTTGCGCGTGCGCAGCGGCGCGCTCAGCCGGGTCAGGTCCTCGCCGTCGAGCAAGACCTGACCCTCGCTGGCCGGCAGCTGCCCGGAGATGAGGTTGAAGTAGGTGGTCTTGCCGGCGCCGTTGGGGCCGACGATGGCGGTCAGCGTGCCGGGGCGAAAGGCGCAGGACACCTGGTCCACCGCCACATGGCCGCCGAAGCGGATGGTGAGCTTGCGGGTTTCGAGCATGAGGATCCTGAACGATGAGCGGGGTCCGGGGCGCGGCCGGCGGACGCAGGCCCCGCAACGACGGCCTGCGTTCGCCCGGCGGCCGGCGCGGTCAGCGCTTGTTGCGGATGGGGACGTTCATCTCCTCGGGCCTGATCTCGCGCACCAGCTCGGGCACGCCCCAGGGGAAGGCCGGGTCCACCTTGATCTTGAAGTGGTACATGCTCTGCATGGCCTGGTGGTCCTCGGCGCGGAAGGTCATCCTGCCCTTGGGCGTCTCGAAGCTCATGCCTTCCATGGCCTTGATCAGCTTGTTCGTCGTGGTGTCGCCGCCGGTCTTCTTCAGCGCCTCGACCACCGCGATCGCCGCGCTCATGCCGCCCGCGGTGAAGAAGTCGGGCGGCTGCTTGAACTGCTTGTAGTGGTTGGACACCAGCCATTCGTTGGCCGGGTTCTTCGGGATGCCGAAGTAGTAGTAGGCCGCGCCCTCCATGCCGGGGAACTGCTTGTACGCGGTCATCGCCGGCAGGATGTTGCCGCCGGTGGCGATCTCGATGCCGTAGCGCTTCAGGTCCAGGTCCGCGATCTTGAAGGGATTGCCCGCACCGGCCCAGATGATGAAGATCACCTTGCGGCCGGGCTGGTCCTTGAGCTTGTCGATCAGGCGCTGCGCGCCGGCGGTGAAGTCGGTGGTGCTGGTCGGCAGGTATTCCTCATGGACCACCTTGGCCTTCTTGATCGCGTCCTTGAAGGCCTTGACCCCGTCGCGGCCGAAGGCGTAGTCCTGCGCCAGCGTGGCGATCACGGTACCGGGCTTGTCCAGCGCGACGGCGTTGGCGATCGCGTCCTGCGAGCTGTTGCGGCCGGTGCGGAAGATGTATTTGTTCCACTTGTCGCCGGTGATGGAATCGGCCACCGCGGGCTCCACCAGCAGGATCTTCTTGTACTCCTCGGCCACCGGCAGCAGGGCCAGCGCGACGCCGGAGGACGAGGGTCCCACCGCCAGGTCGGCCTTGTCGTCGCCATAGGCGGCGGCCAGCAGGCTCTTGCCCACGTCGGGCTTGCCCTGGTCGTCCTTCTCGATCACGACCAGCTTGCGTCCGGCCACGCTCATGCTGCCGCCGGTGGCGTAGTCCAGGCCCATCATGAAGCCGACCTGGGTCTGCTTGCCATAGGCCTCCAGCGGGCCGGTCTTGCTGTAGACGTGGGCGATGCGGATGTCCTTGCCCTGGGCCAGCGCAGGCGCCGCCGACCAGGGTGAGCAGGACAGGATGGCGGCCACGGCGGTGGCGCGCAGCAGCAGTTGCCGGCGAGCGTTCATGCGTTTGTCTCCTTGGTGAGGGCTGGCCGTCTCCTCGGAGGGACGGCTCTGTGGCATTGCACCGTTTTGCAAGGCCCGTGCCCAGCGCCGCCGGCCCGGGGAAAACACCAAGACCCGCCCTGCTGAGCAGGCCCGCAGGCCAGCGCCGTCCGCAGGTCGCCCGCCGCGCTGCCTTGAAGATGGACGGCCGCCTCGGACCTATGTCCGAAATTCAGACAGCGTCCGGATTCCAGTCAGACAAGACCTGACCCCGCGATGCGCGTCAGGGCAGCTCGGTCGGCGCGCAGGCCGCGCCCAGCTCCGGCCAGCGCGCCAGCCGCTCGTACAGCGAGGCACGCGAGATCTGCAGCAGGCGCGCCGTGGCCATGCGGTTGCCGCCGGTCAGACGCAGCGCGCGGGCGATGGCCTCGCGCTCCAGGTGGGCGATCATCTCGGGCAGCGGGCGCAGCCCGGCCTCGGCATGGGCTTCGGCATGGCCCTCGGGCAGGGGCATGGGCTCGGGAGCCGGTGGCTGCGCGGCGGCCTCGGCGACGACCGGCCCCGGGGGTAACGCGATGGGATCGGGTCGCGGCATCGGCGCCGTACCCGCGCCGCTCCTCAGCGCCGCCTCGAAATCGGCCACGCCCAGCTGGGGTTCGTCGCTCATCAGGCTGGCCTGCTCCAGCGCATTGCGCAGCTCGCGGATGTTGCCCGGCCAGGGCTGGCGCGCCAGCCAGTCCAGCGCCTGCGGCGCGATCAGCTTCTGCGGCATGCCGCTGCGCCGCGCGATGTCCTCGCCCAGCGCATCCGCCAGCGACTCGATGTCCTCGCGCCGCTCGCGCAACGGCGGCACGCGGATGGGCAGCACGTTGAGGCGGTAGAACAGGTCGGCGCGGAAGCTGCCCTGCGCCACCATCGCGGTCAGGTCGCGGCTGGTCGCGGCGATCACGCGCACGTCCACCGGCACCACGGTGTTGCTGCCCAGCGGCTCCAGCTCGCGCTCCTGCAGCACGCGCAGCAGCTTGCTCTGCAGCGCCAGCGGCATGTCGCCGATCTCGTCCAGAAACAGGGTGCCGCCGTCGGCCAGCTTGAACTTGCCGTCGCGGCCCTTGCGCTCGGCGCCGGTGTAGGCGCCCGGCGCGACGCCGAAGAACTCGGCCTCCAGCAGGGTCTCCGGCACCGCGGCGATGTTGATGCTGACCAGCGGACGCTGCGCGCGCGGCGACGCCGCATGGATGGCGTGCGCCAGCAGCTCCTTGCCGGTGCCGGTCTCGCCCAGCAGCAGCACGGTGGAGTCGGTCTGCGCGACGCGGCGCGCCTGACGCTTCACCTCCAGCGCCGCCGGGCTGGAGCCGATGAAGCTGGTGATGGTGTACTTGGGTCGGCGGTTGCGCACCTGCTCGGCGGCCAGCTCGCGGCGCGCCTCGTCCAGTTCGCGCTGCAGGCGGCCGAACTTGGAGATCAGCGGCTGCATGTGCGTCTCGGGCTGGTCGAGCAGCACCAGGCCCACCGCGCCCACCACCTCGCCCGCGCCGTTGCGCAGCGGCAGCCGGCTGACCAGGAAGGTGCCGGCCTTGTTGGTCAGCAGGTCCACGAGGATGGGCCGCCCGGTGTCGATGACATGGGCCATCAGCGAATTGGGCACCACCTCCTCGACGCGCCGGCCGACAAACTCGGTCTCGTGGCCGAATCCCAGCGCGGGCAGGAAGCGCTTGTAGCCCTCGCTGATCCAGACAATGCGGTGGTGGCGGTCCACCACCATCATGCCCTGGCTCGCCTGGTCCAGCACCTCGAACAGCGACTGCGCCGACATGCGCAGCACGGCTTCGGCATCCTGGGGCAGATCGGAGGGAGACAAAGGCAGGGCGGCCATGCGGCAGACGTCGGACAAACGGGGCGGTCAAACGGGTGGAGCGAGGCCTCAATGTAGCAGCGCCCTCCCCGCCGACGACAGAGTAAGACCCCGGGGCGCCGCGGGTGGACGGCCCCGGGGCCGAGCCCGGATCGCCAGCGATCAGAAACGGTAGCTGGCGCTGGCCGTGACCTGGCGCGGCGGCCCGTAGTAGCCCGACAGCACGCCCAGCACCGGGATGTTGTAGCCATCCGTGCGGTAGGCCTTGTCGGTCAGGTTGCTGCCCTGCAGCGCGAAACTCCAGTGCGCATCGCGATCCCAGATCACGCCGGCCGACAGCAGCGCATAGCCCGGCTGGGCCAGGATCTCGTTCAGGTCCGTGGTCGGATAGACCTTGCTGCGGTAGCTCAGCCCCAGCCGCGTGCGCAGCGTGCCGCCGAAGGGCATGGCGCTGCGGTTCTCCAGGTTCAGCGCGCCCTGCAGCTTGGGCGTGTTGCTGAACTTTTTCTGGTCGGCCACGTTGACGCCGCGGTCCAGGTACTCCTTGTACTTGGCCCGCACGGCGGCGATGTTGCCGCTGAGCGTCCAGGCGGCATGCGGGCGCCAGACGAACTCCAGCTCGCCGCCGTCCACCGTGGCGCGCCCGGCGTTGGTGAAGTCGCCAAAGAAGCCCGGCTGGCCGTTGGGCTGGGTGTAGGAGCTGAACACCGACAGCTGCACGTTCTTGTAGTTGTTGTGGAACAGCGCGGTGTTGATCTCCAGCCGCCCCTGGTCCAGCACCATCTTCGCGCCCAGCTCGTAGGAATCCAGCACCTCGTCCTTGAAGGGCTTGGCCGAGTCCGGCACCGAGGCGACGTTGGCGCGGATGTTGTAGCCGCCGGACTTGAAGCCGCGCGACGCGGTGGCGTACAGATTGGTGCTGCCGCTGAGCTTGTAGTCCAGCGCCAGCTTGGGCGCGGTGTTGCTGACCTCCAGGCGCTTGTCGAAGTCGCTCAGCGTCGCGATGGGCTTGCTGAAGCTGGCGTCCGAGAACGCCTGGTTGAGCACCACCGCGCGCTTGGTCTCCTGCGTGTAGCGCAGCCCGGCGCTCAGGCCCAGGCGGGGCGTCAGGCGCCAGCTCCAGTCGGCATAGGCGGCCTTGCCGCGCGTGAACACCGTGCCATTGGTGTTGCCGAAGCTGAGGTTGAGGAAGTTGTTCAGCACCGTGCCGCCGGCCTGGCCGTCGAAATGGTAGAGCCCCAGCACGCCGCTGTGGCTGCCGCCGCCGTCGTAGCTGAACTGCAGTTCGTTGCTGCGCGAATGGTCCTTGTAGCTGGCCTTCACGTCGGCGATCTTGCTGGGCAGGCCGTCGAAGTCGATCGCGGTCGCGGTGTCGCTGCGGCGGTAGGCGTGGATGTACTTGGCGTTCCAGGCTTCGGACAGGCGCAGCGTGGCGGTCAGCGCGTAGCCATTGCTGTCGGTGCGGTTGGCGTTGTCCATGCCGCTGTCGATGTCGTAGCGGCCGGTGGTGGCCGGTGTCTTGGCGGGATCGAAGGGATTGACCGCCATGCGCTGGAAGCCGCGCATGTGGGAGCGGTCGCGCGTGTCGTCGGCGCTGAACTGCAGCGTGAAGGGCATCGCGGTGGGGAAGAAGCCCAGGCTGACGCGGCCGGCCTTGGTGTCCTGGTCGGAGACGTCGGAGCCGTCGTTCAGGTTCTTGCCATAGCCGTCGCGTTTGAGCGCGGCCAGCGCGATACGGGCGCGCCACTGGCCGTCGGCGCTGGCGCCACCCAGCGAACCGCTGGCGTTGAGCTGGCCGTGGGTGCCGGCGGCCAGGGTGATCTGGCCTTCGGTCCGCGTGGACAGCGGGCGCGACACATACTTCACCGCGCCGCCTATCGTGTTCTTGCCGTACAGCGTGCCCTGGGGCCCGCGCAGCACCTCGATGCGCTGGGTGTCGAAGACCTCCAGCAGCGCGCCCTGCGGACGGGCGATGTACACATCGTCCAGGTAGATGCCCACGCCCGGGTCCACGCCCCACAGCGGATCGGCCTGGCCCACGCCGCGGATGAAGGTGGTCAGCGTGGTGTTGCTGCCGCGCGCGGCATAGATGGTCAGGCTGGGCACCTGGCCCTGCAGGTCACCCAGGTTCTTGACGTTGAGCGTCTCCAGCGCCGCGGCCCCCAGCGCGGTGACGGCCACCGGCACGTCGCGCAGGCTTTCCTCGCGGCGGCGCGCCGTCACCGTCACGGTGTCCAGCCGGGCCGTCTCGGCGCGCGGCTCGTCGCGGGGCGGCGTGGCCGGCTCGGCGGACTGGGCCTGCGCCGGCAGCGCGCAGCAGGCCAGCAGCGCGGCCAGGCTCAAGGGGGTGTGTGCGCGGCGCAGGCCGGCGCGCAAGGACGTCTGGTTCATGCTTGTCTCCTGTCTGCCGTCGGCCATGCATGGGCCGCGGCTTGCAGCAGCGGCTGGTTGCAAATGCCGTGCCGCCCGCACCGGGCTGCGGGCAAACCATGACTGCAGCGGCCACCAGGCGCCCCTGGCTTGGGCGACGCAGCCCGGTCAGGCCAGGCCAGCGTCCGAAAGGCAGACAGTCCGCCTGCGGGCATGGCGTCGGGCTGTCTGTATTCCGGTCGGTGTCTGCGGCGCGAACAGGCGAACCCGGCTACGCATCTGCCCGAGGTCCGGAGGCCGCGGCGCTGTGCACAATGGGCCCGCCCGCACCGGGTCCGACAGCACAACGACACGAGGAGAGCTTCCATGTCCCGCTTGTTCCCGAACGCCGCCCCCGCCTCGTCCACGCCACGAGGCGCGCCCCGGCGCCGTGACCTGGTGTGGCTGGCCCTGATGGCCGGCCTGGGCCTGGCGGCGCCGGCCGCGTCCGCGGACAGCTGGCCCAGCAAGCCGGTGACGGTGATCGTGCCCTTCCCGGCCGGCGGTGGCACCGACGCCTTCGCGCGGCCGCTCAGCGCGGTGCTCACCCGTCAGCTGGGCAAGCAAGTGCTGATCGACAACAAGGGCGGCGCCGGCGGCACGCTGGGCGCCACGCTGGCCGCCAAGGCGGCGCCGGACGGCCACAGCTTCTTCATGGGCGCGGTCCACCACGCGATCGCACCGGCCATGTACCCGCGGCTGGACTACAAGCTGGAGGACGACTTCGTGCCGGTGGCGCTGCTGGCCAGCGTGCCCCAGGTCATCGTCGTGAACCCCAAGAACCTGCCGGCGAAGGACTTGAAGGGTCTGCTGGAGCAGGTGCGCAAGAACCCGGCGCGGCTCAACTACGGCTCGGCGGGCAATGGCACCTCGCACCACCTGGCCGGGGAGCTGTTCAAGCAGCAGACCCAGACCTTCATCACCCACATCCCCTACCGCGGCGCCGGCCCCGCGCTGCAGGACCTGATCGCCGGTCAGGTGGACCTGATGTTCGACGGCCTGGGCTCGTCGGCCCAGCACATACGCGCGGGCCGCGTGAAGGCGCTGGCCGTCGCCGGCCCGCGCCGCGCGCCGGGCTTCCCCGACCTGCCCACCACGGTGGAGGCTGGCGTGCCCAGCTACCAGGTGGCCACCTGGTACGGCCTATGGGCCCCCAAGGGCACGCCCAAAGAGGTGGTCAGCGCGATGCAGGCCGAGCTGAAGAAAGCCTTCGCCACCGACGAGATCCGCCAGGCCTGGACGCAGCTGGGGGCCGAGACGCCCAACCTGTATGGCGAGGCCTTCGGCAAGTTCGTCGCCGCGGAGACTCGACGCTGGGCCGAGGTGGTCAAGACGTCCGGCGCGAAAATGGACTGAACATGAAGACCTCCACCTCCGCCAACCTCTTCGCCGCGCTGCGCGCGGGCTTCCCGGCCGACCTGGACCAATGCGCGATCGAATGCGCCGACGCGCCCGGCGACGAACCGCTGCGCTACAGCTGGCGCGACCTCGAACGCGGCACCGCGATGATGGCCAACCTGCTGCAGAGCCTGGACCTGCCGCCGGCCAGCCGCATCGCCGTGCAGACCGAGAAAAGCGTGGAGGCGCTGATGCTCTACCTGGCCGTGCTGCGCGCCGGCCACGTCTACCTGCCGCTGAACAACGCCTACCAGGCCGCCGAGCTGGCCTACTTCATCGACAACGCAGAGCCGGCCGTCTTCGTCTGCTCGGGCCGCCACCATGGCTGGGTCAGCAAGCTGGCTTTCCAGCGCGGCGTGGCCTGGGTCTTCACGCTGAACGAGGACCGCAGCGGCACGCTGCTGGACCGCGCCGCGCAAATGAGCGACCAGCACGAGCCCGCGCCCAAGGACGGGGACGAGCTCGCCGCCATCCTCTACACCAGCGGCACCACCGGGCGCAGCAAGGGCGCGATGCTGTCGCACCGCAACCTGCTTTCCAACGCCCAGGTGCTGAAGGATTACTGGGGCTGGCGCGGCGACGACGTGCTGATCCACGCGCTGCCCATCTTCCATGTGCACGGGCTCTTCGTCGCGTCGCATGGCGCGCTGCTGGCCGGCGCCCGCATGATCTGGTTCGCCAAGTTCGACGCGCGCGCGGTGATTGGCCGCCTGCCCGAGGCCACGGTGTTCATGGGCGTGCCCACGCTGTACGTGCGCATGCTCGCCGAACCGGCGCTGACCCGCGAGGCCTGTGCGCGCATGCGGCTGTTCATCAGCGGTTCCGCGCCGCTGCTGATCGAGACCTTCCAGGACTGGCAGCGGCGCACCGGCCACACCATCCTGGAGCGCTATGGCATGAGCGAGACCATCATGCTGAGCTCCAACCCCTACGAGCCGCCCGCCGGGCGTGTCGGCGGCACCGTGGGCCTGCCGCTGCCCGGCGTGGGCCTGCGCATCGTCGACGACGCGGGCCAACCCTGCGCCCGCGACGAGATCGGCCACATCCAGGTGCGCGGCCCGAATGTCTTCGCCGGCTACTGGCGCATGCCCGAGAAGACCGCCGAGGAGTTCAGCGCCGACGGCTGGTTCAAGACCGGCGATGTCGGCAAGATGGACGAGCACGGCTATGTCACCATCGTCGGCCGCAGCAAGGACCTGATCATCAGCGGCGGCTACAACGTCTATCCGGCCGAGGTGGAGGGCTTCCTCAACGAGCTGCCCGGCGTCGCCGAGTCCGCCGTGGTGGGCGTGCCGCACCCGGACCTGGGCGAGGGCGTGGTCGCCATCGTCGTCCCCCGCCCCGGCGGCACGCCGCCCGACGGCGACGCGCTGATCGCCGCGCTGAAGGGCCGCATCGCCGGCTTCAAGGTGCCCAAGAAACTGCTCGTCCTGCCCGAGCTGCCGCGCAACGCCATGGGCAAGGTGCAGAAGAACCTGCTGCGCGAGCGCTGCCAGGATTTGTTCGCATGAGCGCGCAAGGCCAGCCCCAGACGCCGGCGCCGACCACCGGCCTGGCGCCCAACAGCCACTGCCCGCGCTGCGGCGGCGACTTCCGCTGCGGCGCCGTGGGCGGCGACGCGCATTGCGACTGCTTCGGCACGCGGCTGACCGACGCGCTGCGCCAGCAGCTCGCGCGCGACTACCCGCAAGGCTGCCTGTGCATGGGCTGCCTGCGTGAGCTGATCCGGCTCAGCGCTTCTTCAGCTTGACGAACTGCGCCGCCACCATCTCCGACATGGTGCGCGCCACCGCCTCGGGGGGCTGGCTGGGGTCGTCGAACAGCAGTTCCTGCGCCGCGTAGAGCGCGTCGATCGACAGCCGTATGGTCAGGCGCGATTGCGCCGCGTCGGCCTGTGGATAGGCCTCGGCGAACGCCGCCATCACCAGGTCGGTGACCGCCTCGTGCGAGGCCATGCGCACATGCTGCAGCGACGGCACGGCGCGCAGCGCGCGCATCACCCAGACGCCGCCCGAGGTGTGCTCGGTCAGGTGCAGCGTGTCCAGGAAGACCTGGGCCACGCTGGCCGCGAAGCGGGCCTCGCCCAGCCGCATGGTCGCCGGGGTGGACCAGGGCGTCAGCAGCTCGTTCTGCTTCCACATCAAGCGCCGGCCCAGCTCATGCAGGATGGCGTACTTGTTCGGAAAGTACTGGTACAGCGCGGGCGGCGTGATGCCGGCGCGCTGGCACACCAGATTGGTGGACAGGCGCTCGATGCCCACCTCGCCCAGCAGATCCGCACAAGTGCTGAGGATGCGCTCGAAGGTCTCGACCGCACGCGGCTGCGTGGGCGCCTTCTTGGGCGCCAGCTCGGGCAGGTCCAAGCGCCGGACGGTGGATTCTGTCTCGCGACGATTGGAACGACGAGTGGGCATGGCGATGGTCATGGCCCGTGCAGTCTAGTCGAGCTCAGGCTCCGGGTATGCCCTGAACCTCCGATACCCACACCTGAATATAGTGATCGCTATATTCATAGCACCACACGAGGGTGCAGGAGGAGACCATGCCCCACCACCGCCTGGGCCGGAGCCACCGGCTGCTCGCATTGCCGGCGCTGCTGGCCTGCGCCGGACTGCATGCGCAGACCGCCACCAGCAGCAGCGCCGCAGCGCCCGCCGACGAAGCCAAGCCCAAGCTCGAGGCCGTCGTCGTCAGCGGCCAGGGCCGCCAGCAGCAGCTGCAGAGCGTGCCCATCGCGATCCAGGTGATGAGCGGCGAACAGATGCGCCAGATGGGGTCCTCCAACCTCGCCGACGCCGCGCCCCATGTGCCGGGACTGCAGATCGACGCCACCCAGGCCACCCAGCCCATCGTGATGCTGCGCGGCATCGGCACCAGCGACTTCGGCATCGGCACGGACTCGCCGGTGGGCATCTATGTGGACGGCGTCTACGCCGGCAAGACCGGCGGCGCGCTGCTGAACTTCAATGACCTCAAGCGCGTCGAGGTGCTCAAGGGCCCGCAGGGCACGCTGTTCGGCCGCAACAGCGCGGGCGGCGCGATCTCGCTGGTCAGCAACGACCCGGTCTTCGAGCGCCAGCTGATGACCCAGGTGCGACTCGGCACCGAGGGGCTGCGCCAGGGCCAGATCACCGCCAACACGCCGCTGGGGCAAGACCTGGCCCTGCGCGTCAACCTGGTCAGCCGCCACAGCAACGGCTGGCTGCGCGACCAGACCGGCGTGCGCGCCGGCGGCGACCAGAGCTGGGGCGCGCGCGCCTCGCTGCTGTGGCGCGCCAGCGAGGACACGCGCGTGATCCTCTCCGCCGAGCACGAGCGCCTGAACCAGCGTGCGCGGCCGGCATTGGGCCTGGTGAATCCGCTCGCCAGCGATCCGGGCGCTCCCTTCCCGGCCGACCCGGCGCGCTTCAGCGACCCGCGCCGCGCCAGCCGCTTCGCCACCGACGTCAGCGACGACCGCGAGACGCGCGACTACAACGGCGCCACGCTGCGCATCAGCCACGACCTGGGCTGGGCCGAGCTGCAGTCCACCACCGCCTACCGCGCCTTCGACTCGCGCAACCGCCAGGACAACGACGGCACGGCCCATCCGGGGCTGTACCTGTCCACCACCAACGCCGAGCACAACCGCAGCTGGCAGCAGGAGTTCCGCCTCGCCGGCAAGACCGGCATCGTGGACTGGCTGGGCGGCCTGAGCCTGTACCGCGAGGACGCGCGCCAGAGCGCCTATGTGGACAGCACGACCACCGCGCTGGACCTGATGTCGGCCAACCTCGCCGGGCTGCCGCTGTTCAGCACCGTCAACGCGCTGGCCGAAGGCGCCGGCGTGCCGGGCATCTCGCTGCTGGGCAAGCCCTGGAGCGAGGTGATGCACAACCGCGGCCGCTTCGAAGCCGCCGCGGTCTATGGCGACCTGATCTGGCAGCTGACGCCCGCCACCCGGCTCACCACCGGCCTGCGCATCACCCGCGACCGCAAGCGCTTCAGCTGGGAGCAGCCGCTGCGCAGCGCCGCGTCGCTGGACCAGGACCTGGCCGTGCTGGACGCCGCCCAGCTCTTCGACGGGCTGGTGGCGGCCGGCGCGATCAGCGCCGAGCAGGCCGCGCTGATGCAGGCCAAGCTGCGCGGCAACGCGCTGATCGCCACCAGCGGTGCCACGCCGGGCCCGCTGCAGATCAGCCGCAGCTGGAGCGACACCAGCCCGCGCCTGGTGCTGGATCACCGTCTCTCGCGCGAGCTGATGGTCTATGGCTCGCTGACGCGCGGCTACCAGGCCGGCGGCTTCAACACCCTGCAGGTCAACTCGGTCTATTCGCCCGAACGCGTCACCAGCCTGGAGATCGGCGCCAAGGGCCAGCAGCCCGAGCTGGGCCTGAGCTGGGCCGCGTCCTTCTTCGCCTACCGCTTCGACAACCTGCAGACGTTGCAACTGGTGCCCTCGGGCAGCGGCATCCCGGCCTACCAGGTGGTCGTCAGCGACCAGCGCGCCGAAGGCCTGGACCTGGAGGCGCGCTGGCAGGCCGCCTCGGCGCTGCAGTTCTTCGGCAACCTGGAATGGCTCAACCAGCGCTACCGGCGCGGCACCAGCAGCCTGGGCCAGGACCTCAAGGGACAGCCCGCCGGCGCACCGCGCCTGCAGCTGAGCCTGGGCGCCGAGGCGCACACCGCGCTGTGGGGCGGCCAGCTCAGCGCGCGCGTGCAGGCCAGCTACACCTCGGCCCAGCGTTGCAACGATGACTCGTACGTCATCGGCACCTGCCTGCAGACGCCGACGCTGCGTGTCGGCGAAGCGCGCAGCCGCGTCGACGCCCGCCTGGCCTGGGACAGCGCCGACCAGCTCTGGGGCCTGGCATTGATCGGCACCAACCTCGCCGACAAGCGCTACATCAACCGCATCGGCTACGAAGCGAGGCCGCTGGGCGGCGCCTACGCCACGCTGAGCCGCCCGCGCGCGGTGATGGTGGAAGCCAAGGCCAGGTTCTGATGCGCGCCATCCCTGCCTTCGCGCTGGGCGGCGCGCTGCTGCTGGCCGGCTGCGGCGCGCGCGAACCCGCCCCGCCGCCCGCGCTGGCGCGCATCGAGCAGGCCCGCCCCGCCGACGCACGCCTGGCCCAGGCCTATGAACGCAGCTGCCTGGCCTGCCACACCCGCCCCGAGTCCGGGGCGCCGCTGACCGGCCATGCCGCCGCCTGGGCGCCGCGCCTGGCCAAGGGCATGCCAGCGCTGCAGCGCAGCGTCGCGCAGGGCCTGGGCGGCATGCCCGCGCAGGGCCTGTGCCCCGACTGCACGCCGGCCGACGTCGAACAGCTGATCCTGTTCATGAGCCATGCTTTGTGAGATCCCGAGAATGACCCGACGCCGAGACTGGCTCAAATCCGGTGCCGCGCTGATCGCCGCCGGCAGCACCCCGCTGGGCGCGGCCGCGCAGGCCGCGCCCAGCAGCACACCCGCACCCACGTCCGCCCCCGCGGCCCCGCCACCGCCCACGGCGGCTCCCACCGCGCCGCGCACCTGGAGCAACTGGTCCGGCCTGCAGCGCTGCCAGCCGGCGCAGTGGCTGATCCCGGCGAGCGAGGACGAACTGCGCCGCGCGATACGCCAGGCCCCCGGCCCGCTGCGCTGCGTCGGCGCCGGCCACTCCTTCACGCCGCTGGTGCCCACCCAGGGCACGCTGATCTCGCTGGACCGGCTGTCCGGCCTCATCGCGGTGGACCGCGAGAAGCGCCAGGCCCGGGTGCGCGCCGGCACGCGCATCGGCCAGCTCGCGCGCGAGCTGGACGGCCACGGCCTGGCCCTGCTCAACCAGCCCGACATCGACGTGCAGACCCTCGCCGGCGCGATCGCCACCGGCACCCACGGCACCGGGCGCCAGCTGCCGGCGCTGCACGACCAGGTGATCGCGCTGCGCCTGCTGACGCCGGACGGCGAGCTGCTGGACTGCAGCGCGCAGCAGCAGCCCGAGCTGTTCCAGGCCGCCAAGGTCTCGCTGGGCAGCCTGGGCGTGATCACCGAGATGACGCTGCAGCTGCGCCCACGCCACATGCTGCAGCGCAAGGTCTGGCTGGAGCCGACCGAGAAGCTGCTGGCGCGTGCCGACGCGCTGTCGCAGCAGCACCGCCATTTCGAGCTCTATCTGCTGCCCTTCACCGGCTATGCGGCGGCGATCACGATGGACGAGGTCCCCGAGGCCGCCGTGGAACGCGCCGCCGCGGCCGACGAGCATGTGCTGCGCGACCTGCAGCGCCTGCGCGACTGGCTGGGCCGCTGGCCCGGCATGCGCCGCTGGGTGGCATCCAAGCTGATCGACCCCAGCCAGACCGAGCAATCGCGCGACTGGTCGCACCGCCTGCTCAGCACCGTGCGGCCGACGCGCTTCAACGAAACCGAATTCCACGTGCCGCGCGAGCAGGGGCTGGCGGCGCTGAAGGCGGCGCTGGCGCGGCTGGAGCAGCGCAACGAGGTCTTCTTCCCGATGGAGTTCCGCTGGGTGCGCGGCGACGAGGCCTGGCTGAGCCCCTTCCATCGCCGCGACAGCTGCTCCATCGCCGTGCATGCGCTGGCCGGCGAGGCGCACGACTACCTGCTCGGCGAAATCGCGCCGCTGCTGGCCGGCTTCGGCGGCCGCCCGCACTGGGGCAAGCTGCATGCGCTGGGTCCGGAGCGACTGGGCGCGCTGTACCCGCGCCTGCGCGACTTCCTGGCGCTGCGCGAACAGCTCGATCCGCGCCGCCGCCTGCTCAGCCCGGCGATGAGCCAGATGCTGCTGGGCCAGGCCTAGGAGGACACGATGAGCACGACCACCCCCCCCCGCCGCGCGTCGCGCCGCCGCCTGCTGCTCGCCGGCACCGGCGTGCTCGCGCTGGGCGCCTGGGCCGCCCGTCCGTCGGACCGTGGCGCGCCGCACGACGATTACTTCCAGGCCCTGTCGCGCGCGCTGCGCGAAGCCGGCCTGGCCCAGCCCGTGCTGGTGGTGGACCGCGCGCGGCTGCGCGGCAACCTCGCCGTCATCGCCGGCCACTGCCAGCGCAACGGCGTGGCCTTGCGCGCGGTGCTGAAGTCCCTGCCCAGCCTGGCCTTGATGGACGAACTCGCGAGCGCCTGGCACAGCGAACGCGTGATGGCTTTCAACGCCGAGCAGACGCGCCAGATGCTGGAGGCCCGGCCCCAGCGCCAGCTGCTGCTGGGCAAGCCATTGCCCGCCGCCGCCGCGGCGCGGCTGCTGCGCGAGCTGCCGGCCGAACGGCGCCAACGCGTCGAATGGCTGGTGGACACGCCCGAGCGCCTGGACCAGTACCGCCAGCTCGCGCAACAACAGGGTCAGGTCTTGCGCATCAACCTGGAGATCGACGTGGGCCTGCACCGCGGCGGCTTCGACCCCGAGGACGAGGCCAGGCTCGGCCCCGCACTGCAGGCCCTGCGCGCCGGCGACGGCCCCAGGCTCGCCTTCTCTGGCTTCATGGGTTACGACGCCCACCTGGCCGCGCTGCCCGAGGTGGCCGGCCTGCGCGAGCGCGCCCTGGCCGCGTCGCTGGCGCGCTACCGCCAGGCCTGGCTGCTCGCCCGGCACCGGCTGGGTCCGCTGGCGCGCGAGACGCTGACGCTGAACACCGCCGGCTCGCCCACCTACCGCTGGCACGACGCCAGCGGCACGGCCAACGAGGTGGCGGTGGGTTCGGCCGCGCTGCTGCCCAGCGATTTCGACAAGCCGCAGCTGGCCGATCTGCAGCCCGCCGCCTTCATCGCCACGCCGGTGCTCAAGACCTGGCCCCGCTTCTCGTTGCCCGATGGCCTGGGCGCCATCAGCGATCTGCAGGCGCTGTGGGATCCCAATGCGCGCCGCGGTGTCGCGATGCACGGCGGGCACTGGCTGGCCGACATCGTTTCGCCGGCGGGCCTGGCTCCCAGCGGTTTGTGGGGCCATTCGTCCAACCAGCAGATGCTGGCCGGCTCGGCCGCGACGGGCCTGAAGGCGGACGACTGGATCTTCCTGCGCCCGCGCCAGAGCGAGGCGCTGCTGCTGCAGTTCGGCGATCTGCAGGTGTACGACGGAGGACATATCGCGACGCGCTGGCCGGTACTGCCGGCCTCGGCCTGAAACACCGCCGCTTTTTTTCCAACAGGGCCGTCACGGCGGCCTCGATGGATGGGGGCTTGGCAACACCCGGATTCATCCGCCCATCCCACGACCACAACCACAACTGCATCGCATCCAAAACAAGCGAGAGACCGACCCGATTTCCACGACTTCATGGCAGCACTTTGAACAGGGAGGCCCTCCGCTGCCACTGTGTACGGCGCATTTTTCCTCAATGACGGCACCCGGGCCGGCAAGGCAGGGGCGCTGATTCGGTCTTGCGCGTCTCCCATTCGCATGGGATCCATGTCCCTTCCAGCGGAGCGTACGGCAAGGCTCACCACAAAGGAGAACTCCATGTGGATCGCTATCAGGAAGATCAGGAAGTTATGCCTGGCCGGGCTGTTCGGCCTCTGTCTCGCCGCCCCGGTGGCGGTCACCGTGGTTTCCGTGACCCCGCAGCACGCGCGGGCCGCGGCGGTCGTCAAACCGGTCGACCAGTTCCTGCAGATGGCCTACCAGCTGCTGACCACCCTTCCCCAGATCGGGCTGGAGCGCGCGCTGCAAGGCGTCCATTCCGCCTTCGAGATCGTCAACAGCCTGGTGTCCACGGAAGACGGCGACCATGATGTCTGGCAGACCTTGGTCAGCATCTTCGTCGCCCAGGCACCCGATGCACCGATGAGCCCGGCCGAGGCCGCCGGCACGGGCTATGGCAATCTGCCCTTCAAGCAGATTCCGCTGCAGATCAACCGCCTGGCCTATTTCCAGTGGCAGAAGGTCACGCTGCCGGCGGACGTCGCCACCTGCGCGGATGGCACCCCGTACAGCTTCTTCGTCAACCTGACGCCCGCCAGCACCAACCTCCAGATCACGCTGGAGCCGGGCGGCGTCTGCACCGACTGGGAGTCCTGCAGCGGCAACCAGCCGGTGCACAAGCCCGATGGAAGCCTGTCCAGGCCGGTTCAGTACCTCACCGACGGCCAGCGGTCGGGCCTGCAGGGGCCGATTCCCGAAGGCACGATGTGGTCGCTCAATGTCGCGGCGGCCATCCAGGGCAAGGAGCTGACGGGTTACGCCAAGATCACCCAGCCGCTGGCGTCCCGCTTCGGCGTGGGGCTGTTCGGCGCGGTGCTCACCGGCGCCACGCCGCTCGAAGGGCGGCGGCTGCGCACGCAGAACTGGAACATGGTCCATCTGCCCTATTGCACCGGCGACATCTACGTCGGCAACCAGACCCGCGTGCTCAGGCCGCTGGACGCCGAGGCCGCGAAGACGGCCAAGGATCCCCATGGCCAGGCCGTGCCCAACCCCATGGTCCGGCGCTTCCAGGGCCTGGTCGCGACACAGGCCGCGCTGGGTTGGATACGCGACTGGCTGCCGCGCCCCGCGCAGGTCTATGTCACCGGGCAGAGTGCCGGCGCCTCCGGCCTGGACATCCTGCGCCCGCTGTTCGCCGATTTCCTCAATCCGAGCTTGCGCAGCTACTTCGTCGTCGACGGCGGCCCGCTGACGCGCGGCCACCTGTATTTCAACGAGGCGATGTACGCCAACCCGGCCTATGCCGACTGGAAGGGCGCGTTGACCATCGCCAAGGCGCTGGAGGTGTTCACCGATCTGGACACGCAGAACCCGGAGAACAACTTCAAACCGGGCAGCAGGCATGTCCTGATGCTGCTGAACGAGGTGCTCGCGCGCAACGTCCCGGGCTACCAGCAGTCCGTCGTCGCGGGCGATTTCAACCAGTACCTGATCGACTCCTACAAGGTCAGGCCGGGCAACCGCACCCTGTATGTCGGCGCGTATGAAGACAAGATCCACTCCGCCTACATGTTCTCCAAGTACCCCCGGCTGATCCCCGATGGCGTGATGCAGGACGGCGACGCCAATCTGCGCTACGGCAAGCCCACGAGAATGCACTCGCCCTATGGCGTCTGGCTGCGCGACAGCTGGATGAAGGAGCTCCAGGCGATCCAGGCTCGCGTCGACGCGCAGGCCAACCCCAACGTCGGCTACTTCTTCATCAACGGCCGCACCTGGAATCTCTCCCACTGCCTCACGCTGGGGACCTATGACAACACGACCGACCCGGGCACCGGCGTCGACGCCTTCATGGCGCTGGAGCAGGTGCGCGGGGGATGGAGGGACGGCCAGGGCGTGATGCGCATGGCCGCGCCGCCCTCGCTGAGTTCGGGCAGTCTGTTCGCCCCCGAGACGCCGACGATCCAGCTGCTGCGCACCCTGCAGGGTTCCAACTCCGACTTTTTCATTCCGATCTGATCCGGAGACCCGGCGCGGGCGCCACGCGTGCCCGCGCCGGCCCCGGCCCCGGCCCAGACCCCGCACGGGAGGTGCCTCATGACTCTGAAGTCCCTGGCCGCGGTGGCGGCCTTGCTGGCCGGCGCCCTGGCCCTTTGGTGGTGGCAGGACGCGCCCGCGAATGGCGCCCTCCCGCCCCAGGCCGGTCGCGGTGGCGGCGCCTCCGCGACCGGCGCGGCGAGCGCCACCGCCTCTCCGCTCACGCCGCAGGAGCCCAGCGAAGACACCCAGAAGGCCCAGATGGCCTATCTGGCCCAGACGCTCAAGGACGCGGGCAAGAAGGCGCTGTCCCCCGAGGAGCTGCGCCAGGCCGACAAGACGCTGGCCTTCATGCAGTACCGCGCCACCCTCGAACCGCTGCTGGCCGGCGAGATCAAGAACCCGCGCCCCGAACAGCTGGCGGCGCTGTCAGAGCAGACCGGCGCGCTGCTCGACGACCACTACCTGCTGCCGCCGGAGGCCATCGCGATCAAGCAGCGGCTGCTGGAGATCCAGTACCAGGGCCAGGTCCCCAACGACAAGCGGGCTGAGCTCCAGCAGTGGGCGGCCGACACGATGCGGGCGCTCGCCGAGCGGGACGATCCACGGCGCAACCCGCAATACCTCGCCTGGCAACGCGCGCAGCAGGAGGTCACGCAGCGGGTGACCGGCATGAGCGTCTTCCCCGACGGCATGAGCCGCGACCAGTACCTGATCCAGGAAATGGACAAGGCCCACCGCCAGATCTACGGCACGGCCCCCAAGCCATGAGCACGCCACGAGCCCACCATGAGTACGATGACCTTCGCCCCCGACATGCCCTCCTTCCCCCAGGACTTTCTGTGGGGTGTCTCCACCTCGGCCTACCAGATCGAAGGCGCGCTGGACGCCGACGGGCGCGGCCCATCCATCTGGGACCGCTTCTGCCGTGAGCCCGGACACATCGCCCGCGGCGACACCGCCGAGCAGGCCTGCGACCATTACGCACGTCACGCGGAAGACGTCGAACTGCTGGCCGGGCTGGGCGTGGGGGCCTACCGCTTCTCGATCGGCTGGTCGCGCATCCAGCCCCAGGGCCATGGCGCCGCTCATGCGCGCGGGCTGGACTTCTACGAGCGCCTGGTCGACGCGCTGCTGGCGCGCGGCATCCGCCCCGTGCCGACGCTGTATCACTGGGACCTGCCGCAGGCACTGCAGGACGAAGGCGGCTGGCTGCGGCGCGAGACCTGCGCGCGCTTCGCCGACTTCGCGGCGCTGATGGCGCGTCGCCTGGGCGACCGGGTCACGCACTGGATCACGCACAACGAGACCTTCGAGCACAGCACCTTCGGCCATGCCCTGGGCACGCACGCGCCGGGCCTGACGCTGGGGCTGGATTCCTTCGCGGTCGCCCACCATCTGCTGCTGTCGCACGGGCTGGCGACGCAGGCGCTGCGCGCCGTGCTGCCACCCGGTGCGCAGGTCGGCATCGCGCAAAGCATGGCGCCGGTGCGCCCGGCCAGCGACAGCGCGGCGGACCGCGCCGCCGCGCAGCTGATGCAGCTGCTGCACCAGCGCCTGCACACCGACACCCTGCTGCTGGGCCGCTATCCACAAGAGTTGGAGACGCTCGGGCTGGACCTGTCGGCGCTGCGCGCGGGCGACCTGGAAACGCTCGCACAGCCGCTGGATTTTCTCGGCATCAACTACTACAACCCCAACCACATCCAGGCCACGCCCGCCGGCTCGCCGGTGCCGCTGATGGAGGCCGAGGCACCGGCCGGCTGCGAGCGCACGGAGATGGGCTGGCCGGTGATGCCGCAGGGCCTCACCGAGCTGCTGCTGGCGCTGCGCCGCACGCATGGCGACCGGCTGCCGCCGCTGGTCATCACCGAGAACGGCATGGCGCTCGCCGACACGGTCAGCGCCGACGGCCGCGTCGACGACCCGCGCCGCATCCGCTACCTCGACGCCCATCTGCGCGCGCTGCATGCCGCGATGGCCTCAGGCGTCGACGTGCGCGGCTACTTCGTCTGGTCGCTGCTGGACAACTTCGAATGGGCCGAGGGCTACCGGCCGCGCTTCGGCCTGGTCCACGTGGACTACGCGACGCAGCGGCGCCGGCCCAAATCCTCCTACCACTGGTACCGGGATCTGATCCGGGCACAGCCGGCCCCGAAGGCCCCGCAATGAACGAGCCCGGCCCCGCCCCGACCGAGCCGCAGCGCCCGGTCGGCAAGCGCTTCATGGGCTTGCTGGCGCTGTCCAACCTGGGCCTGTGGATGGCCTTCTTCGCGCCGATCCAGGTGCTGCTCGCGCAGCAGATGGAGCGGATCGCGCCGATGCACAAGGAAGAGGCGCTGGGCTGGGTCACCGGCGTGGGCGCGCTGCTGGCGCTGCTGGCCAACCCGCTGTTCGGCGCGCTGTCGGACCGCTGTGCCTCCCGCTGGGGGCGGCGCCGGCCCTGGAATCTGGGCGGCGCCGTGCTGGGCGCGGCCGCCCTGGTGATGCTGGGGCGCTCGCGCACGCTGGGCGAGGTGATGCTGGGCTGGTGCGCGGTGCAGATCACGCTCAACGCCATGCTGGCCGCGCTGAGCGCGGTGGTGCCCGACCAGGTGCCGGTGCCGCAGCGCGCGCTGTGCAGCGCCTGGTTCGGCGTGTCGCAACCGCTGGGCCTGGTGGTCGGCACGCTGGCCGTCACCACCGTGGCGGGCGGCATCGCGTCGGGCTATGCGCTGATCGCCGCGCTGCTGCTGCTGTGCGCGCTGCCCTTTGTGCTGGCGGTGCGCGACGTGCCCGGCGTGCCCGGCCCCGCGCGCGCGCGCGGGACGGCCTGGTTGGCAGGCTTCTGGATCAGCCCGCGCCGGCAGCCGGATTTCGCCTGGGCCTGGTTCACGCGCTTCCTGGTCAACCTGGGCAACGCGCTGGCCACGCTGTACCTGCTGTACTTCCTGCGCGACCAGCTGCATTACGAGGCGCTGCACCCCGGCGAGAGCGCCGAGGACGGGCTGATGGTGCTGGTGCTGATCTACACCGTGGGCGTCGTGCTGGCGGCCTTCGCGGGGGGCCTGCTGTCCGACCGCTCGGGCCGGCGCCGTATCCACGTGCTGCTGTCCGGTGTCGTGATGGCCGCCGGCTGCCTGCTGCTGGCCGGGCCGCCCCACTGGTCGGCGGTGCGCGTCGCCGCGGGCCTGATGGGGCTGGGCTATGGCCTGTACATCGCCGTCGACCAGGCGTTGGTCACGCAGGTGCTGCCGGCCGCGGCCGATCGCGGCAAGGACCTGGGCGTGCTCAACATCGCCAGCGCGCTGCCCCAGGTGCTGGCGCCCGCGCTGGCGGCGCTGCTCGTCACCCGGTTGGGCGGCTATGCGGCGCTGTATGTCGCCGCCGCGGCCGTCACGCTGCTGGGCGGCGGACTGGTGCTGCGCATCCGCGGCGTGCCCTGAGCGAGGTTCGCGCCGCGGTCGGCCTCAGCCCTTGCCCTGCTGCGCCAGCTGCGCGCGGACCGACGCGTTGACCACGCGCAGCTCCGCCAGCGTGGCCTCGATGGCGACGCGGCGCTGCTCCAGTTCGGCGATCATCTGATCGGTGCGTTCCAGCGTGTACTGCAGCTGGCGGGCGCGGCCTTCGCCGTGGTGGCCGTAGAGGTCGAGGTATTGCTTGATCTCCTCCAGGCTGGAGCCGATGGCCTTGCCGCGCAGAATGAGCTTGAGCCGCACGCGGTCGCGCTGCGAATACACGCGCGCGCCATTGATGCGCCGAGGCTCGATCAGCCCCTTGTCTTCGTAGAAGCGTATCGCGCGCGGCGAGAGATCGAACTCCCGGCACAGCTCGGTGATGCCATACAGCGGCTCCTGCGGTGCGCTGCTGCTGGCGGCCAGCACCTCCAGCGCCTCGGCCTTGCGTTTGCGATCCATGGTGACGGCCACGTCCAGTTCCAGTCCCCGCCTCGGCGGTATTGCCACGCCGTGCATCCTACGTCGCCCCGGCGACCTCGCAGCCATGGTAATCACCTATGGGTCATCATGGTGACGTTAACGGAACATTGCGTCCATTCTGGTCATGTTTCCAAAACGGGAGCAGAGGCATGGACGAGACAAGGACTGCGGCCTACCGCAGCGTGTTCAGACCCGGGCTGTTCGCCGACCGGCGCATCTGGGTCACGGGAGGAGGCTCGGGCATAGGCCGCTGCGTCGCACACGAGCTGGCCGCGCTGGGCGCCGAGGTGCTGATCTCGGGGCGCAGCGCCGACAAGCTGCAGCGCGTCGCCGCCGAGATCGCCGAGGACGGCGGCCGCTGCCGCTGGCGCGCCTTCGACATCCGCGACGAAGACGCGGTGCGGGGCCATGTCGGCGAGGCACTGGCCGAGGCCGGCCCGATCACGGGCCTGGTCAACAACGCGGGCGGCCAGTTCCCGGCGCCGCTGACGGCCATCTCCAAGCGCGGCTTCGAGGCGGTGCTGGCCAACAACCTCACCGGCGGCTTCCTGATGATGCGCGAGCTGTACGCGCAATGCCTGCGCCAGCACGGCGGCGCCATCGTCAACATGACGGCCGACTTCCGCAACGGCATGCCCGGCATGGCGCACAGCGGCGCGGCGCGCGCCGGCACGAGCAACCTGAGCATGAGCGCCGCGCTGGAATGGGCCGCGGCCGGCGTGCGCGTCAACGCGGTGGCGCCGGGCTGGGTGGCGTCCAGCGGCATGGACCGCTACGGGCCGGAGATGCGGCCGCTGATCCGGCGCCTGAAGGACCATGTGCCGCTGCGCCGCCTCGCCACCGAGGCCGAGATCAGCGCCGCCATCGTCTTCCTGCTGTCGCCAGCGGCCGCCTTCATCACCGGCGTCACGCTGCAGATCGACGGTGGCGCGTCGCTGAGCAGCCCCCTGCTGCCGGTGCAGGACGGCCGCCCCGGCGCCGCGTTCGAGGGCTTCCACCGCGCGGTCCTGCCGGAGGTCCTGAAATGAGCCGCCTGCGATCACGCCTGAATCCCGCGTCGGCCACTTTCGCCGCCAATGCGCAGGCCATGCACGCGCGGCTGTCGGCGCTGCGGGCGCTGGAGGCCCGTGTCGCGGCCGAATCCGAATCCAAGCGCGAAAAGTTCGAGCAGCGCGGCCAGCTGCCGCCGCGCGAGCGCGTGGCGCGCCTGATCGACCGCGGCTCCGACTTCCTGGAGCTGTCCACGCTGGCGGGCCTGGCCATGCACGACGACGACGGTCAGCAGTCGGTGCAGGGCGGCGGACTGATCGTGGGCATCGCCCAGGTCGCCGGCAAGCGCGTGCTGATCAGCGCCAACGACGCCGCGATCAAGGGCGGCACCATCGCGCCCATGGGGCTGAAGAAGACCCTGCGCGCGCAGCAGATCGCGCTGGAGAACCGCCTGCCACTGATCTACCTGGTGGAAAGCGGCGGCGCGAACCTGATGTACCAGAGCGAGATGTTCGTCGAAGGCGGGCGCAGCTTCGCCAACCAGGCGCGGCTGTCGGCGCTGGGCATTCCGCAGATCGCCATCGTGCACGGCTCGTCCACCGCCGGCGGCGCCTACCTGCCCGGGCTGTCGGACTATGTGCTGCTGGTGCGCGAGCGCTCCAGCATCTACCTGGCCGGCCCGCCGCTGGTCAAGGCGGCGATCGGCGAGGACGTCGACGACGAGGAGCTGGGCGGCGCCGACACCCACGCGCGCGTGACCGGCCTGGGCGAATACCTGTGCGAGGACGACGCGCATGCGATCGCCACCGCGCGCGAGCTGATGCAGCTGCTGCCCTGGGACGCCCGCGCCGCGCGCGCGCCGGCGCCGGCGCCGCTGTTCGCCGCCGAGGAGCTGATGGGCGTGGTGCCGGCCGACGAGCGCGAGCCCTATGACGTGCGCGAGGTGATCGCGCGGCTGGTCGACGCGTCGGAGTTCCTCGAGTTCAAAGCCCTGCTCGCGCCCGACACCGTCTGCGGCCATGCGCGCATCGAGGGCCACACGGTGGGCCTGATCGGCAACAACGGCCCCATCCAGCCCCAGGGCTCGACCAAGGCCGCCCAGTTCATGCAGCTGTGCGACCAGGCCGGCGTGCCGCTGGTCTTCCTGCAGAACACCACCGGCTACATGGTGGGCCGCGAGGCCGAGCGCGGCGGTGCGATCAAGCATGGGTCCAAGATGATCCAGGCGGTCGCCAACGCGCGCGTGCCCAAGTTCACCATCGTGCTGGGCGGCAGCTTCGGCGCCGGCAACTACGGCATGTGCGGTCGCGGCTTCGACCCGCGCTTCATCTTTAGCTGGCCCAGCGCGCGCACCGCGGTGATGGGCGGCGCGCAGGCGGCGCGGGTGATGGAGATCGTCCAGCGCGCCAAGCAGGAACGCACCGGGCGGCCAGTGGATGAGGCCGCGCTCGCCGCGATGAGCGCCCAGCTGCGCCAGCGCATCGAGCGCGAGTCCGGCGTGCTCTTCGGCACCGCGCGGCTGTGGGACGACGGCGTGATCGACCCGCGCGACACGCGCGCCGTGCTCGCGCTGTGCCTGGACCTCGCGGACCAGGCGCGCGCACGCGAACTGCGGCCCAACACCTTCGGCGTCGCGCGGCTCTGAACCTCGGCTCCGCGCCCCCGCGCCCCTCACTCAGGAGACTTCCGCCATGCCATGGACCCATGAACACCAGGCGCTGTACGACACCGTCACCCGCTTCGTCGAGAAGGAACTCAACCCCCATGTCGCCCAGTGGGAAAGGGACGAACAGTTCCCCGCGCACGAGGTCTTCAAGAAGCTGGGCGCGCTGGGCCTGCTGGGCCTGAAGTACCCCGAGGCCTACGGCGGCGCCGGCCTGGACTTTGGCTATTCCCTGGTGATGGCCGAGGCGCTGGGCAACTGCCATGTGGGCGGCGTGCCCATGGGCATCGGCGTGCACACCGACTTCTGCACGCCGGCGCTGGCGCGCCATGGCAGCGACGCGCTGCGGCGCGAGTTCCTCGCGCCGTCCATCGCCGGCGATCTGGTGGGCTGCATCGGCGTGTCCGAACCGGGCGGCGGCTCCGACGTCGCGGCGGTCCGCACGCACGCGCGCAAGGACGGCGGCGACTACGTGATCAACGGCAGCAAGATGTGGATCACCAACGGTCTGCAGGCCGACTGGTGCTGTCTGCTGGTCAACACCGGCGACGGCCCGGTGCACAAAAACAAGAGCCTCATCATCGTGCCGCTGGATCTGCCCGGCGTGACGCGGCAGAAGATCGACAAGATCGGCATGAAGTCCTCCGACACCGCGCTGCTGTTCTTCGACGAAGTGCGCGTGCCGCGGCGCCACCTGATCGGCCAGGAGGGCTCGGGCTTCGCGCTGCAGATGATGCAGTTCCAGGAGGAGCGGCTCTGGGGCGCGGCCTCGTCACTGCGCCTGATGGACCAGATGATCGACCAGACCATCGCCTACACGCGCCAGCGCCAGGCCTTCGGCCGCTCGCTGCTGGACAACCAGGTGATCCACTTCCGCCTCGCCGAGCTGCGCACCGAGGTCGAGGCGCTGCGCGCGCTGATCTACCGCGCCACCGAGCACTACGTCGCCGGCCAGGACGCCGCCCGGCTCGCCTCCATGAGCAAGCTCAAGTGCGGCCGGCTGATCCGCGAGGTCTCCGACGCCTGCCTGCAGTACTGGGGCGGCATGGGCTTCACCTGGGACAACCCCATCAGCCAGGTCTTCCGCGATGGCCGGCTGCTGTCCATCGGTGGCGGCGCCGACGAGGTGATGCTGGGCATCATCTGCAAGCTCGAGGGCACGCTGCCCAAGGCGGGTGCATGAACGGCGCGTTGCCCGACACCCCGTCGCTGCAGCTGCTGCCGCGCGGCGGCGGCGTGCTGGAGATCCGGCTCAACCGCGTCGAGGCGCGCAACGCGCTGTCGCTGGCCATGGTGGACGAGCTGCGCCGCGCGCTCGCCTGGGCCGAGCAGCAGGCCGACCTGCGCGCGCTGCTGCTGCGCGGCAATGGCGGGCATTTCTGCGCTGGCGGCGACCTGAAGGACATGGTGCGGGCGCGCGAGGCTGCGGCCGCGCAGGGGCCGGCCGCGCTGGAGCGGCTCAACGCCGCCTTCGGCGAGCTGTGCCTGGCCTTCAACGACACGCCGCTGGCCACTGTCGCGGTGCTGGAAGGCTCGGTGATGGGCGGCGGCTTCGGCCTGGCCTGCGTCGCCGACCTGGTGCTGGCCGCGCGCTCGGTGTGCTTCCAGCTGCCCGAGACCCAGCTGGGCCTGGTGCCGGCGCAGATCGCGCCCTTCCTGGTGCAGCGCCTGGGCTATGCGCAGGCGCGCCGCCTCGCGGTCGGCGCGGGCCGGCTGGATGGCGAGCAAGCGCTGCGCCTGGGCCTGGTGCACGAGCTGCACGACGCCGCCGCGCTGGACGCCGCCGTGCAGGCGCAGCTGCGCCAGATCGCGCGCTGCGCGCCGCGCGCGCTGGCCGCCACCAAGGCGCTGATGGCACGCGCGCAGCAGGTCGCGGCGCGGGACCTGGTGCCCGAGGCCGCGGCCGTGTTCGCGCGCGCCGCGCTGGGCGACGAAGGGCGCGAAGGCCTGGCCGCGTTCGCCGAGCGGCGCGCGCCGCGCTGGGCCACGGATCTGGGAGAAGCCGGTGTTTAGCAAGATCCTGATCGCCAACCGCGGCGAGATCGCCTGCCGCGTGATGCGCAGCGCGCGGCGCCTGGGCTATCGCTGCGTCGCGGTGTACGCCGAGGCCGACGCCGACGCGGCGCATGTGGCGCTGGCGGACGAGGCCGTCGCGCTGGGCGGACGCACGGCGGCCGAGTCCTATCTGCGCATGGACCTGCTGCTGGACGCCGCGCGACGCAGTGGCGCCGATGCCCTCCATCCCGGCTACGGCTTCCTGTCGGAGAACGCCGAGTTCGCGCGCGCCGTGGCCGAGGCCGGCCTGTGCTTCATCGGCCCACCGGCCGAGGCCATTGCGGCGATGGGCCACAAGGCCGGCGCCAAGCGGCGCATGATCGCGGCCGGCGTGCCCTGCCTGCCCGGCACGCTGGGCGAGGACCAGGACCCGGCCCGGCTGCGCCACGAGGCCAGCCAGCTGGGCTATCCGCTGCTGGTCAAGGCGGTGGCCGGCGGCGGCGGGCGCGGCATGCGCCAGGTCGACCGCGCCGAGGACCTGGAGGCCGCGCTGCACAGCGCGCGCCAGGAGGCGCAGAGCGCCTTCGGCGACGGCCGGCTGATGCTGGAGCGCCTGATCCGGCGCGGCCGCCACATCGAGATCCAGGTCTTCGCCGACCGCCAGGGCCAGGCCGTGCACCTGGGCGAGCGCGACTGCAGCACGCAGCGCCGCCGCCAGAAGCTGATCGAGGAAGCGCCCTCGCCCATCGTCGACGCGGCGCTGCGCGAGGCCATGGGCCGCGATGCCGTCGCCGCCGCGCTGGCCGTGGGCTATGTGGGCGCGGGCACGGTGGAGTTCATCGTTGACATGGACAGCGGCCGCCACCACTTCCTGGAGATGAACACGCGGCTGCAGGTGGAGCACCCGGTGACCGAATGCATCACCGGGCTGGACCTGGTGGAGTGGCAGCTGCGCATCGCCGCCGGCGAGCCGCTGCCGCTGAGCCAGGACCAGCTGGTGTTCAGCGGCCACGCCATCGAGGCCCGCCTTTATGCCGAAGATCCCTATGCGGGCTTCGCGCCGCAGACCGGGCGCATCGCCTGGTGGCGCCCGCAGCGGGCGATGCGCGCGGACGCCGGGCTGCGCGTCGACGACGGCATCCGCGAGGGCGGTGAGATCACGCCCTACTACGACGCGATGATGGCCAAGCTCATCGTCCACGGGCGCGACCGCGAGGACGCGCTGCGCCGCCTCGCCGCGGCGCTGGAGGACGCGCCCGTGCTGGGCCTGCCCACCAACGCCCGGCTGCTGCGCGACCTGCTGCGCGGCGAGGACTTTCGCGCCGCCCGGCTGCACACCACGCTGCTGGACGAATGGGCCGCGCAGGGCCACGCGCTGCTGCGCCGCCCCGAGCCCAACGACCAGGACTGGCTGCTCGCCGCCGCGCTGCGGGCCCAGCCGGAGTCGACACCCACCGGCCCCGCCGCCACGCTGGGCGGGCCGCGGGCCGGCTTCGAGCTGACGCTGCGCCAGCGCGACACGCGGCGCCGCTTCCGCGTGCGCCCGCAGCCCGACGGCTCGCTGCGGCTGGCGCGCCTGGACGGCCCGGCACCGGCCGCCGAACACCACGCCCGGCTGCTGGGCCGTGACGCCGACGGCCTCTGGCGGATCGAACTCGACGGCCTGCAGCGCGCCTGCGTCGCGTGGCGCGACGGCGCGCGGCTGCAGCTGGCCCGCGACGCGGCGGTGTTCGTCTTCGAGGAGCCCTCGCCGCAGCCCCAGGCCGCCGAGGCCGAGGACCCGCGGCGGGCCCTCGCGCCGGTGGCGGGGTTGGTCTCGCAGCTGCGCGTGCGGGTCGGCGACCGCGTGGACGCCGGCCAGCCGCTGCTCAGCGTCGAGGCGATGAAGATGGAAATGTGGCTGGCCGCCGGCTGCGCCGGCCGCGTCAAGGCCCTGCACGCGACCCCCGGGCAGGCCGTGGCTGCCGGCGCGCTGCTGGCCGAACTGGAACCGCTGCAAGAGGAACCCACGCCATGAGCGACCTCGCCATCCTGAGCTGCGCGCTGACCGGCGTGCTCACCGACCCGCGCCAGCACCCGGTGCCGGTCACGCCCGCGCAGATGGCGGCCGAAGCGCGCGACGCCTTCAACGCCGGCGCCAGCGTGATGCATGTCCACCTGCGCCAGCAGGACGAGGGCCGCCAGCACCTGCCCAGCTGGGACCCCGACCTGGCAGCGCAAGTGGTCGGCGCGATCCGCGCGGCCTGTCCCGGCGTGATCATCAACCTCAGCACCGGTGTGATCGGCAAGGACATCGCCGGCCCGGTGGCCTGCCTGCGCCGCCTGCGCCCCGAGATCGCCGCCTGCAACGCCGGCAGCCTGAACTACCTCAAGCTCAGGGACGACGGCCAGTGGGCCTGGCCGCCCATGGTCTTCGACAACCCGGTGTCCAAGGTCGCGGCCTTCCTGGACGTGATGGACGAATGCGGCACCCATCCGGAATTCGAGTGCTTCGACGTGGGCATCGTGCGCTCGGTCGGCATGTATGTGCGCAATGGCATGTTCCGCGCCCCGCGCATGGGCCGGCCCACCTACAACTTCGTGATGGGCGTGGCCTCCGGCATGCCGTGCGACGCCGACTTGCTGGCGCTGCTGCCACGCTATACCGAGGCCGGCGCGCGCTGGCAGACCACGCTGATCGGCCGCCGCGAGATCTGGCCGGTGCACCAGAAGACCGCCGAGCTCGGCGGCATGCTGCGCACGGGGCTGGAAGACAGCTTCTACCTGCCCGACGGCTCGCGTGCCTCGGGCAACGGCGCGCTGATCGAGGCACTGGCCCAATGCGCGCGGCGCGCCGGCCGCGCCATCGCATCGCCGGCCGAGGCGCGGGCGCTTCTCTGCCCCGCGAGCGAGCCGCCGCCCGAGCCGGCATGAGCCGCCATGGGGCGTCGCGCCGCCCCCCCCGCGCGCCCCCACGTCCCGCCCTTCCCGCCAACCCGCAACGCCCCTCAACCGCCCGCCCCGAGCCAGGAGTCCCCATGCAGCCTCACACGCCGCCCGCCTCCAGCCCCACAGGCCACCCGCCCTATCTGCTCGCGCCGGCACGCCTGCTCGCCACGGCGGCGGCACGGGCCGAGTGCCCGGCCTACCACGTGCGCACGGCAACGGGCTGGCACGCGACGAACTGGCGCGACTTCGCCGCCGAGGTGCAGCAGGCCGCCCGCGCGCTGGTGGACCTGGGCGTGCGGCCGGGCGACGCGGTCTGCATCCTCGGCTTCAACCGGCCCGAGTGGCTGGTGATGGACCATGCGGCCATGATGGTGGGCGCGGTGGCGGCCGGCATCTACTGGACCAGCGCGCCCGGCGAGGTCGAATACATCCTGGCGCACAGCGCCGCGCCGCTGCTGCTGGTGGAGGACGCCCAGCAGGCCGCCAAGCTGGCCGGCCGGCGCGCGGCCCTGCCCCACCTGCGCCAGGTGGTCGCGATGAAAGGCGCCCCAGCCGTGGACGGCGAACTGCTGGGCTGGGAGGCCTTCATGGCGCGCGGCACCGAAGCGCACCAGGCCGAGCTGGAGCGCCGCATGCGCCGAATCCGCGGCGGCGACGCCGGGACGCTGATCTACACCTCCGGCACCACCGGCCCGCCCAAGGCCGTGGTGCTGAGCCACGACAACCTGGCCTGGACGGCCGATGCGCTGGTGCGCGCCTTCCAGGCCTCGGGCCATGACCGCCTGATCTCCTACCTGCCCATGGCCCATGTGGCCGAGCAGATCAGTGCGGTGCACATGATGGCGCACGCCGGCGTCCAGGTGTTCTTCGCGCAGAGTTTGGAGGCGCTGTCCAGCCATCTGCCCGAGGTCCAACCCACCATCTTCGTCGGCGTGCCGCGTGTCTGGGAAAAGATGCAGGCCGCGCTGCAGGCCCGGCTGGCGGGGCTGAGCGGCACGAAGAAGCGCCTCGCCGACTGGGCCCAGCGCAGCGCGCGCGACTATCACGCGCGCCGGCTCGCCGGACAGGCCCCGGGGCTGCGCGCCGCGCTGCGCCTGGCGTTGGCGCGCCGGCTGGTGCTGAACAAGATCAAGCGCGCGCTGGGGCTGGACCAGGGCCGGGTGCTGATCTCCGCCGCCGCGCCGATCGCGCCCGAGTGCCTGCGCTTCTTCAGCGGGCTGGACCTGGTGATCGGGGAGGTCTACGGCCAGAGCGAGGTCAGCGGCCCCACCACCGTCAGCCTGCCCGGCGCGACCCTGCACGGCTCGGTGGGCCAGCCACTGGCGGGCGTCGAGGTGCGCATCGCCGAGGACGGCGAGATCCTGGTGCGCGGCCCCAATGTGTTCCAGGGCTATGCCGGCGCGCCCGAGGCCACGGCCGAGGCGCTGGTGGACGGCTGGCTGCACAGCGGCGACCTGGGTCGGCGCGACGAACAGGGCTATCTCTACATCACCGGACGCAAGAAGGACCTCATCATCACCTCGGGCGGCAAGAACGTTTCGCCGGCCAATCTGGAGGCGGCGCTGATGAACCTGCCGCTGGTGGAGCACGCGGTCGTGGTCGGCGATGGCCGCCACTTCCTCGCCGCGCTGCTGACGCTCAAGCCCGACGCGCTGGCCGCCTTCGCCGAGCGCCAGCAACTGCCCGTCGCCAGCGCGGCCCAGCTGTCCAATCACCCCGCGGTGCGGGCCGAGCTGCAGCGCGGCATCGACGCGCTGAACCAGGCGCAGTCGCGCGTGGCCGCGATACGCCGCTTCGTCGTGCTCGCCGAGCCGCTGTCCATCGCCGCCGGCGAGCTGACCGCGACCCTGAAGATACGCCGCAAGGCCGTGCTGGAGCGGCACGGCGCGCGGGTCGAGCAACTCTATGCCCAGGAGGCCCCGTCCCGATGAACCCCAATCAGCATTCCCATCCCGCCGCCGCCAGCCTGGCCGGCAAGACCCTGTTCATCACCGGCGCCTCGCGCGGCATCGGCCTGGCCATCGCCGAACGCGCGGCCCGCGACGGCGCCAACATCGCGCTGGTGGCCAAGACCGTGGACCCCAACCCGCGCCTGCCCGGCACCTTGGGCCAGGCCGCCGAGGCGGTGCGCGCGGCCGGCGGCCAGGCGCTGGTGCTGCCCACCGACATCCGCGACGAGGCGGCCGTCGCCGACGCGGTGGCGCGCACCGTGGCGCAGTTCGGCGGCATCGACATCCTGATCAACAACGCCAGCGCGATCAGCCTGACGCCCACGCCGGACACGCCGATGAAGCGCTTCGACCTGATGATGGGCGTCAACGCGCGCGGCACCTTCTGCTGCACCCAGGCCTGTCTGGCGGCGCTGCGCGACAGCGCCGCGCGGGGCCGCAATCCGCATGTGCTGAACATCTCGCCGCCGCTGAGCCTGCGCGACCACTGGTTCGCGCCGCACGTGGCCTACACCATGGCCAAGTACGGCATGAGCATGTGCACGCTGGGCCACGCGCGCGAGTTCAGGCCCTGGGGCATCGCGGTCAACAGCCTGTGGCCGCGCACCGCGATCGCCACCGCCGCGCTGCAGATGATTCCCGGCGTGGACCCGGCGCTGTGCCGCAAGCCCGAGATCATGGCCGACGCCGCCTGGCACCTGCTGCGCGAGGACGCGCGCGCCTCCACCGGCCAGTTCCTGATTGACGACGAGGTGCTGATGCGCCACGGCATCCAGGATCTCGACGGCTATGCGGTGACGCCGGGCAACCGGCGCCTGCTGCCGGACTACTTCATCGACTGAGCGTCGCGTCCCCGCGCCGCCGCGACACGGCCCTGCGAGTCGCGCCACACCAGGCCGGGCGCCATGCGGTAGAGCCAGGCCACCGCGCGCGACTTGCCCGGCAGGATCAGCGCGTCGTTGCGCGCCGTGCCGCGCAGGATGGCCTGCGCCACCTCGGCCGCGGGCGCGGGGCGGCCGGCGGCGGCGTCCAGGAAGCGGCGCAGCCAGGGCGCCTCGGGCAACTGCGGCAGATCGGCCGGCGCGCGCGTCGGATCAGCGGGCGTGTCCACCGCGGCCGGGCAGGCCACGCTGACGCGCACGCCGCGCTGCGCCGCCTCCAGCCGCAGGCTCAGGCTCAGGCCGACGACGCCGTGCTTGCACATCGCATAGCCGGCCAGTCCGGGCGTGGGCAGCAGGCCGGCCAGCGACGCGATGTTGACGATGTGGCCCCGGCCCTGCTCGTGCATCAGCGCATAGGCGGCGCTGCAGCCGTTCAGCACGCCCAGCAGGTTCACCTCCAGCATGCGCTGCAGGTGTTCGGCGCGCATCTGTTGGAACTCGCCGGCCAGTGTGAGTCCGGCGTTGTTGAACCAGAGGTCCAGCCGGCCATGGCGTTGCGCCAGGTCGCGCGCCAGCGAGCGCAGGCCGGCGGCGTCGCGCACGTCCAGCGCGTGGCATTCGCCGCGTCCGCCCAGCGTGGCGAGCGCCTGGCGCAGCCGCGTCGCGTCGCGCGCCACCAGCACCGGCAGCGCGCCGCGCTCGGCCAGCGCGGCGGCCAGCGCCAGCCCCAGGCCCGACGAGGCGCCGGTCACGACGGCCACGCGCCCCTGCCACGCGGGGTCGCCGCCAGTCTTCACGGACGGTGCAGCGGACTTCATCGGCCTGCCCTCCTGCCGCGGGCGCGCGGCCCGGCTGCGGCGTTTGACTACTTGTAGAAGGCCTCGACCTTGCCCTTGAGCTTGATCATCAGGGGTTGGCCGCGACGGTCCAGCGTACGCCCGGCGGGCACGCGGATCCAGCCCTCGCTGACGCAGTACTCCTCGACGTCGCCGCGCTCCTTGCCGTTGAACAGGATGCCGATGTCGTGCTCGAACACGGCGGGCACATGGTGGGGGCTGCGCGGGTCGATCGACAGGCGGTCGGGCAGCGCGGGCTTGGCGGTGGATTCGGTCATGACGGAAGCAAATTCGTTCGTTGGCAAACCCTGCATTGTCCAGGAGACGGCGCCCGCTCCGTGCGCGCTCAGCCCGGGGCCGGCGCGTCCTGCGCCACCGGCTGCGGCAGACGGGCTTCGATGCGGGTGCCCTGCCCCGGCGCGGACGCCAGCGTCAGCGTGCCGCCCAGGCTTTCCATGCGGTAGCGCATGCCCAGCAGGCCATGGTGCCCGGGCGGCACCGCCGCGGGATCGAAGCCGCGACCATCGTCGCGCACCTGCACCCGCATCCAGCCGCCTTCCAGCCGCAGCGTCAGCCAGATCTGCGTGGCCTGCGCATGCTGCAGTGCATTGCTCAGGCTCTCCTGCACCAGGCGGTAGACCGCGAGGCTGGCCTGCGCGTCGGCCCGCGCCTCGTCCAGCGCCAGGTGCAGCGTCCAGCCCGAACGCGCGGCGAACTCGCGCGCCAGGATCTCCAGCGCCGCGCACAGGCCCAGGTGCTCCAGCGCCGAGGGGCGCAGGTCCTCGATGATGCGGCGCTTCAGCGTGATGCCCTCATCGATCAGCGTGGCCATGTGGCCCAGGCGTTCGGCCAGCTCCTCGGGCTGGCCGCGCGCCAGCTGGCGGCGCGCGCGGCTGAGGTCCAGCTTGGCCGCGGTGAGCAGCGCGCCCAGCTCGTCATGCAACTCGCGCGCCAGGTGGGCGCGCTCGTGCTCGCGCACGCGGGTCAGGTGGTCGGCCAGGTCGGTCAGCTCGGCGGTGCGGCGGCGCACCTCGGCGTCCAGCCGGTCGCGCTCCTCGCCGAGCAGGCGCGCATGGTCGCGCCGCGCCTGGTGCAGGGCCTCGTTCTTCTTCAGGAAATAGAGCAGCCACAGCAGGCTCAGCACCGCCAGCGCATGCACGCCATAGCGGCCCAGCGCCAGCGCGCGGAAGATGGCGCGGCGCTCGTCGCCGATGCGGTCTTCCTCGTAGCGCGCCAGCCTCTCGGTGGCCTGGCGCACCGCGTCCATCTTCTCCTTGCCCATGTTGGTGGAGGTCACTGCGCGCCAGCCCTCGTGGGCGCCGCGCTGGTACATCTGCACCGTCTCGTCCAGTTCGGAGAGCTTCTCGTCGGTGCGCGCGCGCACGTCGCGCATCAGGTCGGCCCAGCCCGTGCTGGTGTACTGGCGCGACAGGCGCTTGAGCACTTCGGGAATCTGCGCCTGCGCGTTGCGCATGGGCTGCAGATAGTCCGTGTGACCGGTGATCAGATAGCCGCGCTGGGCCGTTTCGGCATCGGTCAGCAGGCTGCTCAGGCGCAGCGCGTCCAGTTTCGCGGCCTGGCGCACGCGCTCGGCCTGCAGCGCCTCGTCGGCCAGGCGGTAGGTGAACTCGGCCACGCCCATCACCGCCGCGCCGGCCACCATGGCCATCAGCACGGACAGCAGCCGATGACGGCTGGCACGCTGGAGCAGGGGGTCCAGCATGGGCCTCAGAGCGCCGCGGGCCGCGTGTCCGAGCCGCCCAGTTCGGCGCAGAAGCTCAGCAGATCGTCGAGCTGGTAGCTCTTGTCGAACACCCGCTCCGCCCCCAGCGCCAGGCAACGCTGGCGCATGTCCTCGGTGGCGTAATTGGTCAGCACCACGCAATGGGCCGGCATGCCCAGCTCACGCGCGGCGCGCAGCACCCCCAGGCCGGTGCCGGAGAGCAGGAACACATCGACGATGAACAGGTCCGCCTCGCCGATCGGATGCATGCGCATCCAGTTCACCGCCGAGACCTCGTCGCTCGCATGGCCGACCACCCGCACATGGCTCATTTCTTCCAGCGCCCCCACCAGGCTCTCAAGAATCACTGGATTGTCTTCAATGATGAATGCTCTGAGCGTGGGCATGGCGGTGCGGGGTCTGAAGGTCGCCCCGGCGCGATGCGCCCGGGGTGGCGGCAATGATCCCAGCAAAGGCCCCGCGACGGTGTAGGACGGCAGGCCTTTGCACGGAGAAAGGCAAAAAAAGGGGCGCCCCACCTGGGCGCCCCAACCGGGGGAAGACCCCCGTGGGGAGAAAAAGGTCAGCCGCGCACTTCGATGTTGTTGCGCACGTCCTTGACGCCGGAGACCGAGCGCGCCAGCTGCTCGACGCGGGTGCGCTCCTCGGCGTTCTTGGCCACGCCATTGAGCTGCACCACGCCCTGGCTGATCTCGACATTGATCGCCATCGCGCTGACCGTGGGGTCGGCGGCGATCTTGGTCTTCAGCAGGGTGGCCAGCGTCGCGTCATCGACCGCGGCGGCGCCCTGCTGGGCCTGCGGCTGCTGCGGCTGGGGTTCCTGCGGATTGGCGGCCATCACCGGGGCCGCGCTCAGCGAAGCCAGGGCCACGACCAGGGTCGACAACAGGGCGGGGGTCTTGGGGGTATGCATCGTTCACTCTCCTTCGGTTGATGAAACGGGGGGCGGGCCTCAGCCCTTGCTGACGGTCAGGCGGTTCTCGACAGAGCGCACACCGTCGACGGCCTGGGCCAGCGTGGTGGCGCGCTGCACGGCCGCGGCATCGGGCGCGGTGCCATTGAGCACGACGCGGCCCTCGCTGGTATCGACATCGATCTTTCGCGCCTTCAGTTGGTCATCCGCCATCAGCGCGGCGTTGACCTTGGTCGTGATCGTGGCGTCGCTCACCGCCGCGGAGGCTTTGTGCGCCGCGTCTTCCATGCCTTGCTCGGCCTTGTGCAGGGCCTGCTCGCTTTCCTTCTTGGCAACCTCGCCGGAGCGCTTGGCCGAGGCCATGCCTTCGTCCAGCTTCTGGCCCGGGGTCTGGCCTTCGTCGGGGCTGCAGGCCACCAGACCGCCCAGCAGGGCCAGCACGGCCACCAGGGCGGGACGGGAGATCGGGGTACGGAAACGCGTATGCATCTCGACTTTCCTTTCATGCTTTGAAACACCCCCGGCACCGCCGGACCGCGGTCCGGCGCCTCCCCGGGGAAGCCAAGGACGGAACATCCGAGGCCGTCCATGGAGCTAACTTTGAACCGCGGCGAACCGCGCCGACATCGGCCGGCACGCCGAGCGCATGTCGGACATGGCCGACACACCCTGCGCCCGTGTAGGACTTGTCCGACGGGTCCGGCCGGCCCCTGCTGTTAGGCTCGCCAGGTGTTCCATTGCAGCCGGCATGAACGCCCGGCCCCCGCCCATGATTCGCATCGGCATCGTCGACGACCACGCCATCGTGCGCACCGGCCTGCGCCAGTTGCTCAGCGAGAACGTGGACATGCGCGTCGCCGGCGAAGCCGCGAACGGACGCGAGGCGCTGGAGCTGGCGCGGGGTGGCGAGGTGGACGTGCTGCTGATGGACATCTCCATGCCCGACCAGAGCGGCGTGGACGCGCTGGCCGCGATCAAGGCGCGCTTCCCGGCGCTGCCGGTGCTCATCCTCAGCGGCTTTCCCGAAGCGACCTATGCGACCAGCCTGATGCGCCAGGGCGCCAGCGGCTATCTGAACAAGGAATGCGACCCCGACGAGATCGCCGCGGCGATACGCACGGTGGCGCGCGGCCGGCGCTATGTGAGCCCGGCGCTGGCCGAGCTGCTGGCCGACGATCTGGCCGGCGCCAGTTCGGACCGCCCCGCGCACGAAGCGCTGTCGGACCGCGAATTGCAGGTCTTCCTCCGCTTGGCGCGCGGCGAAACGGTGGGCGACATGGCCAAGGCCATGTTCCTCAGCGTGAAGACCGTCAGCACCTACCGCAGCCGCGTGATGGAAAAGCTCAAGCTGGAAACCAACAGCGACCTGACCTATTACGCGCTGAAGAACGGGCTCATCCAGTAGGAATGAACCCGCGGGGCCGCCGCGCCGGCGCCGCGGCGCGGGGTCAGGCCTTGCCCGGAGGCGGGCTCACTGGCAGCGCTTCGGGCAGCGGCGTTTCGGCCAGTAGCCAGGGCAGCGCCGATTCCAGGCCCAGCGCCTCGTCCTGCAAGCCATGCCGCCGTGCGCGCGCGGTCCAGCGCTGCCACAGGCTGAGCGGAGGCATTGCAGCCTCGGGATGGGCGGAGGGGACAGTGTCGGAAAGATAGGACATGGCAGCCTCGTCGTTCGCTTGCACCGCTGGACGGTGAGCCCACTGTGCCGCAAGCGCTCGCGCGGCGGCGTCGGCGAGGGCTGCCTGCGCGCGTAGGACAGGTCCTACACGGACACCGCCGCGGACCGCTGTCGGAGCCGTCCTACCGGTTCTTGCGGTGCCGGCCGGCCCCGACCTCGTGGACGCGGACCTATATTGGAGCCGTGGCCGTCATGGCCTCGCCCGTCTGAAAAGGAGCGTTCCATGCTGCACTACGCCGTGGTCTTTTTCGTCATCGCATTGCTGGCCGCCGTCTTCGGCTTCGGTGGCATTGCCGCCAGCGCGGCGGGCATCGCCCAACTCTTGTTTTATGGCTTCCTGATCCTGGCCGTGATCAGCCTGGTAGCCAGCTGGGTGCGCAAGAAGGGGTGAGACCGCGCCAGGCCTTGCGGCTCCGTCGGGCGCGGCTCGCGTGGAGCCTTCAGCGCAGCTGCGCGCAGGCCTGGGCAATGCGCCGCAGCGCTTCGTCCAGCGACTCATCCGACGCCGCGTAAGACAGGCGCAGATGGCCGGGCAGTTCGAACGCCGACCCCGGCACCAGGGCCACGCCGGCCTCGCGCAGCAAGTACAGCGCCAGGTCGGCGTCGGTGGCAAGCAGGCGGCCGGCCCCGTCGCGGCGCCCCAGCAGACCCTGACAGCCCGGGAAGGCGTAGAAGGCGCCGGGCGGCAGGTCGCAGCGCAGGCCCTCGATCCGGTTCAACCCCTCGACCACCCGGTCGCGGCGGCGGCGGAAGGCGGTGACGAAGCCGGGTAGGAAGTCCATCGGACCGTCCAGCGCGGCGATCGCGGCGGCCTGGCTGATCGAGCAGGCATGCGAGGTCGACTGCGACTGCACCAGATTCATCGCCTGGATCAGCGCCAGCGGCCCGGCGCCGAACCCAATGCGCCAGCCCGTCATCGCATAGGCCTTGGACACGCCGTTGATCGTCAGGGTGCGCGCGGCGATCTCCGGCGCCAAGGCGGCCGGCGTGGCGAAGGGCGCGTCGTCGTAGCGGATCTTCTCGTAGACATCGTCGGCCATCACCCAGACCTGAGGATGGCGTAGCAGCACCTCGGCCAGCGCGGCCAGCTCACGCGCCGAGTACACCGCGCCACTGGGATTGGCGGGCGAGTTGAGCATCAGCCACTTGGTGCGCGGCGTGATGGCCTCGTCCAGCTGCTGCGGCGTGAGCTTGAATCCGGCCGCCGCGCCGCAGCGCAGCAGCACGGGCGTGCCACCCGCCAGGCGCACCATCTCGGGATAAGACACCCAGGCGGGCACCGGCAGCACCACCTCGTCGCCCACGTTCAGCGTGGCCTGCAGCGCGTTGTAGAGGATTTGCTTGGCCCCGCCGCCGACCTGGATCTGATCGGGACTGAAGCGCAGGCCGTTGTCGCGCTCGAACTTGCGCGCGACGGCCTCGCGCAGCGCCAGCGTCCCGGCCACCTCGGTGTAGCGCGATTCGTGGCGGTCGATCGCCGCCTTCGCGGCCTGGCGGATGTGCGCCGGCGTCTCGAAGTCGGGCTCGCCCTGGCTCAGCGCGACGATGCTGCGCCCCTCGCGCTGCAGCTGGTTGGCCAGCCGCGTCATCTCCTTGGTCGCCGAGGGCCTGGCCCCCAGCACGCGCTCGGCGAAGAACGGATGCATACCCTGGTGTTCACTCATTCGACAGTCCCTACCCTCAACTTGAAAATCCATCGGGCGATCAGCAGCGGCACGAAGATGGTCGCCAGCAGCACCAGGCTGTAGGCGCAGGCCAGCGCCAGGCGGCCGCTGTCGATCTGCTGGAAGATTTCGATCGGCATGGTGTTCATGCCGCCGAAATACAGCACCACGGTGGCCGACAGCTCCGACAGCGTGGTGACCCACATCAGCACGCCGGCCGCCAGCACCGACGGCGCGATCACCGGCAGCACCACCTTGAAGAAGCTGCGCAGCGGCGCCACGCCCAGGCTCACCGAGGCCTCCTCGATGGCGTCCTTCAAGTTGTGCAAGGGCCCGGCGGCGGCCCGCACGCTGGCGGGCATGCGCCGCAGCACGTAGGCCAGGGCCATCACCGTCCAGCTGCCGGTCAGCACCAGCCAGCCGCTGTTGAACGCATTGACCAGCGCGATGCCCAGCACGGTGCCGGCAATGGTCAGCGGCAGCATCACCGCCAGATCCAGCGCCTGCGTCAGCAGCGAGGGCTTCTTGACGATCAGGTAGGCCAGCGCGACCGAGAACAGCAGCCCCACCGCCGTCGCGACGGAGGCGAGGAAGAGCGAGTTGTACAGCGGCTCCGGCGCGCGGACCAGCGCGACCTGCAGATGGGCCCAGGTGAAGTCGCCATAGCGCAGCACCGGCCCGACGGAGGGCGTGAACGCGGTGACCAGCACCACCAGCGCCGGCAGCAGCGACAGCGCGACGACGCCCAGCACCGCGCCACTGGCCAGCGCGGCCGGCGCGCCGCGTATGGGCACGGGCGCGGGGCTGCGCCCCGCCTCCATCTGGAAGCGCCGCCCTTGCACGCAGCGCTTCTGCAGCAGCAGCAGCGCCACCCCCAGCAGCACGAGCAGCGAGGCCATGGTGGTCTGCATCTGCGGGTTGCCGCCCATCTCGCTGACGAATTCGTTGTAGGCCTTGACCGCCAGCACCGGCGTGCGCGCCCCCAGCACCGCGGGCACGCCGAAGCTGCCGATCACATGGGTGAAGACCATCAGCGCGCCCGCCAGCAGCGAGGGCAGCAACAGCGGCAGCGTGACGCCCAGCAGCACCCGGCCCGGCGGCCGGCCCAGGCCAAGCGCCGCCTCCTCCAGATGGCGGTCCATGGACTTCAGCCCGGCCAGCACCGCAACGAAGGCATACACATAGTTGTTCAGCGTCATCACGAAGATGAGCCCCCACCACGAGTAGAGCGAGGGCAGCTCGACGCCCAGCGGCGCCAGCCACAGGTTCACCAGCCCCTGTTTGCCCAGCACGAGAAGCCAGGCGGCGGCCACCACCACGTCGGGGATCACCAGCGTGAGCAGCGGCAGCAGGGCCACCAGCCCGGCGCCTGGAAAGCGGAAGCGGGCCACGACCAGCGCCAGGCCGCCGCCCAGCAGCATGGCGCTCAGCGTGACCGCGGCACCCAGCCACAGCGTGTTGAACAGCACCGCGCGGTAGCTGGCGTCGCCGAAGAAGCGGCGGTAGCCGTCCAGGCCCAGGCTCCCGTCGGCATTGACGAAGGACTTGCCCAGCATGCCGGCCAGCGGCCAGACCAGGAAAATGCCCAGCAGTCCCAAAGCCACCAGGCCCAGCACCTGCCAGGCAGGATCGTGTCGCAGGGCCGCCCGCATCACGAGGCCCGCACGATGCGCGCCGGGCCGCGCGGCGCCAACACCACCGCGTCGCCGCGGGCCGGCGACGGCGCCCCCGCCTCGCTGCGCAGGTCCACGCGGATCAGGCCCGCGGCCGTCGCGACGAAGTAGCCGGTGACGCTGCCACGGAATTCGACGCGCTGCACCACGCCGCAGATCCGCCCCTCGCCGGCCTCGTCCGCGGGCGCGAACGCCAGCTCCTCGCTGCGCAGCGCCAGCAGCGCGCCCGGCGCGAGCGGAGCCTCACCGCGGGCCAGCAGCACGCCGGCCGGCGTCCGCACGCGGCACAGGCCGGCGTCGCTGGACAGCAGCGCGTCGATGCGAATGAGGTTGGCACTGCCGACGAAGTCCGCGGCAAAGGCGGTCGCGGGGCGGGCATAGACCTCCTGCGGCGTGCCCACCTGGACGATGCGGCCGCGGTCCATCACCGCGATCTGGTCGGACATGACCAGGGCCTCCTCCTGGTCGTGCGTGACGAACACCGTGGTGAGGCCCGCCTCCTTCTGCAGGTCGCGGATCAGGCCGCGCAGCTCGACGCGAAGCTTGACGTCCAGCGCCGACAAGGGTTCGTCCAACAGCAGCAGCCGGGGCTGGATGACCAGCGCGCGCGCCATCGCCACGCGCTGGCGCTGCCCGCCCGACAGCTCGGCCGGCGCGCGACCCGCCAGCGCCTGCAGGCCCACATGGTCCAGCATCGCCAGCGCCTGGGTCCGCGCCGCGGCGCGCGCCACGCCGCGCGCCTCCAGCCCGTAGGCGACGTTGGCCACGATGGAGCGGTCCGGGAAGAGCGCGTAATCCTGGAAGACCATCCCCACGCCGCGCCGGTGCGCGGGCACCGCCGTCACGTCCTCCGCGCCGAAGCAGATGCGGCCGGCCGTCGGCCGCACGAAGCCGGCCAGCATGCGCAGCAGCGTGGTCTTGCCGCAGCCCGACGGGCCCAGCAGGGTGAAGAAGCTGCCGCTGGGAATGCTCAGGTCCAGCTGCTCGAACAAGGCCTGCCCGCCATAACTCTGCACGATGGATTCGAACGACACCTGCATCTGCGCGCTCCGCGACACCCGGCCCGCGCTCAGCGGCCGCCCAGCAGCTGGCGCCACTGGGCGAGGAAGGCGGCGCGCTCCGCACCCATCCGCGCCTCGTCCAGCGCCACCACCTTGATCGCCGACAGCGACGGCAGATCGGCCAGCCGCGCGGCGTCGATGTCGCCGCGCAGCGGGCGCCGGTAGGCGCTCTTGAAGATCTCGATCTGCGTCTTGCGCGCGGCCAGGAACTCGTAGAGCCGGCGCGCTTCCTGCGGATGTTTGCCGCCCTTGATCAGCGCCATGCCCTCCGGAGACAGGAAGGTGCCCTCGGCGGGATAGACCAGGCGGATTTCCTTCAGCCCGCCGGCCACGTATTCGTAGGCGGCGTACTCCATCGTCACCGCGACGGCGAACTCGCCCTTGGCCACGCCTTCGTAGGCGGCCGAGGTGCTGCCCACGATCACCGCATTGCGCGCCACCTTGGCCAGCATCTCGCTGCCCAGCAGCTTTTGCAGCCCATACAGCGCCGCATAGGAAGCACTGCCCCGCTCGGGGTCGGGGATCACGATCTTGCCCTTCCACTTGGGGTCGGCGAGGTCCGCCCAGCCCTTGGGTGGCTGGCCGCCGGGCGTCTGGCGCAGATTGGCCATCAGCACCGCCACATGGGTGTTCGTGCCCAGCCACAGCCCGCTCGGCTCGCGGTAGGCCGCGGGCACCGCCGCGGCCTGCGGCGAGCGGTAGGGCTCGAGGAACTCGCGGAACTCGCCCAGCGTCGCCAGTCCGCCGGACCAGAAGAGATCACCCAGCGGATTGGCCGCCTCGGCCTTGATGCGCTGCATCAGCGCGCCGGTGCCGGCGCGGACCACGGAGACCTTGATGTCAGGGTTCTCCTTGCTGAATTGGTCGATCACGCGGTTCACCGTCTCGACATTGTTCGACGAGTACAGGACCAGCTCGCCGGCCTGCGCAGCGCGGCCGGCGGCTGCGGCGAGAATGAGTAAAGCACATATCTTCACCAGATTGCGGGACATAGAATCGCACCTCGTCGAATCAGCAAACCCAACGAGTTTTCATGCTATCCAGCGACTGGTTGTGCTTGATTGTGGATTCATGACAGTATTCCGGAGCCCACCAAACCCATGAGTTCAACTCATAGCACCCCGGCCGGCATGCCGCTGGTCGCCCTGCGCGCCTTCGTCGCGGCGGGTCGGCAGGGGAATTTCACGCGAGCCGCGGAGGCCCTGGGCGTGACCCAGGGCGCCGTCAGCCGCCACGTCGCGGCGCTGGAGGCCTTTGCCAACACCCGACTCTTCGTCCGCCGCGGCTCGTCCATCGAGTTCACGCCGTCCGGCCTGCAGCTCTTCGAGGCGGTCAAGGACGCGATGGCCACGCTGGAGCTGACCATGCAGCTGTTGGCCCAGCGCGGACACACGCATGACCGGCTGAAGGTGCGCACCTCCATGCCCAGCTTCGCGATGACGGTGGTGGTGCCCGCGCTGGGCGGCTATACGGCGCGCCATGGGGTCCAGATCGACCTGATCACCTCGCTGTCGGCGCCCCAGCCCGCGGACGACTTCGACGTGCTCATCAGCCGGGACCTCAGCCTGCCCGGCGCCGAGAGCTGGGAGCTGACCCGCGAGGAACTGATCTGCGTGGCCACACCGGCGCTGCTGGCCCAGCACGGCGCCCGCGCGAAGAGCCAGTGGCCCATGGTGGCGGCCCGCTCGCGGCCGGACGCGATGGCCACCTGGGCCGTCGCCGCCGACATGGCACCCGACAGCCTGCACGTGGTCGCCACCTACGACCATCTTTTCCTTGCGGTGACCGCCGCCATCGCGGGCACCGGCTTCCTGGTCGTCCCGCGGCTGGTGGTGCGCGACCAGTTGCGCGACGGCAGCCTGGTGCCGGCCAGCGAACTGTGCGTCGACTCCGGTGCCCGCTACGTGGCCTATGTGAACACCCACAGCGCCCATGCACAGAGCGCGCGCGAGTTCTGCCGCTGGCTCAAGGGCATGCTCAGGGAGCGCACGTAGCGCCGGCGTCGGCCAGCGTCAGCCGCGCCACCAGCGCCTGGAGCGTCTGCAGGTGCTCGGCCTCCTGCTGCACGGCGATGGCGAAGCGATCGGCGATCGCGTCATGGCCCGCGGCCCGCGCCAGCTGGACGAGCAGCTCCCAGCCCGCGTTGTCGAGCAGCTCGGCGTCCAGCACCACATGCAGCGCCTGCAGCACGGAGCTGCGCGGATCGTTGAGCGCCTGCACCAGGCCCTGGCTTTCCACGCCTACCAGGTCGGCGCAGGGGGTCTGCGCCGTCGGGTCGCCGCCCAGCGACTCGATGGCCTGGACCACCAGGGCGAAGTGCTGGGCCTCCTCGTCGCGAAAGCGCCGGATCGCCGCGACGTCCTCGGCCGACAGATCGCCGCCATCGGCCTGGCACTTCGCCAGCAAGCCGTCATACAGCCGCACGCCACCGCGCTCAAAGGCCAGGCGTTCGCCCAGCTTGTCCATCAGCACCTGCGGACGGCGGCCGGTCAACAAGTCGGCCCCCGTGTGAGCCAGGCCCGACAGGGTCCCGGGCAGAGGCACCGAGCCCAGCTTGTCGGCCTCGCGGGCATAGCGACGGCGCAGCTGGGCGTCGGCGAGGCCCGCGCGGGACTCGGCGGCCAGCGCCCCCGCGTCGATCGCGTTCGGCGCGATCGCATCGGCGATGGCATTGGCGCCCGACAGCATCTCGGCCGTATGCACCGGCGACATCTGGATGCCGGTCCGGTTGTGGCCCAGTTCGGTTCTTGCTTCCATGGTGATTCCTTTCGATGCTGCTCAAGCGGCGCGCTTGAGTTCGGTGCCGGGGCGCCAGCGGTAGCCGTCGGCGACCTGCTCGGTGGGCGAGCCCTCGGCGTTGAGTTGCTCGCGATAGTCGATGGATCGCCTTGGCTCCTGCGCCTTGTCGACGAAGCGGCTGCCGTCGGCACGCAGATCGACCTCGTCGGCCAGCACCTGGCGCACGAACTCGCGCTGCGATTCGATGGGGATGGGGTCGGGCAGTTCGTCGGGCAGGATCTCGGCCACGTCGCGGCCGTCCAGACGCTGGAAATGCTCGATGGCCAGGTGCAGCTGGCCCAGCTCGTAATCGAGGAAGCGCTCCCACAGCGCCCTTAGGCGCGGGTTGCTTTCCTGCTGCGCGCAGCCGTGATAGTTGTAGACCTCGGCGGCCTCGTGCAGCACCCATTTCTCCAGCCAGGTCTCATCGGGATCCATCAGGCATTCGTACTGCGTTGTGTGCTGCTCCTCGATGGAGGCGATCTCGGCATAGAGCAGCCGCGCCATCGGGTCGCTGAACAGCGGGCCGACGTTCATGTAGTAGTTGTGGGTCTGCTGCTCGGCCGCCATGATGGTCAGCGCATGCAGCTTGGACAGTGGCTGCGCGGCGCGGCGGTCATAGGACTGACGCAGGTCGTCCAGCGGGTCGCGATGCTCCACCACGGTGGGACGGCCCGGCAGGATGTCGGTGTAGCTCTGCAGGATGTTGTTGGCGTCCTTGCCCTCCAGCCGGTCCAGCAGCGCCGAGTAGCGGTACATGTGATCGAAGTCCTCCAGCAGGCCGAAGCGATAGACCTGGGCTAGGCCGGCATCGGGCTCGCGCAAGGCGACGCCGGCCGTCACGTCGATGGCCACCTGCTCGTAGGCGATGGTGGTCTCCAGCGGCGAGTGGTCCGCGCCGATCAGCCAGTTCACCGTCGTCGCCTGGTGCTGCTCGACGCGGCGCAGCTGCGCCAGCACCGGCTGCAAGTCCAGGTTCATGCGTGCGCAGGCATGCGAGAAGTTCAGCGCCTCCAGCTCCAGACCATTCAGCAAGATGATGTGGACACGCGAGTAGGCGTCGTCGTCGAGCTTGCTGATCGGCTTCTGGACCATGTCGCGCCAGGTGAAGCGCTGGCGGTCCAGCGCCACGCCTCGGTTGTCTCGGATGTTGAGTCCCATGGGCCTGCTCCTTGATGTGAAGGGCGGAATGCCGCCCGGCGCCCGGCTCAGGCAACGGGCGTTCCGGACCGTCGAGGGACAGGTACCGGGCCGCTCCCCCCACGCATTGCCGCGGATCGTTCACACCCGGCGTGCCCGGCGGCCACTTCAAATTCGTCGAAGCAGCAAGCCTTGCGGCAAGCGCGCGGCAGCGGACATCGGCCGATGGACCGCCCCCGAGCGACCGCTGACGCGGGCCTCGATGGCACCGGATTTGCCTTGACCGGTCGTCGGCAGGTGCCGATCAATTCTTAGGAGTTCACCATGACCCAGCAAAACCGCAACGAAGGCCAACGCAACGAGCAACAGGCCCAGGAAGAAACCCAGCGCAACCAGCAAGGCGGCCAGCGCGAGGAAGCTTCGAATCGCAACGAAGGCGCGAACCGAAACGAGGGCGGCCAGCGCAACGAGGGTGGTCAGCGCAACGAGCGCAACGAGGGCACCAACCGCGAGGAAGGCGGCCAGCGTCGTTGATCATGGATCAATGACCCACGGCCCGGCCTCAAGCCGGGCCGTTTCTTTGCCGGCCGCAGAACAGAGTCGCCGCACCGGCGCGGCCGTGGACGCTGCGAAGCGCAGGCTGAAGTCATGGCCTCGCGACAACGGGGTGACTCGGAGCTTGCGGCTCAACAGCCTGGAGGTCTACACCCTGCAAGGCTATGGCGCCATCCAGATGGGTCGGCATGTCTTTGCGCTGCTGGGCTTCGATCATCGGCCGGCAGAGAAGCCTTGCGGCCCCGGTGGCCGGAGCGTCAGCCACGGCCATCGGCATGGGGGGACCGCTCATTCACTCTGACCCGATGCCGCGTCCGGACTCGCCGGGGCCCCGTCGAGCGGGGTCAGCGGCTGTGTCTGCGGCGTGCGGCGGAAGGCCTGCGCGTCGAAGCCCAGCGACTGAGCTTTCTGCAGCAAGGCCTGCAGCCGCGGTTCGGGAAGATCGGGCCGGCGCGCCAGCACCCAGGCGTAGCGACGGTCCGGCGCTCCAACCAACACCTCGCTGTAGGCGGGGTCCAGCGCCAGGATCCAGTAGTCGCCATAGAACGGCCAAAAGAAGCTCACGCGCAGCTTGGCATTGCCGCTGCCGGGCACCACCTTGGCGCGACCCCGGGCCTGATCGACACGGCCATCGGCGATGCGGCAGCGGTTGGTGACCCGGACCACGCCGTCGTCCTGACGGTAGTGCGCCTGGGTGTCGGCGACGCACTGCTTCTGGAAGCGATTCGGCAACGAGGCGATCTCATACCAGGTGCCGGCATAGCGCCCCAGATCGACGGACGCCACCGTGGGCAAGTCCGGCGCTTCGACGGCCGCGGCGGGCAGACCGGCGAGCGCGCAGCAGCCCGTCACCACCAGCCGGGCACAGGCCCGATGGGGGCGCCGCAGGAGGCGGCCAAGGGCGGAGCCCGGGAGGAAGGCGGCGCGGCGATCAGACATGGTGAGACGGATGGGGAATGCGGCATAACACACGGCCGACGGCACCGCGGCAAGCCCCGCGCCCGACCGGCCTACGCATGCTTGTACGCCGGAGAACCGCGCTTGGATCACTGACGGCGGGGAACGCCACCGTTTCCGCGATGCGTCCGGGCCTGCCCGTCACCGGCTGTGCCAGGCCTGCAGCGCCCAGCCCTGCTCGGAGGCGACCAGGGCGTCGGTGAGGGCCAGCCGGTGCAGAAAGCTCTCGTCGTGCGACACGACGACCAGGGTGCCGCGGTAGTGGCACAGCAGGGTCTCCAGCGCCTCCAGCGAGGGCAGGTCCAGGTGGTTGCTGGGCTCGTCGAGCAGGAGCAGCTGGGGCGGCACCTGCGCATAGAGCACGCAGGCCAGCGCGGCCTTGAGGCGCTCGCCGCCGCTCAGCGCTCCGGCGGGCACCATGGCCTTGCGCGCATCCAGGCCCAGCTGCGCGAGCCGCATGCGCAGCTCGCCGTCGCTGGCCGTGCGATGGACCGCCCGCAATTGTTCGAACGCGGACGAGGTGGCGGACAGCTGCGTCAGCTGCTGGTCCAGATAGACCCGCGCCGGCGTGATCCGGCAGGTCCCGGCCAGCGGCGCCATCCGGCCCGCCAGCAGCTGGAGCAAGGTGGACTTGCCGCAGCCATTGGGCCCGAGCACGCCCACGCGCTGCGCGCCGCCCAGGCTGAGGCTGATGTGTCGGGTGGGCGCCGCCACCCAGGGCAGTGCCACCGCGTCCAGCTCCACACAGCGATGGGGCATGGCCGCTGGCGGCGGCAGCGCATGCAGCACGATGGGCATGGCGTCTTCCACCTGCTGGGCCGCGTCGCGCACGCGCTGGGCATGCTGCTGCTGCAGCTGGGCCTGCACCAGGCGCAGCCGGCCGGCCGAGGCTTCGCTGCGCTCCTTCTGGCGGCCCAAAAGGATCTTGGCCTGGTTGGCCTGCTTGCCCTGCCGATCGCCGCGCGCCTGCCTGCGCGAGCAGCGCTCGCGCTGCTCGCGCAGCGCGTCTTCGTGCTGCCGCCGTTCGAGCTTGCACTGCTGCAGCTGCGCCTGCGCGCTCTGCTGGGCCTGGGCCTTGCTATGCGCATAGAACGAGTAGTTGCCGCCATAGCTGCGCAAACCCTGAGGCGACAGCTCCACGATGCGCTCCAGGCCCTGCAGCAGATCGCGGTCGTGGCTGACCACCAGCAGGCCGCGTGGCCAGGCGCGCAGCAGATCGACCAGAGCCCGCCGGCCGGGCCGGTCCAGATGGTTGCTCGGCTCGTCCAGGATCAGAAAGCCGGCCTCCGACAGCAGCGCGCCGACCAGCGCGACCCGCATGGCTTCACCGCCGCTGAGCCGCTGCGCCGGCGTGTCCGGCGCCAAATGCGCCAGCCCCTGGTCCTGCAGCGCATGCTCAAGCCGCTGCCGGATGTCCCAACGCTCCCCCACCGCCTCGAAATCGGCCACGGCCGCACTGCCGCCCTCGATGCGCGCCAGCGCCTCGATCGTGGGCTGAACGCCGGCCAGCGCTGCCACCGTGGCACCGGGCCGGGGCCCGGCCTGCTGCGCGAGGTAGTGGACCCGCCCGGAACGCAGGCAGCGTCCGCTGGAGGGCTGCAGCTGGCCGGCCAGAATGCGCGACAGCACGGATTTGCCCACGCCATTGCGCCCGACCAGGCCGGTGCGGCGCAGGTCAAAGCTCTCGTTCAGCGAGGAGAACAGCGTCCTGCCGTCCGGCAGAACATAGGACACGCCATCCAGCGTGAGAAAGGCATTCGCCATGCGTGATTCCAAAGATGCCAAGAGCCCCCCAAAAGCCGTTTGGGGGTACTGCAGACGGCCGTCATTGCGACGGCGGCATCAATGGCGCATGGGACGACACCTCGGATCAGCGATTCAATGGCACCGGATTATAGGAAGCCGGCGGCGTGATGGCCCCGGCGCTGGCCGGGACCTCTTGCTCAACCGCACTGCCCCACAAACCCGCAGCTGGTGCAGAACTCGCAGCCGTCCTTGTGGATCAGCGTGGCGTTGCCGCACTCGGGGCACGGCTTGCCGCCTTGGGGCTGGAGCTGGTTGACGCGCGCGGCGCCGGCGTCGCGGCCCTGGGTGGGCGACTGCAGCAGGCCCATGTCGACCAGCGGGTAGCCCTGCTCGTCCAGCACGCCCAGCATCGCGTAGCGGTGGATGATCAGGCGCGCCACATAGGCCACGGTGGAGGGCCAGATCTGCTGGCGGCGTTCGCCGGTCAGACTGGGCACCGGGGCCATGAAGTGGCCCAGCGGTTCGCCGACGTTGAGCAGCTTGCGCAGCTTCATGCCGATCCAGCCCGGATCGAGCACGCGCATGTCCAGCGACAGCAGGCGCGCCAACCCGTCCAGCGCCTTGGGATAGTTGCCCGAGAAGCCCATCGCGCAGGGCCGCGTGACCCGGCCTTCGCCGCCCGGCATGGGCAGGCTGACCTCCTTGAGCGTCAGCGTGAATTGCTCGCCGCTGGCCGGGTTGTCCACGTCCACCGCCCAGGCCAGCGTGCCCTGGGTGCCGGTGCGCGGTTCTTCGAGCGCGAAGACGGCATCCAGCACCGGCGTCGCGCCGCCCTCCTGCAACGCGCCCAGCTGTTCGCAGCGCCAGCGGATCGCGGCCGCCGTGGCGGCCACCACGCCGGGGAAGAGGCGCGGCTCGCCGTTGGGCGGCATGGGCATCTCGAAGCTGCGCTCCTCGGCCACGGTGGCCAGCGCGTCCAGCTTGAGCTTGAGCCAGGCGGCATCGTTGCTGCGCATGTCCAGCGACAGGGTCTTGGCCAGCGCCGACAGGCCGCGCGGCTGCTCCGCGCCGTTGACCCACACCTCGAACGGCAAGGTGCGGCCGAACAGCCCGGCGTCGGGGCCCTCGGCCGGCAGTTCGCCCACGAAGAGCGCGAAGTCGCCATGCGGGTAGCGGATCATGGTGCTCCAGGCCGGGTTGCCCGCGGGCAGCTCGGGCCGGCTGGGCCAGCGCAGCGAGGCCAGCACCGGCTTGGGCAGGCGGTCCAGGCGCAGGCGTTCGTTGCCGCCCTGGCCACCAGACTGCTCGGCCTTCAGCGGCTGGGGCTGGACCTCGGGCGCGACCGACAGCACCGAACCCAACACGCTGTTGGGCCGGTAGGTGGCCAGGCCCTTGAGCCCGCTCTTCCAGGCCAGCAGGTAGAGGTCCTGGAAGTCGTCATAGGGATAGTCCGCCGGCACGTTGACGGTCTTGGAGATGGAGGTATCGACGCAGGGCGCCACCGCCGCCACCATGGCCTCGTGGTCGGCCGCCTGCAGCTCCAGCGCGGTGACGAAGGCCTCGGTCAGCGGCGCGTCGGGGCCGAACATGTGGCGGTACAAGCGCCAGGCGTGGTCCTCGACCGCGTACTCCTTGGTGCTGCCATCGGCCATGCGCTTCTTGCGCGTGTAGCTCCACGAGAAGGCCGGCTCGATGCCGTTGCTGGCGTTGTCGGCGAAGGCCAGGCTGATGGTGCCGGTGGGCGCGATGGACAGCAGATGCGAGTTGCGCAGGCCCTGGCCGCGGATCTTGTCCTTCAGCCAGGCCGGCAGGCGCGACGCGAAATTGCCGCCGGACAGATAGAGGTCGGCGTTGAACAGCGGGAAGGCGCCGCGCTCCAGCGCCAGGTCGCTGCTCGCCTCGTAGGCGGCGTCGCGCATGATCTCGCTGATGCGCCGCGCCATCTGGCGCGCCGCCTCGCTGTCGTAGCGCAGGTTCAGCATCACCAGGGTGTCGCCCAGGCCGGTGAAGCCCAGCCCCACGCGGCGCTTGTTGGCCGCTTCCTGGGCCTGCGCGGGCAGGGGCCAGGGGGTGATCTCCAGCACGTTGTCCAGCATGCGCACCGCGGTCTTGCAGACCTCGGCGAAACCCTGCTCGTCGAAGCTGGCGCGCGCCACGAAGGGGTCGCGCACGAACAGGCTCAGGTTGATCGAGCCCAGGCAGCAGCAGCCATAGGGCGGCAGCGGCTGTTCGGCGCAGGGGTTGGTCGCCGAGATGGTCTCGCAGTAGTGCAGGTTGTTGTCGTTGTTGATGCGGTCCAGGAAGAGCACGCCGGGCTCGGCGTGGTCGTAGGTGGAGCGCATGATCTGGTCCCACAGGCTGCGCGCGCGCAGGCGGCGATAGACCCACAGCCCGTCGCCGCGCTGGTAGGCCCCGGCGGCGCGCAGCTTGGTGCCCGGTTCGGCCTTGTGCACCAGCTCGATCTGCGCGTCGTCCTCGACGGCCTGCATGAAGGCGTCGGTCACGCCCACCGAGATGTTGAAGTTGCTCAGGTCGCCCTGGTCCTTGGCGTGGATGAACTCCTCGATGTCCGGATGGTCGCAACGCAGCACGCCCATCTGCGCGCCGCGCCGGCTGCCGGCGGATTCGACGGTCTCGCAGCTGCGGTCGAACACGCGCATGTAGCTGACCGGGCCGGAGGCATGGGACTGGGTGGAGCCCACCCACGCGCCTTTGGGCCGGATGCGCGAGAAGTCGTAGCCCACGCCGCCGCCGCGGCGCATGGTTTCGGCGGCCTCGGTCAGCGCGGTGTAGATGCCGGGGACGCCGTCCTCCGGCGTGGCGATGGAATCGCCAACCGGCTGCACGAAGCAGTTGATCAGCGTGGCGTGCAACTCGGTGCCCGCCGCCGACGCGATGCGCCCGGCCGGCACGAAGCCGCGCTCCTGCGCTTCGAGGAAGCGCTGGGCCCAGTGCTCGCGGGCCTCCGGCGATTCGGCCTCGGCCAGCGCGCGGGCGATGCGGCCGCGGACCTGCTGCAGGGTCTGCTCGTTGCCCTTGGCGTACTTCTCCAGCAGCACCTCGGCGCTGATGTCCTGCGCCGGCAGGGTCTCGGCGCTGTTGTGCAGCGCGACCGGGCCGGACGCGGGGGAATGATCGGTGGACGAGGCGGGGGTCATGCGTTTCTCCGGAACAAATGCGAGGCGCGAAGATCCACCCGGACCTTCGCGCCACAAAGCCTGCGGCCATGTTATCGCCCGGGTTTTACCGCCGACTTGAGCGGCCGCAGAGCCCACGGCCGGCGCGCGGTCCGCTTCGCTCTTGTGAGCGCACACTTGCCAGCGGCACCGCGCCTTTCTTTGCCCAGGGTCAGTCCTGGGACATTCCCTAGTTGCGCCCCGCCCCTCCAGGCGAGGGCGGGACCGGGCCTCAGAACGGGTTCAGCGACTTCTCGCGCCGGTAGTGCAGATAGCCCACGCTGGCCCCGGCACGCAGGCCCACGCCCAGGCGGATGGGCGCCAGCGTGATGCCCTTCAGACGCTGGTAGTTGATGCCCGCGCCGCCCACGTAGTACAGGCTGCCGTCCACGCCCGGGAAGCGCTGGTAGATGGCCGAGGCCTTGGGCAGGTGGTAGACCAGCGTGAAGACCTTGGACGCATTGGCGCCGGCGTCGAAGCCGATCGACGGGCCGGCCCAGTAGACCGGCGCGGTGACGCCGCTCTTCATGATCAGCTGCCCGTCACCGTAGCGCAGCCCCACGGTGAGCGCGGCGCCGGCCTCCTCGCCCTTGATGTAGGCATTGGGCCGGCCCTGCTCCTTGAAGGCCTTCTCGATCACCTTGGCCAGACCCTCGGTGGTCTGGCCGAAGAAATCGGTGGCGGCCTTCAGGATGGAATCCTGGTCATAGGTGCTGTCGTCCTGGCTCTCGGCGGCCAGCGCCGGCAGGCCTGGGAGCAGCAAGCCCGCCGCCGTCATCCGGCCGAGTCGGCCCAGGTAGTCGCGGCGCTGCAGATCGTCGGGAGAAATCTCAGGCATGGTCGGCTCCTTGTGGTGTTGTCGGAAACCCATAGGCTAGCGCGCCTGCGGCCGTCATGGTGCAAACGATGTACCGGGCTGTACGCGAACGCGGCCCGGCGGCGCTTCCCCTGCCCACGGGCCCTGCGCCATCGCCCGCAGCGCCCCGCGACCGGCTATGCTTCGGCTTCCGGACACAAGAAGCAACAAGACGCACCCAGGACGGAACGGCGCACGAGGTTCCGATGGAGGGGGCGGCCGCGCGGCGGCCGGTGCGCACCAGGGCCTGCGCGCTTGCGGGCGACAACAAGGAGATCCGACGGTGAGCGGTGATTTGTCCAGGCTGGCGCGAGGCCTCGAGTACATCGACATGGCTGCGGCGCTGTATCTGGCGGGCGGTGCCGACCACTCGGCCCTGCTGCTGGCGACCGCGGGCGAACGCCTGCTGGGCGAGGTGGCGCGCCTCGCGCAATCGGCGGCCGACGAGGAACTCGAAGCCATGATGGCCAACCTGCCCCACTATGAACCCGCCCCGGTGGAGGTGGCCGGGCATGCGCGCAACCGCCAGCTGCAGTCGGCGATGAGCCTGTCCGGCAGCAGTGCGCCCGACACCACCGCGGTGCGCCAGAACACCGCCGCGCTGCTGCGCGCCGCCTGGTACACGCTCGAAAGCACCGGGCTCGAATCCCTGGGCCCGCCGCGGCTGCAGGACGCCATCGAGCGCAGCACCATCTACGCCGACCTGACCGGTTGAGGAGCCGCCCATGAGCGCCGAACGTCGCCACTTCGCCCGTGTCGCCTTCAACACGCCGGCGACGCTGACCACCACCGACGACCGCATCCAGGTCCATGTGCTGGACCTGTCGCTGAAGGGCGCGCTGCTGCAGCTGCCGGCGGCCGACCAGGTGCAAGGCGGCCAGCCCTGCCTGCTGGAGGTGCGCCTGGCCGAGGGCGTGCGGGTCACGATGGCGGCGGAGATCGCCTTCGCGCAAGACCACCGTGCCGGTGTGCTGTGTCGTGCGATCGACATCGAAAGCGTCACCCACCTGCGCCGGCTGATCGAGGTGAACCTCGGCGAACAGGGGCTGCTGGAGCGCGAACTGAAGGCCCTGGTCTCGGCCTGATCGCGCGCCGGCCGGCTGGCGCGCTTGCTCAGCGCAGGATGAAGTCGCGCAGCAGCGCCAGCCCTTCGACCGGACGGTCGCGCCACACGCCATGCCCGGCACCGGGCAGCACCGTCAGGTGGCGCCAGGGCTCGGGAATGGCCGCGGCGATCTCGCGCGCGTCGTCCACCGGGCAGACCGGATCCTCCTCGCCGGCCAGCACCAGCACCGGGCATTGCGCCCGCGCCAGCCCGGGCAGCAGCTGCAGGTCTTGCTTCTCGTGGGCGACGAAATGCAGCAGGATGTCTTCACGCAGCAGGGTGCGCTCGCCGGCCTGCGGGTCCTGCGGCGGCCGCGTGTTGTAGAGGTGGCGGCACTGCACCCAGTAGCGCGCCCAGGTCTGCGCGGAGGGACGCGCCCAGAAGTCCTCGGCCGCCGCGCGCGCATCCGGGCCGCCCAGGCGCTCGAACATCGCCAGCTTGCGCGACAGCCCCATGTGGTGCGAGGTGCTGGACAACACCACCTTGGCCGCATGCGCGGGATGGCGCGCGATATAGCGTTGCGCGACGAAGCCGCCGAAGCTCTGGCCCAGCACGATGGGCTTGACGATGCCCAGTGCGTCGCACAGCCGCACGATGTCGTCGGCCCAGGTGTCCAGGGTCCACTCGGCGCTGGGGCGCTCGTCGCTGCGGCCGTGGCCGCGATGGTCGTAGTAGACGACCTGCGCGATGTCGGCGAAGCGGCCGAACAGCGGCTTGAAGGCGCTGTGGTCGAAGCCCGGCCCGCCATGCATGCAGATCAGCGTGGGCTTTTCGCGCATGCGCGGCCCGTCGGGCACCAGGCCCGGCCCCTCGACGTCGACGAACAGCCGCACGCCTTTTTCGATCTCGATCCGCATCGCCGCCCTCTCCTGCACGCAAAGACGGCCAGTATGCCGGCTGCCGCGCGGCTCGCGGCGCTACCAGTGTCCGCCGTGCCGCTCCAGCACGGCGCGCCACAGCGCCAGCGCGTCGTCGGACAGCGTCGTCTGGCCCCATTGCGGCAGGCGATCCACCGCGGTCTGCACCATCACCAGACGCAGCTGCGGGTCGACAAAGATGAGCTGACCGAACACGCCCAGCAGCGCGAAGCGGCGCGTCGCGCCGGGGAAGATCCAGAAGTGGTAGCCATAGCCCCAGAAGGGGTGGGCACGCCCGGGCTGAAAGGGTGCCGGATGGTGCTGCCAGCGCGTCGCCGCGTTGACGTAGAGCTCCGGCAGCACCGCCTCGCCGGTGTCGGGCCGGCGGCCGTCGTGGGCCAGCAGCAGGCCCAGCCGGCCATAGTCGCGCAGCGTGGCGCTGAAGCTGCCGCCGCCCAACTCCAGTCCCTCGCGGTCGGTGAGCCAGCTGGCCTCGTCCTCGGCCCCCATGGGCTGCCACAGATGCAGGGCCAGGTAGTGCGCCAGGCCCTGGCCGGTCGCGCCCTGCAGCACGGCAGCCAGCACGCTGGTCTCGGCGCTGGCGTACTGGAAGCGCTCGCCCTGCGCCACATCGCGCGGCCCCAGCTCCTTCAAGGCCGCCACCTGGCCGACGGCCCGCACCCGCGCCGCGAAGCGCGCCAGGTCGTCATGGCCGTCATAGCGTTCGCGAAAGCCCAGGCCGGAGGCCATGCGCAGCAGGTTGCGCAGCCGGGTCTGGCCGTAGACGCTGTCCGCCAGCGCCGGCACATAGCGCTGCGCCTCGTCATCCAGCGAGGCGATGCGCCCCTCGAACAGCGCCAGGCCCACGGCCAGCGATACCAGCGACTTGGCCATGGAATGGGCGACGAAGCGGTGCTCCGGGCCGCGCTGGTACTGGTAGCGCTCGAGCAGGATCTCGCGGTCCTTCAGGATCAGCAAGCCGGTGACGCGCTGGCGCTCGAGATAGGCATCGACATCCAGCGCCTGCCCCTGGGCCGAGGTCCAGCGATAGTCCGGCGGCTGCGGCGCGCGCTGCAGCGCCAGCACACGCCGGCCCGGCCTCAGCCAGCGCACCTGCCCGCCCAGGATGCCGGAGATCCCGTCCAGATGGCTGAACGAGCCCACCCGAACCCGTTCGTCGACGAACCAATTTGCGGCCGTGCCCACCGGGTAGCCCTGGTCGCGGCCCAGGCGCTCCTCGTCCGGCGCCGCATCGGCACCGGTCGACAGGGCCAGCGCCAGGCACAGGCCCAGCGCGCAGGACAGCAAAGCGTTCACGGGACCCCTGGCATGAAAAGGAGGCGGGAGCATGCCTCAGCGCCGTGACGAGAGCAAGAACCCGGCGCCCCGCACGGTCCCGGTGCGAATGCGCGCGCGTCGAACGCCGTGTGCGATTCGCTGACACCAAACTTGCGCTGAAGCAAGACCGCGCCCCCGCCCACGGCCGACGATGCGAAATTCAGGGTTTCATTCAACAAACAGGGAGTGCCCATGAGCAAGGCATATCTGATCGGCGGCGGCATCGCGTCGCTGACGGCGGCCGCCCACCTGATCCGCGACGGCGGCTGGCGCGGCGAGGACATCCAGATCCTCGAGGCCGGCGAGATCAACGGCGGCGCGATGGACGGCAGCGGCAATGCGCAGGACGGCTACGTGATCCGTGGCGGCCGCATGTTCAACTTCAGCTATCTGTGCACCTACGAGTTGCTGGGCTTCATCCCCTCGCTGACCGACCCGGCACGCACGGTGCTGCAGGAGTTCCAGGACTTCAACGAGCAGAACAAGACCCACGCGCAGGCACGCCTGGTGCGCGGCGGCGCCATCGTGCCCGACGTGGAGCGCATGGGCTTCTCGGCGCGCGACCGCCTGGACCTGATCCACATCGCCGGCGTCGACGAGTCCACGCTGGGCCGCAAGCGCATCGACGAGTGCTTCCAGCCCGAGTTCTTCCAGACCAAGTTCTGGCTGATGTGGGCGACGATGTTCGCCTTCCAGCCCTGGCACAGCGCGGTGGAGTTCAAGCGCTACCTGCACCGCTTCGTGCATGAGTTCCCGCGCATCCACACGCTGGCCGGCGTGGACCGCTCGCCCTACAACCAGTACGACTCGGTGATCCTGCCGATCGAGACCTGGCTGCGCGGTCGCGGCGTGCAGTTCCGCAACCAGTGCACGGTGCTGGACATCGCGTTCAAGCCTGGCCGCGAGGAGGTCACGGCGCAGCGCCTGTACCTGCTGGAAAGCGGCGGACCGCGCACCGTGGAGCTGCAGGCGGGCGACCTGGTCTTCATGACCAACGGCTCGATGACGGCCGCCGCCACGCTGGGCAGCCACACCGAGGCGCCGCCGCTGTCGGTGGCCAAGACGGCGGAATGGCTGCTGTGGGAGAAGATCGCGCGCAACCGGCGCGACTTCGGCAACCCCTCGGCCTTCTGCGACCACGTGGACGAGTCCTTCTGGGAGTCCTTCACCGTGACCTGCCGCGACCCGCTGCTGCTGCGCCTGATCGAGGAGTTCAGCGGCAACACGCCGGGCACCGGGGCGCTGGTGACGCTGTGCGACTCCAACTGGCTGATGAGCTTCGTGATCGCCAAGCAGCCGCACTTCCGCAACCAGCCGGAGGACGTTCAGGTGTTCTGGGGCTACGGGCTCTTCCCCAACCGGCCCGGCAACTTCGTCGCCAAGCCCATGGGCGAGTGCAGCGGCGCCGAGATCCTGCAGGAGCTGCTGGGCCATCTGCGCCTGCGCGAGCATGAGGCCCAGGTGCTGGCCGGCTGCAGCTGCGTGCCGGTCAAGCTGCCCTACATCACCTCGCAGTTCCTGCTGCGCGAGGCCGGCGACCGGCCCGCGGTGGTCCCGGCCGGCTCGACCAACTTCGCCTTCATCAGCCAGTTCTGCGAACTGCCCGAGGACGTGGTGTTCACCGTCGAATACTCGGTGCGCGCGGCGCAGACCGCGGTCTACCAACTGCTCAAGCTCGGCAAGACCCCGCCGCCGGTGTACAACGGCCAGTCCAGGCCCCAGGTGCTGATCGACGCGATCCGCACGCTGCTGACCTGAGCCCGGCGCGCGCCGCCCGCGGGATCGCAGCGCGGCGCATGAAGAAAAAAGGGCGCCCTCCACGGGCGCCCTTCTCGTTGGTGGGGACGGCTCGCGCCGCCCGGGGAGGGTCAGGTCTTGTCCAGACCGCCGCCCAGCACCTTGTACAGCTGCACCTGATTCTGCAGCTGGGCCAGGCGCACCTGCAGCGCCGCCTGCTCGGCCGCGAAGCTGGCGCGCTGGGCGTCCAGCAGGTCCAGCGACGACGCCGCGCCATTGCGGAAGCGCAGGTCCACCAGCGACAGGCGGCGCGTCTCGGCGTCGGCCTGGGCTTGCTGGGCGCGCAGCTGCTCGTCCAGCGTGGCGCGGCCGGCCAGCGCGTCGGCCACCTCGCGGAAGGCGGTCTGCACCGTCTTCTCGTACTGCGCCACCGCGATCTCGCGCTGGGCCTTGGCCGCGTCCAGGTTGGCGCGGTTGCGCCCGGCGTCGAAGATGGGCATGAGCGCCTGCCCCACCACGCTCCAGGCCGTCTTCTTGAACAGCTCGGACAGCTCGGAGCTCGCGCTGCCGAAGTTGGTGGTCAGCGTGATGCTGGGGAAGAAGGCGGCACGCGCGGCCCCGATGTTGGCCGCGGCGGCAACCAGCTGCTGCTCCGCCTGCAGCACATCGGGGCGCTGCACCAGCACCTCGGACGGCAGCCCGGCCAGCACCGGCGCGAGCTGCTGCGCCGTCAGCGGCTGGCCCGGCGGCAGGTCCTGCGGCAGCGCCTGGCCGACCAGCAGGACCAGCGCGTTCAGGTCCTGCGCGCGGGCGCGCTGGGCCTGGGCCAGCGCGGCGCGCGCGGTTTCCAGCGAGGACTGCGCGCTGGCAAGGTCCAGGCTGGAGGCGGCGCCGTTGTCGAACTTCAGCTGCATCAGCTTCAGCGCGTCGTCGCGCGTCGCGGTGGTGCGCTGCGCCAGCTGCACCAACTCCTCGTCCGCCTGCCAGGCCAGGTAGCTGCTGGCGACCGCGGCGATCAGGCTGATGCGCGCCGCGCGGGCCCCTTCGACGCTGGCCAGCGTGCGTGCCACGGCCGCATCGCTGGTGTTGCGCAGCTTGCCGAACAGGTCCAGCTCGTAGGCGGTCACCTGCAGGCCGGCCTGGTAGGTGGTCTTCTGCTCGCCGCTGCTGTCGGGCTGGCGCGTGCCGTTCAGGCCCACGCCGACCGTGGGCCAGCGGTTCGCGGCCGCGACGCCCGCCTGGGCGCGGGCGACGTCGACATTGAGCAGCGCGACGCGCAGGTCGCGGTTGTTCTTCAGCGCCAGTTCGATCAGCGCGGCGAGCCGCGCATCATTGAAGAAGCGCTGCCATTGCAGCTGGGTCGCGGCCTGCGCGCCGGGGACTTCGGCCCCCTGCAGCGCGGGCCATTGCGGGGCCACCGGTGCGGCCGGCCGCTGGTGCTCGGGGGCCAGGTTCACGCAGCCCGCGAGCCCCAGGGACAGCGCCAGTGCGGAAATCGTCCACTTGGTCATTCTTCAGATCTCCTTGGGCAGTTCGTCGCTGTGCGTTTCGTGGGCATAGAGCTTGCGCTGCCGCTCGCTGCCCTTGAACAGGCGCCGCACCACCAGGAAGAACACAGGCACGAAGATCACCGCGAGCACGGTGGCCGTGACCATGCCGGACATCACGCCGGTCCCGATGGCGCGCTGGCTGGCGGAGCCGGCGCCGCTGGCAAAGAACAGCGGCATCACGCCCAGGATGAAGGCCACCGAGGTCATGATGATGGGCCGGAAGCGCAGGTGGCAGGCCTCCAGGATGGCCTCGACCAGCCCCTTGCCCTGCGCCTGCAGGTCCTTCGCGAACTCGATGATCAGGATCGCGTTCTTCGCCGACAGGCCGATGATGGTGATCAGGCCGACCTTGAAGTACACGTCGTTGGGCATGCCACGCAGCGTCGCGCCGGCGACGGCGCCCAGGATGCCCAGCGGCACGACCAGCATCACCGACAGCGGGATGGACCAGCTCTCATAGAGCGCCGCCAGGCACAGGAAGACCGCCAGCAGCGAGAACGCCAGCAGCACCGTGGCCTGCGAGCCCGACAGGCGCTCCTCGCGCGACATGCCGGTCCACTCGTGGCCGATGCCCGCGGGCAGCTTCTCCATCATCTTCTCCAGCTCGGCCATGGCTTCGCCGGTGGAATGGCCGGGCGTCGCGTCGCCGGCCAGGCGCATCGCCGGATAGCCGTTGTAGCGCGTGGCCTGCATCTGACCGGTGATCCACTGGGTGGTCGCGATCGCCGACAGCGGCACGGTCTTGCCGCCCGCGCCATTGACGTTCAGGCGGAGCAAGTCCGCGGGCTGCATGCGCGCCGCGGCATCGGCCTGCACCACCACGCGCTGCAGACGGCCCTGGTTGGGGAAGTCGTTCACGTAGGTGGAGCCGAGCTGGGTGGACAGCACGGCGGCGACGGCGTCGTAGCTGACGCCCAGCGCCTGCGCCTTGTCCCGATCAATGTCGATCTGGATCTGCGGCGCGTCCTCCAGGCCGTCGGGGCGCATGCCGGTGATGATCTTGCTCTGCGAGACCATGCCCATCAGCTGGTTGCGCGCCGCCAGCAGGGCCTCGTGGCCCAGGCCGGCGCGGTCCTGCAGACGCAGCGCGAAGCCGGTGGCCGTGCCCAGCTCGGGGATGGGCGGCGGGCTCAGCGGATAGATGAAGGCATCGCGCACGCCCATCATCATCGCGCCGAAGGCCCGCTGCGCCAGCGCGCCGGCGCTGTGCTCCTGGCCCTTGCGCTCTTCCCAGGACTTCAGCGGCACGAACACCAGCGCCGCGTTCTGGCCCTGGCCCGAGAACGAGAAGCCGATCACGCCCACGGTCGATTGCACCTCGGGCTGCTTGAGCATGAAGTCCTCGACCGCCTTGACCGCGGCCTCGGTCCGCGTGGCCGTGGCGCCCGGGGGCAATTGCACGTTGACGATCAGGTAGCCCTGGTCTTCATTGGGCAGGAAGGACGAGGGCATGCGCACATACAGCCAGCCGACCACCGCGACGATGGCCGCGAAGGCCACCAGCATGCTGGGGCTGCGCTTGAGCAGGCGCGCCACCCAGCCTTCATAGCCCTTGGCGGTGCGCGCGAAGCCGCGGTTGAACCAGCCGAAGAAGCCGCTCTTGGCGTGATGGTGGCCGGCCTCGACCGGCTTGAGCAACGTGGCGCACAGCGCCGGCGTCAGGCTCAGGGCCATCAGCGCCGACAGCAGCATGGAGGCCACCATCGCCAGCGAGAACTGGCGGTAGATGTTGCCCACCGAGCCGGAGAAGAAGGCCATCGGCACGAAGACCGAGACCAGCACCACGGTGATGCCGATGATGGCGCCCGAGATCTGGCCCATGGCCTTGCGCGTGGCGTCCCGGGGCGAGAGTCCCTCCTCGCTCATGATGCGCTCGACGTTCTCGACCACGACGATGGCATCGTCGACGAGGATGCCGATCGCCAGCACCATGCCGAACAGCGTCAGCACGTTGATCGAGTAGCCCATGCCCAGCATGATCCCGAAGGTGCCCAGCAGCGCCACCGGCACCACCAGCGTGGGGATCAGGGTGTAGCGCCAGTTCTGCAGGAACAGGAACATCACCAGGAACACCAGCACCACGGCCTCGACCAGGGTCTCGACGACCTGGCTGATCGAGATCTTCACGAACTTCGACGAGTCGTAGGGGATCTCGTAGATCACGCCATCGGGGAAGTAGCGCTTGAGTTCGACCATGCGCTCCTTCACCGCGGTGGCGGTGGCCAGCGCGTTGCCGCTGGGCGAGAGCTGCACGCCGATGCCGGTGGAGGGCTTGCCGTTCAGGCGCGCATAGGTGCCATAGCTCTGGCCGCCCAGCTCGATGCGGGCCACGTCCTTCAGGCGCACCGTCGAACCGTCGGCGTTGGCGCGCAGGGTGATGTTGCCGAACTGCTGGGTGTTCTCCAGCTGGCCCTTGACCACGATGGTCGCGGACATGGTCTGGCTGCTCAGATTGGGCAGGTCACCCATGGTGCCCGCGGGCACCAGCGTGTTCTGCGCGCGGATCGCGGCATTGACCTCGGCCGGGCTGATGTTGAAGGACAGCATCTTGGCCGGGTCCAGCCAGATGCGCATCGCGCGCTCGGTGCCGAAGAGCTGGGCCTGGCCGACGCCGGGCAGGCGCTGGATCTCGGGCACGATGTTGCGCGCGGCGTAGTCGCCCAGCGCCACCGGGTCCATCGAGCCGTTGCTGGAGGACAGGGTCACGAACAACAGGAAGTTGTTGCGCGCCTTGTCCACCCGCACGCCCTGCTGCGTCACCGCCGCCGGCAGGCGGGGCGTGGCGCGCGACAGGCGGTTCTGCACCTCGACCTGCGCGAGGTCGATGTTGGTGCCGGGCTCGAAGGTCACGGTGATCGCGCCGGTGCCGTTGGCCTGGCTGACCGATTCCATGTAGGCCAGGCCGGGGGCGCCGTTGAGCTCCTGCTCGATCACGGAGATGACGCTCTCGTCCAGGGTCTTGGCCGAGGCGCCGGGATAGACGGCGTTGATCACCAGCGAGGGCGGCGCCACCGTCGGGTACTGCGCCACGGGCAGCTGAGTGACCGCGACCCCGCCGAAGACGAGGATGAACAGCGCGATCACCCAGGCGAACACCGGGCGGTCAATGAAGAAACGTGCCATGTCAGGACATCCTTTCCAGACGGGTCACGCTCAGCGGCTGGCGGCGCTGGCGGGCGCGGCGGCGGCCGCGGGCGCGGAGCCCGCAGGGGTCCAGGGCACCGGCGTGACCGGCGCGCCCGGGACAAACATCTTCTGGAAACCGTCGGCGATGACTTGCTCGCCCGGCTTCAGCCCGTCCAGCACCACCCACTGGTTGCCCTGGGCGCTGCCCAGCTTGACCGGGCGCGGCTGCGGCTTGTTGTCGGCGCCGACCACCAGCACGGTGTCGCCCGCGCTGCCGCGCGTGACGGCCTGCTGCGGCAGCAGCATCGCCGCCGGCAGCTCGGCCTGCGCCAGGCGCACGCGCACATACTGGCCAGGCAGCAGCGTGCCGTCGGCATTGGGCACCTCGGCGCGCAGCGTCACCTGGCCGGAGCTGGGATCCACGCTCAGGTCGGTGAACAGCAGCTTGCCGGGCTTGGCCAGCACCGTGCCGTCGTCCAGCACGATCTGCACCTGGGCCGCATTGGCGCCCGCGGAGCGCAGCTGGCCGGCGGCGAGCTGACGGCGCAGCTGCTGGACCTCGGTGGCCGACTGCGTGAAGTTGACGTACACCGCGCCGACTTGCTGGATCAGCGCCAGCTGGGTGGCCTCGGCGGCGCTGACCAGCGCGCCCTCGGTGACCAGCGCGCGGCCGATGCGGCCCGAGATGGGCGCGGTGACGCGGGCGTAGTCCAGGTTCAACCGGGCGGTCTGCACCTGGGCCTTGGCGGCGGCGACCTCGGCCTCGGCGGACTTGGCGGCCGCCACCGAGTTGATGTAGTCCTGCTGGCTGATCGCCTTGGCGTCCACCAGCGGCTTGTTGCGCTCGGCCTGGGCCGAGGCCTGGGCCAGGTTGGCCTGGGCCTTGGCCAGCGCGGCCTGGGCGCTGTCGAACTGCGCCTGGTAGGGCGCGGGGTCGATCTGGAACAGCGATTGCCCGGCTTTGACCTCGGAGCCTTCGGTGAACAGACGCTTCAGCACCACGCCATTGACACGGGCGCGCACCTGGGCGGTGCGCTGGGCCTCGACGCGGCCGGGCAGTTCGGTCTGCAGCGCCACCGGCTGCAGCGCCACCTTGACCACCCCGACCTGCGGCGGCGGCATGCCGCCGGGGCCGCCATGGCCGCCGGCATCCTTGCCGCCTCCACAACCGGACAACGCGGCGGCCAGCGCCACGGCCAGCGGAAGCAGGTACAGCACACGGGCTCCGGTGCTCAGCGCGGGGGCTTGTCCCGCGCAGGCGGACGACTTGGAAGATGGAGTCACTGACATCACAGCTTGCTTCCTCTCATGACAACAGGGTTGTTTTTATGACCTTTGCACTCCAGCGACGGCTAGTCACACCTCGCGGGCAGCGAACGCGCAACGATACGTCTGGCTCATGACGAGCCATGGCAGCAGATTTCGACACTGGGGTTGAGGGACGCGAGTATATACATACATGCACGAATGTATGTAAAGAAGCATAAAATGCCCTCATGGCCCGAAAGACCAAACAGGAAGCCCAGGAGACACGCAACCGGTTGCTGGACGCCGCCGAGGCGCTCTTCCATGCCCGGGGCGTGGCCCGCACCTCGCTGCAGGACATCGCGCAGGCCGCCGGCGTGACCCGCGGCGCGGTGTACTGGCACTTCGAGGACAAGGTGCAGCTGTTCAACGCGATGATGGAGCGCGCGACGCTGCCGTTGGAAGAAGGGTTCGACCCGGCGCCCGGCACGCCTTCGCTGGCCGACCAGCCGCTGGAGGAACTGCGACTGGGCCTGCTCAACGTGCTCTACAGCGCCGCGAACAACGCGCGCACGCGGCGCGTGTTCGAGATCTCCAACCTGCGCATGGAATTCGTCGGCGAGATGGCGGCGGTGCAGGCGCGCAAGGTCGCCGCCCACCGCGAATGGACCGGCCACAACCGCGAAAGCTTCGAGCGCGCCGTCGCACTGGGCCAGTTGCCCAAGGGGCTGGACTGCGAGCAGGCGGCGATCGGGCTGATGGCGCTGGTCGGCGGGCTGTTGCACCACTGGATCCTGGACCCGGAGTCCTTCGACCTGCTGGAGATGGGCCAGTCGCTGCTGGAAGGCTATCTGTCCACGCTGCGCCAGCCGATCCGCTCCACCTTTGCGCCGCTCACCGAGGCGCAGCGCGCGCGCCTGGGGCGCGGCGCGCTGTGCTCCCGAGGCATGCAGCCGTCCGAGCCCCTGGCGAGCCCGTCCGAGGCACCCCCTGCCCCGCCCCGGCGCACGCCCAAGAAGCCCTAAACCCCCGGGTTGACCCGAAGACAGCGACAATTGCGGGTTGCCCACGACCCGAGCCGCCGCCGTGTCCACCCCCATCACCCCACCGTCCGCCCCCGCGGCCAAGACCAAGCCCAAAGCCAGCAGCGCCCCCAAGGCGCTGACCGCCTACCGGCCGTTCTGGGCCAAGCGCTTCGGCCCCGCGCCCTTCCTGCCGATGAGCCGGGAGGAAATGACGCAATTGGGCTGGGACAGCTGCGACATCATCATCGTCAGCGGCGATGCCTATGTGGACCACCCCAGCTTCGGCATGGCGGTGATCGGCCGCACGCTGGAGGCGCAGGGCTTTCGCGTGGGCATCATCGCGCAGCCCGACTGGCAATCGGCCGAGCCCTTCAAGGCCCTGGGCCGGCCCAACCTGTTCTTCGGCGTGGCGGCGGGGAACATGGACTCCATGATCAACCACTACACGGCCGACCGGAAGATCCGCTCCGAGGACGCCTACACGCCCGGCGGCGCGGCGGGCAAGCGGCCGGACCGGGCCACGCTGGTCTACACCCAGCGTTGCAAGGAAGCCTACAAGGACGTGCCAGTGGTGATCGGCGGCATCGAGGCCTCGCTGCGCCGCATCGCCCACTACGACTACTGGCAGGACAAGGTGCGCCGCTCCATCCTGGTGGACTCCAAGGCCGATTTGCTGGTCTTCGGCAATGCCGAGCGCGCCATCGTCGAGGTCGCCCACCGGCTGGCCCAGCGCAAGCCCATCGAGAGCATCACCGACGTGCGCGGCACCGCCTTCATGCGCCGCCCCGACGACCCGCAGCTGGACGGCTGGTTCGAAATCGACTCCACCGAGGTGGACGTGCCGGGCCGCATCGACGCGCTGCTGAATCCTTACATGACGACGGAGGACGCCGCCGCCGAGCAGGGCACGGACTGCGCCCAGCAGCAGGAATCCGGCGCGCAGGCCGCCGCCGACCCCGCGGCGCCGCAGCCCATACGCATCGTGCGCCGCACGCTGCCCGGCACCACCGACGACGGCCGCGCCACCACCACGCCGCGCGATCGCACCGTGATCCGGCTGCCGGCCTATGAGCAGGTCAAGAGCGACCCGGTGCTCTACGCCCATGCCAACCGCGTGCTGCACCTGGAGACCAACCCCGGCAATGCCCGCGCGCTGGTGCAGCGCCACTCGTCGGGCGGCGTGGACCGCGACGTCTGGCTGAACCCGCCGCCGCTGCCGCTGTCCACCACGGAGATGGACCACGTCTTCGACCTGCCCTACGCGCGCTCGCCCCACCCCGTCTATGCCGACGAGAACGGTGGCCATGACGGCAGCACCAAGATCCCGGCCTGGGAGATGATCCGCTTCAGCGTCAACATCATGCGCGGCTGCTTCGGCGGCTGCACCTTCTGCTCCATCACCGAGCACGAGGGCCGCGTGATCCAGAGCCGCAGCGAGGACTCCATCCTGCGCGAGATCGAGGACATCCGCGACAAGGTCAAGGGCTTCACCGGCGTGATCTCCGACCTGGGCGGCCCCACGGCCAACATGTGGCACATCGGCTGCAAGAGCAAGACCATCGAGGCCGCCTGCCGCAAGCCCAGCTGCGTCTACCCCGGCATTTGCCCCAACCTGCACACCGACCACGGCCCGCTGGTCCAGCTGTACCGCAAGGCGCGCGCGATCCGCGGCGTGAAGAAGATCCTGATCGGCTCGGGCCTGCGCTACGACCTGGCGATCGAATCGCCCGAGTACATCCAGGAACTGGTCACCCACCACGTCGGCGGCTACCTGAAGATCGCGCCCGAGCACACCGAGGGCGGACCGCTGTCCAAGATGATGAAGCCGGGCATCGGCACCTACGACCGCTTCAAGCAGCTGTTCGAGGCGGCCAGCGCCGCGGCGGGCAAGAAGCAGTACCTGATCCCCTACTTCATCGCCGCGCACCCGGGCACCTCGGACGAGGACATGATGAACCTGGCCGTCTGGCTGAAGCGCAACGGCTTCCGCGCCGACCAGGTGCAGACCTTCTATCCCAGCCCCATGGCCAGCGCGACCGCGATGTACCACTCGGGCCGCAATCCGCTGAAGAAGGTCGGCCGCGACAGCGAGGCGGTGGACGTCGTCAAGGGCGAGCGCCGGCGCCGGCTGCACAAGGCCTTCTTGCGCTACCACGACCCGAACAACTGGCCGTTGCTGCGCGACGCGCTCAAGGCCATGGGCCGCGCCGACCTGATCGGCAATGGCAAGCACCACCTGATCCCGACCTACCAGCCCAGCTGCGACGGCGGCTACCAGTCGGCGCGGCGCAAGAACTCCACCCCCGCGGGCGCCAAGACCGCGCCGAACCGGCCGGCCGCGAAGGCCGCCGTGGGTGGCGCGCCGCGGCCCGGACAGATCCTCACCCAGCACACCGGGCTGCCGCCGCGCGAAACCGGCGCCCGGCCGGCCGCCGGTACCCGGCGACCCAAGCGCTGAGGCGCGTCCGCTCCGTCGAGGGTCAGGCCTTGCCTCGCCACCAGCGCCACAGCCGGCGCCCGGTGGTGAACAGCGCCCAGGCGCGCGCCCAGCGACCCGGGCGGCGCAGCAGCGAGAGCGTCGCCCACAGCCCGGCCAGGCCGGCGCCGCCCTGCAGCAGCGGCGGCGACTCGCGCAGCCGCCGCAGCAAGGCCCAGCCGCGATCCACCCAGCCCACGGCCGGCGCGAGCTGGCGGTATTCGGCCGCCATCCCGGCGCGCAGCTCGGCGCTGCGCAGCTGCAACTCCAGCTGACGCAGCCGCAGCTGCTGCAGGCGCTCGCGCGCGTTCATGGGCCGGCATCCTCGCGCTCGACCGGCCCCAGCGCGGCGCGGTCGCGGCGCAGCTCGGCCAGGCTGGCGGCAAAGGGCTGGCCCGAGCGCAGCATGGCCAGTGCGCCACGCATCAGCCACACGCCTCCGGCGGCAAAGCCCAGCCCCAGTCCCAGCGCGCACAGCCAGCGCCACGGCGGCGGCGTCAGCAGCACGGCGGTCAGGCACAGCAGCACCAGCGCCACGGCGCACAGCAGCACGCCCATCAGCAGCCCCAGCAGGGCCGCGCCGGCCTTGATTTTTTCCTGCTCCAGCTCGGTGCCCAGCAGCTCCAGGCGCAACTGCAGCAGGTCCAGGCCCTGGGCCGCCAGGCGGCGCAGGCTGGCGCTCAGGCCCTTGTTCGTGTCCGTCATCCCGAATCTCCCTCGGCGATCATGCCCCAAGGCTTGATCCGTGGAAACGCGCGCACACAAGGGCTGCGCGCGCTGTTGGGCTTGGGCTACAGTCACTCCATTCATGTCCAAGGTTGTGTCCATGTCCGATCCGCAGCTGCTCTCCGCACCCCCCGCTGGCGAAGACGATCTGCTGGAGTTTCTGGACGATTCCGAACACCCGCAGCCCGATCCGGCGCACAGCCGGCCCTGGCGCATCCTGATCGTCGACGACGACACCGATGTGCACAAGGCCACCGAGCTGGCGATGCAGGGCCTGCAGGTCGAGGGCCAGCCGCTGAGCTTTCTGCATGCCAAATCCGCCGCCGAGGCGCGCAGCGTGCTGGCGACCGAGCCCGACCTCGCCGTCGTGCTGCTGGACGTGGTGATGGAGTCCGAGGACGCCGGCCTGCAGCTGGTGCGCTTCATGCGCGAGGAGCTGCGCCTGCGCGCGATCCGCATCGTGCTGCGCACCGGCCAGCCCGGCTATGCGCCGGAGATCGAGACCGTCCAGGCCTACGACATCAACGACTACAAGACCAAGTCCGAGCTGACGCGCACGCGGCTGTACACGGTGCTGACGGCGGCCATCCGCTCCTACCGGCAGATCCGCGCGCTGGAGGCGAATCGCCAGGGCCTGGAGATGATCGTCGAGGCCAGCACCGAGCTGAGTCGCCAGCGCGGCCTGCAGCGCTTCTCGGAAGGCGTGGTCACGCAGCTGTGCGCGCTGCTGGGCACGCTGCCCGAGGGCCTGGTCTGCGCCCAGTCGCATGGCGACGGCACCGACAAGGCGCGCGTGATCGCCGCCGCCGGACAGTACAGCGGGCTGATCAACCATCCGCTGGGGGCCGTGCAGGTGGGCAAGGTGCGCGACCTGCTGTCGCGCTGTCTGGCGCTGGGACGCAACATCTCCGAGGACGGCTGCACCTGTTTGCACTTCATGCTCAGCAACGGGCGCTCGATGGCGGCGCTGGTGGAAGTGCGGCGCGAGTTGGACGAAATGGACCTGCAGCTGCTGCGCGCCTTCTGCTCCAACATCGCGGTGGGCTTCGAGAACGTGCTGCTGTACGGCCAATTGCTGGACCAGGCCTACAGCGACCCGCTGCTGCAGATGCCCAACCGCACGCGCTTCATCGAACTGCTGGAGCAGAACCTGAAGTCGCCGCAGGGCATCACGCTGGCGCTGATCGACCTGGACGACTTCGCGGACATCAACGACGCCTTCGGCCACCGCTTCGGCGACCAGGTGCTGCAGGCGGTGGCGATGCGCCTGGCCGAGCAGCTGGGCTTCAACACGGCGATGGCGCGCATCACCTCGGACGCCTTCGGCCTGGTTGGCCCGGATGAGCTGGTCAACGGCGAGCGCGTGCGCGCCGTCTTCGTCGAGCCTTTCCTGGTGGCGGGTGAACGCCTGCAGCTGTCCGCGACCACCGGCCTGGTGCGCCTGGTCGATTCACGCTCGCTGGGCTCGGAACTGCTGCTGGACGCGCAGATCGCGCTCAAGCGCGCCAAGCAGCAGCACCGCGGCGGCGCCCAGTACTTCTCGCCGGAGATGGGCGTGGATGCGCGCGAGCGCTTCAAGCTGCTCAAGGGCCTGCGCGCCAGCTTCGAGGAGCGGCGGCTGTTCGTCGTCTATCAACCCCAGGTGGAGTTGAAGGACCAGCGCGTCATCGGCGCCGAGGCCTTGCTGCGCTGGCGCACGCCGGAAGGCAAGTTCGTGCCGCCGGACCAGTTCATCCCGCTGGCCGAACAATCCGGACTGATCGTGGCGATCGGCGAATTCGTGCTGCGCACCGCCTGCTTCCAGTTGCGGCGCATCCTCGACCAGGGGCAGGACGGCTTCCGCATGGCGGTGAACATCTCGCTGGCCCAGTTCCGCCACCCCAACTTCATTCAGGTGCTGCGCCGCGCCATGGCCGATGCCGAGGTCGACGGCTGCAACCTGGAGCTGGAGATCACCGAATCCATGGCCATGGAGGACATCTCCACGGTGCTGGCCGTGCTGGAGCAGATACGCGCCACCGGCGCGTCGGTCGCGATCGATGATTTCGGCACCGGCTTCTCGTCGCTGAGCCAGCTGCGCCGGCTGGATGTGGAGCGGCTCAAGATCGACCGCGCTTTCGTGCGCGAGGCGCAATCCTCCACCGCAGGCGCCACCATCGCGCAGATGGTGGTCAACCTGGGCCTCAGCCTGGGCATGCGCGTGATCGCCGAAGGCATCGAAACCGAGGAGCAGCGCCTGCATCTGCTGAACCTCGGCTGCCACGAAGGCCAGGGCTATTTGTTCGCCAAACCCATGCCGGCTGACGAACTGGAGCCCTGGTTGAAGGCGCGCCCGGCCCTGGCGGGCTGAGCTCCTGCGCCGGCGGGCCAGCCGCCGGCATCGCCCGCGTTCTGGACCAACCCCGGGAAGCCCGGGGCGGGCGCGTCAGGTCAGCGACGGCCGATCAGCAGCCCCAGCAACAGGCCGACACCGGCGGCCACGCCGATGGACTGCCAGGGGTTGTCGTGGACATAGGCGTCAGTGGCGCGGCCGGCGGCCTTGGCCTTCTCGACGGCCGCGGTCTGCACTTCTCCGACGCTGCGCTTGGCGCGGTCCAGCGCCGCCTGCACGCGCGCGCGCAGCTCGACGGCGCCTTCGCCGGTCTGGTCGGCGGTGGCACGCAGCAGGGACTCGGCTTCGGACACCACATGGTGCAGGTCGTTCAGCAGACGGTCGGCTTGGGTGGACATGGTGTGACTCCCGTGGTTGAAAAAGCGGCAACTGCCATTGGACTTGTACGCCTATTAGGCGTAGCGGCATGGATCTGCGTCAAGTCACAGAAGGTGTCCTGTGCGTAATCCGGGTTTTTCGAACCGTGACGCGCCCGTCCGGCGCCGCCTGCGGGCAAGGCCTGGCACGCGCCGGGGTTGTCATCAAGCTCTCATCACCGCGGCCCACCATGGCGGCGCCATGCATGCGCCGCGCAAGACCGAAGACGCCCGAAAGATGCTGGCCGCCGCCTCCGAGCGGCGGCTCGCGCCGGCCCTGCGCGCGCTGCTGATCACCGTCGACGGTAAGCGCTCGCGCGCAGAGCTGGTGCAGTTGGCGCGCAACCTGGGCTTGGGCGGCGCGGCGCTGGACGAGCTGACGCGGCTGGGCCTGATCGAATGCCCGGACCCCGACGCGGCGCAGCTGCAGGCTCAGCGCTCGCGCCGGCTGGTGGCGGCCAAGTTCTTCGCGCTGGACCTGGTCACGCGCATGACCGCCGGGCGCGAGGGCTCGCTGCGCGAAGCCGCGCGCGAGGCCAACACCGAAAGCCGCTTCATGCTCTGGCTGGAGCAGTGCTGCACGCACATCGCCGAACAGTCGGACGCCGAGCGCGCCGCGATGTTCCGCGCCCGGGTCCAGGCGACGCTGGACGCGCCGCAGTGAGGCCGCGGATCAGCCGCGCTTGGCCAGCAGCGCGCGCGCCACGCGCGACGCGGGCGGACGCCCCAGCACGCCGGAGATGAAGGCGCCGGCATCGACCAGCCGGTCCAGGTCCAGGCCGGTCGCTATGCCCAGGCCGTTGAGCAGGAAGACCACGTCCTCGGTCGCGACATTGCCGGTCGCGCCCTTGGCATAAGGACAGCCGCCCAGGCCGGCGATGCTGGTGTCGAAGCGATGGACGCCCAGTTCCAGGCTGGCGTAGACATTGCTGATTGCCTGGCCGTAGGTGTCATGGAAATGGCCGCTGACCTCGTGCAGCGGGTAGTGCTTGAGCGCGCGCTCCAGCGCGGCCTGCACCTTGCGCGGCGTGCCCACGCCGATGGTGTCGGCCACGCCCAGGTGGTCCACGCCGATCTCGCGCAGCATCTTCGCGACGCGCTCCACCTCGTCCGGCCTGACCTCGCCCTGGTAAGGGCAGCCCACCGCGCAGGACAGCGCACCGCGCACCTTGAAGCCCGCCGCATGCGCGGCCTGCACCACCGGCACGAAGCGCTCGACGGATTCCGCGATGGAGCAGTTGATGTTCTTCTGGCTGAAGGCCTCGGACGCGGCGGCGAACACCACCACCTCGTCCGGCCGGCTCGCGACGGCACCCTCGAAGCCCTTCATGTTGGGCACCAGCACGCTGTAGCGCACCCCGGGCCGGCGCTCGATCGCGGCCATCACCGCGCTGTTGTCGCCCATCTGCGGCACCCACTTGGGGCTGACGAAGCTGGTGACCTCGATCTCCGTCAGGCCGGCGTCCTGCAACAGCGCGACCAGGCGCGCCTTGTCCTCGGTGCTGACGGTCTGCTTTTCGTTCTGCAGCCCGTCGCGCGGGCCGACGTCGACCAGGGTGACCTGGGTGGGCAAATTGCTCATGGCTGGGCTCCGGGTTGGGTCATGAAGGGCATCAGGCCTGCGCCGCCGGCTGCAGCTTCAGCAGCTCGGCGCCGTCGCCCACCTGGTCGCCCACGGCGAACAGCAACTCGGCCACCACGCCATCGCGCGGCGCGGAGATGGTGTGCTCCATCTTCATCGCCTCCATCACGGCCAGCGGCTGGCCCTGGCTGACCGCGTCGCCCGGCTGTGCCAGAAAGGCGACCAGCTTGCCCGGCATGGGCGCGGTCAGGCGGCCGCCCTCGGCGCCGCCCTCGCCCGCATGGGCGATCACGTCCACCTCGGTCAGCAGCGCCGAGCCGGCATCGGCGAACACCGCGACCTGCTCGCCGCGCTTGTAGGTCCGCACGCGGACCCGGGACTGGGCCAGGCCCGACCCCAGCAGCAGCTCATGCGACTCCAGCCCGTCGGACTTGAGGGCAAAGAGCATCGCCTCGCCCGCCACCGTCAGCGCCATGCCGCCCTGGTGGTGGCGCGCGAGCAGCACCTCGTGGTGCGCGCCGTCCAGCGCCAGGTCGAAGCGCCGGGTGGAGGCGCCGAACATGCGCCAGCCATCGCGCCGGCTCCAGGGGTCGGCGCCTTCGCCGGTCGCCTCCTCGGCCAGCGTGTGCGCCACCACCGCGGCGGCGGCCACCGCCAGCGGCAGGCCCGGCTGGCCGAACAGCGCCGCCTTTTCGCGCTCGATCAGCGCCGTGTCCAGGTCCGCCTGCGCGAAGGACCGCGTCGCCGCGCAGCGGCGCAGAAAGGCCACGTTGGTCTGCAGCCCGACGATGTGGGTGTCGCGCAGCGCGGCATCCAGCCGCGCCAGCGCCTGCTCGCGCGTCTCGCCCCAGACGATCAGCTTGGCCACCATGGAGTCGTAGTAGGGACTGATCTCGTCGCCCTCGCCCACGCCTGCATCCAGGCGCACGTCGCCGCGCGTGAAGCTCACGTGCGCGGGCCAGCGCGCGACGTCCAGCCGGCCCGTCGCGGGCAGGAAGCCGGCCTCGGGGTTCTCGGCGCAGATGCGCGCCTCGATCGCATGGCCCTGCATGCGCAGCTCGTGCTGGCGCAGCGGCAGCGGCTCGCCCGCGGCCACGCGCAGCTGCCACTCCACCAGGTCCAGCCCGGTGATGGCTTCGGTCACCGGGTGCTCGACCTGCAGCCGGGTGTTCATCTCCATGAAGTAGAAGCGGCCATCCTGCTCGGCGATGAACTCCACCGTGCCCGCACCCTGGTAGCCCACGGCCTTGGCCGCGGCCACCGCGGCCTCGCCCATCTCGCGGCGGCGGGCTTCGGTCATGCCCGGCGCGGGGGCCTCTTCCAGCACCTTCTGGTGGCGGCGCTGCACCGAGCAGTCACGCTCGAACAGGTAGACGCAGGCGCCGTGCGCATCGCCAAACACCTGGATTTCGATGTGCCGCGGGCGCTGCACATAGCGCTCGATCAGCACCGCGTCGTCGCCGAAGCTGTTGATCGCCTCGCGCTTGCAGGAGGCCAGCGCGGCGTCGAACTCCTCGGCCGAGTAGACCGCGCGCATGCCCTTGCCGCCGCCGCCGGCGCTGGCCTTGATCAGCACCGGGAAGCCGATGCGCTGGGCCTCGCGCTTGAGCAGCGCGGGGTCCTGGTCGGCGCCGTGGTAGCCCGGCACCAGCGGCACGCCGGCCTGTTCCATCAGGCGCTTGGATTCGGCCTTCAGGCCCATGGCCTGGATCGCCGCAGGCGGCGGGCCGATGAAGACCAGGCCCGCGTCGGCGCAGGCCTGCGCGAACTCCTCGTTCTCGCTCAGAAAGCCGTAGCCCGGATGCACCGCCTGCGCGCCGGTCGCCTTCGCCGCGTCGAGGATGCGCTGCCATTGCAGATAGGAATCCTTGGGCGCCGGGCCGCCGATCAGCACCGCCTCGTCGCAGGCCTGCACATGGCGCGCCGCGGCGTCCGCCTCGGAATACACCGCGACGGTCTTCACGCCCATGCGGCGCGCGGTGGCCGCCACGCGGCAGGCGATTTCGCCGCGGTTGGCGATCAGGATTTTCTTGAACATGGACCAGTCTCCTCGCTTCTCGGCCCTGGCGCGCACGCGGGCGCGCCGGGCGGTGTGCTTGTCAGTGCTTGGCGCAGCCGCAGCCGCCGGTGTCGGGCGCGCTCAGCTCGGCCTCGCTCGCGCAGTGCATGCCCAGGCGGTCCAGCAGCGCGCGGTCCTTTTCGGCCTGCGGGTTGCTGGTGGTGAGCAGCTTGTCGCCGTAGAACATGCTGTTGGCGCCGGCCAGGAAGCACAGGGCCTGCATGGCCTCGGGCATCTCCTCGCGGCCGGCCGACAGGCGCACCATCGCGCGCGGCATGCAGATGCGCGCCACCGCGACGGTGCGGATGAACTCGAACGGATCGAGCTGCGCGGTGCCGGCCAGCGGCGTGCCTTCGACCTGCACCAGGTTGTTGATGGGCACCGACTCCGGATAGGGCTCCAGATTGGCCAGCTGCACGATCAGGCCGGCGCGCTCGCGGCGCGATTCGCCCATGCCGACGATGCCGCCGGAGCAGACCTTCATGCCCACGTTGCGCACGCGGTCCAGGGTGTCCAGACGGTCCTGATAGGTGCGGGTGGTGATGATCTGGCCGTAGAACTCGGGCGAGGTGTCCAGGTTGTGGTTGTAGTAGTCCAGGCCCGCGTCGCGCAGCTGCTCGGCCTGGCCGTCGGCCAGCATGCCGGCGGTCAGGCAGGTCTCCAGGCCCAGGGCCTTGACCTCGCTGATCATCTCGCCGATGGCCTCCAGGTGGCGCTCCTTGGGCGCGCGCCAGGCCGCGCCCATGCAGAAGCGGGTGGCGCCATTGGCCTTGGCGGCGCGCGCGGCCTCCAGCACCTCGTCCAGCGGCAGCAGCTTCTCGGCCTTCAGTCCGGTGTCGAAGTGGGCCGACTGCGGGCAGTACTTGCAGTCCTCTTCGCAGCCGCCGGTCTTGATGGACAAGAGCGTGGAGAGCTGGATCGCATTCGGGTCGAAATTCTCGCGGTGCACCTGCTGGGCGCGGAAGATCAGGTCGTTGAACGGCAGCTCGAACAGCGCCGCGACCTCGTTCACCGTCCAGGGCTTGGCATTGCGGCGCTCGGCATCGGTGGTGGGCGTGAGCGACTGGATTTGGTTGGCGGTCTGCTTCATGGGGCTTCCAGGGCGTTCAGCAGCAAGGGCTGCAACAGATGGGCGGCCACGGCCGCCGGGGAGGGACAGAACAGCGCCCCCGCACCTGCCGCTTGCGCGTCAGGCCCCCCGAAGGGGTCCAGAGAACCCGGGGCGGCCCAGCGTTCTCTCGGGAGTCGGGGCACATGGCCCCAGTGGGGCAGGCCCAAGGCCTGCTCCAGCGCATGCAGATTGTCGGCGACGTGGGGCTGGTGGGGGTCCACGGTGTTGGCCACCCAGCCGGCCAGGCGCAGGCCGCGCGCGCGGATGGCCTCGGCGGTCAGCAGCGCGTGGTTGATGCAGCCCAGGCGCAGGCCCACGACCATCAGCACCGGCAGGCCCAGGTCCACGGCCAGATCGGCGGTATCCCAGCCTGGGGGCTCCGTGATCAGGGGCACGCGGAACCCGCCCACCCCTTCAACCAGCGCGAAGTCGCCGCGCGCGGCCGAGCGGCGTATCGCCGCCAACAGCGCGGCGCGGTCGATGGTCCGCCCCTCCATCCGCGCCGCGATATGCGGCGCGCAAGGTGCGCGGAACTGCAGCGGACCGACCTCGTCCATCGTCATCCCCCGCAGCTGCGCGGCATGCAGCTGGGCCACGTCCTCGTTGACCCAGACCCCGTCGGCCCGCTGCGTCTGCCCGGCGGCCAGCGACTTGATCGGGGTGACCTGGCGGCCCAGCGCCTCGTAGGCCTGCGTCAGCCCCGCCGTGATGCAGGTCTTGCCGATCTCGGTGTCGGTGCCGGTGATGAACAGGCCCTTCATCATGCGGCGGCGCGCTCCATGTCGGTGGCCGCCGCGTCCAGCGCCGCGAGCAGCCGCTCCACGTCGGCCTCGGTGTGCGTCGCGCACAGCGTGATGCGCAGCCGGGCCTCGCCCTTGGCCACGGTGGGCGGGCGGATGCCGGGCACGCGCAGGCCCTCGCGCTCCAGCCGTGCGGCGAGCTCCATGACCTCGGCATTGCCGCCGATGATCAGCGGCCGCACCGGCGTCTGCGAAGGCGCGAGCCGCCAGGGCAGCGCCGGATGGCGCGCCAGCAGCGCGCCGATGCCCGCCTCCAGGCGCGCCTGCAGCGCGACCAGGTGCCGGCGGCGCGCGCGGCCGGTCTCGCTGGCGATCAGCTCCAGGCTGGTCAGCAGCGCATGCTCCACCGCCGCCGGCGACGCGGTGGAAAAGATGAAGTTGCGCGCCGCCTGCAGCAGGTATTCCGTGATGGTTTCGTGCGCGACGACGAAGGCACCGGCCAGCCCCGCGGCCTTGCCCAGCGTGCCGATCAGGATCAGCCGTTCGCTGCGCAGGCCGAAGTGTTCCAGCGAGCCGCGTCCCTGCTCGCCCAGCACGCCAAAGCCATGGGCATCGTCGACCACCAGCCAGGCGTCGAATTCGTCGGCCAGCGCCAGCAGCTGCGGCAGCGGCGCGATGTCGCCGTCCATGCTGAAGACCGCGTCGGTGACGATCAGTTTCACCTTGGCGCGGCTCTGGGCCAGCAGCGCGCGCAGCTGTTCGACGTCGCCATGCCCATAGCGCGTCACCTGGGCGCGCGCCAGCCGGGTGCCGTCGATCAGCGAGGCGTGGTTCAGCGCCTCGGAGAAGATCTCGGTGTCGGCGTCGCCCAGCGCGGTGATCACGCCCAGGTTGGCCATGTAGCCGGTGCAAAAGCCCAGCGAGCGCGCGCGCGGGATGTGGGGCGCGAACCAGTCGGCCAGGGTCTGCGAAACGCGCGCATGGGCCACCGAGTGACCGCTGACCAGCGGCGACGCGCCGGAGCCGCCGCCATAGAGACGCGCGCCTTCGGCCAGCGCCTCGGCCACGCGCGGATGGGCGGCCAGGCCCAGGTAGTCATTGCTGCAGAACATCAGCAGCTCGCGTGCGACGCCATCGGCCCCGCGCACGCGCTGGTGCGGCGCGGTGGGGGTCTCGGCCTCGCGCAGGAAGCGGGTCAGGTCTTGCGCGGCAATGGCGCGCAGCTTGGAATTCAGGTGCTCAAGAAGCATGGGGGAACAACTCGGCAAGGGTGGCGCGCACCGCATCAGCCAGCCAGCCGGCGGTGGCCGCGTCCACCACGTAGGGCGGCATCAGGTAGACCGTGCGGCCTATCGGGCGGATCAGCAGCTCGTGCCGGCGCGCGGCGACATGGAAAGCCTCGGCCAGGCCGGCCGGCGCATCCACCACGTCAAAAGCCAGGATCATGCCGCGCTGGCGCAGGTGCTCGACGCGCCCATGCTTCGCCAGCGGTGCGAAGGCCTCGCGCAGATGCGAAGCCTGTGCCGCGAGCTCGTCCAGCAGCCCGGCATCGAAGCGGTCCAGCACCGCGTTGGCCGCCGCGCAGGCCAGCGCATTGCCGGTGTAGGAGTGCGAATGCAGGAAGCCGCGCCCGACCTCCTCGGACCAGAAGGCCTGGTAGACCGCGTCGCTGCACAGCACCAGCGACAGCGGCAGCGTGCCGCCGGTGATGCCCTTGGACAGCAGCAGGAAGTCGGGCCAGCGGTCCTGCGGCACGGCGCCGGCGGGGTCGCCCAGGGCCAGCGCATGCTCCCACGCGAAGAAACGCCCGCTGCGTCCGCAGCCCACCGCGATCTCGTCGGCGATGAGGTGGACGCCGAACTCGCGCGTCAGCGCGCGCAGCCCGCGCAGATACTCCGGCGCGTACATCACCATGCCGGCTGCGCCCTGCACCAGCGGCTCGACGATCACCGCGGCGACCCGCCCCGCGCGTTCGGCCAGCAGGGCCCGCATCGCGGCCAACGCCTGCGCCTCGTTGCCCTGCCGCGCGTCGGGCGACTCGACGATGTGGGCGCGCATCAGCAGCGGGTCGTAGGCATCGCGGAAGATGGCCACGTCGGTCACCGCCAGCGCGCCGATGGTCTCCCCGTGATAGCCGTTCCTCAGGCAGACGAACTCGCGCTTGTCCGGCTGCCCGAGGTTGCGCCAGCTGTGGAAGCTCTGCTTCAGCGCGATCTCCACCGCGCTCGCGCCGTCGCTGCCGAAGAAGCAGTGGCCCAGCGCGCCGCCGGTGCGCGCCGACAGACGCTCGGCCAGCCGCACCGCGGGTTCGTGCGTGCAGCCGGCCAGCATCACGTGGGGCAACGTCTCGAGCTGGCGCGTGATGGCCGCGCGCAGCCCGGCATCGCTGTGGCCGAACAGATTGACCCACCACGAACTGTTGGCGTCGAAGTAGCGCCGGCCCTGGTCGTCGAACAGCCAGGGGCCCTCGCCGCGCACGATGGGCAGCGGCGGCGATTTCTGCGCCCGCGCCATCTGCGTGCACGGATGCCAGACCGCCTGCAGGCTGCGCGACTGCAAGGAGGCCAGCGGCGCGGCGGCGCTCACAGCAGCCACCCCGGCTTGCCCTTGTTCAGAAAGCTCTGTACGCCGTCGCGCCCTTCGCCGCTGGCGCGGATGTCGGCGATGCGGCGCGCGGTGTCGTCGCGCAGCTCGGGCGAGATCTCGCGATGGGCCACGTCCTGCACCAGGCGCTTGCAGGCCCGCACCGCCGCCGGCCCGTTGGCCAGCAGCGCGGCCGTGAGCGCGTCGACCCGAGCGTCCAGCGTTTCCGCGGTGGCCAGCTCATGGACCAGGCCCAGGCGGTGGGCCTCCGCGGCGCTGAAGCGCTCGGCCGTGACGAAATAGCGTCGCGAGGCCTGCTCGCCCAGCGCGCGCACCACATAGGGGGCGATGGTCGCCGGCAGCAGGCCCAGCTTGGCTTCGGACAGGCAGAAGCCCGCCGACTCGACCGCGACGACGATGTCGCACACCGACACCAGACCCACGCCACCGGCATAGACGTCGCCCTGCACCCGGGCGATCACCGGCACGGGGCAGCGGTACAGGGTCCACAGCATCTGCGCGAGCTTGCTCGCGTCGGCATGGTTTTCCTCCCAGCTGTAGCCGGCCATGGCCTTCATCCAGTTCAGGTCCGCGCCGGCGCAGAAGGCCTTGCCTTCGGCGGCCAGCACGATGGCGCGCACGGCGGGGTCCTGCCCCAGCGTGGTGAAGGTCTCGGTCAGCTCGGCGATGACGGCGTCGTTGAAGGCATTGCGCACTTCGGGACGGTTCAGCGTGACGCGGGCCACGGCGCCGTGGCGTTGGACGGTCAGGGTGTTCATGCTCATGGGCGGCACATCCATTCGGCAAGGGGACGCGGGGCGATCGATGCGGACACCGCGATCGTGCTCACATGCGGAACACGCCGAAGCGGGTGTCGGGAATCGGCGCGTTGAGCGCGGCCGACAGGCCCAGCGCGAGCACGCGGCGGGTGTCGGCAGGGTCGATCACGCCGTCGTCCCACAGCCGCGCGCTGGCGTAATAGGGGTGGCCCTGGTCTTCGTACTGCTGGCGGATGGGCGCCTTGAAGGCTTCTTCTTCCTCGGCACTCCACTGCCCGCCCTTGGACTCGATGCCATCGCGCTTGACGGTGGCCAGCACGCTGGCGGCCTGCTCGCCGCCCATCACGCTGATGCGCGCGTTGGGCCACATCCAGAGGAAGCGCGGCGAGTAGGCGCGGCCGCACATGCCGTAGTTCCCCGCCCCGAAGCTGCCGCCGATGATGACGGTGAACTTGGGCACCTGGGCGCAGGCCACGGCGGTCACCATCTTGGCGCCGGCGCGGGCAATGCCCTCGTTCTCGTACTTGCGCCCGACCATGAAGCCGGTGATGTTCTGCAGGAAGACCAGCGGGATCTTGCGCTGGCAGCACAGTTCGATGAAGTGCGCGCCCTTGTTGGCGCTCTCGGCGAACAGGATACCGTTGTTGGCGACGATGCCCACCGGCATGCCTTCGATATGGGCGAAGCCGCAGACCAGGGTGTTGCCGTAGCGCGCCTTGAACTCGTCGAATTCGCTGCCGTCGACGATGCGGGCGATGACCTCGCGCACGTCGAAGGGCTTGCGGGTGTCGGTCGGGATCACGCCATGCAGCTCGGCCGGGTCGTAGGCCGGCGCTCTGGGGGGCTGCAGGCGCAGCGGCTGCGGCTTGGTCCAGTTCAGGCCGGCGACGACGTTGCGCGCCAGCGCGAGCGCATGGGTGTCGTTCTCGGCCAGGTGGTCGGCCACGCCCGAAAGCCGGGTGTGCACATCGCCGCCGCCCAGATCCTCGGCGCTGACCACCTCGCCAGTGGCCGCCTTCACCAGCGGCGGGCCGCCGAGGAAGATGGTGCCCTGGTTCTTCACGATGATGGTTTCGTCGCTCATCGCCGGCACATAGGCGCCGCCGGCGGTGCAGGATCCCATCACGACGGCGATCTGCGGGATGCCCCGGGCGGACAGATTGGCCTGGTTGTAGAAGATGCGGCCGAAGTGGTCGCGGTCGGGGAAGACCTCGTCCTGGTTGGGCAGGTTGGCGCCGCCGGAATCGACGAGATAGATGCAGGGCAGCCGGTTGGCCTCGGCGATCTCCTGCGCGCGCAGGTGCTTCTTCACCGTGACCGGATAGTAGGTGCCGCCCTTCACGGTGGCGTCGTTGCACACGATCATGCATTCGACGCCGTTGACGCGGCCGATGCCGGCGACGATGCCGCCGCCCGGCGCGGCGTTGTCATACATGTTCAGGCCCGCCAGCGGCGCCAGCTCCAGGAAGGGCGTGCCGGGGTCCAGCAGCATCTCCACGCGGTCGCGCGGCAGCAGCTTGCCGCGCGCGGTGTGCTTGGCCCGGGCCGCCTCGCCGCCGCCTTCGGCGATCTTCTGCAGGCGCGCGTTCAGGTCGTCGATCAGGCCGCGCATTGCGTCGGCATTGGTCTTGAAGTCCGCCGAACGGGCGTTCAGCTTGCTGCTCAGAATGGGCATTCGGTCGTCTCCTGGCGCCGGCGCAAGCTCCTGCAAGAGCCAATCATGAGCCGGACTCAATTCATCGTTCACCCCGACTCGATGGCCGGATGAGGCGCGAAGCATACGCCAGAAGCACATCACCGCCAAGCCGGCAGCGGCCATACTTGAGCCAAGCTCAAAATTTGCGCAGAATCGGCCCATGCCCGCCCAAGCCCTGCCCGCCCAGCGCCGCGCGCCCCTGCGCGCCAAGTCCGAACAGCGGGTGCGCGACATCCTGCGCGTGGGCCGCGAGGTCTTCACCGAGCGCGGCTACGAGCGCGCCACCACCACCGAGATCGCGCAGCGCCTGGGCGTCTCCGAGGCCACGGTCTTCACCTATTTCCGCGGCAAGCGTGAGCTGTGCATGCGCGTGATCGCCGACTGGTACGACGAGATCATCGCGGTGATCGAATCCGGCCTGCCGCGCGAGGCCGGCACGCGCGAGCAGCTGCAGTTCGTCGTCCACACCCATCTACGCCTGTTCCTGATCCAGGGCACGGGCCTGTGCGAGCTGGTGCTGTCCGAAGGCCGCAAGCGCGACTCCAGCATGATCGGCGAAGGCCGCGCGGCCGGCGGCACGGGCTTCGGCGAAGCCTTCGTGGAGCTGCAGCGCCGCTACACGCGGCCGCTGATGGAGCTGTTGTCGCGCGGGCAGGCACGCGGCGAGGTGCGGCGCGACATCCCGCTGCGCCTGCTGCGCTCGCTGGTCTTCGGCCCCATGGAACACATGCTGTGGGAAGTCATCATCGCCGGCCGTCAGATCGACGTCGACCAGGCCTCGCGCGACCTCGTCGCGCTGCTATGGCCCGCGCTGCAGGCGCCCGACGCCGAGCTGCAGCGGCTGCGCCAGATGCGCGAGCGGGTGGAGGCGGCGCTGAGGGTTTGAGCCGGGCCTGCGCCCGACGGCGCCGCAAAGCCCCATGACCGCAACGAAAAAGGGCCCGGATTGCTCCGGGCCCTTGCTCTGCGCGCACACCCGGCAGGGCCGGGCGGCGGCGATCAGAAGCGGTATTCCGCGCCGATCTTGTAGCTGCGCGGACGCAGCTTGTAGCCTTCGCGCAGGTTCACCGGATGCTCTTCGCCGGTCAGGTTGATGATGTTGAGCGACAGGCGCAGGTTCTTGAAACCGGTGTAGGCCAGGTTGAAGTCGGTACGCAGATCGCTGTCGATGAAACACGGCAGGCCGCCCACCTTCTTCAGAGCCAGCGACGTCATGCACGCGGCTTCGCCTTGCGTATCCAGATCCGCCTCGTCCCGGTTCAGCTGAGTCTTCGACGTGTAGTTGAAGCGCAGACCGGTGGCCCAAGGTCCCTTGCTCCAGGCGGTCGACAGCACAGCCTTCAGGCGCGGGTTCTGGTAGTTGCCGACCTGGTTGGGGCGCCACTTGTTCAGATCAACGTCCCACGGCTTGTAGGCCAGCATGTAGGTGGCTGCCAGGCCGATGTTCAGCGTGCCGAAGTTCGCATTGCCGACGCTGCCGCGCACATCGAAGTCGATACCCGAGGTGCGGGTCTTGCCGAAGTTCTCATAGGCCAGCAGCAGCGAGGCCAGCGAACCACGCGACCAGCTCAGGTTGGCACCCGGCGACATGGCGTTGGCGCGATCGATCCAGTCCTGCTCGTCCCTCGTCACGGCACCGCGGCTGATCATCTTCTCGTAACCGGGCTGACCTTCCTTGGACAACACGTAGGACAGGTCGCGGGTCGCGATCTCGTCGCGGCGCTCGATCACGAAGTAGTCCATCGCCACCGTCAGGTTGCGCGACGGCTCCAGCACAAAGCCCAGCGTGATGCTCTTGGAGGTTTCCGGCTTCAGGTTGGGGTTGGCCGAGATCATCGCCGGCACCGAGGTGTTGCAACCGCTGTTGTAGGCGCGGGTTGCATCTGCCTTGTCCGTGGCGTTGCCGTTGTTCAGGATAGCCTGGACTTTGCGAGCGGTATCGCAGCGAGCCGGATCGACGGTGTTGTTGTAGAAGCCGGTGATACCGACCGTACCCAGGGTTTCGGGGATGTTGGGGGCGCGGAAGCCGCCCGCCACCGTGCCGCGCAGCATGAACTGCGGGCTCAGCTCCCAGCGCGCGCCCAGCTTGGGCGAGACGCGGCCGGCAAAGCCGGAGGCCTTGTCATAGCGCAGCGCGCCGTTCAGCTCCAGGCCCTTCAGCACCGGGGCGTTCAGCTCGAAGAAGGCGGCGTCCATGTTGCGCTTGCCTTCGATCAGCACCGAGCCGCGACCGATGATCTCGGCCTTGAGCACGTTGTCCGTCGAGCGGATGGAGACATTCTCCGCACGGTGCTCGGCACCGACCGCGAAGGCCAGCGGGCCGCCCGGCAGCGCCATCAGCTCGCCCGACAGCTTGGCGTCGATGAAGTTCTGGTGGTTCTTGCCCTTCATGCCCTGCATGGGGAACCAAGCATCCAGCTTGGCGGGGTCGTTGACCTGACCGATCTTGTACGTGCCGTCCGCCACCGCCGTGTACAGGTCACGATGGGCCCAGCGGCTCAGCTTGTCGGCACTGGCGCCGGTGCGACCGACGGCCACTTCCCAGTCCATGTCACGGAACACGCCTTGCAGGCCCGCGAGCACGCGGTACTGGTTGGCATCGTTGTCGTACTTGAACAGATCGGGGTTGTCCATGAACCGGTAGTCGATGCCGACGCGGCCGGTGATGGGATCCTTGTACGAAGCCGTCACTGCCGGATTGTTCGCCGCCAGCGTCGGATGGTCCACGGACTGGAGCTTGTTCTGGTAGCCGTCATACCAACGCGACACGGCGCCGGCCGTGATGGACGGCGGCAGATTGCGGTACTCGGTCGTGGTCTTGGAGTACGAAACCTCGGCGAAGGCTTGCAGGTCGTTGCCCAGCTTGGCGCGGCCGGCGGTGTACAGGTTCAGGCGCTTGGCGGGATCAGAGACCTGGTTCAGGCCATTGATGTCCATCACGCATTGGCCCGAAGCCTGCACCGTGGTGCAGCCGGCCACCGGAACGCGCTTGCCGGCGAAGCGCAGCGTGCCCGGCGACGAGAGGGTGCTGGGGTCACCGAAGGCCTGGTTGTACGCGGCCTTGTGCCAGGGCGCGTAGTCGTCCTTGACCTTGTCCAGCGTGTAGCCCTCGCGGCGATAGGCCTCGAGGTTGGCGAAGACGTTGAAGCCGTCCTTCTCCAAGCTGCCGTAACCGGCGACGAGGCCGGCCTGGGTCTGGGCGCCGGCGTTGGGGCGCTCGTTGAAGGTGTAGCTGGCCGACATGCCGACGCCGTTGTATTCGCGGCGGGTGATGATGTTGATCACGCCGGCCATCGCGTCCGAACCGTAGACGGCGGAAGCGCCGTCCTTCACGATTTCGACGCGCTCAACCACATCGGAGGGGATGGAGTCGACGTTGACGAAGGTGTCCTTGGCGCCATCAGCCAGACCGTAGTTGGCGACGCGGCGGCCGTTCAGCAGCACCAGCGTGGCGCCCTTGCCCAGGCCGCGCATGGACACGCCGGACGCGCCCGACGCGAAGCTGGAGTTGTTGCCGTCGTCACGGATTTCGGTGCCGACGGTGGCCGTCAGGGTGTCCAGGATCTGGCGCACGGTGTTGGCGCCGGTCTTGCGGATGTCGTCGCGGCTGTACACCTGCACCGGCGACGCGGTTTCCGCGGCCAGGCGCTTGATGTTGGAGCCGGTGACTTCGACGCGTTGCAGTTGCTGGGTTTCTTGTGCCTGAGCCTGAGCCTGGGCGCAGAACACCGCCGCGGCCAGGGCGCTCAGCGTCAGCGAAAGCTTGGAGTGAGTTCTCATATTGCAGTTCCAGTGTTGATTGGCCGGTGGGGCCCTGTGGCCGGCGTGGCTGTTGCTCGCCGAAAGACAACGGTCCCGCGGTGACTCGGGTCCGCTGCCGAAAGACGCGCATTCTGAACATCTGGATACGGGTGCTCATGACGGAAGCGATGCGGCTCCACAACACCCTGTGTGCAGCGGCCCGCCATGGGGCTTGCTCCCCATACAGACCGGGCGAAATACGAACAAACGAGCTTGGTGTGTGCGAGATCGGCCGATTAGTCATCGCCCCGTCATGGATAACCCGAAGTCACATGAGTGCGCGGCATTCGCCCAGTCGTTTGCGCAAAGACAGGGCCCATCACCCCGGGTGCGGCTGGCGTCCAGGCGATCAGCCCCTCGTCCCCGTCCCCGGTTCCGCGATCAAGGCCTGCACCCGCGCCAGCGCCTCGTCGCCCAGCAGGCCGGCGCGCAGCAGGCAGGCGCGCTCCACCTCGCGCAGGCGCCAGCCGAATTCGCCCAGCAGCGCCAGCAGCTCCTGCTGCAGGCGGCGGTCGTCGCGGACCTCGGGGGCGTCGGGCCAATGCGGCGGCGCGACGTCCAGCCCGGCACTGGAGAAGGCCAGCTGCAGCCGGCGCACGCGCTGCTCGCCCTGCGCCAGCACCGGGGCCAGCGCCAGGTCGGTCGGCGCCTCCGGGCCCTGGCCCAGCGCGGCGAAGCGTGCCAGCCCGAGGCGCAATTCCTGCAGCCCGGGCGCCCCCGCCGCTGGCGCGGCAGCCGGCATGCCTCGCGTGGCGGCTGCCTCGCGCAGCAACTCAGGCAGGCGCGGATCAAACTCGCCCGGCACCAGCTTGGTCGCCACGACCGCGCGCACCGTGGAGGCTGGCTGCGCCTCGACCAGGCCCATCAGCCATTCGGAGAAGGCGAGGATCTGGCCGGGCAGGCTCAGCTCGTCGCCCGCGAGGCCGCGCGGATAGCCGAAGCCGTCCTGGCGCTCGTGGTGCTCCAGCACGGCCTGCGCGACGCGCGGCCCCGCGCCGGGCAGCGTGAACAGCACCCGGTGCGCGGTGACGGGATGGCTGGCGATCTGGCGCCAGCGCTCCGGGCTCATCACACTGCCGGGGCGGAAGAAGGCGGGGTCGATGTAGAGCTCGCCCACGTCATGGAGCAGCCCGGCCAGCGCGAGTTCACGCTGCGTCGCCGCGCGCTGCGGCACCAGCCGGCGCGCCAGCGCCACCGACAGCATCGCCACGCCCAGCGCATGCTCCAGGCGCCCGGGCGGCGCATCGGGATTCTCGGCATACAGCGTCAGCAGTGCCTGCACCGGGCCGGTAAGGCGCAAGCCGCCCAGCCAGTCGGGGATGGGCATGGCCTCGCGGCTCTCGCACAGCGCGGCCACCAGCGGATGGCGCTGCAGCAGGGCCTGGGCCGGCGCCACCAGGCTGGCCGGCTTGAGCCCGTCCTGCATCTCCACGCAGTCTTCCAGCGGCCGCTCCAGCTTGTGCTGCATCAGCCGCTCGCGCAGCTTCTCGTCGATGGCCGCCCCGCGCGGCACCAGCCGCACCCCGCTGCGGCTGACGATGTCCTCGCTGGCGCGCAGCGCGTGGCGTCCCGCGCCCTCCAGCAGGTGGGCCAGGAAGTTCAGGTTGGTCAGCGGGCTCGCGTCCTCGCCCTGGATGGCCACGGCCGCCCCGGCCGCCGGTCCCTCGCCTGCGGATTGCATGGTTGTTGCGTCACCATGTCGTTCTGGAATCCGAACATTGTCGGCATGGCGCGTGTCAATCTGAACTCCAGACATGCCGACCGGGCGAAACGCGGACGCCGCGCGCGCTGGGCGCGCGGCCTGTGGCGAATTTCAGGACGCTGGCGGATAACCCGCTTCGGTCAGCGCCGCCGCCAGCGCCGCGCGGTCCAGCTGCGTGTCGACCACCAGCTTCTTCTGCGCCAGCTGGATGTCCAGCCGGGCCTGGTCGTCCTGTTCCTTGACCGCCTCGGTGATGTGGGCGACGCAGCGGCCGCAGCTCATGTCGGGCAGGGTGAATTCATGGTGTTGCATGGATGGCTCCGATTCCCCGGGCCCCGGATGCGGGGCCCTCGTTCAGGTGATGCAAGGCTAAACCTTGCCATGGAGGCAAGGTCAAGCCGCGTGGACGGCAGCGCCGATTTCCGTGCAAGACGCTTGACCTTACCATCATGGCAAGGATGAAACTGGCGCCATGAACACCTCAAACACCCCCTCCACGGCCGCTCAGGACTCTATGGGCGAACTGGTGCTGCCGGTCGAGGGCATGACCTGCGCCTCCTGCGTCGCACGGGTCGAAAAACGCCTGGCCGGCGTGCCCGGCGTGCAGCGCGCCGAGGTCAACCTCGCCACCGAATCGGCCCGCGTGCTGCTGGCGCCGGGCCAGAGCGCCAGCGCGCTGCTGGACCCCTTGCGCGACGCGGTGGCGCGCGCCGGCTACCAGGTGCCCGAGCGCGAATGGCGGCTGCGCGTCAGCGGCATGACCTGCGCGTCCTGCGTCAACCGCGTCGAGCGGGCGCTGAAGAAACTGCCCGGCGTGCGCGCGGCCGAGGTCAACCTGGCGAGCGAGACCGCGACGGTGCGGGCACTCGCCAGCGTCGAGGTGGACGCCCTGATCGCCGCCGTGGCACAGGCGGGCTACCAGGCCGCGCCGCTGGACGACGAGGACGGCGGCGCGCCACCCGCGGCCCTGCCCTGGCAGGCCAGCGGCTGGCCGGTTCTCCTCGCGGCCCTGCTGAGCCTGCCGCTGGCCCTGCCCATGGTGGGCCTGCTGTGGGGTGAGCACTGGATGCTGGACGGCTGGTGGCAGCTGCTGCTGGCCACGCCGGTGCAGTTCTGGCTGGGCGGGCGCTTCTACCGCGCGGGCTGGGCGGCGCTGAAGGACCGCAGCGGCAACATGGACCTGCTGGTGGCGCTGGGCACCTCGGCCGCCTATGGCCTGAGCGTCTACGAGCTGCTGCGCGAAGGCGGCATGAGCCATGCGCTGTACTTTGAATCCGCGGCCGTCGTGATCACGCTGGTGCTGCTGGGCAAATGGCTGGAGGCACGCGCCAAGCGCCAGACGCTCAGCGCCATCCAGGCCCTCAAGGCCCTGCGCCCCGAGACCGCCCGCGTGCTGCGCGACGGCCAGGAGCTGGAGCTGCCGCTGGCCCAGTTGCGCCTGCGCGACCGGCTCCTCGTGCGCCCCGGCGAGCGCATCCCGGCCGACGCCCGCGTGCTGGAAGGCAGCAGCCAGGTGGACGAATCGCTGATCAGCGGTGAAAGCCTGCCGGTGGCCAAGAACCCGGGCGACCTCGTCATTGGCGGCGCCGTCAATGGCGAAGGCCTGCTGACGCTGGAGGTGCGGGCGCTGGGCGCCGAGTCCACGCTGTCGCGCATTGTCCGCCTGGTCGAGTCGGCGCAGGCGCAGAAGGCGCCCATCCAGCGCCTGGTGGACCAGGTCAGCGCGGTGTTCGTGCCGGTGGTGCTGGTGATCGCGCTCGCCACGCTGCTGGCCTGGGGGCTGATGAGCGGCGACTGGGAGCGCGCGCTGATCCACGCGGTGGCGGTGCTGGTCATCGCCTGCCCCTGCGCGCTGGGCCTGGCCACGCCCGCCGCCATCATGGTGGGCACCGGCGTGGCGGCGCGCCGCGGCCTGCTGATCAAGGACGCACAGGCGCTGGAGCTGGCGCGCCAGGTGGACCTGGTGGTGTTCGACAAGACCGGCACGCTCACCGAGGGCAAGCCCACGCTGCAGCACTTCTCGGCGGCGCCCGGCGTCGACGCGGGCGAGGCGCTGGCGCACTGCGCCGCGCTGCAGGCCGGCAGCGAGCACCCGCTGGCGCGCGCGGTGCGCGACGAGGCCGCGAAGCGCGGGGTTCAGGCCCTGCCCGCGCTGGCCGATGCCCGGGCCCTGGCCGGCCGCGGCGTGCAGGCGCGGCGGCCCGCCGCAGAGGCCCAGGCCGCTGCCAGCTCCGCGCCGCAGCAGGCCTTGCAAGACCTGACCCTGATGCTCGGCAGCAGCCGCTGGATGGCCGAGCTGGGCGTGGATCTCGCGCCGCTGCAGGCGCGCGCCGATGCGCTGCAGGCCGAAGGCCATACGGTGTCGTGGCTGGCCGCCGCCGAAGCCGGCGCCGTGCCGCGCGTGCAGGCGCTGCTGGCCTTCGGCGACCGCGCCAAGCCGCAGTCGGCCGAGGCCGTGGCCGCGCTGAAACACATGGGCGTGCGCACGCTGATGCTGTCCGGCGACAACGCCCGTGCCGCCGCCGCGGTCGCCACCCAGCTGGGGCTGGACGAGGTGCGCGCCGAGCTGCTGCCCGAGGACAAGGCGCGCATCGTCGCCGAATTGCGCGCAGAGGGCCGGCGCGTGGCGATGGTGGGCGACGGCATCAACGACGCTCCCGCGCTGGCCGCCGCGGACGTGGGCATGGCCATGGGCGGCGGCACCGACGTCGCGATGGAAGCGGCCGGCATCACGCTGATGCACGGCGACCCGCGCCTGGTCGCCGAGGCCATCGCGCTGTCGCGCGCGACCGTGCGCAAGATACGCCAGAACCTGTTCTGGGCCTTCTTCTACAACCTGCTGGGCGTGCCGGCGGCGGCGCTGGGCCTGCTGAGCCCGGTGATCGCGGGCGCCGCGATGGCGCTGTCCAGCGTCTCGGTGCTGGGCAACGCCCTGCTGCTCAAGCGCTGGAGGGCGCCGCGATGAATGACAGCGCGCACTACACGATAGGCCAGGCCGCGCAACGCTCCGGCGTCTCGGCCAAGATGCTGCGTCACTACGAAAGCCTCGGACTGCTGCCGCGCGTCGCGCGCACCGACTCGGGCTACCGCCTCTACGGCGACAAGGAGGTGCACACGCTGCGCTTCATCCGCCGCTGCCGCGACCTCGGCTTCTCCATGGCCGAGATCGCCGAGCTGGTGCAGCTGTGGCAGAACCGGCGCCGCCAGAGCGCCCAGGTCAAGCGCATCGCGCAGCAGCACATCGACGACCTGGACCGCCGCCTGGCCGAGATGCAGGCCATGCGCCGCACGCTGCAGCAGCTGGTGAGCTGCTGCCATGGCGACGAACGGCCCGATTGCCCTATCCTGGACGATCTGGCCCAGCAGGCGGCGCCCGCCGCAGGAGAACCGCATGAGCACTGACACCCCGCAAGACAACGCCGCGTCCGCCCCGCGCTGGGAGCGCCTGCGCGCGCACCAGGCCGAGGTGGGCGGACTGCCGATACGCCGCGCGCTGCCCACCGCGCGGCGCCGCATGGTCGGCGCCTGGTGCTTTCTGGACCACGCCGGCCCGGCCTCGCTGCCCGAGGGGCGGCAGATGCGCGTGGGGCCGCATCCGCACACCGGGCTGCAGACCTTCAGCTGGCTGATCGACGGCGAGATCCTGCACCGCGACAGCCTGGGCAGCGAGCAATGGCTGCGCCCCGGCCAGGTCAATCTGATGAGCGCCGGCCGCGGCATCAGCCATTCCGAAGAGGCCCGCGCCGGCGCGATCCAGCTCGCCCAGCTGTGGATCGCGCTGCCCGAGGCGCATCGCTTCGACCCGCCCGCCTTCAGCCATCACCCGGAGCCGCCCCGCCTGACCTGCGGCGACTGGCAGGGCACGCTGCTGGTCGGCGACTGGGCAGGCCAGCGCTCGCCGGTGCCGGTACACACGCCGCTGCTGGGACTGGACCTGGCCTGCGACGCCGCGGCACAGGGCCGGGCCGCGCTGCGCGCGGACTTCGAATACGGGCTGATGGTGCTGGAAGGCGAGCTCGCGCTGGACCTGGACGGCGAGCCGCTGGGCTCAGCGCAGCCCGGCGAGCTGATCTATCTCGCGCCGGGCGCGCAAGACCTGACCCTGGACGCCCGCGCGCCGGCGCGCGCGCTGCTGCTGGGCGGGCCGCCCTTCCCCGAGCCGGTGCTGCTGTGGTGGAACTTCGTCGGCCGCAGCGGCGAGGAAATCCAGCGCTACGCCGCCGAATGGAATGCCCGCGAAGACGGCGGCATCTTCGGCCAGGTGCGGGGCTACGACGGCCCGCGCCTGCCGGCTCCCGACGCCAGCGCGCTGCGCCTGCGCACGCCCGGGGCCTAGCGCCCGGGCCGGCCGCGCAGCGGCCGCAGCAGCTCGCGCAGCCCGTTGTGGTCGATCTCTTGCATCAGCGCGAGCAGCCGGCCGATTTCGCCCTTGGGAAAGCCCTCGCGCGCGAACCAGTTCAGGTAGTGGCCCGGCAGGTCGGCGAGCAGCAGGCCCTTGTGCTTGCCAAACGGCATCTCGGTGGTGGCGAGTTTCTGCAGGTCTTCGGGGTGCATGGGGATGGCGCGGACGGGCCTGCGAGCATACCCGCCGCGGCGCGGCGCGGCGCGGCGCGCGGGCTTACTTCAGCGCGACCTTGAGCGTCTGGCTGGGCGACTCGCCGAACACGCGCAGATAGTCCTGGCCGAAGCGGCCCAGGTGGCAGAAGCCCCAGCGCAGCGCCACGTCGGTGACACGCAGCCCCGCGGTGCCGGCCAGCAGCTCCTCGTGCACCTTGCGCAGGCGCACCTCGCGCAGCAGCCGCATGGGGCTGACGCCGCGATAGCGCTGGAATCCCAGGAACAGGCTGCGCACGCTGACGCCCGCCAGCGCCGCCAGTTGCTCGGGCGTCAGCGCCTCGCCGCAATGGGCCAGCAGGTATTCCTCCACCAGGCGCACGCTGCGCGGCGCCACCGGCGGGCTGCTGCCTTCCAGCAGCGGGCGCGCGTCGTGGCCCAGCCGCCCCAGCAGCAGCGCCAGCAGCCGGTACTGCAGCTGGGCCATCGGCAGCTCCGTCCCGGCTTCCCGGTCGGCCACCTGGATCAAGGTCAGCAGCAGGTCCTGCAGCAGCGGCTGCTGCGCCAGCGGCACGCGCGGGTCGAAGCGCGGCAGCTGTGGCGCGCGCTGGCCGGTCCAGGCCTGCAGGAAGCGGCCCATCACCTCGGTGTCGATGCGCACGCACAGCTGGGTGTTGTCGCCCTCCCAGCGCATGCGCAGGTCCTGGTCGGGCGAGACCAGGCTGGCGCAATGCGGGTCCGAGTGGAAACCCTGGCCCGCGGTCTCGATCCAGGCGCTGCCGCTGAGCGGCACCTGCAAGAGATAAAAGCGCTGTAGCGGCCCGGGCAGGATGTCCACGCTGCCGCCGTAGCGCAGCAGGCTCAGGCCCAGCAGCCCGGCCTCCATGTGCTCCATGCGCGCCTGCAGCTGCTGGCCACGGCCCGGCTCCAGCCGGTGCGAACAGAACACCCGCCCGACCACCGCCTGCGCGCAATCGCGCTCGCTGGTCGAGAACAGCTGGCGGCGGCGCTGCGCGCCGGTCCAGGCCTGCGCCAGCGTCTGCGCCGCCGTGGACGGAGCGGCGGGCGCGGCGAGATCGGCGGCGGCGGGCGGCGACATGATGCGGCTCAATGTAATGACTCGCCGATGAGCGCGCCAGATGAGCAACCTCAGGCCCGCGACGCTTTCTTGCGCTGAACGGATAAGGCCTGCGCCGCGCGGATAGTGCGCCTCCCGCGGTGCGCCGGACCATGGCCGCAAGAACAAGACCCGCACAACCAGGAGACAGACATGAAGGGTTTATCCGGCAAGGTGGCCATCGTCACGGGCGGCGCCACCCTGATCGGCGCCGCCGTCGTCGAGCGCCTCACGGCCTACGGCGCCCGCGTCGCGGTGCTGGACATCGACGCCGAGGGTGCGCAGCGCGTCGCGGCGGTCGATGCGCGCCAGCGCCTGGCGCTGGCCTGCGACATCACCGACGATGCCCAGCTGGCCGAATGCGTTGCTGCAGTGCAGCAGCAGTTCGGTGGCGTGGACCTGCTGGTCAACCTGGCCTGCAGCTACCTGGACCAGGGGCTGGCCTCGCCGCGCTCGGAATGGCAGGCCGCGCTGGATGTCAACGTGATCAGCGCGGTGATGGCGGCGCGCGCGGTGCATGACGCGATGAAGCAGCGCGGCGGCGGCGCGATCGTCAACTTCACCAGCATCTCGTCCAAGGTGGCGCAGACCGGCCGCTGGCTCTACCCGGTCAGCAAGGCCGCGCTGGTGCAGCTGACGCGCAACATGGCCATGGACCTGGCCCCCGACGGCATCCGCGTGAACTCGGTCTCGCCGGGCTGGACCTGGTGCCGGCTGATGGACCAGCTCTCCGGTGGCGACCGCGCCAAGACCGACCGCGTGGCCGCGCCCTTCCATCTGCTGGGCCGTGTCGGCGACGCCGCCGAGGTGGCCGAAGTGGTGGCCTTTCTGTGCTCGGAGCATGCCAGCTTCGTGACCGGCGCCGACTACGCGGTGGACGGCGGCTACTCGGCCATGGGGCCGGAGCAGAACCAGCCCGCCATCCCGCAGCTGGCGCGCTAGCCGGCCCGCCCTTTCCTTCCGCACAACCCGCATCCCGCCGCCGGGCCAGGGCCCGGCGCGTCCGACCACGCCCCCAGGAGACCGCCCATGAGCACAACGAAGAGAAAAGTCGCCATCGTCGGCGCCGGACAGTCCGGCCTGCCGCTGGCCCTGGCGCTGCAAGCCCGCGGCGACGAGGTGACCCTGCTGAGCAACCGCAGCCCCGACGAGATCCGCCGCGGCAAGGTGATGTCCAGCCAGTGCATGTTCGACGCCGCGCTGCAGATCGAACGCCAGCATGGCCTCAACCAGTGGGAACACCTGTGCCCGCCGGTGCAGGGCATCGGTCTGACCGTGCCGCATCCCGAGCAGCGCGGCGCGCGGCTGATCGACTGGGCCGCGCGCCTGGACCGCGACGCGCAGGCGGTGGACCAGCGCATCAAGATGCCCGCGTGGATGGAGTTGTTCGTGCAGCGCGGCGGCAAGCTGGTGCTGAAGGACGCCGGCATCGAGGACCTGGAGCAACTGGCCGAGCAGCACGAGCTGACCGTGGTCTCGGCCGGCAAGGGCGAGATCGTCAAGCTGTTCGAACGCGACCCGGTGCGCAGCGCCTTCGCCCAGCCCATGCGCGCGCTGGCGTTGACCTATGTGAAGGGCATGACGCCGCGCACGCCCTTCTCGCGCGTGTGCTTCAACCTGATTCCCGGCGTCGGCGAGTACTTCGTCTTCCCGGCGCTGACCACCAGCGGGCCCTGCGAGATCATGGTTTTCGAGGGCGTGCCCGGCGGCCCCATGGACTGCTGGGGCGAGGTGAAGACACCCGAGCAGCACCTGAAGCAAAGCCTGGCCATCCTCGACACCTACCTGCCCTGGGAGGCCGAGCGCTGCCGCCACGTCGAGCTCAGCGACGACAACGGCATCCTCGCCGGCCGCTTCGCGCCCACCATCCGTCGTCCGGTGGGACGCCTGCCATCCGGCCGCATCGTGCTGGGCCTGGGCGACGCGGTCTGCGTCAACGACCCCATCACCGGCCAGGGCTCCAACAACGCCACCAAGGCCTTCCAGGTGCTGTTCAACAGCATCGTCGCGCGCGGCGCGGCGCCCTTCGACGAGGCCTGGATGAACGCCAGCTTCGAGCTGTTCTGGGACTACGCCCAGCACGTGGTGCGCTGGACCAACAGCCTGCTCACCCCGCCGCCGCCGCATCTGCTGAACCTGCTCGGCGCGGCCGGCCAGTGCCCCAGCCTGGCCGGCGTCATCGCCAACAACTTCAACCACCCGCCCGCCTACTTCCCCTGGTGGACCGACCCCGAGGCCTGCGACCGGCTGATCGGCGACCACATGGCGCGCCAGGCGGCCGCGGGCGTCGCGGCATGAGCGGGGCCGTCGCCATGAGCACCTGCGCCTCCGCCGGCGCGGCCGGCCCCGACGAGGACGGCGCACGCGCGCTGCGCCGCGCGCTGGGCCGCTACCCGACCGGCGTCACCATTGTCACCACGCGCAGCGCCGACGGCCGCGCGGTGGGACTGACGGTGAACTCCTTCGCGTCGCTGTCGCTGGCGCCGCCGCTGCTGCTGTGGAGTCTGGCCAACCGCTCGCCCAATCTGCGCGCCTTCCGCGGCGCCACGCACTTCGCCATCCACGTGCTGGCGGCCGGCCAGGAGGCGCTGGCGCGGCGCTTCGCCGATCCGCGCGTGGCCGACAAGTTCGACGGCGTCGCGCTGCGCCGCGATGGCGCGGTGGAGGCCGTGCCGCTGATCGAGGGCGCGATCGCCGGCTTCGTCTGCGCCAGCCGCGACGCCATCGAGGCGGGCGACCACACGCTCTTCATCGGCCGCGTCGAGCAGCATTGGTCCGACGACGGCGCGCCACTGGTCTTCCACGGCGGCGGCTTCGGCCGCATCGCCACGGAGGCCCACCATGGCTAGCCGCAACCGGGACGAGGTGCTGATCGTCGGCAGCGGCATCAACTCCCTGGTGTGCGCCGCGCTGCTCGCGCGCGCCGGCCGTGCGGTGCGCGTGCTGGAGCGCGAGGCGGTGCTGGGGGGCTGCGTGCGCAGCGACGCGCTGACGCTGCCGGGCTTCGTGCACGACACCCTGTCCACCGCGCATCCGCTCTTCATGGTGGGCCCGGCCTATGCGGCGCTGGGTCCGGCGCTGCACGAGGCCGGCCTGCAGTACTGCAACACCGACAGCCCCACCGGCGTGCTGCTGCCGGACGGCCGCCACCTGGTGCTGGCGACCGCGCGCGACGCCAACGTCGCGCGCTTCGAGGCCTGCGCCGCCGGCGACGGACAGGCCTATGCCGCGATGCTGGGCGAGGTCGGCGCGCAGGCGCCGCTGCTGTTCTCGCTGCTGGGCAACGAGCTGTGGCGCTTCGGCACCGGCAAGGCCCTGGCCAGCCTGGCCTGGCAGCAGGGACCGCAGGCCTTGAGCGACTTCTTCGGCGCCGCCCTGGTGCCGGCGCGCCCCTGGCTGGCGCAGCAGTTCGCGTCGGAGCTGCCGGCCGCGCTGCTGGCGCCCTGGGTGCTGCATTGCGGCCTGGGGCCGGACGCACCGCTGTCGGCGCTGATGGCGCGCGTCGTCGCCTTCACGCTGGAGGCGGTGGGCATGCCGCTGGTGCGGGGCGGCAATGCCAACACGGTGAAGGCCTTCGAGCGCCTGATCCGCGCGGCGGGCGGCCAGCTCGAGACCGGCGCCGACGTGCAGCAGGTGCTGGTCGAGCGCGACCGCGCCGTGGGCGTGCGCCTGGCCGACGGGCGCGAGCTGCGCGCCGCCGAGGTGGTCTGCAACGTCACACCCACCCAGCTTTACGGCCGGCTGCTGCAGGGCGTGGCGCTGCCGCCGGAGGTGAGCGCGCAGGCCCGCCAATGGCGCTACGGCAAGGGCAATCTGCAGATCCACCTGGCGCTGTCCGAAGCGCCGCAATGGCCCGCGCCCGAGCTGGCGCGCGTGGCCTATCTGCACCTGAGCGGCGGCGCGGCGGCCGTCTCGCGCGCCGTCAACGAGGCCGAGCGCGGCCTGCTGCCGGCCGAGCCGACGATCTGCGTGGCCCAGCCCACCGCGCTGGACCCCAGCCGCGCACCGGCCGGACAGCACATCCTGTGGATCCAGCTGCCCGAATGCCCGCGCGAACCGCTGGGCGACGCGGCGGGCGAGATCGCCGTCGACCCGGCCCAGGGCTGGAGCCCGGCGCTGCGCGAGGCCTATGCCGACCGCGTGATCGAGCGCATCGCGCGCCAGGTGCCCAATCTGCGCCGCAGCCTCCTCGGCCGCGCGGTGCTGTCGCCGGCCGATCTGCAGCGCCTCAACATCAACCTGGTCGGCGGCGACCCCTACGGCGGCGACTGCAGCCTGGACCAGAGCTTTCTGTGGCGGCCCTCGCGCGCCACGCGCAACCACGCCACGCCGCTGCGCCACCTGTGGCACATCGGCGCCTCCACCCATCCCGGCCCCGGCCTGGGCGCCGGTTCGGGCGTCCATGTGGCGCGGCTGCTGGGCGCCTGAGCGACAACGACCCACGAGGAGACCGACATGAATGCAAGCAATGCCGCGCTGCTGGCGCAGCTGGCCGACGCGCTGGCCCAGGGACAGCTGCGCGTGGTCGACCTGACCCAGACCCTGTCCAGCGACTTCCCCGCGCTGGTGCTGCCGCCGCAGTTCGGCCAGGTCTGGGCCTTCAAACAGGAGCGCATCAGCCAGTACGACGAGCAGGGCCCGGGCTGGTACTGGAACAACTTCTCCTGTGGCGAGCACACCGGCACGCACTTCGACGCGCCGGTGCATTGGATCAGCGGCAAAGACCATCCCAACAACAGCGTGGACACCATAGACCCGCGCCAGTTCATCGGCCCGGCCTGCGTGGTCGACGCCAGCCGCGAGGTGGCCGGCAACGAGGACTGGCTGCTGGACGTGGACCACCTCGAGCGCTGGGAGGCCCGGCATGGCCGCATCCCGGCGGGAGCCTGGCTGCTGCTGCGCACCGACTGGAGCAAGCGCCTGGCCGATCCCGCGGCCTTCGTGAACCTGCGCGAGGACGGCGCCCACACCCCCGGGCCGACGCAGGCCGCCGTGGAATGGCTGGTGGCGCGCGGCGTGCGCGGCTTCGGCGTGGAGACCATCAACACCGACGCCGGCCAGTCCTACGCCTGGCCGCTGCCCTATCCCTGCCACACGCTGATGCACGGCGCCAACCGCTACGGGCTGCAATGCCTCACCCACCTCGACCAGCTGCCGCCCACCGGCGCGCTGATCGTCGCCGCGCCGCTGAAGATCCAGAACGGCTCGGGCTCGCCCTTGCGCGTGCTGGCGCTGCTGCCCTGAGGCCGGCGCGCCGCGGTCCGTCCCTCCCCCGCCCCCACCACCCGCCAACGCGGCCCCGCGCCGACGTTTCAGGAGACATGCCATGTCCACCCTCCCCCGCGCCGCACGGCGCCTGGCCACGCTGACCCTTCTCGCCGCCGCCAGCGCGGCCCACGCCACCGAAGGCGGCGGCCTGGGCACTTATCCCGACGGCCTGGAGAACTACCTGTCCGGCGCGCTGCCGCCACCCGGCGTGCACGCGCTGCTCTATGCCGGCCTGATGAAGTACGACAAGCTGCGCGACACGAACGGCCACGCGCTGCCCGTGCCCGGCTTCGGTGTCGACGTGGCCGTGCTGGCGCCGCGCATCGTCTGGGTCACGCCGCACAAGGTGCTGGGCGGCGACCTCGCCTTCCACACCGTGCTGCCGCTGCTGAACGTGAGCTTCAAGGCCGCAGGCACGCGCTGGCGCAGCACCGGGCTGGGCGACATCACCTTCGGTCCGGCCCTGGGCTTTCACCCCTCTCCCTCGCTGCACTACGTGCTGGCGCTGGACCTGATCGCGCCGACCGGGCGCTACAGCAGCGGCGACCCCTCCAGCCCCGGCAAGAACCACTGGACCGTGCAGCCGGTCTTCGCGATCAGCACGATGGAGGCGGCGGGACTGAACGCTGACCTCAAGCTGATGTATGACATCAATCAACGCAACGGCGCCACCCAGACCCGCTCCGGCCAGGCCCTGCACGCCGACTACGCGCTGGGCTGGGGGCTGGGCAACGGCTGGGTGGCGGGCCTCGGCGGCCACGTCTTCCTGCAGACCACCGCCGACAGCGGGCCCGCGTCGGCGCAGGGCAAGGCGCGCGCCATCGGCCTGGGGCCCTCGCTGCGCTATGCCGACGGCCGGGGCGTGCTGGTGACGCTGAAGCTGCAAAAGGAGTTCAGCGTGCGCAACCGCCCCGAAGGCACGCAGTTCTTCGTCAAGGCGGCGTTGCCGTTCTGACCCCGGCAGCGACATATGGCTGAACGTTCCTTTGCTCGCGAGGTCGAGCAGCTGCGCGTGCCCGCGGGCAGCGAGTTCCGTGGCGAGGGCATCCTCGCCGTCACCAAGGCCCTGCTGGAGGCGGGCGTCGGCTACGTCACCGGCTACCAGGGCTCGCCCATCTCACACCTGATGGACGTGCTGGCCGACGCCCAGCCCATCCTGCAGGAGCTGGGCGTGTACTTCGAGCCGGCGGCCAGCGAGGCCGCGGCGGCCGCGGCGCTGGCCGCCTCGGTCAACTACCCGGTGCGCGGCGCGGTGACCTGGAAGTCCACCGTGGGCACGAATGTCGCGTCCGACGCGCTTGCCAACCTGGCCTCCGGCGGCGTGACCGGCGGCGCGCTGGTCATCGTCGGCGAGGACTATGGCGAAGGCAGCTCCATCATGCAGGAGCGCAGCCACGCCTTCGCGATGAAGTCGCAGATGTGGCTGCTGGACCCACGCCCGCAGCTGCCCGCCATCGTGAAGGCCGTGCACGACGGCTTCGCGCTGTCCGAGGCCAGCCGCACGCCGGTGATGCTGGAGCTGCGCATCCGCTCCTGCCATCTGCATGGCCGCTTCATCACGCGCGAGAACCGCCGCCCGGACTTCACGCTGAAGGACGCGCTGGAGCATCCGCGCCGCGACCTCAGCCGCATCGTGCTGCCGCCCGCCTCCTTCGCGCACGAGCGCGAGAAGCTGGAGCAGCGCTGGCCGGCGGCGCAGCGCTTCATCCTCGAACACCAGCTCAACGAGCTGCTGCCCGGCGAGCTGGAGCACCTCGGCGTCGTGATGCTGGGCGGGCTCTACAACAACACGCTGCGCGCGCTGGAGCTGCTGGACCTGGCCGACATGTTCGGCGCCAGCCGCGTGCCGCTGTACGTGCTCAACGTCGCCTATCCGCTGGTGGAAGCCGAGGTGCTGCGCTTCTGCCAGGGCAAGCGCGCGGTGCTGGTGGTCGAGGAAGGCCAGCCCGACTACCACGAGCAGCACCTGCATGCCATCCTGCGCCGCGCCGGGCTGGCGACGGCCGTGCACGGCAAGGACCTGCTGCCCAAGGGCGGCGACTACACGGTGGACGCGCTGCGCCGCGGGCTGGAGGGCTTTCTGCGCCAGCACCATCCGGCCGCGTTCGCGCCGGCGGTCTCGCTGCCCATGCCGCGCCCGGCGGCCAAGCCCGCGGTGCCCGAGCCGGCGCCAAGCGCGACGCCCGCCGCGGCCGCGCCCCCGCTGCCGCCACGCCCGCCGGGCCTGTGCGTGGGCTGCCCCGAGCGGCCCATCTTCTCGTCGCTGAAGCTGGTCGAACGCGAGCTGGGGCCGCACCATGTCGCCGCCGACATCGGCTGCCACCTGTTCTCCATCATGCCGCCCTTCAACCTGGGCGCCACGACCATGGGCTACGGCCTGGGCGCCTCCAGCGCGTCGGCCTTCAACGCCGGCGCGATGCTGGGCGCCCGCCGGCGCGCGATCGCCTTCATGGGCGACGGCGGCTTCTGGCACAACGGCCTCAGCTCGGGCATCGCCAACGCGGTCTTCAACAAGCACGACAACGTGTTCGTGATCGTCGACAACCACTACACCTCGGCCACCGGCGGGCAGGACATCCCGTCCTCGCGCGCCGCCAACGCGCAGCGCTCCACCCAGCACCCCATCGAACGCGCGGTGCGCGGCGTCGGCGTCGAGTGGGTGCGCACGATCACGCGCACCTACGACGTCAAGGCCATGCAGGGCGCGCTGCGCGAAGCACTGAGCAGCCGCGAGCCCGGCCCCAAGGTCGTGATCGCGCAGAGCGAATGCATGCTCAACCGCCAGCGCCGCGAAAAGCCGCAGCGCCGTGCCGCGCTGCAGGCCGGCGCGCGCCAGGTTCAGGAGCGCTTCGGCGTGGACGCCGCCGTCTGCTCCGGCGACCATGCCTGCATGCGCGTCTCCGGCTGCCCCAGCCTCACGCTGGCGCCCAGCGGCGACGCGCTCAAGCCCGACCCGGTGGCCCATGTGGACGAGCACTGCGTGGCCTGCGGCCATTGCGGCGAGGTCGCCGACGCCGCCGTGCTGTGCCCGTCCTTCTACAAGGTCCACAAGGTCGCCAACGCCGGGCGCTGGGAACGCTGGCGCCATGCCCTGTCGCGCCGCGTGCTGGGCGCGCTGCAGCGCGCGCAGTGGCGCCGCCGCGCCGCCCGCGCCCTCTACCCGCTGGAGGCCCAGCCATGAAGCCGCAGCGCCTTCATCTGGCCATCCTGGCGCTGGGCGGCCAGGGCGGCGGCGTGCTGGTGGACTGGATCGTCGCGCTGGCCGAGCGCGCCGGCTGGACCGCGCAGGCCACCTCGGTCGCTGGCGTGGCGCAGCGCACCGGCGCCACCATCTACTACCTGGAGCTGGTCGAGCCCACGCCGGGCCGCGAACCGGTGCTGGCGCTGATGCCGGTGCCCGGCGAGGTGGACGTGCTGATCGCCGCGGAGCTGATGGAGGCCGGGCGCGCGGTCGAACGCGGCCTGGTCACGCCGACGCGCACCACGCTGATCGCCAGCAGCCACCGCACCTACGCCGTGCAGGAGAAGCTGGCGCCCGGCAATGGCATCGCCGACAGCGCCGCGGTGCTGGCCCATGTGCAGCGCCAGGCGCGGCGCAGCGTCATCGCCGACATGCAGACCCTGGCCCAGCAGCAGGGCAGCGTGATCTCGGCCAGCCTGTTCGGCGCGCTGGCCGGCAGCGGCGCGCTGCCCTTCGCGCTGCAGGACTACGAGGCCGTGGTGCAGGCCAGCGGCGTGGGCGTGCAGCCAAGCCTGGCGGCGCTGCGCGCCGCCGCCACCCTGGCCCGCGAGATGGGCGCCAGCGCCGCGCCGGTGCAGCCGCCGGCCCATGAAACTGTGGAGACCGCGCCGCGCCCGCTGCCCGCGCAGGCCGCCGCGCCGGCCCTGCAGCCGCTGCTGCAGCGTGTGCGCGCCGAGTTCCCCGCGCCGGCCTGGAACTGGCTGGGCGAGGGCCTGGCGCGCGTGGTGGACTGGCAAGACCTGGACTACGGCCACGACTACCTGGACCGGGTGGCCGCGCTGGCGCGCCGCGACGACGGCGCCCAGGGCCATGCGCTGAGCGTGGAGGCGGCGCGCTGGATCGCCGTGGCGATGAGCTACGACGACGTGATCCGCGTCGCCGAGCTGAAGAGCCGCGGCGAGCGCAGCGCGCGGCTGCGCCGCGAGATCGGCGCGCGCGCCGACGAGCCACTGGGCAGCGAGGAGTTCTTCCACCCGCGCCTGGAGGAGGCCCTGGCGACGCTGCCGCGCCGGCTGGCCGACTGGCTGGACGGCTCGCCGCGCCTGCGCGCCTGGCTGGCGCCGCGCCTGGACCGCGGCCGGCGCATCCGCAGCCAGGGCCTGGCCGGCCACCTGCAGCTGCGCCTCGTGGCCGGGCTGCGGCGCTGGCGCCGCGGCAGCCGCCGCCACGCGCAGGAGGGCGCGCTGCTACGGCGCTGGCTGGACGAGGTGGACCAGGCGCTGGACGCTGGCGATGGCGCGCTGGCCATCGAACTGCTGCGCTGCCGCCGCCTGGTCAAAGGCTACAGCGACACCCATGAGCGCGGCAACGGGCGCTTCATGCTGCTGCTGCGCGCGGCCGCCCAGCTGCGCGGCCGCGACGGGGGTGCCGCGGCGCTGGCGCGCCTGCGCGACGCGGCGCTGCGCGATGCCGAAGGCCAGGCGCTGTCGGCCGAGCTCGCGGCGCAGGGCCTGGGCTGACGCGCGGCCGGCGCGGCGCTACTGGTTGGTCGCCGCCAGCACCTCCGGCAGGTCGGTCAGACCGGCCAGCAGCTTCTCGATACCGTCCTGGCGCAGCGTGCTCATGCCGCTGCGCTGTGCGGCGGCGAACATCTCGATGGCCGGCGCGCGGTGGCGGATCAGCTCGCGCAGCGCCTCGTCGGCGATCACCAGCTCGTGGATGCCCAGGCGGCCGTGGTAGCCGGTGCCGCCGCAGGCGTCGCAGCCGTGACGGCGGTACTGCACCAGCTGTCCATTGACCGCATGGCGCGCGCGCCAGCGCGCCAGCAACTCGTCGTCGCCCATCTGCGCGGCCGGCCCACCCGACTGCTGGTACAGGCGCAGCAGCGAGCGCGTGGCGCGCTCGTCCAGCGGCTCGACCACGCGGCAGTCGGTGCACAGCCGCCGCACCAGGCGCTGCGCCAGCACGCCCAGCAGCGAGTCGGAGAACATGAAGGGGTCCAGCCCGATCTCCAGCAGCCGCGTCACGCTCTCCGGCGCCGAATTGGTGTGCAGCGTGGACATCACCAGGTGGCCGGTCAGCGAGGCCTCCACCGCGATGGAGGCGGTCTCCTCGTCGCGCATCTCGCCGATCATGATGACGTCCGGGTCGGCGCGCAGAAAGGTGCGCATCGCCGCGGCGAAGGTCCAGCCGATGCGGCTGTTGATCTGCACCTGGCGCAGCCCGTCCTGGCTGATCTCGATCGGGTCCTCGGCGGTCCAGATCTTGCGCTTGTCCTCGTTGAGCTCGCGCATCACCGAATGCAGCGTGGTGGTCTTGCCGCAGCCCGTGGGACCGCAGATCAGCAACAGGCCATAGGGTTTGGCCATCAGGCGCCGCAGCCCAGCCAGGTTGTCGTCGGACAGGCCGATGCCGTCCAGCGGCAGCGGCTTCATGCCGCCCAGCAGGCGCAGCACCACATCCTCCAGCCCGGCGCTGGTGGGCACGGTCACCATGCGCAGCTCCATGGCCTGGCCGCCGAAACGGCTGAAGTCGATCTTGCCGTCCTGCGGACGGCGGTGCTCGGAGATGTCCAGCTCGGCCATGATCTTCAGCCGCGCGACCAGCGCGAAGCGCACCCGCGCCGGCAGGTCCAGGTAGCGCACCAGATCGCCGTCCACGCGCAGCCTCACCCGAACCGGCTTGGGCGCGTCGAAGGTCTCAACGTGGATGTCCGAGGCGCGCAGCTCGATCGCATCGGCGATCAGCCGGTTGACCAGGCGCACCAGCGCGTTGTCGGACTCGGAGACGATGCTGGCATCGGGATCGGCGGACTCCGCCTCGCCCTCCGACAGCGCGCGCGCCAGATCCTGGATGCTCTGCTGGCGCGGGTCGGCCGGCGCGCCGCAGAAGCCCTCGGCCGCGGCCCCGGCCGGCTCGGCCGCGAGCTCCCGGCCGCTCAGCTGGTAGGCGCGCGCGATGCCCGGCAGCAGCGTGCCCGGCGCCGCCAGCACCGGCAGCACACGCAGCTCGGTGGCGAAGCGCAGCACATCCAGCAGCCGGTGATCCCAGGGATCCGTCACCGCCACCACCAGGGTCTCTTCCCGCAGCATCAGCGGCAGCAGCGATTCGCGCTGGGCCAGCGCGCGCGGCACGCGCGCCAGCGCCTCGGGGTCGGGGCTGAGCTGGGCCACGTCCACCGTGGGCACGCCCAGCCAGGCGGCCAGCGTCATGCGCAGCTGGGCCGGCGAGATCAGGCCCTCCTGCACCAGCAGCTCGCCGATGGGCACGTGCTGGCTGCGCGCCGCCTGGCGACGCAGCGCCAGCTGCAGCTGGGCGGCGCTGATCATGCCCGCCTCGACCAGCGCATCGCCCAAGTGCGGCGCACGCTGCTCCGGACCATGGTCCAGCGCGGCCCAGATCGCGTCCCGGTCCGCCACCGGCTCGCGTCGGCGGCTGGACGGGCGGGCCGCGGGTTCGCTCAGCGCATCCAGCGCGGCGGGGACGGTGTCGTGTTCATAGCTCGGGCTCATGCGCCCAGGCTAAGCGCTCACGCGTCCAGCGCACAAGGCGCAACCGGCCGGCGGGCCGCGGCCCGTCGACGCGGCTTGACCTGGATCATGTCGACCGCAGGCCGCGCGTTGCATCGCCGCCGACGGCGGACCGCCCCCGCCGGCCCTTCAGGCGAAGCGTCCGGCCTGGTAGTCCCGCACCGCCTGCAGCAGCTCGCCTTCGGTGTTCATCACGAAGGGTCCGTATTGCGCGATGGGCTCGCCCAGCGGCTTGCCGGCGATCAGCAGGACGCGCGCGCCCTCGTCGCCGGCGCGCAGCCGGACGCCGTCGCTGTCTGCCGTGTTCGCGAACAGCGCCATGCGCTGCTGCGACACCATGCAGCCGGTCTCGAAGCGCAGCGCGCCGCGGTAGACATAGACGAAGGCATTGCGGTCCGGGGGCAGCGCCTGCTCGAACTCCGCGCCGGGCTGCAGCTGCAGGTCCAGGTACAGCGGCTGCGTGGCTTCGCGCTGCACCGCACCCGCCACGCCATGGCTTTCGCCGGCGATCACGCGCGCCTGCACGCCGGGCAGCTCGAGCTGCGGGATCTCGGCGGCGCCGATGTCGCGGTACCAGGGGTCGCACATCTTGTCGCGACCGGGCAGGTTCAGCCACAGCTGGAAGCCTTCCATGCGGCCTTCCTGCTGCTCTGGCAGCTCGGAATGGATCACGCCGCGGCCGGCGGTCATCCACTGCACGCCGCCGGAGCCCAGCAGGCCCTCGTGACCGGCCGAATCGCGATGGCGCATACGGCCTTCCAGCATGTAGGTCACGGTCTCGAAGCCGCGGTGCGGGTGGTCGGGAAAGCCGGCGATGTAGTCGTCCGCCTGGTCCGAGCCGAAGGCGTCCAGCATCAGGAAGGGATCCAGGCGGCGCTGCAGGTCCTGCGTCAACACGCGGGTGAGCTTGACGCCGGCGCCGTCGCGGGTGGGCTGGCCCGCCACCAGGCGCTCGACCGCGCGGGGGGATTGAAGCCGGGTTGCAGACATCGTCGTTCTCCTGTTTGCAGGAAGCGCGGCCCCGGGGGGCCAGGCCCGCGCTTCATGGGCGGGTGCGCGACACCCGCGATTCAAGACTGGGGCGCGTGGCCCCCCCCACCTCAGGCCGTGACCGCCTCGCCGGCCAGCGCGGCGATCCGCTCGCGCGCCGCCGCCAGGCCCTGCGCCTGGGCCTCCGGCCCCATGTTCAGGCCCTCGGCATAGACCACCTCGATGTCGTCCATGCCCAGGAAACCCAGCGCGGTGCGCAGATAGGGCACGACATTGTCGGTGGGTTGGTCGCGGTGCACGCCGCCGCGCGCGGTCACGACATAGACCTTCTTGCCCTTCACCAGGCCCTCGGGGCCCTCGGCGGTGTAGCGGAAGGTCACGCCGGCGCGCGCCACCGCGTCGATCCAGTTCTTCAGCTGCGCGCTGACGCCGAAGTTGATCATGGGCGCGCCCAGCACTACCACGTCGGCCGCCATCAGCTCGGCCACCAGCGCGTCGGAGCGCGCCACCCAGGCGGCCTGCTGCGCATCGCGCTGCTCGGCGGGGGTGAAGAGCGCGCCCAGCGCGAATTCGTCCATCACCGGCAGCGGCTGGGCGGCCAGGTCGTGCACCACGCGCTGCACCACGCCCGGGGCACGCTGCGTCAGCGCGTCCACCAGCTCATTGGCCAGCAGCGTGGAAAACGAACCCTGGCCTTCTTGCAGGCGGCGGGCGCTGGAATTGATTTGCAGGATGTTCATCAGGGGCTCCAATCGGTTCAGTGGGGAGGAGGGATTCGATGACTGAACTTTAGGAAGCATCATTCGATCGGAGAAGCCGCCGGAATGGATAAGATTGTTCCACCCGAGGAACAATCCCCCACCCTCACCCAACGCCCACCATGAGCCTGGACGCCGACGACCTGCTGGTCTTTGCCCGTGTGATGGAGGCGGGCAGCTTCAGCCGCGCGGCGCAGCGGCTGCAGCTGCCCAAGTCCACCGTGTCGCGTCGCATCGCGGCGCTGGAGCAGCGCCTGGGCGAAAAGCTGCTGCTGCGCAGCACGCGGCGCCTGGCGCTGACCGAGTTTGGCCAGGGCGTGCTGGAGCATGCGCGCGTGCTGGCCGGCGAGGTCGACGGCGCACTGGCACTGGCGCTGCACCGCCAGCAGCGGCCCACCGGGCGGCTGCGCGTGTCCATGCCCGCCGACTTCGCCAACCAGATGCTGGCCGAGATGCTCGCCCGCTTCGTCGCCGACTATCCGGAGGTGCAGCTGGAGCTGGACCTGTCACCGCGGCGCGTGGACCTGATCGCCGAAGGCTTCGACCTCGCGGTGCGCATGGGCGAGCTGCCGCCGGACAGCCAGCTGGCGGCGCGTCGGCTGGCGGTGTTCAGCAATGCGCTCTATGCCGCCCCGGCCTACCTGGCGCGCCACGGCGAACCGCAGCTGCCCGAGGCCCTGCTGAGCATGCACGGGCTGACCATCCTGAGCCGCAGCGGCGAACCCATGCCCTGGCGCCTGCGCCGCGAGCAGGACGACGGCACGCTCGCCGCCTGGGCGGGCGTGCCCGAGCGGCGCTGTTTGATCAACTCCCCCGACATGCTGCTGAAGCTGGCCTGCCAGGGGCTGGGCATCACCTCGGTGGGCCAGTCCTATGCCGCCCCCTTTGTCGCGCGCGGCGAGCTGCTGCGCGTGCTGCCGGACTGGTGCGCCGAACCGGCGTCCTGCTGGGCCGTGTTTCCCGAGCGGCGCCTGATGCCGCTGCGCACCCGGCTCTTCCTGGAGGCGATGAGCGAGGCGCTGCGGCCGCACGACAACGCGGCGCTGTACGAGCCCGCCGCGGCGGCGCTCACTCCACCATGAAGCCCACGTCCACGCTGACCTGGCGCGGCTTGCCGATGGGCGCGAAGCGCCACTGCTTCACCGCGTCGATCGCCGCGGCGCTGAGGCGCCGGTGCGGGCTCTTCAGCGCCTCCGGGTCCTGCACGCTGCCGTCCGGCAGCACGGTGAAGCGCAGCGTCACCGTGCCGGTGCGCTGCGACGCGAGCAGCTGGCGCGGATAGTCGGGGTCCACCTTCTTGATCAGCGCGAGCGGCACCTCCTCCTCGGGCTCGGCCTGGCGCGCGACCGCCACCGGCACCGTGGGCGGGGCGGCGCTGGGGCTGGCGAGCGCCAGCGCGCGCGGCTCGGGCTGCGCGCCCGGCGCGGGCGTGGTGCCGGCCGGCGCCATGGCCGGCGCCGGCGCCGTGTCCCTGGCGGCGACGGCCTGGGCGGGCTCGGGCGCCGAGGCCGGGCGCGACTGCTGATGCGCCAGCGCGCGGGCGCGCGCCTCGCGCGCGGCGAGCTCGTCGGACTCGTTGCCACGCGCCGGCCGCGCCACCGCACGGCCCTCGGCCTTGGGCTCGGGCTTGGCGTCCGCTTTGGCATCGGCCTTGGCATCGGCCTTGTGGCTGTCCGCCCGTGCCTTGCTCGCGTCGCCACGCTCGGCGTGGAACTTGATCCACTGGAAGACCTTGTCGGCGTCGCGTTTGGCGCGCTCGCTCTCGTTGAGCTTGGTCTTGCTCTCCAGGTCGCCCAGCGCCTGAGCCCGGGCCGGGGCGCAGACAGCGGCCAGCAACAGCGTCGCCAGCAGCACGGAAGCACTGCGATTCATCGGATCCACCCTCTCTCCTCTCTCACAAGGAAACGCCGGGCCGCCCAGGTCCCGCGGCCTCGCGGCGGGCCGCACCTGATGCATCTTCGTTGTCTGTCGGGCCATCAGCGCCGCGCGCAGTGTAGGAAGTCGCCTGGATGACAAAGCCCTGGGGTTTGCACTGAATCGCGCGGGGCGGATGCGGCAGGCGCACAGGATTTCACGCTTTGACGGGGGCAAGCCTATACTGCGCGCTTGCTCCGGGGAGCCCTGACATGCGCCATGCGCATCGGGCTGAGACGTGGTGGAAGCCATGGACCCGCTGAACTTGATCCGGTTCGTACCGGCGTAAGAAGAGCCTGCCCCGACTTTCCGGGAGCGGGCCCTGGTGTTCCAGGGTCCATCGCCTGCCTGCCATCGCGCGCGGCACGCCAGACCCCCGCACCCGGGCCCATCCGCCAGAAAGCCGCCCTCGCGTCTCCCGGGACGCGGCCGCAGCCCCTCTTGTGCCCAGCGCCGCATCAGGCCCAGGCCTCCGGAGCCCAACCGGAGACCCTGATGAGCACCGACGCCGCGCAAGACCCGACCCCCGCCACCCCGACGGCCCCCACGCCCGAGTCGCTCGCCGAGCGCCTGCGGGCCAGCCGCCAGCCGCTGCCCGCCTCGCGCAAGACCTACGAGCCCGGCCGGCTGCACGCGCAGCTGCGCGTGCCGCTGCGCGAGATCCAGCTCAGCAACGGCGAGTGCATCGGCGTCTACGACAGCTCCGGCCCCTACACCGACCCACGGGCGCAGATCGACGTGCGGCGCGGCCTGCCCACGCCACGCGCCGACTGGCTGGCGGCTCGCGGCGATACCGAAAGCTACCCCGGCCGCGCCGTCCAGCTGCAGGACGATGGGCTGCGCGAGGCCGCGCAGCAGGCGCAGCTGCGCGCCCAGAGCGAGGCCCTGCAGCGCACGCCGCGCCGCGCCCGCGCCGGCGCCAACGTGACGCAGCTGCACTACGCCCGCCGCGGCCTCGTCACCGCCGAGATGGAATACGTGGCGATCCGCGAGAACGGCCGGCGCGCCTGGATGGCCGAATACCAGCGGGACGCCGAACGCGAGCAGCGCCTCGCCGGCCAGGGCCTGGGGGCGCAGATCCCGGCGCAGATCACGCCCGAGTTCGTGCGCGACGAGATCGCGCGCGGCCGCGCCATCATCCCGGCCAACATCAATCATCCCGAGCTGGAGCCGATGATCATCGGGCGCAACTTCCTCGTGAAGGTCAACGCCAACATCGGCAACTCGGCCGTCACCTCCTCCATCGAGGAAGAGGTGGAGAAACTGGTCTGGGCCACGCGCTGGGGCGCGGACACGGTGATGGACCTCTCCACCGGCCGCAACATCCACACCACGCGCGACTGGATCCTGCGCAACAGCCCCGTGCCCATCGGCACGGTGCCCATCTACCAGGCGCTGGAAAAGGTCGGCGGCGTGGCCGAGGAGCTGAGCTGGGAGCTCTTCCGCGACACCCTGATCGAGCAGGCCGAACAGGGCGTGGACTACTTCACCATCCATGCCGGCGTGCGCCTGCCCTTCATCCCGATGACGGTGCGGCGGCGCACGGGCATCGTCTCGCGCGGCGGCTCCATCCTCGCCAAGTGGTGCATCGCCCACCATCGCGAGAACTTCCTCTACACGCACTTCGAAGAGATCTGCGAAATCATGAAGGCCTACGACGTCAGCTTCTCGCTGGGCGACGGCCTGCGCCCCGGCTCGCTGGCCGACGCCAACGACGAGGCCCAGTTCGCCGAGCTGCGCACGCTGGGCGAGCTGACCCGGATCGCATGGAAGCACGACGTGCAGACCATGATCGAAGGCCCCGGCCATGTGCCCATGCACATGATCCAAGCCAACATGACCGAGCAGCTGAAGCACTGCGACGAGGCGCCCTTCTACACGCTGGGCCCGCTGACCACCGACATCGCGCCCGGCTACGACCACATCACCTCGGGCATCGGCGCGGCGATGATCGGCTGGTTCGGCTGCGCGATGCTGTGCTACGTCACGCCCAAGGAGCACCTGGGCCTGCCCGACCGCGAGGACGTGCGCCAGGGCCTGATGGCCTACAAGATCGCCGCCCACGCCGCCGACCTGGCCAAGGGCCACCCCGGTGCGCGGGCGCGCGACGACGCGCTGTCCAAGGCGCGCTTCGAGTTCCGCTGGGAAGACCAGTTCAACCTGGGGCTGGACCCGGAGACCGCGCGCGCCTTCCACGACGAGACCCTGCCCAAGGACAGCGCCAAAGTCGCCCACTTCTGCTCCATGTGCGGGCCCAAGTTCTGCTCGATGAAGATCACGCAGGAGGTGCATGCCTACGCGGCGCAGCAGGGCATGGCGGACAAGAGCGCGGAGTTCCGCGCGTCCGGGGCCCAGCTCTACGTACCGATACAGCCCGCCCCGTCCGAGGCGCGGTAAGCGCATGGCCCGCATCGCCATCGCCGGCGCCGGACTGGCCGGCCGCCTGATGGCCTGGGCGCTGCTGCGCGCCGGCCATGAGGTGCTGCTCGCCGATCCGGCGCCCGGCCCCGAACCCGCTTTCGACGGCCACGGCGCCGCCGCCTTCAGCGCCGCCGGCATGCTCAGCCCGCTGGCCGAGCAGGAGTGCGGCGGCGAAGCCGTGGCGCGACTGGGCTGGCGCTCGCTCGCGCTGTGGCCGCGCATCGTCGATCGCCTCAGCGCGGCGCCACGCTTTGCCGCGCTGGGCAGCCTGCTGCTGGCCCACCCGGGCGACCGTGGCGCCGCGCAGCGCGCGTTGGCCCGCATGCCCGGCGCGCAGCCGCTGGCGCGCGAGGCGCTCTCGGCGCTCGAGCCGGCACTGGCCGCCCACCGCGGCCTGCTCGCCTGGCAGTTGCCCGGCGAAGGCCTGATCGACACCGTCGCGACCCTGGCCGCACTGCACCGCGACAGCGGCGCGGCGCGCTGGCTGTGGGGCCAGGAGGTGCTCGAGGTCGGCCCCGGCCGGCTGCGCCTGCGCGACGGCCGCGGCCTGGAGGCCGACTGGGCGGTGGACACGCGCGGGCTGGGCGGCCGCCCCCAGCTGCCGCTGCGCGGCGTGCGCGGCGAGACCGTCTGGCTGGACCTGCCCAGCCACGGCCTGCGGCGTCCGCTGCGCCTGCTGCACCCGCGCCACCGCGTCTACCTCGTGCCCCGCGACGAGCGCCGCCTCATCGTCGGCGCCACCGAGATCGAGAGCGAGGACCGCAGCGAAGCCAGCCTGAAGAGCGCGGTGGAGCTGATGAGCGCGGCGCACAGCCTGCTGCCCGCGCTCGCCGAGGCGCGCATCCTGCGCCTGGACCGCAATCTGCGCCCCGCGCTGCCCGACAACCTGCCCCATGCCCATGCCGAACCCGGCCTGCTGCGCCTGAACGGCCTGTACCGCCACGGCTGGCTGCTCGCGCCAGCCCTGGTCGATCAGCTGCTGCGCCAGTCCGGCCTCGCCACCCTGGAAGACCCCCACCATGCAGATCCGACTCGATGACCAGCCCCTGTCCGTGGACGAGGGCTGCACCCTCGCGCAGCTGCTCGCGCAGCTGCAGCGCGCGCCCGACAGCGTCGCCACGGCGCTGAACGGGCGCTTCGTCGCCCGCGACGCAAGACCTGGCACCGTGCTTGAGGACGGCGACCAGGTGCTGCTGTTCCAGCCCATCGTCGGAGGATGAGCCCATGCAGGACGTTCTGCGCATTGACGGCGTCGACCTGGACAGCCGCTTCTTCCTCGGCACCGCCGGCTACGAGAGCCCGACCGTGCTGCAGCAAGCCATCCAGGCCGCCGACACGCGGCTGATCACCGTGGGGCTCAAGCGCACGCTGCAGGCAGGCGACAACGGCTTCGTCGCCCAGGCGCTGGCCTGCGCGCGCGCGCAGGGCGCGCGCCTGCTGCCCAACACCGCCGGCTGCCACAGCGCGGCCGAGGCGGTGGCGCTGGCGCAGATGGCCCGCGAGCTCTACGGCACGCACTGGATCAAGCTCGAGGTGATCGGCGACGAGCATACGCTGCAGCCCGACCCGCTGGAGCTGCTCGCCGCGGCGCGCACCCTGGTGCGCGAAGGCTTCACCGTTTTCCCCTACTGCACCGAGGACCTGGTGCTGGGCCGCCGCCTGCTCGAGGACGCCGGCTGCGCGCTGCTGATGCCCTGGGGTGCGCCCATCGGCTCGGGCCAGGGCCTGCTGAATCTGCACGGGCTGCGCAGCCTGCGCGAGCGCCTGCCCGACGCGGTGCTGGTGGTCGACGCCGGCCTGGGCGCGCCCTCGCAGGCGGCGCAGGCGCTGGAGCTGGGCTTCGACGCGGTGCTGCTCAACAGCGCGGTCGCCCAGGCGCGCGATCCGGTGCGCATGGCCGCCGCCTTCCGCGACGCCGTGCGCGCCGGCCGCCAGGCCTACCGGGCCGGGCTGATGGCGCCGCAGGACTTCGCCGTGCCCAGCACGCCGGTCGGCGGCCATGCGCTGCTGCTGGGCGAGCCTGGAGACGCGTGATGCGACGCCCCCACCCCAGCCTGCCCCATCCCTGGGCCGAGACGCCGGATCCGGACGCCGAAACGCTGCCGGATTGGCAGGCCGACCCGGCGCCGCCGGTGATCTGGTCGGTCGCCGGCACCGACAGCGGCGGCGGCGCCGGCCTCAGCGCCGACACCCGCGCCGCACCGCTGCTGGGCGTGCACCTGTGCCCGGTGGTCGCGGCGGTCACGGCGCAGAACTCCTGCGGCGTGCGCTCGGTGCACGCGCAGCCCGCGGAGCTGCTGTCGGCCCAGTTCGCGGCGCTGGAGCAAGACCTGACCCCGCGCGCGATCAAGACCGGCCTGCTGGGCTCGGTGGAGGCGGTGCGGGCGTTGGTCGCGGTGCTGGAGCGGCTGCGCCAGCGCGCGCCGGCCGCGCCCGTGGCCCTGGTGGTCGACCCGGTGCTGGGCGCCAGCGCCGGCGGCGCCGCCTTCGCCGACGCGGCCCTGCTGCAGGCCTACCGCGAGCTGCTGCTGCCGCGCTGCGACCTGCTCACGCCCAACCGGCGCGAGGCCGAGCGGCTGTGCGGCGTCGCGCCCGGCGCGCTGTCCGTGCCGGCGCTGGCCGAACGCCTGCGCGCGCTGGGCGCCCGCGCGGTCTGCATCACCGGCGGCGACGATCTGCAGACGCCCGGCGCGGACCGCCTGGCGCTGGACTGGCTCAGCGGCCGTGGCGCGGAGCCCAGCGGGCAGGCGCCGGCGGCCCCCGCCGTGGAAGGCTGGCTGGCGCTGCCGCGCCTGCGCGCCGAGGGGCTGCACCAGCATGGCAGCGGCTGCACCTTCGCAACGGCCGCCGCCGCGGCGCTGGCGCGCGGCTTCGCGCTGGCGGACGCGGTGATCCTGGCCAAGATGCTGGCCTGGTGCGGGCTGCGCGATGGCCACGCGGCGGGCGCGGGGCCCGGGCCTTTGCGTCCGCGGGCGGGCTTCATCGACGACCCGGCGGCCATGCCGGTGCTGGGGAGCGCGCTGGACGCCCGGCCCTCGGCCGCCACACTGGCGCGCTGGGCCTCGGTGCTGCGGCAACCGGCGGCACCGCCGACGCAGGCCGGCGCGCTGTACGGCATCAGCGCCGATCCGGCCCAGTTGGCCCGGCTGGCCCGCGGCGGGCGCTTCGCCCACCTGCAGCTGCGCATCAAGGGCGGCGCGGACGAGGCCCATGACCGGCGGCGCCTGCAGGACGCGATCGCCGCCGCGGTGCAGGGCTGCCGCGGCCAGGGCGTGCAGCTGTGGATCAACGACCACTGGGAACTGGCGCTGCGGGCCGGCGCGGAGGCGCTGCATCTGGGCCAGGAAGACTGGGCCCGGCTGGGCCCGGCGGCGCAGGAAGAACTGCTCGCCCTGCAGGCCGAGGGCCGGCTGCGCCTGGGCCTCTCCAGCCACAGCCTGTGGGAGCTGGCGCGCGCCCGCGCGCTGGCGCCAGCGCTGATCGCCTGCGGCCCCATCTGGCCCACCCAGACCAAGGACATGCCCTGGCTGCCCCAGGGCCTGGCCCAGCTGCGCTGGTGGGTGCGCATGGCCGGGCGACCGGTGGTCGCCATCGGCGGCGTCACCGACGCCGCGCGGCTGGCCGCGGTGCGCCGCAGCGGCGCCGCGGCGGTATGCCTGGTGCGCGGCCTGGCGCTGGCGGAATCCGCGCCTCCTCAGGGTTGAGCAGCGCGGGGGCCTCGATGCACCGGCGGCGTCAGTCCTCCGGCAGGAAGATCCACAGCAGCAGGTAGAGCAGCACGCCGGTGCCGGCGCACAGCACCAGCAGCGTGAAAGCCAAACGCCAGAACCAGGACGCCATGCCGGTGATCTGCGCCAGGCCGCCGCAGACCCCGCCCACCCAGCGGTCGTCGCGGCTGCGACGCAGCGAGTTCAGCACCGAACCGGCATCGCCACCGCCACTGCGGCCGCCGCTGGTGCCATTCAACACCCGGGCCTTGGCCTGGGCGAACTCCTCGTCGCTGAGGACACCGCGCTGGTGCAGGTCGGCCAGGCGGTTGAGTTCTTCGCTGTCGCTCATGAGGACTCCTTCTCGAATCGATCCATGGGGCGCAGCCTAGCCCAGCCGCGCGGGCGACGCGGGGCTTCTTGCGACCGGCCGCAAGGACGGTGGGATGGACGAGCGCCGCAAGGGAACAGGCGCGGTCGGCACGCGCACAAACCGGGGGAAGCGCCCGAGGACGGGCAGGCCGCGCTCTTGCTATAACGTCGGCCTCCTTTCCCTGAGTCCCGTCCATGTCCGTCCCGGTTTCCCTGCCCCGTCTCGCGGGCGCCCTGATCGCCACCCATCTCGCCCTTCACGCCCCGGCCTTCGCCGCCACGCCCACGCCGCCGCAAGCGGCCACGCCGCTGGCCGCGGCCGCGGCCGTGCTGAGCGCGAAGAAGCCCATCACCCACGATGTCTACGCCGAATGGCGCAGCATCCAGGGCACCCAGCTGAGCCGCGACGGCCAGTGGCTGGCCTATGCGCTGGTGGCGCAAGAGGCCGATGGCGAGCTGGTGCTGCGCCGCCTCGCCGACGGTCAGGAATGGCGCGTGCCGCGCGGCACGGCCCCGCAGTTCAGCCCCGACGGCCGCCATGTGGCCTTCGCGGTCCAGCCCACGCGCGCCGAGCTGGACAAGGCCAAGAAGGACAAGAAGAAGGGCGACGACGCGCCCAAGCCCGGCGCCGGCTGGATGGAGCTCGCCACCGGCAAGGTGGAACAGCTGGCGCGCGTGAAGCGCTTTGCGTGGGCCGAGGAAGGCAGCGGCCATCTGGCCCTTCTGCTGGAGCCGCCCGCGGCACGCGGCGGTGCTGCCGGCGCCAAGGCGGAAGCCGCGAAGGCGGACACGTTCGAGCCCGCGCTGGAGGACCAGGAGGCTCCGCCTCCCGGCACCCAGGCCGGGCTGTTCCCGGGCTCGTCGGCCGAAGGCGCCGCCGCGGGCAAGAAGCAGCCCGGCAGCGAGCTGGTGCTGGTGGACCTGGCCTCCGGCCTGCGCCAGTCCATCAAGGACGTGGCCGAGTTCCAGTGGGCCCGAGACGGACAGCGCCTGGCCTATGTGGTGGCGCTGAAGGACGCGAAGGACAGCGCCAAGGACGGCAGCAAGGACAGCGGCAAGGAGGCCAAGGAAGGCGCGGCCTCGCCGCCCGCGCGCGGCGACGAAACGAACGCCCGCGAGGGCGTCTACCTGCTGGCCCCCGCGGGCGGCGCGGTGCAGGCGCTGTTGACCGGCGCCGGCCACTACCGCCAGCTGCGCTTCGACCGCGAAGGCCGCCAGCTGGCCTTCGTGAGCAACCGCGACCATCTGGCCGAGAAGGCAGCGGAACGGGCCACCGAGAAGGCCGCCGGCAAGCCCACCGAGAAGGCGCAGGACAAGGCCGACGCCAAGCCCGAGCCCACGCCCTTCAAGCTCTATTTGTGGCGCCAGGGCGAGGCGCAGGCGCGGTCCCTGGTCGCCGCCGGCCAGCCGGGCCTGCCCGAGGGCTGGGGCCCCAGCGAGCACGCGGCGCTGAATTTCAGCAAGGACGGCCGGCGCCTCTTCCTGGGCACGGCCAAGCTGCCCGCCGCCGAGCCCAAGGACGCGCCCGAGCCGCTGAAGGTGGACCTCTGGCACTGGAAAGACCCCGAGCTGCAGTCGGTGCAGAAGGTCAAGGCCGAGCGTGAGAAGCAGCGCAGCTACCGCGCCGTCGTCCACCTGGACGGCGAGGCCGCGCGCTTCGTGCAGCTGGCGACGCCGGAGATTCCGCATGTGGTCGTCAACGAGAACGCCGGCAGCGCGCTGGGGCTCAGCGAACTGCCGTACCGCCAGCTCATGTCCTGGGAAGGCGTGTACATGGACGCCTACGCGCTGGACCTGCAGACCGGCCAGAGCCGGCTGCTGGCCAAGAAGCTGCGTCACACGCCGCGGCTCTCGCCGGGCGGCCGCTATGTGCTGGGATTCGACGCGCAGGCGCTCCGCTGGCTGGCCTGGAGCACCGACGGCGCGCGCCGCCTGGACCTGACGGGTTCGATCAAGGCGCGCTTCGACAACATCGAGCGCGATGTGCCGGACCTGCCCGCGCCCTATGGCGTGGCCGGCTGGACCGCGGACGACGACGCCGTCGTGCTCTACGACCAGTTCGACCTCTGGGCCGTGCGGCCCCAGGACGGCAGCGCCCGCAACCTCACGCAGGGCTATGGCCGCCAGCACCAGCTGCAGCTGCGCCACGTGCCGCTGGACCCCGAGGACGCCGACGCCAAGCCGCTGCCCGCCGACACGCTGATGCTCAGCGCGGTGCACGAGGTGCAGCGCGACAGCGGCTATTTCCGCGTCGCCGCGGGCGGCGGCCAGCCGCAGAAGCTGATCCTCGCGCCCAAGATGATCGGCGGACTGATCAAGGCCAAGAACGCCGACCGCGTGGTCTTCACGCAGCAGAGCTTCACCGAGTTCCCCGACCTGTGGACCGACACGCTGCAGCTGTCGGCGCCGCAGCAGCTCAGCGCCGCCAACCCGCAGCAGGCCGCGCTGCGCTGGGGCACGCAGGAACTGATCAGCTACAAGACCGCGGCCGGCAAGACCCTGCGTGCGCTGCTGGCCAAGCCCGAGGACTTCGACCCGGCCAAGAAGTACCCGCTGATGGTGTACATCTACGAGAAGATGACGGACAACCGCTATCGCTTCGTCGCGCCGGCGCCCGGCCAGAACATCAACGTCACGCGCTACGTCAGCAACGGCTATCTGGTGCTGCGTCCCGACCTGGAATACACCACCGGCCACCCCGGCCGCAGCGCGCTGGAGGCTGTCGTGCCGGCGGTGCGCCAGCTGATCGCCAAGGGCTTCGTCGATCCCAAGCGCGTGGGCATCCAGGGCCACAGCTGGGGCGCCTACCAGATCAACTACCTGATCACGCAGACCGACCTGTTCGCCGCCGCCGAGGCGGGCGCCTCCATGGCCAACATGACCAGCGGCTATGGCGGCATCCGCTGGGGCACCGGCCTGTCGCGCGCCTTCCAGTACGAGCACGGCCAGAGCCGCATGGGCACCACGCCCTGGCAGCGGCCCGACCTCTATCTGCAGAACTCGCCCCTCTTCCACATCGACAAGGTGCGCACGCCCTACCTCACCGTGCACAACGACGAGGACGACGCCGTGCCCTGGTATCAGGGCATCGAGATGTTCACGGCGCTGCGCCGCCTGGGCAAGGAAGCCTACTGGTTCAACTACAACGGCGAGAAGCACGGGCTGCGCGACCGCGACAACATCAAGCACTTCACCGTGCACATGGCGGAGTTCTTCGACCACTACCTGCTGGGCAGCCCGCGCCCGGCGTGGATGGACCAGCCCGTGCCCTATCTGGAACGTGGCCGGCGCGATGTGATGCCGCTGTTCCGGCCGCAGCCTCAGAAGTAAAGGCGGGACGGGCGGCCAGTGGCCGCCCGTTTCTCCAGAAAACGAAGCCGTGTCAGGGCCGGCGCCGCTGCAGCGCCTGCTCGTGGACGCGCTGCGCGCCGAACATCGCCACCAGCGCGGTCATCAGCACGCGTGCCTTCGCCGAGTTGTCCTCGCCGTAGTTGCAGACATAGACGTCCAGCGTCACGCCGGCCAGCTCCGGCCAGGTGTGCAGCGCCACATGCGATTCGGCCAGCAGCAGCATGCCGGTCATGCCCCCGGGCTGGCCCGGGGCCAGGTCGGGAAAGCGATGCCAGTGCTCGCCGACCACGCGCAGCCCGGCCGCCTCGGTATGTTCGCGGCAACGGCGCGCCAGCGCCAAAGAATCCGTGAGCAGCTCGATGGCCCGGCAGCCGGCCAGGTCGGCGGTGAGGTGTAGACCCTGCATGCGCGGCAGTGTAGGCGCGGTACCCGCGCCTCAGCGCGGTGCCGCCTGCCCCTGCGCCTCCGCGAGCAGCGCATGGCAGCGCTCCTCGTGCTGCGCGATCTCGGCCAGGGTCACCTGGATGTCATCCAGCTGCTGCTGCAGCTGGCGACGGTGCTGGGCCAGCACTTCCAGAAAAGCCTTGAGCTGGGGCACGGTGTCGGAGTGCGTGTCGTACATGTCGACCAGCTGCTTGATCTCCTGCAGCGCCAGGCCCAGGCGCTTGCCGCGCAGGGTCAGCTTCAGCCGGGTGCGGTCGCGGTAGGTATAGACGCGGTTGCGGCCGGCGCGCGCCGGGGTCAGCAGCCCCATGTCCTCGTAGAAACGGATCGCGCGCGGCGTGATGTCGAATTCCGCCGCCAGCTCGGTGATGGTGTACAGCCGGCCGCCGCCCTGCGGCTCCGCGTCCGCCAGCGCTTCGTCCGGGCCGGCCTCCTGAGCCTGCAGGGCGGTGTCCGGCAGGGACTTGGCGGCGAGGGAGGCGTCGGAATCGGGGCTCATGGCTACACTGAGGACAGTGACGTTAACGTAAACGTAAGTCTAAAGCCATGGCCAATGCTCGTGAATCGGAATTGAACTACCCCTTGGGCGACACGCTGCCGGCCGTGGGGCAGGCGCTGGAGCTGCAGCCCGGCGTGCACTGGGTGCGCATGGGGCTGCCCTTCGCGTTGGACCACATCAACCTGTGGCTGCTGCGTGACCGCCTGGACGGGCGCGAGGGCTGGACGGTGGTGGACTGCGGCATCCACAGCGAGGCCACGCAAGCGGCCTGGGAGCAGGTGTTCGCGACCCAGCTGGACGGGCTGCCGGTGCTGCGCGTCGTCGTCACCCACTTCCATCCCGACCACATGGGACTGGCGCACTGGCTGACCCAGCGCTGGAGCACGCCGGAACAGGCCTGCCGGCTCTGGATGAGCGCGACCGACTACAACCTGGCGCGCGTCGCGTCCTCGTCCACCGTGGGCATGGGCGGCGAGGCGGCCGCGGACTTCTTCGCTAGCCACGGACTGACCGACCCGGACTCGCAGGCCAAGATCCGCGCCCGCGCCAGCTACTACCCCGGCATGGTGCCGGCGATACCGGCGAGCTACCGCCGCCTGATGGACGGTCAGCGCCTGCGCATCGGCGCGCACGACTGGCACTGCATCGTCGGCTACGGCCACGCGCCGGAGCACATCAGCCTGTTCAGCGAGAGCCTGGGCCTGCTGATCTCCGGTGACATGCTGCTGCCGCGGATCTCGACCAATGTCTCGGTGGTGGACGTGGAGCCCGAGGCCGATCCGCTGACGCTCTACCTGGATTCGCTGCAGCGCCTCGCGGAGCTTCCCGAGCAGACCCTGGTGCTGCCCTCGCACGGCAAGCCCTTCCGCGGCCTGCAGGCGCGGCTGGCGCAGCTGCGCGAGCACCACGACGAGCGCCTGGACGAGGTGCTGCAGGCCTGCCGTGCCAAGCCCTGCCATGCGGCCGAGCTGCTGGCGCTGATGTTCAAGCGCCCGCTGGATCTGCACCAGACCACCTTCGCGATGGGCGAGGCGGTGGCGCATCTGAATGCGCTGTGGCTGGGGGGGCGGCTGGTGCGCGAGCGCGCGGCCGATGGCATCTACCGCTTCTCGGCGGTGCAGACGGCCTGAAGAAGACAAATCCCGCCGCCCGGTACCGGGACGGCGGGTTTGTGCCTTGTATCGCAGAGGCCCGGTCGCTGGGCTGGGCCACGGGCCATGCCGGGCGGCCGAACTCCAAAAAACTGCTTGAGTCGGGGGCGCTACTGCTTTGTGATGACAGCGTGCGGCGTCAAGTGTCCTCCTAGGAGGCATGCGCGACAAATCCCCCCAAAGGGGGTGTGCCCATGGGCGGCGGATCAGGGGCCCAGATGGGGCAGCACCGCATGGCGCAGGCGCTCGCGGGCCGACTCGTAGTCGGGATAGACCGACTGCACCACGGCCCAGAAGCGCGGGCTGTGGTTCATCTCGCGCAGATGGGCCAGTTCGTGCGCCACCACGTAGTCGATCAGCCCGGGCGGGAAGTGGATCAGGCGCCAGTTGAGGCGGATCATGCCCTTCGCGCTGGCGCTGCCCCAGCGCGTCTGCGCCGACGACAGGCGCAGCCCCGCCATCACCACGCCCAGCTGCGGCGCGAAATGCCGGCACCGTGCCTCGAACAGCGCGCGCGCGCGCGCCTGCAGCCACAGGAGCACGGCCTCGCGGATCTGCTCGGGCCCGGCTTGCTGGCTCAGGCCGAGATAGAGCGTGCGCCGCGCCACGCTGTCCAGGGTGGCCTGGACATGGCTCTCGCCATCGTCCAGCCGGGCGCCGCCCGGCGCCAGCTTGGGGTCCAGCACCACGATCAGCGGCTCCCCCAGATAGGGCAGGCTGCAGCCGTCGCCCCAGGCGATGTTCAGCGCCTCGCTGCGGCGCGCACGCTCGCGCTGCTCGTGCAGCTTGCGCAGGATCCAGTCGCCCTTTTGCTGCAGCGCGCGGTCGATCTCGGCGATGCTGACCCATTTGGGCGCCGACACGCGCAAGCCCTGCTCGCTGACGGTAAAGCCGATGGAGCGGCGGCGCGCGCGGCGCAGCTCGTAGCCCACCGCCTGTCCCTGCAGCAGCACCTGGCGGCCCGGGCAGGATGGCGACGGCGGCCGCGCGGGCGCCGGGGTCGGCTCGGGGGCCGGTTCAGGGTCGAACAACGACAGCTGGGCCTTCCTGAACAGTCCGGCCAGCCCTCGCAGCTTGGGGGTGAGCATGGGGCCGCAGTGTAATCAAGCGGCCCCAGCGCCGGGCTGGTTTCACAGAGGCGCGGGAGCCGGCGCCGCGCGCGGCGCCGGGGCCGCGCCGGCCGGATAGGCCTCCGGGTCCAGGCGGCGCATCTCGGCCTCGATCCAGGACTCGACCTCGCGCATCAGCCCGGCCGCGTCGCGCCCGGTGCTGGGGATGGGCCGGCCGATGGAGACGTCGATCGTGCCGGGCCGCAGCAGAAAGCTCTTGCGCGGCCAGCAGCGCGCCGAACTGACGGCAATGGGCACGACCGGCTGGCCGGTGGCGACCGCGAGCCGGGTGCCCCCGGTCTTGTAGTCGCCCTGGCTGCCGCGCGCGACCCGGGTGCCCTCGGGGAACATGATCACCCAGTTGCCCTGGCGGGCCAGGCGCTTGCCCTGCGCGGCGACCAGGTTCCAGGCCTCGGAGCGCTTGCGCCGGTCGATGTGCACCATGTCCAGCCGCGCCATGGCCCAGCCGAAGAAGGGGATGTAGATCAGCTCGCGCTTGAACACATAGGCCAGCGGGTGGCTCATCAGCGTCGGGAAGGCGAAGGTCTCCCAGGTGCTCTGGTGCTTGGACAGCAGAATCACCGCGGAACGATGGTCCTCGCGCGTGGGCAGGTGCTCCATGCCCTGCACGCGCCAGTGCACGCCGCAGATCGCGCGCGCGCCCCAGATCGCCAGGCGCAACCAGCCCACGCACATCCAGTACAGCCGCGTCGCGTCGAGGAAGAGCGAGGCCAGCACCACGGCCGTGCCCCAGGGAATCACGGTGACGGTAAGAAAGACGACGTAGACGGCGGAACGCAGCGCGGCAAACAACATCAGGCCAGGTCTCCGGGACCGGTATCGGGGGGCAAGGCGGTGCCGCGCGCGTCGGCGCGCGCGCGGCGGTCCAGCTGGATCACATGTTCGGCGAAGGCGGCCAGGTCGGCATGCAGCCGGGCCCCGGGAACCTGGGCGATGGCGGCCTGCAGCTGCGCCTCGTCCACCGTGCCCAGCCGCTCGCTGCGCAGCAGGTGGGGGATGCAGCCGGCGGCCTGCGCGGTCTGCAGGTCCTTCACGCTGGCGCCCACCATGTGCACCTGGGCCAGTTCGACACCGAAGCGCTCGCCGATCTGTTCGATCAGCCCGGGCAGCGGCTTGCGGCAGCTGCAGTTTTCCTCGGGCGCATGGGGGCAGAAGAAGGCGGCGTCCAGGCGCCCGCCCTTCTCGGCCAGCAGCTGGTTCAGGCGCAGGTGCACCGCGTTCAGGCCGGCCATGTCCAGCAGGCCGCGGCCGATGCCGGGCTGGTTGGTGGCCATCACCGTGTGCCAGCCGGCATGGTTGAGCCGGGCGACGGCCTCCAGCGCCCCGGGCAGCGGCTCCAGCTCCTCCGGCGACTTCACATGGTCGTCGCGGTAGCGGTTGAGCGTGCCGTCGCGGCCAAGAATGACCAGCTTCATGCCATGGCTGTGGTCGGAACGCGCGGGCATGGCGTCAGCGACCTCAGGCGGCCAGGCGGGCCAGGTCGGCGACGCGGTTCATCGCCGCATGCAACCGGTTCAGCAGCGCCTGGCGGTTGGCGCGCAGCGCGGCGTCGTCGGCATTGACCATCACGCCATCGAAGAAGGCGTCGACCGGCGCCTTCAGCTGCGCCAGCGCCTTCAGCGAGCCGGCGTAGTCGTGTTGCTCGAACAGCGCATCGGCCTGTGGCTGCACCTGCTCGATCGCGGCGGCCAGCGCCTGCTCGGCCGGCTCCTTCAGCAGCGCGGCGTCAATGGCGGTGGGCAGCGTGCCCTCGATCTTCTTCAGGATGTTGGCCACACGCTTGTTCGCCGCGGCCAGCGACGCGGCCTCGGGCAGCGCGGCGAAGGAGCGCACGGCCTCCAGCCGGCGCGGCACATCGCCCAGGCGCACCGGGTTCAGGCCCAGCACCGCGTCGACCTCCTGCGCGCTGTAGCCCTGGTCGCGCAGGCTGACCGCCAGGCGGTCGGCGAAGAAGGTGAGCAGGGCCTCGCCCGGATCCGTGATCAGCTCGCCGAAAGCCGGCAGCGCGGCCTGGATCAGCGCCGGCAGGTCCAGCGGCAGGTTCTTTTCGACCAGGATGCGGATCACACCCAGCGCATGGCGGCGCAGCGCGAAGGGGTCCTTGTCGCCGGTGGGCAGCTGGCCGATGCCGAACAGGCCGACCAGGGTCTCCAGCTTGTCGGCCAGCGCGACCACGGTGCCGGTGTGGTTGCGCGGCAGCGCGTCGCCGGCGAAGCGGGGCTTGTAGTGGTCCTCGATGGCGATCGCGACGCCGTCGCGCAGGCCCTCATGGCGGGCGTAATAAGCGCCCATGATGCCTTGCAGCTCGGGGAATTCGCCCACCATGTCGGTCAGCAGGTCGGCCTTGGCCAGCAGCGCGGCCTGCTGCACCTTGCTGTCCAGCACCTCGAACTCGTCCTTGGCGTCCACCGTGTAGGGCACGGTGGCCATGCGCAGCAGATTGACGATGGCATGGGCGATGGCGCGCACGCGCTCGGTGCGCTCGCCCTGGGTGCCCAGCTTGCCGTGGTAGACCACCTTGGCAAGACCTGGCACGCGCTCGGCCAGGGTCTTCTTGCGGTCCTGGTCGAAGAAGAACTTGGCGTCGGCCAGGCGCGGGCGCACAACGCGCTCGTTGCCCTGGATCACCGCGCTGGCATCGGCCGGGCGGATGTTGCTGACCACCAGGAAGCGGTGCGTCAGCTTGCCCTGCGCGTCCAGCAGCGGGAAGTACTTCTGGTTGGCCTTCATCGTCAGGATCAGGCACTCCTGCGGCACGGCCAGGAACTCGGGCTCGAACTGGCAGCTCAGCACCTGGGGCTGCTCGACCAGCGCGGTCACCTCGTCCAGCAGCTCCGGTGCGTCGATGGGCTGCAGCCCCAGCGGCGCGGCCGCGGCCTGCAGCTGACGCTGGATCTCGGCGCGGCGCTCGTCGAAGGACGCGATCACCGCGCCCTGCTCGCGCAGCTGCGTCGCATAGGCGTCGGCATCGGTCAGCTCAATGGTCGCGGACCTGGCCTCGAAGCGATGGCCCAGCGTCGTGCGGCCGGCCTCCAGGCCCAGCGCGGTCACCGGCACCACGTCGGCGCCATGCAGCGCGACCAGGCGGTGCGCGGGGCGGACGAACTTCACGTCGGTCCAGCCGTCGGCCAGCTGGTAGCTCATCACCTTGGGAATGGGCAGCTTGGCCAGGGTCTCGTCCAAGGCCTTTTGCAGGCCTTGCGCCAGCGTCGCGCCGGGGACCACGGAGTCCAGGAACAGCGCCTCGGCCTTGCCATCCATCGCGCGCTTGAGCTGCGCCACGGCGGAGGCGTCGGCGCCCACCGCGGCCAGCTTCTTCAGCAGCGCGGGCGTGGGCTGGCCGGCGGCGTCCAGCGCCACGGCCACCGGCATCAGCTTCTGCTGCAGCGCGCGGTCGGCCGCCTTGGCCGCCACGGCGCTGAGGTGCACCGCCAGGCGGCGCGGCGACGCAAAAGGCGTGACCACGGCATCGGCGGGGGCCAGGCCTTGCGCCTTCAGGCTGTCGGCCAGCACCGCGGCGAAGGACTCGCCCAGCTTCTTGAGCGCCTTGGGCGGCAGCTCTTCGACGAACAGTTCAACCAGCAGGTTCTTGGCACTCATGCTTGGGCCGCCTTCTTCTTTTCGTTGTCCTTCTCGATGCGGGCGAGCACCTCGTCCGCCCAGGCCTTGGGCGCCATCGGGAAGCCCAGGCGCGCCCGGCTGTCCACATAGCCTTGCGCCACCGCGCGCGCCAGGTTGCGGATGCGGCCGATATAGGCGGCGCGCTCGGTCACGCTGATCGCGCCACGCGCGTCCAGCAGGTTGAAGGTGTGCGCGGCTTTGAGCAGCTGCTCGTAGGCGGGCAGCGCCAGCTGCTGCTCCATCAGGTGCTTGGACTGTTTCTCATGCGCGGAGAAGGCGCCGAGCAGGAATTCCACGTCGCTGTGCTCGAAGTTGTAGGTCGATTGTTCGACCTCGTTCTGGTGGAACACATCGCCATAGGTGATGTCGGGCGCGCCGTTGCGGCCCTCGACATAGACCAGGTCGTACACCGATTCTTTGCCCTGCAGATACATCGCCAGGCGTTCCAGGCCATAGGTGATCTCGCCGGTGATGGGCTTGCAGTCGATGCCGCCGACCTGCTGGAAGTAGGTGAACTGGGTCACTTCCATGCCATTGAGCCAGACCTCCCAGCCCAGACCCCAGCAGCCCAGCGTGGGGTTCTCCCAGTCGTCCTCGACGAAGCGCACGTCGTTCTTCTTCAGGTCGAAGCCCAGCGCCTCCAGCGAGCCCAGGTAGAGCTCCAGGATGTTGGCCGGCGCGGGCTTGAGCACCACCTGGAATTGGTAGTAGTGCTGCAGTCGGTTGGGGTTCTCGCCGTAGCGGCCGTCCTTGGGGCGGCGGCTGGGCTGGACATAGGCGGCATTCCAGGGCTCGGGACCCAGGGCGCGCAGGAAGGTGGCGGTATGGCTGGTGCCGGCACCGACCTCCATGTCATAGGGCTGCAGCAGGGCGCAGCCTTGCTTGGACCAGTATTCCTGCAGGCGAAGAATCAGTTGCTGGAAGCTCAGCATGGGCATCAGGCGTTGGCCTCGGACATTGAGGAAGCGCCCGATTCTACGGGCCGCCCGCCCACCCTCAGCCCTGGAAGGGCCCCCTCTTGCGGGCTTGCAACAGCCCGCACGCCAGCCCCAGCAGCGCCAGGCCCCACAGCGGCCACAGCTGCAGGCGCGACAGCCAGCGCGCATAAGGCGTCTCGCCGCGCCGGCCGCGCACCTCGACCTCCAGCACGCCTTGCTGCTCGACCGGCAGCCGGGCCAGCACCTGGCCACGGTGATCCACCAGCGCGGTCGCGCCGGTGTTGGTGGAGCGCACCACCGGGCGCTGGAACTCCAGCGCGCGCATCTGCGAGAACTGCAGATGCTGGTCCTGCACCATGCGCGGGCCGAACCAGGCCAGGTTGCTGGCGTTGACGAAGACGGTGGCGGCCGCCTCGCCCTGGTCCAGCGCGCTGGCGACCACGTCCTCGCCGAACAGGTCCTCATAGCAGATCAGCGGCCGCAGCCGCTGGCCGCCCAGCGCCAGCGCGCGCTGGTGCTGGCCGCGGGCCTGGTCGTCCATCGGGATGCGCATCATGCGCACGAACCAGCCGAAGCCCGGCGGGATGAACTCACCAAAGGGCAGCAGGTGGCGCTTGCCATAGACATAGGGCGTTTGCGCGCCCAGCGCCACCATGGAGTTGACATAGCCCTGCTGCTCATCGCCGACGAAGCTGCCCAGCAGCAGCGGCCGTTGCGCCGCCGCGCGCTGCAGTCGTTCGAGGTAGTCCGTATCGAGGTAGGCCAGCGGGATGGGCACCACCGATTCCGGCGTGATCACCAGCTCGCCGCGCGCGGATTCGATCTGCCGCGCCAGCAGGTCCAGGTTGCGGTCCCACAGCGCGCGGTCGAACTTCTGCCCTTGCGGCACATTGGGCTGGACCAGCGAGACGCGCAGCCCGCCGGCGTCCTCGCTGAAGTCCTGCGGCAGCAGCCACAGCGCCAGGGCCAGCGCCCCCAGCAGCGCGGCGAGGCCGGCCGGCGGAGGCACCGCGGCCCGCGCGGCGCGGCGGCGCGGCTCGCGCCCCCCGACGAGCGCCCAGGCCAGCGCCGCCGCCAGCAGCGCGGCGACGAAGGCGATGCCGTACACCCCCACCCAGGGCGCCAGCCGCGCCAGCGGGCCGGCCGCATGGGCATAGCCGCTGGACAGCCATGGGAAACCGGAGAAGAGCTGGGCACGCAGCAGTTCCGCGCCCAGCCAGGCGGCGGCCAGCTGCGGCACCCGCCAGCCGCCCCGCGCCGGCCGGAGCGCCGCCAGCCCCAGCGCCAGCGCGTAGTACAGCGACAGAAACGCCGCCAGCAGCCCCACGGCCAGCGCCGCCAGCGGCGCCGGGATATGGCCGAAGTCGTGCATGCTGATGTACAGCCACCACAGCCCCGAGGCCAGCCAGCCCAGGCCGAAGGCAAAGCCGCGCCCGGCCGCCGCGCGCACCGGCGCGCGCCAGACGGCCGCGAACAACCAGGCCAGCGCCAGCGGCTGCAGCCACCAGGCCGGGCTTGGAGAAAAGGACGCGGTGTGCAGGACGCCGGCCAGCAGCAAGGCCCAGGGCGAGGCCAGCCAGCGCGGCAGGCCCGGCTCAGGGCCGGCGCCCAGGGAGAGAGCGCCGCGCATCAGGCGCTGGCGTCGCCGTCGTGGTCGGCGTGCTCGTCGGCCGGCTCGCGCGTGACCTTGAACCAGCGCACCGCGCCGCCTCGGGTCAGCATCACGGCAAAGCGCAGGCCGGCCAGCGAGACGCTCTCGCCGCGGCGCGGCACGCGGCCGTGCTCCTGCGCGACCAGGCCGCCTATGGTGTCGAACTCGTCCTGGGGCAGCGCCAGCCCGAAGGCCTGGTTGACCGCCGCGATGGCCGCGTCGCCGGCGACGCGATGGCTGCCGTCGGCCAGCGTATAGATGCCGGCATCGCCCTCGCCGTTGTCGAATTCGTCCTCGATCTCGCCGACGATTTCCTCCAGCACATCCTCGATGGTTAGCAGCCCGGCGGTATTGCCGAACTCGTCGATCACGATCGCGAGGTGGTTGCGGTTGGAGCGGAAATCGCGCAGCAGGTCGTTCAGGCCCTTGCTCTCGGGCACGAAAACTGCCGGGCGCAGCAACGTGCGCAGGTTCAGGCCCGGCGCGCGCTGCAGCTTGAGCAGGTCCTTGGCGAGCAGGATGCCGATGATGTTGTCGCGTTCGCCGTCGTAGACGGGGAAGCGCGAATGCGCGGTGGAGATCACGGTGGCCAGCAGGTCCTCGTAGCTGGCGTTGATGTCCAGCAGGTCCATGCGTGGCGCGGCCACCATCACGTCGCCGGCGCTGAGTTCGGCCATGCGCAGCACGCCTTCCAGCATCTGGCGCGACTCGGGCGCGATCAGTTCGCGCTCCTCCGCTTCAGCCAGGGTGGCGATCAGCTCACTGGTGGAATCCGGCCCCGGATGCAGGAATTCAAGGACGCGGTCCAGAAGACCACGGGTTTCGGGGCTGCGCCCGCCCGGTTTGGCGGGCGGCCGACTAGGCTGAGGTTCGGACACAGCAATCGTGCCATCGTTGAGAAGCTACCAGAATAACCGATTGACATTGCCGGGCGCTTGAAAGACAGTCAGCCGCCCTCATCTACTGGGGCTCTTCGCTAGCTTCGTCGTACCGCCATGAATCAAGGCCTCATCCCCGCCACCATCCTGACCGGCTTCCTCGGTTCGGGCAAAACCACCCTGCTCAAACGCGTGCTGACCGAGGCGCACGGCCAGAAGATCGCCGTGATCGAGAACGAGTTCGGCGAGGAGAACATCGACAACGACATCCTGGTCAGCGACACCCAGGAACAGATCATCCAGCTCTCCAACGGCTGCGTCTGCTGCACCATCCGCGAGGACCTGCGCACCACGCTGGCCGAACTGGCGGCCAAGAAGCGCAAGGGCGAACTGGACTTCGAGCGCGTGGTCATCGAGACCACCGGCCTGGCCGACCCCGGCCCGGTGGCGCAGACCTTTTTCATGGACGACGAGGTCGCCGAGACCTATCTGCTGGACTCCATCCTGACCCTGGTCGACGCCAAGCACGCCGACGAACAGCTGGACAGCCGCCAGGAGGCGCGCCGCCAGGTGGGCTTCGCGGACCAGATCTTCATCAGCAAGACCGATCTGGTGGATGCCGCGGCGGTCGACGCGCTGAGCCACCGCCTCAAGCACATGAACCCGCGCGCGCCGCAGCAGCGCGTCCACTTCGGCGAGGTGGAGATCGCGCGCGTGTTCGACCTGCGTGGCTTCAACCTCAACGCCAAGCTGGAGATCGACCCCGAGTTCCTGAACGCGGACCCGCACGAGCACCACGACCATGGGCACGACCATGACCACGAGCACGGCGAGCACTGCGACCATCCGCACCACCATCACCACGATGACGACGTGAAGTCCTTCGTGTTCCGCTCGGACAAGCCCTTCAACCCGGCCAAGCTGGAGGACTTCCTGGGCGCCATCGTGCAGGTCTACGGGCCCAAGATGCTGCGCTACAAGGGCGTGCTGTTCATGAAGGGCACCGACAAGAAGGTGATCTTCCAGGGCGTGCACCAGCTGATGGGATCCGACCTGGGGCCGAAATGGATGCCCGGCGAGAAGAAACAGAGCAAGATGGTGTTCATCGGCATCGACCTGCCCAAGGACATCTTGTTGCAGGGGCTGGAAGGCTGTCTGGCTTAGTGCCAAACTCGTCAGCTTGCTGAAGTGGCAAGCTGGCTACAATCCGCCGCGCCCGCCAGTCCGGGGTACGTCCCGGGACCCAAGGCGCCGCGATGTCCGACGCTGCGAAGCAGGTATAAAGCCGCTAGGAGAGCGAATGAGCAAGACCACGGCCACCAAGACGGCCCCCGCTGCCAGCGAGGCGGCCGGCAAGCCTTCTTCGCGCAACCGGAGCGCGGCAGGCACGTCGGCTGCCGAGCCGGCCGACGCCGCCCATCCCCGGACCGACACCGCCCGCAGCGCCACGCGCTCCGCCACCACCAACGAGACAGAAACGCCCCGCACTGCCGTGAAGACCGATCCCAAACTCGCCAATGCCTGGAAGACCAAACCCGGAAAGGACCTGACCGATGCCGAGGTGATGGCCATGCCCGACAGCGAGTACATGAATGACAAGCAAGTCGAGTTCTTCCGCACCAAGCTGAACCAGCTCAAGGAAGACCTGCTCTCCAACGCGGGCGAGACCACCGAGCATCTGCGCGAGGACACCTCCATCGTCCCCGATCCCGCCGACCGCGCGACCATCGAGGAAGAGCATGCGCTGGAGCTGCGCACCCGCGACCGCGAACGCAAGCTGCTGAAGAAGATCATGCAGTCGCTGGCACGCCTGGATTCGGGCGAGTACGGCTACTGCGACGAGACCGGCGAGCCGATCGGCCTCGGCCGTCTGATCGCCCGGCCGACCGCGACGCTGTCGCTGGAAGCCCAGCAGCGCCGCGAGCTCAAGCAGAAGATGTTCGGCGACTGAGCGGTTTGACCGACCGCTCTCCCCGCAAGCCCAGAAGGCCACAGCGCGCATGACGGAACCCAAGGACGGCGAGAGCTTTTTCCGCAAGGTCGCGCGCTTCGTCGCCAACCCGACCACGGACTGGGCGGAGATCAATTCCCGCCATGACGACCCGGAGGCCGACGCCGCGAAGGCCGAGTTGCGCGCGATGGTGGAGCGCAAGCGCCGCAACGATTTCGTCCGCAAGCGCGAATTCGACATGCTGCGGCGCATACGCCGCGAAGGCCTGACGCCCGAGCAACTGGCCGCGCTGAGCAATGCCAGCTCGCGCATCGATTCCTCGGTGGGCCGCGCCAGCGAAACCCATGCGCGCCAGGGCGAGGCCGGCGTCAAGGCCAAGATCGACCAGATCGAACAGCAAATGGTGGGCGAAGGCTTCGCCCCCACCCAGGTCCAGGCGAACACGACGGCCGCGCCGCCGCCCGGATTCTTCGAGACCAGCACCCGCCCGGTGAATTTCGCCACGACGATGGCGGCCACCGACGCGATCGCGGCCCGCGTGACCGATTTCGCGCCACCGTCCGAAGTCGAACGACTGGAGACCCGGCCCGCGCCCGCTTCCGCGGTGGTCAGCGCCGCGCTGCCGCCGCTGTCCGCGGCGCCGGCGAGCCGCATTCCCGACCTCAGTCCCCTGCCCTTCGCGCCGTCGGCGCCCATTCCCGCCCTCAGCGGCCTGGACATGGCGCTGGGCAGCGAGGACGTGGTCGAGGTCAACGAGGTGGTGCACGACGCCGAACTGGACGAGGCCGTGATCGCCTTCGCCAACGGCGACTACCAGCATTGCGAGCGCTGCCTGGTCGAACTGACCGGCGCTGGGGGCCGCCGCCATGGCCATCCCGAAACCTGGCTGGTCTTGTTCGACCTCTACCGAGCCACCGGCCAGCAGGCTCAGTTCGAGCAACTGGCCACCGACTATGCCCAGCAGTTCGGGCTCTCGTCGCCGCAATGGTTCTCGCTGCCCAAGTGGGTGGCCGAGGCCGCGCGCCAGGAGCGCCGGCCCAGCGGCCCGGCCCAGGCCGGAGGCGTGTCCTGGACCTGCCCGGAGATCCTGGATCGCGATGCCGTGGCCCAGATCCGCGGCCGCTGCGAAACCCTGCCCCTGCCCTGGGTGCTGGACTGGCAGGCACTGCAGCAGATCGAGCCGGAGGCCTGCGAGCCGCTGCGCCAGCTGTTCCGCGACTGGGCCGGCCGTCCGCTGGACCTGCGCTGGCTGGCCGGCGACCATTTCCTGCAGCTGCTTGCGGCGCAGGCGCCGCTGAACCTGCGCGAGGTGTCGCCGGCCTACTGGATGCTGCGCCTGGAGGCCCTGCACCTGGCGAACCGGCCCGACCAGTTCGACGAAGTCGCGATCGATTACTGCGTCACCTACGAGGTCTCGCCGCCGTCCTGGGAAAAGCCGGTCTGCCGGCTGCGCATCAGCGGCAATGGACTGAGCGCCGGCACCGCCTCCGGCGCCACCATCGGCCCGATGACCGAAGCCGGTGGCAGCACCTTCATGGAATCCACCATCACCGAGCTGCTCAGCAGCGCGGTGCAGCTGGAGCTGTCCGGCCAGCTCAGCGGCGACATCGGCGAGACGCTGAAGCTGATGAACGGCGAGCTGGGCGCGGCCACGCTGATCAGCATCAGCTGCGCCAAGCTGATCCGGCTGGACTTCGTCGCGGCCGGCGACCTGCTGAACTGGGTGCTGAGCCGGCGCAGCGAGAACCGCGCGGTGCAGTTCACCGATGCCCACCGGCTGGTGGCGCTGTTCTTCGGCGCGATGGGCATCAATGAGCATGCCAAGATCAAGGTCAGGATGAACTGAGGGCGAAGGGACGCGGTCCACTATGGGGACGGCGGCGCTCGGCTCATGGGTCGCATCCTGGAGCGCTGGGTTCCCAGCTCTTGCAGTCCTCCGGGGTGCCCCCATCTGGAGCGTTTATGCAGCAAGATTCTTCCCCTCCGCAATTCCACGGCACGACCATCGTCAGCGTGCGCCGTGGCAACCAGGTCGCGATCGGCGGCGATGGCCAGGTCACGCTGGGCCATATCGTCGTGAAGTCCAGCGCACGCAAGGTGCGCAAGCTCTACCGCGATCAGGTGCTGGCCGGCTTCGCCGGCGCCACGGCCGACGCCTTCACGCTGTTCGAACGCTTTGAATCCAAGCTGGAGAAACACCAGGGCCATCTGGTGCGCGCCGCGGTGGAGCTGACGCGCGACTGGCGCACCGACCGCGTGCTGCGCCGCCTGGAGGCCATGCTGGCGGTCGCCGACCGCACCGCCTCGCTGATCATCACCGGCAATGGCGACGTGCTGGAGCCCGAGCAAGGCATCGTCGCAATCGGCTCCGGCGGCGCCTATGCGCAGGCCGCCGCGCGCGCGCTGCTCAACCACAGCGAGCTGTCCGCGGCCGACATCGTCAAGCAGTCGCTGGTGATCGCCGGCGAGATCTGCATCTACACCAACGGCAACCATACGATCGAGACGCTGGAATGAGCAGCACCATGACCCCGCAGGAAATCGTCTCCGAGCTGGACCGCCACATCGTCGGCCAGGGCGAGGCCAAGCGCGCCGTCGCGATCGCGCTGCGCAACCGCTGGCGCCGCCAGCAGGTCGACGAGAAGCTGCGCGCCGAGATCACGCCCAAGAACATCCTGATGATCGGCCCCACCGGCGTGGGCAAGACCGAGATCGCGCGCCGCCTGGCCAAGCTTGCCGACGCACCCTTCATCAAGGTGGAGGCGACCAAGTTCACCGAGGTGGGCTATGTCGGCAAGGACGTGGACAGCATCATCCGCGACCTGGTCGACATCGCCGTCAAGCAGGAACGCGAACGCCAGATGCGCCTGCAGCGCGCCCGCGCCGAAGACGCCGCCGAGGAACGCATCCTCGACGTGCTGGTGCCGCCGCCACGCGCCACCGGCTTCGCCGCCGAACCGAGCGGGGCCGACAACACCGCGCGCCAGGTGATGCGCAAGCGCCTGCGCGAAGGGGCGATGGACGACAAGGAGATCGAGATCGAGCTGGCCGACGCCAAGCCGACCATGGAGGTGCTGGGCCCCATGGGCCAGCCCGGCATGGAGGAGATGGCCGAGCAGCTCAAGGGCCTGTTCTCGCAGATGGGCGCGGGCCGGCGCAAGGCGCGCAAGCTGCGCATCAAGGAAGCGCTGAAGCTGCTGATCGACGAGGAGGCCGCCAAGCTGGTCAACGAGGACGAGATCAAAACCGCCGCGCTGGCCCATGCGCAGGACAACGGCATCGTCTTCATCGACGAGATCGACAAGGTGGCCAGCCGCGCCGAGCACGGCGGCGCCGACGTCTCGCGCCAGGGCGTGCAGCGCGACCTGCTGCCGCTGGTCGAAGGCACGACGGTCAACACCAAGTACGGCATGGTCAAGACCGACCACATCCTGTTCATCGCATCCGGCGCCTTCCACCTGAGCAAGCCCAGCGACCTGATCCCCGAGCTGCAGGGCCGCTTCCCGATCCGCGTCGAGCTGGGCTCGCTGTCGGTGGAGGACTTCGAGGCCATCCTGACCAGCACCCATGCCAGCCTGGTCAAGCAGTACCAGGCCCTGCTCGCCACCGAGGGCGTGAACCTGGAGCTGACGCCCGACGGCATACGCCGCCTGGCGCAGATCGCCTATGAGGTCAACGAGCGCACCGAGAACATCGGCGCGCGCCGCCTCTCCACGGTGATGGAACGCCTGCTCGACGAGATCAGCTTCGACGCCCACAAGCTCGCCGGCCAGACCGTCGCGCTGGACGGCGCCGCGGTGGACGCCAAGCTGGGCGCGCTGGCCAGCAACGAAGACCTGAGCCGCTTCATCCTCTGAACCGCCTGGGTGGTCGCTTGATGCTTATCAAGACGCCGGCGCCAGCCTGACCCTAGGCTGGCGGCATGAGCCGCACCATCAGCACCCGGGCCTGGGGCCTGACCCTGCCCTCGCCCCAGAACCCCGCGGCCACCCGGGCCGAGCGCCGCTGGCGCTGGCCCGTGCTGCTGAGCCTGCTGGCCACCATTCCGGCTTTCTACATCGAGCTGCTGGAGAACCTGCCTACGCCGCTGGCCGTGGCCATCTATGTGGGCGCGGCCGCGGTGCTCACGCTGTCGCTGTGGCGTGTGTCCCGGCACCTGATCCGGCCCCGCCTGTATCTGCTGGGCAATCTGGTGGATCTGCTGCTGATCGCCGGGCTGCTCGCCGCCGCGTTGCTACCGCCCAGCCTGCATTCCTCCGGCGCGCTCGCGCTGCGCCTGGCGGTGGCCTTCCTGACCCTGCTGCGCATGGTGTGGGCGATCCGCCACTGGGTCAGCCGCGGCGGGCTGGCCTATCTGCTGCTGCTCGCGCTGATGGTGCTGCTGTTCTGCGGCGTGGGCTTCTGGGCGCTGGAACCGCGCGCCCGCACGCTGGCCGACGGCCTCTGGCTCGCCTTCACGACCGCCGCCACCGTGGGCTATGGCGACATCGTGCCGACCACCGCCGCCTCCAAGATCTTCGCCGTCTTCGTCGTGCTGCTGGGCTATGCGGTGCTGTCGCTGGTCACCGCGGCCATCGCCGCGATGTGGGTCGAAAGCACCGAGCGCCGCGTCGAGCAGGACATCCTGCGCGAGCTGCACGCCGAGGTGCAGCAGCTGCGCGAGGAACTGCGCGCGATGCGCGCCGAGCGCCCTTGAAGACGGCCACGAGGGCCGCGCCCGTAGCGCCTACAGCGCCAACCGGTGCGACTGCAGCGCGAGCAGCCCATCGAAGATCAGCGATTCGACCAGCTCGTGCGGGATGTCCAGCGCCGGCGAGACCTTCCAGCCCGCGCCCCCCGTCATCAGCGTGACCGGCTCCTGCCCGCTGCGGCGCGCCAGGTGGCGGTGCATGCGCTCGATCGCGCCGGTGATGGCGTAATTGCCGCCGCTGGTCAGCGCGTCGGAGGTGTTGGTGGGGAACTCGCGGACCTCGCCGGTGGGCACGCGCAAGCCCGCGGTGCCGCCTTCCAGCGCGCGCAGCATGATGCCGTGACCGGGCAGGATCAGGCCGCCCAGGAAGCGCCCGTCGGCGTCCAGCGCGTCCACCGTCACCGCCGTGCCCACCATCACGACCAGGCAGGGCCGCGCCGGCCCGCGCGCCAGCACATGGTGGCGCGCGCCGATCAATGCGACGAAGCGGTCCGCGCCCAGCCGCCCCGGATGGTCGTAGCCGTTGACCACGCCCCCCGCCGCCGGCCCGGACACCACCCAGCGCGGCTCCAGGTCCCACAGCTCCAGCTGCTCCTCGACGCGGCGGCGCACCGCGTCGCCGGCCACGTTGCAGCCCAGGATGCTGCCCGGCACCGGCAGCCTCGACCAGTCGCCTTCGGCCAGCTGATCGATGTTCTCCAGGAACTGCGCCCCATGCGCCAGCACCGCGGCACCAGGCTGGGGCGAGGCGTAAAGAGCCCACTTCAGACGTGTGTTTCCGACATCAATGGCCAAAAAGCTCATAAGTTCGCGCGAAAGTGCCGCAACATCCGGCAGGGTAGCAGCAGTCGGGCGTCAAGTTACTGCACAGTCCGACCGATGAGGCATGGGGACCGTGCGCCCATGCCCTGCCCTGGGGACAAGAAAAGAGCCAAGCCGCCATGAAAACATTTTCCATCGCCACCCGCCTGTGGATCCCTGTGATCGTGATGGCGCTGATGACCCTCGCGATGAGCGTGGGCGCTTCGTTGCGCACCCGCCACTTGCAAGCCATCGCGCAAGCCACGCAGGAGGCCCAGCAGAAGAAGTTCGAGCTGGCGCTGCGCTGGCGCGGCCTCACCGAGGCCAATGCGAGCCGCGTGAAGGCCGGGCTGTCCGGCAGCGACATGAGCGTGGCCGAGGCCATGAAGGCCGACATCGCGAAGACCACCGAGCAAATCTCCGAGGTCCAGAAGGCGCTGGAGGCGCTGGCCGTGGCCGACGACGAGAAGGCCGCGATGGCGCGCGTGGCCGACAAGCGCAAGGCCTACATCGACACGCGCAACGAGGCCACCAAGGCCAAGGCAGCCGGCCAGCATGACGAAGGCCGCCGCGTGCTGGAACAGAAGGTGGTGCCGGCGATCGAGGCCTACCTGGGCGCGCAGCAGGACTTCGTCACGCTGCAGCAGGCCAAATCCGCCGAGCTGCGCGAAGCCGCGGGCGCGGAGCGCATGCGCACCGTCTGGGGCGTCGCCGCGGTGATGGCCGCCATCGTCGCGCTGCTGGGGCTGGCCACCGGCTACTTCGTGCGCACCATCTCGCAGCCGCTGCGCCAGCTGGTCAAGGAGGCCGAGCGCATCGGCGCCGGCGACCTGCGCGACGAAGCCACGCAAACGCGCGGCGACGAGGTGGGCGATGTGCAGCGCGCGCTGGCGCAGATGAAACAGTCGCTGCGCCGCGTGATCGGCGAGTTGCGCGCCAGCTCGGACAGCATGCAGACCGCCAGCCAGGAAATCGCCAGCGGCAACACCGACCTCAGCCACCGCACCGAGCAGACCGCGTCCAACCTGCAGCAGGCGGCCTCGTCGCTGGCCCAGCTCACCACCACCGTGCAGCAGAGCGCCGACAGCGCGCGCACCGCCAACCAGTTGGCCGGCAGCGCGGCCGAGGTGGCGCAGCGCGGCGGCCAGGTGGTCAGCCAGGTGGTCAGCACCATGGACGAGATCGATGCCAGCGCCAAGAAGATCAACGACATCATCGGCGTGATCGACGGCATTGCCTTCCAGACCAACATCCTCGCGCTGAACGCGGCCGTGGAAGCGGCCCGCGCGGGCGAGCAGGGCCGCGGCTTCGCGGTCGTGGCCGGCGAGGTGCGCGCGCTGGCGCAGCGCAGCGCCGAGGCGGCCAAGGAGATCAAGAGCCTGATCGGCAACAGCGTCGCCAAGGTCGAGGCCGGCGCCCAGCTGGTGCAGGACGCCGGACGCACCATGGGCGAGATCGTCGCCAGCGTGCAGCGCGTCTCCGACATCATCGGCGAGATCAGCGCCAGCACCGTCGAGCAGAGCCAGGGCATCGCCAGCGTCAACGGCTCGGTTTCGCAGCTGGACCAGATGACGCAGCAGAACGCGGCGCTGGTGGAGGAGTCCGCGGCCGCGGCCGAATCGCTCAGCGAGCAGGCGGGCAAGCTCTCCCACTTGGTGTCGCAGTTCCAGCTGGACCGCGAGGCGGCGGTGCGTGCTGCCGCCCCCGCGCCGCGCGCGACGCCTGCGTCGCCGCGGCCCACCCAGGCCGCCCCGATACCGGCCTCCGCTGCGGTCAAGGCGCCCAAGGCCGCGACCGCCCCCCGCCCCGCGACGGCCCGGCCTCAGGCGGCGGCCCCCAAACCCGTGCCCGCCGCAAGGCCGGCGCCGACCCCCAAGCCCGCGGCGGCGGCCGCCGCTGACGGCGATTGGGAGACCTTCTGAAGCCCCCTGCCGGGACCCCTGCCGCCACGGGCGAAGGCGGGCTGCAGGCCTGGCAGGTGGTCGCCGGCGGCATCGCCGGGCTGATGCTGAGCGTGGGCCTGGCGCGCTTCGCCTACACCCCGCTGCTGCCGCTGATGCAGGCCCAGGCCGGCCTGTCCGACGCGCTGGGCGGGCTGCTGGCCTCGATCAACTACGCCGGCTATATCAGCGGCGCGCTGCTCGCCGCCTGGATCGACGACCCGCGCTGGCGCCACCGCCTCTACGGCCTCGGCCTCGCGCTGGGCCTGCTGGCCACGCTGTTGATGCCACTGTCCACCCAGCCCTGGCTGTGGGCGCTGTCGCGCTACCTGGGCGGGCTCAGCGGCGCCGCGGGCATGCTGCTGGGCTCCGGCCTGGTGCTGGGCTGGCTGATACGCGCCGGACGCCGGCCCGAACTGGGCCTGCATTTCACCGGGCTGGGCGGCGGCATCGTGCTGTCGGCCCTGGGCGCGATGCTGATGGGCGCGCTGCACTGGGACTGGGCCGGGCACTGGTGGGGCTTTGCCGCCTGCGGCCTGCTGCTGCTGGTCCTGGCCTGGCGCTGGCGCCCGCCGGCGCCGCCGCCGGTGGGTTCGCACGCGGTGGCCGGAGCACCGTCGCGCCAATGGATGCGCTGGATGATGGCCGGCTACTTCTGCGCCGGCTGGGGCTTCGTGATCAGCGCCACCTTCACCGTGGCCATCGTCGAGCGCCAGCCGCTGCTGGCCGGCCAGGGGCCCTGGGCCTGGCTGCTGGTGGGGCTGGCCGCGACGCCGGCGGTGTTCCTGTGGGACCGCGCGGCGCGCCGCGCGGGCGACCTCAACGCGCTGCTGCTGGCCTTCGCGCTGCAGGTGGTTTCGGTGCTGCTGCCGGCGCTGGGGTCCAGCCTGTGGGCCGCGCTGCTGGGCGCGTTGCTCTATGGCGCCACCTTCATCGGCATCGTCAGCCTGACCTTGGCCATGGTGGGGCGCCGCTCGCCGGGCAATCCCGGCAAGGCCATGGCGCGGCTGACGCTGAGCTATGGCCTGGCCCAAGTCGGCGCGCCGGCGCTCACCGGGCTGATGGTGCAGGCCAGCGGCAGCTACCAGAGCGCGCTGTGGATCACCGCGGCCGTGCTGACGCTGGGCATCGCGGTACTGCTGCGGCTGCGCGCGCTGGACCGGCCGTCGGGCGCCTGACGCCGCGGTGCCGCCCTCACGGCGGCGAGGTCGCGTCCAGCGCCTGGTTCAGGCGCCGCAGCGCCGGCAGGCAGGAGCCGCACTGGGTGCCGCAGCGCAACTCGCGCTGCAAGGCCTGCAGGCGCGGCGCTGGCGCCAGCGCGGCGTGCGAAGACAGGCAGGCGCGGATGCGGTCCTCGCGTACCGCGAAGCATTGGCAGACTTGGGGGCTGGCCGGCGAGGCGGGGGGCGCATCGGCCAGATCCGGCGCCAGCAGGCGCGATCCCAGCGGCGCCACCGGCGCCCGTTCGAGCCACAACGCGTCCAGCCAGTCACCGTCGCAGCGCCCGCCGCGCCGTTCGCCCACGCGCAGCAAGGCCTGCAGCCAGGCCTGCGCCTCGCCGCCGGACAGGCGCAGCAAGCGCCGCTGCCCCCGTCGCGGATCGGCATAGCGCAACGCGCCCACGGCCTGCAGGCCCAGCGCGGCCACCAGCGTGGCCAGCCATTCGGGCGCGGGCGGCGCATCGAACGCGGCCTCGATCTGCCAGCCCTGCAGCGCTCCGTCCTCCGCGGGCACCGGCAGCACGCAGCCATAGGGGGCCTGTGCCATCAGCCCGCGCAGCGCGTCGCGCAGCGCCTCCGCCCGGGCGGCAACCACCCAGGCGCCGCCGAACACACGCCAGGGCAGCGCCACCGGCTCCACCGCCACCGCGGCGAACTTCAGTTCCGGCTGGCGCGACTGGGCGCAGGCCACCGGCTGCGTCAGCGCGTTCACGCCCGGCAAGACCTGACCCCGTGCATCCACCCCGGACAGGTATTCGCTGCCCCAGTGCATGGGCAGCGAGGCCTGCTGCGGCCCCAACGTCGCATCCTCCTCCAGCGGCACGACGAGCTCGCCGCGCCGCGAGCGCACGCGCACCAGCTCGCCCGCCTTCAGCCCGCGCCGCGCGATGTCCTGCGGCGCCAGGCCCAGCCGCGGCGCGCCCACATGGCCGAACAGCGCCGCGACGCGGCCGCTGCGGCTCATGCCATGCCACTGGTCGCGCAACCGCCCGCTGTTCAGCGCGAAGGGATGGCGCGCGTCCAGCGCCTCGGCGGGCGCGACATCCGGCACCGCGATGAAGCGCGCGCGCCCATCGGCGGTGGCGAAGACGCCGTCCTCGTAGAGCCGCGCCTGCCCCGAACCCCGCCCCTGGGGGCAGGGCCATTGCCGCGGCGCCTGCTCCAGCAGCGCATAGCTCAGGCCGGTGATGTCCAGATCGCGGCCGCGCGTGGCCTCGCGGTGCTCGCGCCACAAGGCCTCGGGACTCTCCCAGGCCAGCAGGCTGGCCTGTCCCGGGCGCAGCCGCGCCTCCAGGCGGCGGCCGATGTCGCGCGCGATGCGCCAGTCCGCGCGCGCCTCGCCGGGCGGGGCCACGGCGGCGCGCACGCGGCTGATGCGACGCTCGCTGTTGGTCACCGTGCCCTCCTTCTCGCCCCAGGTGGACGCCGGCAGCAGCACATCGGCGAACGCGGCCGTCGCGGTGCCGGCGAAGGCCTCCTGCAGCACGACCAGCTCACAGCGCCGCAAGGCCTCGCGCACCAGGGCCTGGTCGGGCATGGAATGCGCGGGGTTGGTGCAGACGATCCACAAGGCCTTGATCTCGCCGCGCGCGGCGGCCTCGAACAAGGCCACCGCCGTGTGCCCCGGCCCCGGCAGCGCCGGCACGCCCCACAGCCGCGCGACTGCCTCGCGGTCGGCCGGGTCGGCCGGATCGCGATGGCCGGGCAGCAGCGTGGCCATGCCGCCGGTCTCTCGTCCACCCATGGCGTTGGGCTGGCCGGTCAGCGAGAACGGGCCGGCACCGGGGCGGCCGATCTGGCCCGTGGCCAGGTGCAGGTTGATCAGCGCGCTGTTCTTGGCCGTGCCCTGGCTGCTCTGGTTCAGGCCCATGCAGTACAGCGACAGCGTGGCGCCGGCGCGGGCGAACCACTGCGCAGCCTGCAGGATCTGCGACTCGGGCACGCCGCAGGCGTGCGCGGCGCGCCGCGGCGTGTGTTCGCGCACCAGCGCCTTCAGGGCCTCGAAGCCGCGCGTGTGGCGGGCGATGAAGCCCTCGTTCACCCAGCCCTCCCAGATGCAAGCGTGCAGCAGCCCATGGAACAACGCGACGTCGCTGCCCGGCCGTATCGCCAGATGCAGGTCGGCAAGTTCCGCGCTTTCGCTGCGCCGCGGGTCGACGACGATGAGCTTGCTGGCCGGCCGCGCCGCCCGCGCCGCCTCGATGCGGCGGAACAGGACGGGATGGGCCCAGGCGGGGTTGGCGCCGGCGATGAACAGGCAGTCGGCCAGCTCCAGGTCCTCATAGCAGGTCGGCGGCGCGTCCGCGCCCAGCGACTGCTTGTAGCCGGCCACCGCCGAACTCATGCACAGGCGCGAGTTGCTGTCGATATGCGGCGTGCCGATCACGCCGCGTGCCAGCTTGTTGAAGGCCTGGTAATCCTCGGTGAGCAGTTGCCCGGAAAGGTAGAACCCGATCGCCTGCGGCCCATGCTCGGCGCGGATGCGCAGCAGCTGTTGCGCCACCCGGGCCTCGGCCTCGTCCCAGCCCAGCGACTGCAGCGCGGCGCCGCGCTCGGCGCGCCCTTGCGGCTGGCGCAGCCGCTGGGTCTGCAGCACCACCGGGCTGGCCGTCAGGTGCAGCGTGCTGCCCTTGCTGCACAGCCGCCCGCGGTTGGCGGGATGCTCGGGGTCGCCGCGCACGCCGGTGATGCGCTCCCCGTCGCTGGCGATGATCACGCCACAGCCGACGCCGCAGTAGGGGCAGGTGCTGCGCGTCTCGGTCATAGGGGGCGCTGGGGACACACCCATGTCAACGCGTGGCGGCACAGGGGCCGGCGCGCAGCGGTTCCAGGTCCAGTGCCAGGGTGTCCAGCTCCTGCGCGTCGAGCTGCACCTGGCCATGCTCCACGCGCACACTGAAGCGCGGCGTGCCGCCCTCGTCCGGTTCGCGCGCGCAGCCGCTGGCAAGCTCGATGGTCCAGTTGTGCAGCGGGCAGGCCACGGAACGGCCGAAGACCAGGCCCTGGCTCAGCGGGCCGCCCTTGTGCGGGCAGCGGTCCAGCAGCGCGAAGACCTGGTTGTCCAGCGTGCGGAACAGCGCCACCTCCGGCCCGCGCGCGCGCTGCACGCGGCGCGCGCCCAGTACCGGGATGTCGTCCAGGCGGCAGATCGTCTTCCACTGGGGCATCGTGTCCTCCTCACAAGGTTTCAAACTGGCGCACATCGACGCGGGCACGCTCGAACTCGAACCAGGGGTCGGGCTCGCCGTCCAGCGCGAACTGCAGCTCGGCCCAAAGCGCGCGCCGGCCCTGCTCGTCGTCCAGGATCTTTTGCTTCACATGGGGCAGGCCCACGCGGGCGACGTAGTGGCAGGTGCGCTCCAGGTACCAGCCTTCCTTGCGGTAGAGCTGCAGGAAGGCGCCCGAGACCTCCAGCACCTCCTCGGCGGTCTTCACCTTGCACAGGAACTGCGCGACCTCGGTCTTGATGCCGCCGTTGCCCGCCACATAGATCTCCCAGCCGCTGTCCACGCCGATCACGCCGATGTCCTTGATGCCGGCCTCGGCGCAGTTGCGCGGGCAGCCCGAGACGGCCAGCTTGACCTTGTGCGGCGCCTGCATGCGCCACAGCGCGCGCTCCAGGTCCTTGCCCATGCGTGTGCTGTCCTGCGTGCCCATGCGGCACCATTCGCTGCCCACGCAGGTCTTCACCGTGCGCAAGGCCTTGGCGTAGGCATGGCCACTGGGCATGCCGATGTCGCGCCAGACGTCCACCAGGTCTTCCTTCCTCACGCCCAGCAGGTCGATGCGCTGGCCGCCGGTGACCTTGACGGTGGGGATGCGGTATTTGTCCACCACGTCGGCGATACGGCGCAGCTCCGCGGCCGAGGTCTCGCCGCCCCACATGCGCGGCACCACGCTGTAGCTGCCGTCCTTCTGGATGTTGGCGTGGCTGCGTTCATTGATGAGGCGCGATTGCGGATCGTCCAGGGCTTCCTTGGGCCAGCTGGAGATCAGGTAGTAGTTCAGCGCCGGGCGGCAGCTGGGGCAGCCGTCCGGGCTTTTCCAGTCCAACGCGCGCATGACCTGGTCCAGAGACACCAGGTGGCGGTCGAAGATCGCGTCGCGCACCTCCTGATGGCCCAGATCGGTGCAGCCGCACAGGGCCTTCTTCTTCGGCGCGGCCGAGTAGTCGCCGCCGGCGGTGAACATGATCAGCTGCTCCACCAGCCCGGTGCAGGAGCCGCAGGAGGCGCTCGCCTTGGTGTGCTTGCGCACCTCGTCCAGCGTGAACAGGCCCTTGTCCTTGATGGCCTTGCAGATCGCGCCCTTGGTGACGCCGTTGCAGCCGCAGACCTCGTCGGTGTCGGCCATGGCCGCGGCCTTGTGATGGCCCTGGTGGCCGACGTCGCCGATGTTGCTTTCGCCAAACATCAGGCGGTCGCGGATGTCGGCGATCTTGCGCCCCTCGCGCAGCAGCTTGAAGTACCAGCCGCCATCCACCGTGTCGCCGTACAGGCAGGCGCCCACCAGGCGGTCGTCGCGGATCACCAGCTTTTTGTAGACACCGGCGAAGGGATCGCTCATCACGATCTCCTCGCAGCCCTCGCCGCCCATGAAGTCGCCGGCGGAGAACAGGTCGATGCCGGTGACCTTGAGCTTGGTGCTGGTCTGCGAACCCTGGTAGCGCCCGATGCCGAACTGCGCGAGGTGGGTCGCGCAGACCTTGCCCTGCTCGAACAGCGGGGCCACCAGGCCGTAGGCCACGCCGCGGTGGGCCGCGCATTCGCCCACCGCGTAGATGCGCGGATCGGTGACCGTCTGCAGCGTGTCGGTGACCACGATGCCGCGCTGGCAGTGCAGGCCCGCCGCCTCGGCGAGCCGCGTGTTGGGGCGGATGCCGGCGGCCATCACGACCAGGTCGGCGGGGATCTCGCGCCCGTCCTTGAAGCGCACCGCGCCGACACGCTCCGCGCCGGCCCGCGCGCTGGGCAGCAAAGCCTCGGTCTGCACGCCGAGCTCAAAGCGCAGCCCGCGCGCCGACAGCTGCTGGCACAGCAGGCTGCCCGCCTGGTCGTCCAGCTGGCGCTCCATCAGCCAGTCGCCCAGGTGCACGACGGTGACCTGCATGCCGCGCAGCATCAGCCCATTGGCCGCCTCCAGACCCAGCAGCCCGCCGCCGATGACCACCGCATGCCGGTAGCGTGCCGCGGCGGCGATCATGGCCTCGGTGTCGGCGATGTCGCGGTAGGCGATCACGCCGGCCAGCTCGCGCCCGGGCACCGGCAGCATGAAGGGCGTGGAGCCGGTGGCGATCAGCAGCCGGTCGTAGTCGGCCGTGATTTCGCGCCCGGCCGCGTCCACGGCCACCACCTGGCGGCGCACGCGGTCGATGCGTTGCACCGGACAGCCCAGGTGCAGCGTGATGCCATGGCTCTCGTACCAGGACAGCGGGTTGAGGATGATCTCGTCCAGCGTCTGCTCGCCGGCCAGCACCGGGCTGAGCAGGATGCGGTTGTAGTTGGGGTGCGGCTCGGCGCCGAACACGGTGATCTCGTAGAGATCGGGCGCGATGCGCAGCAGCTCCTCCAGCGTGCGCACGCCGGCCATGCCATTGCCCACCATCACGAGTTTGAGTTTCTTCATGGTCTGCGTCTCCAGGACTGGGCAGAGCGGCGCGCGACGGCGACGGCGCGTCAGGCTGCGTGCTTGTGCCGGGTGTAGAGGAAGTCGATCACCGCCTTGCGCGCCAGCAGGTAGCGCGGGTCCTCGGCCAGCTGCACGCGATCGCGCGGGCGCGGCAGGTCCACCGCATGGATCTCGCCGATGGTGGCCGCGGGGCCGTTGGTCATCATCACGATGCGGTCCGACAGCAGCACCGCCTCGTCCACGTCGTGCGTGACCATGACCACCGTGCTCTGGGTCTGCGCGACGATGCGCAGCAGCTCGTCCTGCAGGTGGGCGCGGGTCAGCGCGTCCAGCGCGCCGAAAGGCTCGTCCATCAGCAGCACCTTGGGCTCCATCGCCAGCGCGCGCGCGATGCCCACGCGCTGCTTCATGCCGCCGGACACCTCCTGCGGTCGCTTGTGCGCCGCATGCGCCATGCCCACCAGCGCCAGCGCCGCCTCGGCACGGCGGACCAGGCTGGAGCGGCTCTCGCGCGCCGCGAAGACCGACTCCACCGCGAGCAGCACGTTGTCCAGGCAAGACAGCCAGGGCAGCAGCGAGTGGTTCTGGAACACCACTGCGCGCTCCGGGCCGGGCCCGGCGATCTCGCGCTGGTCGCACAGCAGCGCGCCGCTGCTGGGCCGGGCCAGGCCGGCGATGAGGTTCAACAGCGTGGACTTGCCGCAGCCCGAATGGCCGATCAGCGTGATGAATTCGCCGCGCTGGATCTCCAGCCGGATGTCGCGCAGCGCATGGAAGCGGCCCTTGCGCGTGTGGAACACCATTTCGGCGTCCTGCACCTGGATGAAGGGGGTGGACCGGGTCGTGCTCATCGTCAAATCCTCCGCATCACTCGTCGAAAGAGAAACGCCGGGCCACGGCCATCAGCAGCTGTTCCAGCAGCAGGCCCACGATGCCGATCACGAAGATGGCCACGATGATGTGCTGGACATTGAGGTTGTTCCACTCGTCCCAGACCCAGAAGCCGATGCCCACGCCGCCGGTCAACATCTCCGCCGCGACGATGACCAGCCATGCCGTGCCCACCGACAGACGCACGCCGGTCAGCATGTAGGGCAGCACCGCGGGGAAAAGGATGCGCGTGACCAGCTTCCACTCCGACAGCCGCAGCACGCGCGCCACGTTGAGGTAGTCCACCGGCACCCGCTGCACGCCCACCGCGGTGTTGACCACCATGGGCCAGATCGAGCAGATGAAAATGGTCCAGATCGCCGCCGGGTCGGCGCTCTTGAAGGCCAGCAGTCCTATGGGCAGCCAGGCCAGCGGCGACACCGGCTTGAGCAGGCTGATCAGCGGCGACAGCATGCGGCTGGCGAACTCGAAGCGCCCGATCACGAAACCCAGCGGGATGCCCACCAGCGCCGCCAGCCCGAAGCCCAGCGCCACGCGTTGCAGCGAGTTCAGCACGTTCCAGCCGATGCCCTGGTCGTTGGGGCCGTTGCGGTAGAAGGGATCGGCGAACAGCCGGGCCGCCGCATCCCAGGTCGCGCCGGGGCTTGGGAAGGCGCCGCCCTTGAGCGTGGCCAGGGTCCAGACCAGCCACAGCAGCGCCAGGCCGGCCAGCGGCGGCAGCACGCGCAGCCACAGGCCGCGCCAGTCGACGGGCTCGCGCGGCGCGCGGGCCGGGGCGCCCGACACCGCGGGCGGCGCGGCCGCGGCGATCGGGACGGCGCAGACGGGCTCGGCCTGCTCGCGCGGCGAATGGAAGACAGCGCTGACCATGGGCACTCCTTCAGGACTTGACCTTGAAACCGTCGGCGTACTTGCGCGGGTCCTTGCCATCCCAGACCACGCCGTCGATCAGCTTGGCGCTGCGCAGCGGTTCCTTGGGCACGCTGACCTTGAGCTGCGTCGCCGCCTGCGTGTAGAGCTCGATCTGGTTGACCTGCCGGGCCACCGCCAGGTAGTCCGGATGCTCCTTCAGCAGCCCCCAGCGCTTGTGCTGGGTGAGGAACCACATGCCATCGGACAGGTAGGGGAAGTTCACCGCGCCGTCGTTGAAGAACTTCATGTGGTTGGCGTCGTCCCAGCTCTTGCCCAGGCCGTTCTGGTAGCGGCCCAGGATGCGCTGGTTGATCGCGTCGACGCTGGTGTTGACATAGGCCTTGTCGGCGATGGTCTCGGCCATCTTCTGCTTGTTGGACAGGCTGGCGTCTATCCAGCGGCCCGCCTCCAGCACGGCCATGATCACGGCACGCGCGGTATTCGGGTACTTGCGGGCAAAGTCCGCGGTCGTGCCCAGCACCTTCTCGGGATGGTCCTTCCAGATGTCCTGCGTGGTGGCGGCGGTGATGCCGATGCCGTCGATGATGGCGCGGTGGTTCCAGGGCTCGCCGACACAGAAGCCGTCCATGTTGCCCACGCGCATGTTGGCCACCATCTGCGGCGGCGGCACCGTGATCACCTTGGCTTCCTTCAGCGGGTTCACGCCCGCCGCGGCCAGCCAGTAGTACAGCCACATCGCATGCGTGCCGGTGGGAAAGGTCTGCGCGAAGGTGTAGTCGCGCCGCTCGCGCGCCATCACGCGGGCCAGTGAGGCGGTGTCGGTCGCACCGGCCTCGGCCAGCTTCCTGGACAGCGTGATCGCCTGCCCGTTGTGGTTCAGCGTCATCAGCACGGCCATGTCCTTCTTCGGACCGGCGATGCCCAACTGCACGCCATAGACCAGCCCGTAGAGCACATGGGCCATGTCCAGCTCGCCGTTGACCAGCTTGTCGCGCACGCCGGCCCAGGAGGCCTCCTTGGTCGGCACGATCTTGATGCCGTACTTCTTGTCGAAGCCCAGCGCCGCGGCCATCACGATGGAGGCGCAGTCGGTGAGCGGAATGAAGCCGATGCGGACCTCCTCCTTCTCCGGCTTGTCCGAGCCCGCCGCCCAGGCCCCCGGCACCGTGGCTAGGCCGGACAGCGCCGCGCCGGTGGCGAGCAGCTTGCGTCGTTCGGTACTCATCAATCCCTCCCCGTGCTTGGCTTCCAGGCTGTGACCCATGTGCCCCATTGCGGCCTCCGACAAGATGCGATGGTGAAAAGCGAAAAGGCGTCGCGACCCCGCCACGCCATCGCGCGACACGGGTCGGACGCCTTTGTCCAACTCTTGCGGGCCTGCGCCGTTGCAGGCCCGCGATGTCCATCCAGCAGGAAGCGTGCCAGGCGGATGAGGGGCCCTGGCGGCCCTCCGGCGCACATTTCCGAGGCATGACTGCGCCAACGCGGTGCAGCCGCGCGCGCGCCCTCAGTCCGGGCGCAGCAATTCGTGCGCGGCGATCACGCGCTGCGCCACGGTCGCCAGCGGCTCGCCGCGGTCCATCGCCAGCTTGCGCAGGCGCTGGAAGGCGCGCTCCTCGTCCAGGCCCAGCTCGTTCATCAGAATGCCCTTGGCACGCTCCACCTCCTTGCGCGACGCGAGCTGGCGCTGCGTGCGGCTGAGCTCCTCGCGCAGGGCCAGGTCTTGCTCGAAGCGGGCGATGGCCACCTGCAGCACCGACGCCAGCCGCGCCGGCTGCAGGCCGGCGACGACATAGGCGCTGACGCCGGCCTTCAGCGCGCGGCGCATCGGGTCCTCGTCCGCGTCCTCGGCAAACACCACCACCGGACGCGGCATCGCGGCGGACAGCGCGGCCAGGTTCTCCAGCGTGTCGCGCGTCGGCGACTCGGCGTCGACGATGACCACGTCCGGCTGCAGGCGCAGCACGCAGTCATGGATCAGCGCCGCCTGCGCCAGCACGCCCACCACTTCGCAGCCCTGGCGCGCGAGCGCATCGCGCAGCAGGTCGGCCCGGTGGGCGCCATCGTCGATCAGCAGCACCCGCAGGCCAGCGCCGGGCTGCGGTCGGTCGGGCTTCCTGGTAGCGTGCATGGCTGCTACCGTGCAATAAGCGTGCCCCGCCCATGCGGCGGCTCGCACACCCAATGAAACAGGGAGGGACCCCATGGACCGCAGAGACTGCCACCGCACCCTGCTGGCGCTGGCGACGATGGCACTGGGCGCGCGCCACGCGCAGGCCCAGGCCGGCCCCCAGGCTTCGCAGCCGCTGGCGCGCATCGCCGAGGCGCATTTCCTCGCCACGCTGGAGCTGGACCCGCTGATGGGCAGCATGCTGCTCGGCGATCCTCGCTACGAGGGGCGGCTGGCCATCACCATCGCGCCCGAGGCGCGGGCACGGGACCGGGCGCTGCAGCAGCGCCTGCTGCGCCAGATCGCGCCGCTGCAGAAGCAGGCCGACACGCTGCCCGAAAGCGACCGGCTGACGCTGCAGTTCCTGGCGCTGCAGGCGCGCGACCGCCTCGCCCTGCTCGCGCTGCCCGAACACCTGCTGCCCATCAACCAGTACGGCGGCCTGCCGGTGCAGCTGGCCGAGCTGGCCTCGGGCCAGGGCGCGCAGACCTTCGCCGGCGCGCTGCAGTACGAGGGCTTCCTGCGCCGGCTGCAGCAGTTGCCGGCCTGGAACCGCCAGGCCATCGTCAATCTGCGCAGCGGCGTGGCGCAGGGCATCGTCGCCAACCGCGACCTGGTGGAGCGCGCGCTGCCCAAGCTGCGCGAGCTGGCCGACGCGGACGACGAGCGCCATCCCTATCTGCAGCCGCTGCGCGCCTTCCCCGCGACGCAGGACGAGACACAGCGCCGCCGCTGGACGCGCGACTACGCCGGCGTGCTGAAGACACAGCTGCGCCCCTCGCTGCGAGCGCTGCTGCGCTACCTGGAGCAGGACTACCTGCCCCACACGCGCGACACGGCCGGCCTGGGCGCGCTGCCCGGCGGCGCCGCCTGGTATGCGGAGTTGGTGCACCAATACACCGGCACCGAGATGAGCCCGGCGCAGATCCACGCGCTGGGCCGGCAGGAGGTGGCCCGCCTGCAGGCGGCGCTGGAGACGCTGCGCCAGCAGGCCGGCTTCCGCGGCTCGCTGGCGGAATTCCTGCGCAGCCGCGACTGGCGTCCCGACCTGCGCCCCTTCACGACGGAGGCCGAGGTGCTCGCGGCCTACGCCGAGCTGGGCGCCCGCGTGGAGCAGGCCCTGCCCCGGCTGTTCGAACGCCGTCCGCGCGCACCGCTGGTGGTGCGGCCGGAGCCCGAGATCAGCCGCAACACCGCGTCCGACCACTACGTGCCGCCGGCCGCCGATGGCTCCCGCCCCGGCGTCTTCTTCGCGGTGATCCCCGACCCGCGCGCCTATGAACGCAGCGGCATGCTCTCGCTGCTGCTGCACGAGGGCCAGCCCGGGCATCACTTCCACATCGCGCGGCAGATGGAGCTGCCGCTGCCGCGCGTGCGCCGGCATGGCTGGCTGGATGTCTTCGGCGAAGGCTGGGCCCTCTATGCCGAGACCCTGGGCTACGACATGGGGCTGTACCAGGACGACCCGGTGTCCCACCTGGGCCATCTGCGCGCAGACCTGCACCGGGCGGTCCGCCTGGTCACCGACACCGGCCTGCACGCGCTGGGCTGGAGCCGCGCCCAGAGCATGCGCTACATGAGGGACATCGAGGGTCTGGACGAGGCCGAGGCCCGCCGCTCCACCGAGCGCTACATGGCCTGGCCGGGCCAGGCCCTGGCCTACAAGATCGGCCAGCTGCGCCTGCGCCAGTTGCGCGATCAGGCCCAGGCGGCGCTGGGCGCGGGCTTCAGCCTGCCCGCCTTCCACGAGCAGGTGCTGGGCGAAGGCTGCCTGCCGCTGCCGCTGCTGGAGGCGCGCGTGCGCGCCTGGGTGGCGGGCCAGGGCGGGACATGGTCGTCCAGTTGACGTTTACGTAAACGTCAACCAGCCCCTAGAATGCCGGTCAAGAATCACCCCTGTGCAAAAGACGCAGGGGCACGACGGACCGCACGCAGGAGACAAGCCATGACCCAGATGTCCGCCGAGTACCAGGCCCTGGCCGAGTACCGCCCCGCGCACAAGGTGCGCTTCGTGACTGCCGCCAGCCTGTTCGACGGGCATGACGCGGCGATCAACATCATGCGCCGCATCCTGCAGAGCATGGGCGCCGAGGTCATCCACCTGGGCCACAACCGCTCGGTCGACGAGGTGGTCACGGCCGCGCTGCAGGAAGACGTGCAGGGCATCGCGGTCAGCTCCTACCAGGGCGGCCACGTCGAGTACTTCAAGTACATGGTCGAGCTGCTGCGCAGCCGTGGCGGTGACTCGGTGCAGGTCTTCGGCGGCGGCGGCGGCGTGATCGTGCCGGCCGAGATCCGCGACCTGCAGGACCATGGCGTGCGCATCTACAGCCCCGAGGACGGGCAGCGCATGGGCCTGGCCGGCATGATCGGCGAGATGGTGATGCGCTGCGACAAGGACCTGTCCGCCGCCGCGCCCTCCTCGATCGACGCGCTGCAGGGCCACACCGAGGCGGCCTGGCGCGCGCTCGCCCAGGCCATCACCGCGCTGGAGAACCAGAAGGCCGACACCGGCTTCACGCAGCGGCTGCGCGAGGCCGCCGCCACGATCAAGACACCGGTGCTGGGCATCACCGGCACCGGCGGCGCCGGCAAGTCCAGCCTGACCGACGAGTTGATCCGCCGGCTGCGCCTGGACCAGGACGACCGCCTGCGCATCGCGGTGATCTCCATCGACCCCTCGCGGCGCAAGAGCGGCGGCGCGCTGCTGGGCGACCGCATCCGCATGAACGCGATCGGCCCCTGGCAGCAAGGCCACCGGGTCTTCATGCGCAGCCTGGCCACGCGCGACTTCGGCAGCGAGATCTCGCAGGCCCTGCCCGACGTGGTCGCCGCGGCCAAGGTGGCCGGCTTCGACCTGGTGATCGTCGAGACCTCGGGCATCGGCCAGGGCGACGCGGCCATCGTGCCGCACGTGGACCTGCCGATGTATGTGATGACGCCCGAGTTCGGCGCCGCCAGCCAGCTCGAGAAGATCGACATGCTGGACTTCGCCGAGTTCGTCGCGATCAACAAGTTCGACCGCAAGGGCGCGCAGGACGCCTGGCGCGATGTCGCCAAACAGGTCCAGCGCAACAAGGAAGCCTGGGGCAAGAAGCCCGAGGAGATGCCGGTCTTCGGCACCATGGCCAGCCGCTTCAACGACGACGGCGTCACCGCGCTGTACCAGGCGCTGAAGCTCCGCCTGGCCGAGCTGGGCCTGTCGCTCGCCGAAGGCCGGCTGCCGCAGGTGTCCACGCGCTACAGCACGCACCAGACGCCCATCGTGCCGCCGCCGCGCGCGCGCTACCTGGCCGAAATTTCCGACAGCGTGCGCGCCTACAAGAAGCGCGCGCGCCAGCAGGCCCGGCTGGCGCGCGAGATCCAGCAGCTGGAGGCGAGCAGCCGCATGCTGCTGGAGGCCAACCCCGACAAGCAGAACGCGCGCGACGCGCTGGTCGAGCTGGCCCAGGCCCGCCAGACGCGCCTGGACGCCGATGCGCGCCAGCTGCTGGCCCAGTGGCCCGACATGCAGCAGGCCTATGGCGGCGACGAGTACGTGGTGAAGATCCGCGACAAAGAGATCCGCACCGCGCTGGTCCACACCACGCTGTCAGGCAACAAGATCCGCAAGGTCGTGCTGCCCGGCTACGAATGCCAGGGCGAGCTGCTGAAATGGCTGATGCTGGAGAACGTGCCCGGCAGCTTCCCCTACACGGCGGGCGTGTTCGCATTCAAGCGCGAGGGCGAGGACCCCACCCGCATGTTCGCCGGCGAGGGTGATGCCTTCCGTACCAACCGTCGCTTCAAGCTCGTGTCCGAGGGCATGCCGGCCAAGCGCCTGTCCACCGCCTTCGACTCGGTCACGCTGTACGGCGCCGACCCCGCGCCGCGGCCCGACATCTATGGCAAGGTGGGCAATTCCGGCGTCAGCATCGCGACGCTGGACGACATGAAGGTGCTGTACGACGGCTTCGACCTGTGCAACCCCAGCACCTCGGTCTCGATGACCATCAACGGCCCGGCGCCCACCATCCTGGCCATGTTCATGAACACCGCGATCGACCAGCAGATCGCCAAGTTCAAGACCGACAACCACCGCGACCCCACCGCCGACGAGGCCGCGAAGATCAAGGCCTGGGTGCTGGCCAATGTGCGCGGCACCGTGCAGGCCGACATCCTGAAGGAAGACCAGGGCCAGAACACCTGCATCTTCTCCACCGAGTTCAGCCTCAAGGTCATGGGCGACATCGCCCAGTACTTCGTGCACCACAACGTGCGCAACTTCTACTCGGTCTCCATCAGCGGCTATCACATCGCCGAGGCCGGCGCCAACCCGATCAGCCAGCTCGCGTTCACGCTGTCCAACGGCTTCACCTTCGTCGAAGCCTATCTGGCGCGCGGCATGCACATCGACGACTTCGCGCCCAACCTGTCCTTCTTCTTCAGCAACGGCATGGACCCCGAGTACACCGTGCTGGGCCGCGTCGCGCGGCGCATCTGGGCCGTGGCCATGCGCGACAAGTACGGCGCCAACGAGCGGAGCCAGAAGCTCAAGTACCACATCCAGACCTCGGGCCGCAGCCTGCATGCCCAGGAGATCGCGTTCAACGACATCCGCACCACGCTGCAGGCGCTGATCGCGATCTACGACAACTGCAACTCGCTGCACACCAACGCCTACGACGAGGCGATCACCACGCCCACCGAGGAGTCGGTGCGCCGTGCGATGGCCATCCAGCTCATCATCAACCGCGAGTGGGGCCTGGCGAAGAACGAGAACCCCAGCCAGGGCGCTTTCATCATCGAGGAGCTGACCGAGCTGGTCGAGGAAGCGGTGCTGTCCGAGTTCGAGCGCATCGCCGAACGCGGCGGCGTGCTCGGCGCCATGGAGACCGGCTACCAGCGCAGCAAGATCCAGGAGGAATCGCTGCACTACGAGATGCTCAAGCACACCGGCGAGTACCCCATCATCGGCGTCAACACCTTCCGCAACCCGCATGGCGACCCGGTGCCCGAGCACATCGAGCTGGCGCGCTCGACCGAGGAAGAGAAGCAGAGCCAGCTCTCGCGCCTGGCCGCCTTCCACGAGCGCCATGCCGCCGAGGCGCCCGCCCTGCTGCAGCGCCTGCAGCAGGCGGTGATCGCTAACCAGAACGTCTTCGAGGTGCTGATGGACGCGGTGCGCGTCTGCTCGCTGGGTCAGATCACCAGCGCGCTGTTCGAGGTCGGCGGGCAGTACCGGCGCAGCATGTGAGCCAGCCGGCGCCGCGGACTCAGTCCGCGCGCTGGCGCGCCTGCGCGCGCAGCCGGCTTAGGCTCACCGGCGTGATGCCCAGGTAGCTGGCCAGATGGTGCTGGGCCACGACGTCCGGCAGCCCGGGCTGCTCGGCCAGCAGCGCCGCCAGGCGCTCCCGTGCCGGCTGCGTCGCCAGCGCCAGCTCGCGGTCCATGCGCCGCACCAGCTCCTGCGTCAGCACCGCGTCGCCCCAGCGCGCCATCGCCGGCTGCGCGATCATCTGCGCGCTCAGCGCGTCGGCAGCAAAGATCACCACGCGCGCAGCGCTCAGCGCCTCGCAATGGATGCGCGAGCGACCCGCCTTGCTGCGCGCCACAGCCGGCGTGAGCACGCCGGGGCCGGTGTGGAAGTCCAGTGTCACGGTGCGCCCCTGCGCGTCGCCGATCCAGCTGCGCAGAATGCCCTCCAGCACGAAGCACTCGGTCGGCGGCGCGTCGCCGACCGCCAGCAGCGCCTGACGGGGCGCCAGCGTGACCGCCCGCATGGCCGGCCATAGCGCGGCGAAGTTCGGCTCGTCGATGGGCGCCAGGGCCTGCGCGATGCGCAGCACCCGCAGGCGATCGTCGGCCGTCAGTGGCTCGCGGTTCAGCATCGTCTCCCCCGGTTCCTCGCGCCGCCGGTGCCCAGGCGCCATGACGCGCCGGCCTCCGCGTTATCCGATGTTATCGACGCCGGAACCGGCCTCCGGCGAGCATGGCGTCTCACCCCGAACGGAACACCCCGCCATGCCCCGCTCCACCGTCACCTCACGTCCCCCATGGCTGCAACGACTGGCCGGCCTGGGCCTGCTGTGCCTGCTGCCCGGCTGCATGCAGCTGCCCGCCACCGTCGACCAGGACCCACAGCTGCCCCAGCTCCAGCTGCGCGGCCACCGCTTCCATGTACGCAGCTTCGGCGACCCGGCGGCGCCGGTGCTGGTCGTGCTGCACGGCGGGCCGGGAGCCGACTCGCGCTATCTGCTGGGCCTGGCGGCGCTCGCCGACCGCTACCGCGTCGTGTTCTACGACCAGCTGGGCAGCGGCCTGTCCGAGCGCGTGCCGCCGGCGCAGATCAGCGTCGACAGCTTCATCGCCGACCTGGACGCGATCGTCGATCACCACAGCCCCGGCCGCCCGGTGCATCTGCTGGGCCACTCCTGGGGCGCGATGCTGGCCAGCGCCTATGCGGGCCGGCATCCGCAACGGGTCGCGCGCCTGGTGCTGGCCGAGCCCGGCTTCCTCGACGCCGACACCCTGGCCGCCTTCGATGGCGGCCGGCCCGGCTGGCGCGCGATGCTGGGCTTTGCCACCGCCTGGCTGGGCAAATGGCGTGTCGCCAGTGCGGGCGATCCCTATGCGCGCGACGACTGGTTTCTGCAGGCTGTCTTCCCGCTCACCCAGCCCGAGAACACGCGCTGCAGTCGTGCGCAGCCGCCGCTGCAGGCCTGGCGCTTCGGCAGCCCGGCCTTCCAGGCCACGGTGGGCCGCATGATGGACGACCCGGCCTGGGGCCGCACGCTCGACTTCGCGCGCGGGCTGGAGCACTTCCATGGCCCGGTGCTCTTCCTGCATGGTGCCTGCAACCGCGCACAGGACGAGGCCTACCAACGGCGCCTGATGCAGCGCTTCAGCGCCCAGTCGCACGCCAGGCTGCAGACCCTTGCCGATGCCGGCCACTTCATGTTCAACGACCAGCCGCAGGCCAGCCTCGCCGCGGTGCGGGGCTTTCTGGCCGAGGCCGATTGAGCGACTCGGCGACCCGCCCTGTGCTACGGTAGCTCGCGGCTAAGCCCCATCGCGGCAAGGAGAAGCAATGCAAGCGTTCTGGCGCACGCTGCGGCAGCGCAACTGGCAGCAGCACATCGGCCACACCCTGGGCATGGCCTGGCTTCTGGTCTTTGCCAGCCTTCTGCTGCCGCGCGAATGGCGCGCGGGCCTGGGGGGATGGTTGTTCGGGGCTGTCGTGCTCGCGCTGGGCGTCAAGGAAGCCGCCGAAGCGCCGGAGAACTGGGAACGGGCGCGCCGGCGATGGCGCGCCGGCGCGAAACCATTGCGCGTGCTGGTCGCCGCCACGCCCCCCGAAGTGGTGGGCTGGTTCAAGACCCTGGGCTGCTGGGGTGCCGGAGCCTGGGCCGGCCTGCGCCGCCAGCCGCCTCCCCGGCGTTCCGCGACGCAGGCCGCCGCGATGCCGCTGGACTATCTGCGGCGCAGCGGCTATCGCAATCTGATGCCCATGCTGCTGGCCTGCACGGTCGCCGACATGCTGGTGGTCCACTTCCTGATCGGGCTGGTCTGGCCGGGCGTCCTGGCGCGTGCACTGGGACACGCGGGTTTCGGTCTGCTGCACCTGGGCCTGGTCATGGCGCTGCTGGGCGACCGGTACTGGATGGGGCAAGGACGGCACGCACTCGATCAGCGCTTCCTGTATCTGCGCCTGGGCTGCCGGGGCCATGGCCGGATTGCCCGCGCAGACATTCTCAAAGCAGGCGTGTGGCGAGGCCGCCTGCCCAAACATCGCCTGACGCGACAGGACGCCGTGATCACGCCGTGGGCACCGCCCAACGTGAGACTGTTGCTGCGGCCGCAGTCGACCCGCCTGCGTCTGCTCGGCTCAAGCCGCAGCGATCTGCGCTGCCTCTACCTCTACGTGGACGAACCTCAGTCCCTGCTGGCGGCGCTGCGCCCGCAGGACGAGGCGGCCTGAAGCTAAGGCGCGCCGCGCTCCGTGCGCCCCGCCAGCGGCTTGCGCCAGGCCTCCAGCGCGCTCGACGGCGGCGTGATGCTGGCGTCGAAGGGGTGGCTGCGCTGGTCGTTGATCGCCGCGAGGATGCGCTGCACATAGTTGCGCGTCTCCGCATAGGGCGGCACGCCGCGGTAGCGGTCCACCGCGCCCTCGCCGGCGTTGTAGGCGGCCAGCACCAGCGGCAGGTCGCCCTGGAAGTAGGCCAGCAGCCAGCGCAGGTAGGCCATGCCGCCGCGGATGTTCTGCACCGGGTCAGTGATCTTGCCGACCTTGAAGCGCTGCGCGGTGGCGGGGATCAGCTGCATCAGGCCCTGGGCATTGCGCGGCGACTGCGCCAGCGGATCGAAGTTGGATTCCTGCGCCATCACCGCCAGCACCAGGTGCGGCTCCAGCTTGTACAGCGGCGCCTCCAGGCGGACGAACTTGACGATGACTTCGGGCGCGTTGCGCGGCAGCGGAGGCGGCAGCGCCCGGCCTCCGGGCGGGCGCGCCGCCTGCGCATTCAGCAGCGGGTCGGCCGGCGGCGGGCGCAGGCAGTCGGGCACCGCGCCGCGCGGTTCGCCCAGGCGCTCGGCCATGTTGCGCGCCTGCGCCAGCCCCTGCTCGGCCGCGGCGGCGAAGAGATGCGCGGCCTGGGCATCGTCGCGCGCGATGCCGCGCGCGTTCACCAGCATCCAGGCCAGGTTGTACTGGGCGACGGCATCACCATGGCGGGCGGCACGGCAGTAGAGCTGGGCGGCCTGCACCGGATCGCGCACCATGCCGGCATCGCCGTGCTCCAGTGCCTCGGCCTCGCGGCGCCAGCCTTCCACCTGCGCCGGCAGCACCGGGCCGCGCTCAGCGGGCGGGGTGCTGGGGCGGGGCAAGTCGTCCAGGCTCAGCGGCGTGGCGAACTGCGCCTGTGCCACCAGCGCGCACGGGCCCAGCAGCAGGCCCGCGGCCGCGCGCCGCAGCCGCATGGACATCATCGATCGCCCGGCTGTCGTCATGGCTGGACAGTGTAGGCGCGCGGCATGTCGCTGCCGCCCCCGCGCCCTCGGGGGGCCGAGCCCGCGCCACGGCGACGGCAAACGTCGCAGCATGGCGAGCTCATGTAAAGCGGCTGTTTCGCCATATCCGTCTCGTGAGATGGGTCGGCCGCGCTGGCGGCGCGGCGGCGATGGGTGTAGAACGAACACCGGGCGACCCGAAGCCGCGCTGGCGCGGGCGCCGCCCGGAGGAGTACGCGATGGTCTGGATGAGCTCCCTGCTACCCGACAACGCACCGCCGCCGCCCGCGGCGCCGGCGACGATGGACGCCCCACCCGCCGGCCCGCAAGCGCAGCCCGCCTTTCTGCTGGACGTGCGCTCGTTCGCCGAGTTCATGAGCGGCCATCTGCCCGGGGCCCATTGCCTGCCGTTGCCGCAACTGGAGGCGCGCATGCGCGAGCTCTGCCCGGATCTGGCGCGCGAGATCGTCGTCTATTGCTCCAGCGGCGCGCGCGCCGAACTCGCGCTCGCCACGCTGCGTCGGCTGGGCTACGACCGCGCCCGCTATGGCGGCGCCGCGCGCGAGCTGGCGCATTCGCTGCATGTCACGCTGATTCCCGGCATGTGAGCCGCGCGCCGACATCCCGGCCTCAGCACGGGGCAATCGCGTGCTGCTAGCCTTGTGGCTCCACGGGGAGGATCGCTGGCGAACCTCCCGTTGACTCCGGGAGCCCGCACGCATGATCACCCTGTTCCACTGTGTTGGAGCCCGCTCCTTCCGCCCGCTGTGGGCGCTGGAGGAGCTGGGGCAGGCCTACCACCTGCAGCTGCTGCCTTTCCCGCCACGCCAGCACCAGCGGGGCTATCTGGAGCACAACCCGCTGGGTACGGTGCCGCTGCTGATTGACGGCGCCGTGCGCCTGACCGAGTCGGCCGCCATCTGCCAGTACCTGGCGGCAAGACATGACCCCGGCGGCCTGGACGTGGGGGCGGCCGAGGCAGACCACGGCGCCTATCTGAACTTCCTGCACTTCGGCGAGGCCACCCTGACCTTTCCGCAGACCCTGGTGCTGCGCTACCGCCACTTTGAGCCACGGGAGCGCCGCCTGCCCCAGGTGGCGGAGGACTATGCGAAGTGGTTCGCCGCGCGGTTGCGCACGCTGGAGCCGCGCCTGGCGGAACGGCCCTGGCTGTGCGCCGACCGCTTCACCGCGGCCGACATCTCGGTGGGCTACGCGCTGCTGCTGGCCGAGCATCTGGAACTGGCGCCGCTGTTCACGCCCGCGGTCGCCGCCTACTGGGCCCGGCTGCGCGAACGCCCGGCCTACCGGCGCGCGCTGCAGACCGAGCTGGACGGCGCCCAGGCGCTGGGACTGGACCCCACGCCAGCGCCGCTGCTGCGCCCCTGAGGGCGGGTCGGCGCGGCCAGGGCGCCTCAGGGCACGATGGCCAGGAACAGGAAGACGGCGAACAACACCAGGTGCACCGCGCCCTGCAACACGGTGGCGCGGCCGCCGCCCAGGGTCAGGCCGCCGACCACGAAGGTCAGTGTCAGCAGCACCAGGCTCACCGGCGTGAGCCCCAGCACCAGCGCATGCGGGAACAGCGGCGACAGCACCGCCACCGTCGGAATGGTCAGGCCTATGCTGGCCAGGCCCGAGCCCAGCGCCAGGTTCAGGCTGGTCTGCAGCCGGTTGTGCAGCGCCGCCCGCAGTGCCGCGACGGTCTCGGGCAGCAGCACCAGCAGCGCGACGATCACGCCCACCAGGGTCTGCGGCGCGCCGATCGCGGCCACGGCGCGTTCGATCGTTGGTGCCAGCAGCTTGGCCAGCCCCACCACCCCCACCAGGCAGACCAGCAGCAGCACGAGGGCGAAGCCGGCCACGCCCCAGCTGGGCGGCGCCGCATGGGCCTCGCTGTCGTCGGCGTCGTCGACGGGCAGAAAGTAGTCCCGGTGGCGCACCGCCTGCACGAAGACGAAGGCGCAGTACAGCACCAGCGACACCGCACCCGCGAACAGCAGCTGCGAGCGCGAGAAAGTAGGCCCGGGCGTGCTGGTCGTGAACGCCGGCAGCACCAGGGTCAGCGTGGACAGCGCAGCCAGCACCGCGAGCGCCGAACTCGTGCCCTCGACGCGAAAGGCCAACACCTTGTGACGCCAGCCGCCGACCAGGATGCACAGGCCCAGCACGCCGTTGCAGACGATCATGATCGCGGAGAACACCGTGTCGCGCGCCAGCGCGTTGGTGGACTCGCCGCCGGCCAGCATCAGCGAAACGATCAGCGCCACCTCGATCACCGTGACCGCGACGGCCAGCACCAGCGAGCCATAGGGTTCGCCGACGCGGTGCGCGACCACCTCGGCATGGTGAACCGCCGCGAGCACCGCCGCCATCAGCAGCAGGCTGATCACGATCAGCGCCGCGGCCGACTGCGCGCCGGCGAGGGCGAGCAGGGCCAGCACGGCGGCGACGGGCGCCACAACAGTCCACAGCGGCAGGGCAGGCGGCAGACGCTTGAGCAGGGCAAAGGGGGATGAACGCATCTGCCCAAGCATAGTGCAGGCCGGCGACACCCTCGCCGGCGCGGGCACCGGATCAGCGCTGCAGGCGCTCGATCAGCCCCATCGCGGCGGCCGGCGCGCGCTCCTTGGCGCCGCTGATGAAGAACAGGAAGACCTCACGCGGCTGGTGCGGCGGCACCGGCTCCGGCACGACCAGCGGCAGGCCCGGCGGTTGATCGCCGGCACGCCAGCACCGCGCGCATTGCGCCAGCGCGTCCAGGGCCTCGGGCGCCAGGCCCTGCGGCAATTCGGGCCGTGTGCGCATGATGCGCGCGTACACGAAATCACTGCTCAGATCGGCAATCGCCGGGTAGTCGTCCGACTCGGTCAGCACCGTGGCCAGGCCATGGCGGCGCGCCAGCTGCACATACTCGGCACAGCGGAAGCTGTCGTGGCGCACATCCAGCGCATGGCGCAGCGGCAGCCCGGCCACCTGGCGCGGCAGGCTCTGCACAAAGGCCTCGAAGTCCACCGGATCGAACTTCTTGGTCGGCGCGAATTGCCAGACGATGGGGCCCAGCTTCTCGCCCAGCTCGGCGATACCGCTGTCGACGAAGCGCTGCACCGACTCCCCGGCCTCAGCCAGCACGCGCCGGTTGGTCGCGAAACGCGAGGCCTTGAGCGAGAACACAAAGCCCTCGGGCGTGGCCTCGCGCCATTTCGCGAAGGTGGCGGGCTTCTGCGAGCTGTAGTAGGTGCTGTTGATCTCGATGGCGGAGAGCCGCCGGCTCGCATACGCCAGCTCGCGCGCGGCCGGCCAGCCCTTGGGATAGAAGTTGTCGCGCCAGGGCTCGAAGTTCCAGCCGCCGATGCCCACGCGGATGCCACTGCCCAGATCCACCGTCAGGTCCACACCGCTCATGTCCGCCATGCCGTCCTCCTTCGCAGGGCCTACCGTCCGCGGCCCGCAGACGGCGATCGTAGGCGAGCCTGCGGGCATTGCCATCCACCCCGACGCGCCAGCTGCCAGCGGCTGTCAGCAGCCCGCCCCTGGGGGACGTCCCGCATCGCCGCCGCGCGCGAGCACCGCGAGAATGGCGGATCCGCCGACCGCTCCCCCCATGCCCCACGCCGACTCCGCCCGTCTCCACGGCCTCGACAGCCTGCGCGCGCTGGCCATCCTGCTGGTGTTCGCGCACCACTACCAGCTCTTCGTCAGCCGCGAGCCCACCTTCGGCTGGATGAGCGTGCTGGGCTGGACCGGCGTGGATCTGTTCTTCGTGCTCAGCGGTTACCTGATCGCCAACCCGCTGCTCAAGGGCCTGACCGGCGGACAGACCTTGTCCTTCGGGCGCTTTTACGCGCGCCGCCTGATGCGCACCCTGCCTTGTTTCTACGTGGTGCTGGCCGCCTACGTCCTGCTGCCGGGCCAGTTGGGCGGGCGCGAGCCGCCGCCGCTGTGGCGCTTTCTCAGCTTCACGCAGAACATCGGGCTGCAGCCCGGCACGGCCTTCTCGCACGCCTGGTCGCTGTGCGTGGAGGAGCAGTTCTATTTGCTGCTGCCGCTGACACTGTGGGCGCTGCTGCGCCTGCGCCGCTGGCAGACCTGGGCCTGGCTGGGCATCGCCGGCCTGACCGCGGCGGCGGTGGCGTGGCGCTCCTGGCTGTGGCAGCGTCACGGCCTGGAGGCCGGCAACGCGGTGGCCGACTATCACCCCAATCTCTACTACGCCAGCCTGGCGCGCATGGACGAGTTCCTGCCCGGCGTCGCGCTGGCACTGTTGAAGAACACCCGGCCGCAGGCCTGGGCCGCGCTGATGCGCCGGGGTCAGGTCTTGCTGCTGGCCGGGCTGGCCGCCTGCGCGCTGATGGGCTTCGCGCTGCTGCGCAGCTACTACATCGAGGGCTATGGCTATGGTCACGCGATGACGGCCTGGGGCTACAGCGCCGTGGCCTGGAGCTTCGCGCTGCTGGTGGCCGCCGCGCTGAGCCCGCGCTGCGGGCTGCACCGGCTGCGCATCCCGGGCGCGGCCTCGCTGGCGCTGTGGTCCTATGCCATCTACCTGTCTCACAAGGCGGTGGGCTTTGTCTGGCTCAAGCCGCTGCACACCCTGGGCATCGCGCCGGGTTCCGCGGCCGCGCTGGTGCTGGTCGGTGGCAGCTGCCTGCTGCTGGGCTGGGCCCTGTACCGCTTCGTCGAGCGGCCGATGCTGGTGCTGCGCGACCGGCTGTGGCCGGACCACTTCGCTCCGGGGTGCCCGCGCGCGCCCGGACATGCTACAAGTCCGGCCTGAACCGTTTCCCGGAGAAATCCATGCCTCTGCCCTGCCGCCGCCCCCTCTGTGCCCTGCTGCTGGGCCTGTTGCCCGCCGCGCTGCCGCATGCGGAGCCGGTGGGCGAGGTCGACACGGTGTTCAAGTTCATCGGTCCGGACCACAAGATCGTCGTCGAGGCCTATGACGACCCCAAGGTGCAGGGCGTAAGTTGCTATGTGTCGCGCGCCAAGACCGGCGGCATCAAGGGCGCGCTGGGCCTGGCCGAGGACAAGAGCGAGGCCTCCATCGCCTGCCGCCAGACCGGCCCCATCGTCATCCCGCAGCCGCTGAAGAAGCAGGAGGAGGTGTTCAACGAACGCATCTCGCTGGTCTTCAAAAAACTGCGCATCGTCCGCATGGTCGACCCGGGCCGCAACACCCTGGTCTATCTGACCTATGCCGACCGACTGATCGAAGGCTCGCCACAGAACAGCGTGACGGCGGTGCCGGTCGACCGCGCCACCCCCATCCCGCTGCGCTGAGCCCGCGCCCGCGTCGCCCCTGGCCATGCACTACGACATCGCGACACTGTTCAGCCTGCTGCTGATCCAGGCCCTGGCGCTGGCCCTGATGCTGCCGCTGCTGCTGGGCTGGCGCGACAGCCGCGGCGCCCGGCTGGCCCAGCTGAGCGCCGCCGCGCAGGCCCTGGGCTGGGGGCTGCTGATGCTGCTGCCCGAGGGCTCGCGCTGGGGCGCGACGCTGGCGCTGGGCAGCCTGAGCCTCAGCCTGAGCCTGCTGTGGACGGCGGTGGCCTGCTGGCTGCCGCAGCGCTGGGGCCGGCTGCTGAGCTGGGCCGCGCCGGCCGCGCTGGTGCTGGGCTATGGCGCCGGCTTCGGCAACTATGCGTTCCGCCTGGCCTGGTCCAACGGCTGGCTGGGGCTGCAGCTGCTGACCCTCACGCTGGCCCTGCTGCAGCCGGCGCCGCGCGTGCCGGCGCACAGCTGGCGCTGGCGCAGCCTGCTGGGCCTGAGCTGCCTGCTGCTGGGGCTGCTGACGCTGGCGCGCGGCTATCTGGCCGGCTTCGCGACCGACACGCTGCCCAGCTTCACCAGCGCCCACCCGCTCAACACCGCTTTCGCGGTGATGACCCATGTGAGCCTGCTGGCCATGACGGTGGCCGTGCTCGCGGCCTGGCGCGGCGAAACCGAGGACCACCTCAAGCGGCTGGCGCAGAGCGACGCCCAGACCGGGCTGTGCAACCGCCGCGCCTTCACGCAGCGCGCGGTGGACATGATCTCCATGGCGCGGCGCTACGACGAGCCGCTGATGCTGCTGATGATGGACATCGACGGGCTGAAGGCGATCAACGACCAGCACGGCGAGGCGGTGGGCGACCGCGCGATCGCACTGTTCGCCGCCTGTCTGGACGACCAGAAGCGCCTGGGCGACCTGGTGGCGCGCGTGGGCGGCGAGGAGTTCGCGGTGCTGATGGCGCGCTCCGACCAGCAAGGCCCGACCGCGCTGGACCAGCGCGTGCGCAAGGCGCTGGCCGAGCGGGCGCCCGCGGAGCTGGGCTTCGCGCTGGACTTCTCGTCGGGCTGGGCGCGGCTGCGCGGCGGCGACCGCAACATCGACGATCTGATGCGCCGCGCCGAGGCGGCGCTGTACACCGCCAAGTCGCTGGGCCGCGGCCGCCTTTATGCCGAACCGGGTCTGGAAAGCGAGGGCCCCGGCACCCCGACGGCGTCCGCCTGAAGAAATGCGCGCAATGCGCCCACCGACCAGGCTCTGGCATGGGGGTTGCTAAGGGTTAACCATGTCCCACGAGGATGTCGTTCACCCAGGAGTCCGCCCGACCATGCACGCCGCCACACGCCCCCCGTTGGCCGACGCCCGCGCCCCGCGCGGCCTGTCCTCCACCGCCGCGCCCCTCGCCTCCGCCGGCGCCGCCACGATCACGCTGCAGCAGCTGCAGCCGTCCGACCTGCAGTGGCTGCCCGCCCTCACCCATCTGCTGATCGACAACGTGCACCAGGGCGCCTGCCTGGGCTTTGTCGCGCCGATGTCGCGCTATGCCGCGATGGACTACTGGCAGGGCGTCTTCGCCCGCCTGGGTCCGCAGCAACGCCTGTGGATCGCCTGCGACGCCGAAGGCCCCGGCCGGTTGCTCGGCGCGGTGCAGCTGGCCTTCAACACCCAGCCCGCCGCGCACCACCGCGGGGAGGTGCAGCGCCTGATGGTGCACAGCCAGGAACGCGGACGCGGCATCGCGGGCCGGCTGCTGGCGCGCGCGGAAAGCGTGGCGGCCACCCAGGGCCGCCATCTGCTGGAGCTGCAAGCCCCCGCCCAGACCCAGGCCGAAGCGGTCTTCGCCCACCTGGGCTGGCAGCGCGCCGGCGAGATCCCCGAGCACAGCCGCTGCGGCGACGGCCGGCTGCTGCCCACCGCGCTGTACTACAAGCGCCTGCCGCATCGGGTCTGAGCCCGCCCCGTTCCGGGGCCTGACCCGGGGCTCTTGTGCCGGCCCTGCGCTTGGCCTACGCTGGGCTCCAACGGTCCGCCACACGGACCGGTCGAGGAGCACACCATGGCCAGCGCGACAACGCCCGATGGAGACACCCTCAACGGCAGCCCAGGCGGCGCCGACCCCGACCGCGGAGGCGGGGCCGGCGGTGCGCATGACAGGCGGCTGCAGCGCCTCCGCACCCTCGCGCTGGTCGGGCCGGCCGGCAGCGGCAAGACCACGCTGGCCGAAGCCTTGCTGGTGCAGGCCGGCGCGCTGAAGCAGGCCGGCTCGATCGAGAAGGGCAACACCGTCAGCGATGCCGACCCGTTGGAGCGCCGCATGCAGCATTCGCTGCAGACCAGCGCGATGCACCTGGACTGGCAGGGCCTGCGCATCCATCTGCTGGACACCCCCGGCGCGCCGGACTTCATCGGCCAGTCCCTGCCCGCGCTGGAGGCGGTGGAAAGCGCCGTCGTCGTGATCAGCGCCCAGGGCGGCATCGAACTGATGGCCCAGCGCATGATGGAGGTGGCGGCACAGCGCGAGCGCGCGCGCCTCATCGTGATCAACAAGATCGACGCGCCCGAGGTGGACCTGCCCGGGCTGCTCGAGCAGCTGCAACAGGTCTTCGGCCGCGAATGCCTGCCGCTGAACCTGCCGGCGGCCGGGGCCTCGCGCGTCGCCGACTGCTTCTTCCAGCGCGAGGCGGCGGCGGACCTGACGGTCGACTTCGGATCGCTGGAGAACGCCCATCGTGCGCTGGTGGAGCAGGTCGTGGAGGTGGACGCGGGCTTCGTCGAGCGCTACCTCAACGACGGCGACGTACCCGCGACCGAGCTGCATGCGCCGCTGGAGCAGGCGCTGCGCGAGGGCCACCTGATCCCGGTGTGCTTCGCGTCGGCGCGCAGCGGCGTCGGCGTGCCCGAGCTGCTGGACGTCATCGCGCGCCTGCTGCCCCATCCCGGCGAAGCCAATCCGCCGCAGTTCCTGGACGGCGAAGGCGAGGACGCGCGCCCCTTGCGCCCGCGGCCCGACGCCGACCGCCATGTGCTGGCCCATGTGTTCAAGGTGCAGTCCGACCCCTACCTGGGCAAGCTGGCGCTGCTGCGCGTGCACCAGGGGGTGCTCAGGCGCAACAGCCAGCTCTACGTGGGCCATGCGCGCAAGCCGATACGCGCCAGCCACCTCTTCCTGCTGCAGGGCAAGGAGCATGTCGAGATCGACGAGGCCCTGCCCGGCGATATCTGCGCGCTCTCGCGCATCGACGAGCTGCACTACGACGCGGTGCTGCACGACGCGCAGGAGGACGAGCACCTGCATCTGGCGCCGCTGGACTTCCCCGCGCCCGTGCACGGCCTGGCGATCAGCCCGGCGCGCCATGGCGACGAACAGCGCCTGTGGGACCTGCTGCGCCGACTGGTCGACGAAGACCCCTGCCTGCGCCTGGAACATGCCGCCCAGACCAACGAGACCCTGGTCTACGGCCTGGGCGAGCTGCACCTGCGCGTGCTGCTGGAGCGGCTGCAGGAGGTCTACAAGTTCGAGCTGAAGATCCAGCCGCCGCGCATCGCCTACCGCGAGACCGTCGCCGCGCCAGCCGAAGGCCACCATCGCCACAAAAAACAGAGCGGCGGCGCCGGCCAGTTCGGCGAGGTCTGGCTGCGCATCGAACCGCTGCCGCGCGGCGGCGGCTTCGAGTTCATCGACCAGGTCAAGGGCGGCACCATCCCGGGCCAGTTCATGCCCGCGGTCGAGAAGGGCGTGCGCCAGGCGCTGGAACAGGGCGTCATCGCCGGTTATCCGGTGGTGGACCTGCGCGTGGTGGTGTTCGACGGCAAACACCACTCGGTGGACTCCAAGGAGATCGCCTTCGTGACCGCCGGACGCAAGGCGTTGATGGCCGCGGTGCGCGAGGCCCATCCCATGGTGCTGGAGCCCATCGTGCAGGTGGAGATCAGCGCGCCCGACCATGCGATGGGCGACATCACCGGCGACCTCGCCGCCCGGCGCGGCCAGGTCAACGGCACGCGCAGCCTGGTGCCCGGCGTGATGACCGTGCTGGGCCTGGCACCGCTGGCCGAGCTGGCCAGCTACCAGAACCGGCTCAATGCGATGACCAGCGGCCAGGGTCGCTACACCGTCGCGCTGTCGCACTACGAGGCCGTGCCGCCCAACCTGCAGAGCCAGCTGATGGCGGCTTACAAGCACCTGGACGACGACGAGTGACCCCGCTCGCCTGGGCATCGTTCCTTGCTCAGGCAGGCAATGGCGCACGGATTCCTCCAGGGGCGCAACGCGGGGTCGGGGTGCGATTGGCAAGCAGGCTTTATCATTGAGGCCTATGTGTTCCGCTATCCGGGACGTCGCGCAGATCCGCCTGGACAACGCGATGATCCTGTTCGAAGAGTTCGTCGCCTCCACCGTCAAGCACCCCGACGCCGCCACCCTGCGCGGCCTGGAGCGGCGTTTCGCGGAGCGTTTGCAGATCCAGCCCAGCTATTGGAGCCAGATCAAGAGCCGTTCGCGCCAGATCGGCGAGCGGCTCGCGCGCCAGTTCGAACAGCTCTGCCACAAGCCCTCGGGCTGGATGGACCAGGAGCATGCGAGCGGCCCCGCCCCCGCGGCCGAGGAGCCGGCCCACGGGCTGCCACAGGACGATGACGAACGTTTCATCGTCGGGCTGGTGCTCACCTACTACCGGCGCCATCCGCAGCGCGCGCGCACGCGCCTGCTCGATCTGCTGGGCGAGGTGCTGACGCCGGACAGCGACCCGACGGCTCGCGCGCCAGCCGCGTCCGGCCCCCGATCCACGCCGGCTACCACTTCGGGTGGCCGCCCCGCGGCCACGTCCGGCGACATGGACGAGTGGCGCCGGCTGCAACAGGGCATCGCGCCGCTCAAGCCCAAGAAGCGCTGATCCGCGCGACAGCGCCGCGCGCCCTTTTCCTCGCGCCCGTTCCTCTGGCGCGCCACCGCCTTCGCGGCCCCACGTTTCCGCCATGCCCAAGCCCCGCTCAGTGCCGGGGCACGGGGCCGCGCCTGACCGTCGCCCTGCCAGTGCAACCTCTCTCTTGCGTTGCGGCAAAGATAAAAAGCACTTGCGCAAGATAATCAATCGTTTATCATTTGCGCAAGTCATGCCGGTAGCCCCCGGCGTGGCGACGCCCGATTCCCTACCGTCTTCGTCGGCCCGCGCCGGCGGAGCGCGGCCGGCCTGAATCGCACGCCACTCTCAACCGCGCTCAAGAGCGCCGCGGCACCACCCCCGCCTCCGGCCTCAAGGCCAGGCATGTCGGGCCCGCCCCGGTTTCCCGCTCTTGGGACGCATGTCATGTCGGCAGCCGCCGCGCCGTCGCCCCACCGGGCGGCCGGTCTGGCTCCGTTGCCGGCGAGGACGACGCTTGTTGATGTTCGTTTCCCACATTCGTTGACACGCGGGGCCGGTGGCCTCCGTGTGCAAAGGAGGCCCCATGACTCAGTTCACATCCCCCCGTGCCCAGCGAGTGGCTTCGCTGCGCAAGCCGCGCAATCCCCTGGTGGTCCCGGCGCTCAAGCGCAAGGCCGGCCGCCACCAGCTGGGCAGCGCCAGCCGACGCCAGCGCGCCAGGCAAGACCTGGCCCTGGAGCTCCGCCAGCTGCGCGAAGACACGCGCAGCCCCTGAAGCGATCGCCTTGCCCCATCCGCCGAGCGGCACCCGGGGGCGAGGCCTTGGGAGACAGACATGCATACGACAAGAATCGGAACGCCCGGCGTTTCCACCCTGCAGCAAACCCTGCCGCTGAGCCGCGGTCCGTTGCAACGCCTGAGCGCCCGGCTGCTGCTGAGCCTGGCGCGCGCACTGCGCGCCGCCGCCCACCGCATCGCCCGCTCGCCCCTGGTTCGCCAGGAACTGCCTGCGGTCAGCCCCGAAAGCGCCATTAGTGCACGCGTCGACGCGCCGCTGGAGTTCCGCCGCCTGCCCGGCGAGCCCGCCGGTGTGCTGTACTTCGATGGTGAACGCCTGGGGCAATTGCCTGGGGTGACGCGGCTGTGATCCCGGCGTGGATAGCGCTGGCGGTGCTGGCTGTGGGGCTCAAGGCCTCGGAGCCGGCGCCGATATACGATCCAGCCAACTCTTGCGTTCCAGCCCATGACCGCCGCGCCTCACGAACCGCTCATGCGCCCGCTGCCCAGCATGGCCGCGTGGACGCGGCATTTCCAGGGCGTGGAGATCCCGGTCCTCGCTGCCACCGCGGAACAGCTTGAGTTCTGGCGCGCCAACGAGGACGCCGTCGACGCGCACAGCCTGGCCGAGGTCATCGTCAAGGACCCGCTGATGACCTTGAAGGTGCTGGCCTTCGCGTCCAGCCAGCGCTCCAGCCGCCTGCTGGCGGATGCCGAGACCGTGACCGCCGCGTTGGTGCTGATGGGCATCACGCCCTTCTTCGCGGCCTTCGGCGCCCAGCCCACGCTGGAGGAGCGCATGATGGGCCGCCCCGACGCGCTGGCGGGCATCCAGCGGGTGCTGCGCCGCGCCGAGCGCGCCTCGCGCTTCGCGCTGGGCTTTGCGGTGCACCGCACCGACCCGGACGCCGCGGTGATCCACAGCGCGGCGCTGCTGCACGATTTCGCCGAGATGCTGCTGTGGTGCGAGGCCCCCGACCTGGCGCTGGATGTCGCGCGTCAACTGATGGCCCGCCCGGGCACGCGCAGCGCCGCGGCCCAGCGTGCGGTGCTGGGCATCGAGCTCGGCGATCTGGAGCAGTCGCTGATGAAGGCCTGGCACCTGCCCGAACTGCTGGCCCACATCACCGATGACAAGAAGGTGCACGACCCGCAGGTGCGCTGCGTGATGCTGGCCGTGCGCCTGGCGCGCCATACGGCGGACAGCTGGCAGAACCCGGCCGTCCCCGACGACTTGAAGGAGATCGGCGACTTGCTCAACCTGTCTCAGGCCCACACCCAGCGCCTGCTGGCCGAACTGGACCGCGACTACTGATGGCCGGCCCGGATCGCCAATTCTGGCAACAGCGCTTCGAGTCCGGCCAGACGCCCTGGGACCGCGGCGGCCCGCATCCCCAGCTGCAGGCCTGGCGAGACGCCGGGCTGATGCCAACAGGAAGCCATGTGCTGGTGCCCGGTTGCGGTCGCGGCCATGAGCTGACGGTGCTGGCCCGCGCGGGGCTGACGGTGACTGGGCTGGACTACGCGCCGGCCGCCGTCGAACAGGCACGCGAACGACTGCAGGCCGAGGCGCCGGGATTGAACGCCAGCGTCCAGCAGGCCGACGTGCTGAACTGGCAGCCCCAGGCGCCGGTGGACCTGGTCTACGAACAGACCTGCCTGTGCGCGCTGCATCCCGATCACTGGCGCGCCTACGCCGACCAGCTGCAGCGCTGGATACGGCCTGGCGGCCGGCTGCTTGCGCTGTTCATGCAGGCGCGGCGTGACAGCGTGGAACAGGGCCGCATCGAAGGGCCGCCCTATCACTGCGACATCCATGCGATGCGCGCGCTGTTTCCCGAACCGTTGTGGGCCTGGCCCGCGCCGCCCTATGGCGCGCTGGCCCATCCGCGCGCGGGCTGGTTCGAGCTGGCGGTGGCGCTGGTCCGCCGCTGAGCGGGCACGCCCCCATGCCGGGGGGCGGGTTCAGACGGGCAGGGCCGTCGTGTTCTTCAGGTGGTCCAGCACGAAGCTGGTCTTGCAATCCTGCACGCTGGGATGCTTGAGCAGGGTGTCGGTGATGAAGCGCGCGTAGTGCGCCATGTCCTCCACCATCACCCGCAGCAGATAGTCCATCTCCCCCGTCAGCGCCGAGCACTCGACCACCTCGGGCCAGGTCTGCACCGCGGCGCGGAAGAGATCCATGGGGTTGCGCTTGTGACTCTCGGTGTGCTTTTCCAGCCGCACGTTGATGTAGGCGGTCAGCCCCAGGCCCAGGCGCTGCGGGCTCAGCAATGCCACATAGGCGGCGATCACCCCGCCCTCTTCCAGCCGGCGTACACGGCGCAGCACGGCCGAAGAGGAGAGGTTGACCTCCGCCGCCAGCGCGTCATAGGTCATGCGCCCGTCCTGCTGCAGCGCCCTCAAGATGCGCTTGTCGATCGCATCGAGCTCGATCTGCTTGTCCATGCCAGGATTCTTGCAGGAATCCTGCATCACCCCCAGGTGTCCGCGCACGAATCGCAGGAATCCTGCGGTCCGCTGCGCCTACAGTCTTGAGCCACCTCAAGAGAACAGCGGCCCCCAGCGGACGCGTTCTCGCACCACACTTTTTCAGTTCGGAGACAGACACATGGCCGGTTTCATCCCCTGGGACAACCCGATGGGCACCGATGGTTTCGAGTTCATCGAGTACGCCGCGCCCGATCCCGTCGCGCTGGGTCAGCTGTTCGAGTCCATGGGCTTCACCGCCGTGGCCAAGCATCGCCACAAGGACGTCACGCTGTACCGTCAGGGCGACGTGAACTTCATCATCAACGCCGAGAAGGACGCCTTCGCGCAGCGCTTCGCGCGCCTGCACGGCCCGTCGATCTGCGCCATTGCCTTCCGCGTCAAGGACGCCGGCTATGCCTACCAGCGCGCGCTGGAGCTGGGTGCCTGGGGCTTCGACAACAAGGCCGGCCCGATGGAGCTGAACATCCCGGCCATCAAGGGCATCGGCGACTCGCTGATCTACTTCGTCGACCGCTGGCAGGGCAAGAATGGCGCTCAACCGGGCGAGATCGGCAACATCAGCATCTATGACGTCGACTTCGTGCCCATCCTGGACGCCCAGGGCAAGCCGGTGAATGCCCGTCCCGCGGGCCATGGCCTGACCTACATCGACCACCTGACGCACAACGTCTTCCGCGGTCGCATGAAGGAATGGGCGGACTTCTACGAGCGCCTGTTCAACTTCAAGGAAGTGCGCTACTTCGACATCGAAGGCAAGCTGACCGGACTGAAGTCCAAGGCCATGACCAGCCCCTGCGGCAAGATCCGCATCCCCATCAACGAAAGCAGCGACGACAAGAGCCAGATCGCCGAGTACCTGGACCTCTACCACGGCGAAGGTATCCAGCACGTGGCGCTGGGCACCGACCAGATCTACGCCACCGTGCAGGGCATGAAGAGCACCGGCGTGGCCTTCCAGGACACGATAGAGACCTACTACGACCTGGTCGAGAAGCGCCTGCCGCAGCACGGCGAGAACCTGGCCGAGCTCAAGCGCCTGCGCATCCTGATCGACGGCGCCACCCACCAGGGCGCGCCCAACGAGCTGCTGCTGCAGATCTTCACCAAGGAAGTGATCGGCCCGATCTTCTTCGAGATCATCCAGCGCAAGGGCAACGAGGGCTTCGGCGAAGGCAACTTCAAGGCCTTGTTCGAGAGCATCGAGCTCGACCAGATCCGCCGCGGCGTGCTCAAGGCCGAGGCCTGATCCCGACTCCGCCGGCCCCCGCGGGAGCTAGGGGCCGGCGAGCGCCGCCTTGGGGTGCGGCCCCTCGTCGCCCGCCTCGGCGGCCATCAGCGCCCGCATCGCCGCCCGGCTCTGCGGGGCGAAGATCAGCTGCAGATGGCCGGTGGCCGCGACATGGGTCGCCGGCGCGCCCGGATAGCGGCCGCTGCCCGCGGGCAGCACGATCTGATCGCAGTGCCCGAACAGGCAGTGCATGCGCTCGCGCAGCAGCGGCGGTTCGGCCGCCGCCAGCGCGCGCAGCCAGTCGGAATGGCGGCGCATCTGCCGCCCATTGGTCCCCAGCCCCCAGCGCGCCAACAGCGAACCCTGGTGCGGTGAGCCCAGCGTGATCAGTCGCCACAGCCGCGCCGGATCATGCCCGGTATGGCGCCACCAGGCCCGGGCAGCCAGCCCGCCCATGCTGTGTCCGACGATCAGCGGCGGGCGCCCGCTGAGCGCCTGCAGGCGCTGCATGGCGGCGTCGATCGCCGGCGCATAGGCGTCGATGGAGCCAAAGGCCGGCTCCAGCGTCAGCGCGATGAAGGGTCGGCCCTGCGCGCGCAACTCGACCATCCAGTCATGCCACAGCCCGCGGTTGCAGGTGTAGCCATGCAGCAGCAGCACACCGCGCGGCAGGGCCCGGCCGGGCTCGGGCGCCGGCAGATGATCGGGCTGGGCCTGTTCGCGCCAGGGCTGCAGCCAGCCGAAGATGCGCAACACCGCCCAGGTCTCCAGCCACCAGGCCCGCAAGGCCTCACGCAGGCGCGGGCGAGGCAGCCCCGGCTCCGCCGCTTGCCGGGTCAGCCACAGGAAACCGGGCAGCAGCAGCAGCGGCGATCCGGCCAGCACGAGCAGCAGCACCGCGACCGCGCCCGACGTCGACCCACGCCACCACAGCCAGCCCGCCAGCCCTCCGCCCCCCAGCCATCGCAGCAGCGAGATCACCCGCTGCAACCGTCCATTCATGCATGCTCCTTGCCGGTTCTCGCAGCCCGGCCCCTGGCGGACAGTGTAGGCCGGGCCACAATGGGGACCGGCGCCAACCCCGGCCAGCTCACCCGATGGATCAAGCGATCGCACAATTCCTGCAGGACGTCGAAACCCAGCGCCTCGCGCGCCTGCGCGATGCCCGGCTGGGCACCCGCGTGCTGGCGCTCAAGCACTACCAGCAACGGCGCTTCGCGCGCAGCTATGCGGACCTGCTCGCCACGCCGCGCTACGCCGACACCGCGCGCTTCTTCCTGGAAGAGCTGTATGGCCCGCGCGACTACAGCGAGCGCGACGCCCAGTTCGCCCGCGTGGTGCCCACGCTGGTGCGCCTCTTCCCGCGCGACGTGGTGGGCACGGTGCACGACCTGGCCGAACTGCACGCGCTGTCGGAGCGGCTGGACACGGCCATGGCGGCGAACCTGGGGCAGGACTCGGTGGACGCCGCCGCCTATGCGCGCGCCTGGCAAACGGTCGGCGAGCCGCAGGCCCGCGCCCGCCAGATCGAACTGACCCTGGCCGTGGGCCGCGCGCTGGAGCACTACACGCGCAAGCCGCTGCTGCGTCAGGCGCTGCGCATGATGCGCGGCCCGGCCGCGGCGGCCGGCATGGGCGAGCTGCAGCGCTTCCTCGAAACGGGTTTCGACACCTTCCGGGCCATGAAGGGGGCCGACGAGTTTCTCGCCTGCGTGAGCGAGCGCGAGCAGGCGCTCGCGGCGGCGCTGTTCGCTCCCGGCGCGCCCGCGCGTGCCGCGGGCTGTCCCGCAGGTGACGATCCCTTAGGGCAACTCCCCTAGGCGCGCCGAGGACGGAACCGCGAGCATCCCAGGCTCGAACTGTGCAGAGCTCCCACCCGGAGGGAGCCACGAGGAGACATGGCCGCAACCCCCGCCGACAAGCCCTGGCTGGCAAGCTATCCGCCAGGCGTTCCCGCAGAAATCGACACCCAGGTCTACCCTTCGCTGGTGGCCCTGCTGGAGGAAGCCTTCCGCAGGCATGCGCACCGCGATGCGGCCACCTGCATGGACCAGCGCATCAGCTTCGCGCAGGTGGACCGCATGTCCGCATCGCTGGGCGCCTATCTGCAGTCCAAGGGACTGGCGCGCGGCGCTCGCGTCGCGCTGATGATGCCCAATGTGCTGCAGTACATGGTGGCGATCGCCGCCGTGCTGCGCGCCGGCTATGTGGTGGTCAACGTCAACCCGCTGTACACCCCGCGCGAACTGGAGCACCAGCTGAAGGACTCGGGCGCCGAGGCCATCATCGTGCTGGAGAACTTCGCGAAGACGCTGGAAGAGGTCATCGCCCACACCCAGGTCCGCCACGTGGTGCTGGCCTCGCTGGGCGACCTGTTGAGCTGGTGGCGTGGCCCGCTGATCAACTTCGCGGTGCGCCACCTGAAGAAGATGGTCCCTGAGTTCCGCCTGCCGCTGGGCGAAGGACGCAGCGTGCGGCGCTTCAACCAGGCGCTCGCCGAAGGCGAACGCCAGAGCCTGCGCCCGGTGAACCTGGGCCCTGATGATCCGGCCTTCCTGCAATACACCGGGGGCACCACCGGCCTGTCCAAGGGCGCCACGCTGCTGCATCGCAACGTGGTGGCCAACATCCTGCAGAGCGAGGCCTGGTTCGGCCCCATGCTGCAGAAGATCGGCGACAAGCCGCTCACCATCGTCTGCGCGCTGCCGCTGTATCACATCTTCGCGCTGACGGCCTGCTACATGCTGGGCGCCCGCATGGGCATGATGAACCTGCTGATCCCGAACCCGCGCGACATCCCCGGCTTCATCGCCACGCTGCGCAACTACCGCATCCACATGTTCCCGGCCGTGAACACGCTGTTCAACGCGCTGGCCAACGAGCCGGCCTTCGCGCGCCTGGACTTCAGCGAACTGGTGATCTCCAATGGTGGTGGCATGGCCGTCCAACAGGCCACGGCCGAGAAATGGCAGAAGATCACACGCTGCCCCGTCGTGGAGGGCTATGGCTTGTCCGAGACCTCGCCGGTGGCCACGATCAACCGGCTGGACCTGGACGGCTTCAATGGCTCCATCGGCCTGCCGGTGCCCAACACCGAGATTGCGATCCGCGACGACAACGGCCGCGACCTCCCGCTGGGCGAACGCGGCGAAATCTGCATCCGCGGACCGCAGGTGATGGCCGGCTACTGGAACCGGCCCGAAGAGACCGCGCAGGCCATCGGACCCGACGGCTTCTTCAAGACCGGTGACATCGGCGTGATGGATGCCCAGGGCTACACCCGCATCGTCGACCGCAAGAAGGACATGATCCTGGTCTCGGGATTCAACGTCTACCCGACCGAAATCGAGCAAGTCGTCAACCTCCACCCCGGTGTGCTGGAGTGCGCGGCGGTGGGCGTGCCCGATGCGCACTCGGGTGAAACCGTGAAGCTCTTCGTCATCAAGAAGGACCCGGTGCTGACCGAGGAAGACCTGGCGGCCTACTGCCATTTCCAACTGACCGGCTACAAGAGGCCCAAGTACATCGAGTTCCGCGACGAGCTGCCCAAGACCAACGTCGGCAAGATCCTGCGCCGCGAACTGCGCGCCTGAGGCGGAGAGTCCCGCCATGTCTCACGCGGCGCTGCCGGCAGGAATCCAGCTGATCGAGCGCGGCTGGCTGTCGTCCAACTCAGTGCTGCTGCACGGCCACGCGCCCGACGTCGGCGCCGTGCTCGTCGACACCGGCTACGTCAGCCACTTGGCGCAAACCGTGGCGCTGGTCGATGCCGCGCTGTCGGGCGCGCCGCTACGCCTCATCGTCAACACCCACCTTCACTCCGACCATTGCGGCGGCAATGCCGCCCTGGCCGCCCGGCATGGCTGCCCGGTGCACATCCCGCCCGGCCTTTTCGATGCCGTTCAGGACTGGGACGAGGCCCGGCTGAGCTACCTCGCCACCGGCCAGCAGTGCCCGCCCTTCCATCCCGACGCCATGCTGCGCCCCGGCGAGCTGTTGACCCAGGGCGGCTGCGAATGGCAGATCCATGCCGCGCCAGGGCATGACCCAGACGCGGTCCTTCTCTTCGAACCACACCATCGCGTGCTGCTCTCGGCCGATGCGTTGTGGGGCAATGGCTTCGGCATCGTCTTCCCGGAGCTGGACGGCGCCTCCGCCTTCGACGAGGTCCAGGCCTCGTTGGACTTGATCGAGCGCTTGGCCCCCGCCATCGTCGTGCCCGGCCACGGCCCGGCGTTCAGCGACGTGGGCGCGGCCTTGTCCAGGGCCAGGAACCGGCTGGCCTACTTCCGCGCCCAGCCGCTCAGCCATGCCCGCCATGCAGCCAAGGCCTTGAGCATGTTCCACATGCTGGAGGTCCAACGCTGCACGCGTGCCGAACTGCTGAACTGGCTCGCCACCACGCCCGTCCAGCGGCAGATGTGGACGCGCTTCTTCCAAGACCAGCCCTTTGCGGACTGGAACACAGGCTTGGTCGATGAATTGGTGGACAGCGGACTGCTATTGACGCGCGAACAGGCCGGCGGCGGAGCGCTGCTGAGCCTGCCAGCCGCGGCGCGCGCCTGACGCGCTCATCTCAGATACGCCCCAGTTCATACATCGAGCCACTGGGTGCTCACGCGCACCGGATGCGCAGGCCACGTCGAC
>NZ_JAKZFD010000080.1 GCF_022549225.1 Pelomonas sp. CA6
GGCGCTGGGTGTCGATGGCGTAGTTGCCGGAGTTGGCCGTGCCGCTGGCGGTGTTGCCGGCCAGGTCGGTGTAGCGGCTGCCGTCCAGGCTGATGAGGTTGGTGGTCGATTCGACACCGGCCGTGGGCGTGAGGGTGGCGGTCCAGGTGAGGCCACCATTGCTGCTGCTCAGGCCGCTGAGGCTGCCGTTGCCCACGACGAAGTCGTCCGCCGTGAGGCCCGTCACCGCTTCGCTGAAGCTGATGGTGACGGTGCTGGTCTGG
>NZ_JAKZFD010000081.1 GCF_022549225.1 Pelomonas sp. CA6
GCCGCCAGCGTGTTGTCCGGCTTGAGCCCCGCGGCCCAGGTGCCACTGCTAACCACCGCGCCGGCCTGCACCGTCAGGTCACCCTGCGCCGCCATCGTCCCGCTGTGGCTCAACGTGCCCGTCGCGCTCACCTGGCCGTGGCCTTGCGCGTAGACCGTTCCTCGGTTGTCCAGCGCCGCGCCGGACCGAATGTCCAGGTCCCCTCGCGACTGGATGCTCCCACCGTTGCTCAGCGAGCCCGCCTTGAGCTGCAC
>NZ_JAKZFD010000082.1 GCF_022549225.1 Pelomonas sp. CA6
GCCCGCCCGCGCCGGCGTGGCCTACCCCAGGACCATGGCGAGCGCAGCGCCATTGCCGCCAACGTGCTGGACCGTCAGTTCCAGGCCGACGCGCCCAACCAGAAGTGGGTGGCCGACTTCACCTACATTTGGACGGCCGAGGGCTGGCTTTACGTGGCTGTGGTGTTGGACCTGTTCTCGCGACGCATTGTGGGGTGGTCCATGCAGTCAAGCATGACCAGCCAGCTCGTGGCCGATGCGCTGATGATGGCCGT
>NZ_JAKZFD010000083.1 GCF_022549225.1 Pelomonas sp. CA6
CCGGCCACCGCCAGCGCCAGGTTCGCCTGGACCGAGGCCTCCAGATCGCCATGCGCCAGCACCACGCCCGCCCCGCTGTCCTGCAGCATCGCCGCCAGCCGTTCGGCCGGATACGACGGGTCCACCGGCACATAGGCCGCGCCGGCCTTGAGCACCGCCAGCACGCTGGCCACCAGCGCCACGCCGCGCGGCTGGCACAGCAGCACCAGCGGCTGGCCGCCGGCCTGCGCCGACGG
>NZ_JAKZFD010000084.1 GCF_022549225.1 Pelomonas sp. CA6
GCTCGCGCCAGGTCGCCGGCCTGGGCACCGACCAGGTCGCCGCGCTGGAAACGCAAGACCTGCGTGCGCTAAACACCGCCGCGCTGCGCTCGCTCTCCACCGCGCAGATCGATGCGCTGGGTTCGGCCCAGATCCAGGGCCTGTCCACCGCCCAGGTGGCCAACCTGACCACGGTCCAAGTCAACAACCTCTCCAGCGATGACCTCAACGCGCTGGGCTCCGACCAGATCCG
>NZ_JAKZFD010000009.1 GCF_022549225.1 Pelomonas sp. CA6
CAGGGGTGGGCGCTGGCTCAGTGGTGGAAGTACCAACATCGTCGTCCAGGGGCTGCTGGACAACCAGGGCGGCAGTATCCAAAGCAATCAGGTACTGCGACTGCGTGCCGGCGCAGTGAGCAATGACGCTGGCCTGCTGGAGTCCGGCCAGGGCGTTGTGCTGGATGTACTTGGAAATCTCAGCAATCGCCAGTCCGGTCGCATCCGCTCGGGTGGCCAGCAGGCCCTGGATTTGCACGCGGGTTCGGTGAACAACAGCGGCGGTGCACTGACCAGCGATGGCGCTCTGACCCTATCAACTGGAACGCTAGACAACACGGACGGCACCTTGCTGGCCCGGCGCGATCTTGGCCTGCAAGTGAGCAGCGCAACCAATCTGCGCGGCCAGATGGGCTCACTGGAAGGAGGACTCACGCTGCATGCCCAGGGTGCCGTGGACAACACGCAGGGTAGGCTTCTTGCAGCACAAAGCCTGCAGATCGAAAGCGGTCTCTCCGGAACGGGAAGGTTGATCAACCGTCAGGGGGAGGTGGCCGCTGAGCAGGTTGACGTGGACAGCCACGGCCAAAGCGTGGACAACACCCAGGGGCGCCTTCTTGCCTCCCGACAACTGCAAGTGCGAAGCGCAAGTCTGGACAACAGCGGGGGGCTGTTGCAATCGGGAGAGGGTTTGGTTCTGCAAGCGCAGGGCGACGTGATCAATGCGCGGGACACGGGATGGAACTCGCCCCAGGGCATCCACGCTGGAGGCAGTCTCACGCTTGGTGCCATGCAGCTGACCAACGGATCCGGAGTCAGCGCGGGCAGCGAGGCTACCTTGCTGCTCGCTAGCCTGACTAACCGAGCCGAGCTGGCGGCGGTCGGGTCCATGCAGCTGACCGTAGCGGGCCAAGCGGACAATCAGAGCGGACAAATCAAAGCGCTCCAGTCGCTTGCCCTAAGGGCCGGTCAGATTCTCAACCAAGGTGGCCTCATCTACGGTGGCCAATCGACAGACCTGGGCTCGGCAGGCAACATTGACAACCGCGACACGCGCGCCTCCGACCTGGGTATCCAGGGCGGATCAATACAGATCAGTTCGCAGAACCTCGACAATACTCAAGGGCAGATCCTCGCGAATCAGGCCTTGACACTCACGGTTTCGCAATCGCTGCTCAACGACCGGGGTCAGCTCAGCAGCCAGGGGCGGCTTGTGATCCAGGAAGGGGCAGGGCAACCCCAGGCATCGACGCTGCAAGTGAGCAATGCCACAGGCCGGATGTGGGGGGCGGAGGGCCTTGTGCTTTCGGCCAAGGAATTGGGAGCCGGCGGACGCCTGGCCTCTGGGCGCGACCTGTCATTGACCGTCGCGGGTGACCTGACGATGGATGGCAGTACCGAACTGGCGGCCCAAGGCGCCGTGGCCCTGAACGCTGGTGGCGCTTTCACCAATGCGGGACGGTTGAACTTGATGGGCAATCTGGACATCAGTTCAGCGACATTCAGCAACCTTTCCGGAGCCGAACTCAGTGCGGCGCGCACGACCATCACCAGTACCGGAGCACTGCGCAATCAAGGGCTGATTGACGGCGACGTGGTGACGCTGAATGCCGCGCAGATCGTTAACGAAGGCACGGGGCGAATCTACGGGGGCGACATCGCGCTGTCGGGAGGCAGCCTGAGCAATGGCGCGCTGTCGGGCACGTCCGCCACCATTGCCGCACGCTCCAGTCTGACCGGCCGTTTCACCCAATCGGTGAGCAACACGGGGGGCGGGTTGATTTTCGCAGATGGCGCCATGAGCCTGCAGGCAGCCTCGCTTCTCAATGAGAACGCCAGCATCGAAGCCAGCCGCGGGCTGATTCTGAACATCAGTGGCGAGGCCGTGAACCGCTCCGTCTACACCGATGGTGAACTGGCAGCGATCACAGCTGCTGGGGGGCCGACCTCGGCGCTGCTGGACACGCGGGCCTTCATCAGTTCCGGTGGTGGTGCTTCCATCACTGCTGGTCGCCTGATCAACAGTGGCGCGACGATTGATGTGCGCGGCAACTTGGAGCTCGCGTCGGCTGATATTCGGAATCTGAACCCTTACCTGCAATGGCAGCTTGTTAACGGAGCATCCACTAGCGGATTTGAGTTCGGTCTCATCGGCAACACGGTTCGCTATAAGCCAGAAGATATACGCATTGTTTGGTCACCAGACAAAGTGAGGGATGGTTGGCTTGGTTATTGGAGTAGCCTAGCTCAGAGTTCATTGGTTCCCTTCATCGCGGCGTTCGAACCAGGACGAGACAACTGGTCAGCTGACACTTACAACAGAAAGTTAGTTCTGGATTCGGAGCGATACCCCTTCGCGGTGTTTGGGCGGTATTTGGGGAATTTCTCGGGTGGCGAGTACTTCGTGCGGCAAAGCAGTGATTACTATGGGCTGCCGCCAGGCTGCTCTCGCATCATCGATTGCGACTTGGTTCTGCTACCCGGGGCGCACTATGCGGCGGACGACCGCATCTGGAGTGATTTCAAGGTCACTCCCGGCGATGATGCAGCTCTGGACGCCGCGATTCAGGCCTTCTACAACGATCTGGCCAGCCGCTCATATGGTGATTTCATGGCCTATGAATTCACACGCAAGACTCAGCAGGCACAAGTTAGCCGCAGCTTGGCAGGTCGTATCGTGGTGGGCGGAAGTTTGTTCGTGCAAGGGGGGCAGATCACCAACGAAATGAGCCAGATCGTAGGCCGTGATGGCGTGGCGATCACGGGAAGCTCGGTGCGCAATGTGGCATACACCGTAACGGTCAATGAGGTGGAGTCCGGTGCTGCCTACCGCTCCTATAACGCCGGTAGCGGCAATCCTAACCGAGGTATCGGCTACGCTGCCTATACCGATAGTGTGAGCCGCACAGTGACTTTGGAGCTCCCCACGCTGGGTAGTTCGGGTAGCGGTGGTGCCGGGGTGCGGCCGCAGGATCGCTCCGACGGTACTGCCGTCACGGGAGACGGATCGGGCCAGACCCAGCTGGTACGCAATGCTGCGCAAGGGGAGGCGAGTGTGCTGCATGCGGCCCAAGCCGGTTCGGGGGGGGCTGTTGATGCCGTAGACGCCGCTGCGGGGCTCGCCCCTTCTGGCGGTGCGCTGGCCGCCTGGCGCAACGCGAGTTCTGGGACAGCACGATCCGTTGAGGCTGCGGATGCGGTAACCCCGTCCGCCGCTGCCCGGGCCGCCTGGCATAGGGCGGATACAGAAACCTCTCAGTCTGCGGTGGCGGCAGGGGCCGTAAACGCAAACACCTCGGCCCGAGCTGCGTGGCACAGTGCAGATCTCGCGTGGGGTCAGTCTCCGCAGGCGACGGACGGAGTGAATGCCGATGCCTCGGCTCGGGCCTCCCAACGCAGTTCAGATATAACCTCAGCCCAAACCGCCCAGGGTGCCAATGCAGTAAATGCTGGAGCTACTGCCCGGACGGATTGGCGCAGCGCAGGGGGGGGCTCTGCCCAGCGCGCCCAGGCCGCAGGCGCGGTCACGTCCAGTAGCTCAGCCCAGGCCACCTGGCGCGCAGCTTCGCCGGGAGCCGCTGAGTTGGCCGATAGCGCCCAAGGCGCAACGTTGCAGTTGAGCGCTGAGGCGGCTTGGCACACGGCTTCCTCCCCGGAGGTGCGGTCACCGACAGTTCGCGTTGACGATCGTGAAGTTGGAGTGCGTGCAGAGCAAGCGGCCATCACTCGCCAGCAGAACCAGGTCGTCGAACAGGCACAGGAGGGTGGCGCACCCACGAGGGTGGCGGTCGATCCGCGGTCCGCGGCCTCGGCACAGCGAGTCAAGCTGAGCGATCCTGGCCTTGCGGGTCCCTTGGTGCCTAACCCGACCACCGCGATATCGACCAGTGCGGCTGCTCGCATGATTGCGGGGCAGTCCGTTCATGCGGCGACGCCCAACTTGCAGCTGCCTGGCAACAGCCTGTTCAAGGTCCACCGCGAACCGGGCTCGCGTTACCTGGTTGAGACGGACGCTCGCTTTGCCGACTACCGTCAATGGCTGTCCAGCGACTACCTGATCTCGGCCCTGAGCTACGACCCGGCCACGGTGCAGAAGCGGCTGGGCGATGGCTATTACGAGCAACGCCTGGTGCGCGAGCAGATTGGCCAGTTGACCGGTAGCCGCTACCTGGCCGGCTACGACAGCGACGAAGCCAGCTACCGTGCGCTGATGCAGGCGGGTGCCAGCTTTGCCAAGTCTCATCAACTCACACCAGGTGTGGCCCTCAGTGCCGAGCAGATGGCGCAGCTGACCACGGATCTGGTGTGGCTGGTTGAGCAGAGCGTGACGCTGGCCGACGGCAGCACACAGCGCGTGCTGGTGCCGCAGGTCTATCTGCTGCCGCGCGACGGTGACTTGACGGCGCAAGGCGCGCTGATCGGTGGGGACCGCGTGAGCTTGGCTCTTTCCGGGGACCTGGACAACAGTGCGAACATCGAGGGCACGAAGAGCGTGGCTGTTCAGGCCAACAACATCAACAACACCGGCAGCGTGCGGGGAGCCAGCGTGGCGCTGAGCGCGCTGCAGGACCTCAAGAACCTGGGCGGGCAGATCGCGGCCGACGACACCTTGAGCCTGAGCGCCGGACGAGACATCGCCGTTGAAAGCAGCATGGCCAGCGGTCAGACCGCCACCAACCAGCGCACGGTGCTGGACCGCGTGGCGCAGTTGCAGGCAGGTGGTGTGATGTTGGTTCAAGCGGGCCGAGATGTCACGCTGCGGGCGGCGCAACTCAACCAGGGCAACGACGCCGCGCCTTTGGGTGGCCAAGGGGGCGTACTCATTCAGGCAGGACGTGATTTGCAGCTGAGCACCGTGCAGACCGCCTCTTCTCAGCAACTGCGCTTCGATGCGGACAACTACCGCAACACCGCCCAACAGCAAGACGTCGGAACCGCTATCCAGGCGAAGGGCAGCATTGCGCTGCAGGCCGGACAAGACCTGACCCTCAAGGCGGCCAGCGTCAATGCGCAAGCGGCAGTGGAGCTCAAGGCCGGTCGCGACCTGCAACTGCTGGCCGGCCAGGCCCAGGAGCACATCGAGGACGCGGCCAAACACACCCACAAAGAGTTCCTGAGCCGTACGACCACCACCAGCTATCTGAACCAGACCCAAAGCACGGCCTTGGGCAGCACCATTTCGGGCCAGACGGTGGACATTGGAGCGGCGCGGGACATGGTGGTGCTGGCTTCCAATGTGGTGTCGGACGAGGGCACGAAGCTGGTAGCCGGACGTGACTTGACCTTAGGCACGCAAACGCTGGACAACCACCGCGCCTCCAGCAGCAGCCGTGCGCAGAGCGGCATCTTCAGTTCCGGCGCGGGCGTGAGCATCGGCAAGCAAAGCCAGAGCCAAAGCGAGCAACGCCAGGTCACCGAGCAGATCGGCAGCCAGATCGGCAGCCTCACGGGCGATGTGATCCTGGGCGCAGGGCGGCAGGCCACGCTGAGCGCCAGCCAGGTGCTGACACCGCAGGGCAGCGTGGACATCCAGGCGCAGAAGGTGCTGATCCAGGCCGCGACCGAAACCGCCAGCGGCCACGAGGAGCAGCACTTCAAGCAGAGCGGGCTGAGTGTGAGCCTGTCCAGCCCGGTGATCAGCGCGTTGCAAGGTGTGGCGCAGGCGGTCGAGGGCGGCGCCAAGACCAGCGACCCGCGCATGAAGGCGCTGGCCGCGGCGCAGGCGGCGCTGAGCGTGAAGGACGCGGTGTCCAGCGTGCAGACCCTGGCCAAGAATCCCAGCGCCGGGGTGGGCTTCAATATCAGCCTGGGTTCCAGCCGCAGCGACAGCCAGACCGACACCGCCAGCACCACGGCCGTGGGCAGCAAGATTGCCGCGGGCGGCAACGTCAGCATCAAGGCCACCGGCGCCGGTGCCGACAGCACGCTGGCCGTCATCGGCAGCGACGTCAGCGCGGGCGGCAAGGCCAGCTTGAAGGCCGATGGCGCGATCCAGCTGGAAGCGGCGAAGAACACCCTCGAGCAGCACAGCCAGAACAGTGGCAAGTCAGGCTCGGTGGGCATCGGCATCAACATGGGCGGCAGCCACAACGGCGTGAGCCTCAACGCCAGCGTGAGCCAGAGCCAGGGCCGCGCCGACGGCAGCGACACCACGTGGGCCCAGACGCGCGTCAGCGGCGCCCAAGTCAGCCTGGAATCCGGCGGGGACACCACGCTCAAGGGCGCTAGCGTCACGGCCAAGCAGGTGCAGGCCCGGGTGGGCGGCGACCTCAACATCCAAAGCCTCCAGGACACGAGCCAGTACGACGCCAAGCAGCAAAGCGCGGGAGCAGGCGTGAGCGTGTGCCTGCCGCCACTGTGCTACGGGGCCAGCAGCGTCAACGCCAGCGTGAGCAGCGCCAAGGTGAAGGGGGACTTTGTCAGCGTCAGCGAGCAGAGCGGGATCAAGGCGGGTGACGGCGGCTTCCAGCTGGAGGTCCGGGGCAACACCGATCTCAAGGGCGGGGTGATCAGCAGCAGCCAACGGGCTATAGAGCAGGGCAAGAACAGCCTCCAGACGGCCAGCCTCACGGCCAGCGACCTCCAGAACCGCGACGACTACAAGGCCAGCGGGTATGGGGTGAGCGGCGGCTTGAGCAGCAAGCTGGGTGACCAGAGCAGTGCGCAGGCGCTGGGCCAGATGAGCGAGGCGGACAAGGCGGCCGCGAAGGCGGGGGAGAAGAACGCGGGGCCCAACGTGGCTCCCGGCCTGGGCCGGGCCAGTGGCAGCCAGGGCAGCGTGACGCAGAGCGGGGTCAGCGGGGCGGTGATCACCATCACCAACGAAGCCCAGCAGAAGGCGCTGACGGGCCAGGACGCCGCCACCGCAGTCGCCAGCCTCAAGCGCGAGGTGACGAGCGAGAAGGACGGTAGCGGTGCGCTGAAGAAGGCTTGGGACGGCGCCCAGCTCATGGGCGAGGTGCAGGCGCAGGTGCAGATCACACAGCAGGCGCTGCCCCGGCTGGCTCGGGAGATCGGCGATCGCATGGGGAGCCAGGCCGAGGCCCTGCGCGAAAAGGCCCGGGGCCTGCCCGACACCGACCCGAACAAGAAGAAGCTGCAGGACGAAGCGGCCAAGTACGACGAAGGCGGGGCGTACCGCGTGGCGGCGCACGCGGTGCTGGGCGGACTCGCCGGCGGGGTGGGCGGCGCACTGGGGGCGGGGGGCAGTGCGGCGGCGGCGCAGCCGCTCAACGAACTGCAAGCCGAGCTGCAAAGCCAACTGGCCAACGCGGGCATGGGTGCAGAAGCGGCCCAGGGGCTGGCCAAACTCGTGACCGGTGCCGGGGCTGGGCTGGTGGGAGGAGCCCTGGGCGGCACGGCCGGGGCGGTCGTGGGGGCGAATGCGGACTTCAACAATCGGCAGTTGCATCCCCAAGAGCGCAACCTCATCGAGAAGCTTGCCAAGGACAAGGCCGCGCGGGCTTGCAAGCCTGGTGATACCGACTGCGTGACCAGCCAAACCCGGTTCTGGACCGACACGCTGGAACGCGTGGCCAACGGACTGGTGGACGACAAGGCCAACGCCGAGAACATGGCTTACCTTGCGCAGTTGGCTAAAGCCTCCAGCGACCCCAACAGCGAAGGCGCGCGTGGCCTGCTGCAGAACTATGTCGATGCGCTCAAGACCGCGCAAGGCATGCTGACGCCCTACATGGGCAGGACCGTCACCGTCAACGGCCAGACGGCGACCGCCGATGGGAGCCCGCAGACCTACTTCAGTGCGACCGCGGCACAGAAGGCTGACCCGTACGGCAACTACTTCCTTGGCTCCAAGCCTGACTCCATCGCCCCGCTGAAGAACCTGCGCGACGAAGAACGCGTAGAGCGGTTAGGCGCCTTGAACGGGGCGGCCAAGCCGGACTACACCGCGGAGGAACTGTTGCTCGGCGGCAAGGTGGCCGAGAAGGCGATTGGCGTTGCAGGCAAACTGCTCGGCAGCGAAAGCGATGTAGCACTCGCAGGAACCGTTGAGGCTTCAAGAGGCGGCAATATCAGCGCCAGCAAGGTCACCAACGAGGGCATGCCGGCCAAACTCACGCAAGCCGAGGCGAATTTACTGAAGCAGCTCGATACGCTGCCCACCACGCAAGCACAGGGGACTTTGCGCGAATATGTGGCCGACAACTACTACTTGCGCAACGGCTATACAAGCCTGGACGGGAAATGCGGGAGCAACTGCTTTGATGGCGTGTATTTGAAAGACGGCAAGCTCTTCATTAACGAGGTCAAACCGCTCAATGCCGATGGGTCGATCAAGTTGAGTGGGCCGAGCGGAACTCTACCAACTCAAATGGACAGGGCTTGGATAGAGAGCAGAGCGAAAGAATTGGCAAACGGTACGCCAAGTCAAAGAGAAGTTGGAAACCTTATTCTGAAAGCCATGGAGCCCGGAGGAGGCGGTGTCACGCCTATCGTCACTGGCGTGAACTCCAGTGGAATCACCGTTGTTAAATTGCCTGAAATAAAGCTATGAAGCAGGAAGAATCTTTTAGGCGGCTAGATAGGATGATTGAGTACGCGAATAAATCAATGCCGCGTCTCATCGAGTACCTTCTGTCACGGCGCAGTTCTTCGCAACGTTCTCTCGCCTACATGCGCCTCGCAACAGAGCAACGCGTGCTAGCCATGAGAGCTAAGTACATTGAAGGGGACGAAGAGCAGTTTCGCCAGAACATGTACGTAGTGTGCAAGCTCGAAATCGAGTCGATTCGATTAAACGAGCAACATGCCCGATTCGAGACTGGCGCAGAGTTGTGGCATGCGCTGCTGTCTGACAGCCCTCGAATCATCGAAGCGATGGCCCGATTCGCGCCCACTTACTACGCGGAAGGTCGCCACGCCCCTTTGAACCCGCAATTCCTGGTCCACATGTGGCAACTCGCCATCCTGGGCGACTACGAGGCGCTGCAGGCCAAGGTCGACAAGCTCGCAAAGAATGGCCGCAAGCCGTGGCGCAAGGACTGCGCGGAGAGCAAAGATTTCTTCTCGTTGTTGATGCGAGGTGACAAGGCGGGCCTTGAAGCGCGGATTACGCAAGACATCAAGCTCGGCAACGACGACCCCATCACGGGCGACTTTTTTGCGTACATCGCCACCTTTGAGGCCAAGCTGTGCTGGCATAAAGGCATTGAGGTTCAGATCGACAGCCCTCGTGTGCCGATGGACCTGATGCCTGTTCGGCCCCTTGCACACTACGACGACGTGTACGACTTCCTCAAGCCCGGTTGGGTACCACCCGAGCCAGGTCTGTTGGGCAGGATCGAACGGCTTTTCGGCAGGCGGTCTCAAATCTGAAGTGCAACCCCCGGCAGTTTCAATGAATCACTGAGGTGGACTTTTGGTCGAGCACTCGCATTATCTCGACGAAGACTTGAATCGGGCTGCGCCAGTCGTGGGTGGCGCGAGGCCGGCTGTTCATATCATCAGCAATGGCGTCGAGATCCTCCTGGCTGAAGACCGACAAGTCAGTGCCCTTGGACAGGTACTGGCGCAGCAATCCGTTTGTGTTCTCGCTACGGCCATCATCAGCGCATCGGCCACGAGCTGGCTGGTCATGCTTGACTGCATGGACCACCCCACAATGCGTCGCGAGAACAGGTCCAACACCACAGCCACGTAAAGCCAGCCCTCGGCCGTCCAAATGTAGGTGAAGTCGGCCACCCACTTCTGGTTGGGCGCGTCGGCCTGGAACTGACGGTCCAGCACGTTGGCGGCAATGGCGCTGCGCTCGCCATGGTCCTGGGGTAGGCCACGCCGGCGCGGGCGGGCGCGCAGCGCTTGTGCCCGCATGAGCCGTTCAATGCGATGTAAGCCGCAGCGTCGGCCCTGCGCCAGCAGGTCATGCCAAACACGCCGTGCGCCGTAGGTGCGGTCGCTGGCCATAAAGCTCTGGCGCACCTGCGCGCCCAACTGCTCGTCGTCCAAGCTGCGCTGGCTGCGCGGGCGCGTCACCCACGCATAGAAGCCGCTTCGCGAGACACCGAGCGCCTCGCACAACAGATTGACCGGCCACGCCCCTCGGTGCTTCGCGACGAAGCCGAACTTCACATCGACTCCTTGGCGAAGAAGGCCGTGGCTTTTTTCAAGATGTCGCGCTCCATCTTGAGCTTCGCCACTTCCTTGCGCAGCCGCTCGATCTCGGCCTGCTCGGGCTTCATCACGCCCTTGCCTGGGAATGCCTGGTGCGGGTCCGCCGCCAGTTCCTTCATCCACGCTCGCAGGCGGGTCTCATGCACATCGAGATCGCGCGCGGCCTGCGCCACTGCAACGCCCCGCTCGGTCACCAGCTTGACCGCCTCGACTTTGAATTCCCGACTGAACTGCCGTCTCGTCTTCATCAACCTTCTCCGGTTTGAACTTCCACCTTACCAAGGTGTCCTTCAAACCGGCAGCAGCCCATAATGCTGCCGCCGAAGAAAAAACCGGCCGGAGGTGGATGATGTATGACTTCGAGAATGATCGCTTCTCTGACGAGGACGAGCGGCGGACTTACAAGATTATCCGCTGGTGGCTGCTCGACTGCTACTACACATATTGCCGCAGCCATCTCCACGCACGGAAGCTAGGTAAGGGTGGCGGTTGGGCGCCGGATGAGCACGAGATCGGTTACGCCTATGAGCAGTGCGAGGACTCCTTCCGTCTGCCGATTGAGCAGGTAATGTTTGAAGTTCTGGCGCTTGTGCTCAGCGGTGGGCGCGGGTCCGAAGAATACCCTCGCGCCAAGATCGCGACGATCCTGGCCAAGCACGACCTGGGGGAGATGCTAGCAACGCTGCAAGGCGAGGAGCTGAGGGAATTCACGCACGACCTGAAGTTGCTGGGGCTGATGTGATATGTCGACCGGCATACGCAAGGCAGCTTCAAAGCTTGCTCCACTCTTGCTACACGATCAAACCATATTTGGTTGAAGTAGCCGTCCCTGCCGAGGGCTAAAGTGCCAACTCAAGGCAACAGGCAAGTTTTAGATTACAGGCCAGGTTGCTCACAGCGTGGGGCCCCGACGTGAGGTCAACGAGCACAACGGCTATCACGTGCTCAAGCAAATAACCCTTGGTGAGACCAAGCTGGTGCTGCGATCGGAAGGCAGTCCGGCACCGGTGGGGTTCTCCATCAGTTCGGCGTCGCAGAACTGCGAGGGGTTTTCGGCGCAGGAGTTCGTGCGGGACAACGGGCACGGCGTGTTGCTGCCGTGGATTGCCAAGCTCACCGCTGGGCGTGGCTTCATCGACAAGTCCGTCGCGCCGGCGCAGCCCGTCCAGGTGCGGGCCTACAGTAATTGGTCCAGTGCCACGGGGACGGGAGCCCCCGGCTCGGTGGTCTCCGTCGCGGGCGGTCGTTGCGGTCCGCTGGTTCTGAAGTTCACTCCCGCTCCGAACCGGAATTACCTAGCCAGGCTGTCGTATCCCGGCGATCAATGCAGCCTGGCCATCATGGACGCCACCGACCCGGATGCACCGACGCCGGTGGACGCCGAAGCGCTCAACTGCCCGGTGCCTTGAACAGGATGGTCAGCGAACGGGCCTACCCCAGCACCAGCGCCTCCACCTCTGCCCAGTCCTGAACGCGGTGCTCCGGCTCGCGCAACGGCCCGCGCCGCCAGACGGTTTCGCCGCCGCTGTCGAAGAGCAGGCTGCGGCAGCCGGCGCGGTGGCCGGCCTCGACGTCATCCAGCGTGTCACCCACCATCCACGAGCGCGGCAGATCCAGCTGCCATCGCGCGGCGGCCTGCAGCAGCATGCCGGGGGCGGGCTTGCGGCAGCGGCAGGCGGGCGCGCCGTCCGGCCCGGGCTCATGAGGGCACAGCAGCAGGCCGTCGAGCTCGACGCCCTGTTCGGCATGCAGCCGCGCGCGCAGCGCATCCTCCAGCCGCTGGAAGTCCTGGCGCGTGAACAGGCCGCGCGCCAGGCCGCTCTGATTGGTCACCACCACCAGCGCGAAGCCGGCCCGGGCCAGCCGGGCCAGTGCCTCCGCCGCGCCGGGCATGAGGCGCAGCAGGGCCGGATTGACGTTGTAGGGCACGTTATCGACCAGCGTGCCGTCCTTGTCGATGAACAGCGCCGGACGCGACCGGGCCGCCGAGGGCGGCGCGCTCAGGGCCACGAGCTTTCACGCTGCGGCAGCACCATCAGCTCGGGAATGCAGGTGGCGGGCGGCTGTTCCAGCACATAGCGCACGGCGCGCGCCACATGCAGCGGGTCCTGCAACCGGGTTGCGTCGATGTCGGGAAAACGGTCGAGCAGGAAGGGCGTGCGCATGCCGCCGGCGATCACGGCGCAGACGCGTATGCCCTGGTCGCGCAGTTCGGCGTGCAAGGCGTGCGACAGGCCCAGCAGCCCCCATTTGGTGGCGTGGTAGGCGCTGGCATTGGGCCAGGCGCGGCGGGACGCGGTAGAGGCGATGTTGACGATCTGGCCGCCGTCGGACTGCTGGGCCATCAGCGCGGCGGCGTATTTGCTCATCACCAGTGGGCCGGACAGATTGGTGCTCAGCACGCGCAGCCAGTCCGCTACCTCCAGCTGGGCCAGCGGCGCAGTGACGTCGACGGCGGCGTTGTTGACCAAGGCGTCCAGGCGCCCGAAGTGGTGCTGCACCTGTTCCACCACGTTCTGGCACTGGGCCGGGTCGCCGACGTCCAGCGGCAGCGGCAGGGCTTGGATGTCGCGCTCGGCCAGCAGCGCCGCGCGATCCTGCGCGCGCTGCAGATCCAGATCGGCCAGCACGACCCGCGCTCCGCGCTCGCCGACGACTTGCGCGATCGCCGCGCCCAGTCCGCGGCTGCCGCCGGTGATCAGCACCACGCGGCCGCGCAGCGAGATGGCCTCGGTGTCGGCCTCGGCTGTGAAGGCGGAGGACCAGGAATCAGAATTCGAAGAATGGGAGGAGGTCATGTTGGAAAGCGGCGCTAAGCCGAGGAAAGCAAGGGGGGAGGAGCGGGGGAGGGAGGCGAAGACGAGTCGGGGCCGGGTCGGGTCGGGGCGGGACAGCGGAAGGCGGGGCGCGGCCGGACCGGCGCTCAGCGCAGTGAGGGATCCGCCGAGATCCAGCTGAGGCAGCGCAGATGGGCGGCCACGCACAGTGCGAAGCACTCGTCCCAGATGGGCTGGGCACCGCTGGCCGCGACGACGATGCCGTCCAGCCAGACGCCGCCCCACAGCGAACCTTCGTTCAACGCGAGCCGGTGCGGATACATCAGCTGCAGCAGCCGGCTGTCCATGCGGTGGCGCCAGCTCAGGCGCGCCTTTTCGCGCGCGTATTCGGCGTAGTCGACGTCCCAGCGCGCGCCGTCGCCGATCGACAGCTCGGCCAGCACCGGCGCCTCGGAGTCCTGTCGGGCGGCGGGGTCGAGCACGACCAGATGCAGCACGCCTTGCCCGCTGACCTCGGGGTCGCCCAGCCGGCTGGCGATCATGGGCAAGGCCAGTTCGATCGCGCGGCGCGCGGCTTCGGCGGTGGCAAACCGCCCTTCGCCTCGTTCGATGTCCATCATGAATCCTTGGCCGGTCGGTCCGGCGGGTCGATCGGGCTTGCAGCAGGAATTGCCGCGTCCGCCGCAATGGCGTGCCGCCCTCGTGGCAGCGATACCTGGCAAGGGACGTGCCCGCCGTCGGGCGGCGGGGCAGGCATCGCGCTTGCTGCGGCCAGGGCCTTGCCTGTTCCGGAGATCGACCATGGCCATGGACAAACCGGCGGACCCATCCGCGGTCCCTCAGCATCCCACCAGCTTTGGTGCGTTCAAGCCCGTCGGGCAGGTGCTGCTGAGCTTTGCGTCGGCGCGCGACTGGGACGCAGCCCGACAGGCGCTCACGCAGCAGGGCGGCGTGTCCGCCGAGGACATCCGCTCCTACACCGACCGCCAGATGCTGGCGCAGGTGGAGGAGGACCTGCGCCAGGCCAGTCCGATCGCGGCGCTGGGTCAGGAGATGAACCTGCTTCGGCAGCACCAGAAGCTGGCCGAGGCCGGCTACCACTGGCTGCTGGTGAAGGCGGCGGACGATGAGCGTGCCGCCCGCGTGGCGGAGCTCGCGCGCCGCCATGGCGCGCAGCAGGCCCAGCACTACGGCAACTTCATCATCGTCGAGCTGATCGAACAGCCCGCCGATGGCCGGCAGAGCGCCGAAAGCCCGGCGCGCGGCCTGGACGTTGCCAAGCCCAACGACCTGGGCGCGGACGCTCCGGACGCTTCCGGCAAGACCTGACCCTCCGTGGGCGGCGGCAGATGGCATGCCACTTGCCGGAATCGGTGGTCAATCGCAACCTGGGGTAATGACCATGAACTTCATCATTTGGCTTGTCGTCGGCGGCTTGATCGGCTGGGTGGCCAGCATCCTCATGCGCACGGACGGGCAGCAGGGCCTGTTGCTCAACGTGGTCGTGGGCATCGTTGGCGCCATGATCGCCGGCGCCTTCGTCTCGCCGCTGGTGGGCGTGCCCACCATCAATCAGGGCGTCTTCAGCTTGGGGGCGCTGCTGGTGTCGCTGGTGGGCGCGGTGCTGCTGCTGGCGGTCGTCAATCTCTTCCGGCGCGGCTCGGTGCGCTGAGCTCTGCCTGGGCCGCTCCCCGGGTGCGGCCCGCTTCTTCCGATCGTCCCTTTGTCTTTCGTTTGCCTCTCCACTTGAAAGGACTTCGATGAACAGCAACCCTAGCAGCCCCGCCCCGGGCTCGGCCTCCGGCGCCGGCCGTGCGGGCGCATCCGACCCGTCGGGCCAGCCGGCCCCCTTCCTCACCTCCGAACAGGCCGGCGCGGCCGCGGAGGACGCCACCGGCGGCACGCGCTCGTCCTCCACGGGCACCACCACCACCTCGGGCCAGCAGGCCGCCGATCTGGTCCAACGGGCCGCACAAGGGGCGCATGCCACCATTGATCGGCTGGCCAGCCAGGCGGCTCCCGCCGCCCAGCATTTGCAGAAAAGCCTGGAAGAAACCGGCGACATGCTGCACCAGCGCGCCGACCAGGCGCGCGAGATGGGGCGCGAATGGACCGAAAGCCTGCGCTGCAGCGTCCGTGAGCATCCGCTGGCGGCGGTGGCGACGGCCTTGGCCGTGGGCCTGCTGGTCGCCAGGCTGTCGCGGTGACGAACAGCAGCGCGGCACCGCCTCCCGCGCCTCCCGGCGAGGCCGACGCCTCGCCTCCCCTCGACACCGCGGCTGGTTGGCTGGGCGGGTTGCAGGCCCTGCTCGCCCATGTCCTGGGCTTGCTGGGGGATGGGCTGGACCTGTTGTCGCTGGAGCTGCAGCGCGCGCTGCGCGTGCTGGAGCGTCTGCTGTGGCTGGCACTGCTCGGCGGCGTGGCCTTTGCGACGGCCTGGCTGTTTTTCTGGGCCGGGCTGGCATCGGTCTTGTTTGATGTCGGCATGCCGCTGTCCCTGGCCTGCGCGCTGATCGTGTTTGCGAATGCGGCTCTGCTGACCTGGGCCCTGGGCCATGCCCGCCTGCTCAAGCCGCTGCTGGCGCTGCCCGCCACGCGCCGACAGCTGGGCCTCGGCTCTCGGGTGGGCGAACGCCCGGCCGCGCCGCCCGCCGCGGCTCCCGCCCCCCAACCGCCGCCCGGAGGAGATCCAAGGTGAGCAAAGACCACGCCGGCGACGGCGCTCGGCCGACCGGCCCCGGACCTCGGGGGGCCCGGGGCGGGCTGTCGGCGCTGGAACTCGAACAATGCATCCTCCTTACGGAGCTGCGCATGCTGGACCGGCGTCTGCGTATCCTGGGTCAATGGGACGCCCTGGTCCATGGGCTGGAACACCTGCTGTCGCCCCGCCGCGTGCTGGCGCCGCTGGCCTGGAGTGTGGCGGCCTGGGGCTTCTGGCGCTTGGTGAGCGGCCGCAGGCGCCGCCGCCGCCGTGAGGCCGAGGCGGGCGACGGGCCTTCATCGTCGACGCTGGCTTCCCGGCGCGGCAGTCGCGCTGGCTCTGCCTCGTCGGCCGCCGCTGAGCGGGACCTCGCCCAGGGACCGGCCGCCCTCGATGCGCTGTGGCTCGCGGCCTGGCCGCTGCTGGGCGAGCTGGTGCCGCCGCCGTGGCGCCGCCATCTGAGTCCGGAGCTGATGCGCGCGCTGCGGCAGGCCGCGCCGCTGCTGTGGGCGCGTCGCCCGCAAGACTGAGGTCGTCGCAGGCCATGCCGCCAACCCCGGACTGGGGCTCGCTGTTCGAGCTCACCGTTCATCCGCTGGAGCTGATGCTGCGTGGCAGCACCGTGTACTGGGTGCTGTTCCTGATGTTCCGCTTCGTGTTGCGCCGTGATGCCGGCTCCATCGGGCTGGCCGACGTGCTGCTGCTGGTGCTGATCGCCGATGCGGCGCAGAACGCGATGGCCGGCGAGTACCGCTCCATCAGCGACGGCATCGTGCTGGTGCTCACCATTGCGGGCTGGAACTGGCTCATCGACTGGGCCGGCTACCGCAGCGAACGCCTGCGGCGCTTCCTGCAGGCGCCGGCCATCCTGCTGGTGCGCGACGGCGTGCCGCTACCGCGCAACCTTCGGCGCGAGATGATCACGCAGGACGAGCTGATGAGCGCGCTGCATCAACAGGGGCTGGAGCGCCTGGATCAGGTGCGGCGCGCCCAGCTGGAAAGCGACGGCTCCATCAGCGTCGTGCCACGCAAGGAAGACAAATAAAAAGCCCCGGACACCTGAGACGCGAAAGGGATGTCCGGGGTGGGGCAAGCTCAGACAGGTTAGCCGTTGGTGGCCCGCGCCTGGTCGCGCAGCTGGCGGATCTGGTCGTGGTTGCGCTGTACGCCGGCCATCTGTCGTTGCACGACCAGCAGCACATCGGCGGGCAGCTGTTCCTGCAGGGCCTTGCGGTAGCGCGCCAGCGCGGCATCCTCGCCGCGCTCGCATTCCTCCAGCATGGCGAGGTCGCTGTAGCCGGTCAACGCGCCGCGCACGGCCACCCAGCCACGGTGCATCGCGCCGGTGGTGCTGCCTTCATCCTCGGCGGTGCCGCCGTGCTGGCGGACCAGTTGCTGAAGCTCGCGGGCCGCTTCGCGGCATTCGGTGGCCCGGGCTGAAAAGACCTGACGCAGGCTGGGACTGCCCACATGCTCGGAGCAGCTGAGGAATCCATACTCGCCGTCCTTGCAGGTTTCGATCAGGGTGTTCAAGGTATCGACGACATCTTTGTTGTCCATGGCGGCCTTTCGGAGTGGTTGAAGAAAGCGCCGACCGATGCCGGCGCGCTCACTCCTCCTCAGCAAACGGCATACCCGGTCGAACCCGCTCTGAGGCCTGGGTGCTCAGGTGTCCGCGCCGCGGGCAGGACGGGGTGTCGGCGCGGGAACCGGCCCCTGGCCGGCCATCGCCCGACGCAGCCCGTCCAGCAGCTGAGCCGGCGAGCAGGGCTTGCGCAGCACGATGAAGGAGGGCTCGTCCGTCAGCGCCGCGCTGTAGCCGCTGATGAGCACCGCCGGCAGCCCCGGCCGCAGCGCGCGCAGCGCGCGCACCAGCGTGGCGCCGTCCATGGCGCCGGGCATCATCACGTCGGACAGCACCACGTCGATGCCGGCGCCGGTGCCGAAGCGGCGCAGCGCGTCATCGGCGTCGTAGGCGCAGATCACCTGGCAGGAAAAGGAGCGCAGCAGGGTCGCGGTGACCCGGCTCAGATCCTCGTTGTCTTCGACCAGCAGCACGCGCACGCCGGCCAGCGCGCTGAGGTCAGGCGCGCTGGCGGCGGGCGTTGGGCCGGCCGCGCTGCCGCGCGCTGGCAGCAGCAGGGTCACCGTGGTCCCGCCGCCCGGCGGGCTGGCGATGCGGGCGCTGCCGCCGGCCTGCACGCAAAAGCCCATCACCTGGCTGAGCCCCAGCCCGGTGGCCTTGCCCATGGGCTTGCTGGTGAAGAAGGGCTCGAACACGCGCGGCAACATGTCCTCGGGTATCCCGGGGCCGTTGTCCGTCACCGCAATCAGCGCATAGTCGCCCCGGGCCAGGCCCTCGGTCTCCTGGGCGAGCGCGTCGCGGACCTCGATGCGCACGCGGCCCGTGCCGTTGATCGCGTCGCGCGCGTTCAACGCGATGTTGATCAGCGCCAGCTCCAGCTCGGCGGGGTCGACGGTGACCATGCGCGTGGCGGGCTGCAGCTCCAGGGTCAGCTCCACGCGCTTGCCCAGCACCGTCGTGAGCAGCTCGCGCAGATCCTGCAAGGTGCTGACCAGGTCCAGCGCCTGCGGCCGCACCGGCTGGCGGCCGGCGAAGCGCAGCAGGTGCTGGGTCAGGCGGCTGCCGACCTCGACCGAACGCAGGATGGCGCCGATGGGCACCTGCAGGGTCTCGTTGCTGGTGTGGCGCTGGATCAGGTGCGCGCTGTTGCTGATGACGCCCAGCAGGTTGTTGAAATCATGCGCGACGCCGCCGGTGAGCCGGCCCAGCGCGGCGATGCGCTGGCTGCGCGAGCTCAGCTGCTCGGCCTCGCGGGTGCGTTCGACCGCGTCGTTGACGCGCTGCTCCAGCTCGATGCGCGCGCGGTGCACCGAATCGCTGGCGCTGGCCAGCGCGCGCGCCACGTGGTCGCATTCGTCGATGCCGGTGGGCTGCGACTGGACCTGGCGGCCCGACTGCAGCGCCTGGGCCATCGACGTGAGATCGTCCAGCGGCCGCGTGATGCGCAGGCCGACCCACAACGCGCCGGCCAGCCCCAGCATCAGCAGCACCAGCGCGCCCATTAGCACCGGCGTCAGTGCGCGCATTTGCCCGCCCGACAGCAGCTCCCGGGGCACGGTGATGATGAAGGTCCAGCCCTGCGGCGAGGTGCTGAAGTAGGCCATCACCGGTTGGCCGTCCAGGTTTTCGCCCTGGAACAGCGCCTCGTCGTAGCGCTGCATCATCGCCGCCAGCTGGGGCGAGATGCTGCGGCCGCTGTGGCGCAGCCCACCGGGCGAGCGCGCGACCACGGTGCCGCGTCCGTCGACCACGGCGGCGGTCCAATCCGCCGGCAGGCCCTGGTGGTCGATGATCTGCTGCAATTCCTGCGGAAGAATCGTGACCAGGAAATTGGCCAGCGTACGTCCGCCGCGCTCGACCGGTTGCACGATGGCGGCGCGCATGGGGCCGCCGGTGGGATCGGATTCCAGGCCCCCGATCATGGGCCGGTCCAACAGCGGCGGCGATCCCGGCGGGCGAGGGCGCATCAGGCGCAGCGGGCCGCCTGGGCGGGGCTGGTCGCGGGTGCTGAACATCTCGAATTCCTGCGTGTTCAGCGTCACCCAGCCGTCCAGCCCCTGCATCGCGCGGCGCGCCTGTGCCTCCAGCAGCAAGAGCTGGCCGGGGTCAACCTCGGGGGCGCTGTCCAACATGCGCGACAGCGACAGCACGCGCGCGATGGTGGCGCGCTGCGCCAGTTCGCGGTCCACCACCATGGACAGCGCGCGCGCGTTGTCGCGCATGTGGCGCACCAGCAGGTCGCTGCCGTCCTGCCAGGCCTGCCAGGCGACCCACAGCGCCGCGACCATGCCGGGCAGCAGGACGGCCAGCACCAGCAGCATCAGCCGCGTGCGTATCGACAGCGTCATCGGAGGCGGCCGCCGCCCCCCTTCGCCCGGCCTGCGCGCGCTGTGTCCCGGCCAGCCCAGCCTGAGGAGCGGCAGGCGTCCCCGGTTGCTTTTCAGAGGGTCCCGTTGCGCCATCACCCGGCTTCCGTCAGCGGAGGAGTTCATCGTCACGATCACGACGCCCCAGTCCTAGGGCTGCGTGCGGCCGCATCGCAGCAGGCTGCCCAGACTCAGGGCCGGACGGGCGCTGCCCTCCAGATACAGCGCCATCACGTGCAGTTTGCGGTTGCGCCGGCTGAGGCTGCGCAGCCCAATCAGCAGCGGTACGGCGATGACCGCGCCGGCCACGCCCCACAACCAACCCCAGACTAGCACCGACAGAAAGACCGAGAGCGGGTTCATGGCCAGGCGTCGCCCGATGAACCAGGGACTGACGATGTTGCTCTCGAAAGCGTGGATGGCGAGGTAGGCCAAGGGCGGCATCAGCGCTTCCAGACCGGTGGCTCCGGCCATGGTCGCGGCCAGGGCCAGCGCGGTCATCGTCAGCACCGGCCCGATGTAGGGCATGAAGTTGAGCAGCGCCGCGACCATGCCCCACAACCCCGGGCTGGGCAGCCCCAGCCAGGCCATCGCCAGCGTGGTCACCAGGCCCACGCCCAGGTTCACCAGGGCCAGCGCCATTAGGTAGCGGCCGATGTCGCGCTGCGCCGCGCGCAGCCCGGCCAGCACCAGCGCGCGCAGGCGCGGGCGCGGTGGCAGAACCTCGATGCAGCGCGCCAGCATCCAGTGTTCGGAGGCCAGCAGCAGGTAGAGCAGGATCACCGTGGCGACGGCGGACAGCGTGAAGCGCGCGCTTTCTCCAAGCAGCGAGCCGGTGAGCGCGATGCCTTCGCTGGCCAACCTGGCCTTCACCGGATCGCTGCCCTCCGCGCTGGCGTTGCGCCGTGTGCCGGAGGCCGGGCCCAGCACCGGCAGGTCGGCGCGCCAGCGATCAATGCGCGCCAGCACCGCGGCGACCGTGCTGGGCGCGCGGTCCCACCACTGCGCGGCCGGTTCGGCGAGCAGGGCCACGACCGGGATGCTGCTGCCCAGCAGCGCGCTCACCAGCAGGGCCGCGCCCACGGCCTCGCGGATGCCGTGGCGGCGCAGCAGACGGACGGCGGGCGTCAACACAAAGGTCAGCAACAGAGCCATCACCACAGGAATGAGGAGCGCGCGGGCTTCGCGCAGAAAGAAAACCAGCGCGATCAGAAAGAGACCGCGCAGCGCCCATGCGTTGAGCAGGGCGACGCGCGGAGCATCCCTGGGTGGCAAGATGAAAGCGCCGACCTCGGGTCGCCGTCCTTCTTACTTCTCGGGAGGACGGATGACGATGTTGTTGCGGACGCTCTTCACGTCCGGCACCTTGGAGGCGATGTCCGCCGCGCGATCCTTCTCGGTCTGGCTGGTCGCAAAGCCGGACAGCTGCACCGTGCCCTTGAGCGTCTCCACATTGATGCGCATCGCGGCGACGGTCGGATCCTCGGCCATGCGTGCCTTCACGCGCGTCGTGATGGTCGCGTCGTCAACATACTCGCCCACCGAACTCTGACCGCTGGTGACGGCGCATCCCTGCATGCTCAGGGCGGCCAGCGCCATCATCGAGGCGACGAGAACCTTTTTCATGTCTTATCTCCGGAAGTTGTTTCGGGGCGCGGGTCCATCCCGCGCGCTGTCTGGGCAAACCACGTGCCCGCCGGCGGCCGGGGGGCGATCACGGGGCAGCTGTTTTTGCGGCAAGCCCTGCCGGCCGCGGGAGATTCCACGCAGACCCGGGCGGGAACAGGGGTGCACCCGTGCGCATACCGGACCAAAGAATCCCGCTACAGCCTGTTGCGATTTCAGCGGCGGCGCGATCCTGCCGGGCGTCGGTGCGGGTTGCCGGCGAGACGACAGGGCGCGCGCGCCGGAGTTCGGCACACAACTTGCAGACAGCACAGCGCCGACGGCTGCGCGCACCCTGTTGCGCGGCCGTGTCGGGAACCGGAGACCGTGCGGCCGGTTCGACGCCCGGTGCCGGCTGCGCTTGACGCACGCGGGCGCTGGGCGCTCCTGCACACGACACGAGGAGTTATCAAATTGGGAGCCCTGGAACTTCGCACCGAACACCGACAGACACAGGCCTTGTCGCCGCGCCTGCAGCATGCGGTCAGGCTGTTGCAGATGTCCTCGCTGGACTTCAGTGCCATGGTCCATGACATGGCGGGACGCAATCCCTTTCTCGAGGCCGCCGAGGCCGGCGAGGAAGGGGCGCCCGCGGTCACGCAACTGGGGGGCGAGGGGGCGCCGGCCGAGCCCGCTGAACTGCCGTCGACCCTCGAACCTCTGCTGCCGGACGACCGCGAGCTGTGGCGCACCGATGGGGGCGCCGGTGTGCGCCGCGCCGAGGATGGCGAGCTCAGCGCACTGGACATGACGCCGGTGCAGACCTGCCTGCGCGACCATCTGCGCAGCCAGCTCAACGTGCTGCGGCTGCCGCAGCGCGATCTGCTGCTGGCCACCATCGTGGCCGAGTCGGTCGACGACGACGGTTATCTGCGCACCCCCTTGGAGGAGCTGGCGCCGCTGGCCGGCCTGGACCCGGCGCCCGAGGCGGTGGAGATGCAGATCGCATTGAAGCGCGTGCAGGCGCTGGACCCGCCCGGCGTCGGGGCGCGCACCGTGGCCGAGTGCCTGCTGCTGCAGTTGCCGGGCATCGACTGCGAGAAGACGCGCGCGCTGGCCCAACGCATCGTCAGCGAGCACATCCATCTGCTCGCGGCGCGCGACATGCAGGGCCTGGCCCTGCAACTGGGCGTGACGGCGGCCGAGGCCGAGGCCGTGTGCCTGCGCCTGCGCCGCCTGGACCCGCGGCCGGGCTGGCGCTTCGAGACCACCCAGGCCGCCTACATCGTGCCGGACGTGCTGACCACCAAGGTGCGCGGGCAATGGCGGGTGCAACTCAATCCGGCGGTGATCCCCCGGGTGCGCATGAACCAGGTCTATGCCGAGCTGTTCCAGCGCCATCGCGGCAGCGGCCATGGTGAGATGGCCAACCATCTGCAGGAGGCGCGCTGGACCCTGCGCAACATCGAGCAGCGCTTCTCCACCATCCTGGACGTCGCCGCCGCCATCGTGCGGCGCCAGCGCCACTTTCTGGAGTTCGGCGCGATGGCGATGAAGCCACTGGGCCTGAAGGAAATTGCCGACGAGGTGGGCATCCATGAGTCCACCGTCTCGCGCGTGACCAACAACAAATACCTGGCGACGCCCACCGGGGTGTACGAGCTGAAGTACTTCTTCTCGCGCGCCATCGTCAGCAGCAATGGCAGCGCGTGCTCGGGCACCGCGATACGCGGGCTGATCAAGGACATCATCGACGCCGAAAAACCCGAGCAGCCCCTGTCCGACGCCGAGATCACCCGCCAGCTGTCCCGCCAGGGCCTGGTGGTGGCGCGGCGCACCGTCACGAAGTATCGGCAGATGCTGAAGATCGAATCGGTGGAACGACGACGCCAGCACGGCTGACGCCCAGGGGTCAGGTCTGATCGTCGTGGCCATCATCATCGTCGTCGTCGCTCCGGCGGGGTGACCGGCTACCACTGCCCGGCGCGTTGCCCAGCAGCTTGTGGCGCTGCTGGGCGTCCAGTCCCGGTGTGGTGTGCAGATCGGTGTCCACCTGGCCGCTGGCCAGATCGGCGGCCGCTTGCTTCATCACCTCGCGCTGAGCGACGGCGGCCGCGTCCTCGCCCATCTGGCCCGTGGAATCCGCCCCGGCGGATTCATCGCGCTCATGGGGCAGGGCCAGGTCGGCGTCGGCGGCCTCGGGGGGCGAACCGGGGGCGATGGGGCCCTTGTCCAGGACCTCGTTGACGTCGGTCTTGCCGACCTTGGGCGGCAGATGCGGTGACGATGTGGCCATGTCCCTCTCCTTGCAACCGGTCTGGGTGTGAGGAGGGCGGCAAACCGGGGGCCTGCGCGGCGCGATCCGAGTGAGGGAACACGACTTGCCTCTGCAGGTCGGCGAAGAGGGGCATGCCCCTTGTTTTCCGATTTTTCTTCACTCCATCAGAGGAGCTTCCGATGACTTCACGACATGCTTCCCGACGGTTGGGCGCGGCGCTGCTGTGCGCCGTGGCGCTGATCACCCTGTCTGCCTGCGAGCGGCGCGCCAGCGACCCGGCGGCGACCAACCGCAACGCCCCCGATTCGCCCCAGACCACGCCGGCGCCGCAGCCGCCGGCGAGTCCGGCGAGTCCGGTGGGGCCGTGAGGGCAGGTGGGTGGAGAGGGGGCGCCGTTGTGCTCTCTGCGCTGGTGCGCCTTTGCGCGGGGCGCAGAGCCCGCCGGGTCCCGGCCCGGCAGCCGGGTAACTTTTCCTGCTGGCCCAGGAAAAGTCACCAAAAGGAGGGCCTGACATGCGATTTGACCGAGCCCCGCGCTTCGCACTGAGTGCCGGCCCGACCACCACCCGTGCGGCTCCACCACTCAGGATGTAAGTCGCTCGCCGAGTACGGCTCGACTCCACATCGGGCCTCTTGCATCGGCTCGCTGTCCGCTGCCTGCCACTGGGGAGGTTTGGGCGGGTGCAAAAGACAAAGCAGGCGGGCATGGCCCGCCTGCTTTTCCGCTTCCTGCGGGGATCGCCCAAGGGACGCCTTGGGCGGGGGCTTTACTTCCTGAAGTTGGGATCGTTCACATCCGGCCACTGCTTCTTGTCGAAGCCTTGCTTGGTGTCCAGCTGCTCGCGCGGCATCAGCAGCACCAGGTCGGCGCGGCGTTCGGCGGGGAAGCGCAGGGACTTCATCGGCAAGGGGAACAAACGGTCCTTGAGGCTCCAGGCCTTGTCGAACTCGAGCACGACATAGCGCACGCGCGAATTGGCCATGGAGACGACGATGTCGTTGATCTCGCCAGCGTCCTTGCCGGCCTGGTCGTCCACGTTCTTGCCGATCAGTTCGCTGGCGCGCAGCAGATGCTGGTTCTTGCGCGGCGCGATGCGGCTGGTGGGGCCGAAATGGCGTTCGACCGAGGCCGTGTAGTCGGACGAGGACCAGTCGGGCCAGCGGTTGCGCTCGAAGCCCGGGGCGCGCTTCAGACGTTCCTTGTCCACGTCCAGCACCAGCTCGTCGCGGTCCGAGGCATGACGGAAGACGGACAGCGGGTAGGCGAACAGCTTGTCGCCCAGGCCCATCACGCCGCCGAAGGAGAGGATGGCGTAGTGGATGACCTCGTTGTTCACGTCAACGATCAGGTCGTTGATCTCGCCGAGTTTTTCGCCTTGCGGGTTGCGCACTTCCTTGCCGATGAGCTGGCTGACCCGCGCATCGCGGGCCGCGGCCGCCTGGGACTGGGCGCTGGTGCCGCTGCCCGAGGGGCTGGTCTGCGCGACGGCGGGAAGGCCGGCCGCCGCGAGCAAGGCGCTCAGCAGCACAGAGACGCCGACCGTACGACCGCGGGTCCGAAGGGCTTGTTCTTGCATGGAGAACTCCAAAGTTAAGGGCTCCAGCTTCCGGCAAGCCACGTGCCTGTGCGCGGGGCCCGCGCGGGCCGGGCTCAGGAGCTGAGCTGCTGCGAAGGGTCCTCGGCCGTGCCGCCTCCGGCGGTGCCGCTGGCGCGCGATTGGCCCGAGCGGTCCGGCCGGGCCGGCTGGGAGATCTCCGCCAGCGCTTCGCCCGCCTGCGGCGACTCCGTCTTGGCCGCCACGTCGCCCAGCGTCAGGATGCCCACCAGACGCTCGTCGCGATCCAGCACGGGCATGCGCCGTATGCCGGCGTCGCGCATCTGCTGCAGCACCTCATCGACCGCATCGTCCTCGTGGCAGCACTGCACCTGACGCGTGATCAGGCCGTCCAGGCGCGTGTTCTCGGGCGTGTAGCCCTGCGCGATGCCGCGCAGCACGAGATCGCGGTCGGTCACCATGCCGACCAGACGATCGTCGTCGCAGACCGGCAGGCTGCCCACATCCAGCGCCTCCATGGCTTGCGCGGCCTGCAGCATGGTGTCCTCGGGGGTCAGCGTGCGCACGCCGCGCGTCATCAGATCGGAAACCTTGTCCATGATTCTTCGCCTTTCTGGCTCAGGGTGAGGCCCGTGAGGGCCGGCTCATCGGGAGGGCTGGCTGGCCGCGCTTGCGCCACCGTGGCCGCTGCCTGAACGCGGGTTGGTGGCGATCCGGTCGTTGAGGCTGCGTGCCATCTGCAGGTGCTCCTGCAGCGCCGGCAAGGTGCGCTGCGCGAAAGCCTTCAGTTCGGCGTCCTGCGCCGAGGCCCCGGCCTTCTGGAACAGCGCGACATCGGTCTTGTGTTGGCTGACCATGGCCTTCATGTATTCGCGGTCGAAGTTGGCGCTGCTCACCGCTTGCAGCCGCTGCAGCTCGCGCTGCGGAGAACCCGCGTCGTTGCGCGCTGCGGCGTCACGCTTGCCGGTGCCCGGCGCGGCGTCCCCGTCCCCCGAGGCGGGCAGGGCCAGCCCCTTGGTCGCGGCCAGCGTCCGCAGTTCGTCGTTGACGCGGCCGTGGTCGGTCACCATGCGTGCCGCGAAGCGCTTCACCTCGTCGTTCTGCGCCCGGTCCTGGGCCAGACGACCCAGCTCGACCTCCATCTGCCCGCCCATCGAAGCCTTGAGCACGAAGTCGTGATCGGCGCGCGACAGGCTGCTGGCCCCGGTGGCCGTGGAGGCCGGCGTGGCACCGCGCTGCGCCGCAGAGGCCGGGGAGGCCTGATCCTGGGCCTGCGCCCAGGCCGAGCTGCCGGCGACGGCCATCAGCGCCGCGACCAGCGGCGACAGCACGTGGAAACAGCGGGCGGGGGTGGATAGCTTCATGGTGAAACTCCTTGATCAAAGTGGACAGACAAGTCCATCCGGCAAACGGTGTGCGTGCGTCCCGCGGCGGATCGGTGGGAGCCCGGATTGCCCTGGTGCGCCTCATGCTCTGGCAGACGATCCGGGAGTGGGGCTTGGCACTGGGCGTGGATTTGGTGGTCTGGGCCCAGCTGCTGCTGGGCGCTGCGGTGGTCGTGTCGGCGGAGTTGCTCGTCCATCGCCTGCTGCGGCCGGTGGTGCTGCGCGTGGTGCGCTTCTCGCGCCTGGCCACCGCGATGCTGGAGCAGATGGACCGGCCGCTGCGCGTGGCCATGCCCTTGCTGGCGCTGACCCTGTTGTCTCAGGGCGTGCCCGATACGGTGATGGGCATCGCGTCGGTGCAGCACCTGCTGGGCGTTCTGTCGATCGCGGCGCTGACCGCGGTGGCCCTGGCCGCGGTGCGGGGCGTGGTGCTAGGCATGACGCTGCTGCATCCGGCCGACGTGGCCGACAACCTCAATGCGCGCCGCATCCAGACCCAGGCGCGCGTGCTGGCGCGTATCGCCAGCAGCGCGGTGCTGCTGACCGGGCTGGCCTTCATCCTGATGACGTTTCCGCGTGCGCGCCAGCTGGGCGCCAGCCTGCTGGCCTCCGCCGGCCTGGTCGGGCTGGTGGTGGGCGTCGCGGCGCGGCCGGTGTTCGGCAATCTGATCGCCGGGCTGCAGCTCGCGCTGGCCCAGCCGCTGCGGCTGGACGACGTGCTGATCGTGAAGGGCGAGTGGGGGCGGGTGGAGGAGATCACGTCCACCTATGTGGTGCTGAAGCTCTGGGACGAGCGGCGGCTGATCATCCCGCTGCAGTGGTTCATCGAGAACCCGTTCGAGAACTGGACGCGCACCAGTTCCTCCATCCTCGGCACCGTGATGCTGTGGGTGGACTACCTGTTGCCGGTCGCGCCCCTGCGTCAGCGCGTGCGCGAGCTGTGCGAGGCGTCGCCGCACTGGGACGGGCGCGTCTGCTCGGTCCAGGTCACCGACAGCACGCAGCAGGCCATGCAACTGCGCGTGCTGGTCAGCTCGCGCGATTCCGGCCGCAACTTCGACCTGCGCTGTGAGCTGCGCGAGGCGCTGATCGCGCACATCCGCACGGCATATCCGCAGGCGCTGCCGCGGCTGCGCCTGGTGGAGGAAGCGGCCGTGTCGGCCGAGCCGCCCTCAACCTAGCGCCACGAGCATGCGCTCCAGCAACACGCGCACGTCCGGCTGCGTGGCCACGAAGAAGCGCGCGGCGGTGGCGCGTTCGCCCGGCGCGACGCAGACCGTGAGCCACTGCGGGTCGGCTTGCTCGAACACCGGTTCGTCGTTGAGGTCATCGCCGACATAGATGGCGGCGTCGCTGTCATGCAGCGCGACGACGCGGCGCAATGCCTGGGCCTTGTCCGGCGCGCGCGCCGGCAGCAGGTTGATCACCTTCTTGCCCTGCTGGACGAGGATGTCTTCGCGCCGTGCCGCGCCGGACAGGCGCCGCAGCAGCGCGTCGCGCGCGGCGTCCGGATCGTGGCTGCGGCGGTAGTGCAGCGCGATGGAGGCGCCCTTGTCCTCCAGCTGCACGCCGAGCCGGGCCCAGGCCTGGGCCTCCTCCCGCAGCAACGGGCGCAGCGCGTCCAGCGTGCGGACGATGCCGGCGGGCAGGCCTTGCTGCGCGTCCTCCGCGCCGTGGTTGCCGATCAGGTGTGCCGGCGTGAACGGCAGCCGACCTCGCAGATCGGCGACGCTGCGCCCGCTGATCACCGCGATGGGCAGGCGGTCGGCCAGCGTGCGCAGCAACGCGCCCAGGTCCGCCGAGATCTGCGCCTGCGCCGGGTCGGCGACGATGGGTGCCAAGGTGCCGTCGAAGTCCAGGCCGAGCACCGGACGGGCGAGGAGGGTGGCTTGGAGGGCGGCGTGGCCGGCGGGGGTGAAGAGAGGGAGGGGGGGCATGGGGAGGGGGGCTTTGGGCTTTGTGGTTTAGGTTTTGGTTTGGCGTTGGTTGGGTTTGTTGTCTGGAGGGCCGGTTCCGGCCTGGCCGGCCGGGTCACTTTCTTCTGGGGGCCCAGAAGAAAGTAACCAAAGAAGAGGGCCTGAAATGCGATTTGACCGAGGCCTGCGCTGGGCAGAAAGTACGGGCCCGACCACCACCCGGACGACTCCACCGCTCAGGCCTTGAGTCGCTCGCCGGGTACGGCTCGACTCCACATCGGGCCTCATGCCAAGGCTCATGCAGGGCCTCATGACGGGCCTCGTGCCAGGTCTCCTGCTGGGTCTCCTGCCGATGCGGGCGGCTGGATGCCGCCTGCATTGGCGCCCCCTGGGGGGCAGCCCAGCGGACCCGCTGGGCTTGGGGGGTGTTTGGGGGCCGAGCGCCGGGCCGCCCCAAGCCGGCCCAGATGGCGATGTGCGAGCGGGGCCAGCCCCGCGAGCATCGCCGTCCCCTCGGGGGACCGCCCAGCGTACCCGCTGGGCGAGGGGCCCAGGCCACTCACGCTACGGTCTCGGGCGCCTCGCGCTGCCGCTGCACCCGCGCCACGATGCGCTGGCGCAGGCGCCAGCGGCCGGCGTCGGCGAGCATGCGGCCGGCCCAGCGGTAGACGTTGAATTCGCGCACGGTCATGCGCAGGCTGGCCATGCGCTCGCGCTGCTCGGCCTCGGGCATCAACGCGGCGCGGTGCAGCGCGTCGGCGGTCTCCTCGACGTGGTAGGGGTTGACGATCAGCGCCTCGGTCAGCTCGCGCGCGGCGCCGGCAAAGCGGCTCAGGATCAGCACACCGCGCTCGTCGTCGCGGGCCGCGATGAATTCCTTGCAAACGAGGTTCATGCCATCGTGCAGGCTGGTCACCACGCAGATGTCGGCGGCGCGGTAGAGCTCGTTCACCGCCACGCTGTCGTGCTGCTCGGCGAGCAACACGACGGGCTGGTAGCGCCCGGCGCCGAAGCGACGGTTGATGCGCTCGGCCACGCGTTGGATGCGGTGCTGGAAGTCCCGGTATTCCTCCAGCACGCTGCGCGTCGGCGCCGCCACCTGGACGAGTACGAACGATCCCTGCCATTGCGGCCGCTTCTCCAGCAGACGCTCCACCGCATGCAGGCGCTCCAGGATGCCCTTGGTGTAGTCGAAGCGGTCCACGCCCACCGCCAGCACCGTGTCGCGCGGCAGCTGCAGCCGCTCCAGCACCGCGCGCCGCGCCTCGGCCGGGGGCGGCCAGGCGGCCTGCTGTGCCTCGCTGGGCCAGGCGATGGAGATGGGATAGCTTTCGATCAGCGTCTGCGCACCACGGTAGGAGATGGTGGAGTGTTCATGCTCGATGCGCGCTTCCAGGAAACGGTCCACGGTTTCCAGGAAGTTCTTGCAGTGGAAGCGGGTGTGGAAGCCCAGGATGGTGCTGCCCAGCAGGCCTTGCAGCAATTCGCGCCGCCAGGGGCAGATGCCGAAGGACTCGGGGTTGGGCCAGGGGATGTGCCAGAAGGTGAGGATGGTGGCCTTGGGCAGGCGCTGGCGCACCATCGCGGGCAGCAGCGCGAAGTGGTAGTCCTGCACCATCACCACTGGGTCTTCGCCGCGCGCCTCGGCCACCACCGCGTCGGCAAAGCGTTGGTTCACCGCGCGATAGCAGGCCCAGTCGCTCTCGCGGAAGACCGGCCGCACATGGGCCACGTGGCACAGCGGCCAGAGGCCTTCGTTGGCAAAGCCGTAGTAGTAGCCCTGCTCCTCCTCGTCGCTGAGCCAGATGCGGCGCAGCCGGTATTCGCCGCTGTCCGGCGGCACGGCCACACAGTCCTGCGCGTCCACGACCTCGCGGTCCGCGTCGCCGCTGCCATGGGCGATCCAGGTACCGGAACAGGCCCGCATCACCGGCTCCACCGCGGTGACCAGGCCGCTGGCCGGTCGCCGCACGACGATGCCGTCCGGCCCGTGCTGGTGGATGTAGGGCTCGCGGTTGGAGACGATGATCACCTGATCGCCCCGCAGCTGGGTCTTGAGCAACTGGCGCAGGCGTTCGGGGTCCCATTCGGTCAGCGGGCCTCGCTCGCGGTAGAACTCGTCCTCCAGGTCGCGCAGGCGCTCGCGCACTTCCAGCGCCAGCGGCTGCAGCTCCGGTGCCTGCACCAGAGGGCGAAGAATGCCCTCGCCGCGCAGGATGGCGCGCATACCGGAGACCCAGCCCCGCCAGCTGATCTGCGCCACCGCCATCGTGATGCCGGCCACCGCCAGCCCCAGCAGCGTCATGAAGGCGAGCAGGTAGCGTTGCGTGTCCTCGCTGCGCCTTTCGGTGAAGCTGAGGTCCTGCAGCAGCACCAGACGGTCGCCGGGCTGCTGCTCCGGGTTGACCGGATAGACGCCCACATGCACCGCGCCGGTGGCCAGCGTCAGCCGCGGCGCGCTGCGCTGCGCCTGCTGCGCCGCCTGTGCGCAGCCCAGGCTGGAGGGGTAGCCGCGCGTGGCCAGCACGCGTTCGCCATCAGGCGAGCACAGCGCGATCGCGACCAGGCGCTCGTCCTGCACCACGCGCTCCAGCAGCGCGCGCAGCTGGGTCAGCCGGTTGGCGTCGTCGGACTGGTCCAGCGCGGCCGCCAGCGTGCGCGTGAGCAGCAGCCCGCGGTTGTTCAGGTCCCGGGCGAACCAGCGCTCGGTCATGCGGTCCATCAGCGGCAGCGCCACCAGGGCCGCCAGGGCCAGCGTGACGAGGAGGGGCAGCAGAAAGCGCAGCTGGAGTTGGAAGCTTTTCATCACCGCGCGTCCGCCGGCGATGGGCGTCCGGCGCGGCGGATCAGCAGCAGACCCAGTCCCATCATCAGCAGGCCCACGCCCAGGTAGATCGCGTCGGGAATGCGCGGATCCGGGGCCTGGTCGATCACATGGTGCAGGCCCAGCATGTGGTGGTTCACCAGGCCTTCCAGCACATTGAACAGCCCCCAGCCCAGCAGACCGGCGCCCAGCAGACTGCGCCCCGACCACCAGCGCTGCGGCCCCCGCCCGGCGGCGTAGAGCAGGGCCACGCCCAGCAGCGTCAGGGTCCAGGTGAACAGGTGGAACAGTCCGTCGATGAACTGGTTGACCTTGATGTCCAGCAGATTGCTGGGCGGCAGCCAGCCGGACAGCATCTGGTGGGTCTGCATGATCTGGTGGAAGAAGATGCCGTCGGCGGATCCGCCCAGGCCGGCGCCGAGCAGGAATCCGGCGGCCAGCAGCGGTCCGCGGCGTTTGTCGGTTTTCATGGGGTCGCGCTCCGTGGGGCGGGCTCAGGCGCCCCGGAAGAAGTCCTGCCAGCCCGGGCCGCGTGCGCGTTCACCGTGCTGGGACGAGGAGCCGAACCAGTCGCCCGGCGCGCGTGCCAGCGTGGCACGTCCGCTGGCGGCCAGGCGCTCAGCGGCGTTGGGGGAATCGCTGGACAACCCGGCGTCCGTGCCGGCGGGGTCGCGGCGGGGCTGCCAGGCCCCCGGCGGGCGCGGGCGCGTCGGTGCCAGCAACCCGCCCAGCGCCAGTCCCAGCGCAAAGCCGCCATAGACCATGCACAGGCTGCGTGGCCTGAGCCGGCGCTCGAAGCCTGGCCGCAGTCGCGGCGGCACCAGCACCAGATCCACGACGGCCGCGGCCGCGCTGACGGCCACGGCGTCACCCAGCGCATTGGCGGTCGTGGGCCGGGCCCGGCGGCGGCGCAGGGCGTCGTAGCACAGGCCCCAGAACATGGACGCGCCATAGTGCACGACCGCGCCGGTCAAGGTGTGCCTCAGGCTCGGCGCATCGGCATGCAGGGCGGTATGAGGCCACAGCCAGTGGCTCACCGCGTTCACCGGCGCGGCCGCGCTGCCGACATCCTTGCGCCCGCGCAGCAGCAGAAGCAGGCCCGATACCAGGCTGGAAAAGAAGCCATGCACGGCGACGCGGCGCAGCATGGAAGAGGGCGAAAGCGGCATGGAGTTCCTTGTCCGGACGACGGCAATGCCCGGTGTCAGCAAATGCCGTTCCCCCGGTTTGCTAGCACCACCGGTAATTCCTGCCGCAGCGACCAGGCCCGGCCCGGCGCCGCGTCCCCGCGGCGGCCCGGCACCAAGCCACCGGGGGCGGCATATGCGGCGGTTCGCGCATCGGCGGGGGCATTTCGATCGGATCGGGCTCCTGGATCTCCGGCGGCAAGGGGTCGGGCGAACGCTGGGGGCCATGCGGCGGCGGGGGCACGGGGGGCATCTCGGGCGGAATGGGCGGGGTGATGTGGGCGTAGGGCATGCGCTTCTCCTGACGGGTGCCGGGTCCTCTGCAATCGGCGGGCCCGGTCCGCGGTTTGCCGCGCCGAGGGTCAGCCAGGCAGCCGCCCGGCGCCTTCCCGGTCCCCCCGACATTTCAGGAGCCCTTCATGCCTTCCAGCGATTCCGATTCCCCAGCCTCCGGCGCGCGCGACGACGGCCCGTCGGCCGCTCCGGCGGTGCATGACACCGTCGAGCAGCAACGCCGCATCCAGCGCGAGCAGGACGGCCGCGATGCCCAGTCCCCTGCGACGGACAAGGAGCACCCGCCGGTACAGGCCGGCGCCGTCGAGCAGCCCACGCAGATGCCGGCCCAGCATCTGCAGAAATCCGGCCGCGAATCCGAGCTGGACCTGCCGCCGCGCTTCATGGCCGAGGCCTATCGCGGCAGCGGCAAGCTGGAAGGCCGCGTGGCCTTGATCACCGGCGGCGATTCGGGCATCGGCCGCGCGGTGGCGGTGCTGTTCGCGCGCGAAGGCGCCGACGTGTGCATCGTCCACCTCAGCAGCCGCGACGACGCCGAAGAGACGCGCCAGCATGTGGAGGCTGAAGGCCGGCGCTGCCTGGTCGTCGCCGGCGATGTGCAGGAACCCTCGTTCTGCGAAGAGGCGGTGCAACGCTGTGTTGACACGCTGGGAGGGCTGGATGTGTTGGTCAACAACGCCGCCTTCCAGCAACATGCCCACACGCTGGGCGACATCAGCGACGAGCGGCTGGAGCTCTGCTTCCGCACCAATGTGTTCGGCTATGTGCGGATGGCGCGCGCCGCGCTGCCGCATCTGAAGGAGGGCAGCTGCATCATCAACACCGGCTCGTCCACCGGCTTGCGGGGCAACGCCCAGCTGCTCGACTATTCGGCCACCAAGGGGGCCATCCACGCCTTCACCAAGGCGCTGGCGCAGAACCTGCTGCCGCGCGGCATCCGCGTCAACGCGGTCGCGCCCGGGCCGGTGTGGACGCCGCTGAATCCGGCCGACGCGCCGGCCGATCAGGTGGCGGAATTCGGCAAGCACACCGACATGAAGCGGCCGGCCCAGCCGGAGGAGCTGTCGCCGGCCTATGTCTTCCTGGCCGCGCCGGTGTGCTCGGGCTACATCACCGGCGTGGTCCTGCCGGTGACGGGCAGCGTCGGGGCGATCTGACACCGACGGGGCAGGCGCCGCAAGGGCCGTGGCTGGTCCGCCGTTTGCCTGCTGCGCGGACACACCACCATCGCCCCCGAGGAACCGCCCGTGCGCATCGCCTATGTCACCGAGACCTATCCGCCCGAGCTCAACGGCGTCGCACTGGGCGTCGAACGGACCGTGACCCATCTGCGCGAGCAGGGCCATGAGCTGGACCTGCTGCGGCCGGCCCAGCGCCACGAGGCGACGGGGCCGGCGGGGCCGTGGCAATGGCTGAGTGCGGGCTGTCCGATCCCGGTCTATCCCGACCTGCGTTTCGGCATGGCCACCAGCGCGGTCCTGCAGCGACGGCTGCGCGAGCAGCGCGCCCAGCTGGTCCATGTCGCCACGCCGGGGCCGCTGGCCTGGGCGGCGGTGCATGCGGCGCGCCGTCTGGGGCTGGGCCTCAGTTCCGACTTTCGCACCAACTTCCATCAATACAGCCGCTACTACGGCCTGGGCCTGCTCGCGCCGGCGCTGCAGGGGGGCCTGAGGCGCCTGCACAACCTGACCCAGCGCACCTTCGTGCCGACGCGCTCGGTGCAGCGCGAACTCGCGGAGGCCGGCTTTCTGCGCCTGCAGCGACTGGGGCGCGGCGTGGACGCGGAGCAGTTCTCCCCGCGCTGGCGCAGCGAAGAACTGCGCCGCGAATGGCAGGCCCGGGAGGCGCCGGTGCTGCTCTATGTCGGCCGCCTTGCTGCGGAGAAGAACGTGGGCCTGGCCTTGCGCACCCATGCCGCGCTGCGCCATCTGCGGCCCGACATCCGCATGGTGGTGGTGGGCGACGGCCCGCAGCGCGCGGCGCTGCAACGCCGCTTCCCGGGCGTGCGCTTCATGGGCGTGCAGCGTGGCGAGGCGCTGTCGCGCTGCTATGCCAGCGCCGACGTCTTTCTCTTTCCCAGCCAGTCCGACACCTTTGGCAACGTGACGCTGGAGGCCATGGCCTCCGGACTGGCCGTGCTGGCCTTCGACATCGCGGCCGCGGGCGACCTGATCGCGTCGGGCGTCAACGGCTTTCTCGCGCCTCCTGGCGACGAGACCGCCTTTGTCGACGAGGCGGTGCGCTTCATCGCGCCGCCGCAGACCCTGGACGAACTGCGCCGCCGCGCGCGCCTGGCGGCGCAACAGCAGTCCTGGCCCACCGTGCTCGGCCACTTCGAGGCCGCGCTGTCCCAGGTGCTGGAAGCGCAGCGCATACGCGCGAGGATGGCGGCCATAGACCGTGCCCCTCGCCCAGCCGGTACGCTGGGCGGCCCCCCGAGGGGTCGGCGATGAAGGCGGCGGGGCTGGCCCCGCTCGCACATCGCCAGCTGGGCCGGCTTGGGGCGGCCCAGCGCTCAGCCCCCAAACACCCCCCGAGCCCAGCGGGTCCGCTGGGCTGCCCCCCAGGGGGCGCCAATGCGGGCGGCATCCAGCCGCCCGCATTGCCAAGAGACTCGGTACGAGACCTGCACGAGGCCCTGCATGAGCCTTGGCATGAGGCCCGATGTGGAGTCGAGCCGTACCCGGCGAGCGACTTACAACCTGAGTGGTGGAGTCGCCCGGGTGGTGGTCGGGCCAATACTGGCTGTCCAGCGCAGGCCTCGGTCAAATCGCATTTCAGGCCCTCTTCTTTGGTTACTTTCTTCTGGGCCCCCAGAAGAAAGTGACCCGGCCGCCAGGCCGGAACCCGGCGCCCCCAGCAATCCACCCAACCCAACCCACTCAAACCCACTCAAACTCAATCAACCCCAACGCCATGCCCTGAACTGACATGCCCAAAGCCCTCGTCCGCTTCCCCCCCGCCTGGCGGCACCACGACCACGCCTGCCTGCTCGCGCTGCACCGCGGCGCCCGGCAGCCGTGGATCTGCGCGTCGCTGTGCCTGGCCAGCCGCGCCGGCGACGGGCTGCTGTGGGGCGTGCTGATCCTGTCGCTGCCCTGGCTGGGCGGTCCCCAGGGCTCGCGGGTCGCGGCGGTGATGGCGGTCATGGGCGTGCTGCACGTGGTGCTGGTGCGCTGGCTGAAGCAGCGCGTCGCGCGTCCGCGTCCCTTCGAGTGCTGCGAGGGCGTGCGCGCCTGCGCACCGCAGCTGGACCGGCACAGCTTTCCCAGCGGGCACACGCTGCATGCGGTGGCCTTCAGCACCGTGCTGACGGCACAGGATCCGTTGTGGGGCTGGCTGCTGTGGCCCTTCAGCGCGGCGGTCGCGCTGTCGCGCATGGTGTTGGGCCTGCACTTTCCGAGCGATGTGCTGGCGGCGGCGCTGCTGGGGCTGCTGGGCGGCGGCGCGGCGCTGGCCGTGCTGCGCAGCCTGGGCGCCTGAGATCGACGTGCGGCGTCGGCGGCGCCGTGATCAGGGCAGGGGGTCGAGCGGCAGCGGCCGGAGGCTGCAATGGGCCAGCAACTGCGCGACCGCGGCCAGCACCACGGGCTGGCGCTGCTGGGCAAGGGCGGTTTCCGCGACGCGACGCCAGGACTGCAGCGTCCCGCCATGGCGCGCGTCGCCGGGATGCAGCTCCAGCCGCAGCAGTGGATGGGTCGCCTGGGCCTGCAGCAGCGCCGCGTTCCACCAGGCGGAGGCGGTTCGCCGCCAGCGGCTGCGTGTGCTCCAGACCTGGGCCTGGCAGCGCAGCGTCGGACCCTGAGGCAGCAGCACCACCTGGCGCAGGGTGCAGGTGTACAGAAGGGGCTGGTCCACCAGCGCCTGCCAACTGCCACGGCTGAGCAACCAGGCCGGCGCGACGAAGCCGGCCGGCCGCAGGCCCAGCGCGTCCAGCCAGGCCCGGCCGGCCTGCAGCCGGGTCTGCGCCTCCCATCGCGTGAGCGCGGCAAACTCGCCTTCGCCTCGGGTGTAGATGCGCCGTTGCAGGCGCTGCCAGGGCCCCCGCAAGGGACTGGGGTCGCGGTGCTCATAGCCATGCAGCAGAACCTCGTCGCCGGCCTGCGCGCGCTGCACCAGCCAGCGCTCGAAGGCTGGGCTGCGCGCGGCGCCGTGGTAGCGCGGCACGGCCAGCAGGCTCAACGGGGCCAGCCCCAGCCGCTCCAAGGCTTCGACCAGGCGCTGACAATCGCGCCAGGTCGGCGGCGCCACATCATGGATCACCGCCGCCACCATGCGCCGCGGCGGCAGCTCGGCGCTCACGCCGGCGATCGCGGCCGGGTCCTGTCGCCCGCCACCGGGGGCGGGCGACTGGGGCGACAGCGGCAAGCCGGAAGGGTGGGCGGGGGGCGGGACGGCCGACATGCGCCTGGCTTGGCAAGCGGCGCGCCCGGGACGGGCCGCGGCGGCCCGGCATCCCGCTTGCCTGACCGCGGCACCCCCCCGTCAGCAGCAAGCCCTCGTGAACCCCCTCGAGACCGCGAACGCCCCCCGAGCGACCGGCCCGTCCGCCCACCCGGCGGATCACCCGGCGGATCACGCCCCGGCATGGCCGGGGCCGGCCCCTCAGACCTGTGGCGGCCCCCGGCGCGAGGTGTTCTGGTGCGCGGACCCGACCCGGCAGCGGCTGCTCTACGTCAGCCCATCGGTCGAGACCCTGCTGGGCCTGCGCGCCGAGGTGCTGCTGGCCGAGCCCATGCAATGGAACCATGCGGTGCTGCCTTCGGACGCCGACCGCTTGCCGCGGCCCTTTTTCGCCGAGCCGCTGGCCCAGCCGGCGCAGGCCGTGCGCGAATACCGCATGGTTGGGCCAGACCTGCACGTGGGCTGGATTCGCGACCGTCGCTACCTGTGGCGCGACCCGCACAGCGGCGCCTGGCGCCGTTGCGGCATGGCCGAGGACATCTCCGAGCTGCACGCCTGGCGCACGGCGCGCCTGCTGCTGGACCCGGGCTGGCATGCGCAGCTGGCGCATGAACTGCGCGGGCTGCTGCATGCCGTGCTGGTGTGGAGCCGGGTGCTCAGGCAGACCCTGAACGCCAGGCCGCTGCAGCGCCAGGCCCTGGACACCATCGAGCGCAATGTGCGGGCGCAGTCCGGGTTGATCGGCGAGCTGCTGGACGGCCAGCTGCTGATGAGCGGACGGCTGCGTCCGGCGCTGCGCCTGTTCCGGCTGCCGCGTCTGCTGGACGAGGTGGTCGCCACCCTGGACGCGCTGGCCCGGCCGGCCGGCGTGTCGCTGATGCTGCAGCGCGACCCCGGGCTGCGCCTGATCCGGGCCGATCCGGAACGGCTGCGCGCGGTGCTGCTGCGCCTGATGACCCATCTGCTGCAGCGCTGCGCCGGCGGCGCCGCGCTGGTGCTGCGCCTGACGCGCGCGCGTGGCGAGCTGTGGCTGTCGATGACGACGCAGCCCGACCCCACGGCGTCGCCGCAGCAATTGGTGTTGGGCCTGGAGGAGGGCGGGCCACGGCGGCCCGCCGAGGCCGGCCGGCGTGGCCACGCCGGGCTGGAGATGGCCGCCGAGCTCGTCGCGCTGCAGGGCGGCCGGTTGGAGACGCGGCTCGATGGCCAGGGCGAGGTCGCCGCGTTTGTGCTGTGCTTTCCCGACCCTTGCCCGCTGCCGCCCCAGGCCGCCGCCGGGCGCGCCGGCGCGCCGGTGCCTTGACCCGGTCCGCGTGCGGCCGCCAGGGCATGGCACTTGCCGTCATGAGGTCCTGTCCGCGTATTCCGCGCGGCCTAGCCCCCATCCAGGAGACCGATATGCCGCAAAGCCAGTCCCACGCCCGCAGCAGCCAGCACCACGCCAGCAGCCGTTCACGCAGCGAAAGTCGCCGCGACAGCGAACAGGCGCGCGAGGAGGTGCTGGGTCTGTTGATCGAAGACCACAAGCGCATGAAGAAGGTGTTCCGGGCCTTCGAACGCATGGACCGTGACGCCCGGCCCGACGAGGCGCAGGCGCTGGTGCGGGCCACCTGCGTGGCACTGATGATTCATGCGTCGCTGGAGGAGGAGGTGTTCTACCCCGCCGCCCGCGAGTGCATCGACGAAGAGTCGCTGATCGAAGAGGCCGAGGTGGAACACGCCAGCGCGCGCAGCCTGATCGAGCAGTTGCTGCAGCTCGACCCGCAGGACCCCAAGTACGCGGCCAGCTTCACCGTGCTGGGCGAGTACACCCTGCACCACATCAAGGAGGAAGAAAAGGAGATCTTCCCGCAGCTGAGCCGCACCGACATGGACTGGCCGGCACTCGTCCAGGCCATGCACGAGCGGCGCCAGGAACTGCTGCAGCAGTACCGGCTGGCCGGCGAGGACACCGGCCAGGCCCAGGAAGACGACGAAGGCGATGAAGAGGCGGCGGAGGCCGAACGCCAGCGCGATGCCTGAGCTCGGTTGACCGGGCCACGGCCCGGTTCCGCGAAGCGGAGCCGGGTCGTGGTGAGGCCTGAACCCGTGCTCAGTGCTCGCGGTTGAAGTAGCGGTGCCGCGCCAGCCCGGCGATGAAGGCGCTGACGGTGTCGGCATCGGTCAGCAGGGCAGGGTCCATCGGGGCCTCGCAGCGGAAGACGCCGCGCTCGGGGTCGCCATCCAGCAGGGACTCGGGCAGGCCGGCGGCGCGCAGCAGTTCGACGCAGGGGCCCAGCAGCAGCATGGGCTTGCAGTGGCGGAACTGGTCCTTGACGAAGTCCACCGCCGCCGGCAGACGCGCCAGCGCCGGCTCGGCCAGGCCGGTGCCACCGCCGGTGGCCGGCGGCGGCCGCAGGTCGGGCAGCACCACCGCGTCCCACAGCACGGAGGGCGCGGCCTCCATCGTCACCTCCACCTGCAGGGCCTCGCCGCCGGCGCCCGGCTGCACCTCGCCCAGCTGCGGGCCCACGAAGCGCGGCACCGCGCCGGCCGCCAGCAAGGCGGCGTGGACGGCGCGCAGGCTGGCGCTGTCCACGCCGTCGTGCACCAGCAGCGCGATGCGGCGGCCGGCCACGCTGGGCTCGCCGGGACGGGCCATCAGCGACAACCCGGCCGAGGCCTGCAGTTCCGGTTCCGGCGGCGCCAGCTGAGGCAGCACCGGCGGCTGCGCCGCGGGCGGCGGCAGCCCCAGGCCCTGGGCCACGGCATCGGCCAGCTGGCGGTCCACGCTCGCCAGCAGCGAGACCATGCGTTCCCGGATGGCCGGCACCTGCACCCGCGTCAGCTCGAAGCGGAAGGCGGCGATGATGTGCGCCTGCTCGACCGCGGTCTGGCTGTTCCAGAACAGCCGGGCCTGCGCGAAATGCTCGGCAAAGCGCTCCGGCTTGGCGCGCAGCTTTTCGCCGTGGACCGGTTCGGGAAAGCTGATGAAACCGGCGCGGCCGGCCTGGAACGGGCAGCCGCCGCCCAGCGAATTGGGCTCGTAGGCGACGCGTCCGCGCGCGATGGCCTGGCGGTGCAAACCGTCGCGCTGGTTGTTGTGCACCTGCGCGATGGGGGTGTTGATCGGGATTTCATGGAAGTTGGGGCCGCCCAGCCGCGTCAGCTGGGTGTCGACATAGGAATGGATGCGGCCCTGCAGCAGCGGGTCGCTGCTGAAGTCGATGCCCGGGATGATGTGCGCGGCACAGAATGCGACCTGCTCGGTCTCGGCGAAGAAATTGTCCGGGTTGCGCGTCAGCACCAGCCGGCCCACCGGGCGCAGCGGCACCAGCTCCTCGGGCACGATCTTGGTCGGGTCCAGCACGTCGAAGCTGAACTGCTCGGCCTCGCTGTCGCTGAAGACCTGCAGGCCCAGCTCCCACTCGGGATGCAGTCCCGCCTCGATCGCTTCCCAGAGGTCGCGGCGGTGGAAGTCCGGGTCGGCGCCGGCGATCTTCACCGCCTCGTCCCACAGCAGCGAATGCGTGCCCGCCACCGGCGTCCAGTGGAACTTGCACAGCCGCGACTCACCCTGCGCATTGACCAGGCGGAAGCTGTGCACGCCAAAGCCCTGCATCATGCGGTAGCTGCGCGGGATCGCGCGGTCGGACATCACCCACATCAGCATGTGGGTCGACTCCGGCATCAGCGACACGAAGTCCCAGAAGGTGTCGTGCGCGCTGGAGGCCTGCGGCATCGCGTGGTGAGGCTCGGGTTTGAGCGCGTGCACGAGGTCGGGGAACTTCATCGCGTCCTGGATGAAGAAGACCGGGATGTTGTTGCCCACCAGGTCCCAGTTGCCGTCCTCGCTGTAGAACTTGACCGCGAAACCGCGCACGTCGCGCACGGTGTCGGCCGAGCCGCGTTCGCCGGCCACGGTGGAGAAGCGCACGAAGACCGGCGTGCGCTTGCCCGCGGTCGCAAAGGGGGCGGCCAGGGTCAGATCCGCCAGCGGGTCGAAGCACTCGAAGTAGCCATGGGCCCCCGAGCCGCGGGCATGGACCACGCGCTCGGGGATGCGCTCATGGTCGAAATGGGTGATCTTCTCGCGCAGGATGAAGTCCTCCAGCAGCGAGGGGCCGCGCAGCCCGGCCTTGAGCGAATTCTGGTTGTCGGCGATGCGCACGCCCTGGTTGGTGGACAGCGCCTGGCCGCTGGAATCGACGCGGACCCGGTCCAGCGATTCGTTGGTGGCGTTGTAGCCGCTCTCCAGCAGGCCGTCGCCGACCTTGTGCGAGGCCTGGTCCTCGCTGACCGTGCTGGCCGTGGTCTCGTCGTCCGGCGCCGCGATCGGGACCCCGGGCAGCGGTTCGTCGGCATGGCCGCGGCCATGCTCGGCGGCCTTCAGCGGGTTGGCCGGCATGGCCTTGGCCAAGGCCTGCGCGCCGGCCGCGCGCCGCGTCAGACGAACCTGAGCCTCGGTCTGGGCCGCCTGGGCGGCCCCCGGATCCAGATCGGGTTGCGAGGGGCCCGACAAGGTGCTCATGGCCGAGCCCAGCGCCTGCGGCGGCAGCGGCGCTGCCACGGGGGGCTTGGTGGCGGCGCGGCGCGCCCGGGCCGGCGCGGCGGTCACGGGAGACGGGGGTTGAGACGGAGTCTTGCGGCTGGGCATGGAGCGTCCTTGATGGGTGGTCAGTGGAGCCAGGCGGGCAAACGCTGTGCCCCGGCACCGCGATTGCCCGCAACAGACCGGGGCGCAGCGGACAGCGCCCGGGAGCCCACGATGGCCAGGTATGGAAAGAAGGCCCATCAGGAAGTGGCCAAGGCCCTGCACGAGGAAAAGCGCGGCCAGCTCAAGAGCGGGCGCAGCGGCAAGAAGTTCACCGATCCCAAGCAGGCCATCGCGATCGGCCTGTCCCGGGCCCGCAAGGCCGGGGCCAAGGTGCCCGAGCCGCCTTCGCGGCACTGAGTCGCTGCTGCCGCCAGGGCCGGCCCGAGGAATCTTGGGGCTTGCCCCCGTGCCCATGCCTCCACCCCACACCGCCCATCCCACCCCGGAACCGCCCCCCGCAACGCCGCGCCGCCGCCGCTGGCGTAAGGCGTCGTGGCTTGGGCTGCCGCTGCTCGTTCTGCTGAGCGGGCTGCTGGTTTGCGAAGCGGCGGGCTGGCCCTTCTTGCGCGCGCCCATGGAGCGCTGGTTGAGCGAGCGGCTGGACCGGCCGGTCCGTTTCGAGCCGCCGTCCGGCGCTCCGCCCGGCCCGGACGCACGGCCCTGGCGCCTGCGCCTGCTGGGCAGCGTGCGCCTGCGCGCGCAGCATCTGGAGATCGCGGCGCCAGCCTGGGCGGGACGGGGCCCCATGGTCCAGCTGCAGGGACTGGAGCTGCGTCTGGGCTATGCCGATCTGCTGGCCTGGCGGCGCGGTGGCGTGCTGCGCGTCGAGCGGCTGCGCGCCGAGCAGCTGACGCTGTTGCTGGACCGACGCGAGGACGGCGGGAGCAGCTGGTCCGGGCTGGGCATGCGCCAGGCCGGACCGGCGGTGGGGGTGCTGGACGACGGCCCCCAATTTGGCCTGCTCAGCGTGCGCGAAGGCCGGGTTTCGCTGGACGACCGCGTGCTGGACTTGCAGGCCCAGGCGCGCTTCGCGCTGCGCGAGGGGCCGGACCTGCCGCCGCCCCCGGGGGCCGGTCCGCCGCCCGCGCTGGGCCTGGTGGCCGAGGCCCAGGGCCGCTACCGCGGCAGCCCCTTCACCGCGAACCTGCGCACCGAGGGTTCGGCCCTGCCGCTGGTGCAACGCGGCTACGCGGGGCCACCGGTCGCGGCGCGCATCACGCTGGACGCCGGGCAGGCCGGGCTGCGCTTCGAGGGGCGGCTGCACGATCTGCTGGGTCGGCAGGCGCTGGACGGCGCGTTCTGGCTGCGCGGCGAATCGCTGGCGGCCGCGGGGCGCCCGCTGGGCGTGGTGCTGCCCAGCACGCCGGCCTTCGAGATGCGCGGACAGCTGCGCCGCGACGGGCCGCGCTGGTCCGTGGCGGTGGCGCAGGCGCGCATCGGGCGCAGCCGGCTCGCGGGTGATTTCGTCTTCGTCCGTCCCGAGGTCGGCGGCGGCGGGGAGGTCCTGCCGCGCAGCGTTCTCAGCGGCCAGTTGCGCGGCCGGGTGCTGTGGCTGGCCGATCTGGGCCCGGCGATAGGCGCGGCGCGCCCCGGCGAGGTCCGGCCGCGGCGCGAGCCGGGCCGTGTGCTGCCGGACCGGCCCTTCGACCTGCCGGCGCTGCAGCGCATGGACGCGGACGTGCAGGTCGCGCTGGACCGGCTGGAATCGGGCATCGCCGGTCTGCAGGCGGCCGCGCCGCTGCGCGCCCGCGTGCAGCTGACGCAGGGCGTGCTGCGCATCGCCGGGCTGGACGCCCGGCTGGCCCAGGGCCGGCTGCGCGGCGACATGACGCTGGATGGACGCGAGGTGCCCGCAGCCTGGCAGGCGCAGCTGGCCTTGCGCGGGGTGCGGCTGGAACAGTGGATAGGCGCGTTGGCTCGGCGCGCTCAGGGGCCGCCCTATGCCAGCGGCCGGCTGGACCTGACGCTGTCGCTGCGCGGCCGGGGCCGCTCCACCGCGGAGCTGCTCGCCGGCGCCGATGGCGGCGCGCAGCTGCTGTGGACGCGCGGGCAGCTGTCGCACCTGGTCGTCGAGGCGGCCGGGCTGGACCCCGTCCAAGCCCTGGGCCTGGTGCTGGGCGGCGACCGCAGCCTGCCGGTGGGCTGCGCCGTGGCCCGGCTGGTGCTGCGGCGCGGCCAGGTGCGCCCCGAACTGGCGCTGATCGACACGCCCGACTCCACGCTGAGCATCGACGGTTCGTTGTCGCTGGCCAGCGAGCGCCTGGACCTGGTGGCGCGCGCCCACCCGAAGGACTTCAGTCCGCTGACGCTGCGCAGCCCGCTGCATGTGGAAGGCATGCTGGGTGCGCCGACCGTGCGGCTGGACCGCGCGCTGCTCACGCGCCGCCTCGCGCCCGCGGCCGCGCTGGCGCTGCTGCATCCGCTGGCCGGGCTGCTGCCGCTGCTGGACCCGGGGGACCCGCTGATGCGCGAGGAGCTGGCGCAATGCCGTGCCGAAGCACGGCGCGGCGGAGCCCGGGCCGAGCCCGGCGTCAGGTGATGGCGGCGTTGGCGTTGGCGCGCTCAGTGCAGCTTGACGCTGGGCTGGCTGCGCTTGAGCAGCCAGCGCCCGAGCAGCGTCGCCAGCGCGGCTGGAATGCCATGCAGTACCGCCAGGTGGCGCCAATGCAGCGTGGCATAGGCCAGCATGGCGGACCAGCCATGCAGGCGCAGCCCCAGACCCGGCCGGCGCGGCAGCAGCAGACCCACGGCGCGGCGGCCCCCCAGCGTGACCAGGCTGCCGCGGTCGCGAAAAACGAAGGGTTGGGGCATCACTTCGCCATGCAGCCGTGCGTCCAGCGCCAGCGCGAGGTAGGTGGCCTGCTGTTGGGCCAGCTGGGCGCGCGGCGGCCAGGGTTTGTCCGCTGCGGCGGGCGCGGCACAGTCGCCCATCGCGTAGATGCGCGGATCGCTGATGCTCTGCAGCCCGGCCGTGACGAGAATCTGGCGCGCCGCGTTGGTCGCCAGGCCATCGAGCGCCGGCGTCAGGGCCGGCCCGAGCACGCCCGCGGCCCAGACGGTCAGCGTGCTGTCCAGAATGCGGCCATCGTCCAGCATCACATGGCGCGGCCCGATTTCCACCGCGCGCCGCTGCAGGCACACGGCAATGCCGCGCTGCTCCAGCTCGAACCGCGCGCGCTCGGCCACCGCCTCGGGCAGCGCGGCCAGCAGCCGCGGCCCGCTCTCCACCAGGGTGATATGGGCCGGGCGCTCCAGCTGGCGCAGATGGCGGCCGAAGCGCGCGACGCTGGACAGCGCGCCGTCCAGCTCCGCCGCCAATTCCACCCCGGTCGCGCCGCCGCCGATCACGACGATGGCGACCGGCCCCGCGCCCTGCACCTCGGCGCGCACGCATTCGGCCAGCAGGCGCTGGTGCAGACGCTGCGCGTCCGCGGGGCCGTCCAGCGCGATCGCGTGCTGCCCCACGCCCGGGGTGCCGAAGTCGTTGACGACGCTGCCCAGCGCGAGCACCAGCAGGTCGTACACGATGGTGCGGCGCGGCGCGATCTCGGCGCCGGTGGCGTCCTCCAGCGGCGCGAACCAAGCCTGGCGTCGCGCGCGGTCCAGCCGCTCGAGCCGCCCCAGATGGAAGGCAAAGCCATGGCGCCGGGCCAGCATCAGAAAGTCGGTGCCGGGACCTTCGAGCGCCGCGGTGCCGGCGGCGATCTCGTGCAGCGTGGGTTTCCACACATGGGTCAGCGTGGCGTCGGCCAGAATGAGTTCGGGGGACAGCGGGCGATGGCGGTACTGTCGCGCCAGTCGGATCGCCAGCGCCAGGCCACCGGCGCCGCCGCCGACGATGAGGACGCGCGAGCGGCGGCCGGCGGGCAGTTCGGAGTCCAGCATGTCCGGGTCCGCGACGCCGCGGGGCTCGCCGGGCGGCGCGGCGGGCGCGTTCATCGACAAGGGAGGTCGCGTCATCCCGGTTGCCGTGCCCGGTCGCTCAGGAAGAGCTCCACGCGCCGGTTGCGCGCGCGGCCCTGTTCGCTGCCGTTGTCGGCCAGCGGTTCGCGCGCGCCACGTCCGGCCACGCTCATCTGCGCCGCCGGGACGCCGCGCGCCGCCAGGTAGTCGTGCACGGTCTGCGCGCGCTGCAGCGACAGCGGGCCGTTGATCGCGTCGCTGCCGCTGCTGTCGGTGTGGCCGATGATGCGCACGGTCATGTCGCGTCCGATGCCGGCGGCGAACTGGTCCAGCATGGGACGCATGGCGGGCTTCAGATCGGCTCGGCCGACATCGAACGAAATGTCGCTGGGCACGTTGACGCGCAGCTGGTTGTCCTCGGTGCGGCTGACCTCGACGCCGGTGCCCGCGCTGGCGCGCTCGATCGCGCGCTGCTTTTCCTCCATGCGGCGCGACCACACATTGCCCGCGACGGCACCCAGCGCGCCACCGATCAACGCCCCGGTGCCGGCGCGGCCGCCGGTGACCGAGCTGATCGCCGCGCCGGCGGCCGCGCCCACGGCGGCGCCGGTTGCGGTGCGCCGGTCGCGCTCGTCCATCGAGGCGCAGCCCGCCACGGCCAGCGCCACCGCCAGCACCAGGGCTGTGCCCTTGCTGTCAAAACCTCTGTTCATGCGTCACCTCCGGAATGAATCTGCCCCGGTGTGGCAATCGCGGCGCCCACGGCAGGCGGAGGGGGCGCCAGGCGCGCATGAAAAACCCGGGTCGGGCGACCCGGGTGGGCTAGCGGGGGCTCGGTCAGCCGTGCTCAGCGCTGGCCGCGTTCCTGGGCGTTGCGTCCGGAAGGCTCGTTGCGCTCATTGCGCTCGTTGGGGGCATTGCGCTGCGCATCGTTGCCGCGGTTCCCGGCGCGCTGCTGCTGCTCGCGCTGGCCGCCGCCGGCCTGCACGCCCTCGTTGCGGCCGCGCTCCTGGTTGCCTTGCTGGGGGTTGCGGGTCTGCTGGTTCATGGTCGGGTCCTCATGGTGGCGTCGGGCCCTGCGCCGACGCGCTCGGCGCGGCAATCGCCATGCCCGGAAGCGGTGACGGGCGCCAGGCGCCTGGGGCGGCCCGCAGCGCCTGTTCCAGATCGCGGCGCAGGGCGGCGCGCCGATGCGGCGCCAGATGGCGGCCTATGCGGGCCTGCTGGCGTCCATCGCTCAGCCACAGCAAATCCTCCGCGTGGCGCTGGCGTATGCGCAAGCCCGCCGCTGCAAAGCTCTGGCACCACGCCTGTCCGCCGCGCCGGTGCCTCACCTCCAACCGGCCTGGCTGCAGGGTGAGGCATTCCCGGTCATTGGCATGCCAACCATGCAGCAGCACCGCCACGGCCAGCCCGGCCACCTCCAGCAGCGCGAATGCAAGCACCGGCCCATGGCCCAGCGCCCCCATGACCAGGCCCACCGCGAGGGCGAGCGCCGCCGCGCCGGCGGTGGCGCGATGGAACTGGGCGGGCGTCAGCGCGCAGTTGCGGCGCATCTCGCGCTGCCAGCAGGGCGGCGGCGCCATGGGTTAGCCGATCGCCCCCGCGCGGTCCTCCCGCAGGTCCGGTGGCTGCGCGAAGCTATGGAAAGGCGCCGGTGACGGCAGTTCCCATTCCAGCCCGGTGGCCCCCTCCCAGGGGCGGGCCGGCGCGGGCTCGCCGCGTCCCCGCAGTTGTGGCCAGACGATCGCCAGCACGAAGTAGAGCTGGGCCAGCCCGAAGGCCCAGGCGCCCACGGAGGCGAGCTGGTTGTAGTCGGTGAACTGCAGCGCGTAGTCGGCATAGCGTCGCGGCATGCCGGCCAGCCCGAGGAAGTGCATGGGGAAGAAGGCCAGATTGAAGCTGGCCAGAGACAGCCAGAAGTGGATCTGGCCACGGCGTAGCGGCACCATCACGCCGGACCATTTCGGCGCCCAGTAATAGAAGCCCGCGAACAGCGCGAACAGCGAGCCCGCCACCAGCACATAGTGGAAGTGCGCGATGACGTAGTAGGTGTCATGGACCTGTATGTCGATGGGTGCCACCGCCAGGATCAGACCGCTGAAACCGCCGATCGAGAACACGAAGATGAAGCCCAGCGCGAACAGCATGGCGGGCTCGAAGCTCAACGAGCCGCGCCACATGGTGGCGATCCAGTTGAACACCTTCACGCCGGTCGGCACCGACACCAGCATGGTGGCGTACATGAAGAAGAGCTGGCCCGTCACGGGCATGCCGGTGCTGAACATATGGTGGGCCCAGACCATCATGGACAGCACGGCGATCGCCGCCAGCGCGTAGACCATGGAGGTGTAGCCAAACAGCCTTTTGCGCGAGAAGGCCGGTACGACGTGGCTGATGATGCCAAAGGCCGGCAGGATCATGATGTAGACCTCCGGGTGGCCGAAGAACCAGAACACATGCTGGAACAGCACCGGGTCGCCGCCGCCCGCGCTCTGGAAGAACTGCGTGCCGAAGTGGCGGTCGGTCAGCACCATGGTGATCGCGGCGGCCAGCACCGGCATCACCGCGATCAGCAGATAGGCGGTGATCAGCCAGGACCAGCAGAACATCGGCATCTTCAGCAGCGACATGCCCGGCGCGCGCATGTTCAGGATGGTCACGATGATGTTGATCGAGCCCAGGATGGACGAGATGCCCATCAGGTGCAGCGCGAAGATTGCGGCATCCATGCTCGCCTGCATCTGCAGGCTCAGCGGCGGGTAGAGCGTCCAGCCGGCGGCCGGTGCGCCGCCCGGCAGGAAGAAGGCCAGCACCAGCAGCGCCGCCGCGGGCACCAGCAGCCAGAAGCTGAAGTTGTTCAGGCGCGCGAAAGCCATGTCGCTGGCGCCGATCTTCAGCGGGATCATCCAGTTCGCGAAGCCGACGAAGGCCGGCATGATGGCCCCGAACACCATCACGATGCCGTGCATGGTGGTCAGCTGGTTGAAGAAGTGCGGGTTGAAGAACTGCAGGCCGGGCTGGAAAAGCTCCAGCCGTATCAGCATCGCGAACAGGCCGCCCAGCATCAGCATCGCCAGGCTGAACAGCAGGTACAGCGTGCCGATGTCCTTGTGGTTGGTGGCCAGCAGCCAGCGTCGCCAGCCCCGCTCGGGGGCGTGGTGGTGCTCGTCGGCTTTGGCCATGGAGGCCGCGGGGCGCGCCGCCGGTGACGGCGGAACAGTGGAATCGATCGCGTTCATGGGGCGCTCCGTGCCGGGTTCGGTCGCGTGTAGCGGCAAGCCGCATGCGCGGGTCGGTACCGGCGCGGGCAAATGTTGCGGCAAGCCGCGGGGCGCAGAGGGCCTGGCGCGGACGTCCGGCGGGCGAGGGCAGGCGCTGGATTTGCCGCGCCGTGCCGTCCTTCTTCTTCCGCATGAGGCCCGTCCTTGTCTGCCTATCCGTCCCACAGGTGGCGTCTGCTGCTGATGCTGGCGCCCGCGTTGTTGCTGGCGGCCTGTGAACGCCGCCCGCTGCCGCCACGCGCGGCAGAAGCCGATGGCGCGGCCGTGGCGTCCTCGGCCCCGTCGACGAGGCCCTCCGGGGCCGCGCCGGACGCGCCGCTGGATCCCGCCAGCCCGCAGGCCGGTGCGCTGCTGGCCCAGCGCGGTCTCGGCGCGGTGCCGGCCTGCGCGAGCTGCCACGGCGACCGCGGCGAGGGCCAACCCGCCGCAGCAGGCGCGCCGCGCCTGGCGGGGCAGCCGCTGCACTACCTGCTGCGCCAGCTGGACGGCTATGCCGACGGACGTCGCCACCACGCGGTGATGGCGCCGGTGGCGCAACAACTGACCCCGCCGCAGCGCCAGGCCGTGTCGGCCTACTACGCGATGCTGGTGCCCCTATCGTCCGGCCCGGCCGCCACCGACGCGGAGGCCGCGCCCGCGTCGCAGGCCGAGCTGACGCTGCTGCAGCGCGCGCGCGAGCTGGACGAACGCGGCAGCGAGGGCGCGCGCGTGCAGGCCTGCGTGCAGTGCCATGGCGTGGCCGGGCAGGGCGGCGAACAGGCGGCACCCTCGCTGGCCGGACTGCCGCCGGTCTATCTGCAGAGCGCGCTGATGGCCTGGCGCGACGGCAGCCGCCGCACCGATCCCAGCGGCCAGATGCCGGCGATTGCCCGCGGCCTGACCGAGAACGACCAGCGCGCGCTGGCCTATTACTTCGCCCGCCAGCCGGTGCCGCCGATCGCGGTGGACGCGCTCGCCGCCTGGCAGAAGCGCAGGGATGGCGAGCGGGCCAGCGCCGCGTCGCGCTGATCAGGTCGGCGCGTTCACAGCGTCGGCAGCTGATCGCCCTTCAGCAGCAGGAAGCTGCCGATCACCAGCGCGTCCAGCGGCGTGCTGAAGAAGGCTTCCAGCGCCGCCTTGGGGCTGCAGACCATGGGCTCGCCGCGCACGTTGAACGAGGTGTTGATGAGCACCGGCACGCCGGTGCGCCGGCCGAAGGCCTGGAGCAGGTCGTGGAAGATGGGGTTGGTGGCGCCGCTGACGGTCTGCACGCGTGCGCTGTGGTCGGTATGGCAGGCCGCGGGAATCTGCGCATGGCGGCCCGGTTTCGCGCGGTGCACGAAGAGCATGAACGGAGACTCGCCGCCATTGGCCTGCGCGGGCTCGAACCAGTCGGCGAAGTCTTCCACCGCCACGGCCGGAGCCACCGGGCGGAAGTCCTCGCGGTCCTTCAGTTCGTTGAGGCGCGCCTGCATGGCCGGGTCGATCGGCGAGGCGAGGATGGAGCGCGCGCCCAGCGCGCGCGGACCGAACTCCATGCGGCCCTGGAACCAGCCGACCACGCGGTTGGCGGCGAGCAGCTCGGCCGTGCGTTCGGCGACGTCGTCCAGCCGCTCGTAGTCCAGCTTGGCCCATTGCAGCAAGGCCTCGATTTCCTGGTCTTCGTAGGCCGGACCGAGGTAGGCATGGTCCATCTGCCAGCGCCGCGGCGCCAGCGTGTAAATCAGCCCCGCAGCCATGGGGTCTGCGGGAGGCGGAAGGGCGCCGGGTGGCTCCATGCCCCCGAGCCCACGCCGCTCGCGTGCATCCACCCACAGCGCCGCGCCCAGCGCGGTGCCCGCGTCGCCCGCGGCGGGCTGAACCCAGACAGCGTCAAACAGTCCGCTGTCGCGCAGCCTGGCGTTCATCACGCAGTTCAGCGCCACGCCACCGGCCATGGCCAGCTGCGCCTCGCCGCTGGCCTCGCGCAGCCAGCGTGCCAGCTGAAGCACGGTCTCCTCCAACAGGTCCTGCAGCGACGCCGCCAGATCCAGCTGATGTTCGCCGAGCTGCGCACCGGGCGCACGCGCCGGGCCGAAGGCCTGGACCATGTCCAGCGGCGTCAGCTGGTACTGGCCGCGGGCGTCGGCCTGCAGGTACTCGCGCAGCAGCCCGGCGTAGCGTGGCGTGCCCAGCGCGGCCAGCGCCATCACCTTGTACTCGTCGCTGGAGTGCAGAAAGCCCAGGTGGGCGGTGACGCGCTCGTACAGCAGGCCCAGCGAATGCGGCACGCGCACCTCGCCCAGCGCTTCGTAGCGGCTGTCGCGGTAGCGACCGTAGCAGGTGCTGGCGCGTTCGCCACGGCCGTCCAGCGTCATCACCGCGCAGCGCGCGAAGGGCGCGGCCAGGAAGGCGCTGGCCTGGTGGCACAGATGGTGGGCGACGAAATGCCATTCATAGGGCGCCTGCGTGGCGCGCACGCCGGCGAAGCGCTGGCGCAGGTGGTGCGGCACACCGTCGACCAGCAGCCGCGGCGCGTTGGTCACATAGGCAGCGAAGAGCGGGTCCCAGGGGTTCTCCCAGTCCCCCGCGTCGTGGGCCGAAGGCTCCAGCGGCAGCACGAAGCGGAGCTCCGCGCCGAGCCGGTCACCGACGAAGAGGCGCGGGTCGAAGCTGTAGGCCACATGGTCGACCTCGGCCAGCGTGATGCCGGCCTCGCGCAGGCAGTAGTCGATCGCATGCCAGGGCAGTTCCCAGGCCGTGAAGGGCAGCGGGCGTTTGCCGTGCTTGATACGGGTGAAGCGTTCCTCCTCGGCGGCGGCGATGGGCACGCCATCGCGCAGCAGCGCGGCGGCGGGGTCGTGGTAGCAGGCATTCAATCCCAGGGTGAACATGTGCGATCCAGGCGTGGCGGCGACGGGCTGGGTCGGCAAACCGGATGCCCGCGCCGGGCCGGCCCATGGCGGGCTCAGGGCGCGGCGGGACGCACATCGGCCTTCAGCACGCGGCGCATGTAGGCCAGGGCCTCGGCCTTGTGGCGTGGTTGCTGGGCGGCCGTGCAGTCGGCCGGCACCCAGAGCCGGAAGCCACGCAGATAGGCGTCCATCGCGGTGAACTGCACGCACAGATCGGTGGCCAGACCGACCAGCACGATGCGCCGCACGCGCATGTGCTTGAGCATCAGGTCCAGCGGCGTGCCCAGAAAGGCCGAGTGCCGGGGCTTGAGCAGCGGCAGATCGCCACGCCGTGGCGGCAGTCGGCGCGCGAACTCGGCGGCGGCGCCGCCCAGGCGGTCGCAGCGCGTCAGCAGGGCGCCGAAGTCGGCCTGCCACTGGCCTTCGTTGTCGTTGGCATAGATGGCCGGCACGCCCTCGGCGCGCAGGCGCTTCTTCAACGCCGCGATGCGGCGCGCCACCGGCAGCGCTTCCTGCGCGAGCGTCTCGCCGCCGGGGAAGCGGAAGCTGTTGATCACGTCGACCAGCAGCAGCAGGTCGGCGCTGACGGGCAAGGGCCCGCCCTGGCTGGCGAACTTCATGAGTGCAGAGGGGTAGCGGGGTTGGCGTGCGCGGGCGGCACGGGGATGAATGCAGCGCAGGCAAGCGGTGCGCCGGGCATGCCGCCTGCCCCGGCGGCGGACATCGCATCGAACCGAGGATCTTCATGGCCGCCGCTTCTCCCGCCTCCTTTCCCACCCTCGGCGTGTTCGGCGCCGGCTATGTGGGGCTGGTCACCGCGGCCTGCTTCGCCCACATGGGCCATCGCGTGGTCTGCGTGGACCGCGACGCCGAGCGCGTGCGCCGGCTGCGCCACGGCGAGCTGCCTTTCTACGAGCCGGCCTTGCCGGAGCTGGTGCAGGGACAGATGCGCTCCGGCCGGCTGCGTTTCAGCGACCAGGCCCGCGATGCCGTCGCCCACGGCGAGCTGCTGTTCATCGCCGTGGGCACCCCGCCAGACGAAGACGGCGCCGCGGACCTGAGCCATGTGCTCGCGGTGGCCGACGAGATCGGTCGGCACATGGGCGACGCGCGCCAGGTGGTGGTCAAGAGCACGGTGCCGGTGGGCGCCTGCGAGCGGGTGCTGGAGCGTCTGCGGCGGCGCTTGCGCGAGCGCGGCTTGGCGGCGCTGGAGGTGGCCGTGGCGTCCAATCCCGAGTTCCTGCGCGAAGGCCGCGCGATCTCGGACTTCCTGCGGCCCGACCGTGTCGTCGCCGGCAGCGACGACACGGCCTTGCTGGACCGGCTGCGCCGCCTCTATGCGCCGCTGACCAGCACCGAGAGGCCTTTCCTGGCCATGGGCCTGCGCAGCGCCGAAATGAGCAAGTACGCGGCCAACGCGATGCTGGCGGCGCGTCTGAGTCTGATGAACGAGCTGGCCCTGGTCGCCGAACGCCTGGGCGCCGACATCGAACAAGTGCGCGAAGGCGTGGGCAGCGACGCGCGCATCGGCGCCCAGTTCCTGCGCGCCGGCTGCGGCTATGGCGGCTCCTGCCTGCCCAAGGACTTGCGCGCGCTGCGCCACGGCGCGGCCCGGGTGGGCCAGGAGACGCCGCTGCTGGACGCGGTGGAGGCCGGCAACGAACGCATGAAGCGGCTGCTGGAAGAGCGCGTCTGCGCCGCGCTGGGCGAAGACCTCAGCGGCCGGCGCATCGCGGTCTGGGGGCTGGCCTTCAAGCCGCATACCGACGACCTGCGCGAGGCGCCGGGCGTGGCGCTGGTGCAGGCCTTGTGCGCGCGCGGCGCCACCGTGTGCGCCCATGACCCGCAGGCCGGCGAGGCGGCCCGGCGGCTGCTGGGCGGCACGCCGGGCTTTCAGCTCGCCAATGACGCGCTGGAAGCCGCGGACCAGGCGGATGCGCTGGTGCTGGTCACCGAATGGCCGCAGTTCCGCGCGCTGCGCGCCGAACAGCTGCGCGACCGCATGCGCCAGCCGCTGGTGTTCGATGGGCGCAATGCGCTGGACGCGGCGGCGCTGGCGGCCGCCGGCATGCGCTGCATCGGCATCGGACGCGGCGGCCCGCTCGCGGGGGCGCTGCCGCGCGCTATGGCGGACGCCGGCGGCCTGGCCGGCGCGTCCGGCTGGACGTTGCAGGGGCCGGCGTTGACCCTGGCCGCGCCAGCCGAAGCCGTCCGTGGGGGGCCGTCAAGGCGGCGCGGCGCCGGGCTCCGCCCCTCGCCGGGCGAGCTGGCGTAGCGCGCGCACCAGCGCCTGCGGCGGCACCGGCTTGGCCAGGTGCAGCTGGAAGCCGGCGAGCAGCGCGCGCAGGCGGTCTTCGGGCTGGGCCATGCCGGTGAGGGCCAAGGCCGGCAGGCGCTGCGCCAGCGGCACGGCGCGCTGCGCTTCCAGCTGGCGGATGCTGCGCAGCACCGCATAGCCGTCCTCGTCGCCGAGCGCGATGTCGCAGACCAGCACATCCGGCCAGTCCTCGGCGGCGGCGGCGCGCAGCCAGGCCAGCGCCTCGTGGCCCGACCCCAGGCCTTGGACGCGGGCGCCGTCCTGCTGCAGCAGCAGGGCGAGCGACTGCAGCGCGTCCTCGTCGTCGTCCACGCACAGCAGATGCAGCCCGAGCAGGGGCTGCGGCGGCAGTGCCGTGGGTGGCTCCTCAGCCGTGGGGGCCACCGTGGCCGCCGCGGGCAGCGGCGCCGGGGCGGGCGCCAGCGCTGGCAGTGGCAGGTCGAGCTGGAAGCGCTGGTCGCCGGTCTGCAGGTCCCGCTGGACCGTCAGGCGGCCTTCGCTGTCCTGCACCAGGCCGCGCAGCTCCAGCGTGTCGGGCGGCGCGGCGTCCGGATCCAGGAATCCGCCATGGAAACCCACCGACAACCGGCTGGCCAGGGGCTCGCGGCGCAGCCGTGCCTCCATGCGCCCACCCGGCGCCGCGTTGGCCAGAGCCTGGTGGCACAGCAGCTGCACGACGCGAGCCAGCCGCCCCGCATCGCCCATGATGTGGGCCACGCCCAGGTCGATGTCGGTGTAGAGCGCGATGTCCTGGGCCGCCAGTTGCTCGCGCATGCCGTCCAGGGTCAGCACCAGCAGCCCGGCGAGGTTGACCGGATGCAGGCTCAGGCGGCGCTCCAGGCGCTCGTACTGCTGCTGCTGGCGCTGCAGCTCCCACAGCTGGGCATAGAGACCCTGGCGTTCCAGCAGCGCCTGGTGGCGGCCGCGCTCGACGATGCGGCCGCGGTCCAGCACGATGATCTCGTCGGCATTCACGATGGTGGACAGACGGTGCGCGATGACCAGCGCGCTGCGGTTCTGCGCGATGTGCTCCAGCGCGCCCTGGATGGCGCGTTCGGCGCGCGTGTCCAGTGCCGAGGTGGCCTCGTCCAGCACGATGATGGGCGGGTTCTTCAGAAAGGCTCGGGCGATCGCGATGCGCTGCCGCTCGCCGCCGGACAGGCGCACGCCGCGCTCTCCGACCACCGTGTCGTAGCCTTCGGGCAGCGCGCTGATGAACTCGTCGGCCTGCGCCGCGCGTGCCGCCTCGACGATCTGCGCGCGGGTCGCGCCGGGGCGGCCATAGGCGATGTTGTAGGCGATGCTGTCGTTGAACAGCACCGGGTCCTGGGGCACCAGGCCGATGGCCTCGCGCAGGCTGTCCAGTTGGATTTCGCGCAGGTCCTGGGCGCCCAGCAGGATGCGCCCGTGCTGCACGTCGTACAGGCGCAGCAGCAGGCGGGCCAGCGTGGACTTGCCGGAGCCGCTGCTGCCAACCACGGCCAGGGTCTGGCCGGCGGGGATCTCCAGGCTCAGGTCGCTGAGGATGGGGCGTTCCGGCTGGTAGCCGAAGTCCACATGCTCGAAGCGTATCGGCACATGGCTGTCGCGCAGCGGCTGTGCATGCGGGCTGTCCTGGATCTCGGCCTGCTGGGCGAGCAGGTCCATCAGCCTCTCGGTGTTCAGCAGCGCGTCGCGTGTCTCGCGGAAGACGAAGCCCAGGGTGTTCAGCGGCAGGAAGACCTGGATCAGGTAGGCGTTGACCAGCACCAGGTCGCCCACGCTCATGCGCCCGGCCAGGGTTTCATGACCGGCCAGCAGCATCACGCCCGCCACGCCCAGCGCGATCAGACCGCCCTGGCCCAGATGCAGCCGCGACAGCGCGCGCTGGCTGTCCACGCTGCCATCCACCCACTGCGAGAGCACGCCGGCATAGCGCTGCCGCTCGGCCTGTTCGCGGCCATGCGCTTTGACGGTGTCGTAGTTCAGCAGCGTGTCCACCAGCAGGCCGTGGGCGCGTGTGTCGAACTCGTTCATCAGGCGCTGGCGCTGCACGCGCTGGCGCGTCATGGCCGCGGTATAGGCGGCATAGGCGAGCAGGCACAGCAGGATGATGGCCACGAACCCGAGGCTGTAGCCCCAGGCGATGACCAGCAGCACCGCGCCGAACTCGACCAGTGTGGGCAGCACGGTGAAGACGCCGGCGCCCAGCAGAAAGCCCACGCCCTCGGTGCCGCGTTCCACCTCGCGTACCAGGGCTCCGGTGTTGCGCTGGGCATGGAAGCGCGCGCTCATCGTCAGCAGCTGCCCGAAGGCACGTTCCGAAAATGCCGCCACGGTGTGCTTGGTGACGCGGGCGAAGACCAGGTCGCGCAGCTCGGTGAACAAGGTGCCGCAGTAGCGCAGCAGCGCATAGGCCAGCAGCAGCGCGGCCGGCACGCCCAGCCACGAAGCGGGGTCGGCGGCACCGATGCGGACGGGGGCCGGGCTGCCGGTCAGGCCGTCGATGATGGCCTTGAGCAGCAGCGGCACGCCGACGGCCGACACCTTGGCCAGTATCAGCAGCGCGAGCGCCAGCAGGGTGCGGCCGCGCCAGGCCCGGACGATGTCCCACAGACCGGCCAGCACGCGGCCCGCGTCGCCGGACCCCGGCGAGCACAGACGACGGAAGAATGTGCCGCAGGAATTCGCGGTGGCTGATGTCGATGAAGCAGGCGGTGAAGGCGGCGAGGCATCCATCCCCGCCATGCCGCAATCGGCGTGCCCGCTGCCGAGGGCGCGGCGCTCACACGCTCAGCGCGGGCACCCGGACCGCCGGGGTCATCACCGGCACCGCTTCCGGGCGCAGGCAGTTCTGGATGCGGGTGCGCCGGTGCACAGAGGCCAGTTCCCGCTCGTTCAAGGGCAGGCGCGCGGCCATCACCGACTCGGTGCCCAGCGTGCGCATCGGGCCCAGGCGCTCGTAGGACCAGCCCATGCCGCGCACGCTCTTGCGCGCATGGTCCTCGCCCATGACGGCAAGCATCTCCACGATGCCATGCTGCATGCCGTACTCGATGCAGGCGGTCACCAACTCCGCCACGACGCGGCCGCGCTCCAGCAGCCCCAGCCTCGGATCGGCGCCCAGGCGGGTCACTTCCCAGACCCGCGGCGATTGCGGCAGGGGCGTCGGCCCCATCAGGTCCGGCCACAGCTGCTGGATCATGTAAGGGCGTGTGGTGGGCAGCAGGCGCAGCTGTCCCACGACCTCGCCGGCCTCGTTGCGGCGGACCAGGTGGACCGCATGCTCGGTATCAAACTCATCCATCTCCAGCTGGTCGTGGCACGGAAGTTCCCAACCGGCATGCTCGACGAAAACGAGATGGCGAAAGCGGAACAGCTCACGGGCCTTGGCCGAGGAGGGGTTCAGGCGGCGGATGATTTCGATCATGAGGGGGCTCCCATTGGCTTATGCAATGCATGCTAGAAAACCGCCCGCCGGGTGCCATCCTGCCAAGGCTGGGAGCTTGTAGAAACGCAGGGCACGGCAGGAGGCTGTGCCCCTGGCCGTCAGCCGTGCGCGAGCGCCTCGGTACCGTGAAAAAACGGCGCGCCACCATGAGTCTGATTCATTGACCGCTGGCCGACCGGCTCCGGCGCCGCGCAAGCAACGACCGCAGGACAGGGCCGCGAGGACCTGTCCATGCAAGACGAGGGTGGATGGCGCTCGCCGCGCCCTGGCGCTCAGCGACGGGGCTGGCTCAGGGCGGGCAGATCAGCCCCATGCTGACGGCGCGCACGGCGGCCGTGATGCGGCTGGCGGTGTCCAGCTTGCGCATCGCGTTCTTCAGGTGGAAGTTCACCGTGTGCTCGGACACGCCCATCAGCTGCCCGATGTCCCAGGACGACTTGCCGCGCGCCACCCACGTGAGGCACTCGGCTTCGCGCGAGGTCAGCGTGATATGGGTGGGTCGCCATTCGTGGCCACCCAGCAGCGAATAGCGCGCGTGGAAGACGACGGCCATCGCCTGGATGCGCGAGCAGGTGTCCATGCAGATGGGCCCGGGGCGGTCCGACGCGAGCGTGACCAGGAAGACCTTGCCATGCGGTTCGTGGATGGGCACGCTGAGCCCGTGCTTGAGTCCGACGTCGCCGGCTTCCTGCAGGATCAGCATCTCGCGTTCGCTGTGGACCGCGACATCGTCCCAGCGATAGGGCAGGATCGCACCCCTGGCATGGCGCACCACCGGGTCCTCGGCCAGATAGCCGCGCTCCTGATAATGCCCGACCCACTGGCTCGGGTAGTTCAGTGCCACGATCTCGCCGGTGGGCGGCGGCGGACTTTGCGGCGGCACGTCCCAGGTCCGCAGATGGCTGAAAGAAAAGCGCTCGTACTCCAGTCGCCTCACGCTGCGCTCAAAGGTCTCGAGCAGTGCGTACAGCGTCGAAGCCCGGTTGGCCTCTTCAATGAAATCACGCAGGATCACGCGCAACCTCCCTCACGACGGCTTCCTCGATTCCTTCGCTGCCGGGCCGTCCTGATTTCGGACTGCCTCCTTGGCGTTACCCGCAACAGCGAACCCCGTTTATTGAGATGCGAACATCTCTTGTTCGTTTCTGCATCGTACACGCGCACATCCCAATTGCCGACCCCTTGACTTATAAGGTCAAGAATGGTCACAGGGCTTTCGCACAGGGGCCGCCACACTGGGGCGGGACCGTGTCCGCAGGGCCTGGCGCGTTCGCGGCCCGCGTTACCAGTCATTAAAAACGGCAAGCGATGGTGCCAGGCGGCGTCGCGTGGCGCGGTCCACACGCGAGGGACGCGTCGTGTGTGCTCTAGATAGGCCACCTCGGGCCGGGGTCTTTCGCAGGGTCGGGCCGCAGGGCGCGAGGGGCCGGGCGCTGGCCGTAGGCAAGAACTGACCCCATGCCGCCTGGGCCGCGCGCCCCGGGGGCGCTGGCGATGCCGCCGGGCGCCGCGCCAAGACCCTCACTCGTCGGCCATTTTCTGCCGCACGAAGTCCACCAGGCGGCCGAAGCGCGCAAAGAGCTGGGCCGACATCTCCTGCTGGGTCAGCATCAGGCCGAAGCGTTCCTCGATGCGTGCCACCAGTTCCGGCATGTTCATCGCATCGATGCCCAGCTCGAACAGATTGGTGTCGTCGTCGAGCCGCCCGGATTCCGCGCCCCCCTCGGCCAACCCGGCCAGACAGGTCTGCAGGGTCCGGCTGATTTCATGGGTCGTGATGTTCGCGCGCATCGCGGAGCTCTCCTGCATCTGTTTCGCGGGTATCGGGTCGGCCGCAGACGGGTGTCCGAACGGCGCAGCCAGTTTAGGAAGCTGTATTCAGATGCAACACCTGCCTAGGCTTGCAGGGCGCTGGCGGAGAAATGCGGCCCCGGTTTGACGCAGGGCAAGGCGTGGCGAAGGCCTTGCGGGGCAGGGCCGCTTCGGGCTGGGAACGGGCCTTGCACCGCGTCGGAGGCGCATGACGGATGCAAGGGGCGCCGCCATCGAGCGGGTGCCACCCTCCTGCTGGTCCTCGCTGATCACGCGGCATTTGCAATGCGCGCAGGTCGTCGCGCAGAAGCAGGAGGGGGTGCCAGCGCCGTCGACATCGCGTCGGGGCGGGGTGAAACGCCTTTCCGAAGAGCGGGGGCACCGCTCAATGCGTGGCCTGGCAATGGCTGCCGCCCGGGGCGCTGATGCCGGCGACCGCCTGACCGGTTTTGCTCGGGTTGACGCTGCAGGCGAGATCGGCGGTGGACACGATACCGACCAGGCGCTTGTCCTGGTTGACCACGGGGAGCCGGCGCACCTGGATCTCGCCCATGTTCTCCGCCACGTCCTCCAGCTCGTCGTGCTCGTAGCAGTACTTGACATCGGCGGACATCACATCGCGCACGGGTGTTTCCGGCCCCAGGCCCTGGGCAACCGCCCGCACCGCGATGTCGCGGTCGGTGATCATGCCCACCAACCGATCATCGGCCCCCACGGGCAGGGCACCGACATCGCCTTCCGCCATTGCGCGGGCGGCGTCCCGCAGGCTGCAGTCCGGCGCGACCAGCCGGACATCCCTGGACATTGCTTCACTGACCTTCATCGCACTTCCTCCTGCGCCGTGCTGAACCCTCGGACCCGCGCGCGGCGCTGGCGCGCGAGGCCCGAACGGTTCGGAGCAAGCGGGGCTCCCGCGTGGAGGGCGACGCGGGCGAGGGGTCAGAACGGGATCTTGCCGGTCCAGATGTCCTTGTACATGACCCAGTCACCCATGAAGCTCCACAGCGGGCGCTTGAACGAGGCGGGGCGGTTCTTCTCGAAGCCGAAGTGGCCCAGCCACGCAAAGCCATAGCCGCACAGCAGGCCCAGCGGCAGGAAGCGCCAGTCGCCGCTGAGCGCCCAGGTCAACAAGCAGGCCAGCGCCAGCGTGGACCCGAGGAAGTGCAGCCGGCGGCAGGTCCTGTTGCGATGCTCGCCCAGGTAGAAGGGGTAGAACTCGGCGAAGCTGCGCAGCGTGCGCGGATCGGCGGACGCCGCGGCGCCGGACGGGGTGGATGGGCTGCTCATGGGCTGGGCTCCTCGACAAGGGCCGGCGCTCGCCAGGCCCCATCGCGGGACTCAGGCCAGCGCCGTTTTCATCGCATTCAACAGCGGCTCCGGGGCCTCGGTCATCAGTGAATGCCCGGCCGGCAGCCGTTGCACCTGCGCGCGAAGTCGCTGCGCCAGGTCCTGCGCGGCACGCGCTGGCGTCATCTGGTCGCGCTGGCCCAGGATCAGGTGGACGGGCGCCTGCACCTTCTCGCAGGCCGCGGGCGCACCCTGGTAGCGATCACAGACCTGGAAGTCGTGCTCGAACAGATTGGCCTGCGCATGCGCCTGGGCATAGCCGGCCTGGGTGCGTTCCATCAGCGCCAGGTTGCCCCCATGCAGCCAGGCGCCTGGCCCGGGATAGCCGGGCTTGGCCGCGATGCCGGCATGCGAGAAGGCGTTGACCATGCGCATGGCCGCCAGCGGGCGCTCGCGCGCGGTGGCCAGCAGTGCGTCAGAGACCTTCATGGGCCAGGCCGACCCGACCATCACCAGACGGCTGCAGCGCTGAGGCGCCTGCGCCGCGGCTTCCAGCGCGATCAGCGACCCCATCGAGTGGCCGACCAGCGCGGCCTGCTGCACGCCGGCGGCATCCAGCAGCGCGAGCAGCCAGGCGCCCAGCGATTCGACGTCGGGCAGGGCCTCGCCTTCGCTGCGGCCATGGCCGGGCAGGTCCACCGCCAGCACCGCATGGCCGTGATGGGCCCAGTAGCGTGCCTGCAGCGTCCAGACGCTGTGGTCGTGCAAGGCGCCATGCACGAAGACCACGCAGGGCAGGGCGGTCGAGAAGGGCTTGCCGCCGGTATAGGCATAGGCCGGGCGGCCTTGGACGTCGAGCATCATGGGGTGGCCACCTTCAGCGCAGTCTTCAGATCGGCGATCAGATCGTCGGCGTCCTCCAGCCCGACGGACAGGCGGATGGTGCCGGGGCCGATGCCGGCGCTCTTCAGCGCCGCGTCGTCCATGCGGAAATGCGTGGTGCTGGCCGGATGGATGACCAGCGAGCGCGCGTCGCCCACATTGGCCAGGTGGGAGAACAGCTTCAGCGACTCGATCAGGCGGCGGCCGCGTTCGCGGCCGCCCGCGCCTTCGTCCTTGAGGTCGAAGCTGAACACCGCGCCGCAGCCCTTGGGCAGCAGGCGCTGCGCCAGCGCATGGTCGGGATGGCTGGCGAGGCCCGGATAGGCCACGCGCGCCACCGCGTCCTGCGTGGCGAGAAACTCGGCCACCTTCTGCGCGTTCGCCACATGGCGCTGCATGCGCAGCGGCAGGGTCTCGATGCCCTGCAGCATCAGCCAGGCGGTGTGCGGGCTCATGCAGGCGCCGAAGTCGCGCAGGCCTTCGCGGCGCGCGCGCAGCAAAAAGGCCGCCACCGTGCTTTCCTCGGCGAACACCATGCCATGGAAGCCCTCGTAGGGCTCGCACAGCTCGGCGAAGCGGCGCTCGGGCCCGCTGGCCGCATGCGCGCGCGCCCAGTCGAAGCGCCCGCCGTCCACCAGCAGCCCGCCGACCACGGTGCCATGGCCGCAGAGGAACTTGGTGGCCGAGTGATAGACCAGATCCGCGCCCAGCTGCAGCGGCTGCTGCAGATAGGGGGTGGCGAACGTGGCGTCGACCAGCAGCGGCAGGTGATGTTCGTGCGCGATCGCCGCGATGGCGGGGATGTCCAGCACATCGAGCCCGGGGTTGCCCAGGCTTTCGCCCAGCAGCAGCCGGGTCTCGGGACGGATCGCGGCACGCCAGGCGTCCAGGTCGCCGGGGCGCACGAAGCTGGTGGAAATGCCGAAGCGCTTCAGCGTGTAGTGCAGCAGGTTGTGCGTCCCGCCATAGACCGCGGACGACGCGACGATGTGCGCGCCGGCGCCGGCCAGAGTGGCGATCGCCAGATGCAGCGCGGCCTGGCCGCTGGCGGTGGCGATGGCGCCCACGCCGCCGTCCAGCGCGGCGATGCGCTCTTCCAGCACCGCGGTCGTCGGGTTGGACAGGCGCGAGTAGACGTGGCCCGAGCGCTCCATGTTGAACAGCCCCGCCGCATGCTCGCTGTCCTGGAACACGAAGGAGGTGCTCAGGTGCAGCGGCACGGCGCGCGCGCCGGTGCTGGGGTCGGGGGCGGCGCCGGCGTGTAGCGCCAAGGTGTCAAAGCCGGGATCGGCGGGGCCAGCCATGCAGTCTCCTCTGTCAGTTTTGCGGCATTGTGTGCTATGTTGGGCACCTCTTTGGATTGCAGTGCCGGCATCCCGCCACAGCCATGAAAGTCTCCGACATCCTGCGCGTCAAGGGCAACACGCTCTACACCGTCTCCCCCGATCAGGCCCTGGCCGAAGCCGTACAGACCATGGCCGAACGCGACATCGGTTCGCTGGTGGTCATGGAGTTCGGCGATCTGGTGGGCATGCTCACCTTCCGCGAGGTGATCGCCGCGGTGGTCAAGAACGGCGGCTCGGTGGGCAGCTCGCGGGTGCGCAGCGTGATGGACGACCATCCGATGACCTGCACGCCCGAAACCGAGATGGACGAGGTGCGGCGCATGATGCTGGGCTGCCACGCCCGCTACATGCCGGTGCTCAACGGCCGCACGCTGATGGGCGTGATTTCCTTCTACGACGTCGCCAAGACCGTGGTGGAAACCCAGGACTTCGAGAACCGCATGCTCAAGGCCTACATCCGCGACTGGCCGGCCGAGGGCAATTCGCCGCAGTGAACGACAGGGTCGCGCGCTCGCGAAGGCGGCACGCGCCATCCGCCCGGGTCGCCAACCCGGGCTGCCTCTAGAATCGGGGCCCCGGTCCATCCTGGCCGCGGCCCTTTTTCTTTTGGCAGCACTCCATGTCCGGTAGCACCTTCGGCAGCCTGTTTCGCGTCACCAACTTCGGCGAAAGCCACGGCCCCGCGATCGGCTGCGTGATCGACGGCTGCCCGCCCGGATTGGCGCTGTCGGTGCAAGACATCCAGCCAGAGCTGGACCGCCGCCGCCCCGGCACCTCGCGCCATGTCACCCAGCGCCAGGAGCCCGACCAGGTCGAGATCCTCTCCGGCGTCTACGAAGGCATCAGCACCGGCACGCCGATCTGCCTGCTGATCCGCAACGTGGACCAGCGCAGCAAGGACTACGGCAATATCCTCGACACCTTCCGCCCCGGCCACGCCGACTACGCCTACTGGCGCAAGTACGGGCTGCGCGACCCGCGCGGCGGCGGGCGTTCCTCGGCGCGGCTCACCGCGCCCATGGTGGCCGCCGGCGCCGTGGCGCGCAAATGGCTGGGCGAGCGCCTGGGCATTGGCTTTCGCGGCTGCATGACGGCGCTGGGCGAGATCGACCTGGCCTTCGAGGGCTGGGAACATGTGCCCCACAACCCCTTCTTCGCCGCCAACGCGAGCCAGATCGAGCAGCTGGAGGCCTACATGGACCAGCTGCGCAAGGACGGCGACTCGGTGGGCGCGCGCTTGTACGTCGAAGCCACCGGCATGCCGCCCGGGCTGGGCCAGCCGCTCTTCGACAAGCTCGATGCCGACATCGCCTACGCGATGATGGGCATCAACGCGGTCAAGGGCGTGGAGATCGGCGCCGGCTTCGCGTCGGTGCGCCAGCGCGGCAGCCAGCATGGCGACGACCTGACGCCGCGGGGCTTTCGCAGCAACAACGCCGGCGGCGTGCTCGGCGGCATCTCCAGCGGCCAGGACTTGCGCGTGGCGCTGGCGATCAAGCCCACCAGCTCCATCCGCCTGCCCAAGGACTCGATCAACCGCGCCGGCGAGCCCGCCGTCGTGGAAACCTTCGGCCGCCACGACCCCTGCGTGGGCATACGCGCCACGCCCATCGCCGAGGCCATGCTGGCGCTGGTGGTGATGGACCATGTGCTGATGCACCGCGCCCAGTGCGGCGACGTCGAGCTGCCGGTGCCGCCCATCCCGGGCGCCATCGCCGGCCAGCCCTGAGCCGGCCCGCTTCCGCTCGTCGACCCCGCCCCGTCCATGCCCGACAGCCGCCGCGTGCTGCGCGCCAGCGCAGCCCTGTCCTTCGCCTACTTCGCCGCGATCGGCGTCTTCAACCCGTATGCGCCGCTGTGGTACGCGTCCATGGGGCTCCCGGTGGTGGCGATCGGCCTGCTGGTTTCGCTGATCAGCTGGACCCGTCTCTTCGCCCCGCTGCTATGGGGCATGGTGGCCGACCGCAGCGGGCGGCGCGACCGCGTGCTGCAGGCGGCCAGCCTGGCCTGCCTGCTGGCCTCGCTGGGGCTGTTCCAGCCGCCCACGGTGCTGGGCCTGGGCGTGGCGGTCTTTCTGCTTTATGCCTTCAGCGCCGCCTTCGTGCCGCTGAACGACGCCATCATCGCGTCCGAGCTGCAGGCCCAGGGCGGTGCCATCGACCCGAGGCGCTACGGCCGCGTGCGGCTGTGGGGCTCGGCCGGCTTTCTGTTCACGGTCTGGGTGGGTGGCTGGTGGTTCGAGCGCATGGGGATGGCGGTCTTCCCGGCCACCATGGTGGCCGCGTTGCTGATGCTGGTGCTGGCGGCCGCCCGGCTGCCACGGCCGGCGCGCACGCAGGCCGTCAGCCACGAAGCGCCGCCGCCGCTGTGGCCGGCGCTGCGCCGTCCGGTGGTGGGCTGGTTCTTCCTGGCGCTGTTCTTCGTGCTGCTGGCCCATGTGGCGCTGTACGCCTTCTTCAGCCTCTATCTGGACAGCCTGGGCTATAGCAAGCCGCAGGTGGGTGGGCTGTGGGCCGCGTCGGTGGTGGTGGAGATCGCCTGGTTCGCGCTGCAGGGGCGCTGGCTGCGCCATGAACATCTGCACCGCTGGCTGATCGCCGCGGCGCTGCTGACCTCGCTGCGCTTTGCCGGCACCGCGCTGCTGGGCGGCCAGTTCTGGGCCGTGCTGCTGCTGCAGGGCCTGCATGCGATCACCTTCGCCGCCCAGCACACCGCCTGCATCGGCCTGCTGGCGCGCTTCTTCCCGGGGCGGCTGCAGGCGCGCGGCCAGGCGCTGTACGCGGTGCTGGGCTATGGGGTGTCGGGCGTGCTGGGCAGCTTGGGCGGTGCGGCGCTGGCCCAGCGGGCGGGCTATGCCGCCTGCTTCTGGGCTGCCGCGGTCGCCGGCCTGCTGGGCGCGCTGTGCCACTGGCGCTGTGCCCGGCTGGACCGCGTCCAGGCGCCGGTTGCGTCTTCATGAAGCCGGCGTGAACGCATGCAAACCATGACGCGCAATCTGCAGTTCGTCGCAGCAGGGGGGATTCGCTGAAGGGGGCTTCCTAAACTGCGCCATCGACGAAACAAGCAGTCAGGGAGACACCATGCGCAAGCAATGGATCGCGGCAGGGGCAGCGGTGACCGTGCTGGCCGCCGCAGCGGCCGTCTACGCCACGAACAAGACCGGCGCGGCCAGCCAGCCCGGCCATGGCAAGACCGGGGAGCCGGCCAAGCCGGCGCTGGAGTTCCAGGCGAGCGAGATCGTCCGGCCCGCCCAAGCCCGCATGCCGGCGGTGATCGAATTCTCCGGCCCGCTGGTGGCGCCCAACACCGTGGTGGTGCGTGCCAAGGCGGCCGGCAGCCTGGTGAGCCTGGCGGTCGCCGAAGGCAGCCGCGTGCGCGCCGGCCAGAGCCTGGGCCAGCTGGACCTGGAGGAGCTGCGCCACCGCGTCGCCGAGCGCGATGCCAGCGTCGAGGCCACCCGCGCCCAGTACGAGCAGACCCGGCGCCAGTACCAGGCCAACGAGGGCCTGGCGGCGCAGAACTTCATCGCCACGACCGCGCTGGACAGCTCGCGCGCCAGCATGGAAGCGGCGCGCGGCCTGTACCTGCAGGCGCAGGCCCAACTGGGCACCAGCCAGGTGCTGCTGCGCCAGGCGGCGCTGACCTCGCCGATCAACGGGCTGGTGCACAAGCGCCACGCGGTGCCGGGCGAGAAGCTGGCCGCCGAGCAGCAGGTGCTGACGATTGTCGATCTGTCGCGGCTGGAGCTGGCCGGCCTGGTCGGCACCCATGAGGTGGGGCGGCTGCAGCCCGGCATGGAGGTGCAGCTGAAGGTCGAAGGCGAGGACCAGCCCGTGCCGGCCCGCATCGCGCGCATCGCGCCGGCGGCCGAGCCGGGCACGCGCTCCATCGGCGTCACGCTGGCGCTGGACAACCCGGGCGAGCGGCTGCGCGCCGGCCAGTACGCGGTGGCCCGCGTCGAGCTGGCGGACGACAAGCAGCGCCTCACCGTGCCGCTGGCGGCGCTGGGCAGTACCTCGGGGCAGGAACATGTCTGGGTGATCGCCAACGGCACGCTGCAGCGCCGCATCGTGACCACCGGCCGGCGCGACGCGCGCGAGGGGCGGGTGGAGATCCTCCAAGGCCTGGACGGCCAGGCCCAGGTCCTGGGCTCGCGCTTCGACAACCTGCGCGACGGCGACAAGGCCAACATCCTGCAACCCAAGCCGGCCGTGGCCCAGGCCTCGGCCGTGCCGCGCCAGTAAGGAGACGACGCCATGTGGATGACCCGCGTCTCCATCCAGAACCCGGTGTTCGCGACCATGGTGATGGTCGCGCTGTGCGTGCTGGGCCTGTTCTCGTATTCCAAGCTGGGCGTCGAGCAGATGCCCGACATCAGCCTGCCCGGCGCCTGGATCGACGTGCGCTATCCCGGCGCGTCGCCCGAGGCGGTGGAGCGCGAGGTCGCCAAGCCGCTGGAAGAGGCGCTGAACACCGTCGCCGGGGTCGAGCGCATCCAGTCGCGCAGTTTCGAGGGCCGTGCGCAGGCCAGCGTGGAGTTCTCGCTGAACGCCGACATGAACCGCGGCATGCAGGAACTGCGCGACCGCGTCGCGTTGGTGCAGGCTGCGTTTCCGAAGGACGTGAAGGCGCCGATGATCTCGCGCTTCCAGGCCGACAACGCGCAGCCGGTCGTGGTGGCCGCGCTGATGAGCGAGACCCGTCCGGCGCGCGAGCTGTCGATGATGGCCGAGCTCACCGTGGTCAAGCGCCTGTCGCGCGTCGAGGGCGTGGCCAAGGTGGACGTGGGCGGCATGTTCACCCGCGAGGTGCGCATCGACCTGGACCCGCAGCGCCTGCGCGCCTACAACATCACGCCGGCCGAGGTGGCCAGCGCGCTGAACCAGGCCAACAGCGACCAGCCGGTGGGCCTGCTGTCCGACCACAACGCCGACGCGATGCTGCGCGTCGAAGGCAAGGTCAAGGACCCCAAGCAATTCATCCACACCGTGGTCGCGCGCCGCGGCGAGCTGGCGCTGACCCTGGGCGACCTGGGCCAGCTCTCCGAGCGTGAGCGCGAGGCCGACAGCCTGGCGCGCATCAACGGCAAGCCCGCGGTCAGCTTCAACATCTTCAAGCAGCAGGACGCCAACATCGTCGCCACCGGCGACGCCGTCAAGGAGGCCATGGCCGAGCTGCGCAAGACCCTGCCGCCGGACGTGGAGCTCAAGGTCATTTACGCGAGCAGCGATTTCGTGAAGAACTCGCTGACCGGCTTGCGCCACACGCTGATCGAAGGCGCGCTGCTGACTGTCGCCATCGTCTTCCTGTTCCTGCACAGCTGGCGCTCGACCATCATCACCGGGCTCACGCTGCCCATCGCGGTGATCTCCAGCTTCATCGCGGTCCATGCCTTCGGCTTCACGCTGAACTTCATGACCATGATGGCGCTGTCGCTGTGCATCGGCCTGCTGATCGACGATGCCATCGTGGTGCGCGAGAACATCGTGCGCCATGTCGCGATGGGCAAGGGCCACCACCAGGCGGCCGAGGACGGCACCAACGAGATCGGGCTGGCGGTGATGGCCACCACCTTCGCGATCTGCGCGGTGTTCGTGCCGGTGGCCTTCATGGGCGGCATCATCGGCAAGTTCTTCTATCCCTTCGGCATCACGGTGGCGGTGGCGGTGCTGGTGTCACTGTTCGTGAGCTTCACGCTGGACCCCATGCTGTCCAGCGTCTGGCCCGACCCGCCCAGCACCTATGTGCGCAAGCTGCCGGTGATCGGCCACCTGATCCGCGCCACCGACCGCGGCATGGATCTGCTGCACGCGCTGTATGAACGGGTGATCCGCTGGGTGTTCTCGGGCCGGCGTTACCGCCTGCTGGTGCCGCCGCTGCCGGTGTATGCGCGCCCCTTCGGCCAGGACGGCCTGCGCGACCGCCACGCTCCGCGCCGGCTGCGCCTGGCGACGCTGACGCCGCGCGGCCTGGTCATGCTCGGCGGCGTGGGCAGCTTCGTCGCCGCGTTGATGCTGGCGCCGCTGGTTGGCAGCGAATTCGTGCCGCAGACCGACCAGGGCTTCACCCAGCTGAACCTGCGCATGCCGGTGGCCACCAGCCTGGAGCGCTCCAACGCCAAGGTGCGCCAGGTCGAGGAGATCCTGGCCGGCTATCCGGAGATCCTCACCGTGTCCACCGTCGTCGGCAGCACCGGCGAGGGCATGGCCACCGGCCGCAACCAGGCCTCGCTGGCGATCTCGCTGGTGGACCACAAGCAGCGCAAGCGCAGCCAGAAGCAGATCGAGGATGCCATCCGCGCCGATCTCGCGCGCATCCCCGGCGTGGAGCTGAGCCTGGGCTTCAACCGCCCGGTGTGGGTGACCATCCTGGGCACCGACCCCGAGGTGCTGACCCAGGTGGCCAAGGATTTCGCCGAGAAGGTCAAGAAGATCCGCGGCGCGGTCGACGTCGAGACCACGGTCAAGCCGGGCCTGCCGGCCTATGCCGTGCGCCTGAAGGACTCGGCGGTGCGCGAGCTGGGCCTCAACGCGCCGCAGATCGCGTCCTCGCTGCGCGCCTATGTCAACGGCGAGGTGGCGACCTACTGGACCACGCCGGACGGCAACCAGGTCGAGGTGCTGCTGCGCCTGCCCAAGGACCAGCGCCAGAACGTGGAGCAGATGCAGCGCCTGCCGGTGGCCTTCGCCCGCGACGGTTCGCCGATCGCGCTGGACCAGGTGGCGACCATCGTCCCGGTGTTCAACCCCGAGGTCATCCGGCGCCAGAACCTGCAGCGCCGCGAGGCGGTCTACGCGGGCGTGCAGGGGCGCAGCTCGGGCGAGGTCAACGCCGAGGTGCAGAAGCTGATCAAGAACACCCAGCTGCCGCCCGGCATCAGCTTCATGGTCGACGGCGAGGGCAAGCAGCAGGCCGAGGCCTTCACGGGGCTGCTGTCGGCGATGGGCCTGGCGGTGATCTTCATCTACATCGTGCTGGCCAGCCAGTTCGGCAGCTTCCTGCAGCCCATCGCGATCATGGCCTCGCTGCCGCTGGCGCTGATCGGGGTGATGCTGGCGCTGCTGCTGTGGCAGTCCACGCTGAATGTGTTCTCGATGATCGGCCTGGTGATGCTGATGGGCCTGGTGACCAAGAACGCCATCCTGCTGGTGGACTTCGCCAACCATGCGCGCAAGGCCGGCGCGACGGTGGCCGACGCGCTGCTGCAGGCCGGTCTGATCCGCATGCGTCCCATCATCATGACCACCGCGGCCATGGTGTTCGGCATGCTGCCCATGGCCATCGCGCTGAACGAGGGCGGCGAGATCCAGGCGCCCATGGGCCGCGCCATCATCGGTGGCGTGATCACCTCCACCATCCTGACCCTGCTGGTGGTGCCGGTGATCTATTCCTACCTGGTGCGCGAGCGCCGCAAGCCGGCGGCCGATGAGGCCCCGGCGCTGGAGGCGGGCGCCGGTTCCAGCCTGCCGGCCGGCGGCATCCAGCCCGGCATCGCGGACTGAACGCGGGCGCGGGCCGCCTCAACCGGCGACGCCGGCGCGCCGGTGCCGCTGCCAGATGTCGCGCAACGCCGCCTCCAGATGGGCGGCGAAGCGCGGCGCATCGCACAACGGCGACGCGCGCACGCGCTCGCGCAGGCCGGCGCGCAGCGCCGCCAGCCGCGGCAGATCCGCGGCATGGGCGCAGGCCAGTTCCAGCGCATGGTCGGCGTCGCGCGCGACCCAGTCGGCCAGCCCGGCGTTGCGCATCAGGCTCAGGCCCTGGCGCGACAGCAGGCCGTGGCCGTCGCCGCGCGTCAGCACCGGCACGCCCATCCACAAGGCTTCCATGCTGGTGGTGCCGCCGGGGTAGGGGAAGGGATCCAACGCGATGTCCACCGCGGCATGGCGCGCCAGATAGTCGGCGCGCGGGCTGGCCCCTTCGAGCACGACGCGCGCCATCGGCAGGCCCGCGGCGGCGCAGCGGTCGCGCAGCGCTTCGCGGTGGGCGGGGACATCGACCTGGGCGTTCTTCAGCAACAGCCGCGCGTGCGGCAGCGCCCGCAGCAGGCGCGCCCACTGCACCAGCAGCTCGTCGCCCAGCTTGGCCCTCTTGTTGAAGCAGCCCAGAGTCAGCACGCCCTCGCGCAGCGCCGGCAGCGGCGCAACCGGCGGCGCGTCGGCCGGCGGGCTGAAGCACAGAAAGCTCTCCGGCAGCCGCCACAGCGGCTCCACGCACTGCGCCTCGGCGCCAGGTGGCGCGATCCAGGGGTCCACCAGCAGGTGGTCGACCTCGGCCATCCCGGTGCTGGCGCACCAACCCAGCCAGCACAGCTGCACCGGCGCCGGCCGCCAGGCGAGCACCGGCAGGCGGTTGCCGGCGGTGTGGCCGGCGAGGTCGATCAGCACATCGACCCGGTCGGCCCGGATGGTGTCGGCCAGCGCGGCGTCGTCCAGGCCGCGCACCCGGCGCCAATGCTCGCAGCAGCCGCGCAGCCGTTCGCTCAGCGCGTCCTCGCGCGCGGCGTGGCTGTAGGCCAGCAGCACCAGCTCGCTCGACGCGCGCAGCGCCTGCAGCACGCTTTCAAGGAAATGGCCCACCGGGTGCTCGCGCAGATCGGGCGACAGCAGGCCCACGCGCAGCGGGCGCCGGTCGCCGTCAAGACGCGCGTCGGGCGGGCCAGGCCGCGCCCGCGCTTGCGCCCGGGCGCCGAACTCGCGGGCCAGCGCCAAGGTGTCGGGCAGCGCCGCGGCCCCGGCATAGCCGCGCACGAAGAGCCGGTCGCTGAGCAGGCTCAGGTCCTGCGGCGCCAGCGCGCAGGCCTCGGCCAGCAGTGCGTCCGCGGCGGGCCAGTCGCCGCGCTCGCGCGCCAGCAGCGCGAGGTTGGCGCGCGGCTGCGGCGCCCGGGGCGCCAACGCGCGGGCACGCTGGTAACAGTCGCCGGCCTCGTCGACGCGGCCCAGCCCCTGCAGCGCGCTGCCCAGGTCGTTGAGCAGCCAGGGGTTGTCGGGATCGTGCGCGAGGCAGGCTTCGAGCGCCTCGCGGGCGAGCGCATGCCGCCTCAGGTCCAGCGCGCACAGGCCCAGCTGGCGCCGTGCCGGCAGCAGCGCCGGGTCGCGCGCCAGCGCCGCCTGCAGCGCTTCGATTGCCTCGTCCGGCCGGCCCTGCAGGCGCAGGCACAGGCCCAGGTTGCTCCAGGCGGGCACGGCGTCCGGCGCGCGCGCCAGGGCCTCGCGCAGGCAGGCCTCGGCCTCCTGCAGCCGGCCCAGACCCAGCAGCGCCAACCCGAGGTTGATGCGCGCATCGACGCGCGCCGGCTCCAGCCGCAACGCCTGCTGGAAATGGCGCTGCGCCGCCTCGTGCTCGCCGCGCTGGTTCAGCGCGCTGCCCAGCTGCACCGCCAGTTCGGCATCCTCGGGCAGCAGCTGCAGCGCACGGCCGAGCGCGTCGCGCGCGTCCCGTCCCTGCAGCAGCAGCGCCACGCCCAGCGCCTTCCAGGCCGCGCCCAGCGTCGGGTGACCGCGCAACAGCGCGCGCGCCAGGCGCTCCATCTCGTCGGGTCGACCACGGCGCCAGGCCTCGGCCAGCGGTTCCAGTGAAGGCGGTGGGGCGGACGTCATGGGGCGCCATTGTCCCGGAGCGGCGCGGCACGGCCGCCGGTCACAATGCGCTCTTTCGACAGCAGGAGCGGCGATGGCGGCAGATTCCCACCAGGCACCCCCGGGCCCCGGGGCCGCGGCCCGCAAGGCGCGCCCGATCACGCTGGCGCTGCAGGGCGGCGGCTCGCACGGTGCTTTCACCTGGGGCGTGCTGGATGCGCTGCTGGAGGACGGGCGGCTGGCGCTGGACGCGATCTCCGGCACCAGCGCCGGCGCCATGAACGCCGCCGTGCTGGCCAGTGGCTGGGCGGCCGGCGGCGCGCAGGGCGCGCGCGACGCGCTGGCCTCGTTCTGGGCCGCGGTGGGCGGGGTGTCCGGCTGCTGGGGCATGCTGCCCAAGGGCGATCTGCCGGCCTGGGCCTACAACCGCGCGCAATGGCCGGGCTTCGCCGCGTGGGAGGCCTGGGTGAGCCAGTGGAGCCCCTATGAACTGAATCCGCTCAACCTGGACCCGCTGCGGCGCATCGTCGACGCGCATGTGGACCTGGCCGCACTGCGTGGCGGGCCGATCAAGCTCTTCATCACCGCCACCTCGGTGCGCACCGGCCAGCCACGCGTGTTCAGCGGCGACTCGCTCAGCATCGACGCGTTGCTCGCGTCGGCCTGCCTGCCGCTGACCAGCCAGACCGTGGTGATCGACGGCGAGCCGCTGTGGGATGGCGGCTTCTCCGGCAACCCGGCGCTGTGGCCGCTGATCTACGGGGCCGATCCGGAGGACCTGCTGATCGTGCAGATCAACCCCCTCCAGCGCGACGGCATCCCGCGCACCATGGCCGAGATCAACGACCGGCTCAACGAGATCACCTTCAACGCCAGCCTGGTGGCCGAGCTGCGCGCGATCGCCTTCGTGCAGCGGCTGCTCAAGGACAAGCAGGTGGACCCACGCCGCTACAAGGATCTGCGCCTGCATCGCATCGCCGATGAGGCGGGCCTGGCGCCCTTCGATGCGTCCAGCAAGCTCAACACCGACCCGCGCCTGCTGCGCCAGCTCTGCGAGCTGGGGCAGCAGGCCGCGCGGCGCTGGCTCGCGCAGGAGCTGGCCCACGTGGGCCGGAGCAGCTCGCTGGACGTGGCCCAGGTCTTCCTGGCGGAACGCCCCGGACGGCCGCGCTGACCGGCGGCCCTCGCAGCGTCAGTGCGCGGCGGGCATCGCGCCCGCGCTGCCTGGGCCGGCCGGCTCGCGCAGCAGCCAGCTCATCAGCGCGGCCACGCCGGCAAAGATCGCGCCGACCGCGAAGGCGAGCTGGAAGCCCACGGTGTAGGCCTCGGGCTGCAGCAGCCCATTCAGAATGGCATCCGAGGTACGCGAGGCCGCCAGGCTGGCCAGCACCGCCAGGCCCAGCGAGCCGCCCATCATGAAGGCCGTGTTGACCACGCCCGACGCGAGCCCCGATTCGCTGGGCGAGACCTCGCTCATGGCCGCCAGCAGCAGCGGGTTGAAGGCCATGCCGGCGCCCAGCCCCAGCAGCAGCATGCCGGGCACGATGTCGCGCATCATCTCGCCCTGGGCCGGGGCGTGGGCGAACCACAGCAGACCCGCCGCGGCGATCAGCAGGCCCACGGACAGCGGGCGGCGCAGTCCGAAGCGCATCACGATGCGCGCCGACAGCCCCAGCGAGAACAGCGCCATGATCAGATTGGCGGGCAGGAACGCGAGGCCCACCCGCATCGCGTCGAAGCCCAGCACCAGCTGCATGTACAGCGCCGCGATGAAGAACCAGGCGAACAGCGCCGCCGCCCACAGCACGCCCATCAGGTTGGTGACGGCGACCGAGCGCAGCCGGAACAGCGACAGCGGCATCAGCGGATGCGCCACGCAGGCCTCGATGACCAGGAAGACCAGCAGCAGCGCGAACGCGGTGGCCAGCAGGCCGAGCGTGCGTGGCGAGGTCCAGCCCATCTCATTGGCGCCGACCACGGCATAGACGGCCAGCATCAGCGACGCGGTCACGGCGATGGCGCCGGGCCAGTCCAGGGTGGCGTCGGCGGCCGTGCCGCGTCCGGGCGGCAGCAGCCACAGGCACAAAGCGCAGACCAGCACGCCGATGGGCAGGTTGACGAGAAAGATCCAGTGCCAGTCCAGCGCGCTGGTCAGCACCCCACCCAGCAGCACGCCGATGCTGCCGCCGCCGGCGCAGACGAAGCCATAGACGCCCATGGCCTTGGCGCGCTCGGCCGGTTCGGTGAACAGGTTCATGATCAGCGATAGCGCGATCGCCGACACCACCGCGCCGCCCAGCCCCTGCACCGCGCGCGCCGCCACCAGCATGACCTGGCTGTGCGCCAGGCCGCAGGCGGCGGAGGCGAGCGTGAACAGCGCCAGCCCGGCGAGGAACATGCGCCGGTGGCCGTAGAGGTCGCCCAGCCGGCCGCCCAGCAGCATGAAGCCGCCAAAGCTGAGCATGTAGGCATTGACCACCCAGACCAACGAGGTTTCGGTGAAGCCGAGGTCGGCGCGGATGGAGGGCAGGGCGACGTTCACGATGGTCGTGTCCAGCACGATCATCAGCACGCCCAGGCACAGAACGCAGAGCGCCAGCCAGCGATGGCGGGCAAAGGAGGCAGCAGTCATGGAACTCCGATCGGGGCCGCGACGGGCGGCCCATGGCTGACGACGATCGGAGACACGGCCCTTCGACAGGCCAGCCGGCCCGATGCCGCCGAACAGGCCGCGTTTGTAGCAAGGATGGCCCGGGCCGCGCCCGTGCCATTCGTCAAGGCCGGGTCAGCACTCGACGATGTTGACGGCCAGACCGCCGCGCGCGGTCTCCTTGTATTTGGTCATCATGTCCGCGCCGGTCTCGCGCATGGTCTTGATCACCTTGTCCAGGCTGACGAAGTGCGTGCCGTCGCCGCGCAGCGCCATGCGCGCCGCGTTGATCGCCTTCACCGACGCGATCGCGTTGCGTTCGATGCACGGGATCTGCACCAGGCCGCCGACCGGGTCGCAGGTCAGGCCCAGGTGGTGTTCCATGCCGATCTCGGCCGCGTTCTCGGCCTGCGCCGGCGTGCCGCCCATCACGGCGCACAGCGCACCGGCGGCCATCGAGCAGGCCACGCCCACCTCGCCCTGGCAGCCCACCTCGGCGCCGGAGATGGAGGCGTTCTCCTTGTACAGGATGCCGATCGCGGCGGCGGTGAGCAGGAAGTCGACCACGCCGTCCTCGGTGGCGCCGTGGAAGAAGCGGCTGTAGTAGTGCAGCACCGCGGGCACGATGCCGGCCGCGCCATTGGTCGGTGCGGTGACGACACGACCGCCGGCCGCGTTCTCCTCGTTGACCGCCAGCGCGTAGAGGTTGACCCAGTCCATCACCTGCAGCGGATCGCGCAGCGCCGCCTCGGGGTTGCTGGTCAGCCCGCGGTAGAGCTCAGGCGCGCGGCGCTTGACCTTGAATCCGCCGGGCAGGATGCCTTCGGTGCGGCAGCCGCGCGTCACGCAGTCCTGCATCACGCGCCAGATCTTCAGCAGCCCGGCGCGCGTCTCTTCGTCGCTGCGCCAGTGGCGCTCGTTGCGGCGCATGATCTCGGCGATGGAGCAGCCCTCCTGCTCGGTCAGCGCCAGCAGCTCGGCGCCGGTCTTGAAGGGGTAGGGCAGCACCGTGGTGTCCGGCGCGATCTGCTTTTGCTTGCTGCCATCGGCCAGCACCTCCTCGCTGACGACGAAGCCGCCGCCGACCGAGTAGTACACCCGGTTCTGCAGCTCGTTGCCGTCGGCGTCGTAGGCGATCAGCCGCATGCCGTTGGCATGCAGCGGCAGGCTCTGGCGGCGGTAGAAGACCAGGTCGCGCGATTCGTCGAACGCGATCTCGCGCTCGCCCAGCAGCGGCATGCGCTTGCCCACGCGGATGCCGTCCAGGATGGCCGGGATCTGTTCGACGTCGACCAGATCCGGCTCATGCCCGGCCAGGCCCAGCAGCACCGCCTTGTCGCTGCCGTGGCCCTTGCCGGTGGCGCCCAGCGAACCGTAGAGCTGGCAGACCACGCGCACCGTGCGCTCCAGCAGCTCCTCGTGGCGCAGGCGCAGCCCGAACAGGCGCGCCGCGCGCATCGGGCCCACGGTGTGCGAGCTGGACGGCCCGATGCCGATCTTGAACAGGTCGAATACGGAAACGGCCATCGCGGGGCTCCAGTTCGGCAAAGGCGCGGCATGCGGGATCGCCGCAGCGCACCGGGGGCATTGTGCGCTCCGGGGTCGGGATGGCCGGCCCCGGAGGCAGAAGGGCTTAGGCGTAGTCGGAGATCGGCGGGCAACTGCACACCAGGTTGCGGTCGCCGTAGACGTTGTCCACGCGGCCGACCGGCGACCAGTACTTCGCATGGCGCAGCGCGGGCACCGGGTAGGCGGCGTCCTCGCGGCTGTAGCCATGGGTCCACTCGGTCTTGAGCAGCTGTTCGGCAGTGTGCGGCGCGTTGACCAACGGGTTGTCCTCGCGGCTCCAGGCGCCGGATTCGACCTTGGCGATCTCCTCGCGGATCTGGATCATCGCCGCGATGAAGCGGTCCAGCTCGGCCTTGGACTCGCTTTCGGTCGGCTCGACCATCAGCGTGCCGGCCACCGGGAAGGACAGCGTCGGGGCGTGGAAGCCGTAGTCGATCAGCCGCTTGGCCACGTCCTCGGCGCTGACGCCGCAGCTGTCCTTCAGCGGGCGCAGGTCCAGGATGCACTCGTGCGCCACGCCGCCGCCCTTCACGCCGGCGATGTTGCCGCTGAAGTGGATGTCGTAGTGGCCCGAGAGACGCGCGGCGATGTAGTTGGCGGACAGGATGGCCGTCTCGGTCGCGGCCTTCAGGCCGGACTCGCCCATCATGCGGATGTACATCCACGAGATCGGCAGCACCGCGGCATTGCCCAGCGGCGCGGCGCTGACCGCGCCAATCTTGCCGTCCGTGCCCAGGCCGGCGGTGCGGTGCGCCGGCAGGAAGGGCACCAGGTCCTCGACCACGCAGACCGGGCCGACGCCGGGGCCGCCGCCGCCATGCGGGATGCAGAAGGTCTTGTGCAGGTTCAGGTGCGACACATCGCCGCCAAACTCGCCCGGCGCGGCCACGCCCACCAGCGCGTTCATGTTGGCGCCGTCCACGTAGACCCGGCCGCCATGGCGCTTGACCACGGCGCAGATCTCCTTCACGTGGGTGTCGAACACGCCATAGGTGGAGGGGTAGGTGATCATGATCGCCGCCAGGTTGGCGGCATGCTGCTCGCACTTGGCCTGCAGGTCGGCGAGGTCGATGTTGCCTTCCTTGTCGCACTTGGTCACCACCACCTGCATGCCCACCATCTGGGCCGATGCGGGGTTGGTGCCGTGGGCGGACTCGGGGATCAGGCAGATCTTGCGGTGGCCTTCGCCGCGCGACTCATGCCAGGCCCGGATGGCCAGCAGGCCGGCGTACTCGCCCTGCGAGCCGGCGTTGGGCTGCAGGCTCACGCCGGCATAGCCGGTGGCCTGGCACAGCCAGCCGGTCAGCAGCTGGTTCAGCTGCGCATAGCCCTGCTGCTGCTCCTGCGGCGCGAAGGGGTGGACCTGCGCGAACTCGGGCCAGGTGATGGGGATCATCTCGCTGGTCGCGTTGAGCTTCATCGTGCAGGAGCCCAGCGGGATCATGCTGCGGTCCAGCGCCAGGTCCTTGTCGGAGAGCAGGCGCAGGTAGCGCAGCATCTCGGTCTCGGAGTGATAGCGGTTGAAGACCGGGTGGGTCAGGTAGGCGGAGCTGCGCAGCAGCTCGGCCGGCACCAGCGCGGCGATGCCTTGCGCGAGGCCGGCGAAGGCGTCGGCGGCCTTGCCCTCGGCGAAGACGGCCAGCAGGGCCTGCAGGTCGGCGCGCGTGGTCGCCTCGTCCAGCGAGACGCTCAGCGAGTCGGCCCCGGCGCGGCGCAGGTTGATGCCGGCGGCGACGGCGCTGGCCAGCAGCGCGTCGGTCTTGGTGCCGGAGAGCACGTGCAGGGTGTCGAAGGCCTGTTCATGGGCGAGCTGGTAGCCCAGGCCCTTCAGCGCCTGGGCCAGCGCCGCGGTGTAGGCGGCGACGCGCTGCGCGATGCGCTTCAGGCCCTGCGGGCCGTGGTAGACCGCGTACATGCTGGCCACGACGGCCGGCAGCACCTGCGCGGTACAGATGTTGGACGTGGCCTTCTCGCGGCGGATGTGCTGCTCGCGGGTCTGCAGCGACAGCCGGTAGGCGGGCTTGCCGTGCGCGTCCACGGACACGCCGACCAGTCGGCCCGGCAGGTTGCGCTTGAACTCGTCGCGGCAGGCCATGTAGCCGGCGTGCGGGCCGCCGGCACCCATGGGCATGCCGAAGCGCTGGGTCGTGCCCACCGCGATGTCGGCGCCTTGCTCGCCCGGCGCCTGGATCAGGGTCAGCGCCAGCAGGTCGGCGGCGACGATCAGCAGGCCGCCCTGCGCATGCACCGCGTCGGCGATGGGCTGCAGCGCGCGCACCCGGCCGTTGACGCCAGGGTACTGCAGCAGCGCGGCGAAGCACTCGCTCTGGCCCGCGTCCTCGGCCGCGCCCACCTGCACCGTGAAGCCCAGCGGCTCGGCGCGCGTGCGCACCACCTCCAGGGTCTGCGGCAGCACGTCGTCGGCGACAAAGAAGACCTGGCTCTTGCTCTTGCCCACGCGGGCGGCCAGGGTCATGGCCTCGGCGGCGGCGGTGGCCTCGTCCAGCATGGAGGCGTTCGCGATCGCCATGCCGGTGAGGTCGGACACCATGGTCTGGAAGTTCACCAGGGCTTCCATGCGGCCCTGGGAGATCTCGGCCTGGTAGGGCGTGTAGGCGGTGTACCAGGCCGGGTTCTCGAGAATGTTGCGCAGGATGACGCCCGGCGTCAGCGTGCCGTAGTAGCCCTGGCCGATGTAGCTCTTCAGCAGACGGTTCTTGCCCGCGATGGCCTTCAGCTCGGCCAGTGCCTGCGCCTCGGTGGCCGGCTCGGGCAGGTCCATCTTCTGCGCCCGCTTGATGCTGGCGGGCACGATGGCGTCGATCAGCGCGGCGCGCGACGCGGCGCCGATGGCGGACAGCATCTGCGCTTCGTCGGCGGCATCGGGGCCGATGTGGCGGGCGTGGAACTCGCTGGCGTTCTCGAGCTCGGCGAGGGAGGGCAGGGCGGACATCAACATGGCGGGCATTCCTGGGGCGATGCAGGACCGGGCCCGGGTCCGAAGACCCAGGGCCCGGCGATCAGTACGGGCGGGGACGGCGCGGGATCAGCTGTTCTTGACCAGCTCGTCGTAGGCGGTGCCGTCCAGCAGGCCGTCCAGCTCGCCGGGGTTGGACAGCTTGACCTTGAAGAACCAGCCGGACTTCAGCGGATCGCTGTTGGCCAGCGAGGGGTCGTCGCGCAGCGCTTCGTTGACCTCGACGATCTCGCCGGAGACGGGCGCGTAGACGTCCGCGGCGGCCTTCACCGACTCGACCACGCCGGCGACTTCCTTGGCCGCGTAGCTCTTGCCGACTTCCGGCAGGTCGACGAAGACCACGTCACCCAGCGCGTCCTGCGCGTGGACCGTGATGCCCACGGTCACGACGCCGTCGGCTTCGATCTGGACCCATTCGTGGTCGGGCGTGTACTTGATGCTCATGGAATGCTCCGTGCTGGGGGTTGAACTGGTGGGGAGAGGTGGGCTCAGCCGCGGTAGTAGCGGTTGGGCGTGAAGGGGGTGGGGCTGACCGTCATCGGGGTGCGCTTGTCGCGCACCAGCGCGAAGATCTCGGTGCCCTGCGCGGCGAAGGCGGTCTGCACATAGGCCAGCGCGACCGGCTTGCCCACCGTGGGGCCCAGCGTGCCGCTGGTGACCACGCCGATCTCGTTGCCGTCGGCGTCGACCAATCGGGCGCCCTCGCGCACCGGCATGCGCTCACTGCTGACCAGGCCCACGCGCTTCTTCGCGACGCCGTTGGCCAGCTGGGCATCGATGATCGCGGCGCCGGGGTAGCCGCCGGCGCGGGCGCCGCCGGCGCGGCGCACCTTCTGGATGGCCCAGGTCAGCGCGGCCTCGACGGGCGTCGTGCCCTGGTCGATGTCATGGCCGTACAGGCACAGCCCCGCCTCCAGGCGCAGCGAATCGCGCGCGCCCAGGCCGATGGGCTTGACCTCCTCGTGGGCCAGCAGCTTGCGCGCCAGTTCGATCGCGCGGTCGCCGGCCACCGAGATCTCGTAGCCGTCCTCGCCGGTGTAGCCTGAGCGGGTCAGGAAGACGGGGATGCCGTCCAGCTCGAAGAAGCCGCCGGTCATGAAGGTCAGCTGCGCGACGCCCGGGTTCAAGCGTGCCAGCACCGTCGCCGCCTGCGGGCCCTGCAGCGCCAGCAGCGCCTGGTCGGGCAGCGGCTGCACCTCGCAGCGGCCGGCCAGGTGCTCTTGCATATGGGCGATGTCCTGGTCCTTGCAGCCGGCGTTGACGACGACGAACAGGTCCTCGGCGCGGCGGCAGACCATCAGGTCGTCCATGATGCCGCCCTGGTCATTGGTGAACAGCGCGTAGCGCTGCTTGAACTCGCCCAGGTCGACGATGTCCACCGGCACCAGGGTTTCCAGCGCGGCGGCGGCGCCAGCGCCGAGCAGGCGCACCTGGCCCATGTGGGAGACGTCGAACAGACCCGCGGCGGCGCGCGTGTGCTTGTGCTCGGCCATCACGCCGCTGGGGTACTGGACCGGCATCTCGTAGCCGGCGAAAGGCACCATCTTGGCGCCCAGCTCCAGGTGCAGCGCGTGCAGGGGGGTGGTCTTGAGGGTCTGGTCAGCGGACATGTCTCACTCCGAGGGCATTTGGAAGCCCACCGACTCGACCGGTTGTCCGGCGTCCCCGGTGGGGTGATGCCCTCGCTGTCCGCTTTACCTGAGAGATTGGCCGCCGGCTCATCACCCGCGGTTTGCCCCTTCGGTGGACGGGCTCGGCCTGGGGCCGGTCCGCCTCTCTCCAGTGAGGAACATCCGGCATTCTGATGTCCGGACGTTTTGCCAGTCCTTTTGCCTGAGCGTTCGCAGCGAGGGATCACCAGTGCCACTGCGCCTTCGGCGGTCCCTCCGTAAGGGGACTCTCTCCTGACGGGGGGCGATTGTAGCCAGGGATTCGGGGGCGCCGCCAGCGGCGGATGAAAGAGGGGGGGCGCCGGTCGGCCGGGCCAAGCCGGGCGACAATGCCGGAATGCGACTGCTGCTGGTGGAAGACGACCCGATGATCGGCGAACAGCTGCTCGAGCTGTTGCGCGCCGAGGACTACGCGGTGGACTGGGTGCGTGACGGCGAGGTGGCCGACGCCGCGCTGCAGGCCCAGTCCTATGACCTGGTCTTGCTGGACCTGGGCCTGCCGCGCAAGGACGGCATGAGCGTGCTGCAGGCCTTGCGCGCGCGCAAGCAGACCATGCCGGTGCTGATCGCCACGGCGCGCGACGCCGTCGGTCAGCGCGTCGCCGGGCTGGACGCCGGGGCCGACGACTATGTGCTCAAGCCCTTCGAGTTCGATGAGCTGCTGGCGCGCCTGCGCGCGCTGCTGCGCCGCGCCGCCGGCCGCGCCGAGCCCATTTACGAACACCGCGGCGTGGCCCTCAATCCGGCCACGCGCGAGGCCACGCTGCACGGCCAGCCGGTCTCGCTGTCCTCGCGCGAATGGGCGGTGCTGGAGCCGCTGCTCGCCCGCCCCGGCGCGGTGCTGTCGCGCCAGCAGCTGGAGGAAAAGCTCTACGGCTGGAAGGACGAGATCAGCAGCAACGCGGTGGAGGTCTACATCCACGGCCTGCGCAAGAAACTGGGCGCGGAGCTGATCCAAAACGTGCGGGGCGTGGGCTACCGCGTGCCCAAGGAATGAAGCTGCTGCCGCGCTCGCTGCGCTACCGACTGATCCTGTTCCTGCTTGCCGCGATGGGGCTGGCCGCGCTGATCCAGGGCGGCAGCGCCTATCGCACCGCGCTGCAGGAGGCGGACGAGATCTTCGACTACCAGATGCAGCAGGTCGCGCTGTCGCTGCGTGCCGGCATGTCGGCGGGCCTGGCGCTGCCGCTGGGTGACGAGCAGAACTTCGACCTCATCGTGCAGGTCTGGAGCCTGGACGGCACGCCGCTGTACCGCTCGGCCGGCCCGGACTGGCTGCCGCAGCGCGCGGTGCTGGGCTTCTCCACGGTGCAGCTGCAGGGCAAGCGCTATCGCGTGCTGGCCATCCAGGGGCGCTTCCAGGTCGTGCAGGTGGCGCAGGACCTGGCGGTGCGCCAGCGCATGGCCGGCCAGCTGGCCTGGCGCACCGTGCTGCCTACCGCGCTGATGTTGCCCATGCTGGCCCTGGTCGTGCTGTGGGTGGTGACCCTGTCGCTGCAGCCGGTGCAGCGGGTGCGCGCCCAGCTGGCGCAGCGCGCCGCGCGCGACCTGTCCCCGGTCAGCGATACCGACCTGCCCAGCGAGGTGCAGCCGCTGGTGCGCGAGTTCAACGCGCTGCTGGCCCGAGTGCGCCAGGCCTTCGAGGCGCAGCAGCAGTTCGTTGCCGATGCCGCCCACGAGCTGCGTTCGCCGCTGGCCGCGCTGAAGCTGCAGCTGCAGGGGCTCAGGCGCGCGCCCGACGAGGCCGCGCGCGGCCAGGCGCTGGAGCGCCTGGGCACCGGCATCGACCGCGCCACCCATCTGATCGAGCAGCTGCTGGCGCTGGCGCGCCAGGACAGCCAGGCCCAGGCGCCGCTGCAGGCGGTGGCGCTGGACGCCTTGTGCCGCGATGCCGTCGTGGAGATCAGCACGCTGGCGCATGCGCGCGGCATGGATCTGGGGCTGGGGTCTTGCGATCCGCTGCAGGTGCAGGGCGACGCGCAGGCGCTGCGCATGCTGCTGCGCAACCTGCTGGACAACGCGATCAAGTACGGCCGCGGCCGCGTCGATCTCAGCCTGAGCGCCGACGCCGGCGCCGCGCTGGTGGTGGTCGAGGACGACGGCCCGGGGATTCCCGAGGCCGAGCGCGAGCGCGTGTTCGACCGCTTCTACCGCGCCGAGGCCCAGGCCCAGCAGGCCGGCGGCAGCGGGCTGGGGCTGGCGATCGCGCAGCGCGTCGCGCAGGCCCATGGCGGTTCGCTGAAGCTGGGCGACAGCGCCCAACTCGGCGGGCTGCGCGTCGAGCTGCGCCTGCCCGGCGCCGACTTCAGACACACCTAAGTCTTGCGCGTCACACTTGCGCCATCGAGTAGGCATCCTGATGGAGGTACTGATGGCACAAGTCGAAAAAATGGTTCCGGCCAAGCGCCTGGTGTGGGCACTGATCGCGGCCGGCGTGCTCGGCGCCGCGGGCGGCGCGGCCGCGATGCGCGGCGCGGCGGCCATGCGCACGGCGGGCGACGGTGGCACGGCGGCGACCGCCGCGCTGGCCTCGGCCACCGCGCCGGTGGCGGCGCAGGCCCAGCCGGTGACCCCGTCCACGCCGGTGGCCGTGCCCGATTTCGCGCAGATCGCGGCCACGCAGGGGACCGCGGTGGTGAACATCAGCGTCAGCGGCACCGCCAAGGCGCGCACCCAGCGCGGCGCGCCGCAAATCGATCCGGACGACCCCTTCTATGAATTCTTCCGCCGCTTCGGCGTCCCGACGCCGCCTGGCGGTGGCCGTGACGCGCCCATGCGCGGCCAGGGCTCGGGCTTCATCGTCAGCGACGATGGCGTGATCCTGACCAATGCCCATGTGGTCCAGGGCGCGGACGAGATCACCGTGAAGCTGACCGACCGGCGCGAGTTCAAGGCTAAGCTGCTGGGCGCCGACCGGCGCACCGACGTCGCGGTGCTGAAGATCGAAGGCAAGAACCTGCCCAGCGTGAAGCTGGGGTCGACGCAGAACCTGCGCGTTGGCGAATGGGTGCTGGCGATCGGATCGCCCTTCGGTTTCGAAAACAGCGTCAGCGCCGGCGTGGTCAGCGCCAAGAGCCGCTCGCTGGGCGGCGAGGACTCGCGCGTGCCCTTCCTGCAGACCGACGTCGCGATCAACCCCGGCAACTCCGGCGGCCCGCTGTTCAACGCGCGCGGCGAGGTGGTGGGCATCAACTCGCAGATCGTCAGCGCCTCGGGCGGCTACCAGGGGCTGAGCTTCGCCATTCCCATCGAGGTGGCGCAGCGCGTGCGCACGCAGATCCAGAACGGCGGCAAGGTCCAGCATGCCAAGCTGGGCGTGCTGGTGCAGGAGGTGAACCAGGGCTTCGCCGACTCCTTCAAGCTGGAGCGCCCCGAGGGCGCGCTGGTGGCCCAGGTGGAAGACGGCAGCCCCGCAGCCAAGGCCGGCCTGCGCTCCGGCGACGTGATCCTGAAGTTCAAGGGCCAGCCGGTGGTCAGCAGCGGTGATCTGCCGGCCCTGGTGGACCAGTCCGCGCCCGGCGAGAAGGTGGCGCTGGAGGTCTGGCGCAAGGGCAAGCGTGAAACCCTGCAGGCCGTGCTGGGCGACGCCAACGAGAAGCAGTCCCAGGCCGGCGACGACGGCCAGCCGGGCCAGGCCCAGGGCAAGCTGGGGCTGGCGCTGCGCCCGCTGCAGCCCGAGGAGCGGCGCCAATCCGGCATCCGCGAAGGCCTGTTGATCGAGGACGCCAGCGGCCCGTCGGCCAGCGCGGGCGTGCGCCCCGGCGACGTGCTGCTGGCGGTCAATGGGACGCCGGTGGAGTCGGTGGAGCAGGTGCGCGCCATCGTCGCCGAGGCGCAGAAGTCCGTCGCGCTGCTGATCCAGCGCGGCCGCGAGCGCATCTTCATCCCGGTGCGCGTGGGCTGATTCACGCCCCGCTTCGGCAGGCCCGCCTCGACCACCGGGCCGGGCCTGTGAGGCCGCAGGCATGTGGCTTGCTCCGCCGGGATGGACAACCCGCGGCGGGAGGAGCCCATGTCAGAACTTACCGGGTCGACCGGTGCGCCGGCCCGGCTTGGGGCCCTCCGGCGCACCGGCGTGGCCTGAGGCAGGCGGCCGATCATGCAGGCGCTGCGCAAGCCTTGGCGAGCCCGTCTGACGGTGGTCATTGCGCTGCTGTGCTTGCTGCCCGTGAGCGTGGCCGCGCTGACCTGCCAGCTCGATTGCGCATTCGCCATCCTGTACGACGCCAGCCGCTCGCCGGCTTCGGCAGAGGGTGGCGATCGAGTCCCTGACCCTGTCCCTGCGGAACGCCCCTTCGTCGCGGGCACGCAGGGCCAGCACCTGCCAGGCCCGGATGTGTCGCATCTGGCGCTTTGCCAATGGGGCGCCACGGGGCTGTGCGCCGAGGATGCCGAGTACCGGCCGCCCGTGGCGGGCCGCGCCTGGCCGTCGGACCCCGACCCGGCCTTCCGTTCCATCGACTGGCCACCGCCCCGGCACAAGCCCAAATCCGGGCCCGACTTCTCCGTCTCCCAGGGACCGGCCCGGCGCCGCCGGAGAACCGGTCGATCATCAATGGCGGGGCGTGCTCCAGGCCCAGTCGGCCCGTGCGACGCCCCGAAGGAGATCGTCATGGCTCATGAAGACCATTCCGCATGCATCGATGCATGCCTGCGTTGCGCCCTGGCCTGCGAGCACTGCGCCGCCGCCTGCCTGAAAGAACCCGAGCTTGCCGAGATGGCGGCCTGCATACGGCTGGATCGCGATTGCGCCGACCTGTGCCTGAGCACCGCCGCCTTCATGGCTCGAGGCAGCGAGTTCGACCGCGCCTTGTGCCGCGTGTGCGCCGAGGTCTGCCAGGCCTGTGCCGACGAGTGCGCCCGACACGCGCCCGAGCACTGCCGGCAGTGCGCCTCGGCCTGCCGCGATTGCGCGCAGGCCTGCGCGCGCATGGCGGATTGAGGCTCGCGCCCGCGTCGGCCCCAGGGGCGGCGCGGGCGTCTATTCCCGCGTCTGGATGTCGCGGCGCACGCGTTGCAGGTGCCCCTGCACGTAGAACGCCGCGGCGTCCTCGTCGCGGCTGACGATGGCCTCGTAGATCAGCCGGTGTTCGGCGACATAGAGCTGGATGCGTTGCTCGTCGTAGATGCCATCGTCCCGGAGCCGCTGCCACAGCGGCTCGTTCATGCTGGCGGCCACCTCGTCGGCCATGCGCACGATCAGGGCGTTGCCGGTCATCACGGCCAGCTGGCGGTGGAAGAGGCGGTCGCATTCGCTCCAGGCGGCCTGCTGCGCGGGGTCGGCGATGTCTTTCACCGCCGCCATCCGCGCCAGCAGGCTTTCCGCCAGCGCGTCGCGCCGCCCCTGGCGGGCGGCCATCCGGGCGATGGCGGGCTCCAGCATCAGGCGCACCTCCAGCGTGCTGCCGGGGCTCAGATCGGCGGGGCGCGGCCCGGCGTCGGTCGCAGGCGTTTCGGGGGGGCGCTCCGCCACATAGGTGCCCGAGCCCGGCCGGGTTGCGACCAGCCCCTCGTTCTGCAGCGCGCCAATGGCCTCGCGGACCGCCGGCCGGCTGACCTGCAGCCGCTGCGCCAGGTCGCGCTCGGAGGGCAGCCGCGTTCCCGCCGCATAGGTGCCAGCGTGGATCGCCACGCGGATCTGATCCGCCACCTGCTCATAGATCTGCTTGGGACGAAATGGAGGGGGGCTCATGGGGATCTGGTCTTTCATCATGACCAGTTTCCGGAAGTGGTCTTGGGCACGGAGTGTAGGCGGGTCCGGGCGCGAGCAGGAGGTCTCCGCACAAATGGCGGGCGGAGCATGGGAAACTGAAGCAATGAGCCGTGAATGGGCAAGCGTGGAAACACTAAAGGCGAAGCCTTCAAGGTGGTTCATCATGAGACCATATTGGTTTATAAATTGCCCAATCCAGTGAGCGGACCGGTGCGAGCTCCGCGTCCCGCGTGAGGCGCCCGGGTCCTGAGCCCCCAGCCTCCTGCGGACGCCCGCCTCGTTCGAAACGGGAAGCTCCGAATTACCCCATGACGCCTCCCACCGCCCATCCTCGCCCTGGTCTCGAAGACGCCCCCGTGGTCTGCGACGCTCCCCGCAGCGCCGAATTGCTGGACTACCCGTCCTTGGTCCAGGCCATCGCGCTCGCGGCAGCGCAGTTCGAGGCGGGCGAGATCCAGAGCCCGGATCGTCTGGTGGTGCCGCTGGGGGAGGGCGGCGTGATGCTCAGCATGCCCGCCACCGCCGCGGACATCGGCGTGCACAAGCTGGTCAATGTGCAACCCGGCAACCGCCAACGCCAGCTGCCCACCATCCATGGCCTGGTGACCGTCTGCGCGGCCGACACGGGGCGGCCGCTGTGCCTGCTGGACGGTCCGCAGCTGACCGGACGCAGGACCGCGGCGGTGTCCATGCTGGCGATGCGCGAGTTGCTGGCGGCGCCGCCCGATGAGGTGCTGCTCATCGGCACCGGCGTGCAGGCCCGCCACCATGTGCAGGCGCTGCAGGCGCTGTATCCCCGCTGCAGGATCTGGGTGCGCGGTGCCCGCGCCGCGTCGGCCGAAGCCTTCTGCCAGGACGCTGGTGCCGCGCCGCAGCGGCTGGACGTGCTGGCGGGCCCGATTCCGGACGCGGTGCAGGCCGTGTTCACGCTGACCACCAGCACCGAGCCGGTCTATGACGAGCCGGCCCGGCGGGACCGCGTCGTGATTGGCGTCGGGGCTTTCAAGCCGCAGATGGCCGAGATCGGCCGGACGACGCTGCAAGGCAGCCAGCTGCATGCCGACGACCCCGCCGCCGCGCGGCACGAAGCCGGTGACCTGATGCGTGCCGGCGTCGACTGGTCCACGGTGCGCTCGCTGGCCGCGCTGCTGCGCGACGGCGCGGACCGGCGCCGCCCGCAGGTCTTCAAGAGCGTGGGCACGGCCGCCTGGGACCTGGCCGCCGCGCGCGTCGCACTCTCCCATCTGAACCCCCGGGCCTGAGGCCCTCCGAGCCACAACATGCAGATCAACCGCAGCATCAGCACCGTCGAAGTCCACACCGGCGGCGAACCCTTCCGCATCGTCACCTCGGGCCTGCCGCGCCTGCCCGGCGACACCATCGTGCAGCGGCGCGCCTGGCTGAAGGCCAACGCCGACGACATCCGCCAGGCCCTGATGTTCGAGCCGCGCGGCCATGCCGACATGTATGGCGGCTACCTGACGCCGCCGGTCTCGCCCGGGGCCGACTTCGGCGTGATCTTCGTGCACAACGAGGGCTACAGCGACCACTGCGGCCATGGCGTGATCGCGCTGGCGACCGCGGCCGTGGAGCTGGGCTGGGTGGAGCGGCAGTCGCCCGAGACGCGCGTGGGCATCGACGCGCCCTGCGGCAGGATCGACGCCTTCGTCGAATGGGACGGCAGCCATGCCGGCCGCGTGCGCTTCGTCAATGTGCCGTCCTTCATCTACCGGCGCGACGTCACCGTGCAGACCGAGTCCTTCGGCCCGGTCAGCGGCGACATCGCCTATGGCGGCGCCTTCTACTTCTACACCAGCGGCCGGCCGCATGGCCTGGAGATCCGCGAATCCGCGGTCGAGGCGCTGAAGCAGTTCGGCGCCGAGGTCAAGGCGGCCGCGAACAAGGCCTTCGCGGTGGTGCACCCCGACATTCCGGAGATCAACCACATCTACGGCACCATCATCGACGGCGCCCCGCGCCACCCCGATTCCACGCAGGCGAACTGCTGCGTGTTCGCGGACCGGGAGGTCGATCGCTCGCCCACCGGCTCGGGTACCGCCGGTCGGGTCGCCCAGCTTTATCTGCGGGGCGAACTGCAAAAGGGCGATATGCTGATCAACGAATCGGTCATCGGAACGGTGTTCACCGCCCGGGTTCTCGAGGAAACCGAGGTGGGCGGCCTGCGCGCCGTGATCCCGGAGGTCTCCGGATCGGCGCACATCTGCGGCTTCGCCACCTGGCTCCTGGACCCGCGTGACCCCCTGAAGAACGGATTCCTGGTGCGTTGACGCAACACTGTGTTCGGCGCGCCAGTTTTGCCGCGTCCTGCTCCCAGGTCTCCACAAGAAGCCCGGGCAGGGCGCCGACAGCCCGCTGCGGGGACAAGCAGCGGGCCTGACTCATGACCCGTCCATTTTTCTCGAGGAAGTACTCTCCATGAAAAAAATAGCGCTGAATCTGCTGGTGATGGCGGCCGCCCTGGTGGCCGCCGGAGCCAGCCAGGCCCAGGAACGCGTCCGCATCGGCTTCATGAGCCCGATCACCGGACCGCAGGCCGGCAATGGCGTGGACAACCGCGACGCGGTGCAACTGGCGATCAAGGAACTGAACGCCAAGGGACTGAAGGTGGCCGGCAAGACCATCCAGTTCGAACTCGACATCAACGACGACACGGCCGATCCGCGCCAGGGCGTCCAGGTGGCGCAGACCCTGGTCGACAAGAAGGTGAAGTTCGTCCTCGGCCCGTACAACTCCGGCGTGACCATGCCGGCGTCGCGCGTGTTCGCCGATGGCGGCGTGGTGGTGTTCACCGTCGCGTCCAATCCCAAGATCACGACGCAGGGCCACAACAACCTGTTCCGCATTGGCGCCACCGACAACCAGCTGGGCGCCAAGATGGCCGCCTACGCCGGCCAGGACCTGAAGATCAAGACCGTGGCCGTCATCGATGACCGCACCGCCTACGGCCAGGGCGTGGCCCAGGAGTTCAGCGACCAGGCCAAGCGCATGGGCATCAAGATCGTGGCCAAGGAGTTCACGACCGACAAGGCCACGGACTTCAGCTCCATCCTGACCGCCGTGCGCGCCGCCAAGCCGGACGCCGTGTTCTACGGCGGCTACTCCTCGCAGGCCGGCCCCATGCTGCGCCAGATGCGTTCGCTGGGCATCACCGCGCCGCTGCTGGGCGGCGACGGCATCTGCTCGTCGGAAACGGCCACGCTGTCGCAGATCGCCGGCGAGCTGAACGTCTACTGCACGCAGGGCGGCTCCATCATCGACCGCAGCGACAAGGGCAAGAAGTTCGCCGAGCGCTATCGCGCCGAGTTCAAGCGCGACCCGCTGACCTATGCCGCGGCCTTCTACGACGGCGCCTACCTGCTGGCCTCGGCGATCGAAGCCACGCAGTCGACCGATCCGAAGAAGATCATCGAGCATGTGGCCAAGGGCAGCTACGCGGGCGTCGCCGGCGAGTATTCGTACGACGCCAAGCACGACCTGCGCTCCTCCGCGGTGACCGTGTTCACCTTCAAGGGCAAGGATGTGGTGGCGCTGAAGAGCCTCTGATCCTGCTCCACGCCAAGAACGCCGCGCGGGCTGCTGGTCCGCGCGGCGTTTTTTCATTCCCCCGAAGTCAAGCCCTGCACAACGCATACCGATAGCCGGTTTTCGCAATCGGCGCCGCACGACCCCCGCCCTAGACTTTTTCCCAGACGCCCGATGCGCAGCGACGCGAGGGGCGCCAAGTCGTTCAACAACATGTCGTGGATTGGGACCGCAGATGCGCGAAGTGCAGCAGGAATTGAAAGCAGTGGCGGCCGGTGTGGCCTGGTTGGTGTCAGGTCTTGCCGGCGCCCAGACGGCGCCGCAGCCGGCCCCTCAGCCGCCCGCCGTGGCGGCGCTGGACCGGGTCGAGGTGACGGCGCAGCGCCGCGTCGAATCGGTGCAGGACGTGGGCGTGGCGATCAGCGTGCTGTCGGGCGACGAACTGGCGGCGCGCGGCATCAGCAGCGTCAACAAGCTGCAAAACGAGCTGCCCAGCCTGGAGATCGAGCCGGCCTTCGGCAGCGGGCAGCCGCAGTTCCGCATCCGCGGCATCGGCTTCCAGGACTACGGCAGCAACAACGCGTCGGCGGTGGGCCTCTATGTGGACGAGGTGGCCTTTGGCTTCCCGGTGCAGACCCAGGGCCTGCTGTTTGACCTCGAACGGGTGGAGGTGCTGCGCGGGCCGCAGGGCACGCTGTACGGCAAGAACACCACCGGCGGCGCGATCAACCTGATCAGCCGCAAGCCGACGCGCAACACCGAGGCCGGCTTTTCGCTGAGCTATGGCTCCCACCAGGCCAAGTCCGCGCAGGGCTTTGTTTCCGGCGCGCTGGGCGAGAGCCTGCGTGGCCGCCTGTCGCTGGCCACCGAGCAGGGCGGGGCCTGGCAGAGCAACCGCGCGACCGGCGAGAAGCTGGGCGACAAAAACATCGTCGCGGTGCGCGGCCAGCTGGAGCTGGACCTGACGCGCGATCTGAAGGCCCACCTGAGCCTGTCGCACAGCACCGACAAGTCCGACGTCACCGGCCTCTACCTGTTCACGCCGCGGCCCAACTACGGGTATCCGGCCGACACCGACCGGCGCAAGACCGGCTGGGGCCTGGCCCCCGACTTCGCCGCGCTGGTGGGCGTGAGCCCCGACGCCAAGCCCTCGCGCGACAACAGCGCCACCAATCTGGCGCTGACGCTGAACTGGGAACTCGGCGACAGCCGGCTCACCAGCATCACCAGCCACCAGAAGTTCGACCGCCGCGAGCTGGGGGATTGGGACGGCACCGCGCTCAACCACTCCGACGTCCACTGGAAGGACAAGGCCAGCATCACCACCCAGGAGCTGCGCCTGGCCTCCAGCAAGGCGGCCGCGCTGAACTGGGTGGCCGGCGTCTACTACGCCAAGGAAACGCTGGACGAGGACTGGCACACCGACTTCCGCCGCGACTACGGCCTGATCACGCGCACCCGCTACACGCAGGACGGCAAGACCTGGGCCGTGTTCGGCCAGGGGGACTATCAGCTGTCGCCGGGGCTGAAGGCGGTCTTCGGGCTGCGCCACGAGAAGGAGCGCCGCAGCGTGCGCGACTTCAGCACCGTGTTCACCAATGTGCCGGACTCCGGATTGAAGGGCCTGTCCAGCGCGCTGGACAGCCGCAACACCTCCGGCAAGCTGGGGCTGGAGTACCAACTGGAGCGCGGCCAGCTGATCTACGCGTCGCTGAGCCGGGGCATCAAATCCGGCGGCATCACCGCGCACAACACCTTCGATCCGGCGGCGCTGGGCGCCTTCCAGCCCGAGAAGCTCAACAGCCTGGAGCTGGGCTACAAGGCCGACCTCAGCCGCTCGCTGCGCCTGAATGCCGCGCTGTTCCACTACGACTACCGCAACCAGCAGTTCCAGGACGTCACGACCTCCAACACCGGCGCGCTGGTGGGCAAGATCGTCAACATCCCGCGCTCCAGCGTGGACGGCGGCGAGCTGGAGCTGCAATGGCGCCCGCTGGTCGGCCTGACCCTGGGCCAGTCGCTGGGCTACAAGCATGCCCGCTTCAAGGAGTTCAAGTCGGTGCTGCTGGGCGACCTCTCCGGGCACGACCAGTTCCTGCCCAAGCTCAGCTATGGCGGCAGCATCGCCTACGCCTGGAGCGGCCAGGGCTATGAGTTCAAGCTGGCCGGCGACTACAGCTACCGCAGCAAGTACGCGTCCTGGCTGAACCGGCTCAGCGTCGATGGCGGCAACACCTACGACATCCCCGCCTACTGGCTGGCCAATGCGCGCGTCGAGATCGCCAAATCGGGCGCGCCCTGGCAGCTGACGCTGGCGGTGCAGAACCTGTTCGACAAGCACTATGACCTGACGCGCAACTTCTTCGGCAACCGGCCCGGCACCAAGGACGACCTCAACGTTGCCGCCGCTGGCCAGCCGCGCAGCCTCAGCGTCACGCTGGGCTACAACTACTGAGCCCGGAGCGCCGCGCCATGAGCCAGGACGATCTGGGCAACCCCCTTCGCAGCCGCTCGCCCGAGGTGGTCGCCGGGCTGAACGATTTCGTCGGCGGCTTCCTCGCCTACGAGACGCGCGCCGAGGCCATCCTCGCGCTGGCCGACGCGCACCCCGACGAGCCACTGGCGAATGCCTATGCCGGCTGCCTGTGGATGTTCCTCGAGTCTCCGGAAGGACCGGTGCGCGCGCGCCACTACTTCGCGCGCGCCAAAGCCGCGGCTGCGGAAGGTGCCGCGGAAGAGGCGGAGCCGGCGGCCTGGCGCGAGCGCCAGCACCTGCGCCTGCTGCAGGCCTGGATCGACGGCGAGCTGCCTGAGGTGGAGGCGCTGGCCGAGGCCCTCAGCGAGCGCTTCCCGCGCGACCTTTTCATCGTCAAGCTGCGGCAATACCTGGCATTCAACCGTGGCGACTCGCCGGCCATGTTGCGCGCGATCCTGACGGTGCTGCCGGACAACCAGGAGCAGGCGCATGCCCACGGCATGGCGGCCTTCGCCTATGAGCAATGCCACCGGCTGGACCAGGCCGAGGCCGCCGCGCGCCGCGCGCTCGCGCTGCAGCGCAAGGAACCCTGGGCGCAGCACGCGCTGGCCCATGTGCTGCTGACGCAGGGGCGTGTCGAGGAGGGGCTGGCCTTCCTGGAATCGGTGCGCGACAGCTGGGTCGGGCTGAACTCCTTCATGCACACCCATCTGTGGTGGCATCTGGCGCTGTTCCTGCTCGCCCGCGACCGCGTGCCCGAGGTGCTGGCCCTCTACGACCGCGAGGTCTGGGGCATTTCCAAGAGCTACTCGCAGGACCAGATCGGCGCCGTGCAGCTGCTGGCGCGGCTGGAATGGGCGGGCGTGGATGTCGGCGAGCGCTGGCAGGACCTGGCCGACCACATCGCCGCGCGCGGCGAGGACACGGTGGAACCCTTCTTGAGCTTGCTCTACCTGTACGGGCTGGCGCGCGCCGGCCGGCCGCAGGCCGATGCGCTGCGGGCGGCCATCGAAGCCCGGGCGGGGCAGGCACCGGCGCACAGCCGCGAGGCTTGGGCCGAGGTCGCGGTGCCGGCCGCGCAAGGCCTGTTGGCACTGGCGCGCGGCGCGCACGACGAGGCCCGCAAACGCCTGGCCCAGGCGCTGCCGGGCCTGCCGGCCATCGGCGGCAGCCACGCGCAGCGCGATCTCTTTCACCTGCTGCAACTGCAGGCCGAGCTGGGCGCCGGGCAGCTGCTGCCGGTGCAGCAGGCGCTGGAGGCGCGCCGCCGTGTCGATCCTCGGGACGCGCCGGTCCGGCGCGTGCTGGCTCGGGTCTATGCCGGACTGGGCCTGCCGCAGCTGGCGGATCGGGAGGCGTGAGCATGGCGGACCTGCCCCTCGGCGCGGCTTGGCGCCGGTCCTGGCTATGGCCCTGGCTGGCGCTGGCGGCCTTGTTGCTGGCGCCGGGCGTGGCGCCCGCGGCGGAGCGGATCGGCGAAGCCGGCCTGCGCGTCGCGCTGCAGCTGGAGCCGCCCATCCTGGACCCCACGGCGGGCGCGGCGGCGCCGATCAACGAGATCGTCCACGGCAATCTGTTCGAGGGGCTGCTGGGGATGGGCGAGGACGGCGAACCCCGGCCGCGCCTGGCGTTGGACTGGGACGTGGCGCCGGACGGCCTCAGCTACCACTTCCGGCTGCGCCCCGGCGTGCGCTTCCACGACGGCACGCCCTTCGACGCCGAGGTGGCGCGCTTCGCGCTGGAGCGGGCGAGGGCGCCGGGTTCGCTCAACCCGCAGCGCGCCGCGCTCGATGCCATCGCGCGCATCGAGGTGCTGGACCCGCTGCGGCTGCGCCTCGTGCTCAAGCGGCGCGCGGGCGGTTTGCTGCAGACCCTGGCCAGCGGCGCGCTGGTGATGGTGGCGCCGGCCAGCGCCGACGGCAACAAGACCGCGCCGGTGGGCACCGGGCCCTTCCGCTTCGCCGCGTGGCGGCGCGGCGAAGCGGTGGAGCTGCGCCGCCATGAGGGCTATTGGGGTGGCCCGGCCGCGCTGGCCTGGCTGCGCTACCGCTTCATCGCCGACCCCTCCGCGGCCTACGCGGCGCTGATGGCCGGCGATGTCGACCTGTTTTCCAATTTCCCGGCGCCAGAGAACCTGGCGCAGTTCAAGGCCGATCCGCGCTTTGTGGTCAGCGCCGGCAGCAGCGAAGGCGAGACCCTGCTGGTGTTCAACCAGCGGCGCGCGCCGCTGGACCAGCGTCTGGTGCGCCGCGCGCTGAGCCATGCCATTGACCGGCGGGCGCTGATCGACGGCGCGATGTTCGGCTATGGCATCCCCATAGGCAGCCACTTCCCGCCCGGCCATGCGGCCTATGTGGACCTGACCGCGGCCTCGGCCCACGACCCCGAGCGGGCGCGCGCGCTGCTGGCCGAGGCCGGCCTGGCACAGGGCTTCGCGCTGCAGCTCAAGCTGCCACCGACGCCCTACGCGCGCCGCGGCGGCGAGATCATCGCGGCGCAGCTGGCGCGCGTCGGCGTGCGTGTGCAGTTGCAGAACCTCGAATGGTCGCAATGGATGGACCAGGTGTTCACGCGCCATGACTTCGATCTGTCGCTGGTCGTGCACGCCGAGCCGCAGGACTACGACATCTACGGCCGCGACGACTATTACTTCGGCTACCGCAGCCCGGCCTTCAAGTCCTTGCTGGCCCAGCTGGACGAGCACAGCGACAGCGCCAGCCGGCGCGAGCTGCTGCAGGCCCTGCAGCGCCAGCTCAGTGACGACGCGGCCAATGGCTTCCTGTTCCAGTACCCGCGCCTGCTGGTGCGCAAGACCGGGTTGCAGGGGCTGCGCTTCAACGCCAGCGGCAGCATCGAGCTGGGTGCCGCGCAGTGGGAGGCCTCGGCCGCCGCGTCCGCGCGCGGTCCGGCGGGCGGGCCCGGCAGCGCCTGGCGCGAGCCGCTGGCAAACGCGCTGCTGGCCGCGCTGGCGCTGGGCGCGGCGCTGCTCGCGCTGGGGCTGCTGCGACGCGCCGGTGTGGGCTGGCTGCTGCGGCGCCTGCCCAGCCTGCTGCTGACGCTGGCGCTGTCCAGCGCGCTGGTCTTCGCGCTGGTGCAGCTGGCCCCGGGCGACCCCGCGCGCTACATGCTGGGGCTGAATGCCGAGGACCAGGCCGTGGCCGCGCTGCGCGAGCAGCTCGGTCTGGCGGCGCCCGCGCTGCAACGCTATGGCCAATGGCTGACGGGCCTGCTGGGCGGCGATTTCGGTCAGAGCTACACCTACCGCGTGCCGGTCGGCGAATTGGTGCGGGAGCGGCTGCAGGTGTCGCTGCCGCTGACCGGCTATGCGCTGGCCCTGGCGCTGATGCTGGCCCTGCCGGTCGGCCTGATGGCGGCGCACGCGCGCGGCGGCCGCCTGGACGCGCTGCTGAGCGGCCTGACGCAGCTGGGCATCGCGCTGCCCAGCTTCTGGCTGGGCCTGCTGCTGGTGCTGGTGTTCGCGGTGGGCCTGCGCTGGGTGCCGGCGGGCGGCTTCGCCGGCTGGGACCAGGGGCTGTGGCCCGGTCTGGCCTCGCTGACGCTGCCGGCGCTCGCGCTGGCGTTGCCGCAGGCCGCCATCCTGTCGCGCGTGCTGCGCGGCGCGCTGATCGAGGTGCTGCACGAGGACTACCTGCGCACCGCGCGGGCCAAGGGTGTGGGCGCCTGGCGCGCGCTCTGGCGGCATGCATTGCCGAACGCGCTCATTCCGGTGCTGACCGTGCTGGGCATGCAGTGTGCCTTCCTGCTCGCGGGGGCCGTGATCATCGAGAACCTGTTCTTCCTGCCCGGGCTCGGTCGCCTGCTCTTCCAGGGCGTGGTGCAGCGCGACCTGATCCTGGTGCAGGGCGTGGTGATGCTGCTGGTGGCGGCCGTGGTGCTGGTGTCCTTCGTCGTCGAGCTGGCCTATCGCGCGGCCGATCCGCGTCTGGCGTCCCAGGGAGGCCGGCCATGAGCGCGGCGCGTCGCCCCGACGGACGCCTGGCCCTGGGGCTGACGCTGAGCCTGGGCCTGCTCGCGCTGGCGCTGCTGTCGCAGTTCTGGACGCCGTGGAGCACCACCGAGCTGGCCGTCGCCGATCGTCTGCGGCCGCCCAGCCCCAGCCACTGGCTGGGCACCGACCACCTGGGCCGCGACCTGCTGTCCCTGCTGATGCAGGGCGCGGCCACCTCGCTGGGCGTGGCGCTTGCGGCGGTGGCGGGCGGCGCGCTGGCCGGCGTGCCGCTGGGCCTGTGGGCGGCGGCGCGCGGCGGCTGGGTGGACGAGCTGATCATGCGCGCCAACGACCTGGTCTTCGCCTTCCCGTCGCTGCTGCTGGCCATCCTGACCACGACCTGGCTGGGCCCGGGCGCGCTCAACGCCATCCTGGCGATCGCGGTGTTCAACGTGCCGGTCTTCGCACGCGTGACGCGCGGCGGCGCCTTGGCGCTGGGGTCGCGCGAGTTCCTGCTCGCGGCGCGCGTCGCCGGCAAGGGGGCGCTGCGCATCTCGCTGGAACATGTGCTGCCCAATCTGGCCGGCTTGCTGCTGGTTCAGCTGAGCGTGCAGCTCTCCATGGGTCTGCTGGCCGAGACCGGCCTGTCCTACATGGGCCTGGGTGCGCAGCCGCCGCAGCCCAGCTGGGGGCGCATGCTGGCCGACGCCCAGACCCTCAGCGCGCTGGCCCCGACGCTGGCCCTCTTTCCCGGCCTGGCCATCGTGCTCGCGGTGCTGGGCTTCAACCTGCTGGGCGACGGTCTGCGCGACCGCTTCGACCCGCGCCGCCAGGAGACTCGCGCATGAGCGCCAACCCCACCCCGGCCCGCGCCTCCGCGCGGCCGCTGCTGCAGATCGAGGGCCTGCGGCTGAGCCTCGGGCCCCACGAGATCCTGCATGGCCTGGACCTGAGCCTGGCGCCGGGCGAAATCCTCGGGCTGGTGGGCGAATCGGGCTCCGGCAAGTCGCTGACAGCGCTCTCGGTGCTGGGCCTGCTGCCGCGCGGCGCGCGCTGCAGCGGCAGCATCCGCCTGGACGGCGAGGAACTGCTGGGGCGCCCCGAGCGCGCGCTGGACGCGCTGCGCGGGCGCGACATCGGGATGGTGTTCCAGGAACCGATGACGGCATTGAATCCGCTGATGAGCATCGGCGATCAGGTGGCCGAGGTCGTGCGCCTGCATCGCAAGGTCTCGCGCGCGCAGGCGCTGGCGCAGGCACGCCGCGCGCTGGATCGCGCCGGTCTGCCGGCCGCGCAGTTCGGGCCGGAGCGTTATCCGCACCAGCTCTCGGGCGGCCAGCGCCAGCGCGTGGCCATCGCGATCGCGATCGCGCTCGGACCCCGGCTGCTGATCGCCGACGAGCCGACGACGGCGCTCGACGCGGCGACCCAGGCCGCGGTCCTCTCCCTGCTGACGCGCCTGGTGCGCGAGGACGGCGGCGCGCTGCTGCTGGTGACCCATGACCTGGCCGTGGTCGCCGAGCATGCCGATCGCGTCGCCGTGCTGCGCCGCGGCCGGCTGGTCGAGCAGGGCGCGACCGAGCAGGTGCTGGGGCATCCGGCCTCGGACTACACGGCCGGATTGCTGCGCCACGCGCGCCTGCAGGGGCTCGAGCCGCCGCCGCAGCCGGCGCCCCCCGAGGCACCGCCGCTGCTGGAGCTGCGTGGCCTGGTGCGCGAACGCCGGCGCGCGGGCGGGCTGTTCGCGCGGGCGCAGCGGCTGCGCGCGGTGGACGAGGTCAGCCTGTCGGTGCGGCGCGGCGAGACCGTGGGCCTGGTCGGCGAATCAGGCTGCGGCAAGTCCACGCTGCTGAGAACCCTGCTCGGCCTGGAGCCGGCGCAGGCGGGCCAGGTGCTGCTGCGGGGTCAGGTCTTCAGCGGCCGCGAGGCGGCGTTGCGGCCCGCGGTGCAGATCGTCTTTCAAGATCCCTATGGCAGCTTCGACCCGCGCTGGCGGGTCTGGCAGCTGGTGTCCGAGCCGCTGCACGGCTGCCCGGGCGGGCGGCCCGACGAGGCGCAATGCCGGCACCGCGTGGCCGCGCTGCTGGAGCAGGTGGGGCTGCGGGCCGCGGATGCCGACCGCTACGTGCACCAGTTCTCCGGCGGCCAGCGCCAGCGCCTCGCGATCGCGCGGGCGCTGATCACGGAGCCGGCGCTGGTGGTGCTGGACGAGGCGGTGTCCGCGCTCGACGTCTCGGTGCGGGCCCAGGTGCTGGCGCTGCTGGCGCGGCTGTCGCGCGAACTGGGGCTGGCCTATCTGTTCGTGTCGCACGACCTGGCGGTGGTGCGCGCCATCAGCCAGCGCGTCTTCGTGATGGACCAGGGCCGCATCGTGGAGAGCGGCGCCACCGAGGCGGTGTTCGCCGCGCCGCGCCACGAAGTCACCCGGCGGCTGCTGGCCGCCACGCCCGACCTGGACCGCGCGCTCGCGGCGCGCCGGCTGGCGCGGGCGGCGGCTCAGCCGGCACCGTGCCCGGACCTGGCGGCGGCCTGAAGCCCGCCCAGGTAGACGGCGCGCGCGATCGCACGCGCCAGGCAGTCGGCCGCGGCCGAGCCCAGGCGGCCCACCAGGACCTGGCGGGCGGCGCCGCTGCCGGCCGGCCGCTGGCCGCCGGCAACGGCGAACACGGTGTCGCCGTCGAAGGGTGTGTGGGCTGGACGCACCGCGCGCGCCATGCCGTCCTGCGCCATCATCGCGACGCGCTTGCATTCGGCGCTGCTGAGGTCGGCATTGCAGGCCACCACGGCCAGCGTGGTGTTGGCGCCGGGCTGGCTGCGCCCCAGCGCGGCGAGGCGCGACTGATCTGGCACCGGCTCGCTGATCGCGCCCTGGTCGGGCGCGGGACGCTGGCCGCCGAACTCGCCGTCGATCTCGAAGGGCCAGGCCCAGAAGGTGCGGCCGTCGGGCATCAGGGCCGAGCCGATGGGATTGGCGGCGACCAGCGCGCCGACGACCAGGCCGTCCTCCAGCGCGATCGAGGCCGAGCCCAGGCCCCCGGGCAGGAGCCCGGCCATCGCGCCGCGGCCGGCGCCGACGCGACCGAGCGGGAACTCGCGCGCCGCGGCTTCCACCGCGTCGATGCCCAGGCGCCGGTAGGGGGGCTCCAGCCCCCATTGCTTGTCGCCGCCGTTGGCCAGGTCGTGCAGCACCGCGGCCGGCACCAGCGGGATCGCGGGGGCGCCGGGCTTGAGGCGCAAGCCCTGGCCGCGCGCGGACAGCGCCGCGGTGACGCCATCGGCGGCGCCCAGGCCGAACACCGAGCCGCCGGCCAGCACGATGGCGTGGGCCTTGCCGACCAGGTTCTCGGGGGCGAGTGCCTCGGTCTCGCGCGAGCCGGGCCCGCCGCCGCGCACATCGACGCTGGCGGGCCAGAAGCCCTCCATCAGCAGCACGGTGACGCCGCTGCGTGCCGCGTCGTCGGTGGCATGGCCGACGCGCAGGCCGGGCACGTCGGTGATCAGGTTCAGGGGACCGGGACGGGGCAGGGTCATGGCGATGGACTGCAGAGGCGCGCGCTCAGGCGAGACGGCGCAGGATGGCGGCCAGGATGGCGGTGATCTGCTCGATCTGCGCGGGCTCGACGATCAGCGGCGGCGACAGCGCAAGCGTGTCGCCAGTGACGCGCAGCAGCAGGCCGGCGTCCCAGGCGGCGCAGAACACCTCGTAGCCGCGCCGGCCGGGTTCGCCCGGACGCGGCGCCAGCTCGATGGCGCCGACCAGGCCGAGGTTGCGGATGTCTTGCACATGGGGCAGCTCGCGCAGCCCATGCAGCGCCTGCTCCAGCACCGGCTCGAGCACGCGGCCGCGCGTCAGCAGCGCCCCTTCGGCATAGGCGTCCAAGGTGCCCAGCGCCGCCGCGCAGGCCAGCGGGTGGGCCGAATAGGTGTAGCCGTGCGCGAACTCGATGGCCGAGGTCGGCCCCTGCATGAAGGTGTCGTGGATGGCGCCGCGCACCAGCACCGCGCCCATGGGCACGGCGCCGTTGCTGATGCCCTTGGCCACGGTGATCAGGTCCGGCGTGACGCCGAAGCGCTGGGCGGCGAAGGGCTCGCCCAGACGGCCGAAGCCCGTGATGACCTCGTCGAAGATCAGCAGGATGCCGTGGCGGTCGCAGATTTCGCGCAGGCGTTGCAGATAGCCCAGCGGCGGCAGCAGCACGCCGGTGGACCCCGCCATGGGTTCGACGATCACCGCGGCGATGGTGGAGGCGTCGTGCAGCGCGACCAGGCGCTCCAGGTCGTCGGCCAGCTCGGCCCCATGGCGGGGCTGGCCGCGCGTGAAGGCGTTGCGCGCCGGGTCGTGCGTGTGGCGCAGATGGTCCACGCCGGGTAGCAGCGGTCCGAAGGGCTTGCGGTTGCCCACGATGCCGCCGACCGACACGCCGCCGAAGTTCACGCCGTGATAGCCGCGCTCGCGCCCGATCAGCCGGGTGCGCGACCCCTCGCCGCGCAGGCGGTGGTAGGCCAGCGCGATCTTCAGCGCGGTGTCCACCGACTCGGAGCCGGAGTTGGTGAAGAAGACCTGATCCAGCCCGGCCGGGGCGATGCCGACCAGGCGGCGCGCCAGCTCGAAAGCCTTGGGGTGAGCGACCTGGAAGGGCGGCGCGAAATCCAGCTCCGCGGCCTGCTGCTGGATCGCGCGCACCACGTGCGGGTTGGCATGCCCGGCGTTGACGCACCACAGCCCGGCAGCGGCGTCGAGGAGCTGGTGCCCCTCCGGCGTCCAGTAATGCATGCCTTGGGCGCGCGCCAGCAGGCGCGGCGCGGCCTTGAACTGTCGGTTGGCGGTGAAGGGCAGCCAGAAGGCGGCCAGCGATTCGGGAGGCTGTGACATGGCTGAGGCGAGAGAGGGGAAACGGGAGGAGGGGTGGGCAGGCTTCAAGGCAGCGTGGCCAGGAAGTCGGCCAGGTCTGCGGCCGAGCGCGCCGGGATCTCGCGCTGCGGCAGGTGGCCGGCGTCGGCATAGGTGATCAGCCGCGCGCCCGGGATGGCGGCGGCGAAGCGGCGGCCGTTGTCGACCGGGATCAGCGGGTCATGCTCGCCGTGCAGCACCAGCGTGGGCTGCGCGATGGCGGCGAGCTTCTCCTCGGTGGCCTGTGCATGACTGCCCGGCGGCGTGGCCATGAGGATGGCGCGGTGGCCGGGATAGAGCTGGTAGTCGGCCCAGCGCCGCACCAGCGCGTCGGTGATCAGGCCGGGGTCGTGGACCTGGGCCTTCAGCCCTTGGACGATCAGCGGTTTGTTGTCGATGCGCGTGAGCACCCAGCGCCCGATGGGGTGCTGCAGCGCTCGAAAGGCCAGCGAGGGGCTCTGGCCCTGGGTGTTGGCGGGCCAGCCCGCCGCCGCGACCAGCACCAGCGCGCGCAGGCGCTCGGGCGCGGCCAGCGCGACCTTCCAGGCCACGCCGCCCCCCATGGAGTTGCCGACGAGCACGAAGGGCGGCAGCCGCAGCGCCGCGGCGACGTCGACCACCAGCGCGGCGAGCGCGTCCGCGTCCAGCAGATAGCCCGGCGGCGCGGCGCTCAGGCCATGCCCCGGCAGGTCCAGGCTGAGGACGCGGTAGCGGTCGCTCAGCAGCTTCGCCCAGGCCTCCCAGGTGGCGTGCGAGTCGCCATAGCCATGCAACAGCAGGATCACCGGGCGTGAGGGATCGCCCTGGTCGCGGTAGTGCAGGCGCAGGCCGCCGTGCAGCGCCACGAAGCGCGAGTCGGTGCTCAGGTATTGGCGCTCCAGCTCGGCGGCCGGGCGGTCGGGCGCGCGCAGCCACAGCCAGGCCGCCACGAGGGCGACCAGCAAGAGCAGGACGAGGAGGGCGAGGGCGTGGACCAGGATCTTCAGCATGCGGCGTGGAGGCCAGGACGGCGGGTTGGCGTGGCCGGCGAGCTTAGAGGGCCGTTGGCGGCCGGCGAACCAAGACTTGCGTCTATCGACATGCGGTGGCCGACAAAGGCCGTCGTTTAGCAGGAAATGCCCGGGCCCAACACCTACCAGGGCATGCAGGTGGCATGCGCCGCCAGGCAGGCGCAGATTCGTGGCGTCCGCTCGGGGTCCGGGCGGTCCCTAAGCGAAAGCACGCACATGATCGACCTCTCGCACATCGTCAAGAAGGGCGTCTATGGCGCGGAGCGACGCAACTTTCGCGACAAGCTCGCGCAGCGCGAGCACTATCTGCGCCTGGACCTGAACGAGAACCTCGTCGGACTCAGCCGCGAGCAGCTGGAGAGCCTGCTGTCGACCATACGCCCGGAGACGCTGAGCGCGTATCCCGATCTGAGCCGGATCTACCGGCGCATGGCCGCCCATGTCGGCGTCGGCGAAGACCAGATCGTGCTGACCAATGGTTCCGACATGGGCATCAAGACGCTGTTCGATGTCTGCATCGGCAAGGGCGACCACATCGTCGTGCACCAGCCCTTCTTCCTGATGTACGCGCATTACGCCGAGTTCTTCGAGGCGACGCTGGACCGGGTGCCAGTGCGGGAGGAGGACTGGCGTCCCGACGCGCAGGCGATGCTGGCCCGGGTCAACAGCCGCACCAAGATGGTCGTGGTCGAAAGCCCCAACGGCAATCTGGGCACCTCGCTGACCCCGCAGGAAACCGAGCACATGGCGGCCGAACTCGCCCGGCGCAACGTGCTGCTGGTGATCGACGAGGCCTATCTTTCCTGCGAGCGCGACCACAGCGATCATCTGCCGCTGCTGGAGCGCCATGGCAACGTGGTGCTGGTGCGCACCCTGTCCAAGGCCAATGGCCTGGCCGGCGCGCGGCTGGGCGTCCTCGTCTCCACGCCGGCCATCGCGCGCGAGCTGTACAAGGTCCGCTCGCTGTACGAAATCAGCGCGCTGACGGCCATCGTGGCGGAGTGGCATCTGGACCACCCTGAGGTCCTGGAGGACTACCGCAACACGGTGCGCGCCGGCAAGCGCTATCTGGCGGAGCAATGCGCACGCCTGGGGATCGGCTTCAAGGACACCCAGGCCAACTTCGTGCTGCTGGAGCTCGACCCCGGCCAGGAAACGGAGCTGTGCGCGTCCCGGCTGAAGGAGCAGGGGATTCTGATCGGCATGCCCTTTGCGCTCGCCCAGCTCTTTGGCTGGGCGCGGATCACCGTCGGCGACCCCACGCACTGCGCGCGCCTGATCGGCGCCGTCGAGGCGCTGCAGCGTGATCGCACGCCGGCCTGATCTCCATTCCAACCCCGAGGAGCCGTGATGGCTGAAATGCGCAAGTCCAACGCCGTCGGCATCAACCACATCTCGCTCGAAGTCGGCAACGTCGCCGAGGCGATCGCCTTCTATGGCGGCTTTCTGAACCTCCATGTGGTGTACGAGGACGACGCGCCCCATCCCATCCCCGGCGAGGAACTCGCCTCCCTGGAGATGGGCGACCAGTTCATCGCGCTGACGCTGGGCGACACGCGGGCCGCGGACCGGGACCGCCACTTTGGCCTGGTGGTGGACGACAAGGAGCTGGTCCGCGCCAACCTCCAGCGCATGGGCGTCGAGATCCTGCCCGGGTCCACGCTGAGCTTCCTGGACCCTTGGGGCAACCGCATCGAGATCGTCACCTACGCCAGGATCCTGTTCGGGAAAAGCGAGCCCATCCTCGAAACGATGGGACTGGGCGGCTTGGCCAAGAGCGAGGAAACGCTGGAGCGCATGCGCCAACACGGGTTTCTGCGCGGCGGATGAGCACCCGCCGACGACCGCACCGATTCACCCGCCCGGCCGGCGCAGCGTCGCGGCCGCGGCATTCAACAGGCAGCAGCAGGCATGACTCAGCGGATCGCGTTCATTCATCCGTCCTTCCACATTCCCTACATCTACGAGTCGGCGTCGCGCAACGGCGTCGAGTTCGTGGTGGTGCTGCCTCCGGGCGAGGTGATCCACCATGAATACCCCTGTGTGATCGGGTACGAGACACTGCCGCTGTACACCGCCCCGGAGACCGCACTGCATCGCCTGGAGGCGCTCCATGCCAAGTGGCGCTTCGACGGCATCATGACCATCAAAGAGTCCTGCATGGTCTGGACCGCGGAGGCCGCGGCCCGGCTGGGCCTGCCGGGCATCGACCCCGGCGCCGCCAAGGCCGCGCGGGACAAGGGGACGATGCGCCGCCTGTTCCGGGAGCGGGGCCTGGTGACGCCGGAATTCCTTGTCCTCTCGGGAGCGGACGAGATCGAGCGCTGCCAGGCGCTGGCCTTTCCCTATGTGGTCAAGCCCGGCTCGGGCTACAACAGCGACGCGGTCCAGCGGGTGTCCAGCTGGGACGAACTCGTCGCCGCGGTCCGGGTGGTGGAAGAGGTCAACGCGGACACCTACCGCGAGGTGTCCTGGCACGAAGGGCAGAACTTCTCGAGCATCGTCGTGGAGGAGTTCGTCGAGGGGCCGGAATACGTCGTCGAGCTGTTCGCGCTGGACGGCGATGTCCGCGCCCTCAACTGCGGCTACAAGGGCCAGCCGCCCGGCCCCTGCTTCGAGGAGACGGTGTACCTGAGCCCGCCCGCACTGGCGCGCGAGAAGATCCGGGAGATCCAGGCCGTGGCGGTCGAAGGCATGCTGGCGCTGGGGTTGCGCAACGGGCCCGGGCATTGCGAGCTCCGGCTGGACCGGCAGGGGCGGCCGGTGATCCTGGAGATCGGCGCCCGCATCGGCGGCTCGGGATGCGCCCATTTCAATGTCGAAGCCTCCACCGACGTCGACTTTTCAAACCTGTGGTTCCGCTACCTGACCGGGGCCCCGCCCGGCGACTACTGGCCCCCACGCCCCACCGACACGGGCAAGGCGGCCAGCAGCTGGATCCTGCCGCTGGGCGGCAGCGGCGTGCTGCGCTCCATCGACGGGGTGGAGGCCGTGCGCGCGCACCCCGACTGTGAGCGCGTGCTGCTGTTGGCGACGATCGGCAAGACCTACCGGCCTTACCCCCATTTCGATGGCTTCCTGGCCATCGTCTTCGGCCGGCATCGCAGCACGCAGGCGGGGGAAGCCTTCTTCACCTTCCTCGAATCCGCCCTCAAGGTGAACTGGGGCGCCGCGCCACGGCCGCAAAGCCGGCCTCTCGCCCGGGAGCAAACCCCATGAAGACCATTCTGCTGCTGGGCGCGGGCACGGGCTCGCCCGATGCCGTGCTGAAGTTCAAGCGCCTGGGCCTGCGCATCGTGATGGCCGAGCTGCGCGAGGTCTTCGACCTCCGCAAGTGCGAGCCCGCGGACGAGCTCATCCTCACCGACTACAGCAAGCCCGAGTTCATCGAGCTGGCCCTGCGGCTGCGGGAGACCTGGCACTACGATGTGGCGGTGTCGATCACGGAGGTGGGGGTCGCGGTGGCGGCCCGGATCAACGAGCGCCTCGGGGTCCGCGGCGCCAATCCCCGCGCGATCGCCTGCCTGAAGGACAAGGCCGCGATGCGCGCGCTGCTCAACGAACACGGGTTCAGCCCCGTGGCGTTCCGCCGCATCGACGACGAGTCCGACATCGACGCGCTGGCCGACGGCGTCGACTATCCGCTCATCGTCAAGCCCTTCGACGGCGGCGGCAGCCTGGGCATCCACCTGGCGCGCGATGCCGACGAGCTGCGGCAGGCGGTGGCGGCATTGCAGGCACAGGGGCAGGTTCCGCTGGCGGAACAGTACATCGACGGCAAGGAATACAGCGTCGAGTCCTTCAGCTTCAACGGTCAGCACTTCATTGCCGCGATCACCGAAAAGATCGTCAACGACCAGTTCATCGAGATCGGCCATGTGGTGCCGGCGCGGCTGGACGCGGCCACCGCGGCCGAGGTGGCCGCCTTCGTGAAGCAGTTCCTGGAGATCGTCGGCGTGACCCAGGGCCCCGGGCACACGGAAATGAAGATCAGCTCCCGCGGCATGAAGATCATCGAATCGCACAACCGCGTCGGTGGCGACAACATTCCCAAGCTCGTGGAGCTGTCCCGCGGCGTGGACCTGATCTCGCTGACCGGCCAGTGGGCTTGCGGACTGGTGGAGCCGGGGCTGCCGGAGCCCCGCCCGCGCGATGCCGCGGCCATCCACTTCTTCGTGTTTGCGCCGGGCGAAATCCTGGACATCCAGGGGCTGGACGATTTGGCCCGCGATCCGGGCACGGTCGAGGTCCGCTGCGGCTACGCGAAGGGCGACGTGGTGCGGCCGCTGACCAGCAACTCCACGCGCGCCGGCTATGTCGTGGCCTGCGCCGGCAGCGCCGACGCCGCCATCGCCAAGGTCCAAGAGCTGGCGGCCCGGGTGCGGGCCCATGTCCGATGAGCGCCCCCGACCCTGACCGCTGCCTGGGGGACAACCCATGAACATCGTCATCGTGCAGAGCGTGCGCTACGCGCTGATCGGCTACGACCGCGCCATCGATCACGACCGGCACCGCGTCATCTACATCGGCAGCGCCCGCCAGCATGGCCAGATCCCGCCCGGGCTGGCCTGCGAGAAGATCGAGCGCGACGAGAGCCGCCCACTGTTCGACGAGGTCGGCGACATCCTCGAGCGGCTGGGGGCGCCTGTCGACCGGCTCATCGCCATCGTGGAGGAAGAGTTGCTGGACGCGGCGCGCCTGCGCGAGCGCTTCGGCATTCCCGGCCCCACGCTGGCGCAGGCCGAAAAGGTGCGCAACAAGGCGGTGATGAAGCGCTGCGTCGCGGAAGCGGGCCTTCGCGTGCCGCGCTTCGCGCGCCTGGGCGAATGGCTGTCGGGCCGGCACCTGCCCATCGAGCAGAACGCCGCGGTCATCCTCAAGCCCCTGGACGGCGCCTCGTCCATCGATGTCCGGCGCTTCGAATCCCAGGGCTTGCTGGCCCAGGCGATCGCCACGCGGTGCACGGGCATCGCGCGTCTGGACGGCGCCGAGCAGCAAGCGGGCGGCTTCGAGGTCGAGGAGTTCGTGTCGGGCTCCATCCTGCATGTCGACGGCATCGCCAGGCGTGGCCGCATCGAGGCCATGGTGCAGAGCCGCCATGTGGGCACCTGCCTGGCCTACGCGGGAGGCGAGCCCTTCGGCTGCTGCCAACAGGACCTGGCGCCGGGCATGGCGGCCTGGGTGGCGCGGGTTCTCGCGGCGGTCGAGATCCGTGACGGCGCCTTCCATCTCGAGGCGATCGACACCCGCCACGGGCCGGTGTTCCTGGAGATCGCCCACCGCGTCGGCGGCGGGCGGATCAACGAAGTGTTCGAACGCAAGACCGGCCTGCACCTGGGCGCGGCCGATGTCGGCATCGTCGTGGACCCCGACTACCCGCTGGCGCCGCATTGGGACCACGACGCCTACTACGCCTGGTTCATCGTGCCGGGCCATCACCTGTCCGGCCCCTACTGCCGGGTCACGGGCCACGAATGGCTGCGCGACTCCGGCGCGGTGGAGGCGCTGGACCTGCTCGCGCCGGATCAGCGTCTGTGCAAGGAGCTCAGCTACGCCGAGTCCGTGCTGCCGCTGGCGGGCCTGTTGCGCATGGACAGTCCGCAGCGCCTGGAGGCCACCTTGCGGCAGCTCTTCGCCGGGCTGCACCTGGAAGACCGGCGCGTTCCCGACGACGGCGCGATGGCGCTCGCGCCCTAGGCCCTAGAGGACCGCAGGCCCATGCCGACCGTCTTCCAGCCACTGGAATCACCGCAGTTCCGCAAGTACTTCGGTGCCGCCGTGCTCAGCGCGCTGGGCGATGGCATGCAGATGATCGCCATGTCCTGGTTCCTCTACCAGCGCACGGGTTCGGTGGCGTCGATCAGTCTCGTCCTCGTCGTCCAGACCCTGCCCGGGTTGCTGCTGTCGCCCCTCGCCGGCGCGCTGGTGGACCGCTCGCGCCCCCAATGGACCTGCGTCGCTGCCGACGTGGTGCAGGGGCTGGTGCTGTGCGCGCTGGTGCTGGCGATCTACGTCGATCAATGGGTGCTGCCCGCGATCTATCTCGCGTCGCTGCTGATGGCGGTGTGCCGCCTGTTCAGCCTGCCCGCGCTGGGGGCGCTGGTGCGCGACATCTCGACCCGCGAATCGCTGCTGTCGGCCAACATCCTCAGCAGCACCACCCTGCAGATCGGCATGCTGTGCGGCGCCAGCGCGGGCGGCTTTTTGGTGGCGCAGATCGGCGCGATGAACGTCATCCTCGCCAACGCCATGTCCTTCTTCGTCTCCGCCGTGTTCATCGCCTGGGTGCGGGTCCAGGCGCGCGAGCCGCGCGCGCCCGCGGCGACGGGCGTCCCGCTGACGCAGGAACTGCGCGAAGCCCTGGTCTATGCACGGCGCCACCCCTTCATCCTCTGGCTGACGCTGGTGGACATCTTCGACACGATGGCCATCAACATGTTCAACGCGCTGCTGCCGGCGTTCGTGAGCCGCGAGCTGGGGGGCGGCCCCCAAGACTTCGGGCTGATCGAAGGCGCCTGGGGCGGCGGCGCGCTGCTGGGCGGGATTCTGTTGTCCTATGTCGTCCGGCGCGTCGACCAGCACCGCATCTCGGTGGCCGGACCCGCCTGCCTGTCGGTGCTGATCCTGTTCTTTCTGGCCGCGCAGACCACGGCGCATGCCATGGCGGGCTATTTCGTGCTGGGCATCTTTGTCTGCGCGGTGGGCATCAACACCAACGCGCTGCTCGCGGCCGAGGTCAAGCCGGCGTACTTCGGCAAGATCAAGTCTTTCATCTACATGTGCACCTCCTACGCCGGGCTGGCGGTCTACGGCATCCTGAGCCTCGTCGGCGACCGGGTGTCTCCGCGCTGGATCTTCGCGTCGGTGAGCGCCCTGGTGATGACGGGGTTCCTGTGGAAGCTGTGGCGACTCTGGCGGGCCCGCCAGGCCCAGACCGGCACGGCCGAGGCCGCGGCGCCGACCGAATGAGCACCAGGGAGGATGCACCTTGAGCTTGCCGTCCAACGACTCCGCGGACCCGAGGCACGCGGCCGCCGCGGAGTTCGCCGCGCGGGTCGAGCGCTCAGGCGTTCTTCCGCCGGGTACCGAGATCATCATCGACGGACCGCGACTCCGCCGAGACACCGTCGCCGAGGCCGCACAGGCCGCCCATCGCCTGTTGTGCGCGCTGCGGGAACTCTTCGAAGCGGACTTTGGCGCGTCCCTGACCGCGTTCGGGCGCGCCACGGGGCATTCGACGCAGGACCTCGAGGTCTTCCAATGGGAGGGCGCCCTCTACACGCCGGATGTGCCGACCCGTGTCGACGCGGTGCTGACCGAGGCTGGCCTGAAGTTCGTCGAATTCAACATCGGCAGCTCGGTCGGAGGCTTCGAGGAGGCCTCGCTGCGCCACCTCACCGGTCTGCCGCAAAGCGACGTTCCGCTGCTGGCCTGGGGCCGGTACATGGCGGCGCGCATCGCGGCGGGCAGCACGGGGATGCTGGTTGACGATGCGATCGCGCTGGGCGAGATCCGCCCGGGTGTCGAGACCCAGGCGCGTCTCCTGAGTGCCTGCGCCGGCGTCCACGCCCTGGTCGGCAGCCAGCACGACTGCACCTGGGACGGGGGCACGCTGCGCGCCGCGGGGCGCCGGCTGGACTGGGTGTATCCGCTGTTCTTCCCCAGCGATGTACAAGCCGATCCACTGTCCTACGAGCCGCTGAAGGCGGCGATCCGCGCCGGCGCGGTCGCGTTGCCGGTGCCGCAGGCGGCCAAGGTCTTTGGCAGCAAACTGGCGCTGGCCCTGCTGCACGACAAGGCCCGCGCCGAGCCGGCGCAGTCGCCCTTGCGGCAGCTGGTCGAGCGCTGGGTGGCCTGGACCGTCCGGCTCGACGACGACGGACTGTCTCTGGCGCTGGAGCGCCAGCACGACTGGGTGCTGAAGCCGGCGCTGGGCCTGGGGGGCTCGGGCGTGGTGATCGGTCAGGAACACAGCCAGGCGTCCTGGCGCCAGGCCCTGAACGCCGCACTCGCGCATCCGGACCGGGTGCATGTGCTGCAGCGGTTCCACGCGCCGCAGCGCGCCCTAGTCCTGAGTGGCAGCACGACCCATGGCCTGCGAAGCCATATGGCGCGCTGCATCTGGGGGCTGCACCTGCTGGACGGCCGCTCGGCCGGCACGCCGTTTCTGCGTTGCGTGGCCGACGGCGGGTCGGGGGTGATCAACCAATGCCGCGGCGCGGCCGCGGGCGCCACGCCGCTGCTTCCCTGAGTCGGGCGCGGGGCAGGGCGGTTCCGCGCCCGCTTGACGCGGCGCAAAGGTCGGCCGAGCATCGCTGCCTAGAGTCGAATCGCGCCCACCGTCCGGCCACCATCCCATGTTGCCGTCCCTGCTCGACCCTGTGCTGTGGAGCCTCACCGCGGGCGAGGTGGCAGGTGTTGCGTTCGGCGACGCTGGCGCGTTGCAGCGGCTGCAGGACCGGCGCCTGAAGTCGCTGGTGAGCGGTGCGCAGCGCGACTCGCCCTGGTTCCGGCGCCTGCTCAAGGGCATGGATCCCGCACGGGCCACGCTGCGGGACCTGCCCGTCACGCGCAAGCACGAGCTGATGCGGCACTTCGATGACTGGGTGACCGACGCGCGCGTGACACGCCAGGGCCTGCAGCAGTTCGTGGCCGACAGCCGCCGCATTGCCCAGCCCTATCTGGGGCGCTACATGGTCTGGCAGAGCTCCGGCAGCACCGGCGAGCCGGGGCTGTTCGTGCAGGACAGCCATGCGATGGCCGTGTACGACGCGCTGGAGGCCTTGCGCCGCCCGTGGACGCTGCGGCGCTGGCTGGACCCCTGCTATCTGGGGGAGCGCCTGGTCTTCGTCGGCGCCGCCGGCGGCCACTTCGCCAGCATCGTCGCGACGCGGCGACTGCAGCGGCTCAATCCCGCGCTGGCGCTGAACCTGAAGGACGTCTCCTTCCTGCGCCCGCTGGCCGAACTGGTGCGCGAGCTGAACGCGCTGGCGCCGACGCTGCTCAGCACCTACCCGAGCGCCGCGCTGCTGCTGGCCGAGGAATGCGCGGCGGGCCGGCTCGCCCTGCCGCTGAAGGAGGTATGGACCGGCGGCGAAACCCTGACGCCGGCCATGCGCGACTTTGTGCAGGGGGTGTTCGGCTGTCCGGTGATCGACAGCTATGGGGCCTCGGAGTTCCTGCCGCTGGCCTTTCAATGCGCGCGGGGACGGCTGCACCTGAACGCCGACTGGGTGATCCTGGAGTCCGTCGATGCCCGCGGGCATGCGGTCGCCGCCGGCGAACTCGGCGCGACGACGCTGCTGACCAACCTGGCCAACCGCGTGCAGCCGCTGATCCGCTACGAGCTGGGCGACCGCGTCGCGCTGGGCGGCCAGGACTGCGGTTGCGGCTCGCCGCTGCCCACCCTCGAGGTGCAGGGCCGCCAGGACGACATGCTGAGCCTGGGTCGCGGCCCCCAGCCCCTGAGGCTGCTGCCGCTGGCGCTGTGTACCGTGCTCGAAGACGACGCGGGACTGTTCAATTTCCAGCTCCGGCAGACCGGTCCGAATTCGCTGCAGCTGTCCACCACCGCCGAGGACGCCGCGGCGCGGGCACAGCTGACGCGGGCCGGCGCCGTGCTGGGCGACTATCTGCGCGGGCAGGGCGCCCGCGGTGTTCACATCGACTGCCGCGCGGGCCAGGCCCCGCAACGCGGCCGCAGTGGCAAGGCGCCGCGCGTGATCGGGCTGGGGTCGGCCCCGCCCGGAGAGCGGCGATGACGCCAGCACCCCGGGGCCTGAGCACTGAGGAGGCGGCGCGACGCCTGGCCCATCAGGGCCCCAACGAGATCGGCGAACCGGACCACCATGGCTTCGCGCAGACGCTCAAAGGCGTGCTGAGCGAACCGATGTTCCTGCTGCTGATCGCCGGCGCGGCGCTGTACCTGCTGGTGGGCGATCTGGCCGAAGGCCTGCTGCTGGGGGCTTTCGCGCTGGCGACGGTGGGGCTGGTGGTGGTCCAGCAACGGCGCGGGGAGCGCGCGCTGGATGCCTTGCGCGAGCTCGCCGCGCCGCAGGTACGGGTGTGGCGCGATGGCCGCCCGCAGCGCATCGCCGCGCGCGAGCTCGTCGTGGGCGACTGGATCCTGCTCGCCGAGGGCGAGCGCGTCGGCGCCGACGCGCGCATCCGCGAAGCCAGCGCGCTGGCGCTCGACGAGTCGCTGCTGACCGGAGAATCGGCCGCCGTGCACAAGCAGGCCACCACCGACGCCGGCGAGCACGCCGGTGCCGACGCGAATGCCGGTGCTGACTCAAGCGGCTGGGTCTACGCGGGCACGCTGGTGGTCGCCGGGCATGGGCTGGCCGAGGTGGAAGTCACCGGGCGCGGCACCCAGGTCGGGCGCATCGGCGCCTCGCTCAACCGCATCGAGCTGGCGCCGACGCCCTTGCAGCGGCAGCTGCGGCGCGTGGTGCGGCTCTTCAGCCTGGCGGCCTTGGCCGCCTGCGCGGCGCTCGCGGTCTGGTACGGCCTGCAGCGCCACGACTGGCTGCAGGGCGCGCTGGCGGCGATCGCGCTGGCCATGGCGATGCTGCCCGAAGAGTTCCCCATGGTTTTCAGCGTCTTCATCGCACTGGGCGCCTGGCGGCTGACCCGGCAACAGGTGCTGGCGCGGCGGCCTGCGACGGTCGAAGCCCTGGGCGCGGCCAGCGTGCTGTGCGTGGACAAGACCGGCACCCTGACCGAGAACCGCATGCGCCTGACGCGTCTGGTGACCGATCGGGACGACGTGGAGGACGACGGACGGCGCGAACTGCCCGAAGCGGTGCGTCGGCTGCTTGAGCACGCGCTGCTGGCCTCCAGGCGCGACGGTTTCGATGCCATGGACCGGGCCCTGTTCGAGCGCGGCGAGGCGGCGCTGGCCGGCAGCGGGCTCCTGCATCCCGACTGGCGGCTGCTGCGCAGCCAGGCACCGACCCCCGGGCTGATGGCCGTGACGCAGACCTGGGCGGATGACGCCGGCGGGGTGCGCGTGGCCTCCAAGGGCGCGCCGGAGGCCATCTTCGAACGCTGCCATCTGGACGCGGCCACGCTGGACCGCCAGCGCGAGCGCGTGCGGCAGCTGGCCAGCCAGGGGCTGCGCGTGCTGGCGGTGGCCTGGGGCTCGTGCGCCGGCCCCGATCCGGCCGAGCAAGGGCATGACGTCGACTTCAAGCTGCTGGGGCTGCTGGCCTTCGAGGACCCGCTGCGGCCCTCGGCCGCGGCGGCCGTACACGAGGCCCGCCAGGCGGGCATCGCCGTCATCATGATCACCGGCGATCACGCGCTCACGGCGCAGGCCATCGCGACGCAGGCCGGGCTGGACACGCGGGCGGGCGTGCTCGACGGCCCCACGCTGGATGCCTTGGACGACGAGCGGCTCGCCGAGGCGCTGCGGACGGTGCGCGTGTTCGCCCGCATCCGGCCCGAGCAGAAGCTCAGGCTGGTCGAGGCGTTGAGGCGCCAGGGCGCCGTGGTGGCGATGACCGGCGACGGCGTCAACGATGCGCCGGCGCTGAAGGCTGCCCATATCGGCATCGCCATGGGCCGGCGCGGCACCGATGTCGCGCGCGAAGCGGCCAGCCTGGTGCTGATGGACGAGGACCTGGGCCGCCTGGTCGACGCGATCCGCCTGGGCCGGCGCATGGCCGACAACCTGCGGCGCGTGTCCGCCTACATCGCCGCCATCCACGTGCCCATCGCCGGGCTGGCGCTGCTGCCCCTCGCCATCGGGCTGCCGCCGCTGCTGCTGCCGGTGCATGTGGTGCTGATCGAGATGATCATCGACCCGATGTGCTCGCTGGCCTTCGAGAACCTGCCCGACGACCCGCAGGTCATGCGGCGGCCGCCGCGGCCCGCGCACGAGGCCCTGATCGGCTGGCCCAGCTTGTGGCGCGGCCTGCAACAAGGTCTGTTTCTGCTCGTGGCGGTGCTGGCCATCTATGGTCTGGCACTGCAGGCGGGGCGCAGCATTGACACGGCGCGCACGCTGGCGGTGCTGTCGCTGACGGCAGGCAACCTGGCGCTGGCGGCGCTGAACGCCGGCGCGCTGCGGCTGCGCCACCGCGGCCTGCGCCCGTTCTGGTGGGTCGCCGCGGCCACCTCGGCCTTGCTGGCGCTGGCGCTGGCCTGGCCGGCGGCGCGAGCGCTGCTGCGCTGGGAGTTGCCAGCGGGGTGGGACGTGGCGTTGGCGCTGGCCGGCACGGCACTGGCCATCGGACTGGCGGCGCTGCGGACAGGACGACAGGGCAGGGGGCTGCCGCGCTGACGCCACAGGCCTGCTGTTAGGATGCCCCTCGCCATGCGTCCCAGACCCGTCATCCCCCACCGCGCCCAACGCACCGCGCTTCACCGCGCGGGGGCGGGAGCGTGGTGCCTGGGCCTGATGCGCTGGATGCTGGTGCTGCTGCTCGTCGTCGATCAAGTCGGCGCGCCTTTGCACCGGCACCACCACGACTCCGGCATCGATGCGCTGAACTTCGGCGCCGCGGCGCTGCAGGCCGGACCGGGCGGCCTCAGCGTCGTGGAGACCACGGGCCATGACGAGGCCTATGGCCATCCCATGCTGGCCGTGCGCCCGGCCGGCGAGACCAAGACCTCGCTCGCGCAGCCGGACGACGACGCCCGGGACTTGGGCCCGGCGGCCTTCGCTCTTCTGGCGGCGCTGAGCCTGGCGCTGCAGCCCGACGCGGGCGAGGCACGGCCGTTCGACCGCTTCCGCCCACCCGCTGTTTCCGTCCATCGCAGCCTGCCACCGGCCGGCCGCGCCCCACCGCTCCACGCTTGAAAGTCATCGCCGCCAGGGACTGAGTCCAGCCTCCGGCCGCTCGCTTTCGACCGCCGCTTCCGCCTTGGCCGAGGCGCGGTGCCTCCGTGGAGTCTTTCATGTTCGACGCTTTCTTCCGGCGTCCGCTCGCGCATCGTCGCGGCGGCGTGGTCGCGGCTTGTGCCGCCATTTTTCTCCTCTCCGGCCCACCCGCCGCCCAAGCCGGCGAACGGCCCGCGGCCTTCGCGGTAACGGCCGCGCAGATGCGGGCCCTGGGTATCCAGCTGCGGGCCCTGGACGCTGCCACCGACGTTGCCGGTCCGAGCTATCCGGCGCGCGTGGTCGTGCCGCCAGGGCAGCAGCAGATCGTCAGCGCGCCGCTGGCGGGCGTCGTCGACCGGCTGCTGGTGGGCGAGAACGAACGCGTTCGCGCCGGCCAGCCGCTGCTGCGCCTGCTCAGCCCGGAGCTGGGCGAATTGCAGCTGCGCCTGATGGAGGCTGGCACGCGCCAGGCGCTGGCGGCGAAGACGCTGCAGCGCGAACGGCAACTGCTGGCCGAGGGCATCGTCGCGGAGCGGCGCGTCCAGGAGGCCGAGGCCACGGCGGCTGAAGCGTCGGCCCGGGTGAAGCAGGCCAGCGCCGCGCTGCGCCTGGCCGGCCTGGACGAGGCGCAGATACGCCGCCTGGCCGATGGCGGCAGTCCGGTGGAAGGCGCTGTGCTGCTGCGCTCCCGGGTCGCGGGCGTCGTCAGCGAACTCAAGGTCAAGCCCGGCCAGCGCCTGCAGCCGGCCGATCCCGCCGCCGTGGTCGCGGATTCGGCGACGCTGTGGCTGGACGTGCAACTGCCGGTGGCACGCCGCACCGAGGTCGCGACTGCCAAGGGGGCCGCCGTCGCCGTGCTGGGGCGCGAGGGCGTGGAGGCGGTCGTCGCCAGCCTGGGCTCAGCCGTCGACGAGGGGCAGCACCTCGTGCTGCGCGCCGAGGTCCGCAAGGGCGCGCAGGCCTTGCGTGCCGGGGAATTCGTGCAGGTGCGCCTGCCCTTCGCCGACACCCAGGGCTGGGCGGTGCCGTTGCAGGCGGTGGCGCGCGATGGCGACCGGGCCTATGTGTTCGTCCGCACCACCGAGGGCTTCGTGGCCCGGCCGGTCAGCGTCATCGCTGGCGGCGGCCCGCTGCTGCGGGTGCGCGGCGACCTGCAGGCGGGCCAGCAGATCGCCATCTCCTCGGTGATCGCGCTGAAGGCGGCCTGGCAGGGCAAGGGCGGAGGCAATTGAGATGCTGACACGCCTGATTCAATTCGCGCTGGCGCAGCGCCTGTTCCTGCTGCTGGCCGGCGCGCTGCTGGCCGGCGCCGGCTGGTTCGCCTTCAGGAGCCTGCCCATCGATGCCTTTCCGGACGTCTCCAGCACCCAGGTCAAGGTGATCATGAAGGCGCCGGGCATGACGCCCGAGGAGGTCGAGGCCCGCATCGCCGTGCCCATCGAGGTGGAGATGCTGGGCATTCCCAACCAGCGCGTGCTGCGCTCGGTGTCCAAGTACGGCATCGTCGATGTGACCGTGGATTTCCAGGACGGCACCGACATTTACTGGGCGCGCCAGCAGGTGTCCGAACGCCTCGCCAACATCGCCGCCGAGCTCCCGGCGGGTATCAGCGGCGGCATGGCGCCGATCACGACGCCGCTGGGCGAGATGTTCATGTTCACCGTCGAGGCACCGCAGCTGACGCTGGACGAACGCCGCAGCCTGCTGGACTGGGTGATCCGCCCGGCCTTGCGCGCGGTGCCAGGTGTTGCCGACGTCAATGCGCTGGGCGGCAAGGTGCACAGCTTCGAGGTCGTGCCCGACCCGGTGAAGCTGGCCGCGCTGGGCCTGTCGACCGCGCAGGTGCGCGCCGCCATCGAGGCCAACAACCGCAATGACGGCGCCGGCCGGCTCGCCGAGGGCGACGAGGTGCTGCTTGTGCGCGCCGAGGGGCGCATCCGCACGCCCGACGACCTGCGCGGCATCGTGCTGCGCAATGCCCAAGGCGCCTCAGCGCGGCTGGGCGACATCGCCCAGGTCCGCGATGGCAGCGTCACGCGCTACGGCGTCGTGACGCAGGACGGCAAGGCGGAAGCGGTCGAAGGCCTGGTGCTGGGCCTGGCCGGCGCGAACGCGCAGAAGGTCGTCGACGGCGTGACCCGCAAGATCGCCGAGATCCAGCCGACGCTGCCCCGGGGTGTCGAGCTGAAGGTGTTCTACAACCGCGCGGACCTGGTCCGCAAGGCCGTCGCGACGGTATCCAGCGCGCTGATGGAAGCGACCGTGCTGGTGCTCATCCTGCTCGGCGCTTTCCTGGGCAATCTGCGCGCGGCGGTGGTCGTCGCGCTGGTGCTGCCGCTGTCGGCGCTGTCGACCTTTCTGCTCATGCGCCAGGCCGGCATGTCGGCCAATCTGATGAGCCTGGGCGGGCTGGCGATCGCGCTGGGCATGCTGGTCGACGCGGCCGTGGTGGTGGTCGAGAACATCGTGCAGCACATGGGGCAGGACGGGCCTTCGTCCAAACTGCCCAGGCTGCATGTCATCTTCCGCGCGGTGCGCGAGGTCGCCACGCCGGTGGCCGCCGGCATCCTGATCATCGCCGTGGTGTTCCTGCCGCTGCTCACGCTGCAGGGACTGGAAGGCAAGTTCTTCGTGCCGGTGGCGATGACCATCGTGTTCGCGCTCGCCAGCTCGCTGCTGCTGTCGCTGACCGTGATCCCGGTGCTGTCGTCCTTCCTGCTGAAGCGGGTCTCGCATGCGGAACCCTGGCTGCCGCGCCAGCTGCAGCGCGCCTACGAGCCGGTGCTGGCCTTTGCGTTGCGGCGGCAGAAGGCGGTCGGCATCGTGGCCGGCGTGCTGCTGCTGGCGGCCGCCGGCGTGTACACCCAGGTGGGCAAGACCTTCATGCCGACCATGGACGAGGGCGACCTCATCGTGGGCATCGAGAAGCTGCCATCCATCGGCCTGGAGCAGACCGCGGCGCTGGACCTGAAGATCCAGCAGGCGCTGTTGAGCCAGGTCCCGGAGATCACCGGCATCGTGGCACGCGCCGGCGCCGACGAAATCGGCCTGGACCCCATGGGGTTGAACCAGAGCGACACCTTTCTGGTGTTGAAGCCGCGCGCCGAATGGCAGGCACCGAGCAAGGACGCGCTGATCGACAAGATCCGCCAGGTGCTGGACCAGCTGCCCGGCATCAGCTACAGCTTCACCCAGCCCATCGACATGCGCGTGTCCGAGATGATCCTCGGCGTGCGCGGCGACCTGGCCATCAAGGTCTTCGGGCCCGATCTCGCCACGCTGAATCAGTTGGCCGGCGAGATCGAGACCGTGATGAAGCAGGTGCCGGGCAGCCAGGACGTCTACACCGTGCAAAACGACGGCGTGCAATACCTGCGCGTGAGCGTGGACCGCCTGGCGGCGGGGCGCCACGGTCTGTCGGTGGAGGAGGTGCAGGACGCACTGCGCGTTCAGATCGAAGGCCAGCGCGCCGGCCTGGTCATCGACGGCAACCGCCGCATCCCCATCGTCCTGCGCGGCCCGGATGCGGTGAAGCTGTCGCCGGCCGAGTTCGCCGCGCTGCAGCTCACCGGCGGCGACGGCCAGACGGTGCCTTTGCAGGAGCTGGCACGGCTGGAGCGCGAGAGCGGCCCGGTCAAGATCGACCGCGAGATGGGCAGCCGCTACAGCGTCGTCATTGCCAACGTCAGCGGACGCGATCTGGTGGGCTTCGTCGAGGAAGCCAAATCCCGGGTGGCGGCCGCGGTGAAACTGCCCACCGGCTACCGGATCAGCTGGGGTGGGCAGTTCGAGAACCAGCAGCGCGCGGCCGAGCGGCTGACGCTGATGATTCCGCTCGCGCTGGGCATCATTTTCCTGATTCTGTTCTCGACCTTCGGCTCGCTGCGCCAGGCCTTGCTGGTGCTGTCCAACGTGCCGTTCGCGCTGGTCGGCGGCATCGTGGCGCTGTGGGCGGCCGGCGAATACCTGTCCGTTCCGGCCTCGGTCGGCTTCATCGCGCTGCTGGGCATCGCGGTGCTCAATGGCGTGGTGCTGGTGAGCTACTTCAACCAGCTCCATGCCGAGGGTCATGCGCTGCTGGACTGCGTCACCCAGGGCGCGAGACGGCGGCTGCGGCCCGTGCTGATGACCGCGCTGATCACGGCCTTCGGCCTGATCCCGCTGCTGTTCGCCAGCGGACCCGGCTCGGAGATCCAGCGTCCGCTGGCGATCGTCGTCATCGGCGGCCTGATCACCGCGACGGCGCTGACGCTGCTGCTGCTGCCCATCCTCTATCTGCGTTTCGCGCATGCCGCGCCCGGCCGCGCCACGGAGGTTTCCGCCCATGGCTAAGTTGTGCCTCACCCTGCTGTGCCCGCCGTCCGTCGAGGAGGCGCTGATCGACCTGCTGCTCGCCCAGGCGGGCGACGAGACCTTCGTCACCAGCGCCGCGTTCAGCCACGGCCTGGCGCATGCGCGGCTGGCCCCGAGCGAACAGGTGCTGGGCCGCAGCGCATCGGTGGCCATCCAGATCCTGGTCGAGCCGGCCGCAGCCGACGCGCTGCTGATGCAACTGAGAACCCGGTTCAAGGGGACCGGGCTGCGCTACTGGGCCCATGCCCTCGCGCTCGAAGGAGAGATCGAATGAAGCCGCTACTTCTGTTGTCGCTGCTGCTGGCCGGCGCGGCCGGCATGGCCCAGCCGGTGATTCGTCCCGCGCCGCCCGACCTTCCGGACGATGCCGTGAGCCGCCAGCTGATCGGCGAGGAGCCGGCCGTCGTGCAGACGCGCCATGCGCTGGAGGCCGCGCGCCAGCGCGCGCAGGGGCTGTCGGCGGGCGCGCATGAATGGACCGCGCGCGGCAGCCTGCAGCAGCGGCGCGAGCGCTCGTCCGGCGTCGACGCCCGCGAGTGGACGGTCGGGCTGGAGCGCGCCATCCGCGTCGCCGGCAAGGCCGGCATCGACCGCGAGCTCGGTGAAGCGCAGCTGCGCCTGGCGCGGGCCCGCCACGATGAAGCGCGCCACGAGGCCGCGCGCGAGCTGCTGACCCTGTGGCTGGACTGGACCGCGGCGCAGCGCGTGCTGCGGCTCTGGCAGGAGCAGCAGCAGGCGGCGCAGGACAACCTGGAAGCCGTCGACAAGCGGCGCAGGGCAGGGGACGCCTCCCGGCTCGAACTCAACAGCGCACGCGTCGATCTGGCCGAGGTTCAGCGGCAGCAGAGCGCGGCGCGTGCGGACGAGGCCCGGGCGCGCGCGCGTCTGCGCGGCCGGTTTCCAGACCTGTCGCTGCAGCCGGTGCCGGACACGGTGCCCGAAGCGCTGGGCGGCGAGCTGGCAATGTGGCGTGAACGCATCCTCGACGAAAGCGACGCGCTGCGCATCGCGCGCGAAGAGGCGCGCGTCGCCGCGCTGCAGGCGGCGAGGGCGCGCGCCGACCGCGTTGCCGATCCGACGCTGGGCGTGTACGCGAGTTCGGAGCGCTCCGGCGCCGAGCGCGTCGTCGGCCTATCGTTCAGCATGCCGATCGGCGGCGGCTACCGCCGCGCGCAGGAGCTCGAGTCACAGCAACTGGCGCAAGCCGCGCGGGCCGGGGTTGAACGCCGACAGCGCGAGCTGGACGCGGAGATCGCCGCCGGCGCTGCCGAGGCGAGCGGCAGCCTCGAGCGCTGGCACATCGCGGCGCAGGCTCTTGAGGCCAGCCGCGAGAACCTGCGGCTGACGCAGCGCGCCTATGCGCTGGGCGAAGCCGACCTGCAGACGCTGCTGCTGGCGCGCCGCCAGGGCATCGACGCGGCGCTGGGCGCCGAGCAGGCGCGCATCGACGCGCAACGGGTGCGCTATCGCTTCTTCGTCGACGCCCATCTGATCTGGGGGCTGCACGATGAATGACCGCCGCGAGGGCGACCGGGTGCGGCGCCTCGTCGCCGTGGCCGCGCTGGCGTGCTCGGCCTGCGCCAGCGGCACTTTGTATGACGACGAACACCGCCACGCAGACGGCTGGCGCCAGGGCATCGTGCAGCAGGTCGGGTCGCTGACCACGCTTCGGCTCGACGCGGCTCAGGACTGCCGCGCCGGCGCGCTGGCCGGTCAGCGCTTCGCGCTCGTCTGGGTGCGCAGCAACCACGCGATGCGGGCGCTGGTCCTGCCGCTGGCCGAAGGGGCGGAGCCGCGGCCGCGCGACTGGGTCCTGGTGCGGCCGGGGCACTGCGTGCCGCCGGTGTCGGCCGGGGGCTGAATTCAGCCGATCAGCTGGACAACCTGATCCTGGACGCTGCCCTTGAGCACATAGGCCTTCATCTTTTCGAGCAAGCCGATGTAGATCTTGTCGGCCGCCGCCTTGAAGGCGAACTGCGGCACGGCGTCCAGGCTGTCGATGTCGTTGTACCAGTAGACCCGCGTCGCGCCGAAGAGCTCGGTCCCCACGCTAATCTGGAAGCCATAGGTCTTGTTGACGTAGGCGGCCAGCTCGAGTGCCGTCTGCAGCGCGGGGGCGATGCCGGCGCCATGTTCGATCGTGACGGTGCGGGTATAGCGGAACATAGCGACCTCTATTGGTTTACATAATACACATTGTCGACAAATCACATGGACGGATGGCGGCCCGTCTTGCCAGATCAGCGATACCCGTCGGCGAAGCTGTGCACATAGCGCCGCAGCGCATTCAGGCTGGGAATCTCGATGTTGCGGCGGCTCGGCGAGTTGAAGCGAATCAGCTGCTCCCGCTCCAGATTGGTCATCGCGCGGCTGACCGATTCCAAGCGCAGCCCGACGTGGCCACCGATCTCGGCGCGCGAGGTCGGCAGCAGGATCTGGTCGTTGCGCATGCCGCAGTGTTCAAGCTTGTCCGCCCAGCGGCACAGAAATGCCGCCACCCGTCCGGCGGCCGGCAAGGCATGGATGGTGGACATGGCTTCGCGTTCACGCGCGTTCTGGCGTGCAAAGGCTGCGTGCATGGCCCGCAACAAGGCCGGGTGGCGTGCCCCGGCGCGCAGCAGCGCCTCGTAGCACACGGTCAGCAGTTCGCCCACGTCGGCGGCGACGGCGCTGCAGCTGTGGCGGCCATCGGCCATGCCGTCAAAGCCCAGCCAGTCACCCTTGAACAGCATGGCCACCAGGTCCTCGTGGCCCTCGGCGCTGAGGCTGAACTGCTTGCACAAGCCCACGCGCAGCAGGTGAACCTCGCGGAACTTTTCGCCGGCGCGGTAGATCACGTCGCCGGGGCGGAGCTTGCGCCGGACGGCCCGCAGCTCGCGCTCCAACAGGGCTTCCACGCTGTCCTGTTCTCGGTCTTGCGGCGTCGCGGCGGCCGCCTGCGTCTGGGGCTGCGCCCTCCTCCACCTTGAACGCGGCCCGTCGGACAGCTTGGCGCGGTACATCGCCTCGTCGGCACGGTGCAGCAGCGTCAGCACCGCCTCGCCGTCTTCCGGGGAACAGGCCACGCCCGCGCTGATCGACAGCGGCAAAGGGCCGCCTTGGGCCCAGCTGAACGGCGCGGAACAAGACTGCAGCACCGCCTCCATCACCCGTTCGACGTCATTCGCATCGTGCAGCAGCAGCGCAAACTCGTCGCCGCCCAGGCGCGCCGCGGTGTCGGACTGACGTAGGCAACCCGGCAGGCGCTGGGCGATTGCCCGCAAGGCCGCGTCGCCCGCGCGGTGTCCGTGCTCGTCATTGATCGCCTTGAACCCGTTCAGGTCGATCAGGGCCACGGCCACACGCTCGGCACTGCGCTGGGCATGGGACAGGGCTTGCTGAAGCCGGTCGAGGAAGAGTGAGCGGTTGGGCAGGCCGGTCAGCCAGTCGTGGGTGGCCTCATGGCGCAGTTTTTCCTGGGCCGCGACGCGCTGGCTGACATCGCGGCCGCAGGACATGAAATGACTGATGCCCCCTTGCTCGTCGAACAGCGGACGTATGGTCTTTTCCTCGTGGAACAGGCTGCCGTCCCGACGCCGGTTCAGCAGCACGCCGCGAAACTCGCGACCGGCGTGCAACGTGGCCCACATCAGGCGGTAGAACTCGTCTGGCTGCCGCCCCGACTTCAGGATGGCGGGCGTGCGCCCCAGGGCCTGTTGCCGGTCGTAGCCCGTCAAGGCCTCGAACGCCGGGTTCACATACTGGATGGTGCCCACCGGGTCGGTGATGATGCCCGCGTCGCCGCTGCTTTCCAGCAACCAGGACGCGCGTTCCAGGGCCAGGTCTGCTGCCATGTCTGAGCCTCCAGGAGGAATTGCGGCTCACTGTAGAGCGCCCCTGCGCCGGTCGGAATCCACAATCCCCGCAGATCCGGCTACCGGGAAACCGGTATTTCCCGCGTCAGTCTTGCCGGGCGTCAAGCGCCAGATGCAGCGTCGCCCGCGTGCCGTCGTCCGGCACGCTGTGGACCTCCAGACTGCCTCCGATGTAGGACAGGCGCTCCCGGACGCTGGCCAGCCCGACGCCGGAGCCACGGCCGGCATCGCGCCCCTTCGCGGCGAAGCCCACGCCCGCGTCGCTGACGTGAACCGTCAGTTGCCGGCCCTCGCGCAGCAGGCTGACGGTGGCACTGTTGACCCCGGCATGTTTGGCGACGTTGATCAGCAACTCGCGCACCGCGCGGTACACGATGGAGCGGGCCTCCTGCGACAGGGGCTTGGGCGCGCCATCGTCCGCGATGTTCACGATCAGGCCGAAGCGCAGCCAGACCTCCTCGGCCAGCCACTCCAGCGCCGGCTGCAGGCCCAGCTCGTACAGCACCGCGGGCGCCAGCTGGGCGGCGAGGGAACGTGTCGAGCGATTCGCCTGCTCGACCAGTTCGGCAATCGCCACCGCTGCCTCGCGCACCTCGTCATGGGCGTCGCGGCACAGCGGCGCCAGGCGTATGCGGGCCGCGGCCAGCAGCTGCCCCAGGTCGTCATGCAGATCGCGTGCGATCTGGCGCCGCTCGCGGTTCTCCGCCGCTTCCAGTTCGGCGGCCAGGCGGCGCAGCTGTTCGGTGCGCAGCTCCACGCGGCGTTCCAGTTCGTCCGTCAACGCCTGCGCGGCCTGCTCGCGCTGGTGGCGTTGCGTGGCGTCGCGCAGCAGGGCCAGGCAGCGTCCGTCATGCAGCAGCTTGGCCGTGACATCCAGATGCCGGAAGCCGCCGTCGCTGCGGCGCACGGTCCATACGCGCGTCAGCGTGCCGCCCGCATGCAGCTCGGCGGAAAACTCCGCCAGCGCATCGCGACGAGCCGAGACCAGCCAATCGAGCGGGTTGCTGCCGACGACGTCCTCGTGCCGACGCCCCAGCAGAGCGCAGGCGGCCGCATTGGCGTCGACCACCTCGCTGCACTCGACATTGCCGATCAAGATGCCATCGGAGGCTTGGGCAAAGAGCTCGCGCCAGTACTCCTTGCTGTGGCGCAGGGCCACCAGGGCCTGGGCGCGCGACAGCAGCGTGCCCACGCGCGCCCGCAGCTCCTCGACCGCAAAGGGTTTGACCAGATAGTCCTGGGCGCCCTCGCGCAGCAGCTTCACGCGCAACTCGTCGTCGGCGCGTGCGCTCAGCACCACCACCGGCATGTCGTCGAACTCGCGTCGCTGGCGCAGCTCCTTCAGCAACTGCTCGCCGCTGACGCCGGGCATCATGATGTCGGTCAGCACCAGATCCGGCCGCAGCGCCAGCGCCTGCTGCAGCCCCTGGGCGCCATCGAAGGCGGTGGCCACCCGCCATTCGCTGGACAGACAGCGGCAGATCAGCGCGCTCATCGCGGCGTTGTCCTCGACGACCAGCACCAGCGGCCCCTGCCCTTGGGTGGGCAGCGCCGGTGGCGGCGATGCGGCGCGCAGGGCCTCGATGCGGGCGTCGCCGTCCGCCAGTTCCGCCATCGCCGGCTCGACCGCCGCCGGCGTCACCGCGACGCCGGCGGGAACCCGGCGCGGCAGCTCGACGCTGAACAAGGCCCCGCCCTCCGGCGCATCGGCGATCGTGATGCGGCCGCCCATCAGCCGCACGAACTCGCGTGCAATGGACAGGCCCAGGCCCGTGCCCGAGCGTCTCTGGTTCGCATCGGCCTGAAGCTGACGGAAGCGCTCGAAGACGGCGTCACGCCAGGCGATCGGAATCCCCGGCCCGCTGTCGGCCACCTCGAACAGCAGCGCGTCGCCACACGGCCGGAGGCTCAGCCGCACCCGAGACGCGGCGGGCGAGAACTTGAAGGCGTTTGACAGGAGGTTGAACAGCACGCGCTGCAGCATCTGGGGGTCCAGTTGCGCGTCCAGCGACTCGGGCAGCTCGACGCACCAGCGTATGTCCAGGTCCTGCGCCACGACGTCGAAATGGCTGGCCACCCGCCGCGCGAGGGCCGCCGCGTTGAGCTCCGTGTAGGCCGGCGTGGCCTTCTTCTCCTCGAGACGGGCGATGTCCAGCAGGTCCTCCACGTGGTGGAGCAGCAGCCGGGCATTGCGCTCGATCACCTCCAGGTCCTGGCGCAGCGCGGCGTCGGGCGCCTGCTGCAGCAGGCGCCGCGCCGGCCCCAGGATCAGGGTCAGCGGCGTGCGCAGCTCGTGGCTGACATTGGCAAAGAGCTGGGTCTTGAGCCGGTCCAGCTCCCGCGTCTTCTCATAGAGCCGCGACACCTCGGCGTTCGCGCTGCGCAGGTGTTCGTTGACCTGCTGCAGCTCTTGCGCGCGCTGGAAGATCTCGACCTCCATGCTCGCGCTGCGCGTGCGCAGCTCCGCCGTGGTCTTTTCCTGTTCGATGCCACGCTGCGTCAGGCGCACGAACTCGGTGACGTCCTCGACACGGTGAATCAGATAGACCAGGGTGCCTTCGCCATCGAAAACGGGCGAATTGACCGGGCTCCACCAGCGGGCCTCGAAGCCCCCGCCCTGCTCTTGCGGCCGCCGCACGTCGTACTTCTGTACTGCCATCGCGTCGCTGGCGCCGGTGCTGATCGCCCGCCCCAGCGAGGCACTGAGGTTGCGCACGCCGCTGGCCTCGGGGTCGGCCGGATTGTCCGGAAAGATCTCGAACAGGCCGCGGCCGAGAATGCGCTCGCGCTGCGTCATCGTGGCGCGCGCATAGGCGTCGCTGACGGCCACGATGGTGTAGCGCGGCGCATCGGGCCGCAGCACCAGGTACAGCCCCGGGGCGGACTCGAAGAGCAGGCGGAAGTCAGGATCGCCCATCGCCAGCCGTGCCCGCTACAGAGGCACGATGCCCTCGCGCACCGCGTAGCGCGTCAGCTCGGCGACGCTGTGCAGATCCAGCTTGCGCATGATGTTGCGCCGATGGACCTCCACTGTGGCCAGCGAGATGTGCAGGCTCTCGGCAATCGTCTGCGAGCGCGCGCCCTGGGCGATCATCCTCAACACCTCGCGCTCGCGGCGACCCAGTCGCGCGGCCTCGCCGCCATCCAGCACTTCGGAGACCACGGCGCCGGTCACGTCGGGGCTCAGATAGCCGCCACCGGCGGCCACCGCGCGCACGGCGATCACCAGCTCGGTGCCTGCCGCGGCCTTGCTGACGAAGGCCGAGGCCCCGGCGCGCAGCATCTCGGTGACAAAGCGTTTGTCGGAGTAAGCCGACAGCGCCACGATGCGCGTCGGCGTGCGCAGCTTGTGGATTCGAGCCGCCACATCGATGCCGTTCAAGTCGGGCAGGCCGATGTCCAGCACCACCACGTCGGGCCTGAGCTCGCGCACACACGCGATGGCGGCCTCGCCCTCGCCCACCTCGGCGACGACACGGACCCCGCTCTCCCGGGCCAGCGCATCGCGCAAGGCCTCGCGCACCAGTCGGTGGTCGTCCACCAGCACGACGGTGATCGGTCCCTTCGAATCGGCAAGGTCCATGGGTCCAGCGCTTCCGACACAGCCCCGCGAACGCCGCGAGAAGCTGGTCCACTATGCAAGCACAGGCTTGGGATTTGCTGACAGCGGCCCCGGCCCCCGGCCGCGGGGCGCTTGACCGCCCGTCCCGCCCCCAAGCGGGCCAACGCTCTCCCCCGCCCGCAAGCCGCCACTCGCTGGGCCACGGGAGGCCAAAAACGTGAACGACCTCACAAATGGCGACAGTCGGCCACCCAAATAAGGGGGGCGGCTACGTGTTTGCCTTCATGTGAACTTCAGTGAAGTTTTGTTAACTTAACAATCCCTTTACGCGCGAGCCATCGCCAGCGCCTTCAACCGATGTCTTCCGCTTCCGATCCCCTCGTCATCGTTCATGTCGTTTTTTCGTCCCGTATCGCCGGGGGCGAGCAGCATTGCGTGGATCTGGCCAATGCCCAGGCGGCCCTGGGCCACCAAGTCCATGTGGTGGGACCGGCCCGCTCCGCCGTCAGCGGGGCGCTGACTCCGGCGGTCCGCTACCACGGACTGGCCGTGCCGCTGCTGCGCGGCACGCGCCTGCGCTGGCTGACGGCGCGCTTGAATGCGGACATTTGCCATGCCCATCTGGGACCGGCCTGCAAAGCCGCGGCGGTCACGCGCGGCGCCGTGCGCCTGGGTACCCTGCACGTGGGCTACAAGACGCACCATCACCAGGCGCTGGACGGGCTGATCTGCGTGAACCGGGTGCAGAACGAGGCGCTGCCCGGATTCCGCGGTCTGTCCCGCGTGATCCACAACTGGGCGCCGCTGCGGGCGCAGTCGCAGCAAGGCGGCGAGCTGCGCCGCGAATTGGGCTTGCGGGCGGACCAGATGCTGGTCGGTTCGGTCGGCCGGCTGCATCCCAGCAAGGGCATGGATCTGCTGATTCGCGCCTTCCGCAAGAGCGCGCCCGCCGATGCCGTGCTGGCCATCCTGGGCGAAGGCAAGGACCTGCGCGAACTGACCCAGCTGGCCGACGGCGACCCGCGCATCCGGCTGCTGGGCTTCCGGCCCCAGGTGGAGGCGGCGCTGAGCAGCATGGATTTGTTCGTGTCGCCTTCGCGCGAGGATGCCTTCCCGCTGGCGGTGCTGGAGGCGATGCGCGCCGGACTGCCCATCGTGGCCACGGCCACCCAGGGACCGACGGAAATGCTGTCCGGCCAGCCGGCCACGCTGGTCCCCGTGGGCGACGTGGACGCACTGGGCCAGGCCCTGGGAGAGCAACTGGCGCAGCTGCGACCGCTGCCCTCCGGCCATCCGCTGCGCCGCGTTCGCTACGACCTCAGTGCCTACGACCGTGACCGCGCGGTGGACAAGGTTCTGGGCTTCTACCGCGAGCTGATGGCCTCGCGCGTACCGGTGCGGACCTGGGCGGGAGCCCTCGGTGCTTAAGCGCCCGCGCACCGACTTCTGGCGCGTGGGCATCGTACCGGCGCCCATCCATGGGCTGGACCGCCCGGCGCTGGCGGCGCTGCAGCCGCACACGGTCTGGCTGCCGGACGCCGGCGCCTGGCGCTACCTGGCCGATCCCTTCGGACTGCTGCGCGGCGACACCCTGCATGTCTTCGTCGAGGCCTTTGACTACCGCAGCAAGCATGCCGTCATCGAACGCCACGACCTTGACATGGCCGAGCTGCGCTGGCGCCGCAAGCGCACCGTGCTGGCGCGGCCCTTCCACCTGTCCTACCCCTTCGTCTTCGAAGATGAGGGGCAGACCTACATGGTGCCCGAGAGCCACCAGGCCAACGAGATCGCGCTGTACCGCGCGACCGATGCCAGCCTCGATCACTGGGAGCGCGAATGCGCGCTGCTCAGCGACCTCCCGGGCGCCGACGCCTCGCTGCTGCAGCACGAGGGCCGCTGGTGGATGTTCTACACGCTGGTCGGTCCCAACGGACGTGACCAGCGCGAGCTGCACCTGGCCCACGCCCCGTCGCTGAAAGGGCCCTGGCAGCCGCTGGAGCAGAACCCGGTGCGGGTGGACCTGGCGGGCGCGCGCCCGGCGGGCCGGCCCTTCCACGACGACAACGGCAGCGTGCTGCTGCCGGTGCAGGACAGTTCGACCGGCTACGGCGGCGCCGTGCGCATGCTGCGCTTCATGCGGCTGTCCCCCAGCCAGGTGCTGCTGCAGCCCACGCCGCTGCACCTGACCGGCGAACTGCTCAGCACCGACCATGTGCAGGGCCTGCATACCTTCTCGGCCTGCGGCCCCTTCACGCTGGTGGATGTGAAGCGCGTGGACCATTCGCGCCAGAAGCAGTGGCTGGACCTGAAGCGCCGCGCACGCCGCCTGCGGGGACAGCTTGCCGGGCTGCTCGGATTGCGCGCCGCCTGAGGCGGCGGCACGGCGCATCGACCGCGGCCGCTCAGCCGCGCTGCACGGACACGCCGCCGTCCACCAGCATGGCCGTGCCGGTCATGAACGAAGACGCCGGCGACGCCAGGAACAGCGCGGCCTGCGCCAGTTCCTCCGGCTGGGCCAGGCGCTTGAGCGCATGCAGCTGGGCCACCTGTGCCAGCGACTCCGGGCTGGCATTCATCTCGCGCGCCATCGGCGTGTCGGTGCCGCCCGGCAACAAGGCGTTGACGCGCACGCCCTGGGCGCCGAACTCCGTGGCCAGGGCCTGCGTGAGGCCGACCAGCCCGGCCTTGCTGGCCGCGTAGGCCGCCGTGCAGGGGAAGCCGGCGGTATGGCCGACGAAGGTGGACGTGAAAATCAGGCTGCCACCACCGCGCCGCAGCAGTTCGGGGATCTGGTGCTTGGCGCCCAGGAAGGCGCCGGTCAGATTGGTGTCCAGCGCGGCCTGCCAGGCCTCGCGCGAAACCTCGGGCGTGGGCTGCAAGGGGCCCAGCGTACCGGCGTTGTTGAAGGCGATGTCCAGGCCGCCGAAGCGGCTCACCGCCAGCTGCACCAGGGCGCGGGCGAAGTCTTCGTCGCCGACGTCGCCGGCCAGCCGTACGCCGGTGCCGCCGGCCTGTTCGATCTCCTGCAGCAGCGCGTCCAGTGGCGCCTGACGGCGGCCGCCCAACACGACGGCGGCGCCTTCGCGCGCAAAGAGCAGTGCGGCAGCCCGACCTATGCCGGTGCCGGCGCCGGTGATCAGGGCAATCTTGCCTGCGAGTGCGTTCATATGTCCTCCTGGGTTGAAACAGGCGACAGTGTCTCGATTGCCCCGCTCCCGGTCTGGCCGCTTCCGGACATGGAATTCCGGTCCGGGAGACCGGCCTCAGGCGGCGCGCAGGCGCCGCGCCGCGTCGACCATGCGTCGCAGCGCGGCCTCGGTCTCGGGCCAGGCCCGCGTCTTCAGCCCGCAGTCCGGGTTGACCCAGAGCTGGGCGGCCGGAATCACCGCGCCCGCCTTGCGCATCAGGCGCAGCATCTCCTCCGTCGTCGGCACGCGCGGCGAATGCACGTCATAGACGCCCGGGCCGATGCCATTCGGGTAGCGGAAGGCGCCGAAGGCCGCCAGCAGCTCCATGTCGGAGCGGCTGGTTTCGATCGTGATCACGTCGGCGTCCATCGCCGCGATCGCCGGCAGGACGTCGTTGAATTCCGAATAGCACATGTGGGTGTGGATCTGCGTGTCGTCGCGCACCGCGCTGGCGGCGATGCGGAAGGCCCGTGCCGCCCAGTCCAGATAGGCCGGCCATTGCGCGCGGCGCAGCGGCAAGCCCTCGCGGAAGGCCGGCTCGTCGATCTGGATCACCGCGATGCCGGCCGCTTCGAGGTCGGCCACCTCGTCGCGCAGCGCCAGCGCCAGTTGCAGCGCGGTGGTCTCGCGAGGCTGGTCGTCGCGCACGAAGGACCACTGCAGCAGCGTCACCGGTCCGGTCAGCATGCCCTTCACCGGCTTGTCGGTGAGCCCCTGGGCAAAGCGCGTCCAGTCCACCGTCATCGCCTGGGGACGCGACACATCGCCGTACAGCACGGGCGGCTTCACGCAGCGCGACCCGTAGGACTGCACCCAGCCGTTGGCGCTGATCGCATAGCCGGCGAGCAGCTCACCGAAATACTCCACCATGTCGTTGCGCTCCGCCTCGCCGTGGACCAGCACGTCCAGCCCCAGCGCCTCCTGGCAGCGCACGGCACGCTCGATCTCGCGCTCCATCGTGCCGCGGTAGGCCGCGTCGTCCAGTGCGCCGCGGCGTCGCGCCGCGCGCGTGGCGCGGATCTCGGCCGTCTGCGGGAAGGAGCCTATCGTGGTGGTCGGGTACTCCGGCAGCGCCAGTCGGTGCTGTTGCAGCGGCTGGCGCTTGGCATAGGGCGAGGAGCGCCGGTCCAGGTCGGCAGGCAACTCGGCCAGGCGGCGCGCGACCGCCACATTGCGCACCCGGGCGCTCGTGCGCCGCGCCGCGACCGCCGCGCGCGACCGCGCCAGCGCCTCGGCCACGCCCGCCTCGTCTCCCCACAGCGCGCGCTGCAGCAGGCGCAGCTCGTCCAGCTTCTCGTCGGCGCCGGCCAGCCAGCTGCGCAGTTCCGCATCCAGCCCCGCGTCGGCCGACAAGGCGTAAGGCACGTGCAGCAGCGAACACGAGGCCGACACCCAAAGTCGCCCGCCACGCAGCGCGCGGACGCGCTGCAGCGTGGCCAGCGCCGCGTCCAGGTCGGTGCGCCAGACATTGCGTCCGTCGATGATGCCCACCGACAGTTCGCGCTCGGGCGGCAGCTGCCGGGCCACCTGCTCCAGCTCCTGGGGCGCGCGCACCGCGTCGACATGGAGCCCGGCGACGGGCAGCGTACAGGCCAGCGCCAGGTTGTCCTCCAGCGGCGAGAAATAGCTGGCCAGCAGCAGTTCGCAGTCGGCGCCGGACAGCACCTGGTAGGCGCGCCGCAACGCGTCCCGCCAGGCCGGGGCCAGGTCCAGTCCCAGGATGGGCTCGTCCAGCTGCACCCAGGTCACCCCGCGCGCCGCCAGCCGCGTCAGCAGCTGGGCATAGACGGGCAGCAAGGCCTCCAGCAGGTCCAGCCGCTCCCAGCCCTCGACCTTGGACTTGCCCAGGAACAGAAAGCTCACCGGCCCCAGCAGCGCCACCTTGGGGCTGGCCGGCAGCGCGATGGCCTCGTCCACCTGGGCCAGCAGCGGTTCGGCCTGCAACGCGAAGCGCGTGGTGGGGGCGAACTCGGGAACCAGGTAGTGGTAGTTGGTGTCGAACCACTTGGTCATTTCCAGCGCGGCTTGTGGCTGCGAGGTCTCGTGCTGGCTGCAACCCTCGCCGTCGGAGCTGGCGTGCTGGGTGCCGCGCGCCATCGCGAACGCGCGTCGCAGCGGAGAGTCGTCCGGCCCGAAGCAAAAGCGACTGGGCTCGCAGCCCAACAGCTGGATCAAGTCCAGCACCTGGTCATAGAGCGCGAAGTCCCCGACCGTGACGAAATCCAGCCCCGCTTCGCGCTGGCGCTGCCAATGGCGCCGACGCAGTGCCCGGCCGGTTGCCTGCAGCGCGGTTTCGTCCAGTTCGCCGCGCCAGAAGCGCTCCAGCGCCTGCTTCAGTTCGCGTTGGGCGCCGATGCGCGGGAAACCCAGAACATGAGTCTTGATCATGAAAATTTCGGTGAACATGAAATTGATCGTTGATCATCGAGGGTCTCCATCTATGATTCAAACGAATTGTTTTCTTGAAATGATTGAATTTCATTCATGACAACACCCTTGGAACTGCGCCATCTGCGCACCCTGATCGCGTTGCGCGAGGCCGGCAACCTGTCGCGCGCGGCGCAGCTGCTCAACCTCACCCAGTCCGCGCTGTCGCACCAGCTCAAGGCCCTGGAGCACTACTACGGCGTGCCGCTGTTCGAGCGCAAGTCCTCGCCGCCGGTGTTCGGCATGGCCGGGCAGCGCCTGCTGCGCCTGGCCGAACAGGTGCTGCCGCTGGTCGATGACGCCGAGCTGGACCTGCGCCGGCTGGTGGCCGGATCCGCCGGGCAGTTGCGCATCGCGGTGGAGTGCCACACCTGCTTTGACTGGCTGATGCCGGCGATGGATGCCTTCCGTGCGCGCTGGCCGGATGTCGAGTTGGACATCGCGTCGGGCTTCCATGCCGACCCGGTCGGCCTGCTGCACCAGGGGCGTGCAGAGCTGGCCGTGGTCTCCGAGGTGGACGCCGGCGAGACCGGCGTGCAGGTGCACCCGCTGTTCAGTTTCGAGATCCTGGCCTTGCTGCCCAAGGGCCATGCGTTGCTGGACAAGCCCTGGCTGGAGGCCACCGACTTCGCCGCCCAGCCGCTGATCACCTACCCCGTCCCCGACGAGATGCTGGACCTGGTGCGGCGCGTGCTGCAGCCGGCCGGCGTTTCGCCGCCGCGGCGCACCAGCGAGCTGACCGTGGCCATTCTGCAGCTCGTGGCCAGCGGGCGCGGGCTGTCCGCCCTGCCCGCCTGGGCCGTCGAGAGCTATCTGAAGCGCGGCTATGTGGCCAGCCAGCGCATCGGCGAGCAGGGCCTGACCGGCAGCTTGTATGCCGTCAGCACGCGCGCGCTGGCCGAGCGGCCCTTCCTCGCCGACTTCGTGCGCATCATGCGTGAATCCTCGCTGCTGAACCTGCCCGGCATCAGCCTGCTGTGATCCTGGATCCCCGCCGTGGCGGCTCAGCCATGGGCGGGTGCCGGCGGCGGCGCGAAGCGCTGTAGCACATGGCCGCTCATGCCCCGGGCCAGTTCCTCTTCGCCATAGAACACGGTGCCCAGGCCCTCGCGGCGTAGCAGCTGCGAGGTCTCCTCGCTGTGGGTGCGCAGCACGACCTCGATGCCCGGGTTGAGCAGGCGCGCCGTCTCCACCATCTTGCGCGCGCCCAGCGGGTCCGGCGTCGCGACAACCAGCATCGCCGCGTTCGCGATGTGCGCCTGGATCAGCACCGCGGGGTCGGCGGCGTCGCCGGACACCGCGGCCTTGCCGGCGGCGCGCAGCGCCTCCACCAGCTCGCGGTTCTGCTCGGCCACCACGTAGGGAATGCCGCGTCCATCCAGCGCCTCGGCGATGCGCCGGCCGACCCGGCCCAGGCCCACCAGCACGACCTGACCCTCCAGGTATTTGCGCTCGGTGTCGGTGGGCAGCTCGGCATAGGGATCGCCACGCTGCTCCAGCCGGCGCGCCAGCGCCGAACGGTCCAGAATCCAGCGCCGCAGCGGCTGGACGGCCGCGAACAACAGCGGGTTGAGCGCGATCGAGATCAGCGCGCCCGCCAGCATCAGGCTCATGCCCTCCTGCGGCAGCAGCCCCAGCGACAGCCCCAGCCCGGCGAGGATGAAGGAGAACTCGCCGATCTGCGCCAGGCTGGCCGAAACCGTCAGCGCCGTGTTCAGCGGGTAGCGCAGCGCCAGCACCAGCAGCAGCGCCGCGGCCGACTTGCCCAGCATGATGATCGCCACCACGACCAGCACATGCAGCGGCTTGTCCAGCAGGATGGCGGGCTCGAACAGCATGCCCACGGCGACGAAGAACAGCACCGAGAACGCGTCGCGCAGCGGCAGCGACTCCTGCGCGGCGCGGTGACTGAACTCGGACTCGCGCATCACCATGCCAGCGAAGAAGGCGCCCAGCGCGAACGAGACGCTGAACAACTGGGCCGCGCCATAGGCGATGCCGATGGCCGCGGCGACGACCGACAGCGTGAACAGCTCGCGCGAGCCGGTGCGCGAGATCTGCCACAGCAGCCAGGGCAGCACGCGCCGCCCCGCCACCAGCATCAACGCGATGAAGGCCGCGACCTGCAGCAGGGTCCAGCCCACGGTGCGCCACAGCGGATCGGCGCCGGCGGCCGGACCGGTTCCGCCGCCCAACACGCCGGCCAGCGGCGGCAGCAGCACCAGCACCAGCACGGTCGCCAGGTCCTCGACGACCAGCCAGCCCACCGCGATGCGGCCGTTCATGCTCTCCAGCACGCCGCGCGCCTCCAGCGCCTTCAGCAGCACCACGGTGCTGGCGCAGGACAGCGACAGCCCGAACACCAGCGCGCTGCCCCAGGACCAGCCCCAGAGCCAGGCCACGCCCATGCCCAGCAGCGTGGCCAGCGTCATCTGCACCACGGCGCCGGGCACGGCGATGCGGCGCACCGCCAGCAGGTCGCGCAGCGAGAAATGCAGGCCGACGCCGAACATCAGCAGCATCACGCCGATCTCGCTGAGCTGCGAGGCGAGCTTGACATCGGCGACGAAGCCCGGCGTGCCCGGACCGATGATGATGCCCGCGACCAGATAGCCCACCAGTGCAGGCACGCGCATGCGCTCGGCGAGGAAGCCCAGGATCAGCGCCATGCCGAAACCGGCGGCCAGGGTGGTGATCAGCGGGATGTGGTGATCCATTCAGGCGTGGCGGTGAAAAAGGACGAAGGGATGGCCGATTGTGACGGACGACACGCCCGCGCCGCGCGCACGGGCGTGCGCCGTCCGCGCAACGGTGGCCGCTGCGGTGGGGCGGCAGGCCGGGCCGCGGCGCCAAATGTGGATTCCTTCCTTAGCGGCGGCGCCATCTTGGTTTTCAATCCGGGCATGCGGCCGCGGGCGCGGCTGCAGACAATCGGACGGCCACAGGAAACGGGACTGCCGAGGGGCGCAATGTACGAACTGCCGTTGACGGGACTGGTGCTGAGCGGAGGCGGCGCGCGCGCGGCCTATCAGGTGGGCGTGTTGCGCGTGATCGCGCGCCTGCGTCGCGAGGCCTTCGGTCGCCATGTGCCGCGCAGCAATCCCTTCGGCGTGATCACCGGCACCTCGGCTGGCGCGATCAACGGCGCGGCGCTGGCCTGCCATGCCGACGATTTCGATGCCGCCGTCGAGCGGCTGGCGCAGACATGGGCCGGCATCCATGTGGACCAGGTCTACCGCAGCGACACCATCGGGCTGATGGGCAGCGCGCTGCGCTGGCTCACCATGCTGACCCTGGGTTGGGGCCCGGCGCGCGGCGTGCAACCGCGCGCGCTGCTGGACAACCGCCCGCTGCTGGGTCTGCTGGAACGCCTGGTGCCAATGGAGCGGCTGCCGCAGATGCTGCAGCAGCACCATCTGCATGCCTTCGCCGTCACGGCCTCGGGCTATAGCGACGGCATGCACATGAGCTTCTACCAGAGCGGACGTCCCATTCCCCCGTGGAAGCGCAGCCAGCGCCTGTCGTCGGCCGCGTCGCTGCGTCATGCCCACCTGATGGCTTCGGCGGCCATCCCCTTCGTGTTCGAGCCGGTGCGGCTGGACGATCCGGCCGGCGCCGCCTGGTATGGCGACGGCTCCATGCGCCAGAGCGCACCGCTGTCGCCGGCCATTCATCTGGGCGCCAAGCAGCTGCTGATCATCGGAGCGGGCCGGCTGCAGGAACCGCAGACCCTGCCGCGGCGCGACCCGGCCTTCCCCAGCCTGGCGCAGATCGCCGGCCATGCGCTGTCCAGCATCTTCCTGGACGCGCTGGCGGTAGACATCGAACGGATGGAGCGCATCAACCGCACGCTGGCCCTGCTGCCGCCCGAGCTGCGCCACCTCAGCCCGCTCAAGCCGCTCAGTGCGCTGGTCATCGCGCCCAGCGAGCGGCTGGACGCGATCGCCGCCGACCATGTGCGCGCGCTGCCGCGCACGCTGCGCGCGCTGCTGGGCGCGGTGGGCGTGAGCCAGGGCAAGGCGCAGGGCGGCGCACTGGCCAGCTATCTGCTGTTCGAATCGGACTACACGCGCGCGCTGATGGACCTGGGCGAAAAGGACGCGCTGGCGCAGCGCGACCGCCTGCTCGAATGGCTGGCGCCGCAGGCGCAAGACCTGGCCCCGTCCGACGACGAGGACGACGCCGGCACCCCCACGCTGCCCAGCATGGACAGCTATTCGCCCAGCGCATAAGCTCGCGCCGAAATCGCACAAGAACATGCCGGGGCCGGCCCTGCCCGCTCGGCACAATCACGACCGGCCCGGCGGCCGATGGGCCGCCGGCGAGCGATAGGAGACGCGCAATGCCCCCCAACCCCGCGAAGCGGCTCGCGGCCGCGGTGCTGCTGGCCGGATTCGGTTCGGCCGCCCTGGCCCAGGCCGCTCCCGACGTCCATCCGCTGCTGGCACGCAACCTGGCGGCCACCTGCGCCAACTGCCATGGCACCCAGGGCGCGTCGCACGGCGAACTGCCCAGCCTGGCCGGTCGCGACGCCGCCGAACTTCAACGGCTGCTTGCCGAATTCCGCAGCGGCGCGCGCGCCGGCACCATCATGCCGCAGATCGCCAAGGGCTACAGCGAGGAACAGCTGCGCCTGATCGTCGGCTATTTCGCGGCCCAGCCGCATCCCAAGCGCTGACGGAGCCCGGCATGGAAGCCAACAACAAGATGGAAACCCCAAGCCGCCGCGAGCTGCTGCTGGGCGCGCTGGCGCTGGGCGCGGGGCCGCTGCTGGGCTGCGCCGCCTCCCCCACCGGGCCCGGCCTGGGCCGGGTGGTCGTCGTGGGCGCGGGCTTTGGCGGCGCCACCGCGGCGCGCTATCTCAAGCTCTGGGGCGGCAACATCGAGGTGACGCTGGTGGACCGCAACCCCGCCTTCGTGTCCTGCCCGCTGTCCAATCTGGTGCTGGGCGGCCATCGTCAGATGGCCGACATCACACGCGATTACGCAGGGCTGGACGCGCTGGGGGTGCGTCGCATCCAGGCCGAGGTCGCGGCGATCGACGCCGATGCGCGCCAGGTCCGTCTGGCCGACGGCACGCGGCTGACCTACGACCGCCTGGTGCTGTCGCCCGGCGTGGACTTCATGGCCGACACCGTGGACGGGCTGCGCCCGGCGCTGGACAGCGGCCAGGTGCTGCATGCCTGGAAGGCCGGCCCGCAGACGCTGGCCCTGCGCCGCCGCCTGGAGGCGCTGCCCGACGGCGGCGTGGTCGCGATGACGGTGCCCAAGGCGCCCTACCGCTGCCCGCCCGGCCCCTACGAGCGCGCCTGCATGATCGCCAGCTATCTGAAGCAGGCCAAGCCGCGCGCCAAGCTGCTCGTGCTCGATGCCAACCCGGAGATCCAGTCCAAGAAGGCGTTGTTCGAACGTGCCTTCAAGACGCACTACGCGGACCAGCTGGAGTACCGCCCCAATGCGGAACTGAAGGAGCTGGCCGAGGGTGGCCGGCTGGCGCGGCTGGAGTTCGAGGACGTGCGCGCCGACCTGTTCAACGTCATTCCGCCACAGCGCGCGGCCGACCTGGCGCTGGCCGCCGGCGTGGTCAACGTCAACCAACGCTGGGCCGCGGTGAACTGGCTGACCCTGGAGTCCACCGCCGTGCCCGGCCTCCATGTGCTGGGCGACGCGCTGTTTCCCGGGCCGGGCATGCCCAAGTCCGGCCACATGGCCAACCAGCAGGCCAAGCTGGCCGCGGCGGCCATCATCCAGCTGCTCAAGGGCGAGGCAGTCAACCCGACGCCGGTGCTGATGAACACCTGCTACAGCTTCGTCACCGCGCAGGACGTGATCCACGTCGCCTCGGTGCACCAGTACGACGCCGCGGAGCGCGGCTTCAAGCCGGTGGCCGGCGCGGGCGGCGTGTCGGAGTCGGCCAGCGCACTGGAAGGCCGCTATGCCCAGTCCTGGGCCTACAACATCTGGGACGACATGCTGGGCGGCAAGACCTGACCCCCGGCGCGCCGGCGCTCAGGCGCCGATCAGCGCGTCCTCGCTGCGCCGGTTGCCGCGGTTGTCCACCCAGGCCACCGTGACCTTGTCGCCGGCCTTGGCGCCACGGATCACGATCTGGATGAAGGGGTTCTTGGACACCGAGGGGCCCCATTCCGCGTTGAGCAGTTCGCGGCCCTTCCAGCTGATGCGGACCTCGTTGATGAACCAGGCCGGCACCAGCGCACCGCTGCCGTCCTTGCGCTGGCCGGTTTCCATTTCGTGGGGGATCAGCACGCGCAGCGTGGCCTTGTCGCCGTTGAGCTGGGCGCGGATGCGCATCGCGTTGTTGTTCTGCGTGTCGGACATCGTGTTCCTCCGTCAGCCGCCGCAGCCGCCCAGCGTGACCTTGACCTCGCGCTGCGCATAGAGCACGCGCATGTCCTGGGTCACGGCCACCCCATAGACCAGCGAGGACTGGCTCAGCTTCACGCGCGTCAGCACCTGCGGCTCCAACTCGGGCGTCAGGTGGTAGACCGCGGCCAGCGCGGCGGGATTTTTCTCGATCAGCACCAGCAACTGGCGCACGCCCGGCAGGCTGGCGCTGACGCCCACCGGCACGGCGGCACCGTTCTCGGCGATATCCGGCACATTGAGCTGGACCTGGTTGCTCTCCTGCGGCGCCGCATAGCCCAGCGCGCGCAGCGCCTCGGCCATGGACTTGGCCTCGAACGCGGCCTTGGACGCCCCGCTACCCGTGGCCTGGGCAGGGGCAAGCGCCCCGCAGCCCAGCAGCAGCGCCGAGACACCGGCGCCCTGCTCCAGCAGCGCCCTGCGACTGATCGTCATTCCTGATACCTCCAACGCGCCCAGGCACCCCGGCCTTCGGCGATGGCGGCATTGTGCATGGGCGGCGCCTGGCTGCGGATGCGCCCACAGCGCACGGCGACGACCGCGGGCGCTCGACGCCCGGTCGACCACCCGCTAGATTCCCGACATGGCGGCCCCATCAGGAATGTCCTTGGAAAGCACAGCGGGCGTTCAGTCCGAGGCGATGTATCAGCAGCGATCCGCCTGCGGCGTGGCATTCGGCCTGGCCGACTTCACGGAAACCACGGGGCGGTCGGTCCAGCGCCTCGAACCGAGTCAGCCACGCCTGAAAATCCTCATCGCCCAACAGGACATTGCGCTGGGCGGGCTCCAGGAGGTGCTGACAACGCACAAGGCCTTTGTCGTCGGGCCGTCCTGCCCCCCGCTGCGCTCGATGCATGACGGCACCCTGAGCTGTCTCGAAATCGACCTGCCCCCCTGGGCCGGCACCGCCGTATTCGGCGAGCCCGGGCATGACGGGCCGCTGGCGCTTTCCGACCTGATCGGTTCGGCGGCCGACGCGCTGGCCGAGCAGCTGTCAGCCGCCGCGGACGCGCCGGCGCGGCTGGCTCTGGCGGAGCGCTTTGTCGCCCGTCGGCTGGAGGCCGGGGCGCAGCGCATCTGTCCGGAGATCCGCTGGGCCTGGGACAGGCTCCAGGATGGCGGAGGGCGGAACTCCATCCGGGCGCTGGCGGACGACATCGGCTGGAGCGGGCGTCACTTCGGACAACGCTTTGCCCAGCAAACCGGCCTGCTGCCCAAGACCGCGCTGAGGATGATGCGCTTCGACCGGGCCTGCCGCCTCGTCGAGCAGACACAGCAGCCGCTGGCCGACATCGCGTTCGCCTGCGGCTACGCGGACCAGAGCCATATGACGCGGGAATTCCTGGCCTTCGCCGCCCGCCCGCCCGATGCCCATCGAAAGGCCCGCCTCGCCGACCTGCCCGGCACATCGCCGGCGCCGGCGCCAGCGTAGGCTTGGGTCATTTCCGTTCAAGACGCCCACCCTCGTCGGGACCTACCCTGCCGCCACCTCAGACCCAACGGACAAGGGAGCGAACACATGACTGGAGATGTGGGCTACATCGAGATCGGCAGCGGCGACGCGGCAATCACCTCGCGATTCTTCGCCGATCTTTTCAACTGGCGCTTTCACGCCATGGGCGATGCGGGCGACGGCTGGTTCGAAACGCCGGGCATGAAGGCGGGGCTGCATGGCCAGGATGCGAGCCACGGCATGGTGGTCTACTTTCGCGTGGCCGACATCGACCAGGCGGCCGCGCGCGTGCGCGCGCTGGGCGGCGAAGTCGACGGGCCAGGGGCCGACGAACCGGGCTTTGGTCGCTTCTGCAACTGCCGCGACCCGCAGGGCCTGCGCTTCGGCCTGTTCCAGGCCTGACGCCTCCCTACCGCCGCATCCGCGAAGAAAGGGAACGCGCCGGGCGCATGCGCCCGGCCCGGTGTTGCGAGGGTGGGCGTCGGCCCGCGGTGGCTACAGCGGGCCGTGTTCCGCGAGCCGCTCCAGACCCTGCTGGTCCTGCACCTGCACGCGGTAGCCGCGCATGCTGATCAGCCCGCTGTGCTGCAGCTGGCGCATGATGCGCGAGAAGGTTTCGGGCGCCACGCCCCATTGCGACGCGATGTATTTCTTGCGCTGCTTCAGCTGGATCTGCCCACCCTGTTCGTGGTGCTGCTCCAGCAGCCAGGCCGCGGCGCGGCTGCTGGCGTCGGGCACGCTGCGGCGCTGGCCCAGCTGCACCAGCCGACGGTTCTGCGCCGCCAGCGCGGCGACCATGGCGGGCATCAACGCGGACCACAGCGCCGGCCGCAACCGGCCCAGCGCCTGCAGATCACCCAGCGAAAAGCCGTGCACCGTGGAGGCCTCGGCGGCCACCGCTTCCTCGAGATAGCTGCCGCCCAGCCAGGCGCTGGTCAGGTCCACCCACTGACCGGCGGACAGCATGCGCGACTGCTGCCACTGCCCCTTGTGGTCATGATGGCCCATGCACAGCGTGCCCGAGACCAGCAGCCACAGCTCGGTGGCCGGCTGCTGCATGGACAGCAGGGTTTCGTCCGCTTTCAGCGTGCGCGTCTGCCCCAGGCTGGCCAAGGCTTCCAGCGCCTCTTCACCGGGGTCCTGCCAACCCAGCGCCCGATGCAGCGCCTGCATCAGCGCTTCGCTGGCGGGCATGCCCTTGAGGCCTCCCAGGCCCATCGGCGCGCGTGCCCGGGCGGCCGGGCTCCCCACCCATTCGTTTCTCATGTGCTGCCTCCGACGAGATTGCCTGGCGCCACTCTTGCGCAGGCTCAAGACGGCGGCTTTGCGCTGGCTCAAGCCCCAGGTCACCCCAACCTGGGCGGGAAGCACTGGATGCAGCGAGTTTGATCTAGCTCTTGGAAGACGGCGGCGGCGCGGCGTTGGACGGCGATGATCCGGCCGGGTGGATCAAGCTCTCCATCAACGCGTCCTTTTCCTGCCATTGCTGCTCCACCCAGGCGGACAGGCGCGCGCGCAAGGCCTTGTCGGTCTGCGGGTTGCCGCCGACCAGGTCCGCCGGAATCTCGCGCCGCTGCACCCGCACCACGACCGGGCCGCTGCGCCCGCACAGCAGCTGCCAGAAGCTGGGCGCGCCCTGCGGATAGACCAGGGTCACGTCCAGCAGCGCCTCGAACTGCTCGCCCATGGTCGCCATCGCCATGCCCAGCGCGCCGATCTTGGGACGCAGCAGATGCCGGTATGGGCTGCGCTGCTGCGCATGCTTGGCGGGCTGGAAGCGCGTGCCTTCGACGAAATTGATCACCGTGGTGGGGATGGTCTTGAACTTCTCGCAGGCGCGCCGCGTCGTGGCCAGGTCGGCGGCCTGCGCGCCGGCATTGCGTCCGCGCTTCATGAAGGGGAAGTCCAGCGCCCACCAGGCCAGGCCGATCACCGGCACCCAGATCAGCTCGTGCTTCAGAAAGAACTTCAGGAAGGGAATGCGGCCATGGAAGACGCGCTGCAGCACCAGAATGTCCACCCAGGTCTGGTGATTGGGCGACACCAGGTACCAGCCGCGCTCATGCAGCCCGTCCACGCCCTGCACATCCCAGTGCGCCGGCCCGACCGCCGCGATCCAGGCGTTGTTGACCGCTACCCAGGCCGAGGCCGCGCCATTGAGCCAGCGATCGCAAGCCCGGCGCAGCGCACCGGCGGGTAGCACCAGCTTCAGCAGCGCGGCCGGAATCATCAGGCTGAAATGGAAGATCGTGTTGAGCACCAGCAGCAGGCCGGTCAGCACGCCGCGCAACGGAGCAGGGAGAAATCTCAGCATGGAGTCCTTCATCAAGACGACACAGGGCCGGGCAGGCAAAGCGGCTATTGTCCACGGCCGCTGCGCCTTCCGACCGCCCCGCCCGCCTCCGCCGTCCCCCTTGATGGCGGCCGACTTTAAGGTAGATCAAGGAGTTTGCTTTCGCCGCCCCCAGCGCTCAGAATGCGCGGGCTTGGGCGTCCACGATGGACGTGCCCGACAAGGAAGCCGATGCGACTGACCACGATGACCGACTATGCGCTGCGCCTGCTGATCTACCTCGGTCGGCACCCAGATCGCTTGTGCACCATCGCCGAAGTCGCGCAGGCCTACCAGATTTCCGAGGCCCACTTGACCAAGATCACCCACCAGCTGGGCCTGGGCGGCTGGATACAGACCGTACGCGGCAAGGGCGGTGGCATGCGCCTGGCGCTGGCGCCGGAACAGATCAGCGTCGGACGCCTGGTGCGCAGCGTGGAGCCGGACTTCGCGCTGGTCGAATGCCTCGGCGAACAGGACGACTGCAGCCTCAGCGGTCGCTGCCGGCTTACCGGCATCCTGGGCGAGGCGCTGGCGGCCTTCCAGCAGACGTTGGAGCGCTACACGCTGGCCGACCTGCTGGCGGCACCGCCAGCCCGCGCCGCGCGTCGCCAGACCGTGGTGTCGCCGCCGGTCCGGCACCGCACGACCTGACTTGGCTCAAAACCCTGAGGCCAGCGGCTTGATACGGTCCAGGGTTCCATCACCCTGCGCCCATTTCGGGCCACGACCATGAGCCAGCCCCTGTCCTCTCCTGCCGCCGCATCGCCCAGCCTGGCCCCCGATCTGCAGGACTGCTGGAGCGGCAGCGGCCTGCGCCCGCTGCAGTTGCGCGGACGCAGCCTGCTGCCCATCGTGCAGGGCGGCATGGGCGTGGGCGTCAGCGCCCAGCAGCTGGCCGGCGCGGTGGCCTCGGCCGGCGGCATGGGCACGATCAGCTCGGTGGACCTGCGACGCCTGCATCCGGACCTGATGGCGCGCAGCGCCGGCCCGCTGGGCGACCCCGAGACCAAGAAGCGCATCAACGACGCCAACCTGGAGGCCATCGCGCGCGAGATCGGCGGCGCGCGCGAGCGCGCCCAGGGGCGAGGCCTGGTCGCGATCAACGTGATGCGCGCGCTGGACGCCTATGCCGAGTCGGTGAAGCAGGCCCTGGCCTGCGGCGTCGACGCGGTCGTCGTCGGTGCCGGGCTGCCGCTGGACCTGCCCGACCTGGCCCAGGACCATCCCGACACCCTGCTGGTGCCCATCCTCAGCGATGCGCGCGGCGTGCAACTGCTGATGCGCAAGTGGGAACGCAAAAAGCGCCTGCCCGATGCGGTGGTGATCGAGCACCCGGCGCATGCCGGCGGCCACCTTGGCGCGGCGCGCATCGCCGACCTGCCCGACGGCCGCTTCGAATTCGAGCGCGTGATCCCCGAATGCCTGGCCTTCTTCCGCCAGGCCGGCGTCGAAGGCCGCATCCCGCTGATCGCCGCCGGCGGCATCCGCAGCCACCAGGACATACGCCGGCTGCAAGACCTGGGCGCCGACGCGGTGCAACTGGGCACGCCTTTCGCCGTCACCGAGGAATGCGATGCCGCGCCCGAGTTCAAGCGCGTGCTGGCCGAGGCCCGCGACGAGGACATGGTGGAGTTCACCAGCGTCGCCGGCCTGCCCGCCCGCGCGGTGCGCACGCCCTGGCTGAACGCCTACCTGAAGGTGGAGTCCAAGCTGCAGGCGGTGGCGCAGATCAAGAAGCGCTGCACCAAGGCCTTCGATTGCCTCGCCCAGTGCGGACTGCGCGATGGCTTCAAGGACTGGGGCCAGTTCTGCATCGACCATCAGCTGGCCGCCGCGCTGCGCGGCGATCTCTCCAAGGGCCTGTTCTTCCGCGGCAAGGGCGCCCTGCCCTTCGGCGACCAGGTGCGCTCGGTGATGGACCTGATGAAGCACCTGCTGACCCCGCTGCCCAGCTCCGCCACCGCCGGCGCATGACTTCCCGCATGGGCGATTGATCGCCAGACGCACCCGCGGCGGCGCGGGCGGTACAAACGACGATGCATCGGGGGCGTCGCGCTGACTATGCTGTGCGACGTCAAACCATCCCCGAAGACGTCGTCGATGAAGCACAAGACCTGGCCCTCGCCGCGCGCCGCCGCGGCGCTCGCCGCCCTGCTGAGCCTGGCCCTCCCCGCCGCCACGCAGGCCCAGAACGCCGACAAGGGCAGCGCCGAGAAAGCCCCGGGCGCCGCGCGCTGGGACGTCAACGCGCCGCCGGGCCCGTCCACCCGCGCGCAGCTCGATGTGCGCAGCGGCACCTGGATGAGCGTGGACGTCAGCCCGGACGGCCGCTGGATCGTCTTCGACCTGCTCGGCGAGATCTACCTGATGCCCGCCGAGGGTGGCGAGGCACGCCCGCTGACGCGTTCCATCGCCTGGGACATGCAGCCGCGCTTCTCGCCGGATGGGCGCCAGATCGCCTATGTCTCGGACGCCGGCGGCGGCGACAACATCTGGGTGATGAATGTCGACGGCAGCGGCGCGCGGGCGATCAGCAAGGAGGACTACCGCCTGCTGAACAACCCAGTCTGGCATCCGAGCGGCCGCTACATCGCCGCGCGCAAGCATTTCACCGGCACGCGCTCGCTGGGCTCCGGCGAGATCTGGCTCTACCACCTGGATGGCGGCAAGGGCCAGCAGCTCAACGAAAAGCCCAACTGGCAGAAGGACCTGGGCGAACCGGCGCTGTCACCGGACGGGCGCTACCTCTACTACTCGCAGGACGCCACCGCGGGGCGCAGCTTCGAGTACAACAAAGACAGCAACACCGAGATCTTCCGCATCTACCGCCAGGACCTGAAGGACGGCACGGTGGAGCCTTTCGTCACCGGTCCGGGCGGCGCGATCCGTCCGACGCCATCGCCGGACGGGCGGCATCTCGCCTTCATCCGTCGCGTGCGCGCCGACGATGATCGCCAGGCCAGCGCCCTCTTCCTGAAGGACCTGAAGACCGGCCGCGAGACGCGCGCCTGGACCGGGCTGGAGCGCGACATGCAGGAGTCCTGGTCCATCCAGGGCGTCTACCCCGGCATCGCCTGGACGCCGGACAGCAAGGCCGTGGTCGCCTGGGCCGAGGGCAAGCTCTGGCGCATCGATCCGTTCAAGGGCGCGGCGGCCGAGATTCCCTTCCATGTGAAGGACAGCCGGGAGGTCCGCGAGGCGCTGCGCCTGCCGCAAGACCTGACCCCGAAGCCTTTCGAGGCACAGCAGCTGCGCTGGGTGAAAGTGGCGCCGGACGGCCGCCGCGTGGTCTATTCGGCGCTGGGCCAGCTCTGGCTACGCGATCTGCCGCAGGGCGAGCCGCGGCGGGTCACGCAACAGAATGACCAGCTGGAGTTCTTCCCCAGCTTCTCGCGCGATGGCCGCGAACTGGTCTATGTGAGCTGGAGCGACGCCCGCCAGGGCCGCGTGATCCGCCGCGACCTCGCCAGCGGCCGCGAGACCGTGCTGACGCCCGAGGCCGGCAAATACCTGAGCCCGGTGTTCTCGCCGGACGGCCGCCAGGTGGCCTATGTGAAGTCCCGAGGCGGCTACCTCACCGCGCCGTGGAACGGCATGGACCCCGGCGTCTACCTCGTGTCCGCCGACGGCAAGGGCGAGCCCCATCGCATCACCAAGGACGGCGAGGCGCCGCAGTTCGGCGCCGATCCGGGCGAACTCTATGTGACGCGCAGCAAGCGCAGCAGCGAGGTGGACATGCCCCGGCTGCTGGTGCGCATCCGGCTGGACACGCGCGAGGAGACCGAGCTGGTCAAGAGCGAGCATGCCAGCGCCTTCGCGGTCTCGCCCGACGGCCGCTGGCTGGGCTACACCGAGCGCTTCCACACCTACCTGACCCCGCTGCCGCCGTCCGGCAAGCTGCTGTCGGTTGGCCCCAAGGCCGAGGCCATGCCGCAACGCCGACTGGACCTGGACGCCGGCGACTACCTGCACTGGAGCGGCGACAGCCGCGGCCTGCACTACGCGCTGGGCAACGAGCTGTTCAGCGTGAGCACCGACGCGGCGATGGCCCCCGGCTTCAAGCCGGCATCGAGCGGCCTGAAGATCGCGCCGACCGTGCAGCCCGATCGGGTGCGTGGCCGGCTCGCGATCGTCGGGGCACGGCTCATCACGATGAACGCGGCCCGACCGGACGAGGTGATCGAGGACGGCGCGCTGCTGATCGAGGACGGCCGCATCCTCGCGCTGGGCCCGCGCGCGCAGGTGCAGATCCCGGCCGGTACCGAGCTGATCCAGGCGCAAGGCAAGACCGTGATCCCCGGGCTGATCGACGCCCACTGGCACGGCAGCATGGGCGAGACCGAGATCACGCCGCAGCAGAGCTGGGTCAACTACGCGTCGCTGGCCTTCGGGCTGACCTCGCTGCACGACCCGTCCAACCGCACCAGCGACATCTTCACGCAGGCCGAGATGCAGCGCGCCGGACGCATCGTGGGGCCGCGCATCTTCTCCACCGGCACCATCCTTTACGGCGCCAAGGCCGACGTCACGGCCGAGATCAACAACCTCGACGACGCGCTGACCCACCTGCGCCGCATGAAGGCCGGCGGCGCGTTCACGGTGAAGAGCTACAACCAACCGCGGCGCGACCAGCGCCAGCAGGTCATCGAGGCGGCGCGCCAGACCGGCATGATGGTGGTGCCCGAGGGCGGTTCGCTGTTCCAGATGAACATGAGCATGATCGTCGACGGCCATACCGGCATCGAGCATGCGCTGCCCGTGGCCAAGGTCTATGAGGACGTGCTGCAGCTGTGGCCGCAGACCCGCGTGGGCTACACGCCCACCCTCAACGTGGCCTATGGCGGGCTGGACGGCGAGCATTACTGGTACGCCCACACCGAGGTCTGGCGCCATCCCATCCTGAGCCGCTTCGTGCCGCGCAGCGTGCTGCAGCCACGCAGCGTGCGCCGGCCGCTGGCGCCGCTGCAGGACTACAACGTGATCCAGGTCGCGCGCGCCGCGACCCAGCTGCAGCGCGCCGGCGTGCCGGTCAACATCGGCGCGCACGGCCAGCGCGAAGGCCTGGGCGTGCATTGGGAGATGTGGAGCCTGGCGCTGGGCGGCATGACCCCGCTGGAGGCTCTGCGCAGCGCGACGCTGAATCCGGCGCGCTACCTGGGGCTGGATCGCTTCGTCGGATCGCTGGAGCCGGGCAAGCTGGCCGACCTGGTCATTCTGGACGGCGATGTGCTGAAGGACATCCGCCAGAGCGACCAGATCCGCAGCGTGATGCTGGGTGGCCGCCTCTACGAACTGCCGACCATGAACGAGGTCTGGCCGCGCCGCAAGCCGCGCGCGCCCTTCTTCTTCGAGGATGCGCGCGGCGAGATGGCGGTGGACGCCGACCTGGCCGCCGAGGCCGGCGCCCACGGCAGCCACGGCCACCAGCACTGATCAGTTCAGTTGCGCCAGCCCAGCCCGATCGACGCCTGCCAGGCATTGCGCCGCTCGACGATGGGGCTGTCCGCCGCCGGGCCCAGCATGCGGCTGACGCCGACGCCGCTGCTGAGCACCCAGTGCGGCCCCAGCGACATCAGCCAGCCCACGCCCGCATGCACGTCGCGCAGCCCGGCGCCGGGCTGGTAGGCGGGCCAGCGCGGGTGGCCTTCGGGGACGCCGAAATAGCTGCGCAGATTGCGCGCATCGCCGCCGGTGAGGCCGCCGCCGATGGAGAGTTCCCGCCCGGGCGCATGCCAGAGGCGCCAGGACAGGTCCGTGTTCAGCACCATGCCGCCCTTGTGGCCCAGCAGGTCCTGCGACAGGGCCGCCGACCATTGCCAGTCCGGCGCGAAATTCCAGCTGCCGTAGAAGCGGGCCCGCAGGGTTCGTTTGACGTCGGGCAGTCCCGCGGTGTTCTCGCTGCGGCTGCTGTTGCGACCGTTGTCCATGCGCAGCGCCACGCCCAGGCGCAGGTCGCCACGGCGCAGCAACTCGGTGCTGGCGCCCGGGCCGGCCGCGCCGCGGCCGAAGCCCAGCATGGACCCGGCGGACGATGACGAGATGCGCCAGCGGCCCCAGCGCAGCGCGAACAGCGGGCGCAGCTTGAGCTCGCGCGAGCTGGCGCCTTCGCCATCGGGCTGGGAGACCAGCTGCGCTCCCAGCAGATAACGCAACTCAGGCTCCTCGTCGCCTTGCGCCGGCTTGCGCTCAGGCTCGGCACGCGCCGCGGGTTGGGGTTGCGAGACGGGTGGGCTCGGGTCCACCGGCTGGGCTTGTGCCGCGCCGGCCAGACCGGCGAGCAGAACGGGGATGGCGGGCGTCATGCGCCCATCTTGCCATGCGCCCCATCGGGCGCCAAATGCGTCCCAATGTCGCGTCCGGGGTCAGGCCTTGCCGGTGCGCGGTCAGGTCGACGGGGGCCTTCTCAAGCCTTCTTCTGGGACTTCAGCGACGCCAGCATGTCGTCCACCATCGCGTCCAGGTCATAGGCCAGCTTCCAGCCCCAGTCGCGCGCCGCCACGCTGTCGTCGATGGCCTGCGGCCAGCTGGCCGCGATGCCCTGGCGGAAGTCGGGGGCGTAGTCGATCTGGAAGTCCGGCAGGTGGCGGCGTATGGACTGCGCGATCTGCACCGGCGTGAAGCTGACGCCCGCGAGGTTGTAGCTGCCCCGCTCGCGGATCGCGTCGGCTGGGGCGTGCATCAGCTCCAGTGTCGCGCGCAGCGCATCGGGCATGTACATCATGGGCAGGGCCTGGTCTTCCTGCAGGAAGCAGGTGTAGCGGCCCTGGGCCAGCGCCTGGTGGAAGATGTCCACCGCATAGTCGGTGGTGCCGCCGCCGGGCGGCGTCTTCCAGCTGATCAGGCCGGGATAGCGCAGGCTGCGCACATCCACGCCGTGGTTGGCGTGGTACCAGCGGCACCAGCCTTCGCCGGCCAGCTTGGAGATGCCATAGACGGTGCTGGGGTCCATCACCGTGGCCTGTGGCGTGCCCAGCTTGGGCGTCTGCGGTCCGAAGGCGGCGATGGAACTGGGCCAGAACACGCGCTCCAGCTTGGCAGTGCGGGCCAGCTCCAGCACATTGAGCAGACCCTTCATGTTCAGGTCCCAGGCCCACATCGGGTGCTTCTCGCCGGTCGCCGACAGCGCCGCGGCCAGGTGGTAGATCTGGGTGATGCCGTGGCGCTTGACGATCTCGGCCATGGCCGCCGCGTCGGTGCAGTCCAGCATCTCGTGCGTCAGCTGCGGCACGCGGCCCTGGGGGGCCAGGTCGCTGGTGATGACGTTCTCGTTGCCATGGATCTTGGCCAGTTCGACGGCCAACTCGGTACCGATCTGCCCGTTGGCACCGATCAACAGAATCTTGCTCATGCGCGTTCGCTTGGGGTTCTTGTCTTGAGGTCTTGCGCTTACTTCACCAGGCCCAGTTCGCGGCCGGCCTGCGCGAAGGCGGCCACCGCGCGCTCCAGATGCTCGCGCTCGTGCACCGCGGAAATCTGCACGCGCACCCGTGCCTGGCCCTTGGGCACCACGGGATAGAAGAAGCCCACGGCATAGACGCCCAGCTCCAGCAAGCGGGCGCTGAGCTGCTGGGCCTTGACCGCGTCGTACACCATCACCGGCGTGATCGGGTGGGTGCCCGGCTTGATCTCGAAGCCGGCGGCCTGGATGGCCCCGCGGAAGTAGGCGGTGTTGAGCTCGAGCTTGTCGCGCAGGGCGGTCGAGGCTTCCAGCAGGTCCAGCACCGCGATGGAGGCGCCGACGATGCTGGGCGCCACGGTGTTGGAGAACAGATAGGGGCGCGAGCGCTGGCGCAGGATCTCGATGACCTCCTTGCGGCCAGTCGTGAAGCCGCCGGATGCGCCGCCCAGCGCCTTGCCCAGCGTGCCGGTGATGATGTCCACCTTGCCATAGACGCCGCGGTGCTCATGCGTGCCGCGCCCGGTCTTGCCCATGAAGCCGCTGGCATGGCATTCGTCGATACCCAGCAGCGCGCCGTGGCGGTCGCAGAGCTCGCGGATGCGGTCCAGCTGCGCGATGGTGCCGTCCATCGAGAACACGCCGTCGGTGAACACCATCACATGGCGCGCCCCGGCCGCGCGCGCCTCCTGCAGGCAGCGCTCCAGGTCGGCCATGTCGTTGTGTTTGTAGCGAAAGCGCTTGGCCTTGCACAGGCGGATGCCGTCGATGATGGACGCGTGGTTCAGCTCGTCGCTGATGATGGCGTCTTCCTCACCCAGCAGCGGCTCGAACAGGCCGCCGTTGGCGTCGAACGCGGCCGCGTAGAGGATGGTGTCCTCGGTGCCCAGGAAGCGCGCCAGGCGCTGTTCCAGCGTCTTGTGCAGGTCCTGCGTGCCACAGATGAAGCGCACCGACGACAGACCGTAGCCATGGGTGCGCAAGGCCTCGTGCGCGGCCTCCAGCACCTGCGGATGGGCGGACAGGCCCAGGTAATTGTTGGCGCACAGGTTGATCACCTCGCGGCCGTCCTGCGTGCGCACGATGGCGCCCTGCGGGCTCACGATGATTCGTTCGCTCTTGTAGAGGCCGGCATCGCGGATGCCTTGCAGTTCCTGGCGCAGGTGGTCGTAGAAGGCTTGGGTGGTGCTCATGGCGGGTGGGCAGTGGGGGCGTGCGGAGGATTGGTGCACAATCCGTTAAATCGAACGAGTTCGCTATATCGAACAGCTGTTCAGTATCAAGGATCCACCCCTGTCCGGTCAAGCGCCGATGTCCGCCAATCCCTCCGAAAAGTTCGAACCGCCGCGCGTCGGCGCCACCTTGCAGGCCTTGCGGCAAGCTCAGGGCCTGTCACTGGACGAGCTGTCGCGGCGGGCCGGGGTTTCCAAGTCCATGCTGTCGCAGATCGAGCGCAACCAGGCCAATCCCACCGTCGCGGTGGTCTGGCGGCTGGCCAATGCGCTGCGCGTGGAGCTGTCGGACCTGCTCAGCGGCGAGCGCCCGGCGGCACCGGGCATCGAGCTTGTCGCCGCCCATGCCACGCCGGCGCTGTCCAGCCCGGACGGGCTGTGCCGGCTGCGCATCCTCGGCCCCATCGATCTGGCCGGCCAGTTCGAGTGGTACGAGCTGACCGTGCAGCCGGGCGGCGCGCTGGAGTCCGAGGCCCACGAGCCCGGCTCGCGTGAACACCTGAGCGTGCTCAGTGGCGAGCTGGAGGTCAGTGCCAGCGGCAGCCGCCAGCAGCTGGGCGCCGGCGAAACGGCGCGCTACGCGGTGGACGGCCCGCACGCGATACGCAACCACGGCGGGCAGCCCGCGACGGCAATGCTGGTGGTGCTGCACGCCTGAGCAACCCGGGCCTCCCATCGGCGAGGCGGATGGAAGGCGCCTTACCCGCGCCGCAGCAAATCGTCCAGCTTGAGCCCGGCCCAGCCCGAGCGCTCCCACAGCGGCATCAGCGGGGTGCTGCGTTCGGCCAGCAGCCGGTCCAGCAGCGGCGCGGCGGCTGTCTGCGCCGGCTCGCACAGCAGCACCAGGCGGTGCATGCCGCCTTCCTCCAGACGGCCGACCCAGTCCAGCGCGACCAGATCCTCGATCACCGGCTCCAGTTGCAGGGGATCCAGGCGCAGCCGCCGCGCCAGCGCCTGCTGGTGCAGGCCCACATGGCCTTGCCCGCGCGCCTCGCCCAGCTGGCGCAGCACCTCCAGCGCCAGCTCGAAACCCAGCCCGGGCACCGGCCGGCGCAGCGCCAGCCCGCCGGCCAGCGCCGGCGCATTGGCGGCCAGGATGGCGCCCAGCAGCACGATGGACCAGCCCACGTAGAGCCAGATCAGGAAGATGGGCACGGTGGCGAAGGCGCCGTACAGCGTGGAATAGGTCGGCACCTGCTTCACGTACCAGGCCAGCAGGCTCTTCGCGACATGGAAGGCCACCGCGACGAAAGCGCTGCCCAGCAGCGCATGGCGCCAGCGCACGTCGGTGTTGGGCACGTAGCGGAACAGCCCCGCGATCGCCGCCCACAGCACCAGCAGATCCAGGCTGGAGAGCAGCACCACCAGGTTGTCGGGCAGCTTGGCGACCAGTCCCTGCCCCGCGGAAACCGCGTAGCTGGTCAGCGTCAGGCTACCGCCCAGCATCAGCGGCCCCAGCGTCAGCGCCGCCCAGTACACCAGCACGCGCTGCGCAATGGGCCGCGGCCGCTGCACGCGCCAGATCTGGTTCAGCGTGCGGTCAATCGTGAGCATCAGCATCAGCGCCGTGAAGCCCAGCACCACCAGGCCCAGCGCACCCAGCCGGTTGGCCTTGGCGGCGAACTGGGTCAACGCGGCCAGCACGGGGCGCGCGATGTTGTCGGGAATCAGTGATTTCAGGAAGTACTTCTCCAGCGCGATCTGGAAGCTGGAGAAGATGGGGAAGGCGGTGAAGAGCGCCAGCATCACCGTCAGCAGCGGCACCAGCGAGATCAGCGTCGTGAAGGTCAGGCTGCCGGCGGTGAGGCCCAGGCGCTCCTCGCGGAAGCGCTGACGGAAGGTGGACAGGGTCTGGCGCCAGGGCCAGTGCAGAAAGGCCTGCCAGGCGGCGGTGGCGATCTCGCGCCAGGACTGCCGGGGCTCCCCGCCCTCGGCGCGCGGGCTCGTCTTGATGTTCATGCTGGCTATGATGCCAGCCATGTCAAGATCGGCCCGCCCTCCCCTCGTTCCCAGCACGCGCAGCCAGCCCACGGCCGGCGAAACGCGCAGCCGCAACATCGCCTGCGCCGCCGTGCTCGCGCTGGCCCTGCTGTGCCTGGCCTGGGAGCTGTGGCTGGCGCCCACCGGACGTGGCACGCTGGCGATCAAGGCGCTGCCGCTGCTGCTGCCGCTGCCGGGGCTGTGGCGCTACCGCATGTACACCTATCGCTGGGTTTCGCTGATGCTGTGGCTTTATGTGGCCGAGGGCGCGGTGCGCGGCGGCAGCGATCCCCATGCGCTGTCCGCGCTGCTGGGCTGGGGCGAGGTGGTGCTGGCCATCGCCGCCTTCGTCGCCTGCGCGGCCCATGTGCGCCAGCGCCTCGCCGCGGCGCGCGCCAGCCAGCCCGCGGAGGGCACGCCAGGGACGGTTTCATGACACAGGCCTTGCTGCTGCGCGACCTGCGCGAACGCCTGGGCGACGCCCATGTGCTGCAACCCGACACGCATGAGCTGAGCGCCTACCAGCGCGACTGGCGCAAGCGCTACGAAGGCCGCGCGCTGGCGGTGCTGCGCCCCGGCAGCACTGGCGACGTCGCCGCGGTGATGGCGCTGGCCGCACGCCATGGCGTCGCCGTCGTGCCGCAGGGCGGCAACACCGGCCTGGTGGGCGGCGGCGTGCCGGATGGTTCCGGCACCCAGCTGCTGCTGAGCCTGCAGCGCCTGAACCGGGTGCGCGGCGTCGACAGCGCCAACCTCACGCTGGTGGCCGAGGCCGGCTGCGTGCTGCAGCATGTGCAGCAGGCAGCGCAGGCGCAGGGGCTGCTGTTTCCGCTGAGCCTGGCGGCCGAGGGCTCCTGCACGTTGGGCGGCAATCTCTCCACCAATGCCGGCGGCACGCAGGTGCTGCGCTACGGCAATGCGCGCGAGCTGTGCCTGGGGCTGGAGGTGGTGACGGTGGACGGGCGGGTCTGGAACGGGCTTTCCGGGCTGCGCAAGGACAACACCGGCTATGACCTGCGCGACCTCTTCATCGGCGCCGAGGGCACGCTGGGCGTGATCACCGCGGCCACGATGAAGCTCTACCCGCAGCCGCGCGCGCGCATGACCGCGCTGGCCGCCTGCGACAGCCTGCAGGCTGCGGTGGACCTGCTGACGCAGGCGCAGCAGCATTGCGGCGCCGCGCTGACCGGCTTCGAGGTCATGAACGCGCTGTCGCTGGCGCTGGTGGCGCGCCACTTCCCGCAGCTGGCCCAGCCCCTGGGGCCCCGCCCCTGGACCGTTCTGCTGGAGCTGTCCGACAGCGAGAGCGAAGCCCACGCGCGCGAGCGCTTCGAGAGCCTGCTGGAGCGCGCGCTGGAGCGCGGGCTGATCGACGATGCCGCGGTGGCCGAGAGCCTGGCGCAGAGCCAGGCCATGTGGCATCTGCGCGAGTCCATCCCGCTGGCGCAGAGCGAGGAAGGACTGAACATCAAGCACGACATCGCCCTGCCCGTCTCGCGCATCCCGGCCTTCGCCGAGCGCTGCGACGCGGCGCTGGCCCAGGCCTTCCCGGGCTCGCGCCTGGTGTGCTTCGGCCACCTGGGCGACGGCAACCTGCACTACAACCTGCAGGCCCCGGCCGGCGTGCCGGCGGCGGAATTCCTGCGCACGCACGAGGCCGCGGTGAACACCCTGGTCTATGACCAGGTGCTGGCGCATGACGGTTCCATCTCCGCGGAGCACGGCATCGGCCAGCTCAAGCGCGGCGAGCTGGCGGCCCGCAAGGACGCGGTCGCGCTGCAGCTGATGCGCGCCATCAAGGCCGCGTTGGATCCGCAGGGGCTGATGAACCCGGGCCGCGTGCTGTAGGCGCCGCCATTCACCCGTTCTTCAGATCGCGCTGGCCCAATGTGGGCGCATGATGAACATCCTGCTGCTGGAAGACGATCTGGACCTGGGCGAGGCGGTGCGGCTGGCTTTCGAGTCCGAGGGCTACCGCGTGGTCTGGGTGCGACGGCTGGACGATGCGATGGCCTCGCTGCAATACAGCGAGCCCGAGCTGCTGGTGCTGGACCTGGGCCTGCCCGATGGCGACGGCCACCAGTTGCTGGCCTGGCTGCGGCGCGAGCAGCGCAAGGTGCCGGCGCTGATCCTGAGCGCGCGCGACGGTCTGGAGGAGCGCCTGCGCGGCCTGGATGGCGGCGCGGACGACTACCTGGTCAAGCCCTTTGCGCTGCGCGAGCTGCTGTCGCGGGTGCGCGCGCTGGCACGACGCAGCTATGGGCTGGAAGAAGGCCTGCTGAGCCTGCGCGGGCTGCAGGTGCACGAGGCCTCGATGCGGGCCAGCCTGGACGGCCGGGCGCTGGAGCTGTCGCCCAGCGAGTTCCGCCTGCTCGCCGCGCTGCTCAAGCGCGTGGACCGCGTGCTGACGCGCCGCTTCCTCGAGGAGCAGGTGCTCAGCGGCAGCGCGGCCGAGAGCAATGTGCTGGACGTGCACATCTCCAGCCTGCGCCGCAAGATCGGCGAAGGCTATATCCGCACCATACGCGGGCTGGGTTACGTGATTGACCGACTGCCCGCCGGAGCCGGACGGTGACGCGTTGGTGGCGCCGCCTGATCGAACCTTCGGTCCTGCGCGGCCTGGTGTTGGCGCAGGTGGTGCTGGCCAGCCTGCTCTGGCTGAGCCTGGTGGGCCTGGTGGTCTGGGACAGCCAGCAGGAAACGGTGTTGCACCAATCCATCCCGGCGATGGAAGCCGTGGTGGACGCGGTCGAAGGCCTGGCCGACCGTCCCGAGGCGCTTGAGCGGGTGCTGCGCCGCGTCGACGCCTGGAACCGCGCCGGCTCCGGCGAGCAGGACGACCCCACGCTCAGCACCGGCATGCTGGTCTGGCGCGGCGAGCAGCGCATCTTCGCCAGCGCCGGCATGCCGGGCGAGCTGCTGCTGCGCCATCCCGAAGGGCTGCACAAGCTGGCCAGTGGCGAGCGCCGCTGGCAGGTGCTGACCGTGAGATCGGCGGCCGAGGACATTCGCGTCAGCCTCGTCTATCCGGACAGCTTCATGGCCGTGGTGCTGACGCTGAACAGCCGCGGCTATCTGCTGTTGCCGCTGATCGTCAGCCTGCCGCTGCTGGTGCTGCCGGCCTGGCTGTCGGTGCGCTGGGCGCTGAAACCCTGGCGCCGGCTCAGTGCCGAGGTGGCCCGGCGCGACGAGCAAGACCTGTCCCCCATCGCGCTGCCGGCGCGCGAACGCGAGCTGCGCCCGCTGCTGGAGGCGGTCAACCGGCTGTTGGGCCGGCTGCGTGGCGCGCGGGCGCGCGAGCGGCGCTTCGTCGCCGATGCCGCGCACGAGTTACGCACGCCGCTCAGCGCAATGAGCCTCTATGCCGAATCGCTGCAGCGCCTGACACTGCCGCCGTCCGCGGCGCCGCTGCTCCGCGGCATGCTGCGCAGCGGCGAACGGGCGACGCGGCTGGTCAACCAGCTGCTGACGCTGACGCGCAGCGAGGCCGACGCCCAGCGGCCGGCCGAGCGGCTGGACCTGGCCGCGCTGGCCGGCGATGTGCTGGCCGAGGTGGCGCTGCTGGGCAGCGCCCGCGCGGTGCAGCTGGACTGCGATCTGCGCGGTCCGCTGTGGATGCTTGGCCAGGCCGAAGGCCTGGGCTCGCTGTTCGGCAACCTGGTCGAGAACGCGATCAAGTACAGCCCCGAGGGCGGTCGTGTCACCGTGCGCCTGTGGGCCGAGGACGGCGAGATCGCCGCGCTGATCGACGATCAGGGCCCTGGCATTCCCCCGGCCTGGCGCGAACAGGTGTTGCAGCGCTTCGCCCGCATGCCGGACCAGGGCCAGGCCGGCTCCGGGCTGGGGTTGGCCATCGTGCAAAGCGTGCTGCAGGCGCATGGCGGCCGCCTCGCGCTGGACGACGCGCCCGAGGGCGGGCTGCGCGTCCAGCTGTGGCTTCCGGCCGAGGACGCGGGACGCGCCCCCCGGGGCTGCGGCCGCTGAACCATCACGCGGCGGCCGGGCACGACGCCCGGCCGTCAGCGCCCGTCAGGCCGCCCGTGCCGGCTTGCCCAGCATGCCGAAGCTCAGCAGATGGAGCAGCTTGCGCGGCTGCGTGAGCAGCCGATAGACCAGCCGCAGCAGGGTCAGCGCCAGCAGAGCCTCCACGAAGGTCAGCACGAAGGCCACCGCGGTGTTCCAGCGCGCCTCGCGGCGCTTGAACTTGGCAAACATGCGGTCGCGCGTGATCTCGATGCTGTCGTAGAAGCTCGGCACCATCAGCAAGGTCAGGAAGGTGGAGGTGATGGTGCCGCCGATGATGGCCACCGCCATGGGGCGGTAGAACTCGCCGCCCTCGCCCACGCCGATGGCCACCGGCAGCATGCCGGCGATCAGCGCGAAAGTGGTCATCAGGATGGGCCGGAAGCGCTTGCGTCCGGCGTGCATCAGCGCCTCCTCGCGGTTCACGCCCGCGGCTTCCTCCTGGCGCGCCGCGTCCAGCAGCAGGATGGCGTTCTTGGCCACCAGTCCGGCCAGCATGATGATGCCGATGAAGCTCATCAGGTTCAGCGTGCCCTTGGTCAGCAGCAGCGCGACGACCACGCCGATCAGCGACAGCGGCAGCGACAGCATCACGCCCAGCGGCGCGGTGAAGGAGCCGAACTGCATCACCAGGATCAGATACATCAGCGCGATGCCGGAGATCAGCGCGATGCCCATCTCCCGGAAGACCTCCTGCTGGTCCTTGGACGCGCCGGCCAGCTCGATGCCGTAGCCGGGCGGGAAGCTCATGGACTTGGCCAGTTTGACGGCCTCGGCCGTCACCTCGCCGGGCGAGCGCCCCTGCACATTGGCCGAGACGGCGATCATGCGCTTGCCGTCGGCGTGCTGGATCTTGGCCGGGCCCTTGCCCATGGTCACGGTGGCGATCTGCTCCAGCGGCACCATCACGCCGGTGCCGCTGACGGCGATGGGCAGGCGCTCGATATTGCTGGCATCCACGCGGTCCTGCGGGGCCAGGCGCACGGCGACGTCGCGCGTCTCGCCGCTGGGATCCACCCAGTCCCCCACCTCGACGCCGGCGAAGGCCACGCGCAGCGCGGTCGCGGCGTCGCCCACCGAGATGCCCAGCGAGTTGGCCAGGCCGCGGTTGAGTTCGATCTGCAGCTCGTCCTGCGGGTCCTGCTCGGACAGGCCCACGTCCACCGCGCCCGGCACCTGGCGCAGCTTGGCCATGTAGTCAGTGGTGATCTCCATGAGCTTGCGCGAGTCGGCGCCCGAGAAGCGGATCTGCACCGGCTTCTGCGCGCCGTTGTTCAGGTCGTCCAGCACGGTGAACTCAGCGCCGACCAGCGTGGCGATGCGCTGACGCAGGTCGGTCGCGATCTCGATGGCGCCGCGCTTGCGCTCGGTGCTCTTGCCGATGTCCACATAGATGCGGCCGCCCGTGGTGTTGACGTACTCGTTCGTGGCCTTGGTTTCGGGCAGCTCGCGCGCCACCTTGGACGCCGCCGCCATCTTCAGCCGCGCGTACTCCAGGCTCGCGCTGGCCGGCGTCCGCACCTCGATCGCGAGCGTGCCGTAGTCCGAGCTGGGCAGGAAACTGGAGCCGCCGAACTTGGCTTGCAGCACGATGGCGCCGACGAAGCTGGCCACCGCAAAGGCGGCCATCCAGCGGCGGTGGTGCAGCGCCCACGCGATCACGCGCCCGTAGCGATCAGCCTGGTGGTCGAACCAGTCGTTGAAGCGCTGCAGCTGCTTGGAGATGCCGGTCTTGGGCGCATGGTGGTGCCCCGGAGGATCGCCCCAGTAGGCCGACAGCATGGGGTCCAGCGTGAAGGAGATGAACAGGCTCACCAGCACCGAGGCCACCACGGTCAAGCCGAAAGGCCGGAACCACTCGCCGGAAACGCCCGGCATGAAGGCCACCGGCACGAACACCGCGACGATGGAGAAGGTGGTGGCGGCCACCGCGAGGCCGATCTCGGCCGTGCCGTTGAGCGCCGCGCTGCGGCGGTCGGCACCGCGCTCCATGTGGCGCACGATGTTCTCGCGCACCACGATGGCGTCGTCGATCAGCACGCCGATGGCCAGCGACAGGCCCAGCAGGCTCATGAAGTTCAGCGTGAAGCCGCACAGCCAGACCGCGATGAAGGCCGCGACCACCGAGGTGGGCAGCGACAGCGCGGTGATCAGCGTGGAACGCCAGGAGTTCAGGAACACATAGACGACGAAGATGGTCAGCCCGGCGCCGAACACCAGCGCGTGGATCACGTTGTTCAGGCTGTTCTGCGCGTCCTTGCCGCCATCCTGCGTGACCTCGATGGTGCTGCCCTTGGGCAGGGTCTTCTGGATCTCGTCGACCATCTTGCGCACGTCGTTGGCGACGCTGACGGTCGAGGCATCGCGCGAGCGCGTCACCGAGATGCCGACGTTGGGTTTGGCGTTGCGCACCGAGAAGCCGCTCTGCTCGGCAAAGCCGTCGCGGATGCTGGCCACCTGCCCCAGCCGGATCAGGTCGCTGCCGCTGCGCTTGACGACGATGCGCTCGAACTCGGCCGGCGACTCCAGCCGGCCCAGCAGGCGGATGCTCTGGTCCTCCAGCTGGCCCTTGACCTTGCCCACCGGCGCGGTGGTGTTCTGGCTGCGCAGCGCGTTGACGACGTCGGTCACCGAGACGTTGAATTCGCGCAGCTTCTCGGCGTTGAGCAGCACCGACAGCTCGCGCTTGAGCGAGCCGTTGACGGTGACCGTGGCGACGCCAGCGATGCCGCGGAAGCGGTCCGCCAGCTGGTCCTCGGCCAGGCGCGAGATCTCCGCGTGGCTCTGGCTGGACGAGGACAGCGCGATCTGCATGATGGGCTGGGCCGCGGGGTCCACGCGCTGCAGCACCGGCTCGCGCATCTCGGTCGGCAGCTTGTGGCGCACCGACGCGATCGCGTTGCGGACCTCGTCGGCCGCCTCGATCATGTTCTTGTTGAAATTGAAGAACAGCACCAGCTGGGCGCTGCCTTCGCTGCCGGTGGAGCGCACCTCGGTCACGCCGGAGATGCTCTGCAACGACTTCTCGATGCGGTTGACGATCTCGCGCTCGGAAGTCTCCGGCGACGCGCCGGGATAGCTGATGCTGACCACCAGGATGGGCTGCTCGACATCCGGGATCTGATTGACGCGCAGCTTGGACAGGGCCAGCAGGCCCAGGCACATCAGGCCGATGATGATGACCACCATCGCCACCGGCTTCTTGACGCTGAAATTGGAGAGCAGCATGTCAGCCTCCCGAGGCCACGGTGGAGGGACGCGCTGACGAGGACGCCGGGGCGGCCACGGCCGGTGTCATCGCCAGCGGCTGGCCATCCTGCAACGTGCTGGCGTTGTGGCGCAGGATGCGGTCGCCGGCGTTGAGCCCGCTCTTGACCACATAGACGCCCAGGCGTTCGTCGCGCTCGCCCAGCTTGAGTTCGGTCTTGACCAGCTTGTCGCCGGCAATGCGCCACGCGAAGGCCTTGTCGCCCTCGCGGGCCAGCGCGGCATCATGGATGGTCAGCGCACTGACCGACTGGGTCTGCACCCGGCCTTCGGCGTACAGCCCGGCCACGGTGGGCTGCTGCTCGCCGACGAAGTCCACCAGCAGCTCCACCTGGCGGGTGTTCGCGTTCGCGGCCTGCGCGATGCGGCGCACCTTGCCCTGGAAATCGGCGTGGCCGTAGCCGTTGACGCGGAAGAAGACGGTCTGCCCCAGCTGCAACTCGGACATGCGGTCGGCCGAGACCAGGCCTTCGAAGCGCATGCTGCTCGGATCCAGCACCTTGATCAGCTCCTTGCCGATCTGCGCCGTGTCGCCGGGCGAGACCTTGCGGTCGCTGACCACGCCGTCGAAGGGCGCGCGCACCTCGGTGCGCTGCATCTGCTGGCGCGCGGACGCGGCGCGCGCCTTGGCGGCGACCAGCTCGCTCTGCGCGTTGTTGCGCCGCACCTCGGCGTCCTCCATGGCCTGCATCGAACTCATGCCCTGGGCCTGCAGGGTCTTGAGGCGCTGGAACTGGCGCTCGGCCTGCTCGAAGCTCTGGCTGCTGGCGCGCACTGCCTCCTCGGCGGAGGACAGGCTCTCGCGCAGCGCGCTGTCGTCCAGACGCACCAGCAGGTCGCCGCGCTTGACGCGCTCGCCGTTTTCCTTGACCACCTGCAGCACCACGGCCTGGACCTCGGCACGCAGATCGGCGCGCCGCTCGGGCTGAATGGACCCGGAGATCACCGGCCCGCTGCTGAAGCTGCTGACGCCCACCGTCTGCACGTCCTCCGCGGCGACGGTCAGCTTGGGCGCGGCCTTGGCGGCGCTGCCGGGTTTGCCTCCGTTCGTCGGTTCACTGGGCGGCTTACCGCAGGCAACAAGCAGGGTGGCGGCAACGATGGCAAGCAGCGGTGTACGCATCAGCGAGGCTCCCGGAGGATGGGTCTGAAGAAGAACAGCCCGCGAGCTTACCCGCGATCACCTCGATTGGCCTGAGGTCATGCGATGAGATGTCCGACGCCGCGGACAGGCTGCAGCCCTGCGGCGGGAACGGTGCCGGCGGCACCGCCGAACGCGCTATTGCAGCGGTTCCTTCAGCGCCGCGGGCAGAGGCAGCGCGACGATGTCTATGCCCTCCTCCGCCAGGTCGCGCGCTTCCTCGCGCGTGGCCTGTCCGCGGATGCCGCGCTCCGGCGCTTCGCCGTAGTGGATGCGGCGAGCCTCTTCGGCGAAGCGGGCTCCCACGTCCTCGGTCGCGGCCATCAGCTGGCGCAGCCCCTGCATCAGCTGCGCCTGCAGGGCCTGGGGCAGCGCGTTGGCGGGGCTGCCCTCCGGTGCGGGCGCCGGCCGGGGCCGAGGCTCGGCGGCCTGCGCAGGCCCAGACAGGTTGAGCCGTGGCGCGCTGGGGCGGCGCGTCACATGCGCGCTGTTGCAGACCGGGCAGCTCAGCAGCCCGCGCTGCTCCTGAGAGGAAAAATCATCGGCCGAGGCAAACCAGCCTTCGAAGGTATGGCCCTGCTCGCAGGCCAGATTCAGCACCAGCATGGCCGAATCCTAATCGCGGGGCGCAGCCCCTGCAGGACGCCAGTCCAAAGGCCACTGACCGCTACGCCAACGCGACAGCCACAGCAGGCCGATCAGGGTCTTGGCGTCGGTGAGCTCGCCGCGGCGCGACAGCTCGTCGAGCTCCGCCTCGCTGTGCGTCACCAGGTCCAGAAACTCGCCTTCGTCCAGGCGCCGCGTGCCAGCCACCAGGCCGCGCGCAAAGAAGATCTCGATGCCTTCGTCGGAATAGGCGATCGCGTTGTGCAGCACGCCGGCATGGGCCCATTCGGAGGCGCTGTAGCCGGTCTCCTCGAGCAGCTCGCGCTGCGCGCAGGCCAGCGGCGTTTCCTGCGGATCCAGCTTGCCGGCCGGGAACTCCAGCATCACCCGCTGCATCGGGTAGCGGTACTGGCGTTCCAGCAGCAGCCGGCCGCCCGGCAGCAGCGGAACGATCATCACCGCACCGGGATGCTGGATGTATTCGCGCGTCGCGGTCTTGCCGTCCGGCAGTTGCACGCGGTCGCGGCGGACCTGCAGAAAGCTGCCGCAATACACCTGTTCGCCGGCAATGGCGAGTTCGCGCAGATGCGCGTCGTCGGGCGGCTGGCTCATCGGGTCAGGCGCCGTCGGCGACTTCTTCGAGCACCGCGCTGCGTCGGCGCAGATAACGCCAGACAAAGCCCGGGAAGCCCAGGGTCAGAAACAGGCACAGCGCCGCGGCGTAGAACTCCCAGCCCTGCGGCGCGCGCTGCCCCTGCCAGGACTCCAGCGCGAAGCCCAGGCCCAGGGTCAGCAAGGCCATCAGGAACAACTCCAGCAGCAGCCAGCCCGCGGGCTTGGGCGCGCGGCGCGGGCCCACCAGACCCAGGCGATGGGTCAGGTAGGGCGCGTTGGCGGCCAGCACGGCCACCACGATGGTCAGCCAGACGGCCAGCGTCTGATCCATGCGCTCAGCGTCCCAGCGTCTGCACGATGGCGCGGGTGCACAGGTCCGCCAGGCCACCAGGCAGCAGGCCGAAGACCAGCACGGCCGCGCCGTTCAGCGACATCACCAGGCGAGCATCGGCCGGCGCATGCAGCGGGCCGCGCTCGGCGGGCTCGTCGAAGAACATCACCTTCACGACGCGCAGGTAGTAGAAGGCGCCGATCAGCGACAGCAGCACCGCGGCCACGGCCAGACCGATGTACAGCGGCTGGCCGCTGACGATCATGGCCTGCAGCACGGCCAGCTTGCCGTGGAAGCCCACGGTCGGCGGAATGCCGGCCAGCGAGAACATGAAGAGCGCCATCACCAGCGCATACCAGGGGCTGCGCTTGGCCAGGCCGGCCAGGTCGGAGATCTGCTCGGACTCAAAGCCCTGGCGCGCCAGCAGCATGATCAGGCCGAAGGTGCCCAGCGTGGTCATCACGTAGGTCACGGCGTAGAACATCGACGAGCTGTAGGCGTTCAGCGCGGTGGCGGTGCTGTTGTTGATCACGCCCGAGGCCAGGCCCAGCAGCATGAAGCCCATCTGCGCGATGGTCGAATAGGCCAGCATGCGCTTCAGGTTGGTCTGCGCAATGGCGGCCAGGTTGCCCACCACCAGCGAGGCCACGGCCAGCACCAGCAGCATCTGCTGCCAGTCCGCCGCGACCGGCAGCATGCCCTGCACCAGCAGGCGGATGGTGATCGCGAACGCGGCCAGCTTGGGCGCGCCACCGATCAGCAGCGTGGCGGCGGTCGGCGCGCCCTGGTAGACGTCCGGCACCCACATGTGGAAGGGCGCGGCGCCCAGCTTGAAGGCCAGGCCGGCGACCACGAAGACCACGCCCAGGACCAGCACGCCCTTGTTGGGTGCGCCGCCGGCGATCACGGCGAAGACCTGCGGGATGGTCAGCGTGCCGGTGGCCCCGTACATCATCGACAGGCCGTAGAGCAGGAAGCCGCTGGCCAGCGCGCCCAGCACGAAGTACTTCATCGCCGCCTCGGTGGCCAGCGTGTGGTCGCGGCGCAGCGCCACCAGCGCATACAGCGACAGACTCATCAGCTCCAGGCCGAGGTAGACCATCAGGAAGTTGTTCGACGCCACCATCACCGCCACGCCCAGCAGCGAGAACAGGCTCAGCGTGAACAGCTCGCCCTTGAGCATCTCGCGCGGCTGCGCATAGGGCCGCGAATAGACCAGCGTGATGATCAGCGCGATGCCGGCGAAGGCCGCCAGCAGATGGCTCATCGGGTCGGTCAGCAGCATGCCCTGCGCGGCCAGCTGCGACTGTCCGCCGGCGAAATGGCTGAAGTGCATGGCCGAGAACACGGCCAGGGTCAGCTGCGTCAGCCAGTAGGTCGGCGTGCGGCGCGGGTCGGTGACGAACAGATCCACCAGCGCGACCACGCAGGTCATCGCCAGCAGCACGATTTCGGGAGAGATCGCGACCCAGTTCATGTCGTTCATCGTTGGGCCCTTATTGAATCTTGGAGACTGCGACGTGCTTCAGCAGCTCGGTCACGGACTGGTGCATCACGTCGGTGAAAGGCTTGGGATGCAGGCCCATCCACAGCACGGCCACGGCCAGCACGGCCAGCATCAGGTACTCACGGCCATTGATGTCCTTGAGCTCGCGAACATGGTCGTTGGCGATGGCGCCGAAGTAGACGCGCTTGACCATCCACAGGCTGTAGGCGGCGCCGAAGATCAGCGAGGTCGCGGCCAGGAAGCCGATCCAGAAGTTGAACTTCACCGCGCCCAGGATCACCATCCACTCGCCAACAAAGCCGGCGGTGGCGGGCAGGCCGCAGTTGGCCATCGCGAACAGCACCGCGAACATCGTGAACTTGGGCATGGTGTTGACCACGCCGCCGTAGTCGGCGATTTCGCGCGAATGCACGCGGTCGTACAGCACGCCGATGCACAGGAACATGGCGCCGGACACGAAGCCGTGCGCAATCATCTGCACCAGGCCGCCGGCCACGCCCAGCTCATTGAACATGAAGAAGCCCAGGGTCACGAAGCCCATGTGCGCGACCGAGGAGTAGGCCACCAGCTTCTTCATGTCCCGCTGGACCAGGGCCACGACGCCGATGTACAGCACGGCGATCAGCGACAGCGCGATGATGAAGCCGGCGTATTCGCGCGCGGCATCCGGCGCGATGGGCAGCGAGAAGCGCAGGAAGCCGTAGGCGCCCAGCTTCAGCATGATGGCCGCCAGCACCACCGAGCCACCGGTGGGCGCCTCGACGTGGGCGTCGGGCAGCCAGGTGTGCACCGGCCACATCGGCACCTTCACCGCGAACGCGGCGAAGAAGGCGAAGAACAGCAAAGCCTGCGCGTTCAGCGGCAGCGGCAGCTTGTGCCAGGTCTGGATGTCGAAGCTGCCGCCCGACTGGAAGTACAGGTACAGCAGCGCCACCAGCGTCAGCAGCGAGCCCGCCAGCGTGTAGAGGAAGAACTTGAACGCGGCATAGACGCGCCGCGGACCGCCCCAGACGCCGATGATGATGTACATCGGGATCAGCGTGGCCTCGAAGAACACATAGAACAGCATGCCGTCCAGTGCCGAGAACACGCCCACCATCATGCCGGAGAGGATGAGGAAGGCGCCCATGTACTGGTTCACGCGCGTCTCGATCACCTCCCAGGCCGAGATCACCACGATGATGGTGATGAACGCGGTCAGCGGCACGAACCACATCGAGATCCCGTCCACGCCCAGGTGGTAGTGGATGTTGAAGCGTTCGATCCAGGACGCCTTCTCGACGAACTGCATCGCGGCGGTCGAGGTGTCGAAGCCGGCGATCAGCGGCAGCGTGACCAGGAAGCCCGCGATGGCGCCGATCAGCGCCAGCCAGCGGACCGCCTTCGCCTGCTCGTCGCGGCCCAGGGCCAGCAGGATGCCGCCCCAGGCGATGGGCAGCCAAATGGCAAGACTAAGCAACATTCTTGTTCTCCGCCCCCGTCACAGACCCAGCAGGGCCTTGAATTGAGGGCCCATGTAAGGCCACAGCTGCCAGGTCATCAGACCGACGACACCCAGGATCATCACCAGCGCATACCAGTACAGATGGCCGGTCTGCACGCGGCGCACCAGCCCCGCGATGCCGCCGACCGTGCGTGCCGAACCATTGATCAGCACACCGTCGATCAGGCCCTGGTCCCCCGCCTTCCAGAAGCCCGTGCCCAGGGCACGCGCACCGGCGGCGAAGATGTTCTCGTTGATCCAGTCCATGTAGTACTTGTTCTCCATGACCGTGATCAGCGGACGCAGCACGCGCGCCAGCGTCGCCGGGATGGACGGCGCCACCATGTAGAACACATAGGCCGTCGCGACACCGCCGATGGCCAGCCACAGCGGCAGCGTGCTCAGCGAGTGCAGCGCCATCGCCAGCGCGCCGTGGAACTCCTCGGCCAGCTCGGCCATCGCGTGGTGCTGCGCGCCGTTGACGAAGATGGCGTCCTTGAAGAAGTCGCCATACAGCATGGGCTGGATGGTCAGGTAACCGATCACCACCGACGGGATGGCCAGCAGGATCAGCGGCACCGTCACCACCCACGGCGACTCGTGCGGCTCATGGTGCTCGCCATGGTCGTCGTGGTGGTCATGCTCGCCCGGGAAGGGCTTGTGATGGAAGTTCTCCTTGCCGTGGAAGACCAGGAAATACATCCGGAAGCTGTAGAAGGCGGTCACGAACACGCCCGCGATCACCGCGAAATAGGCGAAGCCGGCGCCGGGCAGATGGCTGGCGTGCACCGCCTCGATGATGGAGTCCTTCGAGTAGAAGCCGGAGAAGAACGGCGTGCCGATCAGCGCCAGCGAACCCAGCAGCGAGGTGATCCAGGTGATGGGCATGTACTTGCGCAGGCCGCCCATGTTGCGAATGTCCTGGTCATGGTGCATGCCGATGATCACCGAGCCGGCGGCCAGGAACAGCAGCGCCTTGAAGAAGGCGTGCGTCATCAGATGGAACACGGCGACCGAGTAGGCCGAGGCGCCCAGCGCCACCGTCATATAGCCCAGCTGCGACAGCGTGGAATAGGCGACCACGCGCTTGATGTCGTTCTGGATGATGCCCAGGAAGCCCATGAATAGCGCCGTGATCGCGCCGATCACCATCACAAAGTTCAGCGCCGTGTCGGACAGCTCGAACAGCGGGCTGAAGCGGCTGACCATGAAGATGCCGGCCGTCACCATGGTGGCGGCGTGGATCAGCGCGGAGATCGGGGTCGGGCCTTCCATCGAGTCGGGCAGCCAGACATGCAGCGGGAACTGCGCGCTCTTGCCCATCGCGCCGATGAACAGGCAGATGCAGGCCACGGTCAGCAGCATCCACTCCGAGCCGAAGATGCCGGTCAGGATGGGGCTGGCGAACTTGATCTGTGCCAGCTCGCCCGCCTTCGCGAAGGTCTCGGTGTAGTTCAGCGAACCGCCGTAGGCCACCAGCAGACCGATGCCCAGGATGAAGCCGAAGTCGCCGACCCGGTTGACCAGGAAGGCCTTCATGTTGGCGAAGATGGCGGTCGGCTTGGTGTACCAGAAGCCGATCAGCAGGTAGGAAACCAGGCCCACCGCTTCCCAGCCGAAGAACAGCTGCAGCATGTTGTTGCTCATCACAAGCATCAACATCGAGAAGGTGAACAGCGAGATGTAGCTGAAGAAGCGCTGGTAGCCGGGGTCTTCCTCCATGTAGCCGATGGTGTAGATGTGCACCATCAGCGACACGAAGGTCACCACGCACATCATCATCGCCGACAGGCCGTCGATCAGGAAACCGACCTCCATCTTCAGCCCGCCCAGCACCATCCATTCGTAGACGGTCTGGTTGAAGCGCGCGCCATCCAGCGCCACCGCCTTCAGCGTGATCGCCGACAGCACGAAGGCAATCAGCACGCCGAGGATGGTGACGACATGGGCGCCCCGGCGCCCCACCTGCTTGCCGAACAGGCCGGCCACGATGGCGCCGACCAGCGGCGCCAGCGGCACCGCCAGCAGCATGTTCTGTGAGAGTTGTGCAGACATTGTTTTCTCGCCCAAATCCTGAAGGTTTCGACTATTGGCTGTCTCGTCGATTCAGGTCATCAGCCCTTCAGCGCGTCCAGCTCCTGCACGTCGATGCTGCTGCGGTTGCGGAACAGCACGACCAGGATGGCCAGGCCGATCGCGGATTCGGCGGCCGCCACGGTCAGGATGAAGAACACGAACACTTGGCCGGCCATGTCGCCCATGTAGTGGGAGAAGGCCACGAAGTTCAGGTTGACGGCGAGCAGCATCAGCTCGATCGCCATCAGCAGCACGATCAGGTTCTTGCGGTTCAGGAAGATGCCGATCACCGACAGCGCGAACAGAAACGCGCCCAGCGTCAGGAAATGGCCCAGGGTCAGCGCGCCCATCATGCAGCTCCTTCGTTCTTGTCGGCGGCGGCCGCCGGGGCTTCGACGGTCGGCGCCATCTTGACGATGCGCAGGCGGTCGCCCTTCTTGACCTTCACCTGTTCGGACGGGTTCTGGGCGCGCGAGTCCTTGCGCTCACGCAGCGTCAGCGCGATGGCGGCGATGATGGCCACCAGCAGCAGCACCGCGGCAATCTGCAGCGGGAACAGATAGTCCGTGTAGATCGCAATGCCCAGCAGCTTGGCGTTGCCCATCTTCGCGGCCGCGGCGTCCAGCGCCGGCACCTCGCTGACACGGAAGCCCCCCATCAGGATGGCCGCCATCTCCAGCGCGATGAAGGCGCCGACCAGCCCGGCCAACGGCAGATGCTTCCAGAACCCCTGGCGCACGGCGTCGGAGTTGAAGTCCAGCATCATCACGACGAACAGGAACAGCACCATCACGGCGCCGATGTACACCAGCACCAGCGTGATGGCGAGGAACTCGGCCTTCAGCAGCATCCAGATGCAGGAGGCGTTGAAGAAAGCGAGGATCAGGAACAGGGCCGAGTGCACGGTGCTGCGCGCCGTGATCACACGGAACGAGGCACCCAGCAACACGGCCGAGAAGACGTAGAACAGTGCGGTGGTGGTATCCATGGTGTTCCCACAAATTCGTTGCCCCGGGGCTTTGAGAGCCGCCTGACGGGCCGCGCCAGGTCAGACCCTTTGCAGCCACGCGCCGAAGACAGGAGGCCCTGGCCGGCTGTCTTCGGCATCCCCGGGGAGCGTCCAGGGCGGCAGCCCTGGGCGAGGGGTCAACGATATTTGGCGTCGGCCTCCTTGCTGGCAGCGATGTCCTTTTCGTAGCGATCCCCCACCGCCAGGAGCATTTCCTTGGTGAAGTAGAGGTCGCCACGCTTCTCGCCGTGGTATTCGAAGATGTTGGTTTCGACGATCGAGTCCACCGGGCAGCTTTCCTCGCAGAAGCCGCAGAAGATGCACTTGGTCAGGTCGATGTCGTAGCGCGTCGTGCGGCGCGAGCCGTCGTCACGCACATCCGATTCGATGGTGATGGCCATCGCCGGGCAGACCGCCTCGCACAGCTTGCAGGCGATGCAGCGCTCTTCGCCGTTTTCATAGCGGCGCAGCGCATGCAGGCCACGGAAGCGCGGCGACAGCGGCGTCTTCTCTTCCGGAAACTGCACCGTGATGTTGCGCGACAGGAAATGCCGGCCGGTCAGGGCCATGCCCTTGAACAGCTCGGTGAGCATGAAGCTCTTGAGTAGGTCCTTGATGGAGCTCACAGCGGACACCTCGGAATCACTTCCAGATATTGAACGGGGACTGGATCCACAGACCCACGATCACCAGCCAGATCAGCGTGATCGGGATGAAGATCTTCCAGCCCAGACGCATGATCTGGTCATAGCGGAAGCGCGGGAAGGTCGCGCGCACCCACAGGAACATGGTCACGACGATGAAGGTCTTGGCGAACAGCCAGAACCAGTTCCAGAACGCCATGCTGTTCTGGATGAAGGCCGGCGTCTCCATGCCCAGCAGGTTGAAGGAGATCGGCGCCGACCAGCCGCCCAGGAACATCACCACCGAAAGCGCCGACACCAGGATCATGTTGGCGTACTCGGCGAGGAAGAACATCGCGAAGGACATGCCCGAGTACTCGATCATGTGGCCGGCGACGATCTCCGATTCGCCTTCCACCACGTCGAAGGGGTGGCGGTTGGTCTCGGCCAGGCCAGAGATGAAGTAGACGACGAAGACGGGCAGCAGCGGCAGCCAGTTCCAGGACAGGAAGTTCAGGCCATGCGTGGCGAACCAGCCCTTGGTCTGGCTCACGACGATGTCGGTCATGGACATCGAGCCGGTCACCATCAGCACGATCACCAGCGCGAAGCCCATCGCGATCTCGTAGGACACCATCTGCGCCGAGGCGCGCAGTGCGCCCAGGAAGGCGTACTTCGAGTTCGAGGCCCAGCCGGCGATGATCACGCCATAGACCTCCAGCGAGGTGATGGCCATCAGGAACAGCAGGCCGGCGTTGACATTGGCCACCGCGGCGTCCGGACCAAAGGGCACGACCGCCCAGGCGGCCAGCGCCGGCATGATGGTCATGATGGGGCCGAGGAAGAACAGGCCCTTGTTCGCCGCCGCCGGCGTGATGATCTCCTTGAAGATCAGCTTGACCGCGTCGGCGATGGGGGTCAGCAGGCCGTAGGGGCCCACGCGGTTGGGGCCGGGACGGATCTGCGACCAGCCGATGGCCTTGCGCTCCCACAGCGTGAGATAGGCGACGCAGACCATCAGCGGCGCGACGACCGCGATGATCTTCAGCAGGCTCCAGAGCACCGGCCAGATCAGCGGCGAGTAGCCGTTGAAGAAGGCCGCGCCAGCGTTGTAGAAGTTGTCCATGTTCTAGTCTCTCAACTCCTGATTACGCCTTGCTCACGCGCAGGCTGCCGAACATCGCGCCGAGCGGCGCGGTCTCGGGCAGGCCGGCCGGCACGCGCACCACGTTGGCGGGCAGCGAAGCCTCGGCGCGAGCCGTCAGCAGCGCCTCGCCGGCGCCGTCCTGGCTCAGCCGCACCAGGCCGCCCTGCTCGCCAAGTCCCAGCTCCTGGCACAGCGCGGTGGGCAGGCCCACGATGGCGGCGTCGCGCCCATCGCGGGTCAGCTGCAGGCTGCTCGCGCGGCGCACCATCGCGTCGGTGGCGTAGATGGGCACGGGGCTCAGGCGCTCCAGGCCGGCCGCGGCGGCCGGCAGGACTGGCGCCACGCCGGTCGTGTTGTCCAGGCGGGCGGACAGCTCGCCGTGGCCCAGTGCCGCTTGGCGCACCTGTTCCGAGCTGTCGAACTCGAAGCCCGACAGACCCAGCAGATTGCCCAGCACACGCAGGATCTTCCAGCCCGGACGGGTCTCGCCCAGCGCCTTGACGACGCCGACGAAGCTCTGCAGGCGGCCTTCGGCGTTGACGAAAGAACCCGAGGTCTCGGTGAACGGCGCGGCGGGCAGCAGCACGTCGGCGTAGTCCAGACCGCTCTTGAACGGGCTCATCACGACGACCATCTCGGCGGCGTCCAGCGCCTTGGCGGCGGCCGACGGGTTGGCGCCATCCAACACCGGGTCCACATTCAACAGCAGCAGCGCCTTGGCCGATGTGGCCTCCAACAGTTCCACGGCGGAACGACCGCCCTGCCCCGGGCGCGCTCCCACCAGCTGGGCGCCGACGGTGTTCGCCGCGGCGGACAGGAAGCCCACGCTGGCGCCGGTCTGCGCGGCGATCCACTGCGCCAATGCCAGCAGGCTGCTCGCCTGCGGATGCTGCGCGGCGGCGTTACCCAGCAGCACCGCCTTCTGTTCGCCCGACAGCAGCGCGGCGGCGATGGCGCGCGCCTCGTCGGTGGCCTCGCCGGCCAGCGGTGCGTTGGCGCCGGTGCTCTGCGCCACAGCGGCGGCCACGTTGGCCAGCTGCTGCACCCAGTTCGACGGCGCGGCGCTGATGCGCGCGGCGACCGGCATCAGCCAGTCATCGGCCATGCCGCCCAGCGCGACGATCTGCGCGCCATGGCGGGCCGCCTGGCGCAGACGCTGCGCGAACAGCGGGTGATCCTTGCGCAGGAAGGAGCCGATCACGAAGGCCGCGTCCAGCTTGGACAGCGACGCGATGGGGCGCCCCAGCCAGAAGGCCTTTCCATGGCCGGCGCGCAGGCCGGCGTCGGCCTTGCGCAGCTCGGTGTCGATGTTCTCGCTGCCCAGGCCGCGCACCAGCTGCGCCAGCAGGTGCAGTTCCTCGACAGTGCTGTGCTCGGAGCCCAGCGCGGCAATGCTGGCGGCGCCGTGCTGGTCCTTGATCTGCTTCAGACCGTTGGCCACGTATTCCAGCGCGGTGGTCCAGTCCACCGTCTTCCACTGGCCGCCCTGCTTCAGCATGGGCGCGCTCAGGCGCTCGTCGCCGTTCAGCGCCTCGTACGAGAAGCGGTCGCGGTCGGCGATCCAGCATTCGTTGACGTCCTCGTTCTCCAGCGGAACGACGCGCATCACCTGGTTGTTCTTGACCTGCACCACCAGGTTGGCCCCGGTGGAATCGTGCGGGCTAACGCTCTTGCGGCGCGACAACTCCCAGGTCCGGGCGCTGTAGCGGAAAGGCTTGCTGGTCAGCGCGCCGACCGGGCAGATGTCGATCATGTTGCCCGACAGCTCGGAATCGACGGTGCGGCCGACGAAGGTCTGGATCTCGCTGTGCTCGCCGCGGTGGGCCATGCCCAGCTCCATCTGGCCGGCGATCTCCTGACCGAAGCGCACGCAGCGGGTGCAGTGGATGCAGCGGCTCATCTCCTCCATGGAGATCAGCGGACCGACGTTCTTGTGGAAGACGACGCGCTTTTCTTCGCTATAGCGCGACTGGCTGGCGCCATAGCCCACGGCCAGGTCCTGCAGCTGGCATTCGCCACCCTGGTCGCAGATCGGGCAGTCCAGCGGGTGGTTGATGAGCAGGAACTCCATCACCCCCTGCTGGGCCTTGATCGCCTTGTCGCTCTTGGTGCGGACGATCATGCCCTGGGTCACCGGCGTGGCGCAGGCGGGCAGCGGCTTCGGCGCCTTCTCCACCTCGACCAGGCACATGCGGCAGTTGGCCGCGATCGAGAGCTTCTTGTGATAGCAGAAGTGCGGGATGTAGGTGCCGGACTTTTCGGCGGCATGCATGACCATGCTGCCTTCCTGCACCTCGACCTTCTTGCCGTCGATTTCGATTTCAACCATAGCTTGTCCTCACCGGCACCGCGTCAGGCGGCGATCGGCGTCTGGGCCTTCTGTTTCTGTGCCGCCTCGATCATCGCGACGAACTCGTGCTTGAAGTGCTTGAGCATCGCGCGCACCGGCATGGCCGCGGCGTCGCCCAAGGCGCAGATCGTGCGACCCTGGATGTTGTCGGCGACCGAGTTCAGCAGATCGATGTCCTCGGGACGTCCCTGGCCGTGCGCGATGCGCTCGATCACGCGGTGCATCCAGCCCGTGCCCTCGCGGCAGGGCGTGCACTGGCCGCAGGATTCGTGGGCGTAGAAGTAGGACAGGCGCAGCAGGCTCTTGACCATGCAGCGGCTGTCGTCCATCACGATCACCGCGCCCGAGCCCAGCATGGAGCCGGCCTTGGCGATGGAGTCATAGTCCATCGTGCAGTCCATCATGACGCTGGCCGGCAGCACCGGGGCCGACGAGCCGCCGGGAATCACGGCCTTGAGCTGGCGGCCGGTGCGCACGCCACCGGCGAGCTCCAGCAGCTTGGAGAACGGCGTGCCCAGCGGGATCTCGTAATTGCCCGGACGCTCGACGTCGCCAGAGACCGAGAAGATCTTGGTGCCACCGTTGTTGGGCTTGCCGATCTCCAGATAGGGCTGGCCGCCGTTGCGGATGATCCAGGGCACCGCGGCGAAGGTCTCGGTGTTGTTGATCGTGGTCGGCTTGCCGTACAGGCCGAAGCTGGCCGGGAACGGCGGCTTGAAGCGCGGCTGGCCCTTCTTGCCTTCCAGCGATTCCAGCAGCGCGGTTTCCTCGCCGCAGATGTAGGCGCCGAAGCCATGGTGGGCGTGGAGCTGGAAGCTGAAGTCCGAGCCCATGATGCGCTCGCCCAGATAGCCGGCGGCCCGGGCTTCTTCCAGCGCGGCCTCGAAGCGCTCGTAGACCTCGAAGATCTCGCCGTGGATGTAGTTGTAGCCCGTCGTGATGCCCATGGCGTAGGCCGCGATGGCCATGCCTTCGATCACGATGTGCGGGTTGTACATCAGGATGTCGCGGTCCTTGCAGGTGCCCGGTTCGCCCTCGTCGGAGTTGCAGACCAGGTACTTCTGTCCCGGGAACTGGCGCGGCATGAAGCTCCACTTCAGCCCGGTGGGGAAGCCCGCGCCACCGCGGCCGCGCAGGCCGGAGGCCTTGACCTCGGCGATCACCTGGTCCTGCGTCAGGCCGGCACCGCCGTCCTTGCCCAGAATCTTGCGCAGCGCGGCATAGCCGCCACGCACTTCATAGTCCTTCAGCGACCAGTTGCCGCCGTTCAGGTCGGCATAGATCTGCGGGCCAATATGGCGGCCGTGGAAGCAGGTTTCGACGCCCTTGCTTTGAAACTTGGAGAGATCCAGCATGCTTGCCCTCAGTTCTTGGCGGCGTGGGCCTTCAGCGTGTCCACGAGTTCATCGAGCCGCTCGTGGCTCATGAAGGAGCACATCTGGCGGTCGTTGACCAGCATCACCGGCGCATCGGCGCAGGCGCCCAGGCATTCGCACTTCTGCACGGTGAAGACGCCGTCGGCGGTGGTGCCGCCCTCGTCCACACCGAGCTTGTGCAGCAGATGGTCCAGCGCCTGCTGGCCATTGCGCAGCAGGCACGGCAGGTTGGTGCAGACGTTGAGCTTGAACTTGCCCACCGGCCGCTGGTTGTACATGTTGTAGAAGGTCGTGACCTCGTACACCGCGATCGCGGGCATGCCCAGGTAGTCGGCAATCGCGTCCTCGGCGGCGCGGGACACATGGCCCTGCTCCTGCTGGACGATGGACAGGCAGGCCATCACGGCCGACTGCTTCTGCTCGGCGGGATACTTGGCGACCTCGCGGGCGAAGCGCGCCTTCGTGGCCTCGCTCAGGACGAAGCCGGTGTCTACGGTTTCAGTGCTGCTGCTCATCGCGCTCACCACTCAACGGTCAATTTCGCCGAACACGATGTCCATCGTGCCGATCACGGCCACGGCATCGGCAATCATGTGGCCGCGGGACATCTCGTCCAGGGCCGCCAGATGCGAGAAGCCCGGCGCGCGGATCTTCAGGCGGTAGGGCTTGTTGGCGCCATCGCTGACGATGTAGATGCCGAACTCGCCCTTGGGATGTTCCACCGCGGCATAGGCCTCGCCCTCGGGCACGCGGAAGCCTTCGGTGAAGAGCTTGAAGTGGTGGATCAGCTCTTCCATCGAGGACTTCATCGCCACGCGCGACGGCGGCGCCACCTTGTGGTTGTCGGTGATCACCGGGCCCGGGTTGGCACGCAGCCACTTCACGCACTGCTCGACGATGCGGCAGGACTGGCGCATTTCCTCGACACGCACCACATAGCGGTCGTAGGTGTCGCCGTTCGTGCCCACCGGCACGTCGAAGTCCATCTTCGCGTAGACGTCGTAGGGCTGGGTCTTGCGCAGGTCCCAGGCGATGCCTGAACCGCGCAGCATCGCGCCGGTCAGGCCCAGGTTCAGCGCGCGCTCAGGCGGAACGACGCCGATGCCCACGGTGCGCTGCTTCCAGATCCGGTTGTCGGTCAGCAGGGTTTCGTAGTCGTCGACGTTCTTCGGGAAGCGCTTGCAGAAGTCCTCTATGAAGTCCAGCAGCGAGCCCTGGCGGTTCTCGTTGAGCTGGGCGATGGTCTTCGCGTTCTTGATCTTGCTGACCTTGTACTGCGGCATGCTGTCCGGCAGGTCGCGGTACACGCCGCCCGGACGGAAATAGGCTGCATGCATGCGCGCGCCCGAGACCGCTTCGTACATGTCGAAGATGTCCTCGCGCTCGCGGAAGCAATAGATCAGGATGTTCATCGCGCCGCAGTCCAGACCATGGCAGCCCAACCACAGCAGGTGGTTCAGGATGCGGGTCAGCTCCGCGAACATCACGCGGATGTACTGGGCGCGCTCGGGCACCTCGATGCCCAGCATCTTCTCGATCGCCAGGCAGTACGCGTGCTCGTTGGCCATCATGGACACGTAGTCCAGGCGGTCCATGTAGGGCAGCGACTGGATGTAGGTCTTGCTCTCGGCCAGCTTCTCGGTGGCGCGGTGCAGCAGGCCGATGTGCGGGTCGGCGCGCTGAATGACTTCGCCGTCCAGCTCGAGCACCAGGCGCAGCACGCCGTGTGCGGCCGGGTGCTGCGGGCCGAAGTTCAGCGTGTAGTTCTTGATTTCTGCCATCTCAACCTCTATGCCGGATCACAGCCCGCCGTAGTTCTCTTCGCGGATCACGCGCGGCGTGATCTCGCGCGGCTCGATGGTCACCGGCTGGTAGACCACGCGCTTCTGCTCGGCGTCGTAGCGCATCTCGACGTGGCCCGTGGTCGGGAAGTCCTTGCGCAGCGGGTGGCCGATGAAGCCGTAGTCCGTCAGGATGCGGCGCAGGTCCTCATGGCCCTCGAAGATGATGCCGAACATGTCGAAGGCCTCGCGCTCGAACCAGTTTGCCGCGTTCCAGATCGGCGTCAGCGCGGGCACGCTGGGGAAATCGTCGTCCGGCGCGAACACCTTCAGGCGCAGGCGCCAGTTTTTGTTCACCGACAGCAGGTGCGACACCGCCGCGAAGCGCGGGCCTTCGTGAGCGCCATCCTTGTAGCTGCTGTAGTCGACGCCGCAGAGGTCGATCAGTTGCTCGAAGCGCAGCTCCGAGTGATCGCGCAGCAGCTTGGCGACATTCAGCGAATCCTTGGCCGCCACGGTGATGGTGATCTCGCCCAGTTCGCGCTTCAGGGACACGATCTGGCCACCCAGGACGGACTCAAGCGCCGCCTGCAAGTTATCGAGTTTGCTCATGTGCTCAGCGTGCGATGGTGTTTTCGCGGCGGATCTTGGCCTGCAGCTGCAGGATGCCGTACAGCAGCGCCTCGGCGGTGGGCGGACAGCCAGGGACATAGACGTCCACCGGCACGATGCGGTCGCAGCCGCGCACCACGGAGTAGCTGTAGTGGTAGTAACCGCCGCCGTTGGCGCAGGAGCCCATCGACAGCACCCAGCGCGGCTCGGCCATCTGGTCGTAGACCTTGCGCAGCGCCGGCGCCATCTTGTTGCACAGCGTGCCGGCGACGATCATCAGGTCGGACTGGCGTGGGCTGGGGCGGAACAGCATGCCGAAGCGGTCGATGTCGTAGCGTGCCGCGCCGGCGTGCATCATCTCGACCGCGCAGCAGGCCAGACCGAAGGTCATGGGCCACAGGGAGCCCGTCTTGGACCAGTTGATCAGCTTGTCGACCGAGGTGGTGACGAAGCCTTCCTTCAAAACGCCTTCAATGCCCATAGCGTGATTCCATTCATTCGCAGCGATGGGGCTCCAGGAGCCCCAGCTTGCGCAGGTCGCTCAGCAAGCGCCTGCCGTCCCTGCCCCGACCCGCCGGCCGGGACCACAGCTCATTCCCAGTCCAGCGCGCCCTTTTTCCATTCGTAGGCAAAGCCAACGACCAGAATGCCCAGGAAAACCATCATGGCCCAGAAGCCCGCCGCGCCGATCTCGCGCAGCGAAACCGCCCACGGGAACAGGAAAGCGATTTCCAGGTCGAACAGGATGAAGAGAATGGCGACGAGGTAGTAGCGCACGTCGAACTTCATGCGCGCGTCTTCAAAGGCCTCGAAGCCGCATTCGTACGGAGAGTTCTTGGCGGCGTCGGGACGACGCGGGCCGAGCACGAAACCCAGCACCTGGGGCAGGATACCCACGACGGCACCGACCAGAATGAAAAGGATGACGGGGAGATATTGCTCCAGGCTCACGGATCTGCCCTTCTCTTGTAATTCGCTGCACGACCGACCCCACGGGGCCGAGGATTGACCAAAAGCAACGGGCGCGCCGCAGGCGATTCTTCAATCGCTCACGGACCGCGCCCGCTTGTGTCCCCTTTCGCGGTCCCGACTCCTCTTCGGAACCGCCACAGGGCGCCCGACACTGTCATCGCACGATACCCGCCCAATCTGACAGATACCCTGCACCCCAGGTCATTTGTATTTGTATTTGGTGCCGACGGCGAGACTCGAACTCGCACAGCTTTCGCCACTACCCCCTCAAGATAGCGTGTCTACCAATTTCACCACGTCGGCTTTGCAATTTCGTCTGAAGTTCAGCACCTCAGACAGCCTTGCATTCTATACCGTTTTTACAGAGCCTCCAGAGAGTTGCTGCGCTTTTTGTTGCTTGACTCTCGAGACGGCCGCTGTGCGTTCAGCGCGAGGCCGCCGGAGCCGGAGCCGGTGCCACGCCAGGAATGGCAGCCGCGCCGGAGGCCGCGGGCACCACCACGGCCGGGGCCGCTTCGTCCAGTTCGCTGCCGCCGCCCGGCGCGGCCGAGGGCCGATGGCTGCCCAGATAGGCCAGTGCCAGCGTGCAAACAAAGAACAGCGTGGCACACACCGCGGTGCTGCGCGACAGGAAGTTGGCACTGCCGGTGGCACCGAACAGGCTGCCCGACGCACCGCTGCCAAAGGACGCGCCCATGTCGGCGCCCTTGCCGTGCTGCACCAGCACCAGACCGATCATTGCCAGCGCGCTCAACAGTTGCACCACCAGCACCAGGTTCATCATCACTTGCATTCTTCTTTCTCCGAAAAACTCGTTGCCGGACCGAGACTCAGCCCGCGGCGCGGCAGATCGCGGCGAAGTCCGCCGCCTTCAGCGAGGCGCCACCGATCAGACCGCCGTCGATGTCCGGCTGGCGAAACAGCTCGGCGGCGTTGTCCGGCTTGACGCTACCGCCATACAGGATCTGCATCTGTTCGGCCTTCTGCGTCGCCGCACGCAGTTGCTGGCGCAGCAGCGCATGCACCGCTTGAGCCTGCTCCGGCGTGGCGGTGCGTCCCGTGCCGATAGCCCAGACCGGCTCATAGGCCACCACGATCTCGCCAATGCAGTGCGTCAACGTGTGGACCACCGCGGCAAGCTGGCGCTTGACCACTTCCTCGGTGCGCCCGGCCTCGCGCTCCTCCAGCGTCTCGCCGACGCAGACAATGGGCGTGACGCCGTGCGCCAGCGCGGCCTTGGCCTTGTCCGCGACCAACTGATCGCCTTCGCGATGGTAGGCACGGCGCTCCGAGTGGCCGACGATGGCATAACGACAGCCCAGGTCGGCCAGCATCGCCGACGAGACTTCGCCGGTGTAGGCGCCCTGCTCGTGGGCCGAGCAGTCCTGGGCACCGTATTGCACCTGCTGGCCGGTCAGCGCCAGCGCCGTTTCGGTGATGTAGGGAAAGGGCACGCAGACGGCCACCTGGGCGCTCCAGGGGCCCAGCTCCTTCAGGCCCGCCAGCAGCAGCGCGTTGGACGCGCGGTTGCCATGCATCTTCCAGTTGCCCACCACCAGTTTCTTGCGCATCTGAGACTCCGAATTCAATTCACCAGCACAGCACGATCTTGCCCACGTGCTCGCCGGACTCCATCAGGGCATGGGCCGCGGCCGCCTCGGTGGCCGGGAACTGGCGATAGATCACCGGCGCGACGCGCCGGCTTTCCAGCAGCGGCCAGACCCGCTCGCGCAGCGCACGGGCAATCTCTGCCTTGAACGCCACGGGACGCGGACGCAGCGTGGATCCGGTGATCGTCAGACGCCGGCGCAGCACCTGCCCGGCATCGAACTCCGCCTTCACCCCACCCTGCACCGCGATGATCACCGCGCGGCCATCGTCCGCCAGGCACTGCACGTTGCGCGCCACGTAGGCCCCGGCAACCATGTCCAGGATCACGTCGACGCCGCGCCCCTCGGTGGCGGTCTTCACGGCCTCCACGAAGTCCTCGTCGCGATAGTTGATCGCCACGTCAGCGCCCAGACGCCGGCAGGCCTCGGCCTTGGCCGCGCTGCCCACCGTCACCAGCACGCGCGACCCCAGGGCCTTGGCCAGCTGGATCGCGGTGACGCCGATGCCGCTGCTGCCCCCATGGACCAGCAGGCTCTCGCCTGGCTGCAGGCGCGCGCGCTCGAAGACATTGCTCCACACGGTGAAGAAGGTCTCCGGCAGGCTGGCCGCCTCGGCCATGCTCCAGCCCGCGGGCACCGGCAGGCATTGCGCCACCGGCGCCGTGCACAGCTCGGCATAGCCGCCACCCGCGACCAACGCGCAGACCGCGTCGCCGATCTTCAGGCCGGCCTCGGCCAGTGCCGCGGCATCGCCCTCGGCGACGGTGCCCGCCACCTCCAGCCCGGGCAGCTCGCTGGCCCCGGGCGGCGGTGGATAAGCGCCCTTGCGCTGCAGCACGTCCGGTCGATTGACGCCGTAGGCCTGCACCCGGATCAGGCATTCGCCTGCCCCGGGCTGCGGCACGGGCCACTCCACCAGCTGCAGCACCTCCGGCCCGCCGGGCCGGCTGATCGCCAGGGCTTTCATCGCCGTCGCTTACTCGGCAGCACCTTCGCCAGCCGGGGCTTCCGGCGCGGCGGCCTGTGCGGCCATCGGCGCATCGCGGTCGATCAGCGCCTTCATCGACAGCTTGATGCGGCCCTTCTCGTCGGTCTCCAGCACCTTGACCTTGACGATCTGGCCTTCGCTCAGGAAGTCGGTCACCTTCTCGACGCGCTGATGCGCGATCTGGCTGATGTGCAGCAGGCCGTCCTTGCCAGGCAGGATGTTGACCAGGGCACCGAAGTCCAGGATCTTGGTGACCGGGCCCTCGTAGACCTTGCCCACCTCGGCTTCGGCGGTGATCTCCTCGATGCGCTTCTTGGCGATCTCGGCCTTGGCGCCATCGGTCGACGCGATGGTGATCGTGCCGTCTTCGGCGATGTCGATCTGCGTACCCGTCTCTTCGGTCAGCGCACGGATGGTGGCGCCACCCTTGCCGATCACGTCACGGATCTTCTCCGGATTGATCTTCATGGTGTACAGGCGCGGGGCGAATTCCGAGATCTCGGTCTTCGCGCCACCGACGGCCTCGACCATCTTGCCCAGGATGTGCAGACGGGCTTCCTTGGCCTGAGCCAGCGCGACCTGCATGATTTCCTTGGTGATGCCCTGGATCTTGATGTCCATCTGCAGCGCGGTCACGCCGGTGGTCGTGCCGGCCACCTTGAAGTCCATGTCGCCGAGGTGGTCCTCGTCACCCAGGATGTCGGTCAGCACCGCGAAGCGGTTGCCGTCCTTGATCAGGCCCATCGCGATGCCGGCGACGTGCGCCTTCAGCGGCACGCCCGCGTCCATCAGCGAGAGGCAGCCGCCGCAGACCGAGGCCATGGACGACGAACCGTTGGACTCGGTGATCTCGGACACCACGCGGATGGAGTACGGGAACTCTTCCTTGCTCGGCAGCACCGCGACCAGCGCGCGCTTGGCCAGGCGGCCGTGGCCGATCTCGCGGCGCTTGGGGCTGCCCACGCGGCCGGTCTCGCCGGTGGCGAACGGAGGCATGTTGTAGTGCAGCATGAAGCGCTCGCTGTACTCGCCGGCCAGCGCGTCGATGACTTGCGCATCGCGGTCGGTACCCAGGGTCGCGGCGACCAGCGCCTGCGTTTCACCACGGGTGAACAGCGATGAGCCATGCACGCGCGGCAGCACGCCGGAGCGGATCTCGATCGGGCGCACGGTGCGGGTGTCGCGACCGTCGATGCGCGGCTCGCCGGCCAGGATCTGGCTGCGCACGATGCGAGCTTCGATCTCGAACAGCAGGCCGTCGACCTCGACGCCGTCGAATTCCACGCCCTCGGCGCTCAGCGCTTCCTTGACCTTGGCATAGGCCTCGCGGCAAGCCTGGGTACGCGCCTGCTTGGAGCGGATCTGGTAGGCGGCACGCAGCGGCTCTTCGGCCAGCTGGGTCACCTTGGCGATGAACGGCTCGTTCTTGGCCGGGGCGGTCCAGTTCCAGGCCGGCTTGCCGGCCTCGCGGACCAGCTCGTTGATCGCGGCGATCGCGATCTTGCCTTGATCATGGCCATAGACCACGGCGCCCAGCATCAGGTCTTCGCTGAGCTGATCGGCTTCGGATTCCACCATCAGCACGGCGGCTTCCGTGCCGGCGACCACCAGGTCCAGCTTGGAATCGGCCAGCTGGGTCTTGCCCGGGTTCAGCACGTACTCGCCATTCACATAGCCCACGCGCGCGGCGCCGATCGGGCCGTTGAACGGAATGCCGGAGACGGCCAGCGCGGCGCTGGTCGCGATCATCGCGGCGATGTCGGCCTGCACCTCGGGGTTCAGCGACAGCGTGTGGATCACCACCTGCACTTCGTTGAAGAAGCCCTCGGGGAACAGCGGACGGATGGGGCGGTCGATCAGGCGGCTGGTCAGGGTCTCCAGCTCGCTGGGGCGGCCTTCACGCTTGAAGAAGCTGCCCGGGATCTTGCCAGCAGCGTAGGTCTTCTCGATGTAGTCGACCGTCAGCGGGAAAAAGTCCTGGCCCGGCTTGGCCTCGGTGCGCGCCACCACGGTGGCCAGCACCACGGTGTCCTCGATGTTGACCAGCACGGCGCCGCTGGCCTGACGGGCGATCTCGCCCGTTTCCATCGTCACGCTATGGGGACCCCATTGGAAGGTCTTGGTGACTTTGTTGAACATGCTCATGCGCATCTCCTCTAGTGTTCGGGCGCTTGCGGTGCGCCGCTAAAAACCGGGAGTGGGGCTGGGTTTGGCGCGATGCCATTCCAGAGGACCTGCAGCGCAGGCACCGTGGAATGACACATCCGCCACGTCAGCTCAACTCCAGTAGCGAAGAACAAAACGATGAAGGACAAAGAGCCTGTGCTGGCGTGTACATCCAGACAGGCTCTTCATGCTCGCGGCGCGATTACTTGCGCAGGCCCAGCTTCTGGATCAGCGCGGTGTAGCGGGAGGCGTCCTTGCTCTTCAGGTAGGCCAGCAGGCTCTTGCGCTGGTTGACCATCTTCAGCAGACCGCGACGGCCATGGTGATCCTTGGCGTGCAGCTTGAAGTGGGGGGTCAGCTCATTGATGCGGGCGGTCAGCAGGGCCACTTGGACTTCGGGAGACCCCGTGTCGTTGGCGCTGCGGGCGTTGGCCTTGACGATTTCGGCCTTGTTCAGATCGGCGACTGCCATGATGCGTTCCTTGCTGGATCGGAGTGCCGCCGGCAGCGCAACGCAGAAAGAATTCTTCTGCGCCGGGATACGCGAACGGTTTCCGTAGGTTGGACTTGCGGACACAGGTGAAACCGACCCATGCCGTGCTGTGTTTTCCTTCAAGCACTCGCCCCAAGCAGCTTGGCGCGAGGCGCACTTGCAGGAAAACCCGTGGAGTATAGCCTATCCGCTCAACCGGGCCGGCGCATCCGGCAGCGACTGGGCAATTGGGCCTCTTCGGCGCTCAGGAAACGCAGCGTGCGGAAGCCATAGCCCGAACCCTCGTTGTCGTGCGCCACACCGCCCTCCCCGGCGCGCCGCATCACGCTGACCACCAGGGGTTGCTGCAGCTGGTGGTCCGTCGGCCGCATCCAGCCTTGATGGGCGATCCCCAAGGGACGGCCATCCAGCTTCAGCCCCTCGAGCGCGCGCGCCACCGCCAGCGCCTCGGTGCTGCCGGCGCGTTCCATCGCGGCCACCAGCATCTCCACCATCAGCTGCATGCGGGCATGCAGATAGTCGTGCTCGGGCCGCGAAAAGCGGGCACGGAAGGCCGCATAAAAGCGCTCGCTGGCCGCATCGCCCATGTTCGGATGCCACTCCGCCACCGCCAGCACGCGATCCACGCCCGCCTCGCCCAGCGCGGCGGGCACGCCCAGCGCATTGCCATAGAAGGTGTAGAAGCGCGTGTCCAGGCCGAGATCGCGGGTGGATTTGATCAGCAAGGTGAGGTCGTTGCCCCAGTTGCCGGTCAGCACCGCCTGGGCACCGCTGGCGCGGATCTTGGACGCATAGGGCAGGAAATCGCGCACCCGGCCCATCGGATGCAGCTCGTCGCCGACGATCTGCAGGTCGGGCCGGCGCTGCGCCAGCATCTCGCGCGCGCGGCGCAGCACATGCTGACCGAAGCTGTAGTCCTGGCCAATCAGATAGAGACGCTGCAGGCGGCGGTCCTGCGCGATCACCTCGACCAGCGCGGCCAGGCGCATGTCGGCATGGGCGTCGAAGCGGAAATGCCAGACGCTGCATTGCTGCTCGGTGAGCACCGGATCGACGGCCGCGTAGTTGAGAAAGAGCGCGCGTCGCCCCGGTTCGCGCGCGTTGTGCTTGTCCAGCGCGGCCAGCATGGCGCCGGCCACCGCCGAGCTGTTGCCTTGCAGCAGGAATCCCGCGCCCTGCTCAATCGCGCCGCGCATCAGCGCCAGCGATTCCTCGGCCGAGCCCTTGCTGTCCATGCGCAGCAGGGCCAGCGGCCTCGCGCCCTGCGGCAACCGGACACCACCGCGCGCATTGACGCGCTCGACAGCCCAGACCAGATTGCGATGGACCGCCTCGCCCGCATTGCCGAAGGGGCCGGACAAGCCTTCGATCAGCGCCAGCCGGATCGGCTCGCCCGCGGCGCGCGCGGGCTGTGCGCAGGCCAGCGCGGCGGCCGCCAGCAGCGATCGCCGCTTCACGCCGCCGCCAGGTCCCAACGGGGGCGCACCTCGAAGGCACCACTGGTCTCGGTGCGGGCCAGCCCGGCGCGCAGGCGCAGCGCCGCGGCCATCGCGATCATCGCGCCGTTGTCGGTGCACAGGTGCAACTCGGGATAGTGGACGCGCACGCCGCGCCGAGCGCACTGGGCATCCAGCTGCTCACGCAGGCGCTTGTTGGCCCCCACGCCGCCGGCCACAACCAGTCGCCGCAACCCCGACTCCTTCAACGCCAGCAGCGACTTCTTCACCAGCACTTCGACGATGGCGGCCTGCGTGGACGCCGCAAGATCGGCGCGCTGCGCGTCGGTGATGCCCTCGCCCAGGCGACGGACCTGGGTCAGCACCGCGGTCTTGAGCCCGGCGAAGCTGAAGTCAGGCTTGCCGCTGTGCAGCAGCGGCCGCGGCAGCGCAAAGGCCGTCGGATCGCCCTGCTCCGCCAGGCGCGCCAGGTGCGGCCCACCCGGATAGGGCAGCCCCAGCAGCTTGGCGCTCTTGTCAAAGGCCTCGCCGGCCGCGTCGTCGATGGTCTCGCCCAGCAACTCGTACACACCCACGCCGTCCACCCGCATCAGCTGGGTGTGGCCGCCAGAAACCAGCAGCGCGACGAAGGGGAACTCTGGCGGATCGGCCGACAGAAAGGGCGACAGCAGATGCCCTTCGAGGTGATGGACCGCCAGCGTGGGCCGCTCCAGCGCGGCCGCCAGCGACACGGCGACGCCCGCGCCCACGAGCAGCGCGCCAGCCAGCCCCGGCCCCTGGGTGTAGGCCACGAGGTCAATGTCCTGCAGGCGGCAACCGGCCTGCTGCATCACTTCGCGGGTCAGGGGCAACACGCGCCGGATGTGATCGCGGGAGGCCAGCTCCGGCACCACGCCGCCGTAGGCCTGGTGCATCGCGATCTGGCTGTGCAGCGCATGCGCCAGCAGCCGCGGCGTGCCGGCGCCGCTGGCGTCGACCAGCGCCACGCCGGTCTCGTCGCAGGAAGATTCGATGCCCAGGACCCGCATGCTCAGTGCTTTTCCTTGGCGTGGTTGATGGAGTACTTGGGGATCTCCACCGTCACGTCGGTGTTGGCCAGGATGGCCTGGCAGGACAGGCGCGAGTTGGCCTCCAGCCCCCAGGCGCGGTCCAGCATGTCTTCCTCGTTCTCCTCCATCTCGGACAGCGAGGCAAAGCCCTCGCGCACGATCACGTGGCAGGTGGTGCAGGCACAGACCTGATCGCAGGCGTGCTCGATCTCCACGCCGTTGTCCAGCAGAGCCTCGCAGATGGAGGTGCCGGCCGGCGCCTGCACCGTCTTGCCCTCGGGGCAGTACTCGGGATGGGGAAGGATCTTGATGATGGGCATGGGTTGTCCTGATGCTGACTCAGACCTGGTCGATGCTGCGCCCGGTCAGGGCTTGCTGAATGCCGCGGTTCATGCGCGCGGCGGCAAAGGCCTCGGTGCCCTTGGCCAGCGCCTCGGTGGCGGCCTCGATGGCGTTGGCATCGCTGCCGGCCGCCGCTTCCACCATGCGATGGGCCAGCGCCGCGATATCGGCATGCTCGGCCTCCGACAGCAGGTCGCCGTCGGCCGCCAGCGCGCTCTGCGTGGCGAGCAGCATGCGCTCGGCCTCCACCTGGGCCTCGCGCAGCTTGCGAGCCTGCATATCGGACTCGGCGCTGTCGAAGCCTTCACGCAGCATGCCGGCGATCTGTTCGTCGGACAGCCCGTAGCTGGGCTTGACCTGAACCGACGCCTGCACGCCGGAGCCCAGTTCCTGGGCCGACACGCTGAGCAGGCCGTCGGCGTCGACCTGGAAGCTGACGCGTATGCGCGCGGCCCCGGCGGCCATGGGCGGAATCCCACGCAGCTCGAAGCGCGCCAGCGAGCGGCACTCGCTGACCAACTCGCGTTCGCCCTGCAGCACATGCAGCGCCAGCGCGGTCTGGCCGTCCTTGAAGGTGGTGAAGTCCTGGGCGCGCGCCACCGGGATGGTGGCGTTGCGCTCGATGATGCGCTCGACCAAGCCGCCCATGGTCTCCAGCCCCAGCGACAGCGGGATCACGTCCAGCAGCAGGATCTCACCGTCGCTGTTATTGCCGGCCAGCAGGTTGGCCTGGATGGCGGCGCCCAGCGCGACCACTTCGTCCGGATTCAGATTGGTCAACACCTTGGCCGCGCCGTCGGGGCCGAAGTGATCGCCGATCGCGCGGCGTACGCAGGGCATGCGCGTGGAGCCGCCCACCATCACGACCCCTTGCACGTCCTCGGGGCGCACCCGGGCATCGCGCAGCACGCGGCGCACCACGGCCAGGGTCCTCGCCACCAGGGGCTGGGTGAGCGTTTCGAACTGGACGCGGCTGACCTCCAGGCTGAGTGCCCCGGTTGAAAGCTCGGCGCTCAGGGTGCTGCGGTCCGCGTCGGTCAGCGCCTCCTTGGCCCGGCGCGCGGCGACCAGCACGCGGCGCTTATCCTGGGCGCTGACCGCGATGAGCCCGGCCTGCGCCAGGGCCCAGTCGGCCAGCGCGCGGTCGAAGTCGTCGCCTCCCAACTGGGCATCGCCACCGGTGGAGACGACCTCGAACACACCGCGCGTCAGGCGCAGCAGCGAAATGTCGAAAGTGCCACCGCCCAGGTCATAGACGGCATAGAGCCCCTCGCTGCCGTTGTCCAGCCCATAGGCGATGGCGGCGGCCGTCGGTTCGTTGATCAGGCGCAGCACATTCAGACCCGCGAGCTGGGCCGCATCCTTGGTGGCCTGGCGCTGCGCGTCGTCGAAATAGGCTGGCACGGTGATCACCGCGCCGAACAGGTCATCATCGAAGCTGTCCTCGGCGCGCTGGCGCAGGGTGGCCAGAATCTCCGCAGAGATTTCCACCGGCGACTTGGCACCCTCGCGCGTCATCAGGCTGAGCATGCCCGGCGTGTCCTCGAACTGATAGGGCAGCTTCGCGCGGTCGGCCACATCGACTACGCGGCGCCCCATGAAACGCTTGACCGAGACGATGGTGTTTTCCGGGTCCTCGCCCTGCGCGGCCAGCGCGTCGAAGCCGATCTGGCGTCGCCCCTCGGGCAGCACGCGCACCGCGGACGGCAGGATCACCCGCCCCTGCTCGTCCGGCAGGCATTCGGCGACGCCGTGTCGCATCGCGGCCACCAGCGAATGGGTCGTCCCCAGGTCTATGCCCACTGCAATGCGGCGCTGATGCGGGTCGGGAGATGCGCCGGGTTCGGAAATCTGTAGCAATGCCATGGTCTTATTGTCCCAACGCTTCCAAGCGTTGATCGATGTCGGAGCGGAACCGGGTGATGAACATCAAAGCCCGCACCGCCTGGGCGGCGGCGGCGGGCTCGCCCAACTCGTCCAGCTGCCGCCCCGCCTCGGCCAACAGCGCACGCTCGCGCTGCGCAACTTCGTCATCCAGCCGCTGCACGGTTTCGGCATCGGCGGCCTCGTCCAGCGCCTCGCGCCACTGCATCTGCTCCATCAGGAAGGATGCCGGCATGCGCGTGTTCTCATGCGCCTGGATGGGCGCGCCGCGCAACTCGCACAGATACGCGGCGCGTTTGAGCGGGTCGCGCAGGCGCTGATGCGCCTCGTTGACGCGCAAAGCCCATTGCATGGCCATGCGCTGGGCCGCGCCGCCCTCGGCAACGAATTTGTCGGGATGCACGCGGGCCGCCAGTTGCTTCCAGCGCGCGGCGATTTCCGCGCCGTCCTGCGCAAAGCGCTGCGGCAGGCCGAACAGGCTGAAATCGTCGTCGTCTAGCTTCATGGCATCAGGCTTGTCGCTGTCTCGGACGCCGGCAGGCGGCTCCGGAATGAAAAAGCGCGGCCCTGCCGCGCCTCGGTGGAAGCTCGCCCCGGGCGTACGCCTGCAGGACCGCCTCCGTCAGGCCCGTCGGCTCAATCCATCGTCAGACGCGGAAGGACTCGCCGCAGCCGCAGCGGTCCTTCTCGCGCGGGTTGCGGAACTTGAAGCCCTCGTTGAGCCCCTCGCGGACAAAGTCCAGCTCGGTGCCATCCAGGTAAGGCAGGCTCTTGGGGTCAATCAGCACCTTGACGCCATGACCCTCGAAGACCACATCCTCGGGCGCGATCTCGTCGGCGTACTCCAGCTTGTAGGCCAAGCCCGAGCAGCCGGTGGTCTTCACACCCAGGCGCACGCCCACGCCACGCCCTCTCTTGCTGATGTAGCGGGTCACATGCCGTGCGGCGGCTTCGGTCAGGGTGACTGCCATCTTGTCCTTCCGTCTGCGTTCAGGGGCTTCAGGCCGTGTGCTTGGCGCGGTAGTCGTCCACCGCGGCCTTGATGGCGTCCTCGGCGAGGATGGAGCAGTGGATCTTGACCGGCGGCAACGCCAGCTCCTCGGCGATCTGCGTGTTCTTGATCGACAGCGCCTCATCCAGGCTCTTGCCCTTCACCCATTCGGTGACCAGCGAGCTCGAGGCGATCGCCGAACCGCAACCGTAGGTCTTGAACTTCGCGTCCTCGATCAGCCCGGTGGCCGGGTTGACCTTGATCTGCAGCTTCATCACGTCGCCACAGGCGGGCGCCCCCACCATGCCGGTCCCGACCGAATCGTCGCCCTTCTCGAAGGCGCCGACGTTGCGCGGGTTTTCATAGTGGTCGATGACTTTGTCGCTGTATGCCATGTTGATACTCCTTGTTCAATGGGCCGCCCACTGGATGGTGCTGAGGTCCACGCCATCCTTGTACATGTCCCACAGCGGCGACAGCTCGCGCAGTTTCGCGACCCTGTCCTTCAGCTGGCTGACCGCGAAATCGATCTCCTCTTCGGTCGTGAAACGGCCAATGGTCATGCGCAGCGAGGAATGCGCCAACTCGTCGCTGCGGCCCAGTGCGCGCAGCACGTAGCTGGGCTCCAGGCTGGCGGAGGTGCAGGCCGATCCCGAGGACACGGCAATGCCCTTGATGCCCATGATCAGCGACTCGCCTTCGACATAGTTGAAGGAGGCGTTCACGTTGTGGGGCACGCGCCGGCTCAGGTCGCCGTTGATGAACACCTGTTCGATGTCCGCCAATCCGTCCAGCAGGCGCTGCTGCAGCGCGCGAATGCGGGGCAGCTCGGTGGCCATTTCCTCGCGGGCGATTCGGAAAGCCTCGCCCATGCCGACGATCTGGTGCGTGGGCAGCGTGCCCGAACGCAGGCCGCGCTCGTGACCGCCGCCGTGCATCTGCGCCTCCAGGCGCACACGCGGCTTGCGGCGCACATACAGCGCGCCAATGCCCTTGGGGCCATAGGACTTGTGCGAGGCCAGACTCATCAGGTCCACCGGCAGGGTCGCCAGGTCGATCTCGACCTTGCCGGTCGCCTGCGCCGCATCGACATGGAACACAATGCCCTTCTCGCGGCAGATCGTGCCCAGCGCCGTGATGTCCTGAATCACGCCGATCTCATTGTTGACGAACATCACCGAGGCCAGGATGGTGTCGGGGCGGATCGCGGCCTTGAAGGCGTCCAGGTCCAGCAGGCCGTTTTCCTGCACGTCCAGGTAGCTCACCTCGAAGCCCTGGCGCTCCAGTTCGCGCATCGGATCCAGCACGGCCTTGTGCTCGGTCTTGACGGTGATCAGGTGTTTGCCACGGCTCTGGTAGAAATGCGCCGCGCCCTTCACGGCCAGGTTGTTGGACTCGGTGGCACCCGAGGTCCAGACGATCTCGCGCGGGTCGGCTCCGATCAGCGCGGCGACTTGGCCGCGCGCCTTCTCGACGGCCTCCTCGGCCTCCCAACCCCAGGCATGGCTGCGTGACGCCGGATTGCCGAAGTGCTCGCGCAACCAGGGAATCATCGCGTCGACGACACGCGGGTCCACCGGCGTGGTGGCACCGTAGTCCATGTAGATGGGGAAGTGAGGCGTCATGTCCATGGGAGGAGACCTGTTTTTGTTCTCGAGAGAGGGGTTACTTGCTCAGCGCGTTGCCCAGTGCGAAGACCGAGTTCGGCGCGGTAATGCGGATGGGCTTGACCACGGGGGTGCTGGAGATCGCGCGCTTGATCGGCGCCTCCTCGACCGTGACGCCCTTGGCGAGTTGGTCGTCGACCAGCTTGCGCAGCGTGACCGAGTCCAGGTACTCGATCATCTTGTTGTTCAGCGCCGTCCACAGGTCATGCGTGATGCAGCGACCGGCGTCGTCGCCCATGCAGTTTTCCTTGCCGCCGCAGCCGGTGGCGTCAATGGGCTCATCGACGGCAACGATGATGTCAGCCACGGTGATCTCGTCCGAACGCCGGCCCAGCGAATAACCGCCGCCCGGGCCCCGGGTGCTCTCCACGAGCTGGTGCCGGCGCAGCTTGCCGAACAGCTGCTCCAGATAGGACAGCGAAATTTGCTGGCGCTGGCTGATGGCGGCCAGCGCGACCGGGCCGCTGTTCTCGCGCAGAGCCAAATCGATCATCGCCGTGACCGCAAAACGACCTTTGGTGGTGAGACGCATCAGAGTCCTCCTTGACCCGCCAGGGCCTTCATACCGTGGACGGAAGCCCTGGCACAGAACCTCCGAAGCAACAGGAGTCGGCCACTAGGACTAACCCTTGTTATGCCCGAGCATTTTACTCAATTAATTCGAGACTTGCTTGGGACCGGCTGCGGGCGCCGATGAGCCCACGCCCGCAGTCGGGTCTTTGCATAGGCGACAGGGGCGGATGTTCCGCCCCGTCTTCGGCGTTCAGGCGGCTTTGGCCGCCCCAATGGGCACCACATTGTCGTGGACCGCGGCGCCGAAAGCCTGTTCGCGCAGCTGCGCCAGTTGGTCGCGCAGGCGAGCGGCCTTTTCGAACTCCAGGTTGCGCGCGTGTTCCAGCATCTGCTTTTCGAGCTGCGCGATGCGCTTGCCCAGGTCTTTCTCGCTGAGCGCCTCCACCTCGGCCGTGTCGTGCAGCACCTTGTCCTGGTCGCGCCCCGGCTTGTCGCTGTACACGCCGTCGATCAATTCCTTGATGCGCTTGACCACGCCGCGCGGCGTGATGCCATTCGCCTCGTTGAAGGCGATCTGCTTGGCACGGCGGCGCTCGGTTTCGTCGATCGCGCGGCGCATGGAGTCGGTGATTTTGTCGGCATAGAGGATGGCCTTGCCGTTCAGGTTGCGCGCCGCCCGGCCTATGGTCTGGATCAGGCTGCGCTCGGAGCGCAGAAAGCCTTCTTTGTCGGCATCCAGGATGGCGACCAGCGAAACCTCGGGAATGTCCAAGCCCTCGCGCAGCAGGTTGATGCCCACCAGCACGTCGAAGGTTCCCAGGCGCAGATCGCGCAGGATTTCCACCCGCTCCACGGTGTCCACGTCCGAATGCAGATAGCGGACCTTGACGCCGTTGTCGGTCAGGTATTCGGTCAGCTGCTCCGCCATGCGCTTGGTCAGCGTCGTGATCAGCACACGGTCGCCCTGCTCCACGCGTTCGCGGATCTCCTGCAGCACGTCATCCACCTGGTGGGTGGCCGGACGCACCTCCACCACCGGGTCCACCAGCCCGGTGGGCCGCACCACTTGTTCGACGATCTGTCCGGCGTTCTTCTGTTCGTAGTCAGCCGGCGTCGCGGACACGAAGATGACCTGGCGCATCTTGCGCTCGAATTCGGCGAACTTCAGCGGCCGGTTGTCCAGTGCCGATGGCAGGCGGAAGCCGTATTCCACCAGCGTGGTCTTGCGCGCCCGGTCGCCGTTGTACATGCCGCCGAACTGCCCCAGCGTGACATGGCTCTCGTCCACCAGCATCAGTGCATCGGGCGGCAGATAGTCCACCAGCGTGGGCGGCGCCTCGCCGGGCTGGGCACCGGACAGGTGGCGGGTGTAGTTCTCAATGCCCTTGCAGTGCCCCACCTCCTGGAGCATCTCCAGGTCGAAGCGGGTGCGCTGTTCCAGGCGCTGCGCCTCGACCAGCTTGCCTTCCTTGACGAAGAAGCCCACGCGCTCGCGCAGCTCCTCCTTGATCGTTTCCACCGCCGCCAGCACGCGCTCGCGCGGCGTGACGTAGTGACTGGACGGGTAGACGGTGAAGCGGGGAATCTTCTGCCGCACATGGCCGGTCAACGGATCGAAGAGCTGCAAGCCCTCCACCTCGTCGTCGAACAGCTCGATGCGCAGGGCCAGCTCCGAATGCTCGGCGGGGAAGACATCGATGGTGTCACCGCGCACACGGAAATGGCCGCGGGTGAATTCCATCTCGTTGCGCGTGTACTGCATGCGCGCCAGCTGCGCGATCACCTCGCGCTGACCCATCTTGTCGCCAACGCGCAGGGTCATCACCATCTGGTGGTAATCGCTCGGGTTGCCGATGCCGTAGATCGCCGACACCGAGGCCACGATGATCACGTCGCGCCGCTCCAGCAGGCTTTTGGTGCAAGACAGGCGCAGCTGCTCGATCTGCTCGTTGATCGCGCTGTCCTTCTCGATGAAGAGGTCGCGCTGAGGCACATAGGCCTCGGGCTGGTAGTAGTCGTAGTAGGAGACAAAGTACTCCACCGCGTTCTTGGGAAAGAACTCGCGGAACTCGCTGTACAGCTGGGCCGCCAGGGTCTTGTTGTGCGCGAACACGATGGCCGGCCGCCCCAGTCGGGCAATGACGTTGGCCATCGTGAAGGTCTTGCCCGACCCGGTCACGCCCAGCAGGGTCTGGAAGGACAGGCCATCCTCCACGCCCTCCACCAACTGAGCGATCGCCGTCGGCTGATCGCCCGCGGGCGGATAGGGCTGGAAGAGCTGGAAGGGCGATCCTTCGAATGTGACGAACTCGCCCTTCGGCGCCTCCTGCTCGGCGGCGTGCACCTCTGGGGAGGACGGGGCAAGAGAGGACTGGCTCATCGGGGATTCCCTGGGTATCGGCATCCGGGCTGCCTACAATGGACGCGCTCTGCCGGGCCTGAAACCCGACAGCGTAGCGCAGCCGGCCGCCCGCTGCCGGGACCTGCCCCTTTGTCTCTTGCCAACGCACTGTCAGGAAGCTTTCATGTCCTTGTTCGCCGCCGTCGCCATGGCCCCCCGCGATCCCATCCTGGGTCTGAACGAGCAGTTCAACGCCGACCCCAATCCCAACAAGGTGAACCTGGGGGTGGGGGTCTACTACGACGACAACGGCAAGCTGCCGCTGCTGGCCTGCGTGGCCGAGGCCGAGGCACAGATGCTGGCCGCCCCCAAGGCGCGCGGCTATCTGCCCATCGACGGCATCGCCGCCTATGACCAGGCCGTGCAAGGCCTGGTGTTCGGCGCCGACAGCGAGGCAGTGAAGTCCAAGCGCGTCGCCACCGTGCAGGCGCTGGGCGGCACCGGCGGCCTGAAGATCGGCGCGGACTTCCTGAAGAAGCTCAACCCGGACGCCAAGGTGCTGATCTCGGACCCGTCCTGGGAGAACCATCGCGCGCTGTTCACGAACGCGGGCTTCACGGTCGAGACCTACCCCTATTACGACGCCGCCGCGCGCGGCATCAACGTCGAGGGCATGCTGGCCGCGCTGAACGGTGCAGCCGCCGGCACCGTGGTCGTGCTGCACGCCTGCTGCCACAACCCGACCGGCTATGACCTGACGCCTGCGCAGTGGAACCAGGTCGTCGAGGCCGTGAAAGCGCGCAACCTGGTCGCCTTCCTGGACATGGCCTACCAGGGTTTCGGCGAAGGCATCGCCGAGGACGGCGCCGTGATCCAGCAGTTCCTGGCTGCCGGGCTGGATTTCTTCGTGTCCACCAGCTTCTCCAAGAGCTTCTCGCTGTATGGCGAACGCGTGGGCGCACTCAGCGTGGTCTGCGCCAGCAGCGAGGAAGCCGCCAAGGTGCTGTCGCAGCTCAAAATCGTGATCCGCACCAACTACTCCAACCCGCCCACCCACGGCGCCCAAGTCGTGGCCACAGTGCTGTCCACCCCGGCGCTGCGTCAGCAATGGGAGCAGGAGCTGGCCGGCATGCGCGTGCGCATCCGCCAAATGCGTGAAGCGCTGGTGACGGAACTGAAGGCCGCCGGCGTCGACGCCGACCTGAGCTTCGTGACGCGCCAGAAAGGCATGTTCAGCTACTCCGGCCTCAATGCCGAACAGATGCAGCGCCTGCGCGGCGAGTTCGGCGTCTACGGCGTGGATTCCGGCCGCATCTGCGTGGCGGCGCTGAACAGCAAGAACATCCAGGCCGTGGCCCAGGCCATGGCCACGGTGATGCGCGGCTGATCCGCCTCACGCCCCTCGCCCCCACGGGGCCGCCGGTAAAAGCCGGCGGCCCCGTGCTTTTTTGGGGTTTGTCTGAAGCCGAAACGTCACCGGCTTGTCAGGCTTGCCTAGGGTCAAGCGCCTAGAATGCTGCATTGCACAAGGCAAGGTCCAGCCTGAGGGAAGTCCGATGCTCTACCAGCTCTACGAAACCCAGCGCGCCCTGTTGAGCCCGTTTTCGGAGTTCGCCAGCGCCTCCGCGAAGCTCTACAGCCATCCGCTCTCCCCGTTCGCGCACACGCCGCTGTCGCACCGCGTGTCGGCCGGGCTGGACCTGATGCACCGGTTGGCCAAGGAATACGAAAAGCCGGAGTTCGACATCCGCAGCATTGCCGTCGACGGCGTGGACGTCGCGGTGCAGGAGCTGGTGCCGCTGCAAAAGCCCTTCTGCCGGCTGCTGCGCTTCAAGCGCTACACCGACAATCCCCAGGTGCTCGAGAAGATGAAGGGCCAGCCCACCGTGCTGGTCGTCGCGCCGCTATCTGGGCACCACAGCACGCTGCTGCGCGACACGGTCAAGCAACTGCTCAAGGACCACAAGGTGTTCATCACCGACTGGACCGACGCGCGCATGGTGCCGCTTGAGCAAGGCCCCTTCCACCTTGACGACTACATCGAGTACGTGCAGGAGTTCATTCGCCTGATCGGCGCCAAGGAATGCCATGTGATCTCGGTCTGCCAGCCCACCGTGCCGGTGCTGGCCGCGATCTCGCTGATGGCCTCGCGCGGCGAGGACACGCCGCGCTCCATGACCATGATGGGTGGTCCGATCGATGCGCGCCGAAGCCCCACCGCGGTCAACAACCTGGCGATGAACCGCAGCCATGCCTGGTTCGAGAACAACGTGATCTACCGCGTGCCCACCAACTACCCGGGCGCCGGCCGCGAGGTCTACCCTGGCTTTCTGCAGCACACCGGCTTCGTGGCCATGAACCCGGACCGCCACGTCAGCTCGCACTACGACTACTTTCTGGACCTGGTGCGTGGTGACGACGACAGCGCCGAAGCCCATCGTCAGTTCTATGACGAGTACAACGCGGTGCTGGACATGCCCGCCGAGTACTACCTGGACACCATCAAGACCGTGTTCCAGGACTTCGCGCTGGTCAACGGCACCTGGCGCGTGCGCGGCGAGCTGGTGCGCCCACAGGACATCCGCGGCACCGCGCTGCTGACCGTCGAGGGTGAACTGGACGACATCTCCGGTGCCGGCCAGACGCGTGCCGCCCATGAGCTGTGCAGCGGCATCGACAAGGCCAACCAGCGCCACTACGACGTTCAGGGTGCCGGCCACTACGGCATCTTCTCGGGGCGGCGCTGGCGCGAAATGGTGTACCCGGTGATCCGCGAGTTCATTGCGCAGTACGATGCGGCCCCATTGGTCAGCCCGACCGCCACGCGCGCCCCCACGCGTCCGGCAGGCAAGTCCGCGCGCGGCGCGGCGCCACGGACGCGCAGCCAGACCTGAGTGAACGTCTCCACCTCTTCCTCCTTCCCCGCGATCGAGGCCCTGGTCCAGCAACTGGACCGGGCCCTGCCCCAGACGCAGTGCACCCGCTGCGGCTATCCCGACTGCCACTCCTACGCCCATGCCATCGCGCTGGGCGAGGCGGCGATCAACCAATGCCCGCCCGGCGGCGCCGAAGGCGTGCAGCGACTGTCCGCGCTGACCGGCCAGCCCGCCCTGCCCCTGAATCCCGAGCACGGCAGCGAAGGGCCGCGCCGCCTCGCGCGCATCGACGAGGACTGGTGCATCGGCTGCACGCTGTGCATCAAGGCCTGCCCGGTGGATGCCATCCTGGGCAGCAACAAGCAGATGCATGTGGTGCTGGACGCGCCGTGCAATGGCTGCGAGCTCTGTGTGCCGGTCTGCCCCGTGGACTGTATTGCGATGCTGGACGTCACGCCCGGCCGCAGCGGCTGGCAGGCCTGGACCCCGGCGCAGGCCGATGAATCCCGCGCCCGCTACGAGGCCCGGCAGCAACGCCTGGTGCGCGAGCAGCGCGAGCACGAGGAACGCCTGCTGACCAAGGCCCAGCGCAAGCTGGACCATCTGGCCCAGGAGTCCAAGCTGACCGATCCCGCGGACCTGGATCGCAAGCGCGCGGTGATCCAGGCCGCGATGGCCCGTGCCCGCGCCAAGCGCGCCACCTGACCAAGCACCTCGCCATGAACGACACCCAAGTCCGCGAGTTCTTCGACATCCTGGCGCAAGCCAATCCCTCGCCCCAGACCGAACTCGAGTACGCCAGCGTGTTCGAGCTGCTCGCCGCCGTCCTGCTCTCCGCCCAGGCCACCGACGTGGGCGTGAACAAGGCGACCCGGCGCCTGTTCGTCGTCGCCAACACCCCGGCGAAGATCCTGGCGCTCGGCGAGGAGGGGCTGGCCGACTACATCAAGACCATCGGCCTGTACCGCACCAAGGCCAAGAACCTCCACGCCACCTGTCGCATCCTGCTGGAGCAGCATGGCGGCCAGGTGCCGCGCAGCCGCGAGGCCCTGGAGGCTCTGCCGGGCGTGGGCCGCAAGACCGCCAACGTGGTGCTCAACGTCGCCTTCGGCGAACCGACGATGGCGGTGGACACGCACATCTTCCGTGTCAGCAACCGGACCGGACTGGCGCCCGGCAGGACGCCGCTGGAGGTGGAGCAGAAACTGCTGGCCCGCGTGCCCGAGCGCTTCCTCGTCGACGCCCACCACTGGCTGATCCTGCATGGCCGCTACGTCTGCCAGGCGCGACGCCCGCTGTGCGAGCGCTGCGCGGTGGTGGCGCAATGCGACAGCCGCCCCGGATCCGGGCGACGGCCCTAGGCGCGCGGCGCCTACAATCCCAGCCCTAGCCAGCCCATCACACCATGTCCAGCATCACCGAACTCGCCGACCGGGTGGAACGCCTGCTGTTGCGCCACGAGGAACTCACGCGCACCAATGCTCTGCTGGAGCAGCAGGTGCAGAGCCTGACCCAGGAGCGCGACAGCCTGCGCTCCCGACTCGCGGCCGCGCGCGCGCGCGTCGACGCGCTGCTGGACCGTCTGCCCCTGGAGGCGGATGCACCCGACGCGGAGAAGAACCACCCATGAAGCAAATGGAAGTCACGATCATGGGGCAGAGCTACCTGCTGGGCTGCCCCGTCGGCGGCGAGGCCGCGCTGGCCAAGGCCGTGGCGCGTGTCGACAAGGAAATGTGCGCGATCCGCGATGCCGGCCGCGTCAAGGCGCGCGAGCGCATCGCCGTGCTGGCGGCGCTGAACCTGGCCTATTCGCTCAGCGAGCCGCAGGGCGAGTCGGCCGAGATGGCCAGCACGGATGCCACGCTGCCCGATCTGGACGCGTTGATCAAGCGCCTGGACGAAGCCCTGACCCAAGACGGGCAACTGCTCTGAAGTCGCGGCGCGGGCGTAGAATGCCCTCGTCTGCCGCGTCCGCGTGGGTTCTATATTTCCTTGAACCGATGCTCTCGCGAGCAAGGGCCTGGAACATCGCTTGGCTGGTGCGATCGTCTCGCGTCAGATGAACCCGAAGCCTTGCTGACCTCGCCCACCTGAATCCCCTGGGTTCAGGAATGCGGCCCACGGTTCGCGGTGGACACCCCCTCCCCTCGCCTCGCCCTTCCGTCGCAACGACGGCCCCCCCTCCCACGCGGGCGCAGGCGCACAACGCAGGAAGAAGCACGGTGAACTACTGGCTGATGAAGTCGGAACCCGACGAGTGCTCCATCGACGACCTGGCCGCGGCACCGGGCCGACAGCTCCCCTGGACCGGCGTGCGCAACTACCAGGCGCGCAACTTCATGCGCGACCAGATGCGCATCGGCGACGGTGTGCTTTTCTACCACTCGTCCTGCCCCGAACCCGGCATCGCCGGACTGGCCGAGGTGGCGAGCACAGCCTACCCCGACGCGACGCAGTTCGATCCGCAAAGCCCCTACCACGACCCCAAGTCCGATCCTCAGGCGCCGCGCTGGCTGCATGTCGACGTGCGCTTCGTGCGCAAGACCCCGCTGCTGCGCCTGTCCGACATGCGCCAGGACCCGCAGCTGGCCGGCATGCGCCTGCTGCAGCCGGGCAGCCGCCTGTCCATCACGCCGGTCAGCGCGGATGAGTGGCGGCACCTGATGCAGCGGCTCTCATGATCCCGACACAAAGGATCACCCCATGAGCGCCTGGCTGGTGCTGCAACTGCTGGCGCTGGGCGTGTGCAGCGGCTTCCTGGCCGGGCTTTTAGGCATAGGCGGCGGCATGCTGATGGTGCCCTTCCTGACCTTGATCCTGTCGACCCAGGGCGTGGGCGAGAGCCTGGCGGTGAAGATGGCGATCGCCACCTCCATGGCCACCATCATGTTCACCTCGTTGTCCAGCGTGCGCGCCCATCACAAGCGGAGAGCCGTCCGTTGGGACCTGGTGCGCGGACTGGCGCCCGGCATCCTGGTGGGTGGACTGCTGGCCGGCGCCGGCCTCTTCGCCCTGCTGAAGGGGCAGGCGCTGGCGCTGCTGTTTGCCGCCTTCGTCGGCTTCTCGGCGCTGCAGATGCTGCGCGAGCGCAAGCCTCACCCCGGACGGCAGATGCCCGGCCCGCTGGGCCAGACAGCCGTCGGCTCCGGCATCGGCTTGCTGTCCGGGCTGGTCGGTGCGGGCGGCGGGTTCATCTCCGTGCCCTTCATGACCTGGTGCAACGTGCCCATCCACCAGGCCGTGGCCACCAGCGCCGCGCTGGGCTTCCCAATCGCGGCCGCGAACACCGTGGGCTATCTCATTGGCGGCCGGTCCCTGCCGGTGGCTCTGCCAGGCGCGCTGGGCTATTTGTACCTGCCGGGGCTGGCGGTCGTCGCGCTGGCCAGTGTCAGCCTCGCGCCGCTGGGCGCACGCGCCGCCCATGCCATGGATGTCAAGCAGCTGCGGAGGGCCTTCGCCGGAGTCTTGGTCCTGCTCGCCGCCTACATGCTGCAGCGTGGACTGGGCTAAGCCCGTTCGTCCGCACCAGGGGACATCGTCGCCGCCCGCGAAGACGGGCTTGGCCGGAACTCAGGGCACGCCGGCTTCGCCGAACGCAAACGGGATGGAGGCGAGCACCACCTGGTTGCCGCCGCGGCGTTGCGCCTCCTGCACCGCGGCCTCGCTGGCCTGCAGCAGCTCGTCCTGCCGGGACGCGGTGTGCGGGAAGCTGGCCACGCCGATGGACAAGGACAGCCCCAGATCCACCCCGTCGATCACGACAATTTGCGCACTGCATTGCCGGCGCAGCTGCTCCATGCGCGAGTGCGCCGTCGCCAGCCCCACGCCGGACAACAGCACCGCAAACAGCTGCGGCCCAATGCGACAGGCCGAGTCCATGGCCCGCGTGTTGGCGCGCAGCATGCGCCCCAGCGCCTCGAGCAGGCGCTCGCCAGCCTGTTCGGCAGGCGCCGGCCCGGCGGGCGGATCGAGCGCAATCAGCACCAGCGCGAACTCGCGGTGCTCGCGCGTGGACAGGTCGATCTCTCGCAACAGCTGATCGTCGAACTGCGCGCGCATGTAAAGGCCGGAGGTCGCATCGCGCCCGCTGCCGCTCTGCAGTTCGCGGCGCAGCGATTCCATGGCTTTTTGCTGTTGCTCCAGTTGTTGCAGCGCCCGCTGCAGATGCGACTCGCGGTGGCGCTCCTCGGTCTTGTCCAGCCACAGCGCCATCACATGGTCCGAGCCCAGCGCCATGCGTGCGACCAGGAACTCGCGCCGCCGCCCGGCCAGGTCCAGCCGGTGTTCGCTACAAACCAGGCTGCGCTGCGCCATGGCGGCCTGCTCGGCCCGGCGCATCGCGGCCACCTCTTCGCTGCGCATCAGCTCGCTGTCGCCGTAGCCCACCACGGTGGATTCGGTGCGTTCGAACAGCCGGTCCATGCCCGCACTGGCGTACACATAGCGCCCGGTCGACAGCGCCTTGACGGCCAGATTGGCACCGCTGGGCTCAAGCAGGCTGGCCAGCGCCGCCGCGGCTTCCCCCGCGCCGAGACCGGAGGCGGACAACCAGTCACCGAATTCGGCGGGAGACTGGGAAGCGGCAGCGGCAAGGTGGTCCATCAACGTTGATCGCAAGAAGCCCCAGGCACCGGCATCGACCGCCCGGGCTGGAATCAGTACAAGGTGAAAAGGCCAGAGACGGGGCAGCGCGCCAGGCGCGTCCCGACGTCCGTCGGGCTCCAGGGCGTGAATGGTAGCCTGGGATATGCTCGGCGTCCGTGCGTACCGGCCTTGGTTGTGGGGGGAACCCGTTCTGCCCTGTTTGAACTCAAAATATCGCCATGGTTCGAAAAAAGGGTTAGAATCCGCGTTTTGCTGGCAAACCCTGCGCGTCGATTCGGAAGCGGAATCCGGATAACCCGCTTCAAGGCCGGCAAGGCAACAAGCCTTGTCGTCCCGGGCGAACACCGAGCGCACTTTGAAGGAACCACTGTTTCATGACCACCATTCGCGTCAAAGAAAACGAGCCGTTCGACGTGGCCCTGCGCCGCTTCAAGCGCACCATTGAAAAGCTGGGCCTGCTCACCGAGCTGCGCGCCCGCGAGTTCTACGAGAAGCCCACGGCCGAGCGCAAGCGCAAGAAAGCCGCCGCCGTGAAGCGTCACTACAAGCGTGTGCGCAGCATGCAGCTGCCCAAGAAGCTGTACTGAGCCTCGTCTCTTCAGCGCTTTTGTCGCCGACCCGGCCTCTGCCCGGTCGCTGTCGATGAAGCCTTGGCAAAAGCCCGCCCAGGACGCTGCGCGGGCTTTTTGCTATCTTGGCCGCAAAATTGTTGGAATAACCGGAATCACCTCATGAGCCTCAAGGACCAGATCACCGAAGACATGAAAGCCGCCATGCGCGCCAAGGACAGCGAGCGCCTGTCCACCATCCGCATGCTGCTGGCCGCCGTCAAGCAGAAAGAGGTTGACGAGCGCGTCACCGTGGACGACACGATGCTGATCGCCATCGTCGACAAGCTGATCAAGCAGCGCAAGGACTCGATCAGCCAGTTCAGCGCCGCCGGCCGTCAAGACCTGGCCGACAAGGAAAGCGCCGAGGTCCAGGTGCTGGAAGCCTACCTGCCCCAGCGCCTGAGCGCCGAGGAGATCCAGGCCGCCGTGCAGGCCATCGTCGCGCAGCTGGGCGCCACGGGGCCCGCCGACATGGGCAAAGTGATGGGCGCGGTCAAGACCCAGCTGGCCGGCAAGGCCGACATGGGCCTGGTGGCCGCCGCGGTGAAGACCGCCCTCAACCCCTGACACGCCCCGATCACCCAGAAAGCCCGGACCCCGCCATGAGCAGCATCCAGACCCTGACCCCCGACTTCAGCGTCGCTCCGCAACTGGCTCCCGAAGCCATGGCCCAGGCTGCGGCGCTGGGCTTTCGCAGCGTGATCAACAACCGGCCCGACCACGAGGGCGGCGCCGAGCAACCCACCAGCGCGCAAATGCAGGCCGCGGCCGCGGCCGCGGGCCTGCAGTACCGCCACCTGCCGGTCAATGGCGCCTACCAGTCGCCCGAAGAGATCGCCGCCTTCAAGCGCCTGCTGGACGAGCTGCCCAAGCCGGTGCTCGCCTTCTGCCGCTCGGGCGCGCGCTCGACCCGGCTTTTCGTCGCGGCGCAAAACCTCTGACCCCGAGAGGCTCCGCGATGGCCCGCCATGGGCCGCGCCCCCAGGGGGCCGCACCGGCCGCCTCACCCTGACTGAGCCAGTGAACACGCCCTAGGACTTCCCCTAGGAACGCCTGTTGTTCAGGCGACTTTCAGCCCTGGGCTCTTACAGTGCGATCTATCGCCATGCGTCCGTTCTGCGAACGCAGGGCGCTGGCACTCCGCAACGAGAACTCAGGAGCCTCCGTGTCATTCCTGCTTCAACTGTCACGGCTGATCGACGGCATGAGCCGCTTCGTCGGCCGCTGGGTCATCTGGCTGATCTTTGCCTCGACGGCGATCAGCGGCCTCAACGCCATCGTCCGCAAGGCTTTCAACTACAGCTCCAACGCCTTCCTCGAGGTGCAGTGGTACCTGTTTGCCGCCTCCTTCATGCTGGCCGCGGGCTACACGCTGCTCAACAACGAGCATGTGCGCATCGACGTCGTGGTGGGGCGTTTCTCGCGTCGCGTCCAGACCTGGATCGATATTTTCGGCTTCGTGGTCTTCCTGCTGCCGCTGTGCGCGGTGGTCCTCTATCTCGGCGTGCCCTTCTTCCTGCAAGCCTGGCATTCCAACGAAATGTCATCCAACGCGGGCGGCCTGGTGCTCTGGCCGGTCTATGCGTTGATGCCGCTGGGCTTCTTTCTGCTGCTGCTGCAGGCGATCAGTGAGCTGATCAAGCGCATCGCCTTCCTGATGGGTCTGATCGACGACCCGACCAAGAAGGCCGACGCCAAATCGGCGGAAGAAGAGCTGGCCGAGGCGATCCGCCTGGCCGCCGAAGAAAAAGCGGCGCGGGGAGCCTGAGGATGGAATTCATTGCGCAAAACCTGGCCCCGATCATGTTCGCGGGGCTGATCGTCTTCCTGTTGATGGGCTTCCCGGTGGCCTTCAGCCTGGGCGCCTGCGGCCTCTTCTTCGGCTTCCTGGGCATTGAGCTGGGCGTGCTGCCGGCCTCGCTGATGCAAGCCCTGCCCTTGCGCATCTTCGGCATCATGAAGAACGACACGCTGCTGGCGATTCCGTTCTTCACCTTGATGGGCCTGATCCTGGAGCGATCCGGAATGGCCGAGGATCTGCTCGACACCATCGGACAGCTGTTCGGCCCGATACGCGGCGGCCTGGCCTATGCGGTGATCTTCGTCGGCGCGCTGCTGGCGGCGACGACCGGCGTGGTGGCGGCGTCGGTGATCTCCATGGGCCTGATCTCGCTGCCCATCATGCTGCGCTATGGCTATGACCGACGCGTCGCCTCCGGCGTGATCGCCGCGAGTGGCACGCTGGCGCAGATCATCCCGCCCTCGCTCGTGCTGATCATCCTGGCCGACCAGCTGGGCCGCAGCGTCGGAGACATGTACAAGGGCGCCTTCATCCCCGGCTTCGTGCTGACCGGCCTGTATGTGGTGTTCATCGTGCTGGTCTCCATCTTCCGGCCCACCTGGGTGCCCGCCCTGCCGCCGGAGGCTCGCTCCATCCGCGAGGACAACGGCAAGAGCGGCCTGCTGTCGCTCAGCCTGCTGACCCTGGTGTCGGTGGCGGCGGCCGTCGCCTTCGGCGAGCACTACGCCCAGATCCTGAGTTACTTCAAGGGCGAGACCATTGCCAGCGTTGCCACCGACGAGACCATCGTCGTCGCGATGTCGGTGGGCGTGGGCGTGGCCTTTGTCGCGGCGGTGATCAACAAGCTGTTCCGCATCGGTCTGCTGTCGCGCATGGCCGAGCGGGTCACCTTCGTGCTGATCCCGCCGCTGGCGCTGATCTTCCTGGTGCTGGGCACCATCTTCCTGGGCATCGCCACGCCGACCGAAGGCGGTGCGATGGGCGCGCTGGGCGCCTTCGTGATGGCCCTGGCGCGCGGACGCATCAGCATGGCCCTGCTGAAGCAGGCGCTGACCTCCACCACCAAGCTCTCCTGCTTCGTGGTGTTCATCCTGATCGGCTCCACCGTCTTCAGCCTGAGCTTCCAGGGCGTGGACGGACCGCGCTGGGTGGAACACCTGCTGACCAGCCTGCCCGGCGGCCAGCTGGGCTTCCTGATCTTCGTGAACCTGCTGGTCTTCGTGCTGGCCTTTTTCCTGGACTTCTTCGAGCTGAGCTTCATCGTCGTGCCGCTGCTGGGCCCCGTGGCCGAGAAGCTGGGCATCGACCTGATCTGGTTCGGCGTGCTGCTGGGCGTGAACATGCAGACCTCGTTCATGCACCCGCCCTTCGGCTTCGCGCTGTTCTATTTGCGCAGCGTGGCCCCGCTGTCGGACTACATCGACAAGCTCACCGGCAAGCGCATCGCGCGTGTCAGCACCAGCCAGATCTACTGGGGCGCCGTGCCATTCGTGGTGATCCAGATCATCATGGTCGGGCTGATCATCGCCTTCCCCGGCATCGTCTCCAGCGGTCTGGACAAGGAGCAGGCGGTGGACCTGGAGAAGGTCCAGCAGGAGATGGAAGCCAATCTGCCGGCCGACGACCTGGGCAACGCCACGCTGCCCGAAGCGGCCTCGGCCGCGGCCTCCGAGGCCTCGGGCGCGCAGGGCGACGACGACCCACTGAAGGCGTTGCAGGAATCCCTGAGCGAGAAGAAGTAGGCCTTGGGCGCGGGGCCATGGGCCTCGCGCAGTCCCGCGGGGCGCGGCTGGCGCGCCAGACAAAAAAAGCGGCCCGCGGGCCGCTTTTTCAATGGGCGGGCGCCGTTTGCACGACGCCCTCGGGCTTACAGCTTTTGCTGCGCCATGAAGGCATCGAAGCGGTTCTCGGCGAAGCGGAACCACAGCACCTGGTCGCGCTGGAAGGCGCGCATGTCGGCATAGATCTTCTTCCACTCGGGGCTCTTCGCGTCGTTGGCGGCGAAGACCTCCATCGAGGCCTTGAACGAAGCGTCCAGGATGGCCGGCGAGAAGGGCAGCACCTTGGTCTTCGCGGCCACCAGCTGCTTCAGCGCCGTGGGATTGAGCGCGTCGTACTTCGCCAGCATGTCCTGCGAGGCCAGGGCCGACGCGGCTTCGATGATGGCCTTGTACTCGGGCGTCAGCGCGTCGTAGGCCTTGCGGTTGATGAAGAAGTCGACCTCCGGGCCGCCTTCCCACCAGCCGGGGTAGTAGTAGAAAGGCGCCACCTTGTTGAAGCCCAGCTTCTGGTCGTCGTACGGGCCCACCCACTCCGCCGCGTCGATCGTGCCCTTCTCCAGCGACTGGTAGATCTCGCCACCGGGGATGCTCTGCGGCACTGCGCCCAGCTTTTGCATCACCTCGCCGACCAGACCACCGCCCAGGCGCATCTTCAGGCCCTTGAAGTCGGCCACGCTCTTCACTTCCTTGCGGAACCAGCCGCCCATCTGCGTGCCGGTATTGCCGCCGGCCATGCTGAGCATGTTGTAGTTGGCGTAGAACTCGTTCATCAGCTTGCGGCCATTGCCATGCGTCATCCAGGCCGTCATCTGGCGCGCATTCAGGCCGAAGGGAATCGCCGAGCCCAGCGCGAACGCAGGATTCTTGCCGTAGAAGTAGTAGGGCACGGTGTGGCACATCTCGACGGTGCCGCTCTGCACGCCGTCCACGACGCCGAAGGGAGGCATCAGCTCGCCGCCCGCATGCACGGAGATCTCGAACTTGCCACCGGACATCGCCTTGACAGCCTTGGCAAAGACCTCGGCTCCGCCGTAAATGGTGTCCAGCGACTTCGGGAAGCTGGACGCCAGGCGCCAACGCAGATTGGTCTGGGCATGGACCACGGCCGGCGCGGCGCCGGCAGCGACGATGCCCGCGAGACCGGCATGGCGCACAAAGGAACGACGTTCCATGGATTTGTCTCCTAGTTCATGAGGTTGCGACAGAGTCGCGAACGATTCTAGGAGTGCCCACACGCCCTTCGCTCAGGGACAACCCGCGCGAAAAACCGCGATATCGCGGGCATTGCCGCGCAACTTTCGCGAGTCTTACATCCAGCTGAAATCAGGCTGAAACGCTGCCCCGAAACGATGGGGCTGCCGCTCGAGGCAGGGCCCCCGCGGGCGCTCAGCTACCGGCCAGCTTCATGCCGTCCACCAGCACCGAGCCCACGGTCTTGGTGCCCGTCGTATAGGTGTCCGCGCCGATGCCAACGATGCGCTGGAACATGTCCTTCAAGTTGCCCGCGATCGTCACCTCATGAACCGGATAGGCGATTTCGCCGTTCTCCACCCAGTAGCCGCTCGCGCCGCGCGAGTAGTCGCCGGTGACGTAGTTGACGCCCTGCCCCATCAGTTCGGTGACGAACAAACCGGTGCCGAGGCGGCGCAGCATGGTGCGCAGGTCGTCACCAGGCGCGGTGCAGCGGCTGCGCATCACCAGGTTGTGAGAACCGCCGGCATGGCCGGTGGTGCGCAGGCCCAGCTTGCGCGCCGAGTAGGTGGTCAGGAAATAGCCCTGCAGCACGCCGCCCTCGACGACGCTGCGCGCACGCGTCAGCACGCCTTCGTCATCGAAGGGCGAGCTGCCCTTGCCCTTGCGCACATGTGGGTCCTCCAGCACGTCGATGTGCGAAGCCATCACCGGCTGGCCCAGGCTGTCCAGCAGGAAGCTGGCGCGCCGGTAGAGCGCGCCACCGCTGGTGGCCTGCACCAGCGACCCGAGCAGCCCGGCCGCCACCGGCGCCTCGAACAGCACCGGCACCGTGGCCGTCTTCGCCTTGCGCCCTTTCAGGCGCGCCAGTGCGCGCTCGGCCGCGTAGCGGCCCACCGATTCGGGGCTGGCCAGGTCGGCCGCGTCGCGCATCGAGCTGTACCAGGCGTCGCGCTCCATGCCCGCGCCACGGCCGGAGATAGGAGCCACCGACAGCGAGTGCCGCGAACTGGCATAGCCACCGCGGAAGCCGCGCGTGTTGCCCATGTAGAAGTGCGACTGCTGGGCCGACACGCCCGCGCCTTCCGAGTTGGTGATGCGCGCATCGGTCGCGAAGGCCGCCGCCTCGCAGCGCAGCGCCAGACGCGCGGCCTCCTCGGCCTCCAGCATCCAGGGGTGGAAGAGGTCCAGCTCGGGCTGCTGCGTCGGGTCCAGCGCCAGGTCCTGCTCGTCGGGCAGGCCGGCGAATTCGTCCTCGGCGGTGAAGCGCGCGATGTCGAAGGCCGCACGCACCGTGTCTTTCAGCGCGCGGGGCGAGAAATCCGAGCTGCTCGCATTGCCGCGCCGCTGCCCCAGGTAGACCGAGACACCCAGCGACTTGTCGCGGTTGCGTTCGACGTTCTCCAGCTGCCCGCGCCGCACCGACACCGACAGACCGCAGCCCTCGGACACCTCGGCACCGGCATCGCTGGCGCCCAGGCGCTTGGCCTCGGCCAGCACGTCTTCGATCAATTGGCGGAACTGGTCCTGGGCGTAGGCAAAACCGTGGTCGGGATGGCTCATGAGAAGGATGCTTGAGAGGCGAGAGGTCTGGCCGACTATCATACGAGCCCTGCACGGCCCGAGACGGGCCCCAACCGCGCGAGCACGCCAGGTGGCGCCGCCGCGCCCTCCCCATGCACGACCAAGAGAATCCCGACGATCCGTTCTACGAACGCCCCAGCAAGAGCCAGCTCAAGCGCGACATGAGCGCGCTGCAGGACCTGGGCGTGGAACTGCTCAACCTGCCCGAAAGCCGGGTGCAGGCGCTGGACCTGCCCGATATCCTGAACGACGCGCTGAAGCAGGCGCGCCGCATCACCGCCCATGGCGCGCGCCGCCGCCAGCTGCAGCTGATCGGCAAGCTGATGCGCGGCATCGACCCCGAGCCCATCCGCGAGGCCGTGGCGGAATTCAAGCTGGGTCGCGCCCAGGACAGCCTGCTGCTGCACCAGGCCGAGCGCTGGCGCGAACGCCTGGTCGACGACGACGCCGCGCTGCAGGACTTCATGGCCGAGTTCGCCGACCTGGATGTCCAGCATCTGCGCAGCCTGCTGCGCGCGGCCCGCAAGGACCGCGCCGCGGCGCCCGAGCAGCGCAATGGCCGCGCCTGGCGCGAGCTGTTCCAGTTCATCAAGGCCCAGATGAAGTCCGCCGGTTCCGCGTCGCGCGATGAGGGCCTGATCGACGACGCGGAGGACCACGATGACTGATGCCCGCCACGACGCCCCGCCGGAGGCGGTGCGCATCGGCATCGTCTCAATCAGCGACCGCGCCTCCAGCGGCGTCTACGAAGACAAGGGCCTGCCGGCGCTGCAGGACTGGCTGAGCCAGGCCTTGCTGAACCCGATCGAATTCCAGCCGCGCCTGATCCCCGACGAGCGCGCGCGCATCGCCGCGACGCTGCGCGAGCTGGTCGACGAGGCGCGCTGCGACCTGGTGCTGACCACCGGCGGCACCGGCCCCGCGCCGCGCGACGTCACACCCGAGGCGACGATGGACGTGGCCGAGCGCGAGATGCCCGGTTTCGGCGAGCAGATGCGCCAGATCTCGCTGCACTTCGTGCCCACGGCCATCCTGTCGCGTCAGGTCGCGGTGATACGCGGCCAGGCGCTGATCATCAACCTCCCGGGCCAGCCCAAGGCCATCGCCGAAACCCTGGCCGGCCACGAGAAGGCCAGCGGCATCTTCGCCGCCGTGCCCTACTGCCTGGACCTGATCGGCGGCCCCTACCTGGAAACCCGCGACAGCGTGATCAAGGCCTTCCGCCCCAAGACGGCGCAGCGGCCGCCGCGCGCCTGAACGCGAATCCGCGCCATGAGGAAACGGGGCCCGCGGGCCCCGTTTTACTTGACCAGCCGGCTCAGGCTGTCGGCGTCGAAACACTCGGCCTGCTTGGCATCGGACGGCACGCAGTCGCTGCGCTGTTGGGCCGAGAGTTTGGCCACGGCCTGCCACAGCAGCGCGATCTGGTGCTCATTGCCGGCGGCGTTGTCGATCAGGCCTTTCAGCGCCTGCGCGACCGGGTCGTCGCCCTGTGTCAGACCGTAGGCGGAGAAGCCCATGCGGGCGGCCGCTTCCTCGCGCTGGGCGTCGGCCTTGGCCTCGATGATGCGCGCCGGATTGCCCACCGCGGTGGCCCCCGGGGGGACCGGCTTGGTGACCACGGCGCCCGAGCCCACGCGAGCGCCCTCGCCCACCGTGAAGCCGCCCAGCACGCAGGCGTTGGCGCCGACGATCACGCCGCGGCCCAGCGTGGGATGGCGCTTGGCGCCCTTCACCAGCGAGGTGCCGCCCAGCGTGACGCCCTGGTAGATGGTGCATTCGTCGCCGATCTCGGCCATCTCGCCGATCACGATGCCCATGCCATGATCGATGAACACGCGCCGCCCTATCGTGGCGCCGGGGTGGATCTCGATGCCGGTCAGAAAGCGCGCCAGGTGCGAGGTGAAGCGGCCCGGCCACTTCATCCCATGCGTCCAGCACCAGTGCGCGACGCGATGCAGCCACAGCGCATGCAGCCCCGGGTAACAAGTCAGCACCTCCCAGGCCGAGCGGGCGGCGGGGTCGCGTTCGAGGATGCAGGCGATGTCTTCGCGCAGGCGCTGGAACATGGGGAGGAGGGTCTACTGCGATGGGGTGGGCCAGTTTAGCGGCGCCGATCAATCTTGCTCGCGCGGGGATTTGGGCGCGGCCGCACGTTCCATCGAGCGCGCGATGCCACGCAGAATGTGCACCTCTTCGTCGGTCAGCTGCGCGCGGTTGAAGAGCTGGTTGAGCCGCGGCATCAGCTTCTTGGGCGCTACCGGGTCCAGGTAGCCGATCGCCACCAGCCCCTGCTCCAGGTGCGTCAGCAGGCCCTGCACCGCGCGCGCATCGGCCAGGGTTGGGTCCGCCGTGCGCGGCTGTACCGAGAAGCCGCCCAAGGCCTGGCGCCAGTCATAGGCCAGCAACTGCACCGCTTGCGCCAGGTTCAGCGAGCCGTAGTCGGGATGGGTGGGAATGGACAGCACCGCATGCGCGCGGTACACGTCCTCGTTGCTCATGCCATAGCGCTCCGAGCCGAACACCAGTGCGACGCTGTGCGCCGACGCGGCCAGCTCGGCGAACAGCTCGCGCGGCGCGCGCGTCGGCGGACCGAAGTCGCGCGGCGTCATCGCGGTGGCGCAGACAAAGCTGATCCCGTCCAGCGCCTCCTCCAGCGTGCCGACGATGCGCGCCCGCGCCAGGATGTCGGCCGCGCCACTGGCCATCGCCACCGTCTCTTCCTGACTCAGCACGTCGGCAAAGCGCGGCCGCACCAGCACCAGGTCGCGAAAGCCCATCACCTTCATCGCGCGTGCCGTGGCGCCCACGTTGCCCGGATGGCTGGTCTCGATCAGCACGAAGCGTGTGGAAGCAACGGTCTCGGGCATAGGGGAAAACGCGTGTTTATGTCAGAATGGCGGATTATCCGCGTCGGTCCTGGTCTTTTCGGGATGGCGCCCGTTCTTTTCCTTCGCCAGTCCACCTCCCTCGTTTGCAAGGAAGCACTCCAGCATGACGCAAGCCGCTCTTCATCCCATGCTCAACGTCGCCATCAAGGCGGCTCGCGCAGCAGGCGCCATCATCAACCGTGCCTCGCTGGATCTGGACGTGCTGAAGATCAACACCAAGTCGCCCAACGACTTCGTCACCGAGGTGGACCAGGCCGCCGAAGCGGTCATCATCGAGACCCTGCTCTCCGCCTACCCCGACCACGGCATCCTCGCCGAGGAAACCGGCCGCACGCACGGCAACAAGCATTCCGAGTACCAGTGGATCATCGACCCGCTGGACGGCACCACCAACTTCATCCACGGATTCCCGGTCTACGCCGTTTCCATCGCGCTGGCGCACCGCGACGTGGTGCAGCAGGCGGTGGTCTACGACCCGACGCGCAACGACCTCTTCTACGCCACCCGCGGCCGCGGCGCCTTCCTGAACGACCGCCGCCTGCGCGTCTCGCGCCGCACGCGCATGAGCGACGCGCTGATCGGCACCGGCTTCCCCTTCCGCCGCGGCGACAACTTCAAGCGCTACCTGAAGATGTTCGAAGAGGTCATGCAGCAATGCGCCGGCCTGCGCCGCCCGGGCGCCGCCGCGCTGGACCTGTGCTACGTGGCCGCCGGCTACTACGACGCCTTCTTCGAAACCGGCCTGAACCCCTGGGACGTGGCCGCGGGCTCGCTGATCATCACCGAGGCTGGCGGCCTGGTGGGCAATTTCACCGGCGAGGCCGACTTCCTGCATCAGCGCGAAGTGGTCGCCGGCAACCCCAAGATTTACGGCCAGCTGGTGCAGGTGCTCGCGCCCTACACCCGCGTGATCAAGGCTGAGGAATTGGAAGCCGACGCCCAGGCCAACGAGGCCCCGATCAAGAAAACCCAGGCCGCCCCCGCCGGGGAAGCGGTCAAGAAGCGCGGCCCGGTGCGCATCAAGAAGCCGGCCGAAGACAGCCCGATCTGATCGTGCCCAGGCGCGCCGCCCGCCTCACGGCCGGCGCGCCTCAGCGGTGCACGATGGGAAAAGTCCCGGGCGCCTTGTCGATCAGGGCCAGGAAGCGGATCAGCTCGACGCCAGCCGATTGATCGCTTCGACCTGCTTAGCTAGACTAGGAAATTCCTCCGTAGAGTGGCTCGGATGCAAATCGCGGGGCTGCGCGAGGGTATCTCTGGGGTCGGCTTGCCGACCATCTCGAGTGCCCACTCCCCGCTGCGGAGGAACCAACAATTCGACGCTGCCGTCGTCGCGCGCCGCTCCACTGCACTGCAGCGAGTTTTTCGTTCAGTTCCACGGCCTCGACGGGGCATAGCCGATTCGCCATTGCGACGGACGCGGTTTCCGTCACCGTCAGATTCCTCAGCCGGGCATTGCCGTCGAACAACACCGGTGCAAGGAAACAATGCCAGAGCGATCTTCTAGGCCCGGCTATGGTGTTCTTGGCCGCCATCGAGCCCCCGCCTGAACACCCGGCCCTTCGACTTCAGCGGCCCCTTTAGGGTCAACCGCCACCAGTTCGGCACCGCTAGGACAGCCGGCCCGAGTCGCGTCCCCCACACCCTGGCCGAGCCCATGTGCCGGCGTAGGTTCGCCGCAGCCACCGGAAAACCAATCCATGAGGTCGTAGGCCGGGGCCCATGTAACGCTCGCTGCAGGTCAGTTCGGACAGTTCACCAAGCTGGTTTAACGCCACGCTGCGAGCCCGCAAGATGTGCTTGCCCGTGATGTGGCTAACCAGCTTTCGATCAATGAAGGCATCCAGGAGCTGGCGCATGGTCACGACACTCCCTGCCGGACCTGGTGTCCGTACCGTCGCGCGCGCCCGCTGACATTGCCCCCCCGGCCAGGCGCCGAGTTTCAGCTGACACATCTGTCCGGTGAGCGGGCTCCTGTAGTGGCACGCACAAGTCCGCATGCTCGCCGTGGCCTCCAGCCTCAGGCCAGCCGCGTCAATCACCGTAAGATGCTCGCCGGCCGGCCGTTGCTTTGCCACGCTGGCGTCGAACGCGGACCCCCATCCCTTTCGGCAAAACCCACGCCAAATTCAAAGGTTACGCCAGAGGCCCAAGTGCAAACGATGGGACGACGGTGTGCAGGCGGTTTTGTGTCAGAAGTGAGGAGCCCACTCGGCTAGAGATACCAGAAGAATCAATGACCTACGACGGAAATACCAAGTCAAAGCAAGGCGTTACTGAAATCGACTTTTCGGGCCACACCCCCATGATGCAGCAGTACCTGCGCATCAAAGCCGAGTTTCCCGATACCCTGGTGTTCTACCGGATGGGGGATTTCTACGAGGTCTTCTACGACGACGCACGCAAGGCCAACCAGCTGCTGGACGTCACGCTGACCACGCGCGGCCAGAGCGGCGGCGCGCCGGTGGTGATGGCCGGCGTGCCGGTGCACGCGCTGGAAGCCTACCTGGCCAAGCTCATCAAGCTGGGCGAGGCCGTCGCGATCGCCGAGCAGGTGGGCGAGGTCGGCGCAAGCAAGGGCCCGGTGGAGCGCAAGGTGGTGCGCGTGGTCACGCCGGGCACGGTGACCGACACCGAACTGCTCGCCGACAAGCAGGACTCCATCCTGCTGGCCGTCGCCACCCAGGGCGGCAAGGCCAACGCCACGCTGGGCCTGGCCTGGCTGTCGCTGACCCAGGGCCAGCTGGGCCTGGCCCAGTGCAGCGAGCGCGAGCTCGCCTCCTGGCTGGGGCGACTGTCGCCGTCCGAAGTGCTGGTGGACCGCGAACGCCATCCGGCCGCGGTGCTGGCGGCCCGGCTGCCCATCACCAATCGGCCCAGCTGGCAGTTCGACAGCGGACTGGGCCAGCGCAAGCTCTGCGAACAGCTGGGCGTGGCCAGCCTGCAGGGCTTCAACGCCCAGGACCTGGGCGCCGCGCATGCCGCCGCGGCCGCCCTGCTTTCCTATGCGGAGCACACCCAGGGCCGCGCGCTGGCGCATGTGAAGAGCCTGCAGGTGCAGCGCGCCAGCGACCTGCTGGACCTGCCGCCCGCCACCCAGCGCAATCTGGAGCTGACCCAGACCCTGCGCGGCGAGAGCTCGCCGACCCTGCTGTCGCTGCTGGACAGCTGCCGCACCGGCATGGGCAGCCGTGCCCTGCGCCACTGGCTGCTGCATCCCAGCCGCGACCGCGCGCCAGCGCGCGCACGCCAGGAGGCCATCGCCGCACTGATGGCCACCGGCTTCGAGCCGCTGCGCGAGGCGCTGCGCCAGGTGTCGGACGTCGAACGGATCGCGGCGCGCATCGCGCTGCGCCAGGTGCGCCCGCGCGAACTCGCCGGGTTGCGCGCCACGCTGCTGGTGCTGCCCGAGCTGGCCGGCACGGTGCCCGGCGACGCCGCGCTGCTGCGGGAGCTGATCGCGGGCCTGGGCGCCTCGCCGCACCTGGCCGAGCTGCTGTCGCGCGCGATCGCCGAGGAACCGGCCGTGCTGCTGCGTGACGGCGGCGTGATCGCCACCGGCTTCGACGAGCAGCTCGACGAGCTGCGCGCAATCCAGGAGAACTGCGACGCCTTCCTGCTGGATCTGGAAACGCGCGAACGCGCGCGCACCGGCATCGCCAACCTGCGCGTCCAGTACAACAAGGTGCATGGCTTCTACATCGAGGTCACCAGCAGCGGGCTGGACAAGGTGCCGATGGACTACCAGCGCCGCCAGACGCTGAAGAACGCCGAGCGCTTCATCACGCCCGAACTCAAGACCTTCGAGGACAAGGCCCTGTCGGCACAGGAGCGCGCGCTGGCACGCGAGAAGCTGCTCTACGAACTGGTGCTGGACCAGCTCAGCGAGGAGCTGCCCGCGCTGACCCGCCTGGCGCGCTCGCTGGCCGGACTGGACGTGCTGGCCGCGCTGGCCGAGCGCGCCGCCACGCTGAACTGGTGCTGCCCCGAGTTCGTGCCCCAGCCCTGCATCCAGATCGAGGCCGGCCGCCACCCGGTGGTCGAGTCCCGGTTGCGCGAGACCGGCGCCGGCGAGTTCATGGCCAACGATTGCCGACTGGACGCGCGCACCAAGATGCTGGTCATCACCGGTCCCAACATGGGCGGCAAGAGCACCTTCATGCGCCAGGTGGCGCTGATCGCGCTGCTCGCCGCGGTGGGGTCTTACGTGCCCGCCTCCGCGTGCCGGCTGGGCCCCATCGACGCGATCCACACCCGCATCGGCGCGGCCGACGACCTGGCCAACGCGCAGTCCACTTTCATGCTGGAGATGACCGAGGCCGCCGCCATCCTGCACAGCGCCAGCGACCAGTCGCTGGTGCTGATGGACGAGATCGGCCGCGGCACCTCCACCTTCGACGGCCTGGCGCTGGCCGGCGCGATCGCCAGCCATCTGCACGACCGCTGCCGCGCGTTCACGCTGTTCGCGACCCACTACTTCGAGCTGACCGAGTTCCCCGTCCAGCATCCGCAGGCGGTCAACATGCATGTCTCGGCAGTGGAGAGCGGCGAGGACATCGTCTTCCTGCACGAGATCCAGCCCGGCCCGGCGAGCCGCAGCTACGGCGTGCAGGTCGCGCGCCTGGCCGGCATGCCGGCCACCGTGGTGCGCCAGGCCCGCGGCGCGCTGGAGGCGCTGGAGGCGCGCGCCAGCGCAGGCGAGGCGCAGATCGATCTCTTTGCCGCCCCCGCCGCCGCGGCCGAGCTCGAGCCGCCGGCCACCCCTGTCCCGCAGGAGATAGCGGCGCTGCAGGCGGCGCTGCAGGATCTGAACCCCGACACCCTGAGCCCGCGCGAGGCGCTGGACGCGCTGTACCGGCTCAAGACCCTGGCCTCGGGCAAGACATGACCCCCACCGCCGCCGAGCCCGACGCGCTGCCGCGCACCCTCGTCTTCTCGCACGCCAACGGCTTTCCCGCCGGCTGCTACCGCGTGCTCTTCCACGCCTGGGAGGCTGCCGGCTGGCAGGTCCATGCGATCCCGCGCATCGGCCATGATCCGGCCCGGCCGGTGACCAGCAACTGGCCCCACCTGCGCGACGAGCTGATCGCCTTCATCGAGGAGCAGGTGCAGCCCCGCATGCCCCGGCCCGGCCCGGTGATGCTGGTGGGCCATTCGCTGGGCGGCATGCTGTCGCTGCTGGCCGCCTGCCGACGGCCGGCACTGGCCCAGGGCCTGGTGATGCTGGACTCGCCGGTCGTCGAGGGCTGGCGCGCCCACAGCCTGGGCGTGGCCAAGGCCACTGGGCTGGTACGGCGCGTTTCGCCCGGCAAGGTGTCGCGCCAGCGCCGCCACGAATGGGGCAGCCGCGAGGAGGTGCATGCGCATTTCGCGGCCAAGCACAAGTTCGCGCGCTGGGACCCGCGCGTGCTGCAGGACTATGTGGACTGCGGCTTCGACGAGCACGGCGGCCGCGTGCACCTGGGCTTCAAGCGCGAGATCGAGACCCACATCTACAACACCCTGCCGCACAACCTGCCGGGCCTGTTGCGGCGCCACCCGCCGCGCTGCCCGGTCGCCTTCGTCGCCGGCACGCAGTCCGAGGAGTTGCGACAGGCGGGCGCCCATGCGTCCAAGACCCTGGCGCGCGAGCACTTCCACTGGTTCGAGGGCAGCCACCTCTACCCCTTCGAGCGGCCGGACGACACCGCCGCGCTGGTGCTGCAGCTGATGGAGCAGCTGCGTCTGCAGCCCCGGCGCTGAGGCGCGCGGCGCTGGCGCCACCGGGACAAGCCCCGAGGTCCGGGCGGGCATCCCGGATCGCTATAATCGCGCTTTACCACCACGGCGTTCTTGCATCCCTTCGGATCGGCAAGGCGCTGCAAGACAATGACCAAGTACGTCTTCGTCACCGGCGGTGTGGTGTCCTCGCTCGGCAAGGGTATCGCATCGGCCTCGCTGGCCGCTTTGCTCGAATCCCGGGGCCTCAAAGTCACCCTCATCAAGCTGGATCCCTACATCAACGTGGATCCGGGCACCATGTCCCCCTTCCAGCACGGCGAGGTCTTCGTCACCGACGACGGCGCCGAGACCGACCTGGACCTGGGCCACTACGAACGCTTCATCACCACGCGGATGAAGCGCTCCAACAACTTCACCACCGGCCAGATCTACAAGTCGGTGCTTGAAAAGGAGCGCCGTGGTGATTACCTGGGCAAGACGGTCCAGGTCATTCCGCATATCACGAACGAGATCCAGGACTTCGTCAAGCGCGGCGCCGGTGCCGGCACCGCGGACGCGGTGGACGTGGCCATCGTCGAGATCGGCGGCACGGTGGGCGACATCGAATCGCTGCCCTTCCTGGAAGCCGCGCGCCAGATGAGCCTGAAGCTGGGGCCGACGAACACCGCCTTCGTCCACCTCACCTACGTGCCCTGGATCGCCGCCGCCGGCGAACTGAAGACCAAGCCCACGCAGCACACGGTGCAGAAGCTGCGTGAGATCGGCATCCAGCCCGACGCGCTGCTGTGCCGCGCCGACCGCCGCATCCCGGACGACGAACGCGAGAAGATCTCGCTGTTCACCAACGTGCCCGAGTACGGCGTGATCTCGATGTGGGACGTGAACACCATCTACAAGGTGCCCCGCGTGCTGCACGAGCAGGGTCTGGACCAGCTGATCTGCACCAAGCTGCAGCTCAACACCAAGTCCACCGACCTGAAGCGCTGGGACAGCCTGGTCTATGAGGTCGAGAACCCCAAGACCGAGGTCACGATCGCGATGTGCGGCAAGTACACCGACCTGTCGGACTCGTACAAGTCGCTCAATGAGGCGCTGCGCCACGCCGGCATCCACAACCATGCGCGGGTCAACATCGAGTATGTCGACTCCGAGACGCTGGACGCCGACAACATCGCGCAACTGGGCAAGTTCGACGCCATCCTGGTGCCGGGCGGCTTCGGCAAGCGCGGCGTCGAAGGCAAGATCCTCGCCGCCCAGTACGCCCGCGAGCACCGGCTGCCCTACCTGGGCATCTGCCTGGGCATGCAGGTGGCCACCATCGAGTACGCGCGCCACAAGGCGGGCCTCGCCGGAGCCAACTCCACCGAATTCGAGCCTGAGGCGCCGCACAAGGTGATCGCGCTGATCGACGAATGGCAGGACGCCGACGGCTCCATCCAGAAGCGCGACGCCAACTCCGACCTGGGCGGCACCATGCGCCTGGGTGCGCAGAGCTCCGACGTCAAGCCCGGCACGCTGGCCTACGAGATCTACGGCCCGGTCGTCACAGAGCGCCACCGCCACCGCTACGAGGCCAACGAGCACTACCTCGACAAGCTGCAGGGCGCCGGCCTGGTGATCTCGGCGATCACGCAGCGCGAGAAGCTGACCGAGATCGTCGAGCTGCCGCGCGAGGTGCACCCCTGGTTCGTCGGCGTCCAGTTCCACCCCGAGTTCAAGTCCACGCCCTGGGACGGCCACCCGCTGTTCAAGGCCTTCATCAAGGCCGCGCTGGACCACAAGGCCCAGGCCTGAGGAGATCCGCCATGAAGCTGTGCGGCTTTGACGTCGGGCTGGACCGCCCCTTCTTTCTGATCGCCGGCCCCTGCGTCGTCGAGAGCGAGCAACTGCAGATCGATGTCGCCGGGCGCCTCCAGGAGATCACCGGCGAGCTGGGCATCCCTTTCATCTTCAAGTCCAGCTACGACAAGGCCAACCGCTCCAGTGGCGTCTCCTTCCGTGGCCCGGGCATGGACAAGGGCCTGGAGATCCTCGCCCAGGTCAAGCGCCAGCTGGGCGTGCCCGTGCTGACCGACGTGCACACCGAGGCCGAGGTGCCCACCGTGGCTGGCGTGGTTGATGTGCTGCAGACGCCGGCCTTCCTGTGCCGCCAGACCGATTTCATCCGCGCGGTGGCGCAGAGCGGCAAGCCGGTGAACATCAAGAAGGGCCAGTTCCTCGCGCCCCACGACATGAAGAACGTGATCCAGAAGGCTCGCGACGCCGCGCGCGAAAAAGGCCTGCCGGACGACGTGTTCATGGCCTGCGAGCGCGGCGCCAGCTTCGGCTACAACAACCTGGTGTCCGACATGCGCAGCCTCGCGATCATGCGCGAGACCGGCGCGCCGGTGGTGTTTGACGCCACCCACAGCGTGCAGCTGCCCGGCGGCCAGGGCACCAGCTCGGGCGGCCAGCGCGAATTTGTGCCGGTGCTGTCGCGCGCCGCGGTGGCGGTGGGCGTCGCGGGGCTCTTCATGGAGACCCACCCCGATCCGGCCAACGCGCTGTCCGACGGCCCCAACGCCGTGCCACTGAAGCACATGAAGGCGCTGCTGGAGCAGCTGGTCGCGCTGGACCGCGTGGTCAAGACCCAGCCGCTGCTCGAGAACGACTTCAGCTGCTGACCCTTCCCTCTCACCGCACCGGAGCCTCCGCCACCATGGCCTCTTTCGTGATTGCCGACGTGACCATCACCGACCCCGAGCAGATGGCCAAGTACCGCGAGTGGAGCACCAAGGCCATGCAGGAGCATGGCGCGGAGATCCTGGTGCGCGGCGGCGCGATCGAGGTGCTGGAAGGCGACTGGCAGCCCAGCCGCCTGGTGATGCTGAAGTTCGCCGACCATGCGGCGGCGCGCGCCTTCTACGATTCCCAGACTTACCAGCATGCCAAGTCGCTGCGCCAGAACGCCGGCGTGATGCGCATGCTGATCGTCGACGGGGTCTGAGCCCCCGAATGTTCAGCGCGGGTAACGCTTCGCTGGCACCATGCGGCCGGCACCGCACCTCGCCCTAGATTTTTCACTTCTGGAGACTGTTCCCATGAGCGCCATTGTTGACATCGTCGGCCGCGAAATCCTCGACAGCCGCGGCAATCCCACCGTGGAATGCGACGTGCTGCTGGAGTCCGGCGTGATGGGCCGCGCGGCCGTGCCCTCCGGCGCGTCCACCGGCTCGCGCGAGGCCATCGAGCTGCGCGACGGCGACAAGGGCCGCTACCTGGGCAAGGGCGTGCTCAAGGCCGTGGAACACATCAACACCGAGATCTCCGAGGCCGTGCTGGGCCTGGACGCCTCCGAGCAGGCCTTCCTGGACAAGACCCTGATCGACCTGGACGGCACCGAGAACAAGAGCCGCCTGGGCGCCAACGCGATGCTGGCCGTCTCGATGGCCGTGGCCCGCGCCGCCGCGGAAGAAAGCGGCCTGCCGCTGTACCGCTACTTCGGCGGCATGGGCGGCGTGCAGCTGCCGGTGCCGATGATGAACGTGATCAACGGCGGCGCCCATGCGAACAACTCGCTGGACCTGCAAGAGCTGATGATCATCCCCGTGGGCGCGCCGAGCTTCCGCGAAGCCCTGCGCTGGGGTGCCGAGGTCTTCCACGCGCTGAAGAAGATCATCGACGCCAAGGGCATGTCCACCGCCGTCGGTGACGAAGGCGGTTTCGCGCCCAGCGTCGAGAACCACGAGGCCGCGATCCAGCTGATCCTGGAAGCGATCGACAAGGCCGGCTACACCGCCGGCGAGCAGATCGCGCTGGGCCTGGACTGCGCCGCCAGCGAGTTCTACAAGGATGGCAAGTACGTGCTGGAAGGCGAAGGCGGCATCCAGCTCAGCGCCGAACAGTGGACCGACATGCTGGCCACCTGGGTCGACAAGTACCCCATCATCTCCATCGAAGACGGCATGGCCGAAGGCGACTGGGACGGCTGGAAGCACATCACCGAGCGCCTGGGCGCCAAGGTGCAGCTGGTCGGTGACGACCTCTTCGTGACCAACACCAAGATCCTGAAGGAAGGCATCGACAAGGGCATCGCCAACTCGATCCTCATCAAGATCAACCAGATCGGCACGCTGACCGAGACCTTCGCCGCCATCGAGATGGCCAAGCGCGCGGGCTACACCGCGGTGATCTCGCACCGCTCGGGCGAGACGGAAGACTCCACCATCTCCGACATCGCCGTGGGCCTGAACGCCGGCCAGATCAAGACCGGCTCGCTGTCGCGCTCGGACCGCATGGCCAAGTACAACCAGCTGCTGCGCATCGAGGAAGACCTGGGCGACATCGCCGTCTACCCGGGCCGCGCTGCGTTCTACAACCTGCGCTGAGGACAACGGCGGGGCCGCTCTACCGGAGCGGCCCCGCCCCTTGCGCCCACGGGTCCGGCCGCGTGAGCACGCGCCGGCTCGGATACGCCGCGCCCCCCCGGGCAAGGCCCAAGGCCCCGGCTGCACGCAGAAGTTACACTCCGACGCCATGAAGACCCTGGCCGTCATCCTCGTCGCCTTTCTTGCCGCGATCCAGGCACAGCTGTGGCTGGGCAAGGGCGGCCTGGCGCGCGGTGTGCAGCTGCGCGCCGAACTGCGCGCGCAGGACGCCGCCAACGAGCAGGCCCGCGCCCGCAACGCCCAGCTCCAGGCCGAACTGCTGGACCTGAAGGAGGGTCTGGAGATGGTCGAGGAAAAGGCCCGGCTCGAGCTGGGCATGGTCAAGCCGGACGAGATCTTCGTCCAGCTGCGCCGCTGAACACCCCTCCCCCATGGACACCCTGCTGCAACTGCTGCGGCCCGCGCTCGCGCCGGCCTTCCATGCGCTGGGCAGCCCGATCAGCTGGCTGGAACTGATCGCCTTCGTGCTCGCGCTGTGGATGGTGGTCTGCAACATGCGCGTGCAGGTGCTGGCCTGGCCGCTGGCGCTGATCAGCTCGCTGCTGTACTTCCTGCTCTTCCTCGACGGCAAGCTCTATGGCGAAGCCTCGCTGCAGCTGCTGTTCGCCGCGCTGGCCCTATGGGGTTGGTGGCAATGGCTGCGCGGACGCACATCCGACGGAGAGCCGCTGCGCGTGCGCCGGCTCAGCGCGCGCGGGCGTGTCGCCGCGCTGCTGTTGACGCTGGCCGCGTGGCCGCTGCTGGGCCTCTTCCTGCAGCAGCGCACCGACTCCCCGCTGCCCTACTGGGATGCGTTGCCCACCGTCGCCAGCCTGACCGGGCAATGGCTGCTGGGCCGCAAGTACCAGGAGAACTGGCCGGTTTGGGTGGGCGTCAACTGCGTCAGCGTGCTGCTGTTCGCGATCAAGGGCTACTGGCTCACGGTGCTGCTGTACGCGCTCTTCGTGCCGCTGTCCGTGGCCGGCTGGCGTGCCTGGCAGCGTCAGCTCGCGGCGCCCGCCTGAGCCCCGCCATGGCCCTGCGCATCGCCCTGCTGGGTGCCGAGAGCACCGGCAAGACCTGGCTCGCCGAGGCCCTGACGGCTCGCCTGAGCCAGCAGCCGGGGCTGCGCGTGGCCCGCGTCGACGAGTACCTGCGCGCCTGGTGTGAGCGCGAGGGCCGCACGCCGCGTGCCGACGAGCAGGCCGCGATCGCCGCCGAGCAGGCGCGCCGGATCGACGACGCGGCCCGCTGCGCCGACGTGGTCGTCTGCGACACCACGCCGCTGATGACCGCCGTCTACAGCGAACTGCTGTTCGCCGATACCGCGCTGCACGCATCCGCGCTGGAGTTCCAGGCTCGCCTGGACCTGCACCTGCTCACCGGGCTGGATCTGCCCTGGCAGGCCGACGGCCTGCAGCGCGACGGCCCCCATGTGCGTGAGCCGGTCGACCGCGCGATCCGCCGTCTGCTGCGCGCGGCCCGACTGCCCCATGCCATCGTGCTGGGCCAGGGCGAGCAACGGCTTCACGCGGCGCTGCGCGCGCTGCCGCCGCCGCTGCGAGACCTCGGGGCCACCGCCGCTTCCGGCCTGTTCAGTGGCCTGCTCGCCGGTCACGCGACCCAGGCGGGCTGGCGCTGCGAACTCTGCGACGCCCCCGAATGCGAGCGCCTGAGCCGCCATCGTCCTCAGGGCGCCGGAGAAACCGCCGACTGAGCCGCCGACTGAGGCCCCCAGACCAGGCTGGCGCACAGCCCCTCCCCGTCCAGCCCCGGCCCCAGCTCCAGGTTCGCGCCCAGCAGCTCGGCATAGCGGCCGACGATGGCCAGCCCCAGGCCGCTGCCCTGCCCAAGCTGGCGCGCCAACTGGCCGCGCCACCAGCGCTGGCGCAACTGTTCCTGCTCCAGTCGCCCCAGCCCGGGGCCACGGTCGGCCACGCTGAGCACAACGCCGCCAGCGCGCCGCTGCAGCCCCACCACGATGGCATGCGCGCCCCGCGCCGGCCGGCCATAGCGCACCGCGTTGTCCAGCAGGTTGTTCAGCACGCCCTCCACCAGCGCTCGGTCCGCGCGCAGCGTCAGCGCATCGTCCAGCCCGTTGGCCTCGATCTGGATGCCGGCCTGGTCCAGCCGCGGCAGGCGGCTCAGCAGCAACTCGCGCACGCACTGATCCAGCCGCAGCGGCTGCAGCACCAGCGTGGCCTTGCTTTCCTCGGCCAGCGCGAGCGCCAGCAGCTGGTCGATCAGGTGCGAGGCGCGCGACTCGGCCGCCAGCACCGCCTCCAGCTGCTCACGCCAGCAGGCCGGATCGCGCTGTGCCAGCCCGTACTCGGCCGCGGCGCGCACGCCGGCCAGCGGCGTGCGCAGCTCGTGGGCCACGGTGCCAGCGAACTCGCGCTGCGCCGACACACCCTCCTCGACGCGCGCGAGCAGGCCGTCGATGGAATCGCCCAGCTCGCCCACCTCGGCGCTCTGCGCCTGCGAGCGCAGCTCGGGCGGCAGCGGCGATAGATCATTGGCATCGCGCTGCTCCAGCCATTCGCGCAGCTGGACCACGGGCGCGAGGTCGGAGCGGATCACGCGGCGCAGCCACCACAGCATCATCGCCAGCAGCAGGCCCTGCGGCAGCAGCGAGCTGAGGACCAGGCGCCGCAACAGCATGGAGCGGCTGTTGGTCGTCTGTGCGACCACGATCACCGCCGCTTCCGGCTGCTCGCGCGTCAGCACCACGGCGCGCAGCGCCAGGCCGTGGTAGCGGATGTCGCTGTAGTCCACGGTCTTGTCGGGGCGCTCGGGCGGACGCAGCCCGGCATGGCCGGCCACCAGATGCCCATCGGCGGCGAACACGGCGAAGAAGACCTGCTCGCTCTGGTCGTACAGGATGGTGCTCAGGTCGCTGTTGCTGATCGCCAGCGTCATGCGGCCGTCGCGCAGACCCAGGTGCGCGGCCAGTACCAGCGCATCGTCCAACATCGACCGGTCATAGGCGCGCTGCGTGAAGAAGTGCGCCGCGCCCAGCGCCAGCAGGCTGCCCAACGCCCAGATGAGCAACAGCGGCGGGACCAGATGGCTGAGCAGCCGCGTGGGCAGCGACGGCCCGTTGCGACGGCGCGGCATCAGCCTTCGGCCTCGATCAGATAGCCCAGCCCGCGCAAGGTGCGTATGCCCGCGCCGCTGCCCGCGAGCTTGCGCCTCAGCCGCGACACGAAGGCCTCCAGCGCGTTCGCGCCCAGCGCATCGTCGAAGCCCGAGAGCTTGTCCGACAGCTCCTTCTTGCTGACCAAGCGCCCGGGCGGCGTCAGCAGCTCCCACAGCACGTCGAATTCGCGCGCCGGCAGCTCCAGCGGCTCGTCGCCGATGCAGAGACGGCGCGCACGGCGATCCAGGCGCAGCAGCCCCACCTGGGCCTCGTCGGCGACGTCCAGGCGGCGGCGCATCAGCGCCCGCAGCCGCGCCTCCACCTCGGCCAGTTCGAAGGGCTTGCCCAGGTAGTCGTCCGCGCCGGCATCCAGACCGGCGATGCGCTCGTCGGTGCGGTTGCGCGCGGTGAGCACCAGCACCGGCGTGCGATCGCCACGCGCACGCGCCTCGCGCAGCACCTGCAGCCCGTTGCCGTCCGGCAGGCTCAGGTCCAGCAGCACGGCATCGAAGGGCTGGATGCGCCACAAATAGCGCGCCTCCTCGGCCGTCGCGGCCCGGTCGCAGCGGTGGCCCGCATCGCCCAGGCTGCGCTGCACGATGGAACTCAGCGTGGGATCGTCTTCGACCAGCAGGATGCGCATGGGCGTGAAGTTAACCGATTTGGCGCCGGGCCCGGCAAGAACCAGAGGCCCGGGACCGGATGCCGCGCCCTGGTCAGCTTCCGGTCAGGCGATGTTTGGGATAACCCTGAGCATGCTGAAACCACCCTATGCCGCGTGGATCCTGAGCGCCACGCTGATGGCCGCCGGCATGCACGCCGGCGCCGAGGCTCCGCCGCGCCCGGCCGCCGGTGCGCCCGGTGCGCTGTCCCTCACGCTGACCCAGGTGCTGGAGGCCGCCGCGCAGAACGCCGACGCCCGTGTGGCGCGCAGCGGCGTGGATGCGGCGCAGGCCGATGTGCTGGCCGCCGACCATGCCCCACTGCCGCAGCTGAGCGCCAAGGCCAGCCAGATCGACCTGCAGAACGGTGTGGGCGGCGGCAACTGGCTGCGCGACAAGCGCGTCGACAAATCCGTCGGGCTGGACTGGACCTGGGAGCGCGGCGACAAGCGCGCGCTGCGCACCGCCAGCGCGCGCTCGGCGGTGCAGGCGGCGCAGCAGGACTGGCGGGCGGTCCGCCAGCAGCAGCAGATGCAGGCCGCGTCGGCCTACTTCGACCTGCTCGCCGCGCAGGCCCGGGTCGTTGAAGTCCAGGGGCTCAGCGACAGCGCCGCGGCGCTGGCCGAACTGATGGGCAAGCGCGTGCAGGCCGGCGACGCCGCGCCGCAGGATCTGTCACGCAGCGAAGTCGAAGCCGCCAAGGCCCGCAACGACCTGCGCGCCGCCGAGGCGGACCGCCGTCAGGCCGCGCTGCAGCTGGCGCGCCTGCTGGGCCGCCCCGGCGACGCGCTCGCCGCCGAGGAGGACTGGCCTCGGGCCCACGCGCCGGCCGAGCTGCAGCCAACGCTGCAGCCCTGGATCGACGCCCGCCCCGAGGTGCGCGCCGCGCAGGCCCGCGAGGACGCGGCGCAGGCGGCGTTGGACCTGGCCCGGGCCGGCCGCAAGAGCGATGTGACCTGGGGCGTCTCGCTGGATCACTTCCCCGGCACCTCCACGCGCCAGCTGGAGCTGCGCCTGCAGATGCCGCTGCAGCTGGGCTACCAGCAGCAGGGCGAGATCGGCCGCGCGCAGGCTCAGCTGAATCAGGCCCGCGAGCTGAACGCCAAGGCCCGCGCCGACGCCGAGCTGGACCTGCAGCAGGCCTGGACGACCCTGCAGACCCAGGCCGCGCTGCTGCATGCGCAGCAGGACGAATTGCTGCCGCGCGCACGCGCACTGATGGCCCAGGCCGAGCTGGCCTACCGCAAGGGTGCCAGCAGTCTGACCGATCTGATCGAAGCCCGCCGCACCTTGCGCGCCGCTGTGCTGGACGCGCTGGACGCGCGCCGCAACCATGCCAGCGCCCTCGTGCAATGGCGATTGCTCACCGAAACCAACGGCGCCGCCCCCGAGGCCGCCGCGCAGCCATGATGTCCGATCTCCTCGTCCACCGCCCGGCGCGGCCGCCGCGCCGCCACCGCCTCGCCCTGCTGGGCCTGTGCCTCAGTCTGCCGCTGCTGCTTGCCGGCTGCGGCCGCAACGAATCCAGCGCGCAGGCGGCCGAGCCCTCGGCGGCCGAACCCGTGCTGCAGGGCCAGCAGTTGCGCTACCCCGAGCGCCATCCGCAGCTGCAGCTGCTCAAGACCGCGCCCGCGCGCGCCGGCCAGGCCGTGGACCAAACCCTGCCGGCCAAGCTGGTGTGGGACGAGTCGCGCACCCAGCGCATCGTGCCGCCTCTGGCCGGGCGCGTGGAGCAGTTGGTCGCCGACATCGGCCAGACCGTGCGCCCCGGCAGCCTGCTGGCTCGCATCAGCTCGCCCGACCTGGGCCAGGCCCAGGCCGACGCGGCACGCGCGCTGGCCGACCAGCGCCAGGCCCAGCAGCAACTGCGCCGCCAGCGCGAGCTGGCCGAGGCCGGCATCACGGCGCGCCGTGACCTGGAGCAGGCCGAGGGCGATGCCGCCCGCGCCGACGCCGAGGCCGCCCGCGCGCAAAGCCGGCTGCGCCTGTACGGCGGCGGCCAGGGCGTGGACCAGCAGCTGGGCCTGCGCGCCGGCATTGCCGGCCGCATCGTCGAGCGCAACCTGAACCCGGGCGCCGAACTGCGCCTCGACCAGTCCGGCCCCGGCACGCCGGCGCTGTTCGTCATCAGCGACCCCAGCCGCCTGTGGGTGCTGATCGATGCGCGCGAAGCGGACCTGGCCACGCTGCGCCCGGGCACCGAGTTCGAACTCTCGGTGCCGGCCTGGCCCGAACGGCGCTTCAGCGCCCGCGTGACCGCCAGCGCCGACGCGATCGACCCGGCGACGCGAACGATCAAGGTGCGCGCCGAGGTCGACAACCGCGAGGGCCTGCTCAAGGCCGAAATGCTGGGCACGGCCCACCTCAAGCGCCAGCTGGGCAGCGGCGTCGTGGTGCCGGCCGCGGCCGTGCTGCTGAACAAGGACCGCCACCGCGTCTTCGTGCAGAGCGCGCCGGGCGTGTTCGAGCCGCGCGACGTGGAGCTGGGCCACATGGGTTCGCAGGAGATCGTCGTCACGCGCGGGCTGGAGGTCGGCGAGCAGGTCGTCGTCGAGAACAGCCTGCTGCTGGCGCGCCAGTTCCGCATCGCCGAGGATGACGCGGCGCCAGCCGGCGCGGCGTCCGGCGCGGCCAGCGGAGCGCGCCGCCCATGAAGCGCCTGATCGCATTCGCGCTGCGCCAGCCCGTGCTCATCGTGCTGGCGGTGGCGCTGTTCGCCGGCGCCGGCCTGATCGCGTTCCAGAACCTGTCGGTCGAGGCCTTCCCCGACGTCACCGACACCCAGGTCACGGTGATCGCGCTCTATCCCGGCCATGCCGCCGAGGAAGTCGAGAAGCAGGTCACGCTGCCCATCGAGGTCGCGCTGTCGGGGCTGCCGCATTCCATCCGCGTGTTCTCGCACACACAGTTCGGCCTCTCCTACACCGTGGTCACCTATGACGACGCGGCCACCGTGGCGCAGGTGCGCCAGGAGGTCAACGAGCGGCTGCGTGGCGTGGACCTGCCGCCCGGCGTGGAAGCCGACGTGGCACCCAACGCCACGCCGGTCGGCGAGATCCTGCGCTACCGGCTGCGCGGCGACGGCAAGAACACGACCGAGCTGCGCGCCATCGAGGACTGGACCGTCGAGCGCGCGTTGCGCCAGGTGCCCGGCGTGGCCGATGTTGTCGCGATGGGCGGCTACATCAAACAGTACGAGGTGCAGCCCGACCTGGACAAGCTGCGCGCCTTCGGCCTGAGCTTCCAGAACCTGCTCGACGCGCTGGGCCGCGGCAACGCCAACGCCGGCGGTTCCTATGTCGCGCAGGGCGCGCAGCAGTACGCCATCCGCGGGCTGGGACTGCTGCGCTCGGCGGACGACATCGGCCAGATCGTGGTCACCGCGCGCAACGGCACGCCCATCCTGATCCGCGACGTCGCGCAGGTGGTGGTCGGCGCGGTACCGCGGCTGGGCGTGGTCGGCCAGGACGACGACGACGATGTGGTCACCGGCATCGTGGTGATGCGCAAGGGCGAGAACGCGGCGCAGGTGCTGGCCGGCGTGAAGGAGCGCATCGCGCAGCTCAACGCCCGCGGCCTGCCGCCGGGCGTGCGCATCGTGCCCTTCTACGACCGCACCTGGCTGATGGGCAAGACCCTGTCCACCGTGTTCCGCAACCTGGTCGAAGGCGCGCTGCTCGTGTCGCTGGTGCTCTACCTCTTCCTGAGCAACCTGCGCGCCAGCCTGGCGGTGGTGGCGGTGATTCCGCTGGCCCTGCTGTCGACCTTCCTCGGACTGAAGATCCTGGGCGTGCCGGCCAACCTGCTGTCGCTGGGCGCGATGGACTTCGGCATCATCGTCGACGGCGCGGTGATCGTGGTGGAGAACATCATGCACCGGCTGGCCGAACGCGGCGAGAACCTGGACGGCCGCAAGCGCCTGCAGCTGATCACCGAGGCCACCGACGAGGTGGGGCGGCCGACGCTGTTCTCCATGCTCATCATCATCGCGGCGCATGTGCCCATCTTCGCGCTGCAGCGCCACGAGGGCCGCATCTTCCAGCCCATGGCGCTGTCGGTGAGCATGGCGCTGGTCGGCTCGCTGGTGTTTTCGCTGACCCTGGTGCCGCTGCTGGCCTACTGGATGCTGCGCCACCGGCTGCCGCATGGCGACAACCGCGTCGTCTCGCTGGCCAAGCGCGTCTATGCCCCCGTGCTGGAATGGGCGCTGACCCACCGGCGCCGGCTCTTCGTCATCGCCGGGCTGTGCTTCGCGCTCGCGCTGGGCGTGCTCACGCGGCTGGGCTCGGAGTTCCTGCCCGAGCTGGACGAAGGCAGCCTGTGGGTCAACCTGCGCCTGCCCTCGTCCACCTCCACCGACGAGGCCTCGCGCGTGCTGCGCACCGTGCGCCAGGCGCTGCACACCGTGCCCGAGGTCAACACCGTGGTGTCCAAGACCGGCCAGCCCGAGGACGGCACCGACCCCAAGACCATCAGCATGGCCGAGATCTACGTGGACCTGAAGCCGGCCGAGCAATGGCGCGCGGGCCAAACCAAGGAGGCGCTGATCCAGCAGATGGAGCGCGCGGTCGAGGCGGTGCCCGGCATGGAGCCCAACTTCTCGCAGCCCATCCGCGACAACGTGCTGGAGTCCATCTCCCAGGTCGACGGGCAGATCGTGCTCAAGATCTCCGGCGAGGACCTGGTCGAGCTGCGCCGGCTGGCCGAGGCGCTGGAACGCCAGGTCAAGCAGGTGAGCGGCGTCTACCGCGCCGAGATCGACCGCCTGGGCGACCTGCCGCAACTGCAGATCGAGATCGACCGCGACCGCGCGGCGCGCCTGGGCCTCAACGTCAGCGATGTGCAGGATGTGATCGAGGCGGCCTTGGGCGGCAAGGTCGCGACCTCGCTGTGGGAAGGCGAGCGCAAGTTCGCCGTCGCCGTGCGCCTGCCCGAGGCGCGCCGCGCGCTGGACGCGCTGAGCGCCACGCCCGTCTCGCTGCCCGGTGGCGGCACGGTGGCGCTGGGCGCGGTCAGCCGCATGCGCGAAACCAGCGGCGCGATGGACATCGCGCGCGAGAACGGTCGCCGCACCATGGCCATCGGCGTCTTCATTCGCGACCGCGACATGGGCTCCATCGTGGCCGACATGAAGGCCGCGGTCGCCGCCCATGTGAGCATCCCGGCCGGCTATGAGCTGACCTGGTCGGGCGAGTTCGAAAACCAGGAACGCGCAATGCGTCGGCTGACCATCGTCGTGCCGATCTCGCTGCTGCTGATCTTCGTGCTGCTGTTCAACGCCTTCAACTCCTTCAAGCTCGCGGCGCTGATCCTGATCAACGTGCCGCTGGCGCTGATCGGCGGCATCGTCGCGCTGTGGGTCTGCGGCATCCCGCTGTCGGTGTCGGCCGCGATCGGCTTCATCGCGCTGTCCGGCCAGGCGGTGCTCAACGGCGTCGTGATGCTCAGCGTGTTCGAGCAGCTGCGCCAGCGCGGCATGCAGGTACTGGAAGCTGTACGCGAAGGCTCGATGCAGCGCCTGCGCACCGTGCTGATGACGGCGCTGCTGGCCGCGCTGGGCATGCTGCCGATGGCGCTGTCGCACGAGATCGGCGCCGAGACGCAGCGCCCGCTGGCGATCGTCATCATCGGCGGCCTGGTCAGCGCCACGGTGCTGACGCTGCTGGTGCTGCCGGCGCTGTACGCCGCCTGGTGCTCCCCGCCCGGGCCGGCGCCCGCGGAGCTGCCGCCCACCAAGGACGGCCATGACTGACGGGACCGCGCTGACGCTGCCGACGCCACCCCATCTGCCGCCGTCGGCCAGACTCGCGCGCCAGGTCGGCCTCGCGCTGCTGGGCCTGGTGCTGCTGTGGACCCTGGCCATGGGTCTGCTGCACACCACGCCGCCGTGGGACAACGTGGAAGAGCTGGTCTGGTCGGGCAGCTTCGAGTGGGGCTACTACAAGCACCCGCCGCTGCCCACCTGGCTGCTCGGCGTGCTGACGCGGCTGCTGGGCCGCCAGGCCTGGGTCACCTATGCGGCCGGCATCGGCTGCGCGGCGCTGGCGCTGTACTTCGTCTGGCGCTGGGCGTTGGACATCGTCTCGCCGCAGCGCGCAGCGGTGGCCGTGCTGTTGGGCACGGCGGTGGCCTACCACTCGCTGCGCGCCGTCATCTACAACCACAACAGCGTGCAGCTGGCCCCGCTGGCGGCCTACTGGTGGCTGCTGTACCGCGTGCTGCGGCCGCAGGCCCAGGCGCCCCGGCTGTGGGAAAGCCTGGGGCTGGGGCTGGCGGTGGGCCTGGCGGTGCTGACCAAGTACAGCGCCGTGTTCCAGCTCCTCGCGGGCCTGGGCGTGCTGGTCTACAGCCAGGCCTGGCGGCGTGCCCAGGTCCGCCAGGCCCTGCTGCTGGCCGCGCTGGTGGCGGCCGTGCTGCTGGCACCGCACCTGTGGTGGGTCTGGCAGCACCCGGAGCAGAGCCTGGGCTATGCGCGCCATTCGATGCACAAGTTCGGCAACGGGCGCTCGCCGGAGCTCAAGCTGGTGCAGGTGATGCTGGTGCAACTGGTCCGCGTGCTGCCGCTGCTGGCCCTGTGGGGATTGGTGGCCTGGTGGCGCCGCCGCGAGGCACGGCCGGAGATGGCCACCCCGCCCGCGCGCGACGGCGCCGACTTCGCCTCGCTCTTTCTGAGCTGGGCTCTGTGGGCGCCGCTGGCGCTGCTGTTCGGGTTGTCCGCGCTGATGCGCTGGCCGCTGTCCTCGTCGTGGCCGACCACCTTCTTCCTGCCGCTGAGCCTGTGGCTGGTCATGCACCGGCCCGCGCTCGCGGCCGAACGCTGGACAGCGCGCACCTGGCGCGTCTTCGTCGCCGCGGCGGTCGCGCTGCAGCTGGTGGCGGCGCTGGGCCAGGGCGTGGGCGGCGGCTGGCTGGCCCAGCGGGCCCGCCATGCGCACCGCGCCAGCTTCCCGGCGCCGCAGGTGGCCGAGCAGCTGCAGGCGATCTGGCAGCAGCACAGCAGCCGTCCGCTGACGCTCATCGCCGGCGAAACCTGGCTGAGCGGCGCGGTCGCGCTGGCCACCGGGCCGCAGGTGCAGGTGCTGATCGACGGCAATCCGGCCTACTCGCCCTGGGTGGGCGCCGACGCGCTGCACGAGGATGGCGTGCTGGTGCTCAAACTGGAAGATCCGCGGCAGCCGCTGGAGCCGGCCGCCGACCCGATGCTGGACGCGCTGATGGCGCGCGCCAGCGCCCGCGGCCTGCTCACGCTGCCCTGGACCCAGCACCGCTCGGCGCCGCAGGTGCGCCTGCACTGGGCCATCGTGCCGCCTCACGCGCCATGACGACCCTGGGCAGCAGGCCGGCCGTGCCCGGATCGAACCGTTGGTGGCGCTATGTCGCGGTGGGCGGCGCGGCCACCGCGGTGCACTACGCCTGGCTGATGGGCTGGGTGCAGCTGGCGCACGGCGAAGCCGCCTGGGGCGCCGCCACCGGGGCCGCATTGGGCGCTGCCGTGGCCTATCTGGCCAACCGCCGCTACACCTTCGCGGCGCGCGCGGCGCATCGCCGCGCGCTGCCGCGCTTCGCCAGCGTCGCGCTGCTCACCACCGGGCTCAGCGCGGCCCTGGTCGCCGGCGCGCAGCAGCTGGGGCTGCACTACCTGATCGGGCAGATCCTCGCCACCGGCAGCGGGCTGGTGCTGGGCTATCTGCTGAACCGCCATTGGAGTTTCCAATGATCGAACCCGTCGTCCCCGCGGCCAGCGCCACGGCACCGTCCGGCGCCACGCAGCCCTGCGGCGCCTGCGCCCTCAGCGTCGTCGTGCCGGTGTTCAACGAGGAGCAGGCGCTGCCGCTGATGCACCAGCGCCTGCTGGCCGCGCTGCGGGCCCTGCCCGCCCCCTTCGGCGAGCGCTTCGAGATCGTCTATGTGGACGATGGCAGCCGCGACGGCTCGGCCGCGCTGATCGCCGCGCTGCAGCGCGGCTGCCGCTGGGTCAGCCGGCTGCATTTCAGCCGCAACTTCGGCAAGGAGGTCGCGCTGACCGCGGGCCTGGCCCACGCGCGGGGCCAGGTGGTCATCGTGATGGACGCCGACCTGCAGCACCCGCCCGAAAGCATCGCCGAGATGCTGCACGCCTACGAGGCCGGGGCGGACGTGGTCAACATGCGCCGCCGCAGCCGCGCCGACGAGACCTGGCTCAAGCGCCGTGCCGCCGGCGGCTTCTACCGCCTGATCAACCGGCTCAGCGACGTGCCCATCCCGGCCGACGTCGGGGATTTCCGCCTGCTCAGCCGCCGCGCGGTGGACACGCTGAACCAGATGCCCGAGCGCAACCGCTTCATGAAGGGGCTGTTCGCCTGGATCGGCTTCCGCCAGGTGACGCTGGAATACGACTGCGCCGAGCGCGTGGCCGGCGAGACCAAATGGCATTTCCGCCAGCTCTGGCGCTTCGCGATCGAGGGCATCACCGCGTTCTCGGTGGCGCCGCTGCGCCTGGCCTCCAAGCTGGGCATGATCAGCGCCGTGCTGGCCTTCGCCGCCGGCGCCTACTTCATCGCCCGCACGCTGGTGTTCGGCGACCCGGTGCAGGGCTTTCCGACGCTGATCGTCGCGATGCTGATGCTGGGCGGCCTGCAGCTGATGGCCATCGGGCTGCTGGGGGAATACCTCGGCCGGCTCAGCGTCGAGAGCAAGGCGCGCCCGCTGTTCATCATCGACACCTACGAGCCGGCCCACGCCGTGCAGGTGCCCGGCCGATGAGCCCGCCCCCGCCGCCCGTGGTCCCCCTGCCGCAGACAAGACCTGGCACCCGGTCGCGCGCGGCGCGCACCCTGCTGCCGCTGTTGCTGTTGTTGCTGGTGTTGCGCCTGGTGCTGGCCGGCACGCTGCCGCTAATGGACACCACCGAGGCCCGCTACGCCGAGATCGCGCGCAAGATGGCCGAGATGTGTGACTGGATCACGCCCTGGCACGAGCCGGGCGTGCCCTTCTGGGCCAAGCCGCCGCTGTCCTTCTGGCTCACCGCCTGGAGCTTCAAGCTCTTCGGGGTCAGCGAATTCAGCGCCCGGCTGCCGCATCTACTGTGCTCGCTGGCGGTGGCCGCGCTGACCGGCGATCTCGCCCGCCGCGTGCTCGGTGCGACGGCGGCGCGGCGCGCGCTGGCGCTGCTGGGCGGCTCGCTGATGTTCGTCGTCGCCTCGGGCGCGGTGATGACGGACGAGGTGCTGCTGCTGTGCATCACGGCGGCCCTGCATGCCTTCTGGTGCGCGTTGCATGCCCCGGGCCGCGCCGCGACGTATGGCCGCTGGGGCTTCTTCGTGGCGCTGGGCTTGGGCCTTCTGGCCAAGGGGCCGCTGGCGCCGGTGCTGGTGCTGATCCAGGTCTTGCCCTGGGCGGCGCTGAGCGGCCGGCTGCGGGACGCCGTCGCGCGCCTGCCCTGGCTGCGCGGGCTGGCGCTGATGCTGCTGCTGGCCGCGCCCTGGTACCTGGCCGCGGAGGCGCGCACGCCGGGCTTTCTGCAGTACTTCATCGTCGGCGAACACTGGCATCGTTTCGTCACGCCGGGCTGGGGTGGCGACCGCTACGGCCGCGCGCACCAGATGGCGGTGGGCACGATCTGGTTGTTCGCAGGGCTGGCCTGCCTGCCCTGGCCGCTGCTGCTGCCCTGGGCACGCCGGCGTGGCACCGGATCGCGGTCCGGCCCGCCCGCGGCGCGGGGTTGGACGGCCTTCGTCGTGCTCTGGTCGCTGGCGCCACTGCTGTTCTTCACGCCGGCGCGCAACATCATCGCGCCCTATGTGCTGCCGGCGCTGCCCGGGCTGGCGCTGTGGGGCGCCACCTGGCTGCAGCGCCAGCCGCCCGCGCGCGCCGACGCGTTGCTGGCCGGGGGGCTAGGACTGATGGCGCTGGTGCTGGCCGCGGCCTGCCTGCTGCCGACCGCGCGCTGGACCGATGCGCACAGCGCACGGCAGTTGATCCGCGCCGACCAGCAGGCCCGGCGCGCCGACCCCATGGATGCAACGGCCGCGGCGCCGCTGGTCTTTGTCGGCGAACGGCCCTTCTCCGCGTCGTTCTACAGCGGCGGCCAAGCGCGCGAGATGGCCTCGCTGGACGCCCTCGCGGCCGTCGCGGCGGCGCCGACGCGGGTGGCCCTGCCGGCGGACGAGGTGCAGGCGCTGCCCGCCCACGGCCTGCGCGTCGTGCGCGACCTGGGCCGCCACGGCCGCTGGGCGCTGTTGCTGGTACAAGCCGGGGACCGAGAATCCATGCGTCCATGAACCCGGCCATCTCCCCCCCGACCTCGACCCTGACCCCGAGCTTGACCCTGTGTGCCGACGACTTCGGCATGAGCGACGGGGTCGACGACGCCATCCTGCGCCTGGTCGAGCGCGGCCTGCTGACGGCCGTGTCCTGCATGAGCCTGGGCCCGTGCTGGGCCCGCGATGCGCGCGCGCTGGCCGATTTGGCGCGGGGCCGCTGCGACCTGGGCCTGCACCTGGACCTGACCGAGTTCGCCGCCGACACGGTGCGCCACCCGCTGGGGCGGCTGATCGCGCGCGCCTATCTGGGCCGGCTCGACCGCGCGGCGCTGGCCGCCAGCATCGAACAGCAGCTGGACGCCTTCGAGGCCGCGGCCGGACTGCCGCCCGCCTTCGTCGACGGGCATCAGCATGTCCACCAACTGCCCGGGGTGCGCGAACTGCTGCTGCAGGCGCTGGCGCGCCGCGGCGGATCGGCGCCGGGCCCCTGGATACGCAACACCCGCCCGGCGCTGGGCGGGCGCTGGAACGACAGCGACGACCGCAAGCACCGCGTCATCGCCGCGCTGGGCAGCCGGGCGCTGCAGCGCGCCTGCGCGCGCCAGGGATTGCGCCAGAACGCCGACATGCTCGGCGTCTACCCCTTCGACGGCAGCGCCGCCGACTACGAGGCCCGGCTGCAGCGCTGGCTGGACCGTGTCGGCCCCGCCACGCTGCTGATGTGCCACCCGGCCTCGCGACCCGCCCCCGGCGATGCGATCGCCGCGGCACGGCTGCGCGAGTACGGCGTGCTGTCCGACCCCGGCCTGCTGCGCCGGCTCGAGGCCCGCGGTCTGGTGCCCCGCCCGCTGAGCGCGTTGCGCTAGGGCGTTTATATTCATGGGCTGCCCCCGTCCAGGGTTTCCGTTGACCACCCCCGAGGCCCCGCATGCGGGGCCGGCGACCCCATGATCCATCCCGGTTTCCGCCGCGCGCTGCCGCGGCTGCCTCGTGCCCTGCCAGCGCTCGCGCTGGCCACCGCCCTGCTCGCCGGCTGCGCAACGCCCGGCCAGGCACCCAGTTCGCCAACGAACGAAGCGCCGGTGCGCGTCAAGGTGCTGGCCATCAACGACTTCCACGGCAATCTGCTGCCGCCCGCCGGCGGCATCCGCATCGCCGACCCCGCGCGGCCGGGCGAGACGCTGCAGGTGCAGGCCGGGGGCGCGGAATACCTGGCCAGCGCGGTGCAATCGCTGCGTGCCAAGAATCCCCACCATGTGTTCGTCGCCGCGGGCGACCTGGTCGGCGCCAGCCCGCTGCTGTCGGCGCTCTTCCATGACGAGCCGACCATCGAGGCCCTGGGGCTGATGGGCCTGGAGCTGAGCGCGGTGGGCAACCACGAGTTCGACGAAGGCCTGGCCGAGCTGCAGCGCAAGCAGAACGGCGGCTGCCATCCTGGCGATGGCTGCAAGGGCCCCAAGCCCTTCGAGGGAGCCCGCTACCGCTACCTGGCGGCCAGCACGGTGGACGAACGCAACGGCCAGACCGTTTTCCCCGCCTATGCGATCAAGCGCTTCGACGGCGTGCCCATGGCCTTCATCGGGCTGACGCTCAAGGGCACGCCGGGCCTGGTCAGCCCCAGCGGCGTGCGCGGCCTGCGCTTCGAGGACGAGGTCCAGACCGTCAACCGCCTCGTTCCCGAGCTGCAGCGCCAGGGCGTGCAGGCGATCGCGGTGCTGATCCACGAGGGTGGCTACCCCACCGGCGGCCACAATGAATGCCCCGGCATCTCCGGCCCCATCGTCGACATCGTCGAGCGCCTGGACCCGGCGGTGGACCTGGTGATCTCCGGTCACACCCACCGCGCCTATGTCTGCCGCATCGCCGGCCGGCTGGTGACCAGCGGCGACAAGTTCGGCACCCTGGTCAGCGAGATCGACGTCGAGCTGGACCGCCGCAGCGGCGACGTGCGCAGCGTCAGCGCCGGCAATGTGATCGTGCAGCACGACCGCTTCGCCAAGGATGCGCAGCAGACCGCACTGATCGCCGGGTACCAGCAGGTCGCCGGGCCGCTGATCCACCGCCATGTGGGCCGCATCGCGGCCAGCTTCGACCGCGACGAGACGCGCAGCCCCGGAGGCGGCACGGCCATGGGCCAGCTGGTGGCCGACGCCATGCTGGCCGCCACCGCGCCCGCCGACCAGGGCGCTGCCGAGCTGGCCCTGACCAACATCGGCGGCGTGCGCACCGGCCTCGTGCTGCAGGGCGATGGCTCGGTGAGCTATGGCGACCTGTTCGCCGCGCTGCCCTTTGGCAATGCGCTGGTCACGGTGGAACTCAGCGGCGCGCAGCTGCTGCAGGTGCTCGAGGAGCAATGGCGGGGGCAGCCCAAGTTCCGTCCGCTGCAGGTGTCGCGCGGCTTCGCCTACACCTGGGACCCGGCGCGCCCGGTGGGCCAGCGCGTACTGCCCGACAGTGTCACGCTGAACGGCGAGCCGCTGCGCGCCGAGCGCCGCTACCGGGTCGCGATCAACGCCTTCCTGCAGGCCGGAGGCGACGGCTACGCCACCCTGACCCAGGGCCAGGCCGCGGTGATCGGCCCGCGCGACGTGGACGCGCTGGAAGCCTTCGTGAAGGCCCAGCCCGGGCCGCTGCAGCCCAGCAGCCTGGACCGCGTGCGGCGCCGCTGAGCGCCCGCCCTACTGCAGGCTGCCGCTGCCCGGCGTCTGCTGCGCCGGCGCGGTGAACAGCTCGCCGACGTCCACCGCGTCGAAGTGATACAGGGTGCCGCAGAACTCGCAGCCGATCTCCACGCCGCCGAGTTCGGCCACCACTTCGTCCACCTCGGCGCGGCCCAGCCCCAGCAGCATGTTGCCCACGCGCTCGCGCGAGCAGGTGCAGGCAAAGCGCGGACGCAGCGGCTCGAAGCGCTGCAGCGACTCCTGCCAGAACAGGCGGCGCAGCACGGTTTCCGCGTCCAGGCTGAGCAGCTCCTCGGGCTTGAGCGTGGACGCCAGCATGCTGATGCGGTGGTAGGCGTCCTCCAGTTCCTCGCGCCGTGCGCTGGACTGCCCTTCCAGATTGGCCTCGCCCTCCAGCGGCAGGCGCTGGATCAGCAGCCCCGCGGCCAGCTGTTCGTTGGCCGCCAGCACCAGCGTGGTCTCCAGCTGCTCGGACTGGCGCATGTAGTGCTGCAGCACCTCGGCCAGCGTCGGCAGGCCCTGGCCCTGCGCGTCCTGCAGCGGCACCACGCCCTGGTAGGGCTGCTGGCCGGGCAGCCGGTCCTTGGGGTCCAGCGTGATCGCGCAACGGCCCTGGCCGTGCGCGTTCATCAGCGCCTGCAGGTCGCCCTCGGCGGGCAGCTCGCCGCGCGCCTTCAGCGTGGCGCGGAAGCTCAGATCGTGCTGCACCTCGGCCACGGCCAGCTTCAGCGGACCGTCGCCCAGCACCTGGAAGACCAGCGCGCCATTGAACTTGATGTTGGACTGCATCAGCACCGCGGCCGCGGTCATCTCGCCCAACAGCGACTGCAGGGCCGGGGGCAGCGCCTCCTGGCGGCGGCTCAGCAGCTCGCGCCAGCCTTCTTCCAGCCGCACCAGCATGCCGCGCACCGGCAAGCCCTGGAACAGGAACTTGTGCAGTTCACTCATGGACATTCTTCCTCGTACTCAAATCACTCATTCGTTGTCGCCGTCGATACGTTCCAGGTCGGCGGCATAGCGCCGGCCATTGCTCACATAGTGGGCGGCACTGGCGGCCAGGCCGGCGATCTGTTCGGGCGTCAGCGGGCGCACCACCTTGGCCGGGCTGCCCATGATCAGGCTGCCGTCCGGAAACTCCTTGCCCTCGGTCACCAGCGAACCGGCACCGACCAGGCAGTTTGCCCCGATGCGCGCACCATTGAGCACGACCGCGCCGATGCCGATCAGCGCGTTGTCGCCCACGGTACAGCCGTGCAACATCACCTGGTGGCCCACGGTCACGTGGCGGCCCAGCCTCAGCGGGAAGCCGGTGTCGGCATGCAGCACACTGCCGTCCTGGATGTTGCTTCCGGCGCCGATGTGGAGGTGGTCGCTGTCGCCGCGCAGCACGGCGTTGAACCAGATGCTGACATCCTCCTCCAGCGTGACCCGGCCCACGACCTGGGCGCTCTCGGCCACCCAGACGCCGTCCGCCAGCTCGGGCACATGCTCGCCCAGTTTGTAGATCGCCATCCCGTCCGTCCTTTCGACTGCGCGGATTGAAAGGGCCGCATTCTCCGCGATGCCGCCGCCCCGCGCCGTGGGGTCGGCGGCGAATGTCCCACCGCCGACAAGGCAAGGGCCAACCCGCTGTCGGGAAACTTGACAAAAATACGGTGGACCGGGCCCCAAGGCGGCATCGCTCCTCCTCGCTGGTCCACGGCCTCCCCTCTAAAGATGTGCGCCAAACGATCAAGAAACTCGAATTAGGCACGGGTATTGCTTGACATCAAGCACGAGCCCCCAAGCTTGGTTGTCCGCCAGGAAGGCTCGCAAGGAGAATGTCGTGAAGACCCGCATGCTGTCCGCTCTGGCCCTGGCCGTGAGCGCTCTTTCCGCCCAGGCCGCCCCGGTGATCGATCTGGCCAACACCGGCTACTTCACCTACGGCAACACCAACTCCTACTCGCTGCCGCTGGCGGGCATCGACTATGCGTCGACGCCCGGACAGATCAAGGATTCCGTGGTGATCTACACCGGTGCGGGTGGCCAGGACGTCAACACCAACGCCGCGGGCTTCGACAACGCCTATGGCGCGCCCGGCCCCAATGTCCTGTACTCCAGCATCAATGGCTCGGTGAACCTCGGCAATCCGGGCAACAAGTCCGGCATTGCCAACAACGATGCCAACAGCTGGGATGCCAACCTGCTGTCGCTGAAGTCCTATCTGAACGGCGGCACCGCGCTGTTCATGTTCAACAACAACGACACGGGTGCGGACCAGAGCCTGGCCATCTGGGGCAAGGTCTGGCTGACCGACCCCAACGGCGGCGTCTACAACAACCGCTACCTCTACCTGAGCAACCAGGGCGCCGCCTATGGCGCCGGCGGCACGCCGCTGGGCGATGCGACGATCTACAACCCCGGCAATGTCACGACGCCCAGCACCGGCTTCGCGAGCACCGATTACGTGCTGTCGGGTGGCAACGTGAACGGCGTCAACCACAACCTGGGCGCCGACCATGTGGCCTACGCCGCCGATTTGCCACTGCTGAACCAGTGGCTGGACACCCTGTTCGCCCAGTCGGACAACGTGCTGTCCAACTACACGCTGCACATGGACCTGCGGCTGGGCTGCATCAGCGCCACGGCCTGGGGCGGCACCTGCGACAGCGTGATGATCGACAACGGCTACGAGCAGCTGTTCCTGATCTCCAATGAGCGCACGCCGCCCAACCAGGTGCCCGAGCCGGCGACGCTGGGCCTGGCGGGCCTGGCCCTGCTGGGCGCCGGCCTGGCACGGCGCCGCCGCAGCGGCCGCTGAACCCACGCGGCGTCCACCGCCTCCAGCAAGGCCCGCCTCCGCGCGGGCCTTCTTCATGGGCGCGACCGTGGGTCGGAGAACGTCGGCCGGCGCAAGGCACAATGCGGCCCGATGGAAGCCCGCCAACGCGCGCTGGCCATTCTGCGAGTCACAGCCCCCGCCGAGAAGGCCGCGCAGGCGCGCGAGCTGCAGGCAGCGCTGATGCAGGGCCTGCGCCTCGACCCCACGATCCGCCTCGATGAACCGGATGGCCTGCCGGGCCGGCCTGCCCTGCCGCGCCTGGTGACGGCGGTGCAGGTGCCGTCGCGCTCGCCCTTCACGACCGAGGGCCGCGCCGCGCTGCTGCATGCCATCGCGCACATTGAGTTCAACGCGATCAACCTGGCGCTGGACGCCGTCTGGCGCTTCCCCGGCATGCCGGAGGACTTCTACCGCGACTGGCTGCAAGTGGCCGCCGAGGAAGCGCTGCACTTCGGCCTGCTCACCGAACACCTGGCCCTGCTGGGCAAGCACTATGGCGATTACGACGCGCACGACGGCCTGTGGGCCATGGCGCGCCGCACCGAAGGCGACGTGCTGGCGCGCATGGCGCTGGTGCCGCGCACGCTGGAGGCGCGCGGCCTGGACGCCACGCCGCCGCTGCAGGCCAAGCTGGCGCGCGCCGGCGACGCACGCGCCGTCGAAATCCTGGACGTGATCTTGCGCGACGAGGTCGGCCACGTGCGCATCGGCAATCGCTGGTACCGCCACCTGTGCCGCGAGCGCGGGCTGGACCCGCTGGCGCTTTACCCGGAGCTGGTGCGGCGCTATGAAGCGCCACGCCTGCGCGCCCCCTTCAACCTCGAGGCCCGCGAAGCGGCCGGCTTCAGCCCCGAGGAAATCGCCTACCTGTCCGCCGAGTTCCGATGACCCGCATCCAAGCCAACCTGCTGCTGACCGTGATCGCGATGATCTGGGGCTCCGCCTTCGTGGCGCAGAGCCACGGCATGGCCGACGTCGGCCCCATGATGTTCACCGGCGTGCGCTTCCTCATCGGCGCGCTGGTCGTGCTGCCCTTGATCGTGCTCGAACGACGCCGTCCGGACGCGCGCCCGCTGCGCCGCGCCGACGGTGGAAAGATCGCCGGGCTGGGCCTGCTGCTGCTGCTGGGCGCCGCGCTGCAGCAGGTCGGCATCAAGTACACGACCGTGACCAACGCCGGCTTCCTGACCGCGCTGTACGTGCCGCTGGTGCCGGTGCTGGGCTGGCTGCTGCTGCGCCATGTGCCGCACTGGTCGGTCTGGCCCGGCGCGCTCGCCTGCCTGGTGGGCGCCTTCCTGCTGTCGGGGGCGCACGAGCTTCAGGTGGGGCTGGGCGATGCCTGGGTAATTGCATCCGCGCTGCCGTGGGCGGTCCATGTGCTGCTGGTCGGCCGCGTCGCCGACCGCCTGGCCTCGCCCTTCGCGGTGGCGGGCGGACAGTTCCTGGTCTGCGGCCTGGTCGCGCTGCTGTGGGCCCTGGCCTTCGAACCTTGGAGCCTGGCGGGTCTGCGCGCCGCGGCCTGGCCGCTGCTGTACACCGGTGTGATGTCGGTGGGCGTGGCCTTCACGGCCCAGGTCGTGGCGCAGCGCCATGCGCATGCGGCCGACGCCGCCATCATCCTCAGCTCCGAAACCCTGTTCAGCGCACTGTTCGGCTACTTCCTGATGGGCGACCGCCTGGCGCCGCTGGGCCTGCTGGGCTGCGGCCTGATCCTGGGCAGCATGCTGCTGGTGCAGTTGCTGCCCATGTGGCAGGCCCTGCGCCCCGCCCGCGCCACGTCGCACGCGCAAACCTAGGGTTTGCCCTATGTCATAGGGTTTTCACTTAGTCCTGGCACAGTCCATCGCAACGCAGCACCGACTGCCCGCGATAACAACACGTCAGGAAAGGAAACCCCATGAGCCAACTGCCCCACTTCATCGCCACCTCGCAGCGCTACCTGCAGCTGAACAGCGTGGCGGCCCAGCCGCCGCGTGCCACCCGGGTCGAGCCGGTGGCCTTCGCGCTGATCATCGCCGGCTTCGGGCTGACCGCGCTGCTGGCCGTGCTGGGTGCCTGAGCGCCCCGGGGCCGAACCGGGCCTCAGTCTTCCAGCGGAAACGCGCTGGTTTTCTTCACGGTGCGCAGCACCAGCATGGAATTGGCCCGGGCCACGCCCGGCAGCTGCATCAGGACCTGGCTGTGGAAGCGCTCCAGGTCCTCGGCGTCGCGGTAGGCAAAGCGCAGCAGGTAGTCGTTGCTGCCGGCCACGTAGAAGCAGTCCAGGATCTCCGGCGCGTCCTTCACCGCCTGCTCGAAGGCCGCCAGCGCCGCGGGCGTCATGCGTTCCACGTTGACGATGGTGTAGCTGGTACCGGGCCGTCCGATGGCCTTGGGGTTGAGCAGCGCCACCACGCGGTCCACCACCCCCGACTCCTCCAGCCGCTTGACGCGGCGCAGGCAGGCCGACGGCGACAGGTGCACACGCTGGGCCAGGTCCTGGTTGGCGATGCGGGCGTCCTGCTGCAAATGGGTCAGGATGGCGCGGTCAATCGCATCCAGTTGCACGGCGTTCGTCATGGGCGCAATTCTGCGTCAGATCGATTCGGGTTGGCGCGCCTGGATTGCAAATCGACCGCCTCCGCCCTGGCACAACGCCGCCCGATTGCGCGCCGCTTTGCCTAGACTTCAGCGCACTCATCGCCGCTGGAGCTCCCATGACCACCCCCCATGACGCCGCGCTGGACGCCTACTGGATGCCGTTCACGGCCAACCGCCAGTTCAAGAAATCGCCGCGCCTGCTGACCCGTGCCGATGGCATGTACTTCACCGACGACCGCGGCCGCCAGGTGCTGGACGGGATCGCCGGCCTGTGGTGCGTCAACGCCGGCCACAACCGGCCGCGCATCGTGCAGGCCATCCAGCAGCAGGCCGCGGAGCTGGACTTCGCGCCGCCCTTCCAGATGGGCCATCCCAAAGCCTTCGAGCTGGCCACGCGCCTGGCCGACATCAGCCCGGCGGGCATGAACAAGGTCTTCTTCACGAATTCCGGCTCGGAGTCGGTGGAGACGGCGCTGAAGATCGCGCTGGCCTACCACCGCGCGCGCGGCGACGGCCAGCGCACCCGGTTGATCGGCCGCGAGCGCGGCTACCACGGTGTCAACTTCGGCGGCATCTCGGTGGGCGGCATGGTGGCCAACCGCAAGATGTTCGGCGCGCTGCTGGCCGGTGTGGACCACATCCGCCACACCCACGATCCGGCCCGCAACGCTTTCAGCCAGGGGCAGCCGGCGCATGGCGCCGAGTTCGCCGACGAGCTGGAGCGCCTGGTCACGCTGCACGACGCCTCCACCATCGCCGCAGTGATCGTCGAACCGGTGGCCGGCTCCACTGGCGTGCTGGTGCCGCCGCAGGGCTATCTGCAGCGCCTGCGCGAGATCTGCGACCGCCACGGCATCCTGCTGATCTTCGACGAGGTCATCACCGGCTTCGGCCGCACCGGCCAGGCCTTCGCAGCCCAGACCTTCGGCGTCACGCCCGACCTGATGACGGTGGCCAAGGGCCTGACCAATGGCTGCGTGCCCATGGGCGCGGTCATCGCCAGTGAACACGTGCACGCGGCCTTCATGCAGGGCCCCGAGCATCTGATCGAGTTCTTCCACGGCTACACCTACTCGGCCCATCCGCTGGCCTGCGCGGCCGGCCTGGCGACGCTGGACACCTATGCCGAGGAGGGGCTGCTGACGCGCGCCAGCGAACTGCAGCCGGCCTTCGCCGAGATGCTGCATTCGCTGCGCGGCGAGCCGCATGTGATCGACGTGCGCAACATCGGCCTGGTCGGCGGCGTCGAGCTCAGCCCGAGACCCGGCGAGCCGACCAAGCGCGCCTTCGATGTCTTCCTGGACTGCTGGGAACAGGGCGTGCTGATCCGCACCACGGGCGACACCATCGCGCTGTCGCCACCGCTGATCGCCAGCGCCGACGAGCTGCAGCGCATGGTCGAGTCCCTGCGCACGGCACTGCGCCGCCTGGCCTGAGTTCCCCTACCCGCCCGGCCGGGGCGGCCCTCCCGGGCGGGAGGCGGCCGGGGCTGAGGCATGATGCGCGCCCATGACGTCGTCCCACCCCACCCCGACCATCCCCTGGCTGGCCTATGGCTGCCTGGCCGCCAGCACCAGCCTGGTGGGCAGCTACGTCGGCCTGTCCAAGCTGCTGGTGGCGGTGTTCCCGGTCTTTCTGCTGGCCTGGCTGCGCTTTGGCATCGCCGCGGTGCTGATGGCCGGCTGGCTGCGCGCGCCGCGCGGCGCCACGCCGCTGGCGCCGCGCACGCGCGGGCTGCTGTTCCTGGAATCCTTCATCGGTAACTTCCTCTTCTCCATCTGCCTGCTCTTCGGACTGCGCCAGAGCTCCGCCGTGGTCGCCGGCGTGGTGATGGCGGGTATCCCGGCGGCCGTGGCGCTGCTGAGCTGGCTGCTGCTGCGCGAGCGCATCGCCGGGCGCGTGCTGGCCGGCATCGCGCTGGCGGTGGGCGGCATCGGGCTGGTGGCGCTGCAGCGCCACGACGGCAGCGCCACCGGCGGCAGCCCCTGGGGGCTGGCGCTGCTGCTGGCCGCGGTGTTCTGCGAGGCGAGCTACGTGGTCATCGGCAAGAAGCTGACGCAAGACCTGACCCCGCGACGCATCAGTGCGCTGATCAACCTGTGGGGGCTGGTGCTGGTCACGCCACTGGGCCTGTGGCAGGCGCTGCAATTCGACTTCGGCGCGGTGCGCCCTGGCCTCTGGGGCTTGCTGGGCTTCTACGCCGCGGCGGCCAGCATGGTCACGGTCTGGCTGTGGATGCGCGGGCTGCAGCAGGTCGCCGCGTCGCGGGCCGGGGTCTTCATGGTGTTCCTGCCACTGGCCACCGCGCTGGTGGGGCTGGTGTTTCTGGGCGAGCGCATCACGCCGGTGCAGGCCCTGGCCTATGCGTTGGCGCTGGCCGGCGTGCTGCTGGCCACCTGGCCCGATCGGCGCGGCGCGCCCCAGGCGATGGGCGGCCACGCAAAAGTGATGGGCTGAGCGGGGCGGCGACGGCCGCCATGCCCTAGCATCGCGGTTTCGCCTCCCACGAACCGCAAGAACCGACCATGTCCGCGACGACCGACCACCCCACCCATCTGCGCATCCACCAGTTCGCCGGCCTGAAGCCCGGCCCGCGCCTGCTGGTGACGGGCGCCGTGCATGGCAACGAGGTGGCCGGCGTCGGCGCGATCCAGCGCGTGATGGATCTGCTGGACCGCGGCGAGCTGACCCTGCTCAAGGGCACGCTGACGATGATTCCCATCGTCAACCCGCTGGCCCACCGCCTGCAGCGCCGCGAGGGCGAGCGCAACCTGAACCGCAATCTGCGCGTGAACCCCATCCCGCAGGACTTCGAGGACCGCGTCGCCAACCAGCTCTGCCCCTGGCTGGCGGCCAGCGACGTGCTGCTGGACTTGCACAGTTTCAACAACCCCGGCCCCGCGTTCGCGATGCTGGGCCCGCGCGACAACGACGGCGATCTGGAACCCTTCCGCCACGAGAAGGCCGAGGGCCAGCTGGCGCTGGCGGTGGGCACGCAGCGCATCGTCGAGGGCTGGCTCTCCACCTATGCGCTGGGACTCAAGCGCCGCGCCGAGAAAAGCGGCGACGGCTCGCGCCGCCAGGCGCTGCAGCAGGACCCGCACTACGGCGTGGGCACGACCGAGTACATGCGCGCCCAGGGCGGCTACTGCATCACGCTGGAATGTGGCCAGCATGCCGACCCGGCGGCCCCCGAGGTCGCCTTCCGGGCCATCCTGCGCACCCTGGTGCTGCTGGGCCTGGTGGCGCCCGGCTGCGTGGAGCCGGCCGACCCGGCGCGGCCGGTGGAGCTGCTGCAGCTGTACGAGGTGATCGACCGCGACCATGCCGACGACCGCTTCGAGCGCCAATGGGCCAGCTTCGACCCCGTGGTCCAGGGCCAGCGCATCGGCACGCGCGCGGACGGCAGCCCGGTGCTGGCGCCGGCCGATGGCCGCATCGTCTTCCCCAACGACAAGGCGCAACCCGGCCACGAGTGGTTCTACCTGGCAAAGCCCAGCGACCGCCAACTGGGTTGAGCGACGCGCTACAGTGCCCCGCATGACGACCCCCGCCCCCCTGCGAATCGACTTCGTCTCCGACGTGGTCTGCCCCTGGTGCGCGATCGGCCTGAAGTCTCTGGAACAGGCGCTGGCGCGCCTGCCCGAGCTGAAGGTCGAGCTGCATTTCCAGCCCTTCGAACTGAACCCGCAAATGCCGCCCGAAGGCGAGGAGATCGAGGAGCACCTGACGCGCAAATACGGCTCCACGCCGGCCCAGCGCGAGCAGATCCGCGAAACCATACGCCAGCGCGGCGAGGCGCTGGGCTTCGTGTTCACCAAGGGCGCGCGCGACCGCATCTACAACACCTTCGACGCCCACCGGCTGCTGCACTGGGCCGGCCTGCAGGGCTCGCAGGCCCAGCGCGACCTGAAGATGGCGCTGCTGACCTGCTATTTCACCGAAGGCCGCAACCCCGGCGACCGCGCCGTGATCCTGGACGCGGTGCAGCGCGCCGGGCTGGACGTGCAGGCCGCGGCCCAGGTGTTCGACCAGCGCCAGTTCGCCGACGAGGTGCTGGACGCCGAGTCCGACTGGCATGCCAAGGGCATCAGCTCGGTGCCCGCCATCGTGATCGACGGGCGCTACCTGATCCAGGGCGGGCAGCCGCCCGAGGCTTTCGAGCAGGCGCTGCGCCAGATCGCGCAGGAAGCCGCCGGCACGGCGCAGGGCTGAATTTCCGCGCTGATCCGGCAAGGCCGGGATTGCCCGTGCCCTGCTTGAGAGACAATCCTTCCCGTTGATCCGGGGCCCACGCATGGCGTGCCGGCCCCGTTTTCTTTTGGCCAGAGCGCGCCCCCCGGCCCCGCCGTTTGCATCCGCCTCCGGGTGGGCAGGAACGCCGGGGCGACCCTTTGTTTTCTTGAGAGCACGATGTTCAAGAACCTGATCGTCTATCGCATCGCTGCCGATTGGCAGCCTTCCCCCGAGGCCCTGGAAGATGCGCTGGAGGCCGAGCGCTTCCAGTCCTGCGGCGCCACCCAGGCGCTGTCGCTGGGCTGGGTGCCGCCGCGCGGCGAACCCGGCGCCGCGCTGCTGGAGCAGGTGGACACGCACTGGCTGCTGACCCTGCGCCAGGAGCGCCGCGTGCTGCCCGGCGCGGTGCTGCGCCGCCACGTCGAGGAGATGGCCCAGCGCATCGAGCAGGAAACCGGCCGCAAGCCCGGCAAGAAGCAGATGAAGGACCTGAAGGAGGAGGCGGCGCTGGAGCTGCTGCCGCGCGCCTTCACCCAGCAGTCGCACCAGCGCGTGTGGATCTCGCCGCGCCAGGGCCTGCTGATGGTCGATGCCGGCTCCATCAGCAAGGCCGACGAGCTGATCAGCCTGCTGATCAAGGCCGACCCCGGGCTGAACCTGCACCTGCTGCAGTCGGCCGAATCCCCGGCCGCCTGCATGGCCGCCTGGCTGATGGACAGCGTGCCGCCCGAGCATCTGGTGATCGACCGCGAATGCGAGCTCAAGAGCGCGGACGAAATGAAATCCGCGGTGCGCTACGCCCGCCACAACCTGGACATCGACGAGGTGCGCGCCCACCTGACCAGCGGCAAGATGCCGACGCGGCTGGCACTGACCTGGCGCGAGCGGGTCTCGTTCACGCTGACCGACACGCTGCAGATCAAGAAGATCAGCTTCCTGGACATCGTCTTCGAGGGCCGCGACAAGCCGGCCAAGGACGAGGCCTTCGATGTCGACGCGGCGCTGGCCACCGGCGAGCTGAGCCGGCTGATCCCGGACCTGATCGAGGGGCTGGGCGGCGAGCTGAACTTCGCCGAGGCCGCGCTGCAGGGCAGCCATCCGCAGCAGACGCGCGACGGCGAACGCGGCGGCGGCGCGGATGCGGCCACCACCACCGGCCCGGGCACCGAGGCCGCGCTGGCCCAGGCCGCCGACGAACTGCCGCCCTGGGCCTGAGCTCCGACGCCGGAACGGCCCGGGGTCTCAGTCCAGGTCCAGCTCCCCCTGCTGGCCCGCCCACTGCCCGGTGGCGCGGGCCTCCAGGCGCAACAGCTTTTCCTTGGTGATCGCGCCGCCATGGGCCGAGAAGCCGCCCAGCCCGGCCCGCGACCCACGCCCCGGCAGCACGCGATGGCAGGGCACGATGGGCGCGAAGGGATTCAGCCCCATGGCCTGGCCCACCGCGCGCGCGGCGTGGGGACTCTTCAGCAAGGCCGCCAGTTCGCCATAGCTGCGCGTCTGGCCCTGCGGGATCTGGCGCGCCAGCAGGTACAGCGCGGTCTGGAAGGGCGACAGCCCGCGCTCGTCCAGCGGCAGCGTGGCCAGGCCGGGCGCCGGCTCGCCGGCCATCAAGGCCTTCAGCTGGACCATGGCGTCGGCGACGAAGGCCGGCACCGCGTCGCCCTCGGCGCAGCGCTGCGCGCTGGGAAAGCGCTGACGCATGCGATCGCGAGTCTCGCCGCGCGTGGCCTCGGGCAGCTGCGACCCCACCAGCCCCTGCGCCGACCAGGCCAGCCCGCACAGCCCCAGCCGGGTCTCGACGCAGAGCCAGTACAGCGGACCGCGCGGATCGGCCGAGGCCGGATCACCCATCATCCCGCCCGCCCCCGGATAGGCCGCTGCGGCGGTCACGCGACATGCCGCGCCTGCGCGAGGACCTGGGCCTCCTGGCGCGCCGCGCTGGCCCGGGCCCGCACCTCGGCCGGCGGCAGCGCCTTCAGATGGTGGTCGCTCCACACCTGGCGCCAGCGGCGCGCGCCGGGCAGGCCGTTGTACAGCCCCAGCGCATGGCGCATGGCCTGCGGCCAAGGCCGACCGGCGGCCTGCTGGGCCTCCAGGTAGCGCACCCAGCGCGCCTCGACCGCCTCGCGCCCGTCGGCCGGGCCGGGCTCGCCGAAGAAGCGCCCGTCCCAGCCGGCCATCTGCCAGGGCTCGTGATAGGCCTGCCGGCCCACCATCACGCCGTCCACCTGCTGCAGCTGTTCGGCGATCTCGTCGTCGCTCTTCAGTCCACCGTTGATCACGATGGTGAGATGCGGAAACTCGCGCTTGAGCCGGTGCACCAGCGCGTAGCGCAGCGGCGGGATGTCGCGGTTCTCCTTGGGGCTCAGCCCCTGCAGCCAGGCGTTGCGGGCATGGACGATGAAGACCTCGCAGCCAGCCTCGGCCACCTGGCCGACGAAATCGCGCACGAACTCGTAACGCTCGATCTTGTCGATGCCGATGCGGTGCTTGACCGTCACCGGGATGTCCACCGCATCGCGCATGGCCTTCACGCCATCGGCCACCAGCTGCGGCTCGGCCATCAGGCAGGCGCCGAAGGCGCCGCGCTGCACCCGCTCGCTGGGGCAGCCGCAGTTCAGGTTCACCTCGTCATAGCCCCAGCGCTGTGCCAGCCGCGCGCAGGCCGCCAGATCCTGTGGCTCCGAACCGCCCAGCTGCAGCGCAACCGGATGCTCCTCGGGATTGAAGTCCAGGTGGCGGGGCTGATCGCCGTGCAGCAGCGCGCCGGTGGTCACCATCTCCGTATACAGCCGCGTGCGGCGGGTCAGCAGCCGGTGGAAGTAGCGGCAATGCCGGTCGGTCCAGTCCAGCATGGGCGCCACACTCAGGCGCCAGGGCGAGGGGCTGGAAGTTTCTTGAGGGTTCACAACGCTGTGCAGGGTCCAAATCGATGGGGAGCGGCGAGCTTGCCCCGGCACGCATCGCGCGGCCGCGTCACAGGCTCCCCGCCCGCTTCCACCCCGGCGGGGTGAGAACGGACGAAAGCGCGATTTTCTCAGAGTCCGGAATCCCCGGCCGCCCGCGGGCACGGTGGCGCGCGCACGACAGGCCTGTCCCGGATCTGCCCGATTTTTTGATCTGGATGAAGGTGGAGATATTGCGAATCGTTACCATTCGCACAATCAAATCACAAGCACAACCATGGTCCTCACAGCCCGTTCGTGGGGCGGCGCGGCCCTGCGCGTCGTCCGCGCCGTCGTCCGTCCCCGCCCTCACCCACACCTCGCCCCACATCGTCCCCATGCCCGCCCGCCGGGCGCGCTGCTGGCCCTGCTGCTGAGCGCCACGCTCGCGGCCTGCGGCGGTGGCGGAAGCTCGGCCGGGGAAGCGCCGACCCAGGCTCAGGCCCTCAGCTCACGCGCCCAGCTCGGCGAGAAGCTCTTCAAGGACCCCAGCCTCTCCGGATCGGGCCGCCAGGCCTGCATCAGCTGCCATGTGCCCGAGACCGGCCATGCGGGCGCGCTCAACGGCAAGCCCACCGAGCCCGGCGGGACCGCGCTGGAACTGGAGGGCGGACGCACCGCCCCCAGCCTGCGCTACCTCGCCACCAACACCCCCTTCGGCTACGACAAGGAGGGCACGCCCACCGGCGGCTTCTTCTGGGACGGACGCGCCACCAGCCTGATGGACCAGGCCGGCAAGCCATTCTTCAATCCCAAGGAGATGGCCAACGCCAGCGTGGAAGAGCTGATCGGCCGCGTCGCCCGCGCCAGCTATGCCGCCGAGTTCCAGAAGGAGTTCGGCGCCGACATCTTCAAGAAGCCGGCCGATGCACTGCAGCGCGTGCAGCTGGCGCTGCAGGCTTACCAGCTGGAGGACATCCAGTTCCGCCCCTATAGCAGCAAGTACGACGAGTTCCTGCGCGGCCGCGCGGCGCTGAGCGATCAGGAGTTGCGCGGGCTGGCCTTGTTCAACGCCGTGGACAAAGGCAACTGCGCGGCCTGCCACCCCTCCGCCAAAGGCGCGGACGGCAGCTTCCCGCTGTTCACCGACTTCACCTACGACGCCCTGGGCGTGCCGCGCAACCCGGCCTTGAGTCAGAACGCCGATCCCGCGTTCTACGACCTCGGCCTGTGCGCGCGCGACGGCGGCGATCTGCTGGCGCGCCAGGATCTCTGCGGCGCCTTCAAGGTGCCCTCGCTGCGCAACGTGGCGCTGCGCAAGGCCTTCTTCCACAACGGCAGGTTCAGCAGCCTGCGCGACGTGGTGGCCTTCTACGTGGAGCGCGACGTCTACCCCGAGAAGTGGTATCCGCGCCTGAGCGACGGCAGCGTCGACAAGTTCAACGACCTGCCACCCGCGCTGCGCGCCAACGTCAACACCACCGAAGGTCCGTACAACCGCGTGCCCGGCCAGGCGCCGGCGCTCAACGATCGCGAGATCGACGACGTGGTGGCCTTCCTGCGCACCCTCAGCGACGGCTACGCCCGCTGACACCCCCGCCATTCCGACTCTGGATTCCCCGACCATGAAGAAAACCACCCTCCCCCTGCTCAGCACGCTGGGCCTTGGCCTGTTGCTGGCCTTTTCGCCCGCGCAGGCCGAGACCGCGACCGAGCAGGAACTGCTGCGCCGTGTCGACCAGCTGGCCGCCGAGCTGAACAAGCTGCGCGCCGAGCTGGCCCAGGTCCAGCAGCAACGGGCCGCCGAAGCGGCCCGGCCCGCTGCGGCCACTGCGCCCGCGGTGGCCACGGCCGCCGCACCCGCCGCGGCCGAGGAGCCGCGCCCCGCCGCCGCGCCGGCCACGGTGCTCAGCGGCTATGCGGAACTGAACTACAACCGCCCCACCAAGAAGAGCCAGGACGCCCAGGCCGACCTGCGCCGGCTGGTGCTGGGCTACCAGCACCGCTTCGACGAGAAGACCAAGGTCGTCGCCGAAATCGAGATCGAGCACGCCGTGGCCTCGTCCAGCGACGCCGGCGAGGTGGCGATCGAACAGGCCTATGTCGAACATCAGTTCCATCCCAACATGGCGTTGCGCGGCGGGCTCTTCCTGGTGCCCATGGGCCTGATCAACGAGAACCACGAGCCGACCGCCTATCTCGGGGTGGAGCGCAACTTCGTCGAGACGGCCATCATCCCCAGCACCTGGCGCGAAGGCGGCCTGCAGCTGGTCGGCCAGCTGGACAGCGGCTGGACCCTGCAGGCCGGGCTGTCCACCGGCTTCGACCTGAACAAATGGGATGCCGGCAGCCGCGAAGGCCGCGAATCCCCGCTGGGCGCCATCCACCAGGAAATGGCGCTCGCACGCTCGCGCGACCTGTCCGTCTTCACGGCGGCCAACTACCGCGGCATTCCGGGCCTGCTGCTGGGCGCCTCGCTCTTCACCGGCAAGGCCACGCACAAGCAGACGGCCATCGAATCGCGCATCACGCTGTGGGACCTGCATGCGCGCTGGACGCCCGGCGCCTGGGACCTGTCGGCGGTCTACAGCCGCGGCAGCATCTCCAACACCGCGGGGCTGAACCTGCCGCTGGTGGGCAAGGACAGCCTCATCCCCTCGCGCTTCGACGGTGCCTACCTGCAGGCCGGCTACAAGCTCTGGGAGCGCGGCAGCTATGTGCTCAAGCCCTTCGCGCGCTGGGAGCGCTTCAACACCGCCGCCGCCTTCGCCGACCTGGGCGCGGGCCTGACGCCGACGGCGCAGGACGCGGAGCAGGTCTGGACCGTCGGCGCCAACTTCGAGTTCGCGCCCGGCGTGGTACTGAAGGCCGACCTGCAGCGCTTCAAGCTGAACAAGGACATGAACCGGGTCAACCTGGGCCTGGGCTGGAGCTTCTGATGCGCCTGAGCCTGGTCGTCCCCGCACTGGTGGCGCTGGCGCCCGCGGGCGCGCTGGCGGTCGACTACATGAGCGCCGAGGCCGCCGCCAAGCTGCTGTTCGCCGAGGCCGACCGCTTCGAGGCGCGCGACTGGCGCCTGGACGCCGCGCAGGCCCAGGCCCTGGCCGCGCAGGGCCTGAAGCCGCGCAGCGGGCCCTGGCGCCTGCGCCTGGCCTACAGGGGCAGCGAGCTGCTGGGCGTAGTGGTCGTCGACGACGTGCTGGGCAAGTTCGAGCTGATCAGCTATGCCGTCGGCGTGGGCATGGACGGCCTGGTGCGCGGCGTGGAGATCCTCGCCTACCGCGAGAGCCATGGCCACGAGGTGCGCATGCCGGCCTGGCGCAAGCAGTTCGTCGGCAAGACCGTCGGCGCGCCGCTGAAGCTGGGGGAGGACATCGCCAACATCTCCGGCGCCACGCTGTCCTGCGGCCATGTGACCGAGGGCGTCAAACGCGTCGTGGCGGTGGTCGATCAGGCGCGGCGCAGCGGTGCGCTGCACTGAGCCCGTGCTGCTGCGACGGGCCCGGCCGGGGCTGGGCACGCTGGTCGAGCTGGCGATCCACCACCCCGAGCGCGCGCGGGGCGAACAGGCCCTGGTCGACGCCTTCGCCCAACTCGACGGCCTGGAGCGCCGGCTGAGCCGCTTCGTCCCGGACAGCGACATCGCCCGCTTCAACGCGCTGCCCGCGGGCCGCGCCATGGCACTGTCGCCCCCGACGCAGCGGGTGCTGGCGGCGGCGGACTGGCTGCGGACCCACAGCCAGGGGCGCTTCGACCTGAGCATGGGCAGCGGCTGCTGGGACTGGCGGCTGCAGGGCGGCCGCCTGTGCAAGCGGGCCGACGGCGTGCAGCTCGACCTGGGCGGCATCGCCAAGGGCTATGTCGTGGACCGGCTGGCCGCGCTGCTGCGCCGGGCCGGCGCGACGGCGGGCAGCGTGAACGCCGGAGGCGACCTGCGCGTCTTCGGCCCCGACCCCGTGCCGCTGCTGCTGCGCGACGAGCAGGCCGGCGGCCTGCGCGAGTTCGGGCATCTGGCCGACGGCGCCTTTGCCAGCAGCCACTACGCCCCGGGCAGCCGCAGCCGCCTGCAGGGGCTGGCCGACGGCGCCGCGGTGCAGGTCGCCGTGGCCGCGCCTTCGGCGCTGTGGGCCGACGCCTTGTGCAAGCTGGCTGGCCTGGGCGTGCTCGACCCCGCGGACGGCGAGCGAGAATCGGCGCTGCTGCAACGCCTGCACGCCCAGGTCTGGACCTGGCGGCGGCGAGCTCCCTGACCCGTCACGCTTCCCGATGCGACCTTCCCTGCTCAAACTGCCCGGATGGCAGAAACGCTGGCTGTACGGCAGCTTTGGCGTCCTCCTGGCCACCGGCACCGCCTGGCTGCTGCTGCACTACGGCCGCGAGGCCGACGCACTGCCTTCCGCGTCCGAGGCCTGGCTGCTGCGCACCCATGGCCTGGCCAGCCTGCTGGGTCTGCTGAGCCTGGGCATGGTCATCGGCAGCCATGTGCCCGCCGGCTGGCGGCTCAGCGCGCATGCGGCGCGGCGCCGCCAGCGCCGCAGCGGGCTGTGGCTCGGCGGCTTCGCGGCCGTGGCGGTGCTGTCCGCCTATGCGTTGCTCTACCTGCTGCCCGAGTCCTGGCACGAGGGCACGGGCTGGCTGCATGCGGGCCTGGCCGCCGGCCTGCCGCTGCTCTGGCTCTGGCATCGCCCGCGCCGCTGACCCCGCGCTCCTTGCCCCTTTCAGGGCACGGGTCTCTCTTCGGATCGCCTTCAGCCGCCGTCGCTAGACTGCGCTGCCATCCGCACCCTGCAGCCTTGTCCATGAGCGTCACCGAGAAAGATTGGAACGTGGAGCGCCCCGGCTTCACGCTCACGGGCACCCTGTGCCTGCCGCGGCCCGAGGGCCGCTTCCCCATGGTGCTCTTCCTCGAAGGCAGCGGTCCGGTGGACCGCGACGGCAACGTGCGCGGACAGGGCGCCAGCCTCTACGCCAAGCTGGCCCATGCGCTGGCCGGGTACGGTGTGGCCAGCTACCGCTACGACAAGCGTGGCACCGGTGCCAGCGGCGGCGAATTCCTCGCCACCGGCTACCACGACCTGGTCGACGACGCGCAAGCCTGCTGGGAGGCGCTCGCCCAGCGGCCCGAGTGCGACGGCGAGCACATGTACATGCTGGGTCACAGCGAGGGCACGGCCATCGCCGCGCAGCTGTCCTCCCGCGTCGCGCAGCGGCCGCGTGCGCTGGTGCTGCTCTGCCCTTTTGCCGAGAGCGCCGAAGCCATGCTGATGCACCAGGCCCGGGGCATCGAGAGAGAGTTGCCCGGCGCGCCGGGTCTGCTGGGCTTCGTGCTGCGTCTGGTGGGACGCTTCATCGGCCCCTACGAGGAACACCAGCGCAAGACCCTGGCGCGGGCGCGCACGCTGGACGGCGGCACCATGCGGCTGGGCCTGATGCGGGTCAGCGCGCGCTGGCTGCGCGAGTTGATCGAGCTGGACATCGACGCCCTCTACCGGTCCGTTCCCTGCCCCATGCTGCTGATCGCAGGCGAGAAGGACATGCAATGCACGCCCGCCAGCGCCGAACAGCTGGCCCGGCTGGCCCGGGTGCCGACGGAATTCCACGTGGTGCCCGACATGATCCACCACCTGTCGACCTGGGAAGGCCCCGCCGTGGTGCTGGACTTCCGCAACATCGACGCGCTGCCGCTCGCGCCGCAGATGCTGGCCCTTCTCGAGGACTGGTTCGCCCGCGAGAGAGGCGCGGCCGCGGAGGTCTGACCCGGGCCGCCGTGCCGCGCCCGCCCCGCCCCCGACGGCGGGCCGGCGGCGGCGCCGAATCACTCGTGGCGCAAGGCCTCGATCGGCGTCAGGTTGGCCGCGTTGCTGGCCGGCAGGATGCCGAACACCACGCCGATCAGCACCGAGAAGCCGCAGGCGCCCAGCGCGGCCCACCAGGGCACGGAGGGCGACGGGAAGTTGGGAATCAGCGCCGCCACCGCATGACCCAGCCCCATGCCGATCAGCAGCCCGATCAGGCCGCCCATCAGCGCCAGCAGCATCGCCTCGATCAGGAACTGCAGCAGGATGTAGGCGCGCGGCGCCCCCAGGGCCTTGGCGATGCCGATCTCGCGCGTGCGCTCGGTCACCGACACCAGCATGATGTTCATGATGCCCACGCCGCCGACGATCAGCGAGATGCCCACCACCGCGCCGACCACGATGGTGATGGTGGTGCTGATCTCGCTGAAGGACTTGCGCAGCGAGTCGGCCGACTCCAGCACGAAGTCGTTGGGCTGGCCCGGCTTCAGCTCGTGCGTGACGCGCATCAGTTCCACCACGCGGGCCTGGATGGCCTGCGCCTGGTCCGGGTCGGCAATGGTGAAGCTGATCGACAGGTCGGGCTCCTGCAGCACGCCGTTGACCGCCAGGGCCGTCTGGAAGGGCATCAGCAGATAGGCATCCTGGCTGATGCCGAACATTTCGCCGCGCGGCTCCATCACGCCCAGCACCTTGAACCACTCGCCGGCGATCTGGATGTGCTTGCCGGCGGGGTTGGGCGGCAGCTTCAGGTCGCGCCTCAGCTTGTCGCCCAGCACCACCACGCGCCGCCGCGTCGCATCGTCGCTGTCGGTCAGGAAGCGGCCATGCAGCGGGAACAGCGCCTGCACGTCCTGGTAGCGGGAGGTCGTGCCGTACATCGTGGCATAGGCGACATGGGAGCCGTTGCGGATGTCCGCACCGACCCGGCCACCCGCGACCACCGTCGGCGTGATGTCCTGGATGCCGTCGATGCGGTGGCGCAGCTGTTCCAGGTCGCTGAGCTTCAGGCGGTTGACCTTGCCGCGCAGCGCGTCCTCCAGCGGCGTGTCCGCGCGCAGGGTGAACACATTGCCGCCCAGGCCCTGGAACTGCCGGCTGATGGACTGGGACAGCCCCTGCACCAGGGAAATCACCGCGATCACCGAGGCCACGCCGATGATGATGCCCAGCATGGTCAGGAAGCTGCGCATCGCATGCGCCCGGATGCTGGCCTGCGCCGAACGCAGGCATTCCTGCACCAGGTAGACGCGCGCGCTCCAGCGGTTCATCGCGCTCGCGCGGTCGGGATCGCCCAGCGGGGCGGCGGTGGCCGGAGCCGCCAGCGAGGAAGATGAGGAAGGGCTCATGACAGCACCCCCGCCTCGGCCCGCTCGTCGCGCCGCTCTTCGGCGGGCTTCGCGCCGCCCCCGGTCGCGGCGGAGTCTTCGGCGATCCGCCCGTCGTGCAGGCGCACGATGCGGCGGCACTGCGCCGCGATGCTGGGCTCATGGGTCACCAGCAGCACCGTCAGCCCGCCTCCATGCAACTCGTGGAACAGCGCCATGACCTCCTGCGCGGTGCGACTGTCCAGGTTGCCGGTCGGCTCGTCGGCCAGCAGCAGCCGGGGCGCGCCGACCAGCGCGCGCGCGATCGCGACGCGCTGGCGCTGGCCGCCCGACAGTTCGTTGGGCTTGTGCTCCGCGCGGTGCTCCAGCCCGACGCGGCGCAGCGCCTCCAGCGCGGCCTCGCGCCGCTTCGCCGGCGAGCAGCCGCGGTAGATCAGCGGCTGCGCCACCGTCACCCAGGCCGGCATGCGCGGCAGCAGGTAGAAGCTCTGGAACACAAAGCCGATGCGCAGGTTGCGCTCGCGCGCCAGCGCCGCTTCGCTGAGCGAGGACACGTCGCGCCCGTCGAGCAGATAGCGCCCGCGGGTCGGCGTGTCCAGGCAGCCCAGGATGTTCATCAGCGTGGACTTGCCGGAGCCGGAGCTACCGGTCAGCGCGACGAACTCGCCAGCGGCCACGCGCAGCGAGATGCCGTGCAGCACCGGGCATTCCTGCCCGTCCAGCTGGTAGGCCTTGTGGATGTCCTGCAACTCGATCATGGGGTCCCCCCGCCGGGCAGGGCTTGCGCGGCCGCCGCCGTCTTCACCGCGGCGGGCCTGGCCTGCACGCGTTCGCCCTCGCGCAGAAAGCGCAGGGTCTTGGCCGGCCCCACGACCACCACGTCCTCCGCGCTCAAGCCCTTGAGCACCTCCAAATGGCTGTCGTCCGACACCCCGGATTCGATCGCGCGCTTGAGCACGCGGCCGTTCTGCACGACGAAGACATGGGCCTTGCTCGCGCCGCCGGCCGCTCCCTCGTACTGCACCGCCTGCAGCGGCACCGCCAGGCGCTGCGCGGTGGCGGCCGTCGCGATGTCGGCGCGCACGCTCATGCCGGGATGGAACTTCAGCCCGGCCACCGGCTCCAGCCTCACCCGCACCGGGTAGGTGCGGCTCTGGCCCGGCAGCTGACGCGGCGTCAGCGCGATGGTCTCCACCTTGCCCTTGAGCGAACGGTCGGGGAAGGCCACCGGCACGATGCTCGCCGCATGCTCGGCCACCACGCGCGCGATGTCCGACTCGTCCACCTGAATCTCGGCATAGAGCTGGCGTGTGTCCGCCACCACCATGAGGCTGCCTCCGGCGATGCTCATCGCGCTGGGCACCGCGGTCTCGCCCTGCTTGATGGACACCGAGGTCACGATGCCGTCGATGGGCGCGCGCACCTCGGTCTTGGTCAGGCGCTGCTGCGCCTGCGCCAGCGACGCGGTGGACTGGCGCACCGCCTCGCGGCTGTTGCGCAGCTCCACCTCGCCCAGCTGCACCTCCGAGGCCAGATCGTCGTAGCGCAGCGCATCCACCATGCCGTGGCGACGCAGCTCCTCATAGCGCCTGAACTTGGCCACCGCCGCCTCCTGGCGGATGCGCTGGCGGTCCACTGTCAGCTCGGCCTGGCGGCGCGCCGCGCTGAGCTGGTCGATCTCCGCCTTCAGCGCCACGTTCTCCAGCCGCAGCAGCAGTTGACCACGGCGCACCAGATGCCCCTCCTCCACCAGCACCTCGTCGACGCGGGCCAGCACCTCCGACACCAGCGTGACCTGGCTGCCGAAGGCCAGCACGCCGGACGCGAGGATCGACGGCGTGATCGAGCGCTGGCCGACCACGCTCACGTCCACCGGCTTCTGTTCCGAGCTGCGCAGCGCCTTCAGTCCCAGCGGCAGCAGCACCAGCAGCGCCAGCGCGCCGCCCAAGATCCATTGACGACGCATCTCAGAGCCCCACCACCAAGGCCCACAGGCCATACACCACCACCCAGGGCGCCAGCGCAAACGCCAGGCTGAACCCCCAGCCGCGGCCGCTCCAGGTCTTCACGCCCACCGCGCTCAGCCACCAGCTCCAGGGATGGAGCACGCTCAGCGAGCTCAACAGCCCGAACCAGGGGCTTTGCGGCGGCAGCTGGAACAGCAGCTCGTTCAGCGACAGCGCATTGAGCTGCTCCTGCAGCAGCTGCCCGTCCGGCGACAGCAGCATCAGGCCTGCCGACAGCAATGGCAGCAGCAACAGGGGCAGGCTGGCCCAGCAGGCCAGCGCCAGCCATTGGCTGAACGGGAACTCCATGCGCGTGACCCGCCCGGCCAGGAAGTAGTAGCCGCTCTCGAGCAGCCGCCCGCCAAGCACCGCGATCAGCGTGCTGAGCACCGAGGTCACGACCAGCATCTTCAGCGACAGCACCGGCATGGCGTCCTGCGGCCGGCCGTCCGGGGGCGCCATCAGCTGCGATTGCAGCCACGGCAGGTCTACCTGGCTGAAATACAGCCCGATCGCGGCCAGCGTCAGGCCCAGCATCAGCAGCAAGGGAAAGGCGTAGCGCGGCTGGGCGCGCAAGGATGCGAACGCCTGCTCGGGCTGCAACAGCAAGGACCAGGTCAGTTGAGTTGTATTCATCGAGAGTTCTCCCACATGGAAACGGTGTGTCGGGTCAGCGCATGTCGCGCAGCGGGCGCATCGCGATGCCGGCCATCGAGACCGACAGGCCCAGCAGCCCGCACATCACGAACATCGCCGCGACGGCCTGGCCTTCGCCCGGGCTGACCATGCGCCCCAGCGCCTCGGCGATCCAGTGCTCCGTCCGGAAGGCCGGCTTGAGCACCCGCTCGACCAGCAGGCCGCCAAAGACAACGGTGGACGCGGTGGCCAGCATGGTGCTGGTGCTGGTCAGCACCAGGATGCCGCCGCGTTGAGATTCGGGGACGCGCGTCATCCACAGCGCGAAGACGCAGCTGGACGCGACCGCCGCCGACAGGCCGGCCAGGAACTCGACCGCGCACAACCCTGGCACGCCGTCCACCAGCCCCACCATCAGCACACAGGCGGCCACGATGGCATCGCAGACCAGCACGATGCGCATGCGGCGCTCCGGCATGTCCAGCCACACCATGGCCATGCTGCCGGCCAGCGCGCCCAGGGCCTCGAAGCTCAGCACCATGCCCAGCGTCTGGGCGTCGTACTTCTCCAGGATCAGCGGCACCACCAGGCTGACGGAGACCGCGATCAGCCCGGCCTGCATCATCGAATAGAGCAGCAGCGCCAGCATGAGGGTGTCGCGCTTGAAGAAGCCCAGCGCCGACACGAAGTTCTTGCGCGAGTCGCGCAGCGCCTCGGTCAGCGTGCCGGTCTTGAGCTTCTCGCTGCTGCTCTTCGCGAGGCTGAAGGCGTACCAGACGAACATCGTGCCGGAGACGAAGGTGAGCAGGTCGATGGCGATGATGCCCGGCAGTCCGATCACCGCGATCAGCGCGCCGGCGACCGAGGGCGCGACCACGCCCAGCGCGGTGGCGCTGACGCCGAAGGCGCCCGCCGCGCGCGTCAGCAGCCCTTTGTTGACGATGCTGGCCACCGAGGCCTCGAAGGCCGGCCCCTGGAAGGCTGAGACCACCGAGGCGATGGCGGTGAAGACATACAGATGCACGACCTCCAGCCGTTCGCGCCACAGGAGAATCAGCAGCATCAGCGTCATCAGCGCCGCGATGGAGTCGGCCGCGATCATCACGTTGCGGCGCTTCAGCCGGTCCACCACGCTGACCGCAACCGGCGACACCAGCACCGCGGGCAGCAGGCTGGCCACGATGGCCCCCGCGAAGCTGAGCGCCGAGTTGGTGCGCTCGTAGATCCACACGCTCATCGCGAACTGGACCATCTGCGTCCCCACCATCGAGATGGTCTGGCCCGTCCACAACAGCCAGAACGGACGGCCCAGCGCCCTCAGGCGAGACAGTGCTTTCATTCGGTCACTCCCATGTCTTTCGTTTGATGTCGAGGCGGCGTCGCGATCGCCGCGGCGTCCGGGTGCGGCCCCGCGGCCAGCCACCGGTCCACGCAGGCCTGCACATGCGGCGGCTTGAGCATGCTCATGTGATTGCCCGGCCCCTTCCAGCACCGCAGCCGCGGCGCCCACAGCCGCCACGCCTCGTGGTCGCGCTGCTGGTCTTGCTCATTGCGCGCCGCCGAACGGCGCGGGTCGTCCGCCTGGATCAGGCAGACCGGCCCCTCCCACACGCCGCCGGGCCGGTAGCTGGCGCGCAGCGCCGCGCCAAAGGCCTGCAGCGGCCCTTCCATCACCTCGGGCCGGGTGCGCGCCGGCAGCAGGCCGTGCCGGGTCATCGCCGCGTGCAGCAGCGTCAGTCGCTGCGCGGGCGTCAGCGGCGCCAGCTGGTGGCGGAACACGCCCAGCGGCCGGCCCGCGGCCAGTTCCAGGCTGCCGGCCAGCTGGTCGCAGATGTCCAGATGGCTGCGCTCGCGGTCCAGCACGCCGGCGGCGTCCGGGGCCTCGCTGTCCAGCAGCGTCAGCGACAGCACCGGGCGCCCCAGCGCCTGCCAGCGCAGCGCGATCTCGAACGCCACCCAGCCGCCGAAGGAGTGCCCGGCCAGGTGCACCCCGCCGGCGCCAACGATGGATTCCATCGCCCGCAGCGCCATCGCGGCCGTGGCCTCCACCGTGGTGTGCGGCAGCAGCAGTGCATCGCTGCCGCGCGGCTGCAGGCCATAGACCGGCCAGTCCGCGCCCAGCGCGGCGCCCCAGTCGCGCAGCCCCATCACGCTGTCGCCAGCGCCGGGCACGCAGAACAGCGGCGCGCGGCCCGCGCGGCCGCCCTGCAGCTTGATCAGCGGCTGGTAGTCCAGCTCGGGTGCGCGGGGCCGGCCCTCGGTGCGCGCCTGCTCCAGCGCCTCGGCCCACAGGGCCTGCAGACCTTCGGGGCTGGGTGTGCGGCCCGCCACCGCCGGAGCCCGCGGCACCGCGCCGCCGGCATACAGGTCCAGCCGCTGGGCCTGGCCGCCGACCGGATCGATCAGCCAGCCGGGCAAGGCGCGCGAACGCGGCGCGCCGCCGCCCGACACCAGCGCCAGCGGCGCCGTGCCGAGCAGGCCCAGGAAGGCGATCTCCTGGTCCTGCCCCAGCAGCTGCAGCCCGACGGCATGCATCAGCGCGGCGTGCCGCGCCTCGGCGGCGAGCCAGTAGGGGCCCTCGGCCTGCGCGGCGCGCAGGCCTTGCACGATCCACGCGGCCGCGCCTTCCAGCGTGCGCGGCCGGCCCGCCGCACCCCAGACGGGCGCGAAGCGGCGCAGCGGCATCGTCCCGATCCGCCCCTCCACGCTGCCGGGCCCGCCAGCCTCCGGGGCGGAGCCGGCGGCGTCGCTGTCGTCGTCGATCCAGTGCAGCACCGCGTCCTGGCGCGGCCGGGCGGTTCGCCCGTCGCGCATCTGCGTCAGTCCGATGTTCATGTCCATTCCCCTTCGGTGGTGGCAGGCGTGGTGGAAGCCTCGGTGGCCGGGCCGGCGGCACCGGCTCCGGATCGGGTCTGCTGCAGCGAGGCCTCCAGCGCCGCAGAGATCGCCTGGCCCAGTTCGGGGATGTCCTCGCTCATCATGCTGGCGTGGTCCCCGGGCACAGGGACCACCCGCAGCAGCGGCTCCGGCACATGAGCCAGCCAGCCGGTGCGCGGGTCCGAGTGACGCGCCAGGACCTCCGGCGGCACCTGGTCGTCGAACTCGGTGCTCGTATCCTGGGCCGCGAACAGGTGGATGGGCAGCTCCGCATCACGCGGCACATAGCCGTCCAGCGCGTCCTCGTGGGCATGCAGGCGCAGGATGAAGTCGCGCACCTCGGCTTCGTCGAACTGCTCCAGGTAGTCCGGCAGCACGCGGACCTTGCGGCATTCCGCCAGCAGCTCGCCAAAGCCCAGCTGGTCGGCGCGCTGGGCCAGCTTGCGGATGGCACGGGCCTTGAGCTTCATCTTGACCAGGTTCTGCAGCCAGCTCAGCGTCGGCTCCGGCCTCTCGTGGCAGAGCAGCAGCAGATTGCGCTGCGGCGACAGCTCGTGACGCAGGCGCACGGTGGCGCGCAGCTCGCGCAGCGCCGCGGGCGCGAAGCTGTCCAGCAGGCCGACGAAGCCCACCTCGGCGCCCAGGTCCTTCAGCTGCGCCGCGACCTCGTAGGCCAGCACGCCGCCGAAGGACCAGCCCGCCACGCGGTACGGGCCTTCCGGCTGCACCGCGCGGATCAGCTTGACCAGCCGGCGCGCCAGGCCCGCCATGCTGCGCGCGCTGTCGGCGCCGGGCTTGCAGCCCGGCAGGCCGAAGACCGGCACCTCGGTGTCGATGCGCGGGCCCAGGCGATGGAAGTAGGCCTCCAGCCCCAGGTATTCGTGCACCAGGAACAGCGGCGGCTTGCTGCCCTGGGCCCGGATCACGGTGACCGCGTCGCCCAGGGGCGCCGGGCGCTGGCGCAGATAGGCCGCCAGGTCATGAAGCACCGGATGCCCGAACAGCTCCGCGACGCTGAGCGTGATGCCGCGCGCCTCGAAGCGGTTGACCAGCAAGGGCAGCAGCAGCGAATGGCCGCCGAGCTGGAAGAAGTCGTCGCCGCGCAGGATGCGCTCGAACCCCAGCACCTCGCGCCAGACCTCGGCGATGGTCTGCTCCAGATCGCCGCGGACCGCATCGCCGACGCCCGCGGTGCCGCCCTCGTCGGAGGGCGCCGGCAGCGCGGCGCGGTCGATCTTGCCGTTGCGGTTCAGCGGCATGCGCTCCAGCGGCACGATGGCCGCCGGCACCATGTAGCTGGGCAGCGCCGCCGCCAGCCCCGCGCGCAGCGCCTCGGCGTCCAGCGCGGTCCGTTCGCCGGCCGCATAGGCCACCAGCCGCTGCTGCGGCGTGCCGGCCTGCTGCACCAGCACCAGCGCCTCGCGCACCCCGGGCTGCTGTAGCAGGGCCGCCTCGATCTCGCCCAGCTCGATGCGGAATCCGCGCATCTTGATCTGGAAGTCGCGGCGTCCGACGAAGACGAACTGGCCGTCGGGCCGCTGCAGCGCCAGGTCGCCGCTGCGGTAGAGCTTGGCGCCGGGCACGAAGGGGTCGTCGACGAAGCAGGCCTCGGTCAGCTCGGGCCGGTTCAGATAGCCCAGCGCCAGGCCCTCGCCGCCGATGTGGATCTCGCCAATGGCGCCGGTGGGCACCAGGCGCCGCTGCGCGTCCAGCAGGTAGACCCGGGTGTTGCAGATGGGACGGCCCAGCGGCAGCGTCTGCGCCTCGGGCTCCACCTCGGTGATGTGGGCGGCGAGCGCGAAGGTGGTCGTCTCCGTCGGCCCGTAGCAATGGACCAGGCGCACCGGCCCGCGCTCGGCCAGCACGCGCGCGAAGGCCTGCGGATCGCAGCGCTCCCCGCCCGTCATCAGGTGGCGCAACCGGGCCAGCGACTGCGGGATCGCCGCGGCCAGCTGGTTGAACACCGCGGTGGTCAGGAAGATCGCCGTGATGCCCTGCTGGGTTAGCGCCTCGGCCATGCGCGGCGCATCCAGCACCGTGTCGGTGGCCAGCGTCACCAGCGTGCCGCCATTGAGCAGCGCCGCCCAGACCTCCATGGTGCTGGCGTCGAAGGCCGGGTTGGACAGAAAGGCCACCCGGTCCGAGGACAGGAACTCGGCATAGCCGTTGTCGATCGCGATGCGGCCGATCGCGCGATGCGGCACGCGCACGCCCTTGGGCCGCCCGGTGGAGCCGGAGGTGTACATCAGGTAGGCCAGATCCTCCAGCTGGCTGTCCACATCGGCGAGGTTCTCCGCATCCCCGGACAGGCCTTCGTCCAGGTCCACGACCAGGCCGTGCACCGGCGGCAGCTCGCGCTCCTCGTCGCCCGGCAGCACCAGCAGCAAGGCGGCGCCACTGTCCTCGACCAGCTCGGCCCAGCGCCGCGCCGGCGCCTGTTCGTCCAGCGGCACGTAGAAGGCTCCGCATTTGAGCACCGCCAGCTGGGCGGCCACCAGCTCGATGGAGCGCTTCATCAGCAGCGCCACCGGATCGCCGGGGCGCACGCCCGCGCGCTGCAGCCGGCGCGCCAGCCGGTTGGCGCTGGCGTTGAGCGCCGCATAGCCGATGCGGCGCTCGCCATCGACCATCGCCGTGGCCTCCGGCGTGCGCTCGGCCTGCCGCTCGAACAGCTCGTGCACGCACAGCGACTGCTCGTAGCGCGGCGCCGGCTGCCGGCCGACCAGCAACGCCTGACGCTCGTCCTCGTCGAGCAGATCCAGCGAGGCCAGCGCCACGGCCTCGTCGCGTTGCAGCGCGTCGCACAGCGCCTCCAGCGTGCGCGCCATGTAGGCGCAGCTCAAACTGGCGCTGAGGCTGTCGTGCACCTGGGCCGTCACGCTCAGCGCCTCGCCATCGTCGTCGATGCTCAGCGTGTAGGGATAGTTGCTGCGCTCGGCCCCGGCCTCGCTGGTCACGCCGGTGGCGAAATCCATCAGCGCCGGATCCGATTCGAGCTCCGCCTCCCTGGGGTTGTGGCGATAGTTCAGCAGCGCGGCGAAGACCGGCACCCCCGCCTCCAGCCCGCTGCAGCGCTGCGCCAGCGCCAGCGGCGCATGCTCATGGCGCAGCAGCCCCGCGAGTTCCTGCTGCACGCGCCGCGCCGCGTCGCGCACGCTGCCGTCCAGCCGGACGCGCAGCGGCAGCGTGTTGATGTACAGCCCCAGCGCGCGGTCCGCGCCGGCACCCGACTGCATGCGCCCGAACAACACGGTGCCGAAGACCACGTCGTCGCGGCCGCTGACGCGCCCCAGCAGCTGCGCGTAGGCCAGGTGGCACAGGCTGGCGACGCTGACGCCCAGCCGGCGCGCCTGCGCCCGCAGCGTGGCACTCAACGTGTCAGGCAGCGTCAGATGGGCTTCTTCGATCCGGCTGCCATTGCCCTGCACATCCGACAGGCCATAGGGCAGTGTCGGTTCGTCCACCGTGCCCAGCCGCTCGCGGAAATAGGCCTCGTGCTGTTCGTCCGACAGGCCCAGCCGCGCCTGCGCCACATAGTTACGGAAGGGCTGGGCCGGTGGCAGCTCGGCCATGCGGCCGGCGAGCAGCAGCGCGATTTCCTGCTGCATCATGTCCATCGCCTGGTGGTCGGCGGCCAGATGGTGGACCAGCAGCAACAGCAGCCAGCGCTGGTTCGCCGCGTCCGGCATCAGCTGGGCGCGCATCAGCGGCGCCTGCGTCAGATCGATGCGAACCTGGCGCGGATCCCAGCGCTGGCGCAGCTGGGTCGCCGCGTCCAGCGCGCTGTCGGGGTCGGGCGTCTGCTCCTGCAAGACCAGCGGCGCGTCGCGCCACACCACCTGGACCGGTGCGTCCAGGCCGTCCCAGTACAGCCCGGTGCGCAGCACATCGTGACGCTGCACGACCTGGCCCAGCGCCTGCACGAAGCGCTCCAGCTTGTCACGCTGGTCAAAGCTGAACAGCAGATCCTGCAGATAGACGTCGCCCTGCTCCGCCATCAAGTGGTGGAACAGCATGCCTTCCTGCAGCGGTGCCAGCGGGTAGATGTCCTGCACGTTGGCGGCGCCACCGGGCACCCGGGCCACGATCCCA